>NZ_QWBU01000009.1 GCF_003432075.1 Shinella sp. WSJ-2 | reverse complement strand
CACGACGGCAGCGCCGTCACGGTATCTTGCCTTCGGCAAAAACCGGGTAACGCGGGGTGGAGCAGCCCGGTAGCTCGTCAGGCTCATAACCTGAAGGCCGCAGGTTCAAATCCTGCCCCCGCAACCACTGAGACTTGCAAATTCTCCCATTCGGGATATTTGCGCAAAAGCTCCTCGGCGTAAGCCTCGAGGAGCTTTTTCTTTTTGTGCTCCGTGTCGATCTCACCCGAAGCAATACGGGCCATCAGATCGTTCTGGGCGGCGGCGACGAACTGCTGCTGCATGATGTCGATCACATCCATCGAGGCCATGATATTGGCGATGTCGCCATGGACCTGCAGGGATGCCGGCCGGTGACCCGGCGTCTTGCCGATGACGACCGTCTGGATCAGGTCCCGCACGATCGGCATCAGCCGGCGCTTGGCCTGTTCGTCGGCATTGTTGCGGGCGAGGAAGAGAAGCTTGCGGATGGCGATCTCGGTGTTGGCCGCATTGAACTGCGCCTTCAGCCTGGCGATCTTCTCCTGAAAACCTTCCGCAGCGGGCTCTTCGGCCGCGGAAAGTTCCATGACCAGCCTCTCACGATTGACTTCCAGCTCATCCAGGTGGTCGTCGAGGATCGCAAGACGCGGCCGGCCTTCGGCATGCCGGTCCCGGATCTGCTGCATCAGGCTTGCCTGCTGCGACTTGATGGTCGCAAGCTCGGCGGTCAACTGGTTCTTCCGGGAGGGAGCGCTCTCCAGCTTGCTCACCTCGTGCGCGACCATCTTCTGCGAAATCCGGTCGAAGATGTCGAGCGAGTAGAAGGCGGCCGGAATGCAGTTGAGGACACGCTCTTCCAGTTCGTGGCGGGTGATCGTCTTGCTGTTGCCGCAGCAGGCGCCGCCGAGGTCGTCGATCGGCAGGCGCTTCTTCCGGTTCGTACAGCTATAACGATCCTTGCCCGAAATGGCGTAGGGACCGCCGCATTCCGCGCATTCGAGCATGCCGCTCAGAAGATACTCCGGCCGGTGCGTCGCATTGAGCCGGTTGCTCTGCCCGAAATCGAACAGCTCGCCCACTTGCCTCTGCCGCTCCTTGACGCGCTGCCACAGCTCATCCGATACGATGCGCATCTCCGGGACGTCCTTGAATACCCACTCGGTGGCGTCGTTGGCACGGGCGGTTCGTCGTTCGGTCTCCGGATTTTTGCGGTACTGGCGCCTGTTCCAGACGATGCGGCCGATATAGCTCTCGTTGTTGAGAATGCCGCTGCCACGGCGGACATGGCCGCGGATCGCCGTATCGCGCCACTTGCGGCCGCGCGGGCCGGGGACGCCTTCATTGTTGAGGAGGTGCGCGATGTCGCGCGGAGACATCCCGTCGGCATAGAGCTGATAGATGCGGCGAACGACTTCCGCCTTGACCGGTTCGATATCCCGCAGACCCCGGATGCGGTCACCATTGGCATCGCGCTGCTGCGACAGCTTGTAGCCGTAAGCGAGGCAGGTCGACGCCTTGCCCTTCTTCACGGCGGTCTTCATGCCTTCGCGGGTGCGGTAACGGATCTGCTCAACCAGTTCATGGCTGAGTGCGGCTCTGAGCGCCATCTCAAGATCGGTGACCGGCGTGCCGGCATGGACGGTCCAGATGTCGGCGTCGCGGTAGCGCAGTTCCTTGAGGATCTTGGCGCTGTGCTCGATGTCGCGCGACAGGCGGTCGACCGTGACGCAAAGCACGACATCAATGCGCTCGCGCTTCACATGCGCCATCAGGCTCTGGATGCCAGGGCGGAGTTGATAGCTCGTGCCGCTGACCGCGGCATCGGAATAGGTGGCGACCAGTTTCCAGCCCTTCTGCTTGACGAAGGCTTCGCCCAGCTCGATCTGCGTTTCGATCGACACTTCGTGCTGGCGGTCGGTGGAGTAGCGGGCATAAAACAGGACGTTCTTGGTCACGGTCTGAATTCCATCTCAAACAATATTGTGGGGAACACTGGCCGGCAGCGCCGGCCAGTCTGATGTCTCGGCGAGGGCGTTACGGCGATGCCGCAGCACGCCGGCAGGCGAAATCCTGGCGCAGCTTCACGCGCCTCCAGAGTTCGTCGCCGACGATTCGCAAGGCAGGCGCGAAATCGTACTCACGGCCCGGTACCCAGGACCGGCCGATATAGATCTCGTCATTGAGGATGCCGGTTCGCCGATCGCGGCCGCCGCGGATGGTGGCGTCACGCCACATCCTGCCGTGGGGGCCGGGAATGCCTTGAGCGTTCAGTGCGTCGGCGATTTTTGCCGGCGACATTCCGTCGGCATACATCTGGAAAATCCGCAGGACGACTGCGGCGGTCTCGCGTTCGAGAACCCTGAACCCGAAAATATACGTCCCATCGGCATTGTGGGCTCCGGTGTAGCGGTAGCCGTAGGGCAGCGGTACAAGGTGCTCGGCCTCATAGAGGTCATCGGGCATCGGCGAACGACGGCGCCCTCGTGCGAGCGTTCCGTCGGGGTTGTTGTAGTAGTGGTCGATGAGATCTGCGGCCTTGATCCGCACACCGGGATCGGCGGCCCAGACTTCGATGCCTTTCGCTTCGAGTTCATGCAGCAGCCGTTCCGCGACGGCAAAGCGCGAGCACAAGCGGTCCAGCGTATGGCACAGGACGATATCGATCGATCCGATATCGACCTCTTCGAGGAGCTTGTGGATGCCGGGCTGTGCGGTAAACACGACCTCGCCGATGTCTTCGTCACGGCAGGTCAGTTCCAGTTTCCAGCCGTTCTTCCGGATGAAGGTCTCGGCATAATAACGCTGCGAATCGGCGCAGGCGGTGTGCAGCGTATCGGCCGAGTTGCGGAGGTAGAGCAGGACTTTCTTTGTCATGGGGGCTCCTGGAGCTTGAGAAATGATTTTGGGGGACATGTTAGCCTGGCGCGGATCGCTTGGGAGCCCGCGCCAGCCGCCAGTCCTTCATGGTCTGGCGGTGGTGCGTGATGGGGCGGCGCCGAGGGTGATTGCGCGCGGCAATAATTGCCGCGGTCACGCCGGCCGCATGGACGCGGCTAGTAACCCATTACGGCGCGGTAGGCCGCGGCTGCCCCGGTATTGCCGGCGAGACGGTTGTCGGGTCGCGGCATGAGGATCTGGTCCTCGATACTGTCGCGATTGCCCAGCCAGTGCCAGCCGGCTTCGGCCGGGCCGGTCACGAAGACCTCGTTCGGGGTGAGCCTGATACGGGTTGCTCCCGTCTCAGCCTTGATTGCCTCGCGCAAAAGGCGGATCGCCTTGCCGTTCTCACCCGCCTTCTTCGGCGCCGGGTCCCTGGTGGCGATCGCCGAGGGCGCGATCCGCTCGGTCAGCACCAGAACGCGGCCGACCCTCTTGCGGCGACCTTCGGCGTCATCGATGTCGACGACGACTCCGCCGCTGAAGACATCACAGAAGACACCGCCGCTCACGGCAACGCAGTGCGTGCTGAGAGACACGACGCAAGGGTAGTCACGCTCCATTCCGGTGCGACCATTCAGGTAGGCAGCAAGCGTCGGCCGGTCGGGAACGTAGCGCCACTTTCCCACATATCCGACCAGGCGCAGGGCCTGCTCGATCTCGTGAGCACTCACCCATTTGACAGGCGGTGTGTACGAGAAGTCGAGCCAGCGCGCGCCGTACCGCACCTGGCGGATCGCATCGGCGGCCTGAGACACGGTCACGCCGGCGATGGACGCGATGACGCACAGTCCGTCATACAGGCGGGACCTGGTATCCTTGACGACGTCGTGAAGGTAGCGGGTCTTGATCGCTCCGACATCGGGTAGGGGTTTGGTCGCCGCCGGTTTTACCGGAGCACTTGCGCGCCGAGCGAGTTCTGCCTGAATGCTGCGGGCAGCACTCGTCTTGTCGAAGGGGAACGCCAGAACATTGTTCTGGCGATCGCCCTCAGAGCGGGCGCGCTTGGAGGTCTCTTCCTGCGAGGGAGGGGTAGGGGTATGCGACATGATGACTCCTTTCGTGAGCAGATCTTCGTCGTCGTCGACGAAGATCCGCGCGCAGGGCGTCATCGCGCATGCGGCCGGTGCAGAACCCCGAGGTGGGTGTCCGGCACACAAGGTCTCCTGACGGCGGCATAATGGCGCCATCAACATGACGGTAATCGAACATGGGCGCCTCCTTCCGTTCCTTGGACTGGCCTGGGTTGAACATCGCTGCCTGCCACTAATCACAGGCGTTATCTTTTAGCAAGTATCTGTAATCGTTGAGGTAATTTGAGTGAATTCAGGGGGCATTCTCAAAATGGGACACGCCATCTCGTTGAAAAGTCGAGACTTGCTCCGGAGCGGCGATCGGCACTTACGCACTGGTAACCACTCGATTCGGTTTGGTGTTGCGAAAATGCAACGGTTTAGAGCCGACATCTGAAGTGAGGCGCCGATCGCACAAGCCGATCAGCATCAGGCCCAGCGCGTGAAACCTCTGGAAATCCGATTCAGAATCGAACGGCGTTTTATGAAGTAACGGGGGGAAACGTGTCAGAACCTGCAAACGCCGTCAGGCGTTGACCGGCACCTATTGATGGAAAGGTCGAGATCGGCGCAGAGCGGGCCGACGCCGCCTCAAGCGTCCCGATCGGGATCCTCGGGATGGAGAAGGTGGACCTTGCGACGAAACGGCCAGTCGCCTGTGCGATACTTGGCGACGAGTTCCTCGAAGACGATGTCGGACTCCCGCTCGTCAAATCCCTGCTCTACAAGCATCCTGACCACCCGGTCCTGAAAATCCTCCAGCACCTCTTTCGCGTCCCTGGCCGCCATGCTGGAAATCGTCATGAAGAGCGCCGTGCGGGCAATATCGTCCCGGTTAGGACGCCTTGCCTTGCGATCGGCGTCACGCAGCTTTTGCTGACGTTCGCGCTGCTCGCGATTGCGGTCCTCTTCTGACTTTCTGGCCATGATGCCACTCCCATATGCCCTGCGGCCTCCTTGCCAGACCAGCGCCTTACCGGCAACGCCGCTTGTGCTGGAATCAGAAATCCCGGCTCGTGAATCGGAAATCCACGGTTCGGAATCGCGGATGCGCAACTTGAGATGACCTGCGGGCACGTCGAGCTAGATCGAGATGACGTGCGGAGACGAAACGGCGTTTGCGGAATCAAAGCTTCACAGCTCTGAATCGGAAATCCGGAAACCGGAATCAAAAATGCGCAATTTGTCTCGATGTGCGGGCACGCTGAGATGACATACCGGCACATTGAGACGATGCCTGCCAGATTGTCTGCTTCGCCGGATATCGCTCAACTGCCGCCGTATCGGGCTTTCCGCGCCAGGCGGCGGTTCCTGCCACGCCCTGTTAACGGAAGTGTTTGTCCGAGGCCTGAAGCGACTGATTGCGGTCTGAATCCGGGAGAAACGGTGATTAAGTATCAATAAAAGTAGAAAATAATTTTGTGATGCTGGAATATGGTTAATTTGAGAAATAATTGAAATATTAATTGTATATATGAAAGTAAATAATGAGCCTTTACTTGGGTGTCACTTGATGGCCGATTTGACAATTACTGATGTTGCGGTGACCATATGTGTGTTCGATGTTTGTGTCGAACGTATATTATCAGTAACCAGTGAGGTTTTATCGTGAGTGCATCCAAGTTTGTCCTGCCTTCCGCCTTCGCCCATCACTATGAAAAGCTCGGGATCGCGGATGCGGTTCTTCGTGACCAGCTCGAAATTGCTGCCGGGAATATCTCTGATCTCGGCCGCCGCACGACCGAGCAGAGCTTCCTGCTCGGAGAGCATCTTGTTTCCGCTTCTGGTCTGCTCGCCGACGGTCTCTTCGACAAATGGGTCAAGAGGCGGTGCAGCTTGGCCGCCCGCACTGCGAGGGCCTATATGTCCGTCGCGCGCAATCTCGGCGAATACCGGGATGATCTGGTCGACCTGTCGGCCAGCCCGACTGTCATGTTCCATCTGGCGCACGCGCCGCATGAGAAGATCCGCGATGCGATCGCCCATGGCGAGGAGCATGGCCGTCTCCGTGTGCTCGATGTGAAAACCATCCTGGGCGATGGCGATGAGGCCAAGGACAAGACTGCCCGGGGTGACCTCCATGGAGCAGGGGGTGTGACCGGCCTGAAGGCGCTGATCGCGGTCAAGATCCGCGACGGCGTGAAACTGTTCATCGTCCATATCGAGGTCATTGTGCAGGCCATCAAGGCGGCGCTGGACCAGAAGCGGGTGATCAAGGAGGCGCTGGCCAGGGAGGTTGAAGATCTTGCCCGTGTCGCGCGTATGGAACTTGAAAGCCTGGCGCAGTTCGTGGAACCGGACAGCGACCTGCGCCGCCATCCGCGCTCGACCCAGTTTCCGAAGAAGACCGAGTGGGCGGTGGTGAACGAAACGCTGCAGAAGCTTGGGCTCTTCGATACCTGGCCGAAGTCCAAGGAATTGCCCGGTTGGCTTCGCGATGAGGTCTTGCCGGTCCTCGAATGGGCGATCTCGAAGGAGCGCAAGCCGAAATGGCCGCTGGCCCAATCGGTAGAAAAGATGGTCGCCGTCGACGATGTGGTCGAGTTGACCCCTGAAGCGGAAGCAGAGCAGGGCAAGGATCAGGCCGACGCCTCGGTCGAGATCGATCTGGATCGCTTCACGGAGCGGTTCGGCGAAGCGCTTGAGCAGGCGACAGGCGGGCTGATGGTCGTCAGCCGCGAAACATCCAAGGTCCGCAAGCAGGTCGTGGCGGTCCCGCCGCTGGCAGCCGACGAGGCGGCAGACGGTTTGGGCGAAACGCTCCTGGATGAAGGCGCATCCGCACCGCAACTGACCGCGTAAAGCTCTCGACATGCTGGAAGGTCGATCGGTCGGCCTTCCAGCCAAACCTTCAAGGGCCGCTTGTCGGCCCTTTGTCTTGCCCGGCTTCGGCCTCGAGATGTTTTGGCCGCGGGCAGGCGTTCGAGCCTCAGCGGATGGCCAGATCGAAGCGACCGTGAGCCCGGCGTTAACCTTGTTCCGGTCCCGTTCTCATTTTTGGTCCAGGGGTCCTTGAGCCCGAGCGCCGGTCCTGCCAGGTTGCGGCTGTTCCGGATGGCCGGAACAAAGCGGCCCAAGCCGATGCGCCAACATCGACAAGGGCCTGACCGTCAACCTTGTACAAGAAGGAATCGGGCTATGAGCACGAATACCGTTTCTGTCCCCGCTGGGGAAGTTCTCCGTTCCATGATCGACGCGGCCGAAGCTGCCGCAGCTTCTGGGCTCCGCCCGCGCCTATTCGGCTTTGGCCGCAATGCGGTTCCGGCTCCGGTTCGCGACCCGGCAGTGCTGCGCCGCCATCCGCATCTCGTCCGCTTTGCCGATGTCGAAGCCGATCTCGATCTGCTGATCAATCGAGCCATCAACGCCATCATGGACGGCGAACCGGCCGAAGACGAGATCCTCGGTCACTACGTCAACATCGCCTCGCTCGTCCGGGCGGTGTCGTTCCGGGAAGGCAAGCTGCTGGAGCAGGCGGTCGAGCGTGTGGCGAAAGCGAACCCGAGCATCCTCGTCCTCACCCAGTCCCTGAAGCTGCCGCTGGTAAAGGCGGCCATGGAAGCGGTAACTGGAAATGACTGGTCCAGCCTCGACGGCATCAAGCTCGATTGCGAGGCGCCGGCCAAGGGCAGCTACACGCCGGACCTGATCGTCGTGAACCGCGCCCGGCACACGGCCTATATCCTCGACGTCAAACGGTCGCTCGCATCCTATGGTGACACGAGCCGTCTTGAGGAACTGAAGCTCAAAATGATGGCGTCGGCCATGGTCCTGCCGGACTGGCTCTACAAGAACCAGAAGCGGCTGATGGTCGATGCGGTCGAAGTGGCCATCGTCGATGGCGCCAGCCGTCCGAGCGATCATGCCAATGGTGTCTGGGCGCTGTCCGAACTCGACGACCTCTTGGAGATCGATGGTGTTGCCGCCTGCATGGCCGAACTGCGCCTGCGCTTCGGCATCCGGGTGCAGCAGCTTCTCGAGGTCGAGGCGCGCAAGGCCCTCGGCGGCAAGGAGCAGATCGCCATCTGTGCGTCGGAGGCGGTCATCGTGCCCGCACCCGCTTGCTCGCGGATCAATCTCAACGGGCCCAGCCGGACTTTTGAAGAAGACCAGGCGGCGCGTTCACACGATGATGATCACGATCGTGACGAACCGGGCGTCGATGAGGACGAGCCGACGCCGGCCTTCATCCGGATCGGCTTTGCCCGGCGCCCTGCCAGGCATTGAGCTCGGCCGCACATTGCTCGCTGCTGCCTGATGGCCTGACCGCCGCGCCCTGACGCTTGCCGTCAGGTGTCGCGTAGCGATCCCTCGCGTCAAGGCCGCGGCTTTCCCATCCTGTTCTTCTCATAAGCGCTGGACCGAACGCGGTCCGGCCAAGGAGTTCCCATGTCTTCCGATATCAATCTGGATGTGCCGCCACGCATCCGCTGTGAGGCGATCCCGCCGTCCTCGACGTCCCACAACCTCGTCTGCCATCGTGCGCACGGCACTGTCCTGCGCTATCCCGGATACGGTACTGGTCTCCCGACTGGTGACGATCCAGCGCATCTGATCGGCCTGGCGCTCGGCCATGTCCGGCAGGGTACGGGCTTGACCGGCCTCGTACCGGATACGGTCATCGGCCGATTGCAGACCCATGCCGATACAGGCAACCCGGCCTGCCGCCTGCTGCTCGACTGGCTTTCCAGCCGTAATCGCGATCTGGCGGTCTCGACTCAGCCGGATGCGGGCAGTCCGGGTTCGGCCAAGCCCCGTCCTCTTCGCCGCCTGATCCGGGAGCGTCGCCAGGCAAGACCGGGCAGTCTGAAGAAGCGATGGCCGACCAAGGGGCAACCGCCCAGCGGCAAAACGGCAATTATTGCCGCGATGACGGAGGGGCGGATCGATGAATAAGCTGTCCCGCCTGTTCCTGCGTCGCCTCGAACGCATCGCCCGGCGCGAAGCCCAGCGCAACGCCCATCTCAATGGCCTCTTGTCGTTGAAAATCGTCGAAGTGGGCGGGCACGTTCTGCGGCGCTACTCGCCAGCCTTCGAAACCGCGTCTCTTTCCGGAGACCACGACCGCGACGTGGCGTGGGTTCGTCGGAACTTCGGCGGCTACCTTCTGCCGCCGCCTCAGCAGTCCGACATTGTAACGACTGAAGGTAAGTCGCCGACATCTTTCCTGCCGTCTCTCTACCGGCTCGGTCAAGTGACAGCCAGCGATCATGTCGCGGCAATCGATCACAAACGCCGTGCCTATGCCGTCGGTCTGGTCGGGCGGGCGGGCAAGGCGCCGCTGATCAGCAACATCGTCGCGGCCCTCGTGCTGGCCCGTGCGATCGAGAACGGTCGTGTGCCGCTTGCCAGGATCGTCCGTGCTGCCGCCATGTCGGCGCCTGTCGTCGCGCTGCATGGGCCGATCGTCGGCTTTGAGCAGGCCATGCGCCGCCTCATCGAGACACCGGGCTTCGTGCCGGGCGGCGCCTTGAGCGGCATCGATGGAGAATACGTCTATGATGACGGCACCTTTGCCGGACCCGAGGGTGCAGGCCGTACGTACATTCAGTTCCTCGGACATAGCATCGCGCGCATCGCCGGCGCCACGCTTCGGCGCCGGCTGGTGAATGCGACGACGCGTGACTATCCTGTCGTTGCGATCAGCGAGAAGGCGGAGGCCATCCCGTCCGACATCGCCATTGCCGCCGACATCGGCCTTGCGGCAGGCAGGCTGGACTATCCCTTCCTCAGTGCCATGGTGGAGGCGATGCATGGTGCCAACGGTATCACGGCGCTGGAGCAATGGTCGACGGCCTACGACGCGCATTACCTGACGATCGATGATGTCGTGCTGGCGTTCCGGCCGGGGCGCAGCGCATCCCAGGTCATTGCCGTGCTGGCGTCCCTCACCGAGCGCAATCGTGTTGCCGCTCGGGAGGATGACGATGATGACGACGAACCGGCATCCAAAGGCGCTGGCAAATCATCGAAGTCGAAGCAGGATGCGAAATCGTCGGAGAAGTCCTCATCCGGAAAAGATAGCGGCGGTGGATGGAAACGCGACAAGCTGTCAGGCGCCGAGGTCATCCAGCCGGAGCCATGGGGACCGGGAGAAAACGATCGTCCGTCGCTCGTGGTCGAGACGCTCGCCGGTTACGGCAAGGCCAAGACCTGGGCGCTGGATCTGAAGGCTGATCTGGCCGATCACAGGGCGGGCGCTCTCGCCTGGTCGGACATGAGCACCAAACTTCTGCTCCATGGACCGCCCGGGACCGGAAAGACGACTTTTGCTCGGGCGCTTTGCAACAGCCTGCAGATTCCGCTGGTCGTCACATCCGTATCGACTTGGCTGCAGGGCGGGCATCTCAACGACGTCATCGACCGGATGAGCAAGACCTTCGTCGAGGCCCGGGCCATGGCGCCGGCGATCCTGTTCATCGACGAGATCGATGGCATCGGCAAGCGGCAGCCGGCCGAACGGGAATATGCCGACTATTGGAACACCATCGTTAACAAGGCGCTCGAGTTGTTGGACGGGGCGGTCAAGAGCGAGGGGTTGATCATCGTCGGCGCGACGAACCGGCCCCAGGAGATCGATGATGCGCTGAAACGCTCCGGACGCCTGGAGACGCATATCGAGATCCCCTTGCCGGATATCGCCACGCTCACGGAAATCTTCGCTCACCATCTCGGCGATGATCTCGCATCGCTGGTCGATGGAAAGGCGTCGGATGAGACCAAGGCCGATGAGGTGGGTTCCGAGGCCGCGGGGATGAGTGCCGACGAGGCAGAAGCACCCAACATCCAGGCCGATCGGGACAGCGACGAACACACCTTGAGGGACGCTCGGGAAGGAGCCGCGACATGACAATGACATCGAAGCACATTGAACCGGGTACGCTTGAAGCGGCCGTGTCCCTTCTGAAGCGGCTGGCAACGAGGGCGATGGGGCTGACCGGCGCCGATATCGAGCGGATCGTTCGCCAGGCGCGGCTGAAGGCCCGCCGCGAAAAGCGGTCGATCCGGTATGAAGATCTCGAGGATGGTATCCGGATGGACCGGCCGCAGGTGCCGTATGATTTGCGCTGGCGCTTCGCCATCCATGAGTCTGGTCACGCAGTCGTACATCATGCCTTGAGGTTGGGGCCGATCCATGGGCTCAACATCGATGCGCCCGGAGGCGGCGGCTACAGCCAGCTCGGATTCACCGCATCCGGCAGCGATACGCTGGGCTACCGTGAGGACATGCTCGCCATGCTCATGGCGGGGCGCGCCGCCGAGCAGATCGTCGTCGGCAAGGTGTCCGCCGGATCGGGTGGCTCCGATGACAGCGATCTGGCACGGGCCACGAAGATGGCGCTCGCCATGGAGCGGTCCCTCGGCTTCGGGGCGACCCAGCCGCTGCTCTACCGCGATGATAAGGACCCGACCGCCGTGCTCGATGCTAATCCCGATCTCGCAGCCCGCATCCATGCGCGCTTGGAAAAGGCATTTGCGAGGGCGGTCGAGATTGTCAATGAGAACCGCGATAAGCTTGATGCGCTCACCAACGCGCTGTTCGATGCGCAGGCTTTGGATGGCGAGGCCGTAAGACGCCTCCTCAAAGACGGTGATCGACCGCCTTCCGTGTAGACTGTGATTCGGGCGAGCATCGATTGCCGTCGGTGATTGCTCCGATGTTGAGTCAACGTCAGTTTGCCATCAAACGGGGTAAGGCGGCGCGCTTGGACAGAGGACGTTTTGGCGAGTCTCGCCGTTCGTTGAGCTAAATCAAGATCCATTGCGCGAAAACGTCTAGGGTGAGACCATATCGGACGGAAGACAGGAGTTCGCTCCGCATGACCTTGTATCGGCCTTGGTCGGACGCGGCGTCGTGGTTGCTCAGGGACCATTAGGCCTATTTGCGCAATCTCCTCGAATGCGAACGTCGGCCTTTTCGATCCGGCCGCAGGGAGAGAATGCATGGCGAATGATCCTGACCTCGAAGACCTCGCGCTGATCGACCGCTACTGGCGGGCGGCCAACTATCTTTCGGTGGGCCAGATCTACCTGATGGACAATCCGCTGCTCCGCGAGCCTTTGAAGGCGGAGCATGTGAAGCCGCGCCTTCTCGGCCACTGGGGCACGACGCCGGGCCTCAACTTCATCTATGCCCATCTCAACCGCATCATCCGGGCGCGCGACGCCGATGTCCTTTATATCTGCGGCCCCGGCCACGGCGGGCCGGGCATGGTGGCCAATACCTATCTGGAAGGCACCTATTCGCAGGTCTATCCCGAGATCGGCGAGGATGAGGCGGGGCTGAAGGCGCTGTTCCGGCAGTTCTCCTTCCCCGGCGGCATTCCGAGCCACGCGGCCCCCGAAACGCCCGGCTCCATCCATGAGGGCGGCGAACTCGGCTATGCGCTGGTGCATGCCTATGGCGCGGCCTTCGACAATCCGGGCCTCGTCGTCGCCTGCGTGGTGGGGGATGGCGAGGCCGAGACCGGCCCGCTCGCCGCCGCCTGGCATTCCAACAAGTTCCTCAGCCCCGTCAGCGACGGCACGGTGCTGCCGATCCTCCATCTCAACGGCTACAAGATCGCCAACCCGACCGTGCTGGCGCGCCTGCCGGACGAGGAGCTGGCCCATCTCTTCACCGGCTACGGCTACGACCCGATCTTCGTGGAGGGGCATGAGCCGCAGGCGATGCACAGGGCCATGGCGGCCGCGCTCGACGCCGCCTTCGACCGCATCGCGGCCATCCGCGCCGCGGTGAAGGACGAGCCCGCCCGCCGGCCGCGCTGGCCGATGATCGTGCTGCGCAGCCCCAAGGGCTGGACGGGGCCGAAGGAGGTGGACGGCAAGATGGTGGAAAACCATTGGCGCTCCCATCAGGTGCCCGTCTCCGAGTGCCGCACCAACGCCGCCCACCGCGACATCCTCGAAGCCTGGATGCGCAGCTACGATCCCGAAGACCTCTTCGATGCGGATGGCCGCCTGAAGCCGGAGCTGCGGGCGCTGGCACCCACGGGCGCGCGCCGCATGGGCGCCAGTCCGCACGCCAATGGCGGCGTCCTTCGCAAGGAGCTGCGCACGCCCGATATCGGCGCCTATGCGGTCGCCGTGGAGCGGCCCGGCGCGGTCGAGGCACAGGCGACGAAGATCCTCGGCGACTACCTGCGCGACGTGATCCGGCTGAACGCGGCGGATCGCAACTTCCGCGTCTTCGGGCCGGACGAGACGGCCTCCAACCGGCTCTCCAGCGTCTTCGAGGCGACGGACCGGGTGTGGATGGCCAAGACGCTGCAGACGGACGACCACCTCGCGCCGGAAGGCCGCGTCATGGAAGTGCTCAGCGAGCATCTGTGCCAGGGTTGGCTGGAGGGTTATCTGCTTACCGGCCGGCACGGCTTCTTCTCCTGCTACGAGGCATTCATCCACATCGTCGATTCGATGTTCAACCAGCATGCGAAATGGCTGAAGGTGGCGCGCGAGCTGCCCTGGCGCAGCCCCGTCTCCTCGCTCAATTACCTGCTCACCTCCCATGTCTGGCGGCAGGACCACAATGGCTTTTCCCATCAGGACCCCGGCTTCATCGACCTCGTCGCCAACAAGGGGGCGGATATCGTGCGCGTCTACCTGCCGCCGGACGCCAACACGCTGCTATGGGTCGGCGACCATTGCCTGCGGACATGGAACCGCATCAACGTCATCGTGGCCGGCAAGCAGCCGGCGCCGCAATGGCTGGCGATGGACGAGGCTACCCGCCATTGCGAGGCCGGGCTCGGCATCTGGGACTGGGCGGGCACGGAAGGCGGGCTCGAACCCGACGTAGTGATGGCGGCGGCCGGCGACGTGCCGACCATGGAGACGCTCGCGGCGGTCGACCTGCTCCGCCAGGCGGTGCCGGGCCTTCGCATCCGCGTCGTCAACGTCGTGGACCTGATGGCGCTGCAATCGCCGCAGCATCACCCGCACGGCATCGACGATGCGGCCTTCGACCGGATTTTCACCCGCGACCGGCCCGTGGTCTTCGCCCATCACGGCTATCCCTATCTCATCCACCGGCTGGTCTACAAACGCACCAACCATCCGAATTTCCACGTCAGGGGCTTCATCGAGGAGGGCACGACGACCACGCCCTTCGATATGGCCGTGATGAACCGGCTCGACCGCTACCATCTTGCCATGGAGGCCATAGAGCGCCTGCCGGCCCTTGCCGCGCGCCGGCCCGGCCTCATCGCCGCGCTGGAGGCGAAGCTTGACGCGCACCATGCCTATGTGCGCGAGCACGGCGAGGACATGCCCGAGATCCGCGACTGGAAGTGGCCCTATCCGCGGCCGGAAGCGCCTTAGCGGATCGAGGAGCACATCGGGGAAGGGGAGGCAGGACATGCTGTCATTGAAATCGCTCGGCGGTGCCGGGACCGTCACCGGCTCCAAGCATCTCCTCCGTCTCGGCGAGCACCGTATCCTTGTCGATTGCGGCCTGTTCCAGGGCCTGAAGAACCTGCGCGAGCTCAACTGGGCGCCCTTGACGGTGGCGCCGCGCGACATCGACGCGGTGATCCTCACCCATGCACATCTCGACCATTGCGGATACCTGCCGCGCCTCGTGCGCGAGGGTTATCGCGGCAAGGTCCATGCGACGCCCGCCACTCGCGACGTCGCCGAACTGATCCTGATGGACAGCGGCCATCTTCAGGAGAAGGACGCCGAATTCCTCAACCGGCACAAGCTGTCGCGGCACCAGCCGGCTTTGCCGCTCTATGGCGTCGGGGATGCGCAGCGGGCGGTGGAGCATTTCTCGACCGCCGAGTTCGGTCAGAGAGTGCGGCTTGGCGGGGATGCGTCGTTCCGCTTCCATCCCGCCGGCCATATTCTCGGCGCGGCATGGGTGGAACTGGAGTGGGGTGACCGAAAGATCGTCTTTTCCGGCGATATCGGCCGCTACGGCGATCCGCTGATGCCCGATCCCGCCCCTACCGTGGAGGCCGACTATATCCTCGTCGAATCCACCTACGGCAACCGCATCCACGACAGGAGCGACCCGGCCGAGGCGCTGCGGGTGGTCGCCGAGCGGACCATCGCGCGCGGCGGTACGCTCGTCATCCCGGCCTTTGCGGTCGGCCGCGCGCAGGAACTGCTCTACTATTTTTGGAAGCTGAAGCGGGCGGGGCATCTCGGCGAGATCCCGCTGTTCCTCGACAGTCCCATGGCCATCGAGGCGACCGGGCTCATGGGTCGGCACCTGCCGGACCACCGCCTCGACGCGAAGACCTGCAGGGACGTCTTCTCCATCGCCCGCTGCACCGGAGACGTCGAGGCGTCGAAGGCGATCAGCGCCAGCCGCTTCCCCAAGATCGTCATCTCCGCCTCTGGCATGGCGACGGGCGGGCGCGTGCTGCATCATCTGAAAGCCTTTGCGCCCGATGCGCGCAACACGATCCTGCTCGCCGGCTTCCAGGCCGCGGGCACGCGCGGGCGCGCGCTTCAGGACGGGGCGAGGGAACTGAAGATCCACGGCTCCTGGGTGCCGGTCAATGCGGAGGTGGCGCATCTCGACATGCTCTCGGCCCATGCCGATGCCGGCGAGCTGATGCGCTGGCTCTCCACCTGCCCGCGCCCGCCGCGCAAGGTCTTCATCGTGCACGGTGAGCCGGAAGCCTCAGAGGCGCTGCGCATCCGCATCGGGCGGGAGCTCGGGTGGGAAAGCGTGGTGCCACGTCTCGACCAGGAATTCGAGCTGTGAGCCGCAAGGCCCGGCTCAGGTGAGGCGGAGGTCCTTCCGGATCAGGATGAGCGTCGGATCGTCGGGATAGGGAACGGCGAGGAAGCCCTGTTCGCGTTCCAGCTCGATGGCCTCGCGGTTCTCGCGGCTTTCCAGCGATTCCAGCGCCTCGGCGCCGCGAGCCTGCGCGTAGCGGGCCGCATGGCGCAGCATTTCCCAGGCGACGCCCTTGTGCTTGTCCTCCGCGCGTACCGAGATCGCCACCTCGGCCTTTTTCGTCGACGGGTCGCAGGCGACCATCGCCGCCGCGATGATGGTCCCGCTGTCCTCGGCGAAGGCGAGGAAGTGCTCGGTCGCGCGGTGATCGACCCGCGTCATCGCGACGAGGCGCTCATGGCTCACCTCGCGCACGCCGCCGAGGAAACGGAAGCGCAGGTCCGCGGGCGCCAGACGGGCGAAGAAATCGCCGAGCGCCGCCTCGTCCTCGGGGCGGACCGGGCGAATGCGCAGCACGAGCCCGCTACGCGTCACCAGATCGCAGCGCCAGAGGTCGGCGGCTTCTAGCGCGGCGGAGGCGTCCGCCCGCTCCGGCTGGTCATGATGAGGATCCGTCATCGCGGTTCTCCTTCGCAAGGGTCTGGATCGATACTATCATTGTGCGCCCGCCGCCGCGACCGGGCCTTGATCCGCGTCAAGGCGCCGTCCCCCGGCGGGGCTATCCTTTGCCGCGACAGACAGGACGGAGGAACAGTCCCATGAGCTACAAATCCATTCTCGTGAACCTGGATATCGACGGGCCGGCCGAGCCGGTGGTCAAGGCGGCAAGCGAGCTGGCGCAGCGCTCCGGCGCCCGCCTGATCGGCTTTTGCGCCGCCGACGCCTACCTGCCGGTGACAGGCCCCGAAGGCGTGGCGCTCGCCACCGAAGTGATGCAGCAGATGCGGGAAGACGACGAGCGCCGCTTCAAGGAGTTGCGTGCCGAATTCGAGAGGCTGGTCGCCGGCGCGGTCGAGACCGGATGGCGCCAGGCCACGGAAGGACCGACCTATGCGCTCGTGCAGATGGCGCGGACGGCAGATCTCATCGTTACCCAGGCACGGCGCGGGGCGACGACGGGCGACCGGGCGCGCGCCGCTGATCCGGGAAGCGTCGCCCTGCAGGCGGGCCGGCCGCTCCTGGTGGTGGGGGCCGGCACGGAGCAGCGCGTCGGCCGCAAGGTCGTCGTCGCCTGGAAAGACACGAAGGAGGCGCGGCGGGCGGTGTTCGATGCCGTGCCGCTGCTTCAGGATGCAAACGACGTCGTCGTCGCCACCGTCGCCTCCACGATCGACCAATGGGCCCGCGAGGGCATCGCCGACGTGGTCTCGTTCCTCGCGCGGCACGGCGTTGCGTCGCGCAGCGAGACCGTGGAGAGCCACCGGGAAAGCGAAAGCCTGGTCGAATTGATCGACAGGCACGACGCTGATCTCGTCGTATCCGGCGCCTATGGACACAGCCGTTTGAGGGAATGGGCCTTCGGCGGCGTGACGCGCTCGCTGCTCGACGAGATCCGGCTCAACCGCTTCATGTCGAACTGACAGACATCAATCGGGGCGGCCAGGAGCGGAGACATGCATATGCAGCCGGAAACGTTCTCACCGAAGACCGTGGATGCCGCGTATTGGTCTATCCCCGCCGACACGCTTCTCACCGGGCTGGAAAGCCGCGCGGACGGCCTTTCTTCGGACGAGGCGACGGCGCGTCTTGCCGCCTTCGGCGACAACTCGATCCACGCACGGCGCGGCGCCTCGGCCATCGCGGCTTTCCTGCGTCAGTTCCGCAGCCCGCTGGTGCTGATCCTCATCTTCGCGGCGGGCGTCTCGGCCGTTGTCGGGGAGGGAAGCGAGGCGGCGATCATCGCCGTCATCGTGCTGGCGAGCTGCATCCTCTCCTTCACGCAGGAATATGGCGCCTCGCGTGCGATGGAGGCTCTGACCGCGCGCATCGGGCGCAAGGTCCTCGTGTTGCGCGACGGCAGGGAGACGTCGATCTCTGTCGAGGAGGTCGTGCCCGGCGATATCGTCCGGCTCTCGGCGGGAAATCTTATCCCGGCCGACGGCATTTTTCTGGAGACGCGCGAGCTCAATGTCAGTGAGGCTGCGCTGACGGGCGAGACCTTTCCGGTGGTCAAGACTGCAGGCGTGTGCCCGCCGGCGGCGACGGTCAGCCAACGCACGAACACGGCCTTCACCGGCACTTCCGTGCGCAGCGGGACGGCGACGATGGCCGTGGTGAAGACGGGCGGGCAGACGGAATTCGCGGCCATCGCCGCGGCCATCGCGCATGTCGCGCCGGAGACGGAGTTCGCGCGGGGCATCCGCCGCTTCGGCTATCTCATGACGAGGATCATGCTGGTCATCGTCATCCTCGTCTTCTTCGCCAATCTTCTGCTGCACCGGCCGGCGGTGGATTCGCTGCTGTTCTCGCTGGCGCTCGCCGTGGGGCTGACGCCGGAGCTGCTGCCGGCGATCATCAGCGTGACGCTGGCGAGGGGCGCCCGTACCATGGCGGCGAACGGCGTCATCGTGCGCCGGCTGGAGGCCATCGAGAATCTCGGCAGTATGGACATCCTGTGCACGGACAAGACCGGCACCCTCACCGAGGGCGTCATCCATCTCGACGCCTGCCTCGACGTTGCCGGGGCCGAGGCGCAGGAGGTGCGGCTCTGGGCACTCCTCAACGCTACCCTCCAGACCGGTATGGCGAACCCGCTCGACGAGGCCATCGCCGCCGGTAAGCGGCCGGAAGACGACCTTGCCGGCTATATCAAGGCGGACGAGATCCCCTACGACTTCATTCGCAAGAGGCTTTCGGTCGTCGTCCGCCGGCCGGGCGAGGCGGAGGATCTCGTGATCTGCAAGGGGGCGGTGCAGACCGTCGTCGCCGCCTGCTCGTCCGTGATGGAGGCCGGCGCGACTGTTCCCCTTGACGAGGTGCAGGCTGCCAGGATCGACGAGACGGTGCGAGCCTGGAGCGGGAAGGGCTATCGCGTGCTCGGGCTCGCCGTGCAGCGTTTTGCGCGGAAGGATGCCTATCGAGCCGAGGACGAGGCGGGGCTTGCCTTTGCCGGCTTCCTGCTCTTCCTCGATCCGCCCAAGGCGGGCATGGCGGAAACGCTGAAGGCCATCGCCGTGCGCGGCATCAGGGTGAAGGTCATCACCGGCGACAACCGCCATGTCGCCGCCCATCTGGCCGAGATCGTCGGCCTGCCGCATCGCCGCATCCTGACGGGAGAGGAGGTGCACAGCCTGACCAAGGAGGCGCTCGTCCGCCGCGTCACGCAGAACGACATCTTCGCCGAGATCGACCCGAACCAGAAGGAGCGCATCATCGCGGCGTTGCGCGGGCACGGTCACGTGGTCGGCTATCTCGGCGACGGCATCAACGACGCGCCCCGGTTGTATCTTGAATTAGTCCTTTAGTTAGAATAATTCTAAACTGAACATTTTTCTGCGTTTTCCTTCCATCACGGAATGAGGTTGCGTCGACGCAGCATCATCCCGCTGCACACACAATCACTGCTCGGAGCACCATTCATGCGCGCCCTTCACAAGGAAAATCATCTCATCGAACGGATAGGCTGGCTTCGGGCGGCTGTACTGGGTGCCAATGACGGGTTGATCTCGACGTCGAGCCTGATCGTCGGTGTCGCCGCGGCGACCAACGCCTCGCATGAGATCCTTGTTGCCGGTGTTGCCGGTCTGGTGGCCGGGGCGATGTCGATGGCGGCGGGCGAATATGTGTCGGTCAGTTCGCAGGCCGATACCGAGGAAGCCGACATGGCGCGGGAACGGCACGAGCTGGCGACGCAGCCGGAGGCCGAGTTGGCCGAACTCGCGGCAATCTACGAGCAGCGCGGCGTGGCCCCAGAGCTGGCCCGGCAGGTCGCCGAACAGATGATGGCGAAGGATGCCTTCGAAGCCCATGCGCGGGATGAACTCGAATTGGCGAGCCATGTGATGGCAAGACCGGTTCAAGCTGCGCTGACCTCGGCGGTCACGTTTGCGGCGGGTGCGGCTTTGCCGTTGATCGTCGCCCTGCTTGCGCCGGCCGGAACGGCTGCATGGACCGTGTCCCTTGCTTGCCTCATCGGTCTTGCCATCCTCGGCGCAATCGGGGCACGGGCGGGCGGCGCCAGCATCTGGAAACCGACTATCCGGGTGGTGTTCTGGGGCGCTGTCGCGATGGCCTCGACCGCATTGATCGGCTCCGTGATCGGCCGGGCGGTGTGACGATGAAACGTCTGTCGCTCGATTTCCAGACCGTCATGTCGGCAATTGCGGTCCTCGGGATGATGCTGGCCGTCGCCGGGACCTGGCCGCCGGCGGAAGGCCTTTCCATTCTAAGATCTCCCGGTCTGGCGATGGTCTATTTGGCCGGAGGGCTTCCCGCCACCTGGAGCGCCCTGACGGCGTTGTGGCGCGATCATATCCTCGACATCGATCTTCTGATGGTCGTCGCGGCCGTGGCGGCGGCGATCGTCGGGGCGCCGTTCGAAGGCGCGGTGTTGCTGACGTTGTTCAGCGTGTCGACCACGCTTGAGCACCAGGCATTGGGACGCGCGCGCAGGGCTGTTGAGGCGCTCATGGCGCTCCGGCCGGAGACGGCTTTCCGCAAAGGAGAGGAAGGGACCACGGTGGAGGTTCCTGCTGCGGAGCTTGCCGTCGGCGATGTGGTGGTGCTGCGTCCGGGCGCACGCGTGCCGACCGACGGTGTGATCCTGCATGGCCGTGGCGGAATCGACGAAGCCAATATCACCGGTGAGTCGATGCCGGTCTCCAAGGAACCGGGCGAGCAGGTTTTCGAGGCGACCGTCAATCTTGACGGGGTCCTTGACGTGACCGTCACCAGGACGGTCGGCGACAGCACGATCGCGCGCATGATCCAGCTCGTCACCGAGGCGCAGGAAGCGAAGGCGCCGTCCGAGCGCTTCAGCGCGTGGTTCGGCCAGCGTTATACGGTCGGTGTCCTGCTGGGCTCCGCTCTGGCCCTTGCGGTCTTCTATTGGCTTGGCCGCGACTGGGAACAGGCCCTCTACAAGGCCGCGACACTCCTGGTCGCCGCCAGTCCCTGCGCGATCGTCATCTCAGTCCCGGCAGCGATCCTGTCGGCGCTCTCCGCCGCGGCGCGAGGCGGCGTGCTGTTCAAGGGGGGCGGTGCGCTCGAAACGCTCGCCGCTGTCGATACCTTCGCGTTCGACAAGACCGGGACCCTGACCAATGGACGTGCAGAGGTTACGCGAATTGTCGCCCTGGATGGTGAGGATCGCCGTTTCCTTTCGCTCCTTGCCGGGCTGGAAGCGCATTCCGAGCATCACATCGCTGCCGCCATCCGTCGTGAGGCCCTGGTTCATGGCGTTGAGCCGGTGGCGGTCGTGGACGTTACGTCGCATCCGAGCGCCGGCATCGTCGGCTACGATTCCTTCGGCCCGATATGGGCCGGCAACGCTCACCTCGTCGAGGACATGGGCGCCTCCGTCGATGATCCGGCGTTCCGTGAACTCGCCGACAGTTCTCAGACCGTGGTCTATCTTGGGCGCGGTGCGACCGTTCTGGGGGCGGTCAGTGTTGCGGACGAAGCAAGAGCCAGCTCAGCCCCGGCGCTGGCCGCGCTTCGCGCCGGTGGCGTCAACCGCATCGTGATGATGACCGGCGACCGCAGGCCGGTGGCCTTGCGCATCGGTACGGAACTTGGCCTTGCGCCCGGCGAGGTTCATGCCGAGATGCTGCCGCAGGACAAGGTGCTCCAGGTCGGCGACCTCGCGCGTGATGGCAAGGTCGCTTTCGTCGGCGATGGCGTCAACGATGCCGCCGCATTGGCTCGCGCCGACGTCGGCATCGCCATGGGCGCGGCGGGGTCGGACGTCGCACTGCAGGCCGCCGACGTCGCCCTGCTGTCGGAAGACATGAAGAAGCTGGCCGATGCGCACCGGCTTGCACGGCGGACGGCCGTCATCATCCGACAGAATCTCGTCCTCGCGATCGGCGCCATGCTGGTACTTGTGACCGGCGGCCTGTTCTTCGACCTGCCGCTTCCGCTCGCGGTGATCGGACACGAAGGCGGCACCGTTCTGGTCGTGCTGAATGGCCTACGCCTCCTGTCGGACCGAATCCGCGCCACCGACGGCTATCTCCACCATTCTCGTCAATATGAGTTCCAGGATCAAACGGGCAGCACGTCCGGATCGCGGGCGACCTCGCCCACCACACCATGATTGGACCCAGTGCTGATTGGGCGGCAGCCGGACCTTCCCTGTCCTAAAAACCGCAAAGGGACACCGATGCTGACTTTGACATCGCTCGGCGCGCCACCGCATCCTTATCGACTGCGGGCTGTTCCAGGGGCTCAAGAACCTGCGCGAGCTTAACTGGGAGAAGCTTCCGGTTCAGCCTGCGGCGATCGGCGCGGTCATCCTGACGCAGGCCCATCTCGACCGTTCCGGATAGTCGCCGGCATCGGATAACACATGCCTCGTCTCACTTGCGCCAGATCAAGAACGTTCCTTTGCCAATGGTGTATCAGGGGGGGAAATGAAGGATCGGATCGTGGTCAAGGCACAAGAACTACCCTCAAGTTTCCACCACGTGCGGTTGGTTCTCGCTCGCGGCAAAGACCATCCGGAGGGAGATCGGGAAGAAGGCTATGATCTTCTGGTTCCGCTCAACCACGAAGGATTCCTTGATCCGCTGGAATGGAAGAAATCTCGCGACGCCTGTCGCGTCCGATATTTTCGGGACGGTAAGACGGCCCGCATCGGGCTGTTGCGGCGCAAGCCCGGCGGGCAGTGGTATTTCGATTACGAGCCGGGTGATCGGGACGACGAGATCGGTTTCCGCCTGGGCGAGGAGTGCTTCCGTCTTGGCGAATACATCTCGGTCGGGCGGGAAGGCGCGTTTGTCACCTATCAGGTCGCGCGCGTCGAAAAGCCCTGACGCCGGGGCGAAATTGCAGAAAAGGAGAAAGAACCTTGTCGAATACACCTCACACTCTTGGCGACGAATTCCCAGACCAGACGGACGCCATTCATGCCCTGAAGGCGAAAAGCCCGGAGTTTGCGCATGTTTTGACGGAATATGACGCGGTGAACGACAAGATTCATCGGTCCGAGACACGTCTCGACGCCATTTCCGAAGCAGCCGAGGCCGATCTGCGCCGCCAGCGGCTGATGTTAAAAGACAAGATCGTGGCATCGCTCCGCAACGCGTGAGGGGACTGCGAGGCCGCGTTTTGCTGCCCCGCTTGCATTACCCGATTTCGGGGAGATCAGCGACACCACTCTCCCCGAAACCATCGCTTACAGCCGACCAGACCGACCCATCAAGGCCCGAGTGTGGCCGCATGCCCGGCCGCAATCTCCCCCTCAATTCACGAACGGCCAAGATACAGAGACGCTGCCATGCCGGCCGCAAGGCCGAGCACGCTAAGGGCGCTGACGGGCCCACCGATCCTTGAGCCTCCGACCCATGCCGCCATCACGGCTTTGACAAGTGTATTCATGGCCACGGCGATCAGGATCGCATCTGCCGCAAGACCGGGCTCGATCGAATGCGACGCCAGGCGGGCCATGGAGATCGAAATCGCATCCACATCGGCGATGCCCGAAGCGGCGGCGGTCACCAGAACGCCCGCATTCCCGAACGACTGCTGAAGCAGATGCGACACCACCATGACCACGGTGATGAGTGTCCCCATTTTCAGGGCAGGCGCCAATTCCAGCGGGTTGGTGATCGTAAGTTCCGGCTGTTCGGAGGAGCCGCGACTTTGTAGCAGCAGGAGCCCGGCGCCGATGGCGAGCACGCCACCGCCGATGAGCAATGGCCATTTGAGATGCGGAAGCAAGCTTGGGTTCAAGGCCGTCGCCACGACTGCAACGCGGATGATCATGGTCAAGCCGGAAAGAAGCACGCCACAGGAAAGCAGCGTGCTGGACTCGGGGTGCCGGCGGGCAAGCCTTGCCAGCGTCAAGGTCGTCGCTGTCGAAGAGGCGAGCCCGCCCGCGATCGCCGTCATCAGGACGCCAAGCCGGTCCCCGAACACGCGGACGGCGACGTAGCCGGCGAAGGAGACCGCGGCGATCAGGATGGTCAGCAACCAGATCTCATATGGATTGACGGTGCCCCAGGGATCGACCGGCCTGCTCGGCAGGATCGGCAGCATGAGAAAGGTCATTGCCAGAAGCGTCAGGCCCGACCGGATCTCATTCCAGCTCAGCGACGCGACCCAACGATGCAACGGCTCGCGCAGGGCAAGCAGCACAGCCGTGGCAACAGCCCCGGCGATGGCGGCTGCAAGGTCGCCGACGACGGCAAGCGTTCCCAGCAGGAACGTGGCTATGCCGGCGACGACGGATGTCGCGCTGTAATTTCGCTCGGCCCGCGCTTCGAGCCAGTGGTAGGAGGCGAATGCCGCGGTGAACCCGAGGAAAACAAGACCGATCACGAGGCCAGAGTCGAACTGCCGGGCCAGGGCGCCGGTAATGCCGCCGGTGAGACCGGTCAGCGCGAACGTTCGTAGACCTGCCGCGCGCAGATGGTCTTCCTCGTTGCGGGTACGCCATCCACGCTCCAGGCCGATCAGCAGACCGATCGAAAGCGATACCGCAAGGCGGCTGAGCAGGGCGTCAGTGTCCATGGTCTCCCGAGTTGCCTTTCAGCATCTGGCGTCGATGTCGATGATCATTTGTCTATGAAGAACCTTGCCTCAAACCCGTCAATCCTGCCGCTTGCGGGAGATTGGAGTTCTATCCGTCCATTTGTTCCGGCAGCAATGGTCCGGGCGATGGCGAGCCCCAGGCCGGCCCCCCGCACCAGAGCCTGACCGCGCTCGAAGGGCTCGCTCAGCCGCGCAAGCACTGCGGAAGGCACGACCGGGCCGGCGTTCGTGACGCGCAGACAGCCGTCTGCCGACAAGGTGACGGCGACCGGTTCGTCCCGCACGCCATGCTTGAGGGCGTTTTCGATCAGGTTCCGGGCCAGGATGGCGAAGGCGTCGGCGTCGATGCTTGCGAATACCGGCGCGTCTGGCAGTGTCAGGTCGATGCGCCCTGCAGTCTCGGCCTGCCCGTCGAATTCGCTCACAACCATTCGCAGGATGGCGCCGATCTCGACCGGCGCCTCGGCGAGAAGGCGTCCGCCCTCGGCTCTCGCCAGTTGCATGAGTTTCTCGGTGAGGCGGGAAAGGCGCCGCAAGGCGGTCTGCATATCCTCGGCGCGCTCGCGCGTGGCGTCGTCCGGCGCTTGCGCGATCATGCGCTGCGCCTGCGCCAGTGCAGCAGCCACCGGTGTCCGCAGCTCATGGGCCGATTTGGCCGCCAGGCTGCGCTCGGCCTGCAAGGTACGCGTCAATCGGTCCAGGAGGTGGTTGACCGCTTTGGCGACGGGGCCGATCTCCGAGGGCAGGTCCTCCGCGTCGATGGGTGTCAAATCACCGCCGCCGCGCCCCTCGATCTGCGAGCGGAAGGTCCGAACCGGGGTCATGGACAGCCGGACAATGACCCAGATGCCGATCAAGCCGAGCGGGACAATGACGGCCAGCGGCAGGCTCAGCCCGAGCAACAGTCGCCCGGCGGTCATCCGGCGATGCGACAGGGGCTCCGCGATGGTGATGGTCAGATTCTGCTGGAGGGTCGCGTCGGAGTAGAGGCGGTGCGTCGGCGTCGTGGCAAAGCCCATTCCGGAAAACGGCGGGAATGCCGCGAGATCGGCGCTGTGCGATCGCAGCAGAACCTTGCCCGCGGCATCGCGCACGACATAGGTGAAATACTCGTCGTGCTGGCGGAGCGTGGCAACGCGCTGTTCGGTGTCGTCGGCATCGCGGCCGATGATCTCGATCGCCGCAAGCGGCAGGATGCGTTGCGCCGTCTCTTCGAGGGCGCTGTCGAACACCTCGTCCATTTCGTGGCGCAGCATCTGCGCGGTCACGACCGCGGCAAGTGCCCATAACACCGTTAGCCCTAGCCCCAGCGATAGCGAGAGCCGCCATTGCAGGCTCCTGGGCCGCTTCATCTTGCCGTTCCAAGACGATACCCGATGCCCCGCACCGTATCGATCGCGCCGTGGCCGAGCTTCTTGCGCAGTCTGCTGACGTGAACCTCGATCGTATTGCTCTCGACCTCTGCGCCGAATGCATAGAGCCGATCTTCGAGCTGCGCCTTGGTCATCGCGATGCCGGGCCGCTGCAGAAATGCTTCGAACAGCGCCCATTCGCGACCGGTAAGCTCAACAGGGCGCGCGCCGTGCATCACGGTCCGGGCGGCGAGATCGATGCGCAGGTCGCCGATCTCGATGAGAGGATTCGGGTTGCCGCTGTATCGCCGCGCCACCGCATTCAGCCGCGAGGAGAGTTCCGACAGATCGAACGGCTTGATCATGTAGTCGTCGGCGCCGGCATCGAGGCCCGCGATGCGGTCGGAGATTTGGTCGAGCGCCGTCAGGATGATGACCGGCGTCACGCTGCCCTCGGCTCGAAGCTTTTTGAGAAAGGCGATGCCCAATCCGTCCGGGAGCATCAGATCGAGCAGGATGAGATCGTATGCCGCGCTTTGGAGATGTTCGCGCGCCGCATCGAGCCGTGTCACCCAGTCCACCGAGTGGAGGGCGGCAACCTGCTCGCGCACGGCCTTTCCGAGGATAGCATCGTCTTCGATCAGTAGAACTCTCATCCCAGGGTCACCCGTCTCGCCATCCTCCTGCCTAGCGTCCGATGCTGTCGGTTTGCTGAAGACCGCCCCATCGCTGCTTCAGGCGTTCGTCAGGAGAGCGTGCCATGGTTCCCCCCGAAAGCGCGTTGATCAGGAACAATGAAACGATGAAACATTTGCTGGCCGCGATCCTCGTTCTGGCGTTTTCCGGTCCCGGTATCGCCAAGGCTGACGACGACGATTGCCATGTCTCGATGGATCGATGGAAGCCGCGGGAAGCGGTCGAAACAATGGCCGCCAGTCAAGGCTGGACCGTTGCCAGGATCAAGATCGATGACGGCTGTTACGAAATCCGGGGAACCGACCGGAATGGCCTGGCTTTCAAGGCCAAGGTCGATCCGGAAACCCTCGAAATCGTCAAGTTCCGGCACAGGGATCGCGATGACGACCGTCACGGATCGAGGCGTCAGCGGCCGCCAGCCTCGCAGAACGACACCGTAGGCGGAACATCCTCCAACACCCTGCTCGGGACGACCGTGCGGCCCAAGACCACCATCAAGTAGCAATCCCATCTCGCTATCGCTCAAGCGCTGCGACCGTCGCAAGGAGATCCCGCCATGCCTCATGATCCGGCCCGTTATTCCAGAAGCATGATCGTCATCCACTGGCTGACAGCCCTGCTGATCCTCGGGGCCTGGCTGACCTCGACGGGAGGCCGTCATATGGCCGAAAACCCGCCCTTGCTGCATTTCTCGTTCGGGTTGGCCGTGCTCGTCCTGGTGCTTCCGCGCTTGATCCTGCGCCTTGCGGGCGGAACCCCGGACGCGCCGCAGTCCAATGGCCGTCTCGCCCTTGCCGTCAAAGCCGGACATGTGCTGTTGTATCTGTTCCTCATTGCCCTGCCGTTGAGCGGTTGGTACGCGGCGTCGCGCCTCGGTGTTCCCGTTTCTTTCTTCGGCTTCCAGCTTCCGGCGATCACCGAGCGGGTGCAGGGCGCACCGGGCCTGATCGCGGACATTCATGAGAATGCCGGCACGATCATCCTCTACCTTGCCGGACTGCATGCCGCGATGGCGGTCTGGCACCAGTACGTCCTGCGCGACGGGACGTTGCAGCGGATGTCTCCGCGCTAACGCAGCGGCAGCCAGCCACGCGCCTGAGCGGAGCGTGGCTGGCTGCCGTCTTGTTCAGTCCCCGGAGCTTTCGCGGCTGGCCTGCCGACAGGCCGGTCGCTCCTGCATCTGCTGCGGACCTGACCGTGTCCGATGTTTCCTGACGAAGTGCTGACGGAAAATCCCGATGGCCGTCAGGCAGCCCTCAGGCGGCTTCGCCACAGTGACGAGGACGGGTCGGCGCTCTGCGACGACCCGGACACCGTTTCCTCGCAGAAGGCAAGCCGACATGAAATCGCTTCTCGCAGCTCTCGCCATGACAACCGCCCTCACGTTCCCTGGCCTCGCCATGGCCCGGCCGGTGACATTGACCACAACGCTGACCAACTATGGCGGCGACGGCGCCTATCTCGCGCTCTACGTCACCGATCCCCAGGGCAAATATGCCGGCACGCTCTGGGTCGCTGGCGGCAAGTCCAAATATTACGAGCATCTATCGGGCTGGTATCGCGCCACTGGCGGCCGCGCCGGTATCGACGGCATTACCGGCGCTAGCGTCGGTGCGGGGCGCACGCTGGAGATCTCGCTCGACCTTGCCGATGCGCTTTTCGACGCAGGTTACACGCTGCATGTCGACGCAGCCGTGGAGGACATGCGTGACAGCCCCAACGAGGTCGCCGTTCCCCTGACCACTGCGGGCACGAAGACGACCGTTCGCGGTCGACGCTACGTCTCGACCGTTGCCTACTCCTTCTAGGCGGTGGACGACATGATCCGTGTCATCCATCGCTGGCCAGGCCTTCTGGCCGCTCTTTTTCTGCTGGTCTTGAGCCTTAGCGGTGCAGCACTCTCGCTGTTTCCCGCCGCCGAACGGTTGTCCGCCCCGCAGGCCGAGGCAGGGCTTTCCGTCGGGACGCTGGCCGGACGTATCCTCGCCATCCACCCTCAAATAGAACAGATACGTCGCGCGCCCTCCGGCAAGATCACCGCCTACTGGTTTGAGGGTGGGGCGCCTCAGGCCGCCATCATCGATCCCGCAACAGGGCTGGGTGTCGCCTCCAGCGATCCGAATGCCGTCGAGCAGTGGCTTACCGGTCTGCACCGGTCGCTCTTTCTCGGTGACGGCGGGCGTATCGCAGCGGCAGTGGGCGCTGCCGCCATGCTGGTCTTGGCTGTGTCCGGCACTATGCTCGTCGCCCGCAGGGCCGGCGGCTGGCGGCGATGGTTCGCGCCGATACGCGGGCCGCTCGCCGGAAGATTGCATGTCGAGATCGCGCGCGTCGCCGTCGCAGGCCTCGTCTTGTCCTCGGCCACCGCATTGTGGATGACGGCGTCGACATTCGATCTCCTTCCCGACGCGGCCACATCTCCCGTCGCCCACATCGAGGCGAGCGGCCGGACCGGCATGGCCGCATCGCATATGGATCTGCTGAAACGGACACCGGTCACCGAACTGCGCAGCCTGGCGTTTCCCGATCCGGCCGATGCGACGGATGTCTTCACGCTGAAGACGGATCGCGGCACGGGCTATCTGGATCAGGGCACCGGCGTGCTGCTGGCCTGGAGCGACCTGACCGGATGGCAGCGTCTCTCGGAGACTATCTATATGCTGCATACCGGTCGAGGCGCGGCCACCTTGGGCCTCGTGCTCGGCATGATGGCGCTCGGCGTGCCGGCGATGGCGGGCACCGGCCTCATCCTGTGGCTGGCGGGTCGGCGCGGGCGGCCACGGATTCACGGCAATGTAACGGCTGGACGTGCGGAAACGATCCTGCTTGTCGGCAGCGAGAGCGGCAGCACATGGAGCTTCGCTGCGACACTGCACGCCGCGCTGACGAAGCTCGGGCAGGCGGTTCACACCGCGCCGATGTCGTCATTCGATCCTGAACGCTACCGGCATGCCCGGCGCGTTCTCATTCTTGCGGCAACCTATGGCGATGGCGATGCGCCCGCTTCGGCGCGGGGGTTTCTCGATCGCCTGCAAACCCTGCCGGTAGAGCCAACCATTCCGATCGCCGTGCTCGGCTTCGGTGACCGCAGCTTCCCGGCCTACTGCGCTTTTGCCCAGGTCGTTGCGAGGGCCGCCGAGGCGCGAGGGTGGAGCACGCTCATCCCATACGAAACCGTCGACCGGCAGTCGCCGCAGGATTTTGCCCGTTGGGGACGATCGCTGGGCGAGGCAATAGGGATCGGGCTGGAGCTTGTCCATCGGCCAGCCTTGCTGGCGGCCTCCCCATTGACCCTCGTTTCGCGACGCGAATACGGCGCGGAGGTGCAAGCTCCGACAGTGATCCTGCGGTTCGTGCTGCCCAAAGTCCCGTTCTGGCATCGGTTGGCCGGGCGTGGCTTCGGTCGATATTCGGCAGGCGATCTTCTCGGCGTGCTGCCCGAGGGCTCGTCCGTTCCACGGTTCTACTCGCTGGCTTCGGGACGGCGCGATGGCTTCATCGAGATCGTCGTGAAGAAGCATCCGGCGGGGCTCTGTTCCGGGCAGCTCTTCAATCTGGAGCCAGGATGTGCCGTTCGCGCATTCATCCGAACCAATCCCGGCTTCCATGCCGGCAGGAGGAGGATACCGTTGATCCTGATCGGAGCTGGAACAGGGATAGGGCCGCTGGCGGGCTTCGTGCGCGCCAATGCGCGTCGCCGTCCGATCCACCTGTTCTTCGGAATGCGTCATCCTGCCAGCGATTTCCTCTACAAGGACGAACTGACGCGCTGGCATCGCGAAGGGCGCCTTCACCGGCTCGTCGGGGCCTGCTCGCGCGGGCGGATGCCGCGCTATGTCCAGCACGCTCTTCTTGAGGATGCCGCCCAGATCGCAGCCCTGATCCGCAGCGGCGCGCGCATCATGGTCTGTGGTGGGCGGGATATGGCCGTCGGCGTTTCGGCGGCGCTTGCCGAGATTCTCGCGCCGGTAGGGTTGACGCCGGCCCTGCTCAAGGCGGAGGGACGCTATGTCGAAGACGTCTACTGATCCGATGAGGCACGCGCTCAACGGACCGACCATGGGAACGCGCTGGTCCGCGCTGTTCTACACGGAGGCAGGGTTCGATCCGGAGCCGGTTCGACACGCTCTTCAGGCGGAAATGGACGAGGTGGACGCGCAGATGTCCACCTGGAAGCCCGACAGCGCTCTGATGAGGTTGAACGCCGGTCCCGTCGGCGACTGGATCGATGTGCCGGCGCGTCTGGCAGACGTTCTGCATCTTGCGCTCGAAATCGGCCGTGCGTCGGGCGGAGCTTTCGATATCGGCGTGGGCGATGCGGTCGTTGCCTGGGGTTTTGGCCCGCAAGCGGCCGACCGGGCCCTGATCCGGAAGGCACTCGCGACATCGCGCCAACCCGCCCATGTGGCGCTCGAGCTCGATCCTGTTCGCGCGGCGGTGCGCAAGCGCGCGCCGATCACGATCGACCTCAACGGCATTGCCAAGGGATATGGCGTCGACCGGCTGGTCGCGATCCTCGGGCGCTTCGGCATAACTTCCGGCCTCGTGGGAATTGACGGCGAGATGAGGGCGCTCGGTCTGCGCCCCGATGGTGAACCGTGGAACATTGCCGTAGAAGGTCCCGACGCGGCCCGTCGAGCGCCGCACTCCGTCCTCGCCTTGCAGGAGGCTGCGGTCGCCACCTCTGGCGATTACCGGCATTGGACTGTCGTGAACGGTCGCCGTCTCTCGCACACCATGAATCCGCGCCGCGGTGCGCCGCTACTGTCGTCGCCCGCTTCGGTCACGGTCGTCGCGCGAACCTGCGCTGAAGCCGATGCCTGGGCGACCGCGTTGACGGTTCTCGGTCCGACGTCCGGGACCGAGCTTGCCCAGCACCTTGGCCTAGACGTGCTGTTTCTTCTGCGAGACGCCTCGGGCGGAGTCCGGCCGATAGCGACAGGACCTCTTTTTTCGGCAGGCCGGGAGACCTGTCGAAGGGTTCCTGAGGTTTATGGGCAAAGTTTGAAGCAATCGCACAATTCGGACTGACAGGACCGGAAAATGGCCGTGCCTCCTGGTGGTGGCTGGACTTTGGCCAGCTATTCTTGTCAATCGACGTTGTAACGGGACCCCGTATCGGCTTCCAAATTCCATTCAACCCAAGATTTCATATCGCGACAGTTGATGTGGAGAATGCGCCAGAACGTGAGAGGCGCGGATTTGCACGCTTAACCTTTTGAAATTTATCAAGTTTAATTTCTGATCTCTCTGCTGTTTATTTCATCACAGGTTGCTTAATGTAGGAATTTCTTAACCGCCGTAGCTCCTACGACTTTACTCAGGCCATGAAGTCGGCCCGGATCATAGCAACCCACAATTGGTGGGAACCGATAGGTTGGAAGATTGCGGGTTTAGGCAAATGCTGATACGCTGGGGTACCGTAAGGACATGCTTGCCATGCTCATGGCGGGGCGCGCCGCCCAGCAGATCGTGGTCGGCAAGGTGTCCGCCGGGTCCGCTGGTTCGGACGAAAGCGGTCTCGCCAGGGCAACGAAGATGGCGCTCGCCATGGAGCGTTCCCTCGGCTTCGGTGCGATTCAGCCGCTGCTCTACCGCGATGACAAGGACCCGACCGCCGTGCTCGACGGTAATCCCGATCTCGCAGCCCGCATCCATGCGGGATTGGAAAGGGCATTTGCGAGGGCGGTCGAAATCATCAGTGAGAACCGCGACAAGCTCGACGCGCTCACCACGGCGCTGTTCGATGCGCAGGCTTTGGATGGCGAGGCGGTGAAGGGGCTGCTCAAATACGGTGATCGTGGGCCAGAATAACAGTAGATTCGGATTTGAATTGTGTTCTTGGGATAGTCGACGGTTGCTATGGCGATGTGTCGGTGCTGGCCGGTATCCGGCTGGGGTAGAGGTATATTTGCGCCTTTATTATGGTCCTTCAGTCTAAAGTTGTGACACTTCAAAGCCGACAGTCTGCTCAATTTGCAAGTGCGCGCCGTCCGGCAGAGCGGGCAGCATTTCTCCATCTGCATTACCGGAGATATCTGATGCTTAGCAGGAGTAGAGGCATCGCCAAAGCGCAGAAGGATAATCCCCCGAGGTGCTGGTATCCAAGAACGCCAAATACGCCACCGAGTGCGAAGAAGACAATCGTGACGAGGTGGAGTTTCAAGCGCAGCACGATGGCCAGCCTGTCGGAGCTGGAATTGTTTCCCAGAAGCATGGCGATGCCCACCCCGATATCGGTTGCTACACCCGAAACGTGGGTCGTTCTTACGCGACTGCCGGAAATCCGCGTCGATGCCGCATTCTGCAATCCCATGGTCAGGCTCAACAGGCCCACCACCAGCACACCATTCGGGGAGCGTGCGCTCAGGGTGATGAAAAGCCCGACAAGCATCAGAAGCGCGGCTTCGACGATCAATGTGAGGGCGTAGATGTTACGACGTAGCTGCCGCTTGCCGACTTCGATGAGACACGAGGCGATGAAGGCACCAAGGATGAACATCACGACGATCGTCAGGAATCCCAGTGCCAGGTCGGACCGGGAGACTGCGAGGAAATCGGAGGCCATCGAGACATTGCCGGTCATGTTGGCTGAGAAATAGCGGTAGCCAAGGTAACCGGCACTGTTCACGCCGCCTGCGACGAACGCCAGAATTGAAGCCAGCATCAGGTCTGTTGCCGGAGTCCTCTTGTCGCCTTCTTGGATGAGCATTTCGATTTTACATTGCTATGGATGCGGTGGGGAACGAACCGCGTGTCGTTTCTGTAGGGCAGGATGCAACGCCGAAGCGCGAGAGTCGATGGGGGGCGTCCATCTGCGTGACGGTTTGCATCATGTATGAGCGAACAGAAGCTCGGCTTCCAGCCCGCTATCGGCCTTTCTGTTCCGCAGCATAAAACCGATGCGATAGACATCGACGATTTCACGAACGATGGAGAGACCGAGGCCAGAGCCGGGGGATGCCATGTCAAGACGCCAGCCGCGGCGGGTGAGATTGCCGAGTTCTTGCTCCGGCACGCCCGGACCGTCGTCCGAGATCGTCAGACGCAGGCCGTCTTCGTTGCGCTTCCAGCGCACGCGAATTTCGGCCGTCGCCCATTTGACGGCATTTTCGAGCAGGTTGCCGATGAGTTCGCGAAAGTCGGCTGGGTCCATGGGCACGGTCTCGGTGTTTGGGCCGTCGATCTCGAACCGCAGCCGCTCGCCGGAAGGGGAGCGCTTGAGGATGCGCACAAGTTCGCCGACGATCATGGCTACGTCGGCGTCCGAGCGGCGCAGGTCCGCGCTGGCGGCGATGCGGGCAAGCGCCAGTTCCCGTTCCACATGATTACGCATGACGGACGCCAGGTGCTCCAGTTCGTCCGCCATGGCCGCCTCACCCTTGTCGCGCAGAGTGAGGACATCGTTCGAGAGCACCGTCAGCGGCGTGCGCAGGCCGTGGGCGAGGTCGGCCGCGCGCTTCCTCGCCTTGCCCATCATCGCTTCCTGCGTATCCAGAAGCGCATTGACTGCCGCCACGGTGCTCTGGAATTCACTGGGATAGGCGCCGGTCAACTGGTTGGCACGCCGCTCGCGGATGCGCACGATCCCTTCGTTCAGCGCCGCCAGCGGCCGCAGCCCGAGGGTGAGCTGCAGGATCGACGCGACGACGAGGAAGACGCCGAGCCCGGCGACGGCCGGCAGGATGTCGCGGATGAAGGCGGCTCTGGCCTCCTCCAGCGTTTGCGCGTCGATGGCGACAGCGATGCGCAGCGCGCGTTTCCCCTCCGGTGCAGCGACCTGCACGAGCCGCTCGAGGACGATCAATGAACTTCCGGCCGGGCCGGGCAGCAGGTAGCGATGAACCGCGCCCTCGGCGTGCCTGTCCATGGGCAGGGCAAGGGCCGTGTCGAACAGCGACAGCGAGCGGACGGTCTGCCCCCGCGCATCGTCGACGATCTGCCAGTAAAGCCCGCCATAGGGCGTGGCGAAGCGCTGGTCGAGCGGGCTTTCCGGGCGCTGGAGCGTGCCGTCGGCGGCAAAGGACAGCGCGCCGGCCAGCGTGTTGATATGGCTGGTCAGCTCCGCATCGATGCGGTTGCGGATGTTGCTGGAGAAGAGCGAGACCAGCAAGGTGACGGTCAGTGTCAGCGCGAGGCTCACGGTCAACGCGGAAATCAGCAGGAGGCGGCTGCGAATGGAGGTTGGCCATCTCATGCGGCGGCGATCCGGTAGCCGTAGCCGCGGCGCGTCTCGATGAAAGCCTTGCCCAGCTTGCGCCGCAGCCGGCCGATCAGCACCTCCACCGAATTGCTGTCGCGGTCGAAATCCTGGGCGTAGAGCTGCTCGGTCAGTTCCTGCTGGCTGACATGGCGCTCGCGGTTCTGGAGCAGATGGTGCAGGCAGCGATATTCGAGCGGCGTCAGGTCGACCGGCCGGTCCCCAAGCGTCACCGATTTGACGCGCGGGTCCAGGTGTAGGCCGCCGGCGCTGAGGACGGGGCTCGGCTCGCCGGCATAGCGGCGCAGGATAGCGCGCAGGCGGGCGAGGACTTCCGCGATCTGGAAGGGCTTGGCGAGATAGTCGTCCGCCCCGGCATCGATGCCTTCCACGCGCTCTTCCCAATTGCCGCGCGCCGTCAGGATGAGGACGGGGAAGCGGCGCCCGTCCTTGCGCCAGCGTTTCAGGATCGTCATGCCATCCATGGAGGGGAGGCCGAGATCGAGGATGGCGGCGGCGAAATCCTCGCTGTCGCCGCGATACCAGCCGTCTTCGCCGTCGCGGGCATGGTCCACGACATAGCCCGCCCGCTCCAGATGGGCGATGAGATCGCGGGCGATCAGCCGGTCGTCTTCAACGAGCAGGATGCGCATCATTCGTTCTCGACTTCGAGGATCGTGCCGCTCGCTGCGTCGATCTCTATTTCGACGAGCTGCCCTTCGGGCGACAGAACCTTGAATTTGTAGAGGAAGATCCCGTGCTTCCGGCGTGGTTCCACGCGGACGATATCGCCCCGGAAACGCCGGCTGACGATGTCGCGCAACTCGGAAAACGGTTTTATCGCGCCCTTCTCGACCGCCTCCTGAACGGCGTCGAGGGTGCGTCCGTCCGCGTCGTCCCCCTCATCGTCTGCATGAGCGATTGCGCCGGCCGAAAGGAGCCCGGCAAGGGAAAGGGTGATGACGGACATGAAGAGCACACGCATGTTCGAAGCCTAGCACGGCGAGGCTGAAATTTTGCTGACATTTCCCGTCAGCCATCGCTCAGCCACGGCTGCCTATGGTGCGTCCAGCGTCGGGGCAGGGTGCTCCGGCCGGCCACAAGGAGAAATTCCATGAAGACAATCCTTCTCGCAACCGCCCTTCTCGGCCTTTTTGCCGCCGGTGCGGCCCGTGCCGAAGATGAGGGCAAGAGCTGCGACGTGCCGAAGGACAAATGGATGACCGAGGATGCCATGAAGGACAAGGCCAAGGCGATGGGCCTCGACGTCCGGCGGATAAAGGTCGAGAACGGCTGCTACGAAGTCTATGCGATCGATGCCAAGGGCGCCAAGGTCGAGACGATCTTCAATCCGCAGACCGGCGAGCCGGTCGGCTCGGAAGGAGCGGAATGATGGCGCCACTCTCCCGAACCAGCGGGGCGGGGGAAAGCGTCAAGGTGTGGGACCCGCTCGTGCGGGTCTTTCACTGGTCGCTGGTCTGCCTCTTCGTTTTCTCCTTCGTCACCGGCGACGAATGGAAGAAGGCCCATATCCTCTCCGGCTATGCCATCGCCGGGCTGATCGCCTTGCGCCTGGTCTGGGGGCTGCTGGGGCCGCATCACGCCCGCTTCGCCAATTTCCTCTATGCCCCTACGACGATTCTCGCGTTCCTCCGTGACAGCCTCGCCTTCCGCGCCAAGCGGTATCTCGGCCACAATCCGGCGGGGGGCGCCATGGTCGTTCTGTTGCTCGCGGCGGTGTCCGGCATCGTGACCACCGGCTATATGATGACCACGGATGCCTATTGGGGTGTCGGCTGGGTGGAGGATGTCCATAAGGCCCTTGTCTATTCGACCATCGGGCTGGTCGCCCTGCATATCGCCGGCGTTGTTCTAGCCAGCGTCGAGCACCGGGAAAACCTCGTTCGCGCCATGGTGACGGGAAGAAAGCGCCGCGAAGATTGATGTGCTGCCGTCTCTATGGCATACATTTAGAATAATTCTAAATCCATTGCCTGAAGTCGTGTAACCACAGCCGATCTGCTGAAATCGGAGATGCCATGCGCGCCGTCCACAGGGAAAGCCAACTCATCGAACGTATCGGCTGGCTCCGCGCGGCGGTGCTGGGTGCCAATGACGGGCTGATCTCGACGTCGAGCCTCATCGTCGGTGTCGCGGCGGCGACCGCTGCATCGCAGGAAATCCTCGTCGCCGGTGTCGCCGGGCTGGTGGCCGGCGCGATGTCGATGGCGCGGTGCTGTTGACGCTGTTCAGCGTGTCGACGACGCTTGAGCACCAGGCGCTCGGCCGTGCGCGCCGCGCCGTCGAGGCGCTGATGGCGCTTCGTCCCGAAACGGCGTTCCGCTGGCAGGCCGATGGCTCGGTGCTGGAGGTTCCCGCAGCGGAGCTTGTCGTCGGGGATGTCGTGATCCTGCGGCCCGGCGCCCGCGTGCCGGCCGATGGCGTCATCCTGCAGGGACGCGGCGGTATCGACGAGGCCAATATCACCGGTGAATCCATGCCCGTTTCCAAAGAGCCGGGCCAGCAGGTGTTCGAGGCCACCGTCAATCTGGACGGCATTCTGGAAGTGGCGGTCGCAAGAACGATCGGCGACAGCACGATCGCCCGCATGATCCGGCTGATCACGGAAGCCCAGGAGGCCAAGGCCCCCTCCGAGCGTTTCAGCGCCTGGTTCGGACAGCGCTATATCGTCGCGGTGCTCCTCGGCGCCGCTCTAGCCTTCGCCGTTTTCTACGGGGTGGAGCGCGATTGGGAGCAGGCGCTCTATCGGGCCGCGACGCTGCTGGTCGCGGCCAGCCCCTGTGCGATCGTCATATCGGTGCCTGCAGCGATCCTGTCTGCGCTCTCGGCGGCGCGCTCGAAACACTGGCCGCCGTCGATATCTTCGCCTTCGACAAGACCGGCACCCTCACCAACGGCCGGGCGGCCGTGACGCGGATCGTCGCGCTGGACGCGGACGAATGCGGCTTCCTGTCGTTGCTCGCCGGGCTCGAAGCCCATTCCGAGCATCATGTCGCGGCGGCCATACGCCGGGAGGCGGCCGCACGTGGCATCGCGCCGGCGCATGTCGTGGATGTCAGCGCGCGCCCAAGCGCAGGGATCGTCGGGTCGGATGCGCTTGGTGTCCTCTGGGCCGGCAATCTTCATCTCGTTCGGGACATGGGGGCGTCCGTCGACCACGCCCGGCTTCGGGAACTGACCGACAGCGCCGAGACCGTCGTCTATCTGGGACGTGGACCGACCGTTCTCGGCGCCGTCGGCGTGGCGGACGAGGCGAGGGCGAGCTCGGCCCCGGCGCTCGCCGCGCTGCGGGCCGGCGGCGTGTGCCGCATCGTCATGATGACCGGAGACCGCCGGCCGGTGGCCTTGCGGATCGGCGCGCTGCTCGGCCTTGCTCCCGACGAGATTCATGCCGAAATGCTGCCGCAAGACAAGGTGCGTCATGTGGGGGAACTGGCGGGTGGCGGCACCGTGGCCTTCGTCGGCGACGGTGTCAATGACGCGGCCGCTCTTGCACGCGCCGATGTCGGCATCGCCATGGGCGCGGCCGGCTCGGAGGTCGCCCTTCAGGCCGCCGATGTCGCCCTCTTGTCGGATGACATGAAGAAGCTGGCCGATGCGCAGCATCTGGCGCGCCGGACCGCCGCGATCATCCGGCAGAACCTCGTCGTCGCGATCGGCGCCATGCTGGTGCTGGTAACGGGCGGGTTGTTCTTCGATCTGCCTCTGCCGCTGGCGGTGGTCGGACATGAAGGCGGGACCGTGCTCGTGGTCCTCAACGGCTTCCGCTGTTGTCGGATCCGATCCGGCGGCCAGTGGACAGGGCCGCATCCGTCCGTGCGCCGGAGGATGGGTTGGAGACGTCGCCACCGGTTGCGGCCACGTCGTCGGCCGACACGCCGGTGTAGGCGCCGGTCGCGTTCCGCGGATCAACAGGAAAGAAAGCGGGTGCGCGTGTTCTCTTCGAGAAGCAGGCCCGTGATTCCGCCGAACACCCATTCCCGCAGGCGGCTATGACCATAGGCGCCGGTGACGACGATATCGGCGTCGCTTTCGTCGACGAATTGCAGAAAGCCGATCGTTTCGTCGGCGCTTTTGATCATCTGCGGCCTGGCCTTCACATTGTGCCGGGCGAGATAGGAAACGATATCGGAGAGGCTCTGCCTCTCGGCCGGCGCGGGCTCCGGGGAAACGGAGACGACGGCGACGTCATAGGCGACCGAGAGCAGGGGAAGCGCATCCGCAATCGCGCGGCGGGCCTCGCGGGTGTCCTTCCAGCCGATGACGATCTTTCGTGTCGCAATCGTGTCGCAGTCGCTCCCGACCACCAGAAGAGGCCGGCCGGCACGCAGGACGACGGTCGCCGGGTCCGCGCGGTCTCCGGCCGCCATCAGCACCAGATCGGCGACACGGGCGGCCGCCACGACCGCCTCGGTTGGCGCCATCGTTTCGCCGCGCCATTCCGCCTCGATCCTGTTTGCCGCCAGATGGAGGAACGTGGCGCGAGCCTCCTCCATGCGCTCTGCGAGCGTTCCGGCGGCGCAAAGCCCTATGAGCCGAGCACCCGAGCGAGACGCCAGATCGACCGCGGCCTCCGTGATCGGCTCGACCGGCCGCTCGATATCGAGATTGACGAGAATGGATTGATAAAACACGCGTACATTCCTTCCGTTCCAGGCAAGCGGTCGGAAGCATAGCGCCGATAACGCGGCATATATTGATCCTGGTCAAGTGTTGCGCGGGGCCTCGCCATCGAGGACCGGATCAGCCGCCCCGTCCTGCCTCCAGCAATGCCTTGCCGTGGATCGCAAGCATGCGTTCCTCGTTCGCCGGGACGATCAAGGTCCGGAACGGCCGCAGGAATTCCAGCCGGGCGAGGATCGCATCGCGAACCGGTCCCGCATTTTCCCCGACGCCCCCCGTGAAGACGACGGCGTCGAGTCCACCCATGGACACTGCCATCATGGCCGCGAACTGCGCTACCTTCAGGGCAAAATAGTCGAGGGCGAAGCCGGCGCGCGGATCCGCGCTTTCGAGCAGGGCCTTCACGTCGTTGCTGAGGCCGGACAGGCCCTTCAGGCCGGAGCGCTCGTAGAGCGCATGTTCCACATCGTCGATGCCCATGCCGAGATTGCGCAGCATGTAGGTGACCGCGCCGGGATCGATCGCACCGGTGCGGCTCCCCATCGGCAGACCGTCGAGCGCGGTCATGCCCATGGTCGTGTCGACGCTTGCGCCGTCCTTCAGGGCACACAGGCTTGCGCCATTGCCGAGATGCCCGACCACGACCCGGCCGCGCGCAAGATCGGGGTGTTCACTTGCGAGCACGCGGGCAATCCACTCGTAGGACAGGCCGTGGAATCCGTAGCGGCGGATGCCCCGATCCCGCAGCGTCGCATCGACGGCGAAGACCTGGAAGAGCGGTGCATGGCCGGCGTGGAAGGCGGTATCGAAACAGGCGATGTCCGGGGCGTCCGACAGGCGGTCCGACGCCGCGATGCCCGCGAGATTGTAGGGCTGGTGCAATGGCGCGAGGGGCGCCAGCGCCGCAAGCCGATCGAGAATCCCGGGCGTGACGACGACAGGCGCGACGAAATCGGCGCCGCCATGCACGATCCGGTGTACCGTCGCCACCATGCGCCATGCGTCGTCGTATCGGTCGATGAGGTCGATCACCGCGGCCATGGCGGTCTCGTGGTCGTTCGCTGCAAGCGCCCTGTCGACATGGACATCGCTTGCCACGACCGTCGCGCTCAGCCTGGCCTCGGTGCCGATGCCGGTGACCTTGCCCTTGGCGAGCTTGTCGAGTGCCTCATAGCCGAAAACTTCGAATTTCAGGCTCGACGAACCGGTATTGAGAACGAGCAGGACGTCAGTCATTTGATGCGGCCCTTGGCGCGGGCATCCGCGAGGAGGCAGGCAAGCGCGCAGGACAGGAGGCGCGTGCGCTGGTCGTCGGCCCGGCTTGTCAGAACGATGGGGACGCGGGCGCCCAGCACGATGCCGGCCGCCTCAGCGCTGCCAAGAAACGTGAGCTGCTTCGCCAGCATGTTGCCGGCCTCGATATCGGGAACGAGAAGGATGTCAGCATCGCCGGCGACGGCCGATTCTATGCCCTTCTCCCGTGCTGCCTGCGGGCTGATCGCATTGTCGAAGGCAAGCGGCCCGTCGATCAGGCAGCCGGTGATCTGCCGGCGGTCCGCCATCTTGCAGAGTGCTGCGGCGTCGAGGGTCGCCTGCATCTTGGGATTGACCGTTTCCACCGCCGCGAGAGCGGCGACCTTCGGCGCGCGCGCCTCGCCGAACACCACGCGCCAGAGATCGACCGCATTCTGGACGATATCCGCCTTCACCGCGAGATCGGGCAGGATGTTGACGGCGGCATCGGTGATCATGAACGGTTTCGGATAGGATGCGATGCTCATGAGGTAGCAGTGCGAGATGCGCCGCTCCGTGCGCAGCCCCGCGCCGGCCTTCACGATCTCGCCCAGAAGCTCGTCCGTATGCAGCGAACCCTTCATGATGGCACCCACATGGCCGCTCGCGGCCAGTTCCGCCGCCTTGACCGCCGCCGCATGGCTGTGCTCGGTATCGACGATCTCCCACCCCGCGATATCGACCCCGGCCTCTCTGGCCGCGTCGGTTATCCGCGCCGCCGGGCCGATGAGCACCGGCGTTACCAGATCTTCCTGCACCGCCTCGAAGCTGGCGGCAATGACATTGGCCTTTACCGGATGCACGATCGCGATACGGGTGGGCGGCAGCGCACGGCAAAGGGTGAGGATCGCATCTGTCTGTCGGCTCATGGAATGTTTCCCTGGAACTCTATGGAAAGAGCAAACCCTGCGTAGGAACGGTAATCTTCACGATGGTCCCAATGGAGGCAAGAGGTGTTCTACCCCTGTCGCGCCGCGCCATTCTGGTATTTGGCGGATGAACCGTGCCCGGGCTCTGGATAAGAAGCGATTGCAACCATGGGCGCTTGGATTTTGATGGTTCCGTTGGTGGGGGCTAACGGGCCGTATTGACCGCAACGGCTGTGGTCGGCGGGCACACCGGCATGTATGTGATGGCACTTGCGTCTCCCGATCGACGGATTCCAACGTCAAGTTTTGCAAGCGCAGGCTTCGGTCAGCATTCTGGCTGTGGCACGAGGCATGACGTTCGCGCATCCGACATGAGCGAAGCCCTTCAAATCGACCGCAACGATACACGCTTCTCAAGCTCGGCCGCCTGTTCCTTGCGCTCACTGTAGCGGTCGGTGAGGTAGGCGGAGGCGTCGCGCGTGAGGACGGTGAACTTCACCAGCTCCTCACAGACATCCACCACCCGGTCGTAGTAGGACGAGGGCTTCATCCGGCCATCGGCGTCGAACTCCTGATAGGCTTTGGCGACCGAGGATTGGTTCGGGATGGTGACCATCCGCATCCAGCGGCCGAGAATGCGCATCTGGTTCACTGCATTGAAGGACTGGCTACCGCCCGACACCTCCATAACGGCAAGCGTTTTGCCCTGCGTCGGCCGGACCGATCCGACCGAGAGTGGAATCCAGTCGATCTGGGACTTCATTATCCCGGTCATCGCGCCGTGGCGTTCCGGGCTCACCCAGACCTGCCCTTCCGACCATTGCGAAAGATCGCGCAATTCTTGCACCTTCGGATGGCTCGCCGGCGCTTCGTCAGGGAGCGGCAGGCCCTTCGGGTCAAAGATACGAACCTCGCATCCAAGGCGTTCGAGCAGCCGGCGGACCTCGAATGCGAGCAGGCGGCTATACGACACCTCACGCAGCGAGCCGTAGAGGATCAGGATGCGCGGCTTATGCGTTGAGAACGCCGGACGCAGGGCATCGAGATCTGTCGAATATAGGTGATCGCCCCGCAGTGCTGGGAAAGTGTCAGGCAATGCGCTTTCCTTCCTGGTCGAGGATCTGTTCACCGTCCTCCTTGAAGAACGGTCCCTTGAAGGTGTCGGGCAGGATGTCGAGCACCGCCTCGGACGGACGGGCGAGCCGGGTGCCGAGCGGTGTCACGACGAAGGGTCGATTGATCAGGATTGGCGTCGCGATCATCGAGTGGAGCAATTGCTCGTCAGTCAGGTCTGGGTTGTCCAGACCGAGTTCGGCATAAGGCGTGCCTTTCTCGCGAATAGCTTCCCGAACATTCAAGCCAGCGTCCGCGATCATCGTCGCAAGCTGCTCGCGCGTCGGCGGGTTCAGCAAATACTCAATGACAGCAGGTTCGATGCCGGCAGCGCGGATCAGCGCCAGCGTGTTGCGGGACGTCCCGCAGGCGGGGTTGTGATAGATGGTCGCGTCCATGGTCAGTGCCTTTCGGTGGCGGTGGTTCTGGAAACAGCGGGGGCGGCCTCGTACCAGTCCTTCGAGCGGTTCACGATCCAGACGACCGAGAGCATGACCGGAACCTCGATGAGCACGCCAACGACGGTGGCGAGTGCTGCGCCGGACTGGAAGCCGAACAGGCTGATGGCGGCAGCAACCGCAAGCTCGAAGAAATTGCTGGCGCCGATCAGAGCCGATGGCCCGGCAACGCAATGCCGTTCGCCGGTCATCCGGTTGAGCAGATAAGCAAGCCCGGAGTTCAGATAGACTTGGATCAGGATCGGCACGGCGAGCAAGCCGATGACGGCGGGCTGGTCGATGATCTGCTCGCCCTGAAAGGCGAAGAGCAGAACCAGCGTCGCAAGCAGCGCCACCAGTGAGATCGGCTGCAACCTTGCCAGCACGCCATCCAGTGCGCGAGCCGTACCGCCAACCGTGAGGCGGCGGCGGATGACCTGCGCGATAATGACGGGCACGACGATATAGAGGGCGACGGAAAGAACAAGCGTATCCCAAGGCACGGTGATCGCGGAGAGGCCGAGCAATAAGCCTACGATCGGAGCAAAGGCGACGACCATGATGGCATCGTTCAACGCGACCTGAGACAGCGTGAACAATGGCTCCCCGCGTGTCAGGTTGCTCCAGACGAACACCATCGCGGTGCAGGGAGCCGCGGCGAGAATGATCAGCCCTGCGATATAGGAGTCGATCTGGTCGGCAGGCAGGTATAGGCGGAACAGCCAACCGATGAAAAGCCAGCCGAGCAGTGCCATGGAGAACGGCTTGACGGCCCAGTTGATGAACAAGGTCACGCCGATACCGCGCCAGTAGGTGCCGACCTGCGCCAGAGACCGGAAATCGATCTTGAGCAGCATCGGAATGATCATCAGCCAGATCAGGATCGCGACGGGAATGTTCACCTTGGCGACCTCGGCCGCGCCGATGATCTGAAAGAGGCCGGGCATGAGATGGCCGAGGGCGACACCGGCGATGATGCACAGGAATACCCAGATGGTCAGATAGCGCTCGAACGTGGACATCAGGCGGACTTTCCCTGCGGCGACGTCGAACCTTCCATCGCACCGATCTGGCGAAGCTTCGTCTCAAGCGCCATGTGATCGATGGATGCCAGCGGCAGACTGACGAACGCGGCAATCCGGTTCTTGAGGAAACGCGCGGCCTGTGCGAAGGCACGCTGGATCTCGACGTCCGATCCCGTGACGGCGGCAGGGTCTTCGACACCCCAATGGGCGGTCATCGGATGGCCGATCCAGACGGGACAGGCTTCGCCGGCGGCGCTGTCGCAGACGGTGAAGATGAAATCCATCTGCGGCGCGCCGGGTTCCGCAAACACATCCCAGCTCTTCGACGAGAAGCCCGTCGATGGATAGCCGAGTGCCTCCAGTTCCTTCAGGGCATGCGGATTAACCTCACCCTTCGGCTGGCTACCGGCGGAGAAGGCTTTGAATCGTCCGCCACCTTCCTTGTTGAGGATGGATTCGGCGAGAATAGAACGAGCGGAATTGCCCGTGCAGAGGAAGAGCACGTTGTAGGTCTTATCGGTCATGGTCGTGGTCCGTGGTTAGGTCGGCGGCCGGATAAGCTTCATGATCGTCGCCGATGATGGGCAGATGGAGGAAAGCTGGCGGGTCGCCAGCACGGCTGCGGGAACGCTGTCTCGCAGGACTTCAAAAAATCCGACGCGCGTGAAGAACGGTGCTGCGCTCGTCGTGGCAAGGAAGACGTCGCCGGCTTGATCGAGACCCGCCACCGCCCGCTCGACCAAAACGCTCCCCAGTCCTTGCCCCCGATGATCGGGAAGCACGACGACCGAACGGAGGAGAAAATCGTCGCCGCAGCGCTCGACACCGAGGAAACCGATAGCCCGGCCATCCGATGACAGCGCCCTGTAGAAGGTGCGGCCGTGATCCTCGATGTCGTCAGTTGGCAGATGTGCTTCCGTCAAGGCTGCCTTGAGGCCAGCGTCGTTGCCTTCAATTTGCTCCAACCTGATCGCGCTCATGACAGCTTCGCCTCCGGGGCGCAGCAGGGCGTCAGCTCGGCGATGAGCGGAGCGCAAAGCTCCGTCGATCCGCCGCAGCAGTCCTTCAGGAGGAACAGGGTCAGCTCTCGCAGGCCGGCGAGGTCTGCCCGGTAGATGATCGACCGGCTCTGCCGCTCGCTCGTCACCAAGCCTGCCCGCGAGAGCGTCGCGAGATGCGCCGACATGGTGTTCTGCGGCACATCGATAAGGCGGGCGAGTTCGCCGGCCGGGATGCCATCGGGTTCATGCCGGACCAGAAGCCGGAAGGTCTCCAGTCGCGTGGCCTGTGCCAAGGCGCCGAGCGCCGCAATTGCTGTGGTGTTATCCATATATCCAGATTATCGGATATGTTGCGATTGTCAATTGCACGCGACTACTGACATTGCGTAGGGCTAATCCGTGCTTGGCCCTATATACACCTGAGCAGCAGGATGGCCGTTTCTCGCAATTTGATCGCGAGAGCAGACTGTCAGCAACCGGCCCCATTTTGGTCAGTGAGATCAACGTGAAAATGGCCGGCTCGTGGTGCAAAGGGAAACTGTCGTCGCAGCCTTACCCAGCCGTGAAATAAACAACACCCAGGGCCAGCGGCAGCAATGCGACTTCATCAACGACGCCAACAACATCGTCCTCTCGGCGATCCCGGCGTGTCCAAGACGCACAGCGCCACGGCCATCGGCGTCCAGACCATCAAGCATCACCAAAAGCAAGTTCGGGTCTTGTCGACCGATGAAAAGGGACAAGGCGCTCAAGCAGGAAAAATCCCAAGGCCATCGCTGTGGCCGTCTCTCGCCGGATCGCTAATGTCGTCAGATGGATAGAAGCTGGCGCGTCAACGGATGCTGCGCATCGGCAAGGCCATCGATGACGTTGAAATGGTGCCTGTCCGGCTCGACGACCTCCACCGTGGTCGCGCCGAGGCCGGTCCAGATATTGGCGAGCAGGGCGTTCTGCCGCAGGAATTCCGAACGCTCGTTGCCGCCGACCCAGCAGGTGATGCGGGCATTCCGCATGGGTCGCAGCAAGGCGGGGCTTTCCGCCAGTGCCTCCGCCTCGTCGATGGCAAGCCTTGCATTCATGGCGGTCGAGAGCATTGGTCGCAGGTCGTGCACGCCTGAAATCGAGACGACGTTGCGGATGCGCCCCTGGACCTCCGGCGCGAGTGGTGCCGTCGCCGTCACCATGCGGCTCGCGAGATGGCCGCCGGCCGAATGCCCTGTCAGCATCAGCGGTCCCTCCACATGGCGTGCCGCTTCCGTCACTGCCGCGGCGATCTCCTTCACGATCTCCGCGATGCGCACCTCGGGGCAAAGCGTATAGGACGGCATGGCGACGGCATAACCGCCCTCGATGCTGCCGGCGGCCAGATGTGACCAGAAGCTTTTGTCGAGCTGAAGCCAGAAGCCGCCATGCACGAAGACGACAAGACCTTTTGGCGTGCCCTCCGGCAGGAAGAGATCGAGCCGGTTGCGCGGCCGGTCGCCGTAAGCGATGTCGAGTTTCGCGCGGCCGGCGGCGGCCAGGGTGGTGCGGAAGGTTTCGGCAGGCTCCACCCAGGAGGCCGGCCAGCGATCGCCGCGCGCGATGTTCGCGCCGTTGGAATAGGCGTCGTCCCAATCCGATATCCGGTGTTCCAGCATTGCCGCACTCCTCCTTCGCGTTGTCAGCGGGCTAGAAATCGCGCGGATGGACGACAAAGGCAATGCCATTGGCGCGAGAAACTTTAGGCTTGAAATAATTTTTGACAGGTGCCATGCTGCCTCATGTTCAGCGCGGAAGTGGAGGTCTTCGCTGTGCCCATCACACCAGATGATTTTTCCCGCGCGACGAGACGGTTCGGCGAAGCTTCGCCCGGCTGTGGGGCACCGCGCGGCGTGTTGACCGGCCGGCTTTGACCATGCGGGCCGGCACGAACAGGGGGAATAGCCGTCACATGCTTGGACCGACCGCTCACGTCGATACGTTCACCCGCGATAACCTGCCGCCGCCGGAGGAATGGCCGGATTTCCTGCTCGAAGGGTTCGACTATCCCGACCGCATCAACGCCGCCGTCGAGCTGACGGATGCGGTGGTCGCCAAGGGTTTCGGCGATCGCACCGCCCTCATCGGCAACGGCCGCCGCCGCACCTACAAGGAACTGTCCGACTGGACGAACCGGCTGGCCCATGCGCTGGTCGAGAATTACGGCGTGAAGCCCGGCAACCGCATCCTCATCCGCTCGGCCAACAATCCCGCCATGGTCGCCTGCTGGCTCGCCGCCACCAAGGCGGGCGCGGTCGTCGTCAACACGATGCCGATGTTGCGTGCGGGGGAGTTGACCAAGATCGTCGACAAGGCGGAGATCAGCCTGGCGCTCTGCGACACGCGCCTGATGGACGAGATGATCGCCTGCGCCAAGGACAGCCGCTACCTCAAACAGGTCATCGGCTTCGACGGCACCGCCAATCACGACGCCGAACTCGACCGGGCCGCCCTCGACAAGTCCGTGATCTTCGAGGCCGTGCACACCGGCCGCGATGACGTGGCGCTGCTCGGCTTTACCTCGGGCACGACGGGCGTACCCAAGGCCACCATGCATTTCCACCGCGACCTGCTGATGATTGCCGACGGCTATGCCAAGGACGTGCTCGGCGTGACGCCGGAGGACGTCTTCGTCGGCTCGCCGCCGCTCGCCTTCACCTTCGGCCTCGGCGGCCTTGCCATTTTCCCGCTGCGCTTCGGTGCCGCCGCGACCCTGCTTGAACAGGCGACGCCGCCGCAGATGGTCGAGATCATCGAGACCTACAAGGCGACGATTTCCTTCACCGCGCCCACCGCCTATCGCGCGATGCTGAAGGCGATGGATGCCGGTGCCGACCTCTCGTCGCTGCGCGTCGCCATCTCCGCCGGCGAAACCTTGCCCGGCCCCGTCTTCGAGGAATGGACCCAAAAGACCGGCAAGCCGATCCTCGATGGCATCGGCGCCACCGAAATGCTGCACATCTTCATCTCCAACCGCTTCGAAGACCGCAAGCCGGCCTCCACCGGCAAGCCGGTTGGTGGTTACGAAGCGCGGATCGTCGATGAGGACATGCAGGAAGTGCCGCGCGGCACGGTCGGACGACTGGCCGTGCGAGGCCCGACCGGTTGCCGCTACATGGCCGACGACCGCCAGCGTGACTATGTCCGCGACGGCTGGAACCTCACCGGCGATGCCTTCTTCCAGGACGAGGACGGCTTCTTCCATTTCGCCGCCCGCTCGGACGACATGATCGTCAGCGCCGGCTACAACATTGCCGGCCCGGAAGTGGAGGCAGCGCTGATTGCGCATGCCGACGTGGCCGAATGCGCCGTGGTCGGCGCGCCGGATGGCGACCGCGGTCAGATCGTCGAGGCCCATGTCGTGCTGGTAGCCGGCGTCTCGGCAGACGAAGCGACGATCAAGCGGTTGCAGGACCATGTGAAGGCACTGATTGCGCCTTACAAATATCCGCGCTCGGTGAAATTCCTGGAGGCTCTGCCGAAGACGGCGACCGGAAAGATCCAGCGTTTTCGCCTGCGGGAGCATTGAATGAGCAAGCCCTACGACCCCTCGAAGGAAGGCGCGCAGATGTCGTTCGAAGGGCGCATGTCCTACAGCGACTATCTGATGCTGGAAAAGGTGCTGACCGCACAGGAGCCGCTTTCGACGGCGCATGACGAGATGCTGTTCATCATCCAGCACCAGACCTCGGAACTCTGGATGAAGCTCGCGCTGCACGAGATAAGTTCGGCCATCCGCGCGGTGCGCGAGGACCGGCTGGAGCCGGCCTTCAAGATGCTGACGCGGGTCGCGCGCATCTTCGAGCAGCTGAACAGTGCCTGGGACGTGCTGCGCACCATGACGCCGAGCGAATATACCGAATTCCGCGAAAGCCTCGGCCAGTCCTCCGGCTTCCAGTCCTGGCAATACCGCGCCATCGAATTCCTCGCCGGCAACCGCAACCTCGCCATGCTGCGCCCGCATGCGCACCGCCCCGACCTGATGGAAAAGCTGGAGGCGATCCTGGCGGCACCCTCGCTCTATGACGAGGCGATCCGGCTTCTCGCCCGCAACGGTTTCGACATCGGGGAAGAAGCCGAGCGCCGGGACTGGCGCGAAACGCGTACCGAAAACGACAAGGTTTTTGCCGCCTGGCAGACCGTTTACCGCAACCCGCAGCGCTACTGGATGCTCTACGAGCTCGCGGAAAAGCTCGTCGATTTCGAGGATTATTTCCGCCGCTGGCGCTTCAACCATGTCACCACCGTCGAGCGCATCATCGGCTTCAAGCGCGGCACCGGTGGCACGTCGGGGGCATCCTATCTCAAGAAGATGCTGGAAGTGGAACTCTTCCCCGAGCTATGGCATGTTCGCACAGACCTTTGATAGAAAACGATAAAAACCTGGTTATATGAGGAGAACAGCATGAAGCGCATTCTGACGGCAAGCCTTTTCGGTCTTTCGCTCGCGACATCCGGCCTTGCCTATGCCGAGCCGGTCAAGATCGGTGTCATCACCACGCTTTCCGGCGGCGGCGCGGGTCTGGGCATCGACATGCGCGATGCCTTCCAGCTCGCCATCAAGCAGTCGGGCAACAAGGATATCGAGCTCGTCGTGGAGGACGACGCGCAGAAGCCGGAACTGGCCGTGCAGATCGCCGAAAAGATGATCCAGGGCGACAAGGTGGACCTGATGACCGGCATTATCTGGTCGAACCTCGCCATGGCCGTCGTGCCGAACACGGTGGCGCAGGACGTCATCTATCTCTCGCCCAATGCCGGCCCTTCGGCGCTGGCCGGTGCGAACTGCAATGCGAACTATTTCAACGTCGCCTACCAGAACGACAATTTCCATGAAGGCATGGGCGAATACGCCAACAAGGACTACAAGAACACCTTCATCCTGGCGCCCAACTATCCCGCCGGCAAGGACGCGCTGACCGGCTTCAAGCGCTACTACAAGGGCGCGCTGTCGGGTGAGGTCTATACCCAGGTCGGCCAGACGGACTATGCTGCCGAGATCGCGCAGATCCGCGCGTCGGGTGCTGATTCGGTCTATTTCTTCCTGCCCGGTGGCATGGGCATCGCCTTCATGAAGCAATATGCCCAGTCGGGCGTCGGCATCCCGGTCATGGGCCCGGCCTTCTCCTTCGACCAGGACGTTCTGCCGGCCGTAGGCGATGCCGCTCTCGGCGTGAAGAACGCCGCCAGCTGGTCGCCGGACCTCGACAACGAGGCGAGCAAGGCCTTCGTCCAGGCCTTCAAGGCCGAATACAACCGCCTGCCGTCGGTCTATGCCGCGCAGAGCTGGGATACGGCAAATCTCATCGTCTCGGCGCTCGGCAAGGCAAGCGTCAAGGACAAGGATGCCTTCCGCGCGGCGCTGAAGGCGGCGGACTTCAAGTCCGTGCGCGGTGATTTCACCTTCAACAACAACCAGCACCCGATCCAAAACATCTATGTTCGCGAGGTGGTGAAGGACGGCGACGTGCTGACCAACAAGATCATCGCGACCGCCTTCGAAAAGCACAAGGACGCTTACGCGGAACAGTGCGGCCTCTAAGGTTTTCGCTGCTTGATCTCCGGGCGCCGGCTTGCCGCGCCCGGATCATGCCCCACGCGCTCCCGACCTTGGATTCGACGCCGTGTTCACCGCACTCCTGATCGAACAATTGCTCAACGGGCTTCAGCTCGGCGTGATGCTATTTCTGATGGCCGCCGGCCTGACGCTGATCTTCGGCGTGATGGGCCTGATCAATCTCGCCCACGGCTCGCTCTACATGATCGGCGCCTTCGCCTGTGCCGTCGTTGCCTCCGCCACCGGTTCCTTCTGGCTCGGCCTCATCGCGAGCCTTGCCGCCGCGGCCGGTGTCGGCGCGCTGATCGAGGTTGCGGTGATCCGTCGGCTCTATGACCGCGACCATCTCGATCAGGTGCTCGCCACCTTCGCGCTGATCCTTATCCTGTCGGAAGGCGCGCGCTGGCTGTTCGGCTCGTTCCCGCTCTATCTCGATATCCCGAAACTGCTGCAGGGCGCGGTGCCGCTGCCGGGTGGCGGGCAATATCAGCTCTACCGCCTCGCCATCATCGCCGTCGGCATCGTCGTCGCCGTGGGCCTCTATCTGCTGATCTCCAGGACCCGGCTCGGCATGCGCATCCGCGCCGGTGAATCAGACCGCGAGATGATCGCGGCGCTCGGCGTCGATATCAGCACGCTCTATACGGTGGTCTTCGCACTCGGTGCCGCATTGGCCGGTCTCGCCGGGGCGCTTGTCGGCGCGCTGCAATCCGTGCAGGTCGGCATGGGCGAACCGGTGCTCATCCTTGCCTTCGTCGTCATCGTCATCGGCGGCATCGGCTCCATCAAGGGGGCGCTGATCGGCGCCGTCATCGTCGGCGTGGTCGATACGATGGGGCGTTTCCTGCTGCCCTCGCTGCTCGCGCTCACCATGCCCGCCGCGCAGGCCACCACCATCGGTGCGGCACTTGCCTCCATGCTGATCTATGTCGTCATGGCCCTGATCCTTGCCTTCAGGCCGAGCGGCCTGTTCGCCGCGCAGTCGTGAGGGCCCGATGACCCGCGAAACCGCCATCAACCTGCTGCTCGCAGCCCTGCTTCTCGCCCTGCCGCTGATTGCCGCCGGCATGGGGGAACCGTTCTATGTGACGCTCGCGACCCGCGTCGTCGTGCTGGCGCTTGCCGCCGTCGGCCTCAATCTGGCGCTCGGCCTCGGCGGTCTCCTGTCGTTCGGCCACGCCGCCTTCTTCGGCCTCGGCGGCTATGCCGCCGGCATTCTGGCGACCCATGCCTTCAATGCCGAACCGCTCTTCGCCGGCATTCCCGGCACGACGTCCATGCCGCTTATCTGGCTCGTTGCCATCGCGGTCGCCGGTCTCGTCGCCCTGCCGATCGGCGCGATCAGCCTGCGCACCACGGGCGTCTATTTCATCATGATCACGCTCGCCTTCGCGCAAATGATCTACTATTTCGCCATCTCCTGGCCGGCCTATGGCGGTGAGGATGGCCTCTCGATCTATGTGCGAAACAGCTTCCCCGGCCTCAACACCGCACAGCCGCTGCCCTATTTCCTGATCTGCTTCGTTGTCCTCATGGCGGCTCTTCTCGCCTTCCGCCTCATCGAAGGCTCGCGCTTCGGAAGCGCCTTGCAGGCGGCACGGCAGAACGGCGTGCGCCTCGCCGCCGTCGGCATTCCACCGTTCAAGGTCCGGCTTGTCGCCTTCGTTCTGTCGGCGATGATCACCGGTCTTGCCGGCGCGCTCTATGCCGATCTCAACCGCTTCGTCGGCCCGTCCATGCTGTCCTGGCACATGTCGGGTGAGCTGATGGTGTTGATCATTCTCGGCGGCAAGGGCCGGTTGTTCGGGCCGGTCGCCGGGGCCATGATCTTCGTCTGCCTCGAATATGTGCTCGGCGGCATCACCGAGCGCTGGCAGTTCTTCCTCGGCCTCATCCTGCTGGGCATCGTGCTGTTCGCGCGCGGCGGATTTTTGGGCCTCCTTTCGGGAAAACCGCGCCATGTCTGAGCCGATCCTTGAAATCCGCGATCTCCAAAAGTCCTTCAACGCGCTGAAGGCGACGGATGGTGTCAGCCTCGATCTCAAACCCGGTCAGATCCACGCGCTGATCGGCCCGAACGGTGCCGGCAAGAGCACGTTGATCCACCAGATCGCCGGTTCGTTGAAGGCCGACAGCGGCACGATCCGCTTTCTCGGCCAGGATATCGGCGGCCTCGACATGGCGGCGCGCGCACGGCTCGGCCTTGCCCGCAGCTTCCAGATTTCCTCGCTCGCGCAGGAATTTTCCGCCCTGCGCAACGTCATGCTGGCGGTTCAGGCGAAAGAAGGCAGCAGCTTCCGCTTCTTCCGGCAGGTAACAAGCGACAGGAGCCTGATCGATCCCGCCATGGCCATGCTGGAGCGCGTCGGTCTCGCTCATCGCGCGAATGCGCCGGCGGCCGAACTGTCCCACGGCGAACGCCGCCAGCTCGAAATCGCCATCGCGCTGGCGCTTCAGCCAAAAGCCTTTCTGTTCGACGAACCGATGGCCGGGATGGGGCCGGAGGGCTCCAAGCAACTGACCACCTTCCTCGACCGTTTGCGCCACGAGGCGCCGATGCTGCTGGTCGAACACGACATGGACGCCGTCTTCGCGCTTGCCGACCGCATCTCCGTGCTGGTCTATGGCCGCATCATCGCGTCGGGTACGGTCGATGAAATCCGCCGCGACCCGGAAGTCCGCCGCGCCTATCTGGGAGAAGCCGCGTGACCCTGCTTTCCCTCAAGGGCCTCGAAACCTTCTACGGCGCCTCGCAGGCGCTTTTCGGCGTCGATCTCGATATCCGCCAGGGCGAGGTCGTCGCTCTGATGGGCCGCAACGGCATGGGCAAGACGACGACGATCAATTCGATCATCGGTCTCGTGCGTCCGCGCGCCGGCTCGATCAGCTTCGGCGGCAAGGCGATCTTCGGCATGCGGCCGCACCGGATCGCAAGACTCGGCCTCGGTCTCGTGCCGGAAGGGCGGCGCTGCTTTCCCAATCTCACAGTGATGGAAAATCTCGTCGCGACCGCCCGCGGCAGCGAATGGACCTTCGAGAAGGTGGTCGACCTCTTCCCCCGTCTCGGCGAACGGCGCGATCAATATGCCAGCACGCTCTCCGGCGGCGAGCAGCAGATGCTCGCCATCGGCCGCGCGCTGATGACCAATCCGCGCCTTCTCATTCTCGACGAGGCCACGGAAGGCCTCGCCCCCGTCATCCGACAGGATATCTGGGCAGCGATCCGCAAGCTGAAGGCTGCGGGACAATCGATCCTCGTGGTCGACAAGACGCTGTCGGAATTGTTGCCGGTGGCCGACCGCTGCTTCGTGCTGGAAAAGGGCAGGACGGTTTTCGAGGGAGCCCCGGCAGCACTGACGCGGGACTTGCAGGACCGCTATCTCGGCGTCTGATTTTCAGGCGGCCGGGATACCGCCCGCGAGCACGGTGGAATAGGCTTCCGCGTCGATATTGCCGCCGGAGATGACGCAGACCACGTTGCCGGTGAGATCAGGCCGCGCGATGGCCGCAGCCAGCGAGGCAGCGCCCGCACCCTCGGCGACGATCTTGGCCTTGCGGAACAGCAGGCGCATTGCCTCTGTGATCTCAGCGGGACTGATGGCGATGGCGCCGTCGATCAGCTTTTTCGCGATGGGCCAGAGCTGCGGCACGAGCGACGGGCCGCCGATGCTCTTGATGAAGGAGGGACGGGTGTCGATCGTCACGATTTCCCCGGCCGCAAGCGCTGCGGTGACGGGAGCGGCGCTGTCGTCTTCGACGGCGAAGACCTGCGCCCGTGCCGACACCGCCTTGATGGCGCTGGCGACGCCGGTGGTCATGCTGCCGCCGCCATAGGGCGTCAGCACCACGTCGACGTCGGGCAGGTCCTCGGCGATCTCCATGCCGATGGAGCCGTTGCCGTCGAGCACAGCCTGATCGGTTACCGGGTTGATCAGCAGCTCCGGCGCCTCCGGCCGGTCCGCGCCGATGATATAATCCCACCAGGTTTCCATGCTGATGAAACGGACCTCGCCGCCCAGCGCGCGCACGCCGTCGATCTTGGTCTGCGGCGCGCCGCGATACATGTAGGCGACCATCGGAACACCGGCGAGGCGCGCTGCCCAGGCCATGCCATAGGCCATGTTGCCGGAACTGGTGATGGCGACGCCATTGCAAAGGCTTGCCGGATCGCGCGACAGCACGGCATTGAGGGCAGGGCGCAGCTTGAAGGCGCCGATCGGCGAGAGGGTCTCGAGCTTCAGGAAGATCTGCCGGTCCGGCAGGTCGAGATCGAGTTTGACAAGCGGGGTGCGGGCGAGGTGGGGAGCGATGCGTGCCCGCGCTTCGGCGATCGAGTCGAGGCTGGGGCGGTGTGGTGCTGTCATGACGAAATCCCCGGATGCGTCGCTGCGGGCGGAAAACCGCCCGCAGCTGAAAAATCAGGTCACGGCCGCGCGCACGGCGAAACGGGCATCCTTCCAGGCGCCGGTCGTCAGGATATCCTCGAGGATTTCGACGGCTTTCCAGACATCGGCATAGCTGACATAGAGCGGGGTGAAGCCGAAGCGCATCGTGGACGGCGCACGGAAATCGCCGATGACGCCACGGGCGATCAGCGCTTGCATGATCTCATAGGCGTGCGGATGGCTGAAAGAGACTTGGCTGCCGCGTTTGGCGCGGTCGCGCGGGCTTTCGAGTTCCAGGCCATGCGCCGCGCATTTTTCTTCGACGAGCGCGATGAAGAGGTCGGTCAGGCCGAGGCTCTTGTGGCGTAGCACCGCCATGTCGACCTCTTCCCAGATGTCGAGCGCACCCTTGAGCGCCCGCATCGACAGGATCGGCTGGGTGCCGCAGAGGAAGCGGAGCATGCCCTTACCGGCCGCATAGCTTTTCTCGAAGGCGAAGGGCCGGGCGTGGCCCCACCAGCCGCTGAGCGGCTGGCTGACATCGCCGTGGTGGCGCGTCGCGGCATAGATGAAGGCCGGGGCGCCGGGGCCGCCGTTGAGGTATTTGTAGGTGCAGCCGACGGCGAAATCGACATTGGCGCCGTCGAGATCGACGGGCAGGGCGCCGGCCGTATGGCACAGGTCCCAGATGACGAGCACGCCGTGGTCATGCGCCTTCTTCGTCAGCGCCGCCATGTCGCGCAGCTCACCGGATTTGTAGTTGACGTGGTTGACGAGCACGACGGCGACGCTGTCGTCGATCAGCGCCTCGATGGTGTCGGCATCGACGCCCTCGAGACGCAGCGTTCCACCGGGCCGGGTCGAGAGTACGCCTTCGGCCATGTAGAGGTCTGTCGGGAAGCTGCCGCCCTCGCTGACGATGACCGAGCGGCCGGGCCGTAGCGCCATGGCCGCATGCAGCGCCTTGTAGATGTTGATCGAGGTCGTGTCGCAGACGGCGGTCTGGCCGGCGGCGGCCCCGATCAGCCGGCCGACGCGGTCGCCCAGCGTCAGCGGCATGTCGAACCAGCCGGCGATGTTCCAGCTGCGGATGAGGTCCTGGCCCCATTCCTGTGTGGCGGCCTGCTGCAATTCGGTGAAGGCGGCCTTGGAGGCGACGCCGAGCGAATTGCCGTCGAGATAGATCAAACCATCCGGCAAGATGAAGCGGTCCCGGAAGGCGCTGAGCGCATCGGCTGCGTCCATGGCCTCGACGGCTGAAAAGTCGGGAATGGCAGTCATCGGAAAATCCTATTCACGAACGGTTTCGCGGGCGGGCGCCGGGCCACGGCTGCGCTTGAGGCTCGGGAGCGCCAGCATGGCCAACACGAAGAGCCCCGTTGCCAGCTTCAGGTCCGGCGGCGGCATGCCGGCGGCAAGGCAGAAGGAGACGAGCTGGTAATAGACGATAGCGCCGACGAAGGGGGCGGCGAGCTGGCGCAGCACACTCTGCTTGCCGACGATGGCCTCGCCGATCATCAGGGCGGCAAGCCCGTTGATGAGGATGCCGAGACCCATATTGACGTCGGCGAAACCCTGCGACTGCACCATCAGCGCACCGCCGGCGGCGGAGAAGGCACCGGCAAGGCCGACGCCGCCGATGGTGGCGAGCCAGACATTGATGCCCTGCGCCTCGGCCATATCGGGATTGGCGCCGACGGCGCGCACGGCCGTGCCCTTTTCCGTGCGGAAGAAATGCAGGAGCAGCGCGAAGACGATGAGGCCGAAGGCGCCGGCCATCACGATCTTGCTGGCCGGGAAGCCCGGTTGCAGACCCGGCACCCAGTCGAACACCGTCGCCGAGCCGAAGACCGAGAGGTTCGAGCGGCCCATGATACGCAGGTTGATGGAGTAGAGCATCGTCATCATCAGGATGCCCGCCAGCAGCGTATGGATGCGGAAGCGCAGATGGATGAAGGCGGTGCAGCAGCCGGCGACGAAGCCGGCGAGAAGCGCAATCAGGATCGCCGGCAGGGGCGACAGGCCGGCCGCCATCAGAACGCCGCAGACGCAGCCGCCGAGCGGGAAGGCGCCCTCGCTCGTCAGGTCCGGAAAGCTCAGCATTCGGAAGGGGATCATGATGCCGAGCACGACGAAGGCGAGGATGAGGCTTTGCGCCAGCGTGACGGGAACGAGCGAGACAAAGCTCGCAAGGGTGTTTTGCAGGAAATCCATGGGTCTCAGCTCGCCAGAAACATGCGGTCGGTCTTGACGGAGAAATGGCCGATCAGGTCGGGGACCGTGATCGACGTCTTCTCGGCGCCGGCGATTTCGAGACGCACGCGGCCGGCATCGAGCATGATGACCCGGTGGCCGAAATCCACGGCGTGCTGCATGTTGTGCGTCACCATCAGCGTGGTGAGTTTTAAGGCTTCCACGGCGCGGATCGTCGCTTGCATGACGATGTCGGCGGTGCGCGGATCGAGCGCTGCCGTGTGCTCGTCGAGCAGAAGCAGCTCCGGGGAGCCGCCGACCGCCATGATCAGCGACAGCGATTGCCTCTGGCCGCCGGAGAGCAGTTCCACGCGGGTGTCGAGCCGGTTTTCCAGCCCGAGGCCGAGCAGCGACAGCCGCTCCTTGTAGGCGGCGAGGCGTGCCGGGTTGAGGCCGCGCCGCAGCGTGCGCCTGTTGGCGCGCAGTTCCGCGAGCAGCATGTTTTCGGCCACCGTCATCGAGGCAGCAGTGCCCTTCATCGGGTCCTGGAAAACGCGGGCAAGCCGCATGGCGCGCTTGTGCACGGGCATACCCGTCACATCGTCGCCATTGATGACGATCTTGCCGCTGTCGAGCACCAGCGCGCCCGAGATGGCGTTGAGCATGCTGCTCTTGCCCGCACCGTTCGAGCCGATGACGACGCCGAATTCGCCCGTTTCAAGCCGCAGGTTGAGATCGTTGAGGGCGGTCTTTTCGTCCGCCTGTCCCTTGTAGAACACTTTTCGCGCCGACTGGATTTCCAGCATGGGCTTCCCCTTTTTATGGGTGACGGCGCTGAGGCGCCGTCACCGGATAGACGCGAAGGTCGGATCAGTCAATCAGGCAGCCGCAATCGGCAAGCGAGGCGGGCACTTCGACGCCGAAGGCGGCGAGCGTCTTCTTGGAGATCAGCGGCTTGTGGTCTTCATAGGCCGGACGCCAGGGAGCGATGGTCTTCGGGTCCTTGCCCTTCAGGATTTCCGCGGCGATCTTGCCGGCGGCGAGGCCGACCTGCTCGTAGTTCACGGCAAAGCTGGCCGGCACGACGCCGTCGCGCACGGCACCGTCGTCGGAATTGACGATCGGGATTTGCGCTTGACGGGCGGCGGCCGAAACAGCGGCGATCGCCGGCTGGAGCAGGTTGGAGGCGGGCGTGTAGATCACGTCGGCCTTGCCGGCAAAGGAGGCGATGCGCTGCTGGATGTCGTTGACATTGTCGACGCCGACATCAACGACCTCGAAACCGGCTGCGGGGGCCGCTTCCTTGATCTTGTCGAGCAGCGCCACGTCGTTCGCCTCACCCGGATTGTAGGGCACGCCGAAACGCTTGGCGTTCGGCAGCAGCTTGTGGGCGAATTCCATGACGGCGGCGACGTCCTGAAGGTCGGTCGCACCGGTCATGCCATCGTCACCCGCTTCCCAGGAGGGGACCAGCTTGGCGGCGACGGGATCGGTGACGGCCGAGAAGACGACCGGAATGCCGGAGCCTGCCAGCGCCTTCTTGGCGATCTGCGAGACGGGTGTGGTGATCGTGTAGATCAGCTTAGGCTGTTCGGCCTGCAGCTTGGCGATCATCTGCGGCACCAGCGAGGCGTCGAAATTGGTGTGGCTCTCGGTATAGACGACGTCGGTGCCTTCGACGAAGCCGTTCTCCGCCATCGCCTTCTTGAAGCCGGCGATCGAGGCGGCAAGCTGCGGGTGTTCGCCGAAATTGGCGATACCGATGCGGATCGGCTCGGCGAGCGCGTTTGCGGCGCCGAGCGCCAGTGCGCCGGCCAGAACCAGTCCCGAAACGAATGACTTAGTAAGCCTGCTCATGAAATCCTCCCAGAGATGACAAGCGGCCGCCGTTCTTCAGCGGCTTGGCGCGGATCATGGCGGCGGTGGAACGGCTTGTCAAATAATATATATATTTTGATCACGGGGGCAAAAGTATATATATTCGATCCATGACATGCCGGCGCTGAGGGGCCTCGATGCAAAAGCACGAGCAATCGACCAAGACCGAATCCGCCTATCGCCTGCTGCGCCGCGATATCCTCGCGACGCGGCTGAAGCCCGGTGCGCCGATGAAGCTGAGCGCGCTCCGCGATCGCTACGAACTCGGCTGGACACCGTTGCGCGAGGCGCTGTCGCGGCTGGAGGCCGAAGGGCTGGTGACGGCGATCAGCAATCGCGGCTTTGCGGTGGCACCCGTCTCCCTCGATGCGCTGGAGGACCTGACCCGCGCCCGCATGGTGGTGGAAATCCCGCTCCTGCTGGAATCGATCGCCAGCGGCGACAGCGCCTGGGAATCGGAGGTCGTTACCGCACATTACCGGCTGTCGCGGTGTAAGCTCGCCGTCGAAACGGCGACGGAGAGCGAGATCGACGAGTGGGATGAACGGCACGCCGCCTTCCACACGGCACTTATTAGCTCGGCCCGCTCCAACTGGCTCATGCGCTTCCAGGCGACGGTGTCCGACCAGCTGCGCCGCCATCACCGCTTCCTCAGCCTTGCCCCGGCGCTCCGCGCGGCCGAGGGCCGGACGGAAGGCTATGAGGCTGCGGTCGCCGCGCTTCATGACGCCATGTCGATCGAGCACCATACCGAGCTTATGGAGGCTGCGCTCGACCGGAATGCCGCGCGCGCGCAGGCCCTGATGACCGAGCACATCGGCCTGACGGTGAACGTCTTTGCCCAGTCGGAGGACGGCGACCGCGCCGAGCCGCAACCTTCCGCGCGGCACGCCGCGAAATGACGGCGCTGTCCAAGCGGTGCAAACATCTCTAAAAGGCAAGGCGACGGTACAGAAAACGGACCTTTGTTATGACGGGTGACGACACGTTCGACATCGCGCCGGATTGGGTGGATGGCGAGACCAAGGCCCTGGAAGCGCCGCACGATCACCGTGCCGAGCTTCGTCTCTGGCTGCGCCTGCTCACCTGCTCGACGCTGGTGGAAAGCGAAGTGCGTCGCCGCCTGCGCGAGGAATTCGATTCCACCCTGCCGCGCTTCGACCTGATGGCCCAGCTCGAGCGTGCACCCGACGGCATGGTGCTCGGCGAAGTCTCCAAGCGCATGATGGTCTCGCCCGGCAACATCACCGTCCTCGTCGAACGCCTTACGGAGAGCGGACATCTCAGCCGCACGACGCTTCCGACCGACCGCCGCGTGCAGATCATCGCGCTCACCCCCTTCGGCCGTGCCGAATTCGAGAAGATGGCTGCCCGCCACGCCGACTGGATTTCCGACCTCTTCGCCGGCCTCGCACCGGCGGATGGCGGCGTGCTGATGGACGAGCTTGCCAAGCTCAAGCGCTCGGTCATCGCCTCGCTCGCCAAGGGCGGCTGAGAAACTTTTTCGCCTTCCCGAGACTGTTTTACGTCGTGCGTCATGCCCGGCGGACTGTGCTTACGCGTATCTCTCACCAAAACAATTTTAAGCTTGAAATTTCTCCGAAACGGGTCCAACCTGCTGCCACAGTCCAGATACCTGTGCGGTGTCTGCGACACACGCGGCCGGAGCTCGGGAGGAGAACGACATGCGGATCGTCTGTATCGGTGGTGGGCCTGCCGGTCTCTATTTCGCGCTTCTGATGAAGCGCCAGCACCCGGAACACCAGATCACCGTCGTCGAGCGCAACCGGGCTTTCGATACCTTCGGCTGGGGCGTGGTCTTCTCCGATGCCACCATGCAGTCGATGCGCCAGTGGGATCCGGAGACGGCGGAGGCGATCGAGGTTTCCTTCAACCATTGGGACGATATCGAACTGGTCTTCAAGGGCCGCAAGATCCGCACCACCGGCCATGGCTTCGTCGGCATCGGCCGCAAGAAGATGCTCAACATCCTGCAGGAGCGCTGCCTGGAACTCGGCGTCGAGCTTTTGTTCGAGCGCGACGTGCAAGGGGACGAGGAGTTCCCGGACGCCGACCTCATCATCGCTTCTGACGGCGTGAATTCCCGTATCCGCAATAAATATGCTGATGTCTTCCAGCCCGACATGGTGGTGCGGCCGAACCGCTATATCTGGCTCGGCACCAACAAGCCGTTCGATGCCTTCACCTTCGATTTCCAGCGCACCGAACACGGCTGGTTCCAGGCGCATGTCTATCGCTTCGACGACACGACCTCGACCTTCATCGTCGAGACGACGGACGAGGTGTTCAAGGCGCATGGGCTCGACAAGATGGACCAGGACCAGTCCATCGCCTTCTGCGAGAAGCTCTTTGCCGAAAGCCTCGACGGCCACGGCTTGATGACCAATGCGCGCCATCTGCGCGGCTCGGCCTGGCTGAATTTCGGCCGGCTGATCTGCGAGAAATGGAGCCATTTCAACGGCAACAGCCATGTCGTGCTGATGGGGGACAGCGCCCACACCGCCCATTTCGCCATCGGCTCGGGCACCAAGCTCGCCATCGACGATGCAATCGAGCTGACCCGCCAGTTCGATCTGATCGGCCACGACAAGGCGAGCATCCCCGCCGTGCTCGCGGCTTACGAGGAGGTGCGCCGCGTCGATGTCGCGCGCATCCAGAACGCGGCGCGCAACGCCATGGAATGGTTCGAGGTGGTCGGCACGCGCTATGCCGATACGCTGGAGCCAGAACAATTCATGTATTCGATGCTGACGCGCTCGCAGCGCATCAGCCACGAGAACCTGCGCCTGCGCGACAAGGAATGGCTGGAAGGTTTCGAACGCTGGTTCGCCGAGCGGGCGGGTGCGGAAAAGGCCGCGAACGGCGCCGTGCCGCCGCCGATGTTCACGCCCTTCAAGCTGCTTGGCCTGACGCTCAGGAACCGCATCGTCGTCTCGCCCATGGCGATGTATTCCGCGACGGACGGTCTGCCGGGCGATTTCCATCTCGTGCATCTCGGCGCGCGCGCCATGGGCGGTGCCGCCCTCATTTTCCCGGAAATGACCTGCGTCTCGCCCGATGCGCGCATCACGCCCGGCTGCCTCGGCCTGTGGAACGATGCACAGCAGCAGGCTTTCCAGCGGATCGTCGATTTCGTGCATCACGAAACGCCCGCCAAGATCGGTATCCAGCTCGGCCATGCCGGGCGCAAGGGGGCGACGAAGCTCGCCTGGGACGGCATTGACCAGCCGCTCGCCGAAGGTGGTTGGCCGTTGATCTCGGCCTCGGCCTTGCCCTATCTCAAGCATTCTGAGACGCCGCGCGAAATGACCCGCGAGGACATGGATCGCGTCATCGCGGATTTCGTGACGGCGACCGAGCGGGCACGCGACATCGGCTTCGATATTCTCGAGCTACACGCCGCGCACGGCTATCTCCTGTCGAGCTTCCTTTCGCCGCTCACCAACCATCGCACCGACGACTACGGCGGCGACCACGCGGCGCGTGCCCGTTTCCCGCTCGAAGTGTTCCACGCCATCCGCAAGGTCTGGCCCGAGGATAAGCCGATCTCGGTGCGTCTCTCGACCAATGACTGGCACGAGGGCGGCAACACGCCGGAGGATGCGGCGATCTTCGCGAAGATGTTCAAGGAGGCCGGCGCCGACATGATCGACTGCTCGTCCGGCCAGGTGGTGAAGGAGGAGAAGCCGGTCTATGGCCGCCTGTTCCAGACGCCGTTCTCCGACAAGATCCGCAACGAGATCCAGGTGCCGACCATCGCCGTTGGCGCGATTTCCGAAGCCGACCACGCCAATTCGATCATCGCCGCCGGCCGCGCCGATCTCTGTGCCGTCGCCCGCCCGCATCTCGCCGACCCGTCCTTCGTGATGCACGAGGCCGCGAAGATCGGCTATGACGCCCAGCCCTGGCCCAAACAATATTATTCCGCCCGCGCGCAATATGTGAACAACCTCGCGCGCGCGACGACGGCAGGCAAGCCATGAGCAAACGGCACGCTTTCGTCACGGGTGCCGGCAGCGGCATCGGCAAGGCCATCGCGCTGATGCTTGCCACCGAAGGCCACATTGTCAGTCTCGCCGGCCGGAGGGCCGGGCCGCTGGAAACGGTGCGCGACGAGATCCGCGCGGCCGGTGGCGAGGCTTTCGCCCACGACGGTTTCGATGTGACGGATGCCGTTGCCGTCGAACGCGGCATCGCCGCCGCCATCGCCTCGGCCGGTGAGATCGCCGTGCTCGTCAATTGCGCTGGCGAAGCGCCCTCGGCGCCGTTCGAAAAGACCGACTTCGCCCTCTGGCAGCGTGTGCTCTCCATCAACCTCACGGGCGTCTATATCGTTACGCAGGCGGCACTTCCCTCCGTGCGCTGCGCCGGCAAGGGCCGCATCGTCAATGTCGCGAGCACCGCCGGGCTCACCGGCTATGCCTATGTCTCCGCCTATTGCGCCTCCAAACACGGGGTCATCGGCTTGACGCGGGCGCTGGCGCTGGAATTGGCGCGCACCGACGTCACGGTCAACGCCGTCTGCCCCGGCTTCACCGATACGCCGCTCATCGATGGTGCGCTCGACACGATCACGGAAAAAACCGGCCGCTCACGCGAGGAGGCGCGCGCCAGCCTCGCGCGCTCCAACCCGCAGGGCCGGCTGGTGAGCCCGGCCGAGGTGGCGCACACCGTTTCCTGGCTCGTCTCCGAAGGGGCGAGCGCGATCACCGGCCAGGCCATCGCGGTCGCCGGCGGCGAAATTCTCTGAAGGACGATGACATGACGAACCCCATGCAGGCCAAGCAGCGCCCCTTCAAGGATCACAAGGCCAAGCACTTCCTGTTCGAGACGGATGCCGACGGTCGCGTCGCGACGATCACGCTCAACCGCCCCGACAAGAAGAACCCGCTGACCTTCGAAAGCTATGAGGAACTAGGCGACCTCTTCCGTGCGCTGACGCGCGCCAGCGATGTACGTGTCGTGGTGCTGACGGGAGCGGCCGGCAATTTCTCTTCCGGCGGCGATGTGTTCGATATCATCAAGCCGCTGACCGAAATGGCGATGCCGGACCTTCTCGCCTTCACCCGCATGACGGGCGAACTCGTGCGCCAGATGCGCGCCTGCCCGCAGCCGATCATCGCCGCCGTCGATGGCATCTGCGCTGGTGCCGGTGCGATCCTCGCCATGGCCTCGGATTACCGCGTGGCGACGCCGGAGACGAAGACGGCCTTCCTCTTCACCCGCGTTGGGCTCGCCGGAGCGGACATGGGGGCCTGCGGCATCCTTCCCCGCATCATCGGCCAGGGCCGTGCCGCCGAACTGCTGTTCACCGGCCGCGTGATGAGCGCTGTGGAAGGCCACACCTGGGGCTTTTATAGCGCCCTGCACGAGCGCGATGCGGTGCTTGCCGAGGCGCAAAAATTCGCGCGCAACCTCGCCGATGGCCCGTGGTTTGCCCATGCCATGACCAAAAAGATGCTCGATCAGGAATGGGCGATGGGCATCGACCAGATGATCGAGGCGGAAGCGCAGGCGCAGGCGATCTGCATGGCGACCGGCGATTTCCGCCGCGCCTTCGAGGCCTTCGCCGCCAAGGCCAAGCCTGCCTTCGAGGGGAACTGACATGCAGCCCGCTGCCATGGCGCCGACCCGCGATCATCTCGACTGGCCGTTCTTTGACGAGAGCCACCGCGCCCTTGCAGCGGAGCTTGACGGCTTCGTCGCGCGTGGCGGCCTCGACAATGTGGACCATGGCAATGTCGATGCGGCCTGCCGGCAGCTGGTTGCGGCGCTGGGTGCCGCCGGTATCCTGCGCCATTGCGTTCCAAAAGCTTTCGGTGGGGCCAGCGAGGAGATCGACAGCCGGGCGCTCTGCCTGGTGCGCGAAACGCTCGCCTATGCCGACGGTCTCGCCGATTTCGCCTTCGCCATGCAGGGGCTGGGCACAGGCGCGATCAGCCTGTCCGGCTCGCTGGCGCTGAAAGAGCAGGTGCTGCCGAAAGTGGCGCGCGGCGAATGGCTGTCCGCTTTCGCGCTCTCCGAACCCGATGCCGGATCCGACGTCGCCGCGCTCGCCTGCGCGGCACGGCGCGAGGGCGACCACTTCATTCTCGACGGCGAAAAAACCTGGATTTCCAACGGCGGCATCGCCAATGTCTATACGCTCTTTGCCCGCACCGGCGAGGCGCCCGGCACGCGCGGCATCTCCGCCTTCGTCGTCTTTGCAGATACGCCCGGCTTCACCATTGCCGAGCGCATCGAGACCATCGCGCCGCACCCGCTCGCCCGCATCCGCTTCGACAATTGCCGCATCCCCGCGACGCAGCTGCTCGGAAGCCCCGGCGAGGGCTTCAAGATCGCCATGCGCACGCTCGATATCTTCCGCCCGTCCGTGGCGGCGGCTGCGACCGGATTTGCCCGCCGCGCGCTCGATGAAGCCGTGGCGCATGCGAAAAGCCGAAAAATGTTCGGCGCCACCCTCTCCGACCTTCCGACGGCACAAAGCACGCTCGGCGAAATGGCGACCGCTATCGATGCCGCCGCGCTACTGACCAGCCGCACCGCTTGGAAACGCGATGTGCAGAAGCAGCCGACGACGCGCGAGGCGGCGATGGCCAAGATGACCGCGACGGAAAATGCCCAATGGGTTATCGACCAGGCGCTGCAGCTCTTCGGGGGCAGGGGGGTGCGCACGGGCGAGATCACCGAGCGGCTTTACCGCGAGATTCGATCGCTGCGCATCTATGAAGGCGCGACGGAAGTTCAAAAGCTCATCATCGGCCGCGAGCTGATGAAAGAAGCGGCACGATAGGAGACGCCATGCATACGATCCTGCAACCGGAAGGCTGGGCGAAGCCCATCGGCTATGCCAACGGCGTGGCGGCGTCGGGCCGCACGCTCTTCGTCGGCGGCCAGATCGGCTGGAATGCGCGGGCGCAGTTCGAGACCGACGATTTCGTCGAGCAGGTGCGCCAGACGTTGAAGAATGTCGTGGCCGTGCTCGCCGCTGGCGGTGCGGAGCCACACCACATCACCACGATGACCTGGTACTTCACGGACAAGCAGGAATATCTCGGCAACCTGCGCGGCATCGGCCAGGCCTATCGCGAAACCATCGGCCGGCACTATCCCGCCATGGCGGCCATGCAGGTGGTGGCGCTGGTCGAAGACCGCGCCAAGATCGAAATCCAGGCCACGGCCGTCGTTCCCGAATAGGCGTGAAGATGCGGTTTTCCGAGAGCGTTTCGGCCTTAAGCCATGACGGCGTGCTCGTCGTCACCATCGACAATTCGCCGGTCAACGCGCTGTCGGCGCATGTCCGTGCGGGACTGGTCGAAGCGTTGGACCATGCCGCCAGCGCGACGGACATCGTCGGTATCGTGGTTACGGGCGCAGGCCGCACCTTCATCGGCGGGGCCGATATCAAGGAATTCGGTAAGCCGCCGGTCGAACCCATACTTCCTGATGTTATCGAGCGTATTGAGCGCTTCGAAAAACCCGTAGTCTCAGCCGTGAACGGCGCGGCGCTCGGCGGTGGCTGCGAGGTGGCGCTGGCCTGCCATGGCCGTATCGCCGGGGAAGGCGCAAGCTTTGGCTTGCCGGAGGTAAAGCTCGGCCTCGTTCCCGGTGCCGGCGGAACGCAGCGCCTGCCGCGTCTGATTGGCACGGTCGCGGCCATCGATCTCATCGGCACGGGACGGGCGGTAAAGAGCGCCGAAGCTGTGGCATTGGGCCTTGCCGACGCGGTTGCCGCCGACGCCATTGCTGCCGCCATCGCCGCCATGAAGGAAAAGGCCGGGCAGCCGCTGCGCCGTACCGGCGCGCTTGCCGTGCCCCGCGCAGATGAGACCGCCGTCAGCGCGGCGGAGGCGAAGGTCATCGGCAAGAGCCGTGGCCAGATCGCACCCGCCGAGGCCATCCGCCTCGTCAAGGCAGCCGGCCGGCTCAGCCTCGAACAGGGGCTGACGGAGGAGCGCGCCACCTTCCTTCGCCTGCGCGATTCCCAGGAATCCGCCGCCTTGCGGCATGTCTTCTTCGCCGAGCGCGCCGCCGGCAAGGTCGATGCGCTTGAGGGCGTGCAGGCGCGGCGCATCGAAACCATCGGTGTGGTCGGCACGGGGCTGATGGGCTCCGGCATCGCCGTCTCGGCGCTCACCGGCGGCTATCGCGTCGTTGCGCTGGAGCAGAGTGTGGAGGCGGCCGAGAGCGGCCGCGCCCGCATCGCCGGCCTGCTCGACAAGGCCGTCCAGTCAAAGCGCCTTACGCCCGACATGCGCGACGCCTGCCTCTCCCGGTTGGAAACGACAGCCGAGGCCAAAAACCTCGCGACGGCCGATCTGGTGATCGAAGCGGTCTTCGACGACCTCGCGGTCAAGACGGAACTGTTCCGCAGGCTCGACGGCATCGTCGCGCCACAGGCCATCCTGGCGACCAATACGAGTTATCTCGATCCCGACACGATCGCTGCCGCAACCGCCGATCCGTCGCGCGTGGTCGGCCTGCATTTCTTCTCGCCGGCCAATATCATGCGCCTCGTGGAAGTGGTCGACTGCACGAAAACCGCGCCCGACGTGCTGGCAAGCGCGCTCGCTTTCGTCAAACGCCTCGGCAAGCTCCCCGTCGTCTGCGGCGTCACCGAAGGGTTCGTCGGCAACCGCATCTTCTCCGCCTATCGTCGCGAGGCAGAATTCATGGTGGAGGATGGTGCGCTGCCGCAGGAGATCGATGCGGCGATGGAGGCCTATGGTTTCCCGATGGGCTTTTTCGCCGTCAGCGACATGGCCGGCCTCGAGATCGCCTGGGCGCGCCGAAAGCGCCAGGCCGCGACACGCGATCCCGCCGAACGCTATGTCGACATCGCCGACAGGCTGTGCGAGGCGGGTCGGCTCGGGCGCAAGACCGGGCTCGGCTGGTATGCCTATCCGAACGGTGAGAAAACCGTCGATCCCGCCGTCACCGCCGTGATCGAGGCGGCGCGGGCGGCGAAGGGCATCGTGCCGCGCGCCTTCACGGCAGACGAGATCATGGACCGGCTTCTGAAGGTGATGGCCGATGAGGGCAGGGCGCTGCTTGCGGAGGGCATTGCCGCGCGCGCCAGCGATATTGATCTGGTGATGATCAACGGCTACGGCTTTCCTGCGCACAAGGGCGGCCCGATGTTTGCCGCCGGCCTCATCTCCTAGGAGGATGGCGGCGAGGGGCAGAACGCGGCACACAGGAGCAGACAACAGCGTTCTGCAAAGGGTGCCGCCCATGACTGCCTATCCGATCGACCTCATCCGCGCTTCCTTCCCCGCTTTGGAGGGTTCGCGCACCGCCTATCTCGATAATCCCGCCGGGACGCTCGTTCCCAAAACGGTGATCGACGCCGTGGCCGGGGCGATGGCGACGGCCTCGTCCAATCTCGGCGGGCGCTTTGCAGCCTCTCAGCGCGCGGATGCCACCTGGCGTGCGGCGCATGACGCGGCAGCCGAATTCGTCAACGCCTCCTCCTGGCAGGAGATGATCATCGGCCCGAACATGACGACGCTCGCCTTCCAGATGGGGCGCGTCATCGGCAGCACGCTTTCCCCCGGCGACGAGATCATCGTCACGCGCATGGATCACGAAGGCAATGTCTCGCCGTGGCTTGCCATGGCCGAGGCCTATGGGCTGACGGTAAAGTGGCTGCCCTTCAACAAGGAGACCTGGCGCATCGAGCCGGAGGACCTTGCAGCCCTTCTCACGCCGCGCACGAAATTCCTGGCGCTCAACTACGCCTCGAACATGACCGGCAGCATCAACGACGTCGCCGCGCTGACGGCCTTGGCCAAGGCGGCAGGCGCGCTCGTCTGGATCGATGCGGTGCAGCTTGCGCCGCACCACCTGCCGGATGTGCAGGCGATCGGCTGCGATTTCCTCGTCTGCTCGTCCTACAAGTTCTTCGGCCCGCATCTCGGCGTGCTCTGGGGCCGTGGCGATCTGTTGCGCGCGCTGCCGCCGCATCGCGTGCGCTGCCAGAGCGATGACATTCCGGATCGCTTCTGCACCGGCACGCCGCAGACCGAGCTTCTCGCCGGCCTCACCGCGACGATCGATTATCTCGCATCGACAGGCGAAGCGGCCGGCAGCACGGGCACACGGCGCGAAAAGATGGCCGCTGCCTATCAGGCCTTCGATGCCTATGAGGCGGGCCTGACGCGCCGGCTGATCGGCGGCCTGACCGCGCTGCCGGGCGTCCGGCTGGTCGGCATCGCCAATCCCAACCTCTTCGCCCATCGCGTGCCGACGATCTCGTTCACGCATGACCGTGTCTCGACCCATCGTTTCGCCGAGGCGCTGGCGGGCGAGGACATCAATATCTGGTCCGGCCACAATTACGCGCTGGAGCCGGCCCGCCATCTCGGCCTTTCCGAGGATGAAGGTGTGGTGCGTATCGGTATCGCACACTACAATTGCGCCGAGGAGATCGAGCGGACGCTTGGCGCGGTCGGCAAGCTTGTCGCGTGAGGGCGGCTGTCGTAAAGGGATATAACTAGCCGTTTTTCTTCGGGAATCTCACAGATGGAACATGACCGACAGTGCCCGCTGGATAGAGCCTTTCTCTCATGCGCTCGACCGCTACGACCAGCCCGACAGCGTGTCGGCGCTGCTGGCGGCCATCGGCTCGGTGGCGCGGTTCCATCTGGCGCTGTCGGTGGTGCACCGTAAGAACGGTGGGCCGAGCTACGTCTTCGATACGTTTTCCGGCCCCAAGGCCAAACGGGCGGTGCAGCTCTTCATCGCCGGTACCTACCTGCTCAATCCGTTCTACAACGCCTATCTCGCCGGTCTGCCCGGGGGCATCTACCTGATGCGGGATCTGGCGCCGGATGAGTATCTCGGCTCCGATCTCTATCGTGGCCTTGATATCCGCCGCCATCAGGACGAGGAATTGGGTTATCGCACCCATGGCTGGCCGGAAGGCATGGAGGAGCTGCTGATCGCCATGGACCTGCCGGGTGGCGAAATGGCGGAGATCAGCCTGTCGCGCATCCGCAGCGAAGGCGGTTTCGACGCGGCGTCCGTCGCCCGGCTGCGCGAGGCGCATCCCTTGATCGCGGCGATCTTCCGCAGGCTCTGGGCGCATCTGTCGCGCAACGAGAATGCGCCGCAGGCACGCCCCATCGATCATCTCTTCAGCGATTTCGGCCGTGATGTGCTGAGCCCGCGCGAGCGCGAGGTGGCATTGTTGATCCTGAAGGGACATTCCAGCGAGTCGATCAGCTTTCACCTGGGCATCTCGATCGCCACGGTGAAGACGCACCGGCAGAAGCTCTATGCCAAGCTCAATCTCTCCACGCAGCAGGAGCTGTTCTCGACGTTTCTGCGCAGTCTCAATCTGTGAGGTGAGGGGGGCATGCTCGCGTCCCAGGCCGCTCCCACAGCCCGCGCCTCATTAAAAACCCGTGCGCCCATCCCACCCACCAACGTCATCCTCGGCCTTGAGCCGAGGATCCACGCCACAAGCGAGGCGGTGCGGATGGGTGGATCCTCGGGTCAAGCCCTGACATGACGGAGGAGAGGGCAGGAGGACCGTGTCGACGGCTAGGGGCGAACCTGGTTCGCCCCTCGTTCCATCAGTTCTTCAGGTTTTCGCGGATCGCGGCCGAGATGGCCGCAAGCCCCTTGCGCAGCTCGTCCTCGGTCGGCCAGGCGTAGCCGATGCGGAAGTGCCGGTCGTCCTGCTCGAACCAGCTGCCGCGGCCGACATAGGCCTGGTGGCGGCTGTACAGGCTTTCGTGAAAACCGGCGAGATCGACATTGGCCGAAGGCACGATGCGCGGGAAACAGACGCAGCCGCCCGACGACGCAATCCACTCGACGAGCGGCTCGGACGCGATCCAGTCCTTGACGATGGCAAAGGCGCTGGCGATGCGGGCATTGTTGAAGGCGAGCCACGCATCGCGCTGGCTGAGCGCGACATAGGCGATGTATTCATCCACCGTGCTGCCGGAGATGCCGATCTGCTCACGCGCGGCGAGGAAGGTTTCCATGAGGTTGGCATCGCGCGTGATCAGCCAGCCGATGCGGATGCCGGGAATGCCGTAGGTCTTGGACAGCGAGGACACGCTGATCACCCGGTCAGACAGGCTGGCGGCAACCGGCAGCATCGTGCCCGAGGTCATCTCGCGATAGGTCTCGTCGAACAGCAGGCGCGTGCCTTTACGTTCGATGAGTGCGACGAGCGCCTTCAGCTCGCTTTCGGAAATCATCACGCCGGTCGGGTTGTGCGGATAGGTGACCGAGACATACTTCGTCTCCGGCCGGATCGCCGCCTCGATAGCTGCAAGATCGAGCCGGTAGCCGGTCTCGAAGGTGAGATCGACGATGGTCATGTCGGCACCGATGGTGCGCGGCGTTTCGAGGTTCGTCGCATAGTTCGGCCTGACCACGACGATGTGGTCGCCGGCCTCCAGCATCGAGGTCGCGATGATGAAGAGCGCACCCGCCGCACCCGCCGTGACGAGCACGTCATCGGCCTTCAGCCCTTCACCCGTGCCGGCGATCAGGCCGCGCAGATCCGGCGCGCCGCGATGGTCGCCGTAGCACAGCAGGATGTCGTCCAGCCGGAGATTCAGCTCACCCAGGCGGCGATCGGCGACCGAGCTTTCCGAGAGATTGTAGCGGATCGTGTCGTAGCCGAGCTGCTCGGGGGATTCCAGCTCGATGGGCATGCGGACATATTTCATGGGGCTCTCCTCTGGCCTGCATACCAAAGGGCTAGATCAACCTGATGTCACATTCCATCCACCCCGAGGGTGATGGCGGGCGTCATTTTCGAGCTCATCGGCATCATCCCCTAGGTGGATTTCCTCCCCCCCTCCCGGCGGCGCATCGTTGCCCATCGGCGGAGTGAGGACCGCCGTCAGAGCCAACAAAGAAGGGGAATGCCATGAAACTCATGACCGGTCTGTTGTCCGCCACAGTTGTCAGCCTGATGGCGGTTGCCATGCCCGCCCAAGCCGAAACGCTGCGCGTCGGCATGGAGTGCACCTACGCGCCCTTCAACTACCGCACGCCCGAGGGCGAGATGGCCGGCTACGATGTCGATGTCGCCAAGGGCATTGCCGAGCGCATCGGCGTCGAGCTCGATTATGTCTGCCAGGAGTGGGACGGCATGATCCCGGCGCTGCTCGCCAGCAAGTTCGACCTGATCGTTGCCTCCATGTCGATCACTGAAGAGCGCAAGCAGAAGATCGATTTCTCGGTCCCCTACCGCGTCTCGCTCGGCCGTATCCTCGGCTCCAAGGACGCCGCGCTGAAGCTGTTCGACGCGGACGGCAAGCCGATCCCGGACGCTTTCAACGGCCTGCGCTTCGGCGTGGAGCGTGCCTCGACCTATGCGAAATGGGTGGAGGCCAAGCTGCCGGGCGCGGAAATCGCGCTTTACGACGGTGCCCAGCCCATGCTGCTCGACCTGCAGAACGGCCGCATCGACATCGCCATCACCAATCCCATGAAGGCCTATCTCGACTTCCTCAGCAAGGAGAATGGTGCCGGCTTCGAATTCGTCTCGCCGCCGATCGACGAGGTCGAATATTTCGGTCCGGGCGTCGGCGTGGGCCTGCGCAAGGGCAATGACGAACTGCTCGCCAAGATCGACAAGGCGCTGGAAGACATGATCAAGGACGGCTCGCTCGAGAAGTTCAGCCTGAAATATTTCCCCTTCTCCATCCAGCCGGCAAACTGGAAGGGCGTCGGCCAGTAACAAGACCTCCGGGCGTCGCGTCCGTCGCGGCGCCCGATCCGCATAGAGATTCTGGAGGTACGGCATGTCGGTACTCGACGGCTGGTGGGACGACTTCTTCTTCGGCCTGATGACGGTGTTGCAGGTCTTTTCGGTGTCGCTGGTGATTGCGGTCGTCTGCGGTCTCCTCGGGGCCTCGGCGAAACTGTCGAAAAGCCGCATCCTGCGCGGCGTGGCCCAGGGCTACACCATCGTGTTTCGCGGCGCACCCGAGCTGCTCGTGCTGCTGCTTTTCTATTTCGGCATGGCGATCGCGCTTACCCAATTGGTGCAGCTCGTCGATCCCTCGGTGAAGTTCATCGATCTGCCGCCGTTCTGGGCGGGCTCCATCGCCATCGGCCTGATCGTCGGGGCCTATATGACCGAGACCTTCCGCGGCGCCTTTCTCGGCGTCGATCGCGGGCAGGTCGAGGCGGCGCGGGCGCTCAGCCTCAAGCGCCATCAGATCTTCCGCTATGTCCGCCTGCCGCAGATGTGGCGGCTGGCGCTGCCGAATTTCGGCAATCACATGCTGTCCATCATGAAGGACACCGCACTCGTCTCGATCATTGGGCTGGAGGAAATCCTCTTCGTCGCCAAGATGGCGAACTCGCTCATCCACCGCCCCTTCCTGCTCTACATGACCGTCGCCCTGATCTATCTGGCCATGACCACTGTCATCACGCTCGCCGTCGGCTGGCTGGAGCGGCGTGCCAACCGTCATCTGAGAGGTGCCCGATGAGCTTCGATCTCTCGCTGATCGCCACCAGCCTGCCAAAGATCCTGCAAGGCCTGGGGCTGACCCTCAACCTTCTCGCCGTCTCCACCCTGTTCGGCCTGATCCTCGCCGTCGGCATCCTGCTGATGCGGCTATCGCGCCGGTCCTGGCTCGTCTGGCCGGCCAAGGCCTATATCTACTTCTTCCGCGGCACGCCGCTGCTCGTGCAGCTCTTCGTCATCTATCACGGCCTGCCGCAGTTCGGTTTCATCCGGCAGAGCGTGCTTTGGCCGCTCCTGCGCGAGCCCTATTGGTGCTCGGTCATCGCGCTGTCGCTCAACACGGCGGCTTATGTCTCGGAAATCCTGCGCGGCGGCGTGCTCGGCGTCGACAAGGGTTTCGTCGAGGCCGGCAAGGCGCTTGGTCTTTCCAAGTTCCAGCGCACCACCCGCATCACCGCGCCGCTCGCCGTCCGGCTGGCGCTGCCCGCTTACAGCAACGAGATTGTCTCCATGCTGAAGTCGACCGCGCTCGCCTCCACCGTCACGCTGATGGAAATGACGGGTGTCGCCCGCACCATCGTGGCCGATACCTTCGCCCCTTACGAGATCTTCATCGCCGCGACGATCATCTATCTCGTGCTCGTCTGGATCATCCAGACCGGCTTCACGCTGATCGAGACCTATGCGAACCGCCATGTGAGAAAGACCTGATGGCCGATATCATTGTCCTGGAAAAGATGAACAAGTTCTACGGCACCTATCACGCGCTGAAGGACGTCAATCTCACGATCGCCAAGGGCGAGAAGGTCGTGGTCTGCGGCCCTTCGGGCTCGGGAAAATCGACCATGATCCGCTGCATCAACCGGCTCGAGGAGCATGACGGCGGCCGCATCGTTGTCGGCGGCGAGGAGCTGACCGACGACGAGAAGAAGATCGATCTCGTGCGCCGCGAGGTCGGCATGGTGTTTCAGAGCTTCAACCTCTTCCCGCACATGACCGTGCTGGAAAACCTGACGCTCGCGCCGCGCCTGGTGCGCAAGATGGCGACGGTGGAGGCGGAAGCCATCGCCATGAAATATCTCACCCGCGTGCGCATTCCCGACCAGGCGCACAAATATCCCTCGCAGCTTTCCGGTGGCCAGCAGCAGCGCGTCGCGATCGCCCGCGCGCTCTGCATGAACCCGGAGGTCATGCTGTTCGACGAGCCGACCTCGGCGCTCGATCCGGAAATGATCTCCGAAGTGCTCGACGTGATGACCGACCTTGCCCGCGAGGGCATGACGATGGTCTGCGTGACGCACGAGATGGGCTTTGCCCGTTCCGTCGCCGACCGCATCGTCTTCATGGACCAGGGCGAGATCGTCGAAGTCTCCACCCCCGCCGAATTCTTCGCAGCCCCCAAATCCGAGCGTGCCCGCACTTTCCTCGGACAGATCCTTGCCCATTGAGAAACGCCATGACCGACAGCACCGAAACCTTCCTCGCCTTCGCCGAGAAAATCGCCGATAGCTCCCGCACCCTGCTTCTGGCCGCCGCCGAAGAGGCGCCCCGCGTCGACCTGAAACAGGATGCGAGTTTCGTCACCGCCACCGACCGCGCGGTGGAAGCCCGGCTGCGCGAACAGATCCGCGCCGCCTTTCCCGACCACGGCATCATGGGTGAAGAATATGGCAGCGAACGGCTGGAGGCCGAGTTCGTCTGGGTGCTCGACCCGATTGACGGCACCGCCGCTTGGGTCGCCGGCATCCCGGTCTATGGCACGCTGATATCGCTGGCACGTGGCGGCAAGCCCTTGCTCGGCGTCATCGATCTGCCCGCCACCGCCGAGCGCCTGACTGGCATTTCCGGTCGCGGCGCCTGGCACAATGGCAAGCCGATCCGCTGCCGCAAGGGCACGGCGTTGGCCGATGCCTATATGACCTCCTCCAACCCGCGCTTCGTACCGGAAGCCGACCGCATACCCTTCGCGCGGCTCGACAACGCCGTGCAGTTCACGCAATACGGCGGCAGCTGCTACAGCTATGGCTGCCTCGCGCGCGGCCGCACGGACCTCGCCGTGGATGCCGGTTTCGACGCCTATGACCTCTTTGCCCCGACCGCCATCATCGAGGGCGCAGGCGGTATCGTCACCGATTGGCAGGGCGGTCCGCTCGATCTCGGCTGGAAGGGGTGCGTCATCGCGGCCGGCGATCCGGCGCTGCATGCAAGCGCGCTCAAGCTGCTTGCCGGCTGAGGCGGAACAAAGCGCTGCCCTGCGCAGTTCGGGCTCCATCATCTGAAACCGATGGAGCAAAACAATGGGCGACCGCAAACAAGCCTCCCGCGAGGACGATTTCCGCGATTACGAACAGCGCGATATTCGCGACGGCTGGCCCTATGCGGACAGCGATGGTGATCGCAAGGCCGCCAGGAATGCGCCCTACGGCACTGCGGGCGCTAATCTCGAGCAGCTGGACAACAAGGGCGTGGAAGTTGCCGGCGATCCCGAACTGCGGGATGTCGATGGTGCACCGCTGCCATTCTCCGACGACGAGGCCGACACGATTGCCGACGACGATCTGGAAGAGCGCATCGCACTGAGCCTTGAAGAAGACGGTCGCTTCGATCTTGATCTGATCGAGATCGCCATCCGCGGCGGTATCGCCGATCTCGATGGTTCCGTTGATAGCGACGAAGACCGCCGCCATCTCATCGGTGTCGTGCGGCGCGTCAAGGGCGTGCGCGGCGTTCGGGCGGAACGCCTGATGACGCGCGGCGTCGACAGCCATATTCCCAGCGATGTCGATGAATAAATGCATCATGGCGGCCCGGCGTTAACGCCGGGTCGGCCGCGCGCGTCTCAATGAACGGTGATGGCGATATTCGCATCGTAGGCGGCGGCCAGAAAGGCGTCGCGCACATCCTCATCCTCGACATCGCCGTCGAGCGCATCGGCGCAAATGCGGATGGCATTGAAGAAGGCATCGCCGTGTTGTTTTGGCCAGAATTCCAGGAGATAGGCGGCCGCCTCGAGCGAACTGCGCACGACCACGAAGGATTTCGCTTCGTCGTTGGCGACAACGACGGGCATCGGCCAATTGTGAGCGTCTTCCATGACGAACCTCCGTCCGGTGTTCCTCTCCATACAATCAGGGATGGCGAAAAAAGTTCCATACCCCGCAGTGCGCAAATCCCGTGCTTGACAGTGAGAAGAAGAACATATAGTGAACAGATATGAAGAAATCGCTGCAGAAACGTTTGGCCATCCTGTCGGATGCCGCCAAGTACGATGCCTCCTGCGCGTCGAGTGGAACCGTCAAACGCGACTCCGTAAAGAGCGGTGGTCTCGGCTCGACCGAAGGGGCGGGCATTTGCCACGCCTATGCGCCGGATGGGCGCTGTATTTCGCTTCTGAAAATCCTGCTCACCAATTTCTGCATCTTCGACTGCGCTTATTGCATCAACCGCTCGTCGAGCAATGTTGAGCGCGCCCGCTTCACGCCGGACGAGGTGGTCTGGCTGACGCTGGAATTCTACCGGCGCAACTACATCGAAGGCCTGTTCCTCTCCTCGGGCATCATTCGCTCGCCTGACCATACGATGGGCGAAATGGTGCGGGTGGCGAAAGACCTGCGCGTAGTGCATGGTTTTCGCGGCTATATCCATCTCAAGTCGATCCCCGATGCGGCACCCGAATTGATCGAGGAGGCGGGGCTTTATGCCGATCGTCTGTCGCTCAATATCGAACTGCCGACGGATGCCGGCATCGGCCGTTTCGCGCCGGAAAAGCGCCCCGAGGGCATCCGCCGCGCTATGGGGGACCTGCGCCGCAAGATCGAGGCGGCCGATGACCCGACCTTGCAAAGCAAGCACCGCAAGCGTTTCGTGCCGAGCGGCCAGAGCACGCAGATGATCGTTGGCGCCGATGGCGCCGACGATGCGACCATCCTGAAGACCAGTGCCCGGCTTTATGGCAGCTATGGCCTGAAGCGCGTCTATTATTCCGCCTTCAGTCCCATCCCGGATGCCTCGCGTGCGCTGCCGCTGATCAAGCCGCCGCTGGTGCGCGAGCACCGGCTCTACCAGGCCGACTGGCTCTATCGTTTCTATGGTTTCGGCGTGGACGAGATCACGGCCGCGACCGGCGGTATGCTGGATCTCGACATGGACCCCAAGCTCGCCTGGGCGCTCGCCAACCGGCAGGATTTCCCCGTCGACGTCAACAGGGCGGCGAAGGAAACTCTGCTGCGCGTGCCCGGCTTCGGTACGAAGACGGTCGATGCGATCCTCTCCAGCCGCCGCTTCCGCCGCCTGCGGCTGGAGGATATGGCGCGGCTCGGCGTGTCCGTGCGCAAGGTGAAGGCCTTCATCGAGGCGGAGGGCTGGACGCCGCTGAAGCTCGCCGACCGCGCCGACTTGAAAACGCTCTTCGCGCGCAAGCCGGAACAACTTTCGTTGCTGTGATGTGGACGATCCCGCTTCTCGCCCGCGGTGATTTTTCCGAGTGGCGCGACGCCGCCCGCGCGCTTGCCTCCGCCGGCATTTCGCCGCGCGAGGTGGACTGGCGCATAAAGGGCGACATAGAACTCTTCGAGGCCAGCACGATGCCGGAGCTGCCGCCGCCGGATGCCGCCGCCGCACCGCTCGTGGTGCCGCAGGCCTTCCTTCCGCTGGCCGAGGCGGTTGTGTGCCATACGGAACCGGGGCGTTTCCATCTGCTCTATCGCCTGCTCTGGCGCCTGCAATCCGACCGGCGCCTGCTGGAACTGACGGCGGACAAGGATGTCGCCTGGGCACGGTTGCTGGCCAAGAACGTGGCGCGCGACAGCCACAAGATGACGGCCTTCGTACGGTTCAAGGAAATTGCAGGCGAAGCGGAAGGCCGCCGGCGGTTCTTTGCCTGGTTCGAGCCGACGCATTTCGTCGTCGCCCGCACCGCGCCGTTCTTCCGTCGACGCTTTGCAGATATGGACTGGATTATCGCCACGCCGAAGGGCACGGCGAGCTGGGACGGCGAAAGCCTGATCGCCGATATGCGGCCGGGCGAGAACCCCGGCCATGGTGATCCGACCGACGCGCTCTGGCGCACCTATTATGCCAGCATTTTCAATCCGGCGCGGTTGAAGACGAAGGCCATGCAGGCGGAGATGCCGAAGAAATACTGGCGCAATCTGCCCGAGGCATCCCTCATTCCCGAGCTGATTGCCAATGCGGAGGCGAATGTGCGCGCCATGGCCGAGCGGGCCGCCAGCGATCCGCCGACATTCCACTACCGGCTTCAGGAGGCTGCGCAAGCGATGCCGCCCGCCAACTTTGCCGAAGCCGGCACGCTGGAGGGGCTGCGCGAGGAGGCGCGGCGCTGTACGCGCTGCCCGCTGCACTGCACGGCGACGCAGACCGTTTTCGGCGAAGGTCGGGAAACGGCGACAATGATGATGGTCGGCGAGCAGCCGGGCGATCACGAAGACCTTGCCGGCCGGCCCTTTGTAGGCCCGGCCGGGAAAGTGCTGGACGGCGTGCTCAAGGAGGCTGGCCTGGCGCGCGAGACGCTCTACCTGACCAACGCCGTCAAGCATTTCAAATACCAGCCGCGTGGCAAGCGCCGCATCCACGAAAAGCCGAATCGCGGCGAGATCGATCATTGCCGTTGGTGGCTGACGAAGGAGATCGAATTCGTCAAACCCAAGATCATCGTCGCTCTCGGCGCAACGGCTTTTTACGCGCTGACGGGCGACCGGCAGCCGCTCAGTCACGTGCGCAGTCGGCCGATATCAATGCGGGATGCTGTGATGGAGGACAATGTCGTGCTGTACCCGACCATCCACCCCTCATTCCTGCTGCGCCTACCCGACGAGGCCGAACGCCGACGCCAGCGGGCTCTCTTTCTCGAGGACATCAGGGATGTCGGCCATCTGGCCAAGGGCTTTCTCGGCTAGATCTGATGGCGTTTGAAGTCCGTGCGAGACACGACGCCGGAAAGTCGGTTCTGGCGGTCCAGCACGGCGAGGCGGCGCAGGTGCAGCGACTGCATGTTGGCGAGCACGCCGGCTGGCTCCTCGTCGTCGTAACAATAGGTGATGTTGGTGGTCATGATGTCGGAGACCTTGGTGGTCTCGGCATCGAAACCGGGAGCAACGGCGCGCAGGATGATATCGCGGTCCGTCAGCGTGCCGACGAGACCGCTGGCATCTGCGACCGGCAAGAAGGCGATATCCCACTCCGCCATGAGGCTGGCGGCATATTGCAACGTCTCCTCCGGGCGGACGAGGTGAACATTGCGGGTCATGATGTCGCCGATATGCATGCGGACCTCTCGAAATCCATCTCCGTAGGAACAGCCGAAGGCAGTTTTGGTTCCGAAATCCGCTGTGTCCTGTCGAAGGCGACGGATATCCACGGTCCGGTCTTGGCGCCCGGCGAAAAGCTGTAGACCGTTTCGCCGGGCAAAGTGGAGGGTGTCACGTTCTCTTCCAGCAGATTGGCACGAAGAAGGAGGGTTCCGAAGGGCGAGCGCCAGTCGATGGCGACAATGCCCTCGTCTGCAGGCAGGATACGCGGTTCGACCGTCCCTGTCTTCAGCAGCGGCGCGATATACCGTTGGCGCAAATCGATCAGCTCGCGGAGAAACTCCATCCGCTGTCGACCTTCTGGCGTTACGGCGCGCGACCAGTCAAGCTTCGAGCGCTTAAAGGTTTCTTCCGAGAGCGGATCGGGCAGATCCGCCATGGTCTTGCCGTCCGGCATGCCACCGAATTTTTCGGCTTCCGCCTCGCGACCTTCTTTTGTCGCATGGGCAAGCTCTCCCTCGAAGTCCGCAAAGAACTGGAAGGGCTGCTCCTCGCCATATTCCTCGCCCATGAACACGAGCGGCACTGGCGGGGACAGCATCAGCAGCGCCGTCAAGACCTTGAGCAGGTCGGGACCGGTTTGATTTCCCAACCGGTCGCCGAAAGCACGGTTGCCGATCTGGTCGTGGTTCTGCAGGAAGTTGATGTTGACGTCGGGCGGAAGCGGATCCTGCGGTGCCGGACCGACGCGATCCTTGGCGCGGTCCGCATGCACGAAGCCCTTGGCTGTGGCCTCGCGAAGCGTGCCGATCGTATCGTCGAGGAAGTTTTCGTAATAGCCGCCCGTCTCACCGGTCGCGACGACATGCAGGGCATGGTGGAATTCATCATTCCAGCCGGCGGTGTAGTGCCTGACGATGCCGCCGTCGCGGTTCAGCAGGCTCTTGCGGCTGTGCTGGTCTTCCACGGCAAGGTGAATGTGCCGGTTTGGGACCGCTGCCCGCACGGTTTCCGCAAGCTCGATCAAAAGATGCGTCTCGCTCGTGTCCTCTATCTGCTCGGTCGCATCGAGCCGCAGCCCGTCGAAGCGGTAGTCGACGACCCATTGCAGAGCATTCTCGATGAAGTAGCGCCGAACGGCCGGTTCGTCGAAGGCGATGGCCGCACCCCAGGGCGTGTGCCGCTCGGGATGGAAGAAGTCAGGCGCGATGCGTGGCAGCATGTTCCCGACCGGGCCGAAGTGATTGTAGACGACGTCGAGCAGCACCATCATGCCCTGTCCATGGGCCGCGTCGACAAAGGCCTTCAATTCGTCGGGCGTTCCATAGGCCGGATGCGGGGCATGGAGCAGCACACCATCGTAACCCCAACCGCGCCGGCCGGCGAAATGGGCAACGGGCATGAGCTCGACGGCGGTGATGCCCAGCGCGCGCAGATGCGGCAGGCGGTCGATCGCGGCCCGAAAGGTACCTTCCGGCGTGAAGGTGCCGATATGCAGTTCGTAGAGAACGGTCTCCGCCCAGGGACGCCCCGTCCAGTGGGGATGTTGCCAGACAAAGGCACCATGATCGACGATGAGCGACAGGCCGTCCACATCGTCCAGCTGGGCGTGCGTGGCCGGGTCCGGTATCGTGGTGCCATCGTCAAGGCGGAAGGCATAGCGGTCGCCGGCCTTTGCCTCGGCCCGGCGGCTGTGCCAGCCATCTTCGGTTCGCCGCATGGAGATTTCCCGATCTTCGACCAGAAGTGTGACTGCCGCTTCGGCCGGTGCCCAGAGGCGAAACGTGACGCCACCGTCCTTCTCCAAAACCGGTCCCCAACTGCGCTGCATCATCAATGGCTCCGTCATTCGTTGCCTCTCTCATTCGACAGGATCGAACCGGGCGGGCAGCAAATTGTTCCGGAACAATCAGCATCTTTTCGCGTTGCATCATTGTCTTTTCGCGCCCTGATAACCGGTCCGGTGGAGAACCGCTGGACGTGAGAAGGCCGAGACTGCAGCCTGTCGCAGTCTTATGTGGGGAGGTCATTTGCTCGCTCGAAGGGGACGCATTGCATGAGCTATTCTTTTTCCGAACTCGACTTCATCAAGCCGGAGCTTGGCGCCGAATTTACTGGCGACGGCACGCACTTCGCGGTCTTTTCCGCTCATGCCGAGCAGGTGGAGCTGTGTCTGTTTTCTCCCGACGGAAAAGAAGAGACGGCGCGCTTGGCCTTGCCCAAGCGCGAGGGCGACATCTGGTCGGGTTATATCGCCGGCCTGAAGCCGGGCACCGTCTATGGATACCGTGCGCACGGGCCCTATGATCCGAAAGCCGGTCATCGCTTCAATCCGAACAAGCTGCTGCTCGACCCTTATGCCAAGCAGGTTCTCGGCGAAATCCAGTGGGACGATGCGCTTTATGGCTACAAGATCGGCGATGCGGCGGAAGATCTCTCCTTCGACGAGCGCGACAGCGCACCCTTCATGGTAAAGGGCGTGGTACAGGATCCGGATTTCGACTGGGCGGGCGACGCCGCCATCCGCCGCCCCTGGACCGATACGATCATCTATGAAGCCCATGTGCGCGGCATGACGATGACCCATCCCGGTGTGCCCGAAGAGCTTCGCGGCACCTTTATGGGCATGGCGAGCGACGCGATCATCGAGCATCTCGTCGACCTGGGCATTTCCGCCATCGAACTTCTGCCGATCCAGTATTTCCCGGATGACCGCTACCTGCTCGAAAAGGCCCTGCGCAACTATTGGGGCTACCAGACGCTGGGCTTCTTCGCGCCGCAGCCGCGCTTCCTTTCCGGCAAGGCCATCACCGAATTCAAGACCATGGTGAAGCGCTTCCATGCCGCTGGCATCGAGGTCATCATGGATGTGGTGTACAACCACACGGCCGAAGGCTCCGAGCGTGGTCCCACCCTCAGCTTCCGCGGCCTCGACAATCTCAGCTACTATCGCCTGTCGCCGGACGATCCACGCCATTCCTACGACACGACCGGCACCGGCAACACCGTCAACATCGCCCATCCCATGGTCCTGCGCATGGTGCTGGACAGTCTGCGCTACTGGGTCAGCGCAATGCATGTCGACGGGTTCCGTTTCGATCTGGCCAGCACGCTCGGTCGCACGCGCCATATCGAATTCGACCGCGACGGCACCTTCTTCGACGCCATCCGGCAGGACCCGATCCTGTCAGGCGTCAAGCTCATCGCCGAGCCCTGGGATGTCGGCGACGGCGGCTATCAGGTCGGCGGCTTCCCCTATCCGTTCCGCGAATGGAACGACAAGTACCGCGACGACGTGCGCCGGTTCTGGAAGGGCGACGGCGGGCTGGTTTCCGGCCTTGCCTCGCGCCTCACCGGCTCGGCGCCGCAGTTCAACCACTCCGACCGCGGCGCGACCTCCTCGGTCAACCTGATCAGCGCCCATGACGGCTTCACGCTCATGGACACCGTCTCCTATGACGGCAAGCACAATGAGGCCAATGGCGAGGACAATCGCGACGGCCATTCCGACAACCATTCGCACAATCTGGGCGCGGAAGGGGCGACCGATAACGCCGACATCATCGCCGCCCGCGACCGCCGGCGCCGCAACATGATCGCGACGCTGATGCTGAGCCAGGGCGTGCCCATGCTGCTCGGCGGCGATGAACTCGGAAACAGCCAGGGTGGCAACAACAACGCCTATTGCCAGGACAACGAGATCGGCTGGACGGACTGGAGCGGGCTCGGCGATCCGTTCCTGAATTTCTGCAAGGGCGCGATCGCGTTCCGCAAGGCGCATCCGGCGCTGCGGCAGGAACGTTTTCTCACGGGAGACGCGGCGGAAGACGGCTCGATCGAGATCGCCTGGTACATGCCGGATGGCAATTTCATGACCGATGCCGCCTGGACGGATAGCAATCTGCGTGCGCTCGGGCTTTTCCTCTCCAAGCCGGCGAACGGCGAGGGTATGGATCAGCTCTTCCTCGTCTGCAATGCCGGCGGCGACTGCACCGTACAGTTGCCCTCGGTGAACGGCATTACGGTATGGAAGCGCGTGTTGGATACCGGGGCGGCGGATGATGCCTTTGCCGAGCACCCGGCGGAAAGCCCGGCCACTGTCTATGGCGCGAGCATCGCCGTCTTCGAACCTGTGAACTGACGGTGTGCCATGGTGCCGGACACGCTTTCGCAAGCCGGTCTCGTCTATGTCTCTGACAGCGAGCCCGGAATCCGGCGTCAGCGTGCAGGCCGCAGCTTTTGTTACCGTCTGCCGGATGGTGCCCTTGTACGAGATGCGGCGCTGAAGGCGCGCATCTCGGCGCTCGGCCTGCCGCCAGCTTATCAGAACGTCTGGATCTGCATTCAGGACAATGGTCACCTCCAGGCAACCGGTTACGATGCGCGCGGGCGAAAGCAGTACCGCTATCATGCCGACTGGCAGGCGTTGAAGAGCGGCGACAAGTTCGGCCAGCTCATCGCCTTCGGCCGGGCGCTGCCGAAAATCCGACGCGCGGTCCGGCGTGATCTGGATGGCGCGCCGGGCAGGGTCGATACGATGCTGGCGGCGATCACCGTGCTGCTCGATGAGGCGCAGCTGCGCGTCGGCAACCGCGCTTATGCGGAGGAAAACAAGACCTATGGCGCGACGACGCTGTTGAAGCGCCATGTCAGGCTGGCTGACGGCCGCATCGAATTGCGCTTCACAGCCAAGGGCGGTAAACGCGTGCAGCGCACGCTGAAACATCCGCGCCTGCAGCGCATCCTGGAAGACAGCGCCGATCTGCCGGGCCGGCAGCTCTTCGTCTGGAAGGATGAGACGAACTTGGTGCGCCCGATCGATTCCGGCCGGCTCAACGGATATCTCGCCCAGATCGCCGGCATCGCGGTCTCGGCCAAGACGTTTCGCACCTGGGCGGGAAGTCTCGCGGCCTTCGCGATGGCCCGCCAAGCCATCGAAGACGGGGGGCGGCCGACAATCAAGGGCATGGCAACCGCCGCCTCCGAGGCGCTACACAATACGCCGGCCATCGCCCGGTCGAGCTACATCCATCCCGATGTTATCGCGCTCGCTGAGACGCCGGAAACGCTGCAGCGTGCGATGCGCCGCCCGCCGCTCGCCATCAAGGGCCTGCGCGCGGAGGAGGAGCGCCTTCTGCGTTTCCTCGAAAACCGCCGCAATGCCCGCCGCCGTGCGGGCAAAAAAAATCCGGCGGCTTGCGATGCGCAGCCGCCGGCTTAGGCAGGTTGACTTGCGGGATCAGGCCGCGCGGCGATTGTGGCGGCCTTCTTCGATCTCTTCCACGATTTTCGCCACGAAGGCGTCGAGATCCTCTGGGGAGCGCGAAGTGATGATCCCCTGATCGGTCACCACTTTTTCGTCACGCCAATCGGCGCCGGCATTGATGACATCCGTCTTGATCGACGGATAGGACGTGGCCTTGCGGCCGCGCAACGCATCGGCCTCGATCAGCAGCCATGGCGCATGGCAGATCGCCGCGACCACCTTGCCGGAGGCGAGGAAGTCCCGCACGGCACGCATCGCCGTCTCGTCCTTGCGAAGCAGGTCCGGGTTGATCTGGCCGCCGGGCAGAACGAGGGCGTCGAAGTCGGTTGTCTTAACATCCGCGACCGCCAGGTCGACATCGACTGTGTCGCCCCAATCCTTCTTGTCCCAACTCGTGATGGGGCGCTTTTCAAGCGAAGCGATGGTAACCGCCGCCCCGCGTTTTTTCAGCTCCTCGAGAGGCACACGCAGTTCGGACCGTTCGTAACCGTCAGTGGCGAGAATGAGGATGCGGGCTTGGTTGATGGAGGGCATGTTCTTTCCTTTCAGATTGCTGTGGGGCGCGACAAAGGCCCCTTCGCCTCGCGTTTCGACCGGGGCTGTCGGGTCGAAGCAACCGCCCTGCGGGTTTCGGCGTCGGCTTCGACCGAATTGCGCTTCTTGAGCAGATGTTCTGGAAGCACGACTTTCTCGAACTCTTCGCGCTCACGCACGGCCTGTTCCCAGTGCTCCCTGTCCTTACCGTGTTGGCGGCCATCGGCCTCCCACAAACTGTAGGCACGTTTGTTAATCCATTCCTGGCGTTCGTCGTCTTGCACGGTGATGTCCCTTCGAATGCGGCGACGGGTCTATGCCGTCGTCCAAGTATTCACGCTGAAGCCGGCTTCCTTGGCGGCTTCGATAAAAGCCCGGCGCGCAAAGGCCGGATCGTCGTCGCTGGTCAGCCCCTGCTCGCCAACACTCGTTGCCGTCAGCAGGGCAGGGCCGTCATCGATTGGCCAGTGGTTCTTGAGGCAGAGCAGAGCGTCCCGCGTGCTGTGCACGCGCAGAACCCGCCCTTCACCCTCCAGGATGACCGCCTCGTCCCACAGCCTGTCAGTTGCGTAGATCGTCATTGCACGCCCTCCACTGCCGGTTCGGCCGGAATATCGACGAGGCTCACGATGCCGACCACGCGCCGCTCATCGTTGACGACCACGAGACGCCGCACCGCAAGATCGCGCATGCGGGCCGCAACGGCGTCCGTCTCGTCATTCTCGTTACAGACCTCAGGCGACACGGTCATGAATTCGGCAAGTCCCGTCGAGGTCGAAAGACCCTTCGCCAGCACTGAAACGACTATGTCGCGATCGGTGATGATGCCGACAATGGCGCCGACGCCCGGAACCTCCACGGGGAGCGCGCCGACTTCCGTTTCCGCCATCAGACGGGCGGCCGACTGGGCCGTGTCATTGGGAGACGCGGTAACGATCTGGGCGGACATAACGTCCTTCACAAGCATCCCGATCGCCTCCTCAAAGCCTTCCGTTGGACAGGCTGCGGCCATGGACCGCTGCGGGTACGGCAATCTCGTCACGTCCCTGATCGAGCGGCAGATCCACCTGATGCGGCACGATGACCTGCGGGTCCCAGGAATTGCGGCGTTTGGCCCTGTGGCCGGTTTCGGTATCCGTCTGTGGGGCGGGTTTGCGGGCGAGCGGCTTTTTCTTCTGACGCACGTAAAACTCCTACGAACTGGTTTGATGTCAGAAGCAAACTCCGGGGTTGGGTCATGGTTCCAAGAAATCTCGGAACAGGACCGCTTGCGAAGCATTCTTTTCGGGCTGTGCAACGGAGGAAAAGCCATGCTTTTTGCAGGAAAGGTCGCCCTCGTGACGGGGGCCGGGTCTGGGATCGGCAAGGCGACGGCGGAAGCTTTTGCCCGTCTTGGCGCGAGCGTCGGTGTGCTGAGCCGAACGGAAGAGGAGGTTGACGCCGTTGTGCGCGACATCCGCGGCCAAGGGGGCGATGCTATCGCGCTGATCGCCGATATTGCGGACGAGGCCGCGATGCGGGCGGCGGTGGACCGGCTCGTCGGGGCCTTCGGCGCTCTCGACATTGTGATCGCCAATGCCGGAATCAATGGCGTCTGGGCGCCGATCGACGATCTGGAGCCCGCTGAATGGGACGAGACGATCACCGTCAATTTGCGCGGAACCTACCTGACCCTGCACCTCACTGTGCCGCATCTAAAGGCTGCCGGAGAGGGAAGCATCGTTGTGGTCTCTTCCATCAATGGGACGCGCACCTTCACCACGCCGGGCGCGACCGCCTATTCCGCGACCAAGGCCGCACAGCTTGCAATGGTGCAGCAACTCGCCCTCGAACTCGGCAAGTCGCATATCCGCGTCAACGCCATCTGCCCCGGCGCCATCGAGACTGAGATTGACGACAACACGCGCCAGCGCGGCACGGATGAGGCCGGCATTCCCGTGGTGTGGCCGCAGGGGCAAATCCCGATTTCCGCCGGCGAACCGGGCACGGCAGCGGAAGTCGCCGACGCAATCCTCTTCCTCGCTTCCTCCAAGGCCCGCCACATTACCGGCGTGCCATTGTGGATAGACGGCGGACAGGGGCTGCTGCGTTAAGCGCTCGGCAGCACCCGGAAATCGATGGAATTTGGAGAAGACGGGGAGGATCGGGAACTTATCGATATCAGCCTCATTTTATCGTGTTGTGTCGAAGGAGGATGCGATGAACGAACAGTCCAATATCCAGCTGCATTTCGATGTGATGAGTTGCCGTGCGATGCTGTCCTGCGAGGGCAGGGATTATGTGCTGCCGGATACCTACCCTACCAAGGAAGCGGCCGCTGCGGCGGCGAAAACCTTCGCCTGGGAGCGGCTGGGCCTTAAAAGCGGTCGTGCTGCAAAACCTTCCGACCTTCCCGTTTTTCAACGGTAGTGCCCCTGCCAAATAATTGACGTTGTCTGTTCCCGCCCTATGTCCGTCGCTGCCGTCAGGGGCTTCGGCCGTAGCGGGAAAAATTTGTTGAGACAGTATCGATTGCAATCTTTCGCCGGGAAGCCACGCTAGAAGTGATCCCGTGAGATTGGCATACAACAAGGGGGTACGGATGCGGGTGGAAGACGGGCTGGAGGAGGCGGTTAACAGCCGTTATCCATTCCTCAGCGGCGGAGGCGATGCTGCCCGCTTGATTTCCGCCTTCGACTGGACCCGCACCCCGATAGGCCCCATCGACGGCTGGCCGCAAAGCCTCAAGACCACGGTCAGCCTGATGCTGCGCTCTCCGGTGCCGATCGTCCTCCTGTGGGGCGAGGATGGCATTATGATCTACAATGACGGTTACTCCGTTTTTGCAGGCGGCCGCCATCCGGAGCTTCTCGGCAGCAAGGTGCGCGAAGGCTGGCCCGAGGTCGCCGATTTCAACGACAATGTCATGAAGGTCGGTCTGGCCGGCGGCACGCTTGCCTATAAGGATCAGGAGCTGACGCTGTTTCGCCATCGGGGTGAGCCTGAGCAGGTCTGGATGAACCTCGACTATTCCCCCGTGCTTGGCGAGGACGGCCGTCCGGCCGGCGTCATCGCCATTGTGGTCGAGACGACCGACAAGGTGAAGGCGGAGGAGCGGCTGAAATCGGAAGGCGAGCGGCTGCGCCTCATGTTCGAGCAGGCGCCCGGCTTCGTGTCGACGCTTGTTGGGCCGGACCACGTTTTCGGCATTGCAAACAATGCCTACCGCCAGCTCGTCGATAACAGGGACATCCTCGGAAAGCCTCTCCGCGAGGCGCTGCCGGAGGTGGTGGAACAGGGTTTCGTCGAGATTCTCGATCGCGTGCTCGCCACGCGCCGCCCCTATGTGGGCAAAGGCGTGCGCGTGCTGCTGAAGCGCCGCCACGATATGGCGCCGGACGAGCGTTTTCTGGATTTCATCTACCAGCCGGTTTTCGGTGAAGACGGCAGGCCGACCGGCGTCTTCGTGCAGGGCCACGATGTGACCGAGCAGAAGACGGCTGAGGATGCGCTGCGCGAAAGCGAGGCCCGGTTCCGCCTTGCCGCGGAAAGCGCGCCGGTCATGCTCTGGATGGGTGATGAGCATGGCAAGTGCGTCTATCTCAATGCGGCCAAGCGCGCCTTCTGGGGTGTCGAGCCGGAGGAGATCGCGGGCTTCGACTGGAACACCACCGTGCATCCCGATGACCGGCAGGCGCTGGCGCAGGTGTTCGGCGATGCGATGCAACGACAGGTGCCATTCGTCGTCGAGGCCCGCTATCGCCGCAAGCTCGGCTGCTATCGCCTGCTGCGTACGGATGCGCAGCCGCGTTTCGGGGCAGGTGGCGAATTTCTCGGCATGATCGGCGTCAATGTCGATGTGACCGAGGTGCGGGCCGAGGAGGTCAGGCGCAATGCGCTGATCGAACTTACGGACCGTTTCAACCAGCTCACCGACCCGGCCGACATTGCCTTTGCGGCAGCCGAGATGCTTGCCAAGGTGCACAATGTCAGCCGCGCCGGCTATGGCACGATCGATCTCGTCGCCGAGACGATCACCATCGAGCGCGATTGGAATGCGCCCGGCGTCAAGACGATTGCCGGCGTGCTGAATTTCCGCGAATACGGGACCTATATCGATGACCTCAAGCGCGGCGAGACTGTCGTCGTGGCAGATGCGGAGCAGGACCCTCGCACCAAGGCAACGGCCGAAGCGCTGAAAGCGATCAAGGCGCGGGCCTTCATAAACATGCCCGTCACGGAAGCTTCCGGCCTCGTCGCGCTGCTCTATCTCAACCATGAAGACGTGCGCGAATGGTCGCCGAGCGAACTGGATTTCGTGCGCGACGTCGCTGCCCGCACCCGCAGCGCCGTAGAGCGGCGGCGGGCGGAGCAGAAGCTCGAACAGCTCGCCAATTCGCTGGAGCGGCAGGTCGGTGAACGCACCGCGGAGGTCAACCGCCTGTGGCGCAATGCGCGCGACCTGCTTGTCGTGACCAGCGAGGATGGCACGATCCGCTCCGTCAACCCCGCCTGGTCCGAAGTACTGGGCTTTCCTGCCCGCGAAAGCGTTGGCCGACGTCTGGGGACTTTCGTCCGGCAGGAGGATGCGGCAGAATTTTTGGCCGGCGACTATCGTTTCGGCACAGCCGAGCGGGAAGTGCGCTTCCGGCATTTCGACGGGTCCGTGCGATGGATTTCCTGGCGCATCTTCGCCGAGGAGGGTCTGACCTTTGCCTATGGACGCGACGTGACCGGCGAGCGCGAGCAGGCGCGCGCGCTGGCGGAAGCCGAGGAATTGCTGCGACAGGCACAGAAGATGGAATCGATCGGCCAGCTGACCGGTGGCGTCGCGCACGATTTCAACAATCTGCTTCAGGTCATTTCGGGCAATCTCCAATTGCTCGGCAAGGACATTGCCGGCAATGCGCGCGCCGAGCAGCGTGTCGCCAATGCAATTGCCGGCGTCAGTCGCGGTTCCAAGCTCGCCAGCCAGTTGCTCGCCTTCGGCCGTAGGCAGGCGCTGGAGCCGAAAGTCATCAATATCGGCCGCTTTGTTGCCGGGCTGGAGGACCTCCTGCGCCGGACGATCGGCGAGGCGATCGAAATCGAGACGATTCGGTCCGGCGGCCTCTGGAACACCTTTGTCGATCCGTTGCAGATCGAAAACGCCGTGCTCAACCTGGCGATCAACGCCCGCGATGCCATGAAGGGCGTCGGCAAGCTGACCGTCGAGGTCGGAAATGCCTATATCGACGACACCTATGCAAGGCGGCATGGCGATATCAAGCCGGGTCAATATGTGCTTGTCGCCGTAACGGATACCGGCGAGGGCATGCCCCCCGACGTTATGGAGCGGGCCTTCGAGCCGTTTTTCTCCACGAAGCCGGCCGGCAAGGGCAGTGGTCTCGGCCTCTCCATGGTCTACGGCTTCGTCAAGCAGTCCGGCGGTCATATCAAGATGTACAGTGAACCGGGCGAGGGCACGACCGTGCGGATTTATCTGCCGCGCTCGCTGGAAGAGGAGGACCGTCTCGCCGAGGTCGATTTTGGGCCGATCATTGGCGGCACGGAGACCGTGCTCGTCGCGGAAGATGACGACGACGTACGCGCCACGGTCGTCGAAATGCTCGGCGATCTCGGCTATTCCGTGCTCAAGGCGCGCGATGCCGCCAGCGCCCTGACGGTTATCGAAAGCGGTGTGAGCATTGATCTCCTCTTCACCGACGTCGTCATGCCTGGGCCGCTGCGCAGTCCCGATCTCGCCCGCAAGGCGCGCGAACGGCTGCCCGGCCTCGCGGTGCTCTTTACCTCGGGCTACACGGAAAATTCCATCGTGCATGAAGGGCGGCTCGATGCCGGCGTCGAGCTTCTGCCGAAGCCCTATACGCGCGAGGCACTGGCCCGAAAACTGCGCGCCACGCTCGCCGGCCGAAAGCCGGTTGCGTCGGAGGCGAAAATGCCGCTTGCGCTTGAACCGGAAAGCGTACCGAAACCGCAGACCGTGCCTGAAAAGCCGCGGCGGCTCAGCATTCTTCTGGTCGAGGACGATTTCCTGATCCGCCTCAACGCCGCCGATCTGGTGCAGGAACTGGGCCATGAGGTGGTCGAGGCGACGACGGCGGAGGAGGCTTTGCCGATTCTCGAGAGCCGCGCCTTCGATGTGCTCCTGACAGATGTCGGGCTGCCGGGCATGTCGGGCACGGACCTGGCGATCCGCGCCCGCGAGGTACGGCCTGATATCGGCGTCGTTTTCGCGACAGGCCACAGCGACCTGCCTGTGCTTGCCGTCGGCCGGCCCGCCGTCCTGCTGCAGAAGCCTTATGATGCCAGGGAGATCGCCGTGGCGCTTGCTGCCGCGGGCGCCTGAGGCTGCGGGAACATTGGACGGCCTCGATGGTTTGACGGAATATCGCCAACAGGAGATCGCACTATGCCTGCAAAATCCAAAGCGCAGCAAAAGGCCGCCGGCGCCGCGCTATCGGCAAAGCGCGGCGAGACCAAGAAAAGCGAATTGAAAGGCGCTTCCAAGAGCATGGAGAAATCCATGTCGGAGAAGGAGCTGAAGGAAATGGCCTCGACCAAGCGCAAGGGCAAACCTGAGCACGACGCGAAATCGGCGTGAAACGGGAGGAAGTCATGCGCGTCATGATCGTCGAGGACGAATTCCTCATCGCCAGCCTTCTCGAAAGCGTGGTGCATGACAACGGCCACGAAACACTCGGGCCGGTTTCGACCGTCGAGCAAGCGCTTGCCTATGCGCCACGCGCCGACATCGCGCTCGTCGATCTCGGCCTGTCCGACGGCAACAGCGGCCACTTGCTCGCCCGCCGTCTCATTGACCGTTTCGGCATCGACGTCATCTTTGTCACCGGTGATCCCGGCTCGCTTCCCTACGGTTTCGACGGCGCGCTCGCGGTGATCGCAAAGCCGTTCCGCGACGAGGAGATCACCGAGGCGCTGCAACGCGCGATCGACAAGCGTAGCCGATCAGTCGCTCGCCGGGTCGCGACGTAACAATCAGCGCGTGGGGTCGTCCAGACCAAGCGGATCGGCGACGCGCGGCCAGAGGTCGGCGCTCGCCTTGCGATAGGCCGTGGTTGCCGGGTCGGTCGGGTAGGAGGTCGGGGCCGCGATATAGACGATCTCGGAGGCGACGGGCTGGAAGCCAGCGTGGAAATGGTTCGTCGATTTCACCAGAAGGAAAGCCTTTTTCGAGAAATCCAGACCCTGGTTTGAGAAGATATCCGGCTCGTAGGTCTGGGTGCGGCTGGTGATAAGTACAATGTCGATGGTCGTGCCGAGCGGGCGCACCACGGCCGTGCTGCCGAGCGTCACACGGCTTTTTCGAAAACTCTGCCAACCGGCGTCGAGGACATGCTCTACAGTCACGCGCAGGTCCAGCGGCTCCCCACCCTCCGGACCGGATTTGCCACCAAAGCGCAAAGCCAGTTCTGCGCCTTTGCCCGCCGCATGGCAGAAGGAGACGGCAATCGGGTCCCAGATCGTCGCGACAGCGACGTGCTCGAAACCACGCTCGATCATGCGCCGCAGAATGAAAGTTGCATCGCCCGCGACGCCGCCACCTGGATTGTCCCAGACATCGGCGATGACGACCGGCCGTTGCGGATGCGCCACCTGGATCGCCAGCGCCTTGTCGAGGCCGGCTTCGGTGCCGAGCATCGGCATCGCCGTCATTTTGCGCAGGCGGTAAAGTTCGCGGCCGAGCACCTGTGCCAGGGCATCGCCCTTCGCCTTGTCGTTATCGGTCACGACGACGATGCGTGTGCCCATGTCCGGCACGTCACCGGCCATGAAACCGTGGATGACGGAGATGGAGAGAATGCCATCTTTGCCCTCCATTGCCTTCAGCCGGTCGACGAAGGAGCGCATCGGCTCGCGGCTCGTCGGGTAGATCGTGATCATGCGGCAGTCGAAAGTGGAGACGACGGGACGGATTTCGCCTTTCAGCGTGCGCAGCGCCAGTTCCACCACATGCTCGCCGCGCTCCTCGAAATCCGTATGCGGAAATTCGAGGAAGGCCGCCATCAGGTCGAGATTGGCGACGCGCCTTGCGGTGAGGTGGCTGTGCGGGTCGAACTCGACTGCGATCAGCACCTGCGGCCCGACGAGCGACCGGATGCGCTCCAGAAAGTCGCCCTCGGGATCGTCATAGCCCTGCGCGACCATCGCGCCATGCAGGCCGAGCACGACGGCATCGACCGGCAGCGCGGCGGTGAGTTCGCCGAGGATCTGATCGCGCAGCGTCTCATAGGTCCGGCGCTGGATCAGGCCGGCTGGCTCGGCCCAGCAGGCGGTTCCCTCGATCACCGTGAAACCCTCAGCCCGGCCGCGCCGGCGCAGGATCGGCACGACGGAGGAGCAGAGCGTCGGCGTATCCGGATGCTCGCCCGGCCCCGCATAAAAGGCGGCCTTGAACGAATTCATGTCGGTCGGCACAGGCGAGAATGTGTTGGTCTCCGTCGCAAGCGAGGCCGTGAAAATACGCATCTGTGACTCCCGAAGACTTTGATGCAGAGCCTTGATTTTTGTGAAATTCATTTTCTTATTGTCGGGAAAGTCAATAAAGTCAATTGGTTAGTATGGTCTCCGTGGCGCAAGTTTCTGCGTTCTTTTGACCCCTCCGGTAACGCTGGATTTTCACGCTGCCAGAAGAGCGTAGCGATCGAGGCGAGAGCGGAATGTGTTTGTCCTATCAGGGCATTGCGCTTGATAGGACTGACCTCTTCGGGAACCGTCTCGGTCGGAGGCGGTGAAAATAATCGCATAAAAACAGGTGCTATTTTCTGCGCGAGATCGAGGCGGTGTGTGCCGCGCGCACCGTTTCCCTGAAAAATTCCAGGAAAAATGAAACGAAACGCTGCCATCCGATACGCGGCTCTCCGCGACTTTAGCGGCGCGTGACCGGGCTTGATGTGCCGGCCATCCATGATATTTCTCGCCGGATTGAGAAATTGATTTTCACGATGCGCCCGCGGGAGAGGGAAGCAATGGACCTTTTTCATGTCCTGTCGGACGAGGATGAAAAGCGCTCCCGCCTTGACAGGCGGTTGGCACAGCTTGCGCTCGACGACGTGGATTTCGTGGTCAATGCCTCGATCAGCGAGATGGCTGCGCGGGCCGGTGTCTCGCCGCCCACCATCACCCGCTTCTGCCGAAGACTCGGTTGCAAGGGCTATCCGGATTTCAAGGTCCAACTCGCCCGGCTCGCATATGTTGGGCTGCGCTACGTCAAGCCGGACGTGCCGGCCGAAACACCCGGCGAGGTGGCGGCCGATATCATAGCCAACGCGCAGAATGCGCTGTTCCAGCTGCAGCGCCAGCTGGATCTCTCGGCGCTGGAAACCGCCGCCCGCCTGCTGCGCGGCGCCGATTTCATCCAGGCCTTCGGCGCCAGCGGCAATTCGGCGATGATCGTCAACGAGCTGCACAATCGCCTCTTTCGCCTCGGCTGCCGGATCAATGCCTCGAACGATCACAATATGAATGCCATGCTGTCGGCCGCCGCGCAGCCGGGAACGGTGGTGTTCGGTTCCTCCTTCACCGGGCGCGATATGGCGCTTGTGCATTGCCTGGAGCTTCTGCGCGAGCGTGGCGTGCCGAGCATTGTGATCACGCAGAGCGGCTCACCCGTGGCGGCGGCAGCCGATGTCGTGCTGGCCGTCGATTTGCCCGAGGGCCGCAACATCTTTCGCCCCACCGCGACGCGCTACGCCTATCTCGCCGTCATCGACATGCTCGCCAATCTCGTCGCCTATGCCGATCGAAGCACGGCGCTGAGGACGCTGCGCGGCATCAAGCAGGAGCTGGTCAGCCGCCGCGATGGCGACGACCGGCAGCTGCTCGGGGATTGACGACGCGCGGGCCATCCGCTTGCAATGGCCCTGTTGTTTCCCGCGCTCAACGCCATCAGGGTTTCCGCAGGAACCTGTTGATCCCTCATGGAAAATACCGCACGATCCCGGTCTCTGGGAGGAGATTATCATGGACACGACACCGGCCCCCATCGCCGTCGAACCGGCGCCTTCTCACGATTGCGCGGACCGCGCGTGGGCGCGCCATGCAATCGGTATTCTGGAGGGTGACGCCCGCCGTTCGGCTGATACGCATCTCGTCAATCCGGTGTTCAAGGGCCTCAAGGGTATCTCGATTTATCTCAAGGACGAGAGCACCCATCCGACGGGCAGCCTGAAGCACCGGCTTGCCCGCTCGCTCTTCCTCTACGGCATCTGCAACGGCCGTATCTGCAAGGGCACAACGCTGGTCGAGGCGTCCTCTGGGTCGACAGCCGTGTCGGAGGCCTATTTCGCCAATCTGCTGGAGCTGCCCTTCATCGCCGTCATGCCGCGCAGCACCAGCAAGGCGAAGATCGACGTCATCGAGCGCTTCGGCGGCCGCTGCGCCTTCGTCGATCGCCCGGCGGAGGTCTACGACACCGCCGCGCGCATCGCGGCCGAGACGAACGGCCACTATCTCGACCAGTTCACCAATGCCGAGCGCGCCACCGACTGGCGCGGCAACAACAACATCGCCGAGAGCATTTTCGGCCAGATGGAGCGTGAGGCACATCCGGTGCCGAGCTGGGTCATCATGGGGGCGGGCACCGGCGGCACCTCGGCCACCATCGGCCGCTATATCCGCTACCGCAATCTTTCCACACGGCTCTGCGTGACGGATGTCGAGAACTCGGTGTTCTACGATGCCTGGAAGGATCTCGACCTCGAAGCCACCTGTCCGACGCCGTCCCGCATCGAAGGCGTCGGCCGCCCGCGCGTCGAACCGTCCTTCATCCCGACGGTCATCGACCACATGATCAAGGTGCCGGACGCCGCCTCGATCGCCGCCGCCCATGTCCTGTCCGACCGGCTGTTCCGCCGGGTGGGCGCTTCGACGGGCACGAATTTCTTCGGCCTGCTCTCGATTGCCGAGGGCATGATGAAGGAGGGGCGCGAAGGTTCGCTCGTCACGCTGATCTGCGACAGCGGCGACCGCTATGCCGGCACCTATTTCAACGCCGACTGGCTTGCCCAGAACAGGATCGACATCGACCCCTGGCGTCACGCCATCGAGACGTTCCTGGATACGGGCACCTTCACGATGCCATAAATCACCCCTTGCGGCCGATGCGCGGATAGCTCGACGAGAATATCTGTTCGAGCGGCGGGTGGCCGTAGGTGCGGTCGGGATAGCGGGTGAGCAGGCCATCGAACTGGCGTTGGGCGCGCGCCTGCTCCGCCGCCGCGTCAAAGCCGGGAATGACACCGTCGACCATGACGAAGCGGCCGTCGATGACCACGGTGCGCACATCGCGGCCGGAAGAATTCATCATCAGCGTCTGGATCGGATCGATGACATGGCCGATACGGTCATGGCCCATGTCTATGACGATCATGTCGGCTTTGGCGCCCGGCTGGAGACGGCCGAGATCGGGACGGCGCAGCGCATCGGCGCCGCCGATCGTGGCGGCATCGAAATAATGCTCCGAGCGCACGCTTTCGATCGAGGCATCCATCACGCGCGACACCATGATGCCGACCTGCATGTTCTGGATGAAATCCGGCGGCCAGGTATCGGTGCCGAGGCCGATGCGCACGCCCAGAGCGCGGAACTTGCTGAAACTGTCCATGAAACCGCCGTGGCGGGCCGAGACGATGGGGCAATGCACCAAGGTTGCACCCGCCTTGGCGAGGATATCGAGGTCGCGCCCGGCGCGCGCCACATTGCGCGTGCCGGCGACGAGTTCGCCATGCGGCAGCAGCATGCGCTCAGAGAGCACACCGAGGCTGTCGAGCCATTCGAGCGGTGTGGCGTCATGCACGGCGACGATGCGGTCGAATTCGAGTTCGGACTGGCAGCAATGCAGGCGCACCGATACGTCGAGATCGTTGCCGGCGGCGGCGGTGCGGCGCAGGAATTCGGCAGTGCCGGTCTCGATACGGTCGGGCGCCAGCATCGCGCGCACCAGCGGCGAGGCCATCGCCTCGATCCGCTCGGCAAAGGTCACCGCGCCGGCGAGATTGGCAAGCCCGCGCTCCTCGTCGAAGTAGAAGCCGATCTTGCCGTCGTTATCGACGAAGCTATTGCCGGCGCGATAGGCCGGGCCGAGATAGACGCGCAGGCCGAGATCGTGTGCGGCGTGGGCCGCGGCGGAGAATTCGCCGTCGGTCTCCGCCCATTCGCGGTAGAACAGCGAGGCGATCGGCAGCGCCGTCGTCACGCCGTTGCGGATGAGCTGGGCGAAGGCATAGCGCTTCTGGAAGGCCAGTTCCTCCGGCAAGTACATCTCGTAGGGGCCGCGGTCCATATAGCTCTTCGGCCAGACGCGGCCGGTGCGCCATCCGGGCTGGTTGTCGAAGGCGAGTACCGTCGTATCGAGGTCGGACAGCGCATCGAGATCGATGAAGCCGGGCGAGAGTATGGCATTGCCGCAATCGATGCGGTGGGCGACCTCGCCGGGATATTCTTGGCCGACAAAGGTGACCGTATCGCCTTCGAATACGACGCAACCGTCGTCATAGAGCACATGACGACCGTCCTGATGACCGACGACCCAGCGCGCGCTTATCAGGACCGGGCCGGCGAGGCGACCGGAATGCGGAAGTGTCGTCATTGGCTCGCCCCCGATTGTATTGGATCGTGTTTCTTATTGCATACAAGAAAACGATGTCAATCGGCCGAACCTCGGGAAAGCACGTTCGTCAGCGCGTCGGAAACGTCCGACCTCCTTCTGGCAAGTGGCATCCTAAGGGACTTTCCTCGGCGGTGCGGCGGGGAGAATGTCAATCCGCTGTTCGCCCACTTTGCCGTCGGCCTCGACGATCGCCTGCCAGCGCCGGTTGCCGCAGCGGACGGACAGCCGCCAGCGGCCCTCGTCCTCGCCCTCGCCGCGCTCGACGCGGGAGGAGACGAGGCCGCGGCGCATCATGTCGCGGAACGTCTCGATCGGCCAGCCGAAACGGGCGGCGAGCATTTCGGCCGGCAGCAGGAACTCACCGTTTTCATCCCGTGCGAGGGTGAGGGGGGCGGTCACGACAGCGCCTGCCGCGAGATCGGCAGAACCTGCATGGAATCCTCGCCGCGATGGAAGGCGATGGCGAGGCGGAAGGAATGGGCGATGCGCAGCGCCCGGTCGAGGAAGAGATCGGCGACCTCGGGCGGGCAGAGCCGTTCAACGGTCGCGCGGAACAGAGAAAGCCAGCGCTGGAAATGTGCCTCGCCGAGTTCGGGAATGGAAAGGTGCGGCGGCAGCGGCCGGCCTTCATAGTGGCCGGTGCGCAGCAGCGTTGCGGACCAGAAAGCGCACATCTTTTCCAGATGCACCGGCCAGTCCTTGGCCGCGATGATGCCGTTGAAGACGGGGCCGAGCAGCGCGTCCTCGCGGATCTTGTCATAGAACCCGAACACGACGGCGCGGATCATCGCCTCGTCGAGCACATCGGGCAGCAGCTTGCCATCGATGACGATGCTGCTTTGGGGGCTGCGTTTGGGCGCGGGCCGGCCTTTCATGGGCTCACCTCGGGCATGGTCCAGTCCTTTTCATCAGGCCGCGACGGCACCAAGGCCGAGCAGCGGGCCGAGCTCGGCGCGGTTGCGCACGATATCGGCGAGTGTGTATCGATCAAGCACCGCGAGGAAGGCGGCGAGCGCTTCGTGCAGCATGCCCTTCAGCCGGCAGGCGGGCGAGATGACGCAACAGCTGCCGCCTTCGGCCTGCATGCATTCGGCGAGCGAGAACGCTTCCTCCGTCGCCCGCACCAGCGCCCCGATGCCGATAGCCTCAGGCGCTTTGGCGAGCCTGATGCCGCCGGTCCGGCCGCGCGTCGTCTCGACGACGCCGATATCCCGCAACGTCTGCGCCACCTTGAGGAGATGGTTGCGCGAGAGCCCATAGGCCGCCGCTACGTCGCTCACGGTACAGAGTCCATCGGCGCGCGCCGCCACATAGATCAGCATTCGAAGCGCATAGTCGGTATGCAGCGTCAGGCGCATGGGCATTCTTTCGGGAGGCAGGTAGTTTGGTTTCGGCCCGCATACTGTAAATGAGTATTTCAAATACTACTTTTATCGCAAGGAGCACGGCGCGAAAAGTGCCAAGGCGTCGCAGGCGTTTCGGAAGGGAGCGCGGGGCCGTGGGCGGCACCGCGGTCGACAAATCTACGGGCGTACGGTCTTGCGCCAGGCGACCTGGACCGGCAGGTGCTTGGTCGAGGCAGGTTCCGGATCGTCCCGCTCGATGATGCCGACGATATGGTCGGCGATCTCATCGACCGGCTGACGGAAGGTGGTAAGGTTGTACCCGAGCCAGCCGGCTTGCGGAATGTCGTCGAAGCCGATGACGCAGAGATTCTCCGGAATGCTCAGGCGGAACTCCTGGCGCGCAACATCCATGAAGCCTAGGGCGAGAAGGTCCGTGGCGCAGAACACGCCATCCGGCCGGCTGGAGGCGCCGAGCAATTGCCGCGCGCCCTCCGCACCCGTGGCGTAGCTCGTCGGACCTGCGCGGCCGATCCTGACGTCAACGCCGAGTTCTGCCGCCGCCGCCAGGAAGGATGCCTCGCGTGCCAGAATGCTCGGGGTGGCCGCGGTCGAGGTGACCAAGGCAAGCTGCCGGCAGCCCGCGCGATGCAGCATCAGGCAGGCCTCGCGTGCCGCCGCCTCGTTTTCCACCAGCACACATTCGGGCCCCTCGACCGGGTCGTCGCGATTGATGAGGACGACGCGTTGGCCGTTTTCGATGCAGGTCTCGATCAGCGATACCGGCGGCATGCCGGAGACGACCACGGTAGCGTCGGCGCGGTAGTTCAGCGTCTGTCGCAGCGCCGCCGCAACAGTGTCGGATTGGCCGGCGGTGTTCAGCACCATCACGACCTTGCCGATCGCCTGCAGCTTGCGGGTGATGGTCTCAACGACATGCGCCTGAAAGGGCGATTCCAATTCCGCGACGACCAGGCAGACGATGCCCGAACGATGGTGGATGAGCCCACGTGCGAGATGGTTGACGTGATAGCCGAGCTTTTCCGCCGCTGCGAGCACCTTGACGCGTGTCGCCGGCGAGACGCTGGCGCCGTCTGTGAAGGTGCGCGACACCGCCGACCGGGAGACGCCGGCAAGCTCGGCGACGCGCAAGGCGCTGACCGAGGATTTTTTCGGTTTACCCCGCAGCGTCGACATGTCGGTCTTCTCCCATGAATTCGTCGCAGGCAATCGGCGCGGTCCAGCGGTGTAGCCGATCTCGCTTTTTCCCGGAAAACAAGGGATTCGGCAAGAGTTTATGGAGGGAAAGCGGCAGGCTAAACGATGGATTTTGCTCATGATTGCGCGCGCATGTGCGTAATTATGGACACGATGGCGGATATCGTGGCGCATCGCGTTTACCCTGCGGAATAAACCTGCATCTGCCGAAAAAAAATGCAGAAAAACACGCAGTGGTTGTTATCTTAGCGATCCTAACAACTCGATCCTTCAAATGCTTAATATAATCTTTACCATCCGTTTATATCCCTTTGAGTGAACTCGCCCTGAATGATCCGCTCAGGCACGGTTCAGGGTGCATGTCCGAATATGCAACGCAAGAAGCCGCTGTGGCTTGCGAGAGGAAGAATCATGAAGATTATTGGTGCTATGATCGGCGTTCTCGGCTTTGCGGCCGTTGCCCATGCAGATGACATTTCGCTCGGCGTGCCGGGCTACGGCGGAAGCGGCTGCCCGTCCAACAGCGTTTCGGCGACGCTCAGCCCCGACTCCAAGTCGCTCAGCCTGCTGTTCGACGAATACATCGTCCAGGCCGGCGGTGACACCGGCAAGTCGCTGGACCGAAAGACCTGCAACGTCGCGATCCCGGTTCACGTGCCGCAGGGCCGCAGCGTCTCGGTTCTGGCCATCGACTATCGCGGCTTCAACCAGCTGCCGCGCGGCGCCCGTTCGCAGTTCAGCGTGGAGTATTTCTTCGCCGGCTCGCGTGGCCCGTCCTTCGCCAAGACCTTTACGGGCCCGAAGGAAGCCGACTACCTGATCACCAACAAGCTGGTCGCCGATGCGCTCGTCTGGTCGCCCTGCGGCCAGGACGTCAACCTGCGCACCAATTCCTCGATCCGTGTCTCGACGACGCGCAACCAGGAAGCCATGGCAACGGTCGATACGCAGGACGTCAAGGCCGCGATCATCTACCAGCTGCAGTGGCGCAAGTGCAAATAAGCCGTTAGACACGGATATGCGCAAATCGGGGCGGCCTTCGGGCCGCTCCTTTGTAAATCACTAAGACCGGGTGAAGTTTTGACGGTTCTCAAGAATGCAAATCGCGCGCTGATCCTGACGGGTCTCGTGCTCGCGGCGGGTTCCGCCCAGGCTGCCAACGGCTGTGCGCCGGGCACCTTTTCCACGACCCTGTCACCGGACAGGAATTCCACCAGCTTCCTCTTCGATTCCCTCTTCGCCATCAGCGACCGTACGCAAGGTCCGGGTCGCACGACCTGTTCGCTTTCCGCGCCGGTCACGCAGGCCAAGGGTTACTCGGTGTTCTCCGTCGATTATCGCGGCTTCACCACCAAGACCGGCGACCAGACGGTAACGCTCGACGGCGGCAAGAAGGGCGATCGCGTTCGCCTCTATAATCCCGACGGTGAGGTTGCCGAGGATTACGAAATCAACCGCCGCATGGGTACGGTCGATTCCGAGACGCTCGACCTCTCCATCCTCCTGACGGCTGAAGGACAGGACGGTGACCTCGATGCCGCGCAGATATTCCTGGATACGCTCGATGTCTCGCGCATCGGCTTCACGACCCGCGAATCCGTCAAGGGCTCGCTCGATGGCCTTGCCGAACAGCGCCGCTCGCTTCTGGCCGGTGTCGATACCGTGGCTGGCCGCATCCTCGGCCTGACCGATCCGTTCGCGGGCGACGACTACATTTCCGCCTTCGCCGGCACCGAGGGCTTGGTGGGCTTCAATGCGCGCTGGAACGCGACAGAAGAGATCACCCTGATGGGCGGTCTGGCCGGCTACGATGCGCGCCAGACCGGCACCGATGCCGACAATATGCTGATCGCTGCCGCCTCGGCACGCTATGCCATACCGCTCGACGACGGCTGGAAGGCCTTTGGCGAAGTCGGCATCTGGGGCTCGCCGGATGTCGAAGCGAAATACACGCGCGACTATATCAATGCCGGAAAACTCGTGTCCCGCACGAACGATGCCTCGGGCTCGCTGATCGGCGGCCATGTCCGCGTCGGCGTCGCCTATGCGCCAGATACACAGAACGAGTTCACCGCAGCCTTGCGGCTGTCCCGCTCGGCACTTGATGTCGCGTCCTATGCGGAAACGCCCGACGCCGACAACCTGTTCGCCGCGGCCCTTTCTGGCAAGAGCACGGTGGCCGACACCGCAGACGTTACGGTCATGTGGACGCATGCGCTCAATCCGACGGTCGACTACTCGCTTTTCGCCACCGCCGGCCAGACCTTTGGCAATGGCGATGCGGTCAAGGCGGATGTCGATTGGGTCGGCAAGGCGACGGGCGGTTGGGAAACACGTCGTTTCGGCTCGGTCGGTGCGCGCGTCGGCTGGAAGTTCCATGAGAACTGGGCGGTCGATACGCGTGCCAGCCTGACGGTCGCCGAAGAGAGCAAGCCGCGCTGGAATGCCGGCCTGCAACTGAAGGCGAGCTTCTGATCTTGAACTCTTGGGGCGGCCGAAGGGCCGCTCTTTCCTTTCAATACTTTATAAAATCAGTAGAAATTATTTTCTCGTTCTCCGGCGATTTCGGAGACCGAAAGTTCCCGTTCGCGCTGCCCAATAAATCGCCATTCGTTGTTCACGAAAGCGGCATTTGCGATTTTGCTTCACAGAAACCGGGTTGGTTTCGAGCGTCGATCCTCCCAATCGCGAAAGCAGGCTATCATGTTGAATATCACCAAAAATCTTCTCTCCCGCCGCGTGGCGCTCGCAGCGATCGCCGTTGCCGCCGTGTCCGTCTCGGTCCTCTCCGTTTCCAGCCCCTCCGTCGCGGAAGACAAGAAGGACCTGAAGGTCGGCATCATTTCCGGTGAGGATGAGGACGTCTGGCGCGTCGTCACCGCCGAGGCCGCCAAGAAGGGCCTGACGATCGAGACCGTCGTCTTCAACGACTATACGCAGCCGAACGAGGCACTGTCGCGCGGCGAAATCGATGCTAACGCCTTCCAGCACCTGCCCTATCTGGAAAACCAGATCAAGACGAACGGCTACAAGATCGTGCCCGTCGGCTATACCGGCGTCTGGCCGATCGGCCTCTATTCCAACAAGCACAAGAGCGTTGGCGACCTGCCGGAAGGCGCCGTCGTCGGCGTGCCGAACGATCCGTCCAACGAAGGCCGCGCGCTGCGCGTGCTGCAGAACGAGGGTCTGATCAAGCTGAAGGACGGCACGGGTATTCTCGCGACCATCGCCGATATCTCGGAAAACCCGAAGAAGCTCGAGATCAAGGAACTCGACGCCGGCATCGTCGGCCGCTCGGTGGAAGATCTTGACGCCGCCGTGGTCAACACCGACTGGGCGCTGAAGAGCGGTCTCACCCCGGAAAATCGCATCGCGCAGGAGCCGGTCGCCGACAATCCCTACCGCAACTTCATCGCCGTGCGCGAGGAATCAAAGGATGAGCCCTGGGTCAAGCCGCTGGTCGAGGCCTATCAGAACGACGTCGTGAAGGCCGAGTTCGACCGTGTCTACAAGGGTACGGGCATTAGCGCCTACTAAGGCACAGGACGGCCAATCCGGCAGCCCGCGACGCGCTGAAACGCCGTCGCGGGCTGTCTTGGCATTTGCGGAAGGACGCGCAATGAACTCACATGTGACCTGGAAAGCGGCCTCCGCCGCGGCCGAAGAGACGGATGTCATCCGCCTTGCGGACGTGCGCCGGCGCTTCGGCGAGACGGCGGCGCTGGATGGCGTAACGCTTACCGTCCGCCGCGGCGAAATCCTCGGCATCATCGGCCGCAGCGGTGCCGGCAAATCGACGTTGATCCGCTGCCTTAACGGGCTGGAACGGCCCGACAGCGGTACGATCGCGATCGAGGGCCGCGAGATCACGGGGTTGGGTGAAGCCGATCTCCAGCCGCTGCGCCGCCGTATCGGCATGATCTTCCAGCACTTCAACCTGCTCTCCGCGAAGACCGTCGAGGAGAATGTCGCGCTGCCGCTGAAGATCGAGGGCTGGCCGAAGGCAAAGCGGTTGGCGCGCGCCGCCGAGCTGCTTGAGCTCGTCGGCCTCTCCGGCAAGGCGAAAGCCTATCCGTCCGAACTTTCCGGCGGCCAGAAGCAGCGTGTCGGCATTGCGCGCGCGCTCGCCGCCAAGCCTGCGTTGCTGCTTTCCGACGAGGCGACCTCCGCGCTCGACCCGGAAACCACCCGTTCGATCCTGGCGCTTCTGAAGGACATCAACCGCAAGCTCGGCCTCACCATCCTGCTCATCACCCATGAGATGGAGGTGATCAGGGGCATCGCCGACCGCGTGACCGTGCTCGATGCCGGCCGCGTCGTGGAGGAGGGGCCGGTCTGGCAGGTCTTTTCCCGCCCGCAGGCGCAGACGACGCGCAGCCTGCTCAGCAGCATCCGCCCGCAGCTTCCCGCCCATATCGCCGACAAGTTGACGACGGATGTCGGCGGCGAGGCGATCCTCGGCATCGACATTGCCGGCCCGGCCGCCACCGGCCCGCTGTTTGAGGGGCTGTCGCAGGAATTCCCCGGTGGCTACCGCCTCATCCATGGCGGCGTCGATCATATCCAGGAGCAGGCAGTCGGCCGCTTCTTCCTCGCGGTGCCGGCCGAAAAGGCCGCGTCGCTAGCATCCTATGCAGAGCGCCTCGGCGCCCAGGTGGAGGTCCTCGGCCATGTCGCCGATCATGCTTGAACTTCTCGTCCGCTCGCTCTGGGAAACCGTCGTTATGACGGCCGCCTCGGGCATCATCTCGCTGGTCTTCGGGCTGCCGCTCGGCCTCGCGCTGGTGGCGACGGCCCGTGGGGGCATTGCGGAAAACCTCTGGGTCAACCGTGTGCTCGGCGCCGTCATCAACGGTTTCCGCTCCGTGCCCTTCATCATCCTGCTCGTCGCGCTTATTCCGGTCACGCGCCTCATCGTCGGCACGTCGATCGGTACCTGGGCGGCCATCGTGCCGCTGTCGATTGCCGCCACACCCTATTATGCGCGCATCGCCGAAGTGTCGCTGCGCGAGGTCGATCGCGGCCTGATCGAGGCCGTGCGTGCTATGGGCGGCAATCGCTGGACGATCGTTCGCGAAGTGCTGATCCCCGAGGCGCTGCCCGGCATCGTCGCGGGTTTCACGGTGACACTGGTCACGCTGATCGGTGCCTCGGCCATGGCCGGCGCCATCGGTGCCGGCGGTCTCGGCGACCTCGCCATCCGCTATGGCTACCAGCGTTTCGAGACCTCCGTGATGGTGGCCGTCGTCGCCGTGCTGATCGTCATGGTCTGCGGCATCCAGTGGATCGGCGACCGCTGGGTGGCCAAGCTCGATCATCGCGGTTGAGTGCAAGGATACGGCGGCGGGATCAGCCCCCGTATTCGATGATCTCCAGACCGGCATTGTAGTCGGTTGCGTAGATCAGGCCGCGCGCATCGACGAAGACATCGGCCGACTGGATGACCTGCGGACGGCCGGGCCGCCGGTCGGTCATCGTCCTCGGTGCGGCTGGCACCAATGCGCCGGTTTCCACCGGCCTGTAAGGATCGGAAATGTCGAAGGCGCGAATGCCGGCATTCTGCCAGGTGGCGAAGATCAGCCTATCCGAGACGAAGGATCCCGGCCGGTTCTCGTGCAGGTTATGCGGCCCGAAATGGCCGCCCTTTTTCGCATAGTCGATCTCGTCGGGGATCGGGAAGGTCGCGATGCTGATCGGGTTCGACGGTTCGCGGATATCGAAGACCCAGGTGTGCTTGCGGCCGTCTTCCTCATGGTCCGCCACCGCCTCGTCGGCGACGATCAGCAGACCGCGCTCCACCAGCGGCAGCGGCGAATGCGTGCCGCCGCCATAGGGCGGGCACCAGTTGTGGTGCTTGATGAGTTTTGGCGCGGCGTGATCTCGGATATCGAGCAGCGTCAGCCCGCCGTCGCGCCAGCAGGCATAGGCGGTGTCGCCGTGCACCAGCGCGTGGTGCAGCGCATGGCGTCGGCCTTGGGGGGCCAGAGAAACCTCGCCCGCCGCCGCATTCATGCCGGGCAGCCACCAGCGGCCGACCAGCTCCGGTTTTGTCGGATCGGCCATGTCGATCGTCACGAAGATATAGTCGGTGAAGCCGTCGAGCAGCGCCGAGGCATAGGCATAACGACCACCGACATACCAGAGCCGGTGAAAGCCGACGCCGTCCACATTGAGCTGGCCGATCTTTCTTGGCCGGTCAGGTGCCGAAATGTCATAGACCGTCATGCCCGCCGTCCAGGCGCGTGACCGCTTGGCGCGCAAGACCGTCTCGCCGACTGATTTTGTGTAATAGGCCTTCTCGTCCGTGAAGGTCTCGATATCGGCGAAGAGGTCAAGTGCGTTGATGACGAGCAGCAGGTCGTCATGGGTCTGGAGATGGATGTTCCAGGTGTTCGGCGGTGCCGGCACATAGGTGACATTGCCCGGCCGTTTCGGATCGCGCACGTCGACGATCGAAAAACCCTGCGACCAGGGATGGGCGACATAGGCAAAACCCCTATGCACCATCAGCTGCAAGCCATCGCCCCGCCCGCCGATGTCGGAATGGCCGATCAGCGTCATGTTGCGGGCGAAATCGGGTGTCGGCAGGCTCATTACGGGCGTCCTCTTCAGGGGCATGAAACAGCACTCTCGCAGCTGGCGGCGGCGTTGAACAAGCGTGCGCTTTGCGAAGAAGAATTGGAAAAAGGAAAATAATTCCAGATGCTTGCGCGCGATCCCGCGGGCGGTTCCCGCATTTTCCGGCGGGCCGCAACATAGGCAAGAAAATTCTATGGTTTTTGTAGACTATAGCAGCCGCTTTCTTATCAATCCGGCCGTTTGCCCGCATCATTGCTCTATCCTGTTTGCGAAGAAAGGTGCTGCCATGCCGTCGATCGATATTCCCGTGGATACGCTGATCCTGCCCGGCCTCAATGGTTCGGCGGAGGGGCACTGGCAGCGGCACTGGACGCGCGACAATCCGGGCAGTCGGGTCGTCGAGCAGTCCGACTGGGCCTGCCCTGACCGCGAGGCCTGGCTTTCCGAGCTGGAACGGCAGGTGGCGATGACGACGGGCGATCTCTTTCTGGTCGGCCATAGTCTCGGCTGCGTGCTGGCGGCGCATTTCGCCGAAAGCCGGCTGGCCTCGCGCATTCGCGGAGCGCTTCTCGTCGCGCCCTGCGATCTCGATACGACCGAGACGCTGCATCCCTGTATCATCCGGTTCGGCGCCATGCCGCGCCGCCGCCTGCCGTTCCCCTCGCTCGTCGTCGGCAGTCTCGATGATCCCTACATGCCGACGGATCAGCTGCGCCGCACGGCGCGCGCCTGGGGCAGCGATCTCGTCGATATCGGCAATGCCGGACATATCAACATTGCCAGCGGCTTCGGCCGCTGGACGGCGGGCTACGACTTCCTTGAACTTCTGAAGCTGCGCAGCGAGCGCGATCCCTTTGCCGCAAACAAAGACGGCCGCCTGTTCACGGTGGCCGTCGCGGGCATGGGACTGGCGCTCCACTGAGCGCCAGTCTTCCTATCGGTGCGATGCCCATGGCACCAGGCGCCGCTCGATGAGGCGCGCGACATATTCCAGCACGATGGCGATCAGTGCGATGACGATGATGCCGGCAATGACGATATCGGTGACGAGGAATTGCGCCGCCGATTGGATCATGAAGCCGATGCCGCTGGTCGCCGCCACGAGTTCTGCCGCCACCAGCGTCGTCCAGCCCGCGCCGAGAGCGATGCGGATGCCGGTCAGAATGGAGGGGACGGCACTCGGCAGGACCACTTCCCGCAGCACCTGCGCCTTGCTGGCGCCGAGCGAGCGGGCGGCATTGATGTGGTCCTTCGAGACGGCGCGCACGCCGGCCGAGGTCGACAGGATGATCGACGGTAGCATGGAGAGCGCGATGACCGTGATCTTCGAGGCTTCGCCGATGCCGACCCAGATGATGACGAGCGGCAGATAGGCGAGCGGCGGCAGCGGACGCAGGAACTCCACGATGGGATCGAGGATGCCGCGGCCGACGCGGCTCGTACCGATGGCAAGGCCGGCGGGAATGCCGATGAGGATGGAGGCGATCAGCGCGCCGAAGATGCGATAGAGGCTCGCGCCGACATGCTCGGCCAGCGTCGCATCGACGAAGCCCGTCACGACGAGATTGTAGAGCGCGATGACGACCTGTCGCGGCGAGGGCAGGAAGACCGGCGAGACCAGCGCATAGGCCGAGGCGAGCGCCCATAGGCCGATGATCACGCCGACAGTGAGCGTGGAGATGACAGCAATGGGGAGGGGGCGGGCAGCGCGGGCCGGCGTCTCATCGGTCGTTTCGCCCGCGAGGGCGTCGAGTTCACTCAGAAGCGTCATGCGGCAAGCTCCTCTTCGCCGGCGTGGATGAGGCCAGTCAGTCCGGCATGCATGCGTTTGAAGATCGGCGAGGCCTTCACGTCGGCAACCGAAGCGCCGTTCAGGATCTCGGCATTGAAGCCGGCCTCGACCTCCGCCGTCAGGCGGCCCGGATTGGGCGAGAGCACGACGACGCGCGTGCCGAGCAGCAGCGCCTCCTCGATGCTGTGGGTGATGAGTACGGCGCCCGCGCCGCTCTCGGCCTTGATGCGCAGCAGGAAGTCCTGCATGCGCGTGCGGGTCAGCGCGTCGAGTGCGCCGAGCGGCTCGTCGAGCAAGAGGAAGCGCGGCTCGGCGGCGAGCGCCCGGGCGATGCCGACCCGCTGGCGCATGCCGCCGGAGAGTTCCCAGATGTGCCGGTCGCCGGCATCCGCAAGCCCTACGCGCGCCAGCAGCACCTCGGCTTTCGCGCGGCGTTCGGCAAGCGCTACGCCCTTTAGTTTCAGGGGAAAGGCGATGTTGTCGCGGGCATCGAGCCAAGGATAGAGCGCATCGTCCTGGAACACTACGGCGCGGTCGGCGCCCGGTCCGGTGACGGGCGTGCCGTCGACGGTGATGGCACCCTCGGTGGGCTTCAGGAAACCGGCGGCCAGGTTCAGCAGGCTCGTCTTGCCGGAACCGGAGCGGCCGATGATCGCCACCAGCTCGTCAGAGGCGACCTGCAGGTTGATGCCGTCGAGAACGCGCTTTTCGGCTGCCCCGCCTTTGCCGGTGCGCGCCGGATAGGTGAGCGAGACGTTGCGGAAGGTCAGGATGCTCATGGGGCCTCCGGGAGGTTTGCTTGAGATTGGCGACGGCCCGGCGGCGCTTTCGCGCAACCGGGCCACCTCCGCCGCAGGATGTTCGCCGGTCAGTAGGCGAGCTTGGTCGCGTCCGTGACCCAGCGGGTAGAGACGTAGGGCTTGTAGTCGGAGAGGGTGGCGGGGATCTTGCCCTGTTCGAGCAGGAAGGCCGCGGTATCGGAAACCGCCTTCACCGTGCCGCCGCCGAGCAGCGCTTCGCCAGCCTGCTCTTCCAGCGTCGGGAAGATATAGCCCTTAAGGAGCGCCGGAACCTCGTCCTGCTTGGCGCCGGTGAGGCGGGCGATCTTTTCCGCTTCCGGCGAGGTCGCGTTCCAGGCATCGGGATTGGCGCGATAGGCGGCCGTCGCGTCGCCCGTTACCTTCACGAAGGCGGTGACGACATCGGGATGCTCTTCGGCGAACTTCTTGCTGACGATCCAGGCGTCGAAGGTCGGGCCGCCCCATTCGGCGACGTCGGCGGACGTCGCAAGAACCTTGCCGCTCTTCTTCAGCTCGGACAGGACCGGATCCCAGACATAGGCGCCGTCGAGGTCGCCACGTTCCCAGGCAGCCGCGATTTCCGGTGGACGCAGGTTGAGGATCTCGACGGACTTCGGATCGACGTTCCAGTGCTTCAGCGCCGTCAGCAGGCTGTAATGGGCGGTCGAGACGAAGGGTGTCGCGATCTTCTTGCCGGCGAGGTCCTCGGGCTTTTCGATGCCCTTCACGGCGAGCGCCTCGGCTTCGCTGATCAGGCCGACGACGAAGATCGTCTCAATCGGCAATTCGCGGCTGGCAGCGGCAGTGAGCGGCGAGGAGCCGACATAGCCGATATCGAGCGAGCCGGAGGCGATGGCTGCGATTACGTCGGCGCCGCCGTCGAATTTCTGCCAGTTGATCTTGGCGCCGGTCACCTTCTCATAGGTGCCGTCAGCCTGGGGAACGCGCGAGGGCTCGACGATCGGCTGGTAGCCGATGTTGAGCGTGACTTCGTCGGCAAAGGCGGTGCCGAAGGATGCGGCCAGCGTCAGCGCGGCGGTGGCGGCCAGCAGGGTTCTGCGGGTAATGCTCATGATCTCTCCTCAAGTTGCCGTTGCCCGAGCTCTCTGGGCGGGCCGGTAAATTGAGATTATAAAATCTATGAATTTAGTAGAGAAATTTTCGCCTCAATTTTGAGGCCGTGCGGCAATTGGTTTTTCGTTGATTGCAGGCTGCCGTGGAACGGGTTGTACGACCGTACTAGGGTGGCAGAAGCCTAAAATGCAGGACGTGTTGCCTAAGACGGTTAAAAAATGATGCGGATAGGGCACGTCTGATAGCAAAACCGCGTGAAAACGCGAAAATCCAGTCTGTTCTTCTTGCGACGGTCGGCGCAAATAAATTATACCGTTTTTATATGTTTTTCGCACTTCAGTGCCTAGAATGAGCCGGAATCACCCTTCATGGGTGAACTGAACGATCTTCCCGAAGACGACGGGCCAATCTGGAGAGCGCGACAAACGGTTTCGCGCCGCCGGGTGATCCGGACGATTAAGACATGCGGATGGAAAGCAGGCGGACATGCTGACGAAAAAGGGAAAGTACGGACTGAAAGCCCTCGTGGATCTGGCGCGGCTTGCGCCCGGTGAAACGGCTTTCGTCAGCGAGATCGCGCTGCGCAACAACATTCCGAAGAAGTTTCTCGACACGATCCTTCTGGAACTGCGCAACGCCGGCATGCTGCGCTCCAAGAAGGGGCCGGGCGGCGGCTATTCGCTGTCGCATGCTGCCTCCGAAATCCGCATTGGCCATGCCATCCGCGTGCTTGATGGTCCGCTCGCGCCCATCCGCTGCGCCAGCCGCACGGCTTTCGAGGCCTGCGAGGATTGCGCCGATCCGGAAACCTGTCAGGTTCGTCGCGCCATGACCGACGTGCGCGACGCCATTGCCTCCATTCTCGATACGATGACGCTGGAACAGTTCGTAGCCGTTCCCGGCGCTGCCGCGGTCATCGACGACGAAGAACTGGAAAAGCGCGCCGGCTGAGGCGCTTATGGCCCGTTCATCACGGCGGCCAACCGGGCATGCTTCAGGTTTCGGCCTCCGGCGCATGCCGGTGCATCTCGATCAGCAGGCGGCCGCTTTGTTCCAGCGCGGCCCGTGACGCGGCCGACAAGGTTTGCTCCGCTTTCTCCATCCCCACCGAATCTGCCTGCCGTATTGCGCTCGCCGCTTCCTGTGCCACCGTGAGGGCGGCCGTTGCGGCGAGGAAGGCGTTTGTCCGGTGCTGTCCGGCAAGGCCGATCTGCGCGGCGTCGATGGCGCGCCCCGCCTCCTCGGCCATGGCCTCCGCCGCGGCAAGGCGGGCGGAGAGGAGGCCTATGGTGGCCGGTGCCGTTGCTCCCTCCAGAACCTGCCGCAGCGCGCGGCGGCCGGCACCCAGATGGCGGCTCGCCTCCAGCAGCAGATCGAGCGCGTGCGGCACGGGTGGCTGTGGCGCCTCGCCGGCGGCATGCAGCAGCACGTCGCCATCGATGAGCACGTCCTTGAACAGGACGGGCTCGGCGGGCTGCACGCCGCCGGGTGCGGGCTCGCAGCTGTTGGCCGCGTAGCGCAGGCCGTCGATGCGGGTTGGCAATAGCAGGCCGGCGGTCTTGCCGCCATCGCCGAGCACGGGGATCAGCATCCAGTCCGCATGGCGCGTGCAGGGCGTCGATAGCGCCTCGCCGCTGAGGCGGTGCGCAAGGCCGACAATGGCGAGCGGCAGTGCCTCCAGCTCGGCGCCGCCCCGCCGGCCGACGGCCCGCGCAAGCCGGGCGCCGGAACGGGCCGCGGCAAAGATCGTGTTGCGCTGGCCCTCGGTGCCGAAGCTGCGGATATGTTCGAGCGCGGTAAAATGCGCCGCGAGAATCTCGCCGAGGGTGGCCGAATGCGACGCGGCCTCCGCGCAGACGGCGACCAGAACGGTATTGGAAACATCTATGCCGCCCTGTTCGGTGGGAACGGAAATGCCGAACAGGCCGGAGCGGGAGAGCAGATCGAGGCGTGTTTCCGCCGTGCCGCTTGCCGCCGGGCTGGAAAGATCGAACAGGCCCGCAACCGTGCGGGCCACATGTATCGCTTCGTCTTCGGTGCCGATCACGGCGGCGGTGCGCACCGGTCGGTCAAGCGCGGATGAAATCGTACCCATGGCGTCAGCTCCTTGCGGAAGGTGGTTTCAGGGTGCGCTGGTTCGGTCGGGCAAAAGATCATATTCTATAGACATTGTATAGATCGCTTTGGCGCCCGGGGCAAAGCCGGGCAGACCGGGACCCCATTGCACGGCGTTACATCGCCGTCGCACAAAGCCGGGCGGTCTCAAGAGCGAGAGACAGAATGGAAAACCCGCCATCTGGTTCCTCGATCCCGTATCACGACGTTGGTGCAAACGCAGAATACCATCGGCTCCGTCCCGTTCAAGCTGGTGGATCACTCCGGTTGGGCGGGACTGGAACCAAGCGGCGCGCCGGCCATTTTATCGATCTGGGGATGCCGATTAATAGTCTATAGATTTTGTAGATAAATGCCGCTAGATTGCTCGCGTCATCCTTCGGGAGGAAATAAAATGAGACAAGAGACGGATGTGGCGGTCATCGGTTCGGGTTTTTCGGCCGTGGCGCTGGCGCTCAATCTCGTTGAACTGGCACCGCCGACGGCACGAATCAGCCTCGTCGGCGCGCGTGAAGAGCAGGGCAGGGGCATCGCCTATGCGACGACGGTTGATTGCCACCGCCTCAACGTACCCGCCGGCCGTATGAGCCTGTTTGCCGACCGGCCCGACCACTTCACGCAATGGCTTGCAGAAAATGGCCATGCCGCAACGGCCGGCGATTTCGCGCCCCGGCGCCTCTATGGCGACTACATCGAGGATTGCCTCGATGCCGCGCTGAAGCGCACCGCCAATCGCGCCGCGCTCACGCTCGTCGATGCCGAAGCCCAGCGCGCCGAGGCACTGGCCGATGGCGGGCTGCTCTTCCATCTCTCCGGTGGTTCCATGCTTGCGGCGCGCGTTTCCGCGCTCTGTACCGGTGCCGGCACCGGCCGCCTACCCTTGCCGGACGAGGCGATATCCGAGGAGGTTCGCCCATTCGTCGTGCAGAACCCTTGGGACGATGCGTGGTGGAGCCGCCTTCCCGACGACGGCGATGTGCTCTTCGTCGGCACTGGCCTCACCATGGTCGATCAGTGTCTTCGCCTCGCGCGGACCGGTTTTCGTGGCACGATGCATGCCGTCTCCCGTCACGGCCTGCTGCCGCAAGCGCATCTCGCGCACCGGGCCGAACCGATCGCGCCGTTGCTTCTGCCTGAAAGCGCTGAACTCAGCGCCATGCTCGCGAAGCTTCGTGCGGCTGCGACCGCCACGCCGGACTGGCGCGCCGTCATGGATGGCCTTCGCCCCGTGACGCAGGACCTCTGGAAAGGCTGGACGTCGGAGCAGCAGCGCCGGTTCCTGCGCCACGCCGCACCGTTCTGGAATGTCCACCGCCACCGCATGGCACCCGCCGTCGCCGCCGAAATCGCGGCGTTGCGTGAGACGGGGCGGCTCGTCGTGCGACGCGGCCGGTTGCAGGCGCTGCATGGGCAGGATGACGGCGTAATCGCCTCCGTTCAAGGTCGACCGTTGTCGGTGGCCATGGCGGTCAATTGCACCGGTTTCGAGCGATGTACGGTCTCGGCCTCGCCGCTTTTGTCCAGCCTTGCCGCCGAAGGGATCGTCGCGCCCCACCCAATCGGCCTCGGCATCGCGGTCGATGACCATTCCGCGGTGCCCGCGTCCGAAGGAAAGCTTTATGCCATGGGCCCGCTCACCGCCGGGCGCCATTTTGAGATTACCGCCGTGCCCGATATCCGTGTGCAGGCTCGTTCGGTCGCCGGACGCATGGCCACCGAGATCGCCAAGTCATGATCTCGCAGAAATCCAAATATGCCCTGCGGGCGCTTCTTGCGCTGGCGCGTATCGCGCCGGGTGAGACGATGCGCATCGCCGCGATTGCTGCGCGGGAGACGATCCCGAAGAAATTCCTGGAGCAGATCCTGCTGGACCTGAAGCGGGCGGGCTTCGTCGCCAGCCGTCGCGGCAAACACGGCGGCTATCTCCTGCTGCGCAGCCCGGAGGAAATCGTCTTTGGCGATGTGCTGCGCCTGATGGAGGGGCCGTTTGTGCCGCTCGGCTGCCTGTCGCGCGGCGGAAATCGCCCCTGCACCGATTGCCGCGACCGGGCGCTCTGCGCGGTGCGGCGGGTCTTTGCGAAAGTCGCCGCCGCCTCTGATGAAATTCTTGACGGGACGACGCTGTCCGACCTGCTTGCCGATCCCAAAGGAGGCTCTGCCGTAGCGTCGGATGCCAGCATGGGAATTGCGCGCTCAATTAGTCTAGTAAAAATGTAGAAAATATCCGAAACTGCGCTATCATACCGTTCGGCTTCCAGGCGAAAGGAAGGGACATCCAATGTTCTTCGACAGAGGCATGCGGGAAGACGCGGTATGGCCGGAGGGTGTGCCGGCATTGAAAATCGCGATCATCGGGGCTGGTCCGTCCGGTCTTGCCACGGCGATTGCGCTGATGAAGCGCCTGCATCGGCCCTTCGAGGCCTGGCTCGTTGATGCCGAGGATGCGCCGGGCGCCTTCGGCAATGGCGCGGCGGGCCTGGTGCCGACCACCGAGCCGGCGCGTGACCTCTCGGTCGTGCCCGAGCGCCCCGACGATTTCGCCGACTGGCTGAAGATCAATTGGCTGGCCGGGGGCACCGTCACCACGCTCTGCCGCCCGCAGGACCTGCATGCGCCGCGCGCGCTGTTCCGCGACTATGTCATGGCGCGCTTCGGCGAGGTGATGGCGCTGCGCAAGGATGTGCGCATCCGCACCTTCCGCGGCCATGTCCGCCATGTCGATGCCGGCGGCGCCACGCCGCGGCTGATCTTTCGCGACGGCGAATGCGCCGATTTCGACCATGTCTTCGTCGCCACCGGCTTTGGCATCACGCAGCGCGAGGCCGCTTCGTGGCAGGCAGCGCACAGTGTTGCCGAGCGCCTGTCCGGCCTCGAAAACCCGATGCCGCTGACGCTTGTCGGCAACGGCCCACGCCTGGCTGCCATCCTGCTGCACCTTCGGGCAAACGGCTTCGCGGGGGAAATCCACATCGCGGCGGCCAGCGGCCGCCTGCCGCAACCGCATGCCCGCCCGCAATCTGGCCTCGCCTTCGGTGAACCGCCGGCAAGCCGCTCGTTGCAGGAAGCGTTCCGCTACGTGCGGCGCGAATGTAGACGCGCGGAGGCGCGCGAGGGCGGCCAATGGCAGGCCGTTGTCGACGCCGCTTCCGCCCGTCTTGCCGTGGTCTGGCGGAACCTCCCGCAGGCCGAGCGCAACCGCTACCGCCGCCATCTGCTGCGCCTGCACCGCCACTTCTCCATTCGCCTCGCGCCCGACGTCCACCGGCGCCTCGCCGCTGAAATCGAGACCGGCCGCACGCGCTTCGTCTCCCCGCGCGCCTCGAAATCCGCCGACGAGACCGTCATCGACTGCCGTGAGGTGCCATCCGCCCGCGCGCTCGCCGGCCTCCTGTCCCGCGATGCGGCGGCGCTGAGCATCGATGACGGCGGCTATCTCGCCCATCACGGTACGCCGATACCGGCGATTTCCGTGGTCGGTGCGATCGCCTCCAGCCTGCGGCCGGGGCCCTTCACCTTTGCGGAAACCGTGCGCCAGGCCTATCGCGCGGTGCTGGCTGCCACCCCGCACGGCCTCGCCCGCACCTCCGAGCGCTGAAAAAAGTTTGAGGTGAAGGCCCAAAACGCGCATTTTCCGCGGATGCATTTTGCGCTTCGGACCCCGTTTGCGAGATGAACCGTGCGCGACCTGTGGGTTAAAGCAGGTCTTCCATTGCGCGGTTTCGGCCGGTTTGGAACCGGTTTTGCGAACTTTCCGGGCATTGTTGACTAACTCTACTAATTCAATAGGGTTTTGGTCGGGACAAGCATCCAGGAGGTTGAGATGTCGATTTTGGTAAAACGGGTGGGGGCATTGCTCCTGAGTGTCGGACTTGCGTTCGGCAGTGCAACGGCAACGCGGGCGGAGACGACGCTTCTGAACGTCTCCTATGATCCGACGCGTGAGCTGTACAAGGACTACAACGAGGCCTTCGCCAAGCATTGGAAGGCCGAGACCGGCGAAGACGTCACGATCCAGCAGTCGCACGGCGGCTCGGGCAAGCAGGCCCGCGCGGTTATCGACGGGCTCGAAGCCGACGTCGTTACCCTCGCTCTGGAAAGCGACATCAACGCCATCGTCGACAAGACCGGCAAGATCAACAAGGACTGGCGCACGCGCCTTCCGAACAATTCGGCGCCTTACACCTCGACCATCGTCTTCCTGGTGCGGAAGGGCAACCCGAAGGGCATCAAGAACTGGGGCGACCTGGTAAAGGGCGACGTGCAGATCGTTACCCCGAACCCGAAAACGTCGGGCGGTGCCCGCTGGAACTATCTCGCGGCGTGGGCCTGGGCGAACCAGGAATTCGGCGGCGACCAGGATAAGATCAAGGCTTACATTGCCGAACTCTACAAGCGCGCGCCGGTTCTCGACACGGGTGCCCGCGGTTCGCTGACCACCTTCGCCCAACGCCAGATCGGCGACGTTCTGCTCGCCTGGGAAAACGAGGCTTATCTTGCCGGTGCCGAATTCGGTGCGGACTCTTTCGATATCGTCGCGCCGCCGATCTCGATCCTCGCCGAGCCGCCGGTCGCCGTCGTCGACGGCAACGTCGATGCCAAGGGCACCCGCAAGCAGGCGGAAGCCTATCTGAACTACCTCTATTCCGAGGAAGGCCAGAACATCGCGGCAAAACACTTCTACCGTCCGTCGAAACGGGAAGTGGTAAAGCCCGAGTTGCTGCAACAGCTTCCGGACATTAAGCTGGTGACGATAGACGACCCGATCTTCGGCGGCTGGGCCAAGGCACAGCCCGAGCACTTCGGCGACGGCGGCGTCTTCGACCAGATCTACAAGCCGGGGAACTAAGTCCTTTGACGACATCTGCTGCTGCCTCCGGGCGGTGGCGACTGAGACAGCCGAGTGTCATTCCGGGTTTCGGACTGACGCTCGGCTTTTCGCTCGCTTACCTGACCCTCATCATCCTGATCCCGCTCGCCGGCCTCGTCTGGCGCTCTGCCTCGCTCACGGGCGCGGAGTTTCTGGCCATCCTTTCTGACGAGCGCACCATAAAGGCGCTCGAAGTGTCCTTCGGCACGGCCTTCGTCGCCGCGCTGATCAACGTGGTCTTCGGTGTGCTCGTCGCTTGGGTCATCGTGCGCTACGAATTCCCCGGCCGCCGCATCGTCGATGCGATCGTCGATCTGCCCTTCGCACTCCCGACCGCCGTCGCCGGCATCGCGCTCGCGGCCCTCTATGCGCCGAACGGCTGGGTCGGTTCGATCCTGAACGTCTTCGGTATCAAGGCCGCCTTCAACCCGACCGGCATCGTCATCGCGCTGATCTTCATCGGCCTGCCCTTCGTGGTGCGCACGGTGCAGCCGATCATGGAGGAGATCGACCGCGAGGTGGAGGAGGCGGCCGCGACGCTGGGCGCCAACCGCTTCCAGACCATCCGCCGCGTGCTGCTGCCGGGTCTCGCCCCCGCCATCCTCACCGGTTTCGCGCTCGCCTTCGCCCGCGGCGTGGGCGAATATGGCTCGGTCATCTTCATTGCCGGCAACATTCCCTATGTCTCGGAAATCGCGCCGCTCCTCATCGTCATCCGGCTGGAGGAATTCAGCTACGGTGCGGCCACGGCCATCGCCACGATCATGCTGGCGCTGTCTTTCACCATGCTGCTGGTGATCAACCTGATCCAGGCATGGAATCGCAGGAGGTACGGACATGGCGCGTAAGACCCTGCGCTCGCCAACGACGGAGGCCCCGCTGGCGCGGTACGCGCTGATGGCGACGGCCCTCCTGTTCCTGGCACTCTTCCTCATCCTGCCGCTCGCCGCCGTCTTTATCGAGGCCTTCCGCAAGGGGCCGGGCGAGTTCTTCGCCTTGCTCGGCGATCCCGATACGATGGCCGCCATTCGGCTGACGCTGCTGGTCGCTGGCATCGCCGTGCCGCTCAACCTCGTCTTCGGCGTGGCGGCGGCCTGGGCCATCGCCAAGTTCGAGTTCAAGGGCAAGGCGTTTCTGACGACGCTGATCGACCTGCCGTTCTCGGTCTCGCCGGTCATTTCCGGCCTGGTCTATGTGCTGCTGTTCGGCGCAGGCAGCGTGCTCGGTCCCTGGCTGAAGAGCCACGGCATCGAAATCCTCTTCGCCGTTCCGGGCATCGTGCTCGCCACAGTCTTCGTGACCTTTCCCTTCGTCGCGCGCGAACTGATCCCGCTGATGCAGGAGCAGGGCACGGGTGACGAGGAGGCAGCCCTGTCGCTCGGCGCAAGCGGCTGGCAGACCTTCTGGTACGTGACGCTGCCCAATATCAAATGGGGCCTGCTCTACGGCGTGCTGCTCTGCAATGCGCGTGCCATGGGTGAATTTGGCGCGGTCTCGGTGGTCTCGGGCCATATCCGCGGCCTCACCAATACGATGCCGCTGCATGTCGAGATCCTCTACAACGAGTACAATTTCGTCGCCGCCTTCGCGGTGGCCTCATTGCTCGCCGCGCTCGCGCTCGTCACGCTCGTCGTCAAGACGGCCCTCGAACTTCACTACGGCGCGGAAATCGCGGCCGGCCGCAAGCATTGAAAGGCACGCCCTCTATGGACGTCAGTGTAAAAAACATTCGCAAGGAATTCGATCGATACCCGGCCTTGAACGACGTGTCGCTCGATATCCGCTCCGGGGAACTGATCGCGCTTCTCGGCCCCTCGGGCTCCGGCAAGACAACGCTGCTGCGCCTTATCGCCGGCTTGGAGACGCCGACACTCGGCAGCATCTATTTCGGTGCCGAGGACGCCTCGCACCGCACGGTGCAGGAGCGTCACGTCGGCTTCGTCTTCCAGCACTACGCGCTGTTCCGCCACATGACCGTCGCCGACAACATCGCCTTCGGCCTGACGGTGCGCCCGCGCGGCGAGCGCCCGCCGAAGGCCGAGATCCAGCGCCGCGTCAGCGATCTCCTGGAGATGGTGCAGCTCTCCGGCCTTGAAAAGCGCTATCCCAACCAGCTCTCCGGCGGCCAGCGCCAGCGCGTGGCGCTCGCCCGCGCCATGGCCATCGAGCCGAAAGTCCTGCTGCTCGACGAACCCTTCGGCGCCCTCGACGCCAAGGTTCGCAAGGAACTGCGCCGCTGGCTGCGCGAATTCCATGACCGCACCGGCCATACCACGGTCTTCGTGACGCACGACCAGGAAGAGGCGCTGGAGCTTGCCGACCGCGTGGTCGTGATGAGCCAGGGCAAGATCGAGCAGGTCGGCTCGTCCGACGATGTCTATGATCGGCCGAACTCGCCCTTCGTGTTCTCATTCATCGGCGACAGCGCCAGCCTGCCGGTCAGCATTTCGGATGGCGCCGTGCGCTTCCAGAACGAGCCGATCGGTATCGCCCCGCATGGCGGCGATATCGCCTCCGGCGACGGCACGCTGTTCTTCCGCCCGCAGGATGTCGTGCTCGTTGCCGATCCGGCGGCGCCGGCGCTGGAAGGGCGCGTATCGACCTCGCGGCGTCTGGCCGGCACCCGCATAGCAGATATCGATATCGGCACGCCCGGCGATCCGCATCACGTGGAGATCGAGGTGCCGCTCGACGCGCAGGCCTCGACGGGCACGATGCTCCGCTTCCGGCCGACCCGCTGGAAGACATTCGCGGCATGAAACGAAAAAAGGCCGGCGGTGACGCCGGCCTTTTTGTTCGCGCGGAGGCGAGGCCTCAGCCGGGAGCCTTGTCGACTCCGCCGGAGACGAGGCGGCCCTTGTGGAAGGTCGCCGTTCGTGGCGAAACGCGAGCGACCGCTTCGGCCGTGCAGCTCGCCTCCGCCAGCGAGAAACTAGCTTCGTCGCCGACCTTCGGCCACGCGCGGTTGCCGTCATTATCGAGCGGCAGCACGCCGCCGGTGGAAATGGCGAGCGACCGGGACAGCTGATATTCGTCAGAGCCGCGATAGAGCTGCGCGTAGAGACAGGCCTTATCCAGCATGTCGCCGCTGCCGAAGGGCGACCAGTGGTCGATGACGCTGTCGGTGCCGGTCATGACGAAGACGCCCTTTTCGGTGAGCTTCGGCAGCGGCATCATCAGGTCGGCGATTGGCACCGTCGAGGCGATGGTCATCCCGTTTGCCGCGAGCCGGCCGGCGGTTTCTTCCAGCTGTTCGGGCGAGAGCCTCGTCAGCGCGAAGGCATGGCTGATCGTCACCTTGCCCTTCAGTGCAGGGGTCTTTTCCACCGTATCGATCATGTAGTCGAACGCGGCAACGCCCGCCGGGCTCGTCTCGTGCAGGTGGATATCGACGCCCTTGCCGGTATCGAGCGCGATCTGGAACATCGCGTCGAGCGATTTTTCCATGGCGCCGTCGACATTGGTCGGGTCGAGCCCGCCGACATAATCCACGCCCATCTGCATGGCCTCGCGCATCAGACCGTCGACCTTGGAATGCAACAGGCCGTGCTGCGGGAAGGCGACGATCTCGCAGACGAAATCTTGCCTGTGCCTTTCCAGCGCGATCTTCAGGTGTTCGAGGCTCTTCAGCCCGCTCACCGGATCGATGTTGCAATGGCTGCGGGCAACCGTGCTGCCCTTGGATTGAAGGAGTGCGATCAGACCTTCGGCGCGCTCGACGGAGGTCGGCAGCAACTGCGGCAGGAGTTTTTCCTCCAGTGCGATCATGTCCATGATCGTCTTGCCCTGGCGCGGACGCGGCGCCCGCCACGGGCCGCCATAGAAGGTCTTGTCGAGATGGATATGCATGTCGCGCATGGTGGGCAGCGCGAGCCGGCCGTTCGCCTGGTAGATCGGCAGACCGGCGGGAAGGGTGCTGCCGGCGGCATGCAGAGCGGCGATCCGGCCGTCCCTGATTTCGAGCGTATGGAGCGCCGTTCGCGTGGCGACGATGACGTCGTCGTCCGTTTCGAAGCCTTCCTCGAGCCTGACATCGGCCAGCAGATAGGGACTGTCCTTGAGTGCCGTCACGGTCTTCTCCTTCGCGCAGTCTTTTGTCTGCGCCGCGACCTGGCCGCCCGTGCCGGCCAGTCCCATTGTAGTCGATGCGGACCCGCTCCGACAGGCACCGGCCGCGTCGAAAACGCGGCCGGCTCCTTTGCTTAGAAGCTGACGGCGCGGTCGCCGTCCTCGTCCTGGATGCGGGTGGGAAGACCCATGCCGTTGAGCAGGTTGATAAAGGGCTTCGGCGGCAGTTCCTCCACGTTGGCCATCTTCTTCACGTCCCACTCGCCGGTCGCAACCAGCATCGCGGCGGCGACGGGGGGAACGCCGGCGGTGTAGGAAATGCCCTGCGAGCCGACTTCCTCATAGGCTTCCTTGTGGTCAGCCACGTTGTAGATGAAGACGGTCTTTTCCTTCCCGTCCTTGAAGCCCTTCACATAGTCGCCGATGCAGGTCTTGCCTTCATAACCCGGCGCGAGCGATGCCGGATCCGGCAGCACGGCCTTGACCACCTTGAGCGGCACGACTTCCTGGCCTTCAGCGGTCCTGACCGGCTGCTCGGAGAGCAGGCCGAGGCTCTTCAGGACAGTGAAGACGTTGATGTAGTGATCGCCAAAACCCATCCAGAAACGCACGTTCGCGCCGTCCATGTTCTTGGCCAGCGAATGCACTTCGTCATGACCGCAGAGATAGGCGCGGCGCGTGCCGACGACCGGCAGGTCGTAATCCTTGCCGATTTCGAACATCTTGTTGGTCTGCCATTCGCCGTTCTGCCAGGAATAGACGACGCCGGTGAACTCACGGAAATTGATTTCCGGGTCGAAGTTCGTGGCGAAGTACTTGCCATGGCTGCCGGCATTGATGTCGACGATGTCGACGTCCGTCACCTTGTCAAGATATTCATCCTTGGCGAGCTTGGCATAGGCGTTGACGACACCCGGATCGAAGCCGGCGCCGAGAATGGCGGTGATGCCCTTCTCCGCGCATTCTGCGGCACGCTTCCACTCGTAGTTTCCGTACCACGGCGGCGTCTCGCAGATCTTGCCCGGCTCTTCGTGGATTGCGGTGTCGATATAGGCGACGCCCGTATCCATGCAGGCGCGCAGCACCGACATGTTGAGGAAGGCGGTGCCGACATTGATGACGATTTCGGACTTGGTGGCGGTGATCAGCGCCTTGGTGGCTTCGATATCGAGCGCGTCGAGCGCGTGGCCTTCCAGCACACCCGGCTGCTTCAGCGCCTTCTTCTCATGGACCGACGCGATGATCTTGTCGCACTTCGCCTTGGTGCGCGAGGCGATGTGGATGTCGCCGAGCACGTCGTTGTTCTGGGCGCATTTGTGCGCGACGACCTGTGCGACGCCGCCGGCGCCGATGATGAGCACGTTCTTCTTCATGTCGGGGGATATCTCCTTCTAACCCGGTACGCCTCAGGAGAGGCTTTCTTCATAGTTCGCGTAGGTGAATTCGCGGACCGTTCTGATGGTGCCGTCCAGTTCGCGGATGGCGATCGCCGGCATTTTGACGCCGTTGAACCAGTTCTTCTTGACCATGGTGTAGCCGGCCGCATCCTGGATGGAGATGCGGTCGCCGACCTTCAGCTGGTTTTCGAAATTGAACTCGCCGAAGATATCGCCGGCGAGGCAGGACTTGCCGCAGACCATATAGCGGTGCGGTCCCGTATTGGGGGAAAGCTTGGCGTTCTCCCGGTAGATCAGGAGGTCCAGCATATGGGCCTCGATCGAGCTGTCGACGATGGCGAGGTCCTTGCCATTGTTCAGCAGGTCGAGCACCGTCACCTCAAGCGAGGTGGATTTGGTGATCGAGGCCTCGCCCGGCTCCAGATAGACCTGCACGCCGTACTCACCGGAGAAGCGTTTCAGCCGCTCGGCGAATTTTTCCAGCGGATAGTTTTCGCCGGTGAAGTGGATGCCGCCGCCAAGGCTCACCCATTCGGCCTTCTTGAGCAGCGGCGCGAACTTCTCCTCGATCGTGCCGAGCATGCGGTCGAACAGGTCGAAATCACCGTTTTCGCAATTGTTGTGGATCATGAAGCCGGAAATGCGGTCCATGACCGGCTCGACCAGCTTCACATCCCATTCGCCGAGCCGCGAGAAGGGGCGGGCGGGATCGGCGAGGTCGAAGGTCGAGGAGGAAATGCCGGGATTGAGGCGCAGGCCGCGCACGATGCCGGAGGCCTTGTCGGCGAATCGATCGAGCTGGCCGATGGAGTTGAAGATGATCTTGTCGGCATGGCTTACGACCTCGTCGATCTCGTAATCCGCATAGGCGACGGAATAGGCATGCGTCTCCTTGCCGAAGCGCTCGTGACCGAGGCGCACTTCGTTGAGCGAGGAGGAGGTGGTGCCATCCATGTAGTCGCGCATGAAATCGAAGACCGACCAGGTGGCGAAGCATTTCAGCGCCAGGAGCGCCTTGGCGCGGGAGAGTTCGCGAAGACGCGCGATCTTCTCCATGTTGGCGAGGAGCTTCGACTTGTCGATCAGGTAATAGGGTGTGGTCAGGGACATCGGGGACCTGTCTGCTGCGGTGGGACGGCCGCCGGCAAAAAGGCCGGCAACGCGATAGGAACGCGGGTGAGGGCAGGCGCAAACCGCCCGCTCCGCGTGGCTCAAAAAGGGAAAAAGCCGCTGTTACGGTATCGTCGTGCGGACACGGCGATGTGACAGCGCTTTGGCGCTGTTACCCCGGTCGCGATAACGCTCAAGGAAGAGATTGGGCAGGCGCGGTGTCTTCACCGGACGGCGCAACGGCGCAGCCAGCCTGACGGCGTAAAAGCCAGAGCGGGCCGCGAGGGCGCGCATCGAGTAGCGTTCTTCCGTTCGGGGGGCATCCGAGCCCATCCCCGATTGGAAGAGGGTTTGCCAAGACATGGCGTCCTCCCCAACCAGCAGATGAAACCTGCATTCAATGGGGCGCTCCCTAGCATGGTGCGGTCGTGGATTTCAATGCATCTCTTGTGCGGTTTTTTTGAATGAAAAAACCGTTTCTAGGATTTGAACTGTTCTTCATAGGCCGCGACATGCTCCGGGAAGAGTTCTCCATAGAGCACGTGATCGATGCCAAGAATGGTGACTGTGATTTCCCCCAGTTCTTCCAGATAGTCTTCTATGTACATCCCGCCACCTGCCGGGATGGGAATGCCAGCCAGTCGAGCGTTCAGGGTGTCGGGAGCCTTCGGATAATAGACCGAATAGGCTGGTGTGGGGGCCATCTCGCCACATGCGACACCCATAGCGGGATCTCCAAGTTCAAACGACGTGGTTCCGATAAGAGTATCACCGGCGTAGATTTCAAATTTTCTCACCATTACCCCTAGTCGCGAATGATCGTCTTGAGCAGGAATTCTATGGAAAAACGGGGTCGCCGGAAACCGCGACCATCGCCTCTTTTTTCAAGGGATCAAGAAATTTCATATTTCGCTCTTGCACCTCTAGTCACTAGAGGTCGTAGAAGCATCGCATGAGACTGAAGAGGATTGTGCGATGGCTGATGTGAAAGAGACCCGGTTTCGCGTGGAGGGCATGGATTGCGCCTCCTGCGCCAGCAAGATCGATACGGCCGTGCGCCGCATGCCCGGTGTATCGGACGTTTCCGTTTCGGTGACGGCGGGCACGATGCGCGTTGAGCACGATGCGGAAAGCGATCTGGAGGCGATCCGCAGGAGGGTCTCCGGCCTAGGCTATGCGGTGACGCCGGCCGGCGCGGTGGCCGAAAAGCCGGCGGCCCAGCATGAGCATGGTCCGAACTGCAATCATGACCACGGCCATAGCCATGATGACGGGCACGACCACCATGATCATGCCGGGCATGACCACGATGCGCCGAAGACGGCGGCCATCGAGGGCCTGCATGGCCATGACCATGGCCCGTCCGAGGGGCCGTGGTGGAAGGGCAAGAAGGGGCGGCTGACTATTCTCGCCGGTGCCGCACTTGTCGTCGCCTATGCCGTGGGTCACCTTTTTCCTGATATCGAAACCTATGCCTTCATGATCGCCATGGTCGTCGGCCTGCTGCCGATCGCGCGCCGCGCCATCATGGCGGCGCTGGCCGGCACGCCGTTCTCCATCGAAATGCTGATGACCATCGCCGCCGTCGGCGCCGTCGTCATCAATGCGACGGAGGAGGCGGCGATGGTCGTCTTCCTCTTCCTCGTCGGCGAACTGCTGGAGGGTGTCGCGGCCGGCAAGGCGCGCGACAGTATCCGCTCGCTCTCCACGCTGGTGCCGAAGACGGCGCTGCTCGATGAGGATGGCCGCACCAAGGAGGTACCGGCCGAGACGCTTGCGGTCGGTGCCGTCATCCTCGTGCGCCCCGGCGACCGTATCTCCGCCGATGGCACGATCATCGAGGGCGAAAGCGCCATCGACGAGGCTCCGGTGACGGGTGAGAGCACGCCGGTGCGCAAGGATGTCGGCGATACGGTCTTTGCCGGCACGGTCAATGGCGACGCGGCTTTGCGCGTGCGGGTCACGGCAGCCGCGGCAGACAACACGATTGCGCGCGTCATCAAGCTGGTCGAGGAAGCCCAGGAATCCAAGGCGCCGACCGAGCGTTTCATCGACCGCTTCTCGAAATATTATACGCCCGGCGTGGTCGTCGTCGCGGCCCTCGTCGCGATCCTCCCGCCGTTGTTCTTCGGTGGCATCTGGAGCGAGTGGGTCTACAAGGGCCTCGCTGTGCTGCTGATCGGCTGCCCCTGCGCGCTGGTCATCTCGACGCCCGCGGCAATAGCCGCTTCACTCTCTGCCGGCGCCCGCCGCGGCCTGCTGATGAAGGGCGGCGCGGTGCTGGAAGGCCTCGGCAAGCTGACGGCCATCGCCTTTGACAAGACCGGCACGCTGACCGAGGGCAAACCCAAGGTCACCGACGTCGTCGCCTTCTCCGCCTCGGCCGAAGAGGTGCTGCGCCTCTCGGCCGCGCTGGAAGCCGGCTCGAGCCATCCGCTGGCGCTCGCCATCCTTGCCAAGGCTGCTGAAGACGGCATCGTGCCGCCGGTCGCCACCGGTTCGCGGGCTCTGGGCGGCAAGGGCGTCACGGCCGCCGTCGAGGGTAAGGAAATCTTCCTCGCCTCGCCGAAGGCCGCCGCCGAGCGCGTCGCCCTCTCCGCAGAGGTGCAGGCCGCCACGACGGCGCTCAACGATGACGGCAAGACCGTCTCCATGCTGATCGTCGACGGCGTGCTGGCCGGCGCCATAGCCATGCGCGACGAGCCGCGCGCGGACGCCGCCGCCGGCCTCAAAGCCCTCCGGGATCTAGGCATCAAGACCGTCATGCTGACCGGCGACAATGCCCGCACCGCAAAGGCCGTCGGCGCCGAACTCGGCATCGAGGTGCGCGCGGAGCTGATGCCGGAAGACAAGCAGCGCATCGTCGGCGAATTCCAGCGCGAAGGTTTTGTTGTCGGCAAGATCGGCGACGGCATCAACGACGCGCCGGCGCTCGCTGCCGCCGATGTCGGCATCGCCATGGGTGGCGGTACGGATGTGGCGCTGGAAACGGCCGATGCCGCGATCCTGCACGGCCGCGTCGGCGATGTCGCCCTGATGACCGATTTGTCGAAGCGCACCATGCGCAACATCGTGCAGAACATCTCGCTGTCGCTCGGCCTCAAGGGCGTGTTCCTGGTGACGACGATCATCGGCATCACCGGCCTGTGGCCCGCGATCCTCGCCGATACCGGCGCCACGGTGCTCGTCACGCTGAACGCGTTGCGCCTGCTGCGGCCGATCAAATAATGCGGCGCAGGACCCTTCTCGGCCTTGCCGGGCTTGCCGCGATCGTCGGAGCGACGGTCGCGGCAAAGCGGCGTCCGGCAGACCGGCCGAAACAGCGCGTCTTCACCTTGCAGACGGTGGATGGCAAGCCCTTCGGCTCGGCCGATCTCGCGGGAAAACCCTACCTCGCCTTTTTCGGTTTCACCCATTGTCCGGATGTCTGCCCGACCGCGCTTTTCGAACTGAGCGGCCTGCTCAAGGATATCGGCCCGGCGGCGGATCGCATCACGCCGCTCTTCATCTCCATCGATCCCGAGCGCGACACGGCGCAGCTTCTGAAGCTTTACATGACGTCCTTCGATCCGCGCATTATCGCGCTGCGCGGCGATGCCGCCCAGACCAAGGTGGCGGCGGAGGCGTTTTCCGCCTTTTACAGGAAGGTTGCAACGGAATCGGGCAGCTACACGATGGAGCACACCGCCGGGCTTTTCCTCATCCGCGCGGATGGCCGGTTGCAGGGCATGCTGGATATGCATGAGCCCCGCGCGGCGCAGCTTCAGAAATTGAAGCGGCTTGCCGCGTCCTAATCGTGTTCGTCCTGGCAGAGATCGTGGTTCGCCAGCGCGCGGATGACGTAGCAGTCGCGGATCTGGTCGGAATGGCAATGGCTGGTGATGCGCACCAGCTCTGCCTCCAGCTTCTGCAGGCGCTCGATCTTGCGCCGCACGGTCGTCAGCTGCTCGGCGGCGATGCGGTCGGCGTCGTGGCAGGGGCGTTCGGGATGCTGGCTGAGCTCGATCAGCTCGCGGATTGCATCGATGGTCAGCCCGAGATCGCGGGCGTGGCGAATGAAGGTGAGCCGGTCACGCTCGCCGCTGGAATAGCGCCGCTGGTTGCCCTCCGATCGCTCGGCATGGGAAAGCAGGCCCATCTGCTCGTAATAGCGGATGGTCGGAACCTTGACGCCCGTGGCCTTGGAAAGATCGCCGATCGTCAGCATGGTCTGCCCTCCTGAAACGCACTCCCCACAGATGTGCCGGGACGGTTTGTAAATCAAGCGTCGTCGCTCGGCTAAGGCTCGCTGCGACCGGGGTTCTCCCGGTCCCGGTCATAATGCCGCGCCAGCGGAAACGGTGGCAGCCAGGCTTCGCGGCGGATCGTCCAGAGCTCATAGGTCGGGGTGAACCGGTCGGGCTCATCGAGCACGCCGAGATTGACCTCGATTTCATCGCCGGTGCAGGCAAAGACCGGCGAGCCGCAGCGCGGGCAGAAGTAGCGCCCGGCATAGTCGCGCGTCTCCCCCGTCACGCTCACCGCCTCGCGCGGGAAGATCGCCGAGGCGTGAAACAGCGCACCGTGATGCTTGCGGCAATCGAGGCAATGGCAGACCCCGACCCGGTAGGGAGATCCCGACGTCTCAAGGCGGACATTGCCACACAGACAGCCGCCGGTCATGCGTTCCATGTCGTTCACCTCCAGATTCCTGAAGAGGAGAACTATTCTAACGATTTTTTGTTCGTCGCGTGACCCCGCGACGAAAGAAAGCCGCAAAGCTGGTCTTGAAGCTCAAGCAGCTTGAGGGTTTAAGCTCCCCGCAAGATCGATGCCGGATTCGCGGCATTCCCACGGCATGATGCCGGGCAGCGGCCCTTCCGGGTCATAAGATTAACGAAGTTCTAAGCAATCGCTTGGACTCTAGGCCTAAGATGCGCCGCCGATACCGGCGCCCCGATTTCCAAGACCGGCCCCAGCAATCGAAACCGACCCATGTTTGCGCTTCGCCATCTCCTTTCTCGTGAAACCACCCGCCCGCGTCTCTCGCTTGTCGCTCGCCTTGCCGCCGCGACGGTCGCCGGCAGCCTGCTGGCCGGCTGCATGGCCATGGATGTCGCCTCGCTCGCCGAAGCGCCGCAGCTGTCCAGCAAGGTGAAGGCGGAGATGGCGGCCAAGAAGATGCGGCCGGAAAGCCCGGTGCTGGTGCGTATCTTCAAGCAGGAGAGCGAGCTCGAGGTCTGGAAGGTCAATGCGAGCGGCCAATATGCGCTGTTCAAGACCTATCCGATGTGCCGCTGGTCCGGAAAACTCGGACCGAAGACGAAGAGCGGCGACCGCCAGGCGCCGGAAGGGTTTTACCATGTCTCCGCCGGCATGCTGAACCCGAACTCTCAGTACTACGTCTCGTTCAACCTCGGTTATCCGAACCGGCTGGAATCGGCGCTCGGCTATTCCGGCGAGGCGCTGATGGTGCATGGCGCCTGCTCGTCGTCGGGCTGCTATGCCATGACGGATCAGGGCGTGGGCGAGATCTATGCCATCGTGCAGAAGGCGCTGGAGGGTGGTCAGGAGCGTTTCCAGGTCCAGGCCTATCCCTTCCGCATGACCACGGAAAACATGGCCAAGCATAAGGGTGATCCCAACATGCCGTTCTGGCGCACGCTGAAGGAGGGCTATGATGCCTTCGCCTTCACGCGCAAGCAGCCGAAGGTCTCCGTCTGCGGCGGCCGCTATGTATTCAACCGGGAATTCGCGGGCGGCGAGCCGAGCGATCCGCTCGCCCAGTGCCCCGCCACGGTTGACGGTGCTCAAAATGATGTGATCGCGAAGATCGGTGCGGAACAAAAGAAGCTGGATGCGGCTTTTGCGAGCGCCACACCGGTTTCGAGCTTCGCCTATGTGGACGGCGGTATGCATCCGAGCTTCCGCTCGCTCCTGAAGCAGCAGGGCGCGAAGGGCATGGCCGCCCGCATTTCGCGCACGAAATACCCGGTCAGCCGGCCCGATGCCGCGCTCGCCGATCCCTATGACGATTGAGGTGTGAGGGCATTCCTTGACTGGTGAAAGCGTAACCCGCCGCTCCTTCCTGCTCGGTAGTGCAGGATTGGCAACCACAGTTTTGGCCGGCTGCACGACGCCAGTGCGCGAGCGGGTCGCGATAAGGCCCGAACCGGTCGTCGACAACAGCATCTACGCTGCCATGTATGGCCCGAAGGACGATGAGCCCTATCCGCTGCCTGCCATTCCCTACCAGAAGATCGATCCGCGCTTTTATCGCCAAATGGTGCCCAACCCGACGGGTGAACGCGCCGGCGTCATCGTCGTCGATACGGCGAGCCATTTCCTCTACCTGACCTATGAAGATGGGCAGGCGATGCGCTACGGCGTCGGCCTCGGCCGCGCCGGTTTCGAATGGGCCGGCCGCGGCGTCATCCAGTACAAGCGCGCTTGGCCGCGCTGGACGCCGCCGGACGAGATGATCGCCCGCCAGCCAGAACTGGAACCTTATAGCTCCCGCAACGGCGGCATGGAGCCGGGCCTGAAGAACCCGCTTGGTGCGCGCGCCATGTATATCTTCAAGGACAAGGAAGACACGCTCTACCGCATCCATGGCTCGCCGGAGTGGTGGACGATCGGCAAGTCCGTCTCGTCCGGCTGCGTGCGCATGATCAACCAAGACGTGGTGGATCTGTTCAACCGAGTCCAGAGCGGCACGCCCATCGTCGTGCTGGGCAACGCGGCCGTCGCCGCGGCCTATTGACTGAATACGATTTTCGCGTGTTATTGCATACAATTTCAGTCTGCCCTTCAGGGGCGGGCCGATCCCTATGCAAATGGAGCGCGACAATATGGCCGGCATCGAAACCCTGTTCACCAATGCGAAGCTGGCGGATGGCACGCTGAACGATATCGGCGTTGCCGGCGGCCGCATCGTCTCCATTGCGCCGGCAGGTTCGGCGGCCGATGCGGCGCATAGCGTGGACATTGCCGGTGCGCTTCTTGTGCCGGCCTTCGTCGAGGGGCATATCCATCTCGATACCAGCTTCTACGGCGACAAGTGGATACCTCACAAAGCCTGCACCAATGGTTTCGACGTGCATGAGCGCGTGGCTTTCCAGGCTCAGAACATGGCGCAGGCAGCGCCGATGGCGGAACGCGCGCGCAAGCAGCTGGAGCTCTGCGTCGGCCACGGCTCCCTCTCCATGCGCAGCCACGTCATGGTCGATGCGTCGGTCGGCCTGAAATCGCTGGAGACGATCCTGGCGATCCGCGAAGAATATCGCGATATCATCGATATCCAGCTCGTCGCCTTCCCGCAGAGCGGCATCCTCAAGAGCCCCGGCACGGACGAACTGCTGGACGAGGCGATCGCGATGGGCGCCGATCTCGTCGGCGGCCTCGACCCGGCAAGTTTTGATCGCGACCTGCAAGGCCATCTCGATGTCGTCTTCGGCGTGGCGGAGAAGCGCGGCGTCGGCGTCGATATCCATCTGCACGATTTCGGTTCGCTCGGCGTCTTCACCGTTGAGGAAATCTGCGCCCGCACGATGGCGCTCGGCCTGCAGGGCAAGGTGGCGATCAGTCACGCCTATGGTCTCGGCAATCTCGATGCGGATGGCGCCCGCCATATCGGCGCGAAAATCGCCGCCGCGGGCGTCTCCATCATGACCAACGCCCCCGGCGACCACGCCTTCCCGCCGGTCGCGCTGTTGCGCGCGGAGGGCGTCAACGTCTTCGCCGGCAGCGACAATATCCGCGATTCCTGGTGGCCCTATGGCGACGGCGACATGCTCGGCCGCGCGATGATGATCGGCTACCGCTCCGGCTTCTACACCGACGAGGAACTGAGCGCCGCCTTCGACGTGGTGACGGCAGCGAGTGCGAAGGCGCTTAGCCTCGAAGGCTACGGTATTGCTGTCGGCGCGAAGGCGGATTTCGTGACGCTCGATGCCGAGCATGTGCCCGAGGCGGTGGTGGCCGTGCCGAAAGGCCGCCGGGTGTTCAAGGGCGGACGACTGGTCGCCGAGAACGGTGCCGTCATCCGCTGACCCAATCAAAAAGGGCGCGCCATCGGCACGCCCTTTCTTTTTGCGCCTTGAAACCGCTTACGTGCGCGGCTTCAGGTTTTCGGGGTCGTAGAGCGGCTTGTAGCCGATGCCGACCACCTCGACCGGGTAGATCTCGTCGAAATACGAGATGTTGAGCTTGCGGCCTTCCTGGCAATAGGCGTGCGGCAGGTAGGCCAGCGCGATGTTCTTGCCGATGGTCGGGCCGAAGGCGATGGAGGTCGTGTAGGAGCGGCGGCCGAGTTCGTCGATGAGGACTTCGCCGGTTGCCGGATCCATGACCGGCAGATTGCCAAGCGGGTAGCGCTTCACACCGTTCCTGTCCGTGTTCTCCGTCATGACCAGCGTGCAGAGCATGGCGGGCTGGTGGGGCCGAGCCTTGTATTCCAGATGCTTGGCCTTGCCGCGGAAGTCCGCTTCCTTGACCTTGGGACGGGCAAGGTCCGCCTCGATGAGGTTGTACTGGGTGAGCAGGTCCGCGTTCTGAAGGCGCAGGCTCTTTTCCATGCGGCGCGAGTTGGCATAGGTCTCGACGCCGACGGCCATCGCGCCCGTGGAGCGCAGCGCGTCCCAGACGGCCAGACCGTCCTCGTATTTCATGTGCAGTTCCCAGCCCTGCTCGCCGACATAGGAGATGCGGAAGGCGGTGACGTTTTTGCCGGCGATCTCGATCTGCTTGATCGCGGCGAAGGCGAAGTTCTCCGGGTCGAGACCGGCGGGATCGGCGACCACCTTCTTCAGGTTCTCGCGGGCATTCGGGCCCCAGATGCCGATGGTGATGTACTTTTCCGACGTGTCGGTGATGGTGACATCAAGGCCGCGATCCTGCGCGACGCGCTTCATGTAATGGAAGTCGCGCGGGCCGGCATCGGCGCCGTTGACGAGGCGGCAGCGGTCGGCCATGCGGAAGACCGTGAAGTCGGCACGCACCATGCCCTCGTCGTCGAGGAAGTGGGTGTAGATGCCCTTGCCGATATTGCCGTCGCCGCCGATCTTCGCCGCGCAGAGCCATTCCAAGAGCTCGACATGATCGGGCCCTTCGATATCCACCATGTGGAAGTGCGAGAGGTTGATGATGCCGACATCTTCGCTGAGCGCCAGGTGCTCGGCATTGGAAACGCGCCAGAAATGGCGGCTGTCCCATTCGTTCTCGCGCACCGGCACGCGGTCGCCGTATTTTTCCAGGAGGTGCTCGTTGGCGGCGTAGCCATGTGCACGCTCCCAGCCGCCCAGTTCCATGAAGTAGCCGCCGAGCTCGACCTCGCGCTCGTAGAACGGCGAACGCTTGGCGCCACGGCCCGTGGCATAGGGTTCGCGGTTGTGCACGGCCGGGAAGTAGATCTTCTGGGCGGCCTCGTAGCTGCGGCCCTCGATGAACTCTTCCGTCAGCTGGTGCGGGTAGAAGCGCGCATAGTCGATGGAGTTGTGGTCGATCTCGGTGCGGCCGTCCGTCATCCAGTCGGCGATGAGCTTGCCGTAGCCGGGGCCGTCCTTGACCCAGATGGCGACGCAATACCACAGGCCGCGCACCTTCTGGCTCTCGCCGCAGGACGGGCCGCCAGCGGCGGAAACCTGCAGCAAGCCGTTGAAGGAATGGCCTTCGTTATAGCCGAGTTCGCCGAGGATCGGCGTCAGTTCCATGGCCTTTTCGAGCGGCTCGAGGATCTGCTCCATGTCGAGGTCGCGTTGCGAGGGCGACAGGCGCGCCTCGTGCTTTTCGAGAATGTCACGCGGGTGGCAGAGGCGCGGATTGGTCTGCTCGTAATAGCCCCACTCGATCTGGCCGCCCTCGGTGGTCTTCGGGTCGCCCGTGTCGCGCATATAGGCGGAGTTGCCCTGGTCGCGCAAAAGCGGGAAGCCGATTTCCTTGCCGGTGCCTTCGAACTCGTTGTACGGACCGAAAAAGGTCAGCGGGTGGTCGACCGGCATGACCGGCAGATCCTCGCCGACCATTTCGGCAATCAGGCGGCCCCAGATGCCGGCGCAGACGATGACGTGATCGGCCATGATCGTGCCGCGATGGGTGACAACGCCCTTGATGCGGCCACCCTCGACGATCAGCGACTGGGCCGGCGTGTTGCCGTAAACCTGCAGCTTGCCGGATTTTTCGGCGGCATCGACCAGCTTGCCGGCGACGGTCTGCGAGCGCGGGATGACAAGGCCGGCGTCCGGATCGAACATGCCGCCCATCACCTGATCCTGCTCGATCAGCGGGAACATTTCCTTGATCTCGGCGGGGGAAACATAGTGCGCGCGGGTGCCGAACGCCTTGGCGGAGGAGAGCTTGCGCTTGATCTCTTCCATCCAGGTGTCGTCGCCGGTGCGCGCGACTTCCAGGCCGCCGATGCGGGCGTAGTGACCCATCTTCTCGTAGAAATCGATCGAGTACTGCGTGGTCCAGACCGAGAGATAGTCGTGGCTCGTCGTGTAGCAGAAGTCGGAGGCATGTGCCGTCGAACCGATGTCGGTCGGAATGCCCGACTTGTCGATGCCTACGATATCGTCCCATCCGCGCTCGATGAGATGATGGGCGATGGACGCGCCGACGATGCCACCCAAACCGATGATGACGACCTTCGCCTTTTGCGGAAACTCTGCCATGTGCTGGACCCCGATGAAATATTGCGGCCGATCTTAGGGCCTGTGTTTGCGCCATTAAAGCCTGTCTGCGACGGGGCTGCGACCAGTTCCGACAGTGCCCTGTCCGGCCCGTGTCTGGTAAGCCGACCCTAGCGGATCATCCTGCCCGCGCAACGGTTTTCGTGAGTTGCGCTTTGCGCGCGGCACCTTGACTTTGGAAACCCATGCCGGGCATCGCCTGTCACATTTGCTATATATCGACGGGGTAGAGCGCGGGGCGCATCGGCAAGGGGAGGGGAATTGGTGAACGACACGGCGGCGCAGGCCGATCTGGCTTCTCCTCAATCGGCCCACGGGGTCTCCTTCGGCGAGGCGTTAAAGGTCTGGGCGCGGGTGGCGGCGCTGAGTTTCGGCGGGCCGGCGGGGCAGATCGCGGTCATGCACCGCATTGTCGTCGATGAAAAACGCTGGATCGGCGAGGGCCGCTTCCTCCATGCGCTCAACTATTGCATGCTTCTGCCGGGACCGGAGGCGCAGCAACTCGCCGTCTATTTCGGCTGGCTGATGCACAGGACGCTTGGCGGTCTCATCGCCGGCCTGCTGTTCATCCTGCCCGGCTTCCTGTCGATCCTCGCGCTGAGCTATGTCTATGTCATCTTCGGCGATGCGAGCGTGGTGGAGGGCCTGTTCTTCGGGCTGAAGGCGGCGGTGCTCGCCATCGTCGTGCAGGCGGTGTTCCGCATCGGCAGCCGGGCGCTCACCAATCCGGCCATGCTCGCGATTGCCGCAATCGCCTTCATCGCCATCTTCGCCTTCAGGGTGCCGTTCCCGCTCATCGTGCTTCTGGCCGGTGTGATCGGCTATCTCGGCTCGAAATCCGGCTCGCGCCTGTTTCGCACCGCCGGCGGCCATGCCGCGGCGAACGGCGCGATCTTGCAAGATCGCGATTCGCTGCTCGGCGAGGCGATGCCCGCCCATGCGCGGCCCGGTCTTGGCTGGTCGCTGAAAATCTCGGGCACGCTGCTCTGCCTCTGGTTGCTGCCGGTCGCGCTCATCTGGTTCGTCGCCGGCGGTAACAGCGTCTTCGCGCAGATCGGCATCTTCTTCAGCAAGATGGCGGTCGTCACTTTCGGCGGCGCCTACGCGGTGCTTGCCTATGTCGCGCAGGAGGCGGTGCAGCACTATGGCTGGCTGAAGCCCGGCGAGATGCTCGACGGCCTCGGCATGGCCGAGACGACGCCGGGGCCGCTGATCATGGTGCTGCAATTCGTCGGTTTTCTCGGCGCCTACCGTGATCCCGGAAGCCTCAGCCCCATGGCGGCGGCAACGCTGGCGGCGATCCTCACCACCTGGGTCACCTTCGTGCCCTGCTTCCTGTGGATTTTCCTCGGCGCGCCCTTCATCGAGCGGCTGCGCGGTAATGCGGCGCTGTCCGGCGCGCTTTCGGCAATCACCGCCGCCGTCGTCGGTGTCATCCTCAATCTCGCCGTCTGGTTTGCCGTGCACACGCTGTTCGGCCAGGTAACGGTGCTTGTCGCCGGGCCGCTTCGCCTCGAACTGCCGGCGCCGGCCACGATCATCCTGCCGTCGGCGCTGCTGGCCGTGGCCGCCGCCGTCGCGCTCTTCCGGTTCAAGATCTCGGTGCTGCTGGTCCTCGGCCTCTCGGCGTTTGCCGGCATGCTCTGGACACTTCTTTAGGTCTTAGACCACCACATTGCGCACGAACCGAACCACGCCGTCGCCGGCATTGAGATAGGAATAGCGCTGGTCGGTGGCATAGACGGCAAAGCTGCCCGCCGGAAAATCCTTCGCGGTGCCGGACAGGTCCAGCCGCAGCGTGCCCTCGGTGACGAAGATCATCTCGTGCCAGCCTGCCGGGTCCGGCTCGGCTTCGTAACGTTCGCCCGGCCCGAGCGACCAGTGCCACATCTGCGCCTCGGTCGTTGCGGGTGCAGAGCCGAGCAGCACGGCGGCGCTCTCCTCGTTTGCGCCGCGCCACGTCACCTCGTTGATCTCCGACGATGGCGGGCGGGTGGGGTCGCGCACCAGATCGACGAAGCCGACGCCGATGGCGGCTGCGAGCTTGTCGAGGCTCGACAGGCTGATATTTGCATCGCCCCCTTCGACCGCCACGATCATGCGCCGGCTGATGCCGGAGGCCTCCGCAAGGGCTGCCTGGCTGAGGCCTGCCCTCTGACGCAGACGTCGCAAATTGCCGGACACGTGGGTGAGGACGTCACTGCGTTCTTGACTGTGCAATATACTGCTCATATCGTTTGTTGAAAAATCGGCATTGCCGCATGACACCTTCTAACCCGAAAGGAGCCCGCCATGAAGATACGTGATTTCGGCGTAGAGATCTGGATGAACCGCTATGAAAACCATTGCGAGTTGAACCTTGCCGAAACCTGCGTGGAATCGCTGACGGTGGAGGAATTGCTCGATATGGCCGGTAAGAAGGAGGTCATCCTTGCCGAGCTGTTGCCGATGAAGTTGACCTATGGCGCCATCGAAGGCAGCGAGCGGCTGCGCCGGCTGATCTGCGGCCTCTATGAAAAGCAGGGGCTGGAAAACGTCGTCGTCACCCACGGCGCGATCGGCGCCAACGCATTGGTGCATGAAACGCTGGTGGAGCCGGGCGATCGCGTGATCTCGGTCCTGCCGACCTACCAGCAGCATTATTCCATCCCGGAAAGTTTCGGCGCCGACGTGCAGATACTCAAGCTGACGGCCGAACACGGCTTTCTGCCGGATCTCGAGGAACTGCGCCGTCTCGCCACGCCGGGCACCAAATTGATCTGCCTCAACAATCCGAACAACCCGACCGGTTCGCTGATGGACCGCGACTTCCTGCTTCAGGTCGTCGAGATCGCCCGCGCCGCCGGTGCCTGGATCCTCTGCGACGAGGTCTATCGCGGCACGGACCAGGACGGCGACGGCATGACAATCTCGATTGCCGATCTCTACGAGAAGGGAATTTCTACGGGCAGCATGTCCAAGACCTATTCGCTGGCCGGCCTGCGCCTCGGCTGGATCGTCGGGCCGCAGGCGCTGCTGCATGCCGTCTCCATCCACCGCGACTACAACACGATCAGCGTCGGTATGCTCGACGATCATTTCGCGGCAATCGCGCTGGAAAACCGCGACAAGATTCTTGCGCGCAGCCATGCCATCACCCGCACCAACCTCGCCATCCTCGCCGAATGGGTGGAGAACGAGCCGTTGATATCTTGGGTGAAGCCTAAATCCGGCACGACGGCGCTTTTGAAATACGACCTGCCCATGACGTCGGAAGCCTTTTGCACCAAGCTTCTGGAGACCACAGGGGTGATGCTCACGCCCGGCAGTGCCATGGATATGGAAGGGCATCTGCGCATCGGCTACACCAATGGCGAAGCCGTGCTGCACGAGGGTCTCCAGCGAATCTCCGCGTTCCTCAGGAAGGAGCAGGCAGCACGGGCCGCCTGAACGCTTCCTTAACGAAGGCTTGCGACACCCATGCGCCATTCGCATGGGTGTTCTGCTATCTCAGCGCTGTTCCGCATTGCAGCATAAAGCTATAACGCGGTCATCGAAAGACGCGGCGCCACGGACCGGTGCCGAACAGAGAGCCTCCGGAAAGGGGATCATCATGAACATGGCACGTTCCTTCAACAATTGGCGCAAGTACCGTCAGACCGTCAACGAACTCGACCGCATGACCACGCGTGAACTGCGCGATCTCGGCATCGAACGTTCGGAAATCAAGACCGTCGCCCGCGCTGCCGTCGGTTTCTGATCGACGGGCTGCAAAGCCGCAGAATTTGGAACGCCCACCTTCCGGTGGGCGTTTTTGCATGTGCGAACAACTTCTCCGCGATCGGGATTGGTTCGGCGAGTTGAGATATTCGATCCGCGCATAGCGCATAGCTGCATTGCAAAACGATGCCTATGAAATGATCAAGAATCGGATATAGTCATATTTATCGAAGCAACGTACCTCCTCCCACGAAGCTTCGATTGTGCAGAAGGCCCACTCCTCCTCCCAGGGCCGACTGCGGGAATGGCGGCACTCCTCCTCCCAGTCGCCATTCGGTTCTATCGGAAAGCCTGCCGCACCTCCTCCCGCGGCAGGCTTTTCCATTTCTGGGCCCTGCTTTACCTCTCAATCCTCAATTGCCGCGTTTTCAACCTGGCCATCACAGGCTTTTTACGAGTCTGTTTCCCTGTATTTTTGAAAATATAGCGCTGGCCAAGCCGTAAATGCCGATATATCCAATAAGATATCACGCTGCTGGAAAGCAGGATAAGGGAGAGCCGGAATGAATCGTCGCCTGATTTTGAAACTCGTGGTCGCAGCCTTCGCATCCCTGCCGCTGGCCCTGCCGGCCGCCGCTGCCGAAAAGGTCACCGTCTTCGCCGCCGCCAGCCTCAAGAATGCGTTGGATGCCGCCAATGCCGCCTGGTCGAAGGACAGCGGCAACGAAACGACCGTCTCTTACGCGGCAAGCTCGGCGCTCGCCAAGCAGATCGAGGCCGCGGCGCCCGCCGATCTCTTCATCTCGGCCGATCTTGCCTGGATGGACTATGTCGCCGAGAAGAAGCTGGTCAAGGACGACACCCGCGTCAACTTGCTCGGCAACCGCATTGTGCTCGTCGCCCCCAAGGACAAGGCCTCGACGGTCGAGATCAAGGAAGGCTTCGATCTCGCCGGTCTCGTCGGCGACGGCAAGCTCGCCATGGGCGCGGTCGACAGCGTGCCGGCCGGCAAATATGGCAAGGCGGCGCTGGAAAAGCTCGGCGTCTGGTCGTCCGTCGAGGGCAAGGTTGCTGGCGCGGAAAGCGTGCGCGCCGCGCTCGCGCTCGTCTCACGTGGCGAAGCGCCCTACGGCATCGTCTACCAGACGGATGCTGCCGCGGATCCGGGCGTCGCCGTGGTCGGCACGTTCCCGGAAAACAGCCACCCGCCGATCATCTACCCAGCCGCCATTCTCTCGGAATCCAAGAGTGCCGCCGCTGCCGCCTACCTGGATTTCCTGAAGTCCGACAAGGCCGCGCTGTTCTTCACTGAGCAGGGTTTCACCATCCTGAAGTGAGGCGAGCCTCGCGATAGGTCAGGGCGTTACACCCGTCTTGGTTGATCGAGGGCCTTGCCGACGTCTGGTCCGGTCTTGTTGCCGGGGCTTTCGCTTTTTAGAAGGAAATCGAGTGGACTGGCTAACACTGAGCGATGAGGAGTGGACGGCGATCCGGCTGAGCCTTCGGGTTTCTTCGGTGGCCGTGCTCGTCAGCCTGCCGCTCGGCATTCTCGTGGCGTTGGCGCTGGCGCGCGGCCGGTTCTGGGGCAAATCCTTGCTCAACGGTATCGTTCATCTGCCGCTCATCCTGCCGCCCGTTGTCGTCGGCTTCATTCTGCTCATCCTGTTCGGCCGGCGTGGCCCCGTGGGCGCGTTCCTCAACGACTGGTTCGGCATCGTACTCTCCTTCCGCTGGACGGGTGCGGCACTCGCCTGCGGCGTGATGGGTTTCCCGTTGATGGTGCGCTCCGTCCGGCTCTCCATCGAGGCCGTCGACTACAAGTTGGAAGAGGCGGCCGGCACGCTGGGTGCGAGCCCCGCCTGGGTCTTTCTCACCGTGACCCTGCCGCTGACCCTGCCCGGCATCCTCGCCGGCATGATCCTCGCCTTTGCCAAGGCAATGGGCGAGTTCGGCGCCACCATCACCTTCGTCTCCAACATTCCCGGTGAGACGCAGACGCTGTCGGCCGCGATCTACACCTTCACCCAGGTGCCGGGTGGCGATGCCGGCGCGCTGCGCCTCACGCTCGTCGCCATCGCCATTTCCATGGTCGCGCTGCTCGCCTCCGAAATCCTGGCGCAGCGCCTCGGCCGAAAGGTACACCTCGAATGAGCCTCGTGGTCGCAGCCCGCCACCGGTTCGGCGATTTCTCGCTGGATGCCGGCTTCATCGCCGAGGGCGGCGTGACCGCCCTGTTCGGCCGCTCGGGTTCGGGCAAGACCTCGCTCATCCGCATTATCGCCGGCCTGACGCGGCCGTCCGAAGGCCGCGTGCAGCTCGGCAACGACGTGCTGGTAGATACGAGCCGCCGCCTCTTCGTGCCGCCGCACCGCCGTCGATTCGGATATGTGTTTCAGGAAGCGCGTCTGTTCCCGCATCTCACGGTGCGACAGAACCTGAATTACGGCCGCTGGTTCTCACCGAAGGGTGCCGGCTCGGAAAACCCCGGCCGCGTCATCGATCTGCTCGGCATCGGCGACCTGATCGACCGCCAGCCGGCAAACCTCTCGGGCGGCGAGAAACAGCGCGTCGCCATCGGCCGCGCGCTGCTGGCATCCCCGCGTCTGCTGCTGATGGATGAGCCGCTCGCCGCATTGGACGAGGAGCGCAAGGCCGAAATCCTGCCTTATCTCGAACGCCTGCGCGACGAAGCCCGCATTCCCATCGTCTATGTCAGCCATTCCGTCGCGGAGGTCGCGCGGCTTGCTGATAGGGTGGTACTGATGTCTGGCGGCCGCGTCGAAGCCGTCGGCTCGGTTTCCGATGTGCTCGGCGGTCCGCGCCTTGCCTCCGCCATCGATCGCCGCGAGGCCGGTAGCGTGCTGGCGGGCCGCGTTGAGGCGCGCGATGCCGAACATGGCCTCGCTACCATCCGCCTCGATGGCGGCTCCGCTATCCTCGTGCCGGGCGCCATGGTGTCTCCGGGTGACGCGGTGCGCCTGCGTGTCCCCGCCCGCGACGTGATGGTGGCGACGGTGCGTCCGGAAGGCTTGAGCGCGCTCAACATTCTGGAAGGCGTGGTGGAGGCCATCGAGCCCGACGGGGAGGGCATGGCGAGCCTGCGCCTGGCCTGCGGCGGCGATCATGTGCGCGCCCGCATCACCGCTTGGTCGATCGAGCGGCTTGGCCTCACGCCGGGCCTGCCGGTTCATGCCGTCATTAAAACGGTTGCTCTGGAATAGGCTCTTAGTCCGCGAGATTGGCGACGATCCAGTTGATCTCGTCGGCAAGTGCCGCCCGTGCCTTCTCTTCCATGGCTTGATAATGCGCGATCAACGCCTTCCCGAAGGGTGTGAGCACCGCGCCGCCGCCCTGCTTGCCGCCGCGTTGCGATTCCACCACCGGCTCGCGAAACAATCGGTTCATTTCGTCGACCAGAAGCCAGGCCCGGCGATAGGACATGTCCATTGCGCGGCCGCCGGCGGAAATCGAACCGGTTTCCTTGATGTGCGCCAGGAGCTCGATCTTGCCGCGCCCGATCCGACCCTCCGGGTCGAACTGCAGGCGGAAGATGAGTTTCGGTTCGCTTTTGCCGGATGCTGACATGAAAATGGGCCCGTACTGGATACGGGCCCAGATATAACAGCGTTTTGCGCCGTGGGAAGTTTAAGCTGCGCGCTTCAGCGCGTCGCCAAGGATCGAGACGATATCCTCGAAGTGCTTCTTTTCGGCGATCAGCGGCGGCGAAAATGCGATGATGTCGCCGGTCACACGGATGAGCAGGCCCTTCTCGAAGCAATCGACGAAGACGTCATAGGCGCGCGCGCCGACGGCGCCATCGCGCGGGGCAAGCTCGATGCCGGCGATGAGGCCGATCGTGCGGATGTCGATGACATGCGGCAGGCCCTTCAGCGAATGCATCGCGGCATGCCAGTCGTCCTGCAGCTCGACGGCGCGGGTCAGGAGGCCCTCGTCGCGGTAGATGTCGAGCGTCGCGATGCCGGCGGCGCATGCGGCCGGATGGCCGGAATAGGTGTAGCCGTGGAAGAGCTCGATCGCGTTTTCCGGACCATGCATCAGCGCATCGTGCACCTTGCGGCTGGAGAAGACCGCTCCCATCGGGATCGCGCCATTGGTTAGGCCCTTGGCGGTGGTGACGAGATCGGGCGTCACGCCGAAATAATCCGTCGCGAAAGCGGCGCCAAGGCGGCCGAAACCGGTGATGACTTCATCGAAGATCAGCAGGATGCCGTGCTTGTCGCAGATCGCGCGCAGCTTTTCGAGATAGCCCTTCGGCGGGATCAGCACGCCGGTGGAGCCGGCAACGGGTTCCACGATGCAGGCGGCGATCGTCTCGGCGCCATGCAGCGCGACCAGCCGCTCGAGATCGTCGGCAAGCTCGGCGCCGTGCTCGGGCATGCCCTTCACATAGGCGTTCTTGGCGAGGTCATGCGTGTGGCGCAGATGGTCGGAGCCGTTGAGCTGCGGGAAGACGCGGCGGTTGTTGAGAATGCCGCCGACCGAGATGCCGCCGAAGCCGACACCGTGATAGCCACGCTCGCGGCCGATGAGGCGCGTGCGCGTGCCCTGGCCGATGGCGCGCTGGTAGGCGATCGCCATCTTCAGCGCGGTGTCGACCGATTCGGAGCCGGAGCCGGTGTAAAACACGCGGTCGAGCTTGGCGCCCGCGGGGCCGGGGGCAATCTCGGCGAGGCGTTCAGCGAAATCGAAGGCGATCGGATGGCCCATCTGGAAGGAGGGCGCGAAATCCATCTGCGTCAGCTGGCGCTCGACGGCGGATGCGATCTGCCGGCGGCCATGGCCGGCATTGACGCACCACAGGCCGGCGGTGCCATCAAGCACCTTCCGGCCGTCGGCGCTGGTGTAATACATGCCTTCGGCACTCGCGAGCAGGCGCGGGGCTGCCTTGAACTGACGGTTGGCGGTAAAGGGCATCCAGTAGCTGTCGAGCACCGGTGCATTGGGTTTATTATGGGCGTTCATGGCAGATCTCCTCTGGCTGGCGCGATAGACGCCATGATTTGCCATGCCGAACAAGTCCTTTTCTGGTTGACGTCAAGCCTTTGAAATCAAAGGATGCGGAAAGGACATTTTTCGCTATTTCGAACATCTAGAACAGGAAATGCCATGTCGGTCGATATCGGGGGTAGGCTGCGTCACCTGCGCATGGCCCACAATCTCTCCCAGCGCGAGCTCGCCAAACGGGCCGGCGTGACCAATTCGACGATCTCGCTGATCGAATCGAACGCCTCCAATCCCTCGGTGGGCGCGCTGAAGCGCATCCTCGACGGCATCCCCATCGGCCTTGCCGAATTCTTCGCCTTCGAACCGGACCGCCCGAAAAAGGCGTTCTACCGCGCTGACGAACTGGTGGAGATCGGCAAAGGCCCGATTTCTTTCCGCCAGATCGGCGAAAACACCTTCGGCCGCAGCCTGCAGATCCTGAAGGAATGCTACCAGCCCGGCGCCGACACCGGGAAGGTGCTGCTAGTGCACGAGGGCGAGGAGGGCGGCATCGTGCTGTCCGGCCGGCTGGAAGTGACCGTCGACGACGAACGCCGCATTCTCGGCCCCGGTGACGCCTATTATTTTGAAAGCCGCCGCCCGCACCGCTTCCGCTGCGTCGGCCCGGTGCCCTGCGAGGTCATCAGCGCCTGCACTCCGCCGACCTTCTGACAATGGCCTGAAATGCAAAAAGCCCGCCGGAGGCGGGCTTTTCAAGAGGCAAGATCAATCAGGCCTGCGGCGTCGTGTTGTCTTCGACAGGCGCGCCGGGACCGTTCTTCTTGATGGAGTCGATGGCGTTCTGCGCGCTGGCCTTCGAGGAATAACCTTCCGTCGAGAACATCACTTCGCTGTTGTACTTGAAGCGAACACGAAACTCGCCAGCCTTGTCCTTGTAGATCTCGAACTTGTGCGCCATGGGCCTTTGCCTCCGTGCAGGTGTGAATCAGACACGAGTAACCTGCCAGCCGCCGGCAGCGCTGACAAGAGAGCGTTTCAAAACACTTGTTTATTAGTCGGATCTGCCGCCTGAACCGTGTTGCGGCGCAAGCGCGTATACTTGGAAGGTCCGCCACGATTGACTGCGGGTCGCAATAAAACTTGGTTACGTGGTTATCCTTCACATCGTTGGTGAAGCTCTCGCTTGATGTGTAGACCGGATTTCCGCGTCGCGAATGCCGTCATCCTCGCGTTTATTCGGAGCTCACCAATCAATTTGGAAGTGGTGGTGCTAAGTGCAGGAACTGAAGCCCGCCCACGCTCCTATGCGAGCGGACGGAAAAATCTGGAAGAAAATGAATAGCGGGAAGAAAAGCCCCCTATTTCGTTAATAGGAGGCAGAAAGTAAGCTGATACAATAATTTACGGAGTGAAGAGGGTGCCGTGCGGCAGGGTGTCTATGACATCTGTCTCCTACGCATTTGTCGGCTTTCCCCACCGCTTGGCTTGAGCAGCGATATCGGCGATGACATAGTTCATGCATTGCTGCACGGCAGTTCCGGTTGTTTACAGCAGGAAGTCGGCCGCCTTGAGGTTGAGGGCAGCGTCGATATGCAGGACGAAATCAGCTTTTCCGTCACCATTGATATCACCATAGACGTAAGTGTCAGCCTTCGCCTTTTCGTAGCGGAGCTCGCCTGCGGTGTTTGAGAATTTGGCCGTACCGATGAAAGCAAAGGCTTGATCTCCTGCTTTTTTCAGGCTCGCATCGATTTCGGTGAAATCGATCACATCCTTCTCCTTCTGTGAGAAGTCAAGAATCGTGTCCGTCGCGGTTTTCGATGCTCCGAGTTCCTTTGCCGACCGGAAGACGAAGCGGTCGCTGCCCGCACCGCCGTAGAGATCGTCGAAACCTGCACCACCGATGAGCCGGTCATTTCCCGCACCGCCAGAAAGTACATCGTCTCCCGCACCGCCATCGATGATGTTGGCCTTTGCATCGCCCGTGAGACGATCGGCATAGGAGGAGCCGGCGAGGTTCTCGATAGACGAATAGGTGTCACCTTTGGCGTCGCCGGTGCCGACAGAGGGTTTCAATAGGTTAGCCACGACCCCTGCTTTCGCACCTGCATAAGATGCCGTGTCGGTTCCGGCGCCGCCGATAAGACGATCTGCACCGATGCCGCCGATCAATACATCGTCTCCATCGCCACCCTCGAGCAGATCGTCGCCGGCGCCGCCGTCGAGCATGTTAGTCTTTCCGTCGCCGATCAATCTGTCGGCATAGGACGAGCCGATAAGATTTTCGACTGACGAATAGGTATCGCCCTTGGCGTCACCCGTGTTGATCAAAGGGTTGGCGAGGCTTGCCACGACACCCGTCGCCGCACCCGCATAGGACGCGGTGTCGATGCCATTGCCGCCAAGGAGACGGTCCGCACCGGCCCCACCAACCAGCACGTCATTGCCGTCGCCACCTTCCAGAAGATCGCTGCCGCCATATCCGTACAGCGTATCGTTGCCTGCAAGGCCGAGGATGCGGTCCATGCCGATGCCGCCCCTGAGGACGTCGCCTTTTGTCGTGCCGATGATGGTTTCGAGAATATCGCCTATGGTGATGGTGAACACTTTCGTCACCTTGTTCACACCATCCGAAACCTCGATCGTAACCGTGTCCTTCTGCACCTTCTGGTAATCGATCGCCTGCGCCGTCACCAGTTTGGAGCCCGAGAGCTTGAAGAGGCCACCTGCCGTATCGAGCAGCTTGTAGCTCAGCGCCTTGCCTTCCGGGTCTTTCGACGCGAAGATTCCGACAAGGGTTCCCGTCGCGACGTTCTCCTTGGTGGAAGTGCCCGAGAGAGTGGGAATGGAGGGGGCCTCGTTAACGTTTTTCACGCTTACCGCGAGCGTCTGCGTATCGACCAGCTTTCCGTCGCTGACCTGTAGGATGATATCATAAATATTGTTCTTTCCTGCGTCTTTTGGGGTCTCGTAGTCGGGAGCGGCCTTGAAGACGAGCGCCCCGGTCTGGGCGTTGATTGTGAAGAAAGCTTTGTCCGCACCGCCTACGATGGAATAGGTGAGCGTTGCCGCTTCCTTGTCGGTGGCTTTGAGGGTGGTGACGGCTTTCGTGTTCTCGGCGATGGCGACGGCGGCGGTCGCACCACCACCGTTGGAGGTGATGACGGGATTGTAGTTCGCGCTATGGGTAGCCAGATCGTAGGTGAGGTTGGAGAAGGCGATACTCGTCAACCCCGTTATGCCATCCACGCCCGCGGCGACGAAAGCCTTCAACTCGGCATAGGTCAGCGCTTGCAGCTCGCCCGCCGTCATATCAATGTCAATACGATCCACACCGGCGGCATGCAGTGCGCTGCCCATCGCCTTGGTAAGCGTTTTTGCTTCGGCATAACCTATCTTTACCGTCACGGCATCGGCGGCCGTGAACCCGATGCCGGCGCCCAAATAGGTCCGGGCTGCGGCAAGTGTCAGGGTAAGCTTGTTGTCCGAGGCATCGACCCGGTCGATATGAATGGCCGCCAACCCGATGAGATCGAGCGTATCCGGGTCGCTTAGTGTCACCGAGGAAGCGGTGACGACGACGGTATCGGCAGCGTCGAAGACGATTTCCGAAGCGGCAAACTGGTTTGCCTGCGCGAGGCTCAGCGTCACGGCGCCGTTGCTAACATCGACTTCGCTGACGCTCCTGCCTGCGAGATTTGCGATGTTGGCAAGTGACAGGCCAGCGATCGCGCTGCTACTATCGACCAGCCTGAGAATATCCACCCCCATCTCGCGATAGTTGGAAACGTCTTGGAAGCTGACCGTGAGAAGATTAGTCGCCGTATCGGCGATGCGGGCGGTAAAATCCGAATCGAGCGGCAAGCCAGCATTTTTGACCGTCCTGGCTGTTGCGACGGTGAGATCCAAACTGAGCTCCGCCGTGGTAATCGCGGCAATTCCAAAAGCCTTCACCCGGGAGAGGTCGTTGCTGCTCATCTGCGCAAGCGATGCGGTCGTCACGCCCATGACGATGCGGTCGCCGTCGGCGAAATGAGCATTTACGGCCGAAAAGGCCTTGACGGCGGCCAGCGAAAGCACGGCCTTGTCGTCCGTCGCGTCGAGCGCTGTGATGCCGAGGACCGAAAGACCAGCGATCCGGTCGGTAGCGAGTGCAGCGAAATTGGCTCCGCTGTCTTGTACCGAAACAGTACCGTTCACGGATTCTATACGGACATCGTGCTGGGCATAGGCGGCGAACTGCGAAACAGTGAGCGCCAGATCCTGCTCAGCGACTACCTTGGAAACGCCGACAGTCGCGAGATCGGCAATGTCGGAAGCACTGAGGCCGGACAAGGCCGTAACGCTGTCGGAAAGATGAACCAGCTCGTCAGCGGCGAAGCTGATACCGCCGGCGGCGAAAGCCCTCGCTTGCGGCAGGGAGAGAACAGCCGGTTCCGTTTCAGCGACATGCGTGTCGATTTTCGTTACGCCCCATTCGGCTAGTTCGGCGATTTGTGCCACCGTCAGGTTGACGATGTTGAACTTGTAGTCGGTCAGTGTCAGTACATCTGAGGCTGCAAAGCGCACGCCGATGCTGTCGAGATAGCGGTATCCAACCAGGCCGAGGGCGATCTCGTTCTCTGCAAGATCGATGATTTTCATGCCGAAGGTGGTCAACGCATTGATATCGCTGTCCAGCGCCACGAGCTGAAGGAATGTCATCTCAACCGTCGCCGTATCGCCGCTGGCAAGCGTAATGCCCGCGTTGACATAGGCCATGGCCTGATCAAGGGCCAGTGTGATCTTGTCGTCGATGGCGTCGAGACCCGTCACGCCCAGCGTATTGAGTTTGGCGATATCGGTAACGGAAAAGTCGTCCAGCACCGCGCCCGTACCACTGACCACGACGCCACTGGCGCCAATGATGCGAAAATCGGAAATATCAATAAGGGCGGCCGCAACTGCCTGGGTAAGTGTGATGTCGCCGCCGTTGGAGACCGTTATGGTGTCGATATGGAGTTCACGGAGGTTTGCTACCTCTGAAACGGTAAGCGCGGAAATCGCCGACGCGGTCCCGCTCATCGTCGCTTTTTCCGCGTCGTTCTGAAAGGTGCGGGTATAATATTTCCCGTCGTCGGCGTCATGCCATGCGATGGCAAAGCCGCCATCCGCTAGCGCCGCGATTTTTTGGAACCATTGGTTACCTGAGTGCTTTACGGTGACTTCCAGTTCCTCGCCAACCTTGCTGCCAGCGGCACTGAAAACCTGCGCGTTGATTTCGAATAGATCGCCTCTCGTATCGACATGCTCCGACCAGACGACCACATAGCCGCCCCCGGCGAGCGCGACGATCTGCGGATCGAATTGGTCGCCGACAACCGTCGTGTTGATAAGCGAGACGGCGCCGATTTTCGTTCCGTCGGCATCGATAATCTGCGAATAGATGCCGCCGTGCTGGCCGGAGGTCGCGTTCGGATTATCCTGACCATACCATGTCCAGGTGGTAACGTAGCGTCCGTTTTCCAGCGCGGTTATCTTCGGCGGATCCTGCGCGTAATTGCTGGAATTGATGGTTATTTCGGAGCCGAGCTTTTTACCTTCATCGTCGAAACGCTGGACGAGGATCGAATTTTCGTGGGTGTAGCTGATCCATGCGACAGCAAAACGACCATCCGCAAGAGAGGCCACAGATGGCGCCTCCTGCGAATATTCTGTATGCGTGTTGATGAAGAAGGCGTCTCCCAACTTTTCCCCGTTGGTGTCGATGATCTGGGCGGCAAGACCCCCGTCGCTGCTGTCCGACGCACGCCATATAATCATGACGCGGCCGTCGGACATTTCCACGCTGTCCGTGATCTTCGCGCCCTCATCGTTGGGAGAAATGCTCATATCGAATGACGGCGTGAGAGTCTGGACCGTGCCGATTGGCTGGCCATTGACATCGTAGCGCAGAGCAGTCAGCGCGTAGCCAGACCCGGTGTTTTGATAGGCGGTGATCAGGTAACCGCCATCTGAAAGTCCGGTCACGTTCGGAGCGAAGATACGCAGGGCTGTTGACAACGGGGTTGGACCGCCGACGGCATCGCCGTCCGCATCGAACCTTTGCGCGTAAATCGACTTGCTGTTGTGCGACCAGACAATGACATATCCTCCGTCGGCCAGCCCAGCCACGGTCGCCTGCGATTCGTTCGTGAGCTCCGTCCCGCTGACGCGGGCCACCGCTCCCAGCGCTTGGCCGGAGGCGCCATAGTGCTGGGCGTAGATGTTACGACCGATGCCTTCGTCCGTCGGGCCCCGATAGACAACGACATAGGATCCATCGGCCAACGCGACGATGGACTGCCCTATTCCCGATCCGATTCCGCGTCCAACCAGGATATCGTCCGCCGAGGCAGCGCTCATCGTTTCGTATTGCGTTCCGGTGCTAATGTCACTCGCTGCGAGAGCGTTGATCTGGTCGAGGCCGAGGGAGAGGCCGCCGTCCGTGGCCAGAATTTGCGATACGCCCAAGGATTTCAGAGCGGCGATGCGCGCAGCGCTCAGGCTCTCGATGCTGCCTGCCAAGTCCTTGATCGAAATCAGGTCGTCGCCGGCGAATACCACACCTTGCGACACGAGCAGTTCGGCCTGTGCGATGGTAAGGCTGGCTCTGTTGTCGCCCAGATTGATTATTTGCGATGGCAGGCCGGGTTGGATATTGGCCTCTATCTCGGCAAACGTGGTCATATGGACGGCTCCTAGTGTTCGTATCGAGTGTGCGGAACCAGTGTTTACGGGCCACGCCGCGTCGATGGCGGACGTCGCTACCGCGCCGCCGCCGGGAGAGTATGGATATCTCTGTCGGGTATCCGAATGAGGATGGCGCACATGCCGCCGACATTCGGGGTCTGTTTCACATCAGCTATGCGACGGTGGCGCCCGCAGGCGGTAGATGGCTGATTTCATGGGGTGTCCTTGGGATCTGGTTCCTCTTAACCAGTGTCAGCAGGCAGGATCAATATAAGAACCGAGCCGCGAGCGGATGAACCCAAAATTGAATCACATCCATGATCTCGCGACACAACGACGGGATCGTTGCGTGGTGGAGGTTCGGGAAAGACATGATGGTGTGTTGTACGACAAGTCATGACAGGTCGCCCTTTGGCTTGGAAAGATGAAGCCAGCCTCGTGATATTTGACGAACAGACCACGTCGTTTGCGGCCACCCGCGATGCCGCGGTCGAGTTGCTTGCAATGCACGAGATCGCACCGCGCGGGGTACGCCATGTCCCCAGCGTGCAAATGCGGCTGATCACACAGTCGATCGTCGCCCTTCACTTGAAATGACAGGCCGATTTGACGTGCCGGCCCCTGACTGCGAGGGCGGCCTATTAACAGGCGCCCGCGCCAAAGCCGGGCAGAGACGGGAAACAAGAGACGCTATGAATGAATAGCTGATCCGAAAAAGCCGTGCGGTCTTCGCGTTGCAGCTTCCGAGGCTGCAAACCAGTTCGCGCCTGCTGATCCGTTGACGAAGCTCGACCGGCACCGCTCGCCGGAAATGGTAGGTTCCGCCACGGCGGATGACGTTCGATATTGCCAAGGGTTCCGCCAGCCGCCTTGAGGCGGTTTTGTAGCAGCGGATTGTAGCAAAAAGCCTGCATCCGCCGACGTTGGCGTGAGGCATTCGACCGATTTAAGTGACTTAGGAGGAGATTGGCTGGGGAACCTGGATTCTCACATGATTTCAAAGTCTTAGCAAAATAGCCTTTGATTTTCCTCTGTTTTCCCGCCGCGAGCGACCGTGGATGCCATCTTTGTGCACTGGCTTTGGGCCGACGTCAACATGGCGGGAGAGCGGCAATTATTTCCGCTCGGGAGCGCCAGGCCGCACGTGAGGCGAGCACCTGCCGACACGGCATCGCGCCCGCTTCGTCGACGTTTCACAGGTGCCGCTTGTCGCAGAAGCGGAACCTGCGCTTCATATGACTTTGTGGTGGCGAAACGCCCCGCCTTAGTGCCCCAGTCCTGCGGAAGGGTCTTGTTACTACCGCAGGTCACTTCGCAGTACCTGACATCCCGCGCCTCCACCGACTTGTTCTCCAGACCTACACGTCGAAATTGGTCGGCAAGACAATCATGTCCCGGATCGTAACGTTGCGCGGTCGGGTCAACATGAAGATGATCGCCTCGGAGACTTCAGTGGGCTCAATCAGGCTCCCGTTGGCCTTGGCTTTTTCGAGGTTCTCCGCGGGCCAATCGGCAAGCAGAGCGGAGACCACTGGGCCGGGCGAGACCTGGCCCACTCTGATGCCGTGGTTCTTCAACTGCCGGCGCATGATCTGCACGAAACCGGTGATCGCCCATTTGGAACTGGAATAGACCGGCTCCCATGGGATCGGCGCATGGCCGGCGACGGAGCAGGTGACGAGGATGTCCCCGGTCCCCCGCTCGATCATATGCGGAGCGACAGCGTGCACGTTCTTCATGACCGCGTTCACGTTGAGATTGAGCATCCGATCGATTGCTGCCCCATCGGTTTCGATCAGATCGCCGCCAATATAGGATCCTGCATTGCAGTGCAGGATATCGATGTGGTCCACCTTCGCCAGGATTTCCGGCACCATGGCTGCACAGCTTGCTGTGTCCAGAAGGTCGGTCACCTGTATGACAACAGCCTCACCAAACTCGGCGGCGAAGGACTCGAGCGCCTGTCCGTTGTAGTCGACCATCACGACCCTAGCGCCAGCATCGATCAGGGCGCGGGTCGTTGCAAGCCCAATCCCAGAAGCTGCGCCGGTAACTGCAGCGATCTTTCCTTCGAGTGGTTTCGTCATCTTCTTCTCTCGCTTTTGGTTTTTCAGACGGCAAGGAAGCCGCCGTCGACGGGCAGGACGGCGCCACTGATCATGGCCGCGTCCTCTGAAATCAGCATCGCGATCGAGCGCGCGACATCATCGACCTCTGCGAAACGCGCCATCGGGTGGCGAACCATCATCGGGTCTCGTTTGGAGGGCTCTGACCATGCTTTCGCGGCAAGTTCCGTCATGGTCACCGTCGGCGCCACTGCATTGACGCGGATGCCGCGCGCGCCGAGTTCCTTGGCCATAACGCGGGTTGCGCCCTCCAGTCCGGCCTTCGAAGCGGCATAGGCCACGTGGTCCACGAAACCACGATGCCCGGCGATTGAGGTCACGTTTACGATCGTACCGCCTCCGCCGTTGGCAATGCGGGCCCGGGCAAATTCCTGAGCACAAATCAGCGCGGCCCGCAGATTGATGCCGAGAACCTGTTCATAGCCCTTTTCAGTCATGTCGAGAACGCTCTCGAGCACATTCGTTCCCGCGCAATTGACGAGAGCGTCTGCGAGCCCTGCCTTCTTCATGGCGTCGCGTGCTGCGGCATTGTCGGCGAGATCGACCGAAATGACGGTCGTGCCAAAGGCTTGCGCCAAATGATCAAGATCGGCCTGGGAGCGCGAAAGCCCGATGATGCGCGCGCCACGACGAGTGAACAATTCAACGCAGGCGCGGCCTATACCCTTGCCGGCGCCCGTAATTATGATCGTCTTCCCGGTGAAGTCTGACATGGATGATCCCTCGATGCGTCTTGCTCAGGGTGAGATTCTCAGTTCGGTTTGCCTGTCGAACACATGGGCCGCGGCAGGATCGACATCGAGCCTAATCCTGTCCCCCGGCCTCAACGGGTGGCGCTCGCGAAAGGCGCACAAGATCCGCTGCCCGGCCAATTGGGCAGCGAGGAGTATTTCTGCCCCCGTCGGCTCGATCAGTTCGACGGTCGCCGGTACGCCCATCTCGCCATGGTGCAGAACCCACTGGTCAGGGCGAACGCCATAGATGACGTCTTGCCCGTTGGTCGCCCGGGTGCCTTGCGGAAGAGGGAGGGTCGACCCGTCCGCAAGCCGCGCTGAGTTCAAGGCAAGGTCGATCGTGGCCGGCAGCATGTTCATCGCTGGCGACCCGATGAATCCGGCGACAAAGGTGTTGGCCGGTCTGTCGTAAAGCTCCAGAGGCGCCCCGATCTGCTCCACCTTGCCACTGCGCAGCACGACAATGCGATCCGCCATGGTCATGGCTTCGATCTGGTCGTGCGTAACATAGACTGATGTGGCGCCGAGGCGCTGGTGAAGAGCCTTGATCTCTGAACGCATGTCCACGCGCAGTGCGGCGTCGAGGTTCGACAAAGGCTCGTCGAAAAAGAACGCTTTTGGACTACGAACCATTGCGCGTCCCATGGCGACACGCTGCCGCTGACCACCGGAGAGCGCTTTCGGATATCGGTCCAAATAGGGCGTAAGCCGCAACATCTCTGCAGCCTTGTCGACCTTGGCGTTGCGATCGGCCAGGTTCTCTCCGCGCAGCTTCAACGCGAAAGCCATATTCTCCCGGACCGTCATATGCGGATAAAGCGCGTAGTTCTGGAACACCATGGCTACGTCACGGTCCTTCGCTGCGATGTTGTCGACGCGATGTCCACCGAGCTTGATCGTGCCACCGGTGATTTCTTCGAGGCCGGCAAGGGTCCTAAGCAATGTAGACTTGCCGCAACCAGAAGGTCCTACCAGCACCACGAATTCACCATCCGCGATGTCGAACGAGATGTTGCGCAGTGCGTGGTAAGAGCCGTAATATTTGTCGACCTGGTCGAGCTCTATCGTCGCCATATCTCAATCCTCAGTCAGTTGAAGCGGCGAGGCCGCCGGTCTTTCGGGATGGGTAAACGGTCAGCTTCAGCATGGCTTGTGTCCTGCCTGGGGTGCTGCGATCCGATGTCCGTCGATCCATTTCAGGTGCCGAGTTGGATCTGGATCTTGACGGAGGACGGCTTCGGCCGCACCGCGTAGTCAAACGCCTCAATGGAATCCTCGAAGGCGTAGGTGTCGGTGATCAGAGCATCGACGTTGATCTGGTTGGAGCCCAGGAGCGCAATGATGCGCGGGTAGACATGGGCGTAACGGAATACATGTTCGACGCGCAGTTCCTTGGTTTGTGAGATGACGACATCGAACAGAACCGGCTTCACCGGCATACCCACGAAGATAAGGGCGCCGCCGGGGCAGGCATGATGGACGGTGTCTGCGACGACGTCGGCCGCGCCTGAGCATTCGAAAACCACATCGACGCCCCAGGCGTCGGTTTCCCGGGCGATAACACTCTGCAGGTCCTGCGATCGCACGTTGACGGTCACGATGGCTGAGCTGAGCTTGCGCGCCACGGCAAGTTTCTCGTCGACCACGTCGGTGACGATGACTTTGGCGCAGCCAGCCGACAGTGCCGCGATTGCCGTCACCATGCCAATCGGTCCCGCACCCGTAACCAGTGCGATGGCCCCGGGCGTCAGCCTTGCCTTGGCGACAGCGTGGAAGCCTACGGCGAGCGGCTCGACCATGGCGCCGGCGGCATAGGAAACATTGTCCGGAAGCTTGAAGGTAAAGGCCGCCGGGTGGACTACGCTCGGCCTCAATACGCCATGCACCGGGGGGGTCGCCCAAAAGCGCACTGCCGGATCGAGATTGTAGAGACCCAGCCGCGACGCGCGACTTTGAGGGTCGGGAATGCCGGGCTCCATGCACACGCGGTCGCCGACCTTCAGGTTCTGGACCGCGCTGCCGACCTCTTCGATGATGCCGGCTGCTTCATGGCCGAGGATCATCGGCTCGCGGACGACGAAGGGACCGATGGCGCCGTGCGTATAATAATGAACGTCCGATCCGCAGACCCCCACGGTCTTGATGGCAATGCGCACGTCGGTGGGACCGAGCACCTCTTTCGGGTCCAGGTCGCGAATGCGCAGTTCGTCTTTTCGTTCGAGAACGAGCGATCTCATATGTTCAGCCCTTTCGGATAATGAATGCGGCGAGGGCCAGGCAGAGCACCGTCGCCACCCACAGAGGCAGCACGCCCTCAAGAAAGCGCATCCACAGAAGATGCACCAGGATCAGGATCACGACCGAGATGAAGCCTCTGTCGAAGCCGTTGGTGCGGATCGGTAGGAACCCGTCGCGCTCGGATTTCTGGGGTTGAATGGCAGCCATCAATTTATCCTTTCAATGCGCCGAACGTCAGGCCGGTCACGATGTGCTTCTGGACGAAGCCGAGCACGACCAGAGCCGGGAGCGTGGTCAGGAACGCCATGGCCGCCATCTCGCCCCAGTTCGTTCCGGTGACCGAGACATATTCGGCGAGCGCTGTCGTCACGGTTCTGGCGTCAGCCGACGAGGTGAGCGTTGCTGCGAACAAGTACTCATTCCAGGCGAAGATCCAGGTGAGGATGAAGGTGACGGCCAATCCGGGGCGTGCCAGCGGCAGGATGACGTGGGAGAGCACTTGGCCGGTTGTCGCCCCATCGACGCGTGCCGCTTCGTCCAGCTCCAGCGGTATCCCGTCCAGCATGCCTTTCAGGAGCCAGATGGCGAAGGGCAGGTTGAACACACAGTAAAGGAGGATCAGACCGATTTTCGTGTCGAACAACATGAAGTCGCCGAAGACGAACCATTTGGTGAACAGCAAAAAGAGCGGCAACAGAAAGACGGCAGGCGGCGCCATGCGGTTGGTGATCAGCCAGAAGAATACGTTGTCACCGCCGCTGATCTTGTAACGCGACAGCCCGAACGCAGCGAGCAGGCCGAGCGCGCAGACAAGCGCTGCATTCGATGTCGCCACGACCATCGAATTCCAGAGATATTGCAGGAAGGTCGAGCTGTTCAGGACGGCCAGAAAATTGTCCCAGTAGAGATCGTCGATGAGGACTGATTTCGAATACAGCTTCACCCGAGGCCGCATCGAAACGACCAGCATCCACCAGACCGGAAGAAGCGTCAGGAAGGTCAAGCCAATCCAGAGGACGAAGGAACCTATACCGGAGCGTCTCATTGTGCGCCTCCCTTGCGGCCGGTCATTGCGACGAAGAGCAGCCAGCTCAAAACGATCGTGACGTAAAGCGTGAGAAGGGACATGGCGGCGCCGTAGCCATAGTCCGTCTTCGGAAAGACGTTGATCCAGATATGAAGGCCAATGAATCGGGTCGCCTCGGCGGGGCCGCCTTTGGTCAGCATCCAGATTTCATCGACGGAGCGAAGGGCGTCCATCAGCCGGATGAAGACGGTAGTCAGCAACACCGGCTTCAGCATCGGCACGATCACGTACCAGAAGATCTGCAGCTTGTTGCCGCCGTCGATCTGCGCCTGCTCGAGTGGTTCTTTCGGCAGGGCGGTGAGCCCCGCCATCAGCGACAGCGTGACAAACGGCGTCCAGTGCCAAAGGTCCATGATGATCGCCGTGCCGAAGGCGTGATAGGCATTGGTCGAAATGTTGTAGTCGATGCCGAACCACAGTTTCAGGTAATAGGGAACGATGCCGAATCCCGGAACGCAGAGCAGCCGCCAGGTCGCGCCGACTGCAATGGGCGCGACAACGATCGGCAGCGTATGGATGGTCCGAAAGAACTGGCGGCCCCACAAACGGTCTGCCATCAGCGCGCGGGCCAGCACATAGCCCAGCAACAGCTCGCTGATGACCACGATGAAGGCGAAGACCAGCGTGCGCGCAAGCGAGTTCAGGAATGTCGTGTCAAAGACGAGGTTGCGGTAATTCTGCAGACCAGCCCAGCGCAGGGTGGGATCGAGCGCATTGGTGTTCCAGTCGAAGAAACCGACATATAGGATGTAAATGAAGGGAATGAACCCGACAACGAACAGGATTAGGGTGGCTGGCGCTAGAAACAGCCATCCGATGTTGGATTGTCTCATCCTACGCTCCGTCAGACGTCATTGGTATCAATTCGACCAGCAGCTTTGTGAACAAGTCCGCAACCTCCAGTGAGGAAGGGGCGGCCACCTTGCTGAAGGCGGCCGCCAACCGCTGGGAGGGGCGGCTTCTTACTTGCGGTAGCCGAGCTTCACGAGTTCAGCTTCGGCCGCAGCGGCGGCCTGGTCCAGAGCGTCGTCCGGCTTGATCTCGCCAACGATCGCCTTGTAGATGAACGGCGCGACCACCTGCAGGACTTGCGAGTGGAACGGGTATGGCGGCGCTCCGGCGAAGAGCTTTCCGTCGTCACGCATTAGCGTGTAGTAACCGTTCATCTTCTTGTCCTGCTCGACGATTTTGGGGTCGTCATAGGTCGAGTTCATGACGATGCGGGAGCCGGCCAGCGCCCAATTGGTCTGCACGGAAGCCTGCCCGATATACTGCAGGAAGAGCAGTGAGGCGTCCTTGTTCTTGGAAGAATGCGGGATGCCGAAGGCGCCGCCATCGTAGTAGCCGATGTACCCCTTGCCGGATGCGGCCGCTTCCATCACGCCTGCCTCAACCGGCGGCAATGCCACGCCCACTTTGCCGACGACGGTCGATTTGCTTTCGTCGGTCGCGATCCACGCAGCGTTCTCGCCGTAGACGAGGCCCTGGGCGGCGCGGCCGGCGGCAAATGTGCCGGCAACCTCGTCCCAAGTGGACGACGTCGATTCCGGCGGCGCGTATTTCAGGAGGTCGACCCAGTAGTTGAGCGCCTTCTTCGCCGCGGCGGAGTTCATTTGGCCGCCGTTGGCTTCCGTGGCGGCGAAGGTCGTGCCATCGATGCCCCAATTGTAGACGCCAAAGGTCGGCGCGACCGACTCGAAGAACTCGTAGAAGGCAGCGGGATGGCTCGACGAGGCCTGTACGGTCGTGCCCCAAAGCTCCTTGTCTGCGCCATATTGCGTGAAGAACTGGGCGATCTGGGTGTATTCCTCATGCGTGGTCGCGGGCTTCAGATCCGCACCGGTCGCATCCTTGTAGGCTTTCTGGATCGCGGGATCCTCGAACAGATCCTTGCGGTAGAGATAAGGCTTGATGAATGCTTCCATGGGCACGCCCATGACGTTGCCTGACTTCGGATCCTTGAAATAGTTCAGGAACGTGGTGAAGTTCTCCGGCTTGAAGTCCGGCGACGCGATCTTTGCGTTGTCGGCGAGCGACTTGGTGATATCCACCAGGAAGTGGCGGGCCAGATAGGTGTAGACAATGTCCTGCTCGATGTAGACGAAGTCGTAGATGCCGGTATTGGCCTCCATGTCCTTGATCGCCTTGTCGTACATCTGGTCCCAAGACGTGGCCTCAAATTCGACCTTGATCCCGGTCTCCTCGGTAAATTTCGGGCCGAGGACCTGCTCGACATATTTCGACGCCGGGGTGGATTCGGAAATGCCCCGAATGGTCGCGCCCTGATACGGCTCCGCGGCAGTCTTCCACCAGGAATCCTGCGCAAGCGCGGTTGAACTCCAAAGGCCAAGCGAGACGAAGCCGACGCCCACGGCTTTTGCAAAATTATTCATTGTTCTCCTCCATTTGGATCGCGAAATCGCTCCGGTTGTGCGTGCTAAACTCTCCTCCGACGCGCTCAACGGACCTCGATACTTCTGGAAAGACGGGGTGGACACAAGCGTCGGCGTTGCGCCATACTGATACTTTAATGCGCGAGATCTCAGGAATATCCATGAAATCTTGTGTGCGTTGCACAATCTAATACCGATTGTCGACGTGATGCGAAGTCTGGAAAGCCAGGGGAGGGGTGGCCATATCGGTTGTTTCGCCAACGGTCGCGAGATTTGAATATGTGTTGACTGGCGCTGACGAGACATTCCTCTGGCGCCGTGACGACTATCCGTGGGAACGCAATGTCTGGAATTTCCACCCGGAGGTGGAGATCCATTACATTCCCAATGCCAGCGGTGTTCTGCTTGCAGGTGATCATGTCGGCGCGTTTACGCCGGGCCATATTTCCTTGATCGGAAGCAACCTGCCGCATGACTGGGTCACGCCACTTGGTGACGGTGAGCGCATTCCTGGGCGCGATATTGTCATCCAGTTCTTGCCGTCAAAGCTGGAGCAGGCCTCTGCGTTTCTTCCGGAACTTGCGGGGCTGCGCGATTTCTTCGTCCGCGCGCAACGTGGGCTCTCATTCAAGGGGCGGGCGAGGGAAAAGGCAGAAGCGCTGATACTCGACATGGAGTTTCAGACGGGATCGGCACGCCTTGCGACCTTTTTGTCATTGCTCTCGCTGCTGCGCGACACTGACGAAGTCGATATCCTGTCTTCGGAGGCTTATGTGCCGGACCTGAGCTATGGTTCCCTCGAAGCCTTGCAACAGGTCTTTGCATATATCTTCGCAAATCTCTCGGAAGATATCCGCTTGCCGGACATGGCACGAATGGTCGGTATGAGCGACAGTTCCTTTTCGAGATTTTTCAAGAAGAACAGCGGCAACAGCTTTACTGACCATGTCAATAAGCTTCGGATCTGGAAGGCGGGCCAGCTACTGACCGATACCTCGATGCCGATCACGGACATCTGCTTCGAAGTGGGCTATCGCAATCTCTCGAACTTCAATCGTGTCTTTCTCCGACACCACAATCTCACGCCGACAAGGTACCGGAAACTGTCGGCAAACCGCAGGACTGTGCCGCTCGCTCAGGCAGGGTCGGGTCATGTGCCGGTTTAGTTGCAGTGATTGGGCTCTCGCACTTCCTGCATGACGAAGACATCATGCAGATTAATCGGCATTTGAAATGCATGCTTCATCTTATGCGTTGCGCCAATAGCCGACTGTTTGTTTCCGTAAATTAATTGCTTTCGGGTCCCCAGTCAACTTTAGGAGGCCTGCTTGCGCACAACGATGGCATGAAGAACGGCGGCCAGGGCTGCTCAGATTGTTGAGAAGGCATTACTTTTTCTTGTGAGAAACGGACGCGGAGTTTCAGCGGAAAACCGATCTACAACAGTCTGCCTCGAAGACCTGGGTTCTCAGATGATGTCAGAGGCTCAACAATATAGCCTTTGATTTCCCTATATCTTTCCGCCGAGGGCGCCGTTGGATGCCATCTTTATGCTTGGCATTGGGCTGACGTCAACATGGCGGGAGAGCGGCAATGATTTCCGCTCCGGAGTGCGAGGTCGGAGCTGTGGCGAGCAATTCCGTGCAACCGCTTCGCCCTTCGAGTGACGTTGGGGCTAGCTGTATCTTGACCTGAAAGCACTCGGTCTGCTTCCCTTCTTGCAGACTGCTATTACTTATGATGCCTATTTCTGGCAGTCATCCTGCGGTTGATCCTCGCACTGCGAAGGGTTGCGGAATCGCTGTCCTGAGGTCGCACCGAAGAAATGAAAATCAAAAGATGAGCTCCAGTAGTCAGATAGATGCGCTCACGCTTGCTGAAACGCTCCGTCATGCGCTCGGCAGCTTCATCCGCGACATAAGGTCCGGGGCACAGACACCGACAACTTCGCAGTCAGAAACACTGTCGCTTTTGGATCGGGAGGGGCCACTCAGTGTTGCCCAACTGGCCGACCGTCGCAACGTTCGCCACCAAAGCATGCGGCTGGTTGTCGGTCAGTTGGAAATCGAGGGCCTCATTGACAAGATGCCCAATCCGGCGGACCGGCGCAGCGAACTTCTTTTCCTCACTGAGGAGGGGCGTGCGCGGTTAACCCGCGCCCGCCAAGCCCGAACGGCGCAGATCGCCGAACGGATCGAGGAGCGCCTGTCCGAAGAGGACAGACGAACGCTCGAAGCGGCCATCCGCATCATCGAACGGCTCTGCTAGCGAGACAGATCAGTCCTTCGACAGAGCGGCAATCACGTTCGACAGCGTGTTCAAGCCCCAATGCTCCGCATATCTGCCGCCTTCAATTCTCACGATATCGATGACGCTAATTGTCACCTCTCGTCCTGTCGCCGGAATGTCGAACAGCGGGCCAGAGTGAATTCCGCTGATGGTTTTCCGGGTGGTGACCTTGTCTCCCTCAGCGATCTGGTCGTGGATCTCTATTTTCAGGTTCGACAGAGCGGGACGTAGAACGCTCTCAAAGGTGTTCCACATGCTTTCAGGACCGCGAGGCATGTTTTGGGGGGCGGAGTGATTTATGAAGCTGGGAGACATCAGAGCCTGAAACACGGCTTCGTTGCCATTCTGGATCACTTCGATGTTGAAGCGGCGGACCACTTCCTTGTTCTCATTAGACATTGTCGACCCTTCAAGGATAAACGATATATACAGTCTGACTGTATATATCGTTTATAGGTGCGTTTTATCTCTTTTGCAATTGGAGGCCCTCCCAATGCCTTGAGCTTTCGGCTTCCATCAGTTCATGTACTGATTGAACCAAGCGATCATGCGTTCAGGCTTCCGCTGAAAATACAAGTAGCCGTCCCAGCGTGACGAGGTTCCCTCGATCCAGATCAGCTCCTTTTCCGGGATGGGGATGTTGTCGAACATGCCCTGAATGTCATCAGGCCTTGTCAAGGCGTCGTCCTTCACCTGATAGAGAAGCGTGGGAATCCGGACGTGTCTTGCAAATGGTACCGGGGACATCTCATCCAGCCTGAAGCTGTTGATCGCCATCAGTTCTTGCTCGACAGTGTTGATGTGTTCATCCAGGCCCATGGCCGCGAGAAGCTGTTCGATCGCCACACGCACGGACAGAGGCTGAGGGGCCACCATGCAGCGAACTCCTTCAAATGCATCAGGAGACTCCGCCATGGCATAAATGGTCGCATTGCAGCCCTGGCAGCGGCTGAACAGCCCGATGATCATATCCCTAAGCCGCGGGTTGGTTCGGGCATACTGGATCGATCCAAGAACATCTCGCGCTTCAAAGCGGCCTCCGCTGCTGATCCCACCATTGGCGCTGCCGCTCTGTCCGAGATTGCGCATGTCATAAGCGAGCACATTGTATCCTTCGTCGTGCAGGATCTTGTAGTCGGGGACGTAATTCACCTCAAATGCGTTGAGAGGGCCGCCGATCGACTTCCAAGGCTCGAGGTGGGCAGGCAGACCATAGCGGTTGAACCATAAGGGGTTATTGGCGATGATGAGTTTGTCTGATCCCTCGCGTGGGATGAACCAAGCCTCAAGTGGCACTCCGTCAAGCGAGAGAAAAGATACTCTCTCATACCGGAGGCCATAGTCTTGCGGGCTCTTGAGCAGAGGTGCACGGATCGGGTAGCCGATCTGTGTGGCAATCCCTTTGAGCGTTTCGCGTGTTTCTTCCGAAGCAGGGGTTTCAGCGAAATGAGTCATGGTGTTCATTCCCTCCATTGGTAACACCGCTGATGTGGGGGCATGAGAAAGCATCCATGAGCCAGATCCTGCCTTCGTCTTGCCCGATCCTGCCAATTCTGCCGTTATTGTTCATCTTCCGTGATTAGTCATCGCTATGAGCCTATCAGAACTGCGCAATTTGACTGACCGGCTTAGCAAGCACGCCGTACTCCCGAACCTCATCCCGAACCTCGCTCTTCGCAGGACCGAGCGAACGACCGGCTACGAGGCGCTGATGTATGAGCCGATGATTTATTTCGTGCTTCAAGGAGAAAAACAGCTTTCGATTGGCCGTGAATCACTCACCTATGGCGCAGCGCACTTTCTCATCCTGTCGGTGGACGTCCCGGTAAATGCACGGGTCTTGCAGGCGTCGAGTGAGAAGCCTTTTCTCGGGATCGAGATCAGGCTTTCACGTGACCTCGCCCGCGAAGGCGCTCTTGAGATGCTTCCCGCTCTGCCGCTGGAAGCGGGCCCTGCCTTCGCAGTTGGCTCTATGTCAGGGCCAATCGCCGATGTTCTGACGCGCCTGACCGCATTGATGGAGATGCCGGCAGATGCAGCTCATCTTGCCCCTCTCTACACGCGCGAACTGCTGTATCGCGTAGGCCAGAGCCCGCAGGGCCATCATCTGCGAGATGCGCTACGGGTAGGTGGCCAGTCGGCGCAGATTCAACGTGCCATCGACTGGATCAAGGCCAATTCCCGAGAAAAAGTGAGCATCGATCTGCTGGCAAAGATCGCGGGAATGGGAGTTACGACGTTTCATCGGCGCTTCAAATCTGTGACAAATCTCAGCCCGGGCGCCTACCACAAGATGGTCCGGCTCCACGAGGCACGTCGTCTCCTTCTGGAGGCGCGGACTGTGTCCAGCGTTGCCTTTGCTGTTGGCTATGAAAGCGCCTCTCAATTCAGCAGAGAATACACGGCTCAGTTCGGTGCACCTCCTCGAAAGGACATGCCGTGACGAGAAGCGGGCTTCAGTAACCGAGCTGAAGGAATCGACAGCATACGTGGCAGGTGGTAGCGCAGGGAAGAAATCCGGCCGCTCATAAAGCAATGGTGCACGCAGCAAAAGCTCTCGCTTCGACTGGTTTGGATCTGGCGACCTCACCAGACCTTTTAGCTAAAGCGAAGGACGAGTGGCAAACCGCCATGCAAAATGAGCCATATGTTTGTCCGATCCTGGATCATATTATGCCGAGCACAAACTTATCGATGAAATCCTGCTAACCGAAATAGTGGTTGTTTGGGGCCTTTGGAGCCCGCAGGTGAGTAGGCTCCAGCGCGTCGTGGCGCAACCTCATAGAGCCGCATTGGGAAGACGCGTAAGCCTGTCTAGATACAACGCCGCCAAGCGCTTCGGCAGCATCCGGTTACAGGTTTGCGTAGCTTCTTGGCCCCGTGCTGTGTTTTTGATCTAACCACTGGCCTCCGTTGCGGTCATCGCTAGAGGGTCCCCAGCCATTTTGCGAGACCCCGTTTTAGCACGACGGATGGCCTCAAGAACACCAGCCACGAATGCTCAAGTTGTTGAGAAGGTGCCGCTTTTTTCTGTGAGAAACAGTCGCTGATTTTCAGCAGAAAGCCGGCCTAAAATAGCTTGCCTGGAGAACCTGGATTCTCACATGATTTCAAAGGCTTAAGTAAGCGGCCTTTGATTTTCCCTGTGTTTTCCTGCCGTGAGCGACCGTGGATGCCATCTTTGTGCCCTGGCTTTGGGCCGACGTCAACATGGCGAGAGCGGCAATTATTTCCGCTTTCGGTTATCCATGTTCCTGTGATGCTCGGTTGAATGGTGAGGGCTAGAGGCCTTCAATGGTGAGCTCGGACCCGCTCGTGTTCAGCCTGCCACGACGTCGCATCCGACTTCGACGGAAGGAAACAAAGCTCCACGCGTGTGCCTTCGCCTAAGCGAGAGGTAATCCTAACTTCACCACCAGACTGGCGGACGAACCCATAGACCATGGCGAGCCCGAGGCCTGATCCTCCGGTTTTCGACCTCGTAGTGAAGTAGGGTTCCATCGCTTGGTCGAGAACTTCGGGCGACATGCCGACACCTTCGTCGATGACTGCGATGGTGACCGTGTTTGCCTCCCCGCGCGCTTCAATTCGGACTGTTCCGCCATCCGGCATGGCGGCCGACGCGTTGAGGCAAAGATTCAGAATGGATTGCTCGAGCAGCGCAGGATCAAGGCTAACGGTTGGCAGATTGGTGGCGAGCTCCAGCTCCAGACGATTGCGGGCGCCAATTGCCATTTCCAGAACATCGGCCATCCCTTGAAGGATCGTGGCGATGTCTATCGAGGCTGGCCGTATCTGCTGCTGGCTACCGACGGATAACATGCTGGAGGCGAGTGCGCGCCCTCGTTCAGCGGCCTTTCGTATGCGCCCGAGGTGCCGCTTCTGCCGTTCGGTGAACTCTGGTTCGCGCTCCAGTAGGCCAAGACTACCGGTGATGATCCCGATCATGTTGCCAACCTCGTGGCTTACCTGATGCGTCATGCGCATGACCACATCCAGGCGCTGGGCGCGGGCCGCCTCGATCTCCTGGCGATCCATGGCCGTCACGTCGCGGGCGAGCAGCACCACGCCGCCGTCAGGTTGCCTTGATGCAGAAATCTCCACCACCTGGTCGTCAGCAAACCGGTGCCGCAGCATCTGACGCTCGACAAGCGATCCGCTCTCATTTTCGGTGGGCATAAGAAGGGGATCGATCTCCGGGACCGTTCCAACGAACCGTCTCAGCGACATTTTTCGCGAGGATCCCGTTTGCCGCATCAGTTCGATGATGCGGCGGTTCATGGTGATCGGCCTACCTGTCGGATCGAAGAGGGCGATGCCTTCATTCATTGTCCGGAAAGTGGATCGGATCGTCCGAGCAGCCGCTTCTGCCGTGCGTCTCAGACGGGACACGCGATCGACGCTCTCCTTGAAAGCGCGAAAGGCGTCAAGCAAGCGGATCAGCTCCGTTTCAGTCCCAGCATAAACGGGCGGCCCGACATTTTCCTCTCCGCGAGCCAGCGCATTCATGCCGCGCGAGAGGTCACCTATTCCGTGTGAAACGCGCATAACTGAGCGAATTGAGAGAATAGCGAGGATAACGACCGCGAAGGATGCGAGCACGATCATGACAAGCAGTTGGCGCAATGCGCTTGAGGTGGCTTCGAGATTCTTGTTCAGCGCGCTGGCAACGAATGCGCTCTGGGTTTCGGTTGCATGCGAAAGGTCGCGCGAGACTGTGTGCAGCCGTGAGACCGATGCGCGGATGGTGAACATCTCCAGCAGGTAACGGGTCTGTGCCTCAAAGATCCGACGGTAGGGTTCCAGTTGCTCAGGCGAGACCCTCAAGTTGGGGCCTGGTACCAGCATTCGGACGGTCGTCTCGGCGACGAAACGTCGTTGAAGTTCGCCAAGCTGGAAAAGACTGTCCGAGGTGGAGGCTGATTGTGCGATGTCGTTCAGACGCTGCCGTAGCTCCTGATCCTGAATGGCGCGAGCGGTCGCGATCTCTCCGAGTGCGACGGCCGCTTCGGCCTTGTGTACCTGTGCGGCATCTGCATTTGCCGCAAGTGCCAGTGTCTGGGCCTCGATGCTCTCGAGCAGTTCAATGATCCGGTGCGCGCCGGTGCCCGGTATGGCAGCGCCGGACTTATCCGGTGCCATGGTCTCCAGAAGTGTCTCTACCTGCGCGACCACGGCGCGGCTTTCGCTCGAAACACGATAGGGAGAAGTGGCATTCATCAGGAATGGCGCGCTCGAAACAAGGTCGGAAACTTGCCTAGATACCAGCGAGGCCTTGGCGAGGCTTGAAAAGGCCTGCACGCTGTAGGCCGACATTTCACTGCGCGCCCTCTGCAGGCCGTAGATGGCGACGGTCGAAAGTATGACAACCGAGACGCAGATGAAGGCGATTGCGAAGGGCAATCGAAAGGCGATGGAGGAGAGGAAGGCGCGGTTGATCAAGGTGATAATCCGGCTTCATCGGTGTGCAGCACATAACCCTTGCCGCGTCGCGTTTGGATATGGCGGGGCAGGTCGGGGTTGCGCTCGATCTTACGCCTGAGCCGCAGGACCAGAACATCGACGTTTCGATCCACGAAACGATCAGAGTCGGCCCCCATGCGGTCGAGGATCTGCGCGCGGCTGACAGGCGTATTCGGGGTCTCGGCGAGGATCTCCAGCAAGGCGAATTCGGCGGACGTCAGCGTCTTCGTCGGATCGGCGAGGCAAACGGCGCGGCGTTGACCGAGATCCACGGCCCATTCGCCGAGCCTGAGCGCCGTTGACGGCTGTTCACGCTCACTCTCCCTCTCGTGGCGTAGCTGGGGATGGGTACGACGGAGAACCGCCTTGATCCGGGCGGTGAGTTCGTTGGGTTCGAACGGTTTGACCACGTAGTCGTCCGCAGCCGTCTCCAGCCCCAGCACCCGATCCGTCGCGCTTCCCGCTGCCGTCACCATGACAATGCCGACATCGGTCTGCGCCCTCAAACGCTGCGCAAAGGCTCGGCCGGAGAGGCCCGGCAGATTGTGGTCGACCAGAACCAGTTGAACCGTCTCGTGCAGCAATCGATCTTGCGCTGCCTCGGCGGAGGGCGCCGTCACGGGTATCCAACCCTCTGCCTCCACCAGATCACAGATAAGCTCCGCCATATCCGGATCGTCTTCGACGATCAGAATTTTCACCTTTTGGTTCAACACGTTGCAGTCCTCCCATCAGCATCATAACCGGGCAGGGAGAAAACGCCAAAGATTTGCTGGTTATCGCTGGACGTCACAATTGTAATATTTGAAATCCCTGAAACGCATGGAGGCGGCCCTGTTGAAAGATCGGTAACCATTCTCCGGGTTGCCAGCCGGAACCGATATAGACATGCTTCGGTCATTGGAACGGGGAGGTTCCAAGGGAGGACGACGTGAAGTTATTGACCGTCATCGGCGCAGGGGTGCTTGTGACCCTTGCCACGGCTACGAGTTCGCGGGCAGCAGACACGCTCAACATTCTGTGCGGTGTCGACGAGGTCTGGTGCGCCGTCATGGAAAAGACCTACGAGGCGAAGACCGGGCTTGCCATCAACATGCCGCGGATGAGCACCGGAGAAATTCTCGACCGTGTGCGGGCTGAGCAAGACGCGTCGACGGTCGATGTCTGGTGGGGCGGCACCGGAGTCACGCATCTGCAGGCAGCCTATGAAGGATTGCTTGAACCCTATCGTCCCCAGCAAGAAGTAGACCTTCTGCCCTGGGCTCGGAACTTCTTTTCCTTGTCCGGCGGCACGTCCGTCGGCCTTTATGCCGGCGCACTTGGATTCGCTTATAACGGTGAGCTTCTGGCGGCTGCAGGATTGCCGGCGCCCAACTGCTGGAAGGATCTCGCCAAGCCGATCTATCGCGGCCACATTCTGTCTGGAAACCCGCATTCGTCAGGCACCGCCTTCACAACGCTGGTGACGCTCGTGCAGTTGCTCGGCGAAGACGAGGCTTTTGGCTATATGCGCGAACTCGGCCAGAACATCACCGAATATACAAAGGCCGGTGCAGAGCCGGTCAAGGCGGCGGGCAGGGGAGAGATCACGATCGGCATCTCCTTCATGCATGATGCCGTCACGCAAAAGGAGGCGGGCGCTCCCCTCGTGATCGTCGCGCCTTGCGAGGGCACCGGCTACGAAATCGGAGCGGTCAGCATCGTCAAAGGCAGTCGCAATCTGGAAGAGGCGCGGCGCTTCGTCGATTTTGCGCTGAGCCCAGAAGGGCAGGCGACCGGCGCTGCCGCGGGCCAGAACCAGGTGCCGTCCAATGCCCGGGCCGTGCTGCCGCCCGCCGCTCCCGACATCTCGATGATCAAGATGGTGGACTATGATTTTGCCACCTTCGGATCACCCGAACAGCGAAGTCGGCTCTTGAGCCGCTTCGATCGCGAGATCAACCCGACCAACTGATTTTCCGCCAACCGGACGATCCCGGAAACCGTGCCCTCTCGGCACCGCCGCCGAAGGCTTGTCCCATTTCTTTGACTTCCATCAGACGCAAGCAACAGGAGGATACCCATGCGACTGAAACTTCTTTCCACCCTTCTCTTTGCCGGCACGAGCCTGGCTGCCGGTTCGGCCATGGCTGCCGGCGAGCTCAACCTCATCTGCGCCGCCGATGTCGTCATCTGCGAACAGATGAAGGGCGATTTCGAAAAGGCCCATGACATCAAGGTCAACATGGTCCGCATGTCCTCCGGTGAGGCCTATGCCAAGATCCGCGCCGAAGCCCGCAATCCGAAGACCGACCTCTGGTGGGCCGGCACCGGCGACCCTCATCTCCAGGCCGCTTCCGAAGGGCTGACGGAAGAATACAAGTCGCCGATGTTAGACCAGTTGCAGGATTGGGCAAAGAACCAGGCCGAAAGCTCGGGCTTCAAGACCGTGGGCGTCTATGCCGGCGCGCTCGGCTGGGGTTACAACACCGAGATATTCAAGCAGAAGGGATATAAAGAACCGGTTTGCTGGGCCGACCTCCTGGCGCCGGAACTGAAGGGCGAGATCCAGATCGCTAACCCGAACTCCTCCGGAACCGCCTATACCGCGCTCGCCTCGCTCGTGCAGATCATGGGCGAAGACAAGGCCTTCGAATATCTGAAGTCACTCAACGCCAACATTTCGCAATACACCAAGTCCGGCTCCGCGCCGGTGAAGGCGGCTGCCCGCGGTGAGACCGGCCTCGGTATCGTCTTCATGCATGATGCGGTGGCCCAGACGGCCGAGGGCTTTCCGGTCAAGTCGATCGCACCTTGCGAAGGCACCGGCTACGAGATCGGCTCCATGTCGATCGTCAAGGGCGCTCGCAACATGGAGAATGCCAAGACCTGGTACGACTGGTCGCTGCAGCCTGAAGTGCAGTCGCGCATGAAGGACGCCAAGTCCTTCCAGCTTCCCTCGAACAAGACGGCGGAGATCCCCAAGGAAGCGCCGCGCTTCGAGGACATTAAGCTCATCGACTACGACTTCAAGACCTATGGTGATCCGGAAAAGCGCAAGGTACTGCTCGAGCGCTGGGACCGTGAAATCGGTGCCGTCGCCAACTGACGCCTGATCCTATCCGCCGGCGGTTTCTGGACCGCCGGCCCCCTTCCTTCTTCCGCTTCTACTGATGAGGTCGACCATGAGACATGGCAACCGCAGACTGGACCTGTTGCTGGCATTTGGAGCCGCGTCCTTCATATTGCTTCCCTGGTATCGGCAAGAAGCCGGCTTTTTCGGCCTGAGCTGGCTCGGCAGCTTTCCTTTCGCCGAGGAGACCGCCCCAGGGATCTTGCAGCTTTTGGCCTTCGGCCGTCTCTGGCTGTTCGGGGTCATCCTCTTCTTCGGTCTTGGTGCTGTCGCGCGCTTCATCGCCGACCCGATGCGCCGTGGTGCATTTTTTGCGGCAGCAGGTGCGGCAGGCCTCGTCTATCTCTGCCTGCAGGGGCTTGCGGTCGGCTTCTCCGGCTGGACCTGGGGGATCAGTGAAACCCTTTTCGGAGCGCTATCCGATGGGCAACCCTCCATGGGCGCTGGCGCCGTCACCATGGCGATCGTCTTCGTGCTCATGTTCGCCTTCGGCCTCGTGGAGCGCGGCGTGATGAAGGGCGATGCCTTCGTCGTTGGGTCGATCTCGCTGCTTGTCTTCCTCGTCTTCGTCTTCGTTTTTTATCCGATCGGCAGCATGCTGGTGGCGGCCGTCCAGGATTTCGACGGTTCCTTCAAGCCGGATGGCTTCATCCGCAACCTGCAGGATCCGGGCATCTGGAGCCTGAGCTGCCTAGTGGGTGAGGGCCGCTGCGGCGTCGCCTGGCGCACCTTCACGCTCGCCATCATGACGGCGTCCGCCTCCACGTTGCTGGGCCTTGCCTTCGCACTTGTGGCGACCCGCACGCGCTTTCCGTTCAAGAAGGGGCTGCGGCTTCTCACCGTCCTGCCGATCATCACTCCGCCCTTTGTCATTGGCCTTGCCCTCGTGCTGCTGTTCGGTCGCGCTGGTGTAGTTACCGAGACCCTGTCCAGTCTGTTCGGCATTGAGCCTGGGCGCTGGCTTTACGGCCTGACAGGCATCTGGATCGCCCAGGTCCTATCCTTCACCCCGATATCGTTTCTCGTCCTGATCGGTGTCGTCGAGGGCGTCAGCCCATCGATGGAGGAGGCTTCGCAGACGCTGAGAGCCGACCGCTGGCGCACCTTCTGGCGCGTCTCGCTGCCTCTCATGAAGCCGGGTCTCGCTAATGCCTTCCTGATCGGCTTCATCGAAAGCATGGCCGATTTCGGCAATCCGCTGGTGCTCGGCGGCAGCAATGGCGTGCTTTCGACCGAAATCTTCTTCGCCGTGGTCGGCTCGCAGAACGATCCGTCGCGCGCTGCCGTGCTCGCGCTCGTCCTCCTCTTCTTCACGCTGTCGGCCTTTCTTGCCCAGCGCCTCTGGCTGTCGGGGAAGAATTTCGCGACCGTCACCGGTAAGGGAGACAGCGGCGCCCATATTGCCCTGCCGCGCGGCATATCGATTGGCGTACATGCTCTCGTTATCCCCTGGATAATCTTCACCGTCGTCATCTACGGCATGATCCTCGTCGGAGGCTTCGTGACCACTTGGGGCCTCGACAATACGCTGACCCTCGAACATTACGCCCGAGCCTTTTCCGTCAGCATCCAGAACGGCTCGATTGCCTGGACGGGTGTTGCCTGGAACTCCTTCTGGACGACCATGGAGATCTCGCTCATCTCCGCGCCGTTGACCGCAGCCGTCGGACTTCTGACCGCCTACATCATCGTCCGGCAGAAGTTTGCCGGCCGGAACCTCTTCGAGTTCGCCCTGATGATGAGCTTTGCCATTCCGGGCACGGTCATCGGCGTCAGCTACATCATGGCCTTCAACCTGCCGCCGCTCGAAATGACCGGCTCGGCGCTGATCCTGATTGCCTGCTTCGTCTTCCGCAACATGCCGGTCGGCGTACGCGGCGGGATCGCGGCGATGAGCCAGCTCGACAAGAGCCTGGATGAAGCCTCTCTCACGCTTCGAGCCGACAGCTTCCGCACGGTGCGCAAGATCATCCTGCCGCTTTTGCGCCCGGCGATCACCGCCGCGCTCGTCTACTCCTTCGTGCGAGCCATCACCTCGATCAGTGCGGTCATCTTCCTCGTCAGTGCCGAACACAACATGGCTACCTCTTACATCGTCGGCCTGGTTGAAAATGGCGAATACGGCGTGGCGATTGCCTATTCCTCGATGCTGATCGTCGTGATGATCACCGTCATCGGTGGTTTCCAACTCCTCGTCGGCGAACGCAAGCTGCGTCGCGAAAACCGCATTGCCGGTCTCGGCAACAACAGTCCCGTTCCTCTCGGTCAGGAGAAAACCGCATGATCACCGTCAAAGCCGGATCCGTCACCTTCCAGAACGTCCGCAAGACCTTCGGCGCCTTCACCGCCATCCATGATCTTTCACTCACGATCGAGCCGGGAACGCTTGTCACCCTGCTTGGCCCCTCCGGCTGCGGCAAGACGACAACTTTGCGCATGCTGGCGGGGCTTGAGCATCCGACCTCCGGAAAGATCCTGATCGGCGGAAAGGATGTCACCATGCTGCCGGCCAACGAACGCGACGTCTCGATGGTCTTCCAATCCTATGCGCTCTTTCCACACATGACCTCGCTCGAAAACGTCGCCTACGGCCTTCAGTCGTCAGGACTGGGCAAGAAGGAGGCGCGTGAGAAGGCCGAGGAAGGCCTCAAACTCGTTGGCCTTGCCGGCATGGGGCATCGCCTTCCGGCCGAGCTTTCGGGTGGTCAGCAGCAGCGCGTGGCCGTCGCCCGTGCATTGGTTCTCGAGCCGCAGGTGCTGCTGCTCGACGAGCCGCTCTCCAACCTCGATGCACGCTTGAGGCGCCGAGTGCGAACCGAAATCCGCGACCTCCAGCAGCGTCTGGGCTTCACAGCCGTCTATGTGACCCATGATCAGGACGAGGCGCTTGCCGTCTCCGACCGGATTATCGTGATGAAGGATGGCGAGATCGCCCAGTCGGGGGCACCGCGCGAACTCTACGAAGCGCCGGCCTCGCCCTTCATTGCCGACTTCATGGGGGAGGCGAATGTGCTGCCCTGCGAGGTGGTCCAATCTGAAGGTGGCCAAGTCTTGGTGCGTGTCAGCACTCTTGAGCATCGCCTGCAGGCCAAGGCGGGCCGGGGCCCTGCCAAACTCGCCGTGCGGCCCGGTGCCATCCGGATCGACGCTGCCGGCGCAGAGGGCCTGAGGGGCCGCGTCCTGCACTCCGCCTATCTCGGCGGTCATGTCGAATATGAGGTCGAGACCGATGTCGGCACGCTCTTTGTCATAGATCACGACGTTGATCATGCTCATGCCGCCGCGAGCGACGTCACATTGGCGTTCAAGACCCGTGGCATTTCCGTCATTAGCGGCTGATGATTTTTTTAAAGAAGACCAGGGAGAAAGAGAATGACAGTGAATGATACGGCACTCGCAGCGCGGTTTGCCCTGGCCAAGACGCTGGCGGCGGAAGCGGGAGCCATGGCGCTCGACTACTTCAACCGGCGCGATACGCTAGTGATTGAAACGAAGCGCGATCTACAGGATGTGGTGTCGATCGCGGACCGCAATGTTGAAACCTTCCTGAAGGAGCGCGTTGCCGAAATCTACGCAAATGACGGTTTCCTGGGAGAGGAGTTCGGCCACGACGAAGGCTCCTCCGGCTTCACCTGGGTTGTCGACCCGATCGACGGCACCGCTCCCTTCGTCAACGGCATGCCGACCTGGTGTGTTTCCGTTGCGATCGTCCGGGATGGGGAGCCGGTCGTGGGCGTGATCCATGTGCCCTGCTCGGATGAGCTTTACGCCTCGGCGCTCGGTTTCGGTGCGACGCTGAATGGCAAGTTCCTGCACCTCGATCCCACCCGCAATCTGCAGAATGCAATGACGGGGATAGGCTGCAACAACTTCGTCACACCCGAACGCGTCGGTGCGATTATCGCAGGCCTGATGGAGCAGGGCGGTAATTTCATCCGCAACGGCTCGGGTGCCTTGATGCTGGCCTATGTCGCGGCTGGCCGCCTGGTCGGATATTACGAGCCGCATATGCGCGCTTGGGACTGCATGGCTGGCTTCTGCCTTGTCCGGGAAGCTGGAGGCCAAAACCTCCCTTTCCCAGGACGTGGCGAAGAGTTCCTTCAAGGCCATCCGGTCCTGGCGGCAAATCGGTCCTGCTACGATGAGCTCTTGGATTTGCACACGAGCAATCTCTAAGACCGCAGCCGCATCGTCTCTTCGTCGTGTTCAAGCGGGGCCGAGGAGGCCCCGCTTTACATTTGGCCGGATGGCATCAGTTGAGACGGGCGCCGTCTGACCCGAAGAAGTGCAGGTCCGATGCCTTCGCACCGATTTGCACAATGTCATCCATCTCGATCCGCGAGCGACCAGCTACCCGGAAGACGATGTCGCTGCCATCGGCCAGCGTTCCATGCACGTAGCTCTCGGCCCCGACCAACTCGACTGCGGCGACCTTGACGCTTGCAGTGAAGATCTCGCCCCCCGGCACCTGCGTGGTCAGGTGCAGGTCTTCGGGGCGGATACCGAGGTTAGCCGTGCCTGACGGAACCGCCGCATCTGATGTCATCGACCAGCTCTCGGTCGACTTTGCCATCTGAAGCAGGTTCATCGATGGGGAACCGATAAAGGTTGCCACGAAGGTCGTTGCCGGACGCTCGTAGAGCTCGATCGGCCTGCCGACCTGTTCGATGCGCCCGGCATTCAGCACCACTAGCCTGTCAGCCAGCGTCATCGCTTCCATCTGGTCGTGGGTCACGTAGACGCTGGTCGTGGCGAGCGACCGCTGCAGCCGCTTGATTTCGACGCGCATCTGTACGCGCAGCTTCGCATCAAGGTTCGACAGCGGCTCGTCGAAGAGATAGGCCGCCGGTTCGCGCACGATCGCCCGCCCCATGGCAACCCGCTGGCGCTGGCCGCCGGACAATTGACGCGGTTTGCGCTCGAGGAACTGCTCGATCTCAAGCGCCTTGGCGGCTTGTTCGATACGGCGGTCGATCTCGTCCTTCGGTGTATTGCGGTTCTTCAATCCGTAGGCGAGGTTCTGGCGAACGGTCATATGCGGATAGAGCGCATAGTTCTGGAACACCATGGCGATATCGCGTTCTGAGGGCTCCAACTGGTTCACCACCCGGTCGCCGATCGAGATCTCCCCGCCCGAAATGCTCTCAAGCCCGGCAATCATGCGCAACAGCGTAGACTTGCCGCAGCCTGACGGGCCGACGAGAACCACGAGTTCCCCATCGGCGATTTCCAGAGACACGCCTTTGATGGCTTCAACATTGCCATACATCTTGCGCACATCGTTCAAAACAATCTGGGCCATTACTTTTCTGTCTCCACAAGACCTTTGACGAACCATCGCTGCATCAAGACCACAACGACGATGGGAGGGATGATGGCAAGGATCGCCGTAACCATGACGTAATTCCAGGGCGTGGAGGCGTCGGTGAAATCGACCATCCGGCGCAAGCCGATGATGATGGTGTTCATCTTGGCGTCGTTCGTCACTAGGAGCGGCCAGAGATACTGGGTCCAGCCATAGATGAAGAGGATCACGAAGAGGGCTGCAATGTTGGTGGTCGACAGCGGCAGCAGAATGTCCTTCATGAAGCGGAACGGCCCTGCATTGTCGATGCGCGCGGCTTCCACCAGCTCGCCCGGTATCGTCAGGAAGAACTGCCGGAACAGGAATGTTGCCGTCGCCGAAGCCATCAACGGAAGCGTGAGCCCCGCATAGGTGTCGATCAGACCGAGATCCACGATCACTTTGTAGGTGGGCAGAATGCGCACCTCGACCGGCAGCATCAGCGTTATGAAAATCATCCAGAAGAAGAACATCCGGAACCGGAAGCGGAAGAAGACGATCGCAAATGCCGAGAGGAACGAAATGATGATCTTGCCGACAGCAATCGCAATCGCGACCACGAAGGAATTGAACAGCAGCCGTTCGAGGCTGACGCCGACGACACGCTCGACGCCGCCTGACATGGCTTCCGAGTAGTTATCGACCAGATGGTCGCCCGGCAGCAGGGACATGGGCGGCCGGATGATCTCCTGCGAGCTCATCGAGGACGCAATGAAGGTGTAGTAGATCGGAAAGGCAACGACGATGATGCCGATGACGAGGATCAGATGGCCGATCAGATTGGCGATGGGGCGTTTTTCAATCATGTCCGATCCTCAGCCGTAATGAACCCGCTTCTCGACGAAGCGGAACTGGAAGGCCGTCAGGCCGATGACGATGATCATCAGGATGACCGACTGCGCTGCGGATGAGCCAAGGTTCAGGTTGACGAAGCCATCATTATAAACCTTGTAGACCAGCGTTTCGGTCGCTTTTGCCGGGCCGCCGCCGGTGACGGCATGGATGATGCCGAAGGTATCGAAGAAGGCGTATACCGTGTTGACGACTAGAAGGAAGAAGGTTGTCGGTGCCAGAAGCGGGAAGATGATCGTCCAGAACCGTCTGCTACCGCGGGCACCGTCGATCGCGGCCGCTTCGATCAGCGACTTCGTGATCGCCTGGAGACCTGCAACGAAGAAGAGGAAATTGTAGCTGATCTGCTTCCAGGCAGCAGCAAAGACGATGAGCGCCATGGCCTGATCGCCCTTCAGAAGCGGATCCCATTCGAACCCTGTGGAGCGTAAGAGATAAGCAAGCGTTCCCATGGCCGGGTTGAACATGAAGAGCCACAGCATGCCCGCAACGGCAGGCGCCACGGCATAGGGCCAGATCAGCAGCGTGCGGTAGAAGGTCTGGCCGCGCACAACCTTGTCGGCGGCGGTGGCCAGAAGCAAGGCGACCGCCATTGAGACGAGCGCCGTCAACACGCTGAAGACGATCGTAACCTGAAACGAATGCAGGTAGTTGGGGTCCGAGAGAATGTCGGAGAAATTGGCGAAGCCGACAAAGGTGCTTTTCAGCCCAAACGGATCCTCCCTGAGCATCGACTGGTAGATCGCCTGGCTTGCCGGCCAGAAGAAGAATACCAGCGTCAGGATGATCTGAGGCGCCAAGAGCAGGTAAGGCAGGATTTTGTTCGGGAAGTGAACCGTGTGCAAGGTAAAGCTCCTCAGCCGGTCAGAGAAACAGCACTGCCCGCATCATTAGACACGGGCAGTGTTGTCATTCAGTCAGATCAGTTGCTGGAGACGGCAGCGATGGCTGCATTGCCGCGCTCGACGATGCGGTCGAGCGTCGTCTTGGCATCCTGCGAGCCTGACAGCATGGCTTCGAACTCTTCGTTCATGATGTCGCGAACCTGCGGCAGGTTCGGCAGACGCACGCCCTTCGAGTTTTCGGTCGGTGCTTTACCGGTCATCTGCAGGATCGGTGTTTCGCGGGCCGGGTTCTTTTCGTAGAAGCCCGAGGACTTGGTTGCCTCGTAAGCTGCATTGGTGACCGGTAGATAGCCGGAAACCTGATGCAGGCGTGCCTGGATTTCCGTCTGGGACAGGAAGTTGAAGAACTGGGCGATCCCCTTGTATTCTTCATCGCTCTTGCCACCGAAGACCCAGAGGCTCGCGCCGCCCGGGATGGTGTTCTGCGGACCATTCCCTTCGTAATAGGGAAGCTGGCCAATCCCGTAGTTCATGCCGGACTTCACGATATCACCGAGACCACCCGAGGATTCGGTCATGATCGCGCATTCGCCAGAGAGGAAAAGCTGCTTGGCTTCCGATGTGCGGCCGCCGTAGCGGAACGCACCATCCTTGGCCAGATCGGCGATCGACTGGAAGTGCTGGACGAATAGATCAGAATTGACCTTCAGTTCGACGGTGCCGCCGGCAAGGCCGTTCTCGTTGGTGCCATAGGAGACGTTGTTCCAGGCGGCAAAATTCTCGGTCTGGATCCAGGTCAGCCAGGTCGAGGTCAGACCACAGGGCGCAGCACCGCTGTCCTTGATCTTACGCGCTGCTTCGAAGACTTCAGGCCAGGTCTTCGGCGGGTTTTCTGTATCGAGGCCGGCCTTCGTGAAGGCGTCCTTGTTGTAGTACAAAACTGGCGAGGACGAATTGTAGGGGAAGGACAGCATGGTGCCGTCCGGCTTCGAATAATAGGCAACAATGCCGGCCAAATAGTCCGACTTGTTGAATTCGAAGCCGCCTTTCTGCAGCACTTCCGCAACTGGAACGATCGCGCCTTCTGCGCCCATCATCACGCCCGAACCGGCATCAAAGACCTGGATGATTGCCGGTGGTTGCTTGGAACGGAATGCGGCAATGCCGGCATTCAACGTTTCCGGATAGGTGCCCTTGAAGACGGGTGTGATCTTATAGTCGCTCTGGCTCTCATTGAATTCCTTGGCAAGCTGATCGACAACTTCATTGTTTGCGCCGGTCATGGCATGCCACCACTGCAGCTCCGTCGCTGCAAAGGCAGAAGCGCCGAAAGAAAGCGAAAGTGCGAGGGTCGCTGCTGATGCAGCGAAAGGTTTCGTAGACATGATGCCTCCCTAATGTTCCATCTGATCCAGCGTGATGCTGACCAGAAATTTGGTGCGCCAGAACCTCCCAGAACTGACTTAATCGCGCTTCGTTCGAAGCGTCTTTCATTCAAAATGGAAACAAATGAACCTGCAACGAAATTATGACGGGCAGTTGTATCAAGCTGTGCACAATCAATGGGCGCAGATGGGAGGGCTTCCGAAAACATGAACTCAATTTAATTGCGGGCTTTCCACGCTGCTCTAATCGTGGGAGCCTAGATCACCTCGCAACCCCAGCCATCGGCTCTTGACTCCCCAAACGGATGCTACCTTCTGGGTCCCCAGCCAAATTTGCGAGACCCACTTCAGCACGACGGATGACCTCAAACACAGCAGCTACGATTGCGCAAGTTGTTGAGAAGGCGTCGCTTTTTTCTGTGAGAAATAGTCGCTGATTTTCAGCGAATGACTGGCCTAAAATGGCCCGCCTGGAGAACCTGGATTCTCACATGATTTCAATAGCTTAGCAGAAAAGCCTTGAAATTTCCTGTGTTTTCCCATCGCGAGCGACCGTGGACACCACCTTTGTGCCCTGGCTTTGGGCATCAGTCAACAGACGGGCGAGCGGCAATAATTTCCGCTTACTGGGTGGAAATTATGCGGAAGAATAGAGGACGTTGGAAAGTCACGACGGGCAAACCGATCCCATCGTGACCCGCTAATCAATCAGCGAGCGAACCTTTTTCGTATTCGTCGTCTGACGGCTTCTCCATCCATGTCACCGAACTTCCGTTCACGGCCTCGGCCACTGCGAAGTGCGCCATTGTTTTGGTGCCTGTCGCTCCGTGCTGTCGGACGTATGGTGAAATCCGGTCAGTGTCGACGGCCCGCTCTTTATGAACTGTCAGACTGAGGCTCGTCCTACAGAGCCGCCACCGTCCGCAAAGAGGATCTGTCCAGTGATGAAGGATGCGTCCTCCGAGAGAAGAAAGGCGATTGCGGCGGCAATCTCCTCCGGCTTACCCAGGCGCCTCATCGGAATCAGTGAAAGAAAGCGAGCTTCGGCCTCACTGCCGGCGGGGGTGTTTCGCCGAAACATCTCGGTCTCGGTTGGACCGGGCGCAACCGCGTTGACGGTAACGCCGGTCTCGGCGAGTTCCATCGCCCACGTTCGAGTGAGACTGTTGACCGCAGCCTTCGCAGCCGCATATCCGCTCCTGAGCGGTGTCCCGGTCGTCACAAGGCTCGTCACGTTGACAATCCTTCCCCATCTCTTCTCCATGAGACCTGGCAGGACGGCCTGAGTGGTCAGGATTGTCGAGTGGATATTCAAGCGGAGCATATCGTCGACGTCGGCCAGATCGATCTCCCCGAGACGGTGGAGTTTGGCCATCCCGACATTGTTCACCACGCCGTCAAAGGAGTATTTCTTCGCGATGTCTGCCAATGCCTCGGCGGCAGCTCTGTCGTCATCGAGATCGATAGCGGCCAGCTCTCCAGGGAAGGTCGAGTCCTTCCCACGTGCGATGCCGACAACCAGATGGCCGGCTTCGGCAAGGCGATGTGATAGCGATCTGCCAATGCCTCTGGTCGCACCGGTGACGAGAAACGTTCGTGTCTTCATGGTCATATTTTTCCTCTTATCGAATGCGCTGGGCTCGACAATCCAGCATCCGCGGTAGGAAGCGCAGGTGATGGTCGGACCCAGAAATTTTCATTTGCTCAATGAGCGTGATCGCAAGCGTTTCCGGAGCGGCAAGGTCCGACTGTCCATCGGGAGCTGAATATCGCCTTGCAAATGTCGACGCGCTGGAACGTTGGATCCTTAAACGCGAGGACGTCGTCGTTGAATGTACCGAACGTGCTCTGAGGACGATGCTTCATTCCATGATAGAAGGCGTCAATGATGCCGTCTGCGAAGGTGTCCTCGCGAGGATATGCTGCGACGACAGCCTCGCGTTCCGCGGGCGAAAACTCGTCGAAACCACGTCCGACGACGTCCATTCCGGCACCCGCCTGAACCAGTGCGACCTCCGGGCGCATGAATTCCGGAATGCCGGGAGTTGTGTGAAGCGCGACAGCGTTCCAGACGATCTCAATATGCTCCGACGCGATCCCACGGCTTCGGAGGAACTCGGCTGCGGCATTGGCGCCATCGACCTCGAAGCGGAGTTGGCTGTCGCCATACTGTCCCGTCAGTCCGAGGTCGTGGAACATGCAAGCTGTGTAAAGCAGTTCAGGATCGAAGATCATGCGCTTTCTGTTTCCGGTCATCGCTCCCCAGAAGTAGACCCGGACGGAGTGATGAAAGAGCAGGTCGCTTTCGGTGTCACGGATGAATTCAGTGACGTCACGGGCGATCTGGCTGTCAGGAATACGTACGCCTTCTCGAATTTTAGACATGGAACACCTCTTAGCTGGAGCTGCAATCGCTGCATGCCCATGGGGAACTCCGCGTCAGGCAGCAGAAATTGCGGCGGTGGAAATGTGGGTTCTTGTCAGCCATCACGTCGGCGAGACCTGTTCCCTGAGTGACCTCCGGTCGGTGCTCCAGGCCATCGTAAAGGGCTTGGAGCAGGCCTTCAGCAAAGTCGGCTCCGCGCGGATACGCTGCTTCGACGGCAGCCCGCTGGTTTTCGTCGAAACCGTCGTAGCCGGCGCCGACGAGGTCCATCATGACACCTTCGGCGGTCAGGCACGCGATAGGGTCCAGATGTGCCGGAATACCCGGCGTCGTGTGCAGCGCGATTGCGAGCCAGACCTTCTGCATGTCGTCTTCCGAGATGCCGTGGCCGCGAAGGAAGTCACGGGCGGCATTCGCACCGTCTACTTCAAAGCGTAGTCTGCTCTCATTGAAGGCGTCCGTGAGGCCAACGTCGTGGAACATGGCCGCCGTGTAGAGCAGTTCGTGATCAAACTTCAGGGCTCTGCGCTGCCCGGCCATCGCGCCCCAGAAGTAGACGCGCGTGGAGTGCTCGAACAGCAACACACTCTCCGTCTCCCGGACGAACTTGCTCGCTTCGCGGGCGAGTCGGCTGTCCGGAAGCCTGATGCCAGAGATTTCAACACCGGCCATGTTCCGCCCTCCGTCAGGCCTCGAGGACCGCTTGAGGCGTGTTGCGGAAGCTGATCGCCATGCGATTGTAGCTATTCATCAGGCTGATGGCGATCGTCAGATCGACAAGCTGTTTCTCGTCGAAGACTTGGCGTGCCGCCTCGTATGCGCCGTCCGGTACGCCTGTCTCCGCAACAAGAGTCACGGTTTCGGCCCAAGCGAGCGCAGCGCGCTCGCCCTCACTGAAGAGGTTGCCGCCTTCCTGCCATGCCTGAACCAGCGCGAGCTTTTCGATCTTCACGCCGCGCTTCAGGAGTTCGCGGGTATGCATGTCGAGGCAGTAGGCGCAGTTGTTGATCTGGGATACCCGGAGATAGACGAGGTCCACCAGTTCACCCGGCAGACCGCTCTGCAGCACATAGCCATAGACGCCGCCAAGCGCTTTGGCGCCGTTGGGCGCAACCTGATTATAGTCGAGCCTTCTTGTCATCGTTTCAGTCTCCTTGTTTCACTTGAGGGGAGTGGTCAGCTTAGTGTCGTCGGTATCGACGACGAAGACGGCAAGCAGTTTTGCCGGCACAGTGTCGCTGGCGTTACGGCTGATGGAGTGAAGGGCGCCGGGTGGCTCAAACCAGCTTTCGCCCGCTTTGTACCGATGGGTTTCCCCGTCGTTGACCTTCGACTCTACCTCGCCCGCGAGGACGTAGGCGTAGATGAAGGCGGACGGAGCGTGCGTGTGCGGGAGCGAGGAAGCGCCGGGCGCGTAGTCAACCTCGACAACCCGCAGTGACTTGCCAGGAATGTTGTCGAGCGCGTGCGCGAACTTCGGCGTGACGCTTTCTCGCTCGGTGTCGTGAGCAGGTGCGGGTCCGACAAGCGAGATCGCCGCCGTGATTGCGGCTGCGGCGCGTATTATTGATTGTTTCATGGTTCATTCTCCTTCAGAGACGCACTCAAGATGCCCTCATCATGATCCAGAAAAAAGAACCAAGAACTCGAAGAATTAGTGTACCATGACCGGATGAACACGTTGCTGAAGTTGACCGTGGACCGGACGCAGGTGCAGTCCCTGTCCGAGCAGATCCGCGGAGGAATTGCCCGAGCCATAGATGACGGGGTACTTGAACCAGGTGCACGGCTCCCGTCGTGGCAGGATCTTGCGGTCCAGCTTGGCGTCGCACGGGGAACGGTCCGAACTGCCTACGAGAAGCTCGCAGCAGCGCAGTTGATCGAAGCGGCGGGGGCCGCGGGAACGCGTGTGGCCGACCGTCCCCGCTCCGCTCCCAAAAGGGGGACGTCGCCGTCTGCAGGCTCATTTATTGAGATGTATCTTGAGATGACTCAGGGGCCGGCATTGTTTCAGATGGGCATTCCGGCATCTCATACCATGCCCTCCAAATTGCTTGCCCGGCTGCGCGCAAGTGCTGTTCGCGCCGAGCTGAGCGCGCCGCCTCTGTACCCGGATCCTCGCGGAGAGCTCGAGTTGAGACGGGAGATTGCAGCGTATCTGGCCGTAGCAAGAAGTATCAACTGCTCGCCGTCTCAGGTCATCGTCACCAGTGGGTTCGCCGGCGGCTTTGGATTGACCCTGAACGTGCTTGCACTGAGCGGCCAGAAGGCGTGGTTCGAGGATCCAGGATTTCCGTGGACAAGGCGAGCGTTGGAGCTTGCTCACGTGCTCCCGGTTCCGATCCCGGTCGACGGCGAAGGGCTCAACGTCGACCACGGGATACGCAACTGCCCCGAAGCGGCGCTAGCGGTGCTGACGCCGGGCCAGCAGGCACCACTCGGCGCAACGCTTTCTCTGCAGCGACGCCTGCAACTTCTCGCATGGGCGGAGGACGCCGAAGCCTGGATTATTGAGGACGACTATCTGAGCGAACTCCAATTGAGCGGGCGGGCTGCGCCGGCGCTCGCCTCGATCGATAACGGCGGCCGTGTGATTCACATCGGTTCGTTCAGCAAGACGATCAGTCCGGCCCTGCGGCTCGGTTTCGTTATCGCTCCTGCTGAACTCGCAGGGCGGTTCGCCGAAGTGGCGGCCTGCCTGTCTCCGCCTCCCGGTCCGTCGGTTCAGTTGGCGATTGCCGAGTTCATTCGAGAAGGACACTACATGCGGCACTTAAGGAGGATCAAACGTGCCTATGCAGCGGCCCGGCAGCCGGTTCTTGAGTATTTCCGCGACGCTCTGGGTCCTGAGAAGGTCTCAGCTCCGGGGCTGTCGGTCTTCCTTAAACTGCCTAGGGGCGCGTCCGACGTCGCGATTGCCAGGGATGCATTGACCTTCGGCACGTTTCCCGCACCGCTTTCGCCTTGGTACGCGTCCGCTGAAATGGCCGAGGCCGGGCTGCTGCTCGGCGTCGCGACCGCACCTGTCAAGAACGTGGTGCGGACGTGCGAGCGCCTGATCGAGACAATCATGCGATGTTCGTAAGGTGCAGCCAAATCATATTACTCAACGCTTCTTCAGGGTCGGGGGCTCCCCATTGTATACAGGGTTGGCTATCGTGCTCATTTGGCAATTCCACGGCGGGAGCTTCGCATGCGCTCAGTAGCTGTCGTCGTCTTTCCCGGCGTTCAGGCCATTGACGTCTCCGGTCCGATGGACGTGTTTGAGGAAGCCAACGCGTTTTTGCCACAGGCTGACCGGTATAAGGTTGAGGTCGTCGGGCCGAAGGGCACGTTCACGGCCTCGAATGGGATGCGGATGGAAGCCCACCGGACATATGACGAAGCCGTCGCCGGCTACGATCTTGTGCTTGTAGCTGGCGGGCCGAAACTGCCCGATGAACTCCCGGATACGGCCATGCTGGATTGCATCCGGCGCTTGTCGAAGATTTCAGCACGAACGGGATCGGTCTGCACGGGCGCGTTCGTGCTTGGACATGCAGGTCTTCTCGGTGGAAAGCGGGTAACGACGCACTGGCAGAATGCTGACGCTTTGGCGGAGTGCTTCCCAGACGCCATCGTGGACCGAGACCGAATTTACGTCAAGGACGGCAATCTGCTGACTTCGGCCGGAGTGACGGCCGGGATCGATCTTGCGCTGGCTATCGTCAGGGAGGATTGCGGACCGGAGACTGCCCTCGCGGTCGCAAAACGTCTCGTCGTGGTCGCCCAGCGCCAGGGAGGTCAGTCGCAATTCAGCCCATACATTGTCGCTCCGGCGGATCCGGAGTCTCCGCTGGCAGCAATCTCTGACTTCGTCATGGCAAACCTGAGGTCACGCCTGACGGTGGACGAGCTTGCCGACCACCTCCACATGAGCCGCAGGAGCTTTGCCCGCCTTTTTTCGGAACAGACGCGAACGACGCCGGCCGAGTTCGTCGAAAACGCTCGGCTGGACGCCGCCCGCAACCTTCTGGAGGGAAGCCATCTGGCGCTTAAGGAGATCGCCTACAAATGCGGATTCGGATCGCCGCACCGCATGCGGCAGGTCTTCTCAAGGAGGCTGGGCGTCACCCCCGGTCAGTACAGAGTGAGCTTCCAGCGATTGGACGACTAACCACTCCGCCGACGAGGTGGTTCCCGCCTTCTAGCTTTCCCACTTCGAGCTGAGGATCAGATCAGCAAAGTCGACGCGCCGATACGTCGGATCCATCTTGGAAAGCACGTCGGCTTTCACGTTGCCAAAGGTCGTCTCCGGCTTCCGGATCGTTCCCAGGCAGAAGGAAGACAGGATGCCGTGCTTGAACTTCAGGCCCCGCGGATGGCAGGCGCACACTTCTTCCCGCTGTTGATCTGTAAAGTCATCGTAGCCGATGCCGAGCACGTCCATTTCGACGCCGGCGGTCACAAGCGCGACGGTCGGACGCTTGTGCTGCGGAATGCCCGGCGTGGTGTGGAGAGCAATCGAGTCCCAGACATCATCGACGTCGCGATCGGATATTTCGTAAGCGCTCAGGAAATCCCGCGCCGCATTCGCTCCGTCGACCTCAAACCGTTCCGTCTCGCTTGCATGCGAATCCATGAGGCCCATGTCATGGAACATTGCGCCGATGTAGAGCAATTCGGCGTCGTAACTCAGGCCCTTGCGATCCCCAGTCAGGGCGCCGAACAGGAAGACCCGTCGCGAGTGGTGGTAGAGCAGGTCGGTCTCCGTGTCTCGAACAAGCTCGGTCGCGGCTGTGGCCATTGAGCTGTCGGGAATCTTGATACCTGCAATGATGGCGGGAATGTCGGTCATGTCTTCTCCTTGAAGGGGACGTTGATGACGCCGACAGTCGCTCCTTACGATCCCTAATTCAAACAGGACGAGGATGCTGTTCGTGCCAAACGGCATCCAAAAAGGGCCAGCCGCAGCACGCTCGATCGACGCACTTCTAAAGCAAAGCGTCTGGCCCGCGGCGAAGGAAGGTTATTGCAGGGTCGCTGGGTCCCCAGCCAGTTTTCCAAGCCGCCTTCAAACATGGCGAACGGTCCAAGGAACTGCGGCCGAAATTACTCAACGTATTGAGAAGACGTCACTTTTCGGACAAGGAAATAATTTCCGATTTAGGTTACGAAATTGATCCAAAATGACCTGCCTGGGAGACCTGGATTCTCACATGATTTCAATGACTTAGAGCAGAAGTATTGAAATTCCCTCTGTTTTCCAATCGCGAGCGACCGTGGATGCAACCTTTGTGCCCTGGCTTTGGGCATCAGTCAACTAGACGGTCTAACGGCAATAATTTCCGCCTTCGGGCCTGAAGTTTGCGGTGAGGCAGCACAGAGCGCCCGGCAGCTTTGCGCCCCCATTTCTGTCATACAGGCCGTCGTCGCATCTGCCTAAAAGCAGACATTGCGCCCGATGCGTCAGAAACGTGCAACGTGTTGGACGGTGACCCTTAGGCGACATAGCCGTAGTTTCCTCGGGAGTAGCTTGCGGTCGATCTGGTGAACCAATCTCCATTAATCGCGGCGTCTCACATACGGCGACACCATTTGAGCCCACCCGGAAGCCCTCGTTTGGTGGCCTCAACTTCTCAATAATAGCCCGAACTTCGCCCCCGGTCGCACTTTTCTGGAACACCAAACGATGTTCGGCGTATAGTGAGAAACGGGGCACCACTATGCGAAAAATCGGTCGAGTGCGGGAAGTCTGGCGCTATCCGGTGAGTTCTCTTGGCGGGGAGACGCTCGCCTTTATCTCCGTCTCGCCAGAAGGCATCATAGGCGACCGGCGATTTGCGCTTTTCGATCCGAATACGGGTCTTGCCGCCGCGCCCGAAAAGGAAACGCGCTGGCGTCCCGCCCTTTTCATCACCGCCTCGCAACCGCCCTCCGGACTGCCGGTGCTGCGCTTTGCCGACGGCGCCGAGCATTCGCTCGATGACGGGGCCTTGCCGGACCGCCTGGCAGAGCATTTCGGTTTTGCCGTTTCAGTCGGCCTCGTCGGCGCGGGAGACCACCGTTTCCCCGTCGTCTCCAACCGCTACAAGGCAGCGCCGCTTCACCTGGTGACAACCGCCTCGGCGGAGGCGCTCGCCGCGGTGACAGGCCTCCCGCCGCTCGACGCAAGACGGTTCCGGCCCTCCGTGCTGATCGAAACGGACGATGGTGAAGGCTTCATCGAGAACGACTGGGTGGGCCATACGTTGCGCATCGGGGACGCGGATATCCGCGTCACGGAAGCTTCGCGCCGCTGCGGCATGACGCTGGTCGCCCAGCCCGGCCTCGCGGAAGAGCCCGACGTGCTGCGCGGCATCATGCGCCACAACAAGCGCAATCTCGGAGTCTATGCCACGCCCGCCGAGCCCGTCACCATCCGTGTCGGCGATCCGGTTTACGCGCAGATCTGAAACAGCGGCGTTTTCTCGTCGGTGATATCGCTCAGGATCGCGCGGCCAACCGTTTCACCGATGTCGCGCGCGCTGGTGATGCCCTGCACGAAGGGCTCCTTGTGCAGCAAAAAGGCGATCGCCGCGCAATAGAGCCGGCCTTCCGACATCAGGCCAAGACGTGGCCGATAGGCTGCGTCGACGTCGATGCCGCCGGTGCGGACCATATCGGGATCGCGGTCCGGTTGCCGGATCGCAGCCGCCCTCGGGGTCGCCGATTCCTGCACGCCGCCTTGGGCAACCAGCGTCGGGAATGGAAGATCCGTGGCCGAGAGTGTCTCCTGGCCCGTCGCGTCTATGAAGGCGCCGAAGCGATGGACCTCGCCATCCACTTCGACCTCGGCGCCGCGCTCCAGCCCATCTTCCGCCGTGCGGATCCGGTAATCCTCGCCGAGCTTCAGGATCGAGAGCTTGCCGGCACGGGACAGCGCCAGCAGCCTGCGGATCGACATCAGCGGCACGGTTGCATAGTCGTCGATGAAAATGCCCTTGAAGTGCCGATGAAAGCGCTTCAGGTCGTTTTCGTCGAGGTGAGGAATGACCTTTGCCACGATCTCGTGGGTGATCAGGATCGCGTAGCGCCACGGCACCGTGTAACGCTTCTGCCTGTTATCCTCGGCTTCGGCCAGGTTCTTGGCCGCCCAGACGAAGGGATCGCTCTCCGTCCGGTCCGCGTAATAGGCGGCGGCGAAGGTCTCGACAGTTAATTGCGAAAGGCCGATCCGGGCGGCATAGTCGGGGTCGCGCGCGACGATCTCTCCGCGGAACACCTCGAAGACGTCATCGAGCAGGTCGTGACGACCTGTCGCGATCAGGGCATCCACGGCTCCTTCCGTGCAGACAAGCGGCGTCACATAGGGGAGCGGGCAGTAGAAATCGGCCTCCGGCAGGATGCCCTTGCGCGACATCAGCGTCGCGCGGAACTCTTCCGTGCCGGGAACAGGATGATACTGCAGGTCGCCGGCGGCATCTGCGTAGAACATGCCGTGTGCTGTCGCGACCGTCATCAGCGCGTCGATGCCGCTTAGAGACGTACCGAGAATGCCGACCGCCTCGTTGCGCACCGACTTCAGGATGCTTGCCGGCCAGGGCGAGACGAAATATCCGGGGCGGATTTCGGTGCTTTCCGGCCAGTTATGGCCCGTCGCCATGACGACGTGGTCAAAGAATGCATCGTCCTCGCCATCAAGATCAGCGATCCTGAGCCGGATGGCCTCTGCCTGGATTTCGATATCGGTGACCTTGTGGCGCGCTAGAACAGTCACCAGATGCCCGCGATCGGCCGCCTGCTGCAGCATGCGCTGGAACTGTGCCTGCATGTAGTCGCCAAGCACCAAGCGCGGGTAGAATTCACGCTCGTCGATCGCCTCCCTACGGATGCCATGGCGCATCAGCGTGTCGTCATCCTGTCGCCGCAACCAGTCGCCCAGCGTTTCGGTAAAAGCCGGAAGCTCGATACTCGGAATGTTCGAGAGCATCGCCGGGTCGTTCATATCAGGATGATAGGGCGTGCCCTTGCCCGGTTCGCCCTCCGCCTCAAAAAGCGTGATCGACAAAGGATCGGAGGAGCCAATGAGTTGTTTGAACGTGTAGAGACCGGTCGGGCCGGTTCCGATGATCGCAATTCTCGGAAGCATGGATGTATCCTGTATCCGGCGACGAACTCGCAGGGCAGCTCGACAACGCGTTACTGAAATTGTTGTTCCAATGTTTATAGAGTAACGAGATGTTCGCGTTTTGTTTATGCTAATAATAAATGGATTCATGCTTATAATTTCCTGGCTTTGGATATCAGTCAATATGGGGCGCGGGACGGAAATAATTTCCGCTTTCCGGGCCAGTTGACCATATGACGAGTCACCGCACGCATGACCGCTTCGCGCCAATTGCAGACTGTCCCATGATCGCAAAATCGCTTATCCTAGGTCCTGTTGACAAAGTATGGCAGCCATATCTTAGCTGCGGCCAGGGCGAGGAGTGCTGAGAAGGATTTTCGGGCCTTGTCGTATCGCGTCGCGACGCGACGGAACTGGTTGAGGCGGTTGAACATCTGCTCGATGCAGTTTCGATCCTTGTAGGCCCTGACGTCGCAGGCGGGTGGGTTCTTACGATTGACCTTCGGCGGGATCACAGGCCTGATCCCGTGGATCAGCAGTTCCTCGCGCAGGAAGTCGCCATCATAGCCTTTGTCGGCAAGGAACAGCCACGGACAGACTGGATTTCTCACTCCTCGATGGCTAAGCCTCCGACGGCAGCAGAGAGTCCAGATGAATAGCCCCGAGTTTCGTAGACACCCTCGGGTTAGATTTTCTGCTGCTTCTCGAACTCTACGGGCGACAGCATCCCGTTTCTGGCGTGCTTGCGTTTCGGGTTGTAGAACATTTCGATGTAGTCGAACACGTCCTGGCGAGCTTCATCGCGTGAACGGTAGACCCTGCGGCGTATCCGCTCTCGCTTCAGAAGATTGAAGAAGCTCTCGGCCACCGCATTGTCATGGCAGTTGCCGCGTCGGCTCATCGAGTGAACCAGATTGTGGTGCTTCAGGAACGAGGCCCAGTCCATGCTGGTGAACTGTGAGCCCTGGTCCGAGTGGATCAGCACCTTTTCCTTCGGCTTGCGCCTCCACACAGCCATGAGCAGAGCCTGCAACACGACGTCGGTGGTTTGGCGGCTCTGCAGTGCCCAGCCGATCACACGACGCGAATAGAGGTCGATGACGACGGCGAGATAGGCGAAGCCCTCGCAGGTTCGAATGTAGGTGATGTCCGTCACCCAGGCCTTGTCTGGAGCCGTCACGTCGAATTGCCGGTCGAGCGTATTATCGACGACGACAGACGGTCTGTCACCATAGATGCCGGGACGGCGTTTGTAGCCGATCTGCGCCTTGATCCCGGCGAGACGCGTCAGACGCGCGACCCGGTTCGGGCAGCACATCTCGCCCTGATCGAGAAGATCGTCGTGCAGCTTGCGATAACCGTAGACCTTCCCGCTTTCTTCCCATGCCTTCAGGAGCAACTCGGTCTGTCGCTTGTCCTCGTTGGCTCGCCTGCTCAGCGGGCTCTTCAAGGGGGCCGGAACCGGAACGGCAACTTCTTAACGTCGAGCCATACAAAGCTGCCGCTCGAATGACTCAAAAATCTCAATGTGGAAATAGCGCCAACCCGCTTGAAGAATGATACGTAAAAACCCACAACCGTTGCGGGGGATGCGATGCCTATTACGTTCCGCTCTCACCTTGAGATAGCAATAGCTCGCAGTCCGGAGTGGCTTACATTACCAAGAGCATTGGCTCTAGCTTCCGGAAAGTTGCGTCGTACTCAGATGCTCGCAAGACCGACCTGTTTTCAGTGAACGTGATAACATCAGCATCAAGCGGATTATTGCCATGAAGCGAGATCGTTCCAATGATGGTCTGGCCACCGTTCGGCCGCTTAGAAATCACTTGTCGAATAATCGCGGGAGCGTTGCTCATGTCCTGCTCCTGCTGAACTGGACTGTCGATAACGAGCGGCGCGCTGAAGGCCGTTGTGTACTTCTGAATGGTATCCGCAAGCGCAAGAACATAGGAGAGGAGGAGACGCGGTTGCTCGCTTCCGGTCTCGACCACGTTGCCGGCGATCTTCGTGACCGCGTCGTTGTCGGCTTCCTGCACGTTCAGATTTCGCATGTAGGTGCCCATGAGCTTCGCATAGTAGCTCTCGATCATGTCCCGCCGGGCGGGGTCCTTGAGCTTCTCGATCTCGCCCTCCGCGTCCGAGATCTCACCGGCCTTTTCGCCGATCGAGTGTTCAAGCTCCTTGATCTGCTCCTGGAACACTTCATACGCCGCCGCCCGTCCCCGTGCCTCAATGACGTCCTCGAGAGTGAGCTCTCCACGCTTCTCTTCAAGGACTCGCTGCATCCCGGCGATCGTCGAGTCTGTCTCCCGGATCATGAGCTGGAGCTCGCCAACCTTGTCGGCTAAGTGGCGCCGCTTCTGCTGCGCGCCGTTCAGGAACTCAAAGCACTCCTCGCGATCTGCAAGGATCGCGAAGCGGTTCCTGAAATCGTTTGCGTGGACGACCCCGCACGTAGGACACATGATTTCGTCCGCCTGATCTGCGGCCCACGCGGCGTCCTCTGCCAGTTCGTTGGCGGAGGCCTGGACCATGGCGATCTGCTGGTCGAGGCTCGCCCGCTGGTCGAGAATATCGGCAAGCTCGATCGCCCTCGCCTGCCGGGTCGTGAGAAGCGACCGCAATCGCACCAGGAGTTCGTCAATAGCCTTCTCGTGCTCTTCAGCGCTAAGCTCGAGGCCCGAGAATTCCGGTTGAAGCTTGAGCTTGTCACGGGCCTTGCAAACGATTGCTCGATCCTGCTCGAAGACTGCCTTCTCGATTTCGAGCTTCTTCTTCTTCGCCGTTAGCTCATAGTATTCGTTGGGCCGGATTGTTGATTGCCACTGAGAACTGACCCGGCATTTCCACCGAGAATTGACCCGCCTATTAGATGTCGTTCGGGTCGGTGGTTGCGGTCAAGCTCTTCCTTTTCTCCTTCGTCGTTTTGGGCTCATGAGC
>NZ_QWBU01000008.1 GCF_003432075.1 Shinella sp. WSJ-2 | reverse complement strand
CTCATGAGCCCAAAACGACGAAGGAGAAAAGGAAGAGCTTGACCGCAACCACCGACCCGAACGACATCTAATAGGCGGGTCAATTCTCGGTGGAAATGCCGGGTCAGTTCTCAGTGGCAATCAACATAGACGGATCTATCCCAGGCGTGCAACCAAATCGTCGGCTGATAGGTGTGAGTAGCGCCGAAGCATCCTTAGCTCTCTGTGACCGCTAATGGTAGAAACTTCGATAACGTTCAACCCTCGCTCGAATAGACGGCTGACGCCCTCGTGACGCAAGTCGTGAAAGCGTAGCGACTTGACCCCTACCCTGATGAGCAACCGACGCCACGCCTGCTCCAATGCTCCTGGCGTCATTGGGAAAACTGTAGATTGATCTATCGGCGCACGATCCTTCCAAGCCATCAACGCGTCGAATGCTCTCTGAGACAAAGGCACCTCGCGACCGGAGCCGTTCTTGGTCAGAGCGAGCGTGATCACCCGGCGATTGTGCGAGATGTCGGACCAGTTCAGGCCAAGGATCTCCCCTCGACGCATCCCGGTCTCGATCGCCAGGATGAGCAGTGTCTTGAGGTATGGCGTCTGCCCGCCGTCGCAACCGTCGAGCAGACGCTGCTCCTCGTTGCCTGTTAGTCGGCGGCTTCGCTCATTTCGGATCACCGGACGGCGCACTAGCTTCACGACGTTCTTCCCGAGCGGCAGCCCCCAATCGCGGATGGCAACCTCAAGGACGTGGCTCAGGATAGCGAGTTCGCGGACAGTGGTAGATGGAGCTACCGACTGCAGGCGCTCGTCGCGGAACGAGGCGATATCCTGCTGGCTCAGTCCGATCAGCGTCCGGTATGCGAGATCATGGCGACGCAGCACGTCGATCCGCTGGATCTCCTGAACGGATCCGCGCTTGGTGGGTGAGATTTCGCGTTGGTAGCGATCCAGGAGCTGCCCAAGCGTCGTGGTCTCGAGGATCTTCGTGTCCGGTGCGGCACCGAAGCGATCAACCTGGGCTTCAAGATCACGCGCCCACTTCTCGGCCTCCTGCTTTGTGTCGAAGGATTTGCAGCGAGGCTTCATGCCACGCCGACGCACCTGGGCTTGCCAGCGTCCTCTGAGTTTTCGGATTGTAGCCATGTGATCTCCAACGGCTTGTTGCTGTCGATCACGCGTAGGATGCCCCTGGAGGGGCGCCAAGGATTATCCCGGCACTTCACAGATGGTGAACTTTAATCTTTTGTCGGTGTGTGTTACCTATTGCGTAACGATTCCGATTCTATTACTTATTGGGTAACGGGCGACGGCTGATGAAAATCGATTTTGCGAATGGCAAACTTCGACGTCAGCTGGAGTCTGACAAGGAGTTGAGGAAGGCATACGGTGATCGCGCTAGCCGCCTGAAAATGCGGATAGCGGTGTTGGAGCAGGCGAGCAATCTCAGCGAGGTCCCTACTGATCCGCCAGATCGATGCCATCAGCTTGATGGTGAATGGGCTGGCTGTTTTGCGGTAGCTGTCACCGGGAATTGGCGGCTCATATTTGAGCCTGATCACGACCCGGTCCCAATTCGCGACGACGGAGGCATAGACCGTGCCGCCGTTGTCGCGATTCGGATTCGCGCTATTGTTGACTACCATTGAAACCAAATGACCTTTCAAACAGTGATGGCGATGGGATTGGGCGATGGTTGCTGTAAGGAAGAAGGAAGACTGGGCGCCAGATTGGGCAACTCATCCTGGTGAGCATCTTGCCGAGTATCTTGAGGACCGGGGATGGTCCCAAGCCGAATTTTCCAGGCTGGCGGACATGAGCCCGAAGCATGTTAGCACTATCATCAACGGCACCAACCCGGTGACGGCAGAAACGGCATTGAAACTAGAACGCGTTCTTGGTTTAAAGGCCAGCATCTGGACAGGCTTGCAGGCGAAGTGGGATCTCCATGAAGCCAAGGCTGCCAACCACCAGACACTGGCCGATGCGGATCAGGTTCTCTCCAAGTTCCCAATCAAAGAGCTGAAAGATCGTGGTGCGCTGCCCGCGACCAATGATAACGGCCGACTTCTAAGCTCCCTCCTGGAGTTCTTTGCTGTCGGAAGCCCGCATGCTTTCGGTGCCAGATGGGCAAACTTAGCTGTCCATCATAGACAATCTAAGGCCTTCGATACCAGCCAATTTCATGTTGCCGCGTGGCTGCTCCTTGGAGAGAAGAAGGCGCGCGGGATGAACCTGCCGGCGTTTGACCCCGACAAGTTTGCTAATGCTGTGCTTGAAATCCGTAAGCTGACAACCAGCCCGCCGGAGATCTTCTATCCTCGTATGGTGGATCTATGCCGTAGCGCCGGCGTGGCATTTGTGCTTGAGAAGCCGATTTCGAAGACCTGTCTATTCGGTTCCGCTCGATGGCTCGAGGGCGATAGAGCAATCATTCAAATGTCGTTGCGAATGAAGAGTAACGACCATTTCTGGTGGACATTCTTCCATGAAGCCGCCCACATAACGCTTCATAGGGGACGAGCGTTCGCTGACGATAAGGGCGGCGAGGGTGACGGAGTGGAGGATGAGGCCGATGCCTGGGCGGAGGAAAACCTCGTTGGCAGGACTAGATTTGCCGCTTTCAAGAGAACTAACCCGAGGTCTGAAGTAGCTGTGAAAGCGTTCGCTAAGCAGGTCGAGATCCATCCAGGTATCGTTGTTGGAATGCTACAGCACAGCGGTGCAATTCCATACCGCAACCTGAACGGGCTTAAAGCGCGGTATGAATGGGTGGACTGATAAGTAGTTCACTACATTTAGCAGCACCAAACGACGACTAATTTCCGCCCGGTTTCCGCTTCGCCTTGAGCCGTGTCCTTTTCGATGAAATTGTCCATGCTGCCCGGTCGATCGGAATTTGCTCGACCTTTTCGATCATCCCCCAGTAGGATGCCATGAAGGCTTTGTTGGGGGACTCAATCAACAGCTCCACAATTTCGCAGAGGATTTTTTGGCAATCAAACCACATTTCGACTTTAACGACATCCAGCGAATGTATAGATACCGTAAGATCTGCATTGATTTTCGTATTATCTCTATTCAGGGCTTCAATCCACTGCCCATGCGCCACCTTGTTACGGATTAGACTGGGATCTGCCACCAAAGACGTAACGCATTTCTTCAACCTCTGTTTGACATTTGGCGTGAAATTGCTTTTAGTTGCTGCACTCTTCAAGAAGGCGAGCTGGATACACTTTTCCCAGCCATCCACAACACTCCCGACGCGTATCGACGCCTTAATTTGCGCGATCTCGATAAGTGAGAAGCCTTTTGGCGTGTGAATTGTTTTTGAAAAATTCGCCTCTACCCAGGCACAGAAAACAAGCGCCAGTGCTTTCGTATGCACATCAACCGCTACGAGATTTCCGCTTCGTAGCGCGTCATTGATCGACCGCCTAATTTGCTTACGAGCGACTTCCAGCGCACGAACATTTTTGCATTGCGCACTATAAATCGCCAGGCGGGATGCGTTATCCATTTTACACTCAACCCGGGCTGTCGAAACGCAGCCTGACAAGACAACGTTTCAACAGCCCGGAATTGAACCGGGGCCTCGCGACTAAGTCGCGCGCTCTGACCTTGCTGAGCTACTGCTGCAGCTCGTCAATAGCACCACAACTGTTTCCTATCAAGCACGCTCCCCGAGAGACCGCTGGCCAGAAGGCCAAGCTCTATTCAAAGCGGTCCAGATAGACCCAAGGACCACTAGCGTTGATCCGGTCAGCTGCGCGCTGAGCTATAGCCGGATCCACATCAGCGAAGTTCTCTTCGATCCATTCTGCAGGATCGATGTTCCAATCCTCAACAAGATCTCCAGCATAGTCCTGGTGATCAGCCGCGAGGCCAATATTCTCTTGGCTCATAAAAGCCGCGATGATTTCATCATCGTCCATAGCGTTCTCCACGTCGTGCATTTTTCCGAAGCGGGATGAAGTTGCAACGACGCTAAGCGCGCCGCTAGTGTGGCCCTTACTGAAACCTTCCATACAAAGAGTAGGACTGTCAGCGACGATCAAGTAGGGAAAACCTTACGGCCCAAGGTCCATAATGGCGGAGAGGGTGGGATTCGAACCCACGATACGGTTGCCCGTATGCCGCATTTCGAGTGCGGTGCTTTCGACCACTCAGCCACCTCTCCGCTTAACTGGTCGGCGCTCTTCAGCGCGGGGCGGTACATAGCGGGTGTCGGGCGGGGGCGCAAGGGGGCGGGGCTTGAGAAAATTCATCTCTTTGTCATGGTGACGGGAATTCTCTTGACAGTTTCCGGCGGCTCACCTATTGCGCAAGGTGCAGTGGCATAGGTCTCACTTGTGCCGCTACGAAGGTTCTTTGCGCTTTCGGCCTTGGATTTCAAGCGCCGCCTGCCTGGACCCTCTTTAAGCCGGCGGTGCGCCAATGCATCGTCATTCCCGCGACTGATAAAAAGACGGCCTTGCCCTTTGGGACAAAGAGCCGGCACGAACATGAAAGGATATAAAATGTTCGCAGTCATCAAGACCGGCGGTAAGCAGTACCGCGTGGCCGCCAACGACGTTCTGACGATTGAAAAGCTGTCGGGCGACGCTGGTGCGAAGATCGAATTCACCGAAGTGCTGATGGTCGGCGTTGGCGCCGATGCAACGATCGGCGCGCCCTTCGTCGAAGGCGCCGTCGTCACCGCAGAAGTCGTCGAGCATGGCCGCGCCAAGAAGGTTATCGCCTTCAAGAAGCGCCGTCGCCAGAACTCGAAGCGTTCGCGCGGTCATCGTCAGCACAACACGACTGTCCGCATCATCGACATCGCTGGCGCCGGCAAGGCGAAGAAGGCTTCCAAGAAGTCTGACGCCGCCGAAGCCGCAGCCGAATAATCCGGACAGGTAAAGGAGAACTCCCATGGCACACAAAAAAGCTGGCGGCTCCTCGCGCAACGGTCGCGATTCCCAGTCCAAGCGCCTCGGCGTGAAGAAGTTCGGCGGCGAAGCCGTCCTCGCAGGCAACATCATCGTCCGTCAGCGCGGCACGCAGTGGCATCCCGGTGCCAATGTCGGCCTCGGCAAGGATCACACGATCTTCGCTCTGACAGCTGGCAATGTGAATTTCCGTACGAAGGCCAACGGTCGCATTTACGTGTCTGTAGCCCCGAAAGCGGAAGCAGCGGAATAAGCCGGTAGCGCTCTAAAACAGCCGGCGTCTCATCGACCCGGCTGGCGCTACAGGTTTCAGGCCTGAAGAAGAAAAAGGGAGATGAGGCAAGACCTTATCTCCCTTTTTCGTTCTGGAGGACTGAACATGCAAACCGAGTTGTTGCGGGAAGACCAATCACGGTCTCCCCAGGAAAGGCTGAGGCCTGACCGGTCGAGGACCGATTGCCCGATCTTACTGTCGCCGCGGCTCGTCATGAGAGCCCCGCACGAAGACGACATCGACGCCCTTGCCCATCTCGCCAACAACGCCAATATCGCCAACATGGTCGCCCGCATGCCGCACCCCTATACGGTTGCGGATGCCGCCGATTTCGTGCGACGCACACGCGCCGGCGCGATTGGCAAGTGCGTCTATGCCATTACGAAAGCTGACAACGGCGCCTTCCTCGGTTGCTGCGGTATCGAACCGCATGAGGATGGACGCACGGTCGAGTTGGGCTATTGGCTGGGCGAACCCCACTGGAACCAGGGTTATGTCACGGAAGCGGCGCATGCGCTGATCGACATGGTCTTTCGCACCCGCGATGTCGACCAGATCGATGCGCGCTGCCGGGTCATGAACATACCCTCGCGGCGCGTCATCCAGAAGTGCGGCTTCCAGTTCCAGGCGACCGGCATGGTGCAGAGCCTTGCCGTCGGCGGCATGGTGCCTGTCGAGTGGTACAGGCTTGACCGCAAGACCTGGGTCTCGCTGAAGAGCTGGGGAGGCATGCGATGAACGCCATGCAAACCTCCGTCGAACGGACGCGCGTCGCCGGTCCCGGCCCCTGCCCGACCATCACGACGGCCCGCCTGACGCTGCGTCCTCACCGTATGTCGGATGCGGACGCGATCGCCCAATCGCTGGCCGATTTCCAGGTCTCGCGCATGCTGGCGCGCGTCCCCGCCCCCTACGACCGGCAGGATGCCACCGAATGGCTTTCGGTGATGACCACCGATCTCAACGAGGGCTGGGCCTTCGCCATCACCGCGGATGACGACGTGCATATCGGCTGCGTGTCCTTCGAGAAGAGGCGCAAAGGCTGGGAGATCGGCTATTGGCTGAACCGCTTCTACTGGCGGCGCGGCTATATGAGCGAGGCGGTGCATGCGGCCATCGCACGCTTCCTGATGCGCATGCCGGGCACGGAAATCCATTCCGGCGTCTTCGCCGACAACCTCGCCTCGCTCAAGGTGCAAGAAAAGGCAGGCTTCCGCATCACCGGCTGCAGCGACATCTTCAGCACCGCCCGCGGGGCGATGGTGCCGCATATCGAAACGCTGCTGGCACCGGGTGATTTCCGCCCGGCCTCGCCAAGGCATTGATATCGATCGGGGCGGAGAGATCCGCCCCGCTTTACGACAGCTCGAACCAGACCGGCATATGGTCGGAGCCGAAGGCGGTTTCATCGACCCAGGCATCCTTCAGGCGCTCCACGAGGCCGTGGCTGAGGAAACAGTAGTCGAGGAACATGCGGTCGGCATGATCCTTCGGGTTGATCCAGCTGAAGCTTGCGGCATGGCGCTTGCCAAGCCCCGCCAGCGCATCGACGGGATTGGTGGCGCGGATCTGGCGGCCGTAGAGCGCGTCGACATCGCCGACCATTTCGCAATATTCCGGCGATTCCGGCACCATGTTGAAGTCGCCCATCAGGACGTAATCTTCCGGCACCGGAGGTTCGGGCAGTCCGAATTCATGGGCGCCGGAAATCGCACCGCCCTCGAAGCTGTAGAACTGGGCGCGGTCCTTGAGATAGCGAATCTGCGCGATGCGCTCGTCGCGGTGGACATGGTCGAGATGCACGGAATAGACGCGCAGCGGGCCGCTGGACGTGGCGATCACCGCCTCGGTCGCGCCGCGCTGGAGGTTCAGCTTGTCGAGCGTGCGGGTGCGGGGAAGTGAAATGAGGCGGGTCGAGACGATCGGCCAGCGGGAGAAGATCATGTTGCCGAACTGGAAGCGGCGGTTGACCACGCGGCCCTTCTCGATTGCCGAGCCCGCATCGAGATCACAGGCCGGCCAGAAGGCTGAATAGTGGTTGGCAAGCAGGGTCTGCAATTCGGCGACCATGTCGATGCCGCCATTGAGGTGGAAGTTGCGGGTCACCTCCTGCAAGGCGATGATATCGGCGCCGTGGATCGACGAGACGATGCGCGGCAGGTCGAGGCGATCGTCGAGACCGATGCCGTACTGGATGTTATAGCTGACGAATTTCACGATAGTCTTTGACCTCTGCGGGAAGCGGCTATATCGAAGACGGCAAAATGAGCATGTTGAACAGAATAAAGCGAACGGCGAGCCGATGAAGTTCCTGGACGAAGCAAAAGTCTATATCCGGTCCGGCGACGGCGGGGCAGGGGCTGTCTCGTTCCGCCGTGAAAAATTCGTCGAATTCGGCGGCCCCGACGGCGGCGATGGCGGACGCGGCGGCGATGTGTGGGTGGAGGCCGTCAACGGCCTCAACACGCTGATCGACTTCCGCTTCCAGCAGCATTTCAAGGCCTCGACCGGCACGCACGGCATGGGTCGCAACCGCACGGGCGCCAACGGCGCCTCGGTGACGCTGAAGGTGCCCGTCGGCACGCAGATCTTCGAGGAAGACAATGAGACGCTGATCGTCGACATGGTGGCCGAGGGGCAGCGCTTTAAGCTCGCCGCCGGCGGCAATGGCGGCTTCGGCAACGCGCATTTCAAGTCGGCCACCAACCAGGCGCCGAACTGGGCCAATCCGGGCCTTGAAGGGGATGAGAAGACCATCTGGCTGCGGCTGAAGCTGATCGCCGATGCCGGTCTCGTCGGCCTGCCGAATGCCGGCAAGTCGACCTTCCTGGCCACCTGCACCCGCGCTCGGCCGAAGATCGCCAACTATCCCTTCACGACGCTGCACCCGAATCTCGGCGTGGCGACGATCGACGGCAGCGAATTCATCTTCGCCGACATTCCCGGCCTCATTGAGGGCGCGCATGACGGTGTGGGCCTCGGCGACCGCTTCCTCGGCCATGTCGAGCGCACGCGCGTGCTGCTGCATCTCGTCTCCGCGCAGGAAGAGGATGTCGGCAAGGCCTACAAGACGGTGAAACACGAGCTGGAAGCCTATGGCGGCGGCATTACCGACAAGCCGGAGATCGTGGCACTCTCGCAGATCGACCTTCTCGACGAGGACGAGCTGAAGAGGAAGACCAAGGCGCTGCAAAAGGCCTGCGGCCAGCCGGTGCTGCAGCTTTCCGCGGTCGCCAATGTCGGCATGGTCGGCGCGCTGCGCGCCGTACGCGACATCATCGTTCAATCGAAGAATGCCGGATCCGACGAGTGAGATGACGAAGAACCGCAAACCGCTCGGAAAACACCGCCGGATTGTGATCAAGATCGGCTCGGCCCTGCTCGTAGACCGGGCGACGGGCCTGAAGAAGGCCTGGCTCGACGCCATGTGCCGCGACATCGCGGCGCTCCGGGCCGGCGGCACCGATGTGCTCGTCGTCTCCTCCGGCGCCATCGCGCTTGGCCGCTCCGTGCTGAGGGTGCCGGCCGGTGCCCTGAAGCTGGAGGAAAGCCAGGCCGCTGCCGCCGTCGGCCAGATCGCGCTGGCGCGCGCCTGGTCGGAGAGCCTGTCCTCCGACGATATCGTCGCCGGCCAGATTCTGCTGACGCTCGGTGACACGGAAGAGCGCCGCCGTTATCTCAATGCGCGCGCGACGATCAACCAGCTTCTGAAGCTCGGCGCCGTACCGATCATCAATGAGAACGACACCGTCGCCACGACGGAAATCCGCTACGGCGACAACGATCGCCTCGCTGCCCGCGTCGCGACGATGACGGGCGCCGACCTGCTCGTTCTGCTGTCCGATATCGACGGCCTCTATACGGCGCCGCCGCATCTCGACCCCGAAGCCCGCTTCCTCGAAACCATCGACGCCATCACGCCCGAGATTGAGGCAATGGCGGGCGGTGCGGCGTCGGAACTGTCGCGCGGCGGCATGCGTACCAAGATCGATGCCGGCAAGATCGCGACGGGCGCAGGCTGCGCCATGATCATCGCCTCCGGCAAGGTCGATCATCCCCTGCGCGCCATCGAAGAGGGTGCGCGCTCCTCGTGGTTTGCGCCTTCGGGCTCGCCGGTCACGGCGCGCAAGACGTGGATTGCCGGGCAGTTGCAGCCGGCTGGCCGGCTGGAGATCGATGCCGGTGCCGAAACGGCGCTGAGTGCGGGAAAAAGCCTGCTGCCCGCCGGGGTACGCGGTGTCTGGGGCGCGTTTTCGCGTGGCGATACCGTATCGATCTACGGCACGAACGGCCGCGAGATCGCCCGTGGCCTTGCCGGCTACGATGCGGATGAAGCGCGGCTGATCGTCGGCAAGAAATCCGCTGATATTGCCGAAATCCTCGGCTATGCCGGCCGCGCCGCGATGGTGCATCGGGACGACCTCGTGGTGACCGGCCTTGCCGCATCCACCGCGGAGGCGGGAAAGGACGTGAGCCATGCTTGATCAGGTCAAGACCGATATCGACGCCCTGATGGCCGAGATCGGCCGCAATGCCCGCGCCGCCGCCCGCCCATTGGCCATCGCCACGGCCACTGAGAAGAACCGCGCGCTCGAAGCCATGGCGGCCGAAATCTTCGCCAACCGCGAGGCCATCCTCGCGGCCAATGCCATCGATCTCGCCAATGCCCGCGAAAGCGGCGTCGCGGCTTCCTTCATCGACCGGTTGACACTGACGCCCGAGCGCATCGACGGCATCGCCGCTGCGATCCGCGATATCGCGGACCTGAAGGACCCGGTCGGCGACATCATCGCCGAATGGGACCGGCCGAACGGCCTGCATATCGAGCGCGTGCGCACGCCGCTCGGCGTCATCGGCGTGATCTACGAAAGCCGGCCGAATGTGACGGCCGATGCCGGTGCGCTGTGCCTGAAGGCCGGCAACGCCGTGATCCTGCGCGGCGGTTCCGACAGCGTGAATTCATCGCAGGCGATCCATTCCTGCCTTGTTGCCGGCCTCAAAGCCGCCGGCCTGCCGGAACACGCAATCCAATACGTGCCCGTCACCGACCGTGCCGCCGTCGGCGCCATGCTGTCGGGCCTCAACGGTTCGATCGACGTCATCGTGCCGCGCGGCGGCAAAAGCCTCGTCGCGCGCGTGCAGAGCGAGGCGCGCGTTCCGGTCTTTGCCCATCTCGAAGGTCTCTGCCATATCTATGTCGACAAATCCGCCGACCTGGAGATGGCGAAAAAGATCGTGCTCAATGCCAAGATGCGCCGTACCGGCGTCTGCGGCGCGGCCGAAACGCTGCTGATCGACCGAGCCGTTGCCCACACGCATCTTACCCCGCTCGTCGAAGGCCTCGTCGCCGCCGGCTGCGAGGTGCGCGCCACGGACGAGATCCGCGCCCGCATCCCCGGTCTTGTCGCCGCAAGCGAACAGGACTGGTCGACGGAATATCTCGACGCGATCATTTCCGTTTCGCTGGTCGATGGCATTTCCGGCGCAATCGAGCATATCAACCGCTGGTCCTCCGCCCACACGGAAGCCGTGATCGCCGAAGACGCCGACGTGGTCGAACGTTTCTTCACGGAGATCGATTCAGCCATTCTCGTGCACAATGCCTCCACCCAGTTCGCCGATGGCGGCGAGTTCGGCATGGGCGGCGAGATCGGCATCGCGACCGGCAAAATGCATGCGCGCGGCCCCGTCGGCGTCGAGCAGCTGACCTCGTTCAAGTACCGGGTGCGCGGCACCGGACAGGTGCGGCCCTGAGGTGACGGCGGACGCGGTTGCAGAGCGTTATCTGAGGATGCCGCATGTCGAGAAGGGCATGGCGGTCGGCCTGTTTGGCGGCTCGTTCAACCCGCCGCACCAAGGCCATGCACTGGTTGCCGAAACCGCGCTTCGCCGCCTTGGCCTCGATCAGCTCTGGTGGATGGTGACGCCAGGCAACCCGCTGAAAGATCACAAGGAACTGGCGCCGCTCGCCGAGCGCATCCGTCTCAGCGAAGAGATTGCTCCCAGTCCCCGTATCAAAGTGACGGCCTTCGAAAAACGGCTTGGGCAGAGCTATACGGCCAAGACGCTGGAGCGCGTGCAGGCGCTGAACCGCGGCGTGAATTTCGTCTGGATCATGGGCGCCGACAACCTGAAAACCTTCCACAAGTGGCAGAACTGGCAGAAGATCGCCTGCACTTTCCCCATTGCCGTCATCGACCGACCGGGCTCGACACTCGCCTATCTCTCCTCGCGCATGGCCAAAACCTTTGACTATGCCCGTGTCGATGAGGAGGATGCGATGAGCCTGCCGGGCCGGCGCGCACCCGCCTGGACCTTCATCCACGGGCCACGCTCTCCGCTCAGTTCAACGGCGCTGCGGACACGCACAACGTTAGAGAAAACCATCCATCAAAAGTGACGTCTTGAAAGTGGTAACCATTGGTGCCTACATTTAGTAGGTGCCGGCGACCACATATACCGGCACGAGACGTGCTTGACCTGTTTTACGGAAAGGAACGAACCTGACAACAGCGCACGCAAAGGGAAACGTCATCGGCGTTTTCTCCAGGAGCGCGGGCCGCAGCGACGATGCCGCCGACCGTGCCCTTCACCTGGTCCTCGCTAGCCTCGAGGACTCGAAGGCAGAAGATATCGTCACGATCAACATTGCCGGTAAATCGGCGCTGGGCGACTACATGGTGGTCGTGTCCGGACGCTCGAACCGTCACGTTATGGCGATTGCCGATCACCTCATCTCCGACATGAAGGACGAAGGCCTGGGCAATGCCCGCGTCGAGGGCCTTGAAGCCGGCGACTGGGTGCTCATCGACACGGGCGATATCATCGTCCATGTGTTCCGGCCCGAGATCCGGGAGTTCTACAACATCGAACGGATGTGGGCGGCTCCCGAGATGGAAGACGGCACGGTTCACTAAACTCAGTAAGACGCCGGGCACCTGTCTGGCGAGGAAACACGGTGGCGCGGCTTAGGCGCCACCCGAACGGACAGGGCTTCGGGCGATGCGGGTTGGACTTTTTGCGGTTGGACGGCTGAAGGCCGGCCCTGAGAAGGATCTTGCGGCCCGCTATATCGACCGTTTCGCGAAGGCCGGTCCCGCCATCGGTCTCGAACTCGGCAAGATGGCCGAAGTCGGCGAAAGCCGCGCCGGCAATGCCGAGACGCGCAAGCGCGAGGAAGCGGCAATGCTGGAAAAGGCACTGCCCGACGGCGCCGTGCTGATCCTGCTCGACGAGCGCGGCAAATCACTCGATTCGCCCGGTTTCGCCAATCTCCTCGGCGGGTTCCGCGATGCCGGAAAGCGCGAGCTGATGATCGCCATCGGCGGCGCCGACGGGCTCGACCCCGCGCTCTACGACCGCGCAGACGCAACGCTGTGCCTCGGCAAGATGACCTGGCCGCACCAGCTCGTGCGCATTCTGCTCGCCGAGCAACTCTATCGCGCCGTCACCATTCTCTCCGGCCATCCCTATCACCGCAGCTGACACCATCGCCGCGCAAGCCCCCTGGTTCAGAATGGCAGGGGTTCAGGATGGCAGAGGCCGTATTTTCGGCGCTCTTCTGTCCAAGGGATCTTCAGGTCGCAGGTTTTCTTGGCGAAAGCGCCAAATCAGCTTAGAGCGGTCAGAACAGATTTTTGGGAAACGATGACGAAAACCGGCAAAGCCTATCCCGGTGGAGACGTCAGCCGCCTGCTGCGGCTGGCGCTGCTTTCGGCTGCGCTATCGTTTGTCCTCCTGTCTTCTCCCGTTGCCGCCGAGCCCAACGAGGCGACGGTCACGACCGGTTCCCTGCCGAAGGCCGAGGTCGATCCCGCCGCGGCCCTCTCGCTGCGCCGTGACAGCACGCGCCGCGAGCTGGAAACGCTCTCCCAGTCGATCACCGTTTCCGACGAGAAGACCAAGGCGCTGGAAGCCGAAATCGCCAAGCTCGACAAGTCGCGCCAGACGCTGCGCGACGAAATCGTTAAATCCGCGGCGATGCGCAAGGACATGGAAGAGAAGATTCTGGCCGGCGAAAAGCGGCTGGAAGGCATGCGCGAGCGGGAGGCAGGCGTGCGCGCCTCGCTGCACGATCGCCGCGGCCTGCTCGCCGAAGTGCTCGCTGCGCTTCAGCGCATGGGCCGCAACCCGCCGCCGGCGCTGCTGGTGACGCCCGATGATGCGCTCGCCTCGGTACGCAGCGCCATCCTGCTCGGGGCCGTTGTGCCCGGCATCCGCAAGGAGACCGACGGGCTCATCGACGATCTCTCCGCATTGATGGACATCAAGAGCGACATCGACCGCGAGCACACGGAACTGACGGATGCCATGCAGCTGCGGCTTGAGGAGGAGAAGCGCTCCGAACTCTTGATAGCGGAGAACGAGGCTCTGGCCACGACCAACAACCGGACGCTCGCCGCCGAGCGCCGCCGCGCCGAAGAGCTCGCGGCGCGTGCCTCGAGCCTCGAGGGCCTGATCGGCAGCCTCGAGCAGGAGATAGGTTCGGTGCGCGATGCGGCAGCGCTCGCCAAGTCGCAGGAAGAGGCGCGGCGCAACCAGTCGGACGCCGAACGCGAGAAGGCACGCGCCTTGGCCCGCGACAGCGTGCCCGACAAAAACCGCATTGCTCCCGCATACGAATTTCAGGAATTGCAGGCAAAACTCGACTATCCCGTGGCCGGGGACGTGCTGCGCCGGTTTGGCGAAGCGGACGGTACCGGACATGATTCGCAGGGCGTGACGCTGGCGACCAGTGCGGGTGCCCTCGTCACGGCTCCGTCGGATGGATGGATCGTCTTTGCCGGAACGTTTCGCAGTTATGGGCGCATGATCATCCTGAATGCCGGCGGAGGTTATCACCTGGTTCTCTCGGGCATGGACAAGGTGAATGTGCGCGAGGGTCAGTTCGTCGTGGCGGGTGAACCGCTCGCCGTGATGGGTGAAAAAAGGGTTGCGAGTGTCAATGCTTTGACGCTGGAAACAGACAAGCCGACACTTTACATTGAATTCCGAAAGAACGGAAAACCGGTTGATTCCCAGCCGTGGTGGTCCGCCAAATATTCTGGAAAGGCACGCAATGATTCGTAGGGCTTCACTCGTTCTCGTCGGTGCACTCATGGGTGCGACGGCCATGAGCGTCATCAACACGGCAACGCTGCCCGCCGAAGCCGCCGGCTCGTCGACGTATCGCGAGCTGTCCATCTTCGGCGACGTGTTCGAGCGTGTGCGCGCGCAATATGTGACGCCACCGAAGGAAGACCAGCTGATCGAGAGCGCCATCAACGGCATGCTCTCCTCGCTCGACCCGCATTCCTCCTACATGAATGCCAAGGACGCCGAAGACATGCGCACCCAGACGCGCGGTGAATTCGGCGGTCTCGGCATCGAAGTCACGATGGAAGACGAGCTCGTCAAGGTCATCACGCCGATCGACGACACGCCGGCCGCCCGTGCCGGCGTTCTTGCCGGTGACTTCATCTCGAAGATCGACGGTGCTGATGTCCGCGGCCTGAAGCTGGAAGAAGCCGTCGAGAAGATGCGGGGCGCCGTCAACACGCCGATCAAGCTGACGCTGATTCGCAAGGGCGCCGACAAGCCGATCGAACTCACCATCATGCGCGACATCATCGCTGTCCGTGCGGTGAAGTCGCGCGTCGAAGGCGATGTCGGGTATCTGCGCGTCATTTCCTTCACGGAAAAGACCTATGACGACCTGGAAGCCGCGATCACCAAGATCAAGAAGGAAGTGCCGGAAGACAAGCTGAAGGGCTACGTCCTCGACCTGCGTCTCAATCCGGGCGGTCTTCTCGACCAGGCGATCAACGTTTCCGACGCTTTCCTCGAGCGCGGCGAGGTCGTTTCGACCCGCGGTCGCAACGAGGACGAAACCCGCCGCTTCAACGCGACGCCGGGCGACGACACTGACGGCAAGCCGGTCATCGTGCTCGTCAACGGCGGCTCCGCTTCGGCTTCGGAGATCGTCGCAGGCGCACTGCAGGATCTGCGCCGCGCCACCGTGCTCGGTACGCGCTCCTTCGGCAAGGGATCGGTCCAGACCATTATTCCGATGGGCGACGCCGGTGCGCTGCGCCTGACGACCGCGCTCTACTACACGCCGTCGGGCAAATCGATCCAGGGTACTGGCATCACGCCTGACATCACGGTCGAACAGCCGCTACCGGCCGATCTGCAGGGCAAGCTGGAAACCGCGGGTGAATCCAGCCTGCGCGGTCATATCCAGGGCCAGAGCGAGACGGACCAGGGCTCCGGTTCTTCGGCTTATGTGCCGCCGGAAGCCAAGGACGACGTGCAGCTTCAGTACGCGCTGGAACTGCTGCGCGGCCAGAAGACCGACAAGGCGTTTCCGGCCAATCCGGAAAAGGCCGAGCTGAAGAACTAATCCTCTGCATCCGGGCCCGTCACCGCACGGGCCCGGATGTTCTATATAGAGCTTCGGCCAGCGCGGACTGACCTTGGGCACAGACATTCACGCACCGCTCGGCCAGGACCGCAAGGCAAGGCCGCAACCGGCGGGACCGTCACGGTTCTCTGCCGGTACGGTCGTGTTTGCCCTCAGCGTTGCCGGCCTTCTCGGCTTTTCCGCCTGGACGGCCATGGCGCCGAGCGGCCTCATCACAACGCCGCTGCCCGCACCCGCGGAAGAAGCCGCCGGCAAAAACCAGACCACAGACAAGGCCGACCAGAAGGTCGCCGTCGCCAAAGAGCGCGTGCCCCGCACATCGGGCCTTTCGGGCGCGCGCGTCGAGGAAACGCTGACCGATGACGGCAATGTCGTGCGTACCTACAAGCCCGGTGGGCGTACAGGGTCCGGTCCGCTGATCATCGAGGCCGGCGGTGTCGGCCAGGATTCACGCACGGCCGCCTTCCCGAACGAGGACCTGCTGGAGGATACATCCGACGGCAAGATCCCTGTGATCGGCCTCGACGGCACGCGGCCGATGGATCAATACGCCCGGCCCTGGTCGGGCGCGCGCGGCACGCGCATCGCCATCGTCGTCGGCGGCCTTGGTCTCAGCCAGACGGGCACACAGCGCGCCATCCGCGAACTGCCCGGCGAAGTGACGCTCGCCTTTGCCGCCAGCGGCAACAGCCTGCCGCGCTGGATGCAGGAAGCCCGCCGCGACGGCCACGAAATCCTGCTGCAGGTGCCTTTCGAACCCTTCGACTATCCGGAGAACGACCCCGGCCCGCACACGCTGCGCACCGATCTCGGCGACGCCAAGAACCTTGCCGAGTTGCACCGCGCCATGGCGAAGACCACCAACTATACCGGCATCGTGAACTTCATGGGCGGGCGCTTCCTCTCCGATGCGGACGCGCTGGAGCCGGTCATGCGCGATGTCGCCAGCCGCGGCCTGCTTTTCCTTGACGACGGCAGTTCGGCGCAGTCGTTGTCCGGCACGATTGCCGGCGCTGTCGAGGCGCCGCATGCCTTTGCCGATCTCCAGCTCGACGCCGACCTGTCGCGCGAATCGGTGCTGAAGAAGCTCGACGAGCTGGAGCGCATCGCGCGGCGCAACGGCACGGCCATCGGCATCGCCTCGGCCTTCGACGAGAGTGTCGACGCCATCCGCGAATGGTGCGAGGAAGCAGGCGGCCGCGGTATTGAGATCGTCGGTGTCGCCTCTCTCGCGGATATCCCCGCCAAACAATAGGAACAATTCGATGGGCAAGGACAAGGACAGGGTGATCAGGGCCGAGGATCTGCCCTATCGCCCCTGCGTCGGCATCATGGTGCTGAACACCGACAACAAAGTCTGGGCCGGCCGGCGCATCGCCATCGGCAATTCCGAATATGACGGCTCGCCGCAGCTCTGGCAGATGCCGCAGGGCGGCATCGACAAGGGCGAGGATCCGCTGGAAGCCGCCTATCGTGAGCTCTACGAGGAAACCGGCATGAAGAGCGTCTCGCTTCTCGCCGATGCCGGGCGCTGGATCAATTACGACCTGCCGGAACACCTGATCGGCATTGGCCTCAAGGGAAAATTCCGCGGTCAGACGCAGCGCTGGTACGCCTTCCGCTTCGAAGGCGCCGAAAGCGAGATCGCCATCAACCCACCACCGGGCGGGCACGAGCCGGAATTCGACGAATGGGGCTGGAAGCCGATGCGGGAACTGCCCGAGCTGATCGTGCCCTTCAAGCGCAAGGTCTATGAAGAGGTCGTCGCCGCCTTCGCTCATCTGGCACCCTGAATGCAAAAAACCCTCCCCGGAGAAGCCGGGGAGGGTTTTTCTTTGGTCCGAAGGGGTCAAAGGAAGCCGAAGTCGCTCGTCGAAAGCGTCTTGATGCCTTGCAGCGTGGCGACCAGCTCGAGATCCGCATCAGAGCCCTTGCCGTCGGCGTCGAACCACAGGCGGCCATTGTCGCTCTCGAACAGGAATGTGCCCTTGCTCGAGGTCGCCACCGGATCGGCACCGACGACCAGCGTCACGGTCGCATCACCGGCCGCGATGCCATAGTCGCTGCGGTCGATCATCAGCTTGTCCTGGCCACGGGTGAAGTCGGTGATGACGTCACCCTCGCCGTCCCGGCCTTCAAGGTTGAAGACGAACTGGTCGTTGCCGGTACCGCCGGTCAGCCAGTCGTCGCCTGCGCCGCCGACCAGCACATCATTGCCGCCACGCCCCTGCAGAACGTCGTCAGCGCCGCCGCCATAGAGCGTGTTGTTGCCGGCATCGCCCCGGATGTCGTCATCTGCGCTGCTGCCGTGAATGATTTCGAAACCCTTGACGGTCAGGCCGAGAGCGAGACCCTTGTTTTTAGCCTGGTTCTCGAGATCGAGCACGACGGAAGTCGGTCCGTCGTCGAACATCAGCGTATCCGTGCCGCTACCGCCGTCGAAGACATCCTTGCCGGTGAATTCGGTGCGAACGAGCGTGTCGTTACCGGCATCGCCGAACAACTGATCGCTTCCCGCGCCGTCTTCCAGCCAGTCATTGCCGGCCGCACCATGCAGCACGTCGTTGCCAGCATTGCCGAACAGCTTGTCGTTGAGGCTGCCGCCGGTGACCGTATCCTTGCCCTTGGAGCCGTCATAGACGAGCGCCTCGAAGGCGTTGAAGTTGGTGGTGGCGTCGACTGTCACCTTGCCGGTGGTGAATGTGAAGGTGATGTCTTTCGTCTGCTCGGCAACATCGAGATCGAGCGTGTCGGTACCGGTGCCACCGTCGGCGGTATCGCCGATGCCGGCATAGACGGTGTCGTTGCCCGCCTCGCCATAAAGCTTGTCGCGCCCGCCGGTCTTGTTCAGACCGTCGCCATAGAGCGTGTCGTTGCCGTCGCCGCCGCGCAGCGTGTCGTTGCCGGCATCGCCCGAAAGGATGTCGTTGCCCGCACCACCCGTCAGCGTATCGGTGCCGGCACCGCCACGCAGCTCGTCGTTCAGCGCACCGCCGGTAAAGACGTCATTGCCCGCCCCGCCGTAAAGCGCGACGCGCTCGATGCTGTTCACCGTAACCGGCGTGCCGGCGACGACGACACTCGGCGCGACCTTGAAGGTGATGCCCGACGAATATTTGCTGAAGTCGATGGAGGCGAAGTCCGTGCCCGTGCCGCCGTTGAGCGTCAGCTTGCCGGTGGAGGCCGTGCGATAGAAGCTGTCATTGCCCGCGCCGAGATCGACTGTGTTATGGCCGATCGAGGAACCGAGGTCGCCGACCCGCACAACGTCATTGCCGTCGCCGGCATTGATCGTGTTGGTGCCGCCCTTATCGTACAGGCTGTCGTTGCCCGCGCCCGATGTCAGCTTGTCATTGCCGGCGCCGCCATCGAGCACGTCGGAACCTGCCGTGCCGATCAGCGTGTCATTGCCGGCAAAACCATAGAAGCGCACGCTGCCGGCCGAGCCGACCGATTTTACAACGTCATCGCCCGAACCAAAGGATACCTCGATCGTTTCGAAGTTCTTCAGCGTCGTCCCGTCACTGATCTTGGCGGAGGCGCCCGTCCCTTCGAATGTGAGGGCAGCCGTGGCCGTCTTGCGGTCGACGGCGACGGTGTCGTTGCCGGCGCCGCCATCGGCCGTATCGGCGCCGCCGTCACCGAGCAGCACATAGTCGGACCCGGTGCCCGTGACGACCTTGTCCTTGCCGAGGCCGGCATCCACGCGGTTGCTTCCATCACCGGCATTGACAATGTCGTTGCCAGCCCCGGAATTGATGACATCATTGCCCGCAAGCGTCGTGATCGTGTTGGCGCCGGTTCCGGTCGCGTTGATCGTATAGTGCTCGAAGCCCGAGATGGTCGTGCCGCCGCCGATCGTGTTGACGACGGTTGCCGCCTTGGCGGCGAAATTGCCGGTAAAGGCATCAAGCACCAGGCGGTCGCTGCCGCTCGTGTCGGTGATGGTGTCCTTACCCTCACCATACTTGTAGGTGACCGTGTCGTTGCCGGAGCCGCCATTGATGATGTCGTTGCCGGCCCCGCCGTCGATCATGTCGTCGCCCGCATCGCCATAGAGCTTGTCATCGCCGGCTTCGCCGTAGATGAGATCCATGCCATCGCCGCCATAAACGGTGTCGCTGCCGTCGCCGCCGTAGAGAAGATCGCCGCCCTGGTCGCCATAAAGAAGGTCATCGTCCGCGCCACCCGTCAGGTAGTCGGTGCCATAGCCCCCGCGCAGCGTATCCTTGCCCTCGTCGCCCATCAGCATGTCGAAGCCGCGGCCGCCGGATAGGATGTCGTTACCGCGACCACCCGTCAGCATGTCAGAATAGTTGCCGCCGGTGATGCGGTCGGCAAGATCGGTTCCCGTGATCTGGAAGCTCTCGACATTCAGGGTGCTGACATTGCCCGTCAAAATCTGGGGTGCGATCCAGTCCTTGATCGTGATGTTGAGGCCGGTCGTCTGGTCGGAATAGTCGATGATCAGCCGGTCGGTGCCCGAGCCGCCGTCGACGACGTCGCCCGCCGCCGTCTGCAGCCTGTTCACCATCAGCATGTCGCGACCGGAGCCGCCATAGAGCTTGTCGGCCCCCGCGCCGCCATCGATGATGTCGTCACCGCTGTCGCCATAGAGCTTGTCGGCGCCCTCGTCCCCCATGAGATAGTCGTTCTGGAAGGAACCATTGGCCGTATCATCCCCGGCACCGCCCAGGATCTGGTCGGCACCCATGCCGCCGTTGATCTTGTCGGCGCCGCCGAGCGCCATGATCATATCGTCTTCGAGATCGCTGCCGAGCAGATTGTCGACGCCATCCGTACCCATTACCATACCCATCCGGGCCTCCTGATCTTGTGTTCTGGACATGCGCCGGCCACTTCGATCTCATCCGAAATTGCCTCGGAGAACATCAGGGCCTGAAAAGATGCCTGGCCAAGCGCCCAGGCCTCAAATGGCTAAGCGGACCCTAGAGCAACGTCAAGTTGCGATTTTTTGCATCTTTCGAGCCGGGACCGGCGTCGTCTGTTCAGTCGAACGCTGCGGACTGCACGCGTTCTTGCCGGCTATATTGTGCAAAAAAAGTCACGCCCCTGTTCCCCCGGGAACTGACAAGGGGTGTACGGGGCCAGCGCGAACCACCCGTGTTCCCGGGGGAACAGGCTGAAAAGCCGACAGCCCAAAACGAAAAAACCCCGGACAAGCCGGGGTTTTCATCGATCGGAATGAGTTGGCCGCAAAGGGCCGGGTGCCTTATTCGGCTTCGTTGGCCGGGGCCGCGTTGAGCTGGCCGTACTTTTCCTCGCCGAGCTTGCCGAGCAGTTCCAGCTGGGTTTCGAGGAAGTCGATATGGCCTTCTTCGTCGATCAGCAGTTCTTCGAACAGCTTCATGGTGACGTAGTCGCCGGCCTCGTGACAGATGTCGCGCGACTTCTTGTAAGCCGCGCGGGCGTCGTATTCGCCGGCGAGATCAGCTTCCAGGACTTCCTTGACGTTCTGGCCGATGCGCAGCGGTGCGACCGTCTGCAGGTTCGGGTGGCCTTCAAGGAAGATGATGCGTGCGACGAGCTTGTCGGCGTGCTGCATCTCTTCGATGGACTCGGCACGCTCCTTCTTGGCGAGAAGCGTGTAACCCCAGTCCTCGAGAAGGCGGAAATGCAGCCAGTACTGGTTGACAGCACCCAGCTCGAGATAGAGCGCTTCGTTAAGCTGCTCGATGACCCTTTTGTCGCCTTTCAAGATCCGCTCTCCTGTTTTCTTCATGGAATTGTTTGAGGCGGGTCATGAAATCAAATATCTCGTCGCCCGTCGAGTCACGGCGGGCGTGATACTGCTCGGTTGTGCGGATGATGATATCGACCACATTGGGGAAACAGCCGCAGCAGCGTCCGCGCTTCTGCATCGCGTGATAGACCTTTGCAGGCACGATCAGCTGCCAACAGTCTTCGTCGAGAAGGCTGTTGACCACGTCGACAATGTCCTTGTCGGTGATGAAATTGCAGCTGCAAACGAGCATATCGTCTTGCCTGTCTTACGCAAAGCACTGGGTTTCCGGCATTAAGCAAAAGAGGATATTGAGTGTCAAGAATGAACAGGTCAGGCTTGCTGACTCAATAATTTAGAGTCGTTCTAATCCTGATTAGAATCATCGTCTTTTCAGCGACTTACAGTTCGATGACGCCGGCCAGTATGAGCTATGGCTGCGTCAAACTGACCGATCACGAATTGTTGCAAATTCCAGCTTTCCCGTGCGGATTTGCGAATCCGACAAAACTTCCTGAAAGGCCGAAGACTCGAATCGACGGACGGACCGCCGGCTTTCGGGCTATCGGCCACGCGCTCTGCAAATTGAACCCTCGAAAAACCTTGGAAATCGTCTATATGACGGGCAAAGGAGAGCCCATGGCCCGCATTGACCAGACCGAGGATTGGCGTAACCGCCATGCCCCGACCATCAGCACGTTCGAATCGCTGGCGCTGGAGTCCTATGGCCACCTGCCCGAAGAGTTCCGTGCGCTGACGGGCAACCTCATCATCGAGATCGCCGAATTCCCGACAGACGACGTTTTCGAGGACATGGCGCTCGAAACGCCCTTCGACCTGCTTGGTCTGTTTGAAGGACGCGGAATTACGGAACGTTTTACGGTCGAGACCGGCGAGATGCCGAACCGCATTACCCTCTATCGCCGCCCAATCCTCGATTACTGGGCGGAGAACGAGGAAACGCTCGGCGATATCATCACCCATGTCCTTATCCATGAGATCGGCCATCATTTCGGCCTGTCGGACGACGATATGGAGCGTATCGAGGCGAGCACGGAAATCGCGGCGGGCTGACCCGCCGCAACCGGTTTTCGACTTACTGCTCGGAGAGCTTGATATCGGGCGTATATTCCTTGCCCGGTACGTCCTTCACAACCGCCTGGCCGCACTGCATGACCTTGGCATCGACATTGTAGGCATAGGTCGGCGAGCCGTGCAGCTCCCAGCCCTTGTTCAGCGCCAGCGTCACCTTGTGGCAGAAGGTGGCGTCGTCGACGGCGGTGAGGAAGCGATAGACTTTCATGCAGTTCTCTTTCTTTCGTTGATCAGGTCGACCTTGGCGAGCAGACGGCTCGCCTGGTCGGCATGGAGCTTTTCGACCATGCGGCCGGCGATGGTGACAACAGCCTTGCCCGCATTTTCGGGCGCGGCGAAGGCCGCGACGATGGCCAGAGCCTCGGCCGTTTCGGCTTCGGTCACGCCATAGGCCGCGTTTGCCACGTCGATCTGCGCGGGATGGATCAGCATCTTGCCGTCGAAACCCATCTGCCGTCCCTGGCGGCATTCGGCCTCGAGACCGCTGGTATCAGTAAAATCGTTGAAGACGGCATCGACGACGTCGAGCCCGAAGGCCCGCGCAGCGACGATCACCTGAAGCAGTAAAGGCGTAAGATAGGGGCGGCCGGGAATGTCGGCAATGCCAGTTTGCTTGCGCAGATCGTTGAGACCGACGACGAGGCAATCGAGCCTACCGCCCTCCGTGCGGCCCGTCTCGGCGATGGCGGAAAGGTTGAGAAGGCCGGCGGCCGTCTCGATCATCGCCCAGAGCCGCGGCCCAAAGTCGCGGTCGTCATCGGCGCCCGCCTCGGACAACCAGTCGGCAACGGTCAACACGTCCTGCGGCTCGGAAACCTTCGGCAGGACCACGGCGTCGGGCATGCAATCCAGCACCGCTTCGAGGTCGAGCACGCCATCCGGCCCGTCGAGCGGGTTGATGCGGATGACATATTCGCGGCCAGGGACGCGGTCGAGCGTGGCGAAATGCGAAATCAGCGCCGCCCGCGCCTCCGCCTTCTTTTCCGGCAGGACGGAATCTTCGAGATCGAAGAGAACGACGTCGCAATCGAGCGTCGCGGACTTGGCCAACGCCTTGGCATTGATGGCAGGCACGCTCAGCACCGAACGGCGCAGGCGAAGCGGATGGTGGTGCGGGGTCCTGTTCATGCGCTCTTTGTGCCGCGCTTTGCCGCAGGCGGCAAGCGCCCAAAGATTCGGCCTTGCAATGAACAAAATCGGCCCCCACATTGCTTCTTGCAGAAAGGGCAAATCAAAATGCAGCGTATCCGCTCCATCCTCTTCACCGTCTTCGCCATGCTGGTCGCTGGCGCAACCGTCGTGTTCGCCGCCTCGATCGGACTTGCCATCGCCGGCATCGCCGCCGTGCTTATGCTCGGCTCCATGCTTGCGGGCAAGCTTCAGCCAGCACCCGTCCGCGCCACGGCGCGTGCACGAAACGACCGCGCGGCCCCCGGTCAGCGCGAGCCGCGTATCTGGAACGACGGTCGCGGGACGATCATCGACCTCTAAGCGAGGTCTCCTCCCAACAAGGGATATCCGGGCGCTTCTTCTGCGCCCGGCTTCTGCCTTTGCGGCCCTTGATCAAGATTTCCCTTCAAATTCCGGGAAAACTGATCTAAACGCTTGGCAAAATCTCACCACCGCATTTCGAGGGTTTTCGCATGGACAAGTTCGTCAAGCTGACAGGTGTCGCCGCGCCGCTTCCCGTCGTCAATATCGACACGGACATGATCATTCCGAAGGACTACCTCAAGACGATCAAGCGCACCGGCCTCGGTAAGGGCCTGTTCGCCGAAGCGCGTTACAACGAAGATGGCAGCGTTAACGAAAGCTTCGTGCTGAACAAGCCGGCTTACCAGAATGCCACGATCCTCGTCGCCGGCGACAATTTCGGCTGCGGCTCGTCGCGTGAGCATGCGCCGTGGGCGCTGCTCGACTTCGGCATCCGCTGCGTCATCTCCACCAGCTTCGCCGACATCTTCTACAACAACTGTTTCAAGAACGGCATCTTGCCGATCGTCGTCAGCCAGGACGAACTCGATAAACTGATGGACGACGCCAGCCGCGGCTCCAATGCTATCCTGACCGTCGACCTGGAAGCCCAGGAAATCACCGGTCCCGACGGCGGCCGCATCGGCTTCGAAATCGATGCCTTCCGTCGCCACTGCCTGCTGAACGGCCTCGACGACATCGGCCTGACGCTGGAAAAGGCAGCCGCGATCGACAGCTTCGAGAAGCAGAACGCGTCCTCGCGTCCCTGGGCATAAAGCAATGCGCCGGCTGATCTCGTCCGGCTCTCCTTTTGAAGCGACGGCGGGCTATTCGCGCGCCGTCGTCGAGGGCAACTGGTGCTTCGTCTCCGGCACGACCGGTTACGACTACGCCACGATGACCATGCCCGATAGCGTCGAGGACCAGACGCGCAATTGCCTTGCCACCATCGGCAAGGTTCTGGTCGATGCCGGCTTTTCCTTCGAGGACGTCGTGCGCTGCCACTATTACGTGACCGACGCCACCTTCGCCGATCGTGTTTTCCCGATCCTCGGCGAAACCTTCGGCACGATTCGCCCCGCGGCCACCATGGTCGTCTGCGACCTCATCCGGCCGGAAATGCTGATCGAAATCGAAGTCACGGCGCTGCGCCGGACCTAGCCGAAAGGCCAAGGCCTGCGCGCAAAATTCTTTCGTTGCGGCGATTTTCCTTGAACGGAAGTTGCGCTAAGAAGCGCGCGACCAATCCGTGACACTAGGGACAATCTCATGACAGCGCGTAACCTCCTCCTCCTGCCCGGCGACGGCATCGGCCCGGAAGCCATGGCGGAAGTCCGCAAGATCATCGCCTATATGAACGCCGAACTCGGCGCCGGCTTTACGACCGACGAAGGCCTCGTCGGCGGCTCGGCCTATGACGCCCATGGCGTGGCGATCTCGGAAGGCGATATGGAGAAGGCGCTGGCGGCCGATGCCGTGCTGTTCGGCGCCGTCGGCGGCCCGAAGTGGGATGTCGTCCCCTATGAAGTGCGCCCGGAAGCCGGCCTGCTGCGCCTGCGCAAGGACCTGAAGCTTTTCGCGAACCTGCGCCCGGCGATCTGCTACCCGGCGCTCGCCAACGCGTCCTCGCTGAAGCCGGAACTGGTCGAAGGCCTCGACATCCTCATCGTGCGCGAGCTGACCGGCGGCGTTTACTTCGGCGAGCCGAAGGAGATCATCGACCTCGGCAACGGCCAGAAGCGCGGAATCGATACGCAGGTCTATGACACCTACGAGATCGAACGTATCGCAGGCGTCGCCTTCGAACTCGCCCGCACGCGCGGCAACCGCGTCTGCTCGATGGAAAAGCGCAACGTCATGAAGTCGGGCGTGCTGTGGAACCAGGTCGTGACGGAAACGCACAAGCGCGCCTACTCCGACGTGCAGCTGGAGCATATGCTGGCTGACGCCGGCGGCATGCAGCTCGTGCGTGCTCCCAAGCAATTCGACGTGATCGTAACGGACAACCTGTTCGGCGACATGCTCTCCGACGTCGCCGCCATGCTGACCGGCTCGCTGGGCATGCTGCCGTCCGCCTCGCTCGGCGCGCCGGATGCCAAGGGCCAGCGCAAGGCGCTCTATGAGCCCGTACATGGCTCGGCGCCGGACATTGCCGGCAAGGGCATCGCCAACCCGATCGCCATGATCGCCTCCTTCGCCATGTGCCTGCGCTACTCGTTCAACATGGTCGCAGAAGCCGATAACCTCGAAAAGGCGATCGCCGAGGTTCTCGACAGCGGCATCCGTACTGGCGACATCATGTCGGAAGGCAGCCGCCAGGTCGGCACGACCGAGATGGGCGATGCCATCCTCTCCGTCTTCAAGAGACTGTCGGCCTGAACCGACATCCGTCACTGAAAAGGCTCCCGGTGCTTCGCTCCGGGAGCCTTTTTCGTGTTCATCCCTTGAAAAGCCGCGTTGCGCCAGCACATGGAAGCGACGCCATTTGCAAGGGATGCCCATGAACCGATCGCTCGCGACCTCCTCCCTCTGGATCCTCGCCGCCACTGTCGTGCTCGTCCTGGCGCTCGCTCCCTTCGACCCGATGATTTCCCAGCGCGCGCAGGGCCTCCCGGTCACCATCGTCGCCTTCAACAAGCGTATCACCGATTTCGGTACCTTCGCCTGGATGATCTACGGCTCGGGCACGCTTGTCATCCTCGCCTATGTCGTGCACCGGGTGAGCCGCAACGAGACGCTGACCGGCAAGACGCGAACCGCGTGGCGGCTGCCGCTGTATTTCTTCGTGACGACAGGCGCGACCACGACGCTCGTGCATCTCATCAAGCTGATCGTCGGCCGGGCGCGGCCGGAACTCTTTGCCGAATACGGCGCCTACAGCTTGACGCCTTTCGCCTATGACGACCTCTATTCCAGCTTTCCCTCCGGCCATTCTGCCGCCGTCGGCGCCTTTTTTGGCGCCTTCTCGATGCTGGTGCCGCGCCTGCGGCCGCTCTTCCTGCTCGGCGCGCTGACGATCGGTCTCTCGCGCATCATCGTCGGCGCGCATTATCCGAGCGATGTCGCCGCCGGCCTGCTGCTCGGCCTCTGGACGGCGATTGCCACCGCCTTCGTCTTCGCCCGCAGGGACTGGCTCTTCCGTTTCGACGCGCGCGGCTGGCCATTGCCGAAATCCATGCTGCCAAGGCCCTAAACGAAGAACCCGGCGCGTGTCGCCACGCGCCGGGTCCGCCAAGGATCGGTCGGAAGGGGGAGATCAATCCATGGCGTGGATGTCGCGGTCCTTCGTTTCCGGCAGGAAGAGAAGGCCGATGACCAGCGTGATGCCTGCGAAGACGATCGGGTACCACAGGCCGTAGTAGATATCGCCCTGGGCAGCGCTCATCGCGAATGCCGTTGCCGGCAGAAGGCCGCCGAACCAGCCGTTGCCGATATGGTAGGGCAGCGACATGCCGGTGTAGCGGATGCGGGTCGGGAAGAGTTCGACCAGAAGCGCAGCGATCGGGCCGTAAACCATCGTGACATAGATCACGAGCACGGTCAGCACGGCGATGATCGTCACCCAGTTCACGCCTGCGGGATCGGCGACCATGGTATAGGCACCACCGCCGGCAATCGAGTAGACGGCCATGTCGGTGACGCCGGCGGCTTCCTCGGCGGTCAGCAGCTTGGCCGTGACGAGGTCGGCGGCAGGCATGCTTGCCTTTTCACCAGCGCGGATGGCGGCTGCATCGAGCTTCAGTTCCGGGTTGGCGGCGACGAAGGCATCAAGCTTCGTGTCCGGCACCTTTGCGACGCCCCGCACCAGCGGATAGCCGGCATCGTGCAGCGCCATGTTGGTCTGCTTCTGGAAGGCGGCATCGAGGGCCTTAGCCTGGTCGCCGGCCGCCGTTGCGTCATAGCTGTTGATCGTCTGTTCGCCGACCTTCACCGTCGCCGCCGTGCCAGCAGCCGCCGTAGCGACGACATCATAGGGCACAGAGTTCTTGGTGAGGAACGCGGTGGCGATATCGCACGAGGTGGTAAACTTCGCCGTGCCCGTCGGGTTGAACTGGAACTTGCAATCGCCGGGGGCCGCAGTGACGGTCGCGCGGACCGTATCCTGTGCCGTGGCAAGTGCCGGATTGCCGGCCCAGGTCAGCGCCTTGAACAGCGGGAAGTAGGTCAGCATGGCAAGCAGCAGGCCAGCCATGATGATCGGCTTGCGGCCGATCTTGTCGGACAGCCAGCCGAAGAAGACGAAGAAGCCGGTGCCGAGAAGCAAGGAGCAGGCGACCATGATATTGGCCGACTGGCCATCGACCTTCAGCACGCCCGTCAAGAAGAACAGCGCATAGAACTGGCCGGAATACCAGACGACGGCCTGGCCGACGACGGCGCCGAACAGCGCGAGCAGCGCGATCTTGGCGTTGCGCCACTGGCCGAAGGCTTCCGTCAGTGGTGCCTTGGAGCCCTTGCCCTCTTCCTTCATCTTCGCGAAGGCAGGCGATTCGTTCATCTTGAGACGGATCCAGACGGAAACGCCGAGCAGGACGACCGATACGAGGAAGGGAATGCGCCAGCCCCAGGCGGCAAAGGCTTCCTTGCCGACGATGAACTGCACCGCGAGGATGACCACCAGCGACAGGAACAGGCCGAGCGTCGCCGTCGTCTGGATCCAGGAGGTGAAGTAACCGCGCTTGCCGTCGGGCGCATGCTCGGCGACATAGGTCGCGGCACCACCATATTCACCGCCGAGCGCCAGGCCCTGCAGCATGCGCAGCAGGATCAGGATGATCGGAGCGGCGATGCCGATGGTGGCGGCACCGGGCAGGAGGCCTACGACGAAGGTCGAGAAGCCCATGATGAGAATGGTGACGAGGAAGGTGTATTTGCGGCCGACGAGATCGCCGAGGCGGCCGAAGACGAGCGCTCCGAACGGGCGTACCAGAAAGCCGGCAGCGAAGGCGAGCAGCGCGAAGATGTTGCGCGTCGTTTCCGGATACTGGCTGAAGAAGGTGGCGCCGATATAGATTGCCAGCGAACCATAAAGATAGAAATCGTACCATTCGAAAACGGTGCCGAGAGAAGAGGCGAAGATCACCTTCTTCTGCTCGCCTGTCATGGGCGCCGACTTGGCGTTGCCCACCGTCGAAACATTTGCCATTTGTTTGTCCTCCACAAAAACGGCGTATCGAGGCAGCCCGTATGAGGTCCGGAGTTTCTCCCTAAAAACATCGGACAGGGTGCGCCTGATAGAAGGATGACAGAAAACGAAACGCCGCATCAGCGCTGCTTTGGGCTTATGACTTTCGGTGTAGGACTTAAGTCGAAGGCGAGGGGAGGCCGCGATTTGCCCAAACGGGCAGGCAAGGCTTGACTCTTCGGCAGATGAGCGTATTCAGCACCCACGCAAGGGAACCGTCATGAACCGCTTTGGTCTTTCCATCGCCCGCATGATCGCTCCGGCCTTCAACGCCGGACGGGTTCGCTATGGCGTATCGATTTCCAAAACAATGGCCAAAACGACGACGAAAACCGTCTGACGTCTCTGGCCACCGCTCTCTCCCCGGTATGGCCGGGGACAGAAACCCGCGCTCATGGCCGGCGGGTTTCCCTCCAAAACCCGCGGAGAGACAGAGAAAGAGAGCTTTAGTCATGGGTTTCAAGATCGCAGTCGCCGGCGCGACCGGCAATGTCGGCCGGGAAATGCTGAACATCCTTTCCGAGCGTGGTTTCCCGGCTGATGAAGTCGTGGCGCTCGCCTCCGCCCGCTCCCAGGGCACCGAAGTCTCCTTCGGCGACAAGACGCTGAAGGTACAGAACCTCGAGAACTACGATTTCTCCGATACGGACATCTGCCTGATGTCGGCTGGCGGCACGGTTTCGCAGAAGTTCTCGCCGAAGATCGGTGCGCAGGGCTGCGTCGTCATCGACAACTCCTCGGCCTGGCGCTACGACGCCGACGTTCCGCTGATCGTTCCGGAAGTGAACCCGGACGCCATCGCGCAGTTCTCGCGCAAGAACATCATCGCCAACCCGAATTGCTCGACCGCCCAGCTCGTCGTCGCGCTGAAGCCGCTGCATGACCGCGCCAAGATCAAGCGCGTCGTCGTCTCGACCTACCAGTCGGTTTCCGGCGCCGGCAAGGAAGGCATGGACGAACTCTTCCAGCAGACCCGCGCCGTCTTCGTCGCCGATCCGGTCGAATCGAAGAAGTTCACCAAGCGCATCGCCTTCAACGTCATCCCGCACATCGATAGTTTCATGGAAGACGGCTACACGAAGGAAGAGTGGAAGGTTCTCGCCGAGACCAAGAAGATGCTCGATCCGAAGATCAAGGTGACCTGCACGGCCGTGCGCGTTCCCGTCTTCATCGGTCATTCCGAATCCGTCAACATCGAATTCGAAAACGAGATCACGGCGGACGAGGCCCGCGACATCCTGCGCGAAGCTCCGGGGTGCCAGGTCATCGACAAGCATGAGAACGGCGGCTACATCACGCCTTATGAATCGGCCGGTGAAGACGCCACCTACATCTCGCGCATCCGCGAGGACGCGACCGTCGAAAACGGCCTCAACATGTGGGTCGTCTCCGACAACCTGCGCAAGGGTGCCGCCCTCAACGCCATCCAGATCGCGGAGCTGCTCGTCGCGCGCGGCCTGATCAAGGCGAAGAAGCAGGCTGCATAATTTCTTGGCAAGGATGCGTTTTCGGCATTTCGGTGAAATGTGGCAACGTTCCCTTAACCAAGTTTAAATAAAAGTCCCGGTTGTTCCGTTTGAGAACAATCGGGACTTCGCTTTGAGCCAGGCTGCAAGCGAAGCTCACGGCAAGGTGCGATGACAGGAACAGGGGGAGCATGCCATGCTCCCGCAGCGGAATTTTCGAGATCACGGGGTTTTTCATGGGCATGATCAAGAGCGTGGCCAAAGTGCTGGCCGCAATGATCGCCACGGCGGCGGTACCGGCAGCGGCTCAGGCCGCCAAGTGCGGAAATGATGCAGGCGGTTTTCCGGCCTGGGTCGAGGCGTTCAAGGACGAGGCGGCCGGTCGCGGCATCAGCCGTTCGACGCTCGACAAGGCCTTCGCCAATGTCAGCTATGCCAGGGCGACGATCCGTGCCGACCGCGGCCAGAAGAGCTTCAAGCTCTCGCTCGACCAGTTCATGCAGAAGCGCGGCGGCAAGGCCATTATCAGCCGCGGCAAGAGCATGAAGAAGCAGAACGCCGCCCTGTTCGATCGCATCGAAGCCCGCTACGGCGTTCCGGCCGGCCCGCTGATCGCGATCTGGGGCATGGAAACCGGCTTCGGCGGCTTCCTCGGCAAGGAGCACACGCTGTCCGCCGTCGCGACGCTCGCCTATGACTGCCGCCGCACGGAGTACTTCACCAACCAGCTCTACGCTGCCCTGCAGCTCGTGCAGAACGGCACGCTCAGCACCACGGCGCGCGGCGCCGCCCATGGCGAAATCGGCCAGACGCAGTTCCTGCCGGCCAACGTCCTGAAATACGGCGTCGACGGCGACGGCAACGGTCGCATCGACCTCGTCGGCTCGAAGGCCGACGCGCTTGCCTCCACCGCCAACTTTCTGCGCGGCCACGGCTGGAGCGCCGGCGGCGGCTATCAGCCGGGCCAGGCCAATTTCGGCGCCCTGCAGGGCTGGAACGCGGCGAGCGTTTACCAGCGCGCGATCGCCATCATCGGCGCGGAAATCGACGGCGACTGATCGCCGGTCATCCGGAATTGAAAAAGCCCGGCTTGGGAGACCAAGCCGGGCTTTTTATTGCCGTGTCGTTCGGAACGCTCAAGCGCTCGGACGTTTGAAGTCGCCAGTGGCAGCATCCATGATCCAGAGCTCGCCGGTCGAGATATCGAACCAGGCGCCGTGCAGCTGCATGCGGCCCTTCTCCTCGAGAATGCGCACGCAGGGGAAGGTCCTGAGATTGGCGATGGAATTGCGGATCGAGACGCGCTCGAGCGCGCGCTGGCGTTCGCCCTGGGTCAGGATTTCTGCACTCTGGATCTGCTCGGCCACGGGCTTCAGCATACCCATCCACTTGCCGATGAAATCGCCCGGCGACAGCGGCTCGGCATCCGGATCAAGGGCCGCGGCGATGCCGCCACAGCGGCCGTGACCCATCACCACGATATCGGTGACCTTCAGCGACTGGACCGCGAATTCCAGCGCTGCCGAGGTCGCGTGGAACTGGCCATCCGGCTCATAGGGCGGCACGAGGTTGGCGACGTTGCGCACGACGAACAGTTCGCCCGGACCGCTGTCGAAGATCGTCTCCGGTGCCGCGCGGGAATCGCAACAGGCAATGACGAGGGTTTTGGGTTTCTGGCCGGTCTCGGCCAGCGCCCGGTAGCGTGCGGATTGTTCGGCGTAGCGGCCGGACATGAAATTGCGATAGCCATTCAGAAGACGATCGGGAAAGCGGTTCATAGGTCGGAATACCCCCGTGATACGGTCCACCGGACGAGGCTCCATCCGGTTTCCCGCATAAACCACTCGACGGTGCCGGACGCAAGTCAGGATCGGCGCGGCTGCGCCGGATGAACGAGGCGGCGCATGTGCACCATGGCCATGGGTGTGGAAATGCTGGAGGCATCCTGCTCCAGCGTCAGCTCGTCCGCGCCGCGCTTGGCGGTGCGCGCCACGATCTCGAAGACGCTCGCCGTCGCCAGCATCAGCGCCCGCTCCTCGGGAAGATTTTCCATCAGCCGGGACAGGAAGACGGCGGCAAGCAGGTCGCCCGTGCCGTTCGGCGGATTGTCCACCAGCCGGTGCTCGGCCAGAAGCGCGCTGCGCCCGGAAAGAAAGAGATTGCCCGTGCTGCCCGCCATCAACGGCAGCGAGGAGGTGACCAGCATGCGGGCCGGGCCGAGCGAAAGGGCCGCCTCGACGATGGCATTGTTGGTTTCCAGCGGCGCACCGGCTAGCCAGGCGAGCTCGAAACGGTTCGGTGTGGCGATCGATGCGAGCGGGATCAGGCTGTCGCGGATCGCCACCGCCGTCGCCTCCGGCACGTAGAGACCGCGTTCATCGCCGCAGACGGGGTCGCACATATAAAGAAGCTCGGGATTGTCGACCCGCAGGCTTGCCACCAGCCGCGCCACGGAGCGCGCTTGCGCCGCGCTGCCGAGATAACCAGACAGCACCGCCTTCACCTCGCCGCGCCAGGGCGCGCCGATCAGGTCGGAGATGATCGCGTCGAAATCATCGTCCGATATCGTAACCCGCGTCGCGCGACCATGGCCCGGATGCCAGGGCAGGATGACCGTCGGCAAGGCCCAGACGGGGTGACCGAGCGTTTCGAGTGCAAAGACGGCCGCCCGGTTACCCACCGTGCCGCGCACCACATGGCTCGAAATGACGATGACGGTGCCCTTGTCGCTCTCGCTCATAGCCGGCTTCCTTCGTTTCGTCGAAGTGATGGCAAGGGGGTCGGGACCTGTCAACGGTCGCGCCGGATTTGGTGCTTTACCGCAGAGCGGCATAAACCGCGTCTGGCCGGTTTTTGGCTGCTTTTCGACGAAAAATCACGAATTTGGCGACAAAACGACAGCAAAACTGACCTATCTCGGACAAAATCGATTGAATTTTCTCGCAAATGCACAAATTTCGTCGCGCGTATTTTTTCTTCTGCTAACGTCCGGCCATCGGATTCGAGGGAGAATTCCATGGGTGCCCGGACCAACGTGAAACGAGAAAAACACATCGAGGCCGCAAAGGCCGCAGCCGCCGCTCTCGGCGCAAAAACACTCAACCCCGACATCCTTTTCGGGCGTGCCAGCAAGGACGATCTGGAACACTATACCGGCCCGATGCTTGCCGCCGCCGCCGCCCATGCCATGGCCGAACTCGAGGCGTGGGACGGCAGCCAGCCGCGCGTCACCGTCACCACACTTGCCGATGTCAAACCGCAGGGCCAACCGGTCTCCGTCCTCTCCGTCACCGACCGCAACCAGCCGTTCCTCTATGACTCGGTCATGGGCGAGGTGACGAGCACGCACCGCGATATCCATCTCGCGATCCATCCGATCCTCGTCGTCAACCAGGAGGAAGCGCCGAAGCTCTTCTCGCCGGATGAGGAGAGCGACCCGACGCAGCGCGTCAGTCATATCGAAATCCATCTTTCCGAACTGGCACCCAATGAAGCCGCAGCGCTGGCCGACCGCGTGATGCATGTGCTTAACCAGGTGCATCTGGCCGTCGACGACTGGCCGTCCATGCTGGAAAAGCTCAACGGCGCCACCGCCGACATGGAGCGCTACGCCAAGGACAAGCCTGGCAAGAGCGAGGCGCTCGCCTTCCTCGACTGGCTGCGCGGCAACAACTTCACCTTCCTCGGCATGCGGGAATATTCCTATTCCGGCAAAGGCGAGCGGGCGACGGTGGAACGCGGCGGCGACGGTCTTGGCATCCTCTCCGATCCGGACGTGCGCGTGCTGCGGCTGGGCAAGGACGCGGTCACGACGACGCCGGAAATCCTCGAATTCCTGGAAGGCCCGGATTTCCTGATCGTCACCAAGGCGAATGTGAAATCCGTCGTGCACCGCCGCGCCTATATGGATTATATCGGCCTGAAGCGTTTCGACGAGAAGGGCAAGGTGATCGGCGAGCTGCGAATCGTCGGCCTCTTCACCTCGACGGCCTACACGCATGCTGCTGGCCAGATCCCGCTGCTGCGCTCAAAGGTCGAAGCGGTCGTCGATCATTTCGGCTACGACCCGAAGAGCCATTCCGGCAAGATGCTCATCAACACCCTGGAATCCTATCCGCGTGACGATCTCTTCCAGATCGATCCCGGACTGCTCGCCACCTTCTCGGAGCAGATCAACGAGCTGTCCGATCGGCCGCGAATCCGAGTCCTGCCGCGCATCGACCGTTTCGACCGCTTCGTTTCCGTCATCGTCTATGTGCCGCGCGAGCAATACGATTCCGACGTGCGCGAAAAGATCGGCAACTATCTGAAGTCGGCTTATGATGGTCGCGTGTCGGCGTATTACCCGGCTTTCCCCGAGGGTGGCCTTGCCCGCGTGCACTTCATCATCGGACGTTCAGGCGGTAAGACGCCGCGCATTGCCCAGAACAAGTTGGAACAGGCGGTGCGCGAGATCGCCACGCGTTGGACCGATCGCTTCGAGGCGCTGTCCAGCGCAGACGGTCTTCGCCTCCATGCCGATACCGGCTATCAGGAAGACTTCACGCCCACCGAGGCCAATGCTGATCTCGCCCTGATTTCGACGGCAACGCCGGAAACCCCGATCCGCATCTCTTTCTATCGCAAGGCCTGGAACACGGACCTTACTTCGGTGGAGCTGAAAATCTTCCACGCTGGCGAACCGGTTTCCTTGTCGCGCCGGGTGCCGCTGCTCGAAAATCTCGGTTTCAACGTCATCAGCGAACAAACACACGATTTGACGCTCACGACCTTCGACGGCAATGAGCGCCGCGTCATCCTGCATGATATGGAGTTGAAGCAGCGCGACGGCCTGGAGGTCAATCTCGCCAAGCTAAGCCCCATGCTGGAGGAAGCCTTCCTCGCCGCCTGGCACGGCGAAGTGGACGACGACGCGCTGAACCGTCTTGTCCTGACCGGCGGCCTCTCAGCCCGCGAAGTCATGGCATTGCGCACCTATTCGCGCTACCTGCGCCAGACCGGAATCGCCTATTCGCAGGGCTATATCGCCGATACGCTCAACAAGTATCCGGCCATTGCCGCCAACCTCTTCCGCCTGTTCGAGACCCGTCTCGACCCCAAGCTGACCGAGCGTCAGCGCGAGAAGAAGTCCGGCGACATCTCCACGGCCATCGAGGAGGCGCTGGCCAACGTGCCGAGCCTCGACGAGGACCGCATTCTCCGCCGCTACGTCAACGCAATCCAGGCGACGCTGCGCACCAACTATTTCCAGCACGACGCCGACGGCAAGCCGCGCAAGACCTTCGCGATTAAGCTCGACCCGAAGGCGCTCGACGGCCTGCCGGAACCACGCCCGTTCCGCGAAATCTTCGTCTATGGCGCGGAAGTCGAGGGCGTGCACCTGCGCTTCGGCAAGGTCGCCCGCGGCGGCCTGCGTTGGTCCGACCGCGCGCAGGACTACCGCACGGAAGTGCTCGGCCTCGTGAAGGCGCAGCAGGTCAAGAACTCGGTCATCGTGCCCGTCGGTGCCAAGGGTGGCTTCTATCCGAAGCAGCTGCCCGTTGGCGGCAGCCGCGACGCCGTCTTCAAGGCCGGCACCGAAGCCTATAAGACCTATATCCGCACGCTGCTCTCCGTCACCGACAACATCGTCGGCCAGGATGTGGTGCCGCCGGCCGATACGGTGCGCCTCGACGGGGACGATCCCTATTTCGTCGTCGCCGCGGACAAGGGCACCGCGACCTTCTCCGACACCGCGAACGGCTTGGCGCAGGAAGCCGGCTTCTGGCTCGACGACGCTTTTGCATCGGGCGGCTCGGCCGGCTACGACCACAAGAAGATGGGCATCACCGCCCGTGGCGCCTGGGAAACCGTCAAGCGCCACTTCCGCGAGATGAACATCGACATCCAGAAGACGCCATTTACCGTCGCCGGCGTCGGCGACATGTCGGGCGACGTCTTCGGCAACGGCATGCTGCTGTCGCGCAAGATCAAGCTCGTCGCGGCCTTCGACCACCGCGACATCTTCATCGATCCGTCGCCGGATACCGACACGTCCTTCGCCGAGCGCCGCCGCATGTTCAACCTGCCGCGCTCGAGCTGGCAGGACTATGATCGCTCCGTCCTCTCCAAGGGCGCGATGATCATTCCGCGCACAGAGAAATCCGTGACGCTGACGCCGGAGGCACAAGCCGTCATCGGCCTCGACAAGGCCAAGGCCACCCCGTTCGAAATCATGACGGCGATCCTCAAGGCGCCGGTCGACCTGATGTGGTTCGGCGGCATCGGCACCTATATCCGCGGCCAGAACGAGACGGACGCCGAGGTGGGCGACCGCGCCAACGATCCGATCCGTATCGTCGCAGACGATGTCCGCGCCAAGGTGATCGGCGAGGGCGCCAATCTCGGCGTCACCCAGCGCGGTCGTATCGCCTTCGCCCTCAAGGGCGGACGCTGCAACTCGGACGCCATCGACAACTCGGCCGGCGTGAATTCGTCGGACGTCGAGGTCAACATCAAGATCGCACTCGCCTCGGCCATGCGCGACGAGCGGCTGACGCGCGCCAAGCGCAACGTGCTGCTTGCCTCGATGACTGATGAAGTCGGCCATCTCGTGTTGCGCAACAATTATCTGCAATCGCTGGCGATCTCGCTGGTCGAAAAGCAGGGCACGGCCAACCGCGCGCCGCTGACCCGCCTGATGGACCGCTTCGAGGCAGGCGGCCTGCTCAACCGCAAGGTCGAGACGCTGCCCGACGACCGCACGCTTGCCGAACGCTACCAGGCCGGCAAGCCGTTGACGCGGCCGGAAATCGGCGTGCTCCTCTCCTATGCCAAGCTGGTGCTGTTCGATGAGCTGGTTCACACCAACCTGCCGGACGAGCCCTATTTTGAGCCGACATTGACCGGTTACTTCCCGGCCAAGATGCAGAAGACCTATGCGGACGATATCCGCTCGCATCGCCTGCGCCGCGAGATCATCGCGACGATTCTCGCCAATGAAGTGATCAACCGCGGCGGCCCGGCCTTCATCAACGGCCTGACCGATGGCACCGGCTTCGGCCCGGCGAATGCGGTGAAGGCAGCGGTGATCGCCCGTGACGGTTATGGTCTTGCCGCGCTTTATGCTGGCGTCGATGCCCTGGACAACCAAGTCGCCGGCACCTTGCAGAACGAGCTCTACGAAGAGATCGGCCGCATCTATGCCAACGTCACCAGCCTGCTACTGACCACCGGCGCCGTCTCCGGCCCAATGGACCAAGCGGTGCACAAACTGAAACAGGCGCTGAAGCAGTTGCGTCCGCAGCTCTCCACGCTGGTGTCCGACGCCATCGGCGACGAGGCCCGCCGCAAGGCGCATGCCTATGAGGACGAGGGTGTTCCGGCCGAGCTTGCGGAAGAGATCGCAACGCTCTCCCTGCTCACCTTCGTGCCCGAGGTCATGCTGATCGCCAATGCGACAGGCGATTCACTCGCCAAGACGGCGCAGACCTTCGCCGGCATCAGCGCGACGCTGAACATCGGCCGTCTGCTCTCGTCGGCAAGCCGCATCCCGACCGGCGATCTTTACGAGGCGCTCGCCCTCCAGCGCAGCCTCACCGATATCGCCAATGCCCGGCGCGACCTTGCCACCGTGGTGCTGACGCGCCACAAGGGCGACAAGGCGCCGCTCACCACCTGGCAGCAGGGCGACAAGGAGCGGCTTGCCCGTGTGACGGCAAACCTCTCGGCGCTGACGGACGGCGGCGAAGCGACGCTGGCCAAGGTCTCCGTCGCTGCGGGCATCCTGAGCGACCTTGCGCAGGAAAGAGCGAAATGACACAGTTCCCTGCCGGCTGACGGACCCCGTTAGCCGGCTTGGGGACGGGCGCGGTCATCGCCCCCGATATCAGCGGGAGGGGCGATGACGGTTGTCACGGAAAGCCGGGAGCCACGCACGGGCCGGCTCGGGATTGCGGGCTGGATGCTGTTCGACTGGGCGGCGCAGCCGTTCTTCACCGTCATCACCACCTTCATCTTCGGCCCCTATCTCGTCTCGCGCCTGACGGAGGATCACGCCGCCGGCCAGGCTGCCTGGAGCTATACGCTCACGCTTTCCGGCATCGCGATTGCGCTGCTCGCCCCCATCATGGGTTCGATTGCCGACGCTTCCGGTGCGCGAAAACCCTGGATCGCCGTCTTTGCGGCCATCAAGATCCTCTCGCTTGCCGCCCTGTGGTATGCCGCCCCCGGCAGCGGTCTCATCTACGCCATGGTGCTGATCGTTCTGGCGACCGTCGCCGCCGAATTCTCCATCGTCTTCAACGATTCCATGATGCCGCGGCTCGTGCGCCCTGAGGATACCGGCCGCATCTCCAACATTGCCTGGGGTCTCGGCTATCTCGGCGGCATGATCGTGCTGATCGCGGTTGTGGCCCTTCTCGCCGCCAATCCGGAGACCGGCAAGACGGCCATCGGCATCGCGCCGCTCTTCGGCCTTGATGCGGCGGCTGGGGAGGATGCCCGCATCACCGGGCCGATCTCGGCGCTGTGGTATTTTGTCTTCATCCTGCCGATGTTCTTCTTCACGCCGGACCAGAGCAAGGGCCTGCCGATCGCCGCTGCCGTGCGCGCCGGCTTCGCCGACCTGTCCGAGGCGCTGAAGGACCTGAAGAACAAGCCCGGCATCCTGCGCTTCCTCGTTGCCCGCATGATCTACCAGGACGGCGTCAACGGCCTCCTCGCGCTCGGCGGCACCTTCGCTGCCGGCATGTTCGCCTGGCAGACCTTCGAACTCGGCATCTATGGCATCATCCTCAATGTCGTCGCCATCGGCGGCTGCCTCTACGCCAGCCGGCTCGATACGCGGCTGGGATCCAAGACCGTGGTCATCATGAGCCTCGTCTGTCTGACCATCGCGACGGTCGGTATCGTCTCGACCGGCCCCGGCTTCACTCTGTTCGGCCTGATCCCGCTTCCGGCAGAGGATTCCGGCGGTCTCTTCGGCACCGCCGCGGAAAAGGCCTATATTCTTTACGGCCTGCTGATCGGCGTCGCCTTCGGCCCCGTGCAGGCCTCGGCACGCTCCTATCTCGCCCAGAGCATCCATCCGGACGAGGCCGGCCGCTATTTCGGCCTCTACGCCCTCTCAGGCCGCGCCACGTCCTTTCTGGCGCCGCTCTCCGTCGCCCTCATCACAACGGCAACGGGCTCTGCCCGCGCGGGCATGATGGCGCTCATCGTCTTCCTCGTCGTCGGCTTCCTGCTCCTGCTGCGCACGCCCTATCCGGCAGCGAAAGTCGAGGCCTGAAACACAAAACGCCCCGCAAGCGGGGCGTTTCGATTTCCGGGATGACTCCGGCTAAGGATCAGTGGCGGAAGTGGCGCATGCCAGTGAAGACCATGGCGACGCCCGCTTCATCCGCCGCGGCAATGACTTCCGCATCGCGCATCGAGCCGCCCGGCTGGATCACGGCCGTCGCACCCGCAGCAATCGCCGAGAGCAGGCCGTCAGCGAAGGGCAGGAAGGCCTCGGAGGCGACGGCAGAGCCGCGCGTCAGCGGCTCGGCCAGGCCCATGGCCTTGGCGGCTTCCTCGGCCTTCAGGCCAGCAATGCGGGCGGAGTCGACACGGCTCATCTGGCCGGCGCCGATACCGGCCGTTTGGCCATCCTTGGCATAGACAATCGCATTCGACTTGACGTGCTTGGCGACCTTGAAGGCGAACTTCATGTCGACAAGCTCCTGCGCCGTCGGTGCGCGCTTGGTGACGACCTTGAGGTCGAGATCCTCGACCATGCCGTTGTCGCGGCTCTGCACGAGCAGGCCGCCGGAAACCGTCTTTGCGGAGAGACCGGGCACGCGCGGATCGGGCAGGGCGCCCGTCACCAGCAGGCGAAGGTTCGGCTTGGAGGCGATGATGGCGCGCGCCTTCTCGTCGGCATCGGGCGCGATGATGACCTCGGTGAACAGTTTTACGATTTCCTCCGCCGTCTCGCCGTCGAGCGTCGAATTCAGCGCGATGATGCCGCCAAAGGCCGAAACGGGATCGCAAGCCAGCGCCCGCGCATAGGCATCCTTCAGCGTTTTGCCGGTGGCCACGCCGCAGGGATTGGCATGCTTGATGATCGCGCAGGCCGGGCCGTTTTCCGGCAGGAACTCGGCAACCAGCTCGAAGGCGGCGTCGGTGTCGTTGATGTTGTTGTAGGAGAGCTGCTTGCCCTGCAGCAGCGTCGCGGTGGCCACACCGGGACGATTCTCGCCGGTCACGTAGAAACCCGCCTTCTGGTGCGGGTTCTCTCCGTAGCGCATCTCTTCCTTCAGCACGCCGCCGAGCACGCGGTGACGCGGCATCGCGATATCGAGCGCCTCGGCAAACCAGTTGGAGATCGCCGCATCATAGGCCGCCGTGCGGGCATAGGCCTTCGCTGCAAGGCGCTGGCGGAAGGCATAGGAGGTCGAACCGTCGGCCAGCTCTTCCAGCAGCGCCGGATAGTCCGAGGGATCGGTGACGATGGCCACATAGGCATGGTTCTTGGCCGAGGCGCGGATCATCGCCGGTCCACCGATATCGATATTCTCGACCGTCGTCGGATAATCGCCACCCTTGGCGCGGACTTCCTCGAACGGATAGAGGTTGATGACGGTGAGGTCGATCGCACCGATGCCGTGCGCTTTCATCGCCTCGACATGCTCGGCATCGTCGCGGATCGCCAGCAGGCCGCCATGCACGGACGGGTGCAGCGTCTTCACGCGGCCGTCCATGATTTCCGGAAAGCCCGTGACCTCCGAAACGTCGGTGATGGCAAGGCCGGCATCGCGGAGCGTCTTGTGCGTGCCGCCCGTCGAGAGCAGGCGAACGCCCTTGTCGGCGAGTGCCTTCGCAAGCTCGACGACACCGGTCTTATCGGAGACGGACAGAAGCGCGGTGCGGACGGCAACGCGGTCAGGGGCGGGAATTTTCTTGGAAACAACGGCCATGGGGCGCTCCGTTCTGCGGCCCCGGGAGGAGGGGCGGATGGTCATGCGCCCCGTTATCACAGGCAGGACCGGGAGAAAACCGTGAAAGGCTGAATTCTCAACGTTGCCGCGCGAGGGACCACTGAACTTCCGGCATCTCGGCAAGCGGCATTGTCAGCGTCAGCTGCCGGGAGGGGCGCACGCCGGAAGGATCAGCGAAGAAGACGTCTTCCTCCTCCTCGACCGGCACATCGAGGCAGGTCAGCGCCCAGGCCTCGCCATCCGCCGCCACCAGCCGCGTCTCGTTGGCAGAGGCGCGATAGAGCTGGATGGTCGGATGGACGTGGAAGCGTACGATGGCCGTACCCTTGTCGATCGGCGCATTCGCCGCCGCCGGCTTGAAGAAACGCTCGCGGCCGCGGATTTCGCCACCCGTCGCCGACACCAGGATATCGCGCTCATAGATCAGACCGAAGCGCTTGAGATATCCGTCATGGCTCGCCGTCACGCCATCGGCACCGGAATCGCGCTCGATGCGCGTGACGTTCACCTTGCTGACGCCGCCGATGATGATGGGCCCGAGGAAGCGTGAGCTGGAAATACGCGAGGAGGACGTGTCGTTCAGCGTCGCCACCGAATGGGCGGCCGTCATGCGCGACATCTGCCGCATCGCCTCGCCGGCAAAACGCGGGCGCCCGGAATTGACGATGAAGCGGTTCTTTCCGGAGGAAACTTCGATGGAAAGCGTGCCGGCGGCCGCCGTCGATGACAGATCGACGGATTTCGGCATGCCGGTATCCATCAGCACCACGGTGTCCTTCACCGCCACCCGGTCGTAATTGATCGAGGGCAGGGCCTTGAAGGGCGCACCGCCGGTCTCGTCGTAACGAAGCGCCGACATCAGCTCATTGGCGAGCGTATAGGTCGCGCCGTTGAATAGCGCGAGTTCGCCGCCCTGATGACGGAAGAAGCGCAGCGCCGGATAGATGCGGTCGATGCAGGGAATGAGCTGCGCCGGCATATCATGGCCTAGATTGACATAGGTCTGGCGCAGCGGCAGCAGATCGAGCAACAGATCGAGGGCGGCCCGCGGATTGCGCGAGCAATGGCCGCCGTCCGGCAGGATCTGCCGGTCCAGTTCCTCGTCGAGATGACGGGCGGCCTTGCGCATCTTGGAGGGCGAGGAGGGCATGGCGATGGAGGCCATGGCGAGTGCGATACGCACACGCAGCCGCGGTTCGCCGTCGCGCGTCGTATCGGCGACGTGACGCAGGTAGCGCACCTGAAAGGCTAGGCTCTTCAGGAAACGGCGGTAGAAGGGATAATCGGCATCCTTCAGCACGACGGGCGAGTGTGAGAGCCAGGCGATGATGCGTTGCGCCGTGACATCCGGCCGCCAGGCAAGCCCACCGATGACGCGGCCATGGCTTTGCAGCCAGTCGTCGACGATGAAGCGGGTCGTCAGCGCCGCCTTTTCCGGATCGACGAGGCGCATATGGCGCAGCCAGCCGAAGCAATGCAGGCGAACGGCGAATTCTTCCGATGGCAGTTCCAGCGCGAAGGGCGATTCGCCCTCGCATTCGAGGCTGCGGCCGGCGAGCGGGAAGCGGCCAGCAGTGATTTCTTCGCCGGCAAAGGAATCGGCCGGATGCAGATCGGTCGGCGCAACGATGAGGCGGTCTGGCGTGCCGCCGGAAAAACGCATGGCGCTGATCCGGCCCAAGGCAAGCCTTCGCGAGAAGCGCCGCCAGCCCTCACGCATATACAGATAGGATAGCCGCTGATGGTCGGAAAGCTGCATGGTTAACGAATGCCTCCAGACCTATAGGTAGGCCGAGGAGAGGAGCGCCGTCAATTCATCGCCTGCTGATGGACTGTTGATGACCTCGGCAATATTTTGGGATGATTTTGCGCTCAACCGGCTTTCCGAAGCCTTACCGCGTAAAATCCATCCAATCCGCCCGCATGATCTCCGGTTGCCGGCAGCATGGCCGGCGTCGTGCGCAACTCGCCGCGCGGCGAAACCGCATCCTCCAGACCCGGCCAGTCGGCGGGATCGGCCGGAATGATTCGCCAGTCTGCATTGTCGGCAAGAACGCGCGAAACCATGTCCTCGCCCTCGTCGGGATCGAGCGAGCAATTGGAAAAGACGAGCTCACCGCCTGGCTTGACCAGCGTCAGGGCATGACGGAGCAAGCGCTCCTGCAGGCGGGCGAGCTTTTCGATATCCTCGGGACCTTTTGTCCAGAGCACGTCTGGATGTTTGCGGATCGTGCCGGTGGAAGAGCAGGGGGCATCGAGCAAAACGGCGTCGAAGAGCTCGTCGGTGCGGAAATCCGCCATGTTGATCTCCTGCGTCGTCGCCGATAGACCGAGACGCTCGAGATTGCCGATGAGCCGCTTCAGACGGTTGCCGGACTGGTCGAGCGCCACGACGTTAGCGCCGGCGAGCAAAAGTTGCGCCGTCTTGCCGCCGGGAGCCGCGCAGAGATCGACGACACGCTTGCCCCTGAGATCGCCGAACAGCTTTGCCGGCAGGCTCGCCGCCGCATCCTGCACCCACCATTGCCCGTCGTCGAACCCTTCCAGTGCGGGAATGGCACCGGAGGCGGCGGGAAGCCGAACGGAGCCGGTCGGCAGCACACGGCCGCCGAGTTTGGCGGCCCAGCCTTCGGCATCGGACTTGACGGTTAGATCAATGGCGGACGGTTGCAGCATCGCTTCGGCGATGCGGCCGGCATGCTCGCGGCCGTAGATCTTGGCGAGTCGGTCGTAAAACCATTCAGGAATGACGGGAACGGCGCGGGTCGCGGTGAGATGCGAGGCCTTTTCGCGCGACAGCCGGCGCAGCACCGCATTGGTGAGGCTGGCAAAACGACGGTTGCGCGGGTCGAGCTGCGCCTGCTCGACGGCGAGGTCGACGGCCGAATGATCCGGCACGTCTAGATAGAGGATTTGCGCAGCCGCGACGGTCAGCACATGGTGCAACGCGCGGGCGCCATCCGGCAGCGGCGTGCCGACGAGCGTGTCGAGAATGGCCTCGATACGTGGGAGATGGCGCAACGCCGTGTTGAGGATGGCGCGCACCAGCGCCCGGTCGGCATCGTTCAGCTGGCGATAGGCGGGGTTGCCGTTTTCGAGGTCCAGCATGCCGTCGAGAGACGTCTTGCGATCGACCACGGCCGCGAGGATCTTTGCCGCAGCCTGGCGGGCGCGCAAGCCCGGCTTTTCCGGCTGGGTCTCGACCGCCTCGGGCTTCGGTCGCCTGGGACCGTCATGGCGTTTCGGGAATGATTTTTTTCTGCGCGTGTCGTCGTTCAAGACCAGGGACCTTTGGGTGGTTCGGAGCCACCGCGTCCCCAGCCCGTCGTCGGTACGGAGCGCGATTTGCGCACGGGATTATCAGCCCGGGCCGGTTCCGTCGAGCGGGCCTGCATGGTGCGAGCCATTTCCTGAAGCGCGGCAATGCGGTTCTCGGTGTTCGGATGGGTCGAAAACAGGTTGTCCATGCGCTCGCCCGAGAGCGGATTGATGATGAACATATGCGCAGTTGCCGGATTGCGCTCGGCCTGATTGTTGGGAACGCGGCCGGCCGCGACTGCGATGTTGCCGAGTGCGGAGGCCAGCCACAACGGGTTACCGCAAATCTCCGCACCCCGTTTGTCGGCAGAATATTCGCGCGTGCGGCTGATTGCCATCTGCACCAACATGGCGGCGAACGGCGCGACGATCATCGCAATCAACACGCCGACGAAACCACGCGGATTGTTATTCTCGCGGTTGTTGCTGTCGCCGAAGAACATGGCGAAGTTTGCGAGCATGGAGATCGCACCCGCGAGCGTCGCCGTCAGCGTCATGGTGAGCGTGTCGCGGTTCTGGATATGCGCCAGCTCATGCGCCATCACGCCCGCCACCTCTTCATAGGACAGCGCCTGGAGAAGGCCGGTGGAGGCAGCGACGGCGGAGTTCTGCGGATTGCGGCCCGTCGCGAAGGCATTGGGCTGGTCGCTGTTCATGACGAAAACGCGCGGCATGGGCAGGCCGGCACGCGCCGCGAGATCCCGCACGATGCCGTAATATTCGGGTGCCGTGCGTTCGTCGACCTCCTTGGCGCCGTACATGGACAGCACCATCCGGTCGGAATTCCAGTAGGAAAAGACATTCATGCCGATCGCAACGACGAGCGCGATCATCATGCCGCCCTTGCCGCCGATGAGCAGGCCCACGCCCATGAAAAGCGCCGTCATAGCGGCGAGAAGCATGGCTGTGCGAACGATGTTCATACGTTTTCGGCTCCTGTCAGGTCCATCGACCCCGCTATCGATCCTTGGTTTCAAGGACATGGTTCACGTGAAACGGCGCTTTCCACAGCGTCGTCGCGCTCCTATATGATGGGAAACCACCCGCACTTCTTCAATATCCAGGAAGGATGCCGATTTTCATGGACAGCGACAACGACAATCATTCCGACGGCCGAAAAGTGCTTCCGCCCGCAGCCCAGCGCGCCCTGCAGGAAGCCGAGGAACGTCGCAAGGCAACCCAGCCCGCCGAGCGCGCCGAGGAGATCGGCGGCCGCGGCGGTGAAGACCCGGCGCGGTTCGGTGACTGGGAGATCAAGGGCCGGGCGATCGATTTCTGAGAGTGGGAAGCCAGCTTAGGAAGTCACATCGCTTCATGCCCCTTTGCTTCATGCGCCCAACCTCTCTCCGTCCTCGGATCAAACCCGAGGATGACGTGAGTGGGAAGGGGAGGGGTGCCCCATTCCAATAAGTCCAAGCAATTTCTTCAAACGAAAACGGCGGCCGATAATGGCCGCCGTTTCGCTTTGTCGTTCCGTCACCCGACGGTTCAGCCGCCCGCCTTGTTCTGGCGGTTCGCGATCAGGTCGTCGACGACGGCTGGATCAGCCAGCGTCGAGGTATCCCCGAGTGCGCCAAAATCGTCCTCGGCGATCTTGCGCAGGATGCGGCGCATGATCTTGCCGGAGCGGGTCTTCGGCAGGCCGGGGGCGAACTGGATCTTGTCCGGCGTCGCGATCGGGCCAATTTCCTTGCGGACGTGTTTGACGAGATCCTGGCGCAGCGCGTCATTGCCTTCCTCGCCGGCCATCAGCGATACGTAGCAATAGATGCCCTGGCCCTTGAGGCTGTGCGGATAACCGACGACCGCCGCTTCCGAAACGAGGTGGTGCGAGACGAGGGCCGATTCGATTTCGGCTGTGCCGAGGCGGTGGCCGGAGATGTTGAGCACGTCGTCGACGCGGCCGGTGATCCAGTAATAGCCGTCTTCGTCGCGGCGGCAGCCGTCGCCGGTGAAATACTTGCCCTTGTAGGTGGAGAAGTACGTTTCGACGAAGCGCTTGTGATCGCCATAGACGGTGCGCATCTGGCCCGGCCAGCTGTCGGTGATGCAGAGATTGCCGTCGGCAGCGCCTTCCAGCACATTGCCCTCGTTGTCGACGAGCTCGGGCTTGACGCCGAAGAACGGCCGCGTCGCCGAACCCGGCTTCAGGTCCGTCGCCCCCGGCAGCGGGGTGATCAGGATGCCGCCGGTTTCCGTCTGCCACCAGGTATCGACGATCGGCGAACGGCCTTCGCCGACGACGTTGTAGTACCATTCCCAGGCTTCCGGGTTGATCGGCTCGCCGACCGAGCCGAGCAGACGCAGCGACGACCGGTCGGAGCGCTTGACGAAATCGTCACCGGCACCCATCAGCGCGCGGATCGCCGTCGGCGCCGTATAGAAGATGTTGACCTTGTGCTTGTCGACCACCTCCCAGAAGCGGCCGGCATCCGGGAAATTCGGCACGCCTTCGAACATCAGCGTGGTGGCGCGGTTCGCCAGCGGGCCATAGACGATGTAGGAATGGCCGGTGACCCAGCCCACGTCGGCCGTGCACCAGTAGATATCGCCGTCCTGATAATCGAAGACGTATTTGTGCGTCATCGAGGCGTAGACGAGGTAGCCGGCCGTGGTGTGCAGCACGCCCTTCGGCTTGCCTGTCGAGCCGGAGGTGTAGAGGATGAACAGCGGGTCTTCCGCCTTCATCTTGGCCGGCGGACAATCGCGCGGCACCGTCAGCACTTCCTTGTGATGCCAGATGTCACGGCCGGGTGCCCAGCCGATCTTGCCGCCGGTGCGGCGCACGACCAGAACCTTGTTGACGATGACATGCTGCTTGGCGGCGATGTCGATCGCCGTATCGGTGTTTTCCTTGAGCGGGATCGGCTTGCCGCCGCGCACGCCCTCGTCGCAGGTGACGACGAAGGTCGATTCGCAGTCAACGATACGGCCGGCCAGCGCATCCGGCGAGAAGCCGCCGAAGACCACCGAATGGATGGCGCCGATACGCGCGCAGGCGAGCATCGCATAGGCTGCCTCCGGAATCATCGGCATGTAGATGGTGACGCGGTCGCCCTTCTTGACGCCGTGCTTCTTCATCACGTTCGCCATGCGGCAGACATGTTCGTAAAGCTCGTTGTAGGTGATCTTCTTGTCGATATAGGGGTTGTCGCCTTCCCAGATGATGGCGACGTCGTCGCCATGCGCCTTCAGGTGACGGTCGATACAGTTGTAGGAGACGTTGGTTATGCCGTCCTCGAACCACTTGATCGGGACCTTGCCGGTAAACGAGGTGGTCTTCACCTTTGTATAGGGCTTGAACCAGTCGATGCGCATGCCGTGCTTGTCCCAGAAGCGCTCCGGGTTCTCGATGCTCTCGCGATACCATTTCTGATAGGTGTCGTTGTCGATGAGCGTACGGTTTTTCGCGGATTTCAGGACCGGATAGGTCTTTGCGGACATGGATGCCTCCCTATGACTGCGCATGCGCGGGAAACCGTATTCTCCTCCGGCCCCGCCACTCTCGGCGCCATTCATATCAGGTCAAAGCATTACGGCAATTAGACAAAGGTCATTTGTCTCTTGAAGAATTGCATTTCTGCGACAGTGAGGGTATAGAGGGCGCAATTCCCGGAACATAGTGGTTAACTACCCCACGACCCGCGACACCGGCGCGGACGGACAGAAGGACTATATGCATGGCTCAGCAGCTCCTCATGCCAAAGGCGACCGCGGTCTGGCTGGTCGACAACACGGCGCTGTCGTTCGAACAGATCGCGACTTTTTGCAAACTGCACCCGCTTGAAGTGAAGGCGATCGCCGACGGCGAATCAGCCCAGGGCATCAAGGGTCTCGACCCGATCTCGACCGGCCAGCTGTCGCGCGAGGAAATCGCGCGCGCCGAAGGCAACCCGAACCACAAGCTGAAGCTTTCCGACCCCAAGGTTCGCGTTCCCGAATCCAAGCGCAAGGGCCCGCGCTATACGCCGGTCTCCAAGCGTCAGGACCGCCCGAACGCCATTCTCTGGCTCGTGCGCAACCATCCGGAACTCAAGGATGCGCAGATCTCGCGTCTCGTCGGCACCACCAAATCGACGATCGAGCAGATCCGTGACCGCACCCACTGGAATTCGACGAACCTGACGCCGATGGATCCGGTCACGCTGGGCCTGTGCTCGCAGATCGATCTCGACCTCGAAGTCGAACGCGCCTCGAAGGGCCGTCCTCTGCCGACGGCCGCCGAACTCGGTGCCACGCTCGAATCCGCCCACGAAACGGAAAAGCTGCCCTACAACGACCGTGAAGAGGAAAAGGAAATCGACGCCGACGCCGTCTTCGCCAAGCTCAAGTCGCTCAAGTCGTCTACCCCGGACGAGGACGAAGAGGACCGCTTCTAAGGGACGCTTCATTGCTAACAATAAAACCGGCCGTCAAAAGCAGCCGGTTTTTTTGTGCCCGCCGCTATGTCCCCTGCGTCATACGGCCGATGGTGGCGGCTATTGCCCGCAGGCTTGTGGCGCAGGATCGACTGATGCTTTCAGTAAATCATGAATGACAGTATCGGCTACCGCCTTATCCGCGTCGACAGGATGATCGATGACAGCGTGCGTTCCACGCCGTCGATGGCGCCGATCTTGTCGATCAGGTCGTCGAGTTCGGCGATCGAGGCCGCTTCGACCACGGCGATCAGGTCGAAGCTGCCGCTCACCGAATGCAGGGTGCGCACGGCGGAGATGGCGTGCAGTTCCGTGGTGATGCGCGCCAGCGTCTTCGGCGCGATGGTGATAAGGACATGGGCCTTCACCATGCCGCTCTCATAGGCATCCGAAAGCTTGACGCCGTAGCCGGCGATCACGCCAGCCCGTTCCAGCCGGTCGATCTTCGCCTGCACGGTCGTGCGCGATAGGCCCAGCTTGCGGGCGATCGTCGCGGTCTGCTCGCGGGCGTTCTCGCTGAGGATGGCGAGGAGCTCACGATCCTTGGCGCCTAGCGTCGAAATGCTCATTTTTACCGTCGTTCTGCCGATATCGATAATTGATTATGCCAGATATGGCGCTTTAAATCGACAGCCATCCCTCTCAAATTAAGCGCATCAATTCATGCCGGAGGGAAATCACATGAAGGACATCGTCGTCATCGGCGCAGGCAAGATCGGCTCGACCATTGCACGCATGCTGGCTCACAGCGGGGATTACCGCGTCACCGTTGCGGACCGCGCCGAAGAGCAGCTCGCTGCCATCGAGAAGCATGCCGCGGTCACCACGGCCGTCGTCGATATCGCCGATGCTGCCGCCATGAAGGCCCTTCTGACCGGCAAGTTCGCCGTTCTCTCGGCCGCCCCTTACCACCTGACGGTCGCGATCGCCGAAGCGGCCGCCGCTGCCGGCGTGCACTATCTCGACCTCACGGAAGACGTCGAATCCACCCGCCAGGTCAAGCGCATCGCCGAAAACGCCAAGACGGCCTTCATTCCGCAGTGCGGCCTGGCACCGGGCTTCATCTCCATCGTCGCCAACGACCTTGCCAGCCGCTTCGACACGCTCGACAGCGTGCGCATGCGCGTCGGCGCCCTGCCGCAGTACCCGTCCAACGCCCTGAACTATAACCTGACCTGGAGCACGGACGGCGTCATCAACGAATATATCGAGCCCTGCGAAGCCATCGTCGAAGGCGCGCTGATCGAGGTTCCGGCGCTGGAAGAGCGTGAAGAATTCTCGCTCGATGGCGTTACCTACGAAGCCTTCAACACCTCGGGCGGCCTCGGCACCCTCTGCGAGACGCTGAAGGGCAAGGTTCGGACGCTGAACTACCGCACGATCCGCTATCCCGGCCACGCAGCCATCATGAAGGCGCTGCTGAACGACCTGGGTCTCCGTCATCGCCGCGAAGTCCTCAAGGACATCTTCGAAAACGCCCTGCCGACCACCACGCAGGACGTCGTGATCATCTTCGTGACCGTTTCGGGCCGCAAGGGTGGCCGCCTGATCCAGGAAACCTACGCCAACAAGGTCTATAGCGCCCCGGTCGCCGGCGCCCTGCACTCCGCCATCCAGATCACGACGGCCGGCTCGATCTGCGCCGTGCTCGACATGCTGGCCGATGGCTCGCTGCGCGCTAGAGGCTTCATCCGCCAGGAAGAAATCGCCCTCGACGCCTTCCTCGCCAACCGCTTTGGTCACTACTACGCCCAGGAAAACCGCGGCGCCCACGCCGCCTGATCTCTTTGAAGACCTTCGATGCCCCGGCCGAAAAGGCCGGGGCATCTTTCGCATCTGTGGCCCAAAGCCGCGGGGAAGCAGAGAACGCCACAAGGCGCGGACACATAAAAATGGGGCCTCTTTCGAGGCCCCTTTTATTATGAAGTAAATAAACCTCCACCTGCGGTGGAGGACTGGACGGGTTTTACATCGTGATTGAGAGACCTCCGTGCTTGGACCGTTAGGTTTTCCGAGACATAGAACGGAGGTTTTATGGACGAACGCTCGCAATCGCACGCGACGTGGGACTGCAAATATCATGTGGTCTTCGCGAGTAAATACCGAACGAAAAGGCTCTACGGGGATTTGCGCCGTGAGCTTGGTGATCTGTTGCATAGACTTGCTTTGCAGAAGGATTGCCGGATCGAGGAAGGGCACTTGATGCCCGACCATGTGCATATGCTGATATCGATACCGCCGAAGTATTCTGTGTCGCACATTGTTGGCTTTTTAAAGGGTAAGACGGCTCTTTACGTTGCCAATAAATATGCGCGCAAGCGGCGCTACAAGGGATACCATTTTGGGGCGCGAGGGTACTTCGTGTCGACGTCTGGCTATGATGAGCAGGTCGTCAGACGATATATCCGTAATCAGGAAAAGGTCGACAAAGCTTCCGACTCTGCCGACCTCTTTAACCGTAGCTACTAACTTATAGCAAAACCGCTTCTAGCGGTCCAAGCGCAGCGTTTCAAACCTCCACCTCCGGTGGAGGTTATGATTTTTGCCGGATTGTCTTTTTGCTGACTTAGGCGAGCTTGGCGCAGGCGTCCGCGATGCGCTTCAGCGCTTCCGTCAGTTCCGTTTCCGACGTGGCGTAGGAGATGCGGAAATAAGGGGAGAGGCCGAAGGCGGAGCCGGGCACGACGGCGACGTTGGCGTCTTCGAGGAGATAATCCGTGAAGTCGCTGTCGGCTTCGATGCGCTTGCCCTTCGGGGTGGTCTTGCCGATCACGCCGGCGCAGCCGGAGAAGGTGTAGAAGGCACCTTCCGGGGTGCGGCAGGCGAGGCCGGGAATGGCGTTCAAGGCCGAGACGACGAGGTCGCGGCGGTGCTTGAAGCTCGCCTGACGATCCTTCAGAAATTCCTGCGGGCCGTTCAGCGCCTCGACCGAGGCGGCCTGGCTGACGGAGGAGGGGCAGGAGGTCGCCTGGCTCTGGATCACGGCCATGGCCTTGATCAGTGCCTTCGGGCCACCGGCATAGCCGATGCGCCAGCCGGTCATGGCATAGGCCTTGGAGACGCCGTTGATCGTCAGCGCGCGGCTTTTCAGGCGCGGCTCGATCGCGACGGGGGTCACGAACCTGAAGCCGTCATAGACGATGTGCTCGTACATGTCGTCGACCATCAGCCAGACATGCGGATGACGAAGAAGCACGTCCAGCAGCGGGCGGTAGTCGGCTTCACTATAGGCGGCGCCGGACGGGTTGGACGGCGAGTTGAACAGCACCCAGCGCGTCTTTGGCGTGATCGCCTTTTCCAGCTGCTCGGCTTTCAGGCGGAAGCCGGCTTCCGCGTCGCAGGGGATCAGCACCGGCACGCCGCCGCAGATTTCCACGATGTCGGAATAGGACGTCCAGTAGGGCGTCGGGATGATGACCTCGTCGCCCGGATTGACCGTCGCCATGAAGGCGTTGAACAGGATCTGCTTGGCGCCCGTCGCGACGGTGACTTCGTCGACGGCATAGTCGATGTTGTTTTCGCGGCGGAATTTTTCAGAGATCGCCTTCTTCAGCTCCGGCGTGCCGTCGAGGGCCGTGTATTTCGTGTCGCCGCGGTCGATGGCGGCCTTGGCGGCGGCCTTGACGTTATCGGGCGTGTCGAAATCAGGCTCGCCGGCGCCGAGGATGATGACCGGCAGGCCTTCCTTCTTCATGGCAGCGGCGCGGGCGCCGATCTGCAGGATTTTTGAGACGCCGATGGCGGCGATACGCGAGGCGGGCTGGAAGCCCGCCTCCTCGATCTTGGTCTGGTCGTTCATATCGGCTTACTCGATATCGAAGGAGACGCCCTGGGCGAGCGGCAGGGCCTTCGAGTAGTTCACCGTGTTTGTGGCGCGGCGCATATAGGCCTTCCAGGCGTCGGAGCCGGATTCGCGGCCGCCGCCGGTTTCCTTCTCGCCGCCGAACGCGCCGCCGATTTCAGCACCCGAAGTGCCGATGTTGACATTGGCGATGCCGCAGTCCGAACCGTCGGCCGAGAGGAAGCGCTCGGCTTCCTGAACGTTGAGCGTGAAGATCGACGAGGAGAGACCGGCCGAAACGGCGTTGTGGTCTTCGAGAACGGCGTCGAAGTCGGAATACTTCATGACGTAGAGGATCGGCGCGAAGGTCTCTTCGAGAACCGGGCCGGCCTGCTTCGGCATTTCGACGATGGCCGGCTTGACGTAGTAGGCCGTGTCCTTGCCGGCGTCGGCAACGCGCTCGCCGCCGGTGACGGAACCGCCCTCGGCCTTGGCGGCTTCCAGCGCCTTCTGCATGCCGTCGAAGGCCTGCTTGTCGACGAGCGGGCCGACGAGGGCCGAGGTCTCCAGCGGGTTACCGACGGAAACGCTGGTATAGGCCTTCTTCAGGCGCGGCACGAGCTGGTCGTAGACGCTGTCATGCACGAAGAGGCGGCGGAGCGTCGTGCAGCGCTGGCCGGCGGTCCCCATGGCACCAAAGGCAATCGCGCGCAGGGCCATGTCGAGATCGGCGGACGGGCAGACGATGCCGGCATTGTTGCCGCCGAGCTCGAGGATCGAGCGGGCGAAACGCTTGGCGAGGCGCGGGCCGACTTCCTTGCCCATGCGGGTGGAGCCGGTGGCCGAGACGAGCGCGACCTTGTGGTTGTCGACGAGGGCTTCGCCGATGGTGCGGTCGCCGATGAGGACCTGGGAAAGGTTCGCCGGCGCATCGCCGAAGCGGGCCAGCGCGCGATCGAGGATCGCCTGGCAGGCGAGGCCGGTCAGCGGGGTCTTTTCAGAGGGCTTCCAGACGATGGAATTGCCGGCGACGAGCGCGAGCGCCGCGTTCCACGACCAGACGGCGACCGGGAAGTTGAAGGCGGAGATGATGCCGACGACGCCGAGCGGGTGCCAGGTTTCCATCATGCGGTGGCCGGGGCGCTCGGTGGCGATGGTGAGGCCGTAGAGCTGGCGGGAGAGACCGACGGCGAAATCGCAGATGTCGATCATTTCCTGCACTTCGCCGAGGCCTTCGGAGGTGATCTTGCCGGCTTCGATGGAGACGAGGCGACCGAGATCTGCCTTGGCGGCGCGCAGCTCTTCGCCGAGCAGGCGCACGAGTTCGCCGCGCTTGGGGGCCGGCACGAGGCGCCAGGCCTTGAAGGCCTCATGGGCGGCGTCGATGGCCTTGTCTGTCTCGGCGCCCGAAACGGTCTTCAGCTTGCCGATCTCTTCGCCGCTGACCGGGCTGAACGAGGCCATGTCGCCACCCTGCCACAGGCCACGGGCAACGCCGAGCTTGTCGAGAAGGGCTTCGGTTTCCTTTTTCACGTCGACTTTCGTCATGGGGTATCTCCCTGAGTTTCTTAGAAGGTCATGGCGCCGAGCGGACCCGGCGAGGTGATGGTTTTCAGCCCGGCCGCGAGGTCGCGGATCTTTTCCGGGGTGTATTGGTCGTAGAAGGCCTGGTTCTTGCGGCCGATGGCGTGCTCCGCGCTGAAGCTGCCGCCGAAGTTTTCGACGGCGACGGTGAAGACCCAGGCGCGCAGGTCCGCCTCGAAATCGGGATCGGCAAGGCGCGGATCGTCCTTGGCGACGACGAGGTTGAAGTGCACGCCGCCATCGCCGATATGGCCGAAATCGCAGATCGTCACGTCCTCGAAGTGGTCAGGCATGTCCGCCTTCATATGGGCGAGGAAAGGCATGATGTCACCCCGGCGGAAGGACAGATCGAAGGCGATCAATCGTCCGCTATGCTTCACGCCCTCGGACAGCGCGTGGCGCAGCGCCCAGATTTCGTGCGGCGGACCGACGAAGGCGTCGGCGAGCGGCGCGTCCTCACGCTCCCAGATCGCGGCCAGCACCTCCTCCAGCACCGCATCGAGCGGCTGTTCGCCCTCGCGCGGCGGCGTTGAGCGGGAGATTTCGGCAAGGATGACGAAATCGGGCACGATGCCGCCCTGGAAGGGATTGCGCAGCGAGGGAACGTGGTCGAGCGCGGCACTGATGGCATTGCCGGACATGCCCTCGAAGGCCGAGAGATAGCTGCCGAGCGCGTCTTCCATGGCAACCAGCAGCGTGGCGACCTGTTCGGCCGAGGAGGGTACGAGAAGCGCGGTCGCCGATTGTTTCGGCGCGGGCTCGAGGTTCAGCACGCATTCGGTGACGATACCGAAAGCGCCCGACGTGCCGATAAACAGCTGCTTCCAGTCGACGCCGGTATTGTTCTTGCGCAGATCCGAAGAGAGGTCGAGCACGGTTCCGGCCTCGTCGGCGAGGACGACCGTGAGGCCCAGCGTGTTGCGGCGCACGTCGCCGTAGCGCAGGAAGCGCGAGCCGCCGGTGTTCGTCGCGATCATGCCACCGAGGCGCGGGTCGGCGCCGAGGTCGATCGGGAAGAACAGGCCGGTGTCTTCGAGCTTGCCGTTGAGGTCGGAAAGTCGCACGCCCGCGCCGGCCTTGATCGTGCGGTTGACGCGATCGAACTCGAACGGTGCGGTGAGGCGGTCGAGGCTCAGAACGCCTTGGCGGCCGCTGTCGTCGGGCGTCGAGCCGGAGACGAGGCCGGTATTGCCGGACTGCGGAATGAGTGCGATGCCGTTCTTCACGCAATAGGCCATGACGGCGGAGGTCTCGGCGGTCGTTGCCGGGCGCGCGACGAAGGCGGCCCGGCCTTTGTCGTAGCGCGCGCCGGTCTCATAGGCGGCCATATCGGCGGGCTCGGTGAGAAGACCTTTCTCGCCGAGCAGGCTTTTCAAGACCGCGATATGGTTTGCCTCGATCATGCTTTCGTCCGTCACTCTGCAGCGGCGGCCATGTTGACGATGCCAAGGCACATTTCAAGCGAGGCGCGCTGGATGCCGGCATAATGGGCGAATTCGTCCAGAACCGTGGCGCCCAGATCGCGCTCGAACATCACCTGGTTGGGGCTTGCGACGAAATCCTGCGTCGCATCGTCGCCGAGGTTCGACTGGAAGATGCCCGCGGCGCTGACCGGCAGGAAGTCTTCATAGACGATCGGGTCGAACTGGATGAGGCCGGCTTCGATCGCGGTTTCCAGATCGGCGTTGCGGCCGGTAACGGACTGGCCCTTTTCCGTCAGCGAGTAGCGGAAATAGCCAAGGCCCGCCTGGCGAATACCGTCCCACGTGTCCGGGAAGGCCTTGAAGACATCGGCGAGTGCCGCCTCGTATTCGGCGGCGTTGGAGCCGTCGGCGGCCGGGCGCACGCGGGCGCGGGTGTCGTTCAGGAGCTTGTCGTAGAGCGCGCGGCCCTTCGGGGTCAGCGCCACGCCGCGCTGTTCGATCTCGCCGAAACGGGCGGTGTGTGAGCCCTTCTGCCAGCTGCCGTCGCTGCCTATGAAGGACACGGCCTCTTCCAGCGCCTTGAACGAGGTCTGGCGCAGCAGGATCGGGCAGTCGCGGGTCGGCGGGCCCTCGACAATGGCCTTGGGCGCGATGCCTTCTTCCGGCATGCGGGCCTGCACCTTGTCGATATCGAGCGTGCGCGGCGTCAGGTGGTTGATGTGCGGGCCCTTGAAGGAAACGACGTCGGCGATCAGGCGATGCGCGTCGTGCAGGCGCTTGTACATGTCCGTGCTGACGATGGCGTGGTCGTGCCAGCGGAAGGTTTCCAGCACTTCGGTCACGAAGCGGGCGGCGTCGGCGGGCTCGAGGCCACCGTCACGCTCGGCCTTCTCGACCAGCCGAACGGCTTCGTCGGTGAAAATCTTGCGCGCGGCCAGAACGGCGGCGGCCTCTTCACGCAGCGTTTCGTCGGCGATCAGGTCGAGACGCAGCAGCGAGGTGAAGACGCGGAAGGGGTTGCGGCTGAGGCTTTCGGCGCCGACCGGGCGGAAGGCGGTGGAGTGAACCGGAACGCCGGCCGTGGAGAGATCGTAGTAGCCGACCGGGAACATGCCCATGACGGCGAAGGCGCGGCGCATCATGGAAAGCTCTCCGGGCGTCCCGAGGCGGATGGCGCCGTGGCGCTCTTCCGAGATGCGGTCGAGCGAATCGGTCGCTTCGAGGCGCGTCTTCAGACGTGGGTCGGCGGCGAGCGTCTCGTCATTGACCTTGGCGACCAGCGCCATCAGCGTGCCATAGGCCGGGACCTCGTCGCGATACATGGCGGACATGGCGGCGGAGAAATCCGAGCGGATCTTGTCGGCGGAAACGTACGAATTTGCTTTCATGGGAGGCGGTCTCATCTTACAAGGGTGGGAGGGCCCTGTTCATTCTCAAAACGGATCATACTGGATCGTTTCTCCAAGCGATTGCGACCGTTCTGACTATGTTGATGCGAGGAAAGAATGAAGCTCAGTCGAAGGCTGATCCCGGACGTCACCACGCTGCAAGCGTTCGAATGTGCCGCGCGCCACGGCTCCTTCACGCAGGCCGCGCATGAGCTGAACCTCACGCAAAGCGCCGTCAGCCGCCAGATCAAGGACCTTGAGGAACAGCTCGGCGTATTGCTGTTCGAGCGCGTGCGTCAGCGCGTGGTGCTCTCCGACGACGGCCGGCGCTTCCTGCCGGAGGTGCGCAAGCTCCTGCACCAGACCGAAGAGACCATGCTGCGCGCCATGGCGTCGGCGTCCTCCGAACACAGCCTCGCCATCGCGACGCTGCCAACCTTCGGCAGCCGCTGGCTGACGCCGCGCATTCCGGGTTTTCTCGCCGAAAACCCCGGCACGATCATCAACATCGCGTCGCGTTCGGCCCCGTTCGATTTCGACGAGGAGAATTTCGACCTCGCGATCCACTACGGCCAGCCGGTCTGGGCGCGCGCGGCCTGCTCCTATCTCTGCAGCGAGATCATCCTGCCGGCGGCAAGCCCGGAACTCCTGAAATCCTGGGATCTGACCGATCCGAAAGATCTTGAAACGGCGCCGCTGCTCCATCTCGCGACGCGTCCAAAGCTCTGGGCGCAATGGTTCGAGCTGAACGGTGCCGCCTCGGAGACGGCCTATCGCGGCCACCGCTTCGATCAGTTCGCCATGGTGATCGAATCCGCCGTCGCCGGCCTCGGCTTTGCGCTCCTGCCGAAATATCTCATCGAGCAGGAGCTTGCGAGCGGCCGCCTCGCGCTGGTCTTCGACCGGCCGATGGAGACGGAGAACAACTATTATCTCGTCGTGCCCGAGGGCAAGCTGGAAAACCCGCTCAGCCAGGCGTTTCGCGCCTGGATTGCCAAAGAGCTCCCGGCTTAGAATTCCAGCGACCGATCATGCGGACGGGGCATGACCCCGTTCTGATTTTTTGCTTTAGTCGGCGTGCCGCATGGCCGATTGTGCGGCGAACATCCTCCTTTTCCGAAAAGACAGACCACTATGCTCAACGACCCGCGCTCCCATGGCCTTTGGGAGATGACCGCCCCGCCCGCCCCCGAAACGGTTGCCTTCTCGGGTAAGGCCGAGGCGGATGTCGTCATCGTCGGCGGCGGATACACCGGGTTTTCGACCGCGCTGCATCTGGCCGAGCGCGGCACGCGCGTCATCCTGCTGGAAGGCGCGGAGATCGGCTATGGCGGTTCGGGCCGCAATGTCGGCCTCGTCAATGCCGGCATGTGGGTGATGCCCGACGAGCTTCCGGGCGTTCTGGGCGACCTGCACGGCAGCCGCCTGCTCGAACTGCTCGGCAATGCGCCGCGCGCCGTGTTCGATCTCGTCGCAAAGCATGCCATCGATTGCGAGATCAACCCGGTCGGCACGCTGCATTGCGCCGTCGGCCAGTCCGGCCTCGACGAATTGAAGCAGCGCGCCGAGCAATGGGCGCGCCGTGGCGCGCCGGTGCGGCTGCTCGATGCGGCGGAAACTGCGGTCAAGGTCGGCACGGATGCCTATACGGGTTCGCTGCTCGACATGCGCGCCGGCACGATCCAGCCGCTCGCCTATGCGCGCGGCCTGGCCCGCGCGGCGATTGCCGCCGGTGCCCAGGTCTTTACGGGAAGCCCGGTGACGGGTGCGGAACGCAATGGCAAACGCTGGACGGTCAACACCGCCCGCGGTTCGGTGACGGCCGACTGGGTGGTGGTCGCCACCAATGCCTATACGGTGGCACCGTGGAACGAGGTGCGCGCCGAACTCGTGCACCTGCCCTATTTCAATTTCGCCACCGTGCCGCTCTCGCCGGAGCTTCAGGCCAAAATCCTTCCCGAAAAGCAGGGCGCCTGGGATACCAAGGAGGTGCTCTCCTCCTTCCGCTTCGACAAGCGGGGCCGCCTCGTGTTCGGCAGCGTCGGTGCGCTGCGCGGCACGGGCACCGGCATCCACAAGGCCTGGGCACGCCGCGCGCTGAAGAAGCTTTTCCCCGCCATCGGCGACGTCGCCTTCGAGGCGGAGTGGTACGGCAAGATCGGCATGACCACCGACAACCTGCCGCGCTTCCATCGCCTGGCCGAAAACGTCATTGGCTTCTCCGGTTACAACGGCCGGGGCATCGCGCCCGGCACGGTCTTCGGCCGCACGCTGGCCGAACTCATCTCCGGCGAGATCGCCGAAAAGGATCTGCCGCTGCCGGTCACCGACCCTGAAGCCCAGTCCTTCCGCTCGGCGCGCGAGGGCTATTACGAACTCGGCGCCCAGATCGCCCATTTCGCAGGCGCCCGGCTTTAAAAGCAACATGCTCCAAACAAAAACGCCCGGCAGCGATGCCGGGCGTTTTTGTTTGCTGGAGGCAAAAGTCTCAGTGCTTGGCCGGCAGGCGCGGCAGGAAGATCGTCAGGATGCCCAGCAGCGGCATGTAGGAGCAGACCTGGAAGACGAAGTCGATGCCGTGACGGTCGGCGACGCCGCCGAGCAGGGCAGCACCCAGGCCGCCGGCGCCGAAGGCGAAGCCGAAGAAGATGCCGGCGATCATGCCGACGCGGCCCGGCACCAGTTCCTGCGCGAAGACGACGATGTTGGAGAAGGCCGAGGAGAAGATCAGGCCGATCATCACCGTCAGCACGCCCGTCCAGAATAGATTGGCATAGGGCAGCATCAGCGCGAAGGGAATAACGCCGAGGATCGAGAACCAGATCACGAAGCGCGTGCCGAACCGGTCGCCGATCGGCCCGCCCATGAAGACACCGAGCGCGGAGGAGCCGAGGAAGAGAAACAGCATCAGCTGCGCCTGCTGCACGTCGAGCCCGAAGCGGCCGATCGTGTAGAAGGTGAAATAGCTCGAAATGCTGGCGAGGTAGGCGTTCTTGGTCGTGGTCAGCAGTACGAGCACCGCCAGCGCCCAGGCGACTTTTCCACGCGGCAGCGGCAGTTCGCGGCTGACGGCGGGCCGGCCCGCCGACGAGCGGCGCTCGCCGGCATACCAGTTGCCGACCCAGGTCAGAATGATCATGCCGACAAGGGCGATGGCCGAGAACCAGGCGACGCTCGTCTGGCCGAAGGGCAGCACGATGAAGGCGGCGAGCAGCGGGCCGAGCGCCGTGCCGGCATTGCCACCGACCTGGAACATCGACTGCGCAAGGCCATGGCGGCCGCCCGAGGCAAGGCGCGCGACGCGCGAGGATTCCGGGTGGAAGATCGCCGACCCCAGGCCGATCAGGCAGGCGCCGAGGATCAGGACCGGGAAGGAATGCGCGTAGGCAAGCATGATGAGGCCGACGAAGGTGCTGCCCATGCCGACCGGCAGGGAGAAGGGCATCGGCCAGCGGTCCGTGACGATGCCGACGGCCGGCTGCAAAAGCGAGGCCGTGACCTGGAAGGCCATGGTGAGCAAGCCGATCTGCACGAAATCGAGCGCGTAGTTTTCCTTGAGCAGCGGGTAGAGCGACGTCAGCAGCGACTGCATGATGTCGTTAAGCATGTGGCAGGCGCTGACCGCGACGATGATGGAATAGGTGGTGGCGGCGGCGCGGGAGGGCGCGGCCGGGACGACTGTCGACATGGGGAGCCTCGAACTGTTCGCCGCAGGCGGCGCGATTTGCCGTTCCATACAAGGATTGCGCGCGGCCTGCTTTTGTGCTGAGGTCCATTTCTTACGCGAGTGGGCCAAATATGGAAAAATTGACGCCGGCGCGCCTGAAAGCGCTCGATGACGACCACATCCGCAATCTTTCTCGCATGGAGCAGTCGAACGAGGACGTTCTGGTCCACAGTTCGGATATTCCGGGTGGGTACACCGTGCCGCCGCATCGCCATCGGCGCACGCAGTTTCTCTGCGTCTTCTCCGGTGTCGTGCTGGTTTCGACGGACCGCGGGCGCTGGATGATCCCGCCCGGCCACGCGCTGCTCATCCCGCGCGGGCTGGAGCATTCCGTCGAGATGGCGAGCGATGTCAGCATGCGCTCGGTCTATATCTATTCGCCGGAGGGCCGTGCGGCCTCCGAAGAGCCCACCGTGCTCGAGGTGACGGATCTGGCGCGCCAGCTTCTTGCGGAGGCCGTGCGCAAGGGCGCGCTTGCGGAGGATCGCGGACGCGGGGAATTGGTGATGGCGCTGCTGCTCGACGAGATTGGCCGCTTGCCGGAGCGCCGCCTCGGCCTGCCCTTTCCCGCAAGCGGGCGGCTCGCCGGCCTCTGCCGCGATTTCGTCGAGGCGCCGTCGCCTGTCGCCAAGATCGATGACTGGGCGCGGCATCTCCACATGAGCCGGCGCACCTTTACGCGGTTTTTCCGCGAGGAGACGGGCGTCAGCTTCGTCACTTGGCGACAGCAGGCCTGTCTTTTCGCCTGCCTGCCAAGGCTTGCCGCCGGCGAGCCGGTGACGCGCGTGGCGCTCGACGCCGGCTACGAGAGTGTTCCCGCTTTCACCACCATGTTCAAGCGCATGCTCGGCACTTCGCCGCGCGCCTACCTCACCAGCCGCAAAGCCGCCTAATCGTCTCAAACAGACCGGCAAAGGACGCGAACCGGGGGCTGTTTTCCTGTCGCATTTGGGATTAGGAAGGGGATGCGGGACCCACACCGGGCCGCAAACCGGGAGCGCGAGCCGCACGGGAGACGGATTTGAGAAAGATACTGGTTATCGGGATCGGCGCGGGCAATCCCGAGCACATGACCGTTCAGGCAATCAATGCGCTGAACCGGGCCGATGTGCTGCTGATCCCTACCAAGGGAGCCGAGAAGGCCTTTCTCGCCGACGCGCGCCGCGATATCTGCGATCGTTTTCTCACCAACGAAGCCTGCCGCATCCTCGATTACGCCGTGCCGGTGCGCCGCGCCGACGGTTCCTACGAGGACGGCGTTCACGACTGGCACCATGCCATCGCCGCGATCTACGAGCGCACGCTCGGGCATGAGGTGGGCGAGGATCAAACGCTGGGCCTGCTCGTCTGGGGCGACCCGATGCTCTATGACAGCACCTTGCGCATCGTCGAGCATGTACGCGCCGCCGGGCGTGTCGCTTTCGAGATGGAGGTCATTCCCGGCATCACCAGCGTTCAGGCGCTGTGCGCCGGCCACGGCATCGCGCTCAACCGCATCGGCCTTCCCGTCGAGATCACCACCGGCCGAAGACTGTCCGAAGGCTGGCCGGCGGGCGCGCGCGATGCGCTCGTCATGCTCGATGGCGTGCAGGCGTTCCGCACCGTCGAGGATCCGGAAGCCGAAATCTGGTGGGGCGCCTATCTCGGCACGCCGCACGAAATCCTGCTCTCCGGCCGCCTTTCCGAAATGGCCGAGACCATCGCCGAGACCCGCCGCACGGCGCGCGCGGAACACGGCTGGATCATGGACACCTACCTGATCCGCCGCCCCGCCGTGGAAAGCGAGGAGGGCGCGGCATGACCACGGTGCTCGCCTGCGATCCCGGCACCCTACGGCGTGGCGCCTGCCCGTCACTCGCTACGCCCATGCGCACCGGCGACGGTTTTCTCGTGCGCCTGCGTCCGGTTGCGGTAGCGCTGACGGCGGATGATCTTCTCGCGCTTTCCGATCTTGCCCGCGAAACCGGCAACGGCCTCATCGAAATCACGGCGCGCGGCAACATCCAGCTGCGCGGCCTGACCCTGGGGACCGTGCCGCGTCTTGCTGAGGGACTAGAGGCCGCCGGCATCGTGCCCCAGACCGGCGTCGCCATCGAAACGCCGGCGCTTTCAGGCATCGATCCCTCCGAGATTGCCGACGCCACGCCGATTGCCGATGCCTTGCGCAATGTTATCGCAGACGTCGCGCTGACGCTTGCGCCAAAACTTGCCATCGTCGTCGATGGCGGCGGCGTGCTGTCGCTTGCCGATATGGTTGCAGATATCAGGCTCGATGCCGTCGAGACGAACGATGCGGTGGCCTGGCGCCTGTCGGCTGGCGGTGACCGGGAAACGGCGCAGCCTATCGCTTTGCTATCGTCCGAAACGGTGGTTGAAGGCGCGATGACGGTCGTGGCGGCGCTGGCTGCGGCCGGTGCGGGCACCCGTGGCCGCGACCTCGATGCCGAAGCGCTGGTGGCGCGCTTCAATATGCCAGCTTTACCGCTTGCCGGCATCATCCCGACCCATCCGATTGGCGTCCACCGTATCGACGGTGCGCCCGTTCTCGGTGTTTCCCCGGCCTATGGTCAGATGCATGCTGATCGTCTTGCTGCCCTCGTGCGCAGCCTCTCGTCCTGTGGTGCCACGGAGTTTCGCCTTGCGCCGCACCGCACGCTGCTGGTGCGCGGCCTGTCCGAGGCTGCGCTCGCTGCCGCGCAGGACGCGGCGCAGCGCGAAGGTTTCTGGTGCACGAACAGGGCGCCCGGCCGCTCCATTTCGGTCTGCGCCGGTGCCGCCGGTTGCGCTTCCGCCAGCTTCGATACCCATGCCGCCGCCGATGCGCTTGTCGCGCATGCGGCCGAATGGCTCGACGGCACCGTCGACGTGCATGTTTCCGGCTGCCCCAAAGGCTGCGCCCATCCGGCGCGCGCCGCCGTCACGCTGTGCGGTACGGCCGATGGGGTCGGCCTTGTCGTCAACGGCAAGGCATCCGACCCGGCGCTGGTGACCGTTCCCGCCGACGGCCTCGTGCCGGCGATCCAGCGTCTCGGTGCCCTCTCGCGCAATCGCCGTAACAACCGGGAAACGGCGAAAAGCCTGATCGACCGCACCGCGCCCGCCCTTTTCGTTTCCGCATATCAAGGCCAACAATGACCGATTACGACTACATCAAGGATGGCACGGCCATCTATGAAAAATCCTTCGCGATCATTCGCGCCGAAGCCGACCTTTCGCGCTTCTCTGAAGAAGAGGCGGATGTCGCCGTGCGCATGATCCATGCCGCCGGTCTCGTCGAGGCCGCAGCGCATTTCGTCTTCTCGCCGGATTTCGTCTCCTCGGCGCGCGCCGCCCTTCAGGCCGGTGCGCCGATCTTCTGCGATGCCGAAATGGTGGCGCGCGGCGTCACCGCCGCCCGCCTGCCGGCCAATAACGATGTCATCTGCACGCTGCGCGATCCGCGCACGCCCGACATTGCCAAGGAGATCGACAATACCCGCTCGGCCGCCGCCATCCGCCTGTGGCTCGAGCGCATGGCCGGCTCCGTTGTCGCCATCGGCAATGCGCCGACCGCGCTGTTCTACCTGCTCGAACTCCTGCGCGACGGGGCGCCGAAACCGGCGGCGATCCTCGGCATGCCCGTCGGCTTCGTCGGGGCGGCGGAATCCAAGGATGCGCTGGCGGGCAATTCCTACGGCGTGCCCTTCGCCATCGTGCGCGGCCGCCTCGGCGGCAGCGCCATGACGGCCGCCGCCCTCAATTCGCTCGCACGGCCGGGAGTATGACGATGACGACAGGACGACTTTACGGCGTGGGCACGGGGCCGGGCGATCCAGAGCTTCTGACCCTCAAGGCGGTGCGGGCGATCGGCGAGGCCGATGTGCTTGCCTATTTCGCCAAGGCCGGCCGCTCGGGCAATGGCCGGGCGATCGTCGAAGGCCTGCTGAAGCCCAGCATGGTGGAGCTGCCGCTCTACTATCCGGTGACGACGGAAATCGACAAGGATCACGACGACTACAAGAGCCAGATCACGGCCTTCTACGATGCCTCCGCCGCGGCCGTTGCGGAGCATCTTGCCGCCGGCCGCACGGTCGCGATCCTGTCGGAGGGCGATCCGATGTTCTACGGCTCCTACATGCATCTGCATGTGCGTCTGGCAGACCGCTTCCCGACCGAGGTCATTCCCGGCATCACCGCCATGTCCGGCTGCTGGTCGCTGTCGGGCCTGCCCATCGTGCAGGGCGATGACGTGCTCTCCGTGCTGCCGGGCACGATGCGCGAGGAAGAGCTGTCGCGCCGGCTTGGCGATACCGAGGCCGCCGTCATCATGAAGGTCGGCCGTAATCTGCCGAAGATCCGCCGCGCGCTTTCGCTGGCCGGTCGCCTCGGTGAGGCGGTCTATGTCGAGCGCGGCACCATGGCGACGAGCAAATCCATGCGGCTCTCGGAAAAACTCGACGATACCGCGCCCTATTTCTCGCTGGTGCTCGTGCCGGGCTGGAGCGCGCGGGCATGACCGGCAAACTATTCGTCATCGGCACCGGTCCCGGCAATCCGGACCAGCTGACGCCGGAAGCGCTTGCTGCCGTCGCCGCATCGACCGAGTTCTTCGGTTACTTTCCCTATATCGACCGGCTGAACCTTCGGCCGGACCAGATCAAGGTCGCCTCCGACAACCGCGAGGAACTGAACCGTGCGCAGGCAGCTCTGACGCGGGCCGCCGAAGGCGTCGACGTCTGCGTCGTCTCGGGCGGCGATCCCGGTGTCTTCGCCATGGCGGCCGCGGTCTGCGAGGCCATCGATGCGGGACCGGAGGAGTGGAAATCGGTCGATCTGACGGTCGTGCCGGGTGTCACCGCGATGCTCGCCGTCGCCGCCCGCATCGGCGCGCCGCTCGGCCATGATTTCTGCGCCATCTCGCTGTCGGACAATCTGAAACCCTGGGACATCATCGAAAAGCGTCTGCGTCTGGTGTCCGAGGCGGGCCTGGTGATCGCGCTCTATAACCCGATCAGCAAGGCGCGGCCCTGGCAGCTCGGCCGGGCCTTCGAGATCCTGCGCGAGACCTTGCCGGCTTCGACGCCCGTCATTTTCGGCCGCGCCGCCGGCCGGCCGGATGAGCGCATGCTGGTCATGCCGTTGGGCGAGGCCGAAGCCGAGCGCGCCGACATGGCGACCTGCGTCGTCATCGGTTCGCCGGAAACCCGTATCATCGCACGCCCCGGCTTGGCCGATCTCGTCTATACGCCGCGTTTCCTGAAGGACGCGAGCAGATGATCGGCGAGCCGCATCGCATCCTCGACCGTTTCGGCGCGGTGGTCGTCCGCGACCGCCGATCGCTCGATGAGCACGACCGGAAGGCCGAGACTGCGTGCGGCAGCGATTTTGCCATAGGTGGCTTCACCACCGGAATTCTTGCTGATGACAACGTCGATCCTGTTGGCGCGCAGCAAGGCGATCTCGTCTTCGACGGCGAAGGGGCCGCGGGCGAGCAGGTATTCGACATCAGGGGCGGTGAGCGGCGGATCGACGGGATCGACACTGCGCACGAGATAGTGATGCTGCGGGGCCGCATCGAAAGCCTTCGCCTCCTGCCGGCCGATGGCGAGGAAAACGCGGCGTGGTGCTTCACCAAGGGCGACCACCGCATCGGCGACCGAGGCGACGCGCGTCCAGCAGTCGCCGGAAACCTCTTCCCAGCCAAGCCGCTCCAGCCGCAGCAGCGGGATGCCGGTGATACCGCTGGCCGCGCGGGCATTGGCGGAAATCTGCTTGGCGAAGGGATGCGTGGCGTCGATCAGGAGATCGATCGCGTGCGATCCAAGATAGGCGGCAAGCCCTTCGGCACCGCCGAAACCACCCGTACGCACTGGCACAGGCTGCGGGGCGGGATCGAGCGTGCGGCCGGCGAGCGACAGCGTGACGGCAAGCTCGGTCCGTTCGGCAAGGCGACCGGCCAGATCGCGCGCCTCCGTCGTGCCGCCCAGAATGAGGATGCGTCGCTTGTCCACGCCTGATCGATCCCTTGTCTCCGCCGCCCCGTGGCTTTCCATCATCGGGATCGGCGAGGACGGTCTAGCCGGTCTCGGTGACGAGGCCAAGGCCGCGATAGGCCGCGCCGAGATCGTCTTCGGCGGCGCGCGGCATCTGGAACTTGCGGACGCCGCCATCCACGGCGAGCGTCAGGGCTGGCTCAGCCCCTTCGAGCGCTCCGTCGAGGCCGTGCTTGCCGCGCGGGGGCGGCCGGTGGTGGTGCTCGCCTCGGGCGATCCCTTCTTCTACGGCGTCGGCGTCACGCTCTCGCGGCGCATTGCACGCGCCGAAATGCAGGTCTTCCCGGCGCCCTCTTCGTTCAGCCTCGCGGCCTCGCGCATGGGCTGGGCCTTGCAGGATACGGTCTGCGTTTCCTTGCATGGCCGTCCGCTCGATCTCATCCGCCCGCATTTGCATCCCGGCAGCCGTATCCTCGCACTGACCTCGGACAGCGACGGTCCGGCGGCGCTGGCGGCGCTGCTCTCCGAAAGCGGTTTCGGCGGCTCGGCGCTCACGGTTCTCGAAGCACTCGGCGGCGCGCGCGAGCGGGTGAGCCGCCATCAGGCGCGAAGTTTCGCGCTTGCCGATGCCGATATGCTGAATGTCTGCGCGGTGGAGGTTTCGGCCGACAGCGCGGCGCGCGTGCTCGCCTTCACGCCGGGTCTCGATGACGCGCTGTTCGACCATGACGGGCAGATCACCAAGCGCGAGGTGCGCGCTTTGACGCTTTCGGCCTTGGCGCCGAAGCGCGGTGAGCTTCTGTGGGATGTCGGCGGCGGTTCTGGCTCCATCGGCATCGAATGGATGTTGGCAGACCCGTCGCTCCGGGCCATCGCCATCGAAGGTCATGGCGAGCGCGCAGCGCGTATCCGGCGCAATGCGCAGACTTTTGGCGTACCGAGCCTAGTGGTCGTCGAGGGCACCGCGCCCGGCGCACTGGAAGGTCTTGCCGCCCCTGATGCAATCTTCATCGGCGGCGGCGGCAGCGAGGCGGGGGTGATGGAGGTGGCGTTGGCCGGCCTGAAACCCGGCGGCCGGCTGGTCGCCAATGCGGTGACGACGGAGATGGAAGCGGTGCTGCTCGCCCACCATGCCCGGCTCGGCGGTTCGCTCACCCGCATCGATATCGCCCGCGCATCGCCCGTTGGGCAGATGACAGGCTGGCGGCCGGCCATGCCGGTCACACAATGGAGCTGGGTCAAGCCGGCCGACATATCCAAGGATCAAAGATGACTGTTCATTTCATCGGCGCAGGCCCCGGCGCTGCCGACCTTATCACCGTGCGCGGCCGCGATCTCATAGGCAAATGCCCCGTCTGCCTCTATGCCGGCTCGATCGTCTCGCCGGAGTTGCTGCAATATTGCCCGCCCGGTGCGCGCATCATCGATACGGCGCCGATGTCGCTAGACGAGATCGAGGCGGAATATGTCAAGGCGGCCGCGGCGGGGGAGGACGTAGCGCGACTGCATTCCGGCGATCTCTCGGTCTGGAGCGCCGTTGCCGAGCAGATCCGCCGGCTGGAGAAGAACGGCATCGCCTACACGATGACGCCGGGCGTGCCCTCCTTTGCGGCAGCGGCTTCGGCGCTCGGCCGCGAACTCACCATCCCCGCCGTCGCGCAGAGCCTCGTGCTCACCCGCGTCTCCGGCCGCGCCTCGCCCATGCCGAACCGCGAGACCCTGCAGGGCTTCGGCGCGACGGGCGCGACGCTCGCCATCCACCTCGCCATCCATGCGCTCGATCAGGTGGTGACGGAACTCACGCCGCTCTATGGCGCCGATTGCCCTGTCGCGATCGTCGTCAAGGCTTCCTGGCCGGATGAGCGCGTGGTGCGCGGCACGCTTGCCGATATCGCGGCGAAGGTGGCGGTGGAGCCGATCGAGCGCACGGCGCTGATCTTCGTCGGCCGCTCGCTGGCGGCAGAGGATTTTCGCGAAAGCTCGCTCTACGACCCCGCCTACCAGCGCCGCTTCCGCGGCCGCGACGGTTTCTAGAGCATTTCCAGCCGAAGCGCGTTCGCTTCGGCGTCGGATAGTGCGGTAAAAACAAAATCCTAGAGCATCGCCTCGAAGGCGAGGGCGGCCTTGGAGCGGTAGCGCTCCTTGTGCCGCAGCGAGCGAAAGGCCCGTTCCGGCAGGTCGAAACCGACGGGCAGGAGCCGGCCGGCGGCGATGTCGTCCGTCACAACGGAAAAGGATACCGCCGTCAGCGCGTCGCCGCTCAGCACCGCGCTGCGCACCGCCTCGTTCGAGGGCAGCGACAGCGCCACATCCAGTGCATCCTCCCTCACGCCGTGACCGGCAAGTGTCGCGATCAGCGCGCTGCGGGTGCCGGAGCCGGGTTCGCGCAGCACCCAGCGGGCTGTGGTGAGCATCGCCGCATCCGCCGGGCGGCCGGCGAGCGGATGGCCTGACGGCGCGACGATCACCACCCGGTCATGGGCGACGATGCGCTGGGCAAGTACTGGATGATCCACTATACCCTCGACGAAGCCGAGTTCCGCCTGCCCCTCCAGCACAGCGTCCGCCACCTGCTCGGTGTTGCTGGCGCCGAGCCTGATATCGATGGCCGGATAGTCCGCCTTGAAGCGCATCAGCCGGGGCGGCAGCCAGGAGCCGGCGACGGTCTGGCTGGCCGCCAGCGTCAGCGTGCCGCGCTTCAGGCCGCCGATCTCGGTGAGGAAGAGGTCCGCGCCCGCCGCCCGCGCCAGCGTCGCCTTCGCCTCGGGCAGGAAGGCTGCGCCCGTTTCCGTCAACTCGATCCGCCGCCCCGTGCGGTGGAACAGCGCGATGCCGTAGCGCTCCTCTAGCACCCGGATCGCCGAGCTGACGGCCGAGGGCGTGAGATGGAGCGCTTCGGCCGCTTGCGTCAGATGCTCGCGCTCGGCCACGGCGATGAAAATGCGGAGTTGCTCAAGCGTCATCATTTGTTCGATCCAGTCGAATGAAACATCCGATATTTGCCGATGGATCGAATGGATTTTCAAGCGCACTTTTGGCGCATGGAAAATTTGATCAAGAATCGCAGGAATTTTGGAAACGCATCCCTGTTTCCGGGCGTGCTGCTCTCGGCCTTGGTCTCCGGCCTCGCATTCTGCGCCGAGCAGCTGGAACGATGGCTGACGGGTGGCGCCTGGGTCGAGGCGCTGGTGCTGGCAATCCTGATCGGTGCGCTCTGCCGTCTCGCGCTGCGCCGGCCTGCCCTGTTCGACCCCGGCATTGCCTTTTCGGCAAAGTATTTCCTGGAGATTGCCATCGTGCTGCTGGGTGCAAGCGTGAGTGCTGCAGCGGTGACGGAGATGGGCCTGCCGCTGATCGCGGCCATTGCGGTTGTGGTGGGCATCGCCCTCAGCGCAAGCTATGCGATCGGCCGTGGGCTTGGGTTATCGCGCCCCGTCGCGCTGCTCATCGCCTGCGGCAACTCGATCTGCGGCAATTCGGCGATCGCGGCGACCGCGCCGGTCATCCGGGCGGATGCGGAGGATGTCGCCTCCTCCATCGCCTTCACCGCGGTTCTCGGCATGCTGACCGTGCTTGCTCTGCCGGCATTGGTGCCGCTGCTCGGGCTTTCGGCGACGGGCTATGGCGTGATGGCGGGCATGACGGTCTATGCGGTGCCGCAGGTGCTTGCCGCCACCGCACCGGTTTCTGCGCTGAGCATCCAGGTCGGCACCTTTGTCAAGCTGGTGCGGGTGCTGATGCTCGGCCCCGTGATTTTCCTCTTGTCGCTCGTCTCGGGCAAGGCGCGGGGCGAACGCCCGGCGCTGCACCGGATGGTGCCCTGGTTCATCCTCGGCTTTCTCGCGCTGCTCGTTGCGCGCAGCACTGGCCTCGTCGATGCCGCCTTGGCCGCCCGCATGAACGGTGTGGCCACGGGGCTGACGATTTTGTCGATGGCAGCCCTTGGCCTCGGTATCGACCTACGCAGGGTGATGCACGCGGGGCCGCGGGTGACAGTCGCAGTCGTGCTGTCGCTCGGTGTGCTGGTGGCGGCAAGCTATGCCATGGTGCTGCTGCTCAACCTTGCGACGGCCTGAAGTCTCAGGCCGCGTTTTCCCGCGCGGTCGCCGGTATGTAGTTGAGCACCGGCCCCAGCCAGCGCTCGACCTCGCCGACCGCCATGCCCTTGCGCCGCGCATAGTCCTCCACCTGGTCGCGCTCCACCTTGGCAACGCCGAAATAGTAGCTCTCGGGCGAGGCGAGGTAGAGGCCGGAGACAGAGGAGCCCGGCCACATGGCAAAGCTCTCGGTCAGCGTCACGCCGATCTCCCTTTCCGCATCGAGCAGGCGGAAGAGCGTCGTCTTTTCCGTATGGTCTGGCTGGGCGGGATAGCCGGGTGCGGGACGGATGCCGGCATAGGGCTCGCCGATCAGGTCGGTCGGGGTGAAGGTTTCGTCCGGTGCATAGCCCCAGAGCTCCTTGCGCACAACTTCGTGCATGCGCTCCGCAAAGGCCTCGGCAAAACGGTCGGCGAGCGCCTTGACGAGGATCGAGTTGTAGTCGTCGTTCGCCCGCTCGAAGCGCTCGGCAATGGCGATCTCGCCGATGCCGGCCGTCACGACGAAGCCACCGAGATAATCCTGTTTGCCGCTGCTGACGGGGGCGACGAAATCCGAAAGAGCCACGTTCGGCCGGCCGTCGCGCTTTGAGAGCTGCTGGCGCAGGGTGAAGAAGGTGGCGAGATCCGTGTCGCGCGCCTCGTCGGCGAAGAGCCTGATGTCGTCACCCACGCTGCCGGCCGGCCAGAAGCCGACAACGGCCTTGGGCGTGAACCATTTTTCCGAAATGATCTTTTCCAGCATGGCCTGTGCATCGGCAAAAAGCTGGCGGGCGGCGGCGCCCTGCTTTTCGTCGTCGAGGATTTTCGGATGGACGCCCTTCAGCTCCCAGGTCTGGAAGAAAGGCGTCCAGTCGATGTAGCGGGCGAGGTCGGCCAGATCCCAATCCTGCCAGACGCGGGTGCCGAGGAAGGATGGCGTTTTCGGCCGGTAGGCGGACCAGTCGGCCCTAAAGGCGTTTTCGCGGGCTTTCGCCAGCGGCAGGCGCTGCTTTTCGGCCTCGCTGCGCGCATGGGCGTCCGCCACCTTGCGGTATTCCGCCTTCAACGTCTCGACATAACCGGGCTTCATCTCCGGCGAGAGCAGGCTGCCGACCACGCCGACGGCGCGGCTGGCATCGGTGACATAGACGGCCTGGCCCCGGTCGTAGCGTGGATGGATTTTGACCGCCGTATGGACGCGGCTTGTCGTGGCGCCGCCGATGAGGAGCGGGATGTCGAAGCCCTCGCGCTCCATTTCGGCCGCGACATGCACCATCTCGTCGAGCGAGGGGGTGATGAGACCGGAGAGGCCGATGATGTCGACCTTCTCGGCCTTCGCGGTCTCCAGGATTTTCGTCGCCGGCACCATGACGCCGAGGTCGATGATCTCGTAATTGTTGCAGGCGAGCACGACGCCGACGATGTTCTTGCCGATATCGTGCACGTCGCCCTTGACCGTCGCCATCAGGATTTTTCCGGCGCTCTGCCGCTCGCCGCTGCCGCCATTGGCCAGCTTTTCCGCCTCCATGTAAGGCAGTAGCACGGCGACAGCCTGCTTCATCACCCGAGCGGATTTGACGACCTGCGGCAGGAACATCTTACCCGTGCCAAAAAGGTCGCCGACGACGTTCATGCCGGCCATCAAGGGACCCTCGATGACGTGCAGCGGGCGTTCGACGTTCTGCCGCGCTTCCTCCGTGTCTTGCTCGACGAATTCGGTGATGCCGTTGACGAGGGCGTGTTCCAGCCGCTTTTCCACCGGCCATTCGCGCCAGGCGAGGTCGCGTTCTCTGGCTTCCTTGCCGGCCGCACCCTTGAAACGCTCTGCGATGTCGAGCAGGCGCTCGGTGGCGGTACCGCCGGCTTTCGGCACGCGGTTCAGCACCACGTCCTCGCAGGCCTCGCGCAGCTCCGGCTCGATCGTGTCATAGACCGCCAGCTGGCCGGCATTGACGATACCCATATCCATGCCCGCCTGAATGGCATGGTAGAGGAAGACGGCGTGCATCGCCTCGCGCACCGGCTCGTTGCCGCGGAACGAGAAGGACAGGTTGGACACGCCGCCGGAAATATGCGCATGCGGCAGGGTCGCGGTGATCTCGGCCGTCGCCTCGATGAAGTCGACACCGTAATTGTCGTGCTCCTCGATGCCGGTGGCCACGGCGAAGATGTTCGGGTCGAAGACGATATCTTCAGGTGCGAGACCGGCGACTTCGGTCAAGAGCTTGTATGCGCGGGTGCAGATTTCCACCTTGCGCACCTTCGTATCTGCCTGCCCCTTCTCGTCGAAGGCCATGACGACCACGGCGGCGCCATAGGCGCGCACCAGTTTGGCATGGTGCAGGAAAGCTTCCTCGCCTTCCTTCAGCGAGATGGAATTGACCAGCGGCTTGCCCTGCACACATTTCAGGCCCGCCTCGATCACCTCCCATTTGGACGAGTCGATCATCACGGGCACGCGGGCGATGTCGGGCTCGGCGGCGATGAGGTTGAGATATTCCACCATCGCCTTGCCGGAATCGATGAGGCCCTCATCCATGTTGATATCGATGATCTGCGCGCCGTTCGCCACCTGGTCCCGGGCGACGTCGAGCGCTGCCGCATAGTCGCCCGCCGTGATCAGCTTGCGGAATTTCGCCGAGCCTGTGACGTTGGTGCGCTCGCCGACATTCACGAAGGGAATGGCCTCGGTCAGCGTGAAGGGCTCGAGGCCGGACAGGCGCATGTGGCGCGGTATGTCGGGGATGGCGCGCGGCTTGTGGCGCGCGGCGGCCGCGGCGATGGTGCGGATATGGTCGGGCGTCGAGCCGCAGCAACCGCCCACGATGTTGACCAGACCGTCGCGCATGAACCCTTCGATCTGGGCGGCCATTTCGTCCGGCGTTTCGTCATACTGGCCGAAGGCGTTGGGCAGGCCGGCATTGGGATAGGCGCAGACGAAGGTGTCGGCGACCGAAGAAATTTCGGCGAGATGGGCACGCATGGCATTGGCGCCGAGCGCGCAGTTGAGGCCGATGGAGAAGGGGTTGGCATGGCGAACCGAATTCCAGAAAGCCTCCGGCGTCTGGCCGGAGAGGGTGCGGCCGGAGAGGTCGGTGATGGTGCCCGAGATCATGACGGGCAAGTCGATGCCCTTCTCCTCGAAGACCTCGCGCGTCGCAAAGATCGCTGCCTTGGCGTTCAGCGTGTCGAAGATCGTCTCGATCAGTATGATGTCGGCGCCGCCGTCGATGATGCCGCGCAGCTGTCCGGCATAGGCGATGCGAAGATCATCGAAGCTGACGGCGCGGTAGCCGGGATTGTTAACGTCAGGCGAAATGGAGGCGGTGCGGTTGGTCGGGCCGAGCGCGCCGGCAACGAAGCGGCGCTTGCCGTCCTTCTCCTGTGCGCGCAGGCCGGCGCGGCGGGCAAGGCGTGCGCCGTCGCGGTTCAGCTCATAGACCATGTGCTCCATGCCGTAGTCGGCCTGGGCGATGGTCGTTGACGAGAAGGTGTTGGTTTCCAAAATGTCCGCGCCGGCGAGCGCGTAGCGATAGTGGATGTCCTCGATGGCGCCGGGCTGGGTCAGTGTCAGCAGATCGTTGTTGCCCTGCTGATGGCAGGCGCAGTCGCCGAAACGATCGCCGCGGAAATCGTCCTCGACCAGCTTCAGCGTCTGGATTTCGGTGCCCATTGCGCCGTCGAGCACGAGGATTCGTTCGCGCGCGGCGGCTTCAAGCGCGGCGCGGATTTCGGCACCATCCCGCTTCGGCTGTTCGGGGCCGAACAGATCGTCCAAGTGGGAAATAGCCATGGGAAAACCCTCCGGTGCAGGCAAAACTGCACCGGAGTCACATAAACATATCTTTATGTCAATATGTCTTTATGTGGTTGACCTAGTGCATTGGCCCATCCGCCCCCGCAAGCGAGGCGAACATCGCCTTGAGGCGGATGATATCGGGATCGGCGCTTCGGCAGCGGGCAAGCTTTTCCACTTCCTTCAGCGCCTCGACCGCGAGGTCGGCGCCGCGCGGCTGCCAGAGCAGCCAAGAGATGAACACGGATTCCGGCTTGCCGGTGCCGGACGGTTTGATGTCGGTGAATTGAAACATTGTTTCCCCAATCGAAAATTGGGGGATGACCGGACGCACGCTCATGGATTCTCACCCGAAGGTGACAACAAGCGCACCCTTGGGACACCCCGCCCATGGACGTTACAGACGTGTCAGGGCAGGTCTCCTGGCTTGCGGGTCATTGCCTTTGTCTCGCCTTCCCGGTGGTTCACACCAGTGGCATGGAGCGACATCGGCTCGCCGTTCACAGTTGCGGGGGCAGCGCCGGTCTTGATCCTCGTTGGAGCATCGCACCGGCTTCCCTCTTAGCTTCCGAGCCGCATGCGACTCGGAAGACCCTGACGTTTGGAGACTGGCTCGGCGCGACGGGCAAGTCAAGGATGAGAGGACATCATGCACAGGCCTGGAACTTTTTTCCCACCGGCGCATTTGGGGTTTCGCCTGCCTCCCGCCCCTTGCTCATCACGCGGTGAGGGCGTGATTCACCAAAACCGCAGATGAGGGCCGATGCCGAGCCATCCCGACACGCTCAGATGTTGCAAGTCTCTGTCCTTACGGCTAAAAAATGCCGTTTTCATGCACCACGCGGCCAGGATGCCAATCAGCGTGTCGCCTGAGCCATGTTCTTTCCGTCAGCGCCATGAGGGCGTCGCATGGTCTCATGGCTGATCGCGGCACAGAGACGAAACCTGCCCGCAAAAATCCATCCGGCGCACAGGCCTTTGCCGGATGGTTCAACATGGCCGGATCCAGATTAAGAAATATGTCCCTTCACAATACGCCGCACGCCGCCCGCGACGCAGACGCCAAGCAGATCGATTATAACGACTCGATCCGCGCCACCTATCTGACGCTGGAGGAGTTGGCCGATTGCGGTGAGGCTTTGGCGCGCGACAAGACTGCTGCGCTGCCGGGCTATCAGCCTTTCGAATTCCGTCCGCGGCATAAGGAAAACGAGAAGGAAATCTTCCGCGTCTATCAGGCGACCGCCAAGGACGTGGAAGCCGGCGCGCAGATCACACCCGCCGCGGAATGGCTGCTCGACAACTATTACGTCATCGAAGAGGCTATCCAGGAGGTCCGCCGCGACTTCCCGCGACGCTTCTACCGCCAGCTGCCGACCATCGCGATCGATGGAACGTCGGTGCCGCGCACGCTGGTGCTCGCTTGGCTTTATGTCGCGCATACCCAAAGCAATATCTCGCATGAGAGCCTGACGGCCTTCGTGCAGGGTTTCCAGCGGGTCGATGCGCTGAAGATCGGCGAACTCTGGGCGCTGCCCTCGTTCATTCGCTTCGTGCTGCTCGAAAACCTCAGGCGCATTTCCAGCCGCGTCGAGCGCTCGCGCAAGATGCGCTTCAAGGCGAACGAGGTGGCCGACGAACTGGTCCGCCTCAACGATCCGGAAAAGGCCATCGCGCATCTGCGCACCATGGAGAGCTTCGCCGAGGACAACACCTTCGTCACGCAGCTGCTCTACCGGCTGCGCGACGGTTTGCAGGCCTCGGGCGCCGTCATCCAATGGCTGGAGCGCAGGATCGAGAGCCGCGGCAGCGACCTCGAAGAGCTGATCGTCTCGGAAAACAATCGCCTGTCCTCCGGCAATGCCACGATGAGCTCGCTCATCAAGAGCCTACGCACCGTCGACGACACGGAATGGCCGGTCTGGTTCGAAAGCGTCAGCCGCCTCGACGAGGCGTTGCGCCAGGGCTCGGACTACTCCGACCTCGATTTCGGCTCGCGCAACAAGTACCGCAACACGATCGAGCGTTTCGCCCGCCGCTCCGGCAAGACGGAGCTGGAAGTCACCGAAACCGCGCTCGCCATGACGGCGGAAGACGCCGCCGCCCATGTCGAGGATCTCGACTACGAGGCCAATGTCGCTGCCTTCCTCGTCGGCAAAAAGCGCAAGCTGCTCGAAAAGCGCATCGCTTATCGCCCCTCGTTCGTTCAGCGCATCGTGCGTTTCGGCCGAAAGCTCGACTGGTTCGCCATTGCCGGGCCAAACATTCTCTTGACGCTTCTGGCGATGATCGCGGTCTTCTATTTCCTCGATCAGCTCGATATTCCGAACGGCGCCTGGCTGATCATGCTGGTGCTCTTCGCGCTGCCGGCCTCGGAAGGCGCGTCGGGCCTGTTCAACACGTTGGTCACCTTCTTCGTGACACCCTCGCGGCTCGTCGGCTATGAGTTCAAGGACGGCATTCCCGACGATGCGCGCACGCTCGTCGTCGTGCCCTGTCTGATCGCCAAGCGCGACCATGTCGACGAACTGGTGCGCAATCTCGAAGTGCACTACCTCGCCAATCCACGCGGCGAGATCTATTTCGCGCTGGTCAGCGACTGGACGGATAGTCAGGTGGAGGAAACCCCCGCCGACCTCGAAGTGCTCGAATACGCCAAGCGCGAGATCGCCGCGCTTTCGGCGCGTTATGCTTATGATGGCCGCACGCGCTTTTACCTCCTGCACCGCCGCCGCCTCTACAATCCCTCCGAAGGTGCGTGGATGGGCTGGGAGCGCAAGCGCGGCAAGCTGCACGAGCTGAACCTGCTGCTTCGCGGTGACGGCGACACGACCTTCCTACCGGGCGCCAATGTGGTACCGCCGGACGTCAAATACGTCATGACGCTCGATTCCGACACGCGCCTGATGCGCGATGCCGTGACCAAGCTCGTCGGCAAGCTGCACCACCCGATCAACCGTCCGGTCATCGATGCCGAAAAGGGCAAGGTCACCGCCGGCTACAGCATTCTCCAGCCGCGCGTCACGCCGTCGCTGACGACAGGCAAGGAAGCCTCGACCTTCCAGCGCATCTTCTCCGCCGACCGTGGCGTCGACCCCTATGTCTTCACCGTGTCCGACGTCTATCAGGACTTCGCCGGCGAAGGCACGTTTACCGGCAAGGGTCTCTACCACGTCGACGCCTTCGAAGCGGCCGTGAAGGGCCGCATCGGCGAAAACGAAGTGCTCAGCCACGATCTGCTCGAAGGCTCGCTGTCGCACTGCGCACTGGTGACCGATGTCGAGCTCATCGAGGACTTCCCGACCCGCTACGGCACGGAAACCTCGCGCCAGCATCGCTGGGCGCGTGGCGACTGGCAGCTCCTGCCCTATCTGTTCAACCCGGCCAACGGCATTTCCATGCTCGGCCGCTGGAAGATGTACGACAATCTGCGCCGCAGCCTCATCCCCATCGGCTGGCTCGTCGCCTCCGTCATGGGCTGGTACTACATGGAGCCGCGCCAGGCGCTGATCTGGCAGCTCGTGCTGATCTTCCTGCTCTTCGTCGCACCGACGCTCTCGCTGATCTCCGGCATCATGCCGCGCCGCGGCGATATCGTCGCGCGCGCCCATGTGCACCGGGTCATCTCCGATATCCGCGCCTCCAATGCCCAGGTTGCGCTCCGTATCGCCTTCATCGCCCATTCGGCGGCGCTGATGGCGGATGCCATCGTGCGCTCGGTCTATCGCACCTTCGTAAGCCGCAAGCTAATGCTGGAATGGCGCACGGCCGCCCAGGCAGACAGTGCGGCACGCGGCGGCATCCTCGACCATTACAAGGCGATGTGGCAGGCGCCGGCGCTTGCCGTGCTTTCCGTGGCGCTCGCCATGATCTCGGATACGGGCCTGCCCTTCATCGGTGTGCCCTTCGCGCTCGTCTGGGCGCTCTCGCCGGCCATTGCCTGGTATGTCAGCCAGACGGCCGAGACCGAAGACCAGCTCGTCGTGTCGGATTATGTCGCGACCGAGCTTCGCAAATATGCCCGCCGCACCTGGCGCTATTTCGAGGATTTCGTCACCGCCGAGCAGCACTATCTGCCGCCGGACAATTTCCAGGAAACGCCGCAGCCGGTGCTCGCCGAACGCACCTCGCCGACCAATGTCGGCGTCTACCTGCTCTCGGTCATTTCCGCCCGCGATTTCGGCTGGATCTCGTTCGAGGAGACGGTCCGCCGCCTCGAACAGACCATCGCCACCATCGACGGCATGCCGAAGTACTGCGGCCACCTCTACAACTGGTACCGCACCAACACGCTTGAAACGCTGGGTCCGCGTTACGTTTCGGCCGTGGACAGCGGCAACCTCGCCGGCCACCTCATCGCGATCTCCTCGATGTGCCGCGAATGGGCGGAAGCGCCCTCGGCGCATCTTCAGGGCAGCCTCGACGGTATCGGTGACGTGGCCTCGATCCTCTCGGAAACGCTGAAGAAGCTGCCGGATGACCGCAAGACGGTACGTCCGCTACGCCGCCTCATCGAGGAGCGTATCGTCGGCTTCCACAACGCGCTTGCCGCCGTCAAGCGTGAGCACGAATTCGCCTCGATCCGCGTCATCAATCTCTCGGTGCTGGCGCGCGACGTCAACAAGCTGATCGTCAATCTCGACCACGAGATCAAGTCTGCCGACAGTGGCGAGCTTGCCAAATGGGCAGGCGCGCTGGTCGCCACCTGCGAGGCCCATATCGCCGACAGCGTCTTCGACCTCGGCTCGATCGAGGGCCTGCGCGACCGGCTCATCGTGCTGCGCGACCGTGCCCGCGACATCGCCTTCTCGATGGATTTCGGCTTCCTGTTCCGTCCGGAACGACGCCTGCTTTCCATCGGCTACCGCGTCGAGACCAACGAGCTCGACGAGGCCTGCTACGATCTTCTGGCTTCGGAAGCTCGCCTCACCAGCCTCTTCGCCATCGCGAAGGGCGATCTGCCCACCGAGCACTGGTACAAGCTCGGCCGTCCGGTCGTGCCGGTCGGCTCGCGCGGCGCGCTAGTCTCCTGGTCCGGCTCGATGTTCGAGTATCTGATGCCGCCGCTGGTCATGCAGGAACGTCAGGGCGGTATCCTGAACCAGACCAACAATCTGGTGGTGAAGGAGCAGATGAACCATGGCCGCCGCCTCGGCACGCCCTGGGGCATTTCGGAAGCGGCCTTCAATGCGCGCGACCATGAGCTGACCTATCAGTACACGAACTTCGGCGTGCCGACGCTCGGCCTGAAGCGTGGCCTCGGCCAGAACGCCGTCATCGCACCCTATGCCTCGCTGCTCGCCGCCCAGTACGCGCCGGAAGAAGCGCTCGAAAACCTCGAGCGCCTGCGTAAGCTCGGTGCGCTCGGCGTCTATGGTTTCCACGACGCCGTCGACTTCACGCCGACCCGCGTGCCGGAAGGCAAGACCTGCGTGGTCGTGAAGAACTACATGGCGCACCATCACGGCATGTCGATTGCGGCCGTCGCCAACGTCGTCTTCAACGGCGCGCTGCGCGAGCGCTTCCATGCCGACCCTGTCATCGAAGCGGCCGAGCTGCTGCTGCAGGAAAAGGCGCCGCGTGACATTCCGGTTATCAATGCCAAGCGTGAGCCGGAAACCGTCGGCAGCACGCAGGCCGACCTCTTGCGCCCGGAAATCCGCATCATCGAAAACCCCTTCGCCAAGGAGCGGGAAACCGTCTTCCTGTCGAACGGCCACTATTCGGTGATGCTGACGGCGAACGGCTCGGGCTATTCGCGCTGGAACGGCCAGTCCGTCACGCGCTGGAAGCCTGATCCGACCGAAGATCGCTGGGGCTCCTTCCTCTTCCTGCGCGACACCGTCTCGGGTGAATGGTGGTCCGCGACGGCGGAACCCAAGCGCATCGAGGGCGAGAAGACCAAGACGCAGTTCGGCGACGACAAGGCCGAATTCGTCAAGACGATCGGCTCGCTCACCAGCGAGGTCGAGGTCATCGTCGCCACCGAGCATGATGCCGAGGGGCGTCGCCTGACGCTGCTCAACACAGGCACGGAAGACCGTTTCATCGAGGTGACCTCCTATATGGAGCCGGTCATCTCGACCGACGACGCCGACAGCGCCCATCCGCTGTTCTCCAAGATGTTCATACGCACCGAGATCGGCAAGCGCGGCGACGTCATCCGCGCGGAGCGCAACAAGCGCAATCCGAACGAGCCCGACATGGCGATCGCCCATCTGATCGTCGATAATGCCGGCCCGTCGCGCCGCACCGAGGTCGAGACCGATCGCCGCCGCTTCATCGGCCGTGGCCGCACGCTCGCCACCGCCGCCGCCTTCGATCCGGGCGCGCAGCTGTCCGGCACGGACGGCTTCACGCTCGATCCGGTTCTGGCGCTGCGTCGCGTGGTGCGCGTTCCGGCCGGCAAGAAGGTCAAGGTCATTTTCTGGACGATTGCTTCGCCGAGCCGGGCAGAGTTGGATGCGGCCATCGACCTCTACCGCCATCCGGAGAGCTTCAACCAGGAAATGATTCATGCCTGGACGCGCTCGCAGGTGCATATGCGCCATATCGGCGTGACCTCGCAGGAGGCGGCGAGCTTCCAGACGCTCGGCCGCTACCTCACCTATCCCGACATGCACCTGCGTGCCGATGCCGGCACGATCCAGACGGGGCTGACGGCCCAGTCGGCGCTGTGGCCGCTGGCGATTTCGGGCGATTTCCCGATCTTCGTCCTGCGCATCAACGACGAGATCGATCTCGACGTTGCCCGCGAGGCGCTGCGCGCGCAGGAGTATCTGCGCCACCGCGGCGTGACGGCCGATCTGGTCATCCTCAACGAGCGCGCATCCTCCTATGCGCAGGACATGCAGCACACGCTTGACCAGATGTGCGAGAATCTGCGCCTGCGCGGCCAGTCCGACGGCATGCGCCAGCATATCTTCGCAGTGCGCCGCGACCTGATGGAGGTTTCCACCTGGCAGGCGCTCTTGGCCACCGCCCGCGCCGTCTTCCATGCGCGCAACGGCACGCTCTCCGACCAGATCAACCGCATGGCGATGCTCTTCTCCACGCCGCGTGGTGAAGACGATGTGAAGGCCGAAATCGTCGTTCCAAAGCTGCCAGCTCCTTCTACCACGGAGCCGGTTGCCATCGACGGCGAGGGCCTGACCTTCTGGAACGGTTTCGGCGGTTTCAACGCCGATCGCCGCGAATATGCGGTGCGCCTGCGCGGCGGAGCGGCGACGCCCCAGCCGTGGATCAACGTCATCGCCAACAGGGACTTCGGCTTCCACGTTTCGGCCGAGGGCGCGGGTTTCACCTGGAGCCGCAATTCGCGCGATTTTCAGCTGACGCCCTGGACGAACGACCCGGTCGTCAACCGCCCCGGCGAGGCCTTCTATGTGCGCGATCGCGATCGCGGGACCGTGATGACGCCGTTCGCGGCGCTGTCGCAGCGTCCGTCGGTGAAGTTCGAGACCTGGCACGGTCTCGGCTACACTGCCTTCCGCAGTTGGGAGGACGGCATCGAGCTCGATCTCGTGCAGACGGTCGATCCCGAGGATCCGGTGAAATATTCGCGCCTCGTCGTGAAGAACACCGGCGACACGGAACGCAATCTCTCGGTCTTCGGCTATGTCGAATGGGTGCTTGGCAACAATCCCGTCAAGACGGCGCCGTTCATCCTGACCAGCCATGACGAAGAGACCAGCGCTCTTTTCGCCACCAATCCCTACAGTTTCGATTTTGCCGGTCGGACCAGCTTCTTTGCTGTCGATGCGCCGCTTGCGGGCTTCACGGCCAAACGCCGCGATTTCATCGGCAAGGGCGATATCGCGTCGCCTGCGGCCCTTGCGGCGGGCCTTGCCCTTTCGGGTGCGGCCGACGGCATGGGGGATCCCTGCGCGGCACTATCCGTCGATATCGTGCTGAAGCCCGACGAGAAGCGCGAGCTCATCTTCGTGCTCGGCGATACCGCGGATGCGGAAAGCGCCAAGGCGCTGGCCGAGAAGAGCCGCGCGGCGGATTTCGACGCCGTCATGGTGGCGGTGCGGGCCTTCTGGGAAGACTTCACCGGTACCTTGCAGGTCAAGACGCCCGATGCCGCGCTCGACCGCATGGTCAATGACTGGCTGCCCTATCAGGCGCTCGGCTGCCGCATCATGGCGCGCTCGGCCTTCTATCAGGCCAGTGGCGCCTACGGCTTCCGCGACCAGTTGCAGGATACGCTCGCCTTCGTGCTGCACCGGCCGGAGCTTGCCCGCCGGCAGATCCTCAACGCCGCCTCGCGCCAGTTTATCGAGGGCGATGTGCAGCATTGGTGGCTGCCGGACAGCGGCGCCGGTGTGCGCACCATGATCTCCGACGATGTGGTCTGGCTTGCCCATGCCGTGGAGTATTATTGCCGCGCCTCGGGTGACCGCGCCGTACTCGACGAAAAGCTCGCCTTCATCGAGGGGCAGCCGCTTGCCGAGGGCCAGCACGATTCCTTCTACAAACCGGGCCGCTCCTCTGAAGAGGCCTCGCTTTACGAGCATTGCGCCCGTGCGCTCGATCTTGCGATCAAGCGCACCGGCGAAAACGGCCTGCCGCTCATTCTGGGCGGCGACTGGAACGACGGCATGAACCGCGTCGGCGAAGCCGGCCGCGGCACCAGCGTATGGCTCGGCTGGTTCCTCGCTGGCACGCTGCGCGGCTTCAGTGCCATCGCCCGCGATCGCGGTGACAATGGTCGCGCCGAAGCCTGGGAAGGCCATCTCGGCCGTCTCAAGCAGGCGCTGGAAACGGCGGGCTGGGATGGCGGCTATTATCGCCGTGGCTATTTCGACGACGGCACGCCGCTGGGCTCGTCGGAAAGCGCCGAATGCCGCATCGATTCCATCGCGCAGAGCTGGAGCGTGCTCTCCGGCGAGGGCGATGCGGAACGCTCGCGCCAGGCGATGGATGCGGTGCTGGAAAACCTCGTCGACCGGGAAAACGGCATCATCCGCCTGTTCACCCCGCCGCTTGCCGAGACGCCGCAGGATCCGGGTTACATCAAGGCCTATCCGCCAGGTGTTCGCGAAAACGGCGGACAATATACCCATGCTGCGACCTGGGTCGTGCTGGCTCTGGCGCGTCAGGGCCGGGCCGATGATGCCTTTGCCTGCTTCGACATCCTCAATCCGGTCAAGCATGCGCTCGATCCGGACGCGGCGGAACGCTATCGCGTCGAGCCCTATGTGGTTGCCGCTGACGTCTATGGCGAAGGCGAGCGCACCGGGCAGGGCGGCTGGAGTTGGTACACCGGTTCCGCGGGCCTGCTCTACCGCGCGGCCGTCGAGGGCATCCTCGGCATCCGCAAGGAAGGTGACCGCCTCTTCGTCAATCCGGTCCTGCCCTCTTCCTGGAACGGCTACGGCGCGACGCTAACCATCGATGGCAAGAAGATCACGATCCGCGTCGATCGCGGTGACGATGGTGGATGGCTCGCTAATGTGAACGGCACCGTCATCAAATCTTCAAACGAGGGTTATTTGCTCTGATCCGCAGATGTGGATCAGACTGACATGACAGACAAAACCGGACTGACGGGCGCCGTGCCGCGGCAACGCGACACGCGCCTCGATGTTTTCAGGGCCATCGCCCTTCTGACGATCTTCGTCAATCACGTTCCGGGCCAATATCTGGAACACCTAACGCACAAGAATTTCGGCTTTTCCGATTCGGCCGAGGCCTTCGTGCTGATTTCCGGCATGTCGGTGGGGCTTGCCTACGGCGCGCGTTTTGCCGTCGGCGAGCGGCTGGCGGTGACGCTGCGCATCCTGCGCCGGGCGCTGACGCTCTATGTCGCCCATATCATGACGAGCATCCTGACTTTCGCGATCTTCGCGGGCGGCGCCCTGTGGTTCGAGCGACCGGACTTGATCTCGGAAATCAACCTGCGCGCCGTCGTCGATCGCACGGAGCAGGGCGTTGTCAGCATGGTGCTGCTCGGCCACCAGTTCGGTTACAACAACATCCTCTCGATGTATGCCGTGCTGTTTCTGATGCTGCCCGGATTTCTCTGGCTCTACCGGCAGAGCGCCCTGCTTCTGCTCGCCGTCTCCGGCACGCTCTGGCTCTGCGCCGGCATCTGGCAGATCGCGCCCTCGAACTTCCTCGACGACGGCAAATGGTTCCTCAACCCGCTGTCCTGGCAGTTCCTCTTCGTCATCGGCTTCGTCGGCGTGCTCAGGGCGAAACGGGCCGGCATTCCCCGCAACAGCGTTCTGACGGTGCTGTCCGCCGCCTATCTCTTCGTCTCGATGCTCTGGGTCGTGTTTTCCTGGTGGAACATCGATTTCTCCTACGGCCTGCCTGCCGTGCTGACCGGCTTCGACAAGACCTTCCTCTCGACCACCCGCCTCCTGCACGTGCTGGCCGGCGCCTATCTTGTGGCGACAATCCCTGTCCTGTCGAACTGGGCAGCGCTGCCACTCTCCCACCCGTTGGTGGCCGTCGGCCGTCATTCGCTCGCCGTCTTCATCTTCGGCACGATCCTCGCCATGGTCGGGCAGGTGATGATGTTCGTCACAGGCAAGAGCCCCGTCCTGGGCACGCTCTATGCGCTGGCCGGCATCGCGCTGCATTTCGTCTATGCGCGGTATCTCGACTGGCAGGCCGCCGTGATCGCCAGCACCAACGCAAAACGGCAGGGCGTTCGAGGCCCTGCCGGTTAGAAGGGGCGGTCAGCCCGAAGCGTGGGCCCTGAGGCTCAGGCCGCCGTGTGGCTCTTGCGCACGTCGTCGTCCGTCAGGATGCCACTGGCGCGCAGCAGGGCGGCGAAGCGGCCGTTGCTCTGGCTGAGATCGTTAAAGGTACCCATCTCGGCGATCTGGCCGTGATCCATGAACACCACGAGATCGGCCTCGCGGACCGTCGAGAGGCGGTGCGCGATGATGAAGGTCGTGCGGTTGCGGCGCAGCTGGTCGATCGCCGCCTTCACGCGGGCTTCCGTCTCCACGTCGAGTGCGCTCGTCGCCTCGTCAAGAACGAGGATCGGCGCGTTCTTCAAGATGGCGCGCGCAATGGCGATGCGCTGGCGTTCGCCGCCCGACAGGCGGTTACCGCGCTCGCCGACATGGGTGTCATAGCCGCTTTGGCGCGAGACGATGAAGTCGTTCGCCGCCGCCGCTTCCGCCGCCGCCATGATCTCCTCTTCTGTCGCACCCTCGCGGCCGAGACGGATATTCTCGGAGATCGAGCGGTTGAGCAGGCCCGCATCCTGGAAGACGGTGGCGATCGAACGGCGCAGCGACTTGCGCGTCACCGTCGAAATATCGATGCCGTCGATGAGGATCTGGCCAGATTGCGGCTCGTAGACGCGCTGCAAGAGGTTGACCAGCGTCGTCTTGCCGGCACCCGTCGGGCCGACGATGGCGACCGTCTGACCGGCCTCGGCGGTGAACGAGACGTCGCGCACGCCCTGGGTGGCATTGGCGAAGTCGAAGCTGATATTGCGGAACTCGACCCGGCCCTTGACCTCACCGAGATCCCCGGCACCTGCCGGCTCTTCGCGTTCCTTCACGGCATCTTCCAGCGTGAAGAAGTCCTCAAGCTTCGAACGGGCCTCGAAAATCTGCGTGACGAAGGCTTTCATCTGGTCGAGGCGACCGATGAGCAGGCCGGCAAAGCCGATGAAGGCGATGACGTCACCCACCTTGATCTCGCCGCGCTGCACCAGAACCGTGCCGATGACGAGGATGGTCATCATCGAAATGGTCGAGGCGATGCGGTTCAGCGCGCTGGCAAGCGCCCACCAGTCGAGCACCGGATACTGGGCATTGATCAGCCGCTCGGCAAAGCGCTTCAGCTCGCGCGTCTCTGCCTCGATGCGGTTGTAGCTGTGCACGACCGACACGTTGCTGATGGAGTCCGACACATGCGAGAAGACGGTGTGATAGTGGTTCTCGACCGAGGCCTGACCCTCGCGGGTGCGGTTCATCACGACCTTGCCGATCAGCACGTAGAGCGCGCCGAGCACGACGAGCACCAGCGAAAGGCGGTAATCCATCGCGAAAGCGGTGGGCACGAGCAGAACGAGCGCCACGGCGGTCGCCAGATGCGTGCGCATGAATTCGAGCCAGAGGCCGAACAGCGTTTCGCAGGCGCGCAGCAGCGTGTGAAGCGCATTGGAGGTGCCGCGCTGGCTGTGCCAGGCGAGCGGCATGGAAATGATGCGGCCGAAGGCTTCCGTCAGCAGGCTGGCGCGGCGGCCATGAGCCAGCCGGTCGGCCTCGCGGGCGACGAGCACGAAAGCGATGGTGTTGAACAAGCCAAAGCCCGCCCACATCAGCAACATCGGGGTGACATTGCCCTGTGTGGAGATGGCATCGACGATACGGCCGAACAGGATCGGTTCGGCAATGGCGATCACGGCGAGCACGACGTTGGCGGCAACGACCGAGCCTACCCTGAGCTTGTAGACGCTCAGATAACTGAGCGCCCGTGCATAGACCTGAAACAAAGACACGAATGCGGCCTTTCCGGGCAAAACCTATTGTGCAGTGCGATACACGCACCCTCGATCCCTTCGCTACGGGCGTTAAGCAGCGCAAGGGGCGAAAGTTCTCCACGGCAGCGCAAATTTCATGACTCCTATGAAATGTTGCGTGATGTCTTGAGAATTGCGCGCCGTGACGTCCTTATCCGATTGATTTTCATCATTCGATCCTGCCAAGTGTATGCGGGGTAACATGAATGGGACATGACTGGCCGGAACAGGGCCGGTTATTTCTCCGAGTTGGAATGGGGCGCTTCCCGCGCAGGGCATATGAAGATCAACGTGCTGGTGCAGTTCCTTGCACTGATCGACGAGTTGCGCGGTCGTGAGGAGACAACGGCCGAATTCGAGCGTCTGCTGACGCTTTATGGTTTCGACTATTACTGGCTGAACCGGGCGCCCAAGCCGGCCGAGACCCTGTCGGACCTCATCCTCGCCGGTCGCTGGCCGCAAGACTGGCCGGAAACCTATCTTAAGAAACGCTACATGCAGGTCGACCCGACCGTGCGCTATCTCGGCCATGCCCAGACCGGCTTCCGTTGGCGCGATACGTTGAGCGCTTTTCGCACCAGCCCGCACCGCAAGCGCATGGAGCGCATGATGGTGGATGCGCGGCAGAACGGGCTGGAGGACGGGTACATCTTTCCCGTGCACGGACGGCGCGGCCTTGTCGGCAGCCTCAGCCTCGGTGGTAAACCGGTCGAGCTCGAAAGCGTCGAGCTCGGCCTTTTCGACAGCATTGCCCGACGGCTGTACTGGAAACTGATCCATATCGCCGATCCCGATATGGCGGCGCGGCTTTCGGCCATCGTCGACGTCGAATTGACGCGTCGCGAAATGGAGGCGTTGAGTCTATTGGCCGAGGGCCTGACATCGCCTGACATCGGCCGGATTCTCGGCATCTCCAGCCATACGGTCGACTGGTACATGAACGGCATCCAGGAGAAGCTTAGCGCGCGCAATCGTCACCACGCTGTCGCCATCGCCTTCCGGCTTGGCCTCGTCTCGTAAGACGGGCTTTTGGCTCTCAGCATCAACTGTTTGTTTCAAAAGGATCTATGGCGAAAAACCGCCCCTAGCGGCCGATTGGATTGTTTCCAGCGGCGCAAATCTTTTGTTCCATGACGACTACAAAATTGCACTTTGGAAATTAGCCGCTAATAATTCTCTTCGCGGGTGCAGCATTTCCCGTTTTCCAAGTCTTGAGGAGTTCGACTTGCCCATTTCCAAGATCCTTGTCGCCAACCGATCCGAAATCGCCATCCGCGTGTTCCGCGCGGCCAATGAACTCGGTCTGAAAACAGTTGCGATATGGGCGGAAGAGGACAAACTGGCGCTGCACCGATTCAAGGCGGACGAGAGCTACCAGATCGGCCGCGGCCCGCATCTCACGCGTGATCTCGGCCCCATCGAAAGTTATCTGTCGATCGAGGAGGTCATCCGTGTCGCCAAGCTTTCCGGCGCGGATGCGATCCATCCCGGTTACGGCCTTCTCTCGGAAAGCCCGGAATTCGTCGATGCTTGCGATGCCGCCGGCATCACTTTCATCGGCCCGCGCCCGTCGACCATGCGCCAGCTCGGCAACAAGGTGGCCGCGCGCAATCTGGCGATCTCCGTCGGTGTTCCGGTCGTGCCGGCCACCGATCCGCTGCCGGATGACGAAGCGGAGATCCACCGTCTCGCCGCCGAGATCGGCTATCCCGTCATGCTGAAAGCCTCCTGGGGCGGCGGTGGACGCGGCATGCGCGCCATTCGCGACCCGAAGGAACTGATCCGCGAGGTGACGGAAGCCAAGCGCGAGGCCAAGGCCGCCTTCGGCAAGGACGAGGTCTATCTGGAAAAGCTCGTCGAGCGCGCCCGCCACGTCGAAAGCCAGATTCTCGGCGATACCCATGGCAATGTCGTACATCTTTTCGAGCGTGACTGCTCCATCCAGCGCCGCAACCAGAAGGTCGTCGAGCGCGCGCCGGCCCCCTATCTGACGGAAGCGCAGCGCCAGGAACTCGCCAACTATTCGCTGAAGATCGGCCAGGCGACGAACTACATCGGTGCCGGCACGGTCGAGTATCTGATGGATGTCGAGAGCGGCAAATTCTACTTCATCGAGGTGAACCCGCGCATCCAGGTCGAGCATACCGTCACGGAGGTCGTGACAGGCATCGATATCGTCAAGGCGCAGATCCACATCCTCGATGGTGAGGCGATCGGCACCCCGGAATCGGGCGTTCCGGCACAGGAAAACATCCGCCTCAACGGCCACGCGCTGCAGTGCCGCATCACCACCGAGGATCCGGAGCAGAACTTCATCCCAGACTATGGCCGCATCACCGGCTACCGTTCGGCCGCCGGCTTCGGTATCCGTCTCGACGGAGGCACGGCCTATACCGGCGCCTATATCACCCGCTATTACGATCCGCTGCTCGTCAAGGTCACGGCCTCGGGCAGCACGGCGGCGGAAGCCATCACCCGCATGGACCGCGCGCTGCGCGAATTCCGTATCCGTGGTGTGGCGACCAACCTCACCTTCCTTGAGGCGATCATCGGCCATGAGGCCTTCCGCGACAACACCTACACGACCCGCTTCATCGACACGACGCCGGAACTCTTCCAGCAGGTGAAGCGGCAGGACCGTGCGACGAAGCTGCTCACTTACATCGCCGATGTTACCGTCAACGGTCATCCGGAGGCCAAGGGCCGTCCGAAGCCGCCGTCGGATGCCGCCAAGCCCGTCGTGCCCTATATCAATGGCGATATCCCTGATGGCACCAAGCAGAAGCTCGATGAACTCGGCCCGAAGAAATTCGCTGAGTGGCTGCGCGGGCAAAAGCAGGTCCTGCTGACTGACACGACGATGCGCGATGCGCACCAGTCGCTTTTGGCGACACGCATGCGCACGCATGACATCGCCCGCGTCGCCGGCACCTATGCCCGCGCGCTCCCGCAACTCTTCTCGCTGGAATGCTGGGGCGGCGCGACCTTCGACGTCTCCATGCGCTTTCTGACGGAAGACCCGTGGGAGCGTCTCGCCCGCATCCGCGAAGATGCGCCGAACTTGCTGCTCCAGATGCTGCTGCGCGGCGCCAATGGCGTTGGCTACAAGAACTATCCCGACAATGTCGTGAAGTACTTCGTACGTCAGGCGGCCAAGGGCGGCATCGACGTCTTCCGTGTCTTCGACTGCCTGAACTGGGTCGACAACATGCGGGTCTCGATGGACGCTGTGGCGGAAGAGGGCCGCATCTGCGAGGCGACGATCTGCTATACCGGCGATCTCCTGAACGCGGCTCGCCCGAAATACGACCTGAAATACTACACCAACCTTGCCGGCGAACTGGAAAAGGCCGGCGCGCATATGATCGCGCTGAAGGACATGGCGGGCCTCCTGAAGCCCGCCGCCGCCCGTGTGCTGTTCAAGGCGCTGCGCGAGGCGACCGACCTGCCGATCCACTTCCACACGCATGACACTTCGGGTATCGCAGCCGCGACCGTGCTTGCCGCCGTCGATGCCGGTGTCGATGTCGTGGATGCGGCGATGGACGCGCTGTCAGGCAACACGTCGCAGCCCTGCCTCGGCTCGATCGTCGAGGCGCTGCGCGGCTCCGAGCGCGATCCGGGCCTCGATCCGGAATGGATTCGCCGCATCTCCTTCTACTGGGAGGCCGTGCGCTTCCAGTATGCCGCCTTTGAAAGCGATCTCAAGGGGCCGGCCTCGGAGGTCTACCTGCATGAAATGCCGGGCGGCCAGTTCACCAATCTCAAGGAACAGGCCCGTTCGCTCGGTCTGGAGACCAAGTGGCACAAGGTCGCCCAGGCTTATGCCGATGCCAACCAGATGTTCGGCGATATCGTCAAGGTGACGCCGTCCTCCAAGGTGGTCGGCGATATGGCGCTGATGATGGTCAGCCAGGACCTCACCGTTGCCGATGTCGAGAACCCGGCGCGCGACATCGCCTTCCCGGATTCGGTCGTCTCCATGCTGAAGGGCGACCTCGGTCAGCCTCCGGGCGGCTGGCCGGCTGCGCTCCAGAAGAAGGTGCTGAAAGGCGAGGAAGCCTACACCGCCGTTCCCGGCTCGCTTCTGCCGCCGGCTGATCTCGCGGCCGAGCGCAAGGCTATCGAGGACAAGCTGGAGCGTCCGGTCGACGACTTCGAGTTCGCCTCCTACCTGATGTACCCGAAGGTCTTCACCGACTATGCGCTGGCTGTCGATACCTACGGTCCCGTCAGCGTCCTGCCAACGCCCGCCTATTTCTACGGGCTTGCGCCCGGCGAGGAGCTCCAGCCGGAGCTGGAAAAGGGCGTTTCCCTCGTCATCCTGCACCAGGCGACGAGCGAGCCGGATGCGCAGGGCATGGTGAAGGTGTTCTTCGAGCTGAACGGCCAGCCGCGCCTGATCAAGGTGCCGGATCGCAACCGCGCTGCTACCTCCGCCGTCCGCCGCAAGGCCGACAACGGCAATGCCGCCCATCTCGGTGCGCCGATGCCGGGCGTCATCTCGACGGTTTCGGTGTCTGCCGGCCAGTCTGTCAAGGCCGGCGACGTCCTGCTCTCCATCGAGGCGATGAAGATGGAGACGGCGCTGCATGCGGAGAAGGACGGCACGATATCGGAAGTGTTGGTCCGCGCCGGCGACCAGATCGACGCCAAGGACCTGCTGATCGTCTACGGCGCCTGACCGGCTCACGACCTGGAAGCCTAATTGCAGGGGATGGGGATTAACCCCATCCCCTTTTTCGTCTTGCTTTCCGGCGGGGGCGGACGCAAAACGCGGCGAAATTGTTCAACAAATGTTGGCTTCCATGAGCTTCGTCATTCGCACCGCCGACCTCGGCGACATCGCCGCCTTTACCGAGATCTATCGCGAATCCGTGCTGAACGGGGTTGCGAGCTACGAGATTGATCCGCCCTCGCTCGACGAGATGGAGGCGCGCTTCACCGCGATTACCGGCAAGGGCTATCCCTATATCGTCGCCGTTGAGCAGACCGGCCTCATCCTCGGCTATGCCTATGCTTCGGCCTTTCGCACGCGGCCGGCCTATCGCTGGCTCGTCGAGGATTCGGTCTATCTGGCGCCGGAAGCGCGCGGCAAGGGCGTCGGCAAGGCGCTGCTCGGCGAATTGATCCGCCGCGCGACCGACCTTGGTTTTCGCCAGATGGTGGCCGTCATCGGCGGCGCGCATCCGGCCTCGATCGCCGTACACAGTGCCGCCGGCTTCGAGCATTCCGGCCGCATGACTGCCACAGGCTTCAAGCACGGGCGATGGCTGGATACGGTCTTTATGCAGCGCGCGCTCGGCGAAGGCGCCGAAAGCGAGCCATCGGCAACGGATTATCCCGGCACGATGCCATAAGCAAACAAACGTGATTGTCCGCATTTATTGACGTTCATGCCTGATTGTGCGCATTATAGCGCAATCATGCATGATTTGGTGATGCGGTGTCGATACAGGATCTTCTTCTTGGCGAGCGGCAGGCGCTCATCCGCACGCGGCTCGACCTTTCGGGGCGGGTGATCGCGGCGGAACTGGCGCAGGAACTGGGCGTGTCGGAAGACACGATCCGGCGGGATCTGCGCGAGATGGCCTCGGCCGGCCTCTGCCGCCGGGTCTACGGCGGTGCCCTGCGCATCTCCCAGGCGCAGGTCTCGATGACCGAACGAATCGCGATCGGCGGCGAGCGCAAGGCGGCGCTGGCGCGGACCGCGGCGGCGCTCATCCCATCCGGCTCCAATGTGTTTCTCGATGCCGGCAGCACCAATCTCGCTCTGGCCCGTGCGCTGCCTGTCGGCGTCGACCTGACGGTGGTGACCAATGCGCCGACCATCGCGGCGGCCGTGCTCGAGCGGGATATACGGACGATCCAGCTTGGCGGGGTGATCGATCCGGCTGTCGGCGGTGCGGTCGGCGCCAAGGCACTGCGGGATGCGGAGGCCTTCCGCCCCGATATCCTGGTGCTTGGTGTCTGCGGCATTGATGCGGAGGCCGGCGTCACCGCTTATTCCTTCGAGGATGCCGAGTTCAAGCGCTTCCTCGCCTCGCGCTCGAGGTCCGTGCTCATCGCCGTCACCAACGACAAGCTTTCCACCGCGGCCCCCTATTCGGTCGTGCCGCTTTCCCGCGTCACGCGCGCCGTCATTGAGGCGGACGCGGACGATGCGGAAGCTGCAGCGCTTGCAGGCGCAGGCATCGAAACCATCCGGGCCAGCTAGCCCTCCCAAGCAATGGAACTCCCAAGATGACGCCCGAAAATGCCGTTTCCGGCAAATCCTTCGCAAAGACCTATTTCCCCTCGACGCGGCTCGCCGTCTCAGGCCTGTTCTTGCTGAACGGCACTTTCGCCGGCGCCTGGGCGCCGAAAATTCCGGAATTCGCCAGCCGTCTCGATCTCTCCGAATCGGGTCTTGGCCTGATGATCATGTGCTTCGGCATCGGCTCGCTGGTGCTGATGCCGATTGCCGGCATCCTGATTGCGCATTTCGGTACGACGCGCACGGTGAAGGGCGCGACGATCCTGTTCCTCACCACCATGCTGCTGCTCTCGATTGCACCGACCATTCCGGTCGGTGCCGTCGCGATCTTCTTCTTCGGCGGCCTGATGGGCGCGATGGACGTCTCGATGAACGGTAATGCCGTCGAGGTGGAAAAATCGATGCGCCGGGCGATCATGTCATCCTGCCACGCCTTCTGGAGCCTCGGCGCCTTTATCGGCGCCTCCACCGGCGGTTTCCTCATCGAGACGATGGGTGTGATGGGCCATGCGCTGCTCCTGACGGGGCTCGGCATCGTCGCGCTCGTCGTCATCTGGCCCTTCGTGCTGCACGATGCGCCGCATCCGAGCGAGGAGCGCCAGAAGGTGCGCCTGCCAATGACGCTGCTGCCCTGGCTGATCGGCATTATGGCACTGTTCTCCATGGTGCCAGAAGGCGCGATCCTCGATTGGGGCGCGCTCTATATGCGTGACGAACTCGGTGCGTCGCTGGCGCTCTCGGGCTTCGCCTTCGGCGCCTTCTCGCTCACCATGGCCGTCATGCGCTTTGCCGGCGACCATGTGCGCGACCGTTTTGGCGCGGTGAAGACGTTGCGGTTCTGCACGGTCATGGCGATCATCGGCATGGTCATCGCCGGCCAGGCACCGAATGCCTATGTGGCGATGGTCGGTTTCGCGCTCTGCGGCATCGGCATTTCCAACATGGTGCCGATCGCCTTTTCCGCAGCCGGCAACCTGCCGGGCTTCGCGCAGGGTGTCGCGCTGTCAGTCGCGACCGTCATGGGCTATTCCGGCTCGCTTTTCGCGCCTTCGGTCATCGGCTTCATCGCCGAACACACCGGCTTTGCCATCATCTTCACACTCTTGCCGGTGCTCTTCATCGTCGTGCTCCTCCTGTCGCGCCACGCGATCCATGCGGATGTGCGCGAGCACCACTGAGACGAACCGCGCGCGGCGATCAAATCGTCGCGCGCACCTGCCCTTGCAGTTGACAAGCCGGGCTTCCTGATCCACCTGAGGGCAAAGGCCGCGCGCTTCCGGGCGCTGGCCGCTTTTCGAGCAAGAGGCTCCAAAATGTCCTTTTCCTTCGACTTTGAACCGAAGCCGCGGCGTCAGTCCGTCGGTGTCGATGTCGGCGGCGTGCTTGTCGGCGGCGGTGCGCCCGTCGTCGTCCAGTCGATGACCAATACGGATACGGCCGATATTGACGGCACGGTGGCGCAAGTCGCCGCCCTGCATCGCGCCGGCTCCGAGATCGTACGCATTACGGTCGATCGCGACGAAAGTGCCGCGGCCGTGCCGAAGATCCGCGAGCGGCTGGAGCGCCTCGGTCTCGACGTGCCGCTGGTCGGCGATTTCCACTATATCGGCCACAAGCTGCTTGCCGACCACCCGGCCTGCGCCGAGGCGCTGGCGAAGTACCGCATCAATCCGGGCAATGTCGGCTTCAAGGACAAGAAGGACAAGCAGTTCTCAGCCATCGTCGAGACGGCGATCCGCTACGACAAGCCGGTGCGCATCGGCGTCAACTGGGGTTCGCTCGATCAGGAGCTCTTGACCCGGCTGATGGACGAAAACCAGAACAAGGGTTTTCCGCTGACGGCCCAGCAGGTCATGCGCGAGGCGATCTGCCAGTCGGCGCTGCTCTCGGCGGAACTGGCGGAAGAAATCGGCCTGCCGCGCAGCCGCATCATCCTCTCGGCCAAGGTCTCCAACGTTCAGGACCTCATCGCCGTCTATGCAATGCTGTCCTCCCGCTCCGACCATGCGCTGCATCTCGGCCTCACCGAGGCCGGCATGGGTACCAAGGGCGTCGTCGCCTCCTCCGCCTCGCTCGGCATTCTCATGCAGCAGGGCATCGGCGATACGATCCGCATCTCGCTGACGCCGGAGCCCGGCGGCGACCGCACCCGTGAGGTGCAGGTGGCGCAGGAGCTGCTGCAGGTCATGGGCTTCCGGCAGTTCATTCCCGTTGTCGCGGCCTGTCCGGGTTGTGGACGCACGACCTCGACTGTCTTCCAGGAACTGGCGCAGAAAATCCAGGACGACATCCGAAAGAATATGCCGGTCTGGCGGGAAAAATATCCTGGCGTCGAAGGCCTCAAGGTCGCCGTCATGGGCTGCATCGTCAACGGACCGGGCGAGAGCAAACATGCCGATATCGGCATCTCGCTGCCCGGCACCGGCGAACTCCCCATCGCCCCCGTCTACGTCGACGGCAAGAAGGCGATGACGCTGCGCGGCACCAACATTGCCGGCGAATTCGAAACGCTGGTCAACGACTATATCGAGAAGCGCTACGGGCAGGGCCAGGCGGCGGCTGAATAATTAGAGCCGCGTCGTCAGCAGCTTGAAACCCGCAAAGGCGAAGAAGGCGGCCATGACGCCTTCTATGACGCGGCGCGACTTCAGATAGGCGCGGTGCACCGGGCCAAGCGAGAAGACCAGCGCGAAGCCGAGGAAGACGCAGACCCCCAGAACCATGCAGCCGGCGATGAAGGCCGCCATGACGCCGCCGGGTGCGCCCGGCGGCATGCCGAGCGATGTCAGCATGATCCAGTTGAAGATCGCCTTGGGATTGGTGATGTGAATGCCGAGACCCTTGAGATATTGCCGGCGCGGCGACAGTGCCGGCATCGCCGCCATTTGGGCGCGGTAGGTTTCCTCGCTCCTGCGGGCCGCTCGATAGGCATTCCAGGCGAGCCACAGCAGGTAGCAGCCGCCGACGATCTTCAGGACGATCAGCGCTTCGCCATAGGTGCGGATGAGCGCGGACAGGCCTGAGGCCGTCAGGATCGCCCAGATATAGGAGCCGGTCAGCACGCCGGAGGCGAGCGCAAGACCGGCGCGTCGTCCCTGGCTGATCGAGGTCGCGATGATGGCGATGATCGCCGGCCCCGGCGAGGCCGTCGCAATGAAATAGGCCGTCCAGGCGACGGCGAGTTGCGGCAGGTAGGGCGTGAGTTCAGTCATGGTTCACCGCTGCTATGTCGGCGAACGATAATCGATCGGTTTTCCGGCTCCAAGCCGGAGAATTGCACCACTTGTCTCTGTCATCCGGCCTTTCCAGGCCGAATGAGAAGACGCTATCCGAAAACCTCAGACGATCTCTTCGATCGCCGCGATCAGTCGGTCGCATTCCTCCGGCGTACCGATGGTGATGCGCAAAAAATCCGAGATGCGGGGCTTGGCGAAATGGCGCACCAACACGGCACGGTCTCGCAGACCCTTGGCGAGCGCCTCACCGCTATGGGCCGGGTGGCGGGCGAAAACGAAATTGGCTTGCGAGGGCAGTACCTCGAAGCCGCGCTGACGCAAGGCGCCGGTAACGCGATCGCGGGTCTCGATGACCTTGCCGCGCGTTTCGTCGAACCATTCGCGGTCGTCCACGGCAGCGGCGGCACCCGCCTGGGCGACGCGGTCGAGCGGATAGGAGTTGAAGCTGTCCTTGACGCGCTCCAGCGCATCGATCAGCGGGCGCTGGCCGATGGCGTAGCCGACGCGCAGGCCGGCCAGCGAGCGGGATTTCGACAGAGTATGCACGACGAGCAGGTTGTCGTATTTTCTGGTCAGCGGGATCGCGCTCTCGCCGCCGAAGTCGATATAGGCCTCGTCGACGACGACGGGCTGGTCCGGGTGCTCGGCGACCAGCTTCTCGATGGCGGACAGCGGCAGGCCGATGCCGGTCGGCGCGTTCGGGTTCGGGATGATGATGGCGCCGCAGGGGCGCTCATAGTCCGCGAGATCGATGGTGAAATCGTCCTTGAGCGGGATCTCGACCGATTCGATGCCGAAGAGCCGGCAATAGGTCGGGTAGAAGCTGTAGGTGATATCGGGATAGGCGAGCGGCTTGTCGTGCTTGAGAAGTGCGACGAAGGCGTGCGCCAGCACCTCGTCCGAACCGTTGCCGACGAAGACTTCGTCTGCATCGACGCCGTAGAAGCGGGCAATCGACTGGCACAGCGCCAGCGCCGAGGGGTCCGGATAGAGCTTCAGGCTGTCGGCGACGGCGGCCTGCATGGCGGCGATCGCCTTGGGCGAGGGGCCATAGGGGTTTTCGTTGGTGTTGAGCTTGGTGAGGTTTTGAATGCGCGGCTGTTCACCTGCGACATAGGGCTTGAGCGTGGCGACGATCGGCGACCAGAATTTGCTCATGACGTCAGTTCCTGCGATTGGCAATGAAATGGGCGGTTTCGATCAGGATTGCGGCCCGATGGCTGAATGGCGCAAGCAGCGCCTCGGCCTCCGTCACAAGCGCCTGAAGGCGATCTTCCGCCCAGGCCTGGCCGCGGCGCGACACCAGCGTCGCCTTGCCGCGGTCGGCATCCTTGCCCGTCGCCTTGCCCATGGTCGCGGCGTCGGCGGTGAGATCGAGCAGGTCGTCGGCGATCTGGAAGGCGAGGCCCACGGTCTCGCCGTAGCGGCGCAGCGCCAGCCGCTCGTCGCCGGACGCGCCGGCGATGATCGCACCGGCTTCGCAAGCGAAACGCAGAAGCGCGCCGGTCTTCATTGCCTGAAGCGTGACAATGCCGTTCTCGTCCGGCGCTGTTTTTTCCGCTGCCAGGTCGAGCACCTGGCCACCGGTCATGCCGCCGATGCCGGCGGCGCGCGCCAGCGCCACAACGAGCGCGATCTTGGTGGCATCCGGCAGTTGCGTCTCGGGTGCTGCGACGACATCGAAGGCGAGCGTCAGCAGGCTGTCGCCTGCTAGGATCGCGGCGGCCTCGTCGAAGGCAATATGCACGGTCGGCTGGCCCCGGCGCAGGTCGTCGTCGTCCATCGCCGGCAGGTCGTCATGCACCAGCGAATAGCAATGGATGCATTCGAGTGCGGCACCGATGCGCAGCGCCGTTTCACGCGCAACGCCGGGAAACAGCGCCGCCGATTCGATGACGAGGAAGGGTCGCAGCCGCTTGCCGCCATTCAGCACGCCATGGCGCATCGCGGCCATCAGGCGCTCGGGGCGGGCAATCTCGTCCGGCTGCCTTTCGCCGGAAAGCAGGTCGGCCAGCAGCGCTTCCACCGCTTCGGCATTGCCCTTCAGGCGGGCCTGGAATTCCTGTTGACGTGCGCTCATGGCCGCTCTTTGGCATGGGTGCCGGGCGGAGGCAACGGGAAGGACGGGACGGCGGCAAAGAATCGCGGGGGAGTGCTGGTTTTTGGCAAGCCGGAACGGTATGAAGACGCAGCGACGCAAGGATGGGCGCCGGCACTTGGACATCGTACCGGAAACACGGGCAGAGACGGATCATTCGGAGGCAGAGGCCGGTGAGAGGGAGGGTTGGATGACCCGCCTGCGCCGGAACTGGCGACGGATTACTCTTGCTTTCATGGCATTCGTCGCGCTGCCCTATGTGCTGATCGTGCTCTATGCGATCGATTTCATCCGTCCCGTCTCCACGCTGATGCTGCGCGATCTCGTGCTTTTGCGCGGCTATGATCGGCAATGGGTGGAGTTCGAGGATATCTCACCCAATCTCGTGCAGTCGGTAATGATGTCCGAGGACGGGCAATATTGCCGCCATGCCGGCGTCGACTGGGGCCAGATGCGTGCCGTTGTCAACGAGGCGCTTGCCGGCGAGCAGACGCGCGGGGCGAGCACCATTCCCATGCAGACGGCCAAGAACCTGTTCCTGTGGAACGGCCGTTCCTTCCTGCGCAAGGCGATGGAACTGCCTTTGGCGGTGGCGGCGGATTTCGTCTGGAGCAAGCGCCGGCTGATGGAGATTTATCTCAACATCGCCGAATGGGGCCCTGGCATCTATGGCATCGAGGCTGCCGCCCAGTATCATTTCAAGGTGCCCGCCGCAAAGCTCTCGCGCCGCCAGGCCGCCCTTCTCGCCGTCTCGCTGCCCAATCCGATCGAGCGAAATGCCGGCAAGCCGGGGCGCGGATTGCAGCGGCTGGCGCGGCTCATCGAACGCCGGGCGAGCGGTTCGGGCGATTATATCAAATGCCTTTATGACTGAGTTCAGGGCTTTTCATTGGTCCTGCCTGTGTTGACGATCTAGGGTCCGGCGTGCGCAAGGAGCCTCCAATGACAGACCTCATCCTTTATATCGGCAACAAGAACTATTCCTCCTGGTCCTTCCGGCCGTGGATTGCGCTGGAATCGGCGGGCGTGCCCTTCACGGACAAGATAATTCCTTTCGATTTCGCTGCCGGTAACCCGAAGTTCCGCGACCTCTCGCCGACGGGCAAGGTACCGGTGCTGCACCATGGTGCGGTGAGGGTCTGGGAATCGCTCGCCATCATCGAATATGTCGCCGAGCTTTTTCCCGAAAAGGGTCTTTGGCCTCGGGATGCGGAGGCACGCGCCGAAGCGCGGTCGATCTCGATGGAAATGCTCTCCGGCTTCCGCGCCATCCGCAATGCCTGCCCGATGAACATCCGCCGCAAGCCGGGCAAAATCGATCTGCCCCACGGGGTGACGGAGGACGTCGCGCGGATCGAGACGATCTGGAAGGATGCGCTCGCCCGCTCCGGTGGCCCGTTCCTGTTCGGCGGGTTTTCGGCGGCGGATGCAATGTATGCGCCCGTTGTCAGCCGATTCGAGGCCTATTGCTTGACGCAGGACGAAACCGTATTGGCCTATATGGCGCGCGTGAAGGCGCAGCCGGCCTGGCAGAAGTGGCAGGCGGCGGCCGAGGCCGAGCCCTGGATCGTCCCTGAAGACGAGGTCTGAGGGCACGAGTCGAAAAAAACAGCACGAGGACTGGTCAAGCAGGCTTTTGCTGTGTATAAGCCGGCCAAATTTCCGAAATAACGACATGTCCTTGTCAGCCATTCGGTGGCGTGAGGATGTGTTTGCCCGATAAGTGGAGTTAGTGAAATGGCTGTACCGAAAAGAAAAACGAGCCCGTCCAAGCGCGGTATGCGCCGTTCTGCAGACGCTCTGAAGGGTTCGACCTACGTCGAAGACAAGAACTCGGGCGAACTGCGCCGTCCGCACCACATCGACCTGAAGACCGGCATGTATCGCGGTCGCCAGGTTCTGACGCCGAAGGAAAGCGCATAAGCGCTTTCGGCATCAGCTGAGATCAAGGCCTGGGATTTTCCCGGGCCTTTTCTTTTTGGCCCTGTCCTTTCCGACGCGCCGACATTTTCTTGTGCCGGATCTTGGGCTAAGACCGTCTGAAAACCGCCAGCCCGGCGCTTACCCGGAGTTTTTGCCGATGCTTTTGGCCATACCGCTGCTGATCATCCCCTTCGCCCTCTACAACCTCGCCATGACGGGCCTGTTCGGCGATGGCGGCACTGCCGTTCTCGACAGCGAGGTCCTGGCGGTTAACATGCTCTCGGGCACGACCTGGACCATGGCGTTCGGCGATCTCCTGATTTTCATCGCCCTCGTGCTGCTCTTCGTGGAGATCCTGAAGGCCACGCGGCCGGGCTCGCGCGCGCTGCTCGATCACATGCTGTCGATGGTGCTGTTCGTGGTGTTTCTCGTGGAGTTCCTGCTGGTGCAGGGCGCGGCGACGCAAATCTTCTTCATCCTGATGACGATCACGTTCATCGACGTCATCGCAGGCTTTGCGGTGTCGATCCGCACGGCGGGCCGCGACGTCTCCATCGGGCTTTGAGACGGCGCGGGAAGAGCCCGCGCCAGCCAATTCTGTCAGCTCAGCCTGTTCTCAGCTCAGATTGTCGAGCTTCGTCTGAAGCGCGCGCAGCTGTTCCTTCAGCTCGTCGAGATCCTTCGGCTCGGCCTTGCGCGTTTCCTTCGGCGGCGCAGCCGCTGCGAAAGGCGTGAACATCTTCATCGCCTGCTGGAAGAGTTCCGTATTGCGCCTTGTCGTTTCCTCGATCAGCGCCATCGGCACTTGCAGGTTCTTGCCGAGCGGCGTGTCGCCCAGGGTTTTGTTGATCTGCTCGCGCATCTGTGCCTGCTGGTCGGTGAAGGCCTGCATGGAATGCTCGAGATAGCTCGGTACGACCATTTGCATCTGGTCGCCGTAATACGAGATCAGCTGGCGCAGGAACGAGATCGGCAGAAGCGTGTTGCCGGTCTTGGATTCCTGCTCGAAAATGATCTGGGTGAGCACCGAATGGGTGATGTCCTCGCCGGATTTGGCGTCCTGCACGGTGAAGTCCTCGCCCTTCTTCACCATGACCGCGAGATCGTCGAGCGTCACATAGGTGCTCGTGCCGGTGTTGTAGAGGCGCCGGTTCGCATATTTCTTGATGACGATCTGACCGTCGTTCCTGGCCATTAGGGTCTCCTCATCCCCGTATTTCCATTTCTTTTTTGGTCGGCGAGAGTATCCGCAAAAAGACGGCGGCTGACAATCGAATTGTGCGATGCGGCGAGGAATGCTGCGCAACATGGATTTTCATGCTGCATGTCACGGGCATGAAATTTTAGCGAGGCCGGATATCCTGTTTGACTCTCCCCCTTCGCTTTGCCAGTTTTCATTTCGGGAGAACCGCCGGCTCGCGCCGCTCGTGCGTCGAGGCCGGTTCCAAGACCGATCATCCGGTCGCAGAATTGAGGAAGCACACCATGAGCACCCCGTCCATCGTCATCGCTAGCGCCGCCCGCACCGCGGTCGGGTCCTTCAACGGAGCCTTCGCCAACACGCCCGCCCACGAACTGGGTGCGACGGTCATTTCGGCGGTTCTGGAGCGCGCGGGCGTGGCAGTGGGCGAGGTCGACGAGGTGATCCTCGGCCAGGTGCTGCAGGCTGGCGAAGGCCAAAATCCGGCCCGCCAAGCCGCCATGAAGGCAGGCCTTCCGCAGGAAGCGACCGCCTGGGGCATGAACCAGCTCTGCGGCTCGGGGCTTCGCGCCGTGGCACTCGGCATGCAGCAGATCGCCACCGGTGACGCCAGCATCATCGTGGCCGGCGGCATGGAATCCATGTCGCTTGCGCCGCATTGCGCGCATCTGCGCGGCGGCGTGAAGATGGGCGACTTCAAGATGGTCGACACCATGATCAAGGATGGCCTGACCGACGCCTTCTACGGCTACCACATGGGCACGACGGCCGAAAACGTCGCCAAGCAGTGGCAGCTGTCGCGCGACGAGCAGGACGCTTTTGCCGTCTCCTCGCAGAACAAGGCCGAGGCCGCGCAGAAGGGCGGCCGCTTCAAGGACGAGATCGTTCCCTTCATCGTCAAGGGCCGCAAGGGCGACGTGACCGTCGATTCCGATGAATATATTCGCCATGGCGCCACGCTCGACCAGATGGCCAAGCTCCGTCCCGCCTTCGACAAGGAAGGCACCGTGACGGCTGGCAACGCCTCCGGTCTCAACGACGGTGCCGCCGCCGCGCTGCTGATGAGCGAAGCCGAGGCCTCGCGCCGCGGTATCCAGCCGCTCGGCCGCATCGTCTCCTGGGCGACGATTGGTGTTGATCCCAAGGTCATGGGCACCGGCCCCATTCCGGCCTCTCGCAAGGCGCTTGAGCGCGCCGGCTGGAAGATCGGCGATCTCGACCTCGTGGAAGCCAACGAGGCCTTCGCGGCGCAGGCCTGCGCGGTCAACAAGGATCTCGGCTGGAACCCCGATATCGTCAACGTCAATGGCGGCGCCATCGCCATCGGTCACCCGATCGGTGCATCCGGCGCCCGCATCCTCAACACGCTCCTCTTCGAGATGAAGCGTCGCGGCGCCAAGAAGGGCCTCGCCACGCTCTGCATCGGCGGTGGCATGGGCGTGGCGATGTGCGTCGAGAGCCTCTGAGCAATTTCCGCAAAAGCGCATAGCGGTTTTGCGGAAACGCTCTGATCATCGACTGACATTCTGCTTTGCCATGACCTGCCGCCGGCAGGGCGACAGGTCGACTCAAAAAAACAGCCTAGGGGAGTGAGCCACATGAGCAGAGTAGCATTGGTAACGGGGGGATCGCGCGGCATCGGTGCCGCCATTTCGGTGGCGCTCAAGGCGGCGGGATACAAAGTGGCTGCAAGTTATGCCGGCAATGATGAAGCCGCCGCCGCCTTCAAGGCGGAGACCGGCATTCCCGTCTACAAGTGGGACGTGGCGAGCTACGAGTCCTGCGTCGAGGGTATCGCCAAGGTGGAGGCCGACCTCGGCCCCGTCGAAATCCTCGTCAACAATGCCGGCATCACCAAGGATGCGATGTTCCACAAGATGACGCCCGACCAGTGGGGCGCCGTCATCAACACCAACCTGACCGGTCTGTTTAACATGACCCATCCGGTCTGGTCGGGCATGCGTGACCGCAGCTTCGGTCGCGTCATTAACATTTCCTCGATCAACGGCCAGAAAGGCCAGATGGGCCAGGCGAACTATTCCGCCGCCAAGGCCGGCGACCTCGGTTTCACCAAGGCACTCGCGCAGGAGGGTGCGGCCAAGGGCATCACGGTCAACGCCATCTGCCCCGGCTATATCGGCACGGAAATGGTGCGTGCCATCCCGGAAAAGGTGCTGAACGAGCGGATCATCCCGCAGATCCCGGTTGGCCGTCTCGGCGAGCCCGAAGAAATCGCGCGCGTCGTGGTCTTCCTCGCCTCCGACGATGCCGGTTTCATCACCGGCTCGACGATCTCGGCGAACGGCGGCCAGTTCTTCGTCTGACCTTATTTTCCGGCAAAGGAACACGGCGCCTTCGGGCGCCGTTTTCATAGGTTAGGATGCGAAAAAACGAGGGCGCCATGAAACAGGAAAAATTGGACGAAACCGCCATTTCCGAAGCGCTCGACGACCTCGAGGGCTGGAGCCGGTCGGGCGACGGTATCGCCATCGAGAAGACATTCAAGTTCAAGTCGTTCCGCGAGGCCTTCGGCTTCATGACCGAGGCGGCGCTGGCCGCGGAAAAATTCAACCACCATCCCGAGTGGTTCAATGTCTATAATCGCGTCGACGTCCGTCTGACGAACCATGATGCGGGCGGCCTGACCGAACTGGATTTCAAGATGGCGACCGCGATGGAGAAGGCGGCTGCGCTCCGCACGAAGAGTTGAAGCTGCGTGAAGACATCACCATATGTTTTCGCGCCGGGATTTGCCGGCTGCCACCCGAGGGGGCTCTGAATGGATGATGTGAAGATCGGCGAGATCCTGCTGCCGGGCGACAGGGATGAGCAGGAGCGTCAGGAAACCCGCATCAAGAAGCGGTTCTGGCCGGTTTTGAAGCGCGCGATGCGGCAGGTGCCGTTTTCCCGCGATCTCGTCGCCTCTTACTATTGCGCGCTTGATCCGCGCACGCCGACCAAGGTCCGCGGTATCCTATTGGCAGCGCTCGCCTATTTCGTGCTGCCGCTCGACGGCATCCCGGATTTCTTCGTGCTTGTTGGGTTTTCCGACGACATCGCAGTGCTGACGGCCGCCTTTGCCGCCATCCGCGGCCATATCCGCGAAGACCACTACATCGCTGCCGACAAGGCGCTCGAGGACGAGCCGGAGATGCAGCCTGCGGGCTAATCCGGTTGTGACTGTTTGACCCGCAACTGTGCGGGTCAAATTCTTGCCCTAATCGTTCTGCCATTAGTGAATTTCGACAGGATCTATCTCACCGCATGGGGACTGCGACACTCAGCCTTTCCGGCAAGGGTGGCGGCAGTTTTCAACGCAAATTTGTCCCGGCGTGGTACGCAAGACCCTCGTTAAATGAACGCATGTTGACGGTTTGGTAACCTGAATTAAGTCAAAATGAACCAAATCGTCATCATGCATGGCCGACACCGGCATGGCAGGCTTCTGCCTTCGGCCGGCAATCACTGGCAAGACAACCGGCAGGAAAACATGTTCGTAAGAAAGCTCGCAACCGCACTCGCCCTCGTCATCGCGACCGCAGGCGTTGCCTCGGCTCAGACGCCGACGCGCATTCAGCAGTTCAACGCCTGGGGTGCCTATTCGTATCAGGCGAATGGCGGCAAGGTCTGCTACGTTCTGTCCGTGCCGAAGGAAAAGACGCCCCCTGGCGTCGATCACGGTGATGTCTTCTTCCTCGTCTCGCAGCGCCCCGGCCAGAACATCAGCTACGAGCCGCAGGCGATGATGGGCTATCCGCTGCAGGAGAACTCCAAGGTCAACGTCGTCATCGACGGCCGCACCTTCGTGATGTTCACCAAGGGCAACTCCGCCTGGGTGGAAAACGCCGCCGAAGAGCCGGCGCTCGTCAATGCCATGAAGACCGGCAAGGACATGCAGGTGCAGGCGAAATCGCGCCGCGGCACGGGCACCGCCTATTCCTATTCGTTGTCGGGCATCTCGGCAGCGCTGAAGCAGATCGAAAAGTGCCGTTGAGGCATTCGAAATTTGGAGTGAAGAGGCCGGCGCAATGCCGGTCTTTTTCGTTTCAAGGCGGGCACTTTCCATGAAGACCCTGCTCCTGCTTCGACACGCTAAATCCGCTTGGCCCGGCGGCGTGGACGATCACGACCGGCCCCTTGCCGATCGTGGCCGCCGCGATGCGCCGCGCATGGGTGCCTATATGGCCGGAATGGGGCTCGATCCGGATTTCGCACTGGTCTCTTCGGCCCGGCGCACGCAGGAGACCTGGGCGCTGGTCGCGCCGGCGCTTGGCAAGGACTGCGCGTCGCAAACCGTCGCCTCGATCTATGAGGCGGAGCCGGCTGCTATCCTGGTGGCCATCCATGCGGCGCCGCAGGAGAGCGCAACACTGCTCGTCATCGGTCACAATCCGGGCTTCGAGGATCTGGCGGCACTGCTGGCGCCGGCGGGCGACGCGGATACGCTTGCGCGCCTCAGGGCGAAATATCCAACCGCGGGGCTGGCGGTGATCCGCTTCGATAGCGAACGCTGGGCCGACATCGCTCTCGGTGCCGGGCGGCTTGTCACCTTCGTGACGCCGAAGACCCTGCCGTAGCCGACAGTATCAGCCCGCCTGCGCCGGTGTGCCCAGCGCCTTTTCGATCGCCGGATAGAGGCCGTTCTTGAGGCTCTTGTCGTCGAACGGCCCGACGCGCTTGTAGAGGATCGTCCCGTCGGGGCCGACGAGGTAGCTCTCCGGGATGCCGTAGACGCCCCAGTCGATCGCCATTTTTCCAACGGGATCAAGGCCGATGGCGGAGAAGGGATTGCCGAGCTCGCCGAGGAAGCGCAGCGCGTTCTCGCTGCCGTCCTTGTAGTTCACGCCGACGACCGTGAGGCGGGGATCCTTCGAGAGTTCGAGGATAACCGGATGCTCCTGCCGGCAGGGCACGCACCAGGAGGCCCAGAAATTGACGAGCGTCAGCTTGCCCTTGCCGGTCTCCTTCGTCAGCGCCGGCACGGGCACGCCGTCCCTGATAGCACCGGCGAGCGGATCGAGGTCGCGGAAGGGCGCCTTGGTGCCGATCAGCGCTGAGGGGATTTCCGAAATATCGCGGCCGGAATTGAGCTGCGTCCAGAAGATCAGCGCGAGACCCAAAAAAATCGTTAGCGGCAGCGCGGCGAGGATGAGGCGCGTGCGCGTGCCGGCGCCTTCGGCATTGCCTTCGCTCTCGCTCATCGGCTTTCCTCTGCGCGCGCCGAGCGGCGACGGATGCCGGCGGCTTCCAGACGCTCCAGCTCGCGATGACGGTTGCGATGGTCGATGAAGACCCAGCCGACGAGGCCGAAGGTAACGGCGAAGGCCGCGATATAGGAGGCCGTGACGTAGAAGGCGTGGCTCATGCGGCATCTCCGGCCGAGCGGGCGGCATGGCGGCGTAGCACGGCGATGCGGCGGCGCAGGATTTCATTGCGCATCGCCAGGATATGCAGCGTGAAGAACAGCATGGAGAAGGCGATCGCCATCACCAGAAGCGGCCACAGGAATTCCGGATCGATGGTCGGGCCTCCCATGCGCACGACGCTCGCCGGCTGGTGCAGCGTGTTCCACCATTCGACGGAAAACTTGATGATCGGAATGTTGACGAAGCCGACGAGGATGAGCACGGCGCTGACCTTGGCCGCACGCGTCGGGTCGTCCATGGCGCGGTTGAGCGCGATCAGGCCGAGATACATCAGGAAGAGCACGAAGACGGAGGTTAGCCGCGCATCCCACACCCACCAGGTGCCCCACATCGGCTTGCCCCAGAGCGAGCCGGTGATGAGCGCGACGAGCGTGAAGCCAGCGCCGATTGGGGCTGCGGCCTTGGCCGAGACATCGGCGAGCGGATGGCGCCAGACGAGCGTACCGAGCGCCGAGAGCGCCATGACGGTATAGCACATCATCGAGAGCCAGGCGGCCGGCACATGCACATACATGATGCGCACCGTCTCGCCCTGCTGGTAATCCCCCGTGGTGGTGAAGGACAGATAGAGCCCGACCGCGAACAGACAGAGCGTCAGCCCGGCAAGCCACGGCCAGACGGTGGCGACCAACGCCAGAAACCGCGTCGGGTTGGCGAGGTCGCTGAATTTGCGGATGGCAAGGCTCGGTTCGCTCATGATGGTTCTTTAACGCGCAATCCCCTCGGCTTCAATTGATCTGCCGCAATCACATTTGTGTCAGTCGCTGGAAAGGCGAAGTGCCGCAGCTGCCGCGACGGGGCCGATGACGGCGAAGAACAGGTTGAGCGCCACGAGGATGAGGAACGGCGGCAGGAAGGGCGCCGGCTCCTGGATCGCCGCATAGACGGCGCTGACGCCGAAGATCAGCACGGGAATGGCGAGCGGCAGAACGAGGATGGAGACGAGCAGCCCGCCGCGCGGCAGCGCCACGGCAATGCCGGCCCCCGCCGCGCCGATGAAGGTGATGGCCGGCGTACCGGCCAGAAGCGTCAATGTCGTCGCGCCGATCGCCACCTCGTCCATGTTCATGAACAGGCCGAGCAGCGGTGAGGCGATGACCAGCGGCAGGCCGGTGGTAATCCAGTGCGCGACGCATTTGACGAAGACCGTCAGCACGAGCGGCGTTTCCTGCATCAGGATAAGATCGAGCGAACCATCCTCGCGCTCCGCCTGGAACAGCCGGTCGAGGCCGAGCAGCGAGGCGAGCAGCGCGCCGATCCACAGGATCGCGGGACCGATGCGCGCAAGAAGATTGAGATCCGGCCCCACGCCGAAGGGAATGACGGCAACGACGGTCATGAAGAACAGAACGCCGATCAACGCGCCGCCGCCGGCACGCACCGAGAGTTTGAGGTCGCGGGCGAGAAGGGCGATCATGCCCAGACCTCCAAAGAGCTGTATTCGAAACCCTTCATCCTGAGTTCCTTCACCCCCTCCAGCCCCAGCGGCTGATGCGTTGCGGCGATCGCGATGCCGCCGCGTGCGAGATGGGTCGTGACGAGGCCGGCGAACATGGCTTCGGCGGCGACATCGAGGGCCGCGGTCGGCTCGTCGAGGATCCATACCGGGCGCCAGGCGACGAGGAGCTTGGCCATCGCCATGCGGCGCTGCTGGCCGGCGGAAAGGTAGCCGAAGGGCAGGTGCACGATGCCGCCGAGGCCGACCGATTCGGCGGCCTCGTCGATGGACACGCCAACGCCGCCGGCGAAATCGCCCAGAAAGGCTTTCCAGAAAGCGAGATTCTCCTCGACGGTAAGTTCGCGCTTCATCGCATTGCGATGACCGAGATAGTGCGCGGCCTCGCTCAGGCGCTCCACCGGTTGCGCTGCAGCAAGGAGCTTTGCAGAGCCCGTTTCGGCCGGCAGGAGGCCGGCCAGAACGCGCAGCAGGGTGGACTTGCCGGAGCCGTTGGCGCCCTTGACGACCAGCGCCTCGCCGCCTGCGATTTCAAAGGAAATGTCTTGGAAAATCAGGTCTTCGCCGCGCCTGGCGCTCAACCCTTCGGCGACGAGCCGCATGACTGTTCACTTTCCCTTTACGACCTTGGTCGCAACGCAAAAAAATTGTCCCGATTTACCGTCAGGCGGTCTGGAACGTTTCTTAGAAATTATCTATAACCCCCGCAACACGCCAGCGGTCGGCGTGAATATCATCCAAGCGCCGAACACGGGAATGATTTCCGCGTACGGACAGCGGAAATGACCGCACCCGCATCCCATTCGCGCTCAACGCGCACGGGCGTTCGTACGTCAGATTTCTGGCGCCAGACGAGACGGGGTATCAAGTGTCCAAATCCCTAGACAGTTTCAATTGTCGTTCGGTCCTCACGATCAACGGCAAAGACTATGTATATTACAGCCTGCCCAAGGCTGAAGCGAACGGCCTCGCCGGCATCTCCAAGCTGCCCTACTCCATGAAGGTGCTGCTGGAGAACCTGCTGCGATTCGAGGACGGCCGCTCGGTCACCAAGGAGCAGATCCTCTCCGTCGTCGAATGGCTCAAGAACAAGGGCACCGTCGAAAACGAGATCGCCTATCGCCCGGCGCGCGTGCTGATGCAGGACTTCACCGGCGTTCCCGCCGTCGTCGACCTTGCCGCCATGCGCGACGCGATGGTGTCGCTCGGCGGTGATCCGGAAAAGATCAACCCGCTCGTTCCCGTCGACCTCGTCATCGACCACTCCGTCATCGTCGACGAATTCGGCACGCCGACCGCCTTTGCCCGCAACGTCGAGCTCGAATACGAGCGCAACGGCGAGCGCTACCGCTTCCTCAAGTGGGGCCAGCAGGCCTTCAAGAACTTCCGCGTCGTTCCTCCGGGCACGGGTATCTGTCACCAGGTCAATCTGGAATATCTGGGCCAGACGGTCTGGACCAAGGAAGAAGACGGCGAGACCATCGCCTACCCGGATACCTGCGTGGGCACCGACAGCCACACGACCATGATCAACGGTCTCGGCGTCCTGGGCTGGGGTGTGGGCGGCATCGAAGCCGAAGCGGCCATGCTCGGCCAGCCGGTCTCCATGCTGCTGCCCGAGGTCATCGGCTTCAAGCTGACCGGCAAGCTCAAGGAAGGCGTCACCGCGACCGACCTCGTGCTGATGGTCGTGCAGATGCTGCGCAAGAAGGGCGTGGTCTCGAAGTTCGTCGAATTCTTCGGCCCCGGCCTCGACAACATGACGCTCGCCGACCGCGCGACGATCGGCAATATGGGCCCGGAATACGGCGCGACCTGCGGCTTCTTCCCGGTCGACAGCGAAACCGTCAACTACCTCACCATGTCCGGCCGCGAAGAGCAGCGCATCGCACTCGTCGAAGCCTATTCGAAGGCCCAGGGCATGTGGCGTGACGGCGACGGCGCCGACCTCGTTTTCACCGACACGCTCGAACTCGACCTCGGCGACGTCGTTCCGGCCATGGCCGGCCCGAAGCGTCCGGAAGGCCGCATCCCGCTGGAAAACATCGCATCGGGCTTCGCCACGGCGCTTGAGAACGACTACAAGAAGCCCGGCCAGCTCTCCACCCGCTACGCTGTCGAAGGCACGGACTACGACCTCGGCCATGGCGACGTCGCCATCGCGGCCATCACGTCGTGCACCAACACGTCCAACCCGTCGGTCCTCATCGCCGCCGGCCTGCTCGCCCGCAACGCCGTCGCCAAGGGCCTGAAGACCAAGCCCTGGGTCAAGACGTCGCTGGCGCCGGGATCGCAGGTGGTGGGCGAATACCTCGCCAAGTCCGGCCTCCAGGCCGATCTCGACACGCTCGGCTTCAACCTCGTCGGCTTCGGCTGCACGACCTGCATCGGCAATTCCGGCCCGCTGCCGGCACCGATCTCCAAGACGATCAACGACAAGGGCCTGATCGCCGCCGGCGTTCTCTCCGGCAACCGCAACTTCGAAGGCCGCATCTCGCCGGACGTGCAGGCGAACTACCTCGCCTCCCCGCCGCTCGTCGTGGCCTACGCCCTGGCCGGCACGGTCCAGAAGGACCTGACGACGGAACCGCTCGGTGAAGACCAGAACGGCAACCCCGTCTACCTCAAGGACATCTGGCCGACCTCGCAGGAAATCCAGGAATTCATCCTGAAATACGTCACCCGCGCGCTCTATGCCGCGAAATATGCCGACGTCTTCAAGGGCGACGCCAACTGGCAGGCCGTTCAGGTGCCGGATGGACAGACCTATGCATGGGACGACCAGTCGACCTACGTGCAGAACCCGCCCTACTTCGTGGGCATGGGCAAGACCGGCTCGGGCCTGAAGGACATCAAGGGCGCCCGCGTCCTGGGTCTCTTCGGCGACAAGATCACGACCGACCACATCTCGCCTGCCGGTTCGATCAAGGCGGCCTCGCCTGCCGGTGCCTACCTCACGGAAAACGGCGTCGCCGTCGCCGACTTCAACCAGTACGGCACGCGCCGCGGCAACCATGAAGTCATGATGCGCGGCACCTTCGCCAATATCCGCATCCGCAACCACATGCTCGGCCCGAACGGCAAGGAAGGTGGCTACACCATCCATTACCCGACGAAGGAAGAGCTTTCGATCTACGATGCGGCCATGAAGTACAAGGCCGAGGGCGTTCCGCTCGTCATCTTCGCCGGCGTCGAATACGGCAACGGCTCGTCGCGTGACTGGGCGGCAAAGGGCACCAACCTGCTCGGTGTCAAGGCCGTGATCGCGCAGTCCTTCGAGCGTATCCATCGCTCGAACCTCGTCGGCATGGGCGTCGTGCCCTTCGTCTTCGAGGAGGGCACGACCTGGGCGTCGCTCGACCTCAAGGGCGATGAGATCGTCACGATCGAGGGCCTGGAAGGCGACATCAAGCCGCGCGAGAAGAAGATCGCCAAGATCACCTACTCCGACGGCACCGTGAAGGACGTTCCGCTGCTCTGCCGCATCGATACGCTCGACGAGGTCACCTACATGAACAACGGCGGCATCCTGCAGACCGTTCTTCGCGACCTCGCCGCCTGATCTTTTTCAGCGTGAAACAAGAAATGCCGGGGCCTCAAACCCCGGCATTTTCCGTTCCTGGAGGCAAAAATCTCACTCCATCGTGACTTCCTGTTGAAGCGGCAAGCGCGTATGAGGCTTCAACGGGCTGGCCTTTGCCGGCGCTTCATTGGAAATGATCATGCCGAGACTGTATAGACCGCAATGTCTGGCGATCCTGCTGATGCTCGGGGCCAGCACGGCCTCCGCCGAGGAAGCCATCAAGCCCAAGGGTGTCGTCGAGCTCTTCACCAGCCAGGGCTGCTCGTCCTGCCCGCCGGCCGATAAGGCGCTGGAGCAGCTTGCCCGCGAAGGCAAGGTCGTAGCCCTTTCCTATCATGTCGACTACTGGAACTATCTCGGCTGGGCGGACACGCTCGCCTCCAAGGACAATACCGACCGGCAATATGCCTACGCCCGTATGTTCGGCCGCAACGGCGTCTATACGCCCCAGGCCGTGCTGAACGGCCGCGAGCATATCAACGGCGCTGACATCGCCGGCATCCGCAACCGCATGGAAACGATGCCCGCCGAGGGCAAGGGCCTCGATGTGCCTGTCGATGTTGAGGTGAAGAACGACGAGCTGCGCATCCGGGTGGGCGCGGGAGAGGGCAAGGCCAATATCCTGATTGCCTATTTCGAGCGTGAGCGCACGATCAACATCGACACCGGTGAAAACCGCGGCAAGACGATCAACTACTGGCATGCCGTCACCGACATGGAGACGATCGGCATGTGGGAAGGCAAGGAGACGAACCTCGTACTTCCCGCCGATATGCTGAAGAAGAAAAAGAAAGCCGGTGGCTGCGCCATCCTGTTGCAGCGCATGAAGACGGCCGATACGCCCGGCGCCATTCTGGGCGCAACGGTGATGACCGGGGAAAAGGCGACCCGATAACCTCCCCGTTTTGGGGAGGTCCGGTCCGGCTACTTCGAGGGGCTGGGGCTTGAGGGTTCGAAGGAGACGAACCGGACCGAGACGAAGCTGCCGGCAACGGAATACAAGGCAACCTCGACAGACGCTTGCCGGTTCGGCCGGGTTTCCGCGGGAAGCGGATGGCCGGGACAGGCGGCGACTGGCGAACTCTCTCTTTAAATTTGGGCGTCTGTTTGTCTGAAATGCGGCAGGGCGGATTTTTGCGAAATCGCAAATCCGTTACCCTGTCTTCCCCTCAGCCTTGCATTTCATCTCCGGTCAGGCACACTGTCACCGTGCCGTCACAGAAAAGGTGCGGAGATTCGATGACTGATCAGCCGGATTTGCAGGCTTCCGATGTCGTGGTCGACCTCAGGGACTACAGGAGCAGCAAGGACCCGCTGCCCGTAACTTTCCATCGACGCGAGCTCGATGCGATCCTCTGGGTCTATGGCCGCATGGTCGGTGAGGGAGAATGGCGCGACTATGCCATCGACCATATGCGCGACAAGGCGGTGTTCTCCGTCTTCAAGCGCTCCGGCGAAATGCCGCTCTACCGCATCGAGAAAGACCCGAAGCTCGCCGCCAAGCAGGGCGCCTATAGTGTCATCAACCAGCACGGCACGATCCTGAAGCGCGGCCATGAGCTGAAGCAGGTGCTGAAGGTCTTCGACAAGGTGCTGCGTCTTGTCGAGACGTAGCCCGCTCGCGGGCATCGTACCCGAGCGTCGTCATTTCTTCGTCCCAAACAAAAACCCCGCCGTTTCCGGCGGGGTTTTGCATTCAGTCCTTCGGCTTCCGTGATTAGTCGCGGTTTCCGAGGAAACGCAGCAGGAAGAGGAAGAGGTTGATGAAGTCGAGGTAGAGCGTCAGCGCGCCCATGATGGCCTTGCGGCCTGCCACGGCGGCGTCGTCTGCTTCGAAATACATTTCTTTGATCTTCTGCGTATCCCAGGCCGTAAGGCCGGCGAAGACCAACACGCCGATCGCGGAGATCGCGAAGTCGAGTGCCGACGACTGCAGGAACAGATTGACGAGCGAAGCGATGATCAGGCCGAACAGGCCCATGATCAGGAACGAGCCCATGGCGGAAAGATCACGCTTCGTCGTGTAGCCGAACAGCGACAGCGCGCCGAAGGCGGCGGCCGAGACGAAGAAAGTCTGCGCGATGCTGGCGCCGGTGTAGATCAGGAAGATCGACGACAGCGACAGGCCCATCAGGCCGGCATAGACCCAGAAGGTCGTCTGCGCGGCGGAAACGCTCATCGTGTGGATGCGGAAGCTCAGGAAGAAGACCAGCGCCAGCGGCGCGAGCATGACAACCCACTTCAGCGGGCTCACATAGATCGCCTGGCCGAACGCGGTCAGCTGGCCGTCGGCGAATGCAGCCTGCGAGGCGAAATACGCCACGAGACCGGTGATGGCGAGACCGAAGGCCATAAGGTTGTAGACCCGCAGCATGTAGCTGCGCAGGCCCTCGTCTATGACGGCACCGGCCTGGGCGCCGGCATTCGCCGGGCGGGTCTGGTAATTGCGGAGATCAGCCATGTTTTCCTCTTGTCAAAGCCCCTAGTGTTTACGGTGTCGGGCTCCTGTTATTCGTTCCGTTGCCGGAACATCTACGGGGCCCAGGCAACCGCTGCGGGCTCCAGCTTGCCTGACGTAAATATGCGCATGAATTGTGTCTCGCACAAGACCCGCGACCCTGACGGGCGGCGCAGGCCCATGATTCTATAGCTCGCGCAGCACTGGCGCCGCCTTCTGTCCCAGAATGCGCCAGGTGCCGGCAAGGCCGATGCCGACGGTCATCACGAGCGCCGTCACCACCGTCATCACGGCGACGTCCGGCAGGAAGCTCGACGGCAACTTCATGATCGTGCTCACCACGAACCAGGCCGCCACGCCGCCGGCCAGAAGCGCGAAGACGGCGGTCGCCAGCCCGAGTATCAGATATTCGTAGCTGAAGGCCCGGATCAGTGTCGCCCGCGTCGCGCCCAGCGTTTTGAGTACAACGGCGTCGTGAACGCGTGCCCGGTTGCCGGCCGCAAGTGCGCCGGCCAATACCAGCACGGAGGCGATGAGCGCCACCGCCGCCGCCGCGCGGATCGCCGTCGCAAGCTGCCCGACCAGTTCGTTGACCACGTCGAGCGCGTCCTTGACGCGCACGGTGGTGATCGTCGGGAACGCATTGGTGACGGCTTTCAGCGTCGCGGCTTCCTGCTCGGCACTCGCTTTTGGATCGATCATCGTTGCCAGCCAGGCATGCGGCGCGCCAGCAAAGGTATTTGGCGAGAAGACCATGACGAAGTTGATCGACAGCGATTCCCATTCGACCGTGCGGAAATTGGCGATGCGCGCGGTGATGTTGCGGCCGAGCACGTTGACCGTCACGGTGTCGCCGATCTTCAGGCCGAGTTCCTTGCCCTCTTCTGCGGCGAAGGAAACGAGCGGCTCGCCGGTATAATCCTCCGGCCACCATTGCCCCTCGGCGAGCGTCGAATTCTCCGGCACGCGCTTGGCATAGGTGATGCCGCGGTCGCCGCGCAGCACCCATTGTCCGCCCTGGGGCACCTTGACCTTGGCGACCTCGACGCCGTTCAACTCCATCACGCGGCCGCGCAGCATCGGCACCTCGATGATCTTGCCATCGGGCATGTTGCTCTTCAGTACGTCGCGGAACCCGTCGAGCTCGCTGCCCTGGATATCGACGAAGAAGAAATTCGGCGCCCGCTCCGGCAGGTTGCCGGTGAGTTCGCGGCGCAGGTTTCCGTCGATCAGCGTCAGCGTCACGAGCAGCGCGAGGCCGAGGCCGAGCGACAGCACGACGGAGGCGGTGAGCGCGCCGGGCCGGTGGATGTTGCCGATGGCCAGCCGCAGCGACGGCGAATTGACGCGCGGGCTGCGCCGCGCCAGCATCGTGATCAGCATGGCGACGACGCGCAGCACGACAAAGGCAAAGGCGATCGCGCCGAGGAAGACCATGGCGATATAGCGGTCATAGGCCGTGACGATGGCAAGGCCGGCAAGGGCCGCAAGAAACAGTGCCGCACCGAGCAGATAGGGCCAGCTCGGCAGACGGCTCTTCTGAAAACCCTGTTCGCGGAACAGCGCCGTCGCCGGCACTTCGCGGGCATGGCCGAGCGGCAGGATGGCGAAGGCGAGCGCCGTCAGCAGGCCGAAGACAGCCGCCAGCAGCAGCGCCGAGGGGTAGAGCGCCGTTTCCGCCGGCACCGGCAGCACGCCGTCGAGGAAGCGCATGGCGACCATCGGCATCAGCGCGCCGGCAACGAGCCCGATGGCGATGCCAACGGCGGCGATCAGCGCGATCTGCGTGAGATAGATCAGCGCCACCAGCGAGGCGGGCGCACCGAGGCACTTGAAGGTGGCGATGACCGAACGCTTGGAATCCAGATAGGCGCGCACGGCATTGGCCACGCCGACGCCGCCGACGATCAGCGCAGTCAGGCCGACCAGCGTCAGGAACTGCGAGAAACGGGTGATGTTGGCCGTCAGCGAGGGCGCGGCACTGTTTGCGGTGCGGATCGACCAGCCGGCTTTCGGAAATGCCTTGTTGGCATCGGCACGGATCTTGGACAGCGAAAGGCTCTGGTCGGCAAGCCGCACGCGATAGGCGTTTTCGACGAGGCTGCCGGTCTGAACGAGGCCGCTTGCCGTCAGCGCGTCTTCCGACAGCATGAGGCGCGGCGCGAAGCCAAAGCCTTCCGACACGGCATCCGGCTCGCGCACCAGCGTTCCGGTGATCTTCAGCTTCGCCGTGCCGAGCAGCACCTCGTCGCCTATGGCGACGCCGAGCCGGTCGAGCAGCAGGGGTGCTACGACCGCGCCATAGGCGTCACCCTGCTTGGCGAAGAGCTCGGCGCTCGGCCGCTGCGGCGCGGTCTCCAGCGTGCCGTAAAGCGGATAGGCGCCGTCAACCCCCTTGGCCTCGACCAGTGTCTGGTCCGATCCGTCGGGCAGGCGCGCCATGGAGCGCAGGCCGGAAGACAGGGAAACATCGCCCAGCGACTGGAAATGTTTCAGCTCCTCGGGTGTCGCAAATCGGTTGTTGAACTCGAAGCGCACATCGCCCGCCAAAAGCGACTGGCCCTGCGAGGCGATGGCCTGGGTGATGGCGCTCGAGACCGAATTGACCCCGGCGATTGCCGCCGTGCCGAGCGCGATGCAGGCGAGGAAAATGTAAAAACCCTTCAGCCCGCCGCGCATCTCGCGCAGCGCCAGGCGAAAGGCCAGCGGAAACTGCCGCAGGATCCCGCCGATCCTCATGCCGGCACCGCCTGGGCCGTAGCGCGCGCAGGGGTCGCACCGGAAACGATCTCACCGGAGCGCATGGCGACCTGCCGGCCGCAGCGTGCGGCCAGTGCGGGATCATGCGTCACCAGCACCAGCGTCGTGCCGCGCTCGGCCTGCTTGGCAAACAGCAGATCGGCGATTTGCCGGCCGGTCTCGGTGTCGAGATTGCCCGTCGGCTCGTCGGCGATCAGCAGTTTCGGCGCGGGCGCCAGCGCGCGGGCGATCGCCACGCGCTGCTGTTCGCCGCCAGAGAGCTGGCCGGGGTAATGCGACAGGCGCTCGCCGAGACCGACCGCCGTCAGCTCGCGCCGGGCGATCTCGAAGGCATCGCGCACATTGGCAAGCTCCAGCGGCACGGCGACATTTTCCAGCGCCGTCATGTTGGGAATGAGGTGGAAGGACTGGAAGACGATGCCGATATTGCGGCCGCGGAAGTCCGCCACCTGATCCTCGTTCATGCCGTGCAGGCCTGCACCGTCGATGTGGATTTCACCGCTGTCCAGCCGCTCCAGACCGGCCAGCACCATCAGCAGCGTCGACTTGCCGGAACCCGAGGGGCCGACGATACCGACCGATTCACCCGCATCGATGACAAGGTCGATCCCTTTCAGCACATGGACGGAGGCGGCGGCCTGCCCGAGAGTGAGATCGGCTTTTTTCAGGTCGATGATGGTTTTGGCCAAGGAATTCTGCCCTATATGGGAGGGATAAACTGGAATACCGGCAATCTAGGATCAGCGACATGTCGTTTAAAGCAGTGCTCGGCTTTTTCGCCTCACTTGCAATCACAGCTTTGTTATCCGCAGGCGCGGCCCTTGCCGAGCCTATCAAGCTCGTCGGCTTTGGCGACAGCCTGATGGCCGGATACCAGCTGCCCGCCTCCGATGCGTTTCCGGTGAAGCTGGAGGCCGCGCTGAAGGCCAAGGGTTACGACGTCGAGATCACCAATGCCGGCGTGTCCGGCGATACCAGTTCCGGCGGTCTTGCCCGGCTCGACTGGTCGGTGCCTGATGGCACGAAAGGCGTCATCCTCGAACTCGGCGCCAACGATGCGCTGCGCGGCATCGCGCCGGAGGAGACGGAGAAGAACATCGACGCCATGCTGACGCGGCTGAAGGAGCGCGGCATCGCCGTTCTGCTCGCCGGCATGCTCGCGCCGCCCAATATGGGTGCGGACTACGAAAAGCGCTTCAATGGCATCTATCAGCGCATGGCCGAAAAGCACGGCGTTGCGCTCTATCCATTCTTTCTGGATGGCGTCGCCGCCCAGGCCGACCTGCAGATCGACGACGGCATGCACCCCAATCCGGCCGGCGTCGACGTGATGGTCGCGAAGATCCTGCCCACGGCGGAGGCCTTTCTGAAATCCGTCATAGCCGGGGAATAGTTTTTGCGGGTGCGAAATAAGGGTTGCCTAAAAAGGCGCCGCATGATTCGCTGACAGTATTCCAGTCGGGAGAAGTCGCCATGCCGAGACTTTTCGTTGCCCTCGAAGTGCCGCGCAACGCGGCAATGAGCCTCTCGCTTCTGAGAGGCGGTCTTCCAGGAGCCCGCTGGATCGACGTCGAGAATTTTCACATCACGCTGCGCTTCATCGGCGATATCGACGGCCGCACCGCCGACGAGGTGGTCGACAAGCTCGACCGCATCGAGCGCCCCGAATTCCAGCTCACGCTGCAGGGCATGGGCTCCTTCGGCTCCAAGAAGCCGCATTCCATCTATGCCGGCGTGACGCCGGCGCCGGAAATGTATGCTCTCCAGGCGGAAATCGAGCGCATCTGCCAGCGCCTCGGCTTGCCGGCCGATCCGCGCAAGTTCACCCCCCATGTAACGCTCGCCCGCCTGCGCAACGTCCGCCCCGAAGATGTCGCCCACTACCTCACCGGCCGCGGCAATTTCCACACCGCCCCCTTCAGCGTGAACCGTTTCGTGCTGATGTCCTCGAAGGAATCGGTCGGCGGTGGGCCGTATCTCACCGAAGAGGTGTTTCCGCTTTACGACGCCGGCGGCGGTTGGGATGGGGCGGAATTGCACGACCATCCGGTCTGAACTGTTCCCGCGATTCGATACCGCCCCCCTTGCCATCGGCCGCTCCGATGGGCATCTGTGGGCCTACGTTGAAACAGCCGGGGCGTGACTTGTCGCAAGCACCCATGATCTTGAGCGGCCGCGGGGTCACCGCGGTGCTCGGCCCGACCAATACGGGCAAGACCCACTACGCAATCGAGCGCATGGTGGCACATGAGACGGGCATTATCGGCCTGCCTCTGCGCCTTCTTGCGCGCGAGGTCTATACGCGGCTTGTCGACAAGGTCGGGCAGCACAATGTGGCGCTCATCACCGGCGAGGAGAAGATCACGCCTCATATGGCGCGCTTCTCGGTCTGCACGGTGGAGGCCATGCCGCGCGAGACGCGCGCCTCCTTCGTCGCCATCGACGAGGTACAGCTCGCCGGCGATCTCGAGCGCGGCCATATCTTCACGGATCGGGTGCTGCATCTCAGGGGCCGCGACGAAACGCTGCTGCTCGGCGCCGGCACGATGAAGCCGATCCTCGAGCAGATGCTGCCCGGCATCCATGTCATCGAGCGCCCCCGCCTCTCCCAGCTGTTCTATGCCGGCTCGAAGAAGATCACTCGCCTGCCGCAGCGCACCGCCATCGTCGCGTTTTCAGCCGACGAGGTCTATGCGATCGCCGAGCTCATCCGCCGCCAGCGCGGCGGGGCCGCGGTGGTGCTGGGCGCACTCAGCCCACGCACCCGCAACGCCCAGGTCGCGCTCTATCAGGAAGGCGACGTTGAATATCTCGTCGCCACCGATGCGATTGGCATGGGCCTCAATCTGGATGTCGACCATGTCGCCTTCGCGCAGGACCGCAAATTCGACGGCTACCAGTTCCGCAATCTGAACCCCGCCGAACTCGCCCAGATCGCCGGCCGCGCCGGCCGCCATCTGCGCGACGGCACGTTTGGTGTGACGGGCCGCGTCGATCCCTTCGACGACGAGCTGGTCAAGCGCATCGAGACCCACCAGTTCGACCCGGTGAAGGTGCTGCAATGGCGCACGACCCGCTTTGACTATTCCTCGCTCCAATCGCTGCGCCTCTCGCTCGAGGCCGCCCCGCCGATCGCAGGCCTGACGCGCGCGCTGCCGGCCGTCGACCAGCAGGCGCTGGAACACCTTTCGCGTTATCCCGACATTCGCGACCTTGCGACGACGCCGGAGCGCGTGCAAAAACTCTGGGAGGCCTGCGCGCTTCCCGACTATCGCCGCATCACGCCCGCCCAGCATGCCGATCTCATTTCGACGCTCTATGCGGATCTCGTAAAGCGTGGCACGGTTAACGAGGATTTTATGGCGGATCAGGTCCGCCGCGCGGATCGCACCGATGGCGAAATCGACACGCTTTCGGCGCGAATCGCGCAGATAAGGACCTGGACCTATGTATCGAATCGGCCCGGTTGGCTTGCCGATCCGACACACTGGCAGGAAAAGACGCGGGAAATCGAAGACCGATTGTCCGATGCGTTACATGAACGGTTGACGAAACGCTTTGTTGATCGCAGGACATCTGTGCTCATGAAGCGCCTGAGAGAGAATGCAATGTTGGAAGCTGAAATCAGTGTGAATGGCGATGTCTTCGTGGAAGGACATCATGTCGGGCAGTTGGCCGGTTTCCGGTTCACGCTTGTCTCCGGAACCGAAGGTCCCGACGCGAAGGCCGTGCAGGCTGCTGCGCAGAAGGCGCTCGCGCTGGAGTTCGAAGCCCGCGCTGCGCGCCTGCATGCCGCCGGCAATGCCGATCTCGCGCTGGGCTCCGACGGCACGGTGCGCTGGCTCGGCGATCCCGTCGCCCGTCTCGCCGCTTCCGATCACATCATGCGCCCACGCGTCATTCTGCTCTCCGACGAGCAGCTGACGGGCAATGCGCGCGACCATGTCGCCGCCCGCATCGAGCGTTTCGTGAACCACCACATCGCGACGGTTCTCAAGCCGCTCGACGACCTCTCGCGAGCCGAAGACCTGCAGGGTCTCGCCAAGGGTCTCGCCTTCCAGCTCGTCGAGAACCTCGGCGTGCTGTTCCGCCGTGATGTCGCCGATGACGTCAAGACGCTTGACCAGGATGCCCGCGCCTCCATGCGCAAGCACGGCATCCGCTTTGGCGCCTACCACATCTTCATGCCCGCACTCCTGAAGCCGGCACCGGCCGAACTCATCACGCTGCTATGGGCGCTGAAGAACGACGGCCTCGACAAGCCAGGTTATGGCGACCTGATCCCGGTGCTCGCCGCCGGCCGCACGTCCGTCGTCACGGATCCGAGCTACGAGCGCGCCTTCTACAAGCTTGCCGGCTTCCGTTTCCTCGGCAAGCGCGCGGTGCGCATCGACATCCTCGAGCGCCTTGCAGACCTCATCCGTCCGCTTCTCCAGTGGAAGCCGGGCACGCCGCGTCCCGATGGCGCCTATGACGGCCGCCGCTTCACCGCGACGACTGCCATGCTCTCCATCCTCGGCGCGACGCCCGACGATATGGAAGAGATCCTCAAGGGTCTCGGTTACCGCGCCGACAGCGTGAAGCCCGAGGAGGCAGCCGCCTTCCTCGCCGCCCAGGCTCCGGCCGCCGCCGCAACGGAAACCCCGGTGGAAGCCGCTGCGGAAACCTCCGACGAACACGATGCCGATGCATCGGACGAAAGCGAAACCCCGGCCGCAGCCGCCGAAGCGCCTGCTGCTGAAACCGTGGACGCTCCGGCAGCGGCGGACGCCGCCGTCGAAGGCGAGGTGGTAGAAGCCAAGCCCGTGCTGCTCTGGCGTCCGGGCTCGCGTCACGACAACCAGCGCCAGGGCGGTCATCGCCACGGTGGCGAGCGCCAGGGTGATCGTCAGGACCGGGGCGAACGCCGCGGTGGTGACCGCAACCGTGGCCAGCAGGCCGGTGAACGGGGCGAGCGCGGTGAACGCCGTGACGGCGGCCGTGGTGGCCGCCCGGATCAGGGCAAGGGTGGCCGCGACGGAAAGCCGCAGGGCGGCAACCGTCTCGACCGTGGTGATCATCGGGGTGACCGCAACGACCGCTCGGCCAAGCCGCAGCAGGCGAAATTCGAGGCCCGGCCGCCCCGCAAGGAGAAGCCGTTGGATCCGGATTCGCCCTTCGCAAAGCTCGCAGCGCTCAAGGAGCAACTGAAGAAGTAAGGCATGACGCGACACGAAGAACAGGCCGCCGCGCGCCAGCGCATCGACAAGTGGCTGTTCTTCGCGCGCCTGCGCAAATCCCGTTCGCTCGCGGCAAAATCCGTCGAAGCCGGTGATGTCCGGGTCAACGATCTCGCCATCCGCCAACCCTCGCATATGGTGCGGCCGGGCGACGTGATCGTGCTGTCGCTCGACCGTCACGACATGGTGGTGAAGGTGCTGTTGCCGGGCGAGCGGCGCGGCCCCTATGAGGAAGCCCGCCTGCTCTATCACGACATGACGCCGCCCCGGCCACCGCGCGAAGAGCGCACTCTTTTCGCGCAGGCGACACGCGAGCGCGGTGCCGGGCGCCCGACGAAACGCGAGCGCCGCGAGATCGACCGGCTGCACGGCGGTCCCGGCGACGACGAGGATTAGAATTCTATACCTCCGAGGCGCATAAAGGCGCATCTATTGCGCTTGCCAAGCGCTTGCAAAGCCTTTACCTCCACCACCGGATAGCCTTGCGCGGGTGAGGTTTTTCGCCCCGGTCCCCGTCAGGGTGACCACGAGCTACCGCCCGCTTCGTGACGTTTCTGGAGTTCCTCATGACATATGTCGTGACCGACAACTGCATCCGCTGCAAGTACACGGACTGCGTGGAAGTGTGCCCCGTCGACTGTTTCTACGAGGGCGAAAATTTCCTCGTCATCCACCCCGACGAATGCATCGATTGCGGCGTCTGCGAACCGGAATGTCCCGCCGAGGCGATCAAGCCGGATACCGAGCCGGGTCTCGACAAGTGGCTGAAGGTCAACACGGAATTCGCCGCGATCTGGCCCAACATCACGGTCAAGCGGGACGCCATGCCCGAGGCCAAGGAGATGGACGGCGTCGAGAACAAGTACGAGCAGTTCTTCTCGCCGAATCCCGGCAAGGGCGACTGAGCCTCGCCACCGGCGACAAGCGATCTGGGGAAAAAAGCATGTCCGCGCCAAAAGGCGATGGGACAGGCTTGATGACCCATGCGAAGCAAATTATTGATTTCGGCACTTTTTTGTGGTAGGGTCCGGATACTGATCCAATTCGCGGCATTTTGCGTGCCCGAACACCACCACGAAAGCAAACGATCCCTTAACGACGCTCACCTCCCATAGGCAACTCCGGTTGCTCAAATGTGAACGCGTCGCCGGGGACCTTTTTGCGCATGGAGGGTGGACCAGAGTGGTGACACCGCAACGGTGCCCCCGTCTTTCCCGGGTCCCCAGACCCACCCGGCCCCGCCGGGAGCGTAACAGGGAGTATTTGAACAGAATGACGACCCAGCAGAAGAAATCCTCCACGCGCCATGGCTTCAAGACCGGCGAGTCGATCGTCTATCCCGCTCACGGCGTTGGCCAGATCGTTGCCATCGAAGAGCAGGAAGTCGCCGGCATGAAGCTCGAGCTTTTTGTCATCGATTTCGAAAAGGACAAGATGCGCCTCAAGGTGCCGGTTGCCAAAGCCGTTTCCATCGGCATGCGCAAACTGTCGGAGACCGATTTCGTCGAGCGTGCGCTGAAGGTTGTCCAGGGCAAGGCCCGCGTGAAGCGCACCATGTGGTCGCGCCGCGCGCAGGAATACGATGCCAAGATCAATTCCGGCGACCTGATCTCGATCGCCGAAGTGGTCCGTGACCTTTACCGCGCTGAAAACCAGCCGGAACAGTCCTATTCCGAGCGTCAGCTCTATGAAGCCGCCCTTGATCGCATGGCCCGCGAAATCGCCGCCGTGAACAAGATGTCGGAAACCGAAGCTGTTCGCCTCGTCGAGACGAACCTCGCAAAGGGTCCGAAGCGCGGCAAGGCCATCGAAGAAGATGATAGTCAGGACGAAGCGGCCTGATTTAGGGCGCTGTCCAAACTTTTAAAGCCCGGCTGGCAACAGCCGGGTTTTTTATTGGAACTTTTTTGCACCTTCACCGTTGTGATGCCGAGAACGACCGCTTGCAAGAGGGGTCGGCACCTTGGTGTCGCCGCGAAATTTGCCCGAAATCCATTCTCGGGCATTCGCCACCCTTTCTGAGACGTCTTCTCTCAAGGGCGACAGGGCCGGCGCGCGCCTCCCTGTGCCGGTTCGGCTAACGTGGAGAGTGCCATGGCTACGACGACCGCAGACCGCCGCATGATCAAACTTGCCATGTCCGCTCCCTATCTGGAGCGCGACGAGGAACAGGCGTTGGCCCAGGCCTGGAAGGACAAAAAGGACCAGGAAGCCCGCAACCGCATCGCCATGGCTCATATGCGCCTGGTCGTTTCGATGGCCGGCAAGTTCCGCAACTTCGGGTTACCTCTCGGCGACCTCGTCCAGGAAGGTTATATCGGTCTCCTGGAGGCCGCCGCCCGCTTCGAGCCGGAGCGGCAGGTCCGCTTTTCCACCTATGCCAGCTGGTGGATTCGCGCCTCCATTCAGGACTATGTGCTGCGCAACTGGTCGATCGTCCGCGGTGGCACCAGTTCGGCGCAAAAGGCGCTCTTCTTCAATCTCCGGCGGCTTCGCGCCCGTCTTGCCCGTGGCGACAGCTATCTGACCACCGAGGCGATGCATCAGGAGATCGCCGCTGCGATCGGTGTGAGCACCGCCGATGTGCGCACCATGGATGCGCGCCTCTCCTCCTCTGACATCTCCCTGCAAGCCCCTGTTTCCGCCGGTGACGGCGAGGGCTCGAGCCGCATGGAGTTCCTGACCAGCGACGCACCGCTTCCCGACGAACAGGCGCAGGACAGCATTGACGGCGAACGCCGCCATCACTGGCTGCATGCCGCTCTCGGCCAGCTCAATGAGCGTGAAATGAAGATCATTCGCGCCCGCCGGCTTGCGGAAAATGGGGCTACGCTGGAGGAACTGGGCACGGTGCTTGGAATTTCCAAGGAGCGGGTGCGCCAGATCGAAAACCGGGCGCTGGAAAAGCTGAAGGCCGTGCTGGTCAGCAAGACGACGGATTTCGCCTACGCTTAAGGTGTTTTACGGCGGCGTGTGGACCCTCGGGTCGAGCCCGAGGATCAATGCGGCACGGCACACCCTAACGGGCGTTCCCTCATTCGCTGATGATCTTGAACTTCTCGCCCGGCCGCACCGTGCTCGTCGCCGTCATCGCATTGATGAGGCGGAAGAGGTCGAGTTTGCGCTCGGTGCCCATCATGCGGCCGGCCAGCGTGGCGACCGTGTCGCCGGCGCGCGCCGTCACGACGCGCACGCGTAGCGGTTTCAGCGAGGCGACTTCCGCCGGCGTGAGCTTGCGGAACGAACTCTTGAGGATCGCCGCCGTCGGTTCCAGCGCCTTCGAGCCTGCCGGCACAGCCGTCAGGAAGCGGTAGATCTGCTTGTCGATGCGCACGACCGTGACGTCGAATTCCCAGCGGTCGGCGGCCGCCTTGGCGGTCGCGGCCTCAAGACCGTTCAGCGAGATCGGGCGGATCGTCTCCGGCTTCAGGCCGGTCACCCATCCGCTCGAGATATAGTTGACGAGATCCTGACCGCGGCTGTCGGCCACGCCGTCGAAGCGGATGGCGACGTCACCCGGACCGGTCGCCAGCACCGCATCGGCCTTGTTGTCGATCTGGAAGCCGTTGGGCACGTCGAAGCGGATGCCGAGCTTGCCGTGCATGAAGGTCTGGCCGCGCACATAGCCCTCTTCCGGCGCATCGCCGTAGAGGAGGCCATCGATGCCGGCGAGATAATAGTCGCGGCCGCGGTCGCCGATCGTGCCTTCCGCCCCAAAGGCGCGGGCATGCAGGCGGGCCAGCTCCACGCGTTGCGGCGCGTTCGGGTGGCTCGACAGGAAGTCGAGGCTCTGGTCGTTGTCGGGATCAACAGCCGTGAAGCGGGCATAGGCCGCCATGGAATCGAGAAAGCGCGCGGCGGCATAGGGGTCGTAGCCCGCTTCGCCCAGCATGCGCACGCCGATCACGTCGGCCTGGAGTTCCTGGTTGCGCGAGAAGGCGGCGAGCCTGAGCTTGCCGCGCGCCAGCGCCTGCTTGCCGGCAATGTTGCTGGAGAGCACCTCGGCCACCACGCGGCTGGCGATGACCTCGGCCTCTTCCTTCTTCTGCCGCTCGATACCGTGATTGGCCGTCACGTGCGCCATTTCGTGCGATAGAACGGCTGCGACTTCCGAGGCGTCGTTTGCCAGCGCCAGCAGGCCGCGCGTCACGTAGAGATAGCCGCCCGGCAGCGCGAAGGCGTTGATGGCGGGCGAATTCAGTATGGTGATGCGGTAAGACTGGTTCGGGTTTTCCGAAACGAGCGTCAGCGCCCCGGTGATGCGCGCAACGAGTTTCTCCGTCTTGGCATCCTTGTATTCGCCGCCATAGCTCGCGACGATGCGGGGATGTTCACGAGCCCCCATCTGGGCGCGCGGATCGTTCTTCTGCACCTCATCGACGATCTGCGGATTGGAGGAGGGCGAGATCGTCGGCTCGTAGGTCTGCTCGATGATCGACTGGCAGCCGGCCAGCAGCGTGCCGGCCAGCATCAGCGCCGCGATGGGTCTCAAAACCCCGCGCCCGGATACCGTTGCAGCTGCCTGCGTTACCTTCGCCATCTCTCTTGCCCACGCCCCCTGATGGGTTCACGCCCGCCTTGCATCCCTAAGGTGCAGCGCAGGTGCAAAAATTCGCGTCCTCATAGGGATGAGATAGACGCACCACACCCGGCCGGCAACTCCCTGGTCGACAAACGGTTCCCTTGTGGCTCCGGTGACACAGGTGGGCGTCCAAATTGTGGCGCGACATCCCGTCAAAAGATAACTCTTCCGGCTAAATGGTGGTGTGGCCGAGGAATTTTGCAACTGCCGAGGGCTCGCGGCGGGACAGGAAGTCACGCGCCGGTTCATCCAGCAGAATGACACCCGCTTCCAGGAAAATCACCTCCCCGGCGAGACGGCGGATATCGTCGGGCTGGTGAGTGATGAACAGCATGGTGCTTTTCGTCTCGGCACGCAGCTCCGACAGCAGCTTCGCCATATCCGCCCGCATGGCGGGATCGAGCGCGGCGAAGGGTTCGTCGAGCAGCAGGATCGGCCGGCGGCGCACCAGCGCGCGGGCCAGCGCCACGCGCTGCCGCTCACCGCCGGAGAGCGAGCCGGGCAGGCGTCGCTCGTAGCCGCCGAGCCCGACGCGCGAAAGCGCCGCGAACACGCTCTGACGTTGGGCAGTGTCGAGCTTCAGGCCCGGATGGATGCCGAGCGCCACATTGTCGGCGATGGTGAGATGCGCGAAGAGATTGTTGTCCTGGAAAATGATCGAGACGGGTCGTTCAGCCGGATCGCGCCCGGCCATGTCCTCTCCGAGCAGCGTGACGCTGCCCGACGCCGGCTTCTGGAAGCCGGCGATGACGTTGAACAGCGTCGATTTGCCGGCACCCGAGGGGCCTGCCACCGCGACGGCCGCACCGGCGGGAATGGCGCAGTCGAAGGCGAGCCGCTTCTCGTCGAAACGCACGGTGACATCAGTCAGGCGAATGGCGGCATCAGGCATCGGCGGACGGGCTTTCGGTTGGGCGTTCGGTGGCTGTAGAGGGCAGCGTCAGCAGCAGGCATATCACGCCGAGAATGAGGGCGATGCCTGCGGCATCCGCCGTGCGGTAGCTTGCCATGCGCGAGAACAGCAGCCAGGGCAATGTCGCAAACCCTTCCGCGCCAAAAATCGCGACGGCGCTTAAATCGCCGAGCGACAGCGCCATGGCGAAGGCGAAGGCGGTGAGGAACGGTTTTTTCAGCGCCGGCCAGTCGATCCATCGCAGGCGATGCATCCCGGTGACGCCGAGACTGAGCGCAAGCCGGGCGGTGCGTGTGAGATGCGTGCTGTAGGCCGGTTCCAGCACGCGTACCACGAAGGGCAGTGCCATCAGCGCATTGATGACGGTGATGATGACCGGCGCGAAACGCCCGGTCTCACCGAAGGTGCGCAGCATCAGGAACCAGCCGGTCGCCACCACGACGGGCGGCACCAGCAGGATCAGCGATCCCGTCGCGGGCAGCGCCCGCGCCATCAGACGCGTGGCAAGCCCGGCGCCGCCGGTCTCGGCCAGACGCGGCAACAGCACGATGGGCAGCGCGATGGCGAGGCTGAGGCAGCCGGAGGCGAAGGAGATGGCGAGGCTCGTGGCAAGCGCCCGATGCAGGAGCGGATCGAGCGCCAGCCGGCCGAAATCGGCCGAAAGGCCGGAGACGAGCGTGGCGGCAAGCGGCGCCGCGGTGAACAGCGTGAAGACGAAGAGAATGAGGCCATCGCACAGACGGCGGCGCCGGCCGTCGAAGCGCCTGATATCCCGCCCCGCCGTCATGCCCTCTTCCGGTGGGCGGCCGAACAGCGAGAGCAGCCAGATCAGCACGCCCGTGACGGCGATCTGCAGGCCCGACAGAAGCACGGCGCGCTCCGGGTCAAAATCGAAGCGCAGCGCCTGGTAGATCGCCACCTCGATGGTGGTTGCCGCCGGCCCGCCGCCGAGCGTCAGCACCACGGTGAAACTCGCCGCGCAGAGCATGAAGATCAGGCCGGCGATACCTGGCAGGACACGCCGAATAACTAGCCATTCGATGAGCCGGAAGGTCGCGCCGCTGCCCATGCCGAGATTGGCCGAGGTCAGCCAGTATTCCGGCGGGATGCGATCGAGCGCCGCCAGCAGGAAGCGCGCGGCGAGCGGCAGGTTGAAGAAGACATGGGCGATCAGAATTCCGGCAAGGCCATAGACGCTGATGGGGCTTTCCAGCCCACCGAGCCGCAGCAGGTCGTTGACGACGCCCTGCCGCCCCCAGATCTCGATGATGCCGAGCGCCGCCACCAGCGCCGGAAGGCCGAGCGGTACGACGGAGAGCCGGAGAATCCACACGCGGCCCGGAAAGGTCCGCTGGCGGGCCAAGGCGCGAGCGACGGGAATGGCGAGCACCACCGACAGGAGCGTCGAGAGCGTCGCCTGCATCAGCGTGAACTGCGCCACCCGCCAGGTATAGGCATCGAAGAGTGGGGTGCCGCTGCCGCCGGCATGGGCCAGCAGCACCGCCGTCGCTGCGCCCGCGAAGAGGAGCACGAAGCCGAGGGCAAGGCCCCCGGCGACACGCAGCGTGCCTCGTTCCGCGCGGGCGAACATTTTCAATCGCTCCTTACTTGGCGCTCATCACGGCCAGCCATTCGTCAATCCAGGCCTTGCGGTTGGCGGCGACCTCGTCGGATGGCATCAGGAAGGTCTTTTCCGGCTTCACCAGCGCGTCGAAGGCGGCGGGCAGTGGGTCTTTCGTCTTGGCGGCCGGCATCATCCAGTTGGTTTCCGGAATGATCGACTGGAAATCCGGGCCGGTCATGAAGGTCAGGAACTGGCGGGCGAGGTCCTTGTCGTCGGAGGTCCGCGTCAGGCCGGCAACCTCGATCTGCACATAGTGACCCTCGGAGAAGGCGGCCGCCTTGTAGCGCTCGGTCTTTTCCGCGATCACGTGATAGGCCGGCGACGTCGTGTAGGAGAGCACCATCGGCGCCTCGCCCTTGGTGAACAGGCCGTAGGCTTCCGACCAGCCGGGCGTGACGGTCAGCACGCGGTTTTTCAGCTTGCCCCAGGCCTCGCCGGCTTTGTCGCCATAGACGGATTTCACCCAGAGCAGCAGGCCGAGGCCTGGCGTGGAGGTGCGCGGGTCCTCGATGACGATCTTCTGCGCGGGATCGCCCTCGACCAGTTCCTTGAGGCTCGTCGGCGGGGTCTTTACCGCCTCGGTGTCATAGACGACGGCGAAGTGGCCGTAGTCATAGGGCAGGAACGTATCGTCAGAAAAACCGCCCGGTACGGTCAGGTTCTCAGGCGAAAGGCCATGCGCCTCGAAAAGGCCGGTCGCCTTCGCCTCGGTGATCAGGTTGGTGTCGAGCCCGAGCACGACGTCGGCCTTGGTGCCTTCACCTTCGAGCTTCAACCGCGTCAGAAGCTCCACGCCATCGGCAACACCGACCCACTCGACCTTGCAGCCGCAGGTCTTCTCGAACTCTTCCTTGACCTTCGGGCCGGGGCCCCAGTCGGATACGAAGCTTTCATAGGTATAGACGGTCAGCGTCTTTTCCTGCGCGAAGGCGGGCAGGGCGAAAGATACGGCGAGCGCCGCGAGGGAGGAAAGAACTGTCTTGCGCATCCGCGCCTCCTTGTTTCGTCAAAACGGGAATAGGGCGCTGGATTGTGCCGTCTAATCCCTCCGCCGGTACAAACCGGATCAGGTTCTTCGGGTTGGCGGTAAGGCCTCTCAGCCCGCAAACCTGCGGGCACCCCGTTAGAGCGAAAAAAGGCATAGTCCCGGAAACGTCACCGCGCAAGGGGTGGGGAGGCGGCAAGCGGGTGGTTTGGCCTGTTCCATCGGAAACAGCGGCACACGAAGGGATGTGAGATCTTCAGATCACCGGATGAGAGAGGCTCATCCTCAACCAGAGATCAGGAGAGACCCCATGCGCAAGTTCATCGTTTCCGCCGCCGTTGCCCTCGTCGCCTCCGTCTCCTTCGCGGCCCCCTCGCAGGCCGGTTACTACGGCTACGACTACCAGCCATACTGCTTCATCAAGAAGATCAAGTCCTACGACTACTACGGCAATGTCGTCATCAAGCGCATCAAGGTCTGCCGCTGAGCGACCCGGCCACTGACCTCCCCGAAGGCCCGGATGTTCCCCTGCATCCGGGTCTTTTGCCGTTTGCGCTCTACCGTGTGGTACGCTACTCCGCCGGTTCCGTCGCAAGCCGTGCCTGACGGTTGCACACCGCGCGATACCAGACATAGGAGCCGATCGCCATCAGGCCCATCGAGGGAATGATCGTGCCGAAGGCGAAGAGCGGCATGCCGATGGCGGCGGCGATCAGGCCGGCGAGGAAGCCGGAGCCCATCTGGATGAAGCCCATGGCGGCGGAGGCCGAGCCGGCAATATGCGGGAAGGGCTCCATGGCGGCCGTCATCATATAGGGCATGACGAAGGCGATGCCGAAGGCATAGAGGCCGACCGGGCCCATGACGCTGAGGAAGATCGGTGTTTCCAGGAGATGCGAGGCCAGCGCGATGAAGATGCTGGCGACGCCGATGAAGGAAAGACCGGCCGGAACGAGCCGGTCGGGCGTGAACTTGCGCATCAAAAGGCGCACGACGACCGTGCCGGCGAAGAAGAAGCCGGACTGCATGAGCATGCCGACGCCGAACTGGGTGGGCGTCAGGCCGACGCGGTCGATCAGCACGAAAGGCAGCATGGTGGCCTGGCCGTAGAGCGCGCCGACGGCACCGGCCATCACGAGCGTGGCGGAAACGAAGCGGCGGCTCATGGCGAGTTCGCCGTAGCCGCGCAGGATCGGGCCGATATGGCCCTTGGCCGGATCGGGTACCGTGGTCTCGCTCATGCAGAAATAGACCGCACCGCAGGCGGCGAGCGCAAAACCCACCATCAGGAAAAAGATCGACTGCCAGCCGAACAGGCCGAGCGCGAAGCCGCCGAGCGTCGGCGAGACGGCCGGGCCAATGGCGAGCATCATGCCCACCATGTTCATGATACGGGCAGCCTTGGTGCCGGTGAACTGGTCGCGTACGATGGCGCGCGAGACAGTCATGCCGACGGAAGCGCCGATGCCCTGCACGAGGCGGCCGGCAAGCAGCACACCGACGGATGGCGCGAAGGCGGCCATCAGGCTTCCCAGGAGATAGACGGACATGAAGATCAGCGTCGTCTTGCGCCGCCCGAGCACGTCCGACGTGGTACCAGAGACCAGCTGGGCCAGCGCGAAGCCGGCGAAATAGAGCGAGAGCGTCAGCTTGATTGCCGATTCCGTTGAGGAGAAGGCGTGCACCAACTGGGGCATGGCCGGCGTATAGAGCGCCATCGAGACCGGGCCGAGCGCCACCAGGAACGCGCTGATGATGCTGGTGCGCCGCTCGCTCATGCGCGGCAAGGTCATTGCGCCAGTTCCTTGACGAGGGCCAGCGCGGCACTGTCTTCTTCGAGGGCGAACAGATTGGCGCGCAGTTGCTTCAGCTTTTCGCGCATGGCTTCGAGGTCCTGCTCGCCGATGCCGCTCGTTACATGCTGCATGAGTTCGATCTGCTCGTCGCGGATATTGCCAATCAGCGCGCCGGCGGTCGGTGTCGTATAGATCAGCTTAGCGCGGCGGTCTGAGGGATCCGGGCGCCGCTCTATGAAGCCGAGGCTCTGCAGGCGGTCGAGATAGGTCGAAAGCGTCATCGGCTCGATGCCCATACGCTGCGCGATGTCGAGCTGGCGGCTGCCTTCCAATGTGGCGATGCGTACCAGAGTGCGCGCTTCCCCCGGCGTCAGGCCGAGACCGGCAGTGGCGATGCGGCGCTCGAAGGCGCTGCGGAGCATGCGGGCAACGTCGATGAGGACGAAACCGAGTGCGTCGGGATCGGGTCTGGAGGGCATGATCACTTTCTGAGTTATGTAAGTTTACCTTACTATGCGGCGCTAGAATGGACAACCGTCAAGCTAGAGCGACAGTGCATGGCTGCTTTGCGAAACGGCAAATGCACCCTTGACGAAACCGTTGCCGCGGGCTGGAATGCCTTAAGTTTCAAGGGGATTCCTTCATGACCGGTTCGATGCTATTCGGCGCCTTCATGGCTGCTCTGCTCTATGTGCTTATCCCCGGTCCGGCGTTTCTCGCCCTTCTCGGCATCGGGGCCGGGCAGGGCCGCAAGGCGGGCGCGCTTTTCATGGGCGGGCATCTTGCCGGTGATCTCCTGTGGTCCACATTGGCGCTCGTCGCCATCGTCGGCGCCAAGACGATCGGCACGATGGTGTTCGATGTGCTCGGGCTACTCTGCGGTTTCTATCTCGCCTGGATCGGCTGGTCTGCGCTGCGTGCCAAGCCGCGGCAGGACGGTGCCGCCGTCATGACCGTTGAAAAGCCGCTGCGCCGCGGCCTCGTCTTCGGCCTCACCAATCCCAAGGGCTATCCGGTGGCGCTGGCGACTTTCACGGCGCTGCTCGCCGGCTCGTCCAACGCGCTGGATTTCGACGCGCTACCCGCTTTGCTCGGTGTGTCCTTCTTCGGCTTCCTGATGGCGGACATCATCCTGATCGGCATCATTGGCGCCGGCATGGTGCGCCGTTTCTACCGCCGCCACGAGCTGGCGATCGTGCGCATGTCGGGGCTGCTCTTCATGGGTTTTGCCGTTCAGGCCGTCTGGCATGCCGCGCCTGGCCTGCTCGGCTGGCGCAAACCCTAGGCGATCACCGCGGGAAAACGGATCGTTACGCGGAGACCACGATCGTGCGCGCCGCTTTCCAGCGCCATGGTCGCCTCGAACAGCGTGGCGATCTCCTCGACAATCGGCAAGCCGAGGCCCATGCCGGGCGCATCGCGGTGGTCGCCACGCGAAAATCGCTGGCGCACGAGACTGCGGCGCTCGGGCGGGATGCCGGGGCCATTGTCCTCGACAGTGAGCAGAACGGTATTGGCCGCCTCGCGCACGCTGACCGTCACCACCGCGCCGTCACCGGCATAGGCGAGCGCATTTTCCACGAGGTTGCGCAGCAGTTCGCCGAAGAGCAGCGGCTCGGCGCGGGCAAAGGCAGGACCATCGCCCTCGTAGCCGAGATCAATGCCGGCGTCGGCGGCGGAGGGTACACGGTCGGCCGTCAGCTGCTGGGTGAGGGCCGCGATGTCGATTGGCACCGGCTTCTGCGGCTCGTTGGAGCCGGCAGCGTCGATCTTTGCCATCAGCAGGAGCTGAGCGAGGATACGCTCGGCATGCGCCACGGCGGCATCGCCCTTGCGGGCGGCCTCCTGCGCTTCCTCCAGCGTACTGGCCCGGCCGGCGAGCGCGAGCTGGGTGCGGATGATGGCAAGCGGCGTTCTGAGCTGATGGCTGGCATTGCCGGAAAAATGCCGGAGCGCATCGAGCGCCGATTGCAGGCGCACCATGAAGGAATTGACGGTCACGACGAGGCCCTGCACCTCGCTCGGCACGCGCTGCTCGATCGGGTGCAGGTCGTTCGGGTTGCGCTCGGCAATCGCATCGCTCAGCCGGTAGAGCGGGCGCAGCGACACGGTGACGGCGATCCAGACGATGGTGGCGGCACCGGCGATCATCATGGCAAGCCGCAGTGCCGAGCGCAGCAGGATCGCCTGCGCCAGCTGGCGCCGCGCGATGGTGGTCTCGGCGACTGTCACGGCGAAGGGCACGGAATTGATGCCGGTCGAGGCGGAGCGTTGCAGCACGGCGATGCGGATCGGTTCGCCGCGGAAGGTCGCATCCTGATAGGCTGTTGCCTGCCCTCGCATGTCGAGGATGGTCGGCAGGGTCTGGTAACCGGTGATGAACTGGCCGGGCGGACCATCGACGCGGTAGAAGACGCGATCCTGCGCCGCCGAGGTCAGCATTTCCAGCGCGACATAGGGAATGTCGACTTCAAGCGCGCCGTTTTCCGTGACCACGACGCGCTCGGCGATGGCGAGCGCGGAGCCGGCCAGCACGCGGTCGGAGACGACATTGGCGGTCTTCACGGCTTCCCGCCAGGTATCGACGAGTGCAATGACGCCGATCACGGCCGTCGAGACGAGCAGCCAGGCGAGCAGGCGGCGACGCAGCGAGGAGGCGGGAAGGAGGGTCAAGCCGCACTCGCCTTGTCGAGATAGTAGCCGATGCCGCGGGCGGTGCGCACGGTAAGGCCGTGCGGCGCAAGACGCTTCCTGAGCCGGCTAACATATTGTTCGATGGCGTTGGCGGAGAGGTCGTCGTCGAAGGCCGCGAGGGACTGCATGATCGCCTCTTTCGAGACCACTTTCCCCGCGCGCATAAAAAGGATTTCCAGCAGGCCGACCTCGCGGGCCGGAATATCGAGCGGCGCGCCGTCGGCGGAGAAGGTACGGGAGTTGAGATCGAGCGCGATGGCGCCATAGGTGATCGCCGAGGAGCGCAGGCCGGCCTGCCGGCGTAGCAGCATGCGCACGCGCGCCTCGAATTCCGAGATATCGAAAGGCTTGATCATATAGTCGTCGGCGCCGAGATCGAGGCCGCGCACCCGTTCGTCCGGGGCGCCGCGCGCCGTCAGGATCAGCACGGCGGCCTTGCTCTGGCGGGCACGCATGGCGCGCAGCACGTCAAGCCCGTCCATCTCGGGCAGGGTCAGGTCGAGGATGACGAGATCGAAATTCTCCGACGCGATGGCAGCATCCGCCGAGGTGCCGTCGCGCACCACGTCCACCGCATGGCCCGTGCCCTTGAGGATCGCGAAAAGGCCATCCGCCAGGGCTTCGTTGTCCTCGACCAATAGAATGCGCAAGCGTGTTGTCCTCCCTACTGGACCTTAGCGGTGGCGGCTGCACTTGTGAACATGCCCTTGCTTTGGCAAGGTCGCGCCATGCGTCTTGTCCTCACCCTTCTCGCGCTGCTTTCCGCGCCGCTTTCCGCCTTCGCCGATGCCACCCTGTTTCCGGCGCGCGACGGCAATGCGCAGGCGCCAGTCCTTGTCGTCTATTCCTCGCTCGACGAACCGCTGGCGCGGCCGATGATCCGCGGGTTCCAGGCGGCCAATCCCGATGTCGCCGTGCGCTATGAGGAAATGCTGACCGGCGAGGTGCATGACCGCATCGTGCGCGAGACCGATGCGGGCGAGAAGACGGCGGATTTCGCCTTCTCTTCGGCGATGGACCTGCAGGTCAAGCTCAGCAATGACGGTTACGCCCAGCGCAGCGACCTGCCGATGAGCGACCGCTGGCCGCAATGGGCCAACTGGCGCAACACCGCCTATGCGTTGACCTTCGAGCCGGCCGTCTTCGTCTATCACAAGCCGAGCTTCAAGGGTCGCAAGCCGCCGGCCTCGCGGGCGGAGTTCGTGGACTATCTCAAGAGCGAGGGCGAGAAGGTCTTCGGCCGCATCGGCACCTACGACATCGAGCGATCCGGCGTCGGTTTCCTCTTCATGGCGCGCGACCAGGAGCAGTTCGGCGATATCTGGACCGTGATCCAGGCGATGGGGGCGGCCGGCGTCAAACTGTACTCGACGAGTTCGGCGATCCTTGAACGCGTCGCCGACGGCCGCTTCGTGCTCGGCTACAATATCCTCGGCTCCTATGCCGCCGACTGGGCCTCGCGCGATCCGAATGTCGGCATCGTGCTGCCGAAGGATTATACCGTCGTCATGTCACGCATCGGCCTCGTGCCGCAGGCGGCGGCCTCGCCGGAACTCGGCCGGCGCTACCTCGCCTTCTTCATGTCAAAGGAGGGCCAGGAAATCCTGTCGCGCGAATTGCAGATCGCCGCCGTCAGCCCCGATGTCTCCGGTTCCAATACGGCGCGCACCATGAGCGCGCTGCTCGGCGCGCAGCTGAAACCCGTGCCTGTCAGCCCCGGCCTGATGGTCTATCTCGACCAGGTCAAACGCGCCCGGTTGATCGCGCGCTGGAACGAGGTTCTGCGCAAGCAATAGGCCGGTTTTTGCGGCTGTCGTATCCCGTCCGGCCTCTCGACAACACGCCGCCGTGCTCCATGTCAGTTAGATGTCAGCTTTTTGTGCTGGTTTAGGGCTCTTCATCGTCCGTGGAGGCGGACGGGAGATCGGGAGGAGACTTCAGCCGAATTTTTCAGCGCCCGCGAACCAAAACGTTCGCGCCGCCACGGCTGCCTATCCCCCGCCATCGAAACGTGCGCGAAAACCGCGCCTGACGGAGGACAGACCTTTGAAACATTTCTTCCTGGCATCCCTTATCGCCGGCGCCATGGCGCTTCCGGCCTTTGCCGCCGATTATTCTATCATCGCGCCGGCCGGCCCCGGCGGCGGCTGGGACCAGACGGCCCGCTCGATCCAGACCGTTTTGCAGGATGAGAAGATTTCCGGCAGCGTGCAGGTGACGAACGTTCCGGGCGCCGGTGGCACGATCGGTCTTGCCCAGTTCGCCAGCCAGAACAGCGGCAATCCGAACGCCCTCATCGTCGGCGGCTATGTCATGGTCGGCGCGATCCTCACGAACCAGTCGCCGGTTTCGCTGAAGGACGTGACCCCGATCGCCCGCCTCACCGGCGAATATGAAGCGATCGTCGTCCCCGCCGCCTCGCCGATCCAGAACATGGAAGACCTGATCAAGGCCCTGAAGGCCGATCCGGGCGCCGTTTCCTGGGCTGGCGGCTCGGCCGGCGGCACGGACCACATCACGGCCGGCCTGATCGCCAAGGCTGCCGGCGTCGATCCGACCAAGATCAACTACGTCGCCTATGCCGGCGGCGGCGAGGCACTGGCCGCCATTCTCGGCAACCAGGTGACCGCTGGTATCTCCGGTTATGGCGAATTCGAAGGCCAGGTGAAGGCTGGCACGCTGCGCCTGATCGCCATCTCCAGCGACGCACGCATCGAGGGCATCGACGGCCCGACGATCAAGGAAAGCGGCCTCGACGTCGTCGTGCAGAACTGGCGCATGATTGCCGCCGCCCCCGGCCTTTCGGCCGAGCAGGTCACGGCGATCAACGGCGATATCGAAAAGATGGTCAAATCCGCCGCCTGGCAGGACATCCTGAAGACCAAGGGCTGGCAGGACACCTACCTCGCCGGTGATGCCTTCAAGGCGCAGCTCGACAAGGATGTCGCGGCGACCGAAAGCATCCTCAAGGATATCGGGCTCGTCAAATGAGCGAGGTCTCGTCCTCTCACGCGCGAGGAAAGCGCCGCCCTGACCGGGCGGCGCTGGTCATCGGACCCGCGCTCCTCATCGTCGCCGCCGTGATCTGGTGGGATGTCGCCCGCATCACCGCCGTCAGCAATGTCGCGCCCATCGGTCCCGCCACGGTGCCGCACTGGATCGCGATCGGCCTCGTGATCCTGGGCATCTGGACCATTTTCGAGGCCTGGCGCGGCGATTTCCCGGTGCGCGAGCCCGTCGCCCGCATGCCGGTCATCTGTCTCGTCGCGGGCCTCGCCGCGCAGATGCTGCTCTTGAAACCGGCCGGCTTCTCGATTGCGACGGGCCTGCTCTTCGCGCTCACCGCCTGCGGCTTCGGCCGGCGCAAGCTCTGGGCGACCATCCCGATCGGTATCGCGCTTTCCTTCGTCGTCTGGGTGATCTTCGCCAAGCTGTTGCAGCTGTCCCTGCCGGCCGGGCCGCTCGAACGCCTGTTTTTCTAAAGGGGCGACGCCATGTCGACATTCGAATTCTTCTTTCAGGGCCTAGCCGTCGCCGTTCTGCCGATGAACCTGCTCTATGCGCTGATCGGCGTGACGCTGGGCACGGCCGTCGGCGTGCTGCCCGGCATCGGCCCGGCGCTCACCGTGGCGCTGCTCCTGCCGGTCACCTACAAGCTTGACCCGGCCGGCTCCCTCATCATGTTCGCCGGTATCTATTACGGCGGAATGTATGGCGGCTCGACAGCCTCGATCCTGCTCAACACGCCCGGCGAAAGCGCCTCGATCGTCACGGCGCTCGAGGGCAACAAGATGGCGCGGGCGGGGCGCGGCGGGCCGGCCCTTGCGACAGCCGCTATCGGTTCTTTCGTCGCCGGCCTCATCGCCACGCTGGCGCTCGCCTTCATCGCGCCCTTCATCGTCAAGATCGCGCTGGTCTTCGGTCCACGCGAATATTTCGCCCTGATGGTGCTGGCTTTCGTTACGGTCTCCTCGGCTTTCGGCGATTCCACCCTGCGCGGCCTGACCTCGCTCTTCGTCGGCCTGACGCTCGCGATCATCGGCATCGACCAGCTGAGCGGCCAGACGCGGCTGTCCTTCGGCATTCCCGATCTTCTCGATGGCGTGGAAGTGACGACGCTGGCCGTCGCAATGTTTGCCATCGGTGAATCGCTCTACATCGCTTCCAAGGGCGATTCGGAGCCGGACAAGATCGAGGCCGTGAAGGGCTCGGTCTGGATGAATGCGGCCGATTGGGCGCGCTCTTGGAAGCCCTGGCTGCGCGGCACCGCGATCGGCTTCCCGATCGGGGCCATGCCGGCCGGCGGTGCGGAGATCGGTACGTTCCTCTCCTACGCCACGGAAAAGAAACTGAGCAAACATCCGGAAGAATTCGGCAAGGGCGCTATCGAAGGCGTGGCCGGGCCGGAAGCGGCGAACAACGCCTCGGCCGCCGGCACGCTCGTTCCGCTGCTGACACTTGGTCTTCCGACCTCGGCGACGGCCGCCATCATGCTCGCCGGCTTTCAGCAGTATGGCCTGCAACCGGGGCCGCTGCTGTTTGCGACCAATCCGCAGCTCGTCTGGGGCCTCATCGCCAGCCTGCTCATTGCCAATTTCATGCTGCTGGTGCTGAACCTGCCGCTGATCGGCCTCTGGGTGAAACTGCTCAGCATCCCAAAACCCTGGCTCTATGCCGGCATTCTGGTCTTCGCGACGCTCGGCACGATCGGCGCCAATCCGTCGGTCTTCGAACTCGGCATGCTCCTGGCTTTCGGCCTGCTCGGTTTCGCCATGCGGCTGTTCGGTTATCCGATCGCCCCCGTCGTCGTCGGCCTCATCTTGGGGCCGATGGCCGAGCAGCAATTGCGCCGGGCGCTTGCGATCAGCCAGGGTGACGTGACGGCCCTGTTCATGTCGCCGATTGCCGTCCTGCTCTTCGGCCTCGCCTTCCTCGCCGTCGCCGTGCCGCTCATCCTGCGCGCCCGCGGCCGGGGCGAAGTTCTCTCGCAGCTTGCGGCGAACGAAGACTGAGTCTTTCCCAGGGGTGTTGAAACAATGCAGGCCGGAAACGCCCGTTTCCGGCCTGCATTCGTTGCATGGCTGGGCTGACAAACCGGCTGTTGTACTTTTCGGTCCGAGATATCATCTTGTGCTCGTAAGCTAAAACAGAAAGCGAGCATTCCAATGACCTCCCTCCGCAATTCCTTCGCCCAGGGCTTCTTCGGCCGGGCCTTCGCCGTACTGAGCGCTGCCAACGCAGCCGCCGCGGCCGTTGAAGGGCACCGTCGCCCGAGGGAACGCGACCTCAAGACGCTCGGCATCGACCCCGCCGGCTTCCCGCGCTCCTAACGCGACACGAGAATTTTCCCGATAAAAAGGCCCGCTGGTCGCAAGACCAGCGGGCCTTCTATATTTGGCGTTGCTTTGAAAGAAAGGCCGGCCGTCGAAACGGCCGGCCCAATGTCTTTAAGCCTTGTTCTCGCCAAGCTGCGCGGCGACGCGGTCGCCGGCATGCGGGGCCGCATGATGCCCCAGTTCCTTCTCCCGCCTGTTGTAGCGGATGGAGGACCACAGCGAGATGCCGATGAGCGTCGCGCCGCCAAGGCCGGTGATGACCTCGGGGATATGCACCAGCGTCTGGCAGTACATCACGACCGACAGGATCAGGATCGCGTAGAACGCGCCGTGCTCCAGGTAGCGGTATTCGGCCAGCGTGCCCTTCTCCACCAGCATGATGGTCATCGAGCGCACATACATGGCGCCGATGCCGAGGCCGATGGCGATGACGAAGAGGTTCTGCGTCAGCGCGAAGGCGCCGATGACGCCGTCGAAGGAGAAGCTGGCATCGAGCACTTCCAGATAGATGAAGGCGCCGAGGCCGCCCTTGGCCGCTTCCGACATCGCCTTCTGCGAGGCATCGAGCAGGCCGCCGATGACTTCGACCGCAAGGAAGGTCAGGAGGCCGTAGACGGCCGCATGCACGAAGGTATTGGCCTCAGCCGGCTCCAAGAGCTTGGAAAAGCCGATGATCAGCGCCAGAACGAAGGCGATCTCGATGCCCTTGACGGTCGCCGAGCGTGCCATGTGCTTCTCGATGAAGCCGATCCAGTGCACGTCCTTCTCGTGGTTGAAGAAGTAGGTGAGGCCGACCATCATCAGGAACGTACCGCCGAACGCGGCGATGGGCAGATGCGCCTCGTTCATGATGCGGGCGTATTCCGCCGGCTCGCGGGCCGCGAGAATGAGCGCGTCGATCGGGCCGATGCCGGCGGCGATGACAACGATCAACAGCGGGAAGACGATACGCATGCCGAAGACGGCGATCAGGATGCCCCAGGTCAGGAACCGGCGTTGCCAGACCGGCGTCATGTCCTTGAGCTTGTTGGCGTTTACGATGGCGTTATCGAAGGAGAGCGAGATTTCCAGCACCGCCAGAACCGCGCAAATGAAAAAGACGGTCGCCATGCCGGCGAGCGTGCCTTCCGTCTGCCAGCCCAGCCACGCGCCGAGCGCAAGGCCGATGACGGTCGAGATGAAAGCCCATTTGAGATAGGAGAGGGTGGTCTTGCCTTCGCCGTTGCCAATCATGACAGCACCTCCATGGAGGTGGAGATACGGGAGGTGAAGTTGCGCATACCACAACGGGCATGCGGGTAAGGCATGGTCAGGATGTTCATGTGCGTTTGAATCCGCCGGCTCATTGCTGGCGGTACCGACATCACGAGAGCGCCGTAAAAACTCTCGCCAGAGGGGCCCGGCACCAGGGTTCGTCGCGGCAGGGATGTCAAAAGGCCGCGAACCGGACTGTTTTCACCGAAGTTGCCGTCCGCGTCAAGAGGCAGGGTGCCGCAGCCGGTCTAACGCGGCAGTGCGGTTTACGTTCCCGGTTTTTGTGCCGCTCCCCTGTACCGGACCCCGTCTCCGTTCCTATATTCCAAGCACAGTGATTTGCCAGAAAGGATCTCCCATGACCGAAACGCCGATCGATCCCGCCCTCGTCGAATGGACCGGCCTCAACGGCTTGCCGCGGTTCGATCTCGTCAGGGACGAGGCCTTTGCGGCGAGTTTCGATGCGGCGCTTGCCGCCCACGAGGCGGAGATCGATGCCATCGCCGACAATCCCGACGTGCCGACCTTCGAGAACACGGTGGTGGCGCTAGAAATCGCCGGCGACGCGCTGTCGCGGGTCTCGGCCCTGTTCTGGAGCCGAGCCGGTGCGAACACCAACGACACGATCCAGGCGCTGGAACGCGATATCGCGCCTAAAATGTCGCGGCACTATTCGAAAATCGGCACCAATGCCGCGCTCTTCAAGCGCATCGATGCGCTGTGGGAAGGCCGCGCGGGCCTCAACCTCTCGCTGGAGCAGGTCCGCGTGCTGGAGCGGCATTGGAAGGGGTTTGTGAAGTCGGGCGCCAAGCTAGCCAAGCCCGAGCAGGACCGGCTTTCGGCGATCAACGAGCGGCTTGCCGGCCTCGGCGCGAAATTCGGGCAGAACGTGTTGGCCGACGAGAAGAGCTGGGCGCTCTTTCTCGACGAGGGCGAGGCGCTGGACGGCCTGCCGGATTTCCTGAAGGACGCCATGGCGGCTGCGGCGCGCGACCGCGGACAGGACGGGCGCTATGCCGTCACCCTGTCGCGCTCGATCATCGAGCCCTTCCTTGCCTCCTCCGCCCGCCGGGACCTGCGTGAGCAGGCGTTCCGCGCCTGGGTGGCACGCGGCGAGAATGATGGCGAGACGGACAATCGCGGCATTGTGAAGGACACGCTTTCGCTGCGTGCGGAAAAGGCCGGGCTGCTCGGCTACGCGAATTTCGCCGCACTGAAGCTCGACAACACCATGGCGAAGACCCCGGATGCGGTGAACGGGCTGTTGATGCAGGTCTGGGAAAAGGCCGTCGCGCGGGCGCGCGAGGAGGAGGCGGAGCTTGCCGCGCTCATCGCGGACGAGGGTCGCAACCACGAGGTCATGCCCTGGGACTGGCGCTACTACGCCGAAAAGCTGCGCGCGAAAAAATTCAATTTCTCCGAAGCCGAGCTGAAACCCTATCTGCAGCTCGAAAAGATCATCGACGCCTGCTTCGACGTTGCCGAGCGGCTGTTCGGCATCCGCGCCGTCGAGAAGAAGGATGTGCCCGTCTATCATCCCGATGTGCGGGTTTTCGAAATCCGCGACCGCGAGAACAGGCTGGTCGCCATGTTCCTCGGCGATTACTTCGCGCGCTCTTCCAAGCGGTCCGGCGCCTGGATGAGCTCCTACCAGAGCCAGCATCGCCTGCCGCTGCCGAACGGTTCGGTCGGCGAGATCCCGATCATCTACAATGTCTGCAATTTTGCAAAACCCGCCGAGGGCAAGCCGGCGCTGCTGTCGCTCGACGATGCGCGCACGCTGTTCCACGAATTCGGCCATGCGCTGCACGGTATGCTGTCGGATGTCACCTATCCCTCGGTGTCGGGCACGGGCGTATCGCGCGATTTCGTCGAACTGCCCTCGCAACTTTACGAACACTGGCTGACGGTGCCGGAAATCCTGACGCGTTACGCCGTGCATTACCAGACCGGCGAAGCCATGCCGCAGGCATTGCTCGACAAGGTTCTGGCCGCCCGCACCTTCAATTCCGGCTTCGCGACGGTGGAATTCACCTCGTCGGCGCTGGTCGACATGGCGTTCCATACGCGTGGGCCGGTCGAGGACCCGATGGCGGTGCAGGGCGAGGTTTTGGAAAAGATCGGCCTGCCGAAATCCATCGTCATGCGCCACGCAACGCCACACTTCCAGCATGTCTTCTCGGGTGACGGCTATTCGGCCGGCTACTATTCCTACATGTGGTCGGAAGTGCTCGACGCCGATGCCTTCTCCGCCTTCACGGAAACGGGCGACGCCTTCAACCCCGCCATGGCGGCGCGGCTGAAGACCTATATCTACGCCGTTGGCGGCTCGGTGGACCCCGAGGATGCCTACAAGGCCTTCCGCGGCAAGCTACCGACGCCGGAGGCCATGCTGGAGAAGAAGGGGCTGGCGGCCTGAGTGGTCTGTCAGAAAGGCGCCTGAGGTCGTTGTTTCCTGTAAGGACTCCACCTCTCCTCCGTCATGGTCGGGCTTGACCCGACCATCCACGCTCCGGGTGCGGGGGTGGATCCTCGGGTCGAGCCCGAGGCTGACGTCAGTGGGGATGCGAGGGTGGTGGCTAAAGCAGAAGTACCGTCGGAGACGGCGGTGGCTTCGTCCGCACCCGTCATCCTCCCGTCACCAAAGCTTGGGTGAACCGTCATGCTCCCGTTACCGGGCTGACATGTCGCCGACCGATGGTCTGCCCGTCTTTTCGCGGGCTTGGCCGGAGGTGGCATGGCGATTGTTCCCGAGACGCTGACGCGGCGCTCGTTTCTCTTGACCGCAGGGGCCGGCGCTCTTGCGACGTCCTCGGCGCTGGCGGTGCCCTATTATTCGCGGCGCCACGGCAGCCCCGTCTTTTCCCATGGCGTGCAATCCGGCGATGTCGATTGTTCCTCCGGCATGGTCTGGGCGCGTACCGACCGGCCGGCCGAGGTGACGCTCGAATATTCGACCACCGACAGTTTTATCGACGTGACGCGCCTGCCGCTTCAAAAGGCGACTGCTACCTCCGACAATTCCGTCAAGGCGATGCTCGAAGGGCTGCTGCCGGATCAGGACATCTTCTACCGGTTCACGGCGAGCGATCCTTATTCCAGCCACCTCGTTTCCGAGCCCGTCGTCGGTCGGTTCCGCACCGCGCCGATGCGCAAACGCTCGGTGCGCTTCGTCTGGTCGGGCGATACGGCGGGGCAGGGCTGGGGCATCGACGATGTCGGCATGAAGACCTATTCGACCATGCTGCGCCACGAGCCGGATTTCTTCATCCACTCCGGCGACACGGTTTACGCTGACGGGCCGATCCCCGATGAAATCCCGCTGCGCGACGGCGGCATCTGGAAGAACCGCATCGTCACGGACGAGAAGCGCAATGTGGCGCGCACACTCGACGAATTCCGCGGCCAGTGGAAGTACAACCTGCTCGACGAGCACCTCCTGTCCTTCAACACGCAATGCCCGACCTTTTTCCAGTGGGACGACCACGAGGTCTTGAACAACTGGTCGGAATCGAGCGACCTGACCGGCGACCGGCGCTATCCGGAGAAGGATATCGGCGTCTATGAACAGCGCGCCCGCCGCGCCTTCCATGAGATGACGCCGATCCGCTACTTTCCCACCGAGCCCGGCCGCATTTTCCGCAAGGTTGCCTATGGGCCGCTGCTCGATGTGTTCTTCGTTGATCTGCGCTCCTACCGCAGCCCCAACAAGGGCGGCACGGAGAATGGCCTGTTCGGCTGGCGGCAGGCGGACTGGTTGCGGCGCGAACTGTCGGCTTCCGAGGCCGTCTGGAAGGTGATCGCCTGCGACATGCCGCTCGGCCTCGTCATCTGGGACGATTATGCCAACAGCCTGGGTTACGAGGGCGTGGCAGACGGCCTGAACGGCCCGCCGGCGGCGCGCGAGCGGGAAATCGCCGATCTTCTCTCCTTCATGCGCGACAATGCCATCCACAATGTCGTCTGGCTGACGGCCGACGTGCACTACACCGCCGCCCACCACTACGACCCGTCCCGGGCAAAATTCCAGGAGTTCAATCCGTTCTGGGAGTTCGTGTCCGGACCGCTGCATTCCGGCACCTATGGACCGAAACCGCTCGACAGCACATTCGGGCCGGAGGTGCGTTTCATCAAGGCCTCCTCGGGCGGCGTCGACAGCAATCTGCCGCCCTCTGCCGGGCTGCAATTCTTCGGTCTGGTCGATATCAACGGCGCGAGCGAGGAGATGACGGTGCGGCTGATGGACCGCGAGGATCAGGAGCTGTGGCGTGTCGTGCTGCCGCCGGTGCGTTCATCATGATGACAAGCTGCGCGCCGGGCGGATAACAGAGTTGCGGTCCGCCCCTTTCGCAAATGCGGAAAAACATGTAAGAGCCCGGCCATTGAAGACGGCGCCCTCGTTTTGCGCGCGCCCCGAACCTCAGAGATTATACCATGTCACTCCGCAATATCGCGATCATCGCGCACGTCGACCATGGCAAGACCACGCTCGTCGACGAGCTTCTCAAGCAGTCCGGCTCGTTCCGTGAAAACCAGCGCGTTGCCGAACGCGTGATGGATTCGAACGATCTCGAAAAGGAACGCGGCATCACCATTCTTGCCAAGGCGACCTCGGTGGAGTGGAAGGGCGTTCGCATCAACATCGTCGACACGCCCGGCCACGCCGACTTCGGCGGCGAAGTCGAGCGCATCCTCTCGATGGTGGACGGCGCCATCGTTCTCGTTGACTCGTCGGAAGGCCCGATGCCGCAGACCAAGTTCGTGGTCGGCAAGGCACTCAAGGTCGGTCTGAAGCCGATCGTCGCGATCAACAAGATCGACCGTCCCGACGGCCGCCACGAAGAAGTCATCAACGAAGTCTTCGACCTCTTCGCCAATCTCGACGCCACCGACGAACAGCTCGACTTCCCGATCCTCTACGGTTCGGGCCGTGATGGCTGGATGAACGTCAACCCGGAAGGCCCGAAGGAAGAAGGCCTCGCGCCGCTTCTCGACCTCGTACTCAAGCATGTGCCGGAGCCTGTCGTCGAAGAAGGTCCGTTCCGCCTGATCGGCACGATCCTCGAAGCCAACCCCTTCCTCGGCCGCATCATCACCGGCCGCATCGCCTCGGGCACGCTGAAGTCCAACCAGCCGGTCAAGGTTCTCGGCCAGGACGGCAAGCTGATCGAAACCGGTCGTATCTCGAAGATCCTCGCCTTCCGGGGCATCGAGCGCACGGCGATCGACGAAGCTCATGCCGGCGATATCGTCGCCATTGCCGGCCTTTCCAAGGGCACCGTCGCCGACACGTTCTGCGATCCCTCGGTCACCGAGGCTATGACTGCGCAGCCGATCGACCCGCCGACCGTCACCATGTCCTTCATCGTCAACGATTCGCCGCTCGCCGGCACTGAAGGCGACAAGGTCACGAGCCGCGTCATCCGCGACCGCCTGTTCAAGGAAGCCGAAGGCAACGTCGCGCTGAAGATCGAGGAAGCCGAAGGCAAGGATTCGTTCTACGTCTCCGGCCGCGGCGAACTTCAGCTCGCCGTTCTCATCGAAACCATGCGCCGCGAAGGTTTTGAGCTTGCCGTCTCGCGTCCGCGCGTCGTCATGCACAAGGACGAGAACGGCACCACCATGGAGCCGATCGAAGAAGTCGTCATCGACGTTGACGAAGAGCATTCGGGCATCGTCGTGCAGAAGATGTCGGAGCGCAAGGCCGAGATGACGGAACTGCGTCCTTCGGGCGGCAACCGCGTCCGCCTGAAGTTCCTGGCGCCGACTCGTGGCCTCATCGGCTATCAGTCGGAACTGCTCACCGACACGCGCGGTACGGCGATCATGAACCGCCTGTTCCACGACTACCAGCCTTTCAAGGGCGCGATCGGCGGCCGCGTCAACGGCGTGCTGCTGTCGAACGGTTCGGGCGAAGCCGTGGCCTACGCCATGTTCAACCTGGAAGACCGTGGCCCGATGATCATCGAGCCGGGCGAGAAGGTCTATGCCGGCATGATCATCGGCATCCACTCGCGCGACAACGACCTCGAGGTCAACGTGCTCAAGGGCAAGCAGCTCACCAACATCCGCGCCGCCGGCAAGGATGAGGCCGTGAAGCTGACCCCGCCGATCCGCATGACGCTCGACCGCGCGCTGTCGTGGATTCAGGACGACGAGCTGATGGAAGTGACGCCGAAGTCGATCCGTCTGCGCAAGATGTTCCTCGACGCCAACGATCGCAAGCGATTCGAAAAGCAGCGCGCCGCTGGCGCCGCCTGATCGCCTTTCCCGAAACGGGACGAATGCAAACCCGGCCGTGAGGCCGGGTTTTTCATGTGTGTGTCATCGTTTTACGGCTTGTGACGCTTGTTAAAAAAGCGTTAACTTTCATTGGTGCCATGCGGAACGCGCCTGTGGGCAATCAGCGCCCTTGCGGGTCTTAAGGATTCCGGTGGAATCGGTGCGGGAATAAGAGTGGTGTTATGAAGACACTGTCGATCGATGTGCGGCGCGCCGAGCCGCAGGACGCGCGCGCGATATCCGAGACGCATCGGGTGTCGTGGCTGCAGGCCTATGGCGGCCTTATTCCGCATATCCCGCTCAACCATATGATCGATCGCCGTAATGAGGGCTGGTGGCGCAAGGCGACGCGCGGCCCCGCGACGCTGCTGGTGCTCGATGTCGCCGGCACGGTCGCCGGTTACGCCACGCTCGGCCTCAACCGCGCCCGCGCGCTGCCGCAGGAAGGCGAGATTTACGAACTCTATCTGCGCCCGGAATATCAGGGCATTGGCCTTGGCCGGCTGCTGTTCGGCGAGGCACAGCGGCTTTTGAAGTCGCTCGGCTGCAACGGCATGATCGCCTGGTGCCTCGAAGACAGCGAGCATGCCGACCGATTCTTCCGCTCCGCCGGCGGCCGCGACATTGCCGAGGGCATGGAGAATTTCGGCGACAAGGAACTGAAGAAGATCGGTTTCGTCTGGCCCTGAGGCCTATTCCGCGGCACCAGGCAGGGTCCGGGACGGTTCTCCCGCAAGTTTCCCCCGTTTGCCGTGCCATTGCGGCTCATTTACGCCGCAAGCAAAGCCGGCCACCTCGTCATCCGCCACAGCGCGGGCGAGCGCGTTGGCATCCTTGTTCTCAAGCGCATCGACATAGCCGACGACGCAGCTCGTCGGGTTGTCCTTGGTCGCCACCGTGGAGACGACGAGAACCTGGCCATAGCGCGCATCCGCTTCGCCCGTCGTTTCGGGATCGGCGACGAACCACCGTACGATGGTAGCGACGGGCGTGCCACCGGCGCCCAACCGCCACTCAATCTTGGCGCCGGTGTGATTGAACGGCCCGAAGGTCTCGAACGCCTTGGCGATGTAGGCGTCGCTGACCGGGCCATAGGCGATGCTCTGCCGGAGGTCGCCTTCCTTGAAATAAACGGCAAAGTCCTTGTAGCCGCTGCAGAGCAGGTCGACGCTTCCGCCTTCCTCTTCCCCCGAAATGGTCTTGCAGGCGTCGAGGTCGCGGTCTGTATAGACGCTCTCGTTGGCCTTGGCGGCGACGGCCATCGATGCGGCAAGGGAAACGGAAAGCAGAAACGGCGTCAGGCGCATGAAAAATCCTCCGGTTGCAAGGAAGACGGCAGATCCGGCCGGTCTATTCGAAAGTCATGTTGCGCCGCAGCGGGATTCGCTTTAGGAAGCCCGAAAATCACTGCATCTCACTGAGGGAGCCCCCATGCGTATCGATGCGATTTCCGTTGGCAAGAACCCGCCTGAAGACGTGAACGTCATTGTCGAGGTGCCGGTCGGCGGCCACCCGATCAAGTACGAGATGGACAAGGAAGCCGGCGCGCTCATCGTCGATCGCTTCCTCTATACGCCGATGACCTATCCGGGCAATTACGGTTTCGTGCCGCATACGCTGTCGGAAGACGGCGACCCGATCGACGTCCTCATCGCCAACACCCGTCCGCTCGTTCCGGGCTGCGTGATCAATGTGCGCCCGATCGGCGTTCTGGTCATGGAAGACGACGGCGGCAAGGACGAGAAGATCATCGCCGTGCCGGTGCCGAAGCTGACGCGCCGCTACGACAAGGTCGAAAACTACACCGACCTGCCGGAAATCACGCTGAAGCAGATCGAGCACTTCTTCACGCATTACAAGGATCTGGAGCCCGGCAAGTGGGTGAAGATCGCCGGCTGGCAGGATGTCGGCACGGCCAAGAAGATGATTCTGGAAGCCGTTGAGCGCTACAACGCCTCGAAGTAAGCGCAGGCGCGTTTTCGGATCTCAAAACAAAACCCTCCGGGTCGCCAGCGATCCGGAGGGTTTTTTGTTGTCGAAGCGACTGTCAGAGAACCGCGGGCGCCAGAACCGTGCGGATGACCTGTTCGAGGAAGAACAGGATGACCAGCACGACGAGCGGCGACAGGTCGACGCCGCCGAAATTCGGCAGGACGCGGCGGATCGGGCGATAGATCGGCTCGGTCAACTGGTAGAGCGAGCGACCGATGGTCGCGATCACCTGATTGTTCGCGTTGATGACATTGAAGGCATAGAGCCAGGAAAAGATCGCCGAGGCGATGACCAGGAACCATGCAATGCTGATGATGAACAATAGGGTGTTGATGACCGCTATCATTGACGTCTCCAATTGGTTTCGTCCCGACATGTAGCCATTGCAGGGCCCGCCAGCAAGGCCACGTGCCTGATGGTGCGGCAACATGTTTAATGCTGTAGCTCAGGCTTCGTGAAAAATACGGTCGAGGAAGGACGTCATCCAGATCCGCAGCGCCGCATCGTGCAGCAGGCGCCCATCGAGATGCAGACGGCCCGTCTGCGCGCCCGGCAGTTCGAAGCGATGCGCGCCTCGCACGACCCAGCGATGCATCATGGCGAGTGTCAATTCGCCATGGAACTGGATACCCCAGGCATTGTCGCCATAGCGGAAAGCCTGGTTTTCATAGTGATGGCCGGTGGCGAGCAAAGTCGCGCCGGAGGGCAGGTCGAAGCCCTCGCGGTGGAACTGGTAGACCATGTCAGGCCAGGGCATCAGCGCCGTGCCGGCCTCGGTCGCAGCGAGCGGATACCAGCCGATCTCCGTCCAACCCTCGGTATGGCCGAAGACGCAGCCGCCGAGATTCTTGACCAGCATCTGCGCACCGAGGCAGATGCCGAGGAAGGGCCGGTTCTCCTTCAGGGGCACGTTCAGCCAGTCGATCTCGTCGCGCACATAGGCTTCGTCGTCATTGGCGCTCATAGGCCCGCCGAACACGACGGCGCCGGCATGATGGGCGAGCGTTTCGGGCAGGGGATCACCAAGCACGGGACGGCGGATGTCGAGCGCATGGCCCATCTGCTGCAGGATCTGCCCGACACGGCCGGGGCTGGAGGTCTCCTGATGCAGGACGACAAGGACGGGGCGCTTGGCGCGCTGCTTGCGTGGGAAATCGAGCATGGCTCAGGCCTCGTCCGGCTCCTTTTGTGCTGCCGAAGCTCCCACCCGTTCGGCCACTTCCTGTCGCTTCATGATGCGCTCGCGCCCGGAAACGCCGAGCAGGTCCGCGATGCGCCAGATGGCATGGTCTTCCATCTCGCTGCGCTCGCCATCGGCATAGACGATCTCCCAGAGCAGGCCGATCAGGGCGACACGCTGGTCCTCGGAAAGCTGGCGCTTCAGCTCGGACGTGAAGTGAAAGAAATCGATCGCTTCGCTTTCTGCGCTGGCGCCGGCATCGAGCAGCGCTGCCAGCTCCTTTTCATCGACGCTATAAAGCTCGCTGAAATGGTCGTGCAGCGCTTTCTTCTCGACATCCAGCACCTGGCCGTCTGCTTCCATGACCTGGATGCAGAGCGCCATGACCGCGACCCGCGGATCGTCGGCGGCGAAGGCCGGTTTGCTGTCGCCGCCGGAAAGGCTCGCCAGAAATTGCTGCAAGCGTTCGAACATCGATGATTCAGCCCCGTTCACTCAAGCCCCAGAACAATCAGAATAAGCGGAAGCCGCTCGTGCCGTCCCGTTTGACGGCAGCGCCTTTCTTCACGCCAGGATCATCCGGCAGGCCGAAGAACGGGCGTTCCTCCTCCTGCACCGATGCCTCCTCTTTGGCCTTTTCCACGACCACGGGCGTCTTCTCGACGACGGCGGCCACCACGACGGGTTTTTCGACAGGCGCCTTCTCGACCTTCACGACCTCTTCCACCTTAGCGGCCGGCTTCTGCTCGAGGGCAAGCGGCGGCAGGGTGCGGATCGCCTCGTCGACGGCATCCGTCGATCCCTCCTCGACCGGCCCTTCCAGCGCGCTGACCGGCGTCTTCCATTCGAAGGCGTCGAGACGCCCGGTGACGGGCGAGACGGCGCGCCATTCCGGCGCGGTGATGCCGTCGGCCGTCCAGGCCGGATCGCGCGGGGCTTTCAGCGCCTGGTTCATCCAGTGGCGGATGCGGCCCTGGTCGCCGGTCTCGGCATCCTCGATATCGGCCAGCAGCAGGAAGGCGCTTTCGCGCGGCGAAAGGCGCGCGGCGGCCTCGGCCTTGCTGCGGGCCAGTGCGAAATTGCGTGTCTCCAGCGCGGCCTCGGCGACGGCATAGAGCGCCTCGGCATTGTTCGGGCGGATCGCTTCCAGCTTCTCCGCCCGCTTCAGCCGGTCGGCGGCCGAATCGCCGCTGCGGGCCCGGACATAGAGTTTCGCCACGTCGCCATGCGCCGTCGTCTTCCAGAGCTTTTCCAGGATCGAAGCAGCCTTGCGCAGATTGTCCTCGCGCAGATACGCCTTGGCCTCGATCAGCCCGGCGGGCACGAAGGTCTCGTCAAGCTTCAGCGCCTGATGGGCATCCTCTCTCGCGCCCTTCGGATCGGCGTCGAGCTTTGCCGCGGCGCGAGCGGTGAGCAGCACGGTCTTGCGGCGGGCATAGGTCTTTTTCTCCTCCGCCGAGCCGGAGCGGCCATCGCCGAGCAGTTTCAGCGCCTCGTCCCAGTCGCCGGCTTCGGAGCGGTACTCGAGTGCTGCTTCCGTCGCCCAGGGCAGTTGCGGTGCCTTTTCGGCGGCCCGTTCGGCATATTGCCGGGCGGCCTCGTTGGCGCCGAGGCGACGGGCCTCGAGATAGAGGCCGCGCAGGCCGAGTTCGCGTGTTTCCGGATCATCGGCCATCAGCTCGAATTTGCGGCGCGCATCGTCGTAGCGGCCCTCGATCATCGCGGCCTGCGCTTCGAGCAGATGAATGAGGGGCTCCTGATCGGCGCTCAGCAGGCCTTTGGTGCGGCCGAGCATCTTGCGCGCACCGGCGGCGTCGCCGGCACCGGCGGCTATCAGGCCGGTGGACAGCGCCTGATAGCCGCGGTCACGCTTACGGGCGCGGAAAAAGCGCTGGATCGACTGCGGTGACGTCCAGATGACGCGGACGATCCACCAGGAGAGCATAACGGCGGCGATCAGCGAGACGACGAGCGTGGCGGCGACCATCAGGCTCATATCGGCGCGCTGGCCCTGCCAGATGATCGAGAGTTCGCCGGGGCGATCGGCCAGCCACGCAAAACCGGCGGCAAGGGCGAGAACGAAGAGAGCGAAGACCAGAATGCGTACCATGAAGTCCTCTCCTCAGCCCTGGTTGCCAGCGATGGCGCCGGAGACGGCCGCACCGATCAGGCCTTCGACGGTGACACGCGTGTCGAGCTTGCGCTTGTATTCCGCCGCCGCTGCCTGGCCCGCTTCCGGCAGGGTCTGCCATTCGATCTGGGCGCCCTTGAAGTCGCCGTTCTGCAACTTGTTCTCGATGCGCGCGACGACGGCTTCCGGCGTGTCGCCCTCTATGCTGCCGACGGGCCGCACGCGGATGGCCGAGGTGGCGCTCGACATCAGGCGATTGAAAATCCCCTGATCGCCGTCCGGCTGGTGCAAGGCGTCAAGGATGGCATCGGCGGTCGGCTGGAAATCGCGCACGAGATCGGAACGCGAGGCGACGCCGACAGCGGCGTGCTCACGCAGGCCCACGACGGACGGATCATCCGGCGCGATGCTGGCAAAGGCTTCGAGTTCCGCGAGATAGGGCCCGCCGCGATCGATGGCGGTCTTTAGCGCGCTTGCCGCCACGGCACGGGCCATTTCCACATCGCTGCGCGGTTCATCGAGTTTCTGCTCGGCGGCTGCGATACGCTGAGTGAGCTGGCTTTCGGTGGAGTTGACAGCTTCGGTGGTACGGGCAATCGCCTCGCGCAGGGCCGCAAGCTCGGTGTTGAGGCGGGCCACGTCGCCTTCGAGATTGCTCACCGCTTCCGGGTTTGCGGCCGTCGCGCCGCCGCTATCGCCGGTGCCCTTTTCGAGAGCGGCGATGCGGGTTTCGATTGGTTGGAGATCGACGCCGCTGGCCGCCGGCGTTTCGGCAAGGCGTGTCTTCAGCGCCTCGATCTCATTGGAGAGGCTGGCCAGTGCGCCGGTGTCGCCGGCACGATCCGGGCCAAGGGCGGGCAGGTAGCCGCCATATTGCAGGCTGCCGGCGCCGAGAAGGGCGATCAGGCCGCCGAGAATGCCGGCGGCAAGCGGGCCGGCATTGCCGCGGCGCGGCTCGGGGGCGGTCTGGGTGAAGACCGGTTCCTCATAGGCGGGGCGCGCCGGTTCGATCGGCTCTGGCTTTTCTTCAAAGGTTTCCTGGGATTGCGGGGTTTCCGGTTCCGAAGCAATGGCTTCCGCCGCTACGGTCTCGGCTGTGTCCGCCGTTGCGGCATCCGCTTCGGCGGTTCGTGCTTCGGTCTCGGCAGAGGCTTGAACCGCTTCGAGATCGATCGTCACGGGTTCGTCACCAGCCTTCTTGCGGCGAGACGGGGTTTCCGGTTCCATGGCGATCTCCTCGCGTTCATGTGCATTGCACTAAACCTAGACAGCGAAGGCAGCGAGGGAAAGACCCTTGCGGCAATTTCGTCCATCATTGCCAATGCCTAGAGGAGATCGAGCAGGCTTTCCTCGTTCGGCGCCGAGGCGACGACGGTGAGCGCGGCAAAGCGCTGCGGCACGGCTTTCGCGACATTGGCGCTCATGCAGAGCATCAATGTGGAGAGAAAGCGTTCGGGCGTTTCCGTCAGCGGCGCGAGTTCGAAAAAGGTGCGGGCCGTCTCGCGCGAATAGAGCAGTGCGGCGTCCGGCACCGGTTTGAGCAGGGCCTCGACTTCGGTGCGCCGCGGAACGAGCGGCGCCATTCGATAACATTCGACGGTGCGCAGTGGAATGCCGGCTTCCTTGAGCCGTGTTTCGAAACCGGCGGCGCGCGGATGTCCGGCGAGATAGAGGATCGGTTCGGCCGGCATGCCGAAATCGCGGCAATGCTCGATGATCATGTTGGCGAGATCCTTGCCGTCGCCGCCGGGTGTCAACACCGTGCGGAAACCCGCTTCCTCCGCCGCCTGCGCGGAGGCCTGGCCGACGGAGAAGACGGTGGTCAGAAGATGTCGGTCGAGCGCGGGCCCGATCTTACCGATGAGGCGCGCCACTTCCGCGCTGGTGATGGCGATTGCCGAATGGCGCTCCGCCAAAGCAGCGCGGGCGGCATCGATATCGTGTTCGGCTTCGGAAAGCGGCATCGTGACCGCCTCGTGGCCGAGGGCGGCGAGTTTTCGCGCGGTGCGGGCGGCGGCGGGTGCCGGCCTGGTGACGAGAACGCGCAAGGATCAGCCCCAGCTTTCGAAGAAACCCGCTCCCGCCTTCGCGCGGATCGCCTGCCCCGCCGCTTCGCCGAGGTCCGCGGCGCTATCGGCCGCACCGCTCGTCTCGATTTCGTGGAAGACACTGCCGTCGGGCGTCAGGATCATGCCGCGGAACTGGAGATGATCGCCTTCGACCGTCGCATAGCCGGCAATCGGCGTGCGACAGGAGCCGTCGAGCGTGGCGAGGAAGCCGCGCTCGCAGGAGACGGCAGCACGGGTCGGGCGGTCGTCGATGGCGGCAAGCAGGCCGTTGATGCGGTCGTCGTTTATGCGGCTTTCGATGCAGATCGCGCCCTGCGCCGGGGCTGGCGGGAAGGAGACGGGATCGAGCAGCTCGGTCGGCACGTCGAGTTTGCCGAGGCGCTTCAGGCCGGCATAGGCGAGAAGCGTGGCGTCGGCCTCGCCGGCGGCGAGCTTGCCGAGGCGGGTATCGACCTGGCCGCGAAAGACGATAACGTTGATATCGGGCCGCAGGCGGCGAATAAGGGCCTGGCGGCGCAGGGACGCCGAGCCGACGGTGGCGCCCTGCGGCAGATCGAGCAGGCGCTGGGCGGTGCGGCCGATGAAGGCGTCGCGGATGTCCTCGCGCGGCAGGTAGGCGGAGAGATGCAGGCCCTCGGGCAGCCTGGTCGGCATGTCCTTGGAGGAGTGCACGGCGAAGTCGAGCTCGCCGGAAGACAGCTGCGCCTCGATCTCCTCGGTGAACAGGCCCTTGCCGCCGATCAGCGCCAGCGAACGGTCGGTGATGCGGTCGCCCTTCGTGGAGAGCACCACGACCTCGAACCTATCCTCCGGCAGGCCATGCGCCGCCATCAGGCGTGAGCGGGTCTCGTAGGCCTGGGCGAGCGCCAGCGGGCTGCCCCGGGTGCCGATCCTGAAAGGTTTTGTTTGCATCCGCCTTGATCCATTGTTACCGGGATGTCTCGTAACCGGCTTTCCGGCCCATCGCAATCAATCCTAGTGCTTCATGTCGTCCCAATTGACCATTCTCGGCATCGAAACGAGCTGCGACGAGACCGCTGCGGCCGTCGTCCTTCGTGATGCCTCGGGAAAAGGCGAGATTCTCGGCGAGGTCGTGCTGAGCCAGCTGGAAGAGCATAGCGCCTATGGCGGCGTGGTGCCGGAGATTGCCGCGCGTGCCCATGTCGAGGCGCTGGATAGCCTTATCTCCGAGGCGCTGCTGCGCGCCGGAAAATCACTTGCCGATGTCGATGCTATTGCCGCGACGAGTGGGCCGGGGCTGATCGGCGGCCTCATCGTCGGCCTGATGACCGGCAAGGCCATCGCGCGGGCGACCGGCAAACCGCTCTATGCCGTCAACCATCTCGAAGGCCACGCGCTGACGGCGCGGCTGACGGACGGGCTCTCCTTTCCCTATCTGATGCTGCTCGTGTCCGGCGGGCACACCCAGCTCGTGCTGATCCGCGGTGTCGATGATTACGAGCGCTGGGGCACCACCATCGACGATGCGCTCGGCGAAGCCTTCGACAAGACGGCCAAGCTGCTCGGCCTGCCCTATCCGGGCGGCCCGGCTGTCGAGCGCATGGCGAAAAAGGGCAACCCCGAGCGCTTCACCTTCCCCCGTCCGCTGGTCGGCGAGGCGCGGCTCGATTTCTCCTTCTCCGGTCTCAAGACGGCCGTGCGCCAGGCGGCGCAGTCGATCGAGCCGGTGACGGAGCAGGATATCGCCGATATCTGCGCCTCCTTCCAGCGCGCCGTTTCGCGCACGCTGAAGGACCGCATCGGCCGCGGTCTGGAGCGGTTTCGTGCGCTCTATCCCGATGTGGCGATGCCCGCGCTGGTCGTGGCCGGCGGTGTTGCGGCGAATGCGGAACTGCGCGCGACGTTGCAGGCGCTCTGCGACAAGAACCGCTTCCATTTCATCGCCCCGCCGCTCGCACTCTGCACGGACAATGCCGCGATGATCGCCTGGGCGGGGCTGGAGCGCATGGCCGCCGGATTTGCGCCCGACGATCTCGCCGTGGCACCGCGCTCGCGCTGGCCGCTCGACAAACAGGCGGCCACCCTTCTCGGATCCGGCAAGCGGGGAGCCAAGGCATGACGATTTCGAAGCGCATCGCCGTGGTCGGTGCCGGTGCCTTCGGTACAGCACTGGCAAGCGTGGCGGCGGCTAGCGGCGGTGATGTCACCCTGATCGGCCGCGATGCAGCCGCGGTGGAGGCCATGAGAACGACGCGGCGCAATGAAAAGGCGCTGCCGGGCATCGATCTGCCGGCAACCTTAGCCTTCAGTGCCGATGTGGAATGCATGCGCGGCGCGGGCATCGTGCTGTTCGCCATGCCCTCGCAGGCACAGCGGGACGCCGCGCGCCAGCTCGCGCCGCTTCTGGCGCCGGGCACGGCGGTCGTCATCTGCGCCAAGGGCATGGAAAAGGGCACCGGCCGTCTGCTGACCGAGGTGCTGGAAGAGGAACTGCCCGGCCGCGAGGTCGCCGTGCTCTCCGGCCCCGGCTTTGCCGCCGATATCGCGAAGGGGCTGCCGACGGCGATGGTCGTTGCGGCGCGGTCTGCCGAGATCGGTGCCGCGCTCGCGCAGGCGCTTTCCGGCCCCACCTTCCGGCTCTATCCCTCGACAGACCGGATCGGCGTGCAGCTCGGCGGCGCCCTGAAGAACGTTCTGGCGATCGCCTGCGGCATCATCGAGGGTGCTCAGCTTGGCGATTCGGCGCGGGCGGCGCTGATTTCGCGCGGGCTTGCGGAATTGTCGCGTTTCGTCGAGGCGCATGGCGGCGAGGGGATCACCGTTACCGGGCTTTCCGGCCTCGGCGACCTCGTCCTGACCGGCACCAGCCACCAGTCGCGCAACCTGCGCTTCGGCATCGCGCTCGGCCGCAACGGCACGGCCGCCGGCTGGTCGGGCGATCTCGTGGAAGGTGCCTTTGCCGCCTCCGTGGCCTCCGGCGTGGCGGCGGAAAAAGGCATCGACATGCCGATCACCGACGCGGTCGCCCGCATCATCGATGGCACGCTCGACGTGAAAACCGCCATCGGGCAGCTGATGACGCGCCCGATCACCCAGGAATGACCACTGAAAGGACCGTTTCCATGCTTTTCGCCTTCCTCTGCCAGGACAAGCCCGGCGCGCTTCAGGTGCGCATGGACACGCGCCCGGATCACGTCGCCTATCTCAACGAGCTCAATGCAGGCGGCAAGCTCGCCTTCGCCGGCCCTTTCCTCGGCGATGACGGCAAGCCGACCGGCAGCCTCGTCGTGGTCAAGGCCGAGACGATCGAAGAGGCGCGGCAGATCGCTGAAAACGATCCCTATGCCAAGGCCGGTCTGTTCGCCGCCGTTGATGTGAAGGCCTGGAACTGGGTCTTCAATAATCCGGAGGCGTAAGCCCCATGGCATTCTGGCTTTACAAGTCCGAACCCTTCAAATGGTCCTGGCAGATGCAGAAGGACGCCGGCGAGGCGGGCACCGAATGGACCGGCGTGCGCAATTATCTCGCGCGCAACAACATGCGGGCGATGAAGATCGGCGATAAGGGTTTCTTCTACCATTCCAACGAGGGGCTCGACATCGTCGGCATCACGGAAGTCTGTGCGCTGTCGCACCCGGACACGACGGCCGGCGAGGATCCGCGCTGGGACTGCGTCGATATCCGCGCCGTGCGGGACATGCCCAAGCCGGTGTCGCTGAAGGACATCAAGGCCAATCCGAAGCTCGCCAACATGTCGCTCGTCACCTCCATGCGTCTCTCTGTGCAGCCGGTGACGGAGGAGGAGTGGATCGAGGTCTGCCGCATGGGCGGTCTCGACAACCCGCCGCGCTGATGTTGCGCGCTTTTGCTTTTCGCGTCGCTTTCTCCGAAAACCGGATTTCCCATTTCGGTGCGGTGCGAACGTGAGGACCGACCCCGAAATCTTCATCCGGGACAATACCGGCGTGCTGACCCCGCCGCATGTGCCGGAGATAAAACTCCGGCTGGCGACCGAGGCGCATGACCTGTGGCAGAAGACGGAGGAGGAGCTGGAGAAGATCGGCCTGCCGCCGCCCTTTTGGGCCTTCGCCTGGGCGGGCGGGCAGGGGCTTGCCCGCCATGTGCTCGATCATCACGATCTCGTCACCGGCAAGTCCGTGCTGGATTTCGCCAGTGGCTCCGGCCTCGTCGGCATCGCCGCGCGCATGGCCGGCGCATCGGCCGTGCTTGCGGCGGATATCGATCCGTGGAGCGAGACGGCGATCCGGCTGAATGCCGCGCTCAACGATGTGTCGGTCGACTACACGGTCGAGGATATGGTGGGCCGCGATGACGGCTGGGACGTGGTGCTGGCCGGCGACGTTTTCTACGATCGCGGTTTCGCCGATGTCCTGATCCCGTGGTTCTCAAGGCTTGCGGCGCGCGGTGCGGCGGTGCTGGTCGGCGATCCCGGCCGCGCCTATTGCCCGCGCGAGCGCATGGAGGCGCTTGCGACCTATACGGTGCCGGTGACGCGGGCGCTGGAGGACAGCGAGGTCAAGAAGACCACGGTGTGGCGGTTCAAGGCCAGTCCGGACGCTGCCTGAAGCTGCTCTGCGCGGAAGATTTCCGGATCAGAAATTGGGCCGGATAACGCAGACGCCCATTTCCCATGAGCAGTCATTCTGCCCCGGCACGACCTGGATGACCTTCGGCCCGCCGCGGCTGTAGCGCGGTGCTTCGATCACGTCGCCGAAATAATCGTCGTTGTCGATGTAGAAATAGGTGCCGTTGCCACGGTCGCGATAGGCGGTGATTGCGCCGCCGTAGAAATCGCCCGTGCCCCAGCCGCGCTGCTCGCGACGGCGCTCCGAATAGCGCGAACCGCGGTCCTCGCGGTCACGATGCCGCCAGGCTTCGCGATGGTGGTGGCGCTCGCGGTCACGCCGCGTGATGGTGCGGCCTTCGATATTGGGTTCGGACCAGCCGAAGCCGTCCCTGTTGCCGCCGGCATGGGCGGCCGTCATGCCGCTCGTTGCGAGTGCGATCGCAAGTCCTAGAACTTTGGTCGCATGGGGCGCTGAAAACAGAGTCATTCTGTCCTGCCTTCCGGGTTACGCTTAACAAATCGTTAACGCCAAGATGGGGCAGGGGGCGGCGAAAGTCACGGATTTCCCTGCGATTTTTGTCGATATCGTTAATGCGGGAAAAGCGTCCCGGAATGGCGCAAACGCTGTCCGCTTCTTAATCGATTAAATTCATTTTGCACTGCAATGAGGCTTGTGGTTCCGCTTTCTGGTGAGTAAGTGTCGCAATCACTGCATTGTGCACAACATACTGCAATTCCGGAGAAAATTTGTCCAGTTTTTGGCTCTCCGGGGTTCCGTGAGGTTCAGATGGCGAATGTCACTCGAAGCCGGCCGCTCTCGCCGCATCTCCAAGTCTATAAACCGATCCCGACGATGGTCATGTCCATCGTGCACCGCATCACCGGTGCGGCGCTGTATTTCGGCACCGTGCTCGTTGCCTTCTGGCTGATCGCCGCCGCTTCGGGCGAAGCGTCCTTCGAATGGGCCAGCTGGCTCTTCGGGTCGCTGATCGGCCGTCTCGTGCTCTTCGGCTACACTTGGGCGTTGATGCACCACATGCTGGGTGGACTGCGCCACTTCATGTGGGACATGGGCCGCGGCTACGAAAAGCACTTCAACACCAAGCTCGCTATCGTGACCCCGATCGTCTCCGTCGCCCTGACGGTGCTGATCTGGATCATCGGCTATCTGGTCCGCTGAGGAAACATCCATGGACATGCGCACTCCCCTCGGCAAGGTTCGTGGTCTCGGCTCGGCAAAGGACGGCACGGAGCATTTTTGGCGCCAGCGCCTGACGGCCGTCGCCAACGTTCCGCTCATGCTGTTCTTCGTCGGCTTCCTCATCCGCTACAACGGCGCTTCCTATGCGGAAGTCACCGCAGCCCTTTCGAACCCGATCGTCGCCGTCCTGATGGGCCTCGTCGTCATCTCCGGCCTCATTCACATGAAGCTCGGCATGCAGGTCATCATCGAGGACTACGTGCATGCGGAAGGCGTGAAGATCGGCCTCCTCATGCTCAACACGTTCTTCGCGATCCTGGTCGGCGGTCTCTGTCTTTTCGCCGTCCTCAAAATCGCTTTCGCAGGATAATTCACCATGGCAGCGATCTCCTCCCCGGCGGCCAACGGCAAAGCCTATACCTATGTAGACCATTCCTTCGACGTGATCGTCGTCGGCGCCGGCGGTGCAGGTCTGCGCGCCACGCTCGGCATGGCCGAGCAGGGCCTCAAGACGGCCTGCATCACGAAAGTCTTCCCGACGCGTTCGCACACCGTCGCCGCCCAGGGCGGCATCGCGGCCTCGCTGCAGAACATGACGCCGGATAGCTGGCAGTGGCACCTCTATGACACCGTCAAGGGTTCCGACTGGCTCGGCGACGTCGACGCCATGCAGTATCTCGCCATGGAAGCGCCGAAGGCGGTCTATGAGCTGGAACACTACGGCGTGCCCTTCTCGCGCAACGCCGAGGGCAAGATCTACCAGCGCCCGTTCGGCGGCCACATGCAGAACTACGGCGAAGGCCCGCCGGTGCAGCGCACCTGCGCCGCCGCCGACCGTACCGGCCACGCCATCCTGCACACGCTCTACGGCCAGTCGCTGCGCAACAATGCAGAATTCTTCATCGAGTATTTCGCGCTCGATCTGATCATGTCGGCCGATGGCCGCTGCACCGGTGTCGTCGCCTGGAACCTCGACGACGGCACGATCCATCGCTTCGCCGCAAAGATGGTGGTTCTGGCGACCGGTGGTTACGGCCGCGCCTATTTCTCCGCCACCTCGGCGCATACCTGCACGGGTGACGGCGGCGGCATGATCGCCCGCGCCGGCCTGCCGCTGCAGGACATGGAATTCGTGCAGTTCCATCCGACGGGCATCTACGGCGCCGGCTGCCTCATCACCGAGGGTGCCCGCGGTGAAGGCGGCTATCTCGTCAATTCCGAAGGCGAGCGCTTCATGGAGCGCTATGCACCGTCGGCCAAGGACCTTGCGTCGCGCGACGTCGTCTCGCGCTGCATGACGATGGAAATCCGCGAAGGCCGCGGCGTCGGCAAGAACAAGGACCATATCTTCCTGCATCTCGACCATCTCGATCCGGCCGTTCTGCACGAGCGGCTGCCGGGCATTTCCGAGAGCGCGAAGATCTTCGCCGGCGTCGACGTGACGCGTGAGCCGATCCCGGTTCTGCCGACCGTGCATTACAACATGGGTGGCATTCCCACGAATTACTGGGGCGAAGTGCTGAACGCCGACAGCCAGAACCCGGAGCGCATCGCGCCCGGCCTGATGGCGGTGGGCGAAGCCGGCTGCGCCTCGGTGCACGGCGCAAACCGCCTCGGCTCCAATTCGCTGATCGATCTCGTGGTCTTCGGCCGCGCCGCCGCCATCCGCGCCGGCCAGGTCATCGACCGCGTCGGCCCCGTCCCGGCGCTCGATATCGCCGCCTGCGACAAGATCATGGACCGTTTCGATCGTCTCAGGAACGCCAATGGCGGTACGCCGACGGCCATCCTGCGCGACAAGATGCAGCGCACCATGCAGGACGATGCGGCCGTGTTCCGCACCCAGGAATCGCTTGAAAGCGGCTGCCGCCGCATGACCGCGATCTGGAAGGAACTGCCTGATATCAAGGTCACCGACCGCTCGATGGTCTGGAACTCCGACCTCGTCGAGACGCTGGAGCTGGAAAACCTGATGGCCAACGCCATCACGACCGTCTATGGCGCCGAGGCCCGCAAGGAAAGCCGCGGCTCGCATGCCCGCGAAGACTATGTCGACGGCCCCTTCGCCGGCCGCGACGACGTCAACTGGCGCAAGCACACGCTCGCCTGGGTGAACGAGGCGGGCGACGTCAAGCTCGACTACCGCCCGGTGCACACCGACCTCATCGCCGACGGGATCGATCCCCAGAAGATCGCGCCCAAGGCGCGCGTCTACTGATATCGAGGAGAACAGGACATGGTTGAACTCGCTCTCCCGAAGAATTCGCAGCTGACCGAAGGCAAGGTCTGGCCGAAGCCGGCCGGCGCCACGAACACCCGCGAATTCCGCATCTACCGTTGGAATCCGGATGACGGGAAGAACCCGTCGGTCGATACGTTCTACATCGATGTCGACGATTGCGGCCCGATGGTGCTCGACGCGCTGCTATACATCAAGAACAAGATTGACCCGACGCTGACGCTGCGCCGTTCCTGCCGCGAAGGCATCTGCGGTTCCTGCGCCATGAACATCGACGGCACCAACACGCTCGCCTGCACCAAGGGCATGGACGAGGTGAAGGGCGCGGTTAAAGTTTATCCGCTGCCGCATATGCCTGTCGTGAAGGACCTCGTCCCCGATCTCACCAACTTCTACGCGCAGCATCGCTCCATCGAGCCCTGGCTGAAGACGGTATCGCCTACGCCGGCCAAGGAATGGAAGCAGAGCCATGAGGACCGCCTCAAGCTCGACGGCCTCTACGAGTGCATCCTGTGCGCCTGCTGCTCGACCTCCTGTCCGAGCTATTGGTGGAACGGCGACCGCTACCTTGGCCCGGCCGTGTTGCTGCAGGCCTATCGCTGGCTGATCGACAGCCGCGACGAAGCCACCGGCGAGCGCCTCGACAACCTTGAGGACCCTTTCCGTCTTTATCGCTGCCATACGATCATGAACTGCGCGCAGGCCTGCCCGAAGGGCCTCAATCCGGCCAAGGCGATCGGCGAAATTAAGAAGATGCTGGTCGAGCGTCGTCTCTGACCTACATAATCGGCAGTCACGAAACGTGAGGAGGCGGCTTGAACAATCGGGCCGTTTCGTCTTGATTCGTGTGGGCGATTCACGTTAATTCGGCGGAAATGCTGCGGGGCAGCAGTATCGGGCAGATATCAGGAGTTTCGACATGCGGGTTGTACATGTAGCAGGCGGACTGATGATGGCGCTTGCTCTGGCGGGTTGCCAGCGGACTTCGTCGATGGACAGCGTCAATACGCAGCAGAACATCCAGCCGCTGGAGGCGCAGCCGATTGGTACTGTTTCTTCCAGCCAGCTGCCCGATCCGACGACCGACACTTCAGGCCAGTTCCCCGACAAGCCGACGACCGATACCGCGATGGCGACGGGCACCGGTACTGCAGGCGATACGGCTGCTGCGGCAGCAGGCCTTGATGTCAAGAAGGAAGCCATGGTCGGCAACTGGAAGGTTGCCAACGGCGCTTCCTCCTGCGACATGTTCCTGACGTTGACCAATCTCGGAAGCGGTTCGCGCGGCGGCACGCGCGGCTGCGCAGGCGAACTGACGGCCATGGGCTCCTGGGAAGTCGCCGGCAAGCAGGTCGTGCTGAAGGATCGCAACGGCAGCCCGATCGCACGCCTCTACAAGACGGCCGATACCCAGTTCCGCGGTACGACCAATTCGGGCCAGCCTGTCAGCCTCTCGCGCTAATCTGCATTCTCAGACGGCACGGATAAAAGCCGCCCATGGCCAAGAACTGGGACAGCGGATTGACGCATCCGGACAAGGGCGTCTCGGATAGGCTGCAGGCTCTTGTCGCCAGTGGCGAGCTGAAACCGGATCCAGCGCAGAAAGCCATGGCCGCGCGCTTCGACCGTTTGCTTGTCGATCTTCACGCCCAGCGTCCGGCGCGCAAGTCCAGCGCGCTCGGTTGGCTCTTCGCCTCCCGCAAACCCGAGACCGTCAACGCTCCCAAGGGGCTCTATCTCTATGGTGGGGTCGGGCGCGGCAAGACCATGCTGATGGACATGTTCTTCGAACTGGCGCGGGTCAGGCGCAAGAGGCGAGCGCATTTCCATGAATTCATGGCCGATGTGCATGACCGCATCCACAAGCATCGCCAGAAGCTGAAGGCCGGCGAAACCAAGCAGGCAGATCCCGTGCCGCCCGTTGCGGAGAGCCTTGTCTCGGAGGCCCGGCTTCTCTGTTTCGACGAGTTTTCCGTGACCGATATCGCCGATGCGATGATCCTGTCGCGGCTGTTCGGCGAGCTTTTCCAGCGCGGCTGCATTCTGGTGGCGACGTCGAATGTCGAGCCCGACAATCTCTATAAGGACGGCCTCAACCGCGGCCTTTTCCTGCCCTTCGTCGATCTGCTCAAACGCTATGTCGAGATCGTTCCGCTGGATTCGCTGACGGATTATCGCATGGAGAAAGATAGCGGCCTGCCGGTCTTCCGGCATCCGCTCGGCGACAAGGCCGACAGGGCGATGGATGCGGCCTGGCTGCGCGAGACGGCGGGGCTCGTCGTGGCGCCGGCCACCATCGCCTTCCGCGGGCGCAGCATTGCGGTGCCGCAGGCAGCGGGCCGTGTTGCGCGCTTCTCCTTCGCCGATCTCTGCGAGAAGCCCCTGGGTGCCGCGGACTATCTCGAAATCCTGTCGCACTACGACACGCTGTTCGTCGATCACGTGCCGTTGCTGGGCGCCGAAAAACGCAACGAGACCAAGCGCTTTATCAATCTCGTCGATACGATCTACGATCATCGCGCCCGGCTCTTCGCCTCTGCGGCCGCCGCCCCCGAAAACCTGCTCGTCACCCGCAAGGGTACGGAGGGGTTTGAATTCGACCGCACGGTCTCGCGCCTGATCGAAATCCGCAGCACGGAATATCTCGCCGATCACAATGCGAGATATGGAGCGCAAGACAGCTCTGTTACAGCAAAGTCGTGACGAAAGCATGACGAATATTCTTACGTTGACGTAAGAATTTTTGCATCTAACCGATTGAAAAACTTCAGTCCAAAAGTATGTGTTGAAATTTTAACCCGGGAAGCGTAAGCCCTTGCGCCGAAAGGTCCTGCAATTGCGACATTGAGGGCCTGTTGATCGGAGCAAAGGAAGCTTTCATGGCCCGCAAGAAGATCGCACTTATTGGTTCTGGCATGATCGGTGGCACGCTGGCGCATCTCGCCGGCCTGAAGGAGCTGGGCGACATCGTCCTCTTCGACATCGCCGACGGTATCCCGCAGGGCAAGGGCCTCGATATCGCCCAGTCCTCGCCGGTCGAAGGCTTCAACGCCTCGCTGACGGGTGCCAGCGATTACGCTGCGATCGAAGGTGCTGATGTCTGCATCGTCACCGCCGGTGTTGCCCGCAAGCCCGGCATGAGCCGTGACGACCTGCTCGGCATCAACCTCAAGGTCATGGAACAGGTCGGCGCCGGCATCAAGAAGTACGCCCCGAACGCCTTCGTCATCTGCATCACCAACCCGCTCGACGCGATGGTGTGGGCGCTGCAGAAGTTCTCGGGCCTGCCGAAGAACATGGTCGTCGGCATGGCCGGCGTGCTGGACTCGGCCCGCTTCCGTCTCTTCCTCTCTGAAGAATTCAAGGTTTCCGTCCAGGACGTCACCGCCTTCGTTCTCGGCGGCCATGGCGACACGATGGTACCGCTCGCCCGTTACTCCACCGTCGGCGGCATTCCGCTGACCGACCTCGTCAAGATGGGCTGGGTCACCAAGGAACGCCTCGAAGAAATCATCCAGCGCACCCGTGACGGTGGAGCCGAGATCGTCGGCCTGCTCAAGACCGGTTCGGCCTACTATGCGCCGGCCGCTTCGGCGATCGAAATGGCCGAATCCTACCTCAAGGACAAGAAGCGCGTTCTGCCCTGCGCTGCCTACCTCTCCGGCCAGTACGGTGTGAAGGACATGTATGTCGGCGTGCCCACCATCATCGGTGAAGGCGGTGTCGAGCGCATCATCGAGGTCGAGTTCAACAAGGCCGAACAGGAAGCCTTCGAGAAGTCGGTCGCGGCCGTCGCCGGCCTTTGCGAAGCTTGCATCAACATCGCGCCTTCGCTGAAGTAAGAACAGGATCATCCCCATGAACATTCATGAATATCAGGCCAAGGCTCTGCTGAAGAGCTTCGGCGCGCCGGTCGCCGAAGGTGTGGCGATCTTCTCCGCCGACGAGGCTGAAGCGGCTGCGAAGTCGCTGCCCGGCCCGCTCTATGTCGTCAAGAGCCAGATCCACGCTGGTGGCCGCGGCAAGGGCAAGTTCAAGGAACTCGGCCCCGACGCCAAGGGCGGCGTTCGCCTCGCCTTCTCGATCGAGGAAGCCAAGAAGCATGCCAAGGAAATGCTCGGCAACACGCTCGTCACCGCCCAGACCGGCGAGGCCGGCAAGCAAGTGAACCGCCTCTATATCGAGGACGGCGCCGACATCGACCGTGAACTGTATCTCTCGCTGCTCGTCGACCGCTCCGTCGGCCAGGTTGCCTTCGTCGTTTCGACCGAAGGCGGCATGGACATCGAAGCCGTCGCCCATGACACGCCGGAGAAGATCCTCACCGTCGCAATCAACCCGGAAGCCGGCGTCACCGCCGACGATCTGGCGAAGCTCACCTCGGCTCTGAAGCTCGAAGGCGAAGCCAAGGCCGATGCCGAAAAGCTCTTCCCGATCCTCTACAAGGCTTTCGTCGAGAAGGACATGAGCCTGCTCGAGATCAACCCGCTGATTGTCATGAAGAACGGCCGCGTGCGCGTTCTCGACGCCAAGGTCTCGTTCGACGGCAACGCACTGTTCCGTCACGACGACATCAAGGCGCTGCGCGACGAGACCGAAGAAGACGCCAAGGAAATCGAGGCTTCCAAGTGGGACCTCGCCTACGTGGCGCTCGACGGCAATATCGGCTGCATGGTCAACGGTGCCGGTCTCGCCATGGCGACGATGGACATCATCAAGCTCTACGGCAAGGAGCCGGCGAACTTCTGCGACGTCGGCGGCGGCGCCGGCAAGGAGAAGGTGGCGGCGGCCTTCAAGATCATCACGGCCGACCCGAAGGTCGAGGGCATCCTCGTCAACATCTTCGGCGGCATCATGAAGTGTGACGTCATCGCCGAAGGCGTGGTCGCTGCCGTGCAGGAAGTCGGCCTCAAGGTTCCGCTGGTCGTTCGCCTCGAAGGCACGAATGTCGAGCTTGGCAAGAAGATCCTGAACGAATCCGGCCTGGCGATCACCGCCGCCGACGATCTGGACGACGCTGCCAAGAAGATCGTCGCCGCGATCAACGGCTAACGGAAGGACCAGACCTCATGTCGATTCTCGTCAATAAGAACACCAAGGTCCTCGTTCAGGGCCTGACCGGCAAGACCGGGACTTTCCACACCGAGCAGGCGCTCGCCTATTACGGCACGCAGATGGTCGGCGGTATCCACCCGAAGAAGGGCGGCGAAACCTGGACTGGCTCCAAGGGCGAAAGCCTGCCGATCTTCGCCTCGGTTGCCGAAGCCAAGGAAAAGACCGGCGCGGATGCCTCCGTGATCTACGTTCCGCCGGCAGGTGCCGCGGACGCCATCATCGAGGCGATCGAAGCGGAAATCCCGTTCATTACCTGCATCACCGAAGGCATCCCGGTTGCCGACATGGTGCGCGTCAAGGCTCGTCTCGACCGCTCCAAGTCGCGCCTGCTCGGCCCGAACTGCCCCGGCATCCTGACGCCGGAAGAATGCAAGATCGGCATCATGCCGGGCTCGATCTTCCGCAAGGGCTCCGTCGGTATTGTTTCGCGCTCCGGCACGCTTACCTATGAAGCGGTGTTCCAGACCTCCAACGAAGGCCTCGGCCAGACCACGGCTGTCGGCATCGGCGGGGATCCGGTCAAGGGCACCGAATTCATCGACGTGCTCGAGATGTTCCTGGCAGACGATGCCACAACCTCGATCATCATGATCGGCGAAATCGGCGGCTCGGCCGAAGAAGATGCGGCGCAGTTCCTCATCGACGAAGCCAAGAAGGGCCGTAAAAAGCCGATGGCCGGCTTCATCGCGGGCCGTACGGCGCCGAAGGGCCGCACCATGGGCCATGCCGGCGCCGTCGTTTCCGGCGGCAAGGGCGATGCGGAATCCAAGATCGCAGCCATGGAGGCAGCGGGCATCCGAGTTTCGCCTTCGCCGGCCCGTCTCGGCAAGACCCTCGTCGAAGTCCTCAAGGGCTGAGATGCGACACTGGATGGGCCGGCGAAAGCCGGCCGATCCGTCTCTCCCGTCACCAAGCGGACAGGCTTGCGGCGGGCGGCAAACCGGGGAGAGCCCGGTCAACACGATCGTTCGGGAGGCGGGCGCGGCGCCCGCAAGAAACCATGGCACGGCAAGACGCCAACGAACAATTCCTGGCCACCTCCTTCCTTGACGGAGCGAACGCGGCCTATATCGAACAGCTCTACGCCAAGTACGAGGCTGACCCCGCCTCCGTCGGCGAGGAATGGCAGGCCTTCTTCACGGCCCTGGAAGACAAGCCCTCCGATATCGTGAAGGCGGCCAAGGGCGCCTCCTGGCAGCGCGCCAACTGGCCGATTGTCGCCAACGGCGAACTCGTCTCGGCGCTCGACGGCAACTGGGGCGTCGTCGAGAAGGTGCTTGAAAAGAAGGTGCAGGCGAAGGCCGAGGCCGTCGCCGCCAAGACCGGCGCGCCCGTCGATCAGGCCGGTGTAAATCAGGCGACCCGCGATTCGGTGCGCGCCATCATGATGATCCGCGCCTACCGCGCCCGCGGCCACCTGCACGCCAAGCTCGACCCGCTCGGCATCGCCGCGCCCGTCGAGGACTATCACGAGCTGTCGCCCTCGAACTACGGTTTCGAGGAGAAGGATCTCGACCGCAAGATCTTCATCGACAACGTGCTCGGCCTCGAATACGCGACCGTGCGCGAAATGGTCGAAATCCTTGAGCGCACCTATTGCTCGACGATCGGCGTCGAATTCATGCATATCTCCAACCCGGAAGAGAAGGGCTGGATCCAGGAGCGCATCGAAGGTCCGGACAAGGGCGTTGCCTTCACTGCCGAAGGCAAGCGCGCGATCCTGCAGAAGCTGATCGAGGCCGAGGGCTTCGAGCAGTTTATCGACGTTAAGTACAAGGGTACCAAGCGTTTCGGCCTCGACGGCGGCGAAGCGCTGATCCCGGCGCTGGAGCAGATCATTAAGCGCGGCGGCCAGCTGGGCTTGAAGGAAATCGTGCTCGGCATGGCCCACCGCGGCCGCCTCAACGTTTTGACCAACGTGATGGCCAAGCCCCATCGCGCCGTCTTCCACGAGTTCAAGGGCGGCTCCTATGCGCCTGACGACGTGGAAGGCTCGGGCGACGTGAAGTACCACCTCGGCGCCTCCTCGGACCGTGAGTTCGACGGCAACAAGGTGCACCTGTCGCTGACGGCGAACCCCTCGCATCTCGAAATCGTCAACCCTGTCGTCATGGGCAAGGCCCGCGCCAAGCAGGACCAGATGGCGAAGGTCTTCGAAGGCGATATCATTCCCTTGTCCGAACGCGCCCAGGTCATGCCGCTGCTGCTGCATGGCGATGCGGCCTTCGCCGGCCAGGGCGTGACGGCTGAAATCCTCGGCCTTTCGGGCCTGCGCGGCCACCGCGTCGCCGGCACGGTGCATGTCATCATCAACAACCAGATCGGCTTCACCACGAACCCGGCCTTCTCGCGCTCCTCGCCCTATCCGTCGGATGTGGCGAAGATGATCGAGGCGCCGATCTTCCATGTGAACGGCGACGATCCGGAGGCGGTGACCTATGCCGCCAAGATCGCGACCGAGTTCCGCATGAAGTTCCACAAGCCGGTGGTGGTGGACATGTTCTGCTACCGTCGCTTCGGCCATAACGAAGGCGACGAGCCGGCGTTCACGCAGCCGAAGATGTACAAGGCGATCCGCGCGCACAAGACGGTGGTCAACCTCTATGCGTCGCGCCTCATCGCCGAGGGCGTCATCTCCGAAGGCGAGTTCGAGAAGATGAAGGCCGACTGGCGCGCCAATCTCGAAACCGAATTCGAGATCGGCCAGTCCTACAAGCCGAACAAGGCCGACTGGCTCGACGGTGCTTGGTCGGGCCTTCGCTCGGCCGACAACCAGGACGAACAGCGTCGCGGCAAGACCTCGGTGCCGATGAAGCAGCTGAAGGAAATCGGCCGCAAGATCGCGACGATCCCGGACGGCTTCCGCGCCCACAAGACCATCCAGCGGTTCATGGACAACCGCATGCAGATGGTCGAGACGGGCGAGGGCATCGACTGGGCGATGGGCGAGGCCCTGGCTTTCGGCACGCTGTGCGTCGAAGGCACCAAGATCCGCCTGTCCGGTCAGGATTGCGAACGTGGCACCTTCTCGCAGCGCCATTCGGTTCTCTACGATCAGGAGACCGAAGACCGCTACATCCCGCTCGCCAACCTCTCGCCGACTCAGGCCCGCTACGAGGTGATCAACTCGATGCTCTCGGAAGAGGCGGTCCTCGGCTTCGAATACGGATATTCGCTGGCCCGCCCGAACGCGCTCACCCTCTGGGAAGCCCAGTTCGGCGACTTCGCCAACGGTGCGCAGGTCGTCTTCGACCAGTTCATCTCGTCGGGCGAACGCAAGTGGCTGCGCATGTCGGGTCTCGTCTGCCTCCTGCCGCACGGGTATGAGGGCCAGGGTCCGGAACACTCGTCGGCCCGCCTCGAGCGCTGGCTGCAGATGTGCGCCGAAGACAATATGCAGGTCGCCAACGTCACCACGCCGGCGAACTACTTCCACATCCTGCGCCGTCAGGTGAAGCGCGACTTCCGCAAGCCGCTGATCATGATGACGCCGAAGTCGCTGCTGCGCCACAAGCGTGCGGTCTCCTCGCTGTCGGAAATGGCCGGCGAAAGCTCGTTCCACCGCCTGCTGTGGGACGATGCCGAAGTGATCAAGGACGGCCCGATCAAGCTCCAGAAGGATGCCAAGATCCGCCGTGTCGTGATGTGCTCGGGCAAGGTCTATTTCGACCTCCTGGAAGAGCGTGAAAAGCGCGGCATCGACGATGTCTATCTGCTGCGTCTGGAACAGCTCTATCCGTTCCCGGCCAAGGCGCTGATCAACGAGCTCTCACGCTTCCGCAATGCCGAGATGGTGTGGTGCCAGGAAGAGCCCAAGAACATGGGTGCCTGGGCCTTCATCGACCCCTATCTCGAATGGGTGCTCGCCCATATCGACGCCAAGTACCAGCGTGTGCGCTACACCGGCCGTCCGGCCGCCGCATCGCCGGCGACTGGCCTGATGTCGAAGCACCTCGCGCAGCTCGCCGCCTTCCTCGAGGACGCGCTGGGCGGTTGATCCGCCAAGTCAGCCCGTAACCGCGACAAAGACAAAACGAACGGAACACACTCATGGCTACCGAAATCCGCGTCCCGACTTTGGGCGAATCCGTCAGCGAAGCCACCGTCGGCACCTGGTTCAAGAAGGTCGGCGACGTCATCAAGGCCGACGAGCCGCTCTGTGAGCTCGAAACCGACAAGGTAACGATCGAAGTGCCGGCACCCGCCTCCGGCGTGCTCTCGGAAATCACGGCGAATGCCGGCGATACCGTCGCACCGGGCGGCCTGCTTGGCCAGATCTCCGAAGGAGCCTCCGCCGGTGCCGCCGCTCCTGCTGCTGCCGAAAAGGCGGTCGCCGCCGCTCCGGCCGCCGAAGCCAAGCCTGCCGCTTCCGCTGCCATGCCGGCCGCGCCGGCTGCCGCCAAGCTGCTTGCCGAAAATAACCTTTCGGCCGATCAGGTCGATGGTTCTGGCAAGCGCGGCCAGGTGCTGAAGGGTGATGTCATCGCCGCCGTCGCCAAGGGCATCACGGCTTCGACGCCGGCCCAAGCCGCTGAGCCGGTCAAGGTCGTCGCTCGCGCGGCTTCCTCGGAAGCCGATGCACCGCGCGAAGAGCGCGTGAAGATGACGCGCCTGCGCCAGACCATTGCCAAGCGCCTCAAGGATGCTCAGAACACCGCCGCCATGCTCACCACCTATAACGAGGTGGACATGTCGGCCGTGATGGATCTGCGCAACCGCTACAAGGACTTGTTCGAGAAGAAGCACGGCGTGAAGCTCGGCTTCATGGGCTTCTTCACCAAGGCCGTGACGCACGCGCTGAAGGAAATCCCGGCCGTCAACGCCGAGATCGACGGCACCGACATCATCTACAAGAACTACTGCCACATTGGCGTCGCCGTGGGCACGGACAAGGGCCTCGTGGTTCCGGTCGTGCGCGATGCCGACCAGATGTCGATCGCCGAAATCGAGAAGGATATCGGTCGTCTCGGCAAGCTCGCCCGTGACGGCGCGCTCTCGATGGCCGACATGCAGGGCGGCACGTTCACGATTTCGAACGGCGGCGTCTATGGTTCGCTGATGTCCTCGCCGATCCTGAACGCCCCGCAGTCGGGCATTCTCGGCATGCACAAGATCCAGGAGCGTCCGGTCGTCGTCGGCGGCCAGATCGTCATCCGCCCGATGATGTATCTCGCGCTCTCCTATGACCACCGCATGGTGGACGGCAAGGAGGCCGTGACCTTCCTCGTGCGCGTCAAGGACAGCCTGGAAGATCCGGAACGTCTGGTTCTCGATCTCTAAGGGAGGTGTTCATGGAAGCGGCGGCGGCTTCGCCCATCCAGATTCTGCTCGTGTTGAGCGTGGCTCTGCTTGTCTTCCATGTTGCCCTTCAGGGTATGCTCGCCACGAAAGAGCTTGGCCCTGAATGGAACGCCGGCCCGCGTGACGAGGTGCGGCATCCCAAGGGCATTCTGGCCGGACGCGCTGCGCGCGCGTCGGCCAATTTCCGTGAAACCTATCCCGGCTTCGTGGCGCTTGCGCTGGCGGTTGCCCTTGTGCCGGATACGTCTGGCTGGGACCTCATAGGGGGCTGGCTGTGGTTTATTGCCCGGCTCGTCTATATTCCGCTCTATCTGGCAGGCATTCCCTATATTCGTTCGCTCGTCTGGCTCGTAGCGCTGATCGGCCTTGCGATCATGGCGGCAACCGTCATCTTCTAGGAAGGGGCACTCCATGAGCCAATACCTCGTTGAACTCGCCTCGCTGATGGCGATCTTTGCCTTTGCCATCGTCTCGCCCGGCGCCGACCTCGCCATGGTCATGCGCCAGTCGCTGGTGCAGGGCCGCCGCGCCGCCGTGATCACGTCCTTCGGCATCGGCGCGGCGCTGATGGTGCATGTCACCTATACGATCCTTGGACTCGGGCTGATCATTTCCCAGTCGATCTACCTGTTCAACATCGTGAAATGGTGCGGCGTCGCCTATCTCGTCTATATCGGCATCAAGGCCCTGCGCGCCGGCAAGGCGGACCTTTCCGCCGAGGCCGTGAAGGCCGGCGGTGAGGCGAAAGTTGAGCAGTCGGCGCTGCGCGCCTTCGGCCTCGGCTTCCTAGCCAACGCACTGAACCCCAAGGCGGTGTTCTTCTTCCTGTCGATCTTCTCGACGGTTGTCAGCGCCCACACGCCGATCGCCGTCAAGTTCGGCTATGGCCTCGTCATGGCGACCTGCCTCATCGCCTGGTTCGTCGGGGTCTCGCTGTTCATGACGACGCCGCGCATGCGGGCCGCCTTTTCGCGCGCCAGCCAGTGGATCGACCGCACCAGCGGCCTCGTCTTCATCGCGCTCGGCATCAAGCTCGCGACGGAAAAGGCGCACTGAGCCATGCGTGCCGCCCTCGTCCTCACCGGTCTCATTGCCGCGACCGCCGCTTCAGCGGCGGAGTGCCGGCAGGACCATGCGATCTATGCGGATCGCGACGGGGGCTATGAGCTGACTTTCCAGCCTGTCGGTTCGGATGCGGCAGCGACGAGCCATCACTTCAAGCTGAAGATCCTGGCAAGCGGTCTGGTGCTGGATGGCATCGTCATGCCCGGCGATCCCGCGCGCTCTAACGGCATGATCATGCACAATTGCCCCGAGGGGGACGTGACCGGCGAGGAAATCGCCGCCTGCACCGTCTGGGAGGGCGTGATCTACGCGCTCGACGTGGCGGGTGATGCCAACCTCGTGCCCGATCAGGGTGCCAAGGCGGCGCAAAGCTTGCTGTTGTCGGGGTTCGGTCCATCGCTTCGCTACTCGGCGCTGTGGGAGCAGGGCAAGGCGAAGGTCGTGCCGCAGGATGTCTTCCGGCAAAAGGGATGCGCTGCATGAAGGAAGCCCCTGTTCTCCTCGTCACCGGCGGCAGCCGGGGCATCGGCGCCAGCGTGTGCCGCATGGCCGGTGCGGCCGGCTGGCAGGTGGCGGTGAACTATGTCGCCAATCTGGAGGCGGCCGAAGCTGTCGTCGCGGAGATCCAAGCGGCCGGTGGCTCGGCGATCCCGGTTCAGGGTGATGTCGGCAGCGAGCTTGGCCTTGCCAATATCTTCTCGACCATCGACGGCACGTTCGGCCGGCTCGATGGACTCGTGAACAATGCCGGCATCGTCGCCACGCCGCAGCGCGTCGACGAGATGTCGTCCGAGCGGCTCGAGCGCATGTTCGCCGTCAATGTCATGGGCTCGATCCGCTGCGCGCAGGAGGCCGTGCGCCGCATGTCGACGCGCCATGGTGGCAGGGGCGGCTCGATCGTCAACCTTTCGTCCGTCGCGGCGAAATTGGGTGCTGCCGGGCAATATGTCGATTATGCCGCCAGCAAGGGCGCCATCGAGAGCTTCACGATCGGTCTTGCCCGCGAAGTCGCGGCGGAGGGCGTGCGCGTCAATCTCGTGCGCCCCGGCATCATCGATACCGAAATCCACGCCTCCGGCGGTCTGCCGGATCGTGCACGCGACATGGCGTCGCTCATCCCGATGCAGCGGCCGGGTACGGCCGATGAAGTCGCGAAATCCATTTTCTATCTTCTCTCCGATGCGGCATCCTATGTGACGGGTGCCGCCCTCAACGTCAGCGGTGGCCGCTAGGCCCCGCGCAGGAAGGACTTGTCATGGCATATGATCTCATCGTTATCGGTTCCGGCCCCGGCGGCTATGTCTGCGCCATCAAGACGGCCCAGCTCGGCCTGAAGGTCGCGGTCGTCGAAAAGCGCGCCACCTATGGCGGCACCTGCCTCAATGTCGGCTGCATTCCCTCCAAGGCGTTGCTGCATGCCTCCGAGACCTACAGCCACGTCGCCCATGGCATGGAAGCGCTCGGCATCGAGGGCGTGAAGCCCACGCTGAACCTCGCCAAGATGATGGCGCACAAGGATGCGACGGTGAAGTCGAACGTTGATGGCGTTGCCTTCCTGTTCAAGAAGAACAAGATCGACGGCATCCAGGGCACCGGCAAGGTGCTCGGCGCCGGCAAGGTCTCCGTCACCAATGACAAGGGCGAAGAGCAGGTCCTCGAAACGAAGAACATTGTGATTGCCACCGGTTCCGACGTGGCCGGCATTCCAGGCGTCCCGGTCGAGATCGACGAGAAGGTCATCGTCTCCTCGACGGGTGGCATCGCGCTTGAGAGGGTGCCGGGCCATCTCGTCGTCGTCGGCGGCGGCGTCATCGGCCTTGAGCTCGGCTCGGTCTGGGCGCGCCTCGGTGCCAAGGTCACGGTCGTTGAATATCTCGACACCATCCTCGGCGGCATGGACGGTGATGTCTCCAAGCAGTTCCAGCGCATGCTGGCCAAGCAGGGCATGGACTTCAAGCTCGGCGCCAAGGTGACGGGTGTCGAAAAGGCGGGTTCGGGCGCCAAGGTGACCTTCGAGCCGGTCAAGGGCGGCGAGGCCACCAGCATCGACGCCGATGTCGTGCTGATCGCCACCGGCCGCAAGCCCTACACCGAAGGTCTCGGCCTCAAGGAAGCGGGTGTCGCGCTTGACAACCGTGGCCGCGTCGAGATCGACAAGCATTTCCAGACGAACGTTCCCGGCATCTATGCGCTTGGCGACGTCGTGCGCGGCCCGATGCTCGCCCACAAGGCGGAAGACGAGGGTGTCGCCGTCGCCGAAATCCTCGCCGGCCAGGCCGGCCATGTGAACTACGACGTCATCCCCGGCGTCGTCTACACCCAGCCGGAAGTTGCCTCCGTTGGCAAGACCGAGGAAGAGCTGAAGGCCGCAGGCATTGCCTACAAGGCCGGCAAATTCCCCTTCACTGCTAACGGGCGCGCCCGCGCCATGCTGGCGACGGACGGTTTCGTAAAGGTTCTCGCGGACAAGGACACCGATCGCGTTCTCGGCGTTCACATCGTCGGCTTCGGCGCCGGCGAGATGATCCACGAGGCCGCCGTGCTGATGGAATTCGGCGGTTCCTCCGAAGATCTCGGCCGCACCTGCCATGCGCATCCGACCATGTCGGAAGCCGTGAAGGAAGCCGCGCTGGCGACCTTCTTCAAGCCGATCCATATGTGATCGGAGGCCGAAGCGCGTTCGCTTAGGCTAAACATTCTTCAGGCGGCTGCGACAACCAGCCGCCTGTTTTCGTTCTGCGAACGGGCGCAGCATGAAGGCCACAAAGGATGGTTTCATGTCTCCGGTATCGCGACCCGTCTCCCTGCCGCACCCGTTGCTCCCCACCGCCGACTGGGCGGATCGTTTCACGCTCGGCCTGCCGGTGGAGCACCTGACGGCACGCGAGGCGGCGCGGCTGGCGCTGGAGCATCCGCCGGGCTGGGTGCGCAGGCTTATGGTGCTGCGCAACGCTATCGTGGCGCCTTTCGGGCTGAAGGGGGCGGCCGAAGAGGTGAGGACCTCGGAGACGGAGATCGGCGGTTTTCCGGTGGTGAGTGCGACCGACGAGCGCGTCGTGCTGGGTTTCGACGACCGGCATCTCGATTTCCGCATCGTCATCGATGTGATGGCGGACCGGCCCACCGGCCAGACCTTGAGCGTGATGACGCTCGTCCATCGCAACAACCTGCTCGGCCGGGTCTATCTCGCCACCGTCATGCCGTTTCACAAGCTGATCGTACGCACCATGTTGTCGGGCATCGGCCGGCGGGCGCTGAAGCTTAGTTCACCGCGGTAACGGTAAAACCCTTCTTGCGCAGCAGTTCGACTACGCCTTCCGGGCCGGCGAGATGCAGCGCACCGACGGCCATGAAGACGTTGCCGCCATCGAGGATCGGCGTCGCGCGGTCGGCCATCGTATGGTTGCGATCGACGATGATGCGCTGCTCGAACTCGGCATAGGCGTCCGCGCCTTCACCCGGGGGTGCTGCGGCGCGCATCATCGGCATGATCATGCCGGTATCGCCCGAGAGATAAAGCTGGCTCATCGTCTCGATGACGTCCTTCAGGCCGTCAACGCCGAGATCCACGGTCTGCACGAGGCCCTTGATCTGCGGCTCGACGGCCAGCGAATCCAGCGCGGAAATCTGCTCGATCAGCGTTTCCAGGCCCTTCAGCACCTTGCCTTCGGCAAGCGCATTCTTGGCAAGCTGCTGATCGAGGAAGGCGGCGCCAGCCGTCTTGCGGGCGACTTCGCAGGCGGGTAGCGCCACGAAGCTCATCAACATCCAGGGTTTCATGCGGGCGACAGCTGCAAGCGACAGGCCGCGGCCCTTCAGGCCCTTCTCCAGCTTTTCCTTATCCTCGGGCGTGAGGAAGTCGGTGATCGACTTGCCGTCGGCGAACATGATGAGATCGGGACGCGCCATCATCGCCGCCCCCGCCTTCTTCTCGTCGGTGATCTCGTCGGATTCGACGATGACGGTGGCGGCCTTGTCATAGGCGATGCGGGCGGCTTCCGGCATGGCGAGCACGCGCGGATCCGTTACATGCATGGTGCCGAGCAGCCAGGAGGCGGGCTTACTCTCCTTCTCGACCTTCCAGAAGATCGCCTTGCCGTTTGGCGTGGCGTCCGCCTCGGCGCGCAGCTTGGCGTAGCCGGCCGGATCCTCCTGCTCATATTTGGTCAGCAGATTGTTGCCGGTGCAGGTCGGCAGATCCTCCGCCCGCGCCGGGGAGAGGCCGGCAAGCATGACGAGGAAGGAGAGGGCGATCAGCGCATGGATCGCGGCCATCAGCCAGAGGCCGGCATCGGCCAACCGGTCGGCAAGTGCCAGGCGGCTCTTGTGAAGAAGGACTGTCATGGTCGAACTCCGTGCATTTTTCGCGGACCCTAGTCGCCTCATCCTCATAATCCCTTAACGGGGTCAGGCGCGGGGATGCGCCCGGTCATATATTTCGAGCAATCGCGCCGAATCGACGCCGGTATAGACCTGCGTCGTCGAGAGACTGGCATGGCCGAGCAACTCCTGGATGGTGCGCAGGTCGCCGCCGCCGGCCAGAAGATGGGTAGCGAAGGAGTGACGCAAAGCATGCGGCGTGGCGCTATCGGGCAGGCCAAGCGCGCCGCGCATCTTCTGCATCTCGCGCTGGATGATGGCTGGTTGCAGCGGTCCTCCGCGCGCGCCGCGGAAGAGCGGCTTGTCAGCGCCAAGCGGGAAGGGGCAGAGCTTGATGTAATCCTCGACGCCGACCCGCGCCGGCGCGATCAGCGGCACGATACGCGTCTTGTCGCCCTTGCCGGTGATGCGCAAGGATGTGGGGCTGCCGGTGAAATCGGCCGGCGTCAGCGACAGGGCCTCTGAGATGCGCAGACCGCAGCCATAGAGAAGGGTGAGAACGGCGGCATTGCGCACGCGAATCCATGGCTCCTCGGCAAGCTGCTCATGGGCATCGACGACGGCGATGGCCTGGCGGTCGGAAAGCGGTTTCGGTAGGGATTTCGGTTGTTTGGGCGAACGCACGGACGAGGCGCCTGCGGCATTGGCAAGGCCCTTGCGTTCGAGATGGCGCAGAAAGGAGCGCAGGCCGGCAAGGCCGCGTCCGAGCGTGCGGGCTCCCGCGCCGTCGCGGCGGCGGGCGGCGAGGAAGCCGCGCAGGTCCGCCGGGCGCAGATTGCCGATGTCCTTCAGGCGGGCGGGGGCGGCGAGGTGGTGCGTCAGGAAGGCGAGGAACTGTCGGGTATCGCGCTCATAGGCATCGAGCGTGTGGCCGGCGAGACGGCGCTCGTCTGAAAGCGATGCAAGCCAGGCTTGTCGCTCGGCCAAGAGCGCGGGATCGGCGATGATGAGAAGTTCGGTCATGTCCTGCCTTCGCGGTTTGCCGCAGGATCGGCGATTTGCGTTAGGGTTTTGCTAACGTTCAGCCAAAAGGCTGGGCAAAGTGGGCCGCCTTCCTCTAGACACGGTGGGCTGTAAGAGAGCGCCTTGTTCAAGAAGCCGGGTGAAACCATGCTGCTGCGGTCGATGTCCGCCGAAAATTATCGCTCCCTGCGCTCGATCCGCATGGATCTCGGGCGGGTGAACCTGTTCGTTGGTGAGAACGGTGCCGGCAAATCGAACCTCTACCGGTCGCTGCAACTGGTGCAGGCAGCGGTGCGCGGGACGTTTGCGCATGAGATCGCGGCGGAGGGCGGCATGGCCTCGGCGCTCTGGACGGGCAAGCGGCGAGCGAACGAGCCGGTGCGCATCCGCCTCGAAACCGAGCTTCTGGACGAGGAGCGGGCGATCACCTTCCGCTACCGCGTCGAAGCAGGGCTGCGGCCGCCGAAGGCCGCTGCCGGCTTCGCCTTCGAACCGCAGGTCAAGGCCGAGGAACTGACCATCGAGACCGGCCGCCGGCCGGTGACGGTGATGAAGCGTGCCGGCCCCGGTATCCTGGTGCGCAACGAGACGGGGCGCATGGTCGAGCATCCCGAGCAGGCGATGACCTCGGAGACGGCCATGGCCCTGCTGGGCGATGCCGGGCATTATCCGGAAATCGGCACCTTCCGCCGTGCCGTCTCGCAATGGCGCTTCTTCCATGGCTTCCGTTCGGATCGCGATTCGGCGCTGCGTCAGCCCTGCCTTGCCGTCACCGCCCCGTTGCTCGATGAGAATGGAGCGAACATGGCGGCAGTCTTCGCCACGCTGACCTGGACGCGGGAGGACACCATCGATCTCGACCGCGCCGTGGCGGATGCTTTTGGCGGGGCGCGGCTCACGGTGCCGAACCCGGAAGAGTTCGCCTCCTATGGCCTTGTCTTCCCGCAGTTTCCGCAACGTGTCTTCCAGCCGCGCGAGCTGTCCGACGGGCAGATCCGTTTTCTGGCGCTCGCCGCAGCGCTTCTCTCCTATCGCACGCCGCCGCTGATCGCGCTCAACGAGCCGGAGGCAAGCCTCCATCCCGACATGCTGCCGCCGTTGGCCGAAATGATCGCGCGCGCTGCGCAGTCAAGCCAGCTGTGGATCGTCACCCATTCCGAGCGGCTGGCGCTGGAAGTGGAGACGCGCTGCGGCGTCAGGGCAAAGCGCGTCGTGCGCCATGACGGGGCGACTTGGATCGACGGGATGCGGCTCACCGGCGCGATGGATGACGATGGCGAATAACGGAGCTGCGATCTTTGCGGTTTTCTTCCCGCGGCCGCGGGGGCATGGTCGCGCTCTATGAGCAGCGATTCGACCAATCTTTTTGGAGACAGGCTTTTTCCGCGCACGGTGCCCGTCATGGTGCCGGTGCCAACACCCGTGCCCTATTCCTATACGGTGCCCGAGGACATGGCCGTGCAGCCCGGCTCCATCGTGCAGGTGCCGCTCGGGCCACGTCTGGTGCCGGGTGTCGTCTGGGATGGCGGCGATGACGGCAAGGTCGATCCGAAGAAGCTCAGGCCGATCGAGAAAGTCTTCGACTGCCCGCCGCTCTCCAAGGAGATGCGCGATTTCCTCGACTGGGTTTCCGCCTATACGGTGACGCCGCCCGGCCTCGTCGCCCGCATGGCGCTGCGCGCGCCGACCGCTTTCGACCCCGAGCCGATGATCGAGGGACTGCGCTTCACCGGCCATCGGCCGGAGCGGTTGACCAGTGCCCGCGAACGTGTGCTGGAAATGGTCGAGGATGGCATTGCCTGGACAAAGTCGGGGCTTGCCCATGCTGCGGGCACCTCGTCCAGCGTCATCGACGGACTGATGAAGCAGGGCACGTTCGAAACCGTCTTCCTGCCACCGCCGCCGGTGGTAGCGGCACCCGATCCGGACTATGTCGTGCCCCGGCTCGAAGGGCCGCAGACGGAGAGTGCGGCGGAGCTGGTGGAGAGCGTGCAGAAGGGTGTCTTCTCCGTCTCGCTGATCGACGGGATTACTGGCTCGGGCAAGACGGAGGTCTATTTCGAGGCGATTGCCGAGACGCTGAGGCGCGGTAAGCAGGTCCTTATTTTGCTGCCGGAAATCGCGCTGACGGCGAGTTTCCTCGAACGGTTCCAGGATCGCTTCGGCGCGAAGCCCGCCGAATGGCATTCCGATCTCGCGCCGCGCACCCGCGAGCGCGTGTGGCGGCAGGTGACAACGGGGGATGTGCGGGTGGTGGCGGGCGCGCGCTCGGCGCTGTTCCTGCCCTTCGAAAATCTCGGCCTCGTCATCGTCGACGAGGAGCATGACCCTGCCTATAAACAGGAAGACCGCGTCTTCTACAATGCACGCGACATGGCGGTGGTGCGTGCCCGCATCGGCGATTTTCCCGCCGTGCTGGTCTCGGCGACGCCATCGGTGGAGAGCAGGGTCAACAGCGATGTCGGGCGCTATCGCAAGCTGCACCTGCCGACGCGCTACGGCGATGCGGCCCTGCCGGACCTGCATCTCGTCGACATGCGCCGCCATCCGCCGGCGCGCGGCGGTTTCCTGTCGCCGATCCTGCTGCGCGGCATCCAGCGCACCATCGAAAAGGAAGAGCAGGCGCTGCTGTTTCTCAACCGTCGTGGCTATGCGCCGCTGACGCTCTGCCGGGTCTGCGGTCACCGTTTCCAGTGCCCCCAATGCTCGAGCTGGCTGGTCGAGCACCGGTTTCGTGGGCAGATCCAGTGCCACCATTGCGGCTATGCCGAGCGCACGCCCGAAGCATGCCCGGAATGCGGCACCTTCGATCACCTTGCGGCTTGCGGCCCAGGGGTGGAGCGTATCGCAGAGGAGGTGGAAAAACATTTCCCCGAGGCGCGCACTATCGTCCTTTCCTCCGACCTGATGGGCGTGAAGCGCCTCCGGCTGGAGCTGGAGGCCATTGCGCGTGGGGAGGCGGATATCGTCATCGGCACGCAGCTCGTCGCCAAGGGACACAATTTCCCGCTGATGTCGCTGGTGGGCGTCGTCGACGCGGATCTCGGCCTGTCGAACGGCGATCCGCGTGCGGCTGAGCGCACCTTCCAGCTGCTCTCGCAGGTGACGGGCCGTGCGGGACGCTCTGGCCTGAAGAGCCACGGCTTGATCCAGACCTATCAGCCGGCGCATCCGGTTATGCAGGCCATCGTCTCGGGCGACGCTCAGGCCTTTTACGATCGCGAAATCGGCGAGCGGGAAAAGGCGCTGCTGCCGCCGTTCGGGCGGCTCGCCTCGGTCATCGTCTCGGCCGACACCCGCAACGAGGCCGAAGCGCATGCGCGCGGTTTGCGGCAGGCGGCGCCGCAGGTTTCCGGCATCTCCATTCTCGGGCCGGCGGAAGCACCTCTTGCGCTCGTGCGTGGGCGCCATCGGTTCCGCCTTTTGGTACACGGCCGACGCAACAGCGACATGCAGACCTTCCTGCGCACCATGCTCGCCAACGGGCCGAAGGAACGGGCGTCTTTACAGGTGCAACTGGACATCGACCCGCAGAGCTTCCTGTGAGGAGCGTGGTTAACAAAGACTTGTGCGAATTTTTGCCGTCTGCTTCTGCCCGCCCTGCGGTTGTGCGATAGAGGGCGGCGGGCAGTTCTGGAGAAAAGCCGAGATGGAATTCTACATCCCCACCGAAACCGGCGAACTTCTCGCCTTCTGTGCGGCCATCGCCACGGGGCTTTTGGGCCTCTTCGGCCTTTTTGCTCCTGGCACGGCGCTGAAGCTCGCAGGATTGCAACCCAAAGAAGCTACCCGGGAAGGGCTTGCCTTCGTGCGGTCGGCCGGCGGCTTCTATGCGGGGCTTGCCATTGTTGCGCTGCTTATGGCGCAGAGCTGGATCTATATGGCCATCGGCGGCGGTTTCGCGCTTGCCGCCTTCGGCCGCATTCTCTCGCTGATGTCGGACGGTTCGTTCAGCGCGAAGAATCTTCTGGTGCTTTTCGTCCAAACGGTGCTTGCGGCGCTGCCGCTCGGCTATGCTTTCGGCTTTCTTTGAGAGAAAAACGCCATTTTCTGCTTCGCCTGCGCCAGAACAGAGTTCGCGCAGTCAACTTTTGCTCCGACTGTGGCCGACTTATGGCGCATTCCTGCGTCCGGCGTGTTGCGAGTCCCGGTTTCCTATGCTAGACGAACCGCGAATTCAGAAAAAACGGGCAAAAAAGCCTGTGGGAGCTGAAGAATACCGCAACGATTTCAGAAGCTTAGGACTGTAGCCCCGCCGCTGCCCTGCTTCTTGAATGAAAAAAGAGAAGCTTGTGCCCGTGGCAGACACATCCCAGCTCGTTTCCGGTGTTGCAGAAAGATACGCGTCTTCGCTTTTCGACCTCGCGCAGGAAGCTGGCTCCGCTGCCGCTGTCGGCGCCGATCTTGACCGTTTCCAGGCCTTGATCGATGAAAGCGAAGACCTGAAGCGGCTGATCACCAGCCCCGTCTTCTCCGCCGAAGATCAGACAAAGGCCATTTCCGCCGTTGCCGACAAGGCAGGCATCACTGGCCTCGTGGCAAACTTCCTCAAGGTGGTTGCGTCAAATCGCCGCCTGTTTGCCGTTCCCGGCATGATCAAGGCTTACCGTGTCATCGCGGCCCGCGCCCGTGGCGAAATCACCGCCGATGTCACCTCTGCCCATGCGCTGACCGCAGCGCAGGAAACTGAATTGAAGGCGGCGCTGAAAGGCGTCACCGGCAAAGACGTGGCGATCGCCGTCACCGTCGACCCGTCCATTCTCGGTGGTCTGATCGTCAAGGTGGGATCGCGCCAGATCGACACCTCCCTTCGCACCAAACTCTCTACTCTTAAGCTTGCACTGAAAGAGGTCGGCTGATGGATATCCGCGCCGCGGAAATTTCCGCAATTCTCAAAGATCAGATCAAAAACTTCGGCAAAGAGGCAGAGGTCTCTGAAGTCGGTCAGGTGCTCTCCGTCGGTGACGGTATCGCCCGCGTTTATGGCCTCGACAATGTCCAGGCCGGCGAAATGGTCGAATTCCCCGGTGGCATCCGTGGCATGGCCCTGAACCTGGAAAGCGACAACGTCGGTGTCGTTATTTTCGGTTCCGACCGTGACATCAAGGAAGGCGACACCGTCAAGCGTACCGGCGCCATCGTGGACGTTCCGGTTGGTCCGGAGCTGCTCGGTCGCGTCGTCGACGCGCTCGGCAATCCGATCGACGGCAAGGGCCCGATCAATGCCAAGCAGCGCGCCCGCGTTGACGTCAAGGCTCCGGGCATCATTCCGCGCAAGTCGGTTCACGAGCCGATGTCGACCGGCCTCAAGGCCATCGACGCCCTCATCCCGGTCGGTCGCGGCCAGCGCGAGCTCGTCATCGGCGACCGCCAGACCGGCAAGACCGCCATCATTCTGGACACGATCCTGAACCAGAAGGCCATCCACGACAACGGCCCGGACGGCGACAAGCTGTACTGCGTCTACGTCGCTATCGGCCAGAAGCGTTCGACGGTTGCCCAGTTCGTGAAGGTTCTCGAAGAGCGTGGCGCTCTCCAGTACTCGATCATCGTTGCCGCTACGGCGTCCGACCCGGCGCCGATGCAGTATCTCGCACCGTTCGCCGGTTGCGCGATGGGCGAATACTTCCGTGACAACGGCAAGCACGCCCTCATCGGTTACGACGACCTTTCCAAGCAGGCCGTTTCCTACCGTCAGATGTCGCTCCTGCTGCGCCGCCCGCCGGGCCGCGAAGCTTACCCGGGCGACGTTTTCTACCTGCATTCGCGTCTCCTCGAGCGCGCTGCAAAGCTCAACGACGACATGGGCGCTGGCTCGCTGACGGCTCTGCCGGTTATCGAAACCCAGGGTAACGACGTTTCGGCGTTCATCCCGACCAACGTGATCTCGATCACCGACGGCCAGATCTTCCTTGAAACGGACCTGTTCTACCAGGGTATCCGCCCGGCCGTTAACGTCGGTCTGTCGGTTTCCCGCGTCGGCTCGTCCGCGCAGATCAAGGCGATGAAGCAGGTCGCCGGCTCGATCAAGGGTGAACTCGCCCAGTACCGCGAAATGGCAGCCTTCGCCCAGTTCGGCTCGGACCTCGACGCCGCAACGCAGCGCCTGCTGAACCGCGGTGCACGCCTGACCGAACTCCTGAAGCAGCCGCAGTTCTCGCCGTTGAAGACGGAAGAGCAGGTCGCGGTCATCTTCGCGGGCGTCAACGGTTACCTCGACAAGCTTCCTGTCGCTCAGGTCGGCAAGTTCGAGCAGGGCCTGCTGGCCTACCTGCGCTCCGAGGGCAAGTCGATCCTCGACACGATCCGCACCGAAAAGGCGATCAGCGACGACACGAAGGGCAAGCTCAAGGCCGCTCTCGACGCTTTCGCCAAGAGCTTCGGCTGAGATTGAACGGTTCATGCCCTGCGCGCCTCCGGCGCGCAGGCAGTCCAGGAACTTTGATTGACGCATGACCTCTCGAGGTCGTGTCACAGGACGGAAAACGGATGCCTTCACTTAAGGATCTGAAAAACCGGATCGCCTCCGTCAAGGCGACGCAGAAGATCACCAAGGCGATGAAGATGGTCGCCGCGGCGAAGCTTCGGCGTGCCCAGGAAGCGGCCGAGGCCGCCCGGCCCTACTCGCAGCGCATGAGCGCCGTTCTCGCCAACATCGCCCAGGCCGTTGGCCAGGACGATAGCGCGCCGCGCCTGATGACCGGCACGGGCAAGGACCAGGTTCATCTGCTCGTCGTCTGCACGGCCGAACGCGGCCTGTGCGGCGGCTTCAACTCGCAGATCGCGCGTCTGGCGCGTGACCACACCCGCAAGCTTCTGGCCAGCGGCAAGACGGTCAAGATCATCTGCGTGGGCAAGAAGGGCTTCGATATCCTGCGCCGCGAATTCGCTTCGCTGATCATCGACCGCGTCGACCTGCGCGAAGTCAAGAAGATCGGCTTTGCGAATGCAGACCAGATCGGCCGCAAGGTCATCGGTCTCTTCGAACAGGGCGAATTCGACGTCTGCACGCTGTTCTATTCCGAGTTCAAGTCGGTTATCGCGCAGATCCCGACCGCGCTCCAGCTCATTCCGGCGTCCGCTCCGGCAGCCGTCGCTGAAACGACGGGCGCCACCGCGATCTACGACTACGAGCCGGACGCAAGCGCGATCCTCGGCGACCTCATTCCGCGCAACATTTCGGTGCAGATCTTCCGGGCCCTGCTCGAGAACGTCGCCGGCGAAATGGGCGCCAAGATGAGCGCCATGGACAACGCGACCCGCAATGCTGGTGAAATGATCAACAAGCTGACGCTGAACTACAACCGTCAGCGCCAGGCTCAGATCACCAAGGAACTCATCGAAATCATCTCGGGCGCTGAAGCGCTCTAAGGACCAGGACAAAGAGGGTAAGACACATGGCTAAGGCAGCTACCCCCAAGGAAACCGCCGCAGTGGAAAAGAAGCCGGCAGCTCGTAAGCCGGCGGCGAAGGCTGCTGCTGCAACCAAGGCGGCGGCTCCGGTCGCAGCTGGCGCGACCGGTCGCGTTACCCAGGTTATCGGCGCCGTCGTCGACGTCGCTTTCGACGGCGCTCTGCCGCTCATCCTGAACGCACTGGAAACCGACAACAACGGCAACCGCCTCGTTCTCGAAGTTGCCCAGCACCTCGGTGAAAACACTGTCCGTACGATCGCCATGGACTCGACCGAAGGTCTCGTTCGCGGTCAGCCGGTCACCGACACGGGCGCCCCGATCACCGTTCCGGTCGGCGACGAAACGCTCGGTCGCATCATGAACGTCATCGGCGAGCCCGTCGATGAAGCCGGTCCGCTGGTCACCTCCGGTCGCCGCGCCATCCACCAGGAAGCTCCGGCTTACGTCGAGCAGTCCACGGAAGCGCAGATCCTCGTCACCGGCATCAAGGTCGTCGACCTTCTCGCTCCCTACGCAAAGGGCGGCAAGATCGGCCTCTTCGGCGGCGCAGGCGTCGGCAAGACCGTTCTCATCATGGAACTCATCAACAACGTCGCCAAGGCGCACGGTGGTTACTCGGTGTTCGCAGGCGTGGGTGAACGCACCCGCGAAGGCAACGACCTTTACCACGAAATGATCGAGTCCGGCGTTAACAAGCACGGCGGCGGCGAAGGCTCGAAGGCAGCCCTCGTTTACGGCCAGATGAACGAACCGCCGGGTGCGCGCGCTCGCGTCGCTCTGACGGGTCTGACGATCGCTGAAGACTTCCGCGACAAGGGTCAGGACGTTCTGTTCTTCGTCGACAACATCTTCCGCTTCACGCAGGCTGGTTCCGAAGTGTCGGCTCTGCTCGGCCGTATCCCGTCGGCCGTGGGCTATCAGCCGACGCTCGCGACCGACATGGGCCAGATGCAGGAACGCATCACGACCACGACCAAGGGTTCGATCACTTCGGTTCAGGCCATCTACGTTCCCGCCGACGACTTGACCGACCCCGCGCCGGCAACCTCGTTCGCCCACCTGGACGCCACGACCGTTCTGTCGCGTTCGATCGCCGAAAAGGGCATCTACCCGGCCGTTGACCCGCTCGACTCGACCTCGCGCATGCTCGACCCGATCGTTGTCGGTGAAGAGCACTACGAAGTCGCCCGTAAGGTCCAGACGACCCTGCAGCGCTACAAGGCTCTCCAGGACATCATCGCCATCCTGGGCATGGACGAACTGTCGGAAGACGACAAGCTGGCCGTTGCCCGCGCCCGCAAGATCGAGCGCTTCCTGTCGCAGCCGTTCTTCGTCGCCGAAGTCTTCACCGGTTCGCCGGGCAAGCTGGTCGCTCTCGAAGACACGATCAAGGGCTTCAAGGGCCTCGTCAACGGCGACTACGACCACCTGCCGGAAGCTGCCTTCTACATGGTCGGTTCCATGGAAGAAGCCATCGAAAAGGCCAAGAAGCTGGCTGCTGAAGCCGCTTGATAAGATTGGCGGGCGCCCGTACAGGGCGCCCTCTTTTCCGGCCGTATGAAATCAGAAGAAGTGAATGGTCATGGCTGACAATTTCAACTTTGAACTCGTCTCCCCCGAGCGCCTGCTGGTTTCCGGCAGTGTCAGCGAAGTCGTCATTCCGGCGACCGAGGGCGAGATGACCGTCATGGCCAACCACGCGCCGACCATGACGACGATCAAGCCGGGCGTCGTCACCGTGAAGTTCGCGGATGGCCGCAAGGACCGCTACGTGGTTTTCGGCGGTTTCGCCGACATCATCCCGACCGGCTGCACGCTGCTGGCCGAATCCGCCGTTCCGGCCGCCGACATCAAGAGCGACGAGATCACTCGCCGTATCGAAGCCGCCCGCGCGGAACTGGCCCATGCCAAGTCTGACGACCAGAAGTTCGGCATCGAGACCTATCTCGCAGAACTCACGACGCTCCAGGGCATCGTCGTTCCGGTCTGATCCTTCAGCCGAACCTGCAACCATCGAACCCGCCCTTCCGGCGGGTTTTTTGTTGCCTGTCAAATGTCGGTTTCCGGCTGAAGGTCCTCTTTACCTTATCTCCAGGAAAACGGCCCCCTGCGGCACAACCGGAAGGCGGCATTTGCTCTTTCTTTACGGCGTCGCGGGAGAGTGGCTTCCATATGCCGTCCGCCATGAAGGCGGGCTTTCGCGTGAGGACAGGACCAATGAGCAGCAAGATCGTACCCGTAATCATGGCCGGCGGTAAGGGCACGCGCCTGTGGCCGCTCTCGCGCTCCTCCGCGCCAAAACAGTTCCTTGAGTTTCTCGGCGAGACGACGCTGTTCCAGAAGACGCTGGCGCGCGTCGCCGACAAGTCGCTCTACGACGCGCCCATCGTTGTCACCAACAATGACTTCCGCTTCCTCGTCGCCGAACAGGCGCGCGCTGCGGGTGTGGCACTAACCTCGATCCTGCTCGAGCCGGTCGCGCGCAACACGGCACCTGCACTTGCGGCCGCCGCCACGCTCATTGCCCGTCTGCATGGCGATCAGGCCATCATGCAGGTGTTGGCCTCCGATCACGAGATCGACGCGGACGCGACTTATTTCGACTGCATCGCCAAGGCCCGCACCGCTGCGAACGCCGGCCGCCTCGTGACGTTCGGCATCACGCCGTACGAACCGGCCACCGGCTACGGCTATATCGAGATCGGTGAGGACCTAGGCAACGGCGCCAATGCCGTGCGCCGCTTCGTGGAGAAGCCGGATCGCGACAAGGCTACCGCGATGCTGGAGACAGGCGGCTATCTCTGGAATTCCGGCATGTTCATGCTGCCGGTCGGCCTTTTCCTGCGCGAGCTTCGCCAATACGCGCCCGAGGTGCTGGACGCCGCGGCCGAGGCCGTGGCCAAGGCGCAGCACGACCTCGATTTCGAGCGTCTCGACGAGGCGGCTTTCGCCCGTGCACCCGACATTTCCGTCGACTATGCGATCTTCGAGAAAACGCCGATCGCGGCCGTCGTGCCCTCGCCGATCACCTGGTCCGATCTCGGCAGCTGGGATTCCGTCTGGAAGACCGGCAAGCAGGATGATGCCGGCAATGTCGCCGATGGCAGCACGACCGTGCTCGACACCCGCAATTCACTGGTCATCTCCCGCGATATCCATGTCGCCGTGCAGGGCCTCGACAACATCGCCGTCATCGCCAGCGAGGATGCAGTCTATGTCGGTCGCATGGAAGACAGCCAGAACGTCGGCAAATTGGTGAAGCATCTCGCCAGCCTGCCGAAGACAGCGAAGCTGACCGAGACGCATCCCACCGCCTACCGTCCCTGGGGCGGCTATACGTCGGTGCTGAACGGTGAGCGTTTCCAGGTGAAGCGCCTGTTCGTGACGCCGGGCAAGCGGCTATCGCTGCAGAAGCACCACCATCGTTCCGAACACTGGATCGTCGTGCGCGGCACGGCCGAGGTGACGATCGGTGACAAGACGATCCCGCTGCGCGAAAACGAATCGGTCTATATCCCGCAGGGGGAATTGCACCGCCTCGCCAATCCCGGAAAGATCATGCTCGAGCTGATCGAGGTGCAGACCGGCTCCTATCTCGGCGAGGACGACATCATCCGCATCGAGGACGAGTTCGGCCGCGGCTGAGCCGCTATTTCTCGCCCCGCCGCTTTGGCGGCGGGCAGCGGCCAAGCGCGCGGCACTCTGCGTCGAGCCAGATGCCTGCTCGCTGCTTCATCGCAGCCTGTTGCTGAAGGGCGAGCCGCGGCGTTGCGGCCCAGGCAGCGCCCTTCGTGACGAGCGTCTGGGCGAGATCCGTCTCCGCGACGGCGCAGCGCAGGAAGGAAACGGTGCCGAGCCGGAAATCCTGCTCGCATGTCAGCGTCCGGTTCGCGATCAGCCGGCGGAAATAGATGCGGGCCTGCTGGCCGCAGGCAACAAGATGCTGGTCATCGCCGCGACACAGTTTTTTGGGATGAACCGCAACGGCGTCTGCCAGCACATAGAGGCGGCCATCGTGCTCAAAGGACGTGCTGTCGAAGACTTTCACACGCGTCGTCGGCCGCAGGATGAGCGGTATGATTTTTTGCTCGATTTCCACTCGCTCCAGGGTCTGTTTCTTGCGATCGACCCGCACCGGCCTGTCGGTCCAGATCGGCTCATCAGTCAATGGGCCGGACTGTAGACCCGCAGCCAGGATGGGAGGGGCGGACGCGATGCAGAGAAACGCCGTGACGAGGGCTTGATTGATCACGCTGCGCGTTCTTGCCGAAACCACCACCATACCCACTTATTCCACCGAACTTTGCGCGGTGCTGCCCGGCACATCAAGCCGCTCGCCAAAATTTTCCCGCAGCGGCAGCCAGCGGCCGCGGTCGAAATAGTCCGGCAGATAGGAGCCGCGATTGCGGTTTCGGTCGGGCGTGACGATGAAATTGTAGCGTGGCGTCTCGCTGAACTCCTTTTTCAGGAGGATGCGGTTGCCGAAGCGGATGATGTCGAATTCTTTCAGCGCGCGGATGTCGGCAAAGATGTCCGGTGCGTCTTCCCAGCGCATTTCGTCGAGAAAGACGCGGATGGCGGCAATGACGGCATCGGTCACGGCACCCTGCGTTGCCTTGTCTTCGATGTTCAGCTTGATGCGGAAGGAGGAGATGCGTGCCTCCGCATTGCCCTTGATCGACAGGAAGGCGGATGAGGGAGCGGCTGCACCTGCATCCGCGCGAGGGAACTCGCGGTAGGACTGGCACTCCCAGCTCGCCTTGTCTAAAAGGCCGGCCTTCCAGCCAGAATTGACGAAGCCGGCACGACGCAGTGCTTCGCAGAGCGCCTCAGGCTCCTTGCGGATGGGGCGGACGAATTTCGTCTGCATCGGCGTGGTGGGCACGAGCAGGCGCTCCGAGATAAGGCCTTTGGGCCGCGGCATGCGATTGCCCTTCAGCTCATAGGGCCGAAGCGCACGTTGCTGCGGCTCAGCTTTGATCGGCGCATAGCCGAACCGGGCGAGCAGCAGGTTGAGATTGCGATAGTCGTTGGCAAGCAGCACCGTTGCGCCGATCGCCCCGAGCAGCACGGCGGCGAAGAGCCCGAAGACGATCAAGCCGGATCTGCCTTGCTTTCGCTGCGTCATACCGACCCGCGCCATTGCCCGTCCTGTGCGGCCGATGCCTGGCCTTCTGCAAAGGCAGGGCCTCAAAGGCTTGTGGGATCAGCCGATCTCCCGCTCCTGATAGGCTACAAGCAGAGTGCCTGCAAGCGCGAGCGGCCAGACAAGGCAGAGCAGCAGGCCAAGCCCGCGTTCGATGTCCCATTGGCCGCCATTGTCCTCACCCTCGCGCAGGCTGCAATCAATGAAGCGCAACGCGATGAATGTGTAGCCAGCCATGAGAAGGGCAGTCAGCGTCATTCTCCCCGATCCTGTCCCAGGAGAAGCAAAACACCTCTTGTCTCCTTTCGAAGACATCCCACTCTTTAGCGCATCCCCTCGCCGCGGAATCGGTCCTGTCTGTTCCAAAGTGTGACACTATTTGCCTGTGTCGCCAACAGAAACCTGTTGCGGCCGGTCAGGTATTTCGGCGGTCGCACGGGCGTTAAGCAGATGCTCGTGCAACTGAAGCACGGCCGGCGGCGCGGTGCGGAACCTCGGCAGGCCGAGATAATAGCCGTAGCCGGTCGAAAGGCTGGAGCGTCCGAGTTGCACGAGCGTGCCCTTGTCCAGCTGGTCCGCGATGAGGCCGAGACTGCCAAGGGCCACGCCGTCGCCGCTGAGCGCCGCATCGATGGCGAGCGCATAGGTGGAGAAGGTGAGATGGGGCCGCGGCGGTGTCATGCGCCGGAAGGTCTCCGGCGCCACGCGCTCCAGCCAGGGGCGGAAGGAAATCCAGTTGGCGTTGAAGCGTTCGTAGTCGATGAGGTCGAGCGCGGCGAGGTCTTTGAGATCGACCGTTGCCGCATCGAGCCCCTTGCGGGCGATGTAACCGGGTGCGGCGACGGGCGCTAGCTCTTCGGCCACGAGAAGCGTCAGGTCCCAGCGTGGATGTTCGCCGGCGGAATAGAGGATTACGAGATCATTGTTTTCGGAGGCGAGGTCGGCCGGGCTATCGGATGTGGCGAGGCGAATGGCGACGTCGGGATGGTCGCGGAAGAAATCCCGTAGCCGCTTTCCAAGCCACAGATGTGAGACCGAGCCACTGGCGGCAAGCGCGATGCTCGGTCCGGCGCCGGTGCGGAACGGCTCCAGGCTTTCCTCGAGATAATCGAGCGAGGCGCGCACGCGCTGGAACAGCTTTTCGCCACGCGGCGTCAGCGTCAGGTTCTTGCCCTGGCGGGTGAAGAGCGGCGCGCCGAGATGATCCTCCAGCCCCTTGATGCGGCGGCTGACGGCGGCCTGCGTGATGTTCAGCTCCCGTCCGGCGCGGGAAAAGTTCATGTGCCGGCAGGCGGCGTCGAAGACGCGGAAGGCCTCCAGTGGGATATGGGCGAGCATCGTTGCTTTCATGATTTGAAGTTATCAAAAAGCCTGAAAAATCCAAGGATTTGAAAATCTGAAATCGTGATGCAGGGTTCGCGGACTATTATTTCCGGAGAATTTCCGTGACATTCGCGACCTCATTCGTACCCGACATCCGTTTCGGCGAAGGCATCCATGCCAGCATCGCCTCCTCCGCCGGCGCGCTGGAAGCCCGGAGCGCGCTCGTCGTCATCGACGGCTTTCTCACTGCCAACGGACTGGGCGAGCGTCTTGCCGCCCAGTTCGCCGCGGAAGGGATTGCGGCGGAGTTTTTTTCCGGTTTTGCCGGGGAGCCGAAGCTCACCCATGTCGAGGCGGCAAGCCGTGCTGCGCGCGGAAAGGATATCGTCGTCGGTATCGGCGGCGGTTCGGCGCTTGACATCGCCAAGATCGCGGCCTGCGTTGCAGCGGCCGACAGAGACCCGATGCACTATGCGCTGGCCGCCAACCCGTTGCCGAAGACGCCCCTGAAGAAGATCATGGTGCCGACCACGGCGGGTACGGGTTCGGAGACCTCCGCGACGACGATCTTCGCTGGGCCGGAAGGCAAGAAACTCTGGATCTGGGGGCCGGAGACAAAGGCCGATCTCGTCCTGCTCGATCCGGCGCTGACGTTGACCTTGCCGGCCAACCTGACGGCTTGGTGCGGCCTCGATGCCTTCGTGCACGCTTTCGAGGCGGCGACCAACCGCAATGCCCATCCCGGCGCGGCGCTCTATGCGCATGCGGCGCTCGGCCTTTTGGCGGAGGCGCTGGAGACGGCGGTCAAGAACCCGGCGGATATCGAAGCGCGTGGCAAGGTGTTGCTCGGTTCCTGCTACGCTGGCGTGGCCATCGACAATTGCGGTACGGCGATCGCCCACAATATCAGCCACGCGCTGGCCGGCCTTGCACCTGTTCATCATGGGCTTGCCACGGCGCTGGGTTTCGAGGCGACGCTGGGCTGGGTCACCGAGGCCGATACGGCCAAGTTTGCCGCTGCGGCACGCGCCTGTGGCCTTTCGGATCCGACGCTGCTGCCGGGTTTCGTCAGTGATCTCATGGACCGCTGCGGCATCGTGCGCGTGCTGCCCAAGGCCTTCGCCGACTTTTCCGCCGAGGATCTCGCCCGCGAAATGCGCGCGCAGGAAAACCAGCCGATGCGCCGCGCGACGATCCGTGAGGTCTCGGATGCCGATATCGACACGATCGCCGCCACTGTGATGGCGCTGCCCCGTACGCTTTGAGGACCCGCCATGACCGAACAGTATAGCCGTGCCTATTGGGAACAGCGCCTTGCCGGCCTCTCGCTGGCGCGTGGGCATTTCATCGATGGCAAGGCCGTGCCCGCAGCCTCGGGCCGCAGCTTTACCCGCACGCGGCCGATGGACGGCCAGCCCGGCGCGGTGCTGGCCCGTGGTGATGCCGCCGATGTCGATGCGGCCGTGGCTTCGGCCCGCAAGGCCTTCGCCAGCGGTATCTGGCGTAGCAAGGAGCCGCTGGAAAAGAAGAAGGTCATGTTGCGCTGGGCCGAGTTGATCCGTGCCCATGGCGAGGAACTGGCGCTTCTGGAAACGCTCGATGTCGGCAAGCCGGTGCAGGCGTCGCTCGGTGTCGATGTGCGGCTCTGCGCCGATGGTATCCAGTATTACGGCGAGATGATCGACAAGCTCTATGACGAGATTGCGCCGACGGGGCCGAAGGCCCGCGCCCTGGTGCGCAAGGTGCCGCTCGGCGTCGTCGCGGCGATCACGCCGTGGAACTATCCGATGATCATCGATGCCTGGAAGCTCGGACCGGCGATTGCTGCGGGCAATTCCGTGGTGCTGAAACCGGCGGAGCAGTCCTCGCTTTCCGCATTGAAGTTGGCGGAACTCGCAGTCGAGGCCGGGCTTCCGGCCGGCGTGTTCAATGTCGCCACCGGCTTCGGCGAGGAGGTCGGCAAGCCGCTGGCACTGCATATGGATGTCGACATGGTTGCCTTCACCGGCTCGACGGAGGTCGGCAAGCTGATCATGGGCTATGCGGCGCAATCGAACCTCAAGCGCGTGGCGCTGGAGTTGGGTGGCAAGTCGCCGCTCGTCGTGTTCGAGGATGCCGATCTCGACGTGGCGGCGAGTGCCGCCGCCTGGGGCTGTTTCTACAATTCCGGCGAGACCTGCCATGCCGCTACGCGCCTCGTCGTGCAGCGCTCGGTGCAGGATGCGCTCATTGCCAAGATCGAGGCAGTGGTGCAGCACGAGATCGCGCTCGCGCACCCCTTCGAGCCGTCGGCGCAGATCGGCGCATTGATCGAGGCGGAGCATATGGAGAAGGTGCTCGGACTGATCGAGACCGGCGAGAAGGATGGTGGTCGCCGGGCCTTCGGGGCGGAGCGCGTGCTGACGGAGACGGGCGGCTACTACGTCTCGCCGGGTGTGATCACCGACGTGACGAACGATATGCGCATCGCCCGGCAGGAGATTTTCGGCCCGGTTCTCGCGGCCATAGGCTTCGACACGGAGGAGGAGGCGCTCGCGATCGCCAACGACACGATCTACGGCCTGGCCGGTGCGGTCTTCACCCGCGACATGGATCGGGCGCATCGTTTCTCCGAAGCCATCCATGCTGGCACGGTCTGGATCAACACCTATGATATGTCGAATTTCGCGACACCCTTCGGCGGCTTCAAGCAATCCGGTTTCGGCCGCGACCGCTCGGTGCATGCGATCGACAAATATTGCGACTACAAGACGATCTGGCAGCAGTTCGGTTGAGAGGGAGGGACAATGAGCAAGATCGTTTCCATCGAGATCAGCCATCACCGGCTGCCGCTCGATCCGCCGTTCAAGGCCAGCTGGGATGGCCGTCCGCGCCGGCAGTTCGATGCGACGATCGTGCGGGTGCGGGATGACGAGGGGCGTGAGGGCATCGGTTCCGGTGACCTGATGAAGGGGTTCGAGGGGCACGAGGACCTGTTCATCGGGCAAGACCCGCGCCATCTCGAAAGGCACTACGAGGTCCTGTCCCATATCAACTTCCACTATGGCCGCTGCTGGCCGCTCGATCTCGCGCTGTGGGACCTTGCCGGCAAGGTGACGGGCGAGCCGGTCTGGCGCATGCTGGGCGGGAGAGCCGATCGTGTGCGGCTCTACGCCTCCTCCGGCGTGCTGCGCGATCCCGCCGCCATGGCCGATCAGGCCGAGCGCTACATCGCCGAGGGTTTTCCGGCGATGAAGGTGCGCTTCTCCTCCTCCGCCGGCGGGCGCAATGGCTGGCGCGACGATGTGAAGGCGCTGGAGGCCATCCGCGCCCGTGTTGGCGACCGGCTGGAGCTGATGGTCGATTGCAACCAGGGTTGGCGCATGCCTTGGGACACGACGTTGCCCTGGACCTTCAAGGATGCGCTGGTCGTCGCCCGCGAACTGGAACGGCTCGGCATCTACTGGATGGAGGAGCCGCTGCACCGCTCCGACCGCAAGGGCATGAAGGCGCTGAAGGAGGCGACGGATATCCGCATCGCGGGCGGCGAGATGACCCGCGAACTCTACGAGTTCCGCGACATCATCGAGGAGCGGGCCTTCGACGTCATCCAGCCCGACGTGGCGCTGGTCGGCGGCATTACCGGCTGCCGGCGGCTCGCCTTCCAGGCGCGCGAGGCGGGCGTCACCTTCACCCCGCATTCCTGGACGAACGGGATCGGCGTGCTGGCGAATGCCCATCTGACGGCGGGTGCCGGCGACGCGCCCTTCCTCGAATATCCCTATGACGCGCCGGAATGGAGCGAGGAGCGCCGCGATTATCCTCTCGCGGCACCCCTGCGTCACGAGAACGGCTGGCTGATGCTCGGCGAAGCGCCGGGGCTCGGCATCGCGCTCGATGAGGACAGGCTGAAGGCGACGCGCATCGGCTGAGACGCTTCGCCCTCTTGACATCCGCCCCGTGGAGGCCGACTTCACGGGGATACGGACGCGAAGGAGAACACACCATGAGCGAGGCAGCCCGCACGACGATCGACCAGGCGGAAGTCGACCGCTTTTCGGCGATGGCCGCCGAGTGGTGGGACCCGACGGGCAAATTCCGTCCGCTGCACAAGTTCAATCCTATCAGGCTCACCTATATCCGAGACATGGTCTGCGGCCAGTTCGGCCGCGATCCCAAGGCGCATCGCCCTCTGGAAGGCCTGCGCATCCTCGATATCGGCTGCGGCGGCGGCCTGCTCTCCGAGCCGATGGCGCGCATGGGGGCTGATGTGCTCGGCGCGGATGCCTCCGAAAAGAACATCGGCATCGCCAAGGCCCATGCGGCGGGCAGCGGCGTTCCCGTCGATTATCGCGCGGTGACGGCCGAAGCGCTGGCCGAGGCCGGCGAGAGTTTTGACGTGGTGCTCAACATGGAAGTGGTCGAGCACGTCTCCGACGTCGATTTCTTCCTCACCACCTGCGCCTCCATGGTGCGCCCCGGCGGCATGACCTTCGTCGCCACGATCAACCGCACGATGAAGGCGGCAGCGCTGGCGATCTTCGCCGCGGAAAACGTGCTGCGCTGGCTGCCGCGCGGCACGCATCAATATGAGAAGCTGGTGCGTCCGGAAGAGATCGAAAAGCCGCTCAACGCTGCCGGCCTGACGGTGACGGACCGCACCGGCGTGTTCTTCAACCCGCTGCTGAACCAGTGGAACCTGTCGAAGGACATGGATGTGAACTACATGCTGGTGGCGCGGCGCGCCTCGGCCTGATCAGGCTTTCAGCGTCTTCACGATATCCAGCAGGTCCTGCTGTCCGGTAGCATTCCGGCCGGCAATGGCTTTTACATGCTCCCGGTCGATGACGATGGCCTGTCCATCTGGACAGAACGGTGCCTTGAAGGTGAAGGCGCGGGCTGTCGGGCCGTTGTCATGCAGGAATTCCAGCCGCTCGGCGCCATCGGCCCAGACGGGCTGCGTGCCTTCCCTCACCCACCAGAGCACCAGTGCAGGCCAGGCCTGGCGTTGGTTCCAATTGCGGGCGTGTTTCAGAGCATCGGCGTGCACGCCGCTATAGGTGAAGGCCATCAGGGCTTCGAGGCTGCTCCAGAGCGAGAGTGAGGAGGGCGCATCCTCGAAACCGCTGTCCCGGATGAAACGCGGATAGACCTTCTCGCCCCAGCTTTCCGGCCCCGGGACATCGTCGTAGCCGGAGCGGCCGACATAACCTTGCGCCCGTTTCGCCGCTTCGAAATTCAAAGGCTCGCGCAGGCGAAAGCCCAGGACGAGCGGACTTTCGTAATCGTCGACATGCAGGCCGAAATTGTAGACGGCAAGGTGATGGCCGCGCATCAATTGGTATCGTCGGGCAGGATGGGGAGGGGGGCGATCTCGACGCCTTCTTCCAAGAGGTCGCGTACCTCTTCGGCCGAGGCCTTGCCGATCAGGCCGCGCTGTTCAGTCTCGCCATAGTGAATCTTGCGCGCCTCTTCCGGGAAGCGTTCGCCGACATCCTCGGAATTCGCGCGGATCGCCGTGACGATCTCGCGCAGCTTGTTCATCATTTCCTTCTGGCCGGCCTGCATGACCATTTCCTGCCGCGTCTCCTTCCTGCGCGCGGTGGAAACGGAGGGTGCCATCAGGCGCTTGGCGACATGCGGCGAGCCGCAGGACGGACAGGTGACAAGCGCCATCGTCTGCTGGCGGTCGAAATCGCCGGCCGAGCCGAACCAGCCTTCGAAGGGATGGCCGTTGTCGCAGGAGAGTTCGTAGCGAATCACGCGGCGACGCCTCCCTTCGCCGATGGGCTCGAAAGATCGAGCGTGAAGGCGCGGCCGTTGCGCAGATTGGGGATCTTGTCGTGCGCTGCCTTGACGGCGGCGATATCCACATCGGCCAGAATGACGGCCTCACCGGTGCCGCCGGCAGAGGCCAGAACGCGGCCCCAGGGGTCGATGATGATGGAATGGCCGAAGGTTTCGCGACCATCCTCGTGTACGCCGGCCTGTGCGGCGGCGATGATATAGACGCCGTTCTCGATGGCGCGGGCCCGCAGCAGGATCTCCCAATGCGCCTCGCCCGTCTGGCGGGTGAAGGCGGCGGGCACGGAGATGATCTCGGCGCCGGCCTGCGCCTGCGTCTTGAAGAGTTCGGGAAAACGGACGTCGTAGCAGATGGCAAAGCCGAGCTTGGCGAAGGGCAGATCGGCCATGCGGGCGACGGCGCCTGGCGAATAGACTGCGCTTTCGCGCCAGCTTTCGCCATTGTCGAGATCGACGTCGAACATGTGGATCTTGTCGTAGCTGCAGATTTTTGCGCCGTCAGGGCCGAAGAGGAAGCCGCGATTGGCGACCTTGCCGTCGGCCAGCGCGATCGCCGTGGAACCGACATGGACGTGGATGCCGAGTTCGCTCGCAAGCTCCGCGGCTGCGGCGACGACGAGATCGTCATCCTCGCCGCGCAGGATGGCGCGCAGGCCTGCGCGGTCGCGCTGCAGTGCGCCGGTCATTTCCGGTGTCTGGACATAGACGGCGCCCTTGGCGGCCGCCTCACGCACGAGCCGCCGCATCGTCTCCACGTTGCGGACGGGGTCCGTCCCGGAGCACATCTGGAGGGCGGCGATCGTGACGGTCATATCCTGTCCTCTCAGGCGGCCAGCAGGGCGTCGAGTTCGCCGGCGCGTTCCAGCGCATGCAGGTCGTCACAGCCGCCGACATGGCGGTCGTTGATGAAGATCTGCGGGAAGGTGTTGCGGCCGTTGGCGCGCTGGATCATTTCCTGGCGGACCTCAGGCGCGTAGGTTGCGTCATGCTCCTCGAAGGTCACGCCCTTCGTCTCCAGGAGTTTTTTCGCAGCGCTGCAATAGCCGCAGAATTGACGCGTATAGATCACGACCGAAGACATGTTTTCCGCTCCAGAGCTTGAAAAATCATCTTTTATATAGGTCCGGGAAGCGCCCTTGCAAAGGTCAAAACGGTGACATCCGCAACCCCGGCGCGCTTCAATGTGCGGGTGACGGCCGAAACGGTGGCGCCCGTTGTGTAGACGTCGTCGACCAGCACGACGTGGCGGCCGAAAAGCTTTTCGCGGCCTTCCTGGGTGATCGAGAAGGCGCCGCGCACATTCTCCTCACGGGCCCGCGGCCCAAGCCCGATCTGACGGCGGGTGCGTTTCGTGCGGCGCACGACGTCGAAGAGAACTGGTGTGCCGGAGGCGGCCGCAAGCGCCCGGGACAGTTCCGCCGCCTGGTTGAACTTGCGCCAGACGAGGCGAAAGCGATGGAGCGGGACGGGCACGATGAGATCGGCCGCCTCGACGGCGCCATCACCGGCGCGCAGCATCCACCCCGCCATCATCGGTGCAAGGTCCGTGCGGTCGCGGTATTTCAGCGACTGTACGAGCACGCGGGCGAGGTCGTCATAGAGCGCGACCGAGCGCAGGCGGTCGAAGGGTGGCGGGTTGGCGATGGCGTCGGCGCTGAGGATGCCGGGGCCGAGATCGTGCGAGAAGGGCGTCCCGAGCACCTCGCAATAGGGTCGCTCGATGAAGGCGAGCCTGGACCAGCATTTCGGGCAGAGGCTCGCCTTGCTGCCGGTTAGGACGCCGCAGCCGGCGCAGGCTGGCGGATAAACGAGGTCGAGCGCTGCCCCGGCAAGGCTGAGCAGCCGGCGGGCGAAAACCTGCCGGAGCGGAACTGCCGGTACTGCCTCGGCCTTGATTTCGCCCATGCGGTTGACATTAGCGGCCCTTAGCGGCCAAAGCGAAGGAAATCCGAAAGGGACAATGTTCATGGAAACGCTGTTCGACCACGCCCTGATCGACACCAACCGCCGCCGCGCCCTCGCCGGCGGGCCGGCCGACTTTCTTCTCGATATCGTGGCGCAGGAATTGGCCGAGCGCCTTAGCGTTATCGATCGCCGTTTCGAACGCGCCGTCGAATTGCACGGTCATACCGGCGCGGCCGCCCACGCCATCGCCGCGACCGGCAAGGTAGATGGCCTCGAACGGGTAGAGAGCGATGTGCGTTTCGCCGCACCGGGCGAGGCGCTCACCGTTTCGCCGCTCGAGACGGTGCCGCTGGAACCGCAATCGGCCAATCTCATCGTCTCGCCGCTCGCGCTGCACCTGACCAATGATACACCCGGCGTCTTCGTACAGATCCGCCGGGCGCTGAAACCGGACGGGCTGTTCCTCGCCGCCATTCCGGGCAGCGGGACCTTGCAGGAACTGCGCGAGGTGCTGCTGGCGGCCGAAAGCGAGGTGACCGGAGGGGCGAGCCCGCGGGTCATTCCCTTTCCGGATGTGCGCGATGTCGGGGCGCTCCTGCAGCGGGGCGGTTTTGCGCTGCCGGTCACGGACAGGGAGACCTATACGGTCCGCTACGATTCGATCTTCCCGCTGATGAAGGACCTGCGCGCGATGGGCATGGCCAATCCGCTGACCGGCCGCAGCCGGCGGCCGCTGACGCGCGGCATTCTCCTGCGCGCGGCAGAGCTTTATGCGGAGCGCTTTTCCGATCCGGACGGGCGTATCCGGGCGAGTTTTTCGATCATCTACGTCTCGGGCTGGGCGCCGCATGAAAGCCAGCAGAAGCCACTGAAGCCGGGCTCGGCGACGATGCGTCTTGCCGATGCGCTCAAGCAGGGGCGGGATTGAGGCAAGCTTATTGCCGGGCGTCCTCGATTGCGGCGGTGACGATGTCGAACGTGCCCTGCAAACTGCCGCTGAAGGCTGAGAGGCCGCCAAGCAGGCCAATGGCGATGAGTGCCGCCAGCAAACCATACTCGACCGCCGTCGCGCCGTCTGTGGCGGAGAGGAAGGATTTCAGCAGTCTCGACACCATTCCCGCTCTCCCCGACCCACTCGGTCCTTTGGCTCAGCAGCCGTTACCCCGGCCGTTGTCATCGATGATGCAGACGGCGCCGGGCATTTCCTGCAGGACGCTGCGGCGAACCGTGTAGCGCTTGCCGGTTTCCGACGGGATTGAGCCCGTCGAGATCATGTCGAACTCATCGGGCACGTTGGCCATCATGCGCTTGTCGGACTTGGCCGAGAGGACCGGCGTCAGAACGAGCGCAAGGGCAATTACGGCCGTGCCGAACAGCAGAGCAAGATTGAGAGCGCCGGTCCGGGTATCGCCGGCCGGCGTGAAATCCTTCTCCTGAACGGTTTTCCAGAAGTCTTCGTCACGCATAACAGGTCTCGTAAGCATTCATTGCAACGTTAGGCCCAATCTTTGAACGATGGTGCTAAATGATTGCTTAACGAGAACTGAAAAATTGAGGGTAAATCCCTGCCGAATGCCGGATTGCCAGCATTTTATGTGGATGGCGCATGTCCTGAAATGTTCAGAGCAGATCCATGAGGAAGGGGATCAGCGGCTCGTCGGCCGGCGGCATCGGATAATCGCGCAGGGCTTTCGGACGGACCCATTTGACGGCCTGGCCCTCACGCCCATGCGCCGTGCCTTCGAAGCGGCGGCAGACATAGAGCGGCATCAGCAGGTGAAAGTCGTCATAGGTGTGGCTGGCGAAGGTGAGCGGGGCGAGGCACGGGATTTTCGTGGTGATGCCGAGTTCCTCGTCCAGTTCACGAATCAGCGTCTCCTCGGGCGTCTCGCCCGGTTCGACCTTGCCGCCGGGAAATTCCCAGAGGCCGGCCAGCGACTTGCCTTCGGGGCGCTGCGCCAGAAGAATTCGGCCATCCGCATCGACCAGCGCGCAGGCGGCGACGAGCAGGATGCGGCGCGGTTTTGCTGTCATCTCGGTCATGCCGTGTTCGGCCCCCGGTAGCTGTAGCGATAGACGTCCTGGAAGCCGGCGCGGCGGTAGAGCGCGATGGCGGCCGCATTGTTCGCCTCCACCTGCACCCAGGCCTGGCGCGCGCCCTTGAGCTTGGCCCAGCGCAGCGCCGCATGCAGCACGGCCGTGCCGGTGCCCCGACCGCGGCGTTCTTCCGCAACGCCGAGCTGGAGGATGCCGGCGAGATCGTTGTCCTGCACGGCGAGAGTGACAGCCGTCGGACCGAAATCCGCCTCCTCGAAGATGAAGAGGCCGACCTCCGGCTTGATGGCATTGATGATCTCGGTCAGGCCTGGCTTGAGGGCCGGATCGTCGCCGGCGACGCGGATGCGGGCATCGACGAACCGGCCGACATCGCGGCTCGGCAGGTGGTCGACGCCTTCCTCTCGGGAGAGATCGGCGAGGTTCGCCGTCATGACGATCGTCTGGCCGATATCGGCCCATCTGGCGTCATCCATGAAGGCGATCAGCTGTGGCGGTGTCAGCGGTGTCTGGCGCACCAGCAGCGGGCGGCCATAATCGGAAAACCGCTTGGCGGCTTTCTCCAGGCGAATGGCGATGTCCCTGATGTCGGAGGGATCGAGCGGGTTGACGGAGTTCAGCCGGCGCGAGGGATGGCCGGCGGTCAGCCGGCACAGCCAGCTGCCGTCATATTGCGCGCTGGCGGCGGGCCAGGCACGAAAGCCGACGGCTTCGAGCCGGCGGACTTTGGGAAGGTCGCTCATCGTCTTCTGTCCGGAAGGGGTCACGGTGGTTACCCCTTAGCTGCGGTAGTCGCCGTTGATCTCGACATATTCCTTGGTGAGGTCGCAGGTCCAGACTGTCGCTTTGCCATTGCCAAGGCCGATCTCGACGCGAACGGCAATGTCTTCCTGCTTCATAACGGCCGTTGCTGCGGCCTCGGAATAGGTCGGGTCACGCTCGCCATCGACGGCAACGCGCACGTCGCCGAACCAGATGGCGAGGCGATCGCGGTCGGCCATCTCGCCGGATTTGCCGACGGCCATGACGACGCGGCCCCAATTGGCGTCCTCGCCGGCGACGGCGGTCTTGACCAGCGGGGAATTGGCGATGGAGAGCGCAATGCGCTTGGCGGCATTGTCGTTTTCAGCGCCCTCGACGGTTACGGCCACCATCTTGCGCGCGCCTTCGCCGTCGCGCACGACCTGGAGCGCGAGGTCGTGCAGCAGATCGTTGAGGGCGGCGCGGAAGCCGTCGAGCGTGGCGTCGTCAGCCGTTACGGGTGCCTGACCTTCGGCGGCGCCGGTGGCGAAGAGCATCAGCGTGTCCGACGTCGAGGTGTCGCTGTCGACGGTGACGGAATTGAAGGTCGGGCCGACGCCGGCCGAAAGCAGCGATTGCAGTACGGGCGCCGGAATGGCGGCATCGGTGACGACGAAGGAGAGCATGGTCGCCATGTCGGGCGCGATCATGCCCGCACCCTTGGCGATGCCGTTGATGGTGACGGTGACGCCGCCGAGGTCTGCGGTGCGTGTCGCGACCTTCGGATAGGTGTCCGTCGTCATGATGGCCTTGGCGGCCTCGAACCAGAAATCCTCGGTGCCGGAGGTAGCAAGGCCGTCAAGCACGCCGGAGAATTTCGTGGCGTCCAGCGGCTCGCCGATCACGCCCGTCGAGGCGAGGAAGACTTCGCTTTCCGCGCAGCCGATCGCCTTGGCTGCGGCTTGCGCCGTCATCTTGGTCGACTCGCGGCCCTTGCGGCCGGTAAAGGCATTGGCATTGCCGGAATTGACCACCACGGCGCGGGCAACGCCGCCGGGCAGGTTGGCGCGGCAGAAATCGACCGGAGCGGAGGGGCATTTGGAGCGGGTGAAGACGCCTGCCACCGTTGCGGGGCGGTCGAACACCATCATCAGCACGTCGGTGCGGTTCTTGTACTTGATCCCGGCGGCGGCGGTTGCCATGCGCACGCCGCGGACGGGCGGCATTTCGGCATAGGTCTTCGGAGCGAGCGGGGAGATGGAACCGGACATACGTGCTTTCCTGTGTGAAGAAAGGCCCGGCGGTAAACGCCGGGCCATGATTTATTACTGCTGGCCTTCCGTTGCCGGGGCGGCTTCGCCTTCGCCGGCAGCTTCCTGCTTATTGACCGCGTCATAGGCGGTCTTCAGCGTCGCGTCCTGAATGTCGACGGGGGCTGCGGCCTTGGCCTTCGCCAGAAGCTCGAGATACTTGTCGCGCATGACGAGCTGGCGAACCTGCGGCTCGACCTGGTCGAGTGCCGGGGGCTGCTGCTTGCGCTTGTCTTCGATCTTGATGACGTGGAAGCCGAACTGGGTCTTCACCGGCTCCTTGGAATAGGCGCCCTTTTCCAATGCGAAGGCGGCTGCTTCGAATTCCGGAACCATGCGGCCCTTGCCGAAATAGCCGAGGTCGCCGCCTTCGGACTTGTTCGGGTCGGTCGACTTTTCCTTGGCGATTTCAATGAAATCCTTGCCAGCGTCGAGATCCTTGATGATCGCCTTGGCCTCTTCCTCGGTCTTGACGAGGATGTGGCGCGCGCGGATTTCGTCTTCCGGCGTGATCGCGGCGATTTCCTTTTCGTAGCGCGCCTTCACCTCTTCCGGGGTGACGGCATCGACGACGTGCTTTTTGAAATAGGCATTGTGCAGCTCGCGGTCCGTGAGGAAGGCGAGGCGCTGCTTGAAGTCGGCGCTGTCCTTCAGGCCTTCCTTGTCGGCGTCCGCTGCAAGCAGCTTGACGTCGATGATCGAGGAGAGGGCGGCAACGCGCTTCTGCTCGTCCGGCAGGTTGGCAAGCTGCGGATCGAGGCCGGCGATTGCTAGCTTGAGTTCCGATTCGTGGATTTCCGTGGCGCCGACCTTGGCAACAACAGGGTCTGCCGCTGCGTCTTCCGCATGAGCGCCGGCCGTTGCAGCGGCAATCGCGATGACGGCGACTGCTGCGAGCTTGCTATACTTGAACATAATCGATGAGACCTTTCACATCCTCGCCGGAATCGGGAGATATCCGGTGCCAGGGGCCTCAACACCACCAGAATGTGGCCGTTGTGCAACCGCCTGAGCCGTTGACATCATTCGACCCCCCTCTTATCTGTCACGCAATCCCGCGTCCAGAACAGTTTCCGGGCGTTTCACGGCTTTGCGCGCAAATAAACGTGCGACCTGTCACGCGCCGGGCGCCATAAAGAAAGGACCATCCTGATGGTCAGCCTCGGCGGCATTGCCCGCAAGTTGTTCGGTTCCTCGAACGATCGCCGCGTCCGTTCCTACAAGCCGCGCGTCGACGCCATCAATGCGCTGGAGCCTGAAATCAAGGCATTGTCCGACGAAGCCCTGCGCGCCAAGACAGTGGAATTCCGCGAGCAGCTCGCCAACGGCAAGACGCTCGACGACATTCTGGTGCCGGCTTTCGCGGTCGCCCGCGAGGCGGCGTTCCGCGTTCTCGGCCTGCGCCCCTTTGATGTCCAGCTGATCGGCGGCATGATCCTGCACGAGAAGTCGATCGCCGAAATGAAGACCGGTGAAGGCAAGACGCTCGTCGCGACGCTTCCCGTCTATCTTAATGCGCTGGCCGGCAAGGGCGTACATGTCGTGACGGTCAACGATTACCTCGCCAGCCGCGACAGCGCCCAGATGGGCCGGATCTACGGCTTCCTCGGCCTGACCACCGGTGTCATCGTGCATGGCCTCGACGACGACCAGCGCCGCGCTGCTTACGCCGCCGACATCACCTATGCGACGAACAACGAACTCGGCTTCGACTATCTACGCGACAACATGAAGTATGAGCGCGGCCAGATGGTGCAGCGCGGCCACTTCTTCGCCATCGTCGACGAAGTCGATTCGATCCTCGTCGACGAGGCGCGTACGCCGCTCATCATTTCCGGCCCGCTCGACGACCGCTCGGACCTCTACACCACCATCGACGCCTTCATTCCGATGCTGGACGAGGGTGACTATGAGATCGATGAGAAGCAGCGCTCCGCCAACTTCTCGGAAGTGGGTACGGAGAAGCTGGAAAATCTGCTGCGCCAGGCCGGCCTTCTCAAGGGCGAATCGCTTTACGACGTCGAGAATGTCGCGATCGTTCACCACATCAACAATGCGCTGAAGGCTCACAAGCTCTTCACCCGCGATAAAGACTACATCGTCCGCAACGACGAGATCGTCATCATCGACGAGTTCACCGGCCGCATGATGCCGGGCCGCCGCTATTCGGAAGGCCAGCATCAGGCGCTGGAAGCCAAGGAAAAAGTGACGATCCAGCCGGAAAACCAGACTCTGGCTTCGATCACCTTCCAGAACTATTTCCGCATGTATTCCAAGCTCGGCGGTATGACCGGTACGGCCTCCACCGAAGCCGAGGAATTCGGCAACATCTATGGCCTCGAAGTCGTGGAAGTGCCGACCAACCTGCCGATCCAGCGCCGCGACGAGGACGACGAGGTCTATCGGACGGTCGAGGAGAAGTACAAGGCGATTATCCAGGAAATCAAGGATGCGCGCGAGAAGGGCCAGCCCGTTCTCGTCGGCACGACCTCGATCGAGAAGTCCGAATACCTCGCCGAGCGTCTGCGCATGGCCGGTTTCAAGGATTTCCAGGTCCTCAACGCCCGTTACCATGAACAGGAAGCGTATATCGTTTCGCAGGCCGGCGTTCCCGGCGCCGTGACGATCGCCACCAACATGGCCGGCCGCGGCACGGACATCCAGCTCGGCGGCAACCTTGAAATGCGCCTCGAGCGCGATCTCGCCGAAATGGAGCCAGGCCCGGAGCGTGACGCCAAGCGCGATCAGATCATCGCAGAGGTCAAGCAGCTCAAGGAAAAGGCGCTTGCCGGCGGCGGTCTCTATGTTCTTGCCACCGAGCGTCACGAAAGCCGCCGCATCGACAACCAGCTGCGCGGCCGTTCCGGTCGTCAGGGCGACCCGGGCCGCTCGAAGTTCTTCCTGTCGCTGCAGGACGACCTGATGCGCATCTTCGGCTCCGAGCGCATGGATTCGATGCTGCAGAAGCTGGGTCTCAAGGAAGGCGAGGCGATCGTCCATCCCTGGATCAACAAGGCTTTGGAGCGTGCGCAGAAGAAGGTCGAAGCCCGTAACTTCGACATCCGCAAGAACCTCCTGAAATATGACGACGTGCTGAACGATCAGCGCAAGGTCATCTTCGAACAGCGCATCGAGCTGATGGACAGCGAAAATCTGTCCGAGATCGTGTCCGACATGCGCAACGAAGTCGTCGAAAACCTCGTTCGCCTGAGCATTCCGGAAAATGCCTATGCCGAACAGTGGGACGTGGCCGGCCTCAAGAAGGGTGTGCTCGAACAGCTGAACCTCGACCTGCCGATCGAAGCCTGGGCGGCCGAGGAAGGCATCGACGAAAAGGACATCCTGGAGCGCCTGCACAAGGCCGCCGATGCCGCCGCCGCCGACCGCGCGGAACGTTTCGGCCCCGAGATCATGACCTATGTCGAGCGCTCCGTGCTGCTCCAGACGCTGGACATGCTGTGGCGCGAGCACATCGTCAACCTCGATCACCTGCGCTCCGTCATCGGCTTCCGCGGCTATGCCCAGCGCGATCCGCTGCAGGAATACAAGGCCGAGGCCTTCGAACTCTTCCAGGCGCTGCTCGCCAACCTCCGCCAGACCGTGACGTCGCAGCTGATGCGCGTAGAACTGGTGCGCCAGGCGGCCGACAGCCCGGCACCGGTGCCGCCGGAAATGGAAGGCCATCACATCGACGGTACGACCGGCGAGGACGATTTCGGCGAAGGCCGTGGTGGCTTCATGGCTGTTGCCGCTGAGAACCGCGATCCGAACGATCCCTCGACCTGGGGCCATGTTGCGCGCAACGAACCCTGCCCCTGCGGTTCGGGCAAGAAGTACAAACATTGCCACGGCGCCTTCGAACAGGCCTGATGGAAATGGAAACGGAAAATGCCGCCTTCGGGCGGCATTTTTCTTTCGGGCGCTGGCCGCCACAGGGCGCGTATCCAACCGTTTGTTAACCCTGATCTGACAAGACTGACGCTGGTAGAGTTTTGCGTAGCGTTCGGGTTCCTGTGTTGATGGCGGTCATTCAATCGGCGGAGAGGTTGCTGCCATCGAGCCTTCGCGGCAAGGCTGAGCCTCTGCTGCGCGCCGTCGCGGCCATTCTCGCCAGCGACGACCCGCGCAACCTGGCGCAGCGCATGGCTCTGATCGCCTTTGCCATCCGCGTCGCCAGCGCGGCCATCGCCTTCATCTCGCAGATCATCCTTGCCCGCGTGATGGGTGAGTTCGAATACGGCATCTTCGTCTTCGTCTGGGCGATCGTCGTCATTTTCGGTGACATGTCCTGTCTCGGCTTCCACACCACGGTCGTGCGTTTCCTGCCCGACTATGTCGGCCGCAGCGCCTATGCGGAAATCCGCGGCCTCACCTCGACGGCCCGCATTTTCGCGATGCTCTCATCGACGGCGCTGGCGGTGGTCGGGTTTCTCGTGCTCTGGCTCTTTCGCGACCACGTCGCCGGCTACTATGTCGTGCCGCTCTTCGTCGGCCTGTTCTGCATGCCGATGATCGCGCTCGGCGACGTGCTCGAAAGCACAGCGCGCGCCCATAGCTGGGCCGTCGTGGCGCTGAGCCCGACCTATATCATCCGTCCGCTGCTGATCCTCGTTTTCATGGTCCTGGCCGTGTGGCTGGGCGAGCCGCACACGGCGCTGACGGCGATGGTGGCAGCGCTTGCCGCCACCTATCTCACCACGGTGGCGCAGTTCTTCAACATCGTGCGCAGGCTCGGCAAGCGCTATCTCGCCGGCCCGCACAAGGTCGAGTTCGGGCTCTGGATCAAGGCGGCGCTGCCGATCTTCCTGATCGAGGGCTTCGGCTTCCTGCTCACCAATTCCGATGTCATCGTCGTCGGCCTGTTCCTCGATCCGGAAAGCGTCGCCATCTATTTCGCCGCCGCCAAGACGATGGCGCTGGTGCATTTCGTGTTCTTCTCGGTGAAGGCTGCCGCCGCGCCGCGTTTTTCCGCGATGTTCGCCGCCGGCGACCGCGTGGGGCTGGCGCGTTTTGCCGGCGAGACGGCGCGCTGGAGTTTCTGGCCGTCGCTGGCCGTCGGGCTTTCCGTGCTGGCGGCCGGTCATCTGCTGCTATCGCTATTCGGCCCGGCCTTCACGGCGGGCTGGGGCCTGATGTTCATCCTCTTTGCCGGCATTCTCGCCAAGGCGCTTGTCGGGCCGGGCGAGGTGCTGCTGACCATGTGCGGCGAGCAGAGGCTCTGCGTTGCCGTCTATGCCACCGCACTTGCCGCCAACATCACCTTCAACGTCACGCTCATTCCGCTCTTCGGCCTCGTCGGGGCGGCCTCCGCTACGGCCGGCGCGATGGTCGTCGAGGCGCTGCTGCTGCATATCGCCGTGCGGCAAAAACTTTCCATTCTTCTCTTCGCCTTCGCCGATCCGGTGACGGCAAAACTTGCCAACGGGACGGACCACCATGACCGATAGTCACGGCTTCGACCACACGATCGCTGCGGGCCGCGCCCAGGCGGCCATTCCACCGGCGCCGCCGCTGGCCCAGCCCCCGGCCGACCAGCGTTTTGCCATCGGCCGTTCCGGCCGTTCGCTCGCCATCTATCCCGCGAATGCCGGCTATGAACTGCAGCAGGAGCTCGACTTCCTGTCGAACCGCGTGATGGAGCCGAACGTCTTCTTCACCGGCCGTTTCCTGGCGCCCGCCATGCCGCGCCTGGAAGATCGCATGGTGCGCCTTTCGGTCATTCGCGATGAGGCGGGCGGGCGCAGCCGTATGCGCTTCCTCATGCCGTTCTCCGTCGAAAAGCCCGGCTTCTCCATCGGCTCGAGCATCCTGCGCGCGTGGTCGAATCCCTTTGGTCCTCTTGGCACGCCACTGGTCGATGCCGAGGAGGCGGCTGAAACGCTCGATAATTTTCTGGAGGTGATGGGCGGTCCCAATACGGGGCTTCCCGCCATTCTCGTCCTTCCGGATCTGCGCCTCAACGGCGCCTTCGCCCAGCTGATCCGCGCCGTCGCGATTGGCCGGAACCTCCCCGTCACCGTGACCGACACCTATCGCCGGCCGATGCTGGACAGCCTGCTCGATGGCCAGACCTATCTGAAAAAGGCCATCGCGCCGGAGCATTTCCGCGAGTTGCGCCGGCAATGGCGCAAGCTCGATGCGCTGGGCGTGCTCAACTACAATGTCGCCCGCCAACCGGCCGATATCCGGCTGCGCATGGAGGAGTTCCTGCTGCTCGAGGCCGGCGGCTGGAAGGGCCGTGGCCGCACGGCGATGATCAACGACCGCTACCGCGCCGCCTTCGCGCGCGAGGCGATCAGCAATCTCGCCGAGACCGACGGCGTGCGCATCCACACGCTCGACCTCGACGGCCGCGCTATCGCCTCGATGATAGTCTTCATGATGGGCGGCGAGGCCTATACCTGGAAGACGGCCTATGACGAGGACTTCGCAAAATATTCGCCCGGCAAGCTTCTGGTGGCGGAACTGACCGAATGGCATCTCGACGACGCCAATATCGCGCGCTCGGATTCCTGCGCGGTGCCGGATCACCCGGTCATGAGCCGGTTCTGGGAAGAGCGCGAAGACATGGGCACGCTGGTCGTCGGCCTGCAGCAGAACCGCGACCGCGACGTGCGTCAGGTGGCAGCCCAGTTGCACCTCTACCGCAACACACGCAACGTGGCGCGCCTGCTGCGCGACAAGATCCGCTCGCTCGCCCGCCGCTAAAGCCAGAGGCTCAGGCGGCGAAGGGCGTCTCCTCCGCTGCGCGCTTGCGCAGCAGGTGGCGGATGACCTTGCCCGATGTCGTGAGCGGAAGGCTGTCGACGAAGTCCACCTCGCGGGGATATTCGTGCATGGAGAGCCGCGACTTCACCCATTCTCGGATGTCCACCGCCAGCGCCGGCGAGGGCGTATAGCCCGGGCGCAGCATCACATAGGCCTTGACGATCTCCGTGCGCACCGGATCCGGCTTGCCGACGGCGGCGGCGAGCTGCACGGCGGGGTGGCCGGCCAGGCAATCCTCGATCTCGCTCGGCCCGATGCGATAGCCTGAGGAGGTGATCACGTCGTCGTCGCGGCCGAAGAAGGTGACGTAACCCTCCGCGTCCATGCGCCCGAGATCGCCCGTCGTCATCCAGTCGCCGATGAACTTTTTCGCCGTAGCTTTCTCGTTCCTCCAGTAGCCGAGGAACATGACGGGGTCGGGCCGCTTGACGGCGACTTGGCCGACGGTGCCGCGCGACACTTCCTTGCCGGCCGCGTCGATGATTGCGACGACATGGCCCGGAACCGCCTTGCCGATCGGCCCCGGCCGGGAAACGCCGAGCTTGCCGATGGAGCCGAGCACGATGTTGCACTCGGTCTGGCCGTAGAATTCGTTGATGGTGATGCCGAGCGTATCGCGCACCCATTCCCAGGTCTCGCGGCCGAGCGATTCGCCTGCCGAGCCGATGGTGCGCAGGTTCAGCCGGTATTTTTCGCGCGGATTGGCGACGGTCTTCATCAGCCGCAGCGCCGTCGGCGGAATGAAGGCGTTGCGCACATCCATGTCCTGCATGATGCGATAGGCCATGTCGGGATCGAATTTCTGGCCCGGCGAGGAGACGACGGGCACGCCGAGCAGCAGCGCCGGCAGCAGCACGTTGAGAAGTCCGCCCGCCCAGGCCCAGTCCGACGGCGTCCAGATGCGGTCGCCCGGCTGCGGCAGGAATTCGTGGTGCATCTGGAAGCCCGGCACATGGCCAAGCAGAACGCGGTGGCCATGCAGCGCGCCCTTCGGTGGGCCGGTCGTTCCCGAGGTGTAGATCATCATCGCCGGATCATCGGGGCCGCTGTCGACGGCGGCGAAGGGGCCGGCATGTCTCTCGACAAGATCCTGGAAGGATTTTGCCAAGGGATCGTCCGATGGCTGCGTGGTCACGACGAGATCGAGCGTCGGCAATTCGGCGCGGATCGGCCCCAAACGTTCGGCACCGAAGCGGTTCGTCACGATCGCTCTGGCCTCGGCGTTCTTCAGCCGGAACAGCAGCGCATCTGCGCCGAACAGCAGCGCCAACGGCAACGCGATGGCGCCAAGCTTGTAGATCGCGACATGGGCGATCACGGTTTCGAAGCCCTGCGGCAAAAGGATCGCGACGCGGTCGCCCTTCTGGACGCCCTCAGCGACAAGCGCCGCGGCGAAGGCATCGGAGCGGGCGGCGAGTTCGCCATAGGTCATGGAAAGGGGCGCGCTATCCGGCAGGAAATGCTGAAGACAGACACGATCCGGCGCGCGGACGGCCCAGGCATTGGAGACGGCGGTGCCGATGTTGAACCTGTCGGGGATGTCCCATCGGAAATCCCCGTACAGCGCATCATAGGTCGATCTCTCCAAGAGCATCCGCACCACTCCAGTTTGCTGCACTGCAACTAGCATTTCGGAGGGGGTGGCGGCAATGGCGGCTTTTTGCGGGCTCAGGGCCAGGCGAGACGGTTGTCGATCTCCTCGACCTCCTTCACCGACGCCGCGATGATGACAGCGCGCTCGGCCTCTTCTGCGGAGCCGATACTGCCCGAAAGAATGATCCGCCGGCCTTTGCAGGTCACGGTGACATCGGAGGCATCCACGTCACCGGCGACGGACAGGGCATCGGCCACCTGCGCCTCCAGCCAGGCAGGATGGGGCGGCTCGGCATGCTCGGGTTTTTCGCCCTTGAAAGTGGCTTCCTTGAAAACCATGACGCGCTCCTATGGTCGGGTTAACGGAAGGAAACGCCGATCGACGGCATTTGTTCGCTGCGGTTTAAGAGAGGATTAGCATTGTTTCGAAGTCGAACAGATCCGCCCCGGAATGGACGTTGCCGCCGACGGCGTGTTGCGGTTAGACCTCTTACATCGCAACCGGGAATAGCATATGAGCAACATCAATATCAGCGGCTTTACCTCGAAGTCGGGCGCCAGTTTCAGCGAATTCATTTCCGAGAAGCTCGAGTCGATCTTTGATTTCGACCGAGAAAAATTTACGACGACTTCCATGAAGTTCTGGGACGTTGACGAAGACACGTCGATGACATTCCTCGGCAAGGGTCTCACCTATGCCAAGGATGCCGACGGCGAAGTCATCGGCGTCAAGACCGGTACGCTTACGTCCTTTACGGCGATTGCCGAGAGTGCGAAGGTGTTGGATATCACGGGCCTTTCGCTTTCCGGCCCGGCTCTGACCAAGGCCATCAACAGCGGCAACTCAAGCACGTTCCTGAACGCGCTTCTTTCGGGTAACGACGTCATCAAGGCGACGAAATATGCCGACGTCTTCTGGGGCGGCGACGGCAACGACACGCTTTACGGCTACGATGGCAATGACACGATGTCGGGTGGCAACGGCATCGATACGCTCATAGGCGGCAACGGCAATGACAAGCTGAAGGGCGATGCCGGCAACGACACGCTTAAGGGAGATGCGGGCAACGACCGTCTGGAAGGCGGTGCCGGTGCTGACAAGCTCTACGGTGGTGCCGGTGCGGACACGTTCGTCTTCCGCACGAAGACGGATTCACTGACGACCGCGCCGGACAAGATCTTCGATTTCAGCCGAACACAGAAAGACAAGATCGATCTCAGCGCCTTTGATGCGAGCACCGCCAAAGGCCTGCAGGACTTCTCTTTCATCGGCACGCAGAAATTCCATAACAAGGCCGGTGAACTGCGGTATGAGATCAAGAACGGCGATACGTTCATCCATGGGGACACCGATGGAAACGGCAAGGCCGATTTTACGATAGTGCTTGATACTTCGCTGAAGCTTATCGGAACCGACTTCATCTTCTGAGAGGTTCGCATATATCTGCGAAGACATCCCCCTGAAATGGTTGAGACCCAAGAGCGTGCACATCGCTCTCGGGTCCCCCTCACAACCGCATCCGGGGGTGTCTGCAGTTGCACACAGTAAATGCGGCCCTGCAAAATTTGTTCCCGCTAAAAAACGAATTTTTTCTCCAAGGTATGGAGATTTTACAACCGCGCCCTAAACGGCGCGGTTTTCCCACGAGGAAACCGTCTCAAGTCGAATAGCGATGTGGTGATTTTGGTGCCCCATGCCGGAATCGAACCAGCACTCCTTTCGGAACTCGATTTTGAGTCGAGCGCGTCTACCAGTTCCGCCAATGGGGCACGGCACTGAAGCCATCGCCGTTTACACGATGCTTGGGCGGGCGGCAACCGGCAAATCGCCTGCGATCGGAAGAGACCGACGCTATCACTTCTCCGTGCGGTGATTTACAATGTTGGCGCACCTGATAGAACTCGGCGCCGTTTCGTCGGCATCTCCGCCGGCTCGATTGGACGAACTGATGACGGCTTCCCTCGATCTCTCCCGCAAGGCTTCCGCCGGTCTGCTTTCCCTTGGCATGGCCGCGACCGTCGGCGGTGCGCTCGCCTTCGAACATATCGGCGGCTACATTCCCTGTGCGCTCTGCCTTCTGCAGCGCGATCCCTATTATTACGGCATTCCCGTTGCCGTCGCGGCGCTGCTTTCAGCGCTGTTCAATGGGCCGGTCTGGCTGACGCGGTTGCTGCTCGCCGTCGCCGGCATCATGATGCTCGTCGGTGCCGGCATGGGCGTCTATCATGCGGGTGTCGAATGGGGCTTCTGGGAGGGACCGGCAACCTGCGCGACGACGGCGCAGGGCGTCACGCAGAATGCCGGCGACCTCCTGTCCGACATCAACACCAAGCATGGTCCGTCCTGCACGGAGGCGTCGTTCCGGCTGCTCGGCCTGTCGTTTGCCGGCTGGAATGTGATTGCAAGCCTCATCCTCGCCGCGATCGCCTTCAAGGGCGTGCAGTCGACGAAAGCGTGATGCCCGCAACCCGTTTCAAACGCATGCTATCGCCGCAAAACCGTTTTTCGGTTTTGCGCCTGATGCGTCAGGGTTGCAGTTCGACGTCCCAGTAGAGATAGTCCATCCAACTTTCATGCAGATAGTTGGGTGGAAACAGTCGCCCGTTATTGTGCAGATCCTGAACCGTCGGCTGGTAGGGCTTCTGATGCGGGTGCATACCCGCCTGCTTCGGCAGCTTGCTGCCTTTTCTCAGATTGCACGGGGAGCAGGCGGCGACCACATTCTGCCAGGTCGTCTCGCCGCCATGGGCGCGCGGGATGACATGGTCGAAGGTCAGGTCGTCCGGCGACCCGCAGTACTGGCATTCGAACTTGTCGCGCAGGAACACGTTGAACCGGGTAAAGGCCGGATGACGTGATGGCTGCACGTAGGTTTTCAGACACACGACGCTCGGCAGGCGCATCGTGAAACTCGGCGAAGACACCGAATGCTCGTATTCGGCGATGATGTTGACGCGGTCAAGAAACACGGCCTTGATCGCGTCCTGCCAGGACCAAAGCGACAAGGGGTAATAACTCAGCGGCCGGTAGTCAGCATTCAGTACGAGAGCTGGCAGGGCCTGTGGTGAAACAGAAATCGTCAAGGGCTTCTCCTGATCGATTCGGCATCTGCCCTTCTATATTAGGCCCGTTGTTACAGCATTGTGAAGCCGGAATGGAAAAGCGGAAACTATGGATTTTCGCGGGTTCATCCTTCCAGGATCGGCGCGACCTCACGGCGCATTTCCCGCGCATAATAAGCCCAGAAAAGCCGGGCCGACACGCCGCGCCAGGGTGCCCATTTTTCGGCGATAGTGTCGAGTTCCTGCGGCGTTGGCCGCATTCCAAGCCCGAGTGCGTGGGCAACCGCGTTCTGAAGCGCGACATCGCCCGAGGGGAAGATGTCCGGGTGGCCGCCACAGAACAGCAGATACACATCCGCGGTCCAGCGGCCGATGCCCTTGATGGCGGTCAGCTTCCGCGTCGCGGCGGCGGCTTCCATGTGGCAAATGGCATCGAGATCGAGGTCACCGCGATCGACACTGTCGGCCGCGCGGCGCAACGTCTCGGCCTTCGCGCGCGACAGGCCGATGGTGCGGCAGTCCTCATCGGAAAGCCGAAGCATGTGGTGAGGCGTGATGTCGCCCGCCGTCTCTTCCAGCCGGCGCCATATCGCATCGGCGCTCGCCCGGGACACCATCTGCGCGACGATGATGCCGGCAAGGCCGCGATAGCCGGGCGGCAGACGGCGTAGCGGCACAGGGCCGGCCTTATCGATGACGTTAAAAAGGCGCACGTCGATCAGCGCGAGATCGACGAGACCGGCCGCGACGTCGGCATCCGTTTTGATCATGTGCAATTGCATTGTCGTGAGCCGCCCTTTTGTTGTCGTGCGCGCCTCGTCATGGCAGAAGACCTCATGCACAATGCTTTGTCAAAATCGCGTGTCTTCCGTTTCGCGCCGAGCCCGAACGGGCTCCTGCATCTCGGCCACGCGCTCTCGGCGATCCTCAACCATGATCTTGCCGCAGCCTGCGGCGGCCGCTTCCTGCTGCGCATCGAAGACATCGATCCGGCACGCTCGCGACCCGAATTCGAGGCGGCGATCTATCGCGATCTCGCCTGGCTGGGACTTAACTGGGAAAAGCCGGTGCGGCGGCAATCGGAGCATCTTGGCTTCTATGCTGCGGCGCTGGAGCGCCTGAAGGCGATGGGTCTGCTTTATCCGGGTTTTTTGAGCCGTGGCGAGGTGAAGGCGCAGGTGCAGGCGCACGAGGCCATCGGCGGGGTTTGGCCGCGCGATCCCGACGGTGCGCCGCTCTACCCGAAGCAGGAACGGGGGCTCGACCGGGACGAGGCGCTGGCATGGATTTCCGAGGGACGGCAGCACGCTTGGCGGCTCGATATGGACAAGGCGTTGGCGCTTGCGCCTGCCAGTCTGGGCTGGTCGGAGGCCGGTGCGGGACCGGAGGGCGAGACGGGTGTCGTGTCGGCGCGGCCGGAGCGCTGGGGCGACGTCATCCTCTCGCGGCCAGATGCGCCGGTCAGCTACCATCTCGCCGTGGTGCTCGACGATGCGGAGCAGGGCGTCACCGATGTCGTGCGTGGACAGGACCTCTTTCATGCGACCTCCGTGCACCGGTTGTTGCAGAGCCTTCTCGGCTTGCCGGCGCCGGCCTATCGGCACCACGGGCTGGTGCCGGGGCCGGATGGGCGAAAACTGTCCAAGAGCAATCAGGATACCGGCATTGCCGCCTACCGGGAGAAGGGCCTGTCACCGACCGGCCTTCGCGCCCTGCTCGCGGGCTATGGCTTCGTCTTCCATTGAATCGTCGACGACGGGTGCGGGCTTCTTCACGCCCCTGATCTTGTCGAGGATGACATGCTTGACGCGGTATTTCAGGAGTGCGGCATTGATTTCGGCCCCGAGAATGAAGATCACGCCGACGATGTAGAGGAAGACCAGCGCGATCATGATCGAGGCGAGGCCGGCATAGGTCGAGACGTAATTGGCGAAGGTCGCGAGATAGGACGCGAAGGTGTAGGCGCCAATCCCCCAGGCGAGCAGCGTGAGGACGATGCCGGGCAGCACGTCGGCGATTTTGCGCCGGCCGGCCGGTAGCCAGAGATGGGCGATCAGGAGGCCGATGAACAGGACGAGGATCGTACCGAACAGGCCCCAGCTTTCCACCCAGGAATAGACATAGGTGAGCCAGGGCAGCCAGTCGCCGGTGGCGCGCACCGCGAGCGGTGCTGCGACGAGCACGATGCTGATGACGGCAAGCGCCAGCACGCTGGCGATGACAAAGCCGAGGCTGGCGAGGCGCGTGACATACCAGTAGCGCGTCTCGGCGACCCTATAGGCGCGGTTGAGCGAGATGCGCAGCGCCTCCACGCCGTTCGAGGCAAAGTAGGCGGCGGCGAGTACGGAGACCGTCAGGAGGCCGCCCCGTGGGATGGTGAGGACGGCGACGACCTCGCGCGAAATGGGGGCGGCGATCGATTCCGGCCAGGTGTCGAAGATGAGATGCACCGCTGTTTCGGCGAACTGGTCGGCGCCGAGAAAGGAAGCAAGGGCGGTGCCGAAGATCAGGAAGGGGAAGATGGCGAGCAGGGTGGAGAGCGCGACATGGCTGCCCATCGCCCAGCCGTCATCCTCGGAAAAATGCCAGATCGCATCGAAGACGACTTTGTAGGTTAGTCGGATGGCGGTCGGCATTGGCAATGTCCAGTCCCTTCACGGCCGTTGCTTGGCCGCACTCTCATTGTCTGTTGCGGTTGAATATGGGAAACGAAGGCGAATTTGTACAGGAAATGACCATGTCTTCTCCAGAAACCATGCGAAGCATCATCGTCACCGGCTGCTCCTCCGGGATCGGCGCCTATTGCGCCCGCGCCCTGAAGGCCGAAGGCTGGCGGGTCTTTGCGACCGTGCGGCGGGAGGAGGATCTGGCGGGCCTTCAGGCCGACGGCATCGAAGCGCTGCTGATGGATTATACCCGGCCGGACACGATCGCGGCGCTTGCCGAGACGGTTCTTGCGCGCACCGGCGGGCGGCTCGATGCGCTCTTTAACAACGGCGCCTATGGCCAGGCCGGCGCGGTCGAGGACCTGCCGGTCGAGGTGCTGCGCGAACAGTTCGAGACGAATGTCTTCGGCTGGCACGACCTGACGCGGCGGGTCATTCCCGTCATGCGCCGCCAGGGCCATGGCCGCATCGTGCAGTGCTCATCGATCCTCGGCATCGTGCCCTATCGCTGGCGCGGCGCCTACAATGCGTCGAAATTCGCACTGGAGGGCCTTTCGCTGACGCTGCGCATGGAGCTCAAGGGCTCGGGCGTGCATGTCAGCCTGATCGAGCCGGGGCCGATCGCCTCGCGCTTTACCGCGAATGCGCTGCATTATATCGAGAAGAATATCGATCTCGAAAACTCGGTGCATGCGGAAGAATACCGCCGGCAGCTCCAGCGTCTGCGCGGCGAATCGAAACCGGCGCGTGGCAAGCTCGGGCCAGAGGCCGTGCATGCGGTGTTGCGCCATGCGCTGACCGCCAATGCGCCGCGGCCGCATTACGTCGTTACGCGGCCGGCGAAGCAGGGCGTGCTGCTCAAAAAGCTACTGCCGGCGGGGCTTTTCTACCGCATCATCGGCCGGCTTGGTTGACGCGGCGCGGCGTCGCAGGCTTTTTGCCGCAAAAGACGTGCACTTTGCGTGAAATGCCCTATGTGAATAGGGCTGACAGAAATCAAACCGGATTGTTGGCATGTCTTCCTTCCTCACCTTCATGACCCTGCTCGTCATGGGCCTCGTCGTCATCGTGCTCGTGCGCGGCCTCGTCAACATGGCCAAGGGCGGCAGCGGCAACACGTCCAACAAGCTGATGCAGGCGCGCGTCCTGCTGCAGGCCATCGCCATCGTGCTGATCATGCTCACGCTTTGGATCACCGGCGGCGGGCGCGGCTGATGGTCAAGCTCAACAAGATCTACACGCGCACGGGTGATGACGGCACGACGGGCCTCGTCGCCGGCCCGCGCCGCAAGAAACATGACCTGCGCGTCGAATCCTACGGCGCGGTCGACGAGACGAATTCCTGCATCGGTCTGGTGCGCCAGCATCTTGCCGATCACCCCGATCTCGACCGGATGATCGTCCGCATCCAGAATGACCTCTTCGATCTCGGTGCCGATCTCGCAACGCCCGAAACCGGCAAGACGCTCGATTACGAGCCGCTGCGCATCGTGCAGTCGCAGGTCGACCGGCTGGAGCAGGAGATCGATGCGCTCAATGCCGATCTCGAGCCGCTGCGCTCCTTCGTGCTGCCGGGCGGCACGCCGGCGGCGGCGGCGCTGCATCTGGCGCGCACCGTCGCGCGCCGGGCCGAGCGGCGCATCGTCGCCTTGCAGGAGAGCGAGGGCGAGGCGGTGTCGGCTGCGGCCGTCGCCTATATCAACCGGCTTTCGGATTTCCTCTTCGTTGCCGCGCGCTTTGTGAACGACAAGGGGCGCACGGACATATTGTGGGTTCCGGGGCAGAACAGGTAAGCTCGTCCGCCAAGGCCTTGGGGAAGGGGATCCATGTTCATACCGCTGCATGACGCGAACGCCCTGAAATATATCAAGGTGCAATATGTCACGATCAGCCTGATCGCGATCAATGTTGTGGTCTGGCTGGTGACGGGGCTCGTTTCGACGCAGGCCTTTTCCGATGCGGCGGTGGTGGGGCTCGGTTATATCCCGGCGGTCGTTTTCGATTTCGCCGATCTCGAGCCCAGTCTCGTGCTGGTGCCGGAGGACGCGACCTACATCACCTATGCCTTCCTGCATGGCGATTTCATGCATCTCGCCTCCAACATGCTGTTCCTCTGGGTGTTCGGCGACAATGTCGAGGACGCGCTGGGACACTTCCGCTTTCTCCTCTTCTATCTCCTGTGTGCTGCGGCCGGTGCTTTGGTGCACGGCCTCGTTCAGCCGGAGTCCGAGGCGCCGCTGATCGGCGCGTCGGGGGCGATCTCAGGTGTGGTGGCCGCCTATTTCCTGCTGCATCCCAAGGTGCGTGTGTGGGTGCTGGTGTTCTTCCGCATTCCGCTGCCGCTGCCGGCGGTCATTCCGCTCGCCTTCTGGATCGCGCAGCAGTTCTACATGCTGGCGGTCAACCGTGACGGGGGCGTTTCCTGGGGCGCCCATGTCGGCGGCATCGTCGCTGGCGCGCTGCTGGTTCTGGTGTTGCGCCGCCGCGGCGTGCCGCTCTTCGACCGCACGATCGTGACGCCCAAGGCGGTGCGGCATGTGGAGGCGACGCCGGTGCCGGTGGAGGAAGCTGCTACCCGGTCTTCCGTTCCTCCGACCCATTGGGGACGGCAATAAGATACAAATTGACGTGAACGTAAAGGTAATTTATAACGCCGGCGTTTTCACGTGGGGAGGGCCCGTGATGCATTGTATTTGGGGAAAAAACACGTATCGATGTCGCCAACCGACAATCAGGACGCCCCTGAAAGGCGCATTTTCCCTCGCGGGCATATGAAGGAAGGAAGCCATGAAGATCTTGGTCCCAGTGAAGCGCGTTGTTGATTACAACGTAAAGATCCGCGTCAAGGCGGATGGGTCAGGCGTTGAGCTTGCGAATGTGAAGATGTCGATGAACCCGTTCGACGAGATTTCGGTTGAAGAGGCGCTGCGTCTGAAGGAAGCCGGCAAGGCTGAGGAAGTGGTTGTGGTGTCGATTGGTCCTGCGAAGGCTGAAGAGACGCTGCGCACCGCGCTCGCCATGGGTGCGGACCGCGCCGTTTTGGTCGAGACGGACGACGCCGTCGAGCCGCTGGCGGTCGCCAAGATCCTCAAGGGTGTGGCGGAAGCCGAGCAGCCGGGCCTGATCATTGTCGGCAAGCAGGCGATCGACGACGATTCCAACCAGACCGGGCAGATGCTGTCGGCGCTGCTCGGCTGGGCGCAGGCGACCTTCGCCTCCAAGGTCGAGATCGGTTCGGGTTCTGCCCAGGTGACGCGCGAAGTCGACGGCGGCCTGCAGACGATCGAAGTGAAGCTTCCGGCGGTCGTCACGACGGACCTTCGCCTCAACGAGCCGCGCTACGCCTCGCTGCCGAACATCATGAAGGCGAAGAAGAAGCCGCTCGACAAGAAGAGCCCGGCCGATTTCGGCGTCGACA
>NZ_QWBU01000007.1 GCF_003432075.1 Shinella sp. WSJ-2 | reverse complement strand
CGATACCGTCGACGACGATCGAACCCTTCTGGTGCTCTTCCAGCCGGTTGATGCAGCGGATCATCGTCGACTTGCCGGAGCCCGAGGGTCCGGCGATGACGATGCGCTCGCCCTTCATCACCTTGAGATTGATGTCGCGCAGAACGTGGAAGTCACCGTACCACTTGTTCATGTTGGTGATTTCGACCGCGACATCCGTCGCCGACACCGTCATCTTTTGCGCCTGGGCTTGGTTGGCCATGTGTGTTTCCTCTCACTTATCTCTTGTGGCTCTTGTCGAGGCGGCGTTCGATGAAGGCCGAGTAGCGCGACATGCCGAAGCAGAAAATCCAGAATGTGAAGCCGGCGAAGATCAGGCCCGTCAGCGGCGTGACCGGCGTGATCCAGCCCGAATCCCCAAAGCTCGCCTTCACAATGCCGAGCAGGTCGTACATCGAAATGATCGTGACGAGGGACGTATCCTTGAACATGCCGATGAAGGTGTTCACGATGCCGGGGATCACGAGTTTGATGGCCTGCGGTAGCACGATGAAGGTCATTTTGTGGAAGTAGTTTAGACCAAGAGCATCGGCCGCTTCATATTGTCCTTTCGGAATGGCTTGAAGACCGCCGCGAATGACCTCGGCCATATAGGCGGATGCGAAGATCGACACGCCGATCAGCGCGCGCAGGAACTTGTCGATATTGTTGCCCGGCTCCAGGAAGAGCGGCAGGAGCACACTCGCCATGAACAGAACGGTGATCAGCGGCACGCCACGGATCAGTTCAATGAAGGTGATGCAGGCCGTTTTGAGGATCGGCATGCTGGAACGACGCCCAAGCGCCAGCAGGATACCGGCCGGCAGCGAAACGACGATGCCGACGAAGGACAGGATGAGCGTCACCATCAGGCCGCCCCACAGCGACGTCTCCACATGGCGCAGGCCGAAGACGCCGCCGAGCAGCAGGAAGAAGGAGACGACCGGGAAGACGATGAGGAGCAGCAGCGCGTTCAGCCCCTTGCGCGGCATCTTCGGCATCAGGAAGGGCACGAGCAGCGCCACGAACATGGCAGCGACCAGAAGCGGCCGCCACAGCTCGTCACGCGGATAGGAGCCGAACATGAACTGTACGAAGCGGTCGTTCACATAGGCCCAGCAGGCGCCGTTCCAGCCGGCCGGCAGCTGGCCGCCCTGATCGGTCGTCAGGCAGGCGGTGCGGTCCGCACCGGTCCAGACGGCAGAGATGAACAGCCAGTTGATCAGGCCCGGCAGGAAGTAAACGAGCGCCGCAAGGGCAACGAGCGACAGGACGCTGTCCTTCACCGAAGCGAAGAGGTTCTTGCGGATCCACCCGATAGCCGTCGAATCGGACAGCGGCGGCTTTTCCTGCTCGAGGAACCGGTCGCGGACATAGGTAATGGTCTCGGTCATCTCAGCGCTCCACCAGGGCCATCTTGGCATTGAACCAGTTCATGAACAGCGACGTGATGAGGCTGATCGAGACATAGATCAGCATCCAGATCGAGATGATCTCGATCGACTTGCCGGACTGGTTGAGGATGGTACCGCCGACCGCGACGAGATCGGCATAACCGACGGCCACCGCGAGCGAGGAGTTCTTGATGAGGTTGAGATATTGCGAGGTGAGCGGCGGAATGATGATGCGCAGCGCCTGCGGCAGCACGACGAGGCGGGTTGCCTGGCCGGGGCGCAGACCGAGCGCGTAGGAGGCTTCCGACTGGCCGTGCGAGACGCCGCGGATGCCGGCGCGCACGATTTCGGCGATGAACGAGGCCGTATAGAGCGACAGCGCCAGATAGAGCGCCAGGAATTCAGGGCCTATGACCATGCCGCCCTTCATGTTGAAGGAGCCCGGCACCGCGTAATCCAGCGTCAGGGGCTGGCCCATGACAATGAAGACGGCAAGCGGCAGCAGCACGACGAGAGCGAGATTGATCCAGAGAACCGGCGGGCGCTGGCCCGTGGCGCGCTGGCGGGCATTCGCCCAGATCGTGAACACGATGGCCGCGACGATGCCGATCAGCAGGGCGACGAGCACGACGCCAAAACCTTCACCGAAAACCGGGGCGGGCATGTAGATGCCGCGGTTGGAGATGAAGAACACCGCGTTCGGATCTTCCTTGAGATTCTGGAAGATCGTGCGGATGGAGGGCAGAAGGGCGAGAACGCCGAGATACCAGAAGAAGATGACGAGCAGCGGCGGGATGTTGCGGAAGATTTCCACATAGATCGTGCAGAGGCGCGCGATCAGCCAGTTGTGCGACAGGCGCCCGACGCCGACCAGCAGACCGACGATCGTCGCGGTGACGATGCCGGCGGCGGCGACCACGAGCGTGTTCAAAAGGCCGACCTGCAGCGCCCGGAAATAGGTCGAGTCGCTTGAATAGGGAATCAGTGCCTGCGCAAGGTCGAAACCGGCGCGGCTGTTCAGGAAGCCGAAGCCCGCCGTCATGTTGGCGCGGGCGAGGTTCTGGACGACGTTGTTCCAGGCGTACCAGACGGCGCCGATGATCACGACGAGCGTGACGACCTGATAGACGACGCTTCGGAGCGCCGGATTGTAAAGAAGCGATACCTTCGGCGGTTCGCCGGACCCTGTTCGGGCATCCGCAAGAGCCATGCATTTCCCCTGACGTTGGTTCGCCCTGTTTTCCGGGCGTTTGTTTTAAAGGGGAGGGCGTTTATGCGCCCTCCCGATCGTCACGTCTGATCGCAGCTTAGCGGATCGGCGGCGCGTACTGCAGGCCACCTTTGGTCCACTGAGCGTTCAGGCCACGGGCGATCTTGAGCGGGGAGCCTTCGCCGACATTGCGATCGAAGGATTCGCCGTAGTTGCCGACGGCCTTGATGATCTGCACGGCCCAGTCCTTCGGCAGGCCGAGGTCGGCACCGATGGTGCTGTCAGCTTCTTCGCCGAGGAAGCGCTTGATATCCGGGTTGGCGGACTTCTTCATCTCTTCGACATTCGCGGTGGTGATGCCGAATTCTTCGGCGGCGACCATCGCATAGTGCGACCAAGTCACGATATCGAACCACTTGGAGTCGTTCTGGCGAACGGCCGGGCCGAGCGGCTCCTTGGAGATGATTTCCGGCAGGACCATATGGTCGTCCGGATTGGCCATCTTCAGGCGGATCGAATAGAGGCCCGAAGCGTCGGTCGTGTACGCGTCGCAACGGCCGGCATTGTAGGCGGCGTCTGCTTCATCCTGCGCTTCGAAGACGACCGGCTTGAAGTCCATGTTGTTGGAGCGGAAGTAGTCGGCAAGGTTCAGTTCCGTCGTCGTGCCGGACTGCACGCAGACCGATGCGCCGGAGAGTTCGAGCGCCGACTTCACGCCGAGCTCCTTCTTCACCATGAAGCCCTGGCCGTCATAGTAGTTCACAGCGCGGAAATCGAAGCCGAGCTGCGAATCGCGGCTGACGCTCCAGGTGGTGTTGCGGGCCAGAAGGTCGATTTCACCCGACTGCAGGGCCGGGAAGCGGTCCTTGGCGGAAAGGGGGGTGAACTTCACCTTGGTGGCATCGCCGAAGACGGCAGCGGCCACGGCCTTGCAAAGATCGATGTCGAGACCGGCCCAGTTACCGGCCGAATCCTGCGCGCCGAAACCGGCGAGGTTCGAACCGTTCACGCCGCACTGCACGAACCCCTTGGCCTTCACGTCAGAGAGCGTATCTGCCTGAGCAGCCGTTGCGCCAAGCCCCAGCACGGCAGCGCCAACGAGCGCTGTCACGATTTTTTTTGCCATTTTTTCACAACCTTTTTCTGTTGTCTTTGTTTTGTCCGCTGGTCACGCGTTGAAATCAGCACGTTGCGGAACTCGCCACCCTCCCGGCGCGAGGTTGCTTATCTCATGCTCAAATTTTCGCAGGGTCAAGTGATCGGGCTTATTTTCCAGTCAGTAAGCGAAATTTGTCGATGTTTGGCGGGAATTTGGGCAGAAAAATAGGGATATGTGCAGTAAATCGCTCAAAATATCCGCGTAATTAACACTTGAAGCGCTTTGGGCGCATGTCATGGAGACAAGTTGGGGCTTGACCCGCCCGTGTGCCTATCCAAGAGTCTTTCGCTTACATCCCTCGAATTTCCTCCGGACTGATCCATGAAAAACAGAGACGAAATCCTCGCCGGCGCCGGCGCTAACACCCGCCTTGCCCATGCCGGAAACGATCCAGCTGAGTATCATGGTTTCGTCAACCCGCCGGTCGTGCATGCCTCGACGGTGCTTTTCCCGAATGCCGCGACGATGGAAAGCAGGGCGCAGAAATACACCTATGGCACGCGCGGCACGCCGACGACGGATGCGCTTTGTGCGGCGATCGACGAGCTTGAAGGCTCTGCCGGAACCATTCTCGTGCCGTCGGGTCTAGCCGCCGTAACGGTACCGTTTCTGGCCTATCTCTCGTCCGGCGACCATGCGCTGATCGTGGATTCCGTCTATCACCCGACGCGGCATTTCTGCGACACGATGCTGAAGCGGCTCGGCGTAACCGTCGAATATTACGACCCGATGATCGGCGCGGGTATCGAGGCCCTGATCAAGCTGAACACCAAGCTGGTGCACACGGAAGCGCCGGGCTCCAACACGTTCGAAATGCAGGACATCCCGGCGACTGCCGCTGCCGCGCACAAGCACGGCGCCGTCGTCACCATGGACAACACCTGGGCGACGCCGCTCTATTTCAAGCCGCTCGATTTTGGCGTCGACGTCTCCATTCATGCAGCGACAAAGTATCCGGCCGGCCATTCCGACGTGCTGTTCGGCACCGTCTCCGCCAATGCCGCCCATTGGGAGCAACTGCACGACACGCAGATCACCCTCGGCACCTGCGCATCGCCGGACGATGCCTATCAGGTGCTGCGCGGTCTGCGCACCATGGGCGTGCGGCTGGAGCGGCATCAGGAAAGCGCGCTGGAGCTGGCGCGCTGGCTGGAAGGTATCGAGGACGTGTCGCGCGTGCTGCATCCGGCCCTGCCGAGTTTTCCGGGCCACGATCTCTGGAAGCGCGACTTCAAGGGCTCGAGCGGCATCTTCTCCATCGTGCTCGACGGCGGCGCGCCGGAGCGCCACAAGGCCAAGGCCCATGCGTTCCTCGATGCCCTCGGCATCTTCGGCCTCGGCTATTCCTGGGGCGGTTTCGAGTGCCTTGCAGTGCATGTGAACCTCAACGACCGCCGCGTCGCCAAGGGGCCGGAAGAAGGTCCGGTGCTGCGCCTGCAGATCGGCCTCGAGGACGTCAAGGATATCAAGGCGGATATCGAGCGCGGGCTGGCCGCGGCGCGCGCCGCCTGACACGAAAATTACCCTCATCCGGTTTGCCGGGTGAGGGGTTCAATCCGGCGTGCGGTAGCCGTAAAGCCAGTCCAGATCGCCAGCGAGCTGTTCCGGCTTGCGCAGCGAAAGCACGAGGTTGCGGGCAAGCGCCACCGGGCCGCGGGCGTGATAGGCGAAGCGGTTGAAAGCGCCGCGGCTGCGGACTTTTTCGACGCGTTCGCGGCGTTCCTTTTCGAACCGGCGCAAGGCCGGTCCGATCTCGCTGGTGCCGGCGAGGCGGTTTGCCAGCAGGGCCGCATCCTCGATCGCCATGGCGGCGCCCTGGGCCGCGAAGGGCGTCATGGCATGGGCGGCGTCGCCGATCAGCACGATGCCTTTTCCATCCGTCCAGGCACCGTCGGCGCAGCCGAACAGGGGCCATGCCATAGGGCTTTGCGCCTCCGCGATGAGGCGGCGGATGCCCGTGTGCCAGCCGGCAAAGGCCTCCTGAAGACGGCCACGTGTCAAGGCATCGCCCTTGCGCGTCCAGCCTTCCGGAGGCGCATCGGCCTGCGCATGGATGGCGACGATGTTGAAGGCCTGCATCTCCGCCAGCGGATAGGCGACGAGATGCGCATGCGGGCCGAGAAAGGCCGTCACGGTGCGCGGATTGAGGAAGGCCGGTGCCAGGCCGTAGGGCACGAGGAAGCGCCAGGCAATGTTGCCGGAATAGCGGGCGGGCAGGGCGCCCGGCACGGCCTGGCGCAGGCGCGACCAGACGCCGTCGGCGGCAACGAGCAAATCGGCCGGCGCAACGGCGCGGGCTGCTTCAACGCTTTCGATTCGCGCCCCCGTCGTCAGCGTGCAGAACGGGTTTTGCCTGACGGCATCGATGAGCACGGTCTGGAGCGACGCCCGGTGCAGGACGCCATAGGGCGAGCCCCAGCGGCTGCGGGCCGCCTGGCCGGCGGGAACGGAAGCGAGTGGAGACAGCGTCTGTCCCGAGGCGAGCAGGATATGATCCGGCTCGTTCCAGCGGGCGCTCAACGCGTCGATGAGGCCGAGATCGGCGAGGATGCGCGAGGCGTTTGGCGAGAGCTGAAGGCCGGCGCCGACCTCTTCGAGGGCGGGGGCCTGCTCAAGGATATGGGAAGAGATGCCCTTGCGGGCGAGCGCAAGGGCTGTCGTCAGGCCGGCAATGCCGGCGCCGACGATGGTCGCGGAGGTTAAAGAAGACATGATGGTGCGGCCCTTTGGGCCGTCACGCCGCCGCCTGGTTGGTGAAGGTGCAGCCAGCAGGTTCCGTCTGCGTGGCCTTCAGGCTGGCATTGTAGCGGTAGAGCGTTGAGCAGTAGGGGCAGACCTTTTCGTTGTCGTCGCCCATGTCGAGGAAGACATGCGGGTGGTCGTAGGGCACCGAGGCGCCGACGCACATGAATTCCTTCACGCCGATCTCGATGACACCATGGCCGCCGTCGTTCTGGAAATGGGGAATGCTGTGCCCAGCCATGTCATGCTCCGTGGAAGTCCGTTTTCTGGCGCGGACCATAGTCGCCTTCCGGTGAAATGTGTAGATGCAAAACCGTCGCGGACCCCAATGATTGAAATTGGTATCGATTTCAATCATCGGCGACTAAACATGAGACAGATTTCCGTGCCGCTGCCGTTTTCTCCGCGGGCAAAGGGCAGTATGAGCAGGGTCGAGAAAACGAAAGACGGCCTGCGATGAACCTTGATCCCCCGCCCTTTTCCCGTTTCACCCATGAGGGCCTGGAGCTCGCTTTTTTCGACGAGGGCGACCCGTCGGGCGATCCGGTGCTGATGATCCACGGCTTTGCCTCCAGTGCCAATGTCAACTGGGTGTTTCCCGGCTGGCTGAAGACGCTGGGCGATGCGGGCTACCGCGTCATCGCGCTCGACAATCGCGGCCACGGCGCCAGTGACAAGCCGCACGATCCGGCGCTCTATACGCCGCCGCTGATGGCGGGTGATGCGGCAGCCCTGCTCGACCATCTCGGCATCCCCGAAGCCCATGTCTTCGGCTATTCGATGGGCGCGCGCATCACTGCCTTCATGGCGCTGGCCCATCCGCACCGCGTGCGCTCCGTCGTCTTCGGCGGGCTCGGCATCGGCATGGTGGAAGGTGTGGGCGACTGGGATCCGATCGCGGATGCGCTGCTCGCACCCTCGCTCGATGTCGTGACCCATGAGCGCGGCCGCATGTTCCGCGCCTTCGCGGAACAGACGAAATCCGACCGCCAGGCGCTTGCCGCCTGCATCATGACCTCGCGGGATTTGCTGACCGTCGAGGACATGGGCCGTATCGACGTGCCGGCTTTGATCGGCGTCGGCACGAAGGACGACATTGCCGGCAATCCGCAGGATCTCGCCGCGCTGATGCCGGATGCACGCGCGCTCGATATTCCCGGCCGCGACCACATGCTTGCCGTCGGCGACAAGGTTTTTAAGCGTGCTGTGCTGGATTTCTATGCGGAGATTGGCGCGCGCTGAGACCCCGTTTACGACAAAGCGCGTCCGGCCATTCCGCTCGGGCGCGCTTTGCTTTATATAGGGTCCTGTAGATGATGAAGGAGTGCGGCGATGGTCGCGACGAATGAACTTAGGGCCGGTGACAAGCTCAAGGCCATGGATCCGATCTGGGACAGCCTGCGCGAGGAAGCCCGCGTTGCCGCCCAGGCCGAGCCGCTGCTGGCGGCCTTTCTCTATTCGACGGTGCTGAACCACCGCTCGCTGGAAGAAAGCGTGATCCATCGCGTCTGTGAGCGCCTCGATCATCCGGACCTTCAGGCCAATCTCCTGCATCAGATTTTTGACGAAATGCTTGAAGACTGGCCGGAATGGGGCAGCATCCTGCGCGTCGATATCCAGGCCGTCTACGACCGCGACCCAGCATGCCTGCGGTTCCTGGATGCCGTGCTCTATTTCAAGGGGTTCCACGCCATCCAGACGCACCGCGTCGCGCACTGGCTCTATACCAGCGGCCGGCGCGATCTCGCGCTCTATCTGCAGAGCCGTTCCTCCAGCGTGTTCCAGACGGATATCAACCCGGCGGCCCATATCGGCAAGGGGATCTTCCTCGATCACGCGACAGGCCTTGTTGTCGGCGAGACCGCCTCCATCGGCGACAACGTCTCGATCCTGCATAACGTGACGCTCGGTGGCACCGGCAAGGAGGGTGGCGATCGTCATCCGAAGATCGGCGACGGCGTGATGATTGGTGCTGGCGCGAAAATCCTCGGCAACATCCATATCGGCCATTGCTCGCGCATTGCCGCGGGCTCCGTCGTACTCAAGCCGGTCCCGCCGAAATCGACGGTGGCCGGTGTGCCGGCCAAGGTCGTCGGAGAGGCGGGCTGCAACGAGCCGTCGCGCGCCATGGACCAGCTGCTGGCGGCCTTCGACTACGATCTCTGAGGCGGAAAAGTCGACACGCATCGGACTTCGAGGGTTTACAGGCTCCGGAGCAGGTGCGAGAAGCGCGGCACATCAAATCATTGACGGAGACATGTCGTGAAGCCGGAAGAAATCAGGAAGCTCGAGGCCTACTTCAAGCGGAACATCAACAAGGAGATCGTCATCAAGGCGCGTCCGCGCAAGGATGAATCGGCCGAGGTCTATCTTGCTGATGAATTCCTGGGCGTCGTGTTCCGCGACGACGAGGACGGCGAGCTCTCCTACAATTTCTCCATGGCGATCCTCGACATCGATCTGTGATCCCCGGGTATTGCTCGAATTTAAAGAGCCCGGCCGACTTTGGCGCCGGGCTTCTTCGTGTCTGGCGCCCACTTCTGCTCGTGGCTCGTCATTCTCCTCCGTCATCCTCGGGCTTGACCCGAGGATCCACACCTCCGCACCGCCTCGCTTGTGGCATGGATCCTCGGGTCAAGCCCGAGGATGACGTGGAGGGAGGGGCGGGCGATGGTGGCAGCCTCTTAGCGTCACCACCCAGCGGGGACAAATATACAACAGGAGAGGTGAGGCCTGCTGTCCGCCTAAAAGCCGCAATTCACCCAAGCTGTTCTGGTTCCGACGCCGATTATTATTGTTTTGCGACAGCTTGGCTTTTCGCAACGCCAATAATCATACCTATCGCCCAAGATGTTGCTTTGGCTAAAAAATATTGCGTCGCACCATTTCGTTGACTTTTTTGTGCATTGCATATAGATTTCGGACCATACCACCGGGATCCAAAGGAGACTTCGATGTTCAATTTCGACGATGCAAACAAGAAGGGCAAGGAAGCCGTGGACACGTTCGTGAAGAGCTACACGACGGCTGCTCAGGGCTGGCAGGCCATCGCCACCGAGACCGCCGACTTCTCCAAGAAGTCCTTTGAAAACGGCCTTGCTCACTTCGAAAAGCTGTCCGGCGTCAAGAGCGTCGAAGCTGCCGTCGAACTCCAGACCGCCTTCGTGAAATCCTCCTATGAAGGTTTCGTCGCCGAAGCCACGAAGCTCAGCGAAATGTACGCCGACCTCGCCAAGGGCGCCTACAAGCCCTACGAAGCACCGGTTGCCAAAGCCACCGCTGCTGCCAAGTCGGCCGTCGCCGCCTAAGGTTTCAGCAGAGCATACGCGTATAACGTTTATCGGCCGGCCGCGGGCAACCGCGGCCGGCCGATTTGCGTTTCGGAGGTTGCGCGGGGCTGACGCAACGGCAGCAAATTTCGCTATTTCCTTCGGACAGCCGGCGATTATGATTGCAGTGCGAAGCAGGGGTCTTACAATCTTGTGACGAAACATTAGATAACAGGTCCAAAGGCTACCTCAGCCGAACGACGCGCCACGAAGGAAGCGGCCGTAAAAGGACTCGTAATCAGGGAATGACCACGAAAATGACTGTGAGACGGGTCACAATGCAGGACGGTGATGAGGGCGGCGGCACTCCCGGTCGCAGCACCTCCGTCATCACCCGCACGAAGCCTAAGACGAAGAAGCCGAGCCTGTACCGCGTGCTGCTTCTCAATGACGACTATACGCCCATGGAATTCGTGATCCACATTCTGGAGCGTTTCTTCCAGAAAGACCGCGAAGCGGCCACACGGGTCATGTTGCATGTGCACAATCATGGCGTAGGCGAGTGTGGCGTGTTTACCTACGAGGTTGCCGAAACCAAAGTGACACAGGTGATGGATTTCTCCCGCCAGCACCAGCATCCGCTGCAATGTGTCATGGAAAAGAAATGAGGAACGACCGTGCCGACATTTTCTGCAAGCCTTGAAAAGGCGCTCCATCAGGCACTGACCTATGCGAACGAGCGCCACCACGAATATGCAACGCTGGAACACCTGCTTCTTGCGCTGATCGACGATGGCGACGCCGCCGCCGTGATGGGCGCGTGCAACGTCAATCTCGACGTGCTGCGCAAGACCGTCACCGACTACGTCGATCATGACCTCGCCAATCTGGTGACGGGCTATGAGGAGGATTCCAAACCGACCTCCGGTTTCCAACGCGTCATCCAGCGCGCGGTCATCCATGTCCAGTCTTCCGGCCGCGAGGAAGTGACCGGCGCCAATGTGCTCGTCGCGATCTTCGCCGAGCGCGAGAGCCATGCCGCCTATTTCCTGCAGGAGCAGGAGATGACGCGCTATGACGCCGTCAACTTCATCTCGCACGGCATCGGCAAGCGGCCGGGCTCCTCCGAAGAGCGCAAGGTGCGCGGCGCCGAGGAAACCGAAAACGAGCAGAAGCAGACGCGCGGCGCAGGCTCCGAGCAGGAAGAGCCTGCCAAGAAGCAGGATGCCCTGACCGCCTATTGTGTCAACCTCAATGAGAAGGCCCGCAACGGCAAGATCGACCCGCTGATCGGCCGCCATGCCGAGGTGAACCGCACGATTCAGGTTTTGTGCCGCCGCTCCAAGAACAACCCGCTTTACGTGGGCGATCCCGGTGTGGGCAAGACGGCGATTGCCGAAGGTCTCGCCAAGCGCATCATCGAAGGCAAGGTGCCGGAAGCGCTGGCAGACGCCACGATCTTCTCGCTCGACATGGGCACGCTGCTTGCCGGCACGCGTTATCGCGGTGACTTCGAAGAGCGGCTGAAGCAGGTCGTCAAGGAACTTGAGGACTATCCGGGTGCGGTGCTGTTCATCGACGAGATCCACACGGTCATCGGCGCCGGCGCCACTTCTGGCGGCGCGATGGATGCGTCCAACCTTCTGAAGCCGGCGCTGTCTTCCGGCGCGATCCGCTGCATCGGCTCGACGACCTACAAGGAGTATCGCCAGTTCTTCGAGAAAGACCGGGCACTCGTCCGCCGCTTCCAGAAGATCGACGTCAACGAGCCGACCATCGATGACACGATCGAGATCATGAAGGGCCTCAAACCCTACTTCGAAGAGTATCACAAGCTGAAATACTCCAACGAAGCGATCAAGACCGCCGTCGAACTGTCGGCACGCTACATCAACGACCGCAAGCTGCCGGACAAGGCGATCGACGTGATCGACGAGACCGGTGCGGCCCAGATGCTGCTGCCCGCCGGCAAGCGTCGCAAGCTGATCACTGAAAAGGAGATCGAGGCGACGATCGCCACCATGGCCCGCATCCCGGCCAAGACCGTTTCCAAGGACGACGAGCAGGTGCTCTCCAACCTGGAGAAGGAACTGCGCTCGGTGGTCTATGGTCAGGATCTGGCGATCGAAGCGCTGGCATCGGCCATCAAACTTGCCCGTGCGGGCCTGCGCGAACCGAACAAGCCGATCGGCAGCTACCTGTTCTCCGGCCCCACGGGCGTCGGTAAGACGGAAGTCGCCAAGCAGCTTGCCGCCTCGCTCGGCGTGGAACTGCTGCGCTTCGACATGTCGGAATACATGGAGCGGCACACGGTTTCGCGTCTGCTCGGCGCACCTCCCGGCTATGTCGGCTTCGACCAGGGCGGCCTGTTGACCGACGGCGTCGACCAGCATCCGCATTGCGTGCTGCTGCTCGACGAAATCGAGAAGGCGCATCCGGACCTCTACAACATCCTGTTGCAGGTCATGGATCACGGCTCGCTGACCGACCATAACGGCAAGAAGATCGACTTCCGCAACGTCATCCTGATCATGACGACCAATGCGGGCGCATCCGATATGGCCAAGGCCGCCATCGGCTTCGGCTCGTCGAAGCGCGAAGGCGAGGACATGGAGGCGATCAACCGCCTGTTCACGCCGGAATTCCGCAACCGTCTCGATGCGATCATCCCGTTCGGCTCGCTGCCGACGCCGGTCATCCATCAGGTCGTGCAGAAGTTCGTCATGCAGCTGGAAACCCAGCTTGCCGAGCGCAACGTCACCTTCGACCTGCAGCAGGACGCCATCGCCTGGCTGGCCGAGAAGGGTTACGACGAGAAGATGGGCGCCCGTCCGCTGGCGCGCGTCATCCAGGAAAATATCAAGAAGAAGCTCGCCGACGAAATCCTCTTCGGCAAGCTCAAGAAGGGCGGTGTCGTTCGCGTCTCCGTCGGCACCAAGGAAGACGGCTCGAAGGGTCTGATTCTCGACGCAGTGCCGGAAACCGCGCCGATCAAGCCGAAAGCCGAAGTGGAAGAGGCTGCCGCCAAGAAGGCCAAGCCGCGCAAGGCCAAGGAAACCGTCGCCGCCGAAGCGGCACCCGCTAAGGCCAAGTCGTCCAAGAAGGCGGCGGAAGCCAAGGCTGAGGAACCGAAGGGCGAGCCGCCGCGCAAATCGTCAAGCGCGGTTCCGAAGGTGCCACGCAAGAAATAACGGCTTTACAAATGATACAGGCCGGGCAGGAAACTGCCCGGCTTTCTTTTTGCCGATGATCCGAGATATCGATGACTGCCGAGACTGCGCCAGACCACCATTCCCAGACACACTGGTTCCTTGTCGGCATGCGCGGATTGTTCAGCCTGCCCGCGATCATTCTTATGCTCTCCTTCGTCGGCTTCGCCGCCTTCACGGCCGAGGCGAAGATTCCGGTCGGGCAGGTGATGTTCATGACTGGTATAGTCTGGGCATTGCCCGCGAAAGTTATCCTCGTCGGCTCCATGCTGTCGGGTGCCCATATCGCGACGGCGTTCCTGGCCGTGACGCTTTCCTCCGTGCGCATGATGCCGATGGTGGCGGCACTGATCCCGGAGATCCGCACCAGCCGCACGCCGACCTGGCTCCTGCTCATCGTCTCGCATTTCGTCGCGATCACCGCCTGGGTTTTCGCCATGGAGCATGTGCGCGACGTGCCACGCAGCGGCCGAGTCGCCTTCTTCGCCGGCTTCGGCATGACGCTGACCACGGTCAACATCCTGTTGGTCGGCCTCGTCTATGGCGCCGTCTCTGAGTTCCCACCCATCGTCTCCGGCTGCCTGTTCTTCCTGACACCGGTCTATTTTCTTGCCTCGATCTGGGTTTCCGCGCGTCATCGCGTGATTTACTGGGCGCTCGGCATCGGCCTTGCGCTCGGCTGGCTCTTCGCGGTGATCGCTCCCGAATATGACATCCTGCTCGCAGGCATCATCGGCGGCACGCTGGCTTGGTGGGTCGAGCGGATGTTGCGGCGGAAGGAGGCCGCACGATGAGTTTCGACGGTCCTTGGCCCTATATCTACATCGCCATTGCCGGCTGGCTCGCCACCGATTTCTGGCGCTGGTCCGGCGTCATCGCGGGCAATCGGATCGATGAAAAGTCCGAAGTGCTGAACTGGGTGAGGGCCGTTGCCACCGCGCTGGTGGCGGCCGTCATCGCCAAGTTGATCGTCTATCCGACCGGTGTTCTCGAAGCCTCTCCGCTCTGGCTGCGGCTGGGTGCAGTAGCTGTCGGGGCCGCGGCATTCTTCGCGGTCGGGCGCAGACCTGTCATTGGCATTGGCACCTCGATCGCCACCCTCGCTCTCGGCCTTCATATGCTCGGTTTTTGAGCCTATCCGCCTGTATTTATCCAAATTTTAAAACACATTCGATAGAGACGGACCGATCAAGGAGACCGGTATGCTGTTTCTTCCTGCGGAGCGACTGATCCTGTTGCTGACGGTGATCCTGCTGGCGCTATCGGCGCCGCTGATCGCCGTCAAGGGTGTGGCGGTCGATGTCGGTGCCTACGCCGTGCTGATTTTAGGCGGTCTCGCCATGGTCGGCCTCGGGCAATATTACCGGCGCGTGCGCTCGGATGAGAAGATTGCCACTTCTGTGACAGCAACGGGTGTGTTCATCCTGTTCACACTGGCCGGGTCTGTCTTCAACTATATGCTGCTGCCCGTCTTCTTCACGCCGATTGATCCGCTGCTGGTGCGGCTCGATGCAGCTGTGGGCTTCGACTGGCCGGTTTTTATCACTTGGGTTTCGGGTTTTCCGTTTTTCGGCTCGGTTCTTCAGGTCGTCTATTTCAGTTCGCTGCCGCAGATGGCAGTCATCATTCTGGCGCTCGGCTTGTTTGCCGACAGCGTACAGCTGCAGCGCTTCATGCTGACAGGCGTCCTCGGCGCGCTGCTGGCGGTCCTCTTCTGGTCGTTTTTCCCGTCCTTCGGCACATCGACCGTATACGACCTGCCGGCCGATCTCCTTGCGCGCATGCCAATGGCAGCCGATCCCGCCTATGGCCGCGAACTGGTCCGCCTGAGCCGCGAGGGCGTGACGGCGCTGTCACCGCACAATGTTCTGGGCCTTATCGCTTTTCCGTCGTTTCACACCATCATGGCTTGCATGTCGGTGGTCTTTCTGGCGCGGGTGCGGTTTCTGGCGATCCCGGCCGTCATCATCAACCTGTTGATGGTACCCGCCATTCTGGTTCAAGGCGGACACCATCTGATGGATGTGTTCGGCGGGATTGCCGTGTTCTACTTATCCTATGTCCTGTCGGGGCAGATCCTACGCCGACATGCCGCGCCGGCCCTGGAGCGTCGCGCCGCCGCCGCATAGGGCGACAAGGCTCAAAGTGCGTCGCGCAGTTTCTGCGCATTGGCCGCGAGCACGCCTTGATCCTCCATCGTGCCGGAATGTGGCTTGAGCGGCAGGCCCTCGATACGTGGGATGACGTGGAAATGCAGGTGGTAGACGGTCTGGCCGGCGGCCGGCTCGTTGAACTGGATGACTGTCACGCCATCGGCCTCGAAGGCTTCCTTGGCCGCAACGGCGACCTTCTGCACGACGGGCAGCAGGCGGGCCAGCGTTTCCGGATCGGCATCAAGGATATTGCGCGACGGGGTTTTGGGGATGACGAGCGTGTGGCCGTTCGCCTGCGGCATGACATCCATGAAGGCGACGGTGTGCTCGTCTTCATAGACGCGGTGCGAGGGGATTTCGCCGCGCAGGATTTTTGCGAAAATGTTGTTGGTGTCGTAGCTCATGCTCGTCTCCCGGTCTTATTCTGTCTCGTTGTTGTGTTCGCCGCGGCGGAAGGGTCCGTGCTCGGCCAGATAGTCGCCCATCATCTCCACATCCTTGCGCTCGCGCTCGAGATAGTCGGCGACGGCGCGGCGCAGGCCCGCATGGGTGATGTAGTGGGCGGAATGGGTTGTTGTCGGCAGGTAGCCGCGCGCCAGCTTGTGCTCGCCCTGTGCGCCGGCTTCGACGCGCTTCAGGCCCCTGGCGATCGCGAAATCGATGGCCTGGTGGTAGCAGACCTCGAAATGCAGGAAGGGATGATCTTCGATGCAGCCCCAGTGGCGGCCGTAGAGCGTATCGCCGCCGATGAAATTGATCGCGCCGGCGATATAGCGACCGTCGCGCCTGGCCATGACGAGCAGGATGTCGTCGGCCATGCGTTCGCCGATCAGGCTGTAGAATTCCCGGTTGAGATAGGGACGGCCCCATTTGCGGCTGCCGGTGTCAATATAGAAGGTGAAGAACTGGTCCCAGATCGCCTCGGTCAGGTCCCCGCCGGTCAGCCAGTCGATCTCGATGCCGTGTTCCAGTGCAGCGCGGCGCTCCTTCTTCAGCGCCTTGCGTTTGCGCGACGCCAGCGTCTGCAGAAAGTCATCGTGCGAGCCATAGCCTCCGTTGATGAAATGGAACTGCTGGTCGGTGCGGTGCAGATAGCCGGCCGCCTCGAAAACCGGGATTTCCGCCTCGGGCACGAAGGTGACATGGGCGGAGGAGACGCCGTGGCGCTTGGCGAGTTCCTTCAGGCCGCCGGCAAGCGCCGCCTGCGTCTCGATGACCGGCTGATCGGCCCGGTAAAGCAGGCGCGGGCCGGTGGCTGGCGTGAAGGGAATGGAGGCCTGCAGCTTCGGATAATAGCTGCCACCGGCGCGCTCGAAGGCATCGGCCCAGCCGTGGTCGAAGACATATTCGCCCTGGCTGTGGTTTTTCAGATAGGCGGGCAGGGCGCCGATGAGGGCGCCCTCGTCATTCTCCAGAAGCATGTGCTGACCGAGCCAGCCGGTATCGGCCGTGGCGCAGCCCGATTCTTCCAGCGACGACAGGAAGGCATGGCTGACGAAGGGATTGTAGGGCGCTTGCGCATCCGCCCTGGAGGCGCCGGCAAGGCACCCCCAGTCTTCGGCCGAAATATTGGCAAAGCTCGTTTCGACGCGGATGCGCACCATCACCTCAGGCCGTCAGGGCTTCGCGCGGGTCGAAGCCTTCAAAGGTCATCTGGTCCGCGTTGAGCGCCGTGATCGTGCGCGCCTCGTCGTCGCGCACGGTCCAGGTGATGACCTGCTTGCCGAGGTCGCGCTGGCGGCTGATGAAGGCGTTCGGCAGGTGGCCGTAGTAGTAGGAGATGAAATCGAGACCGTACTGCATCGCCTCCTCATGCACGGCAAAATTCTCCGGCCGTGCGCCTTCCGCCGTCAGGCCGACCGGGCGTGTGGTGCCGAGCCCCTTAAGGTCCTTCAGCAGCCATGTGTCGAAGCTCATCAGGGCGATGGGGCCTTCATAGTTCTCGATCGTATCGAGCACGGCCATGGCGAAGCCGTCGTCGTCGCTCTTGCGGCCCTTAAGCTCCAGGACGAGCGGCACGCGGCCCTTCACGAGGTCGAGCAGCTGGCGCAGCGTCGGCACCTTGTCGGCCGTGCCGCCGATGGTCAGCAGGCCGAGCTCGGCGGCGGTACGTTGGCGCACGTCGCCCTCAATGCCGCAGAGGCGCTTCAGGTCGTCGTCATGGAAGACGACCGGAATGGCATCGGCGGCATATTGCAAATCGCATTCGATGGCAAAGCCGGCCTCGACGGCGCGGGAAAAGGCCGAGAGCGTGTTTTCCCAAACGGCCCGGTTAAGATCATGATAGCCGCGATGCGCGATCGGACGCTCGGTCAGCCAGTTGAATTTGTGCATCAGGCGATTTCCATGATGGCGTCGATTTCAACGGCCGCGTTGAGCGGCAGGGCGGCCATGCCGACGGCGGCGCGGGCGTGCTTGCCGGCTTCGCCGAGCGCACCGACGAGGAAGTTCGAGGCGCCGTTGAGGACGAGGTGCTGCTCGACGAAATCGGGCGTGGAGGCGACGAAGCCATTGATCTTGATGATGCGCTTGATGCGCGAGAGGTCACCGAGCGCCGCCTTTGCCTGGGCGAGCAGGCCGAGCGCGCAGAGTTCGGCAGCTTTCTGGGCGCCGGGGACGTCGACATCCTTTCCGACATGGCCGGTGACTGCGAGCTTGCCATCAAGCATGGGGAGCTGGCCGGAAATGTGGAGCACGTTGCCGCTGATGACGAAGGGCACATAGTTGGCCGCAGGTGCTGCCGCCACCGGAATGTCGTAGCCCAGTTCCTTGACGCGTTTTTCGATTTCAGCGGACATTGCGGTCTCCATTCTTGATCGCCGGCTTGTTACATAGGGACGGCGCGCTGCGGCTGTGACGGGCATTGCATCGCGGGACCGCGGCAATGTTGGAAATGAATGTGGCATCGCGTGGATATTGCCTCGCTTTTGCCGAAAGAGTTCATATAACATCGCGCTCGACTTCAACAGGAGGAAACGGATGTTTCGTTCAGCCTTTGTCGCGGCCGCCACGGCCGGGGCATGCCTCGCCGGCAGCGGCGTGACCAGCGCTTTTGCCAACCCGGCGAGCGGGCTTGCGCCGCACCGCGCCGTCTACGACCTCCAGCTCAAGGACGCCACGGAACGTTCCGGTATCGCAGGCATGTATGGCCGCATGGTCTATGAGTTCAACGGTAGCCCCTGCGACGGCTACACGGTGAGTTTCCGCTTCGTCACGCAGGTCAATACAGGCGAGGAGACGCGCCTCACCGACCAGCAGACCACGACCTACGAGGACCTGAAGAGCCGCAGCTTCCGCTTTTTGACCCGCTCTTTCACCGACGAGAAGCTGGACAAGGAAGTGCGCGGCACGGCACGCGATGACAAGACAGGTGTCAGCGTCGATCTGACAGCGCCGGATGCGCGCAAGCTTGAACTGGCGGAAAGCCGTTTTCCGACTGAACACATGCTTGAGGTGATCGAGCACGCCAAGAAGGGCGACCGCTTCTTCGAATCACGCCTCTATGACGGCTCGGACGCGGGCGACAAGACGCTGATGACGACTTCCGTCGTCGGCAAGAAGGAAATGCCGAAGGCGGGTGACCCCGATGCCGACAAGGCGGGAAAATTCGCCAAGCAGGCCTTCTGGCCGGTGTCCATCGCTTACTATAACGACACCAATGACGGCGACGCGCTGCCGGTCTATCGCATGGCCTTCAAGCTCTACGAGAACGGCGTCACGCGAGATCTCACCATGGATTACGGTGAGTTCGTGCTGACCGGCAAGCTAGCCAAGCTCGAGATGTTCAAGCCGCAGGAATGCAAGTAGGCGCGGCGTTCTGTGCGTTTTTTACCGTGCGGCCCTTGATTTTCCGGGAAACGAGGGGTAAAGGGCCGCTCATTCCACACGTGAGGCATGGGATTGTCCGGGAGAAATCCGGATCGTTCCGCCCGGTGGCATTTCCCAGGAAGTGCTGTTCGCCTTGCGGAGGTTCAACCGGAAAAGGATAACTAGGCATGGCATTGCCCGATTTCTCTATGCGCCAGCTTCTCGAAGCCGGCATCCACTTCGGCCACCAGACGCACCGCTGGAACCCGAAGATGAAGCCGTACATCTTCGGCGATCGCAACAACGTTCACATCATCGACCTGGCCCAGACCGTTCCGATGCTGTCGCGCGCCCTTCAGGTCGTGTCCGACACCGTTGCCGGTGGTGGCCGCGTTCTGTTCGTTGGCACGAAGCGTCAGGCTTCCGACATCATCGCTGACGCTGCCAAGCGTTCGGCCCAGTACTACGTCAACGCCCGCTGGCTCGGCGGCATGCTGACGAACTGGAAGACCATCTCCAACTCGATCCAGCGCCTGCGCAAGCTCGACGAGATCCTCGCTTCGGAAGGCTCCGGCTATTCGAAGAAGGAACGCCTGAACCTTGAGCGCGAACGCGAAAAGCTTGAGAAGGCTCTCGGCGGTATCCGCGACATGGGCGGCACGCCGGACCTGATGTTCATCATCGACACCAACAAGGAATCGATCGCGATCGAAGAAGCCAAGCGTCTTGGCATTCCGGTCGTCGCCGTCATCGACTCGAACTGCGATCCGGACCCGATCGACTTCCCGATCCCCGGCAACGACGACGCTTCGCGCGCCATCGCCCTCTACTGCGATCTGATCGCCCGCGCCGCCATCGACGGCATCGCGCGCCAGCAGGGCGCTTCGGGTCGTGACCTCGGCGCCTCGGCTGAAGTTCCGGTCGAGCCGGCTCTCGAAGCCGAAGCGTAAGGCAAAGGTCGGAGCGACACTTTCGCTCCTTCTTTCCTGTTCAACCGAGGCCAGAGAGACGATCCCTGGCCTCGGCTTGTTTAAAGGTCCTGCTTTTCGATGACCCCACGGTCAGTTTATCTGGTCCGCTAGGGCCGCGGTTTCAAACGGCAGGCCAGCGGTGATCTTCATCACCCTGTCACATTTCCGGGTACATTCGTTCCCAAAACCTTGAGTTCGCCGCGGTTTTCCGGCGGCACGCAACAACCGACAAGAGGCTCACAATGGCTGAAATCACCGCTGCACTGGTGAAGGAACTGCGCGAAAAGTCCGGCGCAGGCATGATGGACTGCAAGAAGGCGCTGGCTGAAAACGACGGCGACATCGAAGCAGCGATCGACTGGCTGCGCGCCAAGGGCATCGCCAAGGCCGACAAGAAGTCGGGCCGCACGGCTGCCGAAGGCCTCATCGGCATCGCCAGCGCCGGCACCAAGGCCGTCGTCGTCGAAGTCAACTCGGAAACCGACTTCGTTGCCCGTAACGACGCCTTCCAGTCTATGGTTCGCGGCGTTGCCGACGTGGCACTCACCACCGACGGCACCGTTGACGCCGTAGGTGCTGCCATCTACCCGGCGACCGGCAAGACCGTTACCGACACGATCAAGGACGCCGTTGCCACCATCGGCGAAAACATGAACCTGCGCCGCTCGGTTGCGCTGTCTGTCGAAGACGGCGTCGTCGCGACCTACATCCACAACGCTGCCGCTGACCGCCTCGGCAAGCTCGGCGTTCTCGTCGCGCTGAAGTCGACCGGCGATAAGGAAGCGCTCAACGCCATCGGCCGCCAGGTTGCCATGCACGTTGCTGCAACGGCGCCGCTCGCCATCCGCGCCGAAGAAGTCGACGCCGCTGTCGCCGAGCGCGAACGCAACGTCTTCATCGAGCAGTCGCGCGCTTCCGGCAAGCCGGATGCCATCATCGAGAAGATGGTCGAAGGCCGCATGCGCAAGTTCTTCGAAGAAGTCGCCCTGCTGTCGCAGGCCTTCGTCATGAACCCCGACCTCACGGTCGGCGCTGCCGTCAAGGAAGCTGAAAAGACCGTCGGCGCGCCGATCGAAGTCGTCGGCATGGCCCGCCTCCTGCTCGGCGAAGGCGTCGAGAAGGAAGAGTCGGACTTCGCCGCCGAAGTCGCAGCCGTCGCCAAGGGCTGATTTTATTTATCCCGTTTGGGAAAACCGGAGGGCGCCGCGTGACAACGTGGCGCCCTTCGTGTATCCGGCTTGCCGATATGCCTGCCCCGAAATTTCTCTGCGGCCATGGCTGCCCCTTGCGCAATCGCCCCGGTTGCCGCCCGGGCGGCCGGATCGGGTGAGCAGGCGCACGAGTTCAGGAGCGACAATGACGGCCAATCCAATCTATAAACGTGTTCTGCTGAAATGCTCCGGTGAGGCCCTGATGGGGTCGCAGGGCTTCGGCATCGATGTCGCTGTTGCCGACCGTATCGCTTCCGATATCGCCGAAGCCCGCGCCATGGGCGTTGAAGTCGGCGTCGTCGTCGGCGGCGGCAACATCTTCCGCGGCGTGGCCGTGGCTTCCAAGGGCGGCGATCGCGTCACCGGCGACCACATGGGCATGCTTGCGACCGTCATCAACGCACTGGCGCTCGCGACCTCGCTGCGCAAGCTCGACATCGATACGGTCGTACTCTCGGCCATCGCCATGCCGGAAATCTGCGAGAGCTTCTCGCAGCGCGCGACGCTCTATCATCTGTCTCTCGGCCGCGTAGTGATCTTCGCCGGCGGCACGGGCAACCCGTTCTTCACGACCGATAGCGCTGCGGCTCTCCGCGCCGCCGAAATGGGCGCGGAAGCGATCTTCAAGGGTACGCAGGTCGATGGCATCTATTCCGCCGATCCGAAGAAGGATCCGACGGCGACCCGCTTCGACCGCCTGACGCATAGCGAAGTACTCGAAAAGGGCCTTGCCGTCATGGACGTCGCCGCCGTCGCGCTGGCGCGTGAAAACCACATCCCGATCATCGTCTTCTCCATCCATGAAAAGGGCGGTTTCGCCGAAATATTGACCGGTGGCGGGCGCGGGACCATCGTAACCGACAACTGATTCTGAGTCGGCGCACGCGTCATAGGTGCAGCCGTTCTGTGAGAAAATAGGAGTATTCCGATGAGTGAAGGTATCGACCTGAAGGAACTGAAGCGTCGCATGGATGGCGCGATCACCGCATACAAGAACGACATCGCGTCGCTGCGCACCGGCCGTGCCTCGGCCAACGTGCTCGATCCGGTGCAGGTCGAAGCCTATGGTTCGCGCGTGCCGCTCAACCAGGTCGCCAACATCTCGGTTCCCGAGCCGCGCATGCTGTCGGTTTCCGTTTGGGACAAGGGCATGGTCGGCGCCGTCGAGCGCGGCATCCGCGAATCGAATCTCGGCCTTAACCCGATCATCGACGGCCAGAACCTGCGCATTCCGCTGCCGGAACTCAACGAGGAGCGCCGCAAGTCACTCGTCAAGGTCGCCCATGACTATGCCGAAAAGGCCAAGGTCGCGATCCGCCACGTTCGCCGTGACGGTATGGATGACCTTAAGAAAGCCGAAAAGGATGGCGATATCGGTCAGGACCTGAGCCGCGCCCAATCCGAAAAGGTGCAGAAGATGACGGACGAGACGATTTTGGACGTCGATCGCTTGCTTGCCGAGAAGGAAAAGGAAATCATGCAGGTTTAAGGCCTTCGCCACCTGTATTTTTTCTCTTTTCCGGATTGCCCATGAATCAGCTTTCGCCCAGCACCGTACCGGCACACGTCGCCATCATCATGGATGGCAACGGCCGCTGGGCGAATGCACGCGGCCTGCCGCGCGCCATGGGGCACCGCAAGGGTGTCGAGGCGGTGCGCGAGGCCGTGAAGACGGCTGCTGAATGCGGTGTGTCCTATCTCACGCTCTTTGCCTTCTCCTCGGAGAACTGGAGCCGGCCGGAAAGCGAGGTCTCAGACCTCATGGGGCTGCTCAAGACCTTCATCCGGCGTGACCTTGCCGTGCTGCACAAGCAGAATGTCCGCATCCGTGTCATCGGCGATCGGGGAAACCTGTCGAGCGATATCCTGCCGCTGCTTCTCGAAGCGGAGGAGACGACGTGCGGCAATTCCGGCATCACACTGGTCATCGCCTTCAACTACGGCTCCCGTGACGAGATTGCCCGCACCGTGCGCAGGCTTGCTGAGGACGTCGCTGCCGGTCGCCTCGACCCGTCGCAGCTCACATCCGAACGGATCGGCGCCTCGCTGGACACGGCAGGCATTCCCGATCCCGACCTTGTCATCCGCACGAGCGGCGAGGAGCGCCTGTCGAACTTCCTGCTCTGGCAGGCGGCCTATGCCGAATTGATGTTCGTTCCTGAATACTGGCCGGATTTTACGCGCGACACGTTCCGCGCGGCCCTGGCGCGTTATGCTGCACGCGAACGCCGTTTCGGCGGCTTGCAGCCTGCCGCCACACTTGCGGTTGGTTCCTGATGCAGACTGAACTTCGCCTGCGTATCATCTCCGGCATCGTGCTTGCCGTCGTGGTTCTGGCCGCGACCTGGTATGGCGGCCTGGCCTTCCGCCTCCTTGCCGCCGCTATCTCCGTGCTCGTCTATTACGAATGGTCGACGATCACGCGCCTTCCCGATTCGGATTTCCGTGGTAACGCCTTCGGTTGGGCGACCGTCGCCGGGATTGCCGGCCTCGTGATCTTCGGCTTCGACGAATTGGCGCTGCCGGTGCTCCTAAGCGCGACCGTCCTTAGCGTTCTCTATGCCTTTGCCGTCACGAAAAATGGTTGGCTTGCCGGCGGCATCGTCTATTCGGGCCTGACGGCCATTTCGCTCGCTGCCATCCGAGGCGACACCGGCGAAGGATTTGCCGCGATGATCTTCATCTTCGCCGTCGTCTGGGCAACGGATATTTTGGCCTATTTCGTCGGGCGCGCCATCGGCGGGCCGAAGCTGGCGCCATCCATCTCGCCAGGCAAAACATGGTCCGGCGCCATTGGCGGCGCTGTATCGGCTGTGGTCGCGGGCACGCTCGTGCATGCCGCCTTCTTCCCGCTCAACGGCCCGTGGATCCCTGTGATCGCGCTCATTCTCTCCGTTTGCAGTCAGATCGGCGATCTCTTCGAATCCTTCATCAAGCGCCGGTTCGGCGTGAAAGATTCCAGCCGTCTCATTCCGGGCCATGGCGGGGTGATGGACCGCGTTGATGGCCTTGTTTTCGCCTGCTTCGCCGCGTTCCTCATTGCACTTGGCGATGCGATCGTGTCGGGTGCCGCAAACGCGCCGGCGGGCGTGTTCCTTTTCGGCCCGTAACCCGCGCCCGTATTCACGAAAGACTGGGGACTGAAACATGGATATGCTGACGGGCTCGGTCGCTTTCTTGACCGGCTATATCGTTCCCTTCCTGCTCGTGCTGACGCTGATCGTGTTCATTCACGAACTCGGGCACTATCTGGCTGGCCGCTGGTCGGGCATCGGCATCACGGCCTTTTCCATCGGCTTCGGGCCGGAACTTATCGGCTTCAACGACAGGCACGGCACCCGCTGGAAGCTTTCAGCGATCCCGCTCGGCGGCTATGTGAAGTTTCTCGGCGACGAGGATGCTGCCTCCATTCCCGACTATGATGCGCTCGCCACCCTGCCGGAAGCCGAGCGCAAGCGCACCTTCCTGGGCGCTGCCCTGTGGAAACGCGCCATCACGGTCGCAGCCGGTCCCATCGCCAATTTCATTCTGGCCATCGCCATCTTTGCGGTGATGTTTTCCATCTACGGTCGCCAGGTCGCCGATCCGATCGTCGCGGAAGTGCGGCCGGGCAGTGCCGCAGAAGCCGCCGGCGTCCGGAAGGGCGACCTGCTGGTGGCGCTCGACGGCAATCCGGTCGCGACATTCGACGACGTCCGCCGCTATGTCAGCGTGCGGCCGGAACTGAAGATCACCGTCACCGTGCGCCGCGACGGCGCGGACCTTGACCTGCCGATGACGCCGCAGCGTACCGAGATCACCGACCAGTTTGGCAACAAGATGGAACTCGGGCTGATCGGCATCGTCACCAATCAGGAGACGGGCAACTTCCGTGTTGTCGAATATGGGCCGGTGGAAGCCGTGGGGCAGGGCGTTCTCCAGAGCTGGCATATCGTAACGGGCACATTCGACTACCTGTCGAATCTTATCAGCGGCCGCATGAAAGCTGACCAGCTCGGTGGTCCTATCCGTGTAGCGCAGGCCTCCGGCCAGATGGCGACACTCGGTGTTGCCGCCGTGCTGCAGCTTGCCGCCGTTCTGTCTGTTTCCATTGGACTTTTGAACCTGATGCCGGTTCCGGTACTTGATGGCGGCCATCTGATGTTCTATGCGGTGGAAGCAATCCGGGGCAGACCTGTCGGGCCCGGGGCGCAGGAGATCGCATTTCGCATCGGCATGGCGCTGGTGCTTATGCTGATGGTCTTTGCGACCTGGAACGACATTTCGATGCTTCTGGGCTGAGAGTGCCGGCTTTCGCCGGATGAGGAAGATAAGGGGAGCCGCCTGCCGCAGGTGTGAATGCTAAGGGTCTGTTTACCGTAATGAAACGCAGGTAGTGGCCTTAGGGCCACGGTTTGAATTGAAGTAAACAGAAATTAACGCGTGACCTTGCTTGTATGGCAAAAGCGGTTAAAACGGCAAACGTGACCGGACTCGGGTGCACTCCCGCCGGGACGTTGAAACGAAGGTAAGTAGTGAAGATGAAAGCTGGTTCAAACTTTTTGAACGCCGTGTCGGCCGTTGCATTGTCGGCCAGTATGGTTGTCACGGGCGGCTCTTTTGCCACGCTTGTCTCCGCATCCGTCGCGGAAGCGGCCACGATTCGCAGCATCCAGGTCCGCGGCGCGGATCGCGTGAGCGCCGAAACGGTCAAGGCCAACGTCACCATCCAGCCCGGCAAAAGCTTCTCCAATGCCGATATCGACGCCTCTGTGCGCCGCCTCTTTGCGACCGGCTATTTCTCGGACGTCAAGATTTCGGTTTCCGGCAGCACGCTCGTCGTCACCGTCAATGAAAATCAGCTGATCAACCAGGTTGTCATCAACGGCAACAAGAAGATCAAGGACGACAAGCTGATGGGCCTGCTGCGTTCGCAGTCGCTCGGTCCGTACAGCGAAACCGCGATCGAAGCCGACAAGCAGACGATCCGTGACGCCTATGCCTCGATCGGCCGCAGTGACGCCACGGTCACCACGCAGACCTATCCGCTCGGCAACGGTCGCGTGAACCTGGCTTTCGTCGTCGATGAAGGTGATCGCACGAAGATTTCGCAGATCAATTTCGTCGGTAACCAGGCCTACAGCAATGGCCGCCTGCAGGCCGTCATCGTCACCAAGAAGTCGAACTTCCTGTCGTTCCTGACCCGTAAGGACGTCTACAGCGAAGAGAAGCTGCGCGCCGACGAAGAGGCGCTGCGCCAGTTCTACTTCAACAACGGCTATGCCGACTTCCGCGTTGTCTCCTCGGAAGCCGTGCTGGATGAAGCTTCGAACGAATACGTCGTGACCTTCACGGTGGACGAAGGTCAGCGCTACAATTTCGGTGGCGTGAATGTCGAATCGACCGTCGAAGGGATCGATCCGGAAGAGCTGAAGGGCCTCATCGAGACCCGTGAAGGCAAGACCTACCGCGCAAAAGACGTCCAGGACTCGATGTCTGCCATTTCCCAGCGCGTCGCTGCTGCCGGTTACCCCTTCGCCCGCGTAACGCCGCGCGGCAACCGCGACCTCGGCAATGGCACGATCGCCGTCGACTATCTTGTCGACCAGGGCGAGCGCGCCTATGTCGAACGCATCGAAATCCGCGGTAACAGCCGCACGCGTGATTATGTCATTCGTCGCGAGTTCGATATCGGTGAAGGCGACGCCTTCAACCAGGAAGTCATCACGCGCGCCAAGCGTCGTCTGGAAGCGCTCGGTTACTTCTCGTCGGTCAACATCACGACGGCGCCGGGTAGCCAGTCCGACCGCGTCGTGCTCGTCGTCGATGTTCAGGACCAGTCGACGGGCTCGTTCGGCATCGGCGCCGGTTACGAGACGGGCAAGAATGGCGGCTTCAAGATTGAAGCTTCGATCGAGGAGAAGAACTTCCTCGGCCGTGGCCAGTACATCCGTGTCGCTGCCGGTACTGGCCGACACTCGCGTGACTACAGCCTGTCGTTCACCGAGCCCTATTTCCTTGGCTACCGCCTCGCTGCAGGTTTTGATATCTTCAGCAACAAGGACGAGAGCGAAGATTACTACACGCTCAACACGAAGGGTTTTACCCTGCGTGTGACGGCACCGATCACCGAAGACCTGTCGACGACGCTGCGCTACAACTATGCGCGGCTGGATTACAACTCTTCTCTGAAAGTTGACGATCCCGATCTCTCCACGCCGTATTGGGATGTCGTGAAGAATGGCCCGTGGGTGCGTTCGGCTGTTTCGCACAGCTTCACCTACGACACGATCGACGATCGCACGCTGCCGCGTGATGGTATCTTCGCTCAGGTCACACAGGAAGTTGCCGGCCTTGGCGGCGATTCCGAATATTACAAGATCTACGGTAAGGCCCGTTACTTCCATACGCTTATGGAAGATGCCGATGTGATCGGTTCGCTGGCCGTCAGTGGTGGCCATATGTGGGGCTTCGGGACGACGCGGGTGTACGACCAGTTCACGCTGTCGGCCAACGACCTTCGCGGCTTCGAATCGGGCGGCATCGGCCCGCGCGCGACATCGACCGGCGACTCGATCGGCGGCACGACCTACTTCACCGCATCTGCCGAAGCGTCGTTCCCGATCCCGGGTATCGCACGTGACTCCGGCTTCCGTGGTGCGGTCTTCGTTGATGCTGGTACGTTGTACGGCAATGAGGTCAAGACTGCCGCTTCGGACAAGCTGCAAGGTACGGATATGAGCCTGCGTGCTTCCGTCGGTGCCAGTGTGATCTGGGCCTCACCGTTCGGTCCGCTGCGCTTCGACTATGCTATTCCGATCAAGAAGGAAAAGTACGACGACGTACAGCGCTTCAAGTTCGGTATCGCGACGCAGTTCTGACGACGGCCGTCCAGAACCTCAGAGCACATGGACGTTCTGGAGACTTGCCGATGGAGCATACCCGGTTTTTTCCGCCCCACGACGGTCTTCGTCTGGGTGACCTTGCGAGCGCGCTTGGGGCGGAACTTGCCGATGCTGCGCATGCCGATCGCATCGTGCGCAGTGTTTCGCCCGTCAACCGGGCGAAAGATGGCGACCTCTGTTATATTCTGTCACGCAAATTTCGCGCCGAGCTGGAAACGAGTGAGGCAACAGCGATCCTTTGCGACCGCGCGCTGATCTCCCTTATTCCCGCTCATATTGCCATTCTGGTCTCAAAGCGTCCGCACACGGATTTCGCGCGGGCCGGTGAGCTGCTGTATCCGGCCGCAATGAGGCCGGAAGCTATGACTTCCGCGACGGCTTCGATTTCCCCGGCAGCTTATGTCGATCCCGCCGCGCGCCTCGAACCGGGCGTCGCTATCGAGCCCATGGCTGTTATCGGCGCGGGTGCAGAGATCGGCGAGGGCAGCCATATCGGCGCCGGTGCGACCATCGGGGCGAATGTGAAGATCGGACGCGACTGCACCATTGCTGCTGGCGCGACCATCCAATGTGCGCTCATCGGCAACAATGTCATCATCCATCCCGGCGCCCGCATCGGCCAGGACGGTTTTGGTTATGCGCCCGGCCTCAGGCCCGGCATGATCAAGATTGTACAGATCGGCCGCGTCATCATCCAGGATCATGTCGAGATCGGCGCTAATACGACGATCGACCGCGGCACGATGGACGATACAGTGATCGGTGAGGGGACGAAGATCGACAACCAGGTCCAGGTCGGCCACAATGTGCGCATCGGCCGCCATTGCGGCATTGTCAGCAAGGTCGGCATTGCCGGCAGCACGCGCATCGGCGATGGCGTGATGATCGGCGGCGCGTCCGGCATCAACGGCCACATCACCATCGGTGACGGCGTGCAGATCGCCGCGATGAGCGGTGTCATTGCCGATATTCCGGCGGGCGAGAAATACGGCGGGGTTCCGGCCCGCCCGATGCGCGATTTCCTGCGCGACATGGCGGAGATCGTCACGCGCTCCAGCACACGAGTCCAGAAAAAGGGGGGCAACAATGAGTGAGGAAACCAAGGCGACGCTCGGCGTGGCTGATTTGCGTGAGATTCTTACGCTGCTTCCCCACCGCTATCCGTTTCTGCTCGTCGACAAGATCATCGAGATCGACGACGACAATTCGGCGATCGGTATCAAGAACGTCACGGTGAACGAGCCCCAGTTCATGGGCCACTTCCCCGATCACCCGATCATGCCCGGTGTCCTGCTGATCGAAGGTATGGCGCAGACGGCCGGTGCGATCTGCGCGCGCAAATCGCGTTCGGGTTCGAACCTCGTCTATTTCATGACGATCGACAATGCCCGTTTCCGCAAGCCCGTCGTGCCCGGTGACCGCGTCGAGTTCCATGTCGTCAAGCAGAAGCAGCGCGGTAATATCTGGAAGTTTCATTGCGATGCAAAAGTTGATGGGCAACTTGTCGCGGAAGCTGATATCGGCGCGATGATCGTGAAAAAGGAAAACGCCTGAAAATGATTGCCGCCAGCGCGAAGATCCATCCGCTCTCCGTCGTGGAAGACGGAGCGGTCATCGGCGAGAACGTCGTCGTCGGCCCCTTCGGCTATGTGGGGCCGAAGGTCGTTCTTCACGATGATGTGGAACTTCTTGCGCATGCGGTCGTCACCGGCCGCACGGTTGTCGGCCGCGGATGCCGCGTCTTTTCCAATGCGGTGATCGGCGGCGATCCGCAGAGCCTGAATCACGACGGGGCGGAAACGACCCTCACAATCGGCGAGAAATGCACCTTTCGCGAGGGCGTGACGGTCAATACCGGCACGACCGAAGGCGGCGGCAAGACTGTTATTGGCGATAACAATCTCTTCCTGGCGAATTCCCATGTGGCGCATGATTGCATTCTCGGCAGCCATATCGTCATGTCGAACAATGTGATGCTGGCGGGTCATGTCGTGGTCGAAGATCGCGTGATCCTGGGCGGCGGTTCGGCAGTGCACCAGTTCACCCGCATCGGCCGACAGGCCTTTATCGGCGGCCTCTCGGCGGTGTCCTACGATGTCATTCCCTATGGCATGCTGAACGGAAATCCGGGCATTCTCGGTGGCCTCAATGTCGTCGGCATGAGCCGCTCCGGCATGGAAAAGGCGGCGATCCACGAGGTTCGTCGCGCCTTCAAGCAAATCTTCGAAGGCGAGGGCTCGATCCGCACCAATGCTGCAGCGATCAGGGATGACTATGCCGGCAGCGTTCCGGTCATGCATATCCTCGATTTCATCGCCGCAGACAGCGACCGGGCGCTCTCTTCGCCCAACCGGGGCAAGGGCTGACCGGCATGGCGGACGGCCGGCTGGCCATCATCGCTGGCGGCGGCATGTTGCCGCGCTATGTGGCGGACGCCGCCCGTACCCGCGGCGAAAATCCTTATATCCTGGCTCTCAGCAACGAATCCGGCGAGAATTGGTCCGGCTTTGATCATGAGGTGATTTCCATCGGCAACTATGCCGGTATCGGCGCCGCATTCCGGGAAAAGGGCGTCGACCGTGCCGTGCTCTCCGGCTTCGTGCGCCGCAGGCCCGAATGGCGGGATATTCACGCGCCCTGGAAGGCGCTGCTTGCCGTTCCGTCGATTGTGCGCACGCTCGTGAAAGGCGGGGACGACACCGTTTTGAAAATGGTCATCCGCCTGATCGAGAGCGAGGGAGTCCGCGTCGTCGGGGCGCATGAAATCGTGCCGGATCTCCTCGGCTCGGAAGGTCCGCTTGGAGCCGTCGCGCCGGATACTGCCGCAGAAGGCGATATCACCGCCGCCGCCGCCGCCGCATTGGCGCTCGGCCGGTTGGACGTGGGGCAGGGTGCCGTCGCTGTCGGCGGCCGTGTTGTGGCGCTGGAGGGCGCCGAAGGCACCGACGGCATGCTGGAGCGCGTGGCGCAGCTGCGCGCCGAGGGGCGCATTTCCCAGCGGCGCAAGGGCGTGCTGGTCAAGCTCTGCAAGCCGGGACAGGACTTGCGCGCCGACCTGCCTTCGATCGGAGTTGAAACTCTACGCCGGGCGCAAGCCGCCGGCCTTGCCGGTATCGCCATTGAGGCCGGTCGTTCGCTGGTGTTGGAGCGAGCCGCCGTGGTGGCGGAGGCGAACGCGCACGGCCTTTTCGTCACCGGCATCGCGCCATCGCGAACGGAGTGAAGGCATGGCGGACAAGGCGCTTAGGATCGGCATCATTGCCGGCGAAGTCTCCGGTGATCTCCTGGGTGGCGATCTGATCGCGGCGCTGCGGGAGACCTATAGAGGCCCTGTCGACCTTGTCGGGGTCGGCGGGGACGCATTGGAGCGGCAGGGCCTGAAATCCCTGTTCGACTTCTCCGAACTCTCCATCATGGGTATTTCGCAGGTCCTGAAGCGCCTACCGTCGCTGCTGCGCCGCATTCGGCAGACGGCAGACGCCCTGATTGCCGCCCGCCCCGATGTGCTCGTCATTATCGACAGCCCGGATTTCACCCATCGCGTCGCGCGGCGCGTGCGAAAGGCCCTGCCGGACCTGCCGGTCGTCAACTATGTCTGCCCGAGCGTCTGGGCCTGGAAGGAAGAGCGCGCTCCGCGCATGCGCGGCTACGTCGATCGCGTGCTCGCCTTGCTACCCTTCGAACCCGCCGCCATGCAGCGCCTCGGCGGCCCGGAGACCGTCTATGTCGGCCATCGCCTGGTCAGCGATCCGCAGGTCCAGCACGTTCGTGATGCAAGGCTTGGCCGGACCGATTACGACCCTTCCGAAAAAACGTGCCTGCTGCTCCCCGGTTCGCGCTCCACGGAAATCACCCGGTTGCTTCCGGTGTTCGGCGATGCAGCCCGTGAGCTTTCCGCCCGCAATCCCGGCATTCGTTTCCTTCTGCCCACCGTGCCGCGTCAGGAGGCGCTGGTGCGGAGGCTGACGGCCGATTGGCCGGTAAAGCCCGTCATCACCGTCTCGCAGGACGAGAAGTGGCAGGCCTTTGCGCAGGCGGATGCGGCGATTGCAGCATCCGGCACAGTTATCCTGGAACTCGCGCTCGCCCGCGTGCCCGTCATCTCCACCTACAGGTTCGACTGGCTCGCCAATCTTTTCCTGCGCAAGATCAAGATATGGACTGCAGCGATCCCCAATCTCATCGCGGATTACACGGTCGTGCCGGAATATCTGAACGAGCAGGTCCGCCCCGGCAGCCTCGCACGCTGGTTCGAGCGCCTGTCGGCGGAGACTGCGGAACGCCGCGCCATGCTGGAAGGCTATGACCTCGTTTATGGCCGCATGCAGACGGCGCGTCCGCCGGGAGAGACCGGGGCGACGGTGATCCTCGATCTTCTCGCAACAAAAAAGCCCGGTCAGTTTTGACCGGGCTTTGCTATTTTTAGGGATCTCTGCGATCAGCGCTTGGAGACCGGCATGTAATCGCGCCTCGGTTCGCCGATATAGAGCTGGCGCGGACGGCCGATGCGCTGTTCCGGGTCTTCGATCATTTCGTTCCACTGGGCAATCCAGCCGACCGTGCGGGCGAGCGCGAAGAGCACGGTGAACATGGTGGTGGGGAAGCCCAGCGCCTTCAGGGTGATGCCGGAATAGAAGTCGATGTTCGGGTAGAGCTTCTTCTCGATGAAGTACTCGTCCGTCAGCGCGATGCGCTCGAGTTCCATCGCGACTTCCAGCATCGGATCGTCCTTGATGCCGAGCTCGCCGAGAACCTCATGCGTCGTCTTCTGCATGATCTTGGCGCGCGGATCGTAGTTCTTGTACACGCGGTGGCCGAAGCCCATCAGGCGGAACGGGTCGTTCTTGTCCTTGGCGCGAGCGACATATTCGGGAATGCGCTCGACCGAGCCGATTTCGGCGAGCATGTTGAGTGCCGCTTCATTGGCGCCGCCATGGGCCGGCCCCCAGAGGCAGGCAATGCCGGCCGCGATGCAGGCAAACGGGTTGGCGCCCGAGGAACCGGCAAGACGAACGGTCGAGGTCGAGGCGTTCTGCTCGTGGTCGGCATGCAGGATGAAGATGCGGTCCATGGCGCGGGCCAGAACCGGGTTCACAACATATTCTTCACAGGGCACGGCAAAGCACATGCGCAGGAAGTTCGACGCGTAGTCGAGGTCGTTCTTCGGATAAACGAACGGCTGGCCGATATGATATTTGTAGGCCATCGCAGCGATCGTCGGCATCTTGGCGATCATGCGCAGCGACGCGACCATGCGCTGGTGCGGATCCGTGATGTCGGTGGAGTCGTGATAGAAAGCCGACAGCGCGCCGACGCAACCGCACATAACGGCCATCGGATGGGCATCGCGACGGAAGCCCGTGAAGAATCGGCTCATCTGCTCGTGCACCATGGTGTGGTGCGTCACGCGATGATCGAAATCGTCCTTCTGAGATTTCGTCGGCAGTTCGCCGTACAACAACAGGTAGCAGACTTCCAGGAAGTCGCCATGTTCCGCCAGCTGGTCGATGGGATAGCCGCGATGCAGCAGTACGCCTTCGTCGCCGTCGATATAGGTGATCTTCGATTCGCAGGATGCGGTTGAGGTGAAACCAGGATCGTAAGTGAAGGCGCCGGTATTCTTGTAGAGCGTGCCGATGTCGATCACATCGGGGCCGATCGTCCCGGATCGCGTCGGCAGCTCGACTGTCTTCCCACCGATCGATACACCCGCGCTAGTTCCTGTCATGACGATCCTCCGTTGTTTCGAATGGTGGCACGCAGTTGTGCCGCACCCATGAACATGCTCGTTTTGCTAGCCCATTTACGGTGCTCTGCCAAGCAATACGAAAGGCAAATTGTGCACTGCGAAAATAGGCGTTCCGGCAACGCAATATCTACCCTTTCGACGAAGTTGCAAGCAACCTTTGCGCGTGTCCGCGCAATTGCGGAGGGCGCATCCTATCTTGCTGGCTTAGTATTTTATTCGCCTACTGTTGATTGAAGATTTTTGCGGCTGATTGCATTATGGTGGCAGAAAAAGGGGCCGGGTTCATGGCCAGGGTGAAGGAAGCGGAGAAACGGGAGGCACTGCGCGAGGCCGACGCCTGGCGAACGTTTTCCGACGTCCCATCCCTACCAAGTGTACTCGATGACGTGCCGCACGGCGGTGCCTTGCCTGCCGCTCTGAGAAGGGTCGAAGGCCGGCTTCGTCACACCCTTTTTCCACCCAAAAACATGCGCGCTGCCTTTGCTGAGGAGCGGGTACATGGCCACTTCTTTCTGTTCGTACCGGTCTCCCTCGGGGTGGGAGCCGCTCTCTGGTTTGCCGCCCTCTCCGATCCCTCTGTTCTCGCCCTTTTTCTTTTCTCCTGTACCGCCTTCTGGCCCGCCTGGCGCCTGCGCCACCGTGAGAACTGGCTGGCGCTCGCCGCGGGGGCGGCATTTCTCGTTCCTATCGGCATGCTGCTTGCAGCCTTCGAAAGCGCACGGCTTGATACTGTCCTGCTCGACGCACCCGTGACCACGCAGATTACCGGCCGCGTGCTGTCGCGCGAAAGCGACGAGCGGGGCGCTATTCGCTACCGCATTGCATTGACGGCAACACATGATCCCATCCTAAAACGAGCGCCGAATGTTGTGACGATTCTCGCGCGCAACCTGCACGAACCGATCCCAATCGGCGGTGGCATTGCCGGTCGTGCACGGCTCAATCCGCCCTCCGGCCCCGCGTTGGTCGGGCTCAACGATTTCGCCTTCGACGCCTATTTCGCCGGTAATGGCGCGGTGGGCTATTTCTACAAAGCACCGCAACAGGTTGCAGCGAAACCGGCCGGTCTTGAAGAGCGGATCCGGCGGGAAATTGCGACATGGCGCAACAATTTGACCGAGCATATCCGCAGCCGGATCGGCGGCGATGCCGGCGCTATCGCCGCCGCCCTGGTGACAGCCGAACAGCGTGCGATCAGCCCGGAAACGGTGGAGGCGTTGCGGCAGGCGGGGCTGGCCCATGTGCTGGCGATATCGGGGCTCAACATGGTGCTGGCGGCCGGCACGTTTCTCGTCGGCGCACGCATGCTTATGGCGCTCATTCCCGGCTTTGCCGAGCGATATCCGGCAAAGAAAATTGCCGCCGCCGGAGCGCTCGTTATGGTGACGCTCTATATTCTCGTCTCGGGCGGGGCGATTTCGGCAGTTCGGTCGTGGATTATGATCTGCGTTATGCTCGTCGCCGTTCTGTTCGGCCGGTCGGCGATCAGCCTGCGCAATGTCGCGCTTTCGGCCATCCTCATTTTGGTGGTCACGCCGTCGGCGGTCACCAATCCCGGTTTCCAGATGTCCTATGCCGCAACGCTGGGACTTGTCGCCGGCTATGCGGCATGGCGCGAACGGCCGGTGAAACCGGAGAGCCGGGGCGGGGTGTTGCCGACCGCGGGCGGTTCGGCCGGCCGCTTCCTCGGTGGATTGGTCCTTTCTTCGCTGATCGGCGGTTTTTCGACGTTGATCTATTCGGTCGGCCACTTCAACCGGATTCCGGCTTATGGGCTGGCTGGTAACCTTCTGACCATGCCCGCCATAAGCGCCATAGTCATGCCCTTCGGCCTCGTCGCTGTACTGCTGATGCCCTTCGGGCTGGATGCCGTTCCCTTCGCCATCATGGGCAAGGGGATCGAGTGGATGATCGCCCTGTCCAACTGGGTGGCGAGTTGGAAGGGCGAGATCGTCACTGGCCGCATTCCGCCCACGGCCTTTCTATTGATCGGCTTCGGAGGCGGGCTGGTCTGCATCCTGCGCACGCGCCTTCGCCATGCCGGAACATTCCTTGTGCTGATCGGCATTGGCATCGCCTTCTGGCCGGGTGATCACAGAAGGCCCGAGGTCCTGATCTCGGAAGACGGTCGCCTCGTCGCCATCCTGCGCGACAGTGGCATTGCGATTAACCGTGCCAGGCCGCCGGATTTTATCTATGCGCAATGGCGCCGGGCCTTGCGGCTGGGCGAGGTCATCAAGCCGACGATGAGAAAGACCGCCGGGTTGACAGTTGAAGAGGAAGCTGCCGCTGTCGAAACCACGAAAAAGCGAAAATCGTCACGCCACAAGGCAAATCGCGAAAGGGCGAAAGCGGCCATGCTGTCCGCGCTCGCGACGGCGGCAAAGCAGGCGGATTTCATCTGCGAGAACAAGGCTTTCTGCGTGGCCGTTTCACCAAACGAATGGCGTATCGTTACGCTGGAAGACGTTGCCTTCCTCGGCATCGCGTGTGATCTCGCAGACCTCGTCGTCACGCAGGTGCCGCTTCGGATCGCTGCCTGCCGCTCCGGCGCCAAGCTCATCACCGCCCGTCACCTGCGGAGAACCGGAGCTCTGGAGATCATCCCCGGCGAGGAGGAAAATGCTCCCTTCGTACTCGAAGCCAGCATCACGCCTGCCGTCGAAACGCTGGATCGCCCATGGTCGCGCCACCGCACCTACGACTGGCGAACCGGAACTTACGCGACCAGCAACGCCGAGGGAGACCGTGCCCAGAGTAGACCCCAAGGCGAGGTCGAAGAAGCCGCGGCGACTAGCTCGAACGATTTTTGAGTCCAACATCTGGATTGGCAAAATCTAGAAAACCAGTCCCAGAACCGCAAGCCTGGCGTCCTTCATATCAAGGCGCATAATTGATAGAGTAGCTACGCACTCTCTGAGCGCAAGCTAGCCGACGAGCGCCTCTAGTGAGGTGTGTTCAGTTATAGCGCCGGATAAGGCCCACCAGCTTGCCCTGGATCTTCACGCGATCCGGTCCGAAGATGCGGGTTTCGTAGGCGGGGTTGGCGGCTTCGAGTGCGATCGACGCACCCTTGCGGCGAAAGCGTTTCAATGTGGCTTCTTCATCGTCAACGAGCGCCACGATGATTTCACCGGGATTGGCGCTGCTGGTATCGCGAATGATGACCGTGTCGCCATCGAAGATGCCAGCCTCGATCATCGAATCGCCTTTGACCTCCAGCGCATAGTGAGCGCCGCTACCGATCATTTCGGCGGGGACAGTGATGTCATGCGTGTTGTTCTGGATGGCCGAGATCGGTACGCCGGCGGCGATCCGGCCCATGACGGGCACCGAGACCGAAGAGGACATGACATCCGATTGCGGCGCAGCGACCCGCTGCGGTGGTGTCGGCGCGACCGGCTGCTTGCCGCGGCTGCCTTCGACGATCGTAGGCGAGAAGCCGCGGCGGGGTTGCTGACTCGCCGCCGCATAGGCTTCAGGAAGCTTGATGACCTCCAGCGCCCGCGCGCGGTTGGGCAAGCGGCGAATAAAGCCACGCTCCTCAAGGGCTGTTATGAGACGGTGGATGCCGGATTTGGAGGCCAGATCCAGGGCATCCTTCATCTCGTCGAAAGACGGCGGAATACCGGATTCCTTCATACGCTCGTGAATGAACAGGAGCAGTTCCTGTTGTTTGCGCGTCAGCATGGCATCTCCACCGAGAATCGTGAAACAAATCCAGAACAGACACTATCTGTTCCATATGTGTTCCGCAAGAGGCTGCTGAAACAATAATACTGTTCAGGGGCTTGGCTGGCGCATGAGGAGCACGTCGCACGCCGCGCCCGCTTCTATGGCAGGCGCGTTCGGCGGACGGATGAGCAGACCTTCGGATTCGGCGAAAATCCGCATCATCGAGGAATCTTGCTTGTCGAAGGGCGTCACGCGTAGCAAGCCATCCGGACCGCGGGTGATGCGGGCGCGAATGTAGTCCTGCCGATGGTCGTTTTCCTTGACCGGCACGGTGGCGATGGCTTTGTGAACGCGGTTCTTTGCCGGAAGGTGGGCGAGGCAGCGCACCAGCGGCTCCAGGAACAGCAAGGAGCAGACAAGACTGGAGACGGGATTGCCCGGCAGGCCGACGATCCTGACATCGCCGAGGCGGCCGACCATCAGCGGCTTTCCGGGGCGCATGGCGATGCGCCAGAAATCGAGTTCCATGCCGGCTTCGCCGAGTGCGGGCTGCACGAGGTCGAAATCGCCGACCGACGCGCCGCCGAGCGTGACGAGCACGTCGATATCCAGCGCGAGCGCCTTCTGTACGGCTTCAAGGATAGTCTGCTTGTCGTCACCGACAATGCCGAGGTCGATTATTTCAGCACCGGAAGCGCGGGCGATGGCGGAGACGCCGTAGGTGTTGGAGGCGATGATCTGGCTGACGCCGGGCGGCGTGCCGGGCGTGACGAGCTCGTCACCCGTAGCGAGCACGGCGATGCGGGGGCGGGCGTAGACAGCGAGTTCGGCGTGGTTCATCGCGGCAGCGACGGTGAGGCGGCCGGCATCGAGCACGTCGCCGGCTCTGAGCAGCACGTCGCCTTCGGCAAAATCCTGGCCGCGCGGGCGGATATGGCGCCCCTTCGGCGTCAGGAACGTTGTGCGGATACGGTCGCCATCCAGCTTTTCCGCGTCTTCCTGCAACAGAACGGTATCGGCGAAAGCGGGCAGCGGCGCGCCGGTGAAGATGCGCACAGCCTCGCCGGGGCCGGCCGTGCCGTCGAAGGCATGGCCGGCGGCCGAGGTGCCGACGACCTTGAGGATCGATCCGAGTCCGGCGATATCGGCGTGGCGGACGGCATAGCCGTCCATGGCCGAATTGTCGAAGGGCGGCTGGGTGAGGAGGGCGGCGACGTCTTCGGCCAGCACGCGGCCGTCGGCCTCATGAAGCGAGACCTTTTCCGTCCGTTGCGTGGGCTTGGCCGCGGAAAGCAGGCGCTCGAGGGCGTCGGCAACGGGAAGAAGGGACATCAGGGATCTCTGCGTTTGTAATCACCGGAGCGGCCGCCGGATTTTTCGGCAAGGCGCACGCCGCCGATCTCCATTTCGCGGTCGGCGGCCTTGGCCATGTCGTAGATCGTGAGGCATGCGACACTGACGGCGGTCAGCGCCTCCATCTCGACGCCGGTGCGGCCGGTGAGCTTCGCCATGGCCTCGATACGCAGGCCGGGCAGGGCGTGATCCTCGCGAATATCGACCGTCACCTTGGTCAGCATCAGCGGATGGCAGAGCGGGATGAGATTGGACGTCTGCTTGGCGGCCATGATGCCGGCCAGCCGCGCCGTGCCGATCACGTCGCCCTTCTTGGCGTCACCCTTGAGGATCAGGTCGAGCGTTTCCGGCGCCATACGGATGAAACCCTCGGCGACGGCGATGCGCACGGTCTCGGCCTTGTCGCCGACATCGACCATATGCGCTTCGCCGGAGACACCGATATGGGTGAGCGTGCGAGCCTCTTCGGCCATTATTCCGCCGCCAGCATACCGGCAGCGCCGGTCAGCAGCTCGCGCGTTGCCGCCGTCACGTCGTCCTTGCGCATTAGGCTTTCGCCGACGAGGAAAGTGGAGACGCCGACCTTGCCGAGGCGCGTACAATCCGCATGGGTGAAGACGCCGCTTTCGCCGACGAGCAGGCGATCGTCCGGCACCATGCCGGCGAGCCTTTCGGAAACGGCGAGATCGACTTCGAAAGTGCGCAGATTGCGGTTGTTGATGCCGACGAGCTTGGACTTGAGCTTCAACGCCCGTTCCATCTCTTCTTCGTCATGCACCTCGATCAGCACGTCCATGCCGAGCGAGAAGGCGGCGTCTTCCAGCATCTTGGCGGTTTCATCGCTGAGCGAAGCCATGATGAGCAGGATACAATCCGCACCCCAGGCGCGGGCTTCCAGCATCTGGTAGCTGTCGAACATGAAATCCTTGCGCAGCGCGGGAAGCGCGCAGGCGTCGCGGGCGGCGGTGAGGAATTCAGGTGCGCCCTGGAAACTCGGCGTGTCCGTCAACACGGAAAGGCAGGCGGCACCACCGGCCTCATAGGCCTTGGCGAGCGCCGGCGGATCGAAATCCGGGCGGATGAGGCCCTTGGAGGGGCTGGCCTTTTTGATCTCGGCGATCAGGCCGAACCGGCCTTGAGCCTTTTTGTCCTTGAGGCTGGCGAAGAAGCCGCGCGGCGGCTCTTGGTCGCGAATGCGGGCGCGCAGCTCGGCCGGCGCGACACGTGCCTTGGCGGCGGCGATCTCTTCGAGCTTGTAGGCTTCGATCTTCTTCAGGATATCGGTCATGGCCAATCCTACTCCGCCGCGCCTTCGTTGGAAACCGCAACGAGGCGTTCCAGCACGGTACGGGCACGGCCGCTTTCAAGCGATTCGGTTGCGAGCTTCATGCCGTCCTTCAGCGTCTCGGCCTTGCCGGCGACGACGAGGGAGGCGGCGGCGTTGGCCAGCGAGATATCACGGTAGGGCATATGCGCCCCGCCAAGCACCGAGAGGAGGGCTGCGGCATTGTGCGTGCCGTCACCGCCGCGCAGATCATCGAGCGCCACCTGCGGCAGGCCGAAATCGGCCGGCGTCAGCTCGAAGGTGCGGATCTTGCCGTCTTCGAGGGCTGCGACCTGCGTCGTGCCCGTGGTGGTGATCTCGTCGAGACCTTCGCCATGCACGACCCAGATGCTTTCCGAGCCGAGGTCGCGCATCACTTCGGCGATCGGCACCAGCCAGTGCGGCGAGAAGACGCCGAGCAGCTGGCGCTTGACGCCGCCGGGGTTGGACAGAGGCCCGAGCAGGTTGAAGATCGTGCGCGTGCCGAGTTCGACGCGCGACGGGCCGACATGTTTCATGGCGGAATGGTGCAGTTGGGCGAACATGAAGCCGAGGCCGGCATCGTGCACGCAGCGGGCGATTTCGGCGGGGCCGATATCGAGCTTCACGCCGAGGCAGGAGAGTGCATCCGCCGTGCCGGATTTCGAGCTAAGCGCACGGTTACCGTGCTTTGCGACCGGAACGCCGGCACCCGCGACGATGATCGCCGCGAGCGTCGAGATGTTGTAGGTGCCCGCACCGTCACCACCCGTACCGACGATATCCATCGCATCGGCAGGGACGCTGACCGGCAGCATGCGGGCACGCATCGAGCCGACAGCGCCGTAGATCTCGTCCACGGTCTCGCCGCGCACGCGCAGCGCCATAAGGAAACCGCCGATCTGCGAAGGGGTGGCGGCACCCGACATGATGATCTCGAAGGCGCCGCGGGCTTCCTCGCGGTCCAGCGCATTGCCGGCGGCGACCTTGGCGATAAAGGGTTTCAGGTCGGACATGCGGCTCCCGTCTCCCTATCGCGTCATGTTCTGCTCGGCGAGCGTGCGGTTGATCGAGACGCCGTAGGACGTCTGGAGCGCGCTCACCATCTGGTCGAGGATGTCGTCGCCGCTGGCGCGGGCGACCGCTTCGATCTGCTGTTCATCGTTGGACAGCGCATCGGTCGTCGCGTCTGCATTGACTTCCGTAACCTTCAGCAGGATCTGGCCTTCGCCATCCGTGCCCGGCGTGTTGGCAACCGTGCCGACCGGACCGGAGAAGGCCGAGGCGATGGTCGCAGGGCTGAGGACGGCATCCTGGGCGCCGCGGTGCAGGCCTGTCTTGTTTTCGACGCTCAGGCCCAGTTCGCTGGCGATGGTGGCGAGATCGCCGCCCTTGCGTACGCGCTCGGCCAGTTCGCCGGCCTTCTTGGCCAGCGCCTGGCGCTGCTGTTCGGCCGTCCAGTCCGCGGCGACGCGGTCACGCACTTCGTCGAGCGTGCGGTCGCGATCCGGGATCACGTCGAGCACTTCGAACCAGGCATAGCCTTCCCGGCCGACATTGATCGGCTGGGTTTCGGTACCCACATCGGTCTTGAACACTTCGCCGAGCAGGGCGGCCTTTTCCGGAAGCGCTGCGATCTCGTCGCCCTTCTGGTCGTTGCCCTGCGCATCGGCGGCTTCGACCGTGACGGCCTTCAGGTTGTTCTTGGCGGCGGCCTCGGCCAGCGTCAGGCCTTCGGCACGGCTATCCTCGATGCGGTCGTGCACGGCGAGAATGCCATCGGCGGCTTCCGAGAGCGCCAGCTCGTTGCGCAGCTCTTCCTTCACCTCATCATAGGTCTTGGTCGTCTCCGGGCGGATATTGGTCACGCGCAAGATGATCGGGCCGAAGGTGCCGTCGATGACGGGCGTCGTGCCGCCATTGGCCGCAACGGCGAAGGCCGGCTCGGCGAGCTTCTGGTCGGGAACGTTCGCCTGCGTGAAATCACCCAGCAGTACGTCGGCGGCGGTCTTGCCTTCCTCGGTCACCAGCGTGTCGAAGGTGGTGCCGGAAGCAAGCTTGGCGGCGGCGGCATCGGCGGCGGCGCGATCCTTGAAGGTCAGCTGCTCGATCGTGCGCGTGGCCGGCGTGCGATACTTGTCCTTGATGCGCTCGTATTCGGCCTTCACCATGTCCTCGGTGATGGCGGCGGTGTCGACGAGGTCTTTCGGCTCCAGCGCGACATAGACGAACTTGCGATATTCCGGCGCGCGGTACTTCGCCTTGTTCTGTTCGAACCAGGGCGCCAGCACGTCGTCGCCCGGCGTCTTGATCGGGTCGATATTGGCGTTGCTGAGCAGCAGGAAGTCGATGGTGCGCGATTCGTTGCGATACTGGCGTAGCGCCGTGGTCAGCGCTTCGGGTGCCTTGTAGCCGTCGGAAACCGCTTCGACGATCTGCGTGCGCACGGCAACCTGGCTGCGGTTGTTGATATAGTCGTTCTCCCGCAGGCCTGCGTTCCGCAGCACGGCGGAGAAAGCGGTGCGGTCGAATTGGCCGTTGACGCCCTTGAAGGCCGGATCGTCGGCGATCAGCTGGGCAAGGCGGCCCTCGGAGAGGCCGAGGTTCATGTCACGCGACAGCTGGTCGAGCGCCGCGCCGGCGACGAGTTCGGCAAAGACCTGGTTTTCGACGCCGAAGGCGCCAGCCTGCTCGGCATTGAGACGCGTGCCGAAGCGCTGCGAGAGCGTTGCGACCTGCCGCTCATAGGCGAGGCGGAAATCCGTCGGCGAAACGCTGACATCGCCGACAGTGACGACGGAATTCGAAGCGCCCGTTACCAATGAGCTCGAAACACCCCAGATCGCAAAGGAACCGACCAATACGATCATCAGGGCTTTTGCCACCCAGGTCTGGGCGGCGCTTCTCAGGGCTTCGAGCATCGTCTACATTTCCTCAAAATCGGCGGCCATGCGGCCGGAGTTCGTCTCTTATCGGAAAGTTTGCGCGAATTGAAGTGCGCAGGCCGCCTTGATGCCACGGGAAAATCACACCTGGCGCAGCTTGGACAGTGCTTGCCGATTTTGTTCGTCGGCGAAACAAATATTTTTGAAATTATTGACGTATTCCCGTCACAATACGCTATCGGTATGGCGTAGATCGTGATCCGATGCGGGGGGAAGCGGGTTTGAGTCCCTTTTGAGGGCCAGGAGGAATATTACGGTGGAATCGACTGTTGTCATGATCAACCTGTTCGGCGCGGTCGCGCTGCTCCTGTTCGGCCTCGCACAGGTGAAGGATGGCATGACGCGCGCCTTTGGTGTGAAACTGCGCTCCGGGCTGGCGCTCGGCACGCGCGGGCCGTTCCGCTCCTTCTTTGCCGGATTCGTCGCCACAGTTGCCCTGCAAAGCTCCACTGCAACGGCGCTGATGGTCTCCTCCTTCGTCGAACGCAATCTGGTGCGCGCCCGGATGGCGCAGATCGTGCTGCTTGGCGCCAATGTCGGGACGGCGGTCACCGCGTGGCTTGTCGCGACGGGCATCGAATCGATCTCGCCGCTGATCATCCTCGTTGGCGTCGTGCTTTATAAGTCGAGCAGTTCGACGGCCCGGCAGGGCCTCGGTTCCGCGCTTGTCGGTATCGGCCTCATGCTGCTTTCACTGCATCTGCTCAGCCTTGCGACGGAGCCGATGCGCCAGTCGCCGGCGCTCGCCGCTTTTCTGAAGCTGCTCGACGGCGCCTGGCCGGTCGCGCTCGCGTTCTCGACGGTGCTGGCGATCATCTCGTCCTCCAGCCTCGCGGTGGTGGTGCTGATCCTGTCGCTGACCGCCATGGGCATTCTGTCGCCGGCCCTTACGGTTATCCTCGTGCTTGGCGCCAATCTCGGAGGCGCAGTTCCGCCGGTCATAGCGACACTGAAATCGACTGCCTCGGTCCGGCGCGTGACGCTCGGGAACCTGCTGGTGCGCGGTGTCGGGTGCCTTGTCGTGTTGCCTTTTGCCGGACAGGTCGCAGCGCTCCTCGCGACGCTACCCATTCCCGCCTCCAAGCTGCCCGTCGATGTGCACCTTGCGTTCAATGTGGTGGTCGCGCTGGTGCTTTTTCCGCTGTCCGGCCAGCTGTCGCGCCTCATGGAAAAACTCATTCCAGAGGAAAAGCAGCCGGAGACCGGGCCGAAATACCTCGATGAGACTGCGCTTTCGAGCCCTGTCGTGGCGCTTTCGGGTGCGACGCGCGAAGTGTTGCGTGTCGGCGATCTCATTGAATCCATGCTGATTCGCACAATGCGGGCCTTCAACGACAACAATCTCGCGCCGATGAAGGATATCGGCGAACTGGAACGCCAGGTCGATGCGCTGCAGCAGGACGTGAAGATCTATCTCTCTCGTCTCGGCCGCCAGGGCGTGACGGGCGAATGTGCCGCGCGCTCTATCGTCATCATTGACTATGCCATCAATCTCGAACATGTCGGCGACATCATCGAAAAGGGCTTGCAGGAGCAGGTACGCAAGAAGATCGCAAATGGTCTGAAGTTCTCCGACGACGGCTATAAGGAGCTTGCCAACCTCTTCAACCTGACGATCGAGAACCTGCGTATCGCGCAGACCATTTTCGTCACGCGCGACGCCGGCCTTGCCCGCCAGCTGATGGAAGTGAAGGTCGACGTGCGGCGCATGGAGAAGCAATCCTCCGAACGGCACCTGGAGCGTCTGCGCGACGGCCGTCTCGACAGCCTCCAGACGAGCTCGCTGCATCTCGACATGCTGCGCGACCTCAAACGCGTCAACGCGCATCTCGTCTCCGTCGCCTATCCGATCCTCGACGAAAACGGCCTCCTGACCGAAAGCCGCCTGCGCAGCGCCAAGTAAGAAATCCCTTTGTCTTCCTTGCCGCGTTTTTGCTAAGGAACGCCGTCAATTCGGATGAACGAGGGATTCCATGACTGCTGACCGGACGAAACGCACCTGCCTGGCCGTGATCCTGGCCGCAGGCGAAAGCACGCGCATGAAGTCCGCGCAGTCGAAGGTGCTGCATCCCGTCGCCAACCGCCCGATGATCGCCCATGTGGTCGACGCGCTAGCGAAGGCCGGCATTTCGGATATCGCGCTGGTGCTCGGCCGCGATGCGGAGAAGGTCGAAGCCGCGGCGAGGAACGCCGCCGTGCAAAGTTCCGTCCATATCCAGACCGAACGACTAGGCACCGCCCATGCCGTGCTGGCCGCCCGTAACGCGATCGCCAAGGGTTATGACGACGTGCTCGTCGTCTTCGGCGATACGCCGCTCATCACCGAAACGCCGCTGATCGCCGCCCGCGACGGACTCGCCGACGGTGCCGATGTCGTGGTCATCGGTTTTCGCACCGCCGATCCGACGGGCTATGGGCGTCTGCTCACCGAGAACGGCGCGCTTCTGGCCATTCGCGAACACAAGGATGCCAGCGAGGCCGAGCGTGCCATCACCTATTGCAACGGTGGCCTGATGGCCATCGACGGCCGCAAGGCGCTGGGGCTGATCGACCGCATCGGCAACAACAATGCCAAGGGCGAATATTACCTGACCGATATCGTCGAGGTCGTCAGAGCCGATGGCGGGCGCGCCATTGCCGTCGAGGCACCCGAGGAGGAGCTGACCGGCTGCAACACCCGCGCCGAGCTCGCCGTCATCGAACGCCTCTGGCAGCAGCGCCGCCGGCATCAGATGATGATCGAGGGCGTCTCGATGATCGCACCCGAGACTGTCTTCCTGTCCTTCGATACGATGATCGCCCGCGACGTGACCATCGAGCCGAATGTCGTATTCGGCCCAGGCGTTACCATCGAGACCGGCGCCGTCATCCATTCCTTCTCGCATATCGAGGGTGCGCAGGTCGGGGCCGACGCCGAAATCGGCCCCTATGCCCGTCTGCGCCCCGGTGCGCAGCTTGGCGAAGGTGCCAAGGTCGGCAATTTCACCGAGATCAAGAAGGCGGAGATCGGCGCAGGCGCCAAGGTCAACCACCTCAGCTATATCGGCGATGCCTTCATCGGCGCGCACACCAATGTTGGCGCAGGCACCATCACCTGCAACTATGATGGCATCAACAAGCACATCACCCGTATCGGCGCGGATGCCTTCATCGGCTCCAACACGGCGCTCGTCGCACCCGTGACGGTCGGCAAAGGCGCCTATGTCGCCTCCGGCAGCGTCATCACCGCCGATGTGCCGGATGATGCCGTCGCCTTCGGCCGCGCGCGCCAGGAAAACAAGGAAGGCCGCGCCGTGCTCATCCGCGAGCGCAACCAGGCGATCAAGGACGCGAAGAAGAAAGCCGGCCAATGAGTCACCCTGTGGGCGCGCCCACATTAACGCTTGCAATCGAAAGTGAGCACGGCCGCGTTGCGCCGCGGTAAAAAAACTCTACGAAAGAGCACACAAAGACCGTCTGGAATCTGGAGCTTTTTATGTGCGGAATTGTTGGCATCGTCGGAACCGAGCCTGTCGCCGGGCGCCTTGTCGATGCGCTTAAGCGCCTCGAGTATCGTGGCTACGATTCCGCAGGCGTTGCCACGATTTCGGATGGCAGGCTCTCGCGCCGTCGCGCCGAGGGTAAGCTGTTCAATCTTGAAAAGCGCCTTCATGAGGAACCGCTCGCGGGCAAGATCGGTATCGCGCATACCCGCTGGGCAACCCACGGCGCGCCGACGGAAGGCAATGCCCATCCGCATTTCGTTGACGGCGTCGCTCTCGTGCATAACGGTATCATCGAGAATTTTGCAGTTTTGAAGGATGAGCTTGCCGCGTCCGGCGCCACCTTCACGACCCAGACCGATACGGAAGTCGTCGCGCAGCTGATCGCGAAACTGCGCCGGGACGGCCTCGGCCGCCGCGAGGCCATGCATGCCATGCTGCGCCGCGTTACCGGCGCCTATGCGCTCGCCGTGATCTTCGAGGACGACCCGTCGACCATCATGGCCGCGCGCAACGGCCCGCCGCTCGCCATTGGACATGGCAAGGGCGAAATGTTCCTGGGATCGGACGCCATTGCGCTCGCGCCCTTTACCAACGAGATTACCTATCTCGTCGACGGCGACTGGGCGATCCTCGGTCGCGATGGCGCACATATCTTCGACGTTGACGGCGTGAGGGTCGAGCGTCCCAAGCAGATATCTTCGGCTGCCGCCTATCTCGTCGACAAGGGCAACCACCGCCACTTCATGGAAAAGGAAATCCATGAGCAGCCGGAAGCGGTTTCACACGCGCTGAGCCACTATGTCGATTTCCTCTCGCACACCGTGCGTCCGGCAACCGCAGACATCGACTTTGCAAAGACCCCGAGCCTTGCCATTTCAGCCTGTGGCACGGCCTATCTTGCGGGTCTCGTCGGCAAGTACTGGTTCGAGCGATATGCCCGCCTGCCGGTCGAGATCGATGTCGCCTCGGAGTTCCGCTATCGCGAAATTCCGCTCAACCCGGCATCGGCAGCGCTGTTCATCTCGCAGTCCGGCGAGACGGCCGATACCCTGGCATCGCTGCGCTATTGCAAGGAGCACGGCCTGAAGATCGGCGCCGTGGTCAATGCGAAGGAATCGACGATCGCCCGCGAATCGGATGCCGTGTTCCCGATCCTTGCCGGCCCGGAAATCGGCGTTGCCTCGACCAAGGCCTTCACCTGCCAGCTTACGGTTCTTGCTGCCCTTGCCATCGGTGCCGGCCGCGCGCGCGGCGTGATCAGCGAGGCGGACGAAAACGAGCTGGTGCGTCATCTTTCTGAAATGCCGCGCATCATGGCGAGCGTTCTCAACACGATCCAGCCGTCGATCGAGCAGCTTTCGCGCGATCTTTCGAAGTGCAAGGACGTGCTCTATCTTGGCCGCGGCACCAGCTATCCGCTGGCTATGGAAGGCGCGCTGAAGCTCAAGGAAATCTCTTACATTCATGCCGAAGGCTATGCCGCCGGCGAGCTTAAGCACGGTCCGATTGCGCTGATCGACGAGAACATGCCGGTCATTGTCATTGCCCCCCATGACCGCTTCTTCGAAAAGACCGTATCGAACATGCAGGAAGTCGCGGCTCGCGGCGGCCGGATCATCTTCATCACCGATGCCAAGGGTGCGGCCGCCTCGAAGCTGGAAACCATGGCGACGATCATCCTGCCCGAGGTTAACGAGATCATCGCGCCGATGATCTATTCGCTGCCGATCCAGCTGCTCGCCTATCATACGGCGGTCTTCATGGGCACTGACGTCGATCAGCCGCGCAACCTCGCAAAATCGGTGACGGTGGAATGATCCTGCGGCAGGAAGGCGAAGGCGATGTCGATGCGATCCGCACACTGACGGAAACGGCCTTCAGGAGCGCGCCGCATGCGGATGGTACCGAGCATTTGATCATTGATCGCCTGCGTGCGGCCGGGGCGCTGACCCTTTCTCTGGTGGCGGAAGTGGATGGCCGAATCATCGGTCATGTCGCCTTCTCCCCGGTTACGCTTTTTGATGGCACAGCGGATTGGTACGGTCTCGGGCCGATTTCGGTCGATCCTGCGCATCAGGGCAAGGGGATTGGCGGCAAGCTTATTCAGCAAGGGCTGGCGCGGTTGAAGGCGCTCGGTGCCGCCGGCTGCGTGCTGTTGGGCGATCCGGCCTATTACAGCCGCTTCGGTTTCGTGTCAGACAGCGCGCTGACGCTGGGCGGTGTGCCTCCAGAGTATTTCATGCATGTGGCGTTTTCTCCGGTTTACGGCGGGGGAACCGTTACCTATCATCCGGGTTTCTACGGCTGAGCGACCTCCCACGCTCGCCCAGGCTGGATATTCGATGACCGACCTTCTTCCGAGACCGTCGCTGGCCACGCGCCTGCGCAACAATTTTCTGACCGGCCTCGTCATCTGCGCGCCGATCGCCATCACCATCTGGCTGACCTGGACCTTCATCCACTGGGCCGACAGCTGGGTTAAGCCCTATATCCCCGCGCGCTACAACCCGGAAAGCTACCTCCAGTTCGCCATTCCCGGCTTCGGCCTCTTGATCGCGCTGGTGATGATCACGCTTGTCGGTTTCCTCGGCAAGAACTTGATCGGCCGCTCCATCGTCGAGTTCGGCGACGGGCTGTTTAACCGCACGCCGCTGGTGCGCACGGTGCACAAGAGCCTGAAGCAGATCTTCGAGACCGTGCTGAAGGACAAGGGTACCTCGTTCAACAAGGCCGCGATGATCGAATATCCGGGGCCGGGGCTCTGGGCCATCGTCTTCGTGGCGACGGATGCACGCGGCGAGATCGCGACGAAATTCAAGTCGATGGGTAAGGATATGGTCGCCTGCTTCGTGGCACCGACGCCGTTTCCGACGGCCGGTTGGCTTGTCTATGTTCCCAGGGAAAAACTCGTGCCACTCGATATGAGCGCGGAGGATGCCGCTAAACTTATCATCTCCGTTGGCCTCGTCACGCCGCCGGAAAAGACATTGCAACTCATCGAGAACGAAGAGCGCAAGGCAAAGAAATAAGTCTAAGGAAAACGCGCGAGCGCTTTCTTTTTCTGAACAAGACCCTCTCCTCCGTCATCCTCGGGTCAAGCCCGAGGATGACGGAGGAGAGGGAGGCGGACGTAACGGAATCTGGAGCCGTCTCGAAAACGAGACGACTCGAACACATTATTCCGTGACGTCGGCGCTCTTTTGGTCGCCCACAAGCACCTTGCCGTCTTCGGCAGGCAGGCGGGACTGCTTTTCCGTGGTGGTGACGCTAGCGGTCGTGATGGTCTTGTCGACCTTGACCTCCGCCGAGGTCTTGTTGTGCCAGGCGCAGTCCGCAAAGGCTGCGGATGCCGAAAGGCCGAGCGTCGCTGCGACTACGAGAACTGTCTTCATGGCATTTCTCCTTCTTCGCTTTACGCGAGAAGTATGCCTTCACGGCCGGTATCAGCGAAATCACGATTTTGTGGTTAGCCCGCCCGCAGGAACCGGATCGCCTCGTCGCGGCGGTGGAGATAGAGCAGTGTGCGGATGGCTTCGCCGCGCTCGCTTGTCAAATCCGGGTCGCGCTCCAGCACATAGGCGGCGTCCTTGCGGGCGATTTCCAGCAGGTCGCCATGCGCTTCGAGGCTTGCGACGATGAAGCCGGGTGTGCCGGACTGTCTCGTGCCGAGAAGCTCGCCTTCGCCGCGAAGCTTCAGGTCTTCCTCGGCGATGCGGAAACCGTCCTCCGTCTCGCGCAGGATGGAGAGCCGCGCCTGGCCATTTTCGCTGAGCGGGCCCTTATAGAGCAGCACGCAGCTCGACGCTTCCTCGCCACGCCCGACGCGGCCGCGCAGCTGGTGGAGCTGCGCGAGGCCGAAGCGCTCGGCATGTTCGATGACCATGATGGAGGCATCGGGCACATCGACGCCGACCTCCACGACGGTGGTTGCCACGAGAAGGCGGGTCTCGCCGTTCTTGAAGGCGAGCATGGCGGCGTCTTTCTCCGGCCCGCTCATGCGTCCATGCACGAGGCCAGCGGCATTGCCGAAGAAACTGGCGAGCGTCGCATGCCTCTCCTCGACGGACATCAGCTCGCTTTCCTCGGTCTCCTCGACCAGCGGGCAGATCCAGTAGGCCTTCTTGCCCTCCGCCAGCGCCGCACGCAGACGGTCGACGATGTCGCCGACGCGCTCCTGCGGCATGATGACGGTCTGGATCGGTTTGCGGCCGGCCGGTTTTTCCGTGAGCTTCGAGACATCCATGTCGCCGAAGGCGGCCAGCACCAGGGTGCGCGGAATGGGAGTCGCCGTCATGACCAGCATATGCGGGGAAATGCCCTTGGCGGTCAGCCGCAGGCGCTGGTGCACGCCGAAGCGGTGCTGCTCGTCCACCACCGCCAGCACCAGATCCTTGTAGGCGACGTTGTCCTGGAAGAGCGCGTGCGTGCCGATGACGATCTGCGTTTCACCCGATGCGATGCGCTCCAAGATGGCATCGCGCTCGCGGCCCTTGGTGCGGCCGGTGAGTACGTCGATGGTGACGCCGGCGGGTGCCGCCATGCGAGACAGCGTCGCGAAATGCTGCCGCGCCAGAATTTCCGTCGGGGCCATCAGCACGGCCTGGCCGCCGGATTCGACGGCGGCGAGCATAGCCATCAGCGCCACGGCCGTCTTCCCGGCGCCGACATCGCCCTGAAGAAGCCGCAGCATGCGCTGCTCGCCGGCCATGTCCTTCAGCACTTCGGCAATTGCCGTCTGCTGGCTGTTGGTCAGCGAAAAGGGCAGGGCATCGAGGACGGGACGGCTGAGTACGCCGGTCGCGATGACGGGCCGGCCAGCGACCTTGCGCAGGCGCTGGCGCACGAGGGCGAGCGATACCTGCCCGGCCAGGAATTCGTCATAGGCGAGGCGGCGGCGGGCAGGGGCCTGCGGGTCGAGATCGGTCTCGTCGCGCGGGTCGTGCAGGCGATGGATCGCATCATAGGCACTGGGAAAGCTCTGGCGCTGGGCAAGCGGCGGATCGATCCACTCCGGAAGATGTGGCACGCGGGCGACCGCCGCCTCTACCGCCTTGCGCAATACGCGCGAGGTAAGGCCGGCTGTGAGGCCGTGCACGGGCTCCACCAGCGGCACATTGTCGGCCTCGCCGAGCCGCGCCATATAGTCGGGATGCACCATGGAGGCGCGGCCGTTGAACCAGTCGACCTTGCCGCTGACGACGACGGTCTCATCGATCGGTAGTGCCTTTTCCAGCCAGTTGCCCTTGGCGCGGAAGAAGGTGAGCGCCAGATCGCCGGTCTCGTCATGCAGGAAGACCCGGTAGGGCATGTTCGATTTGCCGGGCGGTGGCGGCTGGTGGCGGTCGACGCGGCCGGTTATCGTCACGATGACACCCTGCTGGGCATTGGCGATGCCCGGCTGGTTGCGCCGGTCGACGATCGAATGCGGGAAATGGAAGACGAGATCGATGACCCGGCAATCCTCGATGCTTTCCTGCCCCAAGAGGCGCGCGAACAGTTCGCCCAGCTTCGGGCCGATGCCGGGAAGCGTGGAGAGAGGTGCGAAGAGGGGATCAAGCAATGCGGGTCTCATGGCCGGCAAAATCGCCGGAGATGGTGCCTTTGGCAAGGCTGACAAGCGGCTTTTGCCGGTTTATAGAAGCGCCGGACCGCATTTCAGGGAAGGCAGGACGATCATGACGGGAACGACACGCTCGAGCGCCGAGATCGACCCGCGCCGCAAGCGCATCCTCTTCCGCTGTTGGCACCGCGGCATCCGCGAGATGGACCTGGTGCTGGGCAGTTTCGCCGATGCCGAGATCGCCACGCTCTCCGACATGGAACTGGATGAGCTGGAGCGCATTATGTCCGAGGAGGACAACGATCTTGTCAAATGGGTGACCGGCGAAAAGCCGGTGCCGGAAGAATTCCGCGACGGTCTCTTCCCGCGTATTGCCGCCTACCGCCCCAATTTCTCTCCGCTCTTCAAAGACGCAAACGCATGATCCCCGGATTTTCTCCCGAACGCATCGCGGCCGCCGGCCGACCGCTGACGATCGGCGCCGTTCCCGCGGGCGTCGAGCCGCTGATCCTCGCCGATCTCGCCCGCAAGACCGGCCCCGTCGCCTATGTGCTGTCCGATGGCCAGCGCATCTCCGATCTGGAGCAGATGCTCGGCTTCGTCGCGCCGGATATTCCAGTGCTGACGCTGCCAGGCTGGGATTGCCTGCCCTATGACCGCGTTTCGCCGAGCGCCGAAGTGTCCGCACGCCGCCTCTCGGCGCTGTCGGCTCTCATTGCGCACCAGAAGAAGCCGCATGCGGCCATCGTGCTGGTCACGGTCAACGCCATGCTGCAGAAGACGGCGCCGCGGCCGACCATCGAGAGCCTGGCTTTCTCCGCAAAACCCGGCAACACGATCCGCATGGATGATATCGCCGCACGGCTGGAGCGCAACGGTTTCGACCGCGTCGCGACGGTGCGCGAGGTCGGTGAATTCGCGGTGCGCGGTGGCATTCTCGACGTGTTCGTGCCCGGCAGCCTGGAGCCGGTGCGTCTCGATTTCTTTGGCGATACGCTGGAAAGCATCCGCTCCTTCGATCCGGCCAGCCAGCGCACGACGGGGCAGGCGCGATCCCTCGATCTCAACCCGATGAGCGAGGTGACGCTGACGCCGGAGACGATCTCGCATTTCCGCAAGCAATATCTCTCCTCCTTCGGTGCTGCGACGCGCGACGACGCGCTCTATCAGGCCGTCTCCGAGGGCCGGCGCTATGCGGGCATGGAGCACTGGCTGCCGCTCTTCTACGACGAACTGGAAACCGCCTTCGATTATCTCGACGGTTTTCGCATCGTCACCGACCATACCGTCCGCGAGGCCGCCGTCGAACGCTCCCGCCTCGTGCGCGACTATTACGATGCCCGCCTTGCCTCCGCGACGCCCGGCAAAGGGCAAATCGCGCAATCGACCCCCTACAAGCCGGTGCCGCCCGGTCTCCTCTATCTCGATGCCGAGCGCTTCGCGCGCGAGCTGGACGAGCGCAACGCCATCCGCCTGACGCCCTTCAACGAGCACGAAGGCGAGGCGCGGCAGGTCGTGACCGTCGAGGCGCGCACGGGTGTCCGTTGGGCGCGGCCGGCGGGCAGCGAGGATGCCGAAGGCGCGCGCGTCAATGTCTTCGATCAGGCTGTCAAATATATCGCCGACCGGCGCGCGTCCGGCGCCAAGGTTCTGGTCACCGGCTGGTCGGAAGGTTCGCTCGACCGTCTGCTGCAAGTTCTCTCCGAACACGGCCTCGGCAATGTCGTGCCGGTCGAGAAATTCGGGGATCTCGCGAAACTGAAGCCGGGCGAGGCGGGTTCTGCCGTGCTCAGCCTCGAAAGCGGCTTCGAAGCGGGCGATGTCGTCGTGATTGGCGAACAGGATATTCTCGGCGACCGCATGGTGCGGCGTTCGAAGCGGCGCAAGCGCGGCGCGGATTTCCTCACGGAAGTCGCCGGCCTCGATGAAGGCTCGATCGTCGTGCATGCCGAGCACGGCATCGGCCGGTTCGTCGGACTTCGCACCATCGAGGCGGCGGGCGCGCCGCATGCCTGCCTCGAACTCGTCTATGCGGACGAGGCAAAACTCTTTCTGCCGGTCGAAAACATCGACCTTCTCTCGCGCTATGGCGGCGAGGGCACCGATGCATTGCTCGACAAGCTGGGCGGCGTCGCCTGGCAGGCGCGCAAGGCCAAGCTGAAGAAGCGCCTGCTCGACATGGCCGGCGGCCTGATCCAGATCGCCGCCGCGCGCCTCGTGCGCCATGCTCCGGTACTAACAGCACCTGATGGCATCTATGACGAATTCGCCGCCCGTTTCCCCTATGACGAGACGGACGACCAGGCCAATGCCATCGACGCGGTGCGCGAGGATCTTGGCGCCGGGCGTCCGATGGACCGCCTCGTCTGCGGCGACGTTGGTTTCGGCAAGACGGAAGTGGCGTTGCGCGGCGCCTTCATCGCGGCGATGAATGGCGTGCAGGTGGCCGTCGTCGTGCCGACCACGCTGCTCGCCCGCCAGCATTTCAAGACGTTTTCCGAACGCTTCCGCGGCTTGCCCATCCGCGTCCAGCAGGCTTCTCGTCTCGTTGGCAGCAAGGAGCTGGCGCTGACGAAGAAGGAATTGTCCGAGGGCAAGACGGATATCGTCGTCGGCACCCACGCGCTGCTCGGTTCGTCGATCAAGTTCGCCAATCTCGGCCTGCTGATCATCGACGAAGAGCAGCATTTCGGCGTGAAGCACAAAGAGCGGCTTAAGGAGCTGAAGAGCGACGTGCATGTCCTGACGCTCTCGGCAACGCCGATCCCGCGCACGCTGCAGCTTGCCATGACGGGCGTACGCGAACTCTCGCTCATCACCACGCCGCCGGTCGACCGCATGGCGGTGCGCACCTTCATCTCGCCCTTCGATCCGCTGGTCATCCGCGAGACGCTGATGCGCGAGCACTATCGTGGCGGCCAGAGTTTTTATGTCTGCCCGCGCTTGAGCGATCTCTCAGAAATCCATGATTTCCTGCGCCAGGACGTGCCGGAGCTGAAAGTCGCGGTCGCTCACGGCCAGATGCCGGCGACGGAACTCGAAGACATCATGAACGCCTTCTACGAGGGCCAGTACGATGTGCTGCTCTCGACGACCATCGTCGAATCCGGTCTCGACGTGCCCACGGCGAACACGATGATCATCCACCGCGCCGACATGTTCGGCCTTGCCCAGCTCTACCAGCTGCGCGGTCGTGTCGGCCGTTCGAAGGTGCGCGCCTTCGCACTTTTGACGCTGCCGGTTAACCGTACGCTGACGGGCACGGCGGAACGACGCCTGAAGGTGCTGCAATCGCTTGATACGCTCGGTGCGGGCTTCCAGCTCGCCAGCCACGACCTCGACATCCGCGGCGCAGGTAACCTGCTCGGCGAAGAGCAGTCAGGCCATATCAAGGAAGTCGGCTTCGAACTGTACCAGCAGATGCTTGAAGAGGCCGTCGCCGAGATCAAGGGTGATGAAGAGGTGGCCGACAGTGGCTGGTCGCCGCAGATTTCCGTCGGCACGCCGGTCATGATCCCCGACGATTACGTGCCGGACCTGCACCTGCGTCTCGGCCTCTATCGCCGCCTCGGCGAGATCACCGAGCTTGGCGATATCGACGCCTTCGGCGCCGAGCTGATCGACCGCTTCGGCCCGTTGCCGATCGAGGTGCAGCACCTCCTGAAGATCGTTTACATCAAGTCGCTCTGCCGCGTGGCCAATGTCGAAAAACTCGATGCCGGCCCGAAGGGCGTCGTCGTGCAATTCCGCAACAAGCAGTTTCCCAACCCGGCGGCGCTTGTCGGCTACATCGCCAAGCAGGGCACGCTGGTGAAGATCCGCGCCGACCAGAGCCTGTTCCTGTCACGCGATTATCCGACGCCGGAAAAGCGCCTGACGGGAGCTGCGCAGGTGATGACGCAACTGGCGGGTCTCGCGAAACAGCAGGCATAATTGAAGCAGTATTGTGCTGCAGCGAGGAAATAAGATGCGTTCATCCGTCATCGTCTACGGCGCAGCCTATAGTGTCTATGTGCGGATTGTGCGAATTACCCTTCAAGAGAAGGGGGTAGCATACGACCTTGTTCCGGTAGATGTCTTTGCGGAGCACGGCGTGCCGGCCGACCATTTCGTCCGCCACCCGTTCGGCCGCATTCCCTCGTTCGAACATGATGGATTTTCGCTCTACGAGACCAGCGCCATTACGCGTTATGTCGATGAAGCCTTCCCCGGACCGGCGCTTCAGCCTGTAGAGCTACGTGAACGGGCACGGATGAACCAGATCATCGCGATGCTCGACAACTACGCTTATCTGCCGATGGTCTGGGACGTCTATGTCCAGCGCGTCGAGCCGCGGGAAGGCGAGCGTCTGGACGAGGCTCGCATCGCGTCCGGCCTCCACAAGGTGCGTGCCTTCATCATAGCGCTTTCGGATATGCTCGGCGGGCAACAGTGGCTTGCCGGTTCGCGGCCGTCGCTGGCGGATTTTCATGCCGTGCCGATGTTCGACCTGTTTGAAAAAGCCCCGGAAGGAGCGGCGCTCATCGCCGCATTCCCGCAAATCGAAGCTTGGTTGGGTCGGATGAAAACGCGCCCCTCCTATCTAATGACGTAGGCCACTCAGTTCTGGCCAACGCGTTCCTGCGCTTTCATTGCGGCGATCTCGCGGAAAGCATTGGTCAGCACGTCGACGGACTGGGCGCCCATCACGGCGTATTTGTTGTCGATGATGAAGCAGGGCACGCCGGTGACGCCCATGTCGCGGGCCATGCCGATCTCTTCCTTGACCGAATCGACATCCGCACCGGCGGAGAAGAGGGCGGTGACGACGGCGCGGTCCATACCGGCGGCTTCGGCCACATCGAGCAGCACGGCGCGGTCGCCGACATTACGGCCCTCTTCGAAATAGGCCTTGAACAGGGCGACGGCGACTCGGCTCTGGACTTCGGGACCTTCGATCATCGCCCAGCGCAGCAGGCGGTGCGCATCGAGCGTGTTGGGGCTGATCTTCACGGCCGGGAAATCGAAGGCGATGCCATCCTGTTTGCCGAGGCTGGCCAGCATGTCGTGCGCGCGGTCAACGGCCTCCTTGCCGCCGAGCTTTTCAGCAAGGTGCTTCTTATGGTCGACACCCTCCGCCGGCATGTCCGGGTTCAGTTGGTAGGGGCGGAACGTCACCGAGACGGCAAGGTCGTTCTTCACGTTCTCAATTGCCTGTTCCAGCCGTTTCTTGCCGAGGTAGCACCAGGGGCAGACGACGTCAGAGACGACGTCGATCGTAATGGCTTCCATCCGGGTATCCTTTCGAGAGGCCGGATATTTCCGGCTTTGGCGCGGTCCTGTGCAGGCCTTACGCCGTCACTTCAAACTTACCGCCGAGATAGGCCCACCGGCCACAGCTTTCAACAGGTTACCTCAAGGTAACCGCAATTCTGGGGATAGTCCCTTTATTGCGCGCGCTCGTCCCACCATGCGGGAAGCTGGAAACCCCAGAGCGGAGTGATCTCCGGCCGCCCGATATGCTTGTTGCGAGCGATCCACTGCTCGCCCAGATGATAGAGCGGGACGATGTAATTACCCGACAAGAGCATCCTGTCCTGCAGGCGCACGGCGGAACGAAAATCCTCCGCGGTGCGGGCGGCGAGAATGGCGGCCATGACGCGATCGATATCGGGATCTGCGACACCGGCGAAATTCTCGCTGCCCTGACGGCCGCGCGCGTCCGACCCCCAGCGCCTCACCTGCTCCAGGCCGGGCGACAGCGACGACAGGAAGGCCTTCATGATGACATCGTAGTCGAAGGTCTGGCTGCGGCTCTGGTACTGCGAATCATCGACCGTCCTGAGGCTCACACGTACGCCGAGCGCGGCGAGGAAGCGCTGATAGGCCAGCGCCAGCTTCTCTTGGTCGGCATTCTGCGTCATGATCTCGAAAGCGAGCGGCTTGCCGGCGCCGTCGACCATGCGGCCGTCCTTGATCGCATAGCCTGCCTTCTCGAAGTGATCCATCGCCTGGCGCAGAACCCTGCGGTCGCGACCGGAACCGTCGGTCACCGGGAAACGGAAAGTGCCGTCAGCCACGGCGGGATCGATCCGGCTTATCGCCGTGCCTATGATCTCGCGCTCCCGCGCATCGATCGGCGCATTCAGCGCGGAGAGTTCGGAATTCTGCCAGAAACTTTCCGTGCGGGTGTAGGCGTTTTCGAACAGCGTGCGGTTGACCCATTCGAAATCGAAAGCGAGCGAAAGCGCCTTGCGCAGTTCCGCATTCTGGAAGACCGGCCGGCGCGTGTTGAAGACGAAGCCGAACATGACTGGTGGCAGTTTCGACTTCACTGCGTCCTTGATGACGGTGCCCGACGTGACTGCGGGGAAATCATAGTTGCGCGTCCATTTCGTCGGATTGCCTTCCTGATAGATATCGATCACGCCCTTCTTGAAGGCCTCGAACAGCGAGTTGTCCTGGAGGAAATATTCGACGGAGATTTCGTCGTAATTATCGAAGCCGACCTTGGAGGGAATGTCCTTGCCCCAGTAGTTCGGATCGCGCTCGTAGACGATCCGCTCGCCGGGTTTTACCGCCTTGACCCTGTAGGGGCCGGAGCCGAGTGGCAAGGCGAGTGACGACCGGTCGAAGGTTTCCGGATCAATCGCGTGCTTGGGCAGGATTGGCGAGAAGGCGATGAGGAGAGGGGCTTCACGGTCGCTTTTGTCGTTGAAAGTGAAGCGAACGCTGTGCTCACCGGTCTTCTCGAGTTTCTCGACGACGTTCAGGCGGGTGCTGAACGGTGCGCGGCCCTTGTCGCGGAGCAGCTCGAAGGAAAAGATAACGTCTTCCGGCGTCACCGGCTTGCCATCTGCCCAATGTGCCTTCGGATTAAGATGAAACTCGATGAAGCTGCGGTCGTCGTCCCACTCAACGCTTTGGGCGAGCAGGCCATACATGCTGAAGGCCTCGTCGCGCGAGCGCACCATGAGTGATTCGTAGACGAGATTGCCGAATTCCGGGTCCCACATGCCGCGCGCGGTGGTGCGCATGCTTTTCAGGATGAAGGGGTTCAGGCTGTCGAAAGTGCCGACGACGCCATAGGCGATGCGTCCGCCCTTCTTCACATCCGGATTGACGTAGGAGAAGTGCTTGTAGTCCGCCGGCAGCGCCGGTTCGCCATGCATCGCGATCCCGTGCAGGGGGGCGGCTTGGCCGAGCGAAACGGGCAGGCCGAACATGCAGGCCGCGAGGGCCGTCAGGATGGGGCGCAAAGGGGCTCTCCTCGTCGATTCCGTGTGATTCCTGTGTTTATACTGCGCGCAATAGACACAATAGTGCGGCGGGTGCGGGAAATCAGTCCTATAGGCGAATTTCGCAAGGAAAGGCTGGATATCCGGCGCGGCCCATTGTAACAGGTGTCGCCGAAGCGGGTCATGCAAATGCCTCAATTCGCCGACAGGAGAGCGCACGACTGACCCACGCCAGAGGGGCTTGGAGGAGCGTCGTTGCTCCGGCACCGGATTTTCAGGAGACCGAACTCGTATGATCTTCACATCGAACCTCATCAAGCGGACCGTGCTTTCCGCTTTCGCCGCGTCGGTTGCCCTGGCGGCGGCTCCCTCCGTATCTCAGGCTCAGCAGGCCGCACCGCCGAAAGGCTGGTTCAAGGTCTGCACCAAGCAGGAAGACAACGACGTCTGCATCGTGCAGAACCTGCTGACCGCAAGCAGCGGCCAGCTCATCACGGCTGTCGGCCTTATCACCGTCACCGGCAAGACCAACCGCAAGATCATGCAGGTCTCTGTTCCGAGCGCACGCCTCATCCCGCCGGGCATCCAGATGCAGATCGACGGCGGCAAGGGCCTGAAGCTCGACTACGCCATCTGCATGCCCGACAAGTGCGTTGCTGAAGTGCTGCTCACGGACCAGATGATCGCAAGCCTCAAGAAGGGTGGCGAACTGGTCCTGACCTCGATCAACTTCCAGCGCGCGCCGAACCCGATCAAGATGTCGCTCGAAGGCTTCACCGGCGTGTTCGACGGCGAGCCGATCGAACAGTCAAAGCTCGAAGAGCGCCAGCGCCTGCTGCAGGACGAAATGCAGAAGAAGGCGGAAGAAGCCCGCAAGAAGCTTGAAGACGCCCAGAAGGCTGCCAAGAGCCAGTAAGCGTCACGTTTATTCCAGATATGAAAAACCCGGCCGTCGGCCGGGTTTTTTGTTGCCTGAAACGTAGAGGCGAAACGGTCAGTGGAAAACGCCGGTTTCTTCCTTCCAGCGGTAATGTCCCTGGTCCACGTCCATCAGCGCACGCACCTGCGGGTGGCGGATGGGCTGGCCGCTGTCGTCGGGCACGAGGTTCTGCTCCGAGACATAGGCGACATACTCGCTGTCCGCATTCTCGGCGAACAGGTGATAGAAGGGCTGATCCTTTGAGGGCCGGATTTCGGCCGGAATGGCATTCCACCATTCCTCCGTATTGGCGAATTCCGGGTCGACATCAAAGATCACGCCACGGAAGGGAAAGACCCGATGGCGGACGATGTCGCCGATGGCAAATTTTGCGTTACGCATCTTCATGGCGTACCTACCTTTCCCCTTATATTTGGGTAATTGCGCAGAAACATCAATAGTTCCACCGCTGTCACACGTCTTTCATACAGGGCGTGTTGCGCTTGCGCCTCCAGCGGTTTCAGCGTACCTCGAAGAATAGCATCTCAGGCGGATCGGGCGGCATGAATAATCAGTGGGGCAGGAGCGGCAACGGACAGACCTCGGGTGGCGGAGGCATCGGCGCCATCCTGTTCGCCGTCGTGGTCAGTCTGGCGCTCGGTGGGGCCGGTGGCTATGGGGCTTTCCGCATCATGGACGGTGCAGCACCCGCGGGCGAGATCGAAGCGCGCGATCAGCGCATCGCCGACCTGGCCAAGGAACTCGATGCCCGCTCGGCTCAGGTTGAGGAAAACAGCCAGAAAGCACAGGCGCTGACCGAGGAGAACGGCACGCTCAAGCGCCAGCTCGATTCTCTGAAAAGCAACACGAGCGCTTCCGATGGTGCGCTTGCAGTTGCCGAAAACGCCCGATTAACCCGTGAAGTCATCCCCAAGCTTGAAAACGACCTTGAGCTGGCCGCGCAGCGCGTCGCCGATGCCGAAGCCCTGAAGAAACGTGCCGATGAGGCCGTGCTCGACCGCGAGCGCCGGCTTTCGCTGCAGGCCGACCAGATCGCGCGGCTGGAAAAGGCGCTGGATCAGGCCCGCGACACCCGAAACACGACGCAAAGCGCCGAAACGGAGCGTCTGGAGGCCGAGGCCGATACGCTGCGCCGCGAACTCAAGGAAGCACAGAATGCGGAAGAACAGCTGCGCGCGAAGGAAATTCCGATCCTGCAGGAAGGCATCGCCACCAAGGAACGCGAGGTCGCCACGCTGAATGCGCGCAATCAGGCGCTTACGGCGCGGATCGAGGCGCTGGAGGCCGCGGCGGCCGCCGCGAAGCCTGATGGCCAGAAGGACGGCGGCACCAAGCCGGCGCTCGACAACGCAAAACCTGCAACAGACGGCCGCAGCCCGCGCAACGCGGCGCTGGTGGCCGCAGCAGTCCGGGTCATGCCTGGCCTCGACCGGCTGACCGGCGACCAGCGCGACCAGCTCGAGCGCACACTGGTATCGGGCGAATGCGTTACCACCGCGCTTGGCGGCGTCTTCAAACACATACCGGCGCTGGCGATGCGCAACCTGATGCGCGATCTCGACAGCGGCTGTTAATCACGCCGGCGCTTGCCGGTTCTGGAAGGAGATTTCGATGAAGCGATCTGTTCTGGCAGCCGCGCTCGGCCTTGCGCTTTCCGTCGGCGGCGCATCCGCTGAGAGTTTCGAGCGCAACATCATGACGGGCGGCCCGCAGGGTACCTATATCAAGATCGGCCGCGATATCGCAGCCCTCGGCGCTGAATGCGGCCTGAACCTCAATGTGGTGGAGAGCGCCGGCTCGCTCGAAAACTTCGTCGGTGTGCGCAATCGGCGCAACACGCAATTTGGCATCGTGCAGAGCGACGTGCTGGAATATCTGAAGACGTTCGAGGCGAACGATCCGGAGGTTCAGAAGGCGGTCAAGGGCGTGCGCATCATGTTCCCGCTCTACAACGAAGAGATTCATGTACTGGCGCGCAAGGACATTGCCGGCATGAAGGACCTCGCCGGCAAGAAGATCGCGGTCGGCAAGAAGGATTCGGGCACCTTCCTGACGGCGACCCTGATCATGGATATCCTGCGGGTGAAGGCCGGCGAGCGGCTCGACATTAACCCGGACGAGGCACTGCCGAAACTGCTCTCCGGCGAGATCGACGCGTTCTTCTACGTCGCCGGCGCGCCCGCATCGCTCTTTACCAGCACCACGATCGACAAGGCGAAATTCCATCTCCTGCCGATCACAGAAGCGCCGCTGCTTGCGACCTACACGCCGTCGCGCATCGAGGCCGGCACCTATTCCTTCCAGGACCAGCCTGTCGATCTCATCGCGGTCAAAGCCGTGATGATGACCTATGACTACGACATCAAGCGCAACGCCTATCACCGCGACAGCTGCAAGACGGTCGCCGACTTCTCCAACCTCATTATCACCGGCCTCGACAAGCTGAAGACGACGGGACACCCGAAATGGAAGACCGTGGACCTTTCCGCACTGCCGCCCGGCTGGCAGGTCGGCGTCTGCGTGAAGGCCGGCATGGCAATGGACTACAAGCCGAGCTGCAAACCGGCCGCTAGTGCTGCATCCGGCGGTGCGGACGGTTCAAACGAGGAGTATCTCGACCTTTTGAAGAAGAGGCTCCAGCAGTAACGCCGGCGACATTTCGCCGACCAACAAAAAACCCGGCCAATGGCCGGGTTTTTCGTCTTGTGAAACCCTCCCGCCTTGCAGCGGGAGGGATACCGGCCGATCAGGCCGAATAATACATGTCGAATTCGACCGGGTGCGGGGTCATTTCGAAGCGCATCACTTCGACCATCTTCAGCTCGATGTAGCTGTCGATCTGGTCGTCGTCGAACACGCCGCCGGCCGTCAGATACTTGCGGTCCTTGTCGAGGCTTTCCAGCGCTTCGCGCAGCGAGCCGCAAACCGTCGGGATCTTCTTCAGCTCCTTCGGCGGCAAGTCGTACAGGTCCTTGTCCATGGCCTTGCCGGGATGGATCTTGTTCTTGATGCCGTCGAGGCCGGCCATCAGCATGGCGGCGAAGCCGAGGTACGGGTTGCCGAGCGGGTCGGGGAAGCGGATTTCGACGCGCTTGGACTTCGGACCCGTGCCGAACGGAATGCGGCAGGAGGCCGAGCGGTTGCGGGCCGAGTAGGCGAGCAGAACCGGCGCTTCATAGCCCGGAACGAGACGCTTGTAGGAGTTCGTCGTCGGGTTGGTGAAAGCGTTGATCGACTTGGCATGCTTGATGATGCCACCGATGAAGTAGAGGCAGCTTTCCGACAGACCGGCATATTCGTCGCCGGCGAACTGGGGCTTCGAATCCTTCCAGATCGACAGGTGGACGTGCATGCCCGAGCCGTTGTCGCCGAAGATCGGCTTCGGCATGAAGGTGGCCGTCTTGCCATAGGCATTGGCGACTTGGTGCACGACGTATTTGTAGATCTGCACCTTGTCGGCGCTGCGAACGAGCGTGTCGAACTTTACGCCGAGCTCGTGCTGGGCGGCTGCCACTTCATGGTGCTGCTTTTCGACGGTGACACCCATCTCGGTCAGAACCGTGAGCATTTCCGAACGCATGTCCTGGCACGAATCGACCGGGGGAACCGGGAAGTAGCCGCCCTTGACGCGCGGACGGTGGCCGAGGTTGCCGGTCTCGTAGTCGGTGTCATCGTTGGACGGCAGTTCCGACGAGTCGAGCTTGAAGCCGGTGTTGTACGGGTCGGCCTTGTACTTGACGTCGTCGAACACGAAGAATTCCGGTTCCGGGCCGGCATAGACCGTGTCGCCGATACCAGAGGCCTTGAGGTAGGCTTCGGCCTTCTTGGCCGTGCCGCGCGGGTCTCGGTTATAGGCTTCGCCCGAAACCGGGTCGAGAATGTCGCACATGATGACGAGGGTCGACTGCGCGAAGAACGGGTCGACGTGAACCGTTGCCGGATCGGGCATCAGCACCATGTCGGACTCGTTGATGGCCTTCCAGCCGCCGATCGAGGAACCGTCGAACATAACGCCATCGGCGAACATGTCTTCATCGACGACGCCGACGTCCATCGTGACGTGATGCAGCTTACCGCGCGGGTCGGTGAAGCGCAGGTCGACGAACTTGACGTCGTTTTCCTTGATTTGCTTGAGGATTTCGTTGGCAGTCGTCATGTGTATGGTCCCTGTGTGAAATGACGAGTGGATGGCCTCGGCCGGACAGCCGGGCGGGATCAGATGGCGTCGACGCCGGTCTCGCCGGTGCGGATGCGGATGACTTCTTCGACGTTGGAGACAAAGATCTTGCCATCGCCGATACGGCCGGTCTGGGCCGCATTGCGGATGGCCTCGATGACGGCCTCCGCGTTTTCGTCCGCCAGAACGACCTCGACCTTCACCTTGGGCAGAAAGTCGACAACGTATTCGGCACCACGGTAGAGTTCCGTGTGTCCCTTCTGGCGTCCAAAGCCCTTCGCCTCGGTGACGGTGATACCCTGCAGGCCGACTTCCTGCAGCGCCTCTTTCACCTCATCGAGCTTGAAGGGCTTGATGATCGCTTCGATCTTTTTCATGAGAAAATGTCTCTCCGCTTCTCCCGTTCGCGCGCGGTTGTGCCCGCTGCGAACTCCAAATGCACGTAGCATGCCAACTTGAAGCAGATTGCATGCCAGATCGGACGAATTTCGTGTCTCTGTTGATCCCGCTCGTCATCACGTGGCGATGATGCGGCTTTCCGTAGGAAAGGGCCAGTGGAATCTGCCTAAAAATTGTCACTTTCTGCGTCGGCAGGCAACGACCCGCAGGCCTTCGATCACAAGTCCAACATGACGCCGCAAATTTAAGCATACAGACTGTGCATATGATGAAAAAATGATCAAATGCATAGATTTGCGCTGGACTTGTCTCATCCTGTCCTTTGCGGGCATGGTAGGGCATGCACCAGGAAATTGACACGCTGATCGTCACGCCCGAGGACATGGGCAACATCGACCGCGCCGCTGCGCAATCCGGTCTTTCGAGCTATGGCCTGATGGAGCGGGCAGGGCAGGCCGTCGCCGCCGCGGCGCTTCGCCGATATCCCGGCGCACTGCGTTTCGCGGTGCTCTGCGGCCCGGGCAACAATGGCGGCGACGGCTATGTCGCAGCGCGTGCCCTGATGGAAGCGGGCGCAACGGTCACTGTCCACGCCCTTGGCGAACCGGCTTTGCTTACCGGCGACGCTGCACGCGCCTTCGCCGCCTTCCAGGGCCGCGTTGCACCGCTTTCGGGCTATACGCCCTGCATCGGCGACGTCATCGTCGACGCCCTGTTCGGCGCCGGCCTGTCGCGCGATGTTCCCGAAGCGGTGGCCGACGTCATCGATGCGGTGCGCAAGGCCGCCGTTGCGGTGCTCGCCGTCGATCTCCCCTCCGGGGTCGATGGACGCACGGGGCAAATCAGGGGCGCCGCCTTCACGGCCGAGGCGACCGTCACCTTCATGTGTCGAAAGCCCGGCCACGTGTTGCTGCCCGGCAGGGATCTTGCCGGCGCGCTGGAAGTCTTCGACATCGGCATTCCCGGGCGCCTTCTCGTGCGGCATGGCGACCATGTCCGGGTCAACAGGCCAGCTATCTGGCGTATGGCCCAACCGGCGCAGACCGGCGCGACCCACAAATATTTGCGCGGCCATCTCGCCGTGTTTTCCGGACCCGCCTTGACGACCGGCGCGGCAAGGCTTTCCGCCGCAGCCGGACTTCACGCCGGCGCCGGCCTCGTCACCGTGGTGTCATCTCGGGAGGCGGCGCCTGCCAATGCCACGCATCTCACCGCGGTCATGCTGAAGGTCGTTGACGGCGAAAAAGATCTGGCAAAGCTGCTGGAGGACGAACGGTTGAAAACATTCGTTCTCGGCCCAGGTTTCGGCGATCCTAACACGGCAAGACGATATGTTCGCCTGCTCGCAGAAAAGGATCGCCGCCTGGTTCTGGACGCCGATGGGATCAGCGCCTTCCGCGACGATCCGCAAGCGCTGTTTTCTCTCTTTGCCACAGGAAGCCCGCGGCTCGTCCTCACTCCGCATGACGGAGAGTTCGCCCGGCTGTTTTCCGATCTTGCCAGCGACGCCGCACTCTCGAAGATCGACCGCGCACGCAGGGCTGCCACCCGCAGCAACGGCGTCGTCATCCTCAAGGGGGCCGATAGCGTCATCGCCGCTCCCGACGGCCGCGTACTCGTCAACGACAACGCCCCGCCATGGCTGGCGACGGCCGGCTCCGGCGATGTCCTTGCCGGCATCGTAGGCGCCCATCTCGCGCAGGGCATGCCCGCTTTCGAAGCCGCCGCCAGCGCCGTGTGGCGTCATGGCGCGGCTGGGCGGAAGGCGGGCGAGGGGCTGACGGCCGAAAGTCTCATCAGCGCGTTTGATGGCTTCGATCAAATGAAATGACTTTGGCCGGCTTAACGTGCCCGATAAGGATTGTGAGCCGTCACAAAAGAGGATTCGGCCGTCATGGGGCTTGTTGATATCGCGCTGCTCGTGCTTGTCGCCGTCGTCTGGGGCTTCAACTTCGTCGTCATCAAGGTCGGCATCGCCAATTTTCCGCCGATCCTGTTTTCCGCCCTGCGCTTTCTGTTCGCTGCCCTGCCGCTCGTCTTCTTCCTGCCGCGACCCGCCGTTTCCTGGCGCATCGTCGTCGGCATCGGGCTGGTGCTTGGCGTTGTGAAGTTCAGCCTGCTCTTCATCGGTATGGCCGTCGGCGTTTCCGCCGGCCTCGCCTCGCTGCTCATGCAGTCGCAGGTCTTTTTCACGATTGCCCTTGCCGCCGTGTTCTACGGGAACCGGCCGCAGCCCGTACAGATCGCCGGCATCGTTCTAGCCTTTGGCGGAATGGCGCTCATTGCAGCGACGGTCGACAGCAGCTTCACTTATACTGGCCTGGGACTGGTGCTCGCGGCCGGCCTTGCCTGGGCCTTCTCCAACATGCTGACGAAGAAGGCGGGCAATGTCGATATGCTCGCGCTGATGGTCTGGGCCAGCCTCGTGCCACCGATCCCGCTCGCCATCATCTCGCTTGTCACTGAAGGGGCCGAGCGCGACATAGCCACGCTTCAGGCGCTCAGCTGGGAGGGTATCGGCGCCGTCGCCTACATCGCCTATGCCGCCACCATCTTCAGCTTCGCCGTCTGGGGCGCGATGATCCGCAAGTACGGCGTCGCCACCGTCGCGCCTTTCTCGCTGCTCGTGCCGATCTTCGGCATGAGTTTTTCGGCCCTCGCGCTCGGCGAGACGTTCGGCCCATCGCGGCTTGCCGGCGCCGCCCTCGTCGTATGCGGTCTTATCTTCACCGTGCTTGGTCCGCGCCTTGTCGCCCGCCGGCAGGTACAGGCCACATAGGCCTCGCGATCAGCCTTTCGGCTGCGTGCGCTTCTGCAGTTCCCGCGCACCGTTCGGCGCGTTCACTTTGCCTGACGTGATGAAAAAGGCGAAGACGTCGCGGGCCTTCCTGACCGGCTTTGCATCGGGATCGATCTTCGGCAGGTCCGAGGGCTCGCCGCCGGCAGCCCATTCCTTGATCCGCACGGCCCATTCATCGAGGGCCTTTTCGGGGTAGCACGTCTTGATGTCGTCCGAGCCCTTTTGCAGGCGCGCATAGACAAAATCGGCCGTAACATCGGCGATCTCAGGGTATTCCTCGTGCTGTGCATAGACCACAGCCGCGTTATATCTGCGCGCCAGGGCGGCGAATTCCGGCGTCATGAACGTCTCGTTGCGCACTTCGAGCGCATGTTTCAGCGTCAGGCCGTCGAGCTTTTCCGGCAGCAGCTTCAGAAAGCCTTCGAAGTCGTCGGGTTCGAATTTCTTCGTCGGCGGGAATTGCCAGAGGATCGGGCCGAGATGCTCACCGAGCTCGGTCAGGCCCTGCGTGAGGAATTTTTCGACGGATTCGCCACCATCCGCCAGAACCTTACGATTGGTCGTGAAGCGGCTGGCCTTCAGCGAGAAGATGAAACCGTCGGGCACTTCGGAGGCCCATTTGGCAAAGGTCTCCGGTTTCTGAGAGCCGTAATAGGTGCCGTTGACCTCGATGGCCGTGAGTTCACGGCTGGCGAATTCCAGTTGGCGCTTCTTCGGCAGCTTTTCCGGGTAGAAGGTACCTTCCCACGGATCGAAGGTCCAACCGCCGATGCCGGTTCTGATCGTGCCTGAAGTGCTCATGTTAGTTCTCCTCGACAGACGGATGCCCGCGCGCCGATCAGGCGGGCGCGACGAAAGGTTGGGAAATCTCCTGGAACACCGGCAAGGCCTCCATGCCGGCGCAATGGCTTGCAAGCGCGGGATAGGCGTCCGGATCGATCAGACCCGGATGCGCCTCGCGCATATGCCGCCAGGCGCAAGCGACAGCGATATCAGCATGGGTGAACCGCCCGAACCAGAATTGTCCCGACCGCATTGCGCGCTCGTCCTCCAGCGTAGCCAGAACCGTCAGAATCTGCGAACGACAGCGCTCGACGAAATAGGTCGAGGGTGTTTTATGCAGGTAGCGTTCATAGAACAGGCTGACGCCCTTATCGGCAAAGCCTGTGGCGAAGGTCATGACTTTCAGCACCTGCCGCCGCTCCGGCTCGGCCTGCGGCAAGAGCCGCCTTTCCGCTGGCACAAGGCCGTCGAGATAATCGAGGATGGAATTGCTGTCGGCAACCACATCGCCGCCGTCGAGCACGAGCGTCGGCACCCGCATCAGTGGATTGACCGCCTGCACCTTCTCGCCCTCGCCGAACACCGACCAGGGCCGATGTTCGAACGGGATATCATAGAGCCTGAGCGCGATCCCGACGCGGCGCACATAGGACGAATCATACTGGCCAATCAGGATCATCGGCTACTCCGCAATTGCATGTCGATTGGCTCCGAAGAGCCGCAATAGTCGCCAATAAAAACGTTCCAAGAATGCCGATCGGTGAAACCGATGGAGTGTGTGAGACTCCGATTTGAATCCCATCTGCGCCAAGCGAACGTTGCATGACCTGCGCTCAAGCCAGTCCTCAAACCGACCCGCCGCCTCGATTTCATCCAGAACAACCGTCATTTTATACACTGGCAGCCGCCCGGCTTTCCTTCCGTCGAAACGCACGATCGCAGATCGAACGTTCCGGTGGAGGAAATCGTGAATGGACCGTGGATCGTCCGAGTAAAAATGAAAGGTTTCCCTCGGCATGCCTATTCCGCCGCAATCTTCTTGATCGGACGGCGCTCCAGGAGTTCCTTCAGGAACTGGCCGGTATAGGAGCGCTCGACCTTCACGACGTCCTCCGGCGTACCCTCGGCGATCACTTCGCCACCGCCATCGCCGCCCTCGGGGCCGAAGTCGATGATCCAGTCGGCGGTCTTGATGACCTCCAGATTGTGTTCGATGACCACGACGGAATTGCCCTGGTTGACCAGTTCGTGCAGCACCTCCAGGAGCTTGGCCACGTCATGGAAATGCAGGCCGGTCGTCGGCTCGTCGAGGATGTAGAGCGTGCGGCCGGTCGAGCGCTTCGACAGTTCCTTTGCGAGCTTCACGCGCTGCGCTTCACCGCCCGACAGCGTGTTCGCCTGCTGGCCGACCTTGATGTAGCCGAGACCGACCTGGTTGAGAGTCACAAGCTTGTCGCGCACCGCCGGAACGGCGGCGAAGAACTCGACACCTTCCTCCACCGTCATGTCGAGCACATCAGCGATGGACTTGCCCTTGAAGGTGACATCGAGCGTCTCGCGGTTATAGCGCTTACCGTGGCAGACGTCGCAGGTGACATAGACGTCGGGCAGGAAGTGCATCTCGATCTTGATGACGCCATCGCCCTGGCAGGCCTCGCAGCGGCCGCCCTTCACGTTGAACGAGAAGCGGCCCGGCTGATAACCACGCGCCTTGGCCTCCGGCAGGCCGGCGAACCAGTCGCGGATCGGCGTGAACGCCCCGGTATAGGTCGCCGGGTTGGAGCGCGGCGTGCGGCCGATCGGCGACTGGTCGATATCGATGACCTTGTCGATATATTCGAAGCCGTCGATGCGCTCGTGCTCGGCGGGGATTTCGCGGGCACCCATTATGCGGCGGGCGGCCGACTTGTAGAGCGTCTCGATGAGGAAGGTTGACTTGCCGCCGCCGGACACACCGGTCACCGCCGTGAAAACGCCGAGTGGAATGGAGGCCGTGACGTTCTTCAGGTTGTTGGCCTTGGCGCCGACGACCTTGATTTCCTTCTTTTTCTTCGGCTTGCGGCGCTCGGCCGGCACCGCGACGGAGAGTTCGCCGGAGAGATATTTACCCGTCAGCGAGGCCGGGTTGGCGATGACCTCGCCCGGCGTGCCCTGCGCGATCACCTGGCCGCCGTGGATGCCGGCGGCCGGGCCGATATCGACGACATAGTCCGCCGTCAGGATCGCATCCTCGTCATGCTCTACGACGATGACAGTGTTGCCGATGTCGCGCAGGTGCCGGAGCGTATCGAGCAGGCGGGCATTGTCGCGCTGGTGCAGGCCGATCGAAGGTTCGTCCAGCACATAGAGCACGCCCGTCAGGCCGGAGCCGATCTGCGAGGCCAGTCGGATGCGCTGGCTTTCGCCACCCGACAGCGTGCCGGAATTGCGCGACAGCGAGAGATATTCCAGGCCGACATCGTTGAGGAAGCGCAGGCGCTCGCGGATTTCCTTGAGGATGCGCACCGCGATCTCGTTCTGCTTGGCATTGAGGTGTTCTGGCAGCGCCTCGAACCAGTCGCGCGCCACGCGGATCGACATGGCCGTCGTCTCGCCGATATGCAGCTTGTTGATCTTGACCGCCAGCGCCTCCGGCTTCAGCCGAAAGCCGTTGCAGGCCGGGCAGGGGGCGGCCGACATGTAGCGTTCGATTTCCTCCCGCGACCAGGCACTGTCTGTTTCCTTCCAGCGGCGTTCGAGGTTGGGCACGATGCCCTCGAAGGTCTTCACCGTCTTGTAGGAACGTGCGCCGTCCTTGTAGTTGAATTCGATCTTCTCGTCTGTGCCGTGCAGGATGGCGTTCTGCGCCTTTTCCGACAGTTCCGACCAGCGGTTGGACAGCTTGAAGCCGTAGGCGGCGCCGAGCGCTTCAAGCGTCTGGTTGTAATAGGGCGAGGAGGACTTCGCCCACGGAGCGATCGCGCCGTCGCGCAACGTGCGCTCGGTTTCCGGTACGATCAGATCCGGATCGATCTTCTGCTGGCTGCCGAGACCATCGCAGGTCGGGCAGGCGCCGAAGGGGTTGTTGAACGAGAACAGCCGCGGCTCGATTTCCGGGATGGTGAAGCCAGAGACGGGGCAGGCGAATTTTTCCGAGAACATGACGCGCTCGTGCGTCTCGTTCAGCGACTTGTTGGCCGAGCCGCCGGCGGCGGTTTCCTCAGGCGGAAGCGGCTTGTCGGCGAATTCGGCGATGGCGAGGCCATCGGCGAGCTTCAGGCAGGTCTCGATACTGTCGGCGAGGCGAGAGGAAAGATCGGCGCGCACGACGACGCGATCGACCACCACGTCGATATCATGCTTGTACTTCTTGTCGAGCGCGGGCACGTCGGCGATCTCGTAGAACTGGCCGTCGACCTTGACACGCTGAAAGCCCTTCTTCATCAGCTCGGCGAGTTCCTTCTTGTACTCGCCCTTGCGCCCGCGCACGATGGGCGCGAGGATATAGAGGCGCGTGCCCTCGCCGAAATCGATGATGCGGTCGACCATCTGGCTGACCGTCTGGCTCTCGATCGGCAGGCCCGTCGCCGGCGAATAGGGCACGCCGACGCGCGCGAAGAGCAGGCGCATGTAGTCGTAGATCTCGGTGACCGTGCCGACGGTCGAGCGCGGGTTCTTCGAGGTCGTCTTCTGCTCGATGGAGATGGCCGGCGACAGGCCGTCGATCTGGTCGACGTCAGGCTTCTGCATCATCTCGAGGAACTGGCGCGCGTAGGCCGAAAGGCTCTCGACATAGCGGCGCTGGCCCTCGGCATAGATCGTGTCGAAGGCCAGCGACGATTTGCCGGAGCCCGAAAGCCCGGTCATCACGATCAGCTTGTTGCGGGGCAGATCGAGATCGATGCCCTTGAGATTGTGTTCGCGTGCGCCGCGAATGGAAATAGTCTTGAGTTCGCTCATGGTGTCCAGCGTCAGAAAGTCGTTGCGCATTCTTAAAGGGGTAGGCCCCCTATGTAGGGATTGATCGGGACCTGTCCATCGCGCGGTCAGAAGATTCCGTGCCCGTTTCCGATTCGGTTGACAAGAGTGTAGGGAAATTATTAGAACAAAAAAAGAACGAAATTTCGCAATTGATCTGTGGATTATCCCTTTTGCGGGGCGGCGCGGCGGCGCGGCAGCCGATAAGATGCCGCATTCATGTAGTGAAATGATGTCGGGCATCATGAGCCCGGCGCGATAACGGGAAGTACGGGTATGGCTGGAAGCGTCAACAAGGTGATCTTGATCGGGAACGTGGGTGCGGACCCGGAAATCCGGCGCACGCAATCCGGCACGCCCATCGCCAACCTGCGCATCGCAACGTCGGAAACCTGGCGCGACCGTAACAGCGGCGAGCGCCGCGAAAAGACAGAATGGCACACCGTCGTCGTCTTCAACGAAGGCCTGTGCAAGGTCGTCGAGCAATATGTGAAGAAGGGCGCCAAGCTCTATATCGAGGGCGCGCTGCAGACCCGTAAATGGCAGGACCAGAACGGCAACGACCGTTATTCGACGGAAATCGTGCTGCAGGGCTTCAATTCGACCCTGACCATGCTGGATGGCCGCGGCGAAGGCGGTGGTGCAGGCCGGGGCGGCAACGACTTCGGCGGTGCGCCGAGCTACGACGATTACGGCTCGCGTCCGCCTTCGAGTGGTGGCACCAGCAGTGGCGGTGGCAACCGCTCGAGCGGCGGCGGATCGCTGTCGCGCGATATGGATGATGACATTCCGTTCTGAGAACGGGACGAAAGGCTGGCCAAGTGCCGGCCTTTTTCTTTGGTACCGTCGATTGCGCGGGAGGCGCGGCTGGGCCTGGAGAAGACCCAAAAGAACGTGCTTTCCTCCGGCAGGGCAAGGGGCGGATTTGTCCACTCGGATGCATGAACGCGGCTTTCAAGGCCGACCACGGCGAGACGGACAGTGCCTACTGCTTTTCCGAGTGTGGCTGGAGCCGAGGACATCGGGACCGGGCGCCCATTCCCACGAGGAAAATTTCGAGCTTTTTACGTGCTCACAGGCGCGGCTGGCAAGGACGGCTGGAGGCGCCGGCAGGCAGTTTCGTGCGCATTCCGGTAACCGTGATGCACGATCTCGACAACCGGACGCACGAGCGTGCCGGATTTCTCAACGTGCTCCCGCCGGCGGTTTAAAGAAGAACATGCTTGCCATCGTCAAATGCTTTGCGGACCGCATGCGCTTGTTCGGCACGTCTGCAGACGTGCGCGTCAGGTCATAGACGGCTCCAGCCGCGGCTGTAGCTCAATCCGTTTACCTCAGAGCGCGAAGGCCGACTTCACCCCATCCACGACGAATTGCGCCGCCAGTGCTGCCAGGATGACGCCGAGGAGTCGCGTCAGGATAGCGCGGCCGGTATTGCCGAGGAAGCGGTCGATGCGGTCGGCGATGACCAGCGACAAGAACAGGATGCCGATGCAGAGCGCGAGCACGCCGATGAGGGCAGTGCGCTCCAGCGCGGACGGGAAGGAACCAGAAAGCAGGATCGTCGCGGAGATCGCGCCGGGGCCGGCGATCAGCGGCAGAGCGAGCGGGAAGACGGCGATGTTGTGGATGTGATCTCGGGTGATCGCCACCTCGCTGGTCTTCTCCTTGCGCTCGTTGCGACGCTCGAAAATCATCTCAAAGGCGATCCAGAAGAGCAGCAAGCCGCCGGCGATGCGGAAGGCACCGATGGAAATGCCGAGCATCGACAGCACGCCTGCGCCCGTCAGCGCGAAGACGGCGAGGATGCAGAAGGCGATGATGGAGCCGCGTAGCGCCACCTGCTTGCGCTGCGGCCGCGTCATGCCCACCGTCAGGCCGAGGAAGATCGGCGCGAGGCCAGGCGGATCGATGGTCACAAGCAGCGTCGTGATCGCGTTGACCACGAGATCGATATTGAGCATGTCAGGCGTTCCCCTCGCCGTTGAGCGGCCGTTTTTGCCGGCCTTGCCGCTCCATTGTTAGGCGAGCGTGGCAGGGAAGGGAAGGGTGGCCGGAAACTGACCATGAAAATGCGCAAATTGGCGGATTTCCTGGGAAAAGCCTGTTCACAACCCCTCGTGAAATTGGCGCTTCCAGCCTCGGTAGGCTATAAAATTGCATCTGATTCTGAACAACGATCGTGACCGAAATTGACAGAACAATCGACACCCGGCGGCAAGACTCCCGGCATTGAGCCGATTTCCATCATCGAGGAAATGCAGCGGTCCTATCTCGATTACGCGATGAGCGTGATCGTGTCACGCGCGCTGCCTGATGTGCGCGACGGCCTGAAGCCCGTGCACCGGCGCATCCTCTACTCGATGAGCGAGATGGGCGTCGACTGGAACAAGAAATACGTGAAGTCAGCCCGCGTGACCGGTGACGTGATGGGTAAATACCATCCGCACGGCGACTCGGCGATCTATGACGCCTTGGCGCGCATGGCACAGGACTGGTCGCTCCGCCTGCCGCTGATCGACGGCCAGGGCAATTTCGGCTCCATCGACGGCGATCCGCCGGCGGCCCAGCGTTACACGGAATGCCGCCTCGAGAAGGCTGCGCACTCACTGCTCGACGACCTCGACAAGGAGACGGTCAATTTCCGCGATAACTACGACGGCACGATGAGCGAGCCGGTCGTCGTTCCGGCAAAATTCCCGAACCTGCTGGTCAACGGGGCGGGCGGCATTGCCGTCGGCATGGCGACCAACATTCCGCCGCACAATCTCGCCGAAGTCATCAACGGCTGTATCGCGCTGATCGACAATCCGGCGATCGAGTTGCTCGACCTGATGCAGCATATTCCAGGTCCGGACTTCCCGACGGGCGCGCTGATCCTCGGCCGTGCCGGCATCCGCCAGGCCTATGAGACAGGCCGCGGCTCCGTCGTCATGCGCGGCCGCGCCACCATCGAGCCGATGCGCGGCGACCGCGAGCAGATCATCATCACCGAAGTTCCCTTCCAGGTGAACAAGGCGACGATGATCGAGAAAATGGCCGAGCTGGTGCGCGACAAGCGTATCGAGGGCATTTCCGATCTGCGCGACGAATCCGACCGCGACGGCTACCGCGTCGTCATCGAGCTGAAGCGCGATGCCAATGCCGATGTTATCCTGAATCAGCTTTACCGCTACACGCCGCTGCAGACCTCCTTCGGCTGCAACATGGTGGCGTTGAACGGCGGCAAGCCGGAGCTGATGACGCTGCTCGACATGCTGCGCGCCTTCGTCTCGTTCCGCGAGGAAGTCGTCAGCCGCCGCACGAAATACCTGCTGCGCAAGGCGCGCGATCGCGCCCACGTCTTGGTGGGTCTCGCGATCGCTGTCGCCAATATCGACGAGGTGATCAACCTCATCCGCCGCGCACCCGATCCGCAGACGGCGCGCGAGCAGCTGATGGAGCGCCGCTGGCCGGCCAAGGACGTCGACGTGCTGATCAAGCTCATCGACGATCCGCGCCACCGCATCAACGAGGACCTGACCTACAACCTCTCGGAAGAGCAGGCCCGCGCGATCCTCGAACTGCGTCTCGCCCGCCTCACGGCGCTCGGCCGTGACGAAATCGACGACGAGCTCAACAAGATCGGCGAGGAGATCAAGGACTATCTCGACATCCTGTCCTCGCGCCTGCGCATCATGACCATCGTCAAGGACGAGCTTGCCGCCGTGCGCGACGAGTTCGGCACGCCGCGCCGCACCGAGATCGCCGAGGGCGGTCCCGACATGGACGACGAAGATCTCATCGCCCGCGAGGACATGGTCGTTACGGTTTCGCATGCCGGCTACGTCAAGCGCGTGCCGCTCGCGACCTATCGCGCGCAGCGTCGCGGGGGCAAGGGCCGCTCGGGCATGGCCATGAAGGACGAGGATTTCGCAACGCGTCTCTTCGTCGCCAATACACATACGCCGGTTCTGTTCTTCTCCTCCCGCGGCATCGTCTACAAGGAAAAGGTCTGGCGCCTGCCGATCGGTACGCCGCAGTCCAAGGGCAAGGCGCTCATCAACATGCTGCCGATCGAGCCCGGCGAACGCATCACCACCATCATGCCGCTGCCCGAGGACGAGACGACGTGGGAAAACCTCGACGTCATGTTCTCGACGACCCGCGGCACGGTGCGCCGCAACAAGCTCAGCGATTTCGTCCAGGTCAACCGCAACGGCAAGATCGCGATGAAGCTCGAGGAAGAGGGCGACGAGATCCTCAATGTCGAGACCTGCACGGAACAGGACGACGTCCTGCTCACGACGGCGCTCGGCCAGTGCATCCGCTTCCCTGTCGATGACGTGCGCGTCTTTGCCGGCCGCAACTCGGTCGGCGTGCGCGGCATCAATCTGGGAACCGGCGACCGCATCATCTCGATGACAATCGTAAGCCACGTCGATGCCGAGCCGTGGGAACGTGCCGCCTATCTCAAGCGCTCCGCTACCGAACGCCGCGCCAGCGGTGTCGACGAGGAGGATATCGCATTGGTCGGCGAAGAGGTCGGTGAGATCGGTGATCTCTCCGAGGAGCGCTATCAGGAGCTCAAGGCCCGCGAACAGTTCGTTCTGACCGTCTCTCAAAAGGGTTTCGGCAAGCGCTCGTCGTCCTACGACTTCCGCACCTCCGGCCGCGGCGGCAAGGGCATCCGCGCCACCGACACCTCCAAGACCAGTGAAATCGGCGAACTCGTCGCCGCCTTCCCGGTTGAGGACAAAGACCAGTTGATGCTGGTCTCCGATGGAGGACAGCTCATCCGCGTGCCGGTCGATGGCATCCGCATCGCCAGCCGCGCCACGAAGGGTGTCACGATCTTCTCGACAGCCAAGGACGAGAAGGTGGTTTCGGTCGAGCGCATCAGTGAGCCGGAAGGCGATGACGAGGCCGAGGCCGAGGTCGAGACGGACGGCGCAGTGGCGGACAGTGAAGTCGAAGCCGGCGATGCAGGCGAGGGCGAGGCGTAACAGCCTCGCATCCTCAAGATACGGAAAAGCCGGACGGGCAGGGAACGACCGTCCGGCTTTTCATTTAGTGCGGGTAGCCTGGAGGAAAGACTACCCGCAGTGTCGGCGGCAAGGGGGCGCTCTAGACGCCGAAGCCGCCTGCTTCTGTTTTCAGCTTGGTGGCTTTTAACACCGCGCGATCCCGCTTCAGATCAAGGATCGTGCGCGTGAAGTCGAAGGTGAAGACCACGCTGATGAAGACTACGAAAAGAATAGTGAGCCCGACCATCATTGTTTACTCGCTCAACGCAGCCACTTGCCGCGTGCCGCAAACTTAGAGGCGGCCGGACGATCCTCTTCCCGAAGCGCATGGATTGTCGCGACACTAAGGGCAATGAACATGGTCATGCAGAGTAGAGCGAGTGCCATTTTCGTATTCCTTCCAGCCTAAGGAAACGCGTTACTTATTCCGTTGTGTTCGGTCGGGGAAATGCGCGATTGCGACCTTTGTTCCCGATCTCGATGCTGGAATTTATGCATGATGCAGCTGAAATGCTCTTGAACGACCCGTTCATGCCGCGTTCATCCTCTTGGCAGGGGACAGTTCGGGATGCGACCGGCGGGACCCTTGCGGATCGCGGCGGTCCATGACACAAGGCGGCAAACGGGACCTTGCCGATGACAGTCGCCTTTTATCCTGGCTCTTTCGATCCGATCACCAACGGCCATATCGATGTGCTGGTGCAGGCGCTGAACGTTGCACCCAAGGTGATTGTCGCGATCGGCATTCATCCCGGCAAGACACCACTGTTTTCCTTCGAAGAACGCGCCGAGCTGATCCGCCTTTCCATCGCCGAGGCCTTGCCGGAGCGGGCAGGGGACGTCAGCGTCGTCTCCTTCTCCAATCTGGTGGTCGATGCGGCACGTAGCCACACGGCGAGCCTCCTCATCCGGGGTCTGCGCGACGGCACGGATCTCGACTATGAAATGCAGATGGCCGGCATGAACCGCCAGATGGCGCCCGACGTGCAGACGGTGTTTCTGCCGGCCGGTGTGGCCTCGCGGCCCATTACCGCCACATTGGTCCGCCAGATCGCGGCCATGGGCGGCGATGTCAGCGCTTTCGTGCCGGCGCCCGTCTTCGCGGCTCTCAAGGCCCGCAAGAAGGGCTGAAGCCCAATCATCCTGAACCCCTCAAGGGAGCTATCATGAACATCCTCCGTACCGCCTTTGCAGGAGCCCTGTTCCTGGCAACCACCACGAGCGCCTTCGTCGCCCAGGCTGCCGATTTCATCACGATCCAGCTGAAGGACGGCCCCGTCGTTATCGAGCTGAACGACAAGGCGCCGAAGCATGCCGAGCGCATCAAGGCGCTGGCCGCTGCCGGCGAATACGATAACGTCGCCTTCCATCGCGTGATCAAGGGCTTCATGGCCCAAACCGGCGACGTGCAGTATGGCGACATGGCCGATGGCTATCAGCCGCAGGCGGCCGGCACGGGCGGTTCCAGCCAGCCCGATCTGCCGGCGGAATTTTCCGACATTCCGTTCGAGCGCGGCACGGTCGGCATGGCCCGCGCCCAGGACCCGAACTCGGCAAACTCGCAGTTCTTCATTATGTTCGCCCCCGGCGACTTCCTGAACGGCCAGTACACGGTCGTCGGCAAGGTCGTTTCCGGCATGGAGAATGTCGACAAGATCAAGCTCGGCGACGATGACAATAACGGCTCTGTGACGGACCCGGACCGCATGGTGAAGGTCACCGTCGGCAAATAATCCACTTTTTGGTGTGCCGCCCGTTGTAATCGCAGAACGGCGACACACCTTTTGCATCACATCTCAAAGGAGAGACACCATGGCCGAGATCAAGGATCCGGAAAACACCGTCATCATGGAAACCACCAAGGGCAAGGTGGTCATCCAGCTGCTTCCGGACCTCGCACCGGGCCACGTCGCGCGCATCAAGGAACTGGCACGCGAAGGTGCCTATGACGGCGTCGTCTTTCACCGCGTCATCGAGGACTTCATGGCCCAGACGGGCGACGTGCAGTACGGCAAGACCGGCGGCAAGGACTTCAACCCGGCCCGCGCTGGCATGGGCGGCTCCGATAAGCCGGACCTGAAGGCCGAATTCTCCAACATGAGCCATGTGCGCGGGACCTGCTCGATGGCCCGCAGCCAGATGCCGAACTCCGCTAACTCGCAGTTCTTCATCTGCTTTACCGATGCGCCGTGGCTGAACAAGCAGTACTCCGTCTGGGGCCAGGTCATCGAAGGCATGGAAAACATCGACAAGATCAAGCGCGGCGAGCCGGTGCGCGATCCCGACACCATCATGTCGTTCAAGGTTGCCGCCGACGTAGCGGCCTGATAGAACGCCGTCGATTTCGACCGCGTCCGTTTCGGCGGGCGCGGTTTTTCTTTGTGCGCTTTTCAAGGACCGGCACTATGGCTGCTTTCTTCTGGGCGCTGCTCGCCATCGCGGCCGGCGCGTGCATCGCAATTCAGGCTCCCATCAATGCCATGCTCGGCCGCGGCCTCAGCATGCCGGTGGCGGCGGCCTGCGTATCGTTCCTGTCGGGCGCTATCATCCTGGCCCTGGTCGTAGCGGCCACCTCGACCATTGAAGGTCGTTCGCCGGATTGGCGCGGGCCGGATCTCTGGCTCTACATCGCCGGCGGCGCGCTCGGCACGGTTTATGTCACCACGGCCATTTTCCTGACGCCGCGCATCGGTGCGGCCGCCGTCATGGCCTTTGCCGTCTCCGGCCAGTTGCTGGCCGGCATCCTGCTGGATCGTATCGGGTTCCTCGGCATGGCCGTGCGCGAAATCTCCGTCGGCCGCATCGGCGGCGCCATCCTGCTCGTCGCCGGCGCGCTGATGATCCGCTTTCTCTGAGGTCTGCGATGCGTGTCGACCTCTTCGATTTCGATCTGCCGGAAGAAAACATCGCGCTTCGCCCGGTAACGCCGCGCGAAGCCGCAAAGCTCCTCGTCGTGCAGCCGGGCAATGCCGTGCTCTATGAAGATCACACCGTCGGCGACCTGCCGTCGTTGCTCAGGGCAGGCGACGCGCTCGTCTTCAACGACACGCGCGTGATTCCTGCCCAGCTCGAAGGTATCCGCCATCGCGACGGCGCGGGCGGCCAGAAAGTGTCGGCGACGCTTCATATGCGCATTGCCGGCGACCGCTGGAAGGCCTTTGCCAAGCCCGGAAAACGCATCAAGCTCGGCGACCGCATCACCTTCGGCGACGACCTTTCGGCAACCGTCGAGCAGAAAGGCGAGGGCGGCGAAGTCACCCTGCATTTCGATGCCTCCGGACCGGAACTCGACCGCGCTATCGCCACGGTCGGCCATATCCCGCTGCCACCCTATATCGCCTCCAAGCGCGCGGAAGACGAACTGGACCGCAAGGACTACCAGACGATCTATGCCCGAGAAGAGGGCGCCGTGGCGGCCCCCACGGCTGGTCTGCATTTTACGGATGCGTTGTTCGAAAAACTCGATGCGCTCGGCGTCGAGCGCCATTTCGTGACGCTGCATGTCGGCGCCGGCACCTTCCTGCCGGTAAAGGCCGATGACACGACCGAACATGTCATGCACGAGGAGATCGGCTACGTCTCCGAGGAGACCGCCGCCGCACTCAATGCCGTCAAGGCGAGGGGCGGGCGCATCGTCTCCGTCGGCACGACCTCGCTGCGCCTGCTCGAAAGTGCGGCCGAAGAGGACGGCACGATCAAGCCGTGGTCGGGTGCGACGGGCATCTTTATCACGCCCGGCTACCGCTTCCGCACCGCCGATATCCTGATGACCAATTTCCACCTGCCGAAATCGACGCTCTTCATGCTCGTCTCGGCCTTTTCCGGTCTCGAGACGATGCGCGGCGCCTATGCCCATGCCATCGCGACCGGCTACCGCTTCTATTCCTACGGCGACTCCAGCCTGCTTTTCCGGGACCACCGATGACCGAAACCTTTCAGTTCAAGCTTCTCGCCACCGATTGCAAGGCCCGCCGCGGCGAGGTCTCCATGCCGCGTGGCACGATCCGCACGCCGGCCTTCATGCCCGTCGGCACGGTCGGTACAGTCAAGGCGATGTATCTCGATCAGGTGCGTGAGCTTGGCGCCGACATCATCCTCGGCAACACCTATCACCTGATGCTGCGCCCCGGCCCGGAGCGCGTCGCCCGCTTGGGCGGCCTGCACGAGCTGATCCGCTGGCCGCATCCGATCCTCACCGATTCTGGTGGCTTCCAGGTCATGTCGCTGTCCGGCCTGCGCAAGCTCGACGAGCAGGGCGTGACCTTCAAGAGCCATGTCGACGGCGCGCTGCACCACATGTCGCCGGAGCGCTCGATCGAGATCCAGGGCCTGCTCGACAGCGATATCCAGATGCAGCTCGACGAATGCGTGGCGCTGCCGGCCTCGCCCAAGGAAATCGAGCGCGCCATGGAAATGTCGCTGCGCTGGGCCGAGCGCTGCAAGGTGGCCTTCGGCGACCAGCCGGGCAAGGCGATGTTCGGCATCGTGCAGGGGGGCGATATCCCGGATCTGCGCGTACGCTCGGCACAGGCGCTCGCCGGGATGGACCTCAAGGGCTATGCCATCGGCGGCTTGGCCGTTGGCGAGCCGCAAGAGGTCATGCTCGAAATGATCGACACGGTCATCCCGCACATGCCCTTCGAAAAGCCGCGCTACCTGATGGGGGTCGGGACGCCCGACGACATGCTGAAATCCGTCGCGCGCGGTGTCGACATGTTCGACTGCGTGATGCCGACCCGCTCCGGCCGCCATGGCCTTGCCTTCACGCGGCGCGGCCGTATCAACCTGCGCAATGCCCGTCATGCGGAAGACATGCGCCCGCTTGACGAAGAATCGAACTGCCCGGCCGCCCGCGACTATTCGCGCGCCTACCTGCACCACCTCATCCGCGCCAATGAATCCCTCGGCGGCATGCTTTTGACCTGGAACAACCTGTCCTACTACCAGGACCTGATGGCCGGCATCCGCAAGGCGATCGAGGAAGGCCGCTTCGCCGACTTCATGGCGGAGACGCAGGAAGAATGGGCGAGGGGCGATCTCGCCCCTCTTTGAGGATCAGATTTCCGGGCCGGGCGCGGCGTGCACCATGTGCACGCCGTTGATCTTGTAGCTGCCATCCGGCTGCTTCAGGAGCTGGTAGAGCGCCGTCCAGTCCTTGCCGTCTGGGCCTGAAATCAGCACCTCCTGCACCACCATGTCGCCGTCCACCTTGGACCGGCCGAAGGCGAAATTGCCGGGACGATAGACCGGCGCATAGCCCTTCTTGACCATGTCGAAGAATGCGGTCTCATTCGGGAATTTTCCACGGATGGTGGGCGACGCGAAGGAATAAGCCGTCTTCGCATCGTCGTTCAGGAAGGCGGCGATCTGGTTCTGGATGATGCCCTGTGCGGTATCGACGGGCTCTTCCGCATGCGCAAACAGGGGCAGGAAAATGCAAAGAAACATGGCGACCGGCAATCTCATGACGCACACTCCCGTTTCAATGACGGCAGCATAACATGGAAAGACGCCGAGCGCTCCTGGGGTGGCGTCAAAATCTTAAAGTGAATTCTTCTAAATAAAATTATTTATAAACAAAATGATGGATCGATAAATTAAACCGAATTGGCGGAGCAGGGCGCCCGCAACCTGTGTCATGTTTTACTCCTTCGAAGGATCACAACGTCGGCCCCCTGATAGATCGCACGCGCGGTTTCCAAAAAGCCGTGTCGGGTCGCAAGGGTCAGCGACGCCGTATTCTGCGGATCGATGATGCAGGTGATCGGCATGTCGGGACGGTGTTCCGCAGCCCAGGCCCACATGGCCTCAAGCGCTTCACTGGCGAGACCCCTGCCATGCATGTCAGGCAGCAGGCCCCAGCCGGCCTCGAGCGTATTCTCGATATCCGGCACCATCGCCCGGCGCATTTCATGAAAACCGGCTTCACCGATGAGACGGCCCGTGGACTTGTCGGTAATGACCCAGAAGCCGAAGCCCATGACCTGCCACATGCCGACATGGCGCAACAGCCGCGTCCAGGATTGCTCACGCGTCAGCGGCACGCCGCCGATGTAGCGCACGATATCGGGCAGAGCCCACATGGCGGTCATGGCGTCGAGATCGCCCGGTTGAAAGCCACGCAGGACAAGGCGGCTGGTTTCGAGCACGGGAATGTCGGTCATATCGGTATCGCTGTCTGAGACGCGGGATGCGGTGGGAGGGGCAAGCTACTATGATTTGTCGGCCATAGTCGACACCGGGTTGGGAAGCGCGACCTTCCAATTTTGCAGAAACAGGGCATTCTAACTTGAACCCACCCGTCTATATATAGATATCACATAAGATAGATTATGGAACTAATGAATTTGCCAAGAGGCCGGAAAAGCCTTGGAAAGCCGGTTTGTGCCTTGACCCGCAACCGCCCGCAGCCGTAAGCGAAACGGCAGACGGAACCAACAGCGAAAGCCAGCCACGATGAGCGATCTGCGCATTCTCTCCGACGCCCATATCCCGGAACTGCCCAACCGCTACAATGGCAAGGTCCGCGAGAATTACGATCTGCCCGATGGCAACCGCATCATCATCGCCACCGACCGCCTCAGCGCCTTCGACGTCATCCTGACGGCCATTCCCTTCAAAGGCGAAGTGCTAACGCAGACGGCGCGCTACTGGTTCGAGGAAACCGCCGATATCTGCCCTAACCATGTCCGGTCCTATCCGGACCCGAATGTCGCGATCGGCACGCGGCTCGATATCCTGCCGGTCGAAATCGTCGTGCGCGGCTATCTGGCCGGCACCACGAGCACGTCGATCCTCACCAAGTACCGCAAAGGCGAGCGCCAGATGTATGGCATCACGTTGCCGGATGGTCTGCGCGACAACGAGAAGCTACCCGAGCCGATCATCACGCCGACCAGCAAGGCCTTCGACGGCGGCCATGACGAGCCGCTGTCCGGCGAGGAAATCCTCGAGCAAGGCCTGCTGACGGCCGAGCAATGGGAAACGGTGTCGCGCTACGCGCTGGCGCTGTTTGCGCGCGGCCAGGCCCGTGCGGCCGAACGCGGCCTGATCCTCGTCGACACCAAATATGAATTCGGGACGGACAAGGACGGCCGCATCGTGCTGGCCGACGAAATCCATACGCCGGATTCGAGCCGCTACTGGATTGCCGAGAGCTACGAGAAGAGCTTTGCCGAAGGCGGCCGGCCGGCGAGCTTCGACAAGGATTTCGTGCGCGCCTGGGTCACCGAACGCTGCGACCCCTACAAGGACCCGATTCCGGAAATCCCGCGCGATCTCGTCGAGCAGACCTCCAAGGTCTATATCCAGGCCTATGAGCAGATCACCGGCAAGACGTTTGCGCCCGACCTTTCGGGCGCGACGGTGCTGGAACGCATCCGGAAAAACCTGAAACCCTATTTCGCCTGATCGTCCGAAACGTCGATCTCGAAACGAAGACCATCAAACGCCGGTTCCACGTGATCCGGCGTTTCCTTTTGCACCGTGTCGTAGTCGAGCGGCACATGCATGTGGGTCAGGATGGCGCGCTTCGGCTTCAGCCGATCGATCCACTCCAGCGCCTGGCTGAGAGACAGGTGGCTGGAATGATAGCGGTATTGCAGCGCATCGATGATCAGCACGTCGAGGCTTGCGAGACGCGGCACGGTCTCTTCCGGGAAATCGCTGACGTCAGGGCAATAGGCGATATCGCCAATGCGGAAGCCCAGCGAGTGGATGGAGCCGTGGATCTGGAGATGCGGCCGGAAGGTTATGGAACCCCCTCGCCCATGGATCGTCACCGGCGCGTCCCGCGGCTCGATCAGGTTTTCCGTCACGATCGGCGGATACATGCTGCCGGCAGGCGTCTTCAGGCAATAGCCGAAACCTTCGCGGATGCGCTCCATCGTCGGCTCGTCGGCCCAGATCGGCACCTGCCGATGGTTGTGCAGCACGAAGCCCCTGATATCGTCGATACCGTGGATGTGATCGGCATGCGGATGCGTGTAGAGCACCGCATCGATGCTCTCGACGCCGGCCGCGATCATCTGCGCGCGAAAATCCGGGCCGGTATCGATGACGACGGTCGTCACGCCTTCCGGGCCGAACTGCTCGACGAGAAAGGCCGCGCGGGTGCGGCGGTTCCTCGGGTTGGTCGGATCACAGGCGCCCCAATCGCCCGTGATGCGCGGAACACCCGGCGAAGAGCCGCAGCCGAGAATGGTGAAGCGCCGCCGGTAGGCCACGGCTACACCCGCGGCATCTTCGAGAAGATACGGAGGGCGTTTTCCGTGGTGATGCGGGCGATCTCATCCACGCTGACCCCGACGGTTTCGGCCAGAACGGCGGCGGTGTGCGCCACATAGGCCGGTTCGTTGCGCTTTCCGCGGAACGGCTTTGGCGCGAGATAGGGCGCGTCGGTTTCCACCAGCATGCGCTCCAGCGGCACGGTTTTGGCGATCTCCCGCAGCTCTTCCGATTTCGGGAAGGTCAGAATGCCGGAGAAGGAAACGTAGCCGCCGAGTTCGACGCCGATACGGGCAAGCTCCGGGCCGGACGAAAAACAGTGCAGCAGGAAGGGGAAGGCGCCCTTCCCCGTCTCCTCGGTCAGGATCGCCGCCATGTCCTCATCCGCCGAACGGCTGTGGATGACAAGCGGCAGGCCAGTCTCGCGGGCGGCCGCGATGTGGTTGACGAGGCCAATGGCCTGCGCCTCGCGCGGCGCGTTGTCGTAGAAGTAATCGAGACCCGCCTCGCCGATCGCCACGACGCGCGGATGCCGCGACAGCGCGACAAGTTCCTCGATGGTGACGTCCAGTTCCTCATCCGCATTGTGCGGATGCGTGCCAACCGAGCAGAACACAGACGGATAGGCTTCTGCGATCGCCAGGATATCCGGGAATTTCTTCACCCGCGTCGAGATGGTGATCATCTGCTTGACGCCGGCCGCATGCGCCCGCGCGACGATATCGTCGCGCTCCGCAGCGAAATCCGGAAAATCCAGATGGCAATGGGTATCGATCAGCATGTCGGCCTCACGCCTCGGGCGCGACGTAACGCGGGAAGACCGGGCTCGGTGCTTCCAGCGGCGTGCCGGCGACGAGACGACCCGCCTCGCCCAATGCCGAGAAGTCGCGCTTTTCGACCGGAGCAGCCACGAGGTCCAGCAGCTTGCGGCTCGATTGCGGCATGAAGGGCTGCAGCAGGATTGCGATCTGGCGCACCACTTCCGCCGTCACATAGAGCACGGTGCCCATGCGGACCGGATCGGTCTTCTTCAGCGCCCAGGGTGCCTCGCCGGCGAAGTAGCGGTCGGCCTCCGAGACGACGGCGATGATGGCAGCCAGCGCCTTGTGGATCTGCTGCTTGCCCATTTCCTCGCGGGTGATCGCATGCAGCGCATCGACGGAGGCGAGCATGGCGTGGTCGGCGTCCGACAGTTCACCGCATTCCGGCACCTGGCCGTCGCAGTTCTTGACGATCATCGACAGCGAGCGGCTGGCAAGGTTGCCGATGCCGTTGGCAAGGTCGGAGTTGATGCGGGTCGCGATGCCCTCTTCGCTATAGCTGCCATCCTGGCCGAAGGAGACTTCTCGCAGGAAGAAGTAGCGGATGGGGTCGAGGCCAAAATGGTTCACCAGATTGACCGGATCGACCACGTTGCCGAGCGACTTCGACATCTTCTCGCCCTTGTTGAGCAGGAAGCCGTGCGCGAACACGCGCTGCGGCAGCGGCACGCCCGCCGACATCAGGAAGGCCGGCCAGTAAACGGCGTGGAAGCGGATGATGTCCTTGCCGATGATATGGATATTCGCCGGCCAGTATTTTGCACGCGCTCCCTCGGGGTCGGTAAGGTAGCCGGTCGCGGTGACATAGTTGGTCAGCGCGTCGACCCAGACATACATAACGTGAGCGGGATCGCCTGGAACCGGAATGCCCCAGTCGAAGGTCGTGCGCGAGACCGACAGGTCCTTCAGGCCCGACTTGACGAAGGAGATCACCTCGTTGCGGCGCTCGGCCGGGCCGATGAAATCCGGGTTGTCCTCGTAGTGCTTCAGGAGCTTGTCCTGATAGGCCGAGAGCTTGAAGAAATAGCTCTCCTCCTCCACCCATTCGACGGGTGTGCCCTGCGGACCGTAGCGCACGCCATCGTCGCGCTTCTCCGTCTCGCTTTCCTGATAATAGGCCTCGTCGCGCACCGAATACCAGCCGGCATAGCCGCCCTTGTAGATATCGCCATTGGCTTCCATGCGGCGCCAGATTTCGGCGCAGGCCTCGTAGTGGCGCTCTTCCGTCGTGCGGATGAAATCATCGTTCGACGCATTAAGAAGAACGGCCATCTGCTTGAATTCGGCAGAATTTCTGTCCGCAAGCTCGCGCGGCGTGATACCTTCCTTGCGCGCCGTCTGCTGCATCTTCTGGCCATGCTCGTCCGTGCCGGTCAGGAAGAACACGTCCTTCCCGTCGAGCCGCTGGTAACGCGCCATGGCATCCGTCGCGATCAGCTCATAGGCATGGCCGATATGCGGCTTGCCGTTCGGATAGGAAATGGCGGTCGTGATGTAGAAGCGGTTCGTGTCGGTCATGAGCGGTGCGTTCTGTCTTCGGTTGTGCAATGCCGCAAGGTATTAGACCATGCGGGCGCAGAGGGAAACAGCAAGTTGATTTAAAGCGACGCCCGGATGTCGTCGAGCACAGTGATGATCGTCTGCTTGCGATCGAGATTGTAGCCCTGTGCGATGGCGATGCGCTCGCCGAGCTGCGAGGACAGATGCGCGAGGCGATCGGCGCGGGAGATGTCGCCGGCAAGGGCGGCGGTGCGAGCGGCGTCGGTCACGAAATCGGTGGCGTGCTGGCAGAAGAATGAGAAGACGGTGTCGCTATCCTTGGCCGAGAGCACATCGGCGAGCTTGTGCACGTCACGGCGCGGTGGTTCGGCAGGGGCCGTGACGATGGTGCGGAAGGCCTCCACGATGTCGAAGCCGCCGTATTTGGTGAGCTTGAGGGCTTCGGCAACGCTGCCATGGGCGGCGGCGATGACCTCCCCGGCTCGCGGGCCGGTCGGCGTTGCGCCGAGGCTGTCGAGCGCCGCCGCAAGGTCACGTTCCGAGAGCGGCGACAGCGCAAGCGGCAGGCAGCGCGAGCGGATGGTCGGCAGCAGTTTGCCCGGCGCGTGGGTGAGCACGAGGAACAGCGAGCGCTTCGGCGGCTCCTCAAGGATCTTCAGGATGGCATTGGCGGCGTTGCGGTTGAGATCGTCGGCCGGGTCGATTATGACGATGCGCCAGTTGCCCGTGCCGGATGTCTGCGCCAGGAATTTTCCGGCCTTGCGCACCTCGTCCACCGTGATGGCCGACTTCACCTTGCCGCTCTTTTCGTCCACCGGCCGCGTCAGATGCAGGAGGTTGTGCGAGGCACCGGCGGCGAGCTGGCGGGTGATGGGCGAAGCCGGTGACGGATCGGCAAGAGCATCCGGCGCCTCTGCGGGCTCGGGATGATGCAGCACGTGATTGGCGAATCGGAAAGCGAGTGTCGCCTTGCCGATGCCTTCAGGCCCTTCGATCAGGATCGCATGGTGCCCCTTGCCGGAGCGATAGGACCGCGCCAGAAAATCCTGCGCCTCGGTATGGCCGAACAATTTCGTCTGCTCGGCCGGATGCACCGCGCCGTCGAGAATGCCGGGACGATCTTCGCTCACGAAACATGCTCCGGATCGGAATGGCCGTGCGCGTTGATCGGCAACAGAGGCTCGACGATGGCCAGCACCTGCGCGGCAATCGCCTCCGGCGTCAATGTCGCGTCCACCACGCGGCAGCGCAGCGGTTCTCGCTCGGCGATGTCGAGGAAGGCCTCGCGGCGCTTCTCGTGGGTCTCCAGTTCTTCTTTCTCGAAACGGTCCGGCTCGCCGCTCTCGCCGGAGCCGGCGCTGCGCTTTCGCGCGCGTTCCAGGCCCGTTGCGGCGGGAAGATCGAAGATGATGGTACAGTCCGGCACCACGCCGTTGATCGCCACACGCTCCAGCGCCTCGATGAAGGGCTGCTCCAGATTGCCGGTGATGCCTTGATAGACGCGGGAGGAATCCATGAAGCGATCGCAGAGCACGACGGTGCCAGCCTCAAGCGCCGGGCGGATGACCTGCTCGACATGATCACTACGAGCAGCGGCAAAGAGGATCGCCTCCATGCGCACGCCGTAGGGCTCCGCCGAACCGGAGAGCAGCACATGGCGCACGGCTTCCGCCCCTCTCGAGCCGCCGGGCTCGCGCGTCATCAGCACGGTCAGCCCGCGTGCACGCAACGCCTCTGCCAGAAGCCGGATCTGCGTCGACTTTCCGGCGCCTTCGCCGCCTTCAAACGTAACAAACAAACCGGGTGCGGCCGACAAATCCTGTTTCCGTTCCAGTGGCTGCGTCTTCAGCCCTTCCGACAAATCCGCCAAGGGCGGAGACGAGTCGGACCACTACTAACCGATGTTTCCGGCCGGCGAAACGCTTTTCGCCCCTGCCCGCTCCATCCCGTCTCAGATCCAGAAGAAGAACAGCTCGATCAGCGCATCCAGCGCCCGCATGCGCAAGGTCCCCTCGCCCACCGTGCCTGCCGTTTTCACCGGCACCTCGCGCAGGAGTTGCTTGTCGTTCCAGATTTTCAGCGTGCCGACGGCTTGGCCCGGCTGGACAGGTGCGCGAACCGGCCAGGTATAAACGACACGGGCGACCAGCTTCTGGGAATTGTCCTTCGGCAGGAACACATCCACCTGCTCCCCCGCGACGAGCGGCACTGTCGAAGCATCGCCGCCATAGACGGAGGCATCGGCAATCGCCTCGCCCTGCTTGAACAGTGTGCGCCGCTCGAAGGAGGACAGCGCCCACTCGATGATACGGCGCGATTCCTCGATGCGAACCTTGTCGCTCTCCAGGCCGCCCATTGCCAGCACCAGATGTTTTCCGTCACGGTTGACGGCCGCCACGATGGAATAACCGCCGTCCTCCGAGAAACCGGTGACGAAGCCGGTCACGCCGATATTGAGCGCCAAGAGCGGATTGCGGTTGCGCTGCTTGATCTTGTTCCACTCGAATTCCGGCTCGAGATAATAGGCCATGCGCTCGGGATAGGTCGTCTCGAGGTGTCGGGCGAGATCGACCATCTCGCGCATCGTCACCTTGTTGTCCGGGTTGGGTAGGCCTGTCGCATTGGCGAAGGTGGATTTTTCGAGGCCGAGGTCGCGCGCCTCCTTGTTCATGCGGGTGACGAAGGCGGCCTCCGAACCCGCCATGCCCTCGGCGAGAATGATGCAGGCATCGTTGGCGAACTGCACGGTGACGCCGCGCACGAGGTCTTCCACTCGCACGTTGGATTTCAGCGCGGCAAACATTGTGGAGGTACGCGAGGGCGCTCCGCCGGTGCGCCAGGCATATTCGGTGACAGGGTATTGCGTTTCCAGCGTGATTTCACCGGCCGAGAGCGCCTTGAAGACCGTCGCCATGGTCATCAGCTTGGCAAGCGAGGCAGCCGGCACTAGCTCGTTCTCCGCACGGGCAAACAGCACCGTGCCGGTCTCCGCCTCGATGAGATAGACCTGCTTAGCCTTTACGTCGAAGCCCGCCTGCGGCGCGGCAGACTGGGCGTGGGCCAAGCCCAGCAACATCAGCGAAAAAAGGAGAAAAGCAGAAAGACGGCGATGCATGATGACTCCGGATGCCACCACACTCCCACAGCCGCGCGCACCACGCAAACGGCTTTGACGCAATCCCCGCAAAAGTCCGCGAGGACCTTGTCGCGAAGCGAGACGCGGACGATCAGCCCGCGTTGTCGGCAAGCGCGGAGAGCGGCGTCAGCTGGCCGTCCAGCGTCAGGATGGCATCAAAGGCACCGGCGGCATCACGCACGCGCTCGTCGGCATAGGCTGCCGCATAGCTCGGCGAAAGCTGCGGCACGTAATTGGGCCGCTCCATCGGCATCGGGCCGATTTCCGGCAGCAATACGAATTGCTGTTCCATCGCCTGGAAAGCGTCGGACGTCGCCTCGGTCTTGTTGATGAGCGCCGTCATGGTGCTCTGGTCGGGTACGCGCAGTACGTTCGCCTCCTCGGAGGGCAAGGACCGGCTGTCGGCGGATGCAACCATCACGCCGGTCGCGATCTGGCCGCCCGGATCGACGGCGGGAACGCGCGAGCCCTTGGTAACATAGGAGGCCATCAGATAGGGCATGTCGTTGCCCTCCAGCGGCGCCTTGCCGACATATTGCACGCGCACCTTCGCAGTGCCCGTGCGCTTCATGTCAAGCAGGTCAGCGGTCTTGGAGGAGACGTCGATCACGCGGCCTTCGTGATAGGGACCGCGATCATTGACGCGCACGATGACCGAGGTGCCGTTTTCCAGATTGGTGACACGCGCATAGCTCGGCAGCGGAAAGGTCGGATGCGCGGCGGATAGATGATAGCGGTCGTAGACCTCGCCGTTGGCGGTGCGGCGGCCATGGAAGGCGGAACCATACCAGGAGGCAAGGCCGGTCTTGTTATAGCCCGGCTCCTCTTTCGGCTGATACCACTTGCCACGGACCTGATAGGCTTTTCCGAGCTGATAGCGGCCACCGCCCTTCGGCACGGGCTGGCCCTCTTCCACGACGCGCGGGCTTGCCTTCACGCCATATTCGGATTCAGCAAAGAATTCCTTGCTGCGGACTTTCTTCTTCGGGGCCGCGGTCGTCGTGGCGCAGGCGGCAAGCCCGGCACAGACCAGCGGTATCGTCAGCAACCTCAAGCTCAAACCGAACCGGGTCGCATTTTTCGAGATAGTGTTGTGTCCCACGCCGCTATTGTCCCCGACGGTGCGCCAGCCAATTGCCTTGCCCCTGCAAGTTGGCTGTCAATGCCACTCAGTAAATAACAGTGTGTTAATCATGCCAATAAGATGGCAAAATTGCGGGTGAGTCGGTGGTAGAAGGACAGCTTCGGTAAGTTATGGTTTCTACTTGGTTAACGCGTGTGCTGGGAGGCGACGTCGGCGCGCCTCCCGACAATCCCGTCATGGTGTGCGCACTTGCAGCACATCGACCAACTGGTCCGGGTCACGCACGCCGTGGCGATACAACGTGATGATCGACCGCGCCAGAGACCGCGCCCGCGTCTCGTCGAGCTTGAAGGTCTGGACGGAGGTCAACCGCGCGAAAACACCTTGCAGAATATCGAGATCCTGAGGTTCGAACATGCCGATATGCGTAGGGTCTCGAAGCACTTCCATCATTGCTGCCTCCCCTGTTCGCATCCATCCGGCAACATTGCTTTCGGGTGCTTCGTGAATCTACGAGTACAATACGTCAGCAACAAGTCGGGAAAAGTTGTACCACGGCATCGACATCGCCTCCGGTGCAGCATCTCTTGCGTTGACGATGCAATCAAAGCTGCTAAAAGCCGCAACGTCGAGAGATAGCCACAACAGCGGTTGTACGCTTTTCCAAAACCGGGAAAAGAAGACCGTTCTCGAATGATGGAAGAGTGTCCGAGTGGTTTAAGGAACCGGTCTTGAAAACCGGCGTAGGCGAAAGTCTACCGTGGGTTCGAATCCCACCTCTTCCGCCAAATCCCCATTGTTCCTAATGCCTTTCAGCCCTCATCATCGAGACCCGTCCAGGATAAGGAATCATAGACTTTCAGGCGCGGATCGTCCGCTGGCGGTGGTGTGATTGTGCGGCGATAATGCCGCATTGTTTCGAATAGATCGCGCGGATTGACGGATGTCAGCTTGTTTGCGGCGATCCATAGACCATTCGGGCCGACGGTCTGGCTTTCAATGATGATGTGTTTGGTTTCATTGAAGCGACCACTGACTTGGTATTGTATCTTTGATATCTCCTCCCAGGCGATAAAGGCGACGGTCTTTCTCGGAACATCAAGCACTCTGACGTCATGGATATGAATTCCATCACGATCAATGCTGAGAGCCGGTTTATCTAAGTCGATCTTCGAGATGGATTTCAGCCCCCAGAAGACGGATATAGGCAAGATGATGATCGCCGCGACGAGGCCGAGAACCATTCCTATTGAAGGGTAACCCGGCATGAGGGCATGGATCACCTTGGACAAGACGCCTGCGAGCAAAATTCCCAGCGTGAATGTTCCGAGGAAGTAACTCGGCCCTGCCAGCTTGAAATCCAGTCGGGGAAGTTCCGTGACCTCCGTGTCCATTCCAAAATCCGCCCCGGCTTTTACGCAACAAAAGCCACCTCCTTAGCCGAAACAAAATAAAACACCGTGAACTTGATTTCACCACAATCGCCTCCTATATCACGGTCATCGGTAATCGCTTGAGAGCGCTGGAAGGCTTCTGCCGCTCGCGATGGCCGCCATCACCTGATGACCTTGACCACGGATGTACTGGCACTGGTGAATAGGTGATGATGAGGAAGGTCGGTGCGTTTTCGCCCCGGCCTTTTTTGTTGCCTGCGTTTCCCTGCTGCCCGGAACAATCGCGCATGCCCTGCGGTTTCGCCTTCTATTTCAAGGAGGCTCACCATGGAACAGACACCGACCGCAAAGCTTGCTGCTGACTATCTCCGCCTTGGCGGCGGGCGGCTTGCCGAAATTGATGACAACAAGGTCGATACCCGGCAGTGGAAACATGAGACGCCCGAGGCGGAAGCGTTCTGGAATGAAAACATCGCCTCTCTCGATGCCGCACGCCGCAACGAGGTGATCACGCATCTGCCTACGATCAACCGGGTGTGACCGTAAAACGACGATGCGTCTCCTTCCTCTAGGCGTGGCACCGGCTGCCCCTACTCCGCCATGATCTTCGCCATGAGATGGCTGGCGACCGGGAACCAATTCACCGGATTCGCCATTATCGTGCCAGCTAGAAGGAGAACAACGATGAACAAGAAGCTTGGAGCGGTCCTCGCCCTTACCCTGGCGCAAGCGCTGGCATCGACGGCCAGCGCAGCCGACATGGTCATCCGCGATCAGGCGCCGGTTTACGTCGAGCGCGACGGCGATCGTGACGGTGTCAAGATCGGCATGCTCACCTGCGAGGTGGGCGGCGGCATCGGTTATGTGCTCGGTTCGGCAAAATCCGTCGATTGCGTCTTCAAGTCGACCCGCGGCCAGCAGGACGTCTATAGCGGTGTGATCCGCAAGATGGGCGTCGATGTGGGCTTCACCACGCAGGGTCGAATCGTCTGGGCAGTCTTCGCACCTACGGCCGGCTATCATCACGGCTCGCTCGGAGGCCTTTACCAGGGCGCCACGGCGGAAGCCACCGTCGGTGTCGGCCTCGGTGCGAACGTTTTGGTTGGCGGGACCTCCGGCTCTATCCAGTTGCAGACGGTCAGCGTCAGCGGCCAGATCGGCTTGAATATTGCCGCTACGGGCACTTCCGTTACCCTGACACCACAGGGCTGACTTTTAAAGGCCGGACGGCCCTTGTCGTCCGGCTTTTTCAAATATGTCGTCCAGGACAGCATCTGCGATCCACCGTCGTGTCCGAATCGGATAGGTCTGGAGTAGGCATTGCAACGGAGGCGAACATGCTTGAAAGCACCGATATCGAACTCGAAGACGAACGGCTGAAGCAGCTCGATATTCTCGCCGCCGAGCGCTCCATGACACCGTCGGACCTGCTCGCTCAGTATGCCTCCGGCTCCTTCGGCTTCCATGAGGCCGTGCACACGACCTCCATCGTGCTCGATCTCGTCGACGACCAATTGCTCCATCACCCGGCAATCGCCGGCAATGCCGAATGGTTTCGGCTGGCCGCGAAGGCAAGTGAAGCGTTGTTCAATCTCTACCAATCTATGGGCGCAGCCCAGGTTGCGAGGCACAGCCTCGACGAGGGCACACGCCCGGAAGACTTAAACGCCAGCAACGACGGCTGATCCTCCGCGATCCACAACGAAGCAATCACTTACGTCGTCCTGTAGGTCGAGCGTTCTATAATGCGTTGTGAGGTTATTTTCCGTCGCGCAAAGCCTGCACGACGCGTTCGCGACCAACCTTGATGACATTCTCCATGGCGCGGCGCGCGCCCTCCTCATCCCGCTTGTCGATCTCCTCGACAATACGGATGTGGCTTGCCGCGACGTCCCCTATCTTGCCGCGATCGGCGGCGGGCGAGCTCAGCTTGAAGGCACCGACAAGGCCGGCCTCGATCAGGCTGCCGACGGTGCGCAGAAAGGGATTGCGCGAGGCTTCCAGCACCGAGAGATGGAATTTCAGGTCCGCCAGGGCAAGCGTTTCGGCCGTGTGCTCGGGGTCGCCCATCGCGACGGCAAGACGCATCATCTGGCTGATATCGGCTTCCGAGGCATAGCGCGCGGCAAGGGACGCCGCATGCGGCTCGAAGGCGAGGCGCACTTCGGAGAGATGCAGCAAAAAATCCTCGTTGACGCCAACGGCGAAATACCAGGTGAGAATATCGCTGTCGAAGAGGTTCCACTGCGTGTTGGGCGTCACGCGGGTGCCGATGCGGGCGCGCGGAACAATGAGGCCCTTGGCGGCCAGCGTCTTCATCGCCTCGCGCAGCACCGTGCGCGACACCTTGAAACGGGCAGCCAGTTCCGCATCGCCCGGCAGCGTCGATCCAACGGCATAATCGCCGGCGATGATCGACCGGCCCAGCGCATTGACAACCTGCGCATGACTGGTGCGCGTGTTCATCCCGCTGATGACCGTTTCAAGCAAACCTTTGCGCAAAAATTCCCCTCCTCGGCACCGGACCACCCCTTCTGTTCCGGGCCATCTTGGCAGGTATAGAGCGCTGCGCCGATTCCGCAAAGCCTGAACGCGTCACACACCCTTCGCAAACGAAAAAGGCGCCCGTTCTGGGGCGCCTTTCCTGTTTTAGTGCGTTTCCGCTTACTTCGGCAGCTGGTCGTCAACGCCCGCGATGTAAAAGTTCATGCCGAGCAGCGTGCCATCGTCGGAGACGGCACCGTCAGCCAGCCAGTCGGAACCGTCCTGCTTCTTGATCGGGCCGGTGAAGGGATGCAGCTCGCCAGAGCGGATTTTCGCTTCGGTTTCTTCGGCCAGCTTCTTCACGTCGTCAGGCATGTTGGTGTAGGGCGCCATAGTCAAAATGCCGTCCTTCAGGCCGTCCCAGACCTGCTCGGACTTCCAAGTACCGTCGAGAACGGCCTTGGTGCGCTTGATGTAGTAGGCACCCCAGGTGTCGACGATCGCGGTCAGCTGCGTTTCCGGGCCAGCCTTGATCATGTCGGATGCCTGGCCGAAGGCCTTGATGCCGCGTTCGGCAGCGACCTGCATCGGCGCGGTCGTATCCGTGTGCTGGGTCAGGATATCAACGCCCTGGTCGATCAGCGCTTTGGCCGCATCGGCCTCCTTGCCGGGGTCGAACCAGGTGTTGGCCCAGATGACCTTCACCTTGAAATCAGGGTTTACCGACTGCGCGCCGTGTACAAAGGAATTGATACCCATCACGACTTCCGGGATCGGGAAGGAGGCGATGTAGCCGGCAAGGCCCTTCTGGGACATCTTGGCAGCGATGATGCCCTGGATGTAGCGGCCTTCATAGAAGCGCGAATTGTAGGTCGCGACATTCGGGGCCGTCTTGAAGCCGGTGGCGTGCTCAAACTTCACGTCCGGGAATTTTGCGGCAACCTTGATCGTGGCATCCATGAAGCCGAACGACGTGGTGAAGACCAGCGCGCAGCCGGAACGGGCCATGCGCTCGATTGCACGCTCGGCATCCGGGCCTTCCGGTACGCTTTCCAGGAACGGCGTTTCGATCTTGTCGCCGAATTCGGCCTGCAGCGCCTGGCGGCCGATATCATGCGCCTGGGTCCAGCCGCCGTCCGTCTTGGAGCCGACATAGATGAAGCAGATCTTCGTCTTGTCCTGGGCGCTGGCGGCCGTAGCAAAGCCAAGCATGGCGGCCGAGGTTGTGAGCGCGATAATGATTTTCTTCATTTTATCCTCTGAGGTTGGAGTGGTTGTTTCCCGTCTTCTTGTTCTTCTCACCGATCCGGCACGAAGGGCTTGCCGAGGCAGGCCGGTGTGTTGATCTGCGTCATGCGCCTGTTGTGCGAGATCAGAATGAGTACGACAACAGTGGCGATGTAGGGAAGAGCCGACAGGAATTGCGACGGGATATGAATGCCGGCGGCTTGCGCGTGAAGCTGGCTGATCGACACGGCGCCGAAGAGATAGCCGCCGGCCAACAAACGCCAGGGGCGCCAGGAGGCGAACACGACGAGTGCCAGCGCGATCCAGCCGCGTCCCGCCGACATGTTTTCCACCCATTGCGGCGTATAGACCAGCGAGAGTTGCGCGCCGGCAAGGCCCGCGCAGGCGCCACCGAACATCACGGCGAGATAGCGTGTGCGGATGACGTGGATGCCGAGCGCATGCGCCGAGCCATGATTGTCACCGATGGCGCGGATTTTCAGGCCGGCGCGGCTCTTGAACAGGAACCAGTTGACGCCGAGAACGAGCGCGATGGACACATAGAAAATGATGTCCTGTTTGAAGAGCAGCGGCCCGAGGAACGGGATGTCCGACAGCAGCGGAATGACGATCGGCTGTAGCTTTGTGCCTGACATACCGACATAAGGCTCGCCGATCTGGCCGGAGATACCGAGGCCGAGAATGGTGAGCGCCAAGCCCGTCGCAACCTGGTTGGCGACGAGCGTAAGCGTCAGGAAGCCGAAGAGTAGCGAAAACAGCGCGCCACCGGCAATGCCCGCGAGAATGCCGATGTAAGGCGAGCCTGTCATTTGCGTGACGGCGAAGGCGATGGCCGCGCCCATTACCATCATGCCCTCGACGCCGAGGTTGAGCACACCGGTGCGCTCGGTCACCAGTTCGCCGATGGAGGCGAGCACAAGCGGCGTCGCCGCGGTGATGACGGTGAGAAGGATTGCTTCGATCATGCCCATCAGTGCGCTCCCCCCTCAGTGGATTGGCCAAGGCGGGAGAAGACCAGCCGGATCTTGTATTGGATGAGCGTGTCGCAGGAGAGCACGAAGAACAGCAGCAGCCCCTGAAAAACGCGCGTGACCTTGTCGGAGACGCTCAGCGTCAGCTGTACGGCCTCGCCGCCGACATACGTCAGCGCGAGAAACAGGCCGGCGGCGATGACGCCAAGCGGATTGAGGCGCCCAAGGAAGGCGACGATGATGGCGGTGAAGCCATAGCCGGGCGAGATGATCGGCTGCAGCTTGCCGATGGTGCCGCTTACCTCGGAAATGCCGGCAAGGCCGGCGAGCGCCCCGGACAGCAGCATCGAGAACCAGATCATGCGCTTCGACGAGAAGCCGGCAAAGCGCCCTGCCCGCTCCGACTGGCCGAGCACGGTTATCTCGAAACCTTTGAGCGTGTAGCGCAGCATGAGCCACAGGCCGACGGCCGCGATGATGGCGAGCGCGAAACCGAGATTGGCGCGCCCCGACGAGACCAGCTCCGGCAGGATCGCTTCCGGCGCGAAATCACGGGTGACCGGGAAATTATAGGCATCCGGACTGCGCCAGGGGCCGCGCACCAGCCAGTCGAGGAAGAGCTGCGCGATATAGACCAGCATCAGGCTCGTCAGAATCTCATTGGTGTTCATATGCGCCTTGAGAAAGGCGGGCACGGCAGCATAAAGCGCGCCGCCGATCATGCCGAAAATCAACATCAGCGGCAGGACGAGCGGGGAATGCCAGTCATGGAAGACGACAGGCACGATGGCACCGGCAATGGCGCCCGCGATGAACTGGCCCTCGGCGCCGATATTCCAGTTGTTCGAGCGGTAGCAGACCGACAGGCCCGCGCCGATCAGGATTAGCGGCGCAGCCTTGATCGCGACTTCATGCAGCGACCAGACGTCCAGTAGCGGCTCGATGAAGAAGCTGTAGAGCGCCGAGCCCGGATCCTTGCCAAGCAGCGCGAACATGATGCCGCCGGCGACGACCGTCAGCGCGAGTGCGAGGAACGGCGACAGGATGGAATAGAGCGTCGATGGATTGGCGCGTTTTTCGAGTTCAATGCGCATCGGCCACCTCGCCTTCCGTCTTGCCGTACATGCCGCCCATCAGAAGGCCGATCTTCTCCCGCGTCAGGTCATGCGCCGGATAGGCATCCGACAGCCGCCCCTCACTGATGACGGCGATTTCCGTGGCGACCTCGAATATCTCATCGAGATCTTGGCTGATGACCAACACCGCCGAGCCGGATTTCGCGAGATCGACGAGCGCCTGGCGGATGCGGCTTGCCGCCCCCGCATCGACGCCCCAGGTCGGCTGGTTGACGATCAGCACGGCCGGCTGGCGATCGAGCTCGCGACCGACGATGTATTTCTGCAGATTGCCGCCGGAGAGCGAGCCGGCCGCCGGGTTTTCGCCGCTCTTGCGCACGTCCATCGTCTCGGAAATGCGCTTCGAGGCGATGCGCACCACGGCCTGCCGGATGATGCCCAGCAGGCCGCCGGCCAGAAAGGTTTTGCGGTCGGACTGGCTGCGCGCGAGCACCAGATTGTCGGAGAGCGGCAGCGTCGTCACGGCGGCGTGGCCATGGCGCTCTTCCGGTACGAAACCAGCGCCCATCAGGCGGCGCGCGGTGATGCCGAGATTGCCGGCCGCCTTGCCGCGGATGGAAACCGCCGCCGGGTCCGTGACCGGATATTCGCCCGAAAGCGCATCGAAAAGCTCACCCTGGCCATTGCCGGCCACGCCCGCAATCGCGAGAACCTCGCCGCTGCGCACCTTGAGACAAACATTCTTCAGCGCGACGGCAAAGGGTGTGCGCGACGGCACGGTCAGATGCTTGGCCTCAAGCAGCACATCGCCCTTGGTGTTGGTGCCCGCCGCACTCACCGAGGCGACGTCGCGGCCGACCATCATGCGCGCCAGCGAGGCCGGCGTTTCCTGTCGCGGATTGCAGGCGCCCGTGACCTTGCCATGCCGCAGAACTGTGGCGCGGTCGCAGATGCGCTGCACTTCCTCCAGCCGGTGGCTGATATAGAGCACCGAGCGGCCCTCCGCCTTCAGCTTGGCGAGCGTCTCGAACAGCCGATCGGCCTCCTGCGGCGTCAGCACCGAGGTCGGCTCATCAAGGATGATGAGTTCCGGGTTCTGCAACAGCGCGCGAACGATCTCGATGCGCTGGCGCTCGCCGACCGAGAGATCGGCGACATGGGCGTTCGGGTCGAGCGGCAGGCCGTAGAGATGGGAAAGGCGCGAGGCTTCTTCGGCGACCTTGGAAAGCGAGATGCCGGGGCTGAGTGACAGCGCGATGTTTTCCGCCACCGTCAGCGCCTCGAAGAGCGAAAAGTGCTGGAACACCATGCCGATGCCGATGCGGCGTGCGGCACCGGGGCTCGTGATGCGGACCGGTTCACCCTTCCACAGGATCTGGCCGCTGCTCGGCGCGAGAACGCCGAAGAGCATCTTGACGAGCGTGGATTTGCCGGCGCCATTTTCACCCAGCAGGGCGTGGATTTCACCGGATTTGATGTCGAGATCGATGCCGTTGCAGGCGGCGAAAGACCCGAACAGTTTTGTCAGGCTGCGGACAGCCAGCAACGGGCTGCCCTCGGATGCTCCAACGGCTGACACGCTTCCCCTCTTTCCTGCGATCCCGATCCCCTGCGCCCGTTCGGGTCGTTGTCAGGGAATGAGCAATGTCGTTCCACTTGTTTTTCTTGCTTCCAGATCCGTGTGCGCCTGCCCAGCGTCCGCCAACGAATAAGTCTGATTTATATTGATACGCACTTTGTTGCTCTGCACAACATCAAAGAGCGAGTTTGCACATGCATCCAGCGCAGCGCGTGTGGCGATATAGGCGAAGAGCGTCGGGCGGGTGGCGTAGAGCGAGCCCTTTTGCGCGAGCAGGCCCATGTTGAACGCATCGACCGGGCCGGAGGAATTGCCGAAGCTGACGAACAGGCCGCGGGGTTTGAGGCAATCCAGTGACTGCGGGAACGTGTCCTTGCCGACGGAGTCATAAACGACATCGACACCCGCCCCGTTGGTCAGTTCACGCACCCGCGCGACGAAATCGTCCTTCCCGTAGTCGATGACATGGTCATAGCCATGCGCCAGCGCGAGGTCGATTTTCGCCTGCGAGCCCGCTGTACCGATGACGGTGGCGCCCAGCGCCTTCGCCCACTGGCCAGCGATAAGGCCGACGCCGCCGGCCGCGGCATGGAACAGGATCACGCTGCCCGGCTTCACCGGATAGGTCTGGAGCAGCAGATATTGCGCCGTCATGCCTTTCAGCATCATAGCCGCCGCCGTTTCCAGCGAAATGCCGTCCGGCACCTTCACCAGATGTTTCGTCGCGACATTGCGCTCGGCCGCATAGGCGCCGTCCGCCGAGGCATAGGCAACGCGGTCGCCAACGGAAAAATCTGTGACGCCTTCGCCGAGCGCGGTGATCGTCCCCGCACCTTCCTTACCCGGAATGAACGGCGGCTCGGCCTTGTAGAGGCCGGTGCGGAAATAGACGTCGATGAAGTTGAGGCCAATGGCCGCCTGCCTGATCTGCACCTCGCCGGGACCGGGCGCGGCGAGCGCGACATCCTCGAGCTTCAGCACTTCAGGTCCGCCGAGATTGCGGATAACGATCGCCTTGGTCATGTCGGTCCTCCCGAGACTGTGTTACCGGCCGAGCCTTGGAAAGGCCTGCAGCACGGCACCGATGCAATAGAGATAGAGCCCGGTCGCCACCACGCCCCAGACCACCCAGTCCGGCGAATCGAAATGCCAAAGTAACGCGCAGCCGCTGAGGATCGCCCAGAGCAGGAAGACCAGCAGATTGAGCGGCCGCAACCGCTGTACGCGGACCGGATGCAGGAAGTTGATCGGCATGAAAGTCAGGAAGACCGAGACGAAGACGATGATCGAAGCCGTCAGTTCGCTCGCCTTGATAACGAAGAGCGTGAACACCACCATGTTCCAGACGACGGGGAAGCCGGAGAAGAAATACTCGTCCGTCTTCATGCCCATATCGGCATAATAGATGGCGCTCGACACCACGATGGCGCCAGCGGCGACGAAGGACCAGGGTTCGCCGATCATGCCGCTCTGATAGAGCGCAAAGGCCGGCAGAAGCACATAGGTCACATAATCGATGACGTTATCCAGCGTATCGCCGGACCAGTTCGGCAGCACTTCCTTGACGCGCACTTTTCGCGCGATCGGGCCGTCGATACCATCGACCAGAAGCGCAAGGCCCAGCCACCAGAACATATCGACGAAACGATGCTCGGCCGCCGCCACGACGCCGAGAAAGGCGAGGAACGAGCCGGATGCCGTCAGGATATGCACGGAAAAGGCGCGGATTTCCGCGTAGGGCACGCGCTTGTAGTTGAAGAACTTCATTGCCGTTCGCTGTCCATCCCTTGTGGGCTTCATTTCGGGCTTTGATCTCGGCCGCGATCCGCCGAAAACGCCCTCTTGACGGTAATATGCATTGATTGCCCGGTATCACCAGCAAAAATCGGTTGCCGGTCAAGCGCTTCGGTGGCCTGCGCGGATTCATCCCATGGAAATTGCCCCTTTGCCGGCCTAGTTTCAGTGGAGTAGAAGCGCTTGCAAATCTGTGGGTAACGCGTGCCCCTTCGGAGGTCGGTCATGAAGGAATTCGATATTGCGATCGTCGGTGCAGGCCTCGCCGGCAGCCTTGCGGCACTGGCGCTTTCCGATTCGGGCCGCAGCGTCGCTCTGATCGCCCCACCCGCCCGCGCCAGCGACGGTCGCACGACGGCGCTGATGGACCAGTCTATCGCCTTCCTGAAGGTGCTCGGCCTGTGGGACGATATCGCGCCGCATGCTGCCGCCCTTGAGACCATGCAGATTCTCGACGGCACTGTACGGCTGCTGCGCGCGCCGCCGGTCGCCTTCCGCTCCGGCGAGGTCGGCCTCGCCGCCTTCGGCTACAACATTCCGAATGCGCCCTTCATCGACGTGCTGAACGCCCGCGTTGCGGCGAATGGCAATATTGTGCGCCTGCCGAATGGCGTCACCGCTGCCACCGCCTTCGAAAACGGCGTGGAACTGGCGCTCGACGATGGCGAACGCGTGCTGGCCCGCCTCGTTGTCGGCGCCGATGGCCGCAAGTCAAAGATCCGCGAGAGCGCCGGCATCGATGTTCGCAGTTGGTCCTATCCGCAGGCTGCCCTCGTGCTGAATTTTTCGCATGACCGCCCGCATGGCAACGTCTCCACCGAGTTCCACACGGAGAGCGGCCCCTTCACGCAGGTTCCCCTGCCCGGCCGTCGCTCCAGCCTCGTCTGGGTGCTGCCGCCGAAGGAAGCGGCGCGGCTTCGCGATCTCTCGGACGCAGCGCTCAGCCAGGCCGTCGAAGCGCGCATGCAGTCCATGCTCGGCAAAGTCACCGTCGAGGGTGGCGCGCAGAGCTTCCCGCTCTCGGGCATGACGGCGGATCGCTGCGGCAAGGGCCGCGTCGCGCTCGTCGGGGAGGCCGCACATGCCTTCCCACCCATCGGCGCGCAGGGCCTCAATCTCAGCCTGCGCGACATCATGGCCTTGAAGGAGCTTGTTCAGGCGAGCGAGCCCGCCGCCTATGACGGCATCGGCGAACGTTTCGACCGCAAGCGCCAGGCGGATGTGCGCTCGCGCACTGTCAGCGTCGACCTGCTTAACCGCTCACTTCTGTCGGATTTCCTGCCCGTGCAGTTCCTGCGCTCGGCCGGCCTGCATCTCCTCTCGGCGCTCGGCCCGCTGCGCAGCATCGTCATGCGCGAAGGGATCGAGCCGGGTGGCTCCCTCAAGGCATTTCGCGACACGCTACGGGAACGGGTCGCCCGCAAGCAGGCCTGATTTGATCAGATAAAGCAGGATCGTCACCGTCGCGACGGACAAAACCGTGGTGATGAGGATGGTCGCCGAGGCCCGCTCCTGCCAGACGCCATATTGCTGGCCGATGACGAACACATTGGTCGCGGTCGGCAGAGCGGCGAGCAGCACGGCAGTGAACACCCAGACCGGATCGAAATTGCCGGCAAGCCCCAGCACCAGATACATCGTCACCGGCAGCAGCAGCAGCTTTGCCGGCACGATATAGCCGATCTCGACCGGCACCCGTTTCAACGGACGCAGCGCCAGCGTCACGCCCATAGCGAAGAGCGCACACGGTGCCGCCGCCTGTGCCAGATAATCGATCAGCCGCTGCAAGGGCGTCGGCGCCTCGAAGCCGGCAAAGGCTGCGACGAAACCCGCCGCCGTCGCGATGATAAACGGATGCGTGACGATCTTCTTCACGACGCCGGCGACGATCTGAAATGGCGCCTGCTTTTCCCCGCCGCCCAGCGCCATCAGCGCGGGCGCGACCATGAAATGCAGCATGTTTTCGAAGCAGAAGACCAGTGCCACTGGCACCGCCGCCGGCTCGCCGAAGGCGAGCAGCGCCAGACCCGGCCCCATATAGCCGATATTGCCATAGGCCGCCGCCAGCCCCTGGATCGTAGCCTCACCGACCGTCGCCCGGCGCAGAAACAGCCCGATTGCGAAAATCAGCGCGAAGACCAGATATGTGGCGCTGATATTGGCAACGATGAAATCGACGCGCGTCAGCTGTTCGATCGGCGTCTTCGCCACCAATTTGTAGAACAGCGCCGGCAGCGCGATGTAGATGATGAACGTGTTGAGCCAGCCGAGCGCCTCGACCGGCTGCTTCGTGATCTTTGCGACCACATAGCCCAAGAGGATCATGCCGAAAAACGGCAGGACCAATCCGATGATGTCAGCCATGGGCCGAAGCCTGCTCCCGCTGTCTTCCTAAGACCGTATTCCGGACTAGCCGATTTGCGAGAGAATGGGAAACGTTTGCTGGAACCAGATCGCGACGGCGCTGACATAACCGAAGATGAAGGCAAGGCCGGTCAGGACCAGCAGCACGCCCATGATCTTCTCCACCGTGCCAAGATGACGGCGGAAGCGCGCGAGGAAGCGCATGAAGGCACCGGAAAAGCCGGCCGCGATCCAGAATGGAATGGCAAGGCCGAGCGAGTAAACCGCCAGCAGCGTCGCCCCATCGCCGACGGTCTCGCGCGCCGCTGCAATACCGAGAATGGCCCCCAGCACCGGCCCGATGCAGGGCGTCCAGCCGAAGGCGAAGGCTAGCCCCATGATATAGGCGCCCGACGCCGTGGCGGGCTTGCCGCCGCCCTGGAATCGCGCCTCGCGGGCAAAAAGCCCGATGCGCAGCAGCCCGAGAAAATGCAGGCCCATCAGGATGATGACGACGCCGCCGATCTGCGCGAGCAGGTCGAGATGGCGCCTGAGCACCATGCCGATGGTCGAAGCCCCTGCCCCAAGCGAAACGAAAACAGTTGCAAAGCCCAGCGTGAAGAAAAATGCCGCGAGCAGCACCGCGCCCCGCGTATCACGCCGCACCGCAGCCGCTTCGCCACCACGGAACTGATCGACGGAAATGCCCGCCATATAACAGAGATAAGGCGGCACGAGCGGCAGCACGCAGGGCGACAGGAACGACAGCGCTCCGGCCAGAAGCGCGCTCCACAGGGAAATATCGGCAATCGACAAGAGGCTGCTCCGAGACATCAGGCGGACGGGAGACAAGGCGAAAACCCCGCCCGCCCGCACCGCCGCGAGTGCCCCCTGATAGCCCTCCCGCCCCCCACCTGCCAATCACCTTTTGGAGAACGCGGCGAAATGCAGCAAAACCTGTTTTCTGCCGCATTTTCCGGGTTGACCCGGCAAACCCTCCTGCCTATGTTCCGCGCACTTCTGCGGGGCACCTTATGCCCCCTCGGGAGCGCGTAGCTCAGCCGGTAGAGCAACTGACTTTTAATCAGTAGGTCCAGGGTTCGAATCCCTGCGCGCTCACCACCACTCGTCAGCAGCAAGTATTCGACTCTGTGCTCGACCCAGTCATTGGCTCGCCGATCTCTCCAGTTTGAACCGCCGTATATCTGAAGAACGAGAGTGTGGCGTAATTGCCTGCGTCCCAACTGGGAACCAATCGGTCCCGTCTCCGTTTACAATGAGTCGATGGAGGACAGATCATGGCGATTGAGAACGCGCCTACGGAAACCGGCAAGCAAGGCGGCCGGGGATTGCACAAGGCAACGCGGGCCGAAGAGCGCAAGATCGAGGCCGAAAAAGGGTCGGAGCTGGCAAAGGGCGCCGATCGTTTCGAGGAGCGCTCAAAGAGTTCGGACGGCAAGAGCGCGGGTGAGAAGCAGCGCTCCTGAGACACCGCGTAGAAATGCCCGCGGATTTAGATCCGCAGTCAGCGGAACCGGGCGTGCGATGCGGAGTCAATACACCCTATATTTCAGTAGTCCAAGCGACCAGTTCACGCTGCGGTTTTCTGTGTCGCGCGTCCAGGTCTGCTGAAGCGTCCCGGCGATGTCGGCAATTGTCGTGCGGGCATCGAGTTCCTTTTGCAGACCGTAATCGTTCGGCGCGACCGCGGTGAGATCGACATCGTCGGCCACCACGATCGCGACCAGAACGTTTTCGCTCGGGCCATCGGCCTCGAAATCGAAACCGTAATAGTCGTCCGGGATGGTCAGCGGCGCGTGAGGCGTGAGCGGCGTGATCTTCTTGGCGGCTTCGTTCGGGAAGATCTGCGTCGCCTTGCCGTCCTTGTCTACGTCGTAGAGAATGAGATGGCCGCCGGTGCTGCTCGTCACGGTGATGCGGAAGGGATCGCCGGTGTTCAAGTGGTCTGAGGACAGCGAGAGCTGAACGTCGCCGGCCGGCGGTTTGCCGAGGATGTCGCTGACGGCATCGACCGGATCTGCGGCGACATAGGCCGTCTGCTGGGTGTTCTCGACCTTCACCGGCTCGACCTTGGCGTAATCCGCACTCTGCTGTTGCTGCGAATAGTCCGTCGTCTGCTGCTGCGTCTCGCCGCCGGTCTGCGGCTGTTCATATTGCTGGGTCTGTTGGCCCGCCGTTTCGCCGCCAGCCGGGGTCACCGCGGCCGCGCCCAGCAGCGCGTAGTTGACCTCGAGCTGCGGGTCGAGGCCCTGGCATTGGGTCTGGCTTGCGCAATAGGCCTGCGACTGCTTCTTCACATATTCGAGAAGCTCGGCGTTGGAGACAATGCCATTACCATTGCTGTCGGCGGCGGCTGTCTCGTGGCCATTGACATAGGAGAGCGTGAAGACGCCGTGCCGCTCTTCCGGCGGCAGGCGCGTGTCGTCCCAGGCCACCTGATAGGAGGAGGCCGCGCTCCAGGCCTCCACGCCGTTCTGCTTGACGATATCCGGCTTGTCGACCACGGCGACATCGATGCGCAGGCCGCGGGTCTTCACCGCCTCCACCGGCTTGGCGAACGGGCGCGGCAGGAAGCGCGCGCTTTCCATCACGTCGGAAACCTGCGTCGAGAGCGAACGCGAAATCGTGCCGGAATGGCAGGCGTCGATGACGATCGAGACGGCGCGATCCTTCAGCTTTTCCAGCATTGCGTCGATTTCGTCGTCGAGGATCACATTCGTCCAGTCGCCGTCGCCAGCGGCAATGTCATAGGTCGAGAGCGCTTCGTCGAGCCCATCCTCCTCGTCGCCGCTGACATCCTTCACCTGCAGACCATGGCCGGAAAAATAGAAATAGACGCGGTCGCCCGGCTGCGTGCCCTTGATCAGCCATTCGTCGATACTGGCGAGGATCGAGGCGCGGCTTGCATCCTTATCGAGCAGGACGCGGATCGAATCGGCCGAATAGCCCTGCTTCTCTTTCAGGAGCTTCTCGATCAGCGGCACGTCGTTCTTCGGCCCTTCCAGAAACATCTTTTCCGGCAGCGAGGCATAGGTCCCGATGCCGACGAGAAGCGCGCGGTCGGCAGCCTGCGCCGAAGAGAACAGGCAGAGCGAAAGAAGGAGCGCTGCGGCGTAACGGAGCATCAGAGCGTTTCCCGCGTATAGAGAGGTTGGATGGCCACGCTTGCCTCCTTGCCGTCGAGACGCGTCAGGAGCGCCTGCAACAGGGCGGCGGCGGTGACGTTCTTGTCGGACAGCACCGCGCCGATGGCATCGACCGGTTCGGCGGTCCAGATGGTGATCAGGTGATCGGCGCCGAAGGGTTTGACGACCTCGACATCCGTCAGCTTGAACTCGGAACTGTTGGTGCCCGCCGTCTGCATGTCGAGGAACTGCACCTCGCCCGTATTGGCGAGGTTGAAGACCAGCATATTCGGATAGCGGCCGGGAGGCGCGTCGAAGCGCAGGCGCTGGCCGGCGGCATAGATGTCCTTGACCGGCGTCAGCGAGACCGTGCCGGGGTTCTGGCTCGCCATGGCCTTGAGAAAGTCGAGCAGGATATATTTGTCGACCACCGACTGGATGCGGTCCGCGCCGACATTTTCACCCGCGACGTCGCCGTTCGGCGTGTAGAAAGTACCGCTTGCTACATCCCAGCGGAAGGGCGTGCCCGTGCCGTCAGCCCCCTTGGGCTTTTCGGCATCGCCATCGATCTGGAGCGCGATATTGCCCGTCCAGCCCAGATCCTTGACGCTCTTGATGGTTTTCGGGGTTGAACCGCTATCACCAGTCGTTGTCGTGGTATCGGCCGTGGCGACGGGAATGCCACGCGTCAACGTCACGACGACCTCGTTCTCCGAGCGGGCGACCTGCGGCATGAAGTTCGGCACCTGCAAGGCTTCGGAGCGGTTCTTCACATTGCTAAAGATGTAGTCTTCCAGTTCAATGCGCGTGATGACCCCATTGCCGTCACGGTCGGCACTGCCTTCCACGGCGCGGGCAAAGCTCCAGCTCAGCGCGCCGCGCGGTTCGCCGTCGATGATGACCTCCGGTGTCGGCTGGCTTTCCAGCGAGGCGGCCAGTACCGTCACCTGCTTGAAATTGACCTCCTTGAGGTTCGCACCGGCAATCGCCTCCTGCGATGGCGGCGCGAGCTTGACGGTCACAGCCGGCGCGAGACGCGTCTTGCCCTTGATCGAACGGCTCATGCCGCCGGAAAAGCAACTGTCGGAGACGAAGAGCACATGCACGCCCTTGGTTTCGGCTTCCCCGAACCATTCGTTCATTTCGTTATCGACGATGATTTCCTTGAAGGTCTCCTGGAAACGGTTGCGGTCGAAACCCGGCAGCTGGAGGAATTCGTCGAGCCCGTCGGCCTCGTCGCCGGGGATCAGTTCCGGCATCTGCGCGCCGTGGCCGGCATAGGTGAAGATGATCGTATCGCCCGCCGCCGCCTCGGCCACCATGTCGGTCCAGGCCTTGCGGATATCGTCCTTGCGCGCTTCGGCATTGGTGAATTTCTTCACGGTGAAGCCGGCGGCGCTCATCGATGCATAGACGTCCTCCGCATCGCGCACCGCGCCGTCGAGGCTGACCTCATAGGGATATTCGTCGACGCCGACGACGAGCGCATAGGTTTGCGCCGCGAAAGCCGGCAGCGGCAGGGCCGCCGTCAGGGAAAGCGCCAGCAGACGGGGCAGCAGCCTTTTCATTGCACATCCACTTCCACGCGGCGGTTCAACTGGTTCAGCGTCTCCGTATCATAGGCGCTGGCATCGTCAGGCTTGAAGGGCTCGTCCTCGCCCTTGCCGACCGTGGTGATCGTGCCGGCATAGCCGGCATCGTAGAGGTAGGTCTTCAGCGCATCGGCGCGGGCGAGCGAAAGCTTGTAGTTCGCCTCCGCCGAGCCGACCGGGTCGGTATGGCCGATCAGCTGGATCGCGGCGGGCTTGACGGCCTTCAGACATTCCGCGACATCCTTTGCGGCCTCGATGCCCTCGGGCGTGAAATCGGCGGTGCCGAAGACATAGCGCACCGGGGTCGATTTCTTCTTGATCGTCACGCCGCGGAAGGAGACCTTGCAGCCGCCGCGCATGGCAAGCTTCACCGGGCGCGGCGCGGCAAGGCGCATTTCGCCGGCGAGCCGGTCGAGGCGGCGAATATAGTCCTCGTCGGGCGCCATCCAGTCGGGCGTCAGCGTCGTGTTGGAACCGTCTTCCAACGCGATTTGATAGAGCTTGGCCGCCTCCTCGTAGTCCTTGCGCTCACGGGCGAGATCGCCTAGCGCATCGAACACCTGCCAGGGGCCGCCATACTTCTTCTGGAGCGCCTCCAGGTCCCCACGATGATCGTCCAGCCGCCCGCCGTTTCCGACGTCCCTGGCAATGCGATTGAATGACGTCAGGGCTGCGACGCGGCCGACGAGCGTGCGCTCGTTGGCGCTGCAATTGGCGGTGCCGGCGGTCTCGGCAATCGACTCGGCCTTCTGCTCGTCGCCGGCATTGAACGCCTCGATGACACCGGTAAAGGCATCGCAGGCCGCTGCGGCCGGAGCAGCACCAGCCAGTACGAAGAGTGTCGCTGCCAGAGATCGCATCAGCATTTTCAGTTCAGTCCTCATGTCCTCTTGAAACGAACAGACAGGGGCCCGGAAGGCCCCTGCCCCTGTCATCACTTGATTTCGAACGTCACCATCTGGAGACCGCTCGCGCCGTTGTCCTGCTCGGCCTGCTTGGCCAGATTGACGGCGATACCCTTAGTCGTCGGCAGCTTGGAGGCGGCCGCCAGCTGCTTGGCCTTCTCCGCCGTCATTCGCTGGTCGCCAAGCCCGCCGATGCGGCAGAAAGCAATCATCGTCTCGCCGGGCGACGGCGAATCGAAAGTCAGGTTACCAGAACCCGGCTGCGGAATAAGACGGCTTTCACCGGCATTCAGCGTCGTGTTGCCGATCATCACGTCGGGGATGATTTCGACATTGCCGGTATCCTCGACATACATCACCTGGAGCTCGCAGCTATAGTTGGTGCTGAGCTCGAAGCTGAGATAATCGCCGACCTTAGCGGAGGTGCTGGGCACCTTGAGCGCCAGTTTCACCTTCTCCTCCTGCGCCTTGTCATCCTGCTTGTAGGCGGGAGCGACATAGGTCGTGTTGGTCTGGGTGGCATATTGATCGGTGTTGGCCACCTGCCCTTCGGTCGATTGCGGCTGCTGATACTGGGTGTTGTTCGTCGTGTTCGCGGCCCCCTCTTCCGGATTGACACCGCGCTTGAGCGGGTCGAGCTGGAGGAGCGGCTGCAGCATGAAGGCATATTGTTCCTCGACCTCGTTGCGCGGGATCGTGGCGCCGGCCTCCAGCGTCGCCACCCAGTCGAGACCGATGCGCAGGGCATCGACGTCGGTCAGGCGACGGATGTCGGAGGAGAACTGTTCCGGCGTCATGTCGAACTCGGCCGCCAGCTGCTCGAAGTTCAGCTCGTCTTCGTACTGGTCGGCGAAGTAGGTAAAGATCTCCGCACCACCAGGCGCCTTCAGACCCGTTTTGCCGCCACCGGAGGTCGGCTCGGTAATGCCGAGGCGATCGAGCGCGCTGACGAAGCGGTCGGTGTCGCGCTTGTAGACCTCGTTCAGCTCCTCCTGCGGCACATAGATGGCGAGCAGCTCATCCTGCTGGTCCTTGGAGAACAGCGTGGAGGTCTCGATATGCTCGCGCAGCTGGTCGCGCTTGGACAGGATGCCGTCGAAGTGACAGTCGAAGCACGAGCGGGCATTGATGATCTCGACACCCTTGCCGATCGGCCGCTTGCGGAAGGAGACGATCGTCGTCGGGCCGACATTGAGCTGGTCGCCCTTGTTGGTCGAGAGATAGTAGCCCTGCAGGCCGTTGGGGAGAGAGAAGATCATCTCGCCGCCATCATGCTCGAAGGGCAGCAGACCGGCTTTCAGCTGCACGCCGTCCGGACCCGCCGGGAAGCGTTTCAGCACCTGGCGGCCGAGATCGCCGGCAAAGTCGTAGGACTTCCAATAATAACCGCCGAAGGGCATGTCGTGCCGTTCCAGCATGCGGTTGTGGTCGGACACGCCGGAGGAACCATCGGCAAAACCGGCGCGCACGATGCGGCGGCGTTCGATGTTCTGGTTGACGTTGACCCCGAAGCGATGTTCGAGCTCGCTGATATTGGTCGGCAGCTTCATGAGGCGGTTATAGACCTTCGGCCGGGCGCCGTTGCTCATGAACCAGTCGACACGCATGATTGGCAGCGTCGTCTGCGTCGCCTTGGCAAGGGCGTGCAGCGTTGCGTTGCTCGCCGGATCAACGCCGTAGAAATACTCGTTGATCAGGAAGTCATAGTCTTCCTGGCTCCACTCGAGGTCGCGCAGATCGACGCGGACGAGCAGGCCATCCGAACCCTCGACTTCCTCGGGAAGCACGAGTTCCGGGCCGTAGGACAGCGAGTTGATGAGCTTCTTGAAGCCGCCGGCCAGAACCTTCATACGCTTCAGGAAGGTGTCATGCGTCTCGCAGCTCATCATGCCGTTATATTGGTCGCGATAGCTGAAATAGCGCATGAAGGGCTGGTCGTGTTCATCGACCTTTGAGATGTCTTGCAACGCAAGATCGACGAAATCGAGATATTTCAGCATCGGCCGCGAGCGCTTGACCTGGGTCGCCGACACCGCCGTCGGAATGGCCGACTGGCTGAGCGAGTTGATCCAGTTGGCAAGGCCCTGCACTTCGGCATCATCGGGACGCTTGCCGAGCGGCATGCGGCCGCTGGTGACGCTGGTATAGAGCAGCGACTTGGAGGCATCGCCTGGTGTTACGAAAGCCGGGTTGGCGGCAATCGAAGCGAGATCGCCAGACGGGAACGAGCCTTGCGAGCTTTCTCCCGGACCATGGCAGTTGCGGCAATATTTGCCGATGAAGGCATCGGCCGCAGACGCGAATTCCGCGCTGCCGCCACCGGCCGAAAGCGCGCTTTCGGCGGTCGCCTCGCTGCAGACGGGCGCGGTGCTGGTCTCGACCGGCGTCACCTTCACCTCGCGGTCGGCGAGGAAGGCGTACATCGCCTGCTTGTCCTCGTCCGACAGTGTCGAAAGGCCCTGCGCGATGCGGCGCATGACCGGATCGGAGAGCGGCGAACCGGAAAGCTTCTTGCCCTCCTCGATCAGCCCCTTGGTGAACACCTCATGCGAAGCAAGGCCACCCATGCGGGCCTTGGTGATATCGGGCGCGACGGCGCCGGTCAGGCCTTTTTCACCCTCGTAGGCGCGGGTCAGGTCGAGACCGTAGGTCGTGGTGCGCGGGGTGTGGCAGTCGCCGCAGCCGCCGACATTCTCGACCAGGTAGCGGCCGCGCTCCATCTGCGTCTCTTCGCGCGGCTGGTAGGCCTGCACGACGAAATGGCTACGCTTCCAGAGCGTGATCGTCGTCTGTCGGCTGAAGGGGAACGCGATCTCGTGTTCCTTCGAAGCCGCATCGGACTGCGGCAGCGTGTCAATATAGGCCTTGATGTCGAGCACGTCTTCCGGCTTCATCCCGCCATAGGACGTGTAGGGCATGACCGGATAGAGATTGTCGCCGTCCTTCTTGAGGCCGACCATCACGGCGTTGAGGAAGTCCGCATTGGACCAGCCGCCGATACCGTTCGGATGGGCGGAAATGTTCGGTGCGAAGAACTTGCCGATCGCCGTTTGCATTTCCATGCCGCCCGACAGCAGTTCCATGTTGTCGCCGGAGCCGTGGCAGGCGCCGCAGCCGGCCGCGCCGAACAGGATCTTGCCGTTGTCGACATTCGCCTTATAGGTGCCGAAGGCATCCGGCGCGAACTGATCTATGGCGAAGGCCCCGGCGGGACAGAACACCGCGAGCGTCAGACCGAGGGCGGCGGCAAGGCGGCTGATCGGCCGCGAAAGTAATGTGTTGAACACGCGCATGGCTTGTTCCCTTCGCTCCAAGAGGCCGGCGAGCCGGCTGGAAATTCAAACAATCTCGACAATTCCGGATGCAGAACCGCTTTGCAGTTTCTTCGGTAACTGTCCTATCGAAATTCGAAACGTTCGAACTCGACGCGCCGCGGGGGCTTGCCGAGTTCCCTCAATCCCTTTTCGATCGCCAGCCGCAAGGGCGGCGGGCCGCAGAACCACAGGTCTGCCTCGGCCGGGTTCATGCTGGTGCCGGATACGAGCTTCGAGGCGTCGAAGCGCCCGTCGGTCGCCGAATTGTGCAGGACGAAGCTGAAATTGCCGAGCTTCTCGGCCTGGGCGCGGAACGTATCGAGGCCGATCGCCTCCGCCCCGTCGCGCACGCAATAGACCATATGGATATCCTGCCCCTCGTCGCCCCTCAGCCGGCTCGCCATGGCTAGGAACGGCGTGACGCCGATGCCGCCGGCAAGCCAGATCTGCTTCTTGCCACCGCGCTTGTGGTTGAAATGCCCGTAACCGCCCTCGAGCGTCAGCGCATCGCCAACCGCCACGCCTTCACGCAAGGCTTTGGTATAGTCGCCGAGCGGCTTGATCGCGAAACGCACGGAGCCGTCCTCGTCTATGCCGGCGATGGTGAAGGGGTGCGGCTCGCGCAGGCCCGGCTTGTTGACCCGGAAGAAGCCGAACTGGCCCGGCGTCGCGCGCAGCTTCCCATTGATGGGGCGCGCCGAAATGATCGTCGCCCCATCGTGTTTTTCGACATTCACCACCTCGTAGCGCCGGGTGCGTAGCCATGGCAGGAGTTGCGTATAGGCATAGCTGACGATGCCGATCAGCGCGAAAATGTTGAGATAGGTCGCGAGAAACGCCGTGCCGTCATAGGGCCGCTTGATGAACATCTGGTGGAAAGCGACGAGCACGAAGAGCAGGCCGATGAAGCGGTGCGTGATGCGCCAATACTGATAGGGAATCTGGAAACGCGTCTTCGGGATGATCTTCACGAGGCTGAAGATAAGCAGGAAGACGAAGCCGTAGAAGGCCCACTCCCCCGCCGTCTTGGCAAGCACGTTGAGGCCGCTCGTCACCGACAGGCCCTGGAAGTCGGGTGCGATGAAATAATGAAACAGGATAAGACAGAGCACCGCGATGCCGATCTTGCGGTGGAACTGGTAGATGCGGTCAAGCCCGCCGAACAGTTTCTCCACGACGGGCGGACGTGTTGCCATGAACTGAGCGATCGCCATCGCGACGAAGGCCATGGATGAGGCCATGAGGGAAAAGGTCGTCCCCGCATTGGTATGACTGACAGCCGGCACCGCCAGAAGGCCGGCGAAGACGATCAGAAGTGTCGCGACGATGGAACCCGCAGTCACGTATGCCCCCACAATGCAAACTGGACGGTCCGAATGTCAGGGCATGCTGGCAAGGCCCATGTCGTTCGTCAACCGTAATCCTCCTATCGACGGGTGGGCTGACGGCTTTATTCGGGTACATATACGGGGAGGCCATGTCGCGGCTGACAACGCCGCGAAAAATCACTAAAATGGCAATGGAATAAAATAGATAATGCCGGAACACAGTCGGTCCGGACTATGCTCATTCATAGAGGCGCCTGATATCCTCGCGAGCCTTTTCGGCAAGAGGATGATCGGGGTGCCGTGCGATGAAAAGCTCAAGACCTTCTCGTGTGCCTCGGCCTTTCAGGCGAGCATATTCAGATTCGATGATTTTTTCCGGATCGCCTGGTTTTTGCATGACTACACGCGTGACCGTTTCATGTACTGCGGTGGGAATCTGCGACCAGATGGTCCAGCCGACATTGTTAAAACCCATAGTAAATAGCGCCAAAAAAATCCCGAATAGCATGATGATCTCGCGCGTCTTTTGAACGACTAATATGGTAATGTATCGTCACTAAGGCCTTTTTGGGAAGCCTGCCGATTCCGAAAGCAGGAGCCCATCACTTCTGGAGGGAAATATGTCGGGCTCTGCAACACCTACAAAAACGGTTGATGCTACCGGGTCAATCTTTGTCGATTCTGTGCTTGTTGGAACAGGCTGGAGCAGCTCTACGGTTACATATGCATTTCCAACCCTGGCATCCGACTATAGCTATTCGAAATACGACAGCGGCTTCAACACAGTTACTACGCAGCAGAAGAACGCCGCCCTGTTTGCAATGGAGAAATCCTTTGGAAGAACCGCTAATGACGGTTTCTCTGTTGAAGGTTTTACCAATCTGAACTTCACTCAGGGCAATTCGACAAATGCGACATTTCGCTTCGCGGAATCCAGCGTGCCAAGCACGGCGGAAGTTGCCGATTTTCCGGGCAGCCTAATCACGACGTCGGATACCGCTGACGATGGTGATATCTGGTTCGGCACGGCCTATGTCGGCACAATCTACGACATGCGCACACCTGTGGCCGGCAACTATGCATGGCACACGCTGATCCATGAATTGGGGCACGCATTGGGGCTGAAGCACGCGCAGGAAAATCTCGTCTACGGCCAAATGCCGGATGAGACGAACAGTGTCGAATTTACGGTCATGAGTTATCGAAGCTACGTCGGTGATACCGGCGGAACCTATGTCTACGAGGAATTCGGCGCGCCGCAGACATTCATGATGGCTGATATTGCCGCTCTCCAACATATGTATGGTGCGGATTATTCCACCAATTCCGGTACCACAGTCTACAAATGGACCCCCGGGAGCGGCAACACTCTCGTCAACGGCGAGGTTGCCATTGCCCCTGGTGCGAACCGCATTTTTGCAACGGTGTGGGATGGCGGTGGCAATGACACCTACGATCTCAGCGCCTACACCACGACCTTGAACATCGACCTTCGTCCGGGAAAATACTCCGTCTTCAGCGCAATCCAACTTGCCAATCTCGGCGGCGGCCCGAATGACGGTTTTGCACGGGGCAACATTTTCAACGCCCTGCTTTTCAAAGGCGATCTTCGCTCGCTTATTGAGAATGCCATAGGCGGCAGCGGTAGTGACACGATCAAGGGCAACCAAGGCGCCAATGCACTTTCCGGCAACGGAGGGGCGGACAAGCTCTTCGGTTTCGACGGCAACGATACCCTGAATGGTGGGGCTAGCGGTGATACGCTCGACGGGGGCAACGGCAATGACACTCTGCGCGGTGGCGCGGGCGCCGACATTCTGAAAGGTGGCGCAGGGACAGACACGGCATCGTATTCGGACGCGACGAAGGGCGTTGTCGCCAGCCTGCTCAAGCCGGCTGACAATACGAATGATGCTGCCGGAGATACCTATTCATCCATCGAGAATCTGACCGGTACGAAGTTCGCTGACAAGCTGACCGGCAATTCCGCAAACAATGTCCTCAATGGAGGCAACGGTGTCGATACGCTCACTGGCGGCGCTGGCAACGATACGCTGAACGGTGGCTTGGGCGGTGACAAGCTGATCGGCGGGACGGGCGTCGATACCGCGACCTATGTGAACGCGACAATCGGTGTGACGGCGAGCCTCGCAAATGCCGGTCTCAACACGAATGAGGCCAAGGGCGACACCTATTCCGGCATCGAAAACCTCTTTGGCAGCGCCTTCGGCGACAAGCTCACAGGCAATACCGGCGAAAACAAGCTTACCGGCTACAAGGGCAACGACACCCTCACCGGCGGAAGCGGAGCAGATATTTTCGTCTTCGCGGCAGGTTATGGGCGGGATACGATCACCGATTTCAAGAACAACGAGGACAATATCGATCTCCAGTCCTACAATTTCTCGTCGGTAAGCTCGGTTCTCAGCAAGGCTGTAACGGTCGGCGACAACGTCGAAATTCGCCTGACCAGCACCGATGTCATCGTTTTGAAGAATTTCGTCAAAGCGAGCCTGGACGCCAGCGATTTCATTCTCTGAAAACAACTCAGAAGCTTCATACAGGCCGGGAGAAATCCCGGCCTTTTGTTTGTCGGAAAGTGTCGCAGATCCAAGTCGCGCCTTCCGCCAAGCCGCCTCCACCTCACTGATATATGAGTTGATTTGCTATTCCAAACGCGACGTGCGAGCATGTGATATATCAACTGGATTCGCGGAATGACGGAAACGGCGGCCTCGCAGGCCCACCTCGCCTATCTCGCCCTCGAAGGCCTGATCGTCACGCTCAAGCTGAAACCCGGCTCGATGGTCACCGAGCGGCAGTTGATCGACCTTGCCGAGCATGGCCGTACGCCGGTGCGGGAGGCCATTCAGAAGCTCGAATGGCAGGGATTGATTGCGGTGCGGCCCCGTGCGGGGCTGCAGATCACGCCGATACAGGCGCAGGACCACATCCAGGTCATGGCGGCGCGCCGGCAGCTGGAGCCGCTAGCTGCTGATCTCGTCGCCCGCCATGCCAGCGAGGAACATCGCGAACGGCTTGTCGAATGTGCGCAGAGCATGACGGCCTGCTCGATCCGCTCCGATCTCGAAGGCTTTCTCGCGGCCGACAAGGTGTTTGACGAAATCCTCGAGGAAGCATGCCCCAACCGCTTCCTGACCGGCGCGCTCGCGCCCTTGCAAACCCACGCCCGCCGGCTGTGGTTTGCCCGCGCCGACAACCGCCACATGGACCGGTCCGTGGATCTCCACGTCAAGGTCATCCGCTCCATCCGCAACGCGGACGGCCAGGCGGCCTCGGAGGCAATGACCGACCTCATCGACTGCCTCTCGCCCTGAAACAGAAAGAGCGGCTCGAAGGCCGCCCTTTTCATGGGAAGTATGCCGTCGATCAATCGACGAAGGCGCGCTCAATGACGAATTCGCCTGGCTTGTTGTTGGAGCCCTCGACGAGGCCCGCCTCTTCCAGCAGCGCCTTGGTTTCCTTCAACATCGCCGAGGAGCCGCAGATCATGCCGCGATCCACCGCCGGGTCGAAATGCGGCACGCCGAGATCAGCAAACATCTTACCGTTGCGGATGAGATCGGTGATGCGGCCCTGGAACGGGAAGTCTTCGCGCGTCACCGTCGCGTAGTGGCGCAGCTTGTTGCCGACAACTTCAGCGAGGAATTCATGGTTGCGGATTTCCTCCACGAGGTCGAAGCCGTATTTCAGCTCGGATACTTCGCGGCAGGTATGCGTCAGGATGACCTCGTCGAACTTCTCGTAGGTTTCCGGATCGCGAATGAGGCTCGCGAAGGGCGCGATGCCCGTGCCGGTCGAGAACATGTAGAGACGCTTGCCGGGGGTGAGCGCGTCGAGCACCAGCGTCCCGGTCGGCTTCTTGCGCATCAGCACCGTGTCGCCCAGCTTGATCTGCTGGAGATGCGAGGTCAGCGGGCCGTCCGGCACTTTGATCGAGAAGAATTCGAGTTCTTCGTCCCAGGAGGGGCTGGCGATCGAATAGGCGCGGTAAACCGGCTTGTCGCCGACCATCAGGCCGATCATCGCGAACTCGCCGGAGCGGAAGCGGAAGCTTTCGGGGCGCGTCATGCGGAAGCGGAACAGGCGATCCGTATAATGCTGCACGCTCGTCACCGTCTCGGCGAAAACGCCGGCGGGAATGGCGGGCACGAATTCTTCGGTCTTAGCAGGTGCGTTCATTTCGGGATCGATCCTGGCTGCGTCTGATAATCTTGACGATAGGCAGATATTACATGTGGAGCATGAAAGGAAGGTATTCCGTTCCAATGCGCCGATTGGCCGCGCAATAGTTTGCCGCCGATGCGTTTTCCCGCAAAGCCCGGCCCGCGTCCTTGATCTGACGCAACACTATACCGCGATTGCGGCCTTTCGCCGGCCGACCCCGCAAACCGGGCCTGAAATCAGGCCCGGCGGCGCCAGCTGTAGGAGCCGACATCCTGCGAGGCGCGCGCGGTCGGCTGGTAGTGGTTGTCGATACCCGGCAGGCGGTTTTCCGCAAGGCGCTTCAGCGCCGTCGCGTTGCTGACGGCAAAGCTATCGATGCCACAGCGCAGCATGAGCGGGATCTGGTCGATCAACACGTCGCCGACCGCCCTGACCTCACCCGAGAAATTCAGCCGTGAGCGCAAGAGCGAGGCGTGGCTGAAGGCGCGGCCGTCGTTAAAGGCCGGGAAAGCGACCGCCACCAGCGCCAGCCGGTCGAGATGGCCTTCCAGCTTGCGCACGTCGTCGGCCGGGTTGATCAGCACGCCGAGACCTGTGTCATCCCCCTCGGCGACCTTTGCTAGGAAATGATCGAGGCCAAGGATCGCCTTCTCGTTCGAACCGGCCTTGGTTTCCTCGGTTTCGATGATCCAGGGATCGTCGCTCACGAAGCCGGCTTCATTCCAGATTTTCGTCATGTCCCTAACTCCTCAGGCTGCAGCGGCCGCCTTGCCGCCGTAGAGCGCATCCTTGAAAGGTTGCGGTCCGACGCGGCGATAGGCATCAAGGAAGATTTCCGTGGGGTCGAGGCGCAGGCCGAGATAGGTGTTGACGATCACCTCGACGGCATCCGTCACCTTCTCCGGCTCGAAGCCGCGGCCGATGATCTCGCCGATCGAGGTGTTTTCATCCCCCGAGCCGCCCAGCGTGATCTGATAGAGCTCCTCACCCTTCTTCTCCACGCCGAGCAGACCGATATGGCCGACATGGTGGTGGCCGCAGGCATTGATGCAGCCGGAGATCTTGATCTTCAGCTCGCCGATTTCGGCCTGGCGCTCCGGAGCGCCGAAGCGCAGTGAAAGCTCCTGCGCGACCGGGATCGAGCGCGCATTGGCGAGCGCGCAATAGTCCAGCCCCGGACAGGCGATGATGTCGGTGATGAGGCCGGCATTGGCGGTGGCAAGACCGGCGGCGACGAGGCCACGATAGACCGGCTCCAGATCGGCGAGCGCCACATGTGGTAGGATCAGGTTCTGCTCATGGCTGACGCGGATCTCGTCGAAGGCATATTCCTCCGCGATATCGGCGACGGCCTCCATCTGTGCATCCGTGGCGTCGCCCGGAATACCGCCGATGGGCTTCAGCGAGATCGTCACCATGCCGTAGTCGGGGTGCTTGTGCGGCTGCACGTTCTGCTGAACCCAGCGGGCGAATTCGGCATCGGCCTTCTTCCACTGCGCAAGGTTCGCCCAGCCTTCGGCGCGCGGCGCCAGTTCCGGCGGCGCGAAATAGGCGGAGATGGCGGCGACATCGCGTTCCGGCAGCTTCAGCTCGCCATCCTTGAGGGCGGCGAATTCGACCTCGACCTGGCGGGCCAACTCTTCCGCGCCGGTCTCATGCACGAGGATCTTGATGCGCGCCTTGTACTTGTTGTCGCGGCGGCCGTGCAGGTTGTACACGCGCATGATCGCGGTCGTGTAGGACAGCAGGTCCTCTTCCGGCAGGAAGTCGCGGATCTTCTTGGCGATCATCGGCGTACGGCCCTGCCCGCCGCCGACATAGACGGCAAAGCCGATGCGGCCGTTCTCGTCCTTCTTCAGATGCAGGCCGATATCGTGCACCTGGATGGCGGCGCGGTCGCGCTCCGCACCGGTGACAGCGATCTTGAACTTGCGCGGCAGGAACGAGAATTCCGGGTGAACCGAGGACCACTGGCGCAGGATTTCCGCGTAAGGCCTGGGATCGGCGACCTCATCAGCGGCAGCGCCGGCAAAGTGGTCGGCCGTGACGTTGCGGATGCAGTTGCCCGAGGTCTGGAGCGCGTGCATCTCGACGGTGGCGAGATCGGCCAGCGCATCCGGCAATTCCGAAAGCTTCGGCCAATTGTACTGAATGTTCTGGCGCGTGGTGAAATGGCCGTAGCCGCGGTCGTATTTGCGGGCGATCAGGGCCAGCATGCGCATCTGGCGCGAATTCAGCGTGCCGTAGGGAATGGCGACGCGCAGCATATAGGCATGCAGCTGGAGATAGACGCCGTTCATCAGGCGCAGCGGCTTGAAGGCATCCTCGGCCAGCTCGCCTGACAGGCGGCGGGCGACCTGATCGCGGAACTGCTCCACACGGTCGGAGACAAAGGCGTGATCGAATTCGTCGTAGCGATACATCTAAATTTCCTCAGGCGGCCGGAGCCGTCGCAGTCAGGCCGGCGTAACCGGCGGCATAGGGAATCGAAGGACCTTCGGCACGAATACGCTCGCGCATGCGCAACGGCCTGAGAACACCATCCACTTCTTCGACGTCCACGACATTAACGTCAACCACCTTATTGTCGGCGAAGGCCTGCTTGCCGGTGGCTTCGAGCGCCTCTACGGCCTCCTTGTGGCGCGCGACGAATGCGGCCTGCAAAGATTCGTTCCAGGTGCCGGCGGCATCCAGCCAGACGGAAATCCCGTCGGAAAGGCGATTGGCTGTCAGAACCTTGTCGGCCATGTCATGCTCCCAATGCTGCTGTGTCGCGAACCGTCTGCCGGATGGCGAGCGGCTCGGAATGTTCGAAATTAGCGCCCGCAACCGCGTCGCCGATGATAACCATGACCGGGCCGGACAGTTCGTCGCGGTGTTCGAGACCCGGAAGATCCTTGAGCGTGCCGTGCAGTAGGCGCTTTTCGCGGCGGCTGGCATTTTCGACGACCGCGACGGTCGTTTCGTCCGGCAGGCCGGCTTCCATCAGTCGTTCGGCGACGGAGGCGGCGACCGAGCGGCCCATATACACGGCGACGGTCGCGCCGGAAATCGCAAGGCGCGCCCAGTTGGGCAACACAGAACCGGCAAGGTCGTGGCCGGTGGTGAACACCAGTGAGGAGGCAACGCCGCGCAGCGTCAGCGGTAGTTCGAAATCGGCGGCGGCGGCGAAGGCGGAGGTAATGCCGGGCACGATCTCATAGGTTACACCCGCCTGACGCAGCGCCGCCATTTCCTCGCCGGCCCGGCCATAGACCAGGGGGTCGCCGGATTTCAGGCGCACGACGCGCTTGCCCGCCTTGCCGAGTTCGACAAGCAGGTCGTTGATCTCCTCCTGCGACTTGGAATGGCAGCCCTTGCGTTTGCCCACCGAAAGGCGCTCGGCATCGCGGCGGCCCATATCGACGATGGCCTGCGGCACAAGCGCATCGGATACGATGACGTCGGCTTCCATCATCACGCGCTGGGCGCGCAGCGTCAGCAGGTCTTCGGCACCCGGACCGGCGCCGACGAGCCAGACATGGCCCGCGGCCCTGCCCTGCGCGTTGAGAAGCGTATCGGCCGCGTTGCGTGCCAGCGCGATATCGCCGTTGTTCACGGCATCCGCGACAGCGCCGTGGAAAAAGCGGCGCCAGAAGACGCGGCGGGTTACACCGCGCGGAAGGATGCGGTCGACGGCATCGCGGTAGCCGCTGGCAAGGCTTGCGAGGCGGCCAAGCGACGGCGACAGGATCTGGTCGACCTGCGCGCGGATCATCTGCGCCAGAACGGGGCCGGCCCCTTCGGTTCCGATCGCAACGGCAACCGGCGCACGATTGACGAGGGCCGGCGTGAAGAAATCGCAATAATCGGGCTGATCGACGGCATTAACCGGGATGTGCAATTCTCGGGCTATCTTGGAAATGGCGCGGTCGACGGCCGCATCGCCGGTTGCGGCGAAAACCAGCGTCGCCCCGGCGATCGCTTCCTTCGAAAACGGCGCGCGGACCAGCGTCAGCCCCTTCTCGGCGATGAAGCGGGCGAAGCCGGCCTCGGGCGCTTCGGCGAGAACGACGATCCTTGCATCCGTGTTGAACAGCAGGCGCGCCTTGGCAAAGGCCTCGTCGCCCTCGCCCACGACGACGACCGTCCTGCCGCTGACGCGGAAGAACGCCGGGAATGTCGAAAGCTTCTGCTGTGCCTCGGTCATGATAGGGTCCGGTTGAAGTGTGCGCACTATCGCGAAAAACGACAAGAAACAAAAGAAACAGAAATTCCAATGGTCTTGGAGGGGCGTATTGTTTTGCTCTGCGACCCCGCATTTTGAGCATAAGTCACCGGCCGCCCTTGCCTGTCCGCCCGGGCGCCCGGTAAGGATGCCGCATGACGCCAACAGGGAATCCCGCCATGAACCAGGCCGCGCTTGCAAAACGTCTGCTCGACGTGATGGAATTCGACATCCTGCCGCTGACGCGCCAGGGCGTTGCGGCCGGCAACAAGGTGTTCGGCGCGGCGATCCTCAACAAGACGGATCTTTCGCTCGTTCTCGCCGAAACGAACAACGAGACGGAAAATCCGCTCTGGCACGGCGAAGTGCATACACTGAAACGCCTCTACGAGCGCGTGGAGAAGCCCAACACCAAGGATTACGTCTTCCTTTCGACGCATGAGCCCTGCTCCATGTGCCTTTCGGCCATCACCTGGGCCGGCTTCGACAATTTCTACTATTTCTTCAGCCATGAGGATTCGCGCGACAGCTTCGCCATTCCGCACGACCTGCGCATCCTGAAGGAAGTCTTCCGGCTCGATCCCGGCGGCTATGCCAAGACCAACGCCTTCTGGCATTCCGCCGCTATAGCCGACCTGGTCGCCACCGCCGACGAGACCGCCAAGGCCGATTTGAAAGCGCAGGATGCAAAGATCCGCGCCGCCTATGACGCGCTGTCGGAAAGCTACCAGTCCGGCAAGGCTGACAACAACATCCCGCTGAACTGAGACCGCCATGCAGCCGAGCCGCGACATCGAGCGCCTGATCGAGATCATGCAAGCCCTGCGTCAGCCGGAAACCGGCTGCCCCTGGGACGTGGTCCAAACCTTCGAGACGATCAAGCCCTACACAATCGAGGAGGCTTACGAGGTCGCCGATGCGATCGAGCGGGGAGACATGGACGATCTCTGCGAGGAGCTGGGCGACCTGCTTTTGCAGGTGGTCTTCCACGCCCGGATGGCCGAAGAGAGCGGCGATTTCGATTTTGGCAGCGTCGTCGAGGCCGTGACGCGCAAAATGATCCGCCGCCACCCGCATGTCTTCGCCCGCTCGGACGCCGACACGCCCGAAGCCGTGAAGCTGCAATGGGATGCGATCAAACAGGCGGAGAAGCGCGAGCGCAAAGAGCGGCGCGCGAAGCGCGGCATGCCGGAAGACCCATTGCGCGGCCATCTCGGTTCGGTGCAGCGTTCCTTCCCAGCCCTTGTTGAGGCGCTGAAACTTCAGGAGCGCGCGGCCAAAGTGGGGTTCGACTGGTCGGAGCCTACGCCGATCCTCGACAAGATCGAGGAGGAAATCGGCGAGCTGCGTGAAGCCCTGCGCAATAATGATCCCAAAGCCGTTGCCGACGAACTCGGCGACCTCATCTTTGCACTGGTCAATATCGGCCGCCATGTCGGAGCCGATCCGGAAATGGCGCTGCGCGGCACGAACACCAAGTTCCGCAACAGATTCTCGCATATCGAGGATAGCCTCGCGGCCAATGGCGAAGGCCTTGAGACCGCGACGCTGGAGCGCATGGAAGAACTGTGGCAGGCCGCCAAGCAGATCGAGCGGCAGCTTGGATAACGCAACGTCAAAAGAATGACGTTGCGTTAGCGTTCCCAATCCTCACGCACGGCTTTGCCGCCAATGCCGAGGCGGCGGTCCAGTTCCGCTGCTTCCGTTTCCGTCAGCCGCAGTTCCAGCCGCACATTGCCGTCTTCGAGGTCCTCGCGGACATCGACGATCGAGTGATCGTAGATCCACGGCAGCAATTGCAGCTGCATGACGGGCACGGTAACGTCACGATCGACCAAAACGCCGGAAAGACGCTGGTTGATTTCCGACAGCAACGCATCAACACCCTCGCCCGAAATCGCGGAGACGGCGACGACATTCGGCTGCGTCTCGGCCTTCTGCACCAGTGCGTCGCGCGCCTCCGGCTCCAGCCGGTCGATCTTGTTCCAGACTTCGAGGATACGCTCCGCGCCGTCCTTCTCGTCGATGCCGAGCTCACCCAAGATGCGCAGCACGTCGGACGATTGCGCACCGTTGTCCGGATCGGACATGTCACGCACGTGGAGCACGAGATCGGCTTCCAGCACCTCTTCCAGCGTCGCGCGGAAAGCGGCGACGAGATGGGTCGGTAGGTCGGAGATGAAGCCCACGGTGTCGGACAGGATGACGGTCCGGCCCTGCGGCAGCTTCATGCGGCGCAGCGTCGGATCGAGCGTGGCAAAGAGCATGTCCTCGGCCAGCACGCCCGCGCCGGTGATGCGGTTGAACAGCGTCGACTTGCCGGCGTTGGTATAGCCGACGAGCGCCACGATCGGATGCGGCACCTTCTTGCGCTTCGAGCGATGCAGCTGGCGGGTGCGGCGCACTTGCTCCAGCTCGCGCTCCAGCTTGACGATCTTGTCCTGCAACAGGCGGCGGTCGGCTTCGATCTGCGTTTCACCGGGACCACCCATGAAGCCCGCGCCACCGCGCTGGCGTTCGAGGTGGGTCCAGCTGCGCACGAGGCGGCCGCGCTGGTAGTTGAGATGCGCAAGCTCGACCTGCAACGTGCCTTCCTTGGTGGAGGCGCGGCGGCCGAAGATCTCCAGAATGAGGCCCGTGCGGTCGATGACCTTGGCGTTCCATTCCTTCTCGAGATTGCGCTGCTGCACCGGCGTCAGCGGATGGTCGACGATGACGAGACCGGCGTCGTGTTCATCGAGCGCCGCCTTGATCTCCTCGATCTTGCCGGTGCCGAGCAATGTGCCGGGCTTCGGCTGGCTGACGGGCACGAGCATGGAGGCGACGATGGTGAGATCGATGGCGCGCGCAAGGCCGACGGCCTCTTCGAGGCGGGCCTCGTCGGAACGCGTCACGACGGTCGGATCCGGCTTCGTGCGCGCCTTTAAAACAGGCGCGATGACGACAGCGCGCATGTCGTCCCGGCGTTTTTCGACGTCCGGGACGATGGAATCCTTGGATGAATCAGATTTTTTAATGGTCTTGGGTCCTGTCAGGAGCCGCTTTCCTCGGTCTCGAACATCTGCAGCGGCTGGCCGGGCATGATGGTCGAGATCGCGTGCTTGTACACGAGCTGCGAGTGACCGTCGCGACGGAGCAGCACGCAGAAATTGTCGAAGGAGGTGACAACCCCGGTCAGCTTGACCCCGTTGATGAGAAAGATCGTGAGAGAAATCTTTTGCTTGCGAACGGTATTAAGAAAAAGATCCTGCAGGTTCTGAGAACGTTCCGCCATCGCGCCGCTTCTTTCTGATTGCCGGCCCTTGAGACCGGTTGACTGAAATAAATTGCCCCCAGGCCCGGCAACCGATGTGCCCGACCGTCGATTTTGGTATCAAATCACGGTCTTCTCCGCAACGGCGAAAAAAGCATCCCTGATTTTCTGCGCCGTCATGCCGGGATGGCCGTTGGCGATGCTCTGTCCGTCGATGGCGACCACCGGGAGGCAGATGGTCGTGGCCCCGGTGATGAAAACCTCGCGCGCTTCGAGCATTTCCGTCACCGAAAAGCGCCGTTCTTCCACCGCTATCCCGAGTTTTCCGGCCACATCCATCACTGTGGTGCGGGTGATGCCTTGGAGGATCGCATGGTCGGCCGGGCGCGTCACCAGCATTCCGGCCTTATCGACGATCCACAGGTTCGTTGCGCCGCCCTCGGTGACTTTGCCGTCACGATCGACGAAAATCGCCTCCTGCGCGCCCGCCTCCTTCGCCTGTTGGCGGGCCAGCACGTTCGACAGCAGGCCGACGGTCTTGATATCCACCCTGCCCCAGCGGTTGTCCGGCACGGTCACCGCCTTGATGCCGGCAGCGTATTTCGCGGCATTGATCGCCGGGTTGAGGCTTTTGGCCGTCACGATCAGTGAGGCCCGGACCTCGGGCGAGGGAAACACATGGTCGCGCCGGGCGACGCCGCGCGAAATCTGGAGATATACCATGCCGTTGACGACGCGGTTGCGGCGCAGCACCTCGCGCAGGATCCCGACAAGCGCCGCGCGGCTCATCGGCGCGCGAATGCGGATTTCGCCGAGCGATCGGTCGAGCCGGTCTAGATGCCGCGTCAGATCGACGATGAAGCCCCGCTGAACCTGGCAGACTTCATAGACAGCATCGCCGAAGACCAGCCCCCGGTCCTCGATGGAGACCGCGGCATCGGCGTGGCGGACATAGCGGCCGTTGACATAGGCGAAGCGCGGCATGGAAATCCTAGAAGTATTGAATGCTGACGCGGAAGAGCTGTTCGACATGGCGCACCGCACCGGCCGCCGCAAAGAGCACCACCCGGTCCTTCGCCTTGATCTTGGTGTTGCCGTCCGGCCGGATCACCGTCTTGTCGCGATAGACGGCGCCGATGCGGATGCCGGGCGGCAGCTCGATATCGCGCAGCGGCTTGCCGACGAGCGGCGACGTTTCCAGCGCCTCGGCCTCGATCACTTCGGCTGAGCCCTTCTGCACCGCATAGACGGAGCGGATGCGGCCCTTACGGACGTGCTGGAGGATGCCGGAGATCGTCACGGCGCGCGGATTGATGCTGGCGTCGATGCCCAGCGTCTTGGTGAAATCCTGGTAGCTCGGATCGTTGATCAGGACGAGATTCTGCTTGCAGCCGAGGCGTTTGGCCATGACGGAGCCCAGAATGTTGATCTGATCGTTGTTGGTCAGCGCCACGATCAGGTCGGCATCCTGGATATCGGCTTGCAGCAGCATCTTCTGGTCGAGCGCCGAGCCATGCAGGACAACAGCGTTGCGCAGCTTGTCGGCGACGGCGACGGCGCGCTCCCGGTCACTCTCGATGATCTTCAGTCGGGTCTTCGGCTGATAATCCTCGATGGCCTTGGCGACGAAATAGCCGATATTGCCGCCGCCGGCGATGACGATGCGCGCCGCCTCCTGCTCCTCATGACCGAACAGCGCGAGCGTGCGCCGCACATGCCCCTTGTCGCAGACGACATAGGCGAGATCGCCGGAATGCAGCTGGTCGGAAGAGTTCGGCACGGTCAGCTTGCCGTTGGAAAAGATGCCGGTGACGGTAGCATTGAGGTCCGGAAAGAGCTCGCTGAGCTGCTTCAGTGGCGTCTCGACAACCGGGCAATCCTCCATGCATTCGATCGCCACCATGACGATTCGGTCGTCGGCAAAGCGCACGACATCCGTCGCACCGGGGAAGGAAATGCGCCGCAGCACCATCTTGCCTACCTCCACCTCCGGCGAGATGGTAACGTCGATGGGCATGTTTTCGCGCGAGAACAGATCGGAATATTCCGGCGCCAGATAGCTCTGCGCGCGGATGCGGGCGATTTTGGTCGGCACGTTGAACAGCGAATGGGCGACCTGGCAGGCGACCATGTTGATCTCGTCGAACAGGGTCACGGCGATCAGCATGTCCGCCTGGTCCGCGCCGGCCTTGGCCAGCACCTCGGGATGGGCGCCGTGGCCGACGACGCCGCTGACGTCGAGCGTCTCGGAGATGGCCGCAATCAGCGATGGCTGCGTGTCGATCACGGAGACGTCGTTGCCCTCCTCCGAAAGCCGCTCGGCAATACCGTAGCCGACGCGTCCGGCGCCGCAGATGATGACCTTCATGCCCTAGAATCCCTCAGTCGCTCGGCGCCTTATACGCCAAGCGACTTCAGTTTGCGATGGAGCGCGGAACGTTCCATGCCGACGAATTCGGCCGTGCGGGAAATGTTGCCGCCGAAGCGATTGATCTGCGCGATCAGATAGTCACGCTCGAACATTTCACGGGCTTCACGCAGCGGAAGCGTCATGATGTGCTGGTCACCCTGCGTGGAAATTTTCGGCAGCATGTCGCCCACTTCCGTCGGCAGCATGTCGGCGGTGATCGGCGTGTCGGGGCCGTCGCTGCGGGCGAGAATCATCAGGCGCTCGATATTGTTGCGCAGCTGGCGGATGTTGCCTGGCCAGTCGTGCGCCTGCAGCACGGCCAAGGCATCATCACCGATCTTGCGGGCACGGATACCGGCCTGCTCGCTGACCTGGCGCATGAACATGTCGACGAGGAAGGGAATATCCTCGCGTCGCTCGGCGAGCGGCGGCACGCGCACCGGCACCACGGCGAGGCGGTGGTAGAGATCTTCTCGGAACCCTCCCTCCGCGATCAGGCTTTCGAGATTATACGCGGTGGAGGAAATGATCCGCACGTCCACCTTCACGCGTTTGGAACCGCCGACGCGTTCGAATTGCTGGTCGACCAGCACCCGCAGAATCTTGTTCTGCGTCTCGCGCGGCATTTCACCGATCTCGTCGAGATAAAGGATGCCGCCATGAGCCTCTTCCAGCGCTCCGGTGCGGCGCGGCTGGCCCGGCGTGCCCTCCGTGCCGAACAGCGCGACCTCCATGCGCTCCGGCGTGATCGCCGCGGCATTCAGCACGACGAAGGGACCGCTTGCCCGCGTTGACTTGCGGTGGATCATGCGCGCCACAAGTTCCTTGCCGGAACCGGAGGGGCCGAGGATCATGATGCGGCTGTTGGTCGGTGAGACCTTGTCTATGTTTTGGCGAAGTTGCGAGACGGCGACGGAGGTGCCGATCAACTCGACCGGATCGCCGGATCGCTTCTTCAGCTCCGTCACCTCGCGGCGCAGCTTGGAGTTTTCCAGCGCTCGCTCGGCGATGAGAATCAACCGGTCGGCCTTGAACGGCTTTTCGATGAAGTCATAGGCGCCGCGGCGGATCGCCGACACGGCCGTCTCGATATTGCCGTGGCCGGAAATCATCACGACCGGCAGGTCGGGATGGCGGCTCTTGATTTCGTCGAGCAGCGCCAGCCCGTCGAGCTTGCTGCCCTGCATCCAGATGTCGAGGAAAACGAGCCGTGGAACGCGGTCGCTGATCGCCGCCAGCGCGCTGTCGCTATCAAAGGCGGTGCGCGTCTCGTGCCCCTCGTCCGACAGGATGCCGGAGACGATCTCGCGGATGTCCTCTTCGTCGTCAACGACCAGAATATCAGACGCCATGGCTCATTTCCTTGCTCTTATTCTTGTCCGCATCGACGGCCGCGGTTTCTTCATAGGGCAGGATCACGCGGATCATCGCCCCCTGGCCGTGGTCGAAGTCCTGGGGGGCATCATGCAGTTCCAGCTGCCCCCCATGGTCCTCGATAATCTTCTTCACGATGGCGAGGCCGAGCCCCGTGCCCTTCTCGCGCATCGTCATGTAGGGTTCGAGAATGCGATGTCGATTCTCGGTCGGCAGCCCCTTGCCGTTGTCGACGACATCAACGACGAAGCGCCGTCCCGCATCGTCAGCCTCGGCGCGCACGAGGATCTTGTGCTCGCCGCGCTCGGCCTCCGGCGGCAGCGCTTCGATCGCCTCTACCGCATTTTTGATGAGATTGCCGAAAGCTTGGCCGAGCATGCGCGCGTCAAACAGCCCCGTCAGCGGCACCTCGCCCAAATCCTTTTGGAAAGCGACGTGGTTGTTGCCCATCTCGCGCAGGAAAACGGCATCCTTCAGGATGTTGCGCAGATCCGAGCGCTCCTTGGTGGGTTTCGGCATGCGCGCGAAGGAGGAGAATTCGTCCACCATGCGGCCGATATCCTCGACCTGCCGCACGATCGTGTCCGTACACTGGTCGAAGACCGCGCGATCCTCCTGGTCGATCTGCTTGCCGTAGCGCCGGCGGATGCGCTCGGCCGAAAGCTGGATTGGGGTCAGAGGGTTCTTGATTTCATGCGCGATGCGGCGTGCCACGTCCGCCCAGGCGGTCGAGCGCTGCGCGATGACGAGATCGGTGATATCGTCGACGCTGATGACGAAGGATTCCTGCGCGTCGCTCGCTTCCTCGCGGATCACCTGCACGTTCAGCGTCCGCTCCTTGCCGCCATGCATGATGTTGATCTGCTTGCGGAACTCGTTGCGGTGGCGGGCCGAACCTTCGGCAAGCACGGCGGCGATCTCCGGCGTGACGCCAACAAGCGGTTCACCAATCAGGTCGACCGCATTGCGGCCGAGCAGGATTTCCGCCGAGAGATTGACGATGGTGATGCGTCCGTCGCCCTCCACGCCGATCACGGCCGCCGTGACGCCCGACAGCACCGCTTCGATGAAGCGGCGGCGATGGTCCATCTCGTCCTTGGCATCCAAGATCTCGCCCTGCTGCGTACGGATCTCGGCGATCATCTTGTTGAAGGTGCGCGAGAGATTGCCGACGTCACCATCGGCCACGCGCACCGGCACCGTGACGTCGAGATTGCCCGAGGCGACGCTGTCGGCTGCGCCGATCAGCTGGCGGATCGGCCGGACAATGCGGTCGGCGACCGCGATCGCGGTCCAGATCGCCGCGAGCAGAACGATGAGCGCGAAGCCGAGATAGAGCACGCCGAAGGCGATCTGCAACGTCGTGCGGCCGGCTTCCAGCGCGCGATATTCCGCCGTGTTCTCCTCCATCAGCCGCATGGAGCGCATGACTTCGGGATCGACGGTGCGGATCGTGTAGAGGAAGGCGTCCGGGATGTTGTCGAGCTTGATGATAGCGCCGACGAGGTTGGTCTGTCCCGGCGGAATGAGCGTCGGCTGGCCGGCGGCAGAGGCGCGCAGCGCATCTTCCGGCGCCGGCGGCAGACGGTTTTCGGTCGGAATGTTTGCCTGGAGGATGACGGAACCGTCGGCGCGCAGCAGGGAGGCGCCGAGCATGCCGCGTCCGCGCGCCTGCCGCGTCATCAGTTCGGTAAAGCCGGTGCGGTCGAGGCTGTAGAGCTGTCGGTTGCGGTCGAGATCGTTCGCCATCGAGGCGGTCTGGCCCTGCAGGTAGCTGGCATTTTCCAGCATATAGGCCTGCGCGACGTTCAGCGAGGAACTGACGATCGACTGCGTGCGGATTGAGAACCACCGGTCGAGGCCGACATCGAGCGTGATCGAGGCGAAAATGGCGACGAGCACGGCCGGCGTGATCGCGACGATCGAAAACAGCGCCACGATGCGCACATGGAGCCGCGCGGCGGCACGGCCACGGCTGCGGGCGCGCAAGAGCCGGACGATTTCCCGCCCGATCAGGAACATCAGGCCGACGATGAAGATGGCATTGATCGCCGCCGAGGCGATGACGACATTGGCGACCGGCTTGATCGGCGTCAAGCCAAGCAAGATGAACAGCGACAGCGTGGCAGCGACGAGCGCACCGCCGGCGAGCACGAGGCCCGGCAGGGCGAAGGAGGCGCGCCTATCCGCCGAAGCCTTCCCTTCACCGCCGCCCGCAAGCAGGTCCAAACGCTCGTCCATCTGCTGCATCGCTTCCCCGGCCGAACGTCTCGAAAGCCGCCGGCGTTATTCTCTTGTTTTCGGGATGGCGCCGACCGCAGGGCGGATCGGCTGCAGTTGCACCCGAATCCCTAGACGTTCAGGCACGCGGACGAATTCGGCCGCAAACCCCTCTGTTACCCTCAAGCAACAGATTGTGGCCAAAATGCAACGCCTCTTGCCGTTAAGTCAAGCGGAGCGGGAACTTCTGTACACAGACACACCGAGTTCGCGAATTTTCTTGCGCAGCGTGTTGCGGTTTAGGCCAAGCAGATCCGCGGCCTTGATCTGGTTTCCGCGGGTTGCCGTGAGGGCCGCGAGAATCAGCGGATACTCCATCTCGGCCAGCACCCGGTCGTAAAGACCGGCCGGTGGAAGGCCGTCGCCAAAGCTCGAAAAATACTGCCGCATGTTCTCTTCCACCGCTTGCGAGATGGAAAGAGAGCCGCTGCGCGTCACGGTCTTTTCGATGGGGCTGTCGGGCACATCCGCCCGCAATTCCGTCTCGATGATCTCGCGGGTGATGACGTCTTGCGGATAGAGCGCGGTCAGGCGGCGCACGACGTTTTCCAACTCGCGCACATTGCCCGGCCAGGCGTGCGCTTTCATCAGCTCCAACGCCTCCTGGTCGAAACGCTTGGCGTCCAGCCCTTCCTTCTCCGCCTGCTGCACGAAATGGCGCACCAGATCGGGAATGTCCTCCGCGCGGTCGCGCAGCGGCGGCAGGCGCAGCGGCACGACGTTGAGGCGGTAATAAAGGTCCTCGCGGAACAGGCCCTGGTTGATCGACTGCTTCAGGTCCTTGTTCGTCGCCGCCACGATGCGCACGTCGGTACGTATCGGCGTGCGGCCGCCGACGGTGGTGTATTCGCCCTGCTGAAGCACGCGCAGCAGGCGCGTCTGCGCATCCATCGGCATGTCGCCGATCTCGTCGAGGAACAGCGTGCCGCCCTCCGCCTGCTCGAAGCGGCCGGTCGAGCGGTTCTGCGCGCCGGTGAAGGCACCTTTCTCGTGGCCGAACAGTTCCGATTCGATGAGGTCGCGCGGAATGGCCGCCATGTTGATGGCGACGAAGGGGCCGTTGCGGCGCTTGCCATAGTCATGCAGCGCGCGGGCGACAAGTTCCTTGCCGGTGCCCGATTCGCCGGTGATCATCAGCGTCAGGTCCGTCTGCATGAGACGCGCCAGCACGCGGTAGATTTCCTGCATGGCGGCGGAGCGGCCGACCAGCGGCATACCGTCCTGCGTGTCGTCGTCGAGCCGGGCTGGCTTGCGCTTCGGCTCGGCCAGCGCGCGGCCGATGATGGCGATCAGTTCCGTCAGGTCGAAGGGTTTCGGCAGATAGTCATAGGCGCCCTTCTCCGAGGCCTTGATCGCCGTCATGAAGGTGTTTTGCGCGCTCATCACCAACACCGGCAGATCGGGCCGAGCCTTCTTGATGCGCGGCAGGAGATCGAAGGCGTTCTCGTCGGGCATCACGACGTCGGTGACGACGATGTCGCCCTCGCCAGCGGAAATCCAGCGCCACAGCGTCGCCGCATTGGAGGTGATGCGCACGTCATAGCCCGCGCGGCTCAAGGCCTGATTGAGAACCGTGCGGATCGCGGCATCGTCATCGGCAACGAGGACTGTGGCGCCTGTCATCAGATATGTCCTTTGGTCTTGGGAAAGTCGTCGTCTTCACTGACGCCGCGGGAGGCCGGCATCAGCACGCGGAAGGTGGTTCGCGAACCCTGGCTGTCGCATTCGACAATGCCGCCATGGCCGCCGATGATTTTCGCCACCAGCGCAAGGCCGAGGCCCGAACCATTGGTCTTGGTGGTGATGAAGGGATCGAAGAGATGCGGCAGCAGGTCGCCGGGCACGCCCGGACCGTTGTCATGCACGCAGAATTCCAGCGGCAGCGAGATTTTTTCCCGCGTACCCGCAACGGAAAGGCGGATGCCCGGACGATAGGCGGTCGTCAGCTGGATTTCGCCGTCCGGGCGATCGCCGATCGCCTCGGCGGCGTTCTTGATGAGATTGAGGAAGACCTGAACCAGCTGGTCGCGGTTGGCGAAGACCGGCGGGAGTGAGGGGTCGTAAAGTTCGGTGATCTTGATGTTGCGTCCGAAACCGGCCTTCGCGACCGCCTTCACATGGTCGAGCACCGCATGGATGTTGAGCGGAACGCGATCGACCGGACGCTCATCCGAAAACACCTCCATGCGGTCGACCAGCGAGACGATGCGGTCGGTCTCGTCGCAGATCAGCCGCGTCAGCGCGCGGTCCTCGTCGATGACGGAGGTTTCCAGAAGCTGTGCGGCGCCGCGAATGCCGGACAGCGGGTTCTTGATCTCATGCGCCAGCATGGAGGCAAGGCCGGTGACGGAACGGGCCGCACCGCGATGCGTCAACTGCCGGTCGATCTTGTCCGCCATCGAGCGTTCCTGGATGACGACCACGACGGAGCCCGCCGGTTCGGTCGTCACAGGCGCGACATAGATATCGGCAAGCTTGTCCGCGCCGAGACGCGGCGAGGACAGGTCCACGCGGTATTCGCTGACCGGCGCCTTGCGCTCGCGCACCTGGTCGATCAGCGTCAGAAGCGGGCTTCCAAAGGGGATTAGGCTCGAAACCTTGTGTTTCGCCAGATGGTTGGCGCTCGCGCCGAAGAAGGATTCCGCCTCCCAGTTGGCGAACGCGACGTGGCCGTCGATATCCACCAGGATGACCGGGTTCTGGATTGAATTGAGCACGGCGAGCGCCAGGTCCGGCGCCTTGGCGGCGTTCTGCTGTGGGGCCTTGTCCGTCATGCGGCCTCTCCGATCCCTGCGGCCCCCACCTCCAGAATGGCCGCTTCCAGACGGCGTGCCACGAACTCAATGTCACGCGCCGTCATCATCTCCGCTTTCGCGACACCAGACATGTCCGGTGCATAGTGTCCGAGATACCAGCCGACATGTTTGCGGGCATGGCGCAGGCCCGCCTCGACGCCGTAGAAATCGAGCATCATGCGATAGTGCTCCACCGCTGTTGCCGCGACCACCTCCAGCGAGGGGTGTTCGATGGCACCGGCCAGCACCGCCGGATGCCAGGGACGGCCCTGCGCGGAGCGGCCGACCATCACGGCATCGGCACCCGAACGGCGCAGGATTTCAGCGGCATCCTCCGACGTCTCGACATCGCCATTGGCGACGAGCGGGATCGACAGCACGTCGCGCACCGCGCGGATGGCGTCCCAATCCGCCTTGCCCTCGTAGAACTGCATGCGCGTGCGGCCATGCACGGTGATCATCGCGGCGCCCGCCGCCTCGGCACGGGATGCGATATGCGGTGCATTGAGCGAATCATGGTCCCAGCCGAGCCGCATCTTCACCGTGACCGGCACCTTCACCGCATTGACCGTCGCCTCGATCAGCCCGAGCGCATGATCGGGATCGCGCATCAGGGCAGAACCGGAATAACCGCCGATCACCTTCTTGGCGGGGCAGCCCATATTGATGTCGATGATATCGGCGCCCTCGCCTTCGGCGATCTTCGCGGCTTCCGCCATCCAGTGCGCCTCGCGGCCGGCGAGCTGCACCATATGGGGCGCGATGCCGCAATTGCGGATGCGCGACCAGCTTTCCCGCGCATTCAGCGCAAGTTCCCGGCTCGCCACCATTTCCGTCACCACCAGTCCCGCGCCGAAACGCCAGGCGAGATCGCGGAACGGCAGGTCCGTAACGCCCGACATCGGCGCCAGCACCACGCGGTTGCGCAGGGTCTGGTTTCGGATCGCCAGCGGTGCCGACAGAGCGGGGATCGTCAAATGCTCATCTTTCAAGCAGGTCATGTCTTTGCACTATTTTTAGCCATCATTGTCGTTCTTGCCAAGCCGCAATCCTGCGAACCCGCATTTTTCCTGTCAGCGCTGGAATTGCGGCATCCTTCCGGCTAAACCACCTCAAAACGCTTTGAAACGGGAGGTCGATGACCGAAATGCAGGCTGAAAATGCGCACTCCTGCGGTGTGGTGATCGTTGCCGCCGGTCGCGGCGAGCGGGCCGGCAGTCATGCCGAAGGCCCCAAGCAGTACCGCCGCATCGGCGGTAGGCCGGTCATCTCCCATACGCTCGATCTCTTTGTCAATTGGCAGCCCGCCCGGCGTATCGTGGTCGTGATACATCCCGATGACGCGGCATTGCTCGAGATCGCGCGCGAAAACGCCCTGCCCGCCGGCGATCGCCTCACCGTCGTCTATGGCGGCGCAACCCGCCAGCAATCGGTGCTTGCCGGCCTCGAAGTGCTCGCAAAGGAGGAGATCAGCCACGTCCTCATTCAGGATGCCGTGCGCCCCTTCGTCGAACCCGCCATCCTGGAACGCACGCTTGCCGCCCTCAGTCACGGCGCCCGCGCCGTCCTGCCCGCCGTGGCGGTTGCGGATACGCTGAAGCGCGCCGATGCGAACGGGAATATCGCGGAAACCGTCTCGCGCTCCGGGCTCTTTGCCGCCCAGACGCCGCAGTCGTTCCACTTCGCCACCATCCTAGAGGCGCATCGTCGCGCGGCCGCGTCCGGCCGCACGGATTTCACCGACGACGCCTCGATTGCCGAATGGGCCGGCGTGCCTGTGCATCTCGTCGAAGGCAGCGCCGGTAACGTCAAGCTTACGCTACAGAAGGATATCGCCATGGCCGACCAGCGCCTCTCCCACGGGCTTCCGGACGTACGCACCGGCAACGGCTATGATGTGCACCAGCTCGTTGAGGGCGATGGCGTGACGCTCTGCGGCCTGTTCATCCCGCACGACCAGAAACTGTCGGGCCATTCCGATGCAGACGTGGCGCTGCACGCCCTCACCGATGCCCTGCTCGCCACCTGCGGTGCCGGCGATATCGGCGATCATTTCCCGCCGTCGGACATGCAATGGAAGGGGGCCGCCTCGCGCATCTTCCTCGAACACGCCGCCGGCATCGTGCGCGCAAAGGGCGGCACAATCATGAATGCCGACGTCTCGCTGATCGCCGAAGCGCCGAAGGTCGGCCCGCACCGTGATGCGATGCGCCAGAACCTCTCGGATTTCCTCGGCATCTCCGTTGATCGCTGTTCGGTGAAAGCCACCACCAACGAGAAGATCGGCTTCATCGGCCGCCGCGAAGGCATTGCCGCCATCGCCACCGCCACTGTCGTTTACAAGGGAATCGACGCATGAGCTTCTGGCCTGAGGATATCGAAGAGACCGCGCGCAGCATAGTTGCCGATTTCACCGAGAAGAAGCTGCTGATCGCCACCGCCGAATCCTGCACTGCAGGGCTGATCGCTGGCGCGATCACGGAAATTCCCGGCTCCTCCAATGTCTTCGACCGAGGTTTCGTCACCTATTCCAACGAGGCCAAGCGCGAGATGATCGGCGTCGCCAATGCGACGCTGAAGGCGCACGGCGCGGTCTCGCGCCCGACCGCGCTGGAAATGGCGCAGGGTGCCATCGGCAATTCCGGCGCCAATATATCGATTGCCGTGACCGGCATTGCCGGTCCGGGCGGCGGCACGGAGGAAAAACCCGTCGGCCTCGTCCACCTCGCCGCCGCGCGCACTGGCCACGAGACGCTGCATCGGGAAATGCGCTACGGCGAGATCGGCCGCAGCGCCGTCAGGCTTGCGACGGTGCGCACCGCACTGGAAATGCTGATCGAGATCGCGCGGGATTAATTCGGGCAGAGCGAATAGATGTTCATGGCGAAATTCGCCTCGTAGCGCTCCGTATCTGCCCAGAAAACCTGCCCCTCCGGGAAATTCTTCGCGAGGAAAGCATCGACGTTCGCCTTCTGCTTTTCGGCGAGTGCCTTGTAGTCGGCTGTCTTGCGCTTTTCGGTGATGCATTTCGTGAAATCCGGAATGGGGCTTGTCCGCTCCACGAAAAGCGCCTCGAAATCACTGGAACTCAAGGCCTTGCCGATCTCAACGGCAGCGATCTTGCGGGACGCTGGTGCGGACAGCACGATATCGAACGTCTCGACATGGAAAAAATCGCCGAGACGCCGGTCCTCGTCCCCAAGTTCGGCCCCCTCGACGGTATAGGCCTTGCCGACGAGCTTGTAGCCGCTCGCCTCGAAGGCCAGACGCGCCGAGACCTTCACTTTCAGCGCCTTCTCGCGCTCCGGCTTCTGGTCCTTGAAGAGCGGAGGCTGCAGCGTCTCCGTGTCCACGATGCGCATCTCACCGCCGACATCGATCGCCGCCGGATCGGAGGAATAGGCATGGCGCGCGTTGTAGAAGGCCAGCATCTCCGCTTCGCGGGTGGGGAAGAAGGCGCGGTCCAGATAAACCGGATTTCGGGGCAAGCCGTCCTCCCTGCCCTGGATCGTCATCTTCACATCCGGCCCGATGCGATAACTGCCCACGAGCGGCCGGTTCTGTTCATCGAGGAGAAGAATGTAGTCTCCCGGCGCTTCCTGCGCGGCCGCAGGCGTGCAGAGGAAGGTGATCAGGGCTAAGGGAGCGAACCGGGTGATCATGTCCCGGTAACGGGCGACCGGGCGGAAAAATTCAGGCGGCCGGATAGATCGCGTCGGCGCGCTTCTCGAACGCCTCGGTGAACATGCGGAAGGCGCGGTCGAACATCGAGCCCATCAGCGCACCGAGAATACGGCTCTTGAACTCGTAGTCGATGAAGAAATGCACCGAGCAGCCTCCGTCCGGCAGCGGCTCGAAGCGCCAGCGATTGTCGAGATAGCGGAACGGCCCGTCGATATATTTCACGTCAATCGCCCGCTCTGCCCCGTTCAGCAGAACCTGCGTGGTGAAGGTCTCACGGATCGCCTTGTAGCCGACGGTCATGTCCGCCACGAGCAGCTCCTTGCCGTCGCGCTCCTTGCGCGAGCGCACGGAAAGCGCTTCGCAGAGCGGCAGGAATTCCGGGTAGCGCTCGACATCGGCGACGAGGGCATACATCTCATCGGGTGAATGGGGAACCGGACGGCGGGTTTCGAACTGGGGCATGGCCGAGAGCTAATGAACCGCGGCAAGTCTTGCAAGTAGGGCGTCATTCTCGCCACGCGATTTCAACACGCAAACCGGCACGTCGCGGCCATAGGCCGCAAGGTTGTGTGCCATCTGCATACTCTCAGCCTAGATGTTTAATTATACGCCGGGGTCAGATGACGGTGTCCTACCGACGATATTCGAACGGTCGCGCAAATAAGCGTTGATGAGTATCGGAGCAACAACTATCTCGCGGAACACGCCCAAAGTCGCCCAGATAACAGCGGAGCCAGCTGATATGATCAGGTGCTGTGTAGCAATGTTTGATAAAACAAATGCGGCGGACAGCAGGCTATTGATCGCGACAAACATGCCGAAGGTGGAAATTATTGGCCCTTTTGTGCGTTGGAAAATCAATTGTCGATCTGATCCATCAGCGATCGCTGAAACGAGCCAAACACCGAATATGCTCCAGACGAGACTGCCCAGAACCACAGATGGTATCTGGAGAACAATCAAGTTCAACGTGGGGGGCAATTCCAAACGAGAAACGACAGTAAAGAGGGCGAAATATGGAACTGTCCAGCATAAACCGATGGCCAGCGTTCTAAGAACGTATGACCAGATAGTGGAGCTCCCGTCGATCGGCTTCCTGCCTTTCGGAGCTAAATAGCGATACATATCGACAAGGGCGGTGTATCCGACAAACAGCAGCGCGGCCAGTGATGCCATGGACAGAAGAAACTGCACCGAAGGCGCCACCCCACTGCTTTCCGACAACATTGAATTGGCAATGCCCAGACCGATAGCGGCAATCGCTGGGAAAGGCCGAGCCCGCAGATAAAGCTTGCAAGATTCAAAAATGGACATGAATCACGCGAAAACTAGGCGGTTTTCCGGGCCAGCCTTTCGCGCGCCGCTTTCAGGCGGGCGAAATCGTCGCCGGCATGGTGGGAGGAGCGGGTCAGCGGGCTCGACGACACCATCAGGAAGCCCTTGGAATAGGCGACGGTTTCGTAGGACTTGAACTCCTCCGGCGTCACGAAGCTCATGACGGCATGGTGCTTGCGGGTCGGCTGGAGATACTGGCCGATGGTCAGGAAGTCGACATCGGCGGTGCGCAGGTCGTCCATCAGTTGGAGCACTTCGTTGCGCTCCTCGCCGAGGCCCACCATGATACCCGACTTGGTGAACATGGTCGGGTCGAGTTCCTTCACCCGCTGCAGCAGGCGGACGGAGTGGAAGTAGCGCGCACCCGGACGAACCGTCAGGTAATTGCCCGGCACGGTTTCCATATTGTGGTTGAAGACATCAGGCTTGGCGGCGACGACACGCTCCAGCGCGCCCGGCTTCTTCAGGAAGTCCGGTGTCAGGATTTCGATCGTGGTCAGCGGAGAAGCTGCGCGAATGGCCCAGATCACCTTCTCGAAATGCTCCGCGCCACCGTCTTCCAGATCGTCACGGTCCACCGAGGTGATGACGACGTGCGAAAGCCCCATCTGCTTGACGGCTTTGGCGACATTTTCCGGCTCCGCCATGTCGAGCGCATTCGGCTTGCCCGTCGCCACGTTGCAGAAGGCGCAGGCGCGGGTGCAGATCTCGCCCATGATCATGAAGGTCGCGTGCTTCTTGTCCCAGCACTCGCCGATATTCGGGCAGCCCGCTTCCTCGCAGACCGTCACCAGCTTGTGGCTCCGCACCAGATCGCGCGTTTCCTGATAGCCCTTGGAAACCGGCGCCTTCACGCGGATCCATTCCGGCTTGCGCAGCACTTCCGTGTCCGGCCGCTTGGCCTTTTCGGGGTGGCGCACCCGCTTAGCGTCAGGGTCGGGATTGGTGCGATCAAGAATGGTGACCATGTCGTTTCCACTTTCCTGGCAGGCTTTCGCGCCTGTCTTGCGGACACTGAAAAAGTGAGCCCGCCTCATGTGGAGGCGGGCTTTAGCACGTTCAAGCGTTGAGCGCACGCCCATAGGCATCGAGCACGCTTTCCTTCAGCGTTTCCGAAATTGTCGGATGCGGGAAGATTGTGTGCATCAGCTCTTCCTCGGTTGTTTCCAGGTTCATGGCGATGACGAAACCCTGGATGAGTTCGGTCACTTCGGCGCCGACGAGATGGGCGCCCAGCAGTTCGCCGGTCTTCTTGTCGAAGATCGTTTTCACGAGACCCTGGTCTTCGCCAAGCGCGATCGCCTTCCCGTTCGCGACGAAGGGGAAGCGGCCGACCCGGATGTCGCGGCCCAGTTCCTTGGCCTTGGCTTCCGTGAGGCCGACCGAGGCGACCTGTGGGTGGCAATAGGTGCAGCCCGGGATCTTCGACTTGTCCATTGGGTGTACGTTCGGCAGGCCGGCGATCTTCTCGATGCAGATGACGGCCTCGTGCTCGGCTTTGTGAGCGAGCATCGGCGGGCCGGCGACGTCGCCGATGGCGTAGATGCCGGGCACGTTCGTCTTGCCGTAGCCGTCGATGGCGATGAAGCCGCGGTCGGTCTTCACGCCGATAGCCTCAAGGCCGATATTCTCGATATTGGCCTGCACGCCGACGGCGGAAATCATGCGGTCGGCCGTGATCTTCTCGACCTTGCCGTCCTTCATTTCGACATGGGCGGTGATGGAGTTAGCCCCCTTCTCCACCTTGGCGACCTTGGCCTCCAGATGGATCTTCATGCCCTGCTTTTCAAACTGCTTCTTGGCGAGGGCAGAGATTTCAACGTCCTCGACCGGCATGACCGACTTCATCACCTCGACGACGGTCACATCCACGCCGAGCGTGCGATAGAACGAGGCGAATTCGATGCCGATGGCGCCCGAGCCCATGACGAGCAGCGACTTCGGCATTTCCTCCGGCTTCATCGCCTCGAAATAGGTCCAGATCAACTTGCCGTCTGGCTCGATGCCCGGCAGCGCGCGCGGGCGCGCACCCGTGGCGATGACGATGTTCTTGGCGGTATAGGTGCCCTCGGGCAGAACGTTCTTCGGCAGTGGCGCCTGCGGCTGCTGGATCGCCTTTGTCGTCTTGGAGACGACGATTTCACCTGGCTTGGTGATCTTGGCTTCACCCCAGATGATATCGACCTTGTTCTTCTTCATCAGGAAGCCGACGCCGCCGTTCATGCGCTGGGCAATGCCGCGCGAGCGGGCAACGATGGCCTTCAGGTCCGGCGTCACCGTTCCCTCGACCTTGATGCCGTAGTCACCGGGGTGCTGGGCATAATGGAAGATTTCGGCCGAGCGCAGCAGCGCCTTGGTCGGGATGCAGCCCCAGTTGGAGCAGATGCCGGCGAGATGCTCGCGCTCCACGATGGCCGTCTTGAGGCCGAGCTGCGCCGCACGGATCGCGGCAATGTAGCCGCCCGGACCCGAACCGATAACGATGACGTCGTAAGTCTGAGCCATGTCGTTTCCTGCCTCACTTGTTGCGCGGGAACGAAGCGCCGCGTCTTGATTTTTTTGGTTACAATCCGAGCATCATGCGCACGACCGGCTCGAGACCCTTGCCGATCGCGCGCGTGTTCTTCGCATCGAGATGCACGCCGTCGAGCGGTGTCGTTTCCGCAACCGATCCGGCATCGAAGAAGCCGCAGCCGATCTCGTCCGCCAGATCCGCATAGAGCGTCGCCAGCATCGCCGATTGCTCGATACCGCCGGCAAACATCGCCGCGAAGGCAGTGTTGGCGGTTTCGCAAAGCGGCGGCGGGGAGACGATAAGCACCTCCGGCCCACCCTCCTCGCTGAACGACCAGGCGTGATGGCGCACCAGTTCGACCAGCCGCTCCATGCCCTGCACGGCGCCGAAGGCGGTGCCGCAGATGGTCGGCTTCATGTCATTGGCGCCGAGGAACAGGATGACGAGGTCGATCGGGTCATGGCTGTGCAGGATGGTCGGCAGAATGCGAGCGCCGTTGCGGTCGCAATCCGCCAGATGGTCGTCATAGGCGGTGGTGCGGCCGTTGAGGCCCTCCGCGATCACGGTGACATCAGGTCCCAGCGCTTTGGCAAGCACGCTCGGCCAGCGATCCTCGAAGGCATGCCGGTCGAGCGTTTCCGCGTTGTAACCCCAGGTCAGGCTGTCGCCGTAGCAGAGAACCGTCTTCATGGCCGCACCCCGCTATCAGACGAGCATCCCCATCGGGCTTTCGATATAGCGCTTGAAGGCACCGAGAAGCTCGGCGCCGAGCGCACCATCCACGCAGCGATGGTCGGTGGAGAGCGTGACCGTCATCGCGTTGACGATGACCATCTGGCCCTTCTTGACCACGACGCGCTCCGTACCTGCACCGACCGCCAGGATCGTCGCATGCGGCGGGTTGACGACGGCGGCGAAGTTCGAAACGCCCATCATGCCCATGTTCGAGACCGCTGTCGTGCCGCCCTGGTATTCTTCGGGCTTCAGCTTGCGTTCCTTGGCGCGCTTGCCGAGGTCCTTCATCTCGTTGGAGATGGCCGACAGGCTCTTCAGCTCGGCTCTACGGATGATCGGCGTGATCAGGCCGCCCGGGATGGAGACGGCGACGCCGACATCCGCGTGCTTGTGCTTGACCATGTTCGTGTCCGTCCAGGAGACGTTGGCGTCCGGCACGTCGCGCAACGCAAGCGCCATGGCCTTGATCACCATGTCGTTGACGGAGAGCTTGTAGGCCGGCTTGCCGTCCTTCTCCGGTGCGGAACCGTTGATCTGGGCACGCAGGGCCAGAAGCGCGTCGAGTTCGACATCCACGGAAACGTAGAAGTGCGGGATCGTCTGCTTGGATTCCTGCAGGCGCTTGGCGATGGTCTTGCGCATGCCGTCATGCGGCACGAGCTCGTAGGAGCCCGCCTCGAACAGCTTTAGCACGGCCTCTTCCGACATACCCTTGGGGGCTGCGGCGGGAGTTGCCGAAGCGGCAGCAGCCGGGGCTGCGGCCGGCTTGGCGCCGCCCGAGGCGATGGCCTTCTCGACGTCGCTTTTCACCACGCGGCCATGCGGACCGGAACCGGCAACCGACTTGATGTCGAGACCGGCATTGGCAGCGATACGGCGGGCGAGCGGCGAGGAGAACAGGCCGGCGCCACCGTGGTTCTGCGCAGCCGCCGGAGCGGCAGCAACGGGAGCCGGAGCGGCAGCAGCCGGCTTTTCGGCTTCCTTCGGCGCTTCCGCAGCCTTGGCTTCCGCCTTCGGCGCGGCCGAACCGCCGCCGGCAGCGGCGGCAGCCACCTCTTCGCCATCGGCGGCGAGGATGGCGATCAGGCTGTTGACCTTCACACCTTCCGTGCCAGCCGGCACGACGATCTTGGCGACAACGCCCTCGTCGACGGCTTCGACTTCCATCGTCGCCTTGTCGGTCTCGATTTCGGCAATGACGTCACCGGATTTCACGGTGTCGCCTTCCTTGACGAGCCACTTGGCGAGATTGCCCTCTTCCATGGTGGGCGAAAGGGCCGGCATCGTAATGTTGATCGGCATACCTCGACCCTCCCCTTATTTATAGCAGACGGTTTTGACCGCCTGGACGACTTCGCCGACGTTCGGAAGCGCCAGCTTCTCGAGGTTCGCGGCATAGGGCATCGGAACGTCCTTCCCGGCGACCGTCAGGATCGGCGCGTCGAGATAGTCGAAGGCCTGCTGCATGACGCGGGTCGCGATCTCGGTGCCGACGGAAGACTGCGGGAAGCCTTCTTCCACAACGACGAGGCGGCCGGTCTTTTTGACCGATTCGATGATGGTCGGCAGGTCCATCGGGCGGATGGTGCGAAGGTCGATCAGCTCGACGTCGATGCCGTCTTTCTCAAGTTCCGCAAGCGCCTTGAGGGCATAGGTCATGCCGATGCCGAAGGAGACGACGGTGACGTCGTTGCCCTTCTTGTGGATTCGCGCCTTGCCGATCGGCAGAACGAAGTCGTCCATCTTCGGGACTTCGAAGCTCTGGCCGTAGAGGATTTCGTTTTCAAGGAAGATAACCGGGTTCGGGTCGCGGATGGCAGCCTTGAGGAGGCCCTTAGCGTCGGCAGCCGTGTAGGGCATGACGACCTTGAGGCCGGGAACGTGGCTGTACCATGCGGCATAGCACTGCGAGTGCTGGGCTGCGACGCGGGCAGCAGCACCGTTCGGGCCGCGGAACACAATTGGGGCACCCATCTGGCCACCCGACATATAGAGCGTCTTGGCGGCGGAATTGATGATGTGGTCGATTGCCTGCATGGCGAAGTTGAACGTCATGAATTCGACGATGGGCTTCAGGCCCGTCATCGCCGCGCCGACGCCGAGGCCGGCAAAGCCGTGTTCGGTGATCGGCGTATCGACGACGCGGCGGTCACCGAATTCCTGCAGAAGGCCCTGCGTAATCTTGTAAGCGCCCTGGTACTCAGCCACCTCTTCGCCCATGACGAAGACATCGGCGTCGCGACGCATTTCCTCGGCCATGGCGTCGCGCAGCGCTTCGCGCACGGTCGTCATCACCATTTCGGTGCCGGCCGGGATATCCGGATCAGCGGCGACCTCCCCCTTCGGCTGCGCCGGAACGGGCGCGGCAGCGGCGGCCGGTGCAGCAGCAGCCGGTGCCGGAGCTTCCGCCGGCTTTTCGGCAGCGGCGGCCTTCGGCGCGGCTACTGCATCGGCGCTTTCGCCGTCCTGGAGCAGCACGGCGATGGCCGTGTTGACCTTGACGCCTTCGGTGCCGGCGGCGACCAGGATCTTGCCGATCACGCCTTCATCGACGGCTTCGACTTCCATCGTCGCCTTGTCGGTTTCGATTTCGGCGATCACATCGCCGGACTTGACGGTGTCACCCTCGTTCTTGACCCATTTGGAGAGCGTACCCTCTTCCATGGTCGGAGACAGGGCGGGCATGAGAATCTCGATTGGCATTGGTGTCCCTCCCCGGATTACAGCAGGATGTCGGTGTAGAGTTCGGATGCATCCGGCTCCGGATCGGCCTGCGCGAAATCGGCGCTGTCGGCGACGATGTCACGGATGTCCTTGTCGATCTGCTTGAGATCGTCTTCGCTGGCCCAGCCCTTTTCAAGAAGGCGTGCGCGCACCTGCTCGATCGGGTCATGCTCGGAGCGCATCTTCTGCACTTCGTCCTTCGAGCGATACTTCGCCGGATCGGACATGGAGTGGCCGCGATAGCGGTAGGTCAGCATTTCGAGAATGATCGGGCCCTTGCCGGAGCGGCAATGTTCGACGGCTTCATCGGCCGCAGCCTTTACGGCGCGGACGTCCATACCATCGACCTGGTAGCCTGGAATGCCGAAGGAGGTGCCGCGCTCGGAAAAATTCGTCTGCGCCGAAGCGCGCGAAACCGAGGTGCCCATGGCGTAGCGGTTGTTCTCGATGATGTAGATGACAGGCAGCTTCCAGAGAGCCGCCATGTTGAAGCTTTCATAGACTTGGCCCTGGTTGGCCGCGCCATCGCCGAAATAGGTCAGCGAGACGTTGTCATTGCCGCGGTAGCGGTTGGAAAAGGCAAGGCCCGTACCGAGCGACACCTGGCCGCCGACGATGCCGTGGCCGCCGTAGAAATGCTTCTCCTTGGAGAACATGTGCATGGAGCCGCCCTTGCCCTTGGAAAGGCCGCTGCGGCGCCCGGTCAGTTCCGCCATCACGCCGCGGGCGCTCATGCCGCAAGCCAGCATGTGGCCGTGGTCACGGTAACCGGTAATAACCTGGTCGCCTTCCTTCAGCGCCAGCTGCATGCCGACGACAACGGCTTCCTGGCCGATGTATAGGTGACAGAAGCCGCCGATGAAGCCCATGCCGTAAAGCTGGCCGGCCTTTTCCTCGAAACGCCGGATGAACAGCATCTCGCGGTAGGCCTTCAGGTCGTCTTCCTTGGAAAAGTCGGCAATCGTGCCGCCGTTGAAGTCTTTCTTCGCAGGCTTTGCCGCAATCTTGCGGCTGGACGTGGACGCGGTCTTACGCGGAGCCATCGGTTCCTCCCTATGTTTGCCCTTTTGACAAAACCATAGGGAAGAATGCCCATCGTAGCAATGCTATAAATGCATGGCTTATATTCTCGACAAGTCACTGATTAGTAAGGGTTATTTACGATTAACCTGATTTCGGTTAATCGACCTTATCAGTGGAAAATGACGATTTCATCGGCCTTCGACATATTGAGATAAGAACGCGCCTTTTCATCGAGCATGTCACGCTCGAGCGAGCCGTCGCTCATCAGAGCCACTTCTTTTTCCAGAATCTGGCGCTGCCGCACGAGCACGTCCAGACGCGCCTGCCGTTCCACTCTCTGTCGCTCGAAATCCTCCATTCCGCGCAGACCGAAGTCACCATGGACGGAATGATAACCGAAGTAGGAAAGGAATGCGACTGTAATTACCGGCAGCGTCAGCCGCCCGAATTTCCGCTTCTTATGGTGTTTGGTCCACATGCACGTGCCCCGATACGCAATACGGATTTTATACTAGCGCCAAGGGGTTAACCGATCATTGACCATGACGGGCGGCGCGGGAAAAAGCTGGCGGAGAGCAGATCGGAGAGGCGGCGCAGCGTCCGGAGCGTGGATCCTCGGGTCAAGCCCGAAGGAGGACGGTGGAGAGATTTGCGGGAGCAAAATAAGGAATGTCCACGGAAGCACGATGAAGTAGTGAAGGGGACGAGAGGCGCACCTAGCGGCATATTGCGCGGTTGCTTTGGCCGGCCACTTTTCTTGTTTCGTCATCCTCGGGCTTGACCCGAGGATCCATTCCACACGGTAGATGCGACATGAAAAAGGCAGGCGATAGCACTCTCCGATAGACCTATGCCCTCCAAAAAAACAAAACCCGCGCCTCTCGACGCGGGTTTCGCCATTTTGGAAAAACTGTTTTTCGATCAGCCGCGCAGGATGCCGCGGCCGGCATATTTGGCTTGGGCGCCCAGCAGTTCCTCGATGCGGATCAGCTGGTTGTACTTGGCGGTACGGTCGGAACGGGCAAGCGAGCCGGTCTTGATCTGGCCGCAGTTGGTGGCGACCGCGAGGTCGGCGATGGTCGAATCCTCCGTCTCGCCCGAGCGGTGCGACATGACCGCGGAATAGCTCGCCTTGTGGGCGGTCTCGACGGCATCGAGCGTTTCCGACAGCGAGCCGATCTGGTTGACCTTGACGAGGATCGAGTTAGCGACACCCATCTTGATGCCGTCGCGCAGGCGCGCCGAATTGGTGACGAACAGGTCGTCGCCGACCAGCTGAACCTTCTTGCCGATCTTGTCGGTCAGCGACTTCCAACCGTCCCAGTCATCTTCGGCCATGCCGTCTTCGATCGAGAAGATCGGGTACTTGGCAGCGAGTTCAGCCAGGTATTCGGCCATGGCGCCCGGCTCCAGCGTGCGGCCTTCACCTTCCAGAATGTATTTGCCGTCCTTGAAGAACTCGGTCGAGGCGCAGTCGAGCGCGATATACATGTCTTCACCCGGGCGGTAGCCGGCCTTCTCGATCGACTTCATGATGAAGTCGAGGGCGGCGGGCGCCGAAGCGAGACCCGGCGCGAAGCCGCCTTCGTCACCGACATTCGTGTTGTGGCCATCGGCAGCGAGCTGCTTCTTCAGCGTGTGGAACACTTCCGACCCCATGCGAACGGCGTCGCGGATGTTGTCGGCGCCGACCGGAACGATCATGAATTCCTGGAAGTCGATCGGATTGTCGGCATGGGCGCCGCCATTGATGATGTTCATCATCGGCACCGGCAGGACACGGGCGTTCGGGCCGCCGACATAGCGGAAGAGCGGCAGGTTGGCGGCTTCGGCAGCAGCCTTGGCAACGGCGAGCGAAACGCCGAGGATGGCGTTAGCGCCGAGACGCGCCTTGTTCGGCGTGCCGTCGAGTTCGATCATCGTCTGATCGACAGCGATCTGGTCTTCGGCCTCGAGGCCGCCGATCGCTTCGAAGATTTCGCCGTTGACGGCGGCGACGGCGTTTTCGACACCCTTGCCGAGGTAGCGCTTGCCACCGTCGCGCAGTTCGACGGCTTCGTGCGCGCCCGTCGAGGCGCCCGACGGAACGGCCGCGCGGCCGAAGCTGCCATCCTCGAGGTGCACGTCCACTTCGACGGTGGGGTTGCCGCGGCTGTCGAGAATCTCGCGGCCGATGATGTCGATGATAGCAGTCATGGATATCGTCCTGGTTCGGGGTTTATTAATCGATTAAAATCCACTTTTAATCGACGATGCAGAAATTACAATGGCGTTGCCGCCCAAGAAAAAACGGATGACACGCCTTCGTGTCATCCGTTTGAAAATCTCTTATGCCTTGGCGATATCGTCGAAGGCGACCAGCTTTTCCAGAAGCCGCGGCATGTCCTTCAGATGCACCATGTTGGGACCATCGGACGGCGCATTGTCGGGATCCTCATGCGTCTCGACGAAGAGACCGGCAATGCCGACGGCAATCGCCGCGCGCGACAGGGTCTCGACGAACTTGCGGTCACCGCCGGACGAACCGCCCTGCCCGCCGGGCTGCTGCACGGAATGGGTCGCGTCGAAGACCACGGGCGCGCCGAGCGAGGCCATGATCGGCAACGAGCGCATGTCGGAGACCAAGGTGTTGTAGCCGAAGGAGGCGCCGCGCTCACAGAGCATGACATTCGGGTTGCCGCTGTCGGTGAATTTTGCCAGCACGTTCTTCATGTCCCAGGGGGCGAGAAACTGGCCCTTCTTGACGTTGATGACGCGGCCGGTCTTGGCGGCGGCGACGAGCAGGTCGGTCTGGCGCGACAAGAAGGCCGGGATCTGCAGCATGTCAACGGTCTTGGCGACGATGCCGCACTGCTCTTCCGTGTGAATGTCCGTCACGACGGGAAAGCCGAAATCCTTCTTGAGGTCGGCGAAGATTTCCAGCGCCTTTTCCAGGCCGATGCCGCGCTTGCCGGAGAGCGAGGTGCGGTTCGCCTTGTCGAAGGACGACTTGTAGACGAGGCCGATGCCGAGCTTGTCGGTCATTTCGACGAGCGCGCCAGCCATCATATAGGCGTGGTCGCGGCTTTCCATCTGGCAGGGGCCAGCGATCAGCGAGAAGCGGGCGGTCTGCGAGAAGGTGACCTTCTTCGGCCCATCGCCAACGATGACGGTCGAGTTTGTTTGCATTTTATTCTCCGAAGACAAAATGGACGCCCTGACCGGGCGCCGGCGGCACCACGATACGGTTGTCGCGTATCTGTAACATGACACCACGCTCGGTAAGCGCGCGCTGACAGGCCGTGAGGCTCGCCACTTTGAACACCACCGCCCGCCCCTTCAGGCCGCGATCCGCGCCAGCCACTGGCGGAATGCCGTAGAAACCCTCAAGTCCTGCATCGTTCAGAATCGTGATGCGGCCGCGCGGCGTCTCGACGGACATGCCGAAGGACAGCGCCTCGACCTCGCGCTCATCGGCCGCCTCCTGCACGAGATACTGGAAATCCGTCGGGTTCTGTTCCGACAGGACGACCTCGGCCAATGCGACAACCCCGTTCTCATGCGTCTCCAGCGCCTTGCGGTCTGATGGCAGCGGCCGGACGCGCTGCGACGCGAAGAAGAAGAAATCGGGACTTCGCAGGTCGGCGGCGAAGGCGAGCCGGAAGCTGCCTGTCGCGGAGGTGCCGTCGGGCAGAAGCATGTCGCGGGAAAATTCGAGCACCGAACCGCCGGAAAGGCCGGCCGCCGCATAGCGCCTGTTATCATCAAGGGCATGGTTCGTCGCCATGGCGATGCCGGAGAAACCCTCGATGCCGCGGCGGAAACGGAAAGCCTGGTCGCGGGCGACGAAGGTATTGCCATCGCGTGCCGCTTCCTCGCATTCCTCGCGATTGGCGATGCCGAGCGGTTCCAGATAGCTGCCGTCGGACAGGAAGACGCAACAGTTTTCCGTACCGAAGGGATGGCGGGCGTCCTTGGCGACTGTGAAGCCGAGCGCCGTCATCCGGTCACGGGCAACACCGAGATCGGACACCGGCAGCACCAGATGGTCGATCGGGCGGGGCGTTCTCGAACGCACGGTCATGGCGAAAAATCCGGTCGTGTTTCAGGCGCTCCGTGCTTTGCATGCTTTCCGCCCGCAATGCAAGCACGCAAGGTGGCCATAGGGAACGGGAGGAACTTTTCCGGTTGCCGGCCATTGCTGCGCATCGTCTCACCCGGAGTTCAGTCATCTCTTCCTCCCCAGACCTCACCCGCCAGCGCGCCCTGCACGAATCCCGCCCGCTCTGGGCAGACACACCGCGCCTCTCCGTTCGCCTGCACCAGACACCCGCTGCCCGGGACTATGATGTCATCATCATCGGCGGTGGCATTTCCGGGGCGCTGATGGCCCATGCGCTGGTAGACGGAAAGCGTCGCGTGCTGGTCGTGGAAAGGCGCAAGCCCGTGCATGGCAGTACGCTTGCCAGCACCGCCATGATCCAGCACGAGATCGATATCCCACTGCACAAGCTCGCGGAAATGATCGGTGTGCCGAACGCCCAGCGCGCCTGGCGGCGATCCGCCCGCGCCGTCGAGCAGCTCACGCGGATCGTTGCCGATCTTGACCTTTCCTGCGGTTTCGAACGCAAGAAGACCCTCTTCCTGACAGGCGACACCTACGGCCAGCGGGCGCTGCGCAAGGAGGTCGAAAACCGCCAAACCGCCGGTATAGAGGCCGATTTTCTCGATGCCACGGCGCTAGCCGAGCGTTTCGCCATAGATCGCACCGGCGCCATCCTCAGCGATATCTCCGCCTCCGCCAATCCCGCCCAGATGGCGGCGGGTATTTTGCGCGCGGCGATGGCACGCGGCGTCGAAGTGGTCAGCCCGCTCGAAATCACCGATGTGCGCGCTACGACCGACGAGGTCTTTCTTGCGACGTCGGACGGGAGGATTCTCTCCGCCGGGCACGCCGTCTTCTGCTCCGGCTACGAATTTCTGGAAACAGTCGCGAACGAGAACCACGCCATCGTCTCCACCTGGGCGCTCGCCACGCCGCCCGGGATAGAACTGCCGGCGTGGCTAAAGGACTGCATCGTCTGGGAAGGCGCCGATCCCTATCTCTATCTCCGCCGCTCCCGCGACGGCCGGCTCATTGCCGGCGGCGAAGACGAGGATAGCGAGGACGCCTACGGCTCGCGGACGAAGCTGAAGCAGAAGGCAAAGATCATCCGCCGCAAGGCGGAGGCTTTGCTGGGCGTCACGCTGCCGGAACCGGATCATGTCTGGGCAGCGCCCTTCGGCATTACCCGCACCGGTCTGCCGCTGATCGGGCGCGTTCCGAAACTCCCAAATGTCTTCGCCGTCATGGGCTTCGGCGGCAACGGCATCACCTTCAGCCAGATCGCCGCCGAGATCGTTTCCGCTGACATTGCCGGCCACAAAGATCCCGACGCGGATCTTTTCGCCTTCGAGAAATCATGACGGAGCGCAATTCGGCGGCGTGATATTCCCCTTCCGTTGAATGGCAGCCTGCGGCAAGGCACGTTATGCTCCGGCACCTGCAACGATCCGGACGGTCATGCTGCTCGCCATTCTCTCCGATATCCACGGCAATCGCGAAGCCTTCGAGGCTGTGCTGGCGGCGGCGCGGGCAGCGGGTGCGGAGCGTTTCGTCGTGCTCGGCGATATCGTCGGCTATGGCGCCGATTCCGAATGGTGCACAGAGACGGCAAGATCCCTGGCGGAATCAGGCGCGATCGTGCTGCGCGGCAACCATGACGATGCCATCGGCAATGCCTCCGTCACAATGAACCCGACGGCGACGATGGCGCTCGAATGGACGCGCCGGCAGCTGGGCGCTGATGCCCGCGCCTTCCTCGCCGCCCTGCCCCTCAAGGCGCGCGAGGGCGACTACCTCTTCGTGCACGCCGATGCCAGCGCACCTTCCGACTGGAACTATGTGCTTGATGCCAGCGATGCCGGCCAGCATCTCGGCGCCTGCGAGGCACGCGTCAGTTTCTGCGGCCATGTGCACAAGCCCGCGCTCTATTGCACGGCACCCGGCGGCAGGGTCACGCATTTCTGTCCCGTCGCGGCGACACCGGTCCCGCTCCTTCCCCAACGCCGCTGGCTTGCCGTCATGGGCGCGGTCGGCCAACCGCGTGACGGCAATCCCTGCGCCGCCTTTGCGCTGTACGACACCGGGAGCGCCGAACTGCGTTTCCTGCGCGCAGCCTATGATATCGCGACCGCTGCGGGCAAGATTCGCGCCGCCGGCCTGCCCGTCTCGCTCGCCGAGCGGCTGTTCGAGGGCCGCTGATGGTGAAGGGGCGCCTGAAACCCGGCGAGGTGATCGACGGCTTCGTCATCGAGGATATCGCGCACAATGGCGGCATGGCGCGTATCTGGCAGGTTTCCCGGCCGGATATCGATTGCCCGATCCTGATGAAGGTGCCGGTCATCGGCGAAGGCGACGATCCCGCTGCTATCGTCGGCTTCGAAATGGAGCAGATGATCCTGCCGCGCCTCACCGGCCCGCATGTGCCGCGCTTCGTCGCCAATGGCGATTTTGCTACCCTGCCCTATATCGTCATGGAGCGCCTGCCCGGCACCTCGCTCTATCCACTGCTCGAGCGCCTGCCGCTCCCGCCGGAGGAGGTCGCCGCCATCGGCGCCAAGGTCGCCGTCGCACTCGATTCGCTGCACCGGCAGCATGTCGTGCATCTCGACCTCAAACCCTCCAACGTGATGTTCCGCGAGAGCGGCGAGACCGTGCTGATCGACTATGGCCTTGCCCGCCACATCCATCTGCCGGACCTCATGGACGAGCAGTTCCGCCTGCCCTATGGCACCGCCCCCTATATGGCGCCTGAACAGGTGCTCGGCACGCGCAGCGATTTCCGCAGCGATCTCTTCGCGCTCGGCGTCATGCTCTATTTCTTCGCGACCGGCGAACGCCCCTTCGGCGATCCGCAGCGGCTGAAGGGGCTGAAACGCCGGCTCTGGCGCGATCCGCTGCCGCCGCGCGCCCGCAATGGCGCCATTCCGCTGGCGCTGCAGGAAATCATCCTGCGCTGCCTGGAGGTAAACCCCGCCTGGCGCTATCCGAGTGCGGCACAGCTCGCGCTCGACTTGCAGGATCTGTCCGCCGTCAAGCTCACCGCGCGGGCGGAGAAGATGAAGCGCGACGCCTTCGGCACCGTGCTGCGCCGCCGCTTCAATCCCGTGCCGATCGAGACGGTCAAGCCGCAGACGGCGGAAGCGCAGCTTGCCAATGCGCCCATCGTCGCGGTCGCGATCAACCTTTCGGGTAGTACGCCGGATCTGGACGAAGCGAAGCGCCGGACCGTCGCGCGCATCATCGAGAACACGCCGGACGCCCGCATCGCCTGCCTCAACGTGCTGAAGATCAACCGCATCGCGCTCGATACCTCGCTCGACGAGGAGGGCCGCAACAAACACGTCATGCGGCTCGTCGAATTACGCGCCTGGTCGACCGGCCTGCCGACACCCGGCGGCGGCATCACCTTCCATGTGCTGGAGGCCGTCTCGCCGGCCGACGCCATCCTCGCCTATGCCCGCGAAAACTATGTCGATCACATCGTGATGGGCGCGCGCGCCGAATCGGCGATGCGCTCGATGCTCGGCAGCGTCTCCGGCGAGGTAGCGGCCCATGCGCCCTGCACCGTCACCGTGGTGCGCAACCGCACGCGCCCGGAAAACTAGGTCGCAAACTCATTGAAGCGGAGCCACGGCCGCACGAAGGCAGGCTTAACCATTGCGAGGAAGTTTTAAGCGAGCTTCTTGTAACGGTTGGCGATGCGTCGGAAGTGCTGTCGATCATCTGGATGTCCCGTCGTGGGCAGCGGTGATGGCGTCCATCATCCGATCCCATACGCCTGCCTTCCGTCACCTCACGAAGCGGTTGTAACAGGTGGGGCGAGGCCGGTAGCGTTCGGGCAGGTCGCGTCAGGGCACACCGGGCCGCAACACCTAGAAGATGTGGTTCAGCACCTGCCGGTCATCGACACGCAGCACGCCTCGTGGTCTTTTGGGCAGGAGCGGTTCGATCACACGCCACTCGAAATCGGTCAGGTCATATCGACTCATACCGACGCTGAATCAGAATTTAGCCGGATAGGAAGACTATGAGTTGGAAGTTCGATCAAGCACCGACCGTGGCCTGTATCACGTGCCAATCCGTGATCGACGGTCATCCGGTCCTCATCGTGACGCATTACGAAGACGACGGCTCCTGGGCGTTTATGAACGAGGCCTCAACCGACATGGCAATGGCGCTCGTTGTGGCTATGTCAGAGGTCATCGAACGACATCCTTACCTTGAAGAAATAGCCAGCCTTCCTCCAGGCTGGTCGGCAACACGCGTTGCCAGTGGCCAACCTTGGACGAAATACCAGGATGGCTGGGACGCACAACCATAGCCCAACGGCGTCTTCCCCGATCCGAAAGAATCCGATTTATGGATTCATCCTGAACACGACAGATTCTAGGACCGGAAACGCTTGCGATAATCGCCCGGCGTCAACCCGACGATGCGGCCAAAAACCTTCCGGAACGCGCCGGGATCGTTGTAGCCGACATCGACGGCGACGCTGTCCACCGAGCGGGTGGTGAACTGCAACAGTTCCTGCGCCTTGGCAACGCGCAGGCGCTGGCAATAATCCGAGGTTGTCAGCCCCGTCGCCTTGCGGAAACGCCGCAGAAACGTCCGCTCCTCCAGCCCCGCCTGCGCGGCCAGCACATCGATCGCGGTTTCCCGCGCCTCGTTCGCCTGAAGGAAATGCTGCACCTTGAGGATCGCCGCATCGCCATGCAGCAGACGCGGCGAGAAGGTGCTGTAATAGCGCTGCTCGCGGCCGGGCGGATCGACGACGAACTGCCGGGCGACTTCCAGCATGATCGTCGGCCCGAGAAAGCGGTCGATCAGCTTCAGCCCGAGATCGACCCAGGCCATCACGCCGCCGGCCGTGACGATATCGCCGTCCTCGCTGAGCAGCCGGTCCGTATCGACGGTCACGTCGGGAAAGCGCAGTTCGAAGGTTTCGGCGATCACCCAGTTGGTGGTGATCGTGCGGCCGGAAAGCAGGCCCGTCTCGCCAAGCACGAAGGCGCCGGCGCAGATCGAGGCGAGCTGGATGCCGGAGGCATGGCATTCGCGCAGCCAGGCGGCAAAGGGCGCCGCCTCCTCGCGCCGGATCGCATCGCCAAGCGCCGGCGGCAGCACCAGCACGGCCGGCTGCGTGGCCGCATCCGTCGCATCGCTTGCATCCGTCCGCACCGGCCTGCCGTCCTCCAGTCGCCAGTGGCTGACTCGGATTTTCGCCCCCGCCCCGCATTTCCGCTGTGCCATACGGGTCGCCGAATTGAAAAGGTCGGTCATGCCAAGCACGGCCGCCATCTGTGCGCCGGGATAGATCACCAGTCCGATTTCGGCCGAGGAGACCATGTCACTTTCACCCTTGATTATGTCGGTATCGCCAATGGCGAGAGATGGCAGGATGGCGGAAGAATGTCCATGACATCAACCGAGGAAGGATTTGCCATGAGCAAACGCGCCGTCATCATCGTCGATCTCCAGAAGGATTATCTCGCCACCGGCAGCTTCGCGCTTGAAGGCATCGACGCCGCAGCCGACAATGCCGCCCGTGTCGTCGCGGCCGCCCGCTGCCGCGGCGACACGATCGTCCATGTCCATCACGTCTCGCTGGAAGCCGATTCGCCGCTCTTCGCGCCCAACACGGATGGCATCGAGCCAATCGCCGCGGTGAAGCCGGAAGCCGGCGATACCGTCGTCATCAAGAACTACCCCAATTCCTTCCGCGACACCGTTCTTCAGGACAGGCTCAAGGCCGGCGGCATCGAGGAGGTCGTCGTCCTGGGCGCCATGAGCGACGTCTGCATCGACGCCACCGCCCGCGCCGCCGCCGATCTCGGTTATGACCTGACGGTGGTGCACGATGCCTGCGCCACGCGCGACAAGGCTTTCGGCGATTCGGTCGTGCCGGCCGCCCAGGTGCACGCCACCATCATGTCGGCGCTGGAATTCGGCTACGGCAAGGTCACGACGACGGCGGAATACCTGTCGTAAAGCGCCCTCTTTCCATCCCCTTCGTGTCCTAGCGGAGGGGAGAAACCCTGCCCGTCATTCCCCTGTCATATGACAATGGTGTTCCTTCGCGCATGAATGCACCCGGCCGCCGCCAGAAAGCGTGGCGCCTTTCGGAGACTGCGTGAATGGACATGGCCCAGGCCTTCGCCCTCGCTTCGGGCGCTCTCGTCGCGACCAATCTCGCGAGCATCCTCATTGCCGGCAGGCGGCTGGATGCCATGGGCGCGCCGCCGCCGGACCTGCGCAAGAAGCCGCCGGTCTCCATCGTCATCCCCGTTCGCGGCATCGAGAATTTTACCGGCGAAACGCTGGAGCGGGCCTTCCGTCTCTCCTGGCCGCGCTATGAGCTGCTGTTCTGCGTCGCCCAAGGCAACGATCCGATCATCCCGCTCATCGAAAAGACCGCCGCCGCCCATCCCGAAATCGAGATGCGCATCCTGATCGGCGACGACCGCATCAGCGCCAATCCGAAGCTGAACAATTGCGTGAAGGGCTGGCAGGCCGCGCGATACGACTGGGTAATCCTCGCCGATTCCAACGTGCTGATGCCGGCGGACTACATCCAGCATCTCATGGGCAGCTGGCGCAACAGCACCGGCCTCGTCTGCTCCACGCCGCTCGGCTCGCGCCCGGAGGGTTTCTGGGCGGAGGTGGAATGCATGTTCCTCAACACCCAGCAGGCGCGCTGGCAATATGCCGGCGAGGCCCTCGGGCTGGGCTTTGCGCAGGGCAAGAGCATGCTCTGGTACAAGCCGATGCTCGATGCAAACGGCGGCATCCATGCGCTGAATGCCGAAATCGCCGAAGACGCCGCCTCCACCAAACTGGTGAATCGGCTCGGCCTGAAGGTCCATCTCGTCTCCTCCCCGTTCGAGCAGCCACTCGGCCGCCGTACCGAACAGGAGATCTGGTCGCGACAGGCCCGCTGGTCGCGCCTGCGCCGCGTCACCTTCCCGAGCTTCTTCGCGCCGGAAATTCTGCTGGGCGTGCTGCCGCCGCTGCTGCTTGCGCTCGTCGCCGTGGCCCTTGGCGAGATGACGCTTCTGCCCGCCGTCCTGATGGTTCTGGCCGGCATCTACCTGCCGGAATTGGCCCTTGCGCGCTCCAAGGGCTGGCATCTGTCGCGCTGGTCCGTGCCGGCGATGATGGTGCGCGATATCATGATGCCGGCCATCTGGCTGCGCGCCTGGATCGGCGGCACCATCGACTGGCGCGGCAACACAATGACGATCGGCACCGAAGCCTGCGAACTCAAGGAAGCTCCGGCGGGCTCCTGACGCGCCTCAAGCTTTGGCGCGCAGACCGTCCAGCACGGTGCGGAAGCCGCGCACGGCGCGCTTGGACGTATCTTCCGGATCGTCCGAATTTGCGATCCAGAGCGCCGCATGGCTGCTGGCGCCATTGATCAGGCGGGCGGCGGCTTCGGTGTCGATCTCGGCCATCGTTCCCTCCGCCTTCAGCTGGTCGATGCTGCGGCTGAGTGCGGCGATACAGCCCCGGCTCGTCGGCCATTGCGAGACATCGCCCAGCACCGCCGGCCCATCGCGGAACATGATGCGCTGGATTTCCGGCTCCAGCGCCATTTCGATATAGGCGACGCATTCATCGACAAAACCTTGCCAGCGGTTGGGCGCGGCCGCCGAGATCCGGTTGAGCCGCACTGTCATCTCCGCGTCGATTTCGCGCATCACGGCCTGGAGCAGCCCCTTCTTGTCGCCGAAATGATGGTAGAGCGCGCCACGCGTCAGCCCGGCGCTTGCGGTAAAATCATCCATGGACGCATCGGCATAGCCGACCGTACCGAAGGCCCGGCGGCCGGCGGCAATCAGCTTTGCCCTTGTTTCGGCAATCATTTCCTCGCGCGGTTTGCGCATGGCATCTCCTATTCACATACGTTGCGTATTTTATTTGACATACGCCACGTATGCAACTATTTCCTGGATATACGCCACGTATGTAAGTGGTGGAACCGCCCGTTTACAGGAGCAGGCCATGTCCAACCCGTACAAGGAAATTTTCAGCGTGCCGGGAACCAAGGGGTTCTCCGCCGCCGGCTTTCTCGCCCGCCTTCCCATCGCCATGGCGCCGATCGGTATTGTCGCCATGCTGTCGCAGACCCATGGTGAATATTGGCTCGCCGGCGCCGTTTCGGCGACCTATGCGCTGACCAACGCCCTGATCGCCCCGCAGATCTCCCGCGCCGTCGATCGCTACGGCCAGTCGGCCGTGCTGACGCCGACGACCATCGTCTCCGTCGTCGCCTTCCTCACGCTGATTGCCGCTGCAAACCAGGGCTGGCCGGTCTGGACACTGTTTGCCTCCGCGCTGCTTGCCGCCGCCATGCCCAGCATGCCCGCCATGCTGCGCGCCCGCTGGACCGAACTCTTCCGCGATCGTCCGGAGCTCAACACCGCCTTCGCCTTCGAATCGGCGGCCGACGAGCTGGTCTATATTGCCGGCGCGTCGCTCTCGGTCGGCCTTGCCGTCGCACTCTTCCCGGAGGCCGGCATGCTGATCAGCACCGCCTTCCTGGCGCTCGGCACCCTCGCCTTCGTGCTGCAACGGGGAACGGAACCCACTGTCCGCCATGTCGTCGGCAGCGCGCCGCAGAAGTCGGCCATCCGCCTGCGCCCGATCCAGATCATCACGCTCGCGCTTGTCTTCGTCGGCGCCACTTTCGCCACGGCCGAAGTCAGCGCGGTCGCCATCACCAAGGATCTCGGCCAGCCGAATGCCGCAAGCCTCGTCATCGGCGTCTATGCCATCGGCTCCTTCGTCGTCGGCCTCGTGCTCGGTGCTCTGAACCCGAAACTGGCCTTGCAGAAGCAGCTGATGATCGCCGTCACCATTCTGGCGCTCACCGCCTTGCCGCTGCCCTTTGCCGGCTCGGTGCCGCTGCTCGCCGTCGCCGTCTTCGTCAGCGGCGTCGCCATCTCGCCGACCTTCATCACCGCCTTCGGCATCGTCGAACGCCGCGTGCCCGAGGCCATGCTGACGGAAGGCGTCACCTGGGTCACGACCGGTATCGGGATCGGCATGGCGCTGGGCGCTTTCGTTGCGGGATGGGCCGTCGACACATTCGGCCCGCACCACGGCTTCTGGGTCTCCGTCGTCGCCGGTGCCAGCGCTACCTTGACCATCGCGCTCGGCCAGCGCTCGCTTGCCGGCGAGGATTGCGACGGCGACGTCTGCCCGCTGCCGCAGGCCGCCGAATAGGCCCGCAAGGCCCGGCCACCGCGCCGGGCCTTCACGCTCACGGCTTGACGCCATCGTGCCGCACCGGTAACGAGCACATCAAGGTTTCAGATACCTGCCGCTCGCAGACGAAAGTCCCGGTGAAATCTGATCTTGGACGACCCCGACCCTCGAAGCATTTCGTGCGGCAGGCAATGCGAGCTCCTCCCTCCCATCGAAATGCATATGAGGAGAGCGGGATGTCGCAAGACCATTCCAACCCATTTCTGACCACGCCACTCGGCGCGCTTTTCGCCAGGACGGCCGCACCCATCGTCTTCGTCATGAGCATGAACGGGCTTCTGACCATCATGGATGCCGTGATGCTTGGCCTCTATGCCGGGCCGGAGGCCGTCGCCGCTGTCACGGCGGTCTTTCCCATCTTCATGCTGCTGGTGGCGCTTGCAACCCTCGTCGGCAGCGGTATGGCGAGCCTGCTCGCCCGTCGTCTGGGCGCGGGCGACCTGCCGGCGGCCCGCAGCGTCTTCGCCGCTGCCCACTGGCTGGCACTGGCCATCGGCGCGGCCTTCATCCTGGCCTTCCTCGCCGTTGGTCCCGCCCTCATCGCCGCCATCGCCAATGGCGCGCCGGTGCTCGAAATCTTGGCCTATCGCTATATCGCAATCGTCGTCTACTTCTCGCCGCTCCAACTGCTGCTGGCCGTCAATGTCGATGCGCTTCGCTGCGAGGGGCGCGTCGGGCTGATGGCGCTGGCGAGCCTCTTCGTCTCGCTCGCCAACCTGGCCTTCAACTATATCCTGATCGTGGGGTTCGACCTTGGCGTCACCGGCTCCGCGCTCGGAACCGTGTTGGCGCAACTCTTGGCGCTCGGCTTTCTCTTGGTGTTCAGGACTGTCGGGAAGACGAACCTGCGCCTCGCGGACATCCTGGGCAAACCGTCCCGTCTGTCCGAATCGACACGCGGCATCCTGACGCTTGGCGCACCGCAAAGCCTCGGCTTCATCGGTCTCGCGCTCGCATCCGCCGCGGTCATCGCCGCCCTGCAAATCTCGGCAGGCAGCGCATATGAAACACTGGTCACGGCCTATGGCATCGTCACCCGCATCCTGACCTTCGCCTATCTACCACTGCTCGGCATGAGCCAGGCCGTGCAGACGATCCTCGGCAACAACCATGGTGCCGGCCTGACGCAGCGCGCCAATGCGGTGCTGCGCCTCGGCCTCGTCGCCGTGCTCGTCTATTGCCTCTGCATCGAAATCCTGCTCGTCACTATGCCCGTCCAGATTGCCGGCCTGTTCGTCGCGGATGCGTCAGTCATCTCCGCGGTGACGCGCATCATGCCGATCATGGCAGCGCTCTACATCGTCTCCGGCCCGCTCATGGTCATTGCCGGCTCCTTTCAGGCGATTGGCGATGCGAAACGCGCGGCCTTGCTGAGCCTCGCAAAACCCTATCTCTTCACCATGCCGCTTGTGCTAGCCCTGACCACGCTGTTCGGAGAAAGCGGCATCTGGTTCGCCATGCCGGCGGCAGATGCGTTGCTGCTTGCCCTTACAGCCGTCACGTTACGGCAAGCAACGCGGCGCGCGGGCGCCCAATAAAAACCGCCCGGTGCTTGCGGCACCGGGCGGTTCTCAAAACGAGATTGCTACACTCAGACGAGGCGGCTCTGTTCCAGTGCCGCTTCGACGAAGCTTGCGAAGAGAGGATGCGGGTCGAGCGGGCGGCTCTTCAGTTCCGGGTGGTACTGGACGCCGATGAACCACGGATGATCCGGGTATTCCACCGTCTCCGGCAGAACGCCGTCCGGCGACATGCCGGAGAAGACAAGGCCGCAGTTTTCCAGCCGCTGCTTGTAATCGACGTTCACTTCGTAGCGGTGGCGGTGGCGCTCGGAAATGTCGGTCGAGCCGTAGATGTCGGCGATCTTCGTGCCGCCCTTCAGCGCCGCGCGATAGGCGCCGAGGCGCATCGTGCCCCCGAGGTCGCCGGCAGCGGACCGCTTTTCGAGTTCGTTGCCCTTCACCCATTCCGTCATCAGGCCGACGACGGGTTCGGCGGTCTTGCCGAATTCGGTGGAGGATGCCTTCTCGATGCCGGCGAGATTGCGCGCCGCTTCCACGACCGCCATCTGCATGCCGAAGCAGATGCCGAAATACGGCACCTTGCGCTCGCGGGCGAAGCGCGCCGCGTTGATCTTGCCTTCCGAGCCGCGCTCGCCGAAACCGCCCGGGACGAGGATGCCATGCACCTTCTCCAGATAAGGCGCCGGATCCTCCTTTTCGAAGACTTCCGACTCGATCCACTCGAGCTTGACTTTCACGTGGTTGGCGATGCCGCCGTGATACAGCGCCTCGATCAGCGACTTGTAGGCGTCCTTGAGGCCGGTGTACTTGCCGACGATGGCGATCGTCACCTCGCCCTCGGGCGTCTTGATGCGATCGGAAACCTTCTGCCAGGCGTCGAGACGCGGCTTCGGCGCCGGTTCAATACCAAAGGCGGCCAGCACCTCGTCGTCCAGGCCTTCCTTGTGATAGGCGAGCGGCACGTCGTATATCGAGGAGACGTCGAGCGCCTGGATCACGGCCGTCGCCCGCACGTTGCAGAACAGCGACAGCTTCTTCCGCTCGGCTTCCGGGATTTCGCGGTCGGCGCGCACCAGCAGGATGTCCGGGTGGATGCCCATGGCCTGCAACTCCTTGACGGAGTGCTGAGTCGGCTTGGTCTTCAGCTCGCCAGCAGCAGGGATATAGGGCATCAGCGTCAGGTGGACATAGACGGCGGTACCGCGCGGCAGATCGTTGCCGAGCTGGCGGATCGCCTCCATGAACGGCATCGCCTCGATATCACCCACCGTGCCGCCGATCTCGCAGATGACGAAATCGTAGTCGTCATTGCCTTCAGTGACGAAGTTCTTGATTTCGTTGGTGACGTGCGGAATGACCTGCACGGTCGCGCCGAGATAGTCGCCGCGGCGTTCCTTGTCGATGATGTTCTTGTAGATGCGACCGGTGGTGATGTTATCGGTCTTGGTGGCAGAGCGGCCGGTAAAGCGCTCGTAGTGGCCGAGGTCAAGGTCGGTTTCCGCACCGTCGTCGGTGACGAACACCTCACCGTGCTGCGTCGGGCTCATGGTGCCCGGATCGACATTGAGATAGGGGTCCAGCTTCCGGAGGCGGACGCGGTAACCGCGGGCCTGAAGGAGAGCTCCGAGTGCAGCGGCTGCGATGCCTTTTCCGAGGGAAGAAACCACGCCGCCTGTGATGAATACATATCGCGCCATGGGAGTCACCGGATACCTTTTCAAAATCGATTCCGCCACCGAAAAATCACCTTGCTCGTGATTTCGGAAGTCGCAATCGGCGTTTTACACAGAAGAAGGCCGGTTGGATTGATCCAACCGGCCGGTTTGTTTTTGCTTTTGCGGCTTACTGGCCGCTCGGGACGCCGGCGTTGCCGCCCGTGCCCGTGGTCGCACCACCCGTGGTGCCGGTGCCCGTCGTCGTCGTGGTGGTGCCGGTTCCGGTTGCCGCGCCGCCTTCGGTCGGAACGGCGTCGGTGCCGGTCGTCGTCGGAGTCTGGTTTGTGGTGTTCGTGTTGTTCTGCGTGCCCTGGTTCTGCTGGGTGCCTTCGGCCGGCTTCTGACCGCCGAGGGAATCGAGAACGCCGCCGGTGCCCGTCGTGCCGGGAATACGGTCGAGAATGTCGGTCGGCTGCGATTCCCAGCGGGCGATGATGCCCATGCCGAGCGCGAGTACGAAGAACAGCGTTGCGAGGATCGCCGTGGTGCGCGTCAGGGCATTGGCCGTGCCGCGTGCCGACATGAAGCCGGAGCCGCCGCCGATGCCGAGGCCGCCGCCTTCCGAGCGCTGGATCAGCACGACGCCGATCAGCGCGACGACGACCATGAGATAGATGACGAGCAAGATGGTCTGCATGTTTAAGGATCCCGGCCAGACGGCCCAAAATTCAGGTTTGCGGCTCAATATACCAAGCCGTGCGCCATTCCAAGCCCTTCCCGCCAATCCGCCCGCCCTTTTGCTCGGGCAGGCGAACGATCAAAGCGGGTGTCAGGCCGTCAGCGCTTCGTATGCGCGGTAGATGGCAAGGAAGTCGTCGGATTTCAAGCTTGCGCCGCCGATCAGCGCGCCGTCGACATTGGCGACGCCCATCAACTCCTTCGCGTTGCCGGGCTTGACCGAACCGCCATAGAGGATGCGCATCGTGGCGCCCTCGCCCGCAAACCGGCTCTTGAGTTCGGCACGCATGAAGGCATGCGCCTCCGCCACATCATCGGCCGTCGGCGTAAGCCCCGTGCCGATCGCCCAGACGGGCTCATAGGCGATGACCGTGTTTTCCGCCGTCGCACCATCCGGAACGGAACCGTCGAGCTGCGTCTTCAAGACATCCAGCGTCTTGCCGACCTTGCGCTCGTCGCCGGTCTCTCCGATGCAGACGATGGCGACGAGGTCGTTCGCATGGGCGGTTTCCGCCTTGGCGCGCACCAGGGCGTCGCTCTCCTTGTGGTCGGTGCGGCGTTCGGAATGGCCGACGATGACATGGGTGCCGAAGCAATCGGCGATCATTTCGGCCGAGATATCGCCGGTATGGGCGCCGGACGCCTTTTCATGGCAATCCTGCGCACCGATCTGCAACGGGCTGTCGGTGCACAGCGCCGTCGCCACATAAAGCAAGGTTGCCGGCGGGCAGATCAGCGTCTCGACTTTTTCGGAAAGCGGTCCCATCACGCCTTCGGCCATCGCCTTGATCTGGTCGAGCGATGCGCGCGTGCCGTTCATCTTCCAGTTTCCGGCAACAAGCGGGGTTACGTCCGGTGTCATGAGGCCTCCCTATCCCTAAAATTCCATCGGCTTGCGGCGTAGCAAATCGAAGCCCCCAAGAAAAGCCGTCCCGTAGCCAAGCGAATTCGAATATGCATAGGATATGATCCGTCCTTGCTCATATCGCGATCGGCGCATGAGGAAGGCGAAAGGGGCACATGCTTCCCTCGAGACTGGTCATCCTCCTCTTCCTGACGGTGCTGCTTTCGGCCGGCAGCGCCGGCGCACAGGATTCGTCCTCCGCCGGCGGCCAGACGCGCGGTCTGATGCCTATCAAGACCGGGGTGGACAAGATCACCGCCGGCGACACGCTGACGGTGCCCGCCGCCTCCTTCAAGCGCATGGCGCTGGTCATTGGCATGTCCGCCTACACCTCGATCTCGCCGCTGAAGAACACCGTCTCCGATGCCCGCGCCATCGCCGACATGCTGCAACGACTTGGCTTCACGGTCGATCTCGCCGTCGATATTCCGCTCGTTCAGATGCAGGAAACGATCACAGCCTTTTCGCGCAAGGTGGAAACCGCCGATATCGCGCTTGTCTACTATGCTGGCCATGGCGTAGAGGCGGCCGGCGAAAACTACCTCGTGCCGATTGATATAAAGGTCGATGACCCCGCGAAAATCCCCGATCAGGCTGTCAGTCTTTCATCGGTGCTGCGCAGCGTGGAACGTGCGCGAAAACTGCGCGTCGTCATTCTCGATTCCTGCCGCAACAATCCCTTCCCGACACTGGCCGGCGTGGTGGCGGCCAATGGTGCGATGCTCGGCGGCAATGGTCTAGCAGCACCGGATCCGTCACGTGGCATGCTGGTGATCTACGCGGCCGAAGGCGGCAAGGTGGCGCTGGACGGCGACGGCGAGCACAGCCCTTTTGCCACCGCGATCCTCGAAAACCTGGCCAGGCCGAATGTCGAGATCGGCCTCGTCTTCCGTCAGGTTCGCGACCGCGTCATGTCGCTGACGGCCAATCGCCAGCAGCCGTATTTCTACGGCTCCCTGTCGGGCGCGCCCTATTTCCTGGCCGGCGAGGATGCCGCCATCGCTGATAGCGGCGACAAGGCCTCGCAGTGGCAGGCGCTGAAGCCCGATCAGGAGGTGCAGCTCGCCGCTCTGGCCGGCGAAGGCAATACCCGCGCCATGCTCGGCCTCGGCTACATGGCGCTGACGCCGGATACGAAAAAATTCCAGCCCGAAAAAGCCTTCGAATTTTTCCGCAAGGCCGCGGATGCCGGCGATGCCGAAGCGATGTTCGAACTCGGCAAACTTTATGAAAAGGGCATCGGCACGGCGCAGAACGTGCCGGCAGCGATCAAGCTCTACCAGCAGGCCGCCGATCTCGGTTTCGCCGATGCGATCAACGACCTCGGCTTCCTCTATTACCAGGGCGCTGAGGGACTGCCGCGCAATCCGAAAAAGGCCGTCGAACTTTTCATCCGCGCCGCCGACCTGCGCCACCCGCAGGCGATGTTCAACGTCGCGGCGCTGATCGACGACGGGCTGGTGCCGGGCAAGACACCACAGGATGCGGCCAACTATCTCTACCAGGCGCTGCGCTCCGGCGTGGACGACGTTCTTCAGCAGCTCTCCACGCGTCCAACCATGTTCAAGCAGGAAACGCGCAAGGCGCTGCAAGCCGCACTCAGCCGCAACAAATTTTACAAGGGCACCATCGACGGCGATATCGGCGCAGGTACCCAGCGCAGCATGCGCATGGCCTTCGGCGACCCGGAGTAACAACAGGAGAAAGGCATGATCAAAGCTGCTTATCTGCGTTCGTTCCACGCGGCGCTGCTGGCGGGGGCACTCACCCTCACCGCAATCCCCGATGTTCTGGGGCAGACGAGTCCCGGCCGTGGCTCGACGGCCTCGCAAACCAGCAGCGACGCCACCTCGACCGCCGTTGCCGTGCCGACGGACTATCTCACATCCTCGATTGTCAGGAACATCAACGGCGCACGCGCCGAATGCGCCGGCTATGATCCCGTCTATCGCATCGACTGTCTGCGCCAGCGCTTGGCCGACATCGCCCAACGCATCCCGGCTGGGCCGGCCTATGCGGAAGCGCGCCAGATCATCAGCCGCGCATCCAGTAAACTGGGTCGCATCCAGGCCGGCATCACCGATGCAAAGGCGCCGCGCCAGCGCTCGCGGGCCAATCCCCGGCTCAAGCAGACGAAGATTTATGCCGCGGTCAAGCGGGAAAAGCTGAGCAAGGCGATGGAGCAGGCGCGGCAGGTGATTGAGGAAGCATCGACGCAATTGCTGCGCGCCGCCGAAAACTCGGAAAAACGCGCCAGCCATTATCAGCAGATCGCCGCGGCGCTCGATTCGACGAAGGTGCTTCTGCGCTCGTGAAACCTTATTGAGAAAACACCCAGTTCAGCGTTTCGCGCCAGTCGGTCATGCGCACCGGCGTGCCGTGGCCGCCGGTTTGGAACAGCACGAAGCGCGTCGGAATGCCGGCCTTGCGCAGCTTGCGGAACACCGCGATCTGGTCGTTGGCCGCATAGACGCTGTCGCTGTCGCCATGGGTGAAGACAACCGGCAGCTTCGCCTTGAAGGCCGGCGTCTTCGCATAGTCGCCATCCGCCGCACCGCCCATCAGCACCATGCCGGACAGGCTTTTGACGGCAACGGGATCGCGCACGACGCGGGCGCAGATGAAGCTGCCCATCGAGGCACAGGCGAGGATGACAGGCGCCTCCGGCGAGAGCGCCTTGGCATGCAGGATCAGGCCTGAAATGCGCGCCGCCCCCGCATCGTCGAAGGATGGCACGCTCGGTGCATAATAGACACCGCCGCCGCGCACTGCGAGGTTCTTCAGCCGGTTGAAATTGCCGCCGAAACTCCAGTCGTTGCTGCCGAGCCGCCGGTCGCCGCCGCGCCCGTGGATGAAGATGACCGTGAAGGCCGCCCCCTCGCCCTTGCCGGTCATCGTCACGTCTATCGGCCCCGCCGGCGTGTCGATCGTCGCATTCTGCTGCGCCTTCTTCACCGCGGTCGAGACATAGGGCGATTTCACCCGGCGTTCCGGCACCTGGTCGCGCCCGTTGATATCGCGCATCTCCTGGTAATCGACGACCCGGAGCGCGCCATCATCCGTCGTCTCGACCACCGTGCCATAGGCGAACAATTCGTCCTTCCACGGCTGGAGCGTCACCGCCACCGCATCCTGAACGGCCATGCAGGCGAAGAGCGCGGCGAAAACCAGCCTTCTCAGGCAATGAACTGTGGACTGACGCATGAACGGCGGCTCCTTGAGGCTCGCGATACTTGCCATCCACCCGCCCGCAACGCAATCCTTGGCGAGCGGTTGGCGCGGCTTGACGACCGACGGATACGGGGATGCCGCCTTGAAGCGGCAAAGGATGAGACAGGACGGCCGTCCGGCGAAAGCCCGGCGTTGCCCTGCTGCCATCGCGAAATTTCCCGAAATCTGGCAGAGTCGCAGGTGATTCGCCGACCATCCCTTTTGCGCCAGACGCCGATCCCCCAGGGATCGGCGGGGAAAACTGGCAAACGGAACAAACTCTGAACAGCCCATGCAAGACGACAACAACGATCTCTTCGCCAACATGCCTTCCGAGCCCGAGCGCCAGCCGCCCAGGCCGGTGGAAAAGCCCGTTGCCGCAGCGCCCGAACCGGCCCGCGAGACCCGTCCGCCGCTGAGCGAGGGTTCCGGCGGCTACGACGCTTCGGCGATCCGCGTTCTCGAAGGCCTCGAGCCGGTGCGCATGCGCCCGGGCATGTATATCGGCGGCACGGACGAGAAGGCGCTGCACCACCTCTTCGCCGAAGTCATCGACAACTCGATGGACGAGGCCGTGGCCGGCCACGCCAATTTCATCGACGTCAATCTCGACGCCGAGGGTTTTCTGACGGTCACCGACAACGGCCGCGGCATCCCGGTGGAAAACCACCCGCAGATGCCGGGCAAGTCCACGCTCGAAGTCATCCTCACGGTGCTGCATGCCGGCGGCAAGTTCGACGGCAAGGCCTATGAGACCTCGGGTGGTCTGCACGGCGTGGGCGTCTCCGTCGTCAACGCGCTCTCCGATCAGCTGGAAGTCGAGGTTGCGCGCAACAAGAAGCTTTATCGCCAACGCTTTTCGCGCGGCAAGCCGGTCGGCGGGCTCGAAGAGCTCGGCGACGTGCACAACCGTCGCGGCACCAAGGTGCGCTTCCATCCCGACCCGGAGATCTTTGGAGCGCATGCCCGTTTCGATCCGGCGCGCGTCTTCCGCATGGCCCGCTCGAAAGCCTATCTGTTCGGCGGTGTCGAAATCCGCTGGAGCTGCGACCCGTCGCTGCTGCCCGAGGGTTCGGAAACGCCGGAAAAGGCCGTCTTCCATTTCCCCGGCGGCCTGAAGGACTATCTGCAGGCGACGCTCGGCAAGGAATATACCGTCACCCGCGAAATCTTCGCCGGCAAGAGCGAGAAGTCCGGCGGCCACGGCTCGCTGGAATGGGCCGTCACCTGGTATGGCGGCGATTCGCTGATCCACTCTTATTGCAACACCATCCCGACGGCCGATGGCGGCACGCACGAGGCGGGCCTGCGCATCGCGCTCACCAAGGGCCTGAAGAACTACGCGGAGCTGACGCAGAACAAGCGCGCCAAGGACATCACCACCGACGACGTGATGATCTCGGCGGTCGGCATGCTCTCGGTCTTCATTCGCGAGCCGGAGTTCGTCGGCCAGACGAAGGACAAGCTTGCCTCGGTCGAGGCGCAGCGCATCGTCGAAAACGCGTTGCGCGATCCCTTCGACCACTATCTGGCCGATAACCCAGCCGAAGCGGCGAAGCTGCTCGAATGGGTGATAGAGCGCGCGGAAGAGCGCATGCGCCGCCGCAAAGAAAAGGAAGTCTCCCGCAAGACGGCGGTGCGCAAGCTGCGCCTGCCCGGCAAGCTCGCCGATTGCTCGCAGAACTCCGCCGAGGGTGCCGAACTCTTCATCGTCGAGGGCGATTCGGCAGGCGGCTCCGCCAAGCAGGCGCGTAACCGAGCCAACCAGGCGATCCTGCCGCTCCGCGGCAAAATCCTCAACGTCGCCAGCGCCGGCCGCGAAAAGCTCGGCGCCAACCAGCTGATCTCCGATCTCGTGCAGGCGCTCGGCTGCGGCACGCGCACGAAATATCGTGAGGAAGACCTTCGCTACGAGCGCGTCATCATCATGACCGATGCCGACGTCGACGGCGCGCATATCGCCTCGCTGCTCATCACCTTCTTCTATCAGGAGATGCCCGACCTCATCCGCGGCGGCCATCTCTACCTCGCGGTACCGCCGCTCTACCGTCTCAGCCAGGGCGGCAAGACGCTCTATGCCCGCGACGATGGCCACCGCGAGGAATTGATGCGCACCGAGTTCAACGGCCGCGGCAAGGTCGAAATCGGCCGTTTCAAGGGCCTCGGAGAGATGCTGCCGGCGCAGCTCAAGGAAACGACGATGGACCCGGCCAAGCGCACCATCCTCAACGTCATGATCGACGACGTCGACTTCGAGGGCACGCGCACGGCCGTCGACGACCTGATGGGCACCAAGCCGGAGGCCCGCTTCCGCTTCATCCAGGAGCGCGCCGTCTTCGCCGACAACCTCGACATCTGACGGGGTTGTGGCCGGGCCGGCGCCTTATTTTCGCAGCAATGGCCACCTCTAACCGGCATCGTTCAATGCGAAAGGGACAGCCATGAAAGCAGCGCTCATCGTCATGACGATCATGGGCTGCGACGACAGCGCGACCCAGTGCCACTATATCGATACGGTGCCGAAGAGCTGGCAGACCGTAGCGCTGTGCGACGCCCAGGCCGAGACCTATATCAACCGGCATCAGGACAAGAACTATCCTGTTATAGTCGCGGTCTGCGAAAGCAACAACGACCGCATGACCGCCGATGTGGCCAATCCGCAACCGGAGGCAAAGCCGGCGGAAACGGCCGCGCAGGCCGAAATCCCCGTGCCTGAGGAGACGGCGGAAGCGCGGCAAGGCCTTGCGGCCCGCACCCTGAATTTCGTCAAGAAGGCCATTCCGGACGCCGCCTCCCTGAAGGCCGCGGTCGTCAAGCCCGTGCGCTACGCCGAGGACGGCTATAGCTGGGTCATAAAGCGCTTCGCCGATTAAGCCGCTTCCCGCGACGCGATGAGCGCATAGCTGCGCGCCGTCTGCCGCTGTTCGGCGATCGCCAGCCGCTCGACCAGTTCCAGCATGGATTGGCAGGCCGCATTGCCGGCGGCACGTGCCCGCGACAGAAGCAGTTCGGACACGGAAACATCGCTCTCCCCGCCCTTCGCCTCACGTCGCCAGAGCAGGGTCGCCTCGGTGAAGAGCGCGCTGATATCCCGGCCGAGCCCCGCCGTTTCGTAGAGCGCACGCACGGCCACCTCACGGCCGTCGGAGAGTATGGAGCGGACCCGCCGCTCTGCCTGCCCGGAAAGATTGGTGATGGCGGCGGCGAAAAATTCCACGCGGCCGGTGCACAGCGCATGCATCAGGAAAACCGGGGTCAGGCGTCCGGTGAGGCGCAGATGTTCGACGAGATCAGGCATTTCCATCGCCGTCACATTCGTCACCATGCCGATCGTCGCCACATCGCAGGCCTCGCGGGTGATGCGCTCGACTCGGTTTTCGCCGATTGCCGCCTGGATGAGCCCGAAACCGGCCAGCGCCGTGCCGATTTTCTCCACCAATGCCTGGCGTGCATCGCTGGGCAGGTCGTCGCGATCGAGCAGCAGCGCGCGGATCTCCGCGTCGTCGCCGAGACGCTCGGCAATGCGGCACAGGCTGCGGCGCGACAGCACCGCGCCTTCGTTCTCGAGCAGCGCCAGCACGTCGGGCGCTTCGCCGATCTCCGCCATGGCGGCGCAGACGGCGCGCGAAACATAGCTGCGGTGGGCAATCAGCATGCGCGTCGCATCGCTGCCCTTGGCGGCGAGATCGACGAGATCGGCGTCCGTCAGCAGAGACGAACACAGGATGATCCGGGCGGCGATTTCCGGCTGGTCTTCGGCGAGCGGCAGGATGACTGCGCGCGGCGCATCCTCGCAGTCGGCAAGTGCCTCGGCCAGGGCCAGCCGCACTTTCGGCGCCGGGTCGTCGAGCAGGAATATCATCGCCATTTCGGCGGCACGACGATCGTCGGGCGCGATGCGCGCCTTTGCGTAAGCCTTCGCCAACACACTGGCAGCCTTCGCCCTGTCGGCTGCCCGCGCGGTCTCGACCCAACGGAGAAAAGCATGAACGATCAAAGGACGCCCCAAACGCCTGCACTACGCTACTGAAAACACGCTAGCGCCAAAGTGTTTAAGATTAGTTCACCATATCCATTAACCGGGCGGTCATTGCCAAAGGTGGCCGCGAAGCCCTATGAAAAGCCATGACACCGCTGCCCCACGCCTTGTTCGCCCTCCCTCCCGAGCATGCGATCCCCGCCGACCGGCGCGGCGTGCTGGTCCCCGCCGCGCGGATCGGTGAAGCGGAGATCCATGGCGCCATCGTCGTAGTCGAGACCGACTCGGATATCGCGACGCTGCAAAAAGCCCTCGCCGCCGGCGCCGCCATGATCGCGCTCGCCGGCTGCCGCACCGGCGCCGATCTCCAGCGCCTCGCCACATTGCTGTCGGTCGCCGAAGCGGAGGTTGGTTGCCCGGAAGGCAGCACATCGATTCTTGCCATGACCGACGGCATCCTCCCGGCCCCGGGCGCACGGGAAGGCCTTGCGGGGAAAACGAAGCGCCTCGCCGGCCTGGTGTGGGACCAGAAATGCCTTGTCTCGACGCTCGGTGCGACATGGACACGAACGCAATCCGGCGAATGGCTCCCTGCTTTCTCCACCGCTCGCGCTGCCACGCTGTTAACTGCGGCAGCAGCCGCCGTGCCCGCCTACGATTCGGCTTTTGACCTTGACGATGAAGCTTTTGCCCGGGCGTACAAACTGTCCCCTGGCGAAGGCTTCTTCGGCCTGATCACCGCCACGGCAGCACAGACCGCATTCGAAGGACGATAGGCACGGCGTCGCTTGCCCGTCTTTACGCCGCGTCATCATCCCCTGCATTTTCCCCACCCCTCAAATTTGTGCTTACAATCCTCCCATCCCGCCGCGGATACACTGCCAGGCGTGGCAGCGAGGCGGGATCGGCGCGGGGTGTGGGGAAGAGACGCAAGACCTCACGCACCGGGCCTGCGGAAAATGGTCTCCCTCCGGCGACATGGGGGAAGCGATGGGGTGTCGGACCAGCCCTGTCGTTTCATGCCCCAGACGGCGCGCCGGATGTGTCTGTGCGGCACGCAAGGAGGCCGGGACTGGCGGATGCGTCGGCATCGTCCGCCGGATGGGAACACGCTGGAAGGTGAAAACCTTCCGTCGCGATCGCCAGAGCGTGTGGTCGCGATGTCAAAACGGCGCTGTTCCCTTCCGGAAACCGGCGAACGACATCCGCCATCCCGGCCTTTGCAGAGGGACCGGAGTCGCGGGCAAAAACCGCTGAACGGGGCGCTGAAAGGTGCCACATACACTATTTCAGTCGAGGCAGCTTCCAGCGCCCCGTCCGAAATGCTCTTTGAAAACCCACGGGCGGCGAAGCCGCTGCGTGGATATTGGTGCAGATGCGCGTCGGTAGCGAAGTGCCCACGGCAACGAAAAAGGCCGCCCGATGGGCGGCCTTTGTGAGGTTTGATCGTATCGAATCGATTACTCGGCGTCGCCTTCGGCGGCCTTCTTCTTGGCCGGGGCCTTCTTCTTGGGAGCGGCGTCTTCGCCTTCCTGAGCTTCGGCCTTGGCAGCAGCCTTCTTCTTCGGCGCAGCCTTCTTGGAGCCCTTGTCGTCGCCGTCTTCGTCGTCGGCGAGCAGGTCTTCCTTGGAAACGGTCTTGTCCGTTACCTTGATTTCACCGAGCAGGTGATCGACGACCTTTTCTTCGAAGATCGGCGCGCGCAGGGAAGCGGCGGCACCCGGGGTCTTCTGGAAGTATTCGAGGATCTGCTTTTCCTGGCCCGGGAACTGACGCAGCTGCTGGTAGAGCGACTGCTGCATTTCCTCGTCTGTAACCTGGACGCCGGCCTTTTCGCCGATTTCCGAGAGAACGAGGCCGAGACGGACGCGGCGTTCGGCAAGCTTGCGGTATTCTTCGCGAGCGGCTTCTTCGGTCGTGTCTTCGTCAGCGAAGGTCTTGCCGGACTGGGCGAGATCGGTGTTGATCTGGCGCCAGATGTTTTCGAACTCGGCTTCGACCAGGCGCTCCGGGGTTTCGAACTTGTACATCTCGTCGAGCTGGTCGAGAATCTGGCGCTTGACCTTCTGGCGGGTGACCGAGCCGTACTGGCTTTCGATCTGGCCGCGGACGATTTCGCGCAGCTTGTCAGCCGATTCGAGGCCGAGCTTGGTGGCGAGTTCGTCGTTGATCTCGACTTCGGCGGGAGCAGCGACTTCCTTGACGTTGATGTCGAAGGTGGCTTCCTTGCCGGCGAGGTTTGCAGCCGGGTATTCAGCCGGGAAGGTGACGGTGATGACCTTCTCGTCGCCAGCCTTCAGGCCGACGAGCTGCTCTTCGAAGCCCGGGATGAAGCGGTTGGAGCCGAGAACGAGTTCTGCGTCCTCGTCCTTGCCGCCGTCGAAGGCTTCGCCGTCGACCTTGCCGAGGTAGTCGATGGTGACGCGGTCGCCGTTTTCGGCCTTGCCCTTCTTGGTTTCGTAGGAACGGGCACTTTCGGCGATCTTGAGGATCTGCTCGTCAACTTCCTTGGCGTCGATATCGACGACTTCACGGGTGACGGCGATGCCGGAATTGTCCTTGAGGTCGATTGCCGGGATGACTTCGTAGGACAGCGTGAATTCGAAATCGGCCTGGCCGTTCAGGATCTTCTCGGCTTCGGCCTGGTCTTCGGTCATTGCGACTTCCGGCTGCGTGGCCGACTTTTCGCCGCGCTCGGAAAGGATCGCGGTCGGACGGTCGCGGACGATCTCGTTGACGAGTTCGGCCATGACGGACTTGCCGTACATCTTCTTGAGATGGGCGAAGGGCACCTTGCCCGGACGGAAGCCGTTGATGCGGACACGGCCCTTCACGTCCTCAAGACGCTCGTTCATCTGAGCTTCCATGTCCTTGGCCGGGATGACGACCTTGATTTCGCGCTTCAGCCCTTCAGCGAGCGTTTCGATAACCTGCATGTTCAAACCTTTATTTCGAGTTGGCGGCGCTCAAACCGGTCTTCCGGTTATGGCGAGCGCCCCGCCGGTCCATTTGCCGGCAGTGGCTTTACTGAATTCGGTGGCCTTTTGGCAAGCAAAATGGCGCGCTGAAATGCTCCACGCCGCGCGAAAACCCGTTGTTTTCGCGTTTTGTGGCTCTGGTGCGGGTAGAGAGACTTGAACTCCCACGCCTTGCGGCACCAGAACCTAAATCTGGCGTGTCTACCAATTTCACCATACCCGCTCTCAGAAACCTCGTTGCCACGGGCGACCGGGTCTCTTCCCCGGGGCCGCTCCCATGACGCCTTCCGAGCGCGGCGTCTCTATATCACCCGTTTTCGGCGGATCAAAGGAAAAATGACAGGCAAACGACCGTTCTCCCGGCCGTTACGCTCAATAAAGCGGCTCGTCATAGACCGGCTCGCCGCGCAGGATGAGCCGGGCGATCTGCGGCGTACCGTCTTTCGACACGCGCGCCTCCACTTCGAGCTCCTCCTGGTTGCGGGCGTCTTCCAGCACCTTGCCCTCGCCCTCCGGCACATAATAGCGCTCGAGCCCGTAGCTGACAAAGAGGCTGTCCGGCAGCACCCCGTCGGTGACGGAATAATAATCGAAGGGCTGCGTGCGCAGGAGAACGCTGCCCTCCTCCGGCGCCAGCGTGCCGAAACTCGCCTCGGTCGCCGCCCACAGCCCATCCGTACCGGGCTTCAGGCGCACGACAAGCCGCTCACGGCCGTTCACCTTCGGCACCTCGCCGGTGACGATACTCTTCGGGATCGTCGAGATCGGATAGGACAGGATGACATAGTCGCCGCGCAAGAGGTCGCGCGGATCGACCGGCAGCGTCTTCAGCCTGATATCCGCGCCGTTGCGCAGGATCGAAGCGCGGCCTTCGACCATATAGCCAAGCACGGCCGTCTGGAGCGCTGCCGCGATGATGGCGGCGGCGACCGGCGGAATGCGGAAAGTAGAAAGTGTCGACATGGCTCAGGCCTCCGCCTTGGTTTCAGCCTTGGAAAAACGGCGCTCGACGACGATCACGGCCCAGGCGATCAGCGCGACCACCAGACCGGAAATCAGGAAGAAACCGGATGTGCCGATGATCGAGCCGATGGTTTCGGAGGCGAGATAGAGCGTTTCAGCCGCGAAGGTCGCATAGCCGAGATAGCGCACCGCGCCGTTTTCCTTGCCCGACAGCACGATGCCGCCGATGGCCACGACGAGCGTGATGATGCCGAGCATCAGGCGATCCCCCACGGCGTCGTATTCGAAATGAAGGACAAGCAGGCCGAGCAGCAGCACGAGATAGGAATAAAAGGCAGGAGCGGCGCCGGCGCTGCGGGCGAGCGCATGGAGCGGCGACTGCGGCACGGCGGCCAGCAGATAGGCGAGCGCGCCGAGCGATGCGATTGCTATCGCGGTCGTCGGCGTATCGTGTTCGCCATATATGAAGGCGAGCCAGGCGACGAGCAGCAGATAGGCGATATGGCGCACGCGCCCCGCATCGGTATAGCGTACCAGCAGGATGATGATGACGGCCATGAGCGGCATCAGCCAGAGCAGCAGCGTGTCGCTGGCATGGTAGGCCTCGCTCCAGTCCGTCCAGGCGACGGCGAAGGCAAGGAAACCGGCGATGGCCGTGACCGCGCCGGAGCGGAAGAGAACCGCCGCGATCACGGAGCCTGCGAACCAGACAAGCATCGCCTGAACCGCATCGCCGGAGAGATGGTACATCTGCCCGATCAGCGCGATGGCGCCGCCGAAGGACAGCGTGCCGGCCGCAAGGAACGCCGCCGCAAGCCGCGGCGCGCCGCGCTGGGTCAGCAACCCGCCAGCCAGATAGGCGCCCCAGATCAGCGCGACGATGCCGACGACCCGCACGAGGCGCGGGATCGCCTCCCAATTGGCCGCGACCAGCAGCAGTACGGCGGCCGACATCAGCAGAGCCGCGATCATCATCAACACGCGGCCGAGGCTGAACGAACTTTCGCGGGAATCATATTCCTTCAGGAGGCGATCGGCGGTCGGCGCATCGAGCAAGCCCTGCTGCGTCCACAGTTTGAGATCGCGTTCCAACCTGCCCCGATACATTCGTCCCGCCTCTCTTCAAAACGCGCACGATTCGTGCCGCGCATACCCTGTCAGCAGAAACGGTATAGCGCCGCCATAAATTCGCAATCGACGCAACAATCCGCCCATTCGGGCCAAGTGCGATGCGACCGGCGCGATGATTAACGGGAAATAAAGAAATTCCTGGCAGATTTAGCAACAAGACGCCGGTGGCGTTTCGATTTCGGGCATGCAGCGGGCGCATATCATCCATTCCCATATTGCACTGCACAAAATCGAGGGATCGGGTTAGATTGCAGTCATCGGATCAGAGATGGTTCGGACCGGAAACCAAGGCGCCGCGGAGGCGACGGGCAGACCGGAGGGCGGAATGGTCGAACGCCCGGCATGATGCCGACAGACCCGATGCCGGAGACGGTATCGAACAGGAATTCGGAGCGGCGCACTCCTCCTCCCAGCGCTCCTCCGATACGATTGGCAACACTCCTCCTCCCAGTTGCCAATCACTCTTAATGACGCCCGCCGGACCTCCTCCCCCGGCGGGCGTTATTGTTTTCGCCGGCACCTGGCAAACCACACCCCACGATCAAAAATCTTTCATGACCGCCGGCTGCATACCTGTGCATTCGCCGCATTCAGCACAGTCAAATCGAACGCATGCGGCTCGTGCATGGGTGCCATTCCAATCGCGCGCTTTTGCCCATCGTTCGGGCAGGCTATATCTTTCTCATAGCTCGGGTGACGATCTCCTCCTCCCAACGTCCCCGACAAGGATTGGCAGCCCCTCCTCCTCCCAAACTGCCAATAGCTATCAGCAACGCCCGCCGGATCTCCTCCCCCGGCGGGCGTTGCTTTTTGCACTGCAACCAAGCAATCCCGCATGGCTTCTTTACCTTTGTGGCGCCGAGCCCGGATTTTGGCCAGAATTTCGCCTAAATTTCCGCTTGACATGCATAAAACGCATAGGTGCCATACAGCAATTGCGCTGTCCTTTTTCGCGGCGCAGCGTATATTCCAATCCATCAGATCAGGGCGGCGCCAAAGACGAGCGGCCGCCCAGTACGCAAGCCCACGAAAGGGGTAAATGACATGAACCTGGCACGCTCTTTTAACAACTGGCGCAAGTATCGTCAGACCGTCAGCGAACTCGGCCGCATGACCGACCGCGAACTTCGCGACCTCGGCATCGGCCGCAGCGATATCCCGTACATCGCTCGCAAGGCTTCGATCTAAGCCGAACGGACCCCTTACGGGTCGCAATTCGAACGCCCTCCGGCTCCCACCGGAGGGCGTTTTCGTTTGCGCGTCCTTTTGCGGCGCACAATGTCGCAATTCCTCAGCTGCGACATTGTGCGGGACGGCAGCAGCACTGGATCCTTCCGGCCACATGCCTCGAATAGCAGCACTTTCTGGTTATTTCGCATGCAGCACAGGCATCTGCCTGATCCGTCATCGTCTTATTGCACAAATGCATAGCAGCTGCATTTTCTTTGCACTGCACATTAACAAGCATGTCGCGTATATGGGCGTCACAAACCGGTGAGAGAGACCTTCCGGCCAACACTTCGAGGAAAAGACCATGAACCCGATCCGCATTGCCAAGAACTGGATGTCCTACCGCCGCACGATGAACGAACTCGGCAACCTGTCGAACCACACGCTGTCCGACATCGGCCTGACCCGTTACGACATCCGCGACATCGCAGCCCGTTCCTTCCGCTAAGACATAGCCGGTTTCCGCCGCAGCGGCCGGAAACGGCCAGCGCGAGGAACGATCAAACGGCACCATCTGGTGCCGTTTTTGATTCCAGGGGCATGATGCCCCGCCCCAATGCTTTTCCTTGGAAATGCGCCGTTGCCCATGATAACCAACCACCCATGACCAAGACCTCTTCCCACACTCCCATCCATGTCATCGGCGGCGGCCTTGCCGGCTCGGAAGCTGCCTGGCAGATCGCCGAAACCGGCGTTCCCGTCATTCTGCATGAAATGCGCGGCGTGCGCGGCACGGATGCGCACAAGACGGACAGCCTCGCAGAGCTCGTCTGCTCCAACTCTTTCCGCTCGGATGACGCCACCTCGAACGCCGTCGGCGTTCTGCATGCCGAGATGCGGCTTGCCGGCTCGCTCATCATGCGCTCGGCCGATGCGAATCAGGTGCCGGCCGGCGGCGCGCTCGCCGTCGACCGCGACGGCTTTTCCGCCGCCGTGACCGCAGCGCTTGAAAGCCATCCGCTCATCACGATCACCCGCGAGGAAGTGGCCGGCCTGCCGCCGGAAGACTGGGACCAGGCGATCATCGCGACCGGCCCGCTTACCGCACCCTCGCTTGCCGCCGCGATCCAGGCGCGTACAGGGGCCGATTCGCTGGCCTTCTTCGATGCGATCGCCCCGATCGTGCACACCGCCAGCATCGACATGGATATCTGCTGGTTCCAGTCGCGCTACGACAAGGTCGGCCCCGGCGGCACGGGCAAGGATTACATCAACTGCCCGATGGACGAGGCACAGTACAATGCCTTCGTCGACGCCCTGATCGCCGGCGACACGACGGGCTTCAAGGAATGGGAAGGCACGCCCTATTTCGACGGCTGCCTGCCGATCGAGGTGATGGCCGAGCGCGGCCGCGAGACGCTGCGCCACGGCCCGATGAAGCCAATGGGCCTGACAAACGCGCATAACCCGACCGTCAAGGCCTATGCCGTCGTGCAACTGCGCCAGGACAATGCGCTCGGCACGCTCTACAACATGGTCGGTTTCCAGACGAAGCTGAAATATGGCGCGCAAGCCGAAATCTTCCGGCTGATTCCCGGTCTGGAAAACGCGGAATTTGCCCGCCTCGGCGGCCTGCACCGCAACACCTATATCAATTCGCCGACGCTGCTCGACCGCTCGCTGACGCTGAAGGGCCGTCCGGGTCTCCGATTCGCTGGCCAGATCACCGGCTGCGAAGGTTATGTGGAAAGCGCCAGCATCGGCCTGCTCGCCGGCCGCTTCGCCGCTGCCGAGCGGCTCGGGCAAACGCTGTCCCTTCCCCCTGAAACGACAGCCTTCGGCGCCTTGCTGAACCACATCACCGGCGGCCACATCGTCTCCGACGACGAGCCGGGCAAGCGCTCCTTCCAGCCGATGAATATTAATTTCGGCCTCTTCCCGCCGCTGGAGCCCGGCGCGGTCGTCCGGCCCGAGGGGCTGAAGCGCTTTCGCGGCAAGGACAAGGCGGTCGCCAAGAAGCAGGCAACCGCCGCACGCGCCTTGGAAGATTGCGCCCGCTGGCTCGGGCGCTGATCGTCAGATGAATTAGCCGGCTGGCTGGGCGTTGAGGTTTGCAGCGCCCGGCATGAAGCTGCCAAGCAGCCAGAGGGAGACTTCAGCGGCCTCCTTCTCGTCGCGGAATTCATAGGTGCCGCCTTCGAAGGCGGCATTGGCGTATTCCACAGTCAGGCGTCGCGGGCCGGCGCTGTTGACGCGCACGGTACCCGGCTCGATCAGGTGGCAGGCATAGTGGTGGCCATGGGCCTGCATGCAGCCCGCCTTGCCGTCATGCAGACGAAGGAAGACCGTCCGCCGGTCCTTGGTGGTCACGACGGCGCGGATGGCCTCCTCCGGGAAGGCCCGGCCGAACTCCACAATGGCAAGGCCGGCATCCTCGCCCGCCTCTTCCTGACGATCGTCGCTGCGAAATTTATGGCGGAAGATCAGGCCGGCCACGAACAGACCGGCGATGATGATGGTCCAGAACATCGACTCTCCTCCCGCAAAATACGTTCAGCCGCTGTAGCGGACAAGGCTTGCGCCAGTTTTGCGTCCTGTCAGGTTTTCAGAAAGGGCCACGCCGAAGGGCACGCCACATCCACCATTGCCGCCGCCACTGGGCGGGCTGGAGCGCGCCGTCAAGCGCGCCGGCGCCCGCTTTCTCCGCTGCCTTCAATATAGGGGCGACGAGCGCGACTGGCAAAAAGGCGGCGCGATTCGCAACGGACACGCTATTGGCCGTGCGCGCCTTGGCGAGATGGTCGCGGCCGAGCCCGACGAAGGCTTCTACGGCACGGGCGGCGGCAGCCGGGTCGTTGCCGGCGAGCAGCGCTTCCGGCGTCAGGCCCGTTGCCGCCATGAGATCGGCCGGTAGATAGACCTGGCCGCGCCGCCGGTGGATCGGCAGGAGGAGCAGTGCACCCGCGACGGTCTGCGCGACGCCGGCATGGCCGGCAGCCTCGGCGGATTTCGGGGCGTTTTCCGGGTCGAGAATAAGGCTCGCGAGCTGGATCAGCGCAGACGCCGTCTCGCCGGCATAACCTTCCAGCGCCGCGCGGCTTTCCATCGGGTCATTATAGACGTCGAAGATGCGCGCCTCGATCATGTCCGTCAGCACGGCCACAGGCAGCCGGTATTCCTTGACGCAGGTCATAAGGCCCGCGGCAAGCGGGTTGGCCATGGCGTCGCCGTCCGCCTCGCCTTCCAGCAGGTCACGCCACCATTGCAGGCGGATTTCGCCGGGCAGCGCTTCGCGCACGGAATCGCGCACGCGGGCGATTTCGGCGTTGAACGCATAGAGCGCGGCAAGCGGGCCGCGTTTCTCCGCCGGCGCCAGCAGGCAGGCGAGATAACGGTCGCGATCGGTGTCGCGGAGCACTGCCAGGCAGTGCGCATAATTGTCCTTGGTCTCGGTCACGTCAGGTCTTTCGCGTCACACAGCGATGAGAGCGGCGGCAACCGCGCGACTTTCGGCCAGCATGACATTGAAGGTGCGCACGGCCGCGCCCGTGCTCATGGGGTCGGAACGGATGTGGCGTTCTCGCAGCGCGGCCTTGATTTCGGCCGGCAGCGGACGGATCTCCTTGCCGGTGCCGACGAGCAAAACCTCGATCTCGCCGGCCTCGTCCAGCACGCGCGTGATATCGTCAAGCGTAAGCGGCGTGTCTTCCGCCTTGTCCCACCCGTGGATGCCTGAAGGCAGGCACAGGATAGAGCCGCGATGCGACATGTCGGCGAAGCGGAAACCGCCATTGCCATATGCGTCGATCGGCGCACGTCCGGGGAAATGCGCCTCCCGGATTTCGATGCCCTTAGCCATTGGCTCCCGTCTCCGGGACCGCCCCAGCGCCGCCCTTGCCGGGGCGGTAGCGCTCCGGCCGGAGGCGGAACAGAATGAGGATCGGTCCGGCAATGTAGATAGAGGATATGGTGCCGATCGCCACCCCGAAGAGCAGCGTCAGCGCGAAGGTGCGAATCGCCTCGCCGCCGAGCAGGGCCAGCGCTGCAAGCGCAATCAGCGTCGTCGCCGAGGTCAGCACGGTGCGCGACAGCGTGCGGTTGATGGCGTCGTCAATCAGGATCGGCAGCGGCATCTGCTTGAAATGACGCAGGTTCTCGCGGATGCGGTCATAGACGACCATCGTGTCGTTCAGCGAATAGCCGGCGACCGTCAGGAGTGCGGCGACGGCGCTAATGTTGAACTCGATCTTGGCGAGCGCCAGGAAACCGAGCGTGAAGAACACGTCATGCGCCAGCGAGATTATGGCGCCGATGGCGAAATGCCATTCGAAGCGGATCCAGATATAGGCGACGAGCGCCAGCAGACCAGCGACGAAGCCGAGTGTCGCCGTATCGATCAGCTCGCCCGATATGGCCGGCCCGACCACCTCGACGCGGCGGAAATCGTAATCGTCCTCGAGTTCGCCGCGGGCGATGAGCACGGAGGTCTGCTCGGCGTTTTCTCCCTCGCCCTGGGCGGTGAGGCGCACGAGCGCGCGCCGCGGATCGAGCGTCGCATCGACGCTCTGGACGTCGACGCCCGTGTCAGTCAGACGCGCCGCGATCTCGAAGGGATCGGCATTGCCGGTCTTAGCCTGGAGTTCGAGCGCGGCACCACCGGTGAAATCGATGCCGAGCCGCAGTTTGCCGACATAGAGCAGGCCGGCAATGGCAATCGACAGAACCGCCGTCAGCAGGAAGACGCCGTTGCGCACCGCCATGAAGCGCAGGTTCAGGCGGTCGAACAGGCCGGTACGCACGCCCTTGGGCAGATGCGTGATATGGCTGCGGCCGAGCCAGGCGCGCACAAGGCGCTGCGTGAGGCCGAAGGTGGTGAAGAGCGTCGCCAGCATGCCAATACCGACGGCGAGCGCAAAGGCACGCACGGGGGCGGCGGACAACAGGAAGAGCACGGCGATGGCGATGAGCATGGTCGCCGATGCATCCAGAACCGTGGCACGAGCGCGGTTGAATCCCGTATCGACGGCCTCGTCGAGCGAGCGACCGGCCTTGGTTTCCTCGCGGATGCGCTCGAAGATCAGCACGCTGGCATCGACGGCAATGCCAACGGTCAGAACGATGCCGGCGATCAATGAGAGCGATAGTGGTGTCCGGATGAGCGCGAGGATCGCGAAGGTCAGTGTGACGTTAAAGAACAGCGACAGCGACGCGATGACGCCGAGCACGCCGTAGAAGAAGGTCATGAAGGCGACCACGGCGAGAACGGCCACGGCAAGCGCGACGACGACGGTGCCCGTGGAAGTCGCGCCCAATGCCGGCTCGATCGAGCGCTCCTCAATGATCGTCACCGGTGCCGGCAGCGGACCGCTTGCAACGATTCGAGCGAGGTTTGCTGCCCCTTCCGCGTCGAAATCACCGGAGAGGCGGCCGACGCCGTCGATGATGGCGCCCTGGATCTGCGAGGTCGAGATCACCTGGCCGTCGAGCAGGATGGCGATGGTGCGGCCGCTGTTGTTTCGGGTGAAGGCGGCCAATCGCTCGGCAGCCTCGGCGCGCAGCACGAATTCGATAAAGGGCTCGTTATTGGCCGCCGGCTCCGCCGAAGCGACATCCGCCGCGGTGAAGAGATCGTCGCGACGCACGAGATAGCCGACCGGCGGCTCGCCCGTGGAATAAAGCACTTCGGAACCGGCCGGCGCGCCGTCCTCGATCGCAGTGTTCACGGGCATGCTGTCGTCGACCAGCCGGGCGGACAACTTGCCGGCCTGCGACAGCAGGTCCTTGACGCGCTGCGGATCGGTCAGGCCGGGCATGGCCACGACGATGCGGTCACGCTCGCCGCGGCTGACGGAAAGAGAAGGAATATCGAGGCTTTCGACGCGGCGGCGCACGGCATCGACGGCGCCGAGCGACGCGGCCTGCACGGCCTCTTCGATCGCGGCGGAAGACAGCACGATGGTGAATTGGCCCGGTTGCGGCTCGCTGAGCGTGCCGAGATCAAGGCCAGCCAGCGCCTCGCGGGCCGCATCGACGCGGTCACTCGCCGTCACGGTGACATCGACAGTGTCTTCCGCGCCGTTGAGATCGCTGTGGGGAATGCGGGAGGCGCGCAACGTATTGCCGATGGTCTCCACGGCGGCGCGTAGGCGATCTGCGGCGATATCGGCGCGGGAAACCTCGAGAACGAGGCGTGAACCGCCGGTCAGGTCGAGGCCAGGAACAAGGCGGTGCGCCGCCATCCAGTTCGGCAGGCCGGCGGCCATGCGGGCCGGCAAAAGACTCGGCAGAAGGACAAGAAGGCTCGCCAAGAGGACGAGCCAGAGGGCAAGGGTCTTCCAGCGGGCGGATTGCTGCATCAGGGTCTCGCTACGTCAATTCCGGAAGGGGCCAAACCATTCTGCCGGAATTGCGTGAACCAAAAAACAACGCGGCGGGACGCCGGCTGAAAACCAGTCGGGCCACCCGGCCGAGTTTACCCCAGCCGGACGGCAAGCCAAGCTTATTCCTTGACGGGTTCACCCTTGACGCGGACTTCGCTGATGCCGCTGCGCACGACGCGCACCTTGGTGCCTTCGGCGATTTCGACTTCGAGTTCTGCGTCGTCGACGACCTTGGTGACCTTGCCGACGATGCCGCCACCGGTGACGACCTGATCGCCGCGGCGAATGTTCTTCAGGAGCTCTTCGCGACGCTTCATATTGGCGCGCTGCGGACGGATGATGAGGAAATACATCACCACGAAGATCAGCAGGAACGGCAGGATCGACATGAGAATGTCAGCGCCGCCCGCTGCCCCGCCAGGTGCCGCCGTCTGGGCGAAGGCCTCGGTAATGAACATCAGCTACTCCTTGAAATCTTGAATTTGCGCGGCCTGAGCGGCCATTTCGGTTGCCGGAATATAGGCAAGCGGGCCTTGAATGCAACACACGAGCGCGTCAACCCCGCTGTTTTCAAGCGCTTTCCCCCTTTTCGCGACCGCCCGCCGCATGCTACCCGGCATTCACGCATGAGGAGAGACACAGTGCAGGAAGATCACGTCAAGCTTCTGCTGGCCGAAATCGGCCGCATCACCGCGGCACTCGAGCGCCTGGCCGGCCCCGCCCCCGCAATCAACGACTGGAATGCCGCCGACGTCTTCGTCTGGTCGCCGGCCCGCCAGCATGTCCAGCCCGTCAAGCGGCCGAACCGCATCGAGATCGACCTGATCCGCGGTGTCGACCATGTGCGCGACATTCTCGTCGACAACACCGTGCGCTTCGCCCGCGGCCTGCCGGCCAACAACGTGCTGCTCTGGGGCGCACGCGGCATGGGCAAGTCCTCACTGGTGAAATCGGTGCACGCGCTGGCGGCAAAGGAAACGGCAAGCGGGCTGAAGCTGATCGAGGTGCACCGCGAGGACATCGCGACGCTGCCGCAGCTCCTGGAAATCCTGAAGGACGCGCCCTTCCCGTCCATCATCTTCTGCGACGACCTGTCCTTCGACCATGACGACACGTCCTACAAGTCGCTGAAGGCGGCGCTGGACGGCGGCGTCGAGGGGCGGCCGGACAATGTGCTGCTCTATGCCACCTCGAACCGCCGGCATCTCCTGCCGCGCAACATGATCGAGAACGAGCAGTCGACGGCGATCAATCCGTCGGAAGCGGTGGAAGAGAAGGTGTCGCTGTCGGACCGTTTCGGCCTGTGGCTCGGCTTCTACAAGTGCAGCCAGAGCGAATATCTCGAGATGATCGACGGCTACGCCAAGCATTTCGGCCTGGATGTCCCACAGGAACAGCTGCATGCCGAGGCGCTGGAATGGGCGACGACGCGCGGCTCGCGCTCCGGCCGTGTCGCCTGGCAATATGTGCAGGATCTGGCGGGACGCCTTGGCGTCGCGCTCAACAAGTAAGACGAGCGCCGGCCCTGAAACGGGCCGGCGTTTTGCCTTTTAAGAGAAGACCGGCCGCATGAAGCTGCGCTCGTAGCTGATGATGCTGCGATTGTGCTTGTCCATGTCGAAGGCGGCGATGCATTCCGGATCGCTCACCATGCGCGTGCGGTAGTCTTCGTAGGCCGCAAGGCTCGGGAAGCTGAACAGCGCCAGCGCAATGTTGGTTTGCGCCCTCGCTCGGCAGGAAGTAGCCGTGATGCTGGCCGCCCATGCGGTTGACGATGGGGATCCATGCGCGGGCATAGGCTTCGAATTCCGCGAGCTTGTGCGGGTCGATGACATATCTGAGATAGCAGGTGATCAAGGGAATACTCCGTCTTTGAATGGGCGGACCATTTCAGATTCGCGTCTGCAGCGGCAGGGTCCAATGCTGCCAATCCGCGTCACACGCGCCACCCTGCCCCGCATAGAATCGCTGCGCCGCCGCATTGTCCGGCAGGACCGTCCAGCGCAGAGCGGAGGCGCTGATCTCGACGGCATGGGCGCGCAGATGCGCAAATAGCGCCTGCCCCACGCCCTGACCGCGAAACGCCTCCGCGACATAGAGTTCCTTGAGCACCACGACGGGCTTGAGATCATAGGTCCAGGGAATGCGGTAATGTACAGCGATGCCGGCAAGCGCCTCCGCCTTCGCCGCCACGAAGACGCCGAAGGCGGGAGTGGCACCAAGGCCGTGAAGCCTGAGATCATCGGGCGTGACGGCGAAAGCATCGATATAACCTTCGAAGATTGCCAGCGCCCGCATGAGGTCCCAGACGGCCTCCACGTCATCGTGCGTGAAGGGCCTGACATGAAGGCCGTCCGCGCTCATTCGGCGGCAATCGCCAGCAGGCTGCCCGGCTCGCTGCCGGTCGCAAAACCATGGCCCTCGTCTTCCCAGCCCATGATGCCGCCGATCATGATCTTCACCGGGCGACCGAGGCGGGCGATCTTGAGGGCGGCCTGGTCCGCGCCGTTGCAATGCGGGCCGGCGCAATAGGCGACGAAGACGGTGTCTTCAGGCCATTCAGCCATGCGCTCGGCGCTGATCTGCCGGTGCGGAAGGTGGATGGCACCCGGCACATGCTGGCGGGCATAGGCTTCCGGTGAGCCGATGACATGGAGCAGGACGAAATCCTGATCGCCGGACTTCAGCGCCACCGCAACGTCAGCGCAGTCGGTTTCGACGGACAGCAACTTCTGGAAATGCGCGATGGCCACGGCGGGGGAAGCGGCCGGATAATCGGTGACGAAGCTCATGGTGTCTCTCCTTGTTGGATTGGGCCTTGCTAGAATGGACCTTGTTGGAACGAGAGAGATGTAGCCGGAACAGAGCGACGCTTGCAGATGGCATGATTGCCATATATCATCAAGATCATGACAAACCCGCTTTCACTCCCGCTTGCCAATCCGCTCGTCGTGGCTGTCGCCTATGACCAGCTCTGCACCTTCGAATTCGGCATCGCGACTGAGATTTTCGCCCTTGCCCGGCCGGAAATGGGGCCGAACTGGTACCGCTTTGCCGTCGCCGGCCTCGATGAGGGTGAAATGCGCTTGACGGGCGGGCTGCGCTTTGCCGTGGACGGGGGGCTCGACCTGCTGGCGGAGGCCGGCACGATCATCATTCCCGGCTGGCGCGGCATCGATGCGCCGGTGCCGCAGGTGCTGATTGACGCGCTGCAGGCGGCGCATGCGCGCGGCGCACGCATCCTCTCCTTCTGCTCGGGCGTCTTCGTGCTCGCCGCAGCAGGGCTGCTCGATGGCCGCCGCGCCACGACCCATTGGCGCTATACGGATACGCTGACGGCGCGTTTTCCCGCCATCGCGGTGACGCCGGATGTGCTCTATGTCGATGCCGGCAGCGTGCTGACCTCGGCGGGTACGGCGGCGGGGCTCGATCTCTGCCTGCACCTCATCCGCCGGGATTTCGGCACGGAGGCGGCCAATCTCGTCGCCCGGCGCCTCGTCATGCCGGCTCATCGCGATGGCGGCCAGGCACAGTTCATCCGCCAGACCGTGCCGCGCACGCATGAAAGCAGCCGGCTCGGACCGCTGCTCGACCATATGCGCGAAGACCTTGGTGCCGACCATACCGTCGCAGCACTCGCCCGCCGCGCCGGCATGAGCGACCGCACCTTCCTGCGCCGTTTCGAATCGGCCACCGGCATGACGCCGGCCCGCTGGCTGCTCGCCCAGCGCCTCGGCAAGGCACGCGACCTGCTGGAAGAGACGAATGCCTCAGTCGAAGAGATCGCGGCCCTGTCCGGCTTCGGCACGACGGGCACGCTGCGCCATCATTTCCGTCTGCACCTGTCGACGACGCCGGCCGCCTATCGCGAGGCCTTCGGACGGCAGGCGGTAAGCCGGTCGTGAAACGCAAACGGGCGGCCAATGGCCACCCGCGTTATTTCACTCGGATATCCGGTATCCGCCTATTCCAGGAAGGTCATCGGGTTGACCGGGGTGGCGTTCTTGCGCACCTCGAAGTGAACCTTCGGACGGGTGGCGTTGCCGCTCATGCCCGAGGTCGCAACTGTCTGGCCACGCTGGATCTTCTGGCCGCGCTGCACGTTCAAGCCGCCGGCATTGCCGTAGACCGTGACGGTGCCATCGTCGTGGCGGACGAGAACCGCGTTGCCGAGTTCCTTCAGGCTCGAGCCCGAATAGATGACCACGCCGTTTTCGGCAGCCTTGATCGGCGTGCCCTCGGGAACCGAGATATCGATGCCGTCATTGCGGTTGCCATCGACATTGGCGCCGTAGCCGGCAATGACCGCACCGCGCACCGGCCAGCGATACTTGCCGATGCCGGTCGATTCGGGTGCATCATCCGTCACGTCGGACTTTTCCGTCGCTTCGGTGACCGAAACCGTCTTCACCGGCGCCTTGTAGGCTTCAGGCTTCTTTTCCGCCGTCTCGACCTTCTTTTCCTTGTTGACCGGAACCGAGGCCGTCGTCGTCTTGTCGGTGGTGGCCTTTTCAGCCACTTCGGCGCTGCCGCCGGCCGGGATCACCAGCTTCTGGCCGATGCGGATGGAGGCCGTGTTGATGCCGTTCGCCTTCTTCAGCGCCTCGACCGAGACACCGTTGCTGCGGGCGATCTTGGCAAGCGAATCGCCCGGCTGCACTTCGTAACCGCCCTTGCCGTTGCCTTCGCCGGCATCGGCGACGTTCGACGTCGTCTGACCGTTCTCCGACTTCTGCTTGTCGCGGCTCGATGTGCCCGGCAGGATGGCGACGTTCTTCTCGCCCTTCTGCTCTGGCGTCGGCAGCTTCCCATCGACCTTCAGCGTATGATCGGTCGAGGCCTTGGCGGCGCTGGCGGTCGTCGAGAAGGTCGGGATAACGATCTTCTGGCCCGGCTCGGCATCCGAGGAGCGCTTCAGGCCGTTGGCAGCAAGGATTTCTTTTTCCGGCACGCCGTAGCGGTTGGCGAGCGTCTTCACGCTTTCGCCCTGGCGCAGCATGACGACGGGCGCATTGTTCGTCGACCAGCCGGCCTTGCTCTTGACGTTCTTCGCCGTAGCGTCAGCTTCGTCGACGATAGCCTTCGCCTTGCGCTGCGGCAGTTCCTGCGCCATGGCGACCTGGCGCTCGGCGTCGGCACGGGCACCGGCCGTCGGGTCGGAAAGCTCGCCGCGCTGAACGGTCATCGGCGTCGTCGCGAAACGCGTGCCGGAGCCGTTCGTCGTCGACGTGTTGATCGGATCGTAGGAGACATTGCCCTGATCGGGGAACGGCTGGTTCAGCGCCTCGTCGCGCGAGCCACCCATCGGATTGACCTGCGCCACCTGGCCATTGCCGACCGTGCCGCGCGGAACCGGATCGCCACCCAGAAGCGTGCGGCGTGGAACCGAATTCGTGGTGATATTGTCAGAACCGGAGCTGGAGAAGAGGCCGCCAAAACGAGAAACGTCCGAACTGCACCCGGTCGCAACGCTGGCTAGCAGGGCGGCCGCCATCAGACGGGTCGCAGTCCTAGCAAAACTCGGCGATACACTCTTACGCATGAGACTACCCAATCGGTACGCTACTTGATGTAGGCCGATTAAAGCGCGTTAGAGTTACTGCCCGGTTAAAACCAAGCTATCTGCAACGGTTTTTTGATAAATTGATAACCATGGCACGCCAGCGCAGGCGGCCACGCGTCAGAAGCCGGTTGCGTACATGCTGTCGGCGCGCGAAATGCGGCCGGAGACACGGGCGACGTTCTCATAATCGCCGGCACTCGGCTGGAAGATCGCCGAGATCGGCGTCGCGCGACGCTGGTTACGGTCGCCGTTGGCTGTTGCATTCTCGAGGGCGGCATCCGGCGTCGTCATCTCGAGAGCGCTTTCATTGTAGGCAATCGCACGCAGCGCCGAGACGGCAGGTTCACGGGTACCAGCATAACGGCCGCTGCGCTGGTCTTCGACCGGCATGCTGTCGAAATACTCGATGTAAGCGCGGTAGTAGCTCTTACGGTCGTCATTCTCGAGGAAGTGGCCATAGGCCGCGTATTCGCGCTTCTCGAGGTCCAACGTATCGAGATTGTTGCGCTCGGCCTCCGTCAGCGACGGCTGACTGTAAGTCGTCTCTTCCTTGGCGACGCTGAGCACGAGGAGTGCATCGACGGACAGGCCGACATGGGCGGACGGATCATAGCTGCCGCCAGCGAGGTGCGCAGTCGACGCGGCCTCAGCATTTTCTTCAGTCGTCTTCCCTGCAGCCTTGGTCGCGAGATAAGCGAGGCTGTCATTGGTCGAGCTGCTGGCGATCCTGTTCGAAACGTACATTGCCCTCTCCATCGGAACTTCGGAAACCACTGGAAAACCGTCGTTCTGCTTGGAATTTGTGCTTCGTAATCGGCCTACGCCCCGAAGCTTGCGCGAAGCTTACCAAAGTTAACAAATCATTAACGCGCTGTATTTGCGAGAGGAATTCGCGCCCCGCGTGTGGCGGGCTGCGGCAAAGGTCCCGTTTTGTCGCAGAAATGCCGCAAGACTCAGCGGCCGAAGGCCGGCCGAGCCGCAAAATATGGATTTCGGAAAGGGTTTGGCGGGCTTAAAGCGCCTGCGCCATTTGCGGCACGATCGGCAGATAGGGCACCTCGAAGAGGTCCTCGCGATCGAAGCGGCTGCCGGTTTTGACCAGCTTCAGCATGCGACACTCGGTTTCGCTGACCATGACGGGCGCAATCAGCATGCCGCCGGAGACGAGCTGTTCGGCAAAGAAGCGCGGCAAGGCCTGAAAGGCAGCGGTGACGAGGATGCGGTCGAAGGTCCCCTCGCCCGGCATCCCATTGCTGCCATCGGCCTGGCGCACGATGACATTGCGGATGCCCGCCTTGTCGATGGAGGCCTGCGCATTGGTGACGAGCGTACGGTAGCGATCGACGGTCAACACGCGCTCGGTCATACGGCCCATGACGGCGGCGGTGAAGCCGCTGCCGGTGCCGACTTCGAGAATGCGCTGGCCGGCCTTGAGGTTCAGGAGATGCAGGATGCGCACCGAGAGATCGATGCCCTCCATGAAGGCGCCGCAATCGAGCGGCAGCACGCGGCGCGAATAGGCCTCACCAGCAAATTGCGGCGGCACGAACAGCGTTCGGGGCGTCTGCTCGACGGCGGTCAGAAGCTCGATATTGTTGATGCCCTGCCCGCGCAGGCGCAGCGCCAGAGCCGCAAAACCTTCCTTCTCGATCACCCGTCCCGTGCTCAATCCGTGTCTCCACCACTGAGCGCACGCTGCACGCGGTCGAGCACGGAATAATCCGTCAGGTCGAGCTTCAGCGGCGTGACGGAGATCTTTTGGTTCTTCACGGCATGGATGTCCGTGCCGGCGCGGAAATCGCCCTTCCGCTCGCCGAAGCGCAGCCAGTAATAGGGGAAGCCACGACCATCGGCGCGTTCTTCGATCGTCAGGCCGAAATCGAGCTTGCCCTGGGCCGTGACTTCAACGCCTTGTAGATCGGACGGCGCACAGTTAGGGAAATTGATGTTGAAGAACGTCCAGTCCGGCAGTTCCACATCCATCAGCTGGCGAATGAGTTTCGGCGCGAAGCTTTCGGCCACTTCCCACGGTACGACGCGGCCGCCGGCATGGTTGTAGGCCTGGCTCAATGCCATGGACTTGATGCCCTGCAGCGTGCCTTCTATGGCGCCGGCAACCGTGCCTGAATAGGTCACATCATCAGCCATGTTGGCGCCGACATTCACGCCAGAGAGAACGAGGTCCGGCTTCCTGTCCAGAACTTCCCGCACGCCCATGATCACGCAGTCGGTGGGCGTGCCGCGCAGGGCGAAACGCTTCTCGTCGATCTTGCGCAGACGCAAGGGTTCCGAAAGGGTCAGCGAATGCGCAAGGCCACTCTGGTCCGTCTCCGGGGCCACGATCCAGACGTCGTCGGTCAATTCGCGGGCGATCCGCTCGAGGGCCGCGAGGCCCTCGGCGTGGATGCCGTCGTCATTGGTCAGCAGGATGCGCATGAACTTACGCGGCCTTCTCGATCTTCGTCAGGCCGCCCATATAGGGCAGCAGGACTTCCGGCACAGTGACCGAGCCGTCGGCATTGAGGTAATTTTCCAGAACAGCGATCAGAGCGCGGCCGACGGCGGTGCCCGAGCCGTTCAGCGTGTGCACGAACTTCGTCGCCTTGTCGTCCTTGCCGCGATAACGCGCATTCATGCGGCGGCCCTGGAAATCGCCGCAGACCGAGCAGGACGAGATTTCGCGGAACGTATCCTGTCCCGGCAGCCAGACTTCCAGATCGTAGGTCTTGCGGGCACCAAAGCCCATGTCGCCGGTGCAGAGCGTCATGACGCGGTAATGCAGGCCGAGGCGCTTGAGGATTTCTTCCGCGCAGGCCGTCATGCGCTCATGCTCGTCGATGGCGCTTTCGGCGTCGGTGATCGAGACGAGCTCGCACTTCATGAACTGGTGCTGGCGCAGCATGCCGCGCGTGTCTCGACCCGACGAGCCGGCCTCCGAGCGGAAGCACGGCGTCAGCGCGGTGAAGCGCAGCGGCAGCTTTTCCTGATCGAGAATGTCTTCGCGCACGAGATTGGTGAGCGAGACTTCGGCGGTCGGAATCAGCCAGCGGCCATCCGTGGTGCGGAAGAGATCTTCGGAAAACTTCGGCAGCTGGCCGGTGCCGAACATGGCATCGTCGCGCACGAGCAGCGGCGCATGGACTTCCGTATAGCCGTGCTCTTGCGTATGCACGTCGAGCATGAACTGGCCGAGCGCGCGTTCCAGACGCGCCAGCTGGCCCTTCAGCACGGTGAAGCGTGAACCGGCGATTTTTGCTGCTGCCTCGAAATCCATATAGCCGAGGGCTTCGCCGATTTCGTAATGCTCCAGCGGCTTGTGGTTCCAGCCGGGCTTGCTGCCCCATTTGTGCTTTTCCACATTGCCGGTCTCGTCCGAACCGACCGGCACGTCATCAAGCGGAATGTTCGGGATGCGCGACAGGGCGTCGTTGAGCTCGGCGGTGACCTGGCGCTCTTCTTCCTCGGCGGCCGGGAGCTGATCCTTGATGGCCGAGACTTCGGCCTTCAGCTTGTCGGCAAGCTCGCTGTTCTTGGCGGCCATGGCCGCGCCGATCTCCTTGGAGGCAGCGTTGCGGCGCGACTGCATGTCCTGCGCCTTCTGGATGACGCTGCGACGCTTCTCGTCGAGATCGATGAGGCTCTGGGCAAGAGGGCTCGCGCCGCGCTTGGCCAGGGCGGCGTCAAGGGCGGCAGCGTTGTCGCGGATCCATTTGATATCAAGCATTGTCGTTCCAGGCGTTGCGTGGATGGAGCCCATCCCGCCCGGCAGCGACCCGCCGGCGAAGCCTCAGTCGGCTTCGCCCTGCGTTGCAGCGACCTCGTTTTCCGCATCCTGCGCGTTCGAGACGCTCGCCCGCTGCCGTTCGATGAGTCGGGCCGTATAGATGGAAATCTCGTAGAGAAGGATGGCCGGCAGTGCAAGGCCGATCTGGGAAACCGGATCCGGCGGCGTCAGTACGGCGGCCACGACGAAGGCGATGACGATTGCGTATTTACGCTTGTCCTTCAGCGATTGCGACGTGATGAAACCGGCGCGCACCAGAAGCGACGAGATCACTGGAAGCTGGAACACCAGTCCGAAGGCGAAGATCAGCGACATGATGAGGCTGAGATATTCGGACACCTTCGGCAGGAGCTGGATCGATACCTGGCCTTCGCCGCCGCCCTGCTCCATGGCGAGGAAGAACCACATGACCATGGGCGTGAAGAAGAAATAGACCAACGCCGCGCCGATGAGGAACAGGATCGGCGACGCGATCAGGAACGGCAGGAAGGCGGCGCGCTCGTTCTTGTAGAGGCCGGGCGCCACGAACTTGTAGACCTGCTGGGCGATAACAGGGAACGCGATGACCAGAGCGCCGAACATGGCGACCTTGATCTGCGTGAAAAAGAATTCCTGTGGCGCCGTATAAATCAGCTCGACATTTCGGTGTGTCAGCCCAGCCCATTCCACCGCCCATTTGAAGGGCAGGACGAGCAGATTGAAGAGCTGCTTGGCGAAATAGAAACAGACCAGGAAAGCGATGAAAAACGCACCGACGGCCCAAAGCAGGCGGCGGCGCAGTTCGATCAGATGCTCGATCAGCGGCTGGGGCTTGTCGTCAATGTCGCCGCTCATGCCTCGCCCTTCTTGGTCTTCGCAGTCTTGGTTTTGGCGGTCGCCGCCTTGGCGGGAGCCGCCTTCTTGGCCGCGGGCGCCTTGGCGGCAGCCTTCTTCGGCTCGGCCTCGGCCTTCGCGGCCGTCTTACGCGGCTTTGCCACCGGGGCGGCGCCGTCATCGGCCTTCTTCTTCGCCGTCTTGCGGACCGGGCCGGCCTTGAGCGGCACGGCGGCGACGGGTTCGGCGGAAGCGGGCTTCGCCACCTCGGCAGGAACGGCAACCGGCGCGCTGGACACGCTCTCGGCCGGGTTAGCCGAAGGCGTCGGTGTCGTGACGGAACTGGTTGCCTTGTGGAGATCGGCTTTCAAGTCGTCGCCCATCTGGCGCAGCGGATTGACCGCATCCCGGATCGTGTTGAGCGGATTCAACTTCTGCGCTTCACCGATTGTCTTGCGCACGTCGTCCAGGTCGGCCTCGCGCAATGCCTCATCGAACTGCTGACGGAAATCGCCCGCCATGCCGCGCATCTTGGAGACCATGCGGCCAAATGTTCTAAGCATCTGCGGAAGGTCCTTCGGACCCACCACGATGATCAGAACGATGGCGATGACGAGTATCTCGGTCCAGCCGACATCAAGCATAGAAAACTGTCCTCATAGGCCGGAACCAGAAGTCCACGGCCGGATGCCGGTCACTTGACCTCGTCGGCCTTGTGATCGACCGTCTTCGCCTGGTCGGCGGCAGCGGCCTCCTCGTCGGACATGCCCTTCTTGAAGTTCTTGATACCCTTGGCCACGTCGCCCATCAGTTCCGGAATCTTGCCGCGGCCGAACAGCAGCAGCACAACCACCAGAACGATCAGCCAATGCCAGATGCTGAAAGAACCCATTTTCCTTGCTCCCTTACGAACCCTTACCCCGATGTAAGACGTTCAGTTGTCTTTTTCAAACACTAGAATATCCCGCTGGTTAGCCGAAAGCGTGACGTCACGCAATCCGGCCGCCAGTTGGTCTGCCCTCACGCGCGCCCGAACCGGCCTGTCGGTGCCGGGTATGGCGAGGTTCAGCAGCTCCACGACGCCGAGAAACCGCCGCGACAATATGCGCGCCGGAATTTCGCCGCCCGTCTCCAAAACCCGAAGCCCGGAGAGCCGCACGGCGATATGCACCTTCTGGCCGTCCCGGAAGCGGCTTCCGTCCACATTGCCGAGTGGCGTTTCCACGACACCGCCGCGTACATGACCCGAAAACTCGTTGATCTCGGAGAAAAACGCCGCGGCAAAAATGTCCTTCGGATGAAGGTAAAGCTCTTCCGCCGTGCCGACCTGCACGAGGCAGCCGTCCTTCAAAAGCGCGATCCGATCGCCCATGCGCATTGCCTCCTCGGCATCATGCGTGACGACGATGGCACTGGCGCGCGACTGGCGCAAAATCGACAGCGTGTCGGCGCGTATGGAATCCTTCAGGCGTGAGTCGAGGCCGGAAAACGGTTCGTCCATCAGCAGCACGGAAGGGCGCGGTGCGAGCGCGCGGGCCAGAGCGACGCGCTGCTGCTCACCGCCCGACAGCATGTGCGGAAACTTTTGGGCATAGTGCGACAGGCCGACGCGCTCCAGCGCCACTTCGGCCTCAGCCTCCGCTTCGGCGCGCGGCAGCGCCGTCAGGCCAAAGCGCACATTGTCGAGCACCGACATATGCGGAAAGAGCGCAAAATCCTGGAACATCAGGCCGACGCCGCGCCGTTCCGGCGGCAGGAAGGTGCTTGGGCCGGCGATCTCGCGGTCGTTGAGCAGGACGCGGCCTGCGGTCTGCGCCTCGATGCCAGCGGCGATGCGCAAAAGCGTCGTCTTGCCGGAACCGGAAGGGCCGAGCAGGCAGAGCACTTCGCCGGGCTCAGCCGTCAGCGAGATGCCGCGGATCGTCTGCTTGTTCTGGTAGCTGTGATGGATGTCTTCAAAGGCCAAGCGCGCCGCGAAGGTCACCGCCGATGCCCGTCTCGTCTCTATATCGCTGGAGCCCGAGGGGTCCGAAGCCATTGCCAAATCTTTCCATGTCACCGGCGGGGCCGGCCACAGTCCTGCCTGAACCGATTTTTTTATTCGCTTACCGCGGAAGCGCATGGGCCCAGCCCATACCTTCGCCTATTCGTCTTCTTTCCCACCAGGTGTCAAGAGACCGAGCTCCTCCAGGTCGAGCTGGGTAATCGGGTCCTCGTCCTCCGCCAGTTCGTCCTCGCCGAGCGGCAGGGGTACCTGAAAATTGGAGGGAATGCGGCCGGAAAGAAGGCCGGCGCCCTTCAATTCTTCGAGACCGGGCAGATCGCGCAGTTCCTCGAGGCCGAAATGATCGAGGAAATCGCGCGTCGTGCCGAAGGTGACGGGGCGGCCGGGCGTGCGGCGGCGGCCGCGAAAGCGCACCCAGCCCGCCTCCATCAGCACGTCGAGCGTGCCCTTGGAGGTTTGCACGCCTCTGATCTCCTCGATCTCGGCGCGCGTGACCGGCTGGTGGTAGGCAATGATCGATAGCACCTCAAGCGCGGCGCGCGACAATTTGCGCACCTCCGTCTCGTCGGTGCGGATCACGAAGGACAGGTCCGGCGCCGTGCGAAAAGCCCAGCCGTCATCGACCTGTACGAGATTGACGCCGCGCCCGGCATAGAGGCCCTTCAGTTCACGCATGACATGCAACACATCGACGCCGCGCGGCAGGCGCTCGGCGATGTAGCTCTGCGACACCGGCCCGGCGGAGGCGAAGACCAGCGCCTCGGCGATGCGCGCGGCCTCATGCAGCCGGCGCGGATCGACGATCGTGCCGCCGTCCATCTCGTCGTCCCCGTCAGCCATTATCGGCGTTCCCCTCGTCGTTGCCATCGGGCTTCGGGCCGCGGCGCAGATAGATCGGCTGGAACACGCCGTCCTGACGAAGCTCCAGGCGCCCTTCCCGCACCAGTTCCAGCGTTGCGGCAAACGCGCTGGCGATCGCCGTGGTGCGCTCGGTCGGATCGGTCAGGTAGCGCATCATGAAATGGTCGAGCGCCGTCCAGTCGTCATCCGCAAAGCCGCCGACGAGCAGCGACAGGATTTCGCGGGCATCGGAAAGCGACCAGACATTGCGCTTCTCGATGGTAACCTGCGTGATCGCGTGGCGCTGGCGCAGCGACGAATAGGCGTTGAGCAGATCGTATAGCGAGGCTTCGAAGGCAGAGCGGCGCTCCGTCGGGATATGCTCCGGCATGCCCCGGGCGAAGACGTCGCGGCCGAGGCGGTTGCGATTGACGAGACGCGTCGCGGCATCGCGCATCGCCTCCAACCGCTTCAGGCGGAAGGCAAGGCTCGCCGCCATTTCCTCGCCCGAGGGACCATCGTCCTTGGCCTGTTTGGGGATCAGCAGGCGGGATTTGAGATAGGCGAGCCACGCCGCCATGACGAGATAATCGGCGGCTAGCTCGATGCGGATCTTCCGCGCCTTGTCGATGAAGGCGAGGTACTGCTCGGCGAGCGCCAGCACGGAGATGCGTGTGAGATCAACTTTTTGCGTGCGGGCGAGATGCAGTAGCAGGTCGAGCGGGCCTTCGAAGCCGGCGAGATCGACGACGAGGCTCTCCTCAGAAAGCCCCCGCCCCTCGCCGCCATCCTGCCACAGATCGTCCATCGGTGCTGCCGCGCCGCGGTCGTTCTTCTGTGGCTTGCTTCCAGGTCCTAACACGCAGCTCCTTGTGCGGCGCTTCAGGACACCGCGATCATGGCATTGAACTCTTCGCGCAGCGCCTGTTCGTCCGCGCCGTCGGGCGTCGTGAAGGCCGCACGGACCGCCTTGGCGCGCCGCAGGCTTTCGCCGGTCAGGGGCGGCGCGTTTTCGGTCACCATGATCATTTCGTCCATGATGCCATGGCAATGCAACACCATGTCGAGGCCGGCGGCGATGATTCCCCGGGTTCTTTCGGCAATATCGCCCTTCAGCGCGTTCATCGACACGTCGTCGGACATGAGCAGGCCGTCGAAGCCCATATGGCCGCGGATAATCTCGCGCACCACCTTGGCCGAGGTCGTCGCCGGATTGTCCGCGTCGATCGCGGTGAACACGATATGGGCGGACATCCCCATCAGTTCGTCCTTCATGCGGCGGAAGGGTACGAAGTCGCAGGCTTCGAGCTCTTCGCGGCCGGCATGCACCACCGGCAGGTCATGATGGGAATCGACCATGGTGCGGCCGTGGCCCGGCATATGTTTCATGATCGGCAGCAGGCCGCCCGCCTTCAGGCCCTCGGCCGCTGCCTTGCCCATGGCCGAGACGATCTCCGGCTCCTGGCCATAGGCGCGGTTGCCGATGACATCGTGCACGCCAGGCACGGCGACATCCAGCACCGGCAGGCAATCGACATTGATGCCGAGCCGATAGAGATCAAAGGCGTGCAGGCGCGACATCAGCCAGGCGGCGCGCAGGCCCTTTTCCGCATCCGCGCGGTAGATGGCGCCCAGTGCGGCGGCATTCGGATATTGCTGGACATGCGGCGGCTTGATGCGCTGGACGCGGCCGCCCTCCTGGTCGATCAGCACGGGAATATCGCTGCCGCCGCCGATGCAGTCGCGCATTTCCGCCGTCAGGTTCGCGACCTGGGCGGGATCGCCGATATTGCGGCCGAACAGGATGAAGCCCCAGGGCCGCTCGCTGCGGAAGAAGGCCTTTTCGTCTTCGGTGAGGCTCAGGCCCTTGCAGCCCGAAATGAAGGATTTCGATTCGCTCATGTCGGCAATCTCAGAGGTTTGGCGTTGGATGGGCAAAGAGAAAGGCGCGGAACCCGTCCCGCGCCTTCCCAAAAATCGGGTCTCGACCTCAGCGCGTGACGAGGCAGCTGCCGCCGGCGCCCTTATAGCGGCTGCACAGCGCGTTTGCTTCTTCACGCGAGCCGGCCGGGATGCGAATGCGGAAGAACGTGCCCTTGTTGGGGATTTCCGCCTTCTTGATATCCACGCCGCGGCCGCCGATGACGCTGCCGAATTTCGCCGAGAGGTTCTTGTAGGTCTTCTGCGCATCGGCTTCCGAAGGCACCGAGGCGATCTGGATGACGTAGCTGCCGGGCGCCACCGCCGCGACCTGCGTCTGTTCCGCCGTCTGCTGGGTCTGCGTTGCCGACGCAGTTTCGGTCGCGGCGACATTGCCGTTTTCCGTGACGGTGCCGACAACGGTGACCGGCTGGTCGACCGGGCGGGTAACCGGAACCGGCGCCTTACCGTCGGTTGTCGTGCCCTCGGTCGAGGCGCCTTCGGTCGTCGCGCCGATCGTCGTCGTCTTGACAGTGCGCACAGGGGCGGTGTCGTCGACTTCGGCGGTCGCCACTTCGGCAAGCGCCGAGCGCGGCTGGCCGTCCGTCGCGTTCTGTTCGGCGCGCAGCGAGGCGTCGGCGTCGAGGGTGGCATTCGCGGTCGCGGATGCTTCACCCGACGTGGCGGCCGTCGTTGCGGTCGCCTTGGCGTCGAGGCCGGCGGTCTCGGTCGCCGGTTCGCTCACGATGTCTTCGCGGGCGACGAGTGTGCCGTCAGGCTTGACGATCATTGTCTTCACCTTGCGCGGCGAGACGAGCGGCTTGCCGTCGGCAGTCGTTGTCGCGGTTTCCGGCTCGTCGACACCCGGCAGCAGGCGGCTGTTGTCGTCCTCGGCCGTGGCGGGACTGTCGACGCCGTCGTCCGGCAGGGCTTCCGGTGTCAGCGTACGCTGCACGACATCGACGGGCTCCTCCGTCGAGGTGACGAGCTGTTCCTGCTGCGGCGTGCCGGCATTGTCGCCGGCAACGCGGTCATAGACCGCCTTGTCCTGGTTGGGCACGGTCTTGCCGCCCTTTTCGGCAGGCACGACCTTGACCGGATCCTTGTCGGCGAGAATGACGCGCGGCTCGCCGGAGCCGGCGACACCGCCGCCTGTGAAGGCGCTCCAGGCATAGACGCCACCGCCGCCGACCAGGAGCAGGCCGGCGATCGACGCGGCAATCAGCAGGCCGCGGCGCGGGCGCGACGACTCGTCATCATAGCCGTCACCGCTGTAGAGCTGCGTCGCCTGGCCCGGATCGACCGGGATCGCCATGCGCTCGGGCTGGCTGAGTGAGCGACGGAAATCCTCTTCCAGCGCGCGCTCGAAATCGTCGACATCGTTCATCTGCGCTGCAGGCTGGGCGGCGGCGGCGACCGTAGCGGCGGAAACGCCGGCCTGCAGGCTTTCGCGGCGCGTCGGCTTGGCGGCAGGCTCGGTGAAGAGTTGGGCCATTTCGGCGTCGATGTCGAATTCATAATCCGGCTGAACGACCGGAGGCTTTTCCTTCTCGATGACCGGTAGCTGCGGCACGTCGAGTTCGGTGACCGGGGAAACACCCTCGTCGGTATCGGCTATCATCGCCGGATCGAACGGCAGCGAACCATCGGCCATCTCGGCGACGACAGGCTGCGGGACGGCGGTATAGGTGGAAACCGGCACGGCGACGGCGGGCTCGCGGCGCACGGGCGTCGGAACCTCGACGGGCTTTTCGACAGAGGCCATCACTTCGACCGGCTTTGCCTCGACGGGCTTGACCGCTGCGGGCTTGGCCTCGACCTTGGCCGGAACCTCATCCAGCACAATATCGGACAGGTCCAGTTCGATATCCGAGAGATCGAACTCCATCGAATCGAAATCGATCTCCGGCTCGGCAACGGCGGCGGAGCGGGTTTCGATGACCGGGCGGACCTCTGCGACCGGTGCAGGCTCGACCTTTTCGACGGGCTTCTGGACGACCGGCGTCGCGACCGCGGACAAGACCGGGTCACGCTGCTGGTTCATCGTCGGCGTCGCACGGCGGCCGAAGATCGAGGCGATATTGGCCGGATTGCGGGATTCGCCGGAGAATGGCGTGCGCGCTTCGGGAACCGGGAAACGCTCCACATCGGCCAGCAGGGCGTCGCGGTCGTCGATAACGGTTTCGACGGATTCGACGCGATAGTCCGGGGCCGTATCGAAGACGGGCTCTTCGGCCTGCCACTGGCTTTCCACCTCAGCGGCGACACGGGCACGCTCTTCGCGGCTGTCGAAGACGAGATCGGCGACGAAATGCGGCTCGTCCGAGGTATAGGCGGCTTCAGCCTGGAAAGGCTCCGCGTCCACCTCCGCAGCGACCAGCTCTTGCAAGGTCGGCTCGACATTGCTCTGCACCGTCTCGATAACAACAGGCGTCGGCTCGACGAAGGTTGCCTCGGCAACAGGACGGAGGTCGGCAACGAGATCGTCGGCAAAACCGTCACCTATCGAAAGCTCCAGCTCGCGCTCCAGATCCAGACTCAGATCGTCCATGCGGACGTCATCGGCGGCCATCGGCTGGAAACCGAGGAATTCCGGCTGGCGCGCCTCGGAAGCGGAACGGCTGACAGGCCTTACATCCGCAACCGGCTCCTGACGAACCGGCGCCTCGAAGCGCGGCTCAAAGCGATCGGCGAACTGGCGGCCAGCATGAACGACAGACTCGGCCTCGACTGCGGGCACCTCGTTGACGGCCGCCTCCAATTCGTCGGCAAGCAGCAGCGACGAATCGACATCGAAGGTGGGCTCCGCTTCCGCGGGCGCATCAAAGACGGTTTCGGCGAAGGACAGCTCACGATGAGCGACAACCGGCGTTGCGCCGTCGCGCATGGGCGCCTCATCGATGAGAGCGGCACGGTCTTCGGCAACCGGCGCAGGCTCATCGAAGACGGGTTCGACATGGCGGGCGGCAGGTTTTTCGCCAGAACGGCGCGGCGCGTCATACTGCTCGAAAGCGCGCATGAGCTCGTCTTCGAGGGCCAGGACGGGGTTTTCCCGCCTTGGCACAGTATCGAGAGGCTCCGAGGAGGACTTTGCGTAGGACTGGGCCGCATCCTTGACCGGACGCGGCTCATAGCCGACGAGGCGGGCAAGCTCGCTCAGCGGATCATCATCCGCCAAGAGATCCGTGTCCGCGGTTCCGCTTCGCGCGAAGTTCTTGTCTGCCATACTGCTTCCCACTCAAAAGCTACAAAGTCGCGTTTGCCAGCTTATTGTGGGCAAATGGTGACGTTATCGCATCTCGTCCGGCGCTGCCGTACCTGTAATGGCAAGAGCAGACTTCAAAACAGAGGCAACCGCGTGCACCAGCCCAAGTCTGGCGATACTCAATTCTCTATTTTTATCGTTAACAAACCGTAATTCCGTTTGTTCTTTGCCTTTATTCCAATGCGCATGGAACGCGCTGGCAAGATCATAGAGATAAAAAGCGATACGATGAGGCTCCTGCGCCAGTGACGCAGCCTCGATGACACGTGGATATTCTGCGAGCTTGGCAAGAAGCTGAAGCTCGCTCGGATCCGAGATATTGCCTTCGATCGCACCGGCGAGATCGAGTCCGGCGATGTCGATATCCGGGAAGGCCTCAGCCGCCTGGCGGAACACCGACATACACCGCGCATGGGCATACTGCACATAGAAGACCGGATTGTCCTTGGACTGCTCGGTCACCTTGGCGAAGTCGAAGTCGAGGGGCTCGCTATTCTTCCGGTAGAGCATCATGAAGCGCACCGGATCACGGCCGACTTCATCGACAACATCACGCAGCGTGACGAAATCGCCGGAGCGCTTCGACATCTTCACCGGCTCGCCGTCGCGATAGAGCTTCACCAATTGGCACAGCAGCACCGTCAGCTTCGCCTTGCCTTCCGACACGGCGCGCGCCACCGCTTCCAGTCGCTTGACGTAACCGCCATGGTCAGCGCCGAGCACATAGATCATCTCGTCAAAGCCGCGGTCGAACTTGTCCTTGAAGTAGGCGACGTCGGCGGCGAAATAGGTGTAGGAGCCATCCGATTTGATCAGCGGGCGGTCGATGTCGTCACCGACTTCCGTCGAGCGGAACAGCGTCTGCTCGCGGTCTTCCCAGTCTTCCGGCAGCTGGCCCTTCGGCGGCGGCAGCACGCCCTTGTAGACATGCCCCTTAAAGGTCAGGTCGTTGATGGCGGTGCGGATCGGCGCGCCATTGCCGGCATGCAGCGAACGCTCGGAGAAGAACACGTCGTGCTTGACGTTGAGCGCCGCCAGATCCTCGCGGATCATCGCCATCATCATCTCGATCGTCTTTTCCTTGACGATCGGCATCCATTGCGCTTCCGACATGGCGCGCAGTGTCGTGCCGTGCTCGGCCGCCAGCGCCTCTCCGACCGGAACGAGGTAATCGCCCGGATAGAGGCCCGACGGGATTTCGCCGATCACCTCGCCGAGCGCTTCGCGGTAACGCAGGAAAGCGGACTTGGCCAACACATCGATCTGCGAGCCGGCGTCGTTGATGTAATATTCCTTCGTCACCGCATAGCCGGCAAAGGCCAGCAGATTGGCGAGCGCATCGCCGACGACGGCGCCGCGGCAGTGGCCGACATGCATAGGGCCGGTAGGATTGGCGGAAACATATTCCACATTGACCTTGCGGCCGGCGCCAAGCGAACCGCGACCATAATTGGTGCCCGCTGAAACGATGGCAGCAAGCAGCTTCTGCCAATAGGCGACCGACAGACGCACATTGATGAAGCCGGGGCCGGCAACGCTGACATCGGCGACTTCGGGATCGTTCTTCAGTTCAGCGACGATGAGATCGGCCAGCGCGCGTGGATTAAGGCCGAGCGGCTTGGCCAGCACCATAGCGGCATTGGTCGCGACGTCGCCATGGCTGGCATCGCGCGGTGGTTCAACGCTGATACGGCCGAAATCGACATCAGCACGCTTCTCGCGCACGATCTCAAGTCCTTCGAGTACGTTTTTGATTCTTTTATCGAAGTCTGTAAAAAGGTTCATCTCATCCATCCGCTCGCGGCGGCCAATTCACGGCCTATCCTGCGAAGTAGTTCGGTTCGGCGGGTGACTATCGCAAATCCGGGGTATGGTCAAACAGCCGCCGATGCGTGTCGATCGCGTAATTGTCGGTCATTCCGGCGAGATAATCGCCGACATGACGGGCCCGCGCAGATTCCGGCATGCTGGCGATGCGATCGACCCAGTAGTGCCCCTGCATGAGTTTCGGGTCATCCATATAGGCATGATAGAGGTCCGTCAGAATCTCTGCCGCACTGGCCCGCACACGCATCACGTCAGGGTGTCGGTATATGCGTGAAAACAGGAGCTTCTTTATCTGCTTGTCCGTCACCGACATTTGTTCGGTAAAGGTCGCGAGGCAACGGTGAGCCTTGCGCACATCCTGCGCACTTTCCGGCCGCTCCTCGCGGATAGCCGCCTGCGCATAGCCGATGACATCCTCGACCATGCGGGTGATCTGTCGGCGCATGATCTCGTGGGTGAAGCGCGGCGCTTCCAGACCCGGATATTTATCAGAAACTTCCTTCATCAGGCCGGCGAGGAACGGCACCTCCTCTAGCATCTCGAAGGTGAGGTATCCGGAGCGCAGCCCGTCATCGATGTCATGGGTATTGTAGGCGATATCATCGGCGATCGCCGCAACCTGCGCCTCCATGCTGGCGAAGCTTCCGAGCTCGAGGTCATGCATCGCGCAATATTCGAGGATCGGGCGCGGCACGTCCTCGCCATGGGTGCATTCGCCCGTCGGGCCGATCAACGGGCCATTGTGCTTGACGAGGCCCTCCAGGCTTTCCCAGGTCAGGTTCAGCCCGTCGAACTCCGCATAGCGCCGCTCCAGCTTGGTGACGATGCGCAGTGACTGAGCATTGTGGTCGAAGCCACCGAAGGGTTTCAGTACCGCGTCCAGTGCGTCCTCGCCCGTGTGGCCAAAGGGCGTGTGGCCGAAATCGTGCACAAGCGCCACGCCCTCAGCGAGGTCTTCGTCGAGTTTCAGGGCGCGGGCCAGCGCGCGGGCGATCTGCGCCACTTCGATCGTATGCGTCAGACGCGTGCGATAATGGTCGCCGTCGGCGGCGATGAAGACCTGCGTCTTATGCTTGAGGCGCCGGAAAGCGGTAGTGTGCACGATGCGGTCGCGGTCGCGCTGGAAGTCCGAGCGGGTCGGGCTATCGCTCTCGGCATGAAGCCGTCCGCGGGTCGTCCAAGGGTCAGACGCATAGATCGCCCGTTGCCCAGCGCCGAACCCAAGCGCATGTCTGTCAAACGTCATTCGTCACCTGCAGTCACGCCGCCCATTGACGCGGCCTCAATGCCTTCATACCTATAGTGTGCACAGCGGCAAGTCCGGCTGCAAGCAGAGCTTGAAAAACAAGTCTTTTCAGGGATTTGTCCAGACAGCCTGGAGCAGCGGGACGAAAGGCGGCCAAACCGCCGCCATCCGCACAGGAAGCGATTCTCTCCGGTTCTTGACCCCGGCAGGAGGCAGATATGACCGACAAGTCCGTTACCATCTCCGATGCCGCCGCCCGGCGCATCGCATCAATTCTGGGTGCAGCACCCGAAAAACAGGCGCTGCGCGTGTCCGTCGAAGGCGGCGGCTGTTCCGGCTTTTCCTATAAATTCGACCTCGTCGAGGACCAACAGGACGACGACATGGTGCTCGAAAAGGACAATGCCAAGGTGCTGATCGACCAGCTCTCCCTCGTCTATATGGACGGGTCGGAGATCGATTTCATCGACAACCTGCTTGGCCAGTCCTTCCAGATCAAGAACCCGAACGCCGTCGCCAGCTGTGGCTGCGGCACCAGCTTCTCGATCTAATATTTAATATCACGGGAACCCCGCATGCCGATCAAGATTGCCACCTGGAACATCAACGGCGTGCGGGCGCGCATCGACAATCTCGTTGCGTGGCTGAAGGAATCGAACCCCGATATCGTCGGCCTGCAGGAAATCAAGACGGTCGACGAGGGCTTTCCGCGCGCCGAGATCGAGGCGCTCGGCTATCACATCGAGACGCATGGGCAGAAGGGTTTCAACGGCGTCGCGCTGCTCTCCAAAATCCGCCCGGACGAAGTGAACCGTGGCCTGCCAGGTGGCGAGGGCGACGAACAGTCCCGTTTCATCGAGGGCGTGTTTTCCGTCGAGGGTGGCGCAATCCGCTTCTGCTGCCTCTATCTGCCGAACGGCAACCCGCCGGAGGATCCGGTCAAGTACCCCTACAAGCTGTCCTGGATGGATCGCCTCGTCGTTTTCACGGAGGACCGTCTAGCGCTTGAAGAACCGCTGATTCTTGCAGGCGACTACAATGTCATTCCCGAGCCGCACGATTGCTGGGACGTAAAGGTCTGGGAGCGCGATGCGCTCTACCTGCCGCCGACCCGCCAGGCTTTCCGCCGCCTCGAAAATCTCGGCCTCACCGACGCCGTGCGCGCCTCATCCGATGCGACGCCGCTCTATACTTTCTGGGATTATCAGGCCGGCGCCTGGCCTAAGAACAACGGTATCCGAATAGACCACCTGATGCTGTCGGCCGAAGCCTCCGACCGGCTCGTTTCAACGGATGTGGAAAAGCACGTGCGCAACTGGGAAAAGCCGTCCGACCACGTGCCGGTCGTAGCCGTGCTCGACTACGCGCTGTCAACGGCGGCGTAGCCCGCGGGGCGACCAAGCGCCCTGCCCTGATGTCAAGATTGTTATTCGCCCGAATTGAAGCGGATATTCTGCGCGAGCGCTACGCCCTTGCGGCGGTCCTCTTCGCTCGCCACCGAGAAAGCCTCTTCCTGCGTCGCCTGCAACCAGGCGCAATCCTTCGGCGGGCAATGGTCGAGAGCGGCGGTCATGAAGGCAAGCCCACGGGCCGTATCGCCTTCCTGGAAGATGATGTTGCCGAACAGGCCGAGCGCGCCAGCATGACCGTTGTTGCGCGCACGGTTCAACCACTTCTTGGCCTGGTGCACGCTGACGGAGCCGCCCTCGCCGGTCAGCATCATGCGACCGAGCTGGAACTGCGCTTCTGGAATACCGAAGGCGGATGCGGCCTGGAAATAGAGCTGGCGGGCCTGGGCGAGATCGATCTTGACGGGGCTGTCCGAAATGCCGCGGCGATAGTAACCAGCAAGCGCGATCAGCGCATTGGCGAAGTAGCCGGTATCTTCCGAGCCCGGCTCCACCCCGGCCTGGGCGATCTCGCTATAGATCTTGAAGGCTTCGAGATCGTTTTCTGGTACGCCATCGCCATCGGCATACATGTTGGCGAGCGCCCAGCGCGATCCGGTATGGCCCTTTTCCGCAGCGTAGCGGTAAGCCTCGACAGCATCGCTTTTGCGGCCTTCCTTGTAGGAGAAGAAGCCAAACTTGAAAAGGTCGAACGGACCGCTTTCCCGGCTGACGCCGGATTGTGTGTCAAATGCGAAGGCCTGGGACGCCATCCCGGAGGAAAGCGAAAGACACAGGCCCATTACCAACAGCTTCATCGGCATCAACTCGGACTTCGGCATCGACTCTACAATTCCGCGCCTGGCTTTCCGGCATAGGCCAAACCGGGATGGCACGGAGTCCGTGCGTGTTTCCGGCGGCAATGACATCGGCTGGCTCATCGTTTCCTTAAGCGCGGTTCCACGCGTCTATATGTCCTATCGCTGCGCCCCGTTTGTGGCGGGAAATGGACATTTGGGCGCTTGCCTAGGGGTGTAGCAAACTCTGGAAAAAAATGTGTTGCGATTCCGTCACATATTTTCAGGCTTCGCTGTGGTTTCCCCAAAAGGCAGGCGGCAACGCAACGAAGTGTTAACCAAGAAAAAAGGCCCGGCGATGACGCCGGGCCTTTTTCGATGCTTCTGGTCCGCCGATCAGAACTTAACTTTGAGCGAGGTCGAGATCGCCGTCACGACATCCGTGCCGAAATCGTAACTTACGCGCTGGCCGAAGGTGCGGCCATCCTTGACGATTTGGCCGGAGGAACCGCTGGTCAGAATACCGACCGCACCGCCGAGGCGCAGTTCGATGTTTTCGGCCGCAGCGTAGGAAACGCCGGCGCCAAGCGTCCATGTGTCGGTCTGCGTGCCGATACCGGTACTGGTGCCACGGTCCCAGGTGATGCTGGCCGCGCCGCTCAGCTTGTCGTTGAACTTATGGCCGACGCCGCCCGAAACGGTCCAGCCGTCGCGATAGAGCAGGTCAAGCGACGTGACTTCGGTCGGGCCGCTGGTGGTGCAGGCGATGCCGCGTGTTGCCTTCGGGCAGAATGGCAGGCTCTGGAGCTGGCTCCAGTCCGTCCACTTGACCGAACCGAACACCAGCCAATCGGGCGCGACCCCCGTCTGGACCTTGAGTTCGAGCGAATCCGGCATTTCAGCGGAACCGAATACCGGCGTCACGATACCCGCGAGCGGATTGACGGCGGCCGGAACCTGCGTCAGGTCCATCGTGCCTGTAATGTCGTTGAGCTTGACGGCGCTGTTGTACACAAGGCTTGCGCGCAGGGCGTATTCCTCGATCTCATAGGCAACGCCAGCGCGCCATCCCCAGCCTTCGCCTTCCAGTTCCAGACGGCCGACGCCGTTGATCGGCAGACCATCGGGCACTGCAAAGACCAGGCGGTCCTTGAAGCCGGAAACCTCCTGATAGAAACCACCGCCGATAAGGCGCAACTGGCCCGGGCCTGCATCGAACGAATAGGAGCAAGTGCCAGCGTAGTTGTGGCTCTCGATCTTGGTTTCGATATTGTCGTTGGCGCCAGCCCAGTTGCTGCCCGGATTGCTATGCGCACCCCAGGGCTGAGAATAGTCGACCATGCAGTTGATGGCCGGCGCGAGCTTCGCCTTGAAGCCGATGCGCGGCACCCAATAGCCTTCGGTATCACCGATGCCATTGGACGGCCGGCCATTCAGGTCGCCGTCCAGCGGATTGATATCCGTCACATTGTCGAGTTCACGCTGCGGGTTGACATAGGTCACCGCGCTTTCGAATGCATAGTCCGACGGATCGAACAGCAGATCGATATTGTAGCCACCGCGTTCCAAACCGCCGGCGTGGGCAGACGTTGCAGCCAGAAGCGCGCCTGCCGCCACAAGCCCTCGATTGATTTTCGTACCAAACATGCAAAACCTCCCCTGAATAAGTTTTGCGCAGGCACGGCTGCCTCTGTCCCGCGCCTCTCCGACGATGACTATCGAAGACGCACGCCGGCTTGGCAAACCCCAGTTCTTGCCCGTGATTTCCGGTGTGCGCCCGCAGAATTACGTAAGATTTTTCTGAAGCACCTCAGCAAAGAGGCTGAATGAAACAAAATACTAAAATGACAAAAATCAATCCCGATATCAGGAATGATATTCCACACCGGCGACATCATGTCACATTTCGACCACAATGGGAATTTTGCAGCCACTAGGCGAATAAAAAGCCGCGCCGGGGTCACCGGCGCGGCTTTGTCGTCATTTTCACACGCAGTGCGTGGAATCAGCCGGCTTCGCTGACCCGGGTCAGCGCCACGGCGAGGCTGGCGAGCTGCTGTTCCAGCTCGGCGAAGCGTTCGCGCTCGGCTTCCACCACTTCGGGCTTGGCGTTGGCGACGAACTTTTCGTTCGAGAGCTTGCCCTGGATGCGCCCGGCTTCCGCCTTCGCCTTTTCGATCGCCTTTTCGAGGCGGGCCTTTTCGGCGCCGAGATCGATCAGGTTGCCGAGCGGCAGGCAGGCCGTTGCCTCGCCGATGACGATCTGCGCCGCCCCCTTGGGGGCCGCGTCTTCGAGGCCGATCTCGGAGACACGCGCCAGGCGACGGATCGCGCTGTCGTGTGTTGCAAGCCGCTTCTGAGTCAGCGCATTCGCACCCACCACGATGAGCGGCGCGGTGGCGCTCGGCGGCACGTTCATCTCGGCGCGAACCGAGCGGATGCCGGATACGAGGTCGATCAGCCAGTTGATCTCGTCGGCCGCCGCATCGTCACCATAGGCGGGTGCCGGCCATTCGGCGTGGCAGATCAGACTGTCGCGGGTCTTGCCCTCGCCCGCCGTATGCGCCCACAGCTCTTCCGTCATGAAGGGCATGAAGGGATGGAGGAGCTTGTAGGTCTCTTCCAGAACATAAGCCGCGCAGGCCTGCGATTCCGCCTTGGCCGCCTCATCCTCACCGGAGAAGACCGGCTTCAGCAGTTCCAGATACCAGTCGCAGAACTGGTTCCAGATGAAGCGGTAGAGCGTGCCGGCCGCATCGTTGAAGCGGTAGGTCTCGATCGCTTCGGTGACGTCGCGCGCCGTGCGGGCGAGCTCCGTCAGGATCCAGCGGTTGATCGTCAACGAGGCGGCTTCCGGCACAAACTTCGGATCGGAGGCGACGCCGTTCATTTCGGCAAAGCGCGTGGCGTTCCACAGCTTGGTGCCAAAATTGCGATAACCGGCGATGCGGGCCGGATCGAGCTTCACGTCGCGACCCTGCGCAGCCATGACGGCCAGCGTGAAGCGCAGCGCGTCCGCACCGTATTCGTCTATGAGTTCGAGCGGATCGATGACGTTGCCCTTGGACTTCGACATCTTCTGCCCGTTCTTGTCGCGCACGAGGGCGTGGACATAGACGGTATGGAACGGCTCGACGGGGTTGCCGAGCTCATCCTTCATGAAGTGCAGGCCCATCATCATCATGCGGGCGACCCAGAAGAAGATGATGTCGAAGCCGGTGACCAGCACGTCGGTCTGATAGTATTTCGCCAGTTCCGGCGTCTTTTCCGGCCAGCCGAGCGTCGAGAACGGCCAGAGCGCGGAGGAGAACCAGGTATCGAGCACGTCCTCGTCGCGCGTCAGAATCTCGCCCGGCGCAAAGTTCTCCAGCTTCTCCTCGACCCAGGCCTTCCACGGGCCCTCATGGGCGATGTAATGCTGGATGGCGGCGTGCAGCGCCTCTTCCTCGGTCTTTTCGACGAAGACCTGGCCATCCGGACCATACCAGGCCGGGATCTGATGGCCCCACCAAAGCTGGCGCGAAATGCACCACGGTTCGATGTTTTCCATCCATTCGAAATAGGTCTTTTCCCAGTTCTTCGGGACGAAGTTGGTGCGGCCCTCGCGAACGGAGCGGATGGCCGGCTGCGCCAGCGTCTTGGCGTCGGCGAACCACTGGTCGGTCAGCATCGGCTCGATGACGACGCCGGAGCGGTCGCCGAAGGGCTGCATGACCTTCTTGTTCTCGACGTACGGAATGTCGTTGCCTTCGCCGTCCTTGACGGTGACGGCAAGGCCTTCGGCATTGATGGCGTCAACGATGCGCTTGCGGGCTTCATAGCGGTCAAGGCCGCGATATTCGTCGGGAACGAGGTTGATGTCGTCGACTTCGGCCTCACCGGGAACATGGCCGGACTTGGCGATCTCGAGCGCCTGCGCGGCGTAGACCGCATAGGGCTCGCCGTCGGTACGCATGGCGGCCTGCGTGTCCATCAGGCGATAGAGCGGAATATTGTTGCGCTTGGCGACCTGGTAGTCGTTGAAGTCGTGCGCGCCGGTGATCTTGACCGCACCCGAGCCGAAATCCTTCTCCGGATATTCGTCGGTGATGATCGGGATCAGGCGGCGGTGTTCCTTCGGGCCAACAGGGATTTCGCAAAGCTTGCCGACGATCGGCGCATAGCGCTCGTCGGTCGGGTGAACGGCAACCGCGCCGTCACCCAGCATCGTCTCGGGGCGAGTCGTCGCGATGGAAATATAGTCGCGCTCTTCCTGGAAGGTGACGTTGCCGTCAGCGTCCTTCTCGACATAGGTATAGGTGGCCCCGTCGGCGAGCGGGTACTTGAAGTGCCACATATGGCCGTCGACTTCCTTGTTCTCGACTTCGAGATCGGAAATCGCCGTTTCGAACTTAGGGTCCCAGTTGACGAGACGCTTGCCGCGGTAGATCAGGCCTTCCTTGTAGAGAGAGACGAAGACTTCGAGCACGGCTTCGGAGAGGCCCTCATCCATGGTGAAGCGTTCGCGCGACCAGTCGCAGGAGGCGCCGAGGCGCTTCAGCTGGTTGAAGATCAGACCACCCGATTCGGCCTTCCATTCCCAGACCTTTTCGATGAAGGCCTCGCGGCCCATCTCACGGCGGCCCGGCAGCTTTTCGGCGGCAAGCTTGCGCTCGACGACCATCTGGGTCGCGATGCCGGCATGGTCCATGCCCGGCTGCCACAACACATCCTTGCCGCGCATGCGCTCGAAGCGGACCATAATGTCCTGCAGCGTGTTGTTGAGCGCATGGCCCATATGCAGCGAACCCGTGACGTTCGGCGGCGGGATCACGATAGTGAAGGTCGCAGCGCCGGGCTTTGCGCCCTCGCCGGCGCGGAAAGCATCCGCCTCTTCCCACGTTTTGGCGATGCGCGGCTCGACCGCTGCGGAATCATAGGTTTTTTCAAGCATTTTCGTGCGTGGCCTGCTGTTTATCGGTTGGGTTTTGTAAACCGGATGGCCGGCATGGAGTCAACAATATCAGAAGAAAAGCCGCGCCGGGTGGCCCGGCGCGGCTTTATCCATCTTTGGTAGAAGGACGGCGTCGGTCAGCGGCGCGGGCCGCGCGCCACCCGTTCGATTTCCTCTCGCACCAACCGCTCCACCAGGGTCGGCAGGTTGTCGTCGAGCCATTCCTGCAGCATCGGGCGCAGCATGTCCTCGGCGATCTCGTCGAAGGAGCGGCGCGGACCGGCATCGACGGCTTCCGCCAACGCATCGAAAGACTGCGCGACACGCTCGCCGACGGCGGGCGAGACGAGGGCTGCGATCTCGCGGCCGACAGGGCTGTCTTCGATCGGCTCGGCAACGGTGGCCTGCACAGGCTCGTTGCTGGCTACCGGGGGCTCCATCTTCTCGGCAATGGGCGCGACACGATCGTTTACCGGCGTGAAGCGGCTTGCCGTAGCGGCGACACGCGCCGTAACGACAGGGTTTTCCTCGCGCGCAACAACCGGCGGTACCGGCTCGGCAACAAACACCTCGCGCTCGGCCACCGGTTCGCGGTTGGCGGCAACGTGGCGCTCGGACGCGGCGCGAACACGGGCTGCGACATCCGCCAGCGACAGTGCGGGTTGACCAGTAGTCTGTGCCGGCTGGCCGGCGCTCTGCACGGATTCAAGCGCAGGGGACTGAACCGAGGCCGAGCGGGTTTCCTCCGCATGGAACTGCTCCACGACCACGGGATGATCGAGGAGAGTGGCATCCCTTTCCGTCGAGATATCGAAGCCATCGTCATCCTGCGCATCGGCGGCGAAATCCGGCTGAGCTTCGTTGTTCTCGATGATCTTGCGGATGGACGCCAGGATCTCATCCATGGACGGTTCACGCGCTACACTTGGCTGAGCCATTTCTATCCCCGTTCTCTGCGGCGTCCGCGGCATGGCACGAAGACCTGCCGGACGTCCGCAAAACCCTAGGCGAGTTCGACGGCGAACTAAATCGCCGCGAATCATGTGTTACGAGTGATGCACAGATTTGTTTGCCGCCACAAGGGCACGGCGAAGAACGAGGCTCGAGCCGGTCAGTTGCTGTCGACCGTGCGGAGGCCGAACCACTTGTCCTTGACCTTCTCGTAATGGCGCTCGGCGCGATATTCCGTGACCTCCAGCCCCTGGCTGCGCACCGTCAGCGCCCCCATGGCCGCAATCAGCGAATAGCTGGCGACGACGGCGTCGCGCTGGGCAGACACGAGGCTTTCCTTGGCGTCGAGCACGTTCTGCTGGGCGTTCAGCACGTCGAGCGTCGTGCGCTGGCCGACATTGCGCTCTTCCACGACGCCATTCAGCGCCATGTTGGCGGCATCGATCTGCTGGCGGATCGCCCCGATGGCCGCCACAGACGCTTCATATTGCGCATGGGCGGAAACGATAGTGCGCTGGACTTCCAGCCGCGCGGAATCGACGAGGATCTGGCGCTGGCCGAGCTGTTCCTTGGCCTGGCGAATCTGGCCGTATTCGGCGCCGCCCTGATAGAGCGGAACCACGACACGGGCCGAAAGCGCGCCGGTGAGATTATCGGCAGGGCCGGCGTCGTTGTTCACGGACTTGTAAAGATCGCCCTGCAGCGAGACCCCCGGCAGCATCGTGCCTTCGGCCACCCGCACATTGTAACCGGCGGCGTCGGCGCTGCGCATGGCCGAAAGGATGGTCGGATTTTCCTGATAGCCCATCGCGACCGCGGCATCGAGCGAAGCGGGCATCGCCTTCTTCGCGGCCGCGGGCTGCTTGATCCCCGTTGGCGCGACACCGACGATCTGCACATAGGCCGCCTCGCTCTGCTTGAGCTGGGAGACAGCTGCCGTCAGAAGCGCCTTGGCAGCAGCAAGCTCGGCCTGGGCAAGGCTCACATCCGTGCGCGTGCCTTCACCGACATCGAGACGGGCATTGGCAGCGTTGAGCTGCTCGTTTAGGAAGGCGAGGTTCTGCTTGCGGATGGCGACGACCTGCTGGTCGCGGGCGATATTGGCGTAAGATTCGACGGCTGCCAGCAGGATGGAGATCTCGTTGGCGCGCAGCTGTTCGCGGCTTGCCAGAACATTCAGCTCCGCGGCCTTCACCCGGTTCAGCGTCTGGAAACCATCGAAAATCTGCTGCGTGACGGTGATGCCGTGACTGGAGGTGAGCTGCTTGGTCTTTCGCTGACCGAAGAAGGGGCGCTTGTCCAGTTTGGTGCCGGTTACTTCGTATTCCGAGACCGCGCTGATGCGCGGTCGATAGCCCGCCTTGGCGATGGTCACGTTCTCGTCGATGGCGCGCAGGGCCGCGCGGGCAGCGTTCAGGTCGGGATTGTTCTCATAGGCCTTGGCCATGGCACCGGCCAACGTTTCTGCGCCTGCCCCCTGCGGGAGAATTACGGCAGCGGAGGCGAGCGCAACGGCAAGGGCGGTTCGACGAAGAATGGACACAGTACAAAACTCCGATCCTGGATCGACCCGCCACTGAGCCGCCCTTTGACACATTTTCATCCGCGAGGCACGCATGCTTTCGGCACACGGCATCCGCTCGGAGCGGTTCCCGCACCGCTTGCGAATAGTGCGTTTAAGTTGCTTGGGAAACAGGGATCGCACCAGTCCCCTCGGGTCCGGCAGCGACAATAGGAAAGGCCCGTTGCCAAAGCGCAACAAAAGCAGGCCTTCCTGTCTTTAGCCGCTAAGCCGTCTTAGAAGACGAATTCTTTCGCCTTGCGGAAGCCTGGTAGCGGCTTGACGGCCGTGTTGAAGACGTTGCGCTCCGCAACATGGCCGCTTTCCTTGATATAGATGCGGGCCTGCGAGGCATTGCCGTAGCCTTCGACGACGACCATGCGGCCGCCATTGCGCAGCTGCGCGAAAAGGGCGGCAGGAACGAACTCGACCGCACCATGCACGAAGATCACGTCATAGGGTGCTTCCGCCGCATAGCCGGCTTCGAGATCGCCGGAAACGACGGCGACATTGTCATAGCCGAGACGCGACAGCGTTTCCGTTGCCGTCGCGGCAAGATCGGCATCGCTTTCCAGCGCCACGACCGAGCTGCCGAGACGCGACAGGATCGCCGAGGCGTAACCCGTTCCGCAGCCGACTTCGAGAATGATGTCGCTTTTGGTGATTTCGGCGAGCTGGATCAGCTTGGCGAGCGGCGACGGCTCCATCAGGTAGCGGCCGGGAGCAAGCTGGATGTCGTTATCGATATAGGCGAGCGGCTTTGCCGCGGCCGGCACGAACTCTTCGCGCGCGACGGTCAGGAAGGCGTCGAGCACCTCGTGCGACGTCACGTCCGTCGTACGGATCTGGTTGTCCACCATCTTCGTGCGCGCTGCTTTGTAGTCAATCATCTCTAGCCCTTGAATAAAACGGCGAGACCGGCGCAAAGGCCCGGCCCGCTGCCGGATGCATCGCAATTCTCTTAGTGCGGTTTCAGGGCGGGTGTCCATAGGCGCCTTCCGATTGCGCGCAAAAACCACCGGTAACGCCACCGCTTCGGGATCGGCTTCGTTACTCCGCGTTATCATGAATTTATTACTCAACATATTATTGCCTGTCCGGGGTATAATGTCGTATTGGACAGTCAGGTTTTAGCGGTGTGCTTGCGCCCGCGCCGACGGCCCGTCCTCGAGCGGGCTGCACTCAAAGTCAGACATACAAGAGGAATACGCCGTGCTGAAACGGTCTCGACTGCACTTCGCGATGATCCTGGTAGCGCTTACCGCGCCCTACGCCGTTTCGGCGCAAACCCAGGAGACACCTACGGTCCAGACGGACAGCCAGCCGATTGCCGGCCAATCGACGCAGATCCAGTCCACACAGACGCAGGCCACACAGACCCAGTCCAGCGAGATTCAGCCGACGAGTACCGCAACCGGCACGACCACAACGACGACGACCGAAACGACGTCACGTCCGACCGCAACCGAAGGCGGCGCCGACAACCCGGCAACGATGGCCGAAACCGATACCATGGCTGCCGATGGGGACGCGACGGAACTCGACGCGGTCGACGATGCGGCAGACGCACGCCAGGCTGGCCTGCCGCACGACCTGTCGCCATGGGGTATGTTCATGGCGGCCGATATCGTCGTGAAGGGCGTGATGGTCGGCCTCGCCTTCGCCTCCGTCGTCACCTGGACGGTGCTGCTGGTCAAGATCGCCGAGCTCGGCGCCGCCCAGCGCTCGGCCAGCCATGCCGTGCGTCGCCTTATCGCCGCCCGCGGGCTGGAAGACGGCGAACAGGCGCTCGGCCGCAACCGCGGTCTCGTCGCCCGCATGACGCGCGCCGCCCGCGAAGAAATGGAGGCCTCCGAGACCGTGCTCGACCACGTCTCCGACGTTGGCGTGAAGGAACGCATCGCCTCTCGCCTCGGCCGTATGGAAGTGCACAGCGGCCGCCGCATCGCCAAGGGCACGGGCCTGCTTGCCACCATCGGTTCCACGGCCCCGTTCGTCGGTCTGTTCGGCACCGTCTGGGGTATCATGAACTCGTTCATCGGCATCTCGAAGGCACAGACGACCAACCTCGCCATCGTGGCGCCCGGCATCGCCGAAGCGCTGCTTGCCACCGCCATCGGCCTCGTCGCGGCCATTCCCGCCGTCGTGATCTACAACTTCCTGGCCCGCGCCATCACCGGCTACCGCCAGAACCTCGCCGATGCCTCGGCCGCCATCGAGCGTCTCGCCAGTCGCGACCTCGACGTGCGCCGCGCCGTTCGCCATCCTGCCGCCCAGCGCGGCGAGCGCGCCGGCGCCTCCGTCGTGAAGCTCGGGTGACGCCATGGCCAGCAAGATCAAGGAAGGCGGCGGCGACGACCTCGAGGAGAACAGCGAAATCAACGTGACGCCATTCATCGACGTCATGCTGGTTCTGCTCATCATCTTCATGGTGGCTGCACCGCTGGCGACCGTCGACATCAATGTCGACCTGCCCTCCTCCGTCGCGCAACCGACGCCGCGCGAAGACAAGCCGGTCTTCATGACGCTGAAAAAGGATCTGACGGTCTCGATCGGCAACGGCGCGATCGGCCGCGACAATTTTGGCCCGGAACTCGATGCCGTAACGGAAGGCAACAAAGACACCCGAATCCTGCTGCGCGCCGACAAGGCCGTGGACTATGGCAGCGTCATGGATGTCATGAACCTCCTGCGCGGCGCGGGTTACGCCAAGATCGCCCTTGTCGGTCTCGAAGGCGCTCCGGCTCAATAATGCGGCACGGCGCGCCTGACGGGCGCGCCGCCTGCCCACAAAAAAGCGTTACAATCGACAGCAAAGCCTCTTGCACCCTGTCTGAATTCGTTCTAAACGCCCGTCACCACACGCTTTATAGCAAACGGATGGCCTCGTGGCGGAGTGGTGACGCAGAGGACTGCAAATCCTTGCACCCGAGTTCGATTCTCGGCGAGGCCTCCATCCCCTTCACTTTAAGTTTTCAACATACTGAGACGACACCGGAATTTCGGAGGTGTGGCAGTTTCGGCTTCTACCGTCCCGCCGCACTCAATTTACGTGTGGCAATCGGTTCCTAAAACGGTCCTGCTGCCGTTAAAAACCCAAAACGTGCCGCACCGTTCCAGTTGAACGCCGCCGTGGATGTGCCAGAAGGTGGAACGCCTAACCGACCGTCCAAGCGCTGACGCGAGAAGAGCGTCCCGGCAAACGGTCGACATTGAACGTCTGATAGATAACCTCGACGTTGACGTTCCTGAGCAACGACGCCGCTTACCGAGCCTGCAAGCGCCGCCCGTACGGTTCCCAGAAAAAAGATTGCTAAAGTCAGACCCGCTGTTTTCCGGTGCATGGTCTCTCAGTCCAAGCGCGTTTGGCCCGCCAGCGCGGGGTGCGAGACATCGAGCCAACCGCGCTTTGCGCACTCGTCCATCGCGGCAGTCATTGCGCTGGTGCGCGACGAGTACGGTCCCATCAACGTTATGACGTTGCCTTCGAATAAAATGGCGACTGTTTTTGTGACGACATCGAAAAGTATTTGCGGTCGCGGTTGCATGCGGCTCGTTTCCTCGAGGACATAATTTGTTGCAACGCCAGATACTGGGCTTACCGGATGAAACGTTGTGACCTTGGTGACAGGAACACACAGAGAGATGTGCTGTGACCGTGCAACTTGTGAAAACTCCGGCTTTGCACAGAGGAAGCGAAGTAGGTCATAATTTCTTGGCATTCTTTCCCCTGCTTACTCCCTCGACCATAGGCGTGAAATTGTCATTGGGGCGAGATCACCAGCTCTATGCGGCGCACCGGAAACCAATTACCGGAAGTGTGAGTCGGGACGGGAATCTGACGAAACAACGGGATTGTTGGAGAATGGGCAACATTGTACGCCTTACCGGTATGGGCGTGGCGCTGGCGGTTTCAATCATGCTCGCCGCAGGAACAGTATACGAGGCCATTGCCCGGCGTATTTCCGCTAGAGAATTCCCTCCGCCCGGTGAACTCGCAGAGATCGGCGGCCGACGCATACACATCGATTGCCACGGTAGCGGTTGGCCGACTGTCATTCTGGAGGCCGGCGCGGACACGAGCGGATCGACATTGTGGTATCCCATAGTACAGACCGTTTCGGAGACAACCCGCGTTTGCGCCTATGATCGTGCCGGCCTCATGTGGAGCGACCCGGGGCCACTTCCACGCGATGGCGAGGCGATCATTGCCGATTTGCAGAAAACGCTTGAGGTTGCGAAGGAACGTGGTCCCTATGTCATGGTAGGAGCATCGCTTGGCGGCCCTATCGTGATGCTCTACACCAAGCGGCATCCGACTGACGTTGTCGGCGTCGTGCTTGTCGATAGCGCACATCCGGACCAGATCAAAAGGCTCGAAGCGGCGTCCGGAATTGAGGACGATCCAGCACCGTTGCTCTTCCGAGCGATCGCAGCTCTCTCATGGACTGGCCTGCCCCGCTTACTCCTGCCCGCACCGGAGCTTCCCGAGTTGCCAGACCACGTCGCTGCGGAGGTTGCCGCTTATCAGATACCATCGTTGCAGGCTGCACTTGACGAGGTTGTTGCAATGCCTGCCACCTTGCAGCAGGCAGGGACCTTCCGCGACCTGGACGACCGTCCACTGGCAGTTCTCTCTCATGGCAAAAAATGGAGCGATTACACCAAAGATCAGCAAGCATCGGCTGGCATGAGTCGAGAGCAATTCGAACGCCGGGAAGATGCGTGGGCTAAAATGCAAGAGGAACAAGCGGCGTGGTCGCGAGACAGCACACACCAGACATTGCGCGATTCAAGCCACGTCGTGCAGTTGGAGCGGCCCGACGCGGTAATCAACGCTGTCAACGAAGTGGTGGCGAAGGTGCGCCGGCGGCAACAATGACGCGCCTTCGAACTGAAGAAGCCTGAGCCTGATCGGGCGCGACAAAAGTCCGATCGCGATACGGCTACTTGCCAGTGAAAATTCCGGCACTTCACCTTCAGCCGATCGATAAGAGGAATGGCCACGAACATATCCCTTGCCGGCACCTTCGGCCGCCGGCGCGAATCCGGCGCGCCACCACGGGCAAACTCGTCGCCCCGGCCGTGCGCCGATGGAAACTGCTCGTCGCGTTTAACTAGCGGCCTGAATCCTCTCACAGATCGAACAGGCGCAGCGCGATGATCCGGACCCAGCGCTATACTAACTCCATCAGAACAAATTACCCGAATTTATTCAAGAAACCGCCGTCCCAACACGCCTGAGCAGCCATTCATGAGAATATAGCAATGACCTCGCACGTCATTCTATCTAACCGTAGAAAAGGGGGAGTTTGTCATGGCATTGAAGACAATCACTACCAATTTGGATGGCAGCGGCGTTCAGGTTAATCTTGGTACGAGCGACAGCGCATATATTGCGGAAAATGTAGTTGTTTCCTCCACCGACACGACTGCGATCGTCGGAAGTGGAACGGGCCGCTCCGTCTATGTGGATGGCATTGTGGCCTCTTCCACGTACGCGATCAATTTGGGTATTGATCCGGCCACAGACCGCCTGCATCACGTTGTAATTGGAGAAACTGGCAGCCTTAAAAGCTTTACAAACAATAGCGATGCTGCGGTATGGATCTATGGCTACAGTAGCGTTGTCGAGAACGAAGGGAAAATCTGGTCGACCGGCCGTGGCGTGTATATGAACGGTTCATCCGAGGCCACAACCTCGGAAGTCATAAACTCTGGTAGAATTGAAGCGACAGATAGAGCTGTATGGCATGGCACCAATGCGGCTGAAACACTCGAAATATTCAACTCTGGAATAATAAAGGGTGGAAATTACTCCATCATTTCAACTAGCTTTCAAGCATCTTCAATAGAGGAGATAACAAACACCGGCAAGATAATCGGGACAATAAGTCTCGACGCAGGCAACGATGTCTATAACGGTGTCGACGGCCGGCTTTCGGGTACGATCTTTGGTGGTGCCGGCAACGACCTTCTTCGCGGAGGAATTGACAATGACACTTTCCAAGGCGAGGCAGACAATGACAAGCTCTATGGCGGCAAAGGAAACGACTTACTCTCCGGGGATGCGGGCAATGATGCACTCCAGGGAGATGATGGGAATGATACTCTTTTGGGGGGCACTGGCGTTGACACGCTTTATGGCGGGCTCGGAAAAGACACGCTTACCGGTGGATCCGAGAAGGATACATTCGTATTTAAAAGTATCAAAGAAAGCACAGTCTCTAGTGTTGGCCGTGACACAATCAAAGATTTCTCTCGCGCTGATGCTGAGAAAATTGACCTAAAGCTTATCGATGCAAACTCGGTCAAAAGCGGCGACCAAGCTTTCAAATTCATTGATACGCAGGCTTTTCATAAGGCAGCTGGAGAGTTGCGCTACGAGATAAAATCCGGCGATACGTTCATCTCTGGTGACATCAACGGGGACGGTAAAGCTGACTTCTCGATTGCGTTAGACGTTAGCCTAGTCATGAAGGGTACCGATTTCATTTTATAGGCGGTTAGCTGCTCACGCACCTCCCTGGCTAGCTTCTAGGCTGGCAAGCCATCTGATGATGGCCATCGGATCGTCGCGCATCTTTTTAAGTGCCATCAGTGCGCTGCATGTGACTTTCGATGTCAGGGGCGTGCTCTCAGGTACGAACGGCAAGCCGATCGTGTCCGTTGCGGCCAGTGGCCAACCCGGCTACGTGATCACAGGCAGTTCGATGGGAAAGCCGACGACTCAAGCATAGTGCGTGCTCCTTCAAGGCACCTTTTCGGCCCGGTCACGTGTAATCCTCTCCAGATCTCACCAGTTTTTCACAAAAATTCGATTGACTTTCCGCACCAAAAATAGAACATAAAGCGAACAAATTAAAGGTGATCATGCAGATGGACGCGATAGAAAGAGCCCTTGCTGTGGTCGCGGAATCCCGCGCCTGGCGAGAAAAAGTCGCGGCGGAGCGTGCGGAACGCCTGCGGAAGACGCAGGCCGCGCCTCGGCCACTCTATGTTCTTAAAAGCAAGAAGCAGTTGGAGTTGCGCCTGCAATGATCCTACACTCTTACGAGCGAGAGAAAGACGAAGCCATGGCTGTCCTGGCCCTCCACGATTGGGATGCGATTGAGGCCATCCGCACCGTGCTGGCTGAACGGGACGCGGTTGAGGACCGCCTGCGCATCGCCGCCATCGCGATGGCGCGCGGCTTCATGCAAGACCGCCCGGCCTGCGCCACCAAACCGTCGACAAACGCTGTGGATATGCGAATACTCGGCTGGCCGGCAGGTTGAGCGCGGCGCACAAAGCGTCCGTCGCGCCATCATGCGGCTCGTCATCGACAGGAGGGTCTCATGAGATTCACATCGCGTCTTGCCGGTATTTTCACCGTATTCTTCTTCGGCCTAGCACCGGCGTGGAGCGAGGAATTCCATGCTTATTTCTACGAAAATAATGAGCAGCCGGCGGCGCATCTTACCTTCAGCCTCTGCGCTGGCGATGAAGTCTCCGAATGCGTGGCCTACAGTCTTGTCTGCGATCCCGCCCAGACGCCGCCTCTACAAATCAACATCCTCAGCGGCCCCGTAGAGACAACGGCGGTCGATCTGATCAACAAGGCGTCTTCCGGCGCGACCTATGCGAACGTTCCGCTTTCCGCCGGCGCAAAGAAAATCGATCTGCCGTTCTCGATGATTCATGTCGATGCCAATGAGATGGACGGCGGCTGGATGCTCAGTCTTGGTACCTATGACACGGCTCCGTTGCTCGATACGCTCTCCAAAGAGACCAGCGAGGGCGCGACGATCACCATTGCCGGCACGACCTATTCGCTTGCGCCGCAAAAGGATGATGGGAAAAAGCTGATGCAATGGCGGGATGCGTGTGTCCGCATCCGCGGGAATTGACCCGATGCCATAGAGCGCACCTTGCGGATGCGTGTGGTCATGCGCATATGCCGGACCAGACATTTCAAACGGAATTACCCATGGCGAAGAAACCCAAGCTCGAGCATTCCGAACTCTCCGGCGAATTTACCGAGGATGACATTACCGTTCTCGTCGATATCTACCGTCCGGCCGGCACCCAGCAGGACTGGCGACTGGAGGTAGTGACGCAGAACGAAGATTTGTTCGAATGGGACGCCCCCTTTGCGACCGACAGGGAAGCGTTCGACGAGTTTCTGGCCACGGTGGCCCGCGATGGCATCCATTCCTTCCTGGAAGAGGACGACGTTCCTTCCACGCACTAGGTGCAGACCGTCTGCGGGCGGGCCGGCGGCGCTGTTGAACACAAGATAAGCGCCTGCTTTCATTACAGAATTGTAATCATATCATTCAGTTTTGGTTCATCGCACCGCGCCTAGGTTTCTCGTATCACGAGGAACAAACTGATGAAACTGTTCACCCGCACCCTTCTCGCCGCCGTTGCCCTCTCCTTTGCCGCCGCACCGATGGCACAGGCCCAGCAGCACTACGGCCACGACCGCAAGCCCGGTTATACCCACACCACGAAGAAAAAGGTGATCGTCAAGCGCCATAACTGGCGCAAGGGCGAGCGCTACTCCGATTGGCGGGGTCGTCCGGCCGTGCGCGACTACCACCGCCACGGCCTGCGCAAGCCCGCCCGCGGCCAGCAATGGGTGAAGGTGGACAACTCCTACCTTCTGATGAGCGTCGCGACAGGTCTTATTCTCGGCGTGGCCGCCGGCCGCTAAACCGGAAACGCCACCGCAGAATCTCTGCGGTGGCGTTGCCTTTTCAACGGATGAGAAGAGCCGTTCCGTAGAGGCCCAGCGCAAAGACGGTATGGGACACCAAATTGAGAATGCGCACCGCATTGGCATTGGGGAGCTTCGAGGCCGCAAAACCGATGCCGAGCCCCGGCTGCAGCAGGAACCATCCCGCACCGACGGTGACGATGCCGACAATCCAGGCCGGCAGAAAGGTCGGCGCGGCGAACCAGGGGGCTCCGGCAAACAGGGCGAGAATGATGCCGTAGAGAATACCTACCGCATAGTGGAAGATCCAGCCGAGCACCTGCTCCTGTGCATAGGGTTCTGCAGCGGCTATATTGTCATGGAAGACAGTGCCGTTCTTCAAATGCCAGACCCAGCGGCCAACCGGCGCCCAGTTCGGCCTTGACTGTCGGAATGCCTTCCAGAGCAAGGCGGCCCAGAGATCCATCAGCACCGTCGCGCCAAAGCCGATTACGGCCCCTTTCACCAGCAACTCCATATGCTTCCCCTCGACAGATATCCATCGCGTTAGATCAGGACATCAGAAGCGGTGCAAGGAGGATTAACGCGCGCTGCGGCGCGCTTTGCGGCTCGCCCACCAGACGGCGAGGCGGCGGCGCTGGCGCCGCACGAAGTGGGAATCGTGTGACAGCACGAGAAGGCCGAGCGGCACCATCCAGAAGCCGAGCACCGGCAGAAAGCCCAGTAGGCCCCCGAAGACCAGCAGCACGCCGATCAGCGTGCGTAACCAGCGCGATTCCGGCAGCTTCAAACGAAAAGAGCCGACGACGATCTCTCGAGTGCGGGGGTCGATACCGAATTTCATATCGTTTTTTTTCGTCGCCATATATTGCTCATTTCGCTGCAAGTCCCGGTTTTCCGGGCATCGTCTTGCTTCCAGTTGGAGACTTGTCCACAATCAATCAAGTCTGGCGCATTTTTTTGTCAAAAAGCGCTTGGCAAATCGATCCAGCATTTGTATTACGCGCTCACTCCGCAGCGAGCGACTGGAAACAGCAGCAAGCGGATGATCCCTGGTAGCTCAGCGGTAGAGCATTCGACTGTTAATCGACAGGTCGCCGGTTCGAATCCGGCCCGGGGAGCCAGTTTCTTCAGCTAGAGTGCTGATTACATTGAAGGAGTCGGTTCTTGATTGAGCCGGCTCCTAATTTCTTTCCTAATGACGTTTCGGCTGCATCTGTTGGCTCCTATTGGAGTCGATGTTGATTGCCACTGAGAACTGACCCGGCATTTCCACCGAGAATTGACCCGCCTATTAGATGTCGTTCGGGTCGGTGGTTGCGGTCAAGCTCTTCCTTTTCTCCTTCGTCGTTTTGGGCTCATGAGC
>NZ_QWBU01000006.1 GCF_003432075.1 Shinella sp. WSJ-2 | reverse complement strand
TGCCGCGCGTGGCCGCCCTGCTCGATGTCGCGCAGGTCTCCGAGATCGTCGAGGTCGTCAGTGCCGACACGTTCAAGCGTCCGATCTATGCGGGCAATGCCATCCAGACGGTCCAGTCCACCGATGCCAAGAAGGTGATCACCGTGCGCACGGCGTCCTTTGCCGCAGCGGGCGAAGGTGGCAGTGCGCCGGTCGAGACGATCGCGGCCGCAGCGAATCCGGGCCTGTCGACCCACGTCAAGGATGCGCTGTCCTCGTCGGACCGTCCCGAACTGACGTCTGCCAAGATCATCATCTCGGGCGGTCGTGCGCTCGGCTCGTCGGAGAAGTTCCAGGAAGTGATCCTGCCGGTCGCCGACAAGCTGGGTGCGGCCGTCGGCGCCTCGCGCGCTGCCGTCGATGCCGGCTATGCGCCGAACGACTGGCAGGTGGGCCAGACGGGCAAGGTCGTCGCACCGCAGCTCTACATCGCCTGCGGCATCTCGGGGGCGATCCAGCATCTCGCCGGCATGAAGGACTCCAAGGTCATCGTCGCCATCAACAAGGACGAGGAAGCACCGATCTTCCAGGTCGCCGACTACGGTCTCGTCGCAGACCTCTTCGAAGCCCTGCCGGAATTGCAGAAGGCGCTCTGAATCTGACCTTAGGTCAGGGCTTTTGCGACGATGATTTCACTGGAAAAAGTCGCCGCGTCCCCCCGAAATCATCTTCGCCTATGTTCATCTCGTCACCATTGCTCGGCAGCGATCCACTCACAGAAAGCAGAAATGATCTTGACGCGCTTATGGGCTCTGGGAACGACGAGATAGAAGCCAGGAACATCCTTTTTGTCCATCGTGTCCATGAGGTCGACGCCGAGCGGCGCGACAAGCGTGCCGGCCTCGATATCGGCCAGCGCATCGAGCCGTGAGACAAGCCCGACGCCGATCCCGGAAATACTCCCCCTTCGCATGGTCGCCGCATCCTGGAATTCGATCTCGCCGGCCATGTCCAGCGAGGGCAGACCGAGATGCGCCAGCACCTTGCGCCAGAGATCGCGCGCCATGACGGGATGGAGAAGCGTCATACGGCCGAGATCGGCGGGCGACGAGATCTGTTTGGCCAAATCCGGCGAGCAACAGATGATCTTCGGATCATGCATCAACAGCTTGACGTCATATTCCTTCCAGTTGCCGAAGCCCCACTGAATGGAGACGTCCACCTCGTCGGCCGCGAAATCGCGGACGTTGACCATCGTCGTCAGGCGAATATCGGCACCGGGCATACGCTGGCGAAAACGCTCCAGCCGCTCCATCAGGTAGCGCGTGGCGAAATATGGGCTGACATTGATGTTGATGCGGTTGCGATAGGTCGAGTTGGTAACGCGGCGGATGCCTTCGGTGAATTCGTCGAAACCAGCTTGGACAAAATGCGACAGAATGATCGCATGCTCCGTCGGCTCGATCACCCGTGCCTTGCGCTCGAATAGCTGCACATGCAGGGTATCTTCCAGCAGCTTGATCTGCTGGCTGATGGCCTGAGGCGTGACCAGCAGTTCATCGGCCGCGCTGCGGAACGTGCCTTGTCGCATAACCGCCCAGAAAGCGCGCAACGCATTGAGAGGGGGAAGCCGCGTGTGTTGTCCAGCCAAATTACCCCTCCCTCAGGGACCACAAGATATAGCCGCTGCGCCCGCCGGCGCAGCCGGTCGCGGTTATATCACGGCTTTTTCGAGGAAGGGCCGGTTTTCCAAAATTCGCTCGTAGCCGACCTCCGTCAGATCCAGTGTGCGATATTCGCCGTACGTGATCAACTCCGACACCCCGCGTCCCGTCGCCGGCCCCTGCTGCAGGCCATGGCCGGAAAAGCCATTGGCGAAAACGAAGTTGCGCACCACCGGGTGGCGGCCGACGACCAGATTGTGGTCGAGCGTGTTGAAGTCGTAGTGCCCGGCCCACTGATTCACCACCTTGATCGCTTCGAACCGGGGCGATCGTTCGGCCAGCGCCGGCCAGATGATCTCCTCGAATTCCTCGTAGCGCGGTTCGAAATCGTCCCAGTCGGCGGCCGGGTCTTCCACCGGCGGGCAGCCCGTCAGGAAGAAGCGGCCTTCGGGCCGGCAAAATACGCCGGACGGATCGATCATCAGGGGCAGCCGCCCCTGATTAACGGTGGCGGTTCCCTCCGGCGTATGAGCGCAATCGAAGACGAACAGAGTGCGCTTGCGCGGTTCGACCGGAATATCGAGGCCAGCCATCCGGGCGGTCAGCGCCGCGCGGGGGCCGGAAGCGTTGACGATCGTGCCAGCCCTGACCACCGCGCCGGACCTCAGTGTCACCGACGTCACGGCATCGCCGTCACGGCCGATGGCGACTGCTTCATCCGTGACATAATCGACTCCGAGCGAACGGGCCTTGTTCTTGAAGCCGTACATCAGGCCGGTATTGTTGAACCAGCCTTCGCCCGAACGACCGTAGGAAGCGAGCTCGATATCGGCGACATTGAGATGGGGGAAGGCATTCGCCAGTTCGTCGCGATTCCAGAGCACAACATCGGCACCGCAGGAAACCTGTGCTTCATGGTTCTCCTTGAGAACCTGCACCTGCTCCGGCGTGTTCGCGAGGAACAGGTAGCCGCCGGAATGGAAACCGAGATCGGGCCTGTCGTCGCCGACCTGCATCATCTCGCCGAAATTGCGGATTACCTCGGAGCCGTATTGGCTGATTTTCACGTTGATCGGATTGGAGAACTGCGTGCGGATGGAGGACGACGATAGCGATGTGGCCGCCTTGAGATAGGTCGGATCGCGCTCGATGACGAGTACGGAGCCATCGAAATCGGCATTAGCCGCGAGATAGTAGGCAACGGCGGAACCGATCACCGCGCCACCGACGATGACGACGTCATAGTGGTCTTTCATTTGGACACCTCATCGTCGGGATGGCCGATATCGACAAACCATCCGCCGAGATAGAGGGTGGACGGCGCCTTCGGATCGACGGGCGGCTTTTCCGCCTCCACCTTTGCGCGGAAGCGCTCGGTATTGTCCTGCGGCACGTAGCCGAGATGGCCGGCGCGGCCATTGTCCACCGGTTTGACGGCATTGTCGGAGAGGCCGAAGCTGATCGTGTGGCCGACGCGCGGCGCTGTCAGGCTGGCCGTCACCAGGCGGATGCAATCCTCGAAGGACAGCCAGGACCAGAGCATGCGGCGATCCGCCGGTTCCGGGAATGAGGAGAAGATGCGCAAGCACACGCTCTCCAGCCCGAACTTATCCCAGTAGAAGCGGCTCAGCGCCTCGACGAAGCATTTGGAGACGCCGTAGAGGCTGTCGGGACGCACCGGCGCGTCCGTATCGATATGCGCTTCCAGCGGATGATAACCGATCGCATGCACGGAGGAAGCGTAGACAACGCGCTTGACGCCGTGTTTCCGGGCGGCCTCGTAGATGTGGTAGCTGCCGCGGATATTGGCATCTAGGATATCTTGCCAGGGGCGTTCCAAGGGAACGCCGCCGAAATGCACGATGGTATCGACACCCTCGACTGCCTTCGTCACGGCGACCTCGTCCGCGAGATCGAAGACCATCGCCTCCTCGTTCGGCTGCAAGTCCTTGATCTCGCCGATATCGGCCAGCCGCAGTTTGTCGGCGAGCGGCGCAAGACCGCGGCGAAGTTCCGTGCCGAGCCGGCCGGCGGCTCCCGTGATCAGAATGGTTTTGTAGAGCTTGGACATTCTTCGTTCCAATCAGAATTCGAGTTTGGCGACGGCGGCCGCGATACGCTTCACCGCTTCTGCCAGAACCGCCTCGGAGGTCGCCGTTGAAATGCGAAAGAAGGGCGAAAGACCATAGGCCGTGCCCGGAACCGCCGCCACATGCCCCTCGTCGAGAAGGTATTTTGCGACTGCCACGTCGTCTTCCAGCGTCTGGCCGGCGGGCGTTTTCGCACCTATCAGCGCAGCACAGCCGATATAGGCGTAGAAGGCGCCCTCCGGCGGATCAAGACTCAGTGCATTGATCTTCGCAATACCTTCGACCACGAGATCGCGGCGGCGCTCGAACTCCACTCGGAATTCGGTGACGCAATCCTGCGGTCCCTCAAGTGCCGCCTTGGCCGCGATTTGCGCCGGGGCGGAAACCGACGTGCAGGACTGGCTCTGGATCGTCGCCATTGCCTTGATCAGGTTCTTCGGCCCAGCGGCATAACCGACGCGCCAGCCGGTCATCGCGTAGGCCTTGGACATGCCGTTGACGATCAGCGAGCGGTCGCGCAATTCCGGGCAGGCCAAGCCGAAGGAGACGAATTTACGTCCGTCGAAAAGGATATGCTCGTAGATTTCGTCCGAGAGGATCATGACATCAGGATAGCGGGCAAGCACCGCACCGAGCGCCTTCAGCTGCGCCTCGGTATAGACCGCACCCGAGGGATTGCCGGGCATGTTGAGGAACAGCCAGCGGGTCTTTTCCGTCAGCGCCGCTTCCAACACTTCCGGCGTCAAACGAAAGCCGTTTTGTGCCGAGCAAGCCGGGGTGACCGGCACGCCGCCAAAAAGCTTCACCATTTCCGGATAGGAGACGAAGTACGGCGCGGGCAGTACCGCCTCGTCGCCCACCTCGAGCGTCGCCATCAGCGCGTTGAAGATAATCTGCTTGGCACCATTGGCCACCGCGATCTCGTCGATGGCGTAGTCGAGGCCGTTTTCTCGTTTGAACTTGGCGGCAATTGCCTTACGCAGGTCAGTGGTGCCGAGCGAGGCGGTGTAGAGCATGCGCTCCTTGCGCGCCGTCGCGAAGGCGGCCTCGGTGATATGGGCGGGGGCCGGGAAATCCGGCTCGCCAAGACCGAGGTCGATCACGTCGATGCCCGTCGCCGCCAGATCCTTGGCGGCCTGCGAGACGGCCATGGAAGCCGAGGGTTTGACGGCGGAAAGCCGGCTGGCGATATGGCTCATCACTTCGTCTCCGTCACATAACCCTTGGACAGGTCTTCGGCCTTCGCTTCGGACGAACGCTCGTCCGGGTTGCCGAAACCGCCCCCGCCAGGCAGCTCCAGCACCAGCCGGCGGCCCGCCGGCACGTGTTGCCAGCCCTTCGGTCTGAGCTTCGTGCCGTCGTCGAGCTTCGCCGAGCCGGGTGCGCCATCTTCGCCACCATCGCGCCCGCGTGCCGGCGTCGCGATGCGGTCGAACATTGCCGAAAAATCGAATTCATGCCCTTCGGCGGGTGCGATCTCGATGATCTGGCCGAGACCGCCGCGATATTTGCCGGCGCCACCGGAGTCAGGACGCAACTCCTTGCGCCAGACAACGATAGGGCCGGTATGCTCAGTCGCCTCGATCGGCATTGTATGCACGCCCGAAGGGAAGGCCGTGGAAGACAGGCCGTCGACGCCCGGACGCGCGCCCATGCCGCCGGAGTTGAACATCAGCACCTCCGCACGCCGGCCGGATACACCGGCGACCGGGCGGGCCGAAATGTGGATGTTCCACAGGGCGGCAGCACCCTCGGCGAGAATCTGCCCCGGAAGCGCCTTGGCAAGCGCACCCAGCACGAGATCCGGCACCATATGGCCGATGACGTGGCGCACGGAAACCGGAGCCGGGCGCGGCGCATTGAGGATGTTGGTGGGCGAGGAAACGTTGAAGACGGCCAGAGAGGCCGAGTTGTTCGGAATATCTGGCGCTACCACGCATTTCAGCGCGTAGCAGGCATAGGCCTTAGTATAGATCAGCGGCACGTTGATGCCCCAGCGGCTCACGCCATCCGTGCCGGAGAAATCGACATTGACGCCGCTGTCGGTGATCGCGACCTCGGCCGCGAGCCTGATCGGCACGTCATAGCCGTCCGTCAGCATGTCGTTCGTCCAGGCCCCCTTCGGCAGGCCGGCGATACGCTCCATCGTCGCTTCATGTGTGCGCGACAGGATGAAGTCGCCGAGTGTGTCGAGATTGTCGTAGCCGACCTCGTCCAGCATCTCGATCAGCCGCTTGTGGCCGACGTCGTTGCAGGCGGCGAGCGAATAGAAGTCGCCGATCACCTGGTTCGGCTCGCGCACGTTGAGGCGCAGGATCTTCAGCAGATCCTTGTTCACGACGCCGCGCTCAGCAAATTTCATGATCGGGATCTGAATGCCTTCCTCATAGACCGACTTGCCGTCTGCCCCGAAGCCGCGTCCACCGACATCGACCACGTGGGCCGTGCAGGCGAAAAAGCCGATCAGTTCCTCGTCCTTGAAGGAGGGCGAGACCATGGTGATGTCGTGCAGGTGGCCGGTGCCCTTCCACGGATCATTGGTGACATAGGTGTCGCCCGGATACATGTCTTCGCGCGGGATTTCGGCGATGAAGTGCAGCACGGCTTCCGCCATTGTGTTGACGTGGCCCGGCGTGCCGGTGACGGCCTGGGCAAGCATCTCGCCCTTGGCGTTGTAGACCCCCGCCGAGAGATCGCCCGCCTCGCGCACGGAGGTGGAAAACGCCGTGCGCAGCAGCGTCAATGCCTGTTCTTCAACGACCGAGATCAGGCGGTTCCACATAACCTGCATGCGGATTTCATTGATATCGCTCATGATCAGTGCCCCTTGCGCACGAGGAGAATGGTGCCGTCGATCTGGATGACGGCATCGAACGGCGACGTGACGATGGTGGATGTTTCCCGCTCGACGATGACGGCGGGGCCAGCCACCCGTGCACCCGGCGACAGGGTATCGCGCGACACGATGGCCGTTTCCAGCGTCTTGCCGGAGGCAGGATCGAAAACGGCCCGGTGCACGGGCGCGGATACGACGGCGCCATCCGTTTCGAGAGCGAACCGCTCGCCTTCGGGTCGCACATCCTGCGCCTTGACCGACCAGGTGACGAACTCGATTTCCGGCCCTTCCACGGCGCGGCCAAAGAATTGAGCGTAGCGCTCCTTGAAGGCCGCCTCGATCATCACCGTATCCGCCTGCGTGAAAGCGCGTTCGGGCAGCGCCACCGGGATTTCCCAGCCCTGCCCCGAATAGCGCATGAAGGCGGTGATCTCGCGGATGATCTCGCCATCCGTCCCGGCACGTACGAAGCCTTCAGCCGTTGCCTTGAGGTCGTCAAGCATGGCGTTGACTGCGACGGCATCGAACTTCGACAGACGCATGACCATCGAGGCGAGCGCTTCATAACCGAACGGCGCCTTGAGGAAGCCGATGGCTGAACCCACACCCGCCCCTTGCGGAATGAGGCATTGGTCCACGCCCAGTTTTTCGCAAAGGCGGGCGGCATGCAGAGGTGCGGCGCCGCCGAAGGCGATCATGATGTTCTCGGAGATATTCTTGCCGTTCTCAACCGCATGGACGCGCGCCGCATTGGCCATGTTTTCGTCCACCACCTCGACGATGCCGAAGGCGGCGGCCTCGGTGGCGAGCTTCAGCCGGTCGCCGACATCACGCGCAATCGCTGCACTGGCGCCCTCGACCGAAAGCCTGATCTTGCCGCCGGCGAAATTGTCGGGATCGAGCTTGCCGAGCACGAGATCAGCATCGGTGATCGCCGGCCTTTCACCGCCCCGCTGATAGCAGGCTGGACCCGGCTCGGAGGCGGCCGATTCCGGGCCGGCCTGGATGCGACCCATGGCGTCGACCCAGGCGATGGAGCCGCCACCTGCTCCGATCTCGATCATTTCGATGACGGGAATAGAGATCGGCATGCCCGATCCCTTGCAGAAGCGATAGGTGCGCGCGACCTCGAAGGTTCGCGCCGTATGGGGCTGGTAGTCCTCGATCAGGCAGATCTTCGCCGTCGTGCCGCCCATGTCATAGGAAACGACACGGTCGAGGCTGAAACGACGGGCGATGTCTGCGGCGAAGATCGCTCCGCCCGCCGGGCCGGATTCGACGAGGCGAACCGGGAATTCTGAGGCCGTCTCGACCGAAATGAGGCCCCCGCCTGAATGGATCATGAAGACCGGGCACCGTGCGCCCATCTCCTTCAGTCGAACCTGCAAGCGCGACAGGTAATCCGCCATCTGCGGGCGCACATAGGCATTGGCGCAGACCGTGTTGAAGCGCTCGAACTCGCGCATCTGCGGCGAGACTTCCGACGAGATGGAGATCGGAATCGAGAGCTTTTTCGACAGGATTTCGCGGGCACGCTTCTCGTGCGCCGGGTTCATGTAGGAATGGATGAAGCCGATGGCGACGGCCCCAAAGCCGCGCTCCGCGATGATATCCGCCAGCGCTTCCAGCGCCGCCTCGTCAAGCGCCTGAAGTTCTCGGCCCTGCGCGTCTATGCGGCCTTTGACCGGAAAACGATCCTCGCGCGGGATCAGCGGCTTCGGCAGCACGAGGCTGAGATCGTATTGTTCGAAACGGTTTTCCGTGCGCATCTCGATGACATCGCGAAAACCTTCGGTGGTGATAAGCGCGGTGCGGGCACCACGGCGCTCGATGAGCGCGTTGGTGGCGAGTGTCGTGCCGTGGATAACGATGTCGATATCCTCTGGCGCGATGCCCGCATCCCGGACGACGATGTCGATGCCGTCGAGGATCGCCTGTTCCGGTGCCGAGTAATTCGTCAGCACCTTCGTCGAGAAGAGCAAGCCGCGCACATCGAGCGCGATGTCCGTAAAGGTGCCGCCGATATCGGCGCCGAGGCGGATGTCGTGACGTTGTGTCATGCGGTTTCCTTTGCAGAAAGAGCAGCCTTGCGCATTTGGCTTAGCGTCTGGCGCGGGGTCAACGCCTCGGGTGAGATGTCGAGATCGAGAAGAGCGCCGGTTTTCGATGCGCGCGCCCGTTCGAAGGCGGCGGCGAAGTCAGCCGTGGTTTCCACGCGCTCGGCCTGGAAGCCGTAAGACTTCGCCAGGGCCACGAAATCCGGATTGAGCATAGTGGTGCCGGAAACGCGTTCCGGGTAATGCCGCTCCTGATGGGCGCGGATCGTGCCATAAATGCCGTTGTTGAGCAGCAGGATAATAGGCTGTGCCCCATGCTGGAGGGCGGTCGCCAGCTCCTGGCAATTCATCTGAAAATCTCCGTCGCCGGCAAAGCAGACAACGGTGCGCTCGGGATGGGCGATCCGGGCTGCGATGGCTGCCGGAACCCCATAGCCCATCGCGCCGGATTGCGGGGCAAGAAGCCGGGCCTTCGGCCCGAATTTGAAGAACTTGTTGGGCCAGACCGTGAAATTGCCCGCGCCATTGGTCAGGATGACATCGTCAGGCAGAATGTCGTTGAGAAACGCCGTCACCTTGCCCATATCCACCGGCGAAGGCATATCGGGAAGCTCAAAGCCCTTTTCGTAAGCCGCCCGACCTTTGGCCCGCCATTCTGCCCATCCCCCTTTGACGGGCTCAAGGGCACCCAGAGCCTCCGCGAAAGCGTTAGGGCCGGCATGAATGCCAAGCGCCGGGCGATAGACCTTGCCGATCTCCAGATCCGAACCGTGGACATGGATAATCTGCTGGCGAGGCTGCGGCACATCGAACAGAGTGTAGCCGTCCGTCGAATTTTCCCCGAAGCGGTTGTTGATCGCGAGGATGACATCAGCATCGCGCAACAATTCCTTGACCGAGGCAACCATGCCAACACCGGCTTCGCCGCAGAAGGTCGGCGAGGCGTTGTCGTACTGGTCCTGATAGCGGAAGACGGAAACCACCGGTATGTCGGAAGCCTCGGCAAAGCGGCGCACGGCAGCCATCGAGCCTTCGGCCCAGTTGCAGCCGCCATAGAGGACGACGGGACGCTTTGCCCCTTCCAGCATCCGGCGCAGCCGCTGCATGGCGGACGCCGACGGCGCGGGCTCGGCGATCTCGACAGGGCCGGACAGCGGTGCGGCGCTCGTGAGCGAGGTCAGCATATCCTCGGGCAGCGCGATTACGATCGGGCCAGGACGTCCCGAAACCGCGAGTGCCCAAGCACGCGAGAGGATTTCTGGGATCCGTCCAACTTGATCGATCTCGACGGCCCATTTGGCCATGGTGCCGAAAACCGCCTTGTAATCCACTTCCTGAAAGGCTTCCCGCCCCTTCATGTCGGTTCCGACCTGACCGACGAAGAGGATCATCGGCGCAGAATCCTGCATGGCCGTGTGAACGCCGATCGACGCGTTGGTGGCGCCCGGACCGCGGGTCACGAAACAGATGCCCGGCTGGCCGGTCAGCTTGCCGTAAGCGGCAGCCATGAAGGCGGCGCCGCCTTCGTTGCGGCATAAAACATAGTCGAGACGCCCTGCCGTGTCGTGCAACGCATCGAGGACGGCGAGATAGCTTTCCCCCGGCACACCGAAGCTCTTCGTCGCCCCCAGCGCCAAAAGGCACTCGACGAGCAGCTGTCCTCCATTGCGTTCCATAGTCATGTTCCTATCGTTCAATGATATGAGATTGAGAAGTTGGCCCCGATAGCAACGAGAGAGCTGCAAACCCAAATGCCGGAAAGGCGGCTTTCCCGAAGAGAGATGGTGGACAAAAAATCCGCTGTCCCGGACTTCGTCGGTAAGGGCGCGTGCAAAGCCGTCGATCGCGCTTTTCGCGTCCGCATCGCCATGGAAAGCATCCCGAAGGCTCCGCGGCGCCGTTCGATCAACAAAGGCAGGATGGCTCTGGCGATAGGCAGCGTAGCCGATAGGTCCACTTCGAGCGCCGTATCGATGTCGGCCTCCGCCAATCCCGGGAAGTGGATCTCCTCCGACCATCGGAGCGCTGCGTGGACGAAAACATCGGGTTCCAGCCCTTCCGCGACGGCGGGTTTATATTCGTGATCCCTCAAGTCCACAGCCGGCGGCACGGCTGCATATTCACTGCGCATCTCGCCGAGTTCCATGCGATCACGACCAGGCGCGTGCACCTCCCAACCTTCTTTTGCAAGCATCGTGGCGATCGCGCGTCCGGGAGCCCGCGTCGCCCCCGTGACAAGTGCGTTCGTCATTACACGATCCCTTTGAGGCGCGTTGAAACATGCCTGCGGAAACCATCAGCTTAAACGAAGAAATTGGCGCGCTTAGACAAGTTCTTCTTGTTACGGTCTTGTCACCCGTAGTGCCAATCCGGAAGAAAGTTTCCGCCTCTCTGGCAGCTGGGAGCTCGCGTGCTCCAAAGTGTGCTGTCGATTATCGAACGATTTTGAAACGTTTTCCCGTAGCAAGAAATAGGGATTAGACCGCGTGGATACTTCCACCTTGGTTGCTAACGAGCCGTGGAGAACGTTAGAGGTCAAAATTCAACCTTGAGACGGTGGTGTTGGTATTGAATCAGCCGACGGCTTGCTGGGTGTCTTTGGCGGCGCGTCGTCGCTCACTATCGATGTAAACCTATCCAGTCGGCCGCGGCCCATGTCATACGGTCAGATGTCGGCGCACCTCGGGCATGTCCAGCGTTTCGGCAGCACCCTCATGTACGATCTCGCCGCGGTCCATTATGTAAACATAGTCCGCCAGCTCTCGACAAAAATCGAGATATTGCTCGACGAGCAGGATGGCCATGCCGGTGGAATCGCGAAGATATTTGATCGCCCGGCCGATATCCTTGATGATCGATGGCTGAATGCCCTCGGTCGGCTCGTCGAGCACGAGGATTTTCGGTCGCGTGACGAGCGCGCGACCGATGGCGAGCTGCTGCTGCTGACCGCCCGAGAGGTCGCCGCCGCGCCGGCCCAGCATGGATTGCAGCACGGGGAACAGGCTGAATATCTCGTTCGGAATGAAGCGGTCCGAGCGCTTGACGGGCGCATAACCGGATTCGAGGTTTTCCTTCACCGTGAGCAGCGGAAAAATTTCGCGGCCCTGGGGTACATAGCCGATGCCCTGCTTGGCACGGCGATAGGGCGCCATGCCGTTGAGCTTGACGTCATTGAACGTGACGGCACCCGACGACAGCGGGTGCTGACCGGTGATGGCACGCAGCAGACTGGACTTGCCGACGCCGTTTCGGCCAAGAACGCAGGTGATCCTACCCATCTCCGCATTGAGCGAGATACCGCGCAGCGCCTGTGCGGCACCGTAATGCAGGTTGGCCTTTTCGACGGTCAGCATGGTCTCATCTCCCCAGATAGTTTTCGATGACCCTCTGGTCGGCGCTGACGAAGTCGATCGAGCCTTCCGCCAGAACGGAACCCTCGGCCAGGCAGGTTACCTTAACGCCCAGGTCACGGATGAAGCCCATGTCGTGCTCGACGACGACGACAGAGCGAGTCTTGGCGATTTCTTTGAGCAGGATCGCGGTTTCCGCCGTCTCCGCATCGGTCATTCCGGCCACGGGCTCGTCGACCAATAGCAGTTCCGGATCCTGCGCGAGCAGCATGCCTATCTCCAGCCACTGCTTCTGCCCATGGCTGAGATTGGCGGCGAGGACATCCCTTCGGTCGGCGAGCCGGACCGTCGAGAGGATTTCCTCGATGCGCGAGCTGTCCTCGACTGTCAGACGATAGAACAGCGTCGAGAAAACGCCGCGATTGCGGTTGAGCGCCAGCTCCAGATTGTCCCAGACCGTGTGGCTTTCAAAGACCGTCGGCTTCTGAAACTTGCGGCCGATACCGAGCTGGGCGATTTCCGCCTCGTCCTTCTGCGTCAGATCGATCGTGCCCTTGAAGAAAACCTCACCTGCGTCCGGCCGGGTCTTTCCGGTGATGATGTCCATCATCGTGGTCTTGCCGGCACCGTTCGGGCCGATGATGGCGCGAAGCTCGCCGGGTTCGATGACGAACGACAGTGAATTCAACGCCCTGAAACCATCGAAGGAGACGGAGACGCCGTCAAGATAGAGGATGCTGGTGGGCTTTGCGTTGCTTGCGAGCGTATTCATGCCTCTTACTCCGCGGCCTGGGGTTCTGCCGCGAAGGCGCGGGCCGCTTCGTCTGCTTTCGCCTTGCGATAGTCCTTGCGCCGCTCGATGAACTGGCGCGCCGTGCCGACGATGCCCTTGGGCAGGAACAGCGTGACAAGCACGAAGAGGCCGCCCAACGCGAAGAGCCAGAATTCCGGGAAGGCGGCGGTGAAGATGCTCTTGCCGCCATTGACGAGGATGGCGCCGACGATCGGACCGATCAGCGTGCCCCGGCCGCCGACTGCCGTCCAGATAACGACCTCGATGGAGTTCGCAGGATCGAATTCACCGGGATTGATGATGCCGACCTGCGGCACATAGAGTGCACCCGCGACGCCCGCCATCATGGCCGAAACCACGAAGGCGAAGAGCTTCATGTGTTCGACGCGGTAACCGAGGAAGCGCGTGCGGCTTTCAGCATCGCGCACACCGACGAGAATCTTTCCGTATTTCGAACGCACGATGCCCGATGCGATGATGAGCGATACGGCAAGCGCGATGGCGGAAGTGGCAAACAGCGCGGAACGCGTGCCATTCGACTGGATGTTGAAGCCCATGATATCCTTGAAGTCGGTGAGGCCGTTGTTGCCGCCGAAGCCCATGTCGTTGCGGAAGAAGGCGAGCAGCAGGGCAAAGGTCATCGCCTGGGTGATGATCGACAGATAGACGCCGTTGACGCGCGAGCGGAAGGCGAACCAGCCGAAGATGAAGGCGAGCAGGCCAGGCACAAGCACCGCTACAAGCGCGGCGAACCAAAACATGTCGAAGCCGTACCAGAACCACGGCAGTTCCTTCCAGTTGAGGAAAACCATGAAATCCGGCAGCAACGGATCGCCGTAGGAACCGCGCGCACCGATCTGGCGCATGAGGTACATGCCCATGGCATAGCCGCCGAGCGCGAAAAAGGCCGCGTGACCGAGCGAGAGAATGCCGCAGAAGCCCCAGACAAGGTCGAGCGCCAATGCCAGAAGGGCATAGGTGAGGTACTTGCCGAACAGCGAGACGATGTAAGTCGGCACGTGGAGCGGATGATCCGGCGACGTGAGCAGGTTAAGCGCCGGAACGAGGGCCGCGATCGCAAGCAGGAGTGCAACGGCGATGACGATGTTGCGATCGAGCGCCTTGAGGATGAACGAGCTGATCATGCTTCTACCGCCCTGCCCTTGAGTGCGAAGAGCCCGCGCGGCCGCTTCTGGATGAAAAGGATGATCAGCACGAGCACGAGGATTTTTCCGAGTACCGCGCCGGCATAGGGCTCCAGGAACTTGTTGAGAATACCAAGCGTGAAGGCGCCGACCAGTGTGCCCCAGAGATTGCCGACGCCGCCGAAGACCACAACCATGAAGCTGTCGATGATATAGCCCTGGCCAAGGTTCGGCGACACGTTGTCGATCTGGCTCAGTGCGACGCCGGCGACGCCTGCAATGCCCGAACCGAGAGCGAAGGTCAGCGCATCGACCCAGGGCGTCCGGATGCCCATGGAGGAGGCCATGCGGCGGTTCTGCGTGACGGCACGCATCTGCAGGCCCATCGGCGTTTTCTTGAGCAGGAAGAGCAGAAAGGCGAAGACGGCAAGCGAAAAGACGATGATCCACATACGATTCCAGGTGATCGTCAGGCCGCCGAGATCGAAAGCACCGGACATCCACGAGGGATTGCCGACTTCCTGGTTGGTGGGACCGAAGATGGAGCGTACGGCCTGCTGGAGGATGAGCGAGACGCCCCAGGTGGCGAGAAGCGTTTCGAGCGGGCGACCGTAGAGGAATCGGATGATCCCGCGCTCCATGACAAGGCCGACAGCGCCGGTAACGAGAAAGGCGAGCGGAAGGGCGATGGCAAGCGACCAGTCGAACAGGCCGGGATAGGAGTCACGGATGACCTGCTGCACGACGAAGGTCGTGTAGGCGCCGAGCATGACCATCTCGCCGTGTGCCATGTTGATGATGCCCATCACGCCGAAGGTGATGGCAAGGCCGATGGCCGCAAGCAGCAGCACCGAACCCAGTGATAGGCCGTACCAGATATTCTGTCCGGCAGCCCAGAGCGCCAGCTGGTCTTCGATCTGCTGGATGCCGGTCTCGATATCGGGACGCAGGCTTTCATCGGCAGACGACAGCGCTCCGGACAGCAGCGAGAGAGAATCCCGGCCGCCGGTCTGCACGACCGTGGCGATTGCCGCCTTCTTTTCGTCCACGGGCCGGTCCGAAACGAGGACGGACGCAGCGCGGGCCTTTTCGAGCACGGCCTTGACGGCACCGTCCGTTTCCGCGGCCAGTGCGGCATCCAGGCCTTCAAGCGCATCGGCCGAGGGCGTGCGCAGAATGGTGCTTGCGGCCTGCAGACGCACACTTGCATCCGGGCTCATCAGCGTCAGACTGCCGAGGGCCGCGCGAATGACACGCCGCAGGCCGTTGTTGACCTTGATCTTTTCGAGCGCCGCTTTTTCGCCCTCGCCGGCCGCATCGCCCGTCAGGGCATCAATCAGCTTGAGATTGGAACCGGCGGGTTTGACGATTAAGACGATGCCGTCAGCCTTGCGCTGGTAGAGATCGCCCTCGGAGAGCGCTTTGAGCGCCGGCACGACCCTCGGATCGCCGGTCTTGGCAAGCGCCTCAACCTGCTTCTGGTTTTCCTGGAAACTGCCCCCACCAAGCGCATTGATCATGGCGCGTAGGTCGTCGGCCGCCCTGAGATCGGTCGCAAAGAGCGTCACGACAAGGCAGAAGGCGACGAGCAGGCATTGCAGGAAACGATGGATGAGCCGCGCGTGCATGTCACGTCCTCGAACGAGAAAGGGATGCATCCCGGCGGCCCCAGCGCCGGGATGCGAGGTCGTGCCGCCGCGAAGGAGCGACGCGGCAGCCGTGACCGAGCGCTATCAGGAGCCCTTGCCGCCGCACTTGCCAGTGGCGACGTTGAAGTTGCCGCATTCGAGCGGCTTGCGCCAATCGGCGATCAGGTCCTTGGAGTCCGGCAGGTAATCGGACCATTCGTCGCCGACCACAAGGCCGGGCGTTTCCCAGACGGTCTCGAACTGGCCGTCGGCCTGGATTTCACCGATCAGCACCGGCTTGGTGATATGGTGGTTCGGCATCATGGTGGAGTAGCCGCCCGAGAGGTTCGGCACGGAAACGCCGATCATCGCGTCGAGTACGGCGTCGGTATCCGTGGTGCCGGCCTTTTCGACGGCCTTCAGCCACATGTTGAAGCCGATATAGTGGGCTTCCATCGGGTCGTTGGTGACGCGCTTGTCGTTCTTGGTGAAGGCCTTCCACGTTTTGATGAACTCTGCGTTTGCCGGGTTGTCGACGGACTGGAAATAGTTCCAGGCCGCGAGATGGCCGACCAGCGGCGTTGTATCGAGGCCGGCAAGTTCTTCTTCACCCACCGAGAAGGCGACGACCGGGATATCCTCGGCCTTGACGCCCTGGTTGCCGAGTTCCTTGTAGAAGGGCACGTTGGCGTCGCCGTTGATGGTCGAGACGACGGCCGTCTTCTTGCCGGCCGAGCCGAACTTCTTGATGTCGGAGACGATCGTCTGCCAGTCGGAATGGCCGAACGGCGTGTAGTTGATCATGATATCCTCGGGCTTCACGCCTTTGGAGATCAGATAGGCTTCAAGGATCTTGTTGGTCGTGCGCGGATAGACATAGTCCGTGCCGGCGAGAACCCAGCGTTCGACGCCCTCGTTCTCGGCGAGATAATCGACGGCCGGAATCGCCTGCTGGTTCGGGGCTGCCCCCGTGTAGAAGACGTTGCGCTGGCTTTCCTCGCCCTCGTATTGGACGGGGTAGAAGAGGATAGAGTTCAGTTCTTCGAATACCGGCAGGACCGATTTGCGCGACACCGAGGTCCAGCAGCCGAAGACGGCCGAAACCTTGTCGACAGAAACGAGTTCGCGCGCCTTTTCGGCAAAGAGCGGCCAGTCGGAGGCCGGATCGACGACCACGGCTTCGAGCTTCTTGCCGAGAAGGCCGCCCTTCTTGTTCTGCTCCTCGATGAGCATCAGCATCGCGTCCTTGAGCGTGGTCTCGGAAATCGCCATGGTGCCGGAGAGCGAATGCAGGATGCCGACCTTGATCGTGTCGTCGGCGGCGAACGCGCCGTGGAAGGCCGTCGTCGAGAGAATGGCTGCGAGCAATGCGCCGGTGGCGCGTGCCTTGATGGACATGGTCTGAACCCCTCTGTTCTTTTGACCGCAACGCGGCGGATTGGTTTTTTTGCCGTTGCTGAAGGGGACTATCGACCTGTCATGTTGCGCCGCACATACGCCATTCTACGTAGATGCCGGGGTTAAGCAGGAAGCATTTGTGGCATCGCAACAATTTCGGTGCCGGCCCATCTGTGTTACGAACCATGGAGACAGCCGGCAAACGGCGATGGGAACAGCAGGACACGATGGCCGCACGCCAGCGCATCATTCCGATCCGCCGCGAATACAATCGCTGGGTCGCCAACCAGACGCTGGAAGACTATGCGCTGCGCTTCACCGCGAAAAGCGCACGGCGCTTCTCGTCCGATCGCATCTCGCAGACCGCTATCGGCGCAATCTCCTTCCTGGCGCTTGAAGCCATCGGAGGCGCGATTACCATGTCCTATGGCACGACGAACGCCATCGTCGCGATCGCCGTCGCGAGCCTGATGATCCTTCTCGTCGGCCTGCCGATCAGTCGCTACGCCATCCGCCACGGCGTCGACATCGATCTTCTCACCCGCGGCGCGAGCTTCGGCTATATCGGCTCGACGCTCACCTCGCTGATCTATGCCAGTTTCACCTTCATCCTTTTCGCTATCGAAGCATCGATCATGTCCGGTGCGCTGGAGCTGGCACTCGGCGTGCCGTTGTGGATCGGTTACATTATCTCGGCCGTCATGGTCATCCCGCTGGTCACCCACGGTGTCCAGCTCATCTCGCGCTTCCAGCTCGTCACCCAGCCGTTCTGGATCGTACTCAACATCCTGCCCTTCGTCTTCATCGCCTTTGCCGATTGGGAGAAAGTCGGCGCCTGGCTGGCGTATTCCGGTCTGCACCACGCCTCCGGCCCGCCCGGCACCTATGCCCCGTTCAATCTCGTGGAATTCGGCGCGGCATCGGCCGTCATCTTCGCGCTGATGGCGCAGATCGGCGAGCAGGTCGACTTCCTACGCTTCCTGCCGCCGGATGGTCAGCGCAAGTTGCATCACCGCATTGCCGTCTTTCTCGCCGGCTCCGGCTGGGTCATCGTCGGCGCGCCGAAGCTGATCGCCGGCTCCTTCCTCGTCGTGCTGGCGCTGTCGTCGGGCGTGCCCTCGACGCGGGCGGCCGACCCGGCGCAGATGTATTACACCGCCTTCGGCTACATGTTGCCCTGGGACATGGCTGCCCTTCTGCTGATGGTCGCCTTCGTCGTGGTCTCGCAGCTCAAGATCAATGTGATGAATGCCTATGCGGGCTCGCTCGCATGGTCGAACTTCTTCTCGCGCCTCACCCACAGCCATCCCGGCCGCGTCATCTGGCTCGTTTTCAACGTGGCGATCGCGCTGCTCCTGATGGAGCTCGGCATCTACCGGCTGCTGGAGGAAACGCTCGGCGTCTTCTCCATCGTCGCCATGGCCTGGCTCTGCACCATCTCCGCCGATCTCTTCATCAACAAGCCGCTCGGCCTCTCGCCTGAAGGCATCGAGTTCAAGCGCGCCCATCTCTACGACATCAACCCGGTCGGCCTCGGTGCAATGACGCTCTCAACCGTTGTCGCGCTCACAGCGCATTTCGGTGCCCTCGGCGAAATCCCGGCCTCGCTCGCCCCTTATATCGCCGCCGCCGTCGCCTTCCTCGCCTCCCCGGCCATCGCCTGGGCGACCGGCGGCAAATATTATCTCGCCCGCAAGCCCCGAAAAAGCTGGGCGCTTCAGCATTCCATCACCTGCTCGATCTGCGAGCACCCGTTCGAACCCGAGGACATGGCCTGGTGCCCAGCCTATGCCGGGCCGATCTGCTCGCTCTGCTGCTCGCTCGACAGCCGCTGTCACGATCTGTGCAAGCCGAAGGCGCGCTTCAACGCGCAGATGGCGGGCGTCGCAAAAACCCTCCTGCCGGAACCGGTAACCGCAGCCCTTTCCACTCGCCTCGGCCGCTACGGCGTCGCCACCGTTCTCTCCATCGCGGGCATAGGCATCATCCTGGCGATGATCGCCCATCAGGTCGGCACGCATTCACCGGAAACCGCCTCCGTGGTGGAGCGCACCATCGCCGTGGTATTCTTCGTCTTCGCCGTGGTGGCCGGTGTCGTCTGCTGGTTCTACGTGCTGGCGCATGACAGCCGTGTCGTTGCGGAGGAGGAATCCTCGCGCCAGACCACGCTGCTCCTCAAGGAAATCACCGCCCATAAGAAGACCGATGCAGCTCTCCAACAAGCGAAGGAAACCGCCGAGGCGGCCAACCGCGCGAAAAGCCGCTACGTCGTCGGCCTCAGCCACGAGCTGCGCACCCCGCTCAATGCCGTGCTCGGCTATGCCCAGGTGCTGGAGCGGGACGAGAGCATACCGCCGCAGCGGCAGGGCGCCATCCGTGTCATCAAGCGCAGCGCCGACCACCTCTCCGGCCTGATAGACGGCCTGCTCGACATTTCCAAGATCGAGGCCGGCAAGCTGCAGGTCTATTCCAACGAGATCCATATCCACGACTTCCTTGACCAGATCGTGGACATGTTCCGACCGCAGGCCCAAGCCAAGGGTATTGCCTTCGAACACACCCGGCCGGCCGGGCTGCCGCATTATGTACGCACCGACGAAAAGCGCCTGCGGCAAATCCTGGTCAACCTCATCTCCAATGCGTTGAAATTCACCGATCAGGGCAGCATTCGCCTTGATGTCGCCTATCGCAGCCAGGTCGCCACCTTCACCGTTACCGACAGCGGACGCGGCATCTTGGAAAAGGACTTGCCGCGGATTTTCGAGCCATTCCAGCGCGGCGATGCCGAACATGGCCGGATGCCCGGCCTCGGCCTTGGCCTCACCATAACGCGCTTGCTCACTCAGACGCTCGGTGGCGAAATCTCCGTTAAAAGCGAGCGCGGCAAGGGCACGGAGTTCCGCGTGCGCCTCATGCTGTCAGCCGTCGACAGGCCGACGGCTGCACAGGACGCCATGCGGCGCATCAAGGGCTATGCCGGCCGCCGGCGTATCGTGCTTGTCGTCGATGACAATGCCGACCATCGCAATCTCATGGAAGAGGTGCTGCGCCCGCTCGATTTCACCACGCTCACCGCAAAAGGCGGTGCCGATTGCCTGGCGCTTGTCGACGACCTTAAGCCGGATCTGTTTCTCATTGACATTTCCATGCCCGACATGAATGGCTGGGAACTGGTAGCGCAGTTACGCGCACTCGGTCAGCCTGGAGCGATCATCATGCTCTCGGCCAATATTGGCGACGGCACAGTGGCTTCAGCCCAGAACGGTCACAACGACACGCTGGCAAAACCTGTCGACCTGCGTCAATTGACCGACAAGCTCGCCCTGCGGATGGGCCTCGAATGGATCTATCACGACGCGGGAAAGCCCAATGCGCCTGAGAAGAGCAGCATCGTCAAGCCTGCGGAAAACCATGTGCAGGAACTGATCCGCCTCGGCGAGATCGGCTACGTGCGCGGCATCGAGGCCAAGCTCGCCGAGATCGCGCGCACACCCGAACATCAGCCCTTCACCGAAGCTGTACGCACCTATGTGCAAGTCTTCGACCTCGCCGGCTACGATACCTTTTTGAAAACTCTCGACCGACAGGAAGGCGCTGCCGGTGAGTGAGACAGCCAGTCCACGCGACATCGTACTGATCGTCGATGATTCTCCGGAGGCCTTGGGCTTCCTGACTGAGGCGCTGGAAAAAACCGGCTTCTCCGTGCTGATCGCCACGTCGGGCGCTTCAGCACTCAACATCGTCGACCGCATCACGCCCGACATCATTCTGCTCGATGCCGTCATGCCGGGTCTGGATGGCTTCGAGACCTGCTTGAAGCTGAAGACGAACCGGGCAACCAGTTCCGTGCCCGTGGTGTTCATGACCGGCCTCACCGAAACGGAACATGTCGTCCGTGCGCTGGAGGCCGGCGGCGTCGACTATCTCACCAAGCCGATCAATATCGATGAGCTGCGTGCCCGGATTCGCGTGCACCTCGCCAATGCCCGCTCCGCGCTCAGCGCCCGCGTGGCACTGGATGCGGCGGGCCGCCATCTGCTTGCAGTCGGTGGCGAGGGAAACATCCTCTGGTCGACGCCCCAGGCAACCCGCCTCGTGAGTGCCGCTATTGGAAACGACGAAGGGCTGGACGCTGTGTCCGCCCATATCCGTGCTTGGATGAAGACACGCAACACTGCGCGCGAAACTCGCTTCACCATGCGCGAGGGGGGGCTGGCAGATTTGCAGCTTTCTCTCCTCGGCGCCATCGGCGCTGACGAATATCTTTTCCGCCTCACAATGGAGAACCGCAAAACCGACGACGACACTCTGCGTCAGCATTTCTCGCTCACGCATCGGGAATCCGAAGTCCTGCTGTGGATCTCCAAGGGCAAGTCGAACCGCGACATCGGCGAAATCCTCAGCCTCAGTTCCCGCACGGTGACCAAGCACCTAGAGCAAATCTACGTCAAGCTCGGAGTCGAGAACCGCGCCTCTGCCGCGGTGAAGGCAATCCACGTGCTGCACGAAGCTTAAGCTCGTGGACAAAGGTTGACGGAATACTTGACTTTGATTCAAGGCTGGCTTTTGAAATTCAGTTTGGGCGAGCGGATCGATTGGCCGGATGACAAGTGGCACTGACCGAGCCGCTGCTGCAGGCTGAGCGTGGGCGTGGTTGTCGACCCGCGGATGACAATCGCCAATTCTTCGAAAGCACGATGCGCGGTAGCGGCATCTGCCGAGCGAGTACGGCAAGTGGAATAGCGTTTTCCGCCGCTACCGGCGCTGATCGAGTGGGGGGGGGGGGGGGAGACCCAGGCCTTCATCGCCTATGCGCGCCATTGTGGGGTCAGCGTAAAAAGGACTCAGCAAACCGAGGCGCTTGGCCGATCGCGAGGTGGGTTCACCACCAAACTCCACGCTCATTGCGGTGCCGAGGTCGATCACTCACCTTCGTAATAACGTCGGGGCAGGCGCACGACACGCAGGGCCTCGGGCCGTTGATGCGCGGATCGACGCTTGCTTGCCGACAGGGCCAAGATACCGATGCGGCGTGAGATGACTCGCCAACGCCGACATCGATCAAACTGGGTATGATTACCGTCAACAACAGGTGCTGAGGATCATCAGCAGTCCCGCTATCGCCAAGAACCGCAATTCGCGAGGGCGCTGCGGTACGAACTATTCACTTTACGCTAAATCGCACGCGATGCTGTGGCGTAATCTCGACCAGCTCGGAGCCCTCGGGAGCGGTGAATACATCCGGCGAGGTGCTGCCGTCGGAGACGAAGCGGCGGCCGGCAAACTGCGGGAGGTCGGCAAAACGATCCTGCTTTGCCGCCGGGTCGAGTGCGGCGGCCGGATCGGGAATGGCGGCGATCAGCCGGCGCGTATAGGGATGAGCGGGCGCCTCGAAGATCTCGCGCCAGCCGCCTTCTTCCACGACCTCGCCGAAATACATCACCAGCACGCGGTCACTCATATGCTCGACGACGCTGAGATCGTGGCTGATCATCAGATAGGACAGGCCAAGCTTTTCCTGAAGATCGAGCAGCAGGTTGATGATCTGCGCACGGATCGAAACGTCGAGCGCGGAGACCGGCTCATCAAGCAGAACGATTTCCGGTTCGAGGATCAACGCACGGGCAATGCCGATACGCTGGCGCTGGCCGCCGGAGAATTCATGCGGATAGCGAGCCGCCTGTTCCGGCGTCAGGCCGACATTCTTCAGCATCGCCTCGATGCGGCCCTCGATTTCCGACGTGGCGGTAACACCATGCAGGCGCAGCGGCGCGGCAAGCGAGGTGCGCACCGACTGGCGCGGATTGAGCGACGCATAGGGGTCCTGAAACACCATCTGCACCGCTTTCGCCCGCTGCATGCGGCCGGGCGCACCGGGACCGGCGAGCGGCTGGCCGCGATAGCGGATCATGCCCTCGCTCGGCGCCTGAAGGCCGAGGATGGAGAGCGCCGTCGTCGATTTGCCGCAGCCGGATTCGCCGACGATCGACAGGCATTCGCCCTTGGCCAGCTCGAAACTGAGGCCATTGACGGCGTGCAGCGTGCGCTTGCCCGTGCCGAGCAGGCCGCCGCCGGAAATGGGGAAACGGACGTGGAGATCATCCACCTGCAACAGGGGAGCGGTCATGGCTGGCTCCCTTCTGCGCCGCGCGGTGCGATGAAGCGCGTTTCGGTAAGCTTCGAACGGTCGGCAATGATGCTGTCAATATCGACCAGCCTTTGGCGGCCGTGTTCGCTGCGGCTGCCAAGACGCGGCAGCGCGCCGAGCAGGCCGCGTGTATATTCGTGTTTCGGATCGGCAAAGAGCGCGCGGGTCTCGTTCTCCTCCACCAAGCAGCCAGAATACATGACGCCGACGCGCTGGCAGACGCTGGCGATGACGCCGAGATCGTGGCTGATGAACAGCACAGCCGTGCCGCGCGCCGCGCAGAGCTCCTTGATGAGCCGCAGCACTTCCGCCTGCACAGTCACGTCAAGTGCCGTGGTCGGCTCGTCGGCGATCAGCAGGTCTGGGTTGCAGGCGAGCGCCATGGCGATCATCACCCGCTGGCGCAGGCCGCCGGACATCTGGTGCGGGTAGTTTTTCGCGCGTCGGTCGGGATTGGGCACGCGCACATTCCCCAAGGCCTCGACGGCAAGCTTTTCCGCCTCGCTCCAGCTCTTGCCCTGATGCAGTACGAACATTTCGGCGATCTGCCGGCCGACGGTTGACAGCGGGTTCAGCGCCGTCATCGGCTCCTGGAAGATCATCGCTATACGGTTGCCGCGCAGGCGCCGCATCTCGCGTTTCGACAGGGAGAGCAGGTTTTGGCCCTTGAACAGGATTTCCCCGCCGGAAATCGCGAGCGGCTTCTTCAGAAGGCCCATGACGGCGAGCGACGTCACCGATTTGCCCGAACCGGATTCGCCAACGAGACCGTAGGCTTCGCCCGGCATGATCTGGAAGGAGACGCCCTTGAGCAGCGGATGGTGGGTGGAGCGATTGATAGCTACACCGAGACGCAGGCCCCTGATGTCGAGTAGCGGCGCGGTCATGGCTTGCGCGTCCTCATATGCGGGTCGAGGCTGTCACGCAGGCCGTCGCCGAGAAGGTTGAAACCGAGCACCGACAGGAAGATGGCAAGGCCGGGGAAGATCGCCACCCAAGGCGCCAGCTGAATGAGCTGGCGCGCATCTGTCAGCATTGAGCCCCAGCTCGGGAACGGCGGCTGGATGCCGAGGCCGAGGAAGGAAAGCGCTGCTTCCGACAGCACCGCCGAGCCCATACCGAGCGTCGCCATGACGAGGATTGGTCCCATCATATTGGGCAGGATCTGTGTGAACATGATGCGCAGATCGCCGTAACCCAGCGTCTGCGCCGCCTGCACGTAACCCTGCGATTTCAGGGAGAGCGTCGACGACCGCGCGATGCGGCAGGTCCAGCTCCAGTTGGTGAGGCCAAGCGCGATGAGCAGCGACGGAAGGCCGGGGCCGAGCACCGCCATGACAGCGAGCGCGAAGATCAGCGAGGGTATAGCCAGCATGACATTCGTTAAGCCATTGACGAGATCGTCCCACCAGCCGCCCCAATAGCCGGCCGTCATGCCGAGCGTGATGCCGATCATCGAATTGATGACCTGCGAGACGATGCCGACCGTCAGCGAGATCTGTGCGCCGTAGAGGATGCGCGTATAGACGTCACGTCCCTGCGCATCCGTCCCGAACCAGAAGGTGGCGTCGGGCGGTAGCTCGGAGCTCATCAGGTCCGCATCGAGCACCGGATCAAAAGGGGCGATCCACGGCGCGAGGATGCCAGCAAGGATCACGAGCGCCGTCAGCCCGGCGCCGAGCCAGAAATTGAAGCCGAAGCGCATCCCGTCACTCCTGTTTGATGCGCGGATCGATCGCGGCATAGATCAGATCGACGGCGGTGTTGATGAGGAGGAACCACAGCACGATGACGAGGATCGTGCCTTGCACCACGGGAATATCGCGGATCGCCACGCTGTCGACGAGCAGTGAGCCGATGCCCGGCCAGGCGAAGAGCTTTTCGATGACGACGGCCTGACCGATCAGCGAGCCGAACTGCAGGCCGACCGTGGTGACGATCAGCACCAGCGCATTGCGCGACACATGCCAGCGCACGACCTTCATCTCGCTCATGCCCTTGGAGTGAGCCGTGCGGATGAAATCGGCGTTCAGCACATCGAGCACGCCTGCGCGTGTGGTGCGCGCCAGAAGCGCAAGCGGCGTCACGCCGAGTGTGACGGCCGGCAATATGAGATTTTGGAACGAGCCGTCGCCGTAGCCGAAACTGGGCAGCCAGTTCAGTTGCAGGGCGAAGAGATACATCATCAGGAGCCCAAGCCAGAACTGCGGCATGGATAGGCCCGAGACGGCGCCGATCATCGTCACCGTATCCAGGATGGAACCGGGCCGGAGCGCCGCCAGAAAGCCGAGCGGCACGCCGACGACCAGCGCGAAGACCATGGCTGCGACCGCAAGCTGCAATGAGGCCCCCATGCGGTCGTTGATAAGGTCGATGACCGGCTGGCGGGTACGGAAACTGGTGCCAAGATCGAACTGCGCGAGATCCGTGACATAGGTCACGAAGCGCTCCATCAGCGGCTTGTTCAGCCCGAATTCCTCGTTGAGGCGGGCAATCATCTGCGGATCGGCCGCGCGCTTGCCGTCAGCGAAGAGGCTGGCGGCGAAGGTGCCGGGCACGACCGAGAAGATGACGAAGATCAGCAGCGCCACCACGACGACCGTCGGAATGACCTGCAGGATGCGGCGCAGGGTAAAACGAAGCATGAGCGGTTCCGCTTTGGCCACCCGTAAGGGCGTGACAACAGATGCGGGGACGGCAAAAGACCGTCCCCCAAACCTCTCAGGGCTTACTTGCGCGAGCCGGGCGCGGTCTCGTCGATCCAGATTTCATCATAGGGCTGGACCGCCAGTTCCGTCGCGTTCGGCACGAGGCCGTGGACCCACGGCTGATACGCCATGACCGCCTTGTTGTAGTTGAAGAACCAGACCGGGGCGTCGTCCTGCACGATGTTGTTGGCTTGACGCAAAAGATCGTTCTGCTTGGCCGGATCGCGTTCCTGTTGGGCCGCTTCATAGAGCTTGTCGAAGTCCGCGCTCGCATAGCTCGTATAGTTGCAGGCCGACTGCGCGGTCTTGGAATAGTAGCAGCGCATCGCGTTCAGCGGGTCGGGACCGGAGAGGTTCGACCAGATGAAGGCCTGGAAGTTGTTGGTCGTCACGGCATCGCCGAGCGCCGAGCTTTCGACCGGCTTCGGCTTCACGGTGATGCCGACCTTCTTCAGCATCGGCAGGATGGCCTCAACGATCGGCACGCCCCAGCTTTCGTTCGGGCTCGCCGTCACTTCGAATTCGAAGCCGTCGGCATAGCCGGCTTCCGCCAGCAGGGCCTTCGCCTTTTCCGGGTCATAGGCATAAGGCGCCTTATCCTTGTCGAAGGCCGGCGAAGAGAGCGGCAGCCAGCCGGAAGCCGGATAGGCCTTGTTCTTGACGAGGCGCTCGATGATCAGCGGTGCGTTGATGGCGTGGTTGATCGCCTGGCGGACACGCTTGTCCTTGAATGGCTCGAAGGCCGGGTTGAAGCCGATGTTGCGGGTATAGACCTCGGCAACTTCGAGCAGATGATCCTTCAGGCCTTCCTCGCCTTGATAGGCCTGGTACTGCGTTGGGCCGAGGATCGAGACGTCGATTTCCTTGTTGCGGAAGGCGACGTCGCGGGCGGCGTCTTCGGCCATCAGCACGATATTGATGCGGTCGAGGTAAGGCTTTCCCTCCTCGTAGTACTTGTCGAATTTCTCGACGACGACCTGCGAACCCGGTACGTGCTCCTTGAAGACGAAGGCGCCGAGGCCGACCGGGTTCTTCGCGAACGTCGATTCGTCTTCGACATTCGACGGATAGATCACCGTCGTGTTCTGCATCAGCGGGAAGCCGGGATTGATCGGACCGGTATAGGTGATCGCCAGCGTATTGTCGTCTACCTTCTTGAGGCCGGAAATCTCCTCCGATTTGCCGGCGATAAACTCTTCCGCCCCCTTGATGACGGCGATGAAGCTGGCCCCCGGGAAGGCGTTCTTCGGATTGGCGATGCGCTTGTAGCTGTAGATGATGTCGTCTGCCGTTAGCGCCTTGCCGTTGTGGAACACGGCGTTCTTGCGCAGGTGATAGGTGTGGGTCAGGCCGTCCTCGGAGACCTCCTCCGAATCGGCGAGCTCCAGCACCGGCTTGTTCTCGATGGAATTCCAGCTGTAGAGGCCACGATGGATGGCCTGCGTGATGAACTCTTCCTGCGTGTTCGGGCTCGCCTGTACGTCGAGCGTGGCGAAGCTCGATCCATAGGGCGCGGTGAAGACGAGCGTTCCGCCGGAACGTTCGCCGGCGGCCAGCGCTCCGGTTGCGACGGAAAGGCTCAGCAGTGCAGCGAATGTCAGTCTTTTCAGCATGTCGTTCTCCCTCTCGTGCCGTTTTCGGCTTCGTGTCGGTTTCAGTCCGGCAGGCGTTTATCGCGCATCATGCACGATGCGGCCTGCAAGCAGGGTCAGCAGGCAGCGGGTGCCTGACAGGATGGTTTCAGGCGCGGCCTCCAGAAGATCGTTGTCGAAGACAGCGATGTCGGCCCATTGGCCGGGCACCAGCTTGCCCTTCACACCCTCGGCTTTCTGGGAATAGGCGCCGTATTCCGTAAAGGCCTGCAGCGCCTCCTCGCGGCTCAGCCGCTCGCTGTCCTTCATCACCGTGCCCTTGCCCGTCTTGCGGGTGATCATGGCATGGAGGTTCGGGAAGGGATCGGGCGAGCAGACCGGCGAATCCGAGCCGGTCGAGGGCTTGAGGCCCATGCGCATCCAGGTGCCGATCTGGTAGGAGCCCTTGCCGCGCGCCTCGCCGAGCACGGAAATGTAGCTGTCGCCGAAATCGTGGATGAAGGCCATCTGCGGCGCGGGCAGGATGCCGGCCGCCTTCATGCGCGCGTCCTGTTCCGGCGACGAGAAGCCGCAATGTTCGATACGGTGGCGGCGATCCGGGTCGGGCATGGCGGCCAGCGCCTTCTCATAGGCGGTGATCAACTGTTCGATCGCACCATCGCCGATGGCATGGCACGCCATCTGGTAGCCGCGATCGTGGAAGGATTTGACCAGCGCCTCGACCTCCGGGGTCGGCAGCATCTGCACGCCGATATTGTCGGGCTCGCCCTGATAGGGTTTCGTCATCCAGGCGGTACGTCCGCCGGCCGAACCGTCGAGGAAAATTTTGACCGCCCCGACGCGCAGCATGTCATCGCCGGCGCCGGAAATCAGGCCGGCCCGCCAGCAATCCTCGACGATGGAGATACCGGGATCGCCGAGCAGCGTCAGCCAGACACGCATGGGCAGGCGACCGGAAATCTTGGCCATTTCATAGGCCTGGATTTCAGCAAAGCCGGAAAGCTGGCCAACCGCCGCGTCCATGCAGCTCGTAATGCCGAGCGAGAGCAGGTACCGCCCGCCGCGCTCTATGCCGTCGATCAGCTCCTCCGTGGTCACCTCGGGCATGGCGGCCTTGACGAGATTGATGGCATTTTCGGCCAGCAGGCCGTTGAGACGCCCGTCGGTGACACCGATCACGCCGCCATCCGGCACCGGCGTCGCCTCGCTCACGCCGGCCAGTTCCAACGCCCGCGAATTGGCGATGGCGATGTGCCCGCAGGCGCGGGTTAGCAGCACGGGATGATCCGGCACCGCCTGATCGAGGTCTTCGCGTGTCGGATGCCGGCCGGTATCGAGCTTGACCTGGTCATAACCGCGGGCCCGCACCCAGCCACCCTTGGCGGTGGTCGCGGCACGGTCGGCGAGAGCCGCCATCAGCGCCGAAAGGCTCGGTGCGGCTGCGGGTGTCGCATCGACCCAGCCCATGGTGATGCCGGTCGAGATGAGGTGGAGGTGGTTGTCGATGAGGCCGGGGCTGGCGAAACGGCCCTCGAGGTCGATGACCTCGGTGCGCGGCCCCTTAAGGCTTAGCATGTCGGCGCTATCGCCGGTGGCCAGCACCTTGCCCTGCCAGACGGCGACAGCCTCGCTGATACCCTCTTCCCGGCCGCGCCAGATACGGCCATTGTGCAGGATCAGATCGGCTTCAATTGTAACGGACATGCAGCACTCCCTTGTCGGGGCAGCCGAACCGGCCCCCCGTTCCTCCTGACGCAACGTGAAAGGTTGCGGCTGACTTGGCCAATTCGCTTTTGGCACCAGCCCATGCCGAAACGGCATACCCATTTCGATTGAATGACTTATGATCCTTCTCGCAGGAGACAGGAGCGGGAGGCATCGGACGTGGAGATCAAGTGGCTGGAGGATTTCGTGACGCTTGCGGACACGTCGAGTTTTTCGCGCGCCGCGGATCAGCGCAACGTCACGCAGCCAGCCTTCAGCCGCCGCATCAAACAGCTGGAAAGCTGGCTCGGCGCAACGCTGATCAGCCGCGCCACCATGCCGGCCGAACTGACACCGGCCGGCCGCAATTTCCTGCCGGTCGCGCAGGAGGCGATCCGCACCTTCTATGCGGCGCGCGAGGCGTTACGCCCGTCCCATGAGCCGGGCCTCGTGCGCTTCGCCGCCCTCCACACGCTGACGGTGACGTTCTTTCCGCGCTGGCTGCAGACGCTCGAAAAGGCCGGTGGCGCCTTCAGCACCTCGCTGATCGCCGATCGCGGCGGTATCGAAGCCAATCTCGATGCACTCGTCGGTGACGAGGCGGATTTCTTCCTCACCTACGCCCATCCGGAAGTGCCGTTCCATCTTGATCGTGGTCAGTTCTCGTCGCTGACGGTCGCGCATGACCGGCTGATCCCGCTTGCGGCGACCCAGGTCGCGATGCCCGGCGGCGTGCAGCCGGGGTTGCATCTCCTCGACCGCGCCGTCGCGCAGCCACGGCTTGCCGTTCCCTACTTGAGCTACGGCTTCAACTCGTTCTTCGGCGTGGCGCTGTCGCGCCTCATGCTGCGCCGCCCGCCCTTCCGGCGCCGCATAACGCACGAAAACACGATCAGCGCCGGGCTGATGAACATGGCGGTAACAGGAGCGGGCATTTGCTGGTTGCCAGAGAGCCTGGCGCGCGACGAGATCGACAGCGGACGCCTCGTGACCGCCTCTGCCGATGCCGGCTGGAACCTCGATCTTGAGATCCGGCTCTACCGACATGCGGCAAGCCGCAGTCGCAAGGTCGAGGACCTTTGGCGTACGGCAAAGCTGCTCCTTGAGCGCGAACCGGCCTGATCAGACCTTAAGGAAAAGCAGTGCGCGCAGGATTTCGGAAAAATCCTTGTGCTCGAAGGCGATGGCGCGAAGGCCGTGCGTGCGCGCACCGGGATACCAGCTGGCACGATAGGCCTCGCCCGGCGTGTTGAACTCGATGATCACTTCGTAGTGCTCCGCCTTGGCGGGAAGCGCCTGCGCGAAATCGCCGGAAAGGGCCGCAGCCACGCCCTCGCGAATGAGGCGCCGCGACCAGGCGGGCGAGATGGATGTCGTGGCATGGCCCCGCCCATCCAGCGTCTCCACCGCCGCAAGGCCCGGCACCATGGCCCGCGCCTCTGCACAGATGCCTTCGTCACCGGCGAGGAAGACCGACGGCACGCCGTAACCGGCCGCACAGAGCGCGTTGAAAGTGAATTCGGAGGCGACCTCGCCATTCAGCAACAGGCGCGAAATGCGCATGTTGGAGGTGTGCGCGAGCGGGTTGACCTCGGTACCGGCCTTGGAGTGATAGCCGGTATAGATCGCGGCGGCGAAGCCGGCATCGATGCCGTACATCATCTCATCCGGATGGCCCGACCAGCCGCGCACGATACGCGCATAATCAGGCAGCCGGTCGAGGATCAGGTTTCGTCCACTGCTGTGTGCATCCTTGATCACGACCTCCGTCGCGCCGGCAGCCCGCGCGCCCTCACAGGCGGCGACCACTTCGGCCGTCATCAGCGCACGAAACTCGTTCCAGTCCGGATGGTTGCGGTCCGCCTCATCCCATTGGGCAATTCCGGCGGTTCCCTCGATATCGGCGGAAATGAAGACTTTCATGGGTTCTGGTTCTCCTTCAGCCAATCGGCCATGGCGGGATAGACGCGGCCATTGCGGGCCGGGGTGGCGGGCGCCAAGCAGAGCGCATTCAGCACGGCCTCCTGCGTGGCCTCAGTGGCGGCGCGGAAGGCGAGGTCGATATGGTCGTCGGACAGGCGCTGCTGACTGGTGATCGGCGCAGCAGTATCATGCGCGACGGGATCGGCCGTCGTAAAACACAGCACGACATCGCCGCTGCCATGGCCCCAGAAGGCGCCGAGCCGGGCAAGTCCCGCTCCGCCGCGGCGTGCGACGCGTTGCAATTGCCGGTCGCCGAGCGGCAGGTCCGTCGCCATGATGACGATGACCGAGCCGCGCTCGGGCGTGGCCGGCACGCGTGGATCGGGACGCCGGCCATCCGGCAGGACGAGATCGCCGGCCGCGCCGAAATTGGCAAGCACGAGGGTACCGAGCGTGAAATCGCGTTTGGCGATGCGCATGACACGCGAGGCCGTGCCGATGCCCGCCTTGAAGCCGAAGGCCGTCATGCCGGAACCCGCGCCCACCGCCCCCTGCTCGACCGGACCCGGCCGGGCGGCATCGAGCGCGGCCATGGCGTCATCGGGTGTCACGGCCAGCGCCTGAATATCATTGATGCTGCCGTCATTGCATTCGCAGACGAGCGGATTGACTGTGGAGGTCTTGCGCCCGATCGCCGGATTTGCCGCAATGGCCCGGCGGATCAACGCCTCTGTGCAGGCTGCGACGCCAAAGGTGTTGGTCAACAGGATCGGCGTCTCGATCGTGCCAAGCTCCGCCACCTGCATCAGACCCGCCGACTTACCGAAGCCATTGATCACCTCGACGGCCGCACGCGGCTTCGCCAGGAAAAGATCGCCCTGATGGGGAAGCACGGCCGTAACGCCGGTAAAGATGCCATCACCGCGCAGCGAGCGATGCCCAACGGCCACGCCCGAGACATCGGTGATGGCATTGTCAGGCCCCACTGCTAGCCGGCTTTCCGGCATCAAACCCCATTCCCGCGCCGTCTTCATATCCGCTCCCCGATGTCCCAATCTTCCCTAGAGCATTTCCGCTTTTCTACGAAACGCGAAGACGCTCTATCTCTTTGTCCCCACGCAATTCCGGACGCAAAACCGCTTCGCACTTTTGCTGGAATTGCTCTAAGCCGGAACGCCGGCCGCTTCCAGATAGAGCGACTGCAACCGCCGCGTCATCGGACCGGGCCGGCCATCGCCGATCATCCGCCCGCCGATCTTCACGACTGGCATGACGAGGCTCGAGGCGGAGGTCTGGAACGCTTCGGCCGCGTCCTGCGCCTCCTTGGGTGTGAAGGCGCGCTCCTCGATGCGCAGGCCCTCGGCCGCGCACAGCCGTGCCAGTGCCCGCTGCGTACAGCCCGGCAACGTCGCCTTCGAGGCGGCGCGGGTGAGGATGCGTCCGTCGGCGGTGATGACATGCGCCGTCGAGGAGGCTCCCTCCGTCACCAGTCCCGCTTCGACCAGCCAGACATCGTCGAAACCGCGCGCCCGCGCCGTCTGCTTGGCCATGACCTGCCCGAGCAGCATCGCCGTCTTGATATCGCGTCGGTGCCAGCGCGGATCGTCCGCCAGATCGACGGTGATGCCTTCGCGCTGCGCCTTCGTACCGGTCAACGTCTTGGTCTGGGTGAAGCCGACGAGCTTCGGCGCCATGCCTTGCGAATAGAGGAAATCGCGGTCCGCCTCGCCGCGCGAGACGTGCAGATAGACGGTGCCATCCGTGAGGAGATTGCGGTTGATCAGTTCCGCTTGCAGCGCCTCGATGTCCGGCCGCGGCAGCGGAAGGGCGATGCCGAGTTCACCAAGCGAGCGTTCGAGACGGTCAAGATGCAGGTCGTTGTCGATCATCCTGCCGGCGATGACGGCCGTTACCTCATAGACCGCGTCACCGAACAGAAAGCCGCGATCGAAAAGCCCGATGCGGGCCTCTTCTTCCGGCACGAAATCACCGTGGATGTAGACGATCCTGCCCATCCGTTCCTCATTGCGCATTGGTTGTCACTGGCGCGGAACATTGGTGCGACTTGCCGGACCTTGCCAATTCAATTTGGGCAAAACCTCATGCAAAAACGGCCTGGGATCTTTGTTTTCAAGGGCTTGAACGAAAATGGCCGGCAAAAGCCGGCCATTGCCATCATCTTGAATGGATCGATCAAACGAGATCGAAGCGGTCGGCGTTCATGACCTTGTTCCAGGCGGCGACGAAGTCCTTGACGAACTTCTGGCCGGCATCGGACGAGCCATAGACTTCGGCGAGCGCACGCAGCTGGGCATGCGAACCGAAGATCAGATCGACGCGGGTGCCCGTCCACTTGGCTTCGCCCGTCTTGCGGTCGCGGCCTTCATAGACGCCCTTCTTGTCGGAAACCGGCGACCAGACCGTGCCCATGTCGAGCAGGTTGACGAAGAAGTCGTTCGTCAGGGCCTCGGGGCGGCTGGTGAGAACGCCATGTTCAGGCGCACCGGCATTCAACACACGCAGGCCGCCGACGAGAACCGTCAGTTCCGGTGCGGTAAGCTTCAGGAGCTGGGCGCGGTCGATGAGCGCTTCCTCGGCCTTCAGGAACTGTTGGCGGTTGGCGTTCACATAGTTGCGGAAGCCATCGGCGCGCGGCTCAAGCGCTGCGAAGGAGGCGGCATCCGTCTGGGCGTCGGAGGCGTCGGCCCGGCCCGGCGTGACGGCAACGGTAACGTCGTAGCCGCCGGCCTTCGCCGCCTTTTCGACGCCGGCCGCACCGGCAAGCACGATGAGGTCGGCAAGCGAAATCTTCTTGCCGCCTGCCTGAGCCGCGTTGAAGTCGGCCTGGATGCCTTCCAGTACACCGAGAACCTTGGCGAGCTGGGCCGGCTGGTTGACGTCCCAGTCCTTCTGCGGAGCAAGGCGGATGCGCGCACCATTGGCACCGCCGCGCTTGTCAGAACCGCGGAAGGTCGAGGCCGAAGCCCAGGCGGTAGAAACCAGTTCCTGAACCGTGAGGCCGGAGGCGAGAACCTTGACCTTCAGATCGGCGATATCCTTGTCATCGACCAGCGGGTGGTCGACAGCGGGGATGACGTCCTGCCAGATCAGGTCTTCGGCTGGAACTTCCGGGCCGAGGTAGCGGGCCTTCGGGCCCATGTCGCGGTGCGTCAGCTTGAACCAGGCGCGGGCGAAGGCGTCGGCGAACTGATCCGGGTTTTCGAGGAAGCGACGCGAGATCTTTTCGTAGATCGGGTCGAAGCGCAGCGCGAGGTCGGAAGTGAGCATGCGCGGCAGGTGCTTCTTTTCGGGATCAAAGGCATCCGGGATGGTTGCGCCGGCACCCTTCGCGACCCATTGATGGGCGCCGGCGGGGCTCTTTTCCAGCTCCCATTCGTAGCCGAACAGGTTCCAGAAGAAGTTGTTGCTCCACTTCGTCGGCGTCGAGGTCCAGGTGACTTCGAGGCCGCTGCCGATCGCATCCTTGCCGACGCCTGTGTTGAACTTGCTCGCCCAGCCGAGGCCCTGCGCTTCAAGTTCACCGCCTTCCGGATCGATGCCGACGAAGGACGGGTCACCCGCGCCGTGGGTCTTGCCGAAGGTGTGGCCGCCGGCGATCAGCGCTACGGTCTCTTCGTCGTTCATCGCCATGCGGGCAAAGGTTTCGCGGATGTCGCGGGCCGACGCCAGCGGGTCCGGATTACCGTTCGGGCCTTCCGGGTTGACATAGATGAGACCCATCTGCACGGCGCCGAGTGGTTCGGCCAGCTGGCGCTCGCCGCTGTAGCGCTCGTCGCCCAGCCAGGTGCCTTCGGGACCCCAGTAGAGCTCTTCCGGCTCCCAGACGTCGGCGCGGCCGCCGGCGAAACCAAAGGTCTTGAAGCCCATGGATTCCAGCGCGACATTGCCCGTCAGGATCATCAGGTCGGCCCAGGAGATCTTGTTGCCGTATTTCTGCTTGATCGGCCACAGCAGGCGGCGGGCCTTGTCGAGATTGACGTTGTCGGGCCACGAGTTCAGCGGCGCGAAACGCTGCTGGCCCATGCCCGCGCCGCCGCGGCCGTCCGTGATGCGATAGGTGCCGGCCGAATGCCAGGCCATGCGGATGAAGAGACCGCCGTAGTGACCGAAGTCGGCGGGCCACCATTCCTGCGAATCCGTCATCAGCGCGTGAAGATCCTGCTTCACCGCATCGAGATCGAGCGACTTGAAGGCTTCGGCATAGTCGAAGTCCCGGCCCATGGGGTCGGAGAGGTTGGAGTGGGTGTGCAGGACCTGGACGTCCAGCTGGTCCGGCCACCAGTCGCGGTTCGAGCGACCCTTCGTGACCGAATGGGCGACGGGACATTTGCCCGCGGTGTCAGTTTTCTGGTCCATGATTGTCTCCTGTTGGCCCTTTGTCTCTTCCAAGAAAGCACATTGCGACGGCAACCGCCTTGCAGAGCGGCAAATATGCGCGTGTTCCCTTCCGTATCTCCTCCTTACCGGAAGCATGTAATAAATTTAAGTTGGATTTTCTGATCGCTTCGATAAGTTTAAGTTATGACGAACCTCACCCTGAAGCAGCTACGCTATTTTGAGGCTCTGGCGCGGCATGGCCGCTTCCGCCTCGCCGCCGATGCCTGCGCCATCTCCCAGCCGGCCCTTTCGATGCAGATCAAGGAACTGGAGGAGGAGCTCGGCAACCCTCTTTTCGAACGCAACGCCCGCGACGTGACGCTCACCGCTTTCGGCATAACCTTCGCGCACCGGGCGCGGGATATCCTGCAAGCCGTCGACGAACTGGGCGAGCTCGCCCGCGCGGCGCGCACTCCCTTTCTCGCGCGCTTGCGCATCGGCATCATCCCGACCGTCGCGCCCTATCTGTTGCCAGTCATCATAAACGATCTGAACCGCGCCTACGACGGAATTCAGATCGACGTGCGCGAAACGCAGACGGCCAAGCTCATCCAGGAACTGACGCAGGGCGACCTGGACATTGCCATCGTCGCCCTGCCGGTCTCCGAGCCGTCGCTGACCGAAATGAAGCTATTCGACGAGGATTTCGTACTGGTGCGCCCGCGCGAGGACGAGGGCAAGCCGGTGCCCGAGCGCGATGCGCTGCGCGAAATGCGGCTGCTTCTCTTGGAGGAAGGCCATTGTTTCCGCGACCAGGCGCTGTCCTTCTGCCGGATCGGATCGGCCAAGCCTCGCGAGATCATGGAGGGCAGCTCGCTGTCGACGCTGGTGCAAATGGTCGGCGCCGGCATCGGGGTCACCCTCATCCCGGAGATGGCAGTGCCGGTGGAGACCCGCTCGGCCCAAGTCTCCATCGCCCGCTTTGCCTCCCCCCGCCCCTCGCGCACGATCGGCATGATCTGGCGCAACTCCACACCGCTCGCCAAACAGCTCCGTGAAATCGCTGCGGTGGTGCGTCGCTCGGCCGATGGCATGCGGGATGCGCTTTAGGTGGACGCTTCCTAGGCACGCCCGCGGTCAAAACGGCTGCATTTGCAGTTTATTTGCACAAGCGTACCGGAATCGCCGAATCAGACCTTCCCTGATGAGGAGCAAGGGCATAGTTGAAGGGCACTCGCGCAACCCGCGAGCTTCCCCGCGTCATTGGGAGCCAAACCGTGGCGCTTGCTGCCCCGCTTCGTGCGGGGCTCTTTTTTGCCCGCTCAAAAGCTTTTCGGAAAGGCCTGGCGCAGCAAAGCCAGCGCCGTCGCATGCAGGGCATCGGACCGGACCGTGTCGGGATTGAAAGTGTCCCAGTACCAGGCGCCGTGCACGAGATAGTTCAGCCCTTCGGCCAGCGTATCGATATCCACGTTCTCATAGCCGCCCTCGCGCGCGATTTCGGTCAGAAAGGCGCGAGACTGGGCGAGATAGGCCCGGTCGCTCGGCAGGCTGATCATGCGGTCGAGTTGCGTCGTCTGACGGTCGCCGCCGAACAGCACCCAGACGGTGACCCAGTCAGGATGCTGAATGCGAAAATGCCGGGCGCAATCGATCGAGGCCACCACACGCTCCGCCGCCGAAAGACCGGGCTTCCAAACGGTCTTCTGCCAGAGGGCGTCGAACTGGTCGTTGAGATACTCCAGCACGGCGCGGAAAAGCTTTTCCTTCGAGCCGAAATGGAAGACGACCAGCGCATTGGAGGAGCCGATCTCGCGCGCGATGCGCTGCATGGTGACGCCGGAAATCCCCTCCTCGGCGATCAGGCGGATGGTGGTATCGATGATGCGCTGTACGCTCGCCTGCCCGCGCAGGTGCCGGCCATCCTTGCGGCCGGTCTTGGTCAGCGGCGTCGATGTCTCGCCATCTTCATCGGGCACGACGGGGGCGGCCTTGGGTGTCTTCAACGCATCATTCCAGACTCTTAAGCGGTCCACCGCTCTTATCGGACGGTGGACCGTGCCGGTCAACGACTCTCTCAGAGACGCGGACGGCTCGCCGCGCTGCCGTACCAGCCACCCACCGCTTCTTCGAAGGCAAGGCCGGCCCGGAAGACGTCGGCATCGCGATACGTGCGCCCGACGATCTGCAGGCCCGTCGGCACACCGTTTTGGGCATGGCCCGTGGGCACGGACAGTACAGGGCAGCGGCTCATCATGTTGAACGGCGTCGTCATGACCCAGCCGAGCGAGGGATTGACCACCTTACCGTTGATTTCCAGCGTTTCGGTGGAATGGTCGAAATCGGCCCGCACGGCGGGCAACGCATTGGTCGGGCAGACGAGCACGTCGTAGCGCGCGAGAATCGGCCCCAGCGTCTTGTACATCTCGCCGATAACCTCCAGGCTTGCGACGAAATCCGTGGATTTCGAGGCGAGGCCGAACTCGGCGAACTGCCGTGCATAGGTCGTCATCTTGTCTCCGTGCTCATCGAGCAGCGTCGAGAGAAAGGCTCCGAAAATGTGTTCGAGATAGCCCATGCCGGCCTTGAGGATATGCGACGGCCAGCCGAGATCGACCTCCTCGACCGTCGCGCCGAGCGAGCGGAAGACATCGAGGGCGGCCAGCGTGTTCTTCTGCACCTCCGGATCGACCTCGAAGACGCCAAGATCCATGGAGAAAGCGATCTTCCAGCCCTTGATCGGCTTGTATTCCGTCGGTAGGCGCAGCTTCGGGCGGAGCGAGACGATATCGTCGGGGCTCGGACCGCACATCACGTTCTGCAGCAGGATCGCATCCTTGACCGTGCGAGCCATCGGGCCGGTATGGCAGAAGAAATCGAGATTGAAGGGCGTGTCGTCAGGGTTGCGGCCATAGGGCGGCTTATAACCGACGACGCCGCAGGCCGAGGCCGGAATGCGGATGGAGCCGCCGATATCCGAGCCCGTCGCCAGCGTCGAGGTGCCGGAGGCGAGCGATGCGCCGGCCCCGCCGGACGACCCGCCGCAGGTAAACTCCGGGTTCCACGGATTGCGGGTGACGCCCCAGAGCCGCGACCAGGTGGTGCCGGCGCAGCAATATTCCGGCGTGGCGGTGCGCGCATGCACGATGCCGCCGGCCGCCATGACGCGGGCATTCATCGTCGAGGTGCGCTCGGCGATATGATCCTTATGGATCAGCGACCCCATCGAGGTCGGCTTGCCCTTGATCTCGCTTTCGTCCTTGATGCCGACCGGCAGGCCTTCGAGAGCGCCGGTTCGTGCGCCCTTGGCATATTTCGCTTCCGCCTTGCGGGCCAGGTCCATCGCCTCGTCGAAATGCGTGTAGGTGAGCGCATTGACCGAGCCTTTCAGTGCCTCGGCCCGGCGGATCGCCGCCTCCATCAATTCAACAGGAGAAAGCTTGCGGCTCTTGAAGAGGTGGATGGCCTCGTGGGCGCTGAGGTAACACAGGTCGAGATCGTCCATAGAGGACTCCGGTGTGTCGGTTTTGTGGGCCGGGCGCATCACTTCAACACCTGGGTCCAGATCTTCATGTAGAGGTCGTTGACCTCCTGCGGGCAGGCAAGAGAGAAAACACCCTTGGCGAGGAATTCCTCGGGAACGACAATTTCCGGCGCGTTGCGCATCTCCTCAGGCATGAATTTCTCAGAGCCTTTGATGCCATTGGCATAGCGCGCATAGGCGGAGATCAGCGCGGCATTTTCCGGGTCCATGATGAAGTTCTGGAACAGCTTGGCATTCTCAACGTTCGGCGCCGTCTTCAGCACCGCAACATTGTCCATCCAGATCGGATAGCCTTCTTTCGGATAACCATAGACGAAGCGGTCGCTCTTCAGCCGAACGCGCATCGCCGCACCACCCCAACTGACGCCCGCCGCATAGTCGCCGGCAGTGTATTTTTCGATGCTGGGATAATCGAGCGCGATCCACTTGTCGCGCGCTGCCGCCAGCCGGTCGCGCACCTTGCGCAGGATCGCTTTGTCCGCCGTGCAGGCAGCACCGCCTTCATGGTAGATGGCAAGCGAGAGGATATCCCCCATTTCCGGGATTACATTGATCTTGCCGACAAGCTCCGCAGGCGGATCGAGAAAGATAGAGGACGTGTTGGGATCACCGGAATAGACCGATTTATCGACGATCACGCCGGTCGTTCCCCATTGCCATGGCACCGTGTAGCGCCGGCCCGGATCGAAACCGACATTCACCCAGCGAGGATCGATATTCTTGAAATTCTCCATCTGGTCGGGGCGCGATTCCAGAAGCAGGCCCTCGTCGATCCAGATCTTCACAAAGGTCGAGGACGGCACGACGATATCGAATTCGTTGCCGCCCTGCCGGGCCTTGGCGATTGCCGTATCGTTGGAATCGAAGTCGGTGAGCGTCACCTTGACGTCATAGGCCTTCTCGAACTTCTTGATGAGCTCGGGATTTGTATATTCGCCCCAGTTGTAGATGTTCAAAATCCCGGATGCTTCGGCCGGCGCAAGCGGCAGAAGCGTGAGGATCGATACGGTGGCAGTCAAGAGCAGGCGCATGAAATACTCCTTCTGTTGGACGGTTCGAGGGCCTGCCGTCAGGACAGCCGTCCTCATCGGAGCGGCAGGACCGCACCGGCTGGAAACAACCGTCGACGTCATGGCTTGCCGCGCTCCGCTTTCCCTCCCTAGAAAAGCGCTGGCATCAGAAGAAAACAAACTGAATGGTTAGTCAAATAGTTTTTGCAATACGCGAGCGCCTTGCCGCAATCGCCGATCAGATCATGTGTCAGACTGGAAAAGCGCGGCGTATCGGGCAGCCGCACCACCCGGCACGAAATGGCTGCGCATCGTGCGCCCGTCGCGCTTCGTCACGCGCAGGAGATTTCGGGCAACAAGGGCCGTGAGTTCCCGCAGCACCAGCGCATGGGCAAGGCCGAGCAGGCGGGCAAAGGTGCGGCTGTCGCCGGCAGTGCCGAGATAGGCGGCCACGACCAGTCCCGCCTGGATCGGCGTCAGAAGCGGATCGTCCGCCTGAAGCCGTGCGACGAGCGCCATGAAGCGCTCGGTTTCGGATGTTTCCCCGTTCACGCAGCCTCGCGCTTGCGGAAGGTCACCATGATCGATTTGGAGGTCGGCGTATCGCTCTCCTCCCCGGCGCTGCCGAGCGGCACCAGCACATTGAGCTCGGGATAATACCCAGCGATGCTGCCGCGCGGGATATCGTAGGGCACGAAGCGGAAATCGGGAGCGATGCGCTCGATGCCATCGTTATGGTCGCCGACGATATCCATCCGCTCGCCCGCCGCAGCGCCAAGCGCCTTCAGATCCTCGGGATGGATGAAGACCACCTGCCGCTCGCCATAGACGCCGCGATAGCGGTCGTCGAGGCCGTAGACGGTGGTGTTGTACTGGTCGTGCGAGCGGAAGGTCTGGAGCACGAAACGCCCGCCGCCGCGCTTGGCCCTCTGATGGACCGTTTCCTGCGGAAGCGGGCCGGAAAAGAAGGCCGCCTTGCCCTCCGGCGTATCCCATTCCCGGTTCGCCGCGCTGTTGCGCAGATGGAAACCGCGCGGCTTGCGCAGGCGCTTGTTGAAATCCTCGAAGCCCGGAATGGTCGCCTCGATATGGTCGCGGATGCGGTCGTAATCGTCGGCAAGCGCCGCCCAGTCGACCGTGCCGTTGCCGACGGTCGCTGCCGCAATGCCGGCTATGATGGCGACCTCCGACAGCAGATGCGGCGAGGCCGGGCGGTTGATGCCGGCGGAACCGTGCACCATGCTCATGGAATCCTCGACGCTGATGAGCTGCGACGTGCCGGCCGAATTGAGGTCCATCTCCGTGCGCCCGAGGCAGGGCAGGATGAAGGAGACCTCGCCCGGCATCAGATGCGAATGGTTCGGCTTGGTGGCGATGTTTACCGTCAGCTTCAACCGGCGCAGCGCCTGTTCGACCAGCGCGCTATCCGGCGTCGCGCGGGCAAAATTGCCGCCGAGCCCGATGAAGGCCTTAGCCGAGCCATCCAGCATCGCGCCGATCGCGGCGAGTACATTGTGCCCGTCCTTGCGCGGCATGGCGGTACCGAAATGGTTTTCCAGCGCGTCGAGAAAATCGACCGGCGGCTTCTCGTTGATGCCGACAGTGCGATCACCCTGCACATTGGAATGGCCGCGCACCGGGCAGAGACCGGCGCCCGGCCTGCCGATATTGCCGCGCAGCAGCATGAAATTGGTGATCTCGCGGATCGTCGCCACGGAATGCAGATGCTGGGTAACGCCCATTGCCCAGGTGCAGATGACGCGTTCTGCGGTCATATAGACATCCGCCGCCCGCTCGATCTCCGCGCGGGTCAGGCCGGACTGGTCCTCGATCGCTGCCCAGTCCGTCGCTGCGACGGCGGCGCGGTAATCGTCGAAGCCTGCGCAATGCTCAGCGAGGAAGGCATGATCGAGCACGGGCGGCAGGCCCATCGCAACGGCAGCCTCTTCGGCGGCGAACACCGCCTTGGCCATGCCGCGCATCGCCGCCATGTCACCGCCGAGCTGCGGCTGGAAATAGTGGCTGGCGATATCCGTCGAACCGCCGCGCAGCATCTCGATCTTGTCCTGCGGATCGGAGAAGCGCTCCAGTCCGCGCTCGCGGATGGGATTGAACACGACGATGCGCGCACCGCGCAGGGCCGCGCGACGCAAGTCGCCCAGCATGCGCGGATGGTTGGTGCCGGGGTTCTGGCCGATCACGAAGATCGCGTCCGCCTCCTCGAAATCCTCCAGCAGCACCGTGCCCTTGCCGACGCCGACCGACTGGCGCAGGCCCACGCCGCTCGCCTCGTGGCACATGTTCGAGCAATCCGGGAAATTGTTGGTGCCGTAGAGCCGCACGAAGAGCTGATAGAGATAGGCCGCCTCGTTGCTGGCGCGGCCGGAAGTGTAGAACTCGGCACGATCAGGATTGTCGAGGCCCTTGAGAATCCCGCCGATCTCGGCGAAGGCGTCCGCCCAGGCTACGGGCAGGTATCTGTCGCTGGCCGCATCGTAACGCATCGGATGGGTCAGGCGGCCGTGCAGCTCCAGCTCGTAGTCCGTCAGCTTGCGCAGCTCCGACACGGTGTGCGCAGCGAAGAAGGCCGGTGAGGCGCGCTTTTCCGTCGCCTCCCAGGCGACGGCCTTCACGCCGTTCTCGCAGAATTCGAAGGAGGAGCCGTGTTCCGGATCGCCCCAAGCGCAACCGGGGCAATCGAAGCCATCGGGCTGGTTGGCCTTGAGCAGGGTGCGCGCGCCGGAGAGCGGCATGCCGCTTTGCAGAAGCTGTTTGCCACAACTCTTCAACGCCCCCCAGCCGCCGGCCGCAGAGGACTTCTTTCCGATAAAAGGTGTGTTCATGCCTCCTGTATTTGTCATCCGGCGCAGCGTATCAAGGGGATGGTTCGTATGACTTGATAGAAAACAACTATCGAAACCACATCCTCAAAGGCCGTTCCGCATGGCCGCAGCGATCCGCGCCGCATCTTCCGGCTCGATGGTGAAGACGCCGAAACGCAGCTGGTAGCCCCAGTTTCCAGCCCGCGTGAAGGCGAGCTGATCGAGAAGCGGGCGGATTGGCGCCTCCGTGGCAGGCCACCATTCGACATCCCGCCGCCAGGGCAGGAAGCCAGGCGCCATTTGCAATTGATAGGGCACGCGGTCGACAATGGTGCCGATCGCTGTGAAGGCCTGCAGGCGGTCCTTGCCGCGCATGGTTTCCGCGGGCGAATAATAGATGACGGTGTCGCCGGCGGCGGTCCGCCGCAGCGGGCCTCCTCTGCCGTGACAGACCTGCATGAAGCCCTGCGCGCGCCCGATGCGCACATGTTCGGCCGAAGCGACGGCAATCCAGGCGCGCGCCATGGCTCAGCCTCCATCCGTGACGGTGTAGACGCGCAGGCGATGTCCGTCGGGATCGGCGGCGACGAAGCTGCGGCCGAAATCCAGCTCCGTCGGCGGCATCAGGATGGCGGCGCCGTTGGCGCGCCATTCGGCATGCCATTGATCGACCTCAGCCGCGCTGTCGACCTTGAAGCCGATTTCCGATCCACCGCCCGGAACCGAGGGTGCCGGCTCGACACCATCGCGCCCCCACAGGCCGAGGCCGAGACCGGATTTCAGGACGAAGATGACGAAGGTCGGGCTCGCCTCGACCGGCTTCTGGCCGAGGATGCGTTCATAGTAGCGACCGCTCGCGGCCGCGTCCTTTACGTAGAGAAGAATGCTGTTGGACATGGTGCTCTCCTGTCTTGGTTGGATAGGAGAAAGCTAACACCGCATGCTGTCAGTTTCTGGCAGCATCATGCGCCACGCAGCGGAATCCCCTCGGCCTCGCGCCATGCCCGAAGCATGGCCTGCCGCCGCCTCGGATACCGGATATCCAGCACCGCAGCCGTTTCGATCCGGTCGGTTCGGAAATGGCGAAAACTCTCGCGCAATTCGCACCAGCCGATGACCACCCGGACGTGATCGAAGAAGGAGAGTGCGAAGGGCCAGATGGTGCGGGCCGAAGCTTCGCCGGAGCCGCTACGATAGGTGATCGCAAGCTTGCGCTCCATGCGGATCGCCGTGCGCAGCAGCGCGATATCGATGCTGTCGGCGGGCAGTTTTGCGCCCGGCCCGACCAGAAGCGGCGACGTATCCAATTCATTGCGCAGGTCGGCCGGCAGCACGGCGGCGATCCTTGCCAGCGCATTGCGCGCGGCACCGCTCAGATGGCTGTCCGCCCGGTCGGCAACCCAGCGGGTGCCGAGCACCAGCGCCTCGATCTCCTCGGCGGAAAACATCAACGGCGGCAGGAGGAAGCCAGGCTTCAGCACATAGCCCACACCCGGCTCTCCCTCGATATCGGCGCCCTGTGTCTGGAGGCTGGCAATATCGCGGTAGAGGGTGCGCAGGCTCACCCCCGTCTCCTCCGCCAGCGCCTTGCCGCTGACCGGCCGGCGATGGCGACGCAGGGCTTGCAGGAGATCGAAAAGGCGCTCGGATCGGGACATGGCGCCAGTCTATAGAAGAGGCCTGCCGCCAGAAAGTGGCAGCAGGCATCAAACGGGCCTCAGTTCAGGCCCGTGATCATCGAGACGACCTCGTTCTTGTTCGTTTCGGCCATGTTGCGGATGCCAATCTGCTTGCCGCGGCGCAGGACGCAGATGCGATCCGACAGCTTGAACACCTGATCGAGGCTGTGACTGATGATGAGCACGCCGATATTGCGTGATTTCAGCGACTGGACGATCGCCTCCACCTTGGCCGTCTCGGCAACGCCGAGCGCCGCCGTCGGCTCGTCGAGCAGGATGAGCTTGCTTGCCCAGCGCGTGGCACGCGCAATCGCCACTCCCTGCCGCTGGCCGCCGGAGAGATCGCGGATCGTCGCATGCGCGGAGGGGATCCGCACGTCGAGCTCCTTCACCAGCTTTTCCGTCTCGGAAATCATGGTGCGCCGGTCGAGCAGGCCGAAGCGGTTCACCGGCTCGCGGCCCAGGAACATGTTCATATAAACGGTCTGCTGATCGGCGAGCGCGAGGTCTTGATAGACCACCTCGATGCCATGGGCGCGGGCCATGCTGGCGCTCGCCATCGACACCGTCTCGCCCTCGATGGTGATCGAGCCCGAGGTCGGCGCATGCACGCCGGAAATGATCTTGATCAGCGTCGACTTGCCGGCGCCGTTGTCGCCGACAAGCGCCACGATTTCGCCCGGACGGATATCCAGCGAAAAGTTCTCGATGGCCGTGACGGCGCCGAAACTCTTGCGGATGTCCTTCAGGACGAGAACGGGTTCGGAAGATGAGGTCTGCATCATTCTCTCCTAAACCGGCCAGGCGGCAGTTTCGCCAAAACTGTTTTCAGTGGTCTCGACTTTCGGCGCTCCCTTCGAGATGCCGGAGACGCCAACGACGAACGCACGCGTGACGAAGGCCTGCCCGCGGAAGCCGAAGACGGCGGTGTCGCCGGGCTGCGGCGCCGCGGGGCCTGCGGCATCGATCATCGCGTAATAATCGATGGCCGAAGGCGGCGGCACCTCGACGCTGCGCAGTGCGCCTGTCGAAACGGTCGGCTCGCGGCCGACGATCGCCTTCACGTCATAATCCGGGAAGATCGGGTCGATATAGAAGCCGCCGCCGAAACAATAGGCCTTGCCGCCCGAAAGGTGCGAGACCTCTGTGAGGTAGAGCACGGCCGGCCGTTCCGGCAGGTCTTCCATAACATGCAGCGCCGTCGTGCCGTGCAGGCCATTGCCCGGCTCGCATTGCGTGGCGCCGGCCTCGGCAAGCGCGGAAAGCAGCACTGACGAGGTCGTGCCCGGGGCATTCACCTCGATATCGCGGCGGCCGGCCTTGGCCAGCGCCTCCGCAGCCTTGGTCAGCGTTGCAAGGTTGGGCGTCGGCAGGACCTTACGGCTGGCATGGTCGAAGAGCAGCGCCGGGAAGGTGGTGATACCGGCAAAGCGGCCGCCCTCCACCGCATCGAGACGGTCGGCAACGGCGGCGACATCGGAAGCGTCGAAGCCGCCCTCATGGCCGCGATAGAAGGTGTCGCCCTCGGCGCGGATGCGCGCGAGCAGGTTCTGCACGTAGCCGGCGGCTTTTGCACCGGCAGCGGCTTCCTCAGCCTTCGTGTCGTTGAAGACGGTCCAGTAATCCGGCCGGAAGCGATCTGCCGCCGCCTTCGCTTCATGGCGGGCGACCTGCTGGAGATGGCCGAGATGGCCGACCTTGAGACCCGCCTTGTGCGTTGCCCGGGCGCAGGCCATGTCGACGGCGACGGCGCGGTCGATGCCACCGCGCTGTACGGCGGCACAGAAGGAACTCGCGCGACCGACCTGCTTGGTCATGGCGAAGGTTTTCAGGCCGTGTTTATCGGCCTCGACCTTGATCACGCGGGCATTGGCCTCGACGGCATCGAGATCGAGCACATAGGCATTGGCGGGGATCAGGCCCTGCTGGTGCAGCGCCATGGCGGCTTCGATGAAGGCGGGGTTGCGGCGGCGCAGAACGTCGAGAAACATGAAATCCTCCTTCAGCGGGCTTTTTCGCGCAGCGATACGGCGACTGCGGCGAGAATGATGAGACCGCGAACGATCATCTGGTCGGAAACGGACAGGCCCATCAGGATGAGGCCGTTGTTGAGCATGCCCATCATCAGCGAGCCGACGAGCGCGCCGACGACCGAGCCCTTGCCACCATTGAGCAGCGTGCCGCCGACGATGACAGCGGCAATGACCGTCATCAGGTCGGTTTCACCAAGCGTGTATTTCGCCGCCTGCAGGCGGCCGGCATAGAGCAGGCCGGCAAGGGCCGCGAGACCGCCCGAGAGCATCATGACGGCAAGGCGGATGCGCGGCACGCTGATACCGGAGACGCTGGCCGCGCGGTTGTTGTCGCCGGTCGCCAGCACATGGGCGCCGAAACGGGTTTCGCGATACACGATATGGCCGATCAGGATGGCGATGGCCGTCCACCAGACGAGCGACGGAATGCCGAGCAGCGCGCCGGAGCCGAAGAAACCGGTGAAGGCGCTGTCGGTAACGGGGATGGACCGCAGGTCCGTCAGCGAGCGTGCCACGCCGGCAAAGAGCCCCATCGTGGCCAGCGTCACCAGGAAGGACGGCAGGCGCACATAGGCAACGAGCACGCCGTTGACGAGGCCGATCGCAAGGCCGGCACCGAGCCCGACGACGACACCGGCCGCCATGCCATAGGCATTGATGGTGACGGCGGCGGCAAGCGCCGAGACAGCGACGATGGAGCCGATGGAAAGGTCGATCTCGCCCGCCGAAAGCACGAAGACGAGGCCGATCGCCATGATCGTCGCCGGCGCGGTCTGCAGGACGATATTGGAGAGGTTGCGCACCGTCAGGAAGCCGCTGTCGCGCAGCACGATGGCAAAGAACAGGAAGATCGCCAGGAAGCCGAGATAGACGACGTATTGCTGGAGATTGATGCGCTTCAGAAGAGGCGGTCTCTCCATCGGCGCCGACGACGGCGTGGCCGTCTGCTTTGGTTGGGACATGGCGATCATCCTCACGGGAGCCGGGTCGTTCGGCGGGAGACACGCTCCCGCCAGGGGCTTACTTCAGGGCTTCGACGATGCTTTCGGGTGCATCCTTGTTAAGCGAGGCCTTCCAGCCGTCGAGCACGCTATCCTTGGTGACGGCAAGCGAATCCACCACGAGGAAGGGGGCAGCTTCCTTGCCGATCAGCGAAGCGGCGGCGGCCCGCGCGGCAGTGCGGCCGATGTTATAGGCCTCATCCGCGACGATCGCCGCGAAATTGCCGCCCTTGACCATGTCGAGTGCTGCCGGCTCGTTGAGGTCGAGCGTGACGATCTTCGTCTTGGTGTTGCCGGCAGCCTTCAGGCTGGAGAGCAGGCTCAGCGCCGGTTCGGCCCACGCAACGTAGATGCCGTCGAGATCCGGGTTCTGGGTCAGCAGGCCCTGGGCGATTTCCTCGGCGCGCGCCGGATCGGCCATGCCGGCCTCGGCGACGATCGACATGTCGGGGTAATCCTGCTCGATCGTCTTCTTGAACGCCTGGTCGCGCTGGTTGGTCACGTAGAAATCGGCATCATGGAAGATGTAGCCGAGCTTGCCCTTCTTGCCGAGCGCGGTAGCCATGGCATCCGCTGCCTTGCTGCCCATCTGGAAAAGGTCGTCGGAGACGATCGTCACATAGTCCTTGCCGTGTTCGTAGCCGGCGGGGGAATTGTCAACGAAGGCGAGTTTCACACCGGCCTTGCGGGCGGGATCGTAGACGGCGGCGGCCGTTGCCGGATCGACCGGCAGCGACAGGATGATGGTCGGCTTCTTGGCAAGCACGGTCTCGACATCGGCCTGCTGGCGGGCCGCATCGAAGCCGGCATCCGTCTGCGCCACAACGTCGATGCCGAGTGCTGCAAATTCATCCTTGGCGCCACGATCGACGGCACCGGTATACTCGCTCATCTCGTGCCAGACGAGGGCAGCGGAATACTTGCCCTCCTTGATCTTCGCGATCTCAGCATCCGTCAGCGTGACGGAAGCGGCTGGCGTGGGTTTTTCGCCATGCGGGCCGACGGTTGCACCGTCGGCGGCAAAGAGGCTGGTGGAAACAAGGCAAGCGGCGGCGAGTGCCGACAGTCGTGAAAATCTGGGCATCGTTCTTCCTCCAATGAAACCGGTGACGGGAGGGCGCCGAAGCGCCCTCCGGAGATCACTTCGCGGCGTCGAGAATGCTCTGCGGTGCGTCGCGGTTGAGCGATTCCTTCCAGCCTTCCGCCACGTTTTCCTTGGTGACGGTGAGCGCCGGGGCAACGATGAAGGCGGGCGTTTCCTGGCCGAGCAGCGACTTCAGGCCGGTCGCGGCCATGGTGCGGCCGAGCTCATAGGCCTTGTCGGCGACGAGCGCGACGACGGCGCCGCCCTTGACCATGTCGAGGCCGACGGGTTCGGCCAGATCGAGCGTCACGATCTTCGTGCTGGTGTTGCCGGCCGCGCGAAGGGCGGCGAGCACGCCATCCGCTGGTTCTGCCCAGGTGACGTAGATGCCGTCGAGATCGGGATGCTTCAGCAGCATGGCGCTGGCGAGTTCCTCAGCACGGGCCGGGTCGGTGATGCCCTGCTCGGCGACGATCTTGATGTCAGGATAGTCTTTCTCGATGGTCGACTTGAAGGCGTTGTCGCGCTGGTTGGTCACGTAATAGGTCGCATCGTGGAAGATCCAGCCGACCTTGCCCTTGCCGCCCATCGCCTTGGCCAGCGCATCGGCTGCCTGCTTGCCCATCTGGAAGAGGTCGTCGGTGACAACAGCCGCATAGTCCTTGCCGTGTTTGTAGTCGGCCGGGAGGTTGGACAGAAAGACGAGCTTACTGCCGTCGGTCACAGCTTGGCGGAAGGCTTCGGCCGAGGTGACCGGATCGAGCGGCAGTGCGAGAATGACATTCGGCTTGGCAGCAAGCGCCGTCTCGATGTCCGAGCGCTGGCGGGCGGCATCGAAGCCGGCGTCCGTCTGAACCACGACCTCGACGCCCGCGCGGGTGAATTCGTCCTTGGCGCCAGCGGTCACGGCGTTCACGAAGTCGGAGGAGGTGTGCCAGAGGAGCGCTGCCTTGTAGCCCTTGTCCTTCAGGGCCGCGACATCCGCGTCCGTGAGGGTTACCTCGGCGCTCGGAGTGGCCGTTTCGCCGGCCGGGCCGACGGTCTGGGCAAGGGCGGGCATCGTCGACAGGAGGAGGCCTGCCAGCACGGTGGCATTCAGAAATTTCCGCATGAACATGTTGTCGTTCCCTCTTTTGATTGTTCGTTCACTCAGTCGATCACGCCGCAATAGCGCGCCATGAAGCTTGCGAAGGCGACGATGCCGGCGAGGTATTCCTCGACATCGACATGCTCCTCGAATGTGTGGCAGTTCCTGATGTCTCCGGGTGCGCAATAGACCGCCGGCACGCCGAGCCGGTTGACGAAGAACGGCGATTCCGACCAGAAGGGCGCCCCTTCGATTAGGCCGCGACCGGGCATGGCGGCGGCCACCGCCTCAGACAAGAGCGCGACTTCGGAACTGTCAGCGGCGATCTCCGCCGCCGTGCCGCCGAGTGCATGGTCGCGGCCGGCGGGATAGGTGATCTCGACGCGGATCTCGGGGTCTTCGACGGCGCCGCGAATGACGGCCTCCATCTCGGCCGCTGCGGCATCGAGCGATTCTCCCGGCAGGAGCTTGCGGATCAGCGAGAGCTTGCAGGTCTCCGGCACGGCGATGAAGCCGCCGCCTTGCAGACCGGTGACGAGCAGGAAGCCGCGGCCGATCAGGTTATGTTCGGCGCGGGCGGAAATCGCGTCGGAATGGCGCCAGAGGGCGGACATGACGGCGTGGCTTGCCTTCAGCGCATCCTTGCCGAGTTCCGGCACGCCGAAATAGGCGGATTTGCCCGTGATGATGATGTCGGCGATGAAAAAGCCGATCTGCGCCGGATAGACGGCAAGGCGGGTCGGCTCGACATAGACGGTGAAATCGGGGCGGGCAATGGCGCCGCTTTCGATGCGCGCGACATAGTCCTTTACGCCGGCCGAAATGCCGGAGCCAGGCTCGCCGCTCTCCTCGTCGCCGACGAAGGCGAAGCCGATATCGCCTGCAAGGCGGATGCCCGCTTTGTCCAGAAGCGAGAGAGCGGCAAGCGAAGTGCAGATGCCGGCCTTCAGGTCCCCTGCCCCGCGGCCCCAGATCGCGCCGTCGATGATCGGCGCGCCAAAGGGGTCTTCGCGCTCCGTGCCGGCCCAGTGCTCGCGCCAACCTTCAACATGGACGGTATCCGTATGGCCGATGAACAGCAGGCGGCGGTCGCCCGTCGCGCCCTTGCGCTGCCCCCAGACATTGGGGCGACCGGGCAGGAAATCTGCGGTCTCCACGTCCTCGACGCCGCGCGCGCGCATCTGCGCTTCGAGATAGGAGACGACAGCAGCCTCGTTGCCCGTCACGCTGTTGCAGCCGATGGCGCCGCGCAGCAGCGCGATGGCATCGTCGCGGTCAAGCGCGGCGCGCAGGCGCTCAGTGAGGACAGTCGTCATTGGGCAACCTCCCGGAGGGCGACCGTGCTGGCCGGCGGCAGCGAGATGCGGCTATCGGGCGTATCAGCGCCAAAGAGCGTGTTGTGCAGATGGCCAAGCCCGATGGCGGCAGCGCCGACAAGGGCGGCGCGCGCGCCCAAGGCGCTCGCCTCGACATCGATCGGATAGGGGAAGCACTGCGGCAGGAAGACTTTGACCCGCTCCAGCATTTCCGGGCGCAAGCCGATGGAACCGCCGAGGATGACCTTTTGCGGATTGGCGATGACAGCAATAGCGCCGATGCCGCGCGACAGCAGGCGCGCCGTGTCGTCGAGTACCTTCAGCGCATCGGCATCACCTTCGGTTGCAAGGTCGAAGATCGCCGGCACCGACAGCGTCTTGCCGCTCGCCGTGCGAAAACGGTCGATGATACCGGCGGAGGCGACCACGCGCTCGAAGGCGCCGTAATGCAGGGATTCGGCTTCGAAGGGATCGGCGCCGAAGGGCAGAAAGCCGAGCTCGCCGGCCGCATGGCTTGCACCGCGCACCAGATTGCCGCCGACCATCAGGCCGCCGCCGATACCCGTGCCGAGCGCGATATAGGCGAGGTTGTCGATGCCCTGCCCCTGCCCTAGCCAGTTCTCACCAAGCACCGCAAGGTTGACGTCGTTCTCCAGCATGACGTCGAAGCCGAAACCCTTCTCGAAGGCGGCGGCGACGTTCATCGTGTCGAGATGGGGAATGTTCGGAGCGAGCAGGATGCGGCCGGTCTTATCGTCCGGTGCGCCGGGTGCGCCGATGACCGCGAGGCGAATGCGCTCGCGGGCGATGCCTTGGCGATCGGCGGCGCGAAAACACATGCCGACGATCTGGTCGACCACGGCTTGGCCGCCGCGCGGATCGGTCGGTGCGACATCCTCGGCGAAGACCTGACAGGTGAGATCGGCAATCGCGACGCGCACTTTGGTGCCGCCGAGATCGACCGCAGCGATATAGGCGGCGTCCGGTACCAGCTCATAGGTCACGGCGGTGCGGCCGATATGGCCGCTGGTGCGCCCGGTCTCGCGCACCCAGCCCTCGATTTCGAGCTGGCGCACAATTTCCGAGATCGTCTGCTTGGAAAGACCCGTCTGCTTGGAGATCGAGGCCCGTGAGATGGGACCGCCCTGCACGATCGTTTCCATGACCGCCCGCTGGGAGAATTTCCGGGATATCCGAAGGGTCTCGCTCACATCCGCCTCATTTAATTCGTTCAGTCACCGAACTAAATAACGGTTTCGAATATCCGTCAAGGGCGCCGCGGAAAAAATCGGTCAGGACGAAAGCCGGTGGCCACGGTTCGGCGCCTGCCGAAACCGGAGCAGGTGCGCGTTTTCGCCATCATCCTCCCATGGCCGCAACGGACGATGTGGCCCTCCAAATCCACGGCCAGCACGCCCCCAACAATTTTTTTTACTCCCGATTGACGGATCAGGAAAAATCAGCCTTTGATTAAATCAAATTGATTGACTCTTAAAAACGAGAGCGAAAAGGGGAATGAAATGCCAATCAATACAAAGGATTATCTAGCCATGACGCGGCGGGGACTGCTTGTGTCGGCAGCCGCGATAAGCGCCGCGCTAATGGCAGGTGGTGCCTCCGCGACAGCGGCGCAAGCCGAGGCGGTGCTCACCATGCACATCGAGGAACAGACGAGTTGGGTGCAGAATTTCAACCCGTTCGACCTCGGCGGCCGCCGACAGAGCACGATGGATTTCATCTACGAACCGCTGGTCATCTTCAATCCCGATGACGGCGGCAAGCCGGTCTTCCGCCTTGCCACGGACTTCAAGTTCTCCGACGACATGACGTCGATCACCTACACGATGCGCCCCGACGTCAAATGGTCCGACGGCCAGCCGCTGACCGCGGCGGACGTCAAATACACGCTCGATTTGATGCTGAAGAACCCGGCCCTCGACACCGCCGGCGTCGGCGAGACCGTTGCCTCCGTCGAGGCACCCTCGCCGACCGAGGTTGTCATCCACCTCAAGGGCGTCAACAGCCAGTTCCCGGAATCGCTCGCCGACCTCGCCGTCGTGCCGGAGCATATCTGGAAGGATGTCAGCGACCCCGTCGCCTTCAAGAACGAAAAGCCGGTCGGCTCCGGCCCGATGACCGAGATCCGCCGTTTCACTCCGCAGGTTTACGAGCAGTGCCGCAACCCGAACTACTGGGACGCCGCCTCGCTGCATGTCGATTGCCTGAAGCTGCCGCAGATCGCCGGCAACGACCAGATGCTGGCGCTGCTGCCGGAAGGCACTCTCGACTGGATCGGCTCCTTCCTGCCAGAGATCGACAAGACCTTCGTGGCGCTCGACCCCGAGCATAACGGCTACTGGCAGCCGCCGGCCGAAACGGCCGCGTTCCAGATGAACCTGAAGAGCAGCGACGAGGCCAAAAACGAAGCCTTCAACGACCTGAATTTCCGCCGCGCCTTCAGCCTTGCCATGGACCGCACGGCCATGGTCGATATTGCAAGCTTCGGCTATCCCAAGGTGAACCTGCATGCCAGCGGCCTGCCGCCGCGCTTCGAGGCCTGGCGCAACCCGCAAGCGGAGGGCGCCAAGGACGAATGGATGGCCTTCGACGTGGAAAAGGCCAACAAGCTGCTCGACGAGGCCGGCTACGCCAAGGGCGACGACGGCATGCGCAAGACGAAGAGCGGCAAGCCGCTTGCCTTCACCATCATCATCCCGAACGGCTGGACCGACTGGATCGACACCGCGCAGATCGCCGCCGAAGGCCTGCGCGCCGCCGGCATCAACGCCTCGGTCGCGACGCCGGAATACGAGCAGTGGCAGAAGCAGCTGCTCGAGGGCAGCTTCGACGTGGCCTTCCAGTCGCGCGCCGACGGCTCGACGCCGTTCCGCGGCTATTACCAGTCGATGTCGACGGCCTTTGCCGGCCGCATCACCACCGCGCCGTCGCGTTACTCCAATCCGAAGCTCGACGCCCTGTTCGATGCCTATCGCAAGGTCACGACGGATGAGGAGCACAAGAAGCTCTTCAACGACATCCAGATCATCGTCGCGGATGACCTGCCGATGGTTCCGATCTTCAACGGCCCGACCTGGTTCCAGTATTCCACCAAGCGCTTTACCGGCTGGGTGACGGACAAGGAGCCCGTCATGAACCCGGAGAACCATGACAACAACCGCATGCGCCTCGTGCACCTGCTCCGCCTGAAGCCGGTGGAATAAGGCAGGATCGCGGGATGTACATCTCCCCCCGGCGCCTCGGCGTCTATGCGGTGGCGCTCGCCTTTGCGATCGTCATGAACTTCACGGTCCCCCGGCTCATGCCGGGGTCCCCCGTCGATGCGATGATCGCCCAGCTCGGTCCCCGCGCGACGCCCGCCGCCATCGAGGCGATCAAGGCCAGGTTCGGCGCCGTCGAGGCGCCGATCACCGCCCAGTTCCTCGATTATCTCAAGGGACTGGCGACGCTCGATCTCGGCGTCTCCGTCAAATATTATCCGCAGACCGTGACAGAGGTGCTCGCCCGTTCGACGCTCTGGACGCTGTTCCTCGTCGTGACGGCGATCACGTTCTCGCTCGTCGTCGGCACGCTACTTGGCGCCATCGCCGCCTGGCGGCGCGGCGGGCGGTTCGACACGGTCGTCTCGCCGTTTTCGGTGGTCATGATCGCCGTGCCGCCCGTCATCATCGCGCTTTCGGCACTCTTCGTCTTCGGCGTGTCGCTGCGCTGGTTCCCGGTCGGCTACGCCTATGACCCGAGCCTCGATCCCGGCATCAACTTCACCTTCGCCGGCAGCGTCTTCTACCACGCCATCCTGCCCGTGTTGACGCTCTCGCCCTATCTCATCGGCGAATTCCAGACGACCATGCGCTCCTCGATGATCTCGGTACTCGGCGAGGACTACGTCACGATGGGCCGCGCCAAGGGGCTGACGGCCGCAACCGTGATGCTCGGCTACGGCGCGCGCAACGCCATGCTGCCGGTGCTGACCAATCTCGCCTTGATGCTCGGCGCGGTCTTCGGCGGCTCGATCGTCACCGAGATCGTCTTCAACTATCCGGGCCTCGGCCTCACGCTCTTCACCGCCAGCGTCGCGCGCGACTATCCCGTCATCCAGGGCCAGCTGCTCTTGATGACGCTTGCCACGCTCGGCGCCAATCTTCTCGTCGATATCATCTACGGCGTCATCGACCCGAGACTGAGGGATGCTTCCGCATGATGTCCGGCCTCAAAATCCTGCTTCAGCAGAAGAAGGCCGTTGCCGGTCTGATCATCATCGTGGCGCTGTGCCTGATGGCGCTTTTCGCCCCCGTCATCGCGCCCGGCGCGCCGAGCGCCCGCGTCGGCCGCTCGCACCAGCCGCCGACCGTCGAGCATGTCTTCGGCACGACGAAGATGGGCCGCGACGTCTATACCCAGTTCGTCTGGGGTTCGCGCACGTCGCTCGCCGTCGGCTTCGCCACGGGCATCGCCATCACCATCGTCGGCACGGCCATCGGCCTGATCGCCGGTTATGCCGGCGGGCGCACCGATGCCGCCCTCGACCTCGCCACCAATGCCGTGCTCGTCATCCCCAACATACCCTTGCTGATCCTGCTCGCCTCCTTTGCCGGCACCGTCGGGCCGCTTGCCATCATGGCGATCATAGCACTTACCTCCTGGCCTTGGGGGGCACGCATGACGCGCTCGCAGACCATGGCGCTGCGCAACCGCGATTTCGTCACCGCCGCCCGCATGATCGGCGAGCCGGCCTGGCGCGTGCTGTTCGTCGAGCTCCTGCCCAACCTGCTGCCGCTGATCGGCATCAATCTCGTCGGCAGCATCATCTATGCCGTCGTCGCCCAGACGACGCTCGAATATCTCGGTTTCGGCGATCCCTTGCAGGTAACCTGGGGCACGATGCTCTACAATGCGCAAAATTCCTCGGCGATCATCCTCGGCGCCTGGTGGGATATCGGCGCGCCCGCCGCCGGCATCGCGCTGATCGGGCTTGGCCTGGCGCTCGTCAATTTCACCTTCGACGAGATCGCCAATCCGCAGCTGCGCTCCGGCCCGGCGCTGACCCGCTGGCTGCGCCTCAACCGCCAGCGCAACCGAAGCCTGGGAGGCGCACGATGAGCGACACGCTTTTGAAAATCCGCAATCTCGAGGTCGATTACCTCCTCGACAAGGGCGCCTTCCGCGCCGTGAAGAATGTCTCCTTCGATATCGGCCGCGGCGAGATCTTCGGGCTTGCAGGGGAGTCGGGCTGCGGCAAGAGCACTATCGCCTTCGCCATCACCCGCCTTGCCAAGTCGCCCGCCTGGGTGACCGGCGGCGAGATCCTGCTCGACGGCCGCGATCTCCTGAAGCTGCCGGAAGGCGAGATGCAGAAGGTGCGCTGGCGCCGCGTCGGCATGGTGTTCCAGAGCGCCATGAACTCGCTGAACCCGCTGATGCGCGTCGAGGCGCAGTTCCACGACGTGCTGCACCGGCATACCGGCGCGACGCGAGCGCAATCGCGCGAACGGGCAGAAGCCATGTTCAAGCTGGTCGGCATCTCGACAAACAGGCTCACGGACTACCCGCATCAGTTCTCCGGCGGCATGCGCCAGCGCATCGTCATCGCCATCTGCCTCGCCTTGCAGCCCGAATTGATCATCATGGACGAGCCGACGACAGCGCTCGACGTGGTGGTGCAACGCGAAATCCTTGAGCAGGTCATCGATCTCCAGCGTAGCCACGGTTTCTCCGTGCTGTTCATCACCCACGACCTGCACCTGATGGCGCAGCTCTGCCACCGCATCGGCGTCATGCTGAAGGGTGAACTGGTCGAGGTCGGTGACGTCAGGCAGGTGAGCCATGCACCGGTTCACGACTATACACGCAAGCTCTGGAACGCCATTCCGCAGCTGCCTGGCCGCCGGGAACTGGCGGGAGGTGTCGCATGAACCTCGCCCCCAGCCTTTCCCTCCCGACGGCGGAGCCGATCATCCGCCTCGACACGATCGAGCGCAGCTTCGGCGCCGTGCAGGCGCTGCGCGGCATTTCGCTGTCGCTGACGCCGGGCCGCGCCTTGGCGCTGGTCGGCGAATCCGGTTGCGGCAAGACGACCTGCGCCCGCATTATCGCCCGCATGGACCAGCCAACATCGGGCCGCCTCTCCTTCCGCGGCCGCGATGTCACCGCAACCGGCACGCGCGACGAGGAAAAAGCCTATCGCCGCGAGGTGCAGATGGTCTTTCAGGACCCGTTCTCCTCGCTCAATCCGGTCTTTTCCATCGACCATCACCTCTCGCGTCCGGTGCTTCTGCACCGCCATGCCGCGGGCAAGACTGAGGTCGCCGATGCGGTTTCCACCCTGCTGGCCGATGTCGGGCTCGACCCGACAGTGACGCGGCGGAAATATCCGCACGAGCTTTCGGGCGGCCAGCGCCAGCGCATCAACATTGCGCGTGCGCTCGCCGTACAGCCCGGCGTGCTCGTGGCCGACGAGCCGACCTCGATGCTCGACGTCTCGATCCGTCTCGGCATCCTGGAACTGCTCGCCCGCATCAAGCACGAGCGCAGCCTGGCCTTGCTCTACATCACCCATGACATCGCGACCGCCGCCCACGTGGCGGAAGAGATCGTGGTGATGTTCGCCGGCCAGATGGTCGAGTGGGGCGAGACGGAGGCCGTCATCGCCAATGCGCGCCATCCCTATACGCAGCTCCTGCTTTCGGCCGTGCCTGACGGCGCCAGACCCTTTATCATCGGCGAGAGCGCGCGGTTTCTCGAACGGGCGGAAAAGGTCCGCGCGCTCTCGCGCCCGACCTCGACTGCCGTCGAGCAGGTCGGGAAAAACCATTTCGTGCGCGCGCTTGCGGCACAGAGCTAGAGGATTTCAGCTTGGACTATCTCGTCAATCTCTCACTGCTCACCCCGAAGCCGGACCTCGACGCCAGAATGGCGGAGGCCGGCGTCACCATCCGCCGGCCGCTGGCGCCGGAAGCGCGCCTGATGACCGAATGGGTCACGGAAAAATTCGGCAAGGGCTGGGCAAGCGAGACGGCCATTTCGCTGTCGCGCCAGCCGCCGACCTGCTTCATCGCGACACGCGCGCAAAAGCTTGTGGGCTTCGCCTGCCATGAATCGATTGCCCGCGGCTTCTTCGGCCCGACCGGCGTCGATGAAGCGGTGCGCGGGCTCGGCATCGGCCAAGCGCTGCTGCTTGCCTCCCTCTTCGACCTGAAAACCATGGGCTATGGCTATGCCATCATCGGCGATGTCGGCCCCTCGGCCTTCTACGAAAAGACGGTCAGCGCCATGCCGATCCCCAATTCCGCCCCCGGCATCTATGCCGGATTGCTCGACGTAAACTGATCCCCCCAGCGCATCTCCGGCCCCCCCCCCGGAAATGCTCTGGGATTTCGTTTTAACCGCATTGTCCGACGCCGAAGCGAAATCGCTTCGGCTGGAAATGCTCAAGACCCCAGAGACCGCCATGCCGATATCCGCCTTCGCCCTCGAAACCTCCTGGGCGCCCGCCACCGACGACCAGCCGCTCGCCTATATTCTCAAGCTGACCAACCATTCGAAATCGTCGCTTTCCGGCTTCCGCCTCTGCGTCAGCGGACCGGGACGGGTCGATCCGGCCGCAAGCATCGATGGCGGCTCGCTCGGCACGCGGCTTTCCAACTTCACCGAACTCCTGCCGCCGGACGGGTTCGTGCTGGAGCCCGAGGCCACATGGACCGTCGCCGTGCACGGCCTCAGCTGGGCCTTCAAGCACTGGACGGACGGCGCGCGCGGCGCCTATCTGGTGCTGGCCGATGGCGGTACGCTTGCCATCGGCACCGGGCCGACGCTCAAGGTCGGCGGCAATGCGCCGCCTAAGCGCGGCGTCGCCGCCTTCCCCGTTCCCATGAGCCCGCCGGTCCCCGTTTCGGTAATCCCCTGGCCGAAAGAGGTCGCCGTTTCCGGTCGCCGCGCCACGCCCGCCGGTTTCACGCTGCTTGCCGACAGCACCGAGGCAACCGCCGCCGCTGAAGCGTTCACGAAGCTTACGGAAGACCTGTTTGCCGTCGAGGGCATCGTCCGCGCCGCATCGGAAGGCGGGCTTCCCGTGCAGCTCAATCTGAAGCAAGGACTTGCAGCGGAAGCCTATGAGGTCACCTTTGCCGCCGACTCGGTTTCGGTTGCCGCCTCCGGCCGCACCGGCCTGCTCTATGGCCTGATCACGCTCGGCCAGATCTGGCGCGGGGCGCGGCATTTCCCCGATGCCTACAGCTTCCCCGCTACGGGCACGATCACCGACGCCCCCTCCATGGACTGGCGCGGCTTGCATCTCGATGTCGCACGCCAGTTCTATGGCGAGGCCGAGATCCGCAAGATCCTGGCCATCCTCGCCTGGAGCAAGCTCAACCGCTTCCATTGGCATCTCTCCGACGACGAATCTTGGCGCGTTGAAATCGACGCCTATCCGGCACTGACCGAGATCGGCGCGTGGCGTGGGCATGGTCTCCCCGTCCCGCCGCTGCTCGGCACCGGGCCGGAAAGGACCGGCGGCTTCTATACGAAGTCGACGATTCGCAGCATCGTTGCCTACGCCCGAACCATCGGCATCGAGATCGTGCCGGAAATCGACGTGCCCGGCCACTGCTTCGCCATGCAGCTCGCCATTCCGGAGTTGCGCGATCCGGACGAACAGGGCAGCTACTATTCCGTACAGGGTTTCCCGGACAATTGCCTCAACCCGGCGCGCGAAGAGACCTATGACGTGCTGGAGACGATCTTCAAGGAGCTGATCGAGCTCTTCCCCTTCAAGACGATCCATGTCGGCGCCGACGAGGTGCCGATCGGCGCCTGGTCGGGCTCGCAGGAGGCTCTGGAGAAGCTGCGCGACGTCAGCGGCGCGGCCATGGCCGAGGCGCATGCCCGCCGGCTGAACGTCATCACCAACACGCATGGCGCCGATGCCATCGACGGTTCGGGCGCCGCCGTCCTGCAGGCGATCTTCCTCAAGCGGATCCAGACGTTCCTCGCCTCGCAAGGCTGCGTCACCGGTGGCTGGGAAGAGGCCGCGCACGGCAATGTCATCGACAAGGCCGCGACCTATCTCTGCGGCTGGCGCGATATGGACGTCTCGGCCGCACTTGCCGGCGAGGGCTATTCGATGGTCGTCTGCCCCGGCCAGGCCTATTATCTCGACATGGCCAACAGCCCCGACTGGGACGAGCCGGGCGCCAGCTGGGCCGGCTGGTCGGCGCCGGAAATGACCTACCAGTTCGATCCCGTCGCCGGCTGGAACGACGCGCAGAAAGCGAATCTCCGGGGTGTGCAGGCCTGCATATGGTCGGAGCCGATGAAGGATCGCGCCGTCTTCGACCGTCTCGTCTTCCCCCGCCTTTCGGCCATTGCCGAAACCGGCTGGACGCTGCCGGAGCGCAAATCCTGGGAGCGGTTCAAGGCCGCCGCCGGGCTGATGCCGGTGCTCTACGGCTTCCCGATCGCGTAAGCAAAAACTTACGCCACAGGCTTCTGCAACACCGCAAATTGCGGGTTCGTCTCGGAAAAGACCGGCAAGGCGGCAGCACCCAGAATGGACGTGTCCTTGCCGGTCGCCGCAATCATGATGCGGGGAATGCGCCGCTCTTCCGTTGGATCAACAGGCGGATAGAGCGGTTCCATGCGCGCGGCAAGCCGCGCCAGCAGCCCCGCAGGCATCGGCCCGCCGAGCACGATGGTCTGGGGATCGAAGGCCAGTTCCAGGAAATCGATGGTCCGGCGCATCGGGTCGGCCGCCGCGTCGAGCCAGCCGTCCAGTGCGGAGCCAGCTCCCTCCACCATCGCATCAAGTTGATCGGCCTTGTAGGCACCGGGATCTGATATCTTGAGGTGCTCGTAAGCCGCACCAAGCGAAACATAGCGGTCGAGGCATCCGCGCTTGCCGCAAATGCAGGGCAGGCCATTGGGCTCGACGACGATATGGCCGATCTCGCCGGCATTGGCCCGGCTGCCCCGATAGAGATGCCCGTCGAGGAACATGCCCGCGCCGATGCCGCCGCCAAGGAAGAGGTAGACGAAGCTGCTGAGGCCACGGGCGACGCCATAGAGCCGTTCGCCGATCGCCGCCGCCGTCGCATCGTTTTCCACCAGAACCGGCACGCCGACCAGCCGTTCCAGCGCCGGCCCGACCTCGAAATGCTGCCAGCCCGGCAGGGCGATCGGAGTCAGCGAGGTCACGCCCTCCGCCGCATAGCGGCCGGGCATGGCGATGCCGACGCCGAGCAGGCGGTTGCGGTCGAAGGCAAAGGTCTCCTGCAATTCCGCGCTGATCGTCGCGAGGATCGGGATCGCCTGCTCCGGCGTCGGCGGGTCGATGGGCCTGACAATGCGGGCCCGGATCGTGCCCGAGAGATCGGTCAGCACGCCCGCCGCATGGTCGCGCTCCAGCTCCAGGCCGATCGAATAGGCGCCGTCGGGATTGATCGAATAGGGCGTGAAGGGCTGGCCGCGCGCCAGCTTCTGCGGGCTGTCGGCCTTCAGGAGTTCCGACCCTTCCAGCTCCTCGACGATGTTCGACACGGTTTGCGCCGTCAGCGCGGTCAGGCGGGCGATCGCGGCGCGCGACAGCGGACCGTTCGTGCGGATCGCCTCGATCACGACCCGCCGGTTGTGCGCTTTCGCCTGTTCGAGATTGGTGCCGGAAATGGCTTTCATGATGGGAGTAGTTTCACCGGATGCACCTGCGCCCGCAAGCTCTTTCAATCCATCCGGCATAAGCGGGAATCCGCCGTGTGGCCAGCGAATTGGCTGGTTATCCCGCAAAAGGCGACAGGGCACCCGTTCGGGGTGCCCTGTCTTGGTGTTCTGAAAGTCCTGTCGTCTATTTCGATGCCGGTTCGAGCGCGCCGGTCTCGGGTGCGTTCTTCCCGGCGCTCATCTTCTTGTAGAGGAAGAAATAGAGCCTGATGTACTGACCGATGAGGATGGCATTGATAATCGTGCCCTCGCGGATGAACTGGATTTCACCGAGGAAGCCGAGGCCGATCAGCGCCGACGTCACGAGCAGCGTGCAGTCGAAGCCCGTCTTGATGTTGCCCCACTTCCAGCCGGTGCGCTTGAAGATCGTGTTGACGAACATGTCGATCGGCATCAGCACGAGATTGGCGCGGATCATCAGGAAGAGACCGAACGCGAGGGCCGCATCGGCAAAGACCAGCAGTGCCACCCGGTAGGAATACTCCTCCAGCACGATGAACTCGGTGAGCTTGAGGTTGAGATCGAGGAACACCGCCAGCACGAAGGCCGGGATGAGCGAGGCGAAATTCTTGAGCTTGAAATCCTTCGGCAGCACGAAATAGGTCAGCGCGAGCATGATCAGCTCGAGCATGAAATTGTACGTGCCCTGGCTCAGCGGCGGATAGACCAGCGTCATGGTGCGCGTCAGGCTGCTCTGCGGCGAGATGCCGACGCCGGCGCGGATCGCTAGGCTGACCCCGAAGGTCAGGATGTAGATCCCCAAGACATACATGATCCAGCGCCGCGTCAGGCTGCCGGTATCGACGATTTCGGCTTCCGCCGCATGATGTGCCATGGTTTCCTCCCAAGGGCGTTGCGCGGAGCCTCCCGTCACTCCCGGCCTGCCGCGCTGAAAAACGTTTTCGCGGATGTCCCGGAACTCCTTCTCCCGGTCAATCCGTAACTTTTGGGTACCGGCAGGCGCCTCCTGCGCCTGCCGGTACGGTTCTTTCCGTCAGTGCATTAACCGGAAGCGGTGCAGCGAGATGAACAGGCTGAGCAGCTTGTTGACCACGGGCTCACCCTCGTTGCGGTTGCCCATCGCGGCGAGCGCCGCATCGATCGACCCGGCCGCCGCCGTCAACTCGGAAACGGTCATGTTCGCCATGACGCCGTAGATATCGAGCGGCATCACCGCCTTCTCCACCTTGTTTTCGGTGACGATGCACGCGCCGGCATAGGTGTCGACCTGCTTGACGCAGTGGCACATTTCCGCGCTCTCCTCGCCCACCACGACGAAGTAGGGTTTCGGCGCCGGCCAGAAGGTCGCGACAGCGCCGCGATCGATCGACACGCCCTTGAACAGGCCGTTGACGATATGGCGCTTGCCATCGGCGTAACGCTGGATGACCGAGAGGCGCGAATATTTGACGCCGTCGACCTCCGGCACCACCTTGCCGTCGCGCAGCGGCACCCAGACCTCCTGGTAGAACTTCGCATGGCCGCGGCCATAGACGTCGAACAGATAGACCTTCGCCTTGCTGCCGTCCTCGGAGATTTCGAGCGGCACGATATTGAGCTGGTCGGCCGTCAGATCGGCGAGGCCGGGAACGCCCTTCTTGCACATGCCGGAATAGTCGATCTCGGCATTCGTCAAAAGCTTGCGGTCCTTGGCGACCAGTTCGCCGTCCTTGAAGACATAACGCGGATTGATCTTCGACAGGCTGTCCGTCAGCACGATGTCGGCGAAGCGGCCGGGCGTCAGCGAGCCGAGCTTGTCTTCCATGTGGAAGGAGCGCGCCGTGTTGAGCGTCGCCATCTTGATCGCGTGGATCGGATTGATGCCCATCTCGGCGCAGAGCGAGATGATCCAGTCCATATGGCCCATGGTCAGCAGGCGCTCGATGGAGATATTGTCCGTGCAGAGCATGAAATTGTCCGTCGGCCATTTGCGGTCGACGATGGCGCGCAGCAGCACCTTGATCACCTCGGCGCTGCCCACGCCGAACTTGATATGCGTCGGGAAGCCGTAGCGGACGCTCTTTTCAAGGTCCTTCTCGTTCCAGACGTCATGGTTGTTCGAGCAGCCGATGGCCGGCAGGTAGTTGAGGATCATGTCGGAGAGCGCGGTGACGCCCCAGTGACCGTTCATGAAGCCGCCCTGCGCGCGAACCCAGGCGGCCTTGCGGAAATCGTCGTCATTGCCCGAGGAATAGGTGAAGTGCTCGAACTCGCCGAGCCCGATCACCGGCTCCATCTTCAGTACCGCCTCGGTGACATTAGCCGCCGTCTTCTTACCCGGCGCGAAGGCATAGAGGCGATAGGGCAGCTTGTCGTAGTCCTTGAACAGTTTCTGCGCCGCCTCGACGCCCTCTTCGCCGGCCGCACTCAGGAGATCGAGGCATTCGGAATAGATCGTCGTCGTGCCGCAGGGCACCATGGCCTCGGCCAGCGCCGTCGGATGGGCGAGCTGGGATTCGAAATGGATATGGGCGTCGATCAGGCCGGGAATGGCATAGAGCCCTTCGCCGTCGAAGACTTCCTTCACCTTCAGGATGCTCTCGTCCGGGTTGAGCGCGATGATGCGCTTGTCATAGACAAGGATCGAGCCGTGATAGACGGTCTCGCCGTGGACATCGAGGATGTTCAGGTTCTTCAGGAGCAGGTCCGCCTCCCGCTCGCCGTTCAGGACGGCGAAGATCGCCCGCACCTTGTCGTAGTGCGCGGCCTCCGCGATGGTGACATGTTGGTTCATGATGGTCCTCCGGTCTCTTCGGCCCGTCGCCGGGCCGGCAATCGTTCGGGGCTTCCCCCGCAAGCGCAGCTCCTGCCTCCGCGCCTTTCGAAACCATAAGACGCCATTGAACCGTTTCCGAAAAGCAGTATTTTACGCGCAAAGCGTACGCTTTTCGAGAACACTTGAAGGAGGCGAACATGCTGCACTCCCGCGTGCTGCGCTATATCGACGAGGTGGCGCGGCTGGGTTCGATCCGCGCAGCCGGCGAGCGGCTGAACGTGGCGCCGTCGGCTATCAACAAGCATGTGCTGCAATTGGAGGAGGCGATCGGCGAGCCGCTGTTCGAGCGCCTGCCGCGCGGCCTGCGGCTCACGCCGGCAGGCGAAATTCTGCTCGCCCATGTGCGCCGCACGATCAAGGAATACAGCCAGGTCGAGGCGGAAATCCGCGACATCAAGACTTTGCAGAGCGGCGAGGTGATCATCGCCACCATGAACGGCCTGGCCGGCGGCATCGTGCCGAAGGCGGCGGCCAGCTTCTGCGCCCGCCATCCGCGGCTGAAAATCTCCATCCGCGTGATGTTCGTCCGCGATATCGTGCAGGCCGTTATCGACGGCGAGGCGGATCTCGGCCTCGCCTTCAACCTCCCCGTCCTGCCGCAGCTCGAAACGCTGTGGAAGATGGACACGCGGCTCGGCGCCGTCGTCTCGCCGGAACATCCGCTCGCCGGCATGGAGACCCTGCCGCTCTCCTTCTGCGAACCCTATCCGCTGATCTTCGCCGACAAGTCGATGCTGATCCACGGCATCGTCGCCGATGCCTTTTCGGAGGCCGGGCTTGCCGTGGAGCCGGCCTTCCTGACCAATTCGATCGAGGCCATGAAATGCCTCGCCGCCAGCGGCGACAGCATCGCCTTCTTGAGCAAGTTCGACATCGCCGAGGAGCAGCGCAACGGGCTGCTCACCTATGTGCAGATCCGCGACCGCACCTTCGGCAAGAATGTGCTCTCCCTCGTCCAGCGCGAAAAGCGCGGCCGGGCGCTCGCCGCCTCCATGTTCGCCGACGAGATCACGCGGGCCTTGCGCGCGGCGGTGGAGTGATCCGGTACTTCAGAATCGTCTATAGAACAGAACCCTTAGAAAACCGGACCCGATGCCAGCCTCCACCCCGTCCCAATCCGTCCTGATTACCGGCGCACGCGCACCCGTCGCGCTGCATCTGGCGCGGCTGTTCCACGGCGCGGGCTGGCGCGTCGTGCTGGCCGATACGCCGGCCTTTCCCCTCTCCGCCGCCAGCAGCGCCTGCACCCGTTATGTCCGCCTGCCGCCGCCGCGCTTCGAGCCGCAAGCCTATGGCGATGCCGTCGCGGCTCTGGTGAAACGGGAAGGCATCTCGCTGGTCCTGCCGACCTGCGAGGAGGTGTTTTACCTCGCCGCCGTCTGGCGCGAGCGGCATCCGGCGGCAAGGCTTTTCGCCCCGGATAGCGATCTGCTTGCCCGCGCGCACAACAAGTTCGATTTCATCGAACTGTGCAAAGACCTCGGCCTCGCTGCACCGCAAACGACGCTCATCAGGGATCGGGCCGACCTCGCCGCTATCAGCGGGTCAGCATCAAAGCTAGTCTTCAAGCCGGCCTGGTCGCGTTTCGCAAGCCGCGTCCTGCTTCGTCCCCGGCCGGAAGACCTCGATGCGTTCGCCCCGACGCCGCAGGCGCCCTGGGTCGCCCAGGAGTTCCTCGAAGGCGAGGAGCTCAGCGCCTACGCCATCGCCAATGAAGGCCGCCTGCAAGCTTTTTCGCTCTACCGTTCGGTCTATCGCGCCGGCAAAGGGGCCGGCATCTACTTCGTGCCGGTCGAGAATGGCGCCGCTAAGGCTTTTGTCAGCCGCTTCGCCGCGGGCACCTGCTGGACCGGCCAGTTGTCCTTCGACCTGATCCGCCGGCCTGACGGCACCGTGCTGCCGCTCGAGTGCAATCCACGCGCCACGAGCGGCCTGCATTTCTTCCGGAACCCGCAGGCCTTCACGGCAGCGATCGCCGCCGGCGAAGGAGCCGTCGGACCCGATGTCGTTCGCCCGCAGACAGTCCGCCTCGCACTCTGGCTCTACGGACTGCCGGCCGCGTTGCGCTCGGGTGCGATCGGCAGTTTTCTACGCAACTTGAGGGGCGCCGACGAGCTTCTCGACTGGCCGGATGATCCGGCTCCGAAACGGGCGCAGTGGCGGGCGCTCAGTGAGATCGCCGCGCTGGCGCTGCGTCACCGGATTTCGCTGCAACGCGCCTCGACCCGCGATATCGAATGGGACGGGCCGGATCAAAGTTCGATGTAAAAGGTCTCCGGCTTTTCTGCGACAGGCGGCAGCGTGCCGGCCATGATGGCCTCGATGCTGCGGCGCAGGAAATCCAGCGGGCCGACGATTGGCGCGGCCTCCGGCCAATGGGCGGCGTTAAGGCTCGCAGAGGTCAGCACCCGGCGGTCCTGCTCCAGCGCGATGCGGAACATCGGCCGGAAAGCATAGGATTTGAGGTGGTCAAGCAAGCCGCCGCGCGGGCCGATCAGGCAGCCGATGCCGTCCACCTGGTTTTCCGCGGCCTGCCGAAGATGGAAGGTCGTGGCCAGCACCAGCCCTTTCGCCCCCCAATATTCCAGTTCCGCAATGCCGGGCGCGCGAAAACGCCCGATCGTCTTGACCCGGTCGCCCTCCAGCAGCCGGCTGATCAGGCCATGCTGACGCTCTTCGCCGGTGTAACACGCTTCGATCCAGCCCGGACCGCCCGACACGTCGACCCGAACGCGCTGGCGCTCGCTGCTTAGGCCGCGCAGAAGCCCCTTGTGAGTGAAATGCGTGTGCGTGGCGTCGAGAATGTTTTCGGCCGTATCGACCAGCGTCGAGCGCGTGCTGCTCTCCACAAGCTTCATGATGATCTTCTGCCCCTCCGCGCAATGCAGATAAGGCTCGCCCTCCGGCTCGCCGCGCGCGACGAAGACGACGCCATCCTTCACTACCGTCCTGAGCCTAGGCACCCGATAGCCGGGCACCGCGCCCGTCAGTCCTGGAATGGCCGTGCAGGCACCGGCCGCGTTGAAGCGCCAGCCGTGATAGGGACATTCGATCTCGCCGTTTTCGACCTTGCCCTTCGACAGTTCCACATGCCGGTGCGGGCAGCGGTCGTGCAACGCGGCGATCTCCGCGCCGCTGCGAAACAACACGACCGGCAGGCCGGACAGCAGGATGCGCCGCGGCGCCTTGCCGATCGTTGCCGCAATTGCCACCGCCTGCCATTCGTCGGGAGAAGAGTTCATAGATCGAATGCCTCCAGAAGCGGAATGCCGATGCGCCGCAACAGCCCCTCCATGAGCCGCACCGCGAGGCGCTGTTTCAGCGGAAGATGGGCGACATAGACGGCGTTGTACTCGATAACGGGTTCTGCGCCGCGCAGGCTTTTAAATCGGCCGGCGCCGGCGCTCATGTTGAAGAACAGACCGCGTTCGGCCGCAATACTCTGCCCCGTCGCCATCACCAGCCGGTAGAGCCCGTCCTTCAGCGGAAGGCTCGTGTCATAACCGACGATCGGCTGCGTCAGCGTGCGGCCATTGGCGAAGAAGCCTGAAACTGCGGCGAGCCGCCCGTTGCCATCCCGGAAGCCGATCAGGTCGAACAGGCCGTGCCGATGCATTTCGCGGATATAGAGGGCGGAGTAGTGCGGGTTCAGCGGCGTGTATTTGTCGAGATAGAGCAGCTTGTAGAGTTCGGCGGCGCGGACGTAGTCCGCCTCCGTAAAGCTCTCACCGCATGCGAAGCGATAGGGCGTGCGCGAGAGAAGCGTGCGGTCATATGACTGGTTCTGCGTTTTCCGCGCGCCCTCGCCAGAGAACAGATAGACGCGCCGCGCGGCAAGAAAGCGAAACCCCGCCGCCTTGAGACTGGCCATGGAAGGGCCGTCCGCCGTCTCGTTGAGCGAGCGGATGACAATCGCCCTGTCGGGATATTTTTCGCGCAGCTGCGCCATCAGCAGGGCCGCCGCCGAGGGCGAAATCAGCGGCACCGGATTGGTGGACAGCAGCCAGTTGTTGACCTGCACCTGCTGGTCGAGCCCGCTTGCCGCCACCAACGGACGGCAGGCGCGGATGAGGGCGCGCGCCGCGCCGCGCACCATGGGGGCGGCAGCAAAATTGCGGGTCTCATCGATGGCATAGTCGACATAGGCACTGCTCGGGCAGCAGATATAGCAGGTCGGCGCATCCCGCCGGTCGTTGAGCGTGATCGGGAAATGCCGCCCTTCAACCTCGACGGATTCGACCACTGTCACCAGATTGCCGATGAGGTCGGCCACGGGATGGGCGTTGAAAAGCGCGACGAAGCGGCGAACCGCTTCCGGCGCATTGCCCACCCGCTCGTCCTGCTGGGGCAGCACGATCATGCCCCGCCCTCCGGCCGATAGCGGTTTTCCACCCGCCGCAGCTTGCGACGCACCTCGAAGGCCATTGCCTCGCGCCGCACGACAATCTCCGGGCCGAGCCCGCGCTGCGAAAACGCCCTGCCGAGCGCATCCCGCGCCGCCATGGCACTCTCGTCTGGAAGGCCCGGCTCCAGCACGAGGATTATACCGCCATGCGCTTCCCGGATGATACGGAAATCGGTGATCGCGCGGGCGGCGTCGAGCACGGCATTGCGCATCACGTCGGGCGTCACCAGAAGCCGCGCGCCATCGCCGCGTTCAAAGACAAAGACGTCGTCCAGCCGTCCGACGATCTCGTCAACCACCCGCAGAGGAGAACCGCAGGCGCAGGAGCAATCCGACAGGCGCAGGAGATCGTTCATGCGGTAGCGCGCCATGATCTGGAAGCGGCGGCGGAAACCCGTCACCAGCGGGGCGACCAATCCATCCGCGACAGGCTCAAACTCGAAAACATTGGCATCCTCCGCCAGATGAAGCCTGCCCTTGGCGCAGGAAACCGCGAAAAGCCCCTCCGTCGCCATATAGATCTGCCCGAGCTTTTTGCCGAAACGCGCTTCGATGACGGTGCGGTCCACCGGGTCCAACGTCTCGGCGCCGGCGAAAAGCCGTCGCGGCTTCAGCCTTTCGGAATTTTCCGCCAGATGGCGCAGGACCCGGGGTGGCGCGACGATGGTGGTCGGCGCGAAGGTCTCCAGCGCGGGCATCCAGCTTTCGAGGCCCTGCCGCAGGTCGAAGAACTCCAGCCGCAGCAGGCGCGACTGGCGGGCGCCATCGTAGAGTGCGGAATTCTGGGGCAGGATGACGGCAACGCGCTCGGGCTCGACGAGAAACCGCGGCACCGCCTTGGCGAGGATCGTGCCGAGCCAGCGGTCTTGTTCCGCTGATGTAATGGCATACAGCGCGCGGTTGCCGCTGGTGCCCGTGCTGGCGCCGATGCTGATGTCACCCCATCTGCCGGTCGTTTCGAACGCCCGCCAGCCCGCTTCCGCCGTAATCCGTCCCCGGTTGAAGGCCGCGAAATCCGCCATGACGACGGCCTTGTCGATGATCGGCAGCGCCTCCAGCCGAGGCGGCGCGTTGCGATAGAAATCAACGCCGGACAGGTCCTGTTCCAGCCAGCGGCGAAGGGCTGCGGCCTGTCCCCGTTCGAATGCAGCGCGCGAATGGCCGGCACGGCAGGTCCACCGCGTTTGCGCGAAGGCCGAGGCGATGCGGAGCCGGCCGGTCATGGCACCTCCGCGGCAAGATCGTAGCGGCTCTCGGCCGGATCATGGCACAGCAGCACCGCACCACCCGCCTGACGGAATGCCAGGACACGGCGGGCGCTCTCGGCAAGCGCATTAGGATCGTGGGCGATCAGACTCGCCGGGAAGCCGGGGCGGCGGCCCTCCTCCAGCGCTTCGGCGCACCATTGCGCGTCCACTGCATAGAGAAGCGGCACGGGCAGGTTGGCGAAGCAGAGACCGAAATGGCCTTCGGCATGGCCGGGTAGATTCATGGCGAGCACGCTGCCATCGCCGAAGAGATCGCGGCCTCTTCCGAGCCCAAGCGGAGCCTCGCGTACAGCAACGCCATCGACATCCTCCACCCGCGAAGCGAGATCGGCCGGCAGAAGCTCGGAGAAAACACCATGGCGCAGGTTCTTGTACGCGGACTGCTTCAGGATTGTCCGGAGCACCTCAGCCTTCGCGACGATCCGCGCTTTCGGGAAGAGATTGAGACCCGCAACGTGATCGGCGTGGAAATGCGTGACGATGATGGTGCCGACATCCTCGACCTTCAGGCCGAGCCGCCGCAGAACGGGTTCGGGTTGGCCGTCGGCCACCAGACTGGGGCCGAGGACCCTGTTGTAGAGACGCAGCGTCAGACTGCGCGGCCCCTGCGTTACGCTCGGACCATAGCCCGTGTCGATCAGCACGGCGCCGGCCGTCGGGTGCCGGAAGAAGCCGTAGCGCACCTTCAACGGCACACGCCGCCAGGCTCCACCGCGCAGGAACAGCCGTTCCGGCGCCAAGACGAAAGCGCTGTTGGCAAAAATCGGCTTCATGGCGCGCGCCTTCTGTCCAGCGTCATGGCCAGACCGTGCTCAAGCGAAATCCGGGGTTGCCAGCCAAGCCTCCGCTGCGCCTTGGAGATATCGAGACTTTGCCGAAACGCGAAGAGGCCGAGCGTATAGGGCGTAACCAGAGGCTCTTTCGGAACAGGGCGGGCAAGGCTCGCCATTTCCGCAAAACGCGCCAGCAGGAGCGCCGGATAGAACGGCACTGGCTTCCAGCGCAGCGGCACGGAAAGCGCCGAGCAAACGCGCTCGACGAGATCGCATATAGGCACCATTTCGCCGCCCGAAATGTTGAACGTCTCGCCTTCAACCGCAGGATCGGCGCTCAGCGCCGCCTCGATCGCTGTTACCACGTCATCGACATGGGTGAGATCGATGGCCGCGGCGCTGGAGCGCAGCAGCGGTAGAGGCCCGCGGCGGGCGGCGGCGATGAGGCGTGGCAGCAGCGTTTCCTCTCCCGCGCCATAAATCCCTCGGGGCCGCAGGTTGACCGGGCCGAGTTTTGCCCGCGCCAGAACCAGCTGCTCGGCCTCCGCCTTGGTCCGGGCATAGGCATTGATCGGGCGCGGCAGGGATGCGGTCTCGGCGACGGCGATCTTGTCCTTCATCTCGAAATAGACCGTCGGCGAGGAGATATTGACGAACCGGCGGGCGCCGAGCGCTTCGGCCAGATCGAGCGCATGTCGCGTGCCCTCCACATTGGCGGCGCGGAAGGCGGCAAGCCGACCCCAGGGGGCCGAGAGCGCGGCGCAATGGACGACGGCGTCCACCCGGCCGATAACGCCGGCCAGATGCAGGACGGAACGGGAAAGGTCGGCGCGGACAATCGTGAAACCCGCATCCTGAAGCGCGCGGCAACGGGCTTCATCGCGTCCGAGGCCGATGGCATCGAGCCCGCGGGCGCCAAGATGCCGGATCAGTCTCCCACCCAGAAACCCCGTCGCTCCGGTGACCAGGACACGCATCGCGATCAGACCTCGATGGCCATGCCGCCGAAGGAAACGCCGGCCGAGGTGCCGAGCAGCAGAAGCCGCGTTCCCCTGGTGATCCGACCCTCAGTCCAGGCGATGTCGAGCGCGGTCGGAATGGACGCCGCAATCTGATTGCCGAACCGCGCCGCGATATTGACCACGCGCGCGCCGGGCATGCCCGTCTGCTCGATCATGTGCTCCAGCGCCAGCGGACTTGCCTGGTGCGGCACGACGAGATCGACATCGGCGGGCGTCCATCCGGCGGCGGCCAGAAGATCATCGACGAAGCGGGGGAAATGCCGGTGCGTGACGCGGAAGAGCTCCTTGCCGTCCATGCGGAAGACGGAATGGGCGGCAAATTCCGCCGCTTCGCGCACGAAATCGAAGCGCGTGCCGCCGGCGCCGATCTCACAGGCCCCATAGGCTGAAGGATAGGTGCGCATGAGGCTCGCGCGGATAGCGCCCGCCCCTTCCGGCGCCGCCGTCAGCACGACGGCGGCCGCGCCGTCACCGAACAGGGCCGCGACATCCGGCTGGTCATTCCAGGGCAGCGCCCGCGAGGCGATTTCCGAGGAGAAGACGAGTGCGGTGCGGGACTGCCCGGCGGCGATACGGCCGGCAGCCAGTTCAAGGGCCGACAGGAAGCTAAGACAGGTCGCATTGACGTCGAAAGCCGCAGCCGCACCGTCGGGAATGCTGAGCTCGCGCATCACGAGCGGCGCCGTTGACGGCAGGGTCTGGTAGGGAATGCCGCAGGCGCCGAGCACCAGGTCGATATCCCCGGAAGTAACGGCGGCCCTTTCCATGGCGAGCCGGGCAGCGGCCACGGCAAGGCCGATCTGGTCTTCCGCCTCGCAGACATGCCGGCTGCGCACGCCCGAAAGCCTTTCCAGATGACCGGCAGGAAATCCCAGCCGTCGGTCTAGCGCCTCGGACAGAACCACCTTAGTCGGCACTGCGTGCCCCGTGCCTGCTATGCGGATGGAAAAAATGGCGCGCATCTCCGGTCGCAACTCGATCAAGGCCCCGGCCTCACGCTATCAGGACGTTTCAGATATCCTCAATGCAGGTCCACAGCATCAAAATATTCGGCCCGGCCAGACACGCATAGCACCCGAATAAAGTCACCGCGGCACAAATTCCACCAGCAGCGATTTCAGTTCAATCTCGCGCACGCGCCGCGCCGCCTCGTCCGGGCTGACCCAGGCAAGGATGCGTTCGCCCTTCTCCTTGAATTTTCCAGCGGTCTCGGTGACTTCAATCTGGAAGACGTCGACGATGCAGGGCACGACGTCGCCGTCATCAAGGAGCTTCAGATAGGTGTAGCTGCCAACCGGCTTCTTGCGGACTTTTCCGGAAACCCCGGCCTCCTGGACGGCTTCGATCGCGGCGGCCTCGTAGGGTTTCCTGCCCTTCATCGGCCAGCCCTTGGGGATGATCCAGCGCCCGCTGTCGCGCGAGGTCACGACAAGGATTTCGATGCCGGCGGCCTCAGGTAGGAAACGAAAACACAAGGCGGCATATTGCTGACGAAACGCCCCGGAAAACAGCTTTTCCGGCTTGGCGGCAAGCTGTTGCAGCAGGGTTTTCGGCTTATTCGGCCGCGGCGCCTTGTCTTTCCTAGTGCTTTTCAACGGTCCCTGTCTCGCGGCATCGGCTCGCACACCATGTCGGGCAATATCGGCTGAAATCAAGCAACCGCGCCGGCATGTCAAAGGGAAATCTTGCAAAAAGACAGGTTCGGCCGCCTCAGGCGCGCGCGGAGCGCAGCCCCGCTGTCGTGTCGCGTACGACCAGCGGGCCATCGACCTTGATGGTCATAGCGCGCGTCTGCTTGCCGTGGATCGCCATGTCGATCAGAATTTCGGCAGCCTTCTGGCCCATCTCGTAGTTGGGCAGCACCAGCGTCGAGAGCGGCGGATGGGTGTAGCGGGCGAGTTCCTGGTCGTCGTAGCCCATGACGGAGACATCCTGCGGCACGCGAAGTCCCTTCTCCTGCGCCGCCTCCATCACGCCGATCGCCATCAGGTCGTTGCCGCAGAAGATGGCGGTGGGTGGATTGTCCATGGAGAGCAGGTCGAGACCCGCCTCATAGCCGCGCAGCGGCAGCCAGTCTCCGTCGCGCACCAAGCTTTCGTCGAAAGCGATGTCGGCGGTGGCAAGCGCCTGCTTGTAGCCTTTCAGACGATCCATCGCCGCATCCATCCACGGCTCGCCATTGATGAAACCGATGCGCTTGTGGCCAAGCGCCGTCAGATGCGCCGTCGCGGTAAAGCCACCCGCCACCTCGCCCGGCACGATCGCCACATGCTGGCGCGGCTCGCCGTAGCAGTTGAGCAGCACCGTCGGAACGGACTTCAATGCCTTGGGAACGGAGACTTTTCGCGTGAAGATCGTCGCATAGATGACGCCGGCAATCGAGGGATCACGCAGCACGGAGCGCAGAACGGCCTCTTCGAGGTCCGGATTGGAGCGGGTGGCATGGGCGGAGACCAGAAGCCCCTGCTCGAAGGCATAGTCACGGATACCATCGAGGCTCACCACCGGATGCGGGCTGGTGGAGATTTCATCGACGATGAAGGCGATTGTATCCTTCTCGACCGTGGGGGCGGCGGCGACCGGGCTGCGGGTCGCAGGTAATTTATAACCTATTTTATGAGCAGCCTCGCGCACCTTCTGCTGCGTTTCCGGTGAAATGCGCGAGCCGGACATCTCATTGAGCACGAGCGACACACTGGACTGGGAAACACCGGCAATGCGTGCGATGTCCGTCATTGTCGGGCGTCCGCCGCCTTCTTTGTCTGTATTGCGCCCGTTTCCCCTGGCCATGCGTCGTTCCTCACCCCTCGACGTGCTTTGCACTGCACGCGGATTTTTTGCAAGTGCTCATAATTTTGGCTCTTGACTGCTCATATTATTAGCGCAAGATTTGCACATGTGAAGCAGGAATTTGCTCACGTCCGGTAGAGGAGCACCGGCTAGAACCTGGGAGGAGAACCCGCTCATGACCACAATTTCCCGTCGCACCCTCATGCTTGCGGCAACGGCCATCGGTGCGCTTGCCGTCGCCGGCGTCGCCATTGCCGAAGTGCCGAAGCTGGCACAGAAGGACACCTACAAGGTCGGTTTCGCGCAGACCGAATCCAACAACCCCTGGCGTATCGCCCAGACCAACAGCATGAAGGCCGAGGCAGAAAAGCTTGGCTACCAGCTGGTCTATACGGATGCCGCCGGCTCCGCTGCCAAGCAGGTCGCCGACGTCAACTCGATGATCGCCCAGGGCGTCGACGTCATCTTCCTCGCACCGCGTGAAGAAAAGCCGCTGATCCCCGCCGTCATGGCCGCCAAGAAAGCTGGCATCCCGGTCATCCTGCTCGACCGCTCGGTCGATCCGTCGCTCGCCAAGGCCGGCGAGGACTACCTGACCTTCATCGGCTCGAACTTCGTCGAGGAAGGCAAGCGCGTCGCCGAATGGCTGGCGAAGAACGCCAACGGCAAGTCGAAGATCATCGAACTCGAAGGCACCACCGGCTCGTCGCCGGCCAACGACCGCAAAAAGGGCTTCGATGAAGCGATCCAGGCCGCCGGCGGCTTCGAGATCGTCGCCTCGCAGACCGGCGACTTCGCCCGAGACAAGGGTCGCCAGGTCGCCGAAGCGCTGCTTCAGGCGCACCCGGATGCCGATATCATCTACGCCCACAACGACGAAATGGCGATCGGCGCCATCGCGGCGCTGGAAGCGGCCGGCAAGGTACCGGGCAAGGATGTGCTCGTGCTCTCCATCGATGGCGGCAAGGAAGCCGTCCAGCTGGTGGTCGACGGCAAGATCGCGGCGGTCGTCGAGTGCAACCCGCGCTTCGGGCCCAAGGCCTTCGAGACGATGCAGCGCTACGCCAAGGGCGAAGCCATCGAGCCGAACCTCGTCAACGAAGACAAGTTCTACGACGCGTCCAACGCGGCGGCCGAACTCGCGAACGCCTACTGATCGCATCTCCCAAGCACTGTGCGGCCGGGGCGGCAAAACCGTCTCGGCCGTTTTTTGAACGGGCCTGATCTTTGGTTCGTTCGGGTGTAGGCTTGAGAGGCCGTCCCGAAGGGCGGAGAGGAGGAAACCGATGCTCTTGTCCATGCAGGGCATTTCCAAGGCATTTGCCGGCGTCGCCGCGCTGAAATCCGCCTCGCTCGAGGTCGAGCCTGCGGAAGTCATGGCGCTTGTCGGCCAGAATGGCGCCGGCAAATCGACGCTCATCAAGATCCTGACCGGTGTCTATCGCCGGGATGCGGGCGACATCACCTTTGATGGCAAGCCCGTCGATTTCACCATGCCGGCGGAAGCGCAAAGCGCCGGCATCGCGACGATCTACCAGGAAATCAACCTCGCGCCGCAGCGTTCGGTGGCGGAGAACATCTACCTCTCGCGTGAGCCGAAGCGCTTCGGCATGATCGACCATGCCGCCATGCGGCGCGGTGCGGCGGCCGTTTTGCAGACCTTCAACCTTGCCATCGACGCCGACCGTCCCGTCGCGCATTTCGATGCCGCGACACGGCAGATGGTGGCGATCGCCCGCGCCGTCACGCAGAACGCCCGCCTCGTCATCATGGACGAGCCGACGTCCTCGCTCGATGAGCGCGAGGTCGCCGTTCTCTTCGAAACGATCCGCACGCTGAAACGCTCCGGTGTCGCCGTCATCTTCATCGGCCACCGGCTCGACGAACTCTATGCGATCTGCGATCGCGTCACGATCATGCGGGATGGCCAGACGGTTGCGAAAAGCCCGATGGCCGACATGCCCAAGATGGCGCTGGTGCGCCACATGCTTGGCAAGGAACTCGCCGCCTTCCAGGCGATGGCGCCCGATCAGGATGTGCCCGAGCGCCCTGTCCGCCTTGCCGTCGACAAGGCCGGCGCGGGTGTGCGCGTGCGCGATGTCAGCCTGAATGTGCGCGAAGGCGAGATTTCGGGCCTTGCCGGCCTGCTTGGTTCCGGCCGCACGGAAACGGCCCGCCTGATCTTCGGCGCCGACCGGATGCAGAGCGGTACCATAACCATGGATGGTCGTGCGCGCGCCTATCGCGAGCCGGCGGATGCGATTGCCGACGGCATCGGCCTCGTTTCCGAGGACCGCAAGATCGATGGCATCGTGCCCGACATGAGCATCCGCGAGAACATGACGCTTGCCCTGCTGCCGAAGCTGAAAAAGGCCGGCATCGTCGACCGCGCCAGGCAGGACGAGATTGTTACGAAGTACATTCGCGCGCTCGGCGTCAAATGCGCCTCGCCCGACCAGCCGATCAAGGAACTGTCGGGCGGCAACCAGCAGAAGGTGCTGCTTGCCCGCTGGCTCGCCACCGATCCGCGCGTCCTCATCATTGACGAGCCGACCCGTGGGATCGATATCGGCGCGAAATCCCAAATCCTCAAGCTTCTGCGCAGCCTCGCCGACGACGGGCTGAGCGTGCTGATGATCTCTTCCGAACTGGAAGAGCTTCTCGCCGCCGCCGACCGTGTCACCGTGCTCAGCGACGGCACGTCGGTCGCGACCTTGCCGCGCAGGGAATTGAGCGAGGCGGCGCTGCTTGCCGCCATGGCCCATCAGGTGGAATGAGATGACGACGATAGAGACCCCTGCCCCGCAGCCGTCAGGCACGCTCTCCTCCGGCAGCCGGCTGTTTTCGCTGGCAAGCCGCTACGGCACCTTCGTCGCCTTCCTGGTGCTCATCGCCGTCAACATCGCGGTGACGCCGAATTTCCTGTCCTGGCAGACGCTGAACGTGAACCTCACGCAGGTCGCCACCATCGTCATCGTCGCGACCGGCATGACGCTCGTCATCGCCACCGGCGGCATCGACCTTTCGGTCGGTTCGCTGATGGCGATCTCGGGGGCGCTCGCGCCGATGATCTTCATGGGGCAGTTCTGGCAGGTCGAAAACATGGCTTTCGCCGTGGCCCTTGCCTTCCTGATCCCCGTCGCGGTCGCCAGCCTGTTCGGCCTGTTCAACGGGCTGCTCGTCACCCGCTTCTCCATCCAGCCGATCATCGCGACGCTGGTGTTGTTCATCGCCGGCCGCGGCATCGCGCAGGTCATGACCAACGGCAACCTGCAGGTCTTCAAGAACGAAGGCTTCCAGTTCATCGCGATGGGCCGCATCGCCGGCATTCCGGCACAGGTCGTGCTGATGGTCGTCATCGTCATCCTGGCCTCAGCGATGATCCGCTACACCGTCATCGGCCGCCAGATTATCGCGGTCGGCGGCAACGAGAAGGCGGCAAGGCTGACGGGTATTCCGGTCAAGCGCGTGAAGCTGCTCGTCTACATGATAAGCGGCGCGCTCGCCGGTCTTGCCGGTTTGGTCGTGGTCGCGCGCAATTCGGCGAGCGACGCCAACCTCGTCGGCCTCGGCATGGAGCTCGATGCCATCGCCGCCGTCGCCGTCGGCGGCACGCTTCTGACCGGCGGACGGGCCAATATCGTCGGCACGCTGCTCGGCGCCTTCGTCATCCAACTCGTGCGTTACACGCTTCTCGCCAATGGCGTGCCGGATGCCGCAGCCCTCATCGTCAAGGCGGGATTGATCGTGCTCGCCGTCTTCATCCAGCAGCGCGCCGACAGGCATTGAGGAGACCTTCCATGCAGACGCTCCTGCGCCCCTTCGCCATCAAGTCGCCGGGCGATCTCGCCCGCATCGGCGTCATTCTCGCACTCGCCGGCCTCATCCTGTTCGGGGCGCTGCGTTACGACAATTTCCTGTCGCCCTTCAACATCCTGAGTTTCCTGCGCTACAACTCGATGTTCGCGCTGATCGCGCTCGGCATGGCCTTCGTCATCATCACCGGCGGCATCGACCTCTCGGTTGGCGGCACGGCGGCGATGGCAAGCGTGGTGGCGGCCCTGCTGTCACCCTATCATTGGGCAGCCGGCCTTCTCGGCGGCATGGCGGCCGGCCTTGCCGTCGGCGCGCTGAACGGCTTCATCATCACGAAAATGCGCATCCAGCCCTTCATCGCGACCCTCGCGACCATGCTGGCCGCCTACGGCACCGGGCTGCTGCTGGCAAACAACCAGTCGGTCTCCGTCTCCTACGACACCGGCTTCACCGTCATCGGCCAGGATGATTTCCTCGGCTTCCCCATCCCCGCCTGGATCGGCCTCGTCGCCTATCTGCTCGGTTGGTTGGTACTGGAAAAGCTGCCGGTCGGCCGCCATATTCTCGCAATCGGCGACGGCGAGGCGACGGCCGGCCTGATGGGCCTCAAGGTCGAGCGTACGCTCGCCGCCGTCTATCTCGCCTCCGGCACGCTTGCCGGCCTCGCCGGTGTCATCCTCGCCTCGCAGTTTGGCGCAGGCCAGCCGACAGAAGGTGTAGGCTGGGAGCTGTTCGCCATCGCCTCCGTCGTGGTCGGCGGCACGCTTTTGACCGGCGGCTCGGGCTCCGTCGGCGCGACGCTTGCCGGCGCGCTGCTGCTCGCCATGGTCTTCAACATCCTGAACTTCGAAAACGGCCTCGGCTGGATCTCGCTCTCCGCCTATTGGCAATCCGTCATCCGCGGCGCGTTCCTGCTCGTCGTGGTCGTATTGCAGGCCAAGCTGATGACACGGCAACGCAGCGGCTGACCAGGCGTCAATCCGCCCCGAGCGCCACGGCCGGCTGGAGATGCGAGGCATTGCGGGCCGGCAGGTAGCCGAAGACGAGGCCGGTCAGGAACGAGCAGGCGAAGGCGAGCGCGACCGGGCCGATGGTGAAGCTGACCGGCATGCCCAAGACCTTGGCCAGCGCGCCGATGGAGAGGCCGAGCCCCACGCCGATCGCCCCGCCGATCGCCGAGACGACCAGCGCCTCGATGAGGAATTGCAGCAGGATATCGCGCCGCCGCGCACCCGTCGCCATGCGCACGCCGATCTCGCGCGTCCGCTCGCGCACGGAGACCAGCATGATGTTCATCACCCCGATGCCGCCGACCAGCAGCGAGATCGCCGCGACGCAGCCAAGGAACAGCTTCATCGTGTTCGACGTCTCGGTGAACGCCTCGCGTACCGAGGACATGTTGGTGATCTGCGTGTCCTCGGCCTTGTGACGCGTATCGAGCAAGGTCTGGATGGCATCCTGCGTCAGGTCGATCGCCGCGGAATCCTCGACCTGCACGGTGATCGTGCGCACGTTGCGCTGGCCGAAGAGCCGCATGCTGCCGGTCGAGAGTGGCACGAGGATCGTGTCGTCCTGGTCGTTGCCGCCGGCGCTCGCACCCATCTCTGCCATCACGCCGATGACCTGGAAGGGAATCTTGTTGACCAGCACATAGTGGCCGAGCGGGCTGGCGCCATCGGGAAACAGCGTTTTCGCCACGGTCTGGCCGAGCACGGCGACGGGCGCATAGGTGTTCATGTCGTCGGCATTGAGGAATTCGCCCGCTGCCACTTTCCAGTTCTTGGCCTGCGTGAAGGCCGGCACCGTGCCGTTCGCCGTCGTCTGATAGTCGATATTGCCGTAGCGCAGCGTCACGGAACTGGTCATTTCCGGCACGGCGAAGGAGACGTTCGGCAATTCGAGGATCGCATCGGCATCGGACGGAATGAGCGTCACCGGCGCACTGCCCCCGCCGCGGAAATTCGCCATGCTCGGGCGAACCAGCAGAACGTTCGAGCCCATGGCGGAAATACGGTCGAGCACGGAATTCTGCGCCCCCGTGCCGATCGCCAGCATCGCCACCACGGAACCGACGCCAATAACGATGCCAAGAAGCGTCAGCACGGTGCGGAAGAGATTGGCATGCAGCGCGCGGATCGCCATCTTCACAGCCTCGGAGACGTCGGCGATGGCCGCCGACCCCTCCTTCACCGCCTTCTGCAAACCGGCAGCAGCCTCGGACGCGGTTCGCGCCTTCTTGGCGCGGTCGGAGATGATGCGGCCGTCGCGGATCTCGATCAGACGGTCGGCGGCCTCCGCCACCTCGCGCGAATGGGTGATGAGAATGATCGTGTGGCCATCCTCATGCATCCGCCGCAAGAGCGCCATCACCTCTTCGCCGCTCTGGCTGTCGAGCGCGCCGGTCGGCTCGTCGGCAAGGATGACGCGGCCGCCATTCATCAAGGCGCGGGCGATGGAAACACGCTGCTGCTGGCCGCCGGATAGCTGGTTCGGGCGGTGATCGAGCCTGTCGCCGAGCTTCAGCGAAGAGAGCAGCATGTCCGCACGCTCCTGTCGCTCGCGGGCGGGAAGGCCAGCATAGATCGCGGGCACCTCGACATTTTCGCGGGCGCTTGCCGTCGGGATGAGGTTGTAGCTCTGAAAGACAAAGCCAAAGGTGCGGCGGCGCAGCGCCGCGAGCTCGTCCGTCTCGAAATCCGAGACCGGCTCGCCATCGATGCGGTATTCGCCCGACGTCGGTTGGTCGAGGCAGCCGAGGATGTTCATCAGCGTCGACTTGCCGGAGCCGGACTGGCCGATGATCGCGACAAACTCGCCTGCCTCGATGTCCAGCGACACGCCATGAAGGACCTCGACGGCAAAACCGTCGTTGAAAAAGGTCTTGGTGACGTCCTTGAGCGAGATGAGCGCGGTCATGGCAGCCTCAGAACATCGGCGGCATGCGGTTGTTGCGTCGCGCATTGCGCCCTGCCGCATCGCCCGTCGAACCGGCGGTGACGACCACCTTGTCACCCTCGGCAAGCCCGCTTTTCACCTCGATGCTGACGCGGTTGCGAATGCCGGTCTCGACCTTGCGCACCTCTTTCGCGCCCGAAGCGGCAACGACCGTAACTTCAGCCCCGTCCTTCGTGGCACTGACGGCGCCTGCCGGCACGAGCAGCACATCGCGCGCCGCCGCCTGTACGAAGAAGACCTGTGCGCTCATCGACATCATCAGCTCGCCATCCGGGTTCGGCACGTCGAACAGCGCGTTGTAGAGCACCACATTGTTCTCGACCGTCGGCGTCGGCTCGATCTGCCGAAGTTTTCCGGTGAAGCGTTTGCCGGGCTGGCCGAGTAGGGTGAAATAGGCCTCCATGCCCACCTTCAGCCGGCTGACATCGGCCTCGGAGACTTCCGCCCGCACCGTCATCGTCGAGAGGTCGGCGATGGTGACGATGGTCGGCGCGCTCTGCACGGCGTTCAGCGTCTGGCCTTCCTTGACCGGGTTGGAGACGACCGTGCCCGCCATCGGCGCATAGATCTTGGTATAGCCGAGATCCACCTCGTCGCCGGCCAGCGTCGCCTGCTGCTTGCGGATCTGCGCATCGGTGGCGTTGACGTCGGCCTCGGCGGCAGCGAGGTCGGCGACGGCCTGGTCGAGCGCCTGTTTTGCGGCGGCATTTCCGGCGACGAGATTGCGCTGGCGGGCGATATTGGCCTGTTTCAGCGCGAGCTGCGCCTTCTTGGATTCGAGCTGCGCCTGGAGGTTCGCCAGTTCCGCGCGGTTGATCTCGATACGGTTCTCAATCGTTGCCTGATCCATCTCGGCGAGCAGCTGATCCTTCTTCACGGTATCGCCGATCGCCACATGCAACGTCTTCAGCTGACCGGAGACCTGCGCGCCGGCATCGACGGATTTCACTGCCTCCAGTGTCCCGACGGCCGTCACGGCGTTTTCGATGTCGCCGCGCACCACCGCCTGCGTGATGACGGCCGTCGTCGTCTCGGCAGGCGCATAGGCGTGCCAGCCATAATAGCCGGCACCCGCAAGCACGGCGATGACCGGCAGCCAGATCCAGGCACGCGAGCGGCGCTTGCGGCGGGCTGGCGGCACGGCGCCGGGCATGAAGGTGACATTGGTGTGCCCGGCCTCGCCGGCGGGCTTCTCATCCTTCTGCGGTCGTACAGTCCTGGTCATCGGCAACCCCATGGCGAGGCCACGCCTCGTCCGTCCCTTTCCATCTCATGTGGAGCCACCCATAGCGGACGGAAAGGCCAGTGCCTCGTTATATTTTTGTAATGTTTGCGCTTTGCTTGTCAGCGCACGGGCCGCGCCGCGCCTCGAATGGCCAAGGAGACGGCATAGAGCGACGTCGTCGCGGTGATGAACAGGCGATGGCCCTGCCGGCCGCCGAAGCAGATGTTGGACACGGTTTCCGGCACCAGGATGCGGCCCAGAACCCTCCCGTCCGGCGCTATGCAATGCACGCCGTCGCCCGCCGAAGACCAGAGATTGCCCGCCGCATCGACGCGCATGCCATCCGCGCAACCGGGCGAGATCGTGTGAAAAACCTTGCCACCCGTCAGCGCCCAGTCAGCCCCCACATCGAAGACGCGGATATGGCGCGGATCGTCCTCGAACATCCGGCCGGTATCGGCGATGTAGAGCCGCTTTTCATCCGGGCTGAAGGCAAGGCCGTTCGGGCAGTTGAAATCGGTGAGCATGGCGCGGATCTCGCCGGAGAGCGCATCGACGCGATAGACGTTGCACGGCAATTCCTGCTCGGCCCGCGTGCCCTCATAATCGGAGGCGATGCCGTAATGCGGATCGGTGAACCAGATCGCGCCGTCGGAGGCAACGACGACATCGTTCGGCGAATTCAGCCGCTTGCCTTCGAAACGGTCGGCAATGACGGTGATCGTGCCGTCATGCTCCGTTCGGGTGACGCGGCGCGTGCCGTGCTCGCAGGTCACCAGCCGCCCCTCCCGGTCGCGGGTGTTGCCGTTCGAGAAATTCGACGGCTCGCGGAACGGGGTGATGCCGGTCGCGGCACTCCAGCGCAACATGCGGTTGTTGGGAATATCGGAGAACAGCAGGCATTCGTGATCGCCGAACCAGACCGGCCCCTCGACCCAATCGAAACCGCCGGCCAGTTTCTTCAGCGGCGCATTGCCCAGCACGAAGGTGGAGAATTCGGGCTCTTCAGCGGCAAAAAACGACATTCCGTTGCTCTCCTCTTGAACGAACCGCGCCGCAGGATAACGATCAAGACGCGCAGGGCAAGACGGCCAAGAAACGCCTTCGTTTCCTCACAGGCCGCCTGTATCCTGCGCAAATCAATTGCTGTGAAGGATTTTGGAAATGGACGTCGTATTTTCTCCGGAGCTCACCATCTGCGGCATCGAGGAGCTGCCCGGCCAGAGCGCCCGGAACGTAACCCATGTGCTCTCGCTGCTCGATCCGGAATTGCCCGAACTCGAGGCCTTCCAGAGCTACGGCAAGCACCTGCGCACGACTCTGCGTTTCCACGACATCATCGACGACCTACCGGAACGGGTGCGGCCGCGGCCCGATCACATCGCGTCGATCCTGGCCTTCGGGCAGGATTTCCTGAACCGGCAGGATCGGGACGCGGCGAGCCATCTGCTCGTCCACTGCCATATGGGCATCTCCCGCTCGACGGCTGCCATGTTGACCCTGATGGCGCAGGGCAATCCGGACGAGGAGGCTGAAAACCTCTTCAACCGCCTCGCCACCATCCGACCGCAGGCCTGGCCGAACTCGCAGATGATCGGCTTTGCAGACGAACAGCTGGGCCGCAAGGGCGACCTCACCGCCGCCCTTCGCCGCCACTACGGACGGCAGATCCGCAAGCAGCCGCAATATGTGGAGTGGATGACGAAGCTCGGCCGTAAGGCGGAGCTCGATATGGCGATCCTGGATTAGAACCGGCTTAGCGGCCACCTAATCAGCGCTGAACCAAACTCTTATGTCGGGCAAAACAGGCTTCCTCTACACCTTTCGCATGTCGCGGCCGCACGGGCCGCCGCACCGGAAAGCAAGGGGAAGCCGGCATGTCAGTGGAAAAAGTGGACACGCTCGTCATCGGCGCCGGCCAGGCCGGCGTCGCCATGAGCGAACATCTCGGCAAGCGCGGCGTGCCCCATCTCGTGCTCGAAAAGAACCGCATCGCCGAAAGCTGGCGCACCGCCCGCTGGGACAGCCTCGTCGCCAACGGCCCCGCCTGGCACGACCGGTTCCCCGGCATGACCTTTCCCGGCCTCGAAGACGATGCCTTCGCCCCGAAGGAGCAGGTCGCAGACTATTTCGTGGCCTATGCCGAGATGATAAAGGCGCCGATCCGCACCGGCATCGAAGTCAAGAGCGTCTCCCGCGCGGGTGGCGGCTTTCGCATAGAGACCTCCGAGGGCATCATCGAGGCGAAGAACGTCGTCTCCGCCACCGGCGCCTTCCAGCGGCCGATCATGCCGGCGCTGGTGCCGGCGGAAGAAGGCATTACGCAGATCCATTCCAACACCTATCGCAATCCCGGCCAGATGCCGGAGGGTGCGGTTCTGGTGGTCGGCGCCGGTTCCTCCGGCACGCAGATCGCCGACGAATTGTTGCGCGCGGGACGTCGCGTCTATCTCTCCATCGGTCCGCATGACCGGCCGCCGCGCCGCTATCGTGGCAAGGATTTCTGCTGGTGGCTCGGCGTGCTCGGCATCTGGGACCTCAAGGTGCCCGCGCCGAACACCGAACACGTCACCATCGCCGTCAGCGGCGCCTATGGCGGCAACACCGTCGATTTCCGCCGCCTCGGCAATCGCGGCATGACCCTGCTCGGCCGGGCGGAAAGCTTCAAGGACGGCGTGCTGCAGATCGCACCCGATCTTGCCGACAACATCGCCCGCGGCGATGCCAACCAGCTGTCGCTGCTCGACCGCGCCGATGCCTATGCCGCCGAAAACAATCTCGACCTGCCGGAAGAACCGGAAGCCCGTCACAGAGAGCCGGACCCGGTCTGCGTGACCGATCCGATCCTCGCACTGAACCTCAAGGAAGCCGGCATCACCTCCATCATCTGGGCGACGGGTTATGCGGTCGACTACAGCTGGCTGAAGCTCGACGCGCTCGATGAAAAGGGCCGGCCGGTGCATGAGCGCGGCGTGTCGAAAGTGCCGGGCCTGTTCTTCGTCGGCCTGCCCTGGCTGTCGCGCCGCGCCTCCTCCTTCATCTGGGGCTGCTGGCACGATGCAGATTATCTGGCCGGCTATATAGCCGAACACCGCAGCGACGAGAAAACCGGGGCGGAAGCCGCGGCCTCCTGAGGCTGTTGAACGCGGCCGCTGGAGAGACGAGCATGCGATGATGCGAGACCATACCCCCGGCCTCCGCCGCTTCATCCACAGCCCGGAGAGCCACGCTCTTCCCGCGCAGAAAAATCTGTTCCTTAATTGGGGCCTCAACAGGGGAACAGACATGGCGTTGCGCTTCACGCTCCGGCAACTGGAATATCTCGTCGCGGTCGGGGAATATGGCTCCGTCACCGAGGCGGCCGAGCGGGTGAACGTTTCCGCCCCCTCCGTCTCGGCGGCGATCTCGCAGCTCGAGAAGGAATTCGGCATCACGCTGTTCGTGCGCCGCCATGCCCATGGTCTGTCGCTGACGCAGGCCGGCCACACCTTCGTGGAGCAGGCGCGCCAGATCCTCGGCGAGGCTGCCAAGCTCAATGCGCTCTCCAACGAACTGACCGGACAAATCCGCGGGCCGCTGCATGTCGCCTGCCTCGTCACCTTCGCGCAGGCCGTCATCCCGGCGCTGCGGCGCGCCTTTTCCGACGAATATCCTGATGTCGATTTCTTCCAGTACGAGCGCGATCAGGCACGCATCCTGGAAGGGCTGCGCATGGCGCGCTTCGATATCGCGCTGTCCTATGATCTCGACATTCCCGCCGACATCGCCTTCCACGAGCTGGCCGTGCTGCCGCCCTATGCGGTGCTGCACGAGGATCATCCGCTCGCCGACCGCAGCGCCGTAACAATCGAGGATCTGGCACCCCATCCGATGATCCTGCTCGATCTGCCGCACAGCTCGGCCTATTTCCTCTCGCTGTTCCGCGAGGCGGGACTGACGCCGCAGATCGTCGAGCGCACCCGCGACATGTCGGTGATGCGCGCCATGGTCGCCAATCGTTTCGGCTATTCGATCGCCAATATCCGCCCCGTCTCCACCTATGCATTGGACGGCGGCAAGCTCTCCTTCGTGCCGCTCACCGGTAACCTGCGCCCCATGCGCATGGGCATCCTCTCCATGGGGGGCGCGAGCCCGGCTCTGACGGTGCGCCGCTTCATCGATTTCTGCGGCGAGAAGATCGGTGACATGGTCATGGACCTGCCGGTCTCCGCTGCTCGCCCCAAGGACCAGAAAGGCAGCTCATGACCACGACGATCGACTGGCGCACCCGCGCGCAAAGCCTGAAATTCCGCAACGGCGTCTATATCGACGGCAAGTTCCGCGATGCGGTGAAGGGCGGCCGGTTCGAGACCATCAATCCGGCCAATGCGCAGGTCCTGACGGCTGTTGCCCGCGGCACCGCCGAGGATATCGACGCCGCAGTCGCCTCCGCACGGCGCGCCTTCAATGACGGCCGCTGGTCTGGCAAATCGCCGGCCGAGCGCAAGGAGGTTCTGCTGCGGCTTGCCGCCCTCATCCGCGACAACATCCCGGAACTGGCCCTGCTCGAAACGCTCGATGTCGGCAAGCCGATCGGCGACAGCTCGACCATCGACGCGCCCGGCTCGGCGCATTTCTTCCAGTGGCATGCCGAGGCGATCGACAAGCTCTATGATGAGATCGCCCCGACCGGCCGCGGCGATCTCGCCCTCATCCGCCGCGTTCCGCTCGGCGTCATCGGCGCCGTCGTGCCGTGGAATTTCCCACTCGACATGGCGACATGGAAGCTTGCGCCGGCGCTGGCCACCGGCAATTCCGTGGTGCTGAAGCCGGCCGAGCAATCGCCGCTCTCCGCCCTGATGCTGGCCGAGCTCGCCTCCGAGGCCGGCCTGCCGGACAGCGTGCTGAATGTCGTGCCGGGCTTCGGCGAGGATGCCGGCCGGGCGCTCGGCCTGCATCCGGATGTCGACGCGCTGGTCTTCACCGGCTCGACCAAGGTCGGCAAGCTGTTCATGACCTATGCCGGCCAGAGCAACATGAAACAGGTGTGGCTGGAGACCGGCGGCAAATCGCCGAACCTCGTTTTCGCCGATGCCGATCTCGACAAGGCCGCCGAGATGGCCGCCTTCGGCATCTTGTTCAATTCCGGCGAGGTCTGCTCGGCCAATTCGCGCCTTTTGGTGCATCGCTCCGTGCAGGAGGAATTCACCCAGAAGGTCATCGCCGCCACCGCCGCCTGGCCGCTCGGCGATCCGCTCGATCTTGCCACCCGCATGGGGCCGCTGGTGGAGAAGGCCCATGCCGACCGCGTGGCTGATTATATCGACATCGGCCGCAAGGAAGCCCGCCTCGCCCATGGCGGCGAGCGCGAGACCCGCGACGGCTCGGATTGCTACATCCAGCCGACCATCTTCAACGATGTCGCCCCTGATGCCCGTATCGCGCGGGAAGAGATTTTCGGCCCCGTGCTCGCCATCACGCCCTTCGACCACGACGAGGAGGCGCTGCGCATGGCAAACGACAGCGAATACGGTCTCGCCGCCTCCGTCTGGACGAAGGACCTGTCGCGCGCGCTCTCCGTTTCCGACCGCCTCAATGCCGGCACGGTCTCGGTCAACACGGTGGATGCCCTCTCGGCCATGACGCCGTTCGGCGGCGTGAAACAGTCCGGTTTTGGCCGCGACCTCTCGATCCACAGCTTCGACAAGTACTGCGCGCTCAAAACCGTGTGGGTGAAATACTAGGCAGGCGCCTGTCCGGGCGGCAGCGCGCCGCCCGGTTTTCGCGCATCGGAGATGGAATGGTGCGATCCCGCATGTCTGCAGCATCGAGGCTCGAGCCTATCCCCTTCACAACCTGGTGAAAATAAAAGAGAATTTTTCGGTCGCCACCATGCGGTCGCGCCTTCGCGCGGAGATTGAAATCAGGAATCCGCCACACGGCAGACCCTGATTAGCCTGAACCTAATCCATGTTTCCGGAACGCGTCATTTACCGCAAGCCCGTTGCCCAATCCAATAGAGCCAGGAAACCCCGAGGACTGCCATGCGCGACGCCAAATACGATATCCTGTTCGAACCTCTCGCGATTGGCCCGCACATCGCGAAAAACCGGTTCTATCAGGTTCCGCATTGCAATGGCGGCGGCTACCGCGACCCGTCCGCGGCCGCGGCCATGCGCGGCATCAAGTCGGAAGGCGGCTGGGGCGTCATCTTCACCGAACAGACCGAGATGCACCACACCTCGGAAATCACGCCGTTCATCGAGCTGCGCCTGTGGGAAGACAAGGACATTCCCGGCCTTCGCCGCATGTCCGACGCCATGAAGGTGCACGGCGCGCTCGCCGGCATCCAGCTTGCCTATTCCGGCATCAACGGCCCGAATTTCTACACGAAGGAAGTACCGCTCGCGCCCTCCGCCCTGCCGATCCGCACCTTCACCAACGATCCGGTCCAGGCCCGCGCGCTGGACAAGGGCGAAATCAAGGACCTGCGCCGCTGGTTCGTCAACGCCGCCAAGCGCTCCAAGATCGCCGGCTTCGACCTGATCTGTCTCTACGGCGCGCACGGCTTCGGCATCTTCCAGCACTTCCTGTCGCGGGCTACCAACCAGCGCACCGACGAATATGGCGGGAGTCTCGAAAACCGCTCGCGCTTCGCTCGTGAAGTGGTGGCCGATATCCGTGACGCCGTCGGCGATACGACCGCCATCACCATGCGCGTCAGCCTCGACGAGACCATTGGCGAACTCGGCTTCTCCAATGCCGAAGTGCGCGAATTCGTCGAGATGAATGCCGACCTGCCGGACCTCTGGGACCTGGCTCATGGCGCCTGGGAAGACTGTTCCGGCCCCTCGCGCTTCAAGGAGGAGGGCGCGCAGGAATTGTTGGTCCGGGGCATCCGCGAGCTCTCGTCGAAGCCTGTCGTCGGCGTTGGCCGCTTCACCTCGCCGGACGTGATGGCGCGCATGATCCGCCAGGGCGTGCTCGATTTCATCGGCTGCGCCCGCCCGTCGATCGCCGATCCCTTCCTGCCAAAGAAGATCGAGGAAGGCCGCATCGAAGACATCCGCGAATGCATCGGCTGCAACATGTGCATCACCGGCGACATGACCATGTCGATCAGCCGCTGCACGCAGAACCCGACCTTCATGGAGGAATGGCGCAAGGGCTGGCACCCGGAGCGCATGAACGAGAAGGGCGACAGCCAGACCGTGCTCGTCGTCGGCGCCGGCCCGGCGGGTCTTGAAGCCACCCGCGCGCTTTCGATGCGCGGCTATGACGTGACGCTGGCGGAAGCCACCACCACGCTCGGCGGCCGTGTCGCCCGCGAACGGCTGCTGCCCGGTCTCTCCGCCTGGGGCCGCGTGGTCGATTACCGCCAGTACCAGATTTCCCAGCGCACCAATGTCGAGACCTATTTCGACAGCCGCCTGACGGCCGACGACGTGCTCGGCTTCGGCTTCGAGCATGTCGCCATCGCCACCGGCTCGCACTGGCGCCGCGACGGGGTCGCCCGCCAGCATGTCGTGCCGATGCCGATCGACGCCGGCATGACCGTCTGGACGCCCGACGACATCATGGGCAAGGTTCATCCCGAAAATCTCGCCGGCAAGACCGTCGTGGTCTATGACGACGACCACTATTACATGGGCGGCGTCATGGCCGAGGTGATGGCCAAGGCCGGCGCCAAGGTCATCCTCGTCACACCATCGGCCTATGTCTCCGACTGGACGCGCAACACGCTGGAACAGGGCGCAATCCATGTCCGCCTCGACGATCTCGGCGTCGACATCCGCCTCAACCGCGGCGTGACCGCCATTCGCGCCGGCGAGGTCGAGACCAACTGCACCTATACCGGGCGCAAGACCGCCATCGGCTGCGACGCCGTCGTCATGGTCGCCTCGCGCCTTTCGGAGGACGCGCTCTACAACGACCTGATCGCCCGTCAGGCCGACTGGGCCGACGCCGGGATCAAGTCGGTGAAGATCATCGGCGATGCCGCGGCCCCCGCGCCCATCGCCTGGGCGACCTATGCCGGCCACCGTTATGCCCGGGAGCTGGATACGCCGGATATCGGCGATGCCCTGCCCTTCCGCCGCGAAGTCACCCAGCTCGAGCCGGCGTAAGGATCACGGCATGACCCACGCCAAGGCCATCGAAGTCCAGTCCGTCTCCAAGCACTTCGGGGCCTATCAGGCACTGAAATCAGTCAGCTTCCATATCGCCAGCAACGAGTTCTTCACGATGCTCGGCCCGTCCGGCTGCGGCAAGACCACGCTCCTGCGCATGCTGGCCGGCTTCGAAAACCCGGATACGGGTTCGATCCTGCTGAATGGCCAGGAGGTCGTCTCGATCCCGCCGCACAAGCGGCGCGTCAACACGGTGTTCCAGAGCTACGCCCTCTTCCCGCATATGACGCTGGAACAGAACGTTGCCTACGGCCTAGAAAATCTCGGCTGGGAGAAGGGCCGCATCAAGAACCGTGTCGGCGAGATGCTGGAGCGCGTCCACATGTCGGCGATGGCGACGCGCAAGCCTACCAAGCTCTCCGGCGGCCAGCGCCAGCGCATCGCCCTTGCCCGCGCGCTCGCCCCCGAGCCGGAGGTGCTGCTGCTGGACGAGCCGCTGTCGGCGCTCGACCTGAAGCTGCGACAGGCGATGCGTGACGAGCTGCGCACGCTGCAGCGCGATACCGGCATCACCTTCGTCTTCGTCACGCATGACCAGGAAGAGGCGCTCGACATGTCCGACCGCATCGCCGTGCTCGGCGGCGGCGAGGTGCAGCAGATCGGCACCCCGACGGAAATCTACGAGGAACCGGTCAACCGCTTCGTCGCCGATTTCGTCGGCGAGACGAACTTTCTGGATATCGAGGTGCTGGAAACGCTTGGCGGTCAGGCAACCGTCCGCACGCCCTTCGGCCTCGACATCACCGTGCCGGCGGCCGGCATCACAGCGAAGGGCCGCGCGACGCTCTCCGTGCGGCCGGAGAAGATCAATCTCGGCAACCAGGCGCAAGGCATCACCTTCGAAGGCCGCGTCACCAACAAGAACTATATGGGCGGCTACACCCATTATACGCTCGACGTCGCGGGCACGGAGCTGCGCGCCTCGCGCCGCAACGCTTCGCGCGAAGGCGATACGATCCCGCTCGGCGCGACGGTTCCGGTCGGCTTCGTCGCGGGCTCCGCACGGGTGCTGGCGGTATGACGGATAGCGCCCTCAACGCCCCCGCCAGACTGGAGCGCGCGCCGCGCGCCCGGTTATGGCACGACCTTTCTTTCTGGGGCCTGCTGCCGTCGCGGCTTCTGATGGGCTTTGCGCTGATCCTGCCGATCTTCATCATCGCCGCGGTCTCGGTGGCGACGCGCGGCGCCTATGGCGGCTTCACCTGGGATTTCAACCTCGCCGGCTACAGCCAGATCCTGTTCAACGAGGGCTGGACCGGGGAGCTGGAATTCACCCCGCAATATCTGCTGATCATCGGCCGCACCTTCCTTCTGGCCGGCGCCACCACGCTGATCTGTCTCCTCTTCGCCGTGCCGGTCGCCTATTTCATTTCGCGCCAGCCCGCGAACCGCAAGGCAATCCTCGTCTATCTCGTCACCCTGCCCTTCTGGGTCTCGATGATTCTCCGCGTCTATGCCTGGATGATCATCCTCGGCAAGGACGGCACCCTGCCCAGCCTGCTGGAACAGTTCGGTTTTCCCGCCGGCATGAGCTTCATGTTCAACGACGGCGCGACGCTGACAGCCATGGTCTATACCGCCATGCCGCTGATGGTTCTGCCGGTCTTCGCCTCCATCGAAAAGCTCGACGGCACGCTGATCGAGGCCTCGCACGATCTTTACGGCGACCGCTGGGTCACGCTGCGCCGGGTCATCTTGCCCTTGACCGCCCCCGGCCTCGTCGCCGGCGCCATCCTCGTCTTCGTGCCGGCGCTCGGCGCCGTGCTGGAACCGACGCTGATGGGCGGCGGCAAGCAGATGATGATGGGCTCGCTGATCCAGCTGCAATTTGGCGGCGGCCGCAACTGGCCCTTCGGCGCGGCCATCGCCATGACCTTGATGGCCCTCGTCATGCTCTTCCTGATCGACACGGCGCTGCGCGCCGCCCGCCGGGAGGCCCGGCCATGAGCATCCGCCACGACGTCAAGCGCTATCCGGGACTTCGCCCGCTCACGATCTTCTTCTTCCTCTATCTCTATGTGCCGCTCGCCGTCATCGTCGTCTATTCCTTCAACGCCAACCGCGTCGCCGGCGTGTGGACCGGCTTTTCTTTGAAATGGTACGGCTCGGCGCTCAACAATGCCGCGCTGATGAGTGCGCTCGAAACCTCGCTGACGATCGCCGCCGTGGCGACCCTCGTCTCCACGCTCATCGCGCTCTCGGCGGCGCTTGCCATCGTCAGAGGCAAGAACGTCCGCTTCCGCAAGCTCTCCGAGACGGTGGTCAACCTGCCGCTGCTTTTGCCGGAGATCGTGCTGGCCGTCGCGACCCTCATCCTGTTCTCGCTGCTCGATATCCAGAACGGTTTTATCAGGCTCATCGTCGCCCATTCCGCCTTCTGCACGCCCTTCGCCTTCCTGCCGATCCGCGCCCGCCTGCAGGGCATGTCGCTCGATCTTGAAGAGGCAAGCGCCGATCTCTATGCCGACCGCTGGACGACCTTCCGCCGCGTGACGCTGCCGCTGATCTTCCCCGGCGTCTTCTCCGGCGCGATGCTCGCCTTCCTCATTTCGATGGACGACTTCATCACCTCGAATCTCTTGGCGACAGGCGGCTCGACGACGCTGCCCGTCTATATCTTCTCGCTGATCCGCGCCGGCACCTCGCCGGAACTGAACGCCATCGCGACGCTGCTGATCCTTGCCTCGCTCGTCCTTGCCACCGCAGCCCTTCTCGTTGCGGCACGCGGCACACGCGACAACCCTGACCAATAACCGGGCCGAACCATAATCAAAGAGAGGAACATAAGATGAAGACATACTTTGCAGCCACAGCCCTCGCCCTCTGCTTCGCCACCAGCGCGCAGGCAGCCGGCGAACTCAACATCTACGCCTGGGCCGAATCCATCTCGCCCGCCCTCATCGAAAAGTTCTCCAAGGAGAACGACGTGAAGGTAAATGTCGACAGCTTCACCTCCAACGAGGACCTGCTGACCAAGCTGCAGGCCGGCTCCTCCGGCTACGATATCGCCACCCCCTCGCAGCACTTCCTGCGCGTCATGATCGACCAGGGCATCATCGAGAATTTCGGGGCCAGCAAGCTGAAGGCCTATGAGAACATCGAGGAGAAGTGGCGCAATCAGTGGTGGGACGAGACGCAGGACTATTCCATTCCGCTCGCCTACGGCACCGCCGGCTTCGTGGTGAACACCGACCAGTACAAGGGCCCGACCGACAGCTTCAAATACTTCTTCGAGCCCGAGGGCGAGTTGAAGGGCAAGATCGCGCTTCTCTCCTATCCCGACGAGGTGATCGGCGCCGCCCAGCTCTATCTCGGCGTGCCCTTCTGCTCGGAAGACCAGGCGGAGATGAAGAAGGTGCTCGACCTGCTGATGGCCCAGAAGCCTGATGTCGCCGTCTATTCCTCCGACAATATCGCAAGCCGCCTCGCCTCCGGCGAAGTCTCAGCCCATTTCTGGTGGGACGGCGATTCGCTGCGCGCCCGCAAGACCGGCTCGCCGGTCAAGCTCGCCATGACCAAGGAAGGCCTCGTCGGCTGGATGGACAGCTACGTCATCCCGAAGGGTGCACCGAACCACGACAATGCGGTGAAGTTCATCGAGTTCATGTCGACCACGGAAAACGCCACGGAGCAGATGAACTTCTACTCGCACTCCTCGCCGATGAAGGTCATCGAGGACAAGGTGGAGAATACCAAGGAGAAGGCGCCGGAACTCTATCCCGACGTGCCGATCACCTTCTCGCGCACCTGCTCGGCCGCCGCGCAGGATCTCGTGACCCGCGTCTGGACGCAGCTTCTCCAGTAATTCCGCTTTTGCGCCGCGGGTGGCCGCGGCGCCACCCATCGCCATCCAAGGAGACCGACATGCCCGTGCACACCCGTATTCGCCCCTTCAACACGAAGGAAACCTATCCCGAGCAAAAGCTGAACAACGACCTCTGCCAGGCGGTGGTGGCGCGGGGTGCGACGGTGTTCGTGCGCGGGCAGATCGCGCAGGACCTCGACACGCGCGAAAGCCTGCATATCGGCGATGCCGGCGCGCAGGCCCGCAAGGCCATGGAAAACATCAAGATGCTGCTGGAAGAGGCCGGCTCCGACCTCAGCCACATCTGCCGCGTCGTCGTCTATCTCATCGACATCCGCTACCGCGAAGCCGTCTATACGGAAATGGGCAAATATCTACAGGGCGTCTTCCCGGTCTCGACCGGCCTCGTCGTCTCCGCGCTCGCCCGCCCGGAATGGCTGGTGGAGATCGAAGCGACCGCCGTCATTCCCGACGAAGCGTAAGGAGGGCGGCATGACCTTCTCCATTTCCGGCCGCTGCGAGAGGACCGGCATGTTCGGCATCGCCGTGTCCTCGTCCTCGCCGAGTGTCGCGGCGCGTTGCGCCCATGTGCGTGCCGGCATCGGCGCGGTCTCGACCCAGAATGTTACCGATCCACGTCTCGGCCCGAAGGGGCTGGACCTGATGGCTACAGGGCTTTCCGCCGAGGCCGCGCTGGCACGCCTCGTCGCCGAGGCCCCCAACATCGAATACCGCCAGCTGGCGCTCGTCGATGCGGCAGGCGGCACGGCAAGCTATTCCGGCGCGAAAACGCTGGGAACCCATGCAACGGCACGTGGTAACAATGTTGTTGCGGCCGGTAACATGCTGACGACGACGGATATCCCGCAGAAGATGGTGGACGCCTTCGAGGCGGCCAAGGACCAGCATCTCGGCGACCGGCTGATATCAGCCATGCGCGCGGCGATTGCGGCGGGCGGGGAGGAAGGTCCTGTCCATTCCATGGGCCTCGTCATGGTCGACAAGGTCTCGTGGAACGTTGCGGACCTGCGCGTCGACTGGACCGAGGGCGACCCGATCGAGGAATGCGCCGCACTCTGGGAGCGCTGGCGCGGCGAGATGGACGCCTATGTCACCCGCGCCCTCAACCCCTCGGGCGCCCCGAGCTACGGCGTGCCGGGCGATCTCTGACGATGGAGGGGCAGTCATGCCCCCCTGCCACTTTACGACGGATGGGCGCATGATCCCCTCGACCCCGGAAATCCTCGCCCGCCTCGTTGCCGAGCCGACGATCTCGCGAACCTCCAATCTCGCGCTGCTCGACTATGCGGAAAAACTGCTGCGTACCGCCGGCGCGCGCATCGAACGTTTCGCCAATCCCGATGGTAACAGGGCCAACCTCTTCGCGACCATCGGCCCGGAGGGGCCTGACGGCGTCGTGCTCTCAGGCCATACGGATGTCGTGCCCGTCGAGGGGCAGGCCTGGACGCGCGATCCCTTCACGCTGACCGAGCGGGACGGCCGGTTCTATGGTCGCGGCACGGCGGATATGAAGGGCTTCGTCGCATCGGCGCTGCGCGCCATGCTGCTCGCTGCCGAACGCCCGCTGAAGCGTCCGCTGCATCTTGCGCTCTCCTATGATGAGGAGATCGGCTGCATCGGTGTGCGCGGCATGATCGAGGCACTCGCGGCGCGGTCCGAACGGCCGGCGCTCTGCATCGTTGGCGAGCCGACGGGCATGAAGATCGCCACGGGCCACAAGGGCAAGCTCGCCCTGCGTGCCTGCTGCCACGGTCAGGAGGGCCACTCGGCGCTCGCCCCCAACGCGCTGAACGCGCTCCATCTCGGCGCCGCCTTCATCCAGGCGCTGCAGGCGCGGCAGGAGGCGCTGGCCGACCATGGCGCACGCGACGACGATTACGACATCCCCTATTCCACCATCCATACCGGCATGATGCAGGGCGGCACCGCGCTCAACATCGTGCCCAACCGCTGCGAGATCGATTTCGAGATCCGCAACATCGCCGAGGACGACCCGAACGCCATCCTCGCCGGCATCGCGGCGGATGCCGAGACCATCGCCAAACCTTACCGCAACCGCTTTCCCATGGCCTGTATCGAGATCGAGCCCGTCTCGGGCTATCCAGGCCTCAACACCGGCGCGGATGCGCCGGTCGTGACCCTCCTCAAGAGGATCCTCGGCGACGACGAGACGCTGAAGGTCGCTTTCGGCACCGAAGGCGGGCTTTTCGATCAGGACTTGGGCATGTCCACCGCCATCTGCGGCCCCGGCTTCATGGACCAGGGGCACAAGCCGGACGAATTCGTCAGCGCGGAGCAGCTTTCGCGCTGCGACGCAATGCTCGCCCGCCTCATCGATGAACTATCTGCCGCCTGAATGCCTGCGGATCAGGCGCCGAAGGACTTGAGGATCGGGCATGGCCCAGTCTTGCCGATGGCGCACTCGTAAACCAGCTTCTGCAACGAAGCGCGGGCGTGTTGCAGCGCCTCCATCCGCGCATCGAGCTCGGCAAGGCGCTTTGACGCCATCTCGCGTGCCGCCGCGCGATCCTCGCCGGAATCGAGCGCCAGCAGCTGGCGGATCTCCTCCAGCGTGAAACCGGCCGCCTGCGCCTGGCGGATGAAGCGCAGGCGGCTGACGTCGCTTTCGCCGTAGTGGCGGAAACCGTCGATGCGCTTGGGCGTCGAAAGCAGGCCCCGGCGCTGGTAGAAACGCACCGTCTCGACGCCGACATCCGCCGCCGCCGCCAATTTTCCGATCGTGAGCTCTTTTGGCTGTTGACTCCGTACCATGGTACGGAACCTATAGTCCTGCCAACGATTTCACAAGACAGGAGACGTGAGATGTTGGACAAAACCCAGGATACCAAGAAGGCCGTTCTCTACCGGATGGTGATGGAGAGCCACACCTGCCCCTATGGCCTCAAGGCGAAGGACCTGCTCAAGCGCTCGGGCTACGACGTGGAAGACCGTCACCTGACGACCCGTGAAGCGACCGACGCCTTCAAGGCCGAGCATGGCGTCGCCACCACGCCACAGGTCTTCATCGGCAGCGTCAGGGTCGGCGGCTATGATGATCTGCGCCGCTATCTCGGCAAACCCGTCGCCGACCCCAAAGCCACCACCTATCGGCCGGTCGTCGTGCTCTTCACGCTGACGGCGCTGACCGCCATGGCGGCAAGCTATGCCGTCAGCGGTTCGCCCTTCACGCTGCGTGCCGCCGAATGGTTAATCGCCTTCTCGATGGTGGTGCTGGCGCTGCTCAAGCTGCAGAACGTGGAAAGCTTCGCCACCATGTTCCTCAACTACGACCTGCTCGCCAAGCGTTGGGTGCCTTACAGCTATATCTACCCCTATGCGGAAGGCCTTGCCGGCGTGCTGATGGTGGCGGGTGCGCTGACCTGGCTGTCAGTCCCGATCGCCCTCTTTATCGGCACGATCGGCGCGGCCTCCGTGTTTAAGGCCGTCTATATCGACAAGCGTGAACTGAAATGCGCCTGCGTCGGCGGCGCAAGCAACGTTCCGCTTGGCTTCATCTCGCTGACGGAAAACCTGATGATGATTGCAATGGCAGCGTGGATGGCAGCGGTTTCGCTTGGCTATATCGGCGGACACGCCATGTAAAACGAACCGGCGCCGCCTCAAAGCGGCGCCGTTTCTCCCGTCTTGACCCTTTCTTCACGCTCCTCACGTAAGGAAAGCGGACGGCAAGTCTTTGCCGCGAACCGGAATGGCACAGGATCTGAGTGGGTCGCGATGTCGAGCGTACGTTCGTTTGAGGCAGGAGATGTCGATGCGGTGGCAAGCCTTTTCCAACGGCTGCTGCGCAAGACCGACGCGCCGGCAAGCGACGCGCTGAAAACCTATCTGCAAACGCTCTTCCTCGGCGAGGCCAGCCGCGACACCGGTCTGGTCTCGCGCGTGCACGTCCGCGCCGACGGCACCGTCTCGGGCTTCCTCGGCGTGCTGCCCGTCGAAATGGAATTCGAAGGGCGCCGCCTGCTGGCCGCCAATTGCGGCACGTTTGCCAGCGACGATCGCGACAGCGATCCCTTTGCCGGTGCCCGCCTGCTGCGCGACACCCTCTCCGGGCCTCAAGACCTTTCCTTCAGCGAGACCTCCAACGACGTCTCCACCGACATGTGGCGGTCGATGCGGGCGGGTGTGCTGGCCCCCTACAGCTTGGAATGGCTGCGCGTCCTCAAGCCCGCCGCTTTCGTGCTGGAAGCGGCCGCTGCAAAAATTTCGGCAGTGCGCCTGCTGTGGCCTTTCGCGAAACTCGGCGATGCCATTTTCTGCCGGCAAGACGACAATCAGTCGTGGTCGCACTACACGCCGCGCGCCGGTAAGGCCGATGCTTTCGAGGCGACCGCGGCCGACAATGCCGAATTCGCAGCACTCTGCCGCGATCTGGTCAAACCGTTCCCGTTGCGCCCGGTCTGGGATCAGGCCACGCTGGAAGGCATGCTGGGTCATGCCGAACGCAAAGCACTGCATGGCGAGCGCATCCAGCACATTGTCCGCACCCGGACCGGCAAGCCGGTCGGCCTCTACCTCTACTACGGCAATCCCGGCGGCATCGGGCGTGCCGTGCAGGTCATGGCGGCGCCGGGGCAGGAGTCCATCGTCGTCGATTGCCTTATCCGCAATGCCTACGAGCGCGGCCTCGTCGCGATCCGCGGCCGCACGCAGCCGCAACTGCTGCAGGCGATGATCGGCAAGAAATGCGCCTTCCTGCACGCCTCCTCGACCGTCGTGCATGCCCGTGATCCCGTGATACTCGCGGCCCTGACACACGGCCAGCCCTTCCTCAACGGCTTGGCCGGCGAGGGCTGGACGCGCCTCATCGGCGATCGTTTCGAGTAGCCCGGCATGTGCGGGATAGCGGGCTATCACGGAGGACATTTTTCGGCTGAACAGGGCGCGGATTACCTTTCCCGCATGGTCGCGGCGCTTCGGCACCGGGGACCGGACGGCGAGGGCATGCTTGTGCGCGGCGATACCGGCCTTGCCCATACCCGTCTTTCCATCGTCGGCCTTGCCGATGGCGCCCAGCCGATGGTCTCGGACGACTCGGACATCGCCGTTTCTTTCAACGGCGAGATTTTCAACTACTTCGAGCTGCGCGAAGACCTCAAGACACGTGGTCAGCGCTTCCGGACGAGCTCCGACACGGAAGTGCTCTTGAAAGCATATGAGGCCGAGGGCATCGACTGCCTCGAACATTTTAACGGCGATTTTGCCTTTGCACTGCACGACGCGCGCAGCCGCATATTGCTCCTGGCGCGTGACCGCATGGGTGTGCGGCCGCTCTTCTACACCGAGCATCAGGGCGCGCTGTTCTTCGCCTCGGAGATCAAGGCGCTGCTTGCGCTTCCCGCCATGGTGGCGGAGACCGATCCGGTCGCGCTCGACCAGATTTTCACGCTCTGGTGCCCCATTCCACCGCGCACGGCCTATCGCGGCATCCATGAACTGCCGCCCGGCCACCTGATGCTGGTGAAAAATGGCACTCACACCATCCGCCCCTGGTGGCAACTGTCTTATCCCGACCGCGCCGACGCGCCACCCACCCGCCCGATAAGCGAGCAGGCGGAGGAGCTGCGGGCGTTGCTCTCCGATGCCACGCGCATCCGGCTGCGCGCCGATGTGCCCGTCGGCGCCTATCTCTCCGGCGGCCTCGATTCTTCGCTGATCACAGCACTTGCCGCGCGCACCGTCACCCACGGCCTGCGCACCTTCTCGCTCACCTTCCGCAGCGAGGAGCATGATGAAAGCAGCTGGCAGCGCCGGATGGCGGCGACGCTGGATACCGAAGCCGACAGCGTGGAATGCACCACGGCGGCCATCGCCGACAGCCTTCCGGCGGTGATGCGCCATATCGAATGCCCGATCCTGCGTACCGCGCCCGTGCCCCTTTACCGGCTTGCCGCCCGCGTGCGCGAGCGCGGCATGAAGGTGGTGCTGACAGGCGAAGGGGCAGACGAGATCTTCGCCGGCTACGATCTCTTCCGCGAGGCGCGCGTGCGCCGCTTCTGCGGCCGCCAGCCGGAGTCAGCCCGGCGCCCGCGTCTCTTCCAACGCCTCTATCCCTATCTGCCGGGCCTGCAGCAGCAATCGCCGGATTATCTCGCCCGCTTCTTCGCCTTCGGTGCGGAAGCGCATGACGATCCGCTTTATTCTCATCGCCCCCGCTTCCGTTCGACGGCGGCCGCCAAACTGTTCTTCTCGGCCGATCTAAAGAACACACTTGGCGACTACGATGCCGCCGCCGACCTCGCGGACCAATTGCCGGCGGATTTCAGCCGCTGGCATGCGCTGCACCAGGCGCAATATCTCGAAACGGCCTTTCTGCTGCCCGGTTATATCCTGTCCAGCCAAGGCGACCGGGTGATGATGGCCAATGCCGTGGAGGGGCGTTTCCCCTTCCTCGATCCCCGCGTCGTCGCCTTCGCCGCCAATCTACCGCCGGAGGCCAAGCTGCGGGGCCTGCGCGAAAAGCACATTCTCAAGGAGGCCGCCCGCGGTCTCGTGCCAGACGCCATCATCGACCGTCCGAAGCAACCCTATCGCGCGCCGGATAGCGAAAGTTTCGCCGCACCCGGCACGCCGGCCTATCTCGATGATATCCTTTCGCCGGTGCGGCTTGCCGAAGGCGGCCTCTTCAATGGTCCTGCGGTCGCCAAGCTGAAGGACAAGGTCCTCAAGGGGCAGGCAAGCGGCTTCCGCGACAACGCCGCCTTCATCGGTATTCTTTCGACGCAGCTTCTCGGCGCGGCCGCGCCGTCGACACACCAAGCCTAGGGGGGGCAATCCCGGACATGTCCGACGCAACCAGAACCGCCATCCGCGCCTTCATCGTGGAAAACTTCCTGTTCGGCGACGACAGCCATCCGCTCGCGCCTGATCTATCGCTTATCGACAACGACCTGATCGATTCCACCGGCATTCTCGAACTGGTCGGCTTCCTGGAGGAGCGCTTCGCCATCTCCATCGCGGACGCCGATATCGTGCCCGCCAATCTCGATACGATCGACCGCATCGCCGGCTTCATCGCCCGCAAACAAGCCGCCTGAGACGCGATGCGGATCGAGCACACCCTCGAGGCCAGTGCTGCGCGGGACGGCGCGAAGACGGCGATCGTCTCCGGCGAGGTGCGTCTTAGCTACGGTCGCCTGCTCGATCTTTCCCGGCGTCTCGCGGCGACGCTTCATGCCCAAGGCGTCCGACGCGGAGACCGCGTGCTCGTCCTGCTCGACAATAGCTGGCGCACCGCCGTCGCCGTTTTTGCGACCTGGATTGCGGGGGCCGCGATCTGCCCCGTCAATCCCGCGACGAAAGCCGAACGGCTCGCCGCCATCGCCGGTAATTGCGAGCCCGCGCTCGTCATCGTCGAAGGCCGTCTGGAAAGGCTTGTCGAAGAGAGCCCCGCGCTTGGCGCCCTGCCGCGCCTCGTCACCGGCGAGGGCATGAGCTTCGATGCCGCACTGGAGGCCGCTCCCTTCGTTCTGACCGATCGTTTTGCCGATACCGACCTTGCCGCGCTGATCTACACGTCCGGCTCGACCGGCGAGCCGAAGGGCGTGATGCACGGCCACAATACGCTCGACGCCGCTGCGCGGTCGATCACCCACTACCTAGAAAACACGGCCGCCGACATCATCCTCGTCGTCCTGCCGATGTCCTTCGGCTATGGGCTCAACCAGCTGGTGACCGCGATGCTGTCAGGCGCTACGTTGGTCATCGAAAAATCCTTCGCCTTCCCACAGGCCATCTTCGAGACGATCCGCAACGAGCACGTCACCGGCTTCCCGATCGTGCCGGCCATGGCGGCGATGATGATGCAGGCGCGCGACCTCGATGCGTCGCTCTTTGCGAGTCTGCGCTACGTCACCAGCGCCGCCGCCGCCCTGCCGCTCGCCCATCTCGACTGGCTGCGCGCCTTCCTGCCGCATACCAAACTCTTCTGCATGTACGGCCAGACCGAATGTACCCGCGCCACCTGGCTTCCGCCCGACAAGATTGACACGAAGCGCGGTTCGGTCGGCATTGCCATACCCGGCACGCGTGCCGTGGTGGTGGACGAGGCGGGCGAGGCAGCTGCGCCCGGCGGGATTGGAGAACTTGTCATCGAGGGGCCGCATGTCATGCGCGGCTACTGGCGCAATGCCGTGGCGACGGACCGCGCCTTGCGTCCCGCGCCCGGTACCGGAACGCTTCGCCTCCACACCGGCGATCTCTTCACCGCCGATGCCGATGGTTATCTCACCTTCGTTTCCCGCATGGACGATATCATCAAGTCGCGCGGCGAGAAGGTCGCGCCGCAGGCGGTGGAGGAAGTGCTGTGCCGCATGCCGGGCATTGCCGAAGCGCTCGTCGTCGGCGTGCCGCATGAGATGCTCGGCGAGGCCGTCAAAGCCGTCGTCGTCGCTTCGGATACATCGCTGACCGAGCGCGAGGTGCTGCGCTTCTGCGCCCGCCATCTCGAAGACCACATGGTGCCGAAGTCGCTCGAATTCCGCGACGCTCTGCCCAAAACCGACAGCGGCAAGGCCAGCCGCCGCCTCGTCGCCCTGCCCGCCAACCCGACAGGATCCAAATGATGCCCCCTATTCCTGCCTTCGCCCCCCTCGTACTCGATCCCACCGCCGAGGTGGAGCGCATCTCGCAATGGCTGCGCGAGAAGCTGAGGCTTGATCTGCGCAAGCGTGGGCTGGTGCTTGGGCTATCGGGCGGCATCGATTCCAGCCTGTGCGCCGCGCTCGCCGCCAGGGCACTCGGCGCGAAGAACGTCTTCGCCCTCTACATGCCGGAAAACGATTCCGATCCGGAGAGCCTGCGGCTCGGCCGCGCCGTCGCGGACACCTTCGGCATCGACAGCACGCTCGAAGATATCGGCCCCGCACTCGCCGCCATGGGCTGCTATGCACGCCGGGATGCCGCCATCCGCGAAGCCGTGCCCGAATATGGGGACGGGTGGGCCTCGAAGATCGTCTTCGACAGCACGATGACGACGGGCGGCTACAACATTTCCTCGCTCGTCGTGCGCACGCCCGAGGGCGAGATGCGCAAGGTGCGCCTGCCGGCCAGCGCCTATCTCGGCATCGTGGCGGCGACGAACATGAAGCAGCGCAGCCGCAAGCAGCTCGAATATTACCATGCCGACCGGCTGAATTTCGCCGTGCTCGGCACGCCGAACCGGCTGGAATACGATCAGGGCTTCTTCGTGAAGAACGGCGACGGCGCGGCCGATCTCAAGCCGATCGCCCATCTCTACAAGTCGCAGGTCTATCAGCTCGCCGCCTATCTCGGCGTGCCCGCCGAAATCCTCGCGCGACCGCCGACGACGGACACCTATTCCCTGCCGCAGACGCAGGAGGAATTCTACTTCGCCCTGCCCTACGACAAGATGGATATCTGCCTCTACGGGCTGAACCATGGATTGCCGACCGAAGCGATCGCCGAAGCGACGGGCCTCAGCTCAAGCCAGGTCGAACTGGTCTGGACCGATATCGCCGCAAAGCGCAAGGTCGCCCGCTACCTGCATAGCGCGCCGCTCGTCATGGACAGCGGAAGCTGACGACCAGCCCACCCCTTCGGATAGGCCGCTTGAATTCCCGGCCGCCCCGTCTATCCTGTCGCGATGCGACCGAACCTAACCTTCGAACAGCTGCAGCGCTGGAGCAGCGGCATCGCCTCCGCCGTCAGCGCCACCTTGCCCGAGGAGATTTCGGCGCATTTCACCGCCGGCGCGCGGGATCTCATTGCCTCCGATCAGGTCTATATCGGCCTCTATCTGCGCGACAGCGCCTCGATCACCATCTACGAGCGCGACCCGGACCACTGGAACCACAATTACGATACGCGCAAATACCAGCAGGACCCGTTCTTCCGCCGGTTTGCCGGCTCGCGGCAGGATTTCCTGCTGCCGCTTTCCGCGCTCGACAAGGGTGACTTCCACACCAGCGCCTATTACCGGGATTTCTACGAACCGTCGGGCAGCTTCGACGAGATCACCGGCGTCTTCAATTTCGACCGCAATGCCGCAGGCTTCGTCACCTATCTGCGCCGCCGTGGTGCGCGACCCTTCGGCGCCGAGGATGTGGCGATGGCCGAGGCCACCGCCGAGGCGACCCGCATGGTGCTGGAGCGGCTGTGGCGGCAATGGCGCCCACCAGGCGAAAGTCCGCTGTCGCTTGGCGAGCTCAGCACGCGGGAGCGCCAGATCGCCCTCCTCCTCATCGACGGCGGCTGTGCGAAAACCATTTCGCGCGACCTTTCCATCTCGCCCGGCACGGTGCGCAACCACATCAAGACGGTCTACCGCAAGCTCGGCATCCACTCACAGGTCGAGCTGATGGCCGCCGCGCGCGACGGAGGCCGGGCGCTGCCTTTACTGCCCTGAGACGACCCGCGTCCAGAGGCGGTTCTGCAGGCGAAGCAGCTTGGCGTCGCTCGTTTCCACCACGAAGAGCTTCGCCTTCACGTCGTCAGGCGGGAACACACCGGGATCCTTCGCCACGGCCTGGTCCATCAGCGGCAGCGATTCCGGGATCGGATTGGCATAGGAGACATAGCTGGAATTGGCCGCCGCGATCTCCGGCCGCATGTTGAAATCGATCCAGGCGAGCGCGTTTTCCGGATGCGGCGCATCCTTCGGCACGGCCATGGTGTCGAAGTTGATCAAGGTGCCTTCCTTGGGAATCGAATAGGCGATCTCCAGCTTCTTTTCGCTTTCGGCTGCACGCGCCTTGGCCTGAAGGATATCACCCGACCAGCCGAGCACGAGGCAGATATCGCCATTGGCGAGGTCGTTGATATAGCGCGAAGAATGGAAGTAACGGATGTGCGGGCGCACCTTCAAAAGCAGCTCTTCCGCCTTGGCGATATCGTCCGGGTTCGTCGAATGCGGATCGATGCCGAGATAGTTCATCGCCATCGGGATGATCTCGGCCGGCGCATCGAGCATGGCGACGCCGCAATCGGCGAATTTCTCGACGATGGCGGGATCGAAGACCATGGCGAAGCTGTCGACCGGCGCGTTGCCCATGCGCTGCTTCACGGCGGCGATGTTGTAGCCGATGCCGTCGGTGACGGACATGTAGGGCACGGCGTAGGTATTGTCCGGATCGGCGCCGGAAATCAGCTTCAGCGCCTGCGGGTCGAGCTTGCCGATATTGGAAAGCTTCGCCTTGTCGAGCGGCTGGAAGGCGCCGGCTTTCACTTGGTTCTTCAGGAACGGATAGGCCGAGGGATAGACGACGTCATAGCCCGAGCCGCCGGTCAGCATCTTGGTTTCCAGCACCTCGTTGCCATCATAGACGTCGTAGACGACGCGGATGCCGGTTTCCTTCTCGAACTTCTCCGCCGTATCCGGCGCGATGTAATCCGACCAGTTGTAGACGTTGACGACCTTTTCCTCCTGCGCCCGCGCACCGCCCATGGCGGCGAGCAGAGCGAGGGCCGAGACGAGAGCTGTCTTGCGCATGGTCTTCTCCTCAGGCTTTCGTCTGGCCGGCATAGACCGGCAGGGTGATGCAGGCGACGTTACCGCCGCCGAGCAGGATTTCACGGGAATTCTCGATGCCGGTGATGCGGTGTTCGGGGAAGAGTTCGGCGAGCTTGGCTTTCGCAGCAAGGTCGAGCTTCTCGTCGTCGAACTGCGGCACGACGACGGCGGAATTGCCGGGGTAGTAGTTGATGTAGGTGGCCGCGATGCGGTTGCCGGCAGGCCGCGCCCAGGTGCTGTCGACCTGATCGACGCCCGCCGCCTCCTCCGCTGTCATCTCGATCGGGCGCGGATGCAGGATGCGGTGCACCTCCAGCGAGCGGCCGCGCGCATCGCGGGCCGAACGCAAAACGTCCTCCACCTCGCGCACGATCTCGTATTGCGGATCGTCGCGGTCTTCCGTCCAGCTCATCGCCACCACGCCCGGCCGCACGAAGCAGCAAACGTCATCGACATGGCCGTCCGTCTCGTCGAAGCAGAAGCCGCGCGGCAGCCAGATCACGTGTTCAAGGCCGAGATAGTCGGAAAGCTGCTTTTCCACCTCGGCCTTGCCGAGATGGCCGTTGCGGTTGGGGTTGAGCAGGCACTGTTCCGTGGTGATCAGCGTGCCCTGCCCGTCGCATTGCAGGCCGCCGCCCTCGGCGATCAGCGTCGAGCGGTAGCGGTCGAGATTCTCGGTTTCCAGCACCTTGCGGGCGGCGAGATCGTCGAGGTTCCAAGGCGCATAGAGGCCGCCGTCATTGCCGCCGTAGGCGTTGAAGGTCCAGTCGACACCGCGCACCACGCCATGATTGTTGATGACAAAATTCGGGCCGCTGTCGCGCAACCAGGAATCGTCCGTCGACATTTCGACGAGGCGCACGCTCTCCGGCAACATGGCGCGGGCGTTGAGCCACTGGCGCGACGAGACGGCGATGGTGACGGGCTCGCTCTCGGCAATCGCCGCCGCGACCCGCGCAAAGAGCTTCTGCGCGGGCTTGGCGCCGAGCCGCCAGGTATCGGGCCGCTCCGGCCAGATCAGCCAGCAGCCGGCCTTCGGCTCGAATTCTCCCGGTGCGCGAAAACCATCGGCCTTCGGCGTGCTTTGAAGCGTGCGTACCATGTATCCCCCAGATGAAAAATCCGGGGGGATTAAGGCAAGCAGGGCCCGTTCGGGTCAATGTCCCATTTGGGATGGGCGCTCAGCCCTCGAAGACCATCAAGGTATCGCCGGCCTGAAGATAGTCGCCTTCCTTGACGCGCAGACGCAGACGGCCGGCCTTGGGGGCGAGCACCTGCGTTTCCATCTTCATCGCTTCCATGACGGCGACCAGTTCGCCCTCGGCAACCGTGGCACCGTCGGCGATCTTGAAGGCCTGCAGCGTGCCGGAGACCGGAGCGGTAATCCCATCCTCGGCGGCCGGCTTGCCGCTGCCGACCGATCCGGTGCCCTGCCTGACCGCACCAAGACCAGCGAGAAGCAGGCTCGGCAGCGCCAGCGACACACGCTTGCCGTCGATTTCGAGATGGGTGCGGATCAGCGTCGGGTCGGCGGCCGGCTCCGGCCGGATCATGGCCTCGGGCATCGCGGCGAAATCGGTTTCGATCCAGCGGGTGTGCACCTTGAAGCCATCGGTCCCGATGAAATCCTCGGTGTCGATGGCGGCGCGGTGGAATGGCAGGACGGTCGCGACACCCTCGATACGGAATTCCTTCAACGCCCGGCGGGCCCGGCGCAGCGCCTCCTCGCGGGTGGCGCCGGTCACGATGAGCTTGGCCATCAGGGAATCGAAGACGCCGGGGATGGTGGAGCCGGTGACGACGCCGCTGTCGAGGCGCACGCCGGGACCGGAGGGGGGATCGAAGGCGGTGATCGCGCCCGGCGTCGGCAGGAAGCCACGGCCGGGGTCTTCCGCATTGATGCGGAACTCGATGGAATGGCCGCGCGGCACGGGCGTTTCGAGGAGCGTCAGGCGCTGGCCCTCCGCCACGCGGAACTGCTCGATGACGAGGTCGATGCCCGTCGTCTCCTCGGTGACGGGATGCTCCACCTGCAGGCGGGTGTTGACTTCGAGGAAGGAGATCGTGCCGTCGACACCGAGCAGGAACTCCACCGTGCCGGCACCGGAATAGCCGGCCGCCGCGCAGATCGCCTTGGCGGCGGCGTGGATGCGTTCGCGCTGTTCGGGTGCGAGGAAGGGCGCCGGCGCTTCCTCGATGAGCTTCTGGTTGCGGCGCTGCGCCGAGCAGTCGCGGGTCCCGAGAACCAGCACATTGCCGTGTTTGTCGGCAATAACCTGCGCCTCGATATGGCGGGGGCGGTCGAGGAACCGTTCGAGGAAACATTCACCGCGGCCGAAGGCGACGGTCGCCTCGCGCACCGCGGATTCGTAGAGGTCGGCGACCTCTTCCATTTTCCAGGCGACCTTGATGCCGCGCCCGCCTCCGCCATGCGCGGCCTTGATGGCGACCGGCAGGCCATGTTGTTCCGCAAAGGCGAGCACTTCCGCCGCCGAGGACACCGGCCCATCGCTGCCGGCCACGAGCGGTGCCCCGACGCTCTGGGCGATACGCCGCGCCTCGACCTTGTCGCCAAGCGCCACGATGACGTCGGGATCGGGCCCGATCCAGGTCAGGCCGGCATCCTGCACTGCCTTGGCGAAACGAGCGTTTTCCGACAGGAAGCCGTAGCCCGGATGGACCGCGTCAGCACCCGAGCGCTTGGCAATCGCGATCAGCTTGTCGATATCGAGATAGGTTTCTGCCGGACGCACGCCACCAAGGCCGTACGCCTCGTCAGCCAGGCGCACGAAGAGCGCGTCCGCATCCGGATCCGCATAGACGGCAACGGATTGCAGCCCGTAATCCCGGCAGGCGCGCAGGATGCGCACGGCGATCTCGCCACGATTGGCAATCAGCACTTTCTTCATGGCGCTCTCCTAGCGGCTTGCAGCGATATCGGCGAAGGGGCCGATCGGGCGGAAACGGATCTTTGCGTTGATGGGGATCTGGCCGGCCAGATCCAGATGGTATTCGGCGACCGCGCCGATAACGGGATAGCCGCCGGTCAGCGGGTGGTCGGCAAGGAAGAGCACCGGCTGACCGCTATGCGGCACCTGGATCGCCCCCGTCGCGGTGCCTTCGCTTGGCAATTCCGCGCTGTCCTTGCGCTCCAGTGGCACCTCGCCGGCAAGTCGGATGCCGACGCGGCTCGATTGCGGCGTGACCTGCCAGAGCTGGCTCGTCAGCGTTTCCAGCCCCTCCTGCGTGAACCAGTCCGTGCGCGGGCCGAGCACTACGTCAAGCGTCACCACGTCGCTCGCGGAGGGCGCGTCAAAAGCCGGGATTTCATTGGTGGAGACGCTGGCAAGCCCGTCTTTGCTACCCTTCAGCGCGAGTACCGCTCCCGCCGTGACCGGCTCCGGGCCGACAACGGCGAGCGTATCGGTCGCTGCACTTCCGAGCACAGGGGCAACGCCGAAGCCGCCGCGCACGGCGAGATAGGACCGCATGCCGCTCTTCGGATGACCGATGGTGACGACGTCACCGGCTTCCAGCGCGATCGGCTGCCAGGTCTGAAAATCCCGATTGCGGCCGGCGGCATCGCGCACAATCACCGGACAGGGGGCACCTGCAAGGCCGATCACGGCGCGCACGCTGCTTTCGAAGGAGAAACCGCCGAGGGTCAGCTCAAGGGTCGGCGTGTTGGCCGGATTGCCGACGATGCGGTTTGCCGCATTGAAGGCGCCATGATCGAGCGCGCCGGACGCGGAGACGCCCTGCCCCGTTTGGCCGAAGCGGCCGAAATCCTGGAAGAAAGCAGGCATCGGCGCGGCGAGCACCTTGAACTGCGGATCGTCGGCTGCGCCAGGGCGCTCCGAGCGGGCGGCCGGTTCGGGGATGTGGACGGTCTTGCCCGCCTTCGCCATGTCGAAGAAGCGCACGCGATAGCCGGGCTGGAACAGCGCGCCGGGGTCACGGTCGATATCCCACATCTTGACGGGCGTGGTGCCAATGATCTGCCAGCCGCCAGGGCTCGCTTGCGGATAGACGCCGCTGAAGGCGCCGGCGAGCGCCACGGAACCGGCCGGGATACGCGTGCGCGGGCTTTTGCGGCGCGGCACATGCAGCGCAGGGTCGCCACCGACGAGATAGCCGAAGCCCGGCGCGAAGCCGCAGAAGGCGACGGTGAATTCGCTTTCGGTGTGGCGGCGGGTGACCTCCTCGACGCTGAGGCCAGTCAGCTCGGCGACGTCGGCGAGGTCCTCGCCGTCATAGCGCACCGGAATTTCCACCAGATGCTCCGAGGGCGCGATCTTCGCCGAGAGATCGCGGGTGGCGATATCAGCGGCAAGCTCCGAAGGCGAGACCTTTTCCGGGCGGAAACGGATCATCAGCGTGCGGGCGGCCGGCACCATTTCCGCTATGCCGGTGATCGGATCGGCCTGGAAGGAAGCGAAAAGGGCGAGCGTCTCGTCGAGATCGGCAAGCTCGACGAGGATGGTGGTCAGGCTGACGGGCAGAAAACGCATCGAAGCCTCACGCGTGATAGGCGGAATCGGGAATATCGGTGATGAACATGTAGCCGGGCGCATGGGTGATGGCGAAGGGCACGCCCGACGCCATCACGGCCGCCTGCGGGGTGACGCCGCAGGCCCAGAAAACCGGCACTTCGCCCGGTTCGATGCGGACCGGATCGCCGAAATCGGGCTTGGCGAGATCGGCGATGCCGATGTCTTCGGGCGAACCAACATGCACAGGCGCGCCGTGCACGGCCGGGAAGCGACCGGAAATGGTGGCGGCATCGGCGACACGCGAGGCCGGGATCGGCCGCATGGAGACGACCATGTTGCCCTTCAGCCGGCCCGCCGGGCGGCAGGCCGTGTTGGTGAGATACATCGGCACATTGCTCTTGTCCGTCATGTGGCGGATCTCGATGCCCGCCTCTACCATCGGCGTCTCGAAGGTGAAGGAGCAGCCGATCAGAAAGGCGACGAGATCGTCGCGCTCCGCCCAGGCGGCGGTGGCGTCAGGCGTTTCCTCGGCAAGCTTGCCGTCGCGCCAGATGCGGTAGAGCGGCAGGTCGGTGCGCAGGTCCGCACCGGGCGCGAGCAGCGTCGTCGGCGAGCCCGGATCGGAAACGTCGAGCACCGGGCAGGGTTTTGGATTGCGCTGCGCATAGAGCAGGAAATCGAAGGCCCAGTCGCGCGGCAGCACGATCATGTTGGCCTGGGTGAAGCCCGGCGCAATACCCGAGGTGGGCGCGACGAGCCCGTTCCGATAGGTCGCCCGCGCCTGACGGGCGGCCGTGGCGTCGGTATGGTCCAGATAGGCGGTCGGAAGCGTCATGGCCGCACCTCAGGCCTTGTCGGCGAAGGAGCGGATGGCGATGCCTTCCGCCTCGAAGCGGCGGCGGATCTCCTGGGCGATGGCAACGGCGCCGGGGCTGTCGCCATGCACGCAGATCGACTGTGCCTCGATGCGGATCGTGCTGCCGTCGATGGCTTCCAGCGTGCCCTCGCGGGCGAGCTGCACCATGCGGTCGGCGATTTTCTTCTCGTCATGCAGCACGGAACCGGCTTCGCGGCGCGAGACGAGCTCGCCCTTCGGCGTGTAGGCGCGGTCGGCAAAGGCTTCCGCGACGACGGCAAGGCGGGACTTGCGCGCGAGATCGAGGATCGGCGCATTGGCAAGGCCCATCAGGATCAGCGAGGGATCGACCGCCTTGATGCCGTCGATGACCGCCTGGCCCTGCTTCGCATCATAGGCGATGCGGTTGTAGAGCGCGCCGTGCGGCTTGACGTAGCGCACGGTCGTACCGGCAGCGGCGGCAACGCCCTTGATCGCGCCGATCTGGTAGATCACGTCGGCGATCAATTCCTCGGGCGTGGCGTCGAGATCGCGCCGGCCGAAGCCGACGCGGTCGGGATACGAAACATGGGCGCCGATGACGACGCCGTTTGCAGCCGCCGCCTTCACCGTGCGGAAAATGCCGGCCGGATCACCCGCATGGAAACCGCAGGCAATGTTGGCGGAGGAGACGACGGCGAGCATCGCCGCGTCGTCGCCCATGCGCCAGGCACCATAGCTTTCGCCGAGATCGCTGTTGAGATCGATCGCTGTCATGGTTTCCTCCCTATGCGAACAGCAGGCTGAAGATGTTGCCGGCCGACTTGTATCCCATATACCACGTGAGTGCGCAGGTCAGGACGCCGAGCGCAAGCAGCCAGCGCGGGTAGTGATAGCCGCCCATCAGGTCGGGGCGTGCCCAGGCGGCATACATGAAGATCGAGAAGCCGATCGGCAGCACAAGGCCGTTCAGACCGCCAACAAAGACCAGCATGGCGGCCGGCGGGGTCGTCATCAGCATGTAGCAGACGAGCGAGAAGGCGATGAAGCCGACAGTGGCGAGGTTGCGCTGGCGCTCGGTCATGTCGGGCTTGAAGGCCGTGAGGAACGAGACCGACGTATAGGCGGCACCAATGATGCTGGTCATGGCCGAGGCGAGGAAAACCGCACCGAACAGGCGGAAGCCGATATTGCCGGAAGCCGCATGGAAGGCCTGGCCGGCCGGGTTTGCGGCCTGACCGGAAAGGTCGATCACCACGCCAGAAGCGACGACGCCGAGGATGGCAAGGAACAGGATGTAGCGCAGTACGCCTGTTATCGCGATGCCGCTGAAGGCCGCGCGGTTGATGGCGCCGATGTTTTCAACACCGACCGTTCCCTTGTCGAGCAGACGGTGCGCGCCGGCATAGGTGATGTAGCCGCCGACCGTGCCGCCGACGATCGTCGTGATAGTGGCGAAATCGATCGTATCCGGCAGGAAGGTCTGGCGGAAGGCTTCGGCGACCGGGGGGCCTGACGCAATCGCCGCATAGACGATCAGCGCCAGCTTGACGAAGGCAGCGACGATGACGACGCGATCCATGGCGATGCCGGCGCGGCGCGACAGGAAGATCCCGATGGCCGCAAGCGCACCGATCGCGCCGCCGATCTTAGGATCGAGATCGATCATGGCGTTGAAGCCAAGGCCGGCGCCGCCGATATTGCCGATGTTGAAGAACAGACCGCCGATGATGACGAGCACGGCAAGCACATAGCCGGAGCCAGGGATGGCGGCATTGGCGACCGCCGGTGCGCGCATGCGCGTCACAGCAACGATGCGCCAGATATTGGCCTGTACGACGAAATCGATGAGGATCGAGATGAGGATGGCGAAGGCGAAGGCCGCGCCAAGCTTGACGGTGAAAGTGGCCGTCTGCGTGATGAAGCCCGGCCCGACTGCCGACATCGACATCAGGAACATGGCCGAAAGCAGGGCGCGGCGCTGGGTCGCCTTGTTCTGCGCGGGGGGTACGGCGTGGGCGGCCGCAAGCTCGTTCTGCTGCATGGGTATCCTCCCGGATCTGCCGCCGCGCTGGCGGGGGCTCAATGGGAATATCATGCGCTGCTACACAAAAATGTCAATATTGTTCAACAATATTTCCATATCGTTCCTTATTCCTGCCGCTTTACCAATTACATAGCACAGGATTCGCCACAATTTCCGACGCCACCGTCCCCGCATTCATGCTATGGGCAGTTGGGAAAGAGGGTAACCGGGCGCAGTTTGCCCGGCCGGGGAGACGCGCATGACGGAAGACGAAGAAGGCCTGCCGCTGGCGGACCGGTTGGCACGGCACATTCGCACGCTGCTCATTTCGGGCGAGCTTTCGCCCGGCCAGCGCCTGTCGGAAGCCGCCTTCAGCGAGCGTTTCGACGTGTCGCGCAATTCACTGCGCGAAGCCTTCCGCCTGCTGACCAAGGACGGGCTTCTGCGCCATGAGGCCAATCGCGGCGTTTTCGTCACCGTGCCCTCCATGGCCTCGGTCATCGATATCTACCGGGTGCGTCGCATGCTGGAATGCGGCGCGCTGCGCCAGGCCTGGCAGCAGCATCCGGCCATTCGCGTGATGCGCGAGGCCGTCGCGGAGGGGCAGAAGAAGCGCAATGCAGGCGACTGGGTCGGCGTCGGAAGCGCCAATATGATCTTTCATACCGCGATCATCGACCTTTCGGACAGCGCGCGGCTCACCGAATTCTACGAGCGCATCTCGGCGGAACTGCGCCTCTGCTTCGGGCTGCTCAATGACCCCGAGCACCTGCACTCACCCTTCGTCGACATGAACGACGCGATCGTCACGCTTCTGGAGCAGGGAAAGTCGGCAGAGGCCGCCGCGCAGATGGAAACCTATCTCAACCTTGCCGAACGCACGATGCTTAAGGCACTGGAGCGGGCGGAACAGGCTTAGAGCAATTCCAGCAAAAGTGCGAAGCGGTTTTGCGTCCGGAATTGCATAAAACGACAATCTAGGCGACGTCGGCACGACGCAAGGGGATAACCGTGCCCGAAGCGTCCGGCAGGAACGGTTCCGGCCGGCCGAGGAAATAGCCTTGAGCGTAGTCGACACCGATGGTGCGCAGCGCGGTGAGAATATCGGCATTCTCCACGAACTCGGCGATCGTCTCGCGGCCGGCGAGATGTGAAATCTGGTTGATCATCTCGACCGTCATCCAGTCTGCCTTGTCGGTCAGCATGTCGCGCACGAAGCTGCCGTCGATCTTCACATAATCGACCGGCAGGCGCTTGAGGTATGTGAGCGACGACATGCCGACGCCGAAATCGTCGAGCGCGAAACGGCAGCCCATGGCGCGCATGGCGTTCATGAAGGCGATGGCATCGTCAAGATTCTCGATGGCGCTGGTTTCGGTGATCTCGAAGCAGAGCACATCGGCCGGTACGCGGCTGCGGCGCAGCATCTCGCGCAGGAAGGGCAGAAACGTGTCGTCCTTCAGCGTCAGGCCGCTGAGATTGATCGAGTAGGTGCCGGAGGCCGCTCCGGTTCGCCGGCTGATGATGTCGAGCGCATGACGCACCACCCAGCGGTCGAGGGCCGGCATCAGGCCGAACCGCTCGGCCGCCGGAATGAAGGCGCCGGGTGCCAACAGCTTGCCGTCTTCCTCCAGGCGCAGCAGGATTTCGCGATGTTCGGCCGGCGCGCCGGCTCCGTCGACCGTCGCTATCTTCTGCGAGAACAGCCGGAAACTGTCTTCCTCCAGCGCGCGATGCAGGCGTTGCACCCAGTTGAGATTGGCGGTGAACTGCGTCTGCGCCGCATCCGTCGTCTCAAAGACATGCACGCGATTGCGGCCCTTCTCCTTTGCCATGTAGCAGGCGATATCAGCCGCCCGCAGCGCCTCCTGCAGCGTATAACTGAGCCCGGCAAGGTGGACGACGCCGATGCTGGCGCTGATCGAATAGCGGTGGCCGTTCCAGACGAAATCGATCGCCTCGGCGATCTCGCGCAACCTCAGGCCGATGCGCAGCGCATCCTCCGGCGTACAGTTCGGCAGGATGATCCCGAATTCGTCGCCACCCAGCCGGGCCAGCAAATCCACGCCGCGAATCGCCTTGTCGAGATCGTGCGAGATGCGGCGCAGCAGTGCGTCGCCAGCTGCGTGCCCCCCGTTATCGTTGACCGCCTTGAACTGGTCGAGGTCGATGAACATCAGGGCATGAGGGCTGCCGGGTTCCGCCAGCGCGCGGGTAAGCCTGTCTTCGAAAAGCCGGCGGTTTGGCAGGCCGGTGAGGTCGTCATGGTTGGCTGTGTGGGAAAGCTGCTCCTCGATGGCGCGGCGATGCGCAAGGAAGCTGTTGAGCCGCCAAACAGTCAAAAGGATGAAGACAAGCGCCATGACAGCATTGCTGACTAAGAGCACCGTCTGCACCTGCCGTGTGCCCTCCCCCAGTCGGTCGGAGAAGCGCTTCGTCAGGGGCGTCACCAGCGCATTGATCTCGTCGAGCTGGCGGATGATATCGCGCCGGTCGTTCTCGTTGATATGGCGGGACGTATCAATGCTCTCGCCGATCGGCAGGAGCTGCATCAGCACGCCTTCGGCCGTGCGCCAGTCGCGGATGCAGGCCTCCATGACCGGCAGCCAACGGAAATAGCGGAACAGCCATATTACGTTCGGGATGTCGTCGGGATGGTTGCCGCCGGCAACAAAGCCCCTGAAGGCTGCGTCGAGATCGGGCGGATCCGCTTCGAGCGCCAGCCGCGCCGCACGGTCGCCCAGCGGCACCGCCATGGCTTGGTGATAACGCGCGACGAAGGACCGGTTGCCGGATTCGGCATAGCGGTTGAGATAGTAGAGCGCATCGTGCTGACCTTTCGACCAGAGGCTTTCGCCGCTGACGAAGGCCCGCAACGACGACGTGACTTGAAGGCTGAACGTAGCAAGTGCCGTCTGGAGAAGGACAATGAGAACGAAAGGCCAAGCTACGGCGACGAGGCGTAGCGTTGTCTTGCGAGACCTCGTCATGCAGGCCCCCGGCCCTGCGGGTATATGGCTGCAGTCCTACAGGCTGTCTGTCTTTGCCTCGTCCCGTTTGCCTTCATCCCGCCCGCCCGTCTCATATGCGCATCCCTGGCCGTGACATCGCCCGGAAATCCAGACATCGCACCATCACATCGGCAACAGGAATTGGAGCATAAGAGCGTGATGAAAGTGCTAATACAACCACTAGATTGCATTTTATCGCTCTATTTAGGACGCGCCATTTTCGGACAGCACCGGGAGCAGGCAAAAAAAATGGGCCAGCGAAACCGCGGCCCATTGAAGTGTGAAGGTCAAAAAACCTCCAGAGGGGAACAGCTGATGCGGCGGCACTGGGAGGAAAACCGCCGTGTGCATCAACTGAGTGCACTATGCCCAGTTTTTGACCGGATGGAAAACATTTATTGTGCAATGCAGCTATGCAAATGCCGCGCTGCTCCCGGCAGGGATTTGCCACTGGCCCGGCGCAGATTTTTTAGCGAATGATGTCGCAGGGCGAACGGGCCGCACGTCCTTGGCGAAAGCAGAAGGAGAAACCGATGCAGACGACCGACGACGACCTCATCCATTTCGAACGGGACGGTGCACAGCCGCTGCCGCCGGCGCGCGTACAAGGCTATGTCGAACACGACGGCGCGCGGATCTGGCACGCCGTCGTCGGCGCCGGGCCGGCCGTCGTCCTGTTGCATGGCGGTCTCGGCAGCGCCGGAAACTGGGGCAACCAAGTGCCGGCTCTTGTCGTGTCTGGAAGGACGGTCGTCGTCATCGACAGTCGCGGCCACGGGCGCAGCACCCGCGATGCCGGCCCGTTCGGCTATGGCCGCATGGCCGGCGACGTGCTGGCTGTGATGGATCATCTCGGCATCGAGAAGGCCAGCCTCGTCGGCTGGAGCGACGGCGCCTGCACGGCGCTGATCCTGGCCGACCGGCACCCGGAGCGCGTCAGCGGCGTCTTCTTCTTCGCTTGCAACATGGACCCGAGCGGCACGCTCGACTTCCAGCCAACCCCCGTGCTCGATCGCTGCTTCCACCGGCACTGGCTGGACTATCAAGCCCTGTCCACCACGCCGGACGCCTTCGACACCTTCGTGGCGGACGTCTCCAGGATGATGCAGACAGAGCCGAACTACACCACCGCGGATCTTGCCGGGATCACGGTTCCCGTCGCCGTGGTGCTCGGAGAGCACGACGAGTTCATCCGGCCGGAACACGCCGCTTATCTCGCGGCAACCATCCCGCAGGCCACACTCAGCATCCTGCCCGACGTCAGCCACTTCGCACCGCTGCAACGGCCGGCGCTCTTCAACGACGCCGTGCTGCGCTTCCTCGACCGGATTGGCGGCTAAACTCGCGCCAGCATCGCTTCGGCCGCCTTCTCCGCGATCATGATGACGGGCGAATTGGTGTTGCCGGAAACGATGGTCGGCATGATCGAAGCGTCGGCGACTCGCAGCCGGTCGAGCCCGTGCACGCGCAGCTTGGCATCCACCACCGCCATGGGGTCGCTGCCCATCTTGCAGGTGCCGACGGGATGGAAGATCGTCGTGGCGATATCGCCGGCGCGGCGGATTAGCTCGTTCTCGCTTTGATATTCGCGACCGGGCAGCATTTCCTCAGGACGGAATTTCGCGATCGCTTTGGCTTGCATGAGACTGCGGGCGTGACGGATGGATTTGGCGGCCAGCAGGCGGTCGCCCGGCGTCGAGAGGTAGTTAGGTCGGATTTCCGGCGGCAGCGCCACATCGCGCGCCGTCACATGCACCGTGCCACGGCTTTCAGGCCTCAGATTGCAGACCGAAACCGTGACGGCCGGATAGCGGTGCAACGGCTCGCCAAGCCGGTCGGTGCTGAGCGGCTGAACATGATATTCGAGATCGGCCGTGGCGACGGCCGGATCGCTCTTGGCGAAGATTCCGAGCTGGCTCGGCGCCATGGAGAGCGGGCCGGAACGGCGGAAGGCATATTGCAGCCCCATGCCGGCGCGGCTGAAAAAGTTGTGATAGAGCTGGTTCAGCGTGCGCGCGCCCTCAATCTTGAAGACCGTACGGATCTGCAGGTGGTCCTGCAGGTTCTCGCCCACGCCCTTCAGTTCATGCTGAACGGCAATGCCGAAGTCGGACAGCAGGTCCGCCCGCCCGACACCAGAGAGTTCCAGAATTTTTGGCGAATTGATCGCCCCGGCTGACAGCGCGACCTCGCGCGTTGCGCGGGCGACACAGAGCCGGCCGTTGAGGCGAAAGCGCACGCCCGTCACCGTCCTGCCTTCGAAATCCAACCGCTCCGTCTCGGCACCGGTCAGGACGCGCAGGTTCCTGCGCTTCATCGCCGGGCGGAGAAACGCCTTTGTCGTGTTCCAGCGCACGCCGCCGCGCTGGTTGACCTCGAAATAGCCCGACCCCTCGTTGTCGCCATCGTTGAAATCGTCGGTCTTGCGGATGCCGAGCTCTTCCGCCGCATCGCGAAAGGCATCGAGGATCGGCCAGGAGAGACGCTGGCGCTCGACGCGCCATTCGCCGCCGGCGCCATGCATCTCCGAACGGCCGCGATAATTGTCCTCCGACTTCATGAAATAGGGCAGCACGTCGTCCCAGCCCCAGCCGGCATTGCCCGCCTGCCGCCAGCCGTCATAGTCGGCCGCCTGGCCGCGCATATAGATCATGCCGTTGATCGACGAGCAGCCGCCCAGTACCTTGCCACGCGGATAGTTGAGGGCTCGGCCGTTGAGCCCGGCCTCCGCCGCCGTCTTCATCATCCAGTCGGTGCGCGGATTGCCCATGCAGTAGAGATACCCGATCGGCACATGGACCCAATGGTAACGGTCCGACCCGCCCGCTTCGAGTAGCAGGACCCGGTTCTTCGGATCGGCCGAAAGGCGGTTGGCCAGCACGCAGCCCGCCGAGCCGGCACCAACGACGATGAAGTCGTAGCTGCCCTCATCGACAGGCGCTTCATTGACAGGGCGGTTCACGCTGCAACTCCCGTTGCCATCTTCTCCGAAGCCGCCAGCCGCCGCCAGAGCGGCGTCATCGCCTCGGCGATATCAATGTAAAGCGCATAGCGCCGCGCATAATGGGCGGCAAGGCCGGCATTCGGCTTATAGTGCCGCTCCGTGCGCACCATCGCTTCGGCGCCCTCCCTGAAATCGGCGAAGAGGCCGACGCCAGTGCCGGCCGCAATCGCCGCGCCAAGCGCACCCGTCTCGCGCGATGCGGCAACCGAGACCGGCACGCCGAGCACATCCGCAAAAATCTGCGGCCAGAGCTTGCTGCGCGAACCGCCGCCCGAGAGCACCGCCTCTTCGAAGGTCGCGCCCGCCTTGCGGATCGTCTCGATATGCTGGCGATGGCCGAAGGCGACACCCTCCAGCAGGGCGCGGATAAGGTGGCCCTTGGTGTGCCAGCCGGCCATGCCGTAAAAACCCGCCCGCGCATGGCCATCCTGCTGGGCGCCGTAGAGATAGGGATGGTAGAGCGGATCGTCCGCCGCGGGTTCGACGGCCGCCGCAAGCGCGCAGCAGGCGTCGAAGGGCGAGATGTCGGCATGGTGGTCGCCCTCGAAGAACTCCCGCACCAGCCATTCGAGATTGGCTGCCGACGTGGCGCTGTTTTCCATCGCCATATAGCGGCTGCGGTCGAAGGTGGAGGACATGAAGACCGGGCCTTTCAGGTCCGGACCATCGATGATCACCTGGTTGATGCTCCACGTACCGGCAATAATCGAAGCACTGCCCGTGCGAGACACGCCGGAGCCGAGTGCCGAGGCGACGACATCGAAGAGACCGCCGACAACAGGCGTGCCGGCGGCAAGCCCGGTTTCGACCGCAACGGCCTCCGTCACATGCCCGGCAATGTCGGCGCTCTCGATCAGAGGCGGCAGGAGATCCATGCAATCGCCAAGGCCATAGGCCTCCATCAGCGTCCTGTCATAGCGACGGGCCGCCAGATCGAGCAGCCCGGCACCGGACATGTCGGAGACCTCGCTGACGCGCTTTCCCGTCAGGCGGTTCACGACGAAATCCTTGGAATAGAACACCGTGCCGATACGCTTGAAGACATCGGGTCGGAAGCGTTTCAGCCAGGCGAGCAGCGTCGGCGTCTGGGCCGGCCAGGGGCGCTGGCGGGCAATCGCCTGGGTGCGGTCGCCCACACCTTCAGCCTGCCATTCCTCGACCAGGCCGGTGGCGCGGGTATCGATCGACTGGATGCCGATCAGCGGCGCGCCGTCCCGGTCGAGCGCATAGAGCCCGTTGCCGTGGCCGGCACAGCCGATCGCAGCAATATCGCCGGCCGCGATGCCCGCCTTGTCGAGGCAGGTGCGGATGACACGTTTGGCATTGGCCCAGAGTTCGCCGAGATCACGCTCGACATGGCCGGGCTGTGGCATGCGGCTATGCCCCTCCTCCCCGGCATGGGCAAGCTCACGGCCCTCGAGATCGAAGATGACAGCCTTGATGACCGTGTTGCCCGCATCGAGCCCCAGAAGATATTTTTGCATGCAGAACCCCTCCCAGGTTCACTTCACTCACGCGATTGCGGGACATCGCCTCGTGTGTGTCCCGCAATCGTCCGGCGTCTCATCCCTGCTGGTAGAGCGCGTGGGCCTCCTCGCCGCTCGCGTCCCTGTGGATGATCGCCATCAGCCCGCGCACCACGGCGCTCGGATTGGCGTGCTGGTAGATGTTGCGCCCATAGACCATGCCCATTGCACCCTGTTGTATCAAGGCGGCAGATTTCGCAAAGACCGCGGAAAGGTCTTCCTTGCCGCCGCCACGCACCAGAACCGGGCAGCGCGCCGCCTCGACGACACGATGGAAATCCTCGGCATTGGTCGTCGGGTCGGCCTTGACGATATCGGCGCCCATCTCGCGGGCAAGCCGCGTCAGGGTGACGATTTTGTCCGCATCGCCATCGACCATGTAGCCGCCGCGCTCGGTGACGGGCTGCATGACCAGCGGCTCGATCATCAGCGGCATGCCGTGTTTCTCGCAATCGGCCCGCACGCGCGCGATGTTCTGTACGCATTGCCGGAAGAGATCCGGCTCGTCCGGCAGCATGAAGAGGTTGACGACCACGCAGGCCGCATCCATCTGCAAGGCGCCGATCAGCGGTTCGGCCTCGTTCTGCAGCACCGCCCACATGTCGCGGTGGCGGATGCGGTTGTAGGGGTTACCCATGTCGATGCGCATGACCAGCGCCGGCTTGTCCTTGCCGGGAAGGTCCTGCAACAGATCGGCCTGTCCGTAGTTCATCTGGATCGCATCCGGCCCGGCATCGACCAGCGCCTTCACCACGGCTGGAACGTTTTCCAGCCCGTCGAGGAAGGAAGGCTCGTTGCAGACGCCGTGATCTATCGCCACGTCAAGGCAACGCCCGTTGCCGAACAGCCGGTTCATCCGGACTTTGCGGTTGTCTCGCATAGTTCACTCCTGTGTTCATTCCGTGCGGAAAGGGTGTGTTCGGTGACGCCGTGGCGCTCACCCATGAGGGTTAGAAAACGGCTGCGCTCTTCGGCAACCCGCTCAGCGGACCAGCCCTTTTCGGCAGCAAGCAGATCCAGTGCGGCCTCGGCCATGACGAGGGAAAGATCACCGGAAATCGCCAGCGTCGTTCGACGCAGCAGCAGGTCGTCCAAATGCTCGACCGCCTCGGCGCGGACGAGGTACTGAAGCTCCCGCGCGCTGTAGAGGGCGTGCGGCAGCGGATGGTCCGGCTTCGCCGCGATGAAACCGGCGATATCCTCGGCCTCCGTGCCGTAGCGTTCGAAGAGAACCGCGACGCGGGCGACGGAAAGGCCCGTCGATGCGGCAAGGTCGCGGATCCAGCTCTCCGGGTCCTTCGGGAAGACGCGCCCGCCGCCGATCGCCCGGTCCGCCGTATCCACGCGGCGCGTCACACCCAACTGGTCCAGCGCCATGTCGGCGGCGAGTTCGCCGAAAGAACGGAAGGTCGTCCACTTGCCGCCGATCATGCAGAGTACTGGCGGCCCGCCGTTCTTGCCCTCCAGCACGGTGCAGAAATGATCGCGCGGGATGCGGCCGGTAAAGCTGTCCTTGCTTGCCGGCAGCGGGCGCACGCCGGCGAACTGGAAAACGATTTCTTCCGGCCGGATCTTTATGCCCGGCAGGACGAAGGCGAGCGATTGCAGGATGTAATCGCGCTCGTCCGCCTCGCAGCGCACCGTGCCGGGGTCGTCGACGCGGATATCCGTCGAGCCGACCAGCACCTTGCCGAGATAGGGGAACAGAATGCAGATGCGCCCGTCCTCGTTCTCGTAGTAGATCATGTGGCCGTCGAGCATGTCTCGCAGCGCGGGATTGTCGATGATGAGGTGCGAGCCCTTGGTGCCGCCCATCAGCGGTGCGGGCCCTGCCTCGTCCGCAAATAGCGTGCCGTTGGCAATGTCGATCCAGCCGCCGGTGGCATTGATGATCAGCCGCGGCTGAACAGGCAGCACCTCGCCATTGAGACCATCGCGCAGACGATAGCCGCTGCCGCTGGCCTCCACGGTCGCATAGTTCAGCGCCATGGCATTCGGGCCGGCCGACAAGCCATCGCGCAACAACTCGATGCCGATACGCTCGGGATGGCTGACCCAGGCGTCGTAATAGGTCGCGGAATTGCGGATCGACGGGTTGAGCGCCGGCCATTTCGAGAGCGTCGCCCGGCGACTGCGGAACTCGTGCTTTGGCATCAACGCGCGCTTGCGCGTCAGGAAATCATAGATCCCAAGGCCCGCCTTGATGGCGATGGCGCCACGGCGGCTCGGGCGGCGGGTGAGGCCGAGGAAACGCACCACGCCATTGGCGAGGCCGGAGAAGGTGTCGAAGATGGGCACCGTGGTCGGCAGCGGCGCGACATAGTGGGATGCGTTGCGCAGCAGCCGGTCGCGCTCGACGAGCGATTCCTTGACCAGGCTGAACTCGCCGTTCTCCAGATAGCGCAGGCCACCATGAACCATGCGCGAAAGCGCCGCACTCGCGCCGGAGCAATAATCCGCCTGTTCGACGAGCAGCACGTTGACGCCCTGCAGCGCCAGCTCGCGGAAGACGCTGAGCCCGTTTATGCCGCCGCCGAGGACGCACACGTCCACCTTCGGGCTCTGGCTGAGCCCGTGCAATGTCTCTGTCCGGTTCATGATGACAGTCCGTTATCCGTCCATATGGGCCAGTTTTGCCGCTATAGCAGCGTCGATGGCCGCAAGATCGTCCTTGTCGAGCCGAAGTGTTCCGGCCCGTGCATTGTCGAGCGCCTGCGCCGGGTTTCGCGCGCCGCAGAGCGCGAAGGTCACCCCCGGCTGCGCCAGCGTCCAGGCGATCACCACCTGCGCGATGCTGGCGCCGTGCCGGTCCGCCACCGGGCGGATCGCATCGGAGAAATCCTTCGCCTTCTGCCGGTTGGAAACGGAGAAGCGTGGATTGTCCTTGCGCTGGTCGTCGCCGGCAAAGACCCGGTCCGGCCCGATCATGCCGGAGAGCAGGCCGAGCGCCAGCGAGGAATAGCTGAGCGTCGCCACGTCGTTCTGATGGGTGAGCGGCAGCAGGTCCGCCTCGATCTCGCGATCGATCATGCTGAACCGCTCTTGGATCGCATCCAGCGACCCGGTCGAGATATATTGCTCCAGTTCCGACCGGTTGACGTTGCTGGCGCCGATCGCTCGGATCTTTCCGGCCTTTTTCAGGTCCTCCAGCGCCGCGACGGTCTCCTCGATGGGGGTCGTCGGGTCCTGCCAATGGGTGATGTAGAGGTCGATATAATCAGTGCCGAGCCGGCGCAGGCTTTCCTCGACCTCGTGGATGATCCCGTCCCGGCCGAGATAACGGTGAACCGGCTTGCCGTCCTGATCGAAGAAATGCTTGCCCTTCTGGGTATGCCAGACGAGGCCGCATTTCGTGGCGATGACAGCCTTGTCGCGGCGGCCGGCGATGGCCTTGCCGACGATCTCCTCCGAGCGGCCGAGGCCGTAAGCGGGAGCCGTATCGATCAGCGTCACGCCGGCATCGAGCGAGGCCTGGATGGCGGCGATGGATTCAGCCTCGTCCGTGCCGCCCCACATCCAGCCGCCGATGGCCCAGGTGCCGAGGCCGACGGCGGAGGCTGTGACGCCGGAACGTCCGATCGGACGGGTCAATTGTTCGCCGCTCATGCGGAAAGTCCTTCTTCGGATGCCAGTTCGAGAATGCGCGCGCCCGTCGCCTCGTCGGTGACGAGCGTATCGAGATGGTTGCCGCGCAGCACGCTGAGGATGGAGCCGGCCTTGTTGAGGCCGCTGGCCACGCCGATCTTCATCGGGATGGATTCGAACTCTTCAAGCGTCAGCGAGACGAGCGCGCGGTTGAGGGAGTAGTCGCAGACCCGGCCCTTGCCATCGAGCAGATGGGCGAGCAGTTCCGCACTCGCGCCGGACTGTTCGATGGCATTGCGATCCTCGCTGGAAGAGGGATGCAGATCGTAATAGGTCGAATCCTGGCTGAGGATCGAGCCGATGCCGACCACCGCGACCTTCGCCTCCCGCGCCCGCTGAAACACGTCGGCGACGGAGCGCATGTTGATCAGCATGGCGCGCTGTGCGGCATCGTCGGCGAAAAGCGGCGCGTGGATCTGCCAGGAACGGCCGCCCAGCCGGTCGGCCATCAGCGTCGAGACGTGGTTGACGTCGGTATAGTGTTTGCCCTGCACGCAGCCGGTCGCAGGAATGACCTCGACATCGTAGCGGCGCGCGGCCTGCAACCCGGCGACGACGGCGCTGACGCCCTTGCCGCCGGTGATGCAGATCGTATCACCATCCGCGATCTCTTCGAGCAGCAGGCGCGCGGCCGCCTCCCCCACCGCGAGAAGCGCGGTCTGCGGACTGTCGGAGACGGTCGGCACCACCACGGCGCGGCTGATGCCGCCGAGTGCGAGCAGCCGCTCCTCTAGATCGACCAGGGGCTCCATCGGCGACTTGATCTTGATCTCGACGAGGCCGAGCTGGCGGCCGCGCTTGATGAGGCGGTTGACGGTGGCATGCGACAGGCCGAGTTGGTCGGCGATCTGCGCCTGCGTCAGGCCCTCCAGGAAGTGCAGGACAAGCGCCTGGTGCATCTGGCGGGCGATGACGATCTCTTCACGCGGGGCGGGCTTCAGTTTGGCGACGGGCATGTCAGCTGGCCTTCCGCTTGTGCATGAAATGATCGATCGAGACGGCGGCGAGCAGAATGCAGCCCTTGATCATGTCCTGCCAATAGACCGACACATTGAGCAGGATGAGCGACGAGGTGACGAGCGACAGCAGCGCCATGCCGAGGATCGCACCGAGAACCGTGCCCGAGCCGCCGCTGAGCGAGGCTCCACCGATGACGGCGGCGGCGATGATGTTCAGTTCCATGCCGGCGCCGAAGGTAGGTGTGGCGGCACCGAAGCGGGACATGTAGATGACGCCGGCCACGCCTGCGAGCGTCGAGCACAGCACCGTCACCCAGAATTTCACCTGGTTGGTCTTGATGCCGGAATAAAGCGCGGCCTTCTCGTTGCTGCCGGTGTAGAAGACCTTTCGGAAGGCGGTCGCCCGGCGCAGCAGAAAATCGAACAGGATGACGACGGCGACGAAGATCAGGATGACATAGGGAATGCCGTAGAAGGTGCCCTGACCGACCTCCTTAAAGGCCGCCGGCAGCGTGAAGAGCGAGAGCGGCGTGCCCTTGGTGATGATGAGGCAGAGGCCGCGCACGATCACCATGGCCGCCAGCGACGTTATGAAATGGTTGAGGCCGACAACCGTCACGAAGAAACCCATGGCGCCGCCGATGGCACTCGAGGCGAGAATACCGATCAGCGAGGCCGTCCAGGGATCGAGCCCGGCGAGGAAGAGCGAACCGGACAGCACCATCGCGAAGCAGACGACGGAGCCGACCGCGAGGTCGATGCCGCCGACGATAAGCAGGATCGTCATGCCGACGACGACGATGCCTTCGACGGAAAAGCTCATCAGCATGGCGCGGAAATTGCCGAGCGTGAGGAAGTGCGGCGACGCGAAGCTCATGATGATGCCGAGCGCCAGAATGATCGCAATCAGCCCGGCCTCGCGCATCGAGCCGATGCGCTTGAAGGACGATGTTTTCGGCGCCGTATCCGCCATCGTGTCGATTGCCATTTCCCGCTCCCCCAGTTTCTTCTCACGCGGCATGATCGGCCGCCCTTGCCGCGCCGAGCCCGGAGGCCAGACGGATCACGGCTTCTTCCGACATCGCGTCGACCCCCAGTTCGCCTGCGATGCGTCCCTCTTGGACGACCAGCACACGATCGCAAAGGCCGAGCAGTTCCGGCATTTCCGAGGATATGACGACAATGCCGATGCCTGAGCGCGCAAGCTCGCGTAGCAGGCGGTGAATTTCGGTCTTGGCGCCGACATCGATGCCGCGCGTCGGCTCATCCATCAGGATGACCTTCGGGTTGACGGCCAGCTGCTTGGCGATCGCTACCTTCTGCTGGTTGCCACCCGACAGCGATTTCACGGGCGCTTCGACACCGCTCATGCGCACCGCGAGCCGTTTCGCGAAATCTTCCGCCAGCGTCGCCTCGGCGCGGCCGTTCAAGAGGCCGGCGGCATTGGTCAGCGCCTTCAGGTCGAGTACGGAAATGTTCTGGGCAATCGACATGTCGAGAAACACGCCGGAGCCCTTGCGGTCTTCCGAGAGATAGACGACGCCCGCCTTCACCGCATCGGAATAGGACGAAATCTTCTGCGCCTTGCCGTGTAGGCGCACCGCGCCCGATGTACAGGGACGCAGGCCGCAGATGCCCTCGGCGATCTCCGTGCGGCCGGAGCCGATCAGCCCGCCGATGCCGAGAATTTCGCCTTTTCGTAAGTTGAAGCTGACATTTTGGAAACGCGTGCCGTCGCCGATGTCGTCGACTTCCAGAATGGTTTCGGCGGAGACCTCATCGGCACCGAGCTTGTCGGGATAGAGTTGGGTGATCTCGCGGCCGACCATGCGGCGCACCACGTCGTCGGGTGTGATATCGGCGATCTTATCCGTGCACACATAGCGCCCATCACGGAACACGGTCACGCGGTCGCAGAGCGAAAAGATCTCGGCCATGCGGTGGCTGATATAGATGATCGAGATGCCGTTCGCCTTGAGATCGCGAATGATCGAAAAGAGCTGCTGTGCCTCGGTTTCGGTCAATGCAGCGGTCGGCTCGTCGAGGATCAGCACGCGGCAGTCGAGCGTCAGCGCTTTGGCGATCTCGACCAGCTGCTGGCTGGAAATCGGCAGGTCGGCGACCTTGCGGCGAACATCGATGGCGGCGAGACGGTTCATCACGGCCTGCGCATCGCGTTCCAGCGCGCGGTAATTCATGAAGGGCGAGCGGCGGCGGTTGGTGGCCGCCATGAACATGTTTTCGGCAACCGTCGCATCCGGGCAGAGCGCGATTTCCTGATGCACCAGGCCGATGCCGAGCGACTGGGCGACGGCGGGGGAGCTGATGCGCACCGGCTGGCCATCGACGCGGATTTCACCCTCGGTCGGCTGCAGCACGCCGGCGATGATGTTCATCAGCGTCGACTTGCCGGCGCCGTTCTCGCCGCAGAGTGCATGGACCTCGCCGCGTTCGAGAGTGAAGCCGACATCCGTCAACGCCTTCACCGCCCCGAAATGCTTGGTCACGCCATGAATGGTGAGCACCGGCTCCGCCATCGTCTTCCTCCCTCTCCTTTCGAGGCCATCCGCGCCGCGAGGCGCGGATGGTATTCGCTTGGGAGATTACTCCTCGATACCCTTGGTGCCGCGGCGCTTCAGGTACTTGTCCCAGTAGAAATCGTCTGCATTTTCGGCCGTGACGATCGACAGGCCGTTGTCGACGACCGGGATGCTCATCGGGTTGAAGCCCGAGCGCTTGGCGTCGTTCATCGGATCGATGAGTTCCGGGTGCTTGGCGAGCCACAGCAGCATGAAGCCCATGTAACCCTGCATGCCCTGGTTCGGGTTGATCGAGCCGAAGACTTCGCCAGCCTTGATCATGTCGAGGATATTGGCGTTGACGTCGGCGCACATGACGAGGACCTTGCCGCCGGCTTCCTTGTTGGCCTGTGCGGCGCCGATCGCCGAATTGGCTTCCGGCATGAAGACCGCGCCAAGGTTCGGATTTGCCTGGATAAGGCTCGATAGGCCCTGATAGGCCTTGGTCGGATCCTGGTTGGAGGCGGCGCGGCCGACCAGCTTCATGTCTGGCCACTTCTCTTCCATGCGAGCGATGAAGGCGGCGATGCGCTTGTCGTGGTTGTCCTGACCGGGGTTTTCGAGGACGGCATATTCGCCCTTGCCACCCATCTTCTCGGCAATCGCGTCGGCCGCATAGGTGCCTTCGCGGGTGTTGTCGGAGGTGATGAACGAGACGCGCTTGGAGAGCGGCGAGTCGGCGGCAAACGTCACGACGGCCGTGCCCTGGTCGATGGCGCGGTTGATCGGCTCGATGAACGGATCGGAGTTCATCGGGTGTACGAGAATGCCGGCCGGGTTCTGGGCCAGCGCCTGGTCGAAGGTGGCGATCTGCTTGTTGACGTCATATTCCGGCGTGCCGGTATATTCTGTCTCGCAGCCCATCTGCTGGCCGGCCTGCTTGAACATTTCATAGACCGGGAACCAGTATTCGACGCCCGAAACCATGACGTTCATGACGTATTTTTCGCCCGGCTTGCAGCGGAACGGATTTTCCGTCTCGGCAGCGGCCGCGCCGGCAAAAAGCGTGGTCGCAAGCACCGCCATGGCGGTCGTCGTGAAAAAAGTGCGCAAGTGTCCTCCTCGGGGCGCAAAGCCCCTCCCAAAAAGCCCGTGGGCGTCGGTTTCGACGCCGCTGATCTCAGTGAAGACCGGGCTTCCTCCTCGAAGTCCGGTATGAGCACCTAAACGCAGGATGCATTGCGTGTCAATATAATTCACGCAATGAAATATATTTCATATGGAGAATCCGAAATCAAGAGTGTGCAATGAAATATCTTTCACGTGAGAGTACCGGATAGCGCCGCATGCGCCAGCGAAATCCGTCTCGACAAATTGCAAAAATCGCCACAGAGCGCCCCTACAGCGGAATTTCAAGCGCGCGCACCGGAGACACGCAGAATAGGGCAAAACCCACTCTACGCGCCTCAGAAGCCGAAAGGCAGTCATCTCCCGCGAAGCGAACGAAGAGCCATACGCCCCTTCGTCCCCTATCTCAGGACTTCACCCGCGCAGCCATTGGATCGTAGAGTGGTTCGAGATGTATCTTCGCCGGCGTGCGCTCCATGGCAACGACGAGTTCATAGTCACCGCTTTCAAGGAATTCATCAGCGTCCCCATCTGCACGGCGCACATAGCCGTAGCCGACATTCTTGCCTAGCGTGTAGCCATAGCCGCCGCTGGTGAGGTAGCCTACGGGCTCGCCGTTGCGCAGGATCGTCTCGCGACCGACCAGCACGATATCGGGATCATCAACCGTGAAGCCGGCGAAGACCTTCTTGTGCGGTTCGCCCTGAACCGCTTCCAGCGCACGGCGGCCGAGGAAATCGGTGTTCTTGCGCAGCTTCACTGCCCAGCCAAGGCCAGCATCGAAGGGCGTGTCGTTCGGCGTGATATCCGAGCCCCAGGCACGATAGCCCTTTTCAAGGCGCAGCGATTCCAGCGCGCGGTAACCAACCGGGCGGATATCATGCGGCGCCCCCGCAGCCATCAGCGCATCGAAGACGGTCCCGATCGCCGCGATCGGTGCATGCAGCTCCCAGCCGAGCTCGCCGACATAAGTGACGCGCAGCGCCCGCACGGAATGGCCGGCAATCGCGATTTCCCGCACATGGCCGAAGGGGAAGGCGGCGTTGGAGACATCCGCATCGGTGACGGCCGCGAGCACGTCTCGCGCCTTCGGCCCCATCAGCGAGAGCGTGCCGAAATCCTCGGTCACGTCGCGCAGGGTCACATCGAGGCCCTCGGGGATATGGTCCTCGATCCAGCCGAGATCGTGCGTGCGGAAACCGGTACCCGTGACGATGTAGAATTTTTCCTCGGCAAGACGCGCCACCGTCAGGTCCGCCTCGATGCCGCCGCGGCTGTTGAGAAGTTGGGTATAGGTGAGACGCCCGGTCGGCTTGCCGACATCGTTGGCGCAGATCCAGTCGAGCGCCTTCAGCGCGTCCGGCCCCGTCATCTCGTATTTGGCGAAGGAGGACTGGTCGAAGATGCCGACGGCCTCGCGCACGTGGCGGTGCTCGTCGCCGACGGCGGCAAACCAGTTCTGTCGGCCCATGGAATAGATATCCTTCGGTTCCACACCCTTGCGCGCGAACCAGTTCGGCCGCTCCCAGCCGAGCTTCGAACCAAACACCGCGCCATGCGCCTTCAGGCGCTCATAGAGCGGCGAGACGACGCGCGGGCGGCCGCTTTCGTACTCCTCGTGCGGGAAACCGATCGTGTAGTGTTTGCCATAGGCTTCCAACGTGCGGTCGAGCACCCATTGGCGGTCGCGGTGCATGCCGGCGAAGCGCCTGATGTCCACCACCCAGAGATCGAGCGGCGCTTCGCCATCGACGACCCACTGTGCCAGCACCCACCCTGCCCCGCCGCCGGAGGCGATGCCGAAAGCATTGAAGCCCGCGCCGACGAACATGTTCTTGCATTCCGGCGCAACGCCCAGAATGAAGTTTCCATCGGGTGTAAAGCTCTCAGGGCCATTGATCATCTGCTTGACGCCGACCGTCTCCAGCGCCGGCACGCGGGCGATCGCCTGCTCCATATGCTGCTCGAAGTGGTCGAAATCATCATCGAACAGGCGGAATGCCCACTCGTCCGGCACGTCGCCCGTGGTCCAGGGCTGCGGGTTCGGCTCGTAGCCGCCCATGACGAGGCCGCCGACCTCCTCCTTGAAATAGGTCCGGCGATCCGGGTCGCGGATGGTCGGCGCATCGGTCGAGAGGCCGGGCACCTTTTCCGTGATGATATACTGGTGCTTGACGGGCTGCAGCGGCACGTTGATGCCCGCCATCGTCCCCACCTGCCGCGCCCATTGACCCGCGCAGTTGACGACCTTTTCGCAGGCGATATCGCCAAGCGTGGTGCGCACGCGCCGGATGCGTCCCTCCTCCATGTCGAAGCCGGTGACGCGCACATTTTCGACGATCCTGGCGCCATGCATGCGCGCGCCCTTGGCGAGCGACTGGGTGATGTCGGAGGGGCTTGCCTGCCCGTCCGTCGGCAGCCAGCTCGCGCCGACGAGGTCACTGACCTCCATCAGCGGCCACATCGCCTTCACCTCCTGCGGCGTCAACAGATGCATGTCCATGCCGAAGCTCTTGGCGGTGGTGGCGAGGCGGCGGAATTCGGTCCAGCGGTCCTGGTTGGTGGCCAGGCGCAGGCAGCCGCTCATCTTCCAGCCGGTGGCAAGACCAGTCTCGGCCTCCAACCCCTTGTAGAGATCGACGGAATATTTCAGCACGCGGGTGATCGAGGCCGAGGAGCGCAGCTGGCCGACGAGGCCGGCGGCATGCCAGGTGGAACCCGAGGTCAACGTGCCCTGCTCGAGCAGGACGACATCGGCCTTGTGATCGCGCGCTAGGTGATAGGCCGTCGAGCAGCCGATGATGCCGCCGCCGATGACAACGATCTCGGCATGGGATGGCAGGGTCATGTCTTTGGTTTCCCGTATATGGTTCTGTAATGGTCGAGCGCCTTTTCGAGACGGTCGAGATTTTCTGTCGTGTAGCCGACATAATCGGCGCCGGGCGCGGTGAGGTGCAGTTCGGAGACCATGCTCCACATCGCCTCGCGCAACAGCGAGGCGCATTGCATGGCGGCGTGCGAACGGCGGATCGCAGGGTCCGGCGCACCGCCGAAATAGGCGTCGAGGAAATCCTCCGCCTCGTCGGGCGAAAGCCCGGCATTGGAGGTCGCGCCGGCAAGGTCGAACATGGCGGTGGAGAAGCCGGCATATTCGAAATCGATCAGCCAGAGTTTCCGGCCGTCATCGAGGATATTCGCGGGCAGAAGATCATTGTGGCCGAAGACGATGGGCAGCGGCGCCTGCGCTGCCTCCAGTTCATCGGCCAGCGCGATGTAATCAGGCAGATGCGGCACCATGCGGCTGTTTCCGGCCTTCAGCGTGCGCGCATAGTCGCGCATCACATGAAACGGCCAGAAGAGGAAGGCCGCCCCGCTTATTTCCGACGGCATCTGCGTGTGGAAACGACGAAGGAGATCGGCGACGCGCCGGCACTCTGCCACCACATCCCCTGCCCCGAAGGTTTTCGCCCCGAGATAGGCCGAGACCATGATGCCGGGCTCCGCATAGCGCACCTCCGGCCCGAAACCGGCCGCATGGGCCGCCCGTGCCGTCATCAGCTCGCGGTCGCGGAAGACATGGTGGAACGGATAATCCTTGCCGAAACGCACGACATGGCGCCCCGCGCCGTCGCTGACGACATAACTCTCATTGCTGATGCCGCCCTTCAGCGGCGCAATCGTGATCCGGCCCTGCCAGCATGGCATCGCACGGATGCGATCTTCCACGGCGCGGCTGAGCTCGATATGACCGTCCATCAACGCCCTCTCCCAAGTGGTGTCACGGACTTCTGCCGTAAACCGTTCCGAAGCCCGTTCCCTTTGGTCTTGTTGGTCGCTTCGGGTGGCAATCTCATGCAGGATGAAACCGGGTGTCAATCCTGAAATGTGGCTTTTTCTGTTTTTATGACTGTTTTTGCCGCTTTCTTGCCAGATCGCTCCTGTGCGATTATGAAAGGATAAACGTCTCCGCGGACCAGAAGACATGAACCATTCCAAGCGCCACAACGATATCCTCCGCCTTCTCCAGCAAGACGGCACGGTGACCATCGCCGATCTCGCCAAAAAGCTCGACGTGTCCCTGGAAACTGTGCGTCGGGATATCAAGCCGCTGACGAGCAACGGTGCGGTGGTGAAGATGCACGGGGCGGTCGCCTTGCCCTCGCTGATCGGTGAAGCGCCGTTCGAAAAGCGCATGCGCGAAAACAGTGATGCGAAGAAGGCGATCGCGGTCGCCGTAGCGGCGACGATCCGCGACGGCGATTCGATCATGCTCGATACGGGCACGACGACGAGCTATCTCGCCCGTGAACTGCTCGGACATCGACGACTGACGGTGGTGACCAATTCCTCCGACATCGCCCGCACGCTTTCGACCGTCAACGACAACCGCGTTTACATGGCGGGTGGAGAGCTGCGCAGCGACAATGGTGCGGCCTTCGGCATTTCTGCCATCGAGTTCATCAGCCATTTCACCGTCGGTCACGCGGTCATCTCGACGGGCGCGATCGATGCCACCATCGGCATCATGGACTATGATCTGGAAGAAGCCGAATTCGCCCGCGCCGTGGTGGCGCAGGGCCGTCGCGCCGTGGTGGTGACCGATCACACGAAGTTCGGCCGGCAGGGGCTGGTACGCGTCTGCGACTTCTCCGCTCTCACCGACCTCTACACCGACAAGGCCCCACCTCGCGATGTTTCGGCAGCCCTGAAAACGGCGGGCGTCACGATCAACCTCGCCCGCTAAGTTGCCTGCAGTAAACTAAAAACCCGGCGATTGATTCGCCGGGTTTTCTCTGTTTTAGAGCCGTAAAGCGCGATCAGAACGACGTACTGGCCTTGAGGATGAACGTGCGGCCCGCGCCGTAGCCGCAGCTCGCTTCGCTCTGGCATGATGCAATATACCGTTTGTCGAACAGGTTGGACGCATTGAGGGCGACCGACCAATTGTCCTTTTCATAGCGGATCGCCGCATCCACCAGGGTGGCGGACGGCACCCGCAGGGTGTTTGCGTCGTTTGCCCAGGACTTGCCGACATGGCGGACACCAGCGGCAACGCTCAGGCCGCTGAGGGCATCGTTCTGGAAGGCATAGTCGAGCCAGAAGGAAGCGCTCAGGTCGGGAACCTGAACGGGTGTGTTGCCAACCAGTTCCGGCCGAAGGTCCTTGACGACTTCCATGTCGATATAGGTGAAGCCAGCGATGGCCTTGAGGCCTTCGGTTACGTTCGCCTGAACTGAGGCTTCGAAGCCTCGCGCCTCTACTTCCCCGATGGCGTAGTAGCGGCTCATACCACCGACGAATTCGGATTTGACGACGTTTTCCCGAGTGATGTCGAAATAGGCCGCGGTGATAAGAGCATCCATAAAATCGGGCTGGTACTTCACGCCCGCTTCCCACTGCTTGCCCGCGTCCGGATCCGGCAGGCCGTTCAACGGATCGACCGACGTCGCAGGGTTGAAGGAGGTCGAATAGCTGACATAGGGTGTCAGGCCATTGTCAAACTCATAGGCAAGCGCCGTGCGCCATGTGAACTTGCTATTATCGGTATCCGTCGAGCCGAGACCCGCCGCCGTTCGATCATCGATTTTCGTCGAGACGAAATCGTAACGCCCGTTCAGGGTGGCAACCCAGCCCCCGCCAAACTTGATCTGATCCTGGGCATAGATACCGATCTGATCCCGCTTGAATTCGTTGTCGGCGTAGGGATCGAAAAGATCGGGTAAGTCGACATTGCCGTAAACCGGATCATGTGGGTCGATGTCCAGATCGCCGGGAACAAAACCGCCGGTCGCCTGAACCTGATCGATGTCGTAGTGCCGGTAGTCCAGCCCGACGAGCAGCCTGTGCTCAAGTCCACCCGTCGCGAATTCACCTTCAAGCTGGTTATCGACCGTCAGCAACCCGACATCTGTATCATGCGCAAAGCGGTAACGAGCGAGCTTGGTCGGATCGGCAAAAGACCCACCATTGGCATACAGCGCATCTTCCTTCAGCGAGACATTCGCGTAGCGAACGTTCTGGCGGACTGTCCAGTTGTTGTCGAACGTGTGCTCGAACTCATAGCCGATCATCGCCTGCTGGCGCTCGTAAGCGTCGAAGTCCTCGTCACCATAGAAAAAGTCACGCGGGATCCGGCCGAAATTCGGCGAATCGACGACCGTGCCGACATAGGGCAGGAAGCCGGTGCTGGTGTGCGTCAGATCGATGTTCTGATAGGAGCTGAGGATCGTCAGGCTCGTGGAATCGTCCGGACTCCAGGTCAGGCTCGGGGCGATCGTGCCGCGGAAATCCTTGGCATGGTCGGTTTCCCAGCCGCCGCCGGACAGTTTACCGGTGACACGGTAGCCCATGACGTCGCTGCTGCCGAGCTTGTCACTGAAGTCCAGGCCGAGATAACCGTTGCCGAAGTTGTTGATGCCGGTTTCGACGTAGCGAAGCGGCTCGTCAGTCGGCCGCTTGCTGATCATGTTCACAAAACCACCGGGGTTTCCGCTACCATAGAGAACGGAGCTCGGCCCCTTGATCACCTCGATACGCTCCAGGAAGAAGGGATCGACGAGGAAGGTGCCGAAGCCGGTCTGGAAAAGTGAAAGGCCGTCAAGGAAGACACCCGTCTGCTCGGCCTGGAAGCCACGAATGAAGAACCAGTCGGTATCTGCGTCCGTGCCGTAGGTCGAGGTACTGACACCTGCAACATAGCGCAAAGCCTCATCGATCTTCTGTGGGCTCTGGTCGTCAATCTGCTCCCGACCGACGACGGTCACCGACTGGGGAACTTCCTTGAGTTCCGTCGTCGACTTCGTACCGCTTCTGGTCGATCTCGCGACAATGCCCTTGACCGGATCGATGCCCGTTGTGTCACCACCAGCCTCGCCCTGATCGACACGAACCTCTTCGAGGCGCGTCGCGCTCTCCACGCCCTCAGCATAGGAAGGCAATGCCGCCAGCAAAGCGATGGCGGCGGTTCCACCGACCAGAGCCGATCTCAGAACTTTCAGATTTCCGGTATTCCTGATCATTATAGACACCCCAACTCCACCGTCCCTCTCCGGGCCGGTTACGATAAGATGAGTAATTAACTCAGTTTTAACGCTTGGGATTGTCACATTCCGCGAAAATTGAATGTTCTTGGGCAATTTCCAGGTTGCGAAGATGCGCACATAGGCGGCTTCAGCCGACATTAGCCTTCTGCCAATGGGCGGGCGTCGTTCCGAAATTCTTGCGGAAAACACGGGTGAAATGCGCCTGATCGGCAAATCCCGTCTCGGCGGCAATTTCCGACAGCGTCTGGTCGCCCTTCAAAATCAAGTGCTTGGCGTGGCGAAGGCGGGCATTCACCTGCCATTGATGCGGCGCGACTCCGGTCGAAGCCTTGAAGGCATGACTGAAATGGGATTGCGAGAGCCCGAGCAGGCCGGCGATTTCCTCCAGCCGGATATTGCGCAAGCAGTTTTCTTCAATGAAGTCGGTCGCGCGGCGCAGTTGCCAGCTGGCAAGCTTGCTGCGCTTGCGGCCGGACGCCTTGGCAAACTTCATCACGTCGATGATCAGCGCCAACGAAAGCCCGTCACCATAGAGATCGTGTAGAGGTTGCGGATTGGTGATTTCAGCGGCGATCAACTGGGCAAGAGACAGCAGTTTCGTATCGGTAAAGAACAGCTGCGGCGTCAGCAGGCGTTCGGAATCAAGGTCCTCGGCCAGCCGCCGGCTTATGGTCTCCAAGTCGAAATGCAGGTCGAGATGACGCATGAAACGGTGGTCGGCAAGATCCGCCCAGAGCTCGAAATTGGCGGGGATATAGGAGATCGGGCAGCGGGCCCAATCGCCGACCGTCTCTGCCCCTCCAGGCGCCACCCGCGTGCGGGACGGCCCGGGGCCTCGCTTATCGAGAAGGATGAACAGGCGTGGATCCTGGCCGACATAATAGCCCCCGGCGTGCGGCGCGCATTCGACATTCCAGACGTCAGCGACGATGCCATTCCAGTGCCGCCGATTAAGGCCGCCGACCACCGAAAAGCCTTCGATCCTGTTTTGCATACGCGGCTGAAAGGTCATGCCGAATAATTATTCCTTCATTTTATTATCAAGTTTTATCCTGATTTCCGCTGCGACGCAATATCGCTGAAAATGACAAGGGCGGCTCACGGCCGCCCTTCCCTGTTTACCCAAATGTCGGCCTCAGTCCTCTTCCTGGAACACCTCTTCGCGCTTCTTTTTGACCGACGGCAAGAAGACGATAACGAGTACCGCAAGCGCAATCGCCAGGAGGATCGCACTGATCGGACGCGTCACGAACGTGGTCGGGTCGCCGCGCGACAGGATCATGGCGCGCCGCAGGTTCTCTTCCAGCAACGGCCCAAGCACGAAGCCGAGCAGCAGCGGCGCAGGCTCGCAGCGAAGTTTGACCAATAAGTACCCGCCAAGTCCGAATAGCGCGACCGCGTAGAGGTCATAGACATTCGAGTTCACGCTGTAGACGCCGATCGAGCAGAACGCCATGATGATCGGGAAGAGCACGTAGTAAGGCACCGTCAGGAGCTTCACCCAGAGGCCAATCAGCGGCAGGTTCAGCACCACGAGCATCAGATTGCCGATCCACATGGAGGCGATGATGCCCCAGAAGAGCGTCGGCTGCTCCGCGGCGACGTTCGGCCCAGGTACGATCCCCTGGATGATCATCGCCCCGACCATCAGCGCCATGACAGGATTGGCCGGAATACCCAGCGTTAACAAGGGAATGAATGAGGTCTGCGCACCCGCATTGTTGGCCGATTCCGGTCCCGCGACGCCGGCAATGGCGCCGTGGCCGAACTCCTCCGGGTGGTCCGAAACGCGCTTTTCCACCGTATAGGAGGCGAAGGCGGCGAGGATCGCCCCTCCTCCAGGTAGGATGCCCAAGGCCGAGCCAATGACCGTGCCGCGCAGCACGGGCGCTGCCATCCGCTTGAAATCGTCCTTGGTCGGCCACAGCCCGGAGACCTTCGCCATCACCAGTGTCCGGGTCTTCTCGCCTTCCAGATTGCGCAGGATTTCCGCAATGCCAAAAACACCCACAGCGACAGCGACGAAGTTGAGACCGTCGGCATATTCGCGAATGCCCAAGGTAAACCGCGGCGTGCCAGTATAGATATCCGTCCCGACGAGACCGAGAAGTAGACCCAGCGCCACCATGGCCAGCGCCTTGACTATGGAGCCATGGGCAAGCGCGATGGAGGAGACGAGGCCGACGACCATCAGGGAAAAATACTCCGCCGCACCGAATTTCAGCGCGATAGCCGTAAGCGGAATGGCGAAGATCGCTACCAGAAAGGTCGAGACCGTGCCGGCAAAAAAAGAGCCAAGAGCCGCGATGGAAAGTGCGGCACCTGCCCTGCCCTTGCGCGCCATTTGATAGCCGTCGATGGCGGTCACGGCGGACGAAGATTCCCCAGGCATGTTGATCAGGATCGCCGTTGTGGAGCCGCCATATTGCGCACCGTAATAAATGCCGGCGAGCATGATGAGTGAGGAAACCGGCTCCAGCTGGAAGGTGATCGGCAGGAGCATGGCGATCGTCGCCGTCGCACCGATGCCGGGCAGCACGCCGATCAACGTGCCGAGCAAAACGCCGATGAGGCAGAAGGCGAGGTTGGCTGGCGATGCGGCCGTCGAAAAGCCGAGTGCGAGATTGCTGATGAGATCCATATCGCGCCTCCTAGAGCCGGGTCCACGGGCCGAACCGTTCGAACGGCAGGCCGAGGGCATAACTGAACACCGCGACGGAGAAGAGCGTAATCGCGGCGGCAAGAACCACCGCCATACCCGGCTTCATTCGCGATGAAGCAAAGGCCGCGATCAGGGCGGCGAAGAACAGCGACGGCACGAAGCCGAGACCGCGCACCGTCAGCCCGAAAAAGACGGGCGCGGGCAGGATGAACAGCATGCCGCGCAACGCGATCGGCCCGATCGGCTCACCTTGAACACGGGTTGCCTGCACGAGAACGATCGCGCCAAGAAGTGTCAGGATGACCGCCAAAAATAGTGGAAAATAGCCCGGGCCCATGCGGAGCGCGGTGCCAAGTTCCAAGTTAAGGCATTGATAAATAGAGAAGCATCCGAGAGCGATGAAGGTCAGGCCGCATATCGCATTGGTGCTGTCGAACTGCAGGTTTTTCATGAGATCCCCTTCTCCCGGCGTTCCCGAGAGCGCGCACAATGGCTGGCATCGGGACGGTGTTGACCGCCGTCCCGATGCTTATCCCGCGGGTTTGATCAGTCGGCGTACTGGCCAGCGGCCTCGATCACCGGCTTCCACCTGGTGATTTCGCCCTCAAGCTTGGCTTTCAATCCGGCCGGCGTCGCGTCAGAATCGGAGGAGGGGGCCGTACCCAGTTCAGCGAAACGGGCTATGACGTTGGGATCCTTCAGCGCCAGTTGCAGCGACTTCGAGAGCCGTTCCGTCACCTCGCTCGGGGTGCCCTTCGGCGCATAGATGCCGTGCCAGATGCCGACCTGGAAACCGGGCAAGCCACCTTCTTCAGCTGTCGGGATATCGGGCAGGTTGCCAAGGCGGGCAGGGGAGGTCACGGCATAGGCCTTGATCGTGCCGCCCTGGATCTGCTTCGTCGTGTTGGTCGTCTGGTCGCACATCACATCGACCTGGCCGCCCAGGAGGTCGGTCATGGCGGGCCCAGTACCCTTGTATGGAACGGTGGTAAACTGGGTCTGGAGCGCACTCATCAGCATCATGCCGCAGAGATGGGACGCCGCACCGATGCCGGCGTTGGCCACGGTCACGGTGTCTTTGTTCGCCTTCATATAGTCAACCAGACCCTTTAGATCGCCTGGCTCAAGGTCTTTACGAGCGACGATCGTCATCGGCACCTCGGTGACGAGACCCACATACTCGAAAGCGTTCAGCGTATCGTAGGCCAGCTTCCGATAGAGCGTCGCGCTGGTCGCCATGCCGATATGGTGCAGCAGCAGGGTGTAACCGTCTGGATCGGCGCTCGCGACACGACCAGCACCGAGCGTGCCACCCGCACCGCCGACATTCTCCACGACGATCTGCTGGCCAAGGTCCTTCGACATAGCTTCCGCGACAAGACGCGTAACCGTATCCGTGGGGCCGCCGGCGGAGAAGGGCACAACCATGGTAATCGTGCGCTCCGGGTAAGTCTGGCCCAGCGCCGACGACGCGAGCAAGGTGGCGGCAACAGCTGCAGAAACGCCAAACAGGGATTTCAAGGTCTTCATCAAATCCTCCCGAGATGAAACGACCAGCCGGCGCAGCTCCTCCCGCGCCGTTTCTGGTTGCCTCCAGAGTGAATGATGCGACCGGAGGAACAAGCTCGCTGACTCGATGACGCGCTGTTTACGGCAGTAAACCCGACCAGGATGGGTGAATTAAGGGACAAAGCGCGCGGTCCATGGGTGGGAATCCACCCATCAGCCATTAGGCATCGTCCTGAGAGGCGTCCAAACGAGCATATTTATCGAGCCCATATTTCTGCATTTTCTCGTAAAGCGTCTTACGGGAAACACCGAGTTGCTCGTAAACCGGCTTCAGGCTCCCCCCATGGGCGACCAGTGCACTCGCAATCAGCCCTCGCTCGTAGGATGCCACACGATCTGCAAGACGCTGCGGGCCTGTGTCAGGTGGACCGTCTTCCGGCGTTGGGGAAAGACCGAGCACCAAGCGGTCTGCGGCATTGCGCAACTCCCGAACATTGCCGAGCCAACCACGCGTGGCAATGTCCGTTATCAACTCTGGCGGCACGTCGATATCGTTGCGATTATATCGCGCGGACGCCTCGCGCACCAGCTGCAGAAAGAGGAGGGGGATGTCGGCCTGTCGTTGCGCAAGCGAAGGCACACGGAGCGTCGCAACATTAAGCCGGTAAAAGAGATCAGCTCGAAAACGACCAGCAGCAACCTCGGCCTCCAGATCGACCTTACTGGTCGCGATGAAGCGCACATCAAGCGGAATCTGCTCGTTCGAACCCAGCCGCGTAATGATGCGTTCCTGCAGGACACGGAGAAATTTCGCTTGCAAATCAAAGGGCATAGACCCGATTTCATCGAGCAGGATCGTACCGCCACGCCCGTGCTCAAACTTTCCGTAGCGTGGCCGAAGCGCGCCCGGAAAAGCACCGGGCTCGTGGCCAAATAACTCGCTTTCGATCAGAGTCGCGGGGAGGGCGGCACAGTTGATCGCGATAAATGGTCGACTTGCGCGACTGCTGACATCATGCAACGCCCGTGCCACAACCTCTTTGCCGACACCTGTCTCCCCGATGATGAGCGTATCCGCATCGGTCGCGCCGATGGCCCGCAGCCTGTAGCGCAAGTCCACCATAACTTGGGTACGCCCCGGCAGCCGCGCTTCGATATCGTCACGCTTACCGGCAACGGCGCGCAATCGGCGGTTCTCCAAAACGAGGCTGCGGCGGTCCATCGCTCGCCGGATGACGGCCGCCAAATGCTGTGCCGCAAACGGCTTTTCGATAAAGTCATAAACGCCAGCTCGCATGGCGCTGACCGCGAGTTGCACATCCGCATGCCCGGTTACTAGGATCACGGGCACTTCCGGGTCGACCTCGCGAATCCGCTGAAGCAGCGTCATACCATCCATGCCCGGCATACGGATATCACTCACCACGACACCATTAAAGGCATAGCCGATAAGCTCCAGAACCGGCTCGGCACTTGAAAACGTCTCGACCGTGAGATCGAAAAGTTCCAGTGCCTGAGCAGAGGAACGGCGCATTTCGTTCTCGTCATCGATTAGAAGAACACACGGTTCCGTCATTCTGCCGCCTCACGCGCAGCGCCTGCCAGGTCAAGCACAAGCCGGAATACGGCACCACCCTCGGCATGGTTCATCACCGACAAATCCCCCCCGAAGTCTTTGATAATATTATAAGAAATGGACAGGCCGAGGCCAAGCCCCTTGCCGACGCCCTTCGTGGTGAAGAACGGATCGAAGATGCGCTCGGCAATCGCTGCGGCCACACCGGGTCCATGATCACGTATTGTGATGACAGCGCGCCCATCCACCCGGCTAGCCGACAGCAGGATTTCCCTGTTATCCAGACCTTCCACGGCATCCGCCGCGTTGCCGATAATATTGACAAGAACCTGTTGTAAACGGACCGGTCCGGCCTGAACAGCCAAACCGTCTTCTTCAAACTGAAGCACCAGCTCTGCATCCGCTGCCTTGAGTCGGGGTGTTACGATTTCAAGTGTGTCGGCAATCACACTGGAGAGGAGAACCGGTCCAAGTTTCTCATTCGGCTTGCGCGCAAAGTTGCGTAAGTGCCGACTTATAGACGCCATGCGATCGATGAGGCTTGAAATGCGGCGGACATTGTCTTGCGCTTCGGGCATGCGGCCGCGGTCCATCAACAGGGCGGCACTATCGGCATAGGTTTTTGCGGCGGCGAGCGGCTGATTGAACTCATGCGAAAGCGCTGCCGACATCTGGCCAAGGCCGGCCAATTTGCCGGCTTGGATCAAGTCAGCCTGTGTCTTGCGCAACTCCTGTTCGGTCAAACGTCGTTCCGACACCTCCAGTTCGATCTGCTCATTGACGCGGGCAAGAGCAGCCGTCCGTTCTTCGACACGCCGCTCCAGTTCGTTTTGGGTTTCCTCCTGCAAACGCAGGCGCTCCACCACGCGGCTTCTACGTTGCAGGAGAACGGCGGCACCCAGACCGGCAAGGCAGATGAAGAGCACGATCGCAATCAGTGTGGTGCGCGCCTGCGCGCGCACCGATGCCGTGTCCAGCAGAACATTGACCGTCCAATCCGCTTCAGGCATGTATTGGGAGAGCCGGATATATTCGTGAGTAACGCCGTTCGATGTGATGCTCATCAAACGTTGACCGTGGTAAACCATCTCGGTCTGAGAGAGTGGCCGCAGCCTGGCTTCCGCATACCGCCGAGAGGCCTGCGTGCGCGAAAGTCGAGGCGCATCCAATGGTAGAATCCCGGTATAGAGCCATTCCGGGCTACCGGTCATGAAGATGATGCCCTCAGGATCGGCGACGAAAATCTTGTATTCCCCGCCGCGCCATGACGTCTCGATGGAATCGATGTCCACCTTGAAAACGATGACGCCGAGGATCTTGCCAGCCACCTCCACAGGTGAAGAAAAATAGTAGCCTCGTTTTAGTGATGTGGTTCCTAGGGCATAGAAGCGCGCTCGATCTCCCTTGATCGCATCCTGAAAATACGGGCGATAGTGGAAGTTCTGCCCGACGAAGGTCGTCGGCATGTCGTAGTTGCTGGCGGCGATCGTATTGCCGTCAGGAGTCATCACATAAATGTCGGAGGACTCCAGCAATCCATTGATTTCCTTTAGATAGTTGCTTGCGGCGCGGCGGAGGGAGGGGTCGTCCGGCTTCTGCAGCAGTGCCTCGATATCATCATGATCGGCGATGAGTGAGGGAAGAGGCTCGTATCGGCGGAGATGGCCAGCCAGTGCGGCAACCGCCAAACGCAAGGCCGAACTGGCCTGCGACGACGCCTCATCCATATAGCTGCGCGTCACCAGTGTTCCGCCTTGCAGGATCGCAAGGACGACAACGATCGGCAGTACCGCGAACACCAGGGCGTGGCGCACTTTCACGAAATGGCTGCTCCTCTCCTCCATCGCCCGAAGAGAGCCGGGCGGCCTATTTTACGCAGCCGGTTGCTTCTTTCCTAGGGGGAGGGGAGGGATCAATGAGGGAGGCGGCTGGCACCAAGGTCGATGCCGAGGAAAGCGGCGATGGCGTCAGCCACGATAGCATGATCGCTCCGCTGCGGCACGCCCGAAACCGTGACCGCGCCGACGCATCCGAGCTCGGCGACAAAAAGCGGGAAACTGCCGCCATGCACCGAGAAGTCCGAATGGGAAAGATTGTGCGCCTCCACCTGTTCGCGGCCGGAAAGCGCCAGACGACGCCCAACAAGATAAGACGAGTGCCAAAGCCGCAGGACCGTGTTGCGCTTGCGCCGGATCCACTCGAGATTATCCGTCGATGTGCCGGGCAAAGCACAGTGGAAGAGGGTTCTATCCCTAAGCGAAATATCGATTGCCACACCGGCGCCGATAGCAAGCGCCGTTTCGCGGACCCGGTTTCCAAGCGCCCAGGCATCATCCGGGCTGAACCGGGTAAAATGCAGGAGCCGTTCCTGCTCCTCGAGCCGGCGAATGTCGTCTGCGATCATGTCTGTCATTGCTTCCTCCCTGCGGAAATGGCTCCCTGTTCCTAGCGGGACAAAACGCCGAGGGGAAGAGCGTCTTCCGTCGAGATTCGGATGCTCTTGACGGAGATCAACGTTGTGCTCAAGGAAGAGGCCTAGAGACGGTACGGAACGGCCGACTTTCCATGGGAACCCACATGCCGGACAGCTTTTTTCTCTTTGCCATCCTCGCTCTGCTCCTGACACCAGGCCCGACCAATACATTGCTGACGGTTGGCGCGGCGGCGCGCGGTTTTCGCAAGAGCGTACCCTTGCTGCTGGGTGAGTTGTCCGGTTATCTCACCGTCGTGATTCCACTGGCAACAATTGCAGCTGCTCTCCTCGACGGTCGTCCAATATTGGCGACAGGCCTACGGATCGTTGCGGCTTGCTGGGTTCTGTTCCTCGCCGCTCGACTTTGGCTCGTTTCGTCCAAACCGGCAGGGGAGGGGGATGCGAAAGCGGTGACGGTTGGCCAGGTCTTCCTGACCACCATGCTCAATCCCAAAGCGCCCATCATCGGGCTCGTCATCATGCCACATGGAACATTGACGGAAATCGCACCGGCGCTCGGGCTCTTCAGCCTGCTGGTCGCAGGCGCCGGAACCAGCTTCCTCGTGCTCGGCAGTCTTGTCGGCAAAGCACCAGTTTTGTCGCCTCGACTGATCTATCGGGTTGCCGCAGCATTCCTCGTCGTCTTTTCGCTCGGCCTCGTGAGCAGCGCGACCGGGCTGATCTGATCGAAGCGATCAGGCTTCTTCTGCATGATGTATGCGGAAAAGCTCCTGCTGCACCTCATCTTGAAAAGCAAAAACCGCCGCGCGCGCACTTTCTTCGCTCGAACCGAGCTTGCGCATTTCGTCGGCCAGTTCGAGGCAGACTCTCCGCCAATAGAGCCGTGCATCCTCGCCTTGCAGACTATCGAGCTCGCCGGCGCAGCGACGGATTTGTGCCGTGCGGCGTTCGGCAGGGAAGGGCACGACCGGTCCGGTTTCGGTGACGACAGAACGGCGGCGCATCTGCGGGGAGGCGTAAGGGGGCATTGATTCGAGCTTCCTTGTCTTGCCCCCCATGATTACGGATTGCATGGTTAACGTGCGGTTTCCAAAGCCGAATTCACCGTCTCGATTTGACCTCACCCTGCGCGTTTCGCCGGGGCACCATTCGCGCGGGCAAGCGCCATCAGCATTGGACCGAGCGTGAATTCACCGCGTTCCGCCCGCCGGGTGAGATCACGCAGGTAGCCGCCGGCCGAATTAATATGTCCGGAACGCTCGAGAATGCAGGCGATGACCGTCGCTGCATTTTCCGGCCCAAGCACCGCGCAAGCATTTTCATAGGCCGATGGGCTGATCGCCAGCATCGAACGCACCACCACGGCCGCCGTCATCAGGTCGCGCCACCCCGAAATCGTGCCACCCGGACCAAACGGAATAATTTCCGGGCAAGCTTGCAGGACAAGGGGGAGGGGATAGGGTTTTTGGGGCTCCGGCCCGGCTCCCAGCGGGGGCACCGGTCGCCTCGCCATCTCGCGATCGAGCGACTTGCCCGTTCCAACCGAATTTCCAGTTTCAATCCCCGCTGCTGCATCGGCCATAGCAACCGGTCCAGGTTGGAATTCGGCCTTGCCGTCCTGCTTCGATTCGAAGCGAGGTTCAAGATCAGATGTAGAGTCGGGTTTTGAATTCTGTTTGTGCCGCTCAGTTTGGTCGGGATAGCCAGCCGTATTATGTAAAATAATCTGTTCTTCCATGCACTTGAGTATCTGCGTGCGCAGGGCTTCGAGCGCGGAAAGGACAGCGGTGAGGATTTCCGGTGTTGCGATGCGCGGCAAAGCGAGGATTTGCACGCGATACTCGGCTTCGAACTGCATCCAATCACCGGCGAGGCCGTCTTCCAAGGCCGTTTCGATCAACTTGACGATGTCACGGCGGACGAGCGTGATGCGTTCGCGAAGCTGCAGCAACAGCAACCGCTCGGCTGTTACAGCCGCCGCGAGCTGCTCGATCTCCCCTGCCCTCGCGAGGAGGGGGGCAAGCGAAAAGCCGAAGGCCTCGCCGATCTCCCCTTCCCTATCTCGGCGGACGTAGCGCTTTCCGTTGGGGCTATCGCGCCGCATCAGCAGACCGGCATCGACGAGCGCGGCGAGATGCCGGCGCAGCGTGGTTTCCGCCATGCCATGCGTGCGCAACGAGAGCTGCATGTTGGAAGGGAAGACGACCATGCTGTCGCCGGCCGCAAGCTCCGTCTTCGGATAGAAGCTCATCAGCGCATTCAGCACCGACAGCGCACGATCGCTGACGCGCAACTTCGGCCGCGCTTCGCAGAGCCAGCGGTAGAGTTTCCACTTGTCTATACTCGCCTCTGGCGGGATCGCCTTGACGATCGCCTGGCTTGCCAACATACCAAGCGTCATCGCTCGCCGCCCGAAGGGCGTCGCTATGCCGTCCGTTTCCATGTCTCTTCACCTTCAAATAGGCAAAAGAGACCCCTTCATCGGAAACCGATGCCAAAAACGCTTGACTGTGATTCGGGGAAGTGCGACTCTCAGGCTGCTAAACGATGAGAAGGGCTTCCGCGACGGTAACGTTGAGGGGGCCTTTTTCTTTTGCGGATCAATCTCCCGATTTCTGTTTCTTTTCAGCTCGATACGCCTCGTAGAGGCGATCCAGGTTCTGCGTGATGTAGGCCCCGAAGGCTGCGGCTTCCGCGGCTTTCAGGGAAATCGTGTATTGCCGCCCCTGTGCCTTGATACTGGCGCGCACGGAACCGTCCTTGCGCTCCCAGGCGGCCGGGGCAGGCTTGGCGGCATGCGCCGGAGCATCCGATTTCGCGAGATGCCCGCTGACCAGATTGAAGCGTTCTTCCGGCGAGCGAACCTTGATCCGCTCGCGGCCGAGAAATTCGATGGCCCTGTCCTCATTGGACGGTTCGTCGAAGCGGGTCGCAAGTTCATGCCAGCGGTCGCGGCCGATGGCGAGCGCCGGGCCTATGGCCGTCCGCACCCCCTTCGGAATCCTGTTCACGACCGACAACATTTTTGAAACTGTCGTCTTGTCGACACTCAAGGCCGACATAATGGTCTCACGATCAAAACCGCGGCCTTCCAGTTCCCCGGCAAAGGTCGCACGTTCCAGGAACGACAGATCGGCGCGCGCGCTGTTCTCCTGACCCTGCGCAATGACGTGATCGCGGTCGGTCAGCGCCTTGACGACGGCACGGACCGGGCGGCCGAGCAGGCGCGCGGCTTTTGCACGACGGTGGCCGAAGGCAATCTGGTAAATGCCATCCTTGGTCGGGTGCGGACGCACGAGGATCGGCGAATCCTGGCCGCGCACGCGCATGGCATCCACCAGTTCCTGAAACTGCTGGTCGGAATGGGCGAGACGATCCGAAACGAAGGAATCCTCGATCTGGTCTGGCTCGAGTTCGATCACCACCTCGCCGGCCGTCAGCTTCGCCTCGATCTCCTTGGCCGCATCGGCTTTCGCCGCCAGTGCATCGATGCTGCGCGTCACCGCACCGAGTGCACCGATACCCTTGTAGGTGACATGCTGACGCTGCTCGTCTGCTGCGGGGTTTACCGGCGTCAACTTGTCGTTGGCGGGGGCCATTAGATTGGAAAGAACGTTTTTGCGCGCCATATCAACGCCCCCATGCCTTATGGATAAGTTCGACGAGTTCCGAATTGACCGCTTCCATGGATTCGAAAGCGCGATCATAGGTCGCGCGCGTGAACTGACTGCGGTCCACTTCGTAGAGCGTCTGGTTGGTCAGCGCCGCATCGGCGATCGCCACGCTGCGCACCATCGGACTGGTCAGGACATGCTGCTTGAACATCGAGCGCATGAAAGCGACCATCTGCGTCTGCGGCCCGTCCGCTGGATCATAGCGGGTGACGAGGTAGCGCAACCAGTCGAGGTTCATGTTGCCGCCGGCGCTCTTCAGCGTGTTCAGCACTTCGCCGAGCATCTGCAGGAACTGGCACATCGACATGACGTCGAGCATCTGCGGATGCACGGTGATAAGCACCGCTGTCGCGCCGCAGATTGCACTCATCGTCAGGAAGCCGAGCTGCGGCGGGCAGTCGATGACAACGACGTCATAATCGTCGGCAACGGACGACAGCGCCTCATCGAGCCGGGCAAAGAAGATGCGGCCGTAGTCGCCACGATTGCCCTGCGCCAGAACGCGCGGCGTATCGTGCTCGAACTCCATGAGTTCGAGATTGCCGGGTACGATGTCGAGACCGGGGAAATTTGTCTTGCGGATGATCTCCTTCAACGGCCGGCGCTGGTCGTCGTAGCGGATGGCGGCGTACAGCGTCTCGTTTTCGTTGACGTCGAATTCCGGCTGGAACCCGTGGATCGCCGAAAGGCTTGCCTGCGGGTCGAGATCGACGGCGAGCACGCGGTGGCCGGTGAGAGCCAGGTGTTGCGCGAGGTGCGCCGTCGTCGTCGTCTTGCCGGAACCGCCCTTAAAGTTCACCACTGCGATGACCTGCAGGTGCTCGCTGCCGCGCCGGTGCGGGACATAACGCTGGCCGCGGCTGTTCTGCTCCAGATACTGGCGCATCTCCTGCAGCTGATCGGCGGAATAGGAACGGCGGCCGGAGGGGGTCACCTGCGGAAGGGGGCCTTTGGATTCCAGCGAGAGATTGCGCAAATAGCCGCTGGTGACGCCAAGGAAGTGCGCAGCCTCGCTCAGCTGGAACTGGCGCAGGTTTTTCTGCGCAACGGGTGGAAACATTTCCAGCCGATGCTGCTTCAGCTTGTCCGACAGCTCGTGGGCCTGACCGATGATCAGTTGATCGACCTCGGAAATTGCCTGCCCGAACGTTGCAGCCATATTCATGTCGCTAATCTCAAAATGCGTTTCAAAGCCTATTTGGCGATTTAAACCGCATCTAGAACCGATTCGGAAGAGAGGGCAAGGCCAACGGGCCGAATGCGAGACGCAAGAAAGCTTTGGCGCTTCAATAATTTGCCACTCAGCATATTGACCATTTCGCGCCTATCGGCGTCCAGCGATTCGTTCGGCAAAGTGCGAGCGGAAACCGCGTGCCCACCGATTTCATCTCATGATTCGCGATAGCCCCGCCGACGACGGCGCGCCACTTGCCGTTCCAGCATGGCCTGCGCCTCCGCCATGCTGGCATGAAATGTCGCCACCTGCCGGCCGCGTGTGCCGATCCGGCCCCAATGCCGGAACACCGCCACGTCGCCGAAGAGCGTCGGTTCAAGCGAGAGCATATAGAAGCGCGCCATATTGCTGCCGGCATCGATGCGGCGAAAATGGCGGATTGCGGGGAGAGGAGGCAACGTGTTCGACATGCCGGCGATTCTGGCGAAGCGCGGAATCGGCGTCCAACGAGAGTTTTGAATCGATCCGCCCGGATTGATTCAAATTGGTGATGTATGCTCAGTCCTGCGAACCTCTGGGCCCGGAAACGGGCGGCAGTTTCCCTTCAATTGCAGCCAAGCCCGCTTCCAAAGTCTTTACGCCGCTCGCGCCAAGAAGCTGCGAAAGTTCGCGCTCGTAGTCGTGCGCAAGCGCGATCATCTCGCCATAGATGCGCTTCCCCGCCACCGTCAGCTCCAGATGCTCCACGCGCCGGTCGTCGGCATCCTCGCTGCGTTTCAGCCAGCGCTTTTCTTCCAGCGCCCGCACGGCGCGCGACACCTTCGTCTTGTGCATGCTGGAATTGCTGCCGATCTCAGTGGCGGTCATGCGCCCATAAGTGCCGAGCGCTGCCAGCGTCCGCCATTCCGGCCGCGTCAAGCGGTAGCGCGCGCGGTACTGCGCGGCGAAACGCTGGCTCACGCGCTCGGCCGCCTGGTTGAGACGATAGGGCAGAAAGGTTTCGAGACTGAAGTCCATCGACGGCGCCTTGATGGTTACAAAATAGACAGTTACGCCTGTAACCATCTAAGCCTGCTTGAAGAGGAGGGCAAGCCATGTCCGAGAGCACCAACAGCCTGAAATACATGCCGGGCTTCGGCAACGACTTCGAGACGGAATCGCTGCCGGGCGCCCTGCCGCAGGGCCAGAACAGCCCGCAGAAATGCAATTACGGTCTTTACGCCGAACAGCTCTCCGGCTCGCCCTTCACCGCGCCGCGCGGCACCAACGAGCGCTCCTGGCTCTACCGCATCCGTCCCAGCGTGCGCCATACCCGCCGCTTCTCCAACACCAGCTATCCGCACTGGAAAAGCGCGCCCTGCCTCGACGATCATTCCCTGCCGCTCGGCCAGCTGCGCTGGAACCCGCTGCCCGCGCCGACGGAAACGCAGAATTTCCTCGAAGGCATCCGCACCATGACGACGGCGGGGGACGTGCTGACCCAGGTCGGCATGGCTGCACACGCCTATACGTTCAATGCCGATATGGTGGACGACTACTTCTTCAATGCCGATGGCGAGTTGCTGGTCGTACCGCAGCTCGGCGCCGTCAGGATCTTCACCGAAATGGGCATCATGGATGTCGAGCCGCTGGAGATCGCCCTCATTCCGCGCGGCATGATGTTCAAGGTCTCCCGCCTGGGCGAGGGCGATACCTGGCGCGGCTATATCTGCGAGAACTACGGCGCGAAATTCACGCTGCCGGATCGCGGCCCGATCGGCGCCAATTGCCTTGCCAACCCGCGGGATTTCAAGACGCCTGTCGCCGCCTATGAGGACAAGGAAATGCCCTGCCGGGTGCATGTCAAATGGTGCGGCAAGTTCTATGTCACCGAAATCGGCCATTCGCCGCTCGACGTCGTCGCCTGGCACGGCAATTACACGCCGTTCAAATACGATCTTCGCACCTATTCCCCCGTCGGCGCGATCCTCTTCGATCATCCCGACCCGTCGATCTTCACCGTCCTGACGGCGCCGACCGAGGAAGCAGGAACGGCCAATATCGATTTCGTGATCTTCCCTCCACGCTGGATGGTGGCCGAACACACCTTCCGCCCGCCGTGGTACCATCGCAATATAATGAGCGAATTCATGGGCTTGATCCATGGCCAGTACGACGCAAAGGAGGAGGGTTTCGTGCCCGGCGGCATGAGCCTGCACAACATGATGCTGCCGCATGGTCCGGACGCGACCGGCTTCGAAAAGGCTTCGAACACCGAGCTGAAGCCGGTGAAGCTCGACCATACGATGGCCTTCATGTTCGAGACCCGCTACCCGCAACAACTCACCAAGTTCGCCGCCGAGCTGGAGACCCTGCAGGACAACTATCTCGAATGCTGGGACGGGCTGGAGCGCAAGTTCGACGGCACCCCGGGCATCAAATGATCTCAGCCGCCCTGCCAGGTTTTCACCGCTTCCAGCGGCCAGACGAGCATCAGGATGTTGAGTGTCAGGCCGTCCCGGATGAGATAGGTGGTCGTCGCCTCGAAGACGATGACGATCGCGACGCTTGCCCAGACCGGCAGGCGCGACGCCAGGAAGAAGCCGACGACCATGGCAAGGATATCGGCGCTCGAATTGATCACGCTGTCGCCGAAATAATCGAGCGATATCGTCGATTCCCGGTAGCGATTGATGATCATGTCGGTGTTTTCGAGGATTTCCCAGGCGCATTCGACGATCAGCGACAGCACGAGGCGGACATTGATATCCGTCTTGCGCAAGAACAGCGTGAAGAGGCCGAAGAACAGGATGCCGTGGATGATGTGGCTCGGCGTGTACCAATCGCTGAGATGTTGCGAGTTTTCCGAAGAAATCACGACGCCATGCCAGAGTTTCACATATCCGCACTTGCAGATGAGCGGCTGACCCATCGTATAAAGGATGGTGGCGGTTACCGCGATGAAGGCGGCGACGATCAGCAGGGAGTTTTGGACCGAGCGGTTCACGCGGAATTCCTTGAAGAATGCGATGCGCCGTGGGAGCGGCGCACGAGGGTGGAGACAGGCAAACGGAAGATGACACCATCTGACGGCTGCAAACAAGATCGGGAGAGACGTGCATGAAACTTGCGACGCTGAAGAATTCCACCCGTGACGGCCGGCTGGTCGTCGTTTCGCGTGACCTGACGCGCTGCTCGGAAGTCGGGCATATCGCCCGCACCCTGCAGAATGCCCTTGATGACTGGGACCATGTCGCGCCGCGCCTCGAGCGCGTGGCCGAAGGGCTCGAAACCGGCGCGCAGCCGACCGCACGCTTCCATGAGCATGACGCCACCTCTCCCTTGCCGCGCGCCTATGCCTGGGCGGACGGTTCGGCCTATGTCAACCACGTCGAACTGGTGCGCAAGGCGCGCAATGCCGAAATGCCGGAAAGCTTCTGGACCGACCCCCTGATGTACCAGGGCGGCTCCGACAGTTTCCTGGGACCCCGCGATCCGATCCTCGCGGCCGACGAGGCCTGGGGCATCGATATGGAAGCCGAGATCGCCGTCATCGTCGGCGATGTGCCGATGGGCGTGGGTGTGGAGGAGGCCCGCGACGCGATAAAACTCGTCATGCTGGTCAATGACGTCTCGCTGCGCGGCCTTATCCCTGCCGAACTCGCAAAGGGTTTCGGTTTCTTCCAGTCGAAGCCGTCATCGGCCTTCTCGCCGGTCGCCGTTTCGCCGGATGAACTGGGCGACGCCTGGAAGGACGGCAAACTCCACCTGCCGCTCCTCGTCTCGCTCAACGGCAAGGCCTTCGGCAAGGCCGATGCCGGCGTGGACATGACCTTCGACTTCGGCCAGCTCGTCGCGCACGCTGCAAAGACCCGGCCACTGGTCGCCGGTACGATCATCGGCTCCGGTACGGTCTCCAACAAGCTTGACGGCGGGCCGGGCAAGCCCGTCTCCGAGGGCGGCGCTGGCTATTCCTGCATCGCCGAGATTCGCACCATCGAGACGATCACGACTGGCGCGCCCAAGACGCCTTTCATGAAATTCGGCGATACCGTGCGCATCGAGATGAAGGACAAGACGGGCCACTCGATCTTCGGAGCGATCGAGCAGACAGTCAAGAAATACGAAAAGGAGTGATCGCGTGAGCGACGACATCGTGCTCTTCGATTACTGGCGCTCATCCGCCAGCTATCGCGTGCGCATCGCGCTCGCAAGCCTGGGGCTTGCCTATGCAAGGCAATCCGTCGACCTGCTTGCCGGCGCCCAGCGCTCCGAGGAACACCGCGCCCGCAATCCGCAGGGTCTCGTGCCGGCGCTGCTGATCGACGGACACATGTTGACGCAATCGCTTGCGATCATCGAATATCTCACGGAAACGCGCCCTGAGGCGCGTTTTCTGCCCGCCAATCCGCTCGAACGGCAGCGCGTGCGCACGCTTTCCTATGCCATCGCCATGGAAATCCACGCCGTCTGCAACACCGGCGTCATCGGCCATGTCCTTGATATCACCGGGGGAGGGGACGAGGTTCGCAGCGCCTGGATGAAGAAATTCATCGGCGAAGGTCTCGCTGCCGTAGACGTCCTGCTGGACGACCCCGCCACCGGCACCTTTTGTCACGGCGACACCCCGACGATGGCCGATTTCTGCCTCGTCCCGCAGGTCTACAATGCAGAGCGCTGGGGCGTGGATATCTCCAGCCTCAATAATGTGCGGCGCATTGCGGAAATCTGCAACGCCCTTCCGGCGTTCAAGGCCGCGCATCCGGATGCGGTGAAGAGGCTTTAAACGCGTCACTTTGGTGACGGGGCCATAGGCTGAAAAGGATCGCCCCGCGCAAGGCGGGGCGATCTGTTCGTTCGTTTATCAGGCGACGTCGCCCATGCAGACGTATTTCAGCTCCAGATAATCATCCGCGCCGTGGGCCGAGCCTTCGCGGCCGAGGCCGGACTGTTTGATGCCGCCGAAGGGGGCCGCCTCGGAGGAGATGAGGCCGGTGTTGACGCCGACCATGCCGTATTCCAGGGCTTCTGCGACCTTCCAGACCTTCTTGAGATCGCCGGCGAAGAAGTACGCGGCGAGACCGAATTCGGTGTCGTTCGCCTGTTCGATGACGTCCTCGACCGTGTCAAAGCGGAAGAGCGGCGCGACCGGGCCGAAAGTTTCTTCACGCGCAACCGTCATACCGCGCACGACGCCCTTGAGCACCGTCGGCTCGAAGAACGTGCCGTTGCCGGCAATGCGCTTGCCGCCGGCAACGACGGTTGCGCCCTTGGAAACGGCGTCAGCGATATGGGCCTCGACCTTGTCGATGGCCGCTTCCTCGATCAGCGGGCCGATTGTCACGCCCTTGTCGAAGCCGTTACCAACCGAGAGTTCGGCGACTTTCTTCGCCAGCTTTTCAGCAAAGGCGTCGTAGACGTTCGACTGAACATAGATGCGGTTGGCGCAGACGCAGGTCTGGCCGGCATTGCGGTACTTCGAGGCCATGGCGCCTTCGACGGCCGCGTCGAGATTGGCGTCGTCGAAGACGATGAAGGGCGCATTGCCGCCGAGCTCGAGGCTGACCTTCTTGATCTGGTCCGAGCACTGGCGCATCAGGATGCGGCCGACTTCCGTCGAGCCGGTGAACGAGATCTTGCGGACCTTCGGGTTGAAGCAGAGTTCCTTGCCGATCGCCGGGCCGTCCGTGCCGAGGATGACGTTGAAGACGCCCGAGGGAATGCCGGCCTTTTCCGCCAGCACGGCAAGCGCGATCGCCGAAAGCGGCGTCTGCTCGGCGGGCTTGGAGACGACCGTGCAGCCGACGGCGAGCGCCGGCGCGATCTTGCGGGCGATCATTGCGGCCGGGAAGTTCCACGGCGTGATCGTGCCGACGACGCCGACCGGCTGCTTGATGACCAGCATGCGCTTGTCGGCGGACGGGGCAGGGATCGTCTCGCCGTTGATGCGCTTTGCTTCTTCCGCATACCACTCGACATAGGAGGCGGCGTAGAGGATTTCGCCCTTGGCTTCCGCCAGCGGCTTGCCCATTTCGGCGGTCAGAATGGCAGCGAGCTCGTCGGCATTGGCGATGATCAGGTCGAACCATTTGCGCAGGAGAATGCTGCGGTCCTTGGCCGGGCGGGCGGCCCAGACAGCCTGCGCCTTATAGGCGGCGTCGATAGCGGCTGCGGTCTCGCTCGCCCCCATTTCCGGCAGCGTCGCGAGCTTTTCGCCGGTCGCGGGGTTCAGTACGTCGAAGGTCTCGGTGCCGTTGCCGCCGATCCAGTTGCCGTTGACATAGCCGGCATCGCGCAGGAGGTCGGTCGACTTCAGGTGCTTGGTAAGAGCATCGTGGAAGGCCATGCTTTCATTCCTTTCGGACACAAACGGTCGTTCACCCGGAGCAAATGCCCCGGGTGCCGTCTTGGGAGATTTGGTTCAGTCGTTTGCGTCGCCGATCAGGCGGCGCGGGCTTCGATCATTGCGGCTTCGAGAATGTCGAGCGCCTCGGCGAAAACCTCGTCCTGGATGGTGATCGGGGCGAGGAAGCGGATGACGTTGCCGTGCACGCCGCAGGTCAGCAGGATCAGGCCCTTTTCGAGAGCCTTCAGGCGCACCTTGTTGGCGAAATCGGCGCTCGGCTGCTTCGTCGTAACGTCGTTGAACTCGACAGCGTTCATGAAGCCCGGACCGCGAATGTCGATGATTTCGGGAACCTTGTCCTGCAGCGAGGCAAGGCGCTGCTTGAGGCGGGCGCCGAGGTTTTCCGCACGGTTGCAGAGATCTTCATCCTTAATGACGTCGAGAACGGCATGGGCCGCCGCAACGCCGATCGGGCTGCCGGCATAGGTGCCGCCGAGGCCACCGGGGCCGGGTGCATCCATGATTTCGGCGCGGCCGGTGACGGCCGCGATCGGGAAACCGCCGCCCAGGCCCTTGGCCATGGTCATCAGGTCAGCCGCGATGCCGTAGTGCTCCATGGCGAACAGCTTGCCGGTACGGGCAAAGCCGGTCTGCACTTCGTCGGCGATCAGCAGAATGCCGTGCTGGTCGCAGATCTCGCGCAGGGCCTTCATCAGGCTAACCGGGACCGGCAGGAAGCCGCCTTCACCCTGGACCGGCTCGATGATGATCGCAGCGACACGGTTCGGATCGACATCGGCGGCGAAGAGCTTCTTCAGCACGTTGATCGACTGCTCGACGGTCGTGCCCTGGGTTTCGACCGGGAAGGGCACGTGGAAGACGTCACCCGGCATGGCGCCGAAACCGACCTTGTAGGGAACGACCTTGCCGGTCAGCGCCATGCCCATGAAGGTACGACCGTGGAAGCCGCCCGAGAAGGCGATGACGGCCTGGCGGCCGGTGGCGGCGCGGGCGATCTTCACGGCATTTTCAACGGCTTCGGCACCGGTCGTGACGAAGATCGTCTTCTTGGCGAAATTGCCGGGGGTGATGGTGTTCAGGCGCTCGGCGAGCTCGACATAGTTCTCGTAGGGCACGACCTGGTGGCAGGTGTGGGTGAAACGGTCGAGCTGCTTCTTGACGGCTTCAATGACGCGCGGATGGCGGTGGCCGGTGTTGACGACGGCAATACCGGCGGCGAAGTCGATGTAGCGGTTGCCTTCCTTGTCCCAGATTTCCGCATTCTCCGCACGGTCGGCGTAGATCTGCGTGGTCATGCCTACGCCGCGCGAGATGGCGGCGTTCTTGCGATCGGTAAGGGGCGTGGCGGTCATGGCGCTATCCTGAATCTGGAGGCTTCGTTGATCTGGTCCAAAGCAATCCCGACCGCAGAACCGCTGTGCGCTTTTGCTGGAATTGCGATAACTTACATTTTTTCTGCAAGTCTCGAGTGGAATTCCTACATTTTTTCTGCAAGAATGCAATACGGATTTTACGCGGGCAATGCGACGGTTTTTCGGGCCGTGCATGGCCGCCCGAATGCTATAAGCGAACCATATACAGAATCAGGGATTGGCGCGATGGGTTCTGCGGAACCGGTGCACTACAAGGTGGCGGAAGCCGCGCGGCTTGCCGGGGTTTCGGCCTCGACGCTGCGGCTCTGGGAGACGCAGGGGCTGGTCGTGCCTGGACGCTCGGAGACCGGCCATCGGCAATATAGCGGCGACGACGTCGCCCGGCTGAAGCGTATCGCCTGGTATCGCACGGAACGGGGCCTGAACCCGGCCGCCATCCGCGAGGCTCTCGATGCGGAAGATCCCTCCGTCGATACGCATGCACCCGAGGGGGATGCGCCGCAGGGCGTCGGCCGCAAGCTGCGCAGCCTGCGGCACGATGCCGGCAAGACGCTGGAGCAGGTCGCTGGCGACATCGGTATCGCAACCTCCGTTCTCTCGACCTTCGAGCGCACCTCGCAGGGCGTAACCTTCCGCGTGCTGCACGATCTCGCCGAATATTATGGCACGACCGTCTCCAAGCTCTCCGGCGAGGAAGAGAACGACAACCGCTCCGTCGTGCGCGCAGGGGAATGGAAACTCTGGCCCGAGACCTCGCCCGGCGTTACCGTGCAGGTGCTGGCCGACGGACGCAACATGATGGATTGCCATCGCTTCGTGCTGGCGCCCGGTGCATCCTCGGACGGCGACTACCGGCACGAGGGCGAAGAGTTCGTGCATGTGCTCTCGGGCCGCATAGAGCTGGTGCTTGATGGCCATGAATTCCACGACCTCGGTCCCGGCGACAGCCTCTATTTCGAAAGCGCCCGCCGCCACGCCTGGCGCAACCGACATAACGGTGAGACGGTGCTTATCTGGATCAACACGCCGCCGACGTTCTGAAGCAATTCCAGCAAAAGTGTGGAGCGGTTTTGCGTCCGGAATTGCGTCAAGCTTAAGTCCGCCGCTTGATCTGCTGTTCGCGGAAGAAAATGAACAGACCTGACGCGACGATGAAGCCCGCGCCGACCAGCATGGCCGGGCGCGGCGCGTCGCCGAAGAACAGCCAGCCGAACAGCACCGCCCAGAGCAGCAGCGTATATTGCAAGGGCACGACGGTCGCGGCATCCGCCAGCTTCAGCGAGCGGTTGACCAGCATATGCGCGCTCATCGCCACGATGCCGAGCAGGCTCAGCAGTCCGAAATCGATGCTGCGCACCGGCGCCCAGCCCGCGGGGTCGGCAAGGCACCAGATGCCGGAAAAGATTGCCGCACCCGCCACCTGCCAGAAGACCAGCGTCGTATCGGGGGCGGCGCGCAAGGAGCGGCCGAGCACCATGGCGAGGCTAAAGGCAAGACTGCCGGCGATGGCGATCAGGGCAGGCAGCGTGAATGTGTCTTTCGACGGCTCAAGAGCGATCACAACACCAATGAAACCGACGATGATCGCCGTCCAGCGCCGCCAGCCGACCTTTTCGCCCAGCAGCAACGGCGACATCGCCGCGACATAGATGGGCGCGGCAAGCCAGTAGGTCATGGCATCGGCGAGCGGCATATAGGCGACGGCGAAATAGAAGCCGGAGGCCTCGAAGGCGAAGAGAAACGAGCGAAGGAGGTGGAGTTTCGGTCGTTCGACCTCCACGAGGCGCCGAAAGCCGACGCGCCAGAAGAACGGTGCGAGCACGATGAGAGCCGCAATGCTACGGATCAGCATCAACTGGCCGACGGAATAGGTCGCGACCAGCCATTTTCCGAGTACGTCGTTCAGCGAGAACATGATCATGCCGAGCAACATGAGCAACACCCCGAGACGCGCAGTGCCGGTGACGGAGGAGGGGGCGGCGATGTCGGTCATATCAGGCACTCTGGTCTTGGGATGCTGCGGCTGTGACACATTCGGCACAAGTGATCCAGTCAGCAATTTTGATCGCTGCATCAACGCAGTGCAATCATGTCGCGCCGTCAGCCGCGGCGGGCGACGAGAATGCCAGCCAACACGATCAGGCCGCCCACGGCCTGCATCATGCCGATAGGCTCCGACAACACGATCCAGGCGAGAAGGGCGGCGACGACAGGCGCCATCAACAGCGTCAGCGCGGAAAAGGCAGTCGGCAGGTGGGCAAGAGCGTAGGTGAAAAGCCCCTGACCGCCGACATGGCTTATCATGGCAAGGCCGACGACCATCGCCCAGCCGAACAGCGTCAACGGCACCAGACCGCCTTCGAAGGCAAAGGCGATGGGCAGCATGCAGACGGCGGCGGAAACGGTCGTCCAGACCAGAATGCGCGGTGCGGAGAATCGTGCGCGGACATGCCCGAGCGCCAGCATGTAGCAGGCATAGAAGAAGGCGGCAGTAATCGCCGTCGCGTCACCCGCCAATTGCCCGCCGCCAATCGCCCTGGGGCCGCCCTTCAGTACGACGATCCCGACGAGGGCAAGCCCAAGCCCCGCCAGGAAGATCGGCGTGATGCGGGCACGGAAGAACAGCCAGGAGCCGAGCGTCACGAAGACCGGCGCCATATTGGCGAGCAGCGTGGCGTTGGCAACGGAGGTCATATGCAAGGCAAGATGCCAGGCGACGAGATCGATGGCGAGGAACACGCCCGGCAGCAGCAGAACGACATAGTCGCGGAGGCCGGAGGGCTGTTCGTCCGCCTGTTTGCCTAGACGGGACATCAGGATAAACGGCAGGATGGCAAGCGAGACGCGCCAGAATGCCGTTGCCAGCGGACCGACCTCCGAGAGCCGCACGAAGATCGGCGATGCGCCGATGGCGATGCCGCCGAGGAGAAGCGCGGCAACGGCAAGGCGGGTCTGGGAGGAGGAGGAAATCTGGGACACGGGTAGCCGTCCGTTCATCGCGAAAGCTGGGGGCTATCAGACCGCGTCGTCCGGAGCCAGACGGCGCCCGCTCATTTAAGCGAATTTTTTTGGACAGATGCAAAAGGCGGCGCCATTTCGAGCGCCGCCTTCCAGTCTCGCGTTGACGGTCAAGCCGCGTCGGGGCGGTGGATCGTCTTCACTTCGAGGAAGTCCTCGAGGCCGAACATGCCGCCTTCGCGGCCGTTACCAGACTGTTTGTAGCCGCCGAAGGGGCTGCCGTAACGGTGTGGGCCACCGTTGATGTGCACCATGCCGGCGCGCAGGCGGGCGGCGACGCGCTCGGCCCGCTCCGGGTTGCCGGTCTGGAGATAAGCGGCAAGACCGTAGGCCGTGTCGTTGGCGATCGCGATCGCTTCCTCCTCGGTGTCGAAGGGAATGATGGCGAGAACCGGGCCGAACACCTCTTCACGGGCGATGCGCATGTCGTTGTTGACGTCGGCGAAGATCGTCGGCTTGACGAAATAGCCGGTCTCGAAACCATCAGGCTTGCCGGGACCGCCGACGAGAAGGCGCGCACCTTCGGCAACACCGGCTTCGATCAGCGCCTGCACGCGGCCGAATTGGATGTGCGAGACGAGCGGGCCGATATGCGTGCCCTCCTGTTCCGGATTGCCAACGGTCGCTTCCTTGCCGACGCGCTCGGCGATGGCGACGACCTTGTCATAGGCGGAGCGCTCGACAAGCATGCGGGTCGGCGCGTCGCAGGACTGGCCGGAATTGTTGAAGCATTCGCGGATCGTGCCGGCGACGCGGTCTTCCAGATCCGCATCGGCGAAGACGAGGTTCGGCGACTTGCCGCCGAGTTCCAGCGTTACGCGCTTGACCGTCTCGGCCGCATCCTTGCTGACGGCGATGCCGGCGCGCGTGGAGCCGGTAAACGACATCATGTCGACGTCCTTGTGCTTGGAGAGTGTCGCGCCGCATTCGATGCCGTCGCCGTTGACGAGGTTGAACGTGCCCGCCGGGAAGCCGGCCTCATGCACCATCTCGGCATAGAGCATGGCGTTCAGCGGCGTAAACTCGGAGGGCTTCAGGATGCACGTCGAGCCGGTAGCGAGCGCCGGCACGACCTTAAGCACGATCTGGTTGATCGGCCAGTTCCACGGCGTGATGAGGCCGCACACACCGATCGGCTCGCGGCGCACGACGTCGCCATTCGGCAGCACGTCGCGGGTCTTCAGGCGCTTCAGCGCGTCGATGAAGCCCTGGAGGTGGCCGACGCCGACATCGGCCTGCTGCTCGGTGCTCATTGTGATGGGTGCGCCGAGTTCCAGCGTGATGGTGCGGGCCATCTCGTCATAGCGGCGCTTGTAGATCTCGAGCAGCTTTTCGAGCAGGGCAAGGCGCTCCTCGACACTCGTCTGACCATAGGTCACAAAGGCCTTCTTGGCGGCGGCGACGGCGCGGTCGATGTCGGCAGCCGTGCCCATGGTAATGACCGCGATCGGCTTTTCCGTCGCCGGGTTGATCACCGCGAGATCATTGGGCTTCAGCGGGTCGACCCACTGGCCGTCGATGTAGAATTTGCGCTTGTCGAGCATGCTTTTCTCCCGTCACTTCTGTTTTTCGTCGAGCCAGCCCTTGATGAGCTGGCGGTAGCGTTCGCCGCTGAAACTTGGAAAATGGCCGCCATGCACCAGCCGCACCGGCAGGGTCATGAGCCGCTCCATCGAGGCGATGTAGTCTTTCCCATCGGAATGATAGGTGTCCTCGATCAGCGGACCGTCATAGACGATGTCGCCCGAGAACAGAATTTCCGATGCCTTCTCATAGAGCGCAATACCCCCTGGGGAGTGGCCCGGCGTGTGGATAACCTCGAAATGCCGGTCGCCGAGGTCGATGACGTCACCGTCTTCGAGGATACGCGTCGCCGGCGCCTTTTTCACGGCGTAACATTTCGAGCAATAGGGTTCCGGCGGCAGCGCGTCGAAGATCTCGTCAGTGACATAGGGATCGGCCAGGGTGTTTTCGCGTGTCGGATGGGCGAGAAGATCGGCCTCGGCCGAATGCACGGCGCGGCATTCGAATTCGTGATGGCAGCCGATATGGTCGAAATGGGTGTGGCTTGCCACCGCGATCAGCTCGCGCTCCGTCACCAGCGGCACCCATTCCCGCAGCGACACGACACCCATGCCGCTGTCGACCAGCATATCGCGGTCGCGCCCGCGCACATGCCAGATGTTGCAGCGGTAGAATTCCTGGATATAGGGCTCGCTGATGGAGGTGACGTCGTCGCCGAGACGACGCACGCTGTACCAGTCTTCCGGGCGGATGCGCTGCATCAACCTATACTCCTTCCTGAAGCACGACGATGCTATCGGCCTTCAAGCGAAGGTCGAGCTCGGCGCCGGTTTGCGGAGTGTCGGTCTGGGGAAGATGGGCTGTCAGCACTGCATCACCCGCTGCGAGGTGGCAGCGGTGATGCGTGCCGAAGAAGGCGCTGCCGGTGATGCGGCCACGACCGAGCGAGACCGTGGGGACATCGGCATTGGCGTTGCGGAAATGCTCCGGGCGGATGCAGAGCGTGACGTCCTTGCCGACGGCAGGCGAACCGGAAACGAAGGCGGAGGCGGGCAGCGCCACGCGGCCAAGCGCGGTTTCCACCTCGGCTTCACTGCCGGAGGCACCGCGCACCTTGGCCGGCAGGAAATTGGCCTCGCCCATGAAGCCGGCGGAGAAAAGCGAACGCGGGCGCATGTAGATCGAGGCCGGCGTGCCGACATCCTCGATGCGCCCCTTGTTCATTACGACGATGCGGTCGGCGATCGCCATCGCCTCTTCCTGGTCGTGCGTGACGTGCACGAAGGTCGTGCCGACGCGCTTCTGGATCGCCTTCAGCTCATCCTGCATCTGCCTGCGCAGCTTGAGATCGAGCGCACCGAGCGGCTCGTCGAGCAACAGCACATGCGGATCGACAGCGAGCGCGCGGGCGAGCGCCACGCGCTGCCGCTGGCCGCCGGAAAGTTCATGCGGCTTCTTGGCCGATGACGCCCTGAGGCCGACGAGATCGAGATAGGAGAATGCCTTCTCGAAGCGCTCGGCCTTGCCCATGCCGCGCATGCGGAGACCGAAGCCGACATTGTCGCGCAGGCACATATGCGGGAAGAGCGCATAATCTTGGAACATCGTCGTCGTCGGGCGTCTGGCCGGCGAGACATGGGTCATGTCCTCACCGCCGATGGAAATCGTGCCCGAAGTCGGCTCGATGAAGCCGCCGAGAATGGAGAGCAGGGTGGTCTTGCCGCAGCCGGAGGGGCCGAGCAGAACGATGAACTCGCCGGCGGCGATATCGAGCGAGACATCGTCGAGCGCCCGGAACGAACCGAAGACCTTGGTGGCGTTGCGAATGGAAACGTCGGCGGTCATGAGGATTTCCCGGTTTTGCGGAAGACGGTGAATTCCATCACGACGAGGAACGCGATGGAGATGAGGAAGACGACGCTGCCGATGGCATTCGTCTTGGGGTCGAGGCCGGAGCGCAGCATGCTCCAGATCTCGACCGGCAGCGTCACGTCGAAGCGCGACAGCAGGAAGGCGACGATGAACTCGTCCCAGCTGAAGGTGACGGAGAGGAAAAAGGCAGCGAGGATCGACGGCAGCAGCATGGGCGCCGTGACGAGCAGCATGACCTGCCAATCCCGAGCGCCGAGATCGCGCGCCGCCCGCTCGATATTCACCTGATGCCCGCCCATCGAGGCATAGATGATGGCAAAGCAGAGCGGCAGGTTGATCACGACATGGCCGATGCCGACGGTGACGAGCGACAGGCGCAGGCCGGTGATGTTGAGGATGGAGAGCAGGCCAAGCCCGATGATCAGCGTGCTGACCGTCATCGGCGCGACGATCAGGCCGCGCAACAGGCCGGACGCTGGCAGCGTGTAGCGGGCGAAGGCATAGGCCGCAAGGAAGCCGAGCACGCAGGCGACCGCGGAGGAAATTAACGCGACGAGCAGCGAATTGCCGAGCGCGGCCATCAGCTTGCCGTCGGAGAAAATTGCCTCGTACCAGCGCAGTGTGAGCCCGTTCAGCGGCGGCACCGGCAAGGAGCCATCCTGAAAGGAGAACAACACCAGCACGACGACAGGCAGGAAGATGAAGAGATAGATGAGGCCGGCGTAGAGCGCGGCAAGCCAGGTGGAAAGATGGCGCATGATCAGGTCCTCTCCATCTTCAGCCAGCGCGCGCAGGCGATATAAGCGAGCGTAACGACGACCATCAGCACCAGCGAAAGTGCGGCCGCCATCGGGAAATCCGCCCGCCGGCCGAGTTGCAGCATGATGACCTGCGGCAGTACCAGCTCGTTGTTACCGCCGAGGATCTGCGGCGTGATGTAATCGCCGATGCAAAGCACGAAGGTCAGGAAGGCGCCGACCATGATGCCGGGCAGCGTCAGCGGCAGAACGACGAACCAGAAAGTCTGGAAAGCATTCGCCCCAAGGTCCGCCGCCGCGCGGCGATAATTCGGCGAGAGCTGGATGAGATTGGCATAGATCGTCAGCGTCAGCAGCATGACGAAGAAATGCACGAAGCCGATGACCGTGCCGGTGCGGTTGGCCGAGAGCTCCAGCGGCTCGGCGATCACGCCGAGCCAGAGCAGCGCCTGGTTGACCACGCCACCCTTGGACAGCACCAAGAGCCAGGAATAGGAGCGCACCACATAGGAGGTCCAGAAGGGCAGGATTGCCATGATGAGCGCGAAACGCTGCCACTTCTTCGGCACGCGCTCGGCGATGATCCAGGCGAGCGGGTAGGCGAGCAGGATGGAGATGATCGTCACCGTCGCCGTGATCTCCAGCGAGACGACAAGGCCCTTGAAGAAATGCGCCTTGACGAAGAAGGCGATGTAGTTGTCGAGCGTCCAGGTCGCGACGATCTCGCGCCCCTGCCGCGTCCAGAAGCTGATGGCCGCCATATAGGCGAAGGGCACGAGGAAGAAGGCCCCCGTCCAGAGGAGCGCCGGAAGCGCAAAGGCCCAGGCCTTGCGGCGCTCCGCGCGTTCGAGGGCAGTGGCAGCCATGGGCAAAAAGTCTCCGTTGACGCTGCAGCCTAGCCGAGCGCTGGTCTAATTCCAGCGGGTTCAGAGAAAACGAGTGTCCGTATTACCCTCCCCCAAAGGGGAGGGTGGTCCGCCGCATCAACTGCTTATTGCTGGAGCGTTTCCGTCCAGATGTCCTGCATCGCCGCATCCATATCGGCATCGGCGACCGGGTAAAGCTGCGAATTCTTCAGATATTCCGGCTGCTTGTCCCAGCGCAACGCCGTCTTCTGCTGGTCGGTCAGGTGCTCACCCGCCTTGGCATTGGCCGGCATCGCCCAGTAGCAGGAAGAGGTCGCAAGCCGCGCCTGGCCCTCGGGGCTGACGATGTACTGCACGAATTTCAGCGCAAGATCCTGCTTCTCGCTGTCCTTGAAGACGCCGATCGACTGCGCCCAGCGCAGCGCGCCCTGCTTGGGGATCGTCCAGTCGAGGTTTGGCTTTTCCGCCGAAAGCCCGGCCGTCAACCATTCGCCGCCGCCCACCACGATATCGACTTCGCCGGTTGCCAACGCCGTCTGCGAGGCGACGACGTCGCTCACCTGGCGAGCAACCTTCTTCATCTCGAACAGCTTTTCCTTGATCGCCGGCAGGTCATCCTGCTTGAGATCGGCGGTTTTCTTGCCGATGCCGACGGCCGTCAGGCCGACCATCGGGAGATAATAGTCATAGAGCGCGATGCGGCCCTTGTACTTGTCTGACCAGACGACCGAGAGATCCTCCATATCGGCCGGATCGACCTTGGTCTTGTCGTAGGAAATGGTGTTGTAGCCGAACTTCTCGGTGACCGCGTAAACCTTGCCATCCTTGGTGGTCGTCGCATCCATGCGGACTTCCGGGAAGAGGTCGTTCAGCGGCAGCTTGTCGGCCGGCATTTCGCCGAGAATATCCATGTCGATGGCGCGCGGCACGTCGACGGCGTCGATGACCAGCACGTCCCAATCGCCGGGACGGGACTGCTCGATGATCGAGATCGCAGCGCCCGTGCCCTCATATTCCTTGAGATTGACCTTGACGTTGTTGGCCTTCTCGAAGGGCTCGACCAGCGCCGGATCGGTGTGATCACACCAGACGAGCGCGTTCAGCTCATCCTGGGCACTCGCGGCGGCAGGTGCAAGCGAAAGGGCAGCGGCAGTCGTAACGAGCATGCGGCGGGAGAGCCCGCCCAAAATGGTTTTCGTCATTATCGTTCCCTCTGAGTTGAGGCTTTCAGCCTTGGCGAACAGCGTTCATCACGACGCCTTGAGAAAAAGATTGAACGAGTTCATTTTTTAAGTCAATCTCATTTTTGAGGAGATTCCAACGGAGGTTCTGATGGCCGGATTGCGCGCAAAACAGAAGGCGGACAAGACCCGCCGAATTCTCGAATCCGCGACGACGCTGTTCCGCGAGCAGGGTTATGACAGTGCTCGCATCGAGGACATCGCCGAGATGGCGGAAGTCTCCGTGGGCACGCTCTACAACTATTACCAGAACAAGGGTGACATCCTTGTTGCGACCGTCGCCATGGAAGTGACGGAAGTGCTGGAAGCGGGTGCACGCATCGTCGCCAATCCGCCGCTCAACGTTGCCGAGGCTTTGCGCACGCTGATCGAGCAATATTACGACCACTCGCTGTTCTATCTTTCCAAGGAGATGTGGCGCACGGCGATGGCGATCTCCATCCAGCAGCCGGAAACGCCATTGTCCCGCCGTTACACCGAGCTCGACGGTCAGCTCTGCGCCCAGGTCGTGCAACTGGTGCGCACGCTGCAGGTTCGCGGCGTCGTCAATGCCAGCATCGATGCGCAGGCCATCGGCGAGGTATTCTTTAACAACCTCAACTTGATGTTCATGGAGTTCTGCAAGGTCGAGGCCATGCCGATCGAAGACCTGAAGGCCCGCGTCAACGCGCAGCACGAACCGCTCGCCGCCCTCATCAGCACCATCAAGATCGTCTGAGACCTCATGATCGAACAGGAATCCACCGTCCTCGCCGCCGCCGATGCGCTTGTCGGTGCCTTCTCCCGGCATGACCGCGACGCCTATTTCGACGCTTTCGCGCCGGAGGCGACCTTCCTTTTCTACAATCTCGACCGCACGCTCGAAGGCCGCGCGGCCTATCAAGCGGAATGGGCGCTCTGGGAGGAACGGGACGGTTTTCGTGTGCTGGCCTGCCGCTCGACGAACCGCAAGGTCCAGCTCGTCGGCGAAGTCGCCATCTTCACCCATGCGGTCAAAACCGAGGTCTCCATCGGCGGTGAAACCGTGACGAACAACGAGCGGGAAACGATCGTCTTCACGCGCAACGCCGCCGGCCGCTGGCTTGCTGTCCACGAGCACCTTTCGGCCGCCGTCTGATTTAGCAGCAGCCATCCTCCGTCCTGCCCGTCGAAAGCCGCTCCAGGATCGGACAGTCCGGCCGGTCGTCGCCGTGGCAGTGGGCGGAGAGGTGCTCAAGCGTATGCACCATCTCCTGCAGCAGGCGCATCTTCCCCTTCATTTCATCGATATGGGCGCTGGCGATGCGCTTGACGTCACCGGAGGCGCGGGCGCGATCCTGCCAGAGGGCCAGCAGGTCGCGGATCTGCGCAATGGAAAATCCGAGATCGCGCGACCGGCGGATGAAAGACAAGGTGGAGAGGTCCTTCGGACCATAGATCCGGTAGCCGGAGCCGGTGCGGCCGGCTGCTCGAATGAGGCCGATCTGCTCGTAGTGCCGGATCATCTTGGGCGTCACGCCCGTCGTCTCTGCCGCTTCGCCAATATTCATGCCAGGTCTCCCTTGTGGAACGGCAGCCGGAAGCGCTTGAGGCGCAGTGCATTCGAAACAACAAAGACGCTCGACAGCGCCATGGCACCTGCCGCCAGTGCCGGCGACAACTGCATGCCGAAGGCCGGATAGAGAAAGCCCGCCGCGACCGGGATCAATGCGACATTGTAACCGAAGGCCCAGAACAGGTTTTGGCGAATGTTGCGCATGGTCGCCCGCGACAGGGCAATACCAATGGCGACACCGCGCATGTCGCCGGACATAAGTACGATATCGGCGCTTTCGAAGGCGACATCCGTGCCCGTGCCGATGGCGATCCCCGTATTGGCAGCTGCCAGCGCCGGTGCATCATTGATACCGTCTCCGACGAAGGCGACCTTCTTCGCCCCATCGACCGAAAGCGCCTTCACGGCAGCGACCTTGCCGTCGGGCAGGACTTCCGCCATGACCTTGCTGATCCCCAGCTTTGCAGCCACGGCCTCGGCAGTGCGGCGGTTGTCGCCCGTGATCATCGCGACCTCGATGCCGAGCGCCTTAAGCGCTGCGACGGCCTCCTTCGTCGTCGGCTTGACCGGATCGGTGACGGCAAAGAGAGCCGCGAGCCTGCCATCGATGGCGGCATAAAGCGGCGAGGCGCCCTGGGCGGCCAGCCGGTCGGCATCAGCGGCGAAGACAGAGGGATCAAGGCCGAGGGAGTCCAGGAAGCCCACGGAGCCGGCTTGCACCTTTCGGCCCTCTACGATGGCGGAGATGCCCTGGCCGGAAATCGCCGCGAAACCGCCGGCAGCGGGAAGCTCCGCACCCTCCCTAACCGCGGCTTCGTGGATGGCGACGGCAATCGGATGCTCGGAGTGGACTTCCGCCGCAGCCACCAGGGCCAGGACCTCGCCGCGCGAAAAACCTTCCGCCGGAATAATCTCTGTCAGAGTCGGATGGCCAAGCGTCAGCGTGCCGGTCTTGTCGACAGCGACGATGTCGGTTGCCTCGAGTGTCTGCAGCGCCGTGCCCTGGCGGAAGAGCACGCCGAGTTCGGCGGCGCGGCCGGTGCCGGTAATGATCGAGGTCGGCGTCGCCAGCCCCATTGCGCAGGGGCAGGCGATAATGAGCACGGCCACCGCATTGACCAATGCATGGGCCAGAGCCGGGCTCGGCCCCAAAGTCACCCAAATGCCAAAGGTCAGGAGCGCGACGGCCATGACAGCGGGCACGAACCATTGTGTGACGCGATCGACCAGCGCCTGGATCGGCAATTTCGCCGCCTGCGCATCCTCGACCATGCGAATGATCTGCGAGAGGACTGTATCGGCGCCGACGCGGGTGGCGCGGAAGGTGAGGGAACCCGTCGTGTTGACGGTGCCGCCGGTAACGCTATCGCCCGGTTTGCGTGCAACAGGCATCGGTTCGCCCGAGATCATGGATTCGTCGATATAGGAACTACCCTCCGTCACCTCGCCGTCGACGGGCACCCTCTCACCGGGCCGCACGAGAACGATGTCGCCGGGCACAACGCTTTCCAGCGGCACGTCCTCAGCCTTGCCATCCCGCAGCACACGGGCGGATTTGGCCCGGAGCCCGGCCAGATGGCGGATTGCCTCGCCGGTGCGACCTTTGGCGCGCGCTTCCAGATAGCGGCCAGCAAGAATCAGCGTGACGATGACGGACGCTGCCTCGAAATAGACATTCGCCGCGCCACCCGGCAGCAGGGCCGGCGTGAATGTGGCGACGGTGGAAAAGCTCCAGGCGGCGAGCGTTCCGATCACGACGAGCGAATTCATATCCGGTGCAAGGCGTAGCAGGCTGGGAACACCCTTGCGGAAAAAGCGCTGGCCCGGCCCGGCCAGCACCAGTGTCGCCAGAACGAATTGAATGACGCGGCTCGTCTGCATGCCCAAGGTTTCATGGATGAAATGGCCGAAGGCGGGGAAGGCATGCGCGCCCATCTCCATAACGAAAAGCGGCGCCGTCAGGAGCGCGGCAATCACGAGATCGCGCCGCAGGATTCCGGCGTCGGCCGCCCTGCGGTCTTCTTCGGCTAGTATGGCGGTCGCACCGGAAATAGCCTTATAGCCGGTCCGCTCGATGGCAGCGGCGATGTCCTCGAAAGAGACTGCCCCCTTGAAGAAACGCACCCTGGCGCGCTCCTGCGCAAGGTTTGCGGTCGCGTCTATAACGCCCGGAATAGCCTTCAGCGCTTTCTCCACCCGATTGATGCAGGAGGCGCAGGTCATGCCCTCTACGGGAAATTCGAGCACGTCCTCGGCGACGCCGTAACCGGCCTTTCGCACCGCCGCTGCAACGGCGGCAGCGTCGGCGGTGCCGGCAAAGGTCACGTCGGCCTTCTCCGTCGCCAGATTGACGGCAGCGCGGGAGACGCCCGGCACCTTCTCGATGGCTTTTTCGACCCGGCGCACACAGGACGCACAGGTCATGTCGGAGACGAAAAGCTTGATTGTTTGCTGCTCTGCTGACGGTACCAGGGTAAGCATGATGCACCTTCATCGGGAAGCTCTCCTTCGATCCGGCATGGAGCGTAGAAGACGGCTTCATTCTGGATAGATCGTGCACCTTCCCATCATGTCAAGGTCAAGCACCTTTTGCCGTTCAGTTGGCTTAGACTGGCGAATAGCCCTCGGCCTCGATAACAGAGATGATGGCGCGGCGGTCGCCGGCATTTGCGATCGCAACGCGCTTCGTCGAGAGGTCGATATCGACCTTCGCAGCCGGATAGACAGCGAGCACGGCGTTTGTGATGGTCTTGGCGCAGTGGCCGCAGGTCATGTCGGAAACGATGAAAGAAAGGGTGTCGCTCATGGGCAGTCTCCTGATTTGCCCCGGCATGCTGAAGCCTTCCCCCATGGCAAGGTCAAGCCCTGCCCAGACAATGCGTTCAGCCGAAAAGACGAGCAAGCAGCGCCAGGAATTGGTCGCGGGCCCGCATTCCACCCAATCGCTCCAGGCAGTCCGCCTCGAAATCGGCCTCGGCCCGCCGCGCTTCGTTCAGCAGGCTTTCCCCTGATGGGGTCAGATATAGCGCGTGGGAACGGCGGTCATTGGGCACATTCCGCCGTTCCGTCAGACAGCGTTCCTCGAGATCGTTCATCAGCGACACGAAGTTCGCCCGCTGGATACCAAGAACAGCAGCGATTTCAGATTGTTTCCGACCAGGATTTTCGGCGATCATCGCCAGTACGCTGTATTCCGTGGGACGCAGGTTCACCACGGAGAAATAGTGCAGGAAGCGCTGTATGAACTGACCGTGGGCCCGGCGGAGCTGATGCGCCACGCTTTGAGAGATCGCGGAGACATTAAGCGCCTCCGATGGACAAGTATCATAAGTTTCGCTTATCTTTTCCATGCGTTGGCCACCTTTCCCCGGTGCCGGAGGAATTCCGGCGTGCGGCCTGAGCACGACCATAGGTGTCAGCAAGAATGGCGCAAGACGCGGCATGCGTGATTGTAGAAATTTTCTACACGCAATCAAGAGGCGAGGAATGATTTTGCGCTTTTTCACGCTCAATAATACGCCCTGAGTTTATTTCAGGGCGCAGTACCTCAACCGGCGGCGAATTTTTATGTTCAGTCGATTGCGAATCGATTTAGGCGGTCCCTCAGCAAGGCGATCGTCTGGCTATCGGCATTGGCGAAGGCGAAGCGCAGATACCCTTCCTGGCCGGCGCCGAAATAGCTTCCAGGCAGACAGAGAATCCCGGCCTCCTTGGCAAGCTTTTCCGCGACGCGGGCGGACGGAACACCCGCGAAGGGATGGCCGATGAAAGCGAAATAGGCGCCGACTGCCCCCACCTTCCAGGCTGGAGCGCCGGCCATGGTCGACAACAACGCCTCGACGCGGCGGGCGATCTCCAGCCGGTTACCCTCGCGCCAGTCGGCCAGTAACGGCAGTGCGGTAGCAACCGCCGCCTGCGCGGACCGCGGCGGGCAGATCTGCAGATTGTCCATGATCTTCGCCACCTGCTCAACCACGTCGGCACCGGCGGTGATGGCGCCGAGGCGATGACCGGGAATGCAGAAGGATTTCGAGAAGCTGTAGAGGCTGATCAGCGTGTTCTCCCAGCCGGCGCGGCCGAACAAATCATGCGGACGACCGGCACCGACCGGCAGGAAATCACGATAGGTCTCGTCGAGGATCAGCCAGATGCCGCACGCAACGCAGAGATCATAGATTTCGGCGAGCAAAGCCGGCGGATAAACAGCGCCGGTCGGGTTGTTCGGCGAAACAAGGGCTAGCGCCCGCACATCCGGCGTAATCGCCGCGGCAATCGTCACGACATCGGGCAGGAAACCGTTTGCGGAATCGCAGCCGGCAAAGCGCGTCTTGACGCCGAGCATCGCAAGCGTGGTTTCCTGGTTGAAGTAGTAAGGATCCGTCATCAACACGGCATCGCCCGCGCCTGCAATGGCCATGGCGGCGCAAATGAAGGCTTGGTTGCAGCCAGCCGTGACATGGACATTGCCGGCAGCAAGCGGCAAAGCATACGCTTCGGAAAGGTGCGCCGCATAGGCCTTGCGCAGGCTCTCCTCGCCCTCGATCGGACCGTAGCCGGTGTAAGCGCGCGAGGCGGCATATTCGCCGAGCAGGCGCAGCATGTCGGGATGCGGCGGATAACCGGGCACGGCCTGCGACAAATCGATCATCGGACCGTTACGGCCGTCATAGGCATCGCCCCAGGCGAAGACATGAGGGATAGGCGGGGCGGCGAGGGTTTCGACGAGCGGATTGAAGCGGGGCATAGTCAGTTCCGTGAATATCAGGCGCGGGTCTTGCGCTGGGGGGTGGACGCGGTCCGGCGTTTGACCGGTGCCGGGATTGGGCGAAAGGGTTCGGCAGCGCGCGTACCGCGACCGCGCAACAACATGCGTGCGGAGGTCTGCGGCTCGGGGAGGCTTTCTTCGAGCGATGCAAACAGCCAGTCGATGAAAACCTTTACGATCGGCGCTTGCCGCACGGATGGTCGGCAGGCGACATAGAAGGCATCGGCGGCCGGCACGGTGAGATCGAACGGCACGACCAGTTCGCCGCGCGCGATCAGATGGCCGGCGGTGATCGTATCACCAAGGGCAATGCCCTGGCCATGCAGGGCGGCCTCGGTGGAAAGGCGGGCATCGCTCATGAAATGCTGCCGACCGCGCACGATATCGGTCGCGTCTGCCGCCGAAAGCCAGGTGCTCCATTCGCGACCGTCGTCACCATGAAAGATCGTATGGTCGGAAAGATCGCGCAGCGACCGCAGGGGCCGGCTGTTCAGCAAGGTGGGACTGGCGACCGGAAAGAGTTCCAGCCGCGACCAGAGCCGCGTCCAATAATCCGGCCAGTTTCCATCGCCATAGAGCACGCTGACATCCGTATCGAGCGAACGCAGGTTCTCCGGATCGTTCGACGCGATCAGCGTCACGCGCACACCAGGAAACTGGTCGGTGAAGGTGTTGAGGCGTGGAATGAGCCAGAAGGAGAGTAGGGCCGGCACACAGGTAATGGTCAGATCGCCGCTCGTTTCCGGCTGTTTCATCAGGGCGGTCGCAGCCGCTATCTCGCCGAAGGCATTGGTGACGGCGGGCAGGAGCAGCGCGCCCTGCGGCGTGAGCTTCAGCCGTTTGCCGCCGCGTTCGAAAAGCGCCGTGCCGAGCGATTCCTCGAGCGCCTTGATCTGATGGCTGACGGCGCCATGCGTCACGTTCAGCTCGCGTGCGGCGGCCGACACGGCGCCGCGACGGGCGGTCGCCTCGAAGGCGCGGAGCGGATTGAGCGGCGGAAGGCGCGCGGTCATGGGGCGGAGAACCGGATATGTGAATTTTTCTCACGCCAATCGCTATAACAATGTCAATTGCTTTTCCAGCCGTTTTATTACGATACTACGCGGAACGAGGGCAAAGACCCCGGGGGAACACGTTGAAACGCTTTTGATCCTGCCCCCGGCCTGCCCGCATTTTTCATTTGCGATGAGGTGGACACGATGAGCGGCAGCAAGCTGGACGAACTCAAGGCGAAATACGGCGCAAGCCATGGTGGGGAGATGTTCGATCCCGCCTTCCGCAAGGTTGCCGATAAGATCTTCACAAAGAACGGTACCCGTCTGGCGCCCTATGCCGGCGTTCCGACCTTCCTCTCCGCGCCCTATATGCAAGTCGATGCCATCGAGCCCGATTTCGGCAACCTGCAGGTTGCCATCACCGGCGTGCCGATGGATCTCGGCGTCACCAACCGCCCCGGATCCCGTTTCGGGCCCCGCGCCATGCGCACCATCGAGCGCATCGGGCCCTATAACCACGTTCTCGACTGCGCTCCGGTGCAGGAATTGCGCGTGGCGGACATCGGCGACGTACCCTTCCAGAGCCGTTACCGCCTCGAACTCAGCCATGACGACATCGAGAAGCGCTTCAACCAGATCGTCGATGCCGGGGTAATACCGCTTGCCGTCGGCGGCGACCATTCGATCACCCATCCGATCATGAAGGCTGTCGGCAAGAAGCAACCGGTCGGCATGATCCATATCGACGCCCATTGCGACACCGGCGGCATGTTCGACCAGACGAAGTTCCATCACGGTGGCCCGTTCCGCAACGCAGTGCTCGACGGCGTGCTCGACCCGACCCGCACCATTCAGATCGGCATCCGCGGCTCCTCCGAATATCTGTGGGAATTCTCGTATGAATCCGGAATGACCGTCATCCATGCGGAAGAGGTCACCGGTCTCGGCATTCCCGCCATTATCGAAAAGGCGAAAGCCATCGTCGGCGACGGCCCGACCTATCTCTCCTTCGATATCGACAGTCTCGACCCGAGCTTCGCGCCCGGAACCGGTACACCGGAGATCGGCGGTCTCACCACGCGCGAGGTACTTGAGCTGATCCGAGGCCTCAAGGGCATCAACCTCGTCGGCGGTGACGTGGTGGAAGTCGCCCCGCAATACGACGCCACGACGAACAGCGCGCATGCCGGCGCGCAGGTTCTATTCGAAATTCTGAGCCTTATGGTTTTCAGCCCTTCCGTGTCGCGGACGGCCTGACGTAGAATAACAACAACGGGAACGCTCCGGCCGGATGAACCGGTCGGTCTAACAGGAGAAAGACCACGATGCGTGATATCCTCAAGACCAATGTCAGCCGTCGCGCGGTGCTGGGCGCGGGTGTTGCCGGCGCTTCGCTGCTTGCTATGCCGGCCGTGCTGCGCGCGCAGGACAAATCGCTGAAGGTCGGCGTCTACGGCGGCTACTTCAAGGATTCCTTCGACAAGAACATCTTTGCTGATTTCACCAAGGAAACCGGCATTGCCGTTGAATCCGTCGCCGAGCCGACGGGCGAGGCATGGCTCGTTCAACTCGAGCAGGCCGCCAAGGCCGGCCAGGCACCGGCCGACGTCTCCATGATGTCTCAGGTCGCCATGCTGAAGGGCCAGTCGACCGAACTCTGGGCACCGCTCGACCTGGCAAAGATCCCGAACGGCTCGAACCTCATCGACCACTTCGTCAACAAGTATCCGGATGGTCGCGTCGCCGGCATCGGTGCCGTCGCCTGGTACATCACACTCGTCACCAACACGGATGTCTTTAAGGAAGCCCCGACATCGTGGTCGGCTCTATGGGATCCGGCAAATGCCGACAAGCTCGGCCTGCTCGCGCTTGTCTCGAACTCGTTCCTGCTTGAGGTGACGGCAAAAACCCATTTCGGCGGCACGAACGCGCTCGATACCGAGGAAGGCCTTCTCAAGGCCTTTGAGAAGCTCGCCGAAGTGAAGCCGAACGTGCGCCTGTGGTATCGTGACGAAGCCCAGTTCGAGCAATCGCTGAAGTCGGGCGAAATCCCGATGGGCCAGTATTATCACGATGTGACCGGCCTCGCCGCCAAGGATGGCCAGCCGGTCCGCTCCACGTTCCCGAAGGAAGGCGGCATCATGGACAGCGGCTGCTGGGCGCTGTCGCGCGCCTCGAGCAAGGTCGAGGAAGCCCACACCTTCATCAACTACATGAGCCAGCCGAAAATCCAGGCGCTGCTGTCGCGCAAGGTCGGCACCGCGCCGACCGTCAAGCGTGACCTGCTCGACCTCACGGCCGAAGAGTTCGCCGCAGTGTCCTCGGATATCGATCCGATCATCCCGCGCTACGACCTCTACACCACCAAGGCCGACTGGCTGAACCAGAAGTGGACCGAAATGATCGCAGGCTGATCCCTGCCTTCTCCTGAAAACGACCGGCCGGCTGCGATAGCCGGCCGGTTCCAGAACCGTCAGCGCCGAGCGGAGCCCCAATGTCCGGATTGACCCTCCAGAATATCGTCAAGCAATTCGGCACGTTCACGGCCGTGAAGAATGTTGAACTGACCGTACCGCATGGCACCTTCGTCTGCCTTCTCGGTCCCTCCGGCTGTGGCAAGACCACGCTCATGCGCATGGTCGCCGGCCTCGACCTGCCGACCAGCGGCGCGATCAAGCTCGACGGCAAGGACATCACGAATGTCCCCACCCACAAGCGCGACCTCGGCATGGTTTTCCAGTCGCTGGCACTCTTTCCGCATCTGACGGTCGGCGAGAACATCGCCTATTCGCTGCGCATCCGCGGCGTCGGCAAGGAGGAGCAGAAAAAGCGCGTTGACGAGCTTCTCGCGATGATCCACCTGGCAGGCTACGCAGACCGGCCCGTCTCAAAACTCTCGGGTGGCCAGCGCCAGCGCGTGGCGATCGCCCGTGCGCTTGCCATCTCGCCGAAACTCTTCCTGCTCGACGAACCGCTTTCGGCACTCGACGCCAAACTGCGCGAGGCCATGCAGGTCGAGCTGCGCCAGCTCCAGCAGCGCCTCGGCATCACCACCATCGTCGTCACCCACGACCAGCGCGAAGCCATGACCATGGCGGACACCGTCGTCGTTATGAATGGCGGCGAAATCCGCCAGGCGGCAGCGCCGGTGGAAATCTATCGTCGCCCAGCCGATACCTTCGTCGCCGACTTCATCGGCATGACGAACCTCATCGATTTCAAGGCCGACGGCACCGGCGCCAGCGTGCTTGGGGCATCGATCCCTAGCCTTGCAGTTCCTGCGGGCCTGAAATCCGGTATCATTTCCGTGCGCCCGGAAGACGTACACCTCACCGCGCCGGGTAATGCACCGGTCACCGGCACCGTCACCTTCGTGCGCGACCTCGGCGGCACGATCGAGACCTTCGTGGAGGCCGGCGGCAAGCAGATCGTCGCCGTCTCCATGCCGAATGCCCGGCCTGACGTGTCGGTCGGCCAGTCGGTCGGCGTCCAGCTCAACCCTAGTGACTGCGTGGTGCTGAAGTCATGAGACGCGAAGCCCCGCAAAAACTCACGGACTACGGCCCGCTCGTCTTCCCCGCGGGCATGCTGATCACTTTCTTTGTCGTCCCCTTCGCGACGATGATCGCGGTCTCCTTCTTCAAGCGCAATCCGTCCGGCTTCTATACGCCGGACTTCGTCTTCGAGAATTACGAGCGGTTCCTCAGCCTGTTCTTCGGCAAGGTGCTCGGCTTCTCGCTGTTCCTCGCGGTTACCGTCGCGATCTGCTGCGTCGTGCTGGCCGTGCCCTTCACCTATCTGCTGTCGCGCGCCAAGCGCAGGACGCAGGTCCTCTGGCTGGTCGCGCTCCTGTCGATCCTGTCTTTGTCGGAGGTCATCATCGGTTTTGCCTGGTCGACGCTTTTCTCGCGCACCGCCGGCATTACCAATCTTCTCGTGATGATCGGCATCCTGGATCAACCGGTGGCGTTGAACCCGAGTTTCGGCGCGGTGCTGACGGCCATGACCTATCAGGCGCTGCCCTATACCGTGCTTGTGCTCTATCCCGCCCTCGTGCGGCTCGATCCGACGCTGACGGAAGCCGCGCGCACGCTTGGTGCGTCGCCGATTAAATCCTTCTTCACCGTCGTCGTGCCGGCGCTCAGGAACACCATCGTCGCCACGCTGATCATGGTCTTCATCTTCGCGCTCGGCTGCTATCTGCTGCCGCAGATCCTCGGCCGGCCGCAGCACTGGACGCTCTCGGTCCTGATCACCGACCAGGCGATCTACCAGTCGAACATGCCGTTCGCCGCCGCCATGGCCGTGTTCCTCGTGCTCGTCACGCTCGGTCTCGTGGGGCTCACCGTCTATGCCGGACGTAAGGGAGAAGCCGCATGACCGTGTTTCTGCAGCGCGTCTATTTCGGCCTGATCGGCCTCTTCCTGGCCCTGCCGATCATTGTGGTCGCCGGTGTCTCGGTCAATGAGAAGCAGGACCTTGCCTTCCCGCCCAAGGGCTTTTCGCTTGGTTGGTACGGCGAAATCTTCGCCAATGTCGAATGGCGCAACGCGCTTTTCGCCTCGGTCACGTTGGCCGCGCTTTCCGCCGCCGTGGCGCTTCTCATCGCGCTGCCGCTCGCCTGGTTCCTCTGGCGGCGCCATGCGCCCTGGGCCAATATCTTCCAGCTGCTCGGCATCGCGCCCTTCACGCTGCCACCGGTCATCACCGCGCTCGGCCTGCTCACCTTCTGGGCCGCGACAGGCTTCTACGGCCAGCCAGCCACCGCCGTCATCAGCCACGCCATCTTCTTCGTGACGCTGCCGCTGGTGACTTTGTCGCTCGGCTTCTCCTCCATCGACCGCTCGCTGGTGGAGGCCGCCGCGACCATGGGCGCAGACGACCGCACGGTCTTCCGCACGGTTGTCCTGCCGTTGATCTTGCCCTATCTCGTCTCGGGTTACGCCTTCGCTTTCGTGCTGTCACTCAACGAATATATCGTCGCCTATATGACGATAGGATTCACGATGGAGACGCTGCCGATCAAGATCTTCAACGCGCTGCGGTACGGCTATACGCCGACCATGGCTTCGGTCACGATTCTGTTCGTGGCAATAGCGGCCACCATCTTCGGCCTCGTTGCACGCTTCGGCGATCTGCCGAAACTGCTCGGCGCCATGTCGTCAAAGGACTGAAACCATGCGGATCGCCGCCCTTCAAATGCATGCGATTGCCGGCGACGGCGAAGCGAATATGGAACGCATCGCGTCTGCCGCCGCCGATGCGGCAGCGGGCGGCGCCAAGCTGCTGGTCGTGCCCGAACTGGCCGTGACCGGCTATGGGGCAGGGCAGGCGGCTTTCGAGAAACTCGCCTCGACGGCTAAGGGCACGGCGGCGGAGCGCCTCAGCACTATCGCGCGGGAGAACCGGATCGCCATCGTCGCCGGCTTTGCCGAACAAGAGGGCACGCTAATCTACAACAGCGCGCTTTTCACCGATGGCCTCGGCACCAATGCCGTCTATCGCAAATCCCATCTCTATGGCGATTATGAACGCAATGCCTTCAAGCCCGGCATGCCGAATTCCGTCCTGGTGGAACTCGGCGGCATCAGGCTCGGCATGCTGATCTGCTACGATGTCGAGTTTCCGGAAAATGTCCGCCGGCTGGCGCTGGCCGGGGCCGATCTCGTCGTCGTGCCGACGGCGCTGCCGAAGGGCTCTTCCGGCACCTTCATCGCCAACCACATGATCCAGGTCCGCGCCTTCGAGAACCAGGTTTTCGTTGCCTATATCAACCATTGCGGCGCCGACGACAACTTTACCTATGCCGGCCTGTCGCGCATCGCAGCACCCGACGGCAAGCTGCTCGCCGAAGCGCCGACGGAAGGTGAGACGCTGCTCTTTGCGGAAGTGCGCCCCGAGGACTATGCCAGGTCGCGCGCGGAAAACACCTATCTCGTCGATCTCGGCCGGCCCACCTAAAGGCTGATCAGTCCCGTTCCGATCACAGCAAGCGCGGCGCCGATCCAGGCGGGTGCCGGCGGCGCAATGCCGGTCCTTGCCCAGACCATCGGCAGGATGACGATCGGCGTCATCGAGGACAATGTCGAAACGACCCCGACATTGCCATGTGCCAATGCCGCCATCAAAAGCGACATGCCGAGGCCGACGCCGAAGAAGGCGGAGCCGACGGCAAAACCCACCGATCGCGTGGTTATGCTGGGCGCCGGCTTCAAGACCGGATGCGGCACAGCCATCAGAATCACGAAGAAAAGCGCCGCGAGACCCGACCGTACCGCCATTGCGGTAAAGGGTTCAACACCACCCGCCATTGCCGGCCGGGCTGCAAGACTGCCGAGCGCTTGGCCAAAAGCGGTGACCACGCCCAGCACGATACCGAGCCAAGGCGTCTTGTTCTGACCGCCTATGGCCTTCGAGGACGAACGGGCACCGATGGCCAGCAGGATGCCCGCCAGTACACAGGCAATGCCGATGCCTTGCCGGCCCGACAGGGTTTCGCCGAGGAAGACATAACCCAGCACAACGGCGAAGGGCGAGGCGAGCGAGAAGAGCAGGGCCGTGGTGCGCGGGCCGGCCGTATAGATCGTCGCGAAATAGGTGGTGCTTGCGATGATGATGCCGAACAGACTGGAGACGGCGAGATAACCGAACTGCCAGAATTCCACCGTGCGCCAGCCGCCGAGGACGAGCGACACGGCGGCGGTCATGAGGAAAGCTGCAACCATCTGTAAGCGGGCGAGATCGAAGAGCGGCAGGCGGCCTTGCAATTCGCTGACGAGCATGCCGCTCATCGCGATGCAGACCGCTGCGGACAGAGCAAGGATTTCGGCGATATACATGGAAAGGCCGGACAGTTGACTGCCCGGCCTATCGCACAAATCGGCCCTGGACGATAGGCCGATTTCGGAATTACGCCTGATAGGTTATCCGGCCGTCGCAAATGGTTGTCACCGGACGAACCGTAGCGAGCTTGTTGAAGTCCGTCGCCTCGACATCGCCGTCCAGCACAACGATATCGGCGAGATAGCCCGGCTTCAGCACGCCCTTGCGGTCTTCCATGAATTCGACCCACGCGCCGTTCTTCGTATAGGCGGCGAGCGTCTCGTGCAGCGACAGGCGCTCGTCCTTCATGCCCTCTTTCCAGACCTCGCGCGACATGGCGCACTGGATGCAGTTCATCGGGTCGAGCGGCGAGACCGGCCAGTCCGTGGCGAACACGATCGGCGCGCCGGCATCGACCAGCGTGCGCCAGGCGAAGGCATAGGGCCAGCGGTCTTCACCGATATAGGAGAGATAGGGCTCCAGCGGCAGGCCGGCGCTGCCCGGCGGATGCGTCGGCTGCATGGAAGCGACGGTGCCAAGTTCCTTGAAACGCTTGATATCGTCGGGATGTACCACTTCGATATGCTCGATGCGATTGCGGCTATCGCGCTTGCCGTTGGCCTTGATGGCGGCCTCGTAGCCGTTCAGCACCATGCGCACCGCACCGTCGCCGATGGCATGCACGGCGACCGGCAGGCCGAGCTTGTCGGAGGCGATGGCGACATCGTTGAAATGCTCCTGCGAGAAGAGCGGATCGCCCTTCAGGCCCGGTTGGTGGGAATAGTCGTCGACAAAAACGGCAGTGCCGGATTCCGTGACGCCATCCATGAACAGCTTGACGAAATTAGAGCGCAGACGATCCGAGTTGAAGCGCTCGCGCCAGGCCGCGGCCTTGGTCTCCAGGTCGGAGAGCGGCATGAAGTTCTTCATGTGGAAGGGCATGCGCACGCGCACCGGCAGCCCGACGGTCTTTTCGATCTCGTCGAGCATTTCCAGCTGGTAGAGACTGCCGTCCATGTTCTGCAACGAGGTGATACCGAGCGATGCGACATAGGCGAGCCCCTCCTTGAGGATTTCGATATCGCTGGCGCGCTCCTCCGGCGTCACATGCTCTGGATCGCCGCCCGTTCCCACGCCGAGCATCTCGCGGCCACCCGTTTCGCTGAGCGCGGAGACCGGCCTGATAGCGTTGCTTTCACGCAGTTCGCCATTGGCCAGGCCATCCTCGCCCATGACGATCTCGTTGCCGACGCCGACATCTCGGCCTTCCAGAATGCCGCCCATCTTCAAAGCAAGCGTGTTTGCCCAAGCGGTGTGATGATCGGGCGCGAAGATCAGCACGGCACGATCCGGCAGGATGCGGTCGAGGTGATGACGCGTCACGCGCTCGTCGTCGGAGAGGATCGTGTAGTCGGCATGCTGGGCGATCAGCAGCTGACGCTCCGGATATTCGGCGGCATAGGCCTTCAGCGCCCTGTCCAGCGCATCAAAACCCTTCAAGCCGTAAAGCGACAGTTCGCGCAGTTCGGCCGAACCGCCGAAAATGTGCATATGCGCCTCGTTGAAACCCGGCAGGACCGTCCCGCCCCTGGCATCGATCACATGCGTATCGGGACCGGAAAAGGCCTCGATCTGTGCTTCGGAACCGACGGCCAAAATGCGGTTACCGGCAACGGCGACGGCGCTCGCACGCGGATTGGCATCGTCCATGGTCAGCACCCGCGCGTTGCGGATGATAAAGCTTGCCTCGGTCTGCATGGTGTGTTCCCTCGATATTTTTCGGACCACCTCCGGCGCACCGGAAATGATCCGAGTTTTTGTGCCGCATTGTCCAACGCCGAAACGATCTCGTGTCGGCTGGAAATGCTCTAGATTGCCCGGCGGCAGAGCGCCCTGAAGAAGGTAAAGATGTCCTGGTTTTCCTCGTCGCCCAGCGGCTCCGGGTGGGAGGAGAATTTGACGATCACCGTTTCCGTGCTTGGATCGACATAGAGCCATTGGCCGTGGATGCCGATAGCACAAAAGGCGTGGTCGGCCTCGCCGGACTGGTACCACTGGCTGCGGTAACGGCCGTTCGGCAGATCGACATTACGGCCCTGCTGCCAGGCCTCCCGGTCGCCGTTTTCCTGCATATCGCGAATCCAGGCGACCGGGACGATCTGCCTGCCGTCGCGCGCGCCGTCATTGCGCAGGAGTTCGCCGAGACGCGCCAGATCGCGTGCCGTCATGGAGACGCCGCCGGCCGTGCGCGGCGTGCCGATAGCGTCGACCGTGATATCTGCAAGCCCCTTGGCACCCATCGGCTTCCAGAGCAAATCGGAGGTAAGGTCGGCGAAGCGAGCGCCAGTTGCGCGTTCGATGATCACGCCGAGTAGATCGGCGTTCGGCGAGGCGTAGTAGAAGGGGCCGCCATGCGGACGCTCAGCTTTCTGCAAGGTCAGCAAGAAGGCCGCAAGGTTTTCCGGTTCAGCGCCGGGCATCGGCGGGTTCCAGAGCATCGAGCGGCGATAACGCGCGAAGGCGCCATAGGGATCGAGATAGGCTTCTTCGAAATCGAGGCTGACACGCATGTCGAGCACGTCGCGATAGGTGCAGTCGCCATAAACGCTGCCCTTGGCCTCCGGCAGATAATCGGTCACCGGGCGATCAGGCTCCAGAATGCCATCCGCCTCCAGAATGCCGGAAACGACGGCCGTCAGCGATTTGGAAATGGAAAAGATGAGGTGCGGCGCATCGGGATTGGCATGTGCGGCATAATACTCCGCAACCATCTCGCCCTTGCGCATCATCACGAAGGCATCCGTGTGGGCGAATTCCAGAAAGGCGCGGGCGGTATCGGTGCCGGCAAGGCCGGTTTCCATGGGCTCGTCCAGGAACGTGTCGCTGGCAAGCGGCCGCTCCGCGACAACGGCCTCGGCGGCAATCACCGCCGTCGGAACGAAATCGCGAACGTTCTGGAAGGTCCAGCGGCTGTAGGGGGAGGTGCGCCAATTGGCAAGCGTGACATCGGCGCGGTTAAAGCCGTGTCTGTCCTGAAAGGTCTTGATCATGAAAAATCCAGCCAAGGCGCGGGAAGGCGCAAGGCCTTCCCGCTTGGACTGTCCTCTTTGTGCGGCGAAACCGCTTACTTCTGCAGTTCGGTCCAGATCTTGGTGTAGAGCTGCTGCGTTTCCGGCTCGCAGCTTTCAAGGAACGAGCCGGCGGCCTCGAACTCAGCCGGCACGACCAGTTCCGGTGCCGTCTGCATCTCCGCCGGCAGGAACTTCTCAGATCCCTTGATGCCGTTGGAATATTTGGCGAAAGCCGAAATCATGGCAGCGTTTTCCGGATCCATGATGAAGTTCATGAACAGCTTGGCGTTTTCCGGGTTCTTCGCATCCTTCAGAAGAGCCACGCTGTCCATGAAGAAGGGGAAGCCTTCTTTCGGATAGCCGAACTTGATATCCGCATTCTTCAAACGCGAACGCATGATGGCGCCGTTCCAGTAGTACACGGCGGAATAATCACCAGCAGGCAGCTTTTCGGTAACGCTGTAATCCATGGCGAGCCACTTGGATTTCGCTTCGACAAGCTTGTCGCGAACCTTGCGAAGGACTTCCTTGTCCATCGTGCACCATTCGCCGCCGAAATATTTGATCGTCGCGAACAGCACGTCATTCATTTCCGGCGCGACGTTGATCTTGCCGGCCAGTTCAGGCGGCGGATCGAGGAAGATTGCGGAGGTGTTGATATCACCACCATAAACCTTGCTGTTCACCCCGATGCCCGTCAGACCCCACTGCCACGGAACAGTGTAGTGACGGCCCTTGTCCCAGGGAACATCCACCCAACGCGGATCGACGTTCTTGAAGTTCTCCATCTGATCCGGACGCGCTTCCTCGATAAGGCCTTCCTTGATCCAGATCGGAACATAGTTTGCCGAGGGAACGACAACGTCGAAGCCATGGCCGCCGGCGCGGACCTTGGCAAGCGCCGTATCGTTGGAGTCGTAGTCTGTCACCGTAACCTTTACGTCGAACTGCTTCTCGAACTTTTTGATGAGTTCGGGGTTCGTGTAGTCGCCCCAATTGTAGATGTTGAGCTCGCCCGCGGCGGACGCGGCACTCGCAACTGCGAGCGTCGCGATTGCAGCCAAGGCCGTGGTGGTGATTAACTTCGTTGTCATTGCTGTTCCTCTCTGACTACTGTTTTCGTTTGTTGATGAAGAAGAAGACCACGACGAGGGCCGTCGACAAGGCCAGGAAAACCGTCGCGATAGCGTTGATTTCGGGTGTTGTTTCACGTCTGAGCTGACCAAGCATATAGGTCGGCAGCGTATCCTGCCCACCGGACTTGACGAACTCCGTGATGACCACGTCATCCAGCGAGATCACGAACGCCAGCATGAAACCCGCAATGATCGCCGGACGCAACATCGGAAGCGTCACATGCCGGAAGGTCATCCAGGGGGTGGCATAAAGATCGGCCGCCGCGCGCTCCAGCGTCAAGTCCATGCTTTCCAGTCGGGCACGGATCGGCAGGTATGCAAAGGGGATGCAGAACGCGGTATGCGCAACGATCAGGTAGCCGAGGCCGGAATAGCCGGTCCAGACCTTGATGCGCGAAAATACGATCAGCAGCGCCACGGCCGTGACGATCTCCGGCACCATGAGTGGCTGGTTGATCAGCGCATACTTGAACGTCAATCCGCGATAGGGTTGTGTTCGCGTCGTGGCAAGCGCCGCCATCATCGCAGCCGTCGTTGCGAGAAGGGCTGCCCACAGCGCGATGACCAGAGAACGGATGGCAGCATCCTGTACCGCCGTGTTGTTCCAGGCGGCCACGAACCAGCGTGATGAGAAGCCGCCCCACTGGGAAAGCGATTCCGCGTCATTGAACGAATAGATGACCAGCGCCGCGATCGGCAGATAGAGGGCAAAGAACGTGAAAAGCGTGATGAAGCCGAAACCCGGCTGAGAACGGAGATCGTAGCGCCTGCTAAACATGGCCGTTCCCTCCACGCGAGGCATTGCGAACATAGATGATCAGCGCCGCCGTCACCAGGATCATGAGCGTGATCGACATTGCCGCTCCCAAAGGCCAGTTGCGGCCCGAGCCGAACTGCATCTCGATGAGATTGCCCAGCATCATGTTCTTGCCGCCGCCCAGAACGCGGGGAATGACATAGGCACCGAGCGAGGGAATGAACACCAGGATCGATCCTGCGATGATGCCCGGCTTCACGAGCGGGATCACGATCCGCCGCAGAACCTGAAAACGTGTCGCGTAGAGATCATAACCGGCCTCCACCAATCGGAAATCTAGTTTCTCGATCGATGCATAGAGCGGCAGGACCATCAACGGCAGATAGACATAGGTCATGCCGAGCAGGTTGGCTGTATCCGTATAGATGATCTGCAGAGGGCTTTTGATCACGCCGAGCCAGAGCAGCGCCGTATTCAAAAGGCCCTCGTTTCGGATGACCTGCTGCATCGCGAAGGTCCGGATCAGAAGGTTCGTCCAGAAGGGGATCGTGACAAGAAATACCCAGATCTCACGCGTGTGCGGTGGGCGCGTCGCGATGAAATAGGCGGTGGGAAAACCAAGAATGACCGTCAGGATCGTGGTGAAGAACGAAAGCTGGATCGAACGCCAGATGATGGAGAGGTGCGCATCGGCAAGCCCCAGCGTATCATCGAAAATATCGCGTTCGAAAAAGACGGAGGTCCAGCCCTCAAGCGAAAATTCTCCAAATTTCACATCGCCATAGTCGCCCTTCACCATGAAGGAGTAAAACAGCATGACGAAAAGCGGGCCTATCGCCGCTACGAAAATGATCAGCAGGGCCGGAGCGCTGAGAAGCCAGCGTGAGCGAATATCCTGTTTTTGAGCCGCGAGAGCGGCCTCTTGTGCGCCGCTCATTGTCAGTCCCTCAGAATTTGAGCGACGTCGTCGCTGAAGTCGATACCAACCGAGTCGCCCTTGGAGAAGCCGCAATCGCCGCTGCGGGCATTCTGCTGCCGCACCATGAAGCCGCTTCCGTCGTCGAGACGAATATGGAGATGCGTATCCGTACCCAGATAGACGATGTCGTGCACGGTACCCCGCAGGACAGAACCAGCGGCGGGCGCCGTAACGCGCGCATGTTCTGGACGGACGACGATCGTGACCTTGCCGCTGGGCGTCACGTCACCCGGGAATGTCGCTGGAATTTCCGAACCGGACGACAGCCGCACCCGCGCCTTGTTGCCGGATACCGAAAGCACGTCCACCTCCAGGAAATTGGTCTCGCCGATGAAGTCGGCGACGAAGCGCTCTGCAGGGCGATCATAGATATCCCAGGGCGAGCCGACTTGGCGGACTGTACCCGTCGACATGACCGCGATGCGGTCGGACATCGTCAACGCTTCTTCCTGGTCGTGCGTGACGAAGACGAAGGTGATGCCGGTTTCGAGCTGGAGACGCTTCAATTCCATCTGCATGGATTTGCGCAGCTTCAGATCGAGTGCCGAAAGCGGCTCGTCAAGCAGAAGCACCTTCGGCCGCGGCGCGAGCGCACGCGCAAGCGCCACGCGCTGCTGCTGGCCGCCGGAAAGCTGCGTAACGGGATTGTTGCCGCGTCCATCGAGATGAACGAGCTTCAGCATGTCCTTGACGACGCTGTCGATTTCCGACTTCGACTTTCCGAGCATCTTGAGGCCGAAACCGATGTTTTCGGCCACCGTCAGATGCGGAAACAGCGCGTAGTTCTGGAAGACGGTATTGACGGGCCGCTGGTTGGGCAGGAGGCGGGAAATATCCACGCCGTCGAGAAGGACTTGCCCCTCGGTCGGCAGCTCGAAGCCGGCAATCATGCGAAGAAGCGTGGTCTTGCCGCAGCCCGAGGGGCCGAGAAGGGTGAAGAATTCGTTCGAGCGGATATCCAGCGACACATTGTCGACAGCCTGGAAATTGCCGAACCATTTTTTAATGCCGTGCAGGCCTATGGCGCCGCCATGGGCTGCGGTCGTTCGGGTGTCAGTCATCGGTTCCCCGTTTGTGAACCGGCGTGCCCCGAGCGTCCTCTGCCCAAACCGCCGGCTGTCCTCTGTCCGGCCGCTGATCACGGCTCTTATGTGATAGGCTTGTCTTGCTTATGATCACAACAAACCATAATTTGATCAAATCTGTAAAGGGTGAATTTGAGCTTTGCGAGATTATCAGTTCTGCGTGCAAAGCTCAGAGAATTCAGCCCAGAGACGATAACCGGCATGGCCGGGTCCGACAGACGGGAGGATAACAGCATGCTGGTCGCAGCCGGGAGGGAAGCGTCCGAATCCGCCAAACAATGGGTCTACCGCGTATTGCGGCGAAACATCATGACGGGGCAGTTCGAGCCGGGCGAGCCGGTGACGATAAACGGCCTCGCCGATGCGCTCGGCGTCAGCGCGATGCCCGTGCGAGAGGCGCTGCACCGTCTCGTCGCCGACGGCGCGCTCGAACTTCTCGACAATCGCCGTGTGCGCGTGCCGGATCTCGATCCTCAGCGCTTCGAGGAGGTTCTGGAGGCTCGCATCGCGCTGGAGACCCGCGCAGCCGAACGCGCCATGCCCTTCATCGACGAGATCAGGCTGGCGCGTCTCAAGGCCTTCGATCAGCAGGCGGACCAAGCCCTTGCGGTCGGTAACTTCAAGCGGCTGGTGGAGGCGAATTTCGACTTCCACCGCTGTCTTTACGAGGCGCGGCCGGGTACCATCATGCTGCCGCTCATCGAATCCCTCTGGCTGCGGCTTGCCCCCTTCATGCGGCGCGCGGGCGAGACCCTTTCGCAGACCTACCAGGTCGACCGCCACGCCGAAGCCCTCGCCGCCATCGTCAGGCGCGATGGCGAAGCGCTCAAGGCTGCAATCGCCGCTGATATCCGGGATGGCACCGGCCATCTGGGCCGTGGTCATTTCGAGCGGATCAAGGCGCTCGGCAATCCGGGTTGAATGATCTTTTCGGCGGCCGAACGCTTGCAGTCGGCCCCGCACCACCGCTAAGTCTCTTGCCGAATCGAAGCGCGACGGAGGACGCCTTGAACGACAACAATGTTGTGAAATTCGAACCCCGCAAACCGAAGCAGGAAAAGAAGCCTGTCGCGCCGGGACCGAAAAAGGGACTGGCCTGGCTCGCCGTTGTCGTCGTGATTGCCCTTGTCTGGGCCTATTATCAGTTCGTCGCACCGGCAAACCTCTAAGCATCCTCATAGTCTGGCAGCCACCTTCAGGCCCTCATAAACGGCTTCTTCCGCCGTGCGCGGCGCCAGACTGTCGCCGATGACATGCACTTCCGACACGAGCCGCTGCAGGACGCTCGAGAGATCATCCACCGGCGCATGCCCGAGACAGAGAACCAGCGTGTCCACGTCCTCGAAGAGGATCGGCTGGTCGCTGGTCGTGTGCTGCATATAGACCGTGCCGCTGTCGCCGCCGTAAAGGCGTGCATAGGGTGTGACCCGCACGCCGATGCGATGCAGTTCGGCGGCGATGTTGTCGCGCACATAGAGCGGCAGCAACTCGCCGGGATGCGTGCCGTTGACGGCGAGGTCGACGCTGCAGCCCTCGGCGACGAGACGTTCGGCGATACCGGGGCCGATCCAGTCGCAGCGCCAGTCGACCACGACGACGCGGCTGCCGGTCTTCACCTCCTTGCGCAGCACCTGCCAGGCATCGACGACCTGAATGCTGTCGTCGATCGGCAGGTCCGGCCGATAGGGTTTCGCACCGGTGGCGAGGATGACGGCATCCGGCCGCTCCGTTTCCACCAAGGCCCTGTCGACCCGCACGCCGCGCTGCACACGCACATTGGCGAGTTCGACTTCTCGAGAAAGATTGGTGACGATGCCGCCGAATTCCGCGCGCCGGGGCAGAAGCTGGGCGAGCTGTGCCTGCCCGCCGAGCTGGCTCGCCGCCTCATAAAGGGTGACCTTGTGGCCGCGCGCGGCGGCAACAGCGGCGGCCTTCAGGCCGGCAGGGCCGCCGCCGACGACCATGACGGATTTCGGCCGGGCCGCCGGTTCGAGCGTGCCGAATTTCAGCTCGCGGCCGGTTTCGGGATGCTGGATGCAGGAAATCGGCACGCCGCGATGGAAATGACCGATGCAGGCCTGGTTGCAGGCGATGCAGGCGCGGATGTCGTCCATGCGGCCTTCCTGCGCCTTGCCGGGCATGTCGGGATCGCAGATCATCGCCCGCGTCATGCCGCAGACATCCGCCGAGCCATCCGCGATCACCGCGTCGGCCTCCTGTGGCTGGTTGATGCGGCCCGTCACGAAGACGGGAATACCGAGCGCCTTGCGGAAGCGCGCCGCGTCCCCTGCCAGATAGGCAGCGCGATAGGCCATCGGCGGCACGATATGCACGGCGCCGCCAAGCGACGCGGAGGTGCCGGTCGTAATGCTCACATAATCCAGCAGCGGCTCCAGCCGGCGGCAGATTTCCAGCGCCTCGTCATTGGCCAACCCCTCTTCATCACGTTCACCGGCGCTGATGCGCATGCCGATGACGAAATCCTCCGAGGTTGCGGCCCGCATCGCGGCAAGCGCCTCCTCGGCAAACCGCAACCGGTTTTCCAGCGAGCCGCCATAGTCGTCCCCGCGGCGATTGACGCGCGGATTGAAGAATTGCGCCGGCAGGTAGCCGTGGCTTGCGACGAACTCGACACCATCGACGCCCGCCTTATGCATGCGCCCGGCCGCTGACGCATAGCCGGCGACGATCTCGTCGATCATGCGCTTGTCGAGCGCGCGCGGCATCACGCGGAACCGTTCGTTCGGCGAGACGGAGGGCGCATAGGCAACGGTCAAAAGCCCATCACCACCCTCCATGATCTCGCGGCCGGGATGGAAAAGCTGCGAGAACAGCACGCAGCCCTCGGCATGACAGAGCTCGGCGAGACGGCGATAGCCGTCGATACAATCATCCTCCGTCGCCATCAGCATATGCGAGGTATAGCGCGCCGTCTCATGCACGCCCGCCACCTGGCTGACGATCAGCCCTACGCCGCCCTTGGCGCGGGCCGCGTGATAGGCAAGCAGCGCCTCGTTGACGAGCCCGTCCGTCGGCAGCGTCGTGTCGTGGCCGGTCGACATGATGCGGTTCTTCAGCACCACACCGCGGATTTTCAACGGCTGGAACAGATGCGGGAACGCGGATGGCACCACGGCGCCATCGGAAGGTTCGGTTTGCATCATCGGGATCCTCCTCCCAAACCTGTCAGGCAGCGTCAGACGTCGTTTGCAAGGAAGGTGTAGATCTTGCGGGTCTGCTCGTGAATCGTCCATTCGCCGCGCCAGCCGAGCGGCAGCGCGAACATTTCACCGGCCCCGATCTCCTGGGAGGTGCCGTCGCTGTTGTGCAGCGTCACGCGGCCGGTGAGCAGGTGGCAGACCTCGGCGTTCTGCGTGCGGTCGGCGGTGAAGCGGCCGGGCGTGCATTCCCAGATGCCGGTTTCCATCTTCGCGTTGGCGCTCGTCCAGAGCACGAGCGTCGCCTCCTTCTGGTCGCCCTCGATGGAGGTGGGCTTTGCCGCGAAGGCGCCAATATCGAGCTTCAGGAGGTCGCCGAAATTCTCAAAACTGATCATGGAAATATCCTTTGAACGGGGTCAGTGGCCGGTGATGCTGTCTGCAAGGCCGGCAAGTCTGGATGTATGTTCGAGACCCGCGAACTCGCGTTCGTCCGCCATGCGGTAGAGCTGATACATGGAATGTACGCCGAGCCAGCGGAACGGCTCCGGCTCCCATTTGCGCACGGTGCGGTTCACCCAGGGCAGGCCGGTCAGTTCGGTGTCGCGATTGAGCACCAGATCGGCCAGCGTGCGGCCGGCGAGGTTCGTGCTGGAGACGCCGAGACCGACATATCCGCCCGCCCAGCCGATGCCGCTGGCGCGGTCGAAGCCGGCCGTCGTGCACCAGTCGCGCGGCACGCCGAGCACGCCGCACCAGGCATGATCGATCTTCAGCGATTTCGTCTGCGGCAACAGCCGCGTCAGGATGGCATGGAGCTGGTCGATGGTCGCCTGCTGCGTACGGCCGTTGACGTCCGTCGCCGAGCCGAAACGATAGGGCACGCCGCGACCGCCCATGGTGATGCGGCCCTCGCGGGTGCGCTGGGCGTAGCAATAGGCATGCGCGGCATCGCCGAGCAGTTCATGACCATCCCAGCCGATCTCCTTCCACAGCGCCTCCGGCACCGGCTCGGTAACGATCTGCGCGCTGTTCAGCGGCAGCCAGGTGCGCTCGTGGCCGGGCAGGCCAGCGGTGAACCCTTCCGTGGCGCGGATGATGACGGGCGCGCGCACCGTGCCGCGGTCGGTCTCGACAAGGCCCTTCTCGAAGCGGGTGACGGCCGTGCCTTCGAAGATCGAGACCCCGAGCCCTTCCACCACTTTCGCAAGGCCGCGCACCAGTTTGGCCGGCTGGACGCGCGCCATGTCGCGAATGACGAAGGCACCCAGAACGTTGGCGACGCGGATGCGCTTCGCCGCCGCCTCGGCGGACAGCATTTCGATGCGCTCCGACGGCATCTCCCAGTCGAGATAGAACTGGTACTCCTCACGCGCCCGCTCGAGCTGCGGCTTGTTGGTGGCGAAGGTGATGTTGTCGACGCGCAGGATATCCGCATCGATGCCCTCCGCCTCAGTCACCCGGATCACCTCGTCGACCGTGCCGGCCATGGCGCGCTGCATGTCGACAACGGCGCCGCGGCTGGAGGTCTTGAGATACTTTTCACGCGACCAGCTGAAGCCGCCGGACAGCCAGCCGCCATTGCGCCCCGAGCCGCCGAAACCGGCGAATTCGCGCTCGACCATGACGATGTTGAGCGAAGGATCCGCTTTCTTCAGATAGTAGGCCGTCCAGAGGCCCGTATAGCCAGCGCCGATGATGCAGACATCGGCTTCGCGATCACCGGGCAGAGCGGGCCGCTTCTGCGGTATGCCGCCGATATCGGCATACCAGAAGGAGATGTTACCGTTGGTCTTGACGTCCATGGCAGGGGCTTTCGGGTTCAGGTCAGCGTCACGTCGGCGCTGGCGTCATCTGGGAGGAGGATGAGATCGGAGGGCAGGAAGGCGATATCGACGGTGTCGCAAATCCCGAAATCGGCCGCACCGAGCGGGCCGCGCACCACGGCGATCGTGCCGTCCGCCAGCCGCACCTCGTATTTCGAGCCGGAGCCGAGATAGATCGCTTCCGCAATCGTGCCGGTGAGGCGGTTTTCACCCGAAACGACATCCGCGCCGGGACGCTTCAGGGCCACCCGCTCTGGCCGAAGCAGGATTACCGGGCGGGCACCGCCGGCAAGGCGTCCATGGGCGATAACTTTCTGCCCGCCTGTGGTCATCACCGTTTCATCGCCTGAAATCTCAGCCGATCCGCGCAACACCGTGGATTCACCGATGAAACGGCCTACAAAGAGCGTTGCCGGACTATCGTAGAGTTCCCGTCCCGTGCCGATCTGCTCGATGCGGCCGCCGTTGAAGACGGCGATGCGATCGGAGAGGACGAGCGCCTCCTCCTGGTCGTGCGTCACATAAACGAAGGTTGTGCCGAGTTCGCGGTGGATGCGCTTTATCTCCAGCTGCAGCCACTCGCGCAGCTTCTTGTCGAGCGCGCCGAGCGGCTCGTCCATCAGGAGCAGTGGCGGATCGAAGACCAGCGCGCGGGCAAGCGCCACGCGCTGCTGCTGGCCGCCCGAGAGTTCGTTCGGGTAACGATGGGCGAAATCGGCCATTTTCACCATGTCGAGCGCGCGCTTGACGCGTGCCTCGCGATCATCGCCCTTGATGCCGCGCAGCGTCAGCGGATAGGCGACGTTCTTGCCGACGGTCATGTGCGGGAACAGCGCGTAGTGCTGGAAGACGACGCCGATATTGCGCTTGTGCGACGGCAGGCCGGTGACGCTCTTGCCGCCGATCTCCAGCGTGCCGGAGCTGATGTCGGTGAAGCCGGCGATCAGGTTGAGCGTCGTCGTCTTGCCCGAACCGGAGGGGCCGAGCAACGTCATGAACTCGCCGGGGCGAATATGGAGGTCGATATCATTGAGCGCCGTGAAGGCGCCGTAGCGTTTGGAGGCCTTGCGGATTTCGATCGCGGCACCGGCGGAACGTTGGGGAGCGTGCATGGTCAGGTCCTTCCGCGGCGCATGCCCAGGAGCAGGCCGGCGATGATGATGAGCGACGTGGCGATGAAAAGCAGCGTGCCGACGGCCGCGACGGTCGGATCGGCATCCCGCGTGATCGACGTATAAATCTGCACCGGCAGCGTCTTGAGATAGGGGCTGGTGATGAACAGCGCGACGATGATCTCGTCGAACGAGGTGATGAAGGCGAAGAGCGCGCCGGAGAGAACGCCGGGCAGGATGAGCGGCAGCGTCACCGTGCGGAACACCGTCAGGCGGCCGGCTCCAAGGCTTGAGGCCGCGGTCTCCAGCCGGCGATCGAAAACTTCGAGGCTCGCCTGCACCGCGATCAGCACGAAAGGGATGGCGAGCATGGTATGGGCCAGCACGAAGCCGGTGACGGTGCCGACAAGATGCGTGTCGAGATAGACGGCATAGATACCGATCGCCAGCACCACGCCCGGCACGACCATCGGCGTGATCAGCAGCGCACGCAGCAGGCCGCCGGTGCGCGCCGCCGCACGGCTGACGCCGAAGGCGGCAAGCGTGCCGATGACCGTTGCCACCACCGCGACGATGAGGGCGACAATCAACGAGTTGGAAAAACTGGTCGTCCAATCCGGGTTGCTGAAGAAGTTCTCGTACCATTGCCAGCTGAAACCGACCGGCGGGAAGGCGAGCGACTTGTTGCCGTTGAACGACATCGGGATCACGACGAGCGTCGGTGCAAGCAACAGGATCGCGACGAGCAGGCAGAAGAGACCGAGTAAAATGCGGGAGAACGACGGCATCGGTTACGCCTCCCTGCGCGAAGAGGTATGTTTCTGGCGCATCAGCGGGGCGGCCAGCGCGAGAAGCACGAAGGTCGCGACCAGCAGCACCACGCCCATGGCACCGCCACGGCCCCAGTTGAGCAGGCTCAGCACCTGGTTCTGCACCAGCGAGGACAGGAGAATGCTGCGCGGACCGCCGAGCAGGGCCGGCGTGATGTAGAAGCCGAGCGACAGGATGAAGACGATGATCGCGCCGGCATAGACGCCGGGCAGCGACAGCGGCACGTAAATCTGCAGGAAGGCCTTCCAGGGTTTAGCGCCCAGGCTGCGGGCGGCCTGCAACAGGCGCGTGTCGATACCCTTCATCACGGAGTAGATCGGCAGGATCATGAAGGGCAAAAGCACCTGCGTCATCCCGATGACGACGCCCGGCAGGGTGCGGATCAGCTTGACCGGCGACAGGCCGAGGCCGCGCAGGATGGAGTTGATGACGCCGGAATCCTGCAAAAGGATCACCCAGGCCAGCGTGCGCACCACGCCGCTCAGCCAGAAGGGCACGAGCACGCAGAGAATGAGCGCCAGCCGGACGTTCTTGCCGACGATGGTCATGGCATAGGCGTAGGGATAGGCGCAGATGAGGGAGACGAGCGTAACCCAGGCGGCGACGACGAAGGTCCGTTGCAGCACCGTGCGGTTCACCGCGGATTGGAAGAACCAGACGTAATTGTCGACGCCGACGGCGGGATCGGTGAACGAGCGCCACACAACGATGCCGAGCGGATAGGCGAGCACGACGAGCAACACCAGCACGGCGGGCGCAGCCAGCCAGACCGCACCGCGCGGCCGGAAACGGGACAGGAAGGCGGAGCGATCGACGGCACTCCGCAAGCCTTCATCATGTGTCGCGGTCATGGATATCTCCCGTTTGCGAGACAGGCCCGGCCGGAACCGGGCCTGCAATCACTCGGCGGCTCAGTTACCGGAAAGCAGCGCGTTCCACTTTTCGGCGGCGAGATCGAAATTCTTCACCCAGAACGGAATGTTCTGTTGATAGCCCTGTGCGATGCGCTCGGGCGTCGAGGTTAGGAATGCCGCCGTGGTGTCGTCGACCTTCGGCTTGGCGTCGAGGTTGATCGGCGTGTAGGAGGTCTTTTCTGTGAGCACCGCCTGGGCGTTCGCCCCGAGATAGGCGTTGAGCAGCGCGTAGGCCGCATCGGTATCCTTGACGCCGACCGGAATGGTCATCTGGTCCATGACGACCAGCCAATCCTGCCAGACCGGCGTATAGGCGGCGCCGTTCTTCACGGCGGTCATGGCGCGGCCGGTCCACATCATGATCATGTCGGCTTCGCCGGATTCAGCCAGCTGCTGGCTTTCCGCGCCGGTCTTCCAGTATATCGTGTCGGGACCGAGATCGCGCAACTTCTGAATGCCCTTTTCGATGTCGTCGGCCGTCATCGCCTTCGGGTCGCCGCCCGTCGCCTTGAAAGCCTGCTCGATCAGGCCGCCGGTCGGATCGCCCGAACCATCGATGGCCCGCGTGCCGGGAAACTTTTCCGTGTCGAAGAAATCGATCCAGTTCTTCGGCGGGTTATCCTTGTAGGTCTCGTTCTTGTACATCAGAACGACACCGTAGTTCATCGCCGGAACCGAGCATTCACCGACCTGGCCGGGCGGGATCTTGGAAACGTCGAGCTTGGAAAGATCGAGCTTCTGGAAGAGCGTGCCGCAATGCACATAGGGCGGCAGGTCGGCTGTATCGACCACATCCCAGGTGACGTTGCCGGCATCGACCTGCGCCTTCAGCTTGGCGATTTCGGTCGGGCCGTCGTTGAGCAGCGTCACGCCGGATTTGTCGACGAATTCCTTGAGGGCGGCGACCTGGCCGTCCTGATAGATGCCGCCATAGGAGACGAAGGTCAGCGTCTTGCCCTTGAGCGAACCTTCCTTCACCTCGCCGGCGACCGGCTTGTCCTGTGCGAATGCCGGCAACGCCAGGGCGCACGTCATCGTCAGGGCCAAGGCCCTCGCAAATTTCTTCATGTTGATACTCCCAGTAGCGCTCGCGTTCAGTTGTTCCTGCCTGGGCTACGAGCCGGGCCGGGGCAGGTATTTGTCGAGATCATCCGCGACGCTGGTCGGCGGCGCGATCATCCAGATGACTTCAGCGGTTTCCGTGCCGATATTGACGGTCTTGTGCGGAACCGAGCTTGGATATTCGATGCTGTCACCGGAGGACAGCACATGACGTTCCTCGCCGAGGGTAAGCTCCACCTCCCCGCGGATCACGAAAAAGAGTTCCTGCGAATCCCCGTGGCTATAGGGCTTTTCACCCGTCGAGCCACCGGGATCGAACTCGCCGATATAGACTTCCATGTCGCGGATCGGCCGCCGCGACAGGAGCATCTTGCGGTAGCCTTCCGCCGGCGGCAGGGCAGGGCGTTCGTCCTTGCGCAACACACGCCCAACCGGCGGCGAGGCGTCGTCGAACAGGTCCGTGAGGCTGATGCCGAGCGCACCGGCGATGCGCATCAGCGTGCTGATATTGACGCCGCTGAGACCGCGCTCGAGCTGGCTAAGGAAGCTTGCGGTCGTGCCCGTTGCATCACCCAGCGCCCTGAGCGACATGCGCCGGGCCGCGCGAAAGGCCTTGACCTTCTCACCAATGGCGGCCTGATTCTTCGTCGCTATCGCGATGTCGTCCATAGCCTCACTCCTCACTTAACAACATATTAAGTGGAGCTAGGATTAGCAATCATGAAATGGATTGCGACGCAGATTTTTTTGTAGGGCACGTGTCGATCAGCGATAGGCGTCGTAATCGTCGGCGTCGGTGCCGGCGAGCTTGCGGGCATAGAAATGTCCGGCATAGTTCGCGGCGGCGATGATGCCGGGCGCAAGACAGTCGCCGATCCGCTCCACGCTTTCGATGCCATGATCGGCCCAGGCGTCCGAAGCCGCCGACAGGTCACGCCAGAGCGTGGCAACCGGCAGGCGCGCCGTCACCGGTACTAGGGTGGAACAGACAATTTCGTGACGTTTGCCGGAATAGACGCATTCGACGCTCAGGACATCCGGCCTGAAATCGCCGAGCTGGTGCAGCAGGACGATGTTGATGCCGAGCTCGATCAGGCGGGTGTGCACCCGGCGCTGTTCCAGCGTGTGATCCGTAAAGGGCGCGACGACGGCGGCAGGCGTGACGAAGGTCACCTTTCGACCCGACTGCGCGATCAGTTCGGCGAGCACGCTTGCCATGTAATAGCGGTCGTCATCGAAGACCACGACGGGACCATCGTTCGGAAGGGCCGCCACCCCGCGCTCCAGAAGTGCATCGACACCGACGACGGCACTGCCCGACAGGAAGGGCAGGGGCGCGCGATGCGTCCTGCCGACACCGTCGGCGCGCCAGCGAGCGCCGGTGGCGATCGCCACATGCCGGATGCCGTAGGACAGCACGTCCTCGGCGGTAAGGGGACTATCGAGATAGAGTTCGACATTCGGGGCCTGCCGCAGCTGGGTCATGCGCCAGTCGCGCACGCGCGCCCAGGTCGCAAGTCCCGGCAGCTTCGCCTCCCTGGTGACGCGGCCACCCCATTCGCGCCCGGCCTCCGCGACAGTGACATCGGCGCCGCGCTGGGCAAGCGCGCGCGCAGCCTCGAGCCCTGCCGGTCCCCCGCCGATGACGAGCACGGCTTCCGGCTTTGCAAGCGACGGGATGATTTCCGGATGCCAACCCTTGCGGCCTTCCTCGCCGACGGTCGGGTTCTGCGTGCAGCGCATCGGCACGACCGTGTTGTCGCCGGCCGTACAGATGTTGCAGCCGATGCATTCCCGGATGTCGTCGATGCGGCCCTCTTCGATCTTCTTCGGCAGGAAGGGATCGGCAATCGAGGGGCGGGCGGCACCGATGAGGTCGAGCACGCCAGTGCGGATCGCGCGCACCATGGCATCCGGCGAGGTATAGCGGCCGACGCCGACGACAGGCTTCGTCGTCACCGTCTTCACGAAAGCCGTATAGGCCTCCTGAAAACCCTCCTGCGAGAAGCGCGCGGTCTGGCTGTCGTTCGACCAGTTGGAGAGATTGACATCCCAGAGGTCTGGCTCTTCGGCCAGCGCGGCGACAACATCGCGACCCTCGCCATCGTGCTGCAAGCCGTCAGCGCCCAGCAATTCCTCGACGGCGAAGCGCACGGCGATGGCGCAGCGGTCGCCGACGGCATCGCGCGTATCTGCCAGCACTTCACGGAACAGCCGCAGTCGGTTTTCGAAACTGCCCCCATATTCATCGGTGCGGCAATTATGCCGTTGCAGCAGAAAGTGCTGGAGGAGCGTCATGTCGTGGCCAGCATAGACATAGACGATGTCGAAGCCGGCGCGCTTGGCCCGGAGCGCCGCATCGCGGTGCCACTTTCTAAAGGCAGCGATATCGGCCTTGTCCATGGCCCGCGCCTGCACCGGGTCCTCCACATCCACGACCATGTCCGAAGGGCCGTAGGGCGCAATGCGGGTCAGTCGGTTGGCGGTGTGGATGCCGTTGTGCACGAGCTGGATCGCCGCAAGGCTGCCATGTGCGTGCACGGCCTCCGTCAGCTCCGTCAGCCGGTCGATATCGTGATCGTCCCAGATGCGCTGCTGGTTGGAGGGCGAGATATCGGAGGAGGGGTGGATTTCCGTTTCCTGCGTCGAAACCACGCCCCAGCCGCCTTCCGCCTTCATCCGGCGAAGTGCCAGGTCCGCCTCGGGATAGCGGTGGCCCATGCCGCTGCAATGCGGCACTTGGTAGAAGCGGTTGCGCGTGATGAGCGGGCCGAGGCGGACCGGCTCGAACAGGATGTCGTAACGTGGATCGCGCATGGTCTTCCTCCCCTTGCACCGACATTTTCGCTATACACTTGCATAGCGCTATGCAAGTGTATAGCGGGAAAATTCAGAGATTGTGGCGGTTTCAGGCTAAGAGGCTTGGATGCAGGGAGCTTGAACATGACAGGCAACGACGACGTGCCCGATAGCGGAAAACAGCGCGACCTCATCGAGGCGACGCTGGAATGCATTGCCGAACTGGGTATCCAGGGCACGTCCGTGCGTGCCGTCGCGGCGAAGGCAGGGGTCTCGAACGGCCTGATCCGGCACCACTTCGACGCAAAGGCGAACCTCATCCTCTCCGCCTACCGCCGCACCATTGCGCTGATCACCACCAATTCAATGCGTGAACTGAATTCAACGGAGGGACCACCGCACACCCGGTTACGCCGTTTCATCGTCGCGACACTCGACACGCCCGCTTCGAATGCGCGTCTCCTGTCGCTCTGGGCGACCTTCGTCAGCCAGAGCCGAGTCGATCCGCAGATCGCCGCCGTGCGTGAGGAAAGCTATCTGGCGCTGCGCCGCGCCACCGAACCGCTTATTGCCGCCGTCCTCGCCGCCGAGGGGCGACGACTTTCGGTGGAGGAGGTGGAGAACACCACCGTTACCGTTCATGCGATGCTCGACGGCCTCTGGATCGAGGCCGGCCTCAGCCAGTCGCCCGAAGGCGTGGAGCGGCTGATCGCGCTCGGCATCCACTCCATCGAGAAACTGCTGGATATTCGGCTTTGACAAATTCGGAGCCGGCATCCACGGAAACAACAGAACGTGGCGTCAATCCGCTGCGCCAAAACCCTTCGTGATCGCTTCGAAGACCCGCACCATTGCCTGCGCGCCACCGGCAGCGATGTAGAAATCACCGGACGGCAGATAGACTACCTGCCCCTTCTGCCATGCCGTCGTTGTAGCCACGAGTTCGTTTTCCAGCGTCACCTTGGCGTTCTGCTCGCCCGAGCCGACGGCCGCAGCGCGATCGAGCACGATCAGCCAGTCCGGATTGGCCTTGCGAATGAATTCGAAGGAGACGGCCTCGCCATGGGTTGCGGCCTCAACATCCTCGATGGCTGCCGGCAAGTCCAGCGAGCGATGCAGCCAGCCGAAACGCGATCCCGGTCCATAGGCCGAGATCTTCGGGCCGTTGGTCATCACGATCAGTGCCTTGCCCTTGCCGGCCACCGCAGCGCGGGCCGCAGCCGCCGCCTTGTCCAGCTCGGCGCGCGCCTCAGCCGCCGCGGCTTCCCTGGCGAAAAGTTTTCCATAGGTCTCAATACGCGCCCGCGCCTGCTCCAGCAGATCGTCGCCATCCATCGTCATGTCGATGGTCCGGGCAACCTGCGCTGCGGCATCGACCTTGGTGGAGGAACGGCCACCGAGGATGATGAGGTCGGGCGCGAGCGCGCTCAACGCTTCCAGATCCGGTTCGAAAATATCGCCGACAGGCGTGGACTTCTCCTTCAGACCGGTGAGTTCAGGCAGGTAGAGATTGCCGGGCAGGCCCGCCATATTGACGCCCAACCGATCGAGCGTATCGACGGCCGCGATGTCGAAGACGGCGACCGTGCGAACCGGTATAGCAACATTCTGGGGACCGGCCGCCGTGGCAACCTCCAACTCGGCGGCAGGAGCAGCGGTGGCGCTGAACAGCATCAGGGCCAAGAGGGCAAAGAGTTTACGCATGAAGGTCTTCCTCGGCGGCACGGCGTGCGGCATCGTTTCGTTCGCGGTGTTCAGCTTGCAGTTTTCAGCAAGATGGCACCGGCTTCGGTGAGTTTTTGGCGGTCATGGCGCAGCACATCCAGGCAATCGGCACCGAACCATTCCAGCGAGGCCTCGACCGTGCCATCGCCTGCCAGTTCCTCCAGGAAGGGCGTATAGTCCACGGCCCCTTCGAACAATCGCGTCATGCCCTCGCGCCGGCCGGCCGGGGCATAGACATTGGCCGGCTCGAAGACCGCGAGGTCGGCGCGGGCGCGAATGTTCTTGAAATGATAGTGGCGGACATGCGGCCGGATCCGCCGATGGAAGGCAACCGGATCGTCACCGCCTTCCCAGACATGCAGCGTATCGAAATTGATGCCGAAGGCGGGATGGTCGACCTCTTCGAGCAATTGCAGCGTCGATGCCCCGCAATCCGCCAGCGTGTTCGGATGGGTTTCGGCAAGCAGCGACAGGCCGTGATCGGCGGCAAGCGCGGCGAGATCGCGAAGCCGCGCCGCGATGAGGCGACGCTCCTCCGCATCGGTCTCCACACTCGCCTTGCGGCCGGCAAAGGTGCGGATCTTGCGCGCCTGCCAGCGGCGCGCCATCCGCACCAGCGTAAACATGCGCCGGCGCAGCTCCACCGGATCGGCGTCGAGCGGCAGGTAGTCGCTGACCATGGGAACGTGCAGGCCGAGACCGGCAAGCCATTCGCCATTGCGCTCCGGACGATGGTCGAGGCTGCGGGCATGCACGCCCCAAAGTTCGATACCATCGAAACCATTGGCGCGGGCGAAGGCCGCGATCTCGTCCAGCGAAATCAGGTGGTGACGAAACGTGATGGTGCAAAGGGAAAGTCTCATTGCGCGGCTCTCCCGGTTTCCAATCCATGCCCGGCGGGGAACCGCTTTGCGCACCACTGCTCGAAAATCGCACCCAGCTTGTGTTTCAGTTTGAACTCCTGTGCGTCGATCTCGTCGATGCGTGTGAGCACGGCGTCGGCCAGGCCGGCATCGGCCGTCTGTCCAAGCTTCATGCAATCGTAGTGCAGGGTCTTCAGAAGCTGGATCAAAGTCTCGATCTCGTCGCACCATTGATCAAACTCCGCCGCCGGCAGTTTCAGCGCGCGCCAGAAATAGGCAAAGCCGTGCTCATAGGCATATTTGCGGATTGTGATGACCGGCAGTTCGCGCATCGCCAGCGGCAGGTCGCCCAGGGTCAACCCGTCACGACCAGCAAGATGCGCCTTCACGATGTCACGCAGGCGATCGGCCAGCGGGTTGTCATGCGGCCGGAAGCAGGCCTCGAAATAGTCGCGCACATCCGCGTCGTCGGGCGCATGCGCCGTGCTTCCGTCGAAGGCATAGCCACCGGCGACCGTCGGCTGGCGCACGGCGTTCAGCACGGTTTCGCGGGCGATCTCACCTTCCCAGCGATAGTCCGGATCCAGCACGCTGAACATATCGGGGTTTTCCGACGTCTCCAGCATCAGATAATGCGGGAAGGGGTTCTGGTTGAATTTGTTCTCGCGCTCGGGGAGGTGGAACATGTCGAGCATGACCATCACACTCCCCTCTGTGGGTCGTTGCGCGATGCGTGTCAGGAGCGTTTCGATATTCTCCTCTTTCGAGCGTGCCGCGTCGTACCAATCCTCGATTGCAACGCCATACAGCCGCTCGAACCAGGCCTTGAAGAAATCCTGCGTGATGCCGGGGCCGTGATAGAGCAGCTGCGCCCGCTCGCTGACGGCAAAGGGCGTATCCCAGATGCCGAAATAGAACGGCCGGTGATCGAGCTTGCGCTTCTTCAGCCCATCGCACAGGCAGCTGACGAAGCAATGGACCTTGATGTCGTAATCGAGTTCGCCGTGCACCCCTTCGCCGGCGACCGGCGCCGGGGCCGCGCCGTGACCACGGGCCAACAGGGCGGCAAGGTCCGCGACCGTGGCGATGTCCTGCCGGCTGATCAGCTCTTCGGGCACATCGAGGCCGAACTCGAGCTCTAGATTGAGGAAGATGTGCAGGATCAGCACGGAATCGAGATAGAGATCCTCGTTCAGGCGCGCCTCCGGCGCAAAGCCCGCTAGATGCGGATGACTCATATGCTGATCGAGAACCGTGCGGATAGCGGCGATGATTTCAGCTTCGCTCATTCGGCGGCCTCCTTGTTCAGGATGAATTCACCGGCGGCAAAGCGCGCGGCGACCTCGCGCCGGCTGATCTTGCCGTTCGCCTGCCGCGGCACCGTATCGACCTGCACGATCTCGGTCGGCAATTGATGGGAGGAGAGACGCGGCATGCACCAGGCGCGGATATCCTGCGGCGACACGGCATCCGTAGCGGAAAAGATGAGCCCGACCCGCTCGCCGGCAAAACGATCCTCGCGGCGGAAGGCGACCGCGTCCGTGATGCCGGGCATCGTCATGACGGCCTCTTCGACCTGGGCCGGATAGACGTTGAGGCCGGAGACGTTGATCATGTCGTCGAGCCGCGAGACGAAGACGAGCATGCCATCAGCGCGGCGATAGCCGAGATCGCGCGTGGCGATCGGGCGGCCGTTGCGTGTCACGACGATCTCGCCGGGCTCATCGGCGTCTGCACCGGTTTCAAGCGTAAGATGCGGCAGCACATAACCCATGTCTCCGGCAGCCGTCAGGTCCGGGTTGATCGCAATGCAGCCGGCTTCCGAGCAGCCATATTGCTGGAAGACATGCTCGGCCTTGGCGCGGATCGCGCCGAACCAGGCCTCCGGCAGCAAGGTGCCTGACGTCATCACCGCATGCAGCTTCTCCTCTTCGGGCATCAGGCGGGCCAGCGTGTGCAGGATCGCGGGCGAGGAATAGAGCAGGGGACGCTCCGTCTCGCGCAGGCGGCGCAGCAGATATTTCGGGTTTGCAGTGTTGAGAATAAGCGGCGTCTGACCACGTTCGAGCGCCACGAGGATGCCGCAGATCAGGCCATAGGAATGGGTGGTCGGGCAGGCGATGACGGGTGTCATCGTCTCGGGTTCGCGGAAGGTATCGACATAGCTGCGCACCTCCGCATCGATCTCCGACCACCTGCGCGCGATGCATTTCGGTGCACCCGTCGTGCCGGAACTCATCTGCAGGAGCTGGCCTTCGCCGCCGATGCGCTCGCCGATCTCTTCCGGGATCGTGCTGTTATAGTAGAGCCGGTCGCAGCCGGCGGCGCGGGCAAGCTTCAGGGCCGCCTCATAGGGCGTGCCCGGATGGATCGGCAGCACGCTCGCGCCGCGGGCGCGGATGGCGAAGAAAAGCGCGAGCCAATCGGCCGTTTCGGGAAAGCACACGGCCAGCCGTCCGCCCGCCGCGCGGTCGAGGCCGGCGGCATCGGCCATGGCTTCGATACGGTCCTGGAATTCGGCCCGGCCATAGGCGCGGTCGTCGATCTGCAGCATGGGTCCTCCAGTCACCCGCTTCTCGGGCGCAAAGGGATTGGGGATGGCGTGGTGATATTCGGACGCGGCCTGAAGCAGCTTGCGCACCATCAGCGATTCCGTGCGGATGGTGCGGGCACGGTGCCCGAGCCTGGCCTGGCGTTCGGCCATGCCCTGCTCGACGGCATAGGTTTCGAGACGCTGGCCGATCTGCGCCCAGAGCGCATCTTCTTCGGCATAGCCGGCGGCATCGAGGAGATGCGTGAGGTCGGAGAGATTGTGGACGAAGAGCGTGTCCATGACGAGCTCGCGCAGCATGTCGAGCGCGTTCGTCCAATAATAATCGTCCGGCTCGCCCGCCGCGTAGGCGGGATACAGCGAAGCGAAATCAGGCGCCAGCTGCGGATCGCGCAGGAAGGCCGGCGCATATTCCGTGCTTTCATGGAAATCGCGCACGATCAGCCGCACGGGCCAGCCATCGCGATGGACGAGCAGCATGTTTTGCGCATGGGCCTCGACCGCGATGCCGTGTTTGACCAGCAGGTGCCAGACGGGAAGGACCGCGACATCAATCAGACGCGAAAACCAGGCCTCGACGCCGTGGCGGTCAAGCCAAGGTGCAATGAAAGCCATTCCGTCCGCCTCGAATACGGCCAGCGCGTTGAACGGCACGACGGCCTCGCCGGGAAGCAACGTCGCCTCCGCGCTGTCCCGCCAGATCGCAGCGATTTCACCGGCGAGTGGCCCCTCACGATCGGCGATGATGCCGGCATATTCCTTGAGGATCGCCAGTGGATATCGATCCGCAAAAACCGGATCACTTTTCACGACGCGGTCAATCCACGCCGAAAGCACGGGCGCCGTGCAGACGGAATGCGGTGCGAGCGTGCGGCGAGAGGACGTGTTGACGATGCCGAGCGCCAGCTTGACGCTTGCCCGCTCCCGCGCGTCGACATTGTGCAGCGAGCGCACGGACTGGCTTGCGACATAGCGGTCTCCCGCCGGGCCGAGGAAATGCGCCTCGCCGGAGCCTAGCCAGGCGGCAAGCCGATCGTCCTTCAGGTGATCCCATTGCCAGGGATGCAGCGGCAGGAGGCCGAAATCGGCAGCGGCGAGCCCAAGCGCCTCGCGGCGGGATTGAAGGTCGGCATAGGTTTGCGCACCGAGCTCCGCGAGCCAGAAGGCATCCTCTTCAGCGGGCAATGCCTGCCGCAGGTGCCGGCGGGCGACGAGCAGCCAGACAAGACGGAACGGCGTGCCCGCCTCCGGCCCATAGGCCCTGTTATCGTCAGGCGTAAAGCCGGCGCGCGCCTTGTAGCAGGGATGATAGGGATGGCCTTCGTCAAGCGCGCCTTCGATGCCGGCGAAAGACATCGCGCGGCGATCGCGCGGCGGGCATTCGCTGCGGTTCCAGCGGGCGAAGGCGATGGTCAGTTCCAGTTCGGAAAGCAGCTTTTCGCGGTTTTCCAGCGAGCCGGGCAGGCCAGCGACGACATCCGAAAGACCGGCGGCTACCCAACCGTCCGCATCTCGGCACTCCACGGAAAAGGGCTGGATGCGCGGCCGGCCGAAGGGCCCGATACTGGCATGGCAACGATAGGCGCGGTCGCCGAGATGCCAGACCAGGCGCCCGGGTTCGTCAGGATCGCGTATCGGCGCCACGAGTTTTTCGAAGATGAGCGCGGCGACGAGCTGGCGCAGGACGCGGTCATCGGGCCGGTTTGCGTCCTCAAGAGGCAATGGCATGGCCGACCCTTTCCGCCGCGCCGGCATTCCACAGCGGATTGGCAATGCGGCGATAGAGCGAGCGCGTCTCCGCCGCCTGCAGTTCGTCGACGCCGAAGAGCCGCGCCCTGAGGTTCGCCTTGGCGGCGATGGTCGGGGAATGGATGAGGCTTTCGGCAAAACGCCGTCCGGCCCCGGAAAGTGTCCGCGCAAGATTTTCAAGCCGCCGATGGAGGATGCCCAGCAACACCGCTTCATCGGCAAGGCCATCGTGAACCATGCGCGAAATGACGGAAAAGATCTGGTTGACGACGGCATAGTAGGCGAAGCGATCGTGGATATCCGCCTCCGGGAAATAGAGCCCGTCGATCGTCTCCATTTCCGGTACGAGCCGGCCGAGAGAGGCGCGATGCCGCTCCGCAAGATAGAAACCCTGATTGTCGCGATAGTAGTAGGCGGAGGGGAAGCCGCTCGACAGATCGAGCAGGCTGTTCTGCTGGTGAGCTTCGAGCGCGATGCCGAAATCGTCGTAAAGCGCCAGCAGGGGATCGAGTGCGTGGTCGAGATAGCGCTCGAACCAGATGGCTGCAATGCGCGGAAGGTCCCACGCGTTGCCTGCTGAAAGCCGTCGCAGAATGGCCTCAAGCAACGAAACCGCGCCAGGCAGGGGATCGGCCGTCAGCGCGGCGAGTGTGACGATCCCCCGGTCGCGTCCAGCCCGGAACGGGTTTTCGCGCACGATCACCTCGAATCCGCTTTCCGTCCTGCCGGGCAAAGCGAGCGAGATATGCGCGGGATCGCGCACGATGTGAAAACCCGGATAGCGGCCGGCAATACCGGCGCGGTCGACAAGGCGCGCGATGGCGACGCCCGCCTCCAGCTCATGCAGCCGGTTGACGCGCAGCGAATTGGTAATGCGCACCGGAAGCGAGAATTTCAGCATGAAGGACAGGGCCGCATTGTAGACCGTGCGCACCGAGGAGGTCGGGGCGAAACGTGGACCGCGCGGACCAAGCGGCCGCAAGGCGCCATCGTCGATCAATGCCTGCACCGCCGGATCGAGCAGCAACGCCTCGGCCTGCAATGGATGCATCGGCAGGAGGGTTTCGCCGGCGGCGAGCGGCGCATCCGGCGCGAGGGAACGTACAATGTCTGCAGCCCTGCGGCCTATGGCGCTATCTTCACGAACGATTTCCTGCGCCACCGCAAAATAGGAGAGGGGAAAATCGCCGCCGAATTCGGGCGCATAGGTTCCCTGTTGCCAGAAGCTCATGCCCTCGCGGCTCTTTGGCGTCGGATGCAGCCAGTGGCCATAGGCGAGGCCGCGCTCCGCATCGAGGAACGTAAAGCTGTCGGCAACAAGCGGACGGGCAGCGGAAAGGTTTTCCGCCGTGCCCTGATAGCTCTGCATGATGCGCAGCATTAGCCCGAGTTCAAAGGCACGCGCGCTCTCCCGCTTCTCCCCCTCGAAAAGCCGGCAGGCATCCTGGACCAGAAAGGGCAGGGCACTCATCGGCTCGACGCCGCGCCATTGCAGATCGACACCCGGACGCATCCAAATCCTGCCGAAATGCACCGGCCCGCACAGGGACCGGGACGTGATCTCGGCACGCAGCACGAGGCGCTGGCCGGCCAGCGTCCATTCGATGCAGTCGACGCTGCGCGCACCATCGCGATGGGTGACGGAAATGCCGGGATTGATCTCGCGGAGGTAGCAGTTCGCAAAACTCTGGAACGTTGCTGCTTCGGCAGCCTGTTGTACGGAAACCATAGATCACCTGAAACGCCGGCCTGCGGCTGCGCTGTTGACGCGAGCCGAGCCGAAAACTGACGACGGAATGTCAAAATATCGAGCGTGTGCTCAGGTGACGGCGCGCCACGTGAAGGGCGGCGGGGCCTCGCGGAAAGCGAAGCGCAGGAGATGATCTTCTATGACAGCCTTGGTTTCGCGGAGACCGTCTGCGTCCGCGGCGGCAACGTGGATGTCGAGGCCGTTGTCCCTGACGGTCAGCACGGAGGTGCCGCAGGAGAAGCGGCATTCACCGCTGGTATCGCCAAGGGCGACATCGACCTTGTGCGCGAAATGTTTGCAGAGCTGTTGCAGATACTTTGCGCTGTTTTCGGATTCAAATCGGGTGGTGGCTTCCATGAGGGTCCTCCTCTTTCCGATGGTCCGTTCCCGGCGGCACCGTGCCGCCGGGAACGATGGCATTAGAAGGTGGCGCGCAGGCTGACGATGAACGAGCGGCCTGGCTGATGGAGCGGATCGACCACGCCGAACTCCTGGCCGTAGGTGGCACGATCCGAATAGACCTCGTTGAAGATGTTCTTCACATCGGCGCGCAGCGTCAGGTTCTTGTGGCTTTCCGGCTTGTACTCGACATAGGCGTTGACCACCTTGTAGGCCTCATAGGGCTTGTAATTGGGCTCACCAGCCGGCGCCTTCGGCAGCTTGTCGTATTTCGGTGCGAACTCGATGTCGCCGCCGACGGTCAGGCCATAATCGGCAAAGGTGTGGGCAGCTGTCAGCGTGATGATCCTGCCGACTGGGGTGGTGAGATAGGTGCCCGTATCGGAATCGGCCGGCTGGCCATCGATCAGCGTATCGATGTCGACATATTTCACGCGGACGAAGCCATCGGTCCATTCGTAGCCGGCAGCGATGGAGTAACCTTCGGACTCCACTTCGCGCGCCGTATAGGCATTGGCGTAACGGGCGTAGCGCGCGTTCTCCATATCCGTGCGGAAAATCGAACCTTCCAGCGTGAACCCGTTATAGGTTGCGGCAAGACCCACATTGTAGTTGTTGGAGGTCGTCGGCTCCGGCTTCGGATCATAGGTCCAGGCCGGGTTCATGATGAAGTTTTCCGCCAGCGGAATGCCCGACCAGACATGCGAATAGCCTGCCTTGGCCGTCAGGAAATCCTCGATGAGATCATATTCACCCGAGATATTGCCGCTAAGGCCGGCATTATCGAATTCCTGCCCGCCGGTGCCGGTGAACCACTGCTGGTCCGCGCGGCCGCCGAAGGACAAACGCGTACGGTCGAACGGCTCGAGACGGGCCTGCACATAGGCGCCGACATTCTGCGCCTTTTCCGTGCCCGGCTCGTAGAGATCGTCGAGTTCCGCACGGTCGCTATAGAAATCGACGCCCGCCGTCACCGTACCGATGCCGGTGTGGAAACGGTTTTCGAACTTGCCGTTGAACGTCGACGTCGCACCTTCGATCTCATAGGAGACCGGGCCGGTGCCGGGTCTCGGATAAACCGTCGTGACGACGTCGGTCGTGCCATAGGCCAGGACGACTTTCGGATCCCACCATCCCTCGGGCGTCTCATCGGTATAGGTAAAGACCGTGTTGTTCCGGTCCAACTGATAGTCACGGATGATCGGTTCCCAGGGCTTGGCACCGTCGGTGTTGAGCATGTTGGCGCGGAAAGGACGCGGCGCGGCATCCTTGATGCTTTCGTGGCTGAGTTCGATACGATCGCCGCTTTCAAATTCGTAGGCGACCTTACCCAGGCCACTCAGCAGGTTCGAACGGGTGCCCGGCATCTTGTCGCCATTGCCGTCGGAGAATTCGCTGCCCTTGCTGAAGTTGAAGTAGCCGAGATATTCAAAGCCCTGGTGAAGACCATAGGCGGAAACACCGGTCCCGAAGACGCCGCCATTCGAATTGTACGTCGAATTGACGAAGCCGCCGAAACCATCGCCGTCGAGCAAGTCGCGCGCATCCTTCGTCTCATAGGCGATGGCGCCGGCAAGCGCGCCCGGACCGGCATCGGCGGGGGCGACACCCTCGTCGACGCTGACGGCCTTCAGAAGGGCGGGGTCGATGAGCGTCGTGGCATTGTGGTGGAACACCTTGTTGTTCTGCCGGCTGCCGTCGATGGTTACAGCGAGGTTGTTCTCCTCGATGCCGTTGACATAAACTTTCTGCGACATCGGAAGCGACGAGCCGACCTTGACGCTTGGCTCCTCGCGGAAGACGTCCTGAAGGTTCGAGGGGTTCTTGCGCTCGAGATCTTTGGCTGTGATGTTGACTTCAGCAACATCACCTTGACCGACGCCGTCGCCTTCCACCGTCACCTGCTGCAGCGTCGTCGAGCCGTCCTCGACCGAGCCGGTGACGAGCGGCGACACATGTTTCGGCGTCACGATCGCCGTGCCCTCGGGCGTGATCGAATGGCGCACATCGGTGCCCCGAAGCAGGGCGGCCAGCGCCTGTTCCGGCGTATAGCTGCCCTTGATCGCCGTCGAGGTGACGCCGCGCGACGTGGCGGCGGCAAGCGAAACCTGCAAGCCCGACTGGCGGCCGAACGCATTCAGCGCGCTCGCCAGGGATTGCGCCGGAATATCGAAGACCATGGCGCCGGTGCGGGCGGTCTTTTCCTGTGCGGCAACTGGCTGAAGTGCGGCCTGCGGCAGGCTGAAGAGAAGTGCCGCAGCCGTGGAAACCATGAGCTTGGCGAAGAAGACATTGCGAACCCGCGCCCCTGCACGCGCTCCGTTCATTCGATCGATATGCAAACGCATTTTACCCCCGGTGTCATACCCTGGGACGCGCCGCCCCGGCGCGCATTCCCGGTGCAAGGACGACCCGCCCCGAAATCTTTTTCACCTCGGAAGCGAATTTCTTGATTTTTTCAGAAAACTTTTTGTGCGCCCAGCGCAGGCCCTGTTCAATTTGAAACAGGAAAATTCTGTACTCTTTTGTTTTGTTTCTATTTTCAGGGAGACGATCCGATGCTGCCCTAAAAAATTCTAGAAACGCGACACGACCCGCACATAGCCCGAGACCGAGCGTATCTTGCCGCCAAGCGGCTGCACGAGAGCTTGTAGGGCGCGGTCGGGATCGCGCAAATCATAGAGGCCCGTCACCCGCTGCTGCGCGAGACCCGCATCGGGCATGCTGATCCAGGCCGAATGATAACGTTGCAGGCGCGAAATGACATTTTCCACGGGAACGTCGTTGACGAAGAGCAGCCCATTGCGCCAGGCGCCGATTTCGCCCGAAGGTATTGTCCCGCGCACGACTTCGCCGCTGCCATGATCGACGGTGGCCATATCGCCCGGCGCCATTTCGGTAACGGCAGCGTTGCCCATGACGGAAATACCGACAACACCGCGCGCGAGTTGCACCGTTGTCGTGGATGGATCGAGCGCGACATCGAAAGCTGTACCGAGCACAACGACCTTGGCCTCGCCGGCCTCCACGGTGAAGGGGCGGGCGGCATCATGTGCCACATCGAAGAAGGCCTCGCCCGAGAGCAGGCGCACCCGGCGCCCCTCGGCCGTGATGTCCACGTCGATCGCACTTCCGCCCGAAAGGTTGACCTGGGATCCATCCCCCAGCGTTACGACCCGACTTTCCCCCGTCGCGGTCATTACATCCGCCTGGAGGCGGAGAAGCAGGGTCGGACCGGCGAAGACAGCAACGATGGCCGCAGCCGCCGCGAACGCAACGGCCGCGGGCCAGCGTCGCCGGCGTATCGCCCGATGATCGACCACATTCGCATCAGGCTTGGCAGGCCAGAACTCTTTGTATTGCGGCGTAACCTCGCCAAGAAGCGCCCAGGTGCGCAGGGCCGATTGCCATGCAGTGCGGTTGCCATCCGAATGCGCCAGCCATGCATGAAGGCCCTGCGCGGCATCCTGACATTGCGGTTCGCTTTTGAGGCGCAGAAGCCAATCCATGGCTTCCTCCATCGCACGCCGCCTGTCTGTATCATCCCTGATCAAAATACTACCTGTGCCCCGGCTCCCCGTGCCGTATGGCCGGTGTTTCTAGCCGAATAACCAATCTGTGCGTAGGGACGATTTACCGACAATTTTTTCTCACACGGCCGTGTCAAGACGCGGCATCGTCGAGACGAAGCGCAATTTCGACCAGGGCGGAGCGTATATGGCGATGCGCCGTCGCGACGGAAATACCGAGTTGCGCCGCCACCTCTTCCAATGTGTGACCGCCGAAGCGGTGCATTTCGACAGCCACACGCACATCAAGCGGAAAGCTGGCCAGAACGTCAAGGATCACCCGCAATTCCTGCGATACCTGAAGGTTCTCTTCCGGCGTCTCTACCGCACGCGGCACGGACCAGTAGGGCGGCTCCCTATCCCGCTCCCTCATCTCGATTTTCCGCCGCTTGAGAAGATCGAAGCAGAGGTTTCGGACGATGCGGTAGAGATAAGCGAGGGTCTGACCGGCGGCCGTGCCGGTCGTGTTGGCGGGCGCAAAACGAATGAAAGCATCCTGCACGATATCCTCCGCCGCTTCCCGCGAGCCGAGAATGCGCGTTGCATATCGCACCAGAGCGGGTCTGTGGGTGGCATAAAGCAACGCCGTTGCATCCTCGTCCTTCAAGACGACCCGTTCCTTTGTTGTTAGCGTTCGCGCCAGGTTCGCATGAGAGGCACAAATTTCGCAGACGCGCTTCTGCCGCAAATAGCCATAATAAACTTGACTTTGCTAGTCAACTTACTGTGGAGAGATGCTGGCTGGCCAACTTGCATCACGTCGCTGTCAAAGTGCGGATCGCACTGTTTCTTTCAAAATCTCCGCGCGGTGGCGCGCGCAGCTGGCTGCTTGACAACTGCCAAAACGCTCCTTACTAAGTTGTAGGCCTAACCCTACAATTGGACATCATGCAACAGCCCTTTTCGAAATCAACTGCGGTGCCTTCGCCTGAGGATCTTCCCGACCGGGACATTGCCGTACGTAGTCTGCGACATTCCGGCCGCTGGATCAGCGGCTGCATTGTTCTGCTGCTGCTCGCGGTCATCTGTCGTGCCTTTGCCGTCGGACAAATCCAATGGACCGTGGTCGGCCGGTTTCTAACGGCGGAAGTGATCGTCGTCGGCTTCGGCTGGACTCTGCTAATTTCTGCTTGTGCACTTGCAATTGGCGTCGTGCTCGGCTTCGCGTTCGGCATCATGCGCCTCTCGGAAAACCCGATCCTGCGCTTTGCCGCCTGGCTCTATGTCTGGATCTTCCGCGGGACGCCGGTGCTGCTCCAGCTTCTCATCTGGTTCAACATCGCGCTCGTCTTTCCGCGACTTTACATTCCGGGCCTGGTCGATGCGCGCATGGTCGATGTCGTGACGCCCTTCGTCGCGGCCGTGCTCGGGCTCGGCGTCAACGAGGGCTCCTACCTCACCGAGGTCGTGCGGGGCGGTATCGGCGCCGTCGACAAGGGGCAGAAAGAGGCGGCGCATACGCTCGGCATGACGCCCGGCCAGACCATGCGTCGCATCATCCTGCCTCAGACGCTGCGGTTGATCTTGCCGGTGCTTGGTAACAGCGCCATAGGCATGCTGAAATTCTCTTCGCTCGCCGCCACCATCGCCATGGGCGAAATGCTGAACGCCGCACAACGCATCTACTTCATCAACGGCGCCGTCATCGAACTTCTGTTCGTCTGCGCCATCTGGTACCTCGCCGGCACCACGATGCTTTCCATCGGACAATATTATCTCGAACGCCATTTCGGCCGCGACGCTTCTGCCGCCACAGCCGGAAGCCGCTGGTTCAAAGGTTGGGCACGCGGTTCGGCCGCCCCGGAGGAAGCATGAGACTCGCAGTCAAGGCGGTCGGTATCCGCAAGAGTTTCGGCGACCACGAAGTTCTCAAGGGTCTCGATCTGGAAGTCGCTTATGGTGAGGTGCTTTGCATCCTCGGCCCCTCCGGCAGCGGCAAGAGCACGTTCCTGCGCTGCATCAACCACCTGGAAACGCCTGATGGCGGCTATGTCTGGGTCGACGGCGCCATCATGGGCTACGCACTTTCCCGCGGCGCCCTGCAGGAATTGCCGGTCAAGCAGCTGCGCGCCCAGCAAAGCCAGCTCGGTATGGTGTTCCAGCACTTCAATCTCTTCGCCCATCGCACCGTGCTTGGCAATGTCATCGAAGGACCGATGGTGGTGCGCGGCCTAAAGCGCACCGACGCGGAGGCCCGCGCCATGTCACTCCTCAAGCAGGTCGGCATGGCCGGAAAGGCCACAAGCTATCCCTCGCAACTCTCCGGCGGCCAGAAGCAGCGTGTGGCGATTGCCCGAGCGCTAGCCATGGAACCGCGCGTCATGCTGTTCGACGAACCAACATCGGCGCTCGACCCGGAACTCGTCGGCGAGGTGCTGGAGGTGATGCGCACGCTGGCCCGCGGCGGCACCACCATGATCGTCGTCACCCACGAGATCGGCTTTGCCCGCGAGGTGGCAGACCGTGTCTTGGTGATGATCGACGGCGAAATCCGCGAAATGGGTGCGCCTAGCGACACCCTCTCCAACCCAACCGACCCGCGCGTGCGCTCGTTCCTGAGCCGCGTGCTCGCCTGACCTTTTTTTCTATCGTCCAACAATGGGAGTACGGATAATGAAGACCACCCTGCCGATAATCCTGGGGCTTGCCTCTGCCACCTTCCTCAGCCTTGCCGGCATCGCGCAGGCGGCCGGCGACGAAAAGCTCGCAGCCGCGCTGCCAGAGGTCGTGCGCACCGCCGGCAAGCTGAATTTCACGATCAGCCTCGCCTACCCACCGATGGAATACAACGATGCCGGCTCAACCGAGCTGAAGGGCTTTGACATCGATCTCGCCAAGGCGATCGCCGAGCGCCTCGGCCTGACGGCCGAGTTCCAGAATGTCGAGTTTCCGCAGTTGATCCCGCAGGTCGTCACTGGCCGCTCGGACATGATCATCACCGCCTTCTCCGACAAGGTGGAGCGCCAGACGCAGCTGGATTTCATCGACTATTTCAAGACGGGCAACGTCTTCTATTCGAGCGCCGACCATCAGGCCGAGATCAAGACCGAGGCCGATCTCTGCGGCAAGACGGTCGCGGTGGCCACCGGCACGAGCTGGGTCACTTGGGCTGAAGAGCTCGGCAAGTCTATTTGCCCGGCCGACAAGCTGATCACCGTGATCCAGATCCCGACCCAGGCCGAGCACATCATGCAGATCCGCCAGGGCCGCGCCCAGGCTTCCGTCATCGGCCTCGAAGGCTTGCTCGACCTGATGAAGCAGGAGCCGGGCAAGTTCTACCAGATCGGCACGGTCGGCGACGTCAACCACTATGGCATCGCCTTCGCCAAGGCGAATGGCGAATTGCGCGACGCTGTGCACGCAACGCTCAACGCGCTGAAGGCCGATGGCACTTATGCACAGATCCTCGACCGTTACGGCTTGAAAGAAGCGGGTGTGGAAGAGTTCAAGATAAACGGAGCCACGAAGTAATCCAGCATTTCCGGAGCCTGCCTTGACCCAGCCTTCCACACCAGACGCCCACGCCGCGGGCGAACATCCGGACGACCGGCTGTCGCGCTTTCGCCTCGATGCCTATTCGAACGAACAGCTCTACCGCCAGCTCTACCGGGCGCTGCGTGCCGCGATCCTGAGCGGGGACTTTTCCGAAGGAGAATCCATTCCCTCGGAGAACCAGTTGCGCGACCAGTTTGGCATCGCACGCACCACCGTGCGCAATGCGATGGCGCTTCTGGTGTCGGAAGGTCTGGTCCAGCAGGTGCGTGGCCGCGGTACGATCGTTTCGCACCGGCCGATCAGCCACAATATCTGGAACTTCGGCAGTTTTACCGAACTCGCCCGGCGCCAGGGACAACGTCCCGTGACGAAGGTACTCGAGCATCGCGTGGACGGCGGCGAGCTGCTTCTGGTGCGCGCGCGAGGCCTGGCAAACGATGAGACGGTTAGCTGGCTGAATGTCGACACGTCTCAGCTCGACCTCGCTCTCTATCCTGGCATCGAGACTTACGATTTCGCGGCGCAATCACTCTACGAAGTGCTGCGCCGCGACTATGACCGCCATCCCCTGCGCTCGGAACTGCTGCTGACAGTCGTGCCGCCGTCCGATCGACTGCGGGAGGTCTTCGGCTCGGCGCCCGATGTGCCGGGCTACCTTTGCGCCAGCGGAGACGTACTCGATGCCGACGACCGATTGGTCGAACGCACGTCGATCGTCTATTCGCCGGCCGTTCAGATGAAATTCGCAACGCGCTGGGGGCGCGATACCGCGCCGGCCTGAGGGCGGCGCGACGCAGGAGAAACGACATGAGCCGTCTCAGTGACACCTTCGCCACCGTGAAACCCATTCTCGGCATGCTGCATCTTGCCGGCGAAGGCCCCGCCGCGAAACGCGCCCAGGCCGAGGAGGAAGCCCGCATCATGGCCGGCGAAGGCGTCGATGGGTTGGTGGTGGAAAACTATTTTGGGGATGCCGACGACGTCGAGCGCGTGCTCGAGCGGCTGAGCGGCCTCGGCCTTGGCGTGAAGATCGGTGTCAACGTGCTACGCGACGACAAACGCGCCTTCGCGCTGGCCAGACAGTATCCGGTTTCCTTCATCCAGGTCGATTCCGTCGCCGGCCACTTGCCGCCGGAAAATGACGCCACCTTCGCAGCCGATTTCGCGGCCCGACGGGCAAGCGTTGCGGCGCTGCTGCTCGGCGGCGTGCGCTTCAAGTATCAACCGGTCCTTTCCGGCAGGCCGGAGGAAGAGGATGTGCGGCTGGGCGCCAGGCGCTGCGACGGCTTGGTGGTGACATCTGATGCCACTGGTCAGCCGACCGATATGGACAAGGTCGCCCGTTTCCGTGCCGCGGCCGGCGACAGCGTGCCTCTCCTTATCGGTGCGGGCCTGACCGAAACGAATGCTGCCGAACAGCTCTCGCACGCCGATGGCGCCATCGTCGGAAGCTGGTTCAAGCACGACCATAAGGATACCGGGCGCGTCGAGGCGGCCCATGTCGCCCGTCTGATGCGCGCCGTCCGCTCGGTCCGGAGCGCCGCATGATCCCCGTTGTCGCACGGCCTGTAACGGCCGAGAATTTCGCGCGCTACGGCAAGGTGTACGATCTCGCCGAAGCCACCGATGCTGGCGTTGTCTGGACGAAGGGCGATGGCTGGGACGACGGTTTTACCCGTACACCGTTGATCGACAGTCCGGGACATCTCGGCATGACTCGCGGCAGCAGCGCGCCTTGGTCTTGCGCCGCCATGGAGCGACACCCGCTGACCGAGGAGGCGCTGTTCTGCACTGCCGAGCCGATCGTTCTCGCCGTGGCTCCGGCCTCCGAAGCCGACGCGCCCGATCAAAGTGAGATCGAAGCCTTCATCATCGTGCCCGGCCAGACCGTGGTAATGCATAAAAACGTCTGGCACGACGCCTGTCGAGGCGCCACCCGCGCCACCCCCTATTATTGGATGGCCGTCTGCGGCCTCGGCGAAAGCCCTTGGATCCAAGTCAAGGGCGGGCCGCGCCAAGTCCAGATAAACGACGGACCTGCGGCATGACGGCCTTCTTCATCGGAGACGTGGCGCTGGACGAATATTACACCGCCGACCGCTGGCCCGGCCGCGCCGACAAGGGCATGGTCAAGGAACTGCCTGCCGAAATCGGCGGCTCCATCGCCAATGCCGCCGTCATGCATGCGACGCTGGGCGGGGCCACCCAGTTCATTTCCCTCTTGAACGACAGTCCGTTGTCGGAACGGCTCACGGACGATCTCCGGCAGAACGGCGTCGGTGTCGATCACATGCTGATCGATCCCGCCCTTGCCGAATCTCGCAACCTGATCTTCCTGATCGACGGCGAGCATGTCGTCCTGACGGTCGAAATGGGCGAGCAGCCGATGTGGCTGGCGCCGGAAACACTCACAGCCCTGCGCTGCCCGGGTTTTCTCTACACGACGTTATACCGTGTCCGCCGCTTGCATAGCCGGACGGAGACCGGCGTTCTAAAGCAAGCTGACCTGCTGGCCAACCTGCGTGAGCATGGTCGCCATGCCATCTTCGATCTCGATGTCGGCGGCTGCACGCCGGAGGACATGCCCTATCTTGCCGGAGCGGCTGTCGTCATATTCAACCAAGTCGGATTCCGCGCGGCCTTCGGTCATGACGATATGTCTCGCATCGGCGGGTGGATCCGCGAAAACGGGATCGGCTGGGTAGTGCGTACGATGGCGGCTGACGGCGCCGAGGCGTTCGACGGCGAAACGCATTTGCGGATGGCAGGTTATTCCGTCGCCGTGGTCGACGTGACAGGCGCTGGAGACACCTTTGGCGGGGCGCTGACCTGGTGCCTGACACAGGAGCATTCCTTCGCCGAAGCGCTCGACTTTTCCATCGCTGCCGCGTCCCGTTCAGTCACGAGCCATGGCCCGCGCGGCGGCAAGGCCGATGCCGAAACTGTGCTTGCATGGCGACAGGAAAAACGCAGCTCTGGGAAATGAGGAGCGCGGCGAGGCGAGGCGGTTTTGCCCCAACCCTTTCTTAGCCCGCTCGCTTACCCGCCCCGAACGGGCTCGGCGCGATCAGACAAGCGGATATCCAAGGCAATGTCGTCAGGCGCGACGCCAGTGATGACAGCGCCTTGAACGACACAACCAGATTCGACCAAGCAGGCCGCCGAGCGCCGCCTTCAGATCTCCGCGAGCTTTTTACCATTGCGACGGGTGCTTGGTCCGACTGCCAGGACAGGTGCTCCCTTGCTGAGGCGCTCTCACCTTCCCTCGAAACGATGACACCACCTGCTGGGTTCATGCACGAGACAATAGCCCGCTAGGCGATCCCATAGTCGACGAGCCGGTCAGCCGCGACATAGACAAACATCCGTTGCGTATTGCGCCCTCCGCCATCGCGCGGGCCATCTTGCGCTTATGCCGCTGCATTTTCTGCAATCAGGATCGGCAGTCTCGTTCACGGTTTTCCACGTATGTGATCGAGGAACATCTTCAGCGCCGCTGAGTTCGGGTTGCGAACACGTTGTGGATGGAGACCGAAATGTCTGAAAACGATACGCGCCGTCCCTCGCCACCGCAACCCGCGCAGGAGCAATCCCCGCCCGGTTTGACGGGCGCGATGAATCCGGTTCCGGACCATGGCGAAGAAACTTACGTCGGCAGCGAACGACTGAAAGGGAGGGTGGCGCTGATCACCGGCGCCGATTCCGGTATCGGCCGGGCCGTCGCCATTGCCTATGCGCGAGAAGGCGCCGACATTGCGATTTCTTACCTGAGCGAAGACCAGGACGCCAACGAGACTGCGCGCTGGGTTGAGGACGCGGGACGCAAGGCCGTCGTCCTTCCGGGGGATATTACAAGCGAGGATCATTGCCGTCATCTCGTACGTCAATGCCTGGAGAACTTCGGTCAACTCGACATTCTCGTGAACAACGCCGCCTTTCAGCGAACCTATGCGGATATTGGCGATATCAGCACCGAGGAATGGGACCGGACCTTTCGTACCAATATCTATGCACCGTTCTTCCTGGCCCGCGCGGCCATTCCTCATATGAAGCCCGGCAGCGCCATCATCAATACGACCTCGGTCCAGTCGCGCCAGCCGTCTCCCCATCTTCTCGCATATGCGGCGACGAAAGGGGCGATCTCGAACTTCACCGCGGGACTCGCTGAAATGGTCGCCAAAAAGGGAATTCGCGTGAATGCCGTGGCGCCCGGGCCGATCTGGACACCGCTCATTCCTTCCACGATGCCGCCGGATAAGACGAATAATTTCGGCAGGCAGTCCCTCATTGGCCGAGCAGGCCAGCCGGCCGAGCTGGCAGGCGCCTTCGTCCTGCTCGCCTCCGACCTGGGCAGCTATATGACCGGGGCGGTGATCCCCGTCACGGGCGGCGAGATCATGATCTGAAAGGCAAAACAATGACCGATATCCGCAAACATGGTTTTGAAAGCGATGCGCAATGGCGCGAATACCTTCAGGAAATTGAAGAGGCAGAACGTCCAGATAATATCCAGTCGATGGGCGACGAGAATATTCGTCACGACCTCGCAGTGCTGCGCACTGAAATCGCCGCCCTGCGGGAGCTGGTCAAAATACGGCATCACCGCGGTCAGATGATGCGCTGGACGCGCGTAACGGGTGCGGCAGTCCTGCTATTGCTAGTCGCCACCGTCGGCAGATGATCAAAGTCGATACAAAACCGGGAGCCACGCTTGGAAGTATCGAGTATGACCTCGCCTGGGTGGGACGCGCGGAGCATTCAGGCCGTTTACAGACGAACGGCCTGTCCCTTAAGCGAGGTTATAGGCTAGCTTTTCCGCTCTTGCTGTTTGCCTCCGACGACGCACGCGGCGTCACATGCTTCTTCACGGTCGAGGTCGTCGTAGCCGAGACGGGATCCGAAGCGGGAAACGTATCCTCCAGTCCATTTTGGAGTTTTCCCTTGGCATCAGCGTTTGCCTGGCGCGCCTGCTCGTCGTGCAGGGACTGCACGGCCGGTGATTCAGTTTGGTGTCCCATGTTTGCTGTCTCCTTTATCCCACGGAAACTTGGTTTCATTGGCTTCGGGATGTGTACCGTCAGATATGCTGCCCGGATGTGGATCAGAAACATCGCGGTCCGATTCGTGCGACGGATGGGCGTGCTTACCGTCTGTCGTTTTGTCGAGAGGCTTTGAGCCGTTTTTCATTTTTGCACCTCATGACCTGTCGGGCTGTTCGTCGTCGAAACCGACATCCCAATCCTTTTGCCGCTTTTTCCCAGGGGGAGTCCGGTTCTCCGTGGCATCCTCTGAGCCTGTGATGACGGTCGGCTTCGCACTCACAACACCATCTGCTTTGCGATCCGCTTGAGACGGGGCGAAAGCGCCGGTCTTTTGACGATTATTTTCCATGAGGTCGGTCCTTCACCTTCAGAGCGTCCGACGGGCGGTTGCGTTCCGGGTCCTTGTTCGTCTCACCGACGGCATCACGCGTGTTATCGGGGTCGTCCTTCGCCGGAAGATAGCCGCGAGGCCGGGTCTCTTCCGGGCCTTCCCAGCGGGGGGATTGGTCGGTCGTGCCGGGCGCGCCGTCCCGGGGTTTGTCGATACCCATGTCTGATCTCCTTTCTAAGCCCAACCCGGCAGGCAACGCGATGTTCCGTCATGCCGCAGGAGCGGGAAACGCAAACTTGTGCGCGCTCGCCTTTGTGAACGTCTCCTATGCTTCCGTTAGGAATGGGGGGCGGCAACCGGTTTTGAGTCTGAACGATCGTCAGCCCGTTGTCTCTCAGCACCGTCTTCATCCGAAACTCCCCACGCCTCATCCTGAGCAAACCGCCCGTATCGGAGAATGTTCCGCGTGGCAGTCCCTTCGAAAAAGGGGCGCTAGAGCGAGGCCGTGCCAGAGCGTGGAACATAGGGGCGTCGGGGAAGTTGTTGTTACCACGCGCACGACGCGTTCACGACATGAAGGAGATTTCAAATGGGTCGCGGTATTCTTCTTTGGCTCCTGGGTATCCCACTGCCGATCGTCATCCTGCTTGTCCTGTTCATGCGATAGGAGGCGGATATGGCCAGTTACACGACGGGCGTCTCGGACGTCGGCGTTGAATCCAATGTCCCCGCTTTATCGTGGGGGCCGGTTATCGGCGGCGCGGCGGCGGCGTGCGCGATCAGCCTTATCCTCCTTCTTCTCGGTTCCGGGGTAGGGCTGACCATGGTCTCGCCATGGAGCGGCGAAAGCGCCTCATTTACGACCGTCAGCGTGACGGCAGCTATCTGGTTCGTCATCGTGCAATGGCTGTCCTCGGCGCTTGGTGGCTACCTAACAGGGCGACTGCGCACGAAATGGGCGGGTGTTCATACCGACGAAGTGTTCTTTCGCGATACCGCACACGGGTTCTTGAGTTGGGCGCTGGCGACGGTCGTTGTGGCCGGGCTGGCAGGCTCCGCCTTTTCCTCGCTGGTTGGCGGCGGCGTCCAGGTGGCGTCATCGGTTGCAGCCACCGCAACGGTCGGCACTGCTGCAACGGCAGCCGCGAGCGACAGCACGACCGATCCTGCCACCGGATACTTTACTGACCTTCTTCTCCGTCCAAAGGATGCCGCAGCGAGGGCGCAATCTGATAACGCAGCGGCCACCGCTGAAGTTTCCCGTATCCTGGCGCAGGGTGCGGCCAAGGGAGAGGTCGTAGAAGCGGATCGCGCCTACGTCGCCACCATCGTGGCTTCGCGTGCCAATATCTCTCCGGAGGAGGCGCGTGCGCGCGTGGATCAGGTGTTGCAGCAGATCGAGGATGCGAAGAACGCGGTGCTGAAGGCTGCAGATGAAGCCCGTAAGTCCGCCGCCACAGTGGCGCTGCTCGGCGCCTTGTCATTGTTGATCGGTGCCTTCGTGGCCTCTGCCGCTGCCGCTCTCGGTGGCCGCCAACGCGACGAGTGAGGCAAGAATTGCTGCTTACAGGGCGCCGTGTTCAAAAGCACACGGCGCCTATTTGCTTATCTACCATCGAGTTGCGAGGCCTCTCGCTCTTTCCTGCAACCACGGTCGTCGGAGGCAAAATTGTGCGGTATAACCCTAGCAGATGACTGAATTTTTCGGCCCGCTCTTGTATAAATTGCCCGGGCAATTATCTACTCGCATGGGACTATCCACCTGAATAATGAGGGTTTTGTGTCGAGTTTGGGGTTTGCTCGCCACACGGGCGAGATGGCACATCTGATCGGATCGTTCGACTGGCAAGAAACCAGCCTCGGCCCAATTTCCGACTGGCCCCACTGTCTTCGCTCCTCCGTCGACATCTTATTGGGAGCGAGGGTCCAGATCGTCCTCTTCTGGGGGCCGCAATTCGTGGCCATCTACAACGACACCTATGCGCCGACCATCGGCGATAAACATCCCCATGCTCTGGGAAGGCCCGCGCAAGAATATTGGGCCGAGCTATGGAGCGACCTCGAGCCGCTTCTGACGCGCGTGATGAAGACTGGCGGGACGGTCTCGGCCAAAGACAGGCCCTTCTACATAGAGCGCGGTCGCGGGCCTGAGACCGTCTATTTCGACATCTCGTATTCTCCCGTGCACGGTGAGGACGGCGCCGTTGCTGGTGTCTTCTGTATCGTCAACGAGACGACGGAGTTGAGGCACGCTCAGGAAACGGAGCGGCGGCTCGCTGCTATCATCGCATCGAGCGATGACGCAATTCTCAGTGCTAACCTCGACATGACGATTGAGAGCTGGAACAAAGGTGCGGAACGTCTCTATGGCTATAAGGCCGAGGAAGCTGTCGGCCATTCCGTTCTGATGCTCATACCGGACGACCGTCGCGATGAAGAGTACGATCTCTTTCGTCGCGTCGGTCTCGGTGAACACGTTGCGCCTTATGAAACTCAACGTCGCCGGCGGGACGGCACCCTTCTTGATGTCTCTCTTACTGTTTCGCCCATTTATGATGTGAGCGGCGAAATCGTCGGGGCTTCGAAGATCGCGCGGGACGTAACCGCAAAGAAGCAATTCGAGCGTTTCCAGGCGATGGCAATGGGCGAGCTCAAACACCGGGTCAAAAACGTCCTCGCCACTGTTACGGCAATTGCCCGCCAGACATTCGTCAACAGTGACGATGAGCGCGAAGCGGTCAGGACGTTCGACGAACGGCTGGCCTCGCTCGCCCGTGCCCACGATGTGCTCACAAACGGCAATTGGGAGGAGGCGGATCTGCGAACGGTGATCGATACGGCCCTGCTGCCGTATTCTCCGGATCGCTTTCGTATCGAGGGGCCGGCGATCAACGTCGCGGCGCATACGGTAACCGCCTTGACGCTGGCATTCCACGAACTCGCGACCAATGCCGTGAAGTATGGTGCGCTCTCCCGGGCAGGGGGTGTCGTATCAATAGGCTGGCTACCGAGCCCGGACGCCTCCAGGCTCACGCTCGAGTGGAAAGAGCAGGGCGGACCGGAGGTTGTTACGCCATCCAAGCGCGGCTTCGGTTCGAAGCTCATAGAGCGACTGCTGGCCTCCGAACTTCAGGGAGAAGTTCGCTTGGAGTTCGTCCCTTCGGGCCTCGTTTGTAACGTTAACGCTTATCTTGCGAAGGAAAAGGAGGTTTAGGGTGCGCGTCAAACAGCGCTCTGTCGGCCCGCGTCGCCTTAGTTCGGAACAATCGAGCCTATCTGACTGTTTCAATCTCCCGTGGATAGTCATCGGAGATAGCGTTGCATCAGGCTAGACATCAGAAGGAGAGCACACGATCCGCGCGTTTTGCTTATTCAGCAAATGTGGACATGCGAGACCGTCTGCAGTCTATGTATCACATTGAGGATCGTGCGGATTCAAGGTTCGATGAGCTGCTCGAAAGGCTCGATGAAGTAAGCGCGGGTAGGCACGAGAGTTAAAGAAGCACCCTTCGGATACGCGACTCAAGCCGCTGATGACGGCCAAATCGCCCTTTATGAACGCCCTTGCTATTCTCTACCGACGTTCGGTTTTAACCCTCGTTCTTTTTATCGCAGACTTCCACATGCAAAGCATTGCCTGTGGCGATTAGCCGGCAATTGCTGAGAGGAACGCCTCCGTCGACATGGCATCCATCTGGGCGGTGAACAGGCTTTGCAGCAGCTTCAGCGAGGCGTCGTGGGTTTCGTCCGCACCGCTACAGACGGCATCCGTCAGGATGATGGCGCGATAGCCGAGGTCGATGGCGCCAAGCGCCGTGGCAAGAACGCATACATCAGTCTCGCCACCGGTAATGACCAGCGTTTCCACATCATGTCGCTTTAGATAGTTGTTCAACCGTCCGTCGACCCAAGGAGAATAGGTTCGTTTGTCGAAGACGATTGCGGGCGGCGTAAATGCGGCAAGCTCCGGGAGGAGGCCGTACATCTCGGCCGGCAGGTGCTCGCCCGTCATCATCCACCACTTCTCATAATAGGCCCGCCACAGGCCCTCGGCATCGGCGGAGCGCACGGGTGGGAGGAACCGGGAGAAGATCGTACGCTCGGCATGACGGCCCACGACTTCCAGGACTTGTGGCGAGACCCTCTCCATCCAGCCGACTTTCCAGGGTGTGTCTTCAGCGAACATGCGCTGCATGTCCACACAGATATGTCGCCACTCGCCGTACATCTTTACTCCCGTTGGGTCGCATGGATCGGGCGAATTGCGCCGCGGAGGGTGCGGGCGGAGAGCCGCTTCTCCGCCCGCACCGGATCATGCGGCTTTGATCTTGCCTTCGCGGTTGACCTTAGCGTCTGCAAGCTGTGTGAGGGCTTGATCGGTTTTGGTTTCCTCCGCGAGCGTCTGGTCGAGCAGCTTGGCGACATCGTTCTTGCCAAGCTGCATGGCCCAGGACTTCAACGTGCCATAGCGGGCGATTTCGTAATGTTCGACAGCCTGCGCGGCGGCAAGAAGACCTGCGTCGAGCGCCGGCGAACCCTTGAATTCCTCGAGGATTTCCTGTCCTTCTTCCAGAATGCCATCGATAGCAGGGCAGGTCTTGCCGCGTGCCGGCTTGCCGAGAAGCTCAAACACCTGCACGAGCCGCTCGACCTGACCCTCGGTTTCCTGGAGGTGCTTATCGAATGCAGCCTTCAGGTCCTGTGCCTCGGCGCCGCGGATCATCTTTTTCAGGCCGGCGATGATCTTGCGCTCGGCGTAATAGATATCCTTGATACCGTCGAGAAACAGGTCTTCCATTGTCTTGGTGGGCATAGATCTCTCCTGTTGTTGTAGATATTTGCCGATTTGGCGGGCGCGGTAGCGCGGTGAACTAACCATCCTTCTGGTTCTTTGTTCCCCCCCGGATACGGCAAGGCGAGCCGTCCGCTATGCGGACGGAACGGATGCTTTTCCGAGCTTGACGGAGGGCTCGCGCGCCCAAAGGCGCAACTTGCCGAGTTCCGCGACGAATGCCGAGAGGCCATCTTCACCTGACAGTTCGATTACACCTTCATCGAGCTTGTCGGCGATCCCGGCCTTCTCCAGAAGCGGGAAGGCATCGGTGACATGGCCGATGAACTTGCAGTGCTGGAAGGCATCGGCGACGAAGTCGCGCGCCGTTGCTTCCTGCAGAAGATCGTCCATGGCTGCCTTGGTCGGCAGCAATGCAATCGCGTCGAAAAGCACGGACGGTCCGCCGTCTATCATAAAATGCGCCGGCACCCATGAACCGTCTGACGCCGTCACGCCGCCGACTTTCGGCGCGATGAGGGCAAACTCCGCTTTCTCCGCCACAATAGCGTCCTGCAGGCCGGTCAAAAGGTCGATATCGACGCCGTCTGTGATGAGAATGCCGAGCTTGCGCCCCTCGAAGCGTTTCGGTCCTCGCTCTACGATGCTGAGCGCCGGCGAAGGTTCGAGGTCATGGCGCGTCGGCATTGCGGCATCGGCGGGTTTCGGCATGGACTGGAAACCGAGTTTTTCGCCGACGGTATTGGCGAGCGTCTCGTCGATATTCATCAGGTGCGAGACGACGCGCTCACGGATCACGGGTGTTTCGACCTTGCTGAGTTCGAAGGTCAGCGCGGCCGCGATGTGCCGCTGCTCGGCCGGCGTCTGGCTGATGTAGAATTGACGCGCCTGGCTGTAATGGTCGGCGAAGCTTTCGGGACGCAGCCTCACCGTTTCGCCCTGTTCGACTGTGGCGAAATGCGGAAAGCCGGTGGAGGGCGATTCACGCGGTCCTTCGCCCCAGGAATTGGGCTGATAATTCGCCCGACCGACGGGATTGCGCATAGCCATATGCCCGTCCTGCTGGAAGTGGTGGAAGGGACACTTCGGTGCGTTGATCGGGATATGGGTGAAGTTCGGACTGCCGAGGCGTTTAAGCTGCGTATCGAGGTAGGAGAAGTTCCGCCCCTGCAACAGCGGATCGTTGGAGAAATCGATACCGGGCGGCACATTCTGCGTCATGAAGGCGACCTGCTCGGTTTCGGCGAAGAAATTCTCCGGCATGCGATCGAGGACCAGCCGACCGACCGGTTTTGCCGGAAGGATTTCCTCGGGGATGATCTTCGTGGGATCGAGGATATCGAAGTCGAAGCTGTCGGCGAATTCCTGGTCGAAGAGCTGGAGACAGAGTTCCCATTCGGGGAAGTTGCCGGACTGGATTGCGTTCCACAGGTCGCGGCGGTGATAGTCCGGGTCCGCGCCGTTGATCTTCACGGCCTCGTTCCAGGCGACGGATTGCAGGCCAAGCTTGGGTTTCCAGTGGAACTTGACGAAGCTGGACTCACCCTTGGCGGTGACCAAGCGGAAGGTGTGCACGCCGAACCCTTCCATGAAGCGGAAGGAGCGCGGAATGGCCCGGTCCGACATCACCCACATGATCATGTGCATGCTTTCGGGCGTCAGGCTGATGAAGTCCCAGAAATTGTCATGCGCGCTCTGGGCCTGCGGGAAGGCGCGGTCGGGCTCCTGCTTGACCGCATGCACCATGTCGGGGAACTTGATGGCGTCCTGAATGAAGAAGACCGGGATGTTGTTGCCGACGAGGTCCCAGTTGCCCTCCTGCGTGTAGAGCTTCACCGCGAAGCCGCGGACGTCGCGGGCCAGATCGAACGAACCCTTGTTTCCGGCGACGGTGGAGAAACGGACAAAGGCCGGCGTCTTCTCGCCGGCACGCTGAAAGAGGTCAGCGCGTGTATAGGCAGCTAGGGACTCGTACGTTTCGAAGAAGCCGTGCGCTCCATAGCCGCGCGCATGGACGACCCGCTCGGGGATACGCTCGTGATCGAAATGGAAGATCTTCTCGCGGAAATGAAAGTCGTTGACCAATAGCGGCCCATGCGCACCGACGCGCAAAGAGTTCTGGTCGTCGGCGACAGGACCACCCTGCGCCGTCGTCAAAACGGGCGTGTCGCCCTCGGCGATCTGATGCAGCTCGCCGCCATTGCCGCGCACCATCTTCTGATCGTGGATAGTGGCAGCCGCTGCAGTGGATTTTGAGGATTTCGTGGCGGAGGGTTTCGGTGATGTGTTCTTGGCCATAGTACGCTCCCTGTTGTAAGTGGCCAACAAAACACGCGGGGAAAGGTTCCGTACGCCGGCATTTTCGTGCTGCTGACGACGGGATCTGTCCGCAACCGTACCGGAACTTCGTTTCTCTTCTGAGATTTTGACCCATCTGACAGGGGGGTACCATGCAACTCATCGGGACAAATATTCACAGTGGCGCAGATACGACGACGGTCGAATTTGTCGGAGAAGGTGGAGAGAAGGTATCGGTTTACATGGCTGCATATGACATGCCCAAAGATGCCGCGATCACGCGCCCAGGCGGCTGGCCGGAAAACGCAGTGATGGCCGCCGCGGCGGCGGCAATGGTGATCTATCGGTGATGCTACAGATAGCGGAATGTTCGCTTCGCTTTCGGGTAATCTAGAGCCGATAGGAGTACGTCCTATCTGCCCATATTAGCCCGCAGGGACACTCCAAAGCCAAGCCTCAGGGCTCTTGTTACGGAATTCAAGCCCAGGTTGATTGGGGCCAGCACGGGAATTTTTCGGCGGGGAACGCCATGTACAACGGCGGCCTCGTCGATTATCTGCGGTGATCTGCCAGGATGCTACATCGAAGCCACCAAAGTCACCATGAAGCGTCTTGCAGAGCTTGACGTCAATATCCTGCACGCTGTCCATGGAGAGAAGCGTTGAAAAGGCCGACAAAGGGCGAGATACGACTGCAATTCACACCGCTTGCCCATGGGATATCGTGCTACCGGCGTTCTATGCAATCTTGACGCGCCAATAGTGGTCGATGATGTTCTGGCCATTTTGTACGATGCGCTCGCCGATGGCCGGATCGCCGCCTCTGAGCGTCTCGGGATCGCCACCACAAAGCCGCACGAAGGTCGCCTGCTGGACGGTGGCGGTGAAGTAGTCTGCATGTGTGGGCTTGAAGGGGAGGCGGGCGTCTTGGAGCTTGGTGGCCACTTCGGCTGCCGCATCGGCGATCGCCGCATAAACCTTGTCAAGCATTGCGCGCTCGGCATCCTCCTGGATTTCAATGAATCGCCGCTCCTCGGACGTGGAGATAGGGCAACTCGTCGGCATGTAAATCTCCATATGTAACGTGCTTGGCGAACGGCAGGGCCATGTCGCCCATCAAGCGGAAAACGGCAACGAAAGTTACGGCAGGATGCAAATATTTTTGTCGGAAATCTGATTGGAAGCGGTTTAGAGCTTCTAGGCGGACGCGATATTGATCCGAAGCTGTCCGCCGATTTTCGGCGCCTGACGACTGAAGGCGCGCCGCGTCCGATCAGCTTGCCGACGAGACGGCCTTCGGGTCGGGTAAACCTGCGGCAGCGTGCCTTCGAACATGACCGCGATGTCGGTAGCGAGCGCCATCGCCTCGCTCTGATCGGGTGTGAAATCGACCATCGCGACGCCGGAGCGCCGCTGAAGTCAAGGAAAGTGTCTTCCACTTCCTGCCTGAGATGCCGGTCGAGATTGGCGAGCGGTTCATCGAGGAGCACGACATCCGGCTGGGAACAAGGCATCGTGCGAGCGCGACGCGCTGCCGCTAGCCACCTGAACACTCTCCAATATCGGCGTTGTTTTGCCGCAGCGCGATAGCCCGAGCAGCGCAAGAAACCCGCCTTCACGCACATCCAGAGAAAGCGCGAAGACCGACGGCCGGTCGCCGCCGAAATCCTTGCTCACTCCGTTGGTATCGCCGTGATCTGGCATCCGTGTGACAGTGTTGCATGCTGCCGAGGGATGTGGGGACCTCTCAATCCCTTGTTCCGAACTTCCGCAACAAGCCCGCGAGTGCCGAGAATGCCACGATCAGAGCGCCGTAGCCGAGGGTTGTTAACGTCAGGCCGAAGGCGCCGACGCCTAGGCCGGCCAATAGTGTGGGCAGGCCAAAAGCCAGATAGCTCAACGTAAACAGAGCGGCAAAGAGTTCTCCGCGCTCATCCGGGCGAACCACCGCAACGATCGAGCGCAGCACGCCATAAAAACAGGTGCCGAACCCCGTTCCGGCGATCGTCAGAGCGGCCAGGTAGGCGGGCAACGATGACCAGGCGATTGCGGCAAGCGTCAGCGCGGTGCCGATGGCCAGTGCGGATGTCCCGTAAAGCGTAACCTGCCGGGAGGAGCGGTTGCGCGCGACATAGCAGGCGATGGCTCCGGCTGCACAGAGCAACACGATCACGCCGGCCTGCGTTACGTGATCCTCTGCGCCGAAGACATGACGGACGATCGGAGCGCCAAGCGACAGATAGAGGCCACCCGTCGCCCAGCCGGCGATCACCGCCGGTGCGCTGCGCCAGAAGGCTTTGGCAGCCGTTTGCGGCACGCCGATCCGCGGGCGAAGCGAGGCCCAGACACCTTCATGTCTCGGCGCTGTTTCGGGGATAAGCCAGATCACTGCGGCAAACAGCGCATAGGCGGCAACCAGCGTGCCGAACACATCCGCCTCCGCGCGGTCCGTCACATCCATCAAAATGCCCGCCAGCAGGGCGCCCACGGCAAGCCCGCCCAGCGGAATGACGGAGTTCCAAACGGAGGCACTTCCCGGTTTGTTCTTTGGCTCGAGATCCACCACGGTGGCCGACAGTGCGGACAGGAGCAAACCGGCTGCGATGCCTTGCAGCGCACGTGCAATGATCAATCCCGCCACGTCGTCCGCTTGCCAAAAGAGCAGCAGGCTCAGCGCCATCAGGGCAAAACCGCCCGAAATCACCGGTCGCCGGCCGATATGATCAGACAGCGATCCGGTGACGAGCAGCGACATCAGCAACGCGACGGTGTAGACGGCAAAGATACCGGTCAGCGTTGCGGCCGAAAAACCGATCTCCTGCTGGAGTGCGGGATAGAAAGGCGAGGGCGCACTGGCACCGGCCATCATAACCGCCATGCCGGCGAGCGTGATGCGGAAGCCGACGGAACTGCGGAGCGGCACGGCGAACGTCATAGCGGTCAATAGACACCTGATTGGTTCGAATAATTTCGAACCAATCACTACTATCATTTCCATGACGGTTCAACTAAAATCGAACCATGACCTCTGAGATTACGGAACTTCCCCATCCTGCCCGGTCGGATATGCAACTGACCGACGTGCTTTTCGCGTTGAGTGATCCCGAACGCCTGGCGATCGTTCGCCAGCTCGCCGGGGGCCCGCTCGAAATGGCGCAGTGCCATCTTTCCGATCCCGCGATACCCAAATCGACGAAATCCCACCTGATGAAGGTGCTGCGCGAAGCGGGTGTTATTCGTAACGAGCCCCTGGGGCGCGGTCGCCGGCTAAGCCTCAGACATGACGATCTGGAGGCGCGTTTTCCTGGGTTGCTCGGCTCAGTGCTGTCTGCCAGCGCCGAGGCCTAGGGCGTTTTTCGCCCGAGGGCGGCCGATGGCACCAATGCGCGTACTGAAGGTTGCGGTGTCCTTTTTGGAGATGTTCATCTCGAGCTGTTCCCGCGACAAAGAGCGCACCAGTATAGGCCGCGATATCCTTGAAATCAGCTCCTCCTGCGTCCTTCGAGACGGGTGAGGATTGAACGGTTATGTAACGGCCCGTTCCGAGCGCCGATTGATCCTTGGCTGGTATTGCGCAGCACGCAGAAAGCAAGCGCCCATGAAAAGCCGGTCGGCGGACGACAACCCTATTCGATGGGTTCCGCATAGGTAGCGCATCCGTGAGATGCCTCCCTTTTAAATGTCCAGCAGCCCTTCCGCCATGGTGTCGGTTACGACAATATGCCGAAGCACGGCTGCGCCGTGCGTGACGAATCACGATGTGGGCGAGGGACAGGTGATGCTGCCGGACTTTCGTGTGTTGTTCGAGTCTGCGCCGGGACTCTATCTGGTGCTCGACAGAAACCTGCTGATTGTCGCGGTCAGCGATGCTTACCTCAACGCTACGATGACCGTTCGTGCCTCAATCGTCGGCCGCAGTATTTTCGATGTTTTCCCTGACAATCCCGATGACGCAGGCGCGACGGGCGTCAGCAATCTGGGGGACTCGTTGCGGCGCGTAATCGCCACTGGCGCTGGTGATACGATGGCCGTCCAGAAGTATGACGTGCGCAAACCGGACGGAAGCGGTTTCGAGGCTCGCTTCTGGAGCCCGTTCAACAAACCTGTCTTCGACGACCAGGGCAAGGTCGCCTATGTGATCCACCGGGTCGAGGATGTCACTGAATTCATCAGCCTTAAAATCCGGGACACCGCACAGCTTGAGGCAAACGAGCAGCTGCGCAGCCGTGCACAGAAGATGGAGATCGAAGTCTTCCAGCGCGCGCAGGAACTGGCGGAAGCAAACCGGCGTCTTCGCGACCTCGACAAACTCAGGACCGATTTCTTCGCCAATATCAGCCATGAACTGCGCACACCGTTGACGCTGATCCTCGGACCACTCCGAAAACTTCTTTCGCAGCCCGAGCGGCATATCGGGGGTCGGCAGGATCTGGAGATTGCCGAGAGAAATGCTTTGATCCTGCTCGGGCAGGTCAACGATCTGCTCGACGTTGCCAAGCTGGAAGCCGGGAAATTCGATCTGAGTTATGCGCACCTCGACGCCGCAGGCTTTACGAGAACACTGGCGTCCAATTTCGCCAGCTTGGCGCGCGAGCGCGCTATCACCTTTAGACAGGTTGAGCCGCGCGCGCTCCAGATGGAAGTCGATGCGGCAAAATTGCAGCGGATTCTGCTCAATCTGCTGTCGAACGCCTTCAAATTCACGCCACCGGGCGGTGCCGTGGAACTCTCCCTGGAGCACGTCGGCGACCAGGCCGTCTTCCATGTCGATGACAGCGGTCCTGGTATTCCTCAGGAAGACCGAGGTCGCGTGTTCGAACGATTCCAGCAGCTGGACGGCGGCGCCCGGCGGGCGAAGGGCGGAACGGGACTGGGACTTGCCATCGTCCAAGAGTTCGCATCGCTGCTGCGTGGTAGCGTCGAAGTGGGCACAAGCATACTCGGAGGCGCACGCTTCAGCGTTTCACTCCCTGTCGCCGCACCGCATGGGGTTTCGGTCGCCGAATTCGGCGAGCCTACGGCACCGCTCGACGAGGCGGATATGCTTGGCCCTGAACTGGTGCGAATCCCCATCGACGAGCCGGGCGTGCAAAGTTCTGATCGTGCTGCCCGCATTCTCGTCGTCGATGACAACGCGGATATGCGCAGCTATGTCGTTAGTCTGTTGGCTGCGCACTACCGCGTCGAAACGGCAGTAGATGGGCGCGCGGGGCTGGCCGCCGCTCGACGGTTTCTGCCTGATCTTGTTATCACCGATGTTATGATGCCGGTCATGACGGGCGACGAAATGGCGCGGGCTCTGCTGGAGGAGCCGGCGACACGAGATACTCCCATCCTCATGCTGACGGCCAAGATGGATGACCCGCTGAAGCTTCAACTCCTGCAGGAGGGCATACATGAATACATTTCCAAGCCGTTTTCCGCACGGGAGCTTTTGGTCAAGATCGAACGGCTGATTGCCGAACGGCGCAAGGTGGCGGCAGAGAGAGCGGTCCTCGTCGAAAAACTTCTGCGGTCCAACCAAAACCTCGAACAATTCGCCTATGCGACGGCGCACGATCTCCGCTCGCCGCTGCGCTCAATCGACGTTCTTGCTGGCTGGATCGAGGAAGACGCCGCCGACACGCTGCTGCCTCAGAGTGTGGAGCACCTGCAGAAACTGCGGGGCCAGGCACGGCGCATGGAGAAACTTCTCCAGGATATCCTCAGCTACGCACGGATCGATCAGGGCAATGCAGCTGCGGACGAGGATGCGGTAGCGGGGCACCAGCTGTTAGAGGATGTCGTCAGCCTGATCGCCCCTCCCACGGGTTTCATCATCACGGTGGACCAGCGCTTCAACGGGATTTCCGTTCCGCGGATGCCGCTTCAGCAGATTTTTCACAATTTGATCCACAACGCCGTCAAGCACCATAGCGGCGACTCCGGTCGCATTGATGTCGGCGTTCGTGATATCGGCGAGCGGTTTGCCTTTACGGTGGCGGATGACGGACCAGGTATAGATCCGAAATATCATCAAAAAATCTTCGAGATGTTTCAAACGCTGAAACCACAGTCGCAAAAAGACGGGAGCGGCATGGGTCTGGCGTTGACGAAGAAGCACGTTGACGCGCACGGTGGCCAAATCACCGTGGAATCGGCACCGGGTAGGGGCTCCCGGTTCTCGTTTACATGGCCCAAGGCGGCGGGTGGCCATAGAGGATACGAAGAGAAATGACGGGTAAGCTTGTCGACGCGCTCATCGTTGAGGACAACGATATCGATACGGAGGCCGTCAAGCGGGCATTCCGGCGAGCAGACTTTGCAAATCCGACCCATAGCGCCGGCGACGGCGAGGAAGCTCTGGAAATGCTGCGCGGCAGTCACGGCCGGCCGAAACTGCCGCAGCCTTGCGTCATCCTTCTGGATATCAACATGCCGCGCATGGATGGTATCACTCTACTCGACGAGTTGCGTCGCGACGATGAGTTCAAACAAAGCATCGTCTTCATGCTGACGACATCGGGCTACGAGAGCGACCGGAAGTCCGCCTATGACAAGAACGTCGCGGGCTATTTCCTCAAGGAAAATCTCGGCGCGCTGGTGGAGACCTTGAAACCTTACTGCAAGGGTAACGAATTCCCGGCCTGACCTCCAAACACTAGTTGTCCTAATCCAAACGCTCATCAAGCATCAGACGCACCTTTCTAGCCAACTCCTCCACGGTGAAGGGCTTGGAGAGAAGCTGGATGTGAGGATCCAGGATTCCGTTGTGGACGATCGCGTTTCGCGTATAGCCCGTCGTGTAAAGCACGGGGAACGTCGCCCCGATCCGCCGCAGGCGATCCACGAGTTCCCGACCGGACATTCCGGGCATGACGACGTCGGTGAAGAGTAGCGAGATAAGCTGGCCGCCTTCGACGAGATGGAGTGCGTGCGCCGCATCGGCCGCTTCAATCACTGTGTATCCCAGCTCGCGCAGGGCATCAACGGAGATGGCCCGAACACGCAGGTCGTCCTCGACGACCATGATCACCTCGCTTGCCTGACCCGACAGAGGCTGCTGCGGCTGAACCTGCTCAGCGAGATGGGATACGGCACCGTGGTGTCGCGGCAGATAGATTTTCACCGTGGTTCCGATATGAGGCTCGGAATAGATTTTGACCAATCCGCCCGATTGACGCACGAAACCATAGACCTGGCTCAAGCCGAGACCGGTGCCCTTGCCGACCTCCTTGGTGGTAAAAAAAGGATCGAACGCCTGCGCCATCACCGCTTCTTCCATTCCTGTGCCGGTGTCGGTGACCGCAATCAGCACGAACTGCCCGCTTTGAAGGCCTGTTTCCTTCGCATAGCGTTCATCGACATAGGCATTCGACGTCTCGATCGTCAGTCGTCCACCACCTGGCATGGCATCGCGTGCATTGACGCAGAGGTTGAGAATACCGCTTTCCAGCTGCGCGGGATCAGCATTGATCTGCCACACACCCGCCGCTAGGACCGTCTCGAGCGCGACGGTCTCACCAAGCGTTCGCGAGAGGAGATCGCTCATGCCGGCGACCATGCGATTGGGGTCCAGGGGTTGTGGTGAAAGAGGCTGGCGCCGTGAGAATGCCAGCAGCCGCTGTGTAAGACTGGCGGCACGGTGTGCGGCCTCGACGGCGCCATCGACAAACCTGCCGACATCGGTGTCTCCGCGCGCGAGGCGTCGCTGCAACATGCCAAGGCCGCCGATAATGACGGCGAGCATGTTGTTGAAGTCGTGGGCGATGCCACCGGTGAGCTGGCCAACGGCCTCCATCTTCTGCGCCTGACGCAACTGCGCTTCGGTGCGTGCGCGTTCCAGCACTTCTTCTGCCACCCGCTGTTCGAGCGATGCGTTCAGCAAGGTGAGTTCCTCTTCGGCGCGCCGGCGGCGTGCGAGCTCCGCCTCTGCCGACTGGAACAACCGTGCGTTATCGATCGCGGTGGCGGCATGACCCGCAATGCCCAGCAGCGCGGTTTCGTGCTCTTCGGCAAAACGACCGGTCTCCTTGTGCCCGAAGAAAAGTCCGCCAAGCACCTCGCCGGATCTGGATATCACGGGCACGGCGAGATAGGAGCGCACGGGTAAATGACCGGGAGGCATGCCGTTTCGAGGGCTGTTTTGGCCGTAACGAGGATCCTGCAGGATATCGTCTGAGCGCACCACGCCCTCCCCTAGGAAGGTGGGTTTGAATACGGCCGTTGCCCGCGGCATCGGATAATTCTCGAAGGCCCTGCGTGGTGCGCCTGAAAGGGAATAGAGCATGTAGCTCCCGCCCTCATTGTCGAGAACATTGTAGAAGAAGGCACCGAACTCAGCGCCGGAAAGCTCAACACCTGCATCGGTCACGGTTTGCACGATCTTCTCGAGATCCAGTTCGGCGGCGATAGCAGCGCCCGTAGCGTTCACGATTTTCAGATGGCGCTCGGTTTTCTTCTGCGTCGTGATATCGCGCACCGTGCCCACGAACCTGAGCCTGCCGTTCTTCGCCGCAACCATGTCGCCGCTGGCGGCAACCCAGCGCTCGATATGATCGCGGAGACCGACGGTTCGGTATTCGATATTGAAGGGTTGTGACGCGGTGCCTGAGATTGCTTTGCGGACCGCCTCGTTCGCGCGCTCGCGGTCCTCGGGATGAAGCCCCGCAAGAAAGCTATCTTCGTAGGAGATATCCGCATCCGCCGGCAGCCCGAAAAGCGCTTTGCAACGCGCATCCCACGTTAGACGATTTGAAGCGACATCATAATCCCAAATGCCGATCGAGGCGGCGTCGGTGGCAAGTTTCAGCCGTTCGGCTGCTTCGTCGGCCGCTTGCCCGGATCGCACGCGTTCTATATGGGCCCAAGAACGTTCCGTGACCTCAGTGAGGATGGCGAGTTCCGAAAGCGTCCAGCTGTGCGGTTCCTTGTGGTGGATGGCCATAAGGGCGGTCAAGCGGTCGCGCTTGACCAGCGGCATGCAGATCGTCGCGGAGATGCCTATTGCCTGAAAAGTGGCGGCCTCTTCCGCAGGGAGCTCTGCGCTGTTGTCATTGATGACGAGTGGTCTGCCGGCGTGAAGGTCGTCGACGGCGCGCGCGCCGAAGGTCGCCAGACTATAATAACCCTTGATACTCGGCGATCCCTCGGCACTCCAGTCCCCGCGAATGGTGAAATGATCCTGATCGGCTTCCATATCCGCATAGGCGCATACGGAAACGCCGAGATATTCGCCGAGCATGCGCGTGGTGATCCGCAGGATTTCATCGGCGTCGGCACTTGCGGCGGTTGCCTTTGCCAGCCTGTCGAGGAACCGAAGGCGCGCTTCGCTTTCGACGAGGCTCCGCATGTCCGCGGACAGCGTGGCGCCGGTGATGGGGCTGTCGGAAACGTTGTCGTCGCTATGCACCGGATAAATCTCTGCGCCTGTTGATGATCCGAGTGCACGATAAGCATTGTGTCTGCGCTGAGGAAGCCCGCTCGATGGATGTGATCGGGATGGTCTGTCGGTCGCCGCATCGAAACAAATGCCCGCGATCGCGTTTGCCGAATAGTCACACTCCGATTCCGCGTCCTGTGCGCTTACCGTCGAGTTGAAATCCCGGGAGGAGTAGATCGATCGAGGCCTTCGTGCCGCAGCGGAAGCGACGGCACTCTCAACCGGCACCGACGGCGCTGCGCATCGCCGAATTTTCCGTCGGAGAATGGAGGCGGAAACTCGTCCATCGCCACACCGGCAAAGGCCAAGTGACTATGGCAAGAGCCGACCTGACGGTCGATTTCAGCATTTATGTTGCCTGGCTCAGCTCGTTAATTTGCTGAAACAAGGCTCAAAAGCGTGGACTCCTGGGCTCACCAATCGTGATCGGGATCGACCAGGAACGGCGGAATTTCGGCGTCACCGGTTGCTGCCTGCAACAATTCGATGCAGCGCCGCCGCTCCTCTTCAATGCCCTCGACGATCATCGCGACCGGATCCTTCTGTCCATTCGCGAAGTGGCGCGCCGCGATGTTCCATGCCATGCGCTCCGTGCTCGATTCGAAAATGCTCATTCCACTTCCCAAGGATTGCTCCCTACCTACGATCTGGTTGCGCAAGATGCATCGAAGTCCTTGCGCGAAAATTGCCGACCGAAAAGGGCGTTGCAGATGCGGCACAACACGACGACATCAACATGCTGCCAAACTCCGCGGGTTGCCGAAATGACGAAGGGCGCTCAATCCCTTCGGAGAGCGCCCTTCCAGACCCGGACGACTACAAACGCGCGACAGAGAACTATCGCTGCAGGCAGTCATCGATTACGGGCAGTGAGTGAGAGATGGGGTGAGGGCGGGGGGAATTCAAGACCGTCTCGCGAATCGACGGGGCGAAGTGGCAAACCGAGACACGCATCGCAGATGCCGCAGCCATCGTCGTCCATTGGCCGATCCGAGCGCTCGCAACAGAGGCAGATATTCGAGCGCCGCAATCCAGTCTTTTTCCCCTCCGGCGCCACGATTTCCACCGCATCGTCGGATACGATATTGATGAAAAACTCCTTCATCACCGGTTTCTCCATTGCTTAGGCGTAATGAGATGGGAGCAAAAATGTCGCCTTGCAATGGCGAGGTGTGCAGATGGAGAAGCCTTCTCGCGGAAAAGCGAATCCTGCTCGTTGCCGATCGGCAAAATCGATCCGCCTGGGGCGCGCCGTTTTGAACCGCACCATGTGCCGCCAGTAGCGGCTTTGGACGTTCACTGTCCCTGGCTCGCCGCGGCTCCCCTTGTCGCAACGGTGCCAGCGATCTAATTTATCCGCGATTTCTTCGCTGACTGTTCCTGATCACATGCCGTCGTTTAAACCAATGAAGATGATTGATGAGCATTGGGAATGTCTGCGTCCCGATGGAAGGAAAACCGATTGGCCGTCAGCGAACGACGCTTTGATCTACGGGCGCGTACACAGAGCATACATGAACGATTGGACGCCGCCGTCGGTGGTTTCGATACGGTGGAGCAGTATCGACGCTATCTGGCGGGACTTGGCAGGTTTCGCACTGCCGTGGACGGCGCGTTGCAACACGTGACCTGGCCGGCCGGCTGGTCCTTTCGCCCAACCGCACTCGCGGATGTGCTTGAGGAGGACGCGATCGACCTCAAAATCCCACCCTTGAAAGACATCGATCCCGACATGGATCTTTCCGACGAAAGCGCTCTGCTCGGCGCGCTTTATGTGCTGGAGGGCTCGACACTTGGCTCCCGGGTTCTTCGGCAGAGGGCAGCGGCGCTGGGGCTGGATGAAACTTTTGGCGCGCGGCATCTCGCCGTTATGTCAAAGGACATAGCGCAGTGGCAGTCCTTTCTATTACTCTTGGACGAAGCGCAAAACTTCGACGTCGAGCGGGCCGCGGCGTCTGCTAATGCGGTCTTCGCCCTCGCCCTGCGATGCTTTGAAAGTGATGTCTTTGTCGCCCACTGAACCTGTAAATCTGGCTACCTGCGACCGAGAGCCTATCCACATTCCCGGCAGCATACAGTCGCATGGTTGCCTTCTGGCGTGCAATATCGGTCTGACGACGATCGAGCGTGTATCGGAAAATGCGCAGGCGATCTTGGGTTTCGAACGCGTTTTGCTCGGTCGCGGTGTCGGCGAGGTCGTCGGCGAGAAGCTGCTGCATGACCTGCGCAATGCCCTCGCAACTGCGTCGACAGCGGCGCGGCCAGCGCTCCTTCTGGGTGTAATGTGCGGTGAGCGTGCCTTCGACATCGCGATTCATCACTATAAATCCGCCGTCATCATCGAGTTCGAACCGGCGCCGGCGGTCGGCCAGCCGCTGCATATAGCGCGTGAAATGATCGGCCGCATCAGCGACATCACCGATGTCGATCGCCTTGTGCAGCGCGCAGGCCGAATCGTTGCGGGCGCGACCGGATACGACCGCGTCATGATTTACCGCTTCGAACAAGACGGCTCGGGCAAGGTCGTCAGCGAAACGAAACGGGCCGATCTCGAGAGCTTTCTCGGTCAGTATTTTCCGGCAAGCGACATTCCTCAGCAGGCCCGTGCGCTCTATCTCAAGAATACCATCCGCGTGATTGCCGACGCCAGCGGTGAGCGGGTGCCGGTAACCCCGCTGCTGGATGCGTCCGGCGAGCCGCTTGATCTCAGTTTTGCGCATCTGCGCAGCGTTTCCCCCATTCATTGCGAGTATTTGCGCAATATGGGGGTCGCGGCTTCCATGTCGATCTCGATCATTATCGACGGCACGCTTTGGGGCCTGATCGCTTGCCATCACTATTCACCGCTTGCGCTTCCCATGGCGCAGCGTGTGGCCATGGAGGTGTTCGGTGAATTCTTCTCGCTTCACCTGAAATCACTCAAGGAGCGCCAACGCGTCGCAGCCGTTGCCGGTACCCGCGAGGCCCTGGACCGTTTTCTCATTCTCTCGGCTCACCATGAGGATGTGGGGGCGCTGCTTCGCCAGAGCCTGCAGGAATTCTCCCGGCTTCTGCCGAATGACGGGGTCGGCCTGATGTTTGACGGGAAATGGACGGGCCTTGGCGCGACCCCGCCCGAAGATGCGGTCGCCCATCTTCTCGACATCACCAGAATCGCCAGCGAAGGCCGCGTCTGGGCAACGCATGCGCTGTCGCAGAAGGTGCCCGAGGCCGCAGCCTTTAGCGACCACGTGTCCGGCCTGCTCGCCATTCCGCTCTCGCAGACGGGATCGGATTGTCTCCTCTTTTTCCGTAAGGAGCTGGTGCAGACGCTGGACTGGGCGGGCAATCCTGAAAAAACCTACGAGACGGGGCCGCTCGGTGACCGGCTCACGCCTCGGAAAAGTTTTGCGATCTGGAAGGAAACGGTGAAAGCCCAGGCTCAGGCCTGGACGGAGGCCGAGCGCGAAATTGCCGAAATCGCGCGGGTTTCGATCGTCGAAATCGTTCTGCGCCACAACGAATTGATGGCTGGCGAGCGGCGCAAATCCGAGGTGCGGCAGCGCATGCTGAACCAGGAACTCAGCCATCGTGTGAAAAACATCCTCGCCGTCATCAAGTCGCTGGTGACCAGCCCGCAGCATCACAAGAGCAGCCTGGAGGACTATGTGGCCACCCTGCAAGGCCGCATCGAGGCCCTCTCGGTGGCTCATGATCAGGTGGTGCGCGGCGATGGTGGCGGCATTCTGGCCGATCTGCTGCAGGCGGAACTTCAGCCCTATCGAACAAAGGCGTCGACCGTCAGCTATTCCGGTCCGGCCGTCTGGCTCGACAGCCGGGCCTTCTCCGTCATGGCGCTGGTGTTTCACGAGCTTGCGACCAATGCCGCCAAATATGGCGCCTTGTCGGTTGCGACCGGCTCGGTGGAGATTTCCTGGACGATGGCGAAGGAAACCGTCTGCGAAATCCTCTGGCGGGAGCGGGGCGGCCCCATTGTGCACATTCCCGCACGCAGCGGCTTCGGCAGCGCGCTGATTGAGCGCAGCGTTCCCTACGACCTCAATGGCGAAAGCGCGATCCACTTCGAGCCCGCGGGGCTGGAAGCGACCTTCAGGATCCCGCCCCCGCATGCGAAACTCACCGCCTCGAGCCCGGCACGGACAACGGACGTACCGGACGATCTGTCCGCACGATCGAACACCCTGAAAGCCACGGACCCTTCTGTGCTCATCGTCGAGGATCAGATGCTGATTGCGCTGGACCTTGAGGCCATGCTCGCCGATGAGGGCTTGTCGAAGGTCGCGACGGCCAATTCCGTGAAGCAGGCAATGGCGCAGATCGAAGCCAGCCCACCCGACCTCGCCATCCTCGATATCAACCTCGGACCGACGAATTCCTTCACGATCGCAGAAGAACTGCGCAAACGGGGCACGCCCTTCGTGTTCGCAACGGGCTACGGCGAGGGGGCGGAACTGCCCGAAGCATTCACCGGCATCCCCATCGTTCGTAAACCCTATAGCCGCAGCGCAATCGTGGCAGCACTTGCCTCTTTGATGTTGACGTGAAACCTGTAGTGGTAACAACGTTGGGCGCCGGTGACGGATTTCAACGAAAAATCCAGCCGGGTTTAGGAAGACAAAGGCAATCGCTGGGGACACCGTCACGGTGGGGCTGGTCGCTCGGAAAGCTTCATGCGGATGTCGAAGGGCACGACGGGGCTGTCGGCTCCAATAGAGACGGCTAGGCAAGCGCCCGCGGTGCACAAACACGGGCGCTCTTTGATGTCACTGCATCAAGGGTTTTGCAGACCGTCGTCCGACAATGAGAACGAGCGTCGACAGGCCTATTTTTCAAATCGGCGCTCGTACGAAGGTTGGCATACGGAGAGTAAAGGCCTACGCCGGGTCCGCGCCCATCACAAGGCCTTCGATGTCGTGTTTCTGCGTGATCGGCACAAGCTCTTTTACGACGCGGCAAACGAGGTGTTTCTTGCCGATCTCGGGAAGGGCATCGTACCAATCCTGCGTTACCATCATGTCATGCAGCTCTGCGTGGCCCGCGCCTGGCCTGTCGACGCCCAGCACCATGACCGGGCGCGCAATCGGGGATTGATGCTCCGTCCCACGGTGAACCGTCAGCGCCGAACGGCAGGAAATGTCACCGCGCTGCGGATATTTGCGCGTCGCACGCTCCTGGAAACGGCCCCAGAGCACCTTGTCCGGAAACATTTCATGTTTCCATTCTCGGCCATCATCATATTGCGTTCCCGGTGCGATTTCGAAGGGTCCCATGTCTTCGGTGACATCGACGCCCGTGAGATTGAAAGCAAGCGAAGTGATCTGGCGATCGCGGTAGGTATCGACGGGTGAGGGGAAATCACGGTGCCAAGGCTGATACTTGGCACCTTGGAAAGGCACGTCGAGGCCAATCTCCACGATCTGATAATCCGGTCCTAGCACATTGGTGCACACGTCAACGACCCAGGGGTGAGTGATGAGATCGACGAAGCCGCGGAAGGCTTGCGGGTGGATTTCGACATACCACCGCCGCGGGCCGCGGCCGACCGCGCCGCCGGGCCTCTGAATTGCCGACCAGAAGGCCGTCATCATATCCTCGCGCATGTCGTCAGCCCAGGCGGGGCTGAAGGCCCCCTTTAAGCCGATAATGCCGTCAGCTGTCAGCTGCGCCATCTGCGCGGCGATGTCGTAGTCGCATGCTGAGGTCATTTTCATATGGCTCTCCTCCCAATCTAAGGCGAGGCTACCGCAACTAATAAATATTAGTCAATGGCCGAATTTTATTAGGTGATGTAGAGAAGGGTGAAGCGGGGGGGCACCATGAACGGCGGGAAAACGAAGCGGGTCACGATGATGGATGTGGCCAAGGCGGCGGGCTGCTCGCAGGCGACAGTTTCCGTCGTTCTCAATAATGTCATGGATATCAAGATCTCTCCGGATCTTCGCGGACGCGTGCTCGACGTTGCCGCACGGCTTGGTTATGGACTCGCGAGCCCCATTCGCCGCGCGGGCCTCGAGGATCTTCGCGGTGGATGCATCGGCTTCATCGTCGATCAACTCGCGACCACTCCGGAGACGGTCAACGCCATCGAGGGCGCGCGGCATGCATCCTGGGAGAATGATGTCACCATTCTCGTGGCGCAGACGCAAGGCCGGGCCGAACACGAGCGCAGTGCGGTAGCGCGCCTTCTGCGGGCCGGGGCCCAGGGCATCGTCTACATGTCGGTGTTCACCCGTCGTGTATCACTCGATGCAGTCTTCGACAGGCTCCCCGTGCCGATTGTACTGCTCAACTGCTATACCGGTGAGAACCAGTTTCCCGCTGTCGTTCCCGACGAGGTCACCGGCGGGCGCATTGCAACCCTGTCTCTCATCAAGAAAGGACACAAGCGCATCGCGACGATCGTCGGCGAGAGCTTCATGGAGGCCGCGCAGGATCGCCTCGCTGGGTATCGCCAGGCACTTGCGGAAGCGGGGCTCCGCTACGACGATGGCTTGGTGGCGGAAGGAAACTGGACGCCGACATCCGGCTTCGACGCGACCCGAAAGCTCCTGTCGCTTTCCGATCCACCAACCGCGATCTTCTGTCAGAATGACAAAATGGCTATGGGCTGTTTCATGGCGATTGGCGAAGCCGGCCTGCGCATACCCCAGGACATCTCCGTCGTCGGCTACGATGACGATGAACTGTCTCGTCACCTGCGGCCGCAGTTGACGACCCTTGAGCTTCCGCACCGCCCCATGGGGGCCTGGGCCATCGAGCAGCTTGCAAGGAGATCTGGAGCAAGGCGAGCCGGCCTCCATAAGGTGGCCTGCACGTTGGTCTCGCGCGGCTCGATCGGCCGCGAGCCACGCGAGACATGACGCCATGCTTTCGCTGACCGTCTATCCATCAATAACGTGACGCACCTTTTGAGCGAGCTGCTCCAAGCTAAACGGTTTTTGGAGCAGATGCGTTCCGGGATCCAAGACGCCGTTATGCACGACCGCGTTGCGCGTATAGCCGGTCGTGTACAGCACCTTGAGGCCAGCGACCTTTTCCAAGGCTAAGACCGCGAGCTCCCGGCCCGTCATTTCCGGCATTACGACATCGGTGAACAACAGAGCGGGCTTCATGCCGGCCTCCAGCAGGGCAATCGCCGCCGCGCCGCTCGATGCCGCCGCGACGTCGTAACCGAGCTCCCGCAGAGCCTCCACAGAGAAGTGACGGACACGCTCGTCGTCCTCGACAACAAGAACGAGTTCTCCCCGCATGCCCCGTGCCAGCTCCTCGCTCGCAGGCGATGTTTCATTCGCATCAGCCTCGCCGTAGTGGCGAGGCAAGTACAATTTCACGGTCGTTCCGTGGCCCAGCTCGGAATAGATTTTAACATGCCCACCGGATTGCCGCACGAAGCCGAAGACTTGACTCAGGCCAAGACCCGAGCCCTTGCCGACCTCTTTTGTCGTGAAGAAGGGATCGAAGGCTTTCGTTAATGTATCCCCACTCATTCCCGTGCCGGTATCAGTGACCGCGATCATGACATATTGCCCGACGGCCATCGAATGCTCCTGGGCATAGTCCTCCGCGATGAATGTGTTGGCAGTCTCCACGGTAAGTCGTCCGCCATTCGGCATCGCGTCTCGTCCGTTGACGGCCAGGTTGAGAATGGCATTCTCCAGCTGACTGATATCGGCGTTTATGCGCCACAGACCTGCGGCAAGAACGGTTTCGACCTTGACCTGCTCACCCAGCGCGCGTGTCATCAATTCACTCATCCCGGCAACCATCCGGTTCGGCTCGATGACCTTCGGTTGAAGCGGCTGCCGTCGGGAAAACGCAAGCAGGCGCTGCGTAAGCGCCGCAGCCCGATTTGCCCCATCCTTGGCCGCCTCGATGTAGCGGCCAAGGTCGGTGTCTCCGCGCGCCAGCCGACGTTCAAGCAGGTTCATCGCGCCGAGGATGACGGCGAGCATATTGTTGAAATCGTGCGCCACGCCCCCGGTAAGCTGGCCGACAGCTTCCATCTTCTGCGCCTGCCGAAGTTGCCCCTCGGCTTCCATCAGCCTGTCGGTGCGCTCGCGCACCTCCATTTCCAGCTCCTCGCGCGACCGGGCGAGCACTTCGCGCGCGTCGACGATCTCTTGTATATCCGTGCAGGAACCAAACCAACGCGTGATCGCGCCGTCCTCGTTGTGCACGGGCTGTGCGCGACCCAGCACCCAGCGGTATTTCCCACTCCGGTGCCGTAGCCGGTATTCGATGTGATAGGGCTCTCCCGTCTCCAGACTGTGCCGCCACACGGACCACGCGCGATCCTGGTCTTCAGGGTGAAACATCCCCGCCCAGCCCTCGCCATCGGTTGAGCCTGACGGGACGCCGGTAAAATCGTACCAGCGCTGGTTATAGTAGTCGTGATATCCGTCCGGGGTGGTCGACCAGATCATCTGGTCGATGGAGTTGGTGATGGCACGGAAGCGTTCCTCGCTGTCGCGGAGTGCGGCCTCGGCATTTTTGCGGTCTGTTATATCCAAGCTGATGCCGGGGAAGCGCAAGGGCGTTCCGTCGGGCGCGAGCGTCGGCCGTCCCTCGGCGATGACCCATCTGTGCGCGCCGTTCGCCTGCACGAGACGATATTCCTGGGAAAAGATGCTGCCGCCCTTCAAGGCGGCCGCGATCGCTTCTTCCACAGAGGGAAGGTCGTCTGGATGGATAGCGTTGAAGAAATCAGCGATTGGTGCGCCAGCCGCAGCCTTTTCGCGCGGAACGCCGTAGAGCTTGGCAAAGCGCGTGTCTGCAACCACCCTGTCATTGGGCACATCCCAATCCCAGGTGCCCACCGTATCCGATGCCCCCAAGGCATATTCCAGCCGTTCCTCGCTGGCGCGTAGTGCGCGCTCGGCCGACAGGCGCGCCGTCGTCTCGTTGCCCTGATTGAAGATGCCGAGAACCTTGCCATTCTGTCCGAAAATAGGCGCGAAGCTATAATCCCAATGGGTCTGCTGTGTGCGGCCGCCGCGCTGCATGGGCAGCATCTGGTCGGCGACGGAAAATCCCTGGCCGGTCTGCAATACGGCGCGGAGCTGAGGCTCGATCACATGCCAGATATCGGCCCAAACCTCGCGGGCCGCCCGCCCCAGCGCCCACGGGTGCTTTTCCCCGGCAATCGGCGCCCAGGCATCATTGTACAGAAGACGAAGATCGTCGCCCCAGTAGAGGGCCGTGGGAATCGCGGTGTTGAGACAAAGGCTCAAAGCCATCCGAAGTTCTTGTGGCCAATCGGCTTCGGCACCGAAGGACGTTTTCTCCCAGTCGATCGTCCAGATGTGCTTGTTCATCTCGCTGGTTGTATCGGGCGTAAAGGTCATATTGCCGTTTCTCGAAGTGTTGCCGGCTTATATGGGAAAGTCCGAAGAAATGGAAAGCACGGTAATCCTGTGAAATTTTTAAAAAAGGAAAGGGATATAAGAGGGGTGAAACGGCTCCGGAGACATCGATGCGGTGCGGTCGTGGGGCTCGGGGGAGTGCCCCGACGCTACGAACGGATGCGCCTAGCCGGCAGGGCGTTGCCCTTCGCCCTGATCTGATCGTCAAGTTCAGCGATCACGGTGTCGAGACTGTAGGGCTTGGCGAAGATTCGTCCCGTCGCCGGCAATGCCTCCAGCATTAGATCGGATCTGCCCGAGACGACGATCCTGGCGGCGTCCGGCCGACAGTTGCTGAACAGTTCCAGCAGGTCAAGGCCACTCAGGCCGCCGGGCAAATCAACATCCGTAACGAGGCCGTCAATCCGGGAGTGCCTTGCGATCTGCCCGATGGCCTCCAGGACGTTGGACGCTGCCAACACTCGATAGCCCACGTCCTGCAATGCCTCGACAAGGATGAGGCGGATGAGAGGTTCGTCTTCGACGACGAGAATGGTGGATTGCGACGCGGCCATCTATATCTCCAGTTCGTTGGCTCACACTCAACGTGCACCCCCCTGGAATTTCGCCCGTCCCCAAAGCCAGTCTTTGCGAACAATCTTAATAAAATGCAAAGAACCTCGCTGTCGGCCGGAGACGCGGTCTGGGCATGTCGCATGCGCCAACGAGGTAAGGGCGCGACAGAGGCCTACCAAAATCGCGGCCCGCTCTTAGATAGTAGGTGGTCTTTATAACCCTTTGATGGTCGGTTTACACCACCCCGATTATCGCTAGGGTTCGCTGCATTGCGTAGGGAGAGAGGATTCGATGTCAGGGAGCCGAAGCGATCTGGATACTTGCGCCCGCGAGCCGATTCATGTTCCCGGCGCAATCCAACCCCATGGATCTCTGCTCGTCCTCGATCCCGACGGCCTCGCTCTCCTGTGGGCATCGGCCAATTTCGAGGGTATCACCGGCCGGACGCCGATCGAACTGCTCCGGTCAGTCGAGGCCGGTTTGCGTGATTGGCAGGCCACCGGAACGCATACCTACCGTACCCGGCTACAGCATCCGGATTTGGACATGGCGGCACATGTTCATCAGGGCCGCTTGATCGTCGAGTTCGAACGCAGCACGCCCGTTTTTCAAAACGAGCTTCTTTTCCGTCTGACCGGCTTCGCACAGCAGATGACGGCTACCGAGGAGCTGGGGAACGCACTTTCAGCGACCGCCTGCCTGATCGCCGACCTGACGGGTTTCGACCGGGCCCTCGTCTATCGGTTCGATCCCGACTGGAACGGCCATGTCGTGGCCGAAGCCGGCAACGGTACCCTGCCTTCCTATCTCGGCCTGCGTTTCCCCGCTGCCGATATTCCGGCGCAGGCACGCAATCTCTACAGTCTCAACCGCATACGTCTGATACCCGATGCGAATTACATCCCGGTCCCCTTGACTGCGTTCGGAGAGCAGCGAGACGCGGGGGGCATCGACATGACGTTTACGCAGCTTCGCAGCGTGTCGCCGATACATCTCGAATATATGCGCAATATGGGCACGCTCTCGTCCATGTCTATATCGGTCATGGTGGACGGCAAGCTCTGGGGTCTCCTGTCCTGCCACAGCCGTAATCCCCACCGCGTCCCAAGCGATATCCGCGAGGCCTGCGATTTCGCGGTTCAGAGCCTAGCCATGCGGATCAGCGCCGACAGCCGGGCCGAGACTGCGGCACTCGGCGTCGAGCTTGCGCGCGTGCACACCGGGCTATTGGCCGCGATGGCGCAGGCAGGCCGGTGGGACGAAGGCTTGGCCGGCGCGCCGGCGGCGTTGCTGGAACTCACCCGGTCGCACGGGGCGACGATCCTGTCGCAGGAAAGCTTCCTGCCTGTCGGCGAGGTCCCCGAAGAACATCATGTGAGGCGCCTGGTCAGCCGCCTTTCGCAGCACGGCGCAGCCACCGATTTCTATTTTACGGATTCGATCGCCTCGGAGTTCCCACAGGACGAGGGCTTCACCGACGGCACCTGCGGTGTCCTGGCCTTGCGCATTTCCGAAGTGGAAGACAGCTGGCTTATCTGGTTCCGCCAGGAAGTGGTAAAGGCGGTCACTTGGGGCGGCAATCCGCACAAGGTGGTGCAGGAGAGCGGACGGATCCATCCTCGCAAGTCGTTCGAGGCCTGGCGCGAGATGGTGCGCGGCAGGAGCGCGCCATGGCACCCGGCAGAGATCGCCGCCGCCCGCGACCTGCGCTCCTCGATCGTGGAGATCGTGCTGAAGAAGGCCGAGCAACTGGCCAGGCTCGCCGCCGACCTGCAGAAATCCAACAGGGAATTGGAGGCTTTCTCCTATTCCATCTCGCACGACCTGCGGGCGCCGTTCCGCCATATCGTCGGCTTCTCACAGCTTTTGACGGAACGGGAGAAAAATCTCGGCGAGCGCTCGCGCCATTATCTCCAGATGATTTCGGATTCGGCGCTTGCTGCAGGTGAACTCGTCGACGATCTCCTGACGTTCTCCCATCTCGGTCGAGCGGCAATCTCCGCGGACAAGGTGGATATGAACAAGCTCGTCGCCGAGGTGCGGCGAGGACTTGCGGAGGAGACGGCGGGCCGCTCGATCGTATGGCAGGTGGATCATCTGCCCGTTGCGACGGGGGACGCCACCCTCCTTCGGCAAGTCTGGTACAATCTTATCGACAATGCGGTCAAATATACGCGACAGCGTGAAGAGGCGCATATCAAGATATCCGCCAATGCGACCGACGACGGCGTGCTGTATCGGATCGCCGACAACGGCGTCGGCTTCGACATGGCTTACAAGTCCAAACTGTTCGGTGTATTCCAGCGACTGCAGCGAAGCGAGGATTTCGAGGGCACGGGTATCGGCCTTGCCCTCATCAAGCGCATCGTCGAGCGGCATGGCGGCAGCGTGGACGCCATGGGCAAGATTGACGAGGGCGCATGCTTCACTTTTTCCTTACCGGCGCTACCTGAGGAGTGATCCGTGCCAGAACTGAGGCCTATTTTGCTCGTTGAAGATAATCCCCGGGATCTCGAACTGACCCTGACGGCGCTTGAGAAGTGTCAGATCGCCAATGACATCGTGGTTGCCCGGGACGGTGCCGAGGCGTTGGATTTCCTCTATCTCAGCGGTTCCCACGCCGGCCGCGATGCCGGCGATCCCGCCGTTGTGCTCCTCGATCTCAAGCTGCCGAAAGTCGATGGACTGGAGGTGCTCGAAAAAGTGAAGCGCGACGAAAACCTGCGTCACGTGCCGATCGTCATGCTCACCTCTTCCCGCGAAGAGCAGGATTTGGTGAAAAGCTACGAGCTCGGGGTCAACGCATTCGTCGTCAAGCCGGTCGAATTCAACCAGTTCTTCAAGGCGATCCAGGATCTCGGCGTCTTCTGGGCGCTTCTCAACGAGCCCCCGCCGAAGCTGCGGCAGGTGGGCGGGAACTGACATGGCCGAAATGCTGCGTATCCTGTTGCTGGAAGACAGCACCATCGATGCTGAACTTATTGAAGCGCAACTTGAGAGCCTGCACGAAACCTTTGAGGTAAAGCGCGTCGCGACACGCGCTGCTTATCAGGCAGCGTTGGCACAAGACACCTTCGACATTATCCTTTCAGACTTCTCTCTTCCCGACTTTGACGGGATGGCAGCGCTCGACCTGGCCGTCGCCTCTGCTCCCGACGCGCCGTTTATCTTCGTCTCCGGTGTTCTCGGTGAAGACGCTGCCATCGAAGCCTTCCGCAAGGGTGCGACAGATTACGTTCTGAAGCAACGTCTCGCGCGCTTGCCCGCCGCCGTGACGCGCGCGTTGAACGAAGCACGTGAACGGGCAGAGCGCAGGCGGATTGAGCTGCAGAAGGACTTACTGGTCCGCGAGCTCAGCCACCGCGTGAAGAACAATCTCGCTGTCGTGCTCTCACTCATTCGCCGCACCGGCCGCAATTGCAAGTCGGTGGCAGAGTTCGAGGAAAAACTTGCCGCCCGCGTCTCGGCGCTGGCGGATGCGCACGAGCTTCTATTCGAAGGGAATTGGGACGAGACCGAGCTTTTGAGCGTTTTCCAGCGAGCAGTTCGCCCCCATAACAAGGATCTCTCGCGCTTCGACATCGGACGGCACGATCTCGTTCGTCTCGATCCCAGGACAGCGCTCTCCATTGGCATGGTGTTCAACGAACTCGTGACGAACGCATCGAAATACGGTGCGTTGGCGAATGATCAAGGACGAGTCTCTGTTACGTGGACCGTCGACAGGACGGATTCGGGACGATCGGTGCGCCTGAACTGGGCCGAGCGGGGCGGACCAATCGTTAAGGCCCCTGATGAGGAGGGGTTCGGCACCCGGCTCATAAAAGCCAATATCGAATATGAATTGGGCGGGCAGGCGAACCTCCATTACCCGCCCGATGGGTTTAAGGCGCAGATTGATCTTACGATGCCTGAGAGCGATACGGCTAGGATCCTATCCGCTTGATACGACCGCTGGGCGTGCCTGCTTTCAAACAGGACCTTCGTATGTCTCTCTAAGAGGATTTTCCGGATGCTTCGGCAATCTGCTCTGCCAGACGGCTCTGCAGGATATTGAGGTCGCAAGGTTTCGGCAGGAGCACAATGTCGGTTAGTTCCATCCTTGTGTCCGGCAGTTCAGCGTATCCAGAACAGACGACGAGCGGTGTGCCAGCTTCGGCCAGCACCTCGATGACAGGGTAGGAATACACGCCCCGCAGATTGAGGTCGAGCACAGCAGCGTCGATACCCTTCTTGACAGCCTCAAGAGCCAGCTCGACGCTCGAGACAGGGCCTACCACCGTAGCCCCTTGCTCTGTGAGGTAATCCTCAAGGTCGAGGGCGAGCAAAGGATCGTCCTCCAAAATGAGAATGCGTTTATTTTCCAGGCTGCCTTTTACCATGATACCCTAACATCATTGCCGACTGCCGCCTTAGCTAGTGTCGCTGGACGGTTCGTCAATGCTATCCTTAATAGCGACAAGCATTGTAGTGGCCATGGGTGAGCCAAGGCGCACCAGCCCTCGTGTGGCGGCTGGAGAATGTCGCCACTGCAGGTGATCGATCCTAGAGGATTCTCCGGCCCTCATATAAACCGACGCCTGGAAATTAAACGCGGTTCACGGCCTCGAAAGGGTTGCTGTGGCCGGCGACGTTTTAATATGAAGCTGCCGACAGCTCATCTCAAACCGTTACAAGCCGCATGATCGTCTCGATATTGAACTGGATGCGCTGTTCCAGAGCATCCCTGGCCATAAGGTCGCGCTCATAAATGATCGTGCCGGTGAAGCGGTTCGTCAGATAATAGTAACCGACGGCAGCAATGGTGATGTTGAGCTGCACCGGATCGACGCCATCCCGGAAGATGCCCGCCGTCACGCCACGCTCCAGAATGCTCGAGACCATGTTGACAAGCTTGCGGCTTGAAACCTTGATGATCTCCGATTTCTTGAGATGTTTGGCGCGATGGAGGTTCTCACTGTTGACGAGCGTCAGGAATTCAGGGTTTTTCAGGTAATATTCCCAGGTGAAGCGCACCAGTTTTTCGAGCGCTACCTTGGGATCCAGATCTTCCAGATGCAGCTTCTGCTCTGCGCTGCGGATGTCGAGATAGGCGTCTTCGAGAACCGTCTGGAACAGGCCCTCCTTGCTCTCGAAATAGTGGTAGATCATGCGCTTGTTGGCCTTCGCCTTCTCGGCGATGTCATCGACGCGCGCTCCGCCTAAGCCATTCTTCGCAAATTCTTTTTTGGCAGCATCAAGGATTCGCGCCTTGGTGGCTTCGGCATCGCGAATGCGCGGTTTGCGTCCCGGTTTCTTTGTCTGTTCTCCGGTCATGTTTTCAGCCTGTCCTTTGGCGCAGTCGCGATGTCTTCCCTGCAACTCATACACGCACGCATTGCCATCCGTCAAAGCCGGTCGACGCGATTGCCTGTTGTCATCCTACTGAAAACCACTTGACTTGCGCGAAACTAAAGAAGTAACTAGTTAGTGCGTTAATTGGCGTGAGAGGCACGCTGGAGCGCCTCACCTGGGTGCAAGGCCGTCCTTGCCGCAGTCGGGCGAGCGGTAACGCGGGAAGCGTTTCAATCGGGGATTTGGGAGGAAAGAATGTCGACCTTTATCAAGGATTTCATCGAGCGCGAGACGGTTAGCCGCCGCAATTTTTTGTTTGCTGCAGCAGCCGGCATGGGCGCGGCGGCAATGCCGGGCCTGTTTGGCGGCGGAAGTGCGCGTGCCGCGCTGACGGATCCCGCAATTGCCTGGAGCTACCGTGACCGGGCATCGGCCTACTGGAATTCCGTCGTCTCCGGCGGCGAGGCCTTCGTGGAATCGCTCGGCAAACCGAAGAGCGCGCTGGTAAGCCTCATCAACGAGGGCTCGACGGAGAAGTCGCTGGCCGACATCAAGGCCTTCCTTGCGAAGAACAACGGCAATTGCGCCATTGCCTGTGATGCCAATGACAGTCCCAACGCTCGCCCGGTCGTCGAGGCCGTCCAGGCCGCCGGCGCCTATATTTCGACGATCTGGAACAAGACCGACGATCTGCATCCCTGGGATTTCGGCGATAACTACGTATCGCATATGACCTGGTCGGATGAAAAGCCCGCGGAAGAGACCGCGCGCATCCTCTTTGAAGCCATGGGCGGAGAGGGCGGTGTGGTCCATCTCGGCGGCATTGCAGCAAACAATCCCGCAGTTGAGCGCCTTGCCGGTCTCAAGAATGCCTTGAAGGATTTTCCGAAGATCGAACTACTCGACGCGCAGCCAGCCGATTGGGACACCCAGAAGGGCGCGGCCCTCATGGCCTCGTTCCTTACGCGCTATGGCGACAAGATCAAGGGTGTGCATTGCGCCAATGACAACATCGCTTACGGCGTGATCGAGGCGTTGCGCGCCGAGGGTATCGAGAACATGCCGATCGTCGCTTATGACGGCAATTTGGAAGCCGTGCAGATGGTCATGGACGGCCAGCTTCTCGCCACCGTCTTCACCAATCCGCATTGGGGCGGCGGCATCAGCGCGGCGTTGGCCTACCATGCCGCCATCGGCACCTTCAAACCGTCGGAAGAGCCGAAGGAACACCGTGAATTCTATGGCCCGACGATCCTCGTCACGGCAAAGGATGCGGCGGAATTCAAGGCGAAGTATCTTGATTCCGTACCGGCTTACGACTGGAAGGACTTCTGGGGACCGTCGAACGGTCAGATTCAGTACAAGTCCTGACTAGGCACCGCGGCAGCCGCACAGGCTGCCGCCACATCTCCTGCGAGCTTTCATAAGAGGGGTGTCTGACGTGACACGTCGCCTATCGCGCGAAACCTTGATAAAATGGGCGCCACTCCTGGTGCTGATCGCGCTGGTGATCTTTTTCACCGCGCTCAACCCGACCTTCTTTTCGTTGCGGAATTTCGCCCGTATCGCGATTGCGGCGGCCCCGGCCCTTATGGTCGCCGTCGGCGTCACTTTCATCATCGTCATGGGATCGATCGACCTTTCCATGGAAGGAACGATCTCGCTGACGGCTGTCTCCTTTGCCTTCATCTTCGCACAGCTCGGCGGCGCGTTGGGCGGCCTGGGTTGGATTGCCATTCCGCTTGTGCTTGTTCTGGGCGGCCTGATCGGCCTTTTGAACGGGCTGGTGCATGTGAAGCTGAAGATTCCGTCCTTCATGGCCAGCCTTGCCATGGGCTTTGTCGGTACCGGTGCGGCGATCCTGCTCACCGGCGGCGATATCGTCAAGGTCAGTGATGCAGCCTTCCGCGGTCTTCTTACGGTGCGCTGGCTCGGTTTTCCGCTGATGGTCTATGTGGCGGGATTTTTCCTCTTCATCGGCTGGTTCATCCAGACGCACACGACGCTGGGCCGAAACTTTTACGCCGTTGGCGGTGGTGAGGATCTCGCGCATGCCTCCGGGCTCAATGTGACGCGTGTCCGTGTGATGGGCTTTGCGCTGGCCGGTGTCTTCTACGCCATCGCTGCTATCCTTGTTGTGGCGCGCATCGGGCAGGCGGAGTCCGTTACCGGCGCGAACTTCATGTTCGTCTCCATCACCTCGGTCGTCGTCGGCGGTGTGGCACTCTGGGGGGGCATCGGCGGTGTGTGGAACGCGCTCGTCGGCGTGCTGATCGTCAATGTCATCGACAATGGCATGGTCGTCATCGGCCTACCCGATTTCCTTCAGGACGGCGTGCTCGGCCTCCTCGTCATTCTTGCTGTGGTGCTTTCCACCGACCGCAAGATGGTTTCCTTCGTGAAGTGAGGCGCACCATGTACGAGTTGAAATCCGTCGACAAAAAATTCCCGGGCGTCCACGCGTTGAAGTCCATCAACTTCCACATCAAGCGCGGTGAGATCGTCGGCCTTGTGGGCGAGAACGGCGCCGGCAAATCCACGTTGATGAAGGTCATCTATGGCGCCTACCAGCCAGATGGCGGCCAGATCCTCATCAATGGTGCAGGCGTGCGTTTTTCCAATCCGCGCCAGGCGATGGAAAAGGGCATCGGGATGGTGTTCCAGGAGCAGTCCCTGATCCCGAACCTGACGGTTATGGAGAACATCTTCCTTGGCTATGAGCGCCAGTTCGTACGCTTCGGCGTGGTCGACTGGAAGGCGATGGCGAGCGCGGCCAGGGCACAGCTCGCCAAGGTGAAGCTTGATATCGATCCGGCGATGGTGACGTCGAAACTTTCGTTCGTCCAGCGTCAACTCGTCGAGTTGGCCAAGGTTCTGACGCTGGAAGAGCGCGTGAAGGGCGATCTCGTCATACTGCTCGACGAGCCGACGTCCGTTCTTTCCAAGGACGAGGTGGCGCTGCTCTTCAAGCTTGTCCGGGAACTGACGACCCGTGCCTCCTTCATCTTCGTCTCGCATCGCATGGACGAAGTGATGGAGCTCTCCGATCGCATTTACGTCATGAAAGACGGAGAGGTCGTTGATGTGGTTGAACGTGGCGGCGCCACGGCGGAGGCGATCCAGCATAAGATGGTCGGCCGCAACGTCGACAAGCAGTATTACCGTGAGCATCTGCAGCAGCCGTATGATCAGTCGAAAGTGCTGGTAGAGATGGCGGGTGTCGGGCTGCCTGGCCGAATCCACGACATTTCATTCAAGGTGCATGCCGGGGAGGTGCTTTGCCTTGTCGGCACGGAAGGCTCCGGGCGGGAGGCAATCCTGCGCACGATCTACGGCATGCTGACGCCCGTGTCCGGTCAGTTGAAGATCAAGGGCGCGGATGCGAATGGATATTCGCCGCGCCAATCCGTCGCCCACGGCGTCGGTTATGTCCCGCGCGAGCGCAAGATCGAAGGCATCGTTGCCGGCATGAATGTCTACGAGAACATGACGCTCTCGCAGATGAAGAACCATTCGACCAGCGGCGTCCTTCGGGTTGCCGAAGAGCGCGCCTTGGCCAGGGACTGGATCAAGAAACTCTCGATCAAGGCGCATTCGGAATTTGCCGATTGCGGCAATCTCTCGGGCGGCAACCAGCAGAAGGTCGTGCTCGCCAAATGGCGGTCAGGCGGCTCGGATATCATGCTGCTCGACCACCCGACACGCGGCCTCGACATCGGCGCAAAGGAAGACGTCTACGACATGATCCGGGCGATGAGCGCGGCGGGCGTCGGCATCGTGCTCGTCGCCGATACGCTGGAAGAGGCGATCGGCCTGTCGCACACCATCATCGTCGTCAAGGACGGGCGCATGCAGAAGCAATTCGCATGCGAACCGGGCGCCAAGCCCGCGCCCTTCGACCTGCTGCACTACATGATCTGAGGGACAAGATGGATATTCAGCGCCTCAAACCGCACCTGCCCTGGATCACGCTGGTCGTGCTCGTCGCGATCGTCGGCATCAACAATCCGGGTTTCGTTCGCCCTTCCAACCTGCTCGGCATCGCCGGCGATATCGTGCCGCTGTTCATCATGGCGCTCGGGCTTACCTTCGCCATCTATATCGGCGGCATCGATCTTTCGGCCCAGTCCATGGCCAACATGGTGACGGTCGTCGCCTCGGTCTATCTCGCGTCGATGGGGGCGTGGGTCGCAGTTCTCTGTGTCGTCGCGGGGTTTCTGCTCGGCATGCTTTCGGGCTACGTCACGACACGCCTTTTTGTGCCATCTTTCATCTCGACGCTCGCCGTCGGCGGCATCGCTTTCTCGATTGCGCAATGGCTTTCCGGCCAGCGGGCGCTCAACATGGATGCGACGCAGCGCAACGAAACCTTTGGCTGGATGATCGGCCATACCTGGGGTGTGCCGAATGAACTGCTGATTGCCGCGGTGCTCGTTGCAATCTGCCTTTTCATCGAACGCCGGACAACGCTCGGCCGCGCCTTGAAGGCCGTCGGTGCCGGTGAACTTGCCGCCGCCGCTTCAGGTCTCAATGTCGCGCGTTACAAGATCCTCGCTTTTGCTATCTCCGGCGCGCTCGCCGCAATCGCCGGCCTGCTCTTCGCCGTGAAACTTTCGGGCGGCGCGCCGACCATCGCCAACGGCTTTCTGCTGCCGGCCATCGTTGCCGTTCTCGTCGGGGGCACACCGTTGACGGGCGGTGTAGGCGGTGTGGTCAATACGGTGATCGGTACACTCATCGTCGCGGTCATCCGCGCTTCGATGCTCTATTTCGAGATTGATGCGACCCGCCAGCAGATGGTCTTCGGCGTCGTGCTGATCGTTGCCATTGCCCTGACCATCGACCGCGCCAAGCTGCGCACTGTAAAGTGAGAGGGCGATGAGCAAGATGCGCGCTGCCGTTCTGACTGCGCCCAAGCGGTTTGAACTTCGCGAGGTCCCGGTGCCGATCATCGGGCCGGAGGATGTTCTCGTGCGGGTGACACGCACGGGCATCTGCGGCACGGATATCCACATCTTCAACGGTCACTATGCCGCTGACAAGTTGCCGCTGGTCCCAGGGCACGAATTTTGCGGAACGATCGCCGAGCGTGGCGAAAATGTTCGGCATCTTGCGGTCGGCGCACGCGTCGTTGTCGACATCAATATCGGTTGCGGCAACTGCTTCTGGTGCCGTCACAACGAGGTGCTGAACTGTGCCGAAGTCACGCAGATCGGCATCGGCCGGGACGGCGCTTTCGCCGAGTTTGTCGCCATACCCGCCCGCCTCGCGATTCCAGTCGGCGCTTCAATTTCCGACGAGATTCTGGCCCTTACAGAGCCGGTTGCCTGCGTCGTTCGGGCCGCGCGCAAGGCGAGGATCTCGTTCGGCCAGTCAGTGGTCATCTTTGGTGCAGGGCCGATCGGCAATCTGCACGTACAGATGATGCGGCTTGTAGGGGCCGCTCCCATCATCATTGCGGATCTTTCGGCCGATCGCTGCCGGATGGCGCTCGAAGCCGGCGCAGATTCCGCCATCTCCGACCCGGCGGAGCTGAAAGCGACCGTGCTTCGCATGACCGGTGGACTCGGTGCGGACATCGTCATCGAAAGCGTCGGCAATCGAAAGCTGTATGAACAGGCTTTCGATCTGACGCGCCGCGGCGGGCATGTCGCCTTCTTCGGCATTACGCCGCCGGGCGAAACGGTCCCCATCGATATTCTTCGCACGGTTCTGGAGGAGGGCAGCCTCAAGGGGTCCGTGGCCGGCATGGGGCAGGATATGTACGACGCGCTGACCCTTCTGTCGCACAACCGGTTCCGTACCGATGATTTTACCAAGGCTAGCTATCCGCTGGATGCGATCCAGGAGGCGTTCGAAAGCCTCGGCGACCGACCGCAGGACCTGAAGACACAGATCGCCATTGCGGCGTAAGACCTATCGAAGTGGAGGTATATCATGGACCAGAAAAACCAGTTTCTTTCTGCCCCGACAGCGGCGCGCACCTTCGGCTTTTTTGTCGACGGGCAATGGAAGGATGGCGCGGAGCACTTCGAGCGCGCTTCGCCGGGCCACGGCACGCCGGTCACGCGCACGGTGCGTTGCACGATCGATGATCTGAATGCCGCTGTTGCCGCCGCGCGCCGGGCTTTCGAAGATCGTCGCTGGGCTGGCCTTTCGGGGGCGGCACGCGGCAGCGTCCTGCTGCGCGTCGCCGAAATCCTGCGCCGCCGTCGCGACGAGATTGCCTACTGGGAAGCCTTGGAAAACGGCAAGCCGATTTCCCAGGCGCGCGGCGAGATCGACCATTGCATCGCCTGTTTCGAAGTGGGTGCCGGTGCCGCCCGCATGCTGCATGGCGACAGCTTCAATTCGCTCGGTGACGATCTCTTCGGCATGGTGCTGCGCGAACCCATCGGCGTCGTCGGCCTGATCACACCGTGGAACTTCCCGTTCCTCATCCTCTGCGAGCGCGTACCCTTCATTCTGGCGTCGGGCTGCACGATGGTCGTAAAGCCCTCGGAAGTTACCGCCGCGACGACGCTGCTGCTTGCCGAAGTGCTGGCCGAGGCGGGCCTGCCGGCCGGTGTCTACAACGTTATCACCGGCTCCGGCCGCACGATCGGCCAGGCGCTTTCCGAGCATCCCGACGTCGACATGCTCTCCTTCACCGGCTCGACGGCCGTCGGGCGGTCCTGCGTCCACGCCGCCGCCGACAGCAACTTCAAGAAGCTCGGCCTCGAACTGGGCGGCAAGAACCCGATCATTGTCTTTGCTGATTCCGATCTTGAAGATGCGGCCGATGGCGCTGCCTTCGGCATCAGCTTCAACACAGGGCAATGCTGCGTCTCGTCTTCACGTCTGATCGTCGAGCGCTCAGTGGCGGCAAAGTTTGAAAAACTGCTTGTCGAGAAGATGAAGAAGATCCGCGTCGGCGATCCTCTTGATGAGCGCACGCAGGTCGGTGCCATCACCACCGAAGCGCAGAATGCGACGATCCTCGACTATATCGAAAAAGGCAAGGCGGGCGGCGCCAAGCTGCTGACCGGCGGCGCGGCGGTCGATCTCGGCCGGGGCCAATATATCGCGCCGACGCTCTTCTCCGGCGTCTCCAGCGACATGGCGATCGCCCGCGACGAGATTTTCGGTCCCGTTCTGTGCTCCATGCATTTCGATACGGTTGAAGAAGCCATCCAGCTCGCCAACGATACGGTTTACGGGCTTGCCGCGAGCGTCTGGACGAAGAATATCGACAAGGCGCTCACGGTGAGCCGCCGCGTTCGGGCGGGGCGCTTCTGGGTCAATACGATCATGGCCGGTGGCCCCGAAATGCCGCTTGGTGGTTTCAAGCAGTCCGGCTGGGGCCGCGAAGCCGGCATCTATGGTGTGGAGGAATATACGCAGGTGAAGTCCGTTCATGTCGAAATCGGCAAGCGCACGCATTGGATCGCATGATGGCCACGGGATATGATTATGTGATCGTCGGCGGCGGCACTTCGGGCTGCGTTCTGGCGGCACGGCTCTCGGAAAATTCCTCCGTCCGGGTCTGCCTCATTGAGGCGGGCGGGCGTGATACCAATCCGCTTATTCATATGCCCGTCGGCTTCGCCAAGATGACGACGGGGCCGCTGACCTGGGGCCTGAGGACCGCGCCCCAGAAGCATGCGAACAACCGTGAGATCCTGTATGCGCAGGCCAAGGTGCTCGGCGGCGGCTCGTCAATCAATGCAGAGGTTTTTACGCGCGGCGTTCCCGGTGACTATGACCGCTGGGTGGACGAAGGTGCCGAAGGCTGGGGCTTCAAGGACATCCAGAAGTATTTCCTGCGCTCGGAAGGCAATTCCATCCTCTCCGGCGCCTGGCATGGAACGGATGGCCCGCTCGGCGTTTCGAATATCCCCGAACCGCAGCGTATGACGCGCGCTTTCGTACAGAGCTGCCAGGAGGCCGGCATTCCCTACAATCCGGACTTCAACGGTCCGGTGCAGGAGGGAGCAGGAGTCTATCAGACGACCACGCGCAACAACCGGCGCTGCTCGGCGGCCGTCGGCTATCTGCGGCCGGCGTTGAAACGTCCAAACCTGACGGTCGTCACCGGTGCGCTAGTATTGCGCGTGGTTTTCGAAGGCCGTCGTGCTGTCGGTGTCGAATATGAAGCTGGCGGAAGCCGCACGGTGGCGCGGGCGGACAGCGAAGTGCTTCTCACCTCCGGTGCCATTGGCACGCCGAAGCTGATGATGCTCTCTGGCGTCGGTCCGGCGGACCATCTGCGCAGCCAAGGCATCGATGTCGTGCAGGATATGGCCGGGGTCGGGCAGAACCTACAGGACCACTTCGGCGTCGACATCGTCGCAGAGCTCAAGAACCACGACAGCCTCGACAAGTACAACAAGCTGCATTGGTCGATCTGGGCGGGCATTCAGTACGCCCTTTTCAACTCCGGCCCCATCACGTCGAACGTCGTGGAGGGCGGTGCGTTCTGGTATGGCGACAAGGCGAACCCGACGCCCGATCTGCAGTTCCATTTCCTGGCGGGCGCAGGCGCTGAGGCCGGCGTCCCCGGCGTGCCGAAAGGTTCCTCCGGCATCACGCTCAACTCCTACACATTGCGGCCCAAGTCACGCGGAACGGTGAGCCTGCGCTCGGCTGATCCGCGTGCCCTGCCGATCGTTGATCCGAACTTTCTTGCGGACCCGGATGACGTAAAAATCTCGGTCGACGGCGTGAAGATCAGTCAGGAGATTTTTGCGCAGCCATCGCTGCAAAAATATATCAGGACATTGCATTTCCCCGACCGCAATGTGCGGACGGAAGCGGACTATGTGGCCTATGCGCGTCAATACGGCCGCACCTCCTATCACCCGACCTGCACCTGCAAGATGGGCCGGGACGAGATGTCGGTGGTCGATCCGCAACTGCGTGTGCACGGCCTTGATGGCATCCGCATCTGCGACAGCTCCACCATGCCGAGCCTTGTCGGCTCCAACACCAATGCGGCGACGATCATGATCGGGGAAAAGGCATCGGATATGATCCGCGGCAATGCTTGATCGATCGACACAACAAATAAGAAGGGCGGCCTTGCGGCCGCCCTTTTGCATCTAGTCCCATTCGGGAGCCCAGGGCAGCTGGCCCGGCTTGATGATGCGGTAGCCGGTGACATTCAGAGCGTCGATGCGATTCATGTCGATGGACGACAGCGTGAAATCCATAATGTCGAAATTGGCTCTGATGTTTTCCGGTTTCGTCGACATCGTGTTCAGCGGCACGCCCTTTTGAAGGATCCAGCGCAGGACGATCTGCGCGGCCGACTTGCCATAGGCTTTGCCGATCTCGGCGAAAAGGCCGTGCTTGAAGACTTCGCCGCGGGCAATCGAGGCATAGGACGAGAGCGGAATGCCGGTCTCCGATGCGGCAGCAAGCAGTTTCCGCTGGTCGACCAGTGGGTGGAACTCTACCTGGTTGGTGACAAGCGGCCCATCGATCACAGCACGCGCCACATGCATCATGCGCGCCGTATAGTTCGACACGCCGATCGTGTCCGCGAGGCCGCGATCCCGGGCTGTTTGCAGCAGGCGCAGGGACGGTGCCACGTCTCCGCCAACGGGCGGCCAATGCAGCAGAAGGGCGTCGACGCGATCGATCTGCAGCGCCTTGAGGCTGGCCTGGACCGACGGCAGGAATTTCTCTTCCGAATAGTTGTCCGGATGCACCTTCGTCGTGATGCACAGTTCCTCTCGTGCAACACCGCAGGCTGCAAGTGCCGTGCCCGTGTCAGCCTCGTTGCCATACATCTGCGCCGTATCGAAAGCCCGATAGCCGGCATCGATCGCGGCGTCGATAGCATTGCGGAGTTCGTCGCCTTTCAATGGATATGTGCCGAAACCGCGCTGAAATTGCTTCTGGAAATAGATGTTCATGCCTCCTCCTTTGCAGGGCGATCTGACCTCATCGCGTCTCTTCCAACACGAAAATCTCACTTGGCGGATTGCCCCGGCAGAAATTAATGTATAACTAGTTAGTTACTTAATGCAATCGAGAACGGAGAATTCAGCAATGAAGAAGGTGAAGACTGCGCAGGAGGCTGTCCGGCTTATCAGGGATGGAGCAGTCGTTGCTGTGAACTCTTCTTCCGGCCTTTGCTGCCCCGACGCCGTGTTGAAGGCATTGGGTGAGCGCTTCGACAGCGAGGGCCATCCGCGTGGTCTTACCTCCATCCATCCGATTGCTGCCGGCGATTTTTTCGGCACGCGTGGTGTGGATCACATCGCCAAACCCGGCATGCTGGTGAAGATCATCGGGGGCTCCTATCCTTCCGGTCCGAGCAATGCCGAGCCGCCGCTCATCTGGCAGATGATCCTCAAGGAGGAACTGGCCGCCTGGAACGTGCCGTCCGGAATCGTCTTCGACATGCTGCGGGAGGGGGCAGCCAAGCGCCCGGGCGTGCTGACGAAGGTCGGCATGGAGACCTTCGTCGATCCTGAGCAGGACGGTTGTGCAATGAACGCCAGCGCGCGCGCCGCGCCGCTCGTCAAGCGCGTTACCTTCGAAGGCGAAGACTGGCTGCACTTCCCGGCGATCCGCCCCGATGTCGCGATCATCCGCGCGACGACCGCAGACGAGAAGGGCAATCTCACCTTCGAACAGGAGGGCGCGACCCTCGGCGCGATGGAAATGGCGCTCGCAGCGCGCAATTCCGGCGGTCTCGTCATCGCGCAGGTCAAGCGCGTCGCGGCAAGCGGAACCTTGCGTCCGCATGATGTGCGCGTCCCCGGCATTCTCGTCGACGTGATCGTCGAGGCGCCCGACCAGTTGCAGACGACGGCAACGCCCTATGATCCGGCGATCTCAGGTGAACTCTTCCGCCCGCTCGAAACCTTCCGGCTGCCGGAACTCGATGTCGGCAAGGTCATCGCGCGGCGTGTGGCGCAGGAGTTGAGGGATGGCTGGGCGGTCAACATCGGTTTCGGCATTTCTGCCAATGTGCCGCGCATCCTGATCGAGGAGGGGCTGCACGGCAAAGTCACCTGGGTGATCGAGCAGGGCGCCGTGGGCGGTGTGCCGCTTCTCGATTTCAAATTTGGCTGCGCTTCCAATGCCGAGGCGTTCGTCGCCTCGCCGCACCAGTTTTGCTATTTCCAGGCGGGCGGGTTCGATTGCTCGCTCCTATCCTTCCTCGAAATCGATGCCGAAGGTTCGGTCAATGTCAGCCGGCTCGCGGCAACGCCGCACCGCACGGCGGGCGCCGGCGGGTTCGTGGACATCACCTCACGCGCGAAGAAGATCGTCTTCTCGGGCAATTTCAATGCCGGCGCGAAGATGCATGTGGAGGATGGCTGCCTGGTCATCGACAAGGAGGGGCGCATCGCAAAATTCGTACCGAAAGTCGATCAGGTTAGCTTTTCCGGCAAGCGCGCGCGGGCGCAGGGGCAGGAGATCACCTATGTCACCGAACGTTGCGTCATCGAGCTTGATGCGGACGGGCTGATCGTTACCGAAATCGCGCCGGGTCTTGATCTCCAGCGCGATGTCCTCAATCAGGCCGCGACGCCGTTGCGAGTTTCGAAAACGCTCAAGGTGATGGACGATGCGCTGTTTCGCGCAGACACCATGGGGCTGGCGCTTTGAGCGATCCGCGTATCGATCTTTCCATCGAAGGACATGTCGCGCGGATCACGCTGCGCCGCCCGGAAAAGCTGAACGCTATCGATGAGGATATGATCGACGCACTGCTGAAGGCTTGCCGGACCATCGAGCGCTCAGATGCCCGCGTTGCAATTGTCGCGGGCGAGGGCGGCAAGTCCTTCTGTGCGGGTGGTGATATCGAGGCGTGGGGCAACCTTGACGCGGAAACGTTTTCGCGCCGCTGGTTGCGTGACGGGCATGGTGCATTTGACGCACTGGCACGCCTTACCGTGCCGTTGATCGCGGTGCTGAATGGCCACGCGCTCGGTGGTGGACTGGAGCTCGCCGCCTGTGCCGACCTGCGTATCGCCGAGGAGCATGTGAAGATCGGCCAGCCGGAGCCCGGCCTCGGCATCATCCCCGGCTGGTCCGGCACGCAGCGCGCCTCTCGTCGCTTCGGAACGCAACTCGTTCGCCGTATGGCGCTTTTCGGCGAGATCTACAACGCGCAAGAAGCGCTTGCCGCCGGCCTTGTCGATAAGGTCGTCGCGACGGGAGAGGGGGCTGCGGCCGCCGAAGCTGCCGCAGGACGCGTGTTGAAACGGTCTCCGCGCGCGACAGAACTGACAAAGATGCTGATCAACGCCGCCGAAGGGGAGGAAAATGAGCGGGTCGTGGAAGCCTTAGCCGGTGCCGTGGCGGCTGCATCCGATGATCTGACGGAAGGACTGACTGCCTACCGGCAGAAACGGCCGACCCGTTTCGGCAAGTAGCCTCCGCGAGGCGGCGGCGCAACGAGCGCAAGCCGCTGGCGTGCATGCCGTCACTCTGCCGGACTGCATTTAGGGCCGAGGCGCGAGATGTCGCTCTCGTCCGCAGGCGAGGACGTCGCCTTCGCAACGGGCCGCCGATACGGATGGTATCGACTGTTGAAGGACAATGCCGGGTGCCTTTGCGGATGGCGCTTATGACTTCACGGCAATACTGGTGCGCTAGAGGCCCGCGATGCCTTCGCAACGCGGGCTTATGTCTGTTTACGCCGGAACAGGCGCATCCTCGCGCAGGAGGCCTTTTTTCTTCAGGTCCGCCCAGAAATCGGCCGGGATCGCGTGGGAGAACCAGGCGAGATTCTGGTCCAACTGTTCGATCGTGCGCGTGCCCGCCATGAAGGACGGAACGGCAGGATGAGCGACGACGAATTGCAGCGCTGCTGCGGCAAGCGGCACGCTATGCTCGGCGCATACGGCTTCGATCTTCGCGACCTTTTCCATGATCTCGCGGGGTGCGGGTGCATAATTGTATTTCGCGCCCTCCTTCGCACCCGTGGCAAGGATACCCGAGTTGAAGCCACCGCCGACAACGACCGCAGCACCGCGTGCTTCGCACAGCGGGAGGAACGCATCCAGCGCTTCCTGTTCAAGCAATGTATAGCGGCCAGCCAGGAGGAAGCAGTCGAAATCATGGCGTAGAAGCGCGTCATGGCAGACCTGCCATTCGTTGACACCGACACCGATCGCCTTCACGACCTTTTCCGAACGCAACCGTTCCAGCGCCCGCCACGCGCCGTCCATCGCCTGCTCGAATACTTCTGGCTGCTCGCTTCCCCGCGTGAAAACGTCGATGTCATGTATGAAGCACATATCCATGCGTTCCAGCCCCAGCCGCTGCAGGCTGTCCTCGAACGCCCGCATGGTGCCATCGTAGCTGTAGTCGAAATGCATGGTGAAGGGCGCGGCGTTCGTCCACGGCGCGAAGTTGATCGTGTCACGCCGCGCCGGGCGCAGAAGGCGCCCCACCTTGGATGCGAGCACGAAATCGTCACGGTTCTTCCAGCGGAGAGCATGACTTGTTCGCAGTTCGGCAAGGCCATGACCGTACATCGGGGCGGTATCAAAGAATCGCACGCCGGCTTCCCAGGCGCGCGCGAACATATCCTGAGATGTCGCCTCGTCGATCTCGCGGAAAATATTGCCGAGCGGCGCCGTGCCGAAGCCAAAGGCGGTAACCTCAAGGTCTGTCCGGCCAAATTTTCGCTTTTCTCCCGGGTGCATGCTTTCCTCCATAAGTAACTGAATAGTGAATAATATGCACAGCCCCAAACGGCTGTGCAAGCAGTGACATTCAGCCCGCGTGAATTTTTCCGTCTTGACGTTCGCCAATCGCCGAATGTATGTAACTAGATAGTTACTAGTTGCGAGACGAGGCAGATGTATCTCACCGAAACGCAGGAGCAGGTGCGCGAGATGGCGCGCGCCTTTGCTGACGAAACGATCCGTCCTTTGGCGGAGGAACTTGACCGGGAAGAGCGTTTTCCCGCCGAGCTCTATGAGGAAATGGCGAAGCTTGGCCTTTTCGGCATAGGCGTGCCGGAGGCTCTCGGCGGGCCGGGCTTCGATACGCTGACCTACGCGCTCGTTATGGAGGAATTGAGTCGCGGCTATGCCTCGGTCGCCGACCAGTGCGGACTGATCGAACTGATATCGAGCCTCCTCGTGCGCCATGGCACGGAAAGCCAGCAGGCGCTGCTGCCGGAAATTCTCGGCATGCGCTCGAAGGTTGCCTATTGCATCACGGAGCCCGAAGCCGGCACGGATGTCTCCGGCATTCGCACCACCGCGGCGCGTGACGGGAACGGCTGGCGGCTGAACGGTGGCAAGATCTGGATTCACAACGCGCCGGTTGCCGACTACGGTTTCGTTCTGGCCCGGACCGACAAGGATGCCGGCAACCGTGGCATGTCGATTTTCATCGTCGACCTCCATGCCGATGGTGTCGAAAAGGGGCCGAAGGAACACAAGATGGGCCAGCGTGCCAGCCAGGTCGGCGCGCTGAATTTCTCGGACGTTCGCCTGCCGGCCGATGCCCTGCTCGGCACGGAAGGCCGCGGTTTCCACATGATGATGTCGGTGCTCGACAAGGGGCGCGTCGGCATCGCCTCGCTCGCGGTCGGCATCGCGCAGGCCGGCCTCGAGGCGGCGCTGGATTATGCTGGCACGCGTAAGCAATTCGGCAAGGCGATCTCCGATTTCCAGGGTGTGCAATGGCTGCTCGCCGACATGGCGAAGGACATCGAGGCCGCGCGCCTGCTGGTCCATTCCGCAGCATCCAAAATCGACAGCGGTGCGGATGCGACGAAAGCCTGCTCCATCGCAAAATGCTTTGCCGGCGACATGGCCGTGCAGCGCACCGCCGATGCCGTGCAGGTCTTTGGTGGCTCCGGCTATATCCGCGGCTTCGAAGTGGAGCGTCTTTATCGCGATGCGAAGATCACGCAGATCTACGAAGGTACGAACCAGATCCAGCGCATGATCATCGCGCGCGAACTCCTGAAAAAGGGGGCAAGGGCATGAGTGCTGCTGACAATCGGCCGGCGGCGCTGGTCACCGGCTCATCCCGCGGCATCGGTCTTGCCGTTGCGGAGGCTCTGGCGCGCGAAGGCTTTGCGATTGCCGTCAACGGGCCCGTCGAAGACGCCGAGCTTGCCGCTGCTGTCGCGCGCATCGCCACCTATGACGTTCCGGTCGCTGCCGCGGCATTCGACGTCGCGGCGATCGGTGGGCACGATGCGGCATTCGATGCGATCGAGCAGAAACTCGGGCCACTCACCACGCTGGTCAACAATGCCGGCGTCGGTGTGCTCAGGCGCGGCGATATGCTGGAGGTCTCGGAGGAAAGCTGGGACCGCTGCTTTTCCGTCAACACGAAAGCCATGTTCTTCCTGAGCCAAGCCTTCGCGCGCCGCGTGCTTGCGCGCCCTCGCTCCTCCCAGTTCTATTCGATCGTCAACGTCACCTCGTCGAACGCCGTGGCGGTCGCAGAACAGCGCTCTGAATATTGCGCCTCGAAAGCTGCGGCGTCGATGGTGTCCAAGACCCTTGCCGTCCGGCTCGGGCGGGAGAACATTGCCGTCTATGATGTCCAGCCCGGCCTGATCGCGACCGAAATGACAGCTCCCGTAATCGACACCTACCGCGAGCGCGCCGCCCAGGGCCTCACGCTCTTTCCGCGCGTCGGGGAGCCGGCCGAAGTCGGCAAGCTGATCGCATCGCTGGCCACCGGGCGGCTTCCCTACACCACCGGACTAACGATCCCGGCCGATGCCGGCATGCTCGTTCCGCGCTTCTGAGGTCCTTCACCATGAAAATTGCTCTTCCAGACCCCGCCGGCCGCAGCACCGATTATGTCCTGGCCGGAACACCGATCGCGGCCGCAACGCTCGGCAAAAACCCGGCGCGTGTTGTTTATTCCGCCGCCCATGTCGTCGCCGATCCCTTCACCGCAAACGACCCCTCGGGCCGTGCGACGGTGGACTGGGCAAAGACGATGGAGTTTCGCCGCTACCTCGCCGGGCTTGGCCTTGGCATTGCCGAGGCGATGGACACCGCCCAGCGTGGCATGGGGCTTGATTGGCCGGGTGCGCTGGAGCTGATTCGCCGCACGCGCGAAGAGCTTCCGGATGCGCTCGTGGCCAATGGTTGCGGCACGGATCATCTTGATCCTGCAACAGTGACACGTCTGGACGACGTCCGCCGAGCCTATCTGGAGCAGGCGGAGGCCATCCAAAAACTCGGTGGCCGCCTGATCCTCATGGCGTCACGTGCCCTGGTGCGTGTTGCGAAGGGGCCTGAGGACTACCTCAAGGTCTATTCCGATGTGATTTCCGCCTGCGACGAGCCGGTGATTCTGCACTGGCTCGGGGATATGTTCGACCCGCAGCTCGCCAATTATTGGGGCGGCTCGGCATTCGAGCCCGCCATGGGGACGGCACTTGCCGTCATCGACGCGAACGTGGCCAAGGTTGACGGGATTAAGATTTCTCTCCTCGACAAGGAGAAAGAGATCGCCATGCGCCGCCGGCTCCCGGCCGGCGTGAAAATGTATACGGGCGACGACTTCAATTATCCTGAACTCATCGAAGGTGACAGTGAAGGGTTTTCGCATGCACTGCTTGGCATCTTCGACCCGCTCGCACCTGCCGCGGCCTATGCGGTCGAGCGGTTGGGCGAGGGCGACAAGGCAGCCTTCCGCGCGACGCTCGATCCAACCGTGCCGCTTGCGCGCCTGATTTTCCGTGCGCCGACGCAATACTACAAGACGGGCGTCGTTTTCCTCGCCTGGCTGAATGGCTTCCAGGATCATTTCGTGATGTTGAACGGCGCGCAGGCGATGCGGCCGCTGCCTTATTTCACCGAGATCTTCCGCCTCGCCGATCAATGCGGGCTGTTGCGTGATCCGGAACTTGCCGTTGCACGCGTGAAAAAGCTGCTCTCCGTCTATGGCGCGTGACGATGCGTGATTTTTCAAGCGACCATTCCGCGCTTGCGCTCAACACCGCGAGCCTCGGTCACAATCTCGAAGGCCGCGGCGCCGGATGGGAGCCGGAACGCGTCATCGATGCCTGCGCCGCGCGCGGCTTTGGCTCGATCGTCTTCTGGCGGCGGGAGATCGGGTTGGGAGCCGTGCAGATCGGTGAGCGGGCGCGCAAGGCTGGCCTCTCCGTTGCTGGCCTTTGCCGTACGCCGTTTCTCGTCGGCACGGATGCCATCGACAAAATCGCCGTTCTCGACGAGGCGAAAGCCGCCATCGACATGGCCGCAGGCCTCGGGGCTGCCGTATTGACGATTGTCGTGGGCGGTGTGCATCCTGCCAGCAAGGGCACGGCCGACAGCCTGAAGATCGTGGCGGACCGCGTCGCCGATCTCGCACCCTATGCGGCAGAACGCAAGGTCAAACTGGCACTGGAACCCCTCAATCCTGCCTATGCCGGAAACCGCTCTTGCCTGACCACGGTGCGGGATGCCCTCGATATCTGCGATGCGGTCGATGCGCCGAACCTCGGCGTTGCCATCGATGTCTATCATGTCTGGTGGGACAGTGATTTGGGCGCTCAGCTGCGACGCGCCGGCGAGGACAGGATTTTCGGCTATCATCTCTGCGACTGGCTCGCCGACACGCGTGACGTGCTGCTGGACCGCGGCATGATGGGCGATGGCGTCGCCGATCTTAAGGCGATACGTGCGAACGTTGAAGGCGCAGGGTATACCGGCCCGTGCGAGGTCGAGATTTTTTCCGCAAACAACTGGTGGAAACGCGATCCCGGCGAGGTTCTCGACGTGATGGTCGATCGTTTTCGCACACTCTGCTGACCACAAGGAGAATTCCATGAAACTGCTGGTGCCCGTCAAACGCGTTGTTGATTACAACGTAAAGATCCGCGTCAAGGCGGATGGGTCAGGCGTTGAGCTTGCGAATGTGAAGATGTCGATGAACCCGTTCGACGAGATTTCGGTTGAAGAGGCGCTGCGTCTGAAGG
>NZ_QWBU01000005.1 GCF_003432075.1 Shinella sp. WSJ-2 | reverse complement strand
TCATGGCGTTCGGGAAGTTCCACGGCGTGATCGCCGCCACGACACCGATCGGCTGCTTCATCACGAGGATGCGCTTGTCCTTCTGGTGACCGGGCACGATGTCGCCATAGAGGCGACGGGCCTCTTCTGCGAACCATTCGACGAAGCTTGCGCCATAGACGATCTCGCCGGTGGCTTCCGCCAGTGGCTTGCCCTGTTCCATGGTGAGGATACGGCCGAGATCGTCCTTGTTGTCGATCATCAGCTCGAACCACTTGCGCAGGATGCCCGAGCGTTCCTTGGCAGTCCTCGCCGCCCAGCCCTTCTGGGCTGCTGCGGCCGCGTCGATGGCTTCCTTCGTCTCGGCCGCACCGAGTTTCGGCACGTAACCGACGAGTTCACCCGTCGCCGGGTTCTTCACCGCGATGCCGCTACCATCCGCTTCGATCCAGCGCGTGCCAACCAACGCCGCCTGCCGCAAAAGGCTCGGATCTTTCAAGGTCATGGTCATTTCCTTATGGCGCAATGATCGGCTGGGACTTCAGCTTGGCGTCCTCCGGCTCGACGCCCTGGAACAGGCTGCCGTGCTCGAACCAGGATTTCGGCGCCGGCGCACCCCAGAGGGTCTGGCGCTGCGGGTCCTTGAGGTCCCACTTGATCGGCTCGAGATCCGGATCGACGGTCTGGTAGTCCGAGCAGTAGATCTCGATGCGGTGACCATCCGGATCGAGGATGTACAGGAAGAAGGCGTTGGAAATGCCGTGGCGGCCGGGGCCGCGCTCGATGTTGGAAACCCAGCCGGTCGTCGCCATCAGGTCGAGCAGGTCGATGATGTTGAGAGGCGTCGGCACCCAGAAGGCGGTGTGATGCAGGCGCGGGCCGCGGCCGTTGGTGAAGGCGATGTCGTGCACGCCGCCCTTGCGGTGCGTCCAGGCGGCCCAGAGGCGGCCGGTTTCGGCATCCTCGGTATATTCGGTCACGCGGAAACCGAGCTCGTTGTAGAAGGCAACGGAAGCGTCGACATCGGGCGAGAAGCAGTTGAAGTGATCGATGCGCAGCGGCTTCACGCCGCGATAGAGCGCATATTTCTGGTGGATCGGCGGCAGGCGGTCCATCTTGGTGTAGAATTCCAGCGGAATGCCCATGGGATCGCGGGTGCGGAAGGTGCGGCCCTGATAGGGGCGCTCGACCCATTCCACCGGCAGGTCATTGCCCTTGAAGAAATGCACGGCCTTGTCGAGATCGTCCTCGTCGAAGACCTTGAAGCCGAGGTCGCGGGCCTCGGGTTTGTCGGATTTCTTGAGCACGATGCAATGGTGGCCGCGCTCTTCCATGGCGCGCAGATAGATCGTGTCGGCGGTCTCGTCCGTCACCTGCAGGCCGAGCGTGTCGACATAGAAGGCACGCGACTTGGCGAGGTCGGTGACGCCGAATTCGACATGGCTGAGGCGCACGATGTTGAAGGGCGGGTAGAGATTGGGCTGCGGTACGGGCATGTTGTCCTCCTCAAGCCCGCCTCGTGACACGAGGACGGGCGCAGTCTTGTGGAATAAGCGGGATCAGCCGCCAAGTTTCTGGCCAGCGGCCTAACCGCCGAGTTTCGGGCCGGCGGCTTAACCGCCGAGTTTCGGGATGGCGTGGGCGCGGGTGGCGAAGGCGATGTTCTTCGTTTCCATGTAGAAATCGAAGGACCAGTCGCCGCCATCGCGGCCGATGCCGGAATTCTTGACGCCGCCGAAGGGTGCGGGCAGGTGGCGGACGTTTTCCGAGTTCACCCAGATCATGCCGGCATCGAGATGATCGGTGAAGCGGAAGGCGCGGGTGACGTCAGATGTCCAGAGATAGCCGGTGAGGCCGTACTGGACGTCGTTGGCAAGTGCCAGCGCTTCCGCCTCGTCCTTGAACGGAATGGCCGTCAGCACGGGGCCGAAGATTTCTTCCTGGGCGATGCGCATCTGGTTGTTGGCGCCGGTGAAGAGCGTCGGCGAGACATAGCAGCCGCCGCCAGGACCCGCGAATTTCTCGCCACCGGCTGCAACCGTCGCACCCTCGGACTTGCCGATCCCGATATATTCGAGAACCTTCTTCTCGTGCACCGGATGGATCAGCGGGCCGACGACGGTTTCCGGGTCGAGCGGATGGCCGACCTTGATACGCTTGGCCTTTTCCGCGACCAGAGCGGTGAACGTGTCATAGATGCTCTCTTCCACCAGGAGACGGGAGGAGGAGGTGCAGCGTTCGCCGTTCAGCGAATAGATCATGAAAACGGCGGCATCCGCAGCACGCTCCAGATCCGCATCGGCGAAGACCACGACGGGGTTCTTGCCGCCGAGTTCGAAATGCACGCGCTTCAGGCTATCGGCGCCCTGCTTCATGATCATCGAGCCGGTGCGGCTTTCGCCGACAAAGCCGATGGCCTTGATGAGGGGATGCTCGGTCAGTGCCTTGCCAGCATCCTCGCCGAAACCGTTGACGAGGTTCCACACGCCCTTCGGCAGGCCGGCGTTTTCGGCGATCTCGACGAGCAGGCGCGCCGTCAGCGGCGAGAATTCGGCCGGCTTATGCACGATGGTGCAGCCAGCGGCGAGCGCCGGTGCGATCTTCCACGTGGAGAGCATGAAGGGCGTGTTCCACGGTGTGATGATGCCGACCGGGCCGATCGGCACGCGGGTCGTCATGTTGACCTGGTTTTCCGTGCGCAGCGTCTTGCCATCGCGGGCTTCCGGCGCGCGGTCGGCGAAGAAGCGGAAGTTCTCCGCGCCACGCAGGGCGGCCTTGGCCATGAAGCGCAGCGACTGTCCGGTGTCCATGCATTCGACGAAGGCGATTTCTTCGGCGCGCGCGACGATGGCGTCGGCGACCTTGTGCAGGAGCTTTTTGCGTGTGTCGCCCGGCATTGCCGACCATTCCGTGAAGGCGGCCTTGGCGGCCCTGGCGGCACGGTCGATATCGGCCGCCGTGCCGCGCGCCACCGCCGCCAGCGGCTTCAGATCGATGGGAGAGATGCTTTCGAAGGTCGCGCCGTCGCCGCCGGCCACATCCTCGCCGGCGATGCGGTTCAGCACGCCCTGTTCCTTGAAGCGGGCAAGATAGGTTTCCGCCTTCGCGATGTTTTCCTGAAGTTTCGACATGGGGTTTCCTGTTATTTGCCGCGCAGGCGCGGATGAATGGCGTTCTTCTTCCAGCTCAGCTCCGCGTCGATCTCGCGGATTTCGAGCGAGAGCGCGAAATGCGGCGTCTCAAAAAGAGGGGCGAGCAGCCGGCCGGCGGTGGAAAACAGCGCCTCGCCGGTGCGCTTCTTCTCTTCCGCGCTGCGGCCTTTGCCGATGCGCAGGTTGAGGTCGATGAAGGCGTTTTCGGCCAAGCGGTCGGCGATGGCATAGTGATCGGCCTTGAGGGCGCGCACGCGCACGGCGCCAACTTCGAAGAGACCGGTTTCCAGCAGCGTTTCGAGAAGCGCTCCGCAGAGCGCGTCAAGGTCGGTGCGGCCTTCTAGGTTGGCCGAATATTCGACGGTGAGATGCGGCATTCTTCCTCCCCACATGCAGTCTTTTATTTAACATGTTAAATAGAGGGGCGCTTGTCAAGAGGATTGTATCGTCATCAGCCGCCGAAGCTGCCGGCCTGCGTGGGAACATGCACATAGTTGCGGTCGAAATAGATGAGCGCATGGCCGTCGCGCCGGCAGCGGATGTCTACGACCTCGCCGATGAGGATATTGTGCGTGCCGACGAGGCGCGCCTCCGTAAGCCGGCAGTCGAAGGAGACGATCGCGTCAGTCAATGCCTGGTTGCCGGAGGGAAGGTCCGTCCAGGTCGCATCCGCATAACGCGCCTCCATGTCCGCCTGCTGCCCGGCGAAGGAGGCGGCCAGCGCCTTGTGCTCCTGGGTGAGCACGTTGACGCAGAAGCGGCGGTTCTCGATGAACAAGCCGGTTTGCGCCGAGCGGCTGTTCATGCAGACGAGCAACGTCGGCGGCTCGTCCGTCACCGAGCACATGGCGGTGGCGGTGAAGCCGCCACGACCGGCGGCTCCCTTGGTGGTGATAACGTTGACGGGGGCGCAGACCCGGGCCATCGCATTGCGGAATTCGGTCTTGGAGACATTGATGTCCATGACACGGCCCTCATTCGGCAGCGTTGGGCAGGGCGTCATTGCCGAGCGGCGGCAGCCAGGTGTCGCCCGTCCAGCCGCTCTCGTCATAGTCGGCCATGCACTGGTCGACGAGGGCTTCCATCTCCCGGAGACGTCCGCCGCGTTCGGCGCCTTTCAGTACCTGCAGGCGAACCTCTTCCGGCGCGCCGGCATAGTTCAGCTCGTAGAGTGCGTGGCGGCCGCCGAATTCCGTGCCGGTCGCATCCCAGAGCAGCTTCATGATCTTGATGCGCTCGACATGACCCATATTGTCGGAGCCGCGGACATATTGCGCGAGATAGCGGTCGATATCCGGATTGGCGAAATCCTTGGCCGAGGAGGGCAGGTAGATGAGGCCCGAAGCCACCGTGCGGCGCACGATGTCGATGACCTTCGGATAGGCCTCCGACATGAAGGTGCGGTAGCAGAGTGCGGCTTCAAGGTTCGGCAGCACGGCGCCGTTCGCCCAGGGGATCGGGTTATAGGCCATGGCGTTGGAGAAGGCCCAGAACTGGTGGCGGATCGCGATGACCTCGCCGAGCATCGCCTGGTTGCCGCGGAAGGCATCGCCGCCGGTGGCGCGCAGCGCCTTGGCAAGCAGGCCGGCCAAAAAGTCCATCTTCACCGCCAGGCGCGTGCAGCCCTGGAAACAATAGCCGTGCATGAAGCCCGACGCCGGGTGGAAGGACAGGATTTTTGCCGCATCGCGCAGCACCAGCACGTCTTCCCAGGGCACGAAGACATTGTCGAGCACGAGGATGGCGTCGTTCTCGTCAAAGCGTGAGGACAATGGATAATCGAAAGGATGGGCCGCCGTGTTGGCGGTCTGCTCGTAGGAGACGCGGCAGAACATCTTCACGCCCGGAGCATTCATCGGCAGGATGAACATGACCGAGAGCGATGGGTCTTCGGTGACGGTCGCCGAGCTCTGGGCGAGGAAGTTGTAGTGCGTCAATGCCGAGGAGGTGGCGACGACCTTGGCGCCGGAGACATAGATGCCGGCATCCGTCTCCTTGGTGATGTGCACGAAGACGTCCTTCACCGCGTCCGCCGGCTTGTGGCGGTCGATGGGCGGGTTGACGATGGCGTGGTTCATGAACAGCACGCTTTCCTGCGCGCGCTTGTGCCAGGAAAGGGCGTTGTCCTTGAAGGGGCCGTACCAGTCGGCGTTCGCGCCGAGCGTGTTCATCAGCGCGGCCTTGTAGTCGGCCGTGCGGCCCATCCAGCCGTAGGACATGCGCGCCCAATCGGCGATCGCGCCCTGCTGGGCGACAAGATCGGCCGAGGAATGGGCGACGCGGAAATATTTGTGCGTGTAGCCACCGGAGCCGGTATCGGTCGGCGAGGTCAGCCGTTCCTGACGCTTCGGGTCATGCAGCGCATCATACATGCGGGCGATGGAGCGGGCGGAATTGCGCATGGAAGGGTGGGTGGTGACGTCGGCGACGCGCTCGCCGTTGATATAGACCTCGCGCCCGTCCCGAAGGCTTGCGAGATATTCGGCGCCGGTGAACGGTCGGGTCTTTTCGCTGCGATGATCTTCAGCGCGCATGGGGTATCCTCCTCAAAAATCCTGACAAATGCTAGGTCGGGAACAGCGGATGCGCCATGGACAAAGCGGGCAATTCGCTGGTACTTTTTCCGGCATGACCGCGAGCCGCGATATTCCAGCCTTTTTCGTTTATGGTGAACCGAGCCGCGCGCTCGATGTCGGCTTCCTGCACGTCGAGACGGTAATGGAGCGCAGGAGCCTGCATTTCGGACGGGTGGCGCCGCACAAGCATCCGCTGATGGGGCAGATCACCTATTGGTTCAAGGGTGCGGGCCGCTATCGGATCGAAGACCGGACTTGGAATTTTTCCGCTCCGGCGATCAGCTTCGTGCCGAGCAACGTGGTGCATGGTTTCGAGGTGGACGAACAATCCGATGCCATTGTCGTGTCGATCTCCGACGATCTCCTGCGGGCCATGGCTTCGCAGGTGGATCTGTCGCTCGCAGCACCCGTGCTGCTCTCCGGCGAAGCCGACGCGCCGGGATTCTCGCGCATCGGCACACTGCTTTCCATGGTGATGGACGAGTATCGCGGTGGGGCGGCGGCGAGCGAACGGGTCATGGCGGGACTGATTGGCGTCGTGCTGTCGCTTATGGCGCGGCTTGGCGGCAACGCCGGCTTTGCGGCGCCGGAACCTGTTGTCGCGCTGGGGCTGGAGCTGCGCCGTGCCATCGACCGGCATTATCGCGAGGACTGGCCGGTCGGGCGTTATGTCGAGACCCTGGCGACGACGCCGCACCTGCTCGACAAGGCGGCGCGCACGGTGTTCGGCCAGACGGTGAAGGACATGGTGCTGGAGCGGCGCCTGCTGGAGGCCAAGCGGCTGCTGCGCTTCACCATACGCCCCATGGAAGATATCGGCCGGGAGATCGGTTTCGAGGATCCGGCCTATTTTTCGCGCTTCTTCCGCAGGCGCACGGGCTCGTCGCCCACGGATTGGCGCCGGCAGAACTCGGAAGCCGCCGGCGCCATCTGATCAGGCATCGTGCCAGGTCGGCGACAGCTCCTCGCGGAAGGCGAAACGCACGAGGTGGCGGATCACCACGTCCTTCAGCTGCTCCATATCCTCGGCATTGGGCGCCGTGAGGTCGATGCGCAATGCGCCGTCCTCCGTCTTCAGCCGGCATTCGCCGATGGAGAAGGTGATCGAGCCGGCCTGTTCATCGAAGGTGACGGCGAGCTTGTGGGCAAAATGCTTGCAGAGCTGCTGCAGGTATTTGCTGGCATGCTCGGTCGGGATGGCGGTCGTGCTTTTGGTCATCAGCTTTTCTCCACGGTCTGGGCGGCAAGGTCGAGAGCGGCGGCGATGGCTTCGGCCGAGGCCGCATCGAGATCGCCGCGTCGCAACCGCAGCCGCAAGGCGAGTTTCAGGTTTTCCATGGCGCGAACCACGGGGGCGGGCACGCCCTCGCGGCCGCCGGGGCCTCCGCCGCCGGCCCGTGCCATCAATTCGTCGATGGCGGCCCGGTTGGCGGCCAGGAAGGCCTTGCCCTCCGGCGTAATGCTGTAGCGCTTGCGCCCGCCTTCGGCCGGCTCGATGGCGGCGTAACCCATGTCGTCGAGCCAGGCGAGCGTCGGGTAGATGACGCCGGGGCTCGGGCTGTAGCTGCCGCCGAAGCGCTCCTCGACGGTCTTGATCAGCTCATAGCCGTGACTCGGCGCATCCGAAATGATGGCGAGCAGCAAGAGGCGCAGTTCGCCATAGTCGAAGAGGCGCCCGCCATGACGGCCGCCCCGGCCTGGACCATGGTGCCGGCCGCGATGGAAGGGACCCGAACGGTCGTCGGGCGGTGAAAAGTGGCGGTGAGGGCCGCATCCCATTCTGTGTCTCATGGTTCCGATATAATTTCGATATATCGGAAATCAAGATATATCGAGATTTATGTCTTCTTCGACTTTTCAAGAATTCGTATTTGAATGGACCATTCTTCTGTGGCAGTCTCCGGGTCCTTGAGGAGGTCCTGAATGATCGTCGATACCCATCTGCATCTCATCTACCGCGACCGGCTCTCCTATCCCTGGCTTTCCAGCGTGCCGCCGCTCGATGCGGATTTCACGCAGGATCTCTATGCGCGCGAGGCGCGGCGGCTCGGCATCGTCGCGGCGCTGCATATGGAAGTCGACGTCGCCGAAAGCGATATTCCGCGTGAAACGGACATAGTGAGGGAACTTGCCGGCGCGGAGAGCAGTCTGCTTGTCGGCGCTATCGTCTCCTGCCGGCCGGAATCGCCGGATTTCCCCGCCTATCTCGAAACGGTTCTGGCCAATCCCTTCGTGCGCGGTTTCCGCCGCGTGCTGCATGTCGTGCCTGACGATCTGTCCGAGGGCGCGCTGTTTCGCGAAAACATCAAGCGTCTGGCCGGCACCGGCCTGAACTTCGATCTCTGCGTCCTGCCGCACCAGATCGACAGGGCGATCGCGCTGGCCGATCTTGCACCGGATGTCTCCTTCGTTCTCGACCATTGCGGCGTGCCCGACATCAAGGGCGGCGGCTTTGATGCCTGGAAGGGACCGGTCGCGGCGATCGCACGCCGACCGAATATGACCGTGAAACTCTCGGGCATCCCGGCCTATGGTTCGGAACATTGGACGCTGGAGGACCTGAAACCCTATTTCGCCCATGTCGCTGATAGCTTCGGCTTCGACCGCATGGTCTGGGGCAGCGACTGGCCGGTCTGCACGCTGGGCGGCGGGCTGTCCACCTGGATCGGCGCGACGCAGGCGCTCCTCTCCGGTGTCAGCCTGGAGGAGAAGCGCCGCGTGTTTTCCGAAAACGCCCGGCGGCTGTGGAAGCTCTGATCAGCGCCAGCGCGCGGTGCGCGCGATCCATTCGCGCGTGCGCGCCTCCGGGTTGGCATTCAGCGTGATATCCGTGACCACGGCCGCACTGTCGGCGCCGTTTTCGAAAACGACTTGCAGGCGATCCGGGTTTAGGCCGCCGATGGCAACGAGCGGGATCGGCGCGATCCGCTCCTTCCAGTCCCGAAGCTTTTCCGCCCCCTGCGGCGCCCATTTCATCTTTTTGAGGATCGTCGGCCAGACCGGGCCGAGCGCGATATAATCGGGTCTTGCCGCAAGCGCCGTGTCGAGCTCGCCCTCGTCATGGGTGGAGAGGCCGAGTTTGAGCCCGGCAGCGCGGATGGCGGCAATATCGGCCTCCGCAAGGTCCTCCTGACCGAGATGCACGAAATCGCAGGCCTCTTCGATGGCGATCTGCCAATAATCATTGATGATGAGCTGGCATCCGTGTGCAGCGCAGGTGGCCTTGGCGCGACGGATTTCGTCGCGCAGGCGGTGCTCCGGCACGTGCTTCATGCGCAGTTGCACGAGCTTGACGCCGACGGGCACAAGGCGGTCGATCCAGTCGGCGCTGTCGACGATGAGATAGAAGGGGTCGAGCTTCACGAGAAGACTGCCTTTCCGATGACGGGTGTGGAAGGAACGGCCATGTCGCGCGGTTCCAGCGGCACGGCCTTGTGCGCCAGCCGGCCGGCGGCGATGGCCAACGCAAAAGCCTCGGCCATGGCGGCGGGATCGCCGGCACCGGCAACGGCGGTGTTGAGCAGCACGGCATCATAGCCGCGCTCCATGACCTCGGCGGCATGCGAGGGCCGGCCGATGCCGGCATCGACGATCAGCGGCACGTCGGGGAAATGCGCGCGAAAACTCTTGAGTGCCGTTGGATTGACCGGCCCCATGGCCGAGCCGATCGGCGCGCACCACGGCATCAGCACGCGGCAACCCGCTTCGAGCAGCCTTTCCGCCACGACGAGATCGTCCGTCGTATAGGGGAAGACCTTGAAGCCCTCGCCGGTCAGGATGCGGGCCGCCTCGACGAGGCCGAAGACATCGGGCTGGAGCGTATCGTGATGGCCGATGACTTCGAGCTTGATCCAGTCGGTACGGAAGACGTCGCGCGCCATCTTCGCGGTCAGCACCGCTTCCTTCACGCTGTGGCAGCCGGCGGTGTTGGGCAGCACGCGCACGCCGAGATCGCGGATCAGCTCGAAGAAGGCTCCGCCCGATTTGCCGCCGGATGTCTCGCGGCGCAGCGAGACCGTGACGATCTCCGTTTTCGAGCGCCGCACCGCCTCCGCAAGGATGGAAGGGGAGGGATAGCGGGCCGTGCCGAGCAGCAGGCGCGATTGCACGTCGATATCGTAGACTTTCAGCATATCAGCCCCCCTGCATGGGCGAGAGGATTTCGATGCGGTCAAACGCGCCGAGCGGGAAGGCCGCGCGGTCCTCCCGGTGCACCAGTTCGCCATTGACCGCGGTCGCCAGCCATTCGCCCTCGTAGTCGAGGGCGAGCAGCAGGTCGGCAAGCGTTTCGGCGGCAACGTCCTGTTCCTCGCCGTTGATGATGAGGGTCATGAGGCCATCCTTTCCGGCTGGGCATGTCCGGCCAGAAGTCGGCGCGCGACTTCGCCCGCCATGGCGGGCGCGAGCAGGAAGCCGTGGCGATAGAGGCCGTTCACATGCAGGGTGTCGCCTTCTTCCGTCACCTGCGGAAGGTTGTCGGGATAGGCGGGGCGGATGCCGGCACCTGTATCGACCAGCCGCGCCTCGCCGAAGGCGGGATGCAGGGCGTATGCGGCGTTCAGCAGTTCCATCAACGAGCGGGCGGTGATGGGGCCGGCATCGTCGCTTTCGATCATCGTCGCGCCGACCATGAAGTGATTGCGCTCGCGCGGCACGATGTAGATCGGGTGGCGCGGATGCAGCAGGCGGACGGGACGGGAAAGGCTGATGTCGCTGGTTTCTAGCCGCAGCATCTCGCCGCGCACGCCCCGCAGATTAGGCACGTGCCCGATCCGCGCGGCCCCCGTGCAATCGACGACCCGGTCATGGTGGGCCGCGCCGTCACCGGGACCGAAGAGGAAGCGCATGCGTGCCTCCTCCAGCCCCGCCGTCAGCGCGGAGAGCGCCTTGCGCGGATCGAGATGCGCCTCCTGCCGGAAGAACAGCGCCTTGCGGAAGCGGCCAGCGAGATTCGGCTCAAGCGCGGCGATGGCCTGCTCATCCAGCCATTCCCAGCCGCTGGTACGCCTTGCAAAACGGTCCAGTTCTCCGGCATCGCGGCCGCCCGCCACGACCAGTGTGCCGCGCCGCTGCACATGGCCGGGAAGCGCTGCCTCCCACCAGTCGGCAGCGAGGCGGCCGAGCGTCAGCACGGGCTCCTCGGCACTTTCCCGCTCGCACCAGGGGGCGAGCATGCCGCCAGCAAATCCGGAGGCGCCCTGGCCGACCTTTTCGGCCCGTTCGTGGATGGTGACGTCGAAGCCGTGGCGATAGAGCTGCCACGCGACCGTCAGGCCGGCGACGCCGGCACCTTTGACGAGGATGCGCATGGTCATTCTCCCGCAAGTGGCATGTAGAGATCGCCACCCTCGCGGAACTTCTGGGCCATGGCCTCCAGCCCCTCCTTCTGCGCTTCTGAGCGGATGTCGTGCGAGATGCGCATCGAGCAGAATTTCGGGCCGCACATGGAGCAGAAATGCGCCACCTTGTGCGCCTCCTTCGGCAGCGTCTCGTCGTGGAAAGAGCGGGCGGTGTCCGGGTCGAGCGAGAGGTTGAACTGATCTTCCCAGCGGAACTCGAAACGGGCGCGCGACAGCGCGTCGTCGCGGATTTTTGCCGCGGGGTGCCCCTTGGCGAGATCGGCGGCGTGGGCGGCGATCTTGTAGGTGATGACGCCGACTTTGACGTCGTTGCGGTCGGGCAGACCGAGATGCTCCTTCGGCGTGACGTAGCAGAGCATCGCCGTGCCGAACCAGCCGATCATCGCTGCCCCGATGCCCGAAGTGATGTGGTCGTACCCCGGCGCGATGTCCGTCGTCAGCGGTCCCAACGTGTAGAACGGAGCTTCGCCGCAGGTCTTCAGCTGCTTGTCCATGTTCTCCTTGATCTTGTGCATCGGCACATGGCCGGGGCCTTCGATCATGACCTGGCAGTCTTTTTTCCAGGCAATCTGCGTGAGTTCGCCCAGAGTCTCCAGTTCGGCGAACTGTGCTGCGTCATTGGCGTCGGCAATCGAGCCGGGGCGCAGGCCATCGCCGAGCGAGAAGGAGACGTCATAGGCGCGGCAGATGTCGCAGATTTCCTCGAAGTGTTCGTAAAGGAAGCTTTCCTTGTGGTGATGGAGACACCACTTGGCCATAATCGAGCCGCCGCGCGAGACGATGCCGGTGACGCGGTTGACGGTGAGCGGGATGTAATGCAGCCGCACGCCGGCATGGATGGTGAAATAATCGACGCCCTGTTCGGCCTGCTCGATCAGCGTATCGCGAAAGACCTCCCAGGTCAGGTCCTCGGCGATGCCGTTGAACTTTTCCAGCGCCTGGTAGAGCGGCACGGTGCCGATTGGGACCGGCGAATTGCGGATGATCCATTCGCGGATGTTGTGAATGTTGCGGCCGGTCGAGAGGTCCATGACCGTATCGCCGCCCCAGCGGATTGCCCAGACCATCTTCTCGACTTCTTCCGCCATGGAGGAGGTGACGGCGGAATTGCCGATATTGGCGTTGATCTTCACCAGGAAATTGCGGCCGATGATCATCGGTTCGGCTTCCGGATGGTTTATATTGGCGGGGATGATCGCCCGGCCGCTCGCGACCTCCTGACGGACGAAGTCCGGCGTGACGAAATCGGGGATATTTGCGCCAAAACTCTCGCCGTCACGAGCAAGTGCCTCCTTCGCGGCCTTGCGGCCGAGGTTTTCTCGGATAGCGATGAACTCCATTTCCGGTGTGATGATACCGGCGCGGGCATAGGCGAGCTGCGTTACCGCCTTGCCGTCCTTCGCCCGGCGGGGATGGTTGCGAACCGGAAACTCCGGTGTCAGCCGCTCGCCGGTGGCAAAGCCGTTGTCCTCGGGACGGACATGGCGGCCCTCGTACCCCTCGGTGTCACCACGGGCGATAACCCAGCTTTCGCGCAGTCTTGGCAGGCCGGCATCGATGGCGACGACGTGGTTGGGGTCGGTATAGGGACCGGAGGCGTCGTAGACGATGACGGGCGGCTCGCCCGAGGTCGGGTGCAGTGAAATCTCGCGCATCGGCACGTGGATGTCGGGATGCTGGTCGCCGGCAATGTGGATCTTGCGGGACGCGGGAAGGGCACCGGTTGTGACGGTCGGGGTAAGCTTTTGAGCGGCAATATTCATCGTGAGGCTCCAAGTGTTCGTTTGGAGACCCAGTCCTAGAGCCGGAATGATGGAAGGACGCCGAGACGGAATCCGGGTTCACGGATGTCCTGCCACAGCGCTTGCACCGTCCCTACGCCAGTATGAACTGGATCAGGTTCAACGGGTCACTGCGCTGCGAAGCCAGCAGTATCTCAGCCCCTTGTCGGGACCCCCCTGGTGAATGCCCTAAGCAAAAACGCTGCGGGGCGATTTGTCAACGGGGGTATTTTGCGTAAGTATTTTCTTACGTTTTTTGCGCTGCGCACAAAAAGAAACGGCAGAGATAAGCCCCGCCGTTCCCGTTGAAATCATTCGCGAAAACTATTCGCGCTCGCCCGTGAAATTCAGCAGAAGCTGGAAGATGTTGACGAAGTTCAGGTAGAGCGAGAGCGCACCGAACACGGCCATCTTCTGGCTCGATTCCTGGTCGATGTTTTCTGCATACTGCTCCTTGATGTTCTGCGTGTCCCAGGCGGTCAGGCCGACGAAGACGACGATGCCGATCACGGAAATCGCAAACTGCAGCGCGCTCGAACCGAGGAAGATGTTGACGATCGAGGCGATGACCACGCCGATCAGACCCATTATCAGGAACGAGCCGAACTTCGACAGGTCACGCTTCGTCACATAGCCGTAGAGGCTGGTGGCGCCGAACATCGTGGCGGCGATGAAGAAGGTGCGCGCGATGCTCATGCCGGTGAAGACGAGGAACACCGAAGCGAGCGACAGGCCCATGACGGCGCAGAAGGCCCAGAAGGTCATCTGTGCGGTGCTGGCGGACATCGTCTGGATCTTGAACGAGAAGAAGAAGACGAAGGCGAGCGGGGCGAGCATCACCACCCACTTGAGCGGGGAGGAGAAGATCGGCACGTAAAGCGCCGGCGTCGAGCCGACGATGAAGGCGACAAGGCCGGTGATGACGAGGCCGGCGCCCATGTAGTTGTAGACGCGCAGCATGTGCTGGCGCAGGCCCTCGTCGAAGAGGGCGGCCGACTGCGCCTGCGCGCCATAGCCAAATCGCTGTTGTACGGGTTCCATCTGAAATCTCCTTATGGAAACGGTTGATCAGTAGAGCGTGCGGGAAAGATCCCGCGCGGTTTCGGCCAGATCGTCGGCCTTGCGGCTTTCCGACACCAGCGCATAGGCGACATCGCCGATCTGCCAGTAGGCAGCGCGGGCATTGTCTGCGTGGAAGAGCAGCACATGCTGAACGGCAAAGGAGCCGGGGCGCACGGCGAAGAGCGACAGGCGCTCATCCTTGCGGGGCTCCAGTACCAGCTCGACACTCGGGCCATAGGCCGAGGGAAAGACCTGGGTGTCGACGACACCCCAGCCCTTCGGCAGGTCCGGCAGGACAATCGCGGTCGCGGAGCGGATCTCGGCGGGGTCGAAGCTTTCCGTTTCCGGCTGTGACGCCATGGAATCGCGCAGGAGTGTGGTCTTGTGTGCCCGAACCGCCTCCTCCACGAAGGCGGGTGGCGGCGTCGATGCCACGACCTCGGTCGCGCCGAAGGGGCCGAAGGCCGCGTGCGCCACCCAGCCGGCGGCGACGAAAAGCGCGATGGTTGCAGCACGGCGCAGGAAACCGAAGACACGGCGACGCGACAGCGCGCGCTCGAGCAGACGGGCGGCCTCGCGTGTTTCCTGCCGGATCACCGTCCGATGGTCGGCCAGCGCCAGGCGCAGCTCGTCGCGCACGCGCAGGTCCTTCATGATCTGCGCGGCGGTATCAGGCCGTTCCGAAAGGTAGGCTTCCACCTCAATGCGCCGGCCGACGGCGAGCTGGTCGTCGACATATGCGTTGAGATCGGCCTCTAGGATTGGGTCATTGCTTGTCATCGCCAGTGCCTCCGACGATTTTGAGATGGGTGACAGTCGCGGCCGGGCCGCTCTGTTCGAAGGTGCGCAGCCGTTCGCGGGCGCGGGCAACGCGCGACATCAGCGTGCCAACCGGGATCTTCAGCGTATCGGCCGCCTCCTGATAGGAGAGCTCTTCGATGGCGACGAGATGCAGCGCCGCGCGCTGGTCCTCCGGCAGGCCGAAAAAGGCATCGCGCAGCTGCGTCAGCCGCACCGAATGATCCTGGTTGGCCGGCATCGCGCGCTCGGCGAGATCGGCCGCTGCATCGTGGCGGCGCTCCAGCGAGCGGCGCTGGCGCAGGCGGTCGATATGCGCATTGTGCAGGATCGACATCAGCCAGTTGCGCACATTGGCGCCGGTGCGGAAGCTCGATTGGCGTTCGTAGGCCTTGACCAGCGCATCGTGCACCAGATCTTCCGCCTCGTCCGGATTGCGGACGAGCGACAGGGCATAGCGCCTGAGCGCCGCAAGCTGTCCGATCACGTTGAAGCCGGGTGTCTTTCCGTTCATGACCCCATATACGAAAGCTGAGCGGCGCTCATTCCATCGTCACTGCAAAAAAATCACAGCCATTGTAGGACCGCCGCGGCGAGGGCGATATAGCGGGCGAATTTTGCGATGGTAACGACCAGAAGGAAGCGCAGGAAAGGCTCGCGCATGATGCCGGCGGCAAGCGTCAGGGGATCGCCGATGATAGGCAACCAGCTCAAGAGCAAGCTCCACCAGCCGTAGCGGCGATACCAGTACCCGGCACGCTCCAGGCTTTTGGTACTGACGGGAAACCAGCGCGCCGCGCGATACCGCTCGATGCCGCGCCCTATCAGCCAATTGACCACGGAGCCGAGCACATTGCCGATGCCGGCGACGAGAATGAGCAGGGCGGGCGAATAGTGGTCGATGGCGAGCAGGCTGGCGAGTACGGCCTCGGACTGCGCGGGAACAAGGGTTGCGGCAAGAAAGGCCGCGAGGAAAAGGCCGCCATAGGCCGCAAGCGCGCTCACGGCGCACGCCATATTTTCAGAGGCTGGTGCTCGGCACGGATGCGGTGCTGCCGGTCCTCCAACCTGTTTCGTGAAGGCTCCCGCAGGACGAGCATGCCATTCTTCCCTTCGGTTGCCGGGATGGCCGCCTTACCTGCCTGCCTAAGGCTTGACGGCACCGAGGAAAAGGCCGCAAAAGCGATTTTCAGCGTGGATGTGGAGGGATGACGTGGTTGTGAACGGAATGGCCGTCTATTGCGCTCGGCTACCGGCCGAAACATGCTGCAGAGCCGGAGATCGGCGGCGGCCCGCAGGTTCGGGCCGCCCGCACGATCGGCGCCGTGGAGGAGACGGCGGCTGGAGCATTTCCAGCCGAAGCGAACTCGCTTCGACCTCTGATAATGCGATTAGAACAAATCCTAGAGCGTTTCCGCTGAAACGGAGTTCGCCGCAAAAGCTCTAGGTCTGGTCGCGTTCAGCACAGTGGTGACCGGTTCATGAGCACGATATCGCTTGCTGTCAGCGTCATGCGGGCCGGTTCGTCGATCTGGTCGAGCACGGCGCGAAGCGCCTTGTCCAGGCAAAATTCCACGACTTCGGCGTCCAACGATTTGGCGGATTCGATTGCGAAGGCCACGAGGCGTGCCAAGGCGATCAGCTCGGTGCTGCGGTCTTCCGTTTCGACGATGTCAATTTTCATGTCCCATGCCCCCAGAGCAATGCTCATCTCAAACCCCTGCCTGAACTATAGGCGTGACTCCGGGGTTTTGCGCGTGACTCAGGCGTGACACACGCGGAATGGGAAACTACACGTTTTGCTTCTTTCCAGGTTGATCGGCTGCGGTGCGCCAAAGCGTCGTTGCCCGAAAGGTCCAGTTTCCCTGCTTGGCAGGGCTTACCGGCTCGAAATTGCGCATCGCCTCGACGAGGAGAAGCGCGTCCTCCCGCTTCTGGTTTACGTTTGTTGCATGGAGAAGTTGCAGGAGGTGTCCCCTGTCGTCGTTCTCAAACGCTGCTTTTACGATCGCGGACCAGGTTCGGTCCTTGTAGAACAGCGCGTCGGCAACGGTGCGCAGTCGTGATATGTCAGACGTTGCAACGACATCCAGCATCTGCAGCCGGTCCAGCGTTGCATCGACATTGACAAGGGGAAGCGACAGCGCGGGGTAGCCCAATTCGGCCGGACCATGCAACAGGGCGACGTCTGCGTCATCAAGCCGGCGGCCGGCTGCATAATCCTCATACACGCGGCCAATCCCGATCATGCCGAAGGCGTCGCATTCGGCTGCCCGCAGGGCGCCCATGCTGGCGGCACCAAGGACGGACACACCTACATCCAGCGCGTGGAGGACCTCCTTGTGCCAGACAGGCGCAACGTGTTCGAAATTACCGTCGATGATACCGATGACTGTTGCGCCCGCCCGCACGGCCGCCAGCACGTCGCCATGCGCTGCCGGCGGCAGAACCTCAATGGCGTCACCGCACATGGCACTTGCATCCGGAAGGCTTGGGCCGACGAAAAGGATTTTTCTCATGTCGATCCGAACAGCATGATTGAGAGCGCACGCGAGCCAACCGTGTGCCGGCGCGCGCCCTCGGGATTTTCAAGGGCGGGGACGACGACCTTGACGACGGAGATCGGCAATGAGGCATCGCAGAGCGGCACGGCGACGACAGGTGTGATGCCGGCATGCGCCAGTTTTTCGAGGCAATGAGCAAGCAAAGCCGCGGCGTCGCCTTGCGGCGACGGATAGGTTTTGGCGGGACCGGGCTGGGCACCGAACAGAGCAAGCGTTTCCGGCGCCAGCGGCCGCGTGAACGTCTCGGCAAAAAGATCGTCGCGGGCGCCGCTGATATAGGTCAGGCGCGATTGCGCGACCTCGGTGAGGGCGCGGATGACGGCGCGCACCGCGACCGGATGCGTACCGTAGCCGATCGTCGCGTCGTGGAAGAGCGGCTGCTGCTTTTCCGCAAGGCCCTCGTTTCCGAGCACGGCGGCATAGGTGGGAATGGCAAGATCGCTGGTAATGTCGAAGAGCTTCAGGTCGAGGCCGGCATCGCGGATGCGCCCGACGAGATCTGCAACGACGGGATCATCGATGGTGGCGGGATCGATGGCGCAGGCAAGGCGCTTGGCCCGCGGCAGCAGGCGCCAGAGCCGATCCGCGTCCCGCTCGATGCGCTCGAGCAGGCCATGCAGGATCGCCTCGGATTCGGAATTGCCGGAGGCGAGACCGTCGGAAGATTGCCAGAAGCGCGGCGCCGGATTGGTCCGGTCGAGGCAGATTGCTTCTCGTGGCACGAAGACGCGCGCCCCGCTCACGACGTCATGGCCGGCAAGCCAGTCGATCTCTTCGCTCTCGGCGATGAAAGGCTGGCCGGCGGCCACGAAAATATCGAGCGGCAGGCACGCCTCGCCGGCTGCGGCCAAGGCACGGCGCGTGGTTTTTCGCACTTGCACAAGCGGATCCCCGGCAATCGCCCGCTCGAGGCCCTCCATCGCGGCGGAAACCCGGGCATCGATATCGGTAATGCCCTTGCCCTGGTTTATGACGATGGAGCGTGCATTCGGGCTGACGCAATTCCACACGGGAATGCCGAGCCGGTCGAGGCCTGTCAGGCGGGAAAGACGCGTGATACCGAACCGAGGCAGCAAGGCCTCGATCCGGCTCCACGTTTCTTCAGGACCGCAGATGCGGTCCGAATAGGCTGTCATGCGATGAGCCGTTTGACGCTCACCTGCTTTACCAGCGTACCAGTGGGCATCGGCTTATTTATCCATATATCCACCGTCGGTGTCCATATATCCGCCACCCGCATCCATGTAGCCACCGGAAGCGGCTTCTGCTGATGTCGCAAGGGCTGCAAGATTGACACCCTTGGATATGGTGGCGCCTGCCTTACGCAAATCATCGGCCGCCTTCAGAGCGCCTGTCGTAGGTACCGGCAGGGCCGTCACAGTGCCGGCGCCGAGATCGACCATCCACAATCCTTCCTCCCCCTGCAAGCCCAGCACAACTATATTTGCCATATTGCGTTCCCTTTCTATGGAGTGGCACTTTCAAAAACCGGCCTTCTTCAATCCTTCAAAATAGTGCTGACGCTGCCATTCTTCCTTGAAGGGAACGATTGCCATCCAGCTTTCGAGATCGAAGTTGGGATGTACGCTGTACGTGCGACGGATAAATTGCCGCGCCTTTCTGGTATCGCCAAGCATGCCGCAGCTTGCCGCAGCAAGGCGATCAGCTGGTACCCGATCCTTCATGCGGGAGATGTAATCAAGTGCCTGTTCGTACAGGCCTATCGAGTAACTCGCACCGGCGGCGATCCAGAAATAATCGTCCGGCGGCAGAGGATTGAGGTCGATTGCCCGCCGAATTTTTTTTATGCCAAGGTCCGGTCGGGAACCCTGCACCAGCGTGTCGGCGTAGCTGGCAACGGCGTTTGCATGGTTCGGGCTCAGTGTTTCGGCTCGTTCCAGATGCTCGGCGCTCTCATCGAACTGACGGGCATAGAGTTTGGCAACGCCAAGCTCTCGATAGGCGGAGGGCAAATATCTATCCGTGCGAACAGCTTCTTCTGCCTGCTGTTCGGCTTTCTTCAAGAGGTCCGCATCGCCGCGTGCCGTGACGAGCCACTCAAGAAAGTAGCTGCGTGAAAGCCCACCCATTGCCGGTGCAAAATCAGATTTCAGTTGAAGGGCGTCACGGAAACTCCTGCGGGCCCGGCGAATATCACGCAGGTCGAGCTTTTTCAGGAGGCTCTGGCCAGTCAGGAAGCTCCGATAGGCATTGGCGTCGCCCTCGTAGTCACTGCGCACGAGCTCGTTGCGTTCTATCTCGGTGGCAATCGCGCCCGCGATCTGATGCGCGATCATCTGGCGTGACCGGGCGAGGCCTTCGGCGGTCAGCGGGAAGCGGTCTGCCCAAATGACCTCGTCGCTGCCGAAGAAGATCAGCTGGGCAAAGAGCGTATGGCCGTCGCCTTCGTCGCGCAGCCGCGTTTCCAGGATGTAGCTGATCTTGTGGCGTTCGTAGGTTGCGGCGCGGTCGGTCTGGAGCGAGATCTGGGCTGCGGTGTGCGGCGCGATGATCGAGATGGAGCGCAAGGCGCAGAGCCCGATCGTCACGTCTTCAATCAAGGCTTCGGAGAAACGTGCGGCATTGCGAGCCGCAAGCGTGGTGACGGGCGGCAAGAGCACGACGCGCGGCGGGTTGTTGCGAGGGGGCGAAATCTCGTGTTCGTGCGGCGTCAGCACCTGGATCGACGGTTTAAGCGTCATCAGAGGCGGATGTATCGCCGGTCGCCCCGTCAGTACGGCGCGGATTTCGTCGTCATCGGGATTGTCTTCCAGAAGGCGAAGGGCCGCGGCGGAGCGCGCCTGCCGTGACACGCCGTTTTCGCTTGCATGTCCGCTCAGCAGCGTGCTGCGCAAAAGCGCCATATGCGCGGTTCGCTGCAATGCGATCCAGCTCGTCAGCCCGCGATTGCCCGACCTTGTATATTTCAGGAAATCCTCGCTCAGGAGGTCCGTCAACGTGCCGAGTTGCGCGCCGTCGCGAACCTGGCCGACATCGCTTTCGATGGATTCCGGCCCGAGCGAGACCGTGGTGTCGGTAAAGGTGAGATACGATCGGCCCAGCTCGCGCTGGCGCTTCTGGACGCGGGAGACGGTCTGCCGGAGATTGGCAAAGGCGCTGGCGCTGTGCTCATCGTCCCAGAAAAGGTTTGCAGCCTCTGCACGCGGCATTTCAGAAATGCCGCGTGCCAGAAGGTAACAAAGGATCAAGAGCGCCTTTTCGGGAAAGGCGATGTCGTTGCCGCCCTCGTCGAGCAGGCGCAGATGACCGAACGTCTGCAGCCGTGCCGGCATTCTGGGTTCAGATCCGAAGTTCCGGTGCGTTTTCTGCGCGGTCGCCTGCCGTATCGGCAGCGCTTGCCTTGGAAAGCGCGGTCGCGAGCTGGATGATCGACTTGCGCACGCCGGCATCTTCGATCTTCAGGAAGGCGCGGTTGAGGTCGAGGCCTTCCTTGGAGGAAACGAAGGTCGAGACGTCGCCCGTTTCATGTCCGGCGCCGGCGGCCGGTGCGGTGCTTTCGTCGTCCTGGAAGAAGAAGCTTGGCGGCACGCGAAACACATCGGAGATCGCCTGGAGGCGGCTCGCGCTGATGCGGTTGGTGCCCTTTTCGTATTTCTGAACTTGCTGGAAGGTTACGCCCAGCCGGTCGGCCAGTGCCTCCTGGCTCATGCCCACCATCAGCCTGCGCAGGCGGACGCGGGAACCGACGAAAACGTCGATCGGGTTCGGCACTTTCTTGTTCATGAGACTTTCTCCCCTTGGGGCATGCCGGGGCATGGCGAGACACGATGATCGTCGTACTCTGCTTGAATCGCCAGGCGGATGCAACTGCCGCGTCGCGTATTTAACCACTACCGTAACGTGAGGTCGCGTGCAGTCTATATGTCATAGTTCTGCGGTGCGCTCAGCGAAGCGATGAATTTTTTCGTGCGCTCCCGCTCGGGTGCGGAGAAGATAGAGCGCGGCGGGCCCTGTTCGACGATGACGCCGCCGTCGAGGAAAACGACGGCATCGGCGACGCGTGAGGCCAGACGCAGATCATGCGTCGCCATGACCATTGTCGTACCTTCACGGGCGAGCCGGCTCAGCACTTCAACAACCTCCTCTGCAAGCTCCGGGTCGAGCGCCGAGGTGGGCTCGTCGCAAAGCAGAACGCGCGGCGAGGGGGCAAGCGCCCGGGCGATCGCCACGCGCTGCTGCTGGCCACCGGACAGCGTCGCCGGCCACGCATCCGCCTTATGCGCCATGCCAACCTTTTCGAGCAGTTCCAGCGCACGGGCGCGCGCCTTGTCGGCGGGCCATTTCAAGACGGTGACGAGGCCCTCCATCACATTGGCGATGGCCGTCTGGTGCGGGAAGAGCTGGAAATTCTGAAAGACCATGCCGGTCTGCCGGCGCAGCTTCTGCACCGCATCCCAGCCGACCTTGCGGCCGGGGGCGAATTCGATCTTCTCGTCGCCAAGGCGGATAGAGCCCGAGGTCGGCGTCTCCAGAAGGTTGATGCAGCGCAGAAGCGTGCTCTTGCCGCCGCCCGAGGGGCCGACCAGCGCCGTCACGGTGCCTTCCGCAAGGCTGAGGCTGATGTCGCGCAGGACATGATTGTCGCCAAAGCGTTTTTCGATGTGGCTGAGCTCGATCATGTGCGGGCCTCCAGGAAGCCGCCATAGCGGGCAAAGCGCTTCTCCAGCCGCACCTGCAGGGCCGAGAGCACAGAGCTCAGCGCCAGATAGATCAGCGCCGCCTCGATATAGAGGATGAGCGGTTCATAGGTCGTGGCGACGATGCGCTGCGCCGTCTGGAAAAGTTCCGGCACGGTGACGGCGGCGGCCAGCGAGGTGTCCTTCACCAGCGAGATGAAGGTGTTGGAAAGCGGCGGCACGGCGACACGCGTCGCTTGCGGCAGGATGGTGCGGCGCATGGCCTGCGACCAGCTCATTCCGATCGAATAGGCGGCCTCCCACTGGCCGCGCGGCACGGACGAAATGACGGCGCGGATGATCTCCGACGTATAGGCGCCGACATTCAGCGTGAAGCCGATGAGGGCCGCCGGGAAGGCGTCGAGCAGGATGCCGACGCTCGGCAGGCCGTAGAAGATGACGAAGAGTTGCACGAGCAGCGGCGTGCCGCGGATCACCCAGACATAGAAGCGGGCGACGGCGACCAGCGGTTTCGGCCCGAACAGCCGCGCGATGGCGGTTAGCAGCCCGAGTGTCAGGCCCAGCACGAAGGACAGGAGGGTGAGCGGAATGGTGAAGACAAGCGCGGCCCACAGAAGGGGCGCAAGCGAGTCCAGCATCAGTTGAAGCCACGGCGGCACGGGAAACCCTCCGAAATGCGGCTGGCCGGAGTGATCCCCGGCCAGTTGGTCGTTTCATCTATAGGACAGGAACGGGCCGCCGCGAAGCGGCCGCCCTCAATGATCTCGTGATTACTTCGAGACGTCCTGGCCGAAATACTTGTCGGAGATCGCCTTGTAGGTGCCGTCGGCCTTGATGTCGACGAGCGCCTTGTTGATCGCTTCCAGGAGTTCCGGCTCGCCCTTGCGGATGATCACGCCGGAATAGTCGGCGTTTTCCTGCTCGGCGGCGATCTTCACATTGGCATCGGGCTTGTGCTTCTTGAAGTCGAGGAAGGACAGGCTGTCGTTGATCGTGGCGTCGGCGCGGCCGGTCAGCACGAGCTGGATCGACTGGTCGAAACCGTCGGTTCCGACGAGTTCGGCGCCAGCTTCCTGGGCGATCTTGCCGAAATTGCTGGTCAGCGACTGGGCGGACTTCTTGCCCTTCAGGTCGGCGAAGCCCTTGATGCTGTCGTCGTCGGCGCGCACGATCAGCACGGCCTTGGAGGCGATATAGGGCTCGGAGAAGTCATACTTCTGCTTGCGTGCCTCGGTGATGCCGACCTGGTTGATAACGGCGTCATAGCGGTTGGCGTCGAGGCCGGCGATCAGGCCGTCCCACTTGCCTTCCAGGAACTCGGCCTTGACGCCGAGTTTCTTGGCGATGGCTTCGCCGATCTCGACATCGAAGCCGACCAGCTTGCCGTCGGTATCATGGTAGGTGAAGGGTGCGTAGGTGCCTTCGGTGCCGATCTTCAGCGCGCCGGCCGACTTGATGGCGGCGAGGTTTTCGCCGGCATGGGCGGGGGCGAGAATGGCGGCCTGGAGCGCTGCGGCGGCAGCGAGGGTCTTCAACCAGTTCATCGTGGGACTCCGTTTCTGGCTCGTGTTCGATGGCGGATCAATTGCAGAAATTCGTGCAAAACGGTGGGCAGAAAACTGCGAATAATTTGGGCAAATGGAAATATTCTTCTCACCCGTCCGGTCTTCGCAGCGCTTAAGGCCGTGTTTTTCCTGCTTTTGCGGGCTTCGCGCAGGTTGTAGGCGAACGCTGTATTTCCTGTTTTTAGGGTCTTGCCAACGGACAAAACAGCGACAATTGATTGTGCACCCAAAAAACAACAACGGGGAAGGATAACAAAATGGCAAACAAAATGATCGGTTTTCGTGCAGCGCTACTGGCCGGCGCGATCCTCATCGGCGCAAGCCCGGCGCTCGCCGAAGCGGTGCTCCACCGCGGCAATGCCGGCGAGCCGCAGACACTCGACCAGGCGCACACCTCCATCAATATCGAGGAATTCATCCTCAAGGATCTCTATGAAGGCCTGACAATCTATGACGCCGCCGGCAAGATCGTGCCCGGTGCGGCCGAAAGCTGGACCGTTTCCGACGACGGCACGGTCTATACGTTCAAGCTGCGCGAAAACGCCAAGTGGTCGGACGGCTCGCCGGTGACGGCGGAGGACTTCGCCTTCTCCTTCACCCGCGTCGAAGATCCGAAGACGGCGGCCGGTTACGCCAACATCCTTTACCCGATCAAGAACGCGGAAAAGGTCAACAAGGGCGAGCTCGGCCTCGACCAGCTCGGCGTGAAAGCCGTGGATGCAAAGACCGTGGAAATCACGCTGGAGCGCCCGACGCCCTTCTTCCTTGAACTGCTCGCGCATCAGACGGCGCTGCCGGTCTCCAAGGCGAGCGTAGAGAAGAACGGCGCCGACTTCGTCAAGCCCGGCACGATGGTGTCGAACGGCGCCTTCAAGCTCGTCAGCCACGTTCCGAACGACAACCTCGTCGTTGAGAAGAATGCCGATTATTGGGATGCCGCGAACGTCAAGCTCGACAAGGTGGTCTTCTACCCGATCGACGACCAGGCCGCATCCGTGCGCCGCTTCGAGGCCAGGGAAATGGACCTCGTCTATAATTTCTCCGCCGACCAGATCGAGCGCCTGAAGAAGAGCTATGGCGACCAGGTGCATGTCTCGCCGACGCTCGCCACCTATTACTACGCCTTCGACACGCGTCAGGAACCCTATAGCGACGTGCGCGTACGCCGTGCGCTCTCCATGGCCGTCGACCGCGACTTCCTGGCCAAGGAAATCTATTCCGGCTCGCAGCTGCCGGCCTATTCCATGGTGCCTCCGGGCATCCAGGGTTACACGCCGGCGACCGCCGATTTCGGCACCATGTCGCAGCTCGACCGCGAGGACGAGGCGCTCAAGCTGATGAAGGAAGCGGGCTATGGCGAAGGCGGCAAGCCGCTGAAGATCGAGATCCGCTACAACACCAACCCGAACCACGAGCGGGTGGCCACCGCCGTGGCCGACATGTGGAAAAACACCTTCGGCGCCGATGTGTCGATGGTGAACCTCGACGTATCCTCGCACTACGCCTATCTGCAGGAAGGCGGCAAATTCAACGTAGCACGCGCCGGCTGGGTCGCCGACTATGCGGACCCGGAAAACTTCCTCGGTCTCAGTGTCAGCACCAACAAGACTTTTAACTACGGCCAGTTCAACAACGCCGAATACGACGCTCTGATGAAGAAGTCGTATGAAGAGCGCGATCCCGCGGCGCGCGCCAAGGTCCTGCATGATGCCGAAGCGGTGCTCATGAAGGAGCAGCCGATCGCGCCGTTCCTCACGCAGGCCGATCTGTGGCTCGTCTCCGGCAAGGTGCAGGGCTGGCAGGACAATGCCGCCAACCAGCACCTCAGCCGCTTCCTCAGCGTTTCCGAATGATCTAACGTAAGTGCGCGACCCGGAAGGGCCGCGCACTGCGTATCTGGGGAGACCTGGTCATGCTTGCTTTCGTTCTGCGGCGCCTTGCCAGCGCCGTGCCGACGCTATTCATCGTCGTCACGATTTCCTTTTTCCTGATGCGCTTTGCGCCCGGCGGTCCGTTCAATCTCGAACGACCCTTGCCGCCCGCCACGATGGAAAACCTGATGCGGGCCTATCAGCTCGATCAGCCGCTCTGGCGGCAATATCTCACCTATATGAGCAACGCGCTGACCGGCGATTTCGGTCCGAGCTACATCTACAAGGACAACAGCGTTGCCGAACTGATCGGCAAGGGCCTGCCCTATTCGATGGAGCTAGGCTTCTACGCGCTGCTGCTGGCACTGGTCGGCGGCGTCATCGTCGGCACGATCGCCGCGCTCCGGCAAAACAGCGCGCTCGATTTCGCGGTCATGTCGGTCGCGACGGTCGGCGTGACGGTGCCGAACTTCGTCGTCGGTCCGGTGTTGACGCTGATCTTCGCCATCACGCTTGCCTGGTTGCCGGCCGGCGGCTGGGGGGACGGATCGCTGCGCTTTCTCATCCTGCCGATGATTGCGCTCGCGCTGCCGCAGCTTGCCGTCTTTGCTCGTCTCACGCGTGGTTCGATGATCGAGGCTCTTCGCACCGACCATATCCGCACCGCGCGGGCCTATGGCTTGCCGGCAAAATCGGTGGTCGTGGTACATGCCATGCGCGGCGCCATGCTGCCCATCGTCTCCTATCTCGCGCCCTGCGCGGCGGCACTCCTGACCGGCTCGGCGGTCGTCGAGACGATCTTCACCATTCCCGGCGTCGGACGCTATTTCGTGCTGGGCGCGATAAACCGCGACTATACGCTCGTCATGGGCACGGTCGTGCTGATCGCCATCTTCGTCATTGTGTTCAATCTGCTGGTCGACATTCTCTATGGCCTGCTCGATCCGAGGGTTCGCCATGACTGATGCCCTCCTCTCCGCCGTGCCCGAGGTCAAGGGCCGCAGCCTCTTTCAGCTTGCCGTCATGCGCTTTCGTCGCAACCGTCCCGCCATGGCGGGAGCGGTCATGCTGGTGCTGATCGCCTGCTTATCGTTCTTCGGGCCGTTCTTCATCAGCCACAGCTACGATCAGGTCTTCTCCTCCTATGTCACCATCCCGCCGAGCCTCGAGCCGCGACCGGGCGAGGACACGCTGGAAGAGGCGATGAAGGGTGTGGCCACGCGCGCCCGCGTCGAGCTGCAGTCCTTCTCCGTCGAGGGTGAGACCTTCACGGCCGTGATCACCGCCAAGGATCCGATCGATCCGCGTGCCACGCGCTATTTCGACCGGGCCAACGAGTTCGACAAGACCGAGGTGGCGGCGACCGAGGACGAGGGCCGCAAGCTCACGCTCAAGGGCGTCGTCGATCGGGAATATTTCCTGTTCGGCACGGATACCAACGGCCGCGATCTCATGGCGCGCGTCATGCTCGGCGGGCAGATTTCCATCGCCGTCGGCCTGCTCGCCAGCCTCGTCTCGCTCGGCATCGGCGTCACCTATGGCGCGATTTCCGGCTATATGGGCGGGCGCGTCGACAATGTCATGATGCGCTTCGTCGAAATCCTCTATTCGCTGCCCTTCGTCTTCCTCGTCGTGGTGCTCGTCGTGTTCTTCGGGCGCAGCTTCATTCTGATCTTCCTCGTCATCGGGGCGGTGGAATGGCTCGACATGGCCCGTATCGTGCGCGGGCAGACATTGTCGCTGAAGCGGCGAGAATTCATCGGGGCGGCGGAAGCACTCGGCCTGACGGACTGGCAGATCATCCGCCGGCACGTCATCCCCAACACGATCGGCCCGGTCGTCATCTTCGTCACCGTCATCGTGCCGAAGGTGATCCTGCTCGAAAGCTTCCTCTCCTTCCTCGGGCTTGGCGTTCAGGCGCCGCTGACGAGCTGGGGTTCGCTGATCGCGGAAGGCGCCAACAATATCCAGTCGGCACCGTGGCTGCTCATCTTCCCCGCCATCTTCTTCGTCGTCACGCTCTTCTCGCTGAATTTCGTCGGCGACGGGCTGCGCGACGCGTTCGACCCGAAGGACCGCTGACATGGAAAACACAAAGACCATGGAACCGATCCTTGCGGTGCGCGACCTGAAGGTCTCCTTCACGACGCCGGATGGCGACGTGAACGCGGTGAAGGGAATCAGCCTCGACGTTCGGCCCGGCGAGACACTGGCTGTCGTCGGCGAATCCGGTTCCGGCAAGAGCCAGACCATGATGGGCATCATGGGCCTGCTCGCCTCGAACGGACGGGTGACGGGCTCCGCTCGATATCGCGGGCAGGAGATGGTGGGCTTGCCGCCGAAGGCCTTGAACGAGATCCGCGGTGCGAAGATCACCATGATCTTCCAGGAGCCGATGACCTCGCTCGATCCGCTCTACCCGATCGGCAAGCAGATCGCCGAGGTGATCGTGCATCACCGTGGCGGCTCGCAGAGAGAGGCGCGGCCGCGCGTGCTGGAACTGTTGAAGCTCGTCGGTATTCCCGATCCGGAGCGCCGCATCGACAGCTACCCGCATGAAATGTCGGGCGGCCAGCGCCAGCGCGTGATGATCGCCATGGCGCTCGCCAACGAGCCGGATATCCTGATCGCCGACGAGCCGACGACGGCGCTCGACGTGACCATCCAGGCGCAGATCCTCAAACTGCTGCGCGATCTGCAGAAGCGTTTCGACATGGCGATCGTGCTCATCACGCACGATCTCGGTATTGTCCGGCACTTCGCCGAGCGTGTCGTCGTGATGCGGCGCGGCGAGGTGGTGGAGCAGGGCGCGACGGCCGAGATTTTTGAGAACCCGAAGGCCGATTATACGCGCATGCTGATCGAGGCCGAGCCGCATGGCCGCAAGGTGGCACCGGCGGACAACGCGCCGATCATCCTCGAAGGCCGCAATGTCGTTGTCGATTACAAGATCGACGGCGGCTTTCTGAAGAAACGCGCCAACACTTTCCGCGCCGTCGACAATGTCAGCATCAGCCTGCACGAGGGGCAGACGATCGGCATCGTCGGTGAGTCCGGCTCGGGCAAGTCGACACTCGGGCGGGCATTGTTGCGCCTCATCGCCAGCAAGGGTGCCTACCGGTTCGGCAAAACGGATATTTCCGAACTCGACCGGGCAGGCATGCGGCCGCTCCGCCGCAGCATGCAGGTGGTCTTTCAGGACCCATACGGTTCGCTCTCGCCGCGCCAGACGGTGGGCGAGATCATCACCGAAGGCCTTTATGTGCACGAGCCGCAGCTTTCGCGCGCTGAGCGCGACAAGCGGGCGATCGAGGCACTGAAGGAGGTCGGGCTCGATCCTTCGGCGCGCAATCGCTATCCGCACGAATTTTCGGGCGGCCAGCGGCAGCGCATCGCGATTGCCCGCGCAATGATCCTCAAACCCCAGGCGGTCATTCTCGACGAGCCGACCTCGGCGCTCGACCGTTCCGTTCAGGGCCAGGTGATCGAGCTTCTGCGCGATCTCCAGTCCCGCCACGGCCTGTCCTATGTCTTCATCAGCCACGATCTGTCGGTGGTGCGCGCCATGTCGGATTATGTCGTGGTGATGAAGGACGGCAGGATCGTCGAGGAGGGGCCGACGGACGCGATCTTCAACGCGCCCAAGGCGGACTATACCAGGACCCTGATCGGCGCGGCCTACAATATCGGACCCTGACAACAGGGATTTTCGCTTTCCCTCCATCGCGAAAAGACCGTAATTGTATCGAGAGTTCCACCCCGGAAACCGCAGTGCGTTTCCGGGGTTAGTCTGGGAGACCGCATGGCCGCCGATCGCTTGCCGCATATCGTGCTCTTTTCCGGCGGCACGGCCTGCCGCTCCACCAATCTGGCGCTCTGCGCCAGGCCGGTGCGGCTCACCCGTATCGTGCCCGCCTGGGATAGCGGCGGCAGTTCCAAGGTGATCCGCGAAAGCCTCGACGTGCTCGGCGTCGGCGATATCCGTCAGGCGCTGATGACCATGGCGCATGGAGAGGGCCGGGCGGGCGACGTGGTGAAGGTCTGCAATGCGCGCCTTACCAGCAGCAGCCTTGCCGATGCCGGTACCGAATTCGCACTCTATGCCGAAGGCCGCCATCCGCTGCTGGAGCGGATGGAGCCCGGCCTGCGCGGCGCAATCCTCAACTACCTGCGCACCTTCCGTGCGGCCATCGGCGCGGATTTCGATTTCCGTAACGGCAGCATCGGCAACTTCATCCTGACCGGCGCGCATCTCGCCCATAACAGCGATATCAACACCGCCATTTTCGTCTTCCGCAAGCTCTGCGACATCGCTGGCCATGTCTGGCCCTCGACGGCCGAAAGCAGCGCCGATCTCTCGGCCGTGCTGAAGGACGAAACGGTCATTGCCGGGCAGCACCGGGTGACGGCGCTCCCCGAGGAGCAGGGCAGGACCGGCATTCGCGAGATCGCCCTGTTCGGCCGCAACGGTGTATCGGTTTCGGCCAACGAGGCGGTGATCGAAAGCCTGGAAAGTGCCGATGTCGTGGTCTTCGGGCCGGGCAGCTTCTATACCAGCGTGCTGCCGCATTTCCTCGTCGAGGGCATCGTGCCGGCCATCGCCCGGAATGTGCACGCTCGCCGCGTCTTCATCGGCAACATCCTGCAATGCCGCGAAACGCGCGGTCTCGACCTCGCCCAGATGCTGCAGACTGCCGCATCGGTCTGGCGCGAGCACGGTGGGGTAGATGTGCGGCCCTTCACCCATGTGCTGGCGAACCGCCAGCTCCTGCCCTTCGAAAAGACTGTCGGCGCCTTCGCCTATCTCGGCAACGGGGCGCTGGAGGAGACCTGCGCGCGGCTTGGCACCGAAGTGGTCATCGGGGAGTTCGAGGATGCCTGGCAGCGTGGCCAGCACGACGGTGTGGCGGTTGCCGACAGTATCAGCTCGCTTTTGCGGGCGTGATCCCGGCGTCCGGCATCCAGCTTCGCCCCTTGGCGAAGGCGAGGAAATCATCGGCGGCCATGGGCCGGGCCAGCGCATAACCCTGTAGGGTGTGACAGCCGAGGCTGCGCAGCAGCGCGGCATGGTCCAGCGTCTCGACGCCCTCGGCGACGGTCTCGATATCGCGCACCTTGCCGATATCGATGATCGAGCGCACGAGGCTCTGCTGCGCGGTGGATTCCAGCAGCGGCTGCACCAGCCGGCGGTCGATCTTCAGGCGTTTCGGCGAAAGCTCGAGCAGGCTGACGATGGAGGCGTGGCCGGTGCCGAAATCGTCGATCTCGATATCGATGCCGAGCGCCTTGATCTCCTCGATCACCTGGCGCAGCCCGTCGTCGGCGGTGTCGAAGGAGATCGACTCCAGCAGTTCGAAGGTCAGCGCGCCCCGGCGGATGTTCATCGCTTTCAGCTTGTCGATCAGGCCCTCGTCGCGCAGGCGCTGACAGGAGACGTTGACGGAGACGCGCGGGATGCCGAGCCCTTGGCCTTCCCAACGCGTCGCCTGAAACAGCGCCTGGTCGAGGATCGTCTCGTCGATGCGGGCGACGACATTCAGGCTTTCTGCGACCGGCAGGAAGACATCGGGAGCGATGAAGCCGCGCGTCGGATGCTCCCAGCGGGCAAGCGCCTCGACGCCAACGATTTCAAGCGTTTCCGCATCGAACTGCGGCTGGAAGAACGGGCGGAATTCGCCGCGTTCGAGGCCGCGCAGGATATCGTCGCTGAGACGCTTCACCTCGACAGTGCGCAGGCGCAGTTCGTCGTTGAAGGCCTCGACGCGGTTGCGGCCGCGCCGCTTGGCCTCGTAGAGCGCGATGTCGGCATTGACGAGAAGCTGCTCGGGGGATTCGTCCGCGTCGTTGCGGGTGGCGATGCCGATGCTTGCGCCGATGCGACAGTCATGGCCTTCGATGAGTATCGGCTCGCTGATCGCCTCGATGAGGCGGGCGGAGAGGGCGGTGAAGTCGGCCTGCGCGGGATCGCGGCGCGACAGGAGCACGAACTCGTCGCCGCCGATGCGGGCGATGAAGTCTTCCAGCGGAATATGGGCGCGCAGCACGCCGGCGGCGTGTTTCAACACTTCATCGCCGGCAGCGTGACCGAGCGTATCGTTGATATCCTTGAATCGGTCGAGGTCGATATGCAGCAGCGTCAGCGGGCGCCCGTCGCCATTGCCGGCAAGACCGAGTTGCTGGTCTAGAAAGCGGCGGTTCGGAAGCTGCGTCAGCGCGTCATGCAGTGAATTGTGCTCCATGACGCGGCGCGCGTCTTCCAGCGCGCGGTTCTGCGTCTCGGCCGTCAGTTTGGCCTGAAGCAACTCCGCCTGCAAAAGGGCGTCCTCCGTCACGTCCCAGTTTGCCCCGACGATGCGCTTTGCGCCGGAGGAGGTGCGGTAGGTCATGGCGTGTTCGAGAATATGGCGGATGCCGCCGTCGCCCGTCCGTACACGGAATTCGGTCGTGTAGGGTTTTTCTGTTTCAATCGTGGCCTCGAATATCCGCTCGGCCCCTTCGACGTCGTCGGGATGGACTGCGCGGCGCCAGTCGTCGTAGACGCAGGTCTCCCGCTCCTGGGGCACGTTGTAGAGCGTCCGCATACGGGCGTCCCAGGAGAGTGCGTGACTCTCCGTATCGTATTCCCAAACACCAGCCTTGGAGGCGTCGAGCGCAAGCTGCAGGCGCTGGGAGACGGTTTCCAGGCGATCTTCGCGATCCTGCAGGGTGAGGATGTGCTTGTGGCGCTCCTTCATGAGATAGCCAACCCAGAACATCGGTGCGACGATGATCATGGCGAGGAGGGCGAGGCCGGCACGGAAGGCGCCGAGATCGGCGGAGGGCTGCTGCCAGCCTTTCAGCGGCGAGGCCGACATGGTCCAGGTCTCGTGACCGATATCGATCGTCATGTCGACGGGATTGGCGTCGACCGTGTCGGGCGTGGCAAAAAATATCTGCGCTTCCCCGCTGTCGTGCGGCTTGCTGGAGAGCGTGACCGCGATCTTGAGATCATCGTTGAAGCCACTGCTGGCGAGGAGCTTGTCAAGATTGATGACGGCGGAAGCGATGCCGAAGAAGGCATTGTCCTTGCCGGCATGAATGGGATAGCGGGCGATCACCCCGCGGCCGCCCTGGACCAGATCGACCGGACCTGTGACGATCAGCCGGTCCTGCTCCATCACCTGGAGGGCGGCGGCGCGCTGGCGCTCGTTCTTGCGGTAGTCGAGGCCGAGGCTGCGTTCGTTGCCCTTCAATGGAAAGACGCGGTTGACGACGAAATCCGGCGCGATGGCGAGGCTGCGCAACTGATTTTCTTCGCGGAAGATGCGGCTCAAAAGATCGTCGAAATGCGCGGGCGACATGTCAGGCTCGGTCGAGAAGGTCGCGACAAGGCCCTGCACGAGCTTGATATTGCCGAGGATATTGCCCTCCAGCCGGGAACGCAGCAGGCCGAGCTGTTCGGTGGTGGAGGAGCGCAGATATTCCTCCTCCAGCCGACGCTTCTGGGCATCTGCAAGCAGGACGGCGATGAGCACCGCAAACGCGACCACGATGGCGGGGATGTAATATCCGAGCCCTCGAAAGGAGGATTTCGCATTGCGATCGTTCATTTCCGTCAGTTCGTCCCCGTGCGCTCGTGCCGCCGGCAGGCGGCTCTTGGGCATTTGGCGAACGATGGCAGATGCTACTTAATATTTGCTGACGAGGCGGCGGCCGGTTCTGAGCGGTTTGGGGGAAGCAGTTTCGCGCTGGCTCTTTCCGTTGGCATCCGTTCGCGCTAGTCCTCGGCGCAATCGAAGCGAAGGAGGGCAGGGTGCCGTCGCAACAGGACAGAGCGGAAAGTGCTTTCGGCGCGCTGATCCGCGGGATTGTCGAGGAGAGCCCGCTGAAGGCGGCCGGTTTCATCGTCACCATCTATGGCGATGTGGTGGAGCCGCGCGGCGGCGTGGTCTGGACCGGCAATCTCATCGAGACCTGTGCGGCCGTCGGCATCAGCGAGACCCTCGTGCGCACAGCCGTCTCGCGGCTTGTCGCCGCCGGCCAGCTCTTGGGAGAACGGGAGGGCCGGCGCAGTTTCTATCGTCTTGCTGCGCCTGCCCGCGCGGAATTCGCCGCCGCCGCCCGTCTGCTGTTCGGGCCGGCGGAGGCGGCGGACTGGCATTTCGTGCAGCTGACCGGTGATGCGCCGGACGAAGCGATGCAGGTGCTGGAGCGAGCGGGTCACGCCCGGCTTGGGCCCCGGCTTGCCGTCGGCGCCCGCGCCATGCCGGCGCTGAAACAGCCTGCCGTCATTTTCCGTGCGGAGGTGGTGAGCGGCGAGGGCGATCTTGGGGTGTTTGCCGCCGATCACTGGAACCTCGCGCAGCATACAGAGGCCTATCGTGGTTTCATCGACCGGTTCCAGCGTCTTGCCAATCTGCTGGCAGGCGGTGCGCGTCTCAGCGCGGCCGAAAGCCTTGTGGCGCGGCTGGTGCTGGTGCACCAGTTTCGTCTCGTTGTGCTGCGCGATCCGCGCCTGCCGCAGGCCGCGCTGCCAGCGGATTGGCCGGGCGAGCCGGCGCGCAGCCTGTTCACCGATCTTTATCTCCGTCTTTCACCGGAAGCGGACCAGCATGTCGCACGCCATTTCGTCACAGTGGATGGTGGCTTGCCAGAGATGAGCGAGGCGACGGCGCGCCGACTTTCACTGTTGCGCGGCGCAAACTAAACGCACAATTTGCGGGAAAAAACCGGTCTCTGTGCTATGATACGAACTGTCGGGATAAAGTGTCACAGAAAATATGAAAATTGCCATTGATTTGTGATGTGTCTGCTGATAAATAAGTAACCGATCGGTCGGTTAATCTTTCGAGGAAAGGGAAACCGGCCTGGATGCTAGGGAGGAAGCCGCGTGTCCGAAGCCTTTATCTGCGATGCTGTCCGCACACCCATCGGCCGCTATGGCGGGCTGCTGTCGTCGGTGCGCGCCGATGATCTTGCCGCCCTGCCGCTTGCCGGCCTGATGGCGCGCAACCCCGGCGTCGACTGGTCGACGGTGGATGACCTCATTTATGGCTGTGCCAACCAGGCCGGCGAGGATAACCGCAATGTCGGCCGCATGGCCGTGCTCTTGTCCGGCCTTCCCGTTTCCATTCCCGCCACCACCGTCAACCGCCTCTGTGGTTCCGGCATGGATGCCGTCGGCATGGCGGCACGTGCCATCCGTGCCGGTGACTGCGATTTCGTCATCGCCGGCGGCGTGGAAAGCATGAGCCGTGCGCCCTTCGTCATGCCCAAGGCCGAAAGCGCCTTCTCGCGGGCCAATGCCGTTTATGACACCACGATCGGCTGGCGCTTCGTCAATCCGAAGATGAAGAAGGTGTTCGGCGTCGATTCCATGCCGGAGACGGCCGACAATGTCGCCGCCGATTTCGCCATCAGCCGCGAGGATCAGGACGCCTTTGCCGCGCGCAGCCAGGCCCGCTGGGCGGCCGCGCATGCAGCCGGCGTCTTCGCCGACGAGATCGTGCCCGTCTCCCTACCGCAGAAGAAGGGCGATCCGCTTGTCATTGATACGGACGAGCATCCCCGCCTCGGCACAACGGCCGAACAGCTTGCCAGGCTGAAGGGTGTCAACGGCCCGGATCTCTCTGTCACGGCCGGCAATGCGTCCGGCGTCAATGACGGTGCGGCCGCACTCATCATCGCCAGCGAAGCGGTCGCGAAGGCGCAAGGCCTGACGCCGAAGGCGCGAGTCGTCGCCATGGCGGCGGCGGGGCTTGAACCGCGCATTATGGGCTTCGGCCCCGCACCGGCGGTGCGCCGGGTGCTGAAGCGTGCCGGTCTCACGCTCGACCAGATGGACGTCATCGAACTCAACGAGGCCTTCGCCTCGCAGGCGCTCGCCGTGCTGCGTGATCTCGGCCTGCCGGACGATGCCGCGCATGTGAACCCGAATGGTGGTGCCATCGCCATTGGACACCCGCTCGGCATGAGCGGCGCGAGGCTCGTCACCACCGCTGCCTACCAGCTCCAGCGCCAGGGCGGACGTTATGCACTGTGCACCATGTGCATCGGCGTTGGCCAGGGTATCGCCATCATTCTCGAACGCGTCTGACGCGCAAACCGGAGGAAAGACCATGTATGCCCAGATGGTGAAGACCGATGCCGCCCGCGTCCGGTCCCTCGACGAGATGGAGCCGCAGGAGCGCGCCTTCCAGGAGCGCATCGATGCCGGCCAGAAGATCGAGCCGAAGGAATGGATGCCCGAGGGCTACCGCAAGACGCTGGTACGCCAGATCAGCCAGCACGCCCATTCGGAAATCGTCGGACAGCTGCCCGAGGGCAACTGGATCACCCGCGCGCCGACGTTGGAGCGCAAGGCGATCCTGCTCGCCAAGGTGCAGGACGAGGCGGGCCACGGCCTCTATCTCTACTGCGCTGCCGAAACGCTCGGCATCAGCCGCGACCAGATGTACGAGCAACTGCATTCCGGCAAGGCGAAGTATTCCTCGATCTTCAACTATCCCACACTGACCTGGGCCGATATCGGCGCGATCGGCTGGTTGGTCGATGGCGCGGCGATCATGAACCAGGTGCCGCTGCAGCGCTGTTCCTACGGCCCCTATGCGCGGGCCATGGTGCGCATCTGCAAGGAAGAAAGTTTTCACCAGCGTCAGGGCTATGACGCCCTGATGCGCATGGTGAAGGGCACACCGGCCCAGAAAGCCATGGTGCAGGATGCGCTGAACCGCTGGTGGTGGCCGTCGCTGATGATGTTCGGCCCCTCGGACGACGCTTCCGTGCATTCGGCCCAGTCCATGGCCTGGAAGATCAAGCAGAACTCCAACGACGAACTGCGCCAGAAATTCGTCGACCAGACGGTGCCGCAGGCGAAATATCTCGGCCTCACCATTCCCGACCCGGACCTGAAGTGGAACGAGGAAAAGGGCGGCCACGATTTCGGCGAGCCGGACTGGGAAGAGTTCTTCAACGTGATCGCCGGCAACGGCCCGTGCAATGCCGAGCGCCTCGACGCCCGCAAGAAGGCCTGGAATGACGGCGCCTGGTTCCGCGACGGCCTGACGGCCCATGCCGAAAAGGCCGCCGACCGCCGCGCCGCCGCCAAGATCGCCGCTGAGTAAGGGAGAGAGAACATGTCCAGCGAATGGCCGCTTTGGGAAGTCTTCATCCGGGGCCAGCACGGCCTTAACCACCGCCATGTTGGAAGCCTGCACGCGCCCGATGCCGAGATGGCCGTCAACAATGCCCGCGACGTCTATACTCGCCGCAACGAGGGCGTCAGCATCTGGGTGGTGAAATCCTCCGACATTACCGCCAGCGCCCCGTCGGAAAAGGGCCCGCTCTTCGATCCGTCGAATTCCAAGGTCTATCGTCATCCGACCTTCTTCGACATTCCGGATGAAGTGGGGCATATGTGATGGCGGGCGCGGCGCTTCTCGAATTCCTGCTGCGCATCGGCGACAACACGCTGATCCTCGGCCATCGCGTTTCCGAATGGTGCGGGCACTCGCCCGCGCTGGAGGAGGATATCGCGCTCGCCAACACCGCGCTCGACCTGATCGGCCAGACGCAACTCTGGCTCGGCCTCGCCGGCGAGGTGGAAGGCAAGGGCCGTTCCGCCGATGACCTCGCGTATCTGCGCGACGGTTACGAATTCCGCAACATCCTGCTCGTCGAGCGCCCGAACGGCGATTTCGGCAAGACGCTGATGAGGCAATTCCTGTTCGACGCCTGGCATTATCTGCTCTTGAAAGCGCTGAAGGGGTCTTCCGACACCCGCATCGCCGAGATCGCGGAAAAGGCGTTCAAGGAGGTCTCCTACCATCTCGACCGCAGCCGCGATCTCGTCATCCGCCTCGGCGACGGCACGGCGGAAAGCCACCGCCGCATGCAGGAGGCGCTGGACGAACTCTGGCCCTTCACCGGCGAGATGTTCATGAGCGATGCGCTGGATGCCGAACTCGTCGGAGAGGGCATTATTCCCGCACCCGAAAGCCTCAAGGCCGGCTGGGACGAGATTGTCGCCGAGGCACTGACCGAGGGCACGCTGAAGAAACCCGCCGATGGCTATATGCACAAGGGCGGCCGGCGCGGCGTGCATACGGAACATCTCGGCTTCATCCTGACCGAGATGCAGTTCCTGCAGCGCGCCTATCCGGGCGCAACTTGGTAGGCGGCGGCCATGGAACCGGCACTCCGCCCCTCGCTGGATGAGGTCTGGCACTGGCTGGCCCAGGTGCCGGATCCGGAAATCCCGGTCATCTCGCTGACCGATCTCGGCATCATCCGGGATGTGGAATGGCGGGACGACACGCTGGTGGTGACGGTGACGCCGACCTATTCGGGCTGTCCCGCCACCACGATCATCAATCTCGATATCGAGACGGCGCTCACCGAAAAGGGCCTCGACAAGGTGCGGCTGGAACGCCGGCTCTCGCCCGCCTGGACGACGGACTGGATCAGCGCCGAGGGCCGGGAAAAGCTAAAGGCCTACGGCACCGCCCCGCCGATCGACGGTACGGCGGCCGACGGCATCCTGATGAAGCGCATCGACCGGCTCTCCGGCCGCTCGAACCTGACGATCGCCTGTCCGCGCTGCGGATCCGTGAATACCGAGAAGATCAGCCAGTTCGGCTCGACGCCCTGCAAGGCGAGCTATCGCTGCACCGACTGTCTGGAACCGTTCGACTACTTCAAGTGCATCTGACCAAGAGCGTGTCCGGCAAACCCGGTTCGCCTGACACGCTCTGGTTTCTTGTTTTACCGCATTGTCCGACGCCGAAGCGGTGCTGCTTCGGCTGGAAATGCTCTAGGGAGAGGGCCCGCGCATGGCACGTTTTCACCCCCTGACCGTGACCGACGTTCGCCGCGAGACGCGCGATGCGGTGGTCGTCACGCTCCGCCCCGCTGACGAGGACCGCGCCGTCTTCGATTTCACGCAAGGCCAATACCTGACCTTCCGCCGCAAATTCGAGGATGAGGAGCTGCGTCGCTCCTACTCGATCTGCGCCGGCAAAGACGAGGGCGTGCTGAAGGTCGGCATCAAGCGCGTCGATGGCGGCTGCTTCTCCAATTGGGTCAACGAGAGCCTGAAGGCCGGGGACACGCTGGAGGCCATGCCGCCGATGGGCGCCTTCTTCACCACGCTGGAGCCCGAGGTTTCGAAACACTATCTCGGCTTTGCCGGCGGCAGCGGCATCACGCCCGTTCTCTCGATCATCAAGACGGTGTTGTCGCGCGAGCCGCGCGCCCGCTTCACGCTGGTCTATGCCAACCGCCAGATCAGCTCGATCATGTTCCGCGAGGAGCTGGAGGACCTGAAGAACCTCTATCTCGGCCGTTTCTCCGTGCTGCATGTGCTGGAGAGCGAGGCGCAGGAGATCGACCTCTTCACCGGCCGCATCGACGGCGAGAAGTGTGCTGCGCTGTTCAGGAGCTGGATCGACCCGAAGTCGGTGACAACCGCCTTCATCTGCGGCCCCGAGCCGATGATGCTGGCGATTGCCGCCGCGCTGCGCGAGCACGGCCTTCGCGACGACCAGATCAAGTTCGAACTCTTTGCCTCCTCGCAGCCCGGCCGGGCGCGTGCCAAGGTTGAGAAGGCGAACGGCGCGGATCAGGGCGCAAGCTGCGAGGCGACCGTCACGCTCGACGGTGCGACGCGCATTTTCAAGTTCCCAAAACAGGGACAGAGCCTGCTCGACGCGGCGCTCGAAAACGCCATGGACGCGCCCTATGCCTGCAAGGCCGGTGTCTGTTCCACCTGCCGCGCCAAGGTCATCGAGGGCGAGGCCGAGATGGAGGTCAACCACGCGCTCGAGGATTACGAGGTGCGTCAGGGTTATGTGCTGACCTGCCAGTGCTACCCGCTCACCGACCGCATCGTCGTCAGCTACGACCAGTAAGGGGATACGCCATGTCCGATACGATGCCGATCGAGGATTATCTCGCCCAGGGCGGCGTTCTCTCGTCTCCCGCCAATGTGCCGCCGCGCTACCGTGGAGAGTTGCTGCGCCTGATGGCGAGCTTCGTCGACAGCGAGCTCGCCGGTTCCGCCGGTTTTGCCGATACGATCAACGATGCGCCGGGCATTCAGGAACGCATCTCCGCCGCCCGCATCGTGCTGGAAAAAGCCGACCATGCCGGCAAGGTGTTGCAGGTCATGGAGACGTTCGGTGCGGATGGCGGCCGCTACGCCGTGCATCATCCGTGGGCCGAGCGGCTGACCCGTGCGGCCGATATCGGCGCGGCGCGGCAGGGCGGCGATATGCGCCTTTCCGTCTTCCACTATCCGCTGGAGGGCTGGGTGGATGCTGTCGTCATGAACGTGCTGATGGGCCGGGCAAGCGTCGTACAGCTCAAGGAGCTATCGCGTGTCTCCTACCAGCCGCTCGCCGAGGTTTTCCGCGCCATCCTGCCGCGCGAGACGCGCCACGCCGAACTCGGTCTCGCCGGCCTCGTGCAGATCGTCGATGATGCGGAAGGCCGTGCCAGGGCGAAGGCCTCGGTTGCCTATTGGTATCCGCGCGTTGCCGTGAGCTTCGGCCATTCCGGCTCGGCCCGTTTCGAGACGCTATCGCGCTTTGGGCTCCGGCACACGCAAAACGAGACCCTGCTTGCCGAATGGCGGGCCGAGGTCGATGCGCAGCTTTCCGCGCTTGGCCTGAATTGAAAGGACGATAAGATGAACGTCATGGCAAACCGGCCGCGCCGGCTCGAAAGCTATGTCGGCGGCCAGTGGGTTGCCGGCGCGAAGGAGGGCGTGCCACTGCTCGACGCCTCGACGGGCGCGCCCGTCGCCTTCATCGATTCCACCGGCATCGACTTCAAGGCGATCCTCGCCTACGGCCGCGACAGGGGCGGCCCGGCGCTACGCCGCCTATCCTTCCACGAGCGCGCCGCGATGTTGAAGGCGCTCGGGCAGGCGCTGATGGAGCGGAAGGAAGAATTCTATGCGCTTTCGACCGCCACCGGCGCCACCCGCGCCGACAGCTGGGTCGATATCGAAGGTGGCATCGGCACGCTCCTCTCCTATGCCTCCAAGGGCCGGCGTGAATTGCCGAACACCCGCGTGCTGCTCGATGGCGACGTGGAGCTGCTCTCCAAGGACGGCACGTTTTCCGCGCAGCATATCCTGAGCCCCTTGCAGGGCGTGGCGGTACATATCAACGCCTTCAACTTCCCCTGCTGGGGCATGCTGGAAAAGCTGGCGCCGACGCTGCTGGCCGGTGTTCCCGCCATCGTCAAGCCGGCGAGCCAGACGGCCTATCTGACGGAACTCATGGTCCGACGCATCGTCGAGACCGGTATTTTGCCCGAAGGCGCCTTGCAGCTCGTCTGCGGCTCTGTCGGCGATCTGCTCGATCATGTCGAGGGACAGGATGCCGTGACCTTCACAGGCTCAGCCTCCACGGGCCAGCGTCTCAAGACGCACAAGGCCATCGTTCAGAATTCCGTGCGATTCACCATGGAGGCCGATAGCCTCAACGCCGCCGTGCTCGGCCTCGATGCAGCGCCCGGCACGGAGGAATTCGACCTCTTCGTCAAGGAAGTCGCCCGCGAGATGACGGTCAAGGCCGGGCAGAAATGCACCGCGATCCGCCGCGTCATCGCCCCGCGTTCCTACAGCGAAGCCTTGATCGAAAACCTGCGCGCGCGCCTTGGCAAGACCGTCATCGGCAACCCCACCGACGAGGCCGTCCGCATGGGTCCGCTCGCCAGCCTCGACCAGCGTGAGGAGGTTCGGGCCCGTATTCGCGATCTCTCGGTGGACGCCGAAATCGTCGCCGGCGATCCCGATAATGCTAATATCCAGTCCGGCGATGCCGCGGCCGGCGCCTTCCTCAATCCGGTGCTGCTCTATTGCGAGAAGCCGGGTTCGGCGCGCGCCATCCATGATGTCGAGGCTTTCGGTCCTGTCAGTACTATCATGCCCTATGACACGGCGGAAGAAGCGGTCGATCTCGCCCGCCGCGGCAAGGGTAGCCTCGTCGCCTCGGTTTTCACCAACGATCCGGCTTTCGCCGAAGAGGTCGTGCTGGGCCTAGCGCCCTTCCACGGCCGCGTGATGATCGGCAACCGCGTCAGCGCTAAATCCTCCACCGGTCACGGCTCGCCGCTGCCGGGCCTCGTGCACGGCGGCCCCGGCCGCGCGGGTGGCGGCGAAGAGCTGGGCGGCATGCGCGGCGTCAAGCACTACATGCAGCGCACCGCCATTCAGGGCGCGCCGACCATGCTTTCGGCCGTCACCGGCCGCTGGCTGCCGGGTGCGGATGCGCGGGCGGGTGGCGAGCATCCTTTCCGCAAGTCGCTTGCGGAACTCAAGATCGGCGACCAGCTGATCACCGCATCGCGCACGGTGACGCTCGAGGATATCGAGCATTTCGCCAACTTCACCGGCGACACCTTCTATGCCCACATGGACGAGGAGGCGGCCAAGGCGAACCCGTTCTTCGACGGGCGCGTCGCGCATGGCTATCTCATCGTCTCCTTCGCCGCCGGTCTCTTCGTCGATCCGGCGCCGGGTCCGGTGCTTGCCAATTACGGTGTCGACAACCTGCGCTTCCTGACACCGGTCAATCCCGGTGATACGCTGAAGGTGCAGTTGACCTGCAAGGAGATCAATCCACGCGCCAATGCCGAGCACGGCGAGGTGCGCTGGGATTGCAACGTAACGAACCAGAGCGGGGCAACCGTCGCGCAATACGACGTCCTGACGATGGTGGCCAAGACGAGAGAGTGACCGAATGGACCCGCGCCGCCTGGAAATGACCGTTCTGATGACGCCTGACATGGCGAATTTTTCCGGAAAGGTTCACGGCGGCGCGCTGCTCAACCTGCTCGACCGTGTCGCCTTCTCCTGCGCCTCGCGCTATTCGCAGCAATATGCCGTGACGCTGTCGGTCGATCAGGTGATGTTCAAGGAGCCGATCCATGTCGGCGAGCTCGTCACCTTCCGCGCTTCCGTCAATCACACCGGCCGCACCTCCATGGAGATCGGCATCCGCGTCGAGGCGGAAAACATCCGCTCCGGCGGGCGCCGGCACACCAATTCCTGCTACTTCACCATGGTCGCCGTGGACGATGCGGGAAAGCCGGTGCGTGTGCCGGAACTGCAGCCGAAGGACGCCGTGGATGTCAGGCGCTACAAGGCGGCCGAACTGCGCCGCACGCTGCGACGGGAGTTTGCCGAGCGGTTGGAGTCGGTTGCCGCGACGGGCAAGGATGTGGAGAAGGACGGCGCGTAAGCGTTCCAGCGCGGTGCCCGGCTTGTCGCCGTACGCTTGGCAGCTACTTTGACGATGCCTTCTGCGAGGTGTACTCTATTCACCTTCGTCCGGAGGCATCGATCATGCATCTTGGAGCGCTCTTATTGGGTCTGGCCTTGGCCCTGACCGCCACGGTGGCGGATGCCCACAACTGCAAATGCCGAAATCGCGGCGTCATGTTCGAACTCGGGCAGACCTCCTGCCTGAGGGTCGATGGTGGCTCTTATCTCGCGCGTTGCGAGATGAAGCTCAATGTCTCGTCCTGGACAAAGATCGAGGGAGGCTGCCCGGTGACGGAACGTACACTGTTGCGGCCGACACGTGTCAATTAGAATGTGTAAGCCTCAGGTTACGGCCTTGACGCCTTCGAGGATCAGCGTCGTCGCGATGTCGGCATATTCGTCCCTCGTCACCGGCCCGTTCGGGCGGAACCACATATAGACCCAGTTCATCATGCCGAAGAGCGACATGGTGACGGGCATCAAGAGCGGGCGGTCCTTATTGAGGTCGGGATTGATGTCGCGGATCACGCCGGAGAAGCGCTTGACGATCTGTCGCTCGATCGCCTGCAACTCCGAGAGCTGTTCGGGCGAGAGCGCGCTGGTGCCGTTGAGCTGTACCTTGTGCTCGTTGTCGCGGCCTTCGTAATTCGCGAGAACCGCTTTCACCAGCAGGCGCAGGCGCGCCTGCGGGGCGACATCCGGCTGGTCGGCCGTCTCGATGGCATTGGCCAGTTCCGTCAGATGCGTGCGCACGATGTCGAAGATCAGCGCGTCCTTGCTCGGATAGTAGTGGTAGAGCAGGGCCTTCGAGACATTGCTGTGCGAGGCGATCTGCGACATGGACGCCTTCTCCATGCCCATTTCGGCGAAGACCGCCGCGGCGCTGGAGAGAATGCCACGCTGTTTTTCCTCGAAATCGACTGCGCGCGTGCGTGCCATGGTTCCTGCTCTGCTTATTCCGGCTCAAGGACCGCGTCGGGAGGGCGGCCGCCCTCCCTATACACAGTCAAGCCGGTGCCGGGCTATCCCGGCGTTTCACTCTTTTGGTCGATTATCGACCACCCGTTTCGCCTTGCCCTCCGAGCGGGCGACGCCGCCCGGCTCGTGCACGGTGATCTTGGTGGAGACGCCGACGATGCTCTTGATGTGGTGTGCGAGTTCCTTGGCCGAGCCGGCGCGGGCGCCCTCGTCCGCCATCTCGACGGTACATTCGACATGAACCGTCATATTGTCCATACGGCCCGATCGTGTCAGCTCGATCTGGAAATGCGGGGCAAGGCCGCGGCATTTCAGGATCTGCTCCTCGATCTGCGTCGGGAAGACGTTGACGCCGCGCAGGATCATCATGTCGTCGGAGCGGCCGGTGACTTTTTCCATGCGGCGCATGGAACGGGCGGTGCCGGGCAGCAGCCGCGTCAGGTCGCGCGTGCGGTAGCGGATGATCGGCAGGCCTTCCTTGGTGAGCGTGGTGAAGACCAGCTCGCCGATCTCGCCGTCCGGCAGCACTTCGCCGGTCTCGGGATGGATGATTTCAGGGTAAAAATGGTCTTCCCAGATGTGCAGGCCATCCTTGGTCTCGACGCATTCATTGGCGACGCCGGGACCCATGACCTCGGAGAGACCGTAGATATCGACGGCATGCATGTCGAAGGCCTGCTCGATTTCCTCGCGCATGGCGTTCGTCCAGGGCTCGGCGCCGAAGATGCCGACGGCGAGCGAGCTTTCGCGCGGGTCGATGCCGTGTTTGCGGAATTCGTCGAGAATGGAGAGCATGTAGGACGGCGTCACCATGATGATGCGCGGCCTGAAATCCTGCATCAGCGTGACCTGGCGCTCCGTCATGCCGCCGGAGATCGGCACGACGGTGCAGCCGAGCTTTTCCGCACCATAATGGGCACCGAGGCCGCCGGTGAACAGGCCGTAACCATAGGCGACATGCACGATATCACCGGCGCGGCCGCCTGAAGCGCGGATGGAGCGGGCGACGACGGTTGCCCAGGTGTCGATATCGTTCTTAGTGTAACCGACGACGGTCGGCTTGCCCGTGGTACCGGAGGAGGCGTGGATGCGGGCGAGCTTTTCACGCGGCACGGCGAACATGCCGAAGGGATAGGTGTCGCGCAGGTCCTTCTTGGTGGTGAAGGGGAATTTTGCCAGATCGGACAGCGTCTTCAGGTCCGAGGGGTGCACGCCCGCTTCGTCGAAACGCTTGCGGTAGAAGGGAGAATTTTCGTAGGCGTGGGTCAGCGACCACTTCATGCGCTGAAGCTGCAGCGCGGAAATCTCATCGCGCGAGGCGGTCTCGATCGCTTCGAGGTCTCCGGGGCGGGGGGACAGGTCTTCCATGAAATTCTCCTCCAAGAATACGGGCAAGAATGGGGGATGATCTGCTCACTCCGGCAGATGCGTGCCCTTGACTGTTCGCGAGTGGCCGCGGAATTCCGCGATCGCCTCGCCCTCCTGATTGGTGATGCGGATATCGTAGATGCCGCCGCGCCCGCGGCGCGATACCTCGCGCGCCGTGGCAGTCAGCCTGTCGCCCTTGAAGGCCGGTGCGAGGAACGTCACCGAACAGTGCTGCGCGACCGTGCGCTGGTTGTAGGTGTTGCAGGCGAAGGCGAAGGCCGAATCCGCCAGTGTAAACATGTAGCCGCCATGGCAGGTGCCGTGGCCGTTGGTCATGATCTCGGAGACGGTCATGACGATGGTTGCCTCGCCGGGGGCGATGGAGGCTACCTCCATGCCCAGATGGCGGGTGGCGTTGTCGTCGTCCCACATGGCCTTGGCGCAGGCTTCCGCCAGCGCTTGCGGGGAAAGGGTTGCGGCGCTCATTTGCCCTTGAACTCCGGCTTGCGCTTTTCGAGGAAGGCGGAGACGCCCTCGGCATAGTCGGCGCTGCGGCCGGCCTCGCGCTGAACATCGCGTTCGAGGTCGAGCTGCTGATCCAGCGAATTGGTGGCGGCGGCCTGGATGGCTCGCTTGGTCATGCCGAGGCCGCGCGTCGGGCCGGCGGCGAGGCGGGTGGCAAGCGCGTTTGCCTCGTCCATCAGCTTGTCATCGTCGACGGCGCGCCAGATAAGGCCCCAGTCGGCGGCGGTTTCCGCGCCGAGCGGTTCGGCCGTCAGCGCCAGCGCCTTGGCGCGGGCCTCGCCGATCAGCCGCGGCAGGCTCCAGGTGCCGCCGGAATCGGGAACAAGGCCGATCTTTGCAAAGGCCTGGATGAAGCGGGCGGAGCGGGCGGCAAGCGTGATATCGCAGGCGAAGGCGATGTTGGCGCCCGCACCGGCGGCCACGCCGTTGACGGCGCAGATGACAGGCTTTTCAAGGCTGCGGATCAGGCGCAGCAGCGGGTTGTAGAAGGTCTCGATCGTGTGGCCGAGATCCGGCACGCCCTTCTTCGGGTCGCGGTCGCCGAGATCCTGGCCCGCGCAGAAGCCGCGGCCGGAACCGGTCAGCAGCACCGCACGGACGGCGTCATCCGCATGGGCCTGCTCGAAGCCGGCGCGCAGCGCAAGATGCATCTCGTCGTTGAAGGCGTTGAGCTTGTCGGGGCGGTTCAGCGTGAGGGTGAGAACGCCATCGGCAAGCGCCGACAGAATGGTGTCGGAATTGGACATTTTTCCTCCCTGTCGCCCTTCCCAGCGGCGACCGTAAAAAAACTCTTGCATAAACCGACCGGTCAGTCAATTATAAAAGCACTGACTGGGAGGACAGATCATGACCGCACTTTTCGAGCGCCATCGCCCGACATTGGAAGCCGCCTTGCAGGCCGCCGCCAAGCGCGGTTTCTGGTCCGCCTATCCGGAAGTGCCGAGCGGCAAGATCTATGGCGAGACCGCCAAGGACGACGGCCTTGCAGCCTACAAGGCGCGTCTCGGCCAGCCCTTCGCGCTCACCGATCATCCTTCCGAAGGCACCGTTGGTGCGGAAGTCTCGCCTTACGGACCGTCTCTCGGCATCACCTATCCCACCGCCTCCGTGGACATGCTCGTCTCGGCCTCGCGTGCTGCAGCTCCGCAATGGGCCGCTGCCACGCCGGAAACCCGTGTCGGCATCTGCCTCGAGATTCTCGCCCGCCTCAATGCGCGCAGCTTCGAGATGGCCAATGCCGTCATGCATACGACCGGCCAGGCCTTCGCCATGGCGTTTCAGGCCGGTGGCCCGCATGCGCAGGATCGCGGCCTCGAAGCCGCCACCTATGCCTATGCCGAAATGACCCGCACGCCGGTAACCGCGATCTGGACCAAGCCGCAAGGCAAGGGCGAGCCCATCGTCATGGAAAAGCACTGGCGCATCGTGCCGCGCGGCGTCTCGCTCGTCATCGGTTGCAACACGTTCCCGACCTGGAACAGCTATCCGGGCCTTTTCGCCAGCCTTGCCACCGGCAACACCGTCATCGTCAAGCCGCATCCCGCCGCGATCCTTCCGCTTGCCATCACCGTCGAGATTATCAGGCAGGTGCTGGTGGAAGAAGGCTTTGCCGCCGATACCGTGCTGCTCGCCGCCGATGCGCCCGGTTCCGAAATCACCAAGGACCTCGTGCAGCACCCGGCCGTCGCCATCGTCGATTACACCGGATCTAACAGTTTTGGCGCCTGGGTGCGCGAAAATGCCGGCGGCGCTGACGTGTACACCGAGGAGGCGGGCGTCAATTCCATCGTGATCGGCGCCACCGACAATTTCGCCGGCATGTGCAGCAATATTGCCTTTTCGCTCTCGCTCTATTCCGGCCAGATGTGCACGGCCCCGCAGGATATTTTTGTCCCGCGCGGGGGCATCAAGACGAATGAGGGGCACAAGAGCTTCGACGAAGTGGCATCCGGCATCGCCGCTGCCGTCGATGGCCTGCTTTCCGATCCGGCCCGCGCTGCCGGCGTCTGCGGCGCCATCGCCAATCCCGCGACACTCGCTCGCATTGCTACCGTTCGCGCGCTCGGCCGTCTCGTGCGCGATTCCGCGCCGATTGAGGGCCTCGGCGAGGCGCGCACTGCAACGCCTCTGATCCTCGCCGTCGACGCGGCAGACGGCGAAACCTATGCGGAAGAACGTTTCGGCCCCATCGCCTTCGTCGTCGCGGTCGACGATGTCGTCGATGGCGTGAACCGCGCGGCCGAGCTTGCCGAGCGCAAGGGCGCGATCACCGCGGCCCTCTACGCCACCGACGAGGCGCAGATCCTCGCCGCCGCCGATCGGTTTGCCACGGCGGGCGTCAATCTTTCGGTCAACCTGACCGGCGGCATCTATGTGAACCAGAGTGCTGCCTTCAGCGATTTCCACGTTACCGGTGCCAATCCGGCTGGCAATGCCAGCCTGACGGATGCGGCTTTCGTCGCCAACCGGTTCCGCGTGGTCATGTGGCGCCGCCCAGCGGCGGCGTGAGAGGAGTTTTCGTTTTAACCCTTTGTCTTGTTGGGAGGAGAAACCGACATGAAACTTTCGCTTACCACCACCGCGCTTGCGCTCGTCCTGGGTCTTGCCGCGCCTGCTCTTGCCGATATCAAGATCGGCGCAACGGTCTCGGAGACCGGCCCGGCATCCTTCCTCGGCGATCCCGAGGCCAAGACGCTGAAGCTGCTGGTCGAGGAAATCAATGCCGCAGGCGGCGTCAACGGCGAGAAGCTGCAACTCGTCATCTATGACGACGGCGGTGACCCGAACAAGGCGCGCACCTTCGCCACCCGCCTCGTCGAGGACGACGAAGTGGTCGCCGTGATCGGCGGCACGACGACCGGCACCTCCATGGCCGTCATTCCTGTTTTCGAGGATGCGGAAGTGCCCTTCATCTCGCTGGCGGGAGCCATCGAGATCATCGATCCGGTCAAGTCCTATACCTTCAAGACGCCGCACACGGACCGCATGGCCTGCGCAAAGATCTTTGAAGACATGAAGAAGAACGGCATCACCAAGATCGGCATGATCTCCGGTTCGGACGGTTTCGGCGCCTCCATGCACAAGCAGTGCCAGGCCATCGTCGGCGATTACGGCATCGAGGTTCTGGCCGACGAGACCTACGGCCCGACCGATGCCGACATGACGCCGCAGCTCACCAACATCAAGGGCAAGGAAGGCATCCAGGCCGTGCTCAACCCCGGCTTCGGCCAGGGACCGGCCATCGTGACGCGCAACTATGCCCAGCTCGCCGTCGGCCTGCCGCTCTACCAGTCGCATGGCGTTGCCTCTGACGGTTTCATCGAGCTGGCAGGCGCGGAAGCGGCCGAAGGCGTGCGCCTGCCGGGCACGGCACTGCTCGTCGCAAAGCTGCTGCCGGAAAGCGATCCGCAGCGCGCCGTCGTCACCGCCTATAAGGACGCCTATGAGAAGGCGACCGGCAAGCCGGTCTCGACCTTTGGCGGCTATGCGCACGATGCGCTGCGCATCCTTGTCGACGCGCTGAAGCGCGCCGGCAGCGCCGAGCCGTCCGATATCCGCGACGCCATCGAAGCCACCAAGGGTCTCGTCGGCACGACAGGCACCGTCACCATGACGGCCGAGGATCACCTCGGCCTCGACCTCTCGGCCTTCCGCATGCTGCAGATCGAAAAGGGCGGCTGGAAGATCGTCGAGTAATCGAGCCTGCCGGCCCGCGTCTTTAAGGCGCGGGCCGGCGGATACCGTCGTGCGCGAAGCGGAGGCATCCATGCCCGAACTCCTGCAATTTCTCCTGTCCGGGATCACGGTCGGCGCGGTCTATGCGTTGGTCGCCCTCGGCTTCACGATCATCTACAATGCCTCCGACGTCGTGAACTTCGCCCAGGGCGAGTTCGTCATGCTCGGCGGCATGATCACCTTCTTCGCGCATGCCGCCGGCCTGCCGCTGCCGCTCGCCGCCCTCATCGCCATCATCGTGACGGCGGGGATCGGCGTGGCGCTCAACAAGCTCGCCATCGAGCCTGCGCGCGGCGCGCCCGTGGTGTCGTTGATCATTATCACCATCGGTGCCTCCATCTTCATCCGCGGGGCGACGCAACTCGTCTTCGACAAGCAGCTGCACCGCTTCCCGGCCTTTTCCGGTGACCAGCCGATCCTGATCGGCGGCGCGACCATCCTGCCGCAGAGCCTGTGGGTCATTGCCGGTGCACTCGCCGTCTTCGTCTGTCTCTGGCTGTTCTTCACACGCACGCTGATCGGTCGCGCGGTGCTGGCGACGGCGAACAACCGCATCGCCGCGCAGTTGGTCGGGATCAATACCAATTATGTGATGACGCTCTCCTTCGCCATGTCCGCCGCCATCGGCGCGCTCGCCGGCGTGTTGGTGACGCCGATGACGCTGACGGGCTACGATGTCGGCCTCGCGCTGGCGCTGAAAGGTTTTGCAGCCGCCATGCTCGGCGGCATGGGCAATCCCAAGGGTGCGCTGGTCGGTGGTCTGCTGCTCGGTGTGCTCGAAGCCATGACGGCAGGTTACATCAGCTCGCAATACAAGGATGCGGCGGCCTTCGTCGTCATCCTCGCGGTGCTGTTTGCCATGCCGCAGGGCCTGTTCGGCCGCAAGTCGACGGATCGGGTGTGACATGCGGCTCTCCAGCAAGGTTACCACACTCCTCATCCTCGCCGCGGTCATCGCGATCGCGCCGGTCTTCTTCCCGTCGTCCTACTATTTCCGGGTGGGATCGCTGATCTTCGTCAACGGCCTGGCGGTGACGGGCCTCGTCATCCTCATCGGCTATGCCGGTCAGATCAGCTTGGGACATGCCGGTTTCGCCGGCATCGGCGCCTATGCCTGTGCGCTGGCGCCGGTTCATCTCGGCCTGCACCCGGCCTTTGCCGCGCTGCTTGGCGCAGCGCTTTCCGCCGGCATTGCCTTCCTCGTCGGCCGGCCGATCCTGCGGCTCAAGGGTTATTATCTCGCCGTCGCGAGCCTCGGTTTCGGCATCCTCGTCTCCATGGTGCTGTCCAATGAGGCGCAGCTGACCGGCGGGCCCGACGGCATGGCGGTGCCGGAACTCGGCCTTCGCGGCGCGCTGAAGGCCATCGGCATCGATCTGTCCAATACCGAATTCTGGTATGCCTTCTCCGGTTTCGTGCTGGTGCTGGGGGCCTGGCTCGCGCTCAACCTCCATCACAGCCCGACCGGCCGCGCCCTTCGCGCCCTGCACGGTTCTGAGGTCGCGGCACGGACGGTCGGCGTCGATGTCGCGCATTACAAGCTCGTCGCCTTCGTCCTCTCGGCGGTCTATGCCTCCGTGTCCGGTTCGCTGCTGGCGCTGCAGAACAAGTTCATCACGCCCGATGTCGCCGGCTTCATGCATTCCATCGAGATGGTCACGATGACGGTGCTCGGCGGGGCCGGTTCCGTGCTCGGCGCCATTCTTGGTGCCGCGATCCTGACGACGCTGCCGCAGGTGCTGACGATCTTCCAGGAATACGAACAGCTCATGCTCGGCCTCGTCATGATGCTGGTGATGATTTTCATGCGCGAGGGGCTTCTGCCGTCCATCACGCGCCGTATCCGGGGGAGGGGAGAATGAGCCTGCTTCAGATCGAAGGCCTGGGCATTGATTTCGGCGGCCTGCGCGCCGTCAACGATGTCGGTTTCTCCTTGAAACCCGGCGAGATCGTCTCCGTCATCGGCCCGAACGGTGCCGGCAAGACGACGCTGTTCAACATGATATCAGGCGTCTATGCCCCGGCGCGCGGCCGCGTCGTGCTCGATGGAGAGGATGTCACGCGCATGCCGCCGCATCTTCTGGCGCGCCGCGGCCTGTCGCGCACCTTCCAGAACCTCCAGATTTTTCAATCGATGAGCGTCTTGGAAAACGCCGTCGTGGGCCATCATCTGCATGAGCGCGGTTCGGTATTTGCCGATCTCTTTTCGCTCCCCGCTGCACGGCGCCGCAGCAAGGCATCTGAGGACAGCGCCCGCGCGCTGCTCGACCGCGTCGGTCTTGGCCGCGCCGCCGAGCAGGAGGCGGGTTCGCTCTCCTACGGCGCGCTGAAGCGGCTGGAAATTGCCCGCGCGCTGGCGCTGAAACCGCGCGTGCTGCTGCTCGACGAACCCGCCGCCGGCTGCAATGCCGTCGAGACGGAGGAGATCGATCACCTGATCGCGCAGGTCGCGGCCGAAGGGGTGTCGATCCTGCTGGTGGAGCACGACATGAAGATGGTCATGCGCATTTCCAACCATATCGTGGTGCTCGATCACGGCGAGAAGATCGCCGAAGGCGAGCCGGCGGCGATTGCGCGCGATCCGCGTGTCATCGAGGCCTATCTTGGTGCCCAGGCGACGGAGGCGAAGCATGCTGACGGTTGAGGGACTGCGCTCGCGCTACGGCCGCATCGAGGTGCTGCACGGCATCGACCTCGATGTCGCCTCCGGTGAGATTGTCACGGTGGTCGGCGCCAATGGTGCGGGCAAGACGACGCTGCTCAAATGCCTCTCCGGCATCCAGCCGGTTTCGGCGGGCTCCATCCTGTTTCGCGGCGAGGCGCTGACGACGGTGTCAGCACACCGTCGCGTGCAGCGCGGCCTTGCCCAGTCGCCCGAGGGCCGGCAGATCTTCACCAACCTGACGGTGGAGGAGAACCTGCGTCTCGGCGCCTATCTCTTCGCCGACGAGAAGGTGGACCGCGACATGCAGGACGCCTTCGTCATGTTCCCCATCCTCAAGGAGAAGCGGAACCTCGCGGCCGGCGGCCTCTCGGGTGGCCAGCAGCAGATGTTGGCGATTGCCCGCGCGCTGATGGCCCGACCCTCCTGCCTGCTGCTCGACGAACCGAGCATGGGCCTTGCACCGATCCTCGTCGCGCAGATCTTCGACGTGGTCAAAAGCATGAAGGCGCTCGGCGTCACCGTGCTGCTCGTCGAGCAGAATGCGTTTGGCGCGCTGTCCGTCGCCGATCGGGGTTATGTCATGGAGACGGGGCGCATCACCATGTCCGGCCCCGCCGCCGAACTGATCGCCGACGAACGTATCCGCGCCGCTTATCTGGGAATTTGAGATCATGACCGTCACCATCGCCCGAGAAGGTTCCATCGCCGTCGTCACCGTCGACAATCCGCCCGTCAATGCGCTGTCGCAGGCGCTGCGCCAGGCGCTTGTCGAGGCGGTGGTGGAACTGGACGCGGATGCGACGGTGAAGGCCGTGGTCCTGATCTGCGCAGGCCGCACCTTCATCGCGGGGGCTGATGTCAGCGAATTCGGCAAACCGCCGCGGCCGCCGCATCTGCCGGATGTCGTGGCGGCTATCGAGGGGGCGAAAAAACCGTGGGTCGCGGCGATCCATGGCAGCGCGCTCGGCGGCGGCCTCGAAGTGGCGCTCGGCTGCGCCTATCGCGTCGCCGTCTCCTCGGCCAGCCTCGGCCTACCGGAGGTGAAGCTCGGCATTATTCCCGGTGCCGGTGGCACGGTGCGTCTGCCGCGCCTGATCGGTGCGGCGGCGGCCGTCGATCTGGTGACGGGCGGCAGTCCGGTCGGTGCGAAGAGGGCGGAAGGCCTCGGGCTTGTCGATGTCGTCATCGACGGGGATCTGCGCGCGGGTTCTATGGCTTTCGCTGAGGGCATTGCGGAAAAATCGCTGCCGCAGCCGATCTCGAGCCGCGCCGTTCCTGCCGCCGAAGCGGGTTTCTGGGAGAGCGCGGAAAAGGCCGTCGCGGCCAAGGCGAAGCGCGAGATCGCGCCGCTCCGGGCGCTCGCCTCCATCCGCAAGGCCTGCGAGACGGATTTCGCCGAGGCCATGGCCTTCGAGCGCGAAACCTTCCTCGCTCTGCGCGGCTCCGAACAGGCCGCAGCCCTGCGCCATGTCTTCTTCGCCGAGCGTGCTGCACCCCGCCCGCCGGAACTCGCCGGCATCACCCCACGTGACATCCGTTCGGCTGCGGTGATCGGTGGCGGCACGATGGGGGCGGGGATCGCCGCGGCCTTGCGCGATGCCGGTCTGCCGGTGGTGTTGATCGAGCGCGACGCCACGGCGGTCGAGCGTGGGCTTGCCAATGTAAAGGCGATCTACGACGGCTCGGTTAAGCGCGGACGCCTGACGCAGGCGGTTGCCGACCAGCGCATGGCGGGCGTGGCAGGCGGGGATGACTACGGCCTGCTTGCCGATACGGACCTCGTCATCGAGGCCGTCTTCGAGGATCTCGCCGTCAAGCGCGCCGTCTTCGAAACGCTCTCGGCGGTCTGCCGTGTGGATGCGGTGCTCGCCACGAATACCTCCTATCTCGATCCTGGCGCGATCAGCGACGGCATTGCCCATCCCGAACGGTTCCTCGGCCTGCATTTCTTCAGCCCGGCGCATGTCATGAAGCTGCTGGAAATCGTGCCGACGGAAACGACGGCGCCCGAGGTTCTGGCGGCGAGCTTCGCGCTCGCCCGCCAGCTTGCGAAAATTCCCGTCCGCGCCGGCATCTGCGATGGTTTTATCGGCAACCGCATCCTGAAGGTGACGCGTGCCCAGGCCGAGCGCCTGCTGCTGTCGGGTGCGACACCCTCGGCGGTCGATGCCGCCATGCGCGCTTTCGGCCTGCCGATGGGGCCGTTCGAGGCGCAGGATCTTGGTGGCCTCGACATCGCCGCTTTCCAGCGCAAGGCGGCGCGCGAGCGGGGTGAAACACCCTTTGCCCCCGTCGCGGAGCGGCTTTGCGCGCTTCAGCGCTTCGGCCAGAAAACCGGCGGCGGCTGGTACGATTACCAGCCGGGTGATCGTGCGCCAAAACCCTCGGAAACCGTGGCGGCGATCATCGCCGAAGAGGCGGCGGACCGGCCGCAACGAGCATGGAGTGAAGCCGAGATCGCCGACGCGATCCTGCTGCCGATGGTCAACGAGGCGACGCGCATTCTGGCGGAGCGTGTGGCGCTTCGGGCCGCCGATATCGATCTCGTGAAAATCCACGGTTACGGTTTTCCGCGCTGGCGTGGCGGGCCGATGCACTATGCCGAGGCGCGTGGGCTTGCGGATGTGGTGGCGGTGCTCGACCGGCTCGCGGCGGAGGGGCTTGCCGAGGCGCCCTCGGAAGGCCTGCGCCGGGCGGCGGCAGCCGGCGGTTTTTCAGCACTGGAACGATAGGCAAGCGCTGCGGACTGTGATGAGATAGTTTGGGAGTAAAGGCATTCTGCGGGAGCCGGGGAGGGCGCAATGCAGTCGCTGATGACACCGGGGCACAAGCCGGTACAAGTGGAAATTCTCGAGGCGGAAATCCGCAAGGTCTGCGGCTCCTTCGATCTGGAGCCCATGCGGCGCACCGGCGTCATCAATGGTGACGTGACCACGCGGCGCGTCGGCCCGTTCGATACGGCGATCGTCGCGCTCGATGCTTCCGAGGTCGCCCGCAGCACCCGCTCCATCAAGCAGGATCCCGGCGAATATTTCTTCCTGCTCGTGCAGGATGCCGGTCAGTGTCGCGTCGAACAGGGCGATCACGTGGCCGAGCTCCTGCCGGGAGACATGTTCCTCGTCGATTCGGTCAAGCCCTCGACTTTTCTTTATCGCGGCGAGCGCTCCAACCAGGTCTCGCTGCACATTCCGCGCGAAGAAGTGGTGCACCGTTTCGGCAATGCCTGTGCCGGGGGGCTTTCGATCTCGCGGGAGGACCCGCTCTGGGTCGCCATGCGCGCTGTCATCGCAAAGATGCTGCTGGAGGATGGCGCGCAGGCGCAGCTTGGCGAGGCCTTCCTGTGCCTGATGGGCGCCTACCTGCATTCCAGCCGGGTTGCCGGCGTCGCTGCGTCGACCGAGACCCTGCTGTCGCGCGCTTTGGCGATGATCGACCGGCACCGGGCGGACCCCGGCTTCGGTCCGCGCGAACTCGCCACCCGCCTCAATGTGTCTGAGCGCATGCTGCAACGGCATTTCCGGCCGCTTGGCGAAACGCCCGGCCACCGGCTGCTCAATCGCCGGCTGGAATTGGCGCATGCCCGGCTGACGGCGCGGCGGGAACAGCCGTCGGAAGGCGTCACCGCCGTCGCCTTCGATTGCGGCTTCAACGACCTCTCCTATTTCTACCGTGAGTTCCGCAAGAAATACGGCGCCACGCCGGGTGCGGTTGCGCGCTGCCATTGACGCTTTTGTCCAAAAATCGGGACGGCGCCGTCCAAGTCTGATGCCGCGCCCGCTTCTATTCTCTGCCACCAGATAGGACCGCCGGAGGAGGTGGCCTGCCATAGAGGAGGCGGAAATGATGGAATTCCAGGCGACCATCGGCGGCAAGCCGGCCGCTGTCGGTACGGACTTCGCCGTGCTTAACCCGGCGACGGGCGAGGAGGTCGGCCGTGCGCCTGATATGGGCGGCGTCGAGCTGGATGCGGCCGTTGCGGTCGCCAAGGCGGCGTTCGTGTCGTGGTCGGCGCAGAGCGATGCGGCGTTGCAGGCGGCTTGTGCGGCGGTGACGGCGAAGATCGAGGAACATGCGGCGGAGCTTGCCGAAATCATCACGCTGGAACAGGGCAAGCCGCTCAACGGCTTGGGCTCCCGCTGGGAGGTCGGTGGCGCCGTCGCCTGGGCGGGGTATACGACGGGACTTTCGATCCCGGTCAAGGTTTTGCAGGACAACGAGCAGGGGCGGGTGGAGCTGCATCGCAAGCCGCTCGGCGTCGTCGGCTCGATCACGCCGTGGAATTTCCCGGTGATGATCGCCGTCTGGCACATCCTGCCGGCGCTACGCACCGGCAACACGGTCGTCGTCAAGCCCTCGCCCTACACACCGCTGTCGACGCTGCGGCTTGTACAGATCATGAACGAGGTGCTGCCGCCCGGTGTCGTCAATGTCGTGACGGGCGACGACAAGGCGTTTAATCTCGGTGGCGCCATGTCGGCGCATCCGGATATAGCAAAGATTGTCTTCACCGGCTCCTGCGCCACCGGCCAGAAGGTCATGCAGTCCGCCGCATCGACCATGAAGCGCCTGACGCTGGAAATGGGCGGTAACGATGCCGGCATCGTGCTGCCGGATGCCGATCCGCAAGCGATTGCCGAAGGCCTGTTCTGGGGCGCCTTCATCAACAATGGCCAGACCTGCGCGGCGATGAAGCGGCTCTATGTGCACGACAGCATCCACGACGCGGTCTGCGATGCGCTCGTCGCCTATGCGAAAAACATCCCCGTCGGCAACGGCATGGAGGAGGCGAGCATTCTCGGCCCGATCCAGAACCGCATGCAGTTCGACAAGGTTTCGCGGCTCGTGGCGGATGCCAAGGGACGCGGTAAGGTGCTGCTCGGCGGCGAACCGGGCGAGGGCCTGTTCTTCCCGCCGACCATTGTCACCGGTCTGCACAATGGCGATGCGCTCGTCGACGAGGAGCAGTTCGGGCCGGCGCTGCCGGTCATCCGCTATTCGGATGTCGAGGAGGCGATCCGGCTGGCGAACGACAGCCCGAACGGGCTCGGCGGCTCGGTCTGGTCGTCGGATATCGCGGCGGCGAAAAAGGTGGCGAGCCGTATGGCCTGCGGCTCCGTCTGGATCAACAAACATGGCGCCATCCAGCCGAATGCGCCCTTCGGCGGCGTCAAGCTTTCCGGCATCGGCGTCGAGTTCGCGGAAGAGGGCCTTGCCGAATACACCGACATCCAGGTGGTCTTCGCCTGAGAAAACAACAGAAGAGGGAACGATCATGAGACTGACGAGATATCTTGCCGCTACGGCGCTGGCCTTCGGCCTGACTGCCACCGCCGCGGCCTCCCATCCGCTGGATGGCCTGACCGCCGAGGAATACCAGAAGATCAACCAGATCCTGCGCGAGCAGAAGGTTGCCGACGACACCACGCTCTATCCGCTGATCGAGCTGAAGGAGCCCGCCAAGGCCGACGTGCTCGCCTGGAAGGAGGGCGACAGCCTCGACCGCAAGGCGACCGTCTACCTGACCAGCAAGGAAGGCTTCAGCGAGGCCGTGGTCAACATCACCAAGGGCGCGGTGGAGAGCAACGAGAAGACCAAGGGGCAGCCGATGGTGCTGTTCACGGAATTCATGGGGGCGCTGGAAGGCGTGCTCGGCAATCCCGAAATGGTGGCCGGCCTTGCCAAGCGCGGCCTGAAGCCGGAACAGGCCTTCTGCCTGCCGCTCACCGCCGGCAATTTCTTCACCGACGAATACACCAATTCGCGCCTGATGAAGGTGCCCTGTTATCAGGTGCCTGACGGCTCCAACTTCTATGCCAAGCCGATCGAGGGCCTGTTTGCGCTCTACGACATCGGCAAGAAAGAAGTGCTGCGTGTCGTCGATACGGGCGTGCTTGATGTGCCGAAGGACGGCTGGGGCTATACGGAGGAGGAAGTCGCCAAACGCACACCGCTGCGCGCCGAGACGAACCCCGTCAAGCTGGTGCAGGAGGGAGGGCCGAACTACAAGATCGATGGCAGCCATCTCGAATGGGATATCTGGCGCTTCAACTTCCGCGTCGACAAGCGTCCGGGCCTGGTGCTCTCCAATCTCGACGTCAACGATGACGGCACCTGGCGCTCGGTCATCTATCAGGCGCATCTCTCGGAAGTCTTCGTGCCCTATATGGACCCGTCGGAAGGCTGGTACTGGCGCACCTATATGGACAGCGGGGAATATGGTTTCGGCCTGTTCCTGACGCCGCTGCGCGCCGGCATCGATTGCCCCGCGCATGCCACCTTCCTGCCGGCGACGATCGCCGACGACAAGGGTCAGCCGCTGGTCATTCCCGATGCCATCTGCGTCTTCGAGCGCAGCAACGGCGATCCGGCCTGGCGCCATTTCGAAGTCTTTGCCCAGACACCGGAAAAGCCGATCCCGGCGGAGGGACGCCCGGCGACGGAGCTCGTGGTGCGCACGGCCTCGGAAGTCGGCAACTATGACTATCTCATCGACTACCGCCTGCAGCAGAACGGCCAGGTCAACATCTATGTCGGCGCGACCGGCCTCGATGCGGTGAAGGGCGTTGCCTCTACCTCGATGAAGGATGCGACGGCCAAGGCCGATACGGCGCATGGCACGCTGATCGCGCCGAACCTCGTTGCCGCAAACCACGACCACTACTTCAACTTCCGCATCGACTTCGACGTCGACCAGCCGATCAACCACTTCTCGACGATGGATATCGTGCCGGCCAAGCTCGATGCGTCGAGCCCGCGCAAGTCGATGTGGACGGTCGAACACAAGATGCCGATGACGGAAATGGAGGCGCGCTACAAGCTCTCATCCTCGCAGCCGCGCTACTTCCACATCTCGGATCCATCGCGTGAAGGCTATCTCGGCCATGAGCCGGGCTACATGATCCACCATGGCGACGTGTCCTACGGCCCGTTCGACTTCGAGAACGACCCGCCGATGAAGCGCAACGCTTATATCGAATATTCGGTGTGGAACACGGTCTATGACCCGGAACAGCGCTATGCCGGCGGCAAGTTCGCCATGCAGAGCGACGGCTCGGATACGCTCGCCGAATGGGTGAAGAAGGACCAGAGCCTGATGGGCAAGGACATCGTCACTTGGTTCTCCGCCGGCTTCCACCATATCCCGCGCATGGAAGACTGGCCGGTCATGTCGACGGAATGGAAGACCGTGCACATCATGCCGCACAACTTCTTCGCCCATAACCCGGCGCTGACGATCCGCAATCCGAAGTGACGCGATGGGGATATTGTGATCTGAAAAATGAAAGGCCCGGGAAATTCCCGGGCCTTTCTCATTTTGCCGGCTGCATCTCGCCGAAGACGGTCGGGATCAGTTCCGATATGGTCGGGTGGATGTGTACGGCATGCGTGATGGTCGTGTAGGGCCTGCCGGAATACATCACGTCGAGAATGCTCTGCACGGCCTCGTCGCAGCCGGTGCCGAGAAGCGAGGCGCCGAGGATTTCCTTCGTCTCGGCATCGGCGATCACCTTCATGAAACCGAGCGTTTCGCCCTTTTCCTTGGCGCGGCCGACGCGCGTCATGGGCCGTGTCCCGATCAAAAGCTTGCGACCGGTCTTGCGCGCCTCCGTTTCGCTCATGCCGGCGCGGCCGAGCGGCGGGTCGATATAGAGCGCATAGGTCTGGATGCGGTCGCTGACCTTGCGTGGTTCGTTGTCGAGCAGGTTCGCCGCGACGATCTCGAAGTCGTTGTACGAGGTGTGCGTGAAGGCGCCGCGGCCGTTGCAGTCGCCCATGGCGAAGATGCCGGGCACGTTGGTTTCCAGCCGCTCGTCGACGGTGATGTAGCCGCGCTTGTCCACCGCCACGCCCGCCTTGTCGAGGCCGAGATCGTCGGTGTTCGGCCGCCGTCCGGTGGCGAGCAGGAGATGCGAACCGGTGATCTCGGGCGCGCCGGCCGTACAATCGACGCCCACCCCGACACCGTCGCCGCTTTTGAAGAAGCGGATGCATTCCGCCCCGGTCCTGACAGCGATGCCCTCGCGCTCAAGGATATCGCGCACGGCGTCGCTGATATCAGGGTCTTCCCGCGCAATCAGCCGCGGCCCCTTTTCGACGACCGTAACCTCGGCGCCGAAGCGGCGGAACATCTGGGCAAATTCCAGCCCGATATAGCTGCCGCCGATGACGACGAGGTGTTTCGGCACCTCCGTCAGCTCCATGATCGAGACATTGTTGAGGTGCGGTACCTCTTCCACGCCGGGAAAATCCGGCACGACGGCGCGGCCGCCGACATTGAGGAAGATCTGGGGAGCCGACAACAGATCGTCGCCGATGCGGATTTCCGTCGGGCTTTCGATGCGGGCATGGCCGCGGATGAAGGTCAGGCCCTCCATGCTTTCCAGCCAGTCCTCGTTACCCTTGCGGGCATCGAAGCGCACCTTGTCCTTGCGCGCCATGACCTTAGCGAAGTCGATGGCGACAGGGCCCGTCACCACGCCGTAATCGGCGCCGCGGCGGGCGAGGTGGGCAGCATAGGCGCTGGCGACCATGGCTTTGGTCGGCATGCAGCCGGTGTTGACGCAGGTGCCGCCGACAAGCTTGCGCTCGATGAGGGCGACCTTCCGGCCGGCGGCCGTCAACCGTCCGGCGAGCGACGGGCCGGCCTGGCCCGCACCAATAATGATGGCGTCGAATGTCTGCATCAGAGAACCGACGAAACGACGAAGAGGCCGAGCAGAACGGCGACGGCGTCTTCGAGAAGCGCGATGGGCAGGTCCTTGCCGCCGGTCGCAGCGACGAGGCGATGGCGGGCCTCCGCGCCACCCAGCGTGCCGATGATCGCGCCGATCACGCCGGCCACCAGCCCGCCGATCAGCGCACCACCGGCCGTGCCAATGACGGCGCCACAGAACGCGCCGCTGACGATGCGGGCGCCGAACTGCTGCGGCACCTTGCGGCTCGGCGTGCTCGGCAGCTGGTCGGTGACGAATTCGATGAGCGCGAGCGCGCCGAAAATATAGGGCGTGAAGCGATAGCCCATGAAGGCGGCCCAAGTGCCGGAAAGTGGCAACCAGCCAAGGGCGGCACCGATGCTGACGGCTGCGGGCGCCGTCATGGCGCGAAGCCCTGCCACGACACCGATCAGCAATGCGAGGATGTAGATGCTCATTGTCCCCTCAAAAATCTGCGCCGGACATCGGGCCCGGGATGGTTCCCGGCAGAGATGAAATGCATTATCGAAATGGAGGATGGGCCGGCTGGAAGACTGTCGGATGGCATGGCTGATTGCAACGGGTTTCTTTTGCCTGATAGTTTCTTCCGGCATAAATTTTAAAGCGCTTTGGACGCGGCAACAAACACCGTGTCATGTCCTGTCTTCGCAGTCTGTTTTTTGCGATTTGCTGACATATATGGAATGCTTTGCCCGGACGGGCTTTCTGAAACGTGGTGAAACTGTGGCCACGAATTGCCGCACAAGGAGAGGTTTTCACATGCGCCCAGTCGTCAAGTTTATCGGAGCAGCTCTGGCCCTCGGTCTGGCCGCCGGTGCCGCCCACGCCCAGGTTGTCGTTTCCTCGAAGATCGATACGGAAGGCGGCGTTCTCGGCAACATCATCCTGTCCGTGCTGAATGCCAACGGCATCCAGACGACGGACCGCGTGCAGCTCGGCGCGACGCCGGTCGTTCGCCAGGCGATCATCGCTGGCGAAATCGACATCTATCCGGAATATACCGGCAATGCCGCCTTCTTCTTCGAAAAGGCCGACGACCCGGCCTGGAAAGATGCGGCCAAGGCCTACGAACTCGCCAAGACGCTCGACTATGACGCCAACAAGATCGTCTGGCTGCAGCCGTCGCCGGCCAACAACACCTGGGCGATCGCGCTGCGCAAGGATGTAACCGAGCCGAACAAGCTCGTCACGCTCAGCGACTTCGGCAAATACGTTTCTGGCGGTGGCCAAGTCGTTCTCGCGGCCTCCTCGGAATTCGTGAACTCGGCGGCCGCCCTTCCGGCCTTCCAGACCACCTACGGCTTTACGCTGAAGCCGGAACAGCTGATCACGCTCTCGGGCGGTGACACCGCAGCGACGATCGCCGCCGCTGCCAACCAGACCAACGGCGCGAACGCCGCCATGGTCTATGGCACGGATGGCGGCATCGCGCCGTCGGGCCTCGTGGTTCTCGAAGACGACAAGGGCGTGCAGCCGGTCTACCAGCCCTCGCCGATCATCCGCGAAGAGGTTCTGAAGGCCAATCCGCAGATCGAGGAACTGCTGAAGCCCGTCTTCGAAAAGCTCGACCTCGTCACGCTGCAGGATCTCAACGGCCGCGTTCAGGTCGGCGGCGAGCCGGCGAAGGCAGTTGCCGAAGACTTCCTCAAGAAGAACGGCTTCATCAAGTAAGCCGCGATCACCCTTCGCCCGGCCGGGCGGAGGGTTCTCCCTAGAAAGGCTTTCATGCGGTTCAGGATCGACAAGCTCGGCGTGGTGATCGCCTTTTTGCTGGCCTACGGCGCCTTTCTGGCGCCGTTTGCCAATTTCCGGGCCAATCGTATCGTGCCGGGTGAGCCGCGGGCAATCCTCGATGCATTGCCATCCGGCCTCGGTGCTGCACTGCTTGCCTTTGTTGTCGCCGCTATCGTGCTCATCGTCCTGAGGACGCCGACGCTGCTGCGGCTGCTGCTCGGCCTTGCAGCTCTAGCGCTCCTCTCCATTCTCATCGGCATCTCCGCCGGCCATCTGACACCGCCGGAAAATACCTATGCTCGTGTTTCGCCGGCCTCCGGTTTCTGGTTCACCATCTTCGCCTTCGCGCTCCTGACCGCCGATGCGCTGGCGCGGCTGAAACTCGCGCCGCTTGCGCGGGTAGCGCTCTTGGCGGCGGTTGCCGTCGCCATTGCCGCTCTACTGATGTCCGGCGCCTGGGACGGGCTTTCGATCCTCAAGGAATATGGCAGTCGCGCCGAGACCTTCTGGCTGGAGGCTGGCCGGCACGTCGTGCTGGCGCTCGGATCGCTGGCGGCGGCGACATTGATCGGCCTGCCGCTCGGCATTCTCTGTCATCGAGTGGAAGGCTTGCGCGCCGGCGTGCTCAATGTGCTGAACATCATCCAGACGATCCCTTCGATTGCGCTGTTCGGCCTGCTGATCGCGCCGCTCGGCTGGATCGCGCTCAACGTGCCGGGGGCGGCGGCCATCGGCATTCGCGGCATTGGCGCGGCCCCTGCCTTCGTCGCGCTGTTCCTCTATTCGTTGCTGCCTGTCGTCGCCAACACGGTGGTCGGCCTTGCCGGCGTGCCGCGCGATGCCAATGATGCGGCGCGCGGCATCGGCATGACGAACGGCCAGCGGTTGTTCGGCGTCGAGTTGCCGCTTGCCTTCCCGGTCATTCTCACGGGCATCCGTATCGTGCTGGTGCAGAATATCGGGCTTGCCACCATCGCTGCCCTGATCGGTGGCGGCGGCTTCGGCGTCTTCGTCTTCCAGGGCATCGGCCAGACTGCCATGGACCTCGTGCTGCTCGGCGCGGTGCCGACGGTCGCGCTCGCCTTTGCGGCCGCCATCGTGCTCGATGCCGCAACCGAACTTTCCCTCTCCAAACCCGGCAGGGCCGCATGATCCAGATCGACAGCATCACCAAGCGCTATGGCGACAACACCGTGGTCGACAATGTCTCGATGACGATTGCGCCGCGCACGATCACCGTTATCGTCGGCACGTCGGGCTCGGGCAAGACGACCCTGATGCGCATGGTCAACCGTCTGGTCGAGCCGACCTCGGGCACCATCCGCATAGACGGCGAGGACAACCGGTCGATGCCCAGCTACGAACTGCGCCGCCGCATCGGTTATGCCATCCAGGGCCATGGCCTCTTCCCGCACCGCACGGTCGCGGAAAATATCGCCACCGTGCCCGGCCTGCTCGGTTGGGAAAAAAGCCGCATCGACGCCAAGGTGAAGGAGCTGCTCTCGCTCTTCCAGCTCGACCCCGCCGCTTTCGGCCCGCGGTATCCGCATGAATTGTCGGGCGGCCAGCAGCAGCGCGTCGGCGTTGCCCGCGCGCTCGCCGCGGAGCCGAACATTTTGCTGATGGACGAGCCCTTCGGCGCGCTCGATCCGGTCATCCGCGCCAAGGCGCAGGACGATCTTCTGGCGATCCAGAAACATTTCGGCACGACGATCATCCTCGTCACGCATGATATGGAGGAGGCCTTCCACCTCGCCGACAAGATCGCCGTCATGGACAAGGGCCGGATCGTGCAATACGCCGCCCCCGAGGAGATGCTGGTCAAGCCCGCCACGGATTTCGTCGAGACGCTGATCGGCGCCGGCGAGCGGCCGTTCCGGCTTCTCTCGATCGGCACGGCCGGCGATGCCGCCGAAGCGGGCGCTGCGGATGGCGAACCGCTTGCGGCGGCGACCAGCCAGCGCGAAGCGCTGTCGGCGTTGCTGTGGTCCGGCCGCGATGCCCTGCCGGTCGTCGGTGCGGATGGCGCAGCCCTTGGCCGCGTGACGCTTGCCGGCCTTGCCCGCCGTGCCGCGAGGCCGCAATGAAGCGGCTTCTGCCAAATCTCCTGCGGCTGGCGGCGCTGATCATCCTGATCACCTTTCTCGTCCAGCCCGGCCTATACGAGCCGTTGCTCAAGCCGCTGGTGCAGGCCAATGCGCCGGCGATCTACAATCAGGGCAGCCTGTTGTCGCTGACGCTGTCGCATCTTGCGACAGTCTTCACGGCGACGCTTGCCGCAACTATCGTCGCCGTCGGGCTTGCCATTCTCGTGACGCGGCCCATCGGGGCCGAATTCCTACCGCTGTCGCGCAGCCTCGTGAATATCGGCCAGACCTTTCCGCCGGTCGCCGTGCTGGCGCTTGCCGTCCCCGCCGTCGGCTTCGGCGAGAAACCGACGCTGATCGCGCTTTTCCTCTATGGCCTGCTGCCGATCTTCGAAAACTCCATGACCGGCCTTTCCACCCTGCCGCCAGCCATCGTCGAGGCGGCGAAGGGAACCGGCATGACGGCGTGGCAGCGGCTGACCAAGGTGGAGCTGCCGCTGGCGCTGCCGATCATTCTCGCCGGCATCCGCCTTTCGGTGACCATCAGCCTGGCCACGGCCACTATCGGCTCGACGGTCGCGGCAAAAACCCTCGGCGAAGTCATCATCGCCGGCCTGCAATCCAACAACCTTGCTTTCGTGCTGCAGGGCGGTCTCGTGGTCGCGGTGCTCGCGGTGCTAATCTACGACGCCTTCTCCGCGCTCGAGCGCATGCTTTCGCGCCGGGCGGGTCGAGTCTAGTCGTCGGTTTCTAGGTCATAGACGAGGATGCCGGCGACGCCGCCCTCGGCGGCCGCAACCAGGCGACCACCCGTCTGCTTATGCTCGGGATCCTCCAGATAGGCATCACGCGAAAAGCTGTCGGCGAAATCGACGATGAAGCCGTCGGAAAAGCCCTTGTCCATGCCGGTTTCCGGGCTGACATTGGTGCCGATATGCACGGCGACCATGCCCGGAAGGCGGTCCTTCAGGGCATCGATCTCGTTGAAAAGCTCGGTCTTGTAGGCGACGGAAATGGTCGGCTTGAAGCGGATGAAGACGCAGTGGCGGATCATGGTTCCCCCTATCGGATGTTGGCGCGGGCGCGCGGACGCTGGTCGTTGCGCTCGTATTGGAAGACCTGGGCCGGCAGCGCCGGCAGGCCGCGGATGATGTCGGCGCCCTTCTCGCCCACCATGATGGTCGGCGCATTGGTGTTGCAGGAGGGAACGCGCGGCATGACGGAACTGTCGCAGACGCGCAGTCCGTCAAGCCCATGCACCTTCAAATCGAGCCCGACGACGGCATCCGCGCCCGTGCCCATCTTGCAGGTGCCGACCGGGTGATGGTCGGTCTTGGCATTGGCGCAACCATAGTTGAACAGGTCCTCATCGGTCACGACCTTCGGCCCCGGCAGGCGCTCGGCCATGACGAAGGGTTTCAGCGCAGCCTGCTGCATGATCTCGCGGGCGATCTTCAGGCTCTCGATCGACATTTTCCGATCGTGCGGGTCGTCCCAGTAGTTGGGGTCGATCAGCGGCGCGGCGGCGGGATCAGCGGAGGCGAGCCGCACCGTGCCCTTCGAGCGGGGATGCAGGTAGGCCGAATTCAGCGTCACGCCTGCATTCTTCAGCTTCTCCACGCCCGCCTCGATGCCCGAGCCGAGGCCGAGATGGAACTGGATATCCGGCGAACGGGCCTCGGGGTCCGCATACCAGAAACCGCCGGTCTCGAAGAGCGAGGAGGCGACGGGGCCGGAGCGGAAGAGCACATATTGCAGCCCGGCCCACAGCGTGCGGTGCAGCTTGGCGACGCCGTCATAGGTGTGGTCGCCGGTGCATTCGGAGATGACGAAGAGATCGAGATGGTCCTGCATGTTGGAGCCGACGCCCGGGAGGTCGTGTTTCACTGTAACGCCGACCGAACGCAGGTGATCGGCCGGGCCGATGCCCGATTGCTGCAACAGTTTCGGCGAGCCGATGGCGCCGGAGGAGACGAGCACCTCACGCTCGGCCCGGATGGTCTCGACGCTGCTACCGCTGACGACCTCGACGCCGACGGCGCGCGTGCCTTCCAGCACGATGCGGGCGACGCGCGCGCCGGTGCGGATGGTGAGATTTTTCCGATCCTTGATCGGCGAGAGATAGCCGAGCGAGGCGGAGGAGCGGCGGCGGTTGCGCTGGGTCAGCTGATAGAAGCCGACGCCGGCCTGCTGGCGGCCGTTGAAATCGTGATTGTAGGGAATGCCGAGTTCCTGGCCGGCGCGGATATAGGCGTCGCAGATGGGCAGCGCCGAGACCGGCATGGAAACGCCGAGCGGCCCGCCATAGGAATGGTAGTCGTCGGCGAAACGCTGGTTGTCCTCGGCGCGCTTGAAATAGGGCAGGATTTCCCGGTAGCTCCAGCCCTCGCAGCCGTCTTCGCTGGCCCAGAGGTCGTAGTCGGCGGCATTGCCGCGCGTGTAAAGCTGCGCGTTGATCGAGGAACCGCCGCCGATGACCTTGGCCTGCGTATAGCGCAGGACGCGGCCCTTCATGTGCTTCTGCGGCACGGTCTCCCAGCCCCAGCTTGCGACGCCCTTGGTCATCTTGGCAAAGCCGGCCGGCATGTGGAACAGCGGGTTCCAGTCGCCACCGCCGGCTTCCAGCAGCAGCACGCGAACGGTCGGATCCTCGGAAAGCCGGTTCGCCAGCACGCAGCCGGCGGGGCCGGCGCCGGTGATGATGTAATCGTAGGTCATGCCTTGGTCCTTAACAGTTTTCAGAGCCGGCCGATCGACAGCCCGCCGTCGAGATTGATCACCGAGCCGGTGGCGAAGGCGAATTTGCCGGATGCCAAGGCGGCTGCGACGGAACCGATATCGTCAGGCTCGCCCCAGCGCTTCATCGGCACAAGGCCGCCTTCGATCAGCGCGTCGTATTTCGTGGAGACGGTGGCCGTCATGTCGGAGCGGATGATGCCCGGGCGGATTTCGAAGACGGAGATGCCGGTATCGGCGAGCCTGATCGCCAGCCCCTGGCTGAAGGCGGCAAGGCCGGCCTTGGTCATGCAATAATCGAGCCGCTCGGGCGAAGTGAGGCCGGCCGAGACGGAGGTGATGTTGATGATCGCGCGTGGACCGGCCGCCTGTTTCGACTGCAACATCGCCTTCAGCACGGCTTGGGTGAAGAACACTGTGCCGCGCAGATTGGTCGAGACGATCGTGTCGAAATTCTCCGGCGCCAGATCGAGGAAATCGCCGCGCACGACGGAGGCGATACCGGCATTGTTGACGAGGCAGGCGATTGCCCCGAGCCGGTCTTCGATGGCCGCGACGGTGGCCGCATGGCCGGAGAGATCGGCAAGATCGCCCTTGAGATAGATTGCATGGGCGCCGAGCCGGGCGAGGTCGGCGATCATCGCGTCGGTGGTGGTATCGCTGTCGCCGATACCGGTGACGGCGATGTCGAAGCCTTCGGCGGCGAGGGCTTTCGCGATGCCGAGGCCGATACCCCGGCGGCCGCCGGTGACGATGGCGACGGGGCGGGTCATGCCGAAAGCTCCTTTGCGCGGATATGGTCGGCGACGCGCAACGCCTGGGCGGCGATGGTGAGCGCCGGATTGACGGCTGCCGAGGTCGGCAGGCAGCCGCCGTCGACGACGTAGAGATTGGCGTGATCGAAGGCGCGGCAATAGGGGTCGAGCGGGGCGGTGGCCGGATCAAGGCCCATGCGCACCGTGCCGCACTGATGCGAGGGGGTGCGCTTGTCGAAGGGCTGCGTGAGGACGATCGGGTAGCCAGCGGCCTTGAAATGAGCGCGCATTTTCGCCTCCAGGCCCGATAGCGCCTCCATGTTGGAACGCCGCCATTGCATGACGATGCCCTTGCCGTCGACCATGATGCGGCTTTCGGGATTGGGCAGGTCCTCGGTCATCATGTACCAGTCGATTGCGTGGCCGGCCATGAAGTCGAGCGCGAAGCGCGGGGCATAGACCGGCGCGTTGGCTTTCAGGATGTCGCCGTTGATCTTGCCCAGCAGCTGGACATTGCCGAGCGGCAGGCCGTCGCGACCGCCGGTCAGGTAATAGTCGTTCAGCATCAGTGTCTTCTGGTAGATGCTGTCGTTGCGCCGGAACGGGTTGATCGCGAGCATGGCGCTGCAATTGTGGTTCATGAAGTTGCGGCCGACCTGGTCGGAACTGTTGGCGAGCCCCTTGCCGTTGCCGGAGCGCAGCAGGATCGCGGCCGAGTTGATCGCGCCCGCCGACAGGATGACGAGTTTCGGGGAAAGCCGCTTCCTCTCTCCGCCGTGGGTGTAGTGGATCGCGGTGATCCGGCCGTCCGGTCCTTCCTCCAGCGTATCGACATGGGCGGAGGTGACAAGCGTAATGTCAGGGTCGAGCAGGGCGGCGGCGAGCGGCGCGGTCTCCGCATCCCTCTTGCCTTGGCCGGCGTTGGGAAAGCCGTCCCAGGGCGTGCGCCCGCCGGCAAGCCATGTGTCGATATCGACGCCGAGCGGCAGGGTCGCCGGATTGAGCCCCTGCGCCTTCAGTTCGGCGCGGGCGCGGGCGATCGCCGGCTCGTCCGGCACGGGGCCGTGCGGATAGGGCGTGGAATGGTGCGGTTCGGTCGGGTCCTGGCCCAGTTCGCCGCGCACCTCGAACAGGCGCTCGGCCTTTCCATACCACGGCTCCAGCTCCTCGTAGGGGAAGGGCCAGGCCGGCGAGACGCCGCCGAGATGCTGCATCTCGGTGAAATCCTCGGCGCGATAGCGCAGGAGCACCGCGCCGAAGAGCTTGGAGTTGCCGCCGACGAAATAGAAATTGCCCGGATTGAACGCCGTACCGTCTGGCTCGCGCCACATCTCCTTCGGTCGGAAATGGCCGTCGACGAAGATCGAGCGGTAGCTGCGCGTCTCGGGTGTATCGGGCAGGCGCTCGCCGCGCTCGAGGATGACGATGCGCGCGCCCGAGCCGGCGAGGGCGGCTGCCATGGTGGAGCCGCCGATGCCCGATCCGATGATGACGATGTCCGGCTGCGTGGTCATTGAAAAATCTCAGGCGATGCGAAGCTGGCTTGCGGGGTCGAAGAACACCGCCTTGTCGAGGTTGAAGGCAAGGCGTGCGGTCTGGCCGGCGGTGATGCGCACGTCAGCACGCAGGCGGGCGACGATCTCCTTGCCGCCGAGATGGGTGACGGCGAAGGTGTCAGCGCCGGCCGGCTCGACCACCTCGATCAGGCAATCGCCTTCCGCGACGGTTCGGGCATTGCGGTCCGCGCCGTCAGGGTCGGTCAGGGCTTCTGGGCGAATGCCGAAGATGACCTCCTTGCCCTTGTAGGCGGAAAGCCCGCCGGGCGCGTTCGGCACGGAAAGCACCAGCGGGTCGGCCTGGTGGCGGGCAAGCGAGACCGCCATGTCGGCGCCGTTCTGTTCGATCTTTGCCGAGAGCAGGTTCATTGCCGGCGAGCCCATGAAGTCGGCGACGAAGATGTTGGCCGGGTTGTTGTAGATTTCCGAGGGCGAGCCGAACTGCTGCAGCACGCCGTCCTTCAAGACCGCGATCTTGGTGGCGAGGGTCATCGCCTCGATCTGGTCGTGCGTCACATAGACGATGGTGGTCTTCATGCGCTGGTGCAGGCGCTTGATTTCCGTGCGCATGTCGACGCGCAGCTTGGCGTCGAGGTTGGACAGCGGCTCGTCGAACAGGAAGAGTTTGGGGTCGCGTACCAGCGCCCGGCCCATGGCGACGCGCTGGCGCTGGCCGCCTGAGAGCTGGCCGGGCTTGCGCTCCAGCAGGTGGCCGATCTGCAGCATGTCGGCGACCTGCTTGATCGCTTTGTCGCGCTCGTCCTTCGGCACGCCGCGGATCTCCATGCCGAAAGCGATGTTTCCGGCGACCGTCATGTTCGGATAGAGCGCGTAGGACTGGAAAACCATGGCGATGTCGCGCTTGGAGGGGTGCAGGCCCGCGACCGAGCGCCCGTCGATGGCGATGTCGCCCGAGGTGATCGGCTCCAGGCCGGCGATCGTGTTGAGCAGCGTGGACTTGCCGCAGCCGGAGGGGCCGACGAGCACGAGGAAGCCGCCCTGCTCGATCTCCAGGTTGATATCCTTCAGGATTTCGAGCGCGCCGTAGGACTTGCGCAGATTGCTGATCTTGAGGAACGACATGAGCGTTATCCTTTCACGGCGCCGGACATCAGGCCGCGCACGAAATACCGTCCGGAGACGATGTAGACGATGAGGGTGGGCAGGGCGGCGAGGATCGCGCCCGCGAAATGCACGTTGTATTCCTTCACGCCCGTCGAGGACTGCACGAGGTTGTTGAGCGCAACGGTCATCGGTGTCGTGTCCGCGCCCGAGAAGGAGGCGCCGAACAGGAAGTCGTTCCAGATATTGGTGAACTGCCAGATGACCGAGACGACGATGATCGGGCCGGAGGAGGGCAGCAGGATGCGGTAGAAGATCTGGAAGAAGCTCGCGCCGTCGATCTGGGCGGCACGCACCAGCTCGGTCGGGAAGTTTTCGTAGTAGTTGCGGAAATAGAGCGTGGTGAAGCCGAGGCCGTATATGATGTGCACGAAGGTGAGGCCCCAGATCGAGCCGGCGAGCCCGATCGTGCCGAGAATGCGCGCCATCGGAATGAGCACGATCTGGAACGGGATGAAGCAGGAGAGCAGCAACAGGCCGAAGAAGACGTTCGAGCCCCTGAACTGCCACTTGGTCAGCACGTAGCCGTTCAGCGCGCCGATGATGGTGGAGATCGCGACGGCCGGCACGACCATCAGGATCGAGTTGATGAAGAAGGGGCGAAGGCCCGTCGGCTGTACGCCGATCTGCGCCGTCGACCAAGCGGAGATCCACGGTTCGATGGTCCATTGCTGCGGCAGGTTCAGCATGCCGCCCTGGCGGATTTCCTCCAGCGGCTTCAGCGAGTTCACCAGCATGACGTAGAGCGGCAGCAGGTAATAAACCGCAAACAGGATGAGGGCGGTGTAGATCAGCGCACGCGTCAGCTTGTTGTGCGAGATGACGTTATCGGGATTGGAAACGCTCATCGGCCTTTGCCTCCGCGGATTTCGGAATAGAGGTAGGGGATGATGATCGAGAAGATCATGACCAGCATGATGATCGCGGAGGAGGCGCCGATGCCCATCTGGTTGCGGGTGAAGGTGTAGGAATACATGAAGGTCGCCGGCAGCTCGGTCGCCTGTCCCGGCCCGCCGCCCGTCAAGGCGACCACGAGGTCGTAGGCCTTGATGGCGAGGTGGGCGAGCACGACAAAGGCCGACAGGAAGACCGGGCGCATCAGCGGAATGATGATGCGGCGGTAGATGGTCGAGGTCGAGGCGCCGTCGATCTGGGCGGCTTTGATGATCTCGTTGTCGACGCCGCGAAGCCCGGCGAGGAACATAGCCATGACGAAGCCGGACGACTGCCAGACGGCGGCGATGACCACGCAGTAGATGGCGTAGTTGCGGTCCTTGATCCAGTTGAAGGAAAAGCTTTCCCAGCCCCAGAGATGCATGGTGTTCTCAAGCCCGATGCCGGGATCGAGGAACCACTTCCAGGCCGTGCCTGTCACGATGAAGGAGAGCGCCATTGGGTAGAGATAGATCGGTCTGAGTATGCCTTCGGCGCGGATCTTCTGGTCGAGCAGGATGGCGAGCGCCAGGCCGAGCACCGAGCAGATGACGATGTAGAGCGAGGCGAAGATCGCAAGGTTGGAAACCGCCCGCCACCAGTGCGGCAGCGCCCAGAGCTTGGAATAGTTGCTCAATCCCACGAAATTGTAGGAGGGCAGCATCTTGCTGTCCGTCAGCGACAGGAAGCCCGTATAGGCGATGAAGCCGTAGACGAAGACGAGCACGATGAGGAAACTGGGTGCCAGCACGAGCTTCGGCAGAAGCTCCTGCAGCCGGCTTCGGCTATCCATGGTCGATACCACCGTTGAAATCGGGTTGCAGGGCGGCGCGTGGCCCCCTCATCCGGCTGCCGCCACCTTCTCCCCGCGGGGAGAAGGGCTTTGCCGCGACGTTCAAATCCCTCTCCCCAGCGGGGAGAGGGTAGGGTGAGGGGCTGGCCCCTTATTTCGCGGCCTCGACGGCGGCCTTGAGTTCCGTCACGGCTTCCTCGGAGGAAAGCTCGCCGTTGAACTGGCGGGTCACGACGTCATAGATCGCGTTCTTGACGGAGGCCGGGTTTGCGTGGCCATGCGCCATGGAGCCGAACAGCGTGCCGTTGGTGTTGGCTTCCGCGAGGTCCTTGATGGCCTTCTTGCCGCAATCGTCGAAGGCTTCATCCGAGACGTCGGTGCGGGCCGGGGCCGAGCCCTTGACCACGTTGAAGGCCGACTGGAAGGTCGGGTTCTCGATGGCCGAGGCCATGACGAGCTGGGCCGGAACCTTCTCTGCGGCAACCTTGAACATCGCGAACTGGTCGGAGTTGAAGGTGACCGAGCCCTGCGTGCCCGGGAAGCGCATGCAGACGAAATCCGAGCCCGGCTTCTTGCCGGCCTTGATGAATTCGCCCTTTGCCCAGTCGCCCATGAACTGCAGACCGGCCTTGCCTTCGATGACCATGGCAGAAGCCAGGTTCCAGTCGCGGCCCGAGAAGTTGTCGTCCACATAGGAGCGCAGCTTCGTCATGCGGTCGAACGCTTCCTTCATCTGGGCGCCGCCCAGCGTGTCCGGATCGAGATCGATGAAGGCCTTCTTGTAGAAGTCGTTGCCGAAGGAGAGCACGACCGCGTCGAAGATCGTCGCGTCCTGCCACGGCTGGCCACCATGGGCGACCGGCGTGATGCCCTGTTCCTTGAACTTGTCGAGCAGGGCGACGAGTTCGTCCCAGTTTGCCGGCTCCTTGCCGCCGGCCTTGTCGAGGGCCGCCTTGTTGATCCACATCCAGTTGGTGGAGTGGACGTTGACGGGAGCCGCGATCCAGTGGCCATCATATTTCGAGAACTGCTGCAGGGCGGTCGGGATTACCTTGTCCCAGCCTTCCTTGGCGGCCACTTCGTCGAGATTGCCGAGCGCGCCTTCCTTGGCCCAGTCGAGAATGTCGAAACCGAGCATCTGCACGGCGGTCGGCGCGTTGCCGGCCGTGACGCGGGCGCGCAGAACCGTCATGGCTTCCGTCCCGCCACCGCCGGCAACCGGCATGTCGGTCCAGGAAATGCCCTTGGATTCGAGGTCCTTCTTGAGAACGTCGAGAGCGGCAGCTTCACCGCCCGACGTCCACCAGTGCAGAACCTCCACATTTTCAGCGGCGCGAGCGGCCGTGCCGCCTAGGCCCATCAGCACCGCAATCGCTGCAGTGGTCGTCAGAAACTTGCGCATTGTATTCCTCCCGTTTGCAAGTTCGAGGGCGAGAGCCTCCTCCCGCCGATATGACCGAGGCCCTTGAGAGCGTCGGAATCCAGTCTATGGCTCAAAGCGCCGCGCCAATTTAAAACGTTGTAAATTTGCGGAGTCAAGTCGCCACGGAAAGGTGCGGCAACTGTCTTTGAGATTGCGATAAATTCAGGCGATTTCAGCGATTTCTTAAAAACGTAACGCTTTGTGCGATGCATCGAAAACGTTTTAAATTCTGTGCAGCGCAAGATTGCCCAGGGGCGAGACGCTCGATATGGTGCCGGGAATCGACGTTCCCCATCCGAAGAAGCCTGCCCGTGTCCCGCATCGAAAAGCCCGCCGACAGTGAAACCGCCCGCAACCCGCTTCGAGCCGGCAAGCCGACGCTGAAGACGATCGCGGAACTGACGGGGTTTGCGATCACCACGGTGTCGCGCGCGCTCGGCAATGCGCCCCAGATTTCCGAGAGCACAAGGCGTCGCGTGCACGAGGTGGCAGCCGAGATCGGCTACCTGCCGGACCGCGCCGCGCAGCGTCTCAAGACCGGCCGCACCAATGTCATTTCCGTCCTGCTCGATCCGCACGAGGAAATCCTGGGCTTCGGCACGTCCATCATGCACGGCCTGGCGCGGGCGCTTCAGGCGACGCCCTACCATCTCATCGTCACGCCGAATTTTCTCGACGGCAGCAATGTCGATGCGGTCAACTACATCATCCGCAACGGCATGGCCGACGGCCTGATTTTCTCGCGCACCGAGCCGTTCGATCCGCGTGTGCGGCTGCTGCTGGAAAACGGCTTTCCCTTCGTCACGCACGGCCGTACGGAGTTCTCCACCCCGCATGCCTTCGTCGACTACGACAACTTCGCCTTCGCCTACGAGGCCACCAAGCGGCTGATCGTCAAGGGCCGGCGCAAGGTCACGATCATCCTGCCGCCCAAGCGGCTGACCTTCTGTCAGCACATGCTGCACGGCTTCATGACCGCCGTGCGCGAGGCCGGCGTCGCCTACGAGATTCCCGAGGCGCTCGATCTCGACAGCCCCGCCGACATGATCCGCGACTACATGCGCCGCCGCAGCACGGAGCCCGATGCGCCGGATGGATATACCTGTCCTGGCGAAGTTTCCGCGCTCGCCACAATTACCGGCATGAGCGACAACGGCCTGTCGCTCGGTGTGGAATACGACATCGTCGCCAAGCAAACGTCGCGGCTGCTCAGCCAGATCCAGCCGAAGGTCGAGACCATCTACGAGGACCTGAAGGCGGCCGGCGAAGGCATGGGCAGCTTGCTGTTGCAACGCATTGCCGGCGAGCCGGTCGAGGGCCTGACGATCCTGCAAAGCCCGCAATTCAGCTTCCCGACGCCCTGAGCGGGCGGCGGAGCCAGTCCCATCCATGGTTGTCGGGAAGGGTCTTGTCATCGCGGCATCCACCAGCCGGTGCGGGCGCCGATATGCATGTTGAGCGTCTTGGTCTCGGTATAGTCCTCCACCGCATGGCGGCCGAGCTCGCGGCCGAGGCCGGACTGGCGATAACCGCCGAAGGGCAGTTCTGATGCGCCGTCCATGAAGGTGTTCATCCAGACCGTGCCGGCGCACACCTTGCGGCCGACCGTCAGGCAGGTGTCGAAATCGCGGCTCCAGACGCCGGCCGACAGGCCGTAGTCGATGGCGTTGGCGATGCGGATCGCTTCTTCCGTCGTCTCGAAGGTTAGGACGGAAAGAACCGGACCGAAAACTTCTTCACGGGCGACGGCCATGTTCGGCTGCACGCCGGAAAGGATGGTCGGTGCCATGAACTGGCCGAGCCCGAGATCGAGGGCAGCACCACCCAGCGCCACAGAAGCGCCTGCCTTGGAAGCGCCATCGACATAGGTGGCGATCTTTTCGAGATGCTGGGGCGTGATGATCGCGCCGACCTGCGTCGTTGGGTCGAGCGGATCGCCGACCTTGACCTTCTTTGCAAGCTCGGCGATGCGGGCCGTTACGTCGGCGGCGATGGATTTGTGCAGGATCAGCCGCGAGCCGGCGTTGCAGCATTCACCGGCGTTGAAATAGGCGCCGAAGACGGCGGCATCGATGAAGGCGTCGAGGTCGGCATCCGGGAAGACGATCTGCGGGTTCTTGCCGCCGAGTTCCAGCGACACCTTTTTCAGAGTCTGCGCTGCATTGGCCATCGTGAGACGGCCGACACCGGTGGAGCCGGTGAAGGAGACCATGTCGACATCGGGGTGCGTGGTCATCGGCGCGCCGACTTCCGGGCCGGTGCCGGTGATGATGTTGACGACACCGGCCGGCACGCCGGCCTCGATGAGGATTTCGCCGAGGACGAGCGTCGAGCCGGAGGTGAGTTCGGACGGCTTGACGACGGTCGTGCAGCCGGCGGCGAGCGCGAAGGGCAGCTTCTGGCTGACGATCAGGAAGGGGAAATTCCACGGCGTGATGATCGAGACGACGCCGATCGCCTCGCGCAGCACGACGCCGAGCGTGCCATCGCCCAGCGTGTTGTAGCTTTCGCCGTGCAGATCGCGGGCAAGGGCTGCGGCATAGCGCCAGATATCGACGGCGCCGCCAAGCTCGGCCTTGGCCTGGCTGATCGGTTTGCCGGATTCGATGCAGTCGAGGAAGGCGAGATCGTCGGCACGGGCGGCGATAAGTTCGGCGGCCTTGAGCAGGATATTGGAGCGCTCGGCACCCGTCATACTCGGCCACGGGCCATTGTCGAAAGCCTTGCGGGCAGCCGCGATGGCGCGCTCCGCGTCGGCCTTGCTGCCAGTCGGGTAGCGGCTCACCACGACGCCATGGCCAGGAGCGACGCGCTCAAGCGCATTGCCGGAACCTTCCGTCCAGACGCCGTCGATCAGCATGCGAAAATCGCGTGCCTTGAAATTGTCAAGCGCCTTGGGTTTCACATGCGCGGTCATTACCAGTCTCCCTTGAACTCTGCGGGGCGTTTTCCGGTGAAAGCGGCGACGCCTTCCTTCAGGTCCCCGGTCTTGGCGACGAGGATCGAGCCCAGGGCCTCCACCGCCGCACCATTGTCTTCGCCGTTCGCCACCGCGATCATCAGCTTGGAAATTTCCGTTGCCGCCGGGCCGCGCGCCATGATGCGTGCTGCATAGGTCTTCGCGGCGTCCAGCACCGCTCCGGTCTCGACGACCTGATCGACGATGCCGAGTATCTGCGCCTCGTCTGCCGTCAGCACTTCACCGCCGAGCAGCATGCGGCGCACGGCCTGCGCGCCAAAACGCTTCACCAGCCGCTGGGTACCGGACCAGCCCGGAACCATGCCGAGGCCGGCTTCCGGCAGGCCGATCTTCACCTGCGTTTCGGCGATGCGAATGTCGGCGGCAGCCGCCAGTTCCAGCCCGCCGCCCAGCGCATGGCCGTTGACGGCGGCGATCAGCGGCATGCGCAGCGTCGCCAGCCGTTCGAAGACGCGGTGGCCGAAGCGCACCCAGGCATGGCCGAATTCATTGGCCTCCATGCCGGCCCAAGCCCGGATATCGCCGCCCGCCGAAAAGGCCTTGCCCTCGCCGGTCAGGATGGCGACACGCACGGCGGCATTGGCTTCGACGTCGTCGCAGGCGGCTGAAAGCTCCTTCAGCATGTCGATATCGAAGGCATTCGCCTTTTCCGGCCGCGCGACTGTAATCGTCGCGACAAAGCCGTCGACGGAAATACGGATGCGCGGCTCAGCCATGGAACGCTCCCGCAAGCTGGCGCGCCGGCTTCTGCGGCAGCGTCAGGCCGATCGGCGCGTCGGTGAAGAGAGCGGCGTCCATGACCTTGAGATCGGGTGAGATGAGGAGGTCGAATTCCGATTGGTCGAGGATATGCGCCTGAAGATCGACGCCCGGCGCGATCTCGGTGAGCACGATGCCATCAGGCGTCAGCTTCAGCACGCAGCGCTCGGTGACATAGGTGATGTCCTGCCCCTGCGCCACGCCGCGCGGGCCGGAGAAGGTGACGTGCTCGACTTCATTGACCAGCTTCTTCAGCTTGCCTTCCTTCTCGATCACCAGCTTGCCGTTCTCGATGCCGAGCTTGGCGCCGGCATTGAACATGCCGGAGAAGACGATCTTCTTCGCACGCGCCGTGATATCGACGAAGCCGCCGCAGCCTGCCGTCACATGCGGCCGGAAGGAGAGCTTCGAGACATTGACCGAGCCGTCCTTGCCGATTTCCAGGAAGGAGAGCAGCGAGGCGTCGAAGCCCGCACCCTGGAAATAGGTGAATTGGTAGGGCGAGGGCATGAAGGCATCGGCATTGGAGGCACAGCCGAAGGCGAAGTCGAGCAGCGGCACGCCGCCGACGGCGCCCTGTTCGATGACCCAGGTGACGGCGCCATGCAGGCCTTCTTCCATCAGGATGCGCGGCACGTTTGCGGAAATGCCGAAGCCGAGATTGACCGCGCTGCCGGCCTCGAGTTCCTGCGCCACGCGGCGGGCGATGACCTTCTGGATGTTGAACTCCGGCACCCGGAATGAGTCGAGCGGCCGGAAGATTTCGCCGGAAATGGCAGGGTCGTAGAGCGTCTGCGTCGTCTGCTTCTGCTCCGGATCGACCACGATGTAATCGACCAGCACGCCGGGCACGCGCACGTCATGCGGTTTGAGCGAGCCTTCCTTGGTGATGCGCTTGACCTGCGCGATGACGATGCCGCCATTGTTGCGGGCGGCAAGCGCCTGGTCGAGACCGCCGAGATACGCGCCTTCATGCTCATAGGTCAGGTTGCCGCGTTCGTCGGCCGTGGTGGCGCGGATGATCGCCACCTGCGGCGCGATGGCCTTGAAATAGAGCCAGTCCTCACCAGCGAAGGTGATCTTCTCGACCACAGGCTCCTCAGCGGCGGCGGCATTCATCGCGCAGCCTTCCCGGCGCGGATCGACGAAGGTTTCCAGCCCCACCTTGGTGATGACGCCGGGGCGCTTGGCGGCGGCCTCGCGGTGCATGTCGAACAGGATGCCGGAGGGAATATTGTAGGCCGGAATCTCGTTGCCGGTGATCATCTGCCAGATCAGTGGCGGTTCGGATGTGGAGGGGCCGGAGGGATAGGAGCCGCCGATGATCTTCTTCAGAAGGCCTTTCTTCGCGATGTAATCGACACCCTTGATGCCGCTCATGTCGCCGGCCGCGATCGGGTGCACCGTCGTGAGGCTCTGCGGATGGCCCGTCTCGTCGAAACGCTCGCCGATGGCTTTCAGCGTCAGGTCCGGGCAACCGAGGCCGGAGGACGAGGAGACCGATACGACGGCGCCGTCTGGAATGAGGTCTGCGGCCTGGCGTGGAGTGATATGCTTGCTCATGGTCTTTTCCGAATAGTCCTCAAAGGCCCGGTGCGATCTTGACCGTTCCGCCGGTGCGCGCGGCTTCGACTACGGCAAGTCCCGTTGCCAGCGACCAGATGCCATCCTCGCCCGTCGCGGACGGCTTTCCGTTGCCGTCAACGGCGGCATGGAAGGCGGCAAGTGCGGTCTCGTAGAGATTGCGGGGATCGAGCGGCAAATCCTGTTCACCGCTGGCGTCGCGCAGCGTCACGGTGCCGATGGGGCGCTGCGTCATGACGTTGCGGCCGATCAGCGAGCCCTCGGAACCGTGGATTTCCAGCCCGGTCTCCGCGAATTTCGTGGTGAAGCCGTCGTGGAACTGCGCGATGACGCCATTTTCGAAGCGCAGCACGCCCATAACGGCATCCTCCAGTCCGGCCTTGCCCATGCCGCCGGCCTGGGCGAAGGCGATGGCTTCGACCGGGTCGCTGTCCAGCACGAAACGCAGCGTATCGGCGTCGTGCACGGTGATGTCGAGGATCACGCCGCCGCCCGCCTCCGGCTTGTCGAGGCGCCAGCCCTGCAGGTGCGGCGGCAGATAGACGGAGTGGAAGACGCGGGCCGACAGCGGTGTGCCGATACGACCGGCCCTGATAGCCTCGCGCATCGCGCGGTGCGTGGCGGCATTGCGCAGATGATGATTGGTCGCCATGACGACGCCGGCGTCCTTCGCGGCCTGCACCATGGCGCGGGCATCGGCAAGCGACATGGCGAGCGGCTTTTCGCACAGGATGTGCTTGCCGGCCTTGGCGGCGGCGAGCGCCTGGTCGCAGTGCAGTTCGTTTGTCGTGGAGATATAGACCGCGTCGACATCGGGGTCGTTGACGAGGTCTTCGAGTGTCGTCACCGCCTTGGCGATGCCCTGCGCCTCGGCATAGGTCTGGCCGCGATCGGCGCTGGTGCTCATCACGGACACGACTTCGCCGCCCGTTGCACGGATCGCTCCGATCACCCACTCCCTGGCGATCGTGCTTGCCCCGATCAGACCCCATTTCGTCATGCCGACATCCTCCGCGTCTTTTCCCCGGCACCGCAGCTCTGGCGCACGACAAGGCGCACCGAACCGACGATTGCCTCTGGCTCCACCCGGCCCGCATTGATCTGTTTCAAAAGCAGTTGCGCCGCCCGCCGGCCCATGCCCTGCGGATCGACGGAAACCGTCGTCAGCGCCGGCACGGCGGTCTCGGCCTCGATCACATCGTCGAAGCCGACCACGCCGAAATCGCGGCCCGGCTCCTTGCCGGCGGCGCGTAGGCCGTCGCAGACCCCGAAGGCGGCCGCGTCGTTGAAGCAGAGGGCCGCCGTCGGCGCGTCCTGCAGCGAAAGCGCGCGCTCGATTGCCGCGACGCCGCCGGCGCGCGAAGCCGTCGAGCCGATGACCAGCGTATCGGGCGCGGCGAGGCCGGCCTCGGCCAGCGCATCGCGCCAGCCCTGCACGCGTTCGGCGAAGACGGTGGTGTTGGCGATGCCGCCGAGGAAGGCAATGCGGCTATGGCCGAGCGAGACGAGGTGGCGGACCGCATCCTTCGCGCCGGCATAGTTGTCGGAAAACAGCGTGGAGACCTTCGCGCCGACCACGTTGCGCACCACCGCGACGACCGGGATGCCACTGGCCGCCAACGGCTTCAGGTCGACGGCCTCCGTGCCGCGTGCCGGCGAAATGATGAGCCCGGCAATGCCGTGTTCGCGCATGGAGGCGATGACCTCGCGCTGGCGATCGACGCTTTCGGCGGAGTTCGACAGGAATTGCACGTAGCCGGCCGATTGCATGACCATGTCCATGCCGACGGCAAGCTCCGCGAAGAAGGAGTTGGTGAGATCGTTGACGATGATGCCGATGATCTTCGAGGAGGCCGACTGGCGCAGGTTCGCCGCGCCGCGATTATACACATAGCCAAGCTCGCGGATGACCGCATTGACCTTGGCGCGAGTGGCCTCGTTGACGAGGGGGCTCGCTTGAAGAACGAGGGAGACGGTCGACTTCGACACGCCGGCGGCGCGCGCAATATCGACGACGGTCACCCGGCCCTTGTTCACGATTTTCCTCCCTGTGCGGACAGGTTTCGTCCGCTTGTTGATACTAGATAATTGGATCGTTCCAAATTTGTCAAGTGATGCTCCTCATATTCATGCTGAGGTTTCTGCCGCCTATTTTCGGTCTCGCTCCTCGTGAATTGAGACCTGCTCGCCTTGATACTTCTAGTATCGGCCAATTATTCGACGTTTGCAGATACTTGGGTCGAGCCCGAGGATGACGAAGGAAAAGGGGCGTCGATTAAAATCACCCTTGAAATTTGGAACGATCTAAATTATTGCCGTGAAAAACCTTGGGAGGATTTCATGCCGATCAGCCTGTCCCTGCCGCGTGCCGATGGCGGCGTCGAAGCCTATTCTCTCGTGGGCACGCCAACGGCACGGCCGGCTTCCACGCCCATGTTCAACCGCATTGCCTATGCGGCAGCCCATGTCGTTTCCGATCCGCGCCGCGACACGCGGCCGTGGGAGGCGCCGGCGGTGGACTGGGAGCGGACCATGGCCTTCCGACACCATCTCTGGTCGCTCGGCTTCCGCATCGCGGAGGCGATGGATACGGCGCAGCGCGGCATGGGGCTCGACTGGCCCGGCGCGCAGGAACTGATCCGCCGCTCGCTTGCCGAGGCGAAGACGGTGCCGGGCGCAGACCTCGCCTGCGGCGCCGGCACGGACCATCTCAACCCCGCCGATGCCCGGTCGCTGGATGACGTCATCCGCGCCTATGAGGAGCAGATCGGCTTCGTCGAAAAGCATGGTGGCCGGGCGATCATGATGGCGAGCCGGGCGCTTGCCCGTCTTGCCACGTCGCCCGACGACTATCGCAAGGTCTATGGCCGCATCCTTGGCCAGGCGAAGGATAAGATCGTGCTGCACTGGCTGGGGGATATGTTCGACCCGCAGCTTCGCGGCTATTGGGGCTCCGAAAGCTTCGAGCCCGCATTGGATGCCGTACTCTCCATCATCGAGGAGAACCGGGCCAAAGTCGAAGGCATCAAGATCTCGCTGCTCGATAACGCTTATGAGATCGCGCTCCGCAACCGGTTGCCGGAGGACGTGCTGTGCTTCACCGGCGATGATTTCAATTATGCCGAACTGATCGAGGGCGACGGCAGCAAATACAGCCACGCTCTGCTCGGCATTTTCGATGCCGTCGCGCCGCAGGCTTCCAAGGCGCTTGCCTTGCTTGCTGCCGGAGACGTCGATACGTTCCGCGCGGTCATCGAGCCGACAGTGCCGCTGTCGCGCAAGATTTTCGAAGCGCCGACGCAATATTACAAGGCGGGCGTCGTGTTCCTCGCCTGGCTGAACGGCCACCAGGATCACTTCACCATGCCGGCGGGCATGCAGTCGGCGCGCGGTGTCACGCATTATGCCGATGTCTTCCGCCTCGCCGATCGGGCCAATGTGCTCGACAGGCCGGAGCTTGCCGCTGCGCGCATGAAAAGCCTGATGACGGTTCTCGGCGTCGCCTGAGATTGGCTTTGATGCGATTTGCTGTGGATGACCGGCGCGCGCGCCGGTCTTTTCTGGATGTCCGGCGTTAAGCTCCTCTCATCGAAGGAGATGACGATGGTCGCGACGGATGTGAAAATCGGCGAAAGCTGGAAGGAGCCGCTGGCTGCGGAATTTTCCAGCCCCTATATGGCCGATCTGAAGGCTTTCCTGCTGGAGCAGAAGCAGGAGGGGCGCCGTATCTTCCCGAAGGGGCCTGAGTATTTTCGCGCGCTCGACCTCACGCCGCTCGATGAGGTGCGCGTCGTCATTCTCGGGCAGGACCCCTATCACGGCGAGGGGCAGGCGCATGGCCTGTGCTTTTCGGTACAGCCCGGCGTGCGCATTCCGCCGTCGCTCGTCAATATCTACAAGGAAATGCAGGACGATCTCGGCATCCCGCCGGCCCGTCATGGCTTTCTGGAGCATTGGGCCAAACAGGGCGTGCTTTTGCTGAACAGCGTGCTGACCGTGGAAATGGGCCGCGCCGCGTCCCACCAGGGCAAGGGCTGGGAGCGGTTCACGGACGCCGTCATCCGCGCGGTCAACGAGCAGGAAAAGCCCGTCGTCTTCATCCTCTGGGGCTCCTACGCGCAGAAGAAGGCTGCCTTCGTCGACAGCAAACGCCATCTCGTGCTGCGCTCACCGCATCCCTCGCCGCTCTCGGCGCATAACGGCTTCTTCGGCACGAAACCGTTTTCGAAGGCGAATGCCTTCCTCGAAAAGCACGGACGCAAGCCGATCGACTGGCAATTGCCGGGTACGGCGCAATAGTTGCGGACGGGATGCGGCCGGTGGCAGTCACCGGCCGCGGTAGGGTTCAGCGGACGAGTGTTTCGTCGAGCAGCGCCATCACCTTGTCCGCATCGATGCCGATGCAGGCGTGCTGGCTCGGCAGATCATCCCAGTTGCCGGGCGGGAAACTGCGAGCGTCGGGCTTCTGGATCGTCTGGCCGTCGGCGATCCCGCCGGCCACGACGCGGATCGCGCCGCTGCGGGTGGTGAAGAGCTCGGGCGCGACGAGATAGATGCAGGCGCAGCTGTCATGCACCACCATGCCCTCGTCCTTCACGTGCCGGCCGTAGAAGTCGATATAGAACTGCGAGATGTCGGAGAGCAGCTTCAGATGCGTGCCGTTCTGCGCGGTGAGTTCGGCCAGCCGCCGGCGCGTCATGACGGTCTTCATCGTCACGTCGAGGCCGACGACGACGACTTTCCATGGTGCGGTCATCACCGCATCGGCGGCTTCAGGGTCGCCGTGGATATTGGCTTCGGCGGCGGGCGTGATGTTGCCGGGCACGTCGAAGGCGCCGCCCATGATGATGACCTGCTTGACGAGGCCGGCAATCTCCGGGTCTTCCCTCAGCGCATAGGCGAGGTTCGACATGCGGCCGACGGCGATCAGCGTGACCTCGCCGGGATTGGCGCGCACCGTCTCGATGATGAAGCGCGGCGCGCTGCGCGGATCGACCGGCAGGTCGATCGTCTCGGGCACGTTGATGTTGCCGAGCCCGTCATGGCCATGGATCATCACCGGCCAGTCGACCGGGTTGCGCATGGGATTGTAGGTCTTGCCTTCACCACGCGCGACCGGCGCCGAAATGCCCCATTCGCGCTTCAGGAACAGCGCGTTGCGCGTCGTGGTCTCGATTGCGGCATTGCCGAAGACGGTGGTGATGCCGATGAGGTCGATATCGGGGTGATTGTGCAGGAAGAGCAGGGCCATGGCGTCGTCGACGCCGGGATCCGTATCGAAGATGACCTTGTGCATGGCGGGACCTTTCTTGTTGTTTTTGTGAAGGGATCGCGCGCTTACTGGAAGCGGGTGATGGAAAAGGGGACAAGCGCGCTTTCGCCGTCACCGGCCAGCAGCCGCGCTACATGGCGGCCGGTGGTTGCCGAGAGCGTCAGGCCGAGATGACCGTGGCCGAAAGCGAAGGCGATGCGCGGATCGCGCGGATGCAGGCTGATGACGGGGATCGAGTCCGGCGTGGAGGGGCGGCGGCCCATCCATTCCGTCCCGCCGTCTTCCTGAAGGTCCGGCACGTAGCGGCGCATCTTCCGGCGCATGGCGGCGGCGCGTTTGTAATTGGCGGGCGCTTCCGGCGCGGCGAGCTCGACGGCACCGCCGATGCGCAACGCGTTTTCGAAGGGTGTCGCGACGAAGCCATGGTCGCCGAAGAAGACGGGCATTTCCAGCGTGGTCGACGGGTTCATGAAGGTGGTGTTGTAGCCGCGCTCGGTTTCGAGCAGCACCTTCAGGCCGAGATCGGCCACGAAGCGGCGCGACCAGATGCCGGCGGTGATTGCCAGCTTGTCGAAGGTGAATTCGCCCCCGCCTTCGGTGCGCACGAGGACACCACTCTCGGCCTGGGCGACGGAGGAGACGGTGGCATCGACCAGAGCGGCGCGCTCGCGCAGCGCTGCTTGCAGGCGACGCAGGAAGGTCAACGGATATTCGAACGTCTTGTGTCCGTCGTTGAAGATCGCGCCGGCAAAGGCGCCCTGCAAAGCCGGCACGCGGCGGCGGGCTTCTTCCACATCGAGCTTTTCGACATTGCAGCCGATCAGCTTCGCGTTCTCGGTCTCATGCGCAAAGACCTTGTCGCGGGTGGCGGCGTTGTCGAATACCGTCATCGCGCCGGTGTCGCGGATATGGCCGGAAATTCCGACGAACTGACCGAGGCGCAGATGATCGGCCTCGGCGGTCTTCATGAGATACAGCAGGGCGGCGCGGCTGGCGGCGACCTTGCTTGCGCGGGCCGAAAGCAGGAGCCGGATGAGCCAGGGCGTCAGCGCGGGCAGGTCCTGCCAGCGCAGGGTGAGTGGGCCGAGCGGATCGAGCAGCCATTTCGGCACGGACAGCAACATGTCCGGCCGCGCGATCGGATCGATCTCCGGCGTTGCGAGAATGCCGGCATTGCCGACGGAGGCCGGCAGGCCCCCGGCATCCCGTTCGAGAATGGTGACGGTGTGGCCCTGTTCGAGCAAATGCAGCGCTGAGGCGCAGCCGATAAGCCCGCCGCCGACGATACCGATATGCGCCATGGTGTCCCGTATGCGTTGGTATTCTGGTCTTTTGCCGCCGGATGCGATGTCCGGCGGGCGATTGCGGCGGACGATAGACGGAAAAGGCAAAGCTGTCGACCGGCGCTTCCCTATGCCGCGACGCTGGCCATGTGCCATGGGGAACAGCCGGAAATGGCGGGTTATGCGATCTTTCTTCTCACGGAACGGACAATCCTGTTCCCCCTTAGAGAGGAGAAAGTCCCATGAAAAAATCGATCGTAACCATCCTTGCCGTCGCAACCTTCGCATCGTCCTTCGCTGGCGTCGCCATGGCTCAGAGCCGGGGTGACAATGGTGGAGGCCGTGGCGGCAACGGCGGTCACGGCAGTGACGGCCAGGAGTACCTGCGCGTCATCAACCAGCGCCCTCGCTATGTGAAGGTCAAGGGTGACGTCTTCTGCATGGTCGAGAAGGTCCGTCGCCACGACGCCTACGGCAATCTCTACTTCGAGCATGTCCGCAAGTGCGAGAACCGGGTCGTCGACGTCTATTGATCCGATGCCTGTGATGACATCGTCGCCCGTTGCCCGGCCTTCGCGCCGGGCTTCCGGTTTTGCAGCGCTTGCCGCAGGAAGGCGATAACAAACAGGATGGTCATGAGCAGAACGATCGTCGGTGCGGGGGCACTGTCGATGATGAAGCTTAGCCAGATGCCGAAGAAGGAGGCGCCGACCGCCACGCTGACGGCGACGAGCAGCATGCTCGGGAAGCGCCGGGTGAGCAGGGCGGCGATGGCGCCGGGCGCCACAAGCATGGCGATGGCAAGAATGATGCCGACCGCCTTCAACGCGCCGACGACGACCAGCGACAGCACCGCCAGCAGGCCGTAGTGCAGCAGGTTCACCGGCAGGCCGATGGCCGAGGCGTGCTGGCGGTCGAAGGCGTGCACCAAAAGGTCCTTGCGGAAGATGAGGATGAAGCCGGTCGAGGCGAGGGCGATCACGCCGGTTTCGATGAGGTCCGAGGCGGCGATGCCGAGCATGTCGCCGAAGAGGATATGGTCGAGATGGATATCCGGCTGGATCTTCACATAGAGGACAAGGCCGAGCGCGAACATGCCGGAAAAGACGATGCCGAGGACGGTATCCTCCTTCACGCGGCTGTTGTCCTTGAGGTAACCGGCGGCGAGCGCGCAGGTGAGGCCGGCGACGAAGGCGCCTGCGGCGAAGGGCAGGCCGACGACATAGGCGATGACGACGCCCGGCAGCACGGCATGCGAGACCGCATCCCCCATCAGCGACCAGCCCTTCAGCACGAGATAGCAGGAGAGCAGCGCCATCGGCACGGCAATGGTCAGCGTCACCAGAAAGGCGTTCTGCATGAAGGCGAGCTGGAAGGGCAGGAGGGCGAGTTCGAGCGTCTCGGTCATGGCTGGGCGCCTTGTGCGGTTTCAAGCGCCAGCCGGCTGCGGCGGCGGGCGGCGAGCAGGCCGTGTTTCGGTGCGAAGAGGAAGGCGAGGAGGAAGATCGCCGTCTGCAGCACGACGATGATGCCGCCGGTCGCGCCGTCGAGGAAATAGGAGGCGTAGGCGCCGAAGAAGCTGGTGCCGGCGCCAAGGGTTGCGGCAATCACCACGAGGCGCTGGAAACGATCGGTCAAAAGATAGGCCGTCGCGCCCGGCGTCACCACCATGGCGACGACGAGGAAGGCGCCGACCGTCTGCATGGCGGCGACCGTTGAGGCGCTGAGCAGCGTGAAGAACAGGATTTTCAGGCCGGTCGGATTGAGGCCGATCGAGCGGGCATGGCTCTCGTCGAAGAAGGTGACCATCAGGTCTTTCCATTTGAGAAGCAGGATGACCAGCGTCACCACGCCGATGACGGCGAGCTGGATCGTGTCCTCCGGCGTGATCGCCAGGATATTGCCGAGCACGATGGTCTGGATGTTCACCGGCGTTGGCGAGAGCGACACCATGAACAGGCCAAGCCCGAAGAAGGAGGAGAAGATCATGCCGATGATCGCATCTTCCTTGAGCCGCGTCTGGCGGTTGAGAAAGAGCATGGCGGCGGCGGCAAGCCCGCCGGAGAGGAAGGCGCCGGCCGCGAAGGGTAGGCCCAGCATATAGGCGCCGGCAACGCCCGGCACGATGGAATGGGAGAGCGCATCGCCGATCAGCGACCAGCCCTTCAGCATGAGATAGGCCGACAGGAAGCCGCAGATGCAGCCGACGAGCGCGCTCACCCACATGGCATTGACCATGTAGCCGTAGCCGAAGGGTTCCAGCAGGGAGTCGATCACGGCGTCTTCTCCTGCTCGCGATCGCTGTAGATGACGAAGGGGCGCTCGTCGTCGGTGATGACCTTAACGGAGCGCTTGTCCTCGTCGTCGTGCAGATCGTGGCCGCCGAGGATGAAATGGCGCAGCACGCCGCCAAAGGCGCGCTCCAGATTGGCCTCGGTGAAGGTTCCCGCCGTCGGGCCGGACGCGATGACCGTGCCTTTGACGAAGACCGTGCGGTCGCAGAAATCCGGCACGCTGCCGAGATTGTGGGTGGAGACCAGCATGACGCGGCCTTCGTCGCGCAGCTTGCCGAGCAGTTCGATAATCTGCTCTTCCGTCGTCACGTCGACCCCGGTGAAGGGCTCGTCGAGCAGGATGACCTGGCCCTCCTGCGCCAACGCGCGGGCAAGGAAAACGCGCTTGCGCTGGCCGCCGGAGAGTTCGCCGATCTGGCGCTTGCGGAAGGCGGACATGTTGACCCGCTCCAGCGCTTCCTCGACCATGTCATGGTCGTGTTTGCTCGGGATGCGCAGCCAGTTCATATGGCCGTAGCGGCCCATCATGACCACGTCCTCGACCAGAACAGGGAAAGTCCAGTCGACTTCCTCAGCCTGCGGCACATAGGCGACGAGATTCTTCTTCAGCGCCTCCCGCACGGAAAGCCCGAGGATTGTCACCTTGCCGGCGGCAATCGGCACAAAGCCCATGATCGCCTTGAACAGCGTGGATTTGCCGGCGCCGTTGACGCCGACCAGCGCGGTGATCGTGCCCTTCGGCACGGAGAAGCTGGCATGGGTCAGCGCCGTGTGGCCGTTGCGATAGGTGACGGTGACATCCTCGGCGACGATCCCGTCGACCTTCTTCGTCTTGCTGCCCATCATCATTGCGAAAGGCCTTTCACGATGGTCTCGGAGGTGACGCGCAGCAGGTCGAGATAGGTCGGCACCGGACCGTCGGCCTCACTCAGGGAGTCGACATAGAGCACGCCGCCATAGGCCGCGCCCGTTTCGGCGGCGACCTGCTTGGCCGGATCGGCCGAGACGGTGCTTTCGGAGAAGACGACGTGGATATTGTGCTCGCGCACCGCATCGATCACCGCCTTGACCTGCTTGGGCGTGCCCTGCTGGTCGGCATTGATCGGCCAGAGGAAGAGTTCCTTCAGGCCGAAATCGCGCGTGAGATAGGAGAAGGCGCCTTCGCTGGTGACGAGCCAGCGCTTTTCTTCCGGCAGCGCGCCGATCTTCGCCTTCATCTCCTCGCCGAGCGCTTTGATCTTGTCGCTGTAGGCCTTGGCGTTGGCGTCATAGGTCGCGGCATGGGCCGGGTCGAGCGCGCCGAGCGCCTTGCGGATGTTCTCGACATAGATGAGTGCATTGTCCGGCGACATCCAGGCATGCGGGTTCGGCTTGCCCTGGTAGGGGCCTTCCACGATGCTCATCGGCTGGATGCCGTCGCTGACGGTCACGTTCGGCACGTCGCCGAGATTGCGCAGGAACTTCTGGAACCAGAGTTCGAGGTTGAGGCCATTCCACAGAACGAGCTTGGCGTCCTGCGCCTTCAGGATATCGCGCGGCGTCGGCTGGTAGTTGTGGATCTCGGCGCCCGGCTTGGTGATCGATTCCACGGTTGCCGCGTCGCCCGCCACATTCGCCGCGATGTCGGCGATGATGGTGAAGGTCGTGACCACCTTGGGCTTCTCCTGCGCGAGCGCGGGGGTGGTCATCACGAGGGGCAGGCTTGCAAGAAGGGCATTGAAGGATCGGCGGAGCATAGGATGTCCTGATCTGCTTTTGCGAATGAGTTGCATTAAACTATAGGGGGCTTTTGCCGACTGTCAACGCTATTGCAAATCATTCGCAAAAACCGTCTCGAAATCGGACGCTGCCGTTTAAAACTTCCGAAACGCGATTGCCTGTAGAGTGCGCAAAGTTCGCGCGCTCTCGGCGCGTTCGTGTTCCTGCGTTTTAAGAGAAGTTGCCGCCCGTGAAGCTGCTCCCGACGTCCTTTCGCCTGTCCCGCAAGCTTCTGATCATCGTCGCCGGTGTCATGGTGCTGACCGGCGCCTCGGGTGCAGCCGCCATCATCGTCGGGCGCGAAGCGCTGCTTGGGCCGCCGGCCGAGCAGGTGTCCGGTGCGGCCTGCACGCTCGTCACCACCGTGCGGCTGGATCGCAACGGCCAGCAATGGCTACGCCGATATGTGCGCTCGGAGGCCAAGGAGGCGGACGTGCGCATCAAGACGGCGCTGCGTGTTGCCGGTGCCGTTTCCAATCATGAGAAGGCCGATCTCTACCAGGTTATCCTGCTCGATGCCGCAGGCCCGCAAAACCGTGCCGACATGCGCGGCCGCGCCATCGGCGCCGAAGTGCTGTTCGCCCGCAATCCCGCCGCCATTCCCGGCATGACAGCACCCTTCGTCGCTCGCTATACGGACGGGAAGCCCGCCGAGAATGGCGAGTTCTACGGTGCGCGCAAGGAACTCTCGCTGGACGAGATCAAGACCATCGTGACCGCCATGGAAGAGCGGGAGGATTGTGTCGACCCCAATGCCGTTGCCGAAGAGGGCGGGCATGGCGAAAGCGCCGGCCACGGCGAAGCGAAGGCGGAAGGCGGCCATGGCGAGGCGGCCGAGGGTGGGCACGGCGAGGCTGCGGAAGGCGGCCACGAGGCGCCGGCCGAAGGTGGCGACCACGCCGAGGCGGCCGAAGAAGGCTCGCACGAGGTCGCTTCAAGCGAACACTGACGCCTGAGCTTAGACCGCGCGCCTCTGCGCGGCGAAGACCCATTTCAAAATTCAGCCCAAAACAAAAATGCCGCCATCTCGTTTCACCGAAGTGGCGGCATCAATGTCTGCGCGTCTTGCTGACCTTAGTCGGCCTTTGCCCGGCGGGCCGGGAAGAGGATGACGTCGCGGATCGACGGGGCATTGGTGAGCAGCATGATCAGGCGGTCGACGCCGATGCCGAGGCCACCGGCGGGCGGCATGCCCTGATCGATAGCGTCCAGGAACTCGTCATCGAGCTGCTTGGACTTTTCACCGCGGGCATGCGCCTGTTCGAGCTGCTCGACCATGCGGGCGCGCTGCTCTTCCGGGTCGTTCAGCTCAGAGAAGGCGTTGCCGAGTTCCCAGGTGTTGCAATAGGTCTCGAAACGCTCGACGAGGCGCGGCTCGCCCGGCACTTCCTTGGCGAAGGGCGAGATGTCCTTCGGGAAATGCGTGACGTGGCTCGGCTGGATCAGCGTACCCTCGACCTTCTCCTCGAAGATGAAGGCGAGGCATTCGCCCCAGGTCCAGTCCTTCTCGACTTCGAAGCCGGCAGCCTTGGCGGCGGCGCGGGCTTCCTCGTCCGTCTTGATGGCGAGGAAATCGATGCCGGTCGCTTCCTTGACGGCGTCGGGCATCGGCACGCGCTTGAACGGGCCCTTGAAGGAGATTTCCTTGTCGCCATAGGCGAACTCGGTCGAGCCATGGATCTTGACGGCCAGCTCGGCGAACAGACGTTCCACGAGGTCCATGATGTCCTCGTAGTCGGCATAGGCCCAGTAGCACTCCATCATCGTGAATTCGGGATTGTGCCTCGTCGACACGCCCTCATTGCGGAAGTTGCGGTTGATCTCGAACACCTTGTCGGTGAGGCCGGAGACCAGCGTGCGCTTCAAAAACAGTTCCGGCGCGATGCGCAGGTACATGTCGAGCTTCAGCGTGTTGTGGTGCGTCTTGAAGGGCTCGGCCGTCGCGCCGCCGTACACCGAGTGCAGCATAGGCGTCTCGACTTCCATGAAGCCGTCGTTTTCCATGAAGCGGCGGATGCCCGAAACGATCTTCGAACGCTGCTGGAAGCGCAGCTTCGATTCCTCGTTGCTCATGATGTCGAGGTGACGCTTGCGATAGCGGATCTCGACGTCGGCAATGCCGTTCCACTTCTCCGGCATGGGAAGAAGCGACTTGGTCAGCATGACGATCTCTTGCGTGTTGATCGTCAGTTCGCCGCGCTTGGTGCGGCGCACAGTGCCGGTGACGCCGATGATGTCGCCGATGTCGATCATCGGCAGCAGCGCACGGGCTTCCTCCGGCGTCGTGTCCTTGTGGCTGAAGATCTGGATCTTGCCCGAGGCATCATGGATGTCCATGAACATGCCGGAATTGCGCGAGGAATAGACGCGGCCGGCGACCGTCACGGTGTCGCCGCTCTCGGTGTCGGGCTCCAGGCCCTCATATTTCTCCGCCAGTTCCGCATTGGTCATCGTGCGGTGGAAATGCGCCGGATAGACGTCGCCGATCGTCTCGCGCAGCTGCGCGAGCTTTTGGCGGCGGACCTCCGTCGGATCGGAGGAAAGGGCGGTTTCTGTCTTCGTGTCGGTCATTGGTCGTTTCCGTCGGCGTTTTTCGGTTCGATCGTCGTAGAGCCGTCACGGGCTATCTGGTCGTATTCGATTTCCCCGCTGAGGATGTTTTGAAGGTAATCTTCGTCTTCAACGTCCTCGTTGCCCAGGAACTGGGATACTTCCATATGGTCGTCGTCAAAGACGGCGACCTCAATGCGCTTGCCTACGATCGTGATTGTAACATCTATTGTGTCTGGCCTGTGCCGCTGCAGGTTATAATGAAGTCCGGCGTTATCCAGCTGTTTCAAGAGCCTGTATATTGCCGCGGTCATTTCCCGCTGCCAACCATCGAGGCCACCACCTGTGCGGCGACCTTCAGGCGCTGGCGCACGACGGAACGGCCGAGGATGGCCATCGAGTCGAACAGCGGCAGCGAGCGCGACGAGCCGGAGACGGCCACGAACAGCGGGGCGACGACAACCTTGAGCTTCTTGCCGAGCCGGTCGGCGCTGGCGCGCAGTTCCGCCTCGATGCTCTCGACGGTCCATTCCGGCATCTTTTCGAGGTCCGGCTGCACCTGGTTGAGCACGTCCAGAATTTCTTCCGGGGTGGATTTCACCTTGGCAAAAGCCTCCGGCGTCAGGCCGAGATCGGACTTCAGGAGGAAGCCGGCGAGATCGGGCAGTTCGCCGAGCTTGGAGATGCGCGACTGCGACAGCTTCAGGCCCTGGCGGATGCGATCGTTTTCCATCGCCCAGTTCAGCACGCGGGCGGCGAATTCCTCTTCGGTCAGCTTTTCGCGCAGCCAGCGGCCGTTCAGCCAGTCGAGTTTCTGGATGTCGAAGATCGCGCCGGCCTTGGAGAGGTTCTCCGGGTCGAACTTTTCGGCGAGCTGATCCATGGTCAAGAGCTCTTCGCCCTCGGCGATCTGGATGAAGAACAGGCCGAGGAAGTTCATCAGCGCTTCCGGCAGGTAGCCAAGCGCCGAATAATAGGAGATCGAGGTCGGGTTCTTGCGTTTCGACAGCTTCGACTTGTCGTGATTGCGCATCAGCGACAGGTGCATGAAGACCGGCGGCTCGAGGCCGAGATATTGATAGATGAGGATGTGCTTGGGCACGGAGGCCAGCCATTCCTCGCCGCGCGCCACATGGGTGATCTTCATCATGTGGTCGTCGACCACGTTCGCCATGTGATAGGTCGGCATGCCGTCGGCCTTGAGCAGGACCTGCATGTCGACGGCTTCCCACGGGATTTCGACCGGGCCGTAGACGCCGTCGACGAACTTGCAGGAGCCCTCGGTCGGGATCTTCATGCGCACGACATGCGGCTCGCCGGCGTCGACGCGCTTGGTGACTTCTTCTGCCGTCAGATGCAGGCAGAGGCCGTCATATTTGGGCGGCTTGCCGGCGGCGCGCTGGGCCTCGCGCATCTGCTCCAGCCGCTCGGGCGTGCAGAAACACTTGAAGCCATGGCCGTTGGCGACGATCTTGTCGACGTAGGGGCGATAGATGTCCTTGCGGTCGGACTGGCGATAGGGACCGTAGGGGCCGCCGATATCGGGACCTTCGGACCATTCCAGGCCGCACCATTTCAGCGCATCCAGCACCTTCTGTTCGAATTCCGGCGTCGAGCGCGTGGCGTCCGTATCCTCGATGCGCAGGATGAAGGTGCCGTTGTTCTTCTTGGCGAAGAGATAGTTGAACAGCGCGATATAGGCGGTGCCGACGTGGGGTTCGCCGGTCGGGGAGGGTGCGATGCGTACGCGAACGCCGGACGCGGTTCCGGAAGTGCTCATGATGGGGCCCGTCTTGACTTATGGGAGGAAGAGCCCGGTTTTGCGCCGTTTTACATGGGCGGAAGGGGCTTTCCGTTGGGCTGGTTGAGACCATATTCAGCCCGGCGCGTCAAGAAAAACTCCGCCTGCGCTATTGCAGCGGCCAGACGACGAGCAGTGCTGGAATGCTGACGAGCACGATGAGGAAGGAGAGCGGCAGGCCGACGCGCGGATAATCGGCGAATTTGTAGCCGCCCGGACCCATGACCAGCGTGTTGCACTGGTGACCGACGGGCGTGAGGAAGTCGCAGCCCGCGCCGATCGCCACCGCCATCAGGAAGGCCTCTGGCTTGTAATGCAGGGCGCCCGCGAAACTCGCGGCAATCGGCGCCATGACGAGCACGGTCGCGGCGTTGTTGAGGAAGGGTGTCACCGCCATGGCGGTGAGCAGGATAAGTGCGAGCGCGCCGAAGGGCGGCAGGTGTACGGCAACCGCGCCGAGCCAGCCGGCGATGAGTTCGCTGGCGCCTGTCGTGCGCAGGCTGTCGGAAACGGGAATGAGGGCGGCGAGCATCACGAGGATCGGTCCGTCGAGCGCTCCATAGGCCTCGCGCAGCGGCACGGCGCGAAACAGCACCATCGCGACGGCGGCGGCGAAGAAACCGGTCGCGACCGGCACGAGGCCGAGCGCGGTGGATGCCATGGCGGCAATCAGGACCAGCACGGGAATGATCGCTCGGCGCGGCGAGCCGAGCAGAATTTCGCGTTGCGCTAGCGGCAGCAGGCCGAGTTCCGGCAATAGGGTTGGCAGCGCCCGGTTGTTGCCCTGAATGACGATCACGTCGCCGGGGCGCAGCCGCACGGCGGAGAGCTTTTCGCGTAGGCGCTGGCCCTGGCGGCTGACGGCGAGCAGATTGATGCCGTAGGAATGGAAGAGGGCGATGGAGCGGGCGGAGATGTCGATGAGACGGGATTCGTTGCCGACGACCACCTCGATGGCGCTGATCTCGTCGGCTTCGCCGCGACCGGCCTGGATCGGCTTGCCGGAAAGCGCCAGGCCGGCGGCGGAGACCACCTTGTCGAGCGCGCTCGCCGTGCCCTCCATCAGTATCGTGTCGCCTGCGGCGAGCCGCACGTCGGGGAGCGGCGTGAGATGGACGTGGCCGCGAATGATGGCGGTGGCGATCACGTCGCCGTCGCCGTTGCGCAGCACTTCATTGAGGGATTTTCCGACCGAGGGCGAGCCTTCCTCAACCGTTGCATCGGAGGAATAGGCAGAGGCCTCCAGCGATTCCTCGATGCTCGCATTGCCGTTCTCCCGCTCCGGCACGATGCGGTTGAAAAACAGCATAAAGAGGATGCCGCAGGCCGCCAGCACCGCGCCGACGGGCGTGAAGTCGAACATGGTGAAGCTCTCGCCGGTGATTTCCTGGCGCAGCCGCGAAACGACGATGTTGGGCGAGGTGCCGATCTGGGTCATCAGGCCGCCGAGGAGAGCGGCAAAGGCCATGGGCATCAGGAATTTCGAGGCCGACGTACTGGATTTCTTGGCGAACTGGAAGGCGAGCGGCATCATGATGGCCAGCGCGCCGATATTCTTGATGAAGGCCGACAGCACCGCGACAGAGACGAGCAGCAGCGCGAGCTGGCTCTGTTTCGAGATGAGATTGGGAAAGAAGCGCTTCACCGCCAGATTGACGATGCCGGAGCGGGCAACGGCCGCGCTCACCATCAGGGCGCTAGCGACGATGATGACGATATCGTCGGAAAAGCCGGAAAAGGCCTTGTCGAAGGGAACGATGCCAAGCGCCAGCGCCAAAAGAAGCGAACAGCAGGCGACCAGATCGTAGCGGAACCTTCCCCATATGAACGCCGCCATCATAAGCGCGATGACGACGAAGGCGAAAGTCTGCTCAAGGGTCATGTCGGGGTCCGTGCGGCGGGACGATGTTCGGATGGAATTCCGTCGACGCCTTCGGGTTCCGTTGACCGGCAACGGAAACACATACGCTCTTTTTGGAACAATTCCTCCGAACCGAGGTTTGCCAAGGGAAGACGGGCCGTGTCAACCGGACATGACGGAGATGGAGAACGCAGGGATTTTTCCGGTTTCTCCCTGCGGCCAACGAAACGGCAGGCGAGCTCCCCACCCGCCCGGCCCGTCTTCGACCCCTTGATCTGCTGATTTCTCTTATCTTTGTGAAAGTTGGTAGTTCTTCAGCTATTGCGCCTTCAGCAAGCAATTGTCTTATAATAATTATGTGCGATAGTTTTGAATGAATGTTCAGTTAATAGTGTGGGGGCTTACCATGACCGAAAGTGAAGGCAAAGCGCGTAGGCTTACATCGGCGAGGGGGAAAAATCCGCTGCTTCTCGGAGCAGTTGCGGTGGGTGCGGTGTCGGGGTCCGCGCGTGCAGCCGATGCCATCGTCGCAGTCGAGCCGGAGCCGATGAACTATGTCCGGGTGTGCGACGCTTTCGGCGTCGGCTTCTTCTATATTCCAGGCACCGAGACATGCCTGAAGATCGGCGGCTATGTGCGGTTCGATATCGGCGTGGGTGATATGCCCGACTACGGGCTTGGTGCAGATGCGCCTGACGATATCGACACGGATGGCGACGGGATTGCCGATATGGGCGATGGACGCGGGGATGCATCCTACCAGCAAGCCCGCTTTGCGCTTGATGTCGATGCACGCAGCGATACCGAATATGGAACGTTGCGCGGCTATACGCGGTTGCATTTCAACTACGATCAGGATGCGACCAGCAGTTCTCACTATATTGAGGTGGAATACGCCTATATCGAGCTCGGTGGCTTTCGTGTCGGCATGAACGACTCGCTGTTTTCCACTTTCCCGGCCTATGCCGGCTATGTGATCAGCGACGACTTGGGCGTCCCCTACGGGCCCTTCGAAATCAGCCAGATCGTCTATACTCATACCGGCGAAGACGGTTTTTCCGCTGCCGGCGGTCTCGAGCTTCCGGGCGACGGCGCCACCAATTCGGACTACATGCCAAACGTCGTCGTCGGTGCGTCGCTCACCAGGGATTGGGGTGCGGTCACCTTCATTGCGGCCTATGATGCGGTGGCGGAAGAGGGGGCGGCCAAGCTGCGGCTCGACCTGACGCTGAGCGACAAGCTGTCCGTCTTCGCCATGGCCGGCTACAGCACCAACGATCCGGCCGGCACCGGCGTCGGCAATTCGGATGCCAACAATTATTATGCCCAGTGGAACGGTGATTGGGCCGTCTGGGCGGGCGCCAATGTCCAGCTCACGGACAAGCTCGCCTTCTATACGCAGGCCGCCTATGACGAGGACGAGAATTTCGCCTTCGTGGCCGACCTTCCCGTGACCGTCGTCGACGGCTTCACCGTGACGCCCGAACTGGCCTATCGCGACAATTTCGACATCCCGGATGCCGATGCCTGGGGCGGGTATCTCCGCTTCGAGCGTACGTTCTGACAGGATACGCCAAGAAAAAAGGGCCGGTGTTGAGCCGGCCCTTTCGTTTGTCTCGTCAGTGCCCGCCTGACTTGTTCCTTTGCCGCGCATTGCGCGAGATCATGTTCAAGACCTCGACGAGCGCCGAGAAGGCCATGGCAGCGTAGATGTAGCCCTTGGGCACATGCAGGCCCATGCCTTCAGCGATGAGCGTCGTACCGATCATCAGAAGGAAGGCAAGCGCCAACATGACGATCGTCGGGTTCTTCTCGATGAAGTTGGCAAGAGGCGTGGCGGCCAGCAGCATGACCGTGACGGCGGCGAGAACGGCGACCACCATGATTGGCAGATGCGGCGTCATGCCGACGGCGGTGATGATGCTGTCGATCGAGAAGACGAGGTCGAGCACCAGGATCTGGCCGATGGCCGAGGCGAAGCTCGTCGTGACCGCGCCGCCCACCATGTCTTCCTTGTGATCGACAGGGTCCACATTGTGGTGGATTTCCTTGGTCGCCTTCCAGACGAGGAAGAGACCACCGGCGATCAGGATCATATCCTTCCAGGAGAAGGGGTGGTCGAAGAGCGTGAACACCGGGGTGGTTAGCTGGACGATCCACGCGACGGTGCCGAGAAGGGCAAGACGCATGACGAGCGCTAGGCCGATGCCGATGCGGCGGGCGCGCTCGCGATGTTCGGGTGGCAGCTTGTTGGTCAGGATCGAAATGAAGATAAGGTTGTCGATACCGAGAACCACTTCCATCACGACGAGCGTGACAAGGGCAATCCACGCGGCCGGGTCTTGCATGAGTGCAAGAATGCTGTCCATCCGGTCTTCCTCTCCTTTGAATACGGTTTGAGAATGGACTTCCGTATGTATGGAGATTTCGGCCGCTGGCAAGCGGACCGGCCGCCAATCGCCCTTATATCACGATTTCGTCATCTGATCGGCGAGTGGCAGCCAGATTTCGACGCGACCGAGCCCGGTTTCCGGGTCGAAATCCTCGCCGTAGAATTCGAGCACGTCCGGAAACCCGCCGACTGTGCGGCCTGATGTTGGCAGCCAGGTGCGGAAGGCGGCGTCGACCGTCGCCGGAATGCCGTTGACATGGCCGTGGTGCTGGAACATCGCCCAGGTCAGCGCCGGCACGGCGGTGACGTCGAATTCGGCCGGAAGGTCGTCGCGGCGCGACACGCGCGCACCGGCGACATAACGAAAGCCTGGTTTTCCCGGCTGCATGGTGCAGAGGCCATAGGCGGTCTTATCCACCTGGCCGGGAATATGGCCGAAATAGGCGTTGAACCTTTGCCAGAGGGCCGGAATGCCGGCGGCCTTGCCGGGTTCGAAATCACTGCCGAGGCCGGCGATGATGAAAGCGTCGAGCGTTTCGATGCGTGGCGAGGGAAGGCTGCTCTTCTCGATGGTTGACATGCGGATGGGCTCCTGAAGCGTGAGGCCGGAAAGATCGCGCCGGGCGCGGAGCGTTTCGGGTGCCAGGCCGAATTCCTCGCGGAAGGCGCGGGTGAATGCCTCATGGGAGCCGTAGCCGGCATCGAGTGCGACGGTCAGGATGTTGTCCGCTCCGCCGGCAAGCTGGCGGGCGGCCTCCGAAAGACGGCGGGCGCGCAGATAGCGGTTGAGGTTCTGCCCCGTCATTTCGCTGAAGCGCCGCGACAGGTGATGCCGCGACATGCCGGCCATATCGGCGATTTCGGACAGGGCTATGGCCCGCCCGAAATGGCTTTCGATGAACCAGATGGCTTTCGCAACGGGATGCATGGATGGCGTCGCTCCTCATGGACAGCCATCTTATGGCGTCGCTAGCTACCCGTCACTTGATCGTGGTTGCGCAAAATCGCAAAGCGGTTCTGCGTGCGGAAGGCGAAACGCTAGGATTTCACGCCATAGGCCGCAAGGAACATGCGGATCGCGGAAAGGACGTTCTTCTCGATCGTAGCCTTCGCCGGCACCTCTTCCATGGCGCCGAAGATGCGGGGCTTGAACAGGCCGACGGTGGTGAGCTCGAGGAACTGCTTGGCCGCGTGCATGGTGTCGTCGCAGATCAGGATGCCGGCTGCGACTTGGCGGTCGAGATAATCCTGCAACACAGAGACCGGGTTGATTGACGATGTCGAGAAGAAGCGGCTACAGAGGCTCGGCAGGCGGTGGTTGGCGGCGATCACCATGCGCATGGCGCGGATCGTCTGATCCGCCGTCATATGCGCGGCAAACAGCATGCCGAATTCCTTGAGTACTTCGTCGAGCGGTTGGCCGCTATCCAGCGCATGGCGGATCGTTTCGGTGAGCCGGCGGCGCTCGCGCTCGATCATGTCGCCGAACAGGTCTTCCTTGTTCTCGAAATAGACATAGATCGTACCCTTGGAGACACCGGCGGCACGCGTGATGTCGTTCATGCTGGCGGCCTCGAGGCCCTGCTCCATGAACACGCGTTTGGCCCCGTCGAGAATCTGCTCGCGCTTGGCCGGGTCTTCACCCGCTGCGCGGCGACCCGAGCGCGGGGCAGCCAGTCTGTCTTCCGTGGTGTCCATCGGCCTTTCCAGCTGAAACGGTGCGGTTAACTATTTCGAACCGCCTGGTTCGATTTCACTTGATATGCGGGATAAACAGGTCTATGTCAAATCGAACCGAACGGTTCAGTTCATTTTTCCATCCCAGAGAATGGTGGCATGCGCATGTCGACTTCCCATGGCGCCGGCACGGCGAAGGTTCGCCCGGTTAACGATGATTTCCAGGCTGAAACCGCCGAGGCAAATCCGGTGACGACCGCCGAGGCGCCCGCGCCTGCCGCTGCCGTATCGGAGCCCGAAAAGAAAAAGGGCGGCCGCCGCTTTATGCTGCCGATCGTCGGCCTCGCGCTGCTTTCCGCCGCCGGCTGGTACGGCTACCAGTGGTGGACGCATGGCCGCTTCATGATCTCGACGGATGATGCCTATATCGAAGGCGACATCGCCTCGATCTCGCCGAAGGTTTCCGGCTATGTCGCGGCGGTGAATGTCGTTGCCAACCAGGCGGTCAAGGCCGGTGATCCCTTGGTCACGCTCGATGACGGCGACTACCTGCTCGCGCGCGAACAGGCCGAGGCCCAGATCGCCACGCAGAAGCTGGCGCTCCACCGCATTGACGCGCAGATCGAAGGCGCCAAGGCGGCGCTCGCTCAGGCCGAAGCGCAGAAGACCGCTTATCAGGCCGCGCTCAGCGGCGCGGAAGTGGCGGAAAAGCGTGCCAAGGAACTGGCTAACAAGGAAGTCGGCACCACCGCCTCGCTCGACAGCGCGACCGTAGCGCTCGATCAGGCCAAGGCCAATCTCGTCGGTGCGGATGCCAACATCGTGTCCGCCAAGGCGAGCATCGCGGTGCTTCAGGCACAGCGCGCCGAATCCGACAGCGGCATCCGCTCGCTGGAGCTGGCCCGCGACAAGGCGGTGCGAGATCTCGGCTTCACCGTGCTGAAGGCGCCTTATGATGGCGTCATCGGCAACATATCGGTACAGGTCGGTGACCTCGTTTCGGCCGGCGGCCGCCTGGCGGCCCTCGTTCCCGTGAAGGATCTCTATATCGAGGCGAACTTCAAGGAAACGCAGATCGCCCATCTCGTGCCGGGCTCCAAGGTGCACTTGCATGTCGATGCCTATGAGCAAGACGACATCATCGGCACTGTCGACTCCATCGCGCCGGCGTCCGGCTCAGTCTTCTCGCTTTTGCCGGCGGAAAACGCCACGGGCAACTTCACCAAGGTCACCCAGCGCGTGCCGGTCCGCATCGCGATCCCGCAGGATGTGCTCGACACCGGCAAGCTGCGGGCAGGCCTCAGCGTCGTCGTCGATGTCGACAGCCGCACCGCGCCTGGCGCCAAGGCCGAGTAAAGACTGCAAGCATTGTTTTGACCGCATTGCGCAGCCGGCATCTGGCTGCCGTGCATCCAGAAGGAACGCGGGCCATGGCCGCGACCGCTCAACCGACCGCCGGCGCCCTGATGGCGGCTCCCGCGCAGACCGATAAAGTTCCCGTCCGCCGCGTCATCGCCTTCTTCGCGATGGTCTTCGGCATGTTCATGTCGATCCTCGACATCCAGATCGTCTCCGCCTCGCTGTCGGAAATCCAGGCGGGCCTGGGCGCCGGCGCGGACGAGATCGCCTGGGTGCAGACCTCCTATCTGATCGCCGAAGTGATCATGATCCCGCTATCGGGCACGCTGGCGCGGATCGTCTCGACGCGTATCCTGTTCAGCTTCTCCGCCGCGGGCTTTACGCTGGCCAGCGCGCTCGCCGCTACCGCGACGAATATCGACCAGATGATCGTCTACCGAGCCATCCAGGGCTTCATCGGCGGCGGTATGATCCCCTCCGTCTTCGCAGCGGCCTTCACCATTTTCCCACCTTCCAAGCGCTCCGTCGTCTCGCCGATGATCGGCCTCGTCGCGACGCTGGCGCCCACCATCGGCCCGACGGTCGGCGGCTACCTCAGCCACGCCTTCTCCTGGCACTGGCTGTTCCTCGTCAACATCATCCCCGGCATCATCGTCACGGTTGTCACCTTCAACCTGATCGATTTCGACAAACCGGAATTTAATCTGATCAAGCGTTTCGACTGGTGGGGTCTCATCTCCATGGCGGTCTTCCTCGGCTCGCTGGAATACGTGCTCGAAGAAGGCAACAACAAGGACTGGTTCAGCGACGAGCATATCGTGCTCGGTTCCGTCGCGGTGGTCATCGGCGCGACCGTGTTCTTCTGGCGGGCCTTCAAGGTGCCATTTCCCGTGGTGGACCTGCGTGCCTTCGCCAACCGGAATTTCGCCTTCGGTTCGATCTTCTCCTTTGTGATGGGTATCGGCCTCTATGGCCTGACCTATCTCTATCCGCTCTATCTTGCGCGCATCCGCGGCTACGATTCGCTGATGATCGGCGAAACCATGTTCGTCTCCGGCCTTGCCATGTTTCTCACCGCGCCGATCGCCGGCATGATGTCGTCACGGCTCGATCCGCGCGTCATGATGATGATAGGTTTCGGCGGCTTTGCACTCGGCACGTGGTCGATGACGGGCATGACGGCCGACTGGGATTTCTATGAGCTGCTGGTGCCGCAGATCCTGCGCGGCTGCTCGCTGATGATCTGTATGGTGCCGATCAACAACGTCGCGCTCGGCACGCTGCCGCCGGACCGTATCCGCAATGCGTCCGGCCTGTTCAACCTGACGCGCAACCTCGGCGGCGCCGTGGGGCTGGCGGTCATCAACACAATCCTGACCCAACGCTCGCAGGAGCACTATCAGCGCCTGTCCGAACATGTGCAATGGGGCAATCCGGAGGCTGTCGACCAGCTGCGCAACATGGCGGCGAATTTCACCGCCCACGGGCTCGACGGTCAGACGATCGCGATCAAGAAGATGGCAGGCATGGTGCAGCAGCAGGCTTATATCCTGTCCTTCATCGATATCTTCCTGCTGCTGACGGGCCTTTTTGCGACGCTCATCGTCTGCGTGCTGGCGATCCGCAAGCCGCAGGCTGTCGGCGGTGGCGGCGGCGGCCATTGATCAGACGCTGAGCGTGCCGCTCATGACCGGCACACACGCGCCGCCGATGTGAACCCCGCCGTCGGCGTCGACCGTGACGGCCAGCAGGCTCGGCCTTCCCATATCGATGCCCTGCGCCACCTCGAAACGGCGCGCCGCGCCGCCTGCCAGTTTGGCCAGAAGCGCGCAGGTTGCCGCCGTGGCGCTTCCCGTCGCCGGATCTTCCGGCAGGCCGTCGAAGGGCGCAAACATCCGGGCGGTGAAATCCACCGCGCCGTCCTCGTCCGACAGTTCCCGGCAATAGAGATAGATCGCGTCGGCATGATCCGTCGGCAGGATGGCGGAGAAGGCGGTCATGTCCGCCTTGGCGCGCCGCAGGGCATCGCGTGTCGCGATCTCCACGACGATGAAGCCGAGGCCGACAGAGGCGATGCAGGGCTGGTGCACGGCAAGTGCGATATCCGCCTCGTCAAGTGACAGGCAGGCCGCGACGCTGGCCGGCGGGAAGGTTTTGCCAACGCTGAGGGGCTGCGGCGCGGTCAGCTCTACGGCATCGACCTCGCCGTCGATGCGCAGGATTTTCGCCCGCACGAGACCTGCGGCTTCCTCGAAGACGAATTCTTCAGCCGCGTCATCGGCGAGCGCCAGCGTATAGGCGGTACCGACATTGGGATGGCCGGCAAAGGGCACTTCGACGGTCGGCGTGAAGATTCGCACATGGGCTGTGTGGGTCTCGTCTTTCGGGCGCAGCACGAAAGTCGTTTCGGAATAGTTGAATTCGCGGGCGATGGTCTGCATCTCCGCGTCCGTCATGCGGTCCGCATCGAGTACCACGGCCAGCGGATTGCCGCCGAAACGGGTCCGGGTGAAGACGTCAAGCGTATGGTAGGTGAGTTTCATCGGGGGCCTCCGTCACCGTTTTGGTAGCAAGTCCGTCCTCACCCCTCAAGCGGCGCTGTACCTTGGCGTCATCCTGATTCAGAATGCAGTCCTCTGTTCTTTTCATCGGAGCGTCCGCATGCCCATCCATCTCACGCGCCGCCATTTCCTTATCGGAGCAGGCGGTCTCGGCCTGTCGCTCGCTTTGCCGCGCCTTGCGGCGATGGCGCAAGGCGCGCGGCCCGCGACGGATGCGACCTTCCTGTTTTCCTGCGACGTGCATGCCTGTCTCGTCTCGGCCGATAGCCTGAGCCCGAACTGCGCGGCCGAGGGCAAGACCGATGCGGCGCTGCTGCGCCATGTCGCTGCGCTGAATTCGGTCGGCGATCTCACATGGCCCGCCGAGATCGGCGGCAAGCCCTCGGGTCTCGCCAGTGCCGGCATGCGGATCGCGACACCGCTCGGCCTGGTGCTTGGCGGCGACATGACGGATGACGGCGGCGGGCAGGTGAAAGTGCCGGGGGAGGGGCGCCAGCTGCAGCAGTTCGCCAGCCGTTACCAGCAGGGCACCGGGCCGGACCGGGTGCACTATCCCGTCTATAACGGCCTCGGCAATCACGATCTCGACCAGGACGGCGTGGCGCCGCATATCGACTGGTACCGGCGCGAGTTGCGCGATTATGTCGAGTTGAACCACCGCTCCACCGTATTCTACAAGGCGCCCGTGCCGGCCGGGAATTACGACATCGATTCCGACAACTATTCCTGGGACTGGGGTGGCCTGCATCTCGTGCAGCTCCAACGCTTCGGCGGCGACGACACAAAAGATGCCGTCAGCGGTCTTGCTTGGCTGAAGCAGGATCTTGCGGATGCCGCGGCTGATGGCCGCCCGGTAATTCTGTTCCAGCACTACGGCTGGGACCAGTTCTCCACCGAGCACTGGGATCCCGCGGCGAAGACGTTCGATCCGCACGGGGCAGGTCCTGCCCATTGGTGGACGGATGCGGAGCGCGCAGCCTTGCTCGATGTACTCCAGGGCTACAACGTCGTCGCTATCTTTCACGGCCATGAGCACCCGACCCCGATGATCTACACCAGCGCAGGCCATGATATTTTCAAGCCCGTCGCCGCCTTCCTCGGCGGTTTCGCGCTGGTGCGGGTGACGGACGGCTTTCTGGATGTCGTGCTCGCACAAGCCAATGAAAATTCGGGCGAAATCACCTTTACCAATGCCTTCAGCAAACGCCTTTCCGGCTGAGAAAATCCATGTTGGAAACGGCGTATGCAAATTTCTGATTTACGTACATCAAAAATTCCTCTAAGGGTCTCGGCACGGAGGAGCGATGAGGCCCACAGTCCATGACATTGCTGCGGAAGCGGGCGTGAGTCTCGCCACCGTCGATCGTGTTTTGAACGATCGGCCGGGTGTGCGCGGCGTCACCAAAGCCAAGGTCGAGGCGGCGATCGCTTCGCTCGGTTATGTGCGCGATGTCGCAGCGGCCAACCTCGCCAAGAGCCGCGTCTATCCGCTCGTCTTCATCCTGCCCGAGGGCGACAATCCCTTCATGCGTGGCCTGGAAGCGGAAGTACGACGCACCGGCCTCCACTCCGCCATCGAGCGTACCCGTCTGTCCGTCGTGACGGTTCCAGCCTTCGATGCGGCAGCGCTGGCGGCAGCGATGGACGCTGCCATCGCCGAGGGCGTTTCTGGCATCGCGGCCGTGGCCGTCGATGCACCCGAGGTCTTTGCCGCGATCGACCGTGCGCGGGAGGCGGGCGTTCCGGTCGTCACCCTGGTCTCGGACCTCTCGGGTTCGGGCCGCGATCATTTCATCGGCGTCGACAATATCGCCGCCGGCCGCACTGCCGGTAGCCTGATGGGCCGTTTCCTCGGCAACCGGCCAGGCCCCGTGGCGGTGCTCGCCGGCTCGATGCGGGTGCGCGACCATGGCGAGCGCCTCGAAGGGTTTCTTGCCGCCATGTCGGCCATGCCGAACACCCGCGCGATCCTGCCGGTGCTGGAAGGCCAGGACGATCCGGACCTGTCTTTCAAGCTGATCGCCAATTGCCTCGCGGCCGTGCCCGATCTCGCCGGCATCTACAATCTCGGTGCCGGCAACCGCGGTCTGTTGAAGGCGTTGGCAGCACACGGCACGGATCTGTGCGTGATCGTACACGAACTTACCGGCGAGACCCGTGGTGCGCTCGAAAGCGGGGTCATCGACGCTGTGCTCAATCAGGATGCCGGCCACGAGGTGCGCAGCGCCATTCGCGTGCTGCGCGCCAAGGCGGATGGTCTGTCGGTCAATGCCGCGCAGGAGCGCATCCGCCTCGACATTTTCATCAAGGACAACCTTCCGCCGGCCGGTCCGGACGAGGAATAGGAGAGCCACATGTATCTTGGGATCGACTTGGGCACGTCGGGCGTCAAGGCCATGCTCATCGATGGCGACCAGCGCGTCGTTGGCTCGGCGACCGGCAAGGACGTTGCCACCGCGCGCCCGCATGCCGGCTGGTCCGAGCAGGACCCGGCCGACTGGATTCGCGCGACGGAAGAGGCGATTGCCGGACTTCGCGCTGCTCACCCAGCCGAGCTTTCGGCCGTGCGCGGCATCGGTCTGTCCGGCCATATGCACGGCGCGACCCTGCTCGATGCCGAAGACAAGGTGCTGCGGCCCTGCATCATGTGGAACGACACGCGCAGCCATCGCGAAGCCGCAAGTCTCGATGCCGATCCGCGCTTCCGCAAGATCACCGGCAACATCGTCTTCCCCGGGTTCACCGCGCCGAAGCTCGCCTGGGTGAAGAACAACGAGCCGGATATTTTTGCCAAAGTCCGGTGGGTCCTGCTGCCGAAGGACTTTTTGCGCGTCTGGCTGACCGGCGAGCATCTGTCGGAAATGTCGGATTCCGCCGGCACCTCCTGGCTCGATACCGGCGCCCGCAAATGGTCCAGCGAGCTTCTCGCCGCGACGGATCTTGAAGAGCGCCAGATGCCGGGGTTGGTTGAAGGCACGGATGCGGCAGGCACTCTTCGCCCGGAGCTTGCCGCCAGGTGGGGCCTCGGTGAAAGTATCGTCGTGGCCGGCGGGGCGGGCGACAATGCGGCCTCGGCCTGCGGCATGGGCACGGTGCGCGAGGGTGCAGCTTTCGTGTCGCTTGGCACCTCGGGCGTGCTGTTTGCCGCCAATGCCCGTTATCTGCCGAACCCGGAAAGCGCGGTCCATGCCTTCTGCCATGCGCTGCCCGACACCTGGCACCAGATGGGCGTCATCCTCTCCGCGACCGATGCCCTGAACTGGCATTCGCGCGTCACCGGCGCCTCCGCCGCCGACCTGACGAAGGAACTCGGCGAGACGCTGCGGGCGCCGTCCGGCGTCACCTTCCTGCCCTATCTCTCCGGCGAGCGCACGCCGCACAATGATGCCGCCATCCGCGGGGCCTTTCTAGGACTTGGTCATGAGAGCGGCCGCGTCGTGCTGACCCAGGCGGTGCTGGAAGGCGTGTCCTTCGCCATCCGCGACAGCCTTGAAGCCCTGAAGTCCGCCGGCACTAAGTTGTCGCGCGTCACCGCCATCGGCGGCGGCTCACGCTCGCGCTACTGGCTGAAATCCATCGCGACCACGCTCGGCCTTCCCGTCGATCTCCCGGCGGACGGCGATTTCGGCGCTGCTTTCGGTGCTGCCCGCCTCGGCCTAATCGCTGCGACCGGCGCAGACCCCGTCGCCGTCTGCACGGCGCCTAAAACGGCCGAGACCATCGAACCCGAGGCGGCGCTCGGCGCTGCCTTTGAGGATGCCTATCAGCGCTATCGCCGGCTCTATCCGGCCATCCGCGCCGCTTACTGACCCCAGAACATTTCAAGAGGAGACACCATGGCTACCGGCTTTTTCGGCGATATCGCCAAGATCAAATATGAAGGTCCTGACAGCACCAACCCGCTGGCCTTCCGCCACTATAATCCCGACGAGATCGTCGCCGGCAAGCGCATGGAAGACCATCTGCGCTTTGCCGTCGCCTATTGGCACACCTTCGTCTGGCCGGGCGGCGACCCCTTTGGCGGCCAGACCTTCGAGCGCCCGTGGTTCGAGGACTCGATGCAGGCGGCCAAGCTGAAGGCCGATGTCGCCTTCGAGTTCTTCCAGCTGCTCGGCGTTCCTTTCTACTGCTTCCACGACGCGGATGTGCGCCCCGAGGGCAAGGACTTCGTCGAGAACACGAAGAACCTGAACGAGATCGTCGATTATTTCGCCAGGAAGCAGGCGGAGACCGGCGTCAAGCTTCTTTGGGGCACGGCGAATCTCTTCTCCAACCGCCGCTACATGGGCGGTGCGGCGACGAACCCGGATCCCGATGTTTTCGCGTTCGCCGCCGCGACGGTGAAGACCTGCATGGACGCCACGCACCGTCTCGGCGGTGACAACTACGTCCTGTGGGGCGGCCGCGAAGGTTATGAGACGCTGCTCAACACCAATCTCGGCCAGGAGCTCGATCAGCTCGGCCGCTTCGTCAACATGGTCGTCGAATACAAGCATAAGATCGGCTTCAAGGGCGCGATCCTGATCGAGCCCAAGCCGCAGGAGCCGACCAAGCACCAGTACGACTACGATGTTGCGACGGTTTTCGGTTTCCTCAAGAAATACGGCCTTGAGAACGAGGTGAAGGTCAATATCGAGCAGGGCCACGCCATCCTGGCCGGCCATTCCTTCGAGCACGAGCTGGCGCTGGCCAATGCCCTGGGCATCTTCGGCTCCATCGATATGAACCGCAACGACTACCAGTCCGGTTGGGATACCGACCAGTTCCCCAACAACGTGCCGGAAATGGCGCTCGCCTTCTATCAGGTTCTCGCCGGCGGCGGCTTCACCACCGGCGGCACGAATTTCGACGCGAAGCTGCGCCGCCAGTCGATCGATCCGGAAGACCTGCTGATCGGCCACATCGGCGGAATGGATTGCTGCGCGCGCGGCCTGAAGGCCGCGGCGAAGATGATCGAGGACAAGGCGCTGTCCGGTCCGCTCGCCGACCGGTATGCCGGCTGGCAGTCCGCGGAAGCGCAGAAGGTTCTTTCGGGCGGCTCGTCGCTGGAAGCTTTGGAGGCCTATGTGCTGAACCACGGCGTCAATCCGAAGCCGCGTTCCGGCAAGCAGGAACTTCTGGAAAACGTGGTCAACCGCTACGTTTGATCCCTGCCGACATCAGCTGAAATTCGAAGGGCGTCCTCGTGGCGCCCTTTTTGTTTCACTGCAGAGCGTTTCGCCCTCACGTAGGGTGAGGTTTATTCTCTTGTTGTATTTAAAAAACATCAGTTTCCATTGATTTTATCGGTGTTGTTTATAACAATAATTCGAACTTATCAGATATTTTTGGCTAAAATTTGCCATTCATCAATTTCATGGAAAGTATCACTGCTTTTCTTATATTGTTTTTTTACTATCGACTGCAAAAAATCACGACACACGGAAAGCCGGTCTCCTGATTCGGGACTTGGAACAGTTGTCCTCCGCAGCAAAGGATTTTTTGGATGTCGGCGCACGATAGCAAAACCCAGCAGCTCAACGAACGTCTCCAGTTCGTCAATTTCGATGCGTCACAGCGCGATGCGCTGAAGAGCGCCTTGCCGACGATCTCGGCATCACTCGATGGTGCCCTCGATATCTTTTACGCCAAGGCCCGCGCGACACCCGAAACGGCCCGGTTCTTTGCCAACGAGGCCCACATCCAGAGCGCCAAGGGGCGCCAGGTCAAGCATTGGGAAGTGATCGGCTCGGCGAAATTCGACACGCAGTATGTCGATGCCGTCACCACGATCGGTAAGACCCATGCCCGTCTCGGCCTCGAGCCGCGCTGGTATATCGGCGGCTATGCGCTGATCCTGGAGGCAATCGTCGAGGGCGTCATTGCCAAGCATCTCGAGGGTTTTCTCTACCGCAAGAAGGCGGCGGCGATCAGCGGTGAGATCAACGCAATCGTGAAAGCGGCGCTTGTCGATATGGACTATGCGATCTCCGTCTATTTGGAGGCCCTGCAGGAGGAGCGCGAGAAATCGGAAGCCGAGCGGCAGGTTCGCAACGCCGAGCAGGAGGAGGCGCTGAGCGCGCTCGACACCTCGCTCAACCGGCTTGCCGGCGGTGATCTCACGGCCTCCATCACCAAGCCGCTTGCCCCGCAATTTGAGCGCCTGCGCTCCAATTTCAATGCCGCCATCGAGAAGCTGGATGATACGCTCGGAGCTATCGTGACGGCGGCCGAGGACGCGGCCGGCAATTCCGGCGAACTGGTCAATGCCACGGACGACATGGCCAAGCGCACCGAACAGCAGGCGGCTTCGCTGGAAGAGACCGCGGCGGCCGTCGAGGAGATCACCACCATTTCCCGCGAGGCTGCGATCCGCGCCGAGGAAGCCCGCCGTGTCGTCGGCAGCGCGACGGAAGAGGCAAAGCGCTCCGGGCAGATCGTTGAGCAGGCCGTGACCGCCATGGGGGCGATCCAGGAATCCTCGGGCAAGATCACCCAGATCATTAGCGTGATCGACCAGATTTCCTTCCAGACCAACCTTCTGGCGCTCAATGCCGGCGTCGAGGCGGCGCGGGCGGGCGAGGCCGGGAAGGGTTTCGCCGTCGTGGCGCAGGAGGTTCGGGAACTCGCTCAGAAATCCGCGGAAGCGGCCAAGGAAATCAAGGCGCTGATCGACAAGTCCTTCGAGGATGTGCAGCTCGGTGTGTCCCTGGTCCACAAGACCGGCGAGGCGTTGCATCACATCGGCGAGCAGGTGGTGCATATCAATGCGCATATCGACGCCATGAGCAATTCCGCCCGCGAGCAGTCGGCCGGCATCTCCGAAATCAACACGGCGGTCGGCAGCATGGACCAGATGACCCAGCAGAATGCCGCGATGGTCGAGGAAACCAATGCGGCCACACACAATCTGATGCAGATCAGCACGACGCTGAAGGGGCTGGTCGACCGGTTCACCGTCTCGGCGGCCCGCGTGCAGCGCACGGCGAAGCCGGCGCATCGCCGCTACGGCTAGAAATGCGCTCTAGCGGCGCACGAAGCGCCGCGCGGGCGTAGAAACCGAATTGCGCACGATCAGGTCCGGCCGAAGCAGGATTTCCGTTTCGGCCGGCTCGTTGTCGGATAGCAGTTCGAAGAGCAGCGCCATGGCGCTCTTGCCAATGGCAGTGCGCGGCTGGCGGATCGTCGTCAGCGACGGTGTCATGAAACTCGCCTGCGGCACGTCGTCGAAACCGGTCACGGAAAAATCGGTCGGAATGTTATAGCCGCGCGCGCTAAGCCCTATCATCACGCCGATGGCGGTCTGGTCGTTGACGCACATGAAGGCGCTCGGCAGCGTGTCGCGCATGAAGAGCTGTTCAAGCGCAAGGCGTCCGCTCTCGATCGTGCCGTCACCTTCCAGGATGGTCCGCTCGTTGACCGGAACACCAGCGGCATCCAGTCCGGCGTCGTACCCCTGCCGGCGGCGGCTATAGGCGAGGCGTGTGCGCGAATCGCCGATGAAGGCGATCTTGCGGTGGCCCTCGGCGATCAACAGGTCGACGGCCTTGCGCGCGCCCTCGATATCGTCGACCCCGACATAGGGAATGCCGCCGTTATAGACCGGCTCGAAGACGCCGACGCTGGGCGGCAGGCGTGCAGTCATGCTCTGGTGGCCAAAGGGCAGGATGCCGGTGAACAGGATGAGCCCGGCGGCCTGATTGGAATTCAGGAATTTCAGATATTCCAGCCCGCGCTGCGGATCGTTCTGCGTATGGCCGATCAGGATGCCGTAGCCATGCGCGCGCGCCTCGTTTTCCAGGCCGACGAGAATGTTGGAGAAGTTCGGGTCACCAATGTCAGGCGCGACGACAAGGATCATGTTCGACCGGCCAAGCCTCAGGCTGCGCGCCATGGCATTGGTCGTATAGCCGGTAATGGCAATCGCCTGGTTGACCTTCAGCCTCGTCGAATTCGCCACTTTTTCGGGTGTGTGGATGGCCCGCGATACGGTCGCAATCGAGACCTGCGCGATGCGCGCGACGTCCTCGATCGTGGCGGGGCTGGATGACGACAAACTGGCTCTCACTGGGCGGTGGCAATGCCAGTCTGGCGATCTGGAATTGCTGAAATCAAACGAAGTGCGGGGACACTACACAGACTGGACCGGTGGTCAAACGGCGCTTGCTGAAAATTCCTGATATCCCATGATGTAAACCTTTACATAGATCGTGTAAAGGTTTACATCATGCTCACGTGGTCGAGGAGCCGCAGGGAGGAAATCGATGAATCCGGACGCTGTCGACGGGGCTCCCGTCGTTCTTTCTGCGCGCCGTATCAGCAAGTCGTTCAACGGCGTGCAGGTCCTGTTCAGCGTGAATTTCGAGCTTCGCGCCGGTGAGGTCCATGCGCTGATGGGTGAGAATGGCGCGGGCAAGTCGACGCTGGTAAAAATCCTCTCGGGTTTCGAGCAACCGACCTCGGGCGAGATCCTGCTGGACGGCCAGTCCGTTAAGCTGCCACCGAACGGCCAGGCCGAGCATCTCGGCATTGTCATCATCCACCAGGAATTCAACCTCGCCGAACACCTGACAGTCACCGAGAGCCTGTTCCTCGGACGCGAGGTCACGCGTTTCGGCGTGCTCGACCGCAAGTTCATGCGCGCTGAAACGCGCCGCGTGCTCGACCAGCTCGGCTCGCATGTTGACGAAAATGCGATGATCAGTTCGCTCTCCATCGCCGACAAGCAGATGGTGGAGATCGCGAAAGCCATCAGCCGCGATGCGCGCATCATCTTCATGGACGAGCCGACCGCCGTGCTCTCCCGTGAAGAGACCAACTACCTCTTCCGGCAGGTTCGCAAGCTGCGCGAAAAGGGCACCTCCTTCGTCTTCGTCTCGCATAAGCTGGACGAGGTCATGGAGCTGACCGACCGCGTCACCGTGTTGCGTGACGGGCAATGGATTAAGACGGCACCGACCAGCATTCTCGATGGCGAGTCCATCGCGCAGCTGATGGTCGGTCGCGAGCTCTCCAGCCTCTATCCCGGCAAGCAGGAGCCGAGCGTCGACGAGGAAGTGACGCTCGCCGTCTCCGGGCTGACGACGCATTATGTACAGGATGCGAGCTTCGAGGTGCGCAAGGGCGAGATTCTTGGCTTTTCCGGGCTGATCGGCTCCGGCCGCACGGAGCTGATGGAGGCGGTCGCGGGCCTGCGGTCGCGGGTTTCAGGCGAGGTCACGGTGCGTGGTGAAAGGGTGCCGGCCGGCGATGTGCATGCCGCCAACCGCGTCGGCATCGCCTATATGACCAAGGACCGCAAACATAAGGGCCTGCTGCTCAACTCGCGCATGACGGCGAACCTGACGCTGCAATCGCTCGATCAGCATGGCAAATTTGGTTATCTCAGCCCGAAGAGCGAGGCCGCGGCGCTGGAGCGCGCGCGCCGCCGCTTCGATATCCGCGTGCGCGACGGGCGTGTTGTCGCCGGCCGCATGTCGGGCGGCAACCAGCAGAAACTGCTGCTCGCCAAGGTCATGGAGACCGAGCCCGACGTCATCATCATCGACGAGCCGACACGCGGCATCGATGTCGGCACCAAGCAGCAGATCTACCATTTCATTTCCGCACTCGCCCGCGACGGCAAGTCGATCATCGTCGTCTCCTCGGAGATGCCGGAGATCATCGGGTTGTGCACCCGCGTCGCCGTCATGCGCGAGGGGCGGATCGTCGGCATTCTCGAAGGCGAGGAAATCTCCGAGCAGGAGATCATGCGCTATTCGGCAGGGTTGAAGAAGAAGACCGCCGCCTGAGCGTCAGCCGGCTGCGAAACAACAACGATTTTGGGTTGGGGACGAACATGACCGCAGGCGAAGATACGGTTGAAACAAAGGCGCGCAGCCGAAGCTGGCGGGATGTTGATCTGAGAGCCGTGGCGCCCTTTGCGGCGCTGGCGCTGCTGCTCATCGTCGGTGCGCTGGTCAATCCGAATTTCATCGGCCTCAACAACCTGGCGAACGTCGCGACCCGCAGCGCCTTTATCGCGATCATCGCCGTCGGCGCCACCTTCGTCATCTCGTCCGGCGACCTCGACCTCTCGGTGGGCTCGATGGTCGCCTTCGTCGCCTCGATCATGATCATCTTCATGAATTCCGGCGCGATTGCCGATCCGGGCCTGATGCTGGCGGCCGCCGTCGTGCTGACCATGGTCATCGGCGCGGCCTGTGGCCTCGCCAATGGCCTCATCACCACTGTCGGGAGGATCGAGCCGTTCATTGCCACGCTCGGCACGATGGGCATCTATCGCGGCCTCACCACTTGGCTGTCGCAGGGCGGCGCGATCACGTTGCGCGAGCCGGAATTGCAGGCGCTCTATCGCCCGGCCTATTTCGGCTACATCCTCGGCGTGCCGGTGCCGATCGTCGTCATCCTCGTCGTCACCGCGATTGCCGCCTTCATCCTTTATCGCACGCGCTATGGCCGCCATGTCGTCGCCGTCGGCTCGAATGCGGATGTCGCGCGCTATTCCGGCATCCCGGTCAACCGCGTGCGCACCATCGCCTTCGTCATCCAGGGGCTCTGCGTGGCGATTGCCGTGCTGCTCTATGTGCCGCGTCTCGGCTCCACCTCCGCCACCACGGGCATCCTTTGGGAGCTGCAGGCGATCACGGCCGTCGTCGTCGGCGGCACGGCGCTGAAGGGCGGGGCAGGGCGCGTCTGGGGCACGATCTGCGGCGCCTTCATTCTCGAACTGGTCGGCAACATCATGCTGCTCTCCAACTTCATCAGTGAATATCTGATCGGGGCCATCCAGGGCGCGATCATCATCATTGCGATGCTCGTCCAGCGCTCGCTGGTACGGAAGTCGTGAGACCAGGCAGGGCCGGCACGCGCAAAGCGGCCGGGCCTGCGGGGAGGTAGCCGGGTCCACAGGTCCCCGGTGAAGAACGAAGACCTGCTTTTGGGAGGAAACTCATGCGCAAGAAACTTTTGGGCCTGACCGTTGCGGCGATGGCGCTGATCGCCGGTGCCGTTCATGCGGAAGACAAGAAGGTGACGATCGGCGTCTCCATTCCGGCCGCCGACCATGGCTGGACCTCCGGCGTCGTCTATCACGCCGAGCGTGTCGCCAAGCTCCTCATGGAGCGCAATCCGGGCCTCAACGTCATCGTGAAGACCTCGCCGGATCCGGCAAGCCAGGCAAATGCCGTCCAGGACCTTGAAACGCAGGGCATCGACGCGCTCGTCATCCTGCCGACCGATCCGGATCCGCTGGTCAACGCCATCAAGGAAGTCAAGGGCAAGGGCACCTTCGTCGCGCTCGTCGACCGTGCGCCGAGCACCAACGACAATTCCGTGCGTGACCTCTATGTCGCCGGCAACAACTTCGCGCTTGGCCAGACGGCGGGCGAATACATCAAGACCACGACGCCGGACGCCGAAGTCGTCGTTATCAGAGGCATGGCGATCCCGATCGACCAGCAGCGCCAGGATGGTTTCGACAAGGGCATCGAAGGCTCCAACGTCAAGGTTCTCGATCGCCAGTACGGCAACTGGAATCGCGACGATGCCTTCAAGGTCATGCAGGACTACCTGACCAAGTACCAGAAGATCGACGTCGTATGGTGCCAGGACGACGACATGGCTGTCGGCGTTCTTCAGGCCATCGAGCAGGCCGGTCGCAAGGACATCCAGTACGTCATCGCCGGTGCCGGTTCGAAGGACATGATCAAGAAGGTCATGGACGGCGACAAGATGATCCCGGTCGACGTGCTCTATCCGCCGGCAATGGTTGGCACCGCGCTCGAAATGACCGCCGCCAATTTCTACGGCCAGGTCCCGGTTCGCGGCGTCTACACGATCGACGCGACGCTCGTCACGAAGGACAACGCGAAGGACTTCTACTTCCCGGACTCCCCGTTCTGATCTGACGACATGAAGGCCGCCCGGGACATGATGATCCGGGCGGCTTTTCTTTCGCCTTTTCGTGGGTCTCATCCGCACTTTCACATTGCCCGATCCGCCAAAGGCCGATAGCTTTCCACGCGCTGTGGTACGTACCGCAAAAATTTCTGAGACAGGCCGCGAGGATCGGCCGAGTTCCTGGGAGGACGCAGATATGAAGACGATCAAGGGCCCGGCCCTGTTTCTTGCGCAGTTCGCGGGCGATGCCGCGCCGTTCAACTCCTGGGATTCGATTACCAAATGGGCCGCCGATATCGGCTATAAGGGCGTACAGGTTCCAAGCTGGGACGGCCGCTTCATCGACCTGAAGAAGGCAGCGTCGTCCAAGGACTATTGCGATGAATTTGCCGGCAAGGCGCGCGAGAACGGCGTCGAGGTCACGGAACTTTCGACCCATCTTCAGGGCCAGCTCGTTGCCGTGCCTCCCGCCTATGACGAAGCCTTCGACGGCTTTGCGGCGCCGGAAGTGCGTGGCAATCCCAAGGCACGGCAGGAATGGGCGGTCGAGCAGGTGAAGCTCGCGCTGACCGCCTCGAAGCATCTGGGCCTCGACGCCATGGCCAGCTTCTCCGGCGCGCTCGCCTGGCCCTTCGTCTATCCCTGGCCGCAGCGCCCTGCCGGCCTGGTCGAGACCGCCTTCGACGAACTGGCGAAACGCTGGAAGCCGATCCTCGACCACGCGGAGGATTGCGGCGTCGATGTCTGCTACGAGATCCATCCGGGCGAAGACCTGCACGACGGTATCACCTACGAGATGTTCCTGGAGCGCACCGGCAACCACGCCCGCGCCTGCATGCTCTACGATCCCTCGCACTACATCCTGCAGTGCCTCGACTATCTCGACAATATCGACATCTACAAGGACCGCATCCGCATGTTCCATGTGAAGGATGCCGAGTTCAATCCGACGGGCCGGCAGGGCGTCTATGGCGGCTATCAGGGCTGGGTGAACCGGGCCGGCCGCTTCCGCTCGCTCGGCGATGGCCAAGTCGATTTCGGCGCCGTCTTCTCCAAGATGGCCGCGAACGATTTTGCCGGCTGGGCCGTGGTCGAATGGGAATGCGCGCTGAAGCATCCGGAGGACGGTGCGCGTGAAGGGGCGGAATTCGTGAAGGCCCACATCATCCGCGTGACCGAAAAGGCATTCGACGATTTCGCAGACGGCGGCACCGATCAGGCCGCGAACCGGCGCATGCTCGGACTTTAAGGAGGAACACCGCATGGCAATCGAAGGAAGCGCAAGCGAAACGCGGCAGCCCCGCATCCGGCTCGGCATGGTCGGCGGCGGCTCGGGCGCCTTTATCGGCGCGGTGCACCGCATCGCGGCCCGGCTCGACGACCACTATGAGCTGGTCGCCGGCGCGCTGTCGTCCTCACCGGAAAAGGCCGAGCAGTCGGCGCGCGAACTGGGGCTCGACCCGTCGCGCAGCTACGGCAGCTTCAAGGAAATGGCGATCCGCGAGGCCAAGCTGAAGAATGGCATCGAGGCCGTGGCGATCGTCACGCCGAACCACGTGCATTACGAGGCCGCGAAGGAATTCCTGAAGCGCGGCATCCATGTCATCTGCGACAAGCCGCTGACCTCGACTTTGCCGGATGCGCGCAAGCTGAAGAAGCTCGCCGAGGAAAGCGATGCGCTCTTCGTTCTCACGCACAATTACACCGGCTATCCAATGGTTCGGCAGGCGCGCGAGATGGTGGCCAATGGGGAACTCGGCTCGATCCGGCTGGTGCAGATGGAATATCCGCAGGATTGGCTGACCGAGGACATCGAGAGCAGCGGCCAGAAGCAGGCCGCCTGGCGCACCGACCCCACCAAGTCCGGTGCCGGCGGCTCCACCGGCGATATCGGCACCCATGCCTATAATCTCGGCTGCTTCGTCTCCGGCCTGGAGCTGGAAGAGCTGTCCGCCGATCTCGACAGCTTTGTGCCGGGTCGCAAGCTTGATGACAACGCCCATGTCATGATGCGTTTCAAGGAGAAGGACGGCGCGCGCGCCAAAGGCATGCTCTGGTGCAGCCAGGTCGCGCCCGGCCATGAAAATGGTCTCAAGGTGCGCGTCTATGGCACCAAAGGCGGTCTCGAATGGGTGCAGGCCGATCCGAACTATCTCTGGTACACGCCCTTTGGCGAGCCGAAGCGCCTGATCACTCGCAACGGTGCCGGCTCCGGTGCCGCTGCCGCCCGTATGAGCCGCGTGCCCTCGGGCCATCCGGAAGGCTATCTCGAAGGCTTCGCCAATATCTATTCGGAAGCCGCCCGCGCGATCTATGCCAAGCGCAACGGCGCGAAAGTCGATCCCGCCGTCACCTATCCGACAGTGGATGACGGGCTCAAAGGCATGCTCTTCGTCGATGCCTGCGTGCAGTCTTCAAAGAAGAATGGGGCCTGGGTCAAGGTATAGGCCATCCACCCTCGCGGTGCGGCGGTCTGCCGCCGCATCCGGGGGCACGGCAATGCCTCTCATTCTACGACAGGTTGATGGCCCTGCGTTCTACAGCCTACTCACCAAGGTGGGGACCGCGCCGCACCCCTTGTTACCCTAGAAACCGCGCCGTATTTTACCCTCCGCGCGGATCCGCCAACCCCACCATCGCAGAGAGACCGGAGTGGCGGGAAAAAACCGCCGCGTGGGCGTCGCCGCGCGCCACGGACGCATTGACTTTCAGCAAAACAGCGTTACTGCAACGTTGCAGATTTCAAGACTCCGAGAGATACCATGATCGACCCCAAGGCTCTTGCCGACCGTTTTCCCGGCGATTTCGTGTTCGGCGTGGCAACCGCCGCTTTCCAGATCGAAGGGGCATCGAAGCTGGATGGCCGCAAAGCCTCGATATGGGATGCTTTCTCCAACATGCCGGGCCGGGTCTACGGCCGCCACAACGGCGATGTCGCCTGCGATCACTACAACCGGCTGGAGCAGGATCTCGATCTGATCCAGTCGCTCGGCGTGGAAGCCTATCGGTTTTCCATCGCCTGGCCGCGCATCATTCCCGAGGGCACGGGCGCGGTGAACGAGAAGGGTCTCGATTTCTACGACCGGCTGGTGGATGGCCTGAAGGCCCGCGGCATCAAGGCGTTTGCGACGCTTTACCATTGGGACCTCCCACTGATGCTGGCCGGCGACGGCGGCTGGACGGCGCGGCAGACGGCCTATGCCTTCCAGCGTTACGCGAAGACGGTCATCGCCCGCATCGGCGACAGGCTGGATGCGGTGGCGACCTTCAACGAGCCATGGTGCTCCGTCTGGCTGAGCCACCTCTACGGCATTCATGCGCCGGGTGAGTGCAATATGGATGCAGCCCTTCATGCGCTGCATTTCACCAATCTGGCGCATGGTCTCGGTGTCTCGGCGATCCGTGCCGAACAGCCGAAGCTTCCCGTCGGCCTCGTGCTGAACGCCCACTCCGTCTACGCCGGCAGCGACAGCCTGCCCGACCGGGATGCCGCGGCGCGCGCCCATGATTTCCACAACGGCGTCTTCTTCGGCCCTGTCTTCAAGGGCGAATATCCGGAACGCTTCCTCTCGGCGCTCGGCCATCGCATGCCGGAAATCGAGCCGGGCGATATGGAGACCATTGCTCAGCCGCTCGACTGGTGGGGCCTCAATTACTACACGCCGATGCGCGTTGCAGACGATCCCGCCGAAGGCGCGGAGTTTCCCGCCACCGTGCCGGCCCCGCCGGTGTCCGAGATCAAGACCGATATCGGCTGGGAGGTTTTTGCGCCGGCGCTCGGCGATCTCATCCGCAAGCTCAACGCGGATTACACGTTGCCCGATTGCTACATCACGGAAAACGGCGCCTGCTACAATATGGACGTGGAGAATGGCATGGTCGACGACCAGCCGCGCCTCGACTATATCGCCGACCACCTCGGCATTACCGCGGACTTGATCGGCGAGGGGTATCCGATGCGCGGTTACTTCGCATGGAGCCTGATGGACAATTTCGAATGGGCTGAAGGCTACCGGATGCGCTTCGGTATCGTGCATGTCGATTACGACACACAGGTGCGCACGGTGAAGAAGAGCGGGCAATGGTACGGCGCGCTTGCCGGTCATTTCCCGAAGGGCAACCACAAGCCGGCTGCCTGATCGTGATATCAGAAATTACTGATATTGATGTTGTGAACGTAAAGGATTCATAACGCTTCTTCCGCATCATCTCTCCCGGTTGGAGACCCTGATGCGGCGGCTTGCGCACCACCTTTCCGGATTGCTAGGGACCCGGCGGCTTACGGTCGTTCTCGGGGTGCTTGGCTCGTTCGCGATCGTCGTCAGCCTTGCAACCGTACTTGTCATGATGGCGCTTGGTTTCCTCGCCAACAGGGCAAACGAGCTTGATGAGGAGCGCACGCGCCAGACCGTGTTCGGCGCACTCTCCTCCATGCGCAGCTCCATCGTCACCACGGTGCGCGACTACTCGGTCTGGGACGATGCGGCCGAGAATGTTTACGGCACGCCCGATATGCCGTGGCTCGTTACCAATTTCGGTCTCGCAACCGAAGGCGGGCCGCTGTTCGATACCGTCTTCCTCGTCGACGAGAAGGGCGGCACGATGCTCGCCTATCGCAATGGCGCTCCCTTCGAGATGGATGCCAGGACATTCGGCGGCACGGCTTTCGAAACGATGCGCCGGGAGGTGGTTGAAGCGGGGCTCATGCCGGGCAAGGAACTCGGCGCCTTCCTGCGCACATCGAAAGGCCCGGCTGTCGCCGCCGTTTCCGCCATCCGGCCCGCCTCCGATGCGGTCAAGGCACCGGAAGCCGGCCTGCGCATCCTTTTCATCCTTCGACACCTGACGCCCGCCCGCATCTCGAAGATATCCGACAATTTCCTCGTGTCCGGTCTTCTCCTGACGGACAGCGTGCCTGCAACCGGCGATGCCGTCGCGCTCAACGGCCTCGATGGCAAGCCGCTCGGATATCTCTCCTGGACACCGGAAGCGCCGGGCGACAAGAGCTATGATCAGGTGCGTCCGCTCGTGCTTTTGGCGCTGGCCGGCGTTGTCGTTTTTTTTGCTCTTCTCGTGCTGACGGGGGCTATCTTCGCCGTCCGGCTCAAGGCGGATGAGAACAGCGCGCGTATGCAGGCGCTGACCGACCGGCTGAGTGGGCTTCGCAACCGCACCGGCCTTTATCTCGGCCTCGACGAGTTGAACGCGCGGGCCGTTGCGGAAGCGCGCGATGTGCTGATGCTCTATCTCGACCTCGACGGTTTCAAGGACGTCAATGATTTCTATGGCCATGCGGTCGGCGACCGGCTCATTCGTGGCGTTTCCGCCGGCCTGACCCGCCTCGTGCCTGAAGACGCCATGCTCGCCCGCATCGGCGGCGATGAATTCGCCATCGTGTTCCTTGCCGGTGATGACGGCGCGGAAACGGAGCGGCTGACCCGCGCACTTCTCGATTTCTTCACCGAACCCTTCGCCATCGGCGAGCGCGTCGCCATCGTCGGGGCGAGCATCGGCATTGCGGTTTCGCATCGGGGGGTGGTCGCTGGCGAAGAGCTGTTGCGGCGCGCTGATGTCGCCATGTACCGCGCCAAGCATGCCGGCCGCGGCCGTGCCATGTATTATGAAACGCTGATGGACGACGACCGCGATATGCGGCGCGAAATGGAAGAGGCTCTCAGGGCGGCGGTCGGGCGCGGCGAGATCGATGTCGTCTATCAGCCCATCGTGCGCGCCCGCGGACGTGACATCTGCGGCGTCGAGGCGCTGGCCCGCTGGAAGCGGGACGGACAGCCCGTGCCGCCGGATGTCTTCATTCCGCTGGCCGAGGCGACGGGCATCATCGACGCGCTCGGGCCGCTAATTCTGAAACGGGCCTGCGAGGCGGCGCGGCAATGGCCGGATCTCGGCGTTTCGGTCAACGTCTCGCCGGCGCAGTTCCGCAATCCCTTTTTCCCGGATCAGGCGCTGGCGATCATTACGCAAGCCGGCATCGAGCCGGCGCGCATCACGCTTGAAATAACCGAGGGCTATTTCATCCAGAATCCCGGCCGGGCGAAGCTTGTCATGGATCGGCTGAAGGCGGGCGGCGTGCGCATTGCGCTTGACGATTTCGGCGCCGGCTTCTCGTCAATCGGCTATCTCATCCGCTTCGGTTTCGACCGCATGAAGATCGACCGCTCGCTCACCATGGCCGGGCAGCAATCGATCAAGGGCGGCGCGATGCTGCAGGCGACGGTGGCGCTGGCCGCATCCTTCGACATGCCGGTCACGGCCGAGGGCGTGGAGACGGCCGAGCAGGCGGCCTTCCTGCATCTCTGCGGCTGCGACCAGCTGCAGGGCTATTTCTACGGCCGGCCGATGAGCGAAAAGGCGATCTGCGACCTCATAACCCCGCCGGCCACTTCCCAGAGCATTGCCGGCTGATCATTTGCCGAGATGGCGTTCGCCGCGTTGTTTGGCTAGATCCATCTGCTTCTGCCGCTGGCGAAAGCGCATGCGGTCTTCTTCGCTGCGCGTGCCGTGGCAATGCGCACAGGACACGCCGGCCTCGTAGAGCGGAGACGCGATCTCTTCTGCCGTCAGCGGGTGTCGGCAGGCGCGGCAGAGCTTGAGATCGCCTTCTTCCAGGCCATGCAGAACGGAGACGCGTTCGTCGAAGACGAAGCAGGCGCCTTCCCAGAGGCTTTCTTCCGGCGGCACCTCCTCGAGGTACTTCAGGATGCCGCCCTTGAGGTGGTAGACTTCCTCGAAGCCTTCCTGCTTCATGAAGGCCGTCGCCTTCTCGCAACGAATGCCGCCGGTGCAGTACATCGCGATCTTCGGCTTGTTGTGCAGGCCGGTATTGTTGCGCACCCAGTCCGGAAACTCGCGGAATGTCTTGGTATTCGGATCGACCGCGCCTTTGAAGATGCCGATCGCCGTCTCGTAGTCGTTGCGCGTGTCGATGACGATGGTGTCGGGATCGGAGATCAGTGCATTCCAGTCCTGCGGGTCGACATAGGTGCCGACGGAGCGCGTCGGGTCGATATCCTCGACGCCCATCGTGACGATCTCCTTCTTGAGACGCACCTTCATGCGCAGGAAGGGCATGGCGCTGGCATGGCTTTCCTTGTGCTCCAGCCCGGTGAATTCCGGCTGGCTGCGCAGGAAGGACAAGACGGTATGGATGCCGGCGGCGGGGCCGGCGATCGTGCCGTTTATGCCTTCATGGGCAAGCAGCAGCGTGCCGCGCACGCCGTTTTCCTCACAGAGCGCCTGCAAGGGGTCGCGCAGGTCCGCAAAACGCGGAACCGAGACGAAATGGTAGAGCGCGGCAACCAGAAAGCCGTCATTCGCCGACGGCGAAGGAATTTCATGTGCGATGTCTGTCATGGGGTCGCCACATACAGCTTTCGCGCTTTTCAGGCAATGCGGCGCAAAAGCACGCTCGTCTCTACGCCAGCTGGTGGAGCCGCGCGCCGTCGCTGTTGCCAAGCGCCATGGACTGGTTGGAATACTGGCTTTCCCCCGTCACTTCACGGCCGACCCAGTTCGGCAGCTGCGGGTCGTCGTGGATGGAGGAGAGTTCCACCTCGGCGATGACAAGGCCGCGATGGGCGCCGCTGTAGACATCGACTTCCCACACATAGCCATCATGCGGCACCTTGTAGCGCACCTTTTCGATGATGGTGCCGACGGCATGACGCAGCATGTCTTCGGCCTCGCCGCGGCTGATCTCGACTTCATATTCGTCGCGGACGAGGGCAGTATGGCCGACCTTGATGGTGAGGCGGGCACGCCCATCGCTATAGATGCGAACGCGCAGCGACCGGTCGTCCTGGGCCACGATATAGGCTTGCCTTATGGCGACGCCTTCGTTTGCGAAGGTGCGCCATCTTTGGCCCGACACCAGGAACTTCCGCTCGATCTCTTTCGCCATAGGCACGCTTTCGCTGTCTCTGAGATGGGCTTGGGCGAGCGAAGACTACACGATACGTGTGTCATGACAAGTCCATGAATCAGGCTTAAGGCTCGACACGAGGTCGCAGACGCGCTATGTCGAGCAAAATTCAATCGTTTTAAAGGGCCGCGCCATGAGCGAGAAGAACACCAAGCTCCTTTCCGTCCTGAAGTTGCAGCCGGTGGTGCCGGTGCTGGTCATCGACGACCTCAAGACGGCCGTGCCGCTGGCGCGCGCACTCGTCGCAGGCGGCCTCAAGGCGATCGAAATTACGCTGCGCACACCGGCCGCTCTCGAAGCGATCCGCGCGGTCGCCAACGAGGTCGAGGGCGCCGTCGCCGGTGCCGGCACGATCCTCAATGCCGCGCAGTTCGAAGCCGCCGTCGAGGCCGGTTCGCAGTTTATCGTCAGTCCCGGCACGACGCAGGAACTGATCGACGCGGCCGCCGACAGCGAAATCCCGTTGCTGCCCGGTGCGGCCACCGCGAGCGAAGTCATGGGCCTGCGCGAAGAGGGTTACCAGGTGCTGAAGTTCTTCCCGGCCGAACAGGCTGGCGGCGCCGCCTATCTGAAGTCGCTGTCTTCGCCGCTCGCCGGCACGCTGTTCTGCCCGACAGGCGGCATCTCGCTGTCGAATGCCCGCGATTACCTCTCGCTGCCGAACGTCGTCTGCGTCGGCGGTTCCTGGGTCGCGCCGAAGGACCTCGTCGCCAAGGGCGACTGGGCGGGCATCGAGAAGCTTGCCGCCGAAGCCGCCGCACTCAAGGGCTGAACAAGGTCCAATGGATTTGCTAGCGGGCGGCCACCGGTCGCCCGTTATGCGTTTGTAATCGGGCGCGCGCCTTCCTATCTTGCCCTTGCAGTCGGCCCTACGACGTGACGAGAGAAACGGAGACGCTCCCCATGTTTGACGCCAAGAAGTTGCTTGACCAGTTCCTCGGTTCGCAGGTGCCCGGCGCCGGAGGAACCGTGCGCGACCGCGCCGGGCAGGTCACCCAGCTCGCCAAGGACAATCCGCTCGCTTCCATCGCCATTGCCGGCGTGCTGCTGGGCACGGACAGCGGCCGCAAGGTCGCGGGCTCGGCGCTGAAGCTCGGCAGCCTCGCCGCCATCGCCGGCTTGGGTTATCAGGCCTACAAGAACTACAAGGCCGGTCAGAACCCGGTCGAGACCGCGCAGGCCGGCACGCCCGAGCTTCTGCCGCCGCCGACCGATTCCGGCTTTCATCCCGAGGCCGTCAGCACCGACTTCGCGCTCATCCTCGTGCGCGCCATGATCGCTGCCTCGCGCGCCGATGGTCACATCGACGATGCCGAGCGGACCCGTATCATGGACAAGCTCAAGGTCTCGGGTCTGGGGGAGGATGCCGCGAAATTCCTCGAGGACGAGCTGGCCCACCCGATCGACCTCGACGCCATCGTCGCGGCCGCTACGACCGAGGAGCAGCGCGTCGAACTCTATACCGCCTCGCGTCTTGCAATCGAGCCGAAGACCCGCGCCGAGCGCGGCTATCTCGACCTGCTCGCCGGCCGCCTCGGCCTTGCCGATGCGCTGGTCGATCATATCGAGGCGACTGTATCGGCCGCGACCGTCGCCGCCTGACGCGACGTTTCGGGAGCGGCCGAACGCCGCTCCCTGCTTTCCACATTGCTTCGCGCCGCCCGCTGTTCTATCCCTTCGGCAAGACCGAAGGAGGATTTTCATGCGCAATCTCAAGGATTGGAAGGGTTGCCCGCCGCCGGCGCCCGTGACGCTCGAGGGCAATTATGTGCGCATCGAGCCCTATGACCGCGAAAAGCACCTTCAGGCCCTTTGGGATGCCTTCGGCGGTATGCAGATCAATCCGCTGCTGCGCTATTTCGCCCAGCCCGATTTCACCGGCATCGAGGATTTCGATGCCTGGTCGGGATCGGTCATCAAATCCGGCTGGGTGCGGGAAGTGATCGTCGACAAGGCGAGCGGCAAGCCTGTCGGCATGGCGCATTACATGCGGCCGGACCCGGCAAACGGCGTCGTCGAGATCGGCGGCATCGCTCATGGCGGCGGCATGTCGCGCTCGCCGTTGTCCACCGAGGCGCAATATCTGCTCGCCAAGCACATGTTCGAGGACCTCGGCTATCGCCGCTACGAGTGGAAGTGCAACAACGACAACGCGGCGAGCAAGCGCACCGCTACCCGCCTCGGCTTCAGCTTCGAAGGCGTCTTCCGTCAGCACATGCTGTCGAAAGGTGAGAACCGCGATACGGCCTGGTTCTCGATCATAGACGGCGAATGGCCGGTCATCGCGAAGGCTTTCGATGCCTGGCTGTCGCCGGATAATTTCGACGCGGACGGTCAGCAGAAGCGCAGGCTGGAAGACATCCGCGCTGAGATCGCCAAGGCGGATGCGGCATGAGCGAGGACGGCAAGGGGAAATCCGCCGCGCTTGCAGCGCTCGTCATCCTCATCGGCACGGGCGTGGTGTTCTATTTCTTGCCGCGGGTAATGATCGCCATCGGCGGCTTTTCGCCATGGCTTGCCGGCGCCTTCGGCGCTCTGCTGGTGCTCGGCTTCTTCCTGCTCTTCTGGCTGCGTGCCCGCTATCAGCGCAATCGCGGGAATTAAGCCTGCAAGGACGCGCCGAGCAGCAATAGTCCCAGGATCATCACCATGAGTGCGCCGCCGATCTCGATGGCGGTGCCGATGCGCGCGGCGGCCGACCCGTTGCCAGCGAAGCGCAACGCCGCGCCCTTGGCGGTAACGGCCAGCGTGGCGAGCGTCGAGACGGTGATCGCCGTCCCGATCGACATGGCGAGTACCGACAGCACACCACCGAAGTAGAGGCCGTTGAGCAGCGCGAAGCTCAGCACGATCAGCGCGCCGGAGCAGGGGCGAAGCCCGACGGCGACGATGGCAGACCAGGCCTCGCGCAGCGCAAAGCGCTCGCCCTTCAGCAGAGACGGGTCCGGTGCATGCGCGTGGCCGCAGGTCGAGCAGATCTCCCCCGCGTGATGAAGATGGTGATGGTGGCCATGGTCGTGGTGGCGATGGTGGTCGTGCGCGCTGTGCACCTCGACGGCCTGCGCGCCAAGGGCCGAGACACGGCGTTCAGCTGGCCGCAGCTTCTTGAACAGAAGCCAGGCGCCGAAGAGCGCGATGAGAGCATAGCTGCCGGTTTCGAGCGCGCGGGTGGCATCCGTCATCGAGACCGTGGTGCCGCGCAGGAAGAGATAGGCGGCGCCGACCAGCAGGATGGCGACAACGCCCTGCAGGATGGAAGACAGGAAGGACAGGAGCACGCCGCGCTTCAGCTCCACCTCGTTTGCCAGCATGTAGGAGGAGATGACAGCCTTGCCGTGGCCGGGGCCGGCGGCGTGGAAGACGCCATAGGCGAAGGAGAGGCCGACCAGCGTCGAGGCGGCCCACGGGTTTTCCCGCATGTCTTTCAGCGCACCCGTCATCAGGCGGTAAAAGCCCTGCTGCTGAGCGTTGATCCAGCTGAACAGGCTGCCGAAGGTGCCGGTCGTGTTGAAACCGGGTTCCGCCGAGCCGATGCCGAGTGGGGAGGCGGCATGCGCGAGACCGGCGGTCGCGATGACGGCGACGGTCAGCGTGAGGAGGGTGAGGGTGCGGCCGCGGCTCAGCATGTGACTTCCAGGCGGGTGGCGAAGAGTTTGGTCATGTCGGTGCCGGTCGGATCGTTGAAGAAGGCGTCGGTCAGCTTGTCCTGGTTCTGCGCCAGCACCTCGTCGGCGTCGGGCCGCACGACAGCGTGTTTGCAGGCGGCGAACTTGTCACCCACCGCGACGAGGTCGTCATCTGACGAAAAATCCATCGAGGCATACATGGTCGGATCATAGACGCCGAAGGTCAGCTTGCCCTTGAGCGGCATGGCCTCACCGGGTTTAACGGTGAAGAACATCAGGAGCTGACCGTCCTTGTAATCGACATTGATCACGTCGGGCTTGGCGACCTTGATGGTCCGGCCGTCCTCGGTGATCGTCGTGTAGTAGCTGAACTCCTCCAGCGACTCGAGCACCGTCTTGCCGACTTCGGCGAGTTCATCCGGATCGAGCTGAGAATTGCTGTTCTTGTCGAAGTCCATCACGACGCTTGCGGAAAACATTTCGTCGAAGCGCCAGACATTGCGCAATTCGCTGATCATGCCGTCATCGCCGGCCACCACTTCCAGCCGCGCCTCCGCGAAGATATGCGGATGGGCGAGTGCCGCCGCCGGGGTGAGAAGGGCAGTGCCCGCGGCGAGAAGAGGAAGGAATCGCATCAGTTTCAAGCCTCTTGCAGCGCGGAAGCGGGCGTCGGAATCGATCGTCTGAATGGAGCCAAAATGGGTCGGAATTGGGACTTTTGAAGACAATTCCAAACGCAACCGCTCTCCGCGATTGTCAGGCTTCGATACCCGGATTGCGGCGGAACCAGGCATGCAGGAAATCGACGAAGGTGCGCACCTTTGCCGGAAGGTAGCGGCGGTGCGGATAGATCGCGTAGATGCCGCGGTCGGTCGGTAGATAATCCTCGAGAATCGAGACGATGCGGCCGGAATCGAGGCAGGAACGGGCGATGAAGGCCGGGACCGAAGCGACGCCGAGGCCGCTTGCCGCCGCGCGCACGGCCGCCGTCGGGCTGTTCACCTCGATATGGCCGCTGACGGGAACGGAAAAGCCGGCGCCCTTCTCGTCGATGAAGCGCCAGTTGCTGTGCGACTTGCCGTTGGTGTCGATGATGCACGGCAGGCGGGCGAGATCGCTCGGGTGGTTGATCGGGCCGACCCGGTCGAGAAACTCCTGGCTGACGCACATCTTCAGGTAAAAATCGCCGATCTTGCGGGCGATCAGCGCCGAATCCTCAAGCCGCGTGATGCGCACGGCGACGTCGAAGCCTTCCTCGACGAGATCGACGAAGCGGTCGTCGGAGACGATTTCCAGCGAGAGTTCCGGATGCTCCTTGCCGAAATCGATGAGCGATTGCCCGATATCGGCATCGACGAAGGTGCGCGGGGCAGAGACCTTCAGCTTGCCGCGCAGGTCGGTGTTCTTCTCGCGCACGAGATCGGCGAGGTTGTCGATTTCCTTCAGGATGTCGGAGGCGGTGCGGTAATAGGTGTGGCCGGGTTCGGTCATCGAGAACTGGCGGGTGGTGCGGTTGAGCAACAGCGCGCCAAGTTCGTCTTCGAGTTCGCGCACATATTTGGACAGAAGCGCCTTCGATCGCCCGGTCTTGCGCGATGCTGCGGAAAAGCCTTCGGCATCGACGACGTCGATGAAGGCCCGGATTCGGGTCAATGTATCCATGTGTCCCCACTTGAATGATGCGCCGCGCGTGCCTGTTTTCAGGGGGTGCGGCGCATGCCCGGCGGCCTGACGGCCGGGCGCATAAAGAAATGCAACGAAAACCAGTTCCGCGAATGTCGTAGCTTGGAGAATATTTTCAATAGGAGGCCGCAAAAAACCTCTTGATTACGACAGCGATTCTTCTTATCTCACCGTTGCCCAAAGTCGCACGTGCCTGTGGGTGTCCGCCGACCCTCGATTTGGTGAGGAATTCGGTAAGGTACCTGGAATTAACCCCTCCAGTCGTTTCTCCGGCCAACCGGAAGAGCGAGGACATCTTGAAGCAACGACGGTGCGGGCCTTTCTGGTGTCTGCCGGCTTTCCAACAGCCGGGGTTACTGAAGAGGCACACCTTCATTGCCGGACGTGCGGTCGGGTTCTCCCACCAATCAATGGCAGACAAAGCGAATTGAAGCCTAGGCAGGCTTCGGTTCATCGTTCGCGCATGATGCGCATGCTTGGTTCCGGGGTCTCCACCGGCTGGTTCCATCGCATGCCCGCATCTGCCCTTTGTCCTCTGGGATTGCTCCCGGAGCAATCTGGATATGGGGAATACCGAGATGGCTTCTGCACGTATTATCGACTTCCTGAACACCCGACGTCCCGACGGCCCATGCCTCGTGGTCGATCTCGATGTCGTGCGCGACAATTTCAAGGCATTCCGCCACGCGCTGCCCGACAGCTCGATCTACTATGCCGTCAAGGCCAATCCGGCCCCGGAAGTGCTGCGCCTGCTCGCCTCCATGGGTTCCAACTTCGATTGCGCGTCCGTCGCAGAAATCGAAATGGCGCTCGATGCCGGCGCGACCCCGTCGCGCATTTCCTTCGGCAACACGATCAAGAAGGAACGCGACGTTGCCAAGGCGCATGCGCTCGGCGTCTCGCTCTTCGCCGTCGACAGCCATGAGGAAGTCGAAAAGATCGGCCGTGCCGCTCCCGGTGCGCGCGTGTTCTGCCGCGTCCTGACGGACGGCGAAGGGGCCGAATGGCCGCTGTCGCGCAAGTTCGGCTGCGTGCCGCAGATGGCCGTCGACGTACTCGTCTATGCCCACCAGAACGGTCTCGTCTCCTATGGCGTGTCGTTCCATGTCGGCTCGCAGATGACGAAGGTCGACGCCTGGGATTCGGCGCTTGCCGATGCCAAGCGCGTCTTCGTGCAGCTGAAGAAGCAGGGCATCGAGCTCAAGATGGTCAATATGGGCGGCGGCTTCCCGACGAAGTACCTGCGCGACGTGCCCTCGGCGGAAGCCTATGGCAAGGCGATCTTCGGCGCGCTGAAGAAGCACTTCGGCAACCAGATCCCGGAAACCATCATCGAGCCGGGCCGCGGCATGGTCGGCAATGCGGGTGTCATCAAGGCGGAAGTCGTTCTCGTCTCGAAGAAGTCCGACAACGACAACCATCGCTGGGTCTTCCTCGACATCGGCAAGTTCGGCGGTCTCGCCGAAACCATGGACGAGGCGATCCGCTACCCGATCCGCACGGCGCGCGATGCCGACGCGATGGAGCCCTGCGTGCTCGCCGGCCCGACCTGCGATTCGGCCGACGTGATGTACGAGAAGAACATGTACCCGCTGCCGGTCTCGCTTTCGATCGGCGACGAGGTTCTGATCGAAGGCACCGGCGCTTACACGACGACCTATTCGGCCGTCGCCTTCAACGGCTTCGAGCCGCTCAAGGCCTACGTCATCTAAGTCTACAGGCGCTCCCGTTTCGAGCGGGAGCGCCAAATTCACAATTCCTGCCAGACACCGTTTGAATCGGTTTTGAGTTCGGGAGGCCCATGGATGGCCACTGTTCTTGATTCTGTCCGCGCGTTCTTCGCGCATGCCGCCTTCACCATCGACCAGGAAAACGCCGGCGATATCGTCGCGCGCGAGCGCCTGCTCGACCGCGTGATGGGCGAGGCCCGTTTCCGCAAGTCGTCGGAAAAGATCCGCCGCGGCCGTCTGCCGGCCGAAGGCCTGGCGCTGGTTGCGCGGGATCCGGACGGCCATGTCATCGGCACGGTGCGGCTGTGGAATGTCGAAGCCGGCGTCGATTCCGACGGCAATGCCGTTTCCGCACTGCTGCTCGGCCCGCTCGCCGTCGATTGCCAGCATGAGGGCAAGGGTATTGGCGGTGCACTGATGCGGGCAGCCATCATCGAGGCGCGCGATCGTGATCACGGTGCCGTGCTGCTGGTCGGCGACCCGGAATATTACGAGCGCTTTGGCTTCTTCGCCGACAAGGCGCAGCACCTCGTCATGCCCGGCCCGTTCGAGCGCCGCCGCTTCCTGGCGCTGGAACTGCAGGACGGCTGGCTCTCGGGTGCGGCCGGCATGCTGGTCGCCAGCGGCCGGCGTCTTGCCTCGGATGTCCGCAAGGCTGCCTGATACCAGACGTTGTCGCTGTTCAGAATGACGGCGGAGCCCGCTCCATTGGAGCGGGCTTCAACTTGCCGCGCGGCGATAGAAGGCGAGCGAGCCCGCCAGCGCCAGAAGCGCACCGCCGCAGACCCGGTCGAGCCAGATGGCACCCGATGTCCCCAGCATCCGCACGGCCTGCGAGCCGAGGGCTGTATAACCGAACATGACCGTGAAATCGATCACCGCGAAGACGAGGGCGAGCAGCATATATTGCTCGGCCTGCGGCATGGCGGGGTTGATGAACTGCGGCAGGAAGGCCGAGAAGAAGAGGTAACCCTTCGGATTGGTGACGGCGACGAGGAAGCTCTTTGCGAAGATGGCTTTCGGCGCGCCAATGCTCGGGCTTGACGCGTCGAGCGCCTTGCCGAGCGAGCCGTTGGAGCGCAGCATCTGCACACCGAGAAAGGCGAGATAGGCCGCACCCAGCCATTTGACGACGGAGAACCAGAATTCCGAAGCCGCCAGCAGCGCGCCGAGGCCAAGCGCCACCGCGCCGATCAGCACGAAATCCGACAGCACGGCGCCGACCATGCCGGGAAGCGCGCGGCGGATGCCGTAGCGCGAGCCGTTGGTCAGTGCAAGAAGCACGGTTGGGCCAGGGGTGGCAATACCGATGAAGGCGACCGCGGCGAAGGCGATGAGGGTAACGGATGTCATGATGGTTCCTCCCGTGGAAGTGCTCCCACGCTTTTGGGCATCGCGCAAGCGGTGGATTTGACGGACGGGCCGTGAGCGCCTATATGCGGGGCAGGGTGAGAGCCCCCGCCGTCCGCGAGCGCAAGCTTTGGTGAAGTCTCTCGTTTCAGACAATCGGTCTTCCAGCTTCATGCATGCGAACCGGTGGCAATGCGGGCTCCCTCCGAAATGACGCATGCAACGACTGGAGTCCCGACATGCGTCCGACATCGACGCCCCTTCCATCCCTCGATGCCCTGAAAGATCAGGCGAAACGTCTGCGTGCGCGTTTTGCCGCCGATGGCGAAGCCATTTCCCATTCCCGCGCGCTGGAATTGATTGCCGCGCAATACGGCTTTCGCGACTGGAATACGTTGCATGCGGCCGCCGGAAACCGGCCGCCCTTCAATCCGTGGATGCTCGGCTCGCGCGTGCGCGGCCACTATCTCGGCCAGCCCTTCGACGCGACGGTGCTGGGTGTGCAGGCGGTGACGAGTCAGCCCGGCCTCTACCGCATGACCCTGCATTTCGACGAGCCGGTGGACGTGGTGACCTTCGACAGCTTCTCCGCCTTCCGCCAGCGCGTGAACTGCACCGTCGACGAGACGGGACGCACGGCGGCGAAGACATCCGACGGGCGGCCGCATCTGGAACTGGAATGGTGAGCGGTCAGAACGAGCCCGTCATCCGCGCTGCAAGGCCGTCGACTTCGAAGTTGGCGGCTTTGTCTTTTTCGCGGCGCGCGAGGCGGCTGTATTCCAGCGCCAGCGTCGCGCCCTTGCTCAGCGTGTAGGCGAGCGTCGCCGACGCGGTTTTCGAGCGCGTGCGATAGTCGTAATAGAGCCAGTCGCTATAGGCTTGTTCATAGGCAAGCGTCAGTTTCAGCTTTTCCGTCAGCGCTTTTTCCAGCGACAGGCTGATCGTGCGCACATCCTCACCCAATGCGTCGTCGATATCGGCGAGCTGGATATCGCGCCCGATTTTTGCTTTTAGAATGGCCTCGCGCGGCAGCTGCCATGCGGCCTCGCCCTTCAGGAAGGGGCGCAGGCGCTGCACGCTCTTGCCGAGATCGGGGCTTGCGACCCCGACGATGCCGGCCTCCGCCAGCAACGTGAGATTTCCGAAGACACGGCCATAGGCGAGCGAGCCGCGCAGCGTCTCGGCGGGAAACCGCGCGAAAGTCTTTTGCTCGGACCGGTCAATGTGGTTGGTGCGATATTGCAGCGTCGCCCCCATCTCGCCGCCCAGGAGGGGGCGGATATGGCCTGCCGTCAGGTCATAGAGCCGGTTGCCGGCTTCGAGCTGCGTGGGGCGCAGCCCCGCCAACGTGAAATGCGCCCGACCGCGGTCTAGGCTGGAAAGCGAGGCGGTGAGATGGCTCTTGCCGCCATTGTGGGTGACGGTAACGCCGATGCTTCCCGCGGCCGCGATATCGGCCTTGCGGTAGCCGATCAGCAGGCCCGGCAAGGCAAGAAAGATATCGCCGGAGCGCCGGTGCTCGATGCCGCCCTTGAGGGTGAGTTTGATCGCCTCGCCGATGTCCCTGGTGAGGCCAAGCTCTATTCCGGCCGTGCTCTGGCTGGCGAAGGGGTACTTCGCGACGCGCTGCACGCTTGCCGCAAGTCCATAGGCCAGCTGGGTCTCCTCCAGGGCCAGCGATCCCCGCAAGGCCACCTTCGCCTCGCCAAAAGCGGCCGAAAGCGTCGTCGGATCCTTGAAAATGTTCGAAGTCCAGCCGCTACCGATGCTGTAATCGATGGTTGAATCGGCATTTGCTGGGTTGTGTTGGGCCAGCAGAAAAGCCGCGCAGACCAGGCCTTGAAGAGAACGCATCGGAAACCGCCCTTGTCCTTTAATGGAACGGAATCCTACGGTTGCATGGTTAAAAATTCTCCTAAAGGTTGATTTTCGCCTAGGTACTGCAATTTAGTTTACTAGAAGTTGTATCCGGTCAGGATTTGTTAAACTTGTCTTTGTTATGGTTAACTCTTTGCTATGACTGGCAAATCCGGTTGTGTAAATCGCAGTCTACTTTACCTTTGATTGTGTACCAATGAGGTGCACAACCGAAGGAGAGAGATCATGAACAAGACCCGCATCATCGCAATCGCTACCGTCATTGCTCTCGCCGGCGCCGGTCAGGCATCGGCCGGCGGCCTGCTCGGCCTCGGCATTCTCGGCAACAAGACCGGCGGTATCGTCATCGCCCCCAGTGTCGGCGTCGGTGTCGGCAATGTCCTCAGCGACAACGACGGCAACAGCATCCTGAACGGCGTTCTCAACAACAACCTGAACGGCACCCTGTCGGGCGTGCTGAACGGCAATGTGCTGGGCATTCTTAGCGGCGGCGGCAGCGACTGTGGCTGCAAGAAGCGCAATCACTGACCGCACCATCCCCGCTCTTGCGGTCGGTGGGCCCGGGAGAGCTCCGCTCTTCCGGGCTTGCTCTATTCCAGGTTCAGTTGCCAGGAGATGCCGAAGCGATCCTGCACCCAGGTGAAGAGGCGGCTGAAACCGTAGTTGTCCACCGGCATCAGGTCCGTGCCCTCGGCGCCGAGGGCGGCGTGCAATTCGCGCAGCCGGGTTTCCGACTCGCATTCAACGAAGAAAGAAAAGGACGGCGTGAAGGTGAAGCCGTGGGCGGCCGGGCTGTCGATGCACATCACGGACTGGCGGCCGAGGCTGAAGCGGGCGCGGAAGACGGAACCCTCCTTGCCGGCCTCGTCCGGTCCGTAGCGCTGGATATCCTCGATGCGGCTGTCCGGGAACAGGCCGATATAGAAGGTCATCGCCTCTTCGGCGCGACCTTCGAACATCAGGAACGGCGTGATCGATGACACCATGACAACCTCCTTCGGGGAGGCGGCATTATCCGGCGATGTCGATCACACCGCAATCGCCGGCTTCGCTGGCAAAGGCGATGAGCTTGCCGCTTTTGCTCCAGGCCATGGAGGTGATGGCGCCCTTCCCGGCGCGGCGCAGCAGCACTTCGCGGCTATCGGCAAAACGCGCGGCGAGCACCATGCCGTCGGAATAGCCGATGGCGACGACGTCTTCGGCCGGGTGGCAGGCGACGGCTGTGACCATCACATCCGCACGGGTGCCGAGTTCCAGCGGCGGCTTGCCCATCGGGCCGTCCTTGGCCGAGAAGGGCCAGACGATGGCGGCCGGCGCACCCGAGGAGGCGAGCCACTTGCCCTTGGCGGACCAGGAGAGCGACTTCACCTTGGCGGGATAGCCGGTCATGCGCATGTGGCGCGTATCGGCGCCCACCTTGGTGTCGAGCTTCCAGCCGTGCAGGGCGTTTTCCTGCATGCTGGTCACGACGAAGCGGCCGTCCGGCGAGAAAGTGACGCCGGTATGGGCGCCCTTCCATTCCAGATCAACCGGTTGGCCGGCCATGGCTACCCAATGCAGCGAGACGCCGTTATAGCGGGCAACACCGAGGCGCAGTCCCTTCGGTGCGAAGGCGATGCCTTCGACCGAGCGGCTTTCGGTGAACTCCTTGATCGTGCCGTCGGCGAGACGCACGCGCGCGGTGCGTCCCTCGGCGAAACCAACCGCACCCTGCGGGCCGGGGGCGACGACAGAGATCCACTTGCGTGGCACCTCGGCGATGAGCGTCGCGCTGCCATCGGCCGCGATCCGCTGCACCCTGCCGTCCTCGCCGCCTGTGATCAGCGTGTCGTTCGCCTCGTCGCGCACGCAGGCGAGCAGCCCGTCATGCGCCTCCGTGACCTTCTGGCCATGATCGAGGCGGTGGATGGCGCCGGTGGCAGACGCGAAGAACGGCACATCGCCGAGAAAGGCGGCCGCGATAACGTGGCCGTCGAGATCAAGAGGCGCAACCGTCGGCATCAGTTCTTCTGTGCCTCGCAGGCCTTGAAGCTGCGTTCGATCTTCTCTCGATCGAGATCGCGGCCGATGAAGACGAGGCGGCTTTCGCGCTTCTCGCCGTCTTTCCAGGCGCGCTGGTGGTCGCCTTCGACGATCATGTGCACGCCCTGCACGACATAGCGCTCCTCATCACCGGCAAAGGCGATGATGCCCTTCAGGCGCAGGATGTTGGGGCCTTCCGTCTGGGTGATCTTCTGGATCCACTGGAAGAAGCGGTCCGGGTTCATCTCGCCGCCGCGCAGCGAGATCGACTGCACCGTCACGTCATGGATCGGGGAAACGCCGTGGTCGTGGTGGTGGTCATGATCATGGTGGTGATCGTGGTCGTGATGATGATCGTGATCATGGTGGTGGTGATCATGATCGTGGCCATGGTGATGATGGTCGTGGCCGCAATCCGGGCCGCAGACATGGTCTTCGTGATCATGGTCGAGGAAATGTGGATCGTTTTCCAGCGCCCGTTCCAGATTGAACGCGCCCTGGTCGAGAACCTTGGTCAGGTCGATTTCGGAGCGGGTCGTGCGGTGAATGCGGGCGGACGGGTTGATGGCGCGCACTGTCGCTTCGATCTTCGCCAGCTCGTCGGCGCCGACGAGGTCGGTCTTGTTGATCAGCACGACATCGGCAAAGGCGATCTGGTCCTCGGCCTCGCGGCTGTCCTTGAGGCGCAGCGGCAGGTGTTTTGCATCAACCAGCGCCACGACGGCGTCGAGTTCGGTCTTCTGGCGCACGTCGTCGTCCATGAAGAAGGTCTGGGCGACCGGCACCGGATCGGCAAGGCCCGTCGTTTCGACGATGATGGCGTCGAAGCGGCCGGGGCGGCGCATCAGGCCTTCCACGACGCGGATCAGGTCGCCGCGCACGGTGCAGCAGATGCAGCCGTTGTTCATTTCATAGATTTCTTCGTCCGACTCGACGATCAGGTCGTTGTCGATGCCGATCTCGCCGAACTCGTTGACGATGACGGCGTATTTCTTGCCGTGGTTGCCGGTTAGGATGCGGTTGAGGAGCGTCGTCTTGCCGGCACCGAGATAGCCGGTGAGCACGGTGACGGGAATGGGCTTTGCGGGGGCTGTTTCGGTCATGGGAACCTCGAACAAGGACGGGGACGCTGGGAAGCATCCGGTTGGGTCTGATATAGGAGATCGGATGGGCCAGCGCAAATGCCGGATGCGGCTATAACAGCGTCTTTGCGTCGAAGGCTGCGACATCTTCCAGCAGCTCGACGAGGCCGCGCAGTGCGTGTGTGATCAGCTGCTCGCCCTTTTCGGCCGTGGCGGCGCTGGCGTCCCCCGCCACGCCTTTCGGGTTGAGGTCGGACATTTTCCAGCCGAAGGCGTGCGGGCCATAGGCGCGCAGATGCGCGAAACGGGCGGCGAATTCCGCCTGGCGCGAGCCGAAGCGCTCGGCCTTCGTCATATCCACCCGCTCGGGGTGAAGGGCGAGCATGACGGAGGTTTCGATATCGCCACCATGGATGTCGATGGCCTTGTCCTCCTGGGAGATCCAGCCCTCAGGCTGACCGAAGCGGGTCCAGGCGGTGGCGACGACGAGCATGCCGAAGCGCACGCGCGCTTCCGTCGCGACGATGGTCATCAGGGGAGAATTGCCGCCATGGGCATTGAGCAGCACCAGCTTGCGTATGCCGAAGCGGTCGAGGTCCTCGGCGATGCGCAGCCAGCGCTCGATCGCTTCGCCATAGGGCAGGGAGCGCGTGCCGGGCACGTCGAGATGTTCGGGCGAGTAGCCGATGGGCTCGACGGGCAGGACCGTGACGGGCAGGTGTTCCGGCAATACGGCGGCCAGCCGTTCCGCAATGCCTTCGGCGATCAGCGTGTCGGTTTCGAGCGGCAGGTGCGGCCCGTGGCCCTCATGCGCGCCGAGCGGCAGCACGGCGATCCACTCCGCGCGGTCTTCCGGGGGCAGCATGGGGTCGTTTTCAGTCCACCGCCTTTTCGGACGCGCCCGGATATGCGCCATACCGATCCTCCCTTGCAGCCGGCCTTCTTCCTCTGTCATACAGGGCCGGGCCCGCGATGCAAGGTATCGGCGGGCGGTGCAGGAGGCGATGGATGGGCAAGAAGCACAAGGACGGCAAGGACGCCAAAAAGGGCAAGAAGAAGAAATCGCACGAGGATGTGTCCGGTGCAGGCCTTGCCGCCGCCGTCGTCAATGCTGCCCGGTCCATGCGCACCGTGCTCTCGCGCAATCTTCTCGCCACCGGCCTCTATGCCGGGCAGGACGGCGTGATCCTGGCGCTTTCGGAAGAGGGCGGTCTGACCGCGGGCGCGCTCGCCGCTCGCCTTGGCGTTAAAGCGCCAACCATGACTCGCACCATCGGGCGGCTGGAGGCGCAGGGCTTCGTCGAGCGCCGGCCGGACGAGACGGACGGGCGCCTGACCATGGTGCATCTGACCGAAGCGGGCCGGTCCTCCGTCGATCGCATTTCCGAAGCCGGGCGGCTCAGCGAGCGGCAGGCGGCCGAGGGACTGAGCGAAAAGGACGTGCGTCATCTCCTCAAGCTGCTGCGTGCCATGGACGAGAATCTGCATGTCTCCGCGCCTGATACGGCGGAGAATGGCGCAAAGCCTGTTGCCGACGACATTTAAACTGTTTAAATAAACTGTTTTAAAGGATGCGTTGCTGCGGGAGGGTTCGTGGCACAGAAAATCAAGCTTTCCACCATCGCGGAGACGCTCGGCGTTTCCACCGCGACGGTATCGCTTGCGCTGAGAGACAGCCCGCTCGTTGCTGCCGCGACGCGCGACCGGATCAAGGAACAGGCGCGGGCGCTCGGCTATATCTACAACCGCCGCGCCGCCAGCCTGCGCACCTCCCGCTCGGGCATTATCGGCGTCGTCGTGCACGACATCATGAACCCGTTCTATGCGGAAATCCTGAAATCGATCGAAAGCGAGCTCGATCGCGATCGGCAGACCTTCATCCTGTCCAACCACTACGATTCCGTCGAAAAGCAGCGCAATTTCATCGAGACGCTTCTGCAGCTCGGTGGCGACGGCGTGATCATGTCGCCGGCCATCGGCACGCCGCCGGAGGATATCCAGCTTGCCGAAGAGAACGGCATGCCGGCGATCTTGATAGCGCGCTCCATCGACGGGCTCGATGTGCCGATCTTCCGCGGTGACGACAGTTACGGCATTTCGCTGGCGACAAACCATCTGATTGGGCTTGGCCACCGCACCATCGCCATGGTGGGCGGCACAGACCAGACCTCGACCGGCCGCGACCGCTATCAGGGCTATGTCAACGCGCTGCGCAAGGCCAATATCGAGGTCGATCCGGGCTTGCGCATTCCCGGCCCGCGCACCAAGCAGGGCGGCTTCGAGGCGGCAGTGCATTTCCTCTCCCTGCCGCAGAAGCCGACGGCGGCCGTCTGCTGGAACGATCTCGTCGCCATCGGCCTGATGAACGGTATCGCCCGCGCCGGCCTCGTGCCCGGTCGCGACGTTTCCGTCACCGGCTATGACGATCTCGAGGAGGCGGCGATCGCGACGCCGGCCCTCACCACCGTCTGGAACGGCCAGTCGGAAGTCGGCCGCAACGCGGCGCGCGCGCTGCTCGACAAACTCAAGGGCAGCCACGAGCCGGACGGCATCCATCTCATCAAGCCGGAAATGCGCATCCGGCAATCCACCGGACCGCTGAAGCCGCATCCCGAAGGCTGAAGCCGCAAGAGCAGACGAGGTTTCCATGTCGGCCAAGACACGCATTCTCGTGCCCGGACCTATCCGCGAACGGGTGCTGGAGCGGCTGAAGGACCGCTTCGATGTCGTGCGTATCGAGAGGGCTGATCCGGCACTGCTCGCGCGCTCGGAGGCTGCGGCCATTTCCGGTGTCGCCGTCTCGGGCAGCTTCAATGCGGCTTTGATCGAGCACCTCCCGTCGCTGGAGATCATCGCGAGTTTTGGCGTCGGCTATGATGGCGTGGATGTCTCCGCCGCCGCTTCCCGCGGCATCGCCGTTACCAACACGCCGGATGTGCTGAACGACGAAGTGGCCGACACCGCCATCGGGCTGCTGCTCAACACGCTGCGCCGCTTTCCGCAGGCCGAAACATGGTTGCGCGAGGGGCGCTGGAAGCGCGAGGGCGCGTTTCCGCTGACGCCGCTCACTTTGCGCGGCCGTACGGTCGGCATCTATGGCCTCGGCCGCATCGGCCTTGCCATTGCCGAACGTCTCAAAGGGTTCGGTGTCGGCATCGCCTATCACACACGGCGTCCGCGGGCGGACGTGCCCTATGCCTATTATCCGTCGCTGATCGAGATGGCAGACGCGGTCGACACACTGATCGCCATCGTGCCGAAGACGGCGGAGACCCATCGCACTATCGACGCGCCCGTGCTGCGGGCGCTTGGGCCGAACGGCGTGCTGATCAATGTCGGGCGCGGCTGGACCGTCGATGAAGAGGCGCTTGCGCAAGCGCTCGAGAACGGCGTCATCGCCGCGGCCGGGCTGGATGTCTTCTACGACGAGCCCCATGTGCCGGAGGCGCTGCTGGCGCTGCCGAATGTCGCTCTTCTGCCGCATGTCGCCTCGGCCTCCGTTGCGACACGTGATGCCATGGCCGATCTGGTGGCCGACAATCTCCGGGCCTGGTTCGATACTGGCATTGCCCTGACTCCGGTGCCCGAAACGCCCTTTACGCGAAAAACCGGGGCGGGGCCGGAAAGCCTTCGTTAACCCTTCGGCAAGTTTGGCGGCGCATGATCCTTCCGACGAGTCGTTGCGAAGGAGAATGCCATGAAGATGCTGATGATGGTCGCCGCAGTCGGTGTGGCCTCGTTCGGTCTCTGGAGCGTGGCCCATCACCAGGCGCCCGATATCGATCCGGTCGTCTCGAATTCGATCCCGGCTACCGCGACCGACCACGCCTATACGATCTCCAACGTCGCGGCGAAGACGGCCTGCCTTGCCGAACGCGGTACCCGCATTTCCAGCCGTAGCGAACGCTTCACCGCGAATGCCGATTGCGACGCGGTCTGGCCGGGCCTTTCTGCGGCGCGGACCTGGATCAACAATGGCGATGGCACGGTGGTCGTTGCGGATGCGCGCGGCGAGCCGATCCTAACCGTCGTCGACGGCGACGGTGCCTATGAGACGGTCGAGCCCGCCGATGCCATGGTCACGATGATTTCCGCGGATTGATTTCAGCGGCCTCGACGCGGGTGTCGGTCCAATCGAGCCGGCGGCCGTCCGAGGCGCGCAGCCCTAGCGGCGCGATCGGCTGGCCCTTTTCGGCGTCCACCAGAACGGATCGCGGCTCATCCTCGCGGTAGAGATTGTCTTCTCCCCATTGCCGCAGCGCGACAATAACGAGGAAGAGGCCGCGGCCTTTTTCCGTGAGGGCATATTCCTGATAGGCGCTGCCGTCCGATGCCGGCACGAGTTCAAGCACACCGGCGTCCACGAGATCCCGCAGGCGCGTGCTCAGCATGCCCTTGGCGATGCCGAGATTCTGCTGGAAGGCGCCGAAGCGTTTGATGCCGTCGAAGGCATCGCGCACGATCAGCAGCGACCACCAGTCACCGATCGCATCCAGAGTGCGCGCCACAGGGCACTCGGCTTCACGAAAACTCTTGCGCTTCATGCTCGTCTCTCCAAACGAAATCCGGTCCTAAAATAGAACTGGAATGATTGTGTCGCAAGTGGTCTCATCATAGGACTTGATGAATGAGGAACGATCATGGACACAATGACCGATACCGCCCGCCGCGCTGTTGAAACGGCGCCGCTTCTCTCCCGCGGGATGCTGCTGCTTTTCGCGGTGACCTGCGGAGCGAGCGTCGCCACCATCTACGCCCCCCAGCCGCTTCTCGACACGATCGCGGCGAGTTTCGGCATTGCACCCGGTGCTGTCGGCCTTGTCGTGACGTTGACGCAGATCGGTTATGCGGCGGGGCTCATCCTGATCGTCCCGCTTGGCGATATCGTCGATCGCAGCAAGCTGATCCTCGTCCAGACGCTGCTATCCGCAGTAGCCCTCTCTACCGTCGCGCTTGCGCCGAATGTGTTCGTGCTGTTCGGCGGCATGATCGTCGTGGGGCTGCTGGCGGTGGTGGTTCAGGTGCTGGTGGCGATGAGTGCGGCCCTGGCGCGACCGCAGGATCGGGGCCGGTTCGTCGGGCTGGTCACGAGCGGCGTCGTCATCGGCATCCTTGCCGCCCGTTTCGTTGCCGGGGTGCTGGTGGATCTTGCCGGCTGGCGGGTCGTCTATCTCGTTTCGGCGGGCATCATGCTGCTGCTCGGCCTTCTTCTCGCCCGCGTTCTGCCGCGTGATGTGCCCGTTGCGAGCACGGAGCGTTATTCGGCGGTGCTGAAATCGATACCGCGGCTTTTCCTGCGCGACCCTGTGTTGCGTCTGCGCGCCGGCTTTGCCTTCCTGGTCTTTGCGAGTTTCAGCACGCTGTGGACGGCGATGGTCCTGCCGCTCAGCGCCGCACCGTTCTCGCTTTCGCACATGCAGATCGGCCTCTTCGGCATTGCCGGGCTTGCTGGTGCGTTGGCGGCGGGCAGGGCGGGGCGGCTGGCCGACAAGGGGTGTTCCGGGCGCGTGACGGGGGTGTCGCTTGTGCTGCTCTCCCTGTCATGGCTGGCGATCGGGTTTCTGCCCCGCTCCCTTGTCGTTTTTGCCATGGGGGTGGTGATGCTCGATTTCGCCGTTCAGGCGGTGCACGTCACGAACCAGAGCCTGATTTTCGCGCGCCGCCCGGAAGCGCGTAGTCGTCTGGTCGGCGGTTACATGGTGTTTTACTCGGCCGGCAGTGCGCTAGGAGCCATCACGTCGACGGCGAGCTATGCGCATTTCGGCTGGGCGGGCGTCTGCGGTGTGGGCGCGGCCTTCAGTCTGGCCGCGCTGCTTCTTTGGCTGCTGGATACGATCAAGCGGACTTGACGGAGCCGAAGGGCAGAACGTCGGCCTTGTGGCCCTGCTTAGCGGCGGCATAGTCACGCACGGCTTTACCGAAGGCGGCAAACAGCTTGTTGGACGGCTGGTCGGAGCCGACCCAATATTCCGGATGCCACTGCACGCCGACCGCAAAGGCCTTCGCGCCGATGACGGAGACGGCCTCGATCGTGCCGTCTTCGGCGACCGCCTCCACTGCTAGGCGCGGCGCCCTTTCCGAGATGGCCTGCCGGTGCAGCGAGTTCACTTGCACGTCGCCTGCGCCGACAATGCCGGCCAGGCAGCTGCCTTCCTTGACGGTCACCGTCTGGCGAATGCCGTAGGCGACGTCGAGAACCGGCGTATCGGGCTTGCGATGATCCCACATGCCCGGCTGTTCCTGGATCTCGTTGGCGAGCGTGCCGCCGAGCACGACGTTGAGTTCCTGAATGCCGCGGCAGATGGCGAGGAGCGGAATGCCGCGCTCGAGCGCCCGCTCGATCAGCGGCAGGCTGGTTGCATCGCGCGCCCGGTCGTAGGGGCCTTCCGCATCGGTCGCTTCCTTGCCGTACAGCGAGGGGTGCACATTGGTGCGCGAGCCGCTGACGAGGAGCCCGTCCACCCGGTCGAGAATGCCGTCGAAATCATTGTCGTCCTCGAGCGCCGGCACCAAGAAGACGGTGACATCGGCGCCCTTTACGGCAGCGCGGACATACTGGTTAGGGGTGGCCTGCCAGACGTTGCCTTCGATCTCCCTGATATCGGCGGGGATGGCGACGACGGGTTTCGACATGATGGGCTCCAAAAAAGAAATACCAAAACAGGATTTGATATCAAATCTTGCTTCAGTCAATTCCCCTTTTCAGGCGAAATGACGGCGAAAGCCTCGAAAAGAGGCGGTAGGAGTCTAGGCCCGCGCGGTGGGACTGGCAAGATTTTAAGGTTCGCAATATGCAGGCTGTTAACCATGCATTTGCAAACAGCGATTGCACGCTTGAGAATTTTCTGCCGCAGTCCGGCGCAATACTATATCGCCTTGGAGTCAGGAAGTTGCGCAAAGCGCCTATGAAAAGTTGAGTATGACGCAAGGAAAGGCTTATTTATACAATATTGGGTTGAATGTCTCTTCCATCGATTGAACAGGCGTGCAATAATGCCTGACGCCACCCTTGTTATTGGGTAATTTCCCGAAATCATTCATTAAATGTTGGCCGGTAACCCTCACTCGTCATAGGGAGTGCCGAGTCCATGAAGGATAAGGGTCAAAACACACTGCCAGCTGATGTGTACCTTTCGTTCGTCAGCTCGCTGTACGGGAATCGCCAGACCCTTTTCGTGGGCATGATCTCGCATGTCATCACGTTCTCCTTCGTTTACGCCAAGACTGCCGATCCGTTCTTTCTTGCCTGCAGCGCGCTGGTCGTGCTCGTCTGGTCGCTGCGCGCGCAAGGCATGCGTCGCTTCGACCGCGTGGAAAAAAACGCGCTCGACATGGATGGCATCCGCTTCTGGGAAAACTGGTACAATACCGGCGCCGTTGGTACGACGGTCGTGCTCGGTTCGGCCTGCGGCTATAGCCTTCTCGTCAGCCGCGACAGTTTTGCTGAACTCGCTTGCATTTCGGTGACGCTCGCCACCATGGTTTCGGTGGTCGGTCGCAACTACGGTTCCCGGCGCGCCGTGGACTACATCACGCTGTCGGCCTGCATCCCGATGGTACTCGGCTTCCTCGGCCTGCAGGATTTCTACCATGCGGTGCTCGCCGTCCTCATCCTGCCCTTCATCCTGACGACGCGCATGATGGCGAATGGTGTGCGCGCGTTCCTCTATGAGAACGTGCTGGCCGCCCGCGAGATTTCGACGATCGCTGACCGTTTCGACACCGCATTGAACAACATGCCGCACGGCTTGTTCATGCTGGATGCTGATCATCGCATCCTCGTGGCCAACCGCCGCGCCTGCGAACTCCTGCATCTCGGTAGCCAGGAACGGCTCAAGGATTGCCATCTCGACGTCGTGCTGCGTTTTGGCGTGCGCAACACCTTCTTCAACGCCGATCAGAGCAAGGCGATCCTGCGCCAGCTCGACGAGCTGTTGAGAGGCGAGCGCTCGCGCGCACTCGTGCAGGTTACGGATGGGCTCTATCTCGAATTCACCGCGTCGACGCGGGAAAACGGCGGCGCCGTCTTGATCTTCGAGGACGTCACAGCGCGTGTCCGGGCGGAAAACAAGATCCTGCATATGGTGCGCTACGACAGCCTGACCGGCCTGCCAAACCGCACCTATTTCGCCGATCTCGTCCAGGAAGCGCTGGCCGAGCGCAAGAAGCCCGGTACGGTCGGATTTATGGTCCTCGATGTCGACGACTTCAAGCACGTCAACGACATGAAGGGCCATGTTACCGGCGACCGGCTGCTCTGCGCCATTGCCGAGCGCGTACGTCGCCTGACTGGCGACAAGGTGCTGGCCGCCCATCTGATGGGCGACGAATTCATTCTGTTCTTCCCCAACGAGAGCAATCGCCGCGACCTTGAAACGCGCATGCGCCGCGTCCACGAGCAGCTGCGCGGCACCTATGCCATCGACGGCCTGACCCTTCAGGTCTCCTTTTCCGCCGGCGGCGTCACCGTGCCGAGCGAGGATTTCCGGTTGGAAGAGATGCAGATCCGCGCCGATCTTGCGCTCTTCGAGACCAAATCGCGCGCCAAGGGCGGTTTCACACTCTTCGAACAGGAGATGGACGCGCGCTATGTCGATCGGCAGAAGCTGAAGGATGACTTGCGCAAGGCGATCAAAGACAATGCGCTGTCGGTCGCCTACCAGCCGATGTTCGTACCGGATGGCTCCCGCATCGAATGCTGCGAGGCGCTATCGCGCTGGACGCATCCCGAACGTGGGCCGGTCGCGCCGAACGTCTTCATCCAGATCGCGGAGGAGATAGGCATCGTCTCCGACATCACGCGTTTCATGATCATGCGCGCCTGCGCCGACTGCGCAACGTGGCCGGCGCACATGAGCGTTTCGGTCAATCTTTCGGTGCAGGATTTGCGTGGCACCGGTATCGTCGACCTCGTTGCCGAGGCGCTGGAGGCGGCCGGGCTCGAACCGCACCGGCTGCATCTGGAAGTCACCGAAAGCTGCCTGATGGAAGAGCCGGTGAAGGTGCAGGCGATTCTCCAGGAACTGCGCGCCCGCGGCATCACGATCGCCATCGACGATTTCGGCACCGGCTATTCCAGCCTAAGCTATCTCGACCAGCTGCCGCTCGACCTCATCAAGATCGACCGGTCCTTCGTGCGCAATATCGGCGAGGACGCCCGTCGCTTCAAACTGCTGCGCGGCACGGTCAACCTGTCGCGCGAACTGGGCCTGCGCATCGTCATCGAAGGTGTGGAAACGCAGGAGCAGCTGGCGCTCATCAACAAGTATGAGTGTGCCGATCTCGTGCAGGGTTATGTCTTTGCGGCCCCGATGTCGCTCAGCGCGCTGCGTGATCTCTACGAGACGCTCGGCGGCACACCCGGCAATTCCCATCGTAGCGGCCGTCGCGTCGCCTGATTTTCTTCAGCTTTTTTCGGCGGCGTATAAAATCGATACGCTGCATTAGTTTATTCAAAATTAGCGTTAACCACATATTAAGGTTAATGAATGGTATTTTACACAAATTGTCGTATATCGACGATTGTGGTGATGGCAGCGCGGTGGCTGCCGGCTTTCAATCGGGGATGTGCGCGCAATGGCGAGCGTGGATACGGCGACCAATCGTTTTTCGGACAAGCTTCTGGAACTGCTCGACCGGGTGGAATACCGCCGGGTGGAAACGGGCGAAGACATGGAAGAGGTCGCGCGCATCCGCTTCAAGGCCTACAAGATGGCCGACATCCTGCCGCTCAAGGGCAACACGCTGATCGACGACATCGATTTCGACAGCCACGCCTATGTCTTTGGCATCTACTATGAAGAGCGCCTGATCTCGACGGTGCGGTTGCATCATGTGACGCCGGAGCATCGCGTCAGCTCATCAGGCTCGATCTTCCCAAAGGAGATAGACGCCTTTCTCGACGCCGGCATGTCGCTGATCGACCCGGTGCGGTTGGCGGCCGATCCGCTGGTGCTACGTGAAATGCCGGCGATCCCGTACCTGACGTTGCGCATCGCTACCATGGCGACGGACTATTTCGCTGTCGACCGCTGCCTGCAGCTCGTCAAGCCGCAGCATGCCGCCTTCTACAAGCGCGTCTTCGATGCCGACACGATCGTTGAGCCGCAGAAAGATTGTGGCGATTACAACATCGATCTCACGCTGATGGCGACCCGCACCAAGGAAACGCTGCCGCCGCTCTACAAGCGCTTCCCGTTCTTCAAGTCGGAAGCCTATGAGCGCCGGATGATGTTCGCGCGCGGCGGCGACATGTCGTTCAGCCCGCTGACCGTGCGTCCGACGGCTCGCCGCGCCCATTTCGGCCATGGCCAGATCCAGATTTCGGGCAACGCCTACGCTGGCTGATACGCGCGTAATGATGTCGCAGACGGGCCGGTTTCGAAGGAAACCGGCCCGTTGCGTTTCGGAAACGATACAGGTGCCAAACCAGCCCCGTCCTTGCCGTTGCGCTTTGTCTATCCATTGTGTATGGCCTGAAAGACATTGCGTTTTGGCGCATGAGGGAAAAGCGGGCCGCCTTGGGTCTGGTGAAATTAGGCGCTCATCGGGTGGAGTGTTCCGGCTGGGGGTGCAGGTGCTTAGGAGAAGGTATCATGGCTGAACATCATTCCGGACCGGTCGAAATGGGCGCTCCGATGGACTATCCCGAGCACGAGAAGACCTACAACCTGTTCATTGCCGGCGCCAAGTACGGCACGCTGTTCTGCGTCGCCCTGCTGATCGCCATGGCTGCCGGTTTCTTCACCAGCGCCGGCTTCTTCAGCGCTCTGCTTCTGCTCATCATTCTCAACGTCGTCGGGTTCATCCTGCTCCGTTGATCTGAAAATCTGCATTTCATTTGCAGCTTTTCGCGGCGCCATCCGGCGCCGTGATCCAACACGGCCAGTCTCGGGGGAGGACCACGGTTTGAGTCAGTGTGTTTTTATAGCACGGGAAAGCGATGCAGCGGAGGGCCGCGTCGCGGGTTCCGTTGAAACAGTCAAGAAAATGAAGAGCTTGGGTCTCGACGTACTCGTCGAGACCGGCGCGGGGCTTCGGTCCCGAATCCTGGATGCGGACTACGAGGCTGCCGGTGCGCGCATCGTGGGGGCGGGCGAGGCGAATGCCGCCGACGTCGTCCTGAAGGTGCGCCGGCCGACGTCGGCGGAGATCTCCACCTACAAGTTCGGCGCCATCGTCATTGCCACGATGGATCCCTACGGCAACGAAGCCGCCATCGCCGAGATAGCCAAGGCCGGTCTCACCACCTTCGCCATGGAATTGATGCCGCGCATCACGCGGGCCCAGTCGATGGACATCCTGTCCTCGCAGGCCAACCTTGCCGGCTATCAGGCCGTCATCGACGCGGCCCATGAATTCGATCGCGCCATGCCGATGATGATGACCGCCGCCGGCACCGTTCCGGCCGCCAAGGTTTTCGTCATGGGGGCAGGCGTCGCCGGCCTTCAGGCCATCGCTACAGCCCGCCGCCTCGGTGCGGCCGTCTCCGCGACGGACGTGCGCCCGGCCGCCAAGGAACAGGTTGCCTCGCTCGGCGCGAAGTTCATCGCCGTCGAGGACGACGAGTTCAAGGCTGCAGAAACCGCCGGCGGCTATGCGAAAGAGATGTCCAAGGAGTATCAGGCGAAGCAGGCGGCCCTCGTGGCTGACCATATCGCCAAGCAGGACATCGTCATCACGACCGCGCTGATCCCCGGCCGCCCGGCCCCGCGTCTCGTGACGCGCCAGATGCTGGCCGCCATGAAGACCGGCTCCGTCGTCGTCGACCTCGCGGTCGAACGCGGCGGCAATATCGAGGGCTCCGAGCCCGGCAAAGTCGTCGAGGTCGAGGGCGTGAGGGTCATCGGCTATCTCAACGTGCCGGGCCGCATCGCGGCCTCCGCATCCGCGCTCTACGCCAAGAACCTCATCACCTTCCTCGAGACCATGGTCGACAAGGAAACGAAATCGGTTTCGGTCAATGTCGAGGATGAACTCGTCAAGGCGACGATGCTGACCAACGGCGGTGCCGTTGTGCATCCGAACTTCGGCGGCTCCGTTCAGCAAGGGGAGGGTAAGTGATGGCGAACGAACTTCTCGACAAGGCAATCACCGATCTCGAACGCGCTGTGGAAGCCGTTCGCGCGGCGTCCGAATATGTACCGGACGCGGCTGCTGCCGCAGCGCATGGCGTTTCCGGCGGGGCCATCGATCCTTTCGTCTTCCGTTTGGCGATCTTCGTGCTGTCGATCTTCGTCGGCTATTATGTCGTCTGGTCGGTGACGCCCGCGCTGCACACGCCGCTGATGGCCGTTACCAACGCGATTTCCTCGGTCATCGTCGTCGGAGCGCTTCTGGCCGTCGGCATCTCGCTTTCGGGTGTTGCGACCGGCTTCGGTTTCGTTGCGCTCATCCTCGCCTCCGTCAACATCTTCGGCGGCTTCCTCGTCACCCAGCGCATGCTGGCGATGTACAAGAAAAAAGAGAAGTGAGGGCGGATTGATGAACGTTAACTTCGCAGCCTTCCTCTACCTCGTTTCCGGGGTGCTCTTCATCATGGCCCTGCGCGGCCTGTCGCATCCGACGACCAGCCGCCGCGGCAACATGCTCGGCATGATCGGCATGGGCATCGCTATCGGCACGACGCTGCTTCTGGCGACGCCGTCCTTCGGTGGTCTCGTGCTGATCGTGCTCGGCCTTGCCATCGGCGGCGGTGCCGGCGCCTATATCGCCCGCTCGATCCCTATGACGTCGATGCCGCAGCTCGTCGCCGGCTTCCACTCGCTCGTCGGCCTTGCCGCCGTGCTGGTTGCCGCTGCCGCGCTCTACTCGCCGGTGTCCTTCGGCATCGGCCAAGTTGGCGAGATTCACGGCCAGGCGCTCGTCGAAATGGCGCTGGGTGCGGCCATCGGCGCGATCACCTTCACCGGCTCGATCATCGCCTTCCTGAAGTTGGACGGACGCATGTCCGGCAAGCCGATCATGCTGCCCTACCGGCATGTCATCAACATCGTGCTGCTTGCGGCAATCGTCTTCTTCATCGTCGGCCTGACGCTGTCGGAGAGCCATTTCGACTTCTGGCTGATCGTCGTGCTGGCGCTGGCGCTCGGTGTGCTCCTGATCGTGCCGATCGGCGGAGCGGACATGCCGGTCGTCGTCTCCATGCTCAACTCCTATTCGGGTTGGGCTGCGGCCGGCATCGGCTTCACGCTCGGCAATCTCGCGCTGATCATCACCGGCGCGCTGGTCGGTTCGTCGGGTGCGATCCTGTCCTACATCATGTGCAAGGGCATGAACCGCTCGTTCATCTCGGTCATCCTCGGCGGCTTCGGCGGCGACAGCGGGGCTGCGGCCGACGATGACGGCGTGCAGCGCACGGTCAAGCAGGGTTCGGCCGATGACGCGGCCTTCCTGATGGCCAATGCTTCCAAGGTCATCATCGTGCCGGGTTACGGCATGGCGGTGGCGCAGGCGCAGCATGCGGTTCGTGAATTGGCCGATGCGCTGAAGAAGAACGGCGTCGAAGTGAAATACGCGATCCATCCGGTTGCCGGCCGCATGCCAGGCCATATGAACGTGCTGCTCGCCGAAGCGAACGTGCCCTATGACGAAGTCTTCGAGCTCGAGGACATCAACTCGGAATTCGCGCAGGCGGATGTGGCTTACGTCATCGGCGCCAACGACGTGACGAACCCGGCCGCGCGCGACGATAAGTCCTCGCCGATTTATGGCATGCCGATCCTCGACGTCGACAAGGCGAAGACCTGCCTCTTCGTCAAGCGCTCGCTCGGCTCCGGCTATGCCGGTATCGACAATACGCTGTTCTACAAGGACGGCACGATGATGCTGCTCGGCGATGCCAAGAAGATGACGGACGATATCGTCAAGGCCATGAACCACTAACACGCATACCCGGCGCCTAAGCATTGCTTCCGCGCCGGGTTAGAGCAACGAACGAAATGCTCCGAAATGAAAAAACCCGCGAGACGATCGCGGGCTTTTTTGTTTCTTCCATCGGGCTTGATATCAGCTTGGCTGGGCGCCGCCTTTCGAGCGGGCGAGGCCAGCCTTGGCCGGTGAATAGTTCGGGTCGAGGCGCAGCGCCTGCGCATAGGACTTCGACGCCTTGCTCATCTCGCCGCGGCGCTCATAGATCAGCGCCTGGTTCGCCCAGGATTCCGCCAGCTTGCCGTCGAGATTGATGGCGGTGTTGAAATCCTGGAACGCGTTGTCGTCGTCGCCCTTGGCGGCGTAGGAAATGCCGCGGCCGTTATAGGGTTCGGCCGAGTTCGGCGAGAGCGAGATGGCCTTCGAGAAGTCCTCGATCGCCTTGTCGTGCTGGCGGCGTGCCTGGAAGATCAGGCCGCGATTGTGGTAGGCGCGCGGATCGGTCGTGTCGAGTTCGATCGCCTTGTTGAAGTCGCGGAAGGCTTCGTCGAGACGGCCGGCCTGGCGATAGAGATTGCCTCGTCCGATATAGGCGACGTCATAGCTCGGGTTGAGCTGCAGCGCGGTGTTGTAGTCCGCCGCCGCCTGCGCCTGATCGCCCATGTTGCGCTCGACGAGCGCGCGGTTGGCATAGGCCTGGTAGAAACGCGGCTTCAGTTCGATGGCGCGGTTGAAGTCGTCGAGCGCGCGGCGGTGCTCGCCGGCGCGGCCATAGGCCGATCCGCGCACGTTATAGGCTTCCGGATCCTGTGGATTGGCGGAGATAACGGCCGAGAGCGAGGCGATGTTTTCCTGCGAGCCCTGGGCGCGTTCTACCTTCAGCACATCCGTCGAGGTCGTCGACTGGCAGCCGGCCAGAAGGAGCGCAAGCGACGTGGCGGCCACGGCGGCCATCAGGGGGCGGCGCATGCGGGCAGCCGAGGAGGGGAGACGATCGATCGGGAACCCGGTAGATGCAGCCATGTCCAAGTGCGAATCCTCAAAATGGGCGTCTTCGACGCTTCATGCGTGAAGACATACGCTACGGCCTTGAAGGCAATTCCGGCAAGAGTGCGTAGCGGTTTAGCCCGGAATTGCACGGTAAGTCTTTCACAACAGTGAAAACCTTCCGTTCACATCAAAAAAGGCGGCGGCGAAATATTCGCCCCCGCCCGGTCTTTCATCCGAAAACGTCGAAAAGACGACCGATTAACGGGCGCCCGGACGAGCGGAGACGCCGCCAGCTTCACGCTGGGCGCGCTTGCGGGCCAGCTTGCGAACGCGACGAACGGCTTCAGCCTTTTCACGTGCACGCTTCTCAGACGGCTTTTCGAAATAGTCGCGCATCTTCATTTCACGGAAGATGCCTTCGCGCTGCATCTTCTTCTTGAGAGCGCGGAGAGCCTGATCAACGTTGTTATCGCGGACAAGTACCTGCACGAGAATCCCGTTCCTTTGGTTTTGTTAGCCCCGCGAACCCTTGTCGCCAGGCAAATAGACTACGTTCGCGCAGCCTGCAGGCTGGCAATTGGGGCGTCCGATACCAGATGATGACGGGGAAGTCCAGCCCGAAGCCCCCCTCCGTTAAGGATATTTGCGTCAAAGGCCCGCAAATCGGGTGGATGGCGGGGCGTGCGAGTGTGCCTCTGGGCATTTGCGCCGTAGCAATGTCAGCGGAAGCCGGTACCCAATCAGGCTTTCCTTTAAGTGTGCCGGCACTTTGATGGTCAACTGCAAACACGCGACACCGGTCATGTCGCATGTGGTACAAGGTGCGCCTGAATGCGTCGCAAAGGATACGGCGTCCGGCGTCAGGATTTGCTTTCTATCGAGGCAGGAAACAGTCGGCTGCGGCCGGCGAGCGTTTGAGGATACGGGATGCGCAAATATTCGGTTTTCGCCGTGGCCCGCGAGGCGATGCGTGGCCACAAGGGGTGGGAGGCGCAATGGACCTCGCCCGAGCCGCGCAAGGAATACGACGTGATCATCGTCGGCGGCGGCGGCCATGGTCTGGGCGCGGCCTATTACCTCGCCAAGGAGCACGGCATCACCAATATCGCCGTGATCGAGAAGGGCTGGCTCGGCGGCGGCAATACCGGCCGCAACACGACCATCATCCGCTCGAACTATCTCTATGACGAGAGCATGGATATCTACGAGCATTCCCTGAAGCTGTGGGAAGGCTTGAGCCAGGATCTCAACTACAACGTCATGTACTCGCCGCGCGGCGTGATGATGCTGTCGCACAATGTGCATGACAAGCAGTCCTTCCAGCGGCACGTCCATGCCAACCGTCTCTACGGCATCGACAACGAATGGCTGACGCCGCAGCAGGCGAAAGAGTTCGTGCCGGTCCTCGATATCTCGGCCTCGGCCCGCTATCCGATCAATGGCGCGGCCCTGCAGCGCCGCGGCGGCACCGCACGCCACGATGCCGTCGCCTGGGGTTATGCCCGTGCGGCCTCCGACCGCGGCGTGCACGTCATCCAGAACTGCGAAGTGAAGGGCATCCGTCGCGGTCCCGATGGTGCGGTCACGGGTGTCGAGACCTCCAAGGGCTTTATCGGCGCCAAGAAGGTTGCCGTGTCGGCCTCCGGCCACAACTCGGTCATTCTTTCCATGGCCGACGTGAAGCTGCCGCTGCATTCCGTTCCGCTTCAGGCGCTCGTCTCCGAGCCGATGAAGCCGATCTTCCCCTGCGTGGTCATGTCCAACTCAGTACATGCCTATATCTCGCAGTCGGACAAGGGCGAGCTCGTCATCGGCGCCGGCACGGACCAATACAATTCCTACTCCCAGACCGGTGGCCTGCAGATCATCACGCATACGCTCGACGCCATTTGCGAACTCTTCCCGATGTTCCGCCGAGTCAAGATGATGCGCCAGTGGGGCGGCATCACCGACAACACCCCGGATCGCTCGGCGATCCAGGGTGTGACGCCGGTCAAGAACCTTTTCGTCAACTGCGGCTGGGGCACCGGCGGCTTCAAGGCGACACCGGGTTCGGCCCATCTCTTCGCGTATCTCATCGCCAAGGGTGAGCCGCACCGGCTGGCCGCCGGCCTGACGCTGGACCGCTTCCGCACCGGCCGTCTCATCGACGAGGCCGCCGCCGCGGCCGTGGCTCACTGAGTTCCCATTTTTCACCCCGCGCGTCCGGCGGCCGAAGGGCCGGCCGGCGCGGGACAGGAGAAACCCGATGCTTCTCATCTACTGCCCCTATTGCGAGGAAGAGCGCTCCGAGCTCGAATTCCGCCATGGCGGCGACGCCCATATCGCACGGCCGACCAATATGGCCGATATTTCCGACGAGGAGTTCCAGGAATTCTTCTTCCTGCGCGACAACCCGAAGGGACTGATCTTCGAACGCTGGCGCCACATCCATGGTTGCGGCCGCTTCTTCAATGCGGCGCGCGATACAGTGAGCGACAAGTTCTACATGAGCTACAAGGCCGGTGAGCCGAAGCCGGACATTCCCGGCGTGACCACCGCCACCGAGAAAACCGTCGAAACCTATGAAGCCACGGAAGGAACCGCGAAATGAGCGGTGCTAATCGTATTGCCGGTCAGGGCCGCCTGACGCCCGCCAAGACGGCGCGTTTCACCTTCGACGGAAAGACCATCGACGCGCTGGTGGGCGACACCGTCGCTTCCGCTCTGCTCGCCAACGGCGTGCATCTCGTTGGCCGCTCCTTCAAGTATCACCGCCCGCGCGGCATTCTTTCTGCCGGTCCGGAAGAGCCGAACGCGCTGATCGACGTGTCCCGCGACGCCGCCCGCCGCCAGCCGAACGTGCGTGCGCCGGTGCAGGAAGTGTTCGATGGCATGAAGGTGGAATCGCAGAACCGCTTCCCCTCGCTTGCCTTCGATATCGGTGGCATCAACAACCTGCTGTCGCCGTTCTTCGCCGCGGGCTTCTACTACAAGACCTTCATGTGGCCGAAGGCCGCCTGGGAGAAGGTCTACGAGCCTTTCATCCGCAAGGCTGCCGGCCTCGGTGTTTCGCCGACGGAAGAGGATCCGGACCACTACGCCAACCGCTACGCCCATTGCGACGTGCTGGTTGCCGGTGCCGGCGTTGCCGGTCTTTCGGCAGCCCTTGCCGCCGCTGAAGCCGGGGCCCGCGTCATCCTTGTCGATGAACAGCCGGAAGTCGGCGGAGCGCTGCACTTCGACACCTCCGTCAAGATCGACGGTCAGAGCGGCTATGACTGGGCGCAGGCGACGGCCGCGAAGCTGAAGGCGATGGAGAACGTCACCGTTCTCACCCGCACGACGGCTTTCGGCTACTACAACCACAATTTCGTCGGCCTCGTCGAACGCGTCACCGATCATCTCCCCAAGCCGGACAAGAAGCTGCCGCGCGAGCGTCTGTGGCAGGTTCGCGCCAAGCGCGTCATTCTCGCGACGGGTTCGATCGAACGCCACATGGTGTTCGCTAACAACGACCGCCCTGGAATCATGCTTGCCTCGGCCGCGCGCACCTATCTCAACCATTTCGGCGTCGCCGTCGGCCGCAAAGTCGGCGTCTATACGGCGAACGATTCGGCCTATGAGGCGGCCTTCGACCTGAAGCGTGCCGGCGTCACCATCGCCGCCATCGTCGATAACAGAGACAAGCCCGGCGATGCCGTGCTGACGGAAGCCCGCAGGCTCGGCATCGAGGTTCTGACCGGTCACTCGGTCATCGACACCAAGGGTAAGCTGCGCGTCTCCTCCATGTCGGTCGCGCGCAATGGCGGCGGTTCGGCGCGCTCGATCGCGATCGATGCGCTGCTGATGTCGGCCGGCTGGACGCCCTCCGTCCACCTCTTCTCGCAATCGCGCGGCAAGGTGGCCTATGACGCCGCTACCGGTCGCTTCCTGCCGGGCACCTATGCGCAGGATTGCCTCTCCGTCGGTTCGTGCAACGGCACCGACGGCCTGCAAGCCACCATCGAGGAATCGCTGGCGGCCGGCGAGCTGATGGCCCGCGCCACCGGCAATGAGGGCGGCAACAAGCTCGAACTGTCAGGCGAAAACGCCTTCGAATGGACCGGCGGTATGGCCGGTGCGGCGGAAGGGGCCGGCATCGACACGACGGTCAAGGCCTTCGTCGACTTCCAGAACGACGTGTGCGCCAAGGACATCCGCCTCGCCGTGCGCGAAGGCATGCACTCGATCGAACATATCAAGCGCTTCACCACCAATGGCATGGCGACGGACCAGGGCAAGCTGTCCAACATCCACGGCCTTGCCATCGCGTCCGAAGTGCTCAACCGAGAAATCCCGAAGATCGGCCTCACCACCTTCCGTGCGCCCTATACGCCGGTGACCTTCGGTGCGCTGATCAGCCACTCGCGTGGCGACCTGTTCGATCCGGCCCGTAAGACGCCTATGCATGCCTGGGAAGAGGCGCATGGCGCCGTCTTCGAAGACGTCGGCAACTGGAAGCGCGCCTGGTATTATCCGCGTTCGGGCGAGACGATGCACGATGCGGTCAACCGCGAATGCCGCACGGTGCGTAACGCCGCCGGCCTGTTCGATGCCTCGACGCTCGGCAAGATCGAAGTCGTCGGCCCCGATGCCGCCGAATTCCTGAACCTGATGTACACCAATGCCTGGGATACGTTGAAGCCCGGCCGCTGCCGCTACGGCATCATGCTGCGCGAGGATGGCTTCGTCTATGACGACGGCGTCGTCGGTCGTCTGGCCGAAGATCGTTTTCATGTCACCACAACGACGGGCGGTGCGCCGCGCGTCATGAACCACATGGAAGACTATCTCCAGACGGAGTTCCCGCATCTCAAGGTCTGGCTGACCTCGACCACCGAACAGTGGGCGGTCATCGCCGTGCAGGGCCCGAAGGCGCGCGAAATACTCGAGCCGCTCGTCGAAGGCATCGACATCTCGAACGAAGCCTTCCCGCATATGAGCGTTCGCGAAGGCAAAATCTGCGGCGTGCCCACCAGGCTCTTCCGCATGTCCTTCACCGGTGAAGCAGGTTACGAAGTCAACGTTCCTGCCGATTATGGCCAGGCGATCTGGGAAGCCATCTGGGCCCGCGCCGAACCGCTCGGCGCCTGCGCCTACGGCACCGAGACCATGCACGTGCTGCGCGCCGAAAAGGGCTATATCATTGTCGGCCAGGATACGGACGGCACGGTGACCCCTTATGACGCGAGCCTCGGCTGGGCCGTCTCCAAGAAGAAGACGGACTTCGTCGGCATCCGCGGCCTCAAGCGCCCCGACCTTGTCAAGGAAGGCCGCAAGCAGCTCGTCGGCCTGCTGACGAAGGATCCGAACGTGGTTTTGGAAGAGGGGGCGCAGATCGTCGCCGATCCGAACGAGCCGAAGCCCATGAAGATGCTCGGTCACGTGACCTCGTCCTACTGGTCGGAAAACTGCGGCCGGTCGATCGCCATGGCGCTCGTCGCCGGTGGCCAGGCCCGTCTTGGCCAGACGCTCTATGTGCCGATGCCCGACCGCACGATCGCGGTCGAGGTCAGCGAAATGGTCTTTGTCGACAAGGAAGGAGGCCGCCTCAATGGCTGATCAAGCTCTTCGCAAGGCGCCGCTCGCCGGTCGCCATGGTGGTTCTTCCGGTGCGCGCGTCACGCCCGCCGACCCAGCAACGCGCCTTGCGCTGCGCGCCGGCCCCGACGCTATCGGCACGTTGTCGCTGGCCTTCGGCCTCGAACTGCCGCAGCGGCCGAAAACCTCGGCCTCCGTCAGCGGCCGTCATGCGCTCTGGCTCGGCCCGGACGAATGGTTGCTGATCGACGAGAACGGCGCCGACCTGATGGGCATCGCCTCGGGCGTCTCGGCGCTGCATTCGGCGACCGACGTCTCCCATCGCAACACCGCGATCCTCGTCTCCGGCCCTGACGCGGCTGCTGCCATTGCCGCGGCCTGCCCACTCGATCTTGGTAAGTCGGTTTTCCCGGTCGGTGCCGCGGCCCGCACCGTTCTCGGCAAGATCGAGATCGTGCTGCTGCGCACGGGCGAAGAGGATTACCGCGTTGAATGCTGGCGTTCGTTCTCGTCCTATGCCTTCGGCATGCTGGTCGAGGGCGCAGAAGACGCCGGCCTCTGAACTCAGAGAAAACGGTAGAAAAACAGGGCTGTCTCCCGCGTGCCGGGGGACAGCCCTTCGTATAGGTACCGATCATAGCCGCCGAGCGTGAAACCCTGGCGCAGATAGAAGCGGCAGGCGGCGACATTGTTCGTCTGCGTTTCCAGCCGAATGCCGGGCAGGGCTTTTCCGCCCGTCCACTGGACGGCTTGCTGCATCAGCCGTTGCGCCGCGCCGGTACCGCGCCATTCGGCATCCACGGCGATATCGTCGATGACGGCGAAACCATTCCAGCCAACCGACAGCGCCAGATAGCCGACGGGTGTTTCATCGCCGAGAATGACGAACAGCGCCTTGTCCTCGGCGGGCAGTATTTCCGCCAGTTCCGCCGGATCAAAGCCGTAGCTCTTGGGGTAGGGTTCGACCGGTCCCGCATGTGCCAGCCAGTCGCCCTCGAAGGGCGGTATGGCCTCGCGCGTTACGAGGAAAGAGAAGTCGCAGGCCGCGAGGACCGGCAGGTCCTCGGCCAAAGCAGGGCGGACCTTCACACGTCCTCCGGCCGATCCTTCGGGTCGAACTGGATGATGGTGATCCAGTCGGCTGTCAGCGCCGGCTTGGTCTCGTCCTCGATCTCGACGGATACGTCATAGCGGATCGTCACCATGCCGGCGCCGCGGAAGCGGGCTTCGGCGAGCACGAAACGGCCGCGCACCCGCGCACCGCTCTTGACCGGCGCCATGAAGCGCACCTTCTCGAAGCCGTAATTGATGCCCATCGTCTGTTCGATGATGCGCGGCACGCAATCGTAATTCATCGCCGACAGCAGCGAGAGCGTCAGGAAACCATGGGCGATCGTTCCGCCGAACGGGGTTTCGGCAGCGGCGCGCACCGGATCGGTATGAATGAACTGATGGTCTTCCGTCGCCACGGCGAATCGGTCGATCATGGTCTGGTCGACGGTAAACCAGCGCGACAGGCCGATTTCCGTGCCGACAAGGGCGGTGATGTCCTTCAGATGAATGCTGTCTGGCATATGCTTTCCTGCCGCTCGATTCGGCGCCTCTTCTAAAGAGCCGGTTTGTCCGGGCAATGAAGTTCAGTGCTTTTCGACAAAAATTTCGACGCTGCGAGGGTGAAGCAGTCCGACGGGCGGTTGGTTGACGGAGATGAGGCTCACCCAGCCGTGTCCTTCGGACGGCGGCAGAGCCAGCGCCTGCTCACCGTGCGTACGGTTGATGGCGATTGCGAGGCGGACGCTCTGTTGCTGTTGAAGATCCGCTGTCCTGAAAAGTGCCAGCAGCGTGCCGTTGAACGGTGCTTCCCAGTCGGCGATGCTCATCGGATGACCGGCAAGCGTCAGCCACTCCACATCGCCGTCGCGCAGGAAGGCGGTTTCGGAGAGGGCGGGAAACCGCTTGCGGATCGCCGAGAGCATGGCTGTGTGTTCGATCAGGCCGTCATCCAGCCGGTCCCAATGCATCCAGGTGATCGCATTGTCCTGGCAATAGGCATTGTTGTTGCCGCCTTGGCTGCGGCCGCCCTCGTCGCCGGCGGTCAGCATGATGGTGCCGCGCGAGAGGAACAGGCTGGAGATGAGGGCCTTCACATCGGCTCGGCGGGCGGAAAGCACGGCGCCATCGGTAGTGGCGCCCTCCGCGCCATTGTTCCAGGAATGGTTCTCGTTGTGGCCGTCCCGGTTGTCCTCGCCGTTCGCGCCATTGTGCTTCACGGTATGGGAGACGAGGTCCATCAGGGTGAAGCCGTCATGGGCGGCAAGGAAGTTGACGCTGCGTGTCTCCTCCCCGCCGTGCCTCGAGAAGATATCCGAGGAACCAGCGAAGGCGGTGACGAAGGCGCCGAGACGATGGCTGTCACCGCGCCAGAAGGTTCTGGTGTCGTCGCGGTAGCGGTCGTTCCATTCGAGGAAGGGCGCCGGGAAATTGCCAAGCTGGTAGCCACCGGGGCCGATATCCCAGGGTTCGGCGATCAGCACGCGATCCTTCAGCAGGGGATCGGCGCAGATTTCGGAGAGTAAGGCCGAGCGGGCGGAAAAGCCGTCCGCCTCGCGGCCGAGAATGGTGGCAAGGTCGAAGCGGAAACCGTCGACGCCGGCGTGGCGCACGAAATGGCGCAGGCTGTCGAGCACGAGCTGGCGCACGGCTGGGTGTTCGCCGGCAATGGTGTTGCCGCAACCAGTGTCGTTGATCAGCTCGCCGGGGCGGTCCGCCACGTGGCGGTAATAGGTGAGGTTGTCGAGGCCGCGCATGGAGAGTGTCGCGCCATGGCGGTCGCTTTCGCCGGAATGGTTGAAGACAAGATCGAGGATCACGCCGATGTTTTCGGTACGCAAGGCCGCGACCGTGTCGGCCAGCTCCTTCATGCCGCCGGGCACAAGGCGCGGGTCGAGCGCCATCAGGGCGATTGGATTGTAGCCCCAGCTGTTGGAGAGACCGAGCGGCGGCAGGTGGCGCTCGTCGATCCAAGCGGTGATCGGCATCAGTTCGACGGCATCGACGCCGAGCCGTTTCAAATGGGTGAGCACGGCGGGATGCGCGAGCGCCGCGACGGTGCCGCGCATCGCCTCGGGCACCTCAGGATGCAGCATGGTGAAGCTGCGCACGGCGACCTCGTAAACGAAGCCGCCGGGGCGGAAGATCGGCGGCTCTATCGCGACCGGCCGGTCCCTGACGACGACGGCCTTCGGCACGATATCCGCCGTGTCGATGCTGAAGACGGCGAGGCGGCCATCGTGCCGGAAGGCACGGTCCAGTTGCTTGGCATAGGGATCGACCAGCAGCTTTGCCGGATCGAACCACAGGCCGTGGTCCGGTGAATAGATGCCGTCGGCTCGGAAGCCGTAGCGCGTGCCCTCCGTGGCGCCTTCCACGAAGACCCGGTGGAAGCCGCTTTCGTCCCGCCCCATGGCGAGGCGGGCAAGTTCCTTGTCGCCTTCATTGTCGAACAGGCAGAGTTCGACGCGGGCGGCATCGCGGGAATAGACCGCGAACTCCACCCCGTCCCCGGAGAGCGTGGCGCCCGGCGCGAAGGAGGGGACGGTTATGGTCATGTCAGGTGATCACCGTCGGCTCGTTGCGGCCTGTCCGTGTCTTGATGCCGGCGATCTCGTCGGCGACGGCGATGAGGTCGGCCAGCGCCTCCTGTGTGTCGATATCGTGGCGGGCGGCATCGGGCTCGAAGCGCTCGATATAGACACGCAGGGTGGCGCCCGACGTGCCGGTGCCGGAGAGGCGGAAGACGACGCGGGAGCCGCCGACGAAGAGGATGCGGATGCCCTGATTCTTGCTGACGGACTGATCGACCGGGTCGTTATAGGCGAAATCGTCAGCTGTCTCGACGGTGAGCGCGCCGAAAGTCTTGCCGGGCAGCGTGGCAAGCTGATCGCGCAGGTTCGCCATCAGGCCGTTGGCCGCCTCGGTATCGACCTCTTCATAGTCGTGGCGGGAATAGTAGTTGCGGCCATAGGTCGCCCAGTGCTGTTCGACGATGGCGAGCGTGCTTTCCTTGCGCACGGCGAGAATGTTCAGCCAGAGCAGCACGGCCCACAGACCGTCCTTCTCGCGCACATGGTTGGAGCCAGTGCCGGCGCTTTCCTCGCCGCAGATCGTGGCGAGGCCGGCATCCAGAAGGTTGCCGAAGAACTTCCAGCCGGTCGGCGTCTCATAGATGCCGATGCCGAGCTTCTCCGCGACACGGTCTGCGGCACCCGAGGTCGGCATGGAGCGCGCGATGCCGGCAAGGCCCTTCGCGTAGCCGGGGGCAAGATGGGCGTTGGCCGCAAGTATCGCCAGGCTGTCGGAGGGCGTGACGAAGATGCCCTTGCCGATGATCAGGTTGCGGTCGCCGTCGCCGTCGGAGGCGGCGCCGAAGTCCGGCGCGTCGTCTGCCATCATCGTCTCGTAGAGAGCGCGGGCATGAACGAGGTTCGGGTCGGGATGGTGGCCGCCGAAATCCGGCAGCGGCATGAAGTTCAGCACCGAGCCCTTGGCCGCGCCGAGGCGGTTCTCCAGGATTTCCTTGGCATAGGGGCCGGTGACGGCGCTCATCGCGTCGAACACGATGCGGAAGCCGCTAGCCAGATGCTGGCGGATCGCGTCGAAGTCGAACAGGCTTTCCATCAGTTCGGCATAGTCGGCAACGGGATCGATGACGGAGACCGTCATGCCCTCGATTTCATGGCTGCCTTCCAGGTCGAGATTGATATCGGCGACATCGGCGATCCTGTAGCTGTCGATGGTCTTGGTGCGGGCGAAGATGGCGTCGGTGATCTTTTCCGGCGCGGGACCGCCATTGCCGATATTGTATTTGATGCCGAAGTCTTCGGTCGGGCCGCCGGGATTGTGGCTGGCCGACAGCACGATGCCGCCGAAGGCATTGTATTTGCGAATGACGTTGGAAGCTGCGGGTGTCGAAAGAATGCCGCCGCGGCCGACCAGAACGCGGCCGAAACCATTGGCGGCCGCCATCTTGATGGCGAGCTGAATGACCTCGCGATTGTAGAACCGGCCGTCGCCGCCGATCACCAGCGTCTGGCCGGCAAAGCCTTCCAGGCTATCGAAGATCGACTGGATGAAGTTCTCCGCATAGTTCTTCTGTTGGAAGACGGGGACCTTCTTGCGCAGGCCCGACGTGCCGGGCTTTTGGTCGCCGTAGGGTGTGGTGGAGAAGGACTTGATGGTCATGGCTTACACTCACGAAAGAAGGCTGGAATAGAGGTCCGCATAGCGCGCGGCGCTGTTTTCCCAGGAAACGTCCGATTTCATGCCCTGGTTCTGGATACGACCCCAGATTTTCGGTTCGTTATAGGCTTTGAACACCCGGCGCAGCGCCTGGCGAAGCCCGTCGGCATTGATCGGCGTGAACTGAAAACCTGTCGCGACGCGGGCGGATAGCGCCGCCTCGTTGGCGTCGATGACCGTATCGGCGAGGCCCCCGGTGCGGGCGACGACGGGTATACAGCCGTAGCGCAGGCCATAGAGCTGGGTGAGGCCGCAGGGCTCGAAGCGCGAGGGGATGAGGATGGCGTCGCTTCCGGCCTGCATAAGGTGCGACAGTGGTTCGTTATAGCCGATGACGATGCCGATGCGACCGCGATGACGCGAGGCGGCTGCCAGCAGTGCGCCCTCCAGCGCTTGGTCGCCGGAGCCGAGCACGGCAAGCTTGCCGCCCTGCTCGACGATCCAGTCGGCGACTTCGGCGATCAGATCGATGCCCTTCTGCCACGTCAGCCGGCTGATGATGCAGAAGATCGGGCCGGTGTCATTCTCCAGGCTGAATCGCTCGGCAACGGCCTGCCGGTTGACGGAGCGCTGCTTCAGCGAGCCGGCGGCATAGGGACGGGCGATATTGGCGTCGGTCTCGGGGTTCCACACGGCGGTGTCGATGCCGTTGACGATGCCGACGAGATCGTTGGATCGTGCATTGATCAGGCCCTCAAGGCCCATGCCGTATTCCGCCGTCATGATCTCGTGCGCATAGGTCGGGCTGACCGTGGTGATCGACCAGGCGGTGCGAAGCCCGCCCTTGAGATAGCCGACATCGCCGTAATATTCGAGCCCGTCCATGGTGAAGGCCTCGGGCGGCAGGGCGAGCTCCGCGAAGATATCGGCGCCGAACTGGCCCTGAAAAGCGAGGTTGTGCACGGTGATGACGGTGGGAATGTGCTGCAGCCCGGTATAGCGCATGTAGACGGCGGTCATTGCCGCCTGCCAGTCATGCGCATGCACGATGTCCGGTCGCCAGTCGGGCAATAGACCACGAGCGATTTCGGCGCCTGCGAAGGACAGCGCCGCGAAGCGCCGCCAGTTATCGGTAAAATCCTTGCCCATGGCATCCACATAGGGACCGCCCGGCCGGTCGTAATAGGCCGGCGCGTCGAGCACAAGGATATCGAGGCCCTCATGGGTGGCGGCGAGAATGCGCGCGGTTTCGCCGAGCAGATCGTCGAAACCGGCGACCACCTCGACCTTGCCGAGCCGCTGCATGACCGCGGGATAACCGGGCATCAGCGTGCGCATGTGCATGCCATGCCCGGCAAGCGCGATCGGCAGCGCGCCGGCGACGTCGGCGAGGCCTCCCGTCTTGATGAGCGGGAATACTTCGGATGCCACCGAAAGGATGTTCATGACGCGGCTAGAGCTCCAGCTTGTCGATCATCGGTTGGGTGATGAGGCAGATGCCATTCTCCGAGCGGCGGAAGCGGCGGGCATCGAGCTCCGGATCCTCACCCACGACAAGGCCTTCAGGAATGACGACGCGGCTGTCGATCACGACGTTCTTGAGATTGGCATGGCGGCCGATCATAACGTTCGGCAAGACAACGGCCCCTTCCAGGCGGGAATAGGAATTCGCCCTGACCCCGGTGAACAACATGCTGCGGTTCAGCGAGGCGCCGGAGATGATGCAATCGCCTGAGACAAGCGAGGAGATCGCCGAGCCGCGGCGGTTCTCGTCGTCATGCACGAACTTGGCCGGCGGCTTGATTTCGGCAAACGTCCAGATCGGCCAGGAGCTGTCGTAGATATCGAGTTCAGGGGTAATGTGGGTCAGGTCGATATTGGCCTGCCAGTAGGCGTCGATCGTGCCGACGTCGCGCCAGTATGCTTCGCGCTCGAAATTCGAGCGGACGCAGGATGCATTGAATCGGTGGGCGACGGCTTTGCCGTTCTGCACGATATAGGGAATGATGTCCTTGCCGAAGTCGCGGCTGGAGGTCGGGTCGGCGGCGTCGCGGCGCAGCAGGTCCATCAGGAACTTGGTGTGGAAGACATAGATGCCCATGGAGGCAAGCGCGAAGTCGGGATTGCCGGGAATGCCGGGCGGGTCGGCCGGCTTTTCTACGAAGGCGATGATCTGGTCCTTGTCATCGACATGCATGACGCCGAAACCCGTGGCTTCCATGCGCGGCACTTCCAGGCAGCCGATCGTCACCTGCGCGCCGGAATCGACGTGTTGCTGGAGCATCAGCTCATAGTCCATCTTATAGATGTGGTCGCCGGCGAGGATGACCATGTATTCGACGCCGTAATCCTCGATGATATCGATGTTCTGATAGACGGCGTCGGCGGTGCCCTCATACCACTGCGTCTCGGAGACGCGCTGTGAGGCCGGCAGGATATCGAAGCTTTCGTTACGCTCCGGGCGGAAGAAGTTCCAGCCGCGCTGCATGTGGCGGATCAGCGAATGCGCCTTGTACTGGGTGGCGACACCGATGCGACGGATACCGGAATTCAGCGCGTTGGAGAGCGCGAAATCAATGATGCGGGCTTTGCCGCCGAAATGCACTGCCGGCTTGGCGCGGCGGTCAGTCAGTTCCTTGAGGCGGCTTCCCCGTCCGCCGGCCAGGACATAGGCCATCGCGTCACGGGCGAGGGGTTGAATACGCTTTTGCTCCATAGGTCGCCTCCCAGCTCTGTTATGCGTCCAGCTCGAACATCACGGTTGCCAGCGGCGGCAAAGTGATGGTGGCTGCTATTCTTTCGTTGCCGTGTTTTCTGGCTTCGACGGCGCCGCCGTTGCCCTTGCCGCTGCCGCCATAGATCTCCGCGTCGCTGTTGAGGATCTCGCGCCACCGGCCCTCGATCGGCAGCGGTATCCCGTAGTTCTCTCGGTAGACGGGCGTAAAGTTGGTAACGACGGCGATCGGCTTTTCGCCGGGCGCCTTGCGCAGCCAGGCGAAGACCGAGTTTTCCCTGTCATCGGCGATCAGCCACTCGAAGCCGTCGCCCTCGCAGTCGCGGGCATGGAGTGCCGCCTTACGGCGGTAGGTGCCGTTGAGATCGCGCACCAGCCGACGCATTCCCTCATGCAGCGGATATTCGAGCAGGTTCCAGTCGAGCGAGCGGCTTTCGCTCCATTCCTGCCACTGGGCGAACTCTTGGCCCATGAACAGCAGCTTCTTGCCTGGATAGCCCCACATGAAGCCGTAATAGGCGCGCAGATTGGCAAATTTCTGCCAATCGTCTCCGGCCATCTTGGCGATCAGCGAGCCCTTACCGTGCACCACCTCGTCGTGGCTGAGCGGCAGCACGAAGTTTTCCGAAAAGGCATAGATCAGGCCGAAGGTCATGTCGTTGTGGTGGAACTTGCGATGCACCGGCTCGCGCGACAGATATTGCAGCGTATCGTGCATGAAGCCCATGTTCCACTTGAAGCCGAAGCCCAGGCCTCCGGCGTGCACGGGGGCGGAGACCTTCGGCCAGGAGGTGGACTCTTCGGCGATCGTCAAGATGCCGGGATGGGCGGCATAGACGCGGGCATTCATTTCCTGCAGGAAGCGCACGGCGGCGAGATTTTCGTTGCCCCCATATTCGTTCGGTACCCATTCGCCGTGTTTGCGCGAATAGTCGAGGTAGAGCATGGAGGCAACCGCATCGACGCGCAGGCCGTCGAGATGGAATTTCTCCGACCAGTAGAGCGCGTTGTTGATGAGGTAGGACAGAACCTCGGCCCGGCCGAAATTGTAGATCGCCGTGTTCCAGTCCGGATGAAAGCCCTGACGCGGGTCCTCATGCTCGTAGAGCGCCGTGCCATCGAACTTGCCCAGCCCATGCGCGTCCGTCGGAAAATGCGCCGGCACCCAGTCGAGGATGACGCCGATTCCGACCTTGTGGCAGCCGTTGACGAAACGGGCAAAGCCTTCGGGCTCGCCGAAGCGCGCCGTTGGCGCATAGAGGCCGGTCGTCTGGTAACCCCAGGAGGGATCGAAGGGGAATTCGGAGATCGGCAGGAATTCGATATGGGTAAAGCCCATATCGACGCAGTAGGGGATCAGTCGGTCGGCAAGCTCGTCCCAGGTCAGGAAGCCGCCGCGGTCGTTGCGCTGCCAGGAGCCGGCATGAACCTCATAAATCGAGATCGGCTGGCGGCGGGCATCCACGGTTGCCCAATGCTGGAGATGCGCCTCGTCTTCCCATGTCTGGTTGATCGGCCCCGTCGTCATCGAGGCATTGGCGGGCCTTAGTTCCGAGCGGCGGGCGAAGGGGTCGGCCTTCAGCGGCAGGACCTCGCCGTTGATCCCAACGATCTCGTATTTGTAGGCATGGCCTTCGGTGATGCCGGGTAGGAAGATCTCCCAGATGCCGGTGTCGCGGCGTAGCCGCATGGCATTGCGCCGCCCGTCCCATTCGTTGAAGTTGCCGACGACGGAGACGCGCTTGGCGTTGGGTGCCCAGACGGCAAAGTGAAAGCCGTCGATGCCGTCGAGCGTCATCGGATGGGCGCCGAGCTTGTCGAAGAGGCGGAGATGCGAGCCTTCGCGGATATAGTAGTCGTCCATCGGCCCGAGAACGGGACCGAAGCTGTAGGGGTCGATGACAACCCATTCGCCGCCGTCGTTGCGGGCGCGGTAGCGGATCGGCTGCTGTTTCTTCACCGCGATCTCACCGGCGAAGATGCCGGCCGGATGGATCTGCGTGAGCGCGCCGATCTCTTTGCCTGACAGCGTCTCTGCCGTCACTTCGGCGGCACCCGGCAGGAAGCAGCGGGCGACATAGGTGTCGCCCGCCGCATGGACGCCGAGCACGGCGAACGGGTCCCAGTGCCGGCTTTCCAGGATTGCATCGATGTCCGCCTTCGCCAGAAGCTCTGACGGGAGATTGGGCCGGGTGGCCATCGTCCCTTTGTTCGGCGGTACGGTCATCAGGCTCTCCAGATTTCCTTGGCATATTGGCGAATGGTGCGGTCGGAGGAGAACCAGCCCATGCGGGCTGTGTTCCGTATGGTTTTCGAAAACCAGGCGTTTTTATCCGTCCAGATACCGTCGACCTCGCGCTGGGCCTTGGCATAGGCGTCGAAATCCGCCGCCACCATGAACCAGTCGTGATTGTAGATGCCGTCGACCAGACCGGTGAAGCGGTTGCGATCATCGGGCGAGAAGACGCCGGAGGAAATCGCGGCGAGTGCCTGCGACAGCTCCTTCGACTGCTCGATGATGGCGCGGGGGTTGTGCCCTTCGGCCCGCACCTTCGCCACTTCCTCGGCGGTCATGCCGAAGATCACGATGTTCTCCGCGCCGACATGGTCGCGCATCTCGACATTGGCCCCGTCGAGTGTACCGATCGTCAGCGCGCCGTTCAGCGCAAACTTCATGTTGCCAGTGCCCGATGCTTCCATGCCGGCGGTCGATATCTGCTCGGAAAGGTCGGCGGCGGGAACCATGATCTCGGCGAGCGAGACATTGTAGTTCGGCACGAAGACGACCTTGAGCAGGCCGCGGACGGCGGGATCGTTGTTGATCACGCGCGCCACGTCGTTGGCGAGTTTGATGATCAGCTTGGCATTGTGATAGCTCGGCGCCGCCTTGCCTGCGAAGAGTTTGACACGCGGCACCCAGTCCAGCTCGGGGTGCGAGCGGATCTGATCGTAGAGGGCAACGGCCTCGATGATGTTGAGGAGCTGGCGCTTGTATTCATGGATACGTTTGATCTGGATGTCGAACATGGCAGCGGGATCGATGCGCACACCCATACGGCTGCCGACGAGATTGGAAAGCCGGTTCTTGTTCTCGCGCTTGATCGCGGCAAACTTCTCCTGGAAATCCTTGTTATCGGCAAAGGCGTCGAGCGCCTTCAGGGCCTCGGCATCGTCCATGAAGCCGTCGCCGATGGACTCGCGGATCAGGCCGAACAGGCCCGGATTGCACTGCATCAGCCAGCGGCGCGGCGTGATCCCGTTCGTCTTGTTGTTGATGCGCTCGGGATAGAGCTTGTGCAGGTCGGCGAAGACCGTTTCCTTCATCAGCTCGGTGTGCAGCGCCGACACGCCATTGGTCGAGTGGGAGCCGACGAAGGCGAGATTGCCCATGCGCACCCGGCGCTCACCCGATTCTTCGATCAGCGAGATGTTGCGAATGCGCTGATCTTCGAAGCCCTTCTCCTTGCGGGCCTCGACGAGGATTTTGGCGTTGATCGCATAGACGATCTGCATATGGCGCGGCAAAAGCCGCTCGAACAGCGGCACCGGCCAGCTTTCCAGCGCCTCGGGGAGCAGCGTATGGTTGGTGTAGGAGAAGGTGCGGCGGCCGATATCCCAGGCTGTGTCGAAGTCCAGCCCGTGCACGTCGGTCAGCAGGCGCACGAGTTCGGCGACCGAGACCGCCGGATGGGTATCGTTGAGCTGGATGGCGACGGCGTCCGGCAGCGATGTGAAGTCCGGATACTGCTGGAGATGGCGGCGCAGGATGTCCTGCAGCGAGGCGGAGCAGAAGAAGAACTCCTGGCGCAGGCGCAGTTCCTGGCCGGCCGGCGTGGCGTCGGCCGGATAGAGCACGCGCGTCAGGCTTTCCGCCCGGTTGCTTTCCTTCAGCGCGCCGATATGGTCGCCGGCATTGAAGGCTTCGAGCAGGATCGGATCGATCGGGTTTGCCGCCCAGAGCCGCAGCGTGTTCACGCGCTTGGCCCGCCAGCCGACGGCCGGCGTATCATAGGCCGTCGCGATGACGCGCTCGGCCGGCTTCCAGACGAAGCGCTGCTTGTCCTCGCCGATATTGATGGTCTCGACACCGCCGCCGAAGCCGATCTCGTAGGAGCTTTCGCGGCGTTCGAATTCCCAAGGATTGCCGTGGGCAAGCCAGGTTTCCGGCAACTCGACCTGCCAGCCGTCGGCCATCTGCTGGCGGAAGAGGCCATGTACGTAGCGGATGCCGTAGCCATAGGCCGGCACATCGACGGTTGCCATGCTTTCCATGAAACAGGCAGCAAGTCGGCCGAGACCGCCGTTGCCCAGCGCCGCATCCGGCTCGAGTTCGGCGATGACGTCGATATCGACGCCGTGCATGGCGAGCGCTTGGCGCATTTCGTCCATGATACCGCTATTGGTCATGGCATCGCGCATTAGACGGCCGATGAGAAATTCGAGCGATAGGTAATAGACGCGCTTGGCGCCCGTCGCGTAGGTGCGCCGGGTCGAATCCATCCATTTGTCGGTGATACGATCGCGCGCAACCAGGATCGCTGCCGTCAACCAGTCATGCGGCTTGGCGACTTTCGGATCCTTGCCGATGCGATATTTGAGGCGTTCGAGCAGTTCCGTCGCGAGCTGTTCGACATCCGAGGATCGTAGAGCGGGTGCGAGATCGTTGTTGGTAACCCGGTTCATCATCGGTGAACTTTGCCCCCTCGCATTCAATGCGTTCGTTCGTTCGAAATCGCGTTTAAATCAATTTATGCATCTATCCGAAGCGCTTGCAATATACCTTTTCAAGAAACGCCTCATGCATTTTCGACATGTCTGAAACACGGCAAAAATGCTAAAAAACCCGCTGCGTTGGTCGCAGCGGGTTCAATTTTCCGGCCTTGTGGCAGGATTATTTCGTCAGGCGGGAGACCACGGCGGAGGTGCGCTCACCGATCACCTTGAAGGCGGCAACGAGGGCGGACATGTTCGTCGCTTCGAAGTAATGCGAGCCGTCGGTTGCGCAGGCCTTCAGAAGGTTCTGGCCGGCAGTCGGTGCCATGAAGGCGACGGTGTAGATCTCCATGCCGTCCTTTTTCGCGCTGGTGCAGGTCGCCAGTGTGCTGGTGTCGTCGCTTGAGTTGTTGTTCGCACCGTCCGTCATGAAGACGATATACTTCGTCGGCACCTGTCCGTTCTTGGTCTTGTGTGCGGTGTTTTCCGTGGCTGCCTTCAGCTTGTCGTAGGCGGTTTTCATGGAAGCGCCCGAAGCGGTTCCTCCGTCTGCGACCAGCTTATTGACATAGGCGAGCGACGCTGTGGATCCCCACGCAAGTTCGCTCGGCGTGTAGCTTGCAAGGTCATAGGAGATCGCCCCGGTCCGCACGAAGGTATTCGTCGGGTCTGCGAGGGTGAACTGTGTAAAGAGGCTTGCGACGGCGAGTTTCAGGGCCCCCATCTTCGAGACGTAGCAGGGGCTCGTCGCCTTGACCTTAGAACTGCCCCAATTCTGCTCTGTCCAGTTGATGCACGAGGTAAGGGTCTTGTCCTTCTCGTTGGTGATCCACGCCATCGAGCCCGACTTGTCGAGGACGAGGAACATTGAAAGCGCGTTCTTCGATTCCGTCGCGCTTTCGGCTGTGCTCTTGGCGTTCATGACAGTCGATTGCTGACCGAGCAGACGGGTAAAGGCGTTGAATTTAACTGTATATTTCGTCGAGATGTCGACTTTGTAGGACTTACCGTTTCCGAGCATCGCGGTTTCCGTGATGGTGATGTCGGTGCCGGTTGCGATTTGCTGGTCGCTATCGGACTTCGCAGCCTTAGAGCCTTCATCGACAGCGAGCCCGCCGTTCATCTGTGTCTTGAGGAACTGCATAGCGAGGAGCTTGGCCTCCGCCTTGCTCTTGCTGTCGTTTGCCAGTGCCGAGGCTGCGGCAAGCGCGGCGGAGTCGGCTGCGTCCTGCAGGGTCGTCCGCGTCATCACTATCTTGGTAAGGTCGATCGCCACCCCACCGGCAGCTATGATGAGTGGGCAGACAATGGCCGTCATCATCGCGAAATTGCCGCCTCGATCGCCGAGGAGCCGCGCGATCAGGGTTTGTTTTTCCGTCTTCTTCGTCATGAGACTACCCACCATTGTCATAATGTGGGCTGAAGCTAGCAACGAAATGTTATTTAACGGTTCGGGGCCGTGGTATAGTTTTCGTAAAAGTTTAGAGGCCTTGGTTTTCCGGGTTTTCCCGCTGTTTCCAATCGGGATTACGCCGTCTGCCGTACCGGAACGACATCGACCGCCTGGGTCGTTTTGTGCTGCCCGTATCCTTTCAGGACACCGATGACGGGCGCGACATCGGAATAGTCCCGGCCATAGGCGACGACGATATGGTCAGTGCCGGCGGGAATGTCGTTGGTCGGGTCGAGTTCCATCCAGCCGTTCACCCGGCCGCACCAGTAGCGTACCCAGGCATGCATGGCGTCCGCCCCTTCCAATCGCTCCTTGCCCGGCGGCGGGATGGTGCGCAGGAAGCCGCTGACATAGCCAGCAGGAATGCCGAGGCTGCGCAGCGCCACGATCATCACATGGGAAAAGTCCTGGCAGACGCCGCGCTTCAGCTTGAAGGCCTCGCGCGGGGTTGTGTCGACGTTCGTCGCTTTCGGATCGTAGGTGAAGTCCTCGTGGATGCGTGCGCAGATTGCCGTCGCGATCGCACGGATCGTCATGTCGGGCTTGGCGATAGATCGGGCGTATTCGGCGATCTCGGCACAATCCTTCAGCCGCGGGCTCGGGCCGGTATAATGGTGCGGCGAGCCGGCATCGAGCGACCAGTAGCCGGCGATATCCTCGGGCAAGTCCGAAACACGAGGGGAAAAGTCTGCGGCCGGTTCCGGCACATCGACATGCACGCGCGCCTGCATGCGGATATCCAGGCGCTCATGGGCGTTGCGGAAGAGGATGGCGCTCATCGGGTTTTGGAAGAAATCGTTGTGATCGACCCGTTCGCCCGGACCCGGCGTCACGCCGACCGTGCCGGCGACGAGCCGCTGGCGCCCGCCGATCGACAGCGGCAGGACCCGCACGATATGGCGCCCGCCGGAGACCGGGGTGTCGTAGAGGTAGCTGATATGAAGGTTGACGTCGTAGAGCATGATTTCGGCGCCTCCCTTTCGCTTAGCTCAAGTAGGTTTGCGCGAGAATGTCCGACAGCTTCTCGAGTTCCGCCTCGAAGCGCTGGTAGACGGCATCCGTCATCGTTTCCGGTGTCATCACCGCGAGCCCCGCATGCAGGCGCATCGCCTCGCGGTAGAAGGGCGACATCTGGCCGTTGGAATAGGCGTTCGGCAGCTGTTCGACCTCGTTCTTGATCTCGTTCAGCTGATAGAGGATCGAGCGCGGGTTGAGCGGGTCGAGCGCCAGAAGGTCGGTGACGGTGAGGCGCGCGGTCGCCACATTGTAGCGGCGGCGATGGGTCATCACGCTGTCGCCGATCTCGAGCAGCATGTCGAGCGCGCCGTCGGGTGCATCCTCGCCGGACATATGGCCGAGCAGGCGCGTCATGTGCAGGCCGCGTTCGAGATAGCGGCCGATGGAGAGGAAGCGCCAGCCGGTGAAACGGTACATGTTTTCATGCACCAGACCGGCAAAGCCCGCGAGCTTGCGCAGGAGAACCGTCATGGCGCGCGTGGCATCGTCGCCAGGTTCTACACTGACATGGAACCGACGGGCCGTCTTCGACAGGTCGTTCAGCGCCAGCCAGCCATCCGGCGAGAAGCGGTCGCGGATGTTGCTGGCGGAGAAGACGGCGCTGTCGATATTGCGGATGAGGCTTGCCGGTACGGCTTCCGACGTGTCGATGTCGAGCGCGTCGAGATAGGTGCTGACATCCTTCAGCAGGGGCTGTTCGGGATTGGCATATTCGGCGTAGCGGCCATGCCAGGCGCGCAGGATGCGCAACGCGCCTTCCGCCCGCTCGATATAGCGGCCGAGCCAGAACAGGTTATCGGCCGCACGGCTCGGCAGGCTGCCGGGCATGTTGCGGGTAAAGACTTCCTCGGCCGGCAGCAGCGAGGTGCGCTCGACCGGTTTCCGGCTGACAATCCAGACGTCCGCCGCCGAGCCGCCTTCCTGCATGGCGATGGCCGACACATTGTCGCCGGCGCCGATGCGGGCGAAGCCGCCGGGCATGATCTGCCAGCCGTCGCGGGTGCGGGCGGCGAAGACGCGCAGCGACATCGGCCGCGGCACCAGCTTGCCGTCGACGAAGGCGGGCGTGGTGGAGAGCGTGACCGCTTCCTGGCCGACCAGCTTGGTGCCGTCGCTCGCCAGCCATTCGGCAATCGAATGTTTTGCCGTGTCGCGCAAAGTCGAGCCCAGCACGGACTGTTCGTTGTCGTCGAAGAACGGGCGTGTCGAATAGGCCGGGCCGATGACCATGCGCTCGATGTTGGCCGCGACGTGTTCGCGTTCCTCCTTTTGACCGCACCACCAAGTGGCGATCGACGGGAGGCGCTGCTCTTCGCCGAGCAATTGCCGGCAGATGTTGGGCAGGAAGGCGAGCATGGCGCGCGTCTCGACAATGCCGGCGCCCAATGCATTGACGAAGGTGACGGAACCGGAGCGCAGCGCCTCGACCATGCCGGGCGTGCCGATATGGGAGTTCTGGTTGAGCTCCAGCGGATCGGCGAAGGCCGCATCGAGGCGGCGCCAGAGCACGCCGATGGGTTTCAGGCCGGCGACCGTTCGCACCATGACCTTGCCGCCGACCACCGTCAGGTCCTCGCCCTCCAAGAGCATGAAGCCGAGATAGCGGGCGATATAGGCATGTTCGAAATAGGTTTCGTTGGCAAGGCCCGGCGTGAGGACAGCTATGCGGTCTTCTGCTGACTTTTCCGCCTGCAACGTGTTGCGGAAAGCGCCGAAGAAGCCGGCGAGGCGATGCGCGTGGGTCTCGGCATAGACATCGGAAAAGGCGCGGGTCGTCGCGACGCGGTTTTCCAGCGCGAAGCCGGCGCCGGACGGGGCCTGCGTGCGGTCGGAAAGCACCCACCAGTTGCCATCGGGCCCACGGCCGATTTCGAAAGAGACGAAGTGCAGGAAATGCCGGCCGTGCGGCTGCACGCCGACGAGGGGGCGCAGGAATTCGCTGTTGGAGGCGACGAGCGCCGGCGGCAGGAGGCCGTTGGCGACCAGTTCGTTTTTGCCGTAGATATCGGCGACGACGGCTTCAAGCAGTTCGGCGCGCTGAACAAGGCCGCGCGACAGATCTTCCCATTCGGTTTCATCGATGAGCACGGGAATGTGGGAAAGCGGCCAGGCGCGATCGCTGTTCGCTTCCTTGCCATAGGCGCGGTAGAAGACGCCGGCATCGCGCAGATACCGGTCGGCGCGTGCGAAGCGACCAGCGAGGTCCGTCTCGTCCATGCGTTCGAGCGCGGCGAGGAAGTGCCGCCAGACCGGTCGCACCTCGCCTTGCGTGTCGACCATCTCGTCGGCGACATCAGGAAGCGGAGCATAGGCACGGGCAGGCGCCTGCGCCGTTTGGGCCTCGATCAGCTCTGCCTCCACACTCGTGGTCTTCAATTACTGTCTCCTAGTGGGCTAGATGCCGGGCGGCCTGCGCAAATCCAGCGTCAGCGGAAAATCCGCCGGTGGATTTTCCGGCTGCAAGAGATAGCCGCCCGTCTTGTGCCCCCAGGGCTCGAACCGCGCCAGCCGGCGCGCCTCGGCCTCGTTTCCGTTCACCGGGAAGGTGTCATAGTTGCGTCCGCCCGGATGGGCAACGTGGTAAATGCAGCCCCCGATCGCTCGCTTCGACCATGTATCATAAATGTCGAAAGTAAGCGGTGTGTTGACGGGCAGCACCGGATGCAGGCCCGAGGCGGGCTGCCACGCCTTGTACCGCACGCCGGCGACCGAAACACCTTTTGTGCCCGCGCTTTTCAGCGGCACGGGCCGCCCGTTGCAGGCCACGGTGTAGCGTTCGGGATTGACGGTCTCAAGCTTCACCTGAAGCCGCTCGACCGACGAATCGACATAGCGCACGGTGCCACCGATCGCGCCTTCCTCGCCCATGACATGCCAGGGTTCCAGCGCCTGGCGCACCTCGAGATTGGCGCCTTCGTATTCGACCTCGCCGCAGAAGGGGAAGCGGAATTCGAGCTGGGCGGCAAACCATTCCGGCCTGAGGTCGAAACCGTTCACCCGGAGGTCGGCGAGCACATCCAGGAAATCCTGCCAGACATAGTGCGGCAGCATGAAGCGATCATGCAGGGTGGTGCCCCAGCGTACGAAACCGCCCTGGGCCGGATTCAGCCAGAAGCGGGCGATGAGAGCGCGGATCAGAAGCTGCTGGGCCAGGCTCATGCGGGCATTCGGCGGCATTTCGAAGCCGCGGAACTCGACGAGCCCGAGCCGGCCGGTCGGTCCGTCCGGGGAGAACAGCTTGTCGATGCAGATTTCCGAGCGGTGCGTGTTGCCGGTGACGTCGGTTAGGAGGTTGCGGAACAGCCGGTCGACGAGCCAGGGCAGTGGCGGCACGCCCTGATTGGGCGCCGGCACCTGCGACAGCGCGATTTCCAGCTCGTAGAGCGTGTCGTGCCGCGCCTCGTCGATGCGCGGGGCCTGGCTGGTTGGGCCGATGAACATGCCGGAGAAGAGGTAGGAAAGCGACGGGTGGCGCTGCCAATGAAGCACGAGGCTTTTCAAAAGATCCGGCCGACGCAGGAACGGGCTGTCGTTCGGGTTCTTGCCGCCGACGACGACATGGTTGCCGCCGCCCGTGCCGGTGTGGCGGCCGTCGATCATGAATTTGTCGGCGCCCAGCCGCGACTGGCGCGCCTCTTCATAGACGGCGGTGGTGATGTCGACGCAGTCCTGCCAGTTGGAGGCGGGATGAATGTTGACCTCGATGACACCCGGATCGGGAGCGACACGGATGACGTTGAGGCGCTCGTCCTGCGGCGGCGCGTAGCCTTCTATATGGACAGGAAGGCCAAGCCGGTCTGCGGCACGTTCCGCCGCAGTCACCAGTTCGAGATAATCCTCGACGCGCTCGACGGGCGGCATGAAGATGCAGAGCCGGCCGTCGCGGGCCTCAACGCTCATCGCGGTGCGCACGGTGCCGACGATTTCGCTGCGCACCTGTTCGATGCGATCCTGTCCCGCCTCGCTCGCTTGGAACGAGGCTTCTACCATGGCGCGGCCGGTCTTGGCGAAATCCGGTAGCGGGGGTTTGTCCTCGGAGGGATCGGCCGGATTGATATAGGGGTAGTTTGAGGGTGAAAGGTAGGGCAGGGCGCCGAGCGGCAGACGGTAACCCACAGGGCTGTCGCCCGGCACGAGGAAGATCTTGCCGCGGCGCGTGCGCCATTTTTCGCTGATCCAGCGTTTGCCGTCAGCCTTGGCATTCCAGGCTTGAACCGGCAGGATATGGCCGGTCGGCGTGGTCAGGCCACGTTCGAAGACGCGGGCGATGCGGTTGCGCTCTTCGGGGTCCTCCAGCTTGGAGTTCGACGGGTCGACATTCTCGGGAAGATTGCCTTCCTTGATGATCCACTCGGCCGGGTCTTCGTAGGCTGGCTGGACCATATCGGCGGCAATGCCGAGTTCATCTGCAATCCCTAAAAGCACCGCCGCGGCATCGGCCTCGCCGACGCCGGCATCGCTGCCCTCCTCGGCAATGAGCTCGGGATTGTGCCAGATTGGCTTGCCGTCGCGTCGCCAGTAGAGCGAGAAGGTCCAGCGCGGCAGGGTTTCGCCGGGATACCACTTGCCCTGGCCGTAATGCAGGAAGCCGCCGGGGGCGAATTTTTCACGCAGCCGCCGTATGAGTGTGTCGGCCTTTTCGCGCTTGGTCGGGCCGACGGCGGCGGTATTCCATTCAGCGGATTCGAAGTCATCGATGGAGACGAAAGTCGGCTCGCCGCCCATGGTGAGACGGACGTCATTTGCCGCCAGCACGGTATCGACATCACGGCCGAGTGCGTTGAGCGCATTCCAGCTCTCGTCGGAGAAGGGTTTTGTGATGCGGGGATGCTCGGCCACGCGGGTCACCGTCATGGCGAAGTCGAACTCGGTGTTCGCCTCGCCGAAATAGCCGCCGCTGATCGGCGCGGCATTGCGGTAATGCGGCGTGGCGGCCAGCGGGATGTGGCTTTCGCCGGTCAGGAGGCCGGAGGTCGGATCCAGGCCGATCCAGCCGGCGCCGGGCAGATAGACTTCGCACCAGGCATGCAGGTCGGTGAAATCGACCTCGGTGCCGGAGGGGCCGTCGAGGGCCTTCAGGTCTGGCGCGAGCTGGATGAGATAGCCCGACACGAAGCGGGCGGCGAAGCCGAGATTGCGCAGAATTTGCACAAGCAGCCAGCTCGAATCGCGGCACGAGCCAAGTGCGGCCGTCAGCGTCTGTTCCGGCGTCTGCACGCCCGGCTCCATGCGGATGACATAGCCGATCGTCTGCTGGAGCCGGGCATTGAGGCCAACGACCATGTCGACGGTGCGCTGTTGCGGCGTGCGGTCTATCGTCTTCATGAAGGCTTCGAGCGCAGGATCCATTGGCTCGGGCGTGCGATAAATCTTGAGGTCTTCGCGCAGGTCCTCAGGGTACTCGAAGGGCCAGTGTTCGGCCTCCTCCTCTACGAAGAAATCGAAGGGATTGTAGACCGTCATGTCGGCGACGAGGTCGACCTCGATCTTCAACTCGGTGACCGGATCGGGAAAGACGTAGCGGGCGAGATAGTTGCCGTAAGGGTCCTGCTGGAGGTTCACGAAGTGATTTTCGGGCGAGACCTTCAGCGAGTGACTGATGACCTTTGTCTTGGAATGCGCCGCCGGCTTGAGCCGGATGATCTGGGGTCCGAGGCGGACCGGTTTGTCGTAGATATAATGGGTGAGGTGGTAGATACCGGCCTTGATCGACATGCGCTCTCTTGTTCCCCTCGGGCGGTCTTAAGCCGCCATCAGGAAGAGTTTGTGCAATGCGAAGAAAGATTGCAAGCAGGAATGGAGGCGGGGTGCCGGGGACCTTGGCACCCCGCTTGCTCGTGGATCAACGGTGCATCGCGACCAGCGAGAAATGCGCGCCCTGCGGATCGGCGCAATTGATGATCCAGGCGCCGCCGGGTACTTCCATTGGCCCCATGAAAATCTGGCCGCCGCCATCCGTGACGCGCTTTCCGGCGGCATCCAGCCCTTCGACGACGAAATAGTAGCCCCAGACCGGCGGGACGGGCGAGCCGGGTGGGTTTGTCATCATGCCGCCGATCGAATTGCCGCCCCGGACCGCAAAGGTCTGGTAGGTGCCCATGCCGGCGTCCGACATATCGACGGCCATGTCCTTCGTCCAGCCGAAGATTCTCGAATAGAAGGCCCAGGCTTCGTCGAGATCGCCGGCCATCAGTTCGTGCCAGCCGACGCGCTGCGGTTCCATCATCCCCGGATCGGCCGGGCCTTCGTCCGCGGTGGAAAACAGCGAGAAGACGGCGCCATGCGGGTCGGCGGCAACGGCAAAGCGGCCGACGCCGGGAATGTCCTGCGGCAGGCGATGCACGCTGCCGCCATTCGCCGTGATGTCCTTCAGCGTGCTCTCGATGTCGTCGCTGAAGATATAGCCCATCCACATTGCCGGCATCTCTCCGGCCTCGGCGGGTGGCGACATCAGGCCGGCGACCTGGTTTTCGCCGGCATAAGCGAGGGTGTAGTTCATGCCCTCCATGCCGGAATCGCGCATCGACCAGCCGACGACCGACGCATAGAAACGTTCGGCGGCGGGCACATCCGGCGTGATCAGTTCGTACCAGCAGAACTTGCCGTAATTTTTGTGCATGCGGGGTCTCCCGTTTGTGTCTTGTTCAGTCGCAGCAGGAATGCGCCTTGGGGGCTTGCGCATACTCGTCCTTGCGCTTGACGAAGCTCAGCGTGCCAGTCTCGTTGCGGCCCTTCGGCGCCCGGTCCAGGATCATCAGGGTTCCCAAGGCTTCCTCACCACCGCGGGCGTAGTCGGAATACGTGTGGTAGACCGTGCCGTCTTCGTCCCTGGCGAAGGCGCTGAGGCCGGGCAGTTCGTCATGCGCATCGGCGGACGGCGTTTCGCGGTAATTGTACAGCACCTTGCCGCTTGCCAGCTCCTCCTTGGTGAAGGAGACGTGGTAGTCGAAATTGAAATCGCTGCCGAAGGACGACACCCAGGGGAATTTCCAGGCCATACGCTTTTTGTAGGCGGCAAGCTTTTCCAATGGTGCGCGCGAGATGGCGATCAGAGTGACGTCGTGGTTGTTAAGATGCGGCAGCATGCCGTCGATGTGGTCGGCCATGAAGGAGCACCCGGGGCACCCGGCCTCCCATTCCGGACCAAACATGAAGTGGTAGACGATGAGCTGACTGCGGCCGTCGAACAGCTCGGTCAGCGTCTTGCGGCCGTCGGGGGTCTCGAAAGTATAGGTCTTGTCGACCTTGACCCAGGGGAGGGTGAGGCGTTCGGCACGCACCTTGTCGCGCAGTTTCGTTTCCTCCTTCTCCATGGCCAACAGCGCCTTGCGGGCTGTCAGCCATTCCTCCCGGGATACGACCTCGTGGTTCGGTCTCATGCTCGGAACTCCTCTTTCTCGGGCTTTCGACAAATGCGTTGGTATCAACATTTTTAGCGCATGTCAAAGTGCAAGCGGGTCTCATCCTTCCGGTAGGGACTGTTTCTCGATGGCCTGTAACGCGGCGGTGACGATTTGTGTTGCCGATGCGATTTCTTTTTTGCCGAGTATTTCGCCCAGCGCATTGGCCCAGACGGCTTGCCGCGCCTGAATTGTTTCGAGTGCTGCCTTGCCGCTCTCGGTTAGTGCCATCAGCTTGGCGCGCTGGTGTGCGGGATTGTCGGCGTAAGTGATAAGGCCGTCCTTTTCGAGCAGGTCGGCGACGCGCTGTACGCCCTGCCGGCTCATACCCAGCGCGCGCCCGGCATCGGCGACGGTCATCGGTGCGTGATCGGCGGCGGCCAGAACTTGCCAGCGGGCGCTCGTCTGGCCGGCGGGTTTGGCCAACGCATCACCGGCAGTCTGCAGATGGCCGGCAAGGCGCAGGACGGAAATGGCGAAGGTGGCGAAAGCGTCGCCTGCGGGAGTACGATCCGGATTCATATTGACAGCATGTTGTCGTTTTGCGATGGTGAGTTTGACAACATATTGTCATTTAACGCCTGACGACGCAAGCGAGGAGCCAGCGATGCTGAAGACCTACAAGGGAAGCTGCCACTGCGGAAAAATCCGCTACGAGGCGGATATCGATCTTTCGGCCGGCACGGGCCGCTGCAATTGCTCGATCTGCTCGAAGAAGCGCTACTGGGGCGCTCAGATCAAGCCGGATGCCTTTCGCCTGCAATGCGACGAGGCGGATCTCGGCGACTACCAGTTCGGTACGATGAGCGGCCATCACCGCTTCTGCAAGAATTGCGGCATCGCGGCCTTCGGCCACGGCTATGTCGAAGAGATCGGTGGGGAATATGTTTCGATCAATGTCGCCTGCCTCGACAACATCGAGCAGAGCGAACTGGCGGAGCTGCCGATCCAGTATTTCGACGGGCGAAACAATGCCTGGTGGAACACGCCTGAGGTGACGAAGCACCTCTGAAAAGTAAACCGGGCGCGGAAGAGATGTCCGCGCCCGGCAAAAGCTTATTCCGGCAGGATGCGCACGGCACCCTTGTCGGCGCTCGCGGCGAAGGCGGCATAGGCCTTCAGCGCCGTCGTGACGTTGCGCTTGCGCGGCGCGGCCGGCTTCCAGCCGAGCTTGTCCTGCTCGGCGCGGCGGGCGGCGAGTTCGGCTTCCGGAACCGCGAGGTTGATCGTGCGGTTGGGGATGTCGATCTCGATGATGTCGCCATCGCGTACGAGGCCGATCGTGCCGCCCTGTGCCGCTTCCGGCGAGGCATGGCCGATCGACAGGCCCGAGGTGCCGCCGGAGAAGCGACCGTCGGTGACGAGCGCGCAGGCCTTTCCGAGGCCTTTCGACTTCAGGTAGCTCGTCGGATAGAGCATTTCCTGCATGCCGGGGCCGCCCTTCGGGCCTTCGTAGCGGATGACGACGACGTCGCCGGCCTTAACTTCGTTGCCGAGAATGCCCTTCACGGCCGCATCCTGGCTTTCGAAGACGACGGCGGGGCCGGTGAACTTCAGGATCGATTCATCGACGCCGGCCGTCTTCACGATGCAGCCGTCGAGCGCGATGTTGCCCGAGAGAACGGCAAGGCCGCCATCCTTCGAGAACGGATGCTCGACGGAGCGGATGACGCCCTTTTCGCCGTCAGTGTCCAGTTCGTCCCAGCGGGCTTCCTGGCTGAAGGCGACCTGGGTCGGGATGCCGCCGGGCGCGGCGCGGAAGAAGGTGCGCACCGTCTCGCTCGTCGTGCGGGTGATGTCCCAACGGTCGATGGCGTGGCCGAGCGTTTCGGAATGCACGGTCGGCGTGTCGCGGTGGATGAGGCCGCCGCGATCGAGTTCGCCGAGGATGCGCATGATGCCGCCGGCGCGATGCACGTCTTCCATGTGCACGTCGGCCTTGGCGGGCGCGACCTTGGAAAGGCAGGGAACGCGGCGCGACAGCTGGTCGATGTCATCAAGGTCGAAATCGATGCCCCCTTCATAGGCCGCGGCAAGAATGTGCAGAACGGTGTTGGTCGAGCCGCCCATGGCGACGTCGAGCGACATGGCGTTTTCGAAGGCGCGCTTGTTGGCGACGTTGCGCGGCAGGATGCTCTCGTCTTCCTGTTCGTAGTAGCGGCGCGCGAGATCGACGATCAGGTGGCCGGCCTCGACGAAGAGGCGCTTACGGTCCGCATGGGTGGCGAGTGTCGAGCCGTTGCCGGGCAGCGACAGGCCCAGGGCCTCGGTCAGACAGTTCATCGAGTTGGCCGTGAACATGCCGGAGCAGGAGCCGCAGGTCGGGCAGGCGGAGCGCTCGATGACCTTGACGTCCTCATCGGAGACCTTGTCGTCGGCGGCGGCGACCATGGCATCGACGAGGTCGAGCGCGTGGGTCTTGCCGTGCAGCACGACTTTGCCGGCCTCCATCGGGCCGCCGGAAACGAAGACGGCGGGGATGTTGAGGCGCATGGCGGCGTTCAGCATGCCGGGCGTGATCTTGTCGCAGTTCGAGATGCAGACCATGGCGTCGGCGCAATGCGCGTTGACCATGTACTCGACCGAGTCGGCGATGATTTCGCGCGAAGGCAGCGAATAGAGCATGCCGTCATGGCCCATGGCGATGCCGTCGTCGACGGCGATCGTGTTGAATTCCTTGGCGACACCGCCGGCCTTTTCGATTTCGCGGGCGACGAGCTGGCCGAGGTCCTTCAGGTGCACGTGGCCGGGCACGAACTGGGTAAAGGAGTTCACCACCGCGATAATCGGCTTGCCGAAATCCGAATCCTTCATGCCGGTCGCGCGCCAGAGGCCGCGAGCACCGGCCATGTTGCGGCCGTGGGTGGTGGTTCGGGAGCGATATGCGGGCATGGTCAATTCCTCGAGGTGGATGTGGCTGGCATATGGGCGTCTTCAAGCCGGATTGCGAGCCTTACGAGGGTTTCCCTAGCGCAAAACGCCCCGCACGTCACGAAAGGAATGACGATTTTTTGACGGTGCGACGCAATTTCCTTGCCGGCGGCCGCCGGTGTCGCGACCGTTGTCGGCATGGTGCATTCATGCCATGGTCCGCGCCATGAACGGCACGGGACAGGATTTGGCGGAAGCGGGCGCTGAGAGTGCGGAGGCGGGGCTCGACAAGAGCCCGCTCTATCTGCGCATTCGTGACGTGCTGGCGCAGGCGATTTCCGCCGGCCGCCTGCCCAAGGGCGCGCTGCTGCTGGAAGGCCCCGTCGCGACCCTCTTTGCCTCCACCCGCACGCCGGTGCGCCAGGCGCTCGCCCTGCTGGAGGAGGGCGGCATGATCAGGCGTTTCGACGGACGAGGTTTTCTGGTCGGGCAGGGCCGCAGCGGGCCGAAGCGCGTGGCACTGACGCCTGACATGCTTGGGCTGAGCGAGGAAGCGCCGGGGCTGCGTAAGGCGCCGGGCTGGGAAGCGATCTATGAGAGCCTGGAGCGGGAGATGGTGCATCTCTCCGTCTTCGGCCGGCATCGCATCAACGAGGTGGAGCTGGCGCGCGCCCGCGGCGTTGGAAGACAGGTGGCGCGCGATGCGCTGACGCGGCTCGAAGCGCTCGGTATCGTGGAGAAGGATGAGCGCATGCGCTGGACGCTGGTGCCGCTCGACGAAAGCCGCATGCGCGATCTGCACGATATCCGCGTCGCGCTGGAACCCGTGGCGCTGATGCAGGCCGCACCTTTCATTCCTCCCGCCGAGCGGCGCATGATGAGCGACCGGCTGGAGGAAGCGCTTGCCGCCTATCCCGACCTGTCGGTCCAGGCGATGGACGATCTCGAAACCGACCTGCACATCACCTGCCTCGGCTATTGCCCGAACCGGGAGCTGCTGATTGCGCTACGCCGTGCGCGTTTCATGCTGAATGTCAGCAAGCACATCATCGGCGTCTCGCACCGCATGCCCGCCGCAGAACCCTTCATCGCCGAGCATCTCGCCGTGTTCCGCGCGCTCGACGTCGAGGATATCGCGCGGGCGGCGGAGACTTTGCGCCATCACATCGTCGTCTCGCTGCCCAAGGTGATCAGCCGTGTCGCGGAACTGCGCGAGGCGCATCGCCCCGCCATTCCCGCCTATGCGATCCCGGTCGCGCGCTGAGGAGTTCCCCATGAAGGTCAAACGCATCGTCGCCAATATCGAGACGGCGGATCCGGGCACGGTCGCCCGGTTCTATGCGGAAGTGCTCGGGCTGGATTTGCTGATGGACCACGGCTGGATCGCCACCTATGGCAGCAATGGTACCATGCCATTGCAGGTGAGTTTCGCCTCGGAAGGAGGATCCGGCACGCCGGTGCCGGGCCTTTCGGTGGAGGTCGACGATATCGAGGCGGCCTATCAGGCGGTACTTGCCGGCAACTATGCCGTCGAATATGGACCGGCGGACGAGCCCTGGGGCGTGCGGCGGTTTTTCGTGCGCGATCCCGCCGGCACGCTAGTCAACATCGTCATGCACACGCAATAATCAGGTAATCGCGCCGACCTGCCAGGGCACGAATTCGTTGTCGCCGTAGTCGAAAGCTTCGCTGGCCGTCTTGCGGCCGGAGGCGGTCTCGATGACGAAGTCGAAGATGCGGCGGCCGGCCTGTTCGATGGTCTCGGTGCCGTCGACGATCGTGCCGCAATTGATGTCCATGTCCTCCTTGATGTGCTCGTACATCGGCGTGTTGGTCGCGATCTTGATGCAGGGCGCCGGCTTGTAGCCGGAGACCGAGCCACGGCCGGTGGTGAAGGCGACGAGGTTGCAGCCGCCGGCGATCTGGCCGGTCACCGCAGCCGGGTCGTAACCGGGGGTGTCCATGAAGACGAAACCCGGCTCCGTAACCTCCTCGGCATATTCATAGACGGCGTTGAGCGGCATGGAGCCGCCCTTGGCCACCGCACCGAGCGATTTTTCGAGGATGGTGGTCAGGCCACCGGCCTTGTTGCCGAAGGAGGGGTTGTTGTTGAGCTCGGCGTCGTTCTTCGCCGTGTACTCTCGCCACCATTCAATGCGGGCAAGCAGTTTTTCGGCGACCTCGGGTCGGGCGGCGCGGCGGGTGAGGAGATGTTCCGCGCCATAAATTTCCGGCGTTTCGGATAGCACGGTGGTTGCCCCCTCCTGCACGAGAAGGTCGGAGGCGATGCCGAGTGCCGGGTTGGCGGAAATGCCGGAATAGCCGTCCGAGCCGCCGCATTCCAGCGCCAGCTTGATGCCGGAGAGCGGCTGCGGCGTGCGGCGGATGCGGCCGACATCCGGCAGCATGTCGTCGATCATGGCGCAGGCCGCCTCGATCGTTTTGCGCGTGCCGCCCTGTTCCTGGATCATCATCTTGCGGAAGGTTTTTCCCTCCTCCAGCCCGGCCTCCTCGATCAGTGGGCCGTATTGGAAGGTCTCGCAGCCCAACCCGATCATCAGGATGCCGCCGAAATTGGGATTTCGGGCATAGCCTTTGAAAGTGCGCGTCAGGATGCGGCCGCCCTCGGATTTCAGGTTCAGCGCGCAGCCGCCGCCGTAGGTGAGCGCCACCACGCCGTCGATGTTCTCATGACCGGTCTCGCGGAATTTGCGGGCATAATGCTCCGCCACATAACGCGAGACCGTGGCGGAACAGTTTACCGTCGAGAGGATGCCGATATAGTTGCGTGTGCCGATGCGGCCATTGCCGCGGTCGTAGCCGTCGAAGGTGCGCCGTTCGGCCTGCGGCACCATGACGGGCGAGGCATTGTCAACGCAGAATTCATGTTTGAGTGCCACGTCGAGAATGGCGAGGTTCTGCAGGTGCACATGCTCGCCGGGGCGGATCGCCTTCGTCGCATAGCCGATGATCTGGCCGTATTTGAGCACCGGCGCGTTTTCGGCAATCGCCGCAATCGCGACCTTGTGGCCGCGCGGGATGCGTTCGACAGCGGCCACGCCGTTCACCAGCGTCCGGCCGGCATCGACATTGGCGGGCACCACGCCGACATTGTCTTTCGGGTTGAGCACGAGCACGGCGGGCACGTCGGCGAGCATAGTGTTTCTCCTAATGGGTCGGCGCATTATGCACTTTGCCGGCAAAAGTCAAAGACCGGAATTTTCATCGGCGTCAAACGGGGCCGTGGTCTCCCCCATCGGCATATTCTATGATTATCGCGTAATTGTACGATAATTTGAAATGCGAATTCGGAGGTCGCTTGGCGGAGAAAGCAAGGAGACAGGCCCAGCGGCCGCTGTCGCGCCGTCCCCGTGTACGCCATAATGTGACGGCGGCGATCGGCAGGGACATTTGCGGCGGGCGTTTTCCGCCGGGAACGGTGCTGCCGCGCGAAAGCGACCTTTGCGAGACCTATGGCGTCAGCCGCACCGTCATCCGCGATCCTTGAAGGTTCTGGAGACCAAGGGTCTTGTGCGCGGCCGCCCCAGGGTTGGCACGCTGATTTGCGACCATGCGGACTGGAACGTGCTCGACGCGCAAATCCTCGAATGGATGGGGCCGGATGTGCTCTCGGCGGAGCTTTTGGGTTCCATTCTGGAAGCGCGCCGCACGGTCGAGCCGGCCGCCGCCTTCCTCGCCGCCGCGCGCGCCACCGCGCAGGACATCGCCGATCTCGAACGGGCCTGCGACGAGATGGGCGAGGCGGAGGGTGATCTCGAAACCTTCACCGCGGCGGATGCCCGTTTTCACGAGACCCTGCTCCGGGCAAGCCACAACAAGGTCTTTCACCAGCTCTCCTCCATCATCCATGCCGCGCTTTCCTATGCGCTGCACGCCTCCAACCGGGCGTCGGCGAAGCGTGACGAGGCGCTGGATGTGCACCGCGAGCTCGTGGATGCGCTGCGGCTTCGCGACGGTGCGCGGGCCGAATCCTGCTCGCGCAATATTCTCGACCTCGCCGCGCGCGACCTGTCGGCGCTGATGGGCAAGGCGGACGAAACCTGACGCATCTCCTGCCGCACCGGCATTCCGTGATGGAGGCGGGCGAAAGCATCGGACAACGCGCCGATGGTAGAGGGCCGCGCGCTGGCCGTCGAAACCGCCGTGCACGATCTAGGATAATCTCCCGCCTCCGCATTCCGTGTCAGCCGCCCGGCAGTCCCTGCAGGTGCTCCATCGTCTCATCGAACGTGACCCAGCTGTGTTTCGATTGCTCGAAGACCGAGAGGCTGGGCGGTGCAAAAGCCGGATCGGCGAAGGCGCCGACGGCCACGCCGATCCAGGACGGTGCCGCTTCGGCTTTCCAGAAGACGGTCGAGCCGCAGGTCGGGCAGAAATGCATCCGGACGCTGCGTCCGCTTTCGGCAACGCGGATGAATTCCGTGCTCCGCCCTGAAACTTCAACGCAATCACTTGCATAGAAGGCATTGGCGCTAAACGGCGCGCCTGTTCGCCGCTGGCATGCCAGGCAATGGCAGAGTGCCGTCAATTGCGGCGGCTCGCTGAATGTCAGCCTGAGCGCGCCGCAGGCGCATTGGGCATCAGTCATGGAAGGTCCTCCCGTTGATAGGGTTCACGATGATTGGATGGAGGCTGAAGGTGCAGGCCTGCTGTGCAGGTGGTGCGAGGGGCAGAGGCCTGAACGATTTCAGGCGCGCCGTATTTTCAGATAGGGCAGGTGAGGCCGAAGTCCAGTCGGGGACCGGTTCCGAGCACGCCAGACTTTTCACCCACTATTGCGGTGGACGGAATCACCTGCGGCCCCTATCTCTTATGGGCACTATCCAAGGAGAGATTCATGCGCGCCACTTCCGGTATCATCATTGTCGCACTCGCCGTCCTGGCGCTTGCCGGCTGCAGCACCACGGCCGCCGACAACACGACCTATGCCCGCCCGGCAGCATCTGGCGGCGCGGTTTCCATCCCGCTGAACTGATCGGCGGCACCGAAAGACCTGAACGCTTCTAGACCTTGCGGAGCGGCAGGCTGATGGCGGCCCGGTAGCGGCCGCCGTTCACCGGACCGGACGTGAACCGCCACCGTTTCCCGAAACGAGCTTGCAGCCGGTCGGTGATATTCCTGAGGCCGATGCCCATGCCGGCCGCCCTGCGCCCTCCCTGTTCCACCGGGAGGTCGTTTTCGACGCTTAACACCACATGGTCCGTCTCCCGACGTGCTTCCAGCACGATGGTGACGCGTCTCGTTGATGGCCCGACGCCGTGTTTGACGGCATTTTCGATCAAGGGCTGAAGAATGAGGTTCGGTACCAGCGCGGCCTCAAGCTCCATCGGCAGGCGGATATCGAAAGCCATGCGCTCCCCGAAGCGTTCGCGCTCGATTTCGAGATAGTCACGTTGCAGCGCGATCTCCTGAGCCAGCGGCACGTCGTGCAGCGGGTTAATCGACAGAGTCGTTTGCAGGAAACGCGACAAGGACAGCACCATGCGGTCCGCCCGCCCTGCCGATCCCTCCTCGATGAGACCGGCGATGGAATTCAGCGTATTGAATAGAAAATGCGGATTGAGCTCATAGCGCAGCGCTCGCATTTCCGCGTCCAGCCTGCGGCGTTGCGCATTGAGCAGCGAAAGTGCCGCCACATAGAACCCGAAGACGATGACGTTCCAGATCATGCTGAACCGGAACTGCAGGAGGGCTTTCTCCCAAGTGTTGGCAATCGCAAAACCGGGAACGCTGTTGCCGCCGGGCAGGACATGCGGGCCGGCCAGCATGATGATGGCGATGTCGAGCATGGCCTGGCTAATGCCGGCAAGGACGACGGCGAGGATGCCCAATCCGATGGCCAGTCCTTTCGGCTGGTTTTGAAGGTGCTGGAGTATCCTTGCCAGAACGAGGGCGAGCAGGATGCTGCTCAGCCAGCCCGGAGCGATGAGCGGCAGGCCGCCCGGCAGCATCAGAATGTCGTTGATGGACAGTGCTGTCCACAGGGTGACCGCCAGCACAAGCGCCTCTCGCCCACTCAGCATGCCTGCCATGAAAACTCCCGAGCTGCCGTTCCGGCCGTCGATCAAACGCCGTGCTTTGCTATGCATTGGAAGCGGGGAGAGGAAAATGCCCTTGTAACCCTTTTGCACGAAAACCCGGCTTGCGATCGCAAGCCGGGTTTCGATGGAGTGCGGACGACGCTTAGTGCGAGTCGGCCATGCGGGCTGCTTCCACTGCGGAGGACTGGCTGAATCCGATGCCGTTGAAGAAGGCGTTGAGGATGACGGCGACGATGGAGGCAAGCACGATGCCCGATTCGATGATCGGGTGGATCGCATGCGGCATCCACATCAGGTAGTTCGGTGCCAGAAGCGGGATGAGACCGAAGCCCACGGAGACGGCAACCACGAAGAGGTTGTTGCGCGAGGACTTAAAGTCGACATTGGCGAGGATGCGCACACCCGTTGCCGCGACCATGCCGAACATCACCAGGCCCGCGCCGCCGAGCACGAAGGTCGGAACTGCCTCCACGAGGGCGCCCATCTTCGGGATGAGGCCGAGGATGATCATGATCACGCCGGCCGCCACGCAGACATAGCGGCTCTTCACGCCGGTGACGCCGACGAGACCGACATTCTGCGAGAAGCTCGTATAGGGGAAGGTGTTGAACAGGCCGCCGATCATCGTACCGATGCCGTCGACGCGCAGGCCCGAGGTCAGCTGCTGCTGGCCAATCGGCCTGTCGGTGATTTCGCCGAGTGCCAGGAACATGCCGGTCGATTCGATCATCACGACGATCATGACGAGCGCCATGGTGGCGATCAGCACGGGTTCGAAGATCGGCATGCCGAAGCGCAGCGGCGTGACAACGGCGAACCAGCCGGCGTCACCGACGCGGTCAAAATGCATCAGCCCGAAAATCGTGGCCGCGATGCAGCCGATGACGACGCCGGCAAGCACCGCGATGTTGCTGATCAGGCCCTTGCCAAAGCGGGCGATGAGCAGGATCGAGATCAGCACAAGGGCCGAAAGTGCGATATGGCTCGGCTCGGCATAAACAGGGTTGGAAATGCTCGGCGCGATGGCAAGCCCATCTGGAACGGCCGGACCGCCTGTCTTGGCGAGTTCCTTCATCTGCGTCAGCCAGGCGGCATGCGCCGGGTCGATCAGCTTGGGCGCCGTCGGGCCGAAGGGATTGCCGAAGGTCCAGTTGATGCCGACGCGCATCAGCGACACGCCGATGACGAGGATGATCGTGCCCGTCACGACGGGCGGGAAGAACCGCAGAAGGCGTCCCATGAGGGGAGCCAGCAGCAAGGCGATGAAGCCGGCGCCGATGATGGCGCCAAAGATCATGCGGGCTCCGTCCGGGCCGGGATTGAGCGTGGCCATGGATACCATGGGGCCGACGGACGCAAAGGTGACGCCCATCATGACCGGCAGGCGGATGCCGACATGGCGGCCGACGCCGAGCGACTGGATGATGGTGACGAGGCCGCAGACGAAAAGGTCGGCCGAAATGAGGAAGGCCACGTCCTGCGGGCTGAGCTGCAGAGCCCGGCCGACAATCAGCGGCACGGCGACAGCGCCCCCATACATGACGAGGACATGTTGGATGCCCAGCGTCGCGAGCCTGCCAACGGGCAGTTTCTCGTCCACCGGGTGTATGCTGGATGCGTCGCTCATGGATACTCCTCCTATCACGTTGACCCTACCTGTCCCGTCCTCCAACGGGCGGGGCATCCTTTGCACGGCGATTGTGCGCTGCAAGCAGAGTCAGGCGATAAACACTTTACGTGTTTCAGGGGTAATCCCGCAGCCGGGACGTGCCGCTATTTTCTGAGCAAAGCTTAAATATCGACGCATTTTCAGGAGGTTGACGCCAGATTTCTCTAGGAAACGGCTCTTCTTTTTTCTTATTTCAACGCACAAGATGAGCCGCCGTCAACTGTTTCCTGCGCGGCATATGTGTATTTCCCGCATCTGCCCCGCTGTCGTGCGAGACGCCCAACCGAGTGTCGTGAGAAGTGAAAATCCGCCTGAAAATCAGGCTTTCCGTGCCCCAAGTGGCGAAGTTACGGCGCCGCTGCCTTTTTGGGGGCGGCTTCTATCAATATGCATGCGCACGTATTCGATTCAAGAATGCCCCCCGCTGGGACGCTCGACGACGCCGGAACCCGGGAAGAAAGCATCGTTATGTCGAAGCGAGGCCTCGCCTGCGATCCTATTCTAAAATGTTGAGCGCCAGTGATCGGTCTTTGCCAGTCATGACATCACCGAATAAAAACAGAAGGAAGTTCCTTTGCTTTTCTGCAAATGCGAAAGACCTCGACGGTTTCCCGACGAGGCCTTTAATTCGAATGGTGGGCGTGACAGGGATTGAACCTGTGACCCCTACGATGTCAACGTAGTGCTCTCCCGCTGAGCTACACGCCCATCCGATGAGGGGCATAGACCACAAAACATCCGGCGGCGTCAATAGGCTTTTTGTAGCTTTTTTTATACGCCGTTTTTGTGGTCTTTTCCGTGGCTTAGGCGGCCAGCATCTTGTTGACTTCGTCGACGAGGTCACGCAGATGGAAGGGTTTCGACAGGACCTTGGCGTCCTTCGGAGCCTTGGAATCCGGGTTCAGCGCGACCGCGGCGAAGCCGGTGATGAACATCACCTTGAGATCGGGATCAAGCTCGGTGGCACGGCGCGCCAGCTCAATGCCGTCCATTTCCGGCATCACGATGTCGGTGAGCAGAAGCGAGAAGGGTTCCTCGCGCAGCCGGTCATAGGCGCTGGCGCCGTTGTCGTAGGACAGCACCTGGTAGCCTGCCTTTTCGAGCGCCTTCACCAGGAACCGGCGCATGTCGTTGTCGTCTTCGGCGAGGAGAATCTTGGGTGTCATGGAGTTCGGGAACCATTGCTGAAGGTTGTCGGCCCGCGGACGGGCGGTTCTGATACACAAACGTATTCCGGTAAATATCCGGTGAATGTGGCAGGGCAAGGCCTATGCCCAATGTTCTCAGTATGGACAGGCGGGCATGCCGCTGGCAACATGGGCGACGCAATGATTTCACGGCATGGTAAAGGACGATAATGGCGGGGGCCCAAAGCGAAAACAGCCATTTCGAAGTGCTGGAGCCGGTTTCGCAGAGCGTGCCCCTCGTCTTCAACTCGCCCCACAGCGGCCGCCGTTATCCACAGGGCTTCCTCGCGCAGTCGCGGCTGGATGCGCTCGGTATTCGCCGTTCGGAAGATCATTATGTCGACGAGCTGTTTTCTGTCGCGCCGGCGCTGGGCGCACCGATGCTGATCGCGCATTTCCCGCGCGCCTGGCTCGACGTCAACCGCGAGCCCTACGAGCTCGACCCGCGCATGTTCGACGGCGCGCTGCCCTCTTATGCCAATATCAATTCCATCCGCGTCGCCGGCGGTCTCGGCACCGTACCGCGGGTCGTGGCGGAGAATATGGAGATTTACCGTCATCGTTTTCCCGTCGAAGAGGCGCTGGAGCGGGTAGAGACGGTCTACAAGCCCTATCACGACTGCCTGCGCCGCCTCGTCGTGCGCACGCATCTCGCCTTCGGTTTTTCGGTGCTGATCGATTGCCATTCCATGCCGGGCAATATCCGTGTGGCGGGCTCGGGGCTTCGGCCGGATTTCATTATCGGCGACCGCTACGGCACCAGCGCCTCGGGCGACCTGTCGCGCACGGCCATGCGACTGCTGGAGGACATGGGCTTTACCGTCGTGCGCAACAAGCCCTATGCCGGCGGCTTCATCACCGAGCATTACGGTCGGCCCGCCAAAGGGCTGCACGCCCTGCAGATCGAGGTGAACCGCGCGCTTTACGTCGATGAGACGACGCTCGCCAAGCGGCCGGACTTTGCTGTGCTGCAGACGGCGATCTCCGCCTTCCTGCAGGACTTTTCCGAGCATGTCGAGGAATATGCCGCAGACCGGGCGCTTGCCGCCGAATAGGCTTGCTTCCCTTTCAAAAAAAACCGCGCTTGCGGCGCGGTTCAAGTCTAGGGAGGAAACACCCAAGGAGGGTATTTACAGTCGGTGAAGACTGTAAGGAAAAGATAATGTTGCGCCGCACAAGAGTCAAGCGCAACTGCGGGATAAGTTTGCAAATCGGTAAGCAAGATTATTGCGTCCGCCATCAGGCCGTTTTTGCGTCAATCCGGTTCCGTTTTGCCCATCGATGCCGTATTGAGAGGCGTGAAAAATCCCTTCGAGAGAGCCTCCATGTTGCCTGATCGTGCCTTTTTCGACCTTCTTGCCGAGGCGGCCAAGAAGGAAACCCTGCCGCGCTTTCGCGTCGGCGCCGATGTCGTCAACAAGGAGGCAGCTGGTTTCGACCCCGTGACGGAGGGCGACCGCAACGCCGAGACGGCGATTCGCGCGCTCGTCGAACAGCATTTCCCCGATCACGGCATTCTCGGTGAAGAGCATGGTTCGGTCGGCCTCGATCGCGAATATGTCTGGGTCATCGATCCGATCGACGGCACACGCGCCTTCATTTCCGGCGTACCGGTCTGGGGCACGCTGATCGGCCTCTATCGCAACGGTGAAGCGGTGATGGGTCTGATCGACCAGCCCTTCACCGGCGAGCGTTATTTCGCCGATGGCAAGGCCTCGCATTATGCCGGGCCCGACGGCAAGAAGGTTCTCTCGACGCGCGCCTGCAACAGTCTGTCGGATGCGATCCTGTTCACGACGTCGCCGCATCTGTTCAAGGATAGCGGCAGGACTCGATTCGAGGCCGTACAGGACAAGGTGCGGCTGTTCCGCTACGGCGTCGATTGCTACGCCTATGCGCTTCTGGCGGCGGGACATATCGATCTGGTCGTCGAATGCGGGCTGAAGCCCTACGATGTCGGTGGCCTCATACCCGTCATCGAGCAGGCAGGCGGCATCATCACGACCTGGGATGGCGGGCCGGCGGAAAATGGCGGCGAGATCATCGCGGCCGGCAGCCGCGCGGTCTACGATCAGGCCATGGCCATCCTGAATCCTTGATGTGATCAGGCGCCGAGGTTGGTTTCCTCGGCGTCGCTGCCGGGAATGAAGGCGTCGATCGCAGCCAGAGCCTGGGCGCGGAACCGGTCGGATTCCTGGAACAATTCATGTTTTGCGCCGTCGATCTCGATGAGGCGGGCGGCGCGGAAAATGCGGGCGAGGTTGCCGATCGTTTCGCGCGGCACCAGCTTGTCGGCGGTGGGGCAGAGAATGAGGGTCGGGATGCGGATGCGCGTCAGGTGATCCTGATGCGTCACGCGCGCCATGGCCTTCAGCGTCTCGTTAAGCCAGCGCGCGCTCGGCCAGCCGATCGAGAGTTCCGGATGTTCGGTGAAGATCGCCGTGTTGCGGGCGAAGCGCCGCGCATCCGACGTGACGACATTGTTTGCGAAATCGAGCGATGGGGCGCCCTTGCGGAAGGTGCGCCGGCCAAGGCCGAACAGCGAGGCGAGGCGGGCGATGACGGTGATCTTGCGCTGGCTCATCGACTGGCCGCCGAGCGCGATGAAGGGGGCGGCAAGCACCATGCGCTCGATGCGGTTTTCCAGCTCCGGCGCCTGCGAGAGGGCAACGAGGGCGCCCGTTGAATGGGCGACGATGTAGAAGGGCAGGCGGGCATCCGGCAGCACAATCTTTTCGAGGAAGAGCGCGAGATCGGCCTCGTAGTCGGAAAAGCGGGCGACATGGCCGGCGGGGCTCGGAGAGAGCAACCGGTCCGAACCGCCCTGGCCGCGCCAGTCGAACGTGGCGACCCACAGGCCGCGCGCCGTCAGGTCGTTGATCGTCTCGAAATATTTTTCAATGCATTCGCTGCGGCCGCCCAGCAGCACGACCGTGCCCTTGGCTTCGCGCTGTTTAGAGCGGAACACGGCATAGCGGATCTTCACGCCGCCGCGGCCTTCCATAAACCCGGCGAAGTGGTTTTCAGGAACCGGATTGTCGGCTGTGGCGTGGAGGATGGGATCCATCTGGCAGACAGGTCTCGGCAAGCGTCGATGAAAGATGGTGTTATGGAAGATGGATAGGCGCTCGCTCCGGCGCCGTCAAAGAAAAAAGCCGGATGCATGTGGCAACGGGGGTGGCGCACATGCAGTCCGGCCGCAATTTAACCGGGGAGGAAGGGACGTTACACCCCGGTCGTCAGAAGTTTTCGCTTCCGATGCTGCGGTTCTAGCAGCGCGAAGCTGAACGCTGTCCGAAGCGGCCGTTCATCCGGCGTTCATCTGCCGAAATCTTTTGAGGGAATAAGAGGTCAAGTGCCGCGCCAATCCGCGCGGGCCAGCTCGTACCAGACCTCGCCCTGCTCGCTGCCGGGGATGGGATCGGGCCAGTCGATGTGTTCGGTGCGCGTGTGGCGCATGCCGAGCTTTTCCATCACGCGACGCGAGGCTTGGTTCACCGCCATCGTGGTCGCCACGATCCTGTCATAGCCACCGCCCTCGAAGCCCCATTCGACCAGGGCTCGTGCCCCTTCCGCTGCCAGCCCCTGGCCCCAGTCCGCCCGGCGCAGGCGATATCCGAGTTCGGCCAGCGCTGTGCTCTCCGGCCACAGGCAGAGCCAGCCGATGAAGGCGCCGTTGGCTGTGCGCCGCGCCGTCCAGACATAGGGCTCGGTGCCGTCGGGCATCAGGAACGTCGCGTTGGGATCGGCATTCGCACGATCGACGGGGTTGCCGCCGTTGAGAAAACGCATGACATCAGGATCGCGTTCGAGCGCGATGAAATCGGCGCAATCATCCGGCGTGCAGGGGGTAAGCGTCAGCCGGTTTGTGTGCAAAACGGTCATATCGTGGCTCTCCAGCGCAGGAGCACTATGCCGGGATTCGTGCCCGGTTCCAGATCCAATACAATTTGCATTGTGCCTCTTGAACGCCCGAAAACGCGTTCCCATCTCATCGTCACGGGCGCCGAAAGGGTCCGTCGAGGTTTCCGTCGCCACTTCAAGGGACGGAGCCGGATGAACCGGCCGCACCCTTTTTGAAATCAGGGGCGGCTTTTTGGAAGATCGCAACCGTTGCTCTGAAGGAGGACACCATGCGTCACGTCGATTTCTCCCCCCTTTACCGTTCCACCGTCGGTTTCGACCGTCTCTTCACTATGCTCGACAGCCTCGGCCAGCCCGATCAGGCCCAGAGCTATCCGCCCTACAATATCGAACGCACCGGCGAAAACACCTATCGCATCACCATGGCGGTAGCCGGTTTCGACGAAAGCGAATTGTCGATCGAGGCGCGCGAACATGCGCTGACCGTCAAGGGCGAGAAGAAGGACGAAACGGCTGACGAAAGCCAGTATCTCTACCGCGGCATTGCCAAGCGCGCCTTCGAGCGCCGCTTCCAGCTCGCCGATCATGTGGAAGTCCGCGCCGCTTCGCTGAAGAACGGCCTTCTCCACATCGATCTCCTGCGCGACATTCCGGAAGCCGCAAAGCCCCGCCGTATCGAGATCGCCGCCGTCAGCCGCGAAGCCAAGCAGATCGAAGCCCAGAGCAACTAAGCTCCGGCCTTTCGATTGGGAGTGAAGAGGGCGGTGCCGCAGGGCACCGCCTTTTTTCGTGTCAAAGTGCCGAGAGGAAACTGTCGACGTCGGCTTCCGTTGTCGCAAAGCTCGTGACGAGGCGGATCAGCGTTTCGTCGTCGCGCATCGTCGCCTTGACGTCCGGCCCGGCCGGCCAGTCGTAGAAGACGGCGCCCTTGTCCTGCAAAGCCTTCATCGCGTCGTTGCGGATGATGACGAAGAGCTCGTTGGAGCCCGTCGGCCAGGCGAGGCAGGCGGTGTCGGACGTGGCGAAGCCGGCGGCAAGACGGGCGGCCATGCCGTTGGAATGGCGGGCGAGCTCAAGCCACAGGCCGTCGCGGAAATAGGCGTCGAATTGCGCCGCGATGAAGCGGGACTTCGAGAAGAGCTGGGCGGAACGCTTGCGCAGGAAATGCATCTGCTGCGCCTTGGACGTGTCGAACAGCACCAGCGCCTCGGCGCACCAGCAGCCGTTCTTCGTGCCGCCGAAGGAGAGGATGTCGACGCCGCGCTTCCAGGTCATGTCCGCCGGCGTCGCGCCGAGATGTGCAAGCGCGTTGGCGAAGCGCGCGCCATCCATATGGAGCGGCAGGCCGGCTTTTTTCACGACATCGGAAATCGCTGCAATCTCATCCAGCGTATAGGCGGTGCCGGCTTCGGTGGCCTGGGTGATGGTGACGGCCATCGGCTGGCCGCCATGCACGAAATTCGGCGGGAAGCGGCCGATGGCGGCGGCAAGGGCGTCCGGCGCGATCTTGCCGGCCGGGCCGTCGATCGGCACCAGCTTGCTGCCGGCGGCGAAAAATTCCGGCGCATTGCATTCGTCGACATTCACATGCGCTTCGCGGTGGCAGAAGACCTGCCCGCCCGGCCGGTTGAAGCTCGCCAGCGCCAGCGAATTGGCCGCCGTGCCCGTTCCGACAAAGAAGACGGCGACATCGCGCTCGAAAATCTCCGAGAAGGTCTTTTCCACACGCTTGTCGAGATCGCTCGTGCCATAGGCGGAGGCGAAGCCGCCGGAGGCATCGACGAGGCTCTTTGCGATGTCGGGATGGGCGCCTGCCCAGTTGTCGGAAGCGAAAAACATACTGTTTCCAATGCGAATTGACGGTTTTCGACGACCATAATGCAGAAACACCGTCAATCAATCGGCGTATCGGTGTGAAAAACGCGCTTTCCCAAATATTGAAACTTCCGGAAATTTTTTTGAGCGGAGTCGTAATTAAATTTCAAGGCTCCGAAAAAGTGGGTAATTTTTCTTCATGAGGTGGTGTTTATTTGGCATGATGGTCTTGTGGTGGCGGGAGGTTTCTGGCATAGGACTCGTGAAATAGGACAGGGCTACTGTCCTATTTCGGTCAAAAGACCGAAACGGCGCCGTCCTGCAGGGATGCGGATGCGCCGGACATGGCCCGGACAGGGAGCAGCGCGCTCCACACCGTTCGACGCCGGGATGGTCCGATGATCGTTATCTGGTCGGCCATCCGTTCGATCAGGCTCAGGAAGAATGCGCTCGGTGACGGGCTTGCCGGAAGGCAGGTCGCTGTCACACGGGCGAAAACGAATGTCCGCAGGATGCGGGCCCCACAGAAGGGACGACGACGATGGAGAAGACCCAAGCATATGATTTGCGGCAGACCCGTGCGCAGACGACTGCGACGGGCGCCAAAACGCGCGCTTCCGCTCCGGGTCTGCCAAAAAAACAGGGACTCTACGATCCGCGTAACGAACACGATGCCTGCGGCGTCGGTTTCGTGGCGCATCTGAAAGGCAAGAAGTCGCACCAGATCGTCAAGGACGGGCTTTTCATGCTCGAGAACCTGACGCATCGCGGCGCCGTCGGCGCAGATCCGCTGATGGGTGACGGTGCAGGCATTCTTGTCCAAATTCCGGACCGCTTCTTCCGCGAGGAGATGGCAAAGCAGGGCATCACCCTGCCGAAGGCGGGCGAGTATGCCGTCGGCCACATCTTCATGCCGCAGGACGAGAAGCTCGTTGATTATTTCAAGAAGGTCATCGGAGATGTCGTTGCCGAAGAGGGGCAGGTCCTCATCGGTTTCCGCGACGTGCCGGTTGATAATTCCTCGCTGTCCAAGGCACCGGAGATTGCCGCCACCGAGCCGCGCCATGTCCAGGTCTTCGTCGGCGCCGGCCGCGAGGCCGCGACGAACGGCGAGTTCGAGCGCCGCCTCTTCACGCTGCGCAAGGTGATCTCCAACCGCATCTATGACGAATACGAGGGCGAAGAGAGCAACTTCTATCCCGTCTCGCTCTCTTCGACGACTATTGTCTACAAGGGCATGTTCCTCGCCTATCAGGTCGGCGCCTATTATAAGGACCTCGCAGACCCGCGCTTCGAGTCCGCCGTCGCTCTCGTGCACCAGCGCTTCTCGACCAACACCTTCCCGTCGTGGAAGCTCGCGCATCCGTACCGCATGGTCGCCCATAATGGCGAGATCAACACGTTGCGCGGCAACGTCAACTGGATGGCAGCCCGCCAGGCCTCCGTGTCCTCGCCGCTGTTCGGCGAAGACATCACAAAGCTCTGGCCGATCTCCTACGAGGGCCAGTCGGATACGGCCTGTTTTGACAACGCGCTCGAATTTTTGGTGCGCGGCGGCTATTCCATGGCGCATGCGGTCATGATGCTGATCCCCGAGGCCTGGGCCGGCAACCAACTGATGAGCCCCGAGCGGAAGGCGTTTTACGAATACCACGCCGCCCTGATGGAGCCGTGGGATGGCCCGGCTGCCGTCGCCTTCACCGACGGTCGCCAGATCGGCGCGACGCTCGACCGCAACGGTCTGCGTCCGGCCCGCTATCTCGTCACCGATGACGACCGCGTCATCCTCGCCTCCGAAGCAGGCACGCTGCCGGTCAAGGAAGAGAGCATCATCAAGAAGTGGCGCCTGCAGCCGGGCAAGATGCTGCTCATCGACATGGAAGAGGGCCGCATCATCTCCGACGAGGAGGTGAAGTCCGCGCTTGCCGAGAAGCACCCCTATCGCGACTGGCTGGACAACACCCAGATCATCCTGGAAGATCTCGGCCCGGTCGAGCCGCGGGCGCTGCGCCGTGACGTTTCGCTGCGCGACCGCCAGCAGGCGTTCGGTTATACCCAGGAAGACACCCGGCTGCTGATGTCGCCCATGGCGACGACGGGGCAGGAGGCGATCGGCTCCATGGGCACGGATACGCCGATCTCGGCCATGTCCGACAAGACCAAGCTGCTCTATACCTATTTCAAGCAGAACTTCGCGCAGGTGACGAACCCGCCCATCGACCCGATCCGCGAGGAACTGGTCATGAGCCTCGTCTCCTTCATCGGCCCGCGCCCGAACATCCTTGACCATGGCGGTGCCGCCAAGGCCAAGCGCATGGAAGTGCGTCAGCCGATCTTGACCAACGGCGACCTCGAGAAGATCCGCTCGATCGGCCATGTCGAGGACCTGTTCGACACCAAGACGCTCGACTTCACCTATGACGTCTCGCGCGGTGCCGAAAGCATGCCGGAAATGCTCGACCGTCTCTGCGAGCGCGCCGAGCAGGCCGTCGGCAGCGGTTACAACATCATCGTGCTCTCCGACCGCCAGATCGGACCGGACCGCGTGGCGATCCCGGCGCTGCTGGCAACGGCCGCCGTGCACCACCACCTGATCCGAAAGGGGCTGCGCACCTCGGTGGGCCTTGTCGTCGAGACCGGCGAGCCGCGGGAAGTGCATCATTTCTGCCTGCTCGCCGGTTATGGTGCGGAAGCGATCAACCCTTACCTCGCCTTCGACACGCTCACCGATATGCACAAGCGCGGCGAGTTCCCGAAGGAGGTGGATGCGGAGGAAGTCGTCTACCGCTACATCAAGGCGATCGGGAAAGGCATCCTGAAGGTCATGTCCAAGATGGGCATCTCGACCTACCAGTCCTATTGCGGCGCGCAGATCTTCGACGCCATCGGCCTGTCGTCCGAGCTGGTCGACAAGTTCTTCTTCGGCACGGCGACGACCATCGAGGGCATCGGCCTCGAGCAGATCGCCCGGGAGACCTTCAATCGCCACAAGGCCGCCTTCGGCCGCGACCCGCTGCTGGCCAACACGCTCGATATCGGCGGCGAATATGCCTATCGTATGCGCGGCGAGGAGCATGCCTGGACGCCTGACGTCATCGCCTCGCTGCAGCATGCCGTTCGCGGCAATGCCGCCGACCGCTACAAGGAGTTCGCCGAACTGGTGAATGCCTCGTCGCTGCGCATGAACACGATCCGCGGCCTGTTCTCTATCAAGGGCGCGGAAGCGGCCGGCCGCAAGCCGATCTCTATCGACGAGGTCGAGCCGGCGGTCGATATCGTCAAGCGCTTCTCGACGGGGGCCATGTCCTTCGGCTCGATTTCCCGCGAGGCGCACACGACGCTGGCCGTCGCCATGAACCGGATCGGCGGTAAGTCGAACACCGGCGAGGGCGGCGAGGAAGCCGACCGTTACCTGCCGCTGCCGGATGGCTCTTCGAACCCCGAGCGTTCAGCGATCAAGCAGGTCGCGTCGGGCCGGTTCGGCGTGACCACCGAATACCTCGTCAATGCGGACATGCTGCAGATCAAGGTCGCGCAGGGTGCCAAGCCCGGCGAGGGCGGCCAGCTGCCGGGCCACAAGGTCGATGCGACGGTCGCCAAGACCCGTCACTCCACGCCGGGTGTCGGCCTCATCTCGCCGCCGCCGCACCATGACATCTATTCGATCGAAGACTTGGCGCAGCTCATCTACGATCTGAAGAACGTCAACCCGGAAGCCGATATCTCGGTCAAGCTCGTCTCGGAAGTCGGCGTCGGCACGGTTGCCGCCGGCGTCGCCAAGGCGCGCGCCGACCATATCACCATCGCCGGCTTCGACGGCGGCACGGGCGCCTCGCCGCTCACCTCGCTGAAGCATGCTGGTTCCCCCTGGGAAATCGGCCTTGCGGAGACGCATCAGACGCTCGTCCTGAACAAGCTGCGTTCGCGCGTCGCCCTTCAGGTCGACGGTGGCCTGAAGACCGGCCGCGATGTCGTTATCGGCGCGCTGCTCGGTGCCGACGAGTTCGGCTTCGCCACCGCGCCGCTGATCGCGGCCGGCTGCATCATGATGCGCAAGTGCCACCTCAACACCTGTCCGGTCGGCGTTGCGACGCAGGACCCGGTTCTGCGCAAGCGCTTTAAGGGCACGCCCGAGCACGTCGTCAACTACTTCTTCTTCGTTGCCGAAGAGGTGCGCGAAATCCTGGCTTCGCTCGGCGTCCGCTCGCTGAACGAGATCATCGGCGCCTCCGAACTGCTCGAGAAGGAGACGATGATCTCGCACTGGAAGGCCAATGGTCTCGACTTCAGCCGCATCTTCCACAAGGTCGATGCGCCGAAGGAAGCGACCTACTGGACCGAGCGGCAGAACCACCCGATCCACGACGTGCTCGACCGCAAGCTCATCGAGCAGGCCAAGCCTGCGCTTGAGGCCAAGACGCCCGTCGCCTTCGAAGTCGATATCAAGAATGTCGACCGTTCGGCCGGCGCGATGCTGTCGGGCGAGGTCGCCAAGCGCTACGGCTTCAAGGGTCTGAAGGACGACACGATCTCCGTGAAGCTGCACGGCACGGCCGGCCAGTCCTTCGGCGCGTTCCTGGCGCGCGGCGTAACCTTCGATCTGGTGGGCGCGGGCAACGACTATGTCGGCAAGGGCCTGTCGGGTGGCCGCATCGTGGTGCGCCCGCCGGAAGGCAACCGCGCGGTGCCGCATGAATCGATCATCGTCGGCAACACCGTGCTCTACGGTGCGATCTCAGGCGAGTGCTACTTCAACGGCGTGGCCGGCGAGCGTTTCGCCGTGCGCAACTCCGGTGCGGTCGCCGTCGTCGAGGGCGTGGGCGACCACGGCTGCGAATACATGACGGGCGGCGTCGTCGTCGTCATCGGCCAGACGGGGCGCAACTTCGCGGCCGGCATGTCGGGCGGTGTCGCCTATGTGCTGGACGAGGAGGGGGATTTCGCCCGCCGCTGCAACATGGCGATGGTCGAGCTCGAGCCCGTGCCGGAAGAGGACGATATGCTGGAGAAGCTGCACCACCACGGTGGCGACCTCATGCACAAGGGCATGGTCGACGTGTCCGACGACATGACGCGCCATGACGAGGAACGGCTCTATCAGCTGGTCTCGAATCACCTGCACTATACGGGCTCGCCGCGGGCCAAGGAGATCCTCGACCACTGGGCCGAGTATCGTCCGAAATTCCGCAAGGTGATGCCGGTCGAATACCGCCGCGCGCTCGAAGAGATGGAGCGCATGAGGATGGGGATCGCTGCCGAATAGGCGGCGGTCCACTCCCTTCACTGACCGGCTGCGCGGGAAGCGGCATCCGGATCGAATTCATCTTAGCCGGCGCGACAGGGGAGCTGCGCACCGGTCCGGGGCCGCAAGGCGCCGTCTTGAGCAAGGATTATTGACGTGGGCAAGGTTACTGGTTTCATGGAAATCGACCGGCAGGTGGCGAAGTATCAGCCGGCCTCCGACCGCATCCGCCATTTCCGCGAATTCACTATCCCGATGTCGGACCCCGAGGTCCAGAAGCAGGCCGCGCGCTGCATGGACTGCGGCATTCCCTATTGCCACGGCCCAACCGGGTGTCCCGTGCATAACCAGATCCCGGACTGGAACGACCTCGTCTATAACGGCAACTGGGAAGAGGCGATCCGCAACCTGCATTCGACCAACAACTTCCCGGAATTCACCGGCCGCGTCTGCCCCGCACCCTGCGAGGAGGCCTGCACGCTGAACCTCGAGGATGCGCCGGTCTCCATCAAGACTGTCGAGCAGGCGATCGCCGACAAGGCCTATGAGATGGGCTATATCGTGCCGCAGCCGGCAACAGTGAAGACCGGCAAGAAGGTCGCGGTCATCGGCTCCGGCCCCGCCGGCATGGCGGCTGCCCAGCAGCTTGCCCGCGCCGGCCACGAGGTCCATCTCTACGAACGCGAATCCAAGGCCGGAGGCCTGCTGCGCTACGGCATTCCGGACTTCAAGATGGAGAAGAACTTCATCGACCGCCGCGTCGACCAGATGCGTGGCGAAGGCGTCACGTTCCACTACGGCGTCAATGTCGGCGTCGACAAGCCGATGGACGAGATGCTCGCCGAGCATGATGCCGTGCTCTATTGCGGCGGCTCGGAGACCCCGCGCGATGCCGGCATTCCCGGCGTCGACCTCGTGGGTGTGCACGACGCCATGCCCTATCTGGTGCAGCAGAACCGCCGCGTCGGCCGTGAGAACATCGACAGCGTCGGCTGGCCGTCCGATCCGATCGTGGCCGGTGGCAAGCACATCGTTGTCGTCGGCGGTGGCGATACGGCGTCCGACTGCGTCGGTACGGCGTTCCGACAGGGTGCGGTGAAGGTCACGCAGCTCGACATTCGCCCGCAGCCGCCGGAAAAGGAAGACAAGCTCGCCGTCTGGCCGTTCTGGGCCACCAAGATGCGCACCTCCTCCTCGCAGGCAGAAGGGGCCGTGCGCGAATTCCAGGTCGGCACGCTCGAATTCGTCGGCGACGAGGATGGCGTGCTCACCGGCGTGAAGTGCTGCCAGGTGGACGATCGCCGCAAGCCGATCGCCGGCACGGAGTTCATCATCAAGGCCGACCTCGCCTTCATCGCCATCGGCTTCCGCGGTCCCTTTACCGACAGCGTGCTGAAGGATCTCGGCGAAAAGCTTGCGATCAATACCGACAAGCGTGGTTCGTCCAACGTCATCGCCAACGACCGCGACTACAAGACCTCGGTCGAAAAGCTCTGGACGGCCGGCGACGTGCGCCGCGGCCAGTCGCTTGTCGTCTGGGCGATCCGCGAAGGCCGTCAGGCCGCCCGCGCCATCGACGAAGCCCTGATGGGCGCAACCACGCTGCCGCGCTAAGCTCCTGAAAACATGGAAAGGGCGCGCCGGGAAACCGGCGCGCCCTTTTGTTTTGCTCGAAAATATCCTTAGACGAAGAGGAAGTCCGAGGCCGAGAGTTCGGAAAACTTGGTATCTTCGAGACGCAGTTCGTGCTTGCCGAAGTCGAGCACGAGATCTTCGCCGCCATCGGCCGTGCGGGCGAATTTCGAGAGGCCGGCAAAGCTCGATACGCCGAGCGACTTGGCGATCTCGATGGTGTCGTAGCCGGCCTTGAAGTCGTCGATCTCGGTCTTGCCCGTTGTGAAGACGAAGGTGTCGCGACCGGCGCCGCCTTCGAGTTCGTTGACGCCGGAGCCGCCATTGAGACGGTCGTTGCCGGCGCCACCTTCCAGCTCGTCATTGCCGGCACCGCCCGAGAGGTAGTCGTTGCCCGCGCCGCCATCGAGCTCGTCATGGCCGTTGCCGCCATAGAGCTTGTCGTTGCCGCTGTCGCCGTTCAGGCGGTCATTGCCGTTGAGACCCTTGATGGTATCGTTGCCAGCGCCGCCGGAGATCGTATTGGCCTTAGCGTTGCCGGTCAGCGTGTCATTGCCCGACAGCGGGTCCTTCGGTTCTACCGTATCGACATTCTGGAAGGTGAAGTGGCTGGCCTTCAGGCTGGACAGCTTGGTGTCCTCAAGCGTCAGCGTGTTGCCCTTGCCGAAGTCGAAGCGCACGTCCTCGCCCCCATCGACGACCTTGGCGGTCTTCATCAGGTCGGCGAAGGACTTGATGCCGAGCTTGGTGTCGATGACGATCTTGTCGTCACGGGTGGAGAAGTCGTCGATCTCGTCGCGGCCGCTGGAGAAGACGAAGGTGTCGCGGCCGGCGCCACCGGTCAGCTCGTCATTGCCAGTGCCGCCATGCAGCCAGTCATTGCCGGCGCCGCCGTTCAAATCGTCGTCGCCGCCGAAGCCGAAGAGCTTGTCGTTGCCGGCATAGCCGTAGATGTCGTCAGCCGTGGACTTGCCCTTGAGCGTGTTCGCGGCGGAGGTGCCTGTGATCTTGGCCATGAGATTTATCCTTTTCGAATGATGGTCTGGAGAGGGGAGGGAGGGATCAGTGCTTGCGCTCGAGGCGCAGGATTTCGCCGGTGACGCCGTCGATCTTGGCTTCGCTGACGATGTTCTTGGGGTCGATCACGGTCGCCTCGAAATGGCCGTCGTCCATTTCAATCTCCCGGATCGCATAGCCCTTGGCCGAGAGGTCGGCGACGACCTGCTCCAGCGTCTTGCGGGCAGGCGTCGTCTCGGCGAAAGCGGGTGTGGCCACGGCGAGGCCGAGGAGGCCTGCGGCGAGAAGGCCGATCGTTCTGGTGCGCATTGGCGTGTCCTTTCCTGTGCTGTCGGAAAGGGGTTTCGCATGCGGCGCCTGTTGCTTGCCTGACAGTGTCTGTCAGCGAATTGTCAGCTTCATGCGCGTATGAACGAGCCCATGATCAAGAAGCTCCTTTCCCCCCTCCCGACGGCTCTCGTCTTCCTGCTTGCCTTCTCGCTGGCACCTTCCATCGGTGCGCCCGCAAAGGAGGGCGATGACGATGATGATGCGCTGGAGCATGAACAGGCCCGCCAGGCGCTTGAACAGGGGCTGGTGCGGCCGCTGGAGGAGATCATCGCGGAGGCGCGCAAGCACGTTCAGGGCGATCTGATCGAAGTGGAGCTTGAGCGCGAGGACGGGCGCTATATATACGAACTGGAGTTCATTCAGCCGTCCGGCCAGATCGTCGAGCTGCAGCTTGATGCCAAGTCGATGGCGATCATTGAGGACGATGCCGACTAATGCGCCTGCTTCTCGTCGAGGACGACGCCCGCATTGCGGCTGACATTTCCGCCGTACTGACGGGTGCCGGCTATACCGTCGAAATTGCTGCCGATGGCGAGAATGCCTGGTTCCTCGGGGATACCGAGGATTACGATCTCATCGTGCTGGATCTTGGTTTGCCGGGCATGGACGGTATGTCGGTGCTGAAGCGCTGGCGCGGCAATGGCCGCCATATGCCCGTGCTCGTGCTGACGGCGCGCGGCAGCTGGGCCGAGCGTGTCGAGGGCATCGATGCCGGGGCGGACGATTATCTGCCGAAACCCTTCCAGTTCGAGGAACTGCTTGCGCGCGCCCGTGCGCTGATCCGCCGTTCCGTCGGCCATGGCGCAGCGACCATCGCCGTCGGGCCGCTGTCGATCGATACGCGCGCCATGCGCGTCAGCGTCAACGGTGTGCCGCAGGCGCTGACGCCGCTCGAATACCGTCTCGTCAGCTATCTCGGCCATCATCGCGATCGTATCGTGCCGCCGACGGAGTTGCAGGAACATCTCTACGGCGACGATTTTTCGCGGGATGCCAACGCGCTGGAGGCGCTCGTCGCAAGGCTGCGCAAGAAACTCGGTGCGGTGGCGATCGGCACGCGCCGCGGCTTCGGCTACTATATGGGCGAAAACGCGCCATGACGCGGCGCTCGCTGCGCCTGCGGCTTGCCCTTGCCGGTGCAGCCTCCATCGTCGCCGCCCTCGTGGCGGCTTTCTTCGTTCTTTCCACCTTGTTCGAGCGGCATGTCGAGCGGCGCATCGCCTCTGAACTGGTGCTGCATCTCAACCAGATCATCGCCGGCATTGCCGAGCAGCCGGGCCCGGCCCTCGATCTCGTCAAGCCACCGGTCGATCCGCGCTTTGATCGGCCGCTTTCGGGCCTCTACTGGCAGATCGAGAGCGACGGGAAACGGCTGCGCTCGCGTTCGCTCTGGGACGATGTGCTGACGATGCCGGATATTGCCGCCGGCGTCGTGCATATGGAAACCGTGATGGGGCCGGGCGGCGTGCAGCTGCTTCTGGTTGAGCGTGAGGTGGTGACCCCGGCGCAGGCCGGCGCCAAAACGATGCGGGTCGCGGTCGCCATAGACCGGAGTGATATTTCCCGCGCGACCGATGAATTCGAGGGTGATCTGCTACCCTATCTCCAGGTGCTTGCAGTGTTGCTTCTGGCGGCGAGCTTCGTGCAGATATTCGTCGGCCTGCGACCGTTGGCGACGCTGACCGAGCGCCTTTCGGCCATCCGCGCGGGCAAAGCGGAGCGGCTCGGCAGTGATTTTCCCGACGAGGTCCTGCCGCTGACCGGCGAGGTGGATGCGCTGCTTCAATCGCGGGAAAACCAATTGCGCAAGGCTCGCGAGCGTGCGGCCGACCTGGCGCATGGCTTCAAGACCCCGCTGCAAATCCTCTCTGGCGATGTGCTGCGTTTGCGCGAACGGGGAGAGGAGGCGGTGGCGCGCGATATCGAGGCGATCATTCTGCGCATGCGCCGCCATGTCGATCATGAAATGGCGCGCGCCCGGCAGGCAGAGCGAAGCCATGCGGCGCGCAGTGACCTCGGTCGCGTCGCCGCGCAGGTCGTTGGTGTCGTCTCGCGCACGCCGGCGGGGCGTGATCTCGACTGGCAGCAGGAGATCGAGCCCGGGCTCGTGCTGCGCATGGATGCGGAGGACCTTGCCGAGGTTCTCGGCAGCCTTGCCGAAAATGCTGCCCGCTACGCCCGCACCACGATCAGTATTTCCGGCCGAGCGGACGAGGAGACAGCGATTATCGAGGTCAGCGACGACGGTCCCGGCATACCGGAAAGCGAAATCGGCTTCGTGCTGAAACGGGGTGGGCGGCTCGATACGACAAGCGAAGGCGCGGGGCTCGGGCTTGCCATCGCTGAGAGCTTTGTCGAGGAGGCGAACGGCGTGCTCGTGCTCGAAAACCGCAATCCCGGCCTTTGCGCCCGGATCACGCTGCCACGGATCGTTGCCTGAATCAGGGTGTCGCGGTTTTCTTCAGCTGGAAATCATCCACGCGGCCAAGCGGTGCATCGGCGATCTCGCCCTTTTCGACCAGCTTTTCGCGCAAGCTCTTGCCGTTGCCTTTGACGACGGTGCCGCCGAGCAGTGCCGTGCCGCTGTCGAGCGCCGGATCAGCGATGCCAATGGGCTGGGTCTTGGTGATCTCCGTGTCCTCGGTCCCAGGTGTCGCGACGATCAGATCCTTGAGGTCGCCCTGCTGGCTGACGCCGCTTGCGGCATCGCCGAGTATGCGGCGGATTTCCTTTTCCGCATAGAAGGCGAGCTTGCGCTTGCCGGCCTTGGTGAAGTTGATGCCATCGGAGCCACGCAGACGCACCTGCTGGCCGTTGATGTCAGAGCCCGACGTAACGAACTTGCCGTTCTCGTCGACGAAGCCGTCCCAGATGTCGATGAACTCGCCACCCGCCTTTTCCACGCCGGCGCGGTAGAGGTTATTCAGCGTTGTCATGTCGGCAGTCTGGGCGGAAGACTGGAATGCCGGCATGCCTATCCACAGCAGCGGCTTGCCGTCCTTGCGCACGAGGCTTGCGATACGGTCCACGCGCGCTTCATATTCCTTCGTCCAGGCCTCGGAGCGGAACTTCTCTTTCTGGCCGGCGACGGACATTGACTGGCGATCGTTTGCGCCCATGCTCACGACGACGAGGGCCGGCTTCGTTTCGGAAAGGAGCGCCGGCAGCGCGGTAGACCAGTCGTAATAGTCCTCGCGCACGATACCAGAAGAGCCGTTCGTGCGGCGTTCGACCACGATGCCGGGTGTCGCTTCGAAGGCGGTGATCAGGCCTTCACCCACACTGCCGGCGATAAAATCCCCAACGACCAGCACAACCTTGGCGTCCGGCAGTTTTTCGATGGCCGCTGGCTCCGGCGTCGTTGCCACGGCCGCCGGCTGCTTCTTCTTGCGGTTGACGGTGCGTGGCTTCCTGATCTCTGGCTCGGGCTCGATAACCTGGCGCTTGGGTGTGCCGAAAAGCAGCTGGAGGATCGATTTGCGCTGAACGCGCTCCTGGGCGCTGGCCGGCACGACCGGCGTCACCACGCTTGCCACTAGGGCAAAGGCGAGGCCGAGGCGTACAATCCGGGTCATCGTCATGCTCATCGCGAAGCTCTTTCATCTGCACCGCGATCCTGCCGGAGCGCGGTGGCGGCATGATGGCAAAAGCCGGCGGCAAGAGGAAGCACCTCACAGCAAAAGGGGCGCCGAAGCGCCCCGATTTCGGTTTGCCGGGATTATCGGCGCAGAACCTTCAGCAGCTTCTGACTCGGCTCGCCATCGGCATCCATGCCCATACGGCTCTGGAAGGCCTGGATAGCGGCCTTGGAACCCGAACCGAAATTGCCGTCGACTTCGCCTTCATAATAGCCGAGTTCCTTGAGGCGTGTCTGCAGCTCGAATTTCTCCGTCATGTCGAGCGTGCCGTCCGGCCGTGGCCAGCGTTGCTTGACACCGCCATAGCCGGCGATCTGGTCGGCCAGCATGCCCACACCCATAGCGTAGGAGTCCGAGGCGTTGTAGCGCTTGATGACGAAGAAGTTCTTGGTCATCAGGAAGCCCGGGCCGCCGTTTGCCGGCAGTTTCAACTCAGCGCGATCGGCGCCATTCTTGAAGCCGCTACCATTCGGACGCAGAAAACCGAGCTTGGCCCATTGGGCAAGCGTCTTGGTCTGGCCGGAATATTTGCTGCCGCCGTCAGGCACGACGATTTCGTAACCCCAGGTCTTACCCGCCTGCCAGCCGTTCTTGGCCAGCAGGTTGGCGGCCGTTGCCAGCGCGTCCGGAACAGAGTTCCAGATGTCGCGATGGCCGTTTCCGTCAGCGTCGATAGCGTAGAGCAAGTAGCTCGTCGGGATGAACTGAGTATGGCCCATGGCGCCGGCCCAGGAGCCCGTCATGTCACCCGCATCGATATCGCCGCGCTGGATGATCTTCAGTGCCGCAATCAGCTGCGTGCGGGCATATTTCGAGCGCTTCTTGTCTGCATAGGCAAGCGTCGCTAGCGCCCGCGGCACATAGTGCAGCCGGTCGTCCTTCTTCAGGACGGCGCCGTAGTTCGATTCCATCGACCAGATGGCGAGCAGGATATTGCGGTCGACGCCGAAGTGGCGCTCCAGCGCGGCAAGTGTCCGGCCATGCTTGGCGGCCATTTCCTGGCCGATGCGCACCGTATAGGGATTGACGCGCGAATCGAGATAATCCCAGATCGTGTGCTTGAATTCCGGCTGGTAGGCGGCCTTTTCAAGGACTTCCGGATCGGGGGTCTTCACACCGGAAAAGGCGCGCTGGTAGGTCGATTTGCTGATGCCGGCGTCGGATGCCGTCTGGTAGAAGTCGGCGATCCATTTCTGGAAGCGGGCGTCGGCGCGGGCGGCCGTCGCCTGGGCGAAAAGCCCGGCCGAGAGGAGCAGGGTAAGCGCAGATAGGCGCAGAACGGTCTTCAGATTCTGTGTCATCGGCTGTCGTGTCCGTTTCTCAAATTTCGGTACGATGGCGCGGAACCACCGGCTGAGCGCAAAACTTATAAAAACGAAGTCAACAAATTCTTTACCATCAAACTTTTGTCTCGTCTCTCTTCGCAAAAAAATAGTAATTCGATTCTATTCGGCACAAACAGACCCGGTCATGAGGGCCATGGGCGCAACGAGGTGATGAATGTCGCAGACACGTAAGGTTCGCAAAGCAGTGTTTCCAGTGGCCGGTCTCGGCACGCGCTTCCTTCCGGCCACCAAGGCCGTGCCGAAGGAAATGCTGACCGTCGTGGACAAGCCGGTCATCCAGTACGTCGTCGACGAGGCGCTGGACGCGGGCATCGAACACCTCATCTTCGTCACCGGCCGCTCCAAGGCCGTTATCGAAGACTATTTCGACATCCAGGTCGAACTCGAGCAGACGCTGCGCCAGCGCAACAAGACCGCCGAGCTGAAGCTGCTGGAAAGCATCCTGCCGGTTGCCGGCTCGACGAGCTTCACCCGCCAGCAGGAGCCGCTCGGGCTTGGCCACGCCGTCTGGTGTGCCCGCGAGCTCGTTGGCAACGAGCCATTCGCATTGCTCCTGCCTGATATGATCATGAAGGGCGAAAAAGGCTGCCTCAAGGGCATGGTCGAGCTTTTCGAGCATAGCAATGCCAATGTCATCGCCGTCGAGGAGTGTGCGCCTGACCAGGCGCACAAATACGGCATCGTCGGCGTCGGCGATAAGGTGGGTGATGGTTTCGCCATTACTAAGATGGTCGAGAAGCCGGCTCCGGGCACGGCGCCCTCCAATTTCTTCATCAACGGCCGCTATATCCTCCAGCCGGAAATCTTCCCGATCCTCGCCAATCAGGAGCGCGGTGCGGGCAACGAGATCCAGCTGACGGACGCCATGGTGAAGCTTGCGAACGACCAGCAGTTTGCCGCCTATCACTTCCGCGGCGAGACCTACGATTGTGGCGCCAAGGATGGTTTCATCCTCGCCAACATTGCATTCGCACTGGCACGCGCCGATATCCGCCCGTCGGTGGAAGGTCCGCTGAGAGAACTCGTCGCCGGCTTGAAGTAATCAGCGGCGAAGCGTCAGACCGATGCCGGCGCGCGTGACGCTGGTGTCGGACGCGCGCGCTTGGCGCGTCAACTCGTAGGAGACATCACCGGTCATCGCCAGCCAGCGGTTGATATTCCAGGTCAGGCCCGTTCCGACCAGATAGATGTTCTGATCGGGACCGAGCGCTTCCGGCAGGTTGCGCCACGTATAGGCGCCACTCAGGCGGGCCACGAGATTGTCGCGCAGTTCGTGCGTCAGTTCGGCATTGGCCGCGTAGCTGACATAACCGCTTTGGCCGCCAGTCGTGGACGGTTCGATCTGCGTTTGCAGGCCGAGCCTCAGGTCCGTGCCGCGCTGCGGCGACCAGAAGACGGAGCCATCGACCGTCAGCGCACGGATCGCCTCCAGGCGATTGTCGGCGAACGAGGCTTGCTCATAACCGACGCCGAGATCGCCGCGCAGTTTTTCCCCGAGGTCCACCTCCACCCCAGCGCGGCCGCCAAGCGTCGTGGCGGAGCGTTGGTAGCCGAGCGAATCGGCCTTGTCGTCGTAGAACGAGCGTCCGACGGATGCTTCGAGATAGGGAATGAGAGCAGGCGAAATTTCGTAGCCGATACGGCCCGTCACGGTCGCTTCCGTATAATTGCGATCGGAAAGATCCAGCTTGCTGCCGTCGCTGAGCGTCGCTGAACCGTAGGTGCGGCGTTGGATCTCGGTGCCGAGTGTGCCGCGAATCAGGCCGAAATCGCGCGTGACGCGCACACCGCCGGTCAGCGTCTGCAGGCCGGACTGGACGCTCGCACCATCGACTGCATTGGGATCGTTAGAGCTTTCGCGCTCGAACGCGTAGCCGCCGGTGATGTTGGCGATCGTGTCGTCACTGAGATCGAGGCGGAGATCGCCGTTGATGCGGACCTGCGGTTCGGTTTCCCCCGTGCCGCTGATGTTGCGCTGGTAAATACCCTCGGCATCAATGGTCAGCTGGTGACGGGACCAGTCCGAGGTTAGCGAGCCCCGGATGCCGGTCTGAGAGAAGGTGCGGCTCGTCGACGTGTTGCCGGAGCGGTTGCGCTCATAGCCGAGACCCTGCGTCAGAGACGGTTTCAGCACGAAGGTGCCGAACCTGATCCCGGTCGGTTCATAGGGATCGTCGGCCGCGCGCCTGCGCAGATCGTCGACCGATCCTTCCGCCAGGTTCAACCGTTCGGAGTCCGGAGCCGTGCGGCGTATCGCACCGGTCACGTCCTCGTCGGCAATTGCTGACTGCTGGGCGGCGGAAAGGACCGGCGTCGTCGTGCCGGGTGTCGTATCCGTCCCGGTCGCCGCCGCCTCTTGGCCGCTGGCGACGTCGGTCTGTGTTCGCAGACGTTGGCTAAAGGCCGTCGTGTCGCTGCCGGTCGCATCCTGGGCAAGGGCGGGCGTTGCGGCAAGCACCGTCCCGGCGAGCAGAAGCCCGGCCAGACGCCGCGACGGGCGGGACAGACGTGCCCCGCGATCCATTCTGTTTGCCTTTGCCATGATTGCGGCCTGCGATCTTCCCGAATTTCCTAAGCGAACGTAAACCGTCGTGGTTAACGGTTGGTTGATTTGGGGAGATTCACCTGCCGTAACGGCGTGCCTTCATTCGTGCATGGACAATGACAAACAAAGGGTCTAACGAGGCCGCATGATCAAAAGACAGGCAAAAGTTGACGGCGACGGCGCTATCGCGTCTGCAATTCGGACGGTGGAGACGGAAAAGGCCGGGCTCGTCGCCCTTGCGGCCGCGCTCCAGGGTGGGCTCTACGACGCGTTTTCTGAGGCTGTGCGCCTGATCGGCGACATCAGCGGGCGCGTCGTTGTCACCGGCATCGGCAAATCGGGTCATATCGGCGCGAAGATCGCGGCGACCTTCGCCTCGACGGGCACGCCCTCGTTCTTCGTGCACCCCGTCGAAGCCAATCATGGCGACCTCGGCATGATCGCACGCGACGATGTTATCCTGGCCTTGTCATGGAGCGGCGAAAGCGCCGAGCTTCAGGGCATCATCAACTATTCGCGCCGCTTCCAGATCCCCCTTATTGCCATCACCTCTGGCGAACGCTCGGCTCTGGCGCGCGAGGCCGATACGCTGCTGCTGCTGCCGAAGGAGCAGGAAGCCTGCCCGCACGGCCTGGCGCCGACGACCTCGACGCTGATGCAGCTGGCGCTCGGCGATGCGCTTGCCGTCGCGCTTCTTGAGGCGCGCGGCTTTACCGCGACCGATTTCAAGACCTTCCACCCCGGCGGCAAGCTGGGCGCGAGCCTCTCGCATGTCGGCGATATCATGCACAGCGGCGAGAACATGCCGCTCGTCGCGCTCGGCACGTCCATGCCTGATGCCATCATGACGTTGGCGCAGAAGCGCTACGGCTGTGTCGGCGTCATCAACGACGAGGGCATCCTCGTCGGCATCGTCACGGACGGCGATATCGCCCGCAATCTAACGCGCAACCTCGCCGAACTCGATGTCGATGCCGTCATGACGCGCAACCCGAAGACCGTGAAGCCGGCAACGCTGGCAACGGCGGCACTCGGCCTGCTCAACCAGCACAACATTTCGGCGCTGATCGTCACCGACGAGACCTTCCGTCCCGTCGGCGTCGTGCATTTCCACGACCTGCTCCGGATCGGCGTCGCCTGATCGTCAGACCAGTTCGACGGTAAGATCGCGGCCATTGCTGGCCGTGACGCGCACGCGGGCCCCGATCGGCAAGTCGGGCCCCTCGACGCTCCACATCGTATCATCGAGACGGATGCGGCCGCGCCCTTCGGCGATCGGCTGCTCCAGCGTCGCCGTACGGCCGATGAGGCTCTGGCCGCGCTGGTTCAGGTGCGGCTGGTCGGAGGCCAGGCGAGTGCTGACGATCCGGCGGCCGATGAACAGGGACGCCAGAGACAGCGCGGCGAAAACCAGCCACTGAACGTGCCATGTCCAGAAGCCGGCTTCCCAAAGCAGCAGCGAGAGCGCGCCGGTGACGACTGCCGCGATGCCGATCCAGACCAGGAAGACGCCTGGCATCAGCACTTCGAGGATGAGAAGGACGATCCCCAGAACCCACCAGGCCCAGGGGCCGAGTTCCGTGACGATGCGCTGGATCATGCTCACGTTCCCTGTGGCGGTGTGTCGAACGGATTGCGGAAGGCGGGCGTCGAGGCGGTCGTGACCGGTGTCGTCTGGCGGGCGCGCGGCGTGTTGACCGGCTGGGCGGCAGAGCCGTCGCCACCGAAGACTTCGCGCGCGATGGCGCCGATGCCGCCGAGCGAGCCGATCAGCGAGGAGGCCTCCATCGGCATCAGCACGATCTTGGCATTGTTCGCCTTGCCGATCGAGGCCATGGCCTCGGTGTATTTCTGCGCGACGAAGTAGTTGATGGCCTGCACATTGCCGGCGGCGATGGCTTCCGAAACCATCTTCGTCGCTTTGGCTTCCGCCTCGGCGAGACGTTCGCGCGCTTCGGCATCGCGGAAGGCGGCCTCACGCGTGCCTTCGGCCTCTAGGATGGCGGATTGCTTGGCACCCTCGGCACGGAGAATCTGTGCGTTGCGCGCGCCTTCGGCTTCCAGCACCTGTGCGCGCTTCTCGCGTTCGGCCTTCATCTGGCGGGCCATCGAATCGACGAGGTCCTTCGGCGGCGCGATGTCCTTGATCTCGACGCGGGTGATCTTCACGCCCCACGGATGGGCGGCTTCATCGACGACGCGCAGCAGCTGGTCGTTGATCTTGTCGCGGTTGGACAGGAGCTCGTCGAGATCCATCGAACCCATGACCGAGCGGATATTGGTCATGGTGAGATTTATGATGGCGTGTTGCAGATTGGCGACCTGATAGGCGGCCTGGGCGGCGTTGAGGATCTGGTAGAAGGCGACGGCATCGGAAGCGACGCTTGCATTGTCGCGGGTGATGACTTCCTGCTGGGGGATGTCAAGCACCTGCTCCATCACGTTCAGCTTCGCGCCGATGCGATTGACATAGGGCGTGATGAAGTTGAGGCCGGGCTCCAGCGTGCGCGTATAGCGGCCGAACCGTTCGACCGTATATTGATAGCCCTGCGGGACCGTCTTGATGCCGGCAAACAACGTCACGATGACGAAGAGCACGAGCGCGATGACAACGATATCCAGTCCGGCCAATTCCATATTCCTTCTCCCCAACAGGCAGCGATGCGGCGCGAGCCACTTTTAAGGAATACGGCTCGCGACGCCAGTCTATTTGGACGAGAGGAGGATTTATCCCGGATCAGATCCAGCCGGAAAGCTCGCGCCTCACGACTTTCTCCAGAACAGCCATGCCTTCAGCAGAATCGTTCAGACAGGGGATATGGGCGAATTTCTCGCCGCCATTGTGCAGGAAGCTTTCGCCCGCCTGCTCGGCGATCTCTTCCAGCGTTTCCAGGCAATCGGAAACGAAGCCGGGATTGAGTACCGCGATACGCTTGATGCCGTCTTGCGCGAGTTTTTCGACCGTCTTGTCCGTATAGGGCTGCAACCATTCTTCTGGCCCGAAGCGGGACTGGAAGGTGACCATCAGCTTTTCCTGCGACCAGCCGAGCCTTTCACGCAGCAGGCGCGCGGTCTTCTGGCACTGACAGTAATAGGGGTCGCCCTTATCGAAATAGCTCTGCGGGATGCCGTGGAACGAGGTCAGCACGCGCTCCGGCTCCCAGTCGAGGGTCGCCAGGTGCTTTTCGATCGAGACGGCGAGCGCGTCTATATAGGTCGGGTCGTCGTGATAGGGCGGCACAGTGCGCAGCGCGGGCTGCCAGCGCTGCTTAAGCAGGAATTCGAAGGCCTTGTCATTGACGGTAGCGGTCGTCGCTGCCGCATATTGCGGATAGAGCGGGAAGACGAGGATGCGCTCGCAGCCCTGCTTCTGGAGAACCTCCATGCGCGAGGCGATGGACGGCTGGCCGTAGCGCATGGCCCAGTCGACGACGACGTGGCTGTGTTCGGCAAGCGAGGCGGCCATCAGCTCGGCCTGGCTGCGGGTATAGGTGCGCAGGTAGCTCTCGTTCCTGTCCTTGTTCCAGATCGCCTCATAGGCCTTGCCCACCTTGCCGGGCCGGGTGTTGAGCACGATGCCGAACAGGATCGGATACCAGGCGATCTTCGGCCATTCGATGACGCGCTTGTCCGTCAGGAATTCCTTCAGGTAGCGGCGCATGGACGTGTAGTCGGTGCCATCAGGTGTGCCGAGATTGACGAGCAGGACGCCGACCTTGCCGTGCTTGACGGGCGGATGGCTGGCGGGCTTGGCGGCGATGTCCTGCATGTTTCGGTCCTGTGCGTGCGGTTGGCGTTCGATGTTCTTCTACGCGGCGGAGGGCCGTCCGGTTCGGAATGGTTCTAAAAAGAAATGCCGGTCCGGGAAAGCCCGGACCGGCAGAAATAGTGGAGACAAATTGTCCTTATTTCGCGGGGATAGACAGTTCTTTGCCGACATGCAGCGCGCGCGGACGCGGATTGCCGTTGGCTTCCGCGATCTTGCGCCACAGCGTGCCGTCGCCATAGGCGGCCTTGGCGAGATCCCACAGCGTATCGCCACGGGCTATGACATGCTTTCCGCCGGCCGTAGCGGCTGCCTCGGTCGTGGTCGCCGCCCCCTCGGTGGCCGACTTAGCGGTCGTGTCGGTCGAGGGTTTGGCTTCGGTCGTTGTTGCAGCGCCCTCCGTCGACTTCGCAGCCGTTTCCGTCGATGTGGCCGGCTTTGCCTCGGTGCCGGTCGCGGCTGTCGAGGCAGCGACTTCGGTGATGCGGCCGTCCGTATAGGGCTTATAGGGCTGGTGCGCGGCAAGATAGTCGGCGACGACCAGCTCCAGGTTGGGGCCGAAATCATAGGCGTTCTGGCCGGATTTCGCGAAGACCGAATAGCCGTCACCGCCCGAACGCATGTAGTTGTTCGAGACGACGCCGTAGGTCTTGGCCGGATCGAGCGGCACGAAGGCGTCGCCCTGTTTCGCTTCGACGGAGACGACGCGGCTGCCTGCCGGCTTCGACTTGTCGAAGGAATATTTGAGACCGGAGACCTGCGGGAAGCGGCCGGCACCCTCCTCGATCTGGCTGAGGCCGTTTTCCAGGGCGGCGACGAGGTCGGAGCCCTTGAGCTGGAAGGTCGCGACGGTGTTCTGGAAGGGCAGCACGGAGATCACCTCACCCATCGAGACCGGGCCGCCATCGATGGAGGCGCGCAGGCCGCCGCCATTGGTGATGGCGATGGTGATGCCCTGATCCTTGGTGCGGTCGAGGATCGCATCCGTCACGAGATTGCCCATGGCGCATTCGGCGGCGCGGCAGGTTTCGCGCGAGCCGTCGATCGGGGCGGCACTTTCGGCGACGATCTTGTTTTTCAGTTCCTCGATCGGGCCGGAGAGTTCCTTGATGCGGGCGAGCACGGCCTCATCCGGCTTGATCTTGGAATCGATCAGGATCGGCTCGCCGGAGGCTTCCTTCACCACGCCGGCATCGTCGAACACGACTTTGAGGTCACCGAGATATTTCGTATAGGCACCAGCCTGCACGACGGGCACCTTATAGCCGCCGGGATTGTCGACCAGCGTCGGATAGGGGCCTTCCGCCTTGTCCGAGGTATTGGAGAGGAACGTGTTGGTATGGCCGCCGACCACCACGTCGACGTCCGGGATCTTGGCGATCGCCGCGAGATCGCGCGGATAGCCGACATGGGTGAGCGCTATGATCTTGTTGACGCCCTGCTTCTTCAACTCACCGATGGCGGCGGTGATATCGGCGACATCGTCACCGATCAGCACGTTCGGACCAGGCGATGAGAGTTCCCCCGTGTCGTTGGCGACCGCGCCGACGATGCCGATCTTCTGGCCACCCTGTTCGAGCACGATGAAGGGCTTGATACGGTCCCCGAGCTTCGAGGCCGCACCGGCGGCGACATTGGCGGTGACGACGGGGAACTGCACCTTGTCGAGGAAGGCGGCAAGGCCATCCTCGCTGTCGTCGAATTCATGGTTGCCGACGGTCATGGCGTCGAACTTCATGAGATTGAGGAATTCCGCTTCGGCCGCACCCTTGTAGGTCGTGTAGAAGAGCGAGCCCTGGAAATTGTCGCCGGCATTGAGGAGCAGCACGTTCTTGCCCGACAGCGCCTGGCGCTGGGCGTCGATCGCCGCCTTCAGGCGCGCCACGCCGCCGAAGCATTCGCCCTTGCCTTCCTCCTCGGCCGAGCAGGTCGAATCGAACTTGTTGATCGCCTCGATGCGCGAATGCAGGTCGTTGATATGCAGGATGTTCAGCTCGTAATCGGCAAGCGCCGAGCCGCTGGAGAGCGCGATGATGGAGGCGGCGAGAAAGCCGGATCGGAACATCGTCATGGTCCTCATCTCCTGGTTTGTGCCGGCGCTGGAGAGCGCGGCAGGGGCCGTCCATTTCGCCTCGGAGCGGAAACGTGCAGCCGGCCTAGAGGATGTTTTCACCGCTCGACGGCAACTTCAAGAGAAAAGAGGGCGGAGCGAAATCGGGCGAGGCTTATCAGCCGAAACGAAAAAAGGGCCTCGCGGCCCTTTCGTTCGATCTCTGCCTGACGCTACGTGCGGCGGGCGAGCGAGAACTGCGCGCCTTCTGCGGTCGTGCAGTTCAACTGGCGCTGGCTGATGAGCGCACAATTGACCTTGGACTGGGTGTTGCGCACCAGCGAGGTCATGTTGATCTCGACCAGCGTGGGTGAAGACTTAACATAGGTGCCGGATGCCAGGAGCTGGTTGGTATCGGTCGTGCGCGTCGAGAAGGTGCCGGCCTGGAACGTGGAGACGATGCCGTTCGGATCGACCCAGGCGCCCTCGACGCCGGTCTGCTGCGGCTGCTGGATCGGCGGCAGCTCGCGCGGTGCGCGTTCGCTCTGGCAGGCGGAAAGGGCAACGGCGGCGGTCAGCAGGCTGAGGACTGTGATCGGCTTCATAGGGTTCTCCAGGGTCACGGCGGCAAACCGCCCGTCCAATTCGGCAAACCATGCCGTGAAGAGTCTGCGAAAGCAAGATACGCACGGTAGCGAACGGGCATTATCCCATTGAAAGCGAAGACGCCCGCGGTTCGGCCGCGGGCGTCTGCCATTCGGTTTTATAGGCTGGTTCAGCGAACGAGGATGTTCTTGAACTGCCACGGATCCTTCGTGTCGAGGTCCTCGGGGAAGAGGCCCGGACGGCCGTCGAGCGGGGTCCAGTCGGTGTAGTGGCCTTCGACCGGGCCGAGATAGGGCGTCTGCACTTCCAGGCAGCGCTTGTAATCGACCTCGTCGGCCTCGACGATGCCGGCCTTCGGGTTTTCCAGCGCCCAGACCATGCCGGCGAGAACGGCGGACGTTACCTGCAGGCCGGTGGCGTTCTGATAGGGGGCGATGCGGCGGGTTTCCTCCAGCGACAGGCGCGAACCGTACCAGTAGGCGTTCTTGTCATGGCCGTAGAGCAGCACGCCGAGTTCGTCGATGCCGTCGACCAGCTCGTTCTCGTCGAGCACGTGCAGGACCGGCTGCTGGTTGCCGCCATTGCCGAACATTTCGTGCAGCGAGATCACCGCGTCGTTAGCCGGGTGATAGGCATAGTGGCAGGTCGGACGGAAGGTGACGTGGCCATCCTTGTCGCGCACCGTGAAGAAGTCGGCAATCGAGATCGATTCGTTGTGCGTGACGAGGAAGCCGTATTGCGGGCCGGGGGTCGGGCACCAGGAGCGCACGCGCGTATTGGCGCCGGGCTGCTCGAGATAGATCGCGGCCTTGCAGCCCTTCTTGTGCTTCTTGGCGTTCTTCGGCATCCAATTCTCATGGGTGCCCCAGCCGAGTTCAGCCGGCTGCAGGCCTTCCGAAATGAAACCTTCTACCGACCAGGTGTTCCAGAAGGTGTTGAACGGCTTCGGGTTCTTGGTGCGCTGGGTGTCGCGCTCGGCGATGTGGATGCCCTTGACGCCGACTTTCTTCATCAGCTTCGCCCAGCCTTCGCGGTCGTCCTGCGCGGGCTCTTCGAACTTGATCCCGAGATCGTTGGCGAGATTTAGGAGAGCCTGCTTGACGAACCAGGAAACCATGCCGGGATTGGCGCCGCAGGTCGAAACCGCGGTGGTGCCGCCCGGATTCTTTTCCTTCTCCTTGCGCATGGTTTCGCGCAGCGCATAGTTCGTGCGGTCGGCGTTCTTCATGTCCTTGTCGAAATAGAAGCCGAGCCAGGGCTCGACGACGGTATCGATGTAGAGAACGTCGAGCTTGCGGCACAGCTTCATCAGGTCGACGGAGCCGGTATCGACCGACAGGTTGACGCAGAAGCCCTGGCCTTCGCCTTCCGTGAGGAGCGGCTTCAGCAGGTCCTTGTAGTTGTCCTTGGTGACATGGGCCTTGATGTGGCGCACGCCATGGCGGGCATAGATTTCGGCGTCGGCGGCGTCTTCGCGCGGCTCTATGACGATCAGCCGGTTCCGGTCGTACTTGAAGTGGCGCTCGATGAGCGGCAGGGTGCCGCGTCCGATCGAACCGAAGCCGATCATCACGATCGGGCCGGTGATTTCGCCATGTACCGGATAGGTGCTGTCTGCCATTTGGTTCTCCTGCGGACGGCCGCTTTGCGCTAAAATCGGGGCTTTGTCGCGCCCCATAGCATAATGGCAGCGCTAGAGCACAGATTTCTGTCACAATAAAGGGAAAGCGCGGTTTTCTGCCGTGATATTGTTAACCGGCGTTAATCCCAGGCATTTTGCCCTGGGAAAGCCCGGCTCTGATGAGCCCGCGTAGCGAATTTCCGACGAAGATTCGGCCCTTCGACAGGTCCTCCGGCTGCAGAACGGCCTCGACGGCTTTCCCGTTTTCCAGCAGTTCGGCACGCAACACGCCGGCCAGCAGACCGGCGGCGAGCGGCGGGGTTTTCAGGATGCCGGAGCCGTCGTCGAGGAAAAGCGAGGTGATCGTGCCCTCGCAGAGCTCGCCGCGTTCATTGAGCAGAATCACCTCGTCGGCCTCGCTTGCCGGGAACTCCGCCCGTGCCGCGGCATAGAGGGCGCGGCGCGAGGTCTTGTGGCGCAGCAGGAGGTCGGTGGAGGCGAGACGCGTTTCGGCGATCGCCAGTCGCCATGTGGTATCCGGCGCGAGCGGGGTGAAGGCTGCGGTCTGGACTTCGATCCGGCCGTCGGCGAAGAGTTCGAGGCGGATGCGCAGAGGTGTTTCGGAACCGGCAGGGGCTGCGGCCAAAGATTCCACGGCCTTTTCGGCCTTGGGCAATCCCAGCGCCGCCGCTGAATACGCCAGCCGCGCAAGGTGCCGTTCCAGACGCACCAAGCCGACCTCGGGCTCCCAGCGCAGGGTCTCGATCAGCGAGAGATCCATTGGTCCCCCACGGCGAAACGCGCCTTGAGCAGGCACTCCTCATATTCCGCCTCGGCGGTGGAATCGAAGACGATGCCGCCGCCGACATTGAAGACGGCCTTGCCATCTTCGAAGATCGAGATGGTGCGGATGGCGACGTTGAAGCGCATGGTGCCGTCGGGCGCGATCATGCCGATGGCGCCGCAATAGGCGTCGCGCGGGCCGTCCTCCAGGTCGTGCAGGATCTTCATGGCACTCATTTTCGGCGCGCCGGTGATGGAGCCGCAGGGGAAGAGCGCGGCGAAGATATCGCGGATGGAGATGTCGGGCAGAAGCTTCGCCCGGACATGGCTCACCATCTGGTGCACGGTGGGGTAGGTCTCGACGGCGAACAGTTTGGGCACATGCAGCGTGCCGACCTCCGAGATGCGCGAGATATCGTTGCGCAGGAGATCGACGATCATGCGGTTTTCTGCCTGCGACTTCGGATCGGCCTGCATGGCGGCGATGATGTCCGCGTCCTCGGCTGCATCGCCGCCGCGCGGGGCGGTGCCCTTCATCGGGTGGGTCTCGATCCAGCCGCCCCTGTCGACATCGAAGAAGAGTTCCGGCGAACGGGAGAGCAGCAGCGGCCCATCGAGCGAGACGAAGGCGCCGTAGCGCACCGGCTGGCGCTCGATCAGCGACCAGAAGGCGGCGAGCGGATCGCCGGTCCAGCGGGCGCGGATCGGCATGGTGAGGTTCGCCTGGTAGCAATCGCCCTCGCGCAGATGCCGGTGGAGGCGCTCGAAGCGGCTGCGATAGGTCTCGAAATCCCAATGCGCCTTCGGTTCGGTGAGAAACGGCTCGTTTTCGGTGCGCTGGCGCGGCTTTGCCAGCGGATGGTCGTCCGACGGCTTTTCAAAGATGCCGAAGCTCATCAGCGGCGTCGGGCGGTTTTCTTCGGCAAAGCCGGCCAGCTTCTCCTCGAAGAGATGGCCGGCCTCATAGCTCATGAAGCCGGCGATCCAGTGGCCTTCCTCATGCGCCTTCTGGAGCGCCGTGAAGGCGGCCTCGAAGCCGGCGCGATCGCGCACGGTGACCACGGCGAGCGGATCGGCGAAAACCACCGTCCGGTCCTCGCGGTCGTCCCTGAGGAGCACAAAGCGTTCGCGATCGGTCATGCTGCTGTCCGGCTCTTTTAAGAGGAGGCCTTATCAAGCGCTTCCAGCTCGTCGATAAGCCCTTCGATCATCGACAGTCCCTTGCTCCAGAACGACGGATCGCTGGCATCGAGGCCGAAGGGTTTCAGCAGTTCCGAGTGATGCTTCGTGCCGCCGGCCTTGAGCAGGTCGAAATACTTTGCCTGGAAGCCGGCTTCCGCCTGCTGGTAGACGGCATAGAGCGAGTTCACCAGGCAATCGCCGAAGGCATAGGCATAAACGTAGAAGGGCGAGTGGATGAAGTGGGGGATATAGGCCCAATAGGTCTCGTAGCCCTCGGAAATCCGGATTGCCGGACCGAGGCTTTCGCCTTGCACGGAAAGCCAGAGTTCGCCGATCTGCTCGGCGGTCAGCTCACCTTCCTTGCGGGCGGTGTGCACCTTACGCTCGAATTCGTAGAAGGCGATCTGGCGCACGACCGTGTTGATCATGTCCTCGACTTTCTGGGCGAGCATGGCCTTGCGCTCGCGCTTGTCCTTCGTCTTGTCGAGCAGGCTGCGGAAGGTCAGCATCTCACCGAAGACGGAGGCCGTTTCGGCGAGCGTCAGCGGCGTGGAGGCCATCAGCGCGCCCTGGCCGCCGGCCAGAACCTGATGCACGCCATGGCCGAGTTCGTGGGCGAGCGTCATTACGTCGCGCGGCTTACCCATGTAATTGACGAGAACATAGGGGTGCGCGGAAGGCACCGTCGGATGGGCGAAGGCGCCCGGCGCCTTGCCGGGACGGACCGGCGCGTCGATCCAGCCTTTGTCGAAGAATTTTTTGGCGATGTCGGCCATTTCGGGCGCGAAGGCACCGTAGGCGGAGAGCACGGTGTCGCGTGCTTCGGTCCAGGGGATCGTCGCATCGGGTGTCTCGGGAAGGGGCGCGTTGCGATCCCAGAACTCCATCTGCTCCATTCCGAGCCACTTTGCCTTCATCGCATAGTAGCGGTGCGACAGGCGTGGATACGCTTCGCGCACGGCTTCCGCGAGTGCGGCGACCACTTCCGGCTCGACGCGGTTCGCCAGATGCCGGCTGTCGGCAATGTCCTCGAAGCCGCGCCAGCGGTCGGAGATTTCCTTATCCTTGGCGAGTGTGTTGGTGATCAGTGAGAAGGTGCGGATATTGTCCTTGAAGGTCTTTGCCAGCGCCTGCGCGGCCTTGCGGCGGGCCTCCCGGTCGGGCGACTGCAACTGGTTGAGGGCGATTTCGAGCGGCAGCTCCTCGCCGTCGATCGTGTAGCGCAGCGAGGCCATGGTCTCGTCGAACAGGCGGTTCCAGGCGGCCGCCGCGGTCATCGACTTTTCAAGGAACAACTGTTCGGTCTTGTCGTCGAGCTGGTAGGGCTTGTCCTTGCGCAGGTCTTCGATCCAAGGGCGATAATGCGCGGCGAGCGCGTCTTTCACCAGCGCCGCTTCGATTCGCTCGTCCGCTATCCTGTTGAGTTCAAGCGAGAAAAACAGGAGATGCGCGCCAAGATTGGTCAGCTTCGCCTGCACGTCGCCGTAGAATTTGCCGTTGGCCGGCTCGGTCGTGTTGGTGAAATAGGTGAGGCCGGCAAACGAGATGAGACGGCCCATCACGTCTTCCAGCGCCTCGAATTCCTTGACCGCCGCGCCAATACCCTCGTCGCCGTTTTTTTCCGTGGCGGCGTCGAGCTTGCCCTTCCACTTGGCTTCGAAGGCGAGCGTTTCCGCCTCGGCCTTCTTCATGTCGCCGATGAATTCCGGGGAGGTTTGCGAAGCATAGAGATCGCCGAGGTTCCAGCCGGGAAGATCGCCCAACTCGGCGCTTGCGGCGGCGTCCGCCGGGGCGAAGGCGATGCGGGGGGCGGGGAAATTACGCGTCATCTCTATCTCTCTTCCTGGTGGGCCGATCAGCCCCTTGCTTGCGTCGGCATTGGTTAAAATGCAAGCCTTTCTCAAAACGGCATGTTCAACCCTTCCTGTCATGGTCCGCTGGTGTTCAGTTCCCTTCGGCGTGCATGACGCACGCCTGGGCAAGGAGGTTCCAGTGACGGCCCATATTCTTGTCATCGACGATGATCCTGTCCAGCGCAGGCTGCTGAAGAACATGATCGAGCGTTCCGGCCATGTCGCCCATATGGCGGAAAACGGTCGCGCGGGTCTCGACATGCTCGATCGCAAGGGCGGCCTGATCAATGTGATCCTGCTCGACCTGATGATGCCGGAAATGAACGGCACCGCCTTTCTTGACGCGCTCGCCGAACGCGAGAACACGATCCCGGTGATCGTGCAGACCGGACAGGGCGGCATCGAGACCGTCGTCATGGCCATGCGCGCCGGCGCCTTCGATTTCGTGGTGAAGCCGGTTTCACCCGAACGCCTGGGAGTCGCGCTCGGCAACGCCCTGAAGGTCGACCAGCGGGAAGGCCGCGGCCGCGGCGGACGTCGCAACCGCAACGAAACCGTGCAGTTCGACGATATCGTTTCAGCCAGTTCCGAAATGCTGCGCGTCATCGAGCTCGGCCGCCGCGCCGCCCAGTCGAACATTCCGGTCGTGCTGGAAGGCGAATCGGGCGTCGGCAAGGAAATGGTGGCCCGCGCCATCCAGGCAGGCAGCGACCGCGCCCACAAGCCCTTCGTTACCGTCAATTGCGGTGCCATTCCGCACAATCTCGTGGAAAGCATCCTCTTCGGCCACGAGAAGGGTGCCTTCACCGGTGCCACTGAGCGACACACCGGCAAATTCATGGAGGCCGATGGCGGCACGCTGTTCCTCGACGAGATCGGCGACCTGCCGCTCGACGTGCAGGTGAAGCTTCTACGTGCCGTGCAGCAGGGCGAGATCGAGACGATCGGCGCGCGCTTCCCGCAGAAGGTCAATGTGCGTCTGATCTCGGCGACGAACCGCGACCTCATCAACGAGGTGCGCGAAGGCCGCTTCCGCGAGGACCTGTATTACCGCCTCAACGTCTTCCCCATCACCATTCCGGCGCTGCGCCGCCGCAAGGAGGACATTCCGGTTCTGGTGCGCGCTTTCGTTCAGCGTTTTGCCGGCGAGCAGAAGCTCGCCCGGCCGCTTTCCGTCTCCGCCGGCGCCATGGCACTTCTGACGGCCTATGACTGGCCGGGCAACATCCGCCAGCTGGAAAACGCCATCTTCCGCGCCGTCGTGCTATCGGAAGGGGCGGAGCTCAACGCTGCCGACTTCCCGCAGATAGCCGCGCAGGTGCCAGGCTACGGCCTTGCCGAGGACGGTGCGGTGACCTGGGAGGCGGCGTCCGCCCATGCGCCGGAGCTTTCTGGCGATGCACGCCTGCCGAGCGTCTATCCGGATTTCCGGCCGAGCGAATCGGTCTCGTCGGATGTCCACGGCACGCCCGACAACGCCATTCCGAGCGTCGACAAGGGCGGCCATGTGCGCAAGCTGGCCGATGTCGAGGAGGAACTCATCCGTTTCGCCTTGAAATTCTATCATGGCCAGATGAGTCAAGTTGCCCGCAAATTGGGCATCGGCCGCTCGACTCTCTATCGCAAACTCAAGGATTACGGCATCGATCCGGACAATCCGCTGAAGGAAGCTGCGTAAAAACCGTTGGAATCCCGGCCGTTTGAGATTTCGCGATTGCCGTTTATTCCCTGTTAGTGGATTGTTCACTATAACGGGTGCGCGATGACGAGTGTGGCGAATTTGCCATGCTCTCACCGCAATTGGCAGTCATCTGGGATAACGGACGTTCGTTGTCCTTCGGACGGGGAAAGAGTTGGCAAATTTGTTCGCATCGATGAAGCGCCGGGGGAGCACCCTTGGCAGCCTCTGCAAGACAGTGTTGCAAAAGCTGCCCAAGGCTTTGTCCACGGCTGTGCTTTCTGCTGCCCTCATTCTGCCGACGGCCATTCCCGCGACGGTTCAGGCCGAGAGCGGCAACCGCACGCTCAAGCTCTTCTTCATCCATACCAAGGAAAAGGCCGAGATCACCTTCAAGCGCAACGGTCGTTATGACCAGCGCGGCCTGAAGCAGCTCAACACCTTTCTGCGCGACTGGCGCCGCAACGAGCCGACGCGCATGGATCCGCGCCTGTTCGACCTCGTCTGGGAAGTCTACCAGAAGGTCGGCGCGACGGGTTACATCAACGTCGTTTCCGCTTATCGCTCGCCGGCCACCAACGGCATGCTGCGCTCGCGCTCCAAGGGTGTCGCCAAGAAGAGCCAGCACATGCTCGGCAAGGCGATGGACTTCTATATCCCGGGCGTGAAGCTCGCGACGCTGCGCGCCACTGCCATGAAATTCCAGGTCGGCGGCGTCGGCTTCTACCCGACCTCCGGTTCGCCCTTCGTGCATCTCGACGTCGGCAGCGTGCGCGCCTGGCCGCGCATGAGCCGCCAGGAGTTGGTGCGCCTCTTCCCGGACGGCAAGACCATGCATGTGCCGACGGACGGCAAGCCGCTGCCGGGCTACCAGCAGGCCGTTGCCGATTACAAGCGCCGCGTCGGTTCCGACGCCATCCAGGTTGCCGGCGGCGGTTCGACGCCGACCGCGTCGAAGCGCAAGGGCGGCTTCCTCGCCGCGCTCTTCGGCGGCGGTGGCGACGAGGATGAAGAACCCGAAATGATCGCGAGCAGCAATGTCACGATCGCCGATTCCTTCGATGAAGGCGGCGAGACGGGCGGCGCGCCTGCCAAGGCTGTTGCCGACCAGAAGCCGGTCGCGACCGAAGCCGAGACCGAGCTTGCCTTCAACGCGCCGGTCCCCGGCAGCCGTCCCGCCTTCAAGGCGGCCGAGACGACCAGCGAGCTCGCCCTTGTCGCACCGACGACGAGCGGTGCCGTCGCGGCCCTCGAAGCGGCGACGACGACGGAAGAGCAGAAGCCCGAATTCGAAGACTTGGCGGCCTACAAGGTTCCGCTGCCCGTCATGCTGGGTGCCCGCACCCAGGCTGGCGATGCGCAGCCCGGTGAAGCCCAGTCTGGCGAAGCCATGACGGCGGCTGTCGCAGCCGCGGCCGCGGAAGACGGCGAGGAACTGGCCATGGTGCCGGTGCCGGGCCTTCGCCCGCAGGTCGAGCTTGATGACCAGTCGCAGACGGCGCTGATGGCGGCGGCCGAGGCCAAGGTTGCACTCCCGTCCACCGCGGACCGTTCGGGCCTTGCTGCCCTTGCCGATCCGACGACGGGCGACGATCAGGGCAACCCGGTCGAGATGGCTGCGCTGGTGTCCGACAATGCCGGTGCCACGCGGTCGCTGGCGGGCGTCGATGCCTTTGACGGCAAGGCTGCCGAGGAAACGCCGTCGAAGGGCGGCCGTCCGAAGAAGAAGGATGCCGATGCCGCAAGCCGTGGCGCGATCCGCACCGAGCCGAAGCTGACGCAGAAGATCATCTCTCAGTGGGCGCTCGAGCAGGGCAACATGGCGACGCTCTCCAAGCCGGTCAAAGCGCCGCGCTTCGTGAGCCGCACGCTGCGCGCCGCGCCGACCACCGTCTACATGGCCGGCTTCCAGCCGGAGGGCAAATCCATCGACAGCGCCCGCTTCAGCGGCAATGCGGTCAACTTCATGGAAGTCCGCAAGTTCGACTGAGCCTCTGAATACCGAGATCACAAAAGCCCGCCGGAGCGATCCGGCGGGCTTTTGTGTGTTAGCGGGGCGAACGCGTCGGCGATGGTTTCATCTCAACTGCATCAGGAACAATGGTCGTCGCTCTGCCGAGACGCTTTTGTCATTTCCAGCTCTGATAGTCCGCCGCCGTGCAGCCAAAGGGAGCAGGGCCGTCGCCGAAGCGGCTTTGCAACTGGCTGCAGCCCCAGCGGTTGAGCGCTTCGGGCATCATGTTGTTGATGTCCATCCCCGGCGAGTTGTATTGCGAGGGCGCGCTCGTCACGTACCATAGCCAATAGCCGAATATGCCGCCAACGATGAGGACAAGCAGAAGCAGGAAGAGGCCGAGCCGGCGCGCGAGTGACATGCCTTTTTTTGCCGGAGCAAGCGCGACGGCGCTCTGATGGTCGGCTGTCGTGGCGGCGGCGTGAAGAGGGGCCAGCGCTTCCGCCCGTTCCTGCGCGGTAAGGTCGATGCGCTCCAGCCGGTCGTCGAGCAGCACGGGCAGCGCTGTCGTACCGTGCCAGACGGCAAGGGCAACCGCATTGCTGCCGGCATCCCCAACGATGATCGGCTCTTCCCCGCTCTGGAAGCGGGTGAAGGCGACGCGCTTGGTCTTCCGCTCGCTTAGCCGGTCTGCATAAGTCACCGAAAGGCGACCGCGCTTGTTGTCCATTCCCGTGATTTCGACGGGGATGACGGTGAGCGGCGCGGGGTGGCGCAGCTTGCCGCGGACACGCAGGATGCGCAATGCGAGGAAGATCATCGCGATACCCCCGCCGCCAAGCAGAAGCGCGAAGGCCGCCAGCGTGATGATCCGGTTCCATAACATGTCCAGCCCGAGGCTGATGGTCGCGAGTTCAGGATGATCGGCCGAGATGACGAGGCCCGTCTCATAGTCGCCGGTGTGGAAATCGACGAACATGACCTCGACCTCCTTCTCGTAACGCTGGCCGTCATGCTCGTAGGAAAGATCCACTTCGCAGGTCGTGAAAACCGCTTTGCGCGTCGTGCAGTTGCCGCCGATCGTGCCGTCGATGACAAGCGGGTTCTGGCTGATCGTAAAGTCGCGCAGAATGCCCGGTCCTTCCGTCATCACCATGAAGACCGCGATGGCCAGCAGAATGGGGGTGGAGAAGTAGTAGGCGAAGGGAATGGAAATGACCCGGCCCTCGATGGCGAGGGGGCGGGCGGGAAGCTTGATTGTGGGGAAGGTCATCGTCTGCCTGAAAATGATTTCAATGAGGGGCTGATGGAGGAGGGACGGCGCAGGCCGACCGTTCATTCGCAAAGAAATTTTGCATTGCGACATACTCGTTAAAGCGTGGCGTATGTCGTTCTAACTCGGCTGCGGCTCGCTGTGCTCTTAAAAACTGTCAATCGCACCCGCTCCAAACCCGCGAAGGGCCCAGCGTTTGCCATCACTGCTCAGGGCCAGCATGCCGAGGGGCGCGACGTCGATGCGCCAGATCGACGTCAGCGGCGCGCCGACCACGTGGAGGAACAGCAACTTGATGATGATCGCATGGCTTACGGCCAGCGTGTTGCCGCCCACCGCGTGATAGCCTTCGAGCCACTCGGCCGACCGGGCTTGTGCCGCTGCGAAAGATTCGCCGCCATGCGGGGCCGATGCGGGGTCCGCCGACCAGTGTTCCAAGTCCTCAGGCCAATGGTGTGTGACCTCCGCGACCGTCCGGTTCTCCCATGTCCCATAGGCAACATCCCTGAGGAGCGAGCACGCGTTCGCCTCGGTGGAGAAGGCGGCGGCCGTTTCGGCGGCAGCGCGTTCGGGCGCATGCAGGACCGTATCGAAAGCGCGAAGCTTGCCGGCAAGTGTCTTTAGCCGCGCCTGCTCCTTGGGTAGCAGCGCATCGGTCGCGGAAAACCGCGATTGCTGGTTGGCCGACGTGGCGCCACGGCACAAAATCGTCAGGTGGGTCGCCCGACCGGTCACCGGCTTCGGGACTTTGACTTTGCTGCTCAAGGTCTGTCTATGCTCCACACCATCAAGGGGCAGGGATGTTCGCCGCGCGCCCGAGAGCATTCATATCATGTCAGCAGGCCAGCGAAACTCTGAAGCGACCGCGGTTTGCCGTGAGGTTCAAGCGCAGTCAAAGAAAAGGGGCGCGTCGCGCCCCTTCATCTCCATGCCGTAAGATCCGTCCCGCTTATTCGGCATCCGGCGGCAGGTCGATCATGCCGAGGGCCTGCAGGTAGGTGTCGAGGATGGCTTCCTGTTCCATGCGCTCGTCCTTGTCCTGCTTGCGGATCTGGATGACCTTGCGCAGGATCTTCGTGTCGAAGCCGGTGCCCTTGGCTTCGCCATAGACGTCCTTGATATCGTCGGCGATGGTTTTCTTTTCCTCTTCGAGGCGCTCGATGCGCTCGATGAATGCGCGAAGCTGGTCGCGTGCGACGCCGTGGGCATCCGACATGGTCTTCTCCTTGGGTGGTCCTAGTATGGCTAGAATTCGAAGGCCGTGACTTGCCGCGAACTTCCGGCAAGATCAAGACCTATCGCACGGCGTTTCGGTTTTTCATGTCGTTGCCGCTCATTCTTTCGGGCGGTTGACCTCGAAGGCGGTCTTCTGCGCGTCATTCGCTTCACGCTGGTAGCGCGCGCGCCATTCCTCATAGGGCATGCCGTAGACGATCTCGCGTGAGGCCTCCTTATCGAGCGCGACGCCCGCTTCATTGGCCGCATCGCGATACCAGTTGGACAGGCAGTTGCGGCAGAAGCCGGCGAGATTCATCATGTCGATGTTCTGCACGTCCGTGCGCTCGCGCAGGTGTCTGACTAGGCGCCGGAAGGCGGCGGCTTCGAACTCGGTCTGCTGTTCTCTGGAAAGCTCTGTCATCGTCAATAGGGTCCGGTGCGGGAAGGGTGTATCTCGTATGTGTGCAGGGCGGGATCGGCATTCAACCGCGAAAAGATCGGGGCGAGGCGGTCGACCCAGCTGGCGATGCCCACCGCATCGCCGATCTCGTCCTGGCGGATTTCGATGAGCGCATGTGCGATGCCCGGTTTCATGCAGTGACGAAACATCGTGTCGCCACGCAGCGCCCCATCATAAGGTTCGTTGTCGCCCACCATGACATCGCCGAGGTTTTCCAGTTCGGCAAGCAGCGGGCCGACGGCGCGGTGGTCGTTGTCCCAGAGCACGGTCACCTGCCAGGGGCGGGGCGTGCCCTTCCAGGCCGGGGTGAAGGAATGCATGGACATGACGAGCGGCGCCTTGCCCGTGCGCCCGGCCACCGTGTCGATCATGCGGGACACGGCATCGTGATAGGGTCGGTGATAGGTCTCCAACCGGTATTGCCATTCTTCCGGCGTGATCGGGTGGTTGCCTGGAATGATCGCACCGTCGGAAATGCGCATTACGAGCGTCGGGTCGTCTTCACCACGGTTGGGGTCGATCAGCAGGCGGGAGAAGCGGCTCATCACGACCGGCGCGTTCAACCGGGCGTTCAGGCCACGCACCACGCCTTCGACGCCGATGTCGTAGGCGATGTGCCGTTCGAACGCGCTCTCCGGCAGGCCGAGGCGGCCATAGTGTTCGGGCACGAGATTGGTGGCATGGTCCGCCAGGATGACGAGCCCGAGGCCGAGGTCGCCGTCAATGATCTCGAAGGAAGGATGATCCTGCATGCCGTTAGCCGAAATTGTACCGTTGATGCCGACTGATCGCATGGGGCGATCCGGCCCGCAAGCCGCGGGGCCTGCGCTTGCAGGAAAGATTCCTTCTCCTTTCGTGAAATTGTAATCGATTAGTGTTGCGTTGACATTCATGCCCCGCCGTCGCAAGAAAGCGCATATTCAAATCAACGGAGTTCCATTGGAAGCCGTGCGAGCCAAGAGCCACAGCCCCTTCGTCCCGAAAGCCACGCGCCTTCTCCAGGCTGGCCTTTTCACTATTGCGGGCTTTCTCGCCCTTTCCCTGCCCAATGAGGCGAAAGCCGAGTTCCGTGTCTGTAACGGCACGCAGAACCTCGTCGGCGTCGCCATCGGCTATCGCGCCAAGGAAGGCTGGATGACAGAGGGCTGGTGGCAGGTGCCGGCCACGACCTGCGCCACGCTGATCGAGGGCGAGTTGCAGTCGCGTTACTACTATCTTTATGCCGAAGATGCCGCCCGCGGCGGACGCTGGACCGGCGACGTCAACATGTGCGTCGCCGAGAACGAGTTCAAGATCACCGGCGTGCAGGACTGCTTTGCCCGCGGTTTCCAGCGCATGGGCTTCAAGGAATATGACACGGGCCGACAGGGGAGCTGGATGGTGCAGCTCTCCGATACGCCAGGCACCCAGGAAAGCCAGAACTGATGAGACGGAACAGAAGAGCCAAAATCCTCGCCACGCTCGGACCCGCATCCTCCGACGAGCAGATGATCCAGAAGCTGCATGAGGCGGGCGCAGATCTGTTCCGCATCAATATGAGCCACGCTAGCCACGACGTGATGCGCACGCTGATCAGCCGCATCCGCGCTGTCGAGGCCCGCTGCGGCCGTCCCATCGGCATTCTCGCCGATCTTCAGGGGCCGAAGCTGCGCGTCGGCAAGTTCGCCAACGGTTCGGAAGAGCTGAAGCCCGGCCAGACCTTCACGCTCGACAGCAAGGATGAGCCCGGCGACAACAGCCGCGTCTTCCTGCCCCATCCGGAAATTCTCGAAGCGGTGAAGGCGGGCGATCGCCTGCTGATCGACGACGGCAAGTTGCACCTGCGCGCCGAAAAATCCGACGGCAAGTCGATCGTCTGCACGGTCGTTTCGGGCACCAAGATCTCCGACCGCAAGGGCGTCAGCCTGCCCGACACGCTGCTTCCGGTCGGCGCGCTGACGGAGAAGGACCGCATCGACCTCGATGCGGTGCTTGCGACCGGCAGCGTCGACTGGGTGGCGCTGTCCTTCATCCAGCGCCCGGAAGACCTGGCCGAAGTGCGCAAGATTTCGCGCGGCCGCGTCGGCCTGATGTCGAAGATCGAAAAGCCGCAGGCCATCGAGCGGATCGACGAGATCATCGACCTCTCGGACGCCCTGATGGTCGCGCGTGGCGACCTCGGCGTGGAAATGCCGCTGGAGGCCGTTCCGGGCCTGCAGAAGCAGCTCATCCGTGCCTGCCGCCGCGCCGGCAAGCCGGTCGTCGTTGCCACCCAGATGCTGGAATCAATGATTTCGGCGCCCGTCCCGACCCGCGCCGAAGTGTCCGACGTCGCGACGGCCGTCTTCGAAGGCGCTGACGCCGTCATGTTGTCGGCCGAATCCGCCTCGGGTGCCTATCCGGTCGAAGCCGTCTCCACCATGGCCTCCATCGCCAGCAAGGTTGAGCGCGACCCGCACTATCCGGGCATCATCTACGCCCAGCGCACGCCGCCGGAAGCGACCGGCGCCGATGCCATCTCGCTTGCCGCTCACCAGATCGCCGAGACGCTGAAGCTTGCGGCCATCGTCTGTTACACCTCGTCGGGCACGACGGGCCTGCGCGCCGCGCGCGAGCGGCCGGAAGTGCCGATCCTGGCGCTGTCGCCGGTCATCGAGACGGCGCGCCGTCTCTCGGTCGTCTGGGGCCTGCACTGCGTCGTCACCGGCGATGCGGAAGACCTCGACGACATGGTGAACCGCGCCTGCCGCATCGTCGTGACGGAAGAATTCGGCAAGCCGGGCGACCGCATCATCATCTCGGCCGGCGTGCCGCTGCGTACCCCCGGCGGCACGAACATGCTGCGCATCGCCTATATCGGCGCCGACGGCGTCAGCGGCGTCTGAGGCTGCGCTACTTCTCGTGATCCTTCGCAAGGCGGGCTTCGGCCCGCCTTGCTGATTCCTGGAGGTCGCGTTTTGCGCCCGCGATCTTCTCGAGCGCCTCGACGGCAAGATCCGTCACCACGTAATCCGGTTTGTGGCCGAGATTGTGTATCCAGACGAGCTCCGATCCCGCGATGTCGCGCGCCAGCCCGCGTGAATGGATTTCCTCATAGACCACGCCGTCCGTGTCGCCGGTGACGATTATCGTCTGTGCCCGGATCTCGGGATAGCGCGGCTGCATGCGGCGAACGTAGTCCAGGAGATTGGCGACGTCGGTGGCATTGTTGCGGAAGGCGGCGGGACGCAGCACGAGGGCGGGTGCGGTCGCTTCGATGTAGTCGTCCGGGCGCGGGTTGGGGGCAAAGACGAAACGGGTGCCGCTGTCGATGCGCGACAGGCCAACCGGTAGGGCGACGATGCGCGTGAACAGCCAGCCGACAAAAGGCGCTCTAGCGAGATCGTAATACCAGTCGACGCCGCCCGGCCAGGGATGGGTTGCCGGGGCGAGGAACAGCAGGCCGGCGGTCTTTTCCGGGTGCTCCAGCGCAAAGCTTGCGGCAATCGCGCCGCCGAACGAATGGGCAACGATGATCGCCTTGTCGATGCCGCGCTTTTCCATCAGGCGGGCAATGGCGTTGGCTTGCCCGTCCGGCCAGGCATTTTCCGGCCCCCCGCGCTCGGAGTAGCCGTGGCCCGGCCGATCGACGAAGAGCAGGGTCGCACGCCCTTCCAGTTTCGCGCGGAAGGCATGCATCTGGTCGCGCAGGTTGCCGCTTGCGCCGTGGATGAAGACGAGTGGCGGCAGGTCGGCCTTGTCGCCCGCCGGGACCAGCACGCTGTTCATGCGAAAGCCGCCGACGTCGATCAGCTCGCCGACATTGGGAAACTGCTGCTCGATCGTGCGGGCCTTCCACGCCGTGAAGGTGTAGCCGGCGAGTGCGATGGCGAAGGGAGCGGCGAGAAGGGCTGTCAGCATGAGGCGGAGCGGGGAGGGCAAGGAAAGGTCCGGTCGACGATGGAGATAGCTGGTCTACGCAGGTGGCGCCATGCCGGTTCACCCGAATGGGAATCAGGTGCGCTGGCCGGTCAGCTTTTCCGCGAGGTCGCCCATTTCCTTCTGTGCCTGCCGTTCGGTCGGGTAGATATCGAGGAAGCGTTCCCAGGCCTTCATGGCCAGTTCGTCGCGGCCGGTCTGGGAGAGAATCGCGGCCATGCCGGCGAGCGCGCCGAAGTGGCGGGGTTCGATCTTCAGCACCTGGTTTATGTCGGACATCGATTTGCGATAGTTGCCCATCTTGAAATGCAGCGTCGCGCGGCGGTTCCAGCCCTCGACATAGTCGGGCCTCAGGCGGATCGCTTCATCGAGGAAATCGAGCGCCGCGGCATTCTTGTCGTCCGTCATGGCCTTGTCGGCCCACTGGATCAGGAGGTTGATGGTCGCGCTGCCGGAATCCTGCCATTCGCGGCGAATCTGGTTGGCGATGCCAGTCGCTGCATCCGGGTCGGCCTCGCGCTTCAGGTCACCGAACAGCTTGTCCAACCGCTGCGCTTGCGTGGTGAAGGCACCGGACGTCTTGTCGAGCGAAGCCTTGTCTGCGGCTTGCGCGAAGGCGGCGGAGGGCGCAGCCATGGCGAAAGCAAGGGGAAGGCAAAGTGCGGAAAGCATGAAAAAGCGCATGGCGGTTATGGTAAACCGCCATGCGCTCAACTTCAATTGTATTTCTCGATCAACGCTGTCCCTGACGGGACAGGCAACCGCGACGCCGTATCAGCCCTGACGAGCCTTGAAGCGCGGGTTCTGCTTGTTGATGATGTAGATGCGGCCCTTGCGGCGAACGAGGCGGTTTTCGCGGTGGCGAGCCTTGAGCGACTTGAGCGAATTCTTGATCTTCATGTTTTCGATCCGCGTATTGCAGGGCGACACGAGTTCGCCGGATTTCTTCAATCAAAAACGCGCCGTTTCGGGCGCGCTTTCACGTTGGGCAGGCATGTAACCCGGGACATTTGCGCTGTCAACCATAGGCGGCGGGTTTTCCGCCGCTGTGTCTGGTTTTCCAGTCCGTTTCAGCCGAAAACCTGGGTAATATGCCCCATCTTGCGGCCCGGTCGGGCTTCCGTCTTGCCGTAGAGGTGGACGAGTACGCCGGGCTTGGCAAGCCAGGCGGGCACGTCATCGATGTCGTCGCCGATCAGATTCTGCATCACACAGTCCGAATGACGGCGCGGATCGCCGAGCGTGTGGCCGGCAACGGCGCGGATATGCTGCTCGAACTGCGAGACGACGCAGGCCGCCTCCGTCCAGTGGCCGGAATTGTGTACGCGCGGTGCGATCTCGTTGGCAACGAGCCCGCCATCCGGCAGCACGAAGAATTCCACGCCGATGACGCCGACATAGCCGAGGCTGTCGAGGATGGCGCGTGCCGCCTTGCGGGCCTGGTCGGCCGTCGCCTCACTGACGCTCGCCGGCAGCGTCGAGGTGTGCAGGATGCCGTTGAGATGGACGTTCTCGGCCGGGTCGTAGCAGGCGATGGTGCCGTCGCGGTCGCGCGCGGCGATGATCGACACTTCGCGCTCGAAGGGCACGAGGCTTTCGAGGATCAGCGGCACGCCGCCCAGCGCCTCGAAGGCGCCTTCGCGGCTTTCGGCCGGAGAGCGGAAGAGGCGCTGGCCCTTGCCGTCATAGCCGAGGCGGCGGGTCTTCAACACGCCGACGCCGCCGAAGCGGTCGAGCGCCACCTCAAGATCGGCCTGGCTGTCGACGGCGGCGAAGTCGGCGGTGAGGATGCCGCAATCGCGGATGAAGCTCTTTTCGACGAGGCGGTCCTGCGAGACCTCCAGCGCGCGCGACGGCGGATAGACCGGGACGGCCTTGGCCAGCGCGGCGGCGGCGGCGACGGGCACGTTCTCGAATTCGTAGGTTACGACATCGCAGATGCGGGCAAGCTCGGCGAGCGCCTCGGCGTCGTCATAGGCGGCGACGATCTGAGCGTTGGCGACCTGAGCTGCCGGACAATCGGCCTGCGGTTCGAGGATGACGGTGCGCAGGTTGAGGCGCGCGGCCGCCATGGCCAGCATGCGGCCGAGCTGGCCGCCGCCGATGATGCCGATGGTGCGGGCGCTCATAGCGGGCCGTCCACGGGATATTCGGCGATGGCGTTGGACTGGCTCTCTCGCCATTCATCAAGGCGATGGGCGAGCTCGGGGTCGTTGAGCGCCAACACGGCGACGGCGAGCAACGCGGCATTGACCGCGCCGGCCCGGCCGATGGCGAGCGTACCGACGGGAATGCCGGCCGGCATCTGAACGATGGAAAGGAGGCTGTCCTGGCCGGAGAGTGCCTTCGACTGGACCGGCACGCCGAAGACGGGCAGCGGCGTCATGGCCGCGGCCATGCCCGGTAGATGGGCCGCACCGCCGGCACCGGCGATGATGATCTTGAAGCCTTCCGCCTTGGCGCCGCGGGCGAAGCTGTAGAGCCTGTCGGGCGTGCGGTGCGCCGAAATGATGCGGGCCTCGTAATCCACGCCAAGCGCATCGAGCGTATCGGCGGCGTTCTTCATCGTCTCCCAGTCGGACTGGCTTCCCATGATGATGGCGACGGGGGGCGTTTCGGTGGTGTCCAAGGCGTCTCGTCCGGTTCAGGCGATGATATCGGGAATGATCTGGTCTTCCAGCTTGGAAAGCTTGTCCTTGAGGATCAGCTTCTTCTTCTTCATGCGCTGGATTTTGAGGGCTTCGCAGCCCACCTGGATCATGGCGTTGATGGCGGCATCGTAGTCTTCATGCTCCTGGCGAAGCCGTGCGGCGGCAAGCCGCAATTCAGCCTGTTCCTGATCTGCCATGCTCTATTCCCCGTCGTCGGGAGCAGCGGTCCGCCCGCCTGTCCCAGTCTGTATAAGCCTGCTCCTATCACGAAAGCCCCGGTAACGGGAAGTTATCCCTTGCCACGTTTTCGCCTTCGACAAATGAAAAATGACATGGCACACTGACTTTGTTGCAACCTGGATCATCCGGCACGCAAGTGACCGGGTGCAAGCAAAAGGAAGGAACTGTCACATGACGATTGAGGCCCACCTGGCTACGCTGGAAAAGAAGCATTTTGCTCTTGAAGAAGAGCTGCATGCTGCAATCAAGCAGCCCTCTTCGGGTGATGATGCGATTGCAGACATCAAGCGTCGCAAGCTGCGCATCAAGGATGAGATCGAGCGCATTCGCTCCTCAGCTCACTGAAACGACAGGGATTTTTCCAAAGGAATTATAGGGAGGCAAGTCGCGGAACAGATGGTCCGTATGGGAGGACCGGGGTAGGAGCCCATTTCGCGAAACCGCTTTCGAAAACGAAATCATAGATGTCATGACGCCCTGGCAAATCGGAAGGTCTGCCGGGGCGTTCTATTTCAAAATGACACAGCGGGTTCACGACCAGAATTGATCAAGCCAGAGATTGAGCCTGTCGAAGCCCTTGGCATTGATGGCATAGATGCGCTTCGTTCCCTCGGCTTTGACGCTGACCAGGTTGGAATCGAGCAGCGCCTTCAGGTGTTGGGAGACCGCCGGGCGGCTGATCGGCAGGCCCTCGGAGAGTTCGTTGACCGTGCGTGGAGCGCGACGCAGCTCCTCCAGCAGGAACCTGCGGTTGGGATCGGCAATCGCAGCAAATGGGTCTGGGTGCGCCATGGCCGAACGCTAGGGCAAAGAAGCATGTGCGGCAAGTATTTTGTGCGGTGCGAAGTAAGCCGTCAGAGAAGGGCCAATACGCCGTCATAGACGAGCTTCAGACCGGCGATCAGCGCCATGGAATACATGAAGGGATAGAAAACGTCCGGCTTCATGCGCTTGACCAAGAAGCCGCCGAAGGCGGTGGCGACGATGGCGAGCGGCACGAGTGTTGCCGAGATTGTGAGATTGGTCGTGTCGAGTTGCCCCAGCGCGAAATAGGGGCCGAGCTTGACGACGTTGAGAATGGCGAAGAAGCGGACGGCAGCCCCGGTATAGTCGCGCGGCGGCAGCTTCAACGGCAGGCCGTAGACCTGAAACGGTGCGCCGCCTGCATGGGCCACGAAGCTGCCATAGCCGGACAGCGTGCCGAAGAAAGCGGCGGGGATGAGCCGGTGCGGTTTCGGCTCGATGACGTGACCATGCCGGACACGCCAAGTGTTGTAGAAATAGCGTAGCACGAAGAGCACGGTGATCAGGCCGATGATGAGGCGCAACGCGTCACGCGGCACATAGGCCGAGGTCGCCCAGCCGATAGCGATGCCGATGAGTGCACCGGGCAGCAGCATTTTCAGAAGCGTGCGGTTGTTGTGTTCGCGCCAGATCCAGAGCGACACGCAGTCCATCACCACCAGGATCGGCAGAAGAATGGCGGCGGCCTGCACCGGCGGCACGGCCATGGCCAGCAAGGGCACGCCCATCAGCGCCAGTGCTTCGCCCATGCCGCCCTTCGTCAGGCCGACCAGCAACACGGCGGGGATGGCGACATAATAAATCGAGGGGTCGATGGACATGGAAGGTGATTGATCCTGTTCGTCCTTCCGTCTATCCGCTTTGATCTGTTATGACGAGACCAGAGTGCCGCAATTCAAGGAAAGTGCCCATCCATGTCCAACGCCGATAACCGCTGCCGTCTCGTGCTGATCCTTCCCGAGGGCGAGGACCTGTCCGCGCGGACCGCCATGCTTGAGGGCGCTCTGAAGGGCGGCGACGTCGCTTCGGTGATCATTCCGCAATACGGCCTAGATGACGGCGTGTTCCAGAAGCACGCGGAAGCGCTGGTTGAAATTGTCCAGCGTGCCGGCGCTGCCGCGCTCGTTGCTGGTGATACACGTGTGGCGGGTCGGGCGAAGGCCGACGGCATCCATGTGACCGGCGGACTCGAGGAGTTTGCCGAAGCGGTGGAAAAATTCACGCCTAAGCTCATTGTCGGCGGCGGCAATGCCACGGATCGTCACAAGGCGCTGGAGATCGGCGACATCCAGCCGGACTATATCTTCTTCGGCAAGATCGGCGGAGACATCAAGCCGGACGCGCATCCGAAGAACCTGGCGCTTGCCGAATGGTGGGCCTCGATGGTGGAGATCCCCTGCATCGTGCTCGGCGGCTCCGATCCGGACTCCGCCCTTGCCGTGGCCGAGACCGGCGCGGAGTTCGTGGCGCTCGACAAGGCGGTCTTTGCCGACCCTGCGCAGGCGCCGCATGTGATTGCTGCGGTCAATGCTCTTCTTGACGAAAAAGCGCCACGGTTTGAGCAATAGTAGGCGCTCATGATCAGGGCCCTTCTTTCACAAGCTTGCCGTATCGCGCCGGTGGCATTTTTTGCCACGGGCGTTCTCGTTGCCGCGCCGTCCCTTGCCGAGACGGCGAAGAAGGGTCCCTCCGTCACCGCTGGCGATGTGAAGGCGGAGGAAAAAGAGCCGGTCGTGGATGTGAAGCCTGATATTCTTGACGATCAGCCTGACGAGGCCAAGAAGGACGAGAAGAAGCCGGTCGACGGCCCGTCGACGGGTCTTTCGGTGCTTGACCGCATGGGGGCCGATCTGCCAGCGCTGCCGGCCGAAAAGCCGTTTGCCGGCAAGGTGGATGATGCCTATGGCGCCTTCCAGCGTGGCCGCTACCTGACGGCGATGGAGCTTGCCCTTCCGCGCGCCCAGCTCGGCGATCCCGCCGCACAGACCCTGGTCGCCGAAATTCTCGATCGTGGCCTCGGCGTGAAGCGCGATCGCAAGCAGGCGCTGTTCTGGTATGAGCAGGCGGCCAATGGCGGCGACCCGACCGGCATGTTCAAATATGCGATCCTCCTCATGGAGCGCTCGGCCTCGCCGGAGGACCGCAAGAAGGCCGACGAGCTGATGAAGAAATCGGCCGATCTCGGTAATGCCTCCGCGCAGTTCAACTATGCGCAGGTGCTGGTGGCCGACAGCCCGGGCGACAAGGGGCTGCGCGACGCGCTGCCCTATTACGAGAAGTCGGCGGAGCAAGGCATCGCGGATGCGCAATATGCCGTGGCGCAGATCTATGTGAACCTGAAGGACCTGCCGGAAGAGAAGACCAAGCGCGCCCGTGAATGGCTGCTGCGGGCGGCCCGCGCGGGCTTCGATACCGCGCAGCTCGATCTCGGCATGTGGCTGGTGAACGGCACAGCGGGCGAGCGCGATTACGAAACCGGCTTCAAATGGCTGAAGCGCGCGGCCGATGGCGGCAATGTCGTAGCCCAGAGCAAGATCGCGCAGCTTTACATCCACGCCATCGGTACACGGCCGGACCCTGTCGAGGCGGGCAAGTGGTTCGTTCTGGCGCGGCGTGCAGGGCTCAATGATCCCTCGCTCGAAGACTTCTATCTCGGCCTGACGGACGAGCAGCAGAAGGCGGCGATCACGGCAGCCAACAAGTACCGTTCGGGCTCGTAAGGCGCGCCGTATTTACCCTGTTGCACGATCGCACACCCTGCATTGCAGCCCATGCAGGGGCTGAAGACTTGAAACTTCGCGGGATTTGTGGTCTTGAAGCCCGCACATCCGGTCCCCGTGCATTTGCGCGCCGCGGCTTTCGCCGTCCCGATGCGCCGGACATTCCCGAAGGACATTCATTTCATGGCTCGTTCAGCTCTTCTCAACGTTATGGTTCAGGCCGCCTTTAAGGCCGGCAAGTCGCTCTCGCGTGATTTCGGCGAAGTGCAGAACCTGCAGGTTTCGCTCAAGGGCCCGGCCGAATATGTCGCGCAGGCGCACCGCAAGGCCGAGAAGCTGATCCGCGAAGAGCTGATGAAGGCCCGCCCGACCTATGGCTTCCTGGCCGACGATGCCGAGGAGATCATCGGTACGGACGGTGCGCACCGCTGGATCGTCAACGCGCTCGACGGCACGACCAACTTCCTGCACGGCATCCCGCTCTTTGCCAGCACGATCGCGCTGGAGCGCAACGGTGAGATCGTCGCGGCCGTCGTTCTGAATGCGGCAACGGACGAGCTCTTTACCGCCGAGCGTGGTGGCGGCGCCTTCCTCAACGATCGCCGCCTGCGCGTGGCTGCCCGCAAGGCGCTGTCGGATGCCGTCATCGGCTGCAGCGTGCCGCATCTCGGCCGCGGCAACCACGGCAAGTTCCTCATCGAGCTGCGCCATGTGATGGGTGAAGTCGCCGGCATGCGCCGTCTCGGCTCTACCGCGCTCGATCTCGCCTATGTCGCCGCCGGCCGTTTCGACGGCTTCTGGGAGCGTGATCTCGCGGAATGGGACATGGCGACCGGCATCCTACTGATTCGCGAAGCCGGCGGTTACGCCACCGACTTCGACGGTGGTAATGATATGTTCAATGCTGGCGAGGTGGTTGCCGGCAACGAATATATCCACAAGGCGCTGCGCGACGTGCTGCACCGCCCGGTGCCGACGCGCTGAGGCAGGCTGAGGACGGCGGCGTACCAAAGCGCCGCTGTTGCCTCTAAGCCCTTCAATTCCACACAATCTTCCTCTAGTCTCCGCCCCGACGAGAAAGCGGAGATGCGACTACATGGCTAAGCTGGCGCTGTCGGGCTGGGGAGGGTCGTCCGAGACCGGGGACGACTACCCGCATAAACTTTCGAGCCCCATGGCGTTCTTCTGGACGATGGTGATCTTCCTCATCATCGTCGGCTTCGTGGCCGCCATCCTCTTCCGCCAGGCGCAGACGGCGTTCCTCTCCAATCCCGGCCTCAACGGCCTGATCCTCGGTGTGCTCTTGATCGGCATCCTGCTGGTCTTCAACCATGTTCTGGCGCTCCGGCCGGAAGTGCGCTGGTTCAATTCGTTCCGCGCGGCCGGCAGTGCCGAAAAAGTTGGACGCGATCCGGTGCTTCTGGCGCCGATGCGTGCGCTGATCGGCCGACGCCATTCGCTGGCGCTCTCGACCGCCACGCTGCGCTCGATCCTCGATTCCATCGCCACGCGCCTCGACGAATCGCGCGATACGTCCCGCTACCTGATCGGCCTTCTCGTCTTCCTCGGCCTGCTCGGCACCTTCTGGGGCCTGCTCGGTACGATCGGCTCGATCAGCGCGGTCATCCAGTCGCTGGATGCCGGCGGCGGGACGGCGAACGACATTCTGACGGCGCTGAAGCAGGGCCTTTCCGCGCCGCTGGAAGGCATGGGCACCGCCTTCTCGACCTCTCTCTTCGGCCTGTCCTCTTCGCTCATCCTCGGCTTCCTCGACCTGCAGGCCGGCCGCGCGCAGAACCGTTTCTACACGGAACTGGAAAACTGGCTATCATCAGTGACGGATGTCGGGTCCGAGGTTCAACCGTCCGCCGAACTCGCCGCCACATCCTCAACCGATGTGCAGGCGCTTGCAGAGCAGATCCTGAAGCTCGCGCAGCAGGAGGGCGGCGGCCATCGCTCGACGGCGGCCATGGCGAGCCTTGCCGAGGGTATTCAGGGTCTTGTCAAGAACATGCGCAGCGAGCAGCAGATGCTGCGCGACTGGATCGAGGCACAGCAGGAAGAGGCGAAGGCGCTGCGCCGCACGCTTGACCGGCTCGCCGCGCGCTCCGGTGAACGGCCCGTCGAAAAGTTGCCCGAACGCGCGGCCGAGAAAGCCCACAGGACCGGGGGCGAATAGAGATGGCGCTCGCCCGCAACCGGCGCAGCCAGCGCACGGTCGATTACTGGCCGGGCTTTGTCGATGCGCTCTCGACGCTGCTGCTTGCCATCATGTTCCTGCTCACGGTCTTCGTGCTGGCGCAGTTCTTCTTGAGCCGTGAAATCTCCGGCAAGGACGACGTGCTGAACCGCCTCACCAGCCAGATCAACGAGCTGACGCAACTTCTGGCGCTGGAAAAGAGCGGCAAGCAGGATCTGGAAGACGCGCTCGCCAATCTCCAGGCCTCGCTCGCCCAGTCCGAAAGCGACCGCACGCGCCTTCAGCAACTGCTGGACAGCGGTTCCGGCGCCTCCGACGCCGCCAATGCCCGCGTAACGACGCTGGAAGGAGAGCTGGATTCGGAAAAGCAGGTGAGCGCGCGAGCCGCAAGCCAGATCGAACTGCTGAACCAGCAGATCGCCGCGCTGCGCAGCCAGATCGCCGCCGTGGAGGAGGCGTTGCAGGCCTCCGAGGCCAAGGACAAGTCCTCGCAGACGAAGATCGCCGATCTCGGCCGCCGCCTCAATGTCGCGCTGGCGCAGCGCGTGCAGGAGCTCAACCGCTACCGTTCCGACTTCTTCGGCCGCCTGCGTGAAATCCTCTCCGACCGCGAAAACATCCGCATCGTCGGCGACCGCTTCGTCTTCCAGTCGGAAGTGCTGTTCCCCTCCGGCGGCAACGAGCTGAACGAGGCGGGGCAGGCGGAGATGAAGAAGCTCGCCGCGGCCTTGCTCGATCTTGCCAAGGAAATCCCCGCCGAGATCAATTGGGTGCTGCGCGTCGACGGCCATACCGACAACGTGCCGCTGTCCGGCACCGGCCGCTACCGTGACAACTGGGAGCTCTCCTCGGCCCGCGCGACGTCGGTCGTCAAATTCCTCATCGCCAACGGCGTGCCGGCCAACCGGCTCGTCGCGGCCGGCTTCGGCGAATTCCAGCCGATCGCCGAGGGCAATGACGACGCGGCAAAGGCGACCAACCGCCGTATCGAGCTGAAGCTGACCGAACGATAATTTCGTAGGGCGGGCAGAGGGCGCGACTGTGCTGGTGCTTGCCTGCCCCGCTAGCTCTTCCGCTCTCTTGATCTGACGTGAACGTCAGCGTAAGTTTTCGCAACTTGTGACGGGAGGCGTTGGGATGGATTGCGATCTTCTTGTCATCGGTGCTGGTCTTGCGGGCCTCGTCGCGGCGACGGAAGCGGCGGGCCGTGGGCTCAGGGTGATCATGCTCGACCAGGAAGGAGAGCAAAGTCTGGGCGGGCAGGCCTTCTGGTCGCTGGGCGGCCTGTTCTTCATCGATAGTCCGGAGCAGCGCCACATGCGCATCCGCGACAGCCTCGCCTTGGCGAGGCAGGACTGGATGGGTTCCGCCGGGTTCGACCGGCCGGAGGACCACTGGCCGCGCTACTGGGCGGAGGCCTATCTCGATTTTGCAAATGGCGAAAAGCGTGCCTGGCTACACGCCATGGGCATGCGCTGGTTCCCGGTCGTTGGCTGGGCAGAACGGGGCGGCGGGCTCGCGACCGGGCATGGCAATTCCGTGCCGCGCTTCCATGTGACCTGGGGCACCGGCCCGGGTGTCCTGGCGCCCTTCCTGCGGCGTGCGGAAGCGCTTCGGACCGAAAGCGCGATTGCCTTTCGCTTCCGCCATCGCGTGGATGGCCTGATCGTCGAGAACGGTACGGTTGTCGGCGCCCATGGTGCGGTGCTGGCGCCGGACCACGCGGCGCGCGGTGGACCGACATCGCGCGAAGTGGTTGGCGATTTCCGGTTTCGCGCCGGTGCCATTCTGGTGTCATCAGGCGGCATCGGCGGCAATCAGGACCTGGTGCGCCAAAGCTGGCCGCGCAGCCGGCTCGGTGAGCCACCGGCCTTCATGGTGAGCGGTGTGCCCGCCCATGTCGACGGCCGCATGCTCGCCATCGCGCAGCAGGCTGGCGGCTCGGTTATCAATGGCGATCGCATGTGGCACTATACCGAGGGCCTGCGGAACTGGGATCCGATCTGGCCGGGCCATGGCATCCGCATTCTGCCCGGTCCGTCCTCGCTGTGGCTCGATGCGCACGGTCGCCGCTTTCCCGCGCCGGCCATGCCGGGCTTCGACACGCTGGCGACGCTAAAAGCCATTCGCGCAACCGGCCACGACCACAGCTGGTTCATCCTGACGCGGGCGATCATCAAGAAGGAATTCGCGCTGTCCGGCTCCGAGCAGAACCCGGATTTGACCGGCAAAGACATCCCGCTGTTGCTGAAGCGTCTCGGCAAGAACCCGCCCGGCCCGGTGCAGGCGTTCATGGACAAGGGGGCGGATTTTGTCGTTCGCAACACGCTCGATGACCTCGTTGCGGCGATGAACGGATTGACCGACGCGCCGTTGCTCGATGTGGAACGCGTACGCGCCGAGGTGGAGGCGCGCGACCGGGAAATCGACAACCCGTTCTCGAAGGATGCGCAAGTCACGGCTATCCACGGCGCGCGCAACTATCTCGGCGACAAGCTGATGCGCACGGCGCGGCCGCATCGCCTGCTCGATCCCAAGGCCGGACCGCTGATCGCGGTGCGCCTCAACATTCTCACGCGCAAGACGCTCGGCGGGCTCCAGACCGATCTGTCCGGCCGGGTGCTGGAACTGTCAGGCAAACCGGTGCCGGGCCTTTATGCGGCCGGCGAGGTCGCCGGTTTCGGTGGTGGCGGGCTGCATGGCTACAATGCGCTGGAGGGCACCTTCCTCGGCGGCTGCCTGTTTTCCGGCCGCGTCGCGGGCCGGGCGGTCGGCGCCTGAGGCGCCGGCCTTACGCTGGTCAATCCATCTGGATCTTAGCGCCTTCGACGACGGGTTTCCATTTTGCGAGTTCGGCCGTCACGTGTTTGCCGAGTTCTTCCGGCGTAGAGCCGACGATCGTGGCGCTGAATTCCTTCATGCGCTCGATGACGGCGGGGTCCTTCAAGGCGGTGTTGGCGGCTTCGTTGAGCTTGGCGACGACCTCCTTCGGCGTTCCGGCCGGCGCGAAGAGCGCGTTCCACGTATAGGTCTCGTAGCCGGGAATGCCGGATTCGGCGATGGTCGGCACATCCGGGAAGGAGGCGGCGCGTTCCTTGGTGGTGACGGCCAGCGCGCGCAGCGTGCCGGCCTTGATATGGCCGGAGGAGGAGGGCAGGTTATCGAACATGATGGGGATCTGGTTGCCGATCACGTCGTTCAGCGCCGGGCCGGAGCCCTTGTAGGGCACGTGCTGCATACTGACGCCGGCCATCGACTTGAAGAGTTCGCCGGAGAGATGCAGCGGCGTGCCATTGCCGGAGGAAGCATAGCTGTAGCCCTCCGGATCGGCCTTCAGTAAGGCGAGCAGTTCCTCGACATTCTTGGCCGGCAGTTCAGGATTGACCACCAGCACGTTCGGCACGATCACCAGCAGCGAAACCGGTGCAAAGTCCTTTTCCGCGTCATAGGGCTTGGTCTTCAGGATCAGCGGGTTCAGCGCATGGGTGGCAACCGTCGCCATCAGGATCGTGTAGCCGTCCGGCTCCGCCCGCGCCACGCGATCCGCCCCCAGGCTGCCGCCGGCACCGCCGACATTCTCGACGATAATCTGCTGGCCGATATTCTCCGACATCTTCTGCGCAATGATGCGGGCCACCACATCCGTCGACCCGCCTGCCGCGAAGGGCACGACAAGCGTGATGGTGCGGTCGGGAAACTGCTGAGCGGCGGCGGGCGTGCCCAGCGTCAGCGCTGCAAATCCAGTAGCGCCGAGCGCCATCAGGGTCCTGCGGGTGATCGTCGAAAATGCCACGGTGGTCTCCTCCCAAGGTGACGTTAGGTCCGACACCTCAGGATAGGGCGCTTGGTCTCTGCGACAAGGGCGACGATGGTAGGGGCAGGCCGGTCAACCCGCCGCGCGATCCTCGCCGAGGAAAGCCTGGCCGCCATGATCAAACTGCAGCCGCGCAAGGCGGGCATAGAGGCCGCCCTCCCGGATCAGCGATTGATGCGTGCCCTCTTCGACGATCCGGCCGGCGTCCATAACGAGGATGCGGTCGGCCTTCAGCACGGTTGCAAGGCGGTGGGCGATGACGATCGTCGTGCGCTTGCCCATCTGGCCGTCCAGCGCCTTCTGCACCAGCGTCTCGCTCTCGGCATCGAGGGCGGAGGTCGCCTCGTCGAGCAGCAGGAGCGGCGCATCCTTGAGGATGGCGCGGGCAATGGCTATGCGCTGGCGCTGGCCGCCGGAGAGCGTCACGCCGCGCTCGCCGACCATGGTGTCGTAGCCCTTGTCGAGGCGGGTGATGAACTCTTCGGCCTGCGCGGCGCGGGCGGCGGCGCGGATCGCCTCGTCGCTGACATTGGTCATGCCGAAGGCGATGTTGTCGCGGATCGTCGCGGCGAAGATGGTGACATCTTGCGGCACCAGCGCGATGCGGCGACGCAGCTCTTCCGGGTCGGCGGTGCGCAGGTCTACCCCGTCGAGCCGTACGGTGCCGGCATCGGGGTCGTAGAAGCGTTCGACCAGCGACAGGATCGTGCTCTTGCCGGCGCCCGACGGGCCGACGACGGCCACGGTCTCGCCCTGCTTCACGGCGAAGGACAGGCCGTTGATGCTGCGATAGCCGGGGCGGGCGGGATAGGAGAAATGCACATCCTCAAAGGTCAGCTCGCCGCGCGACGGTACGGGCAAAGCGACCGGATTGGCAGGGGCCGCGATGGCGGGCTTTTCGGCGAGCAGCTCGGTGAGGCGCTCGGCGGCGCCGGCCGCCTGCGAGAGTTCGCCCCAGACCTCGGAGAGTGCGCCGAGGCTGCCGGCGGCAAAGACGGCATAGAGCAGGAACTGGCCGAGCGTGCCGGCCGAGATCGTGCCCGACAGCACGTCCTGCGCGCCAAACCACAGCACGGCGACGACCGAGCCGAAGATCATGGCGATGGCGAAGCCCGTCAGCAGCGAACGGGCGCGGATGGCGGAGCGGGCGGCCTCATAGGCGCTCTCGACGGCACCGAAGAAGCGGGCGCGGGCTGCTTCCTCGGCATTGAAGGCTTGCAAGGTGCGCGTCGCGCCGATCGCTTCGCCGGCATAGGCGGAAGCCGCCGCGAGCGTATCCTGCGCCTCGCGCGAGCGGCGGCGCACCGAGCGGCCGAAGGCGACGAGGGGAAAGACGATGATCGGGATCGCGCCGATGACAAGGCTGGAGAGCTTGGGGCTGGTATAGACCATCATGGCGATCGCCCCGAGACACAGGATGAGGTTGCGCAGCGCGACGGAGGCGGTGGCGCCGACGGCGGACTTGATCTGCGTCGTATCGGCCGTCAGCCGCGAGACGATCTCGCCGGACTGGTTGACGTCGAAGAAGGCCGGCGACAGCCGCGTCACGTGGGCGAAGACCTCGCGCCGGAGATCCGCGACGATGCGCTCGCCGAGCGTGATGACGAAGTAGTAGCGCATGGCGCTCGCCAGCGCGAGCAGGCCGGCCAACACGAAGAGCATCGTGAAATAGGTGTTGATGAAGCCGGCATCCGCACCCGAGAAGCCGTGGTCGATCATGCGGCGCACGGCGACCGGCAGAACCAGCGTGGTGACGGCGGCCATGACGAGCGCGACAAGCGCGCCGCAGACGAGGCCGCGATAGCGGCTTATATAGGGCGTGAGCCTTCCGAGCGGACGAATGTTTCTGCGTGCGGGCTTTTCCTGCGCAGCGTGCTCTGTCACTGTGGACACCATACCCCCATTCCCAGCGCCTTGCGGCACGAATTGTCTTTCGGCTCTTGTTATCCAGACGGCCTTCATGTATAGGCTCGCCATCGAATTGGGAAGCCGCAGGTCCGACCGGCCGCGGCTTCATTTACGTCTTTGGCCTCGCTGCCGCAATGCGTTGCGACAAATGGCCCCCGGAACAAGCAGGAAGAGTGTCATGAAGGCTGATATCCATCCCGACTACCACGTCATCAAGGTCGTCATGACCGACGGCACCGAATACGAAACCCGTTCGACCTGGGGTTCGGAAGGCGCAACGATGAACCTTGAAATCGATCCGAAGTCGCACCCGGCTTGGACCGGCGGCAACCAGCAGATGCTGGACCGTGGCGGCCGCGTTTCGAAGTTCAAGAAGCGCTTCGAAGGCCTCGGCCTCTAATCTGCGTTTCGCAGACAGTTTTGAAGAACCCGGCTTCGGCCGGGTTTTTTATTGCCTAAATTTCTTCGGAATACACGCAACAAAAAACCCGGCCGAAGCCGGGTTGGTGTCGTCATGCCGTGTGCCGTTCAGTTGTTGCCGAAAGCGGTCTGGAGCAGGTTGATCTGGGCCTGGACGCTGTTCTGGTTGTCGGGTGCAAAGGCCTGGACATCCTGCGGGCGGTAGATTTCGCGGTCGAGCAGGGCGATGCGATTCTGCAGGCGCAGCGAGCGCTCGATGAGGTCGCGGAAGGCTTCCGGCAGATCGTTCCAGCCCGGGGCGGTCTTGTCGACGTTGAAGCTGTCGAGGCGGACCTTGTTCTTTTCCGAAAGCACCTGATCGCGGTTCATCTCGCCATTGTTGACGGCGCGCTGGAGCAGCAGCCAGGAGGCCATCTGCATCAGGCGGGTGGTAAGACGCATCGATTCCGCTGCATAGAGCACCGATGCCATGCGCGGCAGCACCTTGGAGGCCTGACGGCCAACGCCGTCGAGATAGCTTGCGGTTTCTTCAACGAGACCCATGCCTTCGGCGTACAGGGACTTGAACTGCGCCGACGACGCAACGTGGCCAGCGAAGCTGACGGTATTCAATCCTCTTTCGGACATGGTTTCATCCCTGTTGAACGCACGACTTGCAGGTAACGGAAGGTTGGCTCGTTCGGTTCCAAGCCGCCTTTTGATGTCTGGAGGATGATCCCATAACCTAATTCGCGCAAGGGTATTCTTAAGAAAGGGTTAATCTCCACAATTCTTTCGGGACAGTGCACAGGCGTGTGGCCGTGCAAATAAAAAAAGAGCCGCGGAAAGCGGCTCTCAAGGTAAAACAGGGAGAAAAATCAGACCGATACCCCAAAGGGAGAAAATGTCTGAACCCGGAAGGACCGGATGTGCCAGTAATAACGTGTAAGGCTTAACGGCCGGTTAACTCTATTGTCGGTTTGCCTGTTTCTGTGCTTTTTCGGCAAAGCGCGTCTCTAGCGAAACAGGTTCTCGGCCGCCGAGCGGCTGGCGCCTTTTTTCACCTTCTCTGATTCGAGGCGGGCGATCTCTGCCTTGAGAAGCTCAATTCGCGCGGAAAGCTCGTCGACAGAGAGCAGCGCGAGGTCGCTGCCGATCTCGTGTGCGATCTTCTTCAAAGGACGGTCGTCGTCGAAGAGACTCATGCCGTCTGCTCCTCCTGTTGTTGCTCGTCACCTACGGCGTGGGGCTGGGGCAGGGCGCGCGGCGAAAGCTGAAGGCTCTCCGGCGTGGTCAAAGTGCCGGGATTGATTGTCGTATAGGCATCGCGCATCTCGGCGGGCTTCGCCTTGCGGCGCTGGCTGCGGAAGATGGCATAGGCCGTAATCAGGATATGCGCGCAGCAGGTGACGAAGAACAGCGCATAGGGGCCGATCGCCGACATGACCGGGCCGCCGAGTGTCGGGCCGATGATCGTGCCGATGCCGTAGAGCAGAAGCAGACCGCCGGAGACCTTTACGAAATCCTCGGGACTGGCGAAGTCGTTGGCATGGGACACGGCGATCGGGTAGAGCGCATTCGCCATGGCGCCGTAAAGCGCGGTCAGCACGAGCAGTACGGTGACATTGGCCGGCTGGAAGACGAAGATGGCAAGGCCGGCAACGGCGGCAACGGCCGAGAGCGAGGCCAGCACGATACGGCGGTCGATACGGTCGGACATGCGACCGGCGGGAAGCTGCATGACGGCGCCGGCGAAGATCGCCACGCTCATCATGGTCGCGATCATGCTGGATGACAGTCCGACCTTGGCGCCGAAGACCGCGCCGAGCGTACCGAAGGCGCCGTTGGCAATACCAATCAGCACGATGCCAACGCAGGCGATCGGCGAGGTGCGAAAGAGGGCAGGGATATCGAGGCGCACCTGCTTCAACGGCTGCGGCGATGCGGCGGTCGACAGCGTCGTCGGCAGCATGGCGAAGCAGTAGAGAATCCCGGCGAACATGAAGAGGATCGGTGTCGTCACGTCGCCGAGCGCCACGGTCATCTGGCCACCGACGGTGCCGACCAGCGTGATGGCGATGTAAAGCGAGAAGATCAGGCCGCGGCTTTCGTTTGTGGCGCGCTCGTTCAGCCAGCTCTCGATGATCATCGATGTGCCGGCGATCGAGAAACCCGTAATGGCGCGCAGCGCGATCCACCAGAACGGATCGATGAGGATGCCGGTCAAAAGGGCAATGATCGCGATGAGCGAGGCGAAGCCGGAAAAGGCGCGCACATGGCCGATGCGCTTGACAATGGTAGGTGCCAAGAGGCAGCCGAGCACGAAGCCGGAGGCCCAGGACGTGCCGAGCAGGCCGAGCATCGTCGTCTCATAGCCTTCGAAGGCGCCGCGCATGGGAAGCAGCAGGCCGTGCAGGCCGTTCCCGAGGAACAGGAACAGCGTGCCCATAAGCAGCGCGAAAACGGATATGAGGTTATTGCGCATGTGATTTCCGAAGGTTCGCCGATGCAATAGGAATAACGCGCCGCGTGCCGATTGCCAGATGCAAAGGCGACATGGCGCAGGATTTTCACCCCTTGCGCTGATCGCTTGGAAAAATGTCCCGGGTGTGACAGGAAAGGCCAGGAAAGGCCGTCATGTCAAAAATCCTCCCCGTCCTCCTGCTTGCCGTCATGCTGCTGCATCTCATCCGCCCCATCGGCCTGCCGGGGCTGCGGCGGCGCGCGGATTTCTGGAAGATCGCGGTCGGCGCCATCGCGCTGATGATGCTGACGGTGCTGATCCGACCGTAGGGGAGGGATAACAACTTTTTCTCCGCCATCTTCGGGTCAAGCCCGAGGGTGGCGTTGGAGAGGAGGTAGGCTGCTCACTACCTTCGGAAACGCAAAAGGGCCACCCGAAGGTGGCCCCCATGAGGTTTGGTCCGGTGCGGACCCGGGTCTTGCGACCCGAAGGAAGGCGGTATCAGAACGAGGGCTGCCTCGTTTCGCTCACCACAATTCCCATGCCCGAAGCCAAGACCGAAATCTCATTAGACATTGGATCACCTTCCTTTCTGTTCGTTGACGTTACAGAGAATGTAGGCGATCCCGCGCCAAGCGCAAGGGGCCGTCGTTATTTCTGCTGGTGCAGGATATCGACTCCCGGCAGCGGCTTGCCTTCCATCCATTCCAGGAAAGCGCCGCCGGCGGTCGAGACATAGGTGAAATCGTCGGCCACAGCGGCATGGTTGAGCGCCGCCACCGTATCGCCGCCACCGGCGACGGAGACGAGCTTGCCCGCTTTGGTCTGTTCTGCTGCATGTTTGGCGGCAGCGACCGTCGCGGTGTCGAAGGGGGCGATTTCGAAGGCGCCGAGCGGGCCGTTCCAGACGAGCGTCGAAGCGCGGGAAATCCAGGCATTGACGGCTTCGATGGTCTTCGGGCCAACGTCGAGCATCATTGCGTCGGCCGGAATGGCGTTGACGTCGACCACCTCGTTTTCGGCATTGGCCTTGAACTCGCGGGCGACGACGCCGTCTTCCGGCAGAACGATGGCGCAGGTCGCGGTGGCGGCCTCGATCATGATCTGCTTGGCGGTGTCGGCGAGGTCATGCTCGCAGAGCGACTTGCCGACATTGGTGCCGCGGGCGGCGAGGAAGGTGTTCGCCATGCCGCCGCCGATGACCAGCGCGTCGACCTTCTTCACGAGGTTCATGAGCAAGTCGATCTTGGTGGAGACCTTCGCGCCGCCGACGATGGCGACAACCGGGCGGTTCGGATTGCCAAGGCCCTTTTCGAGCGCTTCGAGTTCCGCCTGCATGGTGCGGCCGGCATAGGCGGGCAACAGATGGGCGAGGCCTTCGGTCGAGGCATGCGCGCGATGCGCGGCCGAGAAGGCGTCGTTGACATAGATATCACCGTTGGCGGCGAGCGCTGCGGTGAAATCCGGGTTGTTCTTCTCTTCGCCCTTGTGGAAGCGGGTGTTTTCGAGAAGCAGGATGCCGCCATTGTCGAGGGCTGCGATGGCGGCAGCGGCGGTCTCGCCGATGCAGTCGGCGGCGAAATGCACCTTCGTGCCGAGCACGTCGTTCACCGCAGGCAGGATCTGCTCCAGCGACATGTCGGCGACGACCTCACCCTTCGGGCGGCCGAAATGGGCGAGCAGGATGACCTTGGCACCCTTCTTCGAGAGTTCCTGGATGGTCGGGGCGACACGCTCGATGCGGGTCGCATCGGTGACCTTGCCGTCCTTGACGGGCACGTTGAGATCGACGCGGACAAGCACGCGCTTGCCGGCGATGTCGGTGAGGTTGTCGAGGGTCTTGAAGGTCATGGAGGCCGCTCCTGGAAATATTCTGCCGTCAGGTCACGAAAAAACACCCGGGCATCGCTGCCCGGGTGTTTCGATTTGGTTTCAGATCAGCTTTGCGAAGGCGACAGCCGTGTCGGACATGCGGTTCGAGAAGCCCCATTCGTTGTCGTACCAGGTGAGGATACGAACGAAGTTGCCTTCGAGAACCTTCGTCTGGTCGGTCGCGAAAATCGACGAGTGGCTGTCGTGGTTGAAGTCCTTCGAGACGAGCGGCTCGTCCGTGTAGCCGAGAATGCCCTTCAGCTTGCCGTTGGAGGCAGCCTTGATGGCTTCGTTGATCTCGGCGGCCGTCGTGTCGCGCTTGGCGACGAACTTGAAGTCGACGACGGAGACGTTCGGCGTGGGAACGCGGATCGACGTGCCGTCGAGCTTGCCCTTGAGGTGCGGCAGGACGAGGCCGACAGCCTTCGCAGCACCCGTCGAGGTCGGGATCATCGAAAGGGCGGCAGCGCGTGCGCGGTACAGATCCTTGTGCATCTGGTCGAGCGACGGCTGGTCGTTCGTGTAGGAGTGGATGGTCGTCATGAAGCCATGGTCGATGCCGACGAGGTCGTCGATGACCTTCACGACGGGCACAAGGCAGTTCGTCGTGCACGAGGCGTTGGAAATGACGAGGTGATCCTTCGTCAACTGGTCATCGTTGACGCCGTAAACGACGGTCAGGTCGGCACCGTCGGCCGGAGCCGAGACGATGACGCGCTTGGCGCCGGCCGTCAGGTGGGCGGCGGCCTTGTCGCGGGCGGTGAAGATGCCCGTGCATTCCATCGCGATGTCGACGCCCATCTCGCCATGCGGCAGGGTAGCCGGATCCTTGATCGCGGTGACCTTGATCGGCTTGCCGCCGCCGACGGTGATCGTATCGCCGTCCACTTTCACTTCAGCCGGGAAGCGGCCGTGGATCGAGTCGTAGCGAAGCAGGTGCGCGTTGGTCTCGACCGGGCCGAGGTCGTTGATGGCGACGACTTCGATGTCGGTGCGGCCGGATTCGACGATCGCGCGCAGCACGTTGCGGCCGATGCGGCCAAAACCGTTGATGGCAACTTTCACAGTCATGTGGGGTCTCTCCCTATGGATAAACTGGGCCCTATGGATAAACTTTGGGCGGTGTGAGGCGCGGCCGGGGCCGCGCCATCAGGCATCAGCCGAGCTTGGCTTCCGCAGCGGCGACGACAGCCTCCGGCGTGATGCCGAAATGCTTGTAGAGTTCCTTGTACGGGCCGGATGCGCCGAACGAGGACATGCCGACGAAGATGCCGTCCGAGCCGATGAAGTGGTCCCAGCCCTGGCGGATGCCGGCTTCGACGGCGATCTTGACCGGCGAATTGCCGATGACCGCCTTCTGGTAGGCTTCCGGCTGCTCGGCGAAGAGCTCGACGCAGGGCACGGAGACGACGCGGGTCGAAACGCCCTTGGCCGAAAGCGCCTGTTGGGCCTTTACGGCGATTTCGATTTCCGAGCCGGAGGCGAAGATCGTCACCTGGGCGTCGCTGGCCGAGACGAGGTCATAGGCACCGCGGGCGCAAAGGTTTTCTTCCTCATATTCCAGGCGGACCGGTATGAGGTTCTGGCGGGTCAGCGCGATGGCCGACGGACGGTTGTGGCTTTCCAGCGCCAGCTGCCAGCATTCCGCCGTTTCCGTGGCGTCGGCCGGGCGGAAGACAAGGAGGTTCGGGATGGCGCGGAGAGCGGCCATGTGCTCGACCGGCTGATGCGTGGGGCCGTCCTCGCCAAGACCGATGGAATCGTGCGTCAGGACGTGGATGACTCGGATGCCCATCAGCGCGGCAAGGCGGATCGACGGACGGCAATAGTCCGAGAAGATCAGGAAGCCGCCGGAATAGGGAATCAGACCGCCATGCAGCGCGATACCGTTCATAGCAGCCGCCATGCCGTGCTCGCGCACGCCGTAGTGGACGTAGCGGCCGGAGAAGTCGGTCGGGGTGATCGACTTGGTCTGGCTCGTCTTGGTGTTGTTGGAGCCGGTCAGGTCGGCCGAGCCGCCAAGCGTTTCCTGCAGAACGCCGTTGATGACTTCAAGCGCATCTTCCGAAGCCTTACGGGTCGCCGGGTTCGGCTTGGTTTCGGCGAGCTTTTTCTTATAGGCGGCAATGGCCGAGTCGAGGCTGCTTTCGAGGTCGCCGGCGAAGCGGCGGACGAACTGTGCCTTCTTTTCGGCCTCCGTCTTCTCGAGGCGGGCTTCCCATTCCTTGTGGGCCTTGGCGGAGCGAAGGCCGGCCAGGCGCCAGGCGTCGAGCACGTCGGAAGGAACGACGAAGGCTTCCGATTCCCAGTTCAGCGCCTTGCGGGTGGCGGCGATTTCTTCCGCACCGAGCGGCGAACCATGCACCTTGTGCGTGCCGGCCTTGTTCGGCGCGCCGAAGCCGATGGTCGTCTTGCAGGCGATCATGGTCGGTTTGTCGGACTTCTGGGCTTCCTCGATGGCAGCGGCGATCGCGTCCGGATCATGACCGTCGATGGCGATCGTGTTCCATTGGCTGGCGCGGAAGCGGGCGTGCTGATCGGTCGAGTCGGCAATCGAGATCGGGCCGTCGATCGAGATGTTGTTGTCGTCCCAGAAGACGATCAGCTTGTTGAGCTTCAGGTGGCCGGCAAGCGAGATGGCTTCCTGGCTGATGCCTTCCATGAGGCAGCCGTCACCGACAAGCGCGTAGGTGTAGTGCTCCATGAGGTCGGAACCGAACTCATCGCGCAGCTTGCGCTCGGCGAGCGCCATGCCGACGGCATTGGCAATGCCCTGGCCGAGCGGGCCGGTGGTCGTCTCGATACCGGCGGCATGGCCATATTCCGGATGGCCGGCGGTCTTGGCGCCCAGCTGGCGGAAATTCTTGATCTCGTCGATCGTGATGTCCTCGTAGCCCGTCAGATAGAGCAGCGAGTAGAGCAGCATCGAGCCGTGACCGGCCGACAGCACGAAACGGTCACGGTTCGGCCAGGACGGGGTCTTCGGATCGAAGGACAGGAAGCGGGTGAAAAGAACCGTTGCGATATCTGCTGCGCCCATGGGCAGGCCGGGGTGACCCGAGTTCGCCTTTTCCACGGCATCCATGGAAAGGAAGCGAATTGCGTTCGCCATCCGGTCGTGTTTTTCGCGAGAGATCATGACTGTTCCGTCTTCTTCGGAGTGTTGGGCCCGACGCCTTTTGGGGTATCGGTTAGGAAGCGGGAGACACATAGCAGGTGCATCGTCGGAGTCAACGAATTCGGCGGTTTTTCCGGCATTTGAGCGCCCAATCCGCCGCCTTTTTCAGCCTTTGCGAAAAGGTGTCACAGACGCTCTTTGCAACCGGCCGAAGGGCTGATCCACAGCGGGTTTGCGGCGGTGCCTGCCGCGCTGTTGACGCTTATGCCCGCAGTTGAATACTGTCAAAGCGAGAGAACCGGCGCTGGCGGCGGCGATTCGCGTTTTTTGAGAGTGCCGGTGAAGGCTTTATGACCAACGGGGAAACAGTTCGGGCGGCAATCGAGGAGCTTCGCAAGGCGCTCAGCAGTCTGGACAATGCGCTCGACATGCGCTTCGAGCGCGAGCGTGATCGCGGCGACGTGGAGGGCGAAGTGCGGCGGGTCAACACCGACCGCTCGCGGCTTGCCCAGGAGCTTGACCAGTCCGAATTCCGCGCCAACCGGCTGGAGGAGGTCAACCGCGAGGTTTCCCGCCGTCTCGTCACGGCCATGGAAACGATCCGGGCTGTGCTCGACCGCTAATCATCAGAAAGAATCCGCATGGCACAGGTAACCGTACAGATTGATGGCAAGGCCTATCGCATGGCCTGCGAAGAGGGCCAGGAGGCGCATCTCGAGGAGCTTGCCGCCGGCTTCGATCAATATGTCGGGCACCTGAAGAGCCAGTTCGGCGAGATCGGCGACCTGCGCCTGACCGTCATGGCCGGCATCATGGTCATGGACGAATTGAACGATGTGAAGCGCCGGCTCGGCAAGCTCGAGAAGGAAGCCGAGGATTTGCGCAAGGGCCGCGAAGGCGTGATGGGCGAGGTTTCGCGCAGCGAGGAAGCGATCGCACAGGCGCTCGGCGAGCTGACCAGCCAGATCCAAGGCATGGCCGCGAAACTCAACGGGAAGCCGCCGGCCAATTGAGCTGGCGCATTCCCGGACGCAAAACCGTTCTTGCCGGCATGCTTAGACGATTGCCACTGGCGAAACGCCGGTTTTCATCCTATATCTCGGATGCGGTCTGCGCTTCCCGACAGGAACCACAATCCCTGGGGCCATACTCGATCCAAAGGGAGCTGTCCCTGACCAGGCCCGTGGGCTTGGACATATGGCGCCCACCTACGTTTGTAGGCACCCAGGATCGTAAATCTCCATCGGTCGCCGTGGATCGCACCTTTCCCTGCTGCTTCAATGATTTCAGCTGAATGCTGGCATTTGACACCGGTGTCAAAATTGACCTTGTCGCCTCCGGCGATCGTTGTTGACGATCTTCATTTAGACGATGCCGTGCGGCTATCAGGCGGTGCGATAAATACGCGGGCAAGTGAGCCTCAATGCCTATCGGCGGCGCCGTATGTCTTAGTTAATAGCGTCCGCTTCCATGCCGGCCTACTATACACAGATCGGCAGCATTCTGTGCGCTTCATCAAATCCACAAAAAGCGCTGTGTTTTGCCGGTGAAGAAGGAGGCTTTCATGCACTCCAATTCCTTTCAGCCTGAAGAGCTGACAGCGGTCAAAGCCGTGTATGACGATATCGTCGCGCAAGACTGGTTCGACCAGACCGAGGAAGCGCGGTTGTCATTCGCGCGCTATCTGATCGACACATATTCGATTAGCGCGATTACATCTGAGCGGTTCCGCAAGATTGTGGAGTGCTCCGCGCGAACACACTACAGCCGCAAAAGGTAATCATCCGGGGGCGGAAGCAAAGGGACTCGGTTTCACAAGGAGCCGGGTCCTTTTTTTTACGTGGGCACCTCGATTTCCGGGCATTTCGAAATCGCTTGCCACTATGGCGCCCACCTCCTCCTTAAATCTTGAGGTGTTCGACGCGCTGGAACACGCCCTTGATGGTGCGGCTCCGGCCGCGGTTCGGCTCGGTGCGCATCAGCATGATCAACTCGTCCGCATCGTTTCGGCGAAGCTTGATGTCGAAGCTCTTGCTGGAATAGGTTTTTCGCGTTCCCCGCTTCCAGAAGCCTGCCCCGCCGGCCGTCTTTGCGCCGCGGGTCTCGGCGATGGCGGTCCAGTCGTTGTTTGCGATGATCTGAAGGGATGCGCCGGTCTGGCGAATGGTGATGCGGCAGCTCGGGCAGTCTCCGGCATTGGAGGCGATCTGCTGCCATTCGCCGTGGAAGGTGTCTTCGGCTGCGGCCGGCGCGGCGAAGCCTGCCGTGCAAAACAGGATAATTGCTGCCAGAAAACGCTTCATATCGGGACCCTCGCCATTTCGTCACGATGTGATCTAGGCGTGCAAGGCGGGCTTCGCGAGTCCCATCGCATGGGTTTGGCCATGCATGGTTAAGCGGGCAAAAAGAAAGGCCGCCTAGAGGGCGGCCTTCGTATTTCCAGGACTGTCGGCACGCCTCAGGCGGCGGCCTTCAATTCCTTGTCGATCATGGCGCGCAGGCTTCCGAGGTCCTTGGCGAAAGCGCGGATTCCTTCGGAGAGCTTTTCGGTGGCCATGGCGTCTTCGTTGAGCATCCAGCGGAAGGTCTTTTCGTCGATCTTGATCGGCGAGACCTTGGCAGCCTTTTCCGGCGAGAGCTTGCGCTCCAGCGTGCCGGTGGCGGCGTCGAGTTCTTCCAGCAAGGCGGGGCTGATCGTCAGGCGGTCGCAGCCGGCCAGCGCTTCGATTTCGCCGGTGTTGCGGAAGGAGGCGCCCATGACGATCGTGTTGATGCCGTTGGACTTGTAGTAGTCGTAGATCGCGCGGACCGACAGCACGCCCGGATCGTCTTCCGCCGTGAAGGTCTTGCCCGATGCCTTGACGTGCCAGTCGAGGATGCGACCGACGAAGGGCGAGATGAGGAAGGCGCCGGCGTCGGCGCAGGCAATCGCCTGGGCCTTGTTAAAGAGCAGCGTCAGGTTGCAGTCGATACCCTCATTCTGGAGGACTTCCGCAGCACGGATACCTTCCCAGGTGGAAGCGAGCTTGATGAGGATGCGGTCACGGGAAATGCCGCGCGCCTCATAGGCCTTGATGATCTCGCGGCCCTTGGCGACCGAAGCTTCGGTGTCGAAGGACAGGTCGGCGTCAACTTCCGTCGAGACGCGGCCGGGCACGAGTTCGGCAAGGGCTGCGCCGACGGAAATGGCGAGACGGTCGGCAACGGCCGAGACGACGCCCTCGCGGTTGCCGCCCTGCGACTGTCCCCAGCGTACGGCTTCTGCCACGGTGTCGGCGAACATCGGCGTGCCGAGCGCCTTGAGCACGATTGTGGGGTTGGTGGTGCAATCGACCGGCTTCAGGCGGCGCACGGCTTCGATATCGCCGGTGTCAGCCACGACGGTCGTCATCGCGCGAAGTTGTTCAAGCTTGGACGTCATATCGAAATCCCGAATGGTTGTTGCGGGCCGTTTTCCGTTGGAAACGCCAGGCCCTCCTCCATGTTCCCTGTGAAAGCGCACCCGGCGACCGTGCTTCCTGTTTCAGTCGCCGTGTGTGCTGGCACACCCAATCTTCCGGCGGAATTCCGCCAGCGGATCTGAGGCGGACTATCATCGCTTCCGAGGATAAAAGTCAAGCACTTTTGCTTAATCTTGTGAACATATGTCGCATTTCCGCTTTGCTGTGCTAAGCTGACCCTAGAACGATTGCAGACAGATGGAGGCGACGTGGCCAGACTTCGGCGCGATACCCATACGGCCTATTCGGAATCGGCGGCTTTGCGGCTTCGAGCCGCATGGCTCTATTACAATCAGGGCCTCACCCAGAAGGACGTGGCGGAGAAGATCGGTGTCAGCCGCACCACCGTCGTCCGCATGCTCGACGAGGCGCTGAAGCGTTCCGAGGTGCAGATCTGGATCAATGAGGGCGTCGGCGATTGCGTCGAGCTCGCCGTGCGGCTCGAAAAGGCCTATGGGCTGGACGAAGCCGTGGTGGTGCCGGCCGCCGAGAGCGCGGAGGCGACAGCCAAGGGTGTCGGTCTCGCGCTCGGCCAGTTCCTGACGGAAGCCATCCCGGACGATTGCACCGTCGGCGTCGGCTGGGGGCGCACGCTGACCGCTTCGCTTGCCAGTTTCCGCCCGGCGCGGCGGGAACGGGTGAAGGTCGTCTCGTTGCTCGGCGGCGTGGTCGAGGCGCATCACATCAACCCGATCGAATATACCTGGCGGCTGGCGAGCCAGCTCGGGGCGGAATGTTATCTCTTCCTCGCGCCGCTGCTCGTCGATTCCCGCGAGACCAAGCGCAGCCTCATCGAGAAATGCGGCCTCAGGACGCTGTTCGACCTGGCGGAGAACATGGACATCGCCGTGGTGAGCTGCGGCGATATCGGCCCGCGCGCCAGCTCCCTGTCGCGCGATTTCATCGCCAGGCACGAGCTGGAGGAGCTGATCGCGGCGGGCTGCGTCTGCGATACGATGTGCAATTTCCTCGATGCGGAGGGTCGCACGATCGACCATCCGATCCGTCACCGCGTCATGTCGATCGATCTCGATACGGTGAAGAAGGCGCGGCATATCGTGCTCGTCTCGGGCGGCGCGCATCGGGCACCGGCCATCCGTGCCACCATCCGGCGCATCGGCTGCAACACGCTGATCACCGATGAGGGGGCGGCACTGGCGATGTTGCAACTGGCGGAGGCTTCAGCCGCCGCCTGATGCCAATCAGAGCAGGTCGAGGCGGATGGCGCGGGTGATGGCGCCGGTCACGTTGCGGGCGTCGAGCTTGTCGATGGCGCTGCGCATGGCGTCAGCCACGCGCGGCATCGTCAGGTCTGTTTCAAGCACGATTTCGGCCGGCGTCCTGCCGTGGGCGGCAAGGGAAAGACAGCGTCTTTCGATTTCGGTCAGTTCCGGCAGGCGGGAAAGATCATTTTCCGAGGACATGCGCCCCGCTTAGGGGCTCGCTTTGTCATCGGAAAGCTCAAGCTGTTCCAATGCTTAACAGGAGTAGGCGGTTTTTCGCCTCCCTGTGCCATTGTGGGGCAGGTCCGTCATGTCGCAAAAGGAGGGGGATTTGCTTTCCTTGCCTGCTAGCTGGTAAAGGCACGCGAAACAGGCCGGAGACGACAGTGACATCGAGGGTAGAGAAGGCATCGATCCGCAACGAGCGGCTGGCGCTGCGCGACGCGATGACGCCGCAGGCGCGCATCGAGGGCAGCCTTGCCATGGTGGAGCATGCCGGTGACCGGCTGGAATTCGATCCCGGCACGGTCATTTCGGGCTTCTGGCCGATCCGCTCGGAGGCCGATATCCGTCCGCTGATGGCGCACTTCCGTACCCGCGGTGCGCGGCTTTGCCTGCCCGTGGTGCTCGATCGCGAGACGATCATCTTTCGCGAGCTGGTTGTTGGCGCGCCGGTCGTGAAGACGGGTTTTGGCACGACGGGGCCGGGAGAAGAGGCCGCCGTGCTCGATCCGGATATTCTGCTCGTGCCGCTCTCGGCCTTCGACCGGGCAGGCCATCGCATCGGCTACGGCGCAGGGCACTACGACCGCGCCATCGACCGCCTGAAGGCCCGAGGCCACAGGCCGAGACTCATCGGCATTGCCTTCGACTGCCAGGAAGTGGCATCAGTACCCGCGGAACCGCATGACGTCGCGCTGGATGCGATCCTCACCGAGAGCGGCTTCCGTTTGTTCCAACCGGTTTCGTAAGGCAGTCAGATGCGGTTTCTTTTTCTGGGCGACATGGTGGGCAAGACCGGGCGGACGGCCGTCTGGGAACGCCTGCCGGGGCTGATCAGCGATTTTAAGCTGGATTTCGTCGTCGTCAACGGAGAGAACGCGGCCGGCGGTTTCGGCATCACCGAGGATATCTTCCTGCAGACGGTCAATGCCGGCGCCGACGTGGTGACGACGGGCAACCATGTCTGGGACCAGAAGGAAGCCGTGGGCTTTGCCGGCCGGCACGACCAGTTCCTGCGTCCTGCCAACTATCCCGCCGGCACGCCCGGCCGCGGCGCCAATCTCTTCATCGCGAAGAACGGTGCCCGCGTGCTTGTCGCCAACATCATGGGGCGGGTCTTCATGCATCCGGAACTCGACGATCCCTTCACCGCGGGCGAAGCGATCCTCGCCTCATGCCCGCTCGGCGAGCAGGCCGATGCCGTGATCTTCGATTTCCATGCGGAGGCGACGAGCGAGAAGCAGTGCTTCGGCCATTTCGTCGATGGCCGCGCCAGCGTCGTCGTCGGCACTCATACCCATGTGCCCACGGCCGATTGCCAGATCCTGAACGGCGGCACGGCCTATATGTCGGATGCCGGCATGTGCGGCGACTACGATTCCTCGCTCGGCATGGAGAAAGAGGAACCGCTCAACCGCTTCATCTCGAAAATGCCGAAAGGCCGCTTCGAAGCGGCCTCCGGTCCGGCGACGATCTGTGGTCTTGCGGTCGAGATTTCCGACCGCACGGGGCTTGCCGAGAAGGTCGCGCCGCTCCGGCTCGGCCCGCGTCTCGCCGAGGCCCTGCCGGAATTCTGGCGTTAGCCTTCTATCAGACCATGTGACGCAGATGATCGGCGGAGCCGCCGCTCAGGTTGATATGCGTCTTGACGCCGACATCCGGCTCCTCTTCGGGGTTGAAGTTCGCCTTGGCGATCTCCCAGCCGAATTTCAGCTTGCTGCCGGTCGAGGCCCAGATTTCGACGTCTTCGATTTCCAGCGCCAGCATGGTCAGCTTCGGATCGTCCTTGCCGTGGTCAAACCAGGCCTCGACGACCGAACTCCAGTATTCGTCGATCTTCGCCGAATCCTTGCGCACCATGATGCGGCCGGCGACGCAGGCGTGGTAATCATGATCCTTGCCGACGACGCAGAAATGCGCGCGGGCGCCCGGCACGACGGCATCGACAATATCGGCATCCGTCTTGGTGAAAAACCAGATGGTCGCGGTCTGCCGGTCGAGCTGCGGCGCCATCGGCTGCATATGCATGTGGCTGCCCTCGATGCCGAGCATACCGGCATGGATGCGGTCGATCTCGTCGAAAAGCTGTTCTTTGGGATTTTCACGGGCACGGGTGAGATTGGACATCGCTATTCCTCTCAAGCGTTGGATTTGAGGACAGGGAACGTGAGGGCGCAAACAAGGTTCCCATAAAAGCGTTCAACCGGTCGTGACCGCCGCTGCATAGATGCCTCGTCCCTTGCCGAAATAACCGCCGGTTCCTATTGTCTGCTCTGCCTTATCTGGAGTTTTCGATGCGTTTTCCCATTGCCGCCTGCGCCGTCCTGTTCTCCGCTGCTTCAGCCTTCGCGGCGAGCGCGCCGACTCCAGACGGGCCCGGTGCCGACAAAGGAAAGCCGAGCCAGGCGGAGACACAGCCCGTCGAAAAGGCGCCTGTGCGCACGCTCGGCGTCGCGCAGACCTTCGTCATGCCTTCGGGCAATATCGCGTGCATCTACATCCCGGAAGGTGGGACCGATGTCTACCAGCCGGCCGATGGCGGGCCGGAGCTTTCCTGCGATCGCATGGAGCCGAAATATGTGCGCGCGACGCTAGGGCGTAGCGGCAAGGCGGTGATCCTGTCCAATGTAGGCGATCAAGGCTGCTGCGGCGGCGACCGGACCGTCGATTACGGTGAAACCTGGTCGGCGGGGCCATTCACCTGCCATTCGGAACGGACGGGGCTGACCTGCGAGCGCGATGATGGCCATTCCTTCCTGCTGAGCCGTGCCCGCATTCGCGCCGATTGAAGGTGCTGGACGCCGCACGACAATGAAATTATAAGGCGGCATTCCAAAAATCGGGGCAGCAAGCTGGCGCGTTCCCGCGCTCAGCATGCCCCATGAACTGAACGGCGACCCGCAAAGGGGCGCCAAAATCGAGACAGGGGTGCCATGGCTGGCCATTCACAGTTCAAGAATATCATGCACCGCAAGGGTCGGCAGGATGCCGTGCGGTCGAAAATGTTCTCCAAGCTTGCCCGTGAAATCACGGTTGCGGCCAAGACCGGTCTGCCAGACCCGGCCATGAACGCCCGCCTGCGTCTGGCGATCCAGAACGCCAAGGCGCAGTCCATGCCGAAGGACAATATCGAGCGCGCCATCAAGAAGGCCTCCGGTGCCGACAGCGAGAACTACGAAGAAGTCCGCTACGAGGGCTACGGTCCGGGCGGCGTCGCCGTCATCGTCGAGGCGCTGACTGACAACCGCAACCGCACCGCGTCCTCCGTTCGCTCGACCTTCTCCAAGGCTGGTGGCGCACTGGGTGAAACCGGTTCGGTGTCCTTCTCCTTCGACCGCGTCGGCGAGATCACCTACAAGCTTTCGGTCGGCTCCGCCGATGCCGTCATGGAAGCCGCAATCGATGCCGGCGCCGAGGACGTGACGACGGACGAGGAAGGCCACACGATCATCTGCGGTTTCGAAGATATCGGCGAGGTCTCCAAGGCGCTGGAAGACAAGCTCGGCGAAGCCGAGACCGTCAAGGCAATCTGGAAGGCGCAGAATACCGTGCCGGTCGACGAGGAAAAGGCGCAGTCGCTGATGAAGCTCATCGACACGCTGGAAGACGACGACGACGTGCAGAACGTCTATTCGAACTTCGAAGTCTCCGACGAAGTCATGGCCAAGCTTTCGGCCTGATCGGTCGGATCACCTGAAGTTGAAAAGGCCGGGCGTCCCATGGGCGCCCGGCCTTTTTCGTTCATGCGGCGAGCGAGAGGCTCTGCTGCGCGTCGGCAAAGAGCCGAACGGATTTCAACCGGGCCTCCATGTCGTAGATCGGCATGGAGACGATCAACTCGTCGGCCTTGGTGAGGTCGAGGAAATCGGCGATGCGGGCCTGGATCGTCTGCGGCCCGCCGACCACGGCGTATTGCAGCGTGTGCTCGACCATTATGCGCTCCTGCTCGTTCCAGAAGGTACTCATGTCATTGACCGGCGGCGGGAAGGCATCCGGCGTGCCGCGGCGCAGGCGCACGAAGGATTGCTGCATGGAGGTGAAGAGGTGGTTCGCCTCCGCATCCGTATCGGCGGCAGCCCCCATCACGCCGACCATGGCATGCGGTCTGTCGAGATATTGCGAGGGCGTGAAGCGCTCGCGGTAGATTTCCAACGCCGAAAGCAACATGTCGGGCGCGAAATGCGAAGCGAAGGCGAAGGGTAGGCCGAGCATGCCGGCCAGATGCGCCGAATAGTGGCTGGAGCCGAGCAGCCATACCGGCACGTTGCTGTTGGCGCCGGGAATGGCGACGACCTTTTGCTGCGCGCCCGGCGGGCCCATCATCTGCATCAGCTCGACGACATCCTGCGGGAAGTTTTCAGCACCACTGTCGAGATTGCGACGCAGCGCCTGCGCGGTGCGCATGTCGGTGCCCGGCGCGCGGCCGAGGCCGAGATCGATGCGATCCGGAAAGAGCGCCGCCAGCGTGCCGAACTGCTCTGCAATGACGAGCGGCGAATGGTTCGGCAGCATGATGCCGCCGGAGCCGACACGGATCTTTTCCGTGCCGGCTGCGACATGCTGGATGACGAGGGAGGTGGCTGCGCTGGCAATACCGCGCATGCCGTGGTGTTCGGCAAGCCAGAAACGCTTGTAGCCGCAGGCTTCCGCTTCCTGTGCGAGGCGGCGGGAGTTGGCCAGCGACTGGGCGACGGTGCCGCCTTCGATGACCGGGGACAGGTCGAGGATGGAAAAGGGCACCATGGGAGCGGCCTCTGTAAGGGAATTTGATTGTCCTCCCATGTAGGTTCAGTTTTGCGAAATCCAAGAAAGCCGCGACGGGTTTTCTCGTGTCGCCGTCGATGTTTTTGTTTTGTTCACATTTCGCTGGCAGGGTCCAATGGACAGAGCTAGGATTTTCGCATGCAGGAAACGATTCGCATTATCGGCATCGACCCGGGGCTTCGACGCACCGGCTGGGGCATCATCGAGACGCTCGGCAATTCGCTGCGCTTCGTTGCCTCAGGCACCGTAACATCCGATGGTGACATGGATCTCGCCTCGCGGCTCTGCCAGCTGCATGACGGCCTTGCCGAGATCGTGCACAGCTATCAGCCGCAGGAAGCCGCGGTCGAGCAGACCTTCGTCAACAAGGATGCAACCGCCACGCTGAAGCTCGGCCAGGCCCGCGGCATCGCCATGCTGGTGCCCGCGCGCGCCGGCCTGCGTGTTGCCGAATACGCCCCGAATGCCGTGAAGAAGGCGGTCATCGGCGTCGGTCACGGCGAGAAGCAGCAAATCCACATGATGCTGAAGGTGCTGATGCCGAAAGCCACTTTCATCGGCAACGACGCCGCCGATGCGCTTGCCATCGCCATCTGCCACGCTCACAATCGCCAAGGCCTCTCCGGCCGCCTCGCCAAGCTCGCCGGCTGATTTGTTCTTGACTTGTTCCGGTTGCGGCGATAAGTAATACCTCAGAGGTATTACCATGCGTGTGACGGAAAAAGGTCAGGTGACGATTCCCAAACCCATTCGGGACCGGCTCGCTATCGAGCCGGGCTCGGAGGTCGATTTCGTCGTGTCCGACGAGGGCGTGATGCTGGTCAAGGTCGGTGACGGCAAGGCGGATTTCGACGATTTCGAAGCCTGGGCGGCGAGCGTCAAGGGAACCTGGGATTTCGACGGTATGACGCCGGACGAATATTTCGAATGGCTGCGAGGGCCGCGTGATGACCTCGACCCTCGTTGATACGAATGTGCTGATCGATATGCTAGGGCCGGATCGGCCGCAGCGGGCCTGGTCCTTTGCTGCACTTAAGCGGTGCCTGGAAGAAGGAGAATTGGTCCTCAATTCCATCGTCTGGTCCGAGCTTGCGACGTCGCCGCTTAGTGAACTCGAGCTGAATCTGGCTTTCGGCTGGCTGCGCATGCGGCGCGAGGCTTTGTCCTATGAAGCGGCTTTTGCCGCCGGCAAGGCGCATTACGCCTATCGGCGGGCAGGCGGGCTGCGCGAGAGGACACTTCCGGACTTCCTCGTCGGCGCGCATGCCGCAGCGCGCTCCCATCGCCTCCTCACCCGCGATGCCGCCCGCTACCGCAGCTATTTCCCCGCCCTCGACATTATCTCACCCGAAACCCATCCCTGACGGACACCCATCATGATCGGCAAACTCAAAGGCACCATCGACGAGATCGGCGACGACCATGTGGTGTTGGATGTGCACGGGGTCGGCTATGTCGCGCATTGTTCGGCGCGCACGCTCGGCAAGCTCGGCTCGGCCGGCGAGGCGGCGGTGCTGTTCATCGAGACCTATGTGCGCGAGGACCAGTTCCGCCTGTTCGGCTTCCTGACAGCGCTGGAGCGGGAGTGGTTCCGGCTGTTGCAGAGCGTGCAGGGCGTCGGTTCCAAGGTGGCACTGGCCGTGCTCTCGACGCTGACGCCGGGAGAGCTCGCCAACGCCATCGCGCTGCAGGACAAGACGGCGGTGTCACGGGCGCCCGGCGTCGGGCCGAAGGTCGCCGTGCGCATCATGACGGAACTGCGCAACAAGGCGCCGGCCTTCGCAGGCGAGGCGGCCGCATCGATCGGGCTCAAGCAGGAGCTTGGCGAAGGTGTGGCCTCCGCACCGGTTTCGGATGCCGTTTCGGCGCTCACCAATCTCGGTTATTCGCGCGACCAGGCGGCCAACGCCATCGCGGCAGCGCTGAAGAACGGCGGGGAGGGGGCCGACAGCGCCAAGCTCATCCGCCTCGGCCTCAAGGAATTGTCGCGGTGAGGCAGTTGCCTTCCTGGGCCGGGAATGGGATTAGGGCGCGATGAGCGACGAGAACAGACTGCTTGCGCCGGAAAAGCGTGGCGAGGACATCGATACCGCCTTGCGGCCGCAGACGCTGGACGATTTCACCGGCCAGGCAGAAGCGCGCGCCAATCTGAAGATCTTCATCGAGGCGGCGAAGAACCGCGGCGAGGCGCTCGATCACGTGCTCTTCGTCGGTCCTCCGGGTCTCGGCAAGACGACGCTCGCCCAGATCATGGCCAAGGAACTCGGCGTCAATTTCCGCTCGACCTCCGGCCCGGTTATCGCCAAGGCCGGTGATCTCGCCGCACTGCTCACCAATCTGGAAGAGCGCGACGTGCTTTTCATCGACGAAATCCATCGCCTCAACCCGGCCGTCGAGGAAATCCTCTATCCGGCTATGGAGGATTTCCAGCTCGACCTGATCATCGGCGAAGGCCCGGCCGCGCGCTCGGTGAAGATCGACTTGTCCAAGTTCACGCTTGTCGCGGCCACCACCCGCCTCGGCCTGCTCACCACGCCGCTGCGCGATCGTTTCGGCATTCCGGTACGATTGAATTTCTACACCGTCGAAGAACTGGAATCGATCGTGCGCCGCGGCGCGCGGCTGATGGGGCTCGGCATGACGGATGAGGGCGCGCGCGAGATAGCGCGGCGCGCGCGCGGCACGCCACGCATCGCTGGTCGCCTGCTGCGCCGTGTGCGCGACTTTGCCGAAGTGGCGCGGGCGGATGCAGTGACGCAAAAAATCGCCGACGAGGCGCTGACGCGGCTGCTCGTCGACAATATGGGCCTCGACCAGCTCGACCGCCGGTATCTCTCGATGATCGCCCACAATTTCGCCGGCGGCCCCGTCGGCATCGAGACGATCGCGGCGGGACTGTCCGAGCCGCGCGATGCGATCGAGGACATCATCGAGCCCTACATGATCCAGCAGGGCTTCATCCAGCGCACCCCGCGCGGGCGTGTTTTGACCGTAAACGCCTGGAAACATATGGGACTGACGCCGCCGAAGGACTTGGAGGCGACGCAGTTCCGCCTTTTCTCCGAAGACGATTGAGCATGAGCGACGCGAACCGGAATTCCACAGACCATCATCTTTCCGGCGAGCTGACCGAAGCCGGCCACCGGCTCGTGCAGCGGGTCTATTACGAGGACACGGATTTTTCCGGCGTCGTATACCACGCCCGCTACCTGCATTTCCTGGAGCGAGGCCGGACGGACTATCTGCGCCTGCTCGGCGTGGAGCAGGGCAACCTGGTTCTGGAGGAGGATCGCGAGGGGCTGGTCTTCGTCGTGCACCGCATGGAGATCGACTTCAAGGCGCCTGCGCGCATGGACGATATCCTGACCATCCAGACTGCTACCGAGAAGGCAGGCGGCGCGAAGATGATCCTCAACCAGGAAATCCGCCGGGGTGAGCAATTGCTGATCGCTGCCCGCGTCATCATCGCCGTCATCAATTCCGCCGGGCGACCGCGCCGCCTGCCGGAAGGTTTGGCGGCCCGGTTTCTTGCCAAAGTGCAAGAAGTATCAGGCGCGCCTTCGCGGTAACACTCCCTTAACCATAATGATGTCTTACTCGGTTCGTGAGGATTTTGTGCACTGCACGTCATCCTTTAACCAAAATTGCCGTGAAGAAGGCAGGTTGTAAGCGTTTGACCGGCATGGCAGCCGGCGGCATCAACCGGACATTCTTGACGGATATGCGAAGCGGATGGGGCAAAACCCCACGAGCGACGTTCGTTCTGTGAATGCCGGTGCGGCTCGACCTCCCAGGAGACCGCACGGCGTGAATGTGACCCGGTTCGAGCCGCAACGGCCCGTGCCGGGTGTTTGGATTCGGGGACATAGGTCTATGGAACAAGTGGGTTTGGAAGCGGCTGCGAATGTTTCCCTCTGGGGTCTCTTCATGCAGGCCGGATTCATCGTGAAGCTGGTCATGCTCGGCCTTCTTGCCGCGTCCGTCTGGACCTGGGCGATCGTCGTCGACAAGGCCGTGAGCTACGGCAAGGCGCGTCGCCAGCTCGACAGTTTCGAACAGGTCTTCTGGTCGGGCCAGTCGCTTGAAGAGCTTTACCGCACGCTGTCGGATCGCCAGACCTCGGGCATGAGCGCCATCTTCGTGGCTGCGATGCGCGAATGGAAGAAGAGCTTCGAGCGCGGTGCGCGCTCGCCGATCGGCCTGCAGATGCGTATCGACCGGGCGATGGACGTGACGCTGTCGCGCGAATCCGAAACGCTTGAAGCGCGCCTCGGGTCGCTTGCCACCATCGGCTCGGCGGCGCCCTTCGTCGGCCTCTTCGGTACCGTCGTCGGTATCATGACGTCGTTCCAGGCGATCGCCGGCTCCAAGCAGACCAGCCTTGCGGTCGTGGCTCCCGGTATCGCGGAAGCGCTTCTCGCAACGGCTATCGGCCTCGTCGCCGCAATTCCGGCGGTTATCGCCTACAACAAGTTCTCCGCCGATGCCGGCAAGCTGACGGCGCGTATGGAAGGTTTTGCGGACGAATTCTCCGCCATCCTGTCGCGCCAGATCGACGAGAAGCTGCAGCCGCGCGCCGCGGCGCAGTGATCGGCTAGAACAGACGGAGACGACCCCATGGGCATGTCAGTCGGAGCAAAGAATTCGGGCGGCGGGCGCCGCCGCCGCGGGGGCGGCAAGAAGGCCCCGATCAGCGAGATCAACGTGACGCCGATGGTCGACGTCATGCTCGTGCTGCTCATCATCTTCATGGTCGCAGCGCCGCTGATGACCGTTGGCGTGCCGCTCGACCTGCCGAAGACGCAGGCCAAGGCGCTGAACGCCGACACCCAGCCGATCACCGTCTCGGTCAAGGCCGATGGCCAGGTCTATCTGCAGGAAACCGCAATCCCGATCGATGAAGTGGCCGCCAAGCTGCAAGCCGTGGCGACGACGGGTTATACCGAGCGCATCTTCGTGCGCGGCGACGGCAATGCGCCTTACGGCATCATCGCCGACGTCATGTCGCGCATCCAGGCCGGCGGCTTCACGAATATCGGTCTCGTCACCGAGCAGAAACCGGACAGGTAATCGCACGCCATGAAGGGCAGCCTTGCCACATCCGCCGTCATCCACGCCTTGGTCCTGACCTGGGCGCTGGTTGCACTCGGCAGTCCCGAAAGTTTTGAGGTCGCCGACGTCGAGGCGCTGCCGGTCGATATCGTGTCGATCGAGGAGCTGACGCAACTTCAGCAGGGCGAGAAGACGGCCGAGTTGAAGGAAAAGGCTGCCCCCATTCCGACCAAGAGGGAAACATCCGTCGAGAATGCGGAAAATGCCGGTGACAACAAAGTCGACTTGAAGAATCTGCCGACGCCGGAGGAAAAGCCGCGCGACATCGAGACGGCCGCTGCGCCGGAAAAGGCCGAGAAGGCCGTGCAGACGCCGGATACCAAGCCTGTTGAGGACGTAAAGCAGGAACAGCCTGCGAGTGAGCCCACGACAGAGGTCGCAGCGGTTGCCGAGAAGAAGCAGGACGTCAAGCCGGATCCGAAGCCTGAGGCGACACCGTCCGAAGAGAAGCCGACGGTCGATCCGGAAGCCGAAGCGCTGCCGGACAAAATCCCGCTTCCCGAGATGAAGCCGAAGCTCGAGACGAAGAAGACCGAGACGGCGGAAAAGCCGGCCGAGAAGAAGGTGGAAACGGCCAAGGCCGAGACTGCCAAGACGCCCGACCGAAAAAAAGACGAGAAGAAGAAGCAGGAAAAAGCAAGCTCGACGAACGAAACCGAATTCAACTCGGATGAGATTTCGGCACTTCTCAACAAGGAAAAGGCAGCCGGTGGCGGCGCCAAGAGTTCGAAGCAAGAGGCTGCACTCGGCGTCAAAAAACCGTCGACGGGCGCCAAGCTTTCGATGAGCGAGATGGACGCCCTGCGCGGCCAGATCCAGAACAACTGGTCGATCATTCCCGGCATGGCCGACGCGTCCGACGTGCGCATCAAGGTGACGATGCAGCTCGATCAGAACGGCGACATTATCGGCGAGCCGGAAGTGACGGCGACCGGCGGCTCGGAAGCCGCCCGCCGTGCCCTTGCCGGCGGCGCCCGCCGCGCCATCATGAAATCACGGCCCTTCAAGGGGCTGCCGCCTGAAAAATATGACGCCTGGAGCGAAGTCGTCGTGAACTTCGACCCCAGCCAGATGATGTAAGAACTAGGAAGGCCTAGAAAAGATGTTCAGACGCACTCTCCTCCGTATGCTGGTCGTGCTGACCGGCCTCGCGGCTTTCCTGCCGCAGGCCTGGGCGGTCGTGGAAATCAACATCAACAAGGGTAATGTCGAGCCGCTGCCGATTGCGGTTACGGACTTCATTGCCAACGGTGATCTCGGCCAGCGTATCAGCGACGTGGTCGCGGCGGACCTGAAGCGGTCCGGCCTTTTCGCGCCTGTCAACAAGCAGGCCTTCATCGAGAAGATCTCCAATCCCGATCAGGCGCCGCGTTTCGAGGACTGGAAGGTCATCAACGCTCAGGCCCTCGTGACGGGACGCGTGACGCAGGAAGGCGACGGCCGCCTGCGTGCCGAATTCCGCCTCTGGGACACCTTTGCCGGCCAGCAGCTGACGGGTCAGCAGTTCTACACGCAGCCGGAAAACTGGCGTCGTGTGGCCCATATCATCGCCGACGCCATCTATGAGCGCCTGACCGGTGAGAAGGGCTACTTCGACACGCGCATCGTCTATGTCGCCGAAAGCGGCCCGAAGACGGCCCGCAAGCGCCAGCTCGCCATCATGGACCAGGACGGTTTCAACGCCCGCGCGCTCACCAATTCCAATGAACTGGTTCTGACGCCGCGCTTTTCGCCGAACCGCCAGGAAATCACCTACATGTCCTTCGAGGGCAACCAGCCGCGCGTCTACCTGCTCCAGCTGGAGACCGGACAGCGCGAAGTGGTCGGCAACTTCCCGGGTATGACCTTCTCGCCGCGCTTCTCGCCGGATGGTCAGAAAGTCATCATGAGCCTTCAGCAGGAAGGCAATTCCAATATCTACACGATGGACCTGCGTTCGCGCACCACGACGCGTCTCACGTCGACGGCGGCCATCGACACATCGCCGTCCTATTCGCCCGACGGTTCGCAGATCGTTTTCGAAAGCGACCGTGGCGGCAAGCCGCAGCTCTATGTGATGGGCGCCGACGGCTCCGGCCAGCGCCGCATCTCCTTCGGCGACGGCTCGTACTCGACCCCGGTCTGGTCTCCCCGCGGCGACCTCATCGCCTTCACCAAGCAGTCGGGCGGCAAGTTCTCGATCGGCGTGATGAAGACGGACGGTTCGGGCGAACGCATCCTGACTTCGGGATTCCACAATGAAGGCCCGACCTGGGCGCCGAACGGTCGCGTGCTGATGTTCTTCCGCCAGGGCGCGGGTGCCGGCGGTCCGCAGATCTATTCGATCGACCTCTCCGGTTATAACGAGCAGCAGGTCCAGACGAAGGGCTTCGCCTCCGACCCGGCCTGGTCGCCGCTGCTGGAATAGGACCACAGGGTCACAGATAAGGCGCGTCTGCCGCGTTCTTGCCGCAAAGTCCTGTAAATCAGGCTTCACGGCGAGACGCGGCAGACGCGTTTTTGCATGACGCCCATCGCGCAGGCGCGACATGAAATCGCGGCGGGGTGGGTGAGGAAAAGAGAATGCGAGGGGCCGGGGACGGTCTTACAAGCAATCGTTAACCATAATCGTTGAGTGCGGATTAACCGACTGCGGTTACAGTCTGGCAACCCTGATTGAAAACCGTGCTTCAACGAACTTGACGCAAAACTGATGCAAGGAGACCGGCTCATGAGCCGCATTCATTCCCCGGCCGCTGGCCGTATGCAGACCATCGCCCGCAACCCGGTGATGATCGCGCTCGTCATGACGCTTGCCCTCGCAGGCTGCGCCTCCAAGAAGAACCTGCCCAACAGCGCGGGTGACCTCGGCCTGAACGGCGGTGCTGGCGCCGCAACGCCGGGCTCGCAGCAGGACTTCACGGTCAATGTCGGTGACCGCATCTTCTTCGACACCGATTCGTCGTCGGTCCGTGCGGATGCCGCCGCCACGCTCGACCGCCAGGCCCAGTGGCTGCAGCGCTATCCGAACTACGCCATCACGGTCGAAGGCCATGCCGACGAACGCGGCACGCGTGAATACAACCTTGCACTCGGCGCACGCCGCGCTGCGGCGACCCGCCAGTACCTCGCGTCGCGCGGCATTCCGGCAAACCGCATCAAGACAATCTCCTACGGCAAGGAAAAGCCGGTCGCTGTCTGTGACGACATTTCCTGCTGGTCGCAGAATCGCCGCGCCGTCACCGTTCTCGGTGGCGCTGGCATGTAATTCCTCGAAAAAGGGGAAAGCATCGGAAGGCGGCCTCTCGGCCGCCTTTCTTTTTTCAACACACTTTGGCCGAACTCCGTTGCTTTTTAAGTGCATTTGGAAAACTCTTGCGCCAGCGCTTCGGCGTGTAACGGCACCAACAGGACGAACATAGATGAAGAAACTTGTCGCGGCAGGCGTTTTCAGTCTCGCAGCGGTAGCAGGCATGGTCGGGCCGATCAGCGCATCGCCGCTCTCGACGCTGACGAATGGCTTCCTGCCGGCGCAGAACGAGCGCGCGGCGAAGGGCAATGTGGTTCTGGCGCAGGCCATGGATCCGCGTGTCGGTGAGCTCGAAGAGCAGATCCGCACCCTCAACGGCCGAATCGAGGAAATGAGCTACCAGCTCCTGCAGATGCAGGAACAGCTCCGCAAGACGCAGGAAGACAACGAATACCGCTTCCAGGATCTGGAAAGCGGCAAGGGCGGCGCCAAAGGCAAGAGCGGCGCTCTCGACAAACCGGTCGATGGCGGTACGGCCGACCAGCAGACCGCAACGAACCAGGTTCCGGCGGATGACGCCGCCGGAACCGACAGCCAGAGTGCTTCCAATGGCGGCACCGGCGCGCAGCCGCAGGAGCTGGGTTCTATTCGCTTCGACGAAAACGGTAACCCGATCGGCGCTGCTTCCAATCCGGACCTCAACAACCAGAGTGCTGCGATCGGCAACGACAACGAATTGCCGGGCGTCGACAGCGGCAACAATCTGCCTGCGGCATCCGAATCGTCCACCGCATCGCTCGACAATCCCGACGATCTCTACAATGTCGCCTATGGCCATGTGCTGACCGGTGATTACCAGATGGCCGAGCGCGAATTTCGCGATTATCTCGACATCTTCCCGAAGGGCGAGAAGGCGGCGGACGCCAATTTCTGGATGGGCGAAGCCCAGTATTCCCAAGGCAACTACAACGATGCGGCCAAGACATTCTTGAATGCGCACCAGACCTTCAGCAAGTCGAAGAAGGCGCCGGAAATGCTATTGAAGCTCGGCATGTCGCTTGCTGCGCTCGATAACCGCGAGACGGCATGCGCAACACTGCGCGAAGTCGGCAAGCGCTACCCGAACGCCTCCAAGGCCGTGAAGGGTAAGGTCGCGTCCGAACAGAGCCGTTTGTCCTGCTGATTGCGGACGAAAATCAGGCCGTGGCCCGCGCGGAACACTCCGTCGTCGCGGCAGCCGGCCACTTCCTCGACAGTTTCAAACATCCGGCGCGCCTGCTGATCGCCATTTCCGGCGGCAGCGATTCCACCGGCTTGCTCGTGGCGCTGGCTACGCTCTGCGCCGCCGGGCACTATCCTGATATCAGCCTCTTCGCCTGCACCATCGACCACGCGCTTCGTCCCGGCTCCGCCGATGAGGCCACGACGGTGTCGGCGCTCTGCGCCCGATATGGTATTCCGCACATCATCCGTCGGTGGGATGGCGACAAACCCGCGACCGGCGTTCAGGCCGCGGCGCGGGCCAAGCGCTATGAGTTGCTGGTGGACGCTGCGGGTGCGGCAGGTGCCGACGCCATCTTGTCCGCACATACGCGTGACGATCAGAACGAGACCATCGCCATGCGCGCCGAGCGGTCGGCCGCGGGCATAGGGTTGTCAGGCATGGCGGACGCCGTTCTGTTGAACAGTTCCGTCTGGCTTTTGCGGCCGTTTCTCGGCGTGGATCGGGCCGCAGTTCGCGCCTTTCTTGCCACGCGAGGCGAGACATGGATCGACGACCCGAGCAATCTCAACCCTCTCTTCGAGCGTGCGCGCATTCGCCAGCGGGAAGAGGTGCCGACGTGCGGCCGCGAGGCGGGCGACAGACTGGCTTTGTCCGAGAGGGCTGCAGAGTTTTTGGCGCAGAACGTGTTCAAGGAACACGGAGCCTTCGCACTGGGTGCGGATGCAATCGAGATGGTTTTCCGCGATCCCGCCGCCTGGCGCGGCCTTTTGATGCTCGCTGCGACGACCGGTGGCCGCGTTCACATCATGGAAGCGGCATCGGCCGAGCGCCTGCGCGGCTTTCTTGCCAGCGGCAGACTGTCGCGGCTCACCGTCGGTCGCGTGGTGTTCGACCGTCGGCGAGAGGGGCTGTTTCTCTATCGCGAATGCCGTGGCATCGAACCCATGTTGTTGACGCCGGGAATGGCGGCGATCTGGGACGGACGCTACCGCGTGACCAACAGGACTCATGAGGCGTTTGTCATCGGCGCTGTCGGCAATGAGGGCGATGACCTCGGCGAGAACCTTCACGGGCCTGCTCTGCGCGCGCTCAAGGCTATGCCGCGGCTGAAATCCGAGGTCGGGACGACGGTCACTGACGGTGCCGACTTCATGCAGGCCGTCATTGCGCCCTATCGACTTTTCCTGCCGCGTTTCGAACTGCCGCTTGCCAATGCACTTGCGGGTATCTGCGACATTACGGCTTTTCCGCCTCCGCCGAACGAATGAAGGCGCGGGCCTGCGCGTTGTGCTAGGATACCGCCAGACTTGGATGAGGGGCTTTGGAGATAACGCTTCTCGTTGACGATAGCGTGAGAAATGCCCGTCGCCCGTGCGCTTTGCCTTGGCAAGGCCGCAAGGCGACCCTATGTTAAGCGCAAAGAAGCGGTCGGGAGAGCCTGGCCGGGAAAGTACCTGGAACGTTCGATGAATCCCAATTTTCGCAACTTCGCACTCTGGGCGATCATAGCCCTCCTGCTGATCGCGCTGTTCAGCATGTTCCAGACGAGCCCGGCGCAGACCGGCTCGCGGGAGATTCCCTATTCGCAGTTCCTCAAGGAGGTTGACTCGAGCCGGGTGAAGGAAGTGGTGATTACTGGCGAAAAGATCGTCGGTAGCTATGTCGAGAGCGGCGCGACCTTCCAGACCTATGCGCCGACCGGCGACAATTCGCTCGTCCAGCGCCTTGAGGCAAAGAACGTCGTTGTCAGTGCGCGCCCGGAAACGGACGGCTCCTCTGGCTTCCTCTCCTATATCGGCACGCTGCTGCCCATGCTGCTGATCCTCGGTGTCTGGCTCTTCTTCATGCGCCAGATGCAGGGCGGCTCGCGCGGCGCGATGGGCTTCGGCAAGTCCAAGGCCAAGCTTCTGACCGAAGCGCATGGCCGCGTCACGTTCGCCGACGTCGCCGGCGTGGATGAGGCCAAGCAGGACCTGGAGGAGATCGTCGAGTTCCTGCGCGATCCGCAAAAATTCCAGCGGCTTGGCGGCCGTATTCCGCGCGGCGTGCTGCTCGTCGGCCCGCCCGGTACCGGTAAGACGCTGCTCGCACGCTCCGTCGCGGGCGAAGCCAATGTGCCGTTCTTCACCATTTCCGGTTCGGACTTCGTGGAAATGTTCGTCGGCGTCGGCGCAAGCCGCGTGCGCGACATGTTCGAGCAGGCCAAGAAGAACGCGCCCTGCATCATCTTCATCGACGAAATCGATGCCGTCGGTCGTCATCGCGGTGCCGGTCTCGGCGGCGGCAATGACGAGCGCGAGCAGACACTGAACCAGCTCCTCGTCGAGATGGACGGTTTCGAGGCCAATGAGGGCATCATCCTGATCGCCGCGACCAACCGTCCGGACGTGCTCGACCCGGCGCTGCTGCGTCCCGGCCGCTTCGACCGCCAGGTCGTCGTGCCGAACCCCGATATCGTCGGCCGCGAGCGCATTCTCAAGGTTCACGTGCGCAACGTGCCGCTGGCGCCGAATGTCGACCTCAAGATTCTCGCTCGCGGTACGCCTGGCTTTTCCGGTGCCGACCTCATGAACCTCGTCAACGAGGCTGCCCTGATGGCGGCGCGTCGCAACAAGCGTCTCGTCACCATGCAGGAATTCGAAGACGCCAAGGATAAGATCATGATGGGTGCGGAGCGCCGCTCCTCGGCCATGACCGAGGCGGAAAAAAAGCTCACCGCTTATCACGAGGCCGGCCACGCCATCGTGGCGCTCAAGGTGCCGCTCGCCGATCCCTTGCACAAGGCGACGATCATTCCGCGTGGCCGTGCGCTCGGCATGGTGATGCAGTTGCCTGAGGGCGACCGTTACTCGATGAGCTACAAGTGGATGGTCTCGCGCCTCGCCATCATGATGGGTGGTCGTGTTGCCGAAGAGATTACCTTCGGCAAGGACAATATCACCTCCGGTGCCTCCTCGGATATCGAGCAGGCGACGAAGCTTGCCCGTGCCATGGTCACGCAATGGGGCTTTTCCGACCAGCTCGGTCAGGTCGCCTATGGTGAAAACCAGCAGGAGGTCTTCCTCGGTCATTCGGTTGCGCAGCAGAAAAATGTCTCGGAAGCCACGGCCCAGAAGATTGATAACGAGATCCGCCGCCTGATCGACGAGGCTTATTCCGAGGCCAAGCGCATCATCACCGAGCAGAACCACGAATTCGTGGCGCTTGCCGAGGGCCTGCTCGAATACGAAACGCTGACGGGCGATGAGATCAAGGCGCTGATCCGCGGCGAGAAGCCGGCGCGGGACTTGGGTGACGATACGCCGCCCAGCCGTGGCTCCGCCGTTCCGAAGACTGGCCACAAGAAGGGCGGCGAGGCGGAAGGCGGGCTGGAACCGCAGCCGCAATAAATCATCTGCAAAGATCAGAGGAACGGCCGGGAAGACATTTCCGGCCGTTTTCTTTCGGTAACGGACTGTAATCATTTCTGATCTGCGAGGTGGATGCTATTTGCCGGCTTATATGGCAAAGAAACCGCACATCTGCCGTTCCATTAAGGTTAAGGCAGGGTTACGGTTTTAAAGTATTCCGTCTATTAGCAGCTTGATGTATGGCCCGGCTAGGCTGGGTGCATAGACAGCCTCGAGCCGGCGCAGCAAAGAATGCCGCCAGCCTGGCGATTTTCAGGAGCACATATGAAACGTCGTTATTTCGGCACGGATGGCATCCGCGGGCAGTCCAACACCTTCCCGATGACGCCTGATCTCGCCATGCGGGTCGGCATCGCCGTCGGCACGATCTTCCGCCGGGGTGCACATCGCCATCGTGTTGTCATCGGCAAGGACACGCGCCTTTCCGGCTACATGCTGGAAAACGCGATGGTCGCCGGCTTCACGGCCGCCGGCATCGATGCCTTCGTTCTCGGCCCGATCCCGACGCCGGCCGTTGCCATGCTGACGCGCTCGCTGCGTGCAGATATCGGCGTGATGATCTCGGCCTCGCACAACCCGTTCTACGATAACGGCATCAAGCTTTTCGGCCCCGATGGCTACAAGCTCTCCGACGAGATCGAGATGGAGATCGAGGAGCTGCTTGAGAAGGACATGATGGCGCAGCTCGCCAAGTCGGCGGAGATCGGCCGGGCCAAGCGTATCGACGGCGTGCACGACCGGTATATCGAACATGCCAAGCGTACGTTGCCGCGTGATGTCACGCTGCAGGGCCTGCGGATCGCGATCGATTGCGCAAACGGTGCCGCGTACCGCGTGGCGCCGGCCGCGCTCTGGGAACTCGGCGCTGACGTCGTCACGATCGGCAACGAGCCCGACGGTCTGAACATCAACCTCGAATGCGGCTCCACCCACCCGGAAACCTTGCAGCGCAAGGTACATGAAGTGCGCGCTGATATCGGCATCGCGCTGGACGGCGATGCAGACCGCGTGCAGATCATCGACGAGACCGGCAAGATTATCGACGGTGACCAGCTAATGGCGGTGATTGCCGAAAGCTGGGCCGCCGACGGCATGCTCCGCGGCAACGGCCTCGTTGCCACCGTCATGTCCAATCTCGGCCTGGAACGCTTCCTGACCGACAAGGGCCTCGGCCTCGAGCGCACCAAGGTCGGCGACCGCTATGTCGTCGAACACATGCGCAACCACGATTACAATGTCGGCGGCGAGCAGTCCGGCCATATTGTTCTTTCCGATTTTGGTACGACAGGGGACGGCCTTGTCGCCGCCCTTCAGGTCCTCGCCTGCGTCAAGCGCAGCGGCAAGACGGTGAGCGAGGTGTGCAACCGCTTCGAGCCGGTGCCGCAAGTGCTGAAGAATGTGCGCATCAAGGCTGGAAAGCCGCTGGAGGACGCGACCGTGCGTCAGGCAATCGCCGATGCGGAAAGCGAGCTGGCAAAGAATGGCCGTCTGCTGATCCGTCCGTCCGGTACGGAACCCTTGATCCGCGTGATGGCGGAGGGCGACGATCGCAGCCAGGTGGAGCGTATCGTTGACGAACTGGTGAATGTCATCGGTTCCGTGCGCAGCGCCGCCTGATTCGGTATTGTGAGTTTTTTAAGAAGGCCGGTGCATTCCGCCGGCCTTTTCTTTGTTTTGCAAGTTAGCGTTTGAAATCCAGCGCCTCTATCGCGGTTTTTATTCAAATTTTACCAAATTCGTGAACGCTTGTTAATGAATACGGTAAATCTTTGTAGTTAATCGGCCCTTAACCTTTCCTCTCCATTATCCAGTCCTGATCGAGGGACTTGGGGACCGGCGCACCGGCCGCGCCAAGTTGAAAGCCTATTGGAGCAAGGCCATGAGGAAAGTTTTGAGTGGCGTCGTCGCCGTCCTGCTGACGGGCTCGTCGGCCTATGCGGCCGACATCTATCAGCCGGATGTCATTGAGGCACCGGTTCAGGAAGCCGTCATCGAGACGGGCGGCTGGTATCTGCGCGGCGATATGGGCTGGGCTTATAACAAGAGCCGCGGTGCGAAATATTTCCAGGGCTCGAACGGCAGCGTCCGTGAATTCGACTCCACACGCCTCAAGAGCGGCTTCACGCTCGGTGGCGGCGTCGGTTACCAGATTAACGACCACCTCCGTACGGACGTGACGCTCGATTATATGTTCAAGTCAGGTTTCCGTGGCTCAACCTCCGGCGGCTGCGGCGTGGCGGTCAGCTGCACGTCCACCGACGTCGCGTCCCTGACAGCGCTGAGCCTGCTCGCCAACGCCTATGTCGATATCGGCCACTACGGCGTCTTCACGCCTTACGTCGGCGCCGGTATCGGTGGCACCTATGTTCGCTGGGACAACCTGAAGAACACTTCGTGCGAAGACGGCGACCCGACCAACTGCGACCCGACCTTCGTTCACCGCGGCAAGAAGAACTGGCGCTTTACCTACGCCCTCATGGCCGGTACGGCGATCGACGTGACCTGCAATCTGAAGGCCGATGTGGGCTACCGTTTCCGCCATGTCACCAAGGGTGGTATGTTCGGTTACAACGAGGGCGGCGGTCCGGGCTACGACAAGGGCTTCTACAGCCACGAAGCCCGCGCCGGTCTGCGCTACTCCTTCAACGGTTGCGACCAGCAGGCCTATATTCCGCCGGCGGAAATCCCGATCGAGCAGCCGGTCTACAAGTAACCCTTTCGCGGGACAAACAGCCAGGGCCGCCCTTCGGGGCGGCCTTTTGCGTTTCGGCGTCTGGTTCCGGTTCGCCGGATTTAGGCACTTAACCGTTTTTTCATTCCTTAACAGCTATGGTTAATCAACGGTATAAGGCAGCAACATCTTCGTTTGCGCCCAAGCCGACCGCAACCGCCGGCATGCCCGGGCTCAAGGGGATCGAAGCCATGTTTCGACGTATCGCACCGCTTGGTATCGCCGTTTTCGCCGGCCTTCTTGCAACGGGCGCGCTTGCGAGCGATCTCGACATCATCAATGCACCTGAGATCGACGTGTCCGGTAGCGCCATCTCCGAGGGCTGGTATCTACGTGGCGACCTCGGCTATTCCGGCTGGATGAAGGGCGGCAAGCCGGACTACAAAACGTTCGCCTCGGGTGGTGTAACCTCGCAGGAAAGTTTCGACAGCGCGCGCTTCTCCAAGCCATTTTCCTACGGTGCGGGTGTAGGCTACCAGTTCAACAATTTCCTGCGCACCGACCTGACGACCGATTTCTTCAACGGCACGCTCAACGGCGGCTCGAATGTCGCCCGGCGTTGCAGCGCGAGCGAACCGGTGGGCACGAGCTGCAGCTACAGCCATGAGGCCGACTACAGTGCGACCAACATCATGGCCAACGGATATATCGATCTCGGCACCTATGCCGGTTTCACGCCCTATCTCGGCGCGGGCGCTGGTGTAACCTACGTCCGCTGGGACGACACCAGCTTCAATCCCTATTGCAAAAACGGCACCGGTACCTGCTCTGGCACGGACTATGTCAACGACAAGGCGGAGGGCGAGGACAGCTGGCGTTTCACCTATGCGCTGATGGCTGGTGCCTCGGTGGATCTCACAAACCGGATCAAGCTCGACGTCGGCTATCGATATTCGGACACGGCCGGCGGCAAAATGTTCAAATATCGCCCGGCGGAACAGGACATCGGCGCCAGCGGTACGAAGGGGCGAGACGACGGTTTCCAGAAGCATGAAATCCGCGCCGGTATCCGCATCACCACTTGGTAATGCCTCTCCATTCGATCCATTCAGCGGCGCGTCGGGCAACCGGCGCGCCGTTTCCATTGCGGCGGATTATTTTTCGTTCGCGACATATTCCTCTTGACGGAAAAGCGCCTCTCCCATATTCACGGCGGCGGGACACTCCTCCCCAACGAGGAGCTATCTATCTGGAAGGATAGCGATCATGACGAAGACCGTCACCGCGCCGGACGTGCGTCCGAACAATACTCATTTCTCTTCTGGCCCGTGCTCGAAGCGCCCCAACTGGTCGCTCGAAGCGCTTTCCGATGCCCCGCTCGGTCGTTCGCACCGCGCCAAGATCGGCAAGACCAAGCTCAAGCAGGCCATCGATCTCACCCGTGAAGTTCTCGAAGTCCCGGCGGATTACCGCATCGGCATCGTGCCTGCTTCGGATACCGGCGCCGTCGAAATGGCACTGTGGTCGCTGCTCGGCCCGCGCGGCGTCGACATGGTCGCCTGGGAAAGCTTCGGTTCGGGCTGGGTTTCCGACGTCGTCAAGGAGCTGAAGCTTCCCGACGTTAGAAAGATTACGGCCGATTACGGCCTTCTCCCCGACCTTTCCACGATCGATTTCGATCGTGACGTGGTCTTCACCTGGAACGGCACGACCTCGGGCGTCCGCGTCGCCAATGCCGACTTCATCCCGGCCGATCGCAAGGGCCTGACGATCTGCGATGCGACCTCGGCCGCCTTCGCGCAGAACCTCGATTTCGCCAAGCTCGATGTCGTCACCTTCTCCTGGCAGAAGGTTTTGGGCGGTGAGGGTGCACATGGCGTCATCATCCTGTCGCCGCGTGCCGTCGAGCGTTTGGAAAGCTATACGCCGGCCTGGCCGATGCCGAAGATTTTCCGCATGACCAAGGGCGGCAAGATCATCGAGGGCATATTCCAGGGCGAGACGATCAATACGCCCTCCATGCTCTGCGTCGAAGATTACATCGATGCGCTGCTCTGGGCCAAGAAGGTCGGCGGTCTCAATGGGCTGATGGCCCGCGCGGATGCCAATGCCAAGGTCATCTTCGATTTCGTCGAACAGAACGACTGGATCGCCAACCTTGCCAAGGACCCGGCGACGCGCTCCAACACCTCGGTGTGCCTGACGATTGCCGACAAGGACGTGCTGGCGCTCGATGCCGACGCCCAGGCGGCTTTCGCCAAGGGCCTCGTGTCCCTTCTCGACAAGCAGGGTGTCGCCTATGACATCGGCGCCTATCGCGATGCCCCCTCGGGCCTTCGCATCTGGGCTGGTGCCACCATCGACACCGCCGATCTCGAGGCGTTGATGCCTTGGCTGACCTGGGCTTTCGAGACCCAGAAGGCGACGCTTTCCAAGGCTGCGGCCTGATTTTTCGCGACCGGCTTCGTCCCCTGGGCGAAGCCACCTTTGATCTCATTTCCCCTGTTTCATTGAAGGAGGCCTCTCATGGCACCTCGCGTACTCGTATCTGACGAACTGTCGGAAACCGCCGTCCAGATTTTCCGCGATCGCGGCGTCGAAGTCGATTTCCAGCCGAAGCTCGGCAAGGACAAGGAAAAGCTTGCCGAGATCATCGGCAACTATGACGGTCTCGCCATCCGCTCGGCCACCAAGGCGACGGAAAAGCTGATCGCAGCCGCGACCAACCTCAAGGTCATTGGCCGCGCCGGCATCGGCGTCGACAATGTCGATATCCCGGCTGCATCGCGCCGCGGCATCATCGTGATGAACACGCCCTTCGGCAACTCGATCACGACCGCCGAACACGCCATCGCGCTGATGTTCGCCGTTGCCCGCCAGCTGCCGGCCGCCGACCAGTCGACCCAGGCCGGCAAGTGGGAAAAGTCGAAGTTCATGGGTGTCGAGATCACCGGCAAGCTGCTCGGTGTCATCGGCGCCGGCAATATCGGCGGCATCGTCTGCAAGAAGGCCATCGGCCTTGGCATGCATGTCATCGCCTATGATCCCTTCCTCTCGGCCGAACGCGCCCAGGAAATGGGTGTGGAGAAGGTGGAACTGGACGACCTGCTCGCCCGCGCCGATTTCATCACGCTGCATGTGCCGATGACCGACAAGACCCGCGGCATCCTGAACAAGGAAGCGCTCGCCAAGACCAAGAAGGGCGTTCGCATCATCAACTGCGCCCGTGGCGGTCTGGTCGATGAGGCAGCACTTGCCGAAGCCATCAAGTCCGGCCATGTCGCCGGTGCCGGCTTCGACGTGTTCGAAGTCGAGCCCGCGACGGAAAGCCCGCTCTTCGGCTTGGAAAACGTCGTCTGCACGCCGCATCTCGGTGCCTCGACCACGGAAGCCCAGGAGAACGTTGCCCTGCAGGTCGCCGAGCAGATGTCGGATTACCTCGTCAAGGGTGCGGTCTCGAACGCCATCAACATGCCGTCGATCACCGCCGAGGAAGCGCCGATCCTGAAGCCGTTCATCCGCCTTGCGGACGTGCTCGGCGCCTTCGTCGGCCAGGTCACCGAAAGCGCGATTAAGGAAATCGAGATTCTTTATGACGGCGCGACCGCTTCGATGAACACCAAGGCGCTGACCAGCGCCGTGCTTGCCGGCCTCATTCGTCCGCAGGTCGCCGACGTCAACATGGTCTCGGCACCGGTCATGATCAAGGAAAAGGGCGTCATCCTTTCGGAAGTGAAGCGCGACAAGTCGGGCGTCTTCGACGGCTACATCCGCCTCACGGTCAAGACGGATAACCAGACCAGATCCATCGCCGGTACGGTCTTCTCCGACGGCAAGCCGCGCTTCATCCAGATCAAGGGCATCAACCTCGATGCCGACGTGGGCAACCACATGGTCTACATCACCAACACCGACGTCCCCGGCATGATCGGCTTCATCGGCACGACGCTCGGCGAAGCCGGTGTGAACATCGCAAACTTCCAGCTCGGCCGCGACAAACAGGGCGGCGACGCTATCGCACTGCTCTATGTCGATGCCGCGGTCTCGGAAGATGTGCTGAACAAGCTGCGCGCAAATCAGGCCATCCGCCAGATCAAGCCGCTGGTTTTCAACGTCGACTGATCTTCGTCCTCCCAAGACGATAGAAGAAAGGCCCGCCGGATTGCTCCGGCGGGCCTTTCGGTTTGAGGTGAGCCTTTTACGGTCAGGCCGCGCGGCGCATCTGGCCGCTGCCGTGGCCGGCGAGCTGGAAGTGGGCAATGCGGCTGGCGAGTTGCCCGCTTTCCTGCGCCAGCGTCTGGCTTGCGGCGGAGGTCTCTTCCACCATGGCGGCGTTCTGCTGGGTCATCTGGTCCATCTGGTTGACAGCCGTGTTGATTTCGCGGAGGCCGACGGCCTGTTCCTGTGCGGCGGTGGCAATCGAAACGATGCGGTCGTTGATCTCATTGACGCGGCGCTCGATATCGCTGAGCGACGAGCCGGTTTCCTCGACCAGCGAGACGCCGGCCGAGACCTCCGTCGATGAGGCGTTGATCAGCGCCTTGATCTCCTTGGCGGCATTGGCCGAGCGTTGCGCAAGCTCGCGCACTTCCTGCGCGACGACGGCAAAGCCCTTGCCGGCTTCACCGGCGCGCGCCGCCTCGACACCGGCATTCAGCGCCAGCAGGTTCGTCTGGAAGGCGATGTCGTCAATGACGCCGATGATCTCGCCGATCTTCGACGACGAGCTTTCGATGCGGCCCATCGCGTCAATGGCATTGCGCACGACCTCGCTCGACTTTGCAGCACCCGCACGGGCATCGGAGACCATGCGCTTGGCTTCCTCGGCGCGGGTGGTGGAGTTCTGCACGGCCGCTGTGATCTCGTCGAGCGCGGCGGCGGTTTCTTCCAGCGAGGCGGCCTGCTGTTCGGTGCGCTGCGAGAGGTCGTTGGCCGCGCGGCTGATCTCGCCGGCACTCCCGTTGACGACGGCGGTGGACTCGGCAATCGCCCCGATGGTGGATTTGAGTGACGCGACGGCGTCGTTAAAGTCCCGGCGAAGCTTTTCGTATTCGGCGCCAAGGGCCGGAACGGAGACGGTGAGGTCGCCCTGGGCGAGGCGCTCCAGTGCGGAGCCGATCGTGTCGACGACACGCGATTGCCCGCGCGCGACGGAGGCCTGGCGCTCCTCGTTGGCACTGCGCTCGTCGTCGAGAATCCCCTGTTGCTCACGCTGGCGGATTTCCAGCGCATTGCGTTCGATGACCGAGTTGCGCAACAGCACGAGGGCGTCCGCCATATTGCCGATCTCGTCTTTGCGTTCGGTATCCGGCACGGTGGACTGTGTCTCGTTGCGCGAGACCTCGAGCATCACGTCCTTAAGACGGTTGAGCGGGCGGCTGATGGAGCGGCCGATAAGGAGGGCGGCGGCGAGCGTCGCGATGCCGGCGAGCAGAGTGATGATGACGGTGGTGGTCATCGACGTATAATATTGTGCCGCAAGGTCATCGGCATAGACTCCGGTGCCGACACCCCAGCCCCAAGGCTTGAAGCCCTGGATATAGGAGAATTTTTCGACCGGTTCGCTCTGGCCGGGCTTGTCCCAGACATAATCGACGAAGCCGCTGCCGGGGTTTTGGGCTAGATTGATGAGCTCGACGTTGAAGGCCTTGCCGTTAGCATCCTTCAGGCCGCGTACATCCGTGCCGATGAGCTTGGCGTTCAGGGGATGAGCGATCATCATGCCGTCGAAGCCGTTGATGAAGAAGTAGCCGCCTTCGCCGAAGCGCATGGCCATCACATCGGCGATCGCACGTGCCTTGGCGTCCTCGACGGTCAGCGCGCCTTCGCTGGCGAGCTTCTCGTAGGAGGCGATAACGGAGATGGCGGATTCCGTCACGTTGCGCAGCATTTGGCGGCGTTCGTCATTCACCTCCTCGTTGGCGGCCTGGGTCTTGTAGATCATGGCGGCAGCCATGAAGACGAGCGCCATGGCGGTGAGAAGATAGATGCGGGTGGCGATGCGGATGTTTTTCACGACTTGAACCTGAAGAGAATTATAGTGCGCGAACTGCACCATTAAAAATCTAAACAAGGTTTAAAGAGCGGCGTCAGTTTTAGGGAGGAAGACACTTTGAATACAAGGATTTACCGACGAATTCTTGTGGCGTCAGACCTTTTTCTCCTTCGGGCGGCCCCATTCGGCAATCGCAATGCCGCCCAGTACAAGGAGGAGAGCAAGGAAGTGGAAGGCGTGGATGGTCTCGCCGATCAACAGTACGGATAGCAAGGTACCGAAGACCGGGATGGCATTGATGAACAGCCCGGCGCGGTTGGCGCCGATCATCTCGACACCACGCACATACAGGACCTGCGAGAGCAGCGACGGGAATATGCCGGCATAAAGCACGATCATCCAGCCGGTCGTATCCGGGAAGATGGCGGCGTCACGCGACAGTTCCCAGAAGAACAACGGAATGGCGCTGAGAAGCGCACCGAAGGCGGGCGCGGCGATGAAGCTTTGCCAGTGCAGCGCCGGCTTCCAGCGCAGCGAGACCGTATAGGCGGCATAGACGATGCAGGCGAGCAGCATCAGTGCATCGCCGAAATTGAACTCCAGTTCCGCCAGTGCCGAGAATTCGCCATGAGCGGCTGTTACCAGCACGCCGATGAGTGTGACGGTGAAGCCGATCACCTGGGCAATCGAGGCCTGAATGCGGAAAAGCACGAAGTTGAAGACGAAGATCAGCATGGGAATGCCGGCCTGCTCGATAACGGCATTGATGGCGCTGGTATAACCGAGCGCGGTGTAGAGCAGCGCGTTGAACGCGGTAAAGCCGAAGACGCCGTAGAGCAGAAGCTGGAGCCAATGTTTGCGGATGACCGGCCAGTCACGCTTCACCTGGGGCGTCATGAGCGTCAGGATGATAGTGAGGGCCACGATCCAGCGGAAGGTCGTCAGCACCATGGGGCTGACATGGCCGACCGCCATTTTGCCCGCGACCGAGTTAGCGCCCCAGAAAAGCGAGGTCACGCACAGGTAGAAATAGGCTCTCGTGTTCAAGGCGGCAGGATCCGGATGCTGAAAGAGGAGGGGCAGTGTGCGCCGGCGGGTGGCCCAGATAAGGTGAAAAAGCAGACAATGTCATTCAAAAAGCGGAGGTGGGCCGTCATAACAGGGTCGCATTCCCAAAGACAACACAGTATAGATGCGCGGGTTTGTGTCAGGCGCACGCTTGCGTGTGCGTAAACGGTTGCGCGTTTTCGCGCGAAAACGGGATAGGTGAAATGGCGAGTGTCGTAGTTGTCGGTTCTCAATGGGGTGACGAAGGCAAGGGCAAGATTGTCGACTGGCTTTCGGAACGAGCCGAGGTAATCGTTCGCTACCAGGGCGGCCACAATGCCGGCCATACACTTGTCATCAACGGTGTGAGCTACAAGCTCGCTCTGCTGCCGTCCGGTCTCGTGCGCGGCAAGCTCAGCGTCATCGGCAACGGCGTGGTCGTCGATCCGCACCACTTCGTCACGGAAGTCGAGAAGCTGCGCGCCCAGGGCGTCGCTGTCACGCCCGAAGTGCTGCGCATCGCAGACAACGCGCCGCTCATTCTCTCCCTGCACCGCGACCTCGATGCGCTGCGTGAAGACGCCGCCTCCGCGACCGGCACCAAGATCGGCACCACCCGCCGCGGCATCGGCCCCGCCTATGAGGACAAGGTCGGCCGCCGCGCCATTCGCGTGATCGACCTTGCCGAGCCCGAGACGCTGCGCCCGAAGATCGAGCGCCTGCTGACGCACCACAATGCGTTGCGCCGCGGCATGGGCCTTGCCGAAATCTCCGTCGAGTCCATCGAAGAGGAATTGACTTCGGTCGCCGGCCACATCCTGCCCTATATCGATCGCGTCTGGGATCTCCTCGACAAGCAGCGCCGTTCCGGTGCGCGCATCCTGTTCGAAGGCGCGCAGGGTGCGCTGCTCGACAACGACCACGGCACCTATCCCTTCGTGACCTCGTCCAATACGGTCGCCGGCCAGGCCGCTGCCGGTTCGGGCCTTGGCCCGACGGCGATCAACTACGTGCTCGGCATCACCAAGGCCTACACGACGCGCGTCGGCGAAGGCCCGTTCCCCTGCGAGCTGAACGACGAGATCGGCAAGCACCTGGCGACCGTCGGCCGTGAGGTCGGTGTCAACACCGGTCGTCCGCGCCGCTGCGGCTGGTTCGATGCGGTTCTGGTGCGCCAGACGGTCAAGACCAACGGTATCACCGGCATCGCGCTCACCAAGCTCGACGTTCTCGATGGTCTTGACGAGCTGAAGATCTGCGTCGGCTACAAGCTCGACGGCAAGGAGATCGATTACCTGCCGGCCAGTCAGACCCAGCAGGCTCGCGTCGAGCCGGTTTACATTACGCTCGAAGGCTGGAAGGAATCGACGGTCGGTGCCCGCAGCTGGGCGGACCTGCCGGCCCAGGCGATCAAATATGTCCGTCAGGTCGAAGAGCTGATCGGTGCGCCGGTCGCCCTGCTTTCGACCAGCCCGGAGCGGGACGACACCATACTTGTGACGGACCCGTTTGAGGATTAATCTCAAGCCTAACACCAGTTCCGCGTCGTATTCCAATGGGATAGCGCGCGGACACCACGGAAAGTTCTGATGGCGGATTTTGTAGCAGTCATTCGAAGGGCCGTTGACGGCCTCTCGGACAACAATGCCGAGATGCGGCAGAAGGTTTACGAGAAGGCCCGCGGCGCTGTCCGCCGGCAGCTCGAATCCATGAACCCGCGCCCTTCCGATGACCTCGTGAAGCGTCAGCTCGACAAACTCGAGATGGCGATCAGCGATGTCGAAGGCGAGCACGCGGAGGCGCTGCCTGCCGATGATCTTGCATCCACAACCGCTCAGGCCCCCGTTGTTGAGGTCGCAGAGCCGGAGCCCGTGGAAGCGGCGGCGGAAGAGCCCGCGGCCGTTGACGAGCCGGAACAGCAGCCCGTCGAAGCGGTATCTGCCGCGGAAGAGCCGGTAGCGCAGTCGGCTGATAACGCCCAGCCGGAGCAGCCCGGAGAAGAAAACAGGGTGGAGGACCGTCCGGTTGAAGAGACGGTGGCCGAAACCGTTGCCGTCCAGGACCAGGTTTCCGAGCCTGCGCCGGAACCGGAACCGGTGGCGGAGACCGTGGCGGAAGCGCCTGTTGTCGATGAGCCCGAAGAGCGGCCGGCCGTCGTCGAGGAGCATGTGGAGCCGTCCTGGCAGGTCGAGGCCGTGCCCGCAGACGAGTACGTTCCCTCCTGGCAGGAGCAGGAGCGGCAGGACGAGGCGCAGCCTGTCGACGCTGCCGCTGTCGTAGAGCCGGTTGCCGAGGCCTACCCGGTACACGACGAGCTGCTGCCGGATGCGGCACCCGTGGCGGACGCCCGGATGCCCGCTGCCGAAGCGCAGTGGGACTGGAGCGATGTCGCCCCGGTTACGACGCCGGCCAACAAGCAGGAACCTGCGGTTGCCGCCGCCACCGATCCGATGGCCTGGGAATGGCCCGAAGAGAAGACGGCACAGGCCGAAGAGCCCAAGCAGGCGCAGCCCGCGCAGAAGAGCGAATGGGGTGATCTTGACGATCTCATTGGCTTTACGCCGACTGCCGGCGCTGCCGCTGCCACGGCGTCCTCGTCGATGGAGCAAGCCGGCCTCGCCGATGCCGCGACCAAGACGCCAGCCATTGAAGCCCGCACGCCGCAGCGCTCTTTCCGGGCCGAGCCGCGCAAGTCGCGCATCAATTTCGGCGCCATCGCCGCGCTGATCGGCGTTATCGCCATCGCGGGCGGCGCGGGTGCCGGTTACTGGTTCAACCGCGATGCGGTCAATGACTGGGTCAACGAGCGTATCGCCTCCCTGACGGCATCGTCGCCGGCCACCAAGGAAACGCCTGAAGCCACGACCGAGAGTGCAGAGGGTGGCCGCAATCTGCCGGCCACCACGACGACCAACGACACGACCGCCGCGGGCACGCAGACCGACGGTGCTGCGACGAAGCCGGCGACAGAGGTCGCCTCGGCCGACCAGAGCAGTGGCAAGTTCACCCAGCGTCTGCTGACTGACGGTACCGAGGTCGACGAAGGCCCGGCGGCGGCCCCTGAAGGGGTCTCGACCGAAGAGGGCAAGTCCGTCGCCGCCCAGACGCCGGAAACAGCGGAGGCGACCACCGAAACCGGCGCCGGCACCGCCGCCGGCACGACGGGCGGCGCGACGACGCCGGCCACCGGCACCGATGGCACGACGCAGACGCCTGTGACGACGACCGATACGGGTACAGCGACGACAACCGACACGCAGACGCCTGCTGCCACCGGCGAGCAGCCGGCGGCAATCGGCGTCGCGCAGAAGATGTTCCTCTATGAGGAGCGCCTCGGCCAGACCGCGCCGACGGCCATCGAAGGCACGGTTGCGTGGTCGAGCGCCGAGGAATCGCCGGGTGGCGATGCCAAGCCGGAACCCGTCGTGCGCGCTCAGGTCAACGTGCCCTCTAAGGGCCTGACCGCGCTCATCACCTTCCGCCGCAACGCCGACAAGTCCCTGCCGGCGAGCCATATCGTCGAGCTGGTCTTCTCACTGCCGGAAAACTTCGAAGGCGGCGGCATCGAAAGCGTGCAGCGCGTGGCGATGAAGCGAACCGAGCAGGACCGCGGCGACGCGCTGATAGCGGTGCCGGCGAAGATCACCGACGATTTCCACATGATCGCCCTCAACGACTTCCCCGAGGCGATCGCCAAGAACACTGAGCTACTGCGCACCCGCAGCTGGATCGATATTCCGATCACGTACCGCAACGGCCGCCGCGCGCTGATCACCCTCGACAAGGGAACAGCCGGTGCCGAAGCCTTCGACAAGGTGATGAAGGCTTGGTCGACGGCGGGCACGCAGTAGGAATAAGACGCAAAGAAAAGGCCCGGCAGCAATGCCGGGCCTTTTTTGTTTCAGTGCCTTGTGCGAAGCCTCAGGCGTCTTCAATAACGCGCACCGCACGGGCCTCTTCGGCTGCGAATCTTTGCACGGCTTCCTGCACCTTCTCGAAGGCGCGGACCTCGATCTGGCGCACGCGCTCGCGGCTGATGTCGAACTCGGAGGAAAGCTCTTCCAGCGTGACGGGATCCTCAGCGAGGCGGCGGGCCTCGAAGATACGGCGTTCGCGGTCGTTCAGCACGCCCATGGCACGGGCCAGCATGGCGCGGCGTGTGTCGAGCTCGTCCTGCTCGATCAACGTCTGCTCCTGGCTGTCATGGTCGTCGACAAGCCAATCCTGCCACTGGCCGGATTCGCCTTCGCCGGCCTTGATCGGCGCGTTCAGTGAGGCGTCGCCGGAGAGGCGGCGGTTCATCGAGACAACTTCGTCCTCGGAAACCTTGAGTTTGGTCGCGATTTCCTTGACCTGGTCGGGCTTGAGGTCGCCATCGTCGATGGCCTGGATCTTGCTCTTCATGCGGCGCAGATTGAAGAACAGGCGCTTCTGGTTGGCCGTCGTGCCCATCTTCACCAGCGACCACGACCGCAGGATATATTCCTGGATCGAGGCCTTGATCCACCACATGGCATAGGTCGCAAGGCGGAAACCGCGCTCCGGATCGAACTTCTTGACGGCCTGCATCAGGCCGACATTGCCCTCGGAGACGACTTCGCCGATCGGCAGGCCGTAGCCGCGATAGCCCATAGCGATCTTCGCCACGAGGCGCAGATGGCTGGTGACGAGTTCGTGGGCGGCGGTACGGTCGCCATGCTCCTGATAACGCTTGGCGAGCATGTATTCCTGCTGCGGCTCAAGCATTGGAAATTTGCGGATTTCATCGAGATAGCGGTTGAGACCACCTTCTCCAGCCGTGATCGACGGCAGCGTATTGCGGGCCATTCAGCACCCCTTTCTGAGTAGGCTTCCATATCGGCAAGCCTTGGTACGGAGCTTGATCCTGAAAACCGGATCCCCGTCAGCAACCATGCTCCCCGTGGGACATGGCCGTCCCACCGATCATAAAGATAGGTATGGCGAAACAATGGTTCAAGGCACCGCGGCCTTCACGGCTGCGTGAAGGCGGGAGGACGAAATGGATTTTGCGACACTCTGCTAAAGTGGGGAGCGAGACCCGGAAATCAAGGCTTGGAAGGTTCGTCGATAGAGCGGAAAGCCTCGATCAGCTTTTCCATATCCTTGGCCGGCGGGCTTTCGAAACGCATGGTCTCGCCGGTCGAGGGATGCTCGAACTGCAACAGGAAGGCATGCAGCGCCTGCCGGCGGAACTTGTCGACGACCCTCTTCGGACCTTCGGGCAGGCGGTTGGCCTTGGTCTTGAAGGCGGCGCCATATTCGGGATCGCCGACGAGCGGATGGCCGATATGGGCCATGTGCACGCGGATCTGGTGCGTGCGGCCGGTTTCGAGATGGCACTCGACCAGCGAGGCGAGGCTGGTGCCGTCCTCCGTCTCGCCGTAGCGCTCGATCACCTCGTAATGGGTGATGGCCTCGCGGGCGTCGTCGGCATCCTCATTCTTGACGGCGCGCTTGGTGCGGTCATGGCCGCGGCCGAGCGGCGCGTCGATCGTGCCCTTGATCTGGCGGGGGCGGCCCCAGACGATGGCCTGATAGGCGCGCTCCAGCGGGCCGGTACGTCCATGGTCGGCGAACTGGTCGGAAAGGTGGCGGTGGGCGAGGTCGTTCTTGGCGACGACCATGACGCCGCTCGTCTCCTTGTCGAGCCGGTGCACGATGCCGGGGCGGCGCACGCCGCCGATGCCCGACAGGCTCTCGCCGCAATGGTAGATCAGCGCGTTGACCAGCGTGCCCGTCCAGTTGCCGACGGCGGGATGCACGACGAGGCCGGCAGGCTTCACCAGCACGATGACGTCGTTATCCTCATAGAGCACGTCGAGCGGGATATCCTCGCCCTTCGGCTCGGGATCGCGTGGGGCGGGCATGGTGAATTCGACGACGTCGCCGGGGCGCACCTTGCGCTTCGGTTCGTTCATGACCGTCCCGTTGACAACCGCAGCGCCTTCCTCGATCAGCGCCTTGATGCGGCTTCGCGAGAAATCGCCGGCGAGCGTTGCGGCAAGCCATGCGTCGATCCGCCCTTCGGCATCATCCGGCACCGTCAGGACTTTCAATGTGGCGTCGGCTTCTTTAAAGGGGTCGGTCATCGTTCAATCTACTCATTGCCGGAAGGGCGTTCGCCATGTCCAATATCGAAAACGACGATCAGGAAGACAAGCCGCTCGACCCCGTCATGGAAAATGTGCGCCGCAAGATGATGCGTCTGCAGCTTGTCTCGGGCGGCATCATGTTCCTGATGTTCCTGGCGGTGCTCGCGGCCATTGTCTACAAGATCAACACGCGGGAAAGCAAGCCGGACGCCGCCCTTTCCGCCGCTTCGGGCGGGCTTGCCGTGCCGAGCGACGCTCCGGTCAAGGCAACCGCAACGCTGCCGGACGGTTTTGCGCTGTCCGCGGTGTCGAATTCGGGCGGGCAGATCCTGTTCTACGGCGTGATGGCCGATGGCGCGCGCAAGGCTTTTGTCTTCGACATCGCCGCCGGCCGCACCGTCGCGGAAATCGACATCAAGGGCAACTGACCCGGAATGGCAGGCGAACCGGTCCGCATCGACGATCCCGCCGATCCGCGCATCGCGGGCTTCGTGTCGATCCGCGAGCGGGACCTGACGGGGCGCGACGGCCGCTTCATCGCCGAGGGCACGGTGGTGCTGCGCATGCTGGGCAGCGCGCCGGCTAGGGCGAATGGCTTTGGTTGCGAGGCGATCCTGCTCCTGGAAAACCGGCTGGCGGGCCTTGCCGATGTGCTCTCGGCCTTCGGCGACGACGTGCCGGTCTATGTCGCGTCGGCTGCGGTTTTCGATGCCGTGGCCGGCTTCAACATGCATCGCGGCGTGCTGGCGCTCGGCCGCAAACCTGCAGTGGAAATTGGAAACGCGCTTCTGGCAAAATTGCCGGAGACGAGCCTCGTGCTTGCCGGCTGCGGCCTGTCCAACCATGACAATGTCGGCTCGATCTTCCGCAATGCCGCGGCCTTCGGCGCGGATGCCGTCTTTCTCGACGAGACCTCCTGCGATCCGCTCTATCGCAAGGCGATCCGGGTTTCCGTCGGCGCGGTGGTGAGCGTGCCGTTTTCACGCGGCCTCGGCGCCTGGGCGATGCTCGAGGGGCTGGCGGCTGCCGGCTTCGAGATATGGGGATTGTCGCCGCGCGGTGCGGTTTCAGTCGCCGCCATTCCGGCGGCGCGCCGGATCGCGCTGGTGCTGGGCACGGAAGGCGAGGGGCTGCCGCAAAACATCCTCTCCCGTTTCCATACGGCGCGCATTCCGCAGAAGCCCGGCCTCGACAGCCTCAATGTCGCGACGGCGAGCGGAATTGCGCTCTATCAGATCGCGCTGGCGATGGGCCGTGTCGACTGACGCCGCTCAGCAGCGCACGCCATCCCACAATTCGTTCGGTGCGCCGGACTGGTCGCGCCATTTGCCGGTAAAACCGCTGTAGTCGGGTTTGAAGGTGAGGGTAAGCTTGCCGCTGCCGTATTTGTCCTGCCAGTCCAGCGTATGCTCGAGACCGGTGACCGGGGCGGGTTCATCAAGTGTGCCCGCGGTCATCGTGCCGACATCGGCAAATTGATAGGTGCCGGTCAACCGGCCGTCGCTTTCCGTCTTGAATTCGGTGTTGGTCTGGACGAGAGCGCCATTGCTCCACAGCCGCCCGCAATACTGGCCGGCGGCGGTCGCTTCCTGTTTCGGCGACGGCGCGTTTGCGCCGCTGAGGCTGAGCACGAGGGTGAGAACGACGATTTTCATAGCACGCTCTCCCCGCGGTCAGGCCTCGTCGCGTCCAATCTGCTGACGCACCCGCCGGGCAAGGCTGCGGTCGTCGTCTAGGCTCGGGTCGAGTGCCGCGATGAGGTCGTGCACCGGCGAGTTTGCGCCTTCGCGCGCGGCGGTAAGCACAATCATCTTGCTGGCGAGATCGGCCATCTCTTCGCGCAGGGCCGTGTCATTGTCGCCAACCTTGGCGGCGAGAAGCCGCTCGGAAAGGGCTGTGCCCTGGCTGCGCACGTCCTCTTCCAGCGCGACGATGTCGATGGGCGGCACGGCTTTTTCGGTGCGGCGCGGGGTAACCCGGCCCGGTGTCAGGGCGCTGGTGATACCGGCGGCGCGGGCCGCTTTGGTGGCCTCCTTGTTTTCGGCGGTCAACGCCTTCACCTTGTCGCGCAGGCGGGTGATTTCCGCGATCCGCCGTTCGATCGCATTGTCCTTGTCGGCGGCGCCGGCAAGTTCGCGCGTCAGCCGGGCCTCCAGCTGGCGCACGCGGGCCTCTTCGCGGCCGAGGCGCAGTTCCAGTGACTTTGCCTTCTCGCTGGCGGCCTTCAGGTCCTCGCGCGCCTTTTCGCGTTCGTCTTTCAGGTTGCCGATGCGGCTCTTCAGGTTCTCCATCGTCGTCTCCTGCGTCGCGGTGTCGATCTTCATCGCGTCGATATCGGACTGGAGATGGGTAATAGTGACGTTGAGCTTGTCGATCTCGGCGAGGCGGGCGCGCAGCTCGCGGTCGGCACTGGCGAGAGCCGTCTTCAGCTGCTCACCCTTCATTTCTTCGCGGCGAACGGCCGAGCGCATGTCGCCGGCCTCGATGTTCATGTCGGCGATCTGCGCATGCAGTTCGGCATTTTCCGTCCCGATGGCGGCGGCCTGGGCAAGAAGCTTTTCGTTGCGTACCATTTCCAGCGTCAGCTTCTCGCGCTCGCGGCGCACGCTCTGGGAAAGCCGCGCGTTTTCGGCGGCAAAGGCGGCGCGGGCCATGTCCTTCTGCGCACGCACTTCCTGTGGGCTGAGCGGCATGGTGGCTTTCATGCGGGCTTCGGTGAACTTGACGATACGTCTCTGGATCGCCGGAGCGATGAGCAGTCCGGTCAGCGTGGCGGCGAGGAAGCCAAGCGCAAAGAGGAGGGCATACTCGATCACGGATCAACTCGCTTCAAAACGGGTCCCAGTCCAAAGAGGCGGGTCCAAACGGGATGTCGGGCAGGGCAGTATAGCCGCTTGCCCGGATTTGCGGGAGGGGTCGCTGCCGCGAAATCAACTCTCGGTTAACCAGACGGCCGAGCCGCCCGGTTCATTCGGAAGCGGGCTTTCAGAAGGGGTTCCAGGTCGGCTGGCGGGTGAGCTTGAGATAGCCCGCATTGATGCCGAGACGGGCGCCGACGCCGGTGCGGATCGGCACGAGAACGATATCGCGGTTGACGTTCACCTGCATGCCGAGGCCGGCGATGACATAGGCCGAGCCCGAGACGCCGCCGAAGCGGTCGTAGAGCGCATTCACGTCGGGCAGGTTATACACGAGCATCATTGTGCGGCTGCCCTGGCCGCCCCAGTCGAGGCCGAGCGACGGGCCCTGCCAGAACACGGAGTGCTGCCCGGCATTCTTGGTGTTGAGCGTGCCTTCGCCATAGGTGAGGCCGGCGACGAAGGCGCCGGAGCCTTCCTGGCCGAGAATGTAGCCGTTCGGCAGGCCGTAGGATTCGAACGCGCGCTCGACGAGCTTGGCCAGTCCGCCCGAGGTCTCGCCGAAGAAGCCGTGGCCGGCATCGACGATTTCCTGCATCGAATACTGGCTGGACTGCTGGGCCTGTGCAGGCACGGCAAGGAGCAACGCCATGAAAGCCGCGATTGCGAACCTGAATCTCGTCGTGACCAGATTTGTAACAGCCATGTCCCGTTTGCCTTCCTTGATGTCTCGGCCCCGTTCCATGCTGCAATTTGATCTTATGGTCTTAACAATCGGTTTACCAAATGTGGTGTCATTATGGCTGTCTTCAAAACGAGCACGCCTCGCGCAATCATGGCGTGCTATGCGTCGCGCGGAATGGTCCCGCGTGCGCCTTCACACGGCGGCCCGCGATGAAAGAATGCGTGGATCCAGGAGAAATTTATGGCGAAAAATCCGAACCTCACGCTGACAGGTCCCGATCTGGCAGCGCTTCTGTGCAGCCGCGTCTGCCATGATGTCATCTCACCGGTCGGTGCGATCAACAACGGTCTCGAACTGCTTGACGAGGGCGGTGCCGATGCCGAGGCGATGGACCTCATCCGCACCAGCGCGCTGAACGCCTCCGTCCGTCTCAAATTCGCACGCCTTGCCTTCGGTGCCTCCGGCTCTGTCGGTGCGTCGATCGATACGGGCGAGGCCGAAAAGGCCGCACGCGATTTCGCCGCCGCCGAAAAGAAGACCGAGATCACTTGGAACGGCCCGCGCGCCATCATCCCCAAGAACCGGGTGAAGCTGCTGCTCAACCTCTTCCTCGTCGCCTACGGCGCCATTCCGCGCGGGGGTTCGGTCGATGTAACTCTGGAAAATCCTGAATTCGACGCGGTTTTCAAGCTGGCGGTGAAAGGCCGTATGCTGCGCGTACCGCCGAAGTTCACGGAAATTCTCACCGGAACGCCGGAAGAATCGGTCGATGCCCACTCTATCCAGCCCTATTACACGGTGCTTCTGGCCGACGAGGCCGGTATGGAACTCGATGTGGCGACCAGCCCGGAAGAAATCGTCTTCAGCGCCCGGATGATCCCGGCTGCCGAATGATGCAAAAGCGGCCTGGCGTTAACCATGGCCGCTAACGCTTTGTTTGCCAGTGGACGGTAGTATCGCTTCCTGTACTGTTCCCGCTTAACGAGCGGGAGACCTTAGGAGCAGCTAATGCAGCGGTTGATGATCGCCGACGGTTCCGATGTCGTCCGCAAGGTCGGCAAACGTATTCTTACCGGGTTCAATTTCCTCGTGCTGGAAGCCTCGAGTTCGCTCGAAGCGCTGGTACGCTGCGAGGCGGAGCTTCCCAACATCCTGATCGTCGATGCCACGATGGACGGTGCGCTCGAACTGATCGGCAATGTCCGCAACCTGCTGCAGGGCAAGTCGGTGCGCATCTATTATTGCGTCGTCGAGGCGGACCTGAAGAAGATGATGATGGGCAAGCGCGCCGGCGCGGACGATTTTCTTCTGAAGCCGTTCGACCGCAAGATCCTGACTCAGGTCTTCAGCAACCTCTCGATCGCTGCCTAAGCATACAATCCGATACCGTTTTCGAACGCGGCCGCTCGAAGGAGCCGGCCGCGTTTTGCTTTTCCGGCACGCGTCCATCGGGACAAAGAAAAACCCGCCGACAAGCGGCGGGTTGAATCGTGGGCGGAGGAGGGCGGATTACGCGCTTTCTGCGTAGTCGCCATCGGGCTCGCGCAGCACATAGCCGCGGCCCCAGACCGTCTCGATGTAGTTGGCGCCACCGGCGGCGTTTGCAAGCTTCTTGCGCAGCTTGCAGATGAAGACGTCGATGATTTTCAGTTCCGGTTCGTCCATACCGCCATAGAGGTGGTTGAGGAACATTTCCTTGGTGAGTGTCGTGCCCTTGCGCAGCGAGAGCAGCTCGAGCATCTGGTATTCCTTGCCCGTCAGGTGCACGCGCTGGCCGCCAACTTCGACGGTCTTGGCGTCGAGGTTGACGATCAGTTCGCCCGTTGCGATGACCGACTGGGCATGACCCTTGGAGCGGCGCACGATGGCGTGGATGCGGGCGACGAGCTCATCCTTGTGGAATGGCTTCGTCATGTAGTCGTCAGCACCGAAGCCGAGGCCGCGCACCTTGTCTTCGATACCGGCCATGCCCGACAGAATCAGGATCGGCGTCTTGACCTTAGATAGGCGCAGCGTGCGCAAAACTTCATAACCCGACATGTCGGGCAGATTGAGATCGAGCAGGATGATGTCGTAATCATACAACTTGCCCAGATCGACACCTTCCTCGCCGAGGTCGGTGGTATACACATTAAAGCTTTCGGACTTCAGCATCAGTTCGATGCTCTGCGCTGTCGCGCTGTCGTCCTCAATGAGTAGAACCCGCATATCTGTCCCCTTTTCCGCCGCTCAAGGTACCTGGCCCCCTACGCGATACGGATCCAGTCGTTGCCTGATTTGGAGGCTGCCACGAATTGGTTAACAAATCCTGATTCACTTTGGCAAGGTGTATCGATCTGTTAATTATTTTAGGCAGACTCCTGATTTCTAATGTGAATCGGAAATGTGTTTCTTAAATTTTCTCGTTAAGAAACAACGCTAACCGACTCTTTAGACTCATCAATGCGGGCCACCATGTTTTTTGCGAACCGCATTTACCGAGCCTTAAATCATCGAACCTATGATTAACGATGCCCGTAAACGAAAGGTTACCAGCGGTAGGGATTCATTAATTCTCGCTAGGTTTTTTTTAACGCTCGGCGTGTTTTGTCGAGCTTCGGGTGGAAGGATCGGTTCCGATAGACGGTGAAAGCCGCATTTTGGCACTGATTTGGAATGCCGGGTTAAGCGTTCGCCATCGTGTTCGGCGGCCGCCAGCCTTTATGCCGGGGTCTCGCTATCCACGGGAGTATTGCGTATGAAGTCGCGTGAGAGCCTAGTTCGCCTGAAAGAATTTCAGGTGAAAGACAAAAGACGGCAGCTGTCTCAGTTGCAGCTCATGATGTCCGAATTCGAACGGATGTCGAAGGAGCTGGAAAGTCAGATCGCTATCGAAGAGAAGAAATCCGGGATTACCGATCCCAATCACTTCGCTTACCCCACCTTCGCCAAGGCGGCGCGGCAGCGCTCTGACAACCTGCAGGTCTCGATCCGGGAACTGAAGGTGCAGCAGGATGCTGCGGAACTGGCGCTGGAAGAGGCCGAGGCGGAGTTCGCCAAGGCTTCGGCGCTGGAAGAGCGCGACAACGCGGTCCGGCTTCGCGCCTGATCCCGTTTCGGTTCTGAAGAACCCTCGCGAGCGGCCGCAAGACCGCTCACGAGGGCTCTTCGCGTTTTTTCACGGCAATTCCGGCAAAGCGCCGAGCGGTTTTGCGCACACGGCTGCCGTGCGAAGATCAGAGATTGACGACGTCCGCCCAGTCCTTGTGGCGCAGCGCCTGTGCCTTGAAGAACGGGCAGAGCGGCATGATCTTCCAGCCGCCCTTGCGTGCCTCCTCCACCGCATGGGCCGCCAGCGCCTGGCCGACGCCTTTGCCGCGCAGCGCATCCGGCACGCCTGTATGGTCGACGATCACGAGTTGCGGCGAGGCGCGGGAATAAGTCACTTCGGCCTCATGGCCTTCGACGGTAACGGAATAGCGGCCCTTCGAGCCGTTGTCTTCATGCCGGATATCCATGGTCTGCTCCTCGCTGATGATGTGTCGGCGTCATCCTTTCCGGTTTGACCAGATCCGGCAAGTCATGAGGATGTGAACAGTCCGTGCTGCATCGGAACGAAACGGATGCTATGCAAAGCGAACTCAAACGCGAAGCCTTGCATGATCCTCGTCGTACCCGCCCTTCTGGTTCTTTCCAGCCTTTGCCTTGCCTTCGGGCTGGTTTTGCCGCTCGTTCGCTTCGAGAAGCTCTATTTCTTCACCGAGACGCCGTCGCTGATCGATATCGTCGTTTCGCTCTGGGGGCAGGGAAGCGGCGGGCTGGCTGTGCTCGTTGCGCTGTTTTCCGTCGTCTTTCCCGTCATCAAGCTTTTCGGCATGGCGCTGGAGGCGACAGTCCCCGCGCAGGTGGGCGGCAGAAAGGCGAATTGGCTGGCCCGGCTGCTGCCGGTGCTCGGGAAATGGTCGATGATGGATGTGATGCTGGTGGCACTGGTTATCGTGGCCGCCAAGACAAGCGGCATGGCCTCCGCCTTCACGCAGCCGGGTCTCTGGTTCTATGCGGCGTCGGCGATCATTACGGGCGTTTTGCAGATGAAGCTCAGGCCGAATTAAGTCACAGGGCGCAATAAAACAGCGGCCGCGTTAAACGCGACCGCTGCGGTCTTGATCCAGAATGGGTCTAGTGGCGATACTGCTGGATACGCGTGGTGCGCAGTCCGGCAAGGCCGTGATCGTTGATGGAGGACTGCCAGGACAGGAATTCTTCGACCGTTAGCGTATAGCGTTCACAAGCTTCTTCGAGGCTCAAAAGCCCGCCACGCACGGCGGCGACGACTTCTGCCTTCCGGCGAATCACCCAGCGCCGCGTATTGGCTGGCGGCAAATCGGCGATCGTCAGTGGGCTGCCATCGGGGCCGATGACGTATTTAACGCGGGGTCGTATCAGTTCGGTCATTGGACTCTCTACATAAACTCAAGACCATATGACGGAACTCTAGCCCGCCACATTTAAGATTTGCCTAAGCGCACACTAACAATTTTCTAATCTTTTGAGCGGCTTCACACTTGGCGTTGGCTTGGGGAAGCACTGGTTTCCGCTACGTTGGGCAAAAGGCTCGTTCCCGGCTGCCGCATGGGAGGCATGCAAATATTTCATTTCCATTTTATTCGAATACTGCTAATACGCCCCCAAATTTAAGGGGGCGGCATCGGGTCGATGCCACCGGAGCTCCCTGGAAGCATCCACATGAATTCCTTCCGCGCGCTGTTTCCATTGGGAATACGGCGGCCGTGGCGTTTTTTGACGTCGCCTGCCTGAGGGATGCTCCAAGATTTTTCCGGATCGAGAATACACACGAGCCGGGCGCATCGCGCCGGCGGTTGGAAACGGAAAATGAGAGATCCAGACAACATGCTCCTGCAGCAGGGCTGGTCGCCCGAATTCTTGTCCACGGCGAATTTGGAGACGGTGCAGACCGAATATGAAGTGCTGCACCTGATGCGCCAATGCGCAAATCACTTCCGCTTCAGTCATTTTCTTGTAGCGCGCTTTCCGGCCAATGAGCAGCAGCGGTTTGCCGAGCGCCTGCTCGTCAGCAACTGGCCGGCAGATCTCGTGCGCAAATATGACGCGATGGCGTTGTTTCACATCAGCCGGCTCGCCATCGAGGCCGGCGCGACCAAGCTGCCCATCCAGGGCGACAGCACGCTCCTTGCGCCGTCCGATTGGGAAAACACCCAGGCCGGAAGCGCAATCGCATTGGCTGAAGGCCACGGCCTGACCTCATCCATCGCCTTCCTTCTGCATTCCACGACCGGCGATCCCTATCTAATGGTGTTTTCCGGCACGCGCGCGCCGCTTGCCCGCGCTGAGCTGACGGAACTGCATTTCTCTGCCCTGCAACTGTTCGAATGCCTCGAAAAGACCTTCGTCTCGGTCACGGCCGGTCGGGAAAAACTGTCCAGCCGCGAGGTCGAATGCCTGCGCTGGGCGGCGGCCGGCAAGAGCAGCGACGAGATCGCCATCATTCTCGGCATCTCGGTCTATACGGTGAGCAGCTATTTCAAGAGCGCGACCCGCAAGCTGCAGGCGGTCAACCGCATGCAGGCGATCGCGATTGCACTGCGCCTTCGCCTCATCTGATTTCCCCTTACACTGTGATCGGTCTTTCTGCAGGCCGTAAGGACGGTTCCATGCGGCCGGGAAGACGAGGTTTCCGGCCTTCTCTTGCTCTCGGTGCGGCAAGTTTCTATATGTCGCCCGAAGGACGCTCCGACGTTGCGGAGCGCAACAACGGCCGGTTTCGGCCTCAAGCCAAGGTGTGTCGTGGCAAAGAGGCCACATCACCGGAACGGACCTCGCGTGAACAGTCTCGATTTCGATCGCAAGCCGGAAGATACCCGTGTCGTCGTCGCAATGTCGGGCGGCGTCGACAGTTCCGTCGTGGCCGGTATCCTGAAGCGCCAGGGCTATGACGTTCTCGGCATTACCCTCCAGCTCTACGATCATGGTGCCGCCGTGCACCGCGCAGGCTCCTGCTGTGCGGGCCAGGACATCGATGATGCGCGCCGCGTCTGCGAAACGCTCGGCATTCCTCACTATGTGCTCGATTATGAAAAGCGTTTCCGCGAAACGGTGATCAATCCCTTCGCCGAAAGTTATATTGCCGGCGAAACACCGATCCCCTGTGTGGCCTGCAACCAGACCGTCAAGTTCGCCGACCTGTTGGCCACCGCCAAGGAGCTTGGCGCCGACGCGCTCGCCACCGGCCACTATATCCGCTCGCGCCCGAACCCGCAGCCCGACGCCCCCGCGCGCCGCGCGCTCTATCGCCCGGTCGATGCCGAGCGCGACCAGAGCTACTTCCTCTTCGCCACGACGCAGGAGCAGATCGACTATCTGCGTTTTCCGCTTGGCCACCTTTCCAAGGCCGAGACGCGCGCGCTCGCCGAGGAGATGGGCCTCGTTGTCGCCAAGAAGGCCGACAGCCAGGACATCTGTTTCGTGCCGCAGGGCAAATACACCGACATCGTCAACAAGCTGAAGCCGAATGCGGCCTTGGCCGGCGAGATCGTGCATATCGACGGCCGCGTGCTCGGCGGCCATGACGGCATCCTGCACTATACGATCGGCCAGCGTCGCGGCATCGGCATCGCGACCGGCGAGCCGCTCTATGTCGTCTATCTCGACGCCCGTTCGCGACGCGTCATCGTCGGTCCCAAGGAGGCGCTGGAAACGCGCCGGCTCTATCTGCGCGACATAAACTGGCTTGGCGATGGCGATCTCGCGTCCGTGGCTGCCGGCGGCTTCGACTGCTATGCCAAGGTCCGCTCGACCCGCCCGCCGCGTCCCGCGCGCCTCGCTGCCAACGAGCACGGCATCTATGTCGAGCTTTCCGAAGGCGAAGCTGGCGTCGCGCCAGGCCAGGCCTGCGCGCTCTATTCCGGCGAAGGCGAGGACGCTCGCATCTATGGAGGCGGCTTCATCCAGCGTTCGGAACGGGAGGCGGCCGCCGAAGACGCATTGAAGCGCATCCTCGCCACCCCGGCCGCCGCCTGAAAAGCCGGGTCTCCTCAGGCCTTTGCGGACAAAGCGATTTTTCCTGCAAAGGTCGCTTGACACCCGCAGGAGCCGCCCCTTATAAGCCGCGCACCGGACGGAAAATGGACCACGGCCCAATCGTCCTTCGGTCGGCGGAGTAGCTCAGTAGGTTAGAGCAGAGGAATCATAATCCTTGTGTCGGGGGTTCGAATCCCTCCTCCGCTACCAAAAATCTCACGCAAAATAGCGCTCTCCCTGAATAACATAAGTTATCTATATTTTTCAGTGAGTTGTTGCGGTCGAACCTTGTTGAGGCGCTTAATTCCCATCCTGATACGGCTCGGCTTCCTGCTAAATCGCTGTGCCGTCTCAGTTGGGCAGTTCGCGCAGCCAAAAGTTTCAGAGATTTGGCTGGCGGTTTCTTGAGAACAGTTCGCTTGCTTGGCACTCACACCACGGGGGCCTGATCAACGCTGGTCGCCCGAGGTAGCCAGAACGACGTCGGCTCGTCTTCCTGTTAGGTCGACAAGCCAATTTGTTTCGCCGGGTTATGTCCGTTTTTAGTCATCAGCAGCGCGTGCTGGTCTTTCCACCCAATCGGCAAATCGAGCATGCGGGTGAGCTTGGCGATGCTGAGGTCGACCGGCTGCTGCCCGGTGAGAATCGCTTCAGTGATCTTTGGCGATAGAAACGCCATGGGTAGGATGCGACTGATGTCGGGGCCGTGTGCGTTGAAGCGTGCCGCGATGTCGGCATGGCTGGCATTGGCGCCATCGGTGAGGGCCTCAAGATAGAGATGGGCTCTGGCAATCATGCCGATCAACATCGGGTCTTTCCTCGCTGGGAGCGTTGTCGCGCCCTGCAGCACGATCCGACTTTCGATCCCTTTTCGCTTCAACTGGACGGGGACGACGATTGTGAGGACGTCGTTCTCGTCGCCGTGCTTCACTGCTACTGACCGGTCACCAGCAAGTGTCGCGAATAAGGTGCGGGGCGATATTTCAAACGTGATCGTGTCTGGTTTGAGAATGATCCTATGGAACACGCCGCGCAGGATTTCCTGCTTCGTTACGTGATCGTCAAGACGCTGGTATCGCCTGTTGAGTGCCACTGCGGCTGCCGCGACATCCTCAATAGGCTTTGCCTGATGAAGATCCTCGGACCACCGTGACAATTGCAGTTTGTCGTTTAGTAGATCGCGAAGCTGCTGTTCAACGATCGGCTCGATCATGCTTGATGATAGCCGCCACCGAATGCCCTTGGCCTCTGCATCGTCAGGGCGCGACGCGTAGTAACGATAACGACGGCTGTGATTCTGCGCGTGGGAAAGCAGCAGGCTTCGGCCCTTGTCATCGCAGAGGAGTCCACCAAGCAGATGGCGATCTCGGGTGTTCGTGGCGGACCGTCTGTTCGGTGCCAGGATCGCTAAAGCGGCTTGCACCTGGTTGAAGAGGCTGTCGTCAACAATCGGCTCGTGTTCGCCATCATAAACCGCATCCTTGTGGCGAATCTTGCCGACATAGATCGGATTGGTGAGCAGATGATGTAGCTTGCCGCGGCCAAAGGGTGTCTCCGTCACCTTCCTGGTTTCGCGGCGGTGAAGCCCGATGGAATGTGCTTCTTGCGATAGGGCGGTCAGGGAACGGAGATCGAGGTAACGGACAAAGAGCCATCGTACTGACCGCGCTTCCTGCTCGTCTATCACTAGCTCGCGCTCTACCGCCCGGTACCCAAGGGGCACATTCCCACCCATCCACATTCCCTTCTTCTTGGAAGCTGCCACCTTGTCGCGAATGCGCTCGGCGGTGACCTCGCGTTCGAACTGAGCGAAGGACAGAAGTACATTGAGGGTCAGGCGGCCCATGGACGTGGTCGTATTAAACTGCTGCGTGATGGAGACGAAGGAAACGTCATGCCGATCAAAAATTTCGACAATGCGGGAAAAGTCCATGAGCGAGCGGGTGAGGCGGTCGATCTTATAAACGACAATGATGTCGATCTTCCGGCTCCGCTGGTTTCGAATAGGCGGGTCACGATCATGTCCGCAATCGGGATCGCCGAGGTCGCTGCGGGCGAAGGCGCGTTGCAGACATGGAGCATGCGGTCGGTTTGGGCGAAGAGGAAATCGTGGATGAGGGTGCCGTCGCGATGGACGGCCTGGGCGCGGATGCCGGCCTGGTGCGGCAGCAGGTCGGAAAGGGTGAGGCTTGGGCAGTATTTCCGGCATTCCTCTAGGTAGCCGCGTTTCCAGAGCGAGTTTCTGAGCTCGGTCATGGCGGATTTGCGGTGGGCGAGGACGGTTTTCCAGAAGCCGGGAAACCGGGCATAGTCGGCCATGTCGGACAGATTGACGGAGAGGCGGGGATAGCCCTCGCGGGCAAAGCCGATCACGGCGTTCGGGCCGACCGTCACGCTGCCGTCGATCATGCGCGTCAGGTGGACGCCGAGGAAGGGCAGGTCGGGGTCGGGGATCGGGTAGATGAGGTGGCGCACGATCTGGTTCTTGTCCGCCGGCAGGCGGTAATATTCGCCGCGGAAGGGGACGATGCGGTGCTCGATCGCAAGGGCGGCGAGGAGCGCCAGCCGGTCCGATTGCAGCCCGGCGCAGGCCACCAGCTTTTTCGCCCGCCAGCTCTCGCCGTCCGACGCGATGTCGACGGCCTCGACCGTTTCGCGAAGGCCGGTGACGCGCGTCGACAGGCGGATCTCGCCGCCGAGCGCCGCGATGCGCCGCCCCATGGCCCGGCAGATTTCGGCATAGCTGACGATGCCGGTGGACGGGACGAAGAGCGCGCCGAGGCCGCGGATGTTCGGCTCCCGTTCCTTCAGGTCTCCCTCGCTGAGGCGATGGATCTCGATCGTGTTCTGCTTCGAGCGTTCGTAGAGGGCATCCATGCGCTGCATCTCGAGATCGGACGTGGCAACGAGCAGCTTACCGCAGACCTCGAAGCGGATGTTATTTTCCGCGCAGAACGCCTTGGTGGCCTCTGCGCCCTCGCGGCATAGCTCCGCCTTCAGGCTGCCGGGTGGATAATAGATGCCGGCATGGATGACGCCGCTGTTGTGGCCGGTCTGGTGCCGGCCGAGCGCGTCTTCCTTTTCGAGGAGGAGGAGGCTGCTGCCGGGATAGGTTTCGAGCAGCCGCATGGCCGTTGCCAGGCCCACGATACCGCCGCCGATGACGCAATGGTCGTAAATCATGCCGAACTCTGGTTGCCGCGATTGGGTGCTGTGCGCGAGGAAGGCGACGGTAACCTTTTCGTGTGCCGAAAGCCACGTTGCCACCTTCGGCCAAAGGGAGGAGAGGGAGGTGGAAAGGGGGTAGACGAGGGTGGGCAGTCCGATGAAATTCGCCTTTCGCGCCGGTCGCTTCGGCCTTTTGCCCAAATGGTCGGAGCGGCGAATCAAACGCTATGCTTGCATCGTCGCCCATGCGACCTGACCGCTGACGGTAAGGGCATCGGCGCGATTGCAGGGGCGTCAGATGATCTTCTTGCTGCTCGAAAGTTCGGCGTCTCTCGCGCTGAGCGCCTTTTTCGTCGTCCTGTTGCGCTGGCTGTCGGTGCCGCTTCATCTCCTCGATCTGCCGGACCACCGGAAGATCCATGAAGGCGCCGTTCCGCTGTGCGGCGGGATTGCGATCTTCCTGGCCTTTTCAGGCATGAGCCTGCTCACCGCGAACGCGATGGATGTCGGGCCGGGCTTCTGGTCGGCGACGCTGCTCGTCGTCACGCTCGGGGTCATCGACGATCGCTTTGCCCTGCCCGCACGCTTCCGTTTCGCCGCCCAGGTCCTGATCGCCGTGGCGCTGATCGCCGCGGAGGGCCTGGGGCCGATTTCGCTCGGCGATATGCTGCCGGTCGCGGGCATCGGCGGCCATGCCGTCCTCCTCGTCGTCTCCGTCGCCTTCGTCGTCGGGCTGATCAACGCCTGGAACATGGTGGACGGCGTCGACGGCCTTGCCGGAGGTAGTGCTGCGGCCACGCTCGTCTGGATCCTTCTGCTGGTGCTCCATGCGGGCGAGGACGGGCTCGTCTTTCCGGTTGCCGCACTGCTGGCGGCGGTCGGCGGCTTCCTCCTCTTCAACCTGCGCAGTCCCTGGCGCGCCCGTGCCTCCGTCTATCTCGGCGATGCCGGCAGCACGGCGCTGGGCGCGATCATCGCCTATCTGATCCTACGCCTGTCGGATGGCGCGGAGAGCCTGCCTTTCCCGTCCCTGCTGTGGCTGGTGATCCTTCCGGTAATCGATACGTTGAGCCTCATGGTGCGCCGCCTGCTCGATCATCGCAGCCCCATGTCGGCGGACCGCCGGCACCTGCACCATCTGCTGATCGATTCCGGCCTCTCGCCGGCGGCCACCTGCTACGTCATCGTCCTCATTTCCTTTCTGTGCGGCGGCATCGGCTATCTCGGGCTGCTGTTCGACGTGCCGACGCCGGTGATGGTGGTCGGCCTGGTGCTCGTCGCCGCTGCCCACAGCGCTTTTGTGCTTGCCGTCGAAAGCGCCACGCACCGGCGGGGCCATCGGGCTGCACGTCCGTCCATCAAGTTGCAGGTGTAGGGAGGACCGCAATGTCGATTTCCGTACTGATCATGACGTTGAACGAGGAGAGGAACCTTCCCGCCTGCCTTGCCTCGCTGGACTGGTGCGATGATATCGTAGTGCTCGATTCCTATTCCACCGACGCGACGTTGGAGATTGCAAGGGCTGCCGGCGCGCGGGTCTACCAGCGGGTGCACGACACGGAATCGCACCAGCGCACCTACGGGCTGAAGGAGATCGAATACAAATACGCCTGGGTCTACACACCCGATGCCGACGAGATTACCCCGCCCGACCTGCGCGACGAGATGCTGGCGATCGCCCGCGATCACACGCGGCCCGAAAGTGCCTTCCGCATTCGCTACAAGAACATGTTCATGGGCCGCTGGATCAAGCACTCGAGCCTCTACCCGACCTGGATCACGCGGCTGGTGCGGCCCGATCGCGTGCGCTACGAGCGCGATGCCCATTCGCGCTGCCTGACCGAGGGCCCGGAAGGGCGGCTCGAGGCGCATTTCATCCATTACAGCTTCAACAAGGGCATGAACGCCTGGTACGAGAAGCACAACCGCTACTCCTCGTCGGAGGCGCGCGAGACGGTGATCAGCCTGCGCGACAAGCGCGTGCCGTGGCGCGACGTCCTGAGCGGCGTGCCGGAGGTGCGCCGACGGGCGCTGAAGGAACTGTCCATGCGCCTGCCGTTCCGGCCGGCCGCGCGCTTCCTCTACATGTACGTGCTGCGCGGCGGGTTTCTCGACGGGAAGGAAGGCTACCACTACTGCCGGCTGCTCGCGGCCTACGAATACATGATCGTCATCAAGACCGAGGAACTGCGGCGGCGGGAAGAAGGCTTGCCGGTCTGATCGTTCGTCGCGGACGGCGCTGCCTTCCCGCGACCGCCGTCGGGACTGGGGAGACACGAGGCTTCCCCTTCCGGCGGTTGATGTTTCGCGATCCCGCGCTTTCGGGAAGGAGGCCCGCCCGTGAACCTGCTGTTGACCTGTCTCCTCTGCCTGACGGTCGCGCTGCTGCTTCTGTGGGGCATGATGGCGCCGGGGCGGATCTACCAGCTGCCCTTCCTTGTCGGCGTCATGGCCGTGAGCTTTCTCCTGCCGCAAATTCCCGGATTGATGGACGACCGATTCCTGCCGCGCGGCGCCTACGAGCGGATGGCGGCGTTCACGATCCTGTGCCTTGCTGCGGCCTGGCTCGGCTGGTCTTCCACGCAAAAGCCGGTCGCCTTCCTGCGCCGCAATTTCGGCGAGCGGCGTCTGCTGATCGTCTCCGCCGTGCTCTCGGTCATCGGCGCCTATTTCTACTTCAAGCTGAGCCGCCTGCCGGGTGACATGGTCGTCGGCGTGCAGATGAGCGGTGTGCCGGTGATATACCTCTTCGTCGCACGGCTCATGACCTATGGGCTTGCGCTCGGCGTTCTTTGCCTTGCGAGGCGGACGTCGCTCTTCGCATTCTCCATCGTCGCCTTCGATCTCGTCTTCTATCTCGACCGCATCGTCGTCACCGGCAAGCGGGCGGAAGCCATCGAGCTTGTCGCCATCTTCGCCGTCGCCTTCTGGTTCCATAGGGGATGGCTGGCGCCCCGGACGATCGCGCTCGCCGGCGTGCTGCTCGGCACGTTCCTCATGAACAGCATGGGCGACTACCGGGCGATCACGCGGGCGAATTCCGGCCCGATCTGGCAGGATATCGGCCAGATCGACGTCTCCGCGAATTTCCGGGCGACGTTGCAGGAGGGCGGGCTGGAGGTGCGCAATGCGATCCTGCGCATCGACCATGCCGCGACCTCGCTGGAATTCGACTACGGCAAGTTCCACTGGAATCGGCTGGTGTTCAACTATGTGCCCTCCCAACTCGTCGGCGAGGCGGCAAAGCGCTCCCTGATGCTGAAGACGCCGCCCATGGCGCGCGATTACAACGCGCTCACCGGGACGACGGAGACCGGCATGGCCGATGCGTTCCAGTCCTTCTGGTATTTCGGCGCGGCGAAGTTCTTCCTGATCGCCTATCTGCTGGCAAGGCTCTGGGCGAGCGCCAAGGAGGGGCAAGCGGCGGGCCAGCTCGTCTACATGCTGTCCGTTGTGCCGGCGATGCATGTCGTCTCGCATCAGACCGACTGGGTGATCATGGCCTGGGTGCATATGGTGCTGTTCCTCGTGCCGTCGCTGGCGCTGGCGGTCGTCCCCGTCAGGCGCCCCCATGCCGATCCGCTTGCGCCAGGGAGGCTCGTCCATTCATGAAATCGCGCTATGACGATCCCGCTTTCAATGCTACCGGCCTTGCGACGCCGCTTCTTGGCGGTCCGACCTTCGCGCTGCGGTTCCGGCTGATGCGGCTTGCCTGGCTCGTTACCTGGCGGTGCCTTGCGGCCTGGACGCCGTCGCCGTTCCATCCCTGGCGCAACCTCCTGCTGCGCCTGTTCGGTGCGAAACTCGATCCGACCGCCATCGTGCATGGCAGCACGGTCATCTGGTGGCCGGGCAATCTCGTGATGGGGCGCAACGCCTCGATGGGGCCGGGCGTGATCTGCTACAATGTGGCACCGGTGACGCTCGAAGCTCTGGCCATCGTCTCGCAGCGCGCGCATCTGTGCACCGGCACGCATGATATCCAGCAGGCATCCTTCCCGCTGGTGGCGCGGCCGATCGTGCTGCGCCGCAAGGCCTGGGTCGCGGCGGAAGCCTTCGTCGGGCCGGGAACGGAGGTGGGCGAAGGCGCGGTGCTCGGCGCGCGCGGCGTGGCGGTCAAGGCACTGGAGCCCTGGACGGTCTATGCCGGCAATCCGGCGCGTGCCGTTGCCAGTCGTCGATCGAGCGACACCTGACGGGTTCAGGAGCAGCTATCGTTGGCGGCGGTCAGGCCGATGCTCGCGGCTGCCGGCCGATAGGCCTCGTAGAGGCCGAGCGTCCGATGGGCGATGCGCGGCCAGGTGTAGTTCTCGAACACCAGCCGGCGGCCGTTATATCCCATGGCCGTGGCTGCGAGAGGATGCAGAAGCACGTCGATCATGGCCTTGGCGATGTCCATCGGATCGAGGCTCACGACCGCGCCCGCGCCGGCGGTTGCGACTTCCGGAAAATGGCAGGCATCGCTGATGACGACGGGCGTGCCGCAGGCAAGCGCCTCGGTGATGGCGATGCTGAATCCTTCCTGCCGGCTGGGCAGGCAGAAGCAGGCGGCGGATACGAAGGCCTGCAGCTTGGTCTCGCCATAGATCGGCCCGACCATGAAGACCCGCCTTTCGAGGCCGAAGCGGCGCACGAGATCGCGGAAATCGTCCTCCGCGCCGCCATCCGGCCCCGCGACGACGAGATCGACGTCGGGGCATTGCCGTGCCACCAGCTGGAAGGCGTTCGCCAGAAGATCGAGCCCCTTCTTGTAGTGCAGCCGCGAGAGGAAGAGCACGAAGCGCCGCTCCACCGGCAGGCCGATCAGCGCGGGAAAATCCGCGGTGGACGGAAGGCGTTCGAATTCCTCGACGAAGATGCCGTTGGGGATGATCTCGGCCGGCGCCTTCAGGTGAAGCGGGCGCATCAGCTTCACCTCGTCGTGGTTGAGCGCGTGGAGGAAGGCCGCGCCGTCGAGCATCCGGCGGCAGCCCATGGCCAGCGCGAGGCGCTTTCTCCAGGGCTTTTGCGCAAGGCTCCAGGTGTCGAGCATGCCGGCGGGGCAGACGCAATAAGGCACGCCGTTGCGCGCGGCGATGGCCGCCGCACAGGCAAGGATCGGTTCCCACACGCCGTGCAGATGCACATGCTGGGTATCGGCGAGAATCTGTGTCAGGAACGGGCGTGCCTTGAGGCACAGGATGGCCTCCACCACGCCCGGCGGCGGCAGGATGTGCCAGACGACCTGCGCAAAACCGGGGATCGCCGCGCCGAGCCGGGCGACGCGGGCAAGTGTACGGTCGTCGGCCTGGCTCACCACGCGGACATCGTGGCCAAGGTTCGCCTGCGCGGCGGCGAGCCGCATGACCACGGCCTGTGGCCCGCCGCTGTCCGGATCGATCGAGGTGATGACGTGGACGATCTTCATGGGGGGGATCCACGCAGCCCCGAGAGAACGCCGAGCAGGCGGGCGCCATATTTGTCGACGGTGTATTCCCTCGCCCGCAGCCGGGCATTCGCCGCCATGGTCGCCCGCAGATATTCGTTCTCCGCAAGGTAGCGCACCGCATCGACGATCGCCTGCGGATCGCGCTCCGGCACGATCAGGCCCTCCACGCCGTCGCGCACGACGCTTCCCGTGCTGTAGGTGGTGATGGCCGGAAGCCCCGAGGCCAGCGCCTCGTAAACGACGGTCGCCGATCCCTCGCAGAGCGACGGCAGCAAAAAAACGTCCGCCCAGCGGTATTCCTCGGCAATGGCCGCGCGTGGCACGATGCCCCGAAGCTCGATCGAGCGGCTCAGCCGACGATGGACCGACGGGGGAAGCCGGTCGGGACCGGCCATGCGCATGCGCACGGCGGTGCCGAGGCGTTCGGCGGCTTGCAGCACATAGGGCGATCCCTTGCGCAGGCCGATCTCGCCGATCGTCAGGACGCGCAGCGGCCCCGGTGCGCGAGTCGTCGCGCTGGACCGGTCCTTCACATCGACGCCGTAGGGAACGACGACGCAACGCTCCGCCGGCCCGCCTTCCGCGATGACATGGTCGCGCACGAACTCGGACGGGCAGACGATGCGGTCGGCCAATGCCCATTCGGCGCGCTCGCGGTCTGCGAAGGTCTCGGCATGCGGGTTGGGCAACGGCGGGCCGGCCCAATCGGGAAAGCGCCGCATCTCCTCGGCGAGAATTGCCTCCACGACGGTGCGCGGCGCGATCATCTGCTCGACGGCGACCCACAGGCCTTGCCGCTTTGCCGCCCGCATCTGCTCCAGCGCATCGCCGCTATAGGCGTAGAGGCCGGCGGCATCGTGGAAGCCATGGGCGGCGACGAGCATCGAGAACCGGCTGCCGGCCCAGACGGCGTGCGACGTCTCTTCCGCGGCATCCTCGATGCGCAGGCGCCGGATGGCGGAACGCACGCCGAAAAGCGGAAAATCCGTGATCAGTTCCGGCGGCACGCCGCTCGGAACCCGCCCGACCAACCGCTGCACCGGACGCGGCAGCAGGTTGGGCGGCAGCTTGCGCAGCAGCGCAGGCCAGCTCTTCGTGCCGCAGATATCGGTGAAGAAATGGCTGAGCCTTCCTTCCTTTGCGAGGATGCGCGCGACGGCGTAGTGCATGCGGGCGCCGAGTTGGCTGACGACGATAGTCCCAGTCATGACGGTCGCTGCTCCAGCATGACGGCCCCTGCGGGCGCGCGGCCGCGTTCGGCAAGCTCGGCGAGAAGGGTGCTCCAGGTGGCGAGCGCGCGGTCATAGGCATAGTCGGCTTCGAGCACCGCCCTTGCGGCCACCCCCATCGCCGCGACCCGTTCGGGGGCGGCGGCGAGATCCGATATCGTGCGGGCAAGCGTCTCCGCGTCGCCGATCTCTATGGTCACGCCGCATTGCTCGGCGGCAACGACCGCCGCGACGCTGCCTTTGGGATCGCCGATGAAAAGCGTGGGCTTGCCGGCGGCGAGGATGCCGTAGAACTTGCTCGGAATGATGCAATGTTCGAGACAGGGCAGCAGGGAGACGACGTGCAGGTCCGGCACACCGAGGCTTTCAGCAAGGTTCCTTGCCGGTTGCAGCGGCTTGAAGGCGACATTGGCAAGGCCGCGCTCCCGCACCGCGCTTTTGACGGACTGAAGCTTGTAGCCGCCTCCGACCATGAGGAAGCGGATATCCGGGTGGTCCTTCAAGAGGGTCGCCGCCTCGATCAGCGTGGCGAATTCGTGGGCGCGGCCGAAATTGCCGGAATAGCCGACGACGAACTTGCCCACATAGCCCCAGGCGGCGCGCAGAGGGTTTTCGTCCTTCGGGACGGGGCGGATTTCGGCGGCGTCGGACCAGTGATGCAGCACGCGGACGCACGCCGCCGGAACGCCCCGCGCCGTCAGATACTCCGCCATCCGCTCCGTCGGGCAGACGGTCAGCCGCGACCGGGCGATCGACCGGTCGCGCAACCACGCGGCAAGCCGCCCGAGAAATGGCGCCTTGCCGAGGAACCCGAGTTCGACCGCGGTCTCGGGAAACAGGTCCATGATCCAGTTGATCATCCGCCCGCCGCGCAGCCGGATCGGCAGTGCGCAGGCAAGCGAGATCAGCGGCGGATCGGTACACACTACGACGACATCGCCGCGCCGGATGTTCCGGGAGAGCCAGCCAAAGGCCGCGAGATGGAAGGACAGGTAATCGGCGGCGCGGCCGGGCAGGGTGCCCCGGCCGAAACGCGAGGTGGAAAGCCGCACGACCTCCACGCCGGAACAGGTTTCGCGGCCGGCGAGTATGGAGTCGTTGCCGTCGTGGAGGGTGCGGCTGGCGAGGACCGTGACCGCCCCTCCCTGCCGGACGAGGCCGAAAGCCAGCGCCGACACCATGCGGCTCGTCGCCGACTGGTCGGGATGGAAATACCGGTTGACGAAGATCGTCCTCATGGAGCCGCCCCGCATCGTTGGTCTTCAACGTGCGATCCTGCCAGCCGGCGGGCGGGCGGCAAGCTCTCCAAAGGCGCTAGGAGGAATGCCGCCTCACCACCCTACCTACGCCTTCCGCCCGAACGGCATGGACCTTCGGCGTAGGGGACGACGGCGTCGCCCGGCCGGCCGGCGGCGGATCGTCTCCTGTCCCCCGAACGGCCACCTTGCCGGTCCACCCGTCCCATCGCTAACTCTCGGGCCGACGGGGTACGAAGCGTCGTGCCCGGCGTCTCCTCGTGCGAAAGCGGACCCATGTCTGAGAAAACTGCCTTGATCATCGGTGTGACGGGCCAGGACGGCTCCTACCTGACGGAGCTGCTGCTCGCCAAGGGATACCGGGTGCACGGCCTCAAGCGGCGCTCGTCATCCTTCAACACCGCCCGCGTCGACCACCTCTATGTCGATCCGCGTTCGCCGGACGTGCGGTTCCACATGCATTTCGGCGACCTGACGGATGGTACGAACCTCTGCCGGGTGATCCAGGAGGTCTGCCCGGACGAGATTTACAATCTCGGCGCCCAGAGCCATGTGCAGGTGAGCTTCGAAACGCCGGAATATACCGCCAACACCGACGCGCTCGGCACGTTGCGACTGCTGGAGGCTATGCGTCTCCTGAAGGTGGGCGATCGCTGCCGCTTCTACCAGGCATCGACCTCGGAGCTGTTCGGCGGCATCGGCGAGACGCCGCAGCGGGAGGGAACGCCCTTTCATCCGCGCAGCCCCTACGCCGCCGCCAAGCTCTACGCCTACTGGATGACGGTCAACTATCGCGAGGCCTACGGCTTCCACGCCTCCAACGGCATCCTCTTCAACCACGAAAGCCCGCGTCGCGGGGAAACCTTCGTCACGCGCAAGATTACGCGGGCGGTGGCGGCGATCGAATGGGGGCTTCAGGACAAGCTTTTCCTCGGCAATCTCGACGCCCGGCGCGATTGGGGCCATGCGCGCGACTATGTCGAGGGCATGTGGCGGATCCTTCAGCAGGAGGCGCCGGACGACTATGTGCTGGCCACGGGCGAGGCTCATACCGTCCGCGAATTCGTCGAGCGCGCCTTCGATGTCGTCGGCAAGTCCATCGAATGGGACGGTACAGGCGTGGACGAGATCGGCTACGAGCGCAAGAGCGGCCGCGCGCTGATCCAGATCGATCCGCGCTATTTCCGTCCGGCGGAAGTGGACATCCTGCTCGGCGACGCGCGCAAGGCACGAGACCGGCTCGGCTGGCGCCAGACCGTGTCCTTCGAGGACCTCGTCTCGGAAATGGTGGAATCGGACCTGCGCGTCATCACGAGGGAGGAAGGCCGCAATGATCTCCACGGCTGAAAAGGCCACGGTATCGTACGACCTGCGCGGCAAGCGCGTCTGGGTCGCCGGACATTCGGGCATGGTCGGTTCGGCGCTGCTGCGCCGGCTGAAACGGGAGCGTTGCGACATACAGGCGGTCTCGCACGGGGAGGTCGACCTGACGCGCCAGTTCGATACCGAGAACTGGATGCGCAAGGCGCGGCCGGAGGCGATCTTCATCGCCGCCGCGCGGGTCGGCGGCATCGGGGCGAATGCGCGCTATCCGGCGGAATTCCTGTCCGAGAACATGCTGATCCTCGTCAATGTCATCAAGACCGCGTCGGAACTCGGTGTCGAGAAGCTGATGTGCCTGGGGTCGAGCTGCATCTACCCCAAGCATACCGAGCAGCCCATCCATGAGGACGCCCTGCTGACGGGCAGCCTGGAGCCGACCAACGAAGCCTACGCGCTCGCCAAGATCGCCGGGATCAAGCTCGCCGCCGCCTATGCGGAGCAGCACGGGCGCCGTTTCATCTCCGTCATGCCGACGAACCTCTACGGCCAGAACGACAATTTCGACCTCGACCATTCCCATGTCATCCCGGCGCTGATCCGCAAGATGCACGATGCCAGGGTCACCCATCGCGACAGCGTCGTCGTCTGGGGAACGGGCACGCCGAAACGGGAATTCCTGCATGTCGACGACCTTGCCGACGCCTGCGTGTTCCTGATGAAGGAATATGAGAGCCCCAAACCGATCAATGTCGGCTCGGGAGAGGAGATCTCCATCGGCGAGCTCGCCTTCCTGATCGCCGATATCGTCGATTTTCGCGGCCATATCGTCTTCGACGCCTTCAAGCCGGACGGCACGCCCCGCAAGCTGCTGGACAGTTCCCGTCTGCGCGCGCTCGGATGGTCGCACGAGACCGAGCTTCGCACGGGAATCCGGGATCTGTATCACCGGTGGCGGGACAGCGACCGCAAGCCGACCGGGCAGCAGGATTATCCCTGAACGTCCGACGCATCGCTTTCCGCCAGCACCACCAGCCGCGCCAGCGCCGGCAGGGAGCCGACCTGCATCCGCCGCATGATCGCGGCCCGGTGCGCTTCTACCGTGCGTTGGCTGATATCAAAATCCTGCGCGATCACCTTGCTGGGCTGGCCGGCAAGCACCCGGTCGAGGATTTCCCGCTGGCGTCCCGTCAGGCGCGCCAGCCGGGCCTTTGCGTGCCGCTGCCTTATGTCCTGCAGGCCCGTATTGCGGCTGTTCGCCAGGGCCTTGGAAACGCACGCCAGCAAATCGGACGGCCCTATCGGTTTTTCGATGAAATCGGATGCTCCCGCCTTCATCGCCAGCACGGCCGTCGCGACATCGCCGGCGCCCGTGATCATGACGATGGGCAGCCTGACCCCGCGTCTGCGCAGGGTTAGCAGCACGTCCAGGCCGCTTATTCCCGGCAGCTTGACGTCCATGACGAGGCATCCGACCGACGCGTCGTCGAAGGCGGCGAGAAAGGTTTCCCCATCTGAAAACGCCTTCACGCGGCGTCCGTCGGCCTCGAAGGTTTCCTGCAAGGCTTCGCGGATCGAGCGGTCGTCGTCGATAACGAAGATCGCAGGCTCGGCGGATGGCGATGCCTGCGGCTCTTGCCGCGTGCCTTCGGGTTCTATCCCGCTGGCGTGCAGCAGGAGCTGGATTGCCCTCAAGATATCGGCGAGGCTCACGGGCTTGGGCATGTGCAGGCAATCCTCGGCCGAGAGGATGCGCAGCGTCTCCGCTGTGATGTCGCCCGTCAGGATGATCGCGGGGATGTTGCGGCCGAGGATCGCGCGAAGCTCCCTGGTAACATTGATGCCGTTGGTGTCATTTGGGAGATTGTAGTCGGCGAGGATGAGCGTGGGGATCACCCCGCCGCCGGACACCAGGTTGATAGCGGCCGTGCCATTGTCCGCGGCATAGACCAGATGCTGTTCGTCACGCAGCGCGATCTCGATCAGGTTGCGGATCTTCTGGTCGTCCTCCACGACGAGCACCGTGCCGCGCACCGGCGGCGCCTCCAGGTTTTTCTCGACCGGCGTCCGTTCCTGCTGCGGATCCTCCTTGCCGAGCGCGACATGGATCGAGAAGACCGAGCCCTTGCCAGGGATTGAGCGGACCTGGATCCGGTGGCCGAGCAATGCGCTGAGGCGTTTGACGATGGACAGGCCGAGGCCAAGGCCGAGTTCGGCCTCGGCTCCGTCATTGGCCGCCTGATGGTATTCGTCGAAGATAGCCTGGAGTTCGTGGGCCGCGATGCCGATGCCGCTGTCCCAGACTTCGATGGTCAGCGCATCCTTGTGGCGCCGGCACCCCAGCAGGATCTTGCCTTCCCGCGTGTATTTGAGCGCATTGGCCAGAAGGTTGCGGATCATCTGCTCCAGAAGGCGGGGGTCGGTGCGTACCAGCTGGCTCGATGGGACGAAGCGGAGGGAAATGCCTTTCTCCATGGTGCTGTAGCCGAACTCGTCGTTCAGGCGTTGCAGCACGTCGTTGACCTTGCACGTCACGATGCGCGGATAGACCGTTCCTGCCTCTATCTGGTTGATGTCGAGGAGGGCATTGAGCATTTCGGACATGGAGCCGAGCGTATCGCGGAAGCTCCTGACCAGTTTCTGGGGCTTCTCGCCGTCCACCGATTTCTCCAGCAGGCCCTGGAGCAGCACCAGCGATTGCAGGGGTTGGCGCAGATCGTGGCTTGCCGTGGCGAGGAAGCGGGATTTTGCCGCATTGGCGCGTTCAGCTGCCCGTTTCGCCCGGTCGAGCGCTTCATGGGCACGGTGCTGGGTGGACACGTCGGCAAAGGTGATGACCACGCCCTCCGTGCCGCCCTCCTGGGTTCGGTATGGCATGACGCGACGCATGTACCAGGTGCCGTTCCCGGTCCTGACCTCGCGCTCCTTTGGGGGGCTGCCTTTCAGGACGGCAGCGGCGTCGCCGAGGAGCGTCGGATCGGGCACACGCGCGTTGAGGTCCGCCAGCGGCCTGCCGATGTCGCCCATGATGACGTTGAAGATCGAGCGCGTCGCGGGCGTGAAATAGCGAATGTTCAATCCGGGATCGAGAAAGATCGTGGCAACATCTGTGCTGTACAGCACGTTCTCGAGATCGTTCGCCGTCGCGCGCTGGCGTTCCAGCGCCTCCTGAAGCTGGGCGTTGAGCGCGGTCAGCTCCTCGTTCAGCGATTGAAGCTCTTCCTTGGAGGTCAGCAGCTCCTCGTTGGCGGATTGATATTCCTCATTGAGCGATAGGGTCTCCGAATTGATCGCCTTCTGCTCTTCCGCTGCATTCTCCAGGTCCCGGATAGCGGCCTGGAGTTCGGTGCGGGTGGTTGCCAATTCCCGCTCCAGCGTGCCCGACCGGTCGTCGTGGCTGGGCTCCGGGAGATCACCCGCCTGGGAGGGCTGGGCGACGTCGAGGAAGCTGACGAGAAACAGCTCCTCGCCTTCGCTTATGACCGGCTGCACCGCGATCTCGTAGCGCGAAAGGGTATCGGCTGCGTCATGGTAGAGACCGATCGCCACGGTGCGGACCTTCTCCTGCTGGGCGCGGTGGAGCGCCGATCGGAGCTTGGTGTGCACGCTGCGCGGCGTCATCGTGAAGAGGTCCTGCGTCGGATAGCCGGGCGCGATGCGCAGGTAGCGCTGCACGGGGCCGAGCGAATAAAGATACTCGTATTTCCGGTTGATCAGCACGGTGGCCGGGGCGTAGCTGTCTAGGATCGTCCGGCGGGTGAGTTCGGCGAGCGCGGCCTGCCGTCCTGGGACTTGCCCCTGCTGCGCCGGCACCCGGACATTATCCGATGCGTTGACGGCAAAGCCGTAGCGGCCGCGCTGGCCCTTGCGGCGAAAGATTCGTGCGGACTTGTCGATCACGTCGAAGCGGTTGGTTGCCGCCCCCACCGTTTCCGTATTGCCCAGCAGCAGGATACCGTTGTCGTTGAGGGCGAAATGGAAAAGCCCGATGACCTTCGCCTGCGCCTCCGACCCCAGGTAGATCAGGAGGTTGCGGCACGAGATGAGATCGATATTGGAAAAGGGCGGATCGCTGAGCACGTTCTGGACCGCGAAGATGATCGACGACCGAAGCTCCGAGGCAATCCGGTAGCCGTGCTCTTCCTGGGAGAAGAAGCGTTGCAGTCGCTCGGGCGACACGTCCATCTTGATCGTCAGCGGATAGACGCCGTCGCGCGCAAACGCCACCGCTTCCTCATCCGCATCGGATGCGAAGATCTGCATCCGGATATCGCGCCTGGTTTGCGAAATACATTCCTGGACGAGCATGCCCAACGAATAGGCTTCCTCGCCGGTGCTGCATCCCGCGACCCACAAGCGCAGCGTCCGCCCGGGCGGATGGTTCGCGACGAGGTCCGGCACGATTTTCGTGCGCAACCGCTCGAAGACCTCGGGGTCGCGGAAGAAGTTCGTGACGTTGATCAGGATATCCGCCGCAAGCTGAGAGAGTTCCAGCGGATTTTCCTCGAGAAAGCTGAGATAGCGGGCCGTGTCGGAGGAGGCGATGCCGGCCATAGCCATGCGCCGTTCCAGCCGGCGATGGAGCGTTCCCTGCTTGTAGAGGGCGAAATCCTTGCCTGCCGATACGCGCAGTATAGTCAGGATCCTGTCCACGATCGCCTGTTTAGAGAGCGGGCCGGCGTCGGCGGTTGCGGACGGCGGCCTGTGCAGGGCCTGCGCGATGGCCGCGAGCGGCATGACATGTTCGGCCATTCCTGAATCGATCGCGCTCTTTGGCATCCCGTCATAGTCGGCTTCATCGGGATCCTGCACATAGACCTGGCCGCCCGCCTCGCGGATAAGCCGGATGCCGATGCTTCCATCGGTCCCGGTGCCGGACAGGACGACGGCGGTCGCGCGCGCGCCGTACTCCGCGGCGAGCGAGCTCAGGAGGAAATCATAGGGCATGCGCATGCCATGGCGGACGGGCGGCACGGTGAGGCGGATCGTGTCGTCCTGCACCGCGATGTAGCAGCCGGGCGGAATGATGAAGAGGTGATCCGGCTCCAGTCGTCGGCCGTCCTCGGCCTGCACGACCGTCATGGTCGTGTGGCTGGAGAGGAGTTCGGCCAGCAGGCTCTCATGAACAGGATCGAGATGCTGGACGAGGATGAAAATGTTGCCGCCGCCCGACGGCATGGCCTCGAGAAGGGCGCGGCAGGCATCAAGCCCGCCAGCCGACGCGCCGATCGCAATGACGCGACCGACAGCGCTGCCGGAGCTATTATCAAAACCCGACGAAGCGCGCGAAAAGGGATGGCTCGAAGTCATGGATGCAATCTCGGGGATTCTGCACACATTTTGAGCGGTCAATGTGCATGTGCGGGTTCTGGCACAGTATAGGCATCCCTGTCATGATTGCATACCCTCGGCTGTACGTATTTTCCGAGTCTGTTCGCGGCCAAATTTTTTGATATAGATTTACGATTGCAAAAAAGTATCGATAAAAAAATGGCTGTTGTTTTGGAAATTTCTACAAACAACACCACGATGTGAAGTATTTATGCGAAATTATTAGTTGTGACGGAAATAAATTTTCCTGTTGTTAACCGTTAATTCTAGGGGCTCCTGCTGTGGTCGAGGTCAGAGGAATAAACGGGTTGAGCCGCGGGAGGGTCTTGAACGGGATCGCGCGGCTGCCAGCTTTCACGCCCGTCAATCCGGCAAAGACTGCTTTGGCAAATACGCGGATACTGGACATGATCGACGAACGGACACTTGATCGCGAGTGTCTTTCCCAAAGTCTTGTCTCGCACGGTCTCGATATGACGATCGTGCTCTTCAACTCCATCGAAGCCTGGATGTCGAAATATGTCGAGGCATCGAGCGGTGTGCTGATCAATGTCGGCAGCCGCGACTGCACCGAGCCGCGCATCGAAAACGACCTCCGCATGCTCGTTTCGCGGTTCCCGGATCTGCCGGTCATCATCCTTTCGGACAACCATGACCTGCGACAGGTCCTGACGGCGCTCGATCTCGGCGTCAGAGGGTTCATTCCCTCGGCCGTGGGCATTTCAGTCTGCGTGAAAGCAATCTCGCTGGCGCTTTCGGGCGGCGTTTTCATCTCCACCGAGAGCCTGCCCGAACTGCGCAGGCTGATGTCGGCCGCCGACCAGCAGGAGCGCAAGCGGGCCGAAATCTTCACCTGCCGGGAAGAGGACGTCATCGCGATGCTCAAGCTCGGCAAGGCCAACAAGATCATAGCCTATGAGCTCGACCTGCGCGAAAGCACCGTTAAGGTCCATATCCGCAACATCATGAAGAAGCTCAAGGTCCGCAACCGGACGGAAGTGATCTTCAAGCTCAACGACCTCTACGACTGACCCCCTACGCCTATCGGTCATACCCCATCCACCAAGAGCGCGGATGCGCGCGCCGCGGAGCGGGCGATAGTGCCCAAGAGGCCGGAATGCAGAGGAGATTGCGATGGACGCCTTCATTCAGGACTTCGAGAACTCCGACAGGCTGCGCCGGCGTGCGCACCAGATCATCCCGGGCGGCGCGCATACCTATGCCAAGGGCGACGACCAATATCCGGTCCTGTCGCCGGGCTTCATCGTCAATGGCTACGGCTGTCATGTGTGGGACGTCGACGGCAATGCCTATATCGAATACGGCATGGGCAACCGTGCGGTCGGTCTCGGACATGCCTATCGTCATGTCGTGGAGGCCGTCGCACGCCAGCTGGAATTCGGCTGCAACTTCACGCGGCCTGCGCGCATCGAGATCGAATGCGCTGGGACCTTCCTCCAGATGGTTGCGGGCGCCGACATGGTCAAGTTCTGCAAGGACGGCTCGGACGCGACCTCGGCGGCGGTGCGTCTTGCGCGGGCGGCAACGGGCAGGGACCTTGTCGCGCGCTGCCGGGACCACCCGTTTTTTTCGACTGATGATTGGTTCATCGGCACCACCGATATGAATGCCGGCATTCCCGAGGCTGTCCGCGACCTGACACTTGGCTTCCGTTACAACGACCTCGACGACGCGCGCGATCTGTTCGCCCGCCATCCGGGCAGGATCGCCGCCCTCATTCTCGAGGCCTCGCGCGGGGACGAGCCGGTTGAGGGCTATCTGCAGGATTTGCAGGCGCTTTGCCACCGCAACGGCGCGCTGTTCATTCTCGACGAGATGATTACCGGCTTCCGCTGGGCGCGGGGCGGCGCGCAGGAGTATTACGGGCTGCGGCCGGACCTCTCGTGCTTCGGCAAGGCGCTCGGCAACGGCTTCGCCATCTCGGCGCTCGCTGGCAAGCGTGAATTCATGGCGCTCGGCGGCATCGAGCAGACCGAGAGGCCTCGCGTCTTCCTGCTGTCGACCACCCATGGCGCCGAAACCCATGCTATGGCAGCGGCGATCGCGACCATGCATGTCTATGCGCAGGAGCCTGTCATCCCGCATCTGCGTAGCCAGGGGCTAAGGCTCAAGGCCGGCATCGAGCAGGCGATCGCCCGGCACGGCCTCCAGCGCTTCGTCGGTGTCACGGGCCATCCCGCCTGCCTCTCCTATTTCGCGAAGGACAGGACCGGCACGCCCTCGCAGGCGTTCCGGACGCTGCTATTGCAGGAAACCATCCGCCGCGGCGTGCTCGCGCCGTCGCTCGTGGTGAGCTACACGCACGGCAACGACGAGATCGACCAGACGGTGGAGGCCTTCGACGGCGCGCTCGGCGTCTATCGCCTCGCCCTCGACCACGGCATCGAGTCCTACCTGGTCGGACGCCCCTCCGGCGTCGTCTTCCGCCGCTACAACACCGCGCCCGAGCCTTGCACCGGCGAGCCGGTGGCGAAGGCGAAGACCGCCTGACCTGTCCGAAAGCGGTAGGGCGGGCCGTCGATACGCCTTTCGGGTAATTGCCGCCGTCTTTGTCGTCAATCGTGGTCCGCCCTGCCGCGCCGTAGCATCTCTTTCAGCAACGAAGCCGGGAGATGCGGACATGAAGGTGCTTGTGACGGGACACCAGGGTTATATCGGCGCCGTGATGGTGCCGATCCTCCTTCGGGCTGGGCATGAGGTGCACGGTTACGACAGCAAGCTTTACCGGCGCTGCGCCTATGCGCCGGGCGGGCCGATGACCGAGGTTCCCTCAATCCTGAAAGATGTCAGGGACATCACGCCCCAGGACCTCGAAAGCTTCGATGCCGTCATCCATCTTGCGGCGCTGTCGAACGATCCGCTGAGCAATCTCGATCCCGACGTCACCTACGACATCAACCACAAGGGCAGCGTGCGCGTCGCGCGGGCGGCGAAGGAGGCGGGCGTCGCCCGCTTCCTCTTCGCCTCCTCCTGCAGTAACTACGGTCTCGCCGGTGAGGACCTCGTTGCCGAGAACGCGCCGCTCAATCCCGTGTCGGCTTATGGCCGCTCCAAGGTGATGGCGGAAGCCGATATTGCCGGGCTGGCGGATGCCGGCTTCTGCCCGGTATTCCTGCGGCCAGCGACGGCCTACGGCCTGTCGCCCATGCTGCGCTTCGACATCGTGCTGAACAATCTTGTCGCCTGGGCTGTCACGCGGGGCGTCATCCTCTTGAAGTCGGACGGCACGCCCTGGCGGCCGATCGTCCATGTCGAGGATATTTCCGGCGCCTTCCTGGCAGCCCTCGAAGCGCCCGCGGAAGTAGTCTTCGCCGAGGCGTTCAATGTCGGCCGCACGGAACACAACTACCAAGTCCGCGACATCGCCGACGTCGTGGCGCGCACCGTGCCGGGCTGCCGGCTGGAATATGCCAGCGAGGCCGGGCCGGATGCGCGCTCCTACCGCGTCGATTTCGGCAAGATCGCGCGGACACTTCCGGCCTTCCGTCCGAAATGGGACGTGGTCGCCGGGGCCGAGCAGCTCCATGACGCCTATCGCGGCGCCGGCCTCACGCTTCAGGAGTTCGAGGGGCCGCGCTACCAGCGCATTGGCCATATCCGCGCGCTTCTCGCCAGCAACACGATTGACCGGCACCTCAGGTGGCGGCCGGCGGCCAAGGCCCCGGCGGATATGCTGGCGGTGCGCGCCTGAGGGATGGCAATGAACGAGGCGGCCCGGATTTCCCCATCGGTGGACGGCGCGGCCGATATCGGCGACGAACTCCATGCGCTCGTCTCCCGGCTCTTTCCGATCGGCCGCAGCATCACCGGAGAGGGCGTGCGCCGCACGCTTGCGATCCTGTCGGAACACGTCGATCTCGCGGTCCGCGAAGTGCCCACGGGCACCGAGGTCTTCGACTGGACGGTGCCGCAGGAGTGGACGGTGCGCGACGCCTATGTCCGCGCGGCGAATGGTAAGGTCGTGGTCGATCTTGCGGCATCCAACCTGCATCTCGTCGGCTACAGCGAACCGGTGGCGCGGCGCATGCCGCTCGCCGAGCTTCGCCCTCATATCCACACGCTGCCGGACCAGCCGGATCTCATTCCCTACCGGACAAGCTACTACAGCCGGAGCTGGGGCTTCTGCATGGCGCACCGCGACTATCTGGCACTGGAGAAGGGGGACTACGACGTCTTCATCGACACCACGCTCGCCGCCGGCGCGCTCACCTATGGCGAGGCCTTCCTGCCGGGCGAAACCGAGCGCGAGGTGCTGCTGACCGCCCATATCTGCCACCCGTCGCTCGCTAACGACAATTGCTCGGGCCTCGCGGTGCTCGCACTCGTTGCCAGGGCGCTTGGCCGGCGGCGCAGGCGGTTCGGCTATCGTTTCCTCTTCGCGCCCGGCACGATCGGCGCGCTCTGCTGGCTTGCCGCAAACGAGGCGCGGCTTTCGCGCATCGACCACGGCCTCGTCGTCTCCTGCGTCGGCGATGGCGGCGGGCCGGTCTACAAGCGCAGCCGCCGCGGCGATGCGACGATCGACCGGGCCATGGAGGCGGTCCGGTGTGACGGCCGCAGGGTGACGATGCTCGATTTCAGCCCTTTCGGCTATGACGAGCGGCAGTTCTGCTCGCCGGGCTTCGATCTGCCGGTCGGCCTTCTCCAGCGCAGCGCCTTCGGAACCTTTCCCGAATACCATACCTCGGCGGATAATCTCGATATCGTGCGGCCGGAGCATCTTGCCTCCTCCTTTCGCATGATCATGGACATCGTCGATGTAATCGAAACCGACCGGGTACCCCTGAACCTCTCGCCGAAGGGGGAGCCGCAGCTCGGGCGGCGGGGGCTCTACTCGGCGACCGGCGGCCACAAGACGACGTCCGATATCACCATGGCCTATCTCTGGGTGCTGAACCTTGCGGACGGCCGCCATTCGCTGCTCGATATCGCCTGCCGCTCTGGTTTGCCGTTCTCGGCTATTGCCGCCGCCGCGACGCGGCTTGAAGAGTGCGGGCTGCTGGGCGACGCTCAGGCATAATGGTCGGATTCCGCAAGGAGCGGCCAATTCCTGTCCTTTTCCGACATCACCGCCGGTTTTGCCGGCCAGTCTATCGCAAAGGCGGGATCGTCGTAGCGCGCACCGGCAGCGGACGCCGGGTCGTAACGCGCGGATATGAGGTAGCCGACGACGGCATCCTCCGTCAGCGACAGGAAGCCGTGGGCGAAGCCTTCCGGAATATAGAGCTGGCGCATGTTGTCGGCGCTGAGTTCCGCCGCCGTCCAGCGGCAATAGCTGCGCGATTGCGGGCGCAGATCGACGGCCACGTCCCAGATCACCCCCTTCAGGCAGGACACCAGCTTGACCTCCTGGTGCGGCGCGCGCTGGAAATGCAGGCCGCGAAGCGTGTGCTTCTTGACCGAGCGGGAAAGGCTGTGTTGGACGAAACGATGTTCGAGGGCCAGCGCTTCCATTTCGTCGATACAGAAGGTCCTGGCGAAGGAACCCCGCTCGTCTGTCAAGGGCGACGCTTCGATCAGCCACACGCCGTCGAGATCGGTCCTGGTGAACAGCATCGGCTTGTCCTTTCCTGCCTCCCTCGATCCTGACGGATGAAATCCTTCTGCCAAGTGCGGTTTCCGGCGTATTGCAAAGGCCGAGGCGGTAGGATGGTGAAGATTCGCTTAAGCACGTTTCATAGTGCTACGCCTTTCGGACAGGTTCGGTGTTCGCAAAGTAGTATGGCAGGCTTCGTATTCCACGCCTAATCTGGCACCACGTCGAGAAACGGTCCCTTTGCGGATAGGCTATCTTCGATCGCCTCCTCCTTCGGTCTGGACCGGGTATTCCCTTGGAGGCGTTGCCATGAGTTTTCAGGCCAGCCATTCGCTTGCGCAATCTCACAGCCTGTCGCTCAGGCCGGCCTGCCGGCTGTGCGGCAGAACCTTGAAGCACACCGTCGTCGATCTCGGCATGTCGCCGCCGTGCGAAAGCTTCCGCCAGGAAAGCGAACTCGGCCTGATGGAGGCATATTATCCCTTGCATGTGCGCGTGTGCGAGGAGTGTTTGCTGGTGCAGCTGGAGGAATATGTCAGCCGGGAGAGCATCTTCGAGGAGTATGCCTACTTCTCCTCTTACTCCACTAGCTGGGTGGCGCATGCGGAGCGCTATTGCGACCGCATGATCGATCGCTTTGCCCTCCACGCGCGCAGCTTCGTGGTCGAGATCGCCAGCAATGACGGCTATCTCCTGCAGCATTTTGTGGCGCGGGGCATTCCCGTGCTCGGCATCGAGCCGGCGATCAATGTCGCGGAGGTGGCGATTGCCCGTAACATCCCGACGAAGACCGCCTTCTTCGGCAAGCGAATTGCCGGCGACATGGCGGCAGCCGGCCAGAAGGCCGACCTGATCGTCGCCAACAACGTGCTCGCGCAGGTCCCCGACCTCAATGATTTCGTAGGCGGCATGAAGCGCATCCTCAAGCCCGAGGGTGTCGTGACGCTGGAGTTCCCCCATGTCGCGACGCTGATCGCGCAGAACCAGTTCGATACGATCTACCACGAGCACTTCTCGTATTTTTCCCTGTTCACGGTACAGGTCGCCGCCCGGCTGCACGGCCTGGAGATCTTCGACGTCGAGGAACTGCCGACCCATGGCGGGTCGCTGCGCGTTTATCTCGGCCATGCCGGGCGCTCGGGGGTGATCAGCCCAAATGTCGCTGCGCTCCTTGAACGGGAACGTCGCTCCGGCCTGCATGGCGTGGAGGCCTATACCTCCTTTGCCGTGCGCGCGCGGCAAGCCAAACGCAACCTCCTCTATTTCCTCATCAGCGTGAAGGAGCGGGGGGCGAGTATCTGCGGCTACGGCGCGCCCGGCAAAGGCAATACGCTTTTGAACTATTGCGGGATCGGCACGGATTTCCTCGATTTCACCGTCGACCGGAATCCCTACAAGCACGGCCGGTTCACGCCGGGCATGCACATTCCAATCCTGCCCGTCGAGGCGATCGATCGCCACCGGCCAGACTATATCCTGATCCTGCCCTGGAACCTCAAGGCCGAGATCGTCGCCCAGATGCGCCATGTCGGCGAATGGGGTGCCAAGTTCGTCGTTCCCATTCCCGAGGTCGCCATCCTCGATCCGCTGGAGGATCTGTCATGAAGGTCGTGCTCTTCTGCGGCGGGCGGGGAACGCGCCTCCGCGAATATTCGGAAGCCGTGCCCAAGCCCATGATCCCGCTCGGCGCGCAGCCGATCCTGCGCCATGTCATGCAGTATTACGCCTCCTACGGCCACGACGACTTCACGCTCTGCCTCGGTTACAAGGCGAATGTGATCAAGGACTTCTTCCTGAACTGCCGGCCGCAGACGTTTTCGGATTGCATCGTCTCCGGTGAGGGGCGGGTCGAGCTGCTCGGCGAAGCGCAGGAGCACTGGCGCATCGCGCTGATCGATACCGGCATCTGGCGCAATATCGGCGAACGGCTGTGGGCCGTGCGCGAGCAGGTGAAAGGCGAGCGTATCTTCCTGGCCAATTACAGCGACGGCCTGACCGACGTTGACCTCGACGACATGGTCGCCCGGTTCGAAGCGAGCGGCAAGCTCGCCTGTTTCCTCGCGGTCCGGCCGCCGCTCACCTACCATCTCGCCGATATAGACGAGGTGGGCCGTGTCCGCGAATTCCGCTCGTCGGACACGTCGGAGATCTGGATCAACGGCGGCTATTTCCTGATGCGCAACGAGATCTTCGACTACATGCGCGAGGGCGAGGAGCTGGTGCTCGAACCCTTCGAGCGGCTGATCAAGGACGACATGCTGATGGCCTACAAGCACGAGGGCTTCTGGCGCTCCATGGACACGCTGCGCGACTGGCAGATGCTGGAGGAAATGGTCGAGCGCGGCGAGATGCCGTGGGTCCGCCAGACGGAGGGAGAGCGCATATCCAGGCTGCGCAGGGTCGGCCGGCCATGAAGACGCTGCCCCTCGCTTCCGCCGGACATCGTTTGCGGGTCCTCTGCCTCGGCGCGCATGCCGACGATATCGAGATCGGCGCGGGCGGCACGATCCTTGGCCTGATCGCGGCCGGCGTGGAACTGGAGGTCCATTGGTGCGTCATGAGCGCGACGCCGGAGCGGGCCGCCGAAACGCGCCAGGCTGCCGCCGCCTTCCTCGCAGGTGCCATCTCCACCACGGTCGAGGTCTGCGGGTTCGAGGACAGCTACTTTCCAAGCCAGAGCCGCGAGATAAAGACTTTCATGCTGGCATTGCGTGATAGGGTCGAGCCGGACGTCATCTTCACCCACAGCCGTCGCGATGCCCATCAGGATCATCGGGAGCTAAATAAGCTGACAACGAATATATTCCGGGACCACTTCGTCTTAGAATATGAAATCCCGAAATGGGATGGCGACATCACGGAGCGCAATGCCTACGTGCCTCTGCCTCCGGATGTCATCGATCGCAAGATCGATCTGCTCATGGAACATTTTGCGACGCAACGGTCCAAGGACTGGTTCCACGCGGATGTCTTCCGGGGATTAGCCCGCATGCGCGGCATGGAGTGCCGATCGCCCTCGCTTTTCGCGGAGGCTTTCACGGTGCGCAAGATGGCCCTCGCATAGGGCAGACAGCACGGATCGACGCAGACCCAGACTCGTAATTCTGACCAGGAAATTAGTGAGGGGTACCATGGCGAGAGACGACGAAGCGGATTTCGACGAAGAGTCGATCGATATTTTCCGGACAAGGAATTCGATCGGCAGCGACCCGCGCGCCGAGTCCAGGGAGTACATCGACCGGCAACAGCCTCAGCAATATGCCGCAAGCGACTATGTCGCGATCTTCGACAAGCGGAATCTCGACCGGGAATGTCTCGCCAACAGCCTGCATTCGCATCGCATCGGTATCAGCGTCTTCACCTTTTCAGGACTTGCCGCCTGGCAGCAGGGCAAGGCCAACCTCGGCACTCTTCGCGCCAGCCTCGTCAATATCGGCAGCAGGAATGTCTCCGAGCCCGATCTCAGGGATGAGATCACGCAGCTCCTGACGACGCTGGAGCCGGTGCCGGTGGTGGTGCTGTCCGACAACCAGACACTCGACCATGTTCTCGAGGTCATCGACCTCGGCGTCCACGGCTTCATTCCAAGCTCCGTCGATATCGATATCTGCATCGAGGCGATCGGGCTTGCCATTGCCGGCGGACAGTTCGTTCCTGCCAGCAGCGTGCTTGCGATGCGCGGCCTTCTCGGCAGCTATCCGCAAAAGGTCTGCGGCCGATCCGCCTTCACGGTGCGCCAGGCCGCGGTCGCCGAAGCGCTGCGCCGGGGCAAGGCGAACAAGATCATCGCCCGCGAACTCAACCTTTGTGAAAGCACGGTGAAGGTTCACATCCGCAACATCATGAAGAAGCTCGGCGCGACCAATCGCACGGAGGTCGCCTGCAAGGTCGGCGAGATCATGTCCGACGAGACCTATCAGAACAGCCGGGCGTGAACCCGGCTCCCATAACAGGAATTCAGTCATGATCTGGTCAGAGAAACCGGCCGCCCCGGAGGAGTTCGTCCTACCCCGGGTCCTTACCGTCATTGTCGACCGCCGGTGGCCCATTCTGGCCTGTCTTGTCGCGGGTGTAGCGATTGCGGGCATCGGCTATCTCGACCAGCCGTCGCGCTACAATGCGGAGGCGGTGCTGGCGCTGGACATGCGCAAGTTCCAGGCCTTGCCGACGGAATCCGTCGTTTCGCCGCTGCCGCAGGAAAGCCCGGTGCTGCGCACCGAGGTCGATATCATCAGCTCCCGTTCCATGGCCGAGAGGGTTCTGGCCGATCTGCAGGCGGAGGGTATCGATGCCGCCAAGGACTTCGGCCTGACGGCGGAAAACGGGGCCGGCCAGGCGGCGCTGTCCGACCGTATGAACCGCGCCGGCACCGATCGGCGTGTCCTGCTCGACAGCCTCATCTCCGGCGTCCGCGTCACCAATGACGGCCGTTCCTACACGATCTATGTCGCCTTCAGCGGCATGGAGCCCGAATTCACGGCCGCAGTCGCCAATGCCTATGCCGAGGCCTACATCAACTATCAGGTCGATGTGCAGACGACGGCGACGCGCCGGGTCAGCGACTGGCTTGGAACGCGCCTCGTCAGCCTGCGCAGCGAGCTGGAGCGCTCGGAACATGCGGCGACTTTGTTCCGCGAGAAATCCGGCATTGCCAAGTCGAACGGCACGACCCTGCTGTCCCAGCAGATCGCCGGCCTGAACACCGAGCTGGCGCGGCTGAGGGCCCAGCTTGCGGGGTCGGTTGCGCGTCTTGCGACGGCGGTTGACATGTCGGATGGAAAAACTGGCCTTGCCCTTCCGGAGGTGCTGAATTCAGTGGCGATCCAGCAGCTGCGTACCGAGGAAGCCCGTCTCAAGCGCCAGCTTGCCGCGATCAGCGAAAGCGGCGCGGTCAAGAACCCGCAAATTCCGGAGCTGACCTCGCAGCTGGAGACGATCCAGGCGCAGATCGGCGCGGAGGTGGAGCAGATCGTCGATAGCCTGCGCACGGAAATCGAGGTCACGCGACGCCAGCAGACCGGCCTGGAGGCGAGCCTGAAGCAGCTGCAGGCGGAGATGTCGAACGCCAACGAGGCGATCGTGCAGGCCGACCAGCTCGACCGCGAGGCCAGCGCCAACCGGGCGATCTACGAGAGCTATCTCACGCGCTACAAGCAGACGATCGAGCAGGACGGCATCGCGATGGCGGAGGCGCGCATCATTTCGCGCGCGGTGCCGTCCGGATCGCCGTCGAGCCCGAGCGCGTCCGCCTGGCTAATCGGCGGGCTGGTGTTCGGCCTCGCGGGCGGTGCGCTTGCGGCGCTGCTTCTCGAATTGCGCGCCAGCTTCCTGCGCCGTCCCCATTCGGGCGAAAACCGTGCCGTCATCCCGCACGATCTCGGAATGCCGGAACGTCGTCCCTTCATCGCCGACTATCCCGGCCCGGCGTCCGAGGTCAGAAAACGTATGGAAACGCCTGTCGACAGGCCCTCTATCGTCGGGATGTAAGGTTAAAAGCACCATGGCACGCATCCAAGCCAATCATCACGCCCAGCGGCGTATTCTACGCCCAGCCGTTTTTGCCTGCCTCCTGCTCCTGGCGGCTTCGGTGACGCCGGCAAGCGCCCAGAACCAAGGCTACACGGTGGCCAGCGGCGATGTGCTGCGCGTCACGGTCTATGGCGATCCGGGATTGAGCGGGTCCTTTCCCATCGGCACGGACGGCACGATCGGCTATCCGCTGCTCGGCAACGTCGCCGTGACCGGCAAGGGCGTCGACGAGGTCCGCCAGGCCATCGATGCCGGGCTGAAGGAGCATATCGCCAACCTGTCGGTCGCGGTCGTCGTGGAAGCCTATGCGCCGGTCTTCGTCGTGGGCGAAGTCCAGAAGCCCGGGCGCTACGAGTTCCGCCCCGGCATGATCGCGCTCGAGCTTTTCGCGCTCGGCGGCGGGCAGAAGGAGGTGCTGGCGCAGGGCGACAATGCCGGCGTGCGGCTTGCCGGACTGCGGCAGGATTATGCCGATCTCGGCGTGCAGCTTCTCGGGCAGGACGTGAAACGGGTTCGCCTCGAGGCGGAGCTGATCGGCCAGCCCTTCACCTATCTGCCGAGTGAGGAGATCGGCACCCCGGACCCGCGCATCGTCCGCCAGGTCGTGGACGCCGAGCGCACGCTGTTCGAGCTGCGCCGCGCGACGCTCGACGCCGAGCTGAAAAGCCTGGAGCAGCAGAAACTCGGCTATCTCGACGAGATCGACACGCTGGAGAAGAGCGGCAAGCTGCGCGACGGCGAGCTCACCCTGCTGGACGAGGATGTCAAGCTCGCCCAGAGCATGGTGGAGCGCGGCCTGACGCCGAAGACGCAGCTGCGCGACAAGCAGCGGGAAATATCGGCGACCAACCGCGACGTGCTAGAATTCGGCTCCTTCCTCGCCCGCGCCCGGCAGAACCTGACGGTGATCGATGGCCGTCTCAAGTCGCTGCGCGGGCAGCGCCGCGGCGAAGTGGCGGCGGAGCTGCGGGAGTTGAACATTGATATTCTGCGCCTTCGCCGAAAGATGACCTACAGCCTGCAGGCGATGGCCGAGGCCGGCATCGCCTTTGACAAAAAGGACGGAACGCGACAGGCGGCCTACCGCTTCTCTGCTGTGCGGCTGGTCGATGGAAAGTACAGCGAAGTAACGGTCGGCCAGACGGATCCGGTGCGTGCCGGCGACATCCTGCGGGTGAGCCTTGACCTTGATGAAGGCGACGTTGCGGCGCGCTGAAGTCTATCGTAGGACCTTGGAGAGAAGGGAGCGCATGCGCGGCACCGTATCGGGCCGGTGCAGCAGATAGCCGAGCGGCGGCAGCACGGCGGTCGCCGGCGCCATGCGGAAGGCGAGCATCAGCAGCTTCCACGCCTGCCTGTTTCCCCGGAGCGCATGCGACACCGCCGACCAGTAAGCGCGCTCGGCAATGCCGCGCCGGGCGCGGCGGCGCAACGTCTCCGCCCCGTCGAGCCAACGTCCCTCATGGTAGAAGAAACTCTCGGCCGCATCCGCCGTATGGCGGATGTGCAGTATCTGGTGCGCCCAAAGGTCCGTGGACCGGTTCGCATTGTGCGAACGGATGCCCGCCTGGATGCAATCCAGTTCGGCGACGGTTCCGTGCAAGGCAAGCCGCAGCCAGAGTTCGTAGTCGTCGCTGTGCGGCAGGGCCGGCCGATAGTGGCCGGCGCGTTTCTGCACGCTCGTGCGCACGACGATGGACGGTCCGGGGATCTGGAAGACACCGAGGCGGCAGAAGCGCTCGATGAAGGCCCGCCCCGTCATCAGCGTCACCGGCGGGGCGGCGGGCTGCGCTTCGATCTCGGGGATCGGCGCATCGCCCCGGATCGCGACGTCGCGGCCGTAGGAGAAGGCGATGGCGCGGTCCCGTTCCATGACGGATGTCGCCCGGCGCAGTGCGCCCGGCACCAGGAAATCGTCCGCGAAGAGCAGGAGGAAGTAGTCGCCCCGCGCCCAGTCGATCCCCGCATTGAAGGAGGCGTGGGGGCCGATGTTTTCCGGCCGCAGCAGCAGTTCCACCCGCGGATCACCGAAGGCGAGGCGTTCGGCGACCGCGACGCTGTCGTCCGTCGAGGCATTGTCGACGATCAGGACGCGCACATCGTGCATGTCCTGCGAGAGCACGCTTTTCACGCAGGCTTCGAGATAGCGGCCGTAATTGTAGTTCGGAATGACGACGTCGACGCTCGGCATGGCTCAGGCCCCCGATGCGACGAGAAACCGGCGCAGGCGGCGGGCATGGTCGCGGCCGGCGGCGAGCAGGATGTGCAGTTCGGCGAGGAACGGGTGGCGCGTGGCGAGCAGCCCGATCAGCCAGCCGATGCCGGCAAGGAGGATCGCGGCGCAAAACCCGGGCAGGCCCGCGTCTGGATGTCCGGGCAGTGCCAGCAGTACGACCGGCCCTGCCAGCGAGAAACCGGTGACGACGGCGCTCGGCATCAGTGCTGTGAGAAGGCCAAGCAGGGAAAAGCGAACGTGGCGATGCACGAAGACGAGCGCGACCAGCATTTGGAGGGGAAGCGAGACGAACTGGCTGAGCGCCATTGCCATCACACCGTAGAGGCTGGCGGCGCAAAGGATGCCGGCGGCAAAGCAGCGCGAGACAAGGCTTGCCAGGAACGCGTCCCTGTTGCGGCCGAGCGCCAGGAGAAGCGGCCCCGTCACGATAACGGGCAGCCAGAAAACGGCGGCGAGCGCCAGAACGCGCACGACCGGCACGGCTTCCGCCCATTGCGGGCCGAGCACGATGCCCACGATCGACGGCGCGAGAAGCGAGATCAGCGCCGCACCCGGCCAGTAGAGAACCGACAGATAGGCGAGCACGCCGAGATAGGTCTTCTCGATGTCGTGCCCCTCCCGCACGCGGCTTGCCAGTGCTGGGAAGGCCATGCTGTGGAAGGCTGACATGATGATGCGGTCGGGTATGCCGCACAGGGCGTTCGACCGGTTGTAGAGCGCGACCGAGGTCATGGAGGCGATCCGGCCGAGGATCAACTGCGGCACGGTCTCGTGAATGCGCTCCACCACGAGTGCGGCCCCCTTGAACAGGCCGAAGGCCAGCACCTCGCGCCAGCGCGCAAGGCCTGGGCGGAAAATCGCCGCTGCGGGAAACGGCGAACAGGCAACGGCCAGCATCGCGAGCGTGAGCGACCCCGCAAGCATGCCCCATGCGAAGCTGACGGGACCGAAGCCGAGGATGGCGAGCGCGATCGTTACAAGCGCGGTCGTCAGCGAAACCGCCGTGCGGATGCAGGCGAGCGCGCCAAAACCCATCTCGCGCCGGAGCAGGGCGATGACGGGCTGGGCCTGGGACTCGGCCAGTCCCGCCGCCGCAGCGAGCAAAAGGAAGAAGGAGAGGTCCGGCGCGGCATAGAAGCGGGCGACGAGGCCCGACACGGCGACGAGGCCGCCAGCGATCACCGCGCTGACGGCGACTTGAAGCGTCAGCGCTGTGCGCAGCGCCTCGGCATCGACGGTGCTGCGCTGGATGAGGAATTCCGGCGTCACGAATTCGCGGGCGGAGAAGGCGACGACGGCGACCGCGAGACCCGTCACCGCCTCGCCGATTTCGCCGGGCGTCAGGATGCGGGCCATGATCACCAGCACCGTGAAATTGATGAGCAGCGCGAAATACTGCTCCAGCGATGCCATAACATAAGCGCGTCGGACCATGCTGCTCACGCTTTCCGGAAAGGGCTGGGGGCTTCTGGTCTCTGGGGCATGGCTTCACTCCGCCGGTTGCAACGAGGATAGGCGCATGGGGGACGGTGGCCACTTGTCCATTCAGCGTAGGGCATCCTGTGCAAGGGGTAGGCTTTTCCCGCCGCGAGCGACCAGCACCTGCGAGAGAAGCAGGTCCTGCTGCCGGACAAGCTCCGAGCGGATCGCTGCGTTGCGGCGGGCAATCGCGCTTTCGGCGGCGGCGAGGTCGGCGAGCACGGTGTCCACCTGCCGCAGGACCTGCTCGACGTCGAAGGTCTCGATGTGGTGGCAGAAATCGGCCCGGCCGAATTCGGTCATGAGTTCGTCGTTCTTGTCCGCATAGCCGAGCGACAGCGCCGGCCGGTCGAGCTTAAGGGTGCAGAGCAGGTTGTGAAAGCGCGAGACGATGGCGAGATCGACCTTCAGGATCTCATCCATGACCGCATGCAGCGAGACGGTGCGCGCTGCCGAAAGGTGGCCGTGGGTGCCGTTTTCCGGGAGGGCGGCGAGGATATCGTCGAGGGCCCGCTCATCGGATGTGTCGCCCATGAAGAGGCGCACGTCATGCCCGTCGTCGAGCAGCCGGCGCGCGATCGCCGCGATCTTGTCCACGTAGGTGCGGTAGATGGCATTGCCGTCCGCATGGTCGCGCTCCCATCCCCGATAGCGCATGACGCCGATGCCGATTGTCGCGGGTATTTGTCGGCGCTGCATCGCATTGGGGCGGACGGGCTCGCGCAATCCGAAGGCAAGGTCGGGGAAGCGGTGGTCCGAAGCGGTATCGATGCCCAGGCCCTGGACGTAACGGAGCGAAAAGTCGTCGCGGTAGGAACGATAGGTGGCCATTCGCGCCGCGGATGTGAGAAACCAGCGGCTGAGGGCGCCGCGGATCGGGCCGGCGCCGATGCTGACGAAGGCGATGCGGGCGCCGCGCAGCCTGGCGGCAAGGCACCACCAGTAGACGATGAACGGCCAGCCGAACGGCGTCTCCTGGAAGTCGTCGAGGATGCCCGTCCCCGGGATGACCATCACGTCCACGCCGCCGAGCACCCGCAGGATCGAGACCAGGCCGGTGAGCCGGCCGTGGATCCGTCCGAGCCTCCCATCGAACCAACGCAGCAACGGGTGGACGAAGGCCGCGCCGCGAAGGCCGGTCACCTCAAGCGCGAAGCGCTCGCCGATCGCCACGGGATTGGAGCAGATGCACAGCAGGGCCGCATCGGGGCACGCACGGCGCATGAAAACGAGCATCGCTTCCAGCGAACCGTCATTTCCCGAGTTTCCGGACCCGAACTGCCCGAGCAAGGCGATCTTCATGGAATGTCCACCGCTGTCGATTGGGATCTGAAGGGATTGCCAAAGCGGCCGCACTATCGCGCCGTGACGCGGTGCGGAAAACGCGGATATTTGGCGACCGGACCTCCGCCGAAAGAGGTAGGGAACCGGCCGTCTCCTGCGAAGGGCCGCTTGCGCCGTCCAAGGCCCAGCTTCCGTGACGGCGCATCCGGTTGGACAAGGGAGGCAGAGGGCCGCCCATGAAGATCGCCTATTTCGTCCTGCCGCATCTCGGCGGCACCTATACCGTGTTCCGGCATCTGCGCGCCGGCCTGGCGCCTGATGGCATCGAGCTTTGCTGGCTCGGCCTGACACTTGCCGGGCAAGGCCTTCCCGCCGGCATGGAGCGGGAGGCCGCGTTCGGCACGCTCGTCGAGGCGACCGCCTCGGACGATGGGAAGAGCACCGCCCGCCTGATGGAGCGGGCAATCTTGGCCGGCGGCTTCGACGGCGTCGTCGTCAACGTGCTCAGCGACCGTGTGCAGACCAATATCGTGCGCTATCTTCCCCCCTATCTCCTGCGCCTTATGGTCGTGCACAACATCACGCCGGGAACCTATGCGGCGGCGGAGGCGATCCGGCCCTATGTGCATGCGACGGTCTGCGTTTCGCAGCGCTGCCGCGACGACCTCGTGAAACGCCATCAATTCCCCGCCGGGCGCACCTTCGTCATTGCGAACGCCGTTTCCCTGGACGCCTTTCCCGCAGCCGACCGGCCGGCGCGGCCGATCGGGCAGGGGCTTCGCCTCCTGTTCCTCGGGCGGATCGAGGATGCCTCGAAAGGGATCCTGTGGCTGCCCGATATTCTGGAGCGGCTGCCTGCGTCATCGACATTGACGATCGCTGGCGATGGTCCAGATCTCAAGCGGCTGAAGGCCACCATGCCGGGGGTGACGCCGCGCGTCGTCTATACCGGGGCCGTCGCGGCGGATGCCGTGCCGGCGTTGCTGGCGGCCCACGACGTCTTCCTCATGCTGTCGCGCTACGAGGGCCTGCCGATGGCGCTGGTGGAGGCCATGGCCGCCGGATGCGTGCCTGTCGCCTCGGCGCTTCGCGGCGTCACCGACATGATCGTGGAGAATGGACAGGACGGGCTGCTCTTTCCGGTCGGCGATACCGCGAGGGCCGCCGCCATCGTCCGCGCGCTGGACAAGGACCGTGCGCAGCTTCACGGTCTTTCGCTCGGCGCGCGCCGCAAGGTCGCGGGCGCCTTCACGGTGGAGCGCATGGCGGCGCAGTATGCGGCGGTGCTGCGCGATATCGCGGCAAACCCGCCGCCGCTCGCTGCCCCCCTTGCGCTGGACGGCTGGTCGATGCCGCGCGGCCTGCGGGCCGGCCTGCGCACCTTCCTGCCATCACCCCTGAAGAACTGGCTGCGGGGTGTGCGGGAGCGGCTTTGAACCGCGGCGCCGGCCAAGGGAGCGGATATGATGCGAACCATTGCCTTTTCCATGCGGCTCTGCCTCGTGCTGCTTGCCTTGCTGGCCGGCGACGCCCCGCCCGCCAGCGCCGAGGTCCGCTTTCCACTGCGCATCGCCGCCGCAGGCACCTATCTGGAGGACGCGGCCGGAAAACCCTTTCTCATTACCGGCGATGCGGCCTGGTCGCTGATCTCGGACCTGCCGGCCGAAGACGCCGATCTCTACATCGCCGATCGCAAGGCGCGCGGCTTCAACACCATCCTGGTCTCGCTGATCGAGCATGAATTCGCCCGCAACGCGCCGAACAATGCCGCTGGTATCCCCCCGTTCCTGGTGCCCGGCGATTTTACGCGGCCGAACGACCGCTATTTCTCCGATGCCGAACATGTGCTCGACGCCGCATTCCGGGCCGGCATGCTGGTCCTGCTGGCGCCCGCCTATGCCGGCGCGAACGGCGGGCCGCAGGGTTGGTATGCCGAGATGGCGGCCGCCGGTCCCGATGCGCTGCGCGCCTACGGACGCTATGTCGGCAAACGCTATGCCCGCTATCCCAATATCGTCTGGGTGCAGGGCGGCGATTACGATCCGCCGGACCGCGCGCTGGTCGAGGCGCTGGCGGAAGGCATCGCGGAGGGCGCGCCCGGCGCGATGCAGACCGTGCACGGCAACCGCGACACTGCGACTGCCGCCTATTGGCCCGATGCCAGATGGCTGGCGCTCGATACGGTCTATACCTACGAGGACGTCGCCGCCGCCGTGCAGGCGCGCTATCGCGCCGGCCCGCATCGACCCTTCTTCCTGATCGAAGCGCGCTACGAAGGCGAGCATGGGGTGGAGGCGGCCGAGATCCGCAAGATCGCCTATGGCGCCCTCCTGTCGGGCGCGAGCGGCCAGGTCTTCGGCAACAATCCCGTCTGGCATTTCGGCGGCCCCGCGCTTTACGACACGCCCGCGGAGTGGCGTGAGGCGCTTGCCAGTCAGGGGGCCGTGAGCATCGGCCATCTGGCGGGCCTGTTCGCGCGTTTTGACTGGTGGAAGTTGAAGCCCGATGACGGCCGGTTCATGCGCCATGTCGAGGGGGCGCCATCCGTCTCCACCGTATCAGCCGTTGCGGACGACGGGACCTTCGCTGTCGTCTATATCGACGGTGCGGTCTCGATCGACCTTGATCCATCTGTTCTTACTGCATTGACCGGGTCCATCGAATGGTACGATCCTTCAACCGGAGCGAGAATGCTGACGAAGCCTGAAGCCGATTTGCGACGATTGGTGGTTCCCGCATTGTCGCGTGCATCACATGTTGAAGATTGGCTTGTAGTTTTGCGGGCGGAAAGCCGGTTACGGAGCGAATAAATTATTCGACGTCCCTAACTTTGGGGGCTTAAATCCGTCTAACCAGGTGATTCCTATAAGTATTAATTTCCGCGCAGGTCAAAAGCCGATCGGTAGCAACAGAAATTCCGTATGTTTACTGGGGCGCCAGCGCGGATCGATGGCTGTACGATAACAGGCCTTAGCTTTTCGTTGCCGCCGGCGACCGGCTGGCACGGAATTGATTTGCGACGCGGAATGCGCCAGTCGCTGCTGCACCTCATCTCGTCGGGTCCCAGTTCTGGCTTAACATTTCCCAGGTGCCAATTCAGCAATTCCCTGTTCGAGCTGTAAGGGAATGTCATGCAAAGCCCCAATTTTAATTAGTTAAATTTTGACGCGCGGCCTAGAGGAAGGCAGAATCCGGAAAAATCCCTATAAATAGCCTCTTATCAGGGAAAGTCGGCTTCTGAGACGCGTTCGCGTCAGACTGCCTCCGCTACCAAAAATCTCACGCAAAATAGCGCTCTCCCTGAATAACATAAGTTATCTATATTTTTCAGTGCGTTATTGCGGGCGAACCTTGTTGAGACGCTTAATTCACATGCTGATACAGCTCGGCTTCCTGCTAATCGCGGTGCCGTCTCAGTCGGGCAGTTCGCGCAGCCAAAAGTTTCAGAGATTTGGTTGGCGGTTTCTTGAGAACGGTTCGCTTGCTTGGCTTGCCGCCACGGCGGCGGGCGCAGTGGCAGCCGCGGTAGCCGGCGGCGCAGCAGGCGGGCTGATCGGCGCGCTCACGGAATCCGGCGTCTCCGAAGACGATGCACATGTCTATGCGGAGGGGGTTCGCCGCGGCGGAACGCTCGTGACGGCGAAGGTTGACGAAAGCCTCCAGGCGGAGGCCGAAGCCATCCTTCGCAAGTCAAACTGGGTTGATCCCGATCAGCGGCGCGCAGCCTACGCCGAAGAGGGCTGGACCCGGTTCGATGACAGCCTCGCCCCCTACGGGCCGGCGGAAGTCGAACAGGAGCGCCTGCGCTATAGACGCTGAACCATCTCGGAAAAGGCCGGCATTCGCCGGCTTTTTTTATCGAAGTGGCTCGGAAACCTTCGGGTGACCATGATGGGTGGACGACCGATAGTCGAACGACGTAGCGCCCTCATGAGCATTCCCGACTGTCAATCAATCTTGCAATCAGGAAAAGTCACGCGGGGCATCATCCTGGCCAGTTCCATCGCTTTCCAACGCCGCGTCGATCTCTTGCTGGGAGACCTGAAGAAACTGGCGCCTATTGATCGCGACCGAGATCGCGGGAATCTCAAGATGGGTCGCCACCCTCCGATACGCCGTGAAGCTCAGACCTTCTATCAACTCCTCGTCTACGACCAGGCGATAGGTGCCCGCTTCCAGAGGCTCCGAAAGGGACTCCAGGTGAAACGGATACGTGAATGTGATTTCGGTTTCTGTGGTTCTTTCGGTCATTTTGAGCACCGCTTTCTCGCCCTCTTTGTATTCAAGGCCATCAAAGCCATCCCACGGTCAGGATATAGATGACCATGAGAAGGCTCGCAGCGGTTACGACGTAACCGGCTACGGTCGCGAAATCGTGTTTCTTCGGTTGTTGGAATAGGGAAGACATCGTGTCCTCCTCGCTTGGGGCTAGGGTAACAAACCCTCAAACAGCAGCGTCCGTAAAATGGCTGCTGGAGTAATTACAGTGAACCAGTTCCCCTCCTTTGGCAACAACTGGTTTCTGTAATTTAAAGATGCAGTTGACTGCCAATTTTGTGATATTTAATAAGACATGTTGATTGCACTTGTTTTCGACACAATGAAAATCTATATTATTATTGGAATTGCTAATGAGCGCTGGAAAATCTCTGCCGCTCGCAATTGCTGCCATTGCTTCATGCTTTTGACCACGGATGTACTGGCACTGGTAGACAAGCGATAATGAGGAAGGTCGGTGCGGTTTCGCCCCGGCCTTTTTTGTTGGCTTGTCCTGCGAGTGAAAGATCATGTTCGTCGAATGGAGCTGAAGCTGCGAGAAAGGCCTACAGGTTCCGAATATCCAGGAAAGATGCGGTCGTGTCAGCGCGGCGCGGGTTCAATCGCAGACAAGTCGCTTTGCAGCTGGATTCTCGCGAGCGGTAGCGCGGCAAGGAGGACGAACCCTTCTTGCCGGTAGGAAACGGATGCCTCCCCAAAGGCTTGCAGGCTAGAAACGATGAGGCGCGAACCAAAACCCTTGCGGTCCGGTTCGAAATTGACAATGGGCGGGCCATTTATCTCCCGCCAACACACGATGAGAGTCTCCATTCCATCGCGGTGCTCTAAGTCCCAAGATATCTCGACACACCCCTCTTCGTTTGACAAGGCTCCATACTTTGAAGCGTTTGTCAGAAGTTCGTAAAAAACCATTGCAAACGATAGAGCGGCCTGGGGGCCGAGCCGAACATCAGGCCCGTCTGCCCTGATACGGGAGTTCCCCTCCATCCCGATGTTCATGCTGGCGGCCGTCACAAGGTCTGCAAGCGTCGCGCTTACCCAGTCCCTCTGCAACAGGATTTCATGGGCCTTGGCATAGGCGGCAATACGCAACTGAAGTTTGTCGCTCGCATCGTCGAGCGAAACGGCATTCCGCAGCGACTGCGTCACGATCGCTTGGACGACGGACAGCGTATTCTTCATACGGTGAGCAAGTTCATACATGAGGAGGCGTTCACGCTCCGCCCGTTCACGTTCCCCGGTCCTGTCGCGAAGGATCTTGATGAAGCCGATGATCTTGTCATCGGGCGCTCGCAAAGCCATCATCTCGCCTGAAGCCCAGAACATCGTGCCATCGGCGCGCAGATGCCATCGCTCGTCATTGCCCCGGCCCCGGTTGAGGGCAGCGGTCATCTCCTTCTGCGGAACACCGTTTTCCCTATCTTCCTGTGTGAAGAAGACCGTAGCCGGTTTCCCGATCATGTCCTCGGCTTCCCAGCCCAGTATCTTTACCGCGCCTTCGTTCCAGCTCGTTACGAGGCCGTCGAGATCCATGGATATGATGGCGTAATCGATCGCGCTTTGCACGATCGCTTCAAGGAAGCGCTCTCGTGATGAAATCGTTCCGGTATCGCCTGCGATCTTCATGAAGCTATCTCGAACTCGGCCCAGCGAGTTATGCCACGGATCATATCGCGTGCGCAGTCATATATGTGCATCTGGAATGCGGCCGAAATCTAGGCGCGATTCATCGCTTTGAAGCATTCGATGATCTGGTCGAAACCGAATGGCTTTGAAAAGAACTTTGCTCCGGGCGGTAAATCCGTGCTCGCCGGCTTTATCCGGCCGGACGCCACGATGATTCCGGCATCGGGAAAACGCTCGGCAGCTCTATAGGCGACATCAAGGCCGGTCAGCTTACCTGGCAACTGGATGTCCGTAAAAAGCAGATGGATCGTCTGTTCGTTTATGATCTCGATAGCATGCTCTGCCGAGCCGGCATCTAGAACATCGAAGCCCGCCTCATGCAGTGCGTCAACCAATGTCAAGCGGATCAGCACTTCGTCTTCGACGACCAGAATTTTGCACACGATACTCTCCTGCCAATGCTCACCAACCCTTGGAAGCACGCAACGTTCCGTCGTTGATCAAAGTCGCTGTGCATCATCGTGGGTCTTGTGGTTGTCGGGAAAAGGTCGCGCCGGGGGAACCATTTCCGTGCATCCGGGCGACTTCACGCCTTGCTGCCATAGGGAGCACGCAGTTGCTCAGGCATCGAACCGGCACTTTTTTACTATTAATTCCAGCACCGGCATACCGTCCTGGATGTGGTAGGCGTTTGTAACCGCGTCCAGGCACAGCGCCGTAACCACGCCGCCACGAAGAATGTGAGCGACGTCATCAACGACAGATAGCAACAGAACAACCTGGATGCGCCTGAAGCCAGCCTTATCAAATGTCTCGATGACGATGTGTCTCTTGTCTTCATGCGACCGGACAGCGCGTCTTATCGGCTGGACTCCAAAGTTGTTAGAGGGATCAGCCGTGATGTTGTTGCTTGGTTTCGAAAACAGCAGGGGAATTCGCTTGATGCGCATTGTTGCTACACGCCTTGTTGGGGCGGAAGCCTTGCGACCTTCAGCGGTGGCGTCCTTGTCAAAAGCCAACGATGACGAACAGTCCGCGTCGCCGTCTCATCCGTCGACCACTAACTTCGAGGCGCTACCGGCATGAAACGGCCTCAATTGATGGCTTGCCAACGCGTGGTATCGGGCGCAAGCTCGATGTTCCAGCAGCCATTGATAAGGGCGCTGCTGTTTGAGGGTTGGTTACCCTGGCCCTGAAATGAAGGAGGACTCAATGTCTTCCGCATTCTTCCACGAACAGCACAGACATGTATGGACCACTGAGGGCGGCTATGTGTTTTTTGCAGTCAGCCTCACGATGATGCTCGTCCTCCTTATGGAGGGTTGGCTATGGTAATCCTCATCTTCAAAGGGCCCGATATTCCGGGAACGCACCACCGAACTGTCCTTCGGCAGGTTCTCAAGAATGCCGATTATGAGACCCACAGCCTTGCGCCTGGACAGGAAACAAAGAATGAGGACGCGGCAAATCTTATCCGATTGATCAAGTCGGCGACGATCGATGCCGGAAACTATCCTCTATCCCGCAAAGCCCGCGCGCAAGAACAGCGCGCCGGTGTCGAGGTTTGGGAAAATGAGGGCGGTTCCACCGCAGCGTGGCCGCGATGCCCAATCGTCTGACAGCCATCCTTGTCGCATTGGTTTTGACGGTCGGGTTTGTTTGGGCCTACCGCCCGGACCAAAGCCGCTATGATCGCCTTCATCCCTCCCAGTCGCGTCAGCCGGAAGCGTCCCAGTAATTATTCTTCATCAGGACACCTCGCCATGGAAGACGGAAGAGCCGATATTGCCGAGCGTGTGAAAAACATCATCATTGGACAGTTGGCCGTCGAGAAATCGAAGGTCGTCGATGATGCTTCAATTGTCGATGACCTCGGTGCTGATTCCCTGGAGATGGTCCAAATCGTAATGCTCATCGAAGACGAGTTTGGCATCGCCGTTCCTGGCGAGCCGGCCGAGGAATTCCTGACGGTTCGGGACGCCATCGACTTCGTGGTCGCCTCACAGTCGTGAAAGATAAGCGGACGCCTGGATGACGATCAGTCGTTGCGGGATGAAGGAGTTGACGGATGACAGCGAATAGCGAACGGTTTTTCAAGCCGACAAAGACCACTGCGCACAAAAAGGCGTCGGAGACCAACTTGGTCGCCTGGAGGATCATCGACCAGGAGACGACAGCGCGAGAGAAGAAGACCGATAAGTTGCGCACGCTCCGCCTGACCAACGAGATGGCCAGTCCTACGCCGTTGCCGAAGCGAAAATAGCAATCCGAAACATGCGGGTCGAAGATTCTCGGCAGGAACGGCCACCGGCTTGAATATTCAAAATTTTATCAAACCGAAAGCCGAGGGCGAAAACGCCTCCGGCTTCGCATCTTGCGAATTTCGTGCTTATCAGGACAAAGTGCGCCCGCAATCGAAGGTGACCTTGCTGAGGAGATCCGCCGGCACCTGGATATCCGCCATCGCGGCGGCGACGAGTTCGTCCCGCTTCGCACGGTTTTCGTATCCTTTGTAGGTTGCCAGATCGGTGCTGCTGGCGGTGGCGATGCGACCGGCCGTGGCAGAGCATATGCCCGCCAAAGTCTCTACCCGTGCGGTCCTGATCGCCTCGGTGCGCGCGCTGGTGGTCGAAACCCATCCCGCATTGAAAGCGATAATCGGTGCAGCCACGAGGCCAAGAACGAAACCCACTAAGTAGGGTTTTGCTTTTTCCATGTTCAGACTGAATGACATGACTTTACTCCCTATAATCGATGATTATCGGGATCGATAAAGGCCCGCGCTCGGACCTGGAGCCAATGGCAATCCGGACAGTTTCAGTGTGCGCTTTAACGGGCATAAAGCAAATGAAATTAAAGATTTTTCTTTGGTGTTTCGTGATTTTTTCTCGTCGTAAAATAAAAATCAGGATTTTAATTTCTGTGATATGATGAATTCGATCGAAAAACGTATGGACTCATGGGTTGTCGACGAGTATTTACAGTCATGAGTCTAATTTTTTCTTTGAATTTCCGAGAATTTATGCGGTCTGCATCACGTTTTTGGATGACATTATTTCTTTGAAGGGCGCCGGCGCGACTGTTTCCGGTGCTCACGGCGGCTTTTCGTAGCGAAGAGGCAGCCGTCCACCACGAGGAACGTTCCATGAGTCTCAGTTTTCCGAACCCGAGCAGAAGCTACGAAGAGGCGGGCAAGCGCATCCGCTTCATCGGTCATGACGGCGTGTTTGCAATCCCGTTCTTCGCGGCGACGGATATCTTTCCGACGGCGACCTCCGAAGCGGGTTATCTCAAGGCTTTCGACGCCGCCCGCGCCGCCATCGACACGGCCGCCCGCCGCGCCTATTCCGCCGCCCGCAAGCCGGCCTACGTCCTGACGCGCGCCGATTTCGGCTGAGAGCGCCTAACACTGGAGCGGAGCTTCGGCGACCCTTCACATCCCCAGAACGATTGCCGGGTTTCGCCCGGCCGGCTGCCTGGCCGCATCCGGGCAAAGGAATGATTATGGCCAGAGGCCAAGAGCGTGGCGTGGAAGACATTGGCAACTCGGAGACCGCTGTTGTCGAAAGAACCGGGGCCGAACGGATCCTCCACACCGAGGCGGGTTCCAAACCGCCGCCGGAGCCGCCAGCGGCTGCGGACGGGAAAGGCGACGGCGACCGTCCGTCGTCCGGCTTCGGTTTCCGCCGCACGCCGGACGGGCCGTGGAACGATCCCATGCCGGTACGGGAGGAACTGTTCGGCATTGAAAGGCTCGAGCAGCACGCAGCGACCCTAGCGCTGGCCCAGCCGGTAACGAAGCGGCCGCCGTCCGTCCAGTCGCTGCACAAGCGCCTGAAGACCAACGCAGCGGTCCTGCTTGCCGCCTATCGTGCCAGCGCCCTGGAGGTGGAAAACGAGCGAGGGGTCGTACCGGCGGCCGAATGGCTGCTGGACAACTACCATCTGGTCGAGGAGCAGATCCGCGAGATTCATGATGACCTGCCGCCCAACTATTACAGGCAGCTGCCAAAACTCGCCGAGGGGCCGTTCGCCGGATATCCACGCGTCTTCGGCATTGCCTGGGCCTTCGTCGCGCACACCGACAGCCATTTCGATCCAGAGACGCTCGTCCGCTTCATAGCCGCCTATCAAAAGGTCCAACCCCTGACGATCGGTGAATTGTGGGCTGTGGCGATCACCCTGCGCATCGTGCTCGTCGAGAACCTGCGCAGGCTTGCCGACCAGATTACCGCCGGGCGCCGCATGCGTGCCGAGGCGGATGCGCTGGCCGACAGGCTCTTGGCGAACGAGGGTCACGGCAGCGCGCTTGAAAGGGTCTCCGCCGACCCCCTGCCCGAACTCTTCGCGGCCCAGCTTGCCAAACGGCTGCGCGACCAGGACCCCAGCACGACGCCGGCGCATGGCTGGCTGGAGGCGCGGCTGGCAAGGCAGGATAGCTCGGTGGATGCCGTGGTGCGGCATGCCCAGCAGCGCCAGGGCGCGTCGAATGTCACGATCAGGAACATCATCACCAGCATGCGGCTGATCAGCGATGTTGACTGGGCCGATCTTTTTGAAAAAGTCAGCCTCGTCGATGCGTGCCTTTCGGCCGACGGCAGCTTCGCCCGCATGGATTTCGCCACGCGCAACCTCTATCGCAGCGCCCTCGAAGACCTCGCCCGCGGCTCGGACCTGTCGGAACTCGACATTGCCGGGCAGGCGGTGAAAGCGGCGCAGGCCGCACCGTTCGCGGGGGACACCGCCTCGCAGGCCGAACGTGTCGGCGATCCGGGCTACCACCTGATCGCGGAAGGCCGGCCGGCTCTAGAGCGCGCGGTCGGGTTCCGCCCGCCCCGGCATCTGATCGCTGGGCGGCTGGCGGCGCGCACGGGCATTGCCGGTTATGTCGGGGCGATCGGGCTCGTGACGGCGATGCTTCTGGTGCTTGCGCTATGGCTGCTGTCCATCGCCGGTCTCTCGGCGCCCGGCTTGATCGTCTTCGCGGTGCTGACGCTGTTGCCGGCAAGCGATATCGCGACGGCGCTCGTCAACCGCTTCGTGAGCTGGAGCCACAGCGCGACCGGTCTGCCGGGACTGGAACTCGCGCAGGGCGTCCCATCGTCGTCACGCACGCTGGTCGTCGTGCCGACGCTCCTGAGCAATCGTGCCGACCTGCTGGAGCAGATCGAGCGGCTGGAGGTCCATCATCTCTCGGGCGCGGGCGGCGACCTGAGCTTCGCTTTGCTGACCGACGGAAAGGACGCCTCGCAGGAGACCGTCGAGGGCGATGGCGCGCTTCTCGCGCTCGCTGTTGAGACCATGGCCGACCTCAACCGCCGGCACGGGCCGGGTCCGGCCGGCGACCGCTTCCTGCTGCTGCATCGAAAGCGCCGGTTCAATGCCAGCGAGAATGTTTGGATGGGCTGGGAGCGAAAGCGCGGCAAGCTGCACGAGCTCAACCGCCTGCTGCGCGGCGCCACCGACACCAGCTTCATGGCGCTTGGCGGAAAGTCGCCATCCGTCCCGCCGGACGTGCGCTATGTCATCACCCTCGACGCGGATACGAAATTGCCGCGCGACACGGTCCTGCGGCTGATCGGCAAGATGGCGCATCCCCTCAACCGGCCGCGCTTCGATACCGTGCAGCAGCGGGTCGTCGACGGCTATGCGATCATCCAGCCGCGCGTCACCCCGTCGCTTCCCATCGGCCGCGAAGGCTCGCTCTACCAGCGGGTCTTTTCCGCGCCCGGTGGCATGGATCCCTATGCGGCGGCCGTTTCCGACGTCTATCAGGACCTGTTCGGCGAGGGTTCCTATACCGGCAAGGGCATCTATGACGTCGATGCCTTCGAGGCGGCGCTGGCTGGCCGCATTCCGGAGAATACCCTTCTCAGCCACGATCTCTTCGAGGGCACGTTCGCGCGGGCGGGGCTCGCCTCCGATGTCGAGGTGGTCGACGATTTTCCGTCGCGCTACGACGTTGCCGCCCGGCGCCAGCACCGCTGGACACGCGGTGACTGGCAGCTGCTACCGTGGATATTCGGGCGGCGGGCACTTCCCGCACTCGGCCGCTGGAAGATGCTGGACAATCTGCGCCGCACCCTCATCGCGCCGTCGACATTCGCAGCACTCGTGGCTTGTTGCGCGATGCCGTTGCAGGCGGGCGTGACCGCGGCGCTGCTGGTCGCTTCATGCATCGTCTTTCCCGCCTTCCTGCCGGTGGCCTTCGCCATCCTGCCGCGCCGCAGCGGCCTGCAACTGAGCAGCCATGCCGTCAGGCTTGCCGGCGATATCAAGCTCGCCGCGATGCAGGCGGCGCTCGGCCTCTTCTTCCTGCCCGATCAGGCCTGGCGCAATTGCGATGCCGTGCTCAGAACCGCCGGTCGGCTGCTGGTGACGCGCAGGAAACTCTTGGAGTGGACGACCGCCGCGACATCTGGAAACCGGATGCGGCTGACGCTTGCCGGCTTCTACCGTGACATGGCGGGCGGCAGTGTCGTCGGGCTGGTCCTCCTGGCCGCTGCTGTCGCGTTTTCGCCGGTCGCCTGGCCTCTGGCGCTGTTGCTGGCACTCCTCTGGTCGGCCGCGCCCGCCATCGCGCTCTGGGTCAGCCGGTCGCCGACGGCACGGCCGGGCAGGGCGCTTTCGAATGCCGATGCGGCGGAACTCCGGCTCGTCGCGCGGCGCACATGGCGGTTCTTCGAAACCTTCGTCACGCCGCTGGAAAACATGCTGCCACCGGACAATTTCCAGGAAACCCCGCTGCCCGCCATCGCCCACCGGACCTCGCCGACCAATATCGGCCTCTATCTTCTCTCGACGGTCGCTGCGCGCGACTTCGGCTGGGTGGGAACGCTTGAAGCGCTCGAAAGGCTGGAGGCGACTTTTTCGACGCTCAAGCGGCTCGACCGGTTCAACGGGCATTTCTTCAACTGGTACGATACGCGCGATCTCAGAACCCTCGCTCCCCCCTACGTCTCCTCCGTCGATAGCGGCAATCTCGCAGGCCATCTGATCGCGCTGGCGAATGCCTGCGAGGAGTGGGCCGCGACGCCGCCGGCGGAAGACGGCCAGGGTTTCGGCGATACGCTGGCGCTCGCCCGCATGGCCCTTGGCGAGACGGCCGGCAATCCCGGTGCCAGCCTGGCAGCCATTCTTGACGAGGCTGAAACCCTCGTGCGTGGCCCGCAATCCATCGAGGCCGCAACACCCGCATTGACGCGGCTTCTGGACAAGGCCCTGAAACTGGCCGAGCAGGCAACACCTGCCGATGACGGCACGGCCGCCGATCTTACGTTCTGGATCGGCGCGCTCGCCCGTTCCGTCACACAGGCCGCGCGCGACCGACAGGTCTTCCGCGATGATGCCGCCTCCGTGAAAGCCCGGCTTCAGGCGCTTGCGGACACGGCCCGCACCATGGCGCTCGACATGGATTTCGCCTTTCTGTTCGATCCCGACAGGAAGCTCCTGTCCATCGGCTATTCGCTCGCCGACAACGGGCTCGACCCGAACTGCTACGATCTTCTCGCTTCGGAAGCCCGGCTTGCGAGCTTCTTCGCCATTGCCAAGGGTGATATCGGCACGCGGCACTGGTTCCGCCTCGGCCGGGCGGCGACGCCGCTCGGCAGCGGCTCGGCGCTGATCTCCTGGTCGGGCTCGATGTTCGAATATCTCATGCCGTCGCTCGTGATGCGCGCACCGGCGGGAAGCCTGCTCGACGACACGAACAGGCTGATCGTCGCTCGGCAGGAGGCCTATGGGCGGTCGCGGCACGTGCCTTGGGGCATATCGGAATCCGCCTTCAATGCGCGTGACATCGAGTTCACCTATCAATATTCCAACTTCGGCGTGCCGGGGCTCGGCCTCAAGCGCGGGCTGTCAGGCAACATTGTCATCGCCCCCTATGCCACCGGCCTTGCCGCCATGGTCGATCCCCATGCTGCGCTCGAAAACTACCGGCATCTCGAATCCCTTGGCGCGCGCGGCGTGCACGGCTTCTACGAGGCGCTGGACTTCACCCGCGCCCGCCTGCCAGAAGACGCCCGCGTCGAGATCATCCGCAGCTACATGGCCCACCACCAGGGTATGACCATCGTCGCCATCGCCGTCCTCCTGCAGGACGGGCGTATGCGGGCGCGGTTCCACCGCGAGCCCATGATCATGGCCAGCGAACTCCTGCTGTCGGAACGCATGCCGCGCGACGTGGCGATCGCCCGCCCGCGCGCCGAGGAGGTCAAGGCATCCGCGGGCATTTCGCTGAACCCGGCGCCGTCGGTGCGCCGGCTCTCGCTGCCCGTCGCCGGCGCGCCGGTCACGCATCTCCTGTCCAATGGGCGCTATGCGGTCATGCTGACGGCCTCGGGCGGCGGCTACAGCCGCTGGCGCGATATCGCCGTCACGCGCTGGCGCGAGGATGCGACCCGCGACGATTGCGGCGCTTTCATCTTTCTCAGGGACATGCAGACCGGCACGATCTTCTCCCCCACGCTCCCGGTAGTCGGCGACAGGGCCGAGGCCTCGGTGGTCTTCGGCGAGGATCACGCGCAATATATTCGCCATGACGAGACGCTGACGACGGAGATGGATGTCATCGTCTCCGGCGAGGACGACGGCGAGGTGCGCCGGATCTGCCTCACCAATAGCGGGCGGCGGGCGCGCGAGATCGAGCTGACCTCCTATGCCGAACTGGTGCTTGCCACGCCGGCAACCGACAACGCGCATCCCGCCTTCGCCAAGATGTTCGTCGAGACCGAGCATCTGGCCGAATACGGCGCGCTCATCGCCACGCGCCGCCGCCGGGCGCCTTCGGAGGCCGAGATCTGGGCCGCCCACTTTGCCGTGGTTGAGGGCGATGCGATTGCCGATCCGCAATACGAATCCGATCGCGCCCGTTTCCTGGGCCGCGGCCGTTCCATCGCCAACGCCGCCGCCATCCACGACGGGCAGGCGCTTTCCAACACCGCGGGAACCGTGCTCGATCCGATCTTCGCGCTACGCCGCAGCGTGCGGGTGCTTCCCGGCAAAGTGGCGCGCATTGCCTTCTGGACGGTCGTCGCACGGTCGCGAGAAGAGCTTCTTGAACGCATCGACAAGCACCACGACAGAAGCGCCTTCGAGCGGGCGAAGACGCTCGCCTGGACCCAGGCGCAGGTGCAGCTTCACCATCTCGATATGGATCTGGAGGAGGCATCGGACTTCCAGCGTCTTGCCGCGCCCATCCTCTATGCCGACGCGCGCTTCCGTCCCGCCTCGGATGCCATCCTCGCCGGTGCCGGGCCGCAGTCGGGCCTGTGGCCCTACGGCATTTCCGGCGACCTGCCGATCGTGCTGCTGCGCATCGAGGATACCGAAGACCTTCCCCAGCTGCGCCAGATGCTGCGCGCACACGAATACTGGCGCATCAAGCGGCTCGCCGTCGATCTGGTGATCGTCAACGAACGTGCCGCCTCCTATGTGCAGGACTTGCAGAACGCCGTTGAAGCCGCCGTGCGCTCCAGCCAGTCCCGCCCGCGTTTCGGCGACATGCCGGCGCAGGGCGCGGTGCATGTGCTGCGCGCCGATTTCCTGAACCAGGAGACGAAGAATCTCCTGAACGCCACCGCGCGCGTCGTGCTGTCCGCCCATCATGGCCTCATCGCCGATCAGCTCGCACGCCTTTCTGCTGGCGTCGAGCGCTCGGCTCCTCTGCCGCCATCCTTTCCCTCGAAATCCTCGGCCGAGATGGTCGCGCCACCGGTGGATCTGGAATTCTTCAACGGGCTGGGCGGGTTCGATCGGAACGGCACGGAATATGTGACCGTGCTGGAAAACGGCGCGATGACCCCGATGCCCTGGATCAACGTCATCGCCAATCCCGCCTTCGGTTTCCAGGTGTCGAGCGATGGCAGCGCCTATAGCTGGGCCGAAAACAGCCGTGAGAACCAGATCACCCAATGGTCCAACGACCCGGTCGGTGACCCCTCCGGCGAGGCGCTGTACATCCGCGACGAGGAGACGCTGGAGCTCTGGAGCCCGACGGCCCAGCCGATTCGGGACAACGGACGGTATGTGGCGCGTCACGGCTTCGGCTATAGCCGTTTCGCGCATCGGGCGCACGGGATCGAAAGCGACCTGCTCTCCTATGTGCCGCTTGCCGATCCCATCCGCATTTCACGGCTGACGCTGACCAACCATTCGTCGCGGCCGCGCCGCCTGTCGGTCACGAGCTATGCCGAATGGGTGCTCGGCACCCTGCGGGGTGCAAACGCGCCGTTCATCGCCACATCTCTTGATGCGGAGACCGGCGCGATCTTCGCCCGCAATCGATCCGCAATGGGATTTCCCGGTCGCATCGCCTTTGCCGATCTCGGCGGCCGGCAGACCGCATGGACTGGCGACCGCGCGGAATTCCTCGGGCGGGGCGGCAGCTCCGCGCGACCGGCGGCGCTTACAAGAAGAAAGCCCCTCGGCGCCAAGGTCGGCGCGGGTCTCGATCCGTGTGCCGCATTGCAATGCACGATCGATCTCGACCCGGGCGAAAGCATCGAGCTCGTCTCCTTCCTCGGCGAGGCCGCTTCGGCCGAGGAAGCCTGCGCGCTGATCACCCGCTACCGCGCCGCCGATCTCGATACGGTTCTTGCCGACGTGACCGAGCATTGGCGGACGCTGTTGCAGACCGTGCAGGTCAGGACGCCGGACCGAGCGATGGATATCATGCTGAACGGCTGGCTGCTCTACCAGACGCTCGCCTGCCGCATCTGGGCGCGCTCGGCCTTCTACCAGGCCAGCGGCGCCTATGGCTTCCGCGATCAGTTGCAGGACGGCATGGCTTTGGCCTTCGCCCGGCCGGAGGAGACGCGGGCGCATATCCTGCGCGCCGCCGGTCGGCAGTTTGCCGAAGGCGACATGCAGCATTGGTGGCTGCCCCATTCGGGCGCGGGTGTTCGCACGCGGATTTCCGACGACCGCATCTGGCTCGCCTTCGCCACCGCGACCTATATCGGAACGGCCGGCGACGCGCCGATCCTCGATGAAGCCATCCCTTTCCTAGATGGGCCGGTCCTCGCCGAGGGAGAACACGATGCCTTCTTCCAGCCGACGCCCTCCGATGAGACGGCCTCTCTCTTCGAGCATTGTGCCCGCGGCCTTGACCAGGCTGTCGCGCTCACCGGCCGGCATGGCCTGCCCTTGATGGGAACCGGCGACTGGAACGACGGCATGAACCGGGTCGGCGAGGGCGGCGAGGGCGAAAGCGTCTGGCTTGGTTGGTTGCTTACCCGCGCGATCGACCTGTTTGCGCCGCTTGCGGAGCGCCGCGACCCCGCGCGCGCCGCGCGCTGGAAGGCGCATGCGGAGAAGCTCAAGGCTTCCATTGAACAGGAAACCTGGGACGGGGCCTGGTACCGGCGCGCTACCTTCGATGACGGCTCATGGCTGGGATCGAAGGACAATGACGAATGCCGGATCGATAGCATCGCCCAATCCTGGGCGGTTCTATCCGGCGCCGCCGATCCCGCCCGTGCCGCCGCCGCCATGGCGTCGCTGGAGCGCCACCTGATCCGCAGGGAGGACGGGCTTGCGCTTCTCTTCACGCCGCCTTTCGACGCAACCCCGCGTGATCCGGGCTACATCAAGGGCTATCCGCCAGGCCTGCGCGAAAACGGCGGCCAGTACAGCCACGCTGCCATGTGGGCGATCCTCGCCTTCGCCCGGCTGGGGGAGGGCGACAAGGCGCACGGTCTCTTCGCGCTCCTCAACCCGATCAACCATGCGGGCACGCCGGAGGCGGCGCTGCGCTACAAGGTCGAGCCCTATGTGGTGGCCGCCGACGTCTATTCGGTCGCGCCGCATATCGGGCGCGGCGGCTGGACATGGTACACCGGCTCCGCCGCCTGGATGTACCGTGCCGGCATCGAGGGCATCCTCGGCCTGCGCCGGCAAGGCGGAGTGCTCGTGATGGACCCTTGCCTGCCGGCATCATGGCTGCAGGTCGAGGTGACGGTCAAATTGGGAGACACTTGCTACAATATCGAGGTCAGACGGGCTTCCGATCAACCACCCTCCGCGACGTTGGACGGCTCTTCATTGCCCCACGCCGGCGGCCCGATACGTTTGCCCGTGGATGGTGACAGGCATGTTCTGGTGCTGGTTGAATGAACTGTCGATGAAGCTCGAAAGTCGCGTCCGCCTAGAATTTATCACGGTACAAACGGCGAGCTTGGTGTTCGAGGCTGGATTGCCCGGCTCGCTAGCGCAGGCCGGGCATAGGGAACGATGTGGCTCAATACCAGCGCCCACGGCCATAAAAGCCGCCGCCCAAGAGAACGACGACAAGGAGGATGATAACAAGGGTGGTGATGTCCATGACAGGCTCCGGTGAGTGCTCGTGATCGTCTTGCCGTAGGTGGCATGTGCGGACGGCACTTCACTTCACCTCAACGCTCCATGACCGCCCTTGTTCCAGAGCAAACCCGCCGTGTTGCGGCTGTTTGCCACAGCGCTTGAAAAGGCGCAAAATCGATTGCAGGCGGCGGACGTCCATCGCCCCGCTTTCCATGGCAGCCATGCCGGGAGGTCGAAATGATTTTGCGGGATATGACAAGGGCGGAATGCGAGGCCACGCTCTCGACGAACTCCATCGGCCATCTGGGATGTATCTCCGGCAAACGGCCCTATGTCGTGCCGATCCGCTACGTCTATCAGAAACGCGTCTTCTACAGTTTTTCACTGCGGGGAAAGAAGATCGACAGCCTTCGCTTCAATCCGCGCGTCTGCGTGCAGGTCGAACAGCTGGTGACCTCGGAGGAATGGAAAAGCGTCCTTCTGGAGGGCCTCTATCGGGAATTGCCTGACGACGAAAAGGACCATGGCGAACATATGCGCGCCTGGCAGCTCCTGCAGGAGCGCGGCAACTGGTGGGAACCGGGCGCCTACAAGCCTGAAGGGGTTGCGCATCCGGATGCGCAAACGCGGCCGGTCTTCTATCGCGTGGAGATTGACACATTGTCGGGGCGGCAAGCAACGATGACCTGACGGCAGGCGGGGGTATTCATGTGAGCGAGCCTCAAGGTCTCGGCGCTCGGCTCGTCGTCTCGATTTGACAACTGCGGCGCCTGCGCCAGATTTCTGCTTGCATCGGTTCGGGGAGATCAAGTCGCCATGCGCAGTCATGCCCGGCGAATAGGCTCATCCGTCAGAAGGATGATCGGCGGCGAGACGCGCGGCCATACAAGCCCGGTTTCGTCAATGCGCAGCTTCTGGGGCCTGATGCGCGCCTACTGGTTTTCCGAAAGCTGGCGCGAGGCATGGGGACTGACATGCGCCATCCTTGTGCTGACGGCATTGTCCGCCCAGGCCAGCGTCTGGTTCGCTGTCACCTCGGGCGAACTGATCAACCGGATCGCCAATTTCCACCATCCGACCACACCCACCACGCCCACGGCCCTGTTGACAACAGCGGCAACGCTTGCCGCGATCGCGATCATGAAGGACGTGTGTTTCACGGCAGTCCGCCATTTCTTTTCGACCACGCTCCACCGCAAGTGGCGCGAATGGCTCGACCGACGCTTCAACGAAGCCCTGCTCGATACCAACCACACGCATTTCCATCTTCAGCAATTCGGATCCGGCGCGGCCGGATCGGCTACCCCCGCGCCTGACAATGTCGATCAACGCGTCCAGGAATCGATCAAAGGCATGACCGGGGGCGCAATCGGGCTCGCGATGGGCATTGCCGGCGTCGTGCTGTCCCTTGGCTTCGTCGGCAGCAAGCTCATCGAGATGTCGAGCCATGTCAGAGGGCTCGCGTTCCTGGGCAGCTATGGCGGCGCGTTCCTGGCCTTCGCGGCGGTCGCGATTTACGTGTCGCTCAACACCGTCGTCGCGGCGAAGCTCGGTGGGATCCTCCAGCGCCTGTCGGTGCGCATGCAATGGGCCGAGGGCAGCTACCGCGCCGAATTGAACACCCTGCTGCATCGCAGCTTCCATGTTGCCGTCCTCCATGGCGAAAGGGCCCAGAAGGTCGTCAATGCGCGCCGGTATCTCGACATCGACAAAACCTGGGCCAGCCTGAACCGGGTGACTGCCGGCTATTTGGGGTTCGAGCTCGTCCACAATTTCATCGGCTCGCGGATCGTCGCCTATGCGCCGGGCCTGATTCCCTACATGGACAACAAGGTCAGCCTGCAGCATTACGTTACGGGTGCCGAGCTGGCCAATGCACTCATCAACGAGTGCTCGTGGTTTATCCACGTCATGCCCGACATTGCGACGCTCAGGGCGAACGCCCGCCGCATAACCGATCTCGCGGAGGCGATCGAAACCGTTCAGCGGCCCGAGGCTTTCTATTCGCAAACCGGCCTATACGAATTCCAGTATACGAAGCAGGATTCCGCGCTCGGCCTCGCTCTTCGGCGGATCGAACTTCTGCATGCGGGCGCCGATCTTCCTTTTCTGGCCGCCGCCGACCTCCGTTTCCTGCCGGGCGAGTGGACCTTGGTCGTTGGCGAGTCGGGGAGCGGCAAGACCTCGCTTCTCAAGGCGATCAACGGTCTATGGGCGCATGGTCGCGGCACGATCGCAATGCCGAGGCATGTCAGGACCCTGTATGCCGCCCAGGACGTCAAGCTTCAGGCCGTATCCTTGAAGGATCTCGTCTGTCTTCCGGATGCGGCCGAGGACTACCCGGATACGCGTGTCGCGGTGGCGTTGCACGAGGCGGGGCTCGGCGAACTCATCGACGAACTCCTGAAAGATGGCCGCGACGGCCAAAGCTGGGATCTGCTTCTGTCCGGAGGCCAGAAGCAGAAGCTCGTCCTTGCCAGGATCCTTTTGCTCCGGCCGGGTCTTCTGTTTCTCGACGAGGCAACGAGCGCGCTCGATACCCAGGCAGTATATGCGTTCCATCAGGCGATCAGGGATCATTGCCCGGAGGCGACGGTGATCGCCGTCATGCATGATGTTTCGCCCATACGATCCGCGAGCGGCGCCGATTTCTTCGACAGCGTGCTCGCCGTCGAGAACGGCAGGGCGGAAAAAACACCCATCGCGGCGTGGCGTCAGGCGGAGGCGGGGTGACGGCGGTCGGGCCGGTTCAAATTTTCAACGCCCGATGCCGTTTTTGAGCGCTCCGATTGGGTGATGCCAAATGGAACCTCGTCCATCCCTGATGGGCTTCTCCTCGTTAGATCGGGCGCTACCGGCATTCCGCCGGCACTCCCAAATTGGAGAATGTCATGAGAACGATGCTGATTGCGATTGGCCTGGTATCTGCTCTGGGCGGGTCGGCTTTCGCAGCTGAGCCTGCCAAGATGGTCGACACCAAGATGGGCAAGGCTTTGGCCGACGAAAAGGGGATGATCCTCTATACCTTCGACAAGGATGCCAAAGGCAAGTCCAACTGCGATGCGGATTGCCTGAAGAAATGGCCGGCATTCCACGCCGCCGTGAGCGCCAAGGCTGAAGGAGAATGGTCGCTGGTCAAGGCGGCGGACGGCATGGAGATGTGGGCCTATGAAGGCAAGCCGCTCTACACATATGCCGAGGACAAGAAGGCCGGTGAAGCCAACGGCGATGGCGTCGGGGGTGTTTGGCATCTGGCCAAGTAACCAATCCACGATATCTTGAGCGGGCGGTCTTCGGATCGCCCGCTGTTCAGCGAAAGAATGACGGAGCCGGCAATTTTCTCAGTCGAAGGTGCCGCGTTTGTTGGTGGATGTGTCTCCGGGATGCACGGGTCTCCCTATGGGCTCGACAGCATACGGGCAATCGCGTCTGCGATTGCGTGATCTTCGTAGGGTTTCGCGAAGAACCGGCTACCCGTTGGCAGGGTGCTGTCTTCGATGATTGCTTGGCCGGACGCGACGATCAACTTCACCGGCGGCCATCGGTCGCGGATGTAGTGCGCCAGTTTGATGCCGTCTATCGTTCCTGACATCTGTACATCCGTAAACACCAGGTCGATGTCCGCTCTCGCTTCCAGGATGCGAATGGCCTCGTCGGCGTCCCGGGCCTCAAGGGCCTCGTAACCGGCAGATAGCACCAGATCGACGGCGCTCATCCGGATGAGTGCACTGTCTTCGACCACGAGGATGACCGCCTTGCCGTTGAACATCTGAGCCTCATCAGGGCATCGTTTGAAGCGAAGCCTGTCCGCTCCCTGATAGAGCGTTCCAATTGTAGATACGTTCCGAGGCGGCGGCTGGAAGTTAGGTTTGGCGGCGCGCGTTTCCTCGGTACCTGATGATCACGGCGGTGCCGGGATTTGCGTCGCTCACCTGGATTTCACTCTCCAGGTTCCTGGCAAGCGCTTCTACGATGCCGGTCCCCAGGCCAGATTTTGGGGCAAGGCTGCCGGTCGGTATACCGATGCCGTCGTCAGCGACGGAAAGCGTCCAGTCGCTGCCTGTCGAGCAATAGTCGATGACGATCGTGCCGATCTGTTGCCCCGGGAAGGCATGCTTGAGCGCGTTGATCACCAATTCTGTCACGATGAGCCCGAGGCTGACAGAAACGTCGGCCTCTACCACGCTGTCATCCACGTTCACCGATATCGAAAGCCGGTCGTCGTCCGCGATCATTGACGCGCCGAGGCTTTCGCAAAGCTGCGTGAAGTAGGTGTGCAGTTCAACGTTGCCGGCGCTGGACATAGAAAGCTGCCGTTGCACGGCCGCGATCGACATAACCCGGTGGTGAGCGTTGTGAAGGTGGCCGCGCGCTTCCTCAGATTGAATCTGGCGTGCGCTCTGCATGAGCACGCTGGCAGTGATCTGAAGGCTGTTTGCGACCCGGTGTTGGACCTCCTGCATCAGGATGGCCTTTTCCCTGATAAGGTCATCCTTCAGTTTCGCTTCGGCACGCGCGTCCGTTACGTCGGTGATGGCCAGCAGCAGCCGGATACGCGCCGTGTCGCCGTCGTCGAGAATCTGCGCATTGACGATCAACTGTCGCGTTTTGCGGTTTGGCCGCTGGAGATCGATTTCATAGGCCTCGATCCGCGCGCTTCCGGACGCGGTCGCCTGCAGGAGGGAGGCGAGCTTGGGCATTGCCCATTCGCCGTTTCCAAGCGAAGCGAGCGTTCTGTCGGGGATTGTCGCAGGATCGATTTCGAACGTCCGGCAGAACGATGTGCTCGCTGCTATGACCTTCTGGTCTCTGGAAAGGAAAAGCAGCGGCTCGTTCGATGAAACCACCACGGCAAGCGTACTCGCCGCTTCGAAATGAACTATTGGTGCGTTCGACATAGAAATGGCCCTCGAGGGCCGAAAACTCGCGGGGCACGAGCCATCAGTCGGCAGGAAAGTCGCCGGATGCAAATCCTCATGCGACGTTCAGAGACATCATATCATATCGAACCCGAACAGGCACGGCACTTAATGGGCATGCTCGTTGATATGTGGAGCGGAACGGTAGAGTTGCCGGTTCGAAATCCTCAAGAAAATAACGACGCGTTCAGCGTGGTCAACAATTGAAAACCTACTTACAAGTTCAATACTTTATGAGGAACCCAGCGACTTTGATATGGTTACCGCACCCATGTCTTTTTCAGGAATTTGATGCGGCGTTTGATCGGCGCAACCTATGGGCGAGATAGCGCCCAGTGAAAACTAATCGTTGACGTGACAATCTCAATACCCTATAGATGCGTAATCGATCTTTTGCTTGCCGAGCTTTGTCTACCGCGCGATTGGCACCGCGCTCTATTCGAACCTTCTCTCTCAAAAATAGTCGTATCACCGTCCGCGAAGCATCGCTTCCGCCGACCCTCACTCTATGCTTTGAAAGGGTTCATCATGACCACTGGCACAGTAAAATGGTTTAATTCCACCAAAGGCTTCGGCTTCATCCAGCCTGACAACGGCGGCGCCGACGCGTTCGTTCACATCTCGGCCGTCGAACGCGCCGGAATGCGCGAACTCGTCGAAGGCCAGAAGATCGGCTTCGAGCTCGAGCGCGACAACAAGTCGG
>NZ_QWBU01000004.1 GCF_003432075.1 Shinella sp. WSJ-2 | reverse complement strand
TGTCGACGCCGAAATCGGCCGGGCTCTTCTTGTCGAGCGGCTTCTTCTTCGCCTTCATGATGTTCGGCAGCGAGGCGTAGCGCGGCTCGTTGAGGCGAAGGTCCGTCGTGACGACCGCCGGAAGCTTGACCTCGATCGTCTGCAGGCCGCCGTCGACTTCGCGCGTCACCTGGGCAGAACCCGAACCGATCTCGACCTTGGAGGCGAAGGTCGCCTGCGCCCAACCGAGCAGCGCCGACAGCATCTGGCCGGTCTGGTTGGAATCGTCGTCGATCGCCTGCTTGCCGACGATAACAAGGCCCGGCTGCTCGGCTTCCGCCACGCCCTTGAGGATCTTGGCGACCGCCAGCGGCTCGACGGCGTCGTCCGTCTCGACCAAAACGGCGCGGTCCGCACCCATGGCGAGCGCGGTGCGCAGCGTCTCTTCAGCCTTCGCAGGACCGATCGACACCACAACCACTTCCTCAGCCTTGCCGGCTTCCTTCAGACGCAGCGCCTCTTCAACCGAAATCTCGTCGAACGGGTTCATCGACATCTTCACATTCGCAAGCTCAACGCCTGACCCATCCGCCTTCACGCGGATCTTTACGTTGTAATCAACAACGCGTTTGACGGGCACCAGCAGTTTCATGGATCGATCCTCAGGCCAGCGTATAGGCGGTTTTGACGGTGGTGTAGAACTCGGCAGCATAGCGGCCCTGTTCGCGCGGGCCGTAGGACGAGGCCTTGCGGCCGCCGAAAGGCACATGGAAGTCGACGCCAGCAGTCGGCAGGTTGACCATGACCATGCCTGCTTCTGAATTGCGCTTGAAATGGGTGGCGTGCTTGAGGCTCGTCGTGGCGATGCCGGACGAAAGGCCGAAGCTGGTGTCGTTGGCGACTGCCAGTGCCTCGTCATAGTCTTTCACTCGGATCACGGCAGCGACGGGGCCAAAAATCTCTTCACGGGCAATACGCATGTCGTTCGTCGCCTCGGTGAAGAGGGCAGGCGAAAGATAGAAACCGGGTGTATCCCGCTTCAGCCGTTCACCACCGAAAGCGAGCCTTGCGCCCTCCGCGCGGCCGACATCAATATAGGCTGCATCCTGCTTCAGTTGGCTTTCGTCAACCACAGGACCGATATGGGTGCCAGCCTTCAGCGCGTCGTCGACGATGAGACCCTTCAGGCGCTCGGTCAGCGCGGCGACGAAACGATCATGAATGCCTTCGGTGACGATCAGCCGCGAGGAGGCGGTGCACCGCTGGCCGGTCGAGAAGAAGGACGAATTGGCGGCTGCCTCGACGGCGACCGCGAGATCGGCATCGTCGAGCACGACGAAGGGGTTCTTGCCACCCATTTCGAGTTGGAATTTGCGATTGTGCTCGATGGAGGCCAGAGCCACGCGCTTGCCGGTGCCGACAGAGCCGGTGAAGGTGAGCGCTTGAACGTCCGGACTGTCGAGCAGCGTCTGGCCGACGACGCTGCCGCGGCCCATGACAAGATTGACGACACCCGCGGGCGCTCCGGCGCGATGGAGGATATCGACGAGCGCCCAGGCGGAACCCGGCACCAGATCTGCCGGCTTCAGGACGACGGTGTTGCCGTAGGCAAGCGCCGGAGCGATCTTCCAGGCGGGAATGGCGATCGGGAAGTTCCAGGGCGTGATGATACCGACGACGCCGACGGCTTCGCGCGTGATCTCGACGCTGACCCCCGGCCGGACGGAGGGCAGGACTTCGCCGGACAGGCGCAGGACCTCGCCGGCAAAGAAATCGAAGATCTGCCCGGCGCGAGTGACTTCGCCGATGGCTTCCGGCAGCGTCTTACCCTCTTCGCGGGCAAGCAAATGCCCGAGTTCCTCCTTGCGAGCGAGAATTTCATCGCCGGTCTTCTTCAGGAGGGCATGACGGTCGAGGATGCCGGAGCGCGACCATGCCGGGAAGGCGGCCTTGGCGGCGGCGATGGCGGATTTTGTATCCTCGGCACTCGCACGGGCATAGTCACCGACGGTGTCGTTGGTGTTGGAGGGGTTGATGTTCGCCGAAGCGTCGCCGGAGACCCATTCACCGGCAATCAGGTTTTTATGCAGCATCGTCTTTTCCGTTCAGTGCAGGCCGAGATAGGCCTTGCGGACGTCTTCATTGTCGAGCAGCGCAGCGCTTTCGCCGGAGAGATGGATGCGGCCGTTGACCATGACATAGGCGCGCTGCGACAGTTTCAGCGCGTGATTGGCATTCTGTTCGACGAGAAAGATCGTCTTGCCCATGCTGGCGATCTCGCGCAGCACCTCAAACACCCGCTTGACCACAAGTGGCGCAAGTCCGAGCGAAGGTTCGTCGAAGAGGATCAGCTCAGGCCGGGCCATCATGGCGCGGGCGATGGCAAGCATCTGCTGTTCACCGCCCGACATGGTGCCGGCGGTCTGGTTGCGCCGTTCCTTCAGACGAGGAAAGAGGTCGAACATTGTCGTCCGGTCTTCCTCGAAATGCGCCATGCCGATGGGCGTGGTGCCCATCATCATATTCTCCTCGACGCTCATCTCCTGGTAAATCTGCCGTCCCTCCGGCACGAGCGCGATGCCACGACGGGAAATCCGGTTGGTGGCAAGCTTAGAAATGTCCTCACCCTTGTGCAGGATCTTGCCGGCGGAGGCGCGCGGTGCGCCGAAGATCGAAGAAAGCAGTGTCGTCTTACCCGCGCCGTTGGAGCCGATCAGGCTGACGATCTCGCCCTTGAAGATGTGCACGTGAACATCCTTGAGGGCTTCGACAGGCCCGTACTGGGCTTGAACGCCGGAGAACTCCAGCAAGGGGGCTTCGCTCATGCCTCAACCTCTTCTTCGCTGACGCCGAGATAGGCGGCAATGACGGCGGGATCATTCGCCACATGCGCCGGCGTGCCGTCGGATATCACCTCGCCGTGGTCGAGCACGACGACATGGTCGGAAATACGCATGACCAGCCCCATGTCGTGCTCGATGACGAGCACCGTCTGGCCATGCTGCTTGCAAAGCCGCTGGATCACCTCGGAAAGCTCGTGCGTTTCCGCCGGGTTCAGGCCGGCGGCCGGTTCGTCGAGGCAGATAAGGCGCGGGCCGGTGCACATGGCACGGGCGATCTCGAGGCGGCGCTGGCGGCCATAGGGCAGTTCGCCCGCCAACCGGTTGGCGTCTGCCGTCAGGTTCATCTCGCCGAGCCAGTGATAGGCGCGGTCGATGGCCTCGCGCTCGGCCCGGCGGAAGGCCGGCGTGCGGAACACGCCGCTGACGAGATTGTTGGCCGTCACCAGATGCTGGGCGACCAGGAGATTTTCGACCACCGACATTTCCTTGAACAGGCGGATGTTCTGGAAGGTCCGGGCGATGCCGGCACGGGTCACCAGATGCGAACCGCCAGTGACCGGTCTGGTAATTAGCGTGCCGATATCCTGCGGCCCTGCAGGACCGTTGAGCAGGATCTGGCCCTCGCTGGCGCGATAGAAGCCGGTGATGCAGTTGAACATCGTCGTCTTGCCGGCGCCGTTCGGGCCGATCAGGGCCGTGACGCTGCCGCGCGCGACGGAGAAGCTCACATCGCGGTTCGCAACGATGCCGCCAAACCGCATGGTCACATTGCGAACATCCAGGAGCGGCGCGTTCATCGTGCAACCTCCGGGCTCGCGGACAGCGGCGCTGTGTCGTCCCGCGGCTCACTGCTTGGGAAGAAGGCCGGGCGCTGGATGCGCACGAGACCGCGGGGCTTCCAGATCATCATCACCACCATCAGCACGCCGAAGACCAGCACGCGATACTCGGCAAAATCGCGCAGCAATTCCGGTAGAATGGTGAGGACGAGGGCCGCGGCGATGACGCCGACCGTCGAACCCAGGCCGCCGAGCACGACGATCGCAAGGATCAGCGCGGATTCGAAGAAGGTGAAGGATGTCGGGTTCACGAAACCCTGGTGAACGGCGAAGAAAACGCCCGCAAGCCCGCCCGTCGATGCACCGAGCATGAAGGCGGTAAGTTTGGTGAAGACGTGGTTCACGCCGAGCGAACGGCAGGCGATCTCGTCCTCGCGCAACGCCTCCCACATGCGGCCAAGCGGCATCATGCGCAGGCGCTCGACGGCATAGACGACGAGGCAGACGACGAGGAACAGGACGAGATAGATGAACCAGAATTTGTAGTCGGCGCTGTAGGGGATGCCAAAGTAATCATGCAGTGGCACGCCGCCCTGCTTCGCCGTGCGGGTGAATTCAAGGCCGAAGAGCGTCGGGGGCGGGACGGACGCGCCATTCGGACCGCCGGTGAATTCCAGCCAGTTGTTGAGGACGAGGCGGATGATCTCGCCGAAGCCAAGCGTGACGATCGCGAGGTAATCGCCGTGCATCTTCAGGACCGGGAAAGCCAGGATCATGCCGCAGAGGCCGGCGAGAAAGGGGGCGATGATCAGCGCGCTCCAGAAGCCGAGGCCGAGATATTGCGCGCCGAGTGCAAGCAGGTAGGCACCGACCGCATAGAAGGCGACGAAGCCGAGATCGAGCAGGCCGGCAAGGCCGACGACGATGTTGAGACCGAGGCCGAGCAGACAGTAAATCAGCGCGAGGATCGCGATGCCGAGGAAGTATTTGTCGGCGAAGAAGGGGAGGGCGAGACCGGCAAGGAAAATCAGCACGAGGATGACGACGGGTGACTTTTCCGTGCCGGTCATGACGGTCACGCCGTTGCCGTTGCCGGCCACTTTGCTGGCGATCTTTCGACCGATGGCCGTCATGCCGACCAGCGACAAGGCAACCCGTCCGGCAGCGACGACCGCGGCAAGCAGCACGGCGCGCGTCAGTTCGTTGCGGAACGAGAAACCTTCCAGCACAAGGCCGGAAATCGGCGCAAACAGGATCAGCGAGACTGTAAAGGTGAGCAAGGCTTGCTTGGCGAGCGTGAGGAGGCGGGTCGTTTCCATGGCTCTTCCCTCACACTTTCTGGATTTCCGGCCGGCCGAGCAGGCCATAGGGGCGGAAGAAGAGGAGGATGATGAGCAGGGCGAAGGCGAAGACATCCTTATAGTCGGTACTGACATAACCGGCGAACAGCGCTTCCGTCAGGCCGAGCAACACGCCGCCGAGCACCGCGCCGGGCAGCGAACCGATGCCGCCGAGTACGGCCGCGGTGAAGGCCTTGATGCCCATGACGAAGCCGATGAAGAAATTGAACGAACCGTAATTGAACGTAACGAGCACGCCGCCGACGGCGGCCGTCGCGGCGCCGATCACGAAGACGGTCGAGATGATGCGGTCGGTGTCGACGCCGAGCACGGCCGAGATGCGGATGTTCTGCTGCACCGCACGGCACTCGCGACCGATCCGCGTGTGATTGATGACATAGGTCAGGATGCCCATGGCGATCAGCGAGGCGAAGAGGATTACGGTCTGCATGTAGGTGATCTGGGCAAAGTGCACACCGTCGCCGAAGCGGAACGCGCCGCTGATCAGCGTGGGTACACCCTGGTCACGTGCCCCTTGGGCGATCTGCACATAGCTTTGCAACATCAGCGAAATGCCGATGGCCGAGATCAAAGGGGCGAGCTTGGTGGAGCCGCGCAGGGGCCGGTAGGCGACGCGCTCGATGGCCCAGCCGTAGACGGCGGTGATGACACAGGTGATCACCAGCACCGAGATGAGCGCGAAGGGCACGGACTGGATGCCGAAGAAGGTAAGGACGGCAAGGGTAATGGCGGCGATATAGGCCGAGACCATGTAGACGTCGCCATGGGCGAAGTTGATCATGCGGATGACACCGTAGACCATGGTGTAGCCAACGGCGATCAGGCCGTAGATCGTGCCGAGCGTGATGCCGTTGAACAATTGCTGGATGAGGATGTAGACATCCATACGCGGACCCCCTGAATTTTGGGCACGGAGCCGACCGGACGATAGCCCGGCCGGCGTGAGCGGATCGCCCTTACTTCACGAGGACAGGGGTTCCCTTGTCGTCGAAGTTATAGAAGACGAACTTGAAGTCCTTGATGTCGCCCTTTTCGTCCCAGGTGATCTTGCCGATGGCGGAGTCGACCGTGTTGGCGCGCAGCCAGGCGGCCTGGGCATCGAGGTCTTCGCCGGCCTTCAGTGCCGCGACGACGGCCTGGGCATTGGCATAGCCGTAGAGCACATAATTGGCGGGCGTCACGCCGGCCTTGGTCAGCGCATCCTGCACGCCCTTCGTCGAGGGGTCGGCGAGCGGGTCCGGGGTCGCGGAATAGTAGACGTTCTTGAGGTTGGCCGGACCGCCGGCGGCTGCGACCAGTTCGGCCTGGGCGAAGGCATCGCCGGTCACGAAGACCACGTCGACGCCCTGTTCCTTCAACTGGCGTACCAGCGGGCCACCTTCCGGAATGAGGCCGCCGAAATAGACGGCGTTTGCGCCGGTGCTCTTGATCTTGGTGACGAGGGCGTTGAAATCGCGTTCGCCGCGCGTCAGACCTTCATAGAGGACCGGCTCCACACCGCGCTCTTCCATGGTCTTCTTGACGGCATCGACGAGGCCCTGACCATAGGTATCCTTGTCGTGGATGAGGGCGATCTTGTCCCGCTTCAGGGTGTCGAGGATGAAGCCGGCGGCGACGACGGCCTGCTGGTCATCACGGCCGCAGCCGCGGAACAGGTTGTCGAAGCCGCGGTCGGTCACAGCAGGGTTGGTCGAGGAGGGCGTCATTTCGAGGACGCCGGCGTCGTTGTAGATTTCGGAGGCAGGGATCGTGCTCGACGAGCAGAAGTGGCCGATCACCGCCTGCACCTTGTCCTGATCGACGAAGCGGTTCGCGACGGCCACGGCCTGCTTGGGTTCGCAGGCGTCGTCGCCCTTCACGAGCTCGACCTGCTTGCCGTTGATGCCACCTGTCGCGTTCACCTCGTTAACATAGGCGGACACGCCGTTATAGACCTGCTCGCCAAAGGTGGCGTTGGCGCCTGTATAGGGGCCGGCGACGCCGATCTTGATCGTATCGGCGGCAAAGGACGGTGCGAGGAACAGAGAGGTGGCGATGGCAGTCGCCGCCAGGAATTTCGAAATCTGTGTCATGTGCGGGGCTTCCCTCTGGTTAAGCCATGAATCTCTTCATTGGGATGCGGTGCGTTCCGCATCTCTTGTCATTGCAGGGGCAGATGCCGGCTTTTGCCGCGCCTTACCCCTGGAGGGACGGGAGAACAGGAGGTCGCGATGTTTCCATCCCGATCTGCGCCCCGTTCGCTTGCCGTGTGGGGATCGCCTGCAAGTTTCTTCGCCACTGGAGGGAGTATAGGACTGGCCCAGCCACGGACCTGCGTAAGAAATTCCGTCGATCGACAAGCTATCCTTGACGAAACGGCGCTATCGCGAGGCTGTAGCGACGAGCAAAAACCCGGGATATCCCGCGATGAAAGCCAGTGCGAGAGGATCGTTCGTCAAAGGATGCCTTGTTCTTCGACGGGCGGGTGCGGTTCAGTCCTTCGCCTTGGTGCCCGCAGGCTCTGCGAGCAGTGCGCGGTAGCGGTTGAGGCTTTCTTCAAGATGGGCGGAAAGCGCCTGTTTCGCGGTCTTGGCGTCGCCCTGGGTGATCGCCGCGAGGATCGCCGCGTGCTCCTTGTTGATCTTCTTCAGATAGGCATTGTAGGAGCGGCCGGATTGGCTGTGCTTGAGAACAAGATCGAAATTGATCTCGCCCATGACGGCTTCCAAAAAGCGCGGGAAGTGTGGATTGCGCGTCGCCTTGGCGATGGCGAGATGGAATTCGAAATCGGCGCGGGCCTCGACCTCGGCATCATCCGTATCGAGGTTTTCGATATGGTCGAAGGCGCGGGCGATCTCGGCCAAGGCTTCCGGTGTGCGGCGCTGGGCGGCAAGCGCAACGGACTGCATTTCCACGCCGAGCCGCAACTCCAGGATCTGCATGGCTGAGCGGATATCGTCGATGCGGCTGATTTCGAAATTCAGTGTTCTGGCATCCTTCTCCGTCACGTAGGCGCCGGCCCCCTGGCGGGTGATGACACGGCCCGCGACTTTCAGCGAGGTCAGGGCCTCCCGGATGACGGTGCGCGAAACGCCGAATTCCTCGCAGAGCTGCGCGCTGGACGGGATTTTTTCGCCCGGAGCATAAAGTCCGGAATCGATACGCTCGGTCAGCTTCGCGACGACGATTTCCCCAAGATTGCCGCGCTGCGTGATAACCGACATTCCGATACAGCCTCCGCCCTTAATCCTCTAATTTGTCATACATCATACGTCCTATGTCTCTACAGGGGAAGAGTGCGGGGTCTTGAGAGCGTTCAGGATGGTCTGAAGGGGATGGGGAAGTCTCACTCCCTCCATCAACTTAACCTGCGACCGGCAAGAAAATCCCGTGGCCATGACCAGATCGGCCCGGTCCGTCGCGGCCAGCGCGGGCTGCCAGCTCATGGCGTAGAGCTTTTCGGAAAGCGCCCGGTTGCGCACCTCATGACCGAAGGTGCCCGCCATACCGCAGCAACCGACGTCGTCGATGACGAGCTCCATGCCCAATTTCTCGAATACGACCTTCCACTGACCAACCGCCGCCGGCGCATTGGTGCGCTCCGTGCAATGGGCCATGAGACGGACGCGCCTGTGTTTACCAACAGCAGGTGAGGGAAGGCGGTCGAGGAGGTGCGCCAGCCACTCTTGCGGCAGGAGAACACGACCCTTCGCGCCGATGCCGGAATACTCGCTGCGGAAGGTGAGGGTCATGGACGGATCGATGCCGACCAGTGGCACGCCGGCCTCCGCCAGCCTGTCGATGGCTGCGGCAGTGCGTCGGGCCGCCTTCTCGAAGGCGCCGAGATAGCCGTGCACATGCAGCGCCTTGCCATTGATCAGCGGCGGCGCAATGAGGGGGATCAGTCCCAGCATCCGCGCCACTTCCACGGCATCGAGAAGCACCTGCGGGTCGAAATGCTCGGTGAAGGCATCCGGCACGAAGATAACGGCCTTGGCACGCGCCCCGGCATCGAGGCGCGCGAGCAGCGCCGGCGTGGCGACGGGCACGTTTTGGGCCGCAAGTGTTCGGCGCAACGATAGGGGTGGCAGAAGGGGCAGTGCGGTGAGTCCTGCGCGGCGCATCACGGCCTGGCCAAGCTGCGATCCGACCATGGCATTGTAGAACGGCCGCATCCGCGCCATCAGCGGCAGGGTGATTTCGATGGCGGCGACCAGCGGGTCCTTCAGTGGCCGCAGATAGCGCTGATAATAAAGCGCTAGAAACTTGGAACGGAACGACGGCACGCTGACCTTGACGGGACATTGCCCAGCGCAGGCCTTGCAGGCGAGGCAGCTATCCATCGCCGCGCGCACCTCATGGGAAAAATCGTCGCGATTGGCGGGGTTGAGGCTGTTCCACAGGCGGTTCACGATGCCGAATGGGTGCCGCCGAGCGACCTCGCGGCGCGCGTCGACACCCTTTTCGGCAAGGCGCCTCAGCCATTCGCGCATCAGCGAGGCGCGACCCTTCGGCGACTGGCGCCGGTCGCGTGTCGCCTTGTAGGAGGGACACATCAGGCTGTCCGCATCAAAATCGAAGCAGGCGCCGTTACCGTTGCAATAGGCCGCGTTGTCGAAGGCGGCGCGGATGTCATTGCCGATATCACGGTCGAGCGTGCCGCGCAGTTGGATGGCATCGATCTTCGGTAGGGTGCGGCCAGCCGGCGCGACGATCTTGCCAGGATTGAGCTGCGCGAGGGGATCGAAGGCCGCCTTGATCTCCTGCAGGCGCGGATAAAGCGGTCCGAAGAATTCCGGGACATATTCCGAGCGCATGCCCTTGCCGTGCTCCCCCCAGAGCACACCGCCATATTTGCGCGTCAACGCCACGACGGCATCGCTGATGCGGCGCACCAGTACGGTGTGTTCGGGGCGGGTAAGATCGAGCGCCGGTCGCACATGCAGCACGCCGGCATCGACGTGACCGAACATGCCATAACTAAGACCTTCCTGATCGAGAACCGCCCGGAACTCGCGGATATAGGCGGCAAGGTTTTCCGGCGGAACGGCGGTATCCTCGACGAAGGGCACCGGCCGCACCGGTCCTTCGACATTGCCGAGCAAGCCGACCGCCCGCTTGCGCATCATCCAGACCGCCTCGATTTCGGCTTTTCCCTGTGTGATCGTAAACCCCTTGCGGCCGGCAAAGGGGCGGTCTTGCAGGGCTGCCGTCACGACGGAAAGCTTTTCGGCAAGTTCCTCAGACGTATCCGCGAGGATCTCCGTGATGCTGATGCCATTGGCCGGCCCGTCGGCGTCGTCGGGGAAAAAGGTGGCGATGCGCGGCCATACGATATCGCTTTTTGCCAGCCGTAACACCGTTTCATCGATCGTCTCGACCGAGGCGACATGGAGCGCCACGAGATTGCGGGCATCCTCCAGCGCGGCGTTGAAATTGTCGTAGCGGATGTTGACGAGCGCGGCATGCGCCGGGATCGGCAACAGGTTCAGCTCCGCCTCGGCAATCATCGCCAGAGTGCCCTCCGAGCCGCAGAGCACCGCGTTGAGATCTAAAAGGCCGTCGCCGCGCCGCACGTGCGCGAGGTCGTAGCCGGTCATGAAGCGATTGAGTTTTGGGAAGATGCGCTCGATCTCGGCTTGATCGTCGTGGGTGATGCGTGCCAGCGTGCGGTAGATATCGCCGATCCGGTCACGTCGTGCCTGGAGCGCCCGCAGCTCCTCCTCGCGCACGGGCCGGGAGTGAAAATCGGTGCCGTCGGCCAGCACCACGCGCAGGCCAAGCACGTGATTGCTGGTCTTGCCATAAAGGCAGGAGCCCTGGCCGCAGGCATCGGTCGAGATCATGCCGCCGATCGTCGCCCGGTTGGAGGTCGAAAGCTCGGGTGCGAAAAACAAGCCATGCGGCGCCAGCGCCTTGTTGAGCTGGTCCTTGACGACGCCTGCCTCCACCCGGGCGACGCGGCGCACCGGGTCGATCTCGAGGATGCGGTTCATATGCCGCGAACAATCGACGACGATGCCCGATGTCAATGACTGGCCGTTCGTTCCCGTTCCGCCGCCGCGCGGGGCGATGTTGATATCGGCAAATTCCGGGCGGGAGAGCGCCTTGGCTATGCGCTTGAGATCGTTGGCATTCCTTGGGAATATGATGGCCTCGGGCTCTATTTGATAGATGGAATTATCTGTAGCAAAGACATTGCGTTCCGCCGCCGTTCGGCCAATTTCACCTTCGAGGCCCACGCTCGCCAGATGCGAAAGGAACGCCACTGTGGGGGGCGCATCAAGGTGGGCTGCGGTAAGGCGAGGGATCATCTCGACGTCCAGAAGGGGGCTTGTGCTTCATATAAGTTGGCATATAAGTGATAACATGCCAATATGGCGACGCAACCCGAAATCGCGAGGTCGGAACATGAAAAACCAGTCTGTTGTCATCGTCGGCGGCGCCTCGGGGCTGGGGCTGGTGACTGCCCGTCTGATGGTCACTCATGGTGCTGCGAAGATCGGGCTTATCGATCGCAACGAGGCACTGCTCGCCTCTTCCGCCGTGGAGCTTGAAGCGATGGGCGCTGAGGTCGCAACCGCGGTCGCCGACATTGCCCGCGCAGAGACGGCCCATGGGGGCTTCGAGGAGGTGGCGACGAAGCTTGGCCGCATCCACGCGCTGGTCAACAGCGCGGCGATTTATCCGCGAAAGCCGATCCTCGAAATTTCGGATGAGGATTGGGATCTCGAAAACGCCATCAACATTAAGGGCACCTATCACATGATGGTGGCGGCGGTGCGCCATATGCGTCAGTTCGTCAATGCACCGGAGGTGACCGGTCGCATCGTCAATGTGACTTCGGTCGATGCCTTCAAGGCTCATCCGCAGAACGCCCATTACGCCGCCACCAAGGCCGCTGTCGTCAGCCTCACCAAGTCCTTCGCGCAGGAATGTGCCGCAGATCAGATTCTGGTGAACTCCGTAGCGCCGGCAGGCTTCGCAACCGATCGCGCCAAGGAGCTTGGTTTCCTGCCGGAACTCGCCAAGGCGAGCGCGCTGGGCCGTGCGGCGGAACCCGTCGAGATGGCCGAGTGGATCGTCATGATGGCTTCTAGCCGCAACACCTATGCCACCGGCGAGAATGTCGTGATCAGCGGGGGCTACATCTATGTCTGAGGCCTACCGTATCGCCGTCGTCACCGGTGCCACCAGCGGTATCGGCAAGGCCATCGTACCCATGCTGCGCGCTCGTGGCCTCATCGTCTATGCCGTCGGCCGCAATGAAGCGCAGCTTGCTGCGCTGGCGGCGGCAACCGGTGCTATCCCCATTCAGGCCGATGTGCGCGACACCGCGCAAATCGCCGAAGCGCTCAATGGCGTTGAGGTCGACGTCCTCGTCAACAATGCTGGAATTCTTTCGACCCGCGCTGCGTTCCACGAGATTGATCCCGCCGAGATCGACGCGATGATCGACGTCAACCTGAAGGCACCGCTGCATCTGACGCGTATCATGCTGCCGGGCATGGTGGCGCGTAAGCGCGGCCACCTCATCTATATCGGCTCCAGCGGCGGTCAAGCGCCCTATCCGAACATGGGAGCCTATGGCGCTTCAAAGGCGGGTCTCAGCCTGTTCTGCGACAACCTGCGCTGCGACCTGCTCGGCACCTCCGTGCGGGTGAGCGAGATCGTGCCGGGCCGGGTGCAGACCGACCTCTACCGAAGCTCGATTGCCAACAATCAGGCGCAGGCCCTGCTTTATGACGGCTACCGACCGATCCAGCCGGAACATATCGCGCGTATCGTCAACGACGTGATCGCGCTGCCGGTCTATGTCGATGTCGCCCGCGTCGAAGTCTTCCCGACCGATCAGGCGACAGGTGGTGGCACAATGGTGAAATTCGAGGCACAGTGATGCCAGGGGGAGGAACGGGCATGACCAGCAAGGCATCTGAGAAGGAGTGTCGACCGGACCTCTTGCGGAATTATCGTCCCGTAGCGATCCGCTCCGTCGTTGCGGCGCATTCGATGATCCCGAAGCCGCGGCCTGAGGCTCATGCGGAACCGCCGGCGTCAATGTCGGGCTTCATGCTTCCGGCCGGTTTTCATAATCCCGTCGAGGATTGACTTTTCATGGCATTCCCAGAGCTCCGGCTTGGTTTCATCGGCACCGGCACGATCACCGAAGCAATCGTGACGGGTATCGTCTCCGGAGCCGAGCCGGCACCCGAAATCTTCGTATCGCCCCGCTCCGCAAAAACCGCCGCACATCTAGCAGCGCTCTCGCCTCAGGTGACGGTTGCTGCCGACAACCAGCATGTGGTCGACGTCGCGGATATGCTCTTCCTGGCGGTCCGGCCTGATGTCGCCGAAGAGGTCGTGCGCGCGCTCCGTTTCCGGCCCAACCAGAAGGTTGTCAGCCTGATCGCGACGATCGACCATGAGACCCTGCGCGCCTTGATCGACGTTCCTGTCAATCTCGTGCGTGCGGTGCCGCTGCCATTCGTTGCCACCCGTAGCGGCGTTACCACGATCTTCCCTCCTGACCCGGCCGTTGAAGCCTTCTTTTCCCGGTTGGGGACGGCCGTCGCCTGCGCGACGATCGAGGAGTTCGATATCCTCGCTGTGGCAAGCGCATTGATGGGCTCCTATTTCGGAATCATGGATCACATCGTCGGATGGATGCAGTCCAAGGGCCTGCCGCAAGAAAGTGCGCGTCGATATCTCGCACAGCACTTTCTAAGCCTCTCGACGGTCGCGTTTCGCAATCCATCCACCTCTCTGGCAGATCTCCGCCGTGAGTATTCTACCAAGGGCGGCCTCAATGAGCATATGTTTGCGGAGTACGGCGACAGTGGTGGCCTAGACGCCCTGTCACACGGGCTCGATGCCGTCCTGGCTCGAATCCAGACGCGCTGAGATTGGCCGGCCACATTCACAACGATGAACTGCGAGTGCGGAATCGCAGCGCTTCACGTGCATCGGAAAATCGGGAATATAATTCGTATCTTTTTGAAAGCTAAAATTCCAATAAAGCTAGGATTATGCAGTTGAAATAGCATGATCACCATAAGCGGAATGCAACTTTTACAGAAATGCTTTTGCCATGTTTTTACTCGGCTTTCTCTCCTGCTGCGTTCCCGCCGGCATCATTGCACTGTGGTAGACGTCGGTACCGCTGTGATCTTGCTCGTAAAGAGCCGTGTTCAGCCGCCGACATATTGAGATCCTTCAACGATAATGCCCTATCCAAGGGCTCCGGGCGTCTGGATCGAACCAGCTCCAGTTTCTGGTCCATGACAAATGGCGGCGGTGGTCGGCGCACGAGCTTGAGCAGATACTAGGCGGCACGCTGAAGACCACGAAATAAACGGATGTTTGAGCTACCGCGTGTTGATTATATATTTCGGTGAGGTCGTTGAGGAGGACGGCGCGATATTTTCGAAGCGCCCGTCCATCCCTACACGCGCCGGCTGATCGCCGCCACTTGAACGGAAAACGCCGCGGAGGATATCCGCGGCGTCGATTTTCGATAGAGCGGCTTAGCGCGCTGGTGGCGAATACATCAGGCCGCCGTCGTTCCACAGGCGGTTCAGGCCGCGGTCGATCTTGAGTGGGCTGCCCTTGCCGAGATGGCGTTCGAAGATCTCGCCATAGTTGCCGACGGCGGAGACGGCCTGATAGGCCCATTTCGGATCGAGGCCCAGCGCCTTGCCGGCCTCGTTTTCGATGCCGAGGAAGCGTTTCTGCGCGACCGTGCCGCTTTCGAGAAGCGAAGCGGCATTTTCCTTGGTGATGCCCATTTCCTCGGCCTCGATCAGCGCAAACAGCGTCCAGCGCACGACCTTGAACCATTGGTCGTCGCCCTGGCGCACGGCCGGGCCGAGCGGCTCCTTGGAGATGACTTCGGGCAGCACGACGAAACGGTCGGGATCGTTCAGCGTCAGGCGCTGGGCGTAGAGGGCGGAGGCATCCGTCGAATAGACGTCGCAACGGCCGGTGTTGAAGGCCTGGATCGTCTGGTCCGGCTTTTCGAAGGCGATGACCTGGTATTCGATCTTGTTGGCGCTGAAATAGTCGGCCATGTTCTGCTCGGTCGTCGTGCCGGTTTCCGTGCAGACGGAGGCGCCGGAGATCTCCTTGACGCTCTTCACGCCGACCTCCTTGTTCACCATGAAGGCCTGGCCGTCATAGTAGTTGACGCCGACGAAGCTCATGCCGAGATCGGTGTCGCGCGATAAGGTCCAGGTCGTCTGGCGCGAGAGAAGATCGACTTCACCCGATTGCAGCGCCGTGAAGCGGTCCTTGGTGGACAGCGGCACATAGGCCACCTTGTCCGGGTTGCCGAGGGTGGCGGCAGCTACCGCCCGGCAGAAATCGACGTCGAAGCCGCCCCAGACGCCGTTCTTGTCCGGTACGGAAAATCCGAGCACGCCCTGGCTGACGCCGCAGCGCACTTCGCCGCGCTCCTTGATGACATCGACCGTGCCGGCATGGGCGGTGCCGGCGGCAAAGGCTGCGGCCGCGAGGGCCAGAATTGTCGTCTTCATGGTGTTCTCCTCCTTGATTGGTTTTTTGGCATGCGTCTTCCCGGCCGGGAGAACGCTCCCCCGGCTGACAGGTTTGAAAATGTGGTGTTTCAGGCCTTAGCCGAGCGTCTTTTCGACGTCGGCGAAGGTTTCCTCGAGCACGGCGATGAGGTGATCGGCGTCGCGCTTCGAGAAGATCATCGGCGGGCGCATCTTCAGCACGTTGTCATGTGGGCCTTCGGTGCCCATCAGCACACCGCGGCGGCGTGCGCCGTTGGAGACGGCGCGGGCGAACTCGGTGGCGGGCGCCTTCGTCTTGCGATCCGTGACGAGCTCGATGCCGAGGAAGAGGCCAAGGCCGCGCACGTCGCCGATCGCCTGGTAACGCGTCTGCATGTCGCGGAAGGCGTCCATCAGGTAGTTGCCGACGGCGAGCGCATTGCCGCGCAGGTCCTGGCCCTCGATGACATCAAGCACGGCAAGGCCGACGGCGCAGGAGACCGGGTTGCCGCCGAAGGTGTTGAAATATTCCATGCCGTTGTTGAAGCTGTCGGTGACCTCGCGGGTCGTGACGACGGCGGCGAGCGGATGGCCGTCGCCGATCGGCTTGCCCATGGTGACGATGTCGGGCACGACGCCTTGCGTCTCGAAGGCCCACCAATGGCTGCCGACACGGCCGAAACCGACCTGTACTTCGTCGGCGATGCAGACACCGCCCGCCTCACGCACCAGCCGGTAGACCTCCTTGAGATACCCCTCCGGCAGGAAGACCTGGCCGGCGACGCTCGGGATGGATTCGGCGATGAAGAAGCCCGGACCCTCGCCCTTGGCCTTCATGACGGCGATCTGCTCGGCGACGCTTTCGGCGAAGCACTTGCCATGCTCTTCGAGAGGCCAGTCCGCCGGCGCGCGGTAGCTGTCCGGCACGGCGGCGATATGGATATGCGGCTTCGGTCCCTTGCCGCCCTTGCGGCGGAACTTGTAGGGGCTGATGTCGATCAGCTCCTGCGTCGTGCCGTGATAGGACCAGTCGAGCGTGATGGCGTTTTCGCGGCCGGTATGGGCGCGCATCATGCGCAGCGCCAGGCTGTTGGCCTCCGAGCCGCTGTTGACGAAGCCGGCGACCGTCAGCTCCTTCGGCAGCGTTGCCGTCAGGCGCTCGGCATAGGCGACGATGTTGTCGTGCAGGTAGCGCGTGTTGGTGTTGAGCGTCGCGGCCTGCCTGGCCATCGCCTCCACTACGGCCGGATGGGCATGGCCGATGTGGCAGACATTGTTGAAGCAATCGAGATAGGCCCGGCCGCTGTCATCGATCAGCCAGACGCCTTCGCCGCGCACGAACTTGATCGGCTTGTCATAGGAGATGGAGAGGTTCGGCAGCAGCAGTTCGCGCCGCTTCTTGACGATCTCCTCGTGCGAGCGACCCTGGCGCTCGAAGAATTCCCTGGCGACACCGGCGAAGGTGCGGGCATTGGGGAAGAGTTCCGCCCAGACATCGAGATAACGCGGCTCGCCGACGCCGAGGATTTCGGTGGCCGACAGCGTCGTGTCGGTGGAGATCTGCAGGTGGAGATGCGGCGCCCAGCCGCCGTTTTCCTTCGGTGCGCCCATTTCGCCGACCAGCGCGCCGGCTTCAAGCCGGTCGCCGGCCTTTAGACGGTTGACGGCCTCATGGGCGAGATGGCCCCAGAGCGAGATGAAGGACGGGCAGCCCTCCGGCTCGTGGCGAAGCGCGATCAGGCAGCCATAGCCGAGCGGATCCTTTTCGACCTCGACGCTGACGACGGTGGCGGCAAGCGGGGCGAAGACTTTGGTGCCGGCAGCCATGAAGAGGTCGAAGCCGAGATGGTGCGTGCGGCGCGCGCCCTCGATGAAGCGCGAGACGAACATTTCGCCGGCATAGACCGTGCGCGCCTCGGCGAAGGGGCCGATGCCGAGCTCGACGCCGGTCTCGCTGCAATAGGCGTCCCAGATCGCCTGCGCCTCGTCAGGGCGTTCGGCGGCGGAGGCGACGGTCATCGGGTGGGTCGGGTCGCCATAGGGCACGAGGGCGGCCGGGTAGGTCGCGGCCGGCTTTTCGAGGAGGGGGGCGAGCGACTTGCGGTTCGCCTCGATCCACGCGGCCACCACGCGGGCGCCGGGCACGGCCTCGAAGCCGCAGGCCTTGCGCAGGATGGCGGTGGCGAAGCGCGGGTTCATGCGGTCGAGCTTGCGCAGCAGCGTCCAGGCCGGGCGCTCACTGATCGCGAGATAGGGGTTGTCCTCGGCGTGGACGCGGCGCGAGGCCGACATGGTGACGGAGGTGACAAGGCGTGCTGCAATCAGGTCGAAGAGCAGATCGACTTCCTCTTCGAGCAGCGGATATTCCGCATGGAAACCGCGTGCAATGGCGGCGGCGGCGCCGATTGGGTCGGCATGATCGAGACCGGCATAGGCGGAGGCGATCGCTACTTCCGCGATGACCGGCGTATGCAGCGCATCACCGAAATCGATCAGGCCGGAAATACGGTCATGGTTGGCGGCATCGACCAGCACGTTCCAGTCGTTGGCGTCATTGTGAATGACGGCGGCGCGCAGCGTCGCAAGACGCGGCGCGATGGTGGCGAAGCGCTTGAGGAAGCGTTCGACGAGGGCGCGGTCTTCGGTATCCGCGATATGCGAAAGGCGGCCCGACGAGCGGCCGGCGGTGCGGATATCCCAGTCGAGATCGCGCAGTGCGCCGGGATGCATGAAACCTTTCAGGGCGGCGTCGAAGCGGCCGAGCATGTGCCCCAGCGATTCGAGTGCGGCCTCGCTGCGGCCCGTTTCGGCGAGCGGCTCCCCCTCGACCCAGCTGACGAGGCGGACGCGGTGCGCCGTGCCGCGGGCGCTCGTCGTGGTGGCGAGGCTTTCGCCCGAAAGCGTCGGGCGAATATGCGGCACCGGCAGATCGCCGGCATGGACGCCGAGATGGGCGAGCAGCGCCGTCTGGAAATCGCTCTCCACCGCCGGCTCGGCGGCGTTGACGATCTTCAGGATGAAGGTCCCCTCCGATGCTTCCACCTTGAAATTCTGATCGCGCTCGCTCGCAAGGGGCGAGAGCTTGCCGGCAAGGCCATAGTGCTGCTTGAGCAGGGCGGCTGCGGCGTCGAGGGAAAAGTCCGGGGTCGTCTTCAGCATGTCGTTCATGGCAATCCTCTTTTCGAGGCGAAGATTTGCATGGACGGCGCTTTGGTGCATCCGGCATTATGCCGGTTGTGCCGGCACTCTGTATATAATAACCGTCATCTTGTCGGCGCAGCGGAGAGAGGCATCATGCAGGGCACGGATAGTATCGACCGGACGATCCTCAGCATCCTCACGAAGGAAGCGCGCATCCCCATGAAGTCGCTTGCCGGGCGCATCGGGCTGTCGCGCAGTGCGACGACCGAGCGCGTCATGCGGCTGGAAAAGGCGGGCATCATCCGGGGCTATCGCGCGGATATCGGCCAGCTCGATGACGGCCAGATCCAGGCCTTCCTGCTGGTGACGCTGAAGCGCACGCCGTCGATCGGCGTGCTTGATCGGCTCGCCGGCTTTTCGGCGGTGCGCAAGGTGTCCTCGGTCAGCGGTCAGCTCGACCTCGTGGTCGAGGTCGAAGTCGGCTCGATCAACGCACTGAACGAACTGCGCGACGAGGTCGCGACGATGGACAATGTGGAGGACCTGACGACCTCCATCGTGCTTCGCCGCGACATCGAGCGCGTTTGATTGTCAGCGCCAGCCCAGTGCCGGCGCGACGTGCTTCAGAATCGCCTCGATCACATGGGCGTTGTATTCGACGCCGAGCTGGTTGGGCACGGTGAGCAGCAGCGTGTCGGCCTCCTGGATCGCCTCGTCGGCAGCCAGCTGCGCGATCAACCTGTCCGGCTCGTCGGCATAGGAGCGGCCGAAGATCGCGCGGGTCTTGTCGTCGATGAAGCCGATCGAATCCTCTTCCTTGCCGCCCCGGCCGAAATAGGCGCGGTCGCGGTCGTCGACCAGGGCGAAGATGCTGCGGCTCACCGAGACGCGCGGCGTGCGGCTGTGACCGGCTTCTTTCCAGGCCTCGCGATAGGCGCGGATCTGTGCGGCCTGCTGGACATGGAAGGGCTCGCCCGTCTCGTCGTCCTTGAGGGTCGAGCTTTGCAGGTTCATGCCATGCTGGGCGGCCCAGACGGCCGTGGCATTGGAGCCGGCGCCCCACCAGATACGCTCGCGCAGACCTTCGGAATGCGGCTCGAGACGCAGCAGGCCCGGCGGGTTCGGGAACATCGGCCGCGGGTTCGGCTGGGCGAAGCCTTCGCCCTTGAGCACGTCGAGGAAGACCTCCGCGTGGCGGCGGCCCATATCGGCGTCGCTCATGCCTTCCTGCGGCTCGTAGCCGAAATAGCGCCAGCCGTCGATGACCTGCTCGGGCGAGCCGCGGCTGATGCCGAGTTGCAGGCGCCCACCGGCGATGAGGTCGGCCGACCCGGCATCCTCCGCCATGTAGAGCGGGTTTTCGTAGCGCATGTCGATGACGGCGGTGCCGATCTCGATTTTCTTCGTGCGCGCGCCGACGGCGGCGAGCAGCGGGAAGGGCGAGGCGAGCTGGCGGGCGAAGTGATGGACGCGGAAATAGGCGCCGTCAGCGCCCAGCTCTTCGGCGGCGACCGCAAGGTCGATCGACTGGAGGAGCGTATCGCCCGCCGAGCGGGTCTGGGATTGCGAAGAGGGTGTCCAGTGGCCGAAAGATAGAAAGCCGATTTTCTTCATGATGTCCGCCTCGACGCTCAGCGTCCGTTACAAGATGTGTTGGACGGAACATGGTGCATTGCGCCGGGCTTGGAAAGGTGCCGCACGAGAACGCATTGTTCACAAAACGGCACTTGTAGACGGGGCTGCACTCGCCTGCCGCCCCGTTCCGTTGACAATCAGACCGGTACGACATGAACGGTGCGCGGCAGCGCGGAGAGGATTTCCGGGCCGTCGGCGCGCAGGATCACGATATCCTCCAGTCGGATGCCGAAGCGGCCGGGCAGGTAGATGCCGGGCTCGATGGAAAACACCATGCCCTCTTCCAGTACGGTATCCGAGGAGGCTGTAATATAGGGCGGCTCGTGGATGTCGATGCCCAGGCCGTGGCCGGTGCGATGCACGAAATAATCGCCGTAGCCGGCGTCGGCGATCACCGTGCGGGCGGCGGCATCGACGTCTCGGGCGCGGGCGCCGGGCTTTGCCGCCTTCAACGCCGCCTGCACGGCCTTTTCGACGATGGCGTGGATTTCGCCATAGCCTTCCGGTGCCGTGCCGATGACGGCCATGCGCGTCATGTCGGAGGGAAAACCGTCCTTGCGACCGCCAATGTCGATGACGACGGCCTCGCCTTCCTGCACGACCTTGTCGCTCGCCGAATGGTGCGGGAAGGCGCCGTTGCCGCCCGCGCCGACGATCCAGAACTGCGGCGAAGCGCCTTCCGAGGAGAAATGCGCGCGGATCTCGGCGGCGACCTCCTTCTCCGTCATGCCGGGGCGGATAGCGGCGAAGGCGGCCTGCATGGCGCGGTCGGCGATACCGGCATTCATCTTCAGCTTGGCGTATTCCGCGCCGTCCTTGCGCATGCGAATACCGCCGAGCGTCGCGGGCGTGAAGTCGCGGCGCGTTTCGACCGGCAGCGCGTCGAGCAGCAGCAGTGCGAAATCCGCGCGCATGGTTTCGTCCAGCGCGACAAGGCCGGGAGCTTCCGCGCCGATATCGGCGAGCGCTGCGGCGAGGGCGGCGGCCGGACCTTGGTCGTCGGCCCAGTTGTGAAAGGCGATATCGGTGAATTCGCGCGTGCCCTCGGCATTCAGCGCCGGCATCAGGAAGGCCTCCTTTTCCGGGCCGATCAACAGCAGGCACGGCCGCTCGTCGGGATGCGGGTGGAAGCCCAGCACCCAGTCCATATGGGAGCCGGGCGCGACGGCGACGAGGCCGGTGCCGGTATCGGCCATGCGCTGGCGCAGCGCCTTCAGGCGCGTGGCGGTCTGTTCGGTCATGATCTGTCCTTGCGATTACGGAGTGTCGGAAAAGGGGGATTTGCGTTTGACGACGAAGCTTGCGGGTGTCCGGCCCGCCGCTTCGGCGGCGCCGAAGACGTCCATGGTGCAGGTATGGAAGATCGTCGTCGGCGAGCTCGTATGGTTCCAGGTCGTGTGCGTCAGCGTCGAGAGGAAATGGGCGGAATCGCCGGCTTCTAGAATGGTGTGCTCACCGTCGATCTCGATGGTCAGCGCGCCCTCGACGATGAAATAGATCTCCTCGCCCTCGTGCGACATGGGCTCGCTGTGAAAGCCCGGCGGCGCGTGGATGAGCGTCGAGCACAGGACGCTGCCGGGGAAGGAGGCGGAAAGTCGTTCATAGGTGATTGCGCTGTCCGGCGTGCCGCCGAGACCATAGACGGCACGTCCGTCGTGCCGGGTGATCGGTGTTTCCAAACGCGGCGGCTGGAAGAATGAGCCGACATCGGCATTGAGGGCGCGGCAGACGGCGACGAGCGACGTCAGCGACGGAATGGTGATGCCGCGCTCGATCTGCGAGATGAAGCCGACCGAGAAGCCGGCGGCATCCGCTACCTCCTGCAAGGTCATCTTCAGGGCTCGCCTGCAGGCGCGCAGACGCGCACCCACCGCCTGCGTCTCGGCCGCCGGTTGCTTTGCAGAGCTTGTCATCGTACTCGCCGGGTTTTTTTAGTATTACTTCAATAGTGAGAAAGGTAGCGGCGTTGTCAAATGGTTTTTTTAGTGGTGCTAAAAATGGGGCGGACGTGACATGTTTCCAGCACGGCTCGACCCTCCTATCTGAAGCTTCTATGCACCATGAAGCAATTATGTCGCCGCGCCATGACGTGCTCACGCCGCGTAAACCAAATCCTTACGCCGAGCCACTAGCCTCTCGCGGATGGTGTAATGACCACACCTTATTCGTGTAGCGAGTAGCAAGCACATGAGCATGCCTGACACCGCAGTTCCGATCTCCCCGTCACCGGATGAGACCCATTCGCGCAGGTCGCGCCGGGAGGTGGACTTCTGGATGAACTGCGTTGGCGCACCGCTCGTGCTCATGGAAAAGCAGACGCTTTCGGTGCGCTATGCGAATGCCAACGCCGCGATCCTATTCGGCCGCGGCCTCGAGGGCTTTGGCGGTTGTTCGGTCGAGGAACTGGTCGGCCAGGAAGCGACCCTGATGCTCGGCCAGATCTGGAGCGTGGCACCTGTCGGCGTTCCCGGCGAGCCTTTCCTGATCCGCGCCCAGGTGCAGGGCCGGGAGCGCATGCTTATGGTACAGGTCACCAAGGTTGCGGTGGAAGGCGAGATCCTGCGTCTCTTCACCTTCCTCGATGCGCCGCCGCAGGGGTCCGTGACGCTTGCCGGCTGGCAGGAAAACGTCATCTCGCTGCTCAACTGGCTGCCGTTCGGTTTTGAGATCTCCGGCACCGACGACCAGATTCAGTTCGCCAATTCGACCTTTAAGGCCCTGTTCGGTTATACACAGGACGAGATTTCAAATATCGAGGACTGGTGGCGGCTCGTCTATCCGGATCCGGATTATCGCGAGTTTGCCCGCACGCAATGGTACGAGTCCCTCGCGGCCGCTCGCGCGGAAAACCGCGAGATGACACCCTTCGACCTCGATGTGACGACGGCGAGCGGTGAGACGCGGACGATCCAGTTCCGCCACCGCACGATCGGCAATTTCAACGTGAATATGTATATCGATGTAACGCGTGAGCGCAGCTACGCGAGGGAATTGAAGGTTCTCGCCGATACCGATCCTCTGACCGGCGCTATGAACCGCCGTCGCTTCTTCGAAGAGGCGGATCGTATCCATGCGGAGTGCCAAAAGAGCGGCGCGTCTGCCACTTTCCTGATGGTCGACATCGATCATTTTAAAACGATCAACGACCGCTATGGCCATGGCGTCGGCGATTCAGTGCTCATCGAGTTCACTCGTCGGTGCCGCGACGTGCTTTGCCCTGAGGACCGTTTCGGCCGGATGGGTGGAGAAGAATTCGCCGTCGTGCTCCACCGCCCGGATCATGCCTCGGTCCGTGCCATTGCCGAACGGCTGCGGCAGGTCGTCGGGGCTGAGCCTTTCATCATCGACACGGACACGCTGAAGGTGACGGTGAGCGTGGGCGGCGCGATCTGCGAGGGGACCGAAAGTGTCGGCTCGGCGATCTCGCGCGCCGATAATGCCCTTTATGACGCCAAAAAGTCCGGCCGGGATCGCGTTATCCTCCGCTGAGCCCCATACTTGGTCAACCGGCTTCCCTTGCGGATAAAACATGAGTAAAGACGTTATGTTTTATCGTGGTCCGGGACGCGTGTGCTCCTAGGCTGGAAGGAGGGGTCGTGCCTCGGTTCATTTCTTGCCTTCACATTGCGAAAGTTTCCTTGCTGCCGGCGATCACGCAGGGCTTCGCCGCCATAAAATGACTTCAGCCGTTTTCCAGCCATCGCAGCGCATAAACGTTATTGCGGGTCTCGGGCTCGCGGCGCTCGTTGTGCTGAGCCTTATTGTCGGCGTCAGCCCGCTGTCGCTCGACAAGGTCTTGAGCGATCCCGAAGCGATGCATCTGCTTGTCGTCAGCCGCCTGCCGCGCACGCTGGCGGCGGTGCTGTGTGGGGCAGGGCTGGCAATTGCCGGTCTCATCATGCAGACGCTCTCGCGCAACCGCTTTGTCGAGCCCGCGACGGCCGGCACGGCGCAGAGCGCTGAGCTCGGTATCCTCCTGGTCACGCTGCTCTTTCCCGCCGCGGCGCTATGGGTGAAGACGCTTGTCGCCGGCGGTGCGGCGCTCATTGGCACATCGATCTTTCTCGTCACCGCGCATCGCCTGCCACCTCAGCAACCTTTTCTCGTGCCGCTCTTCGGCATCGTCTATGGCGGGGTGATCGGCGCGGTCGCGACCTTCGCCGCTTGGCAGGCCGATCTCCTGCAATTCCTCTCCGTCTGGACCAATGGCGAATTCTCCGGCGTGCTGCGCGGACGCTATGAGCTGCTGTGGATTGCTGCCGTCATGGTCGCTATCGCCTGGCTCGTCGCCGACCGGCTGACGATCATGGCGCTTGGCCGGGAGGCCAGCATCGGGCTCGGCATCGATTATGCGCGCATGATGCAGATCGGCCTCGTCATCGTCTCGGTCATCACCGCGCTTGTGGTCGTCGTCGTCGGCATGATCCCTTTCGTCGGGCTTGCCGTGCCGAATATCGTCTCGCGGCTGATGGGTGACAATGTGCGCGGCACGCTGGGCTGGGTCGCGGCCGGTGGGGCAGGGCTGGTGCTCGCCTGCGACATTGCCGGCCGGCTCATCCGCTATCCCTATGAGATTCCCGTCGGCACGGTCATGGGCGTTGTCGGCGGGGCGGTGTTTCTCTGGCTGCTCTTCCGGCGGGGCGGTCATGGCTGATCGTCGTCTGTTCGGCCTTGGCCTCGGCGCCTTTGCAGTGGCTGCCGCCTTCCTCGCCATCGGCCTCAAGGGCAACATCGCCTTCGTGCTGGAACTGCGCCTTCTGAAGCTCGCAGCGCTGGTACAGGTCGGCGTCGCCATCGCCGTGTCGACGGTAATCTTTCAGACGGTCACCGGCAACCGCATCCTGACGCCCTCGATCATGGGCCTCGACGCGCTCTATCTGTTCGGCCAGATGCTGCTGGTCTTCCTGCTCGGCGGCGTCGGCTATGTGGCGCTCGATCCGCAGTTGAAATTCGGCCTGGAAGTGCTGTTTCTCATGGGGCTCGCCTGCGCCCTTCTGCTGCCGATGTTGCGCAGCCGGCTCGATATGGGACTGATGCTTTTGGCTGGCGTCGTCTTCGGCGTGCTGTTCCGCAGCCTGCAATCGCTGCTCGCCCGCCTGATCGATCCCAATGAGTTTTCCGTGGTGCAATCGGCAAGCTTTGCCAATTTCAATGCGGTGCGCACGGATCTGCTCGTCTTCGCCGCCATCGTGACGGTCCTTGCCATTATCATCGCCTGGCGGTCACGGCATGTGCTCGACGTCATCTCACTCGGCCCCGATGCCGCGACCGGGCTTGGCGTCAACTGGGCCGGCACCGTCGCCGGTCTCCTGCTGCTCGTGTCCGCTCTGGTCGCCGTCTCCACCGCGCTCGTCGGCCCCGTCGCCTTCTTCGGCCTGCTCGTGGCAGCACTGGCCGAGCGCATCGTCGATAGCCGCCGTCATGCCGTGCTGCTGCCGGCCGCAGCTCTCACCGGCATTGTCGTCCTCGTCGGCGGGCAGACGCTGTTCCAGCATGCGCTCGGCAGTGCGACGGCGCTCGGCGTCGTCATAGAATTCGTCGGCGGGCTAATCTTCCTCCTGCTGCTGGTCCTCGGGAGCCGCAAATGATCCGCATCAACAACGTCTCCTTCAAGCACCGGGCAACGCCCATCCTGCACGATGTCAGCCTCGACATCGCGAAGGGCGGCGTCGTCGCGCTGATCGGTCCGAATGGTGCGGGCAAATCCACGCTGCTGTCGCTCGTCGCGCGGCTCCAGGCGTTGCAGACCGGCACAATTTCGGTCGATGGGCTGCCGGTCGATACGACGCCGGGACGCGACCTCGCAAAGGTCCTCGCCATCCTGCGGCAGGATACGACGGTCGCAAGCCGCCTGCGGGTGCGCGAGCTTGTCGGCTTCGGGCGTTTTCCGCATGGCCGCGACCGGCTGACGGACGAGGACCACGCGATCGTCGACGCCGCCATGGCGCAGTTCGATCTCACCGATCTCAGTGATCGCTTCATCGAAACCCTGTCCGGCGGCCAGCGCCAGCGGGCTCTCGTCGCCATGGCCTTCGCCCAGGGCACGGACTATCTGCTGCTCGACGAGCCCCTGAACAATCTCGACATGTATTATTCACGCGCCCTGATGCGCTCGCTGCGATCGGTCGCCGATGCCGGAGGCAAGACCGTCGTCATCGTGCTGCACGACATCAATCAGGCGAGCGCCCATGCCGACCGGATCGTGGCGATGAAGGACGGCCGGATCGTTGCCGACGGCACGCCTGCCGACATCCTCACACCCGACCGGCTGGAGGCGGTTTTCGGCTTCCGCATGCGTGTGGAGACGATCGCGGGCAAGCCTTTCGCGCTGCATCAGCTTTGATATCGAGCTGAGATGTAGGACAACTTCCATCGTGTGCCTGCGGGCATGATCGTCAGTCCGGAGCGGATTCATAACGAATTTCTATGGGCTCATCTGATCGTTTCATGAGTTGCCCGTCTTGCCGCCCTTGACTTCGTCCGTATTCCGCTGACACACTCAGTTGTCAGACATCTTACATAAATGGGGATCCGAACTGACGGATCACAAGGAGGACCACATGAAAAAGCTCTTCATGCGCCTGGCCGTAGGCGCCGCCTTCGTCGCCGCCGCCGTTTCGGCTCATGCCGGCGAGACGCTCGACCGCGTCATGGAAAAGAAGGCGATGGTCGTCGCCACCAACAGCGGCTGGCCGCCCCAAAGCTATCTCGACGACAACAACGAGATGGTCGGCTTCGACATCGACGTATCGCGCGAGATCGCCAAGCGCCTCGGCGTCGAGGTGAGCTTCGAGACGCCGGACTGGCAGACGCTGACGGGCGGCCGCTGGCAAGGCCGTTACGACCTCGGCGTTGGCTCGGTCACGCCCACCAAGGCGCGCGCTCAGGTGATCGACTTCGTCGGCATCTACTACTACAGCCCCTATGTCTACGTCGTTCATAAGGACAGCGACGCCAAGTCCGTCACCGACCTCAACGGCAAGGTGATCGGCGTCGAAACCGCGACGACCTCGGAAGACTTCATCAACCGCAAGCTGGAAATCGACGCACCGGGCCTGCCGCCGATCGAATACAAGCTGGAGCCGGGTGAAGTCCGCACCTTCGCCGATTCCATGCTGCCCTTCGATGACTTGCGCCTCGGCAACGGCGTGCGTCTCGACGCGGTGATCGCGCCCGAGCAGACCGCGATGAACGCCATCAAGAACGGCTACCCGGTCAAGGTCCTCGAAGGTGAATATGCCTTCCGCGAACCGCTCGTCGTCATCGCCGAGAAGGTCGATCCGGAATGGACCGCCAAGGTCGGCGGCATCATCGAGGAGATGAAAAAGGACGGCACGCTGGGTCAACTCACCACAAAGTGGTACGGCAAGGACTACAGCGCCGACTGATACAAGACCGGCGCGGGCGATTTTTGCCCGCGCCATTTCATTCGAGGGGGAGCATGCGATGGCCTATCCGGACACCTATTACAAACGAACCATGGCGGACCAGACGGCGCGCCCGGCCCTTTCGGGCACGGTCGAATGCGACGTGGTCATCGTCGGCGCCGGCCTTGCCGGCCTCACCACGGCGCTGCAGCTGGCCCGCGCCGGCAAACGCGTCACGGTGCTGGAAGCCGAAAGCGTCGGCTTCGGCGCCTCCGGGCGCAATGGCGGTTTCGTCGGCCCGGGCTACGCGACGGGCGGAGACGACATTGCCCGCGTGACCGGCAAGGAGGCGGCGCGCAAGCTGCATCACCTCTCCATCGAAGGCATGGACTTCATCCGTGAGAACATCGCGTCGCTCGCCATCGACGATGCCAAGCCCGAACCGGGCATCATGAGCGTGCTGCGCTACGATGATGGCGCGAGCCTCAAGGCTTACGCCGAGGAGACCCGCCGCGAATACGGCTACGAGCTCGAATATATGGACCGTGATGCCGTGCGCGCGGTATTGAAGTCCGAGCGCTATTTCCAGGCGCTGCGCAATCCCCATGCCTTCCACATGCACCCGCTCAACTATCTGCGCGCCATCGCCGCCGAAATCGAGCGTCTCGGCGGGCGTATCTGCGAGCAGTCACCGGCGACAGCGGTGGATCTTTCCCGGTCTGAGAAGCAGGTCAAAACCTCGGGCGGTGTGGTGAAGGCCAGGGACGTCGTTTTCACGACTGGCGGCTATACCGGGTCGCTGAGCGGTAGGCTGAAGCGCTCCTACCTGCCTATAGCCACCTATGTCATGGTCAGCGAGGACGCGCCTGAGCTGATTGCCACGGCGATCGCCACGAAAAACGCCATCGGCGACAACCGCCGTGCCGGCGACTATTATCGCCTCGTCGATGGCGGACGCCGCATCCTTTGGGGTGGCCGCATCACCACACACGCCGCCTCCACAGACGGCCTCGTCAAGGAACTGCGCGCCGAAATGGTCGGCACCTATCCGCAGCTTGCCGGCCTCAAGACCGAACTCGCCTGGTCGGGCCTCATGTCCTATGCCCGCCACTTGATGCCCCAGATCGGGCGTATGAGCCCTGGCGTCTGGTATTGCACCGCCTTCGGCGGCCATGGCCTCAACACGACGGCGATCGGCGGCAAGGTCATCGCGGAAGGCATTCTCGGTGAAACCGAGCGCTACAAGCTTTTCGAACCGTTCGGCCTCGTCTGGGCCGGCGGACTCGCCGGGCTTGCCGTGGCGCAGCTCACCTATTGGAAACTCCAGGCGCAGGACTGGTGGCGCGAGCGCGCGGCGTAAGCGGCTTCAACGAGAACAAGGGGCGGAACATGATTGGCCGACTGATACTCACCTATCCCGAAGCGTCGCGCAGGGCCGGAGGCCTGCTCATCCTCGCCATCGTAGCGGCGTTGCTCTATTCCATTGGTGTCAGCTCCGCCTGGATCGGCCATATCCTACCGTCCTCGGTCGACTGGCTGAAGGAGAACGCGGCCGTTGGCCGTATCGTCTCGTCGGTGCTGATCGCGCTGATCGTCGCGGCGAACTGGAAGGCGCTGCGGCAGCTGCCGCGCCGCTGGCAGGTGGTTGGCGTCTGGGTCGAGCTCTTCGTTCTCCTGATGCTGTTTTTCTATTCCTTCGATCTCTCCTTCGCCTTCATCGCCAAGAAGATCGGCTTCCTGATCACCCAGGGCGTGACGACGACGCTCTTCATTTCCGCGGTCTCGATCCTGATCGCCACGATCATCGCGCTCGCCGGAGCCATTGCAAAACTCTCCAGCAACGGGGTCGTCTACGGCCTTGCGACCTTCTACACGTCTCTGTTCCGTGGCCTGCCGCTCTTGATGCAGATTTACATCATCTATCTCGGCCTGCCGCAGGTAGGCTATGTCATCGGTGCCATTCCAGCTGGCATTCTCGCTTTGTCGCTCTGCTACGGCGCCTATATGACGGAAATCTTCCGGGCCGGCATCCAGAGCATCAACCGCGGCCAGACGGAGGGGGCGACCGCGCTTGGCCTGAGCCCCGCCCAGACGATGACGCTCGTCATCCTGCCGCAAGCCATGCGCGTCATCATTCCGCCGACGGGCAACCAGTTCATCGCGATGCTGAAGGACAGTTCGCTCGTCTCCGTCGTCGGCGTGTGGGAAATCATGTACCTTGCGCGCACCCAGGGCCAGACCGAGTTCCGTCACATCGAAATGCTGATCACTGCCTCCATGATCTACTGGATCCTTTCGATCGGCCTGGAATATGCCCAGTCCCGCATCGAAGAAAGGTTCGGCCGCTTCAATGTCCGCTGACGCCTCCGTGGCAGAGGGCGACGGCACGCCGGTCGTGCCGTCGAACGGCAAGGGCGCTCTGATCGTGCTCGTCGCCTTCTTCGTGTTTTCCGCGACCGATGCCATCGTCAAGATCATGGCGGGCACGATTCCCGCGCCGCAGGTGACCTTCCTCATCACGGCCACGGCGCTGATCCTGCTTCTCACCCATTCGCTCGTCACCGGCCGCTTTCGCCGCCTGATTCCACGCCAGCCGTCGCTCGCCTTCTGGCGGGCGCTGCTACTGGCGCTCGATACGCTGCTGATTCACTACGCCTTCGCCACGCTGCCGATGGCCGAGGCCTATCTCATCGCCTTCCTGACGCCGATCCTTGTCGCCATGCTGAGCTTCGTCTTTCTGGGCGAGCGGCTGTCGCGCATCGGCTGGCTGGGCGTGCTGGTCGGTTTTGCCGGCGTCGCCGTGGCGCTGAAGCCGGGGGCCGCACCGCTCAATTTCGGCCATCTTGCCGCCTTCGCCTCGGCGGTGCTGTTCTCGCTGTCGCTGATCCTGCTGCGCCGGACCAAGATGGCGGAAACGGACGAGGCGCTGGTCGCGAGCCTTCTCGTGGTGATGACGCCTGTCGCCTTCGCCGTCGCGGCCATCTCCGGCGAATTGAAGCCGCTCGATCTTCCCCTGTTCGGCTATGCGGTAGCTGGCGGTGTGCTGATGATCGTCGGCAATGCGCTTCTGGTGCGCGCCTTCCGGGTCGGCGAAGCCTCTGTCGTCGCGCCGTTCCAGTATAGCCAGATCATCTGGGGCTGCCTCTACGGCTTCTTTCTGTTCTCGACACCCGTGGAAATGCACACGCTGATGGGCGCCGCAATCATCATCTTTTCCGGCTGGCTGGTCCTGAAGTAGCCTTCAGAGCGGCCTGGCGTCCTGCGGGAAGCCGCCGATATGGGTGCAGGTCGCCGCTGCCTGGTCGCGCCCGGCCGCAAGGCAATCGGGCAGGGGCTTTCCGGCGATGCGGGCGGCGAGGAAACCGGCGATGAAACTGTCGCCGGCGCCGGTCGTGTCGATCACCTCGACAGCGCGAATACCCGCCTCGAAACGCCCCACGCCATCGCTGACGATGGAACCCTTGCTGCCGCGCGTCACGACGGCGAGCGGCACGCCGTCACCAAGCAGACGCTCTAGCTGCCGGTCCGCCGCGCCGTCCTCGCTGCCCGCCGAAGCGAAGGCGATGGCAAGGCCGCCGGTGCCGAGATTGGTGGGATCGGCATTGACGGAAATGTCCTGCGAAACGCTGACGCCGGCGGCCGCAAGCGTGCGGCGCAGGGCGCCGCCATCGTCCATCCAGCCGATATGGACGTGATCCATGGTTTTGAGCACGGCGATGTCGTCGGCATCCGGCCGGTAGCCGGCGCAGACGCCGAAATCCTCATGGAGGAAGACGCGTTCACCGGATGACAGCACATCGATATCCGTATAGGCGGTGATGCCGTCGCGCTCCTTCAGGTGCCCGACATCGACACCGTTTTGCGCGAGCAGTTCGCGTATCCAGCGGCCGGCCGCGTCCGGGCCGACGGCGCCGAAATAGAACGACGCCTGGTCAAGCCGTGCGAGCTGGACGGCGACATTCACCGCATTGCCCCCGACGAGCGATTGCGCGACGGGCGGGCGGAAACGGTCGATGCAATTGTCGCCGACGGCGGCGAAGCGGAAGCTCTTCATGCTGATCTCTTCAGGGACGGCAAAGCCGCGAATACGGATAGGCGCATTCGCGGCTTGCAGGCGTTCACGTCAAGCCGTTGATCAGTAGGCGACGCGCTTGTAATAGCGGCGTGTCGTCAGCGGATGGTTGCGCATGACCTCGAGATGGGCGCTGATGCGCTCCAGCACCGTGGCCAGCAGGACCGGCGAGACGAGGCCGCGCACCTCGGGTGAAATGCCCGGCAGGTCGAACTGCGCGGTGTCAAGCACCGTCAGCTTGTCCGTATAGTTCGGCGCGAAATTCTCGATGCGCTCGGCGAGCGGCCGCAGGGCATCTTCGCCCTTGAACAGGATGACGCTGACGCCCTTCTCGACCAGCTCCAGCGTGCCGTGGAAGAAGTCGGAGGCGTGCACCGGGCGGGTGCGAATCCACTGCATCTCCTCGAGGATGCACATGCCGTAGTAGAAGGCTTCCGGCCAGACGTTGCCGGCACCGGTGACGATGTGGAAATCGGAGCCGGCCAGCACCTTGGCGAAGGCTTCCGCCTTCGGCTCATAGGCGCGCTTGACCTCGAGGAGCAGCGCCGGCAGGCGCGCCAGTTCCGCGACGATAGCGTCGTGGTTTTCGATCTCGCCGCGGTGCTTTAGGACAGCCAGCGCCACGAAGAGCGACTGGAGATAGAAGGATTCGCAGGACGTGTCGTCTTCGGCGAAGTTGACGAAGACATGATCGCCGCCTTTGCCGAGCGGGGTTTCCTCATGCCCGACGAGCGTCAGCACGGTCGCGCCGATTTCCTTGAGCTTGGCGAGAAGTGCGACGCTTTCCTTCGTCGTGCCCGACAGCGAAGGCATGACGACGATCGACTTGTCCGTCAGGTTCACTGAACCGGTCAGCACGAGCTCCGCCGGCATGTCGATGAAGGCGGGAAAGCGCGAGCGGCGCTGCAACAGTTGGGCGGCCGGCTGCATGAGGATCGCCGCACCGCCCGTGCCGAGGAAGAAGATGTTTTCCGCACCGGCCGCAAGGCAGGATGCGATCACCGTTTCCAGCCGCTTTTGCAGGCCGATGGCGCCGGACTGGATGCGCAGGAATCTCTGTTCGTCGAAGTTCAGCATGGACGTACCCTCGCGGTCATGCGTTTCAATGTTGTAAGACAACTGACATCATGGTTCGCCGCTGTCAAGCCGACCCGCGGATTTTCCCGATAAGCGGAAGCGTAACATATTGCACAAGGTCCCGGTGCTTTGGACGCCGACTTGACCATAAGGAATTTGTCAGACAAGAAAGGGGACGACAACGACGAACGAGGCATCCGGTGGAGGAACCCCTTCGCGATTCGCGCACCCTTGCGGTCCAGTTGCGGGACCGGGTTGCCGATCTGATCAAGGACGAAGGGTTGCAGCCGGGCGACAAGCTGCCGACCGAGGCACAGCTGACGCAACGCTTCAAGATTTCGCGGCCCGCTTTGCGTGAGGCGCTGAAGCTGCTCGAACAGGATGACGTCATCTACGTCGAGCATGGTCGTGGCCGCTTCGTCTCCGCGCTCTCCGCCGTGCAGGTCGACCGGCCGATCACCGTCTTCGAAAGCGTCACTGACATGGCGCAGCACTACGGTTATCGCCCGGTCAACAAGGTTCTATCGATTTCCGAGGAAGCGCCGGACAAGCGTGTCGCCGAGTGCCTGAAGCTCGCCTCGACCGACCGTGTGATCCGCATCGAACGCATCCGCCTGCATGGCGACGAGCCGATCCTCTATTGCATCGACTACGTGCCCCGCAGCGTCATCTCCGGCCGGCTCTATGATATCGAGTGGAGCGGGTCGCTGATGAAGATCCTTGAGGAACATGCCAACCGCCCCCGCATGTCGGCGGCGAGCGTTTCGGCCGTCATGCTGCCGGACGACGTGGTCGAGCGGCATGGTCTCAGGGATTTCGGTCCGGCGCTGCTGATCACCGAAACCTGTTTCAACGTCGCCGGCATCCCGGTGAACTATGCCGTTGATTATCATCGCGGCAGCCATTTTTCCTTCAGCCTCACCCGCAAGTGACGCGGGCGGCGACACATCCCTACAGAGGCAGACATGACCGATCAGGCGACCAGAAGAGTAGCGCTCATTGCCGGCGGGGCCGGCGGCATGGGGGCGGCGATTGCCGCCCGACTTTCGCGGGAAGGTTACGCCGTCGCCATCGCCGATCTCGATGGCGAGCGCCTGACACATACGGTTGAGACCCTTGTCGCGGGCGGCGGCGATGCGCTCGCCGTGCCGCTCGACATGCGCCGGATCGCCTCCTGTGCCGCTGCCGTCGAGGCTGTGCTTGCCTGGCGCGGGCGTCTCGATGTCGTCGTCAATTCCGCCGGTGTCTGGCGCGAAGGCGATTCCACGACCATGACGGAAGCGGACTGGGATGTCGTCTTCGACGTCAATCTCAAGGGCGCCTTCTTCCTGATCCAGGCCGCGATCCCGCATCTCGGCGCCGGCGCTTCCATCGTCAACATCGCCTCGGATGCCGGCCTCGTCGGCAATAACGGGGCTGCGATCTACTGCGCCTCGAAGGGCGGCCTCGTGCTGCTCACCAAGGCGCTGGCGCTGGAGCTTGCACCCCGCCAAATCCGCGTCAACGCCGTCTGCCCCGGCGACGTCGCGACCCCGATGATCGAATTCCAGGCGGAGCGCTACGGAGGCGGCGATCCCGACGGTTACAAGGCAAAGCTCTTGTCCAACTATCCGCAACAGGCGGCCGCACGCTTCATCAAGCCGGAAGAGATCGCCCGCATGGTGGCCTTCCTCTGCGAGCCCGATGGCGCGCCGATCACCGGCGCGGCCCTCTCCATCGATTTCGGCGTCACCGCTGGTTACTGAGGACAAGTCCATGCAGCGCAACACCGCGATCATCACCGGAGCCGGTGCCGCCGACGGTATTGGCTTTGCCTGTGCCCGAAGCCTGGCAGAGGAGGGGCTTCACGTTCATCTCGTCGCGACCAGCGACCGCATTTTCGCCCGCGCCGAGGAATTGCGCGCGGCGGGCTTTGCCGCAACCGGCCATATCTGCGACCTCACCGACAAGGCCGCCGTCGAGGCTCTGCGTCAGGCGACGGGCCCGGCCTCGGTTCTCGTCAACAATGCCGGTATGGGCAGTGTCGCGCAGCCGGCGCTGCAGCGAGAATTCGTCGATCTGGAGGAGGCCGACTGGGATCGCGGCATTTCCGTCAGCCTGAAGACGGCCTTTCTCGCCACGCGTATCTACCTGCCGGACATGTATGCCGATGGCTACGGCCGCATCGTCAACGTCGCCTCGGTGACCGGCCCCTATGTCGCCAATCCCGGCGAGACCGCCTATTCCGCCGCCAAGGCCGGCATGGTGGGCATGACCCATGCGCTGGCGCTCGAAGCCGGCCCGCGCGGCGTCACCGTCAATGCCGTCGCGCCCGGTTGGGTGGATACCGGCGCCTCGACCGAAGAGGAACGCCGGGCGGCGCAGGCCACCCCTTGCGGCCGGGCCGGCACGCCGGACGAGATGGCGGCGGCCGTCGTCTTCTTCGCCTCGGCCAAGGCGAGCTATGTCAACGGGGCGGTGCTCGTCGTGGACGGTGGAAACATCCTGCAGGAACGCAAGGCATAGGCCCAAAGCCGTTTCTTCCCGCGCCGTTTCGTACCATAGTGCGGGAAGCAATCCCGGGTGCCCTTTGCGGGCGCCGCGCAAATCCGAAGGTCCCGCCATGTATTCTCCCTGGCCCGAAGCCGGCACGCCGCTCGATCAGGTCGCAACCCCCATGCCCGTCATCGACGAGGACCGGATGGCCGCCAATATCCAGCGCACGCAGGCCTATTGCGACGCGCATGGCAAGGCGTTCCGCCCGCATATCAAGACGCACAAGATCGTCTCGGTCGCAGAAGCCCAGCGCGATGCCGGTGCTGTCGGCCTGAATTGCCAGAAGATCAGCGAGGCCGAGGTCTTCGCCGATGCGGGCTTCGACGACATCCTCATCACCTACAACATTCTTGGTGCGGCCAAGCTCCGGCGTCTCCGCACGCTGCACGAACGCGTGGCGCATCTGAGCGTCGTCGCCGACAGTGCGGTCACCGTCGAGGGACTGGCCGGTGCCTTCGATGCGGCGCGGCCGTTGACAGTGCTGGTCGAATGCGACACGGGCGGCAAGCGCTGCGGCGTGCAGACACCCGAAGCGGCAGTCGCCCTTGCGGAAAGGATTGTCGCCGCGCCGGGGCTGCGCTTCGGCGGCCTTCTCACCTATCCGGCGCCGGGCGGTGCGGCAGCTATCGAGGCCTTCCTGTCCGGTACGATGGCGCTTCTGGCGGCGAAGGGCATCGATTGCCCGGTGCGCTCCAGCGGCGGCTCGCCGGACCTGTTCAAGGCGCATCTCGTGCCCTCGGCGACGGAGCACCGGGCGGGAACCTATGTCTATAACGACCGCAGCATGGTCCGTGCCGGCCATTCCACGCGCGCCGATCTCGCCATGCATATCCTGGCGACCGTCGTCTCGCGCCCCACGGACACCCGCGCCGTGCTCGACGCCGGCTCCAAGGCGCTGACATCGGACCTGCTCGGCTTTTCCGACTACGGCGAGATCGACGGCTTTACGGAGGCGCGCATCCTGTCGCTTTCGGAAGAACATGCGGTAGTGGATATCAGCGCCTATGGTGCTGCATTTCCGCCGATCGGCAGTGTGGTGAGGATCGTACCCAACCACACCTGCGTCGTCAGCAATCTTTTCGACCGCATGGTCTTCCACCGGGACGGCATCGTTACCCGCGTGGAGGATGTCGCCGCGCGCGGTACGGTCTGGTAACAGCAAGGAGACAGCCTATGGCTGACAACAGCGCCCCTTTCTTCATCGAGGACACGGACGAGAGCGAGATTTCCTCCGATACGACAGGCCTCGGCAACCTTCTCTTCACGACGCATATCCCGCTGCGCGCCGACGGCTCGATCGAGACCGGTGACATCAAGACCCAGAGCATCGCAACGCTGGAAAGTCTGAAAAGCTCGCTGGAAAAGGCCGGCAGCAGCCTGGCCGACGTTATGCACCTGACGATCTATCTCACCGATATCAACGAGCGCCCGGCCTTCAACGATGTCTATTGCAACTACTTCAAAAAGCCCTATCCGGTCCGTTGCGCCGTCGGCGTCGCCGCCCTTGCCGATCCCGACATGAAGGTGGAAGTCACGGCCATTGCGGCCCGCCGCCGGCCGGCCTGATCTTTCGACGAGGACTGCCATGACCGATCTTTTCGACGCCGCGCCGCGCACCGGCTCCATGCCGCTTGCCGCCGAGTTGCGGCCGGCGACGCTGGACGATGTGATCGGCCAGGAAAAGGTGATCGGCGAGGGCACGATGCTGCGCCGGCGCATCGCCGCCGGCCGGCTCGGCAGCATCATCCTGTATGGTCCGCCGGGGCTGGGCAAGACATCGATCGCGCGGGCGATCGGCAACATGCTCGGCAAGAATTTCCGGCCGCTGCACGCTGCCCACAACAATGTCGCCGATATCAGGAAGATCGCCGACGAGGCGCGCATGCGCCCGACCCTGCTTTTCGCCGACGAGGTGCATCGCTTCAGCGCCACGCAGCAGGATCATCTGCTGGCGCTCTGTGAAGAAGGCGTCGCCGATTTTATCGGTGCGACCACCGGCAACCCCTATCACACGCTCACACCCGCCCTCATTTCCCGTTCGACGATCCTCAAGCTGGAACCGCTGACTCTTGAGGAGATGGAGGAGGTGGTGCGCCGCGGCGTCAGGCATCTGGCGGATCGCGGCATCGAGGTTCAGCTGGAGCCGGCGCAGCTGCGCCGCATCGCCGGCCGCTCCGGGGGCGATGCGCGCCGGGCGCTGACGGTGCTGGAAAGCCTCGCGGTCGGCCATGCGCCGGGCCGTCCTGTCGTGCTGACCGAGGCGATGGTGGAGGAGGCCTATGCGGCCGCACCTGTCAACCACGACCGCTCGGGTGACGCGCACTACGATGTCGTCTCCGCATTCGTGAAATCCATGCGTGGCTCGGACCCCGACGCGACGCTCTACTGGCTCGCCCGGTTGATCCACGGCGGGGAGGACCCACGCTACATCGCCCGCCGCATCATGATCCATGCCTCGGAAGATGTCGGCCTTGCCGACAACACGGCGCTTCAGACGGCGGTCGCCGCGCTTCATGCGGTGGAAAAGATCGGCTATCCCGAGGCGCAGATCATCCTTGCCCATGCCGCCCTGCATGTCGCGCGGGCGCCGAAATCCAATTCGGCCTGCCGCGGCATTTCGCTGGCGCTCGCCCATGTGGCGAACGAGGCGCCCTCGGCCGTGCCGATGCATCTGCGCGACGCGCACTACAAGGGCGCGGCGGCGCTCGGCCATGTCGGCTATGCCTTCCCGCATGATGAAGTCCGCGGCTGGAGCGAGCAGGTCTATGCGCCCGATGTGCCGCGCGGCGCCTTCTATCAGAGCGATGCGCGCGACGCCGCGACCTTCGAGCGGCGCGCGGACGAGCATTGGGAGCAGGTGACCGGCCGGCCGACGCCGGGCCGATTCAAGCGCTGAGATCTATGCTTCTGACAGCCCGGCGCGTACCCGGTTGACGACGGTCCAGGCGAGCAGCACGCAGGCCATCGGCTGGATATGCCATGTCCAGGCCGGCAGGGTGCCGAACACCGCAACGAGCGCCCCGAGTGCCCCGAACAGCAGCGCCCGGTCGCTCTTGCCCATCGGCCCTTCGTAGTTGCGGCCATTGCCATGCGCGACGCCAAGCACACCGGCGAATTCCGTAAGCGTGGCGAGGAAGATGATCGCCGTCAGCCATGGCAGCGAAAAGGGCGCGATGAGCGCGAAGGGCGCGTAGAGCGCGGCATCGGAGACGACATCGGTGATCTCGTTGAGATAGCCACCGAGCGCGCTTTTCTGGCCGTGCTCGCGCGCCAGCATGCCGTCGATGGCGTTGAAGGCCATGCGCAGGACCATCCAGACCGGAACGAGCGCGAAAAGGGCGGGTTCGGGCCGGGCAAGCAGCAGGCCGCCGATGCCGACGGAAACGACGGCGGCGACAAGTGTCACCTGATTTGCCGTGAGGCCCATGGCGGCGAGCCGCCCGACCAAGGGCCGTAGAAGGGTCTGGAAGGACGATTTCAGTTTATAGATCGACATGAATGCTTGAATCCGCTCGATTGCTCCGGCTGAAATGAATGTGCAATCGACGGGAAATCAACTGCAAATATGAGGCCTCATCCGTATAGGTGAGAATGACATTTGCATGAGGGGGACAGCATGATCGAAAAGGCCTTTGCGAGCCATGATGGCGTAGAGCTCTTCTATCGCTACTGGCCGGCCCGGTCCGGCACGGCAAAAGGCGCGATCGTGCTGCTCCATCGTGGTCACGAACACAGCGGCCGCGTCGCCCATATCGCCGAGGAGCTGGGGCTTGCCGATTTCGCTTTCTATGCGTGGGATGCGCGCGGTCATGGCCGCTCACCCGGCGAGCGCGGCCATTCGCCGTCCTTTGCCCATTCCGTTCGCGACCTCGACTGCTTCGTACGCCATATCCGCGAGACCGACGGTTTCGCGATGGATCAGGTCGTCGTGCTGGCGCAGAGCGTCGGCGCGGTGCTGGCCGCGACCTGGGTGCACGATTATGCGCCCGATATCCGCGCGCTGGTGCTCGCCTCGCCGGCCTTCAGCGTCAAGCTCTATGTGCCCTTCGCGCGCGAAGGCATCGCGCTCTGGCAGAAGCTGAAGGGCACGTTCTTCGTCAATTCCTACGTCAAGGCGCGTTTCTTGACGCATGATCCCGAGCGTATCGCCTCCTTCGAGGCCGATCCGCTGATCACCCGGCCCATCGCGTCCAACATCCTGCTGGAGCTTTACGAGGCGGCCGATCGCGTGGTAGCGGATGCCCGTGCCATCACCGTGCCGACGCAGCTTCTGATTTCCGGCAGTGATTTCGTTGTGCGCCATGGCCCGCAGCACCGTTTCTTTGAAAATCTTGGCAGCACGATCAAGGAACGCCATGTGTTGCCCGGCTTCTTCCACGATACGCTCGGCGAGCGGGATAGGGCCAAAGCGCTGGACATGGTGCGCAGCTTTATCCTCGCGCGCTTTGCCGAGCCACCTGTCGTTGCGGATGTCCGCCGCGCGCATCTTTCCGGCCATACCCGTGACGAGGCTGACCGGCTGGCGACACCGCTCTCGTTGTTTTCGCCGCGCGGCGCCTATTGGGCGCTGACGCGTGCCTCCATCCGGATCGGTGGGCTGTTTTCGAAGGGCATCGCGACGGGCGTGCGCACCGGCTTCGATTCCGGCTCGACGCTGGATTATGTCTATGAAAACGAACCGCGCGGCCTCGGTCCCGGCGGGCGGCTGATCGACCGGCAGTTCCTCGACGCCATCGGCTGGCGCGGCATCCGCCAGCGCAAGGTACATCTGGAGGAGCTGATCGGCAAGGCGCTTGCGCGCCTCAAGGGTGAGGGCAAGGCGATCCGTGTGCTCGACATCGCCGCCGGCCACGGGCGCTATGTGCTGGACGCGGTGACGGCCTCCGAAGCGAAACCGGACAGCATCCGCCTGCAGGATTATTCGCCGATCAATGTCGAAAAGGGCACGGCGCTGATCGCCGAGCGCGGCCTTCAGGACATCGCCAGTTTCCACCGTGCCGATGCCTTTGATACGGACGGGCTGGCATCGATAGAGCCGCGCCCGACGCTCGCCATCGTGTCCGGTCTCTACGAGCTCTTTCCCGACAATGCCCAGATCGAGGCGTCGCTTGCCGGCCTGTCGCGGGCATTGGAGCCGGGCTCGCTGCTCGTCTATACCGGCCAGCCCTGGCATCCGCAGCTGGAGATGATCGCCCGTGCGCTTACCTCGCATCGCGGCGGCGAGGCCTGGATCATGCGCCGGCGCACGCAGCAGGAGATGGACCAGCTGGTCGCCGCCGCCGGTTTCCGCAAGATCGAGCAGCGCATCGATACGTGGGGCATCTTCACCGTCTCGCTGGCCGAGCGCATCTGAGGGCGGCATGGGGGAGGGGATCGTTTCCGTGCCGACCGCCGATCGCCGCGCCGTCTTGCGCACGGCGGCGCTCTGGCTCGCCTTCCTCGCACCGTTCTTCTACCTGACCTATGGCGTGGCAAACTGGCTGGCCGCGCAGCGCGCTTACGTGCCCAACCTCGCCTTCGGATGGGAGCGGCACATTCCCTTCCTCGCCTGGACGATCGTGCCCTATTGGTCGATCAACGCCTTCTATGCGCTCTCGCTCTTCATCAACGCGACGCCTGAGGCCGTCGGGCGGCTGGCCCGACGCTACCTGACGGCGCAGATCGTCGCCGTCACCTGCTTCATCGCCTTTCCCTTGCAGGCGATCTTCGTGCGGCCGGAAACGCATGGCCTGCCGGGCTTCATGTTCGACGTGCTCGGCGGTTTCGACAAGCCGTTCAACCAGGCGCCCTCGCTGCATATCGCGCTGCTCGTCATCATCTGGGATCATTGGCGCTGCCGGCTGCGTGGGGCAGTGCTGGCGCTCTGGCATGTCTGGAGCCTGTTGATCGGCCTGTCGGTGCTCACGACCTGGCAGCACCATCTCATCGATATCCCAACCGGCGCGCTGCTCGGCCTCTTCGCGCTCTGGCTCTTTCCGGCGCAAGGCCCTTCGCCGCTTGCCGGTTTCCGCTGGACGCAGGACGCGAAGGCATGGCGGCTGGCACGCTTTTATGCCACCGGTGCGGCCGCCTTCCTGCTGCTGGCCGTTCTCGCGACGCGGGGTTCCGGCGCCGGCCTTCTTTTCGTGTGGCCGGGCGTGGCGCTTGCCATCGTCGCTCTCGGTTATGCGGGTGCCGGCCCTGATGTCTTCCAGAAGCGGGCGGACGGACGCATCAGCCTCGCCAGCCGCTGGCTGCTCTGGCCCTATCGTCTCGGTGCCCGGCTGAACGTGCTCTGGTGGACGCGAAACCTCGCCCCCGCCGTCGAACTCGCCGACGGGGTGTTTCTCGGCCGTACCCCCCGGCGCTCCGAGCTTTCGACCTATGTCGCCGTGATCGACATGACGGCGGAAATGCCGGCCATCGCCGCCCCCGGCCTGACATGGCACGCCTTTCCCTCGACGGACCTTCTGCCGCTCGAGGCCGGCCGCATCCGCGCGGCGGCCCTTGCCGTTGAAGACGCCAGCCGCCATGGGCCGGTTCTCATCTGCTGTGCCCTCGGCTTCCAGCGCAGCGCGGCGGTTGCCGCTTGCTGGCTGATCCGCGCGGGCCATGCCGCCAATGCCGCGATCGCCGGCGAGCGGATCAAGGCGGCGGGTCGCCCCGTGCATCTACGGCCGGAGATTTTTGCCGCCATCGACGAGGCGGCGCGATGAGCGACTGGAAGACGCTGACGAACGATGCCGTCAGGCGCCTGCGCCGCAACGCTTTTGCCGGCGGCGGAGTGGCCGTGCTGATCCTCGCGATCGCCCCGCCGACCGCGGGGGCGGAAGGCTTTGCCGGACCGCTCCCCTGGTGGCTGCTCTTCGCATTCTGCCTGCTGCCGCTTGCCGTCTCCGTTCATCTGCTCTTCGACGCCGCCCTGTTCCGTCTGGCAGCGTCCCATGACGATGAGACGGCGGGGCTTGTCGCAATCGATGACGTGCTCGTCCGTATGGGCCTGCGGTCCGCGAGTCCTGTTCCTGCACCCTTGGCCGATCGCCTTGCCGGTTGCGACCGGCTCCTCCGGTTGCAGCGCATCGCGCTTGCAATCGGTGTCGCGCTCTACCTCGTCCTGTTGCTCGACATGATTGCGGGAGGGGACGCGGTATGATGGACGGCGCCTCCCTTTTGCAAACGGCGGCCGGCGCGGTGCTTGCGGGTCTTTCCCGCGCGGTGACGGGCGTGCGGCCGATCTGGGCCGGCACGGGGCCGAACGGCCGGCAGCGCATCTATTTCGCCAATCATGCGAGCCATGGCGATTTCATCCTCGTCTCGACCTGCCTCGCGCCGCCCGAGCGCGCCCGCACCGCCGCCGTCGCCGGGGCGGATTACTGGAATGCCGGTGCCGTCAGGCGCTTCATCGCAGGAAAGCTGCTGCGCACCGTTCTCGTCGAGCGCAACTGGGTGGAGCGCGCGGCAGATCCCATGCAGGTCATGCTGTCGGCGCTCGATGCCGGCCAGTCGCTGATCTTCTTTCCCGAGGGCACGCGCAACATGACAGAGGAGCCGTTGCTTCGCTTCCGCTCCGGTCTCTACAATCTCGCCTGCGCGCGGCCCGATGTCGAACTCGTGCCCTGCTGGATCGAGAACATGTCGCGCGTGCTGCCCAAGGGTGCCGTGCTGCCGATCCCCTTGCTGTGTCGGGTCGTGTTCGGCACGCCCGTCGCGCTGCAGGAGGGCGAGGATCGCAAGGTGTTTCTCGACCGTGCCCGCAACGCTCTTCTCACGCTCGCGCCCAACAGGGATGGAACCCGCCGATGAACGACGACACGACCTGCCTTTTCTGGGGCCTCGTCGCCATCCTCACCACGGCAAGCCTCGTTGCCGCGGGGCTTTCCTGGCGCAGTCCCAAGCCACTCCCGGAAACGCTGGAAAATCTCAATGCGCGCATAAAAGCCTGGTGGATCATGGTGGCGGGCATCACTATCGCCTTCCTGTTTGGTTCCGGCGGCGTGATCCTACTCTTCGCCTTCGTCTCCTTCGCGGCCTTGCGCGAATATGTGACGCTCACCAACACGCGTCATGCCGATCGCTGGACACTCATCGGTATGTTCGTGATCATCATCCCCACGCAATATTACCTGATCTGGATCGACTGGTACGGGCTCTACTCGATCTTCATTCCCGTCTATTGCTTCCTCGCCATGCCGGCGCTGACGGCCATCCGTGGTGACACTTCCCGCTTCCTCGAACGGGTCAGCGAGCAGCAGTGGGGCATCATGCTCTCGGTCTATTGTATCAGCCACGTGCCGGCGCTGGTGACGCTGCCGATTCCCGGTAACGAGGGGCGCGGCCTGCTGCTCATCGCCTTCCTGATCGCAACGGTTCAGGGCAGCGATGTGCTGCAATACATTTTCGGAAAGCTCTTCGGCCGCCGCCAGATCGCGCCCAATGTCTCGCCCTCGAAAACCTGGGAAGGCCTGATCGGTGGCATCGTGAGCGCGTCGGCGCTTGGTGCCGGCCTCTACTGGTTGACACCCTTTTCGCCAATCGAGGCCGGCGTGCTGGCGGGCCTTGCCTGCATCATGGGTTTCTTCGGCGGCCTCGTCGCGTCTGCGATCAAGCGCGATCGCGGCGTCAAGGACTGGGGGCATCTGATCGAGGGCCATGGTGGCATGCTGGACCGTGCCGACAGTCTCGTCTTCGCCGCTCCCGTCTTTTTCCATATTGTGCGTTATGCCTGGACATGACGCGCGGCGCGGTTAAGGGCTTTTAACCATCATCGCTATCCGAATCTTAGGATAGTTGTGTGCATCTTCGATACTCGTCAGGCGTGCGGATATGATTCGGAAGTACACGCAAAGTACTACCCGCCGTGCGCTTCGGAGTTTTTGAATGCGCATTCTTTCGTGCCTTGTCGTGACGCATAATCCCTGGCTGATCCTGCTGGCGCTTGCGGTGGGCATAACGGGCAGCTGGGTGACATTCCGTCTGTTCCGGCAGGCGCGGGTGCGCGTCGGGCGCCAACGGGCGGGATGGGTGCTGCTGGCCTCGCAGGCCGCTGGGTCCTCGATCTGGTGTGTGCATTTCATCGCGGTCGTCGCCTATGATGCCGGCGCCGCTTTCACCTTCGATCCGGCTTGGACAATGGTGTCGCTTTTCGTCGCCGTGACGGGCTGCGCCTATGGTTTTTGGGTTGCGCTTTCGAAGGGTATCTACGCCGCGCCGGAGATAGGCGGCGTGGTCGTTGGCCTTGCGATCTCCGCCATGCACTATAGCGGCATGCTGGCTTTTCGTATCGACGGCCTCGTCGAATGGCAGGCCGGCTACATCCTGCTGTCGCTCGCCTTCTCGGTGTTTTTTGGTATGCTCACCATGCGCCAGGCGGTTCGACCCTTTATCCGGGATGCGGGTTATCTGGCGGTCGCACTGTTCATGCTTGCCGTTCTCAGCCTGCATTTCACCGGCATGGCAGCTCTCGCGGTGACGCCGATTGCGGTCGGCAGCCAGTCGGCGTCCTCTTCGGCGCTGGCCGCGTTTGCTGTTGTGGGCGTCGGCATGCTGGTGGCCGGCTCCGGTGTCATCAGCTATCTGCTTGACGAACAAGCCTCGCAGGAAACCGTGCGGCGTCTCGAGCATCTGGCTCTGCACGACGCGCTGACGGGCCTTGCCAATCGCCCGAAGGCACTCGCTCATCTCGACCGCACATTTGTCGAGGCTCAAAAGAGACAGGAGAAGGTTGCGGTCATCGGCATCGATCTCGATCGCTTCAAGGAGGTCAACGACGTCTACGGTCATAAGGCTGGTGATGACGTGTTGGTAACGATCGGCCGCCGGCTGGCCGGCCTTCTGCGCGAGGACGAGTTCGTCGCGCGTATCGGTGGCGACGAATTCATGGCGGTAAAGCGGTTTTGCGATCGCACAGCGCTCGACAGTTTTCTCGCCCGTCTCGATGCTGCGCTCACCACACCGCTCTCCGTGGCCGGCAATGTCCTGCCGAGCATAGCGAGCATCGGCGTTGCAGTCTTCCCCGATGACGGGGCGGACCGCGAAATACTGATCTGCCATGCAGATCTGGCTATGTACCAGTCCAAACACGATCTTTCCCGCCGCATCTCCTTCTACGAGCCGGCAATGGAGCAGGCCACCCTCGAACGTTATGCGCTCGCCCAGGATCTCGGGCGCGCATTGGAACTCGGCCAGTTCGCCTTGCACTATCAGGTGCAGAAGGATGTGGCATCCGGCCGCATCGTCGGCCACGAGGCACTGCTGCGCTGGAACCATCCGCTGCATGGCAGCATCTCGCCAGCGGTCTTCATCCCGATCGCTGAGGAGACCGGCCATATCCTGGCGATCGGCGAATGGGTGCTGCGCGCCGCCTGCGCGGAGGCTGCGACCTGGGACGCGCCGCACAGGATCGCCGTTAATCTTTCTCCTGTTCAGGTCATCAATAGCGATGTCCCAGCGCTGCTGCGCGCCGTGCTTCTCGAAACAGGACTGCCTGCGAAGCGGCTCGAACTCGAAATCACCGAATCGACCTTCATTGCCGATAAGGTCAAGGCTTTGCATGCGTTGCGGCAGGTCAAGGCGCTCGGCGTTTTCCTGGCGATCGACGATTTCGGCGTCGGTTATTCATCCTTTGACACGTTGCGCACCTTCCCCTTCGACAAGATCAAGATCGATGGCTGCTTTACGCGCGACGCGGAGCGCAGTTCCGAGGCGCGGGCGATCCTGCGCTCCGTGCTTGCCCTCGGTCGCAGTCTCGGAATTCCCGTACTCGCCGAGGGCGTTGAGACATCGGAACAAATGGCGCTGTTGCGTGCCGAAGGCTGCGCGGAAGCGCAAGGATACTATCTCGGGAAACCCGCGCCGATGGAGCGGTCGAGGCCCATTGCCATGCGCGCGGGCTAGTCCAAAGCGACGGTTGGGCTTCACCGACATGTCTGGCTGGAGCAGCGGCGTCGGCCGGATTGCGGCGCGCGCGAACAGTTCGGCGGTGAAAATGGCGGCGCTCAGCGGCAAGTTGCGTTCGCTGTGCATTTCCGGCATTGATGCCGCGCTGCCATCGCCGATCGGCGCGGAATGCGCCCTTTCATTTTGTCGGCCTCTGGCAAACCATTCTCTGATCATAACCATGGGAGACTTTTCATGATCAAGCGTATCAAGCCTGGCAAGCGTTTCTGCGGAGCCGTCGTCGTCAACGGTATCGTCACCACAGCTGGGGTGACCGGCGATGGTGCCGACACGACGGCCCAGACCCGCGATATCCTTGCCCAGATCGACGGATTGTTGGCCGAAGCCGGAACGACCAAGGCCAAGCTGATCAGCGCCAACATCTGGCTGCGCGACATCGCGCATTTCAGCCAGATGAACGAAGTTTGGGACCAGTGGGTCGACAAGGACAATCTGCCGGTTCGCGCAACCGTCGAGGCCCGCCTCGCCGCGCCGGAGCTGCTGGTCGAAATCCAGGTCACCGCACTCGTCTGAGCTCTTTAAAAGTGAGTTTCGGGGCGAGGCCGCACGCGTGGCCTCGCCCTTTCCGTTCAGAGCGTCTTCAGAACGTCGGCGAGGGCGTCGATCAGCATGTCGGCATTCTCGCGTGAGAAGACGAGCGGCGGGCGGATCTTCAGCACGTTGGCGCGCGGGCCGGACGCGCTGATGAGAATGCGCCGCTCGCGCAGGCCGTTGACGATGCGGGTCGTCAGCGCTGCGTCCGGGCTTTTGGCGGCGGGATCGGCGACGATCTCGACGCCGATGAACAGGCCGGAGCCGCGCACGTCGCCGATGGCGTGATAGCGCCCGGAAAGCGCCTTCAGGCCCTCCATCAGATAGTTGCCGACCTCAAACGCATTCTGCTGCAGGCCATCGATGCGGATCGTGTCGAGCACCGCCTTGCCCGCTGCCGCCGCGACCGGATTGCCGCCGAACGTATTGAAATAGCGGGCGCGCGGGCCAAATTCGGCGATCACTTCCGGACGCAGCACGATGCCGGCCATCGGATAGCCGTTGCCCATCGGCTTGCCGATCGTCACCATGTCGGGCGCCACGCCATGGCGTTCAAAGCCCCACATGGTCTCGCCGGTGCGGCCGAACCCGGGCTGCACCTCGTCGGCGATGAACAGGCCGCCGGCCGCGTGAATGGCGTCCACGGCCGGCTTCAAAAAGCCCTTCGGCCCGGCGAAGATGCCGTCGCTGGAGAAGATCGTATCGGTGATCAGCATGGCCGGCTTGATGCCGTGGCGCTTGAGATCGGCGATGGCGGCGCGGACGTCGCGGCCGAATTTCTCCATCATCTCCTCGGGCGAATGACGGTAGCTGTCGGGTGCCGCCACGGTGCGCACATGCGGGCCGAGCGTGACGGATTCGCCCAGCGACGGCGAGAATTCTGCGACTGCGCTCGTCAGGCCGTGATAGGCGAGATCGGTGCAGATGATGCCGGTGCCGCCGGTGACGTAGCGCGCGATGCGCACGGCAAGGTCATTCGCCTCGCTGCCTGTGCAGGTGAACATCGCCTGGCTGAGTGCTGCCGGGAAGGTCGCCGTCAGCGTCTCGGCATAGTCGACGATGCCCTCATGCAGATAGCGCGTATGGGTATTGAGCACGGCGGTCTGGCTGGTGATCGCCTCCACCACGCGCGGATGGCAATGGCCGAGTGAGGCGACATTGTTATAGGCGTCGAGGTATTTTTCGCCCGCGGTGTCATAGAGGAAAACGCCTTCGCCGCGCACGAGATGCAGCGGCTTTTCGTAGAACAGGCGGTAGGCAGGGCCGAGCACCTTTTCCCGGCGCGCGATCAGCGCCTGTTCGGCGTCGCTCAGCCGTTCGAAATCCTCGCGCGAAAATGCATTCACCATCGACATGATCAGGCCTCGGTCAGGTTGGGCGCGAGCCGTTTCAGCCCGGCGGGAGTGAGATCGGCAATATTCTGCAGGCCGCGCCAGGCGGTGGCGTGGTTGCGCATGATATAGGCCCGGTTTTCCGGGAAGCGCGCCGAGCGCCATTCGGCGATGATGATCGACATGGCGAGGCGGCAGCGCATGAGGAGGGGCAGCAGTTCGACTTCCGGACGTAGCAGCGGACGCGCGGAAAGGAAGCCGTCGAGGAAGGCGCCGGTGCGGGCGGCCCAATTGTCGGTCGCCATGTGATAGGAAATGCCGACAGCGAGGTCGTTGATCAGCGTGGCATGCACCATATCGCCGAAATCGATGATGCCGACGACTTTCGTCGGCTCCGCCGGGTCGAGCAGGATGTTGTGTGGGTTGAAGTCGTTGTGGATGATCTGACGTCGTTCAAGCGCGGCAATCGCGGGCAGCGAGCGCTCGAATTCGGCAAGCACGGCTTCCACCTGCGCGCGCCGCTCTTCCGCCACGTCGCCCACGACGGCTTGCAGATCGAGCGTGTGGGAAATGTCCCACATCAGCTTCCCCTCGGGCGGACGGCCGTCGTAGTCCTTGAGGCCGAGCCCGAGTTCGGCAAGGGCGCGCCCGACATTGCGGCTCTGCGCTTCCGAGGCTTCCGTTCGGTATTGCAGCTCGCCGTCGAGGAAGGTGAGCAGGCGCATGATGCGCGGACCGTCCGGTGTGGAGAGCGTGCGGCTCGGCTCGGCCGACAGCGTCGGTACCAGTCGGGGCACGGGCACGGCGGGTGCTACGGCTTCGAGATGCAGCAGGGCGCCGTCCTGGAATTCCAGCGCGGCCGGATCTTCGGCCGGGTTGGCGATTTTCAGGATGAAATCGGTGCCGTCGGCGCGTTTGAAAAGAAAGGTCTCGTCCCGCTCGCTGGAAAGCCGCTTCACAGCGCCGGTCAGCCCATAGACATCGGCGACGGCCGCCTCGGCGTCCTCGATTGCGGTCACGCTCCATGTCACCGACATCGAGTCCGGTTTTTGGGCGGCGGGCGCTTGCTCCGTCATGCTGGCTCCGTTCTGGCGGTTTCCCGCGGTTTCGTCGAAGACGGTTTCCGGCGCTGTTGACAGCGCCCCGGTCACCATTGCCACGGGCGTTTCTTCCCCTGAGAATACCTGCGGCGGCGGCCCATACTTGAAACACGTCAAAAAAGATGCATCAAGTATCTTGTTACTCGATTTTGCGGACCAGTTCCATGCCCGAATTCGCGACACTGGAATATGAGAACCTCAACAGCGTGGTCTATGCGGCGCTTTGCGATGCGCTGATGCAGGGGCGGTTCCAGCCGGGCGACCGACTGAAGATCCGCGATCTCGCGGAGCAGTTCGGCACCAGCGTCACGCCGATCCGCGATGCCATCCTGCGTCTTGCCAATGACGAAGCCATCACCTTCCGCTCGCCGCGCGACATCCGCATCGCCGGTCTGAGCGAGGCGCGTTACCGCGAAATCCGCGCCATCCGCGTGCGCCTCGAAGGGCTCGCCGCCGAAACGGCCGCGCAGGTGGCGACGAGCGCCGATGTGCAGGTGCTGGAGCAGATTTTGCGCGAAAACGAGCAGGCGATTGCCGATGGCGACCGGTTGAAGGGCACGCAGCTCAACCAGGCCTTCCACTTCATGCTGCCGCAGATCGCCGGCCTGCCGGTGCTCACCACCATCCTGCGGCGGCTCTGGTTGCAGATGGGCCCACACATTTCCGACGCCTATCTGGCCGGCGGCCGGGCGATGATCGATCATCACTATCCGGTCGTCGAGGCCTTGAAACGCCATGATTCACCGGCGGCCTCCATGGCCATCGTCGATGACATCCTGCTGGGCGGAAAACCGATCCTCGACCGCATCGCGCAGGGTGAAGAACGACAGGCGCGTCGCGCCTGAGACCGTCTTGAATGAGAGGCTTGCAATTCGCGGGCCGCCGATTACGATGTATCAAGCATCAAGGGAGAACGCTCCGCATGACCGAAGAACGCCGCTACATGTTGCTGACGGGAGCGAGCCGCGGCATCGGCCATGCCACGGTCAAGCTCTTCCAGTCGAAGGGCTGGCGCATCCTTACCGTCTCCCGCCAGGCCTTTTCCGAAGAATGCGCCTGGCCGTCCGCCCGTGAAAGCCACATCCAGGCCGATCTCGCCGATCTCTCGCAGATCGACCGCCTTGCCGCGACCGTGCGCGAGCGCCTGCCGAACGGCCGGCTGCATGCTCTCGTCAACAATGCCGGCATTTCGCCGAAGGGACCGGGAAAAAGCCGGCTCGGCGTGATGGGCACGGACGCGGATGTCTGGACGCAGGTACTCAACGTCAATGTCGTCTCGACGGCGCTGATTGCCCGCGCCCTCATGCCGGAGCTCGAAGCGGCCAAAGGCTCGATCGTCAACGTTACCTCGATTGCCGGAACGCGTGTCCACCCCTTTGCCGGCGTCGCCTATGCGGCCTCCAAGGCGGCGCTCGGCTCGCTGACGCGCGAAATGGCGCATGAATTCGGTAAGCGCGGCGTGCGGGCCAATGCCATCGCGCCGGGCGAAATCGAGACTTCGATCCTCTCGCCGGGGACCGATGAACTGGTGGCGGCGGAAGTGCCGATGGGACGGCTGGGCGATCCGCGCGAGGTCGCGGAGACCATCTATTTTCTGTGCACCGAGCCGTCCTCCTACATCAACGGCGCGGAAATCCACATCAATGGAGGGCAGCACGTCTGACAAGGGTCAAAAGGGGAAAAATCCCCGTTGACCGGCAATGACCGGAATGCATCAATCGGACGAACGCCCAGGGGAAAGGGCGCGACGGCCGGAGAGGCCGCCGCCGACGCCGGAAAGGCGGGGTGAGCGGTCCGCATGAGATCGTCATCGGAGCGAAGGCTCCATCACAATGAAGAAAAGGGGAGTGCCATGAAGACAATTCTGAAATCGGGTGTTCTGGCGGCCGCCGCCATCGTCCTGTCGGCCAGCATCGTCGCGCCCGCATTTGCACGCGACCTGACCGTCGTGTCCTGGGGCGGTAACTATCAGGATGCCCAGCGCAACATCTACTTCAAACCGTTTTCCGAAAAACTCGGCAAGCCGGTGCTCGACGAAGCCTGGGACGGTGGCATCGGCGTGATCCAGTCGAAGGTCAAGGCCGGCGCCCCGAACTGGGATGCCGTTCAGGTGGAAGCCGAAGAACTGGCGCTCGGCTGTGCCGACGGCCTCTATGAAAAGATCGACTGGGACAAGATGGGCGGCAAGGACAAGTTCCTCGACAGCGCCGTCAATGACTGCGGCGTCGGCGCCATCGTCTGGTCCACCGCGATCGCCTATGACGGCGACAAGTTGAAGGAAGGCCCGACCTCCTGGGCGGACTTCTGGAACGTCGAAAAATTCCCCGGCAAGCGCTCGCTGCGCAAGGGCCCGAAATACACGCTGGAATTCGCCCTGCTCGCCGATGGCGTCTCCAAAGACGAGCTCTATGACGTGCTCGGCACGGAAGAGGGTGTTGCCCGCGCCTTCAAGAAGCTCGACGAGCTGAAGTCGAACATCGTCTGGTGGGAATCCGGCGCGCAGCCGCTGCAGTTCCTCGCCTCAGGCGAAGTCGCGATGACCTCGGCCTATAACGGCCGCATCACCGGCATCAACCGTTCGGAAGGCAAGCACTTCAAGGTCGTCTTCCCTGGCAGCATCTATGCCGTCGACAGCTGGGTCGTGCTGAAGGATGCCGAGAACAAGGACGCTGCGCAGGACTTCATCGCCTTCGCCAGCCAGCCGGAAAACCAGGCCAAGTTGCCGGAATTCGTCGCCTACGGCCTGCCGAACAAGGACGCCGCAGCGAAGGTGCCGGCGGAATTCGCCAAGGACCTGCCGACCGATCCCGCCAACATGACGGATTCGATCCCGCTCAATGTCGATTTCTGGATCGACAATGCGGAAACGCTGACGGCCCGCTTCAACGCCTGGCTCGCCCAGTAAGAACATCCGTGGTGAAGGGCGCTCCAAAGAGCGCCCTTCCTGCATGGCCGGATGCGTCTGCGTCCTCCGCCTCTAGCGATGGAGTCTTCCGTGGCCGAATTCATTCGATTTGAGCGCATCACCAAATTCTACGGCCCCCTCTGCGTGGTCGAAAATCTCGACCTCGGCATCGAGAAGGGCGAGTTCGTCAGCCTGCTCGGCCCCTCCGGCTCCGGCAAGACGACGCTTCTGATGATGCTTGCCGGCTTCGAGCAGCCGACCTCGGGCAATATCCTGCTTGACGGAACCGCCATCAACGCCGTGCCGACACACAAGCGCGACATGGGCGTGGTCTTTCAGAGCTACGCGCTCTTCCCGCACATGTCTGTCGGTGAAAACATCGCCTTTCCCCTGCAGATGCGCGGCATCGGCAAGGCGGAGGTTGACGAGCGGGTCAAGCGGGCGCTTGGCATGGTGCAGCTGTCCGCCCTTGTCGACCGGCGTCCCTCGCAGCTCTCCGGCGGCCAGCAACAGCGCGTGGCGCTCGCGCGTGCGCTCGTCTTCGAGCCGCGCGTTGTCCTGATGGACGAGCCGCTGGGCGCGCTCGACAAGAACCTGCGCGAGCAGATGCAGCTCGATATCCGCGATCTGCATCGTCGTCTTGGCCTGACCATCGTCTTCGTTACGCATGACCAGTCCGAAGCGCTCACCATGTCGGACCGCGTCGCCGTGTTCAACAAGGGCCGGATCGAGCAGATCGGCACGCCACGGCAGGTCTATGACGAGCCGGCGACGCGCTTCGTTGCCGAGTTCATCGGCGAGACCAATCTCGTCGAGGGCGTGGTGGAAGCCGTGCAGGGGCAGGAGGCCACCGTGCGCCTTCCCTCCGGCGCGCAGATCGTATCGGCGGTGTCCGGCACGGTGGCCCGCGGGCAATCGGTCTTCCTCTCCATCCGCCCGGAACGCGTCGATCTCAGTGAGGCCCGCGGCGAGGCGCGCAATGTGCTGGAAACGGAAGTCACCGACAGCGTCTACCAGGGCGATCACCTGCGCGTGCAGTTGCAGAACGCTACCCATCCGCTGATCGCCAAGCTCGGCCGCCGGTCGCGCGAGTTTCCGCCGGGCACCAAGGTCTTCGCGGCCTTTTCGGCCGGCGACTGCCGGGTCATCGCGCCATGAGTGCAGCCTCATCCCGCACCGGGCGCTCGCTCATCCTGCTGGCGCCGCTGCTTCTCTTTCTTATCGGCTTCTTCGTCTGGCCGCTGTTCAGCATGATGTCGCAGGCCGTGTCGGATCCGGCCGTGCTCAAGCTTCTGCCGCGCAGCGCCGAGGTTCTCGCCGACTGGGACCGCAAGTCGCCGCCGTCGGCAGCCATGCAGACGGCGCTGATGGAGGACCTGAAGGCCGTCGATGACGACCAGGCTCTCGGCGATATGGTGCGCCGCCTCAACAGCGCCCGGTCGGGGTTCCGCACGCTGATGGGCAAGACCACGAGCGCGCTCGACGAAACGGCAAACCCGCCCGCCGACCTCGTCTCCATCGACAAGCGCTGGGAAAAGCCGGAATTCTGGCTGGCGATCGCTGATGCGCTGTCGCCCTATACCGACCGCAACCTGCTCGCCGCCGTCGATTTCGGCCGCAATGCCGCCGGCGAGATCGAGCATCTGCCGCCGGACCAGTCGGTCAACAGCGTGATCCTCGCGCGGACCTTCTGGATTGCCGGGCTCGTCACTTTCTTCTGCGCCCTGATCGGCTTTCCCTACGCCATCATCGCCGCGTCGCTCGATGGCTGGAAGCGTGACCTGATGCTCGGCGCGGTTCTCCTGCCGCTCTGGACCTCGCTTCTGGTGCGCACCGCCGCATGGTTCATCCTGTTGCAGGAAAAAGGCCTGATCAACGATCTGCTTTTGACGCTCGGCATCATCAATTCGCCGCTGGCGCTGATCTTCAACCGCACCGGTGTCATCATCGCAATGACCCATGTGCTCTTACCCTTCATGGTGCTGCCGATCTATTCCGTGCTGATCACCATCCCGAAGAACCTGATGCCGGCCGCAGCCTCCCTCGGCGCGCCGCCGCTACGCGCTTTCCTGCGCGTGCTCCTGCCGCTCAGCCTGCGTGGCGTCGCCTCCGGCGGCCTGCTCGTCTTCATTTCGGCGATCGGCTACTACATCACGCCGGCGCTGATCGGTGGGCCGGGCGACCAGATGATCTCGTCCATCATCGCCTTCTACGCCACGGGATCGGCGAACTGGGGCATGGCCGGCGCGCTCGGCATGGTGCTGCTCGTCGCGACGCTCGTGCTCTACAGCGTCTATGCGCGGCTCTCCAGCGAAGAACCAGGGAGGCGTTGACCATGCCGATGAAAATCGCCAAGGCCACCTTCGCTACGCTGACGATCCTGTTTCTCGTGGCACCCCTCATTGCCATCCTGCCGCTCGCCTTCACCTCGAGCGTCATCCTGACCTATCCGATCCCGTCCTGGTCGCTGCGCTGGTTCGAGGAACTGTTCTTTGCCGATGCCTGGCGCCGCGCCATCGTCAACAGCCTGATCATCGGCACGGGCACGACACTGCTCGCCACCATTCTCGGCACGGCGGCGTCGCTCGGCCTGCGCAACCGGCTGATTCTCTTCCGCGGCACGATGCGCACGCTCTTCCTGCTGCCAATGGTCGTGCCCGCCGTCGTGTTGGGCGTCGGCATGCAGGTTCTGCTGGCGGGTTTCGGCCTGACGAACAGCTATCTCGGCGTGATCATCGCGCACACGGTCGTCGCCGTGCCCTTCGTTGTGGTCAGCGTCACCGGTGCGCTTGCCGGCATCGACGAGCGTGTGGAGCTTGCGGCGCAGAGCCTTGGTGCCGCGCCGATCACGGTGTTCCGCCGCATCACGCTGCCGCTCGCCATGCCCGGCGTACTCTCCGGCGCCGTGCTCGCCTTCGCGACCTCGCTCGATGAAGTGGTGCTGACGCTCTTCGTCGCCGGCCCCAACCAGCGCACATTGGCGCGGCAGATGTTCTCCTCGATCCGCGAGAATATCAGCCCGGCTATCGCCGCCGCCGCCTTCCTGTTCATCGTCGCGACCGTCGTCATCGGCCTTGTCGTGGTCCTGTCGCGCTCGATGCTGGCGAAGCGGCGCTAGGGAGCCTTTTCAGGGCTCGGGCCAGCACTTCGTAAATGCGCGGGTCGTCCATATGGGCGACGTTAAAGCGCATGAGGTTGCCGGCTGTTTGCGAGACGCTGAAGACATTGCCGGGCGCAAACACCACGCCTTCGGCGACTGCGGTTTGCGCGACCTCGCCGGAATCCAGCCCGTCCGGCAACCGGCACCAGAGATTGAAGCCGCCGCGCGGCGAAAGCCAGGGCGTAATACCGAGCCGCCCCAGCCGGTCGGCCGTTTCGCGCCGCGCGCGCACCAGGCGGCGGCGCAGCTCCTCCATATGCTTGCGATAGAAGCCGCCGGCCAGCATATGGCCGATGATCTCGCTCGAAACCGGGCTCGGGCCGCCAAAATTGGTGGCGATCTGCAAATCGACCAATCCCTCGATCCAGTCCGCCCGCGCCGCGATATAGCCGCAGCGCACGGAGGCCGAGAGCGTCTTTGAGAAGCTGCCGATGCGAATGACATGGTGCAGGCCATCGAGAGCGGCAAGCCGTGTGGTCGGCTCCGGCTCGAAATCGGCAAAGATGTCGTCTTCCACGATGATCGTGTCGCTCGCAGCGGCCGCGTTCAGCAGACGGTGCGCGACCTGAGGCGAGAGCGTCGCGCCGGTCGGGTTGTGCAGCGCCGAATTGGTGATGTAGAGCCGGGGCCGCTCCGCCGAGAGCAGCGCCTCGAACGTCGCGACATCTGGACCGGCCGGTGTGTAGGGAACGCCGATCACCTTGACCTGATGGGCCTTCAAGAGCGCCTGGAAATTGAAGTAGCAGGGGTCGTCGATCAGCACGGTGTCGCCGGCGCGAAGCAGGAAACGGCAGAGGAGATCGAGTGCTTGGGTGCTGGTATTGGTCAGCATCAGCTGCTCGGGGCCGGCAGCGACGCCTTCTTCCGCGAGGCGGCCGAGCAGCAGCCGTCGCAGGGCGTTAGAACCGCGCGTATGGCCGTAATAGGCGAGCATGGCGTCGTCGGCGCGCGCCAGGCTGCGGATTGCCCGGCGCAGCGCCTCGTTGGGCATCCATTCCGCCGGCAGCCAGCCGCAGCCGGGTTTCAGCGTGCCGTCTTCGGCATCGAGCGATTGGCGCGATACCCAGAACGGATCGACCGCGCGCGCCTTCGGCGTTTCGGCTTCCGCCAGCTTCAGCGGCGGCGGGGAGGCGTTGGAGACATAGAAACCGGACCCTCGCTGCGGCCGGATCAAGCCTTCCGCCGCCAGCCGGTCATAGGCCTCGACGACCGTCGACGGCGAGACGCCCGTCGTGGCGGCGAGGCCGCGGATCGACGGCAGGCGATCACCCGGCGCGAGCGCGCGGCCGGCAATGCGGTTTCGGATGGTGGCCATCACCTGTTCGGTACGGCTTCCCCTTGTGGTTTCTGTCACGGTCTTGCTCAAGTGTATGGCTTCTGAAGCTAATACAGTTATTCAAAATTGTATTGTTTTGTTCCTGTCCCCGCCAGCCCCGCACGGGTATTTTCCCGGTAAATGCGAGGTGCGACATGAAAACATCCATGGACGGTTGGGGCAGCGGGCTCGCCGGCGTCATCATCTTCAGCGGGTCGCTGCCGGCGACGCGTATCGCGGTGGCGGATTTTTCGCCGCTGTTTCTGACCTCGGCGCGGGCCGTCATCGCTGCGCTGCTGGGTGCGGCACTGCTCGGCGCGTTGCGCCAGAGCAAACCGTCACGCGACAACCTCTTCTCGCTCGCCATTGTCGCGCTCGGCGTTGTCGTCGGCTTTCCGCTGCTGACGGCGCTCGCGCTGCAATATATCACGTCGGCTCACTCCATCGTCTTCGTCGGCCTCCTACCGCTGGCAACCGCGGTCTTCGCGGTGCTGAGGGGCGGGGAGCGACCGAAGCCGCTGTTCTGGCTATTCTCCGTCATCGGCAGCGCGACGGTGGTGGGCTTCGCGCTGAATTCCGGCGCGGAGGTCTCCCTGACCGGCGATCTCCTGATGGTGGCGGCGATCATCGCCTGCGGTCTCGGCTATGCCGAGGGCGCGAAACTCTCCCGCACACTCGGCGGCTGGCAGGTCATTTCCTGGGCGCTGATCCTCGCCTTGCCGCTAATGGCGGTCATAGCGCTTGCGACCCTGCCGGAAAGCTGGTCCGGCATTGCCGGCGGCGCCTGGGCGGGGCTGGCCTATGTCTCGGTCTTCAGCATGCTTATCGGCTTCGTTTTCTGGTATCGCGGGTTGGCTCTTGGTGGCATTGCGGCGGTCGGGCAATTGCAGCTGCTCCAGCCCTTCTTCGGCCTGCTGCTTGCTGCCTTCCTGCTGCATGAGCGCGTCAGTCCGCTGATGCTCCTGACAACACTCGCCATCGTCGCCTGCGTTGCCGGCGCGCGGAAATTTGCGCGATAAGCCCCAATCCGCACACAAACGCCGTGCAGGGAATGGAGCGGTGAGGCGAAATCTGCTATGGATAGCGTCGGCAGTTCTGGCGGGCGACGATCCTGTCCCCGCAGGCGGTCCGGGAGATGCGGATGACGGTGGATGTGCGGACATCGCGGGACACGGGCAACCATGCAGCGCCCAAGGCGTTGCGCGTCGGTTTCATCCTGTCGAAAAGCTTCACGCTCTCCGCCTTCGCGCTGTTCGTCGATACGCTGCGGCTTGCCAGCGACAGCGAGGATCGCTCCCGCCGCGTCAATTGCGACTGGGATGTCCTGAGTAGCACGCGTAATTTCATCTCTTCGTCAAGCGGCATCCAGGTCGCGCCGACCGCGCCCTTCGCCGATCCCGCCGCGTTCGACTACATCGCAGTGGTCGGCGGCCTGCTCAAGGTCGATGAGCCGATCGACAGCTATGCGCGCGCCTATCTGGCCAAGGCCGCCAAGGCGGGCGTCGGGCTGATCGGCCTCTGTACCGGCAGCTTCATCCTTGCCGAAGCGGGCCTGCTCAAGGGGCATACGGCCTGCGTGAGCTGGCTGCATCATCGTGAATTCCGCGCCCGTTACCCCGATATCGAGGCGACCTCCGAGCAGATCTTCCGCTTCGACGGCAAGGTCGCCACTTGTGCCGGCGGCAGTAGCGTCGCGGATCTGGCCGCAACGCTCGTGCGCCACCATGTCGGCGAGGCGGCGGAGCGCAATGCGCTGGAAATCCTGCAGATTCGTCACCGGCGCGACGCCACCGATCTCCAGCCGCGCAATCCGCTCGGGCTGGAGGCGCGCGACCGCCGCGTACATCTCGCCATCATGATGATGGAGCAGCATACGGAAGACCTGTTGTCCATCGACAGCATCGCCACCATGACCGGCGTCTCCCGCCGCCAGCTGGAGCGCCTGTTCGAGAGCGACATGGGCGCCTCGCCGAGTACGATCTACATGAAGATTCGCATGGCGGCCGCTTTCAATATGGTGGTGCGCACCAACAAGCCGCTGATCGAGATCGCACTCGAGACCGGCTTCGAGAGCCTGTCGCACTTCACCCGCCGTTTCCGCGCGGCCTTCGGCGATACGCCCTCGCAGATCCGCCGCGACGGCCGCCGCCAGGCGAGCTGATTTCGCCCTTTCCGGGAACCAAGACGCCCGCCATCCGTTCGGTCTCCATTCTGATAAGGAGACCGCAATGGCAAGCACTGACGTTCAATCCCAGATTTCCGCTCTTCGCGCCGAGATCGCCACGCTCCAGAAGGATCTCAGCGATCGCGGCAGCGAGGCCTATGAGTCGATCCGCGACCGTGCCGGCAATGCCGTGGATGCGGCCCGCCCGGCCGTGCGCTCGGCCACGAAATATGTGCGCTCCGAGGGTGCTGCCGTCGCGCAGGCCGCCCGCGAGCACCCAGCAGGTCTTTCGACCGTCGTTCTGGCCGCTGGTCTTGCCGGTGTCGTGCTGGGCTATCTGCTCGGCTCTCTCGAAAACGAGCCGCCGCGTCGCCAGCGCTGGTTCTGAATACCGAAAAGCCCGGCAATGCCGGGCTTTTTTAATGCCGCTTGATGGTCGAGATTAGCGGTGGCGCAGGCCGAAAAGGTAACCAATGAAGGCAGCGCCCGCGAGCGTGGCCAGCGGATTGGCCTGGATGGTCTGGCGCAGGTCTTCGCGCAGCGATTCCGCCTTGGCGACGGCAAGCTGGCCCGTGCCTTCGGCAATCAGGCCCGCGGATTCCTTCAGCCGGCTGATCTCCGATTTCAAAGCGTCGATCTGCTCGTTGATCGAGGCTTCCGCTTCGGCGGCGCGAACCTCTTGCGAAATGCTGTCTGCCGCCTCGACGACGCCAAGCGTGCGCTTTCCGGTGCTCTTTTCGTCAGCCATGGACATGTCTCCTGGATTGAATGGAATGGCAAAGGGAAGAACTTCCGCCGCGCCACTTGGTTCCCGCCCATGATTCAAACTGTGAACGTTGCAGCCGGCAGGAGCGATTGACTCTCTGTTCGTTTAGGAACAAAAAGAGAACATATATCCATCAACAAGGAGCCGCCCGCCAAATGTCCGCCTTCGCCGCCAGTGCTGTTGTCGCCGATCTGCGCGACCGCATCCGGCAGTTCGACGGCCGCGCGGCGCGCGACCGGGCGGTACTGCCCTTTGGTGTACCCGAGATCGATGAGCGTCTCCCGGGCGGCGGGTTGGCGCTGGCCAGCCTGCATGAGGTCTGCGGTGGCGGCAATGATGCCGTCGAGGGCGCTGCCGCCATGCTCTTTGCCGCCGGCATCGCCGCGCGCACGAAAGGGCAGGTGCTGTGGTGCCTGACCCGGCCGGACCTCTTCGCGCCCGCCTTAGCGCAAGCGGGGCTGGCGCCCGGCCGTGTCATCTATGTCGAGGCGGGTGATGAAAAGAGCCTGCTCCTCTGTTTCGAGGAGGGGCTGCGCCATGGCGGGCTTGGCGCTGTCGTGGCGGAGGTCGCGCGCCTGTCGATGACCGCTTCGCGCCGCCTGCAACTGGCGGCGGAGGCCGGCGGCACGCTCGGCCTTGCGCTTCGCCGCTTCCGGCATCGGAAGGAGGCGGCCGCTTTCGATCAGCCGACGGCCGCCGTGACGCGCTGGCGGGTGTCCGTCCGGCCGTCCCAGCCCCTTCCAGTTCCGGGCATCGGCCGGGCGCAGTGGTTGCTGGAATTGACCCGGTGCCGGGCGGGCGTCGCGGCGGAATTTGACGTGGAGGCTACCGATGGCGAGGGTTGTATCGCTTTTTCTTCCCGGCTGGCCGATCGATCGCCTGCGGCGCTCTCTCGGAGCCGCGGCGCCACCGGCTGACCAGCGGCTCGTTCTCGTCGGCCGCGATGGCGCCCGCCGCGTTCTCACCGCGGTGAGCCGGGTGGCGGAGCAGGCGGGCCTGCGCGTCGGCATGCCACTTGCCAAGGCCCATGCGCTGGTGCCCGACATTCTCGCCCTGCCGGCCGATCCCGCCGCCGATGCCGCCGCCCTCAACCGCCTCTCCCTCTGGGCCTTGCAGCACTATGCCCCCATCGTCGCGCCTGATCCGCCGGATGGGCTCGTCATCGACACGACAGGCGCAGACCATCTGCATGGCGGTGAGGAGCGCATGCTGACCGGTCTCGTCAACCGTCTCGGCGCTTCCGGCATTTTCGCCCGCGCGGCGGTGGCCGATACGTGGGGCGCCGCACATGCCGCCGCCCGGTTCCTGGCGGCACCCGTCTGCGTTATTGCGCCGGGCGAGACCGGCAGGATCGTGGCGTCCTTGCCGATCCCCGGCCTCAGGATCCCGCCGGAAACCGTGACCGGCCTGCACGTGCTGGGCTTTGCGACGATCGGCGAGGTGCTCGCCGTTCCGCGCGCCCCCCTCGTGCTGCGTTTCGGTGCAGGCCTCGGCCGCCGGCTCGACCAGATGCAGGGCACGATTTCCGAGCCCGTTGATCCCCTGCGCGACCCCGAACGCGTCAGCGTGCGCAAGGTTTTCGGCGAGCCGATCGGCGCGGCCGAGACCATCGCGCGCTACACGTCAGGCCTCGTCGGCGATCTCTGCCGGGCACTGGAGAAACGCGGTCTCGGCGCCCGCCGGCTCGACCTGATCTTCCACCGCGTCGACAATTCGCTGCAAGCCATCCGTGTCGGCACGGCGCGGGCGGTGCGCGATGAAAAGCGCCTCGCCCGGCTGCTCTGCGATCGTATCGAGACGATCGATCCGGGCTTCGGCATAGAGATCATGGAGCTCACGGCGACGCTTGCCGAACCGCTTGTTCTGCACCAAGCCGTCTCCTCGCTAATCGAGGAAGAGCAGGCCGATATCGCCAGCCTGGTCGATGTCATCGCAAACCGGATCGGTGCCCGCCGGCTCTACCGTCTGGCGCCGGTCGAAAGCGACGTGCCGGAACGCTCCATCCACCGCATCGCGCCGCTTGCGCCCGATGACGGTGCGACCTGGCCCGGCCGCTGGCCACGCCCGGCGCGGCTTCTGGCCCGCCCCGAGCCAATTGACGTCATGGCGCTGATGCCCGACCACCCGCCCGCCTTCTTCACCTGGCGCGGCGTGCGCCGGCGCGTGCAGCGCGCCGATGGTCCCGAGCGCATCTTCGGTGAATGGTGGAAACGCGATGCCGAGCTTTCCGCCGTGCGCGATTATTTCCAGGTGGAGGATGCGGAGGGCGAGCGCTTCTGGCTGTTCCGGTCGGGTGAAGAGCAGCACATTATCAACGGCGCGGGCCGCTGGTTCCTGCACGGGATTTTTGCATGACGCCGCGCTATGCCGAACTCCAGGTGACCTCGCATTTCTCGTTCCTGCGCGGTGCGAGCAGTTGTGCGGAACTGTTTGCCCAGGCCAGTGCGCTCGGCATCGAAGCCATGGCCGTCGTCGACCGCAACAGCCTGGCAGGCGTCGTGCAGGCCTATCGCGCGGCGAAGGAAAACGGCGTTCGCCTCGTCGTCGGCTGCCGGCTGGATCTCGTCGACGGCATGTCGCTCATCGTCTATCCGACGGACCGCGAAGCCTATGGCCGGCTCTGCCGCCTGCTCACCATCGGCAAGAAAAAAGCTGGCAAGGGGAAATGCCATCTCGACTGGCAGGATGTCGTCGAATGGAACGAAGGCCTGCTTGCTGTGCTGGTGCCGGACGAGGCAGACGACACCGCCGCCTTCCACCTGCGCCGCCTTTCGGAGACGTTTGCTGGCCGTTGCTACCTCGCCCTGACGCTCCGCCGCCGCCCGAACGACCAGCTGCGCCTTTTCGATCTCTCCAACCTCGCCGCGCAATACCGCGTGCCCACGGTCGTCACCAACGACGTGCTCTATCACGAACCCGCCCGCCGCCTGTTGCAGGACATCGTCACCTGCATCCGCCACAACGTCGTCATCGACAATGCCGGCTTCCTGCGCGAACGCCATGCCGACCGCTACCTCAAGCCGCCGGCCGAGATGCATCGCCTTTTCGCGCGCTACCCGGAAGCGCTCCAGCGCACGATCGATATCGTGGGGCGCTGTAGATTCTCGCTGGATGAATTGCAGTACCAATATCCCGAAGAGAAGGAATACGCGCATCTCACGCCGCAGGAGGCGTTGGAGAAATATACGTGGGAGGGGGCAAAAAAGCGGTATCCCAATGGGGTGCCTGATATGGTGCGCGAAAAACTGAACCATGAACTACAGCTCATACAAAAGAAGAATTATGCGCCGTACTTCCTGACGGTTAATTCAATTGTTCGGCAAGCACGCCAGATTCGCATTCTATGCCAAGGGAGAGGCTCGGCAGCCAACAGCGCGGTCTGTTTTGTTTTAGGGATCACTGCAATCGACCCGACTAAAAATGGCCTGCTTTTCGAACGCTTTGTTTCGGAGCAGCGCGGCGAGCCGCCCGATATCGATGTTGATTTCGAGCATGAGCGCCGAGAAGAGGTCATTCAGTGGGTCTACGAGACCTATGGGCATGATAGGGCCGCGCTCTGTGCCACGGTCATCCGTTATCGCTCGCGCGGTGCCATGCGTGATGTGGGCAGGGTGCTTGGCATGCCGGAAGATGTGCTTAAGGGGCTGTCGTCTCAGGTCTGGGGCTGGTCGAACGATATTCCCAAGGCCGAAATCAAAGACATCGGTTTTAATGTTGACGATCGGCGCATACGGCTTTTGGTCGAGCTTTCGCGACAATTGACCGGTGTGCCCCGGCATCTTTCCCAGCATCCGGGCGGTTTCGTGTTGACGCGCGATCGCCTGGACGACCTCGTGCCGATAGAGCCGGCAGCGATGGACAACCGGCAAGTCATCGAATGGGACAAGGATGACGTCGAATTTCTGGAGTTCATGAAGGTGGATGTTCTGGCGCTTGGCATGCTCTCCTGCATGCGCCGGGCGTTTGAATATCTGGAAGACCTGAAGGGTATCAGTAAAGGCCTGTGGAACATCGAACTGGACGACGATCCGACTTACGAGATGATTTCCAAAGCCGATACCCTCGGCACGTTTCAGATTGAAAGTCGGGCGCAGATGTCGATGTTGCCGCGACTAAAACCGAGAAAATTCTACGATATCGTCATTCAGGTCGCGATCGTTCGGCCCGGTCCCATTCAGGGAGACATGGTGCATCCTTATCTTCGGCGTCGGCAAGGTTTGGAGAAACCGGATTATCCGGATGATGATGGCTTGAAGGCGGTACTCGAAAAAACACTCGGCGTTCCCTTATTTCAGGAGCAAGCCATGCAAGTGGCTATCGTTGGTGCCAATTTTACACCTGGGCGAGCTGACCAACTAAGGCGCGCCATGGCGACCTTCAAGCACACCGGTGGCGTGGACAAGTTCCGCCAGGAATTGATCGATGGCATGACGGCCAACAAATATTCAGTCGAGTTCGCTGAGCGCATGTGTCGTCAATTGGAAGGCTTTGGTTCTTACGGCTTCCCGGAAAGCCATGCCTACAGTTTTGCAATCATCGCCTACGCTTCGGCGTGGATGAAATGCCATCATCCGGAAATCTTCTGTGCGGCTTTGCTCAACTCCCAGCCGATGGGTTTTTATGCCCCGGCGCAGATCGTGCGCGATGCGCAGGAGCACGGCGTTGAAGTGCGCCCTGTCTGCATCAACGAGAGCCGATGGGATTGTACCTTGGAGCCCATGGACGAAAAGGGGCGTTTTGCCGTGCGCCTGGGCCTATGCATGGTCAAAGGGTTGAACAGCAAGGCTTTGGAACACTTCTTTGCAGAACGGTCCGAGAGCCTTTTTGTGTCGGTGGATGATCTCTGGCGGCGTTCCGAGCTGCCGGCTGCGACGCTCGTTGAGTTCGCCGAGGCCGATGCGTTTCGACCTTCGCTCGGCTTGGCTCGCCGCGAGGCGCTCTGGGCGATCCGCGCGTTGCGCGATGAGCCGCTGCCGCTTTTCACGGCTGCTGCAAGGCGGGAAGAGGCGGTGATCGCGGAACTGGACGAGCCCGCCGTTGCGCTGCGCCCCATGACAGCCGGCAACGAGGTGGTGGAGGATTATGGCCATGTCGGCCTGACGCTGCGCGCGCATCCCGTCAGTTTCCTGCGGCAGGATTTAGAGCGGCAGGGAATCCTGTCCTGTCAGGTCGCAACGAACCTTCGGGATCGCCAGCCAGTCGCGTTGGCCGGTCTGGTGCTCGTGCGCCAGCGCCCGGGTTCGGCCAAAGGCGTCATCTTCGTGACGATCGAGGATGAGACGGGCATTGCCAATCTCGTTGTCTGGAAGAAGGTCTTCATGACCTATCGCCCGGTCGTGATGGGGGCGTCCATGCTGGGTATCAAGGGCTATATCCAGCGTGAAGGCGCGGTGGTGCATGTCGTCGTGCAGCACCTCACGGACCTGTCCGGGTTGCTCGCCAGCGTCGGTCGCCGCGATACGCCTTTTCCTCTTCCGCACGGACGGGGCGACGAGTTCCATCATGGCAGTCCCCCACACGATCCGCGCGGTGCACCGAAGCTTGCAAAGGCGCGCAATCTCGTCGATGGCTATGGCCATATCGACGAGATCCGCGTCAAATCCCGTGATTTCCACTGACCCTACATGAAGTCGCGCGGGATGGCCTTTTCGAAGGATTTTTCGAAGATCGGCTCTTCGCCCTCGAAGGCGCGGACATTCGCGGAGATCAGCCAGTCGGTCGCGGTACAGGCAATGGTCGCCGTCGAGACCGTGCGCACGAACCAGCCGGGGCGCTGCATGTCGCAGGTCCAGACGGATGTGCCGGTCATCGAGAGCGGATCGTTTTCGGCAATCGACCAGAGTTCGTCGCGCACCTGCCGGGTCGCAAGGCCCGTGCCGGGGTGCTCGTAGAGGCCGGTGTCCTCGTAGATCGTGTATTCGGTGAGGCCGTTCGTCAGGTCGCGTTCCACGCCGCGCGCCGTCTCGCCGGGCGCAAGCTCGGTGTATTTCGGCAAAGGATCAGGGTTCTGCGGCTCCGGGATGGCGATGACCTGATGGGCACCGAGCTTTGGCAATGCAAGTCCGAGTGAGGCGAGGTCGATCGTCACGCCGGCATCGACCGGCGGCGGCAGCACCATCGGCCAATAGGACGTCGAGAGCGACAGGCGGATACGGTGGCCGGGGCGGAAACGATAGCCCATCGCATCGAGCACGAGGCGGATGCGGACCTTCTCCCCCTTCGGCATGGCTTTGGGTTCGGCATTGCCGTCGCGATGGGCGAGGTTGACGACGCCGAAGGTGACGCGCGTCGCCGTGCCGTCGGGATGGATATCGACGATACGGGCGCAGAGATTGCCGATCTCGGCCTCGGTCGACAGGTCGAGTTCCAGCACGGGCTGGCCGAGGAAATCCTGCGCTTCGGTCAGCGGCGCGGTTTCGATCACGAGCGAGCCGGCATCGTCGAGGCGCTGGTCGAGCGCCATTTCGGCATCCGGCTTCAGCGTGAACCATTCGCCGGCCATGATGCCGGTGTCGAGCGGTGATTTCAGGTAGCGATCGTGGCCCGACGCGCCGGCAATCGGCATGCCGGGGGCAAGCGTGCCGTATGGCTCGACGTAGAAGGTTGCCATGTCGGGCGTCTCCCAGCGGTCCTTCGCCGCCCAGAAGCCGGGATCGAATTCACGACGCAGCGCTGGGCGGGCGGCATCCTGGATATAGGCGCGCACCTGCGGCGTCTTCTCCGCGCCGTTCTGCTCGCCGCGCAGCCAATGGTTCCAGAAGGCGATGGCTTCCGCATGAAAATCCGTGCGTGGCTTCGGCCAGGCGAAATGCGGGTATTTGTGGATCCAGGGGCCGATCAGCGCCTTCGCCTTGTCGCCAAGGCCTTCGACGGCTTTCAGCGGCGTACTGCGATAGCCGTCCGCCCAGCCGGCAATGACGAGGGCCGGAACTGGGAAGCCCGGAAAATCCTCGCAGATGGAGCCGTGCTGCCAGAAGGCATCGCGGCGCTGGTGCTGTAGCCAGGTCTCCAGGAAGAAGGGCTCGTTTTCCAGCCGCTCCAGCCACATCGCCTTCCAGCGGTCGCCAACGATATCGGGATCCGGCGAGCGGGACTGGTAGGCCAGCATGGTCGCGGCCCAGGACAGCTGGGCGGAGAGATGCGTGCCGTTCTTGTAGTGGATGTCGTCGTTGTAGCGGTCGACGGTCGAGGCGATGGAAATGACGGCCTTCAGGGCCGGCGGCTTGAGGCTTGCGACCTGCAGGCAGTTGAAGCCGCCCCAGGAGATGCCCATCATGCCAACCGAGCCATTCGACCAGGGTTGTGCTGCGATCCAGGCGATGAGCTCGCAGGCGTTGGCCAGCTCCAGCGGCGTGTATTCGCCGTCGATGACGCCGTCGGATTCACCCGATCCCCTGATATCGACGCGCACGCCGGCAATGCCGGCGGCGGCGAAGACGGGATAGGTCGATTCATCGCGCGGGCTCGTTCCATCGCGCTTGCGATAGGGCAGGAATTCGAACACGGCGGGCACGGGATCGGTTTCCGCGCCCTCGGGCATCCAGATGCGCGCGGCGAGCCGCGTGCCGTCGGCAAGCATGATCCATTCGTTTTCGATGGTGGTGAAGGCGCGAGATGTCATGGGCAATCCTGTTCTCGGCTCTTTATGGAGCGCGCCCCGAAGCCGGGCAATACGATGGTTTTGACCTTCCATGTCGCTTTTTGCTTCGGCTTGCTCCATCGGCAAAACTCGCCTACGAAAATGGCAGCGAGGGAGGGCGCCATGCAGGAAGATCATACGGTTTCGGACGGACGGCTGGATGACCCGCAGCGCGCCTATAAGATCCTGATCGCCGATCTCGTCGGCCTGCGCTTCGATGCGGAGGGTAATCCCGATCCGAGCGAGGTGCGCGCGCATATCGAGGCCAAGGGCGGCACCTTTCATGACGGTTCCTATCAGCGCGAGACCCTGCCGCCGGGCCTGCATTTCTTCTACCAGCCGGATCTGAGCGCCGAGGCCGAGATCATCGCCCAAACGGCAGACGGGCGCTACGACGCGCTGATCGCGGCGGCGACCTTCATTCCAAAGCAGGCGATCTTTCCGCTCGGCGGCGTGCGCATCGGTGCAGGCACCGGCAATATGGGCTCGGCCTCCTGGGGCGGCGGCAACGGCGAGGGCGGCGCTGCCCCCCTGATGAACACGCCCGGCATCAACAGCCGCGCCACGGCGCAGATGGTGATGAAGGCGATCCTGAAGGTGACGCCGGACCTGCCGGTCGCGCAGCTGCATGCGCGCGTGGTGACGGGTGATTTCGATACCGGCCGCGATCTCAAATCCTATCCGACCGCGAAGCTCGAGGGCCGCCGCATGGCGGTGCTTGGCTACGGCAATATCGGCCGCGAGGTTGCCCGGCTCGCCCAGGCCTTCGGCATGCTTGTGACGATCTATGCCCGGCCGAAGCACCGGCAATGGATCGAGGCCGAGGGTTTTGGCTACGCGGCCTCACCGGTGGAGGCCGCCGACGGGGCGGACGTGCTTTCCGTGCATATCGGCCTCGGCAGATTGGACGAGGCGACGCGGGTCTATGCTAATGCCGGCATCGTCGGTGAGGCGGTCATGGCGGAGATGAACCGGGGCGCCGTCATCGTGAATTACGACCGCGGCGAGTTGGTGGATACGGCGGCCCTCGATCGGGCGTTAGCCTCGTGCCAGGTGCGCCATGCGGCCATCGATGCCGACCTCTTCAGGAACGCGACGAGTGGGGCGCTGAGCGGCCCGATGCTGCCCTATCTCAAACTGGCCGAGCGGCATCCGGAAAAGCTCGAACTGCTGCCCCATGCCGCGGCCGATACGGATCATCCCTCGCGGGTGGCCGGCGCCTGCCAGGCGGTCGACCAGATCATAGACGTCATCCGTTTCCGGCGGGTGACGAACCGCAAGGGCGATCTTCCCGACGGTTATGCCGATGCCGGGGCGAAGGTGCCGCATGGCATTGGCCGCGTGACGACGGCAACGCTTGCTGCGGCGGCGGTCGATCCGCGTTTCGCCGAGCTCAACGGCATTTCCCGCGAGATCGCCGATACGTTCGAGGCGATCGTCGAGGCCGTGGACGAGGGCATGACACACCAGCCGGCGCACGGCGACGTCGCGGCGCTGACCCATCTCCTGTTGCGGCAGCGCCGGCTTCTCGAAGTCTTGGGGCTGGACGGTCCGGCGGAGGACTGAGGAACTTTCTTCCTGCCCGCAAGTTGTTTCCCTGAGAAGCAATTCAGGGAGTGTCCGCCATGACCCACCAGCAAGACGAACGCGGCGATCCGATCACCCGCACGCACGATCCCGTCCGCAAGGATTATTCCGCCCGCGAGACCCGGCAGGGCGGCCCCGGCCGGCCGGTGCTGAAAGTACTCGGCATCAGCCTTGCCCTGGCTGTCATCGCCTGGGGTGCGGTGGAAATTTTTGGCGAGCACATCGATCCCTCCGCACCGGTCGATGCGACGCAGACGTCGTCCACCACCAGCGGTGAGCCGGCGCAGGATACGATCGACAACAGCGTGCCCGGCGGCGGCGAGACGGTGCCGACGGACCGCTCGCCCACGCAGCAGTCCGGTACCGGCGGCGACAGCCAGCGGGTAACGCCTGATGGGACTGCGAACTAAACGCCCCGGCCATACTGCTGCATGACGGCCATCAGCGCATCGTGGTCGATGGCATCGACGCGCAGGCGGTCATGCGGGGTCCCGCCGGCACTTTCCGCTGCCAGCATGGCGTTGACCACCGCTTCCTCCACGCTATCGACCGCCGCCGCATAGACGGGGTCGAGATATTCGTCATTGACCATCTCGATATTGAGCCGCACCGGCGCGCGATGCGCCATGGGCTGCGGATTGGCGGTGGAGAAGGCAAGGAAGATATCGCCGGAATTGTTGCCGCCGGGCGTGCCGTTGCGGCCGATGCCGATCGAGGCGCGGCGGGCGAGGCGCTTCAGCTGGTGCGGCGCCATCGGCAGATCGGTCGCGATGACGACGATGATCGAGCCGCGCTCCTTCAGCTGGCTTTGCGGGGTATTGTCCATGAGGTGTTTGCCGACGGGCACGCCGCAGACCGTCAGCCAGTCGCGCTGGCCGTGATTGGCCTGCACGAGCGTGCCGATCGTATAGTCCCTGTCGCCATAGGAGACGACGCGCGACGAGGTGCCGGTGCCGCCCTTGAAGCCATAGGTGATCATGCCGGTGCCGCCGCCGCAATTGCCTTCGGAAACGGGGCCGCGCGAGAGGTTTTCCAGTGCTGCGCGGGCATCGGCCTCCGTCACCGGCATGCCGTTGATGTCGCTCAAGGCCCCGTCATAGGTCTCGGCAATCACCGGCATCAGCCAGAGGAAATCGCCGATATCGTAGGTCGAGGGATAGCGGTCCAGCATCCAGCGGATCGTCGCGTGATGGGTGATGCCCACGCCATGGGTGTTGGTGATCATGACCGGGCCGAGGAAGGTGCCGCCGTCCTCGATCCAGTGCGTGCCGGTCATCTCGCCGTTGCCGTTGAAGCGGTGCAGGCCGGCATAGACGGGAACGGGCGTTTCGCTTTCGCTGTGCGGCAGGATGGCGGTGACGCCGGTGCGCACCGGGAGCTTCCGGCCGGGCCGGGGCGTTTCCTCGCGGATGGTCTGGAAGCCGACGGCAATGCCTTCGACATCAGTGATGGCATTGAGCGGGCCGGTACGGCCGGTGAAGGGCAGGCCGAGCGCGCGGGCGCGGGGTTTTGTCGTCTGGGTCATGTTATTTCTGCCGGGAACGGAGGTAGAGGCCAAGCGAGGCGATGAGGAAGGAGAAGGTCAGCATCATCACGGCGATGGCGTTGATCTCCGGCTTGATGCCACGCCGGAGCATGGCGAAGATGAACATCGGCAGCGTCGTCACATCGACGCCGGCGATGAAATAGGTGATGACGAGGTCGTCCATCGAGATGATGAAGGCGAGCAGCGCGCCGCCGACGATGCCTGGCAGGAGCTGCGGAAACACCACCTTGCGGAAGGTCGTCCATTCGTTGGCACCCAGATCGGCCGAAGCGTTCTCCAGCGTGCGGTCCATGCCGGCGAGCCGGGCGGTGACGACGATGAAGACATAGGAGATCAGGAAGGTGCACTGGCCGATGATGATCGTCTTCAGGCCGAGATTGATGCCGGAATTGACGAAGAAGATCAGGAGCGCGATGCCGAGCACGATATCGGGCATCAGCATCGGCATGAACATGACGGTGCGGTAGAAACGCCTTCCGAAGAAATCGAAACGGTAGAGCGCAATCGCCATCGCGCTGCCGAGCACGGTGGCGATTGCTGTGGTGGAGGTCGCGATGATCAGGCTGTTCCAGAGCGCCTCGACCAGCTGGCTGGTCGATTCCAGATAGAGCGCGTTTTCCGAAATCTTCGTTTTGAAACCGAGGACCTGGGCGTACCATTCGGTGGTGAAGCCGGTCCAGGTCATCATGTTGACCGGGTTCGCGTTGAACGAATAGACAGCGATCAGCGCGAGCGGGATGTAGATGAAGGCGAAGAACAGCGCGGTATAGGCAATGAGGCTGCCGCGGGCGAGTGTGGCGAAAATCTTCATGGCCGCTCTCCTCAATGTCCGGTCGCGGGGTCGAAACCGCGACGGCCGGAAACGACGACGTGGATGAAGAGCAGCACCAGCATGACGGTCATCACCATCATGGCGAGCGCCGAGCCGAAGGGCCAGTTGCGCGCGGCGAGGAACTGCTGCTCGATGAGATTGCCCAGCATCATCACCTTCGCGCCGCCGAGAATGGCCGGGACGACGAAATTGCCGAGCGCGGGGATGAAGACGATGACCGCGCCGCCGGCAATGCCCGGTGCCGTCAGCGGCAGGATGATGCGCAGGAAGGTGCGGATCGGTCCGGCGCCGAGATCGAGCGAGGCGCGCACCAGCGTCCAGTCGAGTTTCTCGACGCTGGCATAGACCGGCATGAACATGAAGGGGATGAAGACATAGACCATTCCGAGGATGATCGCGCCGTCTGTGTAGATAAGGTCGAGCGGGCGGCTGACGATACCGGTGCCGATCAGCACCTCGTTGGCGAGGCCTGTCGGACGCAGGATGAGCACCCAGACGAACAGCCGCACGATCAGGCTGGTGAAGAAGGGTAGCGTGATCAGGAAGAGACAGAAATTTTTCCAGCGGTCCGAGAGTCGGCTGATGCAGAAGGCGGCCGGATAGCAGACGAGCAGCGTCGCCAGGACCGTCATCGCCGCGATCTTAAGCGAGCGCAGGAAGATCGCGATGTAGATCGGATCGAAATCCTCGAACATGGGATCGGCGAAGCCGAGGATGCGGCCGTAATTGTGCGGATACCAGGTCCACTCCACCCCGCCGTAGAGGCCGGGCGAGAGGAAGCTCGTCACGATCATGATGGCGAGCGGGCCGAGGAAGAAGACCGCCAGGAACAGCGAGACCGGTCCGAGCAGGACGGCAAGCTGGGCGCGACGGCGAAAGGCAATCGACGTCATGTCAGGCCGCCTCCGCCGGAAGGAGGTGCACGGCTGCGGGATCGTAGGCGAGGCGCGCGCGGCGCGTCTGCTCGATCTCGCCGACGAGGCTGCGGCGCATGGCGGGGATCTCCGCGATGACACGCCGGCCGGTTGCCGTGCGGCCGAACAGTTCGAAGGTCGAGCCGACGAAGACGATCTGCTCGAGATCGACGTCGAGGCTCGGCGTGCTGTCATCGGCTTGGGCGATGAAGAACTGCTCCGGGCGGATGAGGGCAGTCGCCGCGCCCGTTGCACCTTGCCGGCCATGGGAAATAGACAGACCGTCCCTGGTGACGAGCTGTCCGCTGCCGGCCTCGCCCTCGAAGAGGTTGCTGGCGCCGACGAAGGTGGCGACGAAACTGTTCTTCGGCTGGTCGTAGATGGCGCGCGGCGTGTCGAGCTGCTGGATGCGCCCGCCCGAGAGCACGGCGACGCGATCCGACATGGTCAGCGCCTCCTGCTGGTCGTGCGTCACGAAGATGAAGGAGATGCCGAGCTCGTGCTGCAGCGTCTTCAGCTCGATCTGCATGGACTGACGCAGGTTCTTGTCGAGCGCCGACAGCGGCTCGTCGAGCAGCAGCAGCTTCGGCCGGGCGATGATGGCGCGGGCGAGCGCCACGCGCTGCTGCTGGCCGCCCGAGAGCTGACGGGGTTTGCGGCCCTCCATGCCCTCAAGCCCGACCATGCGCAGCGCATCGCCGACGCGCTTTGTGCGCTCGGCTTTCACAACACCGGCGACTTCCAGCGCATAGCCGGTGTTTTCGCCGACCGTCATATGCGGGAAGAGCGCGTAGTTCTGGAACACGGTATTGACCGGACGACGGTAGGGTGGCCGGTCGGTCATGTCCTCGCCGTCGATCAGGATGCGCCCGCCATCGAGCTGGACGAAGCCGCTGATCGCCTGCAGCAGGGTGGTCTTGCCGCAGCCCGATGGCCCGAGCAGCGTCAGGAATTCGTTTCGGCTGACATCGAGGTCGATCGCGTCGAGCGCCGTCACGGTCTGGCCTTCCGGTGTGGCAAAGGCCTTCGCCGCCTTGTCCAGGCGGACTATGGAATCTCGCATCGTCGTTCCCCATTTATGTTATAAAAATAACGCTTGTGCGATTTAGATATTTGGATACCATTTGTTTATCCAAGTCAACGGCCGAAAGAAGCCGGGACGGGAAATGCGGCGCAAAGGAAAGCGCCGGGGCCACGACGGGCCGAACCATCAGAGGAGAATATCTATGCCGAAATCGCATGATGCCGGTCTGTCCGGCTTTCGCCGCGCCGCCGTTTCGCTCGCCGTGCTCATGGCCACGACGGGCATGGCCAGCGCCGCCGAACTCAACGTCTATAACTGGGGCGAATATATCAATCCGGAGGTTTTGAAGAAGTTCGAGGAGGAGACCTCGATCAAGGTCAACCTCTCGACCTATTCCTCCAATGAGGAAATGCTCGCCAAGATCCAGGGCGGCGCCACGGGCTACGACATCGTCTTCCCGTCCGTGCACATGCAGGACATCATGGCCAAGCTCGATCTTCTGGAAAAGACCGACATCAACAAATATGAGGGCTTCAAGAATATCGACCCGGCGTTCCTGCGCGCCAAGAGCGACCCGAACGGTGAATATTGCCTGCCCTATGCCTGGGGCTCGGTCGGCATCATGTATAACCGCAAGGTGCTCGGCAAGGATGTCACGGGCTGGAAGGACTTGATCGAGACGGTGAAGGCCAAGGGCCTGAAATTCACCCTGCTCGACGACATGCGCGAAGTGCTGGCGGTCGGCCTCATCCTGAATGGCCACAAGATCAATTCGACGGACCCGGCCGAGCTGCAGCAGGCGGCCGACACGATCATCGCCATGAAGCCCGATGTAGCGGCCTTCACCTATGACGAGCGCCCGATGGTGCAGGCGGGCGACGTTGCCGCCGGTCACGCCTTCGTCGGCGCGATGGTGGATATCTTCGCCAATGAAAAGGACCTGGGCTACGTGATCCCCGAGGAAGGGGCAACCATGTATCAGGAGGACATCTGCGTGCTGAAGAGCGCACCGAACAAGGACAACGCGATCAAGTTCCTCCAGTTCTACACGCGCCCTGAAATCGTCGCTCTCAACGTCTCGCAGCAGACCAACGGCACCGCCAACGTGCCGGCACGGGAATTGACCCCGGAAAAGATCAAGAATAGCAAGGAAATCAACCCGCCCGCCGAGACGATGGCGCGTCTCCAGATATTCGAGGATCTGGGCCCGGCCCTGCGTCAGGTGGACCGTGTCTGGACGCGGGTCAAGACGGCGCAATGAGCATGGTGTGAGTGCGGTTGATCCCCGCCCGTCTTTGGACGGGCGGGATTTCGAAGAGAGGGGCGACGTGTCGAAACGCATTCTGAAGCTCGTTCAGTCCGACGACCTCAGGCGGTCCAAATCCGACAAGCTGATCGCCCATTATATCGAGCGCAACCTCGCCGAGCTGCCCTTCGAAACGGCACGGTCGATCGCTCAGCGCCTCGAGCTTTCGCCCATGACCATTGGTCGCTATCTGCGCCGCATGGGCTTCGACGGGCTCGATGAGCTGAAGAGCGAGCTGCGCCGCGGCAGTTCCAACCCCGCCTGGCAGGTCAAGGGCCAGGTCGGCCGGCTGGAGCAGGATCGCAAGGACGGCAAGCTGCTCGCCGGCCTCATCCAGCAGCAGATCGATAATCTCGGCCAGATCTACGCCATCACTACCGCGCCGGAATGGCAGCAGACGATCGACGCGCTGATCTGCGCGACGGAGGTCTATGTCGCCGCCTATCAGAACGTGCGTGGCATCGCGCAATATTTTGCAAGCCAGCTCTCCTATACCCGCCCGCGCGTGCAGTTCGTCGATGGTGTGAACGGCACCTATGCCGAAGTGCTCGACGGATCCGTCGACGGGCGGCTGCTTTTTCTGCACGACGTGCGCCGTTTTGCCGCCAAGGCCCGGCCGCTGGCGCTGGAGGCCCGGCGCGCCGGCGTGAAGGTCGTGCTGCTGACCGACGAATTCTGCCCCTGGGGGCCCGAGGTTTCCGATATCTGCCTCATCGTGCCCGGCTCGCACGGGCCGTTGTGGGACGGTGCCGCGACCATGACGGCGGTCATGGATCTCATGCTGAGCAATGTCATCGTCGAGATGGGTGACGAGGTGAGCGAACGCGTCGACCGGCTGACGCACCTTCAGGACGTCTTCGGGGATTTCGAAAGCTGATTGTCGCCGTCACCTTGACGCCGCCGAACGGGGCGGACTAAGGATGGGACGACGGTTCCCCGACGGATGACTCCCAGGGGATTAATAGGGAACACGGTGCGGACGACCCAACAGGGACCCATTCCGTGGCTGCCCCCGCAACTGTAGGCGGATTGCCGCCTGTCCTCGTGACGCGTTTCGCGTCATGCCACTGCGCATTTTGCGCGGGAAGGCAGACAGGCAGCAGATATCCGTGAGCCAGGAGACCTGCCGTCAGAGCCGAGAGTGCTGTTTGTCCTGCACTCGAGAATCCAAGTCACGGGCGGGGAAGCCCGGAACAGGAGACGCCATGACGAGCCAGACTGCCGCCCGCGGCAGACCCCAATTCGTTTTCTCCCGACCGCATTCGGTGCGCCCTTCGTGGTCCATCGGCTGAGCCCGCACGCCTTCACTCTCCGGGAGAAATCCATGACCTTGTTTTCCGCGGCCCTGCGCGCCGCATCGCTCGTTTCCGCCCTTGCCGGCGCGGTGACCCTCATCGCCTCCGGCACGGCTCTGGCCGCCGAGACTCAATACCCGCTGACGCTGCAGAATTGCGGCCGTCCGGTCACCTTCCAGAAGGCCCCGACGAAGACCGTTTCGATCGGCCAGAGTTCGACCGAAATCCTCTACATGCTCGGCCTTGCCGACAGGGTGGTGGGCACCGCGCTGTGGGTCGGTCCGGTCCTCAAGGGCTATGAAGATGTCAACGCCAAGATCGACCGTCTGGCCGACAACGAGCCGAGCTTCGAAAGCGTGCTGGCCAAGAAGCCAGATATCGTCACAGTGCAGTTCCAATGGCAGGTCGGCCCGGAAGGCGTCGTTGCCAAGCCCGAGCAGTTCGAGGAACTCGGCATTCCCGTCTATACCTCACCGGCCGATTGCGTCGGCAAGGAGAACAGCGCGGCCAGCGACGGCGTGCGCCATCAGGTCTTCACCATGGAGCTGGTCTATCAGGAGATCCGCGAGATGGCGCAGATCTACAACATCCAGGACAAGGGCGAAGAGGTCGTTGCCGCGCTGAAGGCGCGTGAAGAGGCCGCCCGCGCCAAGGTCGCCGCCGCCAAGGACAAGCTCTCCGCCGTCTTCTGGTTCTCCAGCGCTGCCGATGCCGATCCCTACGTCGCCGGCAAGAACGGCGCGCCGGGCTACATTATGTCGGCGCTCGGCATCGAAAACATCATCAAGACCGAGGACGAATGGCCAACGGTCGGCTGGGAAACCATCGCCAAGGCGGCACCGACGATGATCGTCGCCGGCTCGATGGAACGCCGCCGGTATCCGCTCGACAGCCTCGAGGCGAAGCTCGATTTCCTGAAGACCGATCCGGTCGCGAGCCTGATGCCGGCAGTGAAGAGCAACTATGTCTTCGACATGGACGCCCAGGCGATGAACCCGACGATCCGTACTATCGAGGGCATCGAGCTTCTGGCTGATGCAATCGAAAAGGCCGGTCTCGCCAAGTGATCTCCGATCGCCCCATCCTGCTCCGGACGGGCGCCGCTTTCGCGGCGCTCCTCCTGTTGCTTTTTGCGCTCGGCGTCGGGGCCGCGGTCGGCGAGACGGCTATCCCGCTCGACGTCGTGGCGAAGACGGTGGCGAATCGCCTCTGGCATGCCGGCTATCCGCTGGAGCCGATCGACGAGGGCATCATCTGGAACTATCGGCTGAGCCGGGCGATGGTCGCGGCCTGCTGCGGCTCGGCCCTGGCACTCTGCGGTGTCATCCTGCAATCGCTGCTGCGCAATGCGCTGGCCGATCCCTACATCCTCGGCATTTCCGCCGGTGCCTCGACCGGTGCCGTCAGCGTGGCGATCCTCGGCATCGGGGCCGGCGCCCTGACGCTGCCAGCCGGTGCCTTCCTCGGCGCGCTCGTCGCCTTCGGTCTCGTCAGTGCGCTCGCCCTGCGGGCCGGGCGTGGCACGAGCGCGATCATCCTGGCCGGCATCGCCGGCTCGCAGCTTTTCAACGCGCTCACCTCCTTCATCGTCACCAAGGCGGCGAGCGCGGAACAGGCGCGCGGCATCATGTTCTGGCTGCTCGGCAATCTCTCTGGCGTGCGCTGGCCGGATGTCTGGCTGGCGCTCCCGGTGGCGATCCTCGGCCTTCTTGTCTGCTTGTGGCACGCCCGCGCGCTCGATGCCTTCACCTTCGGCACGGAATCGGCTGCCTCGCTCGGCATTCCGGTGCGCCGGGTCTATGTCGTGCTGATTGCGATTTCCGCGCTGATGACGGCGACCATGGTCTCCATCGTCGGTTCCATCGGCTTTGTCGGCCTTGTCATTCCCCATGCCGCGCGCATGGTCGTCGGCGTGCGGCATGGTCTGCTTCTGCCGGCCTCGGCGCTGATCGGGGCGATCTTCATGATCGCGGCCGATGTGCTGTCGCGTGTGATCATTCCCGGCCAGGTCCTGCCCATCGGCGTCATCACGGCGCTGTTCGGCGCGCCGGCCTTCGCGCTCATCCTCAGCCAGAGGAGATCGGTCCTGTGACGCTGTCCGCCAAAAACCTGCACTGGTCCGCCGGTGGCGCGACCATTCTGTCGGACGTCTCGCTCGATGTGCGCCCCGGCGAATTCCTCGGCATCATCGGCCCGAACGGCTCGGGCAAGACGAGCCTGATGTCGCTGATATCGGGGATCCGCAAGCCGCAGGCCGGTGCCGTCCTGCTCGACGGCAGGCCGCTTTCGGATCATGGGCGGCAGGCTATCGCCCGGCGCATCGCCTTCGTCGAGCAGCAGGCGGAAACCACCGAGCGCATCACCGCGCGCCAGGCCGTGGAGCTTGGCCGCACCCCCTATCTCGGCGCGCTCACGCCCTGGTCTCGGGCCGACGACGCCATCGTCGACCGGGCGCTGGAGGAGGTCGACATGGCGCATTTCGCCGGCCGGCTCTGGCACACGCTGTCCGGCGGCGAGCGCCAGCGGCTGCACATCGCTCGCGCGCTTGCCCAGCAATCGCCGACCCTGCTGCTCGACGAGCCGACCAACCATCTCGATATCGGCCACCAGATCAGTCTGCTCCAGCTGGTGCGCGAGCAGGAGCTGACGGTCGTCGCCGCTCTGCACGATCTCAACCACGCCGCCATGTTCTGCGACCGCATCGCCGTTATGCAGGGCGGGCGCATCGTGGCGCTGGGCACGCCGGCCAAGGTGCTGGAGCCGCAGCGCCTGCTGGAAGTCTTCGGCGTCACCGTGGATGTCGAGCGCGACGGTGCCGGCGGCTGCTTCATCCGCTATCGCCGCCCGGAGCCGCGGCCGCCACGGCTGAAACTCGTGGCGAGCGAGGGCAAGTGATGCACGGCACGCTTTCCAACGATCACCTGAAGGAAGATATCCGGGACTATTGGTCCCGCCGCTCGCAAACCTTCGATCTGGCCTTCGGCCACCGTATTCCCGAAGGCCCGGAATTCGACGCCTGGGTGGCGGCGATCCGCGCGCATCTGGGACCGGAGCCGCGCCGCGTGCTGGAGCTTGCCTGCGGCACGGGGGAGGTGACGCGGCTGCTGCTGTCGCTCGGCCACGAGGTGACGGCGCTCGACTTTTCCGAAGCGATGCTGTCGGTTGCACGCAGGAAACACGCGGGCGCCAAGGGCCTGCGCTTTTTGCTCGCCGACGCGGAAAACCCGATGGAGCCGGACGAAAGCTATGACGCGATCGTCTGCCGCCACCTCGTATGGACGCTGACGACGCCCGGACAGGCCTTTGCGGAATGGTACCGCATGCTGAAGCCCGGCGGCATGCTGCTGTTCTTCGACGGCGACTGGGCCGCCCCGACGTGGCTCGGCCGGCTGGCAAGCCGTGCGATCGCCATGCTCGATCGGCTCATCGGCACCGACCCGCATTATGACGGCGCAATGAGTGAGCGGCATTCCAGCATCATGCAACGCCTGCCCTTTGGCGACGGGCTGACGGTCGAGCGCGTTGTTCCCCTGTTAGAGGCGGCCGGTTTCCGCGATATGATGATCGGTTCCCACGCCCCCATCGCCAGGGCACAACGCCGGACGGCGGACCTGCGCAACACCCTGCGCACGCTGCTTTACCGCCGTTTCATCCTCTGCTGCCGCAAGCCTGTTTAGGCTTCCGGCTCCACTGTCAACTTGACGCGGTCGGCGGCGAAGCGGGTGCGGGAAAACTGGATCGGCGTCCCCGCAAGGTCGGTGTTGATGGCCGTTGCGACGAGGATGATCGCGCCGGGTGACAGCTTCAGGTGCCGGATAACCTCGCCCTCGGCGTGAATGGCCGAGATCTCCGTCGAGCGGCGTACATAGTCGCTCACTCCAAGCGCTTGGAAGGCCGCGGTGACGGAGCGGGTCTGCTCGAAAACCCCGCCGATCTTGCCGAAACGGTCGGCCGGGAAATAATGCGTCGCGCATGAGATCGGACGTTTGTCGGCGCTGTTGACGGTTTCCATGCGCACGCAGAGCGTGCCGATGGGGAGCCCGAGGGCTTCGGCCACGATGGACGGAGCAACCTCCGTTGCCGCCTCCAGCATCGTGTTTTCGATGTCGCGCGCCTGATTGCCGAGGCCTTGCGAAAAACGCGTGCGTTTCGAAATCGGAAAGCGTAGCCGGTCGCGCCGCTCGATGCGGGTACCGATGCCCTGGATGGGGCGCACGATGCCTTCCTCCGCAAGGGCCGCCATGGCGCTGCGCACCGTGTGGCGGTTGACGCCGAAGCGGGCGGCAAGCGTCATTTCCGGCGGCATCATGCCGGTTTCGTCGAAATCGCCGTTGTTGATCGCAAGGCGCATGCGGTCGGCGATCTGCCGCCAGAGGGCCACGCCTGATTGCCGTTCCACCATTTTCGCCCCCGCGATTTCACCCTCTGTCACACCCTTGTCATTCCGGCCGATTAAGACAAGACTTAGATGTTCGGTTGTCTAGATTAATAGACATTTGGAGATGAGGCAATGGCATCAGTGGAAAAAAGGACCGAGGCCGCCGCGAAGGGTGCGGTGGCGGACCGGCAGAGGGCGATGGGCCTGCTTGCGAAGGCGAGCCGAACGGAGTTGCAGGCGGCATTCGACGCGCTCGCAGACAAGCCGGTCGTGCAGCCGGTGCGTGGCCCGGAAACGGGGCTCGTCATGGTGCGTGGCCGCATCGGCGGCGGCGGTGCGCCGTTCAATCTCGGCGAGGCGACGGTGAGCCGCGCCAGCATCCGCCTTGCGGATGGCACGGTCGGCCACGGCCAGGCGCTCGGCACGGATGGTGTCAAGGCCCGGCTTTCGGCGATCTTCGATGCGCTCTTCCAACAGCCGGCGCACAGGGCTGAGGTGGATGCGCTGCTTTCGGCCATCGCGGCACGCATCGCCGATGAGGATGCCGAAAAGGCCCGTCAGACGGCGGCTACCCGCGTCGATTTCTTCACCATGGTTCGCGGAGAGGACTGATGTCATTGGATACGCTCGCCTTTACCGGTGGTTTTCAGGAGCCGGTCTTTGAGGCCCAGGCCGTCTTCCGCACGCTGATGGACTGCATGGCCCGTCCGGGCACGATCGGCCATATCGCCGCCACCGTCGCGCCCCCCAGGCCGATGGCGCCGGCTGCCGGCGCCATCGCACTGACGCTCTGCGACCACGACACTACTGTGTGGCTGACACCGGCGCTTGCCACCTCAGCCTTGCCGGGCTGGCTCGCCTTCAATGCCGGCGCGGTGCTGGCGGAGGAGCGCCAGAACGCCCGCTTCGCCTTCATCGAAAAGGGCGCGATGCTGCCGAATTTCTGCCTCTTCGCGCAGGGCACGCAGGAATATCCGGATCGTTCCACGACGCTGGTCGTCGAGATCGAAGCCTTCGAAGACGGCCGGCCGCTCGTCCTGAAGGGGCCGGGTATCCGCACGCAGGAAGAGATCGCCCCGGTCGGCCTGCCCGAGATGTTCCCGCAGTTTTGGGCGGAGAACCGCCAGAAATTTCCGCGCGGCGTCGATCTGATCCTCGTTGCCGGCGACAGGATGGTCTGTCTGCCGCGCACCACCGTCATCAGCGTGAAGGAGGCGTAACCATGTACGTTGCCGTCAAGGGTGGCGAAGCCGCCATCTCCAACGCCCACCGCTTACTGGCCGACCGCCGTCGCGGTGATCGTTCGCTGCCGGCCATCGGCATCGAGCAGATCGTCGCCCAGCTCGGCCTTGCCGTCGACCGCGTCATGGCGGAGGCTTCGCTCTACGACCGTTCGCTTGCCGCACTCGCCGTCCGGCAGGCGCGGGGCGACATGATCGAAGCGATCTTCATTCTGCGCGCCTACCGCACGACGCTGCCGCGCTTCGGCTATTCCAAGCCGGTCGAGACGGGAGCCATGTTCGTCGAACGCCGTGTCTCTGCGACCTACAAGGACCTACCGGGCGGACAGCTGCTCGGCCCGACCTTCGACTATACGCACCGCCTGCTCGACCCGTCGCTTCTGACGGACGAAGAGATCGATGCCCCGCTCGAGCGCGACGAGGCTGGCGAGCCGGTCATGCGCGTTTCCGACATTCTGGCCGGCGAGGGCTTGGTCGAGGATGACGGCGATATGCCGGATGGTCATGTCGCCGGCGATATTACCCGGGAGCCCTTGGAATTCCCGATGGCCCGCGATCTGCGCCTGCAGGCGCTCGCCCGCGGCGACGAGGGCTTCCTGCTGGCGCTCGGTTATTCCACGCAGCGCGGCTATGCCCGCACCCATCCCTTCGTCGGCGAAGTGCGCATCGGTGAGGTCGAGGTGGAGCTGGATATGCCGGAACTCGGCTTTGCCGTCTCGCTTGGCCGCATCCAGATCACGGAATGCCAGATGATCGCGCAGTTCAAGGGCTCGGCGAAGAACCCGCCGCAGTTCACCCGCGGTTACGGCCTCGTCTTCGGCCAGAGCGAGCGAAAGGCCATGGCCATGTCGCTGGTAGACCGGGCGCTGCGCGCCGAAGAGTTCGGCGAGGATATCGTCGCACCGGCGCAGGACGAGGAATTCGTCATCTCACATTCCGACAACGTTCAGGCGACCGGCTTCGTCGAGCACCTGAAGCTCCCGCATTACGTGGACTTCCAGGCCGAACTCGACCTCGTGCGCCGCATGCGCCGCGAATATGAGGCCGCGCAAAATACCGACACCGATCTTCCGGAGGCTGCAGAATGAGCACGGCAGAACTGGCAACCTACAATTTCGCCTATCTCGACGAACAGACGAAACGCATGATCCGCCGTGCGATCCTGAAGGCGATCGCGATCCCCGGCTATCAGGTGCCTTTCGCCTCGCGCGAAATGCCCATGCCCTATGGCTGGGGCACCGGCGGCGTACAGGTGACGGCGGCGATCCTCGGGCCTGAGGATGCGCTGAAGGTCATCGACCAGGGGGCGGACGACACCACTAATGCCGTCTCCATCCGTGCCTTCTTCCAGAAGGTGGCGAATGTGGCTGTCACAACGAAGACGCGCGAGGCGACGATCATTCAGACGCGCCACCGCATTCCCGAGGAGAAACTGACGGAAGGCCAGACGCTGGTCTATCAGGTGCCGATCCCGGAACCGTTGCGCTTTCTCGAACCGCGCGAGACCGAGACGCGCAAGATGCATGCGCTGGAGGAATACGGCCTCATGCATGTCAAGCTCTACGAGGATATTGCCCGCAACGGCCATATCGCCACGACCTATGCCTATCCGGTGAAGGTCGAGGGGCGCTACGTGATGGACCCATCGCCGACGCCGAAATTCGACAATCCGAAGATGCACATGTCGGAGGCGCTCCAGCTCTTCGGCGCCGGCCGCGAGAAGCGCATCTATGCGGTGCCGCCCTATACCGAGGTCGTCAGCCTCGATTTCGAGGATCATCCCTTCGAGATCCAGAGCTTCGACAAGCCCTGCGCGCTCTGCGGTGCAGAGAACGTCTATCTCGACGAAGTGGTGCTCGATGACAAGGGCGGGCGGATGTTCGTCTGCTCGGATACCGACCATTGCGAAGACCGCTGCGCCCACGGCCATCGTGGTCATCTCGCCTATAACAAGGAGGCTGCCGAATGACCGACATGCCGCTTCTCAAAGTCCGCGATATCTCGAAATTCTACGGCGCGCGCATCGGCTGCCAGAACGTCTCCTTCGATCTCTGGCCGGGTGAAGTGCTGGCGATTGTCGGCGAATCCGGTTCCGGCAAGACGACGCTGCTCAATTGCCTCGCCACCCGCCTGATGCCGACCTCGGGTGCGGTCGAGTACCGCATGCGTGATGGCGAAATGCGCGAACTCTCCCGCATGAGCGAGGCGGAACGCCGCTTCCTGATGCGCACCGACTGGGGTTTCGTGCACCAGAACCCGGCCGATGGCCTGCGCATGGCCGTCTCGGCCGGCGCCAATGTCGGCGAGCGCCTGATGGCCGTCGGCGACCGACACTATGGCAAGATCCGCGAGACGGCCGGCGACTGGCTGCGGCGGGTAGAGATCAGCACCGACCGCATCGACGACCAGCCGCGCGCCTTTTCCGGCGGCATGCGCCAGCGCCTGCAGATCGCCCGCAACCTCGTGACCGCACCGCGCCTGATCTTCATGGACGAGCCGACCGGCGGCCTCGACGTTTCGGTGCAGGCCCGCCTGCTCGATCTGCTGCGCGGCCTCGTCCAGGATCTCGGCCTCTCGGTGATCATCGTCACGCACGACCTCGCCGTCGCGCGCCTCCTGTCGCACCGCATGATGGTGATGAAGGACGGTCTCGTCATCGAGCAGGGCCTGACGGACCGTGTGCTCGACGATCCCCGCGAAGCCTATACCCAGCTCCTCGTTTCCTCGATCCTTCAGGTGTGACCATGGCTACCCCGCTCGTTGTTTCCGAAGTCGCGAAGAGCTTCACGATGCATCTTCGCGACGGCATCCGCCTGCCCGTCATGTCCAATGTGAGCTTCTCGGTGAAGGCAGGCGAATGCGTCGTGCTGGGCGGTCCGTCCGGCATCGGCAAGAGTTCGCTGCTCAAGATGGTCTATGGCAACTACGCCGTCGACAGTGGCCAGATCCTGATCGAGCACGGCGGTCGCCTGCTCGATCTCGCGATCGCCGATCCGCGCACCATTCTGTCGGTGCGCCGGGCGACGCTCGGTTATGTCAGCCAGTTCCTGCGCACCGTGCCGCGCGTCGCGGCCGTCGATGTCGTGGCCGAACCGCTCACGGCGCGGGGCACGTATGCGGCCGAGGCGCGGGAGATGGCGGAAGCGATGCTGGCGCGCCTCAACCTGCCGCGCGAACTCTGGCAATTGCCGCCCGCCACCTTCTCCGGCGGCGAGCAGCAGCGCGTCAACATCGCCCGCGGCTTCATCACCGATCACCGCATCCTGCTGCTCGATGAGCCGACGGCCTCGCTCGATGCGAAGAACCGTGCGGTCGTGGTCGGCATGATCGAGGAGAAGAAGGCCGCTGGCGTCGCGTTGCTCGGTATCTTCCACGACGAGGACGTGCGCGAGAAGGTCGCCGACCACATCGTCGACGTCTCCGCCTTCTCGCCCAGAAAGTCCGCCGCATGACCAAGCTTTCCGAAACGCCGCTGATCCATCCGACGGCCGTGGTCTCCGATACGGTTCTCGGACGCTACACGGAAATCGACGAGAACTGCCGCATCAGCGAGGCCGAGATCGGCGACTATTCCTACGTCATGAACGGTGGCTCCGTCTGGTGCGCGACGATCGGCAAGTTCGCCAATATTGCGGCGTCCGTGCGCATCAACGCGACGAACCACCCGATGTGGCGCGCGACGCTGCATCACTTCACCTACCGCGCCAACGACTACTGGCCGGATGCCGAGCCTGAGGCCGAATTCTTCTCCTGGCGGCGCGAGCACCGCGTCACCATCGGCCATGACGTGTGGATCGGTCACGGATCGACCATCCTGCCGGGTGTCACGATCGGCAACGGCGCTGTCATAGGCTCCGGCGCCGTCGTCACAAAAGACGTCGAACCCTACACGATCGTCGGCGGCGTCGCGGCGAAGGTGATCCGCGAACGGTTCCCGAAAAACATCGCCGAACGCATGGAAAAACTTGCCTGGTGGGACTGGGACCATGCCCGGCTGCGCGGGGCTTTGGACGACTTTCGCAAACTTGACGCAGAAGCCTTTCTCGTCCGTCACGACGGGTGAGAAAGCTCGTGCCGACGCCGGGAAACCAGGCCTGTGGACTGTTATTTTTCCGACATCGAACTGACATCGCTCCTTCATCAACAGCGTTTAGAGCCAGTCCCGAAAACGACAGGACCCGACCTTGGGCCGCAAGTTAAGGAAGAGGGATCCGCCATGTTCCGACTGAAGAATGTGACCCGCCGTTTCGGCACGCGCGTCGCGGTCGACAATGTGACTTTCGATATTCCGCAGGGCCAGATGGTCGGCGTCATCGGCCGCTCGGGTGCCGGTAAGTCCACCATGCTGCGCATGATCAACCGTCTTGCCGATCCGAGCGAAGGCACGATCCATTTCAACGACATCGAGGTCTCGTCGCTGCGCGGTTCCGCACTGCGCAACTGGCAGCGCGACTGCGCGATGATATTCCAGCAGTTCAACTTGGTGCCGCGTCTCGACGTGCTGACCAATGTGCTGCTCGGCCGTCTGAACCACCGCTCGACGGTCATGAGCATCCTGAACCTCTTCACCCGTGAGGAGCGCATCATGGCGATCGCAGCGCTGGAGCGGCTCGGCATCGAGCAGACGGCGCTGCAGCCGGCCGGCACGCTTTCGGGCGGCCAGCAGCAGCGCGTGGCGATTGCCCGTGCGCTGATGCAGAACCCGAAGATGCTGCTCGCCGACGAGCCGATCGCCTCGCTCGACCCGCTCAACGCCAAGATCGTGATGGACGCGCTGCGCGACATCAACGAGCGTGACGGCATCACCGTCGTCACCAATCTGCACACGCTCGATACGGCGCGCGCCTATTGCGAGCGCATCATCGGCATGTCCGGCGGCCGCGTCGTCTTCGATGGCCCGGCACGGGACCTCGACGCGGAGGCCGTGCGCACGATCTACGGCACCGGCGCCGATGGCGCAGAGATTGATGAAAGCCTCACCTCCACGGCGATCCGCAATCCGGCCCGCCAGGACAATATCAAGGAATCCGCCAGCCCGACACCGCTGGCACTGGCCGGGCTTTAACCCCGCCGGGATCGAACGGCCCGCGTGAAGGGCCATAAACTTCAAGGCACGGCAAAGCCGGCCAAACAGGAGAGAGATCATGCTGAAGAAAGTTCTTCTGGGCGCCGTCGCGCTCATCGCCCTTGCCGGTCACGTCCAGGCTGAAGACCTCAAGGAATTCCGCGTCGGCATCATCGGTGGCGAAAACGAAGCCGACCGCCTGCGCAACTATCAGTGCCTCGGCGATCACCTGAAGGCCGAACTCGGCTTCGAGAAGGTCTCGTTCTTCCCGGCCGCCGACTATGACGGCGTCATTCAGGGCCTGCTCGGCGGCACGCTCGACTATGCCGAACTGGGCGCGTCCGGCTTTGCCAAGATCTACCTCGCCAATTCCGATGCCGTCGAGCCGATCCTGACGACCGTCCAGACCGATGGTTCGACCGGCTACCACTCGATCATGATCGCCCGCAAGGACTCGGGCATCACGAATCTCGAAGACCTCAAGGGCAAGAAGCTCGGCTTCGCCGACCCGGACTCGACCTCCGGCTACCTCGTACCGCTCGTCACCCTGCCGGAAACGCTGGGCGCCCCGGTCAAGGAGTATTTCGCTGAAACCGGCTTCGGCGGCGGTCACGAAAACCTCGTTCTCGAAGTGCTGAAGGGCACCTTCGACGCCGGCACGACCTTCGGTTCGGGCGTTGGCGAGTGGAAGGACGGCTACACCTCCGGCAACCTGCACAAGATGGTCGAGAAGGGCATTCTCGACATGAACGACATCGTCGAACTCTGGAAGTCGCCGCTGATCCCGAACGGCCCGATCGTCGTTCGCACCTCGCTCGCCGACGAGACCAAGGCGAAGTTCAAGCAGTTCATGCTCGACCTGCCGAAGAAGGACGCCGCCTGCTTCGCAGCCGTCATGGGCGGTGATTTCACGTCCTTCACGGAAGTCAACGTCGACTTCTACAAGCCGATCATCGACGCCCGCAAGGCAACGATCGGCGGCTGATCGCCACCAGGCATCGGGCGCCGGCCGCTTCCCGGCCGGCGCCTTTTTGATTTCGACTTCGCGGCGGACAGACCATGGCCATGAACACGCTTCACGACGGTTTCAGCGAGAAGGGCGCGCTCATCGAGCAGCACTTCCAGGAGCTGACTGCGCGCCGCCGCCTCTACAGCTGGCTTGGTTTCGCCATTGTCGCACTCGCGCTTTCAGGCTCGCTCTGGTTTGCCAATGAGACCAATGCGGGAAAATTCTTCGACCGCTTGCCCTATCTCTTCGATTTCGTCGGCGACATGGTGCCGCGCGACGGAATGGAAGTGTTTCGCGCGCTGTTCGACCTTCCGTCGCCCTATGACGACGGCAGTTTCAAATACAATTATCCCGAGGGCCGACTCTATATCACCGAGAGCTTCTATGTGCCGGAATACTTCCACAAGATGCTTGAGACGCTGAACATCGCGATCTTCTCCACGGTCATCGGCATGGTCTTCGGCTTCCTGCTGTGTTTCCTCGCGGCAAAGAATCTCGTCGCAAACCGCCTGCTGCGCGGCTTCGTGCGGCGCTTCATGGAAATCCTGCGCGCCTTCCCGGAGGTCGTGCTCGCCGGCTTCTTCCTCGCCATCCTGTCGCTCGGCCCGTTGCCGGCCGTCATCGCCGTGTCGATCCACACCGTCGGCGCGCTCGGAAAACTGTTCTTCGAAGTCGTCGAGAATGCCGACATGAAGGCGGAGGAGGGGCTTCGCGCCGTCGGTGCGAGCTGGATCGAACGTGTCTGGTTCGGCATCGTGCCGCAGGTTCTGCCGAACTTCATGAGTTATTTCTTGCTGCGCCTCGAAATCAATGTGCGCGCCTCGACGATCATCGGCGCCGTCGGTGGCGGCGGTATCGGCGAGTTGCTGCGTCTGTCGATCGGCCAGAACCACCAGGCCAAGACGCTCGCCATCGTGCTCCTGCTGCTCATCACCATCATCGCCGTCGACCAGTTTTCCGCATGGCTGCGCCGCAAGCTCGTCGGCGACCAGGCCTTCCGGCTGGCCCAATAGGAGTGCGCCATGACGACCCTCAATTCCGCACAGATGGATGAGATCGCGGCACGTCATCCGGCCGTGTTCCACCGTTCATTCTGGCAGCGCTTCCGCGTCGCCATCATTGCCGGCGGCTTCGTGCTCTATGCGCTCTATTGCTGGTGGTTCTTCGCCATTGGCCACGTCCTGACCACCGCAAACTGGAACATCGCCGGCACCTATCTCGCCGATTGGGTCTCCTACGAGGTGCGCCCGGAAGTGACGATCGCGCCCGATGGCGCGATGAAGCTCACCTATCCGCGTTTCTCACCACTCGGGCCGAATGCCGAGCCCGACTGGGTCGAGATCGAGCGCGGCACGATGAGCCGCACCACCCCGGCCGCCGGCACCTCGGCCACCACGGCCAAGAAACCCGCTTCCATGGGTTTCATGGGCGAGGGCGCCGTTCTCGGTGGCTCGGATGCGGCCGCTGAAAGCATGGCGACGGCGACGATCCGCGAGGAAGAGGTCGTCAAGCGTGCGGTGATCACGCTCAATTCCTCGACAAGCGTCGAGGTCGTGCCGGATCGCGTGACCGTGCAGCATGCCGGAGAGACGCTGGTTGTCGATCTCGACAACGGCGCCATGGAGGTCGATGGCGCTCTTCCGGCCTGGGCGACGCAGAAGCGGCCGGGCGAAAAGATCACGCTCGCTTTCGGCTTTGCCGGCTGGGGCGAGATCGAAGCTGGCGATGTCTCGATCCGCAAACGCTTCCTCGGCTGGGCCAATTTCCTGTTCGACACCAACTCGCCGTTCCATGGTAAGTCGATGTCGGAGGTCTATTCGCTGATCGCCTCGGGCGACCGGATCGACCCGAAGCAGTCGAACCTCTCGCTCGCCTGGGACAACATCCTCTACAATGCCGAATGGCAGCATCTCGACGTCTGGACCAAGCTGCTCCAGACCATCGTCATGGCCTTCGTCGGCACGCTCTTCGCCATGCTGCTGGCCTTTCCGCTCGCGTTCATGGCCGCCCGCAACATCACGCGCAGCTGGCTGTCCAACCAGCTGACAAAGCGCCTCTTCGATTTCTTGCGCTCGGTCGATATGCTGATCTGGGCGCTGTTCTTCACCCGCGCTTTCGGCCCCGGACCGCTCGCCGGCATGTCGGCGATCTTCTTCACGGATACCGGCACGCTCGGCAAACTCTATTCCGAGGCGCTGGAGAATATCGACGACAAGCAGCGCGAGGGCGTTAAGTCCGTTGGCGCAGCACCCGTCGCCGTGCAGCGCTTTGGCGTGCTGCCGCAGGTCATGCCGCTCTTTGCCTCGCAGGCGCTTTATTTCTGGGAATCGAACACCCGTTCTGCGACGATCATCGGCGCGGTCGGGGCCGGCGGCATCGGCCTGAAACTCTGGGAGGCGATGCGGACCAATTCGGACTGGGAGAACGTCGCCTATATGGTGTTGCTGATCCTCATCGTCGTCTTCATCTTCGACGGCATTTCCAATGCGCTGCGCTCGCGCCTGATGGGCAAGCCGTCGCATTGATGTCGTTCTGGCGGCATGATGCTGCCACACGAATCCCTTCAAGCTCCTGCGTCGCCTCCCAAGGCGGCGTCAAATGACTTTCGGTAGGAATGAGCCTTTGCGTTACGCCCTGTATTTCACCCCTCCCGCCAGCGATCCGCTGACCCTTGCCGCCCAGCGCTGGCTCGGCCGCAATGCCTTTACTGGCGCCCGCCTGGAGCAGCCGGCCGTGAACGGTTTTGACGCCGAGGCGCTTGCGGGCCTGACCGCCGATCCGCGCCGCTACGGTTTTCACGCCACGTTGAAAGCGCCATTTTCGCTGGCCGACGGCCGCAGCGAAGCCGAGCTGATAGCCGAGATCGGCCGCTTCGTCTCGGAGATCGAGCCTTTCGACATCCCCGAAGTCATCGTCGGCCGTCTCGGCTCGTTCTTCGCGGTGGTGCCGGGCGATCACTGCGATCCCCTCCAGGCCTTTGCCGGCGAGGTCGTGCGTCGCTTCGAGCGTTTTCGCGCGCCGCTGAGCTCCGCCGATATCGCGCGCCGCAAGCCGGATGAGCTGACGGCGGACGAGCGCCGGAACCTCGTACAATGGGGCTATCCCTATGTTTTCGACGAGTTTCGCTTCCACATGACACTGACGGGGCGTGTTCCGGACGAGCGCCGCGGTGCCGTCGAAAGCGTGCTTCTCGATCAATTCGCCGAATTCCACGGCCGACCGCTGCCGATCCACGGCCTCGCGCTCTTCCGGGAACCCTCGCGCGGCGCTGATTTCACCGTCCATTCGCTCTTCCCACTGGGTGGGGCCGCCAACAGAAAGACCGCCTGACATGACCCGTGAAACCGTTCTTTCCAATGCCCGCATCGTGCTGGAGGACCAGATCCTCGACGGCACGCTGGTGCTGCGCGATGGTCTCATCGCCGATATTTCCGAAGGCCCGTCGGCGGCCGGCGAGGACATGGAAGGCGACTTCCTGATCCCCGGCCTCGTGGAACTGCATACCGACCACCTCGAGGCTCACTATTCGCCGCGCCCCGGCGTGCGCTGGGGCAAGACGGCGGCAATCCAGTCGCATGACGCGCAGGTCGTGACGTCAGGCATCACCACGGTCTTCGACTGCCTGCGCATGGGCTCGGATGCCGATGGCGGCTTCGAGAAGGGCGAGATGCGCGCCATGGCCGACGCTATCGCCGAGGCGCAGAACGAGGACCGTCTGCGCGCGGAACACCTCATCCATCTGCGCTGCGAGGTCTCGACCGACAATGTGCTCGATCACTATGAGGAATTCGAGAAGGACCCGCTGGTCCGTCTCGTTTCGCTGATGGACCACGCGCCCGGCCAGCGCCAGTTCCAGACGATGGAGCAATATGTGCTCTACTACCAGAAGAAGCGCGGCCTTTCCGACGCCGAATTCGCCGAATTCTGCAAGCGTCAGCAGGACCTGTCCGCCCGATACGCCAAGCCGCACCGCGACGCCATCGCCGCCTCTTGCGCGGCGCGCAACATCTCGGTCGCCAGTCATGACGATGCGACATTGGAGCATGTCGAGGAAGCCATCGGCTACGGCATCCGCCTTGCCGAATTCCCGACGAGCTTCGAGGCTGCCAAGGCCTCGCATGGCGCGGGCATGAGCGTATTGATGGGCGCGCCGAACATCGTGCGCGGCAAGTCGCATTCCGGCAATATCGCCGCGCGCGATCTCGCCGAGATGGGCGTGCTCGACGTGCTCTCCTCCGATTACGTACCCTTCAGCTTGATGCACGCGCCCTTCATCCTCGCCGACGAGGGCATGGATCTCACCAAGTCGATCGCTATGGTCTCCACGACGCCGGCGCGCACCGTCGGCCTCGATGATCGCGGCGCCATTGCCAGGGGGCTGCGCGCCGATATTGTGCGCGTGCGCCGCCCGTCCGGCGTTCCGGTCGTGCGCTCGGTCTGGCGGCAGGGCAAGCGGGTGGCATGAGGATGGACGGCGATATCGTCGCCAAGCCGGTCGCGGCCGGCACGATGGTGGTGGTTGTCGGCCCGAGCGGGGCGGGCAAGGACAGCGTCATGTCCTATGCTTTCAGACACTTCGTCGACGAGGCGCGGGTGAAATTCGTGCGCCGCGTCATCACCCGCCCGGCGGATGCCGGCGGGGAGGCGCATCAGGCTATCGATGCCGATGGATTTCGCCGCCGTCAGGCCGAGGGCGGCTTTGCCGTGTCTTGGGATGCGCACGGCCTGTCCTACGGCATTCCGCGCGAAACGCTCGACGACCTTGCCAGAGGCGTGACGCTGATCGCCAATGGCAGCCGCTCGGCGCTGCCGGCTTTCGCGGCAATCTATCCACGGCTCAAGGTCGTTGTCGTCACCGCGCGTCCGGAAATCCTCGCGGAGCGGCTTGCAGCGCGCGGTCGGGAAAGCGCCGAGGCGATTGCAAAGCGGCTCGATCGCGCGGTGCCGGACATCGTCGTGGCTTCCGATACCGTGGTCATCGACAACAGCGGTGCGCTTGGTGATGCGGGCGAGGCCTTCGTGTCGGTGCTCACGGCGGCGCTGGCGCCGCTGGATTAATCGTCCTTCAGCGCCTTATAGGCGCCAAGTGCCCGTTCGCGTGCCTTGGCATGGTCAACGAGCGGCCTGGGATAGGTTTCTCCGAGCACCACGCCTGCCTTTTTCAGCGCGCTTTCGGGCGCGTCGAAGGGTTTGTGGATGAAGGTGGCATCCAGCTTTTCCAGTTCCGGCACGAAGCGGCGCACATAGGTGCCGTCAGGATCGAATTTTTCGCCCTGCAGGATCGGATTGAAGATACGGAAAAAGGGCGAGGCATCGGCGCCGGAACCGGCAACCCATTGCCAGTTCGCCGCATTCGACGCGGCATCCGCATCGACGAGCGTATCGCGAAACCATCGTTCGCCGCGCCGCCAGTCGATCATCAGGTGTTTGATGAGGAAGGAGGCGGTGATCATGCGCACCCGATTGTGCATGAAGCCGTGTTGCCAGAGCTGCCGCATGCCCGCATCAACGATGGGATAGCCGGTTTCGCCACGCGTCCAGGCCTCGAACTCCTTTTTGCTGCCTTCCCACGGAAAGGCGTCAAAGCGATCGTTCCAGTTCTTCTCCGCCAGCGCCGGAAAGTGAAAATGCAGGTGGTGGCAGAATTCCCGCCAGACCAACTCCTTCCGGAAATGGATCACGTCGTCCGTCGGCGCCTTCAGGCCGCGCGTTGCGTGCCAGACCCGCGCCGGCGAGATTTCGCCCATCGCCAGATGCGGCGACAGCAGGGAGGTAGCATCAATGGAGGGATGGTCGCGTTTTGTCTGATAACCGTCGATAACGCCGTCGGCGAAGGTCTCGAGGCGCTCCAGTGCGGCCTCCTCGCCCGGCGTCCAGACCTCGCCGAATGTGGCCGCCCAGTCCGGCTTGCTGGGCAGCAAGTTCCAGTCATCGAGCGTTTCGGATTTCGGTGCCGGATGCAGAGTGGCAAGTTTTTCCGGCGCATCGACCGGCTCATGCGGCTCGCCGTCCCGCTCGAAGGCACGCCAGAAGGGTGTATAGACGCGGTAGGGCTTCTTCTCGCCTGTCAACAGGCGGGTCGGGTCATGCAGCAACTCGCCCGCAAAACTCTTCGCGGTGAGACCCCGCGCCTTCAGCGATGCCTTGATGTCCGTATCGATCCTGATGCCGGCGGGGTCGTACCGCCGGTTCCAGTAGATCGTCCCAGCGCCGGTTTCCGCAATCAGATCGTCCAGAACCTTGCCCGCTTCGCCGCCGCGTAGGATCAGCGGCGCTCCCAGCGCCTTGAGGGCCTTGCCGAGCGACGTCAGCGAATGGTGCAGCCACCAGGCTTGCGCGGCGCCGAGCGGGCCAGTCCCGTCGGCCGCTTCGCGGATATAGAGCGCTACGACGGGCCGGCCGCTCTCGGCGGCGGCGGAAAGGGCGGCATTGTCGTGCGTGCGCAGGTCGCGGCGGAACCAGACGATGACGGGCGGATTGCTTTTTTCCGTCATTATCTCATTTTCCTTTCGGCAACGGGCGGGTGAGGATGAACAGCGCGCTGCAGGACAGCACGAGGCCGACGATGACCGCCATCAGAACCGAAGGCTTGGTGCGATAGAAGAAGAAGGCGTAGCTTACGACGATCAGGCTGACGGCGGTGATCTTGGCGCGACCGGAAATCGCACCCTCGCGACGCCAGTTCGTCAGCGGCGGGCCAAGAGTCTTGTGGGTCAGCAGCCATTGTTCGAGACGCGGCGAGGAGCGGGAAAAGCACCAGACCGCGACGAGCAAGAACGGCGTCGTCGGCAGGAGCGGCAGGAAAGCGCCGACGATGCCGAGGGCCGTCATGAACAGGCCCGCCATCATGTAGATCGTGCGCAAAGGGGTCCTCGCCGAAAAACGCGTCGTCCGTTCAGATAGAGCGCTTTTCGTCTCCCTCCAAGGGGCAAGCTTCTTGCGGCCTTTGGAACGAAGATGATCGTGAGGCATTCCTGCCGCATCTGGGACTGGAGCACGGCGACGCATGTTGGACGATAGCGAATTTACCGGCGATCATGTGTGGTGGATGACCTCGCGCGGGGCCTCGCCGATCATCGGAACCGCCATCCACAACGGTCATGCTGTCAGGGAAAACCTTCTTTCCAGAATGGCGCTCCACGAGGACGGGCGGTTGCGCGAAGAAGATCCCTTTACCGCCGAAATCATCCATGACCTCGCCAACCGTATCGTCTTCCAGCGCTCGCGCTTCGAGATCGATCTTAACCGCGCGCGGGATGCCGCCGTCTATCAGCGGCCGGAGCAGGCTTGGGGCCTGAAGGTCTGGCGCGAGGCTTTGTCCGACGCCGATCTCTCCGAAAGCCTGGCGCTGCACGATGCCTATTACGGCATGCTGGAAAATTATCTGCGCGGTGTGGAGGCGCAATATGGCGCCTTCGTCGTGCTCGATATCCATAGCTACAACCATCGCCGTGATGGAGCCGCAAGCACGCCGACGGCGGCGGCGGATGCGCCTGATATCAATATCGGCACGATCTCCATGGACCGCGCCCGCTGGGCGCCCGTCGTCGATGCTTTCATGGATTTCTGCGCCGACTACGATTTCCTCGGCCGTCGGCTCGATGTACGCGAGAACGTCGCTTTCCAGGGCCGCGGCGAGCAGACGCGGTTCATCCATGAGCGCTTTCCGGCAAGCGGCTGCGCCATCGCCGTCGAGTTCAAGAAGATTTTCATGGACGAGTGGACCGGCGTGCCGGACTGGCAGGCGATCTCCGCACTCCGCTCTCTCATAGCCTCCTCGGTGCCTGTGCTTGAAAGCGCATTGCGGGAGGTCGCATGACCCCAGCGAGAGCGGCGCGCAAGCCGCGCACGAAAAACAAGGAAAAGACCCTTGTCGAGGACGTCATCGCGGCGCTGGAGGCCGGAAAGCCAGTGCGCCGTGAGTTCGATGGCGGGCGTTTGCATATCGACCGGCCGCAGCCTTTCCTCTGCGTTCATGTCGGAGATCCCGAGCGGCATGTCGTGGCGCGCGAGGTGGCGAGCGCCAATGCCTCCTATCTTCTCACGACCAGTATCGAGGACGCCGTCGAGCTGATCGCACCGATCGCCGCCGTCCTGCGCAAGACATTCGGCACGTTCCTGCTGATCGATATCGACGAACTCGAGCGCGACCGGCTGCTCTGCGATGACGCGCCCTTTCTGCAGCCCTTCGAAGTGACCCTTTCGGCGACACGCGGCTTGGCGGCTGACCGCGCGGTGAAGGCCTTCGAGGCGGCGGTGAAGGCCTTCGAAGCGCGGTTCCGCACGCCGCATATCGATCTCTGTGCGGCGCAGGAGGATCCCTGCGCCCGGCCGGAACTTCTGAAATTGCGCCTGCCGCTCGTCACCCTGCGTTTTGCGCCGATCTATCGCGTCACCGGATCGGAGGAGACCTATCCGGACCTGCGCGAGCGCCTCATTGACAACTTCCTCGATGCCGGCCTGCGTGCCGTCGCCGCCTTTCTCGAGGCCGATGGTTTTCCCAAGCCCGTCACCTACCGCGCGTTTGGCCGAAAGGCCTTTATCGACGCGGTGGAGCGCGCCGATCGGGGCATGGACGACGTCGCCTCCAGTTTCGATTTCCTGCTCTGCGTGACGCCGATCAATGCGAGTGCGGCCTGGCAGGAGTTCAAGGCGAACCGTTATGACAAGCCGCCGCGCTTTCTCTATCGGCCACTGAGCCTGCTGGTGGAGCGGGAAAAGCGCCGGCTCTATGCCATTTCGCTCGACCGCCTCGAAGACCCCGTCCTTCACCAAATCTATCGTGAAAAGCAGCAGGAACTCGACTTGCAGCTCACCCTCATCGGCCACCGGGAGAAGGCGCGCTTCGTCGAATTCGGCCGCGCCCTCTATGGGCCCGTCGAGCCCTCGCTGCTAAACGCAGCGCAGGCAGTTCTCGATGGGGCCGGGGAGGCGCGGCGCGTGCCGGCGCTCAAACCTGACGACGACGAGGTGGTCGACTGTTTTTTCGTCGAGCATCGGGCGCGCACGATGATGTCAGATTACCAGCGGCGCCATGATGGTTTCGACGCGGCGATCGAGCTGCGCGATGACGTGCCACCCGGCCTTCTGGTGTCCGGACCGCGGCTCCTCATTTCTCGCCGCACGCGCATGATGCGCCATCGCGTCGATGCCCTTCTCAGCCATGAGGTCGGCGTGCACCTTCTCACCTATTTCAATGGTTCGGCGCAGGGGCTGCGCGTATTCCGCACCGGCCTTGCCGGCTACGAGGGCATGCAGGAGGGGTTGGCGGTCTTCGCCGAGTTCCTGGCCGGAGGCTTTACGCCCGAACGGTTGCGGCTGCTCGCGGCCCGCGTCGTCGGATGTAATCTGATGCTGGCGGGCGCATCCTTCGTGGAGAGTTTCCGGTTTCTGACGGGGCGCTACGATATCGATGCGGAAACCGCGTTCGGCCTGCTACTCCGCGTTTTTCGCGGCGGCGGGCTGGCGAAGGACGCGATCTATCTGCGCGGATTGCTCTCGCTGCTCAGTCACCTGAAGGGCGGCGGCGCGCTTGATCCGTTCTGGATGGGCAAAATTTCCGCCGCAGATTTCGGTGTGATGGAGGAGCTGGGTGCCCGCGGCCTGTTGAAGGCACCGGTCCTTCGTCCGCTGTGTCTGGAAACCGAACGCGGGCGTGCAAGGCTGGAGCGCGCCCGAGCCGGACTGACCCCCCTTGCCATGCTCGAAGCTTGAGGAGAGCTACCATGCGTATCGCCTTTTTCGTCAATTCGATCGAAGACGAGACCCCGACCTTCACCACGACGTCTCTTGCCATGGCCGCACTCGCGCGCGGCCACGACATTTGCTACCTGACACCCGGCGATTTCGTGCTGCGGGCCGATGACAGCCTTTCGGTGCGCGGCCGCGTGCTGCCCGGCAAACGCTATAAGAAGGCCGAGAGTTTCCACGCTGCCCTCCAGGGCGACGAAGCGACGGTCGAGACGATGGATGTCTCCGCGGTCGATGTGCTCTTCCTGCGCAACGATCCGTCGCTCGACGCGGACGGACGCCCCTGGGCGGCGCATGTCGGGGCGATGTTCGGGCGACTTGCCGCCGCGCGCGGCACGCTCGTCGTCAACGATCCCGATGGTCTCTCGCTTGCGCAAAACAAACTCTATTTTCAGGGATTCCCGCAGGCTGTCCGGCCGCAGACGCTGATCTCCAAGAGCATCGAGGAGATCCGCGGCTTCATCGACCTGCACAAGGAGGGCGTGATCATGAAGCCTCTCCAGGGCTCGGGCGGCAAGAATGTCTTCAAGATCGGCTCGCCCGACGAGGCCAACCTGAACCAGATTTTCGAAGCGGTCAGCGGCGAGGGCTACCTGATCGCGCAGAACTATCTGGCGGCGGCGACCGAGGGCGACATTCGCCTCTTTCTGATGAACGGCCGTCCGCTGGAGAGGGACGGCACCTATGCCGCAATCCGCCGCGTGCCAGCCAAGGGCGAGGTGCGTTCGAACATCCACGCCGCCGGAACAGCGGTGAAGGTGGAGATAACACCGGAAATCCTGGCGATTGCCGAGATGGTGCGGCCGAAACTGGTGGAGGACGGCATGTTTCTCGTCGGCCTTGATATCGTCGGCGACAAGATCCTGGAGATCAACGTCTTCACGCCCGGTGGGCTGAATTCGATGTTTGACCTCTACGGCGTGGATTTCTCCGAAAACGTCATCGCCGCGCTGGAGAACAAGGTCACCCAGCGCGACGCCTATGCGGGCGCGATCGCCAACAGAATCCTGGCGACACTCTGATCAGATCGGCTTGCTGTTTACCGCCTTGACGGATTTCGTTTTCGCGACCGCCTTGGCGGCTGCGGCCGGTTTTTCGCCGTTCGCCGTTTTCTTCTTCGGCTTCGCCGCCTCGGCGTCTTTGCCCTTTGAAATCTGGATTAACGGCTTTTTTGCCGATTTCGCGGGCGTGGTCTCCGGCACGAGGGCCACCCGTTCGAATTCGTCGCGCTCACGCACGGCCTGTTCCCAATGCTCATTGTCTTGGCCATGGGGCCGGCCGGCCTCTTCCCAGATCGAATAGGCTCGTTTGCTAATCCATTCCTTGCGTGCATCCGTCATCGCGTATCCCCGTTTGAGAGTGAACTGATGCCGTGCCGGAATCCTGCGGCAATGCGGGCAGAAACCGGAACACGGAACTCGCTGGACGGCCAATCATTGGCAGGTCCAGATATTCGACGCACCTTTCGCTCCCGGGCGTAAGCCTTGCGGAGCAGGGCTGTTACATGCGATTCGCACCGATAGAATGCGCCCAAAGGCGAGGGGCATCAAGGCGCGCAACCCGCGACAACCTTTCCCGCAAGAGGAATGGTCAAGGAAATCCTTGCGCGAAAGCCGATAAATCGCCGGAATCTCGCAAAAGTTTTCCCTTGCGGGTGGACAGTGCCGATCCCGCCAACGTATTGTCCGGATAAGAGAATATTCAACCTGGACAACGGCATCGAGAGGCAGGGCGTTTGACAGCAACATGGCAGCAGCATCGACCGGTTCGTCGGGCTCTCGGCCTCTTTTGCACAGCGTTCACCTGCCTTCTTCTGTTGATAACCACGCTGCCGGCGCCATCTGCCGCAAGCAGCGCTGCGAAAGTGCTTCGTTATGGCACGCAGAAGCCGGCGGGTTACGTTTCTTCCACGAGTGAGCGGGATTGCCGCAAGCGTAGCAGCGCCGTCAAGGTTGCTCCCGTGTCGACAAAGGGCATCGATTTTGACTGTCCGCCGGGCGCCTTGGCGCATCGCTCGAAGTCTGTGGAGAGTATTGCCGTTGCCACGGTTCCGCCCAGCGGAGCCGGCAGGAGCGCTATCGAGACACGGGGGGCGCGTGCGCCTCCTATGGTTTTCGCCTGACGGCCGTATCGATCAGTGACATCGGTCGTGCGGCTTTCCGATGATGCCGGTTGACGGCATTGTAGAGATGCTCTGACGTTCGAAAGCGATCGATCAAACGATGACAGGTGAAATGATTCTCGTCCTGCTGGTCTGCCTTCCATTCGTGGGAAGCCTGGCTGCGGTCGTTCTGCTGAGGACCGATTCGCGCGTCCTTGCCGCACGTATGGCGGGCGCCGTGACCTTCGTCGCCCTCGTGCTGACGGCGGTGCTCTATCCCTCGGTGCGCGATGGCGGCAAGGTGCGACTCGACCTCGAATGGCTGCCGCAGCTCGGGCTGAATGTGACGCTGCGAATGGATGGGTTCGCCTGGCTCTTTGCGATGCTCGTCACAGGCATCGGTTTCCTCGTCGTTCTCTATGCGCGCTACTACATGTCCGAGGAGGATCCGGTTCCGCGCTTCTTCTCGTTTCTGCTTGCCTTCATGGGCTCGATGCTCGGCATCGTGCTCTCGGGCAACATTATCCTGCTGTCGGTGTTCTGGGAACTCACCAGCATCTTCTCGTTCCTGCTGATCAGCTACTGGCACAACAATGCCGCCGCCCGTGACGGCGCGCGCATGGCGCTCACCATCACCGGCATCGGCGGCTTCTGCCTGCTCGCCGGCCTGCTGGTGCTCGGCCATATCGTCGGCAGCTACGATCTCGATGTCGTGCTGGCCTCGGGTGACCTGATCAAGGCGCATCCGCTCTACCTTACGGCGCTCGTGCTCATCCTCATCGGCGCGCTGACCAAAAGCGCCCAGGTGCCGTTCCATTTCTGGCTGCCGAACGCCATGGCGGCCCCCACACCCGTCTCTGCCTACCTGCATTCCGCGACCATGGTGAAGGCCGGCGTCTTCCTGCTGGTGCGGTTCTGGCCGGCGCTGTCGGGCACGTATGAATGGTTCATGCTGGTCGGCATCGCCGGCATCAGCACGCTGATCCTCGGTGCCTATTTCGCGATGTTCCAGCAGGACCTGAAGGGCTTGCTCGCCTATTCGACGATCAGCCACCTCGGCCTTATCACCACGCTGCTCAGCCTTGGCAGCCCACTCGCGGCGGTCGCGGCGATCTTCCACATGATGAACCATGCAACGTTCAAGGCCTCGCTCTTCATGGCCGCCGGCATCATCGACCACGAGACCGGCACACGCGATATGCGACGATTGAGCGGGCTTCTCAAATACCTGCCGATAACGGGAACGCTCGCGATGGTGGCGAGTGCCGCGATGGCCGGCGTGCCACTGCTCAACGGCTTCATTTCCAAGGAAATGTTCTTCGCAGAAGCCGTGGAGACGCATGCCGATTCCGTGCTCGACCGCATCCTGCCCTATGTCGCCACACTGGCCGGCGCGTTCTCCGTCGCCTATTCGCTGCGCTTCATCCACATGGTCTTCTTCGGTCCGCCGCCGACCGATCTGCCGAAGCCCAAGCCGCACGAGCCGCCGCACTGGATGCGTTTCCCGATCGAGTTCCTCGTGCTGGCCTGCCTCGTCGTCGGCATCATTCCGAGCCTGTCGATAGGCCCGTTCCTGCATTCCGCCGTCATTTCGGTGCTCGGCGACCGTACGCCGGAATACAGCCTTGCCATCTGGCACGGCATCAATACGCCGCTGATCATGAGCCTCATCGCGCTCGTCGGGGGCGCGGCGCTCTATGTCGTGATGAAGGACTATCTCGCCAAATGCGACAACGGGCCGCCGCTCTTCCGGCATCTCGGCGGCCAGCGCATCTTCGAACGCGTCCTCGTCACCGTCTCCTGGAAATGGGCGCGCTGGCTGGAAAGCAATCTCGGCACGCGCCACCTCCAGCCGCAGCTGCGCCTCGTCGCCGCCGCGGGCTTCCTGGCCGGAGCCGTCTCGCTCTATCTTGCGGGCTTCTCGCCGAAGCCGCTGGCCTTCAAGGATGTCGATCCGATCTTCGCCGCCGTCTGGGCTATCGGCGCGTTCTGTGCGCTGGGCGCGGCCTATCAGGCGAAGTATCACCGCCTTGCGGCCCTGGTCCTGCTTGGCGGTGCCGGTATCACGACCTGCATCACCTTCGTCTGGCTGTCGGCGCCCGACCTTGCCATCACCCAGCTTGTCGTCGAGATCGTCACGACGGTTCTCCTGCTCCTTGGCCTGCGCTGGCTACCGAAGCGTTCGGAGAAGGTCGATAACTCCGTGTCGTTTTCTGCGCGCAGCCGTCGCTTCCGCGACTTCCTGCTCGCGATTTCCTGCGGCTTCGGCATGTTCCTGTTTTCCTACGCCATCATGACACAGCCGGTGCCGGATGCGATCGCCAGCTACTTCCTCGACAAGGCCTATAGCGAAGGCGGCGGGCGCAATGTCGTCAACGTCATCCTCGTTGATTTCCGTGGCTTTGACACAATGGGTGAGATCGCGGTGCTGGCCATCGTGGCGCTGACGGTCTTTGCACTGCTGCGCCGTTTCCGCCCGGCGCCTGATAGTATCGAAAAACCCGAGCAGCAGCGCATCCAGAACGCTTTCGATGCGGAGCGCCCCGAGCGTTCGGCGGGCGATACGGTGCGCGACTACCTGCTCGTACCCTCGGTCATCATGCAGTGGATGTTCCCGGTCATTGCGACCTTCGCGGTCTATCTCTTCCTGCGTGGCCATGACCTGCCGGGCGGCGGTTTTGCTGCCGGCATCACCATGGCAATCGCCTTCCTGCTGCAATATCTGGCGGGCGGCGTGCGCTGGGCGGAGGATCGGCTGCGCATCCTGCCGCTCCGCTGGATGGGCTTCGGCCTTATCATGGCGGCGGCCACCGGCATGGGTGCGTGGCTGCTCGGCTATCCGTTCCTGACCACCCATTCGCAATACATAGAGGTGCCGTTCATCGGCAAGGTGCCGGCCGCTAGCGCGCTGCTCTTCGATCTCGGCGTCTTTTCGCTCGTCGTCGGCGCGACGGTGCTGATCCTCATCGCGCTCGCCCACCAATCCGTACGCATGCATCGGGTCCGCGGTCTCGACGCCCCCAAGGCGGAGGAAAACTGATGGAACTCGTTCTCGCAATCGGTATCGGCATAATGACCGGCTCGGGCGTCTGGCTGATCCTGCGCCCGCGCACCTACCAGGTCATCATCGGCCTGTCGCTGCTTTCCTATGCCGTCAATCTCTTCATCTTCGGCGTCGGCGGCGTGAAATCCAACGCCGCGCCGCTGCTTGGCGAAGGCGTCGACGTCTCGACGCTGACGGACCCAGTGCCGCAGGCGCTGGTGCTGACGGCGATCGTCATCGGCTTTGCGACGACGGCGCTGTTCCTCGTCGTGCTGCTCGCTGCCCGCGGGCTGACCGGCACCGACCATGTCGACGGCAGGGAGCAGCCGAAATGAGCGGCTGGCAGCAACACCTCATCATAGCGCCCATTGTCATTCCGCTGATCGCGGGCGCGCTGCTCCTGTTCTTCGACGAGCGCCAGCGCGTCGTCAAGGCCATGATCAGCGTCGTCTCAACGCTGGCGCTCGCCGCCGTCGCCATCAACCTCTTCCGGTTGGCCAACGGTGGCGGCGGCGCAGGAGCTTTCGACGGCGTCTATCTCCTCGGCAACTGGCCGGCTCCCTTCGGCATCGTGCTGGTCGTCGACCGGCTCTCGGCATTGATGCTGGTGCTCGCCGCGATCCTTGCCATTCCGGCACTGGTCTACGCGCTCGCCCGCTGGCACGCCGCCGGCGCGCATTTTCACTCGCTGTTCCAGTTCCTGCTGATGGGGTTGAACGGCGCCTTCCTGACGGGTGACCTCTTCAATCTCTTCGTCTTCTTCGAGGTGATGCTCGCCGCCTCCTATGGACTTCTGATGCACGGCTCCGGCCCGATGCGCGTCAAGGCGGGCCTGCAATACATCGCCGTCAATCTTGCCGCCGCGCTCTGCTTCCTGATCGGCGTCAGCGCGATCTATGGTTCGGCGGGCACGCTCAACATGGCCGACCTCGCGCTACGCATTGGCGAAATTGAGGGCGAGCGGCGCATGCTGCTCGAGGCGGGGGCGGCCATTCTCGGCGTCGTCTTCCTCATCAAGGCCGGCATGTGGCCGCTGAACTTCTGGCTGCCCGGCGCCTATAGCGCGGCAGTCGCCCCGGTCGCCGGCATCTTCGCCATCATGAGCAAGGTCGGCATCTATGTGATCCTGCGCCTCTCGCTGCTCGTCTTCGGACAGGGCGAATCCGCCGGCCTCGGCCTCAACGTGCTGCTCTATGGCGGCATGGCGACGATCGCCTTCGGCACGATCGGCGTGCTCGCCTCGCAGGCGCTCGGCCGCCTGGCGAGTTATTCGGTGCTCGTCTCCTCCGGCACGCTTCTGGCGGTGCTCGGCCTCAGCAATGGCGAGGTCACGGCCGGAGCGCTCTTCTATATGGTCAGCTCCACACTGACGATCGGCGCCTTCTTCATGCTGATCGAGCTTGTTGAGCGAGGTCAGGACGCCGGCGCCTCGGTTCTCGCCGTCACCATGGAAGCCTATGGCGATGCGGACGAGGAGGAGCAGGAGGTCGAGATCGGCGTGACCATGCCGGGAACCATCGCCGTGCTCGGCACCTGCTTCGCGGCCTGCGGCATCCTCCTGTCGGGCCTGCCGCCGCTTTCCGGCTTCGTCGCGAAATTCGCCATGCTGACGGGCATGATCGGCATGGGCGCCAGTGCGGACCAGCCGGTTCCGGCCTCCGTCTGGTGGATTGTCGGCCTGCTCATTCTGTCGGGCCTTGCCGCGCTGATCTCAATGACGCGTGCCGGCATCCGTACCTTCTGGGCCTCGATGGAGGGCACGGTGCCGCGGGTGCTCGTCATGGAAATGGCGCCGGTCATGCTGCTGATTGCGCTGACCCTGACGCTCACCATCAAGGCCGGCCCGGCGATGCACTACATGGAAGAGACCGTGCGCAACCTGCAGCAGCCCCGCACCTATATCGATGCCGTGATCAATGCGCGTCGGGCCGGTGTCGCGGAGGCAAGCGGGCCGGATGGCGGGGGAGGGATCTGACATGCTGCCCTATCCGCTGCTTAGCGCCTCGCTCGTTGTCATGTGGCTCGCTCTCAACGGCTTCACGCTCGGGCACCTCATCCTCGGCAGTGTCGTTGCCGTCTTCGCCTCCTGGGGCATGGCCTCGTTGCGACCGGCAAAACCGCGCATGCCGAAATGGTATCTGCTGCCGAAGCTTGTCGGCATCGTGCTCTACGATATCGTTCGCTCGAACATTGCCGTCGCCTCGATCCTGGTCGCGGGGCGCGGGCGACGCTTCCGGTCCGGCTTCATCACCGTGCCGCTCGACCTGCAGAACCCGACGGCGCTCGCCGTGCTTGCCGTCGTGGTCACCAGCACGCCGGGCACCGCCTGGCTGGAATACAATTCGCTGAGCCGGACCGTGCTGATCCACGTTCTCGACCTTGTCGATGAGGCGGAATGGCAGGCCCTGATCAAGGGCCGCTATGAAGCGCTGCTGATGGAGATTTTCGAATGAGCCACACGATCCTCTCCTGGGCCATGGTGTTTGCGCAGATCTGCCTCGTCCTCGCGATGGCGCTCGCGGCTTTGCGCATGGCGCGCGGCCCCCGCGCGCAGGACCGCGTTCTCGCGCTCGACACGCTCTATGTGAACTCGATGCTGCTTTTGATGGTCTTCGGCATCCGCACCGGCAAGGTCATCTATTTCGAGGCCTCGCTCGTCATCGGTATGCTCGGCTTCGTCGCCACGGTGGCGCTCGCCAAATTCCTGATGCGCGGGGAGGTGATCGAATGAGCAGCATCGAACACGCCGCCGACCTGCCGGCTTGGGCCGCCCTTGCCGTCGCCTTCTTCCTCGTCGTCGGCGCCGGCCTGACGTTGATCGGCACGATCGGTTTCGTGCGTCTGCCGACATTCTACGAGCGCATCCACGCCCCGACGCTCGGCACAAGCTGGGGCACCGGAGGCGTCGTCATGGCATCAATGATCTTCTTCACGGTGCTTTCGACGCGGCCTGTCGTTCACGAGATTTTGATCGGTATCTTCGTGACCGTCACGACGCCGGTGACGTTGATGCTGCTCGCCCGCGCGACCCTGCACAGGGACCGGGCCGAAGGAAATCCGGATGTTCCGGGCGAAGCCCCAGCGCAGGTGTTGGTCGAGGACGGTGCGGCCACCAAGGCGGATTGACCCAATAATGCACGAAAAGTTGCTCGCCTGATTCCAGTAATATTAAGGCTATCGCGTATAACTTTTTGCCATGGACCACAGTCGCTCATTTTCCATCGACCGCGAAACGTCGATCTCGGGGAAGCCGATCCCGGGCGGCCGGGAGATCGTTATCCTGTCGTCGCATGTCTTCCTGGAAGGTTTCCGGAAAGCGAGCATCCATTTCGTGGCGCGCCGCTGGGCGGCGGCTGGCAACGACGTATTCTTCACCACGGTCGGCCATAGTGCGCTGAGCCGCTTCAAGCAAAAGGATCGCTACGAAGCGTTGCGCCGCGAACAGGGCAACCGTTACGCCGCCATCGAGCCGCATCTCTTCGCCGGAGCCTATCTGCCACCCCTTCACGCTTTCAGCACGGCGAAACCGATCGTCAATGCGCTGGTAAAGCCGCTCTTTGCGCTCTACGGCCGGCACCTGCCAGCCTTCGTAAAAGACAAGATTGAAGCCGCCGATCTCGTGGTGATCGAAAGCGGCACACCCGTCGTCTACCTGGATCTCGTGCGCCGTCTGAACCCAAGGGCAAAACTCCTGTACTTCTGCCGCGACTTGCTGCGAAGTGTCGGGGCCGCACCCTATCTGCGGGGGGGCGAGGCGCGGGGCATCGGTCTTTTCGACAGCGTCTGCGTTCCCTCGCGCCGGCTGGGCGAGATGCTGCCACCCGGCGGCAAAGTGCATTTCGTGCCGCAGGGCATCGAAGGCGAGGTGTTCGACCGCGCGGAGGTCTCACCCTATCCGGAGGGCAGCCGCAACGCGGTTGCAGTCGGTGATATGTTGTTCGATCAGGTTTCCGTCGCGGCGATGGCGGCCGCGGCACCCGAGGTCACCTTCCATCTCTTCGGCATTCGCTGGCGCGGTGATGCGCCAACCAATATCCGCGTGCATGGCGAACAGTCCTTCGAGACGCTGGCGGCGTATATCCGCCATGCCGATATCGGTCTGGCACCGTACCGAGTGAACAGCAGCGAGGTCTATCTCGCCGAATCGAGCCTCAAGCTCCTGCAATACGGCTATTGCTGCCTGCCGGTCCTTCTGCCCGACATCATTCCCGTTTCGCGCGGCAACGAGATCACCTATTCGCTCGAGGGGGAAAACGATTGGCGCGCAATTGTCGATGCAGCCCTCGTCTTGCCGCACCACCAAGCCTTTCGTGACGGTATCCTGACCTGGGAGGACGTGGCCCGCCAGACGCTTGCCACGGTTTTTGCTTGAACAGGATCAGTTGGACGCGAGGAGACTGACAAGGCGCCGGGCTAGCGGTCGCAATCGTCCAGGCACTTTCCCCTCGATCATGTCGACGATTCGACGCGCCTCCTCGATGGTAATCAGGCCGAACAGCCGGGCCGCGCCGGCATAGAAGAGCGCACCCAGTATAACGGCGACCGGCAGGCCGATCAGGCCCGGCAGGAGGATCGTCGTTGCGAAGGCGGCGAGGCCGCAGCCACTCGCTGCAAGCAGCGTGCGGAAAAGAGCCTCCCAGGGGACTGTGGGACCGCCGTGGATGCTGACGGCCATCAGGAGAAGGCCAAACGTCAGGCCTTCCGAGAGGATGCGTGCAGCCCCAGCGCCGAGGATGCCACCCGCGGGGACAGTGACGACCAGAAGCAGGAAGAGAAGGGCGGCGGAGACGAGCGTCACGCGCAGCAGGCGGCCGCCTTGTTCATGTGCGGCCAGATAGGCCCAGGGTACGACGGCGAGCCCCGCAGGCACGGAGGCCAGCATGAAAAGTACGGCAGCGCCGGCTGCAGGTCTGAATTCCTCACCAAAGACGATGGGAATGAGCTCAGATATGATCGCAGCGCCGCCAATGCCGAGCGGCATGACGAAGAGGGCGGTGAGCCGAAGGCTGTTGTGGTAGAGCGTATCCGGCGGGGCCTCGCCGGCAGTGCGTGCGGCGAGGCCGACAAGGAAGGCCGGCGAAAGCTGTAACGTCAGCTGGCCGACCAGTCCGGCGAAGACGACGGCGGCGGCAAAGTAGCCCACATCCGCATCGCCCAGGAAATAGCCGACGACGAGGAATTCGATACGTGTCAGAAGCACGATGTCGATTGCATCCGTCGTCCACATGCTGCGTCGGTAGCGGTGCATTTCGGGTGTCAACGCTGCGGAGTCGGAGGGTGTGCGGCGGTCAAGATGATGGGAGAGACTGAAGACCTGTGGGAGGTAGCGCGTCAGCATGCCCAGTAGCGCACCACCCGGCCCGACGAAGACCGCGCCGGCGAAGACGACCGGGACCTGGAGCAGGCTGCCGGCGGCGGTGGTCGCGGCGACTTCACCGAAATGGCCGCGTCCACGCGCGACGGCCGCGGAAAAGGCGGCCAGCACATAGGCGAGGAAAAGCAGGCTCGCGCCGATCCAGATCCACGGAGCCGGAGCGCCCGAGAGCCTGTGATAGAGTCCGAAAGCCAGCATGATCACGAAGGCGAGGGTGACGGAGGGCAGCAGGGCTGAAAGGGCGCGCCGAACGATCGGTGCCCAGGCGTCTTGGCCTGCCTCACGTGCCGCTGCGACGGAACGCAACACCATCTGCGGAAAGCCGCGGTCGGCCACGGCCGCCATGCACACAATGACCCACATGGCATAGGCGACGAGGCCCGAGCCGGCGGGGCCGAGCACGCGGGCATTGATGACGCTGACGAGGAAACCGGCAACCAGCGATACGAGCGTGGCTGCCAGGTTGAGCAGGGAGGAGCCGAGAACGCTGGTCATTCGCCCTTTTGCCACGAAAAGATAACTTTGAATTAAATAAAGCCCGTCATTGGTGAGCTATGATAAAATAAAGGTATTTGGGGGCGATCATGGAAAACCCGGTTCGCAAGGAAACATTCCTTGTTCCCGGCTATCAGCAGCGGACACTCAGGGAGATGTTCCGTCATCTGATCTGGCGTGTGATCGCGCCCTTGCCGGATAAATCTTATCTGAAGCTTAAATACTGGTCGATCAAGGGCGAATGGCCAGATATCGACGACCCTAAGACCTTCTGCGAGAAGGTGCAGGCGCGCAAACTCTATGACCGCAAGCCGATCTACGCCACGTTGGTCGACAAGGCCGGCGTGAAGCCCTTCGTCGAAGAGAAGCTCGGCCCCGCCTATGTCACACCGAGCTATTGGGTCGGAACCGACCTTGCCACTGTCGATTGGTCGACGGTTCCGCTGCCGGCCGTGGTAAAGCCGACCCATGCCAGCGCTCAGGGCCGTTTCCTCTATACGCAGGACGACATAAGCCGGCTGCTCGAAGACAATCCGGTGCCAGGCTGGTTGGCGCTCGATCATGCGCACTACAATCGCGAATGGGCGTACAGCCAGGTCAAGCCGCAGGTGCTGATCGAGGCTATGTTGGTGGTCGATGGCGGCGTGCCGTGGGATTATCGGTTCTTCACCTTCGACGGTGTCGTCTCGCATATCGAGGTGAACCTGCGCATCGACGGCAAGGGTTATGCCTGCCACTACACGCCGGATTGGCAGCGTCTGCCGTTCCACGACCCCGATTACCTGACGCCCTATCCGGGTGAGGTGCCAAAGCCGGCGCGCTTCGACGAAATGATGCGCATCGCGCAGACGATCGGCAAGGGCTTCGATTTCTTGCGGATCGACCTCTATGCCGCCGACGACTGGATCAAGCTTGGCGAACTGACGCTTTATCCAGGCGGCGGCTTCGAACGGTTCGATCCGCCGGAATACGATTGTCTGCTCGGCGACAAATGGACCCTCGGCTTCGAGATACCGAAGGTCGGCTGATCTGCAGGTTTCGCGCGAATTAAACAAGGGCCGGTCCGCGAGGATCGGCCCTTTGTTCGTTCATGGATGATCGATCTACTTGCGGATGATTAACCTCTTGACAGGAGGAGTTCGCCGCATAATGCTAAGATGTCAGACCAATTTGAGAAGCTGACACGAAACAGGGGAACTGGCGTCATGCCATCACAACCGAGCAGCAGGCCGCAGATCGCGCCTTTGCCGCCCATCGACCGCGCGCGGCAGGTGACGGAGGCATTGGCGTCCTATATCGACCGGGCCAGCCTCAAGGCGGGCGACCGGCTGCCGGCCGAACGTGAACTGATGGCGGCGCTGGTGGTCGGGCGCTCGACGATCCGCGAGGCGATCCGCCATTTCCAGGCGCTCGGCGTCATCGAGAGCCGCAAGGGCAGCGGCACCTATCTCCTGAAGCCGATCACCACGGCAACCGTGCACATGCCGCTTTCCTTCGATGCGGCGCATCTGCGCGACATCCTCTTGCAGACGCTGGAGGTTCGCCGCGGTCTCGAATGCGAGGCCAATATGGTGGCAGCCAAGCGCCGTACGGCCGAAGACCTCGTCATCATCGAGGAAAAGCTCAATGATATGGAGCGGGTGCACATCGCCAAGGGCACATCCGGGCCCGAGGATCTTGCCTTCCACCTCGCCATCTACGACGCCACGCACAACCCGCTGTTCAAGCAGCTTCTGGAACAAATGCGCGATGCCTTCGAGCGCTTCTGGGAAGAACCTTTCGACCGGCAGGATTTCGCCCGCCGTTCCTTCCCGTTCCACCGTACGCTCTTCAACGCGATCGCCGCGCAGGATCCCGAGACCGCGCGTATCGAGACGCTCAAGATTCTCGACGTCGTCGAGGAAGACATCAAGGAAATGTCCAAATGACCAACGGAGCCGATCCGTTCGACCTTGCCTCTCTCATCGTGGCCCATGACGAAGCGAACGCCTTCGAGGCGGTGGTGCCGCCCATCGTGCAGACCTCGCTCTTCACCTTCGGTAGCTATGACGAGATGGTCTCGGCCTATCGCGGCGAGATCGTGCGCCCGATCTATACGCGCGGCCTCAACCCGACGGTGCGCGCCTTCGAGGAGATGCTGGCCAAGCTCGAGGGCGGCGAGGATGCCCTGGGCTTTGCCAGCGGCATGGCGGCGATTTCCTCCACCGTGCTCTCCTTCGTCGAGCCCGGCGACCGCATCGTCGCCGTGCGCCATTGCTACCCGGATGCCTTCCGCCTGTTCGGCACGCATCTGAAGCGTATGAAGATCGAGGTGACCTATGTCGACGGGCGCGACGAGGAGGCCATGGAGAAGGCCATGCCCGGCGCCAAGCTGCTCTATCTCGAAAGCCCGACGAGCTGGGTGATGGAGGCACATGACGTGGGCGCGCTCGCGGCGATTGCGAGGCGTCACGGCGCCGTCAGCGTCATCGATAACAGCTGGGCAAGCCCGATCTTCCAAAGGCCACTGTCACTCGGCGTGGATCTCGTGCTGCATTCGGCCTCGAAATATCTCGGTGGCCATAGCGACGTGGTCGCTGGCATCGTCACCGGCTCGAAAGAGCTGGTCGGCCGCATCCGCTCGGAGGCCTATCCCTATCTTGGCGGCAAGCTCTCGCCCTTCGATGCCTGGCTCCTTATCCGCGGCCTGCGCACCCTGCCGATTCGCATGAAGGCGCATGAGGCGGCCGGGCTGGAGATCGCCAAACGGCTGCAGGTGCTCGATATCGTCGAGAAGGTCTGTCATCCCGCGCTCGCCAATCGCCTGCCGCCGGGCCTGACGGGCACGTCCGGCCTATTCTCCTTCATCTTCCGCGAGGGCGTCGATATCAGGGCCTTCGCCGACCATCTCAAGCTTTTCAAGCTCGGCGTCTCCTGGGGCGGGCATGAGAGCCTGATCGTACCGGGCGAGGTCGTTCTGGAGCAGAAGGCCCAACCCAATTCCGCGCATACATTCGGTATCGATGCGCGGTCCGTGCGTCTTCATATCGGCCTGGAGGGAACCGAGGCCCTGTGGAGTGATCTGGAAGCGGCGATAGCGGCCGCGACCGAAACCTGACGTCAAAATCCAAAGCAAACGAAAAGAGGGAACGACCATGAAGACACTTTTGACCGCAGCCCTGTTCACCGCGTTGATGGCGACGAGTGCGCTGGCCGACACGACGCTGAAGCTCGTCGAGGTTATCACCAGCCCCGAGCGTACCGAGACGCTGAAATCCATCGTCGGCAAGTTCGAGGCTGCGAACCCCGGCACCAAGGTCGAAATCATCTCGCTGCCCTGGGGCGAGGCGTTCCAGAAGTTCGCCACCATGGTCTCGGCCGGCGAAGTGCCCGACGTCATGGAAATGCCCGACACCTGGCTGTCGCTCTATGCCAATAACGGCATGCTCGAAAGCCTCGAGCCCTACCTCGCCAAATGGGAGTACACAGCCGGCCTGACGCCGCGTGCACTGGAACTCGGCCGTGACATCAAGGACACAGCCTACATGCTGCCCTACGGCTTCTATCTGCGCGCCATGTTCTACAACAAAAAGCTGCTTGCGGAGGCCGGTGTTTCCGAGCCGCCGAAGACGATGGACGAATTTGCGGAGGCCTCCAAGAAGGTCTCGGCCCTTCCAGGCAAATACGGTTATTGCCTGCGCGGCGGTCCGGGCGGCCTGAACGGCTGGGTGATGTTCGGCGCCTCCATGGCCGGCGACAACAAGTTCTTCAATGAGGACGGTACGTCGACCTTCAACAGTGAAGGTTGGGTCAAGGGCCTGACCTGGGTGATCGACCTCTACAAAAACGGGTATGCGCCGAAGGACAGCGTCAACTGGGGCTTCAACGAGATCGTCGCCGGCTTCTATTCCGGGACCTGCGCCTTCCTCGATCAGGATCCGGACGCGCTCATCGCCATTGCCGAGCGCATGAAGACCGAAGACTACGGCATCATGACCATGCCGAAGGGGCCTGATGGCAAGACCTTCCCGACGATCGGTTTCGCTGGCTGGTCGATGTTCGCCTCCAGCGCCAATAAGGACCTTTCCTGGAAGCTCATCGAAACGCTTGAAGGTCCGGAGGGCAATATCGAGTGGAACAAGCGCACCGGCGCGCTTCCGGTCCACACGTCTGCGGAAAAAGATCCCTTCTATGCCAGCGAGCAGTTCAAGGGCTGGTTCGCCGAGCTTGAGGACAAGGACGCTGTGCCGACCGTGATGCCGACGCATCTTGAGGAATTCGCGTTCTTTAAGGATTCGCTCGTCATCAAGACCTCGCAGGAGGCTCTTCTCGGCGACATCACCCCCGAGGAATTGGCCAACCAGTGGGCTGATTACCTGACCAAGGCACAGCAGAAGTTCCTCGCCAAGAAATAGGTCTGAGGAACATCCGGGCGGAGATACGAGGCTCCGCCCGGAAACATTCACGTTCTTGAAACGCCCCGCCACCTAACGGAAGCGAGACGATGACCCTTGCCGCCCATTCGCACGCCGCAAAACCGCTTCGAAAGCGGATCGCTGACGCGTCGGAACCCTATCTCTACAGCGCGCCCGCGCTGATCCTGATCATCGGCGTCATGCTGGTGCCACTGGTGCTCGGCATTTCCTATGCCTTCCGTGATATCCAGCTTCTGAACCCGTTCTCCGGCGGCTTCATCGGGCTCGACCATTTTCGTGCGCTCGGGCAGGACGAAGCCTTCTTCCGGGCCCTGCGCAACACGCTGTGGTGGACGGGTGCCTCCGTCTTCCTGCAATTCCTTTTCGGCCTGATCCTAGCATTGCTGCTCGACAAGCCCTTTGCCGGCCGCGGTCTCGTGCAGGCGCTCGTTTTCCTGCCCTGGGCGGTGCCGAGTTTTCTTGCCGGCCTCAACTGGGCCTGGCTGTTCAATCCCGTCATCGGCCCGCTGCCGCACTGGCTCTACGCGCTCGGCCTGCTGGATGCGCCCAACAACATCCTGTCCGATCCGCAGCTTGCCATGTGGGGGCCGATCGCCGCCAATGTCTGGTGGGGTATCCCGTTCTTCGCCATCACGCTGCTCGCCGCTCTTCAAGCGATCCCGCGCGATCTGTACGAAGCCGCGAGCATCGACGGGGCAGGGCCGGTGCAGCGCTTCCTGTCGATCACGCTGCCGTTCCTGGCGCCGACAATCGCCATCACCATCCTGCTGCGCACCGTCTGGATCTCCAATTTCGCCGATCTCATCGTCGTCATGACCAATGGCGGCCCGGCGGACCGCACCCAGATCGTCGCCAGCTACATCTTCACGCAGGCCTTCAAGCGTCTCGATTTCGGCTATGCCTCTGCCATCGCCCTCGTGCTGCTCGTGCTCCTGCTCGTCTATTCGCTGCTGATTGTGCTGCTGCGGCAGACGCTGCTCAACAAGGGGTGAGGACATGAGAAGCAAACCTATACTCACCGTCCTGCATCGCCTGGCGATCCTCGCCTATGTCGTCTTCGCGCTCTTCCCGCTGTTCTGGCTGCTGAAGGTGTCCGTGACGCCGAACGACCTGCTCTACAGTGAAGGTGTACGAATGTGGCCGTCGCGCACGACGTTCGAGCACTATTCGTTCGTCATCGCGCACAGTGCCTTCCCGACCTTCTTCAAGAACAGCCTCATCGTCGCCGGCTCCACCGCCGTCACGGTGACGATCCTCGCCTCGCTTGCCGGCTATGCGCTGTCGCGCTTCAACTTCCGGGCAAAATACTGGATCGTCGCGCTGATGCTGATCACGCAGATGTTCCCCTTGGTCATGCTGGTGGCGCCGATCTTCAAGATGCTCTCGCCACTCGGCCTGACGAACAGCCTCCCCGGCCTCGTCCTCGTCTACACCGCCTTTAACGTGCCATTCGCCACCTTCCTCATGCAGTCGTTCTTCGACGGCATTCCGAAGGACCTGGAGGAGGCGGCGATGATCGATGGGGCAACGCAGTTCGTCGCCTTCCGCCAGATCATCCTGCCGCTGACGCTGCCCGGAATCGCCGCCACGCTCGGCTTCGTCTTCACGGCCGCCTGGAGCGAACTGCTCTTCGCGCTGATGCTGATCTCGGGCAACGATGCCTCGACCTTCCCGGTCGGGCTTCTCACCTTCGTTTCGAAATTCTCGGTCGATTTCGGGCAGATGATGGCCGCGGGCGTGCTCGCGCTCATCCCGGCCTGCCTCTTCTTCCTGCTCATCCAGCGCTATCTCGTGCAGGGCCTGACGGCCGGCGCGGTCAAAGGCTGAAAGGTTTTCCCATGGCTTCCATCGATATCCAGACTGTCCGCAAAAGCTTCGGCGCCTTTCCAGTCCTGCACGGCGTCGACCTCACCATTCAAGACGGCGAGTTCATCGTGCTGGTCGGCCCTTCCGGCTGCGGCAAATCCACCCTGCTACGCATGATCGCGGGGTTGGAGGATGTCACGTCCGGCGACATCCAGATCGACGGCAAACGGGTCAACGATCTCGCGCCAAAAGACCGCGACATCGCCATGGTGTTCCAGTCCTACGCGCTCTATCCGCATATGAGCGTCGCCGACAATATGAGCTACAGCCTGCGCCTGCGCCGCTCCGCCAAGGAGAAAATTGCCAGTGCCGTCGGCGGGGCCGCCGTCAAGCTCGGGCTGGAACCGCTGCTGGAACGCCGCCCCAAGGCGCTCTCCGGCGGCCAGCGCCAACGCGTCGCAATGGGCCGCGCCATCGTGCGCCAGCCGAAGGCCTTCCTCTTCGATGAGCCGCTGTCGAACCTCGACGCCCGCCTGCGCGAGCAGATGCGCGCCGAAATCAAGAAGCTACACGGCGATCTTCGTGCGACGTCCATCTACGTCACGCATGACCAGATCGAGGCGATGACACTGGCGGACCGCATCGTCGCGATGCATGGCGGCATCGTCCAGCAGGTCGGCTCGCCGCTCGAACTTTATGACCGGCCGGCCAATCTCTTCGTCGCCGGCTTCATCGGTTCACCCGGCATGAATTTCTTCGAGGGTCGCTATCTCGTTTCCGGCGACCACGCGGATATGAGGCTCCCGAGTGGTACGACGCTGCCCATCCGCAAACGCGACGGTCTCGAATCAGGCTCGGCGGCGACGCTCGGCATCCGTCCCGAGCATGTGATTCTTGCCGATACCGGCGCGCTGGAGGCCGCGGTCGATCTCATCGAGCCGACGGGCTTTGGAATCATCATGCATGTGACGGTCCATGGCATCCCGATGAAAATTTTTACACAGGATCGTCGCATGCTCACTCCCGGCCCTGCCGTGCGCGTCGACCTGCCGCAGAACAGGCTTCACCTCTTCAATGGCGAGGGAAAACGGGTGGACTGAAACAGGATTCGGTAGACGATTTCGGTCGCGTCCAAAGACATTGTTAACCTTCATTTCCTAACCATCTACGCATCCCTATCGGCAATGATCGTCGAGTGTGCAGGTTCATGCGTATTTCCAGAACAAACTTCTATCCCGTCCTCGAAACCGAAGAGCAGAACGACGAGCAATCGGCGTACTCCTCCTATGAAAACAACGCCTTGCCGGAGATGGCGCCGGAAATCGAGGATTGGCACGCCGCGGATGAGCCGGTGGCGAACGACGAGGCCTATCATCCGCGGTTCCGCTCGCCGGCGCTGCGCAGCTACGATCCGGGCCAGTTTTCCGATGGCAGCTGGGAGAGCCATTTCTACATGGCCCCGAACGTTCGTTTCACCCGCACGCCCGACAAGGTCGCCGCCAAGATCGAGGAAGCTGCCGCCGAAGAGGCACAGCAGGCCCAGCCGGCCGCTGAAACGGTCGAGCAGCCGGTTCAGGCAGCGCAGCCGATCCTGACGCCGCAGCTCAGCCAGAGCGAATTGCTCCAGCGCCTGCGCGAGGCCCTCGAGGATCGCCGCCGACGCTCCGAGGAGCAGCAGGCGGAGGCCGCTGCTGTCGGCCCCGCACCGGCCGAACCCGCCCCGCCGCTCGTTCAGGCCGTGGTCGATGCCGGCACGAGCGGCACGCCCGCCAATTCCGCCGTGGTGTTCAAACCCAGCGCGCCGATCGTCCCGCGCATGGCCGCACCCGTCGTGAACGCCGCAAAACCCACCGTGAAGGCGGATGTCCGCGGCGCCATTGCCCGTTTTGCCAATCTCTCGGACCATGCCTTCTGGGAAACGTTCGTTCCCGACGAGGATGCCGTCGAGGTCCGGGTAAAACCTGCCGTGGCCGCAACCGTCGTGCGCATGCCGTTGCCGACACCGGCGCCTGTGGTCGCCCCGCCCGCGCCGACGCTGGTCGCCGAGGTGCGCGAAGAACCGTCCTCCATCGCGTCGCTCTTCCGCGTCGTCGAATGCCGTCCGGCAACGGTCCGCACTATCGTCGCCGAACCCGCCGTTATCGTGCCCGAGGTGAAGGTCGAGCCGGTTGCCGTGGTTCCGGCGCCCGTCGTCGAGCCGCTCGCTGAGGTCGTCCTGCCGGTTTTCGAGTTCAAGCCTGCGCCGTCCGCCGCCGTGTCGCCGGTTCCGTCCGCCGAACCTACGCGCGAAATGCCGTCTTCGGTGCTTTCCCGTGCCAAGCCCTTCCAGGTCACTATGGCAACGCCCGCCGGCGATACCTACGAATATCCGCCGCGTGACCTCTTGCAGGAGCCGCCGCGCACCGTCGGCTTCGTGCTGACGCAGGAACAGCTGGAACAGAATGCCGGCCTTCTTGAAAGCGTTCTGGAAGACTTCGGTGTTCGCGGCGAGATCATCCATGTCCGCCCCGGCCCGGTCGTCACGCTCTATGAATTCGAGCCGGCTCCCGGCGTGAAGTCCTCGCGGGTCATCGGCCTTGCCGACGATATCGCCCGTTCCATGTCGGCGCTTTCGGCCCGTGTCGCGGTCGTGCCCGGCCGCAATGTCATCGGTATCGAACTGCCGAACCAGACGCGAGAGACGGTCTATTTCCGCGAGATGATCGAGAGCCAGGATTTCGCCCGCACCGGCTTCAAGCTGCCGCTGTGCCTGGGCAAGACGATCGGTGGCGAACCCGTCATCGCGGAACTCGCGAAGATGCCGCATCTGCTCGTCGCCGGCACCACCGGCTCGGGCAAGTCGGTCGCCATCAACACGATGATCCTCTCGCTGCTCTACCGCTTCCGCCCGGAAGAGTGCCGCTTGATCATGGTCGATCCCAAGATGCTGGAACTGTCGATCTACGACGGCATTCCGCACCTTCTGACCCCTGTCGTTACCGATCCCAAGAAGGCCGTCATGGCGCTGAAATGGGCGGTGCGCGAAATGGAGGATCGCTATCGCAAGATGTCGCGCCTCGGCGTGCGCAATATCGACGGCTACAACACCCGTGTTGCCGCCGCCCGCGACAAGGGCGAGACGATCTCGATCAGCGTGCAGACCGGTTTCGACAAGGGAACCGGCGAGGCGATCAACGAGGAGCAGGAACTCTCGCTCGATCCGATGCCCTATATCGTCGTCATCGTCGACGAGATGGCCGACCTGATGATGGTCGCCGGCAAGGAGATCGAAGGCGCGATCCAGCGTCTCGCCCAGATGGCGCGTGCCGCCGGCATCCACCTGATCATGGCGACGCAGCGCCCCTCTGTCGATGTCATCACCGGCACGATCAAGGCGAACTTCCCGACGCGCATCTCCTTCCAGGTGACGTCGAAGATCGACAGCCGCACCATCCTCGGCGAGCAGGGTGCCGAACAGCTGCTCGGCCAGGGCGACATGCTGCATATGGCCGGCGGTGGGCGCATCTCGCGCGTCCATGGTCCTTTCGTCTCCGACGAGGAAGTCGAAAAGGTCGTGCTGCATCTCAAGGCCCAGGGTCGTCCGGAATATCTGGAGACGGTGACGGCCGACGAGGAAGAAGAGGAAGAGGAAAAGCCGGCAACGGGCGGTGCCGTCTTCGACAAGGGCGATATCGCTGCCGAGGATGGCGATGATCTCTACGAGAAGGCCGTCAAGGTCGTGCTGCGCGACCGCAAGTGCTCGACCTCCTATATCCAGCGCCGCCTCGCCGTCGGCTACAACCGCGCCGCGTCCCTCGTCGAGCGCATGGAGAAGGAAGGCCTCGTCGGCCCGGCCAACCATGTCGGCAAGCGCGAGATCATCTCGGGCGAGCGCGGCAGCTTCCAGGCGCCGGAACCGGCCGAAGACGACTGAGATTTTCTCCCGAGGCGATTGCCCGATTGTTGGGCATTTGTCGTACTTATTTGAAATGGATAGATTTTCCGGATCCGGCCTGCGCGAGCGGGCCGGATTTTTACCCTGTCCACGAGAAATTTATTTCGCTTATGCCATTTAATCGATTTGCCTTACACTGTGGTCTTTGAGGGCTGTTGCATATGGCGGACTGTTCTGTGAATAGTGCCGCCAACCCGTGAAATCAGCATCCTAAAGGAGGACAGGAATGGCATTGATCACCATGCGGCAATTGCTCGACCACGCAGCGGAGAACGACTACGCACTGCCGGCCTTCAACGTCAACAACCTGGAATATGTCCAGGCGGTGATGCGCGCAGCCGATGCGACGGACTCCCCGGTGATCCTGCAGGCCAGCCGCGGTGCGCGCTCCTATGCGGGCGATGCGTTCCTGCGTCACCTCATCCTGGGCGCGGCCGAAGAATATCCGCATATCCCGGTCTGCCTGCATCTCGACCACGGCGACCAGCCCTCGACCTGCATTTCGGCGATCACCAATGGCTTCACCTCCGTCATGATGGACGGCTCGCTGCTCGCCGACGGCAAGTCAATCGCCAGCTACGAATACAATGTCGACGTCACGGCGGAAGTCGTGAAGATCGCGCATGCGGCCGGCGTTTCGGTTGAAGGCGAGCTTGGCTGTCTCGGTAACCTGGAAACGGGCGCCGGTGAAAAGGAAGACGGCCACGGCTTCGAAGGCAAACTGACGCGCGACGAACTGCTGACCGATCCGGACCAGGCGCTCGACTTCGTCTCCAAGACCGGCGTCGATGCGCTTGCCGTCGCTATCGGCACTAGCCACGGCGCCTACAAGTTCACCCGCGCGCCGGATGGCGACATCCTGTCGATCGAGACGATCGCCAAGATCAACAAGAAGCTGCCGAACACGCATCTCGTCATGCACGGCTCCTCGTCGGTTCCGCAGGACCTGCAGGATCTCTTCACCGCCTATGGCGGCGAGATGAAGCAGACCTGGGGCGTTCCGGTCGCCGAAATCCAGAAGGCGATCCCGCTTGGCGTGCGCAAGGTCAATATCGACACCGACCTGCGTCTCGCCATGACCGGCACCATCCGCAAGAATTTCAAGGAGAAGCCTGATAATTTCGACCCGCGCACCTACCTGAAGCCGGCGACCGCCCGCATGCAGGAAGTTTGCCGCGAGCGTTTCGAAGCCTTTCGCACCGCTGGCAAGGCCTCTAGCATCCGCGTCAAGCGTCTGCCCGACATGGCGAAATTCTACGCGACGAATTAAGCGCGATCGCAGGATCGTTCCGCGCCCTTCCGGTTCCGCCGGGAGGGCGTTTTCTTTTGGCGTCCCGATCCATCCATATCGGCAAAATATTTTTATTGATAAATAGATCATTCATGGAGGATTGTGCGTGCGAACCCTTGCCGCCCCACCATCCTGCTCTTAAAGATTTCACATCCCTATGGACGGAATGTCGTGGCCGCGGCCCGACTTGTGAGGACGAGATGAGCGTAGAGCAGGCCCTGACGATCAGCGACCTTAAAGAGCAGGCACGTCGTCGTGTGCCAAAAATGTTCTTCGAATACGCGGATTCGGGCGCCTGGACCGAAGGTACCTACCGCGCCAACGAAGAGGACTTCCACAAGGTCAAGCTGCGCCAGCGCGTGCTGGTCGATATGAGCAACCGGTCGCTGGCCAGCGAAATGATCGGCGAGAAGGTCTCGATGCCCGTCGCCATTGCGCCGACCGGCTTCACCGGCATGCAGCATGCCGATGGCGAAATGCTGGCCGCCCAGGCGGCCGAGGAATTTGGCGTGCCCTTCACGCTCTCGACCATGAGCATCTGCTCGATCGAGGATGTGCGCTCCGTCACCTCGAAGCCCTTCTGGTTCCAGCTTTACGTGATGCAGGACCGGGATTTTGTGCTCAATCTCATCGATCGTGCCAAGGCCGCCGGCTGCTCCGCGCTGGTGTTGACGCTTGACCTGCAGATCCTCGGCCAGCGCCACAAGGATCTGCGCAACGGCCTGTCCGCCCCGCCGCGCTTCACGCCGAAACATCTCTGGCAGATGGCGACGCGGCCCTTCTGGTGCTTCGATATGCTCGGCACTAAGCGCCGGACGTTCGGCAATATCGTCGGTCACGCCAAGGGGGTCGGCGACCTTTCCTCGCTCTCCTCATGGACCTCGGAACAGTTCGACCCGCAGCTGTCCTGGAAGGACATCGAATGGATCAGGGAACGCTGGGGTGGCAAGCTAATCCTCAAAGGCATCCTCGACGAAGAAGATGCCCGCATGTCGCTCGGCAGCGGCGCTGATGCGATCATCGTTTCCAACCACGGCGGCCGTCAACTCGATGGCGCGGCTTCCTCGATCAGCATGCTGCCGCGCATCGTCGATGCCGTCGGCGATCAGATGGAAGTGCACCTCGACGGTGGTATCCGCTCCGGCCAGGATGTGTTGAAGGCACTGTGCTATGGCGCCAAGGGCACCTATATCGGCCGCCCCTTCCTCTACGGCCTCGGCGCTGGCGGCAAGGCTGGCGTGCGCCGCACGCTCGAGATCATCCGCAAGGAACTCGACATCACCATGGCGCTCTGCGGCGAGCGTGACGTGAAGAACCTGTCACGCAACAATCTGCTCAAGGACGTTTGAGAGCGCCTCAGGCGCCCTCAAACCCCTGCAGTACATTCACCGCGTTGACGCCGAGCGCGTCGACGGCGTAGCCGCCTTCCATGACGAAGAGCGTCGGCAGGCCGAAATCGGCGATGCGGCTGCCGATCGTCAGGAAGTGCTCGCTCTCCAGCTTGAATTGCGAGATCGGATCGTCCTTGAACGTATCTACGCCGAGCGAGATGACGAGGGCGGTCGGGGCGTAGGCGCGGATCTTTTCGTGCGCGTCCTCGAAGGCGGCCTGCCATTCGCTCCAGGGCGTGCCTGAGGGTAGTGGGTAGTTGAGGTTATAGCCTTCGCCCTTGCCGGCGCCGCGTTCGCGGGCATAGCCGAGATGGAATGGAAACTCGAAATCCGGGTCGCCGTGCAGGCTGGCCAGGAGCACGTCGTCGCGGTCGTAGAAGATTTCCTGTGTGCCATTGCCGTGGTGGTAGTCGACGTCGAAGATCGCGACGCGGTCGTGGCCGTTATCGAGGAAGTGCTGGGCGGCGATGGCGGCATTGTTAAGGTAGCAATAGCCGCCGAAGAAATCGCGGCCTGCGTGATGGCCCGGCGGGCGGCAGAGCGAGAAGGCGGCTCGTTCGCCTGATAGCACGGCGTCCGCGCCGGCAAGGGCCGTGTCGGCGGCGCGCTTGGCGGCCTGCCACGTCGTCTCGGTGATCGAGCCTGCCATGTCGAAGGAATAATAGGACAGGCGCGCGTCGAGACCGGAGGGCGGGGTATCGATCATTGGCATGGAGCGGTGGCGCCAGCTATAGGGCCAGACCTCGCCGTCGCGTCCGGCCGCACGCCATTCATCGAATACGTTTTCCAGGAAATCCAGATAGTCTGGTGTGTGGATGCGCTCGATTGCGGCGCGGTCGTAAGGTGCTGGCTCCAGAACCGGCCCGAGGCCGACGTCTTTCACGCGCTTCAGCACGATTTCGGCACGCACCGGCTTTTCGAAGGTTTCGACGATGCGGCCGAACGAAAGCTCCATGCCGCTGTGATGCAGGTGATGATCGGAAGTATAGAAGGTTTTCATCGTTAGACGGTCTCACCGTAGAGCGTACGTTCCAGCGCGGTCACCTCGCTGGCGAAGCGGCGGTATTCTGCGCGCTTGAGGGCGAGGAAGACGTGATGCAGTTTTTCGCCAAGCGCTTCCTTGAGGAAGGCGGAGCGGGTTGCCGTCTCGATGGCACTGCGCCAGTCCGGCGGCAGTTCGTCGCCCAAGGCTTCGGCGTAGGCGGTCGTTTCCGGGCCCGGGTCGGCCTTGGCGAGTAGCCCATTGCGCATGCCAGCCAGCACCGTTGCGCCAACCAGATAGGGGTTGGAATCGATACCGGCGGCGCGTTGCTCGAGATGGCGGCCGGCTGGCGAGCCGGCGGGGACACGCACGGCGACGCTGCGGTTGTTGGTACCCCAGGTCGGCGTGGTCGGCGCATAGCTCTGCGCGGAGAAACGACGCCATGAATTGAAATGGGGCGCGAAGACCAGCATGGATTCGTGCATGGTTTCGAGAAGGCCCGCGATGGCCTGTTTCAGGAGCGGCGACAGTGCCTCGCCCTGGTCTGCGAAGAGGTTGTTGCCTTCGCCATCGGCAAGACTTGCATGGACATGCATGCCGGAGCCGGCGCGGCCGGCAAAGGGCTTGGCCATGAAGCAGGCCATCATGCCGTGACGCACGGCGAGCGCCCGGATAAGCCTTTTCAGCATGGCAATATCATCGGCGGCCCGCAAGGCGCTGCCATGGCGCAGGGTCAGTTCGAACTGGCCCTGGGCATATTCCGAAATCATCGTCTCGACGGGCAGGCCCTGCGCTTCTGCACCCCGATAGACGGCGTCGATGAAGGGTTCCAGCCGGTCGAGTTCGGTGACGCCATAGACCTGAATGCCGTCAGGCCTTTCGCCGGAGAGCGGCAGGCGCAGCGGCTGGAAGGTACCATCGGCGGCGTGTTCACGGTCGAGCAGGTAGAATTCCAGCTCATAGGCAAGAACCGGATGGAAACCATCGGCTTCCAGCAGTTGCACCTGACGCGCCAGCGCATGGCGCGGATCGGCCGCCATCGGCGTGCCGTCGAGTTCGAAAAGCGCGAGGCGGACTTCGCCGCGTGGCGGCGAGGTCCAGGGCAGGGGAACCAGCGAACCCGGTATCGGCCAGGCGCGGCGGTCGGCATCGCCGTCCGCCCAGACGAGGCCGGTTTCCTCTACATCCTCGCCGGTCACGTCGAGACCGAGAATGGAGCCAGGCAGGTGTCGGCCAGAGCGGAAGATCGGCAGCAATTCATGCCGGCGGATGATCTTTCCGCGTGCGATGCCGTTGAGGTCGATCAGCACGAGATCGAAGGATGTGATCTCCGGATGTGCGGCAAGGAAAGCTTCGGCCTCGGCAATGTCTGCGGCCTGCGGCGGGCGGGTGGCGATATCACGGCTCACGCGGCGGCCCTCCGTTCCGCCAGGCGGCCGAGCACGGTTGCGAAGGCCTCGACGAGCCCGTCGGCCTGCTCCTGCGACAAAGCGGGGCTGACCAGTACCATGTTGTGGAACGGCGTCAGGAGATAGCCGAGGTTCAGCATGGAGAGATGCAGCGCGGCCTCGATCACATCGGAAGCGGCGGCGCGGGCCTCGGCGGCGTTGGTGACCGGGACGGGCGAGAAGACGACCTCCAGCCGCGCGCCGACGCGCGAAACCGTCCAGTCGAGACCGGCGGCGGAAATCGCAGCCTTGAAACCTGCTTCGATGCGGTCGGCATTGGCCTGCATCTTGCGATAGGCGTCCTCGGTCATGACGTGCTCGAGGCAGGCGCGCAGGCAGGCGAGCTGGAGCGCGCTGCCGGACAGCGTCGTGCCGATGCCGGAATGGCCGTGGCCGCTCTGCTCGCGGCGGATGAAGTGCAGCTTGTCGGAAATCGCCTGGGTCATGCCCCAGACGCTGACGGGCACGCCGCCGCCGATCGGCTTGCCCATGACGACGAGGTCGGGCTCCAGCCCATGCACCATCGAATAGCCGCCAAGGCCGGTGGAGATCGTGTGCGTTTCGTCGATCAGGAGCAGCGTGCCGGCGGCGCGGGTCAGGCGGCGCAGCGCATCGTGAAAGCCGGGGGCGGGCGGGATCATGCCGCAATTGGTCATGACCGGTTCGGCGAGCACGCAGGCGATGTCGTTGCCGGCGAGCGCCTTTTCCAGCGCGGCTTCGTTGTTGAAGGGAATGGAGACGGTGAGTTCGCCGAGGTCGCGCACCTGGCCGAGCAGGTTGCGGCGCGAAATGGTCTTGCCGTCGACGAGATCGACCAGCGTATCATCCACGGCGCCATGGTAGCAGCCGTCGAAGACCAGAAGCTTGGCGCGACCGGTGACGGCGCGGGCGACGCGAATGGCGAAACGGTTGGCATCACTGGCCGTGGCGCCCAGCTGCCAGCGCGGCAGGCCGAAGCGCTCGACCAGCAAGCGGCCGACGATCTGGGCATCCGAGGAGGGCAGCATGGTGGTCAGGCCGCGCGTGCCGGCGTTCTTCAGCGCGTCGAGCACTGGCGCCGGCCCATGGCCGAACATGGCGCCGGTATCGCCAAGGCAGACATCGACGATGCGATTGCCGTCGAGATCGACGAGCTCCACGCCGCTCGCCTGATCGACGACGAGCGGGAAGGGCGTTGGCCAATCGAGCATCCAGTGCTGCGGCACGCCGTCGAAGAAACCGGATGTTGCCTCATCATGCGCCGCCGCGCAACGCGGCCGCTTCGCGCGAAAAATTTCCGCTTCCGCCTCGACAAGCGCGTGGGCACGCGCCTCCAGGTTCGCCCTCTCCATCCCGATCTCCAGCTGGTTCATACAAGAAATGTGATCACATATTGTTTGATGTGATGTCAGCTGTCAAACGGCAAGATGCTTATAGGGACCCCACGATGCGCAGCCAGTCGTGTACCGAGGCGGCGGTCTGCCGCTCGGTAGCAGTCAGCGCGCGCGGGCCGCGGTCCCCCATGTCGCGCACCTCGCTCGGGCTCATGCCGAACTGGTGGCGGAAGGCGCGGGAGAAGGTGGAAATGTCAGGAAAACCGCAGGCATAGGCGACCTCGCCCACCGTGCGCTTGCCGTCATTCGTCAACATATCAAAGGCGGCGCGCAAACGGCGCGTGCGGATATAGTCCGTCACGCCGCCGACCGGCTCGAAAAGCCGATAGAGCGTAGCGCGCGACAGGCCGAACATCTTGCAGAGATGGTCTGGACCGAGATCCTGCTGGGCCATGTTCTGCTCGATATAGCGCCGGACCTCCATGATGACAGCGCCCCGCACGGTTGGGGCGGGCGGGTTGCGGTTGCTGACCTGCGGCCCGACCAAGTTGGTAACGAGGTTTGCCGTCGCGGCGACGATCGCTGGCGCCTCCGCCTGCGTGATGTCGGAGAGATCGTCGAAGAGCGCGCGAAGATGGCTGCCGATCAGCCGGCCCGTGCTGGTCGAGCGTTTCAGCACGAGACCGTGCAGAGCATCGTTCTGAACGTCCTTGCTGAACAGCATGTGGCGTGGAAGGACGAGCGTCAGGTTGCGGCAATGCCGGGTCTCCGCTTGCATGGGACGAGACAGGTCGAAAAGCGAGATGTCTCCGGCTTCGACCAGGATCGTCTCGCCGTTGACGGTTCGCAGGTCGCTGCCGTCGAGTGTCACCTGCACGAAAATCAGGTCGAGCCCTGTGCGGGCGATCCGGCGCATGTCCCGCGAGAATGCGTAGGTCGTGCCGGTCATGTCGGCGACGAAAAACAGCGCTGGCCCCATGAAGTATGTCGAAAGCTCGGCATGGAAATCGTCCAGCCGCTCTGGTGTCAGCAAGGTCGTGCGGAACACCGGATCGAGCGTTTCGGCGAAGAGCTGACTTGATCGACGAACATCCGCGCCGGCCTCAGCGGTTACGGAGTTGGAGAGCAGCTTGTCGGCAGAACTCATTGCGACTCACGATTGTTAATTTCTGGCATACCTCTCAAGTCCACAGAGCGGACGAAGGTTCCTCAAAAGGTGAAAGGCTATAGGATTTAATGGTTTTGCACTGCGTATCATTCTTTTGTCGCTACGTCTCATATCGCGTGGTCTGACAATTGCCGCGATTGACAGGTCGCTCTTGCTCGAACCCCATGGAAAATAATGGGTCCATCAGGCGCGCGGGCGCGCCGAAATGGAACATCGCGCCGGTTCATATTGGGGAATAGGCATGGATCAGGTCACATTCGACGATTGTTCGGTCGCATTTCGCGTGCCGTCCTATCAGTTCTTGAGCGCGCCTGGCTTTGCCGAGGCCCGCGATGGGCTGATTGCCGGCAAGCTCGCGCTTTACGAGGGAAATCATCTCTTCAATCGGCTGATCCTCGAGGAGGGGCGATTTTTATGCTACCTCGCGGTGCTGGCGCTCCATGCCGCACAGGACATCACGCAGCCCGCTACCTGGCTGACGCTCGGCCGGCTTCAGCGGGAGGTGACGGACCTCGGCATCGCCAGCCGCAACCGCGTCGAGGCCCAGGTCTCGTACCTGCGCAAATATGGCTTTCTCTCCCAGCAACCCCATGCCTCCGACCGGCGCGTGCGCCTGCTCGTGCCGAGCAGCGCGCTTCTTGCGCGCGATGCGAGGGTGCTCGGCCTTCTTCTGAACGGTATCTCGTTGTTCGGCCTGTCACCCACCGAAGGGTGCAGGGGATCGCCGGATGCGGCTCTGCACAAGGGGATGCGCCGCGCGACGCTCTCGCATCTACCCGATATCAGCCGCCTCATCCGCCGGCACTTGCCGTTGGCGCCGTTTTTTGCGCATGACTGCGGCTATATGATCATGCTGCTGCTGCTGCGCGGTGCGCAAGAAAATGACGGTTTTGTCGTGACGACCGGCTATCAGCGGCTGGCGACCCAAACGGGCGTTTCGCGCACCCATGTGCGCCGGATCGTCGAGGCGGCGCGCGATGGCGGACTTGTCGAGACGGATGCGCGTGGCGGTCATGATATCAAGCTGACGCCGCTGATGTGGCATGCGGCCGATCGCTGGTTTGCCGACCAGTTCGCGCTGACCGATCTCCTGCTGCGCGAGGCGTTGGATTAAGCGACGGCGCCGGCTGCGGCGAGCACGATCGCAAGGACGATATGCGTGAGATGATGCAGGCTCTGGTCAAGGCCGAACAGCCACCAGAAGGCTGTTTGGCGAGGCGTCAGTGCGCTCCGGCGCGTTGAAATGCTTTTGAGGCGATCGATGATGCCATGGACTAGCATGTCGGCGAGGCCGAGCCAGGCCAGCGGCGGTGCGACGGCGAGGAAAAGCGCCGCCGTCATCGCGCCATGCACGCCGGCATGGGCGGCAAGCGGCAGGAGCCAGCCTTTCGGCCGGTCCTTGCCTGTCGCCATCCAGTCAGTCTGCAGCAGAAAATCCGCCAGGAAATGCTTGATGAGGAACGCCACCGAGGCGGCGGCGATCCAGGCGGTCGAGATCTGCTCCGGTACGTCGATCATGTCTCTCCCGCTTACCCGGCAGAAAGAGGCGGCCTAGCGGCCGCCGGATTCGATGATGCCCTTGGTCACGCTGCCCGTTGCCGGATAGAGCGGGATCAGGCAGGCTTGCAATGCATGATAGATGTCGCCCTTGCCGGCGAAAAGGGTATAGCTCGGCACGAGGTCTTCCGTCAGTTCCTCATGCCAGCCGCCGCGGTCCTGATCGAGGAAATGGCGGGAAATGCCGTCCCAGATCTTGCGATACCAGGTCTCGTGGAAATCGCTCGGCAGATGTTCGGCAAGGAACGCCGCCGCACCCACGCCTTCGGCCATCGGCCACCACAGCTTGTTGCGCTTGGCGGGTTCGTCGTTCCAGTCGAGCGTGTAGAAGAAGCCGCCTTTTTCGTTATCCCAGCCGAGCGCGATGGACTGCGCAAAGAGCGCCTTGGCCGCCTCCGGCATCCAGTCATGCTTTTTGCCGCCGAGCGCGTAGAGCTGGAGGATGAGACGGGCCCATTCCAGCCAGTGCCCCGGCGTGGTGCCGGAGGGGCGGAACATCTCGTTGCCGCGATAGTCCTTGTCGAGCACCCAGTTTTCGTCGAAATGCTCGGGCACGCGGAAACCGTTTTCACCCGCGCGGCGGCGGATGATGAGGTCGGCGATGCTTTCCGCCTTGTCGAGATAGCTTTTCTCGCCGGTTGCCTCGAAGGCGGCCATCAGGGCTTCGGTCAGGTGCATGTTGGAGTTCTGGCCGCGATAGCCGGGAACCGGCGACCAGTCCGCCTCGAATTCCTCGGCGATGGCACCGTGCTTGGCTTCCCAGAAACGGTTTTCCAGCACGTCGGTAACGTCCGCGATCATCCGATCGGCATCGGGGTGGCCGGCGAGCTTGGCGCTGGAAGAGGCCAGCAGCACGAAAGCGTGGCCATAGCCCTGCTTGCTCGCATCGAGCAGGCCGGAATTGTCGAGCGACCAGTGGTAGCCGCCGCGCTCGTGGTCGCGGTGCTTTTCCCAGAGATATTTCATGCCGTGATCGACGATATCGTCGGAACCCGGCCGGCCGAGCAGGCTGCCGATCGCAAAGCAATGCACCATGCGTGCGGTGGAATGGATGCCGCGGATCGGATTGCCGGCATTGATCGGCCGTCCCTCCACATCGAGTTCGTGGAAGCCGCCGAGCGGGTTGAAGGCCCGGTTCTGGAAGAAATCGAACAGGCGGTTTGCTTCCCGCCAGAGCCATTGACGATGGTAGTCGCGCTTGCGCCAGGCCGTGCCAAGGTGTCCCATGATGCGTTCTCCTTTTTGTCGGTCCGCATTGTCGTTTCCCATGCCGGGGCCAGACCGGAGCGCGGGGGGATTTGCCGTGGCGTGAGAGATCACGCACGGCCCGCAACACTCATGATGACGGCTGGCCTTCGACAGGTGGGGAGCGTTTTATGGCCCAGAACGCATGGCGTCGCAACCCGCGAAGGACAAAGCGCCCGCCGGCTTTGCGCGCAGGGGTGATCTCGGAAATGCGGTGCAGCATTTTTACACGCTCCCGGCCGGCGCGTGGTGCACAGTCTCTTTCGGCGGCGGGTGCGACTACCTTGAACGTGCTCCTCTTGACCGGCGACAGCAGGCCCTCTCGATGGAGAGCTGATCACGCATTCCGGTCTCTCTGCCGGATCGGGGTCTCGCTCAGCACCCTGACGATTTCCTCCGCAGCGCGGGCGACGCCCGCCGCCTTATGCATTTTTGCCGCATTCGCCTTCAGGCGCTTGTGCATGGCCTGATCGCCGAGCAGACCTTCTATTGCGGCCGTGAGGTCGGCATCGCTCCAGTCATAGCGGTCGAGGCGGCGGCCGACGCCGGTTTCGGCGGCGCGCGCCGCATTGTCGTGGCCATCCCAGCAATAGGGCATGACGAGCGACGGCACGCCGTAATAGAGCGCCTCGCAGAAGGAGTTGTTGCCGCCATGATGGATGAACAGGCTCGCCTGCCCGACCACGGAGGGCTGCGGGAACCAGCTGTCGATGAAAACATTGTCGGGCACGTCGCGATAATCCTCGCGCCAGTGCCCGGCATTGACGAGGAAGCGATAGGGCAGCGTCGCGAAGACGGCGATCATGCGCTTCGTCATCGCCACATCCATGGCACCGAGCGAGCCGAAGCTCGTCAGCACGAGCGGGGCATCGTTGTGGCTGGCGAAACGCGGCGGCGTATAGGGCGCCTCGTGGCGCACGCAGCCATCGAGGAAAACGACGTTTTGCGTATCGAGCGGCGCGCGGCGCGCATGGCGGATGATCTCGGGCGCCAGCAGCAGGTTCAGCCACGGGGAGAGATCGAGGAATGTCGGAGCCGCCGGAGCCTTGAGGCCGCATTCGGCCAGGAAGGCGGAAAAGCGTCTGTGGGCAGGGGCGACGGTCTTTTCGTAGCGGCTGGCAAATATGGTCCAGGCCTCGCGTTCGTTGTCGCCGCAGCCGGAGAGATAGGGCGGGATGGTCTCGTCTGGAATTTCCGTTTCGGCGCAGGAGACGACGCGGATCCAGGGCACGCCGGCATTGGCGATGGCCGGGAACATCACGACGTTGTCGAGCACGATCGCATCCGGCTTCAGCCGGGCCAGAAGCTGGCGCAGCGGCTCTTCCACCCGCATCGCGGTATCGACGATCGCTTCCCAGGTCGGGCCGACATAGCTTTCGATCTGGTCGAGCGGCGTCTGGCGGAAGGCGTCCTGGTGGCGTTCGATGAAATCGGTCCAATCCGTCGGTGCGGCGTCCGCTTCGGTCAATTGATATTCGGCAAAACCGTATTCGGCAAAGACGCCGGAAAAGCCCGGATGACAGAGGAAGACCGGGCGATGGCCCATGCGCCGCAATTCCTGGGCGATGCCGACGCAGTTGAGGGCGGCGCCGTAGCTCGCTTCCGGGAAGAGGGCGATGGTCTTTGCTGGCGCCATGGAGGACTAACGCACGACAAGCTTGAAGGCGGGGGGGACGCCGCGGCCGGCGAGCCGGGGGCGCTGCGATTGGGAAAGCTGTATATGCACACGCATCAGATCGGCGGCAAGCTCCATCTGGCCGCGCTCGATCTGCTCGAGGATCTGGATATGTTCGAGGTTCGACTGCATCAGCCTGTAAGCGTTGACGTGGCCGGCCGGTGGGCTGGCGCGGCGGCGGCGGTGGTGGTTGGCGAGCGCTTCCGCCATGAAGGGATTGCCGCAGGAGCGGGCGATCAGCAGGTGGAAATCGTAGTCCGTCCGGTCGAAGAGCTTGCGGTCGAAATTGGTCTCGTTCATGCCGCGCAGGATCAGCATGGACTGGCGCAGCGCCGTCATCGCCGGCATGTCACGCTTGAAATCCGGTAAAGTCAGCGCCAAAGGCTCCGTCGCGAGACGGAATTCGTAGCTCTTCGCCGCCGCATCACCGCTGATGGCAAAATGCTTCAGCAACCATTGCTGGCCGGCGCCGCGTTCGGCGAGGTTTTCCTCCGCCAGTTTCATCAGGGCATTTTGTACCGTCTGGCGCGAGACGTTATAGCGGCGCTGGAGCGCGGCAACGGTCTGGTTTTCGGCAATACGCCCGGCGGCGAGGTCGCGCAGGATCGCCGCATAGATTTCGCTGTCGCCGTCGCCGTCCGTGATGTCTTCGAGCCGCGCTGTCGCGGCCGGATCGACCGCCAGGAGATAGCCACCCTCACTATCCGAGGTTACCATGTCGCGCTCGGCAAGTATCTGCAAAGCCTTGCGGATCGGCGTTCTCGAGACTTTGCAGAGCGAGGCCAGCGCCTGCTCCGCCAGCCGTTCCCCCGGTGCCATGCCGCGCTCGCCGGCGACATCCAGTATTTTTTGCGCCAATTCGACATGGCGGAAATTGGGGCGTTTCGGCTCGGGGCTCATTGTTCGCGTCTGCCTTCCATTGCCGTGCATGCTGCCCTTTGAGCCGTGGTTTCGCAAGTCCGGAAATACGTGGGTCACAAAAATGCATTTGGCCTATTGACGTATTTTTTTTCTAAATAATACTGCCTGGCGACAGGGAATGAGACCGGAGAACCGGCGCGCCCGTCGAAGAGGTTGGAACAACGTAAAACAAGGGAGTCTTCCGTGACCGTGAAGAACCGACTGACTGCGACCTGCGCGGCCGCGGCGCTGGCTGCCGCATGCCTTGCGGCGGGTACGGCATCCGCCGCCGATCTCGTCATCTCGAACTGGGCCGGCTACATGGCCCCCGATATCGCGGAGCAGTTCAAGGCTGCGACGGGGCTGGAAATCGAGGTGGTCAACCACGCCACCAACGAAGAAGTCATGGGCAAGCTGATGGCGAGCGGCGGCAAGGGCTACGACGTCGTCTTCGTCTCCTCGCCCTTCGCCGAAATCCTGAACGGGCAGGGGCTCGCGGCACCGATCGACAAGGCCGCCGTGCCGAACCTCGCCAATCTCTATCCAGAGGCGACGACGCTCGCCTACGATCCCGGCAACACTTTTTCGGTGCCCTATACCTGGGGTACGACGGGCCTTTGCTACCGCTCCGATCTCGTCAAGGACACGCCGGACAGCTGGCTGAACCTGCTCCAGCCGGCCGATGCCATCAAGGGCAAGACGACCATGCTGGCGACCGACCGCTGGCTGATGGCGGCCGGCGAACTCGCCAAGGGCTATTCGGTCAACGAGAAGGATCCGGCGAAGCTCGAGGAGGTGAAAAACCTGCTCATCGAGGCGAAGAAGACGCTGCTCGCCTATGACGACACCACCTTCTACTCCAAGCTCGTCTCTGGCGAGGCGTCGCTGGTGCATGCCTGGGACGGCTGGTGCAATTACGGCATCACCGAAAACAAGGACATCAAGTTCATCGTGCCGAAGGAAGGCTCCGACCTCTGGATCGACACGATCGTCGTGATGAAGAGCTCGGAGAAGCAGGAAGCGGCGATGAAGTTCATCAACTTCATCCTCGATGCCAAGAACCACGCCTGGGCCGCACAGAACATCCTCTACAAGGTGCCGAACAAGGCGGCGATGGAGAGCCTCGACAAGGCGCTGTCAGAGCAATACCCGAACATGGCAATGGCGCCGGCTGATCTCGTGAAATACGAACTGCTGCGCGACCTCGGGACGGCGCAGAAGGACTATTCGCGCATCGTGAGCGAGATCAAGGCCGCGAACTGAGCACGGCCCCTTCCCGTGGCGGCCGCGAGGCGGCCTGCCGCCACGGGCGATTTTCTTCCTGATATCCATTCATGCGCGATGCCGTGACGGCATTGCGGGAGCGAAGCCTTGTCCTTCAATGCCACCAGACCGAACCTGCTCGCCGCGCCCGGCGTCGCCTGGCTCGTCGCCTTCATGGTGGTGCCATGCGTGCTGGTGCTGAGCTATGCCTTCTTCCAGCGCGGTGTCTGGGGCGGGGTGGAATATACCTTCACGCTGGAGAATTTTGCCCGCGTCCTCGATCCGCTCTACGCCAAAATCTTTCTGAATTCCGCGCGCATCGCGCTGACGGCGACGGTAGTGGCCATCCTCATCGCCTATCCGGCGGCTTACGCGATTTCCCGCGCTCCAAGGATGTCGCAGCCGATCCTGCTGTTCTTCGCGGTACTACCCTTCTGGAGCAATTACCTGATCCGCACCTATGCCTGGATCGTGCTGTTGAACCGCGAGGGCCTGATCAACAACCTTCTGCGCTGGCTGGGTTACACCGGCGAGCCTCTCTCGATGCTCTATACGGAGAGCGCCGTCATCACCGGCCTCGTCTATAATTATCTGCCCTTCGTCATCCTCGCGATCTACTCCACGCTGTCGCGGCTGAATCCGGAGCTGATGGAAGCCTCGCGCGATCTCGGCGCCGGGCCGGTGCGCACCTTCCTGCGCGTCACGCTGCCGCTCACCCTGCCGGGCGTTGCGGCCGGTGGCGTCTTCGTCTTCGTGCTCTCCATCGGCAATTTCGTGACGCCCGCGCTGCTCGGGGGCGGGCGGTTCCAGATGGTCGGCAACCTCGTCTACGACCAGTTCCTGACGGCGAACGACTGGCCGTTCGGCGCGGCACTCGGCGCGGCGCTGATCCTAACCATGATCGTGCTGCTCCTCCTGCAGGCCCGCGCCACGGCGCATGCGAGCGGCGAAAGCAAAGGGGAGGCGTCGCAATGAACGCCTCGTTTTCCGGCAAGCTGCCGGGCCGTATCGTGCTGCTTTTGGTCTTCGGCTTCCTCTACCTGCCGATCGCCGTGCTCGTGCTGCTCTCCTTCAACGACAGCGGCCTGCCTACCTCCTGGTCGGGCTTCTCCGTCCGCTGGTACGGCGCATTGCTCGCCAACACCGACATTCTGCGCGCCGCCGGCAACACGCTCATCGTCGCGGTCTTCGCGACCGTCATCTCCACCGTGCTCGGCACGCTCATGGCGCTCGGCATGGAGACGCGGCGCCGCAAGAGCAACGGGCTGGAAGCGCTCGCCTTCGCGCCGATGGTCATTCCCGACATCGTGCTGGCGGTCGCGCTGCTCACCTTCTTCTCGCGGCTAGGGTTGGCGATGGGCCTGCACACCATCGTCATCAGCCATGTCATCTTCGACCTCGCCTTCGTCTGCTCGGTCGTCAGGGCGCGGCTCAAGCATTTCGATTTTTCCATCGTCGAGGCGTCGCGCGATCTCGGTGCCTCGGGCTGGACGACCTTCTGGCGCGTCACCTTCCCGGTGCTGCTGCCGTCGATCGTCGCGGGCGCGCTGCTCGCCTTCACGCTCTCGGTCGATGAGTTCATCATCGCCTTCTTCACAGCGGGCGCCGGGCGCTCGTCCATCACCCTTCCCATGCAGATCTATTCGATGATCCGCTTCGGCATCACGCCCGAGGTCAATGCGCTCGCCACCATCGTCATGGGCGTCAGCGCGACGGCGCTTTTGATCTCGCAATGGCTCAACAGAGAACAGCAGGTCCCATGAACGCATCCAGCAATCCGATCCTGCGCATCGAGGGCGTCGGCAAAGCGTTCGGCCCGGTGACCGCAGTCGACAATGTGACGCTCGATATCAAAGAGAACGAGTTTTTCGCGCTGCTCGGCCCCTCCGGCTGCGGCAAGACCACGCTTCTGCGCATGCTCGCCGGCTTCGAGAGCCCGAATGCCGGCCGCATCCTGCTGGAAGGCGAGGATATTTCGCCGTTGCCGCCGGAAAAGCGGCCGCTCAATCTGATGTTCCAGTCCTATGCGCTGTTCCCGCATATGACGGTGCGGCAGAACCTTTCCTACGGCCTCGAAATGGAGCGGCTCGACAAGGCCGAGATCCGCCGCCGCGTCGACGAGACCCTGGCGACGACGGACCTCACGCAATTTGCCGACCGCAAGCCCGAACAGCTCTCCGGCGGGCAAAAGCAGCGCGTGGCCCTCGCCCGCGCGCTGGTGAAGCGGCCGAAAGTGCTGCTGCTCGACGAGCCGCTCGGCGCGCTCGACAAGAAGCTGCGCGAAAAGATGCAGCTCGAACTGAAGCGCATGCAGCACGAGGCCGGCATCACCTTCATCATCGTCACGCACGACCAGGAGGAGGCGCTGGTCATGGCCGACCGCATGGCGATCCTCAAGGACGGCCGTCTGTTACAGGTCGGTGCGCCGGAAGAGGTCTATGAGCGCCCGGCCGACCGCTTCGTCGCCAATTTCATCGGCGTCATGAATTTCATCGAGGGCACGGTCGGTGCGGACGGTCTTTTCCGCGCGGAAGGCCTTGAGGTGAAGGCAGCGGGCAATGCCGGCCCCGCGACGCTCGCGGTGCGCCCGGAAAACATCGTCATCGGCCCGCCCGGCGACCTGCCGGTATCCGGCGTCATCGTCGATATCGCCTATCACGGTCTCGACCGGGTGCTGCACATCAAAACGGCCGCGACGGCCACGCCGCTTCAGGTCCGCATTCCCGCCAGCGGGGCGGGCAACTGGAAGATCGGCGATGCGCTGAGCCTCAAGATCGATCCGGTGAAATGCCGGCTCTTCCAATGAATAAAGAGGGGAACACCATGTCCAAGACCATCGCATTCTTCCCGGAGGCGGCGTTCGGCCCGGCGCTGAATTCCGTCGGCATCGCCCAGGCCGTCGAAGCGCTCGGCCACAGGGCCGTCTTCCTCTCCGATCCCGGTTTCGTCTCGGTCTATGAGGGCTATGGTTTCGAGGCCCATCCTGTGAACCTCTCCGAACCCATGCCGCCCGAGCAGATGGCGAAGTTCTGGGAGGATTTCATCAACGGTCACATCCCGAACTTCCGCAAATCACCCTATGACCAGGTCGACAACTATGTGAAGGACTGCTGGACGGCGATCGTCGACAGCGCCAAATGGGCGCAGAAGGATCTGCCGGACGTGCTGGCGAAGATCAAGCCGGACCTGATCTGCGTCGACAATGTCATTCTCTTCCCGGCGATCAAGCAATATGGCACGCCCTGGGTGCGCATCATCTCCTGCTCGGAAAACGAGATCGAGGATCCGAAGATTCCGCCGCATCTCTCCGGCTGCGGCGAGAAGGATTTTGCCGGCCACGCGGCCTATCGCGATCACTTCAACGCTGTGATCAAGCCGATCCACGACGATTTCAACGGCTTCCTCGGCGAGAACAACGAAGCGGCGTATCCGATCGGCCAGTTCTTCGAGGCCTCGCCCTTCATGAACCTGCTGCTCTATCCGGAGCCGGTGAAATTCGAGCGCGAGCATCCGCTCGATCCGAACCGGTTCCAGTATCTTGAAGGCTGCGTGCGCAAGGAAAAGCCCTACGAGGTGCCGGCCTTCGCGGAAAACAACGACAAGCCGCTGATCTACATCTCCTTCGGCTCGCTCGGGGCCGGGGATACGGATCTGCTCAAGCGCCTGATCACGACCATTGGCAAGCTGCCGTACCGGGCGCTGGTCAATGTCGGCGATTACAAGGACCAGTACGAGAACCTGCCGGGCAATGTCATCGTCGACAGCTGGTTCCCGCAGCCCTCGGTCATCCCGCAGGTCGATGCGGCCATCCACCATGGCGGCAACAACTCGTTCACGGAGTGCCTCTATTTCGGCAAGCCGGCCATCATCATGCCCTATGTCTGGGACGGCCACGACAATGCGACCCGCGTCGACGAGACCGGCCACGGCTTCAAGATGCCGCGCTATGACTGGACGGATGCCGACCTCGCAGCGAAGTTGGAGGCCTGCGTCAACAACCCGACCATGAAGACGCGCCTTGCCGCCACCAGCGCCCATATGCAGGCCCGCAACGGCCCGAAGAAGGCCGCCGGCATTCTCGACGAACTCGTGAAGACGGGCGCTTACAATGGTTGAGACGACGAAGGCCACCGCGCCGCATATCTACAATGCGACCACCTTTTCCGATCTCGTCGACTGGGGCGATCAGCCGGACAGCCAGGAGGGGCAAACGCATTCCTCCGGCCGGCTCGTCTTCAAGGGGCCGAACAACCAGCCGGAATCTGGCATCTGGGTCTGCACGCCGGGCCGCTGGCGCCTGTCGATCCCGCGCGACGAATTCTGCCATTTCGTGGCCGGACGGGCGGTCTATCGCTCGGATGAGGGCGAGGTGATCGAGGTCGAGGCCGGCACCGTCGTCATGTTCCCCGGCGGTTGGACCGGCGAATGCACCGTCATCGAGACCATGCGCAACATCTACATGCTGGTCTGACGCACAAAGACAATGAATGAAAGGAAACATCCCATGACCGCGACACCCCTGATGCGCAAGCCGCTGGAAGAAACCGACCTCAAGGACTGGGGCATCATCCCCACCATGATCGAGGGCGAAAGCCGAACCTCCGGCAAGGTCATCCACAAAGGCCCGAACGGCCAGTCCGAATGCGGCCTGTGGATCTGCACGCCCGGCAAATGGTTTTGCCATGTCACCAGCGACGAGTTCTGCCACTTCCTCGAAGGGCGCTGCACCTATGTGCACGAGAGCGGCGAGGTGATCGAAATCACCCCCGACACCGCCGCCTTCTTCCCGAAGGACTGGAAGGGCGAATGCACCGTCCATGAGACGGTGAAGAAGGTCTACATGATCCGCTGAGACACGGCCTCGGCTCCTCATCCGCCCGCCGGCACCTTCTCCCCGCAGGCGGGGAGAAGGGACTTGCCGCAACCTCTCGTCTCCCTCGCCCCGCTTGCGGCGAGAGGGTAAAGCGCCGTTCCGATCCGCAGAACGTCAAGGAAATATCGCCATGTTCAACCCCGCCGAACCCGTGTTCTACCGGCATCCGGCCTATCTCCCGAGCCAGGGCGTCCGCCATCAGGTGATCGACCCCGCTACGCTCGCCACTGTTGGCACCATCGCCGATACGACGCTGGAGGACATGGAGGCCGTGCTCGACGCCGCTGCCGCGGCGCAGCGCGACTGGAAACGGCTCGACGCCAAGACGCGGGCGACGATCCTGCACCGCATCGCCAACCGCATCGAGGCGACCGACATGCGGCGCTGCGCGGAACTGATGTCGCGCGAGATGGGCAAACCCTATCCGGAGGCGATCGGCGAGGTGGCGAACTGCGCCGGCGCTTTCCGCTATTTCGCGGAAATGGCTCGCGACGACGGCGGCAAAGTGGCGGGCACGACACAGGCCGGCTCGTTCCAGCACGCACGCTACGAAGCCCTCGGCACCAGCGTCCACATCATGCCGTTCAATTTCCCGATCCTGCTGATGTGCTGGACGGTCGCGGCGTCGCTCGCTTCCGGCAATGCCTGCATCATCAAGCCGGCCCCGGCGACGACGCTTTCGACCCTGGCGTTCATGCCGGTTTTCGAGGCGTTGCCCGAAGGCCTGATCGCCTGCCTGCCGGGTGGCATCGAGCTCGGCAGCGCCTTGATAGCCTCTCCCAAAACCCATGCGGTCGCCTTCACTGGCTCCGTCGCCGCCGGCAAGGCGGTGGCGATGGCCGCCGCAGCGCAGATGAAGCCGGCCGTCATCGAAGCGGGTGGCTCCGACCCGATGATCATCACCGCAAATGCACCGCTCGATGTGGCGGCTGCCGGTGCCGTCACCGCCGCCTTCCACATGTCCGGCCAGGTCTGCACTTCGGCGGAACGGTTCTTCGTCGTCGATGCCGTGCATGATGCTTTCATCGAGAAGTTTGCCGCCGAAGCGCGGCGCCTGCGCATCGGCAACGGCCTCGGCCGTGCCGAGATCGGCCCGCTGGTCAGCGAGGCGGCGCGGGCCAAGGTCGTCCGGCTGGTGGAAGACGCCAAGGCCAAGGGCGCGACGGTCGTGCTGGGCGGAAAGATCCCGGACAGCGAGCCGACGGGCTGGTTCTACGAGCCGACCATTCTCATCAACTGCACGCCCGACATGGCGATCCTGCGCGAGGAATGTTTCGGCCCTGTCGCCGCCGTCATGCGGGTGAAGGATTTCGACGAGGCGATCGAGCGGGCCAATGACAGTGAATTCGGCCTCGGCGCTTCCGTCTTCACCACCTCGCTCGAAGAGGCGATGGAGGCGGCGGACCGGCTGGAGGCCGGCATGGTCTGGGTCAACAATCCGCTGATCGACAACGACGCGCTGCCCTTCGGTGGCTGGAAGAAATCCGGGCTCGGGCGCGAGCTGTCGAAGCTTGGTCTCGATGCCTTCCGCCGCTCGAAAATGGTCATCATCGATCATAAGCCGGTGATCCAGGGCTGGTGGTATCCCTATCCGGATGAGTGGTTCTATGAGGAAGGCGGGCGCAAGCACGTTTGATGGGCTGTGCCTGGAGCGTGGCGACGTGCCGGTTCTTTTCTTCAAAAAGGCCTTTTCGGTTGCAATCCGGGCTTTCAAACGCAAAACGTGGAAATTTCGTATCGTGAAGCCTGCCACATGACGGAACAATGAAACGCGAATTTACGACTGTGGCGAAAATGAGAATAAATACCCTACTAAACTTATAGGGATCCTATATAACTTCCTTTCAGAGAAAGAGGCGGGCATGACTGCACGCCTCCGGAGGACCGGGAAACGGCCTTCAAGAAGGGATGATGGCGAATGAGCAATGCGAAACTCGACGGCCGTTCCACCTATGGCGCACTTGGCGCCATCAATGATCGTCGTGCACGCCGCGCCGAGCGGCAGATCCTCGTCAGCAACATCGCCGTCGTCGGCGCTTTTCTCTTCGTCAGCGCCGTGATTTTCGGCTTCGTCGGCTGATCGACCCTAATCCGGTTTAGCAAGCAGCAGCGCCAGCCGGAGCGACAGAGGCGCTCATCGCGCGCTGCGTTTATTTTCAGATGACATCTTTTGGCTAATGCCGGGCGATTGATTTCTGCTCGTGGGCCTGTGTTCAACCCGGCGGCATGTCTGCGCAAAATTTCTCTCACTCGCTACTCTGGCCGGACCGAGACTTCCCGGAATTAGGCACGCTGCGCGCAAAAAACCCGTTCCCCCCGGACAAAATTTTGTCGCGGATGTGGAAGAGACGGGGTAGTTAATCGTCATAGTCGCAGTGCCGATACTGAAAGCCTGATTGATGTCTGACCTTTTGAAGCGTTTTGCCGGCTATTATAGCCCGCACCGTGGCCTGTTTGCGCTGGATTTCACGTCCGCCGTTGCGGCTGGTTTGCTGGAGCTTGCCTTTCCGGTTGCGGTAACGCTTTTCATCGACCGCCTCCTGCCGACCGGCCAACTCGATGTGATCGCGCTTGCCGCCGTCGGTCTGTTTCTCATCTATCTCTTCAATGCGGGCCTGCAGGTCATCGTTACCTATTGGGGCCACATGCTGGGCGTGCGCATCGAGGCCGAGATGCGCCGCAAAGCCTTCGACCACCTGCAAAAGCTCTCCTTCGGTTATTTCGACAACCAGAAGACCGGCCATCTCGTGGCGCGGCTGACCAAGGATCTCGAGGAGATCGGCGAGGTCGCCCATCACGGGCCGGAAGACCTCTTCATCGCCATCATGACGCTGATCGGCGCCTTCATCCTGATGCTCTGGGTGCATGTGCCGCTGGCGCTGATCACCGCGGTGATCGTGCCGCTGACGGCCTGGGTCACCACGCATTACGGCGCGCGCATGACGGCGACCTGGCACGCGCTCTATGGCCGCGTGGCGGACTTTAACGCACGCATCGAGGAGAATGTCGGCGGCATCCGCGTCGTGCAGGCCTTCGCCAACGAGGATCACGAGCGAAAACTGTTCGCCGAGAGCAACAACAATTATCTCACGACCAAGATGCAAGCCTACAAGGTGATGGCGGCGTCCGCCTCGCTGTCCTACCTCTCTATGCGCTTCGTACAGGTCGTCGTGATGCTGGCAGGCGCCTGGTTCGTGGTGCATGGTGAGCTTTCGGCCGGCGGCTTCGTCGGCTTCCTGCTGCTGATCAACGTGTTCTTCCGGCCGATCGACAAGATCAACTCGATCATCGAGACCTATCCGAAGGGCATTGCCGGCTTTGAGCGCTACACGAAGTTCCTCGATACCGAGCCCGATATCCGTGACCGCGCGGGTGCAAAGGACGTGAACCGTCTCAACGGCGATATCGAATATCGCAATGTCGGCTTCGGCTACAGCGCCGACAAGGTTGTGTTCGACGGGCTGAACCTATCGATCAAGGCCGGCGAGACCATCGCTTTTGTTGGCCCCTCCGGTGCCGGCAAGACGACGATCTGCTCGCTCCTGCCGCGCTTCTACGAGATCACATCAGGCACGATCGCCATCGATGGCATCGACATCAGGGACATGACGCTCCGGTCGCTGCGCTCCAATATCGGCATCGTTCAACAGGATGTCTTCCTCTTTGCCGGTTCGGTGCGCGAAAACATCGCCTATGGCCGGCTCGATGCCACGGAAGCGGAAATCCTGGATGCGGCCCGGCGTGCGCGCCTTGACGACGTGATCGCCAATCTGGCCGACGGGCTCGACACCATTATCGGCGAGCGCGGCGTGAAGCTCTCGGGCGGCCAGAAACAGCGCCTCGCCATCGCCCGCATCTTCCTGAAGAACCCGCCGATCCTCATTCTCGACGAGGCGACATCGGCGCTCGACACGGAGACGGAGCGGGCGATCCAGCAGTCGCTGGCAGAGCTTTCGTCCGGCCGCACGACGCTGGTCATTGCCCACCGCCTTGCCACGATCGCCAATGCCGACCGCATTCTCGTTGTCGACGATGGACGCATCGTCGAGAGCGGCAACCATGCCGATCTCATCGCGAAGAAGAACGGTCGCTATCGCGATCTCCAGGCGGCCCAAAGCGAGGGCGGGTCGGTGCATCCGTTCCAGCTCAAGGGATAAGCGCGAGGCCGTCGCCGGTGCCGTGCTATTCGATATGCATCGCGCGCTTGTGTTCGGCGACCTCGGCAAGCAGCCAGTCCTGGAAGACGCTGGCGCCGGCCTTGTTGCCGACGCTGCGGCGCTGCTGGAGATAGTAGCCGGCCGGATAGGCATGGCGGGCGGCGAAGGGGGCGACGAGCTTGCCCTGCCGCAACAGGTCTTCCGCCATGATCGTATCGGCCAGCGCCACGCCCGCACCGTTCATCGCCTCGCGCATGATGAGTGTGCAATCGTGCAGGGTGGAACTCGCGGGAACGCCGGCGTCGGAAACGCCTTCCTGCTCCAGCCATTGTTTCCAGCGCGTCGTCTCGCATTCGTGGATGAGGTGATGATGCACGAGATCGGCGGGTGAGCGAAGCGGTACCGGCCCCTCGAGCAGGGAGGGTGCGCAGACCGGCGTCAAAAGCAGCGGGATCATCAGGGACAGTGCCGGGCCGGCCTTGTAGACGAATTCGTCGATAATGGCGAGATCGACATTGGTGCGTTTGCCCGAGGTGGAGATTTCCAGGTCGACGTTCGGATGCTGGCGGCGGAAGTTCGGCAGGCGGTCGGCGAGCCACAGATTGAGGAAGGTCGGCTCGCACATCAGCTTGACGCGCTGCGCCTTGTGGCTGCGCGGCCCATCCTGAAGGCTCACATCCTCCGTCGCGCGCCAGATCGTCTCGAAGGCTTCCGAAAGCGTGCGGGCATAGTAGGAGCCACGCATCGTCGGCGTCACCTGCCGGAAGCCGCGTTCGAACAGTTCCTGGCCCAGCGTCTTCTCCAGCGTGCGGATATGCCGGCTGACCGCCGAGGGCGTCAGATGCAGCTCTTCCGCCGCGTCCTTGATGCTGCCGAGGCGTGCCGCGGCCTCGAAAGCGCGCATGCCGTTGAGTGAAGGTAAAGCCATTACCGGACCATGGATTATCACCTGAGTTTTTGTCAATCGATATGGTCGAAATTGACGCTTGAACGCCCGCCCCGTTCAGCGTTACCGATTTGAACCGAGCCTCTAAGTCGCCATGAGAAAACGTTTATTTACTCTGGCACCCATTCGCCATCGGTGATGGCTGGTTTCCGGCACGGCCATCGTTTGCGGACCGGCGAGATACATCGCCCGCGCGGTGGGACATGTCCGTGCAGCCAGCCTTGCGTTGCTGTAACAGGAAGTAGCCTTCATGCCCCAATCGCCCGTCCCGGTCTTCGAAGCGACTGACGCCATCGCCAAGGATGCTCCCGTCATTGTCATCCTGAAAGCCGACGGACAGGGCCTTGGCCCGCGCGCCGCAGAGCTCGATGCCACAGCCGGCGGGATCGTCTTGCGCGCCTGTTCCACCGCTGCCGATGCCGGCACCTGCATCGACCTCGTTCCGCCGCAGGGTGTCGCGGCTCACCGCATTATCGTGCTTTCGCTCGGCAAGGCCGAGGCCATTAGCGCGCTTTCGCTGGCGAAAGCCGGCGGCAGCCTTGCCGCGGATCTGGAAGACAAGGGCGAGGCTGCGGCGACGCTGGTCCTCGATCCCATCGCCGGTGCCGGCCTTTCGGAAGCCGAAATCCTCGCCCGTGTCGCGCTTGGCATGCGGCTACGGCGCTATCGCTTCGACCTGCGCAACAAGCGGCCGATCGCGGCCGACGACAAGGCCTGGAAAATCCAGCTGGTGGGCGCGGACAAGACTGCGCTTGAAGCCGCGCTGGTCCGCGCCAATGCGGTGGGTGAGGGCGTCGAATATGCCCGCACCCTCGTCAACCTGCCGCCCAACCATCTCCACCCCGACAGTTTCGCCGAGCATCTCGAACCGCTGCGCGCAGCCGGCATCGAGGTCGAGGTTCTGGACGCCGACCAACTCAAGGATCTCGGCATGAACGCGATCCTGGCGGTCGGTTCGGGTTCCGTGCGGGCGCCGAAGATCGCGGTTCTGCGTTATCGCGGCGAGGGATCGGGCGAGCCGCCGCTCGCCTTCGTCGGCAAGGGGGTCTGCTTCGATTCCGGTGGCCTGTGCATCAAGGGCGGCGCGCAGATGTTCGATATGAAGGCCGATATGGGGGGCGCCGCCGCCGTCGTCGGCCTCCTCCTGTCTCTGGCACGGCAGAAGAGCCCGGTTCATGTCGTCGGCGTTCTCGGCATCGCCGAGAACCTGCCCTCCGGCACGGCGCTGAAGCCACGCGAGATCATCGCCACCGGCTCGGGCCAGACGGTAGAGGTGTTCGATACCGACGCGGAGGGACGGTTGATCCTTGCGGATTGCCTCTATTACACCGCAACCCGCTTCGAGCCCTCGGCCATCGTCGATCTCGCGACGCTGACCTATTCGGTCATGCGCGGTCTCGGCTCGATCTTCGCCGGCCTGTTCAGCACCGATGACGCCATTGCCGCCCAGATGATTACGGCCGGCGAGGTCGTCGGCGAACGCTTCTGGCGCCTGCCGCTCGACCCGGCCTACGATGAGGGCCTGAAATCGCCGCTCGCCGATCTGCGCCATCATGCCAAGGACATGGAAGACGGCGACGCGCCCTATGCGGCGGCGTTCCTGCGCCATTTCACGGAGGACCGCCCCTGGGTGCATCTCGATATTGCCGGCAAGGAGCTTTTCCCGGAGGATCGTCCGCTCGGCCGGGAAGGTGCCACCGCCTTCGGCGTGCAGATGCTGGAGGAATGGGTGACGACGAACAGACTGGGCGCCTAGGCGGCCATGGGAGGACAGAACATGGCGGCTGACATCACCAGCATCGAGGGACGCGCACCCTTCCGCGGCTATGAAACCTGGTATCGCGTGAGCGGCGATCTCGGCAGCGGCAAGCTGCCGGTGGTGATCCTGCATGGCGGTCCCGGCGTCGCGCATAATTATGTCGATGCCTACAGGCTGCTCGCGCGCGATGGCCGCGCCGTCATCCACTACGATCAGCTCGGCTGCGGCAATTCCACTTTGCTGCCGGAAAAGGGCGCCGAGTTCTGGACGCCACAGCTCTTCATCGACGAGCTGGAAAACCTCGTCGACCATCTCGGTATTCGCGGCGGCTTCCATGTGCTCGGCCAGAGCTGGGGCGGCATGCTGGGCGCCGAATATGCAGTCCTGCAGCCGGTGGGCTTCGCCTCGCTGACCATCGCCAATTCGCCGGCGTCCATGAAGCTCTGGGTCGAGGAGGCGAACCGCCTGCGCGCTGACCTGCCGCAGGACGTGCAGGACACGCTGACGCGGCATGAGACGGCCGGTACGACCGATCATGCCGACTATCAGGCGGCGACCATGGTCTTCTACGAGCAGCATGTCTGTCGCGTCGTGCCGTTCCCGCCGGAGGTGACAGCAAGCTTCGAGCAGGCGGCGCGCAATCCCACCGTCTATACGCTGATGAACGGGCCGAACGAATTCCACGTCATCGGCACGCTGAAGACCTGGAGCGTCATCGATCGCCTGTCTGCGATCGATGTGCCCACGCTCATCATTTCCGGACGCTACGATGAAGCGACGCCCGCGACGGTGCAGCCCTTCAAGGACGGCATCAGGGGCGCGCGCTGGGAGATATTCGAACAGTCCAGCCATATGCCGCATGTCGAGGAGCAGGAAGACTGCATGCGCGTCGTCGGCGACTTCCTCAATCAGAACGATCAATAGAAAAGGGGACAGATATGAAGAAACTGCTTTTGACGGCCTCCGCCGTCACCCTCCTGGCCAGCGCATCGCTCGCCCCGGCCAAGGCCGAATACCTTCAGGAACACCGCGGCGGCACCATGCGCCTGCTTGCCCGCTCGGCGGCCGGCACGCTCGATCCGCATATCAACTACACCGACCAGGGCTGGCAGATGTACCAGCCGATCTATGACGGCCTCGTCGCCTTCCGCAAGGCCGAGGGCATGGACGGCTTCACCATCGTTCCCGATCTCGCCGAGGCGCTTCCCGAAGTCTCCAACGACGGCAAGACGTTCACCTTCAAGCTGCGCAAGGGCGTGATGTTCTCCACCGGCCAGGAGGTCGGCGTGAAGGACGTGGTCGCCTCGTTCCAGCGCATCTTCAAGGTCTCCGGCCCGACCTCCGGCACCTTCTATGCCGGCATCGTTGGCGCCGACAAATGCCTTGCTGACACCAAGAGCTGCACGCTGGAAGGCGGCGTCGTGGGGGACGAGGCCGCCGGTACGGTGACGATCAACATCGTCAAGCCGGATGCCGAGTTCCTCTACAAGCTCGCGCTGCCGCATGCCGTGACGCTGCCGGCCGATACGCCGGCCGAGGACGCGGGCTCCGTGCCGATCCCGAGCACTGGCCCCTACATGATCTCAGCCTTCGACCCCAACAAGGGCATGACCGTCTCGCGCAACCCGCATTACAAGCAGTGGAGCGCCGAAGCCCAGCCGGACGGCTACCCCGACGTGGTGCAGTACGATTTCGGCCTTTCGGAGGAAGCGGCCGTGACGGCGATCCAGAACGGCGAAGCCGACTGGATGTTCGACGCGCTGCCGAGCGATCGCCTCGCTGAACTCGGCACCAAGTACAAGGACCAGCTGCACATCGCGCCGCTCTCGGCCTGGTGGTATGCGCCGCTCAACACGCGCCTTGCGCCCTTCGACAACGTCAAGGCCCGCCAGGCGGTCGCTTTCGCCATCGACCGCAACACGCTGGTCAAGCTCTTCGGCGGCAAAGTGCTTGCCTCGCCGGTTTGCCAGGTACTGCCGCCGGACTTCCCCGGCCATGTCGACTATTGCCCCTATACGAAGAATCCGGGCGCCAAGTGGTCGGCACCTGACCTCGAAAAGGCCAAGCAGCTGGTCGAAGAATCCGGCACGAAGGGCCAGAAGGTCACGATCATCGTCGAGGACACCGCGGTTTCCCGTTCGATCGGCGTCTATCTGCAGAGCGTGCTGACGAGCATCGGCTATGTCGCCGACGTCAAGCCGATTTCCGCCAACATCCAGTTCACCTATATCCAGAACACCAACAACAAGGTGCAGATGTCGGTGACGCAGTGGTACAAGGATTATCCGGCGGCCTCCGACTTCCTGCATATCCTGTTCGGCTGCGCCTCGTTCCGCGAGGGTTCGGACGCCTCGATCAACATTGCCGGCTTCTGCGATGCGAAGATCGATGAGAAGATGCAGAAGGCGCTGGACCTTGGTGTGACTGACCAGGTTGCTGCGGATGCGATGTGGGCCGAGATCGACCGCGAAGTGACCGACCAGGCGCCGGCCGTCGGCCTCTTCACGCCCAAGCGCCTCGACTTCGTCAGCAAGCGCCTCGGCAATTTCCAGTTCAACCGTCAGTTCAACTGGATGATCACCCAGTCCTGGGTGCAGTAATACCCGTCGGAGGGGTTTGCGTGTCGAATGAAGCCGTTGCTGTGCAGCGCCGGACGCGAGGGCCTTGGGCCCTCGCTTTCGCGCGCCTGAGACGCAACAGGGCCGCCATGGCGTCCCTGGCCATCGTCGTCGTCATCGTCCTTTCTTGTCTCAGCGCGCCGCTTTATGCGCGCTGGGCGGGCGTGGACCCGTTCACATCGACGCTTGATGCCGTCATCCATATCGATGGCGTCGAAGTGCCGGTGATGGAGGCCTCCACCGAAGGTCTCGGCCTTGGCTACACGCCGATCGGCCCGACCTGGGAGCTCGGCAACTACTTCCTCGGCGCCGACAACCAGGGGCGGGACGTCATGGCGCGCCTGCTCTATGGCGGGCTGAGCTCGCTGATGATCGCGGCCGCCGCCACGGTCTTCACGCTGATCGTCGGCACCACGGCCGGCCTCGTCGCCGGCTATTTCGGTGGCGTCACGGACACGGTCCTGTCGCGGCTGCTCGATATCCTCTGGGCCTTCCCGATCTATCTTCTGGCGATCTCGCTTTCCATCGTCACCATCACCGCCGGCATTTCCATCGGCCCGATCACAATTGAATCCGGCAGTCTCTGGCTGCCCGTCATCATCATCGGCATCGTCTATGTGCCCTATGTGGCGCGGCCCATCCGCGGCCAGGTTCTGTCGCTGCGCAACAGCGAATTCGTGCTGGCCGCCATCAATCTCGGCGTGCCCGGCTGGCACATCCTCTGGCGCGACATCCAGCCGAACATCACGACGACGCTCATCGTCTTCGTGCCGCTGATGATGGCGCTGAACATGCTGACGGAATCGGCTCTGTCCTTCCTGTCGATCGGCGTGCAGCCGCCGGCCGCGAGCTGGGGCACGATCATCCAGGACGGACAGGCGCTGCTCTACACCCGTCCGCTCGTGGCGCTCGCGCCGGGTATCGCCATTGCACTGGCCGTAATGGCGCTCAACGTCTTCGGCGACGGTCTGCGCGATGCGCTCGACCCGCGCTCGAAGGTTCAACTGGGGCGCACCTGATGATCTACGCCATCCTGCGCCGCTTCGGTCAAATGCTGTTCGTGATGTTCGGCATTTCCGTCATCGTCTTCCTGATATTCTTCGCCACGCCCGGCTCCGATCCCGCCGCACGCATCGCCGGCCGCAACGCCTCGCCCGAGGTGCTGGAAGCCGTGCGCCACTCCTTCGGCTTCGACCGGCCGCTCTATGTGCAGTACGGCCTGATGATGCAGAAGATCTTTGTGACAGGCGATCTCACCTCCTTCGTCAATCGCGGCTGGAAGGTCGTGCCGGCCGTGCTCGACGCCATCCCGGTCACGCTGTCCCTGGTCTTCGGCGCGGCGATCCTCTGGGTCGTGGTCTCCGTGATCATCGGCATTGTCGCGGCGGCCACGCGCGACAGCTGGCTGGACAAACTGCTGATGGCGCTCGGCCTGATCGGCATTTCCATGCCGGTCTACTGGCTCGGCGAGGTGATGAACCTCATCACCCAGAGCCGTTATCACGATACCTGGCTGTTCTCCTGGGTGCCGCCGCTCGGCTACAAGCCGCTGATGAGCGATCCGAAGGGCTGGTTCCTGACGCTGGTCATTCCGTGGATCACGCTCGCCGTGCTCTATATCGGCATCTATGGCCGCGTGCTGCGCGCCGCGATCATCGAATCCATGCAAGAGGACTTCATCCGCACGGCGCGGGCGAAGGGTCTCTCGGAGACGCGCATCCTGCTGCGCCATGCGCTGCGCACCTCGCTGATCGCCTTCGTCACCCTGTTCGGCCTCGATTTCGGCGCGCTCGTCGGCGGTTCGGCACTGTTGACCGAGGTGGTCTTCGGCCTCAACGGCATCGGCAAGCTCACCTATGACGCGATGCAGAACCTCGACCTGCCGATGATCATGGCCACGGTGATGTATGCCTCGATGTTCGTGGTTATCGCCAATGCGGTGGTCGATTTCGTCTATATCCTTCTCGATCCCCGCGTGAGGACGTCATGATGCTCTCCGTGCGTGACCTGAAAGTCTCGTTCCGCACCGAAGACGGCCTTGTGTGGGCCATCGACGGCGTCTCCTTCGATCTCGACGAGGGCGAAATCCTCGGTGTCGTCGGCGAATCTGGCTCCGGCAAGACCGTCTCGCTGCTCGCCGTCATGGGATTGATCACCGATCCCAATGCGACGATCGAAGGCTCGATCCGCTACAAGGGCCGTGAGCTGGTCGGCCTGCCGGCGAAGGAGTTGCGCCGCCTGCGCGGCAACGAGATCGCCATGATCTTCCAGGACCCGATGACGGCGTTGACGCCGGTCTATACGATCGGTTGGCAGATCGCCGAGCAGATCCGCGCCCACCAGAATATCAGCAAGGCGAAGGCGCTGGACCGGGTGGAGGAGCTTCTGGCGGAGGTGAACTTCCCCAATCCGCGTGAGGCCATGTCGCGGTATCCGCACCAGCTGTCCGGCGGCATGCGCCAGCGTGCCGTCATCGCCATGGCGCTTTCCTGCAACCCGGCGCTACTTGTCGCCGACGAACCGACGACGGCGCTCGACGTCACCGTGCAGGCCGGCATTCTCGATCTCGTGCGCAAGCTGCGCGCCACCCACAATTCGGCCGTCGTCTTCATCACGCATGACATGGGCGTGGTCTCCGAACTCGCCGACCGGGTGATGGTCATGTATGCCGGCCGGGTGGTGGAGCGCGGCAGCCGATCCGCGCTGTTTGCCGATCCGCGCCACCCCTACACCCGCGCGCTGCTCGGCTCGATTCCGCCGCTAACCGGCGAGAAGCCGCGCCGCCTGCCGGCCATTCCCGGCTCCCCGCCGTCGCTTCTGCGCCTGCCGCAGGGCTGCGCCTTCGGTCCACGCTGTCCGCTGCGTTACGACGCCTGCGCCGCAGAGAAACCTGCCCTCGGGGATGGCCCCCACGCCGCCGCCTGTCTTCTGGAGGCGCAAGCATGAGCGACACGATGACCACAACGGAAGGCCCCATCCTCGAAACCCGCGCGCTGATGAAGCGGTTTTCCATCGGCACCCGTTTTTCGGCGGAGGGCCGGCGGACCGTGCATGCCGTCGACAATGTCTCGCTGACGGTGCGGCGCGGCGAAACGCTCGGGCTCGTTGGCGAATCCGGCTGCGGAAAGTCGACTCTCGCCCGCTGCCTCGTCCGGCTTTACGACATCACCGGCGGCAAGCTGTTCTTCGAGGGCGACGACATCACCGGCAAGTCGCTGCGCGAGATGCGGCCGCTGCGCCGCCGTCTGCAGATGGTGTTCCAGGACCCCTCCGCCTCGCTCAATCCGCGCCGCCGCGTCGGCGATCTCGTCGCCGAGCCGCTGCGCATCCACACCAAGCTTTCCGCGGCCGAAATCGACAGGCGCGTCGCCGAACTCTTCGATATCGTCGGCCTGCTGCCGGACCACGTCGCGCGCTATCCGCATGAATTTTCCGGCGGTCAGCGCCAGCGTGTCGGCATTGCCCGCGCCATCGCGCTCAATCCGGATCTGGTGGTGCTGGACGAGCCGGTCTCGGCGCTCGATGTGTCGGTGCAGGCGCAGATCGTCAACCTGCTCGCCGATCTCCAGGAAAAGCTCGGCCTCACCTATATCTTCATCGCCCATGACCTCTCGGTGGTGCGGCAGGTCTCGACGCGCATCGCGGTGATGTATCTGGGGTCGGTGGTCGAGGAAGGTCCCGCCGAAGCGGTGTTTTCAGCGCCTGCCCATCCCTACAGCCAGGCGCTGATCTCGGCCGTACCCGTAGTGGAGACGACGCCCGGCGGGTCGCGCAAGCGCATCCTCCTGACCGGTGATGTGCCGAGCCCGCTCAACCCGCCCTCTGGCTGCCGCTTCCATCCACGCTGTCCGATTGCTCGGGATCGCTGCCGCACCGAGCGCCCCGAGCCGCATTCCTTCGGCGCTGATCGCAAGGTCGCCTGCCACTTCCCGACGCTTTAGATGGCGTCTTTCTGGACAAGGATGAAAAGGGAAATATGCAAGCCGGGAGATGCGGATAAAAGCTGAACCATTTTATAGGGTTAGCTTGGCTGGGACTGCGTGAGCCCATCGATAACGTGATGTGCTTTTCATTGTGCCATCGGATGTAAGTACAACTTCCATTTACCATCGATTAACCAAAAAATGGTCTTCTTTGGATAGGTCTGGTTTTGCGTCCTTTTCAGCTTGTTAATATGGACAAGGACGATGCGCAAATTGCAGGGTTCGACGAGAAGCCCAGAATTCCTTTCGGTAGCCCCGATTTGCGGGTTTTCTTTTCATCCATCGCCGATCCGAGCAGGTGGAACGCAGTTCTTGTCGTCAAACTCATCCATGCCGGTGCGAACTGGATACGATCCAGTAGCCGGATGGCGCAATTTATTGCTGCCTCGCGTTGCATTGCTTGGTTGCCTAATGGCTGGCACCGCACACCCTGTATTGGCGCAGACTGCCTGGACCGGAGCATCGGGGAACGACGACTGGTTCGACGCCGGAAACTGGAATACTTCGGCCGTGCCGGATGCGTCGACGTCTATAGAGGTGAACCCTGGCGACGCCGTCATCTCAGGCAACGCTGCTAAAGGGGACACTGTAACCATAGGGTCTGGCGGCACTTTGACCGTGACGGGGGCGGGGTCGACACTGACGACCACGGAAACCCGTGCGGATGGCGGGGCTTTCAATATCGAAAACGGCGGCCTGGTCTCCAACAGCTACGGCTTTGTCGACGGCGTTGCCACGGTGTCGGGAGATGATGGTGGCGGGAACGCCTCGACCTGGATCAACAACAGCTATTTCGTGGTTGGTGAAAGCGCCACTGGCTCACTGAATATCCTCAATGGCGGCAAGGTTCTCGTAAACACGGATGCCTATCTTGGGCTATTTTTCCACGGCGGCGCGCTGGTTTCCGGGACCGGTTCATCCTGGGAAAATACAGGACGGCTGACCATCGATAATGGAAGTTTGCGGATTGAGGATGGCGGGCGTGTCTCAAATACCCTGGCTATCATCGGCGACTTGAATGTCGCGGATGCGGTTGTCACCGGCGGAGCCTCGACATGGGTCAATTCCGGACAACTTACCGTCGGCAGTTACGGCATAGGTACCTTGCTTGTCGAAGACGGCGCCACCGTCACGAGTTCCCAAGGCTATGTGGGAGCAGGTGCCGGCAGCGTCGGAACCGTTACAGTGACGGGAAGCAATTCGAGCTGGGAGGTGACGGACTTCAACCTCAACCTGGGTAATTTCGGTGTAGGTTCGATGACGATCGAAGACGGGGCGCGCGTTTTCGCACAGGGGGGCATTGACCTCGGTGTTTCAGCGACAGATGCGAGCGGGACGCTGAACATCAACGGCACGCCTGGGGCTCGCGGGATTCTGGAAACGAGTGGGTTCAGCGGCGGCATCGGAATTGCGGATCTGACAATTGATGGCGGTATTGTGCGTGCCATCACTGATAACGCCTGGTTCTTTTACGATTACGGCAGTCAGCAGGTCAACCTTGGCGCCGGCGGTGGAATCATCGACACAAATGGTTACAATATCCGCATTGCTCCTGTAATCGCCGGCGTGGGCGGCTTGACCAAGGACGGCCTGGGTACACTGACTCTCACCGGTGAGAACACTTTCGGTGGCGGTACCACAATCGTCGAAGGCATCCTGCGGCTTGGTAACGGGGGGACGACAGGTTCGATCCTTGGCGACGTTACCAATAACGGTATTCTGGCCTTCAACCGCGCGGATTCAGTGACATTCGACGGCGTCATCTCGGGCAATGGCGCGGTTGAAAAAGCCGGTTTGGGTACCACGATCCTGACGGCAGGCAACAGCTATACCGGCGGCACGACGATTACGGCCGGCACGCTCCAGCTGGGCGATGGCAACACGACCGGTAGCATCCTCGGAGACGTCGCCAACAACGGCATCCTGGCGTTCAACCGCTCGGACAATGTGATTTTTTCTGGCCTGATCTCGGGCAACGGCGGCATTGAACAGGCCGGCACCGGCAAGACGACGCTGACCGCTGACAATACCTCTGCAGGCAACACCACGATTGCACGCGGCACGTTACAACTGGGCAACGGCGGCACCACGGGCTCCGTCGCCGGGAATGTTACAAACAACGGTACACTGATCTTTGATCGGTCCAACACCTTAGTGTTCGACGGCGTCATCTCGGGCGGCGGAACGATGGTCAAGAACGGCGCCGGTGTGCTGGAACTGACCGCGAACAACAGCTATCTCGGCGCCACTGCCGTGAATAGCGGTACGCTTTTGGTCAACGGCGACCAGAGTGCGGCGACCGGATTGACCACGGTCAACAGCGGCGCCACGCTCGGCGGCAGCGGCACGCTGGGCGGCGACGTAACGATTGCTGACGGTGCGGTCCTGGCGCCGGGCAACAGTCCGGGCACCTTGACGATCAACGGCGACCTGTCGCTCGCCAGCGGCGCGACATTGAACTACCAGTTCGGCGAAGCAGGCGTGGTCGGCGGCGCCCTCAACGATTTGGTCAATGTCGGCGGTGACCTGATCCTGGACGGGACGCTCAATGTGTCCGTATCGTCCGGCGGCACTTTCGGCAGCGGCATTTACCGCGTGTTCAACTACGACGGCACGCTGACCGACAACGGACTTGAACTCGGTACGATGCCGTTTGGCAGCGACACCATCCTGCAGACGGCGGTGAACCACCAGGTAAACCTGATCAATACGGCAGGGCTGGACCTGAGTTTCTGGGACGGTGGTGCCGGTCTCAAGAATGACGGGACGATCAACGGTGGCGACGGCGTCTGGCATGTTGGTGGCGCCGACGACAATTGGACCGAGGCGACCGGGACGATCAATGCGCCCTATGAGAACGGCAGCTTCGCCGTCTTTGCCGGTGCGTCCGGCACGGTGACGGTGGACAATAGCGACGGTGCTGTGAAGGTTGCGGGCATGCAGTTTGCCACCGATGGCTATGCGGTCACTGGCGATGCGCTGACGCTCGTCGGGCCGCAGGCGACGGTTCGCGTCGGCGACGGGACGGCGACAGGTGCGGGGTATACCGCCACCATCGACGCGGACCTGACCGGCACCAGCCAGCTCGTCAAGACCGATCTCGGCACGCTCGTGCTGCGCGGCACGAACACCTATACCGGCGGCACGGCGATTAACGGCGGCACGGTGCAGATCGCCTCCGACGCCAATCTTGGCGCGGCCACGGGTGGTTTGTCGTTCGATGGCGGTACGCTCAACACCACCGCCGACATCACCTCCGGCCGCAACGTGGATCTGGCTGGCGCAGGTACATTCCGGACCGGCGCAGGCACGACGGCGACGCTCACCGGCAGTGTGAGCGGCGTGGGTTCCCTGATCAAGGATGGGGCGGGAAACCTCGTCATCTCCGGCAATGCAACGCAGACCGGCGGCACGACGATCACCGCCGGAACGCTGCAGGTGGGCAATGGTGCCACCTCGGGCAGCCTCGAGGGTAACGTTACGAACAACGGTATCCTGGCGTTCAACCGCTCCGACGACATTACCTTCAATGGCACGATCACCGGTAGCGGTTCTCTCAACAAGCTTGGTTCGGGTACAACTACTCTGACCGGCGACAGCCGCTATAGCGGCGGGACCAGGATCGCCAACGGCACGCTGGAACTCGGCAACGGCGGCACCTCGGGCTCGATCCGCGGCAACGTCACCAACAACGGAATTCTGGCGTTCAACCGCGCGGATGCCGTGACATTCGACGGCGTCATCTCGGGGGTAGGGCGTGTCCACCAGACCGGCAGCGGGAAGACCGTTCTCACTGCCGACAACACTTATACTGGCGGGACAACGATTGCCGACGGCACCTTGGAACTCGGAGACGGTGGCACGACGGGCTCGCTTCTGGGCGACGTGACCAACAACGGCACTCTGGCCTTCAATCGCACGGATGTTGTGACATTCGACGGTGCAATTACCGGAACCGGCGGCATTGACCAGATCGGCATGGGAACCACCATTCTCACGGGCGACAGTTCTGCCCTGACTGGCAGTTCCCAGGTCCAAAAGGGAGTTCTATCGGTCAACGGCGTTCTGGGCGGATCGATGGCGGTCAAAGGCGGGAGACTTCAGGGCATCGGACAGGTGGGAGAAACCACGAACTTTGCCGGAGGCACGATTGCACCCGGAGATTCGATCGGCATGCTCACCGTCGCCGGCGATTATGTCGGCCGCGGGGGCACGCTGGAAATCGAGACCGTACTTGGCGATGACAGTTCCGCCACCGACAAACTGATCGTTACCGGCAATACGTCGGGCAACACAAATGTGCACGTGACCAACCTCGCCGGTGTCGGGGCACAAACCTCCGAAGGCATCAAGATCATCGATGTCGCCGGCGTGTCGGACGGCAGCTTCACGCTTCTCGGGAACTATGTGTTCGAGGGCGACCAGGCGGTGATAGCGGGTGCCTACGCGTATCGCCTTTACCAGGGCGGCGGGAGCACACCCACCGACGGTGATTGGTATCTGCGCTCGGTCCTGGATGCCGAAACTCCTCTCTACCAGCCGCTCACTCCGATCTACGAGGTCTATGCAGACGTGCTGCAGAGTTTCAACCAACTTGATACGCTGCAACAGCGCCTTGGCAACCGCTCATGGTCAAGCGGCACCACCGTGGCGACCTCGGCGGCCAATGCCGACGGTGCGGGACGCGGCATGTGGGGGCGGATCCTCGGGCGACAGGTTAGTATCGACCCAAGACGGTCGACTACAGGCGCGAATTATGATGTAGACATCTGGCAATTGCAGGGCGGGGCCGATGGCGAGCTCTACTCTGGAGATGCAGGTGATCTGGTCCTCGGTTTTTCCGGGCGCTACGGCACAGTCTCCGCCGATGTGTCTTCGACTTTCGGCGACGGCTCGATCACAAGTACCGGTTTTGGTCTTGATGGGTCGATGACCTGGTACGGGACATCCGGCCTTTATGTGGATGCCCAAGCGAACGCCACCTGGTACGACAGCGACCTTACTTCTTCCGCTGTGGCTAGCGGCCGGATCTCGGGCAATGATGGCTTCGGCTATGCATTCGGACTGGAGGCAGGACAACAGATTGCGCTTGGCGCCAATTGGTCAGTGACCCCGCAGGCGCAGTTGACCTATTCGAGAATCGACTACGACGACTTCACCGATCCCTTCGGCGGTGCGGTTTCACTGAAGGACGCGCATAGGCTCAGAGGGCGCCTTGGCATGTCTGCCGACTACGAGAACAGCTGGGCCGATCGAAACGGCCAGACACGTCGTCTCCATGCCTATGGCGTTGCGAACCTCTACTACGACTTACAGTCGAACTCGGATGTCCGGGTTTCCGGTGTCAAGTTCATGACCGAGCAGGAGGCACTCTGGGGTGGGCTCGGTTTAGGGGGCACATACAGTTGGGGCGATGATAAATACGCCATCTATGGCGAAGCCACGGTCGATACGAGTCTGAATAATTTCGGGCATACCCATACTCTGACAGGGAGAATGGGTCTGAATGTCAAATTCTAGGCTGCCAATATGGCTCGGCACGGAGATAAAATCTCTTAAGCGGCTATATTGAAAGAAAAAGGCTCCAGTAGCCTTTTTCATTGACGTTGCCGTTGCGAAAAAGCAGCGATCATCACCGATGACCGACGCCCATCTTTTTAGGGTCTGTCCGTCCCGCAAGTGACGACATCGCTACCTTGAGCTTCGATGACGTAGGAAGCATTGGCGACCCGGCGGAGCTGTTGCTTCCGGCGGCGACCGAATGTGGCCATCCATCATCTATCCTTTTCATCGTCGCCCTATGGATCTACTTTTGCCCGGCGTCTCGACTGGCATCGCACTGATGTCGTCACCTTTAGTCTGACCGAGTTTGCCGTCGCTTGGCGGAAGTCGCGCCAGTGCTGACGGCGGGTCACCACTGGCCCTTCTGATCGTGGCGGAACTTAAATCCCATGCTTGTTAGGCTATGAAGCGCGCAAGGAAAGGTGGTCCTTTATAGACGCGCTTCACCTGATATTTACGCAGACAGGGTAATCACACTCTCTGCGGATGGACGAAAGGCAAGAGTTTATCTCGACGTGGGTGACATATGAGCTATCAGAGCGTCATCGGACTGCTAAATACAAGCATGTCGGCAATATTTTGCGTGTCGCTGTTCGCTCTGTGGCGCCACCATAGTCACCTTAATTATATCGGAATATTAGTTCTTTCTTATGCGATAAGGGTTCTTTGCTTTGGCATATTCTATTTTGCCTTTGCGTTGGAGAACCCAGTCTTGCGGCTGGTGGCTAACGTATTCCTGATGTTGGCAATGATATTGTTGTCCGCCGGGTTGTCTAATCGGCGCGGACAAAGGCCTCGCTATCAGGTCCTAGTGGCTATAGCTGCAATAGCGCTGGGAGCGCTCTATTACCATCAGTTCGTAGCGGTCAGCCTGCTTGCGCGCGTTATTTATCTCAATTGCGGACTCGCTGCGGTCGGCTTCGTCATGCTGCTTGACGTTGCAAAGCTGTCACAGCGAACTCCTGTCGAACAAGTGCTATTCGGCCTTATAATCATTTCGTGTGCGGGGTTCCTGCTGAGACCCCTGTATTTACTCGCGTCCGGTGTCGAAGTCGGGCAGTTCGAAGGAAGTTATTGGCTGGTCGTCTCCATCTCGGATGCCCTTATCTGCGCGATGACAGCAGTGGGCATATTCGCGGTGATCGCGAGCGACGTCATGGAGGGGATAAAATCGGACGCTCAAGTTGACGCTTTGTCCGGGTTACTCAATCGCAGGGGTTTCGAACCTCGGGCGCGCGACGCGCTGGCGCGACAGACCGCCAGCGCCCCGGTCGCAGTGATCCTGAGTGACCTCGATCACTTTAAATCGATCAACGATCGCTTTGGGCACGTCGGCGGCGACAGGATTATCCAGAGTTTCTCAGAAGTGCTCAAAGAAAAAGCCCCGCGTGATGCGATCATAACCCGCCTTGGCGGCGAGGAATTTGCGGTGGTGCTGCCACCCGGCAAGGCCACTACTGCGCACCTGTTAGCGGAAGAGGCGCGGAAGACATTCAAAGAGGTCGCACCGGGTATCGTTTCGGGAGAAGCACGCCCGACGGCCAGCTTCGGAATTGCAATTGCGCAGGAGGGTGAGCGCCTCGAAGCTCTAATGGATCGTGCCGACCGCGCGCTTTACCAGGCCAAGGCTGACGGACGAGATTGCGTTCGACCCGTTGGCCATAATTCGCGCGCTGGGATGGCTGTCAACTGAAGAGAGGCTAGATACCAGGCTCCGCTTTTGGTCGATCTGCCGGTGCTTAGAATGGCGAGGTGCCGTATCTCCTGTCCATCGACGGTTTACTCCAAGAGTCGATAATGGCCTAACGTCGATTACCTCCTCCGCGGCCAGATGCCCCTCTGCGCGTCGTTGGGCCTGCGCTTTTACAGAGGGAAAACGACCCGTTCGTCGTGAAAGTAATGGGGGCCTTATCGATGCGGCCCTATCCTTGCTGTGCATAGAAATTTTCGCGACGCTCATATCTGTCGATGACGTCACGCCCTGACGCTTCTTTGAAAAGTCAGATCGATCCGTAGCCCAGGCCCTGCATCAGCTAGGACGAGGTCGACGTTGTGAAGGTCAGCCACCGCCTTTACCAGGGCAAGCCCCAGTCCGGTGCCTTCGGTGCTGCGGCTCTTTTCGAGCCGATAGAGACGGCGCAGCACTTTTTCGCGCTCATCGGCTGGGATGCCCGGTCCGGTGTCGCTCACCGAAGCGATTACCCGCTCGGCGGTTCCGCGCACGGCACAGGTGATTTGCGTGCCCGGTGTGCAATGGCGGATCGAGTTCTCGATGAGGTTGGCTAAAGTTTGCGTCAGCAACTCCCTGTCGCCATCTACGAAGGCCGAGCCGGTGACATCGAGGTAAAGGGTATGGCCCCCATCGGCAGCCACATCGGCGTAAATCTCCGCCATGGTCCGCATCAGGGCGGCCAAATCCACCGCTGTGAATTGCGAACGCCGGGCGCCGGTCTCGATCTGGGCGATACGGAGCAAGGCGGAGAACGTCTCGTTGATCCTGTCGCTCTCGGCAATCGCCTCCACCAGATCATCTTCGATGGACAGGCCGTCCGCACGTCTCGTAGCGGCGTTCTCGATCTTGATCCGCAGTCGGTTGAGGGGGGTGCGCAGATCGTGGGCGATGTCAGCACTGACTTGCCGCATCGCCTCGACGTAGCCTTCGAGCCGGACGAGGCTAACATTGATCGCCGAGGAGATGCGGTCGAGATCATCGCCCTTCCCGGAGACCGGCAGGCGCGCGGACAAATCCCCATGCGCCAACAGGGCGACGGCGGCTTCGGCGCGGGAGAGCCGATTCTGAACCCGCGCCGCGAGGATCGCGCCGGCCGCAACGGTCGCCAACCCGGCAACAAGGGCCGCCCAACCGAAGGCGCCGAGAACGATGGTCTGCAATTCCTCCTGATCGGCATCCGTGAGGCCCACGGCAAGGCGGTATCGTCCAGCCGAGCCTGAAAACACCCGGTAGAAATAACCCGTAGAAATGCCCAGTCCTGCGGCGGGGAGGGTGGACCAGCCTGGCGGCAGGGTCACGTTTTTGATATTGCCGGCTAGCACCTCGCCCTTGCCGTCCGTCAGCAGATAGGCGGTCGACCGGTCGGGACTGGCTTTGATGCGGGTGGTGACGGCTTCTATCAGGTCGATCCGGTCATCGAGGAGGCTCGTCTCTGCAATCGCGTTAAAAATCTCGGTCACGCGGGCATCTTGCCGCGCCGCCAGTCGCTCCCGCATCAGGCCGTAGCCAATGGCGCCGGCAAGGATCAGCGTGGTCAGCACCAGCAAGGTTACGCCCAGCGCCAGCCGGAACGAACTGTGCCGCCACAGGTCAGCGGGCCGCATGGAGCGAATAGCCCATATTTTTGACAGTGTGCAGCAAAGCGGTCTCGAAGGGTTTGTCGATCTTGGCTCGCAGGCGGCTGACATGGGTCTCGACCACAGAGGTCTTGGGATCGAAGTGGAAATCCCAGACGCGCTCCAGCAGCATTGTTCGCGTCACCACTCGTCCCTCGTTGCGCATCAGCACTTCGAGCAGCGTGAACTCCCGGGGCAGGAGGTCGATCGGCTGCCCGGCGCGAAAGGCGGTCCGACGCATCAGGTCAAGCTCCAGATCGGCGACGCGCAGCACGGTTTTTACCTCCTGCACTGGCGGGCGGCGGGCGAGTGCATTGACGCGCGCCATCAACTCGGCGAAGGCGAAGGGCTTGGTCAGATAATCGTCGGCGCCTGCTTCCAGCCCGTCGACCCGGTCGTCGATGCCGCCGAGCGCCGTCAGGAACAGAACAGGGGTCTTGCGGCCCGCGGCGCGCAAGGCCCGAACGAGCGACAGCCCGTCCAGCCCCGGCAACATCCGGTCGACCACCAGCACGTCATAGGTCTCGCGCGTCGCCTGAAACAGGCCGTCCGTGCCGTCCGCTAAAACATCACAGACATGGCCCTGTTCGGAAAGGCCGCGCCCGACGTAGGCGGAAACGGAAGGATCATCCTCGATCAGCAGGATACGCATAGGTGCTTTCGGTGGCTCAAGCATGAAGGGTTGTTCCTAGGATCGGGGAACTGCTTCACGCCGGGTTCTCGCCCACTATACAAATCTGTAATCCGGTTGAAAGCTGGGTGGATGGTGGTGTGTTTAAACCGTGGCCAGGAAAAACATCTTTCTACCGGAGCACCTTCATGAAACAGTTTCTCCTGGCCACGGTTTTGATCGCGGTGCCAGTCGCCGCTTTCACTGGCTTTCAGGTCTATCAGAGCCGGGCGAACGCCGCCGCAGGTGTCACCGCCTCCGGTCTAGGCGATCTCTCGGCATTCAATTCCATCGTCACGGACGTGCAAAAGATCGCCGGCACAGGCGACCTGCCGGGTGCAAAGAGCCGGATAAAGGATTTCGAGATCGCCTGGGACGACGCCGAGGCGGGACTGAGGCCGATGGACCCCGCCCGCTGGAGCACGATAGACGAGGCCGCCGACGTTGCGCTATCGGCACTTCGCGCCAAGGCCGCGGATCCAGCAGCGGTCAAGGGAACGCTTGCGGCGTTGCAGGCCGCTTTGATCGACGGGAAGGCGGTGACGCAATGAGCCCGGCAAGGTCCGCTTCCTCCGCCGTAAATCGTGTGCCGGAGGTGACACTGAATTTCTGGCTGATCAAGCTGATGGCAGTCACCATGGGGGAAACCGCCGCAGACTATCTCGCGGTCAATCTCGGCTTCGGCCTGGCGGCGACGTCGCTGGTCATGACAGCGGTCCTAATCTGGGCGCTCGCTCTGCAATTCGGGCAGAAACGTTATGTACCCTGGAGCTACTGGCTGGCCGTCGTATTGATCAGCATCGTCGGCACGCTGATCACCGACAATCTGGTGGACAATTTCGGCGTGCCGCTCATCGTCACGACCATCTTCTTCACCGCCGCACTCGCAGCGACATTCCTTCTCTGGTTCCTTTCCGAGGGGACGCTTTCGATCCATGCGATCTTCACGACCCGGCGTGAAGTCTATTACTGGCTGGCGATCCTGTTCACCTTTGCGCTTGGCACGGCCGCCGGCGATCTGGTGGCCGAGCAGTTCGGTCTCGGCTATCTCTCAACCGGCATCCTGTTCGGCATGATCATCGCCTCGCTCGCACTCGGCTACTTCCTGTTAGGCCTCGATGCAATCCTCGGCTTCTGGCTGGTGTACATCTTGACCCGTCCACTCGGCGCATCCTTCGGGGATCTTCTGTCGCAGCCCGCGCAATATGGCGGGCTTGGTCTGGGCACCGTCATCACCAGCGCTTTGTTTCTTGGCGCAATCAGCGTGATCGTCGGATCGATGAGCCTTCGTCGCGAGGATCCGACCTGCTCAGCATGATATGGCGTTGAATGCCCTTCGCGGAAGCGTCCCTGCGAAACCTGAACGCATCGGCGATATCGCGCTTGAAGTCGGGTTCAGCGACATCTCCTATTTCAATCGATGCTTCAGAAAACGGTTCGGATGCAGCCCGAGAGCGGTGCGGTGAAACGGTCCGAGACAACCGCGCGGCTTACGCCTGCATGGGCTCGTGATTGTCTGGATCGCAGCGCTGGCTTATTGCGCGATGAAGATGATGGAGGAGACGGCGCGTATAGCAGCGCTCAGCCTATGGGGCTTATTCTCCCTCCGCTGCTTGCCCACCCCACCATCCGTCTTGAGTTCGCGCTATGACGTTGCCTATTCGGCAGGCGCCACAACACGCAGCGGCGGGCGATAAGCCTCGATACGACGCACAACCCTGCGCACGCAAGCTGATCTTCTCGCGCGGGGCCGCCCGGTTGGAGCGGTCTGTACTCGCGATCAGGCCGCAGCCGCGATGCGGTCATCGTAGTCGGTGGTCCATTTCAACGATGGCCGCTCGCCGCACCGCCGTATCCAGGTCTTGACCACGTCACTGTTCGGTGTCGCTGCTGGATACCAGGCGAAGGGTGAATGCAGCAGCAGATCGACAGCTGTGTATCGCTCTCCCAGCAGATAGGGGCTGTCCTTGAGTGTGGTCTCAAGGCGTGTGGCCATCTCCGCCGGGCTGCGGAAAGTAAAATCAACGAAAGGATGCGAGATTCCGGCTGCCTGCATTATCAGCACGGGCTCGACCACGCCAGCATACCAGGCGAGCCAGCTGAGATACCGACCGCGCTGTGAATCGCCCGCGCTCGGCGCCATATTTTTGTTCTGGAAGAGATCCGTCAGGTACTGAATTATCGCGATGCTCTCCCAGATCACGATGTCGTCGTGTATGAGCAGCGGCACCTTACCTTCAGGATGTGGGTTTTCCGGATCCTTGCGGCCGCTGCCATCGCCGCGGGTGATATCGACGATCTGGATCGCGACCTTGTCGAGGGCGTCGAGTTCGCGAAGCAGGGTGACGATACGCGACGAGCGCGAGTGGGGCGAATGAAAGAGCGTCAGCATGGTCTGGATCCTCGGTTGCGTTTGGCAATGCGGATCTTGTACAGTCGGCCAACTGCCATTTTTCGTCAGTAGGCGTCCTCTATTTTCCAAAGCCATGCCTCGCAGTGATCGCCTCTTCCGCCTGCTCCAGGCGCTTCGTACCCTTCACTCCCCGGTCACGGCCGCGCGCCTTTCCGAGGAGACTGGCGTGTCCTTGCGCTCAGTCTATCGGGACATCGACGGCCTGCGTACTGCCGGTGCCGTCATCGATGGCGAGCGCGGCTTCGGTTACCGGCTGACGGAAGACATCGCCTTGCCGCCGCAGATGTTTACACGTCTTGAGATTGAAGCTTTGGTGCTCGGCCTCGCGGAGGTGAAACATATGGGGGAGCCGGCTCTTGCGACGGCGGCAGGTGCGGTCCTTTCGAAGATAACGGCAACGCTGCCCGATCGACTACAACGCCAGGCGCTGCACGCCGCCTCACATGTTTATCGCTTCGAACGCCGCGATCCGCCGGTTGCCGATATCGGCCTTCTGCGCGAAGCGTGCTGGCAGGAGCGCGCCGTAGTGATAGGTTATTTGGACGCGGGGCAACAACGGACCGACCGGCAAGTGCTACCGTTGGCGATCGTCTATCTGGAGCGGATGTTGGTGCTGCTTGCCTGGTGTTGCCTCAGGCAGGATTACCGTAAGTTCCGCGTCGACCGCATCGTCGATATCCGCATGACGGAGGAGAGTTTCCGCCCGCGCCGGGTGCCGATGCTCAGGGATTTTGTCGCCGTTCTGAATGCAGGCGCACCGGAAACGTCGAAGATGACCTTGAGCGGACAGTAGCAAAATCGCATTAAGGGCGGGCTCTGTGGAATGACGCGGCGCGAACACAAGCCCGAGATCTGCTGTCAGCTTTGGATCGCCATTGACAAATCACCTGGCTTGAAGTGGGAAGCCTGCTATTTAGGCATTCAACCGAAGGCGACCTTTCTAAATGAAGAGTTCTGAATACTGCACCATCTCCAGGCCTGTGACGGTGGAAGAGTATCTGCACCTTCGTGCCGCCGCCGGCCTCAGCGCGTTCTCTGAAAACGCGGCCCGCTTAGGGCTGGCAGGAACGCTCTATTCAATCGTTGTGATGTATCGCGACGCAGCTGTCGGAATGGGTCGGTTAATTGGCGATGGAGGCTGCTTTTTTCAGGTTGTCGATATCGCCGTACATCCTGATCACCAAGGGCGAGGGCTTGGAAAAGCGATCATGGAGGCGATCATGGCATATGTCGCGCGAGAATTACCTATCTCGTCTTATGTAAGCCTCATCGCGGATGTTCCCGCAAATAAGCTCTATGAGAAATTCGGTTTCAAGGAAACGGCTCCGAGATCATTGGGGATGGCGTATCGCGTAACGCGGTCTGGACACCAAAACTAAGCGGCGTTCTGGTCGTTTTAAGTGCCTTCCTTCATCCCTGTTGGAGCGCCAGCGAACCCGAAACGGGACGATGCATGTCAGGGCTGACTGGGGCTAGGGTTCTCGACGCATGAGGATATCATGCGCGTTTCTCGAGCGCGACGCGTTCACGACGGCTCCAGCACGCTGGCTACACGGCAGGTCCGCTCGATACTAAGCATTGAAACCTGTGTGATATCCGGGCGCCGTAAGAGCCGCCATCCAAAAAACGTTTGGCGATGTGGCCCGAGTTTGGCCCGCAGTTTCGAGTTGGCGCGCCCATCTGACGCCGATGCAGCGGGAGACTCTTGACAATATGAGGTACGTACATCAATGAGGGGTTTGTTCTCAGGAGGGGAAATCTATGGAAGAGAGATTTGTGATCAACGACGAGCAGACACTGCGGGAACTATATCCAGCGACGCATGATCTTGCGGTTCAGAAGATGCAGGCAACTCTTGGCATGCATGCCCAGGAATTCATCCGGCGTTCACCGTTTCTTTGTTTGGGTACTCAGGACCTGAATGGTCGCGCCGATGTGAGCCCGCGCGGCGATCCGCCCGGCTTCGTGAAAATCTTGGACAGCAAAACGCTGGTTATCCCCGATCGTCCCGGAAACAACAGATTGGATAGCCTGTCCAACATCATAGCAAATCCGGCGGTTGGGCTATTGTTCATGATACCTGGCTTTGAAGACACCCTTCGGGTCAACGGGGCTGCCAGATTGGTTACCGACCCGAAACTTCTGGAGACGATGACGGTCAACAATCGAGCCCCGGTACTCGCAATTGTTGTGCAGGTCAAACAGGTCTTTCTGCATTGTGCAAAGGCTCTCAAGCGTTCGCAGCTTTGGGATCCAAGTCAACGCCAGGATCGCAGCCAAATGCCGTCGTTGATTAGGATGATCCTCGATGAAACGACTGGTGCACCAAGCGAGGAGGAGATGCGGGTGATCGATGCAGGCTTGGAGGACGACTACAGGAAGACGATGTACTAGATAGGCTGTTGCGCCTTTCCTTGCAATTCTCTCGCGGTAATCGCGAAAAGGATGCACCGCAGTCCGCTTATGTCCACTCTCGCGCTTGAGTGATGACGGCCTTTAAGACTGAACCGCCGGCATAAAACTTCTACGGGTTTGTGCCTGGCGAAGGTCGTGTAGGAGCTTTTCGGTTTCAAGATCAGTCTCAGCGACGCCGTGTCAGCAAGACATCAGGTTGTTCTGTCTACGGTTCAGCGCGAGCGCCTTGACAGGGTTCAATTTTGCCTCATATATAAAGGAAAAATTCACATAGGAATTATATAGCGCTTTTCGGTTCGGCGCGGGGGGAGAAAATGGACGACAACGGACTGTTGGCCGGCCTGACCGTCGTCGATATGAGCCAGTTCCTGTCGGGGCCCTATTGCTCGCTGCGGCTGCTCGATCTTGGCGCCCGCGTCATCAAGATCGAGCGGCCCGACGGCGGCGATCTTTCGCGGCGGCTTTATCTCAGCGATACCGAAGTGGGCGGGGACTCGACGCTGTTCCACGCTATCAATCGCGGCAAGGAAAGTCTGGGAATCGACCTGAAGAATGCCGAGGATCTGGCTTTCCTGCGCAAGCTGATCGGTGCTGCGGATGTCGTTATCCAGAATTTCCGGCCCGGCGTCATCGAGCGGCTTGGCCTCGATTATGAGGCGGTGAAGGCGATCAATCCGGCTATCGTCTATGCCTCGATCAGCGGTTACGGTGAGGAAGGGCCCTGGGTCATGCGGCCGGGGCAAGACCTTCTCGCGCAGGCCCGCTCCGGGCTGATGTGGCTGAACGGCGACGAGCAGCAGGGCCCGGTGCCCTTCGGTCTCGCGGTTGCCGACATGCTGGCCGGCGCCAATACCTGCCAGGGCATCCTCGCTGCGCTCGTGCGCCGGGGTATTTCGGGCAAGGGTGCGCATATCCAGACCAGTCTGCTGGAAAGCCTCGTCGATTTCCAGTTCGAGGTGCTGACCACGCATCTGAACGACGGCGGCCGCCGGCCGAAGCGCTCCGGTTTCCGCAGCGCGCACGCCTATCTTTCGGCGCCTTATGGCGTCTATCCGGCCAAGGACGGCTATCTCGCCATCGCCATGACGCCGATCGGCCGCTTGCAGGACCTGCTGGGTCTCGAGGCGCTCGCTATCTACCGCGATGATGCCAAGGCCTGGTTTACCGAGCGCGATACGATCAAGCAGATCATTGCGGCGCGCATCGCCACCGAGACGGTCGACCATTGGCTCTCCATCCTCGAGCCTGCCGATATCTGGTGCTCGAAGGTGCTGGAATGGCCGGAGCTTTTGACGAACGAAGGCTTCCAGATCCTCGACATGCTGCAGACGGTGACGCGGGAGGACGATGTCACCATCGGCACGACCCGCTGCCCGATCCGCGTTGATGGTGCGCGGCCGTCCGGCGGCCGTGCCGCGCCGCGCATCGGCGAGCATACCGCGCGCATCCGGGAGGAATTCGCATGAGCGGCATCACGCTGAAGGGCATGACCTGGAGCCATCCGCGCGGTTACGATCCGATGGTCGCATGCTCCGAGGATTGGCTGGAGAGGACAGGCGTTCGCGTCGAATGGGACAAGCGCTCGCTGCAGGATTTCGAGAGCTTTCCTGTCGAGGAGCTTGCCCGCCGCTACGATCTCATCGTGATCGACCATCCGCATGTCGGCCAGATCACGGCGGAGAACTGCCTTGCGCCGCTCGACGTGGCAGGCCGCGAAGCCGGCTTTTCGGCTTTGGCCAAGGGCTCTGTTGGCAAATCGTTCCCAAGCTACAATTGGCAGGGCCGCCAATGGGCTTTTCCAATCGATGCGGCAACCCAGGTTCTGGCCTTCCGGCCGGACCGGCTCGCCGCGCCGCCGACGACCTGGGCGGAAGTCCTCGACCTGGCAAAAGCCGGGGAGGTGCTGTTGCCGCTACGCCCGCCGCATTCGCTGATGTGTCTGTTTTCGCTGTGCGGTAATCTCGGCCGGCCGTGTTCGGTGGAGCGGGACCGACCGTTCGTCGACGCTGAAACCGGCGTGCAGGCGATCGAGATGATCCGGGAGCTGGCCGCGCTCGTCGAGCCCGCATGCATCGGCATGGACCCGATCGTCGTGCTGGACCGTATGGGCGAGGCGGGTTCGCCCTATACCGTCTCGCCACTGATCTATGGCTATGTCAGCTATTCCCTGCAGGACTTCCGGGCAAACCGTGTCGCCTTTGCCGACATGCCGGTCGCCGGCGCGGGCGGACCTGTAGGCTCGGCGCTTGGCGGTACGGGCATCGCCGTCTCTGCCTTCTCGGAAAACCGCGAGGCCGCCATCGATTTTGCGTACTGGATTGCCGGCGGGGCGGTGCAGGCTGATCGCTATTGGCGCTCCGGCGGCCAGCCGGGTCATGCCGCAGGGTGGGAGGACGAGGCGGCCAACGCCGCCACGCTCGGCTTCTACCGAAACACCCGCAATACGTTGGAAGGCGCCTGGCTGCGACCACGCCATGACGGATACATGCCGTTCCAGGAGGCAGCGTCGCAACGCATAAACCAGGCCTTGACGAGTCAGGAGCCGGCCGCGAAAGCCGTCGCCGATCTCAACAATCTCTTCGTGAAGAGCTTTCGGTAGGGCGCGCTCCTACGCCTGCGGTTTGCCGTCCCGGTATTTGACGGTCTGGATGTGCTCGCAATAGAGCACCAGTTCGCCTTCGCCCTTGAAGACCTCATAGCTCGCGCGGATGAGGCCGAGTTCGTCATATTTCGGCTGTTTGTCGAGATTGGTGCGGATCGTGTAAATCGTGTCGCCGATGAAGACCGGCTTGATGAAGCGCAGGCGGTCATAGCCATATGAAAAGGCGTTGACGCAGTTGGTCGCCACAAGTCCGAGCCCGGCCGAAAACACGAAGGCACCCGCCACGAGGCGGCGGCCGAACATGCCCTCCGTCTCGGCGAAGATCTGGTCGCCGACATAGGGGTGCATGTCGAGTACCAGCGCGTTGAACTGCATCGATTCGCCTTCGGAGATCGTGCGGCGCAGCGAGCGTATCTTATGGCCGACCGCGAAATCCTCGTAAAACCAGTTTTCCGAATTCCACACCGGTAGTGCCGCATGCGACTCCGGCATGGTTTTGGGATGGGTGCTTTCGATTCCGACGGTCGACATGATGCTGGCTCCTCTTAACGAGGAGAGCATGCCTCATAAGAATGATCTATTCAAATACGAATTTACTCGTCGCTCGGCTTGAAGTCGGCGCCGGTCATTTCGGAAAGCTTGCTGGTGGTTTCGCTGATCAGTTGGATCGTCGTGGAGATATCCGGCGCCGCCGGCGCATTGATCAGCGTGATATAGGGCACGGTAAGCGCGGCGATTGCAGTGCCATCGGCGCCGAGAACCGGGGCCGAGAGGTTGATGACGCCGGCCGTCTGGGCGCTCGGCATCATCTCGTAACCGCGCGCGCGAATGAGGTCGAGGCGCGCCAGGAATTCCGGCGTCACGCGTCCATCCTCGCCGCCGCTGCCGACATTTTCGGCGATCATGCGCATGCGCTCCTGCGGCGACCGGAAGGCCAGCAAAGCGTGGCCGGAGCCGGTTTCGAATAGACTGATGCGTGAGCCGACGCGGATGGAAATGCCCCAGTAACCGGGCGCTTCCTGCTGGGCGATGACGACGGGATTGCCGCGGTCGAACACGACGAGCTGGTTGGCCTGCCGCGAGGTCTCAGCAAGCTCGCGCATCAGGGGAACCGCGAAGGAGACGAGGCGTCGCACCGGGGCATGGAGCTGGGCGAGGCCGAAGAGCTTGAGCGTGAGCGAAAAACGGTCGCCGTCGATGCGCGTGACATAGCCACGTTTCACCAGGCGATCGAGCATCCGGTAGAATTCGTTCGGGCTGCGGTCGAGCCGCTTGGCAATCTCTGCCTGGGTCAACCCGCCATCCACGGCGGCGAGAAGTTCGAGGATATCCAGGCCCTTGTCGAGCGCCGGCGCCCTGTAGCGATCGTTTTCGTCTTCTGACACGCGCCATCCCCTGTGAATAAGCAATTTCATATACGCATAAGTCACACATGACAATTGGGAGTTTTCAGTTATCACTTGACGACGGATGAATAAATGGTTTGTATATGAATGAAGCTCTTATTGGTAAGGGCTGGCGAAAAGCCACTTGGGAGGAGAAGATGACGAGATTTCTAGCCGGCGTTGCCGCCGGTGCCGTGATCTGCGCGTGGGCGGGGTCTGCGCTCGCAGCCGATCTGCCCGGCAAGTTCGATGGCGTCACCATCGATGCGAAGCTCATCGGCGGTCAGCAGTACGAGGCGCTCTACGCGCGCATTGCCGATTGGGAAAAGGCGACCGGCGCGAAGGTGAACGTTCTCTCGAAGAAGAACCATTTCGAGCTGGACAAGGAGATCAAGTCGGACATCGCGACCGGCAACATCACCTGGTGCGTCGGATCGAATCATTCGTCCTTCGCCCCGCAGTACCCGGATATCTACACCGATCTGAACGCGCTCCTGCCGAAGGAAGAGATCGACGCCTTCGTGCCAGCCAACATCGCGTCCTCGACGCTCGGCGGCAAGCTGGTCATGCTGCCGCGCGCGCAGTTCGACGTATCGGCGCTCTACTACCAGAAGAGCCTCTATCAGGACGATGCCAAGAAGGCGGCGTTCAAGGAAAAGTACGGCTACGATCTCGCGCCGCCGGACACCTGGCAGCAGGTCACCGACCAGGCGATCTTCTTCTCCAGCCCGCCGGATTTCTACGGCACGCAATATGCCGGCAAGGAAGAGGCGATCAACGGCCGCTTCTATGAGATGCTGGTCGCCGAAGGCGGCGAATATCTCGATGCCGACGGCAAGCCCGCCTTCAATTCGGAAGCCGGTGTGCGCGCGCTCGACTGGTTCGTGAACCTTTATAAGGCGAAGGCCGTTCCGGCCGGCACGACCAACTATCTCTGGGACGACCTCGGCCAGGGGTTCGCCTCGGGCACCATCGCGGTCAATCTCGACTGGCCTGGCTGGGCGAGCTTCTTCAACGATCCGAAGTCGTCCAAGGTCGCCGGCAATGTCGGCGTGAAGGTGCAGCCGGCCGGCTCTTCCGGCAAGCGCACCGGCTGGTCGGGTCATCACGGCTTCTCGGTCACGGAAAGCTGCGCCAACAAGGAGGCGGCGGCCTCGCTCGTCTGGTTCCTCACCAACGAGGACAGTCAGAAGCTGGAATCCGCCGCAGGTCCGCTGCCGACGCGCACGGCCGTTTGGGAATACAACATCAAGCAGGCTGAAAGCGATCCCTATCGCAAGGAAGTCCTGAGCGCCTTCCAGGAAGCCGCAAAGCACGCCTTCGCGGTGCCGCAGACGGCATCGTGGATCGAAATCTCCAACGCCGTCTATCCTGAGCTTCAAGCCGCCATCCTCGGCGACAAGACCTCCAAGGAGGCGCTGGATGCCGCCGCTGCCAAAGCGACGCAGATTCTCGAAGACGCCGGCTCGCTCTGAGCCTATCCGGTGGCGCCGCGTTGCGGCGCCACTTGCCACCCCTAGTGACATTTCGGAAAACGAGAGAACGCCGCCGATTTCGGCAGGCGCGGTTTTCCTTGCATTCGTGAAGACAGGAGAAGCCGATATGAAAGGCTGGAGGCCACCGGCACCGTTTCTGCTTCTGCTGCCCGCCATTCTGGTGCTTGCAGCCGTCGTCATCATTCCGCTCATCCTGTCGCTCTATTCGAGCTTCACACCGTTCCGACTGACGCAGCCGGCATCGCTCTTCACGCTGATCGGCTTCCGCAACTATGCGCGCATCCTGACGGACATCGAGTTCTGGACGGCCTTCGGCCGAACCGTGCTGCTGCTCACCGTGGCGCTGAATGTCGAAATGCTGCTCGGCCTTGGCCTTGCCATGCTGGTGGAGAAGGCAACGCGCGGTCAGCGGCTGCTGCGCACCATCATGATGTTCCCCATGATGTTCTCGCCGATCCTCGTCGGCTTCCAGTTCAAGTTCATGTTCAATGACAATATCGGCCTCGTCAACAACGCGCTGCAATCGCTCGGCCTCACGGATCAGGCGATCCCGTGGCTGATCGACGGGTCGCTTGCCTTCTTTGCGATCCTCGTCGCGGAAATCTGGTCGTCCACCTCCGTCTTCGCCATCCTCATCCTCGCCGGCCTGCTTGCCATGCCGAAGGAGCCGATCGAGGCAGCGCGCGTCGACGGCTGCACGCCCTGGCAGACGTTCCGCTACGTCACCTGGCCCTTCATCATGCCCTTCGCCTATATCGCGATGACGATTCGATCGCTCGATGTCGCCCGCGCCTATGACATCGTGAAGATCATGACGGATGGCGGCCCGGCCAAGCGCACGGAACTGCTGTGGACGCTCGTCTCGCGCACAGCCTATGCCGATGCCCGCATGGGTCTCGCCAATGCTATGGCCTATGTCGCGATCCTGCTCTCCATACTCTTCACCGTCTATTTCTTCCGCAAGCTTTCGGCCGCGCGGACCCAGATCGCCGCCGAATGGTAGGAGGAGTGGTCAGATGAACGAGAACGCTAAAGCCCGTTTCAACGGCCTCCTCCTTTCCGCCGCCCACAAGATCGGACTCTTCCTGGCGATGACGGTCATCTGCCTGCCGGGCCTGTGGATCGTGCTCGCCTCCTTCCGCCCGACGGTCGAGATCATGGCGAAGCCGCCGGTCTGGATCCCGCAGGACCTGTCCTTCGATGCCTATGTCGCGATGTTTTCCGGCGTCGGGCAGGGCGGTATCCCGATCATCGAATATTTCCGTAATTCGCTGATCATCTCGGTCACCTCGACGGCGATCGCGCTGGCCATTGGCATGGCGGGCGGGTATGCTTTTGCGCGCTTCCGCTTCAAGGCGAAGTCGTCGATCTTCCTCGGCCTGATGCTGACGCGCACGGTGCCCGGCATTGCGCTCTCGCTGCCGCTGTTCTTCGTCTATTCGAAGCTCGGCATCATCGACACGCATTTCGGCCTGATCACCGCCTATGTGGCGCTCAACGTGCCCTTCACCATCTGGCTGATCGACGGCTTCTTCCGGCAGGTGCCGAAGGATTTGGCCGAGGCCGCGCAGATCGACGGCTGCACGCGCTGGCAGGCCTTCTGGCAAGTGGAGTTTCCGCTCGCCGGCCCCGGCATCGCATCCGCTGGCATCTTCGCCTTCCTCACCTCGTGGAACGAGTTCGCGCTCGCCTCGCAGCTCACCCGTTCCGTCACCTCCAAGACCCTGCCGGTCGGCCTGCTCGACTACACGTCGGAATTCACCATCGACTGGCGCGGCATGTGCGCGCTGGCGGTAATCATGATCATTCCGGCCCTCGTCCTGACCTTCATCGTGCAGAAGCATCTCGTTTCCGGCCTCACCTCCGGCGCAGTCAAAGGATAATCCATGGCAACCGTTTCCCTTGAAAAACTGGTGAAGCGCTACGGCGCGGTCGAAGTGGTGCACGGCATCGATCTCGAAGTGGCGGACCGCGAATTCATCGCGCTCGTCGGCCCTTCCGGCTGCGGCAAGTCGACGACGCTGCGCATGATCGCCGGCCTCGAGCCTGTCTCCGACGGCAACATCAAGATCGGCGGCCGCGTGGTCAACGATCTGCCGCCGCGTGCCCGCAACCTCGCCATGGTGTTCCAGTCCTATGCGCTCTATCCGCATATGACGGTGCGCGAGAACATGGGCTTCTCGCTGAAGATCGCGGGCCAGAAGCCGGAGGATATCGCGCCACAGGTGGAAGAGGCGGCCAAGACGCTCGACCTCACGCATCTGCTCGACCGCCGTCCCTCGCAGCTTTCCGGCGGCCAGCGCCAGCGCGTCGCCATGGGCCGCGCCATCGTGCGCCAGCCGGATGTCTTCCTGTTCGACGAGCCGCTGTCGAACCTCGATGCAAAACTGCGAACCCAGATGCGCGTCGAGATCAAGAAGCTGCATGCCAAGGTGCAATCGACCGTCATCTATGTCACGCACGACCAGGTCGAGGCGATGACGCTCGCCGACCGCATCGTCATCATGCGCGATGGTTATATCGAGCAGGTCGGCACACCGGAGGATGTCTTCCAGCGGCCCAAGTCGAAATTCGTCGCCGGCTTCATTGGTTCGCCGCCGATGAACCTCAAGGATGCCGAGATTGCGGATGGTCAGGTGGTTTTTGCCAACGGTGACCGCCTGCCGCTGCCGGCCCGCTTCAGGGACCGCGTGACGGCGGGTCAGAAGGTGACCTTCGGCCTGCGTCCGGACGATCTCTACCCCGCCGGTCATGGCATTCATTCCGGCGAAGACGCCGATGTGCACAAGCAGGACCTGCGCGTCATCCTGACGGAACCGCTCGGCAATGAAACACTTGTCTTCTCCGATTTTGCTGGTGCCGAATGGGTGGGCCGCATGCTGAATCCGCGACGGCTCTCACCGGGCGAGGCGCTGCCCTTCTGCTTCGACCTGTCCCAGGCGCATCTCTTCGACCGCGAAAGCGGCCGCACGCTGAGGGGCTGACATGGCGAAGATCGAACGCGTCGAACTGAAAATGGTCGACCTTCGCCCGAAGGTCGAGCGCACCGATGCCATCCAGAGTTTCGTTTCGCAGGAAACGCCGCTTGTCATCATCACCGACAGCGACGGTGCTGTCGGCACGGGCTACAGCTATACGATCGGCACGGGCGGTTCATCCGTGATGCGGCTGCTTGCCGACCATCTCGTGCCCCGTATCATCGGCCGCGATGCCGACCGGATCGAGGCGATCTGGCACGAGTTGGAATTCTCAACCCACGCCACGACGATCGGCGCCATCACCTCGATTGCGCTGGCCGCCATCGATACAGCACTTTGGGACCTGCGCGCCCGCAAGCAGAACCTGCCGCTCTGGAAGCTCGCCGGCGGGGCCAAGGACCGCTGCCCGCTCTACACGACCGAGGGCGGCTGGTTGCATATTCCGGTCGAAGCGCTGGTCGAGGATGCGCTGGCCGCCAAGGCACAAGGCTTTACCGGATCGAAGGTGAAGATCGGCAAGCCGCATGGTTCCGAGGATGTTGCGCGCCTCTCGGCCGTCCGCAAGGCGGTCGGCGATGGCTATGAGATCATGACCGACGCCAACCAGGGTTTTACCATCGACGAGGCGATCCGCCGGGCGGAGCGCCTGCGCGATCTCGATCTCGGCTGGATCGAGGAGCCGCTGCCGGCCGACGACATCGACGGCCATGTGCGCCTCAACCAGTCCACATCGACGCCGATCGCTATCGGAGAATCCCTCTATTCGATCCGTCATTTCCGCGAATATATGCAGAAGGGCGCCTGCTCCATCGTGCAGGTCGATGCTGGCCGTATCGGCGGCATCACGCCCTGGCTCAAGGTGGCGCATGCGGCGGAGGCCTTCGACATGCCGGTCTGCCCGCATTTCCTGATGGAGCTGCATGTCAGCCTGACCTGTGCGGTGCAGAACGGCAAATATGTCGAATACATCCCGCAGCTCGACGACATCACCACCTCGCGCCTGAAGATCGAGAACGGCATGGCGCTCGCGCCGACGGTGCCGGGCCTCGGCATTGATTGGGACTGGGACGCCATCCGCGCCCGCTCGATTGGCGAGTTCGAGCGCGAAATCCGCAAGGGAGCCTGAGACATGCAGCGCATCGGCATGGTCATCGGCGTCAAGCCGGAAAAGATCGAAGAGTACAAGCGGCTGCATGCCGCGGTCTGGCCGGACGTGCTGTCGATGATTTCGGCGTGCAATATCCGGAACTATTCGATCTTCCTGAAGGAACCGGAGAACCTGCTGTTCTCCTTCTTCGAATATCACGGCACCGACTATGCCGCCGATATGGCGAAGATGGCCGCCGACCCGAAGACGCAGGAATGGTGGGCCGTCTGCATGCCCTGCCAGGCGCCGCTTGAGACCCGCAAGGAAGGCGAGTGGTGGGCCGGCATGGAAGAGGTCTTTTTCCATGCCTGATTTCGCCCCGACATCACTGGCCCAGTCCTGGCCCCTCCCGTCAAATCCCCGCCCGATCGTCACCTTCGGCGCCGGTTCGATTGTCGGCGACGCGCATTATCCGGCCTATCGCAAGGGCGGTTTCCCGATTGCCGGGGTCTATGATCCCGATCACGACAAGGCCAAGGCATTGGCCGAAAAATGGGGCGTCGCAGCCTATCGCACCGTCGAGGAAGCAGCGTCGGTCGAAGGCGCGATCTTCGATCTTGCCACGCCGCCGGCGGCCCATGCGAAAGTGCTAGCTGCTCTCCCGGACGGTGCGGCGGCGTTGATCCAAAAACCGATGGGCTCCGATCTTGCCGCAGCGACGGAAATCCTGCGCATCTGCCGTGACAAGAAACTCAAGGCGGCCGTCAATTTCCAGCTGCGCTTCGCGCCGATGCTATTGGCATTGAAGGATGCGATCGCCAAGGGCCTGCTCGGCGAGGTCGTCGATTTTGACGTCTATCTGGCGCTCGATACGCCGTGGGAACTCTGGTCCTTCCTCGAAGGCCTGCCGCGCATCGAGATCGCCATGCACTCCATCCACTATCTCGACGCCATCCGCCAGATACTCGGCGATCCTCAGGGCGTGCATGCCAAGTCGATCGGCCATCCGAACCACAAGATGGCGCAGACGCGCACCACCGCGATTCTCGACTACGGCGACCGCGTTCGCTGTGCGCTGTCGATCAACCACGACCACAAATTCGGCCGCCGTCATCAGGCCTGCGAGTTCCGCGTTTCGGGCACCGAGGGTGCGGCCTATCTTCAGCTCGGCGTCAATCTCGACTATCCGCGTGGCGAGCCGGATATTCTCGAAATCTACCCGAAGGGCGGCGAAGGCTGGGTGGCGGTGCCGCTTCAGGGCACGTGGTTCCCGGATGCCTTTGTCGGCCGCATGGCCAATCTCCAGCGTTTCGTTGCCGGCGAAGACGCCGAACTTGTCTCCTCGGTCGAGGATGCCTGGATGACCATGGCGCTCGTCGAGGCCGCCTATGTCTCCAGTGCTGCCCCCGTCACACCGCTTGCCGTGCGACCCTGAACAGGAACAGCAGATGGAACAGGTCAAATATTTCGAGGACTACGAGATCGGTGAGGGGCGCAGGACGAGCGGGCGCACGATCACCGAGACGGATTTCGTCGTGCATGCCGGCCATACCGGTGATTTCTTCCCGCACCACATGGATGCCGAGTTCATGAAGACGCAGCCGTTCGGCCAGCGCATCGCGCACGGCACCATGGTCTTTTCCATCGGCGTCGGCCTGACGGCGAGCGTCATCAATCCGGTCGCCTTTTCCTACGGCTATGACAGGATGCGTTTTGTCAGACCCGTCTTCATTGGCGATACGATTCACACCCGCGTGACGATATCGGCCAAGGAGGACGATCCGAAACGCGCTGGCTCCGGTCGCGTCATCGAGCGCACCGAGGTCATCAACCAGAAGGGCGAGGTCGTCCTCGCCGCCGACCATATCTATGTCGTCGAGCGCCGTCCGAGCGCCTGACGCCCTACGCAAGGAGCAACCATGAGCCTTTCCCTCGAAAACAAGCGTGTCCTCCTCACCGCCGCCGGCCAGGGGATCGGCCGGGCGAGCGCGCTGGCCTTCGCCCGCGCCGGCGCCAAGGTCATTGCGACTGACATCAATGCCGAAGCGCTGAAGAGCCTCGCGACCGAGGCCAATATCGAAACCTACGTGCTCGACGTGCTCGATGCGGACGCCGTCAACCGCGTGGTCTCCGCGACCGGACCGTTTGACGTGCTGTTCAACTGCGCGGGCTTCGTGCATGCCGGCTCGATCCTCGAGATGGCGGACAAGGATCTCGACTTCGCCTTCGATCTCAATGTGCGCGCGATGGTGCGCATGATCCGCGCCGTGCTGCCCGCGATGCTGGAGAAGAAGGACGGCGCCATCATCAACATGGCCTCCGTCGCTTCCAGCATGAAGGGCGTGCCGAACCGCGCCGCCTACACGATCACCAAGGCGGCCGTCGTCGGCCTCACAAAGTCCGTCGCCGCCGACTATGTCGCCCAGGGCATCCGCTGCAACGCGATCTGCCCCGGCACGGTCGAAAGCCCCTCGCTGCAGGACCGCCTGCGCGCGCAGGGCGATTTCGAGACCGCACGCGCCGCCTTCATCGCCCGCCAGCCGATCGGCCGGATCGGCACGCCGGAAGAAATCGCCGACCTCGCCGTCTATCTCGCCGGCGCCACCTATACGACGGGCCAGGCCTACGCCATCGACGGCGGCTGGACCATCTGACCGATCAACGGCCGTCGTCCTTGCGTCGACGGCCAATCCGACCATTTCCAAGGGCCGCTTCCATGACCAAGATCACCAGCCTCCGCTCCATCGACCTGCGCTTTCCCACCTCGCAGAGCCTCGACGGCTCGGATGCCATGAACCCCGATCCGGATTATTCGGCCGCCTATGTCGTGCTCGGCACGGATGAGGCGGGGCTGGAGGGCCACGGCCTCACCTTCACCATCGGTCGTGGCAACGAGATCTGCTGCGCGGCGATCGATGCGATGAAACATCTCGTCGTCGGCCTCGATCTGGACTGGGTGCGCGAAAATCCCGGCCGCTTCTGGCGCCATGTGACGAGTGACAGCCAGCTGCGCTGGATCGGCCCGGATAAGGGCGCCATGCATCTCGCGACCGGCGCGGTGGTCAATGCGGTCTGGGACCTGCTCGCCAAGCAGGCCGGCAAGCCGGTCTGGCGCCTCGTCGCCGAGATGAGCGCGGAGGAAATCCTCGATATCATCGACTTCCGTTACCTCACCGACGCGCTGACGCCGGAGGAGGCGCTGGCCATCCTGAAGAAGGCCGAAGCGGGAAAAGCGGCGCGCATCGCGACGCTCGAGAAGGAAGGTTACGCCTGCTACACGACCTCGGCCGGCTGGCTCGGCTATGACGACGAGAAGCTGCGCCGTCTCTGCCAGGAGGCGGTCGATCAGGGTTTTACCCATATCAAGATGAAGGTCGGCCGTGACCTCGAAGACGACAAACGGCGCCTGCGCATCGCCCGCGAGGTGATCGGCGACGACCGCACCATGATGATCGACGCCAACCAGATCTGGGAGGTCGGCCAGGCGATCGACTGGGTGAAGGAATTGCAGCCCTACAAGCCGTTCTTCATCGAGGAGCCGACGAGCCCGGACGATATTGCCGGCCACAAGGCGATCCGTAACGCGATCCATCCCGTAAAGGTGGCGACCGGCGAAATGTGCCAGAACCGCATCGTCTTCAAGCAGATGATCGCCGGTGGCGCGATCGACATCGTGCAGATCGATTCCTGTCGCATGGGCGGTCTCAACGAGGTGCTGGCCGTGCTGCTGATGGCCGCGAAATACGGCCTGCCGGTCTGGCCCCATGCCGGCGGCGTCGGGCTCTGCGAATATGTCCAGCATCTCTCGATGATCGACTATATCGCCGTGTCGGGCACCAAGGACGGTCGCGTGATCGAATATGTCGACCACCTGCACGAGCATTTCCTCGATCCCTGCCGCATCGAGAATGCCGCCTATATGCCGCCGTCTCTGCCGGGCTTCTCCATCGAGATGAAGCCGGAGTCGATTGCGACCTATACGTTCCGGCCGTAAGCGATCGGCGCTCCCGAAGGGGGAGCGCCCCTCTCAGGTCGGGAATTGCCGGTAACATTCCTCGGCGATCTGCTGAAGCAGGTTGCGGGGAATGTCGCCGGTCACGGCATAACCGAGCGCGCCGTCGATCCAGTAGAAGGTTTCGACATTGTCCGCCGAGGCGAAGCGGAAGCTGGTTTCCCGGTTGTCCTCGTTGCGCCCCACCAGCACGGTGATGCGCTGGCCGGTCTCGTTTTCGTACATGAACATCGCGCCCGGCTTGTCCGCGACGGGCAGCAGGCGGCCGCCGACGAGCTTGAAACCGAGCGCCTGGAGGTTCGGCACCTTCATGTCGTCGATGGCGAGACGTTTTCCGAGCCACGTCGCCAGATGCGCTTCCTGATCGGCGAAGACCTCGACGGGGTGGCGCACTTCGCTTGCATAGATCAGATAGGCGTTGCGCGCTTCCTGCGGCAGCGCCTCTATCGCCGTCCGCGCCATGGGCTTTCCGAAAAGCGATGGCCCGAAATGGCCGGCGAGGCCGCCGAGCGCGAAGACCAGCACGGCGGCGGCCGTCATGGCAAGGCGGCGCGGCGGGCTGGCGGTTTTCGCACCCGCGACGAGCTGGAGATCGGACGGCCGCGTGGTGGCATAGCTGGCAAAGGCATTGCGCAGCCCGTCGTTCTGCGCCTGCCAGTCGGCGACCATGCGCGCCGCTTCCGGGTATTCGGCGAGATGGGCTTCCACGCGTTTGCGCCCGGCCTCATCGAGCAGGCCGTCGGCATAGGCGTGCAGGTCGGCTTCGGCAACGGGATGCATCTCGCTCATCTCGGGCTCCGCAACTGGATCACGTTTTCCTCCTGCAACTTCTGCCGCAGCATCTGGCGCGCGCGCGACAGGCGCGACATGACGGTGCCGAGCGGGATATCCATGATATCGGCGACCTCCTGATAGGAATGCCCTTCCACCGTCACCAGCATCAACACCGCCCGCGCATCATTGGGCAGGTCTTCCAGCGCCCGCACCAGCCGGTTGCGCTCCAGCGGATCGGCCGGAGGCGTGTTCGACGCGATACCCTCCGCCGCTTCGATGCCGACGGAGGGACGGCGGGCAATGGCGCGGCGTGCGTTGAGATGAAGGTTGGTCATGATGCGATAGGCCCAAGCGCGAATATTGGCGCCACGCCATTGCGCGCGGTTGACGAGCGCCTTCTCGACGCAGTCCTGCAACAGGTCTTCGCTCTCGGCATCCGAGCGCGTCAGGCTGCGCGAATAGCGCCGGAGCTGCGGCAGGAGCGCCAGGATCTGGGCGTCGAAGGACAGCGGCGGGAAGGCGATGCCTTCCCGCCTGCTATCCTCGGGCTTCTGCGGCTGGTCAGGGCTTGGCGACATTCCAGACGCCGTTCATGCCGTCGCCGGTCGCGTCGCCTTGCTTCTTATCCTTGATCCAGTAGTAGAGCGGCATGCCATCCTTGGCCCATTGTTTGGCGCCATCCTTGCGGGTGACGAGCGAGTATGCGCCTTCCGCCTTCGCATCGGAAGCGGCGATGGCCGGCGGCCAGTTGGCGGCGCATTTGTCGTAGCAGTAGGATTCGCCCTTCTCGTCCTTCTTGAACGTATAGAGCGTCATGCCCTTGTCCCCGGCGAGAACCTCGCCCTTGTCGGTCTTGACCGTCTTGAAAGGTTCGGCGGCAAAAGCGCTGCCAGCGAAAGCGGCAACGGCGAGTGGCAAAAGGATCAGCAGCTTCATGGTCGTCTCCCATCGTTACGGCGACTTTTTCCGTGCCGCCGATGTCAAGACACCGGTCATCCCGCGATTATTCCATCGTTCCGCGAAAAAATGCGGAGCAGGCGTCTTTATCTTTTCCTTATGCCGCCAGCCCGCCTTCCCAATCGAAACCTGACCCGCGCCGCGCCTAGTCTGTTCTCCGCATAAACAGGAGAACGGACATGTCCGATTTCATATTTCTCGCGCTCGGCTGCGGCACCTTCCTCGTCTTCGCCGCCTATGCCCGCGCGCTCGACCGGCTGTGAGGGAGGCGATGATGCTCGAACCGCTTTTCGGCCTTCTCGTCGCCGTCGCACTTGGCGTCTATCTCGTGGTCACGCTGCTGCGACCCGAACGCTTCTGATTTCCAGGAGAACTTCATGACCATGATCGGGTGGCTGCAGATAGCCCTCTTCTTCCTCGTGGTGCTCGTCACCATCAAGCCGCTCGGCCTCTATATGGCCCGAGTCTTCGCCGGCGAGCGCACCGCGCTGTCGCCGGTGCTGGGGCGCCTCGAGGCAGACCTATACCGCATTTCCGGCATCTCGCCGGGCAAGGAGCAGGGCTGGCTGGCCTATACGCTCTCGATGCTTGCCTTTTCCATCGCCGGCTTCGTCGCGCTCTACGCGATCCTGCGCCTGCAAGCCTACCTGCCGCTCAACCCGCAGGGTTTTGCCGGCATGGCACCGGACCTCGCCTTCAATACGGCGGTTTCGTTCGTCACCAACACCAACTGGCAGAACTACGGCGGGGAAACGACCCTCAGCCATTTCAGCCAGATGGCTGGCCTGACGGTGCAGAACTTTCTCTCCGCCGCGACCGGCATGGCACTGGCTATCGCGCTGACGCGGGCGCTGGCCCGATCCAGGATATCGACGCTCGGCAACTTTTGGGTCGATATGACAAGGGCGACGCTCTATGTGCTGCTGCCGATGGCCGTGGTCGTGGCACTCGCCTTTGTCGCCATGGGCCTGCCGCAGACGCTGGATGCTTCCGTCACGGCAACGACGCTGGAAGGCGTGAACCAGACGATCTCGCTCGGCCCGGTCGCCAGCCAGGAGGCGATCAAGCAGCTCGGCACCAATGGCGGCGGCTTCTTCAACGTCAATGCCGCGCACCCCTTCGAAAACCCGACGGCTTTCGCCAATTATCTCAATATCTTCGCCATGCTGTCGATCTCGGCCGCGCTTGTTTACACGTTCGGTGAACTCGTCGGTAACCGCCGGCAGGGCTGGGCGATCATCAGCGCCATGGCTGTCCTGCTGATCGCTGGCGTCGCCGTGATCTACTGGGCTGAAGCCGCCGGCAATCCGATCCTGACCGCGCTTGGCGTCGATCCGGCGCTGGGCAACATGGAGGGCAAGGAAGTCCGCTTCGGCCAGGCGATGACCGCGCTCTATGCCGCCGTCACGACCGGTCTTTCGGATGGTGGCGTCAATGGCATGCACGGTTCCTTCACCGGGCTTGGCGGCCTCGTGCCGATGTTCCTGATGCAGCTCGGCGAAGTGCTGCCGGGCGGCGTCGGTTCCGGCCTCTACGGCATGCTGGTCTTCGCCCTGCTCTCCGTCTTCGTCTCCGGCCTGATGGTCGGCCGCACGCCGGAATTCCTCGGCAAGAAGATTGAGGGCCGCGAGATGAAATATGCCATGCTCGCCGTGCTCGTGCTGCCGCTCGCCATTCTCGGCTTCACCGCGGTCTCGGCCCTGTTTCCCTTCGCCGTCGCCAGCATCGGTACGTCCGGTCCGCACGGCCTGTCGGAAATCCTCTATGCCTATACCTCGGCGGCCGCCAACAACGGCTCGGCCTTCGGCGGGCTGACGGGCAATACCGTCTGGTACAACACGACGCTCGGCATCGCTATGTTGCTCGGTCGCTTCGCCTATGTCGTGCCGGTCATGGCGATCGCGGGATCCCTTTCCGCCAAGGTCAAGGCCCCGCCATCCTCCGGCACCTTCCCGACGGACGGCCCGCTCTTCGTCGGCCTGCTCATCGGCATCATCCTCATCCTCGGCGGCCTGCAATTCTTCCCGGCCCTCGCCCTCGGTCCCATCGTCGAGCACTTCGCCATGCTCGCCGGCCAGACCTTCTAAGGATATTTCCATGTCAAAGGACCATCACGCCGTAAGCCTGCTCGATCCGGCGATCCTGCTGCCCGCAGCGCGCGACGCCTTCGTCAAGCTCGATCCGCGCCAGCTCGTGCGCAACCCCGTGATCTTCGTCACCGAAGCTGTCGCCGTCGTCGTCACGGTGCTCTTCCTGCGCGACCTCTTCACGGGCAGCGCCGAGGCGGGCTTCTCCGGCCAGATCGCCGCCTGGCTGTGGTTCACCGTGCTTTTCGCGACCTTCGCGGAGGCCGTCGCCGAGGGGCGCGGCCGCGCGCAGGCCGATAGCCTGAAGCGCACCAAATCGGAACTCGTCGCCCGCCGGCTCACCGCTTCGGGCGAGACAGAAACCGTCGCCGCGCCAAACCTCGTCGTCGGCGATATCGTGCTCGTCGCGGCCGGCGAACTCATTCCGGGCGACGGCGAGGTGATAGAGGGGGTCGCCTCGGTCAACGAAAGCGCCATCACCGGCGAATCCGCCCCCGTCATCCGCGAATCCGGAGGCGACCGCTCGGCAGTGACCGGCGGCACGCAGGTACTGTCCGACGAGATCAAGGTGAAGATCACAGTCGCGCCCGGCTCGTCTTTCGTCGACCGCATGATCGCGCTCATCGAAGGCGCGCAACGCCAGAAGACGCCGAACGAGATCGCGCTGTCGATCCTGCTATCCGGTCTCACGCTGATCTTCCTCTTCGTCTGCGTCGCCATCTGGGGCCTGGCCGGCTATTCCGGCACGGTGCTGACGGTGACGGTGCTGGCGGCGTTGCTCGTCACACTCATCCCGACCACCATCGGCGGCCTGCTCTCGGCCATCGGCATTGCCGGCATGGATCGCCTCGTGCGCTTCAACGTCATCGCCACCTCTGGCCGCGCAGTGGAGGCTGCCGGCGACGTCGATACGCTTCTCCTCGACAAGACCGGCACGATCACCTTCGGCAACCGCATGGCAAGCGATTTTCTGGCCGCCCCCGGTGTGGCGCAGAAGGAACTCGCCGAGGCAGCCCTGATCGCCAGCCTCTCCGACGAGACGCCGGAAGGCCGTTCCGTGGTCGCGCTTGCGACAGGCGAATTCGGTGTCGTCCAGCCGGAAGCCCGCTTCGACGCTATCATCACGTTCACCGCAGAAACCCGCCTTTCCGGCGTCGATATCGCCGGCCGGAAGCTGCGCAAGGGGGCTGTCGACGCAGTGCTACGCTTTGCCGGCGTGGCCGAAGGTGATGCGCCGGACGAATTCCGGCAAGCCGTCGAGATGGTCGCCCGCAGCGGCGGCACGCCGCTCGCCGTTGCCGATGGCACGCGCCTGCTCGGCGTCATCCATCTCAAGGATGTGGTGAAGCCCGGCATCAAGGATCGCTTCGCGGCGCTGCGCGCCATGGGCATCCGCACCGTCATGGTGACGGGCGACAATCCCGTCACCGCCGCGGCCATCGCCTCGGAAGCCGGCGTCGACGATTTCCTCGCCCAGGCCACTCCGGAGGACAAGCTCGCCTATATCCGGCGCGAGCAGCAGGGCGGCCGGCTGATCGCGATGTGCGGCGACGGCACCAATGATGCGCCGGCGCTTGCCCAGGCCGATGTCGGCGTCGCCATGCAGACCGGTACGCAGGCGGCGCGCGAGGCGGCCAATATGGTGGACCTCGATTCCAGCCCGACGAAGCTTATCGAGATCGTCGAGATCGGCAAGCAGCTCCTCATGACGCGCGGCTCGCTCACCACCTTCTCGATCGCCAACGACGTCGCGAAATATTTCGCGATCATCCCGGCGCTGTTCGTCGCGACCTATCCGGCGCTGGCCGCGCTCAACATCATGAACCTCGCCTCGCCGCAATCGGCCATCCTCTCGGCCGTCATCTTCAATGCGCTGATCATCGTGGCGCTCATTCCGCTGGCGCTGCGCGGCGTGGCCTATCGCCCGGCAGGTGCCGCAGCCCTGCTGCGCCGCAACCTCCTCGTCTATGGCCTCGGCGGCCTCATCCTACCCTTTGCGGGCATCAAGGCTATCGACCTTGCCGTCAGCGCCCTACATCTGGTGTAACCATGTTGAACCATCTTCGCCCCGCCATCACCCTTATCCTCGCTCTGACCGCGCTGCTCGGGCTCCTCTATCCGCTCGCCGTGACCGGCGTCGCGCAGGCCGTGATGCCCGCCGCGGCCAACGGCTCGCTGATCGAACGGAACGGCGCCGTCGTCGGCTCCGACCTGGTCGGCCAGGCCTTCACTACGGACCGGTATTTCTGGCCGCGCCCCTCCGCGACCGGACCGGATGCCTATAATGCTGCGGCTTCCTCCGGCTCGAACCTCGGCACGACCTCGGCGAAACTGAGGGATCGCATCGCGACCGATGTCGAAAGGCTCAAGGCGTCGGGCCTTGCCACCCCGGTGCCGGCCGATGCGGTGACAACCTCCGGCTCGGGCCTTGATCCGCATATTTCCCCGGCTTTCGCCCGCGCGCAGGTCACGCGTGTCGCAAAGGCGCGGGGACTTTCGGAAACGGAGATAGCGAACCTTGTCGAAAGTCGTATAGAAAGCCGTCTTTTCGGAGTCATCGGCGAACCGCGGGTGAACGTGCTACAGCTGAACCTCGCGCTCGATGCGCGCGGACCTTGAGAGTGAGAATGACGGAAAACGAGCGAGACGACAGTCTGAGGCCCGATCCCGATGCATTGCTTGCCCTGGCGGAGAAAGACCGCCGGGGCAAGCTGACTGTTTTCCTGGGGGCTGCTCCCGGTGTCGGCAAGACCTATGCGATGCTGACGCGCGCCGGCCGGCTGAAGGCCGAGGGCGTGGATGTTGTCGTCGGTCTTGTCGAAACCCATGGGCGCGGCGAGACCGCTGCCTTGGTCGACGGGCTCGAAGTGCTGCCGCGCGCCCGCATCGAGCATCGCGGCAAGGTGCTCGAGGAGTTCGACCTTGACGGCGCGCTCGCCCGGCGTCCGAAGATCGTGCTGGTCGATGAGCTTGCCCATTCCAATCCCGAGGGAAGCCGCCATCCCAAGCGTTATCAGGATATCGAGGAGCTGATCGCCGCCGGCATCGATGTCTGGACCGCGCTCAATATCCAGCATCTCGAAAGCCTGTCCGATGTCGTGGCGCAGATAACCGGCGTGACGGTCCGCGAGCGGGTGCCGGATGTCGTGCTGAAAAAGGCCGACGAGGTTCTGCTTGTCGACCTGCCGCCGACCGAACTGATCGAGCGACTGAAGGAGGGCAAGGTCTATCTGCCCGAAAGCGCCAGCCGCGCCGTGGACCGTTTCTTCCGCCTCGGCAACCTGACCGCACTGCGAGAACTGGCCCTGCGCCGCACCGCCGACCGTGTCGACGAGCAGGTGGTCGATTACCTCAAGCAGAACGCTATTGAAGGCCCTTGGGCGAGCGGCGAGCGGTTGCTGGTCTGCGTCGGTCCGGATGATCTCTCGGAAAAGGTCGTGCGCGTCGCAAGCCGCCTTGCGTCAGGCCTCAATGCGCCCTGGATCGTCGTTTCCATCGAGCGCGCGGACCGGGAGGTCGAGACGACCGAGCGCCTGCAGCGCATGGAAGCGCTCTTCCGGCTCGCCGAACAGCTCGGCGCCGAAACGCGCCGGGTCGTCGGCAACGACTTCGTTGAGGAAATCCTGAAGCTCGCCCGCCGCGAGCATGCGACGCAGATCGTCATCGGCGCGCGGCGTAATCGTGGCTGGCGGAAATTCCTGCTGCCGTCGCTGCCGGATGCCCTGTCGCGCAAGGCCGCCGGCCTCGGCGTGTATTTCGTGACACCCGACAAGACGGAAAAGCCGCCGGCACCCGCCCGCTTCGCTTTGCCGGGCATTGCGTCCTACAAGCAGTCGGTGCTGATTGCCGTGGCGCTCAGCGCGGCCACGGCGGCTGTCGGCAAGCTCGTCTATGTCTTTGCCGAATTGCCCAATATCTCGCTGCTGTTCCTGCTTGCCGTTCTCGGTGCCGCGGTGCTTGGCGGCTATGTCTCGGCCTTTATCGCTGCGGTGCTTTCGGCGCTTGCCTATAATTTTCTCTTCATCGATCCGCTGCACACCTTCACGATCACCGCGCCGCACGAAGTCTTCGCACTGATCGTCTTCCTGTCGGTGGCGATCATTGCCGGGGGCTTTGCGTCGCGCATCAAGGAGCAGGCGGAGGTTGCCCGCGTGCGCGCCACCGCCTTGCAGTCGCTCTACGAGTTCTCGCGCAAGCTCTCGACGGCGGGCAAGTCGGACGACGCGATCTGGCTGGCGGTCTCCCATCTCCAGGCGAGCCTCAAGCGCAATATCGTGCTGCTCCTGCCCGACAAGAGCGACCTCCGGGTCGCCGCCGTCTGGCCGCCGGATACCGAACTTGACGTCACCGATTTCACCGCGGCGCGCTGGACGCGCGACAAGCAGGAGGTGGCGGGTGCCGGCACCGGCACGCTGCCGAACAGCCGTTTCGAGTTCCGTCCCCTGATGGGGCCGCACGGCCTCGTCGGTGTCTGCGGCATCCAGCAGAGCGAAGAGCAGCTTGGCCCCAATGCCGAACGCGCGCTGTCGGCCATCCTCGACCAGACCGCGATTGCGCTCGACCGCGCGCGCCTTTCGGAGGAAAGCCTGCAGCAGGCGGCGCGGCTGGAGGGCGAGCGATATCGCGAAGCCCTTCTATCCTCGATTTCGCACGACCTGCGCACGCCGCTCGCCACCATCATGGGCGCCGTCACCAGCCTTCGCCAGCTCGGCGACAAGATGGAGCCGGAAAGCCGCGACGACCTGTTGGAATCGATCGAGGAGGAGGGCGGCCGCATGAGCCGCTTCGTTTCCAACCTGCTCGACATGACGCGCATCGAGGCCGGCACGCTGAAGCCGAAAAGCGACTGGATCGACGTCTCCGACGTCATTCATTCCGCCGTCGAGCGGGCGCGCAAATATTTCCCGGGCACGGTGATCGAGACGGGCATCGCGCCAGACCTGCCATTGGTCGAGGGCGACAGCGTGCTGCTCGGCCAGGTGCTGTTCAACCTGCTCGACAATGCCGTGAAATTCGGCGGCGAGGAGCCGGTCAATGTCTATGCGCGGCGCGACGGGCAGGATGTACTGATCTCTGTTACCGACCTCGGCAAGGGCATTCCGCCGGCTGAGATCGACCGTGTCTTCGAAAAATTCTACCGGCGCGGCAAGCCGGACGGGCGTTCGCCGGGTACGGGGCTTGGCCTTTCCATCGCCCGCGGCTTCGTCGAGGCGATGGGTGGCAAGATCCAGGCGGAAAGCCCGGCTGTGAAGAAACGCGGCACGCGCATCGTCATCCGCTTCCCGGCGGGCGAGGCGGCAAAGGCTGAAAAGGCGAAGGGATGAGCGAACGCATCCTCGTCGTGGATGACGAGCCGCAGATCCAACGGTTCCTCAAACCCGCCCTCAAGGCGGCGGGTTACGACGTGGTGGAGGCGGCGACCGGCAGCGAGGCGCTGAAGGCCGTGGCGACGGCAGCACCCGATCTCGTCATCCTCGATCTCGGCCTGCCCGACATGGACGGCAAGGACGTCCTTACCAGCCTGCGCGGCTGGACGACGATCCCCGTCATCATCCTCTCTGCCCGCGAACGCGAGAGCGAGAAGATCGCCGCCCTCGATCTTGGTGCGGACGACTATATCGAAAAGCCCTTCGGCATCGGCGAACTCACCGCCCGCATCCGCACGGCGCTGCGCCATCGCGAGCGAGCCGCAGCGGGGCCTGCGGTCATCACCACCGACGGCCTGGTGATCGATACGGTCAGGCGTCTGGTAACGCGCGGCGAGGAGGCGGTGCGGCTGACGCCGAAGGAATACGATCTGCTGACATTGCTGGCGCGCCACGCGGGCCGCGTCGTCACGCACAAGACGCTGCTCACCTCGGTCTGGGGGCCAGCGCATGGCGAGGACCTGCATTACCTGCGCGTCTTCATCGGCCAGCTTCGCCAGAAGATCGAGCGGGACCCGACGCAGCCGGCCATCGTGCGCACGGAGCCTGGCGTCGGCTATCGGCTGGTCATCGATCTCTAGCCGATCTTTTCCACGATGGGCGGTATCTGCACGACCGTGATGTCCGTCGCACCGGAATCGATGATGCCGAAGACGGCTTCCAGCATTTTCGGCACGTCCTGCCGCACCATCTCGATATGGTCGCCGAGCATGGCGACGAAGGGGTCCCAGTCGAAGCAGCCGAGATGCGGCATACGCTCGGCATAGTGGCCGGAACGGCGGATCCAGCGCATCACGCCTTCCAGCGAAATCGTCGAGTTGACGAACATGCCGCGCGGCAGCGAACTCGTGCGCTCGGCAAGCTGTTTCATGACGGTCTCGGCCTTTTCGGGCGCATAGCCGCAGGTCTGTACCAGCGCTTCGTCGACGGGCACGCCGGCCTCCGCATGGGCGTCGCGGAAACCGCGCACGCGCTCCATCGTGTTGTGATCCGTGCCGCGGCCGCCGACGAAGAGGAGAGGGGCCTTTTCGCCATATTCCCGCTCGCAATTGGCCAGCACCCGCCGCGTCAGCTCCAGCGCGCCACCATAATTGTCTGAAATAACGGACGGGGCACGCGAGCCGGGCAGATCAAGGTTGATCGTGCGCACGCCGGCGCTGGCGCAAAGATCGACGATGCGGTCGGGATCGGTGGCGCCGGTCGCGATCAGGCAGTCGACCTGGTAGGACAGCATGGCGCGCGCCGCCTCCACCTCCAGCGCCGGATCGCGCCGCGTGCAGGTGATGATCGGGAAAAGGCCGCGCTCGCGGGCCAGATTTTCGAATTGTTCGACGATGGAGCCGAAATAGCGGTTGTCGTATTTTGGCACGATCATGCCGATGATCTTCGACCGCTCGCGGCGCAGCACGCTCGCCTGCATATTGACCGCATAGCCCTGTTCTTCGGCCAGCTTCGTGATCTTTTCCGCAAGCCTAGCGCTGATGCGCCGCTTCTTCCAGTTTCCGTTGAGAACGGCGCTCACGGCGCTGGCGGATGTGCCTGCCAGCTCTGCCAGATCATAGATGGTCGTCCTTTTTGCGGGCGATGTGCGATTCACATGTCATCTCCATTTCGAAAGCCACCTTGACACCAATCCCGTTTGGTGACAATTCTTGCTTCATCGATTGAGCAAGCATGCTCCATCGATGAAGTTGCCTGAACAGCAAGGCTGACCCAAGGGAGGAGTCAGACGGAGCATCGACGAACCGGACGTTGCGGCATCGCTGCAGCGAACGATGATCTGCGCGCTTTCGGCGTGTGGTGGCGGTCGGGCTTTGTCGCCCTTGGCGGCTTGAGGTCGCCGGCGAACGAACTGAACATCAACTGTGGAGGAACCCTATGAAGACGCTTAACATCCTGCTCGCCTCGACCGGCCTTGCCCTGTCGCTCGGCAGCGCCGCCCTTGCCCAGGAAAACGCGACCGTCGCCTTCCTGATGCCCGACCAGGCCTCGACCCGCTACGAGCAGCACGACTATCCCGGCTTCAAAGCCGAAATGGAAAAGCTTTGCGCCACCTGCACGGTGATCTACCAGAACGCCAATGCCGATGTCGCGCTCCAACAGCAGCAGTTCAACTCGGTGATCGCGCAGGGCGCGAAGGTCATCGTGCTCGACCCGGTCGATTCCGCCGCCGCCGCCGCGCTGGTCGAAATCGCCCAGTCGCAAGACGTCAAGGTCATCGCCTATGATCGCCCGATCCCCGACAAGCCGGCCGACTACTACGTCTCTTTCGACAATCAGGGCATCGGCAAGGCCATCGCTCAGTCGCTGGTTGAGCATCTGAAGGCCAAGGGCGTTCCCGATGGTGCCGGCGTGCTCGAGATCAACGGTTCGCCGACCGATGCGGCCGCCGGCCTGATCCGCGATGGTATCCACGAGGCGCTCTCGGCTTCGCCCTACAAGACGCTTGCCGAATTCGACACGCCGGAATGGGCGCCGCCGAAGGCGCAGGAATGGGCTGCCGGCCAGATCACCCGTTTCGGCGACGAGATCAAGGGCATCGTGGCGGCCAATGACGGCACGGGCGGTGGTGCGATCGCGGCTCTCAAGGCCGCCGGCGTCAAGGAAATGCCGCCGGTAACCGGCAACGACGCGACGATCGCCGCCCTCCAGTTGATCATCTCGGGCGACCAGTACAACACGATCTCCAAGCCGTCGGAAATCGTGGCTGCCGCTGCCGCCGGCGTCGCCGTCAAGCTGCTCAAGGGCGAGACCCCGGAGGCCACCCACAAGCTCTACGAAACGCCTTCGCAGCTGTTCGTTCCGGCGGTCGTGACGGCGGAGAACATCAAGGCCGAAATCTTCGACAAGGGCATCAACAAGCCGGAAGAAGTCTGCACGGGCGAATATGTTGAAGGTTGCCGCAAACTCGGCATCATCAACTAATTCAGCCCAGCGTATCCGGCCGTGGCCTCCCGCGGCCGGATATCCATCAGTCGAAGGTCTTTCTGAAGGTTCTAGGGGCCATGACAGCCACGCACAGTCTTCCCGCCAAGGGGCAATCGGTAATACGTCTCAGCGGCGTATCCAAGAATTTCGGCGCCGTCTCCGCGCTGACGGATATCGAACTCGACGTGAAGGCCGGCGAAGTCGTCGCGCTGGTTGGCGATAACGGCGCCGGCAAGTCGACGCTGGTCAAGGTGCTCGCCGGCGTGCACCAGCCCTCGTCCGGCACGATCGAATTCTGCGGCCAGCAGGTGTCGCTCGACACTCCCGCCAAGGCGCTGGACATGGGTATCGCCACCGTCTTCCAGGACCTCGCGCTCTGCGAAAACCTCGACGTCGTCGCCAATCTCTTCCTCGGCCACGAAATGTCGCCTTGGGCGCTCGATGAAGTGGCGATGGAAGTGCGCGCCTGGACGCTGCTGCGCGAGCTTGCCGCGCGCATACCCTCCGTCCGCGAACCCATCGCCTCGCTCTCCGGCGGCCAGCGCCAGACGGTTGCCATCGCCCGCTCGCTGCTGCTCAACCCCAAGCTAATCATGCTGGACGAGCCGACGGCGGCGCTCGGCGTGGCGCAGACGGCGGAGGTGCTGAACCTCATCGAGCGTGTGCGCGACCGCGGTCTCGGTGTCATCATCATCAGCCACAACATGGAGGACGTGCGCGCCGTAGCGGACCGCATCGTCGTGCTGCGTCTCGGCAAGAACAACGGCATCTTTACGCCCGAATCCTCCAACCAGGACCTCATTTCCGCGATTACCGGCGCCACGGACAATTCCGTCTCGCGCCGTGCCGACCGCAAGGCCGGCGAAGCCCAGGACCATCACGGGGGAGCAGCATGAGCCAGAATTCATCCCAGCCCATGCTGGACCGCAGCGACGAGCGCGTACGCCACGACGACAGCCTCGCGGCCATGGCCAAGGGTTTCATCGACCGCGTGCGCTCGGGCGACCTCGGCATGCTGCCCGTTGCCGTCGGGCTCGTCGTTATCTCCTTCGTCTTTTCCGCGCTGAACCCGATCTTCCTGGCGCCGAACAACCTCGTGAACCTGCTGTTCGACTGTGCCACGGTCGGCGTCATCTCGCTCGGCATCGTCTGCGTGCTGGTGCTTGGCGAAATCGACCTGTCGGTCGGTTCGATGAGCGGCCTCGCCTCGGCCATGGTCGGCGTGCTCTGGGTCAACCAGGGCTGGCCGATCGCCGGTGCCATCCTGGCCGCCCTCGTCGTCGGTGCGGGCGTCGGCCTGCTCTATGCGACGCTTTACAATCGCCTGGGCATGCCGAGCTTCGTCGCCACGCTGGCCGGCCTGCTCGCGCTGCTTGGCCTGCAGCTCTACATTCTCGGCCCGACCGGCTCGATCAATCTGCCTTACGCCTCCGCATTGGTGCGCTTCGGCCAGATCCTGATCATGCCCGACTGGCTATCTTATACGCTGGCGCTGGTGCCCGGCCTCGTGATGATCGGGCGCGGTCTGCGCACCCGCACCCAGCGCCTCGCCGCCAATCTCTCGGCGCAGCCGATGCGCGCGCTGATCCTCAAGGCCGCCGTGCTGACGGTTGCGCTGGAAGCCGCTGTCTTCTATCTCAATCTCGGCCGTGGCATTCCGTGGATGTTCGCCCTTTTCGTCGGGCTCGCCATCATCCTCAACTACGCGCTGACGCGCACGAAATGGGGCCGCTCGATGTTCGCCGTCGGCGGCAACAAGGAAGCCGCGCGCCGCTCGGGCATCAATGTGCGCCGTATCTATATGAGCGCCTTCATGCTCTGCTCGACACTCGCGGCCCTCGGCGGCATCCTCTCGGCCTCGCGTCTTGCCTCTTCCAGCCAGCAGGCCGGCACGGGTGACGTCAACCTCAATGCCATCGCCGCAGCCGTCATCGGCGGCACCAGCCTCTTCGGCGGACGCGGCAGCGCCTATTCGGCCCTGCTCGGCATCATCGTCATCCAGGCGATCTCGAACGGACTGACGCTGCTCAATCTGTCGTCCTCGCTGCGCTACATGATCACCGGTGGCGTTCTCGCCATCGCCGTCATCGTCGACTCGCTCGCCCGTCGCTCCCGCGTCAGCCACGGCCGCGCCTAACGAATACTGGAATGGAGTTTTAGATCATGGCTGACCTCATGAAGGGCAAGATCGCCGCCATCACTGGTGCCGCCTCCGGCATCGGCCTCGAATGCGCCAGGACCCTCCTGGCCGAGGGGGCGAAAGTGGTGCTCGTCGACCGCGCCAAGGACAAGCTGGAGCAACTCTGCAAGGAGCTCGGGCCGAATGCGCTGCCGCTCGTCGTCGACCTGCTGACGCCATCAGACGTCTCCGGCATGCTGCCGCGCATCCTCGACATCGCAGGCGGACTGGATGTCTTCCACGCCAATGCCGGCGCCTATATCGGCGGGCCGGTGGCGGAGGGCGATCCGGACGCCTGGGACCGCATGCTGAACCTCAACATCAACGCGGCCTTCCGCTCGGTTCACGCGGTTCTACCCTACATGATCGAAAAGAAGACTGGCGACATCCTGTTCACCTCATCGATCGCCGGTGTCGTGCCCGTCATCTGGGAACCGATCTATACGGCGTCCAAATTTGCCGTGCAGGCTTTCGTGCATTCCACGCGCCGGCAGGTGGCCCAGCATGGCGTGCGCGTCGGCGCGGTCCTGCCGGGTCCGGTCGTCACAGCGCTGCTCGACGACTGGCCCAAGGAGAAGATGGACGAGGCGCTGGCGAACGGCAGCCTGATGCAGCCGAAGGAAGTGGCCGATGCCGTGCTCTTCATGCTCACGCGGCCGCGCAATGTCACGATCCGCGACCTGGTCATCCTGCCCAACAGCGTCGATCTCTAAGCGAGCGGCAAGCGGCATGACGCCGCTTGCTCCAAGAATTCCTGATTGCAGGCGGTAGACCCATGAACACTCCTTCCTCCGCGCAGCCCCCGGGCGGCGAACGCTACCTTATCGGCGTCGATGTCGGCACGGGCAGCGCCAGAGCCGGACTCTTCGATCTCTCCGGCCGCATGCTCGCCTCGGCAAAACGCGACATTTCGCTGTTTCGCGAACCGGGCGCGATGGTCGAGCAGTCGAGCACGGAAATCTGGGCTGCCGTCTGCGCCTCGGTGCGCGAGGCGGTTGAAAAGGCGGGTGTCGCACCGAAAAACGTTGCAGGTATCGGCTTCGATGCCACCTGCTCGCTGGTCGTGCTCGGGGAAGCGGGCAAGCCGCTGCCCGTCGGCCCCTCCGAGAACCCGGAACGAGACATCATCGTCTGGATGGATCACCGTGCGGTGGATCAGGTCGAGCGCATCAACGCCGGGGGCTATGATGTGCTGCGCTATGTCGGCGGCATCATCTCGCCGGAAATGGAGACGCCGAAACTGCTATGGCTGAAGGAAAACCGTCCCGCGGTTTTCGATGCCGCCTGGCAGTTCTTCGATCTCGCCGATTTCCTGACCTGGCGCGCGACCGGCGATCTTGCCCGCTCCACTTGTACCGTCACCTGCAAATGGACCTATCTGGCGCATGAGAAACGCTGGGATCCCGGCTATTTCCACGGCATCGGTCTCGGTGTTCTCGCGGATGAAGATTTTGCGCGTATCGGCCAGCGCGTCGTCGAGCCCGGCACGCCGCTTGGCCATGGCCTGACCGAGACGGCGGCCGCCGAACTCGGCCTCGTCGCGGGCATCCCGGTCGGCGCCGGTATGATCGATGCCCATGCGGGCGGTATCGGCACAGTGGGTGTCGATGGCCCGCCGGAAAACAATCTCGGTTACGTCTTCGGCACATCCTCCTGCACCATGACCTCGACGCACGAGCCGGTCTTCGTACCTGGCGTATGGGGGCCGTATTTCTCCGCCATGGTTCCGGGCATGTGGCTGAACGAGGGGGGCCAGTCGGCGGCGGGGGCCGCGATCGAGCAGCTCCTTTCTCTCCATCCGGCGGCGGTCGAGGCGAAGGCGCTTGCTCAGAAGCGCGGCCTTTCCCTGCCGGTTCTGCTGGCGGAGCTGGCGTCAGAGAAGGCAGACACGCTTTCCAAAGCCGCAAGGCTTGCAGACGGCCTGCATGTCGTGCCGGAATTTCTCGGCAACCGCGCGCCGTTTGCCGATCCCCATGCCCGCGCCGCCATTGTCGGCCTCGGCATGGAGAGCGATCTCGACAATCTCGTCGCGCTCTACATCGCCGGCCTCTGCGGCATCGGTTACGGTCTGCGCCAGATCATCGAGGCGCAGGCTGCGGCGGGGGCGCCGGTCGACAAGATCATCATCAGCGGCGGCGCCGGCCAGCTCGATCTCGTGCGCCAGCTTCTGGCGGATGCCACAGGCAAGCCCCTGCTTTCCACGCGGGCAGAAGAGCCGGTGCTCCTCGGCGCGGCCATCCTCGGCAGTGTCGCGGGCGGCGCCTTCCCGGATGTGCGGAAAGCCATGGCTGCTCTTTCGGCTGTCGATCGTACCTACCACCCGGCGGGCGAGGAAACCGAGGCCTTGCACGCGCAGCGTTACGATGCCTTCCGGCGTTTGCAGGATCTGGCCCGGGATATCCGCTAAACGCCGAGCAGCAGTGCGACGGGCGCGCCCGAGAGGGCGTCCGTAAGCGGGAGTGCGCCGCCGAGTTTAATCGTGCGGCCATCAAGTGCGGACCGCACGCTACGTCCTTCGTATTCGACCGGGATGGTTATCGAAATATCCTGCATCGCCTCATCGCGCAGGCACATGCGCCCATGCGCTGTCCTGCCAAAGGCAAGCCGGGGCACGATCGTGATCGCGAAGGCCTCCGGCGTGCCGCGCAGAAAGGCGATGGCTTGCCGGCCACCATCGGAAAGCTCCAGCGGGCGATAAGGGCCATCGAACAGCTGGGGTGCGGCGTTGCGCGTGGCAAGCACGGTTGCGGTGAGCCATTGCTTGTAGTCGGCGAAGACTTCGCGAAGGGCGTGCGATTGCTTGGGAACCGTCAGCGAGGCAACATCCAGCAGCGGCCGGTTGTCCGGATCAACGAGGGAAAAGTCGCTACGCTCGCTGCCCTGGTAGATGTCGGGAATACCCGGTGCCGTCAGCTTGATCAGCGTCTGCGACAACGAATTCAGAAGCCCGGCATCGATGAACGGCGACAGCGTTTTCTCGAAATCGGAGAGGAAGGCCTCGTGTCGCAGGATTTCCTCGACGAAGCGCATGACCTTCTGCTCATAGTGGACATCGGGCTGGTTCCAATTCGTGTCGATCTTGGCCTCGCGCAGCGCCTTCTCTACATAGGCGGTCATGCGTTTGCCGAGATGCGCACGGCCGGATATCGGCCAGACGCCTCCAAGCGCCTGATAGATCAGCCACTCGACATCCGGCTCCGGAACGGACCGCCCGTCATGCGGCTGGCGGAAACGGCCGTTGAGGGTTTTCCAGCGCCCTACCCCAGCGATCCAGAGGTTGGGCGCTTCGCTCAGCGTATAAAGGCGTGCTCGCGCGTCCTCGCCGCGTTTCGTGTCGTGGGTCGATGTCGCCGAGAGGCCGCGTGGCATGGTCTCCAGCCGTACCCGCATTGCGGCGTGGAAAGCGGCCGGCCCGCTAGCCGGTTCGCCGGGATTGCCGCCGACCTCATTGGCCGCAATGAACGCGTTTTCGCGATAGAAAAGCGTGTCTTCCAACGCCTTGGCCATAATCGGGCCACTCAGCTGCTGGAAGCGGCTTCGGAATTCGGCGCAGGCTTCATAGGCGCCGGCGACGCAATCGTCGACGAGGATTTCCCAGATGAGGTCGATCGCCTCGTGTGCTTCGGGCTGGGTGGTTCCCTGTGCGGCCTGCCGCGCGGCTGCGAGAAGCTGGCGGTCACGCTCCGTGACCCCTGCGGGCGTGATATAGGTGCGATAAACGGGCAGTGCGATTATGATGGCGCGGATCGCTTCGGTCAGCACGCTGCGCGAAAAGTCGGCTTGGGAAAGGTCGGCAACGCCCTTCGCCAGTGCGGCGAGGCGGTGCATCTCGCCCTCGAAATTGTCGGTGAGCATCTGCTGCTTGCTGGCCTTGGCCTCTTCGGTATAGCTACCGCGATGCTCCTTGTCCTTTAGAGGAAGGAAAGCCGCCGCGAGCCGCCCGCCTTCCATGTTGTCGGCAAGCGCATCGGCAAGTGAGGCGATGAATTCGTAGCCCGTCGCCCCCGCTACCGGCCAGTCCGCAGCGAAGGGCTCGTTTTTCTCGAGAATCTTTTCCACGACGATGTATACATCAGGCCCCACGGCGGCGCGCAGGCGCCCCAGATAGCCGGCGGGATCGGCAAGGCCATCGACATGATCGATGCGCAGGCCATCGACGATACCGGCGCGGACAAGGTCGAGCGTCAGCCTATGACTGTCGTCAAAGACGGCGGGGTCTTCGACGCGCAGGCCTGCCAGCCCGGCGATCTCGAAGAAGCGCCGATAGCTGAGATGCCGGCTCGCCGTCTTCCAGTCCATCAGTTTCCAGGGTTGCGCCGCATGGATGGCCGTGATCCGGTCCGGCTGTGCGGAGAGGGTGTTGAGATGGTTTTCCAGGGTGCTGCGAGCAGCAGAATCAGACAGCGCCGTTGAAAAAGCAGCGTTACCTTGCGGGTCCATAGCCGGAGAAGAAGGGGTGGCTATGATGCCAGCCTCCTGCAAAAGCGCCTGGGAAGTGCTGGGATGCAGGGGATAGAAGGTGTCATGATAGGCAAGCGCGATCGTATCGTGCTGCGGGTCGATGGTGAGGCGGATCGTCTCGTCCGCCAGTTCCTCCGCAAACCCCTTGCCGAGAAAGGGCAGCGTGAGTTTTTGCGACCAGTCGATATCGAAATGGCGGGCGAAGACGCTTTCGGCACCCCAAGCTACGACACTGCGCCACCATGGATTTTCAAGACTTGCCGCCATGTGGTTGGGCACGATGTCGAGAAGGAGGCCCATATCGTGGGTGTGCAGCGTATCCGCCAGCCGGCGCAGCCCGTCAAGGCCACCAAGAGCGGGGTCGATCTCGTTCGGGTTCGTGACGTCATAGCCATGCGTCGAGCCGCTGACGGCGGTCATCAGAGGCGAAGCGTAGAGATGGCTGATTCCCAATTGCTTGAGGTAGGGAACCAGTTGCTGTGCCCGTGCGAAGTCCATGCCATTGCGGAACTGCAGGCGGTAGGTAGAGCGAGGAGAGGTCATAAAGCCCAGAAGATGCGAGGAAAGCCCGCTTCAAAACGCAGATCCACCGGTTTTGTTCCAAACGGCGCCGGCGGGAGCTTGGGGACGGTGCCTCCGTGGCCAAGGTTCCCACTGGCGTGCCCCGCGCACGATGTGACAAGGTGCAGGCAGCAGGGAGAGGACACATCCATGGGCAATCATCTTTTCGACGCGATCCGGGCGGTCGCCAAACCGGACGCCGTTTTCATCGAGACGGCCGATGGCCGGCGATGGACCTATGGCGACATGATTGCTCTCTCTGGCCGGCTGGCGACAACACTTCGGACGCTCGGCGTCCGGCCGGGTGACCGTGTCGCCGTACAGGTGGAAAAGAGCCCCGAAGCCCTGATGCTCTATCTTGCCTGCATCAGGGCGGGCGCGGTCTATCTGCCGCTCAACACCGCCTATACGCTGGCGGAACTCGATTATTTCATCGGTGACGCCGAGCCCGCGCTCGTGGTCGTCGGGCCGAAAGCGCGCGAAGGTGTCGAGGCGATCGCCAGGGCCCATGGCAGTCGCGTCGAGACGCTCGATGCCGCAGGCCATGGCAGTCTCACCGAGCGCGCCACGGATGAGAGCCCCGATTTCGCCGATGTCGAGCGCGGGCCGGACGATCTGGCGGCGATCCTCTATACATCGGGCACGACCGGCCGCTCCAAGGGCGCGATGCTGACGCACGACAACCTGCTTTCGAATGCGCAGACGCTGCGCGATCATTGGCGCTTCACCAGCGCCGACCGGCTGATCCACGCGCTGCCGATCTTTCACACGCACGGCCTTTTCGTCGCTTCGAACGTCACGCTGCTCTCTGGCGCGTCGATGTATCTATTGCCAAAATTCGATGCGGACGAAGTCCTCGGTCTGATGGATACGGCGACCGTGTTGATGGGCGTGCCGACCTTTTATGTCCGGCTCGTGCAGCATCCCGGCCTGACCCATGAGGCGACCGCCAAGATGCGGCTCTTCGTTTCCGGCTCCGCGCCGCTTCTGGCTGAAACGCACCGCGCCTTTTCCGAAAAGACCGACCATGCCCTGCTCGAGCGCTACGGCATGACCGAGACGAACATGAACACCTCAAACCCCTATGACGGCGATCGTATCGCCGGCACGGTGGGCTTCCCGTTGCCGGGCGTTTCGCTGCGCGTCACCGAACCTGAGAGCGGCGCGCCCGTGCCGGATGGCGAGACGGGCATGATCGAGGTGAAGGGGCCGAATGTCTTCAAGGGCTATTGGCGCATGCCGGAAAAGACGGCGGCGGAATTCCGCGCCGACGGCTTCTTCATCACGGGCGATCTCGGCAAGATCGACGCGCGCGGCTATGTGCATATCGTTGGACGCGGCAAGGACCTCGTCATTTCGGGCGGCTACAACATCTATCCGAAGGAAGTCGAGACCGAGATCGACGCCATGCCAGGCGTGATCGAGAGCGCCGTCATCGGCGTGCCGCATCCGGATTTCGGTGAAGGCGTGACGGCGGTGGTGGTGCGTGAGAAGGACGCGGCGCTGGACGAGAAGGCGGTGCTGGACGGCCTGAAGGACCGGCTGGCGCGCTACAAGCAGCCCAAGCGCGTGCTTTTCGTCGACGACCTGCCGCGCAACACGATGGGCAAGGTTCAGAAGAACGTGCTGCGCCAGACCTATGAGGATCTCTACAAGGCCTGATCGTAGGCGAAATGTCGCCGCAGGATATCGAGCACCTCGGTTGCAAGCTCGCCAACGATGCCGCCCCGTTCCCAGGAATAGAGCGAGGCGACGACGGGCGGTTCCGGCGCGAAATCGGCCAGCGGCTTGATGCGCCATCCCTTGGCGGCGTCGATCGGCAGCATGGAGAGCCCGAGCCCGGCTTCGATGGCCATCAGCACGTTGCGCAGGCTGGCGGACGTGAAGGCGACGTACCAGCGTCGCCGCTCGCGCTCCAGCCGCTCGAACATCGCGTCACGATAGAGCCCGCCAGGCGGGAAGGTGACGAGCGGAACGGGATCGGGAAGGTCGCTCGCCGCGTCCACGGCCGTGTACCAGGCGATCGGCTCGGCAAAGCTCGCCCAGGCGTCGGCGGTCGGCGTGTCCTCCTTCAAGACCACGATGTCGAGTTCGCCGGCCCGGTAGCGCCGCGTCAGGTCGGAGCGCAGGCCGGTGGTGACGTCGAGCCGGGCTTGCCTGTGGCGCTTGGTGAAGGCGGCGAAGACGCGGGCCATTTCAGGGGTCGCGATGTCGTCGGGCATGCCGATGCGCACCGAGGTCGTGCCTGAGGTCTCGGCCACCAGCGTCAGCGCCTCGCTTTGTAGCGTGAGGATGCGCCGGGCATGGCCGAGCAGGCGCTCGCCCGTCACCGTCAGGCGTACGGGGCGGGCGGCGCGATCGACGAGGTCGCGGCCGATCGCCTCCTCGAGACGGGCGATCTGCTGGCTCATCGTCGACTGGGTCATATGCAGGCGGTCGGCGGCGGCGGTGAAGCTGCCTGCATCGGCGACCGCCACGAAGGCCCGGAGCAGGCGCGGATCGAGCACGATGCCTCCATCGAAAATCGGAATGATGGGTATCTAAACATGTAATTTGCGCATGATTCAAGCGGATGGTAGCGATAGCGGGAGGGTGGCGCGATCCCGCGAGCCGCCCGGCATCCGCAGAAAGTCGAACCATGGCAGATACCACGCAACCGCGCCCCGCTCGTGATTGGGCAATGCTCGGGCTGGTCGTCCTCGTCGCTCTCAACCTCCGTCCCTTCATCGCCGCGCCCGCACCCATTCTCAACGAGATCGTGGCGGATACGGGCCTCGAATTGGAGGGCGTGTCGCTTCTGACGCTGCTGCCGATGTTTCTGATGGGTGCCGGCGCCTTCGTGGCGCCCGGATTGCAGGTGCGCATCGGCACGCGGCGGGGCTTGCTCGTGGCGCTCGCCATTCTCCTAGCCGGCTCGGCGCTGCGCTTCTATGCCGGGAGCGGTGTCGCGCTGATTGCGACGGCCGGGCTCTGCGGCATCGGCGTCGCCTTCATCCAGGCGGCCTTTCCCGGCATCATCAAGGCGCGCTTCCCGGCAAGCGTACCCGTTGTCACCGGCCTCTATTCCGCGATGATCATGGCAGGCGGCGCCTTCGGCGCGCGGCTGATGCCAGTTCTCACCCATGCCGGTTATTCCTGGCGGGCGGCCCTTGCCTGGCTCGCCGTACCGGTCGCCATCGCTCTTGCCGCCGCCTGGCGCATCCTCTCGGACGTGCAGGCGAGCCGCCCGGATGGAACGTTGACGCGCAGGCTTTTGGCACGGCCGCGCACCTGGGTGCTGATGGCCGCCTTCGGCCTCGTCAATGCCGGTTACTCCTCGATGATCGCCTGGCTCGCGCCTTACTATCAGGCGCAGGGCTGGACAAGCGCCGACAGCAGCGGCCTCGTCGCGGTCATGGCCGCCTGCCAGGCGGTCGCGGCTCTCAGTCTGCCGACATTGGCGCGTGGCAATATCGACCGCCGCCGCTGGCTGTGGCTGACCATCGCCTTCCAGCTCATCGGCTTCTTCGGACTGGCCAGCATGCCGGGGGCCGCACCCGCGGTCTGGGCGGGGCTTTGCGGCGCCGGCCTTGGCGGTAGCTTTTCGCTGGCCATCGTCACCGCGCTCGATCATCTGCCGCGACCCGAACAGGCCGGCGCGCTGGCCGCCCTCATGCAGGGCGGCGGGTTCCTCATCGCAGCACTCGGCCCCTATGCGGTTGCCCTGCTGCATGACTGGACGGGCGGTTTCGCCGCCGGCTGGCTGCTGCATTTCGGCTGCGTGTTGGTGACGGCGCTGCTCTATCTGCGCTTCGATCCGCGCCACTACGCCGTGGCTATGCCATCGGCCGGCTGAACGAAAAAGCCCGCGCCGGTGACGGCGCGGGCTTCAAGGTAATTGCCGGTATCAGCGACGGCCGCCGAACGGCTTCAGCGCCGCATGGCGGTTGACGTCCTTGTAGAGCAGGTAGCGGAACGGGCCGGGGCCGCCGGCATAGCAGGCCTGCGGGCAGAAGGCGCGCAGCCACATGAAGTCGCCGGCTTCCACCTCCACCCAGTCCTGGTTGAGGCGGTAAACCGCCTTGCCCTGCAGCACGTAGAGACCGTGCTCCATGACATGGGTTTCGGCGAAGGGAATGACGGCGCCGGGCATCAGCGTGACGATGGTCACATGCATGTCGTGGCGCAGGTCGTTCGGATCGACGAAGCGGGTCGTCGCCCAGCCGCCATTTGTTCCGGGCATTTCCGACGGCTTGATGTCCTTTTCGTTGAGGATCAGCGGCTCGGGATGCGGCAGTCCCTCGACGGCCTCATAGGACTTGCGGATCCAGTGGAAGCGGGCATGGGCGCCGGAGCGGTTGCGCAGCGACCATTTCAGTCTCGGCGGCAGGAAGGCGTAGCCGCCCGGCTCCAGCGTGTGCGTGCCGGTCGGGATCGTCAACTCCACCGTGCCATCGACAACGAAGAGCACGCCTTCGGCATCGGGATCCTGTTCCGGATTGTCGCTGCCGCCACCCGGCGCCACTTCCATGACATATTGCGAGAAGGTCTCGGCGAAGCCGGAAAGCGGGCGCGCGATGACCCAGAGCCGCGTATTGTCCCAAAAGGGCAGGAAGCTTGTGACGATGTCCTGCATCGTGCCCTTGGGCAGCACTGCATAGGCTTCGGTGAAGACGGCGCGGCCGGTTAGGAGGTCGCTCTGCGGCGGATGGCCGCCGAGGGAGGAATAGTAGCTGCGTTGCATCGTCTCAGGCCCTTTGCTGTGAGTGTTTCCGATTTTTTTATGGGCGCGGCCTGGGCTGCCGCGCCGATCTTGAAGGCGTTATTTCGCCCCTGCCTTTTCAAGAAGCGCGACGATCTTGCTATAGCCGCGCCCGCGCGCATGCTTGAGGGGCGTCACGCCGTCATTGTCCGCGAGGTTCACATTAGCGCCGGCCTTGATCAGCAGATCGACGATCTCGACATGGCGCTGGCCGCCGTCGCCGAGGATGATGGCCTCGAGAAGCGCCGTCCAGCCGAGCCGGTTGACGTGGTCGACGTTGACGCCGGCCTTGATAAGAGTCTCGACTGTCTCGACATGGCCGCGCTCGGAGGCGGGAATGAGCGCCGTGCCGCCGTAACGGTTGATGCTCTTGAGATCGGCACCGTGGGCGAGCGTCAGTTTCAGGATTTCCAGATGGCCGCGCGCACCGGCATAGAGATAGGCGCTGTCCTCGATGCCGTCCTTGGCGTTGACGTCCGCACCGGCCTCGATCAGCACGCGGGCGGCATCGATTTTATTCGCGTGGGTGGCGACGAGAAGGGCGGTGGCACCGCTGCCGTCGCGCGCGTCGATATCGGCCCCCTTGCCGAGCAGGGCTGTGATCGCGGCCACATCATTGGCGGCGGCGGCCTTGTGCAATTGAAGGTCCATGACATCACCGGCGGCACGAAGGGGAGACGAGAGGGCTGCGAGGAAGAGCCAGGCCGACAGCAGGGAGAATTTCAGCATGCGCCATCCCGTGAGTTTGTGCCGGCGAAATTAGCAAACGGGCGCGCCATTTGAAAATTAAATGTACAAATCCCTATCATGCAGAAGATGGAATTTGTCAGTGCGCGGCGCTGGCGCGCCAATACCCCCTCCAGAAGGTCCGTAGCCACCTTTCCGGTAAGTGTTCTATAAGCATAGACCATCACAAGCACAGAAAGACTGAACCATGCAGACGGAACAGGGGCTGTTGCGCATTTCGATTGCGGTCACCATCGTGCTGGCCGGCGTCGGCATCCTGTTCGGCATCCTCTCGGGCTCTTTCGCCATCGTCTTCGACGGCGTCTATGCGCTGACGGATGCGGTCATGACGATTGTCGCCCTGCTCGTCTCCAATCTCATCGCCGCTTCGGCCTCCGGCAGCGGGCGTTTCGTCAAGCATTTCACCATGGGCTTCTGGCATCTGGAGCCCATGGTGCTCGGCTTGAACGGCATCATGCTGACGGGTGCGGCGATCTACGCCTTGATCAACGCCATCGGCTCGATCATGGATGGCGGCCGGCCGCTCGATTTCGACCAGGCCATCATCTATGCCGTGCTCACCATCATCGTCACCGTCGTCATGGCAATCGTCGGCACGCGGGCGAACCGCACCATCCAGTCGGATTTCGTGGCGCTCGACGCTAAGGCCTGGATCATGTCGGCGGGGCTGACCAGCGCGCTGCTCGTCGCCTTCGTCATCGGCTATTTCATCCAGGGCACCGAGCACGAATGGCTGTCGCCCTATATCGACCCGGTGGCGCTGGCGCTCGTCTGCCTCGTCATCATTCCCATTCCCGCCGGCACGATCCGCCAGGCGCTGGCCGATATCCTGCTCGTCACGCCCTCGGACCTGAAAGGCCATGTCGATACGGTCGCAAAGGCGATCGTCGAGAAGCACGGTTTCCTGTCCTACCGGGCTTACGTCGCCCGCGTCGGCCGCGGTCGTCAGATCGAACTCTATTTCATCGTGCCGGAAAATTTTCCCGCACAGAAACTGCAGGACTGGGACGATATCCGCGACGAAATCGGCCTCGCCATCGGCGATGAAGGGCCGGATCGCTGGCTGACCATCGCCTTCACGACCGATCCGGAATGGGCGGACTGATCATTCCTTTATGGAATGCTTGGTATTGTGACTATCTATTTGTGTAATGCATGACCATGGCCGATCTTCCCCTCAGCCAACCAAGGGGAACGACATGCTCAAAAGCCTTCTATCCTGCGCCATGGCCGCCGGCCTTGCTTTCTCCGTTCTCGCGACGCCCTTTGCGGCGAGCGCCGACGACCTGGAAACCATCAAGGCCGCCGGTGAATTCAAGTTCGCCAACAGCGGCGCCTATCCGCCCTTCAGCTTCGTCGACGACAGCAACCAGACCGTCGGCTTCGACGTCGATATCGGCAACGAGATCGCCAAGCGCCTCGGCGTGAAGGGCACCGGCCTCAGCACCGCCTGGGACGGCATCATCGCCGGCCTGCTCGCCGGAAAATACGATTCGGTCATCGGCAGCATGACAATCACGCCCGAGCGTGAAAAGGCCGTCGATTTCGTCGGTCCCTACTACAAGTCCGGCCGAGGCGTCTTTGTGCTGGATGGCTCCGACGTCAAGTCGATCGACGACCTCAAGGACAAGACCATCGGCGTGACGCTCGGTGAAACCCACGAAAAGTGGGCCCGCGAGCGCGGCGGCTGGGAAATCCGCACCTATAAGGGCCTGCCCGAACTCTTCCTCGAGCTGAAGGCCGGCCGTATTCAGGCGATGATCGTCGATGCCGTTCCGGTGTCAATCGCCATCAAGGAAACTGGCGAGAAGTTCACCAAGCTCGACGTGCCGGAATTCGCCGGCACCGAGGACAAGATCGGCATCGCCATCCGCAAGGGCAATCCCGAACTGAAGGCCGCCATGCAGAAGGCGCTCGACGACATGATGGCCGACGGCACCTATGAGGCTATCGCCATGAAGTGGATCGGCTCGGACATCCGCTGATCGTTTTCGCATCCTGAGACGGCTGGCCGGCGGGAAAACCCGCCGGCGGCCTGACCGACTGCCGAGGATCCGGGAATGGACATCGCTCTCATCGGCCGCATCATCCCTGTCTTCGTCCAGGCGGCCTGGACGACCGTTCAGATTTCGCTGCTTTCGCTGGTCCTCGGCCTTGCCGTGGCAGCGCTGATCGCGAGCCTGCGGCTTTCTCATCTCGCGGTGTTGCGCTTCTTCGGGGCTGCCTATGTCAGCGTCTTCCGCGGCACGCCGGCGCTTCTCCAGATCTTCCTGCTCTATTTTGGCGGTCCGCAACTCGGCATCCAGCTCGAACCGTTTGCGGCAGGCGCCATCGCGCTTGGCCTCAACATCGCGGCCTACATGGCGGAATCGATCCGTGGCGGCGTGCTGTCGGTCGATCGCGGGCAGATGGAGGCGGCGCGCTCGCTTGGCTTCGGCGAGGGTCAGTCCATGCGCTGGATCGTGCTGCCGCAGGCGGCCAAGCTGATGATCCGTCCGCTCGGCGTCAATGCCGTGGCGCTGGTCAAGGGCACGGCGCTCGTCGCCACCATCTCGGTGGTGGAACTCACCTATACGGCGCAGCGCTTCATCGGCTCCACCTACAAACCCTTCGAGATCTTCGCGGTGACGGCAGTGCTCTACATGATCATGGTCTATGGCTTGACGCTCGTCATCGACTGGCTCGACCGCGCCTATGCCGAGGAGGCGTAAGCCATGCAGGGTCTCGATTTCAGTATCGTACCGGAATACCTGCCGCTGATCGGCAAGGGCCTGTGGTGGACGGTCGTCATTTCGGTCGTCTCCGCCCTCTTCAGCATCGTCGCGGGCATGGGCTTTGCCCTTATCGTGCTCTATGCCTCGCCCCTGGTGCGCTATCCCGTGCGCCTCTTCATGTGGCTCTTCATGGGGACGCCGCTGCTCTTGCAGCTGTTCCTGATCTATTTCGGCCTCGTGCAGATCGGTATCGACATTCCGGCTCTCTGGTCCGGCATCATCGGCCTCAGCCTGCATTTCGCCGTCTACAATGCCGACATCTTTCGCGCCGGCATTGCGTCGCTCGACAAGGGGCAGACGGAGGCGGCACGCTCGCTCGGCTTCGGCGCCTGGCAGACGCGGTTCTATATCGTCGTGCCGCAGGCGCTGCGCAACACGGTGCCGGCCGTCGGCAACATGATGATCGCCCTGCTCAAGGAGAGCTCGATCGTCTCGATGATCGGCATCGCCGAACTGGTTCACAGCGCTCAGCTCGTCATCAGCGAGACCTACCGGCCCTTCGAATTCTACCTGACGGCGGCCGCCCTCTATTACGTCCTCAATCTCATTCTTGAAGCGGTCCTTAGGGGGATCGAACGGAAAGTGGAGCTTTCGCGATGACCGATGTCCGTCCGATGATCGAGGTGCGCGGCGCGCGCAAATTCTTCGGGCCGCTGGAGGTGCTGAAGGGCATCGATTTCAGCGTGGCGCGCGGCCAGATCGTCGCCGTGATCGGCCCGAGCGGTTCGGGCAAGAGCACGCTGCTGCGCTCGATCAACCATCTCGAAACGCTGGATGGCGGCGAGGTGTGGCTGGATGGCGTGCAGGTCAACCAGACGCTTGCCCGCCGGGCCTTCGAAAAGCACATCAACAGCGTGCGCCAACAGATGGGCATGGTGTTCCAGCATTTTAACCTCTTTCCGCATCTGAGCGTGGCGGAAAATATCGCCATCGCGCCGATGAAGCTGAAGGGCATGGCGAAAGCGGATGCCCGAGCGCTTGCGCTCAAGATGCTCGACAAGGTGGGTCTTGCCGACAAGATCGATGCCTTCCCCGCTCGTCTCTCCGGCGGCCAGAAGCAGCGCGTCGCCATTGCCCGGGCACTCGCCATGCAGCCGAAGGTGATGCTGTTCGACGAGGCGACCTCGGCGCTCGATCCGGAGCTGGTGGACGAGGTGAACCTCGTCATGAAGCAGCTTGCGGCCGAGCACATGACCATGGTGATCGTCACTCACGAAATGCGCTTTGCCGCCGAAGTCGCCGACCGGGTGATCTTCATGGCGGATGGCGCGGTCGTCGAGGAGGGCAAGCCCGACGATCTCTTCCGAAATCCGGTGCAGGAACGCACCCGCAGCTTCCTCAAGAAGTTCCTCAACGGCTAGACTGTCTCCGGCCGCTCAATTTTGTCTTTTTCAATGGATCGATCATGAGCCAGCAATCGACTGCGCCCGGTGAACGCCCGGCATCGCACCTCTTCTACCAGTCCCGCATGCGCCGGCCGCTCGCCGACCGCGCCGAGGGCATCTATATCTGGGACGAGCATGGCCGGAAGGTCATCGATGGCTCCAGCGGCGCCATGGTCGTCAATATCGGCCATTCCAACCGCAATGTGCTCGACGCCATGAAGCGGCAGATGGACAAGGCGACCTTCGCCTATCGCCTGCATTTCGAAAACCAGCCGGCGGAAGACCTGGCGCGCCGGCTCGCCGGCCATATGCCCGAGGGGCTTGACCGGGTGTTCTTCGTCTCCGGCGGTTCGGAGGCGGTGGAATCCTGCCTGAAGCTCGCCCGGCAATGGGCGCTCGCCACCGATCAGCCGGAGCGCTGGAAGGTCATCTCGCGCTTCCCCTCCTATCACGGCTCGACGCTCGGCGCGCTCGCCGTCACCGGCTACGATGCGCTGAAAAAGCCTTTCCTGCCGATGCTGCGCGACATGCCGCACATCAAGGCCCCGACCACCTATCTCGACCGCGACAATTTTTCGATGGAAGAGCGCGGGCTGCGTTATGCCGACATGCTCGAGGAGAAAATCCTGGAGGAGGGGGCCGAAAGCGTGCTCGCCTTCATCATGGAGCCGATCGGCGGCGCCTCCACCGGTGCGCTGGTAGCACCCGACAGCTACTATCCGCGCATCCGCGAGATCTGCGACAAATACGGCATCCTGCTGATCCATGACGAGGTGATGAGCGGGGCGGGCCGCACCGGCCGCTATCTCGGGGGCGACCACTGGAACTGCCGGCCTGACATCATCGCGCTCTCCAAGGGCCTTGGCGCCGGCTATTGCCCGCTCGGCGCGATGATCGCCCATTCGAAGCTGGTCAAGCCCGTGCTCGACCGCGGTGGCTTCGCCCACGGCTATACCTATGCCGGCAATCCGCTGGCCTGCGCCGCGGGCCTTGCCGTGCTCGACGAGATCGAGCGGCAGGATCTGCTCGGCAACGCCAGCCGCATCGGCGACCTGATGAAGGCCGAACTGGAAGGATTGGCGGAGCGTTATCCCTTCATCGGCGACGTGCGCGGCAAGGGCTTGCTGCTCGCCGCCGAATTCGTCTCGGATCGCGAGACCATGGCGCCGTTGCCCAAGGCGCTCGACGCCCACCAGCGCGTCGTCGATATCGCCTATGAGCGCGGCCTGATCATCTATTCCCGCCGCACGCGCGGTGGTGTGGAGGGCGACCATTTCCTCGTCTGCCCGCCGATGATCACGACGCAGGAACAGGTCGGCGAGATCGTGGCGATCCTTGATGCGACGCTGGCGCAGCTTGCCGGCGAGCTGTCGCTGCCGGTGCGGAAATAAGGGGCGGGCCATGAAATCCAAGAAGGTCATCATCACCTGCGCCGTGACGGGCTCGGTGCATACGCCCTCCATGTCACCGCATCTACCCTACACGCCGGAGGATATCGCCGCGCAGGCCATCGAGGCGGCGCAGGCCGGCGCCTCGATTCTGCACCTGCACGCCCGCGACCCGGAAAACGGCCGCCCGACGGCCGATCCGAAAACCTTCATGCGTTTCCTTCCCGTGATCAAGCAGGCGAGCGATGCGGTGATCAACATCACCACCGGCGGCTCCTCGCTGATGACACTGGAGGACCGCATGGCGGCGGCGCTCGCGGCCGAGCCGGAAATGTGCTCGCTCAACATGGGCTCGATGAATTTCGGTCTCTACCCCATGCTCGACCGGCCGCGCGACTGGCACCATGCCTGGGAGCCAGAGCTTCTGGAGGCGACGCGCAACACGATCTTCCGCAACACGTTCGGTGATATCGAGACGATCCTGAAGCGCCTCGGCGAGGGCTGCGGCACGCGCTTCGAATTTGAATGCTACGATGTCGGCCATCTCTACACGCTCGCGCATTTTCGCGATCGTGGCCTGATACCGGGCACGCCTTTCATCCAGTTCGTGCTCGGCATCCTCGGCGGCATCGGGGCCGATCCGGAGAACCTCATGCATATGAAGCGCATCGCCGACAAGCTGTTCGGTGACGATTATCGCTTCTCGGTGCTGGCCGCCGGCCGCAAGCAGACGCCGATGATCACCATGGCCGCGACCATGGGCGGCAGCGTGCGCGTCGGGTTGGAGGACAGCCTGTTCGATGGCCGCGAGCTTGCCACCTCCAACGCCGTGCAGGTGCGCCGCATCCGCGCGATCCTCGAAGGCCTGTCGCTTGAGGTCGCGACGCCGGATGAGGCGCGCGCTATGCTCGGCCTCAAGGGCGGCGATCGCGTCGCATTCTGAGGAGACACCATGCAGGATGAAATCCGGATAAGGCCCGCTGCCGTCGATGATGCCGAGACCATTCACGCGGCCTTGCGCGTGATGGCCGAGGACATGAAGGCGGGGCCGAAATTCGTTTCGACGGTCGAGGATATCAGGCATTACGGCTTTGGGGCCGTGCCGGCCTTCGAAGTGCTGATCGCAGAGACGGATGGCGCTGCCTTCGCCGGCCTCTGCCTGACATTCCCTAGCTTTTCGACCTGGATGGGCACGCCCGGCATCTATGTGCAGGACCTCTTCGTCGCCGATGCCTTCCGCGGCCGGCGCATCGGCGAGCGGCTTCTGCATGCCGTCGCAAGGCGCGGCCGGGAGAAGGGCGCGCGTTACATGCGCCTCTCGGTCGATGTCGAGAACCCGAGGGCGCAGGCCTTTTACGACCGGATCGGCATCCGCCATTCCCGCGATGAGCTGATCCACATGATCAAGGGCGCGGATTTCGACGCCTTCGCCGGTGAGGACAAGACATGAAGACCTTTTTTGCCGAAGAACAGAAGCGTCACGACCCGAGCTTCTTCCTATCGAGCGGGGCGCCGCAGCCGAACCCGGAACAGCCGGAGCGCGTCGAGCGTCTGCTCGCCGGCGCCAGGGCTGCGGGCACGGAAATCCTGCGCCCGAAGGACCATGGCCTCGGCCCTGTTTCGGCCGTGCACACGCCGGAATATCTCGACTTCCTGCGCCGCATCTATGAGCGCTGGCAATATATCGAGGGCGCGTCGGCGGAGGTCATCCCCAACATCCATCCCATCGCCCGCACCGGCAGCTATCCCGCCTCCGCCGTCGGGCAGGCTGGCTATCACATGGCCGATACGTCCTGCCCGATCTCCGAACACACCTGGGAAAGCGCCTGCTGGAGCGCCTCGACCGCCGTTTCGGCCGCCGAAGCCGTCATGGCCGGCGACGCCTGGTCCTACGCGCTTTGCCGCCCGCCGGGTCACCACGCCTTCCGTGATGTTGCCGGCGGCTTCTGCTTCTTCAATAATTCCGGCATCGCCGCGCAGCACCTGCTGCAACAGGCAAAACGCGTCGCCATCCTCGATGTCGACTTGCATCACGGCAACGGTACGCAGGGCATGTTCTACGAGCGGGCCGATGTGCTGACCGTGTCGATCCATGCCGACCCGGTACGCTTCTACCCGTTCTTCTGGGGCCATGCGGACGAGCGCGGCGAGGGGCTTGGTCTCGGCTACAATCTCAACCTGCCGCTCGCCCGCAAATCCGGCGATGCCGTCTATCTCGAAGCGCTTGCAGCCGCGATCCGCCGTATCGAGGCGTTTTCGCCGGATGCGCTGGTCGTGGCGCTTGGCCTCGATGCCTTCGAGAAGGATCCGTTCGGCGGCCTCTCGGTCTCGACGCCCGGCTTCGCCCGCATCGCCGAGGCGATCGCGACGCTCCGGCTGCCGACGGTCATCGTGCAGGAGGGCGGCTATCTCTGCGACGAACTCGGCGACAACCTGACGGCTTTCCTCACCGGTTTCGGCACGACGGCTTAAAGGTAGGTCCGTTGCTCGAAGGGGATCGTCGCAATCGCCTGGCGCAGCTCCGCCAAAAGGAGGTTCTCGGCCCGGCTGCGGCGGGCGGCACCGTCATAGACGACATGCACGTCGATGACGGGCGTGTTCTCGTAAGGCGGCAGGCGCCAGAGGCGGCCGGCGCGCACGTCTTCTTCGACGACATGGATCGGCAGCGGCCCGAAGCCGAAGCCGGCGATGATCAGCCGCTTGACCTCCTCGAGGTTCGAGGAGGTGCCGACGGTCTGGCCCTCGAAACCCTCTTGCTGGCGCAGCAGCGCCACCGGCCAGAGCGCGCCGGACATCTGGTCCGTCTTGAAGGAGACATAGGGCTCCTGCCGCAGGGCGGAGATCGGCAGGTCCTTCACGCCGAACAAAGGATGCCGCCTGCCGCAGAAGTAGCCGAAGGTTTCGCGGAACAGCACGTCGTATTCCAGCCGCGGATGGCGCTCCTGCATCAGGCAGATGCCGAAGCAGACGTCGCGGTTCAGCACGGCTGCCACCACGTCATTGCTGGAGGCGACGGAAAGCGACAGCGTGACCTGCGGAAAGGCGCGGTGGTAGGCGGCCAGCGCCTCGTCGAGGATCGGGCAGACGACGTGGCTGGCGAGCGCGATCTCGATATGCCCCGTCAGGTCGCCCGGCTGCTCCTCCATCTGCTGCGGCAGGCCGGAAACGATATCGAACAGCGCGACGCATTCGCTGTAGAGCCGCTGGCCGGCCGGCGTGACGGCGAAATGCGAGGCGTTGCGCTCGATCAGCCGGCTGTCCATGTGGGTTTCGAGCCGCTTCAGCGCATTGCTCACCGTCGGCTGCTTCAAGGAAAGTTTTTCGCCGGCTGCCGTCAGCCCGCGCTCCTGCACGATCACCATGAAGGTGCGCAGCAGGTTCCAGTCGATTTCCCAGACGAAACGCCGTCTTTGCCGGGCCATGCGTATCATTCCCCAAAACTATGCTCTCGGAGAAAGCTATTGCATGGTGCGATCCGGCATCAAAGTCCCATGACGGGCAAAGGAGGTTTGCCGTGCCGCTTCTGACCTATCAGGGTGTGGTCTATCCCGCGCAATGCGATGCGATGGGCCACATGAACGTGCAATATTATATCGCAGCCTTCGACCAATCGTCCTGGCACCTGATGGCCGCGGCCGGCTATTCGGCGGACTGGATCCGGGATCGCAGGGAAGGCTGGGCGGATCGCCGCTACGAGATCGATTTCCGCCAGGAATTGCCGGTGGGCAGCCTGTTCGAAATCCATTCTTCCGTGGTGAAGGTGGGGCGCACGTCGCTCACCACGCGGCATAGGCTGACGAACAAGGTGGATGGAGTGCTCTGCGCGGAGCTGCTGGCGGTCTCGGTCTATTTCGACCTTGCCGCGCGGCAATCCCTGCCGTTGCCGGCCGCTATCGTCGCTGCGGCCGGCAATCTCGTCGAGCCTGCTTAGAGGCCGGCGGCAGCGATGGCGGCGTCGAGGCGTTCGCGGGCCTTCTTCGGCAGCTTGCCGGTCTTGATGGCGTTGAGGTTGGCCGGCGCGTCGCCGACGACGACAAGGCCCACCATGCCCATGCCGACATGCGGCGTGCACTTCACGCCATAGGCGCCGGGCTTGTCGAAAGTGACCTTGTAGGTCTCGTTCATCTTGCTCTTGAAGGCTTCCGCGCCCGCGGGGATGAAGTCCTTGATCGTTTCGACATTGTGGCCCTTGTCCGTGGGGATGAAAGTGACCGTATCGCCGGGGGCGACCTTCACGAAGGCGGGCTCGAACACCATGGCGCCCGCAGCACCCTTGTTGAGCATGTGCACTTCAAAATCTTCCGCACCGGCGGGAAGGGCGAGCGTGAAAAGGACTGCCGCTGCGCCGACGATGCTCTTTGCCATGATACGCACTGGAATTCTCCTTGCTGACGAACGTCAATCGTTCATGCGCAAGGGATAGGCCCGCGAGGGACCGCCTTCTTTGACTTTGGTCAAACAAGCCGGCGATGCGGCGTGGCGAGCTGTCGCAGGCGTCAGCGGATGCGGATGCCTGCGCTGTCGAAGAGGAAGGATGTGCCGGCGGAAAGGCCGACAGTCAGCCGGTCGCGGTTGTCGGCGCCGCGAAAACCCTCGTGCTCGACGATGATGCGCTCGTCCGGCGAGACATTGGCGTAGACATAGCTGGTATTGCCGAGATGTTCGGCTACATCGACATCGAGCACCAGATCCGCATCGCCCCGGCCGGCCGGCCGGAAATGCTCCGGGCGAACTCCGAGGCTGACCTCGTCACCGGGTTTCGCTGTGCTCGATTGGATGGGAAGGCTGAGTTTCACGTCGGGCTGGTTGATCAAGGCGACCGTGACGTATCCGGCGTCGGTGGCGTCCACGCGGGCCTTCAAAAAGTTCATGCGTGGCGAGCCGATAAAGCCGGCGACGAAGATGTTGTTGGGATCGTCGTAGAGATCAAGGGGCGCGCCGACCTGCTCGACGATACCGGCGCGCAGCACGACGATCTTGTCGGCGAGCGTCATCGCCTCGACCTGGTCGTGGGTCACGTAGATGATGGTCGATTTCAGCGTCTTGTGCAGCTTGGCGATCTCGACGCGCATGTGGACGCGCAGTTCCGCGTCGAGGTTCGACAACGGTTCGTCGAAGAGGAAGACATCGGGATTGCGCACGATGGCGCGGCCGATGGCGACGCGCTGGCGCTGGCCGCCGGAAAGCGCCTTCGGCTTCCGCTCCATCAGCGGGCCGAGTTCAAGAATGCGGGCTGCATCGTTGACGCGCCGCTCGATCTCGTCCTTGGCCATGCCGGCAAATTTCAGCGCGAAACCCATGTTCTCGCGCACCGTCATATGCGGATAGAGCGCATAGGACTGGAACACCATGGCGATGCCGCGCTTCGACGGATCGACATCGTTCATGACCGTGCCGCCGATGGTCAGCTCGCCGGAGGTGATGTCCTCCAGGCCGGCGATCATGCGCAGCAGCGTCGATTTTCCGCAGCCCGACGGGCCGACGAAGACGACGAATTCCCCCGTCGTGATCGAGAGGTCGACGCCCTTGATGATCTCAAGGGAGCCGAAACGCTTGCGAATGTCGGTAAGGCGAACATCGGCCATGGGCTCAATCTCAGCTGACGGTGAAGGTGATGGACTGCGGCAGCAGACGGCGGGTCGAGACGGTCAGGTAGAGCTTGCCCTTCTCGTCGCCGGCCTCCACCCAGAAACCGGTCGCGCCGCCTTTCAGCGTGTGCTCGGCCGGGCCGATGATGCGGCCGGGGCCGGAGAGCACAAGCGATACCGGTTCCTCGAAGTAGGGTAGCAGATTGCCGCACTGGTCGAGCACGCGCACGACGACGCGCACCGCATCCTTCTCGCCGGCGCGTAGCGCCGTATCGTCGGCCACGACTTCGAGTGTCGTCGGCACCGGATCGGCCGGCAGCGTCATGGTGGTCACCGCCTTGCCGTCGACATAGCCGGTGAAGGTGCCCTCGCGCCAGACACGGCCCCAGGTGCCGAATTCCTCCGGCGTGACGGAGCGCAAATCGAGCACGACGGGCGGGTGCGCCAGATGCGGATAATTTTCCTTGTCCGGATAGACGCGCTTGGCCGGCCATTCGCCGAACGTCACCTCGACATAATCGCAGTTGGTGAGAATGATCAGCGGCAGCACGCCGCCGATATTGCGCTCGCCGCGCGCCCAGAAGGTTACGGGCTGCATCACGACCTTGTCGGCCGGATCGCCCTGCGAGGCATAGGCGAAAGCCGCGAATTTCGGGATACGGTACATGTCCAGCACGCCGTGATAGCAGACGCGGTCGCCGGAGCCGAAATCCTTGTGCGTGTTGTAATCGAACATGCACCAGCCGGTCGAGCCGGAAATGTCGCTGTCGCCGGCCACGGCGTTGAGGATCAAGAGGTGGCGGGTGACGTGCTCGGCCTGGCGCTGCTCCTGGTCGAAGCGCTTGGTCGGGTACATGTGGCCGTTATATTCGGTGATCATGTAGGGGATCGGTTTGGTGATGCCCGTCGTCTCCACCCGGTCGCGCAGCACGACGCGGCCGCGGTTGTTGCCGGGCATTTCCTCCTGGCCGAGGATGAAGTCGTTCATCGTATAGACGTCTTCGAGCATCTCCGAATTGGTGATGAAGCGCACGCCGCCCGTCTGGCGCGTCGGGTCAAGTTCGCGGGCGAGGCGGTTCGTCTCGGCGTAGAAATCGTGGTTGTCCTGGCTCTCGTTGATGCGCACGCCCCAGATGATGATCGAGGGATGGTTCCAGTCGCGCTCGATCATGCGGCGCACGTTGGCGATGGATTCCTGCTGCCAGGTCTCTCCGCCGATATGCTGCCAGCCGGGAATTTCCTCGAAGCAGAGCAGGCCGATCTCGTCACAACGCTCGATGAACCATTTCGACTGCGGATAGTGCGAGGTGCGCACGATGTTGCAGGCGAGGTCGTGTTTCAGGATGTCCGCATCCTTCTCCTGCGCGCGCCGGCCCATGGCATAGCCGGTATGCGGCCAGGCCTGATGTCGGTTGAGGCCGCGCAGCTTCAGCGGACGGCCGTTGAGCAGGAACCCGTCAGGCGTGAACTGCGCGGTGCGGAAGCCGAAACGCTGCGTCACCACATCCTCGCCATGGGCGGTGGTGAGCTTCAGTGACAGGGCGTAGAGGGCGGGGTTGTCGATATCCCAAAGCTCCAGGCCGGTGAGGCCGCTGAAGGTCAGCGTCGCCTCGTTGCCGTCGATGGCAACGGAACTGGCCGCGACATCGCCGCCGCCTTTGCGGCGGATTTTCGCGTCGAGCGCGCCGGAGATGGCGAGACCCTGCGGATTGGCGAGGAAGACGCGGGCGGTGACGGTCTTGGCGTCGGCCAGCGCATCCGGCGTCTCGATCTTCACATTTGCGATGGAGACGGGACTTGCCACCTTGAGCCAGACGTCTCGATAGATGCCGGCATAGCAGAGATAGTCGATCTGGCCGCCGAAGGGCGGGATCTCCGGGTTTTCGGAGCCGTCGATCTTCACGGTGATGAGGTTTTCGCCCTCAATCAGATGCGGCGTCAGCCGTGCCGTGAAGGGCGTGTATCCGTCCTTGTGAGCGATGATTTCCTTACCGTTCAGATAGACAACGCTGTCGGCCATGGCGGCGTCGAAGACCAGCGAGACTTCCCGGCCCTCGAAATCCGGGCGCCAGTCGAGCACCTTCTGGTAGGTGAAGGGCTTCTGGTATTCCGTTTCGTCGAAATAGTTATAGGGCAGCTCGACGGCGCTGTGCGGCAGGCGCACGGTCTCGCCTTCCTGCACCACGCCCGCGCGGGCGGCGTCGAAACCGTGGCGGAAGAGCCAGTTGCCGTTGAAGTTTTCGGTGATGCGCATGGGGGTATTCCTATTTGACCGAGCCGAGCATGCCCTGCACGAACTGGCGCTGCATGACGAAGAAGACGAAGAGGGTGGGGAGCGTGGCGAGGATTGTGCCGATCATGACCACGCCGTAATCAGGGTAGTAGGCGGAGGCGAGCGAGGAGACGACGAGGGTGATCGTCTTGGTCTCGTTCGACTGGAGAACGATGAGCGGCCAGAGATAGTTGTTCCAGTTCGTCATGAACACGATGACGAAGGCGGCCGCATAGGTGGACCGCATCACCGGCATGTAGATGTAGAAGAAGATCTGCCATTCCTTCAGCCCGTCCACCTTGGCCGCGTCACGCAGTTCGGTCGGGAAGGCTTTCGTCGACTGGCGGAAGTAGAAGATGATGAAGGCCGAGGCGATGGTGGGCAGCATGATCGCGATATGCGTGTTGATGAGCCCGGTCTTCGCCATCATCATGAACAGCGGGATCATCAATGCGCCGAACGGGATCATCAGCGTGAGCAGCACCAGCGAATAGACGCGCTCGCGCGCCTTAGACTTGAACATCTCGAAGCCGTAGCCCGCAAGCGAGGAGACGACGATGGTGAGAACGGTGGCGAGCACCGCGACCTTGGTCGAGTTCCAGAAAACCAGGGGCACGTCGACCTGCGTGAAGAAGTTCGTCACGTTGGTGCTAAACGCATCACCGAAGCTGGTCTTGCCGCCGATGATGTCGATCGATGTGTTCGAGGCGCTGATCACCATCCAGAAGAACGGGAAGATCGAGAGGAAGGCGGCAAGCCCGAGAAAGGCATATTGCAGCGCCGTGCCCAGGATACGCGAGGCGTTCATGACCGGTCCCTCGCGGCATAGAACTGGAGGAAGGAGAACAGCGCCACCATGATGACGATCACGTAGGAGATGGTCGCCGCGTAGCCGAAGCTCGGCATGAAGCGGAAGGTGAGGTTGTAGATGTAGAGCGACAGCGTGATGGTCGAATTGGCCGGGCCGCCCTTGCCTTCGGTGAGGTTGTAGACCTCGTCGAACAGCTGGATCGTGCCGATGGTGGAGATGATCGTCGTGAAGAGGATCACGGGTTTGAGCATGGGGATGGTGATGTAGAAGAACCGTGCCCAGGCCGGCACACCATCGATTTTCGCCGCTTCATAGATCGACTTGTCGATGTTCTGAAGGGCAGCGAGATAGAAGATCATGTTGTAGCCCGTCCAGCGCCATGTGATGGCGAGGATCACAAGCACCTTGGCCCAGAAGGGTTCCGTCAGCCAGCCGATCGGCGCGCCGATCAGGCCGACCGCCATCAGCGCCTGGTTTACGACGCCATCGACCGAGAACATGCTCTTGAACAGCACGGAATAGGCGACCAGCGAGGCGACGCAGGGCAGGAAGATCGCGGTGCGGAAGAAGCCGATGAACTTCAGCTTGTCGTTGTTGAGCACGGCGGCCAGCATGAGTGCCAGCAGGATCATGATCGGCACCTGCACCACGAAGAAGGTGACGGTGTTGGTCAGCGCCTGAATGAAGACGGGGTCGTTCCACAGGCGGACGACATTTCCGAAGCCCGCGAACTTCATCATCATGCCCTTGCCGGAGAAGAAGGACAGATAGAGCGAGCGGAAGATCGGATAGACGAGGAAAACGCCAATCAGCAGGACGGACGGGGCGATGAACAGCCAGCCGTTCAGATCGTGATAGCGCTTCAATCCGCCTGTTTTGCCGGAAGCCATGGGACGACCTTCGTTGCAAGGAACAAGGACCGGACCTCCCGCCCGAGGGCAGGAAGGGCCCGGGAGAGGGGCGGGCGCCTGGCGCCCGCCGGGAGGATCTTACTGGATCTGGCCCTGAGCCTGGCTGTCAATCGCCTTCAGGACTTCATCGACATTGGCACCCTGGCCGAGCGACGGCAGATGCGCCGTGACGGCGGTGTCCACCTCATTGGTGAAGACGCCGTAGTTGACGGCCGGAACCTTGGCGAGCCAGTCCGAAAAATTCTGCCAGACCTTTTCGCCGCCGAAGAAGGCGTCGGCCTCGGAATAGGCCGCACCCGTGCGGGCGGCGAGCAGCGAGCCGACGGCGCCGCGTTCGGTCAGGATCTTCTGGTAGAAGTCGATGTCCTTGGCGTAGACCTCGTTGAGGAAGTCGATCGCCTCGTCCTTCTCGGCAGAGCCCGCCGTGACGTACCAGCTGGAGCCGCCGAGGTTGGAGGCGTGGCCCGCACCTTCGACGTTCAGCTTCGGAATGGGGGCGACGCCCCACTTGCCGCTCTGGTCGGCCTGCGCCTTGACGGTGCCGGTGATCCACACGCCCGTCGTGACGGTCGCGACATCGCCCGAGGTGAAGGTGTTGACCCACTCCGTCCAGCCGGCAGCCGGCTTGTGGATATTGGCCTGCAGGATCTTCTGCTCGGTTTCAAGCGCCGCCTTCAGCGCGGCATTGTCGGCGATCGAGAGGTTGCCGTCCTTGTCGAAGTACCAGCCGCCGGCCGACTGCATCAGGATGCGGATGAAGCCGGCATCGTTGATGTCGAGGCCGAGCATCTTCTTGCCGGTCTTGGCTTCCACCGCCTTGCCGATCTCGATGAAGCGGTCCCATGTCAGGTCCTGCATATCCTCGGGCTTGAAACCGGCCTGTTCGAGATAGTCCTTGCGGTAGTAGAGGCCGGTGACGCCGGAATCGAAGGGCATGCCGTAGACGGCGCCGTCGAGCGTCATCAGCTGGACCTTGTAGGGCGCAAAGCCCGAGAAATCGATCTTGCTCGACAGTTCGGCGAAAGCGCCGGGGAAGGACTGGAGGTATTTCTGCGCGCCGTAATCCTCGATCAGCACGATATCCGGCAGCGCGTCGGTGGTGCCGGACGACAGGCCCGTCTGGAGCTTCTGCTCGACATCGGCCTTGGCGAAATCGACGATGTTGAAGGTCGTATCCGGATGTTTCGCGGTATAGCGCGCGGCGGCTTCCTTCATGATGGCGACGTTGAAGTTCGGGTCCCAGCACCAGACGGTGACTTCGCCGGCAAAGGCGGCCGTGGATGCCAAGAGGCTCGCACCGGCAAATAGGCCGGCGGCAAGGCGCGACAGAATCATCTTGTTCATCGTTTCCTCCCAAGAAACCTATGCGGCAGGGATCTCCTCTCCCGCCGTCGGAGGGAAGATTTACCGAATTTCAGGAAACGCGCAAGGAAAATTTAGTAAATATTTATTGCGCCTGCGAAGGCTTTTGAAAAGCACTACAAATCCAATGGCTTGCGGCAGCTGTCGCGCCAGATCAGTTCGGTGGCGATGCGCACCTGCTTGCCGTAGCTGCGCCCGGAAAGGCGTTCGAGCAGGAGGTCGACCGCCGTCTCGCCGATATGCTCACCATGAATGCGCACGGTGGTGAGCGGCGGAGTGAGGAACTGCGCGACGGGGATGTCGTTGAAGGAGATGACGGCAATATCCTTGGGGATGGAGAGGCCGGCTTCCTGTAAGGCACGATAGGCGCCGATCGCCATGTTGTCGTTCGAGGTGACGATGACGTCGGGCCGTTCCGCCAGCGCGAGGAGGTCCCGGGCGAGGCGGTAGCCGGTGTCGAGCCGCAGGCTCTGGCCGTTGGAACAGTCGGCGAGCACCAGAAGGTCCGGATCGAAGGTGCCGTTCTTCTTCTGCCATTCGATGAAGGCGACGCAGCGTTTTTCCGCAAAATGCTGCACGCTGCCGTTCAGGCTTTCATGGCTGCCGATGAAGCCGACGCGCTTGTAACCGCTGGATTTCAGGGAATCGAGTATCTTCTGTGTGGCGAGCCCGACATCGGAGAAGACGCTGTCGAGGTGATCGCTCTTCGGGTCGAAATCGGCGAAGACGACGTGGCGGGCATGCTGCCTGAGCCAGGCGATTTCATGATCGGAATGTTTGCCGATGACGATGACCCCGGACGCGCTTTCGAGCAGCGCCGCCTCCGGCAGGTCGTCGGAATGGAAGACCTTCACGATCTCCGTCTTGAGATCGCGGCAGCGCGTCTCGATGCCAAGGCGCACGCCGACATAATAGGGGTCGGCGATTTCGTCCGACGGCTCCAGGAAATGCACGATGACGAGCTTGGTGAGCAGACTCGGCGCGACGGGGCCGTTCGCCTTGTTGCGGTTGCGCGGCGTCTCGTAGTTGAGCGCCTCGGCCGTCTCGATGATCGCCTGCCGCTTGACGGGCGAGATCGACAAACCAGGGTCGTAGTTCAAAACGCGCGAGACCGTAGCGGAGGAGACCCCGACGGCTTTGGCGATTTCCTTTATCGTCACCATTCCGGCATTCCGTTCCTTGCTCGCCGCAATGTGACACGGATTTGGGAAAATCGAAATCGCTTTCAGTAAATTTTTACTTCGGCGCGACGCGCGAAAAACCCGCCCGGACGGCGATAACGGCGTGAATGCCGTATGTTGCCGGTATAGCCAAGCGGTAAAATCTTCTCAAGGTACGGCGAAAGATCGACGCGGGAATGGCCAAACGGCTGCCGGTGGTAAAAAGCGCTCGTAAAGCTCTTCGCGCGGTGTTCAGAGAACGGTGACCGAGATTGTGCCGAGCCCGTCGATTTCACCACGCATCACATCGCCCCGCTGTACGGCCCCGACGCCGGCCGGCGTGCCGGAGAAGATCAGGTCGCCGGGCTGCAGCGTAAAGAGGCGCGAGAGATAGGCGATCATTTCCGGCACCTTCCAGATCATCTGGTTGAGATTGCCGTCCTGACGGACAACGCCATTGATCGAGAGCCGGATCGCGCCTTCGCTGAGGTGCCCGATATCGCTTGCGGCATGCAGCGGGCCGCAGGGCGCGGACTTTTCGAAGGCCTTGGCGACCTCCCAGGGGCGGCCGTGTTTCTTCGCTTCCGCCTGGAGATCGCGCCGCGTCATGTCGAGGCCGATGGCATAGCCGAAGACGCAGTCGAGCGCTTTTTCCACCGGAATGTCGCTGCCGCCGCTTTTGAGGGCGACGACCAATTCGATTTCATGATGCACGTCGGTGCTGGCGAAGGGATAGGGAAAGCCGTCGGCGGGCGCCACCAATGTGTCGGGGTTCTTCTGGAAGAAGAACGGCGGTTCCTTGTCCGGGTCATGGCCCATCTCGATCGCATGGTCGGCGAAGTTGCGGCCGACGCAATAGATGCGATGCACCGGGAAAAGCGCCGTGCTGCCCTCAATCGGCAGGGTGGGCACCGCGGCGGGGGCGAAGACATAGGCTTGGGTCATGGCGGCTGCACTTTCGAGAGGCTGATTTGCGGCGGACCGTAGCATGGCGCCCGGCGGCAATCGACCCGTTCGTCCTGGCCTATTCGGGCTTGCGATTGCGCGAACTCTAAAAATCGCGGATAGAGGCAGAATGACGAAGGATGCCTCAGTGGACATGACCAATCCCAACACGACGGACAAGCCGCGGCGCGAACGCCGGCGGTCGCTGGCAATCGGCCTTCTCAAGGCACGTGAGGCCGTCATGAGCCATTTCCGACCGATTCTCGCCGATCATGACGTAACCGAGCAGCAATGGCGCGTGCTGCGCACGCTGTCGGATGCCGGCCTGCTCGATGCGACTGAGGTGGCGGAGAAGGCCTTCATCCTGGCGCCGAGCCTGACGCGCATGCTGCGCTCGCTGGAAGAGCGCGGCTTCATCAGCCGCCACAAGGACAAGGCTGATGGTCGCCGCGTGCTGCTTCGGCTTGAGCCGGCAGGGCAGGCGGTCATCGACGAGGTGATGCCGGATTCGCGCCGTGTCTATGCCGATCTCGATGCCCGCTTCGGCGGCGAGCGGGTCGAGCAGCTGCTCGACATGCTGGAAGAACTGGCCGCCCTCAAGCTCGAGGGCAAGGCGGGCGGCGAGGAGTAACCCCGCCGCCGCGAGGGCTTACGTCAATCTGCGAGCGATTTCGGTGATCACGGTGAAAGCCGTGTCGGCGTCGTCGCGCGTCATCTCGAACTGGCCGGCCTGGAAGCGGATGGCGATGCGGCCATCCACACGCGTCTGTGTGAGATAGATGCGGCCATCGTCGTTAATGGCGTTGGTGAGCGCGATATTGTGCTGGTCGGCATCCGCGCCGCCGGTGTGGCGGAAGGAGAACAGCGACAGGACCGGCGCGCTGACGATCTCGAAATCCGGTTCCTTCGCAAGGCGTTCGGCCAGTTCCTCGGACCAGGCGACATGGTTGCGGATCATCGTGCGCAGGCCTTCCAGCCCGTGGTAGCGCATCAGGAACCACAGTTTCAGCGCGCGGAAGCGGCGGCCGAGCGGCACGGACCATTCGGAATAGTTGATGATGCCGTCATGGCCGTGGGTCTTGAGATATTCCGGCTGGATGGCGAGCGTGCGCACCTGATCCTCGGGGCTCCTGATGAACTGCACCGAGCAATCGAAATTGGCGCCGAGCCATTTGTGCGGATTGAAGACGATCGAATCGGCCTCCTCGACGCCGTCCCAGAGCGTGCGGAATTCCGGGCAGATCATCGCCGAACCCGCCCAGGCGGCATCGACATGCAGGTAGAGGCCATGCGCCTTGACGACGGCGGCAACGTCTCGGATCGGGTCGCAGGCGCCGATCGATGTGCCGCCGGTGCAGGCGATGACGCCGGCCGGGATATGGCCGGCGGCGAGATCGGCCTTGATGGCGGCGTCGAGCGCTTCCGGATCCATGCCGTTGAGCGGGCCCTTGGTCGGGATGCGCACGAGGTTCGCCTCGCCGATGCCGGCAATCCAGATCGCCCGGTCGATGGAGGTATGCACCTGCTTGGAGGCATAGACGCGCACGGCCTTGTGCGCGGCAAGCCCCTCGCTGTTGCCCTTCCAGCCGAGCGCCTTCTCGCGCATCACGAGGACGGCGGCAAGCGTTGCGGTGGAGGCGGAATCCTGGATGACGCCGGCAAAACCGTCCGGCAGGCCCATCGCCTGGCGCAGCCAGTCGACGACGCGGGTTTCCAGTTCGGTGGCGGCGGGGGATGTCTGCCACAGCATGCACTGGGCGGCGACCGAGGTCACGAGGTAATCGGCAATCACCGAGACCGGCGCGGCATTGGCCGGGAAATAGGCGAAGAAGCGCGGATGCTGCCAATGGGTCAGGCCATCGGGAATGATGCGCTCGAAATCCGCGAAGATCGCCTCCATCGCCTCGCCGGCCTCGGGCGCGGCCTCGGCAATCTGCCTGAAAATGTCGCCAGGCTTGGTCTGCGCGCGGACGGGCCGCTCACGCAGGCCCGCACGGTAGTCCGCACCCCAATCGGCCACCGTTCGCGACCATTGACGGAATTCTTCGCTCTCCATGTCTCACTCCCCAGTCCGGTTGCCTTTCTCGGCGGTCGGATGCGCAATTGCAATGCCCGATTTGAATGCTGATGTTGTTTAACATGTTAAAAATATATTGACGCTGTCAAGCGGAAGTGTGGACAGGCGCCCGTCGCCCAATCAGCTGCAACGCCGAGGCTGAGTAACGGTTTAATATGTGAACCATCGCTTCAAAATATGGACTTGCCAAGCGCGACTCTTCCTGCCAGATTAATTCTCATGTTAAGTAATTCGCAGACTATCGTCGGAGGGACGGGGCTTGCGAGATCGGGTTTGACGCCGGAAAGTGGATGCTCCGCCCGACTAAAACGAGGAGGAATGGTCGATGAGCCTGAGCGCCCGTCCGCCGAAGATTCTGGTGATCGGTACTGGCGACACCAAGAGCGAGGAGCTGCTTTTCATGGCCGAGGTCATCACCACGGCCGGCGGCGTTCCCGTCATGGTCGATGTCAGCGTGCTCGGTGAGCCGCCCTATGCGCCCGCGCATTCCAAGCACGATGTCGCAGAGGCCGCGGGCACGAGCATTCAGACCATAATCGACAGCGGCGATGAAAACACCGCCATGTCCCTGATGGCGAAAGGTGCGGTTGAGCTGGTGCGCGGGCTTTCGGAGGCCGGCGAGGTTGACGGCATGATCGCGCTCGGCGGTTCGCTCGGCACGGATCTCGCGCTTGACGTCGCTGCCGTGTTGCCGCTCGGCGTGCCGAAGTTCATCGTCTCGACCATTGCCTATTCGCACCTCCTGCCGCCGGAGCGTATCGCGCCCGACCTGATGATGATCCTGTGGGCCGGCGGGCTCTACGGCTTGAACCCGATCTGCCGCGCGGTGCTGTCGCAGGCCTGCGGCGCGGTCGTCGGCGCGGCGAAGGCAGCCGAACGGCCGGATCGTGCGCGGCCGCTGATCGGCATGACCTCGCTCGGCTCCTCCTGCCTCAAATATATGAAATTCCTGAAGCCCGAGCTGGAAAAGCGCGGCTATGACGTCGCGGTCTTCCACTCCACCGGCATGGGTGGCCGCGCCTATGAGGCGGTGGCCGCCGACCGGGGCTTTGCCGCCGTCTTCGATTTCTGCATCCAGGAGGTCACCAATGCGGAAAACGGCTCTGTCGTCACGTCGGGCCCGGATCGCCTGGAAAATGCCGGCCGCGCCGGCATCCCGCAGATCGTCGCGCCCGGCGCCGTCGATATGGTGGACATGCCCGCCTGGCAGGACACGCCCGTGCGCTTCGCCGGCCGCCCTTATCACGCCCACAACCGGCTGATCGCCTCCGTCACCGTCTCGCCGGAGCAGCGCCGCGATGTCGCCCGCGTCGTCGCCGACAAGATGGCCGGCGCGCTGGCCCCGGTCGCCTTCCTCCTGCCGACGCAGGGCATTCAGGAATGGGATCAGGAGGGCGAACCGCTGCACGAGCCCGCAGCGCTCGAGGCCTTTGTCGACGCGATGCGCAAGGCCATGCCGGCAAGCGTCATCTTCGAGGAGGTGGATACGCATATCAATGCCCCGGACTTTGCGGTGAAAGCTTTGGAGGTCTTCGATCGCTGGGTCGCCGAGGGTGTCGTTGCGAAAGGGCGTATCGCATGACCAAGGCATTGATCCTCGATTTCGGCGGTGTCGTCACCCGCACGCTGTTCGAGACGCATGACATCACCGAGCGTGCGCTCGGCCTGCCGGTCGGCACTCTGACCTGGCGTGGTCCGTTCGATCCCTCGACTGACCCGCTCTGGGTGTCGATGCAGGCGCGCGAGATCACCGAGCGCGATTACTGGATGACGCGCACACGCGAAGTGGGCGCGATGCTCGGCGAGGACTGGACGGATATGAAGACCTTCGTGCAGCGCGCCCGCGGCGCGGATGCCGAGCTGGTGCTGCGCCCGGAAGCGCGCGACGCGATCCTGAAAGCCAAGGAGGCCGGCCTGAAACTCGCCATCCTCTCCAACGAACTCGACCTCTTCTACGGCGTCGAATTCCGCAAGCGCTTCCCGCTGATCGAGCTTTTCGACGTCATCGTCGATGCCACCTATACGAAGATCCTGAAGCCCGATCCGCGCGCCTATGAGCAGGTGATCGCCGAGGTCGGCATCGACCGCGCCGACTGCGTGTTCGTCGACGACCAGTTGAAGAACATCGAGGGCGCGGCTGCCGTGAACCTCCCCTATGTGCATTTCGACGTGCTCCAGCCAGCGCAATCCTATGCGCAGGCGCTGAAAATGCTTGGACTCTGAAAGGATATCCCCATGCGCGATTCCAACTTCCTGATCGAGAACAACGCCCGCCATCTCTGGCACCCCATGGCGCATCCCGCCGAAATGCAGGCCAAGCCGCCGCGCATTATCAATGGCGGCGCGGGTGTCGAGGTGGTGGATATCCACGGCAAGACGGTGCTCGATGCCGTCGGCGGCCTGTGGAACGTCAATCTCGGTTATTCCTGCGAGCCGGTGAAGCAGGCGATCCGCGATCAGCTCGACGCGCTGCCCTACTATTCGACCTTCCGCGGCACGACCAATTCGCCGCTGATCGAACTGTCCTACGAGCTTGCCGAATTCTTCAAGGAGGACGGCCTGACACGCTCTTTCTTCACCTCAGGTGGTTCGGATTCGGTCGAGACGGCGCTCAGGCTCGCCCGTCAGTACCACAAGATCAACGGCCAGCCGGAGCGCACGAAATTCGTGGCGCTGAAGAAGGGCTATCACGGCACGCATTTTGGTGGCGCCTCGGTCAACGGCAACGCCAATTTTCGCCGCAACTACGAGCCGCTGCTGCCCGGCGTCTTCCATCTCGCCGCACCGTTCCCCTACCGCAACCCCTTCAATACGACCGATCCGGCCGAGATTGCGCAGGCGATCGCCCGCCAGTTCGAGGACGAGGTGGCCTTCCAGGGCGCCGATACGATCGCCGCCTTCATCATGGAGCCGGTGCTGGGAGCCGGCGGCGTGATCGTGCCGCATGAGACCTTCATGCCGCTGATGCGCGCCATCTGCGACAAGCATGGCATCCTGCTGATCGCCGACGAGGTCATCACCGCCTTTGGCCGCACCGGCGCCTGGACCGGCTCGCGCGGCTGGGGCGTCAAGCCTGACATGATGACGACCGCCAAGGCCATCACCAACGGCTACTTCCCCTTCGGCGCCGTGATGATCTCCGACAAGGTCGCAACGGCTTTCGAAAGCAACAAGGACTCGTTCGGCGCCATCGGCCACGGCTACACCTATTCCGGCCACCCGGTCGGTGCCGCGGCTGCCCTTGCGACGCTCAAGGAAACCGCCAAGGTCAACACGGCCGCCAATGCCGCCGCCCGCGGCGTCGAGCTGATGGCCGGCCTCGAAGGCCTGAAGGCGAAGCATGAACTGGTCGGCGACGTGCGCGGCCGCGGCCTGATGGCGGCGCTGGAGCTCGTTTCGGATCGCGCCAAGAAGAGCGGTGCCGCCAAGGATGTGGTGCAGAAGGTCTACGATACCGCCTACGAGGCCGGCGTTATGGTCCGCACTTCGGGTTCCAACGTCATCATCTCGCCGCCGCTCATCATCACCGCCGCCGATGTGCAGAAGATCGTCTCGGCGCTCGATGAAGGCCTCAGTGCTGCGGAAGGCAAATAAGATGGCGGGCGAGGACGCTCTGCGCGCGCGGCGCGAAAAACTGCTCGGCCGTAACATGTCGCTCTTCTACGAGGACCCGGTCCATCTAGTGAAGGGTGAGGGCGTGTGGCTGTGGGATGCGGACGGCAAGAAGTATCTCGACTGCTACAACAACGTGCCGCATGTCGGCCATTGTCATCCGCGGGTGGTGGAGGCGATCTGTCGACAGGCCTCGACGCTCAACACCCACACGCGCTACCTTCACGAGGGCATTCTGGACTATGTCGAGCGCCTGACCGCGACCTTCGATAAGAGCCTCGATACCGCGATCCTGACCTGCACCGGCAGTGAGGCGAACGATGTGGCGCTGCGCATGGCGCAGGCCGTGACCGGCAAGACGGGTGTCATCGCCACGGACTTCACCTATCACGGCAACACGACGGCGGTGTCGCAGCTTTCGACCCGCATGCCGCCGGTCGGCGGTTACGGCGGCCACGTTCGCCACGTGCCGGCGCCCGATGCCTATCGTCCGCTCGGCGGCGAGGGCGGGGCGGCTTTCGCAGCCGCCTGGGCGGCGAAGGTGGAGGAGGCCATCGCCTCCCTGCGGGAGAGCCCCTTCGGTTTTTCCGCGCTGATCATCGATCCCTTCTTCGCCAATGAGGGTTTTCCCGACCTGCCGGAAAACTTCCTTGCGTCGGCCGTGGCGGCGGTGCGCAAGGCGGGCGGCCTCGTCATTTGCGATGAGGTGCAGCCCGGTTTCGGCCGCACCGGCACCCATATGTGGGGCCATCAGAAGGCGGGCATCGTCCCCGATGTCGTCACGCTCGGCAAGCCGATGGGTAATGGCCATCCGGTCGGCGGCGTTGTTGCCAATTCCGAGACCTTGAATGCCTTCCGCAAGGCGTTTCGCTACTTCAACACCTTCGGCGGCAACCCGGTTTCCTGCGCGGCGGCCATGGCCGTTCTCGATGTGCTGGAAGACGAGAAGCTCCAGGCCAATGCACTCGACGTCGGCACCTATGCCCGGCAGGGTCTGCAAAAGCTTGCGGAAAGGCACACGCTGATCGGCAATGTGCGCGGCTCCGGCCTGTTCTTCGGCGCCGAACTGGTGCTCGATCGGGCAGAAAAGACGCCGGCCTCCGACATCGCCACCCGTGTCATCAACGGCATGCGCGAACGCGGCGTGCTGATGGGCAAGCTCGGCATTCACCAGAATGCCACGAAGATCCGTCCGCCCATGCCCTTCTCGAAGGACAATGCCGACCTGATGCTGTCGACCCTCGACGACGTGCTGGGCGGGCTCTGAGCCGATGAGCGGCATGGAGGAGATGCTGACGCAGCGGGCCATTGCCGCCCTTGCCCATTGGGATCTGCCGGAGCAGGTGCCTGAGCTGATCAAGTACCGCGAAAACGCGGTCTTTAAGGTGGAGCTCACCTGGGGCGATCCGGCAGCGCTTCGGCTGCATCGCCCGGCCTATCATTCGCAGGCGGCCCTTGCCTCGGAACTCGCCTTCATGGCGTATCTGCGCGACCGGGGCCTCGCCGTGCCGCAGCCGATCCCGGCGGCGAACGGTGCCTTGCTCGTCGCCTTCGGCGACGGGCCTTATCACGCCGACCTCATCGGCTGGATCGATGGCGAACCGCTCGGCGAAACCGGCGTTCCCCTGGTGCAGGAAGGCCGCGACCTCCAGGCGATATTCCGCTCCATCGGCCGGGAACTCGCGCTGCTGCACGGTGCAGCCGATGCCTTTCGCCAGCCGGTGGGCTTCGAGCGCCCGGCCTGGGATGCCGACGGTCTACTGGGCGAGGCACCCTTCTGGGGGCGGTTCTGGGATTGCGCCGTGCTGTCGGCCGAGGACCAGGCCTATCTGACGGCCCTGCGCGCAACGCTGACCGCACGCCTCGCGGCCATCGCGCCCGGGCTAGACTACGGCCTGATCCATGCCGATATCGTGCGCGAAAACATCTTCGTACGCAAAGGTACCGTCGCCTTCATCGATTTCGACGATTGCGGCTTCGGATTCCGCCTGTTCGATTTGGCGACGGCGCTGTTGCGCAACCGGCGCGAACCGTCCTATCCGGCGCTGCGGCAGGCGCTGCTTGAAGGCTACGCTGCCGTGCGGCCGCAGGCAGAAGTGGATTTCGTGCATTTGCCGCTCTTTTTGCTGCTGCGCGCGCTCACATATATCGGCTGGGCCGCCGCCCGGCCGGACCTTGCAGACAATGCCGCCCGCCTGAAACGCTACGTTGCCGACGTGCGCGCTCTCGCAGCGGATCTGGGTGTCTGAAACAAAAAACCCCGCCGGAGCGGGGTTGTTTGTTTCAAGCCTGATGTTGGATGGGATTGTCCGCAGGCTGGTGCACAATTCCGGCCCCTTGCTCACAGACTTCCACGTGCCGTGTCAGCGCCTGATTGGAGAGGATGGCGCTGATCGTGGTGATGTCACGGCCCTGGTATTTGGGCATCTTCTGGGCGACTTTCAGTCTCTCCAGCAACGCTAAACGGCTCATGACAATCTCCTTTTCAGTGGTTTAAGAATGCGGCATCCGGCCTTTGCAAAACGGCCGATGGTCCGGGTTGTGGTCCTTCTTCGGGGTTGCCCGACACCGCACCTCGAAGGGTGCGGTGGTTGAAACGGTGGTCGATCAGGCGGCCTTCTTGCCGGCGTCGAACGGGATCTCGATGTCGACGGCAAGCGTCGAGACCTGAGCGCCGCGCTCCATCTTGATCGAAACCTTCTCGTCATCGACCTGCATGTGCTTTGAAATCGCCTTCAGGATTTCGTCGCGCAGCTTGTTGACGAGATCGACGTCGCCGGTGGCGGCGCGCTCGTGGGCGAGCAGCACCTGCAGCCGCTCGCGCGCGGCCGGTGCCGACTGGCCCTTGGAAAAGAAGCGGAACAGGTTCATGCCGCCTTCCTTCCGAAGATCTTGCCGAAGAACCCGCGCTTGTCGCCGGGAATGGTGATCGGCAGGTTCTCGCCCTTCAGGCGGCGCGTCGCTTCGAAATAGGCAAGCGCCGGGGCGCTGCGGGTGTCGGCAAGCGTCACGGGGGCGCCGACGTTGGAAGCGCGCAGCACATCCATGCTCTCGGGGATGATGCCGAGCAGCGGGATGGAGAGGATTTCGAGCACGTCGTCGACCTTCAGCATGTCTCCACGCTCAGCGCGCACGGCGTCGTAGCGGGTGAGCAGCAGGTGCTTTTCGACGCGCTCGCCGTTTTCCGCCTTCAGGGTCTTGGAATCGAGCAGGCCGATGATCCTATCGGAGTCGCGAACGGACGACACTTCCGGGTTGGTCACGACGATGGCGATATCCGCATGGCGCATGGCGAGCGTGGCGCCACGCTCGATGCCGGCCGGGCTGTCGCAGATCACCCAGTCGAAGGCGTTCTTCAGCGCCGCGATGACCTTCTCCACGCCTTCGGGCGTGAGGTTGTCCTTGTCGCGGGTCTGGGAGGCCGGCAGCAGGTAGAGCGTCTCGACGCGCTTGTCGCGGATCAGCGCCTGGGTCAGCTTGGCTTCGCCCTGGATGACGTTGACGAGGTCATAGACGACGCGGCGTTCGGCACCCATGACGAGATCAAGATTGCGCAGGCCGACGTCGAAATCCACGACCACGACCTTTTCGCCATTCTGCGCGAGCGCCGCGCCGAGGGCTGCCGACGACGTCGTCTTGCCGACGCCGCCCTTGCCCGATGTGACAACGATTACCTTACCCATGTACCTCTCCAGTGGTTGGGAATTCTGTTCAGCCGAGTGTCGCGGCTGTGATTTTTTCGCCTTCGAGCCAGATCTGCGCCGGCTTGCCGCGCAGTGCGTCTTCCATGTCGTCGGCCGTCTTGTAGAAACCGTCGATGGCGATCAGTTCCGCTTCCAGCTTGCGGCAGAAAATGCGGGCGCTGGCATTGCCCGTCGTGCCGGCCATGGCGCGACCGCGCAGCGGGCCATAGACATGGATCGAGCCGCCGGCGACGACTTCCGCGCCCGAAGCGACCGAGCCGATGATCGTGACGTCACCCTCCGGGAAGAAAATCGACTGGCCGGAGCGCACGGGGCGCGAGACGACGAGCGACGGCGTGACGGTGGCCGGCACCGCCACTGGCTCGACCACGCCGGCCTCCACCGGATCGGCCGATTTCGCCTTTTTGGACACGGCCGTATCGTCTGTCGCAGGCGCCTCGAAATCGGCGGCCGGGCGGCCGTCGGTCATGGCGGGCGGCATGTCGGGCCCGAGCTGCGAAGTGCGCGCACCCTCGATGCCCATGACGCGCACATTGCGGTTCGAAAGTTCGCTGACGAGATCGCGCAGCTCCTGACGGTCGATGTCGAGGCCATCGACGTCGAGCACAACGGGCCGGCGAAGGAAGAACCCGGCCGAACGGGCGGCCAGATCGTCGAGCCGAACCAGCCAGTCCTGGACTGGCAGTTCAGGCGTCAATGCGAGCGCAAGGAAGGACCGCCCCTTGAGGCGGATCGGCCGGGGTTGAGTTAACACGTCAGTCATCTTGGTTAATTTTCGGTTGCTCCGGTGTAGCCGTGAAATGGTTAACAAATGGTTAATTTACAGCGCTGGCTGGTGCGAGGCATGCCTTGCCACAATGTGCCATTTTAAAGCGGGGCGGCGCAGGTTCGCCGTGTGGCGAACAGTTTAAATGACTGAATAAAAAGCCGTTTCATGCATATGTGAAGGGTCGGCGTTTATACGTTGCCCATCAAAAAGGGCTTCGGACGCGAGGACGGCTTTGAAGAAAAGCAGGGAAGTTCGCAAGCTTCATAAGGCGATGTCTGGGAATGAACCCGGATGGGTAGCATCAGTCGCCTGATGCTCGCGGCTTCGCGTCCAATAGTGCCGGATTCGGAGTATGCGTGCCCCAAAACGTGATTCGGCAGTGTTGCGCGGGAATCGAAACGCGGATTGTTTTGCGGGCGAGGCGGGAGAATAGGGTAAGGCCGGCGCACCTCATCGGATGCGCCGGCCGATGACGGCCTTACTTGCCGGCGTTGTATTTGGCGTCGACTTCGTTGATCGCCTGGACGTTGCCGGCCGAGCGGCCGTTCTCGTCGAAGGTCTGGGCGAGATAGGCGTCGGCGATAGCCTTGGCCAGTTCCGAGCCGATGACGCGGGCGCCCATGGTGATGATCTGGGCATTGTTGGACAGGGCGGCGCGCTCGGCCGAATAGGTGTCGTGCGTCAGCGCGGCGCGGATGCCGGGCACCTTGTTGGCCGAGATGCAGACGCCGATGCCGGTGCCGCAGACGAGGATCGCACGATCGTATTCGCCGGCGATGACGGCCGAAGCGACGCGGTCGGAGAGGGTGGCGTAGAAGGCATCTGGGCCGGCATCGGTGCGCGAGATTTCGTGCACATCATGGCTGGCCTTCAGGTGATCGGCGAGAACCTTGGCGAGGCCTTCGCCCGCGCTGTCACCGGCAATAGCGAGTTTCATGGTACGTCTCCTTGTTAGATGGTAACGGCGCAGCGCGCCAGGATGTCGAGATAGCCTTCGACCTTCCAGGCCGAGCGACCGATGAAGAGCCCGTCGATGTCTGGGCAGGCGATCAGTTCTTCGCAATTCCCAGGGTTCACCGAGCCGCCGTAGAGGCAGGGAATGCGCTGGCCGAGCACATCTTCCGCCACCTTGGCGATCTCGGCATGGCGCGCGTTGGCGTATTCGGCCGTGGCGGGAATGCCCTTTTCGCCGATTGCCCAGACGGGCTCGTAGGCGAGCAGGATTTCGGCCTGCTTCTGGGCGCCCTGGAGCTTGCCGAGCGCGCCGCGTACCTCTTTGGCGAGCACCTCGTCCGCACGGCCGCTTTCGCGATCGGCCAGTGTTTCACCGATGCAGATCAGCGGCACGAGGCCGTGTCGCACGGCCGCTTCCGTCTTGAGGCCGACCGTTTCGTCCGTCTCGCCGAAATGCTCGCGGCGCTCGGAATGGCCCAGTTCGACGAGGTCGAGATTGCAATCCTTCAGCATGACGGGCGAGACCTCACCGGTCCAGGCGCCCTCGTCGGCCCAGTGCATGTTCTGCGCGCCGACCTTGACGGAAGTATCGGCGAGCAGCGCCTTGACCTCGCGCACGGCGGTGAAGGGCGGGATGACGAAGCGCTGGATGCGGGGATTGCGGCCGCCATCGGCGGCCTTCAAGCCCTCGGCGAAGACTTTCGCTTCCGCCAGCGTCTTGTTCATCTTCCAGCTCGTGCCGACCCAGAAGTTGCGGCCTTGGCTCATGGTGTTGTCTCCCTGGCGATGTGCACCACGGTCTTGCCGCCGTCAAGCGCGGCGGATGTGTCGTGGGGCAGGTTCTTGTCTGAAATGACGGTGTCGAAATCGGCGAGATCGGCGAGCACGTGCAGTGCCGTGTGGCCGAAGCGGCGGCTGTTGATCATGAGGCAGGTCTGGCGGCTGGAGGCCATCATCGCCCGCTTGGTGCGCACCACGGCCTCGTCCATGTGGTAGGCGAGCCGGCCGGATGCGGCGGGCGCCGAGATGAAGGCGATGTCGGCGCGGAGGCGCGACAGGGCTTCTTCCGTGACGATGCCGAAATAGGCGTTAAACTTGGAGGAGTAGACGCCGCCGAGGCCGATCAGCGTCACGCCGGAAAGGCCCTTGGCGCGCTCCATGATCGCGGCATTGTTGGTGATGATGGTGATCGGCTTCTTGTCCGCGAGCACATCGCCCAGCACAGAAGCCATCGATCCGTCATTGATCATCACGGTCATTCCCGGCTCGACAAGCTCGGCGGCCGTTTCGGCCAACGCCCGCTTGACGTCGGCCTCCTGAAGCTCGCGAAAACGGAAGTCGCTTTCGAACTGCGTGCCGGCATCGATCGTCGCGCCGCCACGTACCTTGCGCAGCACGCCGGCCCGTTCGAGATCGTCGAGATCGCGGTGGATGGTCATCTTGGAGACGCCGAAGCGCGCTGCGATATCATCGAGTTCGACGGCCCGGCTTTCGACGAGCAGATTGATGATTTCCTGCCTGCGCTCTTCCCGTTTCACCGCGTCCTCCCACCGTCCGCACAGCACATTATAACACTAAAATTGTGATTTTGTGATTTTTATGTCGAGCTTTGCAGCAGCGTGCGCGCCGTCCGTTCGTCGGTGATCAGTCCGTGGAGCTTGTGGCTGTGCAGCACGGCGCGGATGGCTTCCGTCTTGGAGCGGCCGCCGGCAATGGCGACGACCCGGTCGCCGCCTTTCTCCGAGAAGGAGGCGGCCAGCGTGCGTGCCGTTACGGATGTTTCGAGAATGCGGCCCTTGCTGTCGAAGAAATGGCCGAGCAGTTCTCCGACACCGCCGAGGGCTCTGATCTCCTCCAACTCGTTCGGCTGCAACATGCCCGATGTGACGAGATGCGCCTGATTGTCGACCGTGCCGATGCCGACGAGCTTCAGATCGGCATTGCGGGCGAGATTGAACACCTCGCTGACCCCGCGCTGGGAGAGCAGAACTTCGCGGTCCTCCTCCGTATTGGCGAAGAAGGGCACGGGCATCACATAGGCCTGCGTGCCGGTCTTGGCCGCCAGACGATGCATGACATCATAGGGATTGGCCGCATAGTTGCGGGTAAGGCCGCCGAGCAGCGAGACGAAACGCGTGCCGCTGGCACTGACACGGGGCAGATGATGCACGGCGGCCGACAGCGTGCGCCCATGGCCGAGGCCGATGACGGCGACTTCACCGCGCTCGATCTCGCGCCGCAGGAAATCCGCGCCGACATGGCCAAGGGTCGTCAACGCCAGCGCATCGTCATCGACATCGGGTGCGACTTCACAATAATCGAGGCCGTAGCGCTTGGAGAGTTCGACCTCCAGATTGACGCACTCGGCAATATCGCCGTCGATGCTGACCTTCACCACACCCTCGGCGACCGCGCGCGCGATCAGCCGATGCGCCTTGACCGAGGGAATACCAAGGCGCTTGGCGACGGCAGATTGCGTGAACCCCCCGATGTAATGCAGCCAGGCGGCGCGGATGGCGAGAGAATCTTCATTGTCGGTCATCGGCGATGTCCTGTCCTGCTCCAGCAAGCGAAAGCGCTTTCAGGTCCAGTCTTAGCAAGCAGCCCTGTTATGGTCAGCCCAGCTTGAGATCGGATGCGCCGGTATCGATAAACGGCGCCCAGAAGGCTATGCTTTCGGCGATCTGCGGAATGACCTGCCGGTCGTTCGGCTCGCGCTCCTTGAAGGAAAGTTCGAGGCAGATCTCGTTGTCGACAGCACCGCCCTCGGCGAAGGCCTTCAGCAACGGTTCCGGCTGGATGCGGCCCTTGGCGTTGAATTCCGCCGTGAAGGGGCGGTGGCCCCCCTTGTCCATCAGGCTCTGCTTGATGTGGATGATCGGCGACACCTTCGGCACGGCGCGCGCCCAGGCATAGGGTTCAAAATCGTCGGGATTGCTGGAGGTGACGTCGCCATGGTCGATATCGGCCATCATCCACATGGGAATGGCCATGTCGGCGGCGGTCAGGCGGTCCTGAAGTTTGATGCATTCAGCGATCGTCTCGCCGAATTCGCGACCGACGCTCATCGGCTCCCAGAACACATAGGAAAGCCCGGCACCTTTGGCGTGCTCCGCCACCTCCGCCCAGCAATCCACGGCGATCCGGATCAATTCTTCGCGGCGAACCGGATCGTCGAAATCCTTGTAGGTGAAGATGGCGAATTGGGTGCCGACGGAGGTGCCGCCGAGATCGCCAATGATATCGGCGAAGGTCTTGAACCAGTCGACATAGTAGCGGCGCACATCCGCATCGGGATGGCCGAAATGGTTGAGGCGGCCATAGGGACCGGTCATGCCCGACGTGACGCGCACGCCGGTGCGCTGAAGCGCCTTATCCATCTGGCGGGTCAGCCGGCGGATCGTCGCGGCATTCCAGCTCGGATTGATGAATTCGTGCGTGAGCTGGAGATCGCGCAGTTTCAGGTCGCGTGCGACGGTCTCGATGAGATCATCGGGATCGGCGAAGCGGTTGACCAGCGGATTGGTGTTGAGCGAGAGCGTGAGCGGCATGGGAACCTCAGGCCGCAGCTAGGCGGGCAGTATTGAACCAGTCGGCGAAGGCCGCGCGTTCGGCTTCCGTCAGATGCAGGTAGTGTTTGGTGCGGCGATAGAGCACGTCTTCCGCTCTTTGCGCCCACTCATTTTCGACGAGGTAGCGCGCCTCCGCCTCGTAGAACTGGCCGCCGAAATGCCGGCCGAGACCGTCGAGACTGGTGGCGCTGCCGACGATCGCTTTTGTGCGGGTGCCATAGAGGCGGCCATAATGCTGAACCAGCTTGCGCGGTATCCAGGGATAGCTCTCGCGCAGGCTGTTGGCGAAGGTCTCGTAGTCGGCGCCTGGCATATCGCCGCCCGGCAGCGGCGCCTTTTCCGTCCAGTCACCGCCCATGTTGGGGAAGATGTGCTGGAGGCGGTGCATGCCGCGCTCGGCCAGTTCGCGGAAGGTGGTGATCTTGCCGCCGAAGACGTTGAGCAGCGGCGCGCCGCCGGTTTCGTCGAGATCGAAGACGTAGTCGCGCGTGACGGCGGAGGGGTTGCCCTTGCCGTCGTCGAACAGTGGGCGCACGCCGGAGAAGGAATGCAGCACATCCTGCCGTCGCAGCTTCTCCTTGAAGTAGCGGTTCACCGCCTTCAGCAGGTACTCGATTTCCGCCTCGTCGGCCGCGACATCCTCGGCACGGCCCTCATAGGCGATATCGGTCGTGCCGATCAGCGCCTTGTCGCCCTCGTAGGGGTTGATGAAGATGACGCGCTTGTCGTGGTTCTGCACGAGATAGGCATTCGCGCCCGCCCAGAATTTCGGCACGATGATATGGCTGCCCTTGACGAGGCGCACATTGCGCGACGAGTTCGAGCCGGCGACGCGGTTGATGACGTCGGAGACCCAGGGGCCGGCGCAGTTGACGAGGCATTTGGCGCGGAAGGTTCTCGTTTCGCCGGTTACGCTGTTCTTCGTCGTGACCGTCCAGGCGCCGTTTTCGCGGCGGGCGGAAGTGGCGGGCGAGCGGGTGAGCACGAGGGCGCCCTTTTCGGCGGCGCCGATGGCGTTCAGCGTCACGAGGCGGGCGTCATCCACCCAGCAATCGGAATATTCGAAGCCGCGCGTGTATTGGTCGAGGATCGGCGTACCCTCGGGATCGCGCTTCAGGTCCAGCGTGCGGGTGCCCGGCAGCTTCTTGCGGCCGCCGAGATGGTCGTAGAGGAAGAGGCCGAGACGCACGAGCCAGGCGGGGCGATCCTCAGGGCTATGCGGCAGCACAAAGCGCATGGGCCAGATGATGTGCGGGGCGGCATTGAGCAGCACTTCGCGCTCGATCAGCGCCTCGCGCACCAGGCGGAACTCGTAATATTCGAGATAGCGCAACCCGCCATGCACCAGCTTGCCGGAGCGAGAGGACGTGCCCTCGGCCAGGTCGTCCTTCTCGCAGAGCACGACCTTCAATCCGCGGCCCGCCGCATCGCGGGCAATGCCGGCGCCGTTGATGCCGCCGCCGATCACGAAGAGGTCAATAAGCTCGGGCTCGTTCATTTGGGTCTCCTTCAGCGCCATCCGGAAAGGGCGGCGCATTCGTCGTTTCGTCAGCGTGCGGCCAGGATGTCCCAGGCCGGTGCAATGCCCCGGCGCACCTCGGAATAGGCGGCGAAGAGGCGGTTCATGCGTTCGGTGTCTTCGGGTTTGGGCTGCTCGGCATCGCCAAGCTCGGGCGTCACCCAGTCGGCGATGCAATCGTCCATCGTGCGATAGGCGCCGATGGCGACGGCTGCCATCATCGAGGCGCCGGCCGCACCCGCTTCCTCGCGGGTGCTGACGCGCACCGGCGCGCCAAGGGCGGCGCCCAATGTACCGCGCAGCGAGGCCGAACGGGCCGCGCCGCCACTAACGCGGAGTTCCGAGGGCAGGGCGCCCATGGCGGCGTAACAGTCGCGCGTCGCCATGCCGAGGCCTTCGACGACGGCGCGCACGAGATCGGGATAGCGGTGGCGGCTGGCAAGGCCTGTGAAATTGGCGCGGGCGCGGGCATTGACGAACGGGCCGCGTTCGCCGGCCTCGGATATATAGGGGTGGTAGAGCACATTGCCCGGCTTGCTGGCGGCAATCCACTGGTCGACGCGACCGATCATGTCGTTGAGGCCGACGGTCACGCCAAATTCGCCAAGCAGATCGGCGCCGAGCTGGAGCAGCCAGTCAAGGTTGATCGTCGCGCCCATATTGGTCTGCACTTGGGTGACGATGCCAGGGATTGGCAGCGCGATGACATAGCCGGTGCGCTCGGCATTCAGCACGACATCGGCGACGGACTTCGCCTGGAGGTGCACGCCCGTCGAGCCGATGGCGGAACATGCGGCGTTGCGGCCCTCGCTTCGCACGCCGGCACCCAGTGCCGTCATGCACATGTCGACATAGCCGAGGCAGACAGGCGTGCCGGCCTTCAGGCCCGCGGCCGCGGCGGCGTCTGCCGTCAGCGGATGCGTGGTTTCGGTGCCCTCGAGCACTTCGGGCAGCAGGTTGCGGCGGTGCGTCAGGCCGAGCGCGGAGAGCACGTCGCCGTCATAGCAGCGGGTGCGGAAATTGCCGAAGGTGAAGCTCACCTCGGACGGGTCGGTGGCGCGCACGCCCGTCAGGTTGAGGTAGAGCCAGTCCTTGCAGTGCATGGCGGCTTCCGCGCCGGCAAGCAGTTCCGGGAAATGGCGGTCCATATGGGCAAGCTGCGTGCCCTGCTGGCAGGTATTGAGGCCGGTGCCGGTCGCCTCGAAACGCTGGCGGTCGGCCGCGCTGGCGGCAAGCCACTCGACAGTGGGGGCCGCACGCGCATCGAGCCACAGCCAGGCATCGCCGACGGGGCGGTTGCCGGCGCCGACGAGCCAGGTGCCGTCGCCCTGGGCGGTGACGGCAATGGCGGCGGCGCGGCCGGCAAGGTCCGGGACCTTTTCGCCGAGACCGCGCAGGGCGCGCGCGCAATCGAGCCATGTCTGGTCGAGGGATTGCGTGACGGAGCCGTCGTCGCTGGTCTTGTAGCTGTTGCGCACGGAGGCGCTGGCGATCTGGCGGCCGGAAAGCGTGAAGGCGACGGCCTTCATGACGGAGGTGCCGGCGTCGATGCCGATGATCAGGTCTGCCGTCTCAGCCATGGTGCGCACCCGCGCAGCCTGCGACAGCAAGCGTCGCTTCGCGTGATCCGAAACAAAGCATTCCATCCTCCCGATCGTCTTTCGCTGGAGCGCGCGGCGTTCCGGCAGGTCATGGCGACCTTTCAAGGAATGTAGCACGGGATCTCGCGAACCTCACGAGAAAACATACCATAAAGTTATCACATGTCTCGTAAAATTTTTCGGACAGCGAATTATTTTTCAGTTATACTGAATAGCAAAGAGAGGCCTTTTCGCAGAGGGCAGGCCCTGTCTTTGCTGTGTACGCCCTGCTTTCAAATCGTTCGACTGTTGGATATCTCGGTCTCGTGAGGGCTGAGGTAAGCCTAAATTTTGTGAATAAAAACAGTGAATTTTTGCTTTCGCCGCAGCTTCGAAGCGTTCATTCGAGCGTTCGGTCTCTCGGATGAAGACTCATATGGGGTGTCTGTGCGATGCGGGTACGCGTGTGAGAAAAGAAACTGAGTTGTTTCAAGGTGGCCGAAAAAGATCGATTGACAGCCTGTGTTAAATTAACATACATATTGGGACATATCACACGCTTATATCGCAAATGCGAAAAAGTGTGCACTGCAGCGCAAGGTGGATGAGGAGATCCGGCCGGCGCCGTTCATGGGGAGGACATCATGACATGTTCTGTTTGGAAGAGATCGATATCAGGCCGCAGCGCCATAGAAGTGTCTCTCAGCCCTTTCCCGTCGCCGAACCCCTCCCGGCGCCACCGCTGACGCTTCCATCGTTCAACCGCAAGGCCAACCGACATGACTGACGCCACGCTCCCGAAATCGTCCCAGCCTGCCCGCAGCTATCGCTGGATCGGCATCGCCGCCGCCGTCGTGCTGGTCGGCGCCATGGCCTTCGATACCAAGATCGTGCAGATCGGCTCGGAAGCCGACGTACAGGTTCAGAAATTCTCGCCGGAAGCTTTTGGCACGGAGCAGTTCCCGCTCATCAAGCAGAGCGTGGAAACGCGGGCGGCCGATGCGGCCGAATTGGCTCAGGCCATTGCCGCCGACAAGAAGGCAGCCAGCGATAAATACGGCGTCAAGACCTCCACTGGACCGGTTTTCCCGGTCAAGTTCACCGGCGTGATCGGTGAGCGCAAGGCGAACTACAATCTCATTGCCGTCGAGGGCCTTCCGACCGAGCTGACGGTACGCGTCCAGACCGGTCCGGCGCTGAACGGCACGGACCTGCGCGACGCGACCGGCCAGATCGAATTCGGCCAGTTCAAGAACCAGATCGAATACCAGGACGCCGGCTCGGCCATCAACAACGAGGTCAAGAAGGTTGTTCTCGGCGGCATCGACCCAGCCGCCCTTTCCGGCAAGACCGTTTCCGTCATCGGCGTGTTCAAGCTCGTCAATCCGAAGAGCTGGATCGTCACCCCCGTGAGGTTCGACGTCCAATGAACGCGATCCCGGAAGCCGGCCCGAAAAGCGAAGTGGTGCTTGCCGCGCGCAACGTGGCGAAATCCTATGGCAGCGTCCATGCCCTCAAGGGCGTGAATTTCGATATCCATCGCGGACAGGTGACGACCCTGTTCGGCGAAAACGGCGCCGGCAAGTCGACGCTGATGAAAATCCTGTCCGGTGTGGTCAAGCCGACATCGGGCGACATCATTCTCGATGGGGAATCGGTCGTTTTCGCGTCATCCTCCCAAGCACGTGACCGCGGCATCTCCATCATCCATCAGGAGCTCAGCCTCGCCCCGAACATGAACGTTCGCGACAATATCTTCATGGGTCGCGAAATCATGACCTCCACGGGCGTGGACTTTGCTGAGGAAGAGCGCCAGACGCGCCTCCTGATGGAAGAACTTGAAGAGGACATCGATCCCCTGACGCCCGTCGAGGACCTGCGTCTTGGCCAACAGCAGATCGTCGAGATCGCGCGTGCGCTCTCGGTCAATTCGCGCATCCTGATCATGGACGAGCCGACTTCGGCGCTGTCGGCTTCGGAGGTCGAGGTGCTGTTCAAGGTCATCCGCGACCTTACCAGCCGCGGCGTCTCCATCGTTTATATCTCGCATCACCTCGAAGAAGCCCTGCAGATCACCCATCACGCGGTGGTGTTGCGCGACGGCACGATGACGGCCTATGCCGAGCGCAAGGACATCGATCTCGAATGGATCGTGCGCCACATGGTCGGTGACAATTTCGACCTCGGTTCTCCGCCGACTGGTTATGATATGGGTCCCGTCTCGCTCGCGATCGAGGGCCTGACCGTTCCCGATCCGGGTGGTGCCGGCTATTCGGTCGTCGATGGCATGTCGTTGTCGGTGCGCGCGGGCGAAATCGTCTGCATCTACGGCCTGATGGGTGCCGGGCGCACGGAACTTCTCGAGACCGTCGCGGGCCGCCTGAAGGCCACGGCTGGCAAGGTCGTGCTGAAGGGCAGGGATGTCACCGGCCAGACGATCGCGCAGTGCATCCGCGATGGCCTCGTGCTGGTGCCGGAAGACCGGCAGCGCGACGGCCTGGTGCAGACCATGACCGTCGGCCGCAATCTCTCGCTTGCCAGCCTCGGCGCTTTCACGCGCGGCCTCTTCACCTCGACGTCGCGCGAAGCCGGGCTCATCGATAGCGCGATCCGCAAAGTGCATATCAAGACGGATGGCGGGGCAGCCCCGATCGGCTCGCTCTCCGGTGGCAACCAGCAGAAGGTCGTCATCGGCAAGATGCTGGCGACCGACCCTGACGTCATCCTGCTCGACGAGCCGAGCCGCGGCATCGACATCGGCGCCAAGGCAGAAGTCTTCAAGCTGCTCGCCGAGCGCGCCAGGCAGGGGCTTGCCGTCGTTTACACGACCTCGGAAGTCGGCGAGTGCCTCAGCATCGCGCACCGCATCATCGTCATGCGGCGCGGCCGCATCTCCGCCGAATTCGGTCCCGACGTGACCAAAGAACAGATCATGGCCGCCTCGGGCGAAGCCGTGCATGCCCATTAGGAGCGCTGAAGCCATGTCAGTCACACCTGCAATCCAGACCAAGGCAGCGGCAAGCGGCGGCAAGCGCAAAAAGAGCCTGATCGAGCTTCTGTTCGAGGGCCGCGCCTTCTTCGCGCTGATCGCCATCATCGTCGTCTTCTCGCTGATGTCGCCTAACTATTTCACGGTCAGCAACTTTCTGATCATGGCTTCGCATGTTGCCATTTTCGGCCTGCTCGCCATCGGCATGCTGCTGGTCATTCTCAACGGCGGCATCGATCTCTCCGTTGGCTCGACGCTCGGCCTTGCCGGCGTCGTCGCGGGCTTCCTGATGCAGGGTGTGACGCTGCCGCAGCTCGGCATCATCCTCTATCCCTCGGTCTGGGTCGTCGTGGTGCTGACCTGCCTGCTCGGCGCCGTCGTCGGCGCGGTCAACGGCGTGCTCATCGCCTATCTGCGGGTGCCGGCCTTCGTCGCGACGCTCGGCGTGCTCTATGTCGCGCGCGGCATCGCGCTTCTGATGACCAATGGCCTGACCTACAACAATCTCGGCGGCCGCCCGGAACTCGGCAATACCGGCTTCGACTGGCTCGGCTTCAACCGTCTGGCCGGCGTGCCGATCGGGGTGCTCGTGCTCTTCGTCTTCGCCATAGCCTGCCATATCCTGCTGGCCCGCACCGCCTTCGGTCGCTGGCTCTATTCCTCTGGCGGTAACGAGCGTGCGGCGGAACTGTCGGGCGTGCCGGTCAAGCGCGTCAAGATCACGGTCTATGTGCTCTCAGGCATCTGCGCCGCCGTCGCTGGACTCGTTCTCTCCTCGCAGCTGACCTCCGCAGGCCCGACCGCCGGCACGACCTATGAACTGACGGCCATCGCTGCCGTCGTCATCGGCGGCGCGGCATTGACGGGCGGTCGCGGCACGGTCATCGGCACCATGCTCGGCGCCTTCGTGATCGGCTTCCTCTCGGATGGCCTCGTGATCATCGGCGTCTCGGCCTATTGGCAGACGGTTTTCACCGGCGCCGTCATCGTTACCGCTGTTCTCTTGAACAGCGTGAAATACGGTCGCCGCTGAGACCAGCGGCGACCGACACCAACGGACTGCTATCGGGAGAGGCGGACCATCCAGTGGCCCGAGAGCGGAAAGTATTGCCGAAAATCGGCGTAACCGAACTCAACAAAGGGAGTGAGACCATGTTTAAAAAAGGTATGCGAGTCCTCTTCGCGGCAACTGCCGTCATGCCGCTGCTGTTCAGCTCTGCCTGGGCTGAAGGCCTGATCACTGTCATCGTCAATGATCCGTCGAACCCCTACTGGTTCACGGAAGGCGAAGTTGCCAAGAAGACCGCTGAAAGCCTCGGCTACACGGCCAATGTCGGCGCCCACAAGGGTGACACGAACACCGAAAGCAACCTTGTAGACACCGCCATCACCAACAAGTCGGTCGCCATCATCCTCGACCCGGCAAACGCCGACGGTTCGGTCGGCGCGGTGAAGAAGGCCGTTGCCGCCGGCATCCCGGTCATTCTCGTCAACGCCGAGATCAACCAGGAAGGCCTTGCCAAGGCGCAGCTCGTTTCGAACAACGCCCAGGGCGCAGCGCTTGGTGCCCAGCAGTGGGTCGAAGCGGTCGGCGACAAGGGCAAGTATGTCGAACTCTTCGGCGCTCCCTCCGACAACAATGCCGCAACGCGTTCGAACGGCTACGAAACCGTGCTGACGCAGTACCCGGACCTCGAAAAGTCCGGCAAGGAAGTGGCTGACTGGGATCGTACCAAGGGCCACGCCAAAATGCAGTCCCTGCTGCAGGCCAACCCGGACATCATCGGCGTGATCAGCGGCAACGACGAAATGGCTCTCGGCGCCATTGCAGCGCTCAAGGAAGCCGGCAAGCTTGAGCAGGTCAAGGTCGGCGGCTTCGACGGTTCGCCGGATGCGGTTGCCGCCATCAAGGCGGGTGAACTGCAGTATACCGTTCTCCAGCCGGTTGCCGTGTTCTCGGAAGCGGCCGTCAAGCAGGCCGACAACGTCATCAAGAACGGCTCGACCGGCGTCGACACCGAAAAGCAGCTCTTCGATTGCCTGCTGATCACCAAGGACAATGTCGACAAGTACACCGCTCCCTTCGTTCTGAGCGAGTAATCGATATCGGGAGCGCCTCTTCGGGGCGCTCCCACCTTTCAGACCGGGGCCTCCCGGCCCAGCTTGGCATTTTCCTTGCCGCCCGATACGAGATACGAAAACTCTATCCTCGAAGAATGGCAGGGCCACGGTGAACAAGAAAGTCGACGTCAAGGATTTGCTTTCGGAGGAGCTGCCGAGCGACAGCCGGCATGCGCGCCAGCTCGTACGTCGCCAGATGATCGCCGAGACCGTCATTGCCGAGGGCTCCATCCGCATCGAGGACCTGACCGAGCGTTTTGGCATCAGCCTGATGACGGCGCACCGCGATGTCGACGATCTCGTCAGTCGCGGCCTTTTCCGAAAGACGCGCGGCGTCGTCTCGGCGGCACCCACCAGCCTGATCGAATCCTCCGATGCCTACCGCGCCACCAAGCAGGCCAAGGAGAAGAAGGCGATCGCCAGGGCCGCCATGCAGTTCGTCGAGCCGGGGCAGGCGATCTTCATGGATGACGCCACCACCGTGCACGAAATGACGCGCTTCCTACCGGCCAAGGTACCGCTGACGGTGATCACTAACTCGCTCGTCCTGATCAACGAGCTGAAGGAGGTTGTTGATCTCAATCTCATCTGTCTCGGGGGGCAGTTCTACCATTGGTGCAATGCCTTCATGGGGCACATCACCAGCAACGAAATCCGCCGACTGCGCGCCGACACCGTGTTCATGTCGCTCTCGGCCATTGTTGACGACGTGGTTTACCACCAGTCGCCGGAAACGGTCGCGACCAAGCGGGCGATGTTCGAGAGCTCGTCGAAGCGCGTGCTGCTGGCCGACCACACCAAATTTGAGCGGCGCGCGCTGCACCACTTCGCGACGCTCGAAGAGTTCGACGCCGTGATCGTCGATGAGGATATCCCGATCTCTCACCTGTCGCGCATGCGCTCGAAGGGGATCAACGTCATTGTGGCGGACGGAGAGCGGTCCGGCTGAAGGGTCCGCTGCTGCGGATAACCCAATGCTCGGTGCCGTTTCTCCTTCGCTTGAGAATGGAGACAGCGATGCCCTGCATCATGGGTATAGACAGCGGCCTGACGGTCACCAAGGCCGTGATTTTCGATACGGATGGAACGGTGCTGGCAATTGCCCGCCGCCGCGTTCCCCAGCTCATTCCGGCTCCGCAGCATGTCGAACGCGACATGGATGGCCTGTGGGCCGCGACGGCGGATGCCATCCAGGAGGCGCTGGCCGCCTGTGGCCGGCCGGCTGCCGATATCGTCGCGATTGCCGCGACGGCGCATGGCGACGGCATCTATCTGCTCGACGGTGACAAGCGGCCGCTCGGCAATGCCATCGTGTCGCTCGATACCCGCGCCGATGCGATCGCCGATGCATGGAACGAAAGCGAGATTGGTGAGCAGTCGCTGACGCTGACCGGCCAGAAGCCGCACGCCTCCGCGCCATCCGCCATCCTGCGCTGGATCCGCGATCACGAGCCGGAGCGTTATGCGCGTATCGCCCATTTCATCGCCGCGAAGGACTGGCTGCGCTTTTGCCTGTGCGGGACAATCGGCACCGACCGCACGGAAGCCAGCACGTCCTTCACCAATGTTTTCACACAGGACTATGCCGACGACGCTTTCCGCCTCTTCGGGCTGGACCGCCTCGCCGGGCGACAGCCGCCGATGGCAGGCTCGACCGAGATCGTCGGCGGCGTGACGGCGGAGACTGCGCGCCGGACCGGACTTATCGCCGGCACGCCCGTCATGGCCGGCCTGCACGATGTCACAGCATCCGCGCTCGGCATGGGCGGCTACGGCGAGGGCGTGGTGGCGGTCATTGCCGGCACCTATTCGATCAACGAGACGGTTTCTTCGGTGCCGAAGGTCGATGGCCGCTGGTTCTGCCGCAACGGCATTCTGCCCGGCGAATGGAACAACATGGCGATCTCGCCCGCTTCGACCGCCAATTACGACTGGTTCATAGACCAGTTCTGCGCTGCCGACGCCAAGGCGGCGGAGGTCGCCGGCGAGAGCATCCACGCGATCCTCGGCAAGGAATTCGAAGTCGCGCGCGAACGCCCCTCCAGCGCCTTCTTCCACCCCTATCTCTTTGGTTCGCCGTTCGGCGGCGCCTCCAGCGCCGGCTTCTACGGTCTCAACGCCTGGCACGACCGCGGCGACCTGGTGCGCGCCGTGCTGGAGGGCATCGCCTTCAATCACCGCGTTCATGTCGATGCGCTGCGCGACGGCTTTGCGCCCGCGACCGCCCGCCTGACCGGCGGCGTCTCGCGCAATCCCGCCATGGCCGGGCTGTTTGCCGACATTCTCGGCCTGCCGGTCACGGCGACACGCACGGAAGAGGCCGCCGCCTGGGGAGCGGCGCTTTGTGCCGGTGCCGGCGCCGGGCTCTTTGCCTCGCCGACCGACGATCCGCGCGATCTCGCGTCGATCGAAACCACCTACCAGCCGGATCCCGACAGACGGAAAGCCTATGACGAGAAATACCGGGTCTTCCTCGATCTCGCCGGGGCCATGAAGCCGCTCTGGCCGGTGCTGCGGCGCCTGGGCGCAAAGAACTGACAGGAATGCCATCATGACGGATACAACGGTCGAGACTTTCGACGTCATCATCCTCGGCGCCGGTATAAACGGGGCAGGGCTCTTTCGCGATCTCTGCCTGCAGGGCCTGAAATGCCTGATCGTTGACAAGGCGGATTTCGGCTCCGGCACGAGTGCGGCCCCCTCGCGCCTCATCCATGGCGGCATCAAATATCTGGAGACCGGCGAACTCGGCCTCGTCGCGCAATCGACGCTGGAGCGCAACCTGCTTTTGCGCAACGCGCCGCATTGCGTCGAGGCGCTGCCGACCTTCATTCCCTCCTTCTCCCTGATGAAGGGGGCGTTTGCGGCCCTGCGCACGCTGTTCGGCTCGACGACGGCCCCGCGCAGCCGCGGCGCCGTGCTCATCAAGATCGGCCTTGCGCTCTACGACCTCTACGGCGCGCGCCACCGCGTCATGCCGAAGCACCAGTTCTTCTTCCGCCGCAAGGCGCTTGCGGAAATGCCGGAAATCACCCCGCGCATCGTCGCGGGCGGCATCTATTACGATGCCAAGATCAGCCGGCCGGAACGCCTCGTATGGGAACTGGTGCGTGATGGTCTCGATGCCAGCCCTGCTTCGGTTGCAATGAACGACACCACGTTGCTCGGGCAGGAGGAGGGCGTGCTGCGCCTTCGGGGTCCGAAGGACGGTGAACGCAGCGTTCGCGCTGGCATCGTTGTCAATGCGGCCGGCCCCTGGATCGATGCCGTCAACGCGACGCTCGGCATTTCGGGAAAACTGATCGGCGGCACCAAGGGCTCGCATATCCTGCTGAAGCATCCCGCGCTGGTGAAGAGCCTGAAGGGCCGGATGATCTATTTCGAGGCGGACGATGGCCGCATTTGCCTCGTCTATGATTTCCTCGGCCTCGCGCTCGTCGGCTCGACGGATATCAAGGCCGATAACCCGGAGACGGTCCGCTGCGAGGAGGACGAGGTCGATTATTTCCTCGCCAGCCTCAGTTCGCTTTTGCCGAGGCTGGACTTCAGCCGTGACCAGATCGTCTACGCCTATAGCGGCATCCGCCCGCTGCCGGCGTCGGATGCCAGCAATCCCGGCCTGATCAGCCGTGATCATTCGGCCCCCGTCGCGGAGCCGGGCGAGGGGCGGCCGTTCCCGGTCATCTCGCTCGTCGGCGGCAAATGGACGACCTTCCGCGGCTTTGCCGAGGAGGTGGCCGACACGATCCTCGCGCGCATCGGGCGCAGCCGGAAGACCAGCACGCAGATGCTGCCGATCGGCGGCGGCCGCGGCTTCCCAGCCGATGACGCGGCGCGCCGGGCGTGGATTTCGGAACGCGCGGCGAAGAGCGGCCTGTCTACCGAGCGCATCGAAGCCCTTCTTGCCCGCTACGGCACGACGGCCGATGCGGTGCTGGCCCATATCACGCAGATCGGTGATACGCTGCTGCCCCATGTCGATGGCTACGGGCGCGCGGAGATCGACTGGATCGCCCGCAACGAAATGGTCGAGCATCTCGCCGACATCGTTCTGCGTCGCACGACGCTCGCCATCGAAGGCAAGGTCACCGCGGCCGGCTTGAACGAGATCGCCGATATCGCGGCGGTCGCGCTCGGTTGGGATGAGGCGCGCCGCGTCCAGGAAATTGCCGCGATTGCCCAGCATCTGACGGCTTTCAACCGCGTAAGCCTCTGAGGTTTCACAGCTCCACCGGTGGCGCTTTGCTCTTTTCTCCGCGCCGTCCCTGTTGCATCTTCAAGGGCATGATTGCCTGCGGGAGGAACCAGTGACCAAGATCGTCGACGACCCCGAAACCTTCGCTGCGTCCGCCCTTGCGGGCTTTTCGCGTATCTACGGGCGCTATGTCCGGCTGGTTAAGGGCGGCGTCGTTCGTTCGACGGCGGTGCCGCAGGGCAAGGTCTCGGTCATCGTCGGCGGCGGCTCCGGGCACTATCCGGCCTTTGCCGGCTATGTCGGGCCGGGCATGGCGGATGCGGCGGTTGCGGGGGAAATTTTCGCCTCGCCTTCGACGGCGGCGGTTGCCCGCGTCTGTCGCAATGCGGACAATGGCGGTGGCATTCTGCTCGGCTTCGGCAACTATGCCGGCGACGTGCTGAATTTCGGCGTGGCGGCCGAGCGCCTGCGCGCCGAGGGCATCGATGTCCGCATTGTCACCGTCACGGACGACGTTGCGAGTGCACCGGCTGACCAGTATCTGCGGCGGCGCGGCATCGCGGGCGATTTCGTCGTCTTCAAGGTCGCGGGAGCTGCGGCGGAGGCGGGGCTCGATATCGACGCGGTCGAGCGCATCACCCGGCATGCCAATGACCGGACGTTCTCCTTCGGTGTCGCCTTTGGCGGCTGCACGCTGCCGGGCGCCACGGAACCGCTCTTCACCGTGCCGCGCGGCATGATGGCGCTTGGCCTCGGCATCCATGGCGAACCCGGCATCCGCGATGCGCAAATCGTACCCGCGCGCGCGTTGGCGGAATTGCTTGTCGACACTATCCTGGCTGAGCGCCCGGCCGGCGCGCGTCGCGCGGCCGTGCTGCTGAACGGTCTCGGCGCTACCAAATATGAAGAGCTTTTCGTTCTCTGGGGCGCGGTGGAAACTCTGCTTCAGGCGGCGGGCGTCGATCTCGTGGCGCCCGAGGTCGGCGAATATGTCACGAGCCTCGACATGCAGGGCTGCTCGCTGACGGTTCTGTGGCTGGATGCGGAACTGGAGCGTTATTGGTTGGCGCCATGTGACACACCGGTCTTCCGTCGCGGCGAAACCTTTCGCACGGAGCCGGCTGCGGTTCGCGCGGGTACTGAAGATGAGGCACCGGGTTTTGGCCCGGCCTCCCCGGCGTCGCGGGAGAGTGCCCGCTGCCTTGCCGGCATTCTCGACGCCATGGTCTCGGCGCTGAGCGAGGCGGAGGCCGAGCTTGGCCGGATCGATGCCTTTGCCGGCGATGGTGACCATGGCCAGGGCATGCGCCGCGGCGCGACTGCCGCCCGCGAGGCGATTCATCAGGCCGTGGCGGCCGGTGCCGGTGCGCGCAGCGCGCTTGCGGTGGCCGGTGATGCCTGGGCAGACCGTGCCGGCGGCACGTCCGGCGCCATCTGGGGTTTGCTGCTACGCTCCTGGAGTTCCGCCTTCTGCGATGAGGGCAAATTCGAAGATGCCGATGTGATCCGTGGCGCGCGGGTTGCGCTCGACGATGTGATGCGTCTGGGCGGCGCAAGGCCCGGTGACAAGACGCTGGTGGATGCCTTCGTGCCCTTCGTCGCCGCGCTGGAAACCGCCAAGGCAGACGGTCTCTCGCTGAAGGGCGCCTGGCAGAAGGCGAGCGCGACCTGCCGGCAGGCGGCGGAAGCCACTGCGCCGCTCTCGCCACGTCTTGGCCGCGCCCGCCCGCTCGCCGAACGCAGCATCGGCCATCCCGACGCCGGCGCCGTCTCGCTGGCCCTCATCGCCGCGACGATTGCCGCCCGTCTCTGACGGTTTGGGCGCCCAGGCCGCATCGAACATCTCATTCCAGGTGTGACATTGAGCCGAACGTCCCGTGACGTTCGGCTCTTCTTCGTTTTCATCTTTGGGAAAAGTCGTTTTATTCCGGATAGTTAAATCCTGCTGTCGCCGCAGGCGATGATAGGGCGCCTATGTGATATTCACATAAACATCACATATCCACACAGATAGTTATTGACTTGTTATACCAGTTGGGAAATATAGACCCACACCGGGCGACCGGCGGAGGAAATTTCCGGCTGGACGGATCTGTCCAGTCGCATGCATCAGGGAGGTCTTCGATGACATCGATCGCGTTGTTCGGCGCCGGCGGCAAAATGGGCTATCGGCTCGCCAAGAATCTCAAGGGTTCGCGCTTCGATGTCCGTCATGTCGAGGTGAGCGACGCTGGCAAGAAGCGCCTGTCGGATGATCTCGGTATCTCCTGCGTCTCCGCTGATGAAGGCCTCGACGGCGCTGACGTCGTGATTCTCGCCGTGCCGGATACGGCGATCGGCAAGGTTGCTGCCGGCATTGCCGACAAGCTGAAGCCGGGCACGATGGTCGTGGCGCTCGATGCCGCCGCCCCCTTCGCCGGCCACCTGCCGGCGCGCGCCGACCTTACCTATTTCGTCACGCACCCTTGCCATCCGCCGATTTTCAACGACGAGACGGATCCGGCCGCCAAGCGCGATTTCTTCGGCGGTATCGCCGCCAAGCAGCACATCGTTTCCGCCCTCATGCAGGGCCCGGAGGAGGCCTACGGCCTCGGCGAGGAGATCGCCAAGGTCATCTGGGCGCCGGTCATGCGCTCGCACCGCGTCACCGTCGAGCAGATGGCGCTCTTGGAGCCTGGCCTGTCCGAGACGGTCTGCGCCTCGCTGCTCGTCGTCATGCGCGAAGCCATGGATGAGTGCGTGCGCCGCGGCGTTGCAAAGGAGGCCGCCCGCGACTTCCTGCTCGGCCACATGAACGTGCTCGGCGCGGTCATCTTCGAGGAGACGCCCGGCGTGTTCTCCGATGCCTGCAACAAGGCCATCGAGTTCGGCAAGCCCGTGCTGATGAAGGACGACTGGAAGCGCGTGTTCGAGCCCACAGAAATCGCCGCCAGCATCCAGCGCATCACCTGATTTTCCGGCGGGCATTGCCCGCTGCTGCCGGCGCTCAGCGTGCCGGACGAAGATTGCACCGGCGCGGCCATGTTCAATGGAGGGATGGTCGCAGGGAGCCGGTGTCTAACCGGGAGGAGACATATGAATATTACCCGTAGACTGATCACCGTCGGTTTTGCTGCCGTCATGGCCGCAGGCGTCGCCATGCCGTCCTTTGCGGCTGACCTCATCGCTATCATCACGCCGAGCCATGACAACCCGTTCTTCAAGGCGGAAGCCGTCGGCGCGGAAGCCAAGGCCAAGGAACTCGGCTACGACACGCTGGTTCTGGTGCATGACGACGACGCCAACAAGCAGTCGCAGCTGATCGATACGGCCATCGGCCGCGGCGCCAAGGCAATCATCCTCGACAATGCCGGCTCGGAGGCTTCGATCGCCGCCGTCCAGAAGGCAAAGGATGCGGGCATCCCGTCCTTCCTGATCGACCGCGAAATCAACGCCACGGGCGTCGCCGTCTCGCAGATCGTTTCGAACAACTACCAGGGTGCGCAGCTTGGCGCCGAAGAGTTCGTGAAGCTGATGGGCGAGAAGGGCAACTATGTCGAGCTGCTCGGCCGCGAAGCCGACCTCAATGCCGGTATCCGCTCCAAGGGCTACCACGACGTCATCGACGAATATCCCGACATGAAGATGGTCGCCCAGCAGTCGGCCAACTGGAGCCAGACTGAAGGCTATTCCAAGATGGAGACCATCCTTCAGGCAAACCCGGACATCCAGGGCGTGATCGCGGGCAACGACACGATGGCCATGGGTGCGATCGCTGCCCTTCAGGCCGCTGGCCGCAAGGATGTCATCGTCGTCGGCTTCGACGGCTCGAACGACGTGCGTGACTCGATCAAGGCAGGCGGCATCAAGGCGACCGTCATGCAGCCGGCTTACGCCCAGGCCCAGCTCGCCGTGACCCAGGCGGACACCTACATCAAGACCGGCAAGGGCCCGGCGGAAGAGAAGCAGCTGATGGACTGCGTGCTCATCACGGCCGACAACGCCGGCAAGCTCGAAACCTTCGCGCTCTCGGAATAATCCTCCCGCGATGGCGCGAGGCGGGGCTCGTCCCTGCCTCGCGTTTTCTATTCAAGACGGAGACTGGGAATGCCAAGGTTTCAGGCTGCCTGTACACTCGTGCTCGCCGGCGCGCTTGCGCTTTCCGGCTGCAAATTCGTCAAGACCGAGGACGAACAGAAGCAGGCCGCGGCCGGTGCTTTCAATCCGGATAAGCTGGTTGCCGATATCTGGGATGCCAAGGTCGTGCCCTTTCTTCAGGAGCGTGCGGGCACCTTCCAGGAGGTTTCGGCGCTTGCGACCAGCAATCTCGATGCGGCTGCCGAAAAATACGGACACAAGGAAAAGCAGGGCAATGCACCTTGGACTTTTGCCGCGAAAATCGACGGCGTGATCGTCGGCGAGGAAACCAAATCCCGCGCGGGCTATGTCGACGTCGATGTGGATGGCGATCAGAAGGCTGACGTGCGCGTCGCCATCGGCCCGGCCATTCGCGGCACGGCGATCCGCGACAGCCTGAAATTCGTGAATTTCAACGAGTTCAAGAACCAGATCGAGTGGGCGCAATATGGCAAGTCGTTCAACACTCACGTGAATGGTCTTCTGCTCGAAAAGCTGCCGCGCGAAGGTCTGACGGGCAAGACGATCAAGGCACTCGGCGCCTATCCGCTGCCGGCCAAGGGCCAGCTGCCGCTTTTCGTGCCCGTCACCATCACGGTCGGAGGCTGACATGAACGCCACCGACGACGGCGACGTCATTCTCGAACTGAAAGACATCACCAAGGCCTATTCCGGCATCGTTGCGCTGAAGAAGGCGAACCTGAAGCTTCGGCGCGGCGCGGTCAACGTGCTGGTCGGCGAGAACGGTGCTGGCAAGTCCACCATGATGCGCATCATCGCCGGCGTGGAACGCCCTACCCTGGGAGAGATCTGGATGGATGGCGAGCGCATCCATCTCAACAGCCCTGCCGACGCGGTGCGCCACGGCATCGGTATCGTCTTCCAGGAGCTGAACCTCTTCGGCAATCTCTCGGTCGCCGAAAACATCTTTGCCACGCGCGAGATCACGCGCGGCCTGCGCGGCATCGACCACAAGGCGCAGGTCGAGAAGGCCAACGAATTTCTGAACCGCCTCGAAGCCGGCATCTCCGCCGATACGCTCGCGGAAGACCTGCCGATTGGCCAGCAGCAGCTCGTCGAGATCGCGCGCGCCGTGTCGCTCGATACGCGCATCCTCATCATGGACGAGCCGACTTCGGCGCTGAGTGCGGCGGAAGTCGACGTGCTCTTCCGCGTCATCGCCGATCTCAAGGCGCGCGGTGTCGCCATCGTCTATATCTCGCACCGGCTGGAAGAGCTGATGCGTATCGGCGATTACATCACCGTGCTGAAGGACGGTCAGATCACCGGCCATGCCATGGTCAAGGACATCGACACGCGCTGGATCGTGCGCTCGATGATCGGTTCGGACGCCAAGGATTTCGCCAAGCAGGTCGAGCACGAGCCAGGTGCGGAAGTGTTCCGCACGGAAGATATCTGCCTGCCCCGCGCGCAGGGCGGCTATGCCGTCGATCATGTCTCGATCGGCGTGCGCAAGGGCGAGATCCTCGGCATTTACGGCCTGATGGGTGCGGGGCGCTCCGAACTCTTCGAGTGCATCATGGGCCGCCACGAGCACTATACGGGGAAAATCTTCGTCGAGGGCGAGGAGCTGAAGGGGCGTGACACGACCCGGCGCATCCGCGAGGGCCTGTCGCTGATCCCGGAGGACCGGCAGCGCGAAGGCCTTGTGCAGTCCATGTCGATTGCCGACAATCTTTCCATGGCAAGCCTTGGCCAGTTCCTGAAAGCCGGTTTTCACATCGACCTGAAGCGGGAGAAGGAGGCGATTGCCAATGCGATCCGCAACCTCTCGATCAAGGCGATGAACCCCGACCTCGACGTCACCTCCATGTCCGGCGGCAACCAGCAGAAGGTCGTGATCGGCAAGGCGCTGATGACCGGGCCGAAGGTTCTGCTGATGGATGAGCCGAGCCGCGGCATCGATGTCGGCGCCAAGGCGGATGTTTTCCGCACTATGCGGCGGCTGGCGGGCGAGGGGCTGGCGATCTTGTTCTCAACCTCAGACCTCGAAGAGGTCATGGCGCTCTCAGACCGCATCGCCGTCATGAGCAATGGCCGGCTGGTGATGGTGGTCGACCGCAAGGACGCTACCGAGGACATGGTGATTTCGGCCTCCGCAGAGGGACATAAAACCAAAAGGATGCATGCGTGATGACGACAGCAACGCAAACTGCCGCCACCGGCAACCACCTCTCCACTGGCGCCGCCCTGCTGACGCTCATGAAGCTCCGCACCTTCATCGCGCTCTTCGCGGTCATCATCTTCTTCTCGATCTTCGCGCCGAACTTTCTATCGACCGCCAACATGATCCTGATGTCGAAGCATGCGACGCAGAACGCCTTCCTTGCCATCGGCATGACCTTCGTCATCATCACCGGCGGCATCGATCTGTCGGTCGGCTCCATCGTCGGCCTCTGCGGTATGATCGCCGGCGGCCTCATCATGTATGGCGTGGCGCTGCCGCTCGGCTATACCGTCTATTTCAACGTGGTCGAGGTGGCTGTTATCGTTGCCATTGTCGGTATCGTCATTGGTGCGGTTAACGGCCTGCTTATCACCCGCCTCAACGTCGCGCCCTTCATCGCGACGCTCGGCACGCTCTACGTAGCGCGCGGCATGGCGCTGCTTTATTCCGACGGCCAGACGCTGCCCAATCTGACGGGACGCGAAGACCTCGGCAACCAGGGCTTTGCCTATCTCGGCTCGGGCTCCATCCTCGGGCTTCCGGTTTCCGTGTGGATCCTCATCGTCGTGGCGCTGGGGGCGGCCTATTTCGCCCGCTTCGTGCCGCTCGGCCGGCATATCTTCGCCGTCGGCGGCAATGAGCGCGCGTCGCGCATGTCCGGCATCCGCGTTAACCGCGTGAAGATGTTCGTCTACATGTTCTCCGGTTTCTGCGCGGCCATCGTCGGCCTTGTCATCTCCTCGGAACTGATGGCCTCGCATCCGGCGACCGGCACGAATCTCGAACTGAATGCCATTGCGGCGGCGGTTCTCGGTGGTACATCCATGTCAGGCGGGCGCGGCACGATCGGCGGCACGATCATCGGCGCCTTCGTGATCGGGATTCTCTCGGACGGACTTGTGATGATGGGGGTCAGTTCCTTCTGGCAGATGGTGATCAAGGGGCTCGTGATCATCGTGGCCGTGGTGGTCGACCAGGCGCAGCGCCGCCTGCAGCAGCGCGTCACCCTGATGCAGATGGCAAAGGCAGGCTGAGCATGACGAAGACCAAGGGTGCGCTGATCGGCTGCGGCTTCTTCGCCGTCAACCAGATGCATGGCTGGCAGGATCTCGATGACGTGGAGATCGTCGCGATCTGCGACCGTGATCCCGAGCGCCTGCGCATTGTCGGCGACCAGTTCGGCATTGAGAGGCGCTACCAGTCGGCGGAGGACATGTTCGCCGATGGCGGCTTCGACTTCGTCGATATTGCAACGACCGTCGGCAGCCACCGCGCGTTGGTCGAGCTTGCCGCCAGCCACAAGGTGCCGGCGATCTGCCAGAAGCCCTTCGCGCCGACGCTGGCGGATGCCAAGGCCATGGTCGCCGCTGCCGATGCCGCCGGCATCCCGCTGATGATCCATGAGAATTTCCGCTGGCAGACCCCGATCCTCGCCGTCAAGGCGGTGCTGGACAGTGGCGTAATCGGTGAACCCTTCTGGGGACGCGTCTCCTTCCGCTCTGGCTTCGATGTCTTCTCCGGCCAGCCTTATCTTGCCCAGGGCAAGCGCTTCATCATCGAAGACCTCGGCATCCATTCGCTCGACATCGCCCGCTTCCTCTTCGGCGATGCCAGCCGCATGACCGCCCGCACGCGCCGCGTCAATCCTGAGATCGCCGGCGAGGATGTCGCGACCATGCTGCTCGACCATGACAATGGCATCACCTCGATCGTCGATGTCAGCTATGCGACGAAACTGCCGGAAGAGCCGTTCCCGGAAACCTTCGTCGAAATCGATGGCACCAGGGGCACGCTGCGCCTGGGCAAGGATTACAAGCTGACGGTTCATGGTCCAGAAGGCACGGTACAAAGCGTGGTCGCGCCGAACCTGCTGCCCTGGGCGTCGCGGCCCTGGCACAACATTCAGGAAAGTGTCGCGCTCATCCAGAAACACTGGGCGGAACGGCTGGCGGAAGGCCGCGAGCCGGATACGTCCGGCCACGACAACCTGAAGACCTTCGCCCTCGTCGAGGCCGCTTATTTGAGCGCGGAGCGCGGCGAGACCATCGTGATTGCGGATCTGCTGGCATGAACGGCGACTTGCTCAGGCTGTACGGTACAAACGAGCGCGAGCCCGAAAGCCGCACGCTCGTCGCCGGTGATCTGAGTGTGACGCTTCAAGACGGCAATCTGCGCACCCTGCGCTTTCGCGGGCATGAGGTGCTGCGCGCGGTGGCGTTCCTCGTGCGGGACAAGGACTGGGGTACCTGCGGCGCCGAGATTGCCGATCTTCAGATCGGGGCAGCAGGGCCGGGCTTTTCCGTTTCCTACAAGGCTCGTTTCACCGCGCCGTCCGGCGCCCATCTCGATTGCGCCATCACGATTACAGGCACGGAAAAGACTGTCACCTTCTCCGCCGACTGCGTCAGCGATGCAGATTTCGAGACGGCGCGGGCGGGCTTCGTGGTGTTGCATCCCGTTATCGGTGTCGCAGGACAGCCCGTTACAGTCTGTCACGGCGATGGCGGTGTCGAGCATGCGCACTGGCCCGACCAGATCGAGCCCTGGCAGCCGTTCAAGGAGATTTCCGCGATCACCCATCAGGTGGCGCCGGGCATTTCGGCGGTGACGGAATTCGTCGGCGATATCTTTGAGATGGAAGACCAGCGCAACTGGACCGATGGCTCCTACAAGACCTATGTGCGCCCGCTGGCGCTGCCCTGGCCTTATAGCGTTCCGAAGGATGAACCCTTCAGCCAGAAGGTCGTGGTCGCAATCAAAGCCGCCGCCGATGCGGTTCCGGCTGCCGGTGCATCGGGTGCCATCGCGCTGCACCTGACGCCGACGAAGCAGCGTTTTCCCGAGATCGGCGTCGGCCTGCGTCCGGAATGCTTGGGGCAGGAACGGGCAGCGCTCGGAATCCTTCAGGCCATCGGCGCACGACACCTCATCGCGCATTTCGATCCCGGTGCTGGCCATGGTTTGCCGGCTCTGAAAGGCTATGCCGAGCTTGCCGAACGCTCCGGCCTCAAGGTGACGCTCGAGGTTGCAGTGCCCTGTAAGGCCCCGTTGAACGCGGAGATGGCCGAGCTTGCCGCGCTCGTGCGAAAGGCCGGGCTGGTGCTCGACACGCTGTTCGTCTGCCCTGCGGTCGATCGCCAGTCGACGCCGCCGGGCAGCGTCTGGCCCGACTGCCCGCCGCTTGCGGATGTCTATGCAGCAGCACGCGCTGTCTTTCCGAGGGTGCGCCTCGGTGGCGGTATGATGAGCTATTTTACCGAGCTCAACCGCAAGCGTGTGCCCGGCGACCTTATCGACTATGTCAGCCATTGCACGAACCCGATTGTGCATGCGGCCGACGATCTTTCGGTCATGCAGACCTTCGAGGCGCTGCGTTTCGTCGTCAGTTCCACCCGCGCAATCTATGGCGAAAAGCCCTATCGCATCGGCCCGTCGACAATCCCCATGCGGCAGAACCCCTATGGCAGTTCGACGAAGGACAATCCCTCCGGTTGCCGCATTCCGATGGCGAATGTCGATGCCAGGCACAATGGCCAGTTCGGCGCGGCCTGGACGCTTGCCTATGCTACGACGGTCGCAACAACGGGGCTTGAGGTCCTGACGCTTTCGACGCTGGCCGGTTCGTTCGGGCTGGTTGCCGGCGAAGGCGAGGCGGTGGCGCAGGGGAAATTGCGGCCGCTCGCGCGTGTCCTGGCCCGCCTTGGCGCTTTGACGGGGCAGGCGGTTCACGCCGTCGAGACGTCGCGGCCGGATGCGGTGCTTGGTCTCGCGTCGGAGGAATGCCTGCTTTTGGCAAACATCACGCCGGAGGTGCAGACGGTGATCCTGCCGTCGACACCGCGTGCGGTGACGCTGATTGGCGAAGACGCGTTGCCCGTGGCCGGACAGGTTTCCCTGCCGCCCTATGGCTGCATCGAGATCGTGCTCTGACCCTTACTTCTGCCCCTTGAGGGCATAGAGCGCGCGGGAGCGTTCGAGATGCTTGATCATCGCCTTTTCGGCAAGGTCCGCATTGCCCTTCTCGATGGCGCGGATGATTTCCTCGTGCTCGGCGAGCGTGAAGTTCTCGCGGCCGGTCCAGATGAGCATTTCGGTATGATAGGACTTCAGCCAACCGAGCATCGCCCGGCTGACGGCCACGAAGATCGGATTACCCGAGATCTGGGCAATGCACTGGTGGAACTCCATGTCGGCATCGATGAAGGCGTCGGCGTCGCCGAGGCTGGCCTTCTGCTTGTCGACGAGGGCGCGCAGTTCGGCGATATGCTCGGGCGTCGCCCTGGTGGCGGCCTCGCGGACCATGCCACGTTCGAAGAAGATGCGGGCGCTCTTCAGGTGTTCAAGGGAATCGGAGGAGCCGGACAGCATCATCTTGGCCGGCAGATCCACCTGGCGGATGATGGATTCGGCGGTGATGCGCAACACCTTGGCGCGCTCGCCCTGCGAAATCTCGACGAGACCCTTGCCGGCAAGCGCCTGCATGGCCTCGCGGATCGCCGGACGGCCGACGCCGTAGCGCTCCATCAGTTCGCGCTCGGAGGGCATGTCGTCGCCGGCTTTCAGCTCGCCGGTCTCGATCATGGCCTTCAGCCGCGCGAAGACTTCGTCGGAGAGTTTTTTGCGGACGATCGGTTCGGAAACGACGTTCATGAGTCACCTGGTTTCGACAGGTTTGAATATGCACCAAGTTCCTTCGCCGCAACAGCTTTCGCGGCAATCGACTTGCAATAACATAAATACTCATTATACCAGTTGTGGGGCCTTAACAAGCGCCATGGCATGACTGCGGGAGGAGAAAACGTGATCCGTCTGACCTATCGGATAGAGACGCCGGGCTCGGTGGACAAAATGGCGATGAAGATCGCCAGCGACCAGTCGACCGGGACCTTCGTGGCGCTGCCGGGCGAGACGGAGGAGCTAAAGGCGCGCGTCGCCGCCCGCGTCGTTGCCATCCGCCCGCTGCCACCGACGGACCGCGCCTCCTTCCCCGATGAGGCGGGCGATGCCGTCACGTTCAACCGGGCGGATGTCGATATCGATTTTCCGCTGGATGCCGTGGGCACCGATCTCTCCGCACTGATGACCATCACGGTCGGCGGCGTCTTTTCTATCAAGGGCATGACGGGCATCCGCATCGTTGACATGAAGCTGCCGCCGGAATTTGCCGCCGCCCATCTCGGCCCGCAGTTCGGCGTCTCCGGCAGTTTTGCGCTGACGGGTGTCAAGGACCGGCCGATCATCGGCACGATCGTCAAGCCGGCGCTCGGCCTGCGGCCGCATGAAACGGCCGAGATGGTCGGTGAACTCATCGACGCCGGCGTCGATTTCATCAAGGACGACGAGAAGTTGATGAGCCCGGCCTATTCGTCGTTGAAGGATCGCGTCGCGGCGATCATGCCGAAAATCCTCGATCAAGAGCAGAAGACCGGCAAGAAGGTCATGTATGCCTTTGGCATCAGCCATGCCGATCCGGACGAGATGATGCGCAACCACGACATGGTGCTGCAGGCCGGAGGCAATTGCGCCGTCGTCAACATCAACTCGATCGGTTTCGGTGGCCTCGCCTTCTTGCGCAAACGCTCCGGCCTCGTGCTGCATGCTCACCGCAACGGCTGGGATATCCTCACCCGCCATGCCGGCCTCGGCTTCGAATTCTCGGTCTGGCAACAGTTCTGGCGCCTGCTCGGCGTCGATCAGTTCCAGATCAACGGCATCCGCGTGAAATACTGGGAGCCGGACGAGAGTTTCGTGCGCTCCTACAAGGCGGTGACGACGCCGCTGTTTTCGCAGAAGGATGTGGCGCTTCCGGTCATCGGTTCCGGCCAGTGGGGTGGGCAGGCACCCGATACGATCGCGGCGACGGGCGGCTCGACGGAGCTGCTCTATCTCTGCGGCGGCGGCATCGTCAGCCATCCGGGCGGGCCGGGGGCAGGGGTGAAGGCGGTGAAGCAGGCCTGGGAGGCGGCGGCTTCAGGCGTGCCGCTCGCGATCTACGCAAAGGACCATCCCGAACTTGCACAATCCATCGAAAAATTTGCCGACGGCAAGGCGGCCTGAGACATGACGCGTCCTCTGATCAGCTACTATGGCGACGATTTCACCGGTTCGACCGATGTCATGGAGGCGCTGGCCTCGAACGGCGTCGAGACCGTGCTTTTCCTGAAACGACCGGATGCGGACCTGCTGTCGCGCTTCTCCGGTGCCCGCGCCTATGGGCTGGCGGGCACCAGCCGCAGCGAAACGCCCGACTGGATGGATGTGCATCTCAGCGAAGCCTTCGGCTGGCTGAAGACGCTGGATGCGGAACTCTGCCACTACAAGGTCTGCTCGACCTTCGATTCCGCGCCGGATGTCGGTAATATCGGCCGGGCCATCGAGATCGGCCGCGCGGTCTTCGGCGAGGCAACGGTGCCGCTCATCGTCGGTGCGCCGCAAATCCGTCGCTACACGGCATTCGGTGAACTCTTCGCCGCCTATCAGGGCCGCAACTACCGCATCGACCGTCACCCCGTCATGTCGCGCCATCCGGTCACGCCGATGGACGAGGCGAATGTGCTGCTGCACCTCGCACGTCAGACGACGCTTTCGTCGGCACTGGTGGACAATGTCGCGCTGCTGGGCACGCCTGAGCCGGAGGCTGCCGATATCCTGCTGCTCGATGTGCTCGATGCGCCGACGCAGGCAGCGGCGGGTGGCTTGCTCTGGAACCGGCTGCGCGCGGAAAGCCTCTTCGTCTGCGGCTCCTCGGGCGTCGAATATGCCCTGATCCCCGCCTGGCGGCAGGCGGGGTTGATCGGCGGCAAGCCGGTCTTTGCCGATGCCGGACCGGCCGACCGTATCGCCGTCGTCTCCGGCAGCGTGTCGTCGACGACCGAACGGCAGATCCGCCATGCGCTTGCCCATGGTTTTGCCGGCGTGACGCTGGATGCGGTCGCCCTGTCGAGCCCGGACAATGCCGCGACGATCGCGGCCGCCATCGAAGCGGGCCTCCGGGTCTTGGAGGGCGGGGAGAGCGTCGTGCTCTACACCGCGCTCGGACCTTCCGCCGATCGGGGCGGCGAGCTGGATTCGTCTCTCGGTGCGCGCCATCGCCTCGGTCGCGCGCTTGGCCGCATTCAGGCGGAACTCGTCGCGCGCGCCGGCCTCTCGCGTGCCGTGGTGGCGGGCGGCGACACGTCGAGCCATGCGCTCGGCGAAATGGGCATCGCCGCGCTCACGCTGAAGATGCCGCTGCCGCAGACACCGGGCTCGCCGCTCTGCATCGCTCATGGCGGCCCTGCGGATGGCTTGCAGATCGCGCTCAAGGGCGGCCAGGTCGGGGGCGACGACTATTTCAGCATGATCCGGGCGGGTGCTGCCTGATTTCGCGGTTCAGCTTCCTCTTGTCTCCTCTGCACGCGTGCTGCCCATAGCTGCAATCTGCAATGGTTTCTTAATCTTCGCTCAAGCCGCTGCTGGCAATGTAACGGCATGCGAATAACCACGATCACCAATTGGGCCTATGGCATCACGGTCGTTCTGACCGCTCTGTCGGGTGGCGCCTTCATTCTCTCGTCGCGAAGCGCGCTTGAAGAGCGTGCGGCTGCCGAGCAGCACCTCATGCTCGATACGCTTGCGGAAGAATTGGCCGTCGGCGCCGAAATGACCAGCGACGAGGCACGGCTTTATGTGATGCGCGGCGAGGCGCGTCATCTCAATGCGTTCCGGGCCGATGAGGGGGAGGAGCGTCAGCGGGAGGCCGCAGCCGCCAAGCTCGCCGCCCAAATGCTCACGCCCGCGGAAGCGCAGGCGCTGAGTGCCGTCGATGCCGATGCGGAGGCGCTTGACGAGATCGAACGCTCGGCCATAGACGCCTATCAGCGGGGAGACAAGGCCAAGGCGCAAGGCATTCTGTTCGGGCCGGAGCATGAGCGGTTTCAAAACGCACTCCTTCAGACCGTCGCTCATTTCCGTGATCTGACGGCCGCGCGAACGGCCGGTGAGCTGGATGCGGCCCGCGCGCGCAGCGATGCCTGGAGCTTGGTCGCGAAGATCATGCTGGCGGTGACCGGAGCCCTGTTCGTCGCTGTGCTCTATTTCGTTCTGCGGCGGCGCGTTGCCATGCCGCTGAAGCGCATGACGGGCATCGTCAGCCGCCTCGCCAAACAGGATTACACCGTTGAAGTCCCGGTCGATCGGCGCGGTGACGAGATCGGTGAGATGAATGAAGCGATCGAGGTCTTTCGCGCCAACCTGATCGAGCGCGAACGCCTCGATGCCGAACGGCGGGCCGACCAGCACACCAAAGATCTCATCCTGCAAATGATGCACCGCGTGCAAGCTTGCCAGAACCAGGCGGAATTGACCGATGTCATCGTGCGTTTCGCTCCGCAGATATTCCCTGGTCTCGCTGGCGGTCTCTATGTGCTCAGCGAAGCCAATACATCGTTGCTGCGGGCCGGAGCATGGCTAGAACCGCAACATTCGCCCACCGTGTTTCCAGCTGCCGAGTGCTGGGGGCTCCGGCGCGGACGCTCCCACTACAGCAGCGGGAACGGCTCAGACGTACCATGCCAGCACATCGACCCGCCCGGCGTGACCGCGCTCTGCGTGCCGCTGACGGCACAGGGCGACATGATCGGCCTGCTCTATCTCGAGGAGCGGGAAGCCGAAGCGCTCGGACCGGCAGGCCCACGTCTCTATCTCGAACTGATCGCTGAAAATGTCGGTCTGGCGCTTGCCAATCTGCAACTTCGCGAAAAGCTGACGACGCTTGCCGTCAGCGACCCGCTGACCGGCCTCTTCAACCGTCGCTTCCTCGACGAGACACTGCAACGGCACGCCCGCGACCACAGGCACGATCCACTCGCCTGCCTGATGATCGACATCGATCATTTCAAGCGCTTCAACGACCAGTTCGGCCATGATGCGGGCGATCTCGTCATGCAGTTCGTCGGGCAGACGCTGCGGGAAACCTGCGCTCCGGTCGGCAACGCGTTCCGCTTCGGCGGGGAGGAGTTCACCGCGCTCTTGCCGTATCTTGAGGAGGCGGACGCCGCAGATCTTGCCGATACGCTCCGGAGCAGGATCGGCAGCGTCACGCTCTCCCATACCGGGCAAATTCTCGGCACGGTCTCCGTCTCGGTGGGCGTGGCGGCTTCTCCGGCCGGCGGCTCCGTGGAGACATTGGTCACCCGCGCGGACGCCGCCCTGCTGGAAGCCAAGGCCAAGGGACGCAACCGGACGGTCGCGGCGAGTACTCTGAAGAAGGGGCTCGCCTGAAGCGCTATTCCGTGGTCGTCAGCCTTTTGCGGAAATCGCGCTCAGTTCTTCGAGATCGAGGTCGCGTTCCAGTTCGTGCAGCGTTTCGTCGTCGATATCCCCGGCGCGGTGGAGGCGGATGAGCTCGCGGCGGCCGCTCGCCACGACTTCGAGAACCAGATCGAAATGGGCGTGCAGCAGCGGCGTGTAATGTTCGGTGCGTTCGGCATAGTCGACGATCGCGACCGCGCGGCGCTGGTATTTGTCGAGCAACTGCGGATGAATGAGCTTGCCGTCGCTGTCATAGGCGCGCTCCTGCACCGTGGCGAACTGGACCTGTGCCATGGTCATTTCGGCTTGGCTCATCGAGAGGCGCGGTTTTTCCGAGATGGATTCGCTGAGGCCGGCCCATTCGATCACCGTGCCGAGCGTCATGCCCTGGATGAGCACGGTGCCGAGAATGACCGCGAAGGACGTGACAAGGATGAAATCGCGGCCGGGGAAGCCCTCGGGCACGCTGAGCGCCAGCGCCAGCGTCACCACACCGCGAATGCCCGCCCAACTGAGCACGATGCCGCCGCGCGCGCCGACTGGCGTGTAGCGCTTGATGCCGAGCGCGTTGCCGGCGACGATCGACAGGTCCGAGGCGAAGACCCAAGCGAAGCGCGCCAGCGTCAGAGCGACGAGGATGATGAGGATCGGCGCGCCCCAGGTGGCGGTGACCACGTCGAAACCACCACCGCGTTCCACCACGCCGCGCAGCGACAGGCCGATCAGGATGAAGACGGCCGCCTCCATCAGGAAGACGACGACGGTCCAGAAGGAGGTGCCGCGCATGCGCGTCGCGGCCGAAAGCACCGTATGCTGGTGCCAGTTGGCAATGAGGCCGGCCATGACGGTGGCGATGACACCGGAGACATGGAGATATTCGCCGAGCAGATAGGCGGTCCAGGAGAGGAGGGCGGTGGCGGCGATCATCAGATATTCGTCGCCAAGCCGGCGCACGACCACGACCCAGGCCATGCCGACGGCAAGGCCGACCAGCGCGCCGCCGATGGCCAGCACGAAGAAGCTGCCGACGGCCTCCGAGGCGCTGAAGGCGCCGGTGACGCCGGCGGCGATGGCGAAGCGGAAAAGCACGAGCCCGCTCGCGTCGTTGAGCAGGCTTTCCCCTTCGAGCAGGATTTGCAGGCGTCGGGGCAGTTTCACCCGTTGCAGGACGGCGCGGGCGGAGACGGCATCGGGTGGCGAGACGATTGCGCCGAGCGCCGCGCAGGCCGCCCAGGGCAGCGAGGGAAACAGGAGATGCGTGACGACGGCGACGACAGCCGCGGTGAAGAACACCGCCCCGACGGCGAGCGAGAAGATACCGATCAGATGCCGGCGCAGCCGCCCGACGGCGATGGTCCAGGCGCCGTCCAGCAGAAGCGGCGGCAGAAAGATGACGAGCACCAGTTCCGGATCGACCTCGATGGTCGGCAGCCCAGGCACGAAGGCCAGCATTGCGCCGCCGGCCAGAAGGGCTACGGACGGCGGCAGGCCGAGCCGGTGGGCGGCATAGTGCAGCGCGATGATCGCCACGAACATGCCGATCACGAGCTCGAAAAGATGGGTCGGATCCATGGGCCTCTCCGTGGCGGTTTTAGGGTCAAGCAACCCTTGGAGCTCAAGCCCTTTTTATCAGCGCGTTTTACGCAAACGCAATTGTATCGGAGCGGCCGACGGCGGGAACGCACGGAAATCGCGTGGTTGGGCTGATCTGCGTCGCGATTGCTTTCGGGGCTTGGCTCCGCGTAGGATTTGCCACGAGGCTACACGTTTCGGGGAGCGGGATTGAGCAAGGCAGGCTACAAGGACATCGCGCGTGCGGCGGGCGTAGGCACCGCGACGGTCGAGCGGGTGCTGAACGGGCGCGGGGGCGTCAGGCCGGAGCTTGTCGAGAAGGTCGTCGTTGCCGCGCGAAGCCTCAACTATCCACGCCTGCTGCCCGATACTCATCGCGGTCTGCTGCGGGTCGATGTCCTCATGGTCCGGCCTGAGACCACCTTTTACCGGCGCCTCTCCAAGGCCTTCGAGCAGATCGCCCACAGCATCGATCCGCTCGTGGTTGTCCATCGGCGCTTCGTCGATGAGATGAATCCCCAGGAGATCGCGAAGGCGATCGCGTCGGCGGATCATCCGCGCGCCGGGCTCATTCTCGCCGTTCCCAACAGCCCCTTGGTCAAGGCGGCCGTAGAAGGCCTGGCCGGCAGAGGCCTGCCCATCGTCCATGTGGTCACGCGCGCCTCCGAACATCGGGTCGAATTCGTCGGCATCGACAATTATGCGGCGGGCCGCACGGCGGCGCATTTCATCAGCCGCATGGCGCGGGCCGAGGGACCGGTCGTGGCGCTCTGCCATCCGATCTATCAGGTGCACCGCGACCGGGTGCGCGGTTTCTCGGATTATTTTCGCGACCACCCTGGCCCGATCGGTTTCGAATGGCTTGGCTTCACCCGCGACGAGGAGCATTTCAGCGCCGAGACCTTGGCGATGGCGCTGCGGATGTATCCCGATCTCGTCGGCCTCTACAATGTGGGTGGCGCAAACTCGGCCGTCATCGATGTCCTGCGCCGCAGCGGGCGCGGCAAGGATCTGCTGTTCATCGGCCACGAGCTGACCGACTACACCCGCGCGGCCTTGCGTGACGGCATCATGGATGTGGTGCTCGATCAGGCGCCGGAGGCGCAGGCGCAGCGTGCGCTCGATATCATTCTGCGTAAGGTTGGTCTCACGGAGATCGAGCCGGACCGCAATCCCATTCGTTTCATCACGATCACGGCCGAAAGCCTTTGATCTATTTTGATCAATGAAGTCTTCGGTGCGCGTGGCTCTTCCTGATAATCTTCAGATCAGGAGGAGGGACGGGTGCCGCAAGCGGCGGCCTAAGCAAGGCAACCCTGCACTCTCCATTACCGTGACGCGGGCGAAAGCCCGAAGGAGAGCGCAATGGACGACCTCAAATACGGCACGCGCAACAAGCGCGGCGACTGGGCGCCGAACACGCCGGTGGAAACTGCGCCGCTGTTCGCCTTCCCGCCGAAGCTGATGGCGGTTCTCAAATGGCTGCCGCATTACTTCTTCCCTTGGAATGCCATCTTCGCGGCCTCGGCTGTCGCCTACTGGGCCTGGGTCGTGCCCTCGGTGGAGACGATGCAGACCCTGAGCGTGGGCTGGGCGTTCTGGCTCTACGCGGTGAACGCCGTCTGCGTCTTCCTGTTTTACGGCGCTTTCGAGCTTCATCTCTACGTGCTGAAGCGGCAGGAAAATCGCTTCAAATACAACGGCAAGTTCCCCGCCGACCAGAAGAACAGCGTCTTCTGGTTGGACCGCCAGAACATCGATAACATGCTGCGGACGTTTCTGTCGGGCGTGACGATCTGGACGGCCATCGAGGTCGCCATGCTCTGGGCATATGCTAGTGGCTATGCGCCCTGGCTGAGCTTCACGGAAAATCCGTGGACGCTGGCGCTGGTGGCCCTCGTCGTGCCCGTTATCCACGAGTTCCATTTCTTCTGTATCCACCGGCTCATCCACGTGCCGCTCCTCTACAAGTGGGTGCATTCGGTCCACCACAATTCGGTGAACCCGTCGCCGTGGTCGTCGCTGTCGATGCATCCGGTCGAGCATTTCCTCTATCTCGGCACGGCCTTCTATCACCTGGTCCTGCCGTCCAATCCGATCCTGATGCTCTACCAGCTTCACTATGCCGGTTTCGGCGCCATTCCCGGCCATGTTGGTTTCGACAAGGTGGAAGTGGGCGAGGACAAGCTGGTCGATAGCCATGCCTATGCGCACTACCTGCACCACAAGTATTTCGAGGTGAACTACGGGGATGCGCTGATCCCGCTCGATAAGTGGTTCGGCACCTGGCACGACGGCTCGGCCGATGGCGAGGCCCGCATGCAGGAGCGCTACCGCAAGCGCAAGGAAAAGCTCGCCGCCCGCAAGGCCCGCACCGAAGTTCAAGGAGCAGCAGAATGACCTGGGTACCCGTTTGCAAATTCGAGGACATCGAACAGGAAGGCGCCATCCGCTTCGATCACGGTGGCCGCACCTATGCCATCTACCGCGGGCCGGATGACGGGATCTATTGCACGGCAGGTCTCTGCACCCACGAGGCGATCCATCTCGCCGACGGGCTGGTCATGGATTTCGAGGTGGAATGTCCCAAACATTCCGGCGCCTTCGATTATCGCACCGGCGAAGCGCTGCGCCTTCCCGCCTGCGAGAACCTGAAGACCTATCCGGCCGAAGTGGTCGATGGAGAGGTGCGCGTGGCCCTCGGCTAGGACGGGGCGGCGAAACGCGGCCGGCAACATGGCCGGTGACGCAAGCAAGACATCACTTTCCGGCGCGCGAAGGCGCCGGCCCTTTCGGAGGAGGCCCGCATGAGCGGCATGGTCATTATTGGCGCCGGTGAAGCTGGCACGCGGGCGGCCTTTGCCCTGCGCGAGGCGGGTTTTACAGGGTCGGTCACGCTGGTCGGCACGGAGCCGCATCTGCCCTACGAGCGCCCGCCGCTCTCAAAACCGCTTGACGGTCTCGTGCGGATGAAAGCGATCTGCTCGGCCGAAGCGCTTTCGGCCGCCGGCATCGATTACCTTTACGGCATCTCAGCGACACAGATCGACGCCGCCCGTCACAACCTTCTCCTCGGCGACGGGCGCACCCTTTCCTATGACCGCCTGCTCCTCGCAACAGGCGCGCGGCCGCGCCGCCTGACCTGCCCGGGCGCGGAACGGGCGCTCGATTTCCGGACCTTCGCGGATGCCGATGCGATCTTTTCGCGCGTGATGACCGGCGGAACCGTTGTGATCATCGGCGGCGGGCTGATCGGCATGGAGCTAGCGGCGGTTCTGCGCGGCAAGGATATCGGTGTGCATGTCATCGAGATGGCGCCCAAGCCGCTCGGACGTGCTGTGCCGCCGCGATTTTCGGCGCGCTTGCAGGCGAGGCATGAAGAGGAGGGCGTTCATTTTCATCTCGGGCAGGGCCTTGCCGGAATCGGGCCGGATTCCGTCGTTCTGGCCGACGGTACCGTGGTTCCGGGCGATATCGTCGTCTCCGCCATTGGCGTGGTACCGGATATCGGCATCGCGGAAGCGGCGGGGCTCAGCGTCGGTAACGGCATTCTGACGGACGCCTATCTGCGCACCAGCGATCCGCATATCTTCGCTGCCGGCGATTGCGCGGCAGTGGCGCAGCCGGGCGGTGGCCACATTCGCTTCGAAAGCTGGTGCAATGCGCGCAGTCAGGCCGAAACCGCCGCCCACAATATGGCGGGTGCAGCCGAAACCTTCGGCGCGATCCCCTGGTTCTGGTCCGATCAATACGATCTCGGCTTGCAGGTTACCGGCCTGCCGCAGCCTGGACACCGCAGCATCCTGCGGCCGCTGGCACAGGGCGAGCTGGAATTCTACCTCGAAGACGGCAGGCTCGTCGCTGCTGCCGGTCTCGGTGCCGGCAACAGTCTCGCCAAGGAGATCAAGCTCGCGGAAATGCTGATTGCCGCCGGCATCAACCCCGATCCGGCAGACCTCGCTGACCCCGCGGTGAACCTGAAGGCGCTCCTTAAAAGCGCGCGGGCCGCCTGATGCAGAGGCTCGACATTTACCAGTCGCTCTGGGCCATGGAGCGTCGGCATACGGACGGCCACGAGCGCAGCCTTGCGGAAAACATCGCCATGATCGCGGAAGCCGGCTTCGACGGCATCAGCGCGCATTACACCAAGCGGACGGACGTTGTTTCGCTCAACGACATTGTCCGGGGCACCGGCCTCACGATCGAAGGCGTGTGCTTCCCGCAGTCCGTCGATGACCTTCGCCTGTCGCTGGAACTGGCGGCGGAATTCCCGGTCAGCCACATCAATCTGCAACCCGACGTGCGGCTGCGGCGGGTCGAGGACTGCCTCCCCTTGCTCGACGGCTGGATGCGCCTTGCCGAGGACGCCGGCATTCCTGTCTTCATCGAAACGCACCGCGACCGCATGACGACGGATCTCTTTTTCACCCTCGACCTTCTCGATCGGCGCCCGAACCTGCCGCTTCTCGCCGATCTCTCGCATTTCCTCGTCGGTCGTGAATTCGCCTTTCCGGTCGTGGAGGAAAACCATGCGCTGATCCAGCGTATTCTGGATAACGCCCAGGCCTTCCACGGCCGTGTCGCCTCGCGTGAGCAGGTGCAGATCGAAATTTCCTTCCCGCATCATCGCCCCTGGCTCGATCTGTTCCTCGGTTGGTGGGACTACGGTTTCCGCCAATGGCGTGCCCGATCCTCCGAAGATGCGACGCTCGCCTTCACCTGCGAGCTCGGCCCAAAGCCGTATGCGATCACCGGCCGCAACGGCAACGACACGACTGACCGCTGGGCCGAAGCCCTCATGCTTCGCGATATGGTCCGTGATCTCTGGGAAGCGAGCATCGGCCCTTGAAACCCGGACGCCCAATCGCTATCCGACCTCTCAAGACGAACTCTCGATAGGTTGAGCTGCATGGCCCCCGACTTTCTCGTAACGCATTCCGGCGGCTTCCATGCGGATGAGCTGCTGTCGAGCGTGATCCTGACGCGCCTGTTTCCGGACGCGCGCATCGTGCGCAGCCGTGCGCCGGAGTGGATCACGCCGGCAGGCGACAAAATCATCTATGACGTCGGCGGCGCCTTTGATCCGGCCGCCGGGATTTTCGATCACCATCAGCGCGGCGCGCCCTTGCGCGACGACGGTCAGCCGTTCAGCTCCTTCGGGCTGGTTTGGCGCCAGTTCGGCCGGGACTATCTGAATGCCACCGGTATTCCCGCCGACGATATCGACGCCCTGCATGCGAGCTTCGATCTCGACTTCGTGCTGCCGGTGGATTTGATGGATAATGGCGCCCTGAGCCCCGCGGCGGCCGGCGTGCTGGCCAAGCTGACACTGCCCGTCCTGCTGGAAACGCTGAAGCCCGTCTTCGACGACAGAGAGCCCGGTGCCGACGACCGGGCCTTCCACGACGCTCTTGCGATCGCCCGCGGTTTCGTGGAGGCTTCGATAAGGCAGGCGGCGGCGAAACTGCGGGCGGAGTCGATCGTGCTTCGGGCGATTACGGCGGCCGGCGACGGGCGGGTGCTGGAGCTTCCCATGGGCATGCCGTTCCGTCCCGCGATCGTGAAGGCGGGAGCCGATCACCTGCTGTTCGTCGTCCATCCGCGAGACACCGACTGGTGCCTGACCGGCATCCGGCGGGCGAGTGACGGGTTCGAGCTGCGCGCCGATCTGCCGGCGGCCTGGGCAGGGCTGACCGGGGAGAACCTGGCGGCGGTCTGCGGCGTGGCCGGCGCCACCTTCTGCCACAACGGCCGCTTCATCGCCGCGGCGACGACGCGAGAGGCCGCGCTCGAAATGGCGCGGATCGCGGTCGCCCATGCTCTTGCGCCGCAAAGAACGGGCGTTGCCGCGCCGTAACAGCCGAGCCACCTTTGGCGGGGGCCGCGATCCTACTGACGGTAGACATCGGGCTTTTAACGCCCCAGCGCCTTTTCGATCGCCCGTGCGTTTGCAAACAGCACCGCATCGCGCCTGCCCGCGGCCGCCAGCATCAGGCCGACAGGGGCTTCGCCCTTGACATGCACCGGTAGCGAGATGGCGCAGCCGTCGAGCATGTTGATGAGCGTCGGGTTGCGCAACAGCGTCAGGTTGGTCTTCACGAAAAGATCGTTGTCGGCTTCGAGCGACGCGATGGAGGGGGCGATCATTGGGACGGTCGGCATGGCGAGCATGTCATAGGGCGAGATCGCGCGGTTCGTTTCTTCGATATAGGCACGGCGCAGGTGCAGCATGTCGATATAGTCGGCCGCTGTCTGCTCCCTGGCGCGCAGAATGCGGGCGCGAACGCGTTGATCGTAGTTATCGCCATGTTCTTCCAGCAGGTCGCGGTGCCAGGACAGGGCTTCGGGTGCTGGGAAGCCACCCTTGCCATTGATCTGGGAAACCATCTCGAACTGCTTGAGCGCGATCTCTGTCACGATCGCGCCGGCATCGGCGAGGCGCTTGATGGCGGTTTCGAAAGTGTTGGCCACCTGTGGTTCAATGCCATCGAAGACGACGGATTGCGGCACGGCGATGCGCAGACCCGCGACGGGGCGTTCGCCTTCGCTGGCGAGCGTCATGCCGCTCAGAATTTCGTGCAGGCTGGCGCAGCAATCGACACTGTTGGCAAGCGGGCCGATGGAATCGAGCGTGAAGGAGAGAGGAAGCGCACCCTTGAGCGGCACGGTGCTGGCGGTCGGCTTGTAGCCGACGATGCCACAGAGTGCAGCGGGGATGCGGCAGGAGCCGCCGGTGTCGGAACCGATCGCCGCCGCCGCCATGTCGTCTGCCACGGAAACGGCCGCGCCCGAGGAGGAGCCGCCCGGAATGCGGCCGGTAGCACGATCGTACGGGTTGGCGGGCGTGCCATAATGCGGATTGATGCCGACGCCGGAGAAGGCGAATTCGGTCATGTTGTTGCGGCCGATGACGATGAAGCCGGCCGCCTTGAGGCGCGCGATGGCGGGCGCGTCCGCCTTGGCCGGTGCGGCTTGGCTCAGCACCTTGGAGCCAGCCGTCGTCGGCTCGCCTTCGAGGTCGAACAGATCCTTCACCGCAATCGGAATGCCGGCGAAACGCGAGGGGGCGAGGCCCGCTTTGCGCAGTTCGTCGGCAGCCTTGGCAGTGGCGCGGGCTTTGTCCTTATGGACCTTGACGAAGGCGCGGGCGCCTTCGCCTGAAGCATCGGCAATGCGCGCGAGCAACGCCTCGACCAGTTGCGACGAGGTAATCTTGCCCGTCGCCAGATCCGCTGCACGTTCGTTCAGTGTTGCGCGCATTGTTTGTCTCCTGCCTATATCCGAATCAGACTGGATCAAAATAGTGAATTTCAAGCAGCATGCAGCCCTTCTTCGACTTGAGGGCCACGCTGCGTGTGCTCTCGCTACTCCACCTGTCGGCCAATGTGCCGACGTGGTGGAGGCGCAGCAATGGGCGTCAGATAGGCTTCAGGCTGAGGGTGTTGTCGTCGACGTGCGTTTCGCCAGCTGGTGCTCACGCCAGATGGTGAAAAGGCCTGCGCCAACGACGATTGCCGCGCCGATCACCATGTTGGGTGTGATGATCTCGCCGAACAGCGTGACGGCTAGGATCACGTTGAGAACCAGCTGGAAATAGGTGATCGGCTGGATTTCCGCCGCTGGCAGGAGGCCATAGGCGCGGATGAGGAAATAGTGGCTGAGAGTGCCGCAGATGCAGAGTGCTGCCAGCGCGAACCAGTCAGAGCCGGCGACCTCCGTCCAGTAGAATGGGCCAATCAGCGAGATCGCCACCGCACCTGCGGTGCCGGCATAAAACAGGCTGGTGACGGCGGAATCCTCGCGGCTGACGGCGCGTGTCGCAATGCTGTAGAGCGCGAAGAGCACGGAGGCGCCGAGCGGCAGTAGCAGCGACTGGTCGAAATGCACGTCGACGGGATTGATGATGACGAGCACGCCGACAAGGCCGACCAGCACGGCCGTCCCACGTCGCCAGCCGACCGCCTCGCCCAGCAGCGGGATCGACAGGATCGTGATGATGAGCGGCGTTGCCTGGAAGATCGACTGGCTCATGGCAAGGCCGGCATGCACATAGGCGAAGACGATAAGGACGATTTCAGCAACCAGCAGGAGCCCGCGCGATATCTGCAGCCACGGGCGGCGCGTCTGGATCGCCTGGCGCAGGCCGCCCGGTGAGGATGCGGCAAAACCGGTGACAAACAGCGCGAAGGCCCAGAAGCGGATCATCGTGATGAACAGCGCGGGGTAGCGATCGCCAAGATATTTCGTGATCGCGTCCTGCCCGGCAAAAATGCAGATGGCCAGGAAGGTGAAAAGATAACCGCGGGTTTTGGGGTTCATAGCATCGACAGGCTCAGAATCAGTGTGCCGTTGATAACACGGAGCGGCGACTTGGACTCGGCCAAACGAAGCTGAGCCATGCCTTTCTGTTCCCAAGTTATTTTTGAGCTGCGTCGGCCGCCGCAAGGCGGGCTTCACAGCCCGCCGCGGGATCGACCTCTTATCCTCAAGGCTGAATCGCGCGGGTCAGCGTTAGCGCCGCTATGGTGCAGATCGCGCCCGAGATGAGGTAGCCGCCGATGAAGACGATGCCGAAGGTGCTGGCGAGGCCGAGCGCCACGAGTGGCGCGAAGCCCGCGCCGAGCAGCCAGGCGAGGTCGGAGGTCAGCGCCGCGCCCGTATAGCGGTATTGCTGCGTGAACCGCGAGGAGACCGCCCCCGAGGACTGGCCGAAGGTGAGGCCGAGGATGAAGAAGCCGATCAGGATATAGGCATCCTGTCCCTTGCCGCCTGCATCGAGCAGGAACGGTGCGGAGAAGGAGAAGATCGCGATCAGGATCGCCCCGACCATCAGCTGATTGCGCCGGCCGATGCGGTCGGCCATGACGCCTGAGAGAACGATTCCGACAGCGCCGATGGCCGCACCCGCCACCTGCACCCAGAGGAACTGCGCAGCAGACTGGCCGCCTGTCAACGTGACCCAGGAAAGCGGGAAGATCGTGACGAGGTGGAACATGGCGAAGCTGGCGAGCGGCACAAAGGCGCCAAGCAGCACGTCCATCGCATGTTTGCTTAACATTTCGAAGATCGGCCGGGCCTGAAGCTCCTGCGCTTCCATGGCCGCGCCGAATTCCTTGCTGGCGACGATGCGCAGGCGCGCGAAGAGCGCCACGACGTTGATCGCGAAGGCGACGAAGAACGGATAGCGCCAGCCCCAAGCGAGGAAGTCGGCTTCCGAAAGATTCGTGACGAAATAGGCGAAAAGAATGCTGGCCAGCGCAAAGCCGAAGGGCGCGCCGAGTTGCGGGATCATCGCATACCAGCCGCGGCGGTTTTCCGGCGCGCTGAGATTGAGCAGAGACGCCAGCCCGTCCCAGGCGCCGCCAAGGGCAAAGCCCTGTCCGAGCCGGAACAGGGCCAGCAGCGCCACGGCCCAGTAACCGATCGTGTCATAGCCGGGCAGGAAGGCGATCGAAGCGGTGGAGCCGCCGAGGATAACGAGGGCCGCGGTCAGCTTCGTGCCACGTCCATAGTTGCGGTCGATCCACATGAAGACGAAGGAGCCGACTGGCCGGGCAAGGAAGGCCAATGGGAACAGCGCAAATGACATCAGGGTCGCCGCAACCGCGCTCGATGCAAAGGGAAAAATCAGCTTCGGGAAGACGAGGATCGAGCCGAGGCCGTAGACAAAGAAGTCGAAGAATTCGGAGGTACGGCCGATGACCACACCAATGGCGACATTGCCCGGCGACAAGGGCTTGTCGTCGTGATGCATGCGACGGGCATCCCGCTCCAGGCCGGACGATGTGGGATGTTGGGTGGCCGAACTCATGAACTCCTCCGCGCGGATTTGCGTCATGTGGTTAGAATGTTGATCAATCGGCGTCCGATATCAAGGACAGATGACGAACCGGAGCACATTGTCCTTCCGGGTGCCGGAATTGATACCGGGCATTTCTAATGCGCTAGTACAAACGCGCATCGACAGATAGTCCCTGATTGACTAACCTCCTGCGACAGAATGCTGCGCTGCGACGATGGACCTCATTTCCAACCGTGGTCGTGCCCGATTATTGCCGACTAGACAGAACGCAAGTTGAGGCCGAGATGCCGAAGCAATTCAGTTTAGCCCGAAGATTGACTCTTTTAGCCCTTATGATGGCCACCCTTTCGGGGTGCAACCTCGTCGTTATGTCGCCTTCGGGCGATGTTGCAGTGCAGCAAAGAGATCTGATTGTCGTATCGACGATCCTGATGCTTGTCATCATCGTGCCCGTGATTTTCCTGACGCTGTTCTTCGCCTGGCGCTATCGCCAGTCGAACACAGCGGCTAAATATGAACCCGAATGGCATCATTCGACCGGCCTCGAAGTGATCATATGGTCGGCACCGCTCGCCATCATCATCGCGCTCGGGGCTATCACCTGGGTGAGCACGCACAAGCTCGATCCCTATCGCCCGCTCGACCGGATCGATGCGGCCCGGCCGGTCACCGACGCGGTGAAGCCGATCACGGTCGAGGTGGTGGCGCTCGACTGGAAGTGGCTGTTCTTCTACCCGGAATACGGCATCGCCACCGTCAACGAGATGGCAGCCCCCGTCGATGTGCCGATCAACTTCAAGCTCACCGCCTCATCGGTGATGAACGCCTTCTACGTTCCTGCCCTTGCCGGCATGATCTACACGATGCCAGGCATGGAAACGAAGCTGCACGCGGTCATCAACAAGGCCGGCGAATATGAGGGCCTTTCGTCCAACTACAGCGGCGATGGTTTCTCCCACATGCGTTTCAAGTTCCATGGCGTGGATCAGGCCGGTTTCGATGCCTGGGTCGCCCGCGTGAAGCAGAACGGCACCGCGCTCAACCGCGATGCCTATCTGAAGCTCGAAAAGCCTAGCACCAAGGAGCCGGTGCGCTATTACGCGACCGTCGAGAACGGGCTTTACGAAGCCGTGCTCAACATGTGCGCCCGCGAGGGTCAGATGTGCATGAAGGATATGATGCATATCGACATGATGGGTGGTGCCGGCAAGGAGAGCCACGAGAACAAGGCCAAGCTCGAGCACGACAACCGGCACACCGCGAAAGAGGCGCCCGCCGCCACCTTCCCGGAAACCGGCAACCCTGCACGCAGCGAAGAGCCGGCCGAAGGCGTCGACGAGCGGCAGGAGGAGCCGGCCACGATGAACCACGACGCGCACCAGTCGCACTAGAGCATTTCCGGCCGAAGCGGCATCGCTTCGGCGTTAGATAATGCGGTCAAACCAGGATTTCATGGCACCCGCGCCTGACGCGGATGCGCACTCGATAAGCTATTGGACGATCCCATGTTCGGTGACATCAGCCTCACGAAATTCCTCTTCGGTCGGCTTTCCCTTGAAGCGATCCCCTATCACGAGCCCATCCTCGTCGTGACTTTCGCGGCGGTTGCCATCGGCGGCCTTGCGGTCCTGGCGCTCATCACGAAGTTCAAGCTCTGGGGCTATCTCTGGCACGAATGGTTCACGAGCGTCGATCACAAGAAGATCGGCATCATGTACATCATCCTCGCCATCATCATGCTGCTGCGCGGCTTTGCCGACGCCATCATGATGCGCATCCAGCAGGCGATCGCCTTCAACGGCAACGAGGGCTACCTCAACCCGCACCACTACGACCAGATCTTCACCGCCCATGGCGTGATCATGATCTTCTTCGTGGCGATGCCCTTCGTCACCGGCTTCATGAACTATGTGGTGCCGCTGCAGATCGGCGCACGCGACGTCTCGTTCCCCTTCCTCAACAACTTCTCCTTCTGGATGACAACGGCCGGCGCCGTCATCATCATGATGTCGTTGTTCGTCGGCGAATTCGCGCGCACCGGCTGGCTGGCCTATCCGCCGCTGTCGGGCGCCGATTACAGTCCGGGCGTCGGCGTCGACTATTACATATGGGGCCTGCAGGTGGCCGGTGTCGGCACGACCTTGTCGGGCATCAACCTGATCGCGACCATCGTGAAGATGCGCGCTCCCGGCATGACCTTCATGAAGATGCCGATCTTCACCTGGACGTCGCTCTGCACGAACATCCTGATCGTCGCGACTTTCCCGATCCTGACGGCAACGCTCGCGCTCCTTTCTCTTGACCGCTACGTCGACACGAACTTCTTTACGAACGATCTCGGCGGCAATCCGATGATGTATATCAACCTCATCTGGATCTGGGGCCATCCGGAGGTCTATATCCTCATCTTGCCGGCCTTCGGCATTTTCTCCGAAGTGGTCGCCACCTTCAGTGGCAAGCGTCTTTTCGGCTATGCCTCCATGGTCTATGCCACCTGCGTCATCATGATCCTGTCCTATCTCGTGTGGCTGCACCACTTCTTCACGATGGGCTCGGGCGCATCGGTGAACGCCTTCTTCGGCATCACCACCATGATCATCTCGATCCCGACGGGTGCGAAGATGTTCAACTGGCTCTTCACCATGTATCGCGGGCGCATCCGTTACGAGGTGCCGATGCTGTGGACGATCGGCTTTATGGTGACCTTCGTCATCGGCGGTATGACGGGCGTGATGCTTGCGATCCCGCCGGCCGATTTCGTGCTGCACAACTCGCTCTTCCTGATCGCCCACTTCCACAACGTCATCATCGGCGGCGTGCTGTTCGGCCTGATGGCGGGCGTCGTCTACTGGTTCCCCAAGGCTTTCGGCTACAAGCTCGATCCATTCTGGGGCAAGATGAGTTTCTGGTTCTGGCAGATCGGCTTCTTCTTCGCCTTCATGCCGCTCTACGTGCTCGGTCTGATGGGTGTTACCCGCCGCGTCAGCCAGTTTGAGGACCCGTCGCTGCAGATCTGGTTCATCATCGCTGCCTTCGGTGCTGGCCTGATCGCCATCGGCATCGCCTCCTTCGTCATCCAGCTCGTCGTCAGCTACCTCAAGCGTGACCAACTGCGCTGCGACAGCGGCGACCCCTGGAACGGCCGCACGCTGGAATGGTCGACCTCCTCGCCACCGCCGGATTACAATTTTGCCTTCACGCCCGTCGTGCATGACCATGATAGCTGGTACGACATGAAGAACCGCGGCTACGAGCGTCCGACGGAAGGCTTCCGACCGATCCACATGCCGAAGAACACCGGGACGGGCGTCATCCTCGCCGGTATCAGCATCGTGCTTGCCTTCGCGCTGATCTGGTACATCTGGTGGCTGGCAGCGGTTTCCTTCATCGCCATCATCGCGGTGTCGATCGCCCATACCTTCAACTACGATCGTGACTTCTTCATCCCCGCCGAGACCGTGACGGCGACGGAAGATGCGCGCACGACGCTGCTTGCAGAACGGACCTGAGCCCATGAGCGCGACCCAAGTCCATAATCCCGACGGAAAGCCGGTCTTCTACCTCAAGGAAGACCATCATCCGGAAAACAGCACCATGCTGGGTTTCTGGCTCTACCTGATGAGCGACTGCCTGATCTTCGCCGTGCTCTTCGCGACGCATGGCGTGCTTGGCCGCAACTATGCCGCCGGTCCGTCGCCGGCCGATCTCTTCGACCTCAATCTCGTCGCCATCAATACCGCGATGCTGCTCCTCTCCTCCATCACCTACGGCTTCGCGATGCTCCAGATGGAGCGCAACGCCAAGATGGAGACGCTGGTCTGGCTCGGCATAACAGGCATTTTCGGCGCAGCCTTCCTAGGCCTAGAACTCTACGAGTTCTATCACCTGATCCTCGAAGGTGCGGGCCCGACCCGCTCAGCCTTCCTGTCGTCCTTCTTCACGCTGGTCGGCACGCACGGCCTGCACGTCACCTTCGGCACGATCTGGCTGATCACGCTGATGGTGCAGGTCAAGAAGCGCGGCCTGACACCTGAAAACCGCCGCCGGCTGATGTGCCTCTCGATGTTCTGGCACTTCCTCGACGTCATCTGGATCGGCGTCTTCTCCTTCGTCTATCTGCTCGGAGTCCTCGGATGAGCGCGAACCCCACCCACGAAAGCGCGCATGACGCCCATCACGCCCACAGCGACGGACATGGCGCAGGCCACGGGTCGTTCCGGGGCTATATGATCGGTTTCGTACTCTCGATCATCCTGACGGCCATTCCGTTCTGGCTGGTCATGGGTGACGTGCTCGACAGCAAGCTCTTCACCGCCGTTCTCGTCATGGCGATCGGCGTGGTGCAGATCGTCGTGCACATGGTCTATTTCCTGCACATGAACACCCGCTCGGAAGGCGGCTGGACCATGATGGCGCTGATCTTCACGCTGATCATCGTCGGCATCGCGCTCGCCGGCTCGCTCTGGGTCATGCATCACCTCAATGCCAACATGATGCCGATGACCCACGAGATGATGAAGAACATGCCCTGACGATGAACGCGGATCACGTGCCGGGCGGAGGCGACAAGCCGTCCTCCCGCAGCCGACTGGCCTTGACTGTTTTGCTTCTCTGCCTTTTTGCGGTTTTCGCCGCGCTCGGCAGCTGGCAGGTGCAGCGTCTGTTCTGGAAGCTCGACCTTATCGCCCGCGTGGATGGGCGCATCCATGCCGATCCGGCGCCCGCGCCTTCGGGTGTTATCGATCCGGCGGAAGACGAATATCGCCGCGTCACCGCCACGGGCCTCTTCGATCACGAAAAATCCGTGCTGGTGCAGGCCGTCACGGAGCGCGGTTCCGGTTTCTGGGTGCTGACACCGCTGCGGCAGGCCGACCGTTCGACCGTTCTCGTCAATCGCGGGTTCGTGCCGGTGGACAAGCGCTCCCCCGAGGCGCGCCTTGCCAGCGAACTGGCCGCCGGTCCGGTCTCCGTGACGGGGCTTCTGCGCCTGAGCGAGCCCGGCGGCGCCTTCCTGCGCGCCAACGACCCGGCAGGCGACCGCTGGTTCTCCCGCGATGTGGCGGCGATCGCTGCGGCGAAGGGACTGGCCAATGTGGAGCCCTATTTCATCGATGCGGATGCGACGCCCAATATGGGTGGCCTGCCGATCGGCGGCCTGACCGTCGTGACCTTCCGCAACAGCCATCTGGTCTATGCGCTGACCTGGTATGCATTGGCCATCATGAGCGCGGGCGCCGGCTATCTCGTGCTCCGGCGCAAGGCATTTTAGCTTTTTCTCATTCTTTAGGCGTGGTAATCTGGCGGCTTGGGGACAACATCGTTTTCAATCGCACCGGAGGCTGCCATGACTGCATTCAATGTCGTGCGTTTTAAAGTCAAGCCGGGCATGGAGGCGGCCTTCCTCGATGCCCATCGTGGCGTCGCCGGCAATTGGGAGGGCTTGCGTCACGCCAATATCATCCAGTCGGGCGAGGGGCGTTACTGCATCGTCGCAGAATGGGAGAGCATGGACGCGATGGCGGCGAGCCGGCCGCAGATGATTGCCACGCTCGACAGTTTTCGCGCGACCCTCGAGGATCTCGGCGGCGGGCTCGGCGTGACCGACCCGGTGGCCGGGTCGGTGGTTCTTGCGTTGAAGTAGCTTTGCCACTCAGACTTCGAACACGTCGTCGAAGGCTTCCGGGAAGCTCTGGCGGGCGACGCGTTCGTTGATCTGCAACATCGCCTCATAGGACAGCGGATCGAATTCCTTGTCCGCCGCCACGACCTCACGGCCGAAGAGCAGGCTGAGACGGGCGGCATCGAGATTGCCGCGCTCGAAAGGCTCGGCGCCGAAATGATGCCAGAGCGCATGCACGAAGGCGGCGTCGATCCGGTATTCGGCCGTTCCCGCGCGTGCCTTGCGGGGCAGCGCCTTGATGGGCGTTACCCCGCGCGGATTGGCGCGGCGGATGGTGAATTGCACACCGGTGCCCGGCATGCCCGAGGGAAAGCCGCGGTGTTTGATCATGTCGGGCAGGGTCGCTTTTCCCATGTCCTCAGCTTCCGTTCTGGCCGATCTTGTCCTGCGTCTTCGTGTCGAAGTCGGAGGCGTCGTGGCGTTCATGCAGCTGCTCGGACGGATCGCCGGTCAGCTTGTTGACCATGCGGCCGCGCTTGACGGCGGGGCGTGCGGCGATTTCGGCCGTCCAGCGCTGGACGTTCTTGTAGCTCTGCACGTCGAGGAAGGTGCCGGCGTCGCCGTAAGCCTGCCCGAGTGCGAGAGCACCATACCACGGCCAGATCGCCATGTCGGCGATCGTATAGTCGGCGCCGGCCATATATTGGTTGTCGGCGAGATGCCGGTCGAGCACGTCCAACTGGCGCTTCACTTCCATCGCGTAGCGGTCGATGGCGTATTTGATTTGGATCGGCGCATATGCATAGAAGTGACCGAAACCGCCGCCGAGGAAGGGCGCGGAGCCCATCTGCCAGAACAGCCAGTTGAAGGTTTCCGTGCGGGCGCGCAGGTCGCTCGGCAGGAAGGCGCCGTATTTTTCCGCGAGGTAAAGCAGGATCGAGGCGGATTCGAAGACACGCACCGGCGCGCCGCCGCCCTTCGGCGCATGGTCCATCAGCGCCGGGATCTTGGAATTCGGGTTCACGTCTACGAAGCCGGAACCGAACTGGTCGCCATTGCCGATGCGGATCGGCCAGGCATCATATTCCGCATCCTTGTGACCGGCAGCGAGGAGCTCCTCCAGCATGATGCCGACCTTCACGCCGTTCGGTGTGGCCAGCGAATAGAGCTGCAGCGGGTGTTTGCCGACCGGTAGGTCCTTGTCTTGGGTCGCGCCGGCGGTCGGGCGGTTGATATTGGCGAAGGCGCCGCCGTTGCCCTGTTCCCATTCCCAGACCTTGGGCGGCTGGTAGCCGGCGGGAAAATTGTCGCTGGGTGATTTTTCGGTCATGAAATTCAACCTTGTTTCGCGGGAGGAAATCGATCTGCCGGAATCGGCACGTTTCCATATAGGAACCCTATCGGCTTTTACTCACCCTTCCCGCGCTTGCTTTCAAGAGATGTTTTTTCATATCCGCTTCGACAAACGAAAACGCCCCGCAAGATGCGGGGCGTCCGTTGTCGATGCGACTTGGGTAAGATCAGGCGGCCTGACGGTTTTCGACGTCGGTCGGGACCGTGGCGATGGTCTTCAGGATCTGCGAAGCGATCTGGTAGGGGTCGCCCTGCGAGTTCGGACGGCGATCTTCCAGGTAGCCCTTGTAGTCGTTGTTGACGAAGCTGTGCGGGACGCGGATCGAGGCGCCGCGGTCAGCCACGCCGTAGCTGAACTGGTGGATCGAGGCGGTCTCGTGCTTGCCGGTCAGGCGCATGTGGTTGTCGGGACCGTAGACGGCGATGTGGTCGGCGCGGGCTTCGGCGAACGCCTCCATCAGGTCTTCGAAATAGGCCTTTCCGCCGACTTCGCGCATGTACTGGGTCGAGAAGTTGGCATGCATGCCCGAGCCGTTCCAGTCGGTGTCACCGAGCGGCTTGCAGTGATATTCGACGTCGATGCCGTACTTTTCCGTCAGACGCTGCAGCAGGTAGCGGGCAAGCCAGATTTCGTCCGCGGCCTTGCGCGAGCCCTTGCCGAAGACCTGGAATTCCCACTGGCCCTTGGCGACTTCGGCATTGATGCCTTCATGGTTGATGCCGGCGGCCAGGCAGATGTCGAGATGCTCTTCGACGATCTTGCGGGCGACGGAGCCGACATTGCTGAAGCCGACGCCGCAGTAATACGGACCCTGCGGCGCCGGGAAGCCGGCTTCCGGGAAGCCAAGAGGGCGGCCGTTCTGGTAGAAGAAATATTCCTGCTCGAAACCGAACCAGGCGCCCTCGTCATCAAGGATCGACGCGCGGGTGTTGGAGGGATGCGGCGTCTTGGCGTCGGGCATCATGACTTCGCAGAGCACGAGAACGCCGTTCTTGCGCTCCGGATCCGGATAGGAGGCGACCGGCTTCAGCACGCAGTCGGAGCTGGAACCTTCGGCCTGCTGGGTCGAGGAGCCGTCGAAGCCCCAGTTCGGGAGCTGGTCGAGCGTCGGGAAAGCGTCGAATTCCTTGATGAGGGTCTTGCCGCGCAGGTTCGGGGTGGGCTTGCAGCCGTCGAGCCAGATGTATTCGAGCTTAAACTTGGTCATTTCGTTCTCTCACGTCACGCTTGGTTCCAAGACCACCGGACATCCTGTCGGCAGCCACTGAGCTGTTATATGCATGCACCGTGCCAGATTGAGATCGGTGCGGAAATTGGCGGGTTTTTCTACTGCGCAGCGACCTTTTCTGCGTCGAGCGCGCTGAGAACGCGGAAGGAAGAGGCGGTCTGCTTAAAAATTAGGCGACGCGGTGTGTGGTGATAGGCAGAACTGATTCCCGCTTGGCAAAGATCAAGCTTTTTCTCGAAGCATTGACGAATCTACGCTAAATTAGCGACCGACGACCACAGCCCATTGGCGACGGTCGGACGGAGGGGATGATGGATCATGCGCGCACATTCACACCCGTCTCGCCGCAAGAAGGCATTGTTGCTTCCAGCGTCTACATGGCCGGGAGACGCATCGCCGATATTCCCATCGAGGAGGCCGGCGCCTGGGCGGCAAAGGAAGGCCATGTCGTCTGGATCGGGCTTCTGGAGCCGAGCCGCGAGCTTCTCTTGCGTGTGCAGGCGCAATTCCACCTGCACGATCTTGCCATCGAAGACGCGGAGCACCCGCATCAGCGCCCCAAACTCGAGCAATATGGCGATGCATTGTTCATCGTGGCGCGCACCGCACAGCTGATCGACCGCCGCGTCATCTTCGGCGAAACTCATCTCTTCGTCGGCAAAGGCTATATCGTCAGCGTGCGGCACGGCCCCTCGACCTCCTATGCCACTGTCCGCCAACATTGGGAGACCTGCCCGCATTCCCTGGCGAAGGGTGAGGACTTCGTGCTCTACGCGATCCTCGATTTCATCGTCGACAACTACATGCCGGTGCTGGAGCAGCTCGAATACGAGGTCGAGGAGATCGAGGACAAGGTGCTGCTGAAGCCGATGACCGGGCCGGAAATCGAGCGGCTCTACATGATGCGGCGTGATCTCTTACGCCTGCGCAACGCCGCGCTGCCGCTGGTGGAGGTCTGCCGGCGGCTGACGAGTTCCGATCTGCCGCAAATTCAGGCAGCCATGCATCCGCTGTTTCGCGATGTGACCGACCATATCCGCACTGTGCAGGAAAAGATCGACAGCCTGCGCGAAGTGCTCGCCTTCGCCTTCGAGGCGAGCCTGTTGGTCGGCCAGAGCCAGGAGACGGCAATTTCCAAGAAGCTCGCATCGTGGGCGGCTATCCTTGCCGTGCCGACGGCGCTCGCCGGCATCTACGGCATGAATTTTTCCGATATGCCGGAACTCAGGATGGAATACGGCTATCCGATGGTGCTCACCGCCATCGTGGCGACGTGCAGCTTCCTCTACTGGCGGTTCCGCAAAAACGGCTGGCTGTAAGAATGCTGCATCTCGCCGGGGTGACAGGCCCCGGCGAGACTGATGTTTTCGCTTAGAATTCGTCCCACTCTGCTTGTGCTGCGGGGGCGGCAGCACCGCCGCCGAAGGCACTTGCGATCTTGCCGACCATGCGGCGGGCAGGTGAGGCGACGGCACGCGAGGCGTTGCCGGCCGCTGCGACCGATGTTCTTGCCTGAGCCGGCGCGCGGCCAACGGCCGCACCGACCTGGAACTGGCCGACGAGTTGGCGCAACCGCTCGGCTTCCGTGGCAAGCGAGGCGCTGGCGGCGGTCGACTGCTCGACCATCGCTGCGTTCTGCTGCGTCGTCTGGTCCATCTGGTTGACGGCGGCGTTGACCTCGGCAAGGCCGATCGACTGTTCGCGGGCGGATGTCGCGATGGCGTTCAGCTGGCCGTTGATGTCGTTGACATGCTGGCCGATCACCTTCAGCGCCTCGCCGGTTTCCGTCACCAGGCGGACGCCGCCTTCCACTTCCGTCGCGGAATGGCGGATGAGCTCCTTGATCTCTTTCGCCGCCTGCGCCGAGCGCTGGGCAAGCTCGCGCACTTCCTGCGCGACGACCGCAAAACCCTTGCCGGCCTCACCGGCGCGGGCGGCTTCGACACCGGCATTCAGCGCAAGAAGGTTGGTCTGGAAGGCAATCTCGTCGATGACACCGATGATGTTCGAAATCTGGCGCGAGGAGTCCTCGATGCGCTGCATGGCCGAGACGGCATCCGAGACGACCTTGGTTGAAAGATCGGCCGAACCGGTCGCTTCCAATGCCTTCGCACGGGCCTCTTCGGCACGCTTGGACGAGTTGGAGACGTTGGCGGTGATCTCGTCGAGGGCGGCGGCCGTCTCTTCGAGGGCCGCGGCCTGCTGCTCGGTGCGGCGCGACAGGTCGTTGGCGGCCTGGCTCAGTTCGCGCGAGCCGCTGTCGATAGCACCGGTGGCCTCAGAGACGGATTGCAGCGTGGTGCGCAACTGGCCAACGGCGGCGTTGAAATCCTGGCGAAGCGCCTCGAATTCCTGCGCGAAGGACTGGGTCAACTCGCAGGCGAGATCACCACTGGCCATGCGCTTGAGGCCGCCAGCGAGACCTTCGGTGGCCTCGGCCATGGCGGCGGCGCGCAGGCGATCGACCTCGGCACGGCGCTCGCGCTCGGCTTCGGTCGCGCTGCGCTGGGCCTCGGAGGAGGCTTCGAGCGCGCGAGTGCGCAGGCCGTTGTCCTTGAAGACCTGAACGGCGCGGGCCATGCCGCCCACTTCGTCGCGGCGCTCGATCTCGGCGACAGCCACATCGAGATCGCCATTGGCGAGCGTGGTCATAGTGCCGGAGAGAATGTTCAAGGGGCGGGCGATCCAGGCGCGGATGGCGAAGAAGCCGGCGACGAGCATGGCCGCGAGGCCAATGATGACGGCGAAGATCGTCGTCAGAATGGTGGTCCGCGTGGCGTCGACAAGGGCTTGATGGCGCGCTTCGCCGACGGCGGTGATCTTGCCGATCTCGTCGGTGATGTCGTTGATCACGGTGGCGAAGGCGGGTTTGCAGGTTGCGTTGAAATCGGCCTGGGTGCGGGTGATCGCAGCGTCATCCAATGCCGTGCCGGCGTCGGCGATCAGCGCACTGCACTGGCTGTTCAAGGCATCGAGCGCTGCCGTCTTGATGGCTTTGATCCGCTCGTTGGCGGGCGCGGCGGCGCTGGCCGTATCCATCTGCTTGGAGAAGAAGCCTTCGCTCAGCTTTATATCCGCGACGGCGGCTTCCTTGGCCTCGGGCGTGCGCGCAATCAAAATGTCGGCAATAGCCGAGCGGACGGAGACGAGGCTGCGGCTCGCCCGCGCCAGCATCAGGGTTGCGGTGGCTTCTTCGTTCAGCAGCGTGGAATAGGACGTATCGATGAAGGCGATACGCGAGGTACTGTAAGCGGTCACGCCGGCGACGAACAGGCCGAAAGCGCAGAGGATAACGAGGAACTTGCCGATGATAGGGATATTGCGCATGGCGGTTGCCTAAGCTGGAGAAACTGTTCCAGTCGTAGGCCTCGACCGTTAGATTTCGCTTAAAGTTTTATCCACCATTCGGCACAGCAGTTATTCGCACTGGGCATGAATAAGCGTTAGCGAATGAAGATCAGCCCCATGCCGAGAATGACGAGGGCTGCCCCGGCCCAGGCGCCCGCCGCCGGGCGTTCGCCGGTCCGCAGCCATAGCATCGGCAAGATGATGGCAGGGGAGGTGGCCGAAAGCGTCGAGACGATGCCGACCTTGCCGCCCGAAAGCGCAAACAGCAGCAGCGTCATGCCGATGGCAAGCGCGGTAAAGCCGGTCAGCGCCGTCATGGCCAGCACTTTTGGGGTCAGCGGTCCCTTCGGCTTGACGGAGGCGATCGGCAGCTGCGCCATGACGCTGAGACAGGCGGCCGCGATGCCGACGCGCAGCAGCGAGGCGACGAACGGATCGAGACCGGTCTCCATGACGGGTCGCGCGATGATCGAGCCGATGGCCTGACCGGTCGCGGCACCCAGCCCAAGCAGCACGCCGATCCACAGCGGCCCCTTGATCGTCTCCCACTCATGCATCTGCGCCTTGCGCTTGCCGAAGATGATAGCGAGGAAGACGCCCATGGCCGTCACCGCGATGCCGGCGACAGCCGAGACGGACAAGGCCTCGCCCAGCACCAGCCAGCCCAGCAGGGCGGCGATCGGCGCATTCAGCGCGAAGAGGATGCCGGAGCGGCGCGGGCCGACGCGGTTGAGCGTCGAGAAAAGCAGGGTGTCGCCGATGAAGATGCCGATGAAACCGGACAGAAGCAGCGGAGTGATCGTCGTCGCGTCCAGCTCGCGCCATGCGCCGGTCACGAGGACGTAGAGCGTCAGCAGCCCCGTAACAAAAATCTGGCGGACACGATTGAAGGTCGGTGCGCCGAGATGGCCGGCAGGCCCCGCGGAAATCAGTCCCGTCAGGGCCCAGCAGGTCGCGGCCCCAAGGGCTGCAAGTTCATGAATTGGCATTGTCGTCCGATCGGCAGGCTGAAGGACGGAAATCGCGTTCCGCACGCGCCGTTAAAGCGTGATCACGGGTATGCCGTCCAGCCGCATTCCAAGGGATCAACAGGCTTTCCATACAAAGGAAAAGCTATTCCTTGCCGTCGCGGTCCAAAAAGCCCGTGCGTTCGGCGGCGCTCGCGATGAACACGGCTTTCAGATGCTCTGCGGCCGGCGACAGGCTGTGATGGCGGCGCTGCAGAAGCGAGACGTCGCGCATGACATGCGGATCGACAAGATCGACCGCGGTCACGCGCACGGCGGAAGCAAGCTGGCTCGAATTCTCCGGTAGCACGGCGACGCCCATGCCGGCGGCGATCATGCTGATGGCGGTCGTCGAGAAGCGCACCTCGTATTTCGGCTTGTAGTTCGGCACCACGCGGATGAGATTGTGCTCGACGATGCTGCGCAGCGGATTGGCGGCGGCAAGCGTGATGAGGGTCTCGTCCTTCAGTTCCGCCCAGCGCACGGATTTGCGCCGCGCGAAACGATGGTCCTCCCTGCACATGAACATCAACTTGTCGCGCAGGAGCGGCGTCGCGGTGATTTCCGGGTCGTCCTCCGACAGGGTGCCGACGGCAATGTCCACCTCGTTGCGCTTCAGCGCAGGCGTAATCTGCTCTTCCGGCATGTCCCTGATATTCACGGAGATTTCCGGATACATGCGCAGGAAGCGCGCGATGATCGGCGGCACGATCGTGGCAGCGAGCACGATCGCCGCCGCGATCGTCACCTGGCCGCGCTTCAGCGAGGCATTGTCACGCACGTCGCCGACGGCCAGCTCCAGATCCTTCAGGATCTTTCGCGCCTGTGGCAGGAATTCCTGGCCGACGAGTGTGAGCGAGACCATGCGCGTATGCCGGTCGAACAGGCGCACGCCGATTTCGGATTCCAGATCGCGGATGAGGATGCTGACCGCCGACTGGGTGAGATGCAGGTTTCGGGCGGCGAGATTGAACTGGCCGAGTTCGGCCACCGCGATGAAAGCCCTGAGTTGCCGCAGCGTGATATTCATGGACGCGCGGCCCTCCTGTTATACTGTTCCCATCAAACCTTGCCGCTCCCGTCCTGTCTAGCTCGCAAGCGCCGGTTGCTCCGTCTGACCCGCCATCAGCAAGCCGAGTTCGTCGAGGCGGGTGCGGTCCGGTGGCAATTCGCCGAGGATCTCGCCGTGGAACATCACGAGGATGCGATCGCAGATCGCAAAGAGTTCCTCGAGTTCGGTGGAGATGAGCAGGATGGCGCGGCCGTTGTCGCGCTGCTTCAGCATCTCCTCCATGACGAATTCCATGGCGCCGATATCGATGCCGCGGGCGAGCTGGTTGACGAGGATGAAATCCGGGTTGCGGGCCAGTTCGCGCGCCACGACCAGCTTCTGCTGATTGCCGCCCGAAAGAGAGCCGATCGCCTGGTTCTCGTCGCGGCTCTTCACGCGAAAGCGCTTGATCAGGTCGCGGGTGTGTTCGCCGATCACGCCGCGGTTCAGCATGCCGCCGCTGGCGAAGGGCTTCTGGTCGTAGCGCTGGAGGATGGTGTTTTCGCTGAGCGACATCGAGACGACGATGCCGTGTTTGTGGCGGTCCTCCGGGATATGGGAGAAGCTGCTGGCATTGATCGTGGCGGGGTCGAGGCCGGTAATGTCCTTGCCGTTCAGCATCACGCGGCCGCTATCGACCGGCAGCAGGCCGGACAATGCGAGCGACAATTCCGTCTGGCCATTGCCGGAGACGCCGGCAATGCCGACGATCTCGCCGGCGCGCACATTGAGGCTCACACCGCGCACGGCGGGCAGGCCGGTCTCGGCGCGGCAGGTCAGGTTTTCCACCGAGAGCACGGTGCGGCCGGGCGGCTCGGGGCTGCGCGGCAGCTCCATGCGCACGTCGCGGCCGACCATCATGCGCGCGAGCTCGCGGGCATTCGTCTCGCCGACATGGACGGTGTGCACCACGCGCCCGTCGCGCATGACGCTGATGCGATTGCTGACGCGCATCACCTCGTCGAGCTTGTGCGAGATGAAGACGACGGTCTTGCCGTCCTTAACGAGATCGCCCATCAGCGAGAGCAGCCGGTCGGTCTCCTGCGGGGTCAGCACGGCGGTCGGCTCGTCGAGGATCAGAAGGTCGATGCCGTGGAACAGGACCTTGAGGATTTCGACGCGCTGCTGCTCGCCGACCGAGAGATCCTCAATGATGGCGTCGGGGCGCACGTCCAGCGCATAGCGGTCGGAGAGTTCGCGGATCTTGGCGTGGACCTTGTCCATGTCGTTGATGACGCGCAGCGCCGAGCCCTGGCCGAGAATGTAGTTTTCCGCGACCGTCAGGTTGGGCACGAGCATGAAGTGCTGGTGCACCATGCCGATGCGCTGGCGGATCGCCTCGCGCGGGCTGTTGAAGCGCACGGTCTCCCCTTTGAAGACGATCTCGCCTTCGTCAGGCCGCACCATGCCGCAGATCATGCTCATCAGTACGCTCTTGCCGGCCCCGTTCTCGCCGAGCAGCGAGTGGATCTCGCCCTCTTCGATTTCGAGCGACACGCCGTCGCTGGCGATGATGGGGCCGAAGCGCTTGCGGATGTTTTCGATGCGCAGGAAGGGTTTCTGGGACATGTCCGTTACCTCATCTCGTAGGGCTGGCCGAGCTTGCTGGGAGCGGCTCCCTTGCCGCGAACCACGACGAGCGTGACGATCGTCATGATGTAGGGAAGCGCCTGCAGCACCTGGTAGGGCACGACGATGGACGCCTGCGCCTGAAGCATCAGCTGGAGTGCGTAGAACAGGCCGAAGAGCAGCGAGACAAAGAACGCCCCGGTCGGCGACCAGCGGGCGAAGACCACGACGGCGAGCGCGATGAAACCGCGCCCCGACGTGATGCCTTCGACGAACTGGTTGGAGTGACCGAGTGTCAGGAAGGCGCCGCCGAGGCCGGCAAGGCCTGTTCCGACCAAAACGGCAGCGTAGCGATAACCCGCGACATTGCGGCCGGCGACGTCGACGGCTTTCGGATGTTCGCCGACGGCCCGCAGCGTCAGCCCGAAGGAGGTACGGAACAGAACGAGGCTGGCGAGGATCGCGACGAGAACCGTCGAATAGACGATGAGGTTTTGCCGGAAGAAGGCTTCGCCGAGGAAGGGGATGTCGCTCAGGAAGGGGATATGTACGGGTTGGGCGATCTCGATGCCCTTGCCGGTCGAGACGTAATAGGTGCGGAAAAGGAAGGCCGTGAGACCCATGCCGAGCAGGTTGAGGGCTGCGCCCACCACGATCTGGTCCGCCTTGATGGTGATCGTGAAGAAGGCGAAGATCAGGCCGAACAGCATGCCGCCGGCAACACCAGCCAGCAGGCCGAGAAGGATGCTGCCGCTCGCAAAGGCCGCCGCGAAGCCGCAGAAGGCGCCGACCAGCATGGTGCCTTCCAGCCCGATATTGAGCACGCCGGCCCGCTCGGAAAACACCTCGCCGATCGAGGCGAAGATCAGGGGCGTCGCAAGTCTCCAGGCGGCGCCGACGAGCGTCGCGAGGAAGGTGAGAAACATCATGTCGTCCATGGGGAACCCCTTCGGGATTGTCGCCTAAGGTTTTGTTTTCCCGCAGGGCTCAGGCGCCCGGCGGGAGTTTCCATTCTTTCAGGCCACGATCCTGAGGATGTCGCGCAATTTGGCGAAGGCGACGACCGAGAGGATGACCATGCCTTGGATGACCAGCACGAGGACCTGCGGGACCTGCGAGGTGATCTGGAGCACTTCCGAGCCGGAGCGCAGCGTCGCAAAGAGCCCGCCCGAGACGATGGCCGCCAGGGGATTGTTGGCGGCCAGCAGCGCGACCGCGATACCTTCGAAACCATAGCCCGGCGAGATGTTCTGATAGAGCCGGTGCGTGACGCCAGCCACTTCGAACGCGCCGGCAAGGCCGGCCATAGCGCCGGAAATGCACATGGCGATCATGACGTTGCGGGCGACCTGCATGCCGGCATAACGGGCGGCATGCGGATTGAGGCCGACGACGCGCAGGGCAAAGCCGCGGCTGCTCCTTTGCAGGAAAATATAGAGCGCGACCGCCAGCACGATGGCGACGAGGATGCCGATATGCAGGCGCATGTCGGAGACGATGCGCGGCGTCCAGGCTTCCCGGATCAGGCGGGCGGATTGCGGATAGGCCGCACTCGCATCGCGCATTGGGCCGGTGACGAGATAGCTCGTCAGGATGAGTGCGATATAGTTGAGCATGATCGTGGTGACGATCTCGCTTGCCTGGAAGCGCACCTTGAGATAGCCGGCAATTCCGGCCCAGGCGGCACCCGCGAGCGCTCCGGCCAGCAGGACGAGGGGCGCATGCACCCAGATGGAAAGCCCGTCGAAGTTCGTTCCGACCAGCGTCGCGGCAATCGCGCCGGCATAGAGCTGGCCTTCGGCGCCGATATTCCAGATCGAACAGCGGAAGGCGACGCAGAGGCCTGCGCCGATGAGGATGAGCGGCGTCGCCTTCAGCAGGATCTCACCCACCGAGCGCATGTCCTGGAACGAGCCAAAGATCATGACGGTGACGACGTCGCTGCCGTTGAAGCCGTTCAGCCATAACAGGAGGGCGCCGAAGGCGAGGGCGACGAGGACCGCCGCGATCGGAGTCACGGCGCTGATCGCGATCTGCGAGAGCGTCCGGTAGAAGGTCTGGGCTGCTTGAGGATACATGGTCTCGCGCACTCCCTGGTTTACCTGTGCCATAGGATCGGTCCGGATGTTTGTGTGGCATTCGCCGGAGCAGGCCGCGGCCGAAGGATCGGCCGCAGCGCAACCCCGTTTATTGGCCGTCCGTCTTGATTTCGCCGGCTGCGATCTTGTCGCTGATCGCCTTCACTTCCGCGCGGATCTCGGCCGGCACGGAGACCGGGCCGTCATCGCGGAAGGTGAAGGAGATGACCTTCGGATCCTTCAGGCCGAAGACGACGTTTTCCGTCGGCGGGGTGCCGTCCTTGATCGATTTGACGACTTCCACCACGCCCTGGGCATAGTCGGCGACATAAAGGCCGAGGATGTTGTTGGGCGCGACCGGTGTGAAGTCGCTGAAGATCGAGAAGGAGCGCACGTCCTTGCCGGACTCGGCAATCGCCTGATAGCCGCCCACTGTCGCGCCCGAAGCGTTCGGCACGACGAAATCGGCGCCCTGCGAGATCATGCTCAGCGCCGCTTCCTTGGCCGCCGTCGTATCGGTGAAGTTGCCGATATAGGCCTCGCTGATCGGGAAATCCGGATTGACGCTTTTCGCGCCGTTCTTGAAGCCGGTAAAGGCCTGCTGGATCGGCGGGATTTCCATGCCGCCGACGAGGCCGGCCTTCTTGCCCATTTTCGCGGCGATCACGCCCATCAGGTAGAAGGGCTGGCTGGTATCGGTGTTGAGGCCGATGACATTGCCTTCATGGATGCTGCTCGACGAGATCAGGAAATAGGTGTCGGGATAGTCGAGCGCGACTTCGAGCGCCGCGTCCTGGAATTCGAAGCCATGGCCGAGAATGACCTTGTAACCCTGGCTCGCATAGTCGCGGAACGCCTTTTCGAAGGAGGCCGGGTTCTGCTGCAGCTCGACATAGCTGATCTTGGCGCCGAGCTGGCTTTCCACGCCCTTCAGCGCGTTGAAGCCGATGCGGTTCCAGCCCTCTTCCGAGACGCTGCCGGGCACGAGAAGGCCCATCTTGAAGTCATCTGCCTGTGCGATGGCGGGGATGGCGACGGCGATCGACAGAGCGGCCACGCCTTCCAGGAACAGTCTTCTTGAAAATTTCATTGCATTTCCTCCCATTGGTTGATTTTCCGAGACCCGCGCCGGATCTTGGCGTCACTTCGCGCGGGTCTGGATGTCGCCTGCGACGATCTTCGCGCTCACGTCGTCGACGAATGTGCGCAGCTCCGCGGGCACCGGTCGGTTGGCCGCGTCGTTGTAGGTGAACTTGATGACGTCGGTGTCCTTCAGGCCGAAGTCGACATTGCTGTCCGGCACCTTGCCGTCCTTGATGCCCGAGACGATGCGCACGATGCCCTGGCCGTAATCGGCCAGGAACGTGCCGAGCACATTCTGAGGGGCGGCGTGGGTATAGTCGCTGTAGACGCTGAAGGTACTGGCCTTGCCGCCCGATGCTTCCCGCGCGGCCTGGATGACGCCCATGCCAGCCGAATTGGCATTGGGAATGACGAAATCGGCACCCTGCGAGATCACGCTTAAGGCAGCTTCCTTCGCCGCGCTCGCATCGGTGAAACTGCCGAGATAGATGGTCGAGACCGGGAAATCCGGGTTCACGCTTTTTACGCCGTTCACAAAGCCTTCGAAAGCCTGCGTGATGGGCGGGATTTCCATGCCGCCGATGAGGCCGGCGCCCTTGCCAAGCTTCGCGGCGATCACGCCCATGAGATAGAAGGGTTGGCTGGCATCGGTGTTGAGGCCGATGACCTTGCCCTCATGGATACGGCTCGACGAGATCAGGAACACGGTATCCGGAAAGTCCTCCGCCGCCGTCAGCGCCGCATCCTGGAACTGGAAGCCGTGGCCCAGCACGACCTGATAGCCCTGGCCGGCATAGTCGCGGAACGCTTTTTCGAAGGCGGCCGGGTTCTCCGGCAGCTCGACATAACTGATCTTGGCGCCCAGCTCCTTCTCGACCCGTTTCAGCGCGTCGAAGGCGATCCGGTTCCAGCCTTCTTCCCCGATGCTGCCGGGCACCAGAAGGCCCATCTTGAAGTCTTCGGCATGGACGGGCGCCTGCCACAGCGGTGAGGCGGCAACGGTGAATGCGATGGTGGATGCGAGCAGCGAACGACGTGAAAATGCAGTCTTGTTCATTTCATTCCCCCCTTAGATTGACGTTCAATCCCCCCGGAGTCGCTGCTCGGTTATGCCTCCTCCTGAATACGGACCGTGTCGGTCGCGCTCTGCGAGACGAGACGGCCCTTCGAGAAGACGAAGGCGCGGTCCGGTCCGCCGGCCACCAGTGTGTCCGTGTCGATGCAATCGGTGACGACGAAATCGGCGCGGGCACCGGCCTTCAGGCCATGGTCCTTGCCGAGGCCCATCAGGCGGGCCGGGGCCGTCGTGATCATGCGGTGAGCGGCGGCCAGCTCGTCGCCGCGCAGATGGCCGGCCAGCAGCGTCCAGCGCGCGATTTCCAGCATGTCGCCGGAGCCGGTCGGCACGAACGGGTCCTGGATGTTGTCCGACGCCGTCGCGATGGTGACACCGGCGCGATAGAGCTCGGCGACACGCGTCAGGCCGCGCGGCGGCAGCATCTCGGCGTCGCGGCCCTGCAGATAGAGGTTCGCTGCCGGCAGTGTCACGACGCCGACATCGAGCGCCAGCAGGCGTTCGGCGATGCGCTGGAATTCCGAGCGGGGCAGCGCACTCAGCACGGAGACATGGCTGAACACGGTGCGGCCCTGCATGCCGAAGCGCTCGACCCTTTCGAGGGCGGCATCGAGCAGATGCACGTCGGCCTTGAGGTGTTCGTCGAGATGAAGGTCGACCGGCTTGCCGGCCTTCACGGCGGCGGAAAAGATGAGGTCGAGATACCGTGGCGGGTCTTCGGAGACCGCGGGCGTGCCGCCGACGGCATCGGCCAGCGCCACCGCGCCGTCGATATTCTTGCCGAGCCAGTCGAAGTCCTGGCCGGGATGAGGCGTCATGAAGGCGACGAGCTGGAGGGTGATGCGGTCCTTTTCCGCGTCGCGGATGCCGGCCAGCGTTTCGATGCCGTGGAAGCCGGCATCCTTGTCCACGTTGATATGGCTGCGGATGCCCGTCGTGCCGCGGGACAGACATCGTTCGACGGTGCGCGTGGCACGCTTGTGGATGTCATCGGGGCCGGCGGTGCGGGCATATTTGGCAAAGGCGTCGCGGGCGCCCTGCAGCGTACCGGACGGATTGGGCGTGAAGCGCAGCACGCCGGTCTTGTCGAGATGCTGGTGGGCATCGAGGAAGCCGGCGGTGACCAGCGTGCCGGTGATGTCGACGGTGGCGCCGCAGGCTGATGTGTCGAGATAGGGTTCGACGGCGGCGATCCGCCCGTCGGCTCCCACGATGATGTCGCTGACCGACTGCGTGCCATCGTCAAGAATGACGGTTCCGCCTGTAAGTGCAAAAGACTGGCCGGCGGCCAGATTTGCGAGCGACGCTGTTGCAGTGTCTCGTACCATTCGTTCCCACCTTCTCGTTATGGCGGAAAACTAAGCATGGGCGATTAGTTCAAACAAATTCATTATTTCAATTGTTTGATGAAATATCCGCACTAATCGCAGGTGCTAAGTTCTCTCGCATTCGCAAAATCGTTCGAAGAAAAACACAGAAAATTAAAGCATTGCTATCTCGAAGAGCGGCCGCCGCCGCTCGATGCAATGGCGGCCATTCTTCAAAAATTCAGTGCCGATATTGTGGTTCTTCCGCGTCCAATTGCCGGCGAATGGCCGCAAGATGGGCCCTGGCAGACTCCGCATCGCCTTCGCGCATCTGCCGGTAGGCGGCTTCTGCAATGGCGGGATCGACCGGCGAGACCGTGCGGCCAGTCGACATGGCGAGCACCTGCACTTCGGCGGCGCGCTCGAGATAGTAGAGGTCGTCCCAGGCCTCCGCGATGGTGGGGGCAAGCACCAGCACGCCATGGTGCTTCAGGAACACGATGTCGGCATCGCCGACCGTGCCAGCGATGCGCGCACCCTCGGCATAGTCGAGCGCCAGGCCGTTGTAATTCTCGTCGACGGCGGTGCGGCCGTAGAATTTGAGGGCGGTCTGTCCGGCCCAGATCATCGGCGGCCCGTCCGTCATGGAGAGCGCCGTCGCATAGGGCATATGCGTGTGGAAGGCGACCTTGGCGCGCGGCAGGCGGCGGTGGATTTCGGCGTGGATGTAGAAGGCGGTGGCCTCCGGCGCGCCGTCGCCGTCGATGACGTTGCCGTTGAAATCGCAGATCAGCAGCTTCGAGGCGGTCAGTTCCCGGAAGGCGTAGCCATAGGGATTGACGAGGAAGAGATCGTCATGACCGGGTACGACCGCGGAGAAATGGTTGCAGATACCCTCCTCGAAGCCGTTGCGCGCCGCCATGCGGAAACAGGCGGCGAGATCTTCCTTCGCCGTGCGGATGGCATCGGTTGAAAGGTCGGGGCGGTTCGGCCTTATGGTCTCGCTGGAATTTACGGCGTGGTCGTTCAGGGAATGAGCCATGGATGCTCCTGGTCTGGCGTGGCTGGGAGCGGCGGCTGGCCGGAAGGCGCATCATGCGCCGGCCTCCGCGCACAGCGTCGAGCCGCTGCGCCCTGCCTGCCCGCACCTGGCGCGGTCCAGCAGCGCTTTCAGATAACGCCGGAATTTTGACCGGGTCAATGGACCGATTTCAGCAGGAAATCGCGAAAGCGCCGCGCGGCCGGCGACAGCGAACGGCCACGTTTCTGGATCAGGCTGACCTCGCGCTTGATGTGCGGTTCCTTCGGCGTACGTACGACGAGGCCCATCGAGGTGGCAAGCCGCGTGACGGCCGAGGTCATGATCGCGACACCCAAGCCGCCTTCCACCATGCCGATGATCGTCAGCGGCAGCGCCACCTCCTGCATCGACTTGTCGAGCGGCAGGATGATGCCGTTGCGCGCCAATTCGTTCTCCAGCCGGTCACGGATCGGGTTGCCGCGCTGCGGGCCGATCAGCTTGCAATCGGCAAGGTCCGTCCAGCGCAGCTCGGAGCGTTTGACCAGGGGATCGTCGGCATGCAGCACGACGAGGAATTCGTCCGTGGTAAGCCGTGTGCCGACGAGCTCGGGGTCGTCCTCCGGCACCGTGCCAAGCCCGAGATCGACGGAACCGTTCGCCACCTGCTCAAGCACGGTCTTCTCCGCCACGTCATGCAGCGCGACGGCGATTTCGGGATAGAGCTTGGTGAAGCCGTGCACGAGCTGCGGCAGCATCAATGCCGCCTGCACCGTGCCGGCCGCCATGGTGACCTTGCCGCGGCGCAGCGCCGTCAGCTCCTGCGAACTTTCCACCATGCCCTCGATGTCGGCGACGGCACGCGCTGCGATCGGCAGGATGTCCATGCCCGCCTGGGTGAGGCGCAGGAGCCGCGTGTGCCGGTCGAACAACCGCAGGTTCAGGTTCGTCTCCAGCTGGCGCACCAGTGTGCTGACCGCCGATTGCGAGGAGCCGAGCTTGTCGGCGGCAAGCGTGAACTGCCCGAGATTGGCCACGGTGACGAAGGCGCGAAGCTGTTTGAGCGTGATGTCCATGCCATCAATTCATTCAATTACCAGATGAATAAATATAATTATGCCGATTGTTTGCTGATTTGGTCAACAGCATGATCGGCCTTGTACGGCGTGCGGTGCCAAAACATGAGGCCAAGATGCCCCCCACCGCGCCGGAACACTATTCGCTGGGAGGAAAGCGAATGTCCAATTCCGATACGACGGATCCCGTCGAGAAGAAGTATCCTGTCCCGAGCCTTTTTGCTCTCGGCCTGCAACACGTTCTCGTCATGTATGCCGGCGCGGTCGCGGTGCCGCTGATCGTCGGCACGGCGCTTCACCTGTCCAAGGAACAGATTGCGCTGCTCGTCAGCGCCGACCTGTTCGCCTGCGGCATCGTCACCATCATCCAGGCGCTCGGCATCTGGAAAATCGGCATTCGCCTGCCCATCATGATGGGCGTCTCGTTCACCGCCGTGCCCTCGATCATCGCGACCGGCACCAATCCGGAACTGGGCATGCCCGGCGTCATCGGCGCCGTCATCGGATCCGGCATCTTCGTCCTTCTCGTGGCGCCGTTCTTCGGCCGCTGGGTGCGTTTCTTTCCGCCGATCGTTACCGGCACGGTCATGCTGATCATCGGCCTTTCCCTGATGCGCGTCGGAGTCAACTGGGCGGCCGGCGGCCAGCCGATGATCAAGGGCCCTGACGGCATGATCCCGAACCCCGCCTATGGCGCACCCTTCGGGCTTGCCGTCGCGGCCATCGTGCTCTTGTCGATCCTGCTGCTCACCCGCGTTCTCAAGGGCTTTCTATCCAATCTCGCTGTGCTGATGGGAATCGGCATCGGTTTTGCCATCGCCATTGCCGCCGGCAAGGTGGATTTCCACGGCGTGGCGGACGCCGACTGGCTGCGTGTCATCCACCCGCTCGCCTTCGGCTGGCCGGTCTTCGAATTCTGGTCCATCCTGTCGCTCTGTGCGGTCATGGTGGTCATGATGATCGAATCGACCGGGCAGTTCCTGGCGGTCGGCGACATGGCCGGGCGCAAGATCACCCAGCGTGATCTCACCCGCGGCCTGCGCACGGACGGCGTCGGCAACATTATCGGCGGCCTGCTCAACACCTTCACCTATACGACCTATGCGCAGAATGTCGGACTGCTCCAGATCACCGGCGTCATGAGCCGTTTCGTGGTCGCAGCCGGCGGCGCCATCCTGATCCTGCTCGGCGTGCTGCCGAAAGTGGCCTTCATCAGCGCGTCGATCCCGAGCTACGTCGTCGGCGGTGCCGCCATCGTGATGTTCGGCATGGTCTCGGCAACCGGCGTGAAAATCCTGTCGAAGGTCGATTTCGCCGCCAACCGCCGCAACCTCTACATCGTCGCGGTCAGCGTCGGCCTCGCCATGGTGCCCGTCGTCGCCGACAACATCTTCGACCAGCTTCCCGCCGCCGCCAGCAAATTCCTGCACAGCGGCGTGCTGGTCGGCACCTTCGCGGCGGCACTCCTCAACATCCTCTTCAACGGCATGCCCGCGAAAGAGCCCGATGAGGCCGAGGAAGGGCAGGGCGTGCCTGCCCCTGCCGCAGCCGACCTCGCCTGAACCAACACCTATTAGTCCGGCGGCGATGCGCCGCCGGAGCCCAGAGCCTCCGGCCCGAGTGTCCGGAAGCCAGAATTCAAGAGGAACGCCATGAGGCGCTTTGACTATCACGGGGCGGAAACGCTGGAACAGGCGTCCCGCCTTCTCACCGATCTCGGCGACGATACCTTCCTGTTCAACGGCGGCACGGACCTGCTGGTCGAGATCCGCGAGCGGCTGCGCCGCGTCCGCAACGTCGTCGATATCAAGGGCATTCCCGGTCTTTCCGATATCACCTATGACGAAACCCGCGGCCTGACTTTTGGCGCACTGGTGACGGTCGGGCGCCTGGAGCGCCTGGCACTGGTGCGCGAGCGTTATCCCAACCTGCGCGATGCACTTGCCTCGCTCGGCTCCATCCAGGTGCGCAACCGCGCGACCGTCGTCGGCAACGTCTGTCGTGCCTCGCCATCGGCCGATACGATCCCGCCGCTGATCGCCGACGGCGCCTTCATCCACATCTACAGCCGCACGAATATGCGTGTGGTTCCGCTCGCCGAATTCTTCACCGGCCCCGGCAAGACCGTGCTCGCCAAGGGTGAGATCGTCACCGGCATTACCGTGCCGCCGGCCGGCGACAATTCCGGAAAGGCCTATATCAAGCATGGTCGCCGTAAGGCGATGGAGCTTTCCACCGTCGGCGTCGCTGTCAGCCTCTCCATGGATGATGGCGTGTGCAGTGATATCCGCATCGCGCTCGGTGCGGTCGGCGCGACCGTCCTGCGGGCACCCGCGGCGGAAGCCATTCTGCGCGGCACGAGGCTCGACGCCGCGACCGTCAAGAGCGCCGCCGACAAGGCGATGGAAGAGTGCACGCCGATCAGCAACGTGCGCGCCAGCGCCGATTACCGCCGCGACATGGTCGGTGTCCTGACCGGCCGCGCGATCACACAGGCATTGGAGGCATCAGCATGAAACGGATCGTCGAACTCACCATCAACGGCGAACCGCGCGACATGACGGTTGAGACCTGCTGCTCGCTGCTCGACGCGTTGCGCGACGATGTCGGCCTCACCGGCACCAAGAAGGGCTGCGACGTCGGCGATTGTGGCGCCTGCACCGTCATCGTCGATGGCCAGCCGGTCAATGCCTGCCTCATGCTCGCCGTCGAGGCCGAGGGCTGCACGGTCGAGACCGTCGAAGGGCTTCAGCCGGGCGTCGATACGCTGCATCCGTTGCAGGATGCCTTCATGCGGCACGGTGCTTCGCAATGCGGCTTCTGCACGCCGGGCATCCTGATGATGGCCAAGAAGCTGCTCGACGACAATCCGCGCCCGACCGACGAGGACATCCGTTTCGGCCTGAGCGGCAATATCTGCCGCTGCACCGGTTACACCAAGATTTTCGACGCGATCAAATCCGCCGCGCTCGAGATGGAGGCTGCAAGATCATGAACATCAACACCCCTATCGAAGAGCGCGAATTCAAGATCGTCGGCAAGAGCGTCAAGCGCGACGACGTGCTCGAAAAGGTGACGGGCGAGGCCGAATATACCGGCGACGTCAAGCTGGCCGGCATGCTGCACGGCAAGATCAAGCGCGCTGCGATCGCGCACGCCCGCATCAAGAGCATCGATGTCAGCAAGGCGCTCGCCTATCCCGGCGTCAAGGCCGTGCTGACCCACGAAAACGTGCCGCGCGTGCTGCATTACGGTTCGCCGCATCCGCGCTCGGCCTCCTGCACCAAGGACCAATATATTCTCGACGACAAGGTGCGCTTCTGGGGCGAGGGCGTCGCTGCCGTTGCCGCCATCAGCGAGGAGATCGCTGACGAGGCGCTGGACCTGATCGAGGTCGAATACGAGGCCCTGCCGGCGGTTTTCGAGCCGGAAGACGCAGCCCTTCCGGGCGCGCCGCTCATTCACGATGTCGGCCCCGGCGGCAATCTCGTGCTCGATCCGGTGCGCGTCAACCGCGGTGATGTCGAGGCCGGTTTCGCTCAGGCGGATTTCATTCTCGAAGGTACCTTCTCCGGCGGGCGCCCGCATCCGGCCTATATGGAGCCGAATGTCTGCATCGCCGATTGGGACGGCTCCAACAAGCTGACCTTCTGGACGTCCACCCAGACCTCCTTCATGGTGCGCGGCATCCTGGCGGAAGTGCTCGGCCTGCCGCTCACCAAGGTGCGCGTGCTCGTCGACCACATGGGCGGCGGCTTCGGCGCCAAGCAGGATTGCTTCCAGCACGAATTCCTTTGCGCTTTGCTGGCGAAGGAAACGCGCCGGCCGGTGAAGATGGAGTTCACCCGCCACGAGACCTTCGTCGCCGGCCGTGCCCGTCATCCCTGCAAGGTCTGGCTGAAACAGGGCTTCAAGAACGACGGCACGCTGGTCGCCCGCGACATGAAGCTGGTCTACGATTCCGGCGCCTACGGCTCGCACGGTCCGGGCGTCACCATCGTCGGCACGACGGCCGCGACCTCGCTCTACCGCTGCGAGAACGTGCGGCTGGAAGGCCGCTGCGTCTATACCAACACGCCGATCAACGGCGCGTTCCGCGGCTACGGCGTGGTGCAGAGCTACTACGCGCTCGATATCCAGATGGACGAAGCGGCCGAACGGCTCGGCATGGACCCGGCGGACCTGAAGCTGAAGAATGTGGTCCGCGCCGGCGATATCGCGCCGTCCGGCCACCCGATCGTCGGCCATGGCCTCGAAATCTGCCTCCAGCACGGCATCGACGTGCTCGACTGGAAGAGCCTGCGCAATCGTGACCGCACGCCGGATCCGAAGCGCCCGCATATCCGCAAGGGCTGGGGCATCGGCTGCGAAATGCACGGCTCCTCCGCCTATCCGGGCATCAAGGAGCAGGGCAACGCCACCGTGAAGGTCAACGAGGATGGTACGGTGACGCTGCTTACCGGGGCGGCCGGTCTCGGCACCGGCGCGCACACCGCGCTGGCGCAGATCGTTGCCGAAGAACTCGGCGTGCGCTTCGAGGATGTCGGCGTCATCCACGGCGATACGGACGTCGTGCCATGGGATATCGGCGCCTTCGCCAGCCACACCACCTATCTCGTCGGCACCGCCGCCAAGATGGCCGCGACCAAGGTGCGTGCGTCCGTTCTCGAACGCGCCGCGATGAAGCTGCAGGTGAAGGCCGACGAACTCGACCTTTCCGAAGGCAAGATCTTCGTCACGGCCGAACCGGGCCGCTTCATGTCGGTCGCGGAAGCCATGGGTCCGTCCCGTGGTATTCCCGCCGCCAACATCGTGGCGAACGGCACCTACGAGCCGACGAAGTCCTACTCCTTCGCCGCCCACTTCACCGAGGTGCATGTCGATACGGAAACGGGCATCGTCGAGGTCAAGCGCGTCGTGCCGGTGCACGATATCGGCCGGGTCATCCACCCGATCGCCGCGCAGGGCCAGATCGAGGGCGGCATCCAGCAGGGCATCGGCCACACGCTGACCGAGGACTACGTTATCGACAAGAAGACCGGCCGGTCGCTGAATGCCGGCCTCGTCGACTATAAGATGCCGCTCTCTATGGACATGCCGGACATCGAGACGATCATCCTGGAAGCAGCACCCGATCCGGGCGGCCCCTGGGGCGCCAAGGGTGTGGGCGAAGACCCGATCATCGCCATCGGTCCGTCGATCGCCAATGCCATCTACGACGCCATCGGCGTCCGCTTCCATCACTATCCGATTACCCCGGAAGACATTCTGAAAGCCTTGAGGGAGAAGGGCGCATGAACATGCACATCGAACCAGCCAGCAAGAAACTCCCGATCACGATCCTCACCGGCTTCCTTGGATCGGGAAAGACGACGCTGCTCAACTACATCCTCACCGAGCGTCACGGCCACCGTATCGCGGTGATCGAAAACGAGTTCGGTGAAGTGGACGTCGACAGCGACCTCGTGCTCGCCTCGGACGAAGAGATCTTCCAGATGCAGAACGGCTGCATCTGCTGCTTCGTCGATGTGCGCAACGACCTCATCGACGTGATGAAGAAGCTGCTCAGCCACAAGGACAAGTTCGATCACATCATCGTCGAGACCTCGGGCCTCGCCGATCCGACCCCCGTCGCCACCGCCTTCTTCGTCGACCGCAGCGTCGCCGACGAGGTGGAGCTCGACGCTATCGTGACGCTGGTCGATGCCATGCATATCGACCAGCACCTCTACGATCCCGTGCTCGACGGCAGCGACAACCAGGCGGTCAACCAGATCGTCGCGGCCGACCGCATCCTCGTCAACAAGGTCGACCTTGCCTCCGAGGAAGGCCTCGGTGAGCTGGAGGGCTCGCTGCGCAAGCTCAACCAGACCGCGCCGATCTTGCGCTCGACCTATGGCAAGGTGGACCTGTCCAACATCCTCGGCGTCAAAGGCTTCCGGCCGTCCTACGTGCGCGAGCGCGCGGAAATCCTCGACATAGACATGGATGACGACCGCGATGCGCACGGCCATCACAGCCACGATTGCCATGACGCGGCCTGCGCCCATCCGGACCACGATCATCACATCGAATGCCACGATGCGGCCTGCGATAATCCGGACCATCACCATGATCACGGCCACAAACATGATCATGCCCCGGCAACGGCGCTGCGCCCGCACCGCCACGATGCGACGGTGAAGTCCCATTCCTTCGTCTACCCGCAATCCTTCGACGGCGAGAAGCTGGCGGGCTTCCTGAAGAATTATCTCGGCGAGCACGGCGACGATATCTTCCGCACCAAGGGCATCGTCTCGGTGGCGAACGACGACCGGTTCTTCGTGCTCCAGGCGGTGCACAAGCTGGTTGATTTCCGGCCGGATCACGCCTGGGGCGAGGATACGCCGAAATCGAAATTCGTCTTCATCGGCCGCAACCTCGACCGTGACGGCATCGACAGAAACTTGCGCGCATGCCTGGCGGCCTAGCGGCGCTTCTCCTGCCGCTGACCACTTAGCTCAAGACCTTCTGTCTGAACCGCCCGCGCACCCTCCAGCGCGCGGGCGGTCGCTGTCGTTTTTCTAAAAATATCTTTTAAAAATAATGGCTTAGATTGATATTTTTATTGACATAAAGCCACCGTCATGGTCTTTTTGGCCTCGAGTAGAAGCACCGACAATTGCTCACCGTCTGTTGGAAGATGAGGCTGCGATGTCGATGCTGACTACGAAAGGAACACCCGCCGTTTGTGCCCCGTTCGGGGCCCCGGCCGTTCTTCTCCGTCATCGGCGTTTCCTGAGTTCGCGGATCCACGCCCGGCGCCAGCCGGCATGGCGTTCATCGCGCGGCCCCGCATCGACCGGACCCTCTACGACAGGAGAACAGGAATGATAATCGACCTAAGCTGCTACCCCACCGACCTGGTGGACCTGGCTTGGCGCCACGATGGACCGCCCTTCACCGGCGACAAGCTTTTGAAGATGATGGACGGCCCGTATTATGTGAACGGCAAGCCGCGCCGTGTGGACAAGGCCTTCATCCAGCCCCCGCAGGGCAACACCATCTACACCCACGAGATCATGGACCTGGAAGGCAAAGCCGCCATCCGCCAGTACATGGGCTATACGGAAAAGATGGTGACCGAGCATCCCGACCGGTTCCTCGGCTGCTTCGTCTACAATCCGCGTTACGGCGTGCAGAACGGCGTCGACGAAATCGAACGCTATGCCAAGGAATTCGATTTCAAGATGGTCCAGCTGCAGGCGAACATGCACGCCTACCGCCCGGACCGCGCGCTCGACTGGCTGCGCCCGGCCATGAAGAAGTGCGCCGAACTCGGCCTGATGGTGAAGGTGCATACCGGTGACGGTCCGTACTCGATCCCGACCGAATTCTACCCGATCATCCGCGAATTCCCGGAGATCAACTTCATCCTCGCGCATTTCGGCGTCCAGACGGGCGGCGTCTATGTGTTCGAGCCGATGCAGATGGCGCTGGACACGCCGAGCGTCTACGTCGAATCCGGCTGGTGCCTCCAGTCGCGTATCGTCGAATTCGCCAAGGTCCTGCCCAAGCACAAGATCCTCTTCGGCTCCGACACCCCGCCGAACGAGCCGGGCATGTGGATCAACCTTCTGGAAGTCCTCTGCCACGAGCCGCCGCAGGGCCTGAACCTCTCCGAGGACGACCTGGAAGACTACCTGGGCAACAACCTCGCCCGCATGATCGGCCTCGAGCCGACCAAGCCGCCGGCAACCGTCGAGGAAGCCGAGGCGTATCTGCGCCAGCACGGCGTCCAGATCGCCGCGTAAACGAACGGAGTGAACAATGATCATTGATACCCATCTTCACCCGACCAACCTCGTCGACGAGGCATGGCGCCATACGGGGACGCCCTTCACCGGTGAGCGCATGCTCAAGCTGATGGACGGCCCCTACATGATCAACGGCAAGCCGCGCCGTATCGACATGGGCTTCATCCAGCCGCCGCCGGGCAACACGGGCTACCGTGACGGCAACCGCAAGGGCCGCGAGGGCATTCGCGACTACATGGCCTATATCGCCGAGCTGTGCGAGAAGTATCCGGACCGCTTCATCGGCAACTTCAACTACAACCCGCGCTGGGGGCCTGAAAACGGCGCCGCGGAGCTGGAATTCCACGTCAAGGAATACGGCTTCAAGATGCTGAAGCTGCATGCCAACATGCACGGCTACCGTCCCGATCGCGCACTCGAATGGCTGCGTCCGGCGATGAAAAAGTGCGCCGAACTCGGCGTCGTCGTCCTCATCCACACCGGCGACGGCCCGTACACGATCCCGACGATGTTCTACCCGATCATCCGCGAGTTCCCGATGGTCAACTTCATCATCGGTCACTTCGGCATCCAGACGGGCGGCAACTACTCGTTCGAATCCTTCTGGATGGCGATGGATACGCCGAACGTCTACTGCGAATCCGGCTGGTGCTTCCAGTCGCGCATCGTGGAGTTCGCCCAGCAGCTGCCGAAGAACAAGATCGTCTTCGGCACGGACAGCCCGCCGAATGATCCGGGCATGTGGCTGCGCGAGCTGGAAGTGCTCTGCAAGGAGCCGCCACACGGCATCAACCTCTCCGAGGATGATCTGGAAGGCTATCTCGGCAACAACATCGCCAAGCTCGTGGGCATCGACCCGTCGCCGCCACCGCGCGACCTGAAGGACGCCCAGGCGCGCCTGACGGACAGCTATGCCGGCGTCGACCGCGCCACCGGCAAGCACCTGCTGCAGCCGGCTTGATCTGAACGAAATGCCAGCCGCTCTCCGGCGGCGGGCTAGACCCCTTATCCGGTCTTAGGCCACCTTTTCTCCGTGAGAGGGAAGTGCGGATTTTCCTTTCTCTGCAAGGAGATGGCGCCGAAGGCGGATAAGGGCGTTTTTACATGTCGGGCGGCCTGATGCGCCGCCAACCCCGAGCACCGAGGCCGAGATATGAGCCAGTACCACAAGCAAGACGTCCGCCGTTTCCTGGCCGATTACAGCGCCGAACATCCCGAGGACGTCATCACCATCGACCGGCCGGTCTCGGACGATCAGGACGCCACGGCGCTGATCTGGACGCTTGCGGACAAGGGCCAGCACCCGATGCTGCACCTCAAGAATGTCAGCGGCATCGGTGCCGAAGTGGTCTGCAACATCTTTGCCTCGCGCGACCGTATTGCCCGCTTGCTCGGTTCGACCGCAGACAAGCTGCACGAGGCCTATCAGGCCCGTTCGAACAGGCCCTTCACGCCGGAATTGCTGGAAAGCGGCCCGATCACCGAAGAGATCATCTCCGGCGACGACGTCGACCTGAACACGCTGCCGATGCTGAAGCACTTCGACACCGACCGCGCGAAATACATCACATCGGGCATCATCATCGGCGAGCACCCGGAAACCGGCGCGGGGAATCTCAGCTATCACCGCGCGATGATCCATTCGAAGAATTCGCTGGCGACGTCGCTGCATTCGCGGGGCCACCTCTGGCGGCTGATGAACATGGCCAAGGAGAAGGGCAAGCCGATGCCGGTGGCCATGGTGATCGGCGGCCATCCGCTGTTCATGATCGCCGCTTCCGCCCGCCTTGCCTTCGGCGAGGACGAGCGCGACGTGGCCGGCGGCCTGATGGGCGAGCCGCTGCAGGTCGTGCGCACGCCGAAATACGGCATTCGCGTTCCCGCCCATGCCGAGATCGTGCTGGAAGGCGTGATCGATCCCGCCGCCCATGTGGAGGAGGGGCCGTTCGGCGAGTTCACCGGTTATTCCTCCGACCGCTCGACCAACAACCTATTCACCGTCGAGACCATCATGCGCCGGCGCGATGCCATGCTCGTCTCCGTCGCGGGCGGCAATTCGGCCGAGCACCTGAACCTCGGCCGCGTGCCGCGCGAGGCCGAAGTGGTGGAGAAGCTGAAGGCCCGCTTCCCCTCGATCACCGCCGTCCACTACCCATCCTCCGGCACGCATTTCCACGCCTATATCGCGATGAACCAAACCCGCGAAGGCGAGGCTCGGCAGGTGATGCTCGGCTTGCTCGGCTGGGACCAGTACTTGAAGAACGTCGTGGTGGTGGATGCGGATGTCGATATCACCAAGGACTCGGAAGTCCTCTGGGCGCTCGCCACCCACTTTCAGCCGCACAAGGACGTCGTCATCATCGAGGGCCTGCCGGGCAATGCGCTCGACCCCTCGGCCAGCGGCATCGGCACGACCTCGCGTATGGGCCTCGACGCCACGCGCGGCCCTAATTTCCATGGCGTGCGCGCCCGCATCAGCGATGAGGCGTCCGCGCGTGCCGCAGCCCTCCTCAAATCAGCGGGATAACAGGTCATGACGCGGCCAAGACGCATGATCATCGGCATTTCGGGGGCGTCCGGGGTCATCTACGGCAAGCGCATCCTCGAAGTGCTGCGCGACCTCGAAATCGAGACGCACCTGATCATGTCGCGCGCCGCCTGCATCACGCTCGCGGCCGAGGCGGATTTTACCAAGCAGGACCTGGAATCGCTGGCGACGACCACCCATTCCAACAAGGATATCGGCGCGGTCTGTTCCTCCGGCTCCTACAAGACGCTCGGCATGATCGTCGCGCCCTGCTCGGTGAAGACCATGGCGGAGATCGCGACGGGCACGACGGACAACCTGCTGTCGCGCGCCGCCGACGTGGTGCTGAAGGAACGCCGCCGCCTTGTCCTGATGCTGCGCGAGACGCCACTGCATCTCGGCCATATCCGCAACATGGCGCAGGTCACGGAGATGGGCGGCATCATCTATCCGCCCGTCCCGGCCTTCTACGCCAGGCCGAAGAGCCTTGAAGAGATGGTCGACCATACGGTCGGCCGGGTGCTTGATCTGTTCGATCTCGACCCCGGCATTGTTCGCCGCTGGGAAGGAACGCAAGGAGGGGAATGATATGGCCGCCCGCATCGCCGAGAACCCGGACTGGATCGCCCCGGAACCCCGCGCGGCCTTCCTCTCCGACGATGCGATCGACATCCTCACCTTCGCCGCCGATGCGCTTGACGATGGCTATTCTGCAGCACTGGTCACGCTGGTCGAAATCCGTGGCGGTGCTGCCCGCGCCATCGGCGCGCAGATGGCGGTTCGTGACGATGGCCTCTATTGCGGCTTCGTCTCCGGCGGCTGCACGGAAGCGGCCGTCGCTGCCGACGCCGTCATCGCGCTGAGCAAGGGCATGGACCGCAATCTCCGCCTCGGCGAAGGCTCGCCTTTCTTCGATATCGTGTTGCCCTGCGGCGGCGGCATTACGCTTGCCATCCATGTGCTACGTGCCGGTTCGGTGCTGCGCAGCGCGCTGAGGGCGCTTCGGCACCGCATCCCCGTGCGCCTGCGCTACCATCCCGGCACACAGGCCTTGTCTTTCGAGCCGGGCGAGGGCACCAGCGGCTGGGAGGGCGATACATTCGTGCGCGCCTACCGCCCAAAGCCGCGCTTGCTTCTGGCCGGCACGCCGATGGAGGCGAGTGCAGTGGCACGGATCGCGACGGCCTCCAGTTACGAGGTCGTGACCATCGAGCGCGGCCAGACACCAACACCCGATCAGTTCGATGCCGATACGGCCGTCGCGCTGTTCTACCACGATATCGACCGCGAATTGCCGCTGCTCGACGCAGCGCTTTTTTCGCCCGCCTTCTATATCGGCGCACTCGGTAGCCGGCGCACCCATGCCAAGCGCTGCGAGGCGCTGCGCGGGCGTGGACACGGCGAAGACGATCTCGCCCGCATCAAGGCGCCGATCGGCATTTTCGACAAGGCCCGCGACGTCAACGCGCTGGCGCTGTCCGTTGTCGCCGATATCGCCGAGACTTATCTGCACGCCGCGCGCGTCTAAGCGTAGCGCCTTCAATGCTTCCACCATCGCGCCTACCATAACCCGGCGAGAATCGTCGCGGGGACGCAAGCATCACGATCGGCCAAGCCATCGTCATGGTCAGACGCGTGGTCTCGACGTGCGGGTAAATTGATTTTCCGCCTCGCATCGGGACATGGTTTTGGTTCATTTTGAATTTTATGCGATGCATCTTATGAGTGTGCAGACGATTTTCTGTCGGTCAATGGCATGCTCGCTCGCGCAAATTTTCCGAACGTGTGCTTTTTAAGTGTAAATTTCCCCTAATGATTGCGTCGTTTCCCAATAGGTTTTACGTCGTTTGCGCCGCCTCTCACGTGCAAATATGCTGAATCGAGGATTATCGTTTTAAAACAGCAGAATACGATATTTCATCTGTTTTGTTCTCTAATCTCGAGCGCAACCTTAAGATTTATAAAAGTTTAATCTATCTTTATCAGTTAACTAACGATTCATGATGTGCTTAACTCTTATGGTAGTATGACTTAAATCATATCAATCGGAGGTGGTTGATATGGGCAAAATCGACAAGGACACCAAGGCCAAGACTTCATCCCTGGATACACGCATAGGAAGAGTAAGATTGAGCCCGCCTTCCCTCTGCCCGGCAGGGGATTTGGACGGGATGGCAGGGGGGCGGCCAGACGATAGCAGCGCCGAGGCCGCGATGGCGCCATCGGTCGCGCAGGTCACGCTGGGAGGCTTGCCAATCGCCGTCATCGACCGGCACGCGGCGGCGGCGCTGCTGATCGCGGCGGCACACCGGCGGGGCCGAAAACCCTTCTATTCCACTTCCGCCAATGGCGAGGTCATCGCCAGGGCCCATGCCGACAAGGCCATCGCCCAACTCTTTCGCGGCGCCGACCAGATCCTTGCGGACGGCCAGCCCCTTGTCTTCGCTTCGCGTTGGCTCTGCCGGCAGAAGCTGCCCGAGCGCGTGGCGACGACCGACCTCTTTCACGATGTGGCGAAGATCGCGGAGCGGGAGCGGGTAAGCTTCTATTTCCTCGGGGCGAGCGAGGCGGAGAACAGCCGGGCCACCGCTGCGGTGCAGCGGCTCTATCCGGCGCTTCTCATCATCGGGCGCTGCCATGGCTATCTGACGGGCAGGGCGCTGGAGCAGAAGATTGAGGAAATCAACCGCCTGGCGCCGGATATCCTGTGGCTCGGCCTCGGCGTTCCGCGCGAACAGCTGTTCGTGCGCGATTTCGTCAGCCGGCTCGACCGCGTCGGTGTGATCAAGACCGCGGGGGGATTGTTCGATCATCTGGCGGGCAAGACGCCGCGTGCGCCGCTCTGGATGCAGCGCACCGGGTTCGAATGGCTCTGGCGGGCATCGATGGAGCCGCGCCGGCTGTTCTGGCGCTATCTGACGACCAATCCGCGCGCGCTCTACCTGCTCCTGCGCTACTCCCAGTGAGCGGTTATCGGCCCGCAGCCTCACGGATATGCGTGCCGAAGGATACACCGGTGAGAAGCAGGGCAAGGCCGAGCGCCAGCGGCGAGAAGAACGCCTCCTCCTGCAGCACGGCATTGGCCGAGATGGTGACGATCGCCACGAAGGCGAAGAGGAAATCCGGCCGGCCGCTCTCGACGAGCCGCCGGCCGGCGTTGACGGCAAGGGCGATGAGGAAGCCGAAGAACACGAAGCTGCCGATGCCCATCTGGTAAAGCATCACGCCGACGGCACTTTCGACCGGCACCGCCGCGGCACCTTCGCCCTGCGCGCGGTCCCAATCGAGATTGACGCTGGTGCTGGAGAGGTTGCCGCCAATGCCGAGCCCCTGGCCGAGCGGATTGCCGAGGAAGTCGCGCACGCCGGCAATGAGGCCGAGCACGTGGTAGTCGCCGTGCCGCGCACCATAGGCCGTCGCCGCCACCGTCCAGACGGTCGCGATAAGCACGACGGCGGCGAGCGTCAGCCGGGGCCGTGCGGGACGGTAGGTCATGCGGGCGGCGAGGGCGACGGCCAGCAGGAAGGCCGCGCCCTTGGAGCCTATGATCAGCAGCAGTGGGAAGGCCGTCAGAGGCAAGATCCAGCGGCCGCGAAACAGCAGCCAGGCGGAAGACAGGCTCAGCACATAGGCATAGCTGATCGGATGAAAATTCGGCCCGCCATTGCGGAAGATGCGCGGCAGCGCATCGCCGAAGAAGGCGGTGTTGAAGAAGGTGGCGGTCATGGTGTCTTCCAGCCCGCGCAGCACGAAGCCGGTTTCGCGCAGCGCCTTTTCCCAGGCGCCCGCTTCGATCTGCTCTTTCAGGCCGCGCTGGACATAGAGATCGCCATGGAAGAGCGCCAGAAAATCCATGCGGAATATCTGCTCCAGATAACCGTAGCCGACCGCGATGGCGCAGAGGCAGGCGACGGGCAGGCGCATGTCGACCCGGTAGAGGCTGGCGGCGAGAAGCGCGATGTGGAAACAGGCGAGCGGCGTGATCGTGTTGCGGAAATAGATGACCGCATCCTTCGGCCCGCCGCGCACCGCGCCAAGCGCCAGATAGAGCGTGATGACGGTGCAGAGCGCGAAGATTAGGTGCAGCCAGGGCCGAAGCTCGGGCAGGGCGCGCACACGTGCCTGAAACGCTGCGGGCAGGAACAGGCCGAAGATCGTCATCAGGATGACGAAATTGGCGCCGCGCAGCGCGTCGAACGTGGCGTCGTCGGGCACGAAGGGCGTGAGCCAGGCGACGACGAGGTTCTGGAACAGGAAGGCGCAGGCGATCACGGTCGGCATGCCGGCCGGCACGCTGACCGCAAGCACGGCGGTGATGAGGACGGTCGCGACAAAGCCGAAGGGCGTCCAGACGGCAAAGGCCGCGACCGCCGCGATGATGGTCGAAAAGGCAATAAAGAGGTGGAAGGCGGCGTCGGAGCGCTGATCGGCGCTTGCTGCTGGCGGAACGGCTGCGTGTCGGGTTTCGAACGAGGGGAAACCAACCATCATCTCACGGCCCATCCTCGAAAAGCGCTGCGAGCATCGCTTCATCGAAGCCCTCGGTGCGCGTGCGGTCCTTGATCAGGCCGAAGCCTTGGTCGAGTTCCCACCAGGCCCAGCCAATGCCGTGCGCCTCCGCCGCACGCCGCACCGCGCGTGTCCAGGCCTGGCGGCTGGCGGCATCGACGCAGAAATCGAGCACGCCGAATTCATTGAGCATGACCGGGCAGTGGGTGGCGGCGGACCATTCGGCGGCCTGGCGGAATTGCGCGCGGATGACCGCTTCCGTCCAGTCCGTTGCCAGCTGTGCTTCGAGGAGCTGGGCTGCTTCCGTATTGCCCGCGCTGCGAAGGGCGACGATACTCTTCCTGATGGCCGGCATGTCGCGTGTCGCGGGGAAGGGCAGGTCGCGAATGCGGGCGAGGGGGGACGCGCCCCATGTCTGGCACTGATGGGTGAAGGCCGTCGGCGCATAGAAATGCACCGCGGCGATCTGCCTGGCGTCATCGAGCGGCGGCGTGTCCGGGAGTTGCCAGATGCCCTGGTCCGGTGCCGGTCCCCAGACGATCGTGTGTTTCGGGCACGCGGCGCGCAGGATGGCGGCCAGCCGGTCGCGGAGGGGCAGCCAGTTGGCGGGTGCCATCGGCGGCTCGTTGAGAAGTTCCGGATAGACCCGGTCTGCGGGCAGATCGGCGATGACGGGGCGGAGCGCCATCCAGGCTTGCGCCACCCGTTCTCCGCCGGCCACGGGATCGGTGCGGAGTGCTGTGTGAAGCGGGCCGGCGGGATGCAGGTCCGCCAGGACGGCGAAGCCGGCGGCAAGAAGCGTCTCGATGCCCTGCCGAATGGCTTGCAAGGCCGGCGCACCGGCAAGGGTGACATCGCCGTCGATGGGAAGGCGCACGGTTTCGAAACCTGAATGGCGGAGCTTTTCCAGCACCGTAGCCGCAGGGGCGACGCCATCCTCCTTGTCGAACCAGCCGGCTATATTGATACCGCGCGAGGGTGCTGCGGTTTTGGCGCGGGCGAGATGTGAGCCGGCCACGGCAAGTGCAACGGCCCCCGCCAGAGACAACAAGCTGCGGCGTGTCAGCACGCCGTGGCTGGCGATGCCGCATGCCGGCGTCACGAGGCAGCTCCGGGCACAGCGAAGGTCATGCCGGCTGTCTCCCCTGCGGCGATGACCAGCGTGGCGCTGCGTCCGATGTTCTTTGCGCCGAGGTGTCGGCGAAGCTGATTTTGCGCCTTTTCAAGTGTTTCGGCAGGAGGAAGGGCGAAGAGCATCAGATCGGCCGCGGCGAAGAAAGCGGTATTCCAATCCCGGTTGGCAAGCGATGGAGCGAGCAGCAGAACGAAGTCGAAATCCGCGGTGAGCGTTTCATCGAGGGCGAAAGGCCGGTCGCCGCCGAGAGGGCACACGATCGTTGCCAGGCCGCTGGCGCCGTTGATGAAAATGCCGCTCCTGCCGCCGTCCTGAAGCCGGTGGCTTGAGAATTCAACGACGAGCACGTTTTGCACGGCCTGCTGAAGGCTGATGCCGATCATTGCGCAAGCAAGCCGCGCCTCGGCCGGATCGCGCAATGAGGAGACCAGCAGCATATGCGGCGCGGCATCGTCGGTAAGACGCGCGGCAATGCGCCGGACAAGCGCCAGCAGGCTTCGGGAAAACGCTTCGCCGCCCTGCCGGAGAAAGCGTCGTCGCAGGGTTCGGATGCGGGCGGGCACCGCCATGCCCGCAACACCGGGAAGGTCGTAGCGCCCCAAATCTTCAGGGCGTGCCCCGGCAGAAGCGTCGTCCTCATTCTCTGCCGCGTCGTTGTCTTCCGAAACCGCGCCCAAGGAGGTTCGTCCGCTTCGTGCCTTGTCGGGGAAAGACTGGGTGAGCACCTCCTGTCCCTTCATCCTGCCCTCCCTATCAGTCTCTTCGCGGGGCGCGGACAAAATAGGCTGCAACGCGGAGATACCGGTCGTTGCATGCTTGCCGTTCCCGGTGTCCACACCCTCGAAGTCCCGCTCTCTCGCGCCGACAGGCCCTCCCGCCACAGCAAGGCCACAGCCGACGAGCAGGCCGAGGGCGGCGCTGACGGGCAGGAGAAGCATCGGCGTCGGCCACGTCGGCTGCACGGGCGGTGCGGCGACGCCGATCACCCGGGCTTCCGAGCGCTGAAGTCCCCGCATCTGTGCGGTTTCCTCCGCCCGCTTGAGCATATCGTCGAGCACGCTGCGGGCAGCTTCGGCCTTCGCTTCCAGCCGCCGCAATTCCACCTGCGCGGCATCGGCCGCCTGCGTCTGGCTGCGCAAGGCCGCAAGCTTTGCCTCGATCGTCGCAACCGCCTCGTTGGCGAGGTCGCGCTTGGCCTTCAACTCGCGGGCGATGCGTTCTGCCTCCTTGCCCATCAGCGTCTGCGTGCGGGAAAGCTCCGAGCGCAGGCGGCGGATCGTCGGGTGGCGTGCCTGATAGATGGCTTCGGCATTGGCAAGTTCGGCCGCGCGCTGGTTGTAGTCGGCGCGCAGGCGGTCGATTGCAGCGGAGGAGACGATGTCCGACAGTTTCTCGAGCGCCTCGGGAGATGCGCCTGCCGCGACGGCCTGCTCGTAGCGCCCGGTCGCCTGGTTGGCGCTCGTGCGGGCGTCGATCAGCTGGGTGGTAAGCTGGTCGATCTGGTCCTTCAGCGTGCCGCCGGCAGCGGGATCGAGAATTTCATGCGCGATGCGGAAGGCGCCCACCGCACGGTCCGCCTCCGTGACGTTCTGCTGCAGGGCGGCCGTTCGCTCGGCGAGCCTGGTGTTGACATCCGCATTGGCGCTTTCGCGCTCGTCCGAAAGGCCGGCCCTATAGCGTTCGACGATGGCATTGGCGATCCGGGCCGCCTTTTGCGCGGAGGAAGACTTGAAGCTGACGTCGATGACATAGGTCAGCCCCGCCCGCTCCACCGTGACACGCCGCTCGAAGCGCCGGAAGACCGCATCCTTCCCCGGCTTGTCTGTGCCGCCCAAAAAGGAGAACAGGCCGTGACCGGCAAACTCCGGATCCTCGGCGATCCGCTCGCTCTCGAAGACGGCCATCAGCAGGTCGCGCGATTGGATGACGAAGACCTGGCTCGCCACGGCCGCACTGTCGGCGCCGATGCCGGGCAGCACGGTTTCGAAATTGGTGGAGCGCGCATCGCGAGGGTCGATCAGCAGGGAGGCGGTGGCCGTATAGGTCGGCTTGGTCACGGCGAGGTAGACAAGCGCAAGCGCCAGCGCACCGGCAGTCAGCGCAAGAATCCTCAGGCGGCGACGCCACATCCGCGCGCCCACGGCCCCCACGTCGAACAGGGGCGGAAACAGGTTCCCGGTTGAATCCAGCGCTGCCATGCCTGCCGTCTCTGCCTTTTACACCTGCCCGAACGGTCAGGTTGTCAAAAGAGTTACTACCACAGGTATGGTTAAAGATTTCGAAAGTAACCATTGCGAGCGTTTTCGATAGCGCCGCGGCGGGATTGAGTCTATCCCGGAATGCGCGCATTGAGCGCATCGTGACAGAGAATTCCATTTATAGGGTATTTCGTGTCCAAAGGCGAACGACTTCCGATCCGCACGCTCGTCCGGCACGGCGCCGCTGCCGGCATCATTAAGCTTGCGAGCGCCGGCCTCACCTTCCTGCTCTTCATGGCCGCGGCCATGGTGACGGATCAGCGGCAATTCGGACTGTTCAGCACGGCCTATGCGGGGGCGAGCCTTGTTTCCTTTTTCTCGATTGTCGGCCAGCACGCCGCCGTCTTGCGCTTCTGGCCGCAATATGCCGGCATCGGGGATATCGCATCGGCCAACGGCCTGATGGTCCGAGCGATGCGCCTGACCCTGATAGGCCTTACCGTTTCCACGCTGCTTGTCGCGGCGGTTGCGCTTATGCCCATCGCCGGCGTGCCGGAATGGCAGTCGCTCATTCTGGCAACCGCCGGATTGACGCTTGCGCTCGGCTGGTCGGAATTCACAGCCTGCGCCCTGCGCGCCAAGAACGACCTCTTCGGCGGCCTCTTGCCGCGCGATATCGTGTGGCGCGTGGTGGCTATCCTGGTCTTCGCCTTCTCCGGCTTTTTCGCGCAGGGCCTGAGTGCGGTCACTGCGACAACGCTCTCGGCAGGGCTGCTTCTCCTTTGCGTTCTGCCACAGACGATCATTCTCCTGCGCGACACATACCGCAACTTGCGCGGACCGCTGACGCCGGCGCAGAAGGCAGAGTTCAATACGGTGACGCTCGGTCTCTGGGGTGTCACGGCGCTGCCGCCGGCGCTCGGGCAGGCGAGCACGCTTCTGGTCGCGGCGATCCTCGGGCCGGAGGCGGCGGGCGGGATTTTTGTCGCCGACCGCGTCATGCGTCTTGCGGTGCTGGCGTTGAACGGCATCAACCAGGCGGTTGCACCACAGATATCAGGTGCCTTTCACCGGGGCGAGCGCGAGCATGTGCAGCGCCTGACCGGCCTTGCGGCCATCGGCGGTTTTGCGCTGGCTCTTGCCATGCTTGTCGTGTTCGTGCTGTTCGGTCGGCCCATCCTCGCCATCTTCGACCCCGCCTATGCGACCGGCACGCTGCACGCTGCGCTGATCCTTCTCGGCCTCGGCGCCGTCATCGGCACGGCCTGCGGGCCGACGGAGCTCACCATGCAACTGACGGGCCTGCAGCGGGAGCTTTTTCGCACGCTGGTCGTCGTCAACACGCTCGGCCTTGCCGTCACGGCCGGGCTGACCCTTTTGCTCGGTCCGGTCGGCGCGGCGCTCGGCATGGCCGGCACGATGGCGGCCTGGTGCATGCTCGGCGCGACGATCACCCGCCGGCAGATCGGTATCGATCCGTCCGTCTTCGGGTTCTTCACCGGGCAGGACGCCACCGCCGTCCGCCTTCTACTGAAAGGCCGCTCATGAAGATCATCCAGGTTCAGACGCAGGCGGAAGCCGGTGGGGCGCAACGCATTTCCGATATGCTGGGCGAGGGGCTGCGGGCGCGTGGGCACGACGTGCGGACGGTCTTCCTCTACCGCAAGACCGATGTTTACAACAGCGATCCACATGCCGATTTCATCCTCGCCGAGCCGCCACGGGGAGCGTTTGGCCAGATGCGCGCGGTGCTTGGTCTCGTCGGCTATATGCGCAAGGCGCGGCCGGATGCTGTCCTCTCGTTCCAGCATTACGGCAACATTGCCGGCACGCTCGCCGCCCGGTTTTGCGGCGCCGCCACCATTGTCGCCAACCAGAGCGGCGCGCCGCAGGCGCATGGCATGCGCGGGCTGCTGACGCGGATCGATCGGCTGATGGGGAGGGTGGGTCTCTATCATCGCAACGTCGTCAATTCCGCGTGGACGCAAACGCAGTTCGATGCCTTTCCGGCGGCCTATCGCGAACGCCTGCATCGTATCGATCACGGCGTTGCCGCTCCCACCAGTGCTTTCGACCGAACGGTTGCGCGTAAAGCCTTCGGCCTGCCGCACGGGGCCACGATCGTGCTGTCCTCCGGCCGCCTCGCGCCTTCCAAGAACCAGGCGGCCCTCGTTCGCGCGCTGGCGCTGATCCCTGACGTGCACCTCGCCATCGCGGGGGCGGGGCCGGAGGAAGCGCACCTTGTGGCGCTTGCCGAGACCCTTCATGTGCGCAGTCGCCTGCATCTCGTGGGCGAGGTGCCACCGGCCCGGATTTTCGAGTTTCTCGCCGCAGGGGACGTCTATGCTTTCGCCTCGATGACGGAAACCTTTGGCCTTGCCGCCGTCGAGGCCGCGGTGGCCGGCCTGCCGGTCGTTGCGGCCGATCTGGATGTGCTGAAGGAGGTGCTGACGACAGCCGAGGGGGCGCCGTCTGCACTTTTCGTGCCGTCGGATGCGGACGGTTTCGCTGCTGGGCTGACCGCTCTTTTCTCGGATCCGAAACTGGCTGCCAGTCTCTCCGTCGCCGGACGGCGGCTCAGGCAGCAATATGCGCCCGACGGGATGTGCGCGGCCTATGAGGCTCTGCTGCTGCCCGGCCGTTTGCGCACCACGGCAATGCCGTCGATCACCTCGAGCGGTCCGGAGCGGTTGAGCGTGTGAATGCGCTGATAGGGCCAGTCGCCGTCCGTCCGGATGGTGCGCGGTTCGGAAAAGCGGACCGTGGTGTCGTCGAGCGCCAGAAGTTCCGCAAGGCCAAGTCCGCCGCCATAGCCGAGCGTTCCGTCCTGCACCGGCAGAAAAAGGCGTCCCGATCCGTCCCGAATGAAGGCGCCGCCCGGCCGCGCCCGACGCCGGTCGATGAGGATCGGGTTCAACGCGTGCGGCTTCCAGGGGCCGGTGAGAACAGGGGCGGAAAACACCACGAGCGTATCGGATGTGCTGCCGTGGCCGTCGCGATGCGTGGCGAACAGCCAGAGTTTCCCGCCATGTTCGAGCAGGGTCGCGTCGGAGATTTCACCTTCGAGCAACACCGCTTCTGCCGTCCATCGATCCGGAAAATCCACGGCGCGGTAGAGGACGAGCCGTCCGCCCGCGCTTGCTTCCGGAAGCATCCAGACTGCGCCGTCCCGTGCGAAGACCTGCGGATAGGAAAGATGGTGCGGTTCTTCCAAAACGACTCTTGGAGCCTGTGATTTTCCCGTGTCGTCGAAGGGCACGACGGAAATTGCAGCTTTGCCGATGGCATGGACGTAGTCCTCGACGAAGAGGTAGGCGCGACCTTGCCAATGGAAGGGGAAGGGATCGGCATAGAAGCAATTGCCGTCGTCCGGCAGTATCTGCCAGCCCGTGCCGAGCTGTCCGGTTTCAGCGACGCCTTCCCCGTCGCGACACCGGTAGCCGATCCGCCAATGGGCATGCCGGAAGCGCAGGCGACGCCATGCCTCCCGGCCCAGGCGCGGCAGGGACCGCAGGACATAGGCGCGTGTGAAACCCACCGCCGCGTGCGCTGGTACGGGTGTACCAAGAGAGACAAGGCGCCTTTCGGCGAAGGCGCGCACCATTGACACAAGCAGCGTCACCGCTCGTGCGAGCACGTCTTCAAGGCCGAATACGGTTGTTTCGCGCCGGTCGATCATGGGAAAGGCCCGTCCGACTATGGTTTTTCCGTCGAGGACGGCTTCAAGGGCCGGAAGTCGTCCCATGGCGACGCAGACGGCGACGGCCAGATCGAGGACAGCGCCATCGAAGCGAAGCGTTAGCGTCGGTACATCAACGGAAACCGCATCGCCGGTCAGATCGAGGCGCAGAGCGGGCAGGCGTTGCCGGGGCATTTGCGCGATGGTGTTAAGGCGGACGGAAAGTGCCTTTCCCGGTTTGCGCAACAAGGTTCGTTCCAGTGAAAGAAGGATATGCACCGCGGCCGGCCAAGGCTTTGCCGTCTTGTCGTGCAGCACGGCGACGTCATGCCCTTCCGCGATAAGCCGCTCTATCAGCACGCGCTGCCAGCGGCGCGGTTTTTCCCGTGGCACGATGACGTCTATGGCAAGATTGTGCACCATCACGAGCCGAAGACGACGAATTCCGTAAAGGCGAGATCGCCGGGCCAGGGTGGGTTCGGCCCCTTGGCATATTTCGGCCCGACGCCGGCAAAGTAACGGCCCAACAATCCCTGTATCGGCCCGCAGGCATCGACGATGCCCAAGATCTTCCCTTCGCGCAGAAGGTGCCGGCCCAGTGCACCGGCACAGAGGCTGAGATCGGCGTGTGAGCGGCAGTAGATGACCTGGCTGCACGGCACGAGCCCGCGCAGCACGCTTCGCGCCTTGAAAACGAAGGGATAGGTGACGCCGTTCCTGATACAGACGAACGCGTCGCAGCCAAGCGCGGCGTGTTCGAGCAGGATATGGCGCTCGTTTTGCGTCAACGCATCGAGCTCCGGCGTATCCGGCCGCGCCGCGACCGTTCGGCCGCCTCCTGAAAAGCTCAGCAAGGGCAGGAATGCGTGCTGCCCCTCGGCAAAACGCTTGAAACGCAGCGCCTCCGTCACCTTCAAGGTTACAGGCGCCGGCGTAATGCTGAGATAGGTTACATCGCGGCGACGCATCGCCGTCATGATCAGCTTGCCGGCATAGGCCCGAAACGCCTCGTCGACGGCCCAGCTGGAGAGATTGCAGCGGATGCCTTCATCCGCGCCATGGCGAAAGAACAGGGTCAGCATGACGCCGACGATCTGCCCGGCAGTGTCCAGAACATAGCCGTATTGCGGCAGGTCATCCACAACCGGCCGTCGCCCCATGCGCGCAAGCGCCTTCTGCCAATGATGTCTTGGTCGCTCGGGAAACCCCCGCTCCAGGCAGCTTATCACATCATCGAAATCGGCTCCGTCGATGGGCCGGCAAACGAGACCTTCCGGGAGGGCGCCAAGAATGCTCATCCATGTCATCCAAACTTATAGTTGTGAAATTATAAAGACACAATTATAGAGTGTTTTGACTCGTGTAAATGCCTTCTTTGAAATCGTACGGCTGCACATCATCGGGTCACGCGCAGTAGCGCGCGAATGCGAGTGGAATCGCCGCCGCATCCTCTCGAGGGGCGGCGGATTGCCAAGGCGTGCGAAAATCTTAGAGGAGGGGCGTGATGGCGAGTGGCAGGCCTACGACGATCATGAGGCTCAGAATCAGGGCGGAAACCAGTTTCAGACGGTTGCGCTTTCGGGTGGATTCGCCGGTCCAATCATACGCCATACTCTTCCCCTCATAGGCATGCGTGTCGCGATTGCATTCGCGAGCCGGCAAATCTGTCTGCAACGGCGCATTACGGCAACCCCTGAAATCTTTAGGTTCTTCCGGAACATGCGCGCTCCGGCAGAGGCGATGTTCAGCAGTCTGGCCGGCGTTCCCCGTTTCCCGACAGCGGTTGAGCGCGTCCTGCAGGATGCGGCGGGCGCGATAGGCGCAGAACGGAATGGTTTGACCGTTGCCGCGTGCCTGCTCCAAGCGCTTGTCGATATTGCGGATGGCACGGGCTAGGCGTTCGGTGGGCGGCATTTCGGGTAGGGGCGAGCGGAAGCGTCGCTGCGGCATGTTCATTTCCTCGAATCGGCGCCGTCATGGCGCCGCGTGGACCCTAACCGGCTCGCCGACCGAACCAAGCTACTCATGATTGCGAGGCGTGTCGCGGTGCGCAAACCCTCAAGGCCGATCAGAAAATTTGAATCGAATGCCAGCGATCGGCGGACCGCAGGCAATGCGCGGATGCCGCCGTGCCTCATTTCGAGACGGGGTGCCGGGCTGTGCGAATATCGATGATGGGATCGCCTTTGGGGTCTATTCGCGCGGCCGGCGCTGAGCGACCACCATGCCGGCCATGATGAGCACGACGCCGAGGCTTGAGAGCCAGAGCGAGAGCCGACCGGACTGAAGCAGATCGATAGCAAGGCCGCACACCATCTGGCCGCCGATGATGAGAAGTGCCGTATTGACGGCACCGATGCGGGCGACGAGCCAACTGCTGAGCGCCACGAAGACGACGCCGATCGGGCCCCCGAGATAGGCGTACCAAGGCGCATTCAAAGCGCCGGCCGGCCACAGGCCGCCGACGGCAAGGCCGAGTAGCGTCAATGCGATGAAGCCGACGACGTGATTCCAGAAGGAGGCGATCAGCGGCGAGGTCGAGAGGCTGAGACGGCCGTTGAGCTGGCGGCTGAGGCCGACGAGCAGGCCGGCAGCACCTACAATCAGAATAAACGGGCTCATGCTGCGCCCTTCCCGGCCAGAAGGATCAGCAGGCTGCCGGCGAGCACGAGGGCGAGGGCTGCGAAATCCCTGAATGTGATACGCCGTTTCGGCAGCCCGAACAGGCCCCAGCCATCGGCGACGAGACCAAAGAGCAATTGCCCTGCGAGCCCAAGCGCCAGCGTGCCAGGCAGGCCGGCGGGCGAATTGACCGCCATGGAGGAGAGCACGACGGTTGCCGCGCCCGAGAGGCCGCCGAGATAGGCCCAGAGCGGCGCGGGCGGCCTTGGTTGCGAAGATGGGCGCCGACGGGGCAAAACGAGGAGAAAAAGCAGTGCCGCGACGGTCCCCGCCGCATGGGCGGTCCAGGAGGCGAACAGCGAATTGCCATAATGGGCAAGCGCACCGTTGAATTGCACCATCAGCGCCAGCAGGCCACCGGTGCCGAAGGCTATGAGGAAGCCAAGCGGGTGGGCATGGTTCTGGGGAGTGGAATGCATCATCGGCCTCCTGACGGTGCCGACCCGATCGTCCGCACCTCCCGGCTCCTGTCAGCAAAGCGGCCGAAGATCAAGCAGGCTCTTGGCTGGAGACGTCTATGGGCGCCGCCTTCGCTGCGGTTAGAGGAAGAGATGGACGATCAGCGAGGTCAGGACGGCGTTGAGGCCCATGGCGATGCCGGAAAACAGACCCGCGACCGGATCCACGGAATAGGCGCGCGCAGTGCCGATGCCGTGCGAGGCAAGGCCGACGGCAAAGCCGCGGGCGCTGTAGTCCTTGATGCGCATGGCGTTCATCATCGGTGTGACGATGATGGCGCCGCAGATGCCGGTGAGCACGACGACGGCGGCGGTCAGCGCCGGATCGCCGTTGAGGCCGGAGGAAATCGCCATAGCGACGGCCGCCGTGGTGGATTTCGGCGCAAGCGACGCGACGACGGACGAGGAGAAGCCGAGAAGATGGGCGAAGAAGACCGTCGCGCCGACGGCGGTGAGGCTGCCGGCAATGAGGGCGGCGAGCATCGGCACCAGATTGCTCTTCACCAGCGAGAGCTTTTCGTAAAGCGGAATGCCGAGCGCGACGGTCGCCGGCCCGAGCAGAAAATGGATGAACTGCGCGCCCTCGAAATAGGTCTTGTAATCGATACCGGCGAGGCAGAGTACCATGGCGATGACGGCGATCGTCAGCATGATCGGATTGAGCAAGGGATTGCCGGGACGCAGGCCCGCAATGGCGGTTGCGGCCAGCCAGACAACCAGCGTTCCCGCCAGCCAGAGCAGGGGAGAGGTGGCGAGATAGACCCAGAGCGCACTATTCATCGGCGTAGCAACCGGTCAGACGCTTCACCAGAATGAAGACCCAGACGGTCACCGTCAGCGTGATTACCGTCGACAGCAGCACGATGGCGAGCAGCGCAAAACCCCGGTCGCGGATAAGATCGAGATGCTGGATGATGCCGACGCCGGCCGGCACGAAGAGGATGCCGAGATTGGCGAGGATGGACCGCGACGTCTCCAGGGTCTGCTGATGCGCCGGTTGAAGCGTCTTCACGCCACCGGTCAGCGTCAGCACCACGGCGATCATGGCCATGCCGATGACCGGGCCAGGCACGAAGCCGCCGAGAAAATAGGCCGCCACTTCGCCGATCAATTGAAAGACCAGCAGGACCGTTATTCCGACAATCATGCGTTTCCCCTCACTCCATGCACCCGGCGCAGGCTGCGCTCCGGTCCATGGAAGGAGTAAAGACGTTTTGCCTCGAAATCCATGGCTCTCGGGCGGCTGTTTTCGATGGATGGGGACGGCCAGAAAGAGGGGTTGTCTTTTCCGCCAATTGTATGATTGACTTACGAAAATGACATCCGGTCATCGGATGCCGAGTCATCGTCAAAGAACGGGGAACGGAAATGAACAGGGAAACGATTTCGAGCCGAATGCGTCCGCTGCTCGCAGGTGCTGCCTTCTCGCTGCTGCTCGTCTCGGGCGGCATGGCGCCGGCCTTCGCCGAAACGCCGGCCGATACGCTCGTCCAGGCCTGGGCGATCGACGATACGATCACGCTCGATCCGGCAGAATCCTTCGAGTTGTCGCCGGCCGAATTCATCGGAAACGCCTATGATATGCTGGTGCGCCTCGACATCAACGACACGACCAAGGTCAAGGGCGGAGTTGCCGATAGCTGGACCGTGTCCGACGACGGCCTCACCTATACGTTCAAGCTGAAGCCGGGCATCAAGTTCGCCTCCGGCAATCCCGTCACAGCCGAGGATGTCGCGTGGTCCTTCGAGCGCGCCGTCAAGCTCGACAAGAGCCCCGCCTTCATCCTGACCCAGTTCGGCCTGACAGGCGATAATGTCACGGAAAAGGCCAAGGCCGCCGACGAGAACACCTTCGTCTTCACCGTCGACAAGGCCTATGCGCCGAGCTTCGTGCTGAACTGCCTCACCGCTACCATCGGCGCCGTCATCGACAAGAAGCTGGTGATGGAGCATGCCGAGACGAAGACGCCGAGCGACGAATACAAATACGACACCGATTTCGGCTATGGCTGGCTAAAGACCAACTATGCCGGCTCCGGACCGTTCAAGATTCGCGACTGGCGCGCCAATGAAATCCTCGTGCTTGAACGCAACGACAATTATTACGGCGAAAAGCCCGCGCTCGCCCGCGTCATCTACCGCCACGTCAAGGAAAGCGCCACGCAGCGCCTGATGCTGGAAGCCGGCGACGTCGATGTCGCGCGCAACCTGGAGCCGGGCGATCTCGACGCCGTCTCCAAGAACGCCGATCTTGCGACGACCAGCGCGCCGAAGGGCACGGTCTATTACATCAGCCTCAACCAGAAGAACGCCAACCTTGCGAAGCCCGAGGTGCGCGAGGCTTTCAAGTATCTCGTCGACTATGACGCGATCGGCTCGACGCTGCTCAAGGGCATAGGCGAAATCCGCCAGACCTATCAGGCCAAGGGCGTGCTCGGCGCGCTGGAGGCGAGCCCCTACAAGTTCGACGTGGCGAAGGCCAAGGAACTCTTGGAAAAGGCTGGCCTGAAGGACGGCTTCTCCGTGACCTTCGACGTGCGCAACACGCAGCCGGTGACGGGCATTGCCGAATCCTTCCAGCAGACAGCCGGACAGGCCGGCGTGAAGATCGAGATCATTCCTGGCGATGGTAAGCAGACGCTGACCAAATACCGCGCCCGCAACCATGATCTGTATATCGGCCAGTGGGGCATGGACTACTGGGATCCGAACTCGAACGGCGAGGCCTTCACGTCCAATCCTGACAATGGCGACGACGCTTCGGTCAAGACGCTCGCCTGGCGCAATGCCTGGGACATTCCCGAACTGACGGCGCAATCCAAGGCCGCGCTTCTGGAGCGCGACAACGGAAAGCGCGCCGAAATGTACCAGAAGCTGCAGCAGGAGGCGCTGGAAACCAGCCCGTTTGTCATGATCTTCCAGCAGATCGAAGCGGCGGGTCTGCGCGGTTCGGTGAAAAACTATAAGCTCGGTCCGTCTATGGATACGAACTTCCTCGCGCCCGTGACCAAGCAGTGAGCTGAAGGACCAGCTCCTTGAGCGCTGTTGCAAGTCAGAAGTCTGCAAGGCGCGCCAATCGGCGCGCCTCCGCGAGGCTGAAATCGGTGGCGGGTTTCCTCGTGGTCGTCGCCACCACTTATCTTGGCCTGCTCGCCGTAACCTTTTTCATCGGCCGCGTCGTGCCGATTGATCCGGTGCTGGCGATCGTCGGCGACCGGGCGCCTGCACATGTCGTCGAGCGCGTGCGGCTGGAGATGGGGCTGGATTTGCCCTATTACCAACAGTTCTGGCTTTACATGAAGGGCGTACTGAGCGGTGATTTCGGCACCTCGGTGCTGACGACAAATCCGGTTATGACCGATATCCGCCGGGTCTTTCCAGCGACGATGGAGCTTGCCACCGTCGGCACGGTCATCGGTGCGCTGATCGGCGTTCCGCTTGGCGTTCTCGCCGCCGTCCGGCGCGGCAGTTTCACCGACCAGGTGGTCCGCATCATCGGGCTCGTCGGCTATTCCGTGCCGATCTTCTGGCTCGGCCTGCTGACGCTGCTTGTTTTCTATGCCCGTCTCGGCTGGGTTTCCGGCCCCGGCCGCATCGATGTCGTGTTCGAATATACGTTTACGCCGATCACCGGCTTCTTCCTGCTCGATGCGATCCTCAATCGTGATTGGGCGGCCTTCCGAGATATCGTCTCGCACATCATCCTGCCGGCTTCACTGCTCGGCTATTTCTCGCTCGCCTATATCAGCCGCATGACGCGCTCCTTCATGCTGAACGAGCTTGGCCAGGAATATATCGTCGCGGCGCGCGCCAAGGGCCTGTCGGAGACCCGCATCATCTGGGGCCATGCCTTGCGCAATGCGGCGGTGCCACTCGTCACCGTCATCGCGCTGTCCTATGCCGGCCTGCTCGAAGGCTCGGTGCTGACGGAGACCGTCTTCGCCTGGCCGGGCCTTGGCCTCTACATCACCAATTCCCTGCAAAACGCCGACATGAACGCGGTGCTCGGCGGCACCATCGTCATCGGCTCCGTCTTCATCGCCATCAACCTGCTCTCCGACGTGCTCTACCGCATGCTCGATCCCCGAACGAGGTCCCGATGAGCGAGACCACCATGACCCGCCGCGAATGGCTCCTGACCGACAGGCCGCAATCGCGCCTTCAGGCGCGGCTCGGCCGCGCCTATGTCGCCTGGCGGCGGTTCACCGCCAACAAGCTCGCCGTCATCGGCCTCGTCATCATTCTCGGCCTCGTCTTCCTGGCGATCTTCGCGCCGTTGCTCGCGCCCCATTCGCCTTATATCGGCGATCTTGCCAAGGCGCGGCTGCTGCCGCCGGGGTCGGTTCACTGGCTCGGCACGGACGACCAAGGCCGCGACATCCTCTCGCGCCTCATCTACGGTTCGCGGCTGACCTTACAGGTCGTTCTGCTGGTCGCGGTCATCGCTGCACCCATCGGCCTTCTCGTTGGCACGGTTGCCGGCTATGCGGGCGGCTGGGTGGATGCGGTGCTGATGCGTATCACCGATATCTTCCTAGCGTTTCCTAAACTCGTTCTGGCGCTCGCCTTCGTTGCCGCGCTCGGGCCGGGCATCGGCAACGCCATCATCGCCATTGCTATCACCTCGTGGCCACCCTATGCCCGCATTGCCCGCGCCGAGACGCTGACAGTGCGCAATTCCGACTACATTCAGGCGGTGCAGCTGATAGGCGCATCCCCCTGGCGCATTGTGCTGCGTCATATCATGCCGCTCTGCATCTCCTCGCTCATCGTGCGCGTGACGCTCGACATGGCGGGCATCATCCTGACGGCCGCTGGTCTTGGCTTCCTCGGCCTTGGCGCGCAGCCGCCGCTGCCGGAATGGGGCGCGATGATCGCCTCGGGCCGCCGCTTCATCCTCGATCAATGGTGGGTGGCCGCCGCTCCAGGTGTCGCCATTCTCATCGTCAGCCTCGGCTTCAACCTGCTCGGCGACGGCCTGCGCGATGCGCTCGATCCGCGTGGGAGCGGCCAATGAGTGCGCTTCTCAACGTCGAAGACCTGCGCGTCACCTTCCCGACACGCACGGGTGTCATCGAGGCGGTGCGCGGCGTGTCCTTCACACTCGGCCGCGAGCGGCTCGGCATCGTCGGTGAGAGCGGCTCCGGCAAGTCGCAGACCGGCCGCGCCATCATGGGGCTCACCGCCGAACACGGTATCATCGATGCCAAACGGCTGGACTTCAATGGCATCGATCTCCTCAAGGCCTCGAAAGCCGAGCGGCGCGCGCTGCGCGGCAAGCGCATCGCAATGATCCTGCAGGATCCGAAATATTCGCTGAACCCGGTCATGACCATCGGCCGGCAGATCGTCGAGACGTTGCGCACGCACGAGCCGGTCGGCAGAGCGGAGGCCCGCAAGCGCGCGCTCGACATGCTCGCCGCCGTGCAGATCCGCGATCCCGAGCGCGTCTTCGATCTCTACCCGCACGAAGTCTCCGGCGGCATGGGCCAGCGCGCGATGATCGCCATGATGCTGATCGCCGGCCCCGAACTGCTGATCGCCGACGAGCCGACCTCGGCGCTCGACGTGACGGTGCAACTCGACGTGCTTGATATCCTCAATCGCCTCGTCGCCGAGCGCGGCATGGGGCTGATCTTCATCTCGCATGACCTGCGTCTCGTGTCCTCCTTCTGCGACCGCGTCATCGTCATGTATGCCGGCCGCATCGTCGAGGAGCTGCCGGCGGCAAAGCTCTCCCAGGCGCAGCACCCCTATACGCGCGGCCTGCTCAATTGCATGCCCGAGATCGGTGCGGATCGGCATCCGTTGCCGGTGCTCGACCGCAAACCGGAGTGGAGAACATGACGCCGGCTCTCGCCATAGACGGCCTCAGCGTCGAGTACGACGAATTCGTGGCGCTCGACGATGTCAGCCTGACGGTTGCGCCGGGCGAATCCTTCGGTCTCGTCGGTGAATCCGGCTCGGGGAAATCGACGCTGCTACGCGCCGTCGCCGGGCTTGCGCCCGTCTCGTCCGGCACCATCGCCGTCGATGGCCAAAAGCTCGGAGCCAAGCGCGACAAGGCCTTTTACCGCAAGGTCCAGATGGTCTTTCAGGACCCCTACGGCTCGCTGCATCCGCGCCAGACGGTCGACCGCTTGCTGCTGGAACCGCTGGCGATCCATGGTTTTGCCGATACCGAGGGTCGCATCGTGCGGGCGCTCGACGAGGTGGGGCTCGGTGCGAGCTTCCGATTCCGCTATTCGCACCAGCTGTCCGGCGGCCAGCGCCAGCGTGTGGCGATTGCCCGTGCGCTGATCCTCGAACCCTCCATCCTGCTGCTCGACGAGCCGACCTCGGCGCTCGATGCCTCAGTGCAGGCGGAAGTGTTGAACCTGCTCGAACAGCTGCGCGCAACCCGCAACCTCACCTTCGTCATGGTCAGCCACGACCTCGCGGTCGTCACACATATGTGCGACCGGCTGATGGTCATGCAGAGCGGCCGTGCCGTGGAAGAGCTCGCTTCCGACGATCTCGCCGCCCGTAGGGTAACTCAGGACTATACGCGGGGTCTTTTGACCGCCAGTGAGGGTTTTCGGCGCGATAGCGCTTAAAGCGGTTTGCTGCCGGAGACCTGCATGCTAGGCAGACGGCACTTTGTGACCGGATGAAGCCGATGCCCGTTTCTTTCTACGCCGATGCTATCGCGGAACTGCGTACCCTGTTTGCGCAACTGGATCGCAATCCCGATCTCTTCCAGACCTTCGACATGCGTCTGGAACTGGCGGCGGCCGGCAGTCTCGTCGTCTACGAGACGAAGCGCCGCAAGGGCCAGACGGACAGTCTTTATTACGGCCGCCCGAGTGCAGACGACGCCAACCGCCAGATTTCGCAGGCCGCGGCCTTCGCCGCTATCGACCGTTTCTTTGCGCTCGGCCAGTTCATCGCCCTGACCGGCGAGGCGGCGCAGGCGCTCGATACGCAATACCCGCACTGCGCCGTCAACTTCTCCTATCGCAAGAAGGGGCATCCGGCCGCGCGCTCTATGCTGATGGTCTTCGTCGGGTTCAACGACGAGGCGGATGCCGCGGAGTATGTCGCGAAGGCGGAAAACTCCGCGGCCTTCATCTCCGAACGTCCGTATAAATCGGCGAAGGCCTACGAGTGGAAATGACGCGCCAACGTTAATTCACGGCGCAAGCCATGCGCCGTGCCAAGTAGTCCCTTGCCGTTCGAACGCGCAGCGGACGTGGTTTGCCGGGGACAGGTCGAGCCATTCGAGCCGGTTCAGCGTCACGGTGATGAGCGCAAAACGCGCGTAGGGCTCTTCATCCGACGGTTCGCCGGCCTGCAACGGCTGGCCGCTGTCGTCGAGAACGGTTCCCGGCGCATGCGGCGCGTCGAACAGGATCAGCGTTCTTTCCCGGAGCGATTGCCACATCTCCAGCTTTTCCGCTTCATCGTCACTGATTGCGGCGACACCGGAAAGGCGCAACTGAACCGACGCGGCTGGATCGAAGCCGACAAGAGAAACACGCGGATCGTTGCGGATCTCCCGGATTTTTGGAGAGCGCATGTCGGTGATGAAAGATAGCGTTCCGTTGGTGGCATCGCAGCGCCTCAGCACGATGGTGCGAAGCTGCGGCGCGCCGTCGAGCCCCGCTGTGGCAAGCTGGAGGAAGTTGAACGGCGAGCGGCTGGTCGCGGCAGCGCCGAGCTGGTCCCAGATTTTCGCCAGAAGGGTTGCCGTCACGATCTGCTCCGCTGCATGTGTTTGCGATTTTCTAGCATGCAGCCCGGATGCTGTCGAAAGAGTTCCTCTTTTCCCATGCGATAGAAAATCTGTTATGAGGGAAGCCCTTCTCTTTGTTCGGATTCCCGTCATGGCCGACCGCATCGGAAAATTGCCGTCACTCAACGGCGTGCGCGTCTTCGAAGTCGTGACGCGGCATCTGAATTTCCGGCTCGCGGCGGAGGAGCTTGGTGTGACGCAGGGCGCGGTGGCGCAGCAGATCCGCGGACTGGAGGCAGAACTCGGCCTGAAGCTTTTCGAACGCCACCCCAGAGCCCTGGCGATGACCGAGGCGGGCCGCAGCTATGTTGGCAGCATCCGCCGCGCCTTCGAACTGATCTCCGAGGCGACGGAGACCCTGCGGCCCGAGCCGCAGCATCTCACCATCAGCGTCACCCCGACCTTCGCTTCGAAATGGCTGATCCCGCGCCTGCCGGACTTCACCGCGGCGCATCCCGACATCGATCTGCGCATCCTCGCCACCGATAGGATCGCCAATTTTCAGACGGATGCCGTCGATCTCGCCGTGCGCTACGGCCGCCCCCCTTTCGGACCCGGGCTGCAGGCGGATCTGCTCTTCGAACATGTCGTGATTGCACTCGGCAGCCCGCTGCTCATCGATAAATTTGGCCCTCCGGAGTTGCCCGGCAATCTCGACCGATATGCCCTGTTGCACGACGCGCATAATTTCTGGCCGCAATTCCTGGAGCTTGCCATGGGGCAGGCCGCACCGATCATGGCGGCGAAGAACATCCGCTTCAACCAGACGTCGCTTGCACTGGAGGCGGCGATCGGCGGGCAGGGGCTGGCGCTCGCCAGCAGCTTCTTCATCGAGGAGGATATCGCGGCCGGCCGTCTCGTGCCCTTGTTCGGCACGCAATTGCGGGTCGGCGTGGATTTCTATGTCGTCGCGCCGCGAAAATCCCGGCATGCCGCCTCCGTCCATGCCGTGCGCACCTGGCTTCTGCAGGAGAGTGCGGCGTTCAAAGGTATCTGATGCAATAGATTTTCTACAGGAAGAGCAGCGCATTTTTGTTTGGTCGCGGATGGGGTCGCCGTGCCAGAATGCGGGCAATCAATCATTCGGGAAAGGATAGTTCGATGGCAGAACAGAAGGTCGCATTGATCACCGCCGGCGGCAGCGGCATGGGCGCGGAAGCCGCACGGCGGCTGGCAGCGGATGGCTTCAAGATCGGCGTGCTCTCGTCGTCCGGCAAGGGCGAGGCGCTGGCGGCGGAGTTCGGCGGCTTCGGCGTTACCGGCTCCAACCAGTCGAATGACGACCTGAAGCGTCTCGTCGATGGCGCCATGGAGCGCTGGGGCCGCGTCGATGCACTGGTCAACAGCGCCGGCCACGGCCCGCGCAAGCAGATCCTCGAACTCACCGACGAGGACTGGCACGCCGGGATCGACGTCTATTTCCTCAATGCGGTGCGTCCGACGCGCCTTGTGACGCCGATCATGCAGAAACAGAAGTCCGGCGTCATCATCAACATCTCCACCGCCTGGGCCTTCGAGCCGAGCGCGATGTTCCCGACCTCGGCCGTCGCCCGCGCCGGCCTTGCCTCCTTCACCAAGATCTTCGCCGACACCTATGCAGCGGACAATATCCGCATGAACAACGTGCTGCCCGGCTGGATCGACAGCCTGCCGGCGACGGACGAGAGGCGCGACGGCGTACCGATGAAGCGCTACGGCACGAGCGCGGAAGTCGCCGCGACGATCTCCTTCCTCGCCTCCGAAGGTGCCGCCTACATCACCGGCCAGAACATCCGCGTCGATGGCGGCATCACGCGCGCCATCTGATGCGCGAAAACACGACGGCGCCGGGAAGGCGCCGTCGTCAAATGTCAGATGGCGGTGAAGCCGTTGTCGACGAAGAGGTGCGTGCCGCTGACGAATTCCGACTCGTCGCTTGCCAGATAAAGAGCGGCGCGCGCGATATCCTCCGGTTCGCCGATGCGGCCCTGCTGGGCGGCGAGCGCGGCATCTGACACATCCACGCCATAGCGGTTCAGCGCCTCGATCTCGCGGTTGCCATGCGGCGTGCGCACGAAGCCGGGGCAGACGGCGTTGCAGCGGATGTTGCGATCGCGGAATTCCACGGCGATCGCGCGGGCGAACATATGCACCGCGCCCTTCGTCGTGCCGTAGAGCACTTCCATTGGCGTCGCCGCCACGGCCGAAATCGACGAGGTGCAGACGATGGACCCGCCGCCGCGCGCAATCATGCCGGGCAGCACGGCACGCGTAACGAGGAACATCGACCGTACATTGATCGCCGTCAGCCGCTCCCATTCCTCCAGCGTGGTTTCGAGGAAGGGTTTGACGATGATCGAGCCGGCATGGTTGAACAGCACATTGGCGGCGCCATAGCGATCCTCGACGGCCTTGATGGCCGAGATGACGGCGTCCTCGTCCGAGACATCGGCTGTGAAGGCCTGCGCATCGCCGCCCTGGGCGCGGATATCCGCTGCCGTTTCTTCCGCTGCGGCCGTATTGTAATCGACGATTGCAACGCGCGCGCCTTCCCGGGCGAAGAGGCGAGAGGCTGCCCCACCCATGCCGGTCGCGCCGCCGGAAATGATTGCCGTTTTTCCCTCAAGTCTGCCCGCCATCGTTTCACGCTCCTTCAACTGTCCGCAATATGCGGGTTTTCGAGCCCGCTGGATTTACGCGGTAAATTCCTCTGCCTCTCGTCGCAGGAGTCAATGGGAAAGGCGTTTCCGCGACGCGATCCCTGCAATGGGAAGCGATGGAAATCGTACGATTTTAGGTACTTGTTCAGTATTCTTGCCTAACGTTAGGCCAATCGTTCTGCATGCGGGGACCTTCGACGATGAACGTCGTGACACTGGACCAAGTGGAGCGTCAGAGGGCGCGGGGTTTCCGTTTCCTGCGTTTTTGCCCCGAAATCGAGGCGCGTTTCCGTAAGGATTATGCGGCCGAACGCGTACGGCTCGCCGTTATCTGGGGCATCATCGGCACGCTGATCTACGATCTCGTCTATTTCGGCGACCGAACGATGATGGCGGATGTCTTTTCCGGCCTCCTCACGGTGCGTTTCTTCATTTTCACACCCTTCGTGATCGCCTGCATCCTCGCCGTGCGCCGCTGGCCGAATGCAGCGCTCTATGATGCTCTCTCCGTCGCCATCGCCGTGCTCGGCGTCACGCTGCCGATGGCCGTCGCCACAGACAGCCAAAGCCCCTATCTCTTCGTCTATCAGAATGGCAATTCCGCGGCCTTCCTGTTCTTCGTGATCGCGCTTCGCCCGCGGTTTCCCGCCATCTTCATCGGCCTCGTGCTGATGTGCGCCTCGCATTTCACCACGACGTCGTTCACCGGCGCTTTCGATGCAGTCACCTATTCCGGCATCGTCACCTTCTACGTGACGCTCTCCATCTTTCTCGCCGTCAGCGCCTATTTTCTGGAGCAGAAGGATCGCCAGAATTTTCTCAACCAGCTGCGCGGCAGCCTGCTTTACCAGCAGCTGGAGCACAATGCCGATCGCGACGAGTTGAGTGGTCTCCTGAACCGCCGTTCGCTGGCCCGCGTACGCGATGTGCTGTGGAGCGCCGCGGCGCCCGGCATTGCCGCCATCCTGCTCGATATCGATCATTTCAAGCGCTTCAACGACGTGCACGGTCATATCGAGGGCGATGCCTGCATCCACGCCGTATCGCAATGTATTCTGGCAAATGCGGATGAGGGTGCTTTCGTGTTCCGTTTCGGTGGCGAGGAAATCCTGGTGCTTTCGGCGGGCCGAACCGCGCTGCAAGCCCTTGCACAGGCTGAGCGTATCCGCGCCGCCATCGAGGCGCTCGCCATCCCGCATCGCGGCCTCGACGACGGCTGTGTGACGGTCAGTCTTGGGGTCGCGCTGGCTTTCCCGCCCGTCACGACGCTGGAGCGTCTTTTGCAGGACGCCGACGCTGCGCTCTATGAGGCCAAGCGCCTCGGTCGCAACACCGTCGCGCTGGCGGATGGTCTTGTCCCATCGGCACGAGGGGATAGTGCTGCCGCCTGACGACCCGCTACAATCCGAGAGTTGCACGGCAATTTCCGAAAATTGTAACAATCGGCGGGGCTTCCGCTGAGGAGGGCCTGATTTGCCAGAAAAATTTTATTACTTATTAAGTTAAATACCGCAACGTCAGCAGCACTCTATTGCAACCATCACCGGTATCTTGGCGACACAGGATCGACCTTATGGCTTCAACATCTGCTGCGCGCTCGAAATCCTCCCGCTCGCTGGCGGTCAAGCTGCTCTCCGTGAGCGCTGTCGCCATTGCCTGCGTTCTGGCGCTAACCTTCCTCGTCGTCATCCTTCAGGTCCGCGAGCGCACCGTCGCCATCACGCTGAAGCAGGCGGAAGCCGAGGCCGAGGCGACCGCACAGGCGATGAGCGGGAAGATAGACGCACTCTCGGGCGCGACACGCAGCCTGGCTGGTCTTGTCGAGCGCGGCATTGCCGCCGGCAAGCTGGATCGGGCTGCGATCACGACCATGCTGCCGGCGCAGGTCGAAAAGTTCGATCTCGTTTTCGGCGCCTGGATCGTCGATACCGAGCAGGGTCTCGACGGCAAGCTCGGACCGAAGGACGATGCGGTACAGGGCACCAATGCCGATGGTGTCTTCACGCCCTATTGGGTTCGCGGCGCGAGCGGTCTGGAACTCATGCGCCCCGTCGTCGATCGCAATGCGGAATACTATCGCTTGGCCGCAACGAGCAAGAGGGGTGCTGCGACCGAACCGTATGAAGAGCCGTCGGCCAACAATCTTCTGATGATGACCGTGACGCAGCCTATCATCATCGACGGCCGTCTCGCCGCTGTAACCGGTCTCGACGTCGCGCTCGGCTCGCTGGCCGATTCGCTAAAGTCGGAACGCCCATTCGGCGAAGGCCGGGTCTATCTCCTGTCGGGCACCGGCAAATGGCTGGCGGCTCCCGACGCCGCGCAGGTGATGAAGGAATACGCTGCCGAAGGCACCGATCAGGTGAAGACGGCGCTTGCCGACGGCAAGACCGTGACGCTCAACGATGTCGTCGGCAGCGACGGCGGCTCGGTCTACCGCGTCGTCTATCCATTCGATCTGCCGGGTCTTAACGCTCGCTGGGCCGTGGCGGTCGATGTGCCGGTGGCAGCTGTCTCCTCCGTCGTCAACGAGCAGACGAAAATCCTTGTTATCGGCGGCATGTTCATTCTCGCAGCCGTGATCGGCGCTCTGCTTCTGGCCGTGCGCACCTTTGTGCAGCGGCCGATGGCCTCGCTGCTCGGTGATGTCGGCCGCATGTCGGAAGGACAGCTGGAGCAGCCGGTCGCCGGCCAGGAACGCAGCGACGAGATCGGCAAGGTGGCCGTCGCGCTCGAAGCCTTCCGCTATCGCCTCGCCGATGGCCATCGTCTCGAGGCCGCCAATGCCGAGCAGCGGCAGTTGACAGAAAGTGAACGGCGCCAGGCCGAAGCCGAACGCGCCCGCGCCGCAGAAGAGCAGCGCAAGGTCGTAGAAGCGCTCGGACGCGGTCTCGCTAACCTTTCGCGCGGCGACCTGACGAGCCGCATCACGGAAAACTTCCCGCCGTCCTATGTGGAACTGCGCGACAATTTCAACGACACGATGGACAGCCTTGAACGCACCATCCTGCAGCTGAACCAGACCGTGCATTCGCTGAATGCCGGCATCGGCGAGATCAGCCGCAGCTCGGACAATCTCTCGCGCCGCACGGAACAGCAGGCCGCAAGCCTGGAGGAAACCGCCGCCGCGATGAACGAGATCGCCGAGCAGATGCACACCAGCACCCGTAATGCCGGCGAAGCCGCGTCGAAGGTCAATGAGGCCTGTTCGGATGCCGACCGCTCCAATGCCGTGGTGCGCAAGGCGATCACCGCCATGGAAGGCATCGAGGATTCGTCCCGGAAGGTCAGCCAGATCATCGGCGTGATCGACGAGATCGCCTTCCAGACCAACCTGCTGGCGCTGAATGCCGGTGTGGAAGCGGCACGCGCCGGCGAGGCCGGCAAGGGCTTTGCGGTCGTCGCGCAGGAAGTGCGCGAGCTTGCTCAGCGTTCGGCGCAGGCGGCCAAGGAAATCAAGGCCTTAATCTCCGCCTCCAGCGCGCAGGTTCAGGAGGGTGTTTCACTGGTCGGCGAGACCGGCAGCGCATTGACGCGCATCGGCGAGCAGATCCTCTCGGTCAACAAGCTGATCCAGGATATTTCCGCCTCGGCGCGCGAGCAGTCCTCCGGCCTTCAGGAAATCAACGTCGCCGTCAACAATATGGATCAGGTGACGCAGCAGAATGCCGCGATGGTGGAGGAAACCACCGCCGCTGCAAACCTGCTGAATGACGAGGCGCATACGCTGCGCGACATGGTGATGCGCTTCTCTGTCAGCACTTCCGGCGAAACCTCGCACCGCCGCGCCGCCTGAGACATGAATGGACCGCCCTGCAGGTTCTCTTGATGAGGACCGGCGGGGCGGTTGCTTTTCACGATCCTCGAAACCTTGCTGAAACAAGCGCGGCGTACGGCTGAAACCGTCGTCTGGCAGGATGACTTCAGATCAAGGAGAGGATCATTCCATGTTTGCAGTCATTCGCCCTATCTTTGCCAAGGCCCTCGTCATGGGGCTCGTTGCCGGTTTCGCCGTGCCCGCCTTTGCGGCGGAGAGTACAAAACTGTTCAGCTTTGTCAGCGAGAACGAGGAAATCGTCGCCGCCCTGACGTCTGGTGATGCGACGCTCGGCGCGGATGCCGGCGCTATCGGCGAGGCGCTCCACGACCGCGGGACCCTGACGGTCTGGCGCTATGCCGTGCGCAAGGCCAAGGATGGCGAGCTGGAACAGGCGCCGCTGAAGCAGATCAGCGTGCAGGCCCAGGGAACGCTCCGCGTCGAGCCCTATACGACACCGCTCAGGGTCGTGCCGCTGCAATAGGCCAGCTAGGGCCGCTTGCCAGCTCTTCGTGACCTCCAGCACAGGCGCTGAAACACAAGCGAAACACTTGGCCGCTACCCTTCCGCAGCTTACGCCCCTCTCGGGCAATCCCGGTCGACCGGGATTGCCCCAGCTCCCGGGAAGGATTTTGCATGAACACACCGTCGGAGTTTCGCGAACTCGAAGCCTATCACGCGGCGGTGGTTCGAAGGGCACTCGACGGCATCGTCGTCATCGACGGCGATGGACTTGTCGTCGATTTCAACCCGGCGGCAGAGGCGATCTTCGGTTACGCGCGCGACGCCGTCATCGGCGAGCCGATCGCCGAACTGATCATCCCCCCCGAGCACCGTGCCGCCCATGAGCAGGGTCTTTCCCGCTATCTCGCGACGGGCGCCGGAAATGTGCTCGGCAAGCGGCTCGAACTGCCCGCCATGTTGGCGACGGGCGAATTGATCCCCATCGAACTCACCATCACGGATGTCACGCTCGGCGGCAGGCGGCTTTTCGCCGCCCATATTCGCGACCAGCGCGCCGCGCGGCGTGCCGAGGCGGAGATCCGCGAGCAGCGCAACGCACTCCACCAGAAGGAAAAGCTCGCGGCGCTCGGCTCGCTTTTGGCCGGTGTCGCCCACGAGCTCAACAACCCCCTTTCGATCATCACCGGCCAGGTGCTGATGATGCGCGAGGCGATGGAGGAGCGGGCGGTCACCGACTGGAACGGCCTCGTGCGGCGCTGCGAGCGCATCTCGACGGCGGCGGACCGTTGCGCGCGCATCGTCCGCAGCTTCCTCGACATGGCGCGCCAGCGCGAAGCCGAACGCACGCCGACACGGCTGGAAACCGTGGTGGAGGAGGCCGTCGAACTTCTCGGCTACACGATGGGAGCGGCCGGCATCACCGTGGAGCGCCGGTGGGCGGACGATCTTCCCGTTCTGTCGCTCGATTCTAGCCAGATCCACCAGGTCGTTCTCAACCTGCTAGTCAACGCCCAGCAGGCTTTGGAACAGGCGGGGGGCGAAAACCGCAAGATCACCGTCGGCGTCGAGGCGGATCGAGACAAGGGGATGGTTTCGCTGACCATCGACGACAACGGCCCCGGTGTGCCGGAGGCGATCCGCAGCCGCATATTTGATCCCTTCTTCACGACCAAGCCGCAAGGTGCGGGCACCGGTATCGGCCTTGCCGTCTCGAAGGGACTGGTGGAAGCGCATGGCGGCAGCCTGACGCTCGGCGACGCGCCGGATGGCGGCGCGCGCTTCGTCATCCGGCTGCCCTATGAGCCGGCGGCGGCGAGCGAAGCGGAGACTGCGCGGCCTGCGGCTAAAGCCGATCGACCCGCACCGAGCCGGCATTTGCTGGTAGTCGACGACGACGTGGCGATCGCCGAACTGGTGGCGGAGATTGCCGGCCGCCTCGGCTATGCCGTCACCGTCACGCATGGTGGCAACGAAGCACGGGGTAAGATTGCCGCGCGAGACGGTAAGTTCGATGCGATCCTCTGCGATATCCGCATGCCATCCGGCGACGGCCCCGGCCTTTACGACTGGCTGTGCGAACACCATCCCGTACTTGCCGGGCGGATCGGTTTTGTGACCGGCGACACGCTCGGGCCGCTCGCCGGCCGCTTTCTCGCCCGCTCGGGCTGTCCGATGATCGAAAAACCCTTTACGCCCGGCGATATTGCCGCCTTCCTCGACGATCTCACGGCGACACGTTGAAACAGTTGAAACACAGGGGAACGAGGCAGGAAACAGCAGCCGTCTAGAGTGGCTTCATCGAACAACCGATGGAGCCCCGTGTCATGGATGACCGCAAGATTGCACTGCTTGAAACCACCTTCGCCGAAGTCCGCGCCTCGCAGGATGCGGCCGCTGCGCTGTTCTACGAGCGGCTCTTCGTCAACGATCCGTCGCTGCGCCGGCTCTTCACGTCATCGGACATGGCCGCGCAGGGCCGCAAGCTGATGGCGGCGCTTGCGCTGGCCGTCAATTCGCTGCGCAAGCTCGATGCGCTGGTGCCCGTTCTGGAAGGGCTGGCGGTGAAACATGTCACCTACGGCGTCGAGCGCGGCCATTATGAGACGGTCGGCAAGGCGCTGATCGAGACCCTTGCGCTCTCCTTCGGCGACCGCTTTACCGCCGAAGTGCGCAATGTCTGGACGGAGACCTACCAGCTCGTCGCCGGCGTGATGATGCGCGCGGCCTACGAGGCGGAGGCGGCCTAACTGCCGCGGTTGGTGACGAACATATAGCCGACGCCGCGGATGGTCTTGATGGTCGTCGGCTTGGCGGGGTCGGCCTCGATCTTCTTGCGCAGGCGCGTGATGCGCACGTCGATCGAGCGATCATAGGGCTCGTTGTCGCGGTTATGGGCAAGGTCGAGCAGGCGGTCGCGGCTGAGAACCCGGTTCGGATGCTGCGCCAGTACCCGCAACAGGTCGAATTCCATTGCCGTCAGCGTGTCGCGTGTGCCGTCCGGCAGAATGAGGCAATGGCCTTCGAGATCGAGATGGGCGCGGCCGAAGCTCACGAGGTTCTTGCTGGCCGCCGGGGCGGGCTGGGCCGCAGGTTGTGCCGGCTGCGTCGCGCCGCGGCGCAATACGGCGCGGATGCGCGCTTTCAGCTCGCGCAGGTCGAAGGGCTTGGTGACATAGTCGTCCGCACCCATTTCCAGACCGACGACCCGGTCCACCACGTCCGCCGCGCCCGTCAGCATGATGATGGGCACGGCGGAGCCGGCCCGGATGCGCCGGGCGATCGAGAACCCGTCCTCGGACGGCAGGTTGAGATCGATGATCAAAAGATCGGCCGGCCGCTCGGCGAGGGCGGCATCGAGCGCCGCGCCGCTGGCGACGCCGCAGACGGAAAATCCCTGGCCGGCGAGATAGTCGGAGACCATCTCCCGCAGGTCCTCGTCGTCATCGGTCACGATGACGTGGGGCAATATCGCATGTTCGTTCAAGGGTGTGGCCCGGCGCAGTATGTTCTTCCTCTAGTTGAATATAGCGGGAAGAGGCCGGTCTGTCGCGGTCTGTGAGAAGTGATGCAGGGCTAATACAACCAAATTTTTCCAAACGTGTCCTTCTTGCCGCGTTGGTGATGGCGCGCCGAAAAGCGTTGCGGAAAGGGCTGCGATGGCAGGGCGAGAAGACGCTTTTCATGCATTCAGGTGTTGTTAGGCTCGCCGCGAAGAGCTTTGGCCCTCAGAGGTTTCGTTTTGGTCTTAAACAACGCTTTCGCCCATGCACTGATACAGGCGACTTGCCGGGCGAATAATGGGGAGGATCATCGAAAGGAAGCGGTACAAAGCAGCGCGACTGGCCGGGTTGGAAATCCGGCCAGTCGCGCCGGGCGGCTTAGCGGCTCATGGCCTTCATACTGTCTGTATAATATTGTTCGTAGAGGTCTCGATACTGCTCCGCGCCGCCGGCATCGCTGTAGCGGCTGAGGGCGCCCATGTCGGTCTTGTTCAGGATGACGCCAAGGGTTTTGCCTTCGATGCGGTGTTCGGCCGCGAGCAGGTCGCGCACGAAATTCGCCGACGTCTTCCCCCATTCGACGACGAACAGGAAGCCATCTGCCAGGGGCTCAAAGGCCTTGGCATCGACGACGGGTCCAAGCGGCGTCAGATCGACCACGACATAGTCGAAATGCTGGCGCGCATCCTCGATGAGTTCTTTCATTGCATTGGACGACATCAGCTCGTTTGCTTCGGTGTGACGCGTTTCGCCGGGGCACAACGCGATCGGCAGGATGGTAAGCTGCGAGCGTCGATCGGTCTTGACGGCCTGCATCCAGGGAAGCTCGCCGCGCAACACCTCGACCAGGCCGGTCTGCGGGGCAGGCTTCATCATGGCGCTCAGGCCCGGCCGGCGTACGTCGGCGTCGATCAGCAGCGTGCGTTTACCGCTGATGGCCAGCAGTGCTGCGAAATTGGTCGCGACGGTGGACTTGCCTTCGCCCGGTAAGGCCGAGGTGACGCCGATGACCCGGTTCTGCCGGCCGTGCAGCATGGTCTCTGCGGCGAGCTTGGCGTTGCGCAGGGTCTCGGTGAAGGCCGAGCGGGGGGCGTCAAGTACGACGCGCGTCATGCGCTCGAGCGGGATGACGTCATCGTCTTCTGCGCCGGACGGAGGTTCCGTCTTAAGCGCCTTGGCGCCGATCGTTGCCGGCTTGCGTTTGCGCGGCGCACCACCGACGAGCGGCAGGTAGCCGAGCGGTTTCAGGCCGAGAATGGTGCGCACATCGTTTTCGAGACGGAAGGCGCGCTCGCGCATTTCCTGCACGAAGGTCAAGGCTCCGCCGGCCATGAGGCCCAGCACGACGGACAGGCCGAGTACCATGGTCTTGCTCGGGCTCGAGGGGGAGACGGGTACGCCCGCATCGGAAATCACCCGCGCCTTGGCGATCGGGAAGGACTGTTTCTGCGAGGCCTGCTCAAAGCGGCTGAGATAGCTTTCCGACAGTGCCTTCAGCGCCGTCGCCTTCTGTTCCAGCTCGCGCAGTCGCACGGAGGAGCGGTTTGCCTCTGCATTGTTGCCGGCGACCTTCTGGATGTTTTCGCGGAGCGACGTTTCGCGCGAGCGGGCAACGTCATATTCGTTGCGGTAGCTCGTCGCCAGTTGCTGGAGCTCCCGGTAGATCTGACCCGCGAGGTCTTCCTTTTCGGCCCGAAGGGCGGCGGCTTGCGGGTGATCCGCACCGAAATTCTTCGTGATGTCCTGCGCGCGCTTGACGACGGAATTGTAGCGGTTGCGCAACGCCTGAAGCGCCGAGGCGTCCGTGCCCTGGGTCGGAATGGTCGCGTTGTCGATGGCCTTGTCCGGCCCCTGCTCGACGATTGCCTTGAACTGCGCGTAGCGTGCAGACGCACTCGCGGCATCGGCTTGGGCCAGGATGAGCTGGCTGTTGAGGTCGGCGAGCTGCTGTTCCGACATCAACTCGCCGCGGGCGGTGGTGAGGCCGTTTTCGGCGCGGTACTGCTCCACTTCAAGGGCAGCTTCCTGCGAGCGCGCTTGAATGTCCGTCAGCCGCTCTTGAAGCCAGCTGGATGCCTGTTCCGTCGCGGTGAAATTGGCGCTCAGCTGATCCTCGAAAAAGGCTTCCGCGTAACGTTTGGTCACGGCCGCCGCGAGTTGCGGATCGGTCGAGCGGAAGGACACGGCGAGCACGGCGCTGCGTGAGACACGCTCGACGGTCAGCGCCTGTTGCAGCACGGCGGCGGCCTTTTCGCGGCGGCCATTGGCGAGCGCCTCTTCCGATGCCTGCGGCCCGGCCGCGCCGAAGGTGGCGATCGCCTTGATCCATCCCTTGGCGACGGCGACGGGCGATTGCGGCGGGTTGATGATCGTCGCGTTGTCAGCAAGCTTCAGGTCATCGACGACCCGCAGCGCCAGGCGGCCGGATTTCAGGATTTCGGCGGCACTCGCAATGCGCATGTCGACCTGCTGGCTGCTCTGCGGCCCCGGCTCGCTTTCTTCCGCATAACGCGACAGGTCTTCGTCGAGCAGGATCTGCGTCATCGACGTATAGATCGGGGTCGCAAACACGAGATAGGCCACGCCCAACGCCACGGCGAGCGCGACGGACAGGCCGATTAGCCGCCCCCGGCGAACGAGGATCGTCAGCAGGCGGTTGAGATCAATGAACGAGTCGGACGGATCCGGTTCCCGTCGCAGAATGCTGCTGTGCGGTACGGTGCGTTGGTGCATGGGGCTCCGTTCTGCCTTTCGGCGCGATGGAAACTCTGTCCTCCCGAATTCGGCCCCGGATCCTCCCATCCGGGGCCTGTGGTTTATGCCGCGCGAATCCGGCCCTCATGCGACGACATCATGTCACGCAGCGATTGGTAGACCGCGCCGCCGATATCCGGCCGCGCGAGCGCGAAGGCGACATTGGCCTCGATGAAGCCGTGTTTGGAGCCGCAGTCATAGGTCCGCCCCTCATAGACATGGGCGTGGAACGGCTGGGTTTCCGAAAGCTTTAGCATACTGTCTGTCAGCTGGATCTCGTTGCCCGCGCCGCGCTTCTGGCGGGCGAGGTGGCCGAAAATTTCCGGCTGAAGGACGTAGCGGCCGTTGAGGAAAAGATTGGACGGCGCATCGCCTGCTTTCGGCTTTTCCACCATATGCGTGACGGCGAAACCGTGCTGCACGGCAGCGCCCTTGCCGACAATGCCATATTGCGAAACCTCGTCCTGTGCGCAGGGCTCGACGCCGACGACATTGCCGCCCACCTCGCGATAGAGGTCCATCAGCCCGGAAAGGCAGCCGCGCGGGCCGTAGGAGATCATGTCCGGAAGCAGAAGCGCGAACGGCTCATCGCCGATGAGGTCGCGCGCGCACCAGACGGCATGGCCAAGCCCAAGCGGCGCCTGCTGGCGGGTGAAGCTGACCGATCCGGCCTGCGGCAGGAGCTCGCCGAGTTCGCGAACCTTGTCGTCCTTGCCGGATTTTTCGAGCGAGGAGATCAGTTCGGGCGTGTCGTCGAAATGGTCCTCGATGACCTGCTTGTTGCGGCTGGTAACGAAGACGACATGCTCGATGCCGGCTTCGCGCGCCTCGTCGAGCGCATATTGCACGACGGGACGATCGACGATGGTCAGCATTTCCTTCGGCATGGCCTTGGTGGCCGGCAGGAAGCGGGTTCCGTTGCCGGCGACGGGAATGACGGCCTTGCGGACCGTTCTGTTTCGCTCCATGGCATTATCCTTTGTTCTCTAGCGCATAATCCTGCGCTGTCGCGGGGGAGGAGGCCGCGCGGAGCGCGGCCGTCGTGCGATGGGATGGTGTCACGAGACGACGCCACCGGGCGGCAACCGGCATCGCCAGATGCCGGAGTGCGACGGGATCGCCGAGCGCTACCTTGAGGGCATGCCCGAACGACCGGTTCTTCAGATGCTGGACGAGCGCCAGAAAGGCGCGCGTTTCCTGCAGATTGCGCGTGCGGCGGCGTTGGGCGGCGGCGGCTTCGCCTGTCAACGGGAAGCGGGCGAGGAAGCGCCGGTCGCCGGCCAGCATGGCCTCGACATGGTGGAGGTGCAGCACGCGCGAAATCGAGCCTTCGCGGATGTGATAGACATAGCCGGGCACCGGCGTGACCACGCAGCGGCCGCCGGCCGCAAGGGCGCCGGCGAACAGCAGGTAGTCCTCGCCGATCCGCAGCGCCTCGTCATAGAGGAGATCGTTGTCCTCCAGGAAGGCGCGCCGGAAGACCGGCTTCATGTAGCCGAAATTGTGCGTGCTGCGGAAAATCCGGTTGGAATCGATGAAATCGGCTAGCGTGATCTGCGGCGTGCAAGCGAGAAGATCGTCCGGAAACATCGTGTCGATCCGGCCATCGGTATCGAGCACGAAGAGATTGTCGACCGCGAGGGCGGCGTCATCCCGTTCGGCGGCCGAGATCATGCGGCAAAGCCGGTCCGGCTGCATCGTGTCGTCGGCATCGAGCACGGCGATCCAGCGGCCGCACGCGGCGGTAAAACCGGCATTGCGCGCACCGCCGGGGCCGCGATTGCGCTCAAGGGCGACAAGCCGGACGGCCGGGTCGCCAAGGGTGGCGACGGTGGCGCGCGTCGCATCCGTCGAACAATCGTCGGCGACGATTACCTCGACTATCACGCCCTGCTGGGCCAGGGCGCTGCGGATGGCACGCTCGATCGTCTCGGCCGCATTGTAGGCGGCGATGACGACGCTAACATCGGGGCCGGTCATCGTGCGGCCTCCAGCTTGCCATAGGGTTCGATGGTGCGCGCGCCGAAGAGGCCACCAATGGCGCCGGCATGCAGCAGGCCGCGCAGCAGGAACCGGTTGCGGCGGATGGGGAACAGTGCGAAGGCGGCGGCACCCGTGAAGCAGGTGCCGCATTTCGCGCCGGCAAGGGCGGCCGCCTTGATGCGCGCCGGACCGTCGCACCGTTTGGCGAGCAGCCGGCCATGGGTCTGGCCCATGCGCAGCCGGCGCTGCGCCAGCCATGCGAAGCGTGCGCGGGCGGCGGGCACGGGCTCCTCCACCCAGGCATCGGCGGCAAAGGTGATGCGGCCGCCGGCATCGTAAACGCCGCTGAAGAAGGCGGAATCCTCGCCGCCGCTGCGGCCGAGCGCAAGATCGAAACGCCGGCCGGCAATGGACGGAGCGGCAAGCCGCATCAGCACGTTGCAGGTATAACCGGTGCGGATTTCGCCCCTCACCCAAACGGGGCGGGTGGCGTGAAAATCGCCGCGCCGCATCCAGTCGGGCGCACCGGGCGCATAGAGCGCGCGGACGGGGCCGAGCACGACATCCGCGCCGTTGAGCTCCGCCGCATAGAGGAGCCGCGACAGCCATTGGGGCTCTACCGTCTCGTCATCATCGACGAAGGCGAGGAAATCGGCATCGCTGTTGTCGAGGCAGGCATTGCGGGCAAGCGAGATGTTGCCAGCCGGGCAATGCACATAGGCGACCTCGACGGGCATCCAGTCCGCGGCCGCCGCGACACGCGGATAGGCGCTCGGCTCGACGTCATTGTCGGCTACGAGGACGCGCAGGCTGACGTTCTGCGGCACCTTCAAGGTTGCGAGCGAGGCGAGCGTCTCCGTCAGCATCTCGCGGCGGAAGGTGCAGACGCCGATATCGATCTTGAGGGGTGCGCTCATGCCGGCACCCTCCGCTGGCGGATGTCGAGCAGTTCGCGCCAGAAGCCGGCGGACCAGGCGAAATGCATGATCATCGCCGAGATGGCGGCAAGCGGGCCATAGGGATTGCGCTGGCCGAGCGCCATCCAGGCGCCATAGCCGAGGCAGGCGGCAGCCCACAAGGCGAAAGGCACGGCGGCGATCCACGTCAGCGCGGCCAGAAACGCGCCCACGGCGACGGGTGCCACCATCAGGGGCAGCATCTGGCGCAGGCTTGGCCGTGCACGGTGTTTCAGGAAGTTTCGCGCCCGGCCGCGGCCATAGCCGAAATACTGCTTGAAGAGCGGCAGCGCGCTGGCGCGGGGATAGTAGATCATGCTGGTGCGCGCCGTCATCCAGATGCGATAGCCCGCCTTGTTGAGCCGGTAATCGCATTCCGCATCCTCGTTTGCGGTAAAGCTCTCGTCGTAGCCACCCACGGCGCGGAAAGCGGCGATGCGCATCAGCGCGTGGTGGCCGTGATCCGTCCAGTGGCTTTGGGCGCCGACACGATGCTTGGCGCCGCCATTGCCCAGTACCGAATTCTGCGCGACGGCGGTCGCCTTCTGGAACGTGCCGAAGCCGACGGTCTGCATGGCGACCACAACGGAATCCGCCCCCGTCTCCAGCGCGTCTTCCACCAGCACGCGGCAGTAATCCTTCGGATAGGTGCCGTGTGCGTCGATGCGGATCATATAGTCGTGCTCGACGCCGAAGGCCTCGACGGCGAGGTTGATGGCGGCGCTCTGGATGCGCTTGGGATTGTCGAGCACATGCATTTTCGGCAGCCGGGCGGCGAGGCTGCGGGCGATATCCCGCGTGCCATCCGTGCTGCCGCCATCGACGACGACCAGCGTCGCGTTGAGCTCCGCAAGCGTCGGTTCGAGCTGGCTCACCAGCGATTCGAGATAGGGCGCCTCGTTGAGGCAGGGGATCACGATCAGGCAGCGCACGGCTGCGGCTTCATCAACGCTCATGGTAGTTTACCTCGCTGGCCACTTTGCTGGCGATGAGGGAAGGGGTGGGATGCGGCGTTGCCGTCTGCTCTGCCGGCTGGCGCAGCGCTGCGAGGCGCTGGACGAAGGCGGCGCAATCGGCGCGGTCGAGAATCCAGGGCCGGGGGCCGGCCGCGATGAGATTGGCGTGAAGGACGTTGTAGGTGGCTTCATCGAAGCTGGAGAGACGGTCGATCAAAGTATCGAGCCGGTCGTCGGCAAGCGCGATGCTGACGCCGCGTTGCGTGGCCAGCCGCGCCGTCTCGGTCCCGTCGAGAACGATCGGCAGGGCGCCGTGGCGGCAGCCCTCATAGAGTCGGTTCGGCAGGAGCCAGAGCGAGTTCTGCCCCTCCTCGAAGAAATCCACCGCCCAGGTGAAATCGACATCCGCGTAGATCGTGGAAAGGTCTTCCGGATTGCGATAGGGGCCTTCGAAACGCAGATAGGGTTCGCGGGCGACAAGGCCGTCGAAGTCGTCAAATTCGCTATGCACGGCCCGGCCGCGCAGGATGACCTCGAAACGCCCCTCCATGCGGCGCGTGAAGGAGGCCAGCAGATCGAGAGATTTGCGGCAGCGGATCGCCCCGAACCAGCCGATGCGCCATGGCGCGCCGGCCGATCGGGAGCGTGGCTGCATGACCGTTCCACCGCCATCGAGCTCCAGAACCTGGTTTTCCAGGAGGTGAATGGGCGCCCGGATGCCGGAAAGCGGCTTGAAATAGTGTTCCACAAAGGCCGGGGAGCTGGTGACCAGCAGGCGGGCATCGCGGCCGAAATGCCGCTCCGCCCCGCGCAGCGCCATGCCGGCAACGCCGTTATCGAGCAGCAGGCGGTGCACGTCGAGGCACTCATAGGCGATCGGCACGCCGTCGAAATGTCTGGAGGCCCGGTTGGCGAGCGCCAGCATTTCCAGATTTCGCGCCAGAATGACATCCGGCCGTTCAACGCCAGCGAGCAAGCGCGGGAGTTTGACCGCCGCCCCGGCCACCGCGATGAGGCGCTGCGCAAAGCGGGCATCCGCGGTCGCGCCGAGTTCCATCGGCGCAACACCGTCGATATCCGCGAGGCGGTTTTCGCCGCGCCGGAAGCCGGCGAGCGTAACCGTCGCGCCTCCCGCCGTCAGCATCAGTACCCGGCGGCGGACGGCGGGATCGGAAAGGTCGTGAACGAGGTAGAGGACCCGGATCATCGGCGTCTCCGTCAATTCACGAGGCATGCGACGGAGCCGTCGAATTGGCATGGGGCGCCTTCGGCGGTGAAGGCGAAGCGCTCGACGTCGAGCGCCGCCTTGCCGGCAAAGGCGAAACGGCCCATCCAGTCGGACAGCGTGTCGGTGCCCCAGAGCGAGAGGAAGATTTTCTGGGCGTTGGTCGGCAGTTTTGCCGGGTCCGTTACCTCATGCACGAGCGCGCCGTTGACGTAGTAGCGCAGGCGATCCTTCTGCCAGACGAAGGCGTAATCGTTGAAGGCGCTGTCCGCCCCGCCTGCCACCGGCACCAGCTTCTCGTTGCCGCCCTTGCCGGCGACATACTGGTTGAGCTGCACGCGGCTCGTATCCTTGCCGAGAACCTCGAAGTCGATCTCGTCATGCGGCTTCTTGTCGGCGGGGCCGATATAGCTGAAGAAGGCCGAGTTGAGGCCCGAGCCGGTCGCCGCCTTCATGCGCACCTCGTAAGTGCCGTAGCCATAGCGCTTGCGGGTCTGCACCTCGCCGCAGGAATATTGTCGTTCGCCCGCGGGTTTTGCATCGAAGGAGAGCGTCAGCTTGCCGTCCTGGACCGCGACCTGATCCTTCGACCAGGTGCAATTCTGGTGCTTGCCGTTGTTCCAGCCGTCGGAAACATACCATCTGTCGCTGTCGAGCGTGTCGAATTCCTCGACAAAGGAGGTGCCGCTCACGCCGTCCTGCGCGGCGAGCGGGCCGGCGGAAAGGATAAAGGCTGCGGCGCAGAGCGCCGTTTTCGGGAAATCGGTCATGTTCACCTCCGTTGGGCGATGGAGCCGTCGGGCTTCATCTGCGGATGGCCGGCCACGGGCCGTTTCGGACCGCCTGCACGGCGGCCGGTGAGGATAGCGGCAAAGCCGGGGGTAAAGCGCCGCGCCGTGGCGTGGGTGGAAACGAGGATGGCGAGCGCCAGAACCGGGCTTGCGGCGTAAAACAGCGGGTAGTCGGCGATGCCGAGCCGGTTCCAGACCATCCAGAACAGCACGAGCACCGGATAATGGCCGCAGAAAATCCAGAAGCTCAGGCCGCCAAGCCGTGACAGGGCCTGGCCTGTGGCGGTGCGGATCAGCAGGGCCGAGAGCGCCCAGGCGCCGAAAATGCCGGCGATGGCGGCGAGGCTGCGCAGCATGTCCAGCCAGACCGGGAATTCCGGGCCGAAGGCGTAGAGCGCAAGAGACAGCAGAAAGGCCATCGCCAGAACGGCGGCGACGATGGGGGCAGCAAAACGGTCCAGGCGCTTGATGTCGACGCGGTGCAGCGCCATAGCTGCACCGAAGCTGAAGCCGAAGAGGATGGATTTCTTCAGGAAGATGCCGTTCGGCAGTGGCAAGACCGCATAGGCCAGCATCAGCGCGAGCGTGGTGCGCGGATAGCGCAGGACGAGCAAGGCGATGAGCGGCGACAACAGCAGGCAAAGCAGGAGATCGCGTAGGAAATAGAGCGGGATGTTGATCGGCCAGCTTTCGATTGCCAGACCAAGGTTCATCCAGTCGCGTGGGCCGGCATGCAGGACGTCGGGCAGGTAGCCGAAGCCGATGCCACGCGATTGTGCGCCATAGACCAGTACAAGAAACGCCGTGTTCCATAGCAGGAACGGCAGGAGAATGGTCGAGGCCTTGCTGCGCAGGGTCTTGCAGTAGTCGAAGCCTTCAATGCCGCGATGGAAGAGCAGGTAGCCGGAGATGGCGCTGAGGCAGGGCACGCCGATACGGAACAGGCTGTCGGCGAGGAACACGCGCAGCCAGTCAAGCCCGCCGAACGTGCCGAGATAGGGGCTCGTCGCCGGGTCGTGCGGAACATGCACGAAAATGATCCCTGATATCAGCACGATGCGCATCATGTTGATGCGCGCTGAAACGGTCGCGTCGATAGTCACGGTGTCCGTCACCCCTCTGGTGAGCCGATCCCCCCGGACGGCGTTCAAACAAGAGCAGACTGGCGCCTACGAAGAGGAGTGTGGGTGACGGGACGGCAAAAAATATGGCGGCGCAGCAAAATTGACGGCGTCGAAGGTTGCATTGCAGCATATGTGGTGCTGCCGGTGATGAGGAAAAACCTTCTGTTTCGACGATCGGACGAAGTTCGATCCCCGGCACCGCAATACTTAGAAGCCTATTCGAATATACTGATCTGGCCGCAATTTTGGGGTGCATGTCGCACAGAAAGTTTTTTGTGGTTCCCTTTGCTCTCTGCCGCCGATCGATGCGATTGCGGCGACGCCTCGGCCAATTGGGGCAGCCTCAAGGCACGCCGACGACGGTAGCGATCTTCGGACGGCGAACGAGATTGAGGAGCTTTTTCAGGAGCGGCCGCTCGGTCAGAAGGGTGAGGGCTGCGTAGATCACGCCGCCGAGCGCAATGCCGAGGGCAACCTGCATCACGGGGTGAAAATGCGGTGCGATAGCGTGGTCGAGCGCTGCGCGCACGGTGAGGGCCATCAGGGCGGCAGTCAGCATCGGGCGGATCGAACGGTAGAAACCGGAGAAGAACGGCGTCTGGTCCGCACGAAAAACGACCCAGGAATAGCCGACCAGCACGACGGTGTTGACGAGGCAGAGCGCCACCATAGCTTCGACCAGCGTGCCGTTATAGGCGCCGAAGACGACCGCGGCGGTCGTCGCGACGGCACGGCCGATGGCCCACCAGAACAGCGCACCGCCATGGCCGGCGCCCTTGAGATAGGGAATGAAGGTGCTGCAGGGGGTGAGCAGCCCCTTGGAGAGCGCGAGCAGCCCGAGCGCCGGCCAGGCGGCCGCCCATTGCGGGCCGAACAAGAGCAGCATGGCGGGTTCGGCAAGCGCCCAGAGGCCAAACATCATGGGGGCGAGCAGAAGCGTCGTCACCTGCGTGCTCAGCATCAGCGCCTGCGAGCGGCGCGCCCGATCATGCATCATCGCGCTGAAGGCGGGAAACAGCACGCCCATGACGCCCGACAGCACGACTTGATTCGGAATGCTGGAGAAGCGGTTGGCAGCGGAATAGGCGCCGGCGTCGGCAAGACCGAGGAAGCGCGAGATCACCACCATGGGCGACTGGAAGGTGACGAAATTGGCGACTTCGGAACCCATCAGGCCCAGGCTGAACCGCCCCAGTCGGATGACGCCCGCGGCGCGGAACCGGAAGCGCGGCAGATAGCGCGATACGAAGAACAGGCCTGCGAGCCGGATGATGCCCGCGATGAAAAGCTGGGCCACGAGCGCCCAGACGCCGAAACCGGCCAGCGCCAAGAGGACGGCGGCGATGGCGGCGATCGATTCGGAGATCATGCTCCACAGCGCATCACGGCTGAACTGCATGCGCCGCGCGACCAGCGCATAGGCAACGTCGCCGGCAAGCTGGAGCGGAATGAGCAGGCACATCAGGCGCAAAAGATAGGCCGCATCCGCCGCGCCGAACCAGCCGGCGAGCGGTTCGGCCCAAATATAAAGCCCCGCCGCCATCAGGCAGGCGAAGGCGAGATTGGCCCAGAAAACCGAGTGGATCGTCTCTTCGTTTTCATCGGGCTCAAGGATCAATGCTGAGGCGAGACCCGCTCCACCGATCATCGCAAGAAACTGCACGACGGCCAGGGCGACGGCCACGCCGCCGAACTCCTCGGGCGTCAGCAGACGGGCCAAAATCGGCACGGTGACAAATTTAAGCCCGAATGTGCTTGTCTTGGATAGGACACTCCAGCCGACATTTCGGGTAACCGATTTGGCATTCACGGACGGGGACATAGCGGAATCCTGTATCGCGATTGGAGCTTTGACGACGACGACAAGCCTGCGCCGGAAACGGCCGCGCCCCGGTGGGAGGAGACCAGACGAACGTCTTTCTAGAGAGAACACAGGGACGAAAACATGGCGAAGCTGACAGTTATTATTCCCTTCTACCAGAAGGAACCGGGTATTCTCAGGCGTGCGCTGACGTCTGTTTTTTCTCAAAGTTTCAAAGACTTCGATATCATCGTCGTCGACGATGAATCACCCTATCCGGCCGATGGCGATATCATCGGATTTTCCGATGAGGAGCGTGCCCGCCTGACCATCGTGCGGCAGGAAAATGCCGGTCCGGGCGGGGCGCGCAACACCGGGCTCGACCATGTCGCCCCGGAAACCGAGCTTGTCGCCTTCCTTGATTCAGACGATGTCTGGACGCCGGATCACCTCCAAAACGCCGTCAGCGCGATGTCGCAATTTGACGCGGACTGCTATTTCGCCTCGATCACCGGCAGCGACGCGTTCTACTACCATTTTGGTGTCGCCGACCTCGAAAAGGCCGTGGCCGTGGTGCGCCTTTCGGACGATCCGCTCATCATCGAAATCCCCGAGCTGACGCAGGTCATGCTGAAGAACTGGAGCTTCCTTCATCTCTCCGCAATGGTCATCGGCCGCCCGCTGATCGAGCGTGTGCGTTTCGATGCGGCACTCCGGCTTGCGGCGGAAGACGTGCTGTTCTTCTGCGATTGCGTGCTGGCCGCCCGACGTATCGTGTTAAGTGCAGAGGCCGGCGCGGTGCGTGGCGAGGGGCTCAATATCTTTCACGGTGTCGATAACGATTCACCGCAGTTCCTGCGCCAGCAGTTCAACACCTGGGTGGCGCTCGACAGGCTGGAGCAGCGTTTCGCCGAGCGTCCGGCGGAGATCGCCTCGTTGCGCTCCTACAAGCAGACGGCGCGGCGCCAGGCGCTGTGGAGCCAGGCGCGGCGCGTGCGCCACCGCAAACTGCCGCAGTTCGACATGCTCGCCCGCTGGGCCGTGCGCGATCCCCGGCTCTTCACCAGCGTTTTGGCGCTTGCCGTCGGCAAGTTTTCCCGCTGATCCCACCGTTTCCAAGGAGAGGACATGAAGCCCTATTACTGGGAATCTCAGCACGGCAACTTCGGTGACGACCTCAATCTCTGGCTCTGGGATTTCCTGTTGCCGGGGTTTCGCGAGGTTCATCCGGATGTGCTGCTCGTCGGCGTCGGCACGGTGCTGACCAAGACCCTCCTGCCGGAGGAGGGACGAAAACTCGTGCTCGGCAGCGGCTTCGGCTACGGCGTTCTGCCCGATATGCGCAACCAGAGTCTCTGGGATATCCGCTGCGTGCGTGGGCCGCTGACGGCCGGGAAAGTCGGCGTGGCGGAGCATCTCGGTATCGTCGATCCGGCGGTTTTGGTCGCCGACATGCCGGAATTCGCAAACCAGCCGAAGCGCTACTCTTGCGCCTTCGTGCCCCACTGGGAATCGGCGGTGGCGGGGCTATGGCCGGTCGTCTGCGCGACTGCGGGCATGCATTACATCGATCCGCGCGGCGAGGCGAAGGACGTGATCCGCGAGATCGCGCAATCCGAGCTGATCGTCGCCGAATCCATGCATGGCGCGATCCTGGCCGATGCCTTCCGTGTGCCGTGGGTCGCCGTCAGCACCTCGGCCAATATCAACAGCTTCAAATGGCAGGACTGGGCAGCGACGCTCGGCGTCGAGCATCGGCCGCGCCGCATTCCCATCTCCACCCGCGCCGAGGCGATCATCAAGGGCGCCCGCTTCTGGGGCGTCGATTATGACGGCGCAACCTTTGCCGGAACGGGGGAGGCCGCCGTTGCCGTCGCGCAGGCCGCGCCACGCAGGGGGCTGCGGCATGCGGCCAAGCAGATGCTTGCCGCGCCCTCGACGCTGGCGCTCTGGCAGGCAAGCCGCGCGGAACCCCAGCTCAGCACGGATGCGCGCCTGTCCGAACGCAAGGATCGGCTCTATGCGGTGCTGGAGGATGTGCGGCGCGACTATTTTTAGTCTGTCGTGAGCAGATAGCGCAGCCCGGCCTGCGGGGCGGGCTGGCGGGGCCGAACGCGGCGATGGGCGGCGTCGAGCTTGTCGCGGACAATACCACCGGTGATGGCCGGCATGGCGGCCGGATTTTCCAGCGCATAGGCAAGGGCGGCTCCTGCGCCACCTTCGCGCTTGCGATCGAGGAAATGCCGCAGCGCATGGCGCCGGCCGATCTGCCGGCAGTGGCGGCGCAGGGCTTCGGCAGCATTCGGAGGCACATTGCCGGCTGAGAGGAGGCTGCGCTCGGCCTCGAACAGTGTCTTGAGATCCTGGGTGCGATGCTGGCCGCTTAGCGAATTGGCCCGCACGACCGCGCCATAGCCGCAGCTTTCGATGACCGTGTAACGCGCGCCGGCGATCAGCGCACGGACATAGAGTTCGTAGTCCTCGCCGAGCCGCATGTCCTCGCGGTAGCGCAGGTCATGCGCGTCGAGAAAGGCGCGGCGCATGACCGGTTTCAGGAAGCCGAGCTCGCCGCGCGGGGCGCCTCGGCGCGAGATGTTGCCGAGCACGAAGGCCTCGAGATGCAGCCGGCGCGGGTTCGGCGCGAAATCAGCGGGCGGATGTGTCGGATCGGCCTTTTCCATGAAGGCGATGTTGTCGGCGATGAAGTCCCAGTCCGTGCAGGCGAGCATGCGGCGGAAGCGGCCGGGAAAGAAGAAATCGTCCGCATCGAGAATGGCGATCAGCGGCGCGCGGGAAATGGCGATCGCGTGGTTGCGCGCGGCCGATGGCCCGCGATTGACCTTGAAGCGGATGACGTCGAGCCGCTTGCTGCCATCATCGGCTTCGGCAGCGATGGCCATGGTGCGGTCGTCCGAACTGTCGTCGACGACGACCACCTCGGCCACTTCAGGCTCGGCAAGCGCCGAGCGCACCGCACGGCCGATCGTGTCCTGCGCATTCCTCGCGGCAATGATGACGCAGACCTTGTCTTCCTGGGGCACGACAATTCCCTTTCACGCGTTGAACCGTTCGCGGAGGAACCCGCGCTGCGATGCAGCATGAAAGGTGAAAGGGGCACAAAAACGGCTCGGTCGAGATGGCGGCGCAGTCAGGATTGCGAGTGGCCGGGCTCGTTCATCGATACGGGTACGGAAGGCTTGGTGCTTTCCAGCCCGGTTTTGCCGCGGGCGGCGCCCTCCAATTCGACCTTGCGGGCCTTTGCGGTGCGCCAGGTCAGGAAAAGCAGGGCGAGGAAATAGCCGATCTGGATCAGCACGGCGCAGACGAGCGTCTGGATCGCCGTCGTCGCAAGCGACCCCGTGGAGATATAGGTTACGATCGCGAAGGCCACGAGCGCGAAAAACATGCTCAGGAAGAAGCGTGGCCCAAAGGCCGGGCTATCCCGCCATTTCGTTTCCGGCGCACGTTTCATCGGTGGATCTGCCTTCTCCTCTGAGGCTCACGAGAGACTATACGGGGCCGCCGTCTGCCGTGCAATCACTGGTATTAGCCAGTCGTATGCGGCCCTGGTTCCTCGTTTTTCGCCCAATTGTGTTGTGCTTCCGTTACCGCGGGCATCTCCTGATAGAATCATCTGCCCCCGTCCTGCCCTTATTCCGACACGGTTGGATAAAGTCGGGATCATCATCTATCCGATGGCGGGAAATCATTGTTTTGCGCTGCACCCGATGGGTTGCGCGCGCAACCATCTGTAATCAACTTTTGTTACAATTTGAGCGACTTCTAACGGAAAATTTTGCAATGCAAAATAATATTGCAATGCAAAAAATCGCTTGAGGTGCACGTTTATTGTCCGGCAAGGACGCATGCCATTGCGTAGTTTCAGGTAGAAGTATGTAAAATCGCCAAGGCCGGTCTCGTCAAAAGAAGTGATGGAAGCAAAGCGCAGCGACTTCTATGCGTGAAAAAGGCGAAAGATGCTTTCGCCTAGGGACCAAAGATACTGTCTGGTAGAGAACAAAATCACAAAATTAGGAGATGATGATCTTCTGAAATTCCAGCGATGCATTCTTTGTCCACCGATCACGCTTCAAAAAACAAACTGTGACCATACACTCTCCGTTGGATGTGGGAACGCGTCCCTAGGACCCGACCAAATCGCAATCCAATGGAGCCATCTCTATGAAGTCCGCGACCCGATCGGCCAGTTCGCCGTTTTTCAGTTCGTCAATATCCGGCGCTCCGCCGGTAGGCGGGATATCGAAACGGAGCTTCGACATTCTGGTGGCACTGGCCGCCCTCATCCTGCTCAGCCCGATCTTCGTGCTGATCATGGCCCTCGTGAAATTCTCCGATGGCGGCAAGGTCTTTTACGGACACCGCCGCGTCGGCTACAACGGATCGAGTTTCCGTTGCCTGAAGTTCCGCACCATGGCGGAAAATGGCGATGCTCTTCTCCAGGCCTATCTGGAGGATAATCCGGCTGCCTATGAGGAATGGCGCACCACGCGCAAGCTGCAGCACGACCCGCGCGTCACCGTGGTCGGGACCGTGCTGCGCAAGCTGAGCCTGGATGAACTGCCGCAGCTCATTAACATCGTCCGGGGCGAAATGAGCCTCGTCGGTCCGCGCCCGGTGGTGGAGGACGAGCTGGAACTCTATGAAGGTTCCGCTGTCTATTATCTCCAGACCCGCCCGGGCCTCACCGGCCTGTGGCAGGTGAGCGGCCGCAACGACGTGTCCTACGAGACGCGCGTCGCCTTTGACACCCATTATGTGCGCAACTGGTCGCTGGTCAGCGATCTCGTCATCGTCGCGCGCACTATCCCGGCCGTCTGCCTTTCCCGCGGCAGCTACTGATCCGAAGCGCTTCCGCACCCCAAGGGGTTGCGGGAAATCTTGAGCCCGTCCGGCAAGCCGGATGGGCGAAAACGCTCGAAGAGAGGGGTTTTCATGAAGACGAATTCGACCGCGGCCTCTGCCGCGACCGCCTTTCCTGTCAAAATCCTCGGCGGGCTTTGCCTCGCCTTCGCCTTGGCCGCGCCTGCTTCCGCCTCGGCGGAGGAATACCGGCTCGGTGTGATGGACAAGCTGCGCATTCGCGTCGCCGAATGGCAGACCGCAGAGGGCGCCATCCGCGACTGGAGCGCCGTCAGCGGCGATTACGCCATCGGCGCCGACGGCGCACTCTCGCTGCCCTTCATCGGCCAGCTGCCGGCGGACGGGCGTACCTCCGCCGAACTTGCCGAGGATATCGGCATGAAGATGCAGGTCCTCTTCGGCTTGAAAGACCTTCCCTCCGCCTCGGTGGAGATCGCCGAATACCGGCCGGTCTATCTCTCCGGCGAGGTGCAGACGCCCGGCGCCTATCCCTTCGCGCCGGGTCTGACTGTGCTCAAGGCCATCAGCCTTAGCGGCGGTCTCAAGCGCGGCGATCCCGGCCAGCGTTTCGCGCGCGATTTCCTGCGCTCGGAAGGCGAGGCGGCCGTGCAGGTCGCCGAGCGCAACCGGCTCCTCATCCGCCGCGCGCGGATCACGGCCGAGATGAGCGGCGCAAAGGAGATCGTCACGCCCAAGGAGCTTGGCGCGTCGCACGAGGCGCGCGCGATCCTCGAAAGCGAGAAGGCGCTGATGGCCTCGCGTGAAAAGCGGCTGCGGCTGCAATTGACCGCTCTCGCCGACCTGAAATCGCTGCTCACCAACGAGATCGATGCGCTCGGCAAGAAATCCGAAACGCAGACGCGCCAGTTGGAGCTGGTACAGGGCGACCTTTCCAAGGTGGATTCGCTGGCTGAGAAGGGGCTTGCCATCAGCTCCCGGCGGCTTGCGCTGGAACAACGCGCGGCCGATCTGCAAGCCGCGCTGCTTGATATCGACACGGCCTCCCTCAAGGCGAAACAGGACATCAACAAGGCGACGCAGGACGAGACCAATCTGCAGAACGACTGGGACGCCACCCTGGCGCAGGAGTTGCAGAACACCGAGCAGGAACTGGACACGCTGACGCTGAAGCTCGGCACCAGCCGCGACCTGATGTCGGAGGCGCTGATGCAGTCAGCCGATGCCGCCTCGCTGAAGGGCGGGCTGCGTGCGGAGAATATCGGCTATTCGATCCTGCGCACGGTGAAGGGCAAGGCCGAGCAGATCCGAGCCACTGAAACGACGCCGGTCCTGCCGGGGGATGTCGTGAAGGTGGAGCTCAATCTGGCGACGCAGTGAGGTCCTGCCGATGCGGATTGCGAAGACACGCCTGATCGGACCCGATGGCAACGAGGCCTATGCCGCGTTCGCCATCGCCGTATCCTTCTTCGTCTTCGCCTATTCCTTCCGCTTCGGGCAGGTGTCCATCCTGGCCTACTATGCACTGTGGATGCCGCTTGTCGCCGTCGATTACCGGCGCGTGCTCGGCAACTACGCGCGCTATGCGTGGATCTTCGCCTTCGCGCTTTTCGCCTGCCTCTCCGTCTTCTGGTCGCAGGCGCCCGACACCACGGCGCGGGCCGGCGTGCAATATCTCTCGCATGTCGTCTGCGCGCTGATCGCCATGCGCGTCGTCGACACCCGCACGCTGGTGCGCGGCGGATTGATCGGCACGGGACTGGTGCTTGTCTATTCGATGGTCTTCGGCGTCTATCACCTCGATCCGCTCGACGGCACCTACAGTTTCGTCGGCGCCTTCGCCTCGAAGAACCAGCTCGGCTTCTACGCCTCGCTGGCGGTGCTCTTCGCATTCGCCGCCCTGTTTCTCGGCGTTGAGCGCGGCCCGTGGAAGCTCGCCGCCATCGGCTGCGTGCTGGTCGCGCTCTATTGCCTCAAGGCCTCCCAATCGGCGACCTCGGTGCTGACGACCGTTGCGATCGCCGGCCTTTGCCTTGCGCTCAGGATGCTCGAACTGCTTGCGCCGCGCCATCGCAAGATGCTGTTCCTGGCGCTTGCCGTGCTGACCATGCTCATCGTCATCGCCGGCGCCTATGGCGGCGGCTATGAAATGGTGCTCGGTGCTTTCGGCAAGGATGCGACGCTGACCGGGCGCACCTATCTCTGGCAGCAAGGTATCGAGACGGCGGGCCAAGCGCCGTTTGCCGGCATCGGCTATCAGGCGTTCTGGGTGCAGGGCTTTGCGCTTGCGGAAAAGCTCTGGGCGGATTTCTTCATCTCCGGCCGCAGCGGCTTTCATTTCCACAACACCTTCATCGCCGCCACCGTCGAAACGGGCCTTGTCGGCTGCCTGCTTCTGACGATGGTGCTCGTCGTCACCCTTGCCGGGCATCTCGGCCGGCTGCTTTCGGCTGTACGAGACGAAGAGGCGCTGGTGCTTTTCACCATTGCAGCGCTGCTCGCCGTGCGCACCTTCGTGGAGATCGATATCCTCAATCCCTACCATGTCGGCTCGTTCCTGCTCTATTTCGCCGCCGGCAAACTGGCCGACGGTCGGCGACATCCCGTCCAGAGGACCGTTTCCTACAAGGCGGCCTTCGCATGACGGCGAAGCCAGCGGCCGGCACGCTTTACGGCATCCAGTATCTGCGCGCCTTCGCGGCGTTGGCCGTCGTCGTCTTCCACGCCGCGGAGCGCACCGGGCATGCCTTTGCCGTCGGGGCGGCTGGCGTCGACGTCTTCTTCGTCATCAGCGGGTTCATCATGTGGGTGATCGTCGAGCGGCGCCCGATCTCGCCCGGCCGATTCCTCCTCGATCGCTTCCGCCGCATCGTGCCGGTCTATTGGCTGGCGACGGGTGTCATGGTTGCGGGGGCTCTGGCCGGGCTCTTTCCCAATCTCGTGCTGACGGCTGGCCATGTCATTGCATCGCTGGCCTTCGTGCCGGCGCGCTCGCCGAGCAGTGGGGAGATCTGGCCGGTGCTCGTGCAGGGCTGGACGCTGAATTACGAGATGTTCTTCTACCTCGTCTTCGCCGCCTGCCTTGCCCTGCCGCAGCGGTTGCGGCTTTTGAGCATGGCCGGACTGTTCGGCCTCCTGGTCGTGCTCGGTCTTCTGATCGAGAGCGATGCACCGCTTTTCCTGACCTATACCCGCCCGATCATTCTCGAATTCGTTGCCGGTATGCTGATAGCCCGGCTGTGGCTCGATGGCCGGGTGCCGGCCCGCCCGCTGTCCTTCGCGCTCATCGGTCTCGGTCTTGCCGGTTTTGCAGCCATCGGCATGCTTCGGCTGCCCTTCGACGAATGGACCTGCGGCCCGCTCGCCTGCGCGCTGGTCTATGGCACGGTCGCCTTGGAAAGGCAGGGCGACATTCCGCGTCTTGCGCTTCCCGTCATGCTTGGCGACGCGTCCTATTCGATCTATCTCTGGCACACATTCGCGATTTCCGTCACCGCCAAGGCCGGCACGCTCATCGGCATGCCGCCCGCGATCGCCTTCGTCCTTTCCGCCTGCGCCGGCCTCGCGCTCGGCCTTGCCGCCTATCGTCTCATCGAGCGGCCGCTGTTGCGGGCCGGCAAGGAGGGATGGTTCATCCGTCGGTCGGTCAGGGCGGCGGGCTGATCGCTCACAGTTCTTCGAGCGTATCGCCGAAACGCTCGATGCCGCGCAGGCGGGTGCGGCCGGCGGGGCCGGCGCGTTCGATGGTGCGCGTCGTGATGAGGTGGCAGACGGCCATGACCGAGACGTGGTTGAACAGGGCGCCGGGTGCCAGCGTCTGACAGCGGAAGTGCCACGCGGCGCTGGCGCGATGGGAGACGCCTTCGTCTGTGATGTAGAGCAGCTTTGCGCCGCTCTTCTCGATGGCCGTCAGGATCGTCTCCATCTGCGCGACGCGGCGGCGCAGGCCGAAGACGATGGCGACATCCTCGCCGGTGACGCTGACGAGATGTTCGCCGAGCGTCTGGCCGGCGCCGGGGATGGCGACTATATTTTCGACCACCTGCGTCATCTGCCATTGCAGGTAATCGGCAAAGGCGTGGCTGCTGCGAAAGCCGAGGACCCAGGTCTTGCGCGCCTTGAGGATCGCGTCGGCGACCGCATCGACCTGCGCGTCGGTGATCGTGGCGAAGGTACCTTCGAGATTGGCGATACCCTGCGCGGCATGAGCGGCGACGGATTGCTCGGCAGCCGCATCGGTGGAGGCAGCGAGGAACAGGCGGGAGCCGGTCTGCCGCTCGTCGCGCGCGTGGCGGCGGGCCTCTTCATAGGTCTCGTAGCCGAGCCGGCGCACGAAGCGCGTCACCGTGGCGTTGGAGACCTGCGCCAGCTTGGCGAGCTCGGAGGCGGAATAGCTGGCAAGCTCGCCTGGAAAGTCGCAGACGAAATCGCCAAGCCGTCGCTCGGCCGGATGCAGGTCGTCGAGCGCGTCGCGCACGCGAAACAGAAACGACCGATCCGTGGAACCCATCTTGCTCACCGCCTTCTCCCGATAAATCAAGGTTGTAGTCGACCCGGCGGACTTCGCAAGGCGCGGTGCGAAATGCGTTGCCGAAGTTTCTTGTAAAATTATTTTCATGATAGTAGTATGTGAAAATTCATTTTCATACTGATGCCAAAGAGGAGGAGACTATGGCAGCAGAAGGCATGGTACAGTCCGGCAAATCATCGCCGGCTGTCCGTCAACTGGAGGGCGCGCTGACCCGCATCGGGGTCACAGGCGCACACAAGCAGATCATCGCGCTGGTCTTGATTGGTTGCCTGTTCGATGCATTCGAGCAGAACACCATCGGCGTATCCGGCCCGCTCCTGAAGGAGCATTGGGGCCTGACCGGCACGGATATCGGCTTCCTGAACACGATCACCTTCGGCAGCGCGGCCATCGGTCGTCTGCTTTCGGGCATTCTCGGCGACCGCTATGGCCGCCGCGTCATGCTGACCATCAATCTGCTGCTGTTCTCGCTCGGCTCGGCCGCCTGCGCGCTGGCACCGGACTTCATGTTCCTGTGCATTGCGCGTGCGATCGTCGGCTTCGGCGTCGGCGGTGAAATCTCGACCGCCGTCACCATGCTGTCGGAATTCTGCTCGCCGAAATTCCGCGGAACGGCCGCCGGCCTCGTCAATGTCGGCGCGGGCGGCTTCGGCAACTTCCTGGCGCCCGTCTACGGCCTGATGATCTTCAGCATCTTCCCCGGTGAGGACAGCTGGCGCTGGCTTTTCGCTTCGCTCGCGCTGCCGGCTTTGCTCGTCGTGTTCTATCGCCGCTTCGTGCCGGAAACGCCGCGTTTCCTCGCTTCGCAAGGGCGCATCGACGAGGCGAACCAAGTGCTCTCGGTGCTGGAATCCGGTTCGCTCCGGCCGAAAAACCTCGTCGTCCGCGAATATCTGTCCAAGGACAACGAGCAGGATGCGCCGCGTGCCAAGGGCGGCTGGAAGGAACTCTTCCGTGCGCCGTTCCTCGGCCGTATCGTGCCGGTATCCATCGCCATCCTGATGAGCTACGGCGCACAGCTGTCCGTTCTGACGCTGATGCCGGTCATCTTCGTCTCGATGGGCTACACGCTGCAGGGCAGCCTGCTCTACAGCATGATCATCCAGTCCGGCAGCGTGCTCGGCGCCATCGCGGCCTCGATGTTCGGCTACTACTTCCCCCGCAAGCGGGTGTTGACGGTCGGCGCGGTCTGCGCCTGCCTTGCCGCACTCTCCATCCTGCAGTTCGGCACCACCATCTATCTGGTGCTGTTCTTCGGGGCGCTCTTCCAGTTCTTCGTGCTTCTTCTGAACACCTCGATCTGGATCTATGCGCCGGAACTTTTCCCGACGCGCATCCGCGCCTTCGGCGTCGCCTTCATCCTGGCGACGGGTTCTGCGGCCGGCTCCTTCGTGCCGACCATCTCGGGCGCCCTGTTCGACCACTACGGCATGGGCGGCGTGTTCGGGCTTGCCGCGGCCATGTACGCGGTCTTCGCGGTCTGCATCCAGCTCGGCCCGGAAACCTACGGCATGTCGATGGAAGACATCACCCAGCGCGCGGATACGGCAGGGACGGGCGAAAGCATCCCCGCTGTCGAACCCCTGAAGGCAGGAGCATAACGGAAATGGCCCCGCATATACTGTTGATCAATCCCAACAGTTCACACGCCACGAGCGACATGATGCAGACGATCGCCCTCAAGGCGGCCGGCGGCAGGCTCGACGTCAAGGCCGTGACGGCGGATCGCAGCCCACCGATGATCACGACGCCCGAGCAGCTGACGGCTTCGGCCGCCCAGGTGGTCGAGCTCGGCACGGCGCATGAACGCGATTGTGCGGGGATCATCGTCAGCGCCTTCGGCGATCCCGGCCTTGCCGAGCTCCGCCGCAAGGTCAATGTGCCTGTCGTCGGCATCTGCGAGGCCTCGATGATCGCGGCTTCGCAGGGCGGGCGCCGGTTCGCCGTCGCCACCTCGACGCCTGATCTCGTCGAGGCCATCGATCAGCGCGCGGTCGATCTCGGTCTCGGTCATCTCTATGCTGGCGTGCGCTGCACGGCGGGCGATCCGCTTGCCCTTGCAGCCGATGCCGAACTCCTAGCCGAAGCACTTGCCGGTGCAGTGCGCGACTGCATCGATCTGGCCGGAGCCGAAGCCGTGATCATCGGCGGCGGCCCGCTTGGTCAGGCCGCCGAACAGCTGCGCACGCGTTTCGGCAAGCCGGTGCTTGGGCCCATTCCCTGTGCGGTGGAACGGGTCTTCGGGCTAATCGAACGCGATGGGGTTTTGCCTCAGGCTATCTGAGGCGCTTTGTTGCGCATCGTGCGATCGGCGGGCAGTCCCGCCTATCGGCATTTTCACGGAATTGTGTATTCGCCTTGCAAAGCGCAAATCCAAAAGGGTACTGATCGGAATCAGACGGGCAGGGGACGGCCCGTTTCGGCCTCGCGTATCGGAAGGTGGGACGCATGGAAATTCTGACAGCTGCCGGTCTGACGGCGCTCCTGCAGGTTATCGCAATCGACCTGGTTCTTGCCGGCGACAATGCCGTCGTCATCGGCCTTGCCGCCGCAGGTCTCGATCCGGCGCAGCGCAAGAAGGCGATCCTCGTCGGCATCATCGCGGCGACCCTGCTGCGCATCCTCTTCGCGACGGTGGCGGTGCATCTGCTCGCCATCATCGGCCTGCTGCTCGCCGGCGGCTTGCTGCTGCTTTGGGTTTGCTGGAAAATGTGGCGCGAGCTGCGCGGCGGCCATGGCGGCGCCGAGGAGGCGAGCCTCGAAGACGCGCCGAAGAAGACCTTCTTCCAGGCCGCGACCCAGATCGTCGTCGCCGACGTCTCCATGTCGCTCGACAACGTTCTGGCCGTCGCGGGTGCCGCCCGCGAACATCCGAGCGTGCTGATCATAGGCCTGGCCCTCTCCATCGCGCTGATGGGCATCGCCGCAAACTTCATCGCCAACCTGCTCAACAAGCATCGCTGGATCGCCTATGTCGGCCTCGCGATCATCCTCTATGTCTCGCTCGATATGATCTATCGTGGTGTGCTTGAGGTCATGCCCTATGTCGGCGCCGGCTGACGTCTTTCGCGTCAGCCCAACCGCATTTCCCGGCGCGCGATGAAAATCGCGCGCCTTTTGCGTTTCGTCACTCGAACAGGTCCGGATTGGACGCCTCGATCTGCGGCAGGTCGGTGAGGATGCCGTTGAGGTGGCTGCGCATCGCGGCCTCGGCGGTATCGGCGTTGCGGGTGTCGATGGCGTCGATGATCGCCTCGTGCTCGGCAATCAGCCGGCTCATGGAATCGGGGTGGCGAAGCTGAAGATTGCAGACCCGGTCCATATGCGCCTTGATGTCGGAGATGGCGTTCCAGGCAAGCCCGCAGCCTGCACCCTCGGCGATGGCGATGTGAAACTGCTCGTCCTCGCGGCGGAAGGCGTTGTGATCGTCGGCGTCGCGGGCGGCCTTCTGGCGGGCGAGGATCGTGTCGATCTTGCGCCGCGTCCAGCTGTCGAAACTCTCGCTGGCGCGGCGGGCGACGGCTGTCTCGATCGCCTCGCGCACGAAGCGCGCTTCCATCATCTGCCGTGCCGAGATGCGCACCACGACGGTGCCGCGGTTCGGCCTGATATCGACGAGCTTCGATTTGCCGAGCGCGATCAGCGCCTCGCGCACCGGTTGGCGTGACACGCCCATGCGGGTGGCGATGTCCTGTTCCGATAACCGCATGCCGGGCGCGAGTTCCAGGCGGATGATGGATTCGCGCAGGTCCCGCTCCACCTGCGCTGCGGCGGTTTCGCCCGTGTCGATCTTCAGGGATTCAAGGTTCACGTCTTTTCCCGCCATCATGCGTTGACATCCATTTGGAGCCACCATACAGTACCATACAATTCATGTGCAACAGAAATCCGGTGGCCTGAATACCGGATCAATAGGGAGGGGCTGGCGCGCTACTGCCGGCCGGAAGACGATATTGCTGTCCAATTTCATTGCACCCGATTCCCGTGACCCGCGGCTGAATATTAAAGCCCGCTATCAGATGCTTGTCGATGGCAAGTCCGTCGATGCGGCATCCGGCCGGACGATTGATCGGGTAAGCCCCGGCCATGCCGGAGCGGTTGTCGGCACCTGGCCGGAAGCCTCGGCGGATGACGTGCGCCTGGCGATTGCCGCCGCACGCCGTGCCTTCGATACCGGTCCGTGGCCGCGCATGTCGGGTGCCGAGCGCTCGCGCCTGATGTTCAAGGTGGCGGACCTTATCCTTGTGCATCAGGAAGAACTGGCGCTGGCCGAAAGCCTGGAGGTCGGCAAGCCGATTGCCCAGGCGCGCGGCGAGATCGGCTTCTGCGCTGACCTCTGGTCCTATGCCGCCGGCCAGGCGCGCGCGCTGGAAGGCCAGAGCCACAACAATATCGGTGACGACAGGCTTGGCCTCGTGCTGCGCGAACCGGTCGGCGTCGTCGGCATCATCACGCCGTGGAATTTCCCCTTCATCATTGCCTCCGAGCGCGTGCCGTGGGCGATCGGCGCCGGCTGCACGGTGGTGCTGAAGCCGTCGGAATTCACCTCGGGCACCTCGATCCGCATGGCGGAACTGGCGCGTGAGGCCGGCATTCCCGATGGCGTCTTCAACGTCGTCACCGGCTACGGCGATCCGGCCGGCCAGGTGCTGGCAGAGGATCCCGGCATCGACATGGTCGCCTTCACCGGTTCGGTGCGTGTCGGCACCAAGCTCGGCGAGATTGCAGCCCGCAGCGTCAAGCGCGTCGGTCTGGAGCTGGGCGGCAAGGGTCCGCAGATCATCTTTGCGGATGCGGATCTCGAAGCTGCCGCCGACGGCATCGCCTACGGCGTCTATCACAATGCCGGCCAGTGCTGCATTTCCGGCAGCCGCCTGCTGGTCGAGGAGAGCATCCGCGATGCGCTGATGGAGCGCCTGCTCGACATCTCGCGCAAGGTCACTTTCGGCGATCCGCTGAACGAGCGCACCAAGATCGGCGCGATGATCTCCGAGGCGCATGCCGACAAGGTGCATTCCTATGTCGAGGCGGGCGTCGCCTCCGGCGCGAAGCTTCTGCTCGGTGGCGAGAGGGTCGGCAGGGAGGCCGGTCTCTACTACGCGCCGACGGTGTTTGCCGGTGTCACGCCCGACATGTCGATTGCCCGCGAGGAGATTTTCGGGCCGGTGCTTTCGACGCTGACCTTCAAGACGGCGGACGAGGCTGTTTCGATGGCTAATGCCACGGAATTCGGCCTTTCGGCCTCGGTCTGGTCCACCAATCTCGAAAACGCGCTGCAGAGCATCCGCCGCATCCGCGCCGGCCGCTGTTGGATCAACAGCGTGATCGACGGCACGCCGGAACTGCCAATCGGCGGCTACAAGAAGAGCGGGCTTGGCCGCGAACTCGGCCGCTACGGCTTCGATGAGTATTCCCAGTTCAAGGGCGTGCACGTCACGTTCGGGCGCCCTGCGCCCTGGTTCGGGTAAGTCGCTGCTGTTGTAGCGAGAGGAGGAAAACCTCGGCTGGCGAAATCTTTGGTCGGAGCCCGCCAGCCGAGACTTGGGTCTTTTGGACCCGCATTGCACATCCAAAGGGAGGATACGCAAATGAAAATGACCAGGTTGAAAGCCGCGGCAATGGCCGCCGGTCTTGCCACCATGATGGCATCTACGGCGCTGGCCGCAGACGTCAAGGCCACGATGATCATCTACCTCGATCCGAGTGTCCAGTTCTTTAATCCCGTGGTGAAGGGCGCGCAAGACGCAGCCAGCCAGTTCGGCGTCGATCTCGACGTGCAATATGCCAACAACGATCCTGTGCGCCAGAACGACCTCATCGAAAGCGCGACGGCGAGCGGCGTCGACGGCATCGCCGTCGCCATCTCCTCGTCGGATGCCTTTGATGAAAGCATCTGCGCGGCAACCAAAGCCGGCATCATCGTCATCGGTTTCAACAATGACGACCTCGAAGGCGCCAAGGGCAATTGCCGCCAAGCTTATGTCGGCATGGATGAATTTGCCTCCGGCGTTGAGCTCGGCGAACGCATGATCAAGGAATTCGGCCTCAAGTCCGGTGACGTCGTCTTCAACCCGCGCGAAATTCCGGAAGCGAGTTTTGCGGTTGCCCGTGGTGGTGGCATCGAGAAGGCAATGACGGATGCCGGCATCAAGGTAGAGACGGTGCGTGCCGGTCTCGATCCGGCCGAAGCGCAGAACATCATCGCGCAGTTCCTGATCGCCAATCCGAACGTGAAGGCCCTGTTCGGCACGGGCTCGGTCACCTCGACAGTTGGTGCTGGCGCCATCAAGGATGCCGGCGTCAACATTCCCTTCGGCGGCTTCGATCTTGCCGTCGAGATCGTCAATGCGGTGGAATCAGGGGCGATGTTCGCCACCATGGACCAGCAGCCCTACCTTCAGGGCTACTATCCGATCGCCCAGATCGCGCTTGCCAAGAAGTACGGCCTGACCCCGACGGACGTCGACACGGGACAGGGCGCCTTCCTCGACAAGTCGCGCATCAGCTCGGTCAAGCCGCTGATCGGCAGCTACCGCTAACCGGAATGCGCAGGAACCTGCCGGCGTGCCCGGCAGGTTCCTTCCCCCGAAAAAGATCGAGTGCCAGACCGTGACACCTATCCTTGCCGACAGTGCCGCGCCCCGTTCGCGCACGCAAAGACAATCCATTCTCAAACAGATCATGGGCATGCCCGCCGGAGCGATCTTCCTCGTCTTCATGGCGTTGCAGATCGTCTGCATCGCCGGCGCGCTGCTCTATCCCAATGAGTTCCGCTATCTCTCGCCGCAGAACCTGACGATCCTGATGAAGGCTGTTCCGGTGCTCGGCTGCCTGGCGCTCGGCGCCGGTGTGCTGATGATCGCAGGCGAATTCGACCTCTCCATCGGCTCCGTCTACACCTTCACCGCCGTGCTGATGGCAAGCCTTGTCGGCGCTGGCGTAAGCGCCTTCGTCGCCGCCCCGCTCGGCATTCTGGCCGGTGTCCTGATCGGTCTTCTCAACGGCCAGATCACGATCCGCTTCGGCCTGCCGTCCTTCATCGTGACGCTCGGCGGCCTGCTGTTCTGGCGCGGTGCCGTGCTGCTCTACAATGGCGCGGTGCAGGTGCGCTTCGATCCAGAGCCGGTCTTCACCAGCCTGTTTTCCGGCACGCTGCTCGGCATCAACGCCGCCTTCATCTGGATCGTGCTCTTCGTCGTCGGCTTCCATTTCCTGCTGCACCGTCACCGCTTCGGCAACCATGTCTTCGCGACGGGCGGCAATCGCGGCGCGGCCGAGGCGATCGGCATCAACACCAATCGCGTCAAGCTCATCGCCTTCGCTATAGCCGGCGGCATGGCAGCCGTGGCCGGCATTCTCGCCACCGCCCGCGTCGGCAGCGTGCAGCCCGGACAGGGTGCGGGCCTTGAACTCCAGGCGATCGCCGCCTGTGTCATCGGTGGCCTGTCGCTGCGCGGCGGTCGCGGATCGATCATCGGCATCTTCCTCGGCGTGCTGCTCATCCACACCATCACCGACGTGCTGCTGCTGCTGCGTGCACCCGGTTTCTATCTCGATATGTTCATCGCCACGCTGATCGTGCTGGCCGCCATCTTCAACCATCTCATCGAGCGGCGGGGTGTTGCGTGATGTCCAATCTTCTCGAACTGCACAACATTTCCAAAAGTTTTGGCGCCCTGACGGCGCTGCGCAATCTGAGCTTCCATATCGGCGAAGGCGAGGTGGTCGGTCTGCTCGGCGACAACGGCGCGGGCAAGTCGACGACGGTCAACCTGATCTCCGGCATTCACAAGCCGACGGACGGCTATCTCAGCGTTGATGGCCGCAAGACGCTCTTCACCTGCCGCTCGGATTCCGCCGATGCGGGCATCGAGACGATCTACCAGCATACCGCCCTGGTCGACAGCCTATCGATCACCCGCAATATCTTCATGGGGCGCGAACTGACGGATCGCTTCGGCTTCCTGCGGCAGGCCGAGATGCGCGAGATCGCCATGGAAGTCCTTCAGAACGCTGTGCATATCTCGGGCATCGACAGCCCGGATACGCTGGTCGGCAATCTCTCCGGCGGTCAGAAGCAGGCGGTCGCCATTGCGCGTGCCGTCTATTTCAAGAAACGCGTGCTGCTGCTCGACGAGCCGACCTCGGCGCTCTCCGTGCGCGAAACGGAAGCCTTGTTGAACCAGGTTTTGAAGCTGAAGGCAGAGAACGTCTCCAGCGTGCTGGTGACGCACAACATCTACCACGCCTACCAGGTCTGCGACCGTTTCGTGATCATGAGCCACGGCACCAAGGTCTTCGATGTCGCCAAGGCCGACACGACGATCAACCAGCTCACCGACTATGTCGTGCTCACCTGATACCCATTTTTGAAAGGCATATGCCGTGACACTTTCCGTATCCGTTCGCCAGGTCGTTGGACCTGAGGACGCCGCAAGGCGCAACACGCAGGGTCTCCGCGACGGCTTCGTCATCGAGACGCTGTTCCAGCCGGGGGAGGTCAACCTCACCTACAGCCATCTCGACCGCATGATCATTGGCGGTGTCGTGCCGACCGGCGAAAGGCTTACAATCGACCATGTCGCTGAAACCGGCACGGATCAATTCCTCGAGCGCCGCGAGGCGGCCACCATCAATATCGGCGGTGCCGGGACGGTCAGTGTCGGCGGCAAGGATTATGCACTCGGCTTTCAGGAGGGCGTCTATATCGGTTTGGGTGAGGGCGCGATCGGCTTTACCAGCAATGACCCCGCCGAGCCGGCGCTGTTCTATGTCCTGAGTGCGCCTGCGCACCGAACGTGCCCGACGGTGCATATCACCCGCGACATGGCGAAGAAGGTGCATCTGGGTTCGGCGGAGGAATCCAACCACCGCACGATCAACCAGTATGTGCATCCCGATGTCTGCGAGAGCTGCCAGCTTCTCGTCGGCCTCACCATGTTCGAACCGGGCTCCGTTTGGAACACCATGCCGGCGCATGTGCATGACCGGCGCATGGAGGTCTATCTCTATTTCGGCATGCAGGAGGCGACGCGGGTCTTCCATTTCATGGGCGAACCGAGCGAGACGCGCCATGTCGTGCTGAAGAACCACGAGGCGGTGCTGTCGCCCGGCTGGTCGATCCATTCCGGCGCCGGTACAGGCCGCTATGCCTTCATCTGGGCCATGGCGGGTGACAATATGAGCTTCACCGACATGGACAAGGTGCCGATGGAAGCGCTGCGATGAGCCCCTTCGATCTTTCCGGCCGCTGGGCGATCGTTACCGGTGCCAATACCGGCATCGGCCAGGCCATCGCCTTGGGATTGGCGAAGGCGGGTGCCGATATCGTCGGCGTCGGTCGCTCGGCCATGACGGACACCGAAGCGGAGGTGAAAGCGGCCGGCCGGCGGTTCGTGACCGTGAAGGCGGACCTTTCCATATCCGGCAGCGCTGCCACGGTCCTCTCTCAAGTTCTCACTGCCGGCGCAACGCCTGACATCCTCGTCAACAATGCCGGCATCATCCGCCGGGCGGATTCGCTCGATTTCACGGAGGAGGATTGGGATGCGGTGCTCGACACCAACCTGAAATCCGTCTTCTTCCTTTGCCAGGCCTTCGCCAAGGCGGCGATTGCGGCCGACCGGCCGGGGAAGATCATCAACATCGCCTCGATGCTCTCCTTCCAGGGCGGTATCCGCGTGCCGTCCTATACGGCGGCGAAGAGCGGCCTTGCGGGTGTCACCAAGCTTCTGGCAAACGAGTGGGCGGCGCGGGGCATCAACGTGAATGCCATCGCGCCCGGCTATGTCGAGACCAACAACACGACGGCGCTGCGGGCCGATACCGAACGCAATGCCGATATCCTGAAGCGCATTCCCGCCGGCCGCTGGGCGCGGCCGGAAGACATCGCCGGCGCCGCGATCTTCCTCGCGAGCCCGGCATCCGATTACGTCCATGGCGCCATCCTGCCCGTCGATGGCGGCTGGCTTGCCCGATGAGAGGACCCATGCAACCTTATACGCTTCCCGAAAACACTGTCTGGACCGAAGTCGCCCCCGGCAATCGCCGCGCGGTGCTGAGCCACCGCCCCGAACTCATGCTCGTCGCTTTCCGTTTCGAGGAGGGCGCCATTGGCGCGTTGCATTCCCATCCGCATACGCAGGTGAGCTATGTGGCCGAAGGCGCATTCGACGTCACGATTGATGGCGTCACCACGCGCCTCGCCCAGGGAAGCAGCTTCATCGTGGCGCCTGACCTCGTGCATGGTGTCTTGGCCCTCGCACCCGGCTTGCTGATCGATACCTTCACGCCGTGCCGTGAGGATTTTCTCTGATCAATCCGAAGATGCCGCGTTGGTCGAACCGAGGCGCCGGTCTGGCTGGATCTCGATACTGATCTGGTCGCGCCCGCGCATCTTGGCGGCATAAAGCGCGAGATCGGCGCGGCGGTAGACGGCGCCGGGATCGTCGCCGCGCGCGACCCAGGCAAGGCCGGCCGAGAAGGTATAGCGGAAGCTCGCCTGTTCGGGCACCGGCCGGGAATGGCGCACGGCGACCAGCATGCGCTGGACGATCGCCTCGGCGTCCTCCATCGTCGTGTTGGGCAGGATGAGCAGGAATTCCTCGCCTCCGACGCGGCCAAGGATATCCGTCTTGCGCACATGGCGCTGCAGCGTGACGCCGAAATCCCTGAGCACGGCGTCGCCTATGCCATGGCCGAACCGGTCGTTGATATACTTGAAATTGTCGATGTCGAGCACGGCCAGGCAGCCGACATCCTGCCCGCTGTCGCCGGCTGAGCAGACGAGTTCGCCTAGCTTGCCCATCACGTAGCGCCGGCTCGGGAGCCCGGTCAGCTCGTCCGTCTGGGATGCCCTGATCGCGATGTTGCGATCCTGCCGCAACGCCCGCTCGTCGGGCCTGATGGAGCTGATGTCGCTGGCGACGCACAGCATCCAGCCGTCGGTCTGCACAGTCTCGGCCATCCAGAGCCATCGGCCGTCATGGAGATCGGTCTCGAAGGCGCGAAAACCGCTTTTTCCGCGCCGCGCCTGCGTTGAATGCAGCCAGGTCTCGAAATTCGGTGTCTCCACGACCGTGCCGCGCCGGGCATGATAGTTACGGCGCATCAGATCGGACCAGAGGGGCTCTTCGTCATCCTCGATGAACCAGGCGGCGCGAAACGCCCGGTTGGCAAACCGCAGGCGATCCTCCGGGTCGAACACCGCAATGAGATTGCCGGCGTGTTCCATCAGCTGCGCCAGTTGCAGCATCATTTGCGTAGCTACCAAGGGCGTCATGTCCTCAGGATGATTCTCGCCGGAAATCTAGAGGTGACGGATAAACAAAGTCTTAGATGACATTCTGCCGAAGGTGCCGTTTCGGACGCGCATTGCGCCACAATGGAGCAGGCCGGCGCCCTGCGCGCCTCAATAGTCGACCAGCTGCATGGTCTCGTCCGGGTCGCCGAAGCGGGGTTGCACGCCGAGCAGCGGAGCGACCCGGCTGATAATGGCCTTGATCATCGGCGCTGCGGTGGAGGCGGCGGTGCGGCCGCCGTTTTCGCCGGTCCGGGGTGCATCGATGATCGACAGAACGATATAGCGCGGCTTGTCCATCGGGAAGGCGGCCACGAAGGCGTTGAAATTCATGTCGCGCGCATAGCGCCCGTTGATCACCTTGTCGGCCGTGCCTGTCTTGCCGCCGACATGGAAACCCTCGACCTGCGCGTGGCGGCCGGACCCCTTGACGCCGTTCCAATCATAAAGCGTGCGCATATCGGCACTCGTCTTGTCCTTGATGACGCGGGTGGCCAGCGCCAGCGCCTCTTCCTTCGTGCGGGGCAGAAAGGTCGGCGGCACAAGATAGCCGCCGTTCATAAGGGCGGCGGCAGCGACCGCCGTCTGCAAAGGTGTCGTCGCCACGCCATGGCCGAAAGAAATCGTCACGGAATTGATCTTCTTCCATGTTCGCGGCTGAGTGGGCGTCGCGACGCCTGGCATTTCCGTTTCCATTTTCGAGAGCAGGCCAAGTCGGGTCAGGAATTGCTGGTGGCCGTCGATGCCGACCATGTCGGCCACCGCGGCGGTGCCGATATTGGAGGAGTACTGAAACACTTCGGGAATGGAGAGCGGGCGGTTCTTGCCCTTGAAATCGCGAATGGTGAAGCCGCCCATGCGGATGGGCCGGGAGGCATCGACGACGGAATTGAGGTTGATCTTGCCTTCGTCCAGGCCCATTGCCAGCGTGAAGCTCTTGAAGGTCGACCCCATCTCGAAGGTCGCGTTGCTGATGCGGTTGAACCAGCCCTTTTCGTATTCCTTGTCGACGCTGCCGTCGGCTAGCCGCCGCGAGGGTTCGTTCGGGTCATAGTCTGGAACCGAGGCCATGGCGAGCACTTCGCCGGTCTCGACATCGACGATGACGGCGCCTGCCGCTTCCGCCTTGTAATCGACCATCGCCTTCGCGGCGACCTCGCGCACAATGTTCTGAACACGCAGGTCGATGGAGAGTTTCACCGGCTCGAGCCGCGTGTCGTTGGTAAGGCCCGCCGCGCGCAAATCCGCAAGGCCCTGGCTGTCGATATAGCGCTCCATGCCGGCAAGGCCCTGGTTATCGACATTGACATGGCCGACGACGTGGGAGGCGGTGGCGCCGCCCGGATAGATGCGCCGCTTTTCCGGCCGGAAGCCGATGCCGGGCAGGCCGAGCGCCAGGATATCGGCCTGTTGCTTGGGTGTCAGTTGCCGCCGTAGCCATTGAAAGGCGCTTTGCGAGCGCAGTTTCCTGTGCGTCTCGCTCCAGTCGAGGTTCGGTATGACCGAGGCGAGTTTTTCCACCACCTCGTCGGCATCGATGATCCGACGCGGTTCGGCATAAAGCGAGACCATGTTGAGATCGGTTGCGAGCAGCAGTCCATTGCGATCAACGATGTTGGGACGCGAGGCGACGGCGTGGCCAGCCCCGATCGAAGCGGACTGGATGGGTTCCGAAATACCGTACTGGATGAGCCGCGCGCCGAGAACGACATAAGCGAGGGTGAACAGGCCGATCATGATGGCGAGGCGCTGGCGTGCCTGCTTGCGGCGACGGGCATTGGTGCCCAGAAGATGCGCGCCGTGTTGCGGTGCGACGACGAAATGCGCGCGACTTTTCAGCCGCATGATGAAAGCGATCATTTCCCACCTGCACGAGAACGTGAACCCACCGGACAGCGTGTCGCGTCATCCGGCAGAGGCAAGCCTGCGGGCAAGGATGGCGGAAAACCAAGGAAAATGTCCGTGATCGGCGGCAGATCATTAAACTTGCATTAATATACATTTAAAGTTGCCTCATGCCGGTTAACGCCTGATTTGCGATTTTCGGCACGTCCCTTAGAGCAGCGGGAGGTGACCCGCGCGGTGTGATCGCTATAGTCGGCGGATGATTCTCCGCATCGATCTTTAGGACCATGGAAACCTCGCTCTACCTGCCCGTCAAAGGCTTCCTCGAAACGGCGGGCTATGTCGTCAAGGGCGAAATCGGCGGCTGCGATCTGGTCGGCCTCAGCGCCGACGATCCGCCCGTCGTGGTGATCTGCGAACTCAAACTCACCTTTAATCTGGAGCTCATCCTGCAGGCCGTCGATCGGGCGGCGGTTTCCGACGAGGTCTGGATTGCCGCGAAGGTTTCGGCCAAGGGACGCGGCCGAGAGGCCGACAAGCGCTATCGCGACCTCTGCCGTCGGCTCGGCATCGGCATGCTCGGCATTTCGGATGCGGGCGATGTCAGCGTCATCGTCGGCTCCGTGACGCCAATGCCGCGGACCAATCCGAAACGCCGGTCGCGGCTGATGCGCGAGCACCAGAAACGGCGGGGCGATCCGGCACTCGGCGGCAGCACGCGCACGCCTTTGATGACCGCCTATCGCCAGCAGGCGCTTGGTTGCGCGATAACGCTGGTCGATGGGCCGCTGCGGGTCCGCGATATCCGCGCCGGCGTGCCCGAGGCGGGCAAGATCTTGCAATCGAATGTCTACGGCTGGTTTGAGCGGCTCGACCGAGGCATCTACGGCCTGACGGATGCCGGCCGCGAGGCCTTGGCGCGATGGCCGCAACCGTCGCCGGAGGCGCGGGGCTAAGCCGGTCCAGCATTTTGAATAGACGCCCGATTTTCGACCGACTGCCGTCGAAAGCAGTGCTATCAGGATGTCATGCTGTTTACCCTTCCAGATCACGACACCCTCTATCAGGCGCTTGTCACCCGCGATGAACGCTATGACGGGCAAGCCTATGTCTGCGTCGCCTCTACCGGCATCTTCTGCCGCCTGACCTGCCCGGCCCGCAAGCCGCTGCCGGGCAATTGCACCTTCCGCGCGACGATCGGCGAATGCATCGAGGCGGGGTTCCGCGCCTGCAAGCGCTGCCATCCGCTACAGGCTGCCGCGAATGCCGATCCGGCGATCGGCGCCCTGTTGGCGGCGCTCGACGAGCGGCCGGATATCCGCTGGTCGGAGGAGCATGTCGAGCGGATGGGCTATGACCTTTCGACGGTCCGGCGCAGCTTCAAGCGGCAATTCGGCATGACATTCCTTGAAATGGCCCGGCAACGGCGCCTCCGCGAGGGTTTCGAGGCCCTCTCGGACGGAAGCAGCATCATTGCCGCCCAGCAGGAGGCGCGGTTCGACAGTGCCAGCGCGTTTCGCACCGCCTTTGCAAAAATCCTCGGCTGTGCACCCGCTGCGCTCAAGCAGGACGGCCTGCTGCGCGCGAGCTGGATTGCCACGCCGCTTGGCGACATGGTCGCCGTGGCCAGCGAAACCCATCTGCACTTGCTGGAATTCATCGGCCGCAAGGCGTTGCCGAAGGAGCTGCGCAAGCTGCGCGCCGCCACCAAAGATGGCATCGGCCTTGGCCGGACGCGGGTGATTGAGCAGGCAAGCGCCGAACTGGATGCCTTCTTCGCCGGCCGCTCCGCCGTCTTCGAAACGCCGCTGCACCAGGCGGGCAGTCCGTTCAGCCAGGAGGTCTGGGCCGAGCTTCGCCGCATCCCGGCCGGCACGACGCGCAGCTATGCCCAACTCGCACGGCAGATCGGATGCCCCACCGCCACGCGCGCCGTGGCGCGAGCGAACGGTGCCAACCAGATCGCGCTGATGGTGCCGTGCCACCGCGTGATCGGCGCGGATGGTGCGCTCACCGGTTATGGCGGCGGCCTTTGGCGCAAGCAGCGTTTGCTGGAGATCGAGCGCGAATACCGTTCTGTGTGAAGCGGGGTTATTCGATGATCGCGGCGATCTCGTTGTCAGCCCGGCCACGCAGCGGCTTTTCCGGCATCAGGTGAAAGAGCACCAGTGACAGGGCGGTCGCGGCGGCGCAGGCGATGAAGATATAGGTGAAGGGCAGGGCTTCCTTGGTGCTCGCGGCAACCGCCTGAATATGCTCGCCTCCGAGCGGCAGGCCGTTACTGAGCGCAATGGCCCCGAGCATGGCGACGCCCAGCGCGCCGCCGAGCGAGCGCAGGAAGGTCAGCACGCCTGTCGCGACGCCGAGATGGGCCTGATCGACGCCATTCTGCACGGAGATGGTGGCGACCGGGAAGGTCATGCCAGACCCGAAGCCGACGCCGAAGGTTAGAAGTTCCAGCGTGAAGAGCGTCGTGCGTCCCGTCAGGAAAGCCAGCGCGACGAGGCAGAGGACGCTGAAGGCGCCGCCGCCGATCGCTAGTCGCTTATAGTGCGTGAAGCGCGGAATGGTCCGTCCGCTGGTCGTCGCGCCAAAGACGGTGCCGAGCAGCAGCCCGAGCATCACGATGCCGGAGCTGCTGGCCGAAAGACCATGGAACGACTGCCCGTAAACCGGGATATAGACGGCAAGGCCGACATTGGCGGTCTGGCCGAGGAACATGGCGAGCGTGCCGTAGCGCACGATCGGATTGGCGAGAACCTCCAGCGAGATCAGCGGTTCGGCGGCGCGGCGCAGGCGGAGCGCGAATAGCGCCCAGAAGAGGGCCGAGCAGCCGAGCAGGCCGAGGATTTCCGGGGACAGCCAGGCATAGCGGCTGCCGCCCCAGTTGAGCGCCAGGAGCAGAAGTGCGGTGGCGGTGATGAGCAGGGCGGCGCCCGCGCCGTCGATGCTGTGCGCGCGGCCGACGACCGGCAGCTTCTTCAGGGGATTGTTGATGATGAGAAGTGCGGCGATGCCAAGCGGAAGGTTGACCCAGAAGATCACGGACCAGTGCAGGTGTTCGGCGAAGGTGCCGCCCATCAGCGGGCCGGCAATGCAGGCGACGGCCCAGGTGCCGGAAATCCAGGCGGCATAGCGCGCCCGTTCGCGCGGCGGGACGAGGTCGCCGATCACGATCTGCGCGAGGGCAAACAGGCCGCCACCGCCCAGGCCTTGCACCGCGCGGCCGAGGATCAGCACCAGCATGTTGGGCGCCAGCGCGCTGATCAGCGAGCCGAGAAGAAAGATGATGATGGCGCCGAAGATCGTCGGGCGGCGTCCATAGACGTCGGAGATCTTGCCATAGAGCGGCGCCATGGCGGTTGCGGTCAGAAGATAGCCGGTGACGATCCAGGGCAGGTAGTCGGCATGGCCGAGCGCCTTGCCGATCGTCGGCATAGCGGGTGCCACGATGGTCTGGTCAAGGGCAGCGAGCAGCATTGACAGGAGGACGCCCGCGATGATGACATTCTTCTCCGGCTCCGACAGGGTAATGGCCGTCGCCTGGGTTTCGTTCACGCGGGTGGTCTCATTCATTCTGGCAGTCCGATCACGGTCCATGGCCGCAGCGACCAATGCATAGTCAAAGATGGGCAGGAAGCCGGATAGTCAACCCTTGCGGCACGAGGTCGCGGCAAAAGGCTAGATTTCGCCTCGCGAAGCCGTCAGGAAACCGCGCCGTCCCTGGCGGCGATTTCCACGCGACGTTCCCAGAAGACGAGCACCAGGCTGGAGGCAACGATGAGGATCGCGCCGATGAAAACGTTCAACGCCGGAATTTCCGCCCAGATGGTATAACCATAGACAAAGGCCCAGATGAGGCCGGTATATTCGACGGGTGCCAGTGCGGAGGCCGGTGCGTAGCGAAATCCTTCATAAAGCAGGAACTGACCGAGCGTCGCGACGAGGCCAAGCCCGATCATCAGCATCCAGCCTTCCATATCCGGTGTCTTCCAGATCCAGGGGAAGGAGGCCGCGCAAGCGAGGCCGAAGAGCAGGCTGGTCGCAAACATCTGCGTCAGCGTGCTTTCGCTGCGACTGACGAGCCGGATGAGGATGGTGCTCCAGGCCCAGCAGAAGCCGGCCACTAGGCACATGGCGGCGGGTATGAGGTTCGGCGAATGCGACGGGTTGGCGGCAATCACAACGCCGACGAAGCCGCCCACGCAGGCAATCCACCGCCCGGCACCGACGGCCTCCTTAAGCACGACGATCGACAGGAAAACGGTGATGATCGGCGCGGAAAAATAGAGCGTCGTCAGCTCCGCTAGGCCGAGATAGCGCGCGGCATTGTAATAGAGCAGCCAGGCGATCAGCATCAGCGCGGCACGCAGCACCACAGTGCCGCGATAGGGGCTCTTCAGAATGGACGGGTGCCGGTAGAAGCGCAACAAGACGCCGGACACCAGCACGATCACGAGGCTGCGTATGAACAGGATCTGCGGAACCTCGTATGTTGTGACCATCCACTTCACCAGGGCATCCTGCAGGGCAAAGCAGGCATAGCCGGCAGAGGCGAGCGCAATACCCGCCAGTGGCTTCGTGTCGATCAGTCCGGAACTCATGATGGCCTCGAATGCAATCTGTTTCGTCCGCCCGGCAGACTAAAGTGCGGGTCCCAGCCGTAGAGCGCTTCCGTCGCTGAAACGGGAGAAGCGGAAGCGCTGCAGGTCGTGACCGGGGTCGTTGCCCTGGATGAGATCGGCGACGACGCGGCCGACGCCCGGGCCGATACCAAAGCCATGGCCGCTCATGCCGGTGGCCACGAACAGGCCGCCGATCGCCGCAGCGCGGTCGATGATCGGGACAACATCGGGCATGGCATCGATCATGCCGGCCCAGGTCGCCTTGAAGAGAATGGAGCCAAGCTGCGGGAACAGCGCCTTGAAATTGTGCTCGATCGACCGCAGGCCCGAGGCTTCGGGCGCGGGGTTGAGAACGCGCATCTTCTCGAACGGGCTTATCGTATCCGGTTGCCAGTCGCGCGGCGTCGACCAGCTGTCCGGGTAGGATGCGGGTGCGGCCGGTGCGTAGCGGGTGCCCAGCGGATTGGCCATCAGGGCGGGAAGATAGGTCGTCGCATGCCGAAACGCATCCGGACCTATGTAAAGCAGGCTGCTTCCGCCGGGGGCGAGCGTATAGCCGCCGTCCTGCCGTCGGCGGAAGGCTACGTTCGAGTCGGCCGCCGCACCCGAATGAATGTCCGGCAACGGCACGGTAGCAGCCACCGTTGCCCGCACGCTGAGCTGCGGAATGGAAATGCCGTGCTTGCGCAGGAAGAGGGAAGACCAGGCGCCACCAGCCACCAACACGGTGGAAGTGGCGACGCGGCCCGCTTCTGTCCAAACACCGGTGATCCGGCCGGCCGACACATCCAGGGCGCGGGCGGCACAGTTTTCAACGATCGTCACGCCGCAGCGGGCAGCGAGGCGGGCAAGGGCCGGCACCGCAAGCCATGGCTCTGCGCGCATGTCGGATGGGGTGATCATCGCCCCGGCATAGCGCTGCGTGATGCCCGTGAAGAGCTTTGCGGTTTCGCTGGAATCCAGCAGGCGGGTGTCGAGCGCATGTTCGGTGGCGATCTTCATGAAGCCACTGAACTTCGCCAGATCCTTTTCACTCCGGGCGAGATAGGTCACACCGGTCTGTGCGAGGCCGATATCCTCGCCGCATTCTTCCGCGAGTTGCTTCCAGAGCCTGCAGGCCTCGACGACGATCGGCAGCTCGTCCGCATCGCGGCCCTGCTTGCGGATCCAGCCCCAGTTTCGCGACGATTGTTCCGCCGCGATCCGCCCCTTCTCAACCAGCGTGACGGAAATATTCCGCTTTGCCAGAAAGAGGGCGGTCGCGACGCCGATGACGCCACCGCCGATGATTACCACGTCCGAGCCCTTGGGAGGCGGACCGGGGTGGAGAACGGGGTCTGTTTCGGAAAGCGGGAAGCTGAGCACGGGGCGCATTCTGGAAGGCAGGCGGGATTGATGCTTGTGTTTTGGGCGTAGCAGATAAAGCCAATCCAGACCACCGGAATCCATCAAATCGTGCGCAATCCTCCCAGCAATCTCCGTCGCGCGGGCCTTGCCATCCGGACGCAGTTAGCTTGGGTCGGGCGCCCGGCGAACCAGCTTGCCCTCTTCGGCCTTGTAAAAATACTGGCTGGCGACGAGCCAGCCCTTGAGGGGCCTGAGCGGCGGAACGCAGGTCAAAAGCATGAACGGGCCGGTCACCAGGAACTGCGTGAGCAGCGAGGCGCCGAAAGCGACTTCCAGCCACACGGCCAGCGCCACGCTAGGCACGCAGGCGAAACAGATGACAAAAAAGGCGGGGCCGTCGGCCGGATCGGCGAAGGAATAGTCGAGCCCGCAGGCCTCGCATTTCGGCGCGAGCGTCAGGAAGCCGTTGAACAGATGACCCTGGCCGCAGCGCGGGCAGCGGCCCCGGACGCCGGTCTGCATCGGGGGAAGCGCGGGATAGTCCTTGTCCATGATGTGCACCTTTCTTGATGCCATTCAATACGTTCATTTATTGCGGTAATATTGATGAATCAATCCATTCAATATGTCCAGCAGACATACTGACGCAGCCCCGCTCAAGGCCGTTCGCCTGATTTTCCAGGATGGAGCAGGATCGGCGGATTAGAAGAAAGAGCCGGCCATTTCGGGCGGGCCTTCCAGCGCATGCGCCATGAATTCGAGGGCGGTCTGGAGTTGCAGACGGCCAATCGGCCCGCCGAGGCAGACGCGGACCGCCTCGGGTGGTGTACCGTCGACGGCGAAGGCATCGCTTGCGACGGTGCCGAGGCCGGAGGCGCGCATATGGGCATTGAACGTGGAGCGCGTCCAGCCATGCGGCAAGGGCAGCCAGATGTTGAAGCTGAGTTTGTCGGCCCGGTAGCTGCCCGGCGGAAGCAGGCTCGCGACCATCGCCTGGCGGGCAGCAGCTTCCTCGCGCAGGAAGTCGAGCATGGCGTCTGCTGTACCGTCGCCGATCCAGCGGGTGGCGAGCGCAGTGGTCAGCGGTGAGGCCATGACATTACCGGACCGCATCGCACCGGCAAAGGACCAGAGGGCGCGGCCGTCTTCGGGCGCGACGATGTAGGCGAGGCGCAGGCCCGCGCCGATGCATTTCGACAGCCCGCCGATATGCCAGGTAAGATCCGGCGCAACGGCGGCGACTGGTGTGGGACCGTTCAGGGGTAGGAAGCCGTAGGCGTCATCCTCGATGATCGGCACACGATATTTTTGCGCAATGGAGGCGATATCCGTCCTCCGCGCTGTCGGCATGGTGAAGGTCAGCGGATTTTGCAGGGTCGGATTGAGGTATAGCGCCTTCGGGGTTTCCCGTTCGCAGGCCTCGGCAAACGCTTCCGGCAGGATACCATGATCGTCCATGGCAAGGCCGGCAAGCCGTAGCCGCAATTGCGCGGCTATCGAGCGCATGCCGGGATAGGTGATAGTTTCGGACAGCACCGTTTCGCCCGGTTTTGCCAGTGTGCCGAGGATGGCGAGCAGCGCCGGATGGGCGCCGGGCGTGATGAAAATGCGCTCCTGCGAGGGAGCCAGGCCGCGCCGGCCAAGCCACAGGGCGGCCGCCTCCTTGTCCATCGGCGCTCCGCCGAATGTCTGGTAGCGCAGGAGTGGCACAAGATCGGCGGCAAGCGCTGAAAAACCAGCGCGCATCCGCGCGACGAGCGCGGGATCGTCCGGTTCGGGCGGCATGTTCATAGAGGGATCGACGATGACCGCGCGGCGGGCATCCGGCTGGACTGTTTCTGTGGCGGTGCGTGCGGCGCCGGTCACGAAGGTGCCGCGGCCGACATGCGCCTGCACGAGGCCGCGCTTCTGCGCTTCGACATAGCCGCGAGCGACGGTGGTGACGTCGATGGCAAGGCGTCCGGCGAGATCGCGATGGGTCGGCAGCTTGTCGCCGGGCGAAAGCGTTCCACGGCGCAAATCCTGCTCGATCGCCTCGGCAAGCGCCATATAGAGCGGGCTGTCGCTCACGCTGAGATCGGGATGCCATGTCTTCATGCGGGAGATTCCAGGCTGCGCGAATATTGACTGTATATTGCCTGTATTCGCGCTTGTCATCCACCGGACGATGGGCAAAGCGTCGCGGGCGCACAAGCATAGTGCAAGGGAACCGGTAGCAGATCAGCTTCTCAAGGCGCGCGCCGGGCTGAGACGAAGCGTTGAGAGTGCCGGGAGGATCGATACCAGAACGGCGAGCCCGACGAACCAGAAAGCCAGCGACAGGTCTTCCCTTGCAAACTCCACCGGCATGCGGATGGCGATCGTTGCGGTGAGCGTGGCCGATATGAGATGTGCCGTGCCATAGCCGATCACCAGGCCGGCGGCGAAGCCGGCGAGGAAGAGCAGAAAGAGTTCTCCCCAGACGATGGCGACGACAGCCCGGCGCGGCGCGCCAAACGCCCGAAGCGCCCCGATCTGCCGCTGACGGGCACTGACATGCATGATGGTAACGAGCAGCACGGCGGCGATCACGATGATCTGCGTGCCGATAGCGATGGCAAGCAGCAGGCCGCGCGCATCGCCCAACGTCGCATAAAGACGGGTCAGCACCTCGGCGGGGAAGACGGCCAGAGTCGCCTCGCCGCGATATTCCTGGCGCAAGCGGTAGGCGTCGGCGATGGTTTTCGGCTTGACGAGAACGGCGGGAATACCGGGTGTCTCGACATCGAAATGCTCGTCTATCGCGGCATCGACCGAGACGTGCGCTTTGTGCTCGTGACCCTCCGGCTCGACGCTTCCATGCGTTTCGTCGCCATGGTCATGTGCGTCGTACGAAGACATGCCATGCAATTGCCAGACGGCACGGATCGGCACGAGGATCGCGCGGTCCCAGGCGGTGCCCGTCGGCGCCATGCGGCCGGTCACCGTGTAGACGATCTCGGTGTGGGTATGACCGCCTTCCTCGGCGCCACCATGCATTGGCTTGATCTCTGCACCGATCCGCTTGGGCACATCAGCGCCGATGACAGCGTCGCCGAGACTGGCGAAAGCGGCGCCCTGGGCAAGAGCAGGGGAGAGGGCGGCGATCAGCTTACTCGTCGTGCCGACGACGGGATGACCATCCGCGTAATCGCCGAAGCCGACCGGGGCGGCGAAATCGACGCGCGGGTCAACAGATAGCTTTGCCAGGACGCGGCCCGACATCAACGGCAGGGGTGAGGGCTGGAGGAACTCGGCGGAAAGGGCAAGCTGCGTCTCGCTGCCCGCCGCGCCGACCAGAAGATCGAATTTTTCCGCCGCCCGCGCGCTGCCAAGGCGCACGGCACGCTCCTGCAACGTGACGGTCACACTGAGTGCGACGGACAGCGCGATCAGGATGACGACGGCGAAGGCGCCGGCCTTGAAGCGGTTTAGATCGGCAAGGATGAAACGGATCATGCCGCGCGCACCTCCGCGCTGTCTTCGACGATGCGGCCGCCGTCGAGCGCAATGCGCCGATCGAGCCGCTCCATCAGGGCGAGGTCGTGGGTGACGACGACGAGCGTCGCGCCCTCCTGCCGGGCAAGGCGGACGATCAGTTCGGAGACGTCCTCGCCGGTACGGCGGTCGAGGCTGGCGGTCGGTTCGTCCGCGACGATCACGCCGGGTTTCGACAGCAAGGCCCGTGCCACCGCCACACGCTGCATCTCGCCGCGCGAGAGAGTTTCGATATTTTGGTGCGGTCTCGCAATGCCCGTCGTTTCGAGAAGATGTAATGCGCGCTCGCGGGCGGCCGGCGTCAGTCGACGCGAAAGACGTGCCGGCAGCATGACATTTTCGAATGCCGAGAGCCCGGAAAAGAGATGGAAATCCTGCATGACCAGTCCGATATGGGTGGCGCGGAACGCATCGCGCCGGCCGGTGGGGAGCGCGGAAATGTTCGTCTCTCCCCAGGAGACGGAGCCGCTCGTTGCGGTTTCCAGCCCCGTGATGGCGTTGACCAGCGTGCTCTTGCCGGAGCCGGAGGCGCCGGTGACGGCAAGCTGCCGGCCCGCGGGAAGGTGGAGCCGGGGAAGGGAAAGCACCGGCGTATCGAGGCCGGGAAACCGCATTTCAAGGCCGGAAATATCGAGCGCCAACATGGTCAGACCGTGTTGAAGGCTGCTTCGCGCAGCCGAAGCTGGCTGCGGAAGCCGGTTTCCGGATCGGTCCAGGCGCCGTATTCGAGCACGCCATGCACCTCGATCGGCGCATTGTACTGCACGAAGGTCTGTTTTTCCGAGAGATAGACGACGAGGATATTGTCCGGCCAGTCCGCATCCGAGGAGCAGAAGGGGCAGAGCGACATCGGGATTTCGGTGAGCACGAAGAAGTTCGCCTCGGCCTTCAGCGGCGGCGCCATAAAGCCCTTTACGGTGACATCCTCACCGTTCAGCCGTTTCACCTTGTCGGAGAATTCCAGACCCAGCACGCCGAAGCTTTTGTAGAGTTCGCCGAAGCCGAGCTTTTCGCCGGCAAGTGCCGGGCGAGCCAGCGACAGCACGGGCAGGGTCGCAAGCGCCGAGAGCATCCGCCGCCGGGTGAGAGACATGCGGTGGGTATCCGTCATGGGCCTGCTTCCTTGTTCCTTCACGATGGCATGGACAGGCGGCGCAGGGCCGCCTGTCCATTTCGGGGCAAGAAGCCCTTAGTCCTTGGCCGTGCCGAGCGCGAAGGTATCGGCGAGCACGCGATAGACGTCGCTCTGTTCCATATAGCCGCGGAATCCTTCCGAGCCGGGACCGGCCGCCTGGAGCACGATGTCGTCGACGGCATGAACGCCGCTATCCTCGTCCTTCGGAATGTTGCCCTGCACGAAGACGGCGCCGGGGACATCCTTGTATGCTTCGTTGGCGATATATTCCTTCGCCTCGTTCTGGACGGCCGGAACGAACGGGCCGTCAAGCTTCGGGCGGAAGGTCTCGTAATGGTCGGGGCCGTTGTTGGCGGCTATAAACAGACGGCGCGAGACATCGACGCGATCGGGGTAACCGTCGCCGTCCTTGTCCTCGTAGTTCGGGAAGCCGGCATTGTCGTAGGTGCCAACCTTCTCGCGCATCTCCGTACCGGGCTTTTCGTCATCGACCGTGCCGATGATGGAGACGCCGTGCGTGTGGTCGCCCGTGACAACGATCAGCGTGTCGGGGTTCTTGTCGGCGAATTCGCGGGCCACGGCGACGGCCTTGTCGAATTCGATGGTTTCGACGAGGGCGCGATCCCAATCGAGCGGGTGGCTCATCTTGTCGACCGAGGCGGCCTCGACCATCAGGAAGAAGCCTTCCGGGTTCTTGGAGAGCTTGTCAAGCGCGGCCTTGGTCATGTCGACGAGGCCCGGCTGGTTGGGGAACTTGTCGACCGTGCCCTTCTTGAGGAATTCGCGATCGAGCGTCACGTCCATGTTGCCGGTGTGGAAGAGGCCGAGCAGCTTCTCATCGTTGGCGCCGGCGGCTGCGGCCAGCTCCGTCTTGTCGATGGCAAGGGCATAGCCGGCATTCTTGAACTCGGCGATGTAGTCCTTGTCATCCTTGCGCTTGGAGCCGGGAACGTCCTTGCCCAAGAAGTAGGCCGAGCCGCCGCCGAACAGCACGTCGGGCTTGACGTCGAGCATCATGCCGACGATCTCGGCCTTGTCTGCGCGCTTGCGGGTGTGGGAGACGAGGGCGGCCGGGGTGGCGTCCTCGACCTCGGCCGTTGTGACGATGCCGACGGACTTCTTCGTCGTGCGGCGCAGCGCTTCTGCAATCGTTTCGACCTTCGGGTCGTCGAGGCTGTCGGGCGTGCGGTCGGCATAGACGCCGAGCGCGTTGACGCGCGACTTGTGGCCGGTCATGTAGGCCGAGGCCGTGTTGGCGCTGTCGGTGGCGATCGAATGCGTCGAGGAGGTGCCGATGAAGGCGACCGGCGGGATGTCGTCCATGGCGAGGCGGCCGTTTGCCTTGCCCTCGGTCATGCCCTTGGACATGATGCGCGCGCCCGTGCGGTGGGCGACGGACAGGCCGTCGGCGATCATGAAGATGATGTTCTTGGCCTTCGGCTGGGCGATGGTCTCATAGACGTCCCAGGCGACGGACTTGGCTTCGCTGCCGGCGGAAACTTCGATCTTGTATTCACCGGCGGCGGCGATCGTCAGGTCACGCAGGATGAGTGCGGAACCCAGAACCTTGTCTTCCTCGCCTTTTTCTTCGGCAACGAATTCAGCCTTCCTACCGAAAACGGCTTCGTAGTCCTGGCCGTTGACCGTGACCTTCACGTCTTCGGGCTTCACGACGGCATCGAACTCGACCTTGAAGTCGAAGGGGGAGCCGACCAGGATAGTGGCGCGGTCGAGCGGATAGACGGTGGCGGCCTGGGCGGCGCCTGCGAGCATCGTGGCCGATGCCAAAGCGAGGAGAAGTTGACGCATGGGAGTGCCTCTCTAAAGCGGTGCGTTGCCCTCTTGCGATAAGAAGCCTGCGTGACAGGCGTATTACAAGAGGGGTGTTCTTCGGTCAGTCCCTGCGGATGGTCACGAGCCAGGAGAAGCCGCGATGTAGGCGGTGTACCTTGATGGCGCCGCCATGGGTTGCGGCCAGCTGCGACGACATCTCGAACAGGTCGGCGCGCGGGGTGACGTGGTGCCAGCCGAGCCAGGTGTCCACGGCGCTCTTGAACCAGCGGGGAAGGTGCTGCATGTCGCCGAAATCGGCGACATGCAATTCTCCGCCCGGCGACAGGCCGGCGACTGCGGCTTCCATGACGCGTTGCCATTGCGGAATCATCGATACGGCATAGGAGATGAAGATGCGGTCGTAATCGGCGTGCCCGAACAGCGATTGCGGGTCGAGGTTCGCGGCATCGGCACGGGCCAGGCGCACCCGATCGTTCAGCCCGGCGCCGTCGATGGCCGCCTGAGCCGCCATCAGCATTTCCTGCGAGATGTCGATGCCGTTGAAACGGGCCTGCGGATAGAGCCGTGCGGCTTTCACGAGGTTGCGCCCCGTGCCGCAGCCGATCTCTAGAACGCAACTGCCGGGGGGCGGGTCAAGGCCGGCAATCAGCGGGTCGCGGCCGAGCAGGTAGTATTTGCGGGTGGCGTCATAGATGCCGAACCGCCGTTGCCAGCGGTAGATGCGATCCATCAGAAGGGCATGATCCGAGACGGTGTTCATCGTGCTCACCCCTTGAAGGAATAGAGGTGGAAGCCGCCATAGATCGACGACCGGTCCTTCTCGTGCAGGGCCCGCGATTCTGCCGCGTGGTAGGCCCAGCGGTCGAGAATGGCCTGCGCAACACGGCCCGGCAGCAGGCTTTCGGCCGGCGCGGTGCGGAAGATGACGCGGGCACCCGGCGTGGCGGTGCGGGTGATTTCGCTCCACAGCGCATTGAGCTGCGCATTCGTCATCCAGTCCTGCGCGTCGAGCAGAATGAAGCGATCGACTGTCTGCGGCGCCTTGGCCGCGAGGAATTCCGTCAGCGACGTGTTGGTGATGGAGATGCGGTCGGCGCGGCTGCGAACCGTTTCGAAATTCTGTCGCAGCAGATAGGGCGGCAGGGGCGCCTGTTCGTCCTTGCCGTAGCTGCGGCCGAAGGCCTGCCAGGCGAAATAGTTTTCCGAAAGCGGAAAGCCGCAGGCGAGCTTTTCGACGCGGGCGCGAAGGATTTCGGCCATGCCGTTACCGGCGCCCGACAGGGCGTCATATTGCTGCGGGGGAATGCCGAGGCCGAACAGCGAGCTCTTGCGCCCCGTTGCCCAGCGGATCAGCCGCTTGTCGAACAGCGGCGACAGCGTCTCGTCGAAGAAGCGCTTCTGGTCTTCCAGCGTGCGGGCTTCCAGGAGGCCACGCGGGTCGGCGCCATAGAGGCGGGCCATCGTATGGCCGAGGCCGATGAAGCCGCCGAGCAGGCCATGGCGGTAAAGCCTGCGGTGGAAGATGGAGATGCGGCGCCGGCCGGTCAGCGTGCGGCTTTCCCAATAGTCGCGCGTCTCCTCATCGAGATGCGGGCGAAGATGGAGTTCGTAGGCGTCAAGGTTCCGTCGGTCGTCGCCCTTGCCGTAAAAACGGTAGAAGGACTCGTAGTCGGGCAGGTGGCTGGCGGCCGTGAATTTCAGGCGGTTGAAGGCGACATGCGCTGGGTTGAGATCGACGGCCTCGATGCGGGCAGGGTCGGCGATCAGATAGGACATCGCGTTGCAGCCGCCCGAGGCGATGGTGACGATGGTGTTGCCCGGCGCGATGTTCAGCGCGGTCATGTCGACATCTGGATCTTCCCAGATCTGTGCATAGACGAGATTGCGAAACAGCCGTGAGAAGACATATTCCGAAAGGCCCGACGCTGATAACAGCGAGTTGCGCCGCACGGCCCGGTTCAGGCGCTTGCCGACCGCCTCCTTGCGCGCCGTGACGGGGGAGAGGGCGGGAGAAGCGACCGTTTCGATCATCGGGCTTGGTTCCTGAGCTGGACTGTCCTTAACCACCGCGCTGTCTTCAGACCCGCGACGCGTGTGCCTGTCATGCAACGGACATTCCCGGAGCGGAGCTGTCACATTTGCCCGACGGCATGGGGCAGCGTTTCAGCAGACTGCGATGACACGGGAATGACATCGGCTTTTCGATCCGCTGCTGTAGGCTTGGAATGGCCTACACAGGACGCTAGCCGAGCCGCACCCAGTCCACGGCCTCGAGCACATAGGGCGCGAAAAGGAAATCCCGGATCCCGGTGATTCGCTCGTCCGACCATTCGATCAAGACGAAATGGGCGGGGCTCTCCATCGTGCCGGTGCCATCGAAAACCAGCATGGCCGGCTGCCCTTCCACCGCGCCCACGGCGAAGCGCCATTTCGCCACTTCCGCATAGCGCGTGAAATAGGGGGTGATCTTCTCGCGTCCCTGCAGGTGGAGCCGATTGACCAGTTCGAGCTTCACGTCGTCGGCAAGCATGGCGCGGATCGCGTCGAAATCGCCGCTGCGGAAGAAATCGACATAGGCCGTGATCTTCCGCCGGTCGATATCGGACATCAACGGTAGTCTTGTGTCTTCCCGTTCCGACGCCAGCAGCCTGAGCGCACCGCGCCCACGCTGGAGCGCCGATTTGGCCGCCGCCGGAGAGCAGTCGGCGATATCGGCGATCTCCTCGACCGAATGTCCGAGAACGTCCTTGAGGATCACCGCGCAGCGCTGAAGCTCCGGCAACCGCAGAAAGGTCTGGAAGCCGACGGCCACGATATCGGTGCCGGGGAGAGGAGCGGCTTCGATCTCCTCGGTCAGCGGGACGACCGTGTTGCGCGCCCGGCTGCGCAGGAAGTCGAGGCTTGTATTGTGGGCGATGCGAAACAGCCACCCCTCGATGTTGTCCACCGCGACACCCTGGTTTCGCGCCTTAAGCGCCTTGAGCAGCGTGTCCTGCAGGACATCTTCGCCGCTGACGGCCGATCCCGTCATCCGCGCGCAATACCGGTGGAGGCGCGGCCGAAGTGCCTTAAGGTGTTCCTCGAACTCTTCCATATCCATTATCATCCCTGCCTGCCCGCTTTGACCACGATGTCGGTGAAGATTTTCACCAGATTGGCCGGTTGCCACAGCGCTGCTGCGATTTGCATCAGGGCACCTTCTCGTCGACGAGATACATCTGAACCCCCGAACCGTCAGACGCAAACAGCCGGCGGTGTGCGATAGATCACGACCATCTGAGCCATGGTGTTCCCCTGTCTTGATTGCCTAGCGCGCCGCACCCGACACGACCGAACCGAGAAGCGAATCCAGACTTGCCAGTTCCGCGATCCTCGGAAAATAGGCCTGCATGCGCGGATCGTTCCGCATCGCCTCCACGGCTGCCAAGGTCTCCCATTCGGAATGAATGACGACACCTGAGCCATCGGCGGCGCTGATCAGTCGGGTGGCTTTCCAGCCGTCCAGCGTGCGGATCACCGTGTCGATGTTCTCGCTGAGAAGCGCGATGAGCGCATCTTGCTTTCCCGGCCTCACCCGGAGCAGGTTGATCAAAATAAAAGGAACGTCGGTCATGGCATGTCTCCTTCAGCTTCGGATGCGCCAAGGACGATGAGGCGCATGAAAACGGATCGCGACGCGGAAGATTTTTTGGAGAGTTGGTCGAAAAGGTGCTTCGAGACGCGGACTGGATAATACGCCGCAGCCAATTGCGGCATGCCGGCGAAAGGCTGCCCGATATTTGCCACAACCTGCGCCAGTATTGCGGTCACCAAATCAAGGCTGGGCAGAACATGTCGGAAGAGAGCAGTGCGGTCGTCGATGAAGCCGGAGGGTCGCGGCTTTTCCGCCTGTTCCTGATCTACCGCCTTTATATTCTTGCGGCCGCGAGTCTCCTCGTTTTCGCCCTCGTTGCGCTGGGCATCTACCGGCTGACGGCGGAGGTGCGTTACGACGATGTGCTGGCGGCGCTTTCGGCGACTTCCTGGAGTGACATCGCGCTCGCGGCGGGGTTCACCCTGTTGAGCTTCCTGGCGCTGATCCTCTACGATGCCAATGCGCTCGATTATATCGGTCGCAAGGCGCCGTTCCCCTCGGTCGCGGTGACGGCCTTCATGGCCTACGCGGTCGGCAATACCGTCGGCTTCGGTCCCTTGAGCGGCGGGGCGATCCGGTTTCGCGCCTATTCGCGTCTTGGGCTTGCGCCGGGCGACACCGCCCGCGTCATCGCCTTCGTCACGCTCGCTTTCGGCCTCGGACTCCTGTCCGTCAGCGCGCTTGCGGCGCTCGCCGTCGCGCCGCGCGTCGCCAGCATTCTCGGTGTCGATGCGTTCTGGCTGCGCGCCGCCGCGCTCCTGATCCTCCTCGTCCTGATCGGTCTGTTCTACAGCGGCCGCAACGGGCATGTGCTGCGCTTCAAGGGGTTCGAGCTGCGGCTGCCGGACAGCCGAACCGCATCCCGGCAGTTCCTCGTCTCGGCCTTCGATATCGCTGCTGCCGCCTCGGTGCTCTATGTGCTGCTGCCCGACACCCAGGTCGGATGGCCGACCTTCCTTGCGGTCTATGCGGTGGCGATCGGCTTCGGCGTTCTGAGCCACGTTCCGGCCGGCCTCGGCGTCTTCGAGGCGGTCATCATGGCCGGGCTTTCCAATGCGATCAGCATCGACCAACTGCTCGGCAGTCTCGTGCTCTATCGCCTGATCTACTACGTGCTGCCGCTCCTGCTGGCGACCGTGCTGCTGTTGATCACCGAGATGCGACAGCTTGTGTTGCGGCCCGGTGTGGCCGAGGCGGCGCAACTCGCCGGCAAGCTGGCGCCCGCGCTGATCTCCACGCTCTCACTCTTACTCGGCGCCATGCTGATCTTTTCCAGCGTGGTGCCGACGCCTGATTCCGATCTCGATTTTCTCGCAGGCTACCTACCGCTGCCGATCGTCGAGGGCGCGCATTTCCTGTCGAGCCTGCTCGGCCTGCTGCTGCTCGTCGCGGCGCGCGGGCTTGGGCAGCGGCTGGATGGCGCCTGGTGGGTGGCGCTGGCGGGCGCCTCGGTCGCCTTCGCCTTCGCGTTCCTCAAGGCCATCGCCGTTTTCGAGGCGGGGTTGCTTGCGCTGTTCATCGTCGCGCTGCTTGCCAATGCCCGCGCCTTCGACCGGCATTCCTCTCTGCTCCGGCAGGCGCTCGGGCCGTCCTGGCTTGCGGCGATCGCCGTCATCATCGTCACCGCCACGCTCATCCTGCTCTTCGTCTATCGCGATACGGAATATGCGCATGAACTGTGGTGGCAGTTCGAATTCTCCGAGGAGGCGCCGCGCGGTCTGCGTGCCCTGCTGGGGCTTGCCATCGCGTCCTCGGCGCTCGCGCTGTTCAGCCTGCTGCGGCCGGCGCATTTCCGAACGGAAGGGCCGACGCCGGCAGAGCTGGAACGGGCGGTGGCCATCACCATGGGTCAGGATTTCGCCGATGCCAATCTCGTGCGCATGGGCGACAAGCGGCTCTTGTTCTCGCCGTCGGGCAAGTCCTACATCATGTACGGCATCCATGGCCGGTCCTGGATTGCGCTTGCCGATCCGATCGGCCTGGAGGAGGAATTCCCGGAGTTGGTCTGGCAATTCGTCGGTGCCGCACGGGCCGGCGGTGGGCGGGCGGCCTTCTACCAGATCTCGCCAATCCTGCTTTCGGCCTGTGCGGATGTGGGTCTGCGCGCCTTCAAGCTTGGGGAACTCGCCATCATCGATCTTCCGCAGTTCGAGATGAAGGGCAGCCGTTTTGCCAATCTCCGGCAATCGCACAATCGCGGCCTGCGCGACGGGCTCACCTTCACCGTCGTGCCGCCGCATGATGTCGCGGCACTTCTGCCGGCGTTGCGCGCCGTCTCCGACGGCTGGCTCGCCCATCACAATGCCAAGGAAAAGACCTTCTCGCTCGGCGCTTTCGAGGACAGCTATGTGCTTGAGCAGCCCGTCGCCGTCGTGCGGCTGGAAGACAGTATCGTCGCCTTCGCCACGCTCATGGTGACCGACACGAAGGCGGAAGCGACCGTCGACCTGATGCGCTTTGCGCCCGAGGCGCCGAAGGGCACGATGGATTTCCTCTTCGCCAGCATTCTCGACTATCTCAAGGCCGAGGGATACCGGCAGTTCAATCTCGGCATGGCGCCGCTGTCCGGCATGGCGCAGCGCGAAGCAGCTCCCGTGTGGGACCGCGTCGGCGGCGTGCTGTTCGAGCATGGTGAACGGTTTTACAATTTCAAAGGCCTGCGCGCCTTCAAATCGAAGTTCCATCCGCGCTGGGAGCCGCGCTATCTTGCGGTCTCGAATGCCACGGGCGCGGCGCTGGCCCTGATGGACGTGACCTTCCTCATCGGCGGCGGCGTCAAAGGAGTGATTTCGAAATGAAACTTTCCCGTCCTCTCGCGCTTGCCGCCCTGCTCGCCTGTGCCGCGCCCCTCATCGGCTTCGCGCAGGAGGCCGACAAAAGCTTTACGACCGGCATGATCCCCGCCGATCACATTCTCCTGCCGGATGACGCGCCGAGCGCCAGCGTCTTCCTGATCTCGGATGCGAACGGTTGGGGGGCGGACGAAGACAAGGAAGCGGATGCCCTCGTCGAAAAGGGAGCGGCCGTCGTCGGCATCGATTTTCCGTCCTATCTCAAGGCCTTGCAGGCCGATGACGGGGATTGTGTCTATATGATCTCCGACGTGGAATCGCTCGCCCATCAGGTTCAGCGGGCCGGCGGGGCAACGAGCTACAATCCACCCATCATCGCCGGTATCGGTGAGGGCGGTGCGCTGGCATTAGCGATGATCGCCCAGAGTCCCGCCGCGACGATCGGCGAGGCAATTGCGGTGGACCCCCAGGCCGGCATTCCGCTCGACAAGGTTCTCTGTACGCCTGCCTCGAAGACAAAGCTCGACGGACGCACCGTCTATGGTCTCACCGACGGCGCGCTGCCGGCGCCGGTGACGGTGCTCTTCACCGGCAATGCGCCGCAGTCGGGGCGCGATCACGTTGCAGCGTTGCAAAAGGCGCATGCCGATATCGATGTGCGGGACGAGACGGCATCCGCCGCAGACATCCTGGCCCAGACCCTTACCGATCGCATCGATGCGGCCGGCGATGCCGAGAGCCCGCTTGGCCTGCCGCTCGCCGTTCTCAAGGCAGCGCCGGCCTTTGATACGATGGCCGTGGTCTATTCGGGCGATGGCGGCTGGCGCGATATCGACAAGCAGGTGGCCGGTGCGCTGCAGCAACGCGGCATCCCCGTCGTCGGCGTGGATTCGTTGCGGTACTTCTGGTCCGAGCGCAAGCCGCAGGAGACGGCGGATGACCTGTCCCGAATCATCGAGTCCTTCCGCAAGGAATGGAACGTCAAGCACGTCCTGCTTGTCGGTTATTCCTTCGGCTCGGACATCCTGCCGGCGACCTACAACCTGCTTTCGCCCGAGGACCGCGCCCGCGTTCCACAGCTCACGCTGATGGCGCTCTCCCACCAGGTCGATTACGAGGTTTCTGTCACCGGATGGCTGGGTGTGGCAGGCGCGGGCGCGGGCGGTGACCCCGTCGATGATATCGCCAAGATCGACCCCAAACGGGTGCAGTGCATTTCCGGCACGGAGGAAGACGACGATCCATGCCCGACGCTCAAGGCTTCAGGCGTGGAATCGATCGCCATCGAGGGGGGGCATCATTTCGACGGCGATTACGAAGCTCTGGCTGATCGCATCGTCAACGGGCTCAAGGCGCGGCTTCCAGCGAACTGAACCTGCAAGGCGCAATGCCCTAAAGATTACAGATCCGTCATGCAGCAGGCTGCACCTTTCTCCGGCGCGTTTTTGGGTAACCCTTTGAACGGAAAGTCGTTCCGCGGAATTTCGCTCAGGAGAATTCCTCAATCCCGGCAATACTTTGGCAAAAATGCCGGCCGAAACTTTATTTAATTGTAACATGACCTGGGCCGATCGGCGAGCTTATAGATGGTGACAGGCTGGATGCCGCCGGCGGGAAGCAACCGCGACGCGACGACACCGGACAGCCTGCCGGGGACGGAAAATTCCCCATTTCATCGAGGATACGCATCATGCGCTCGACATTCAAAACCATCGCCTTCGCCACCATCGCACTCTCGCTAGCCACCGGTGGCGCCTTCGCCGCCAGTGGGCACCAGGGTGCCGCCATCGGCATGGGCGGGCACGATTCCGAACCGCTCGTCCAACCGACGCCGGCCATCGTCACGCCGACGCAGGTCCACAAGCCGCGTCTCAGCCAGGTCCTCGCTGAAATCCGCGCGACCGACAGGAAGATCGAGCGGGACGAGGCCATGCACAAGCTTTCGGCCAGCGCCGCACGCAAGTACGAGGGTGAGGCCAGCAGCATCCGCAGTCACGCCCTGGCGGTTGCCGACATGCACAGAGGCGCGATCCCGAAGGCTACCTTCCTGCGCCTCAAGGGCGACATCCGCGAACTCAACCGGGATGTTCCCCGGATGAGCTGACGCTCACAACCGGCGGGCGACCCCGCGCCCGCCGGATGAACTCGCCGCCTCCGCTCTAGGGGCCGGCGTCAAATCTGGGCCTCGCCCTGGAGGCCGCCGGGATTTCCATCAACCACAAACGAGATCGGCCGCCCTGCACCTGCGGTCCGGTTTCGTGCGCTCCGGCGCCGGCGCTAGGCACCGGGGCGCCGAACAAAGGAAGACGACCATGACCAGAATTCTTGAAAAATATCGTGTCGCAGCGCTTCTCGGCGTTGCCCTGCTGGTGGTGCCCGTGGCCGCCTCCAGCCTTCTCGGCACGCAGGCCGCGCAAGCCGCCGCGCCGCAAAGCTTCGGTTCGGTCCTTGCAGACGGCTCGTTTGCAGCCATCGTCTCGGCCGACAAGCCCGCCGTCGTCACCATCACGACCACGCTGAAGGCCGAGAATGCCTCCGCCGACGGCACCTCGCCCTTCGGCGGCGACAGCCCCTTCGACCAGCAGTTCCGCGACTTCTTCGGCGAGCGGCAGATGCCGGTGCCCGATCAGCGCCCGAGCGGTAAAGCCGAGGCGCTCGGCTCCGGCTTCGTCTTGACGCGCGACGGCTATATCGTCACCAACAACCACGTCATCGACAAAGCGAGTACGATCAAAGTGACGCTCGACGACGGCACGGAACTGCCGGCCAAGCTCGTCGGGGCCGATCCGAAGTCCGACCTAGCCGTGGTGAAGATCGAGCCGGACAAGCCGCTTGCCACCATCGACTGGGGACAGTCGGACAAACTGCGCGCTGGCGATCCGATCCTGGCCATCGGCAACCCGTTCGGCATCGGCACGACGGTGACGGCCGGCATCGTCTCGGCCCGCGGCCGCGACCTGCACAGCGGTCCGTATGACGATTTCATCCAGATCGACGCGCCGATCAACCACGGCAATTCCGGTGGCCCGCTCGTCGGGATCGATGGCAAGGTGGTCGGCATCAACACGGCGATCTATTCGCCGAATGGCGGCAGCGTCGGCGTCGGCTTCGCCATCCCGTCCGATCAGGCGCAGACCGTCGTCGCCAAACTGATGAAGGACGGTTCGATCGAACACGGCTTCATCGGCGTGCAGATCCAGCCGGTGACCGCTGATGTTGCCGATGCGATCGGATTGGCCAAGCCGGCCGGCGCGCTGGTGGCGCGGGTCGATGACGGTACGCCCGCCGCCAAGGCCGGCATCCGCTCCGGCGACGTCGTCACGGCGCTCGGCGGCAAGGCGGTAACCTCGCCGCGCGATCTCTCGCGCATGGTCGCCGATCTCTCACCCGGTGAAAAGCAGGGCCTGACGGTCTGGCGCGATGGTGCCGACAAGAACCTGACGATCACCATCGGCGCGAATGACGGTGGCGGCGGGCAGGTTCTGGCCGATGCCGGCGGCAAGTCGGGCGAGGCCGGCCAACGCGTGCCGACCATCGGCGTCCAGCTCGGCGACCTGACGGCGGACATGCGCCAGTCGCTCGGCCTGCCGAAGGGTGAAAACGGTGCCGTCGTCGAGGGCGTCAATCCGGACAGGCCGGCCGCCGATGCCGGGCTGCAACCCGGCGATGTTATCCTCTCGGTGAACCAGAAGCCGGTGGCCTCGGCGCGTGAAGCGAAGACGGCCGTGGCAGAGGCCGGCAAGGCCGGACGCAAGGCCGTGCTGCTTCTCGTCCAGCGCCAGGACGAGCAGACCTTCGTCACCGTGCCCTTCTCGGTCGGTTAGTCGCCGGAGATCGTGAAGAACACCGTCCGGTTTCCGCAGGGCGGTGTTCGTGTGTTCAATCCCTGGATCCGGCCGGATCGAGCACATCTGCCATCGTATAGGCGCCCGGCGGTCTGCCGACGATCCAGCGGGCCGCCGCCAGTGCGCCGCGGGCGAACATGCCGCGTCCCAGGGCGGAATGGGAGATCGTGATCACTTCTTCCTCGGCGGCGAAGATTACGCTGTGTTCACCGACAATGCCGCCGCCGCGGACGACCGAGAAGCCGATCTCGCCCTCGGGCCGCATTCCCGTCATTCCATCGCGGCTGCGCCGTTCCACGCTGTCGAGAGAAACCGCACGTCCCTCTGCCGCCGCCTCGCCCAGCATGAGCGCGGTTCCGGAGGGGGCATCGACCTTGCGGCGGTGATGGGCCTCGGTGATCTCGATGTCCCAGGTGTCGGGCGGCAGGATGGCGGACATCTGCGCAATCACCGTCGTCAGGAGATTGAGACCGATGGAGAAGTTGCCGGAGCGCAGGATGGCAATCCGGCTTGCGGCTGCAGCCATTCTGTCTTCCTCGTCCCGGTCGAAACCCGTCGCGCCGATGACCAGCGCCGGACCGCTGCGACCGGCACATCGCTCGGCGAGTGCGGCGGCGGATGCCGCCGTTGAAAAATCGATGATGACGTCGGCGGTTTCAAATGCCTCTTCGATAGGGAGGAAGCCGGCTTCGTCGTGCTCGGACCTGCCGATCCCGCCGATATAGTGAAACGTCTTGTCCGCCTGCGACGCCGCGACGATCGTCTGGCCCATCCGTCCCCGCGATCCAGCGACGGCAACTTTGATCGGCATTTCGCGCTCCCTAGGCGAGGACATGTGCACGGCCGGCAATGTCCAGCTGGACGATATCGCCGGGGCTGGGAAGGGCGATGCCGGATGTACGGATCAGTACGGGCGGCAAGGAGGTATCGGGCAGCGCGATTGCGACCGTCGAGACGGCACCGCCGAACTGGACATCGACCACGCGGGCGCCGGTCTTCGGCGCGGCGTTGTCGACGGCGATGCTGATCTGCTCCGGCCGCAGCATGATATCCGCCTTGCCGGTGTGATTGCCGTCGATGGCGACGCGTCCGAGCGCGCAATCGGCAAAGCCATCCCCGACGGTGGCCGGCAGGAGAACGGCGTCACCGAGGAAGAGCGCCGTTTCCCGATCGCGGGGCTGCCGATAGAGGGTCTGCGGCGGGCCGGACTGAATGAGCTTACCCTCCCGCAGCACCGCCACCTGGTCGGCGAAGGAAAGCGCCTCCGTCTGGTCGTGGGTCACGAGGATGGCGGTGATGCAGGCGTTCTGCAGGACCCGCGCGACGGCCTTGCGCATGGCCTCGCGCAGGCCGGTGTCGAGGGCGGAAAAGGGCTCGTCGAGCAGCATCAGGCGCGGCTGGCGGCCAAGTGCGCGGGCCAATGCCACGCGCTGCTGCTGGCCGCCGGAGAGCTGGTGCGGTCGGCGGGTGGCCATGCTGCCGTCGAGTTCCACCATGTCGAGCAGATCGGCGACGCGCTTCGCATGGTCGGCCTTGCCGCGCTCGAAGCCGAAGGCGATGTTTTCGGCGACGCTCAGGTGCGGAAACAGCGCGCCGTCCTGCGAGACGATCCCGATGCCGCGCTTGTGGGCGGGCACGCCGGCAGGTCCTTCGGCCAACAGCGCCCCATCGCAGGACACGCGGCCGCTGTCGGGGAACTCGAAACCGGCGATGATGCGCAGCAGCGTCGATTTGCCCGATCCCGAGGGGCCGACCACGGCCGTGCGGCTGCCCGGTTTGACCGTTAGGCTGACGCCATCCAGGGCCTGGACTTCGCCGTAGCGCTTGCTGATGGCTTCAAGGGAGAGCAGCGTCATTGGCCGGCCGTCCGTTTCGATTGGGCATGGAGAAGAAGGGTCAGCGGCAGCGAGAGCACCACCATCATCGTCGCATAGGGGGCCGCGGCGACATAGTCGATCTCGCTGGTCAGCGACCAGAATCGTGTCGCCAGCGTCTCGACGCCGTTCGGCGCAAGCATCAGGGTCGCGGTCAGCTCGTTGGTGATGCCGAGCGCGACGAGGGCGACACTGGCCGCCGCACCGGGGGCGGCGAGCCGCAGCGTAACCTGCCGCAGCGCCTGCACGGGTGTGCGCCCGAGCGCCATTGCAGCGCGTTCCAGTTCGACGGGCGCCTGTGCGATGCTGGCCCGCAAGCCGATCATGGCGCGCGGCAGAAACAGCAGCACATAACCGGCCAGCAGCATGGCAAACGTCTGGTAGAGCGGCAACAGAAAGCGCACTGTGATCGAGACGAGCGCTAATGCAACCACGACGCCGGGCAGTGAGCCGACATAATAGTGGCAGGCTTCGAGAAGCCGCTGCAATCGTCCGGGCGCGCGCACCGAAAGCCAGGCCATGGGAACGGCGACAGCCGTCGCGAGCACACCGCCGGCCAGAGCCAGCAGCAGGGTTTCGCTGACCGCGCCGGTGACCGTGCTGTCCCAGATGCCGGCGCCGCCGAGCCAGAGCCAGCGGCCGAGCGTTATCAGCGGCACGCCGAGAGTCAGCGCTGCAAGTCCCACCGGCAGAAGCAATGCAGGCCCGGCGAGGCGGCCAAGCCGCCGCCGTTCGGCCGGCCGCGCCGCACCGGTGCCGACGCGCGCATATCGCTCATTGCCGCGCAGCAGCACTTCCAGCGCAAGCAGGAACAGACAGCAGCTGACCAGCACGCCGCCGATCATGTTGGCGGCGGGGCTGTTATAGGAGGACTGGAACTGATCGACGATGGCGGTGGCCAGCGTGTCGAAGCGGATCATCGCGAAGAGGCCGTATTCCGACAGGAGATGCAGGCCAATTAGCAGCGAGCCGCCGCAGATGGCGAGCCTGAGTTGCGGCAGCACCACGCGGAAGAACACGGCGATGGGGGCGAGGCCGAGCGAGGCGGCAGCATCCTCGACAGCGGGGTCGAGTCGCCGCAGCGCGGCTGCGATCGGCAGGTAGAGAAACGGATAATAGGCGAGCACCGCGACGAAGGTGCCGCCGGCAAGACCCCGCAGGCTGGGCAGGAGGCTGACCCAGGCATAGCTGTGCACGAAGGCGGGAACGGCAAGCGGCGTGATCCCCAGCCACGCCCACAGGCGGGCGCCGGGAATGTCGGTGCGCTCGGTCAGCCAGGCCATGGCGACAGCGACCGCAATCGACAGCGGGATCGTCAGGAGTTCGAGGTAGACGGTGCTGAGAACGAGTTCGCCTACGCGCGGCCGGAAAACCAGCGTCTTCACCGTCTCCCAGCCGACATCGTAGGTCACCCAGCCGATGAAGCCGAGCGGTACGAGGCTGAATAAGGCCACCAGCCCTGCAAGCATGGTGATGGAGACATTCGGCAGCGACGCGCACAAGCGCCGCCGGGCCGGCCACGGCCGGACGACTATCTGAACTGTACTATCCTGCAACAAGGCCCATGCCTTCATGCCATGAGAACGAACGGACGATCGTTTCGCACGCGGCGGACCATCCGCTCCTGCCCTAAGGATTTGTTGAGTGAAAGGCAATGGTTTTCGCTTTGCCTGCGGCGTGGTGACACTGGCGCGGGACGCGATGCCGCGATAAGTAGAGTGCGCTTGCCCAGTTTTCGGGCGGTATCTCGGCCTTGTGAAGGAGACTACCATGACCCTGTCGATCCGATTGACCTTTGCCGCCCTGTCGCTTGCCGCGGCCGCTCCGCTGGCCTCCGGCGCCAGCGCGCAGGATGCCGGCGAACTCGTCATCTACAATGCCCAGCACGAGGGGCTTGGAAAAGCGTGGATCGACGCGTTCACCAAGGAGACCGGCATCAAGGTCGTCGTCCGCAAGGGGAGCGACATGGAATTCGCCAACCTCATCCTGCAGGAAGGCGACCTGACGCCGGCCGATCTCTTCCTGACCGAAAACTCGCCCGCCATGGCGCTGCTCGACGCGGCCGGGCGGTTTGCGCCCGTCGACAAGGAAACGCTCGACCAGGTGCCGGCGGACTATCGTCCGGCGGATGGCATGTGGACGGGCATTGCTGCACGCTCGACCGTCTTTGCCTATGACAAGACGAAGCTCACCGAAGACCAACTGCCGAAATCGATGCTCGACCTTGCCGATCCCGCCTGGAAGGGACGCTGGGGTGCTTCGCCGAACGGCGCGGATTTTCAGGCGATCGTCGGTGCGCTGCTCCAGCTGAAGGGTGAGCAGGCAACGGCGGCGTGGCTGACGGCGATGAAAGAGAACGCGACGCCCTACAAAGGCAACAGCGTGGCCATGAAGGCGGTCAATGCCGGTGAAGTCGAAGGCGCCGTGATCTATCACTATTACTGGTTCGGCGATCAGGCGAAGACCGGTGAAAACAGCAGCAATGTCGCGCTGCATTATTTCAAGAACCAGGATCCGGGTGCCTTTGTCAGCATTTCCGGCGGCGGCATCCTGAAGACCAGCACGCACCAGAAGGAGGCGCAGGCCTTCCTGAAGTGGATCACCGGCAAGGCCGGCCAGGCGATCCTGCGCGACGGCACATCCTTTGAATATGCGATCGCCGGCGATGCCAATCCCAAGCTCGTGCCGCTCAAGGATCTGGATGCCCCGAAGGTCGAGGCCTCCACGCTCGACAGCAAGAAGGTCGTCGAGCTGATGACGGCCGCCGGTCTGCTCTAAGATCCTTATCGCCGCGTGGCGGCAAGGCTCAACCCCTGCGCATCGAAGACGTGGGGCGCGCCGATGCAAGCAAGGGGCAGGGCATCCCCGGGGCACAGTTCTGCGCGTCCTGATGTCGCCATCACCAGCGAATTTCCGTCGCTCGTGCGGGCGTGCACAATCGTCGATCCGCCGAGATGTTCGGTGATTTCGACGGTTGCCGTCAAAACGGGATCAGTGGCGTCGATCCGGAAGGATTCCGGGCGCAAGCCGAGCGTGACGGTGCTGTTGACATCGGGGAGATGCGCGAAGGGTCCGGGGATCGTCTGCGGGCGGGCGAAGGCGGAGGAGGAGACGCGGATTTCCGCATCGCCAGCCGCCTCGATCCGGCCGGGAAGGAAGGTCATGCGCGGCGAGCCGATGAAGCCTGCGACGAAGAGATTGGCAGGCCGGTCGTAGAGTTCGGCGGGCGAGCCCACCTGTTCCACAAGGCCGCCCCGCAGCACGACGATGCGGTCGGCGAGCGTCATCGCCTCGACCTGGTCGTGGGTGACGTAGATCATCGTCGCGCCGATCTCCTGATGCAGCTTTGCGATCTCCACGCGCATCTGTGTGCGCAGTTCGGCATCGAGATTGGACAACGGCTCGTCGAACAGGAAGATTTTGGGCTTGCGCACGATGGCGCGGCCGATGGCGACGCGCTGGCGCTGGCCGCCGGAGAGCTGGCGCGGCTTGCGCTCGAGCAGCGCCTCGATCTGCAGGATGCGCGCCGCCTCCAGCACGCGGGCCTTGATCTCGGCCTTCGGCACTTTGTTGATCTGCATGCCGAAGGCGATGTTGTCATAGACCGACATATGCGGAAACAGCGCGTAAGACTGGAACACCATCGCCACATGCCGATCGGCCGGGTCGGCATGGGTCAGGTCCTCGCCGTCGATGGAGATCGTGCCTTCGGAGGTCTCCTCCAGGCCGGCGATCATGCGCAGCAGCGTCGACTTCCCGCAGCCGGACGGGCCGACGAAGACGATGAACTCGCCCTTTTCCGCTTCGATGGAGACGCCTTTGACGACCTGGAGGTTGCCGAACTGCTTGATGACATTGTCGATCGTCAGGAAGGACATGGTGTTTCGCCTGTTCTTGCCGGTTTTCACGTAGAGGCGACGGGCCGGATGCCGGCCCGTCGCGGAAAGGGTGGTCTCAGCCGCGCGCCCATTCGGGCAGCCACGCGCCATGGGCGGCGGTCAACTGGTCGACGAGGCTCCAGATCTGGTCGAGATCCAGTTCGGCGGCGGTGTGCGGGTCCATCATCGCGGCGTGATAGATGTGCTCGCGATTTTCCGTCGTCAGCGCCTTCACCGTCAGTTCCTGCACGTTGATATTGGTGCGGATCAGGGCGGTGAGCTGGGTGGGCAGTTCGCCGATATAGGTCGGCTGGATACCGTTCTCGTCGACGAGGCAGGGCACTTCGGCCGCGCAATTGGCCGGCAGCGAGGTGATGCAGCCATTGTTGCGCAGGTTGCCGTAGATGACTGAGGGCTCGCCGGTCCAGACCGAGTTCATGATCGAGGAGGCATATTCGTGGCTCTCCTTCACCTCGATCGTGTCGCTGCCGGTCAGCGCGCGCGATTCTTCCTTCCAGCGGGCGATCTGCTCGACGCAGCGCTTCGGATATTCGTCGAGCGGAATGCCGAACTTCTCGATCAGGTCCTCGCGGCCCTCCTTGATGAACCAGGGCGTATATTCGGCGAAGTGCTCCGAGCTTTCGGTGACGAAGTAACCGAGCCGCGTCATCATCTCGTAGCGCACCTTGTTGGGGCAACGCGGGTTCCAGTGGCTGGGCTTGGGGAAGCGGCCGTCGCGGTAGCCGGCGAGAAGGTCCGGATACAGGTCGCGGTAGCTGCCGTCGGCCTGGCGATGCTCGAACTTCAGGAAGAACGCCATGTGGTTGATGCCGGCGGCGCGGTAGCGGATCTCGCTGACGGGGATGTCGAGATCGCGTGACAGTTCATAGGCTGTGCCCTGCACCGAATGGCACAGACCGACCTGACGGATGGCGGGGAACTTTTCGGCGATCGCCCAGGTGTTGATCGCCATCGGGTTGACGTATTGCAGGAGGATCGCGTTGGGGCAGACCTCCATCATGTCGGCGCAGATCGCCCAGAGATGCGGCACGGTCCTGAGGCCGCGCATGATGCCGCCGATACCGAGCGTGTCGGCGATCGTCTGGCGCAGGCCGAACTTTTTCGGGATTTCGAAATCCGTGACGGTGCAGGGCTCGTAGCCGCCGATCTGGAAGGCGACCACGACGAAATCCGTGCCGGCAAGGGCGGCGCGGCGATCCGTATGCGTCTCGATCGTGGCGCGCGCGCCGAGCGTCTTGATGAGCTTGCCGGCGACGATCTCGCTTTCGGCGAGGCGTTCGGGATTGATGTCCATCAGGGCGATGACGGCGTCCTTGAAGGCGGGACGATGCAGCACGTCACCGATGATGTTCTTCATGAAAACGGTGGAGCCAGCGCCGATGAACGTAATTTTGGGGCGTCGCATGACGGATCCTCGAAAGATGATGTTGCGGTCAAGTGTGGAATGATCCACCGGCATCCGGGAGGATGATGCCGGTGGATGCGCCTGCCGCAGGACGCGCCAGGAGCGGGAGCGTGAACGCCGGGGAGGCCGGCGCCTATATTTCAGAACATGCCGTTGACCTGGTCGTTGGCGTCCTTCAGCAGGGTCGCCGGGTCGCCCTTGTCGAGCAGCACGTTTTCCACCGCCGTTGTCAGGACGGTGGAGATTTCGGAGGCATAGTCCGAGATCGGGAAGGGGAAGGTCGTCTCGGGTGTTGCCAGCATGACGAAGGCGGAAACGTCTAGATTTTTCGCCTTGTGCGCCTCTTCGGCCGCCGTCACGCCTTCCGGGCGCGCCGGGAAGACGACGCCGGCCTTGCCGACGATGGTCTGGCATTCCGAACCGCTCAGATACTTCACCCACTTCCAGGCCTCGTCCTGATGCTGCGAGCCGGACCAGATGCTGTCGGCCAGGCCGTTGAACATCGAGCGGCGGCCTTCCGGACCCTTCGGCACCGGCGCAAAACCGATCTCCATCTTGGAGGCGTCACGATAGGTGCCGATGTTCCACGAACCGTCCGGTACGATCGCCGCCTTGCCGGCCGCGAAGATGGCGGTGGCGTTCAGCTTGCCGGTCTGCTCCTGGCTCAGCGCAAAGCCCTTCTTCAGCGCAAGGTCGCGTTGCCAGGTCAGCGTTTCGGCAAGGGCCGGGCTGTCATAGCCGTATTGCGTGCCCCATGCCTTGTCGATCGGCTTGAAGCCGTTGGAAACCGCAAGGAAGCTCCACTGCGTCTGGCCGTAGCCATCCGTCCGGTCCGTGGCCCAGCCGTAGACGGCGACCTTGGACTTGTCGAAGCCCGGCTCGTCGCCGCGCTTGCCGTTTTGGTCGAGCGTCAGATGGGCCAGCAGCTTTTCCAGCGAGCCGCCGTCCTTCGGGTTCCAGTCGAGGTTCTTCAGGTCCTCTTCCTTGATGCCGGCGTCGGCGATCATCTTCTTGTTGTAGACGAGCGCGATCGTATCCCAGTCCTTCGGCATGCCCCACTGCTGGCCGTCCTTGTTCCAGACTTCGGCGAGGCCCGGCAGATAGGCGTTCATGTCGACCTGATCGGCGGCGATGCGCTCGGACAGATCGACCATCACACCGTTTGTCAGGAATTCCGGGAAGCGGCTCAGGTGGTTGACGAAGACGTCCGGCGCGGTGCCGGAAACGAAGGACGTCGTCAGCGTGGTCCAGTAATTGTCCCAGGCGTCCTGCGAGATCTTGATCTTGATGCCGGGATTGGCCGCCTCGAACTTGTCGGCGCACTGGCGGTAGACGGGCGCCTGGTTGCCGTCCCACATCGTGTAGGTCAGCGTCACGTCCTCGGCAGAGGCGGGCAAAGGGCTGAGGCTGGTAAGGGCCGTCGTGGCGGCGATGGCGCCGATCAGGTGTCGTTTCATTGTTAGTCTCCTCCTTTTGATTGTCGATTTATTTCATGCCGCTCGTCTGGAGCGATTCCACGATCTGCCGGCCGAACACGACGAGCAGGGTGATGACCGGAATGATCGAGAGCACGATGGCCGCCATCAGCCCGCTCCAATCGGGATTGCCGCGGCCGGTCTGGCTCATGAAGTCCGAGAGGGCGACGGCCATGACGCGCACGCTGGCATCGCGGCCGACGAGAAAGGGCCAGAAGAACTCGTTCCAGGACTGGATGGCGAGCAGGATACCGAGCGTGGCGATCGGCCCCTTCTGGATCGGCAGCGCGATGCGCCAGAAGATCTGGAATTGCGAGGCACCCTCCAGCCGCGCCGCCTCGTCCAGTTCCTTCGGCGATGACAGGAAGAACTGCCTGAGGAAGAACACCGCGAAGGGTGTCATCAGGATGGTCGGCGCGACGAGGCCGGTGAAGGTGTTGAGAAGGCCGAGCTGCTTGACGAGAATGAAGTTCGGAATGAACAGCACCATGCTCGGGATCATGGTCGCGGCCAGGAAGGCGAAGAACAGCAGGTCGCGGCCCGGAAAGCTCATGCGGGCGAAAGCGTAGGCAGCCAGCGCCGAGAAGAAGATCTGCCCGGAGACCGTCAGCGCCGTGTAGATCACGCTGTTGCGCAACGCGAGCATGAAGTCGATCGGCGAGGCGCGGGAGGCCGTGAGCTCGATATCCGAGGGAAGGCCCATGACGCGCAGGAAGTTGCCGAGTGTGAAGGTCTCGGGCGTCAGGCTCGCGGCGCTGGTGTAGACGTCGCTCGGATGCGTCAGGGCGATCTTCAGCGCCATCCATAGCGGCAGCAGCGAGAGGAAGACGAAGACGGCGAGCACGAGATAGCCGAGCGCGGCCTGCGGGGTGATGGTCTTCATGGCCGCCTCCTCAGGTTAGATCCGACTGATCCGCCTTCAGCAGCCGCATCTGCAGCAGCGTGACGAGGATCAGCGTGACGAAAAGCACGACGGAGATTGCGGAGGCATATCCCATCTTGTTGAATTTGAATGCATTCTCGTAAATGTACCAGAGGATGACGCGCGTCGAGTTGGATGGGCCGCCGGCCGTCGCCACCGCAATGACGTCGAAGACCTGGAAGGAGCCGATGAGGCTCGTCACCAGCACGAAGGCGAGCACGGGGCGCAGCAGCGGCAGCGTGATGCGGTGGAACATCGTCCACTCGCCCGCCCCCTCCAGCCGCGCGGCCTCATAAAGATGACGCGGGATGGCCTGCAGGCCGGCATAGAAGAGCAGGGCCGTCAGGCCCGTATGCCGCCAGGTCGAGATCGCGGCCACCGAGACCATTGCCTGGTCCGGCGAGGCGAGAAAACCCTGACGGCCGATGCCGACGATCTCCAGGAAACCGTTCACCAGGCCAAGGATCGGATCGAGCATCATCAGCCAGACGAGGGCGGCGACGACATTGGAGATGAGATAGGGCGCGATGATCACGGCACGCAGGGATACAGCGCGGGCGAGCCGATCGGACAGCACGGCGAGCAGCAGGCCAAGCGCCGTCTGGATCGGGATGTTGTAGAGCACATAGGCGAACGTGACCCAGGCCGAATGCCAGAAATTCTCGTCGCCGAGCAGCTTGGTATAGTTGGCGAACCCTACGAATTTCGGTGCGCGCATGAGGTTCCAGTCGGTCAGGCTTATCTGGATCGCCCGGAGCGTGGGCAGGAGATAGAACACGAGGAAGCCGACCAGTGCCGGGGCGACGAACAGGAGGCCCGTCAGGGTTTCCTTCCGCCGTCTCCGGGCGCGCGACACGTTGCTGCCCGCCTTCATCATGGCCATCCTCCCGCCGTTGACACGTGTTACTCCTCAAGAAATCCCTTACTAACACGTGTTAGTTTTGAATAGCGGGAGGATATTCCTGTTGTCAAGCACGCAGACAGGCGCTACCTCTCTGGAAGGGCGAAGAGATTGAAGACGCTTGGAAAAAATTTGCGCTTGGCGCGGTTGGGGAGTGGAATGGCAAGCAACCGCGTGACCAGTCACGATGTGGCCCGTCTGGCCGGCGTATCGCGCGCCACGGTCTCCCTCGTGCTCAACCGTTCGGAAAGCGTGACGTTGAGCAAGGAGACGCGCGAGCGGGTGATGCAGGCGGCGGCCGAGCTCGGCTACAAGCCCAATTCGGCGGGGCGGATGCTGGTCAGTGGGCTGACGGAAACGATCGGCCTCATCGTCTCCGATCCGTCCATCCTGCTCGTCGACCAGTATATTCCGCAGGTTCTCTACGGCATCGAGAAGGCTAACCGGCAGATGGGGTTCCATGTGCTCGTCGAGGGGCTGGAGGCGGGCGGCAGGACCAGGGCCTATGACAATCTTGTGGAATCGCGCCGCATCGACGGGCTGATTGTCGTCAACCCGCGGGCCGGCGACCGAGCGCTTATCTCACTGATCGAGAAGGATTTTCCGGTCGTTCTCGTCGGTTCGGTGCGTCATCCCGCCGAGGTCTCTGTTACCTTCACCACGCGCAACGTCATCGGCCAAGCGGTGGACCATGTGGTCGGTCTCGGCCATCACCGCATCGGCGCCATCACGTTTTCGCCGCGGGATTTCGTGTCGACCAATGCGCGCCTGACGGCGCTGTCCAGCGGGCTGGCGCGGCACGGGCTGGCGCTCGACGAGGACGCGGTGGGTGACGGCAATTTCAGCCCCGAGAGCGGCTATCGCGCGGCAAAGGCCCTGCTCACCCGCCGGCCTGACCTGACCGCCATCTTCGCCGGCAACGACACGATCGCGATCGGTGTGCTGAACGCCGCCCATGAACTCGGCCGCAGCGTGCCGGCCGACCTCTCCATCGTCGGCTTCGACGACCTGCCCTTCGCCCGCTGGCTGACGCCCCCACTTACCACCATCCGCACGGATGGCGTGAGCCAGGGCAAGCTGGCCGCCGAAATGCTATTCGCCCGCCTTCACCGCCGCCCGCTGGAAAACAAACGGGTGCGCATGGAGCCGGAACTCGTCGTGCGGGATTCGACGCAGACGGCACCCACGGGCTGAGTGCCGGCGATCAGCCCTTAGAGCCGAAATGCCGCTCGAAGGTGAAGAGCGATGTCGGCAGCGCCGAGCCGCCATCCAGCGCGAGATCGGACAGGATTTCGCCGATGACGCTGGTGAACTTGAAGCCATGGCCGGAGCAGGCGGAGGACACCACGACATTGCGGTGGGTCGGGCTGTAATCGATCAGAAAGTCTTCGCTCGGCAGCATCGTGTAGCGGCAGGTCGTGGCGCGCATGCGCGTGCTGGCCACCTTCGGCAGGCGTTTGCGGGCAAAACCGTCGAGCAGGGCAGTGTCCGCCTCGTTGACCGGCGGATTGGCGGCGGTCGGATCGATCGGTTCGCGAAAATGCGCGTGGCGGCCAATCTTCACGCCATCGATGCCGATGGCGGGGAAGCCGAAATAGGAGCCGTTCTCGCCCTCGTCGCGCAGGAAGCAGGGCATGCGGCCCGGTTGGGCGGCAAAGCCGTCTTCCGGCTGATACCAGGCGACGACCTGGCGGATCGGTACGGCATGGGCGGCAAGTTCCGGCACGAGTTCCGCAATCCAGGCGCCGGTCGCGACGATCACTTTTCGCGCCCGGTAGCGTCCGGTTGTAGTCAGGATATCGACACCGTCCTCGTCTGGTTCGATCGCCGTCACCCGCTCGCCGAAATGCAGCTCAGCGCCGTCTTCAGCCGCGAGCTTGAGATAGCCCATGATCGCCGCCTCGGGCCTGATATAGCCGCCCTGCGGATCGAGCAGCCCAATCTCGTCGTCCTCCAGCGCGAAAGCCGGGTAGCGCCGGGCCATCTCGGCCTTGTCGAGGATTTCGTGCGTCAGGCCGTGCAGGTCGCAGGAGGCCTTCGTGCCGCTGACGATCTTGCTGTCGGGCCGGCCGATCTGCAACACGCCGGTGACGGTCAGAATATCCGCGCGCAACCGCGCCTCCAATGATCGCCAATTTTCATAGGCGCGACGCAAGAGCGGCACATAGGACTGGTCCTCGAAATAGCCGAGCCGGATCAGCCGGCTGTCGCCGTGCGAGGAACTGAGCGCATGGGCGGGAAAATGCGCCTCGATGCCGAGGACGCGGGCGCCGCGGGCAGCGGCAAAGGATGCCGCCGCACTGCCCATGGCGCCGAGGCCGATGACGGCGAGGTCGAATTCTGCTGGCATGGTCCCTCCCGGTTAGGCTGCCGGCTTTTCGTCTGCGATCAGGGCTTTCAGCGTCTCGATATCGGCGCCGAGCGGCCGGTCGTCCTCGTAGTGCGCCACCCTTGCACGGACCATGGCATGCAATGCCGTCGTGCCGGGAGCGCGTTCGGCAGTGCCGGTCAGGAAGTCATGCGCCTGGACCGCGGCCATCAGTTCGATGGCGAGGATATGTTCGGCATTGTCGAGGATGGCGAGCAGCTTGTTGGCCGCCGCTGTCGGATGCGCGAGGAAGTCCTCCTGCAGGCCGGAGGTGATGCCGCCGTCCATGGCAGCGGGCGCGGCAAGGCGGCGGTTTTCATTGCTGAGCGCCGTTGCGGTATATTGCGCAATCATGAAGCCGGAATGGCTGCCGGCATCGCTCGCCAAGAAGGGCGGCAGGCCGCTGACCAGCGGATTGACCAAACGGTCCATGCGCCGCTCGCTCATCGCCGCGATCTGAGCAATGGCGGTCGCGAGACTATCGGCCGCTTGTCCCAGCGCGGGCGCCACGGCATGAGCCTGGGACGACACGACCGGCTGGTCCGGCGTGCCGGAGACGGCGGGATTGTCCGTAACGGAAGCCAGCTCGCGATCGACGACCGCGCCGCTCTGCTCGAACACATCCCAGGCTGCGCCATGCGCATGGGGAACCGCGCGCAGGCTGAGCGCATCCTGTGTGCGCTTGCCGATGGCCGCGGCGATCAGGCCGCTGCCGGCAAGCCGTTTGCGCAGCGTCGCGCCGACTCTGGCGATGCCGGCGGAGGGGCGAAGCGCGAGAACGGCCTCGTCGAACGCCGCCATCTGGCAGCCGACCGCCTCCAGCGTCAGCGCGGCGATCGCATCGGCCCATGCGAGCAGGTGTTCGGCACGCGCAAGCGCAAGTGCGGAAAGACCCGTCGCGCAGGCCGTGCCATTGACGAGGCTCAGGCCCTCCTTGGCCTCGAGCACCAGCGGCGCAAGGCCGATCGCGGCAAGCGCCTCACGCCCGGTCATCCGCTTGCCACGCACCACGGCGTGGCCCTCGCCGATCAGGACCAGCGCGGTATGCGCATTGTGCGTGAGGTATCCCGCCGAGCCCTTGGAGGGCATCTCGGGAATGCAATCCTGTGCCAGAAAGGCGGTGAGATGGCTGACGACGACAGGACGCACGCCCGAATGGCCGTGGCTGAAATTGGCGATCTGGGCGGCGATGATCGATCGCACCGAACGCGGCGGCAGAAGCGGGCCGACGCCGCAGGCATGGCTGAGCACGATGTTGCGCGATAGCCGGCTCTGCGAGGCGACATCGACAACCGTATCGGAAAGCGCACCAACGCCGGTATTGACGCCATAGGCGCGCATGCCGGCCGCCACGATCGCCTCGACGATCCTGCGCGCATGGGCGACGCGGGACATAGCCTGTTCGGAGAGGACAAGCGTCTCCCCATCACCAATACGGGCGACATCCCGCCAGGACAGTCTGCCGTCGAGAACGACGCTCATTGCTCACCGCCGAAATGGCCGATGAACTGGCGGAAGGCGGGCGATGCGCCGCTGCCGAACATGTCGTCCGGCGCGCCGCTGCTGTCCACCACGCCCTGGCGCATGAAGACGACGCGGTTGGAAACATTGCGCGCAAAGCTCATTTCATGCGTGACGACCAGCATCGTCATGCCATCTTCGGCCAGCGCGCGCATGACGCGCAGTACTTCGCCGACCAGCTCCGGATCAAGCGCCGAGGTCGGTTCGTCGAACAGCATGACCTTCGGTTTCATGGCGAGCGCGCGGGCAATCGCCGCGCGCTGCTGCTGACCGCCGGAGAGATGGGCGGGATAGGCATGTCGCTTGTCGGCGATGCCGACTTTTTCGAGCAGCGCTTCCGCCTCGGCGATGCATTCCGCCTTCGGCCGCTTCAGCACATGGACGGGGCCTTCGATGACGTTCTGCAGGATCGTCATATGGGACCAGAGATTGAAGCTCTGGAAAACCATGCCGAGCTCGGAGCGGATGTGATCCACCTGCTTCTGGCTCTCCGGCCGGTTCTGGCCGTTCTTCTTCACCATGCGGATCTGCTCGCCATCGACGAAGATTTCCCCGTCGCTGGCGGTCTCCAGCAGGTTGATGCAGCGCAGGAAGGTCGACTTGCCGGAGCCGGAAGCGCCGAGCAGCGAGATGACGTCACCGTCTTCGGCGTCGAGCGAAATGCCCTTCAGCACCTCATGATCGCCAAAGCTCTTGCGGATATTGCGGACGGAAAGGCGAGTCACACCAGGCATCGGGATCTCCCTCAGGCTTTGACGGCCGACGGCGGGGCCGCGCGGCGATGTTTGGAGAGTGAATATTCAAGCAGCGCCATGCCCTGCAGGATCAGGAAATTCAGCACGAGATAGATGAGGGCCGCACAGAGGAAAACCTCCATCGTGCGGTAGGTCTGCGAGATCAGCCGCTGGGCGACACCGGTGACTTCCCAGACGGTGACAAGGCTGGCGAGCGCGGTCGACTTCATCATCAGCACGATTTCCGTCGAATAGGCCGGAAGCGCATGGCGGAAGGCGATGGGCGCGATGATGCGGCGCACCAGCAGGAAACCGGACATGCCGATGGCGCGGGCTGCCTCGATCTCCTTTGGCGAGACGGCACGGATGCCGCTTCGGAAGATTTCCGCCGAATAGCCGGCCGTGCAGAGCGCCAGCGACAGCACGGCACAGACCACCGGTTCGCGTAGGAACGGCCACAGGAACGAATAGCGGATGACGCCGAACTGGCCGAGGCCGTAGAAGACGAGGAACATCTGGATCAAGAGCGGCGAGCCGCGGAAGACGAAGATGTAGCCCTTGGCGAAACCAGAGAGGAGCCGGTTGCCGGAAACCCGCATCGTGACGATCACCAGCGCCAGAAGGCCGCCGAAGAACACCGAGAGCGAGAACAGGAGAAGCGTCATGGGCACGGCCTTGAGGAGCGTGACCATTGCGGAGGAAAGGAAGGCGATATCCATCAGGCCTGCCCCATGGCTGCGGCCGGCATGCTGCGGTTCGCGCGCCGCTCGGCGCGGTTGAACAGCCGGTCGGAAAAACTGGTGAGCAGCAGATAGAGAACACCGCCGACGATGTAGAACAGGAAATATTGCCGGGTCGAGCCGGCCGCCACCTGGCTGGTGCGCATCAATTCGGCAAGGCCGGTGACCGAGATCAGCGCCGAATCCTTCAGCGTGAGCTGCCAGACATTGCCGAGGCCAGGAATGGCGTAGCGCAGCACCTGGGGCATGACGACACGGCGCAGGCGCAGCATACGGTTCATGCCGATCGCCGAGGCCGCCTCGAGTTCGCCCTTGGCGATGGCGAGATAGGCGCCGCGATAGACTTCCGCCTGGTAGGAACCGGAAATGATGCCGACCGCAAGCGCGCCGGCCGCAAACGATGGCAGGCCGAGAAAGCCTTCGTAGCCGAGCCACTGGCCGACCGCGGTGACCGCCGAGGAGCCGCCGAAATAGATGAGATAGATGATCAGCAGTTCCGGCACGCCGCGAAACACGGTCGTATAGACATTGCCGAGGCCGACCAAAAGCATATTGCCCGACAGTTTGGCGGTCGCCACCACGGTGCCGAGCACGGCCCCGATCAAAAGCGCGGTCGCCGTCACCGCCAGTGTCATCAGCGTGGCGACCAAAAGCAGCGCGCCCCACCCATTCTGGCCGAAGCCCAGCAGTTCCAAGGTTGCCATGTCCGTTTCCCGTCGAATGCGGCATCAAGACAAATGCGATACGGACCTCCGGCGTCGTTGCCGGAGGCCGCAATCGCGACGACGTATGCTGCGGCTTACTCCGCCGGGCTGACGTCGACCTTGAACCACTTCATCGACAGTTCCTTCACGGTCCCGTCCGCCAAAGCCGACTTGATGGCCTCGTTGAACTTGTCGCGCAGATCCGTATCCGCCTTGCGGATGCCGAGGCCTTCGCCTTCGCCCCAGATCGGGCCGACGATTTCCGGACCCGTGAAGGCCAGCGCGCCGTTGGCGGCGGCAAACGCGTTGCCGAAATAGACGGCGTCGTCGAAGCCGAGGTCGATGCGGCCGTTCTGGAGGTCGAGATCGCGCTCGGCGCCCGTCTTGTACTCACGGATTTCGGAGGTCGCGCCGAAATTGTCGTAGATGAACTTCGCATAGACGGTCGCGGCCTGGATGCCGATCGTCTTGCCGGCGAAGGCTTCCTTCAGCGCGTCGATTTCTTTCACGCCGGTCTGGCCGGCCGTCATCTTGATGATGGCGCCGGTTCCCGCCGCCTTGGCCAGCGGGCTATCGGCCGCCGTCGCGAAGGCTGCCGGGGTTGCGGCATAGGGAATGGTGAAATCGATGATCTGCTTGCGCTCTTCGGTGATCGACAGCGCGTCCATGATCACATCGAACTTGCCGGCGTTCAGCGCCGGGATCATGCCGTCCCAGTCGGAGGCGACCAGCGTGCATTCGATCTTGGCGCGCTCGCACAGCACCTTGGCGAGTTCCGGCTCGAAACCGCCGAGCGTGCCGTCGGCATTGGTGAGGTTCCAGGGCGCATAGGCGCCTTCGAGCGTGATCGTCGCCGTCTTCCAGTCCTTGGCGAGGGCCGGGGCAGAGAGCGTGGCCAAAGCAGCCGCGCCCGCAAGAATAACTTTCCGCAGTTCCATGTGAAGACTCCTCTGAGGTTCGTTGATCGTCATTGCATACCGATCTGCGCCGGCTTGCCGCCATCGCTTAAGCTTTGGAGGTTGTATATGGTACCATAAGAAAAAATTTGTGTTATGCAAGATGGAAGTTTAGATTTTTGGAAATTGACCGGGAGATCGGGGGATGCAGCGATGAAGCGTGGCGGCGAAATGCGCAGGGAGCTGGCGGAGAATGACGCGACGCCCCTTTATGCCGGCGTCAAGCAGATCATCCTCGACCGCATACAAAGCGGCGAATGGCCACCGAAACACCGCGTGCCCTCGGAAAACGAACTGGTGGCCGAACTCGGCGTCAGCAAGATGACGGCCAACCGGGCGCTGCGCGAACTGGCGAATGAAGGCGAACTCGTCCGCATCCAGGGCGTCGGCTCCTTCGTCGCCGAGCGCAAGGGCGTCTCGGCTCTGTTCGAGGTGCGCAACATCGCCGAAGAGATCGCGGAACGCGGCCATATCCACGAAGCCAAGGTGGTTGCGCTGGCAAAAGCCTCGGCGCCGCCGGATGTTGCTGATGCCCTGGGGCTGGAGATCGGTGCGCCGGTCTTCCACTCGCTGATCGTCCACAGCGAGGAGGGAGTGCCGGTGCAGATCGAGGATCGCTACGTCCATCCCGGTGTTGCGCCCGATTATCTCAGTCAGGATTTTTCCGTCATCACGCCCAATGCCTATCTCTCGGCTATCGCACCGCTCAGTGGTTCGGAGCATGTCGTCGAGGCGACGGTGCCGCAGCCCTGGGAATGCAAGCTGCTGATGATCCTGAAAACCGAACCTTGCCTGATGATCCGCCGCCGGACCTGGTCGGATCGCAGCATCGTCTCGACCGCCCGGATCATCTATCCCGGCCAGCGCTATCGGCTGGAGAGCCGCAGCGGGACCATACCAGTTCCTTGATTGTATATGGAACACGTGGTTGTGCACACGATTTGCGCATCCAAGACGGGCGTTGGCCATGCATTGCTGGAGCGGTGAGATCAGAATCCGCTAGGGCTAGTGGAGATTCAGACAATTTTGGCCGCGAACCCGCTGCACACTTTTCCGGAACGCTCTAGATTCCGGACCCGTCGAGCTGCTGGGCATCCTCGCCTTGCCAGGGAGAGGGCGCTGAAGCGCGGCTGATGTTGGCCGAAGGCATTGGCATCCAACATTTCAGTTCGGGTTCGGCATATTCGATGATGCAGCCGGGGGCGGAATCCGAGGCGCGCCAGCCTTCCGCGCCGAACCGGTCGCCATGCGACCAATAGGCGACATCGACTTCGGCTGCCCCCTGTTCCGACGAGCGGACCGTGACGAGGATCCGGCTGCCGTCCCTCGGCGCACTTGCCATATGACGCCACCGCTCTGGCTGATCCATCGTCTTTCCTCCTGCCTCGTTACGGGCAGTGTCGCGCCGCCGCCAAACCGGGTCAACCCAAACTTCGCACAGTCCCGTTGGTTTCTTTCTGACGCGGCCGGGCCTTTAATGCACCATGAAGCGGGAGCTGAACGGCAGGCTGGCGGCACCGACGGCCTTTGGGGCCGCGAATGTCCGACCGATGACGGCATCGATGGACGGAATCTCCTGCCGGACGAGCTTGCACAGCGTGGTACATATCTCGGGCGGAACGAAGGACGATAGTAGGACGGTTTTCAGCTCGATGAATTGCAGCAGCGCCTGCGTCGATTTGATGAGGCTCTCCGCGCAGGCCTGCTGCCAATCGGTGAAGGCCGACCCCATCGGCGGCCAGGAGGGATGTTGTTCCCAGAGCTTCGCCGAAATCGGGTCGCCGGCCGGCAGGGCGCGTTCCAGCGCCAGCACGCCGACATCGTAGCTCAGCGGCGAATTGCCGTTGTAGATCTGATGGTTGAGTACGAGACGGCCATGCAGGCGGGCGCCAAGATAGAAGAACAGGAAATCCTGCAATTGCCTCGCCGCGCCGAACAGGCTTTCGCCGCCGGCCGCCGCCGTGATGTCGTTCTGCACGAAAACGGGGAGGCCCAGCTCGGTCTCCAGGTAGCGGTGCAACACGTCATGATCCGGGCCTGAGCGGATCGGTGGAGTGGGCAGTGCAAGGCCGACGCCGGCAATACGGCCCTGCCGGCTTTCTGAAAGACCGGCGATGGCCTGGTGGATTTCGAGTGCCAGCGCCTCCGGCACATCGAACGTGTCGGCGGTCTTGTGCGGCATCACGCGCTGATGCTGCACGTTGCCGATGAAATCGACGACGACGATATGGGTGTTGCGATAACCGACGCTGACGCCGACCGAATAGGCACCCTCGGAATTCAGCATCAGCGGCGTGGTGGGAGGGCCGACACGGCCCTTCTGCGCCTCGCCACGCACGACGAGCCCTTCCTGCTCGAGCGAGCGCACGATGACGGAAATCGTCTGCGCGGAAAGGCCTGTCTTCTCACCGATTTCGAGCCGGGTCGTCGCCTCGTTCTGCAGGAGCAGCGAGAGGACCAGACGCTCGTTGTGGCTGCGCACGCTTAGCGAATTCAGACCGCTCGCGCGATCGGCGATGCGAAGCGGGTTGGGCGGCGCGAAACGCATGTCAGGCAAGGGGGCGCTCCTTCCGAGAAAGGGCGATGTTCAGGGAGCAGGGCTTACGCATCGGCCCACCCGATAGCCAGAACTTCCTGTGCCAGCGCGTCGCCGAGCTGGCGATGCGCTTCCTCGTCGATATGGAAACCGTCGGCCGGCGAGCATTGGCAGACCATGCCCGCATCGAAGAAATGCGCCTCCAGCGAATCCGCCATGATCTCGAATTCGAGCGCCAGCTTGCGGGATTTCTCCTGCGCGCCGGAGAAGATAGATTCCCATTCGCGCAGGTCATCGAGCATCGGCGGCGGGGCGACGATCATGATTTCCGGGTCGTGGCCGGCGGGGCCGGGCGAGAGTTCGCGGATATCGTGCACGAGGCAGCCGATGCCCATGGCGACCTCCGATGGTGGCATGTTGAAGCGCCGCTTCAGGTCGTTGGTGCCGAGCATGATGATGATGAGGTCGAGTGGCGTGTGGCTTTGCAGGCAGGGGCGCAGATAGGTGCGGCCATTTTTCAGCGCGCCCTCGATCGGGTCGTCATGCACGGTCGTGCGGCCGCTCAGGCCTTCCTCGATCACCTGCCAGCCGGGGCCGAGCAGGCTTTCCAGCACACCGCCCCAGCGCTGCCCGCGGGCATAGCGTTCAAGCGGCCCGCGGCCTGGAATCTGGCCGTGCGTGTTGGAATCCCCGAAACAAAGAACGGTCCGCGTCACTGTCTCCTCCACCGGGCCGCATGCCCGCTTTTCGGGTTCAGACTTCGCATCCAGAGGGGCGATTTGCAAGGATGACCTATTATTCATTCAGTCTGAATAACTATTGACAGGCGAAAGCGCCAGTGCTTTTGTGATGCTCGGAGGAAAGTTTCAGGTCGTTTCAAAGGCTGTGCACGAGCACCGGACATGCGTCGCGGGCTGACGACGCCGCATGCCTTCGACGGACCTTCCCCCTCGTTGGACGCCTGCTTTGGAGGAGAAGTATGAGCAGCATCATCAGGAAAATCGGCCTGTCGGTTCTTTTGGCCGGCGTGGTCTTTGCCACGAACAGCTTTGCGCAGGAGGCGCCGCTGCTCGAAGGCGTCACGACCCGTGCGGAGAACAACCCGACGGTCGAAGAGGGCAAATACAAGAAGGATGCGCCCTGGGTCATTGGTATGAGCAGCTTCGGCGTCAATGCCAACACCTGGACCGTGCAGGTGGCGCATGAGGCGCAGGCGGCCGCCGACCGCGACAAGCGCATCACGAAGTTCGTGCTGCTCGATGCCGGCTTCGACCAGAAGAAGCAGGTCGCCGATATCGAGGACCTGATCGCCCAGAAGGTGGATGCGATCATCGTCCAGCCGGTCACCTCGACCTCTGCCAATGCCAGCATCGAAAAGGCTATCGCCGCGGGCATCCCGGTCGTGCTGCACACCGGCCGCATCGAATCCGAGGCCTATACGACGGAGATCCAGGGCGGTGCCGAGCATTTTGGCAAGGTCATGGGCGACTTCCTCGTCAAGGAACTCGGCGGCAAGGGCAATATCTGGGTGCTGCGCGGCCTGGCCGGCCATCCGGAGGACACCAACCGCTACAACGGCCTGAAGCAGTCGCTCGAAGGCACAGAGATCAAGATCGCCGCCGAGGAACATGGCGACTGGCAGTATGACAAGGCCAAGAAGGTCTGCGAGACGCTTTACCTGAACGATCCCAATGTCGATGGCATCTGGTCGTCGGGCGCGGACATGACGCGCGCCTGCGTCGATGTCTTCAAGCAGTTCGGCGCGCCGATCCCGCCGATTTCGGGCGAGGGCAACAACGGCTTCTTCGGCCAGTGGATAGCTGATGGCTTCAAGTCGATCTCGTCGGAATACAGCCCCGCCCAGGGCGCTGCCGGCATCCGCGCAGCCGTCGCTCTTCTCGAGGGCAAGGCTCTGCACAAGCACTACGACTACAACCCGCCGGGCTGGGATCTCGACAAGGTCAAGAAATACTACCGCGACGACCTGTCGGCCAACGTCTGGTGGCCGTCGGAACTCTCTGAGGAACAGCTCAAAGAGTTCTACGCCAAGCAGTAAGGCGGACCACGCCGGGAGGCGGGCGCTCGCCTGCCTCCCGTCATCCGGACAGAGGAAATCCATGTCGCATCCTATTGAAATGGCCGGGATATCGAAGGCATTCGGCGGCAGCGTCGCGCTTCGCGATGTCTCGCTGGCGCTGACGCCGGGCACCGTGCACGCCCTGATGGGCGAAAACGGTGCCGGCAAATCGACGCTGATGAAGATCCTCGCTGGCGTGCACCAGCCGGATAGCGGCGAGATCCGCCGCGCGGGCCGTACCGTCAGCTTCGCCAATCCGCGCGCGGCTCTGGAGGCCGGCATATCCACCGTCTTCCAGGAGCTTTCGCTGCTTCCGAACATGACGATTGCGGAAAACATGTTTCTCGGCCGCGAACCCCTGGGGCGGTTTGGCGGTATCGGCCGGCGGCGCATGCGCGAGGAGACGAAGGGTGCGCTCGCGCGTCTTGGCCTCACGCTTGATCCCGACACGCTGGTCTCGGACCTTTCAATCGCCGAGCGGCAATTCGTCGAGATTGCCCATGGCATCGACGCGGATGCTGACGTCTTCATTCTCGATGAGCCGACCGCAGCGCTCAATGCGGCTGATGTCGATGTGCTCAACCGGCATATCCGGGCATTGCGCGAAGCCGGCAAAGCCATTGTCTATATCTCCCACCGCATGGATGAGATTTTTGCCATCTGCGATGTGGTGACGGTGCTGAAGGACGGCCAATTGGTCGGGACGCGACCGCTCACCGAAATGACGCCGGCCTCGCTGATCGCGATGATGGTCGGGCGCGAGCTGGAGGCTCTTTTTCCAGAGCGTGGCGAGGGAGAGGGCGCGGCCGCACTCGCCGTATCCGGTCTCAGGCTTCACGCGGATTCAAAACCCTTCTCCTTCACGGTGAAGAAGGGCGAGATCGTCGGCTTTGCCGGGCTCGAAGGACAAGGGCAGCAGAAGGCGCTGCGCGCGCTGGTCGGGCAGTTTTCGCCGGCCGAAGGCACCGTGTCGCGCCGTGGAAACACCATCCGGCTTCCCGTGCCGGAGGAAAGCGGCGTGCGGCGCTGGCAGGCGCTCGGCGGTGCCTTCGTGCCGGAAGACCGCAAGGACGAGGGCCTGTTCCTCGATCACTCCGTCGGCCAGAACATCGTCGCTGCCTTGCATGCCGCCCGCCCGGCCCTGAAGGCGGCAAAGCGTTACAGTGCCGTGATTGCGGAAACGATGCGCCGGCTGAACATCAAGGCGTCGGGACAATCCGCCACGGTCGGCGCGCTCTCCGGCGGCAACCAGCAGAAGGTGCTGCTTGGGCGCTATCTCGCCACCGATGCCGACCTGCTGCTCATCGAGGAGCCGACGCGCGGCGTCGACGTCGGCGCCAAGGCGGAAATCTACCGGATCCTGCGGGATTTCGCGAAAGCGGGCGGTGCGGTGCTCGTTCTCTCGCGCGAGACGCTCGAGCTGATCGGCCTCTGCGACCGCCTCTACGTGATCCACGGCAACACGATCGTATCGGAAATGCGCGCTCAGGAAGCAACCGAGCACGGTATTCTCGATGCGGCGCTGAGCGCATGACGGACGGAAAACCTGATGATATCCTCTTCTTCCACCTTCGGAAAATTGCTCACCGGCCGCGGCAGCCGGCAGGGCCTGTGGTTTCTGCCCTTCCTCATCGCGCTCGCCATGGCGCTGTGGCTTGCCGCCACGACCAGCCAGTTCGGCCAGTGGAGCAATCTCGCCAATCTCGTCGCGCAGGGCATGCCCTTGCTCATTACAGCCGTCGGACAGATGTTCGTCGTGCTCGTCGGCGGGCTGGACCTGTCCATCGGCTCCGTCGTCAGCTTCACCACAGCGGTCCTCGCGCTCGACCTGCCGGTCACTGTCACGATACCCGGCGTCTTTCTGCTCGCCGGCCTGATCGGCGCCACCAATGGCTACTGTGTCACGCGGCTCAACGTGCATCCGATCGTCGCAACGCTCTCCATGCAATATGTCGTGCTCGGCATCACCCGCGTGCTGCGCCCGGTCTCCGGCGGGAGCGTACCGGACAGCGTGCGCTGGCTGGTCGAGGGCTCGCTCTTCGGCCTGCCGCTGCCGGTCTTCTGGGGGATCGTCACGCTCCTCGTCGCCTGGAAGCTGCTGTACGGCTCGCGTTACGGCCTGCATCTCTCTGCCATCGGCGGCGGCGTTGCCTCTGGCTCGAACGATGCCGCGCGCAATTTCGGCATTCCCGCCAATCGCAACATTCTGCTCGCCTATGTGATCTGCTCATTGTTCGCCGCCCTTGCCGGCGTGTTCCTTGCCGGCCGCATCGTCTCCGGCGATCCGAATGTCGGCCTGCTGATGGAACTCGATGCGATCACGGCGGTCGCGATCGGCGGCACGCAGCTTTCCGGTGGCGTCGGCAGCCTGCATGGCACGGTCATCGGTGTTGCGGTTCTCGCCTTGCTCTCCAACGGCATGAACCTGCTCAACATCACGCCTTTCGTACAGACGGCGATCAAGGGCGTGCTGCTCATGGCCGTCGTGGCGCTCCAGTCGCGCAAGAAGATCGGACTCTGATCATGTCGGCTCTCGTCAATTCGACCCTCTTCCGGCGCGTCTCCAAGATCCCGCCGTCCTACTATCTGCTCGTCGCGCTGCTGGTGATCCTCTTCGCCGCCCGCCCGCAGATGCTCAATGCCAATGTGCTCGGCGTCTTCGTCCGCCAGGTCGTGCCGCTCGGCATTCTCGTGCTCGGCCAGCTGCTGGTGATGCGGGTGAAGTCGATCGACCTCTCCGGCGGCGGCGTCATCCTGCTGATCAATTATTGCATCTCGTCCGGCATCTTCCCGGGCGCCTCGCTCGGCTTCTATATCGTGCTGGCGCTGGCGATCGGCCTTGCCGTCGGCCTGTTCAACGGCGTGATGGTCGCCAAGCGCCGGGTTTCCGCCGTCATCGTCACGCTGGCGCTGTCCATCGTGCTCGTCGGCTTCGTGCAGTATCTCTCGAGCGGCAAGCCGCCGGGCGACGTGCCGAAGATCTTCGCCGAGCTGTTCAACACGCGCTTCATCGGTCTGCCGAGCCCGGTCCTGTTCTGGATTGCGCTCACCGCGCTGATGGCGCTGCTTCTGTCGCAGACCGTCTTCGGCCGCTTCGTTGCCGCCGTCGGGGAAAGCATGCCGGCCGCGCATTTTTCCGGCGTGCCGGTGGAGCGCACGGTCATCCTCGCCCACACGCTCGCCGGGATTATGACCGCCATCGCCGCCCTCGTCCAGACGGCATCCATCGCCGTTGGCAGCGTGCGCGTCGGGCTTGACCTGCCGATCCTGTCGGTCGCCGCGACCATTCTCGGCGGTGTGGTCTTCGGGCGGGGCGAGGGCGGCGTCTGGGGTCCGTTCTTCGGCGTGCTCTGCTTCGCCTTTCTCTTCGTCGTGATGACGATGTTCGGCGTGGGCGATGCGGGAAAACTCGTCGCCCAGGGCCTGATCATCCTGTTTGCGGCCATCTTCTACGGCCTTCGCGCCGGCAAGTGACATCAACAGCCATTCAAGGAGGACCAAATGGCCGAAAAGCGCTCAATCCTGTGCTTTGGAGATTCTTTGACCTGGGGCTGGATCCCCGTGAAGGAATCCGCCCCCACACTGCGCTATCCCTACGAGCAGCGCTGGACCGGCGCCATGGCCGCGAAACTGGGGGACGGCTACCACATCATCGAAGAGGGGCTCAGTGCCCGCACCACCAGTCTCGACGATCCGAACGATCCGCGGCTGAACGGCAGCGCCTACCTGCCGTCCGCACTCGCCAGCCACCTGCCGCTCGATCTCGTCATCATCATGCTCGGCACCAACGACACGAAATCCTATTTCCACCGCACGCCCTATGAGATCGCCAATGGCATGGGCAAGCTGGTCGGACAGGTGTTGACCTCGGCTGGCGGCGTCGGCACGCCCTATCCCGCGCCGAAGGTGCTGGTTGTCGCCCCGCCGCCGCTCGCACCGATGCCTGATCCGTGGTTCGAAGGCATGTTCGGCGGCGGTTACGAGAAGTCGAAGCAGCTCGCCGGCCTCTACAAGGCGCTTGCCGATTTCACCAAGGTCGAATTCCTGGCCGCCGGTGATCACGTTGAAACCGACGGCGTGGACGGTATCCATTTCTCCGCCGATACCAACATCAAACTCGGACATGCCATCGCGGACAAGGTTGTGGCGCTGTTCTGAGCAAAGCCACTCCGGCGCCTCCCTTGCCGGAGTGGTCTTTTCGCCTTATGCGGCGCTTACACGACTAGAAGCGGTCGCCGGACGCCCCATCCGCCGCGCCACGAGAGCATCCAGCGAAAACAGTCCCGGCCCGCGCGTCGCGATGAATAGCAGGCAGGCGGCCCAGGTGCCGTGGGTCGGCCAGGCGGCGGGATAGACGAAGATCTCGATGACCAGCGTCATTCCCAAAAGCGCCAGCGCGGACAGCCGGCTGGCAATGCCGATGACCAGCAGAATCGGGAAGACGTGCTCGGCGAAGGCGGCGAGATGGGCCGCGAGCCAGGGATCGACGAGCGGTAGCTTGTATTCGTTCTCGAAGAGATAGAGTGCGTTGTCGGAGAGCCTCCAGCCCTCGACCTTCGTCTGTCCGGACTGCCAGAAGACGGCAGCGATGGAGAGCCTGGCGATGAGCGCTATGAGATCGTTCGGAATGGTGTTCAGGGCTTTCAGGCCCTGATCGAAAAGCCGGTACGGTAGGGGCTGGGCGAGATCAGGCATGGTTTGGGTTTTCATCGGAGTCATCCTGGTTGATGGCGGTGAAGGCTCCTGAGCGGAGTAGCACCGCGAGATTGTCTGAAAGATCGAAACCGGAATGTTCACTCATCGCGCTTTCCGCCGCGGTGGCGAGCGTCGCGCCGGTGGTGAGCCGGCGAAAAAACACCGCGCCGCCGGGAGATAGGGGGGTCACCTCGACGGCCAGGTGCGGGCGGGCGACAAGGGCGTGTTCGTCTCGCCAGTCATCGATTGGGACAAGCGGCCGTTCACCGGCATTCATCGCCCAGATCGTCACCATCGGATAAGGCGAGGAGAGGATCGACAAAGTGGGGTGCGGCGTGAAAACAAGCGCGCCGAGCCGGGCGGGATCGATCGCGGCGAGCACCGTTGGATCAAGCGGCGGAATATCGGCCGCGTGATAGGCCTGCCCGCGGGCGATTTCGAGCCGCATGACGTCCGGCAGATAGACGAGATCCCGCGCGGGCGCAAAGGCGGCGACGAAATCCGGGAACTCGTCGCCATAGGCGAGTAGGACCGGAGAGCGTGGCGGATGGGCCGCGACGAAGGCTCGCGCCATGGCTCGGAAGAAATCCGGTCCGACGATGTTTTCCGCTGCAGGAAAGCGCGAAGCGAGCGCCGTAGTCAGGCTTGCTGTGACATTGTTGCGATAGACGCCGTAACGCCGTTCGGGCGTGGCTGTGTTCCAGGCCGCCAGCCCGACGGGTGCGGGTGTCGTGCCGAAAAGGCCTGAGGCGAAGGCGCTCTGGAAGGTGGCGGACATGGCTCAGGCTGCCCTTCTGCGCGTGGCCGCATCGAGCAACTTTTGCGCCGAGATGGCCTCGGCACGCAGCACCGGCCAGGCGGGCACGTCGTTGTCCCATTCGATAAGACTCGCGACCGGGCCGATCCGGTCGAGGACGGTTTGATAGAGCGCCCAGACGGGGTCCTTCACCGGCGTATCGTGGCTGTCGATCAGCAGCGGCGCTCCGACGTCGTCGACGCTCTCCGAATGGCCGCTCAGATGGATTTCGCGCACGGCCGCCAGCGGGAAGCGGGCGATGTAGTCATGGGGATCGAGATTGTGGTTCGTTGCGGCGACGAAGACATTGTTGACGTCAAGCAGCAGGCCGCAGCCGGTGCGTTGCACGATCTCGGCAAGGAAGACGGTCTCCTCGATCGTGCTTTCCGCGAAGAGCAGATAGGTGGCGGGATTTTCAAGCAGCATCTGGCGGCCCAGAACCGTCTGAACCTGATCGACATGCTCGACCACGCGGGCGAGGGTCGCCTCGGTATAGGGCAGCGGCAGGAGGTCGTTCAGAAACACGCTGTCATGGGTCGACCATGCAAGATGTTCGGAAAAACTCTCCGGCTGGTAACGGTCGCACAAGACCCGCAGCCGTGCGAGGTGATCACGGTCGAGCGGCTGCATAGAGCCGATCGACAGCCCGACGCCGTGGACGGAGAGCGCATAGTCCTCGCGCAGCCGGCCGAGCTGGGCATGCGGCGGGCCGCCGGCACCCATGTAGTTTTCCGCATGGAACTCAAAGAAGCCGACAGGCTGCGGCTCGGCCAGGATATCGGCGAAATGCTCGGGCTTGAAACCGGCACCGGCGCGGCGCGGAAGAGCGGAGGCAAACATGGGGCACCTTTCTGGAGGGAAGCGACGGCGCCGGCTGGCGCCGTCCGTCGGGTGGCGGGCCGTGGCGATCAGGCCGGCGCCATGCCCGGCTCGAGCATGCCGTGACCGGTGGGCGTCTTCATCGAAACGCAGGTGCCCTTCGGAACCAGTTTGAAGACGTTCTGCTGATAATCGATCTTCGACGTGCCGGCGCAGGTCGTGCCGGTGCCCGCGGCGCAGTCGTTCTGGCCCTTCATCGCGATGCCGTAGCACTTTTCCTTGCTGTCATCGGCGGTGGCGGGGGTTGCGATGGCGGCAAGCGCGGATGCGAGCGAACCGGCAAGGGCGAGGGTGGCGATCGTGGTTTTCATTCTCTGTCTCCGTTTTGGGGCAGCCGCGATTGGCTGTGCATGGACGGCTACGGAGAGGGGGCGCGCTTCGTTACAAGGCCGATGCGGATTTTCCGCGGGCCTCTTGCGAAGCGGTCCTTGGTGTAAGAAAAAAGCCTTGCGTATCAGCCTTTTGGGCGTGTTACAGGTTTCTTTCCGCAAGCACGGTAACAAAATCGTGTTGCACCGCGTAGGGTAGGCAACGGTGAAGCAATCGACGCGCGAAGAGGAATGGGCAGCTTGGCTGCGCCTCGCCATCAAGGGCGACGCGCAGGCCTATAACCGTTTCCTCGTCGCCGTGACGCCGCAATTGCGCCGCATGGCGCGTCGGCGGTGCGATCAGTTCGGCGCACCGGCAAGCGAGGCGGAGGATGTGGTGCAGGAAGTGCTGCTCGCCATCCATCTGAAGCGCGGCACCTGGGATCCGTCCCGGCCGCTCGGGCCGTGGCTGACGACCATCGTGCGCAACAAACTGGTCGACAGCCTGCGCCGCCGCGGCCGGCATGTGAATGTGCCGATCGAGGATGTCGCCGATTTCCTCGAGGCGGGCGACGAGACGCATGAGGCAGCCGACCGGCTCGACACGGAAACGATGCTAGCACGGCTGAGAGATCCGCAGCGTGATATCGTTCGGTCGATCTCGATCGAGGGGCATGGTATCCGCGAAACGGCGGCACGGCTGAAGATGACGGAGGTCGCGGTGCGCGTCGCCCTCCACCGGGCGCTGAAATCGCTGGCCGCCCTCTATCGGAGCGAATGAGATGAAGACGGACGACCTGATCACCCTGATGACGCATGACGCGCCCGTCGGTATGCGCTACGGCCGCGCACTCACGCTTGCGCTCGGCGCGGGCATCGTCGTCTCGACCGTGCTGCTTGTCGTCACCGTCGGCCTGCGGCACAATATGGTGAGCGTTTTCGAGACGACGCGTGTGCTCTTCAAGATCGTCGTCACGCTCATGCTTGCCGTTCTCGCTGCCCGGCTCGCCATGCGTATCGGACGGCCGGGAGCGGTGACGCGGTTTCCCGCGCTCTTGCTCGGCGTGCCCCTCGTCATGGTGGCCACAGCCGTCGTCACCGAGCTCTCTGTGCTGCCGGACAATGCATGGCGGGCGAACCTTGTCGGGCAAAACGCACTGTTCTGCCTCTTCTTCGTGCCGGTCCTGTCGCTGGCGCCGTTTGCCGGTCTGTTCTGGGCGCTGAAAAAGGGCGCGCCGCGGAACCCCGCAGCCGCCGGCGCCGCTGCCGGCCTCGCCGCTGGCGCTATTGCCGCCGCAATCTACGCCTGGCATTGCCCGGATGACAGCCCGCTGTTCCTAGCCACCTGGTATACCATCGCCATTGCTGGCGTCACATCCGTGGGCGCGCTGCTTGGCCGGCGCTGGCTGCGCTGGTAGCCGACTGTTGAATCGCGAAATCAATGCTGAGGACAAGGCCATTTCAGTGCGATGAAGATCGCCAAGAAGGGCGAGGCCGTCTGCCTGTCGTTCTCGCCTTTGCGAACAGGAATACAGACCTGGATCGGCGGACGGAAGCGGCGGTATGGTGGATCAAGAGGCATCGCCTCAATCATTTCGAAAACGCGACGAAGATCCGCGCGATGATCACGTCGGGCTTGTGAAAAACTCAGCGCCGTTGCTCGCCCTTCGGACGCAACGCAGCTATGGCGGGTGGCAGGGCAGCCTTTTCGGGGATTTCTTCGGCGGCAGCTAGCTTCGCCGCAATGACTGAGCGAGGATCGGTCAACCGCAAGCGAGAGCCTATCATGACCAGCACACCGCCCTTCCGTGATCCCGCCGCCCCCGGAAACCTCATCATTCCGCGGCAGGAATGGGACCGCGCGCCCTGGAATCGCTGGACCTTCCAGTATGTCCGCGACATGATGCCGACCACGCAGGTCTGGCGCGGAGCAGGGCCGGCGAGCCCGCTGCCGGTCAATCTGCAGCCTGTCGACGCCATTCCCTTCGAGGTGGATGGTCAGTACCTGACCATCGGCAGTTTCTTGGAGATGGCCTATACGGACGGCCTGTTGGTGCTCCATCGCGGCAGCATCGTTGCCGAGCGCTATCTGAACGGCATGGCGTCGCATAGCCAGCACCTGTCGCAATCCGTCGCCAAATCGATCGTCGGCACGCTGGCGGGGATTCTGATCGGCCGCGGCCTGGTCGATCCTGCTGCTTTGCTGACCTATTACCTGCCGGAACTAGAGGCGACGGCCTATCGCGGCGCGACCGTCCAGCATGTGCTGGATATGACCAGTGGCGTGCTGTTCGACGAGACCTATACCGCGCTCGATTCGCACATGGCCCAACTGGATGTTGCCAGCGGCTGGAAGGATCGCTGGAACCCGGAATGGCCAAGCCATGTCTGGGACCTGATCCTCTCTCTGAAGGTGCTGGAATGCCCGCACGGGGCGTCTTTCCGCTATCGTTCGATCGAGACCGATGTTCTGGCCTTCGTGCTGCAACGCGCGACCGCCACGCCGCTCGCTGAGCTTGTCAGCCGCGAATTGTGGGCGCCGATGGGGGCGGAGGAGGATGCGTATTTCACCGTGGATTCCGCCGGCTACGCGCTGGGCGACGGCGGCTTCAACGCGACGCTGCGCGACTATGCCCGTTTCGCGCTGCTTCATCTTCGCGGCGGCGAGGTCAACGGCCGGCGCATCGTGCCGGCCGATTGGATCACTGGCACGCGTTTCGGCGCCGATCCGACACTCTTCGGCGGCGTCTATCACGACACGCTGCCGGCCGGCGCCTATCACAACCAGTTCTGGATCGAGGATACCGCGCGTCGTGCTTATATGGCGCGCGGCGTTTTCGGCCAGCTGATCTATATCGATCCCGAGGCCGATTTTGCTGCGGTGATCCTGTCGAGCTGGCCGGAATTCGTAAGCACGGTGCGCACGCGAACGGCGCTTGCCGGCGTTAGGGCCATCCGCGATGCTTTGTCCGCGAAGTAGATCGCGCTGGCTGCTCTTTAGCTTTCGGCTGGGTGGCCCTTTCGCCGCTTGATCCCCTTCGCAAAGCAGTCTCTACTCGACCTGCAATTGGGGTGAGGATCTGGTGTGGCGACCTCAGATAAGAGGAAGACGGCTTCGCGGCGGCGTGGGCCAAGTGCGACCAGAACCACGCCGCAGGGTGTAACTCAAGATTTTGGGACGGGTGCTTTGCGCAAGAATTCCACACGGGTTGGTCCCGGCTTTCCACAGGTTGTCGTGCTGTTCGGCGCAACGGGGGATCTATCCCGTCGCAAGCTCCTTCCGGGGCTGTTTCATCTCATCAATGCCGGCTTCATTCCCGGCTGCCGGATCGTAGGTGTCTCGCTCGACGATATCGATGTCGACGGCTTCCGGACCATCGCCCGTGAGGCGCTAGACAACTTCCTGACCCGCAAGTTCACGCAGGCCGAATGGGAGGCTTTCGCCGCATCGCTCGATTATGTGCCGCTGAATTCCGGCGCCGGCGCGTTGCGGAAGGCTGTCGAAACAGCCGAGCAGGCGCTTGGCCCGGAAACGCGGCGCGTGCACTACCTGTCCGTGCCGCCGAAGGCCGCTCTTCCCGCCGTTCAGCTTTTGGCCGAGGCGGAACTGGTGGAACGCTGCCGCATCATCATGGAAAAGCCGTTCGGCACGGACCTCGCCAGCGCCGTGGAGCTGAACAAAAAGCTCCACGAGGTCTTCGACGAGAAGCAGATTTTCCGCATCGACCATTTCCTTGGCAAAGAGCCGGCGCAGAACATCCTGGCTTTCCGCTTCGGCAATGGCCTGTTCGAGCCGATCTGGAACCGCAATTTCATCGACCACGTGCAGATCGACGTGCCGGAGACGCTCGGCCTTTCGACGCGCGCCGCCTTTTACGAGACGACGGGCGCCTATCGCGACATGGTCGTGACCCATCTCTTCCAGATCCTGGCCTTCATGGCGATGGAGCCGCCAACCGCACTGGAGCCCGCGCCGATCTCGGAGGAGAAGAACAAGGTGTTCCGCTCCATGCTGCCGATCGAGCCACGCGACGTGGTACGTGGCCAATATATCGGTTACCGCAAGGAGCCGGGGGTCGATCCGGAGAGTGACACCGATACGTTCATCGCGCTCAAATGCGCGATCGACAATTGGCGCTGGGCTGGCGTGCCCTTCTTCCTGCGCACGGGCAAGCGTCTGGCCGAGGGGCAACGCATCATCTCCATCGCCTTCCGCGAGCCGCCGAAATCGATGTTTCCACCGGGCTCGGGCGTGGGCGCGCAAGGCCCCGACCACCTGACCTTCGATCTGGCCGATGCCTCCAAGGTCTCCCTTTCCTTCTATGGCAAGCGTCCCGGCCCGGGCTTCCGGCTCGACAAGCTGTCGCTGCAATTCGCCATGAGCGAAACCGGCCTGATCGGCGAGGTGCTGGAAGCCTACGAGCGCCTGATCCTCGACGCGATGCGCGGCGACCACACGTTGTTTACCACCGCCGAGGGCATCGAGCGGCTCTGGGAGGTTTCCCAGCCGCTGCTCGACAACCCGCCGCCGGTCAGGCTCTACGATCAGGGCAGTTGGGGTCCGAAGTCGATCCACCAGCTCATCGCGCCGCATGCCTGGCGTCTGCCGTTCGAGCGCGCCTGGCGGGATTCGTCGAAGGGGTAGGCGGTCAGCCGTTTCGGTACCGGCTCAGTCGGGCCGGTAACCGTGGCGGGCGAAGAAGCGGTCGAGTTCGTTCCGGCGCGGCGTCTGGCCGGTATAGATCGCGATATATTCCGGAATACGCTTCATGCGCAGCGCGATGTCCTCCTGCGCCTGCATGGAGATGTAGCCGATCTGGACGAGGTAGGTCGTCCGCGCGCGGACGTCTGCGGCCGTTTCGTCATAGCCGAAGCGCATGAACATGCGGATGAGAGCTTCCAGCCGCGTCTGGTCGGCCCGCCGAACCTCTTCGAGGATATCTTCCGATTGCAGCGCCCAGCTGCGAACGGCGAATTCGAAGGGTGAATCAAACAGATTCTTGTCGAGCCAGCAGTCGAAGACGTTCAGCATGGCTTCGGTCAGCGATTCCGCATAGGCCTCCGACCGCTTCACCATATTGCCGGTATTCTTCTCCCGCCATCGTGCAATCAGCGCGTTCAGCAGTTCCTCCCGGTCCTTGAAGAACCAGTAGAAGCTGGTGCGGGAGAGGTTAAGCCGCTTGGCGAGCGGCAGGATCTTTACCGAATCCACACCGGATTCGAGCAGGGCCTCATAGGCGGCCTCCAGCCATCCCTCCTGGGAGCCGCGCCAGCCGCTGTCGATCATTGCCTGTTCCATACAGCCTCCTAACAAAGACGGTCCAGCTTGGCAAGTAAATGTACATATATGTCAATTTTAAAGACTATAGTGTTTTCATCGTTGACATAAGTGTACATTCTCACCTAGCGTTGCCTTGAAACCCGTCAAATCCGGAGCCTTGACGCATGTCGAACGATCCCCTCCTTCAGCCCTATCAGCTCAAACATCTGACGCTGCGCAACCGCATCATCGTTACCTCACACGAGCCGGCTTACCCGGAAGATGGCATGCCGAAGGGACGCTACAGGGCCTATACTGTGGAGCGCGCGCGAGGCGGGGTGGCGCTCACCATGACGGCGGGCTCCGCCGCCGTTTCCAAGGACAGCCCGCCGGTCTTCAACAACCTGCTCGCCTACAAGGACGAGATCGTTCCGTGGATCCGCGAGATGACCGACGCCGTGCACGAAGAGGGCGCGGCGATCATGATCCAGCTCACCCATCTCGGCCGCCGCACGCGCTGGGACAAGGGTGACTGGCTGCCCGTCGTCGCGCCCTCGCATCAGCGCGAGGCGGCACACCGTGCCTTCCCGAAGAAGCTGGAAGACTGGGATATCGAGCGCATCATCAAGGACTTTGCCGATGCGGCCGAGCGCATGAAGGCCGGCGGCATGGATGGTGTCGAACTTGAGGCCTATGGCCACCTCATCGACCAATTCACCTCGCCGCTGACCAATGAGCTCGACGGTCCCTATGGCGGCTCGCTGGACAATCGCCTGCGCTTCTGTTTCGACGTGTTCAAGGCGATGCGCGAGCGGGTCGGAAACGATTTCATCCTCGGCGTGCGCTACACGGCCGATGAATGTCTTCCCGGCGGGACCGGAAAGGCCGAGGGCCTGGAAATCTCCCGCCGTCTCAAGGAAAGCGGCCTGATCGACTATCTCAACGTCATTCGCGGTCATATCGACACGGATCCCGGTCTGACCGACGTCATCCCGATCCAGGGCATGGCGAGCGCGCCACATCTGGATTTTGCCGGCGATGTGCGGGCGGCGACCAAGTTCCCGACCTTCCATGCGGCGAAGATCCAGGATGTCGCCACCGCGCGTCATGCGATCGCGTCCGGCAAGGTCGACATGATCGGCATGACCCGCGCCCACATGACTGACCCGCATATCCTGCGCAAGATCATCGAGAAGCGCGAGGATGACATCCGTCCCTGTGTCGGGGCGAACTACTGTCTCGATCGCATCTACCAGGGCGGCCTGGCCTTTTGCATCCACAACGCGGCAACCGGCCGTGAGGAGACTATGCCGCACAGCATCCCGAAGGCGGATGTGCGCCGGAAGATCGTTGTCGTCGGCGCCGGCCCCGCCGGTCTGGAGGCGGCGCGCGTCTCTGCAGAGCGCGGGCATGACGTCGTCGTCTTCGAGGCCGCGAATAATCCGGGTGGCCAGATCCGCCTGACGGCGCAGAGCGAGCGCCGCCGCGAAATGATCGGCATTGTCGACTGGCGCATGAGCCAATGCGAGAAGCTCGGCGTCACATTCCACTTCAACACCTGGGCGGATGCAGATGCGATCAGGGCGGAAAACCCCGATGTCGTGATCATCGCGACGGGGGGCTTGCCGCATACCGACGTGCTAACCAAGGGCAACGAACTGGTCGTCTCCTCCTGGGATATCATCTCGGGCGACGTGAAGCCGGGCACCAATGTGCTCATCTATGACGACGCCGGCGATCATGCCGGCCTGCAGGCCGCCGAGTTCATCGCCAAGGCGGGCGGTAAGGTCGAGATCATGACGCCGGACCGCTCCTTCGCGCCGGAGGTCATGGCCATGAACCTTGTGCCCTATATGCGCTCGCTGCAAAAGCTCGACACGACCTTCACCGTCACCTACCGGCTGGAGGCGGCGGAAAGGAGCGGCAACCAGCTGATCGCCCATGTCGGCAGCGATTATGGCGGCGTTTCCAAGCAGCGTACCGTCGACCAGATCGTCGTCAACCACGGCACCATTCCGTTGGATGAACTCTACTTCGAGCTGAAGCCGGGGTCGAAAAACCTCGGTGAGGTGTCTTATGACGAGCTTTTGGATGGCGCACCGCAGACCGTCGAGCGCAATCCCGATGGCGTCTACCAGCTCTTCCGCATTGGCGACGCCGTTGCCGCCCGCAACACGCACGCGGCGATCTATGATGCGCTGCGCCTTGCCAAGGATCTCTGACGGCGGCGTAACGCGGGCGGCGCGATTATTCCATCTCGCGCCGCCCGCCGACTTCCAAGGATCGAGGCGATAGATAACGCGCGTTCAAGTCCCTGCGCTGAATACGTGCTGGAGAAGGCGTTGAAGCCGCGTCGTCCTGCAGCTCGCCGAGTTCTATACCGACTTCGACCACCTTGTGGCCATGGGCTTTCCCAAGGAGATGCAACACGCCCTGATATCCACTCGACGTCACTTCGGGCGGCAAGGCGAAGGGCAGGCTTGCGGCGACCTCGAACGACGCGATTGACGATCTCACATAGCTGGTGCCAGCTCCCATGAGAAGATGAACATCTGGAAGAGGATGCCGACGGACTTTGGTCCGATGGAATTCTGCAAAGGTCCTACCCCGGAACCAAGGGGTGGAGCATCGCCTTTCCCTGACGTCTAAGGAAAAGGAGACAGCCATGTTTACCAAAATCGCTCTTTCAGCGGCAGTCGCGGCAGTCCTTACCGCTGCACCTGCCTTTGCAGACGACAACAACAGTGACGGCGCTGCCGTCGGTGTTGTCGGTGGTGCTGCCACAGGCGCCGTCGTTGGCGGTCCGGTCGGTGCGGTCGTGGGGGGCGCCGTGGGCGCCATTGCAGGGGCCGCGCTTGATCCGCCGCCGCGCAAGGTCGTCACCTATGTGGAACAGCAGCCTATTCCGGCCAATCCGGTTGTCGTCGAGGAGGTCGTCGAGGTCGGTCGTCCACTGCCTAAAACTGTGGTTCTTACCCCGGTTCCCGAAGATCCGACCTATTCCTATGCTGTGGTCAACCAGAAGCGGGTGATCGTCGATCCGAACACCTATACGGTTGTTCAGGTCTTGAACTGATCGCTTAAGCGCCTGCCTATTTTGCCTTACCCGGGCAGGCGCGTGAAGGAACCAAACACACCTCCTCGTGGTTTCGGATCGCGCAAGGATCGACTGACGCCTTGCCCCGGAATGCGAGGAGGAGTGCTTGCTGTCACGCACAGATATGGAGAGCCGATCTCGCCGTCGTCGTACGCAGATAATGCTCGTGCATTGGTGGCGCAAACAGTCACTGGCCCAGCAGTTTCTCTGCGTCGGAAGCATTTTTACGATTGGCGCCATGTTGCTTGTCGGGCTTCTTGTGACCAGGCTTATCGAGGAAGCCGTGACACGCAACGCCGCCGCTTCCACGGCCCTTTATGTTGATAGCGTCATTGCCCCGCTGCTTCCCGATATGGCGAAAGCAGAGCCGCTTGATGAAGCAAGCCGGCGTGCTCTCGACGAGACGCTCAGCCAGGGAGCGCTTGGCCGGCGCCTCGTGACTTTCCGACTTTGGGCCAGCGACGGGCGTATTCTCTATTCCAGCGATGGCGACCAGACCGGTCGACAATTTCCCCCGAACGCGGATTTGCAGGCAGCGCTTAACGGGCGACTGATTGCCGAATTCGACAAGATCGATGATGTGGAAAGTGTAGCCGAACGGGAAAGCGGTTTGCCGCTTCTGGAAATCTATAGCCCGGTTCTGCAGCCATGGTCCGGGGAGGTTGTCGCCGTTACCGAATTCTATGAACGTGCCGATGACCTGGAGAGTGATCTTTATCGGGTCCGTATGCAGAGCTGGAGCGCTGTGGCAGCGGTGACTATCCTGTTTTTCTTCGGTCTTTCCACCATTGTCGTTCGCGGCAGCCAGACCATTAGCCGGCAGCGGCTGGAGCTGCAAAAACAGATAGAAAAGCTCTCCCATCTGCTCGAACAGAACAGCGCCCTTAAAGACCGGATTCAGCGCGCCTCCGCGACGACGGCTGCACTTAATGAAAGTTACCTGCGCAAACTCGGCGCAGATCTGCATGACGGCCCGGCGCAGCTCGTAGCCTTCGCGGCGCTGCGTATCGACAGCGGCATCCTGTCAAAGGCGGAGACGCCTCCCGAACGCAGAAATAGGGAGGTTCGTGTCATCAAGAACAGCCTCGACGAGGCGATGCGTGAAATTCGCGACATTTGCACCGGCCATGTCTTGCCCCATGTCGAGGCTGCGACATTGCCTCGCATCCTGCAAGACCTCGCGGCCTCACATCGCGAGCGAACAGGCAACGAGGTTGAGCTTCGCGGGTTGGATTTGCCTGAGGAGATTCCGACAGCCGCAAAAATTTGCACCTATCGCTTCGTGCAGGAGGCCTTGAACAACGGGTTCAAACATGCCGGCGGCCAAGGGCAGTGGCTTGATGTGCGAGGCGACCGCCACACGATCACGGCAGTGGTCGGGGATGCCGGACCGGGCTTTTCCACGAAGACCGGAGATGGTGGCGTCGGCCTGACCGGCATGCGCAGCCGGGTTGAAAGTCTCGGCGGCACATTCGACGTCGTTTCGAGCAAGGCGGGAACTGTCGTGACGATGACGCTCCCTCTTCAGGATATGGAGAAAATAGCATGAATGACATACGAATCGCGATCGTCGATGATCATCCGATGTTCCGCGAAGGCGTCGCAAGCTGTCTCGGCGACATCGGTGGGTTCGATCTTGTCGGCGAGGGCAGTTGCCGTGATGACGCCGTTCTGCTTGCTGAGCGGATGGAGCCGGACGTGATGCTGCTGGACATTTCAATGCCGGGTGGCGGGCTGGATGCGGTCTCAAGCATCATGGCGCGGCGGCCGACACAGAAGATCGTCATGCTGACCGTCTCCGAATCCAACACGGATGTTGCGACCGCCCTTCGGACCGGAGCCAAGGGCTATGTACTGAAAGGTGTGGGCGGCCGCACGCTGGCGGACGTACTGAAGCTGGTTTATGCCGGGGACATGTATCTTTCGCCTGTGCTATCCGCCCGCATGGTCGCGGGTATGGCGCAGCGTGACGGTGATGCGAAGCCGCGCATCGACGACCTGACAGAACGCGAGCAGGAGGTGTTACGCCTTGTTGCCGCCGGCCTCAGCAACAAACGTATCGGCCGCGAACTGGACCTGCATGAAAAGACGGTGAAGCATCACATGACGCGTATTTTCACCAAATTGAAGGTGAGCAATCGCACGGAAGCGGCGATGATGCTGCGGGATGCTTCCGAGAGAGCGTGAGGCTCATCGGGTGACCTGCTTCAGCCAGAGGCGGATGCGGTCGACCGGCGTCGCACGACGGTTGATAATTGTTCGCCCCTTGGCATCATTCATGATGAAGCGGCCCTTGGAGACCTTCTCCCGATAACCGTTACGATAGCGAATTCCCACGGAATCCTTGCCGACCTGCTTATCGATGACGGCATCGGCAGCCTCGGCGCTGCGGCCAAGGGCACGACCATTGTTTCCCTTTTTGCCGCTGTTTCCATTGTTGCCTTTGCCATGGTTTCCGCTGTTATTCCCGTTCCCGTTCCCGTTCCCGTTCCCGTTCCCGTTCCCGTTCCCGTTCCCGTTCCCGTTATTGCCATTCTTGGCTTCGGCATGGTGAAGACCAAGTTGTGGCGTCGGGCCTGACCAGTCCACGCGTAACGGCGCGCTCACGGCAAGAAGGGTCGTCGCCACCAGGATTGCTGCCTTTCGCATCGTGCGCCTCCCTCTCCATACAAATCTGTAACGCGCGAAAATCCTTTCCGTTCGGCAAGACTTTGGTCCTGTTCCTTTTTCGCATTGGTCGGTGGTTGGCGCGACTGAAGGCCGTCGTCAGGAACAGCCCTCCCGACCCTCCGTTGTGGGTGTGGTCCGACGCCGATGGAAGTTCCGGCTTTCGACGGCGTCATACCCATCCCTCAACCAAGGAGAAAAATCATGAAGACCTCTATGCGCAGAAACCTCGCCATTGTCTTCCTGAGCGGCACGACCGCTCTTGCGGGCCCTGTGTTCGCCCAGCAGGCTGATACGACCACTCCGCTGGTACAGCAAGGCCAGAGCCAGGGTTCGGCCGACACGGGAGGCAGCGCCGGCGCCAATGCCCAAGCGGAAACCTCTGGTGCCGTCGAGCAGAATTCGGCCGAGATCAACGCTACGGCAGGCGGCGAGACCGAAACGCAGGCGAGCCAGAAACCTTTGGAAAACAAGACAGAGCAGGACGCCGCACAATCGAGCGACGGCACAGCCAAGACTGATCGCCAGACGACGGCGGAGGGCGAAAAGGCCAAACAGGGCGGCAAGACGATGGATAACGCCCAGTCGACCACGGGCCAGTCTACCACGGAAGAGGAAACGAAAACGCAATCGGCATCCGGCACCTCGAATTCCGAGGAGACTCAGGATGCTGCGCAGTCGGGCACCTCCAACGAGACGACCGCCAGCATCGACATCAGCGCGGAGCAGCGGACCGAAATCCACAATGTGATTGTGGAAAGCAAAGCAAAGCCAGTTGATATCGATATCGACGTCAATGTCGGTGTCGTTGTGCCGCGCACCGTCGAGTTGCTGCCCTTGCCGCCGCGGATCGTCGAGATCGTCCCGGCTTACAGGACCTACAAATACATCCTCCTCGCCGACGGCAGAATTCTGATCGTCGAACCGTCGAGCCTGAAGATCGTCTACGTGATCACAGGATAACGGCTTTGAAACGAGGCGGCGACAATTCGCTTGCCGCCGCCTCGTTTCAGTGGATCGGCAGTCACCCTGTCCTTGCCAATGATGGAGACATGCATGCGGAAAGATCGTTTTGAACAACCAAGCGACCCCGACTTTGGCGTGGGTTTTCCCGTGGCCGTGATCGCGTTTTTCATGCTTACAATTACGGCCTATCTCGTTGCGCTCGATATCCAGATCCCGCCGCCGCAGACAGGCGTTTATCTAGCATCGGATAGATAGGCCGCTCCCAAAGAGGCTCGGCTTGTCGATATGCAGCCGCGGGACACATATTCACGAGCCTTGAAACGCCGAGGAGCGGCCCTACTCTTCTGGCGTCACGACCAAAGGAGCCGATCAATGAGCATTTTCAGCCGCATCAAGGAGAAACTTTTTGGACATCCGGCCGCAGAGCCGGATCATGCCGTAACCGCTGGTGCGGAAAAGCCCGCCACTGCAGATATGGCAGAGACCCCCACCCTCGGGGGGCAAGCGGATCAAGGCAAGGCGGAAAAGGTCGCTACACCGGCTCTCGGTGATGATGTCACTGCGACGCTTTCGGGAGCTCATTCCGACCCTGCGACCTCGAAAATTACGGGTTCTGTCGATGTCGCGGCCATCATGGATGCCGCCGTGAAGAAGAACGGTCAGAAACTCGACTGGCGGCGGTCCATCGTCGACATGATGAAAGCGCTCGATCTGGATTCCAGCCTGTCAGCACGCAAGGAACTGGCCGCTGAACTGGGGTTCAAAGGCGACAAAAATGATTCCGCCACGATGAATGTGTGGCTGCACAAAGCGCTGATGAAGGCCCTCGCCGATAATGGCGGCAAGGTGCCGGCGGAACTGCTCGATTGAGGCAAGCATGAAGGCGCCCGGACATCGGGCGCCTTGATCCCCGGGCGTGAGATCTCGTTTCACGTCTCCGCGCGGGCCTTGCGGGCAAAGTCGTTGATCGCCGCGACGGTGGCGTCGAAACGCTGTTCTGCCTCGGCATTTCTCAGGAAGCCGACACGTTCCACAAGAATCTCCGCCGGCGTGGGCTTCCGCTGGAAAAGTGACATGACCTCATCGATGAAGTCCTCGAGCGGAAGATATCCCTCGCGTGTCGATTGGCCCGGTGTAAGTTCGGTCTGAACGGCCGGCGGCACCAATTCTATCACCTCGATCTTGTCTTTCAGCACCTCGCGAAGCGAAACGGTGTAACTGTGAATGGCGGCCTTCGTGGCGGAGTAGGTCGGTGTCGCAGTCAAAGGCACGAAGGCGAGGCCTGAGCTGACATTGATGATCGCGGCATCGGATTGCGTGCTCAGGTGGTCGACAAGGGCGTTGGTCAGGCGGATCGGGCCGAGCAGGTTGGTCGTTATCGTGGCCTCCGCATCCGCCAAATTGCGAAACCCCTCCAACGCCTCCACGCGCATAATGCCGGCATTGTTGACCAGCACGTTCAGGCCGGGAAAATCGACGATGACCTTTTTGGCAAATGCCGAGATGCTTTCTGCGCTTTCGACGTCGAGCTGAAGGGCGTGGATGTTCGGACGGTCTCCGATAGCCTGCTGCAACGTCTCCAGCCGCCGTCCTGCGATGATGACGGTGTTATCGAGATCGTGGAATCGATGGGCGAGTGCTTCGCCAATGCCCGAGCCGCCTCCGGTTATGAGAATGGTATTGTTGCTTATCTGCATGGTCGTGAACCTCGTTGCTGTTGTTCTCCAGCAAATTAGGAACCATACTCTCCATCCCAAAGTAGGCACCCAAAAGATTTGTACGCACCAAAAGGAGAGTGTCTGATGCGCCGGGCAATTATAGACCCTGAAATGGAAGAACAGCTGCAGAGTCCCGTTCCCGACCATGTCGATCCAGAGATCGAGGCGCTTGTCGACGATATCATCGGCAAGGTCGCCGACAAATGGACGATGCTGATCCTGGAGGCTTTGCAGGAACAGGGAACGCTACGCTTCACCCAGCTTGGCAAGTCTGTTGGCGGCATCAGCCAGAAAATGCTGACCCAGACGGTGCGGCGCATGGAGGAAGATGGCCTTGTCCGCCGCACCGTGCATCCCGTCATCCCCCCGCATGTCGATTATACGCTGACGCCGCTTGGTGAAAGCTTGAGCCAGGCGTTTTGCGGCGTCTGGATTTGGGCGGAAAAGCACCATGACGCGATCAAGCAGGCCCGTCAGACCTTTGCCAGGAACAGGAAAGGCTAACCTTCCGCATCCAAGACAATTCTCGCAATCGCGGAACGATTGCGCCCCTCGTTGATTTCTCCGGCGCATTCATGCGGAAGGAGAAACACCATGAAATCGCTATCCGATATTTTCGAGCATACGCTGCAGGACGTCTACTACGCTGAAAACGCCATCACCAAGGCTCTGCCGAAGGTCGCCAAGGCTGCCAAGAGCGCCGAGTTGAAGAAGGCGGCGGAAGAGCATCTTGCCGAAACCAGAGAGCAGATCACCAAGCTTGAGCAGGTGTTCAAGTCCATCGGCAAGAAGGCCTCCGGCGAAAAATGCGATGCCATCGAGGGATTGATCAAGGAAGCCGATGGCTTGATGAAGGAAGCAGAGGGCACGGCGCTGGATGCCGGACTGCTGGCTGCCTGCCAGGCTGTCGAGCATTATGAAATCGCCCGTTACGGTTCATTGCGCGAATGGGCGAAGGATCTCGGCCACGATGAGGCGCACAAACTTCTCAGCGAAATCCTCGACCAGGAGAAGGCGACGAACAACAAGCTTACGAACCTTGCCGTGACTGCGATCAACAAAACGGTCGCCAAGGCGAAGGCTGCCTAACGCCGGCCGGGTGACACTGCGCGCCCGATATTCCAAAAGAGTAAGAGATTGTGTGGTGATGCAGGATATTCGGCTCGTCGATCCTGCATCACCAAACTCCGGGGCCTCTTCTCGCTTGTCGAGGACGTGCTGATGTCAAGGATGACTGCGATCACTCCGTAGCCATAGACGAGTGGCTTGGCATGCTCTTGCGCGAGGCCGACCGTCACGACGGCGATCCGTAAGTCGAATTCTACCCCGAGGCAGCCCCGCCTTTCTCCACAGCATAGTTTTCGTTCCGTGCGACCTCAGGCTGTGAGGTCTATTTCCCGACCGACGCCTCTCGCGCGGGCGCTGGCGACGATCAGGTTGCCGATCGCAAGATCCTGAATCGCAAGGCCGACGGAATTGAACAGGGTGATGTCTTCGGCGGACGTCCGGCCCGTGGCCGCGCCGGTGATCACGTCGCCGATTTCGGTGGAGGCCTGTTCTGCGGTGATGGCACCGTCTGCGATGGCCAGAAGCAAGTCGCCTGAATCGTGCATGGCCATTGGCACACTGTCGAGGAAGACCCGAGCCCGCGCCATGCCGGCGGAATCGATCTCCCGATGGTCCGGGCGCGGCGGTGCGCCGACGGCGTTGATATGCTGTCCAGGTTTGAACCAGGCGCCCTTCACATGCGGTTCGCGGGAGGGCGTCAGCGTGCAGACAATATCGGCTGCCGCGAAGACGTCTTCCGGCGCAGCGGCGCCTTCCAGAGCGAGATTGGGGAAATCGCGGCCGACCCGTTCGATGAAGCGGGCGACGGTGACCTGCGAACGCGACCACACCACGACCCGTTCGATTGCACGAACTTCGCGGATGGCGCGCACATGCTCGACGGCGAGATCGCCGGCGCCGATCAGGCCGAGAACGCGGCTGTCGGCGCGGGAGAGGTGGTGTGTCGCGACGGCGCTGGCGGCGGCTGTGCGAATGCGGGTGGGAATCTGGCCGTGGAAGATTGCCACCGGCGCGCCGGTATCCTGCGAAACCAGTAGGGCCACCGACCGCTGCATCGGCAGGCTCCGCGCGGTGTTGTCGGGAATGTCAGCGAGCAGCTTGACGACGGCGAGGCCCTGACGATCGGCCAGTGCTGGCATTGCCAGAAAGGCGCCGCTGCCGGAAAGCAGTTTCATTGCTACCGCCGCCGGCTGTGCGGCCGTACCGCAGGACATGTCGGCATGGGCCTCTTCCACGGCTTCGATTACCTCGGCCATGGTCACCAGTCCCTCGATTTCGGACCGGGACAGCACGAGGGTCGTGCGCGGGGAGAGGTGGCTGCCGGTTCTACTATCGACGCGCATCGACATTCTCGCTGACTTTGGTGACGTTGAAAGTCTGTCGTCCGGAAGAACCTTGTGTCCTTCTCGCGCTATGATGCTATGACTATATTGTATGCAATGTCAACAAATGTTGACTGACATATATCGACAGAATTCGCTCGCTACACCTCAGCGAAAATATCTGCAGATGCGTCTTTTGGGTTTCTCGCGGTACGCCGGCAGTCCCTGCCGGACAGCTGTTACCGCGGAGCCTTAAAGTCGGTTCGCTTAAAACAGAAGGCCGGTCGACGGCTCCTGCGAAAATCGAGCAGCCTATTTTCGAAGTGTCGTGATCGACAAAATAGCATGCAAAACTGTATCCCATTTGTCATGGGAAAGTCAGGGCAGGCGTGCGACTATTCCGGCGAAACCAGTCCGTCGAAAACCTCGACAAGCGCGGTGACTATGGCCTGGCCCAATGCATTCGCCGTATCGGCGATTTGCGCATCGTCGCCGTCGCGGGCGGCAAGCGCTAGGTTTCCGCCTTCCTCTGCGACGATTGCCTTGGCACGCTCGATGGCCCATTGGGCGAAATCGCTGCGGCTGGATATCGTCATCACTTCCGATTGCTCAATCATTCTGTTCTTTCAGGTTCGAGCCGGGCAACACAACGCTCGGGCTATTAGCGTCTGGTCGCCATCCATATGACATGGCGTGCGCCGCTGTTTTTGGTGCTGGCGCGCACGCGTACCTCGTCGGTGGCAAAACCCGCCTCACCCAATCGGCGGGTAAAGGCGCTGTCGGGTGCTGACGACCACACAGCGAGTACGCCGTTCGGGCGCAGGGCAGCCTTGGCGGCGCGCAGGCCCTTATGGCCGTATAGGCCGTCATTGGAGGCGCGCGTCAGCCCATCGGGGCCGTTGTCCACATCCAGCAGGATGGCGTCGAATGCGCCCGTCTTCGCGCGAATGAGATCGCCCACATCGCCCACACGGATATCGACACGGGGATCGTCGAGTGTGCCGGCATGCAGATTAGCCATCGGTCCGCGTGCCCATTCGACGACGGCTGGCACCAGTTCGGCAACGACGACGGATGCATCTTGCGGCAACGCGCCGAGGGCCGCCCGCAAGGTGAAACCCATGCCGAGACCGCCGATCAGCAAGCGGGCGTTCTTCCGGCCGGCAATGCGCTCGCAGCTCAGCGTCGCCAAGGCTTCTTCCGAACCGCTCAGCCTGCTGTTCATAAGCTCCGTGGAGCCGAGCATGATGGAAAATTCGCTGCCGCGTTGCTTAAGGCGCAGCTCGCCGCCATCACCGGGAATGGTTGCACGATCAAGCTGGATCCAGGGAAGCATCGGGGTATCTCAAGGCCTTGTTCGGTGCGTCGTAGCATGGCGGCAGGACCGAAGATATCCCATTGTTTGCTAACTCTGAACACCCAACCTACTCGGTTCGATTCAGCCCCGCCGGAACGCGATAAGCGGAAGCTTCATAGCGTAGCCGATAGCTGTTGCCGCCTGTCGTCTCGGTATCGATGCATGCGCCATCCTTGCCCGGTGTGCTGATGGTCGTCGTGTTGATCTCATCGACCACGATATCGGCGACGGCACTGTCGGCGGAGGGCGCCATGGAGAGGGTGCGCTCGGTGGTGTGGAACTCGCCGGCACAGTTCGTATCCCATTCCCCCTGGTTGCTCGAGACGATCAGGCTGTCCAGAACCGGCGCAAGTTGCTCCTTGTCGTTAATCCGAAACAGCCAGAGCGTCGTTTCGCCGAAGGGATTTGGGCGCGAACTGCCCTGCAGCGACACGCGCAGCCCGAACGCCATATCGCCGGGTGCTAGGCGATAGCGCGCCGTGTCGAACGCGATACTGGAAATGTACAGGGCGTCATCATTCATGAGATGCGGCAGGCGCAATCGGTGCCTTACTGCGGAATCGCTGCTGCTGACGACGAGCAGTTCGAGATCGCCCTCGTTGCTGTCATCGGATTGACGCGTCATCAGCGGCACGGCCACCAGCGTGAGCTCTGGCCGGGCCGGCCAGACCCGGCAAATGACTGCATGCGGGTCGTTGTCGGCACTCGCGGAAACCTTAATGGTCGCCCCATCGACCGCAAAACTCTGATCGGGGAGCTCTTGCGCCGCCGGATAGGCATTTTTGACGATAGCGGTGCCTTGGGAGCCGCAGTCGTCTTTCGCGGCCAGCGCCATTGGCGTGTCAAAGCCGAAAGCGAGGGCGCTCAGGACTATCCATACGAACGATCGGGCGAAAAGCGGTAAAGATTGTCCCCTGCTGTGCATATCCATGTCCCCGCAATGGTCGATCATGTGACGGAACATACAGACGATCTGAAGGCGTCACAAACGACTCGTGCAACCTGGATAGCGGCCTGGAACCAAAACGCGTGTTGTAAAGGGGATTGTTTGCATGCCGCGCATATCGGCAAGAGGTGGAATGTCGCACTGAACATTCCGGGGCGACCGAATCGCTCATGTTTAAAGGCGGCAATTGCCTTGTCTGGCGGACGCCCTTTGGATAGGGGACGGCGAGGCCGTCCCCCAAAAGTCACGCTTAGACCAAGCGAACGTTTTCGGCCTTGGACTTGCCGGTCTTGCGGTCTTGGCCGATGTCGTAGCTGACCTTCGTACCGTCGCGGAGCGAATCGCCTGCCTGCACTGCGGAAACATGGACAAAAACGTCTGCCCCGCCATTGTCGGGGGTAATGAAGCCGAAGCCCTTATCCTGGTTGAAAAACTTTACGGTGCCGGTTGCCATGTTATCCTCGTGATCTCAGTGCCGTTGTGGCCACTGCTGTAGCTTAAGCATCGTCCGGCGCCCCTGCAACCGCTTATTCGCGTTGTGTTGGCAAGGCCGGGACAATCCTATGGATTATAGTCTTACGCGCGATGCAAATCCATTCAAGCCCGCCAGTGGCACAACAAGGGACCTTGATGGGAATATTATTGCTATTGGCATGAAAATTATCGTTCGAAAGGTTCTCCAAGCGAGGCAACGCCGTTGAGCTTGAGCAGGCGGCGGTCGGCGGAAATGATGCCGAGCACGATGATGGTGACGATATAGGGCAGGCTCGACAGGAGCTGCGAGGGCAGATCGAGGCCGGTCGTCTGGGCGGCAAGGCTCATGAGCGAGACCGCGCCGAAAAGGCAGGCGCCGAGGAAGACACGGCCCGTCAGCCAGGTTCCGAAGACGACGAGAGCAATCGCGATCCAGCCGCGGCCGGCGATCATGCCGTCGGCCCAGAGCGGCGTATAGACCACCGAGGCATAGGCGCCGGCAAGGCCGGCCATCATGCCGCCGAAGGCGACGGCGGCGACGCGCACGGCGATGACGGGATAGCCGATGGCATGCGCAGCCTTCGGGTTTTCGCCAACGGCGCGAATGACGAGACCGGTCTTGGTGAAGGCGAAGGTCGCCCAGATGCAGAGCGTCGCCAGCAAGGATAGCCAGACGACACTATCCTGAACGAAGAGGCCGCCGATAACAGGCAGGTCGGCAAGACCGGGAATGCCGATCTTCGGCAGGCCCTTCACCGTCAGGCTCTCGTAGCTCTTGCCGAAGAGGGCGGACAGGCCTTGGCCGAGAATGCCGATGGCAAGGCCCGTCGCGACCTGATTGGCGCGGAAGCCGAGCGCGATGAGGGCGAAAACGAGCGAAAGCAGCGCGCCGCAGATCCCGGCGGCGATGAAGGCGATGAAATGCCCGCCGCCATGATAGACGATGATGAAGGCGATGACCGCGCCGAAGGCCATCAGGCCCTCGACGCCGAGATTGAGCACGCCGGCCCGCTCGACCACCAGTTCGCCGAGGGCTGCGAGCAGGAAGGGCGTTGCCGCCGCCAGCATGCCGGCAAGAATGAATTCGACGGCGTTCATGACGGGCTCCGCGCTGATATCTGCGGCCATTCGAGGCGATAGCGCACGAAGGCGACGGCGACGAGATAGGCAAGCAGCAGGCTGCCCTGGAAGACGCGCACGGCGGCAATCGGCAGGTTGGCCGAGACCATGGCATTGTCGCCGCCGATCGAGATCGCCGCCATGACCAGCGAGGAGATGACGATGCCGATGGGATGCAGGCCGCCGAGATAGGCGACGATGATCGCGGAATAGCCGTAGCCGGTGGAGATCGAACGCTGGAGCTGGCCCAGCGGCCCTGCGACTTCCGCCGCCCCGGCAAGACCTGCGGCGAAACCGCCGATGAGCAGCGACAGCCAGATCGCTCCGCCCTCGCTGAAGCCGGCATAGCCGGCAGCGCGCGGGGCAAGGCCGCCGACCTGCAGCTTGTAGCCCATAAAGCTTCTCTGCATGAAGACCCAGGCGGCGAGCGACAGTGCGAGCGCGATCAGGAGCGAGACGTTGACGCGCGTGCCGGCAAACAGCGTCGGCACCATGGCGTCGTACTGGAACATCACGGATTGCGGGAAATTGAAGCCGTTCGGATCCTTCCAGGGGCCGAGCAGCAGGTAATAGAGGAGTTGCGCAGCCACCAGGCTCAGCATCAGTGAGACGAGGATTTCGTTGGCGTTGAGCCGCACACGCCAGAAGGCGGTGATGCCGGCCCACAGCGCGCCGCCGATGGCGCCGATCAGGAGCATGGCAGGCCAGATCCAGCCGCCAGTCGCTTGCGGAAACCAGATCGGGATGGCGGAAGCGAAGATCGCGCCGAGGATGAACTGCCCCTCCGCGCCGATATTGAACACCTTGGCGCGGAAGCCGATGGCGAGGCCCTGCGCGATGAGAAGCAACGGCCCGGTCTTCAGCAGTACTTCGGAAAACGACGACCAGGAGAGGAAGGGCTCCAGCAGCATGGCATGCACGACGGCAGCTGGATCGCGCCCCATCAGCACATAAAGCGCGAGATTGAGCAGGATCGCGGCGGCGAGCGCCAGCGGCGGCGCAAGCAGCATCGCCTTGCGCGAGGCACGTTCGCGGCGCACGAGATTGGGCACGAAATGCGTCATGCTCATGCGTCGGCCTTTTCCGGCTTTGCGCCCATCATATAGCGGCCGATCTCTTCCGGCCGCGTGTCACGTGTCACCAGCGGCGGGCTGAGGTGGCCATGATAGAGCACCTGGATCGTATCGGCGAGTTCGAACAATTCTTCCAGCTCCTCCGATATGACGAGGATCGCCATGCCCGCATTGCGCAGTGCTATCAGCCGGCGGCGGATGGCCGAGGCCGCGCCGATATCGACACCCCAGGTCGGCTGGGCGACGAAAAGCAGTTTCGGTGCCAGCATGATCTCCCGGCCGACGATGAATTTTTGCAGATTGCCGCCGGAAAGCGCCCCGGCTTCCGCCTGCGGGCCGGGCGTGCGTACGTCGAAGTCGCGGATGCAGGTCTCGGCGAAGGCAGTGGCCCCAGCCTTGTCGACGAGGCCGTTTTTCAGGAGCTTCAGCGGATGGGCGGTCAGCAGCCCGTTCAGCACCAGCGACATTTCGGGCACCGCACCGCGGCCGAGCCGGTCTTCCGGCACGAAGGCGAAGCCGCGCGCGCGGCGTGCCGCCGGGCCAAGCTGACCGACGTCGGCGCCCATCATGAAAATACGATCCTTTTCATGACGGGAAAGCCGGTTCTCGCCGGAGATCAGGGCAGCGAGTTCGCTCTGGCCATTGCCGGAAACGCCGGCGATGCCGAGGATCTCGCCGGCACGCACCGTCAGATTGATATCGGCGAGCGGCACGGCGAAGGGATCGTCGGGCGTATGGTCGAGGCCGACGATCTCGAGCTGCTTGTCGCCGCCGCTCCGGGGTTCGGCCGGCATCGGCTCGGGCATATCGCGGCCGATCATCATGCGGGCAAGATCATGCGCGTCGTGCTCGCGCGGATCGACATTGCCGGTCACGCGGCCGGCGCGCAGGATCGTTGCGCGGTCGCAGATCGCCCGGATTTCCTCCAGCTTGTGCGAGATGAAGAGAATGGACACGCCGCCGTCGCGCAGGCGCCGCAGCGTGTCGAAGAGCTTTTCCACCAGTTGCGGCGGCAAGACCGAGGTCGGCTCGTCGAGGATCAGCAATTTCGGATTTGTCATCAGGCAGCGGATGATCTCCACCCGCTGACGCTCGCCGACCGAGAGCGCATGCACATGGGCGAGCGGATCGACCTCCAGACCGAAATCGCGTCCGAGCGTGCGGATGCGCTCGGTCAGTTCAGCCTTCTTGCCGGGCACGACGAGGCGGATATTTTCCACCACCGTCAGGGTCTCGAACAGCGAGAAATGCTGGAAGACCATGCCGATACCCTGCCGCCGCGCCTCGGCGGGGGAGGCGAGGGCGAGTGGCTCGCCCTGCCAGGTCGCGGTGCCGTCGTCCGGCTGTTCGACGCCGTAGATGAGTTTCATCAGCGTCGATTTGCCCGCCCCGTTCTCGCCGAGGATCGCGTGGATCGACCGCTCGGCCACATCAAGATCGATGCCCTGGTTGGCCTTGATCGGTCCGTAGCTCTTCGAGATGCCGCGCAGCGACAGGAGGGGCGGGGTCATGGGCTTACTTCGGCAGCGGGGTGGCGACGCCCTTGACGTGCCAGTCCATCGCGATGATCTCGGGGTCGGTCATCGTGGCGCCAGCCGCGACACCCTCGCTCCCGTCGGCCTTGGCGATCGGGCCGGTGAAGGGCGAGAAGCTGCCGTCGGCGATCTTGGCCTCGGTTTCCTTGATCTTCGTCATCGCGTCGGCAGGGATCGCAGGGTTCCAGTCCGTAACCTGAACCACCTTGTCGGCCACGCCGAGGAAGGCATTGGCACCCTTGAAGGTGCCGGCGAGATGGGCTTCGACCGAGGCCAGGAAGAAGGGCGACCAGTCGGTCGCGACGCAGCCGAGATAGGTCTTCTCGGCATATTTCTTCATCGAGGAGTTGAGGTTGAAGGAATAAACGCCGGCATCCTCGCAGGCCGCCACGACGGAGGGCGTGTCTTGCGCGTTAGAGAAGATCACGTCGCATTTCTGCGCGATCAGGGCCTTGGCCGCTTCCTGTTCCTTGGCGGGGTCGAACCAGGAATTGACCCAGACGACGGAGACCTCGATATCCGGGTTCACGGCCTGGGCGCCGAGCGTGAAGGCGTTGATCGAGGTTATGAGTTCGGGAATGGCGAAAGCCGAGACGGAGCCGAGCTTGCCGGTCTTGGAGAGCGCTGCCGCGGCCATGCCGAGCAGGTAGGTGCCCTGGAAATATTTCGCGGCGAAGGGCGAGAAGTTCGGCGCAACCTGGAAGCCGGAGGCATGCAGCACGGTGACGCCGGGATCGCGGCGGGCGACCTGCAGCGCGCCGTTCTGGTAGCCGAAGGAGCCGGCGATCAGGAACTTGTTTCCGTCAGCGACGGTCTTGGTCATGATGCGGTCAGCGTCTGGGCCTTCCATGATGTTTTCCAGCACCGTGACCTTCACCTTGTCGCCGTACTTGGCCTTGACAGGCTCCAGGCTGGCGGAAAGCGCGTGGCCCCAGCCCACATCGCCGATCGGCGAGGGCACGACGAGCGTGATGCCGAGCGGCTCGTCGGCGGCGAAGGCAAGGCGGCTGCCGAGCACGCCGGCAAGGCCGGTGGCGGCCGCGGCCTTCATCAGGTTTCTGCGGGTCAGGTTGGTCATGATGGTTCCCTCTGGTTGGTTTTTTAGAATTCTACGGTGGCGAGCGCGGCTTCCGCATCGGCGGCAAGCTTCGCCTCGTCGAGGCCCGGAAACGCGCCGTCCTGCCAGACGATGCGGCCATTGATCATCGTCATGTCCGTCGCCATGCCGATGCCGACACGCGGGATCAGGCTGACGGGATCATGCCGCGTGCCGACATAATCCATGCGGCGCGTGTCGATGGCGAAGAGATCGGCGGCCATGCCGGGCGCGAGCCGGCCGATATCCGGCCGGCCGAGCAGGCTCGCGCCGCCCGTCGTGCCATAGCCGAGGAAATCGACCGGATCGGGCACGGGATGCTTGCGCGTCGAGGCGACGAGGCATTGCAGCATATAGGCCGAGTGCAGGCAGTGCATCAGGTTGGAATTGTCGTTGGAGGCCGCACCGTCGCAGCCGAGACCGACGCGCAGGCCGAAAGCCGCCATGGCGGGGATGTCGGTCACTTCCGCGCCGACGAGATAGACAGGCTCGGGGCAATGCGACACGCCGGTGCCGCTTGCCGCCATGGTCTTCAGCTCATCATGCGTCAGTTCCCAGCAATGGGCATAGAAGGCATCCGGGCCGGCAAAACCCAGTTCCTCCAGATAATCGACCGTGCGCTTGCCGTGGCGCGCCGCGATAACAGGGCTTTCGCCCTCGCCGACATGGGTGTGCAGGTAGACGCCGCGATCGCGCGCCAGCGCTACGGATTCCACGAAGGTCTCGCGATAGCAATTCACCGGCTGGCAGGGCGCGACGACGACCTGGCGCATGCTGAAGGGCTTTGCGTCATGATAGGTATCGATCAAACGGGCGCAATCGGCGATGAACTCGTCCGTCGTCTCCAGCATGGCGTCGGGGATGGTCGATCCTTCGGATTTCGGTAGCGTGTTGCCGCCGCGGCCTGCGTGGAAACGCATGCCGAGCAGGTCGGCGGCCTCGAACTGCCGGTCGATCAGCCGCTTCCCGGCATGACGCGGGAAATTGTACTGGTGGTCGAAGGCGGTGGTGCAGCCATGCTTGATCAGCTCGGCCATGGCCGTGACGGAGGAATGGTAGAAGCATTCCTCGTTGAGCTGCGAGAAAATCGGATAGATGCGGTCCAGCCACTCGATGACGGAGAGTTTCGTCCAGTCGAGATCGGCGCGGTTGCGCACGAAGCACTGGAAGAAATGGTGATGCGTGTTGACGAGGCCGGGATAGACGAACCAGCCGGTGGCGTCCTGCACCTCAATGCCGGGGCCGGCGGACAGGTTCTCGCCGATCGCCTTGATGGCGGGGCCCTCGGTGAGGAGGTCGACATTGCGCCGGACCGTCGGGCCATTGCCGTCATTGACGATGACGGCGGCGCAGTTCTTCAGGAGATGGCCGGTCATGTCACGCCTCGCCCGTTTCGAGCTGCGGCTCGGGCTTCAGTTCGTGCAGCCGGTGGATGCCGGGCATTTCGATGAAGCCGGGAAGCGAGCGGAGCCGGCGCGACCAGAGGCGGATCGCCGGATAGGGATCGAGCGGCACGCCGCCATCGGGCGCCAGCGCCACGTAGGGGAAACAGGCGATGTCGGCGACGGTCGGCCGGTTCGCTGCCAGGAAGTTCTGTCCGCGTTCCGCCTGCTCGACGAGGCCGAGTTCCAGTTCGCGAAGGGCGGCGATGCCCGATGCCCGAAGAGCGTCGATATCACCCGGGCGCAGCAGCATTTCGTGCAGACGCGCACCGCCGAGGCTTGCCGTGAGCCGGCCGGAGAAGGACAGCCATTGCTGCACGCGGGCGGCTTCTTGCGCATCGCTGCCGGCAAGCCAGTCCGGGGCGGCTTTCGCCGCGAGATAGACGAGCATGGCGGAGGATTCGGTCAGGAGCAGATCGCCGTCTTCAAGGATGGGGATCGAGCCGGCGGGATTGAGCGCCAGCAGTTCCGGACCGCGATGTTCGAGGCCGGGATGGAAATCGACGGCGCGCAGGTCGAGCTTGACGCCTGTCAGTGCCGCCATCAGGCGCACCTTGTAGCAGCTCGGTGAGAGAATGTAGTCGTAAAGCTTCATCATTGCGCCACCAGCTGCGCACCATAGGTAAAGTTGTGACGCTTCAACCAGCGCCGGTAGGCGACGGAGGTCAGGTCCGCGCGCGTCGGCATTTCCATGCCGGGATCGAGCGGCAGGAGGCGCGGCACCTGGTTTTCCAGGATCGAGCGGTCCTGTAGGAAGATCGTCTGCTGGAAATGGATGAGATCGGTCATCGGCGTGTCGTCGTCGAACAGCGCCATCCAGGGCCAGACGTCGCAGAGATCCTCGGTGAGCGGCTGCACGAAGAGCGTGATAACGTCCCATTCGCTCGGCTTCGGCGGGCAGGTCTTGTAGAGCACGGTCGAGGTCGGTCCGGCCACGCGGTACATATATTGCGTGGTGATGCCGCCACTTGCCGATTTCGCCGCCTGCGGCTGGTAGAACTGCACCTGCGTGGCCCAGACCTCATCGACATCCTCGCGGATTTCGACCTTGTAGGCCTGCACTTCCGTATGCGGCTCGGCGCCGAGAATATCGGTGTGCACGAAGGGGAAGTGGGCGATGTCCAAAAAATTCTCGACGGCGCGAAGCGGCGAGCAGCGCACCCGAACAACGCCGACATCGACGAAGCGGCGGCCCGGCTGGTCGGCCTCAGGGATCGCAAAGAGTTCTTTTTGCGGATCGCCAAGCGAGGTCCAGACATGGCCGTAGCGCACGCGCACCGGCAGGCTGCGGCCGGTGCTGTCGGTCACCCTGGCGTCGCCGTTTCCATTGCGCGCGACCACGATCGGTTCGCCCATCAGCATGGTCTTGCGGCCGGCTTCGTCGAGCTGGCCGAAGATGCCGACCGGGTACCATTCATCGAGCATGGGGCCTACGATCATCGGGCGGCTCCCTTCTTGTAGATATCCTCGGCCTTGCGGCGCAGACCTTCGGCGATGCGCGCCGCCGCAATACGGGCGGCAGGACCGGCATCGGCCGAGACCAGTACATGGATAAGAGTTTCGCCATCTCGGGTGGATGACAGCAGGAGGCGGATATCTCCCGCGTTCACCAGCCCATCGGCCGTCGCCTTGACTCCGGCGGCCGCCTCGATTGCGGCAATGTCGGCGAAGGCGGTGAGCGAGCGCAAGGGCACAAGGCCGGCAAGGCCCGGGGGCGCGGCAGTGGGTTCGTCGACGGCGACCCAGACCACGCCATCGGCCTCTGTCACCGGATGGGTGACAGTGCGGATCGCGTCAGGCGGCGTCAGTCCGGGATGGGCGGGGATGCGCAGACAGTTCCCGGCCTGCCCATAGCTCCAGCCGTGATAGATGCAGGAGAGCGTCTCGCCCCGCACGAAACCGTGCGAAAGGCTCATCCCGCGGTGTGGACATCGATCCGCCGAGGCGGCGACACGGCCGGACTGGCTGCGCCAGAGCGCGAGCGCGCCTGCGGGAATGCGCGCCGGCAGGACGGTTCCCGCCGGTAGATCCGAAGAAAGGGCGACCGGAACCCAAGAGCCCGTCGGCCCTGCAGGTATGAGGATATTTTCCAAGTGACTTCAACCGCTTGATTTTGCAGAAGACGAAAGATCCCTTCTACGTTTGCACAAACAATTCCGCATTGGCAAGTTTGATCAAATATCAGAATGGCGGCTTTTCCGGCTATCCACCGGCATTGCTGACGCGCCTGCGATCGATGGTTTCAACCCATACGTTAATCGGCCCCAACAGGCAGCCAACCTCCATCATATCGATGAGCTCCGGCGCACCGGCAAGGTCCACTTCGATGCGGTCGGGACCACTATGAACGATGTCCTGGAAAAGGCCGAGCTTACTGGCATGGCGGCGGATCCACGGCAGGAAACTGTCCGCGTCAAGCTCGCCGCGGATCGTCATACGTTCTCGCAAGAGAGTATAGGTTTCACCCGGCACGGAGGGCTCCAACAGCGTCGTCATTTCCGCAGAATAGCGGCTCGATCGGCTTGTGATAAGGGTTTTGGGCGGCACGACAGAGCGGGAAGGCCATGCAGGTCAGAGCAGGCCTTCCGCAACAGCATAGTCCGACAAGACGTCCTTCATGTCCCGGTCGCTGTCGCGGGGGAGGAGCGCGCGGGTCGAGATTGCGTCGAGATGGTGCATCATCAGCTTGGAGGCGGCATCCGTCTCGCCGGCGATGAGATGGCGGAGAATTTCCTGATGCTCGGAGACGGCGCAATCCGACGAATGCGGCCGCCCGTAGAGCGCCAGGATGAGGGAGCTGCGGGCGACGGTCTCGTTCACATAGCGGATCAGGCTGGCATTCTCGGTCATCTGCGCGAGGATCGTGTGGAATTCCCCGGCAAGGCGGATCGACACGGCATGCTCCGGCTTGGCGGCCTCTTCCGCTGCGATATGTGCGGTCAGCGTTTCGATCTGCGCCTTCGTCAGCTTGCCCGAAAGCGATTCCACGACAAGGCGTTCGAGGGCCATGCGCGTGATGAAAAGGTTCAACCCTTCCTCCAGCGTCGGCCGCGCAACCGTCGCGCCCTTGTTGGGGGTGAGGTCGACCAGGCCTTCTTCACTGAGGCGCACCAGGGCTTCGCGCACGAGCGTGCGGCTGACCCCGAGACGTTCGCCGAGCAGATCTTCCGGAAGCTTCGCGCCGGGAAGCAGCGCCTGATCGAGGATTGCGCGCTTCAGGGCACGATGAACGGCCGGCGAGCGTCCCCGGCTGGAATTGGCTGCTTTCGGCGCCATGCGGCAATCTCCTGTCCGAAAATACGCCCGCAAATTGCATGCGCAGGCCGGCTATGTCCATGGTGAATAAGCCGAACAAGCGCATGAACAATACTATAATTGCAGCCTATGTTTCATCCAGGGCACGATGCCGCGAAGCCGCGTTTAGGCTCCAAATATACGCTCCAGCTTGCTGGAGGGCGGCGGGGCGTAGCCGCCACGGCGGGAGGTGCGCATGTTGAGACCGGCCATGGCTTCGGCCATCTTCACCGCGCAGGATACGCCGTCGAGCACGGGCAGGCCGTGTTCGGCAGCAAGATCGGCCGCGAGGCTCGCCATGCCGGCGCAGCCGAGCACGATGGCTTCGGCGCGATCCTCCGCGACGGCGACGCCGATTTCCGCGCTGATCTTCTGCCGTGCATTCGAACCGGGCTGCTCCAGTTCCAGCACGGCGACTTCGGAGGAACGTACGCGGGCGCAACGCGCGTCAAGGCCGTAGCGGGCAAGGTTATGTTCCAGCGCCGGGACGGAGCGGGCCAGCGTCGTGACGACGGAGAACTTGTTGGCGATCATCGAGGCGAAGTGATAGGCGGCTTCGCCGATGCCGATGACCGGCTTGTCGGTGAGGCAGCGAGCGGCGTCGAGACCGGTATCGTCGAAACAGGCGATGACGACGGCGTCGCAATCGGGGTTGCGGCGGATGGTATCGAGCAGGCCTGCAAGGCTCATCGCCTCGTCGAAATAGCCTTCGATGGAGACGGGGCCGTGCGCCGGGTTGACGGCAGTAATGTCGGTGCCGGGAGAGGCGGCGGCGCGCGCCGCCTTCCCGATATGATCCGTCATCGAGGCGGTCGTGTTGGGGTTGATGACGAGGATTTTCATGTCAGAGTTCGCCTCCGAGGTAGGCAGCCTTGATGCGGTCGTCGTTCATCAGCTCTTTCGAATTGCCTGACAGCGCGATCGACCCGGTGGAGAGCGCATAGGCTCGGTTCGAGATGGAGAGGGCCATGCGGCTGTTCTGCTCGACGAGGAGGATGGAGACCTTCTCGTCGCGGCTGATGGCGACAATGGCGCGGGCGATGTCCTGCACCAGCTTGGGCGCGATGCCGAGCGATGGCTCGTCCAGGAGCAGGAGCTTCGGGCGCGCCATCAGCGCGCGGCCGATCACCATCATCTGCTGCTCGCCACCCGACATGGTGCTGGCCTGCTGGTGATAGCGTTCGCGCAGGCGCGGAAAGCGTGTCAGCACGTTTTCCAGCGTCTGCTCGATCTCCGCCTTGTCGGTGCGGGTGAAGGCGCCCATCAGCAGATTGTCCTTCACCGACATCAACGGGAAGGCGCGCCGCCCCTCCGGCACCATGGAGATGCCGCGCCGTACGATCTCGGCCGCCGAGGTGCCGTTCAGCTTCTGCCCTTGATAGAAGATCTGGCCCGACTTGACGGACCGGAGCCCGGTGATCGCCCGCAGGATCGAGGATTTGCCTGCCCCGTTCGCGCCGATCAGCGCGACGGTTTCGCCTTCATCCACATCGATCGATACGCCCTTCAGCGCATAGATATGGTCGTAGTAGAGTTCGATATTCTCAACGCTCAATATCTTGGTCATGGCTTACATCCCGATCGCCGCATCTTCGGAGCCGAGATAGGCTTCGATCACCTTCTCGTTCTCGCGGATTTCCTTGGGCGTGCCCTCGGCGATCTTCTGGCCGAAGTTGATGCACACGATCCGGTCGCTGATCTTCATCACGGCGGGCATGTCGTGCTCGACGAGGAGAACAGTGACGCCACGCTCGTCGCGAAGGCGGCGGACGAGCCCGACCATCTTCATCGTCTCGTCGTGGTTCATGCCGGCGAAGGGCTCATCGAGCAGGATGACCTTCGGATCGGTGGCAAGGCCGATGGCCATGCCGAGCGCGCGCAGGTGCCCCTGCGGCAGGTTGGAGGCGAGCTCGTTGCGGATCGCCTGAAGCCCCAGGAAATCGACGATGTCGTCGGCCGACTTGGCGAAGGCCGCCTCATCCTCCTTCGCCTGCTTGGTGCCGATGAAGAAGCCGAAGAGGCTCGCCGTCGAGCGCAGGTGATGGGAGACGATGATGTTTTCGCGCACCGTCATGGAGCGGAAGATCGTCGTTTCCTGGAAGGTGCGCACCACGCCCATCTGCGCCACCTTGTGCGGCGCGAGGCTCGAAATGCGCGTGCCGTTGAACAGCACTTCGCCCGATGTCGCCGGCACGAAGGAGGAGATCAGCTTGAACAGCGTCGATTTGCCGGCACCGTTCGGGCCGATCACCGAGAGGATTTCCCCCTTGTTGACGTCGAAGGTGACGTCGTTCACCGCCGTCAGGCCGCCATAGCGCTTGGTGATGTTCTTGATCTGCAGGATCGGGGTCATGCCCGGCCCTCCTTCTTGTCGAGAAGGCTGAGGACACCGTTCGGCAGGACCAGCATGAGCAGGATCATGACGCCGGAATAGATGAGCAGCTGGTATTCCTTGGCGATCGACAGCAGATCCCAACCGAAATAGAGCAGCAGCGTGCCGAGCATCGGGCCGAAGACGTAACCCAGGCCGCCGAGGAAGCAGTAGAGCATGAAGTTCACGCTGTCGGCGACCACGAAGGACGACGGGTAGATCGACTGGGCGATGGAGGCGAACATCGCGCCGGCAATGCCGCCGAAGAACGAGGAGATCGCATAGGCGAGAAGGCGCAGATAGGCGGTGTTGACGCCGATCGAGGCCGACAGTTCCTCATTCTGCTGGAGGCTGCGGCAGAGATGGCCGAGCCGCGAGTTCACGATGCGCCAGAGCACCAGATAGGTGATGATCATCAGCACCACGGCCATGACGTAGAAGCCGACGCGTGGATTGGAGAGCGTGGCGAAGTCCGGGATGATCGTCAGGCCGAAGAGCGAGAGCTCGCCCGGCTGCGGGATCGAGGTGATGCCCTTGGCGCCGTTGGTAATGGGTAAGGCGAGGGCGGACAGGCGGGCGACTTCCGTCAGAACCAGCGTGACCATGGCGAAATAGACGCCGCGCAGCCTGAGGATCGGCAGGCCGATCAGCACGGAGATGAAGGCGCAGAACAGGCCAGCCAGCGGCAGCGTCCACCAGAAGGAAACACCGGCCTTCGTGACGAGGATCGTCGAGACGTAGCCGCCGACCAGCGCATAGGCGCCCTGGCCGATATTGATGCGGCCGATATAGAAGGTGAGCCAGACACCGGCCGCACCCACGGAGAGCAGGGCGACGGAGGTCAGCGTGTAGTAGAAGTCCCAGCGCCCGGTCGCGTTAATGAACAGCGGGACGAGAACGAAGACGGTGAGTAGGAAGGCTGCGAAGCCGAGAAGTCTTTTCGTGTTCATGACCTTAACCCCACGGCTTGCCCATCAGCCCCTGCGGGCGGACGGCGAGGAAAACCATCAGCGTGGCGAAGATGACGAGATAGGTGATGTCGCCATAGGCCGAGAGCACGGTCAGGCCGACGCTCTCCATCATGCCGAGGATGAAGCCGCCGGCGATCGCACCGGAAATGACACCCGCGCCGCCGATCATGATCATCAGGAAGGCCTTGACCGACGTCGGGCCGCCCATGCCGAGATTGACGCCGGTGATGGTGACGAGAAGGCCGCCGACGAGGCCGGCGAGCATGGCGCCGAGCGCAAAGCCGATCATCGAGTAGCGGGCGACGTTCACGCCCATCAACTGCGCCGCCATCTTGTCCTGGGCGAGCGCCCGCATGGCGCGGCCGGTCTTGGAATAGTTCATGAAGCCGATGAAGACCACGATCAGCAGGATGGCGAGCACGCCGATCAGGATGCGGTCATAGGGCATGATGATGCGCATATCGAGGTTGAGCACGCCGTTGACGACCTTCGGCACGCCGCGCTGCTTTTCGCCAAAGAAGAGCAGGATGACCGCATCGAGGAAGAAGGCGACGCCGGCTGCCAGCAGCATGGTCGATTCATCGCGCTTGGAGCGGCGCACGACCGGCGCGAACAGGAATTTTTCGATGGCCGCCCCCATGATCGCCAGCACCACCGCCGACGCGAAGAGGCCGACGATGAAGGGCAGGCCGAGCTGGACGACGACCGTATAGGTGACAAAGCCGCCGAAGACGTACATCTGCCCGTGGGCGAAATTCAGCACGTTCATCAGCGAGAAGATCAGGGTCAGTCCGAGGGCGATCAACGCATATTGCGCCCCGAGATAGAGACCGTTGGCGATTATCTGTTCCATCGTGAGCCTCCAATGGAAGGACGTTCAGGCAAGAGGGATCCGGCCGAACGACGCGGCGGCGTCCGGATCCCTGTCTCATCGATGCCTAGGCTCCGATCAGTCGACCTGGCCGACGAACATCGTCTCGAACTTGCCGCCCTTAAATTCGTTCACCACGAGCGGGACGGAGACCTGACGCTTCTGGCCGAAGGAGGTCATGCCGACATAACGCAGCTTGGCGTCGCCCTTCATGAAGGGGTTCGGCGCTTCAAACGTATCCATGGTCTTCTTGTATTCCTCGACATTGTCGATTGCCGCCGGGTTCGCCTTCAGCGTCTCGAGGATGTATTCGAGCGCATAGACCTTGGTGTTTGACTCGTCGTTGTACTCGCCGAACATCTTTGTATAGCGGTCGACGAATTCCTTCATCGTGTCGCTGGCGAGTTCCGGCGTGGACGCGCCACCGACCGAGATGAAGCCTTCGGCAAGTTCGCCTGCACCTTCCTGCAGAACGGTCGCGTCCTGTCCCGTTTCCGTGGAAATGAAGCCGGTATAGCCGAGCTCGCGGGCAGAGCGGATGAGCTGCGGCGCATTGGCCGGCGAAACGCCCGAGAGAACGAGAAGGTCGGGCGAGGCCTGGATGACAGGCAGCAGGACTGGCGTGAAGTCGGTCGTGTCCACCTGGTAGGTCACATTGCCGGACACTACTTCGAGGCCGAGACCCTCGGCGGCGGCAATGCCGGATTCACGCTGGCTGAGCGGGTCGGATTCGTTGGCGGCAACGAAGGCGATCTTTTTCACGCCCTTGTTTTCCTTGAGATATTTGTAGATGGCCGGGCCAGACTGGTAGTTTGCCACCATGCCGAGGATCGCGTTTGAGGCCGGTGCCGTGAAAAGCTCTTTCGGGAAGGCGTAGGGGAAATACATGATGCCGTTGTGCTCGGCGACCGGGCGCACCGCTGCGGCGCCGTCATCGACGTTCGGGCCGACGACATAGTGCACGCCGTCCTGTGCCATCTTCTCCATGCCGGCGATGGCGCGCTTCGGGTCCTTCTGGTCGTCGAAGGGCACGATCTCGATGTCGTAGGTCTTGTCGCCGATCTTCACGCCGCCGAGTTCGTTAAGCCAGGCAGCACGCGCTTCCATCGAGCGCTGGTTGGAAATACCCCAGGCCGCGGCCGGGCCGGAGGTGACGCCGACGAAGCCGATCTTCAGCTTGGCGTTCTCGGCATGCGCCATCAGCGGCAGGGACAGGAAGGTCGCTGCTGCGAGGGCGGAAAACTTCAGGAATGTACGCTTGTGCATATTGTTCTTCCTCTGGGCCATTGATTTATTTTCTAGTGGCGAGCGGGCTGCGAGGGCGGCCACGTCACGCCTTGGCCAGAGCATTCAATGCATTGTTAACAATCCTGTCAAGCCGTCGTGCACAACACGGAACCACTTCATCAACGAAATCGCGACTTGTTGGTTGATGAAATCGGCTCTATTTAAAAACGAAGTGCAGTAGAGTGCGCATATCGAGGTGGTGCGGTGGTTGATTTGGGGCGGGAAAATCCGGTCGAGGCGGAGGAAATCGACGAAAGCGATATCGTGGAACGCATCTTCGAAGCCGTGGTCGAGCAGCGACTGCCGCCGGGTACGAAACTCTCCGAGTCCGCTTTGTGCGAGGCTTTCGGCGTCGGACGCATGCGCATCCGCCGCTCGCTTCTGCTGCTGGCCAGCCGGGAAGTGGTCGAGCTTCATGCCAATCGCGGCGCCTTCGTCGCCTCACCGACGCCCGATCAGGCGCGTGAAGTCTTCGAGGCGCGGCTTGCGCTGGAGCCGAACATCACGCGCCTTGCCGTCCAGCGCGCCGGCGAGGACGACCTCGCGGAGCTGAACCGGCTCCTCGAAATGGAATATGTCGCGCACAAGGAGCGGCACCGGCACGACGCGATCCGTCTTTCGGGCCAGTTTCACACCATGCTGGCGCAGATCGCCGGCAATGCGATCCTCATCCGCACGGTGAAGGAACTGGTGACGCGGACCTCCCTCATCATCGGACTCTTCGGTGCGCCTGGCCTGAACAGCTGTCGCGATGACGACCACGCATCCATCGTGCATGCTTTCCACACGGGTGATGCCGAAAAGGCGGCCTGGATGATGACGCTCCACCTGAAGCACATCGAAAGCCATCTCCAGCTGGATGCCAAGCCCCATGAGGCGGTTGATCTCGTTCAGCTGTTCACGCAGAAGAGTCTCGTCGAGCAATAGCGACCGGCGGTCCGGGCGCCGCCACCGCCCGCCGGCAGTCCTCTGCTGATGACGACGGTGCCGACGACGCTGCCTGGAATACGGCGGCGCAAAATCGGTATGCGAACAAACGCGCAAAAAAGGGGAGGATTCCGTATGGATCCTCCCCTTTTTAAGGCCGTCGAAACGGCGTTCGGTCAGCCGCACATGGCGCGGGTGATTTTTCCCGTTGCCGGGTCTGTCTCGATTGTCACGCGCTCCTGCCGCAGGTCCATGGTCACGCCGTCGCCCGGCTTGATCTGGCGCACGATCGTCGCACCCGTCAGCTTCATCGCCTCGGCATCGGAAATCTTGTCCTTGCCGACGAGGGTCTCGGCCGCTTCCCGCTTGCAGATGCCGGATTCGACGGCGGCAGCGGCTTCGGGCTCTTTCTCCTTCTGGCAGCCGGCGGCGAGGAGAGCGAGAGCGGTGGCTGCGAGGGCAGCGGTGTGGCGAATGGGAAGCAAGGCGTATCCTTTCTGTCGAAAGGTGCCATCAAGCAGTGGAATACGGCGACAGATGGGCGTGGTGTGAAACGCGGCGCAGCCTCTATCCCTTGGTGACTGCGGCAAGAGGCGGTGGCCTCCATCGGCATCCTGCGGCCATCTCAGTGGTAAAGGCGCGCTGAAGTCGCCCCAGACCGGCACACTGCAGGCAGGGTGAATAGGGACCCTCCGAAGTCGTTGACTATGAGGCGGCCCTCTCCATCGGTTTGGTCGCGGGCGATGACGATATAACAATCTCGGCTTTTGAAGTGCATATTTTCTATAAAAACAGTCAATTTAAGAAAGCCGTGCCTGCTTCCCTTCGTTTTCGTTTGTTATCCCTAGGCGCATCAGATGATTGCAGTGGAGCGGGACGGATGAATGCTCATGCGGAGAACACGCATTTCAATACCCACAGCACGACCTTGCTCGACCACCCGGCGGATGCCGACCGCCTGAAGGCGGCGTTGCGGACACTCGGCGGCGGTGTCAGCATCATCACGGCCGGTGAGGGCGAGGCCCGCACTGGCGCCACCGTCACGTCGGCGACCGCGCTTTCGGTCGAGCCCGCGCGCATGCTGGTCTCGCTCAACCGCTCCTCCTCCACCTGGCCCGTCGTCGAGCGCTACGGCCATTTTGGCATCAACATCGTCGGTGCCGAGCACGAGACCATCGCCAACCAGTTCGCCGGCCGCGGTGGTCTGCGCGGTCCGGACCGCTATCGCGGCGCAGAATGGACCACGGCGCTGAGCGGCGCCCCGCTGCTGATCGATGCCGTGGCCGCGATCGATTGCACCGTCGAGGAGGCCATCGAGCGGCACAGCCATGTGATTGTCATCGGCAAGGTTTTGGCGATCCGCCTCGGCACCGGCCACTCGCTGCTTTATCAGGACGGCCGCTACCACGCTGTCTCCCGCTAAGGGCTCTTCTAGCATCTCGAAATGCTGCCATCCGACGCAGGTGGGGTCGTGCGAACGATGCCGCCTCATGTGTCCCAGTGCATGCCGCTAGGTCCAACGCGCCGGGCTTCGTACGGTATCGCTTGGAACTGCCCAACTTCTTCAGTCTAAACTGGCGCTAGATGATCGCCGCTCCCTCCCGATCCTCGCCTTCACGCCGCGGATCGGTTACCACGGTGGATCTTCCGAGGATCGGTTTCTCGGCACGTTCCGGAGCAGGCCATGAGCACCAACACCTTGTTTTCCCTTGCCGGGCGGGTCGCCCTCGTCACCGGTTCGAGCCAGGGCATCGGTTTCGCTCTTGCCGACGGTCTGGCGCGGCAGGGGGCGACTGTCGTGCTCAACGGCCGGAATGCCCCGGCGGTGCAGGCGGCTGCGGCCACCCTTCGTGACAACGCTTACCCGGCACATGCCGCGACATTCGACGTCACGGATCCTGCGGCGATCGCGCCGGAGATCGAGCGGATCGAGAATGAGGTCGGGCCGATCGATATCCTGATCAACAATGCCGGTATGCAGTTTCGCACGCCGCTCGAGGATTTTCCCGTCGAGCGCTGGGAGCAGCTTTTGACGACCAATATATCGAGCGTCTTCTTCGTCAGCCAGCCGGTCGCCCGTCGCATGATCGCGCGGGGCCGCGGCAAGATCGTCAATGTGGCTTCCGTCCAGAGCGAATTGGCAAGGCCGGGTATCGCGCCTTACACCGCAACGAAGGGCGCGGTGAAGAACCTGACCCGTGGCATGTGCGCCGACTGGGCGAAACACGGATTGCAGATCAACGCCATCGCGCCAGGATATTTCCGCACACCGCTCAATCAGGCGCTGGTCAACGATCTGGACTTTTCTGCCTGGCTGGAAAAGCGCACGCCGGCCGGGCGCTGGGGCAATGTCGAGGAGCTGGTCGGCGCGGCTGTGTTTCTGTCGAGCGACGCATCGTCCTTCGTGAATGGCCACACGCTCTATGTCGATGGCGGCATCACCACGAGCCTTTGATCGTCAGATGCCGCCCATGCAGAGATATTTCATCTCCAGATAGTCCTCCAGGCCGTGGCGGGAGCCCTCGCGGCCCATGCCGGATTGCTTGACGCCGCCGAAAGGCGCGGCCTCGGAAGACATGCGGCCCGTATTGATGCCGACCATGCCGTATTCCAAAGCTTCGGCCACCCGCCACACGCGGCTGAGATTGGAGGCGTAGAAATAGGCGGCGAGACCGTAGATCGTGTCGTTTGCCTCGCGCACCACTTGGTCGGCATCCGTGAAGCGGATGATGGGCGCGAGCGGACCGAACGTCTCTTCCTGCGCGATGCGCATGTCGCGGGCGATGCCGGTCAGCACCGTCGGCGAGAAGAACGTGCCGGCGCCCTCGATCCGCTTGCCGCCGCAATGCACGCTGCCACCGCGCTCGACCGCGTCGGCGACATGCGCTTCGATCTTGGCGAGCGCGCGTGTATCGATCAGCGGCCCGATCGCGACATTGGGATCAAATCCGTCGCCGACGGAGAGCGTCCGGACGCGGGCGGTGAACTTTTCGGCGAATTCGTCGTGGACGCCGGCCTGCACATAAAGGCGGTTTGCCGAAACGCAGGTCTGGCCGGCATTGCGGAATTTCGCCTGGATGGCGCCGTCGACGGCCGCATCGACATCGGCATCGTCGAAGACGATGAAGGGGGCGTTGCCGCCCAGTTCCAGGCTGAGCTTCTTCACCTGGTCGGAACATTGACGCATCAGGAGGCGGCCGACTTCCGTCGAGCCGGTGAAGCTGATCTTGCGCACCTGCGGGTGGGTACAGAGTTCGCGGCCGACCGCATCACCCTCCGAGGCATAGATCAGGTTGACGACACCGGGCGGAAAACCGGCCTTCTCCGCCAGCGCGAACATCGCGCCCGCCACCAGCGGCGTCTGTTCCGCCGGCTTCAGCACGACCGTGCAGCCGGCAGCGAGCGCTGGAGAGATTTTGCGCGCAACCATCGACGCCGGGAAATTCCACGGCGTGATGGCGCCGACCACGCCGATTGGCTGCTTGATGACGATCATGCGCCGGTCGCGTGAGGGGGCGGGAATGGTCTCGCCATAGATGCGGTTCGCTTCCTCTGCATACCATTGAAGATAGGCGGCGGCGTGCGACACCTCCGATTTCGCCTCGGCGAGCGGCTTGCCCATTTCAGCGGTCAGGATGGCGGCGAGATCGTCGGTGTGGCGCACGATCAGCTGGTGCCAGCGCCAGAGCGTGTCGGACCGTTCGCGGGCCGTGCGGGCAGCCCATTCCGTCTGCGCCTCGGTGGCGCGCTCGATGGCGGCCCGTGTGTCGGCGACGCCCATATCCGGGATTTCCGCGAGCAGTTCGCCCGTAGCGGGATTGAAAACCTCGAAGGTTGCGCCGCCGAAAGGCAGGCCGAGCCATGCCGGGTCGGTGATCGCCGCAAAAAGATCGGGGTTCTGGAGGCGGCGAAGGAGATTTTGCGTCAGGGCCACGGGCGTCCTCCCGGTCACGATATTGGTGACGCAGAGATATGAGAGCGCAAGGGTGTTCGCAATCGAACAATTGTATCGATTGTCAGCCCGTGACCGCTCCAACGCAATCCCGTCACACTTGTAACTCTCGCGCAGCGCTTGGGTGCCGTAGCCTGTCCCCGGATCGATCATTCGGAGCAGGACGACAACCATGATGGCAAACACCACGAGCGACGGCGTCCACTGGCTCGGCCTGGCGGCAGCGCCGACCTTCGCCGTGATGGCGGCGGTTTCGCTGTCTGACGGGTCTCAGGCCTCGATCTGCGGCTCCGGTCCCGATCTCTCGCCGCTCGGCAGCATGACGACGATGTACCTGCTGATGGCTCTTTCCCACCTGGCGCCCTGGCTGAAATTCGCCCGGCGCCGCTGACGTCCCAATCAAGGAGAAAGACGATGCAACACGAGATTGTTTCCCGCGCTGAATGGCTCGACGCGCGCAAGGCGCTGTTCGACAAGGAACGCGCCATGACCCACGCCCTCGACGAGCTGCGCGCCGAGCGCCGCCGGCTCCCCTGGGTGCGGGTTGAAAAGGACTATGTCTTCCAAGGGGCGGACGGGCCGGTCACGCTCGACGCGCTGTTTGGCGAGCGCAGCCAGCTCGCCATCTATCATTTCATGCTGACGCCGGGATCCGATCACATTTGCCCGGGCTGCTCCTACACGGCAGACCATGCCGATGCGGCGCGGCAGCATTTCGAGCATGCCGACCTCTCCTTTGCCGCCGTGTCCCGCGCGCCCGTCGAGCGTATCGAGGCCGTGAAGGCGCGCATGGGCTGGACCTTTCCGTGGGTTTCGGCCGGCGACGGCGATTTCAACTATGACTTTGGCGTGTCCTTCACACAGGAGGATCGGGACGCCGATCGCGCCCTCTACAACTACGGCCTAACGACCATCAAGCGCAGCGCCGACATGTTCGGCCTCAGCGTCTTCGTGAAGGACGAGGACGGGGCAATCTTTCACAGCTACTCGACCTATCATCGCGGGACCGAGCTGCTGATGGGGGCATTCAACTGGCTCGACCTGACGCCGAAGGGGCGAAATGAGGTGGGCGGCATCATGAGTTGGGTGCGGCTGCACGACCAATACGGAGCCTGATGTTCGGTACAGGATAGAGGAGCCCACCCGTGCACCGCGGGTGGGCTTACCTCGTTTTTTTCATCTCGCATCACGCCCTCGCGCCATAAAAGGACATAATTTCGTACCGGGCCGGTCATACAGCGGCGATGCGCTCTTCCAGCGGTGTCCTTCCGCCACGGGGATGCGCCTGGGAAAACGCTTCATGCGGTTTGGATTCGTCGTCGTTCTGTTCGCGCTCATTTCTCCTGCCATGGCCAAGCCGCTGCATGAGCCGCGCCTGACCATCGCCAAGGGCGGGCCGGAGCATCCGCAGGTCGCGCTCACCTTCGATGCCTGCAGCGGCGGCATCGACCGTCGGATCCTGGATACGCTCATCGACAACCGAATCCCCGCAACGCTGTTCGTGACCCGTCGCTGGCTTGCCCGCAACGGCCCGACCGTCAGGGTACTGGCCGGCCATCCCGAGCTTTTCGAGATCGAGGATCACGGTGCCGAGCATGTGCCGGCGGTGCTGGGCAGCAAGGCGGTCTATGGCATCAAGCCGGCGGGAACGCTGGCGGCCGTCGAGGCGGAGGTCGAAGGCGGAGCCGGAGCGATTGCCACGGATCTCGGCGTACGGGCCGGCTGGTTTCGCGGTGCGACGGCGCTCTATAGCCCGGATGCGCTGGCGCTGATCAAGTCGCTCGGTTTCCGCATTGCCGGCTATTCCGTCAGCGGCGACGAGGGCGCCACGGCGTCGGCCTTCAAGGCGGCGAGGACCATCGGCCGGGCGAGGGACGGCGACGTCATCATCGCCCATATCAACCAGCCGAACCGCATGTCGGGGGAGGGCGTCGCGAAGGGCATTCTCGAACTCAAGGCCAGAGGTTTTACCTTCCGGCTTCTCAAGGACGTCGAGACGGCAGAGGACGACAACAGCTGACGGCCGGGACCGTGTGCCGGCAAGGGAAGAATAAACGGCTTTCATCACCCGTATTGCGAGAACGCGGAGCGAGCGGGCGGCCGTTTGCAACCTGACCGCAGCCTCACCTGATGAAGGTGGCCCGGTTGATGAAGGGCTCGTCCGGCGGTGTTTTGCATGTTTCTTGAGGAGGGCGACGTTGGTGAGGACCTTTTTCTCAAGATTATTTCGATGCCCCGTGAAATCTGGCACGCTGCCGATGGCGCTGTTTGCCGGCCTTTTCCTCTCCAGCAGCCTCGCTCATGCCTGTGAGCCGGATGCGCAGCCCATCTTCAGCTGCGAGGCGGATGACGGGCGCAAATTCATCGAATTGTGCGCCTCGGGCGAACCGGGCGGCGCGCCGTCTACGCTTCAATATCGCTTCGGTTCCCAGACGCCGGAGGGCAGGGATGATGCGGTGGAACTGGAATTTCCGGACAGGCCGGCCGGCTCTCTCGGCCGGTTCTTCGGGGCTGTTTACACGCACAAGGGTGTCTATACGCAATCCGTCCGCTTCAAATCCGCAGGCTTCAGCTACACGGTCTTCACGGAAAGCTGGCCGGATGCGGATTCTGCCGAGGGCGCTGCCGGTTCCGCCGGCGTGACGGTGCGCAATCTGCGCACCGGCAAATCGAACACCGTGAATTGCAGCGAGCGCCCGCGTTTCTACATTTTCGAACTGCAGAACGTTCTCGCATGCGATCCCGCAACGCCGGTGGGCAAGGCTTGCATCCAGTAGGCCGGGACACGCGGAGTAGGATCGCTGAAACGTAAATTTAGATGGTGCCAGCGACAATGCCGAGAATGTGGGCTATGCGGAGGCAAGTGCTTCGGGCGGCTCCGCACAGCCCCTCTCCTTGAATCGCATTGAAAGAGAACAACAGACCGCCAATGCTGCGACGATTGTACAAGTGGGTTCTGTCCCTTTCCGCCCGCCCGACGGCGCAGATCTGGCTTGCCGTGATCGCTTTCGTCGAAAGCTCGATTTTCCTCGTGCCGGCCGATGTTCTGCTGTTGCCGATGGTGCTGACGCAGCCGAAGAAGGCCTATCGATACGCCGCCATCGCAACGGTGGCTTCGGTTCTGGGTGGCATCGCGGGCTGGGCGCTCGGCTATTTCGCCTATGAGACCGTCGCCAAGCCCATCCTGTCCTTCTATGGCAAGCTGGCCGAATTCGAGCATTTGAAAGCCTCGATCGATGACCGCTGGATTCTGCTCCTGATGATCACTTCGGGGATCGCGCATCTGCCGCCGATCAAGGTCGTGACGATCCTGTCGGGCGCGGTGCATATGGCGCTGCCGGTCTTCATCCTCTGCGCCGCGGTGACCCGCGGAGCGCGCTTCTTCCTCTTTGCCTATCTTGTGCGCCGCTACGGTGAGGCCGTCGCGCTTTTCATCGAGCAGCGGCTGAACCAGATCGTGCTGATCGTCGCCGCGCTCGCGGCGGCCGCCATTCTCCTGTCGGGCCGGTTCGTAACGGTTTGACCGCGCAGGTCAGGCCGTGCCGCCCAGGCTGGCGAAAACGGCCTGCCCATTGGCGCAGGCGATGACGATATGCCCGTAGGGTGCACGCCACTCGCTGTGGATATGAGTGTTATCGTCCAGATCGAGGCTTGCGCTGACCTCAACGCCCTCCTGCCGGAAAGCGACCGGCTGGCCGTTCACCGTCAGCCACGAGAGCGGCATCGTGCTCTGCAGCTGTATCGACAGCCGCTGACGGCCATGCTCGATAGGGACCAGTGACACTGAAAGCCGAAGCTCGGCCGTATCGGTTGGGCCTGTTGCTGCGGCGGTTGACAGGTCTTGAAGCTCCGGCGTTCGCGTCGGCGCTTCGCGATAGGCGCCGGTCTTTTCGAAGGCGCAGGCATAGGCGAGAAGGGCCGTGTCGTCCCAGGCCCGACCGGCAAAGGTCAGTCCGGCCGGCATTCCGATATCGGCCAGCATTCCCATCGGCACGGTCACCGTGGGAATGCCGAAATGCCGGATCGCCAGATTGCCGTTCGCCACCCAGGTGCCGTTTTGCCAGGCGAGATCGGCCGAGGCGGGGTTCACATCGGCATCGGCCGGGCCGATATCGGCGACGGCCGGGAAGATGACCGCGTCCAGCCCCAGTTCGTCCATCCACGCTTCCAGATCGATACGGCGGGTTTCCTCAAGTCCGCGAAACCCTTCGGCAAGGCCTGGAATATCCTCGAAGGAGGCGACGCCGTGGTTGCGCCTATGCGCGGGGTAGTCGGCGATGTGATCGTCGAAGCCGTGATAGCGGTCGGGCAGGCTGCCCTTCGGGGAGGGGAAGATGCGGCTGCCATCGACATCGGCGAGCCGCGACAGCTTCGGGTCCGCATTGGCCGCCAGAAAATCGTCCCACGACCAGGCGGAGAGATCGACGATCTCGCGGTGAAGATAGTCGGCGCTCACAAGGCCGCGCGTCGCGATGGTCGGCGCACCCGGCCGGTCGCCCTCGTAGTTGCTGACGACGGGAAAATCGGTGACCACCACCTCCGCGCCCGCTGCTTCCAGTGCGGCGCGCGCCGCATTGCATAGCACGATCATCGAGGCGCGGGTTGCGATCTTCTGGCCCGTCGCGCCACCGATCCCGACCTTTTCGCCAGTTCCGGCCTGTGGGTCCGCGTTGATATACATCGCCGGCAGGCCGAAGCGTTTGCCCGAAAGGCTCGCCGTCGCGGCAATATCCATATAGGACCGCGGCCGGATCTCGGAGGCCTTGGGGATGGCAATCCAGGTCTGTCTGCGCCAGAGATCGCCACGCGTCTCGGGATCGTCGGCGACGATGATGTCGAGCAGTTCCAGCATGTCGGCCATCGAGCGGCTGTGCGGCACCACGACATCCATGGTCGGCACGAGCGGCCAGTTGCCGCGCACCGAGATGACGCCGCGGCTCGGCGTATAGGCGCAGAGCCCGTTGTTGGCGGCGGGCGCCCGCCCGCTCGACCAGGTTTCTTCGCCGAGCCCGAAGGCGCCGAAGCTTGCGGCCGTCGAGGTGCCCGAGCCGTTGGACGAACCGGACCCGAAGGCGGCGGTCAGCCAGTCGGGATTGTAGGGCGATTCCGCGCGGCCATAGACGCCGCGCTGCATGCCGCCATTGGCCATCGGCGGCATGTTGGTGAGGCCGATCAGCACGGCACCGGCCGCCCGCAGCCTGGAGATCGCAAAGGCGTCTTCCGTGGCGATCAGGTCGGCGAAGGCCGGCGAGCCGGAGGCGACGCTCAGCCCCTTCACCTTGTAGCTGTCCTTGGCGGTATAGGGGATGCCGTCGAGCGGGCCGAGGGTTTCGCCGCGCGCACGCCGCAGATCGGCGGCACGGGCGTCAGCGAACATGTCAGGATTGAGCACCGGCACTGCGTTGAGCGCAATACCATGCCGGTCGTAGAAGGCGATGCGGTTCAGATAGGCTGCTACCAGACCGACGCTGGTCGTCTCTCCCGTCTCCAGTGCTTCGCGCAGCTCGGCAATCGACGCCTCGACAACCTTCATGATGATCTTCCTCCAAGGGGTATGCGCGTGGATGATGAATGCCCGCCATCGGCGGGCATCGCCTGTTGCGCAAGGCTCACCATCCGCGATGCCATCGCATCGGTTCTAGCCTTCGGTCTTTTCAGCGGCAATGTCCCATCTGGGACAGGCATCGCTTCCCGCGGGGGCGACTAGCGCACACCCTTCGCGCGGTCCCATGCCTGGGTCCACATCTTCAGGGCCTTCTGGCTCAACGCCTTCGGCAGGTGCAGGCGCTTCTGGTCTTCTTCGGAAGGATAGAGGTCGGGATTCGTCCTGAGCTTCTCATCCAGCAAGGCGAGTGCGGCCTTGTTGGCGGTGGAGAAGCCCGTTTCCGTAGCCGCGACCGCCGCGATTTCCGGGCGCAGGAAGAAATCGATGAAGGCGTGCGCGGCTTCAGGATGGGCCGCGTCGGCCGGGATGGCGAGGACGTCGACCCAGACGAGATTGCCTTCTTTCGAAAGGCGATAGGCGATACTGAACGGCTTGCCTGCCTCTTTTGCCCGACTGCTGGCAATCAGCATGTCCCCGGAAAAGCCGATGGCGAGGCAGAGACCGCCGTCGGCAAGATCGTTGACATAGCTGGAACTGTGGAACTTGCGTACATAGGGGCGCACCTTGGCGACCACCTCGACGGCTTTTTCCAGTTCGGCCTTGTCGGTCGTGTCGGGGTTCAGCCCGAGATAGATGAGGGCAAGGCCCAGCACCTGCTCGGCATCGTCGAGCATGCCGACGCCGCAGGAGGCGAATTTTTCGACGATGGCGGGATCGAAGACCATGCGCAGGCTGTCGACCGGCGCATTCGGCATGATCGCCTTCACCTTCTCGACATTGTAGCCGACGCCGGTCGTGCCCCACATCCACGGCACGTTATGGGCGTTGTCATGATCGACCTCGGCCCCGCGGGCGAGAACTGCGGGATCGAGATTGCCGAGATTGCTGAGACGCGCGCGATCCACCGGCGCCCAGATGCCGACGGGCAGCTGGCGCAGGAAGTGTGGTGAGAGATTGACGGTGACGAGGTCGTAACCCGACTTGCCCGTCAGCATCTTGGTCTCGACGATGTCGTTGGAATCGAACAGGTCGTAAGAGACCTTGATGCCCGTCTCCTTTTCAAAGGCGGCAATCGACTGGGCGCTGAAATAGGATTCCCAGGAGTATAGGTAGAGCACCTTTTCCTCTGCCCAAGCCGAGGTCGTGAAAAGGCATGCCGTCGCAAGCGCGAGCCAGCGTTTCATCGTCTTTCTCCGTTTCTGATGGCAGGTTATCGGGTAGCTGTTGCGTGCCGCGCCTGCGGTTAAAGCGGCTGTTCCTGCGTGATGCAGTGGATGGCTCCGCCGCCGGGGGCGACGGCGCCCATGTCGACCGTCACGATCCGCCGGTCCGGGAAGGCACGGGCGACCGCTGCCTTGGCCTCGTCGCCGGACGGGCGGCCGAAGGTCGGCATCACGATGCCGCCATTGGTCAGGGCGAAGTTGATGTAGGAGCGCGCGAAAATCTCGCTGGTCGCTTCCACGTCATAGGCTTCCGGGATGGGGATGACGTCGAAACTGCGGCCGCGTGCATCCGTCTGGCTTTTGAGCGCCGCCAGATTGTCGGCGAGGATGCGGCCGTGCAGGTCGCTCGGATCGGGATTGTATTCGAACATCACAACGCCGGGCCGCACGAAGCAGCACATGCCGTCGACATGGCCATCCGTCTCTAAATCGAGCGGATCGCCGGGCAGCCAGACGACCTTCTCGACGTTGAGCATGCGCGTGAGTTCCTGCTCCACCCAAGCCTTGGAGAGGCCAGGATTGCGGTTGGGGTTGAGCAGGCTCGTTTCGGTGACGATCAGGGTGCCGTCGCCGTCACAGGCGAGCGACCCGCCTTCGCAATGCAGGAAGGAGCGGACGATATCGGCCTCCTCATAGGCCAGGACACGGCCGGCGAGCGCATCGTCGGCATAGAAGGGCGCGTGTTTGCCGCCCCAGGCATTGAAACGCCAGGAGACGCCGGCAAGGCCGCCATCGGTGCGCTTGAGGAAGGTCGGCCCGGAATCGCGGATCCAGCAATCGTCGATCGGCAGGGCGACGATCTCGATGGCATCGGCAAGCAAGGCGCGGGCGCCCTGCGTGTAATCCGGATGGACGACCATGCTGACGGGCTCGAATTGCGCAATAGCCTTGGCGACATTAGCGTAAGCGCGCTGCATGTCCGGCAGGCGCGCGCCGTAGAGATCCTGGCGGTGCGGCCACGCCATCCAGGTCTTGGCGTGCGGCTCGAATTCGCCCGGCCGGCGCAGCTTCACATTCGGTTGCAGCCGTGTCGTCGTGTCCATGATTGACTCCTATTCATGTATGGCGATCATTATTGACCTCGGTTTCCGCCGATACAAACGAGAAGCATTCCTATTTTCGATGAATGGATTTCATGGATGGTCAAGTTCCGTCATATCCCGCCGACCCAGTTCATGAAGGGGTTCGAGGCCGCGGCGCGGCTTGAGAGCTTCAGCCGGGCGGCCGAGGAGATCGGCCTGACGCAATCGGCCGTCAGCCATCAGATGCGTCTGCTTGAAGGGCAGATCGGTCAGCCGCTGTTCCTGCGCATCGGTCGCGAGGTGCGTCTCACCGATGCCGGTCGCGACTATCACCGCACGGTGCGGCGTTGCCTGGAGATGATGGAGGAGGGCTATCGGCGATTGGAGCCCTATCGCAAGCCCGGCAGCGTGGTCATCTACGCTCCGCGTGACGTGACGCGGCGCTGGCTTCTCCAGCGGCTACCACTGCTCAAGACGGCTGTCCCAGCCTGTGAGCCTTGGCTGGACACCAGTGGTGCCGCCATCGATTTCGAGACGATGGAGGTCGATATCGCCATCATCCACGCGCATGAGCCACCCACAGGTAGCGAGAACCTGCTCCTCGTCCGTAGCCATGTTTCCCCGGTCGCCGCACCGGCACTGGCGCGGACGCTGCGCCACCCAGCCGATCTTCAGAACGCACCCCTGATCCATGAAGAAGGCCCCATCGGTTGGGCTGATTGGCTGGGCGACGGGGGGATGGCGTCTGATGGCGTTTGGCGCGGCAGCAATTTCAGCGATGGCGATATTGCGCTCGCCGCCGCCGAACTCGGCCAGGGTGTCGCCCTCGCCAGCGTGTTCCTCGCCGGTGACGCAATCGCAACCGGCACACTGGTGCGGCCCTTTGCGACGACGATCGAGACCGGGCGTGGCTGGTATGCCATCTCCAGCCCGGCGCGGTTGAAGGACGACGATGTGCGGGGCGTGTGGGATTGGCTGAAAACGCAGGCCGACGGAGACCAGTAAGCAGACAAGGGCTTGGAATACCAACGGGGGCGATCTTGTTCGCTTCGCGGCCACGACGTGACAGAGATGGTCGTTTGGACGCGGAAGGTTCCTTGAGGATGAAAAATTGTGCGCATGCATAATTTTCGGGCTTCACCGGTCCTGGAACGAAAGCAGGCGCTGTTCCGGAAGAGGCACTTTGCTGTTTTCCTGCCTCCTGGATGAATGGCATGGCCTTTGCATCGTGGTTGGAAAGCCACCGGGACCTGCAAGCCATGCGCGATTTCGACCGTTTTCTCCTATCCGATCGTCCGGTTTGATAGGCAGGTCCGTTGATTGTCTTTCCCGCGCCAAGACTTGTCGATCCTTCCGCCACGCCGTTGCGGCTGCAGCGGGCCGAAGGCAATGCACGGCTTGCCCTTCACCGTCGCCATGGCGAAACGCGGCTGAAGACGCTCTATCAGGAAGGCTGCGTCAAAATCCGCCTGCCGCGACCCTTGCCGGGCCTGCCGCCCGAAGCGATCCTGATCAACACGGCGGGCGGGCTGGCCGGTGGCGACCGTATCGCCACCGAGATCGCCATCGCCGAAACGACGGCCGCGACGATCACTACGCAGGCCTGTGAGCGCGTCTATCGCTCGACGGGCGAGGTCGCGACGGTGACGAACCGGCTGACGGTCGGTGCCGGGGCGCGCCTGGCCTGGCTGCCGCAGGAGACCATCCTGTTCGACGGCGGACGTCTCTCCCGCCGGCTGGAAGCCGATCTCGAAGGCGATGCCGAGCTGGTGGTCATGGAGGCCGTGCTGTTCGGCCGTACCGCCAGGGGCGAAATACTCTCGCATGGCGCGCTGCATGATCGCTGGCGCATCCGCCGCGACGGCCGGCTGCTCTTTGCCGAGGATTTTCGCATTTCCGGCGAGATCGCCGCCCAGCTTTCCCGCCCCGCCTTGCTGGCCGGCCGCACCGCCATGGCGACGGTCCTCTACGCTGCCCGCGAGCCGGAGCGACTGCTGGACGCCGTCCGGATCCTCATAGGCGATGCCGGTGGGGCAAGCGCCTGGAACGGCAAGCTGCTGATCCGCCTCGTCGCTCCATCCGGCCTTGCGCTGCGCCAGCGCCTCGAACCGCTTCTCTCGCTTCTGCTCGGCGGCCATCCGCTGCCGAAAGTCTGGCAACTATAGGAACAAATCCATGAATCTCACCCCCCGCGAAAAGGACAAGCTGCTGATCGCTATGGCCGCCATCGTGGCGCGCAAGCGCTTGGAGCGCGGCGTCAAGCTCAACCATCCCGAGGCGATCGCGCTGATCACCGATTTCGTCGTCGAGGGCGCGCGCGACGGTCGCTCCGTCGCTGACCTGATGGAGGCCGGCGCGCATGTCGTCAACCGCGACCAGGTGATGGAGGGCATCGCCGAGATGATCCACGACGTTCAGGTGGAAGCGACCTTCCCCGACGGCACCAAGCTGGTGACCGTGCACCAGCCGATCCGCTGATTTCTAGAAAGGATACGCGAATGAAAAGACTGTTTCTCGCCACCCTGCTCATGGCAGGTGCAATTGCGAGCCCCGCCTTCGCTCATCTCGATCCCATCGCGCACGGCTCGCTCGGTGCCGGCTTCTCCCATCCGCTGACCGGGGCCGATCATCTGCTCGCCATGGTCGCCGTCGGCCTCTGGGCTTCCCTGATCGGCGAGCGGGCGCTGTGGGCCGTGCCCGCCGCCTTCGTCATGGCCATGAGCCTCGGTTTTCTGGCCGCGCTCGGCGGTTTCCATCTGCTCTTCGTCGAGCCGGCGATTGCCGCGTCGGTCGTGGTGATCGGGCTTTTGGCGCTGGTGGCGCTTCAGGTCCCGACGGCAATCGGCATGGCCGTGGTCGGTTTCTTCGCGCTGTTTCATGGCTATGCCCACGGTCTGGAGCTTGGCGGCGCGAGCGGTTTTGCCTTCATGGGCGGTTTCGTTGCGGCGACCGCGCTGCTGCATGGCGCGGGCGTGGCGCTCGGTCTCGGCATCGGCGGTCGTGCCGGCCGGATCGTCGCGCGGTTTGCCGGCGGCCTGACCGCACTTGGCGGCCTCTGGTTGGTTGCGGGGGCATGACCATGATCCCGGGCGAAATCCTCACCGCCGAGGGCGAGATCGTGCTGAATCCCGGCGCCGAGACCGTGACGCTGACGGTCGCCAATACCGGCGACCGTCCGGTCCAGGTCGGCTCACACTATCATTTCTTCGAAACCAATCCGGCGCTCGCCTTCGACCGCGCACTGGCGCGCGGTATGCGCCTCGACATTGCCGCCGGCACAGCCGTCCGCTTCGAGCCGGGGCAGGAGCGGCTGGTCCGGCTCGTGCCGATTGGCGGTAAACGCGAAATCTACGGCTTTCGCCAGCAAGTGATGGGGAAACTCTGATGGCCGCAACTCTCTCCCGCGCCGCCTATGCCCAGATGTACGGCCCGACCGTCGGCGACCGTGTACGCCTGGCCGATACGGAACTCTTCATTGAGGTCGAGAAGGATTTCACCATCTACGGCGAAGAGGTGAAGTTCGGCGGCGGCAAGGTGATCCGCGACGGCATGGGGCAGAGCCAGGTGACCCGTGCCGAAGGGGCGGTCGATACCGTCATCACCAATGCGCTGATCGTCGATCACTGGGGCATCGTCAAGGCGGATATCGGCCTGAAGGGTGGCCTGATCGTCAAGATCGGCAAGGCGGGCAATCCCGATACCCAGCCGGGTGTCGATATCGTCGTCGGCCCCGGCACGGAGGTGATCGCGGGCGAGGGACGTATCCTCACGGCCGGCGGCGTCGATGCGCATATCCACTTCATCTGCCCGCAGCAGATCGAGGAGGCGCTGATGTCCGGCGTCACCACCATGCTGGGTGGCGGCACCGGCCCGGCACACGGCACGCTCGCCACCACCTGCACGCCGGGGCCCTGGCATCTGGCGCGGATGATCCAGTCCTTCGATGCCTTCCCGATCAATCTCGGCCTCTCCGGCAAGGGCAACACCTCGAAACCGGCTGCACTCGTCGAGATGATCAAGGGCGGGGCCTGCGCCCTCAAGCTGCACGAGGATTGGGGCACCACGCCGGCCGCCATCGACAATTGCCTTTCCGTCGCCGACGACTACGACGTGCAGGTGATGATCCACACGGACACGCTGAACGAAAGCGGCTTCGTGGAGGATACCATTGCTGCCTTCAAGGGCCGCACCATCCATGCCTTCCACACGGAAGGGGCGGGCGGTGGGCATGCGCCCGACATCATCCGCGTCTGCGGCCTTTCCAATGTCATCCCGTCCTCGACCAACCCGACGCGCCCCTACACGAAAAACACCATCGCCGAGCACCTCGACATGTTGATGGTCTGCCACCACCTGTCGCCATCGATCCCCGAGGATATCGCCTTTGCCGAAAGCCGCATCCGCAAGGAGACCATCGCGGCGGAGGACATTCTCCACGATATCGGCGCTTTCTCGATCATCTCTTCCGACAGCCAGGCCATGGGGCGCGTCGGTGAGGTGCTGATCCGCACATGGCAGACGGCGCACAAGATGAAGGTGCAGCGCGGCCGGCTGCCCGGCGAGGCGGGCGACAACGATAACCTGCGCGTGCGCCGCTACATCGCCAAATACACGATCAACCCGGCCATTGCGCAGGGCCTTTCGAAGCACGTCGGTTCGGTCGAGCCCGGCAAGCGCGCCGACCTCGTCCTGTGGAACCCGGCCTTCTTCGGCATCAAGCCGGATATGGTTCTCGTCGGCGGCACCATCGCTGCCGCGCCCATGGGCGATCCGAACGCTTCCATCCCGACGCCGCAGCCGGTGCATTACCGGCCGATGTTCGGCAGCTATGGCCGCGTTCCGGCGCTTTCCTCCGTCACCTTCGTCAGCCAGGCCGCGTTGGCCGGCGGGCTGAAGGCGCGGCTCGGCGTGACGAAGGACATGGTGGCGGTCGAGAACACCCGCGGCGGCCTTTCCAAGGCGTCGATGGTGCTCAACGATGCGACCCCGCATGTCGAGGTCGATCCGGAAACCTATGAAGTGCGCGCCGACGGAGAGCTTTTGACCTGCGAGCCTGCTACTGTGCTGCCCATGGCGCAGCGCTACTTCCTGTTCTGAGAGAAATCGTCTTGCCTTATCGCTCCACCGAAATCCTGCCATCCGGCGCCGGCGGCGATCGCCTGCCGATCGACGTGGTCGTGCTGACGCACGACCAGCGTCATGTGCGCCGCAAGCTCCTGCACATGCAGCATGACGACGTCGTCATGCTCGACCTCAAAGCGCCGGTTCTGCTTGCCCACGGCGACCTTCTCCTGACGGAGACCGGCGAGACCATCGAGGTGATCGCGGCAGAAGAGCTGCTCTACGAGGTGACACCGCGGGACAGCCTGCATCTCGTCGAACTCGCCTGGCACCTCGGCAATCGTCATCTGTCGGCGCAGATCGAGGAGGCGCGCATCCTCATCCTGCGCGATCACGTCATCCACGACATGCTGACGGGGCTCGGCGCTACAGTGCGCGAGATATCGGAACCCTTCCATCCGCTGCGCGGCGCCTATCACGGCCAGGGGCACCATCATCACGGCCATGGCTGAAACAAGAGACCTCATCCGGCTGATGACCTGGCTGTCGCCCGCCTTCCCGATTGGGGCCTTCTCCTATTCCGGCGGTCTGGAACAGGTCGTGGCGGATGGCGATGTGCGGGATGCCGGCACCTTGCGCGATTGGCTGGAAAGCCTGCTTGCGCAGGGTAATCTCTGGAATGACGCCGTGCTGTTTGCCCAGGCGCACCGCGCTGCCGGTGACGCAGATCGATTGGCGGAGGTTGCGGCGCTGGCGGAGGCGCTGTCGGGCTCGGCAGAGCGGCATCGCGAGACCATGTTGCAGGGCGAGGCCTTTCTTGCTGCGGCGGCAGGCTGGCCGCATGCGGTTCTCGATCATCTCAGCGGCGCGGCGGCCTATCCCGTCGCCGTCGGCGCCGTTGCGGCCGCCCATGGTATTGCGGCGGAGGCGGGGCTTGCCGCCTATCTGCATGCCGTCACGTCCAATCTCGTGTCGGTCGCCATCCGCTGCGGCGTCATCGGCCAGACGCATGGCGTGGCGGTGCTGGCGGGGCTGGAGGCGCGGATCGTGACGTTCGCAAACGTGGCCGCAGGTTCCACGCTCGACGATCTCGGCGCGGCGACCATGCGGGCGGAAATCGCGAGCCTGCGGCACGAAACCCTGCCGACAAGGCTCTTCCGCTCATGAGCGGGCAAGAAATTCAATGGAGGTTCCCATGACATCGAAGAACGGCCCCCTGCGCGTCGGCATCGGCGGCCCCGTCGGCTCGGGCAAGACGGCGCTCACCGAAAAGCTCTGCAAGGCGATGCGCGAGCACTATTCCGTCGCCGTGGTGACCAACGACATCTACACCAAGGAGGACGCGGAGGCGCTGATGCGCATGCAGGCGCTGCCGTCGGACCGCATCGTCGGCGTGGAAACCGGCGGCTGCCCGCACACCGCGATCCGCGAGGACGCCACGATCAATCTCCAGGCAATCGCCGATCTCTCCCGGCGGTTCCCCGATCTCGACGTGGTCTTCATCGAATCGGGCGGCGACAATCTGGCGGCGACCTTCTCGCCCGATCTGGCGGACCTGACGATCTACGTTATCTCCGTCTGCCAGGGCGAGGAAATCCCGCGCAAGGGCGGACCGGGCATCACCCGCTCCGACCTGCTCGTCATCAACAAGAAGGATCTGGCCCCCTATGTCGGCGCGGATCTGGAGGTGATGGAACGGGACGCGACGCGCATGCGCGCCGAGCGTCCATTCGTCTTCTCCGACATGAAACGCGGCGACGGTCTGGCGCCGATCATCGATTTTCTGCGTCTGCAGGGCGGCTTGTGAGGCATCGGCGCGCTTGCGCCGACCCGTCTGGCCTGTAGATCCCGGCGGCGCGATATCGATGGCGACTGCCTGACGATGGTGCGACGCCGGGTTGAACGGTTTTAGAACTTGAGGCTCAGGTTCGCTGCGATCGTATGGCTGACTGTGTCGCTGTTCACGCTGGCACGATAACTCAGCTTTCCCTCGAGCGCCGAGGTCGAGCGGGCAAACAGCAGATCCGTCTCCAGAGCCACCCGGTTTTTATCCGGATCGATCTTGCTGACGATCGGGGAACCCATGAGCTCGAGGGTACGCTTGAAGTCGCCGAAGCTCCGGCCGTAGGCGATGTTCAGCGACGGCGTCACGTCAAGGCCGCTCAAAACGACAGGTGCCGTGCTGACTTTCATGCCGAACCCGACTTCGCCGGTCGTCTCAGTGGCGCTGGCGGCGTTCAGCACGAGAACGCTGGTCCCGGTTTCATTCACGCCGCCCAGATGCTGGCGCACCATCCTGCTGAAGACATAAGGCGAAAGCTTCAGGTCATCGAGCGCAAAGTGGCTGCCGATGCGCGTGGTCGCCCACAAAGCACGGTCGCTCTGATCGCCGGCGATGTCGAGACCTGCGAGGCCGAGGATCGTGTCGTCCATGCCCGGTGCCCGCACGCGGCGCGTTTTGCCGGAGAAGAAGCTGGCGCCGACTGTGGCATCGGCAAAGAACGTATCGTCATCGAAGCCTATATAGGGCGCCGCATGATAGCTCGTGTCTTCGACGCGATTACCATTGTCGGCGGTGAACCGGTTCTGGCTGAAGCCGACGGCAGCCCCCACGGTCCAGCGGTCGTCGATCGCGTAGTCGACGCCACCGATCAGGCCGCCGGTCGTGTAATCTCCCGAGAGGCCGGCACTTCCGAGTGAGAGACCTGCCCGGCTGGCAAACGGAGTGAGCCAGATGCCGTAGCCATCCGTCTCGGCGTGCGCCGGATGGCTTTCGATCACATCGGCGATCCGGTTCACGGTCGTTGCGTGAGACCAGGCCGCCTGCGCATAGATCGCACCCGCTTCGATTTCATTTGTCGTCACCAAATTGCCGACATTGAGTAGACCCCAGCCGTAGATGTCATCAAGACCCGCAGCGCCGATATCAGTGGCTGTCTGGAACACCAGCTGGGCGAGTTCCTGCTCGCTGGCATTGGGATAAAGCTGCTTGGCGATGGCAAGCGCGCCCGTCACGTGCGGCGCTGCCATGGAGGTTCCTTGCTCACCAAGATATTTCCCGTCGAGCCAGGTCGAGTTGATCAGGCCTTCTTCGCCGTAGGTGTCGTCGCCACCCGGCGCAGAAATACAGAAATATTTCGTGCCGCCGCCGCAGCCCTGCGAGTACCAGGCGAGTTCTGCATCGGGATTGACAGCGGCGACCGTCATCCAGCCGCGCTGCAACTCGGGGAAGAACATCGGCAAAGCGCCGGGAACGCTTGGCTCCGCCCAGCTGTCATTACCAGCCGCTACAACCATGACACCGCCAGCATTGACGACCTCGCGGTAGACATTCAATTCGCGCCCGGCGAAGGACTCGATCATTTCCGGGCTGTAATCGGTGAACGGGCCGGGATAGCCATAGGACGCGTTGAAAATGCGCACGCCTTGCTTGAGGGCATAGCGATAGGCGGTTTCAGCTGCGACTTGCTGTTCCTCCAGAGACGCGCCGTCCAACAGCACTCTCATGGCGACGATTTCGGCGCCCGAGGCGACGCCCATCATGCCCTCGCCATCCCGGCTGGCGGCGATGATGCCCGCCACATGGGTTCCATGACCGTTATCATCGTCGAGGCTGCCGCCGAAACCATCAATGCCGAGGCCGCGGAAGCGTCCGACCAGCTCAGGATGCAGCTTGTCACCGATCTGCAGGCCTGTATCGGCCACGCCGACTCGAACACCCTTGCCGTCGAGACCCTTTTTGAGCGCCTTGTCGACGCCGATCATGCGCAGGCCCCATTGGTTGTCGAACTCGGCCTGAAAATCCTGCGCGCTGGCGACAGAGGACATGAGCAAGGCGATGGCGCAGCATGCGCGCAAGCGATAAGAAATTGATTTCATAATGTTTCCCCAGATGTTTAGGCACTCATAGCGAGAGGGGGAAGGCGGGATCAACCGAGGAAGCCGGCGATATCGGGGTGCACCCAAAATTGAGTCACCCGCGGGACGCACTGACATACCGATGCGAGGCTGCACTGGTAGGAAGACGGAAACGCGTGCCATAACGCCCGAGATGAAGCGCATCATCCAGGTTCGAAAAGTGATTTTAGTGCGATGAAATGGAACGGCGATTCGACATATTTCGCGGTCTTGCGCGATGCGGCGGAACAGCTGCTTGCCATGCACGACACCGCACCGCGTGTGGTCCGCTATGTGGCCAGCAGGCAGAAATGGCTGATCACCCAGGCAATCGTCGCCTTGCATTTCGAGCGGAAGCACGACGAGGCGCGGCCGCCGCTCACCGCCGGATCGCTGATCGATTTCTTCGCCGAACACCAACCCTTCAGCAAGAACACGCTCACCGCGCATCTTGCGGAGCTGCGCACCTATGGACTGCTCGTGCCGCTGGAGAGCCGGGACAAGCGCGTCAAGCCGCTGCAACTCAGCCCATACGGCGAGGCGCTGGTCGGCCAGTGGCTGGAAAGCCATCTATCGGCCCTCGACCGGATGGACGGCGGCAACCGCACTCCGACGCTTACTGGAAATCCGCACCTGCTGGCCCGCATCCATCCACTGGCGATTCGCGCTCTGGTCTTCGATCCCGCTTGGGCGGAGCCCCCCGCGAGCGTGGACCTGTTCGTCCGCACGGAATCAGGAAGCAACATTCTTCACGAGCTGATCTGCCGCCTGCCCACCGACATAACGAGCATGGCGGATCCGATCCGCCTCGGCCCGCTCCACGCAAGCGAGGTCTCGACCCGGCACACTTTGTCGCGCGGTCATGTGCAGAGGGTGTTCTCGCGGGCGCGGGCGGAAGGACTGCTGGTCTGGAGCCTGCCGGGTAACCAGGGCGACCTGTTTGTCTCCGGCAAATTGCTTCAGGACTACGCCAGCTGGCAGGGCGTGAAATTTGATGCGATCTCGGAGGCTTACGAGAGAAGCCGATACACTGCTCCTGACGAAAATACGGGTGTTTAGCGATCTGCTGTTCTCTTCGAGCAGCCAAGGGGCGTCGAGCCAATCGATCGGATTGGCCGCGAGGGCGCCGACATCGGCGATAGTGGTAACTCGGAACGGAGCCGTCTTAAACACATGATGGGTGCTGCGCATCGGGTTCGACAGGTTGCGAACTTCGCGAGTGCGATGGCGTGCACCGCGGAGGCGCCCACTGCCGTTAACGGGCGGCGTGAGAACGTACCCCGCAGCATGGGGAGTGGTTTTGCCCAGATACATCCTGGGCTCAATTCATTAGCACCCAAAAGACAGCGGGCAGCTGCTGACGATTTTTCGGATTGAGGTCACGAGAAAAGCGGCTGCGTTCGAACCCATAATTCCAAGGTCGTTTCACCGCCGAGCGTGGCGGAACGATGCGGAAGATGGGACTGGAAGTGCATGGAATCGCCTTTGTTGAGGATATGGCGTTCGCCGCCCACCTCCAGCAAAATGCAGCCTTCCAGCACATAGACGAAGTCTTCGCCCTCGTTGTGCATGATCTCAGACACATGCCCCGGCGGGCGGCGTACGAGGGTTGGATGCAGTTTGGCACCGGGAAAACCGGCGCCAAGCAACTCATAGGTCCGCCTTATGTCCCCGAGGCTGAAGGTTTCACGCTCGCCGGGACGCGACACGGAACCCGACTGGCGCGGGGCCTTGATGAACGCATCGACGTGCGTGCCCAGCGCTTCGGCGATGTTGCACAGCGAAGCAAGCGACGGCGTCGAGGTGCCGCGCTCGACCTGTGACAGGAAGCCGATGGACAGTCCGACGCGCTCGGCAACCTGCTGCAACGTCATGTCCATTTCACGTCGACGTTTGCGTATCTTCTTGCCGAGGGCTTCTTCCGCAACGCTCTCTGCCACGTCCTTCTTTCTCGCTTTCGCCTCTGGCGACATCACAACACCCGTGTGCGGATCGGTTCGAAATCCGCCGAAATATGAGCCATGCCATCGGCAAAGTCGATGCACGCCATGGCGCTCGTCCAGCGAATTGCCGCGCTTTGCGCCGCATCGCTGCCCGCCGTTTCGTACTCCTATAAAAATTTTACCACAAGTCCTCAATTTCTTTTGCATTGGTTCAATTTTTGAGTAACAACTCTGCCCGGTGAGGATAGAGCTCAAGGGAGGAGCCCCATGCGAATGCACAAGAACTGGACGATTCTGATGGCGACGGCGGCCGTGCTCGGCGGGTTGCAGGCCGGTACCGTACTGGCGCAGGAGGAGCCGCAGACCGGTGGCGTGCTGCGCATTCTGGCGACGGGCGAGCCCGACCATATGGATCCGACGCTTGCCGGCATGGTGACCACGAACAATCTCATGCGCGCCATTTCCCGCCAGCTCGTCAGCTACGAGGCCTCCACCGACCCGACCGTTGCGATCACGCCGGTCGGCGACCTTGCGACCGAAATCCCGCAGCCGACCGATAACGGCCTGACCTACACCTTCACCCTGCGCGACGGCGCGATGTGGAATGCGCCCTCCGGCGCGCGCCAGATCACCTCGGCCGACGTGGAGCGCGGTTTCAAGCGCCTCTGCAATCCGCATATGCAGGCGGCGACGCTCACCTATTTCACCGCCCTGATCTCCGGCCTGACGGAATTCTGCGACGGATTTGCCAAGGTCGAGCCGACGCCGGCGGCGATGAAGGCCTACATGGAAGGCAACGACGTCTCTGGCATCGAGACGCCGGACGACAAGACCGTCGTCTTCAAGCTCAAGGAGCGGGCGGGCGATTTCATCTACATGCTCTCCCTGCCGATGCCTGCGCCGACCGCCATCGAGACGCTGGACTACATTCCCGACAGCCCGGAATATCGCGCAAACTTCCTCGGCAGCGGCCCTTACACGCTCGGCGAATACACGCCCGACACCAGCCTGAAATTGGTGCGCAATCCGGCCTGGAAGGTGGAGAGCGATCCGCTGCGCAAGGCCTATGTCGACGAGATCGACATCACCATGGGCATGCAGGCCGATGCGATCATGCAGCAGCTCCAGTCGGGCGACGGCGATCTCGCCTATGACATCAACGTGCCGACCGCGATCCTCTCGACGCTTGCCGCCACCGGCGACGAGAAGCTGACGGCCATGTCCGCCGGCAACACCAATTTCCTGTTCATCAACACGGTCTCGGACAACAACAACGGCGCGCTGAAGGACCTGCGCGTGCGCCAGGCGCTGCAATATGCCGTCGACAAGGCCGCGATCGTGCAGCAGTGGGGTGGCGCGACGGTGGCGGAGCCCGCCAACGGCATCTTCGGCATCGGCGTGCTCGGCCACCACAAATTCGACCTTTATCCCTCGGCGGATGCCAAGGGCGATCCGGAAAAGGCGAAGGCCCTTCTGAAGGAAGCCGGCTTCCCTGACGGCATCACGCTTAAGATGCCCTATCGCAACAAGGACCTTGAAGTGGCGACCGCCGCGACGATCCAGGCAAGCCTTGCGCGCGCCGGCATCACGCTGGAAATGACGCCGGTCACCGCGGCCGACTACTATTCAAAGTTCATAACCAACCCGGTCAACACCAAGGACGGCACCTGGGACATCGCGCCCGTGGGCTGGACGCCGGACTGGGTGGGTGGTGCCGCGCGCTCGGTCTTCCAGCCGCAGTTCACCTTCGACGGCACGCACCAGACCTACAATTACACCGACTACAACAACCCGAAGGCCAACGAGATCGCCGCCAAGGCGATCAACGCCACGACGCCGGAGGAGACGGGCAAGCTCTGGGCCGAAGTCGACGAACTCGTCATGGCGGATTCGCCGGTCGTGCCGCTGATCGCCAACAAGAACCCGCGCTACCGCAGCGAGGCGGTCAAGAACTTCCAGCCCTATGCGCTGGGTGTGGAAGGCGACTGGACCAATCTTTGGATCGAGCGCTGATCATTTGAAACCGTAGCCGGCGCCGGACGGTGGTTCCGACGTCGGCCTCCCTCTTCCGCAGGCAAACGGGTTCTGACTTGGCCATTCTCGAAGCGAAAGGTCTTACCGTCGGTATTCCGACGGAAGACGGCACCGTGCATGCGGTGCGCAATGTCTCCTTCTCCATCAAACCGGGATCGCTGTTCGGCATTGCCGGCGAATCCGGCTCGGGCAAGAGCGTGCTCACCCAGGCGGTGATGGGGCTGCTGCCCAATGCCGATATCGGCGGCGAGGTCTGGTTCGAGGGGCGCAATCTCATCGGCCTCTCCCAGGAGGAGATGCGGCGCCTGCGCGGCGGGCGCATCGGCATGATCTTCCAGGATCCGCTGTCGAGCCTGCATCCCTTCTACACCATCGGTGCGCAGATCGCCGAGGTGCTGCATGCGCATGAGACGATCAGCCCGGCGGAGGCGCGGGCGCGCGTCGTCGACATGCTTGGCAAGGTCGGCATTCCCGCACCGGCCGAGCGTTTCGACGATTATCCGCACCAGTTTTCCGGCGGCATGCGCCAGCGCGTGATGATCGCCATGGCGCTGATCCTGAAGCCGGCGCTCGTCATCGCCGACGAACCGACCACGGCGCTCGACGTCACCGTGCAGGCGCAGATCGTGGCGCTGCTCGACACGATGCGCCGCGACTTCGGCACGACCGTCATCCTCATCACCCACGATCTCGGCCTGCTGTCGAGCGTCGCCGACGACGTGATGGTGATGTATGCCGGGCACAGGTTGGAATATGGACGGGCGGAGGATGTGTTTCGCGCACCGGCGCATCCCTATACCGCCGGCCTCCTACGCTCGACGCCGGCCAGCTACCGGCCCGGCACCGAGCTGGCACCGATCGGTGGCCGCCCGCCGAGCCTGCTCGCCACGCCCGCCGGCTGCGTCTTCGCGCCCCGTTGCACCGAGGCGCTGCCGCGCTGTTCCAGCGAGCCGCCGCCGCTGCGCCGCTACAGCGACGGCGTCGAAGCCCTGTGTTGGCTGGAGGAGGGCGCCAGTACCGTTCGCCCGACGGCCAAGACAGCAACGATTGCCGTGAAGGCCGCACCGCCCGAGCCCGTGGCGGAGATCGATGATGTCTGCCTAACCTATCAAGTCGGCAGCTTCTTCGGTCCCAAGCGTGCGCTGAATGTGCTGAAGGGCGTCAACCTCACCGTCGGGCGCGGTGAGACGATCGGGCTTGTCGGCGAAAGCGGTTGCGGAAAATCTACGCTGGCGCGCATCGTTGCCGGGTTGGTGCCGGCCACCTCCGGCCGCGTGCGCGTGCTCGGCCGCGACATGGGAGCGCTTGATGCACGGCAATGGCGGGAGATGCGCCGGGAGGTGCAACTCGTCTTCCAGGACCCCTTCGGCTCGCTCAATCCACGCCGCCGTGTCGGCGCCATCATCGGCGATCCCTTCCGTCTACATGGCCTTGCCAAAGGCGACGAGCGGCGGGAAAAAGTGCGGCATCTGATGGAACGCGTCGGGCTCAACCCCGAACACTACAATCGCTTCCCGGCCGAATTTTCCGGCGGGCAGCGCCAGAGGATTGGCATCGCCCGGGCGCTGGCGCTCAATCCGGCGCTGATCATCTGTGACGAGCCGGTTTCCGCGCTCGATGTCTCGATCCAGGCGCAGGTGCTCAACCTGCTGCGCGAATTGCAGCGCGATCTCGGTCTGACCTATCTCTTCATTTCCCACGACCTTTCGGTGGTGCGCCATGTCTGCGACCGCATCGCGGTGATGCAGGGCGGACGCATCGTCGAAATGGAGACGGCCGAACGGCTGTTTGCCGATCCGCAGCACGACTATACGCGGACGCTGCTGTCGGCCTCCAAGACGCTGCCGGCCTTTGCGGAAGCCGGCCGCCGATCGCTGGTCGAAACACGGGTGGCATCATGAGCGACGTGACGACGAAAGAACCTTCACCGCAGACCGAAGTCGTCCAGCGCGGTTCCTTCGCGCTGACGGTGCGGCGGCTCCGGCGCGACACGGCCAGCATGGCCGCACTCTGCGTGATTTTCGCAATCATCGTGCTCGCCATCGTCGCGCCCTGGGTGGCCGATATCACCGGCCATTCGCCGATCGAGCAGTTCCGCGAGACCGGCCTTTCGCCGGCCGGCATTCCGGTCGGGCCCGGCAGCGAGTTCTGGTTCGGCACCGACCAGCTCGGCCGCGATGTGCTGGTCCGGCTGGCCTATGGCGCGCGGGTGTCGTTGCTCGTCGGCGTCTTCGCCGCCCTGCTTGCCTCGCTGATCGCGGTTGTCGTCGGTACGACGGCGGGCTATTTCGGCGGCACGGTCGATCTGGTCCTCAGCCGGCTGACCGACCTCGTCATGAGCGTGCCCTTCCTGCTCTGCGCGCTGGCGCTCGTCTCGGCCTTCGGGCCGAGCCTGACGCTGTCCGTCGCCGTCATCGTCTTCTTCAGCTGGGCGCCGATGGCGCGTGTCATCCGCGGCCAGGTGATCTCGCTGCGCCGGCAGGATTTCGTGCTGGCCAGCCGTTCGCTCGGCGCCGGGCCGTTGTCGATCATGGTGATCGATATCCTGCCCAATCTCGCCGTGCCGATCATCGTCTACACCACCATGCAGATTCCCAATTCCATCGTCTTCGAGGCGACGCTGTCCTTCCTCGGCATGGGCATCGTGCCACCGACGCCGAGCTGGGGCGGCATGCTGGCGGATGCATCCTCCAACTCGCTCTATCTCGTCGCCTGGTGGCTGATCTTCGTGCCCGGCACCGCGCTCTTGATGACGACGCTTGCCTTCAACATCCTCGGCGACGGGTTGCGCGACGCGCTCGACCCGAAAAGCGCCCGCACCATGCGCCGCCTCAAGCGGCGGCCGAAGGCAGGAGCCAAGCCATGATCCGTTTTCTCACCCATCGCGTCGGTTTTGGCGCGGGCGTGCTGCTCGTCCTCTCGGCCTTCGTCTTCTTCCTGTTCTTCGTCGCGCCCGGCGATCCCGCCCGCATGATTGCCGGCGACAAGGCGACCGAAAGCCAGCTCGCGCAGATCCGCAAAAATCTCGGCGTCGACCGGCCGATCGTCGTGCAATACGGCGTCTTCATGCAGAAGGCGCTGTCGGGCGACCTCGGATTCTCCTACCGCAACCAGCAGCCGGTCGCGCCGATCATCCTGCGGCGCATTCCCGTGACGCTGTCGCTGGTGCTCGGCGGTGCGGTGCTGTGGCTTTCCATCGGCGTGCCGATCGGCATCATGTCGGCCCGGCATGTCGGCAGCCTGCGGGACCGGTTGGGGCAGGCCTTTATTCTCGTCGGCCTTAGCTTCCCGACTTTCGTGCTGGGCATGATGTCGCTCTACCTGCTCTATTTCATGCCGAAACAGGCCGGTTTCACGCTGTTTCCTGCTGGCGGCTACAAGGCGCTCGCGTCCAATCCCGCACTCTGGGCCTGGCATCTCGCTCTGCCGTGGACGACGCTGGCGATGACCATGGCGGCGATCTATGCCCGTCTCACCCGCGGACAGATGCTCGACGTGATGGGCGAGGACTATATCCGCACCGCCCGCGCCAAGGGCCTGACGGAACGCCGGGTGGTCTGGAAGCATGGCATGCGCGCCGCGCTGACGCCGCTCGTCACGCAGCTCGGCGCCGATATCGCCCTTCTGCTGGGCGGCGTCATCGTCATCGAGCAGGTCTATGGTCTGCAGGGCGTCGGCGCCCTCGCCGTGCAGGCGGTCGCAAATCAGGACCGGCCGATCATCATCGGCGTCGTGCTGTTGGGCGGCTTGTTCATCGTCATTGCCAATATCGTGGTCGACCTGCTTTACGTGCTGCTCGATCCGCGCGTTCGTTGAATTCGTCGCGCTACAGGCGGCAAAGAGGAAATTTTGATGATCGTCTCCGAATACACCATCCCCGGCCTGCATGTGCGCGATCATGTGGTGACCGTGCCGCTCGACTGGTCGAAGCCCGAGGGCAGGACCATCGAATTCTTCGCCCGCGAGGTGGTCGATCCCGCTCGCAAGGACGAGGCGCTGCCGCTCCTCTGCTTCCTGCAGGGCGGACCGGGCGGCAAATCCCCGCGCCCGACGAAGAGCAGCCCCTCCTGGCTCGCCAAGGCGCTGAGGACGCACCGTATCATCCTGCCCGACCAGCGCGGCACAGGTCGCTCCACACCGGTCGACGCGGCGACCATCTCCCGTTTCGACGGTGAAGCGGGTGCGGACTACCTCGCCTGCTTCCGCGCCGATTCCATCGTCGACGACCTCGAGCATTTCAGAAAGACGATCTTCGGCGGCGAGCGCTGGCAGACGCTCGGCCAGAGCTATGGCGGCTTCCTGACGCTGACCTATCTCAGCCGCGCGCCGGAAGGCCTGTCCGCCTGCTATGTCGCCGGCGGCATCCCGAGCCTCGATCCCTCCGCGGACGAGGTCTACCGGCACACCTATCCGCGCGTGCGCGCCAAGAACGAAATCTTCTACAAGCGCTATCCCGATGACAAGGCGCTGGTCGCCCGCATTGCGGATTTCATCGACGCCAATCCCGTCATGCTGCCGGATGGTGACCGTCTTTCGGTGCGTCGTTTCCAGAGCCTCGGCTTGGACTTCGGCATGGGGCCGGGCTTCGAAAATATCCACTGGCTGCTCGACGAAGCCTTTGCCGCGCCCGATCGCCTGTCGGACCAGTTCCTCGGCTCGGTCATGCAAGCCACGGCCTATCACGGCAATCCGCTGTTCGCAGTGATCCACGAGGCGATCTACGGGCAGGGAGAGGGCGCGACCGCCTGGTCGGCCGAGCGGCTGCTGGCGGAATTCCCGGAATTCGACGCCAAGGCACGGCCGCTGCTCTTCACCGGTGAGATGATCTATCCGTCGATGTTCGAGGAGGTCGCCCTGCTCAAACCCTTCCACGCCGCCGCCGAGGCTTTGGCCCGCCGTCCGCGTCACAGCCAGCTCTACGACAAGTCGCGCCTCGCCGAGAACACCGTGCCGCTCGCAGCGGTCGTCTATCACGACGACATGTATGTCGATGCCGGAATCTCGCTTCAGACCGCTAGCGCCGTCGGCAACATGGATGTCTGGATCACCAACGAATTCGAACATGACGGCATCCGCCAGTCGGGTGCGGTCTTCGACCGGCTCGTCGCGATGGTGGCCGAAAAGGGCGGTCCGCTGAAGACCGGCCGCTGAACGAAAGTAAAAGACATGACGATGAATGACCGTGCGCCGGTGCTTGCGGCGCTTCGCGGCTGGCTCGACGCGTCCGGATTGGACGGATTGATCGTGCCGCGCACCGATGCCCACCAGAGCGAAGTGACGGCGCCGCACGACGATTGCCTGCGCTATCTCAGCGGTTTTTCCGGTTCGGCCGGATTGGCCCTGGTGTTGAAAGACCGGGCGCTCATCTTCGTCGACGGGCGCTATCAGGTGCAGGTGCGGCGGGAGGTCGATCCCTCCCTCTTCGAGGTACATCACCTGCACGACGATCCGCTCGACCGCTGGCTCGGCCAGCATGCGCAACGCGGCTGGCGCATCGGCATCGATGCTATGCTGGTGGGCGGCAGCCTTTACGATCGTCTGCTCACCGGCTGTGCCGCCGCCCATGCGGATCTGGTTGCGCTTGAGGCCGATCCCTTCGATGCGGTGTGGCGAGATCGTCCGCTCCGTCCGCTGGGCGCGATCAGGGCGATGCCGGCGCAGGTCGCTGGGGAGACCGCGTCGGACAAACGGGCGCGGATCGCCCAAGGCATTCGGCAGCGCGGGACGGACCTTCTTGTCGAGACCTTGCCCGACAATATCGCCTGGCTGCTCAATGTGCGCGGCTCGGATGTCCCGATGAACCCGGTGCCGCATTCCTTCCTGCTGCTCAGGGCGGACAACGACCTCGAATGGTTTGTCGACCGTCGCAAGCTCGGCAACGATCTCGACGCCTACGAACTGGAGGGCGTGACCCTATTGCCGCCGGAGCGTTTTCTCGATCGTCTTGCCGAGGGGACGGCGGAAAAGACCGTAGCGATCGATCCGGATTTCGCACCGCAGGCCGTACGGGCCGCGGTGCTTGCGGCCGGCGGCCGGATTGCGCCGCAGACGAGCCCGATCACCCTTGCCAAGGCCATGAAGACGCCGGCCGAATTGCAGGGGTTTCGCGATTGCCATCTGGAGGACGGCATCGCCGTCACCGAATTCCTTGCCTGGCTTGCATTGGAAGTGCCGGCCCGGCTCAAGGAGGCACACCCGCTGACCGAGCTTGGCGCCGAAGCCCAGCTTCTGGCGCTCCGGAAAGAGCGGCCGGGTTTCCTCGAAACGAGCTTCCGCACCATCTCGGCCGCCGGCGCCAATGCCGCCATGTGCCACTATGCAGCCAGCGCAGAGACCGATGCGCCGATCGACGGAGCAGCACCCTATCTGGTGGATTCCGGCGGGCAATATCTCAACGGAACGACCGATCTGACGCGCACCATCATGCTGGGTGAGCCGACTGCGGAGATGCGGATTGCCTATACGGCCGTGCTCAAGGGTTTCATCTCCCTGATGTCCGCGCGTTTCCCGGTGGGAACGCAGGGCCACCAGCTGGATGCCTTCGCACGTCGCCCGCTCTGGGATGTCGGCCTCGACTACGACCACGGCACCGGCCATGGTGTCGGCCACAATCTGCTGGTCCACGAATATCCGCATCGCTTCGATCGCAAGCCGAACCTCCACGTGCTGGAACCCGGTACGATCATGACGGTAGAGCCCGGTTACTACAAACAGGGTGCCTTCGGCATGCGGATCGAAAACCAGGTGGAGGTCGTGACGGACGGTTCGGGCTTCTGCCGCTTCGCCTCGCTGACGCTTGCGCCCATCGATCTCACGATGGCCGACCTCGATGCGCTCAGCCCCGGCGAAATCGCCTTCCTGGACGACTATCACGCCCATGTGCGGGAGGCTCTGCTCGCCCATATCCGCCCGCAGACACGCGCCTTTCTTCTGGCGCAGACACGGCCGATTGTCGAGCAGCGTGGGGCCTGTTGACCGCTATGCGAGGGCTGCGTTTTGCCGGCGTGCCAGAAGCGCGAAAAGCACGTCGAGCATCACATACATCGGTGCTCGTCCGGTCGGCACGATGAGCGGGTGGCCGGATGCGCGGTAGGCGTTGAGGTTGATGTTCTCGTCGGCGAGCGAGGCGACGACGGAGCCGCCTGGCGCGACGGAGAGGATGCGGGCGCCCGCCTTCCTGGCGATTTCCATGTTGGAGATCAGATAGCTCGTCCGACCCGAAAAGGAGAGCACGAAGAGCACATCTTCGGTGGTCAGGCGCGGGGCAGAGACCATCTGCAGGGTGGGGTCCGCATAGGCGACGCTCGCCATGCCGAGCGAGGCAAGGCGGTGCTGGGCCTCGCTGGCGAGGAAGCCAGATCCGCCATAACCGTAAATGTCGATCCGGCGCGCCTTGGCAAGCATATCGACGGCACGGCGCAGGCCCTCGAGATCGAGATCGTGACGGGCCTCGCGCAGCGATTCGATGGCGCGGTTGAAGACGTCGTCGACAAGGCCTGTGAATGGATCGTCGCCGGCTTCCGACTGGCTTGCCGGCGCCTGGCGCACGGCCAGTTGTTGGGCAAGCTTCAGGCGGAAATCCGGAAAGCCGTCGCAATCGAGCCGCCGGCAGAAGCGGATGATCGAGGGCTCGCTGACCTTGGCGATGCGGGCCGCATCCGTGATGGACCACGTGATGGCCGTGCTCGGCGTGTCGAGGATCGCTTCGGCGATCCTGCGTTCGGCGGGCGTGAACTGGGCGAGGGACTGCCTGATCAGGTCAAGCATGAGGCCCACCGAGATTTGGCGTCGGGATGGCGCGTATCATGGAGCAGCCTTCTGTTCAAAAGCTAGAGAACCCCGTCGGCCATCTGCTTGGACAGGTTGGAAGATTGATAGTCAAAACCGGCCTGCGCGACAACGAGCCTTTTCACCGATCCCAAGGCATTCTCATGCGGTTCGATGCTACCGCCTTCAGCGTTCTGCACGTTGACCAATCCGCCGGCGGCCTGAACGAGCTGGATGCCGGCGGCGATGTCCCAGGCGCTGAACTTCGATTCATAGCAGACCGCTACGCGCCCGACAGCGACATAGGCCAGATGCAGGGCGCAGGAGCCGAGGCGGCGCACCGCGCGGAAGGAATTGACGAGATCGGCATGGGCTTCCTGCGCTGCGCGCGAGGGGCGTTCGCCCTCATAAGGCGCATTGGTCAACACCTCGACCTCGCGGTCGGTGCGCCCGCGCAGGAAGGGCTCGACCTTCTTGCCGTTCAGCGTCAGGCGCCCCTGGTTTGCCATGAACAGCTCTTCGCGCACCGGATCGTAGACGACGCCGCAGACGGGTTCGCCCTTGTGGTAAGCGGCAATCGAGACGCAGAAGAAGGGCAGGCCAGAAGCGAAGTTGCTGGTGCCGTCGATCGGGTCGATGATCCAGGTCGTGTCGCCTTCACCCTGCCAGCCGCCTTCCTCGCCGAGGATGCGGGAGGCGGGGATACGCGACCAGATTGTGTCGCAGGCGGCCCGCTCGGCTGCCTTGTCGGAGGCCGTCACGATATCGAAGAAGCCGGCCTTCTGTTCCGTCGCCAGCGTTTCAGGGCTGGCATTGACGAAGCCCCGATGCGCCACCATGCCGGCGGCGAGCGCGGCCTCGCAGGCGACGGTCGCGATCATGTCGTGGAGATCGTTGCTCATGGGCTTGATGAGGATCATGCGGCTTTTCCCAATGCGTTGGCTTCATTTTCCGGCAGGATCCAGACCGGCCGGCTATCGATTGCGAGTTTCACGGTCTGGCCGACCTCGGCGACGCCGGACTTGTAGTAATCCGTGTCGAGGAAGACGCATTCCTGGCCTTCGAGATCGGTGAGATATTCGACATAGGCGCCCTGGAAGACGACGCGGCGCACCTTCGCTTCCATCGTGCCGGCGACGTCGACACGGATATGTTCCGGCCGCACGACGCAACGCACGTCCTGCCCGATCTTGAAGGCGCGATCATTGCGGGCGAGCGTGAAGGCGACCGTCGAGGCGATGCGCACACGCACCGTCGTGTCGTCCACCGCCTCGACCTTGCCTTCGAGAATATTCGCTTTGCCCATGAACTCGGCGACGAAGCCGGTGCCGGGGCGCGAATAGACGTTGAGCGGGCTGTCGTCCTGCTCGATGGCGCCATTGCGCATGACGACGACCCGGTCGGAGATCGCCATGGCCTCGCTCTGGTCGTGGGTGACGTAGAGGCTGGTGATGCCCAGCCGCAGCTGGATGGCGCGTAGTTCGTCGCGCATGCGCTCACGCAGCTGCGCATCGAGGTTGGACAGCGGCTCGTCGAACAGGAGGACCTTCGGCTGGGTGACGACGGCGCGGGCGAGCGCCACGCGCTGCTGCTGACCGCCGGAGAGTCGCGAGGGCGAGCGGTCGGCATAGTGCGCGAGCGCCATCGTTTCGAGGATGGTGTTCACCCGATCCTTCATCTCGGCCTTTGGCAGATTGAGCAGGCGAACGCCGTATTCGACGTTTTCGCGCACCGTCATGTGCGGGAAGAGGGCGTAGCTCTGGAACACCATGCCGACATTGCGGGCATTGACCGGGACGTTGGTGACGTCGCGACCGCCGATAGTGATGGTGCCGTCCGACGGAGTCTCGAAGCCGGCGAGCATGCGCAACGTCGTCGTCTTGCCGCAGCCGGAAGGGCCGAGCAGGGTGACGAGCGTGCCTTCCTCGATGGTGAGGTTCAGCTTGTCCACGGCGGTGGCGCCGGCAACACCGGGAAAGCGCTTGGTGATATTGGAGAAGATGACTTTCGACATGGGGCTTACCTCTTCGATGTCGAATTGAGAACGAGCTGCATGACCGCCAGGATGGCAAGCACGACGAAGACGAGGATGCTGCAATAGGCCGCCGCGACGCCGAGCTTCAGCGTTTCCACCTGCGAGAGGATGGTGACCGTGATCAGCGTCCAGTTGGCCGAGACGAGGAAGATCACCGCCGAGAGCGTCGTCAGCGAACGGGTCAGCGCATAGGAGAGCGAGGTGAACAGCGCTGGCTTCAGCAGCGGCAGCGTGACCTGGAAGAAGGTGCGCGTGTTCGAGGCGCCGAGGATGGTGGAGGCTTCCTCGATCGACTTGTCGATCTGGCGCAGCTGGTTGGAACCGGCCTCGATGCCGACCTGCAGGTTCTTTACCACCATGGCGGCGACGACGATGAACGCGGTGCCGGTGAGAAGCAGCGGTGCTGCGTTGAACGTGCTGACATAGCCGATACCGAGGATCGTACCGGGGGCGGCGAAGGACAGCAGCGTCGCCCAGCGCAGCAGGAAGCTGCCCGGGAAGGCCTTGCGGATGAGAAGATAGGCGATGAGCATGCCGGCGACGGCGGTGATCGGCGTGGCGATCCCGGCCAAGAGCAACGAATTGGTGAGGGTCTGGAAACCGGCGGTGAAGACGGTGGCGTAGTGATCCAGCGTCAGCGTGTTGTTGACGCCGGGCAGCTTGGTGAAGGAGACATAGACCACCGTCAGATAGAACAGCAGGATGGCGAAGACGATGGCGTAGCAGCCGAGCGCCAGTGGTACCACGACCCCACCGGAAATACGGATCGTCTGGGCGGACGGCTTGCCGGTCACGGTGACGTAGCTGCGCTTGCTCACCCAGTAGCGGTGGATGAGGAAAGCGGTCATCGACGGCACCAGCATGAGGCTGGCGAGCAGCGCACCGGCCTGCAGGTTGAAGTAGCCGACCATCTGCGAATAGGCCTCGACGGCGAGCGTGTTGTAATTGCCGCCGATCAGCATCGGATTGCCGAAATCCTCCACCGACTTGACGAAGACGAGCAGCGTCGAGGAGAGGATCGCCGGCGTCACCAGCGGTAGCGTCACCCGTGAAAAAGTCGTCCAGCGCGAGGCGCCGAGCGAGGCGGAGGCATCTTCCAGCGCCGTGTCGATCGACTGCAGCATGCCGCGGATGTTGAGATAGGCGATGGGCGTGAAGGCCAGCGACTGGATCAGGACAAGACTATGGAAGCCGTAGACATTGGCGTTGCGGATGCCGAGCAGCTCGCGGGTGATGAGACCCGAGCGGCCGAACAGGATGACCACCGCCAGCGCCATGACGAAGGGCGGAGAGATGATCGGCAGCAGCGCCACGCCATGCACGAAGGTCTTGCCGGGCATGGTGGTGCGGGTTGCTGAAAAGGCGAGCAGGAAGCCGGCGGCGGTGGCGACGATCGCCGACACAAGGCCGAGCAGCAGCGTGTTGCCAAGCGAAGTCCAGACGAAGGACTGGGACAGCGTTTCGATGAGCACGCCGAGATCGAAACCGTGATCGGTGACCACGGCCTGTTTCATCACCACGAAGATCGGCAGCGCCGCGAAGATCAGAACGGAGAGCGTGACGAGGACGAAAATGCCGAACAGCCAGGGGTCGACAACGATCTTGCGCAGGAGGGCCGGCGACGATCGGTCCCTGACGGACGGCGTCGCTTGCGAGACGAGGGTCATGGAAGGCTCCTAGGGCAATTCCAGGAACGGTTTCCGCTCGGAATCGCATATGACGAAGGGATAGAGCATTCCGCTTCGGAGAAAAGCGGAATGCTCCTGCCTGCTGTGTGGGGCGTGGCGTGGTTACTTGGCGTCAGCCTTGTGACGCACGTCGTTTTCGTAGCGCTCCAGCAGGCGTGCGCGGTTCTCGCCAGCCCAGGTGAAGTTGTAGTCGATCATCTTCACATTGGAGAGGTCGATCTTCGCCTCCGGGTTTTTGTATCCTGGCACGATCGGACCGCGGAACGTGGCGCCGATGGCGGCCTGGCCCTTTTCGGTCAGCACCCAGTCAAGGAACGCTGCGGCACTCTTGGCCTGCTCTTCCGGGGCATTGGCGATGGCGGCGGCGGCATTCACCTCGAAGCCGGTGCCTTCCTCCGGGAAGGAATAACCGACGGGATAGCCTTGTGCGAGAGCCGCCTCGATGTCCTGCGTATAGGCCATGGCGAGCGCGATCTCGTTGTTGGCGACCATGCGCGAGGGGGCGACGCCCGAGCGGGTGTATTGCACGACGTTCTTGTCGATTTCCTTCATCAGTTCGAAAGCCGGCTCTTCACCGAGAAGCTGGACGATCGAGGCGAGCGCCACATAGGCGGTGCCGGAAGAGGCCGGATGGGCGAGTGCAATACCGTCCTTGAAGACTGGATCGGCGAAGGACTTCCAGCTCGTCGGCGGCTTGGCGCCGATCTCGTCGAGTACCTGCTGGCTATAAGCAAAGACGATGGGCGACAGCGAGATCGGCGTCCAGCGGCCTTCCTTGTCGGTGTAGCGCTGGTCGACCTTGTCGATGCCGGCAGTCTTGTGCGGTGCTAGCAAGCCTTCGGATGAGGCTTGGATGAAATTGTCGGCGGCACCGGCGAGCCACAGGCCAGCCTGCGGATTGGCCTTTTCAGCGCGGATACGGGCCAGAATTTCGCCTGCACCGATACGCACAAATTGCGCTTCGATGCCGGTATCGTCCTTGAACGCCTTCAGCACGGCGCCGCAATCGTCTTCCGACATCGGGCAATAGACGGTCATTCCCGCAGCCTCGGCGCCACCGGCCGAAAAGACGTGCGAGCACAGGACTGCAAGCGCTGAAGCCAGCGCGAAACGGCGTTTCATTGTTGATTTCCTCCAGGTGAACGCACGGCCCCTGCCTAAGCCTTCTGGCTTTAAGGTCTCGCTCACCGTGCGTGATCATGGGTATAGTGAAGAAATCTACATTTGTCAAAAGAAATGTAGGTAAGCTACATTTCTTTTTTTCTCTGTAGTTGCCGACATATCCCCGTGCGCTCCGCCGTCACCCGGAGCCCTGGATAACAACATGTTGGAGGGGATCCGAGATAAGCGGTAACCGCTCAAGGTCATAGTCTCGCTTGTTGGAAATGTCAGTTGCCGGTCGCTCAAGGAGGTTGCTGCCCCGGAAGAGGCGAAAGGCCCATATCAGGTTTTCCCGCCATGCGGGTCACTAGGCAAGCTCGCCGTTTTGCACGGTGTTTGCCGTTCTGAAGAAGATACAGCCGTTGCCCGGATCATAGCTTCAGCATCACGGCGCCTAGCGTGGTGGCGGATGGCGGCATCAAAGTTATGCAGCTCTTTGTGATCTTCTCCGCGTCGCTCATCGTCGCAGTTTGTTGGCGCCATGAAAGGGGTGGGTTCATAGACCGTAACTGCGATCTTTGAATTGGTTCATCAGGAATGTTTGTATTTCTTCCGTCGCGCACCGATGAGCGAATGTTCCATAATGTTGATTATGTGATGTCTCGCCGGCCATGGCCCATTTTATTCTGAAATTCGACGATGCGTTTTTTCGCCTTGGCGAAGAGAGTAAAGACCTGTCGTTCGCGAAAACCAGCGGCGTTCAGAGATTAACGGAAATCACTTCTTCCCTCTGAGATGCTCCGTCGGCAAGGCCGTCGTGTATTTGATCTGGCTCAGTGCAAAGCTCGACCGGATGTTGGCGACACAGGGGATCAGCGTGAGGAAGTCAACAACAAGCGCCTGGAACTTAGAAAGATCCTCCACGACAACGCGCAGCATGTAGTCCGCCTCGCCCGTCATCAAATAGCATTCGACGATTTCAGGCTTCGTGCGGATGGCGGCGTCGAAGATATCGAGGGACTGCCGGTCCTGCTGTTTCAGCGACACCTGCACGAAGACATTGACGGCCAGTCCCAGCGAAGGTGCATCGACCAGCGCCACCGTACCCTTGATGACACCACTCTCTTTCAGCTCGTTGATGCGTCGCCAGCAGGGAGAGGCCGACAGACCCGTAGCTTCAGCAAGGTCCGCGATGCTCATTTCGGCATTTTCCTGCAGCAGGTCGAGAATACGGACGGAGGCAGGATCGAGCACTGACTTGGAAGCTGGCATGTTTTACCGGAAAATATTGCAAGACAGGTTATTTTATTCGCATTCTCCTCGAAATCCGTCAACTTAGATCAGATTTTCCCTGAAAGCCTGGATAGCTTTCCTCCCAAAACAGCGAGGAGGATATGCTGATGAAGGAACCGGCTTTGATGCCAGACATCTTGGCGCGCCTAAAGGAACTGGAAAAGCAGATTCTGTGGCACGCTTGCTGGACAATCCACAATGCCAATCATCTGCGCGAAAAGGGCGAAGTGAAAGTCGGAGGCCACCAGGCCTCGTCCGCATCCCTCGCCTCGATCATGACGGCGCTCTATTTTCATGTCCTGCGGCCGGAAGACCGCGTAGCGGTTAAGCCGCATGCCTCGCCGGTCTTTCACGCCATCCAGTATCTAATGGGCAATCAGACCCGTGAAAAACTTGAAAATTTCCGCGGCTTCGGCGGTGCGCAATCTTATCCGAGCCGCACCAAGGATATCGATGACGTCGATTTTTCCACGGGTTCCGTCGGGCTGGGCGTCGCGATCACCGCCTTCGCCTCGATAGTGCAGGATTACATCGCCGCGAAATCGTGGTCAAAGGACCGGCGACAGGGGCGCATGATTGCTTTGGTCGGTGATGCCGAACTCGATGAGGGCAATATCTACGAATGCCTCCAGGAGGGCTGGAAACACGACCTGCGCAACACCTGGTGGGTGATCGATTATAACAGGCAGAGCCTCGACGGCGTGGTGCGCGAAGGCCTCTGGCAGCGCATCGAGGGCATTTTCACAGCCTTCGGCTGGGATGTGAAGGTGCTAAAATACGGCGCGTTGCAGCAAGCCGCCTTCCGCGAGCCTGGCGGAGCGGCGCTGCGCGACTGGATTGATCGCTGCCCGAACCAGCTTTATTCGGCGCTGACCTTCCAGGGCGGTGGCGCCTGGCGCAAGCGGCTGACCGACGAGATCGGCCACGAACCGGGCGTCGCCGGTCTTCTCGCCGCCCGCAGCGACGAGGCGCTTTCCGACCTGATGAACAATCTCGGCGGCCATTGCCTGGAAACGCTGATCCGCACCTTCGAGAGCATCGATCACGACCGGCCGACCGTCTTCGTCGCCTATACGATCAAAGGCTGGGGCACGCCGCTCGCCGGGCACAAGGACAACCATGCCGGCCTGATGACCAAGGCGCAGATGGAGCTGTTCCAGAGCCGCGTCGGCGTCGCGCCCGGCCGGGAATGGGAGACGTTCGGCGCAATCCCCTCGCCTGAACCGGTGCGGGCGTTCCTGAAGACCGTGCCGTTCTTCGCCAGGGGCACCCGGCGCTTCGCCTCCCCCGCTCTGCCCTCCGCCGGCCCCGTCTTCCTCGACGATCGCGAATTGTCGACCCAAGCCGGCTTCGGCAAGGTCCTCGATGCGCTGGCAAAACGCGACGACGCCCTTTCGGCCCGGATTGTCACCACCGCGCCCGACGTCACGGTTTCGACCAATCTCGGCCCCTGGGTCAACCGGCGCGGCCTCTTTGCCCGCGAGCGGCAGGCCGATACGTTCCGCGACGAACAGGTGCCCTCGGTCCAGAAATGGGAATTCGGCCCGGCTGGGCAGCATATCGAGCTTGGCATTGCTGAAATGAACCTCTTCCTTCTGCTCGGCGCTGCCGGCCTTTCCCATCAGCTGTTCGGCGAGCGCCTGCTGCCGATCGGCACCGTCTATGATCCCTTCGTGGCGCGCGGCCTCGATGCGCTGAACTATGCCTGCTACCAGGATGCGCGCTTCATGATCGTCGGCACGCCCTCGGGCGTGACGCTGGCGCCGGAAGGCGGCGCGCACCAGTCCATCGGCTCGCAGCTGATCGGAATGAGCCAGGACGGCCTGGCGAGTTTCGAGCCCGCCTATCTCGACGAACTGTCCATCATCATGGACTGGTCCTTCGACTATATGCAGCGCGACGGCGAAGGCACGCATGACACGCGCACCTGGCTGCGTGACGGCACCGGCGGCTCGGTCTATCTGCGCCTGACGACGCGACCGCTGGAGCAGATTGCGCTGCGCCGCGAGGATCCCGCCTTCCGGCAAGGCGTGATCGACGGCGCCTACTGGCTGCGTGCACCCTCAGCCCGCACCCGCATCGTGCTGGCCTATCAGGGCTGCATCGCGCCCGAGGTGCTGATGGCGGCTGGGCGGCTGGCCGGGCGCCACGGCGACATCGCCGTGCTCGCCGTCACCTCCGCCGACCGGCTCAATGCCGGCTGGACGGCGGCGCAGCGCGCCCGCCGCCAGGGCGACACCACCGCCCGCAGCCATATCGAGGCGCTGTTCGACACCATCTCACGCAGTGCGAGCCTGATCACCGTCACCGACGGGCACCCTGCAACGCTCGGCTGGCTGGGTTCCGTTGAGGGACACAGGACCGTCTCGCTCGGCGTCGAGCATTTCGGCCAGACCGGCACGATCGCCGATCTCTACGCGCATTTCGGCATCGACACCCAGGCGATCATCGAAGCGGCGGAGTCCGTCGCAGGGCGGGACGCCGGCCCGCGGCAAGCCAACGCCGGCTGACACGGCCGGAAACGACGACGACAAAAAGGGCGGTGTCCACGGCACCGCCCTTTTTCGTCCGGGTCAGGTCTCGTCGAAGAGATAGACGGGATTGAGCTTCACCCGCTGCGCCACCGTGATCGACCTGTAGGTCTTGATGATCGGGCACCGCCGCATGAATTCGCGCGTCACCTCGCGAAACTCGTCCATATCGGCCACGGTGATGCAGGCGAGGATATCCGTATCGCCGGTGATGACATCGCAGCAGGACACATAGGGCGAGGTTCTCAGTACCTCGATGAGCTCGTTGAACATCTTCAACTCGTGCGACGAGAGCGAGATCTCGATCCAGATCGCCATGCGGCGCTCGGCATAGGCGGGATTGACGAGCGAGACGTCGCCGGCGATCACGCCGGCATCGCGCAGCCGATGAATGCGGCGATGGCAGGCGGGCTGGGAAATGCCGACCTTGTCGGCAAGCTGCTGGAAGGTGGACATGCTCGACTGCTGCAACAGGTTGAGCAGCTTGCGATCGATACGATCGAGGCTCACTTTCGACGAGGACATCACGCGCTCCCAACAACGGACCTGCTCTAAAGCATTTTGCCGCCAAGTGAAATCACCTGGCGCCGCCCAAATGCGGCAAACGGGAAGATTGCCGCGATCCCGTTTCCTGTACCCCGAAATCCCGAAACCGACCGTTTCGAACAGGTGAGAGTTTTATCCGCAAAAGCCGTCGCGCGGTTATAAATTTCTCATCGAGAGCCGTGAGAACGAGAAATCCATCACCGGCAAGGGTGCCATACTCGCCTTGAAAACAGGGATTACCGGTGCGGTGATCCGGCTTCTTCAGGCTTTGTGGCGGCTTCGCATGCGTCAATATATTCCCGATACGATCCTCGCCCAGGGCACCTGTCACGACCCGGATTCGACGGGCGCCGTCATCCCGCCGATCCATCTCGCCACCACCTTCCTGCGCCCGCCGGAAGGCTATTCCGCCACGGGCTGGAGCTACAGCCGCTATGGCTATCCGGGGCTGGAGCAGCCGGAAGCCACGCTGAAGGCGCTGGAGGGTGCTGCGGACTGCCGGCTGTTCAGCTCCGGCATGTCGGCCATGACCGCTGTGATGCTGGCGCTGAAGCCCGGCGCACACTGCATCTTCCCGATCGACATGTATCACGGCATGCGGACCTGGCTGAAACGCTACGCCGCCCATTGGGGCATGCGGATCGAGCATGTCGACATGACCGACCTCGACGTCGTGCGCGCCGCCGTCGTGCCGGGCACCACCGCCATCGTCTGGGCCGAGACGCCATCCAATCCACACTGGTACCTCTACGATCTCGCGGCCCTTGCCGACATCGCCCATGCCGCCGGCGCGCGGCTGGTGGTCGACAACACGGTCGCGACGCCGCTCCTGACGCAGCCGCTTGCCTTCGGTGCCGATATCGTCGTGCATTCCGCCACCAAATATCTCAACGGCCACAGCGACGTGCTGGCCGGCGCGGCCATGACGGCGGCGACGAACGAGTTCTGGGAGCGCGTCTGCTTCAACCGCGATTATCACGGCGGCATTCTCGGCCAGTTTCCGGCAGCACTTCTGATGCGCGGCATGCGCACGCTGCACCTGCGTATCGAGCGCGCCAGCGAAAGCGCGATGGCCATCGCCACCGCCTGCCTCGATCATCCGCAGGTGGAGACGGTCTACTATCCCGGCCTGCCCTCGCATCCCGGCCACGCCCTTGCCCTTCGCCAGATGGCGGGCGGCTTCGGCGGCATGGTGTCGATCGTCGTTAAGGGCGGGCTGGAGGCGGCCGAGCGCGTGATGACGCGCACGCGCATCTGGAAGCCGGCCACCTCGCTTGGCGGCGTCGAGAGCCTGATCGAGCGGCGCGCCGCCATCGAGGGCGCGGATTCGCATGTCGAGCCGGGCCTGCTGCGCCTTTCGGTCGGCGTGGAGGCCGTGAGCGACCTGATCGACGACTTGAAGACTGCGCTCGGTTGACGCGGCCGCCGCAAACCGGCACCTGCGCCGGGCGAACGGCGTCACACGAATTGCCTCGGCAGACCACCCGCCGACAGAACAGATGACAACGGGAGGAATGGAATGAAACGGATCGGTCAGCAATCGCGGCGCGATTTCTTGAAGACGGCGGCAGCACTCGGGCTTTCCGCCACGGCCGCACCCTATATGGTGCACTCCGCCTTCGCGCAGGAGACGCCCAAGAAGGGCGGAACCCTCAGGATCGGCATGCGCGGCGGCAGCACCACCGATACGCTGAACCCGACCTCCTATTCCAACGCGGTGCCGCTCCTTGTCGGCTATGCCGTCATGAACGGCCTGATCGAGATCGACGAAAAGGGCGTGCCGCAGCCGGAACTGTTCGAAAGCTGGGAAATCGGCGCTGAGGCCAAGGAGTGGGTCTTCAACGTCCGCAAGGGCGTGACCTTCCACAACGGCAAGGAAATGACCGCCGCCGACGTGCTCTACTCCCTCTCGCTGCACACCGGCAAGGACAGCAAGTCGCCCGCCGCCGGCGGCCTGAAGCACATCAGCGAAATCCAGAAGCTCGGCACGCACCAGATCAAGATCGTGCTGTCGTCCTCCGACGTCGACCTGCACTATGCGCTCGCCGACTACCATCTTCTCGTCGTTCCGGAAGGTTTTACCGACTGGGCAAAGCCGGTCGGCACCGGTGCCTTCACCGTCGAGAGCTTCGATCCGGGCGTGCGCTGCGTGCTCAGCAATGCCGGCAACTACTGGAAATCCGGCCGCGGCAATGTCGAGCGCATCGAGATCACAGTCGTCAACGACATCGTGCAGCGCATGAACGCCTTGGTGGCCGGCCAGGTCGACGTGATCAACGACGTCGACAAGCGCGCTGTCGATCTCTTCCGCGCAGCCCCCGGCATCGAGCTCGTACAGGCGCCCGGCGGCTGGCACACGATCATGGCGATGCAGAGCGACGTCGCGCCCTTCAACAACCCGGACTTCCGTCTCGCACTGAAATATGCCTGCGACCGCGAGCAGATCCTCAACGCGCTGTTCAACGGCTTCGGGCGGATCGGCAACGACCATCCGATCCCGGTTTCGGACCCATTCTTCAACGCGGCCCTGCCGCAGCGGGCCTTCGATCTCGACAAGGCGAAGTTCCATCTGAAGAAATCCGGCCTTGTCGACACCACCATCACGCTTTCGGCTTCCGATGCCGCCTATGTCGGTGCCGTCGACATGAGTGTGCTGTTCCAGGCCTCAGCCGCCAAGGCCGGCCTCACGATCGATGTGAAGAAGGAGCCGCATGACGGCTTCTGGAGCAATGTCTGGCTGAAGGCGCCCTTCTGCACCTCCTATTGGGCCGGCCGCGCCTCGGCGACCGATATGCTGGCTTCTGCCTATTATTCCGGTGCAAGCTGGAACGAGACGCACTGGAAGAACGAAACATTCGATCAGCTTCTCGCCGCCGCAAAGGCCGAGGTGGACGAGGCCAAGCGCAAGACGATCATCGGCGACATGCAGACCATGCTGTCCGACGACGGAGGCGCACTGATCCCCGTGTTCTCCGACTGGCTCGACGCGCACCGCTCGCATGTGAAGGGACACACGCCGCACACGCAGTTCGATCTTGCCAACGGCCGGCTGTGCGAAAAGGTCTGGCTCGACGCCTGATCCGGCCGCGCCGTACAACAGGAAGGGGGAACCGTGCTCAATCTCGTGCTCAAACGGGCGGCACTCGGGCTGATAACCTTGTGGGCCGCATCCGTGCTGATCTTCGCCGGCACCCAGATCCTTCCGGGGGATCTGGCGCAGGCGGTTTTGCAGAACAATGCGACCCCCGAGAACGTCGCCGCGCTGCGCGAGGAACTTGGCCTCGACCGGCCGGCCGTGGAGCGCTACGCCGAATGGCTCGGCAATGCCGTGCACGGCGATCTCGGCACCTCCCTCGTCAACCATCGCGACGTGGCGCAGGATCTTGCGCCGCGTCTCTACAACACGTTCTTCCTGGCGCTCTATGCCGCTATCATCGCGATCCCGCTGTCCGTCGGGCTCGGCGTGCTTGCCGCCGCCTGGCAGGGCAGCGCCTTCGACAGCGCGGCCAATGCCGTGACGCTGCTCGCCATCTCGCTGCCGGAATATTTCCTCGGCTATCTGCTGATCAAATGGGTGGCGGTGCAGTGGGGCCTCTTCCCGGTGCTGGCAAGCGTGACACCCGAAACCTCCTTCACTGAGCGGCTCTACATGACCTTCCTGCCGATGCTGACGCTCGTGCTGGTCATCATGGCGCATATCATGCGCATGACGCGCGCCTCGGTGATCTCGGTCATGTCCAGCCCCTATATCGAGATGGCCGTTCTCAAGGGGCTGGCGAAATGGCGCGTCGTGGTCGAGCACGCCTTGCCCAATGCGCTGGCGCCGATCATCAACGTGGTCGCACTCAACCTCGCCTATCTCATCGTCGGCGTGGTGGTGATCGAGGTCGTGTTCGTCTATCCAGGCCTCGGCCAGTCCATGGTGGACGCCGTCTCCAAGCGGGATGTTCCGGTCGTGCAGGCCTGCGGCCTGATCTTTGCCGCCGTCTTCATATCGCTCAACATGATCGCGGATATCCTGGCCATCGTCAGCAATCCGCGCCTGCGGCATCCGAGGTGACATCCATGCGGCTTTTCGGTCATAAGATGTCGCTCAAGGCGCAAATCGGCCTTGCCATCGTCGTCATCAACGCGTTCGCGGCCCTCCTCGTCCCCGTCATCGCCCCCTATCCGGAAGCGGACGTGCTCGGGCGCGCCTGGGCAGGTCCCTCCGCCGAACACTGGCTCGGCCTCGACAATCTCGGACGCGACGTGCTCTCGCGCCTTCTCTACGGCGCGCGGCTTTCCATCGGCCTCTCGCTGCTGATCACCGCGCTCTCCTTTTCGCTCGGCGTGTTCGGCGGCTTTTCCGCCGCCGTGCTCGGCAAGACGGCCGACATGGTGCTCTCGCGCATCGTCGACCTGTTCCTGTCGATGCCCGCCCTGATCTTCGCCATGGTCGTCCTGTCGGTGCTCGGCACCGATCTTGTCGTACTCGTCGTGACGATCTGCCTGCTCGACGCCACCCGCATCTTCCGCGTCAGCCGGGCGCTGGCGATGAACATCGTCGCGCTCGATTTCGTCGAGGTGGCACGGTTGCGCGGCGAAGGCCTGTGGTGGATCGTGCGCCGCGAGGTGATGCCCAATGCCGTTCTGCCGCTCGTCGCCGAATTCGGGCTGCGCTTTTGCTTCACCTTCCTCTTCATCTCGGCCCTGAGCTTCCTCGGCCTCGGCATCCAGCCACCCAGCGCCGACTGGGGCAGCATGGTGAAGGACTATTCGGCCATGATCATGCTCGGTGTTCCCACCGTCTTCTATCCCGCCGGCGCCATTGCCCTCCTGACCATCGGTATCAACCTCGTGGTCGACTGGCTCACCTCGCAAACCGCAGCCGAACATTGAGAACCGCTATGAATGACAGGCAACGAGATACGACACTGCTGGACGTGCAAGGCCTGCGCATCGAGGCGCTAACGCCGTCGGGTGCCGCGGCGGTTCTGGTCGAAAACGCCAGCTTCACGCTGAAGCGCGGCGAGGTTCTGGGCCTCATCGGCGAATCCGGCGCTGGAAAATCGACCATCGGCCTCGCCAGCATGAACTATACACGGGCTGGCTGCGCAATCACCGCCGGCCGCATCCTCTTCGACGGCCGCGACATCCTGAATCTTTCCGAACGCGAGGGACGCGCCCTGCGCGGTGCTCGGATCGCCTATATCGCGCAGAGCGCGGCTGCCTCGTTCAATCCGGCGCTGACGATCGGCCGGCAGGTCTGCGAGGTGGCGATACGCCACAAGATTCTCGGCAAGGCGGAGGCAAAACAGCGGGCGGTAGATCTATTCCGCACGCTGGAACTGCCTGACCCGGAAACTTTCGGCAACCGCTACCCGCACCAGGCCTCCGGCGGCCAGTTGCAGCGCGCGATGGCCGCCATGGCGATGATCACCGAGCCGGACCTGCTGGTCTTCGACGAACCCACCACCGCGCTCGACGTCACCACCCAGGTGGAAGTGCTCGCCGCTTTCCGCAAGCTCATCCGCGACCGCGGAACCGCCGCGCTCTACATCACCCACGACCTCGCCGTCGTCGCCCAGATCGCTGACCGCATCATGGTGTTGCGGCATGGAAAGACGGTCGAGACGGGCGATGCGGACGATATCCTGCAACACCCGCGGGAGACCTATACGAAGCAGCTTGTCGCCGAGCGGGCCGCCGCCATGATCGGGCATTTCATTGCCGATAATCACGCGGGAGAAGCGCCTGTTCTCAGCCTGAAAGCCGTCGTGGCAAGCTATAGCAGCCTGAACCGTGCCGTCAGCGATGTCAGCCTCGAGCTGAAGCGTGGTGAAACGCTGGCCATCGTCGGCGAATCCGGTTCCGGCAAGAGCACGCTGGCACGCGTCGTCGTCGGCTTGCTGCCGCGCGAAAGTGGCGATATCGACTTCAAGGGCGAGCGCCTGCCGCCGGCGCTGCACGAGCGCTCGCGCGATACGCTGCGGCGCATCCAGATGATCTACCAGATCCCGGATCTCGCGCTGAACCCGAAGCAGACCTTGCTGGAGATCATCGGCCGGCCGATCGAATTCTATCTCGGCAAATCGAAGGAAGAGGCGCGCGAGCGGGTGTTGGCGCTTCTCCGCCAGATCGAGCTTCCGGAAAGCTATCTTCTGCGCAAGCCGCCGGCCCTGTCAGGCGGCCAGAAGCAACGCGTCTGCATCGCACGCGCCCTTGCCGCCGAGCCGGACATCGTCATCTGCGACGAGGTCGTCTCCGCCCTCGACCCGTTAGTGGCTGAGGAAATTCTCGGCCTTCTACGCCGACTGCAGGAAACGCTCGGCCTCGCCTATCTGTTCATCACCCACGATCTCAGCACCGTTCGCCGCCTCGCAAACAAGGTAGCGGTCATGCGAAAGGGTGAGGTCGTCGCCTATGGAGAGACGTCCGAAATATTTTCACCGCCCTATCATCCCTATACCAAGCTGCTGCTTTCCTCGGTTCCGGAAATGCGCTCAGACTGGCTCGACGAAGTTCTTCAGATGCGCTCTTTCCGAGACTAGTGCATGTCGTGCGATAGTGCCCAGAAACTCTTCAAAAACGATATGCGCAAGAAGAGATGAATCGAAGGGAGCTTGATCGCCCATCTGGCATTCGCTGAGTGGGATGATATTGGGCGCACCCCTTGCAATGCCTGTCAAAGCGCCTTGTGCAATTCCGGCAGGGCTTCGAAGAGGTCTGCGACGAGACCGTAGTCGGCGACCTGGAAGATCGGTGCTTCCTCGTCCTTGTTGATCGCGACGATGACCTTGGAGTCCTTCATG
>NZ_QWBU01000030.1 GCF_003432075.1 Shinella sp. WSJ-2 | reverse complement strand
GCACTTCCGAGGCGACGACGGCAAAGCCCTTGCCGTGTTCGCCGGCGCGGGCCGCTTCCACGGCGGCATTCAGGGCGAGCAGATCGGTCTGGCGGGCGATTTCCTGAACGATGGAGATTTTCTCCGCGATGGTGCGCATGGCGCCGACCGCGCGACCGACGGCCTCGCCGGAGGCTTCGGCATCCTTGGCGGACTGGCGGGCGATCTTTTCCGTCTGGGCGGCGTTGTCGGCGTTCTGCTTGATGTTGGCGGCCATCTCTTCCATCGAGGCGGAGGCCTCTTCAGCGGACGATGCCTGCTCGGTGGCGCCCTGCGAGAGCTGCTCGGAGCTGGCCGACAGTTCTTGGCTGCCTGAGGAGACGTTGTTGGCGGCAGAGAGCGCATCGGCGACGACGCCGCGCAGGCGCTCCACCATGCTTTCCAGCGACAGGCCGAGCGTATCCTTGTCGGAGAGCGCCTTCGGCGTGACGGTCAGGTCGCCATTGGCGATCTGATCGGCGATGGTGGCGGTGTTGCGCAGGTTGCCGGTCATCACATTGATCGTGTCGACAAGGTCCTTGATCTCGTCGTTCGTCTTGATCTCGACCGTTTGGTCGAGATCGCCGATGGCGACGGCTTCCGCAACCGTCCTGATCTTGCGCAGGCCGCTGTTGATGCCGAGCGCGATCCAGAGGGCTGCGCCGACCGAGAGAAGGAAGGCCGCGACCGTCAGCGTGATCAGCGTGTAGAACGCCGTCAGATAGCTGGCATCAGCCACGGTGTCGGAATCGTTGATAGCATTTTCCGTCAGCGCTGAAAGGCCTGCGGTCATCGTGTCGAGCTTGTCTGAGGCCGTCGCGCCATCGGTCTGGTTGACTTCGAGCGCGAGATCGCGCTGGCCGGAGCTGACCAGCGAGACGACGCGGTCGTTGATGGCCATGTAATCGTCCCAGAAGTCGCGGACTTCCTGCCACTTGGCCTTGAATTCGCCAGTCGCGTCGTTCTGGCCGTCGTTGAGCGCCTTTTCGAAGGCGGCTCGTTCGGCGGTGATCGTGGCCTTTGCCTTGTTTGTCCGCTCCAGCGTGGTGGCCATCAGCAGGTCGCCTTCGGCAAGACCAAGTCCGTCGAATGCGGCGGCGAGATCGTTGGCATAGTCGTCCTGCTGGATCGGACCCTCGATGAGGTCGTTGCGCAGCGTGTTCATTTCGCTGAGGCTGCGGATGCCGATGCCGGCCGAAACGCAAAGCAGCATGATGAGGAAGCCGAAGGCGAGGCCCAGCTTCAACTTGATGGTAAGACGCATCCCGGATTCTCCTTGTCGCAGATGCCTTTGGGGCGAAGCGTCCGCGATTGCGGCGCTCCCATGCGCGAAGACCGATACACTCACCCTTCCGCGGGCTGCCGATGCAGCCCTTTGACCGACGTCTACATGCGCCGGGTTGTCGCTGCGGCGCATCCGCTTGCGGATGCGCCGCGAATGGTTGCGCGATCAGGCGCTCTGGCGGAAATCCGCGTCGTCGGCGTCAGGACCGCCCATCGACATGTCCAAGGCAAAGCCATTGCTGCGTAGCATCTTGGACGTCGCCGTTGCGGTGCGTTGGGCGGCCGGGCGCGCAACGGCAGCGGGAGCGGCCATCTTTGCGGCGGTTGCGCGCAGCTTTCCGGCGTGGTCGGCTTCCTTGCGGCCGGCATTGTCGACGCGGAAGAAGGCGATGGAGGCCTGAAGTTCCTCGGCCTGGGCCGCGAGTTCTTCCGACGTGCCGGACATCTCTTCCGATGCACCGGCGTTCTGCTGGGTCACCTTGTCGAGCTGCTGGATC
>NZ_QWBU01000003.1 GCF_003432075.1 Shinella sp. WSJ-2 | reverse complement strand
GCTCATGAGCCCAAAACGACGAAGGAGAAAAGGAAGAGCTTGACCGCAACCACCGACCCGAACGACATCTAATAGGCGGGTCAATTCTCGGTGGAAATGCCGGGTCAGTTCTCAGTGGCAATCAACAGTTCCGCCTTAGTAGCAGAAAAATTCACCGTGCTTGGCAATCCGAGCGCCATTGTTCCGGTTATTGTGGGCAACAGTGGAGATGCACGTCGTATAACCAATGCCATGATTACCGGCGGCGCTATAGTCAATCTCGTGGAAGCGCCTGCTGTCGCAAAGAACCAGAGCCGGTGGCGGCTTCAGGTGATGGCTGATCACAACCATGAAGACATTCTCTCATTCGTGAATACCGCCGTGGCGTCGCGCTCGCTCATGTAACGCCAATTGGACGGCGACAGCGCACTCTCGCGAAACAGCATCAAGAGTGACCCTGCGCGCTTTGTCTCAGCCCTTTGCGAACTTGCTCGTCAGATCGTCACCACGACCCAGGGAACGCAGAACAGATCATCATAACCAAGGAACACACGCGGGGCGAAAGATTACTCTGTACGAGCTTCCTTGGCGGTTTGAGCGGTGCGCAGTGTTTGCGCGGTCATCATACCAGTCAGATTTTGCGAACGAAGGACCCTAAGTGGTCCTTTTTTTGTGCTCGCCATTTGCGCTCTATCATGTAATGATTAAGGCAAGCGCAGTAAAAAGACGGCGAGGAGGTTTTTTCGCGATTCATTAGCGCGCTAAATTGGTCGCTAAAGTAGAACGATTTCGTTGCCTTCGTAACCCTTGGAAATCCGGGGGTTTCAGCGATGCGCCTTGATCAACCCATCAATATCTATGATCAAATTATCCGAAAAACTTCGCGATCATTTGACATGGTACCTCATAATACCTATATTCCACCTCATGAGTAGCACGATAGAAATCTCCCAAGGCATGTTCAAGCTCTACCATCAGGTAAGCCGCCTGGTGAATGAGTGCATGATGGACGAAGGTGTGTCGCTCGCCCGTAGCAAGTTCCTGCTTCTTCTGGAATGCCAGGGGCCCCAGCGGTCGACCGATATTGCCTGCGCCCTTGGTTTCGCACCCCGTACGGTGACGGAAGCGATCGATGGTCTTGAACGCGATAAGCTGGTCAAGCGCGATCCCGATCCGAAAGACCGCCGTGCCAAGATTGTCTCGATCACGGATATGGGCCGGACCGTCATTTCGGCAGCCCAGCAGCCGCAACACAAGACGATCGAGGCGATCTTCGCCGTTCTGACCGAAGATCAGAAGCAGCACATGAAGGAAATCATTCGCTGTCTCAGCGAGAAGACCGAAGAGCTGCAACGGGAACGCGACAAGAGCGCGGATGATGCCGGTGTGGCACCCGTACGCTCGCTGCAAGCCGTGAGCTAGTTTGAACAGTATGAAAATCGAAAAGGCCGGGATCGCGAGATCCCGGCCTTCTCATTTGGTCAAACTGCGAGAGAGGATCCGGCAGGTCATCTCAAAGGAAAGGAGCCGGATCGCGGATGCTTACATCGCGTTGATCGGGCCGATGCCGAAAAACAGCGTTTCGCCGGAGGAATCGTCCACCCCGTCATTGTCGGTCACGACGAAGCCGTTGCCGGCGGCGTCGATCGTGAAGCCCTCGACCTTGTCGACGACATAGCCGTTGGTGGCCTTGAGATCGGGAATGAGATCGCGCACCTCTTGCTTCTTGACAACGGGTAGCTCGCCGCCGAGCTTGGCCGGCTTCAGGTCGGCAAGGGCGACGCGATAGAGCTTCTTCAGCCTGGCCGCCTGGCCGATCAGGTTGTCGCGCTCGATGACATAGGCGTAGTCGCCATTTGCGGTGATTTCAGAGAGACCGACCCAGCCGCTTTCCGTCTTTTCGAGCGGGTAACGCACGGCGCCCCATTCCTTGGACGACGGCTTGTAGGAGACGAGCTTCACGAAGCCCTTCTCGTCATCAGCCCATTCGCGCTGTACGGCCATCCAGAGCGTCAGGTCGTCGCCTTCGCCGACGCTGGTGATACCCTCGAAGCCGAAGCGCTTTTCATGGGCGCGCAGTTCCGCGGGAATGGCGATTTCCTTATCGATCTCGCCCTTCTCGGTCACATGGATGATGGCATGGCCGACAAGCTTGTCGGCATCACCTTCATTGGCAAGCCAGTAGCCGCCCTCACCATCCGGCGTAACCCCCTCGCTGTCGAGTTTCTGGGCGGCAGCACCGTTGCGGGTGATGCGCAGCGCATCGACGATCTTCGCGGGCTTCACGGTAGCGTCGATCGTAAAGATCGTCGGCTGCGAAGCATAGAAGCTGTCGTTGACGGCAACAAGCATGCCCGGCTTGTCCTTGACCGGTGCTAGGCCCGAAAGCGCGCCGAAGCCGATCAGTTCGCCGTCCTTCTCGGTGGAAACGATCTGCGGATAGGCCGCTTCGCCTTCGGCACGCTCGAAGAGCATAACATGCGAACGCGCACCGCCGTCTTCGACCAGGTCCGCTTCGTTGGCGGTCGCCAGCAGGTTGCGGCCGGGGATCGCAACAGCGCCTTCCGGGCTGATGCCCGACGGCAGGATCTGGAGCAGCTCGGGCTCGGCACCGGTATCCCTGTAAACGCCGACGACCGAAGCACGCTCAGCCAGCACGAAGAAGAGGTTCTCGTCACCGAACTTGGCGACCTCGAGACCTTCCGGCTCGATACCCTTCTTGTTGCGCTTGTCCGGGTAGTGGCCGAGCTTGGCAATCTCGCGCTCGAAGGCAGCACCGTTCTCGTAAAGAACCTTGCCGTCCTTGTCGAAGATGGTGAAGCCGCGCGCGCCGCCCTTCCAGTCGCCCTCATTGGCAACGACGAGGCGGTTGTCGTCCAGCCACTTCACGGCGTCGGGCTCGCGCGCGACATCCTTGACCTCGCCGGTGAACTTCAGCGCACCGTCCTTCTTGGTGTCGACGCCTTCGAGGCTGACCGTGCCGGCGGAGAAATGGCTCTTCACCGTGCCGGTCTTGCCGTCGAGGATGACGATATAGTTGTTTTCCTGCAGGGTCAGGGCAACTTCGTCCTGGCTGTTGAAGGAGACGAATTCCGGTTCCGGGTCTTCGCCGGCAACATCGGCAAGGCCGGTCAGCGTGACATGCTTGATCGAGCCGCAGTCGACGACGCCATCCTTCAACGACAGGAGGACGAGATCACCGGCCGGCATCTGCGGCAGATCGCCGTCATTGAGCTCTTCATCACGCTCGTTTTCGATGGCGATGGCGGCGCGCGTCTTGTCCTTGTTCAGCGCGATGGAATCCGGCTGACCACCGAGATCGCAGGTCGCGTCGATTTTCTTCGAGGCGAGATCGACCTGGGCCAGCACGCCCGACGGCTTGACGAAGCTTTCGCGCGTGTTGACGGCGACGAGCGCCTTGCCGGCGGCAACGGCAACCGATGTCGGCTCACCTTCGAGGGACACCGAACCACCGGCCTTCGGGGCCTTGGCGTCGGCGATGTCGATGATGCCGATCGCCTTGTTCGGGCTATCGGAATAGACGAGCGTGTTGCCGTCTTCCGAGGCGGCGATGATTTCCGCAGAGGTCGGCGTCGCCTTGTCCTTGCCCTCGGGCAGGTTGTCGGCAACGGCGAAGGAGGCAATACGATTGAATACAGGTTCGGCGCTGGCGGCAGAGGCGACCGATGCGGCGAGAACCGCTGCCAGTGCCGCGGTGAGGGAACGGGTTTTCATGAAATCCTCCGGAATCCGGTTTCTTGCAACCGCGCGGTTCTGAGGCTTTCGTGTTACAGGCGCATGACAGTTTGGCGACGGTTCAACTACGCTTGGCGCCAAATAAAAGGGGGCCCGGATGAACCGGACCCCGAGCCTGAAATTCAGGATTTGCGGCGGAGTGGATGACCGCTCTGCCCTGCTGCGCCACGCGTCGCGAAAACGCGTCCGGGACGCTGCGGAACTTCAGATCTGCGACGCAATGCGAACCATGGGTTCAAAAGCCCAGGGATGCATTGGTTTGGGATCAGCCGTTGACGGCGTCCTTCAGGCCCTTACCGGCCGAGAACTTCGGCACGTTGCGAGCCGGGATCTCGATTTCGGCGCCGGTCGAAAGGTTGCGGCCCTTCGAAGCTTCACGACGCGAAACGGAGAAATTGCCGAAACCGACGAGACGAACGTCGCCACCGTTCTTGAGTTCGCCCTGGATCGTCTCGAAAACGGCGTCGACAGCCGATGCTGCGTCCGTCTTGGAGAGGCCAGACTTCTCGGCGACCGCGGATACGAGTTCATTCTTGTTCATGTTTCCACCCCTTTCATACGGTTTGAAACGACTCATACAAGTCGGGGGCAGAATACGCATCGCCCCCCGTCTCGCAAGAATATTTCGCCGCAATCCCCTGAGAATCCGGGGTTTACACACGTTTTTCAACGAAAAAGACCGGCCGCAGGGCCGGTCTTTCGCTGTTTTGCTTCAAAATGCCGGGCGTTTCACCCGGCATCACGGGCTCAATGCGCGATGGCGCCGGTGCCGTCTTCGGTCGATTCGACGGCCGGAACGCGGGCCGCATCGGCTGCGGCACTGTCCCATTCGATCGGCTCGGGCTTGCGCAGCAGCGCATGCTCGATGACCTCACCCATGCGCGAGACCGGCACGATTTCCATGCTGTTCTTCACGTTGTCCGGTATGTCGGCCAGGTCCTTGGCGTTCTCTTCCGGGATCAGCACTTTCTTGATGCCGCCGCGAAGTGCGGCGAGCAGCTTTTCCTTGAGGCCGCCGATCGGGAGCACCCGGCCGCGCAGCGTCACTTCGCCCGTCATCGCGATATCCTTCGAGACCGGAATGCCGGTCATGATGGACACGATGGCGGTCGCCATGGCGATACCGGCCGACGGACCGTCCTTCGGCGTCGCACCTTCCGGCACGTGCACGTGGATGTCGGTCTTGTCGAAGCGCGGCGGCTCGATGCCGAAATCGACGGCGCGCGAGCGGACATAGGATGCCGCTGCCGAGATCGATTCCTTCATCACGTCCTTCAGGTTGCCGGTCACCGTCATGCGGCCCTTGCCACCGGGAAGGCTGACGCCTTCGATGGTGAGCAGTTCGCCGCCGACTTCCGTCCAGGCGAGACCCGTGACGACACCGACCTGATCCTCACGCTCGGCTTCGCCGTGGCGGAAGCGCGGAACGCCCAGGAAGTCATGGATGTTGTCAGCCGTGACCTCGACCTTCTTCGCCTTGCCCTTGATGATCTCGGTGACCGCCTTGCGGCCGAGCTTCATCAGTTCACGCTCGAAGTTACGCACGCCCGCTTCGCGGGTGTACTGCTGGATGACCGCCATCAGCGCGCCGTCGGTGACCGAAAACTCCTTCGGCTGCAGCGCGTGGTCGCGGATCGCCTTGGGCAGCAGGTGCCGCTTGGCGATTTCCAGCTTCTCTTCTTCCGTGTAGCCGGCGATGCGGATCACTTCCATGCGGTCCATCAGGGGCGCCGGAATGTTCAGCGTGTTCGCCGTCGTCACGAACATGACGTTGGACAGGTCGTATTCGACTTCCAGGTAATGATCCATGAAGGTCGAGTTCTGTTCCGGATCCAGCACCTCGAGCAGGGCCGAAGACGGGTCGCCACGGAAATCCATGCCCATCTTGTCGATCTCGTCGAGCAGGAAGAGCGGGTTGGACTTCTTCGCCTTCTTCATCGACTGGATGACCTTGCCGGGCATCGAGCCGATATAGGTGCGGCGGTGACCGCGGATTTCGGCTTCGTCACGCACGCCGCCGAGCGCCATGCGGATATATTCGCGGCCGGTCGCCTTGGCGATCGACTTGGCGAGCGAGGTCTTGCCGACGCCCGGAGGGCCGACGAGGCACAGAATCGGGCCCTTGATCTTGGTCGAGCGGGCCTGCACGGCGAGATATTCGACGATGCGCTCCTTGACCTTGTCGAGGCCGAAATGATCCTCGTCGAGAACCTTTTCGGCGGCGTTGAGATCGGTCTTGATCTTCGACTTCTTGCCCCATGGAATGCCCGTCAGCCAGTCGAGATAGTTGCGCACGACGGTGGCTTCCGCCGACATCGGGCTCATCTGGCGCAGCTTCTTCAGTTCCGCGTCGGCCTTTTCACGGGCTTCCTTGGAAAGCTTGACCTTGGCGATCTTCTCTTCCAGCTCGGCCATCTCGTCGCGGCCATCTTCGCCGTCGCCGAGCTCCTTCTGGATCGCCTTCATCTGCTCATTGAGGTAGTATTCGCGCTGGGTCTTCTCCATCTGGCGTTTGACACGCGAGCGGATGCGCTTCTCGACCTGCAGGACGGAAATCTCGCCTTCCATGAAGCCGAGCGCCTTTTCCAGACGCAGCTTGACGCTCGTCGTCTCGAGCATTTCCTGCTTCTCGACGATCTTGATGGAGAGGTGCGAGGCGACCGTGTCGGCGAGCTTCGAGTAATCCTCGATCTGGCTCGCGGCACCGACGACTTCGGGCGAAATCTTCTTGTTGAGCTTTACGTAGTTCTCGAACTCGGAGACGACCGAGCGCGACAGCGCTTCGATTTCGACCGGGTCCTCATCCGGCTCGGCCAGCACGTGGGCCATCGCCTCATAGAACTCTTCACGATCCGTATAGCCGTCAATTTCAGCGCGGGCGCGGCCTTCGACCAGAACCTTGACGGTGCCGTCGGGCAGCTTCAGGAGCTGGAGAACGTTGGCAACAGTGCCGATGCGGTAGATGGCGTCGGTTTCCGGATCGTCGTCGGAAGCGTTGATCTGGGTGGCAAGCATGATCTGCTTGTCGGTGCCCATCACTTCTTCCAGCGCGCGGATCGACTTCTCGCGACCGACGAACAGCGGCACGATCATGTGCGGGAACACCACGATGTCGCGCAGGGGCAGGACCGGGAAGGCCGTGGAATCGTGCGGCGCAGACGTCTTCTTCGTCATGTCATTTCCTTTCAAACATCCCGTTTCCGGGAACCGGTCCAATCGGTGTTTGGGGACACCGGGCCGGCGATCTTTTCCATCCACAAGTGGCGTGCGGTTGACGCATTTTCAAGCCCGGTTGCGGAGTGCCCCACTCCACTGCGAACAAGACGAACCAACGACAGGAAGTCTAGTCTTCCGCGCTGTCGCGGAACTTGCGGCCTTCCTACGGCAAAGCTGCCGGAGCCTACGCGAGACACAGAATCGAAGTCTTCTATCTTCGCCTGTCGGATAACGTTTCGCAACGCCCTGTCGAAGCGATGAAAGTTCATCATCATGACCTTTTAAGGCCGAGGCGACCAGTCACGAAATGTCGCTAGACGTCTTCAAACGAAAAGACCCGCCGGCGGCGGGTCTTTCCTGAACGGTTTGGGATCGATCAGGCCGAAACGTTGGCCTTCTCCTCGGAGCGCTCCGAGTAGATGTAGAGCGGACGGGCCGAACCGCGGACCACCTCGTCGGAGATGACCACTTCGCGAACGCCTTCCAGCGTCGGAAGCTCGAACATCGTGTCGAGCAGGATCTTTTCCATGATCGAGCGCAGGCCACGCGCGCCGGTCTTGCGGATGATCGCACGCTTGGCGATTTCGCGCAGGGCGTCCTCGTGGAAGGTCAGCTCCACATCCTCCATCTCGAACAGGCGCTGGTACTGCTTGATCAGCGCATTCTTCGGCTCCGACAGGATCTGGATCAGCGCATCCTCATCAAGGTCCTCGAGCGTCGCCAGAACCGGCAGACGACCGATGAATTCCGGGATAAGGCCGAACTTGACCAAGTCTTCCGGTTCCAGTTCGCGCAGAACTTCGCCGACGCGGCGATCTTCCGGCGAACGCACCATCGCCCCGAAGCCGATCGAGGTCTTCTCGCCGCGAGCGGAAATGATCTTGTCGAGGCCGGCGAAGGCGCCGCCGCAGATGAACAGGATGTTCGTCGTATCGACCTGCAGGAATTCCTGCTGCGGATGCTTGCGGCCGCCCTGCGGGGGCACCGAGGCAACCGTGCCTTCCATGATCTTCAGCAGCGCCTGCTGCACGCCCTCGCCCGAAACGTCACGGGTGATGGACGGGTTGTCGGACTTGCGCGAGATCTTGTCGACTTCGTCGATATAAACGATGCCGCGCTGCGCACGCTCGACATTGTAGTCGGCGGCCTGAAGAAGCTTCAGGATGATGTTTTCGACGTCTTCACCGACATAGCCGGCTTCGGTGAGCGTCGTGGCGTCGGCCATGGTGAAGGGCACGTCGATGATGCGGGCGAGCGTCTGGGCAAGGTAGGTCTTGCCGCAGCCCGTCGGGCCGACCAGCATGATGTTCGACTTGGCCAGTTCCACGTCGGAGCCCTTGGCGGCATGCGCCAGGCGCTTGTAGTGGTTGTGCACCGCGACCGACAGGATGCGCTTGGCCTGCTGTTGGCCGATGACATATTCGTCGAGGACCTTGATGATATCCTGCGGCGTCGGAACGCCGTCACGGGATTTAACCATCGAGGTCTTGTTCTCCTCGCGGATGATGTCCATGCACAATTCGACGCATTCATCGCAGATGAACACGGTCGGTCCGGCAATAAGCTTGCGGACCTCGTGCTGGCTCTTGCCGCAGAAGGAGCAGTAAAGGGTATTCTTGGAGTCGCCGCCGTTGCTGCCGCTGACCTTGCTCATATCACTTTCCTTCCAGCACGCCGTTCATCTCTCGCGAAGATGGCCGGACCACTCAAACCGCCCTTGTCGGAGGCACTTGCATCCTTCAAAAGCTCCAGGGGTACTGACCGGCCCGGGCGACGCCCTTGAACCGGTTGCAACGCATTCCCCGTTTAAACACCGAATGCTAAGCCGTCACAAATCAACATAGCATTAACGGCCAATATTACCGGCTTTATGGCGAGGATAAAGCCCCGCGATCATTACAAATCGCTCAGACTGCCTTCACCCACCCACCAAGCCGAGGTCGGCACGGGCCTTGCGCGTCAACTTCGCCGCCACCAGACCGTGGCTTTCCCTTAGATAGTCACGCAGGGCAGCATCATCAACTGATTCGCCCGTCTGGCGCTGGATCCACTTCATCCCGCGCGAAGCGAGATAGGGCGCCGGGCGGCATCCGGGCTGCTCGCGCAGAATGTCGTAGGCGAGCTCCGATACCTTGAACGTGACCCCGAGCCCCGCCGCCTCGCTCCAGCCGGCGATGGCGAATACCTTGTCGCCGACCTTCCAGACATGCGCCCCGCCCCATTGCACGACATGCGTCGTGGCCGGGAGCGAAGCGCAGAAAGCGTTGTAGTCGTCGAGCGTCATACGGCCCCGCAGCGTCGAACGCGATATTACGCCGCGTCCGGCCCTTCAAGCGCTTCACGGCTGGTGATGACGCGGTCGATCAGACCCCAGTCCTTCGCCTCGTCGGCATTCATGAAATGGTCGCGGTCGAGCGTCTGTTCGACTTCCTCGTAGGTGCGGCCGCAATGCTTGACATAGACCTCGTTCAGCTTGCGCTTCATCTTGAGGATGTCCTTGGCATGGCGCTCGATATCCGATGCCTGGCCCTGGAAACCGCCGGAGGGCTGGTGAACCATGATGCGGGCGTTCGGCGTGGCGAAGCGCATGTCCTTGTGGCCGGCGGCCAGAAGCAGCGAGCCCATCGAGGCGGCCTGGCCGATGCAGAGCGTCGATACGGCCGGCTTGATGAACTGCATCGTGTCATAGATCGCCATGCCGGAGGTGACGACGCCGCCCGGCGAATTGATGTAGAGCGCGATTTCCTTCTTCGGGTTTTCGGCCTCGAGGAAGAGAAGCTGCGCGCAGACGAGCGTTGCGATGTGATCTTCCACCGGACCGGTGAGGAAGATGATGCGCTCCTTGAGGAGACGCGAATAGATGTCGTAGGAACGCTCGCCGCGGTTGGTCTGCTCGACGACCATCGGCACCAGAGCCATGGCGGTATCTACGGGATTTCTCATATCGATCCTTCATCTCAAGTGCCCTGAAACCCTCGCCAAGCGTTGGGAATCAGCAAGTTTCGTCCTCCCTACATAGAGTGTCAGGGTATTGGACTTCAAGACGGCGTCCTGTTTTGCGGCGCTCAATGCGATAATGCGGTTAACTCACGCAACGTCGGGCGACGATTTCCACAAGGCAAGCGCTGTCAGGGTGAAGAAAGCGTGAATTCCGCGCGCCGTCTTGCCTCCCCTTTGCACTTGCCCGCACTATATGCCTCCCAGCGGAGGCAATCACCATGAAACGATCCCTCGTAGCCCTCGGGCTTCTCGTTCTGACATCGACGGCGGCGCCGGCCCAGCAGGCCTCCGACACCGTATCCCCCGAGCGCGCTACCGGCCTTGCGGCGGCGAAGATCACGACCGCCAAGGCGCATATGGTGGCCGCCGCCCATCCGCTGGCGGCCGAGGCCGGCGAAAAGGTTCTGGCGGACGGCGGCAGCGCCATCGATGCGATGATAACGGTGCAGACCGTGCTCGGCCTCGTCGAGCCGCAATCCTCCAGCCTCGGCGGCGGCGCCTTCCTCGTCTATTACGATGCGGAGGCGAAGCGTCTCTTCACCCTCGACGGCCGCGAAACCGCCCCCATGGACGCCACGCCAAAACTTTTCCTCGACGACAAGGGCGAACCGATGCAGTTCTTCGACGCCGTCGTCGGAGGCCGCTCCGTCGGCACGCCCGGCACCGTCATGCTGCTGCAAGAGGCGCACAAGCGCTGGGGCCGCAAGGACTGGAAAGAGCTCTTCTCACCCGCTGAAAAACTGGCACGGGACGGGTTCGCCGTTTCCCCGCGGCTTGCCAAGCTGATTGCGACGGAGGGCGACAAGCTCAAGACCTTCGAGGCAACCGCCTCCTATTTCTTCGGCGCCGACGGCGCGCCGCTGACGGCCGGCACGATCCTGAAGAACCCCGCCTATGCCGAAACGCTCTCCGCCATCGCCAATGATGGCGCCTCGGCCTTCTACAGCGGCCCGATCGCCGAATCGATCGTCGATACAGTGCGCATGTCGGGCAAGAATTCCGGCGTGCTGACGCTCGCCGATCTCGCGAACTATCACGTCAAGGAGCGGCGGCCTGTGTGTATCAGCTACCGCGCGCTCGATATCTGCGGCATGGGACCGCCGTCCTCCGGTGCCGTCGCCATCGGCCAGATGCTCGGCCTCCTGGAAAACTTCGACCTGAAAGCCCTCGGCAAAGACAATCCGGAGAGCTGGCGGCTGATCGGCGACGCCCAGCGCCTCGCCTTCGCCGACCGCGAACGCTACCTCGCCGACACGGATTTCGTGCCCTCCCCGATCAAGGGCCTCATCGACAAGACCTATCTCGGCGAACGCGCAAAGCTGCTTGACGGCGACAAGGCGCTGGCCAAGGACGCCGTCACGGCGGGCAAACCGGAATGGGACCACGCTTTCAACTTCGGCCGCGACGCAGCCATCGAACTTCCCTCGACCAGCCATTTCGTCATCGTCGACAAGGACGGCAACGTCGTCTCTATGACGACGACCATCGAGAACGGTTTCGGCTCGCGGCTGATGACCAACGGCTTCCTGCTCAACAACGAGCTGACCGACTTTTCCTTCAAGACCCACGACGAGGGCATGCCCGTCGCCAACCGCGTGGAACCCGGAAAGCGCCCGCGCTCCTCCATGTCGCCGACCATCGTGATGAAGGACGGCAAGCCTCTGCTCGCCGTCGGCTCGCCCGGCGGCAGCCAGATCATCGGCTATGTCGCGCAAGCTCTCGTCGCCTATATCGACTGGGGCATGGATGTCGGTGAGATCGTCGCCATGCCCCACCTCATCAACCGCTTCGGCCCCTACGACCTCGAAGCCGGCACCGATGCGGAAAAGTTTTCCGAACCGCTGAAGGCGCTCGGCTACGAGGTCAAGGCAAGCGACATGAATTCCGGCCTGCATGCCATCGAACTCACCGCCGACGGCCTCAAGGGCGCTGCCGATCCCCGCCGGGAGGGTGTGGCGCTCGGCCAATAATGCGGCTGTTGACCACGGGATCGTCGCGCTTTCACGGCGCGGCGAAATCCGCTAGGTCTTAGCATCATGACGATGACACACCTCCCCTTCCTCTCCATCGATCCCGCCAGCCGCCGCGTCTCGCTCGACGGCCGCAACCCCGATTTCTACCGCGATCCGAATCCGGTCTACGCGGCGCTGCATGCGCACTGTCCCACCTTCTGGTGGGAAGAGCAGAAGATGTGGTATTTCACCGGCTACGACCATGTGAACGGCCTCCTGCGTGACCGTCGCTTCGGCCGGCAGATCCTGCATGTGGCGACGCGCGAGGAGCTCGGCATGCCCGAGCCGCAGGCGCATCTGAAGCATTTCGACGCCGCCGAGGCCTGGTCGCTGCTCGAGCTGGAACCGCCGGAGCACACGCGCCTGCGCACCCTCGTCAACCGCGCCTTCGTCTCGCGCACAATCGAGAAGCTGACGCCTGAGATCGCGACCCTTTGCCATGACGCGATCGACCGCTTCGAGAAGGACGGCAAGGTCGAGCTTCTCGCCGCCTTTGCCGATATCCTGCCGGTGACGATGATCGCCCGCATGATCGGCATTCCCGACGAGATGGGGCCGCAGCTCCTGAAATGGTCGCATGCCTATGTGCGCATGTACATGTTCGGCCGCACCGAAAAAGACGAGCTGAACGCCGACAAGGCGGCCCGGGAGTTTTCAGACTACGTGCGCGGCGTGATTGCCGAACGCCGCGCGGAACCGCGCGACGACCTGCTCTCGCACATGGTGCACACCGAACATCGCGGCCAGCTCCTGACCGAGGACGAGCTGATCTCCACGACCATCGTGCTGCTCAATGCCGGCCACGAGGCGACGGTGCACCAGATCGGCAATGCCGTGCGCACCATCCTGGAAAACAATGCCGACCCGGCCGTGCTCTTCGCCGACGACAAGACGACGGAGCGCACGGTGGAGGAATGCCTGCGCATCTCCGCCCCCGTCCACATCTTCGACCGCTTCGCACTCGAAGACGTGGAACTGGACGGCATCCAGTTCCGCCGCGGCGACAAGGTCGCGATGATCCTGGCCGCCGCCAATCTCGATCCGAAAAAATTCTCCGATCCGCAGACCTTCAAACCCGATCGCAACGAAGGCGCCAACCTCTCCTTCGGCGCCGGCATCCATTTCTGCATCGGCGCGCCGCTGGCAAGGCTGGAGCTCAACATCGCACTCCCGATCCTCTTCCAGCGCCTGCCTGGCCTGAGGATCGCGAAACAGCCCGTGGTGAAGGATGTCTATCACTTCCACGGGCTGGAGGCGCTGGAACTGGAATGGTGAGGGTCAGACCGCGTAGCGCGCGGCCGGCTTGTTGTGGGAAATGTTCGGGCCAAGCGAAAGGCGTGTAGCCTCCAGGTTTTCCCAATCCTGTCGATCCGGAAGCGACGGAATGGTGACGAGTTCACCCTGATCGAGCCCAGCAAGTGCTGCGTCCACGAGATCAGCCACGTCCATGACACGGTTGGGATCGAGCGACTCGACAGAGCCGCCTGCCCGGTCGAATATTTCGGTGCGCGTCAGCCCCGGCAACACTGCCTGCAAGCGAACGCCCGTGCCGTTAAGCTCCTGGGCTAACGACTGCGTGAAGGCAAGCACGAAGGCCTTGGTCCCGCTATAAGCGCCGTTGAAGACTTCCGGAACAATGGCGACGGCCGAGGCGATGTTGATGATCGTGCCCTCGCCGCGCGCAGTAAAGGCCTGCGCGGCGGCGACCGCGAGACGATTTGCGGCAGTCACGTTGAGCGCGATCATCGTATCGAGATAATCGATGTCATCGGCCAGGAGCGCGCCCTTCGGGCCTATGCCGGCATTGTTGACCACGATCGTTATCGCCCGATCTTCCCGAATACGCCGTTCGACGGCACGCAGATCGTCCGGCGCGGAAAGATCGGCACGCAATACATCGACGGCTACGCCGTGTTTCGCCTTCAGCGTTTCAGCGAGCGCCGAAAGCCGCGCACCATCGCGGGCAACGAGCACGAGATCATGGCCGCGGCGCGCGAGACGGTCGGCATAGGTAGCGCCGATACCAGCAGAAGCGCCGGTCACGAGCGCTGTTCCAGGAGTGGTCGTTAAGGTCATGATAGGTCTCCAGATTGAAATTAGTGGTATATGCCATTAAATTGGGAGGACCAATTTGACTTGCAAGTGTCCGTCGCGATTTTTATCGAGAAGAGCGAGGTGAAAAATGAGCGATATCGAAGGCGTCTGGCGACATTGCACGAACAGCGCGATCCGCAGGGCAGCGCGCCAGCTCGGCCAGCTCTACGACGATGTGATTGCACCCAGCGGCCTCAAGGGCACGCAATTCTCCCTGCTGTCGCAGATCGCGCTGGCCGGCAAAGCCGGTACGCCCTTGAAACCCCTGGCGGAAGGTCTGGTGATGGACCTTTCGGCGCTCGGTCATACGCTGAAGCCACTGGAGCGCGACAGGCTTTTGGAGCTTTTTCCCGACGAGAATGACCGGCGCGTCAAGCGCGTCCGGCTGACCGCGCCGGGTATCGCGAAACAGGCGGAAGCGCTTGCGCTATGGCACGACGCGCAAGCGCGCTTCGACAACCTGTTCGGCGCCGAGCGCTCGTCCGAGATCCGCGACCTGCTCGACGTCGTCTCGTCACCCGATTTCGCAAAAGCCTTCCGCTCGAAACCCTAGACGCGGATGACATAATCCTTGCGAGTCGTTTCAACGACTTCCCAGGTTCCCTTGAAGCCGGGTCTCAGGATCAGGCGGTCGCCGGCTTTCAGATGGGTCGTTTCGCCGTTTTCAGAGACGACGATCGAGTGTCCCTCGAGGATGTGAAAATATTCCCATTCGTCGTACTGGATGCGCCACTTGCCCGGCGTCGATTGCCAGATGCCGGCATAGATGCCGCCGTCTGCTTCCTCGATGTTCCAGGTGGTGAAGACCGGGTCGCCCGCGATCAGCCGGTCGGCGGCCGGGCGGCCCTCTTCGGGGGTGACGCCAGTCGTGTCGAAGGATTTTGCCGCGCTCATGTGCTTCTATCCGTTTACTGACGTGAAACGGGCGGCCCGAGGGCCGCCCATAGGGAAATTTCCGAAATCAGGCCTTGGCCAAGGCCTGTTCGATATCGGCAATGATGTCGGCGGCGTCCTCGATGCCAATCGACAGGCGAACGACGTCGGGACCGGCACCGGCGGCCACCTGCTGCTCTTCCGAGAGCTGGCGGTGCGTGGTGGAGGCCGGGTGGATGACCAGCGAGCGCGTGTCGCCGATATTGGCGAGGTGCGACAGCATTTCCAGCCCTTCGACGAAGCGCTTGCCCGCCTCGTAGCCGCCCTTCAGGCCGAAGGTGAAGACGGCGCCCGCGCCCTTCGGCGAATAGCGCTGCTGCAGCGCGTGGTTGGCATGGTCCTCGAGGCCGGAATAGTTGACCCAGGCGATCTTGTCGTTGGACTTCAGCCACTTGGCCACCGCAAGCGCGTTGTCGGAGTGGCGCTGCATCCGAAGCGGCAGCGTCTCGATGCCGTTGAGGATCTGGAACGCGTTGAACGGCGAGATGGCGGGACCGAAGTCGCGCAGGCCAAGCACGCGGCAGGCGATCGCGAAGGCGAAATTGCCGAAAGTGGCATGCAGAACCATGCCGGCATATTCCGGGCGCGGCTCGGAGAGGGCCGGATACTTGCCCGATGCCGTCCAGTCGAAGGTGCCGCCGTCGACGATGACGCCGCCCATGGAATTGCCGTGGCCGCCCATGAACTTGGTCAACGAATGCACGACGATATCGGCGCCATGTTCCAGCGGGCGCACGAGATAGGGCGTGGCCATGGTGTTGTCGACGATGAGCGGCAGGCCGTGGCGATGGGCCACTTCGGCAATGCCGGCGATATCGACGAAGGTGCCGCCGGGATTGGCCAGGCTCTCGATGAAGATCGCCTTGGTCTTGTCGTCGATCTGGCTTTCGAAGCTTGCGAGATCGGCGGTATCGGCCCAGCGCACGTGCCAGTCGAAGCTCTTGAAGGCATTGCCGAACTGGTTGACCGAACCGCCGTAAAGCTGGCGCGCCGCAATGAAATTGTCGCCCGGACGCATGATCGTATGGAAGACGAGGAGCTGGGCGGCATGGCCCGAGGCGACGGCGAGTGCGGCCGTACCGCCTTCAAGGGCAGCGACGCGCTCTTCGAGCACCGCCTGCGTCGGGTTCATGATGCGGGTATAGATATTGCCGAAGGCCTGCAGGCCGAAGAGCGAGGCGGCGTGATCGGTGTCGTTGAAGACGAAGCTGGTCGTCTGGTAGATCGGCGTCGTGCGCGCACCGGTCGTCGGGTCCGGCTGGGCGCCGGCGTGAATGGCGAGCGTGGAAAATCCTGGCTTGTTCTTCGTCATGAAATGACCCTCCCTGGCTAAAGTCGGGGCACTATTTCAGAGAGCTAAGGGCCGGTCAAAGAAAGATTTTCCGCAAAAGCGCCGGTGCGACAAAGCGCTTTGCGAAACCGGAAATCCTCAGGCGACGAGGCGCGGATATTCGATGGCCGGGCAGCGGTCCATCACCACCTTGATGCCGGCAGCTTCCGCCTTTGCCGCGGCCGCGTCGTGACGCACGGAAAGCTGGCCCCAGATCGTCTTCGGCAGCGGAGAAAGCGCCAGAATCTCGTCCACGAGATCCGGCAGCGCATCCGCCGCGCGAAACACATCGACCATGTCGATCGGCTCCACGATATCGGCAAGGCGCGCGACGACCGGCTGACCGAGAATTTCCTTACCGGCCTGGCCGGGATTGACGGGAATGACTCGATAGCCCTTGCGCAGCAGGAAAGCCATGACCCGATGGCTCGGGCGCTCCGGGTTGGGCGACGCACCGACCAGCGCAATCACCTTCGTCGAGCGTAGAATGTCGGCGATATAATAGTCCGGATAGGAATCGTGGTTCATGGCGCTGTCCCGTTTCTCCGGGGAGAATTGGGGTAACGTTGCGTGATGTCAATATTTGACAGTCGTCAGGACGCCTTGAGCATCAGCACCGGATATTCCGTCACCGGGCAGCGATCCATGACAACCTGGATGCCTGCTGCCTCAGCGCGGGCCGCCGCGGCGTCGTCGCGAACGGAGAACTGCCCCCAGAGCACTCTCGGCATCGGCTTCATCGCCAGAACCTCGTCGACGACGCTATCAAACTGGTTCGCGGCCCGGAAAATATCGACCATATCGATGGCTTCGGGAAGGTCCGCGAGATGCGCGTAGACAGTCTGCCCAAGAATGGTCTTGCCGGCATGGCCGGGATTGACCGGAATAACGCGATATCCCTTGCCGAGCAGGAAACCCATCACGCCATGGCTCGGCCTGCTGTCATTCGGCGAGGCGCCAAGCACAGCAATGGTGTGAACGGATGACAGGATGTTGCGGATGTAGCTGTCGGGATAGCGATCGTGGTTCATCTCAGCCTCCTCCGGGCGTTTGAGACCGTCTCTCACTTCTCTTTTGCAACTTCATTCTAACGCAGAACCTTAAACAAGACGATCGCGCGTTTGCCCGCTTCCGGCCGCCGATTGTGCCAAATCGGATCATTCCCGGCGTGTTTGCCGCCTGCCAGCACGATTTTCGCAAAAAATGCCGATTGCCAATCAGCGTTTTTGGGCAGATGAAGACATCACTCCCCGTCCCGCCCGCCTGCCCCTCCGAGGTCCCAGATTGCCGTTAGACGTTCTCTTTCTCGTGCTGTTCGGCGCGGCCCTGCATGCGACGTGGAATGCCATCGTCAAGGCCGGCACGGACAAGTCGCTGGATGCGGCGATGGTCGCGCTCGGCGCCGGCGCCGTCGGCCTGGTCTTCCTGCCCTTCGTGCCGCTGCCGAAGCCGGAGGCGTGGCCGTTCATCTTCGTCTCGGCATTCCTGCAATTCGCCTATTTCCAGCTGGTGGCGGGCGCCTACCGGGCCGGCGATATCGGGCTCGTCTATCCGCTGATGCGCGGCACCGCGCCCCTCCTCGTCGCCATGACGAGCGGAGTGGTGCTCGGCGAACACCTGACCACGACGGCGATGATCGGCGTGCTCGTCATCTCGGCGGGTGTGCTGACGCTCGCCTTCGAATCGCGCCACGGCGGCCGTCACGCCATCCTGCTGGCGCTGGCAAACGCCATCGTCATCGCTACCTATACCTTTGTGGACGGTGCGGGCGCGCGCGCCTCCGGCAATGCCGTCTCCTACACGCTCTGGATGGCGCTCCTGCCGCCCGTGCTGCTGTTCGCCTGGGCGATCTACCGCCGCGGCATCACCACCGTCTGGACCCATGTTCGCCGCAACTGGGCGCGCGGCCTCTTCGGCGGCGCCGGCTCCATCGCATCCTATGGCCTCGCGCTCTGGGCGATGACCAAGGCCCCGGTCGCCACCGTCGCGGCGCTGCGCGAAACCGCCATTCTCTTCGCACTGCTGATCTCGGTGTTCATCCTCAAGGAGACGGCGAGCATCTGGCGCTATGTGGCGGGGGCGGTGATTGCCTGCGGCGTGCTGGTGCTCAAGCTGGCCTGAACTATTTGCGATCCCACTCCGGCATGCGCTTGTTCAAAAACGCGCCAATGCCTTCCTTGGCATCATCCGCCATCATGTTCTCCACCATCGTCGCGACCGCGACGTCATAGGCCTCCGCCACCGACAGGCCCGCCTGGGCGCGGATGGCGGCTTTACCGATGCGCAGCGCCTGCGGGGATTTCGCGGCGATGACGGCGGCGTATTTGTCGACGACCTGGCGCAGATATTGCTGCGGCACGATGCGGTTGATGAGGCCGAAATCCTTCGCTGTGGAGGCGTCGATGGTTTCGCCGGTCAGGAGCATCTCCATCGCCTGCTTGGGGTGCGCGGCCCTGATAACGGCGACCATCGGAGTCGAGCAGAACAGACCGATATTGACGCCCGGCGTGCAGAAGGTCGAGGTATCAGTGCAGATCGCCAGATCGCAGCTGGCGACAAGCTGGCAGCCGGCGGCGGTGGCGAGACCGTCGATCTCGGCGACGACAGGCTGCGGAAGCGCGGCGATCTTCAGCATGATATCCGCCGCCATGCGCATGGTCCTTTCGAAGAAGGCGCGGCCGCCATCGGCATCCGCTCGGTGCGCGGTCATCTCCTTGAGGTCATGGCCGGCGGAAAAGACCTTGCCGGTGGAAGCCAGCACGACGATGCGGATCGCATCATCCTTCGCAGCGGCATCCAATGCCTCGCCGAGCGCCTCCATCGTGGCGATGGAAAGCGCGTTTGCCGGTGGATTGTTCAACGTTATCCGCAGGATCGGTTCGGCTCTTTCCACTCGCACCAGAGCGCCCGATCCGTCTTTCCGGAATTCCACCACGTCAGCCATATCTGCCTCCATCTTTGCGTCACCCGCGGTCCTACGCCGCGCGCGAGATCGTTTCAAGAACACACCGAGATGAGGGGCATAGACTTTCAGAGGGCTTGCGGCAGCGGGAAAATCGGTCTGTAAACGGCGCAATGGAGAGACATGCAATGGACCTGACGCCGATCATGAGCCCGGAAGCGCTGAACCGCTTCCTCGAAGCCGACTTTCCGCAGCTTCATACGGATGGCAAGGTGTTCGAGGTGATGACGGTCGGTCCCGGCACAATCACCATGCGGCTTGAGCCCAATGAGCGGCACCTGCGCCCCGGCGGCACGATTTCCGGCCCTACCCTCTTTGCGCTGGCCGATGTCGGCGCATGGTGTGCGGTGCTCGCGCATATCGGCCCGGTGGCGCTCGCTGTTACCACCAATCTCAACATCAATTTCCTGCGCAAGCCCGAGCCCGGCCCCCTCTCGTGCACCTGCCGGATCCTCAAGCTCGGCAAACGGCTGGCCGTCGTGGAAGCCTCCATTTTTGGTGCAGACGAGGCAGATCTGGTTGCGCATGCGACCGCGACCTATTCGATTCCGCCGCAATAATTTGCGGTATTGAAATACCTCAAAGGCAAGCTATTGTTTTTGCTTGATTATTCTTGACGTCGTCGGAATGACATCCCTTGACGCTCCGCCATGTCTCACTTATACACCGCCCCAGATCGCGCTCCCCACGGGGCGCGTTCGATTTTTGGCACCTGCAAGGGGTCAAACCAAGCAACAAGAAGCGCCCAAGCCCACAAGGCTTCGGGACCCTAAAGAAAGAGCTACTCCCATGGGTACTTTCGTACAGAAGCCCGCCGAGGTAGAGAAGCAGTGGATCCTCATCGACGCCGAAGGCCTCGTTGTCGGTCGTCTCGCTACCCTCATCGCAAACCGCCTGCGCGGCAAGCACAAGGCCACCTTCACGCCCCACGTCGATGACGGTGACAACATCATCGTGATCAACGCCGACAAGGTCGTGTTCACCGGCAAGAAGTACTCCGACAAGAAGTACTACTGGCACACCGGTTACCCGGGCGGCATCAAGGAGCGTACGGCTCGCCAGATCATCGAAGGCCGCTTCCCGGAGCGCGTTCTCGAGAAGGCAGTCGAGCGCATGGTTCCGCGCGGCCCGCTCGGCCGTCGCCAGATGAAGAACCTGCGCGTTTACGCCGGCTCGAACCACCCGCATGAAGCCCAGCAGCCCGTCGCTCTCGACGTCGCCAAGCTGAACAGCAAGAACACAAGGAGCGCCTGATATGGCCGACCTCTCCTCGCTCAAGGACCTCGGCGTCGCCGCTGCAGCTCCGGCCGCTTCCGCCCCGGTTCACGTCAAGAAGGTTGACGCCCAGGGCCGTTCCTACGCCACCGGCAAGCGCAAGGACGCTGTCGCCCGCGTGTGGGTCAAGCCGGGCTCCGGCAAGATCACCATCAACGGCAAGTCGTACGAAGCCTACTTCGCACGCCCGGTCCTGCAGATGATCCTGCAGCAGCCGATCGTCGCAGCTGCCCGTGACGGCCAGTTCGACATCGACGCGACCGTTGCCGGCGGCGGCCTGTCCGGCCAGGCCGGTGCCGTTCGTCACGGCATCTCCAAGGCACTGACCTACTTCGAGCCGGGCCTGCGCTCGGTCCTGAAGAAGGGCGGCTTCCTGACGCGCGACTCGCGTGTCGTCGAACGCAAGAAGTACGGCAAGGCCAAGGCCCGTCGTTCGTTCCAGTTCTCCAAGCGTTAATCGCTCGGACATTTGGTTCAGGAAAGGCCGGGGTTCGCCCCGGCCTTTTTTGTTTTGGGCGCGCAAAAATCCCTTGCCTTGCGCAAGCCGATTGGCGAACGTCCCGCCACATTTTTGTTTGCGCATTTTTTGCTGGAAATGCTCTGGAGGGACTTTCATGGCCAACAAGACGATCGACCACGCCATCACCGGCAAGACGCTGAAGAGCGCGGCCTCTGACCCGACCCATGCGGGCATCCTGTCCTTCATGCGCCGGCGTTACACCAAGGTGCTGAAGGATGTCGATGCGGTCGTCTGGGGCATTCCATTCGATGCCGCCACCTCCAACCGCCCCGGCACGCGTTTCGGGCCGCAGGCGATCCGCCGCGCCTCCGCCATCATGGACAACGATCCGCAATATCCCTTCGAGCGCGACCTGTTCGAGGACATGGCCGTCATCGACTACGGCGACTGCCTGCTCGACTACGGCAACCATTCGAAGACGCCCGGCACGATCGAGCGCGAGGCGAAGAAGATCTTGAAATCCGGCGCCTATATGCTGACGCTCGGCGGCGACCATTTCATCACGCTGCCGCTCTTGCGCGCCCATGCGGAAAAATACGGCCCCCTCTCCCTCGTGCAGTTCGACGCGCATCAGGACACCTGGGCCGACGAGAAGGGTCGCATCGACCACGGCTCCTTCGTCGGCACGGCCGTGCGCGAAGGCCTGATCGATCCCGAGACGTCGATCCAGATCGGTATCCGCACCCACGCGCCCGAGGATTGCGGTATCCGCATTCTCTACGGTTATGACGTGGAGGAGATGAATGCCGGCCAACTCGCCGATGCGATCATCCACCATGTCGGCGACAAGCCGACCTATCTCACCTTCGATATCGATTGCCTCGACCCGGCCTTTGCGCCCGGCACCGGCACGCCGGTCTCCGGCGGCCCGACGAGCGCGCGCATCCTCTCGGTGCTGCGCAAGCTCGGCGCGCTCAACATCGTCGGTTCGGATGTCGTCGAAGTCGCGCCGGCCTACGACCATGCCGACATCACCGCCATCGCCGCCTCCAATATCGCCATGTATATGCTCGGCCTGCATGCCGAAGCGCTGGCGGAGCGACGCTGAAACACGGCGTTGAATACGACAGGGCAAGGGGCTATATCCGCCGCGAAGGCAAAAACAGGATTGGACGAGAGATGAAACCGAAGATCTTCATCGATGGCGAACACGGCACGACGGGTCTGCAGATCCGTACCCGCATGGCCGGCCGCGACGATGTGGAACTCTTGTCCATTCCGGAAGCCGAGCGCCGCAATGCGCAGCTGCGCGAAGACCTCTTGAACAGCGCCGACGTCGCCATCCTCTGCCTGCCGGACGATGCGGCGAAGGAAGCCGTCGCGATGGTCTCGGGCAACAATTCCGTTCGCATCATCGACACCTCGACGGCGCACCGCGTCCACCCGGACTGGGCCTATGGCTTTGCCGAGATGGACAAGGCGCAGCCGAAGAAGATCGCGGATGCGCGCTATGTCGCCAATCCCGGCTGCTACCCGACGGGCGCCATCGGCCTTATTCGGCCGCTGCGCCTCGCCGGCCTGCTTCCGCAGGATTATCCGGTCACGGTCAACGCAGTCTCCGGCTATACCGGCGGCGGCAAGCAGATGATCGCGCAGATGGAGGATGAAAATCATCCCGAGCATATCGATGCGCCGCACTTCCTCTACGGCCTGACGCTCAAGCACAAGCACGTGCCGGAAATGCAGGTGCACGGCCTTCTCGACCGCGCGCCGATTTTCTCGCCCTCCGTCGGAAAATTCCCGCAGGGCATGATCGTGCAGGTGCCGCTCTATCTCGCCGATCTCAACGACCACGCCTCGCTCGGCTCGATTCATGCTGCACTGGCCGACCATTATGCCGGTCAGGAGATCGTCGAGGTCGTCGATCTCAAGGAAAGTGCCAACCTCGCCCGCGTCAATGCCGTGGAGCTGGCCGATACGGACCGCATGAAGCTCTATGTCTTCGGCACCGCAGGCAGCCCGCATGTCAATCTCGTCGCCCTGCTCGACAATCTCGGCAAGGGTGCTTCGGGTGCGGCTGTGCAGAACATGGATTTGATGCTGAAGGGATGAGCTTTAACGCTCTCTCCTTCCCGGCAGAATGGCGGATCGAAAGCGCCAGCCAGAACGCCGATACGGTGGTGGGAACCGTATATGCGGTGACGCTTGCCGATGGCACTCACGCCATCGTCAAACGGCTCAAGCCGAAAGCGCTGGACGACAGCCTGCGCGGTGCGGATTTTCTGACCTGGCGCGACGGCATCGGCTGCGTGCAATTGCTCGCTCGCTCAGGCGACATGCTGCTGATGGAGCATGCCGGCAAGACGACCTTGCGGGACCACCTGGAAGCCCACGGAGACGAAGATGCCACACGCATCGCTGCCGAGGTGCTGCGGGAGTATCACCGTCCGTCCGACACGCCACCGCCCGCAAGCCTGCAACCGCTAGAGCGGTATTTTTCAAGCCTGTTCAGCAAAGCCGAACGCGACCGTAGAGCAGGCATTCCAGGTCCATATTCAGAGGCGGCTGAATTCGCCGAGATGCTGCTTGCGGATCAGCGGGACATCAAGCCGCTGCATGGCGACCTGCATCACGAAAACATCGTCCACGGCCTACGCGGCTGGCTGATCATCGACCCCGCCGGATTGATCGGCGATGCGGCGCTCGATGTCGCCAACATGTTCTCAAACCCGCTCGACCGCTTCGACCTTACCCGCAGCGAGGAGCGGATCGCCGCAATGGCGGAGATTTTTGCCGAAACGCTCGGGCGCGACGTCCGCACCCTCCTGCGCTACGGTTTCGCCTATGGCTGCCTATCTGCCGCCTGGCATGACGAGGATGACAACGCGGAGGAACGCGACAACGAACTCGCCGTTGCCGCCGCCATCCGGAATGTCCTCAAACAGGCCTGATCTTCAGTCCCGCGGATATTCGCCGTAAAAACCGCGCCAATGCGCCACCGCAAAGCCGAGCACGACAAGCGCCCCGCCCTGATGCGCCAGCGCCCAGCCGAGCGGCACCTGCCAGACCAGCGTCAGGATGCCGATCGTCGCCTGGAGACAGACGAGGCCGAACAGCACTAGGGCGCGGCGCGTGTGCGTCGTTTCAGGTGCGGCGCGCAGCGACGAGATCAGGTGGATCACGACGAGCGTGAACAGCACATAGGCGCCGAGGCGGTGCACGAACTGCACGGTCTTCGGGTTCTCGAAGAGGTTGATCCACCAGGGCTGTTGGAGGAAGAGCCCGCCAGGCACGACGCTGCCGTCCATCAACGGCCAGGTATTGTAGGAAAGACCGGCATCGAGGCCGGCGACCAATGCGCCGAGATAGATCTGGAAGATTGCCATGCAGGCGATGATGCCGGCCATGCGGCGGGAACTGCGCGTGGGGGCCGCGTCGTCGCTATGCGGCGAGAGCGCCCGCATCAGCCACATGGTCCAGGCGAAGATCAGACAGGCGATCGTGAGATGCGTGGCGAGCCGGTACTGGCTGACGGAGACCCGCTCCGCAAGGCCGGACGACACCATCCACCAACCGATAAAACCCTGGAAGCCGCCGAGCGCCAAAAGGCCGACGAGCGGCCAGCGCAGCTTCTTTTCGATGCGGCCGGTCAGGAGGAAGAAGGCGAGCGGCACGGCGAAGACGAAGCCGATGGAGCGCGCGATCAGGCGATGCGCCCATTCCCACCAGAAGATCGTCTTGAATTCATCGACCGTCATGCCCTTGTTGATCTGCTCATATTGCGGAATGCGCTTGTAGAGGTCGAACTCCTCCTCCCACTCCTGAGCGGTGATCGGCGGGATGACACCGTGAATCGGCTTCCATTCCGTGATCGACAGGCCGGATTCGGTCAGACGCGTCGCGCCGCCGACGAGCACCAGCACGAAGAGCGTGAACAGCACGAAGCCCAGCCACCGGCGCACCTGGCGGCGGTTGCGGTCCGTCCTGTCCGTGCCGTCGTTGCTGCGGTATGCGGTCGCGGTGGTCGCGCTCATCGTCTCTGCTCCTTTCCCGAAACGGCGTTTTCGGCTGTTTCAGGCCTATGGTCCCGGCAGTCATGCCTGCAAAACCGCGTTTTGCGCTTTTACAGGTCTTGCTCCGGCGTTGATTTGCCTGACCGGGCCGTGCAAAACAAGGCCCGAAGCTTTGCGGCATGCCGTCGCGCCCCTGCGGGGCTTGGCAATGCCATCCCTGAGATCGAAAGACCGACTATGCCCCCTCGCCTGCGAAAACTGATCGGAACGGTGCTGATCATCATCCTCGTGCTGTTCTATGCACTTGTCGCCACCACCGTCGCCTCCGCCACGCTCGGCGCGTCGCCCTGGTATATCCACCTTCTCTATTTCACGGTGACGGGCCTGCTTTGGATCCTGCCCGCCATGCTGATCATCAAGTGGATGGAAAAGCCGGTGAAGCCGCGCGAGGATTGAAGGCAATGCGTATTGCAGTGATTGCGGACATCCATGGTAATGATCTCGCACTGGAAGCCGTGCTGGCGGATATCGATCGCCGGGGCATCCGCAAGATCGTCAATCTAGGCGATCACCTGAGTGGCGCCCTCAACGCCGGCCGCACCGCCGACATCCTGCTGTCGCGCGCCGATATCGCCTGCATCGCCGGCAACCACGACCGCTGGCTCCTCGAAAAACAGCCCGACACCATGGGAAGCTGGGACCGCAGGGCGCACGCGCAGCTCGCCCCGCGCCACCTGAATTGGCTGAGCCAGCTGCCCCCGACCCATCTCGTTGCAGACAGCGTCTTTCTGTGCCACGGCACACCAGAGACCGACACCACCTATTGGCTCGATGAACCCTCTGGCGAAGGCGTGATGCAGCTTTCCGCGATCGAGCGGATCGAGGCGCTGGCCGGCAGCATCGCCCCCCCTGTCCTTCTCTGCGGCCATACCCACATCGCGCGCGCCGTGCGCTTGCGCGACGGCCGTCTGGTCGTCAATCCTGGTAGCGTCGGTTCGCCAGCCTATGATGACGACGAACCGGTGCCGCACAAGGTCGAAACAGGTACGCCCCATGCGCGTTATGCCGTGATCGAGCGCCACGGCGATCGCTGGGACGCCACGTTTCATCTCGTGGACTACGATCACATGGCCATGGCCCGCTTGGCGGAAAACCGCGGCGAGCTTGCCTGGGCGAGTGCGCTTGCCACCGGCTGGCTGCGCTGATGGTCTGGCGTCGACCGACCACCACGAACGTTCGGCTTTTCGGATTTTCGTTATGAGATTGCTAACCGCGCCGGCCAAATTCCCCGGGCATGTGCCGCGGGAGCACTGGATTTAAACCTTTTGCGCAAGCCTAGTAGCTATTGTGTTTGATGTGGCAATACAGCCGCGCAGGTGCACAAAGGCGACACCATGGGAGCGATGCAACTCAATTTCCAGATCATGCCGTCCGAGCGCGAGCTTGCGGCCCGGTATTTGGGAAGCGTTGCCGATGAGGGGCGCACGCCTTCCGTCGTTCCCCTTTCGCTGCGCCTGCACGACCGCATGGAGCCGCTGGAAGCCCAGTGGCGCGCGCTGGAGGCCGATAACAACCTGTCGCTCCACCAGAGCTACGACTGGTGCCATGCCTGGGCCGAGACCCATGCCTGCAAGCTCCTGATCGTCGAAGGTTTTGTCGGCGGCAAGACGCATCTGATCCTCCCTCTCGAAATCAAGCGTCACGGCCCGGTGCGCACCGCGCGTTTCCTCGGCACGGCGTTCAGCAACATCAATACCGGCCTCTATACCGAGGAATTCCGCTTCCTTGCCGCTCCGCCGCGCCTGCGTCAGGCGCTGGAGCAGGCGCGCAGTCAGTTTTCGCGTTATGTCGATCTCTTCATGCTGGAAAAGGTGCCACTCGGCTGGCGCGGTGAGACGAATTCCTTCGCTGACCTGCCCGCAACACTGAACCAGAACGCCGCCTTCCAGCTCGAACTCTTCGAAGATTTCGAGCGTACGCTGGCGCAGGTCAATGCCAAGCGCCGCCGCAAGAAATTCCGCACGTCCGAACGCCGGCTGGAATTACTCGGCGGTTACGAGCATGTCGTGGCGGAGAATGCCGGGGATTGCCGCGCGCTGCTCGAGGTCTTCTTCCGCCAGAAGGCGGCCCGCTTCGACACGATGGGCCTGCCGGATGTCTTTCGCAACGTGGAGACGCGCAACTTCTTCCGAACGCTGGTCGCGGTGCCCGCCGTTGATGGCAATTATCCGCTCCAGCTTCACGCCGTGCGCCTCAAGGGTGAGAACGACGGCCGGATCGTCGCGATTGCCGGCCTGTCGCGCAAGGGCGATCATGTGATCTGCCAGTTCGGCTCGATCGACGATACGATCGCCGCCGAGGCCAGCCCCGGCGAATTCCTGTTCTATCTGGCGATTCGCAAACTTTGCGGCGAAGGCGTGCGCCTGTTCGATTTCGGCATCGGCGACCAGCCCTACAAGCGCTCCTGGTGCACGATCGAGACAGCGCAGCACGATCTGCTCTGGCCGACCACTGTCGCAGGCACCGCCATCGCTGCCGTGCACCGGGCAAAAGCCGGCGCCAAGCGCATCATCAAGCAGAACCCGCAGGTCTATGCCTTCCTGCAACGCCTCCGCTCCGGCAAGACGGAATTCATCCGCACGGAAGAAGCAGACTAAGCCGCGGCCCTGTGGCCGGGATAGCGCGGCGGTTCGCCCTCTTCGCCGGTCATCAGCACGATCTCGGTATAACCGGCCTCGCCGAAGGCACCGATCAGATCGACGATCGCATCTTCGTCCGCATCCGGGATTGAAAGGATGATATCCGTCTCCCGGCCGCGCGTCAGGCGACGCACGCCCTCGACTTCCGCCGGGCCGCATTCCACGATCACGGTATCATAGGCATCCGACAGCGAATCGATCACCATCGACAGGCGGTCGATTCCGCGCATGGCGCGCTTGATGTTGGCATTGCCGCGCGGAATGATATGCGCGTCCGACAGGCGGTCCCCGTGAATGATCTCGCTGAAGGCCGCGTCGCCGACCAGAAGGTCGGTAATGCCGGGCACGTGGGTCGACTGTGCCATCAGGCGCGTCGGACAGGCCGAGCCGGTGAGGTCGATGATCAGGGTCTTGCGGTGTTCTTCCGCAATGCGGCGGGCCAGCATGACGGTTGCCGTCGAGCCGCTGTCACCGGAAGGCGAGACGGAGATCGCCACAGAAATGTTGTTGTCGATCATGTGGCGCGCGACCGCGGCTACCGAGAAATCGCTTTCCTCTTCGAAGGCATCGACCAGCGAGGAACGCGGGCTTTCGTCCTCTTCTTCCTCGTCTTCTTCCGGCTCGATGCCGGACAGGAGAGATTTTGCAGGCGCGTGGATGTCCTTGACGGCGCCGGGATCGATGCGGCTGACCGGCACCTTGCGGACGGCGGGCTCGACCACGACAACCGCCGCAGCAGGTTCCGCCTCGATCCCCTCTTCTTCCTCGCGTCGACGTATCGATGCCGCGGCAACACCGCCGACAGGCTTCAGGGCGCGGCCGCTGAACAGCTCGGCAAGCAGGATGACGATGGCACTCAGCGCAAAGCCTGCCACACCACCGACGATGGTGATCGGAATGATCTTCGGGAAATCAACTTCGGTCGGTTCGACGGCGGCGGAAATGACGCGGGCATCGGCCGGGGTCGAATTACTGTCTGTGCGCGAGGTCGCCTCGCGGTAGCGCGCGAGATAGGTTTCGAGAAGCTGGCGCTGCGCCGTCGCTTCCCGCTCCAGCGCCTTCAGGCCCACCTCGTCCTCTCCGGCGCGCGCCGTATCGGCCTTCACGGTGTTGAGTTGCTGCGTGAGTTGGCTTTCACGCAGCCGCGCCGTCTTTGCCTCGTTTTCGAGGCTGGAGAGAATCTTCTGCGTTTCCGACTTGATCTGCATACGGATGCCGACAAGCTGCGAGCGCAGGCCCTTCAGGCGTGGATGCCCTTCGAGCAGCGAGGTCGAGAGGTCGGAAATCTGACCCTGGATCTGCGCCTCGTTTTCCTTCAGGCGCTGGATCATCTGCGAGCCCACGACTTCACTTAGCGTATCCGGCGCACCGCCATTCTTCAGGACAGAGCGCACGCTTTCGGCCCGCGCCTCCGCCGTGGCGCGCTCGCCGCGCACCCGAGTCAGTTCTGTGGAAATATCATTCAGCTGACGCACCGCGAAGGTGGAATTTTCCCCCGTCGGCAGGAGATCGGATTGCGAGCGGTATTCGGCGACCTTCTGCTCGGCCTCGCGCACCTTCTCGCGCAGGTTGGCAATCTCAGGCTCCAGCCAGCGCGTCGCCTCGGAATTGGTATCGAGCTTGGCGCCGCTCTGCAGCGAGAGATAGACCTTGGCCATCTGGTTGGGAATGGCGGCGGCGAGTGCCGGGTCCCTCGACGTGAACTCGATGGCGATGACGCGCGACTTCTCCACCTGATAGACGGTGAGCTTGTCGTTGAACTCCTTCAGCACGCGCTCTTCCGGCGCCAAGTCGAGCGGGTTCTTCTTCACGCCCAGCAGCACCAGCAGATCGGAAATCGCCGACGGCTTGGCGGCCGCGTCGAATTCCTCCTGCTCATGAAGCTTCATATTGCGCGCGACCTGCTTGATAAGGTCGGCGGACTTGAGAAGCTGCACCTGGCTGGCGATACCCAGCTCGTCGAAGGCCGGCTGTTCGCGGCCCTGCGCGCGGTCCGATCCCGTCGTGAAGGCCGGCTCGCGCGTTTCGATGAGAAGGCGGGACTCGCTTTTGTATTTCGGCGTGATGAGATTGGCGCCGACAAAGGCTACGCCGGCACAGGCCACCGTTGCCAGCAGCACGCGCATGCGGTTGCGCCAGATCGCGCCGAACAGACCGCCAAGGTCGATATCGACATCCTGCTGGCTCTCGTGAACGCCTGACATATCTCAACTCCAAACACGACGATTTGCCCGCAAGGTAAACAAACATGGTAACGCAAGAGTTAATTACCGTCGGTTGTCGTTCGGGGCCCCCGCCCCTCTTTCGCGAAAAATCGTCTTGTTCACCGCTGTTCCTGCCCGGTCCTTTACCAGCCATTAACCCTAACGGAAGGATAACGGACGTCAGAGTTCTGATTTCCGGATTGGGAAAGCGAATGACGTTCGCAACGATCAACAAGGGTATGCTGCTTGTGCTGGCGCTGATTGTGCCGGCCGTATCCGGCTGCAGCGGGTATCGCCCTGCCCCCAAGGCCTTTCACGAGGCGACCATCCAGCCCTACCGTCTCGACAGCGGCGACCGGCTGCGTATCACCGTGTTCGAGCAGGCCGGCCTCAGCAACACCTATTCGATCGACCAGGCGGGCTATGTCGCCTTCCCGCTCGTTGGCGCAGTGCCGGCGCGCGGCAAGACGCTCCAGGAGCTAGAAGGCATCATCGCCGGGAAACTGCGCCAGGGGTATCTGCGTGATCCCGACGTCTCCATCGAGATCGACCGCTACCGCTCCATCTATATCATGGGCGAAGTGGGTCAGGCCGGGCAGTACAGCTATGTCGCTGGCATGACGATCCAGAACGCCATCGCGGTCGCCGGCGGCTTCTCGCCGCGCGCCAATCAGGGCGACGTGGACGTGACCCGCAAGATCAACGGCAAAATCATCACCGGCCGCGTTTCCATCTCCGATCCGATCCTGGCCGGCGACACCATCTACGTGCGCGAACGGCTGTTCTGAGCCTATGGCGGACGATGGGCCCCTGCGCATCATTCATTGCTTTCGGTCGCCCATCGGCGGGATCTTCCGGCATGTGCGCGATCTTGCGGAGTTCCACGCCAAGGCCGGCCACGATGTCGGTATCGTCTGCGACAGTCTCACAGGCGGCTCGTTCGAGGACGAACTGTTCGATGAGATTCGCCCCTATCTTTCGCTGGGCCTGGTCCGCCTGCCGATCAGCCGGGCCGTCAGCCTGCGCGACATCGGGGCGTTCCGGCAGAGCTATCGTGAAATCAAAAGTTTGCGGCCGGATGTGTTGCATGGGCACGGCGCCAAAGGCGGCGCCATTGCCCGGCTTATCGGCTCAGCCCTGCGGGTCAACAGGTATTGCGTAGCCCGCCTCTATTCGCCGCATGGCGGCAGCCTGCACTATGACCGAAGCACCGTCCCGGGCCTTTCGATCCTGACGGCAGAACGGTTGCTGGAAAAGCTCGGCGATTCGCTGGTCTTCGTCTGCGATTTCGAGCGTGTCGCCTATACCGCCAAGGTCGGCAGGCCGAGCGTGCGCGCCGAGCGCATCTATAACGGCATTCACGACCGCGACTTCGAGATCGTGCATCCGCGCGAGGATTCCGTCGATTTCCTCTATATCGGCATGTTACGCGATCTGAAGGGGCCGGACGTTTTCGTCGACGCCTTCGCCCGCACCGAGCGCCTGGTCGGCCGCCCGCTCTCCGCACTGATGATCGGCGACGGGCCGGACAGGGAAAAATACCAGAACATGATGCTGCGCTGGGGACTTGGACGGCGCATCGCCATGATGCCGGCCATGCGCGCCCGCGATGCCTTCGCGCTGACACGCAACGTCGTGGTGCCCTCGCGCGCCGAAGCCATGCCCTATATCGTGCTCGAGGCGCTTGCCGCCCAAAAGCCCGTCATCGCAAGCCGTGTTGGCGGCATTCCGGAAGTGCTCGGCTCAGAGAGCATAGCGCTCTGCCAGCCCGGCGACGCCGATTCACTCGCCGCCGTGATGGCGCAGGCGATCAACGATCCCGACTGGCGAAGCAAGGTCATGCCGGAGCCTGAGACTTTCAAGAGGACTTTCTCGGCTTCCGTAATGTCCGCCTCGCTTCTCGATCTCTACCGCGACATTCTCGCGGGGCAGTCTGGCGGAAAACGGTACGCCTCCTGAGCAGTCGGGCCGACGCCACGTAAACGTTTCTTAGGGGCTTCGTGCTATCTCCGGTACATAGCTCCCACAGGTGCGTGCCATGAACCATGTCGACAAACCCGACTCCTTCGACCCCGAAGAACTGAGGCGGAAAGTTTCCGAAATTCGGACCATCGCGACCAGCGGCAGCGCATCGGATTACGATGGCGGCAAGACGGTCGAGTTGAATCCGCTCGCCCAGAAAATCGCGCTGCAGTTCCGCGCCGACACCTATTCGCCAAGCATGATCATCGGCCTGCTGCGCCTGCTCGAATTCGGCGCACTCCTCGCTGTCGGCTATGCCATTCATCTTCTTTATGTCAGCGCCGGGAGCCATGGCGTCACGATCTTCTACCTGTCGGTGATGTTCGGCGGCTCGGCCGTCGGCGTGTTCCTGCTGCAACTGGCCGACGCCTACCAGGTGCCGGCGCTGCGCTCGCCCTGGCGTATGACACCGCGTATTCTCGCCGCCTGGGCCGCCGCCTTCGGCGCGATGGCGCTGGTCGTCTTTTTCTTCAAATCGGGCGAGGAATATTCCCGCGTCTGGTTTGCCTCGTGGTTCGCCGCCGGCGCCGTCTATCTGCTCATCGAGCGCCAGATCATCGCCTATTCGATCCGCCGCTGGGCCAGAAACGGCACCATGGAGCGCCGCGCTGTGATCGTCGGCGGCGGCGAGCCGGCCAAGGAACTCATCCGCACGCTTGAGCACCAGCCGGAAAACGACATCCGCATCTGCGGCATCTTCGACGATCGCGACGAACGCCGCTCGCCCTCCATCATCGCCGGCTATCCCAAGCTCGGCAATGTCGCCGAACTCGTCGAATTCGCCCGTCTCGCGCGCATCGACATGCTGATCATCTCGCTGCCGCTCTCGGCCGAGGCGCGCATCCTGCAACTCCTCAAGAAGCTCTGGGTCCTGCCCGTCGATATCCGCCTTGCCGCCCACGCCAAGGGCCTGCGCTTCCGTCCGCGCAGCTATTCGCAGGTCGGCAGCCTGCCGATGCTCGACATCTTCGACAAGCCGATCGCCGACTGGGACAATGTCGCCAAGCGCATCTTCGACATCTTCTTCTCGGTCGTGGCGCTTCTCCTGCTCTGGCCGGTCTTCCTGGGCGCGGCACTGGCCGTAAAACTCTCGTCGCCCGGCCCCATCCTCTTCAAGCAGAAGCGCCACGGCTTTAACAACGAGATCATCGAAGTCTACAAGTTCCGCTCGATGTACACGCATCTCTCCGACCCGACGGCCCGCGCCGCGGTGACGAAGGGCGACCCCCGCGTGACCCCGGTCGGCCGCTTCATCCGCAAATCCTCGATTGACGAGCTACCGCAGATCTTCAACGTGCTGAAGGGCGAGCTTTCCCTCGTCGGCCCGCGCCCGCATGCCATTCAGGCGCAGTCGCACGACCGCAAATATGTCGATGTCGTCGAGGGCTACTTCGCCCGCCACCGCGTCAAGCCCGGCGTCACCGGCTGGGCGCAGATCAACGGCTGGCGCGGCGAAATCGACCATGACGACAAGATCCGCTTCCGCACGGAATTCGACCTCTACTACATTGAGAACTGGTCGCTCTGGCTGGATCTGAAAATCCTGGTGTTGACGCCCTTCCGCCTGCTCAACACGGAAAATGCCTATTGAGCGACGCGGCCCTCCCCTATGCCCCCCCCTTTCGGCCGCAGACTGCGGCCGTCGGCATTGTGGGTTCGATGCTGGTCACGGTGGGCGTGTTCCTCTCGGGCTTCGTCATCAGCGAACCCGCGCCCTATGAAGTCTTCATGGCGGGCCTCATCGGCCTCTGGGCGATCGTCGGCTTGCGCATCTCGCGCTACATTGCGCCGCTCGTCGTGCTCATCCTGTTGTTCAATGTCGGCGGCATGCTGTCGCTGACGGTGCTGGACGATCTTTCGATCGGACCGATGTACATCGCCGTCTCGCTGTTCCTGGCGCTTTCCAGCATCTTCTTCGCCTCCATCGTCGAGGCCAAGCATGAGCGACTGGAGCTTATCTTCCGCGCTTGGGTGGCGAGCGCCATCATCACGTCACTGCTGGGCATCCTCGGCTATTTCCATGCCTTTCCCGGCAGCGAGGCGTTCACGCTCTACGATCGTGCCAAGGGCGCCTTCCAGGATCCGAACGTCTTCGGGCCCTTCCTCGTCGCCCCCTCGCTCTATCTCGTGCACGGCCTGCTCGCCGGCCGCATCCTCGGCGCGCCGTTGAAGATCATCGGCCTGCTCATCCTCGCACTCGGCCTGTTTCTCTCGTTTTCCCGCGCAGCCTGGGGGCTCTACCTCTTCTCGGTGGTCGCTCTTGTCTTCATCATGCTCCTGAAGGAGCGCACCGGCGCCTTCCGCCTGAAGATCCTGGTCTTGAGCCTTTCGGCCGCCGGCATGATGATCCTCGCGCTGATTGTCGCCCTGCAATTTGACAAGGTCTCCGATCTGTTCTCTAGCCGCACCCAGCTCGTCCAGGAATATGACGGCGGTCATCTCGGCCGCTTCGACCGCCACCGCATCGGCTTCCTGATGGCCATGGAAAAGCCGCTCGGCATCGGCCCCATGACGTTCAGCAAAATCTTTCCGGAAGACGAGCACAATATATGGCTGAAGTCGCTGACCACCTACGGCTGGCTCGGTTTCGCCTGCTATTTCACCCTGATCATCTCGAGCCTTTGGGCCGGGTTCAAACTGCTTCTGCGCAACCGGCCCTGGCAACCCTACCTGATGATCGCCTTTATCACCGTGGTCGGGCACACGGCCATCGGCTTCGTCATCGACACGGACCACTGGCGCCACGCCTATCTGCAGATCGGCGTGCTCTGGGGGTGCATCGCGCTCGAAAAACGTCACAACAGAAAGACCGGATCGGGCTGATCGCATCATGACGACCTCTAAGGACAGGACCCTGCGGCCCATGCGTCTTATGCAGGTGCTGGAGCCGAGCGGTGGCGGCTCCGGCCGGCATTTCATCGACCTTTGCCGCGGCATGCAAGCGCGCGGCCATGTCGTGCACGCCGTCTATTCGCCTCTGCGTGCCGAGGAACGATTCGTCGAGGAATTGCTGTCGCTCGATCTCGCCGGCGTGCATTCAGTCGCCATGGCGCGATCGCCCGGACCGTCCGATCTCGCCGCGTGGCGCGCGCTGCGCGCCGTTATGCGCCGCGCCGGTCCGCTCGACATCATCCATGGCCATTCCTCCAAGGCCGGCGCGCTGTCGCGCCTGCGCCTGCCGGGCCGGCACGTCGCGCGTGTCTATACGCCACACGCCTTCCGCACCATGGATCCCAGCCTAGGCAATCTCGGCCGCAAGGTCTACGGCTCGATCGAGAAGCTGCTGGCCCGCGCTTTCACCGACCGCCTCATCTGCGTCTCAGCCGATGAATACGCTCACGCCCGTGCGCTGGGCATGCCGCGCGAAAAACTGTCGATCGTCGTCAACGGCGTGAAGACGCCACCGGCAGACCTGCGCGACGCCGTGCGCGCCGCCCTTGCCATTCCCGCGAACGCCCTGCTCTTTGGTTTCGTCGGCCGCCTCTGCCATCAGAAGGCTCCCGAACGCCTCATCGCCGCCTTCCAGCATTTCGCCGCCCGCGTACCGAATGCGCATCTCCTGATGGTAGGGACGGGTGAAATGGAAGACGCCGTCCGTCGCCAGATCGCAGCGAGCGGCTATGCCGAGCGCATCTGCCTCACCGCGCGCTTCACGGGGCCGCAGGCCATGGCCGCCATCGACGTGCTGGCCATGCCGAGCCGCTACGAAGCAATGTCCTACGTGATGCTGGAAGCCGCCGCCGCCGGCAAGCCGATGGTCCTCACCGATGTCGGCGGCGCCTCCATGGTGCTGAAGGACGGCGAAAATGGCGTGCTCGTGGAAAACCAGGACGATCCCGAACGCTTCGCAGCCGCAATGTTGCGCCTTGCCGATCCAGACCGCCTCGCACGCCATACCGAGGCCGCGCTCATTCGAAGCCACGGCTACGGTCTGGACCGCATGATCGGCGAAACAGAAGCGCTCTACCGCGGACTGATCGCCTGAGGCCGAACACAATTATCCACATTTGCCACCAAGCCGATTTTTTGGGCTTGCATCGAAAGGACCGAGACTATAGGGGTTTCGTCGGTCCGGAATGTAGCGCAGCCCGGTAGCGCACTTGACTGGGGGTCAAGGGGTCGTGGGTTCGAATCCCGCCATTCCGACCATTTTCCTTCCTAAATCCTCCCCACAATCGCAGTTCTCTAATGGAACTTTGCGGCGGTTTGCGCGTTTCTCGGCCGGCTATTCGCACCGGGTGGCTTTCAAGGCTTGAGGAGATTGAAATGGAAGACGCAAGCGTAGGCTGGATTGCAGCGATCATCATCGGCGGTATCGCCGGCTGGCTCGCCGAAATGTTCATGAAGAGCAATATGGGCGTGCTGATGAACATCGTTCTCGGCATTGTCGGCGCGGCCGTGGCAAACCTCCTGCTCAGCCTGATCGGTGTGTCGCTCGGCGGCTGGATCGGTTACCTGATCGCAGGCTTTATCGGAGCCTGTATCCTGATTGCCATTGCGCGCGCCATAAGGCGCTGACACCACTCGCGTCACGATCTATATCAAAAAAAACGAGCCCGGCCCCGTATGTACGAGGCCGGGCCGTTAGCCGACTGGAGGATCAGGCTAACTTAGAACGAGCGCTGGAAGCGGACGATACCGCCCCATGCGCTGCCATCGGCGTCGCGGTCGCGATAGACCACTTCCGGCGTAACGACGAAGCCCGGAACGACCGTGAAGGCGACGTTGGCATTGGCAACGAAGGTTTCGCTGTCGTCGTAAGCGAGTTGTGCGTTGAGCTTGACACGGTCGGTCAGGCCGACCGATGCACCACCCCAGACAGCCCAATCGCCATCCCAGGTCGCATAGTCGTTTCGGAAGTCGCCATTGGTGTTCCAACCGGCCATAACGAAGGCCGAGAAGCTGCCGAAGTCACCATCGAGACGAGCCTTGATCGCGCCTTCTTCAAGGCTCGAGTCATAACCGCCAAGGACGCGGGCCTTGAAGGATTCACCAGCGTAGCCGACGCCGCCAACGATGTTCGGGACGTAGTCGTTACCGGCATCAGCAAAATCTTCAAGCGAGAGAACGGCGGTGATGCCGTTGTCGGACTTGTAGTTGTACTGGATGACATTGGTGTCGTCGGTACCGAAATCGATCAGGTCGTCGATGAGAACGGAGCCGGCGTAATCGGTGAAAGTGATGAACGCGGAATCGGTCTTACCCACGCGGAAGCCGGCGAGGTCGATATAGGCGTGCTTAACTTCAACCGTGTTGTTGCCCTGACGCCAGTTGAAGCGAAGTTCGCTGTAGGTTTTCAGCGCGCCGTATTCGGTGTCTGAAGCCGTCGAGAGGCGCAGATCGAAGCGCGAACGCGTGTCCCATTCGTCGCCGAGCGAACCGTTTGCCTCATTGGCATTGAGGCCGAGAAGTTCGCCGCCGCGGACGTCCATGCGAACGTAGCCGCCGATCTTGAGGCAGGTTTCCGTGCCCGGGATATAGAAGTAACCCGTGCCGAACGCATCGCAGACGCGAACATATTCCATCGGCTCGGGCTCGGCAGCGACGATAGCGTCTGCGGCGTGAGCGCCCGAAACCGTAACGAGGGCAGCGGCGGAGCCGATGAGAAAGCCCTTGATGTTCATTTTTACTCTCCGTTTGATCATGGAGCCGGACCCCTCTCCGCAAGACGATATGCCTCGCGGATGCCCCGGCCACCGGGCAGGCGGAAGTGCAATCCCGCAGCCGGCTGGCGGGAAATTACCCAGACGAAAAATGGCCTCAATCGCCAAAGCGAATTGTGACTGAAGTGTGACGACGGGGATGATCGGAGCGTTGCCCGAAAGACACGCATTTCGCGCATGCGACAGTTTCATGACGATCTTTTGTGAATTTTATGAAGTTATTTCAATACTATAACGGCGCCGAATACATCCTGTGATGGAGTATTTCGTGACAGATTCAGGCAAACGCGAAGCTACCAGGGCGTACAACCACTCGACTCGCATCGACTCATCTGTTTGATCGTCATCAGTGCATGGCAGGTTGACGGCAATACGAAGTGTGCCGGGAGCCACTCGCGGCATGACAAAGGGGAGCGGTGAATCATTCGAGTTTTCGCGTCACCAGGGGAAATCAACGTCGAAGGCAGATCCTCCCGCCCTCCCGTCAGCAACGCTGCTGTTGCTCGCGAGCCTGGGGCGCTCCAAGCGCATCACGTGCAATGTTGTTCAATCGGCCCGTCAGTCGCCTCTCACGGGAGGCAACCATGCGCGGCCGCAGGATCATAGGTCTAATGAATCTATCGATCAGCGCACCTGGTCGAGCAAGCGCTTGCATTCGAGAAGATCGTAGAGCGCCTCCTGCAATAGGGCGCGGTCTTCCTTGCCCACGCTGGTCTTGCCGAGCGAGATTTCCGGCGCATCGTCACCGCCGCCGACGAAGGAGAAGAAACGGCGGCTGCTCGGGGCCTTGGCGCGGCCGACGATCTGGTCCTCGTCGCTGCCGGCCTTGGGCGGCGTCGGTTCCTCGTGGCTTGCCGCCGCCAGCGCCTCGACAGTCGCCAGATCGCCGCTGGCGATCGCCGCGACGAACTTGTTGCCGTTGAGCTTCAAGAGCTTCTGCACGCCCTTGATCGTGTAGCCATGATCATAGAGCAGATGACGGATGCCCTTTAGGAGATCCACGTCTTCGGGACGATAATACCGTCGTCCGCCGCCACGCTTCATCGGCTTGATCTGCGTGAAGCGCGTCTCCCAGAAGCGCAGCACGTGCTGCGGCAGGTCGAGATCGTCGGCGACCTCGCTGATGGTGCGGAAAGCGTCCGGACTCTTGTCCATTGTGTCCTCGATGAAAGCTAGCAACGCCTTTCTAGCAGAAACGGCGCCGAGTCGCTTTCATTTCAGCGGGTTGCCAGACGATATTCAAGTTTCAAATTGCCTGACGGGCATGAACCGAAGCAAAAAACACCGAATCCCACTCGCGCGCGGTGGCGAGCACCACGTCCCTCGCGACTAGTTGCCGTCGTCCAGCGTTACAATGACGGAGGAAAATCGCCGATTCGTCGCTCAGGACGCTGGAGACGCCGGTTTCTGCTTGGCCTTGCGCGCAAGGTGCTGCTTCAGCACCCGCTGCTTCAGCACGTTCGAAGCCTTGAAGGTCATGACGCGGCGCGGCGAGATCGGCACCTCCTCGCCCGTCTTCGGATTGCGGCCGATGCGCTCGTTCTTGTCGCGCACCTGAAAGGTCGCGAAGGAAGAAAGCTTGACACTCTCGCCCCGGACGATGGCATTGCAGATCTCGTCGATCACGGTTTCGACAAGCTCCGCCGATTCAGTTCTGGAAAGGCCGACCTTACGGAAAACCGATTCGGCCAAATCTGCGCGTGTCACCGTCTTGCCGCTCATCGTCCCTCACCGATTTCCCATTGAAAGCGCATGCTTAGTGGCAGGAGAGTATTGTCCTTGCCCCCTTCGGTCAAGCGGTGCGACGGCAACACCCTCGCCTACCAGCGAAGCAGCACCGCGCCCCAGGTAAAGCCGCCGCCCATGGCTTCCAGGAGCACGATATCTCCTTCCTTGATTCGCCCGTCGCTTGCCGCAGCAGCCAGCGCCAGGGGAATCGATGCGGCCGACGTGTTGCCGTGCTGGTCTACGGTCACGACGACCTTTTCCAGGGGAATGCCAAGTTTCTTGGCCGAGCCGTCGATAATGCGCTTGTTAGCCTGATGCGGCACCAGCCAATCGATATCGTCGGCCGTGAGGCCAGTCGCATCGAAGGAGGAGTAAACCACGTCGGTGATCATGCCCACGGCATGTTTGAAGACCTCGCGGCCTTCCATGCGCAGGTGGCCGACCGTGCCTGTCGTGGACGGGCCGCCATCGACGAAGAGCTTGTCGCGGTGCGCACCGTCGGAGCGCAGTTGCGTCGTCAGCACGCCACGGTCCGTATTGGTCCCCGTGCCCTCCCGCGCTTCGAGAACGATGGCGCCGGCGCCGTCGCCGAACAGCACGCAGGTCGTGCGATCCGTCCAGTCGAGGATGCGCGAGAAGGTTTCCGTACCGATGACCAGCACGCGCTTGGCGAGGCCGCCGCGGATATAGGCATCCGCCGTGGTCACGGCATAGACGAAGCCGGAACAGACCGCTTGGAGATCGAAGGCGAAGCCGTGATGCATGCCCAGGCGGTTCTGGATGTTGACCGCGGTGGCCGGAAAAGTATTGTCCGGCGTCGAGGTCGCGACGATGATCAGGTCGATGTCGGCAGCCGTCAGGCCGGCCTTGTCCAAGGCGGCGCGTGCCGCACCTTCGCCGAGCGAGGCGGTCGTTTCACCCTCGCCTGCGATGTAGCGCTGCTGGATGCCGGTGCGCTGCACGATCCATTCATCGGACGTGTCGACCATGCTTTCCAGTTCGGCATTGGTGAGCACCCGCTTCGGAAGCGCTGTTCCGAAACCGCGGACCACTGAACGGATCATTCTATACCTCGTCGCTCATGCCCTGGGCAGCGCCTTCAACAGGGCGGCCGGCATGATACTTCTGCAAATCATTTTCGATCTTCTGCTTCAGGCCGTTGCGTGCCATGTCGTAGCCGACATCGACGGCGGCCGCAAAACCCTCGGCATCCGTGCCGCCATGGCTCTTAATGACGATGCCGTTGAGGCCGAGGAAGACACCGCCATTGACCTTGCGCGGATCCATCTTCTCGCGCACCCGATCGAAGGCGCTCTTGGCCAGGATGTAGCCGAGCTTGGCGAGCCAGGTGCGCGACATCGCGGCACGCAGATATTCCGCGATCTGCCGCGCCGTGCCTTCCGCCGCCTTGAGCGCGATGTTGCCGGCAAAACCTTCCGTCACCACCACGTCCACTGTACCGCGACCGATATCGTCGCCTTCCACGAAGCCATAATAGTCGATCGTGTCGAAATTGGCCTCGCGGATCAGCTGACCGGCAGCCTTCACCTCTTCCTGGCCCTTGATCTCCTCCACGCCGACATTGAGCAGGCCAAGCGTCGGCTTGTCGATCTCAAACAGCGCGCGCGCCATGGCGCCGCCCATCAACGCGAAGTCGAACAGCTGGTTGGCATCGGCGCCGATCGTCGCGCCGATGTCGAGCACGATGCTCTCGCCCTTCAACGTCGGCCAGATGCCGGCGATCGCCGGGCGCTCGATATTGGCCATCATGCGCAGGCAGAACTTCGACATGGCCATCAGCGCGCCGGTATTGCCGGCGGAAACCGCGACGTCGGCCTGGTCCTTGGCGACCGCATCGACAGCCTGCCACATGGAGGATTTCCCACGGCCGCGACGCAAGGCCTGGCTCGGCTTCTCGTCCATCGCGACGGCGACGTCGCAGTGATGGAAGGTGCTCGCGGCCTTCAGCTTCGGATGCTGCGCCAGGAGGGGTTCGCACTCGGCGGCATTGCCGAAAAGGACGAAGCGGATTTCGGGATGGCGCTCAAGGGCCTTGGCTGCGCCAGGGATAGCGACCTTCGGACCGAAATCGCCTCCCATGACGTCGACGGAAATTCTGACCACGCGTGTCTTGCCTTGCTTTTCGTTTTCCAGCGGCGGAGAAGCCACCGCAGCGGAATTGCGCCAAAATACCGCTTTTCGCGGGGTGCACAACTGAATTATCAGGCGCTCATGGAGCCGTTCAGTCTTTTTTCCAGTCCTTCAGAACGGCAAAAGGCGACGGTTTTTTGTCATCCTTGTCGCTGCTTTCGATATGGCCGGAAAAGGCGATATCAGGCTTGCGCGGATAGGGTTCGATGGCAAGCGCCGCATATTCGGCCGCCACCGCACCGGCGTCGATCGTGTCGCCGGTGAAGATTTCCGGCGCGTCCGGCCCGTTCGGATCGAGCAGCATTTCACCGGTCTCGATGGAAACCGGCATGCGCGCAAGCTTCGATCCTTCCGGCACGAAGACAGCTTCGACCGGCTCGTCGATATGAGCCTCGACGGGATCGAGCGTCACTACGCAGGCCTGCACGATATCTGCCGCGACGCGGCCCTTGAGGCGCACGCCGTCCCGCTTCCAGCGCTGCACGGTGAAGGTCGCGGCAAGCGCCTTCACCTCGAGTACTGACCAGAGTTCTGCCAGACCGGCCCGCTCCTTGTCATTCGCGCTCAACGTCACCTCGACAGGGTTCGCCGAGATGTGGCCGACCTTGACCAGGTAGGAGAACGGCGGTTCGTCGTCTTTCTTCATGGTATCGCCTTCCGGCCGCCCTCAGGCGGCGTGTTCGTTGCGGCCGGGCTCGAGAACCGCGAGCACGCCCGTCTTGATGTCATCGTCGCTGACCGCGGCCATCGCCGTTTCGGCCGCGAAGAGATAGTCCGCAAGCCCCGCCATGACAGGCGCGCCCTCGCCTGCTTCCGGGTAGATGTTGCGCCGGAGCGCTGCCGCAAGCCCCTCACGGTTGCCGCTATCGAGCGCCGCCGCATAGGATTCCAGCCGGCCATAAAACATGCCGGCGAATTTCTTCATGCGCTTGGGCACGCCGACATCACCGACGCCGAGCTCGCGAATCGAATGATCGACATCCTCAAAGAAGGCATCGACGATCTCCTGGGCGATTTCCTGGCCCGATGTGCCGCCCGTGCGGGTGCGACGGAAGTAGAGGATCAGCATCGCCGACAGCATCTCAAAACGGCCCATCACGGTGTCGGGAACGTCAAGCGCTTCATAGAGATAGGGATGGCGCGCGGCCGTCGTCAGTGTCGCATACTGCTTTTCGACGATGCGCCGGTTGCCGTTTTTTTTGCCGAACAGGCCGAAAATCATCATAAAGCCTAGTTTTGCCCGATTCAAACCATGGTGCCCATGCAAGTCATGTTGCATGAGGCTTGAAGCTGGTTTACCGAAGCAGGCATGAATTGCAATGGCTGCGCGGCCATCATAGTCCCTGGGATGTTGTGAAGAGAGATGCTGTGAAGATGAAGCTGTTGCGTAACGCCGCCATTGCCGCCACCCTCTCCGTGTCCGTTCTCGCAGGCTGCCAGGGCACCGGCGAAGTCCTGAACCAGGGCTATATCGTGGACGAGCAGACGCTGGCGCTGGCACCGGTCGGCTCCTCGCGCGAACAGGTTCTCCTGTCGCTCGGCTCGCCGTCCTCGACCGCCACCTTCGACAACGAAGTCTTCTACTACGTCTCGCAGAAGCGCACCCGCCCGGTCGCCTTCATGAAGCCGAAGCTCGTCGAGCAAAGCATTCTCGCCGTTTATTTCAACAAGGACGGCAATGTGGAACGCCTGGCGCACTACACGCTGCAGGACGGCAAGGTCTTCGACATGATCTCGCGCGTCACGCCGACGGGCGGCGCCGAACTCACCTTCCTCGGCCAGCTCTTGAAGGGCGGCGCAAACCCGGCCAGCATGGTGCAGAACGCGCTCGGCGCGCAGAAATAAGCACCAGCTCCTTCCATACGGAATCAAAAAGCCGCGGGAATCGCTCCCCGCGGCTTTCTTTTGAGCGCCGTGCCGGTCAGGCGAGAACGGCGAGCAGCAGCAAGGCCACGATATTGGTGATCTTGATCGCCGGGTTGACGGCGGGGCCGGCCGTGTCCTTGTACGGGTCGCCGACGGTGTCGCCGGTGACGGAGGCCTTGTGGGCTTCCGAACCCTTCAGGTGACGCGTGCCGTCCTTGTCGACGAAACCGTCTTCGAAGCTCTTCTTGGCATTGTCCCAGGCGCCGCCGCCCGAGGTCATGGAGATCGCGACGAACAGGCCGTTGACGATGACGCCGAGAAGCGAAGCACCGAGTGCCGCAAAGGCCGAGGCCTTCGAGCCTGATATCAGCAGCACGCCGAAATAGACGACGAGCGGCGCCAAGACCGGCAGAAGCGACGGCACGACCATTTCCCGGATCGCCGCCTTGGTCAGGAGATCGACCGCGCGGCCGTAATCCGGACGTTCCGTGCCGGCCATGATGCCCGGCTTTTCGCGGAACTGCCGGCGCACTTCCTCGACGATCGACCCCGCCGCACGGCCGACGGCCGTCATGGCGATACCGCCGAAGAGGTAGGGAATGAGACCGCCAAAGATCAGGCCAGCCACCACATAGGGGTTGGAGAGATCGAAGGAGATCGAGCCGACGTCGGCGAAGTAGGGATACTTGTCGCCATTGGCGGCGAAGTAAGCGAGGTCGTTCGAATAGGCGGCGAAGAGCACCAGCGCGCCAAGACCCGCCGAACCGATCGCATAACCCTTGGTGACGGCCTTGGTCGTGTTGCCTACGGCATCGAGCGCGTCGGTGGACTTGCGCACTTCCGGCGGCAGGTGAGACATTTCGGCGATGCCGCCGGCATTGTCCGTGACCGGACCGAACGCATCGAGCGCCACGATCATGCCGGCAATGCCGAGCATGCCCGTCACCGCGATGCCGGTGCCGAACAGGCCAGCGAGCTGGTAGGTGGCGATGATGCCGCCGACGATGACGATCGCCGGCAGAGCCGTCGATTCCAGCGAAACGGCGAGGCCCTGGATGACGTTGGTGCCGTGGCCGGTCACCGAGGCCTGGGCGATGGAGTTCACCGGGCGCTTGTTGGTGCCGGTGTAGTATTCGGTGATCACCACGATGAGCGCAGTCACCACGAGGCCGAGAAGACCGCAGATGAAGAGGTTCGTACCGGTGATCTCCTTGCCGGCGACGGTGCCGATGGTGCCCCAGCCCACCGTCAGCGAGGTCGCGGCGCCGAGGCCGAGAACCGACAGCACGCCGGTGACGATGAGGCCCTTGTAGAGGGCACCCATGATCGAGCCGTTCGAGCCGAGCTTGACGAAAAACGAGCCGATGATCGAGGTGATGATGCAGGCGCCGCAGATAGCCAGCGGATAGATCATGGCCGAAGCCAGGACCGGCGCGCCGGCAAAAAAGATGGCGGCGAGGACCATGGTGGCGACGACGGTCACCGCATAGGTCTCGAAGAGGTCGGCCGCCATGCCGGCGCAGTCGCCGACATTGTCGCCAACGTTGTCGGCGATGGTTGCCGGGTTGCGCGGGTCGTCTTCGGGAATGCCGGCTTCCACCTTGCCGACGAGGTCGCCGCCGACGTCCGCACCCTTGGTGAAGATGCCGCCGCCCAGACGGGCGAAGATGGAGATGAGCGAAGCGCCGAAGCCGAGCGCGACAAGCGCATCGATGACCTCGCGGGAGGCCGGCTCCTGGCCGAGAACGCCGGTGAGTACCCAGTAATAGATGGATACGCCGAGAAGAGCGAGACCGGCCACCAGCATGCCAGTGATCGCACCCGACTTGAAGGCGATATCGAGGCCGGAGGACAGGCTGACGGACGCGGCCTGCGCCGTGCGCACATTGGCGCGGACGGACACATGCATGCCGATAAACCCGGCAACGCCAGACAGGACGGCGCCGATAAGGAACCCGATGGCAGCCGTAGCAGAAAGAAGCAGCCAGGTGCCGACGAACACGACAACACCGACGATCGCAATGGTCTTGTACTGCCGGGTGAGATAGGCCTGCGCCCCTTCCCGGATATAACCTGCAATTTCCTGCATGCGGGCATTCCCCTGGTCGGCGGCAAGCACCGACTGTGTCGCCCAGATGGCATAGACCACCGAAAGCAACCCGCATGCGATAACGCCAAACAATATGGTCATTTCGCTCTGTCCTCCTAGGAAGCCACGGGGTCCTCTCCCCGCAGCCGATATGCGCCCGCTCCTGCTTGCCTCCTCACAAGACAGGGGCCGGCGCGCGGCCAGAGTGCGTTTGCGAATCGGTTGCGTCAAGTCGCCGCACTGCGGCAACCGCTTCTAGAAAACGGATTTTTTGGCGGTGACCGACCTGAACCGATTAGACGGCGGCGCGGCGATTGCGCAAAAGCAAAAGCAGCACGAGACCAAGGCTGATGCCGGTGATCGGCCAGAACAGCAGGTTGATCGTCTGCCAGCCATAGGCGTTGAACACCTTGCCTGAGGAGAACGACGCAAGCGCCACCGCGCCGAACAGGATGATGTCGTGGAAGCCTTGCACCTTGTCGGCCTCGTGCGGCCGGTAGCTGGAGGCGACGATGGCGGTGGAGCCGATGAAGCCGAAGTTCCAGCCGACGCCCAGTAGGATCAGCGCGCCCCAGAAATTCCAGAGCGCGATGCCGGCATGGGCAACGGTCGCGCAGCTCATCAGGATAACGAGACCGGCGGCCACGACCTTCTCCGCGCCGAAACGCTGGATCAGCATGCCCGTGAAGAAGCTCGGCGCGAACATGGCGAGCACGTGCCACTGGATGCCGAGTGTCGCCATTTCCGGCGAGAAGCCGCAGCCGATGACCATGGCAAGCGGCGCGCCGGTCATCATGAAGGTCATCAGCGCATAGGTGGAGATGCCGCAGATCATGCCGGTGAGGAAGCGCTGCGTCAGCACGATCTCGCCGAGCGGCCGCGCCGCCTGCCCGCTCGCGACACCCGCCGCCTTGTGGTCGGGCAGGCGCAGGAAGAGGAAAAGCACGATGCCGGACAGGCAGAGCGGTGCGAGCGCCACGAAGGCGCCGGCAAACAGCACCGGCTCGAACAGGTCTTTGGTGAGGATCACCACCTGCGGGCCGAGGATGGCGGAAATGACGCCGCCGGCCAGAATCCAGGAAATGGCGCGCGGCTTGTAGAAGGAGGGCGACGCATCGGCAGCCGCAAAGCGGATTTTCTGCGTGAAGCCGCCGGAAATGCCGATCAGGACGAAGCCAGCGGCAAACAGCCAGAAATCGCTGCGGAAGAGCGCAATGGCCGCGAGAATACCGCCAGCAGCGCCGATCAGGGCGCCGACGACGAAGCCATAGGCCCGGCCGAGCATGCGGGCGGCGATCGCCACGAAGACGGCGCCGAGCGCCACGCCGATATTGAACCCGGTCAGCGGGGCCGTCGCCAGCGATTTGTCCTCGCCGAGCAGATTATAGCCGGCGAGCCCGCCGATGGAAAAGGCGATCGGCCCGGCCGAGGCAAGCAGCGCCTGTGCAAACATCAACAGGAAGACATTGCGGCGTGCGGCCGAAAGCTCCCGTTCAAGACCTTCGACCGACCCCATGCTCATGCTGCCTACCGTTATTTGCGTGTCTCTGGCCGCAGCTGCTTGGCGATGCGGTCCAGCACCGCATTCACCAGTTTGGGCTCTTCATCCTCGAAGAACGCCTTGGCAATCTCGACAAATTCCGTGACGATCACCGCGATCGGCACGTCCTTGCGTTCCTTCAGCTCGAAGGTGCCGGCGCGCAGGATGGCGCGCACCGTGGAATCGAGGCGCGACAGCGCCCAGTCGTCCTGAAGGGCGGTGCCGATCAGCGGGTCGAGCATGCGCTGGTCGCGCACGACGCCCGAGACGATCGAGCGGAACCACGAGGCGTCTGCCTTGAGATAGGTATCGCCGTCGACTTCCTGGCCGAGCCGGTGCGTCTCGTATTCGGCGACGACTTCGAGCACGCCCGAACCGCCGATATCCATCTGGTAGAGCGCCTGCACGGCGGCAAGACGCGCCGCGCCGCGCTGGTTGGCCGGCTTCACCGGCTGCTGGTCCTTGTCCGTGCTCACTGTTCGCCGCCCAGTTTCTTCTTCAGGTCGATCATCGTCAGGGCCGCGCGGGCGGCAAAGCCACCCTTGTCGCCTTCCGAGCGGCGGGCGCGGGCCCAGGCCTGTTCGTCGTTCTCGACGGTCAGGATGCCGTTGCCGATCGGCAGGCTTTCGCTGACGGCGAGATCCATGAGCGCCCGGCTCGATTCATTGGCGACGATGTCGAAATGATAGGTCTCGCCACGGATGACCATGCCGAGTGCGACGAAACCGTCATACAGCTTGCCGCCATTGTCCATGCCATCGAGCGCCATGGCGATGGCGGCGGGGATTTCGAGCGCGCCCATGACGGTCACGATGTCATAGGTGGCACCGGCGGCATCGAGCGCGCCCTTGGCGCCGTCGAGCATCGCATCGGCCATGTCGTCGTAGAAGCGCGCCTCGACGATGAGGAGATGGGGATTATCGGTGTTGGCCATGAATCACCTGAAAATTGGAGGCAGGCTACGCAAATGCGGGCGGAAGCGGGGTCAAACCACGACCGGCGGGGCTTGGCAAGAGTTTTCCGCCGGATGCGGCCATTTGAGCCCTTCCCGCCGCGTGCCGTGCGGTACGCGGCATTGACATCCCGGAACGAAATGGGAACGATGCGCCGTTGTCAAGAGGAAGACAGGAATGAGCACCCAAACATCGCCCATCGTCACGCTTGCCAAATTGAAGCTGGAGCACTGGACGCAGGGCAGTCTCTATGAAAGCACTGACACGGCCTTCGGCAAGGCACTCGGCCTGAAGAATCTTGGGATCGGCTACAGCGAGGTGCCGCCGGGCAAGTCCAGCTGTCCGTTCCACAACCACCATGTCGAGGACGAGCTTTTCGTTATCCTGGAAGGCCACGGTACCTATCGTTTCGGCGAGGAGCGGCACCTGTTCGGCCCCGGCGACGTGCTTGGCGCGCCGGCCGGCGGGCCGGAAACGGCGCACCAGATCATCAATACCGGCACCGTGCCGCTGAAATATCTCGCCATCTCCACGATGGCAGCAACCGAGATCTGCGAATATCCGGATTCTGGAAAGTTCCTGGCAAAGACCCGCCCGACCACCGGCGGTCCGACGACTTTCAGCAGCATGCGCCGGCATGGCGAAGAGATCGATTACTGGGAGGGCGAGCCCGGCGCGTGAGCGTCAGGCCGCGAGCGAGACGCGGTTGCGGCCGGCCCGTTTTGCCGTGTAGAGCGCCTTGTCGGCACTGCTGAGCAGGCTATCGAAGCTTACACCGTCCTCCCGTCCGAAGGCGATGCCCGCGCTGACGGTGCAGGTAATGCTGCGCCGACCGACAGGGATGAACTTTGCTGCTAAATCCATGCGGATACGTTCGGCGATGCGCTGGGCGCGATCCGGAACCGTGCGGTCCAGCACGACGATGAATTCCTCGCCGCCGAGGCGGGCGATGCACGCCGCATCGCCGCACACGTCGCGCAGGACATCGGCAAAAACCTTCAGCACCACGTCGCCAGCAGCATGGCCATGGCGGTCGTTGACGGATTTGAAATTGTCGAGATCGAAGGCGATGGCCGCCATATGTGGGGTCACGGCTTGCGCTTCATAACGATCAAAGAGCGCACGGCGGTTCAACAGGCCGGTCAGCGCATCCGTCATCGCGGCGCGATGGTGGTTGCCGGCAACGCGCCACTGGTTGAGGGCCAGCGACATGGCCCCGATGCCGCTGATGCCCATGATCGCCACGATAAGATTAAGGTTTTCCGCCCAATTGTCGGGCGCATGGCCCATCACCCATTTGCCGTCAAGGATGAGCACGCCGGCGCACAGCAGGAAAGACAGGGCCGTCAGGAGATAGAGGATCACGATACCGGTCAGCGGCAACGGCGCCTCCGCCCTGCCCCGCCAATATTCACAGGCGGTCGCGACGACGCAAGCCGTGATCAGCAGGTTGAGAGCGATGAAGGCAAGGCCGTCATAACCGCTGACAAGCCACGGCAGGGACATCGCCGCACAGGCGAAAAATACGCCAGCGATGCGCCGCCGCCCACTTTCACCCGTACGAAAGCGATAGGCCGCGCCGTAGATGAAGGAAAAGCCGAGGAACTGCAGCAGGAAGGCCACGCAGCCGACGATCACGCTCGCGTGCTCGATATAGACGCTGTAGATCACCACGGCCGGCACGATGCAGCCTATACCGATGGACCAGGAGAGCAGGAAACGCTCGATCTTCGCCGAGAGCCAGGAGGCAAAAAGCGTTGCCGACAGGCAGAAGCCGGCAAGCCCGATGGCGAGCAACAATGTGTTGTAATCGGGTACCATCCCCGAGGCCTCCAGCAGTCCAATGCGCGGACACTAAAAGCCGAGAGGTATCGATATCGTTACCATGACGGTTGCAAACACCGCACCGCACCATTCCGATCTGGCACATAACGGGAAAGAGTCACGCGCCGGTCACGCCTTGGCGGAAAACTCCGCAAGCCGGGCCGCATATCGCGCCATGGTGTCCACTTCGAAATTGACGAAATCGCCGACCTTGCGCTCGCCCCATGTGGTGACTTCAAGCGTGTGGCGGATGAGCAGCACGTCGAATACAGCACCATCGACCGCATTGACCGTCAACGAGGTGCCGTCGAGCGCGACGGACCCCTTCGGCGCGACGAATCGCTCCAGCCCTTCGGGCGCGCGGATACGGAAGCGCGTTGCGTCGCCCTCGGCTTCGACGGAGAGGATTTCCGCCTTGCCGTCGACATGGCCGGAGACGATATGGCCGCCGAGTTCGTCGCCGATCTTCAGCGAGCGCTCGAGATTGATTTTCGTGCCGGCCTTCCAGCTGGCAATCGTCGTCAGGCGCAGCGCTTCTTCCCAGGCTTCCACCTCGAACCAGCGGGCATTGGTGCCCGCTTCCGGCAGAGCGGTAACGGTAAGGCAGGTGCCAGAATGGGCAATGGAGGCGCCCATGTCGATCGTCGCGGGGTCATAGTTCGTGCGCACGCGCAGCCGAACCCCCTCGTTCATGGGCTCGACCCTCTCGACCGTTCCAATATCCGTGACAATGCCTGTGAACATCACTCGTCTCTTTCGTATTCTTCAAGAATATCCGCGCCGTAGCGCGCCGTGTCGCGCAGCGAAAAGCCCGCAGGCATCTGCCCCGACACACATGGGGATGCGACCCCGTCCTTGCCAAGGGTGCCGGCACCCTTGAACAGCAGGATGCGATCGACAAGATCTGCTTCCAGGAAGGATTGCGCCGTGCGCGCACCGCCCTCGACCAGCAGCGAGGAAATGCCACGCGTGGCAAGCGCCGCCAGCAGCGCCTCAAGCCGGCGCGGATCGCAGATCAGCACCTCGACACCCAGCGTTTCCAGAGCATCCTGGCGAGCGGCAAAAGCGGGATCGTCCTTGTCGTCCTTCGCCGCCACCACGATGACGGGCACCAACAACGCCGTTCGCGCAAGCTTCGACGTCGGCGGCAATTCCAGACGCGGATCGAGCACGATGCGCACGGGGGACCGGGTTTCGAGCCCCGGCAGGCGGCAGGTGAGTTCGGGATCGTCGGACAGCGCCGTGCCGATGCCGACGAGGATCGCATCGGTTTCGGCGCGCAGCACATGCACCTGGCCGCGCGAGATAGGACCTGTAATCGCCACCTGGCCCGTGCCCAGCCGGCCGAGCATGCCATCGGCGGAAACGGCAAGTTTCAGAGTCACATAAGGGTGCTTCTTCGTCTGCCGAGTCAGGTACGCGGCAAGCGCGGCCTTGCCTTCGCTCTCCAACAGGCCGGTCTCCACGACGATGCCGGCATCGCGCAACATGGAGAGCCCCCTGCCCGCGACGCGCTCGTCCGGATCGGTCACGGCGACGACCACGCGTGCCACGCCGGAGGCGATCAGCGCATCGGCGCACGGCGGCGTCTTGCCATGGTGAGAGCAGGGTTCGAGCGTGACATAGGCGGTCGCACCACGCGCGGCATCACCGGCCATGGCCAGCGCCTGCGTCTCCGCATGCGGCCGCCCGCCCGGCGCCGTGACGGCGGAACCGACGATCACACCGTCCTTGACGATGAGGCAGGCAACGGAGGGATTGGTGGAGGTCAGGCCGAGATTGCGGCGGCAGAGGCGAATTGCCGCTGCCATGAAGCGTTCGTCGCTGGACACGACGCCCGACATCTAGCCGTCAGCGCCCGGGTCGCGGGCGATCTTGGCGGCGACTTCCGAAAGAATCTTTTCGAAATCGTCGACATGGGAGAAATCGCGATACACCGACGCATAGCGCACGAAGGCCACGTCATCGAGCGCCTTCAAGGCTTCCAGAACCTGGAGGCCGATCTCTTCGGAAGAGATTTCCGTCTCGCCGGAGCTTTCCAGCCGGCGGACGATGCCCGAGACCGCGCGTTCGATGCGGTCCCGGTCAACGGGCCGCTTGCGAAGCGCGATCTCGAAGGATTTGAGCAGCTTGTCGCGGTCGAAGGGGGCCTTGCGGCCTGTCTTCTTTGCAACCATCAGCTCGCGCAGCTGCACCCGCTCGAAGGTGGTGAACCGCCCCCCGCAATCCGGGCAGATGCGCCGGCGGCGAATGGCGGCCCCGTCCTCTGCGGGACGGGAGTCCTTCACCTGCGTATCTTCCGAACCGCAATAGGGGCAGCGCATCAGTCTTCCTTACATATAGGAGTACATCGGGAAGCGGTCCGTCAGCTTGACGACCTTTTCCCGGACGGCGGCTTCAACGCCGGCGTTGCCCTCGTCGGAATTGGCGACCTTCAGGCCGTCGAGAACCTCGACGATGAGGTTGCCGATTTCCTGGAACTCGGCTTCCTTGAAGCCACGGGTCGTACCGGCCGGCGTGCCGAGGCGGACGCCCGAGGTGACGAAGGGCTTTTCGGGGTCGAACGGGATGCCGTTCTTGTTGCAGGTGACGTAGGCGCGGCCAAGGGCTGCTTCCGCACGCTTGCCGGTCGCGTTCTTCTTGCGAAGGTCGACGAGCATCAGGTGGTTGTCGGTGCCGCCCGAAACGATGTCGAGGCCGCCGGCCTTCAGCGTCTCGGCGAGCGCCTTGGCGTTCTTGACGATCTGCGCGGCATATTCCTTGAACTCCGGCTGCAATGCTTCACCGAAGGCCACGGCCTTGGCGGCGATGATGTGCATCAGCGGACCGCCCTGGAGACCCGGGAAGACGGCCGAGTTGATCTTCTTGGCGATCTCCTCGTCGTTGGTCAGCACGACGCCGCCGCGCGGGCCGCGGAGCGACTTATGCGTCGTGGTCGTAGCGACGTGGCAATGCGGGAAGGGCGACGGATGCTGGCCACCGGCAACGAGGCCGGCAATGTGGGCCATGTCGACCATGAGATAGGCGCCGACTTCATCGGCGATCTCGCGGAAACGCTTCCAGTCCCAGATGCGGGAGTAAGCGGTGCCGCCGGCGATGATGAGCTTCGGCTTGTTCTTGCGGGCCTTCTCGGCGACGTCGTCCATGTCGAGCAGATGGTCGCCTTCACGCACGCCGTAGGACACGACGTTGAACCACTTGCCGGACATGTTGACCGGCGATCCGTGCGTCAGGTGGCCGCCCGAATTGAGGTCGAGGCCCATGAAGGTGTCGCCCGGCTGGAGCAGCGCGAGGAAGACGGCCTGGTTCATCTGCGAGCCGGAATTCGGCTGGACGTTGGCGAAGTTGACGCCGAACAGCTTCTTGGCGCGCTCGATGGCGAGTTCTTCGGCGATATCGACGAACTGGCAGCCGCCGTAGTAGCGCTTGCCCGGATAGCCCTCGGCATACTTGTTCGTCATGATCGAGCCCTGGGCTTCGAGCACGGCGCGCGAAACGATGTTTTCGGACGCGATCAGCTCGATTTCATGGCGCTGGCGACCGAGTTCCTTCTGGATCGAGCCGAAAATATCCGGGTCGGTGTCGGCAAGGGAACGCGTGAAGAAAACTTCGGTGGCGGAAGACTGGCTCATCCTCGAGGCTCCTTAAGGGTGGGTGGCACGGTGTTTATCGTCCTCGCATGGCAAGGGCAATATCCGCTCCACGGTTTGCGCCATTTCCGCGCGTGTTATGCGATAAAAACGACAAGGTACCTGGGGCCGAAAAACAAAGGCCCCGCATTCCCTGGGGAATGCGGGGCCTGTGAAAAAGTCAGACAAATCGCCTTATTGCGGCAGAAGGTCCTCGTCCGGCGAGCCGGCCGGCTTTTCCGTGCCGATGCCGCTTTGAAGCGCCAGTTCGGTCGCGCCATCCATCTGGTAGATATCGTCGCGGAACTGCACGACGCGGTCGCGTGCCGACCAGGCCGAGATATAGACGAAATAGACCGGAACCTCGACGGCGAGCTTGATCGGCGTATTGACGCGCGTGTTGATGACCTGCTCGATCTGCTGGCGCGACCAGCCGGGCGTATCGCGCAGCAGCCAGGTCGTGAGATCGCGCACATTCTGCACGCGCACGCAGCCGGACGATTCGAAACGCATCAGCTTGTTGAAAAGGCCCTGCTGGGGCGTGTCGTGCATGTATTCGTTGTTCGGGTTGTGGAAGTTGATCTTCGTCGAAGACATGGCGTTGATCTTGCCCGGGTCCTGGCGGAACATCAGGTTCGGCGCCTTTTCGGCGTTCCAGTCGACCGTTTCCGGGGCCACTTCCTGGCCCTTGCCGTCGATCAGGCGGATGTTGTTGCGCGCCAGATAGGTCGGATCCTTGCGCATCAGCGGCACGATGTCCTTTTCGACGATCGAGCGCGGCGCGGTCCAGTAGGGGTTGAGGGTGACGTCGTAGATCTTGGAATTCAGGATATGCGTCGGGCGACTCAGGCGGCCGACCACGGCGACATGGCGCGACACGACGCGACCGTTCTCCACCGCCTCGATATAGGCGGCCGGAATGTTCACCATGACGTAGCGCTGGCCAAGATCGCCCGACATGGTCTGCAGACGCACCATATTGGTGTTCAACTGGGCAAGACGTGTCGTGGCAGGCACGTTCATCGCCTTAAGCGTATATTCGCCGAGCACGCCGTCCTGCGGCAGGCCATGACGGGCCTGGAAGCGCTTGACCGCGCCGTCGACGTAGGAATCGAAGGAATTGGACACACCGGCGGAGCGCGACAGGTCGCCCGAAATGGTCAGGCGCTGACGCAACGCCTGCACGGCGGGATCGACCACGCCGAGTTCCAGCTTCACGCTGGAACTGACCTGCGGCCAGCCGCCGCTCGACACGATCTGCTGGTAGTCGGAAATAGCCTGCTGGATGTTCGGGATCGCACCGGCACCAAGGATCGGATTGTTGGACTGCACGCCGGCGGAGGAGCGCGATGCCTGGGCGTCGAACTGATCATCCCAGTTGCCGCGGCGAGGAGCATTGAGGACATCGTCCAGGGCCGTCTGGGCCAGCACGGGGCCGGCAACGGCGGCAGCGCCGAAAGTTGCAGCGGAGCGCAGAAATGCGCGGCGCGAGAACACATCAATTCCGGTTTTGCGAGACATCTATCCTACCATCTCCTGAAGACGCCGTTCAAAGCGGCGGGTGCGCCTGGACACATGACCCAAGGTCATTACCCGATGCAGCTATCATGAACAGGGTTAACAAACGCAAACCGGCCCTGCCGCCCGCGCATACCTTAAGCCCAGCGTCCGGGTGTCATAGCAATATGGCCAATTCGTGTCTCGGGCCTTTCGCACGGCGGGAAGCCTCTGGAAACACACGAAGATGTGAGGTCTAGCCCGCTGATCGTGAACGGCAAAAGCCGGACGCGCAGGGAACGCGGCCGGCTTTTATGGAGGAGGTCGAAACGATTCTTGGAATTACAGGCGGTAGAGGATCGAGTCGTTCCAGAAGCGATCGAGGCGCTGGAGCAGCTTGTTCATCTGGTTGAACTCGCCTTCGCCGATGCCGCCGACCTTCTGGATCGAGCCGATATGGCGCTCGTAGAGCTTGGCGACGGTCTCGGCGATCTCCTGGCCCTCTTCCGTCAGGCTGATGCGGACCGAGCGACGGTCGATGCGCGAGCGCTGGTGGTTGATGAAACCGAGATCGACCAGCTTCTTGACGTTGTAGGAGACGTTCGAGCCGAGATAGTAACCACGCGAGCGCAGCTCGCCGGCGGTCAGTTCGGAATTGCCGATGTTGAAGAGGAGCAGCGCCTGGACGGCGTTGACATCGGAGCGACCGGCGCGGTCGAACTCGTCCTTGATCACGTCGAGCAGACGGCGGTGCAGACGCTCGACGAGGTGGAGGGATTCCAGATAGAGGTTGCGGATCGCATCTTCCTGCTGATCGACGACCGGGGCCTGCTGCGGCTTCATCTTGGTGTTCACTGTTACTGCCTCACTGTTTTGTTTGGCGGTGTGGTTTGTTTTCCCGCCTTGAGTGAGAACCTAACGAATGCATCTAAAATTCTACTTAAACCGCAGGCTTAACAGCGCCTTACCGGAAGGCGACCCTGTCTCAGGGTGAATCAGTTCTTACCGAACGGGCCTGCCTGCGGCGCTCGATGAAGAGCGCGATGCGGAAAAGAACGAAGAGAACGGCGATCGCGACATGCAGGAGAACCAGCATCCGGTCGATACCGAAAATCGAGGGATAGACCTCGTGCATGGCCACTTCCGTCGCCGCCGCAACCAGCCAGATGACTGGCCCCCAGGAGACGAGAAGCCACAGCCCCACAGCCGCCACGGGAAAGAGCACGGCCAGCGCCGTATAGGCCGCCTTCCAGGCCGGCGGCAGCAAATCGAAACGGCCCTGGCCACTAAAGGAGAAACCGGTCAGCATCGCCCAGTACTGCAACGCAAACCACAGCGCGCCGACCGCCGCGAGCCGCAGGAACAGCGTGAACAGCGTTTCGATCAAGCTTGGCCTCGGGCCCTTGGCAGAATCAGCAACCATGCGCGGACAGTAAGGGCAAGACGGGCCGGCATAAAGGCCGCAGGCGAGATCATGCACGGCCATATGCCGCAGGCACCCTTACCGCTCGCGATTTGATTGGCGGATCGAGCGTGATATGAGGCGCAAATCGGATCGCGTAAGGGAAATGGCATCATGACCGGCAGCAGGCACATTGTCGACGATATCACCGGCGGACGCCGCATGCGGCGCAACCGGAAGGCCGACTGGACACGCCGCCTCGTGCAGGAAAACCGCCTGACAGTGGACGACCTGATCTGGCCGGTCTTCGTCGTGCCCGGCGAGAACGTTGTCGATCCTGTCGCCGCCATGCCGGGCGTCAACCGCATGAGCATCGACAAGCTGGTGGAGGCAGCGAAGGAGGCCGCCGATCTCGGCATTCCCGCCATCGCCACTTTCCCCAATATTGAAATGCACTTGCGCGACGAAACCGGCTCGCACTGTCTCGTGGCCAACAACCTCATCAACGAGGCGACGCGCGCCATCAAGAAGGCCGTGCCGAACATCGGCGTCATCACCGACGTCGCGCTCGACCCCTTCACCAGCCACGGCCATGACGGCGTGCTGCGTGGTGATGTCATCGTCAACGACGAGACGGTGGATCTGGTGGCAAAGGCCGCCGTGCTGCAGGCCGATGCCGGCTCCGATATCATCGCGCCTTCGGAAATGATGGATGGCCGTATCGGCGCCATCCGCCATGCGCTCGATGCCGCAGGGCACCAGAACGTTGGCATTATGTCCTATGCGACGAAGTTCGCCTCTGCCTTCTACGGCCCCTATCGCGATGCGATAGGCACCGGCGGCCTCTTAAAGGGCGACAAGAAGACCTATTATATCGATCCCGCCAACGGCACCGAGGCGATCCGTGACGCGGCCCTCGACGTCGAGGAGGGCGCCGACATGCTGATGGTCAAGCCCGGCCTGCCCTATCTCGACATCTGTTGGCGCATGAAGGAGGCCTTCAGTCTGCCCGTCTTCGCCTATCAGGTCTCTGGCGAATACAGCCAGATCAAGGCCGCGGCCATGAACGGCTGGATCGACGGCGAACGCGTCATGCTGGAAACGCTGCTCGCCTTCAAGCGCGCCGGCTGCGACGGTATCCTCACTTATTTCGCGATGGACGTTGCGCGGCATCTGGCGAAGAAGGGTTGACCCGGAGGCGCCTGTCTCCCCACTGCCGCCTTCCAGCACCCGTTGTTTTCCCCAAAACCATCCCCATATGTCTCCCATGTTCCACCACGGAGACAGGCAGATGAGCGCTGATTTTAACGAAACGCGGGTTCCGACGACGGACTGGCAGGCCTATCGTGGCGTGCTGTCGCGGCGGATTTTTGCGTTTCTGATCGACTATGCGATCGTCGCCCTGCTCTGGATTCCGGCAGCCGTCGTCGTCTTCTTCCTGGGCGTCCTGACGCTCGGGCTCGGCTTTTTCCTCTACCCCGCCCTCTTCGCCATCGTCGCCATGCTTTATTTCGGCCTGACGATGGGCGGACCGTCGCAGGCGAGTGCGGGCATGAACGTGATGGGCCTTGCGCTTGCCCGCGTCGACGGCCGACCGGTGGATTTCCTGACGGCGATCGTGCATCTCGTTCTGTTCTGGATCGGCAATGCCGTGCTGACGCCGTTTATCGTGCTCGTCGGCCTGTTCACTGACCGCGGCCGTCTGCTGCATGACCTGCTGCTCGGCACCGTTATGGTGCGCCGCGACAGCTATTGATCGACAGATGCGGGCGAATTCCTCTAGTTGACCTTTTTTTGAACTAGGCCATGCTATTGGCATAGACGTGTCACAAAGCGATGGAGTCGCCTCACGGCCGATGAATACGCAGGCAACACCTTCTCCGCAGTTCTATCTGACCGCGCCTGCGGCTTGTCCCTACCTGCCGCAGGAGATGGAGAGGAAGGTGTTTACCCATCTGGTGGGTGAACGCGCACCGGAACTCAACGATCTCCTGACCCAGGGCGGCTTCCGCCGCTCGCAGAACATCGCCTATCGTCCGGCCTGCGAAAGCTGCCGCGCCTGCATTTCCGTGCGTATTCTCGTCAACGAATTTACGCCGCGCCGTTCCATGCGCCGAGTGCTGGCGACGAATGCCGATCTCATCGCGCACGAATATCCCGCCGAGCCCTCAAGCGAGCAATATACTCTCTTTCGCCACTATCTCGACGCGCGCCACCAGAGGGGCGGCATGTCGGATATGTCCGTGCTCGACTATGCGATGATGGTGGAGGACACGCACGTCAACACCAAGATCATAGAATATCGCCGGCGCGAGGAGGGCTCTGGCCTGCAGGAGCGACCGCAGGGCGAGTTGCTCGCCGTCGCGCTGACCGACCGCATGGGAGACGGCCTGTCGATGGTCTATTCCTTCTATAATCCCGAGCTGACCGATCGTTCTTTCGGCACCTTCATGATCCTCGACCATATCAGACGTGCCAAGGCGCTCGGCCTGCCGCATGTCTATCTCGGCTACTGGGTCAAGGGATCGCGCAAAATGGACTATAAAACAAAGTTTTTGCCACAAGAGCACCTGATGCCGCGCGGTTGGGAACGCTATGATGAGCAAGATACTGCCTCTTAGCTCCGATTCGGTCCCATCGTGTCCCAGACAAGCGATCCCGCCCTTCATCGCAAGGGCCTTCTCATCACCGCCATCGGCGGCCTCGCCCTCTCCTTCGATATCCCGCTGATCCGCTCCGCTCAGGGCGAGGTCTGGTCGGTGCTGGCGACGCGCAGCATCGCGACCTTCGTGATGGCGATCCTCGCCTGGTCCGTGCTGCGCTTTGCGCTCGGCAAGCGCGTGGCGCTGGTGCCGGGCCCCATGGGCCTGTTCATCGGCCTGCTCTACGGCATCAACTCACTGACCTTCATGCTGGCGGTGTTCAATACCTCCACGGCCAATGTCGTGTTCATCCTCGCCTTCACGTCGATGTTCGCGGCAATCCTCTCCTGGATATTCCTTGGCGAACGCCCCTCGAACGCGACGTTGGTCACCATGGGGGCGATGGTCGCGGGTGTTGCGCTGATCGTGCATGACGGGCTGGAAAGCGGCAATTTCTTCGGCGACGCCATGGCGGCTTCGTCGGCCTTCCTGCTGGCCTCTGCCATCACGCTCAGCCGCCGCAGCGGCCTCGACATGGGCTTCGTGCCGCTGGTTACCGCGATCTTTCCCGGCATCGCCGCGCTGATCCTGCTGCCCGAGACCGGCTTCCAGATCGGCGCCCCCGGCTTCATCCTGTTCAACGGGCTCATCATGATCCCGCTTGCCTTCTTCTGCCTGGCCACCGGCCCACGCTATCTCTCGGCACCTGAAGTCGGCATGTTCTATCTGCTGGAAACGGTTCTCGCCCCCATATGGGTCTGGATCGTCTTTGCCGAAACCCCCACCACCCAGACCCTCATCGGCGGCTCGATCCTCATCCTCGCCCTGTTGGCCCACTCGCTCTGGCAGATGCGCGCAAAAAACCGCGCCGCCCGAGAAGACGACGCGGCTACGGAGTTTCCGTTTACGGGTTGAGGCTTAACCGCTGAACTTGCCGCTGCGCGGGAAACCCTTGGGCACCGTGCGGCCGGCGCTGGCGCGGTCGGCGAGCCATTCGACCAGCTCTTCCTTGGTGCGCACGAAGTTGCGGCCGGCACTGTCGTCCCAGGTCAGGCCGTCGGCGATGGCGAAGCAGCGCAGGTCGGAGATGCCGCCGTCCTTGTAGCGCTGCAGGCGAACACCCTTGCCGCGCGTCATCTCCGGCAGCTGCGCCAGAGGGAAGACCAGCATCTTGCGGTTCTCGCCGACGACGGCGACGTGATCACCGCGTACCGGCACGACAAGCTTGGCCTCGTCGGGCATGCCGACATTCATCACCTGCTTGCCCTTGCGGGTATTGGCGACCATCTCGGTTTCCGCGACGACGAAGCCGTTGCCGGCCTGCGAGGCGATGATGACCTTGCGATGGGGATCGTGCACGAAAGCCGTCAGCACGTCCTGGTCGTTTTCCATGTCGACCATGATGCGCAGCGGTTCGCCATGACCACGACCGCCCGGCAGCTTGTCCGCGCCGAGCGTATAAACCTTGCCGCCCGTCGTGACGATCAACACCTTGTCCGTCGTCTGCGCCGGGAAAGCCACCTTCAGCGCGTCGCCTTCCTTGAACTGAAGACCGGATGTATCGGCGATGTGCCCCTTCAGCGCGCGGATCCAGCCCTTTTCCGAGATGACGACCGTGACCGGCTCCTTCTCGATCATCGCCTGCTGGATGGCCTCGACATCGGCTTCCGGGGCGCTGGCGAATTGCGTGCGGCGGCGGCCGAGTTCGGTCGCCTTGGCGAATTTCTTGCGGACCTCGCCGATTTCCCAGGCGATGGTCTGCCATTGCTTCTCGTCGGAGGCGAGCAGCGACTCGATCTCGGCCTTTTCCTTCGACAACGTGTCGAATTCGGTGCGGATTTCGAACTCCTCGAGCTTGCGCAGCGAGCGCAGGCGCATGTTGAGGATCGCTTCGGCCTGCACGTCCGTCAGCGAGAAGGTTTCCATCAGGGAGACCTTCGGCTCGTCCTCCTCACGGATGATGCGGATCACCTCGTCGAGGTTGAGATAGGCGATGAGGTAACCGCCGAGGATTTCAAGGCGCCGATCGATAGCGGCAAGACGGTGGCGCGAGCGGCGCTGCAGGACCTCGCGCCGATGGGCGAGCCACTCGACCAGCACCTCCTTGAGGCCCATGACCTTCGGCACGCGCCCCATCGAGAGCACGTTCATGTTGAGCGGGATGCGGCTTTCCAGCTCGGAGAGCTTGAACAGCGATTCCATCAGGATCGTCGGATCCACCGCGCGGCTCTTCGGCACGAGCACGATGCGCACGTCCTCTGCCGATTCGTCCCGGATATCCTCTAGCAGCGGCAGCTTGCGGGCGATGAGCAGCTCGGCGATCTTCTCGATCAGGCGCGATTTCTGCACCTGATAGGGAATTTCGGTGACGACGATCTGGTAGCCGCCGCGGCCGAGATCTTCCGTCTGCCACTTCGAGCGCACACGAAAACCACCGCGACCTGTCTTGTAGGCCTCGATGATGCTTTCGCGGCTGTCGATGATAATACCACCGGTCGGCAGGTCCGGGCCCTGCACGAACTCAACGAGCTTTTCGACCTCGACCTCCGGGTTGCGGATAAGGTGAAGCGCTGCGTCGCACAGCTCATGCACATTGTGCGAGGGAATGGACGTCGCCATGCCCACCGCAATACCGGAAGAACCGTTTGCCAGCAGGTTCGGGAAGGCGCCGGGTAGGACGACCGGCTCCTCGTCTTCCTCGTTGTAGGTCAGGCGGAAATCGACGGCGTCCTGATCGATACCTTGGAGCAGCAGCGTCGCGACATCGGTCATGCGCGCTTCGGTGTATCGGTAGGCGGCAGCGTTGTCGCCGTCGATATTGCCGAAATTGCCCTGCCCGTCGACGATCGGATAACGCTGCGAGAAATCCTGCGCGAGGCGCACCAGCGCGTCATAGACCGACTGGTCGCCATGCGGATGGAACTTACCGATGACGTCGCCGACGATACGCGCGCATTTCTTGAAGGAGGAATTGGCGCGAATGCCCATTTCGCTCATCGCATGGATGATGCGGCGGTGCACCGGCTTCAGGCCGTCGCGCACATCCGGCAGCGCGCGCTGGGTGATGGTCGACAGCGCATAGGCAAGGTAGCGCTCTTCCAGCGCCGCCTTGAGGTCGACCGGCAGGATATTGTCGTCTCCGCCATCCGGCGGCAAAGTGTTTTGTCCCATGCGACTTGACTAGCCCCTAGACTGATTCGCGGCAAGGAATCCGGGCGATTGCGCTGTGGATAGCAGTTTGTAAAGCTTGTCGGGAATATGCCGCCGAACCGCCAGAATTCTATAGAAAGTTGCGCGCGCCCGAATATAGTCGCCGCGCCGCCCGTCTATGAGCGGTAACGGCAAGGCAGCCGTCCAAAAATCCAGAAAGAGAGCCTATTCATGATGCGCACCTCCCATTTCCGCACCCTCCTCGCCGGCGCCGCGCTCGCCTCCCTGGCAAGCCCCGCTTTCGCGCTCGATGGCGCGGACCTGCTGGCGAAGCTGAATGCCACCTACGCCACCTCGGGCGTGACGGTCAGCTCTTCGAATGTCGCCGTCGACGGCTCAACCGTTACCCTTGAAGGCGCCGAACTGAAGGCCACAGGCGCCGAAGCGCCGATCAAGCTCGGCACGATTACCATGGAAGGCGTCGAGGAAGACGGCGACGGCGGCTACAAGATTGAGACCGTCGGCTTCGCAGACGTCAACGCCACCGAGGCTGAATCGACCGTCTCGGTCAAGGACATCGCGATCAGCGGCGTCACCATTCCCGGCACTGTGAAGCCTGGCACGCTCGAATCGCTTCTGATGTATGAATCGGCTTCCACCGGCCCGATCAACGTTTCGGCCAAGGGCAAGGAAGTCTTCTCCATGTCCGGCATGGAAGCCAACATCACGCGCATGGATGGCGATGCCGGCCTCGAATTCGACGCCACCCTGTCGGATCTCAAGGCGGATCTGACCTCGGTCGAAGATCCTAAGGCTAAGGATACGCTCGCTAAGCTCGGCATGACCTCGCTCGACGGCAAGGTATCCATGTCTGGCAGCTGGGAACTGGCCAGCGGCAAGCTCGCCGTCGACGAATACACCTTCGACTTCAAGGATGTCGGCAGCCTCAGCCTCTCGCTGGAATTCTCCGGCTACACGCTCGACTTCCTGAAGGGTATGCAGGAGGCCATCAAGGCGGCCGAAGCCAATCCGAACAAGGAAGAAGCGAACGCTGCGATGGGCATGTCCATGATGGGCCTCGTGCAGCAGCTGACCTTCAACAGCGCCTCGATCTCCTTCGAAGACGCCTCGATCACCAAGAAGCTGCTCGACTATGCCGGCAGCGAACAGGGTGTGACGGGCGAGCAGATGGCGCAGTCGCTGAAGGGCCTGATCCCGGTCATGATCGCGCAGCTCAACATGCCCGACCTGCAGAACCAGATCTCGGCCGCCGCCAACACCTTCCTCGACGATCCGAAGAACCTGACGATCAGCGCCGAGCCGAAGGAGCCGGTGCCGTTCCCGATGATCATGGGTGCCGCCATGGGCGCGCCGCAGACCATCCCGCAGGTTCTCGGCGTGACCGTCACGGCCAACGAAGAGATGTAATCCATCCCTTCGGCCACATGCTGAAAAGACAAAGCCCGGAGTATCGCTCCGGGCTTTTTGCTTTCGAGGTTACCGCCTCAGCGCGCGACGGCGGCCTGTGGTGCCGACCACTCCACGCGTCGCGTCGCATACATCGTCGCGGCGATGGTGACGAAGGAGATGAGGGCGCCGGCGAGCAGCGCATATTCATCCTCGCGCAGCACCAGATACATGACACCATAGGCCGAGATAAGCACCGCGCCGAGCGACAGGCCGTTCTTGCGGCTGCCGGTGGCACTGCCGAGATAGGCGGCGATGAGCAGGGTCGTCGCAAGCGCTGCCACGATATAGGCGATTGTGAAGCCGGTATGTTCGGCAAGCGCCAAGAGCAGTACGTAGAAGACGATCAGTGCAAGGCCCGTCAGCACATACTGGATCCAGTGCACCATGCGCCCGCCCTTCAGCTCCACGACGAAGACCGCGAGGAAGACGAGCGAGATGAAGCCGATCGAGTATTTCAGCGTGCGAGAGACCACCTGGTAGAACTGCACGGGTTCCACGAGGCTGATGCTCATCATGCTGCCCGACAGCGGCAGCGTCGGCCCGGAGGCGACGCGGTCGATACCACGGGCGAGATAGGGGATCGTCCACTTGGCGGAGAAATCCTTGGCCGTGATGGTCTTCTCTTCCGGCAGGAAGAGCCCTTCGAAGCCGGGATGCGGCCAGTTGGCCTTGGCGGTAAAGCTCGTCGTCTGGCCGGCGGGGGCCACGGCGAAACTGCGCGAGCCATTGAGCGACAGCGCGATCTCGAAGGCAAAGCCGCTGTCGATCAGCGCACGCTCGATCGGGCGATGCACGCCGGCGCTCGACTGCGGCGTGGCATAGCCATCCGCGCCGACCACGCTCATCGCGGAAATCTGCCGCATGCCCGGATCGAAGGGCCTGACGGCACCGTTGTCGATCTTCACGCCCGCATCGGAGCGAATGCCGGTGATATCGTTAATGTTGAGCACGAGGATGGCACGGTCCAGCTGCGGCGTGCCGGAGAATTGCGCGAGGTCCTGCAGAATATTGCTACCGAAGCGGCCCTTCAGCGCCAGCGCGCCATTATAGACCGGCAGCGTGTAGATCGAGAGCTTTCGCTCTTCCGCCTTGAGGTCGGCGGTCACATCCAGAACTTCCGGCATGACGAGCGCCCACTCGGTCGTCTGCTCGACCACCGTGCGGCCGTCCACCTCGCGGCTGCGCTGCACCTCGAAGGGCACGGCGATATAGGGACCGTTGATTGCCTGATCGCCGCCCCAACCATTGGCAATGCGGCGCGAGACATCCGCCGCCCGCTGGGCACGCTCCTCCGTAAGCCCCCAGACGAGCAGCAGAGGAACGAGCAACGCCACGGAGATGACGCCGATCATGATGAACTTGACGCCGGGCGAGCGCAGAAAGGTCGTGAGATTGCCGCGCGGCTCAGGATAGGGAGAAGGGTGGGATGGTGTCGCGGGGACGGGATCGTCCGATATGCTTGCAGTCATTGATAGTCCCTCCAGTCTTTGAATCGCCATTTTAAGGCGAGTTCACGCTAGGGGGAGATTTCGACCGATTGTGCGCGGAATTGGGATCGGCTGACGGCGGATTCGCGGCATTGTAGCGTCTTTCCGCCCGATGCAACGAAAGAGCCCGGCGCGGGCGCCGGGCTCGATGCGTTCAGGCTGTTACTCCACGACCTGCACGATGGTGCGGGTCTGCGGATTGACGATCACCCGCTGGTCATTGACCACCGAATAGGCATAGTCGGCATGGCCGTCGATCGTGTGAATTTCAACGGTATCGGGCACGACGGCTCCGACCACGACATCACCTTCATAGGTGACGGACGGAACCTGCTGCTCCAGGACATAGGTGCGGACTTCACCCGGCACGACGACGGTCGACTGGGTGACCACCGGATCCTGGACGATGACGGTATCCTGGGCAAAGGCCGAGCCGCTCAGGGCCAGAAGCGCCAGGGCTGCGGCCGAAACAAGTGTCTTACGCATAGTCGTTCTCCTCTGATTGACGCGGGGAGAACGGGCCTGATGGCCTAGTGTTCCGAAGGCGAGAGCCGCAAGACGGCCCTCGCCTCCCGAAATCTTAGTCCTTCTTGGACGGAACGACGCGCAGCGCCAGTTCCCGAAGCTGCGTCGGCGTTGCTGGCGACGGGGCATTCATCAGGAGATCCTGCGCCTGCTGGTTCATCGGGAACAGCGAGATTTCGCGCAGGTTCTTCGCACCGACGAGCAGCATGACCACGCGGTCGATACCAAAGGCGCAGCCGCCGTGCGGAGGCGCGCCGTACTGGAATGCGCGATAGAGGCCGCCGAAGCGCTCTTCCACGTCCTGCTGGCTGAGGCCGACCTTTTCGAAGGCCTTGACCATCAGCTCCGGTGACTGGTTACGGATCGAGCCCGAGGCGATTTCGAAGCCGTTGCAGACCGCGTCGTACTGGTAGGCCTTCAGCTCAAGCGGATCCTTGCTGTCGAAGGCTTCGAGACCGCCCTGCGGCATGGAGAAGGGGTTGTGTGCGAAATCAATCTTCTTTTCGTCCTCGTTGTATTCGTAGAACGGGAAGTCGACGATCCAGCACATTTCGAAACGGTCGCGGTCGACGAGATTCAGTTCCTCGCCGGCGCGGGTGCGGGCTTCGCCGGCAAACTTGTAGAACTTGGCCGGGTCGCCGGCGACGAAGAAGCAGGCGTCGCCGTCATCGAGGCCGAGCTGCGTGCGGATGGCTTCCGTGCGCTCCTCGCCGATGTTCTTGGCGAGCGGGCCGGCGCCCTCGAGCTTCTCGCCTTCCTTGCGCCAGAAGATGTAGCCGAGGCCGGGCTGGCCGGTCGACTGCGCCCAGGCGTTCATGCGGTCGCAGAACGCGCGGCTGCCGCCGGTCTTGGCCGGGATCGCCCAGACCTGGACCTTCGGGTTGGACGCGATCATGTTCGCGAAGACCTTGAAGCCCGAACCGGCGAAATGATCGGTGACGGCCTGCATGACGATAGGGTTGCGCAGGTCCGGCTTGTCGGAGCCGTATTTGCGGATGGCTTCGTCATAGGGGATGCGCGGCCACTGCTTCGTAACGGGCTTGCCTTCGGCGAATTCCTCGAAGACGGCCGTCATCATCGGCTCCATCATTTCCCAGACGTCTTCCTGGGTGACGAAGCTCATTTCGACGTCGAGCTGGTAGAACTCACCCGGCAGACGGTCGGCGCGCGGGTCTTCGTCGCGGAAGCACGGCGCGATCTGGAAGTAGCGGTCGAAGCCGGCGACCATCAAAAGCTGCTTGTACTGCTGCGGGGCCTGCGGCAGTGCGAAGAACTTGCCTTCATGGATGCGCGACGGCACGAGGAAGTCGCGCGCGCCTTCCGGCGAGGAAGCCGTCAGGATCGGCGTGGTGTATTCGGCAAAGCCGGCCTCGCCCATGCCCTTGCGCATGGAGGAGATGATCTGCGTGCGGCGCACGATGTTCTTGTGCAGCGTCTCGCGGCGCAAGTCGATGAAGCGGTACTTCAGGCGCACGTCTTCCGGATATTCCGGCTCGCCGAAGACCGGCAGCGGCAGTTCCTTGGCGGCGGAGAGCACTTCGATCTCCTGGGCGTAGAGTTCGATCTCGCCGGTCGGCATGCCCTTGTTGACGGTGTCTTCCGTGCGCGCCTTGACGAGGCCGTCGATGCGGATGACCCATTCGCCGCGCACGGTCTCGGCCTTCTTGAAGGCCGGGCTGTCCGGATCGGCGACGACCTGGGTGATGCCGTAATGATCGCGCAGATCGATGAAGAGCACGCCGCCATGGTCGCGGACGCGGTGAACCCAGCCCGAAAGACGAACGGTCTGGCCGACATCGGCCTTGCGGAGGGCGGCACAGGTGTGGCTGCGGTAACGGTGCATCGTGGTATCCTGAAATGCGTGAGGGACCACGCGGGAAGAATCCGGCGCGTTTACCCAGGAAAAATCGGGCGGAAAAGCGCATGATGAGGCCTGTTTGTCAAGGCTTGAGGCAATTGCGGCCCCTCTTGCGGCGCCCTCTCCCGACGTTCGAAAGCCGGCCGACCTGTTTCGCATGTGACAGCGCCTGTGCGTCACACCATGCATAATCCCCCTAGAACGCGCCATCGGCGCTGGCAACGGGAGGGACGATCATGGCGACTTTCAACGGCGGCGACGGCAAGGACACGATCTTCGGCAACAACAAGACCACCGACTGGGGCGGCCGCGACGACGAGATGTTCGGCAAGGGCGGCAACGATGCGCTCTACGGCATGCGCGGCGACGACCGGCTTTTCGGCGGAGGCGGCAACGATACGCTGGTCGGCGGCGACGGAAACGACGACGTGTTCGGCGACAGCGGCAACGATCGGATGATCTACCAGAGAGGCGACGACACGTTCAACGGCGGATCGGGCACCGATACGCTGGCCTTCCGCAGCGTCATTTTCGCCACCGGCGCTTTCGATGTCGTCACCGAAGCCCTTGAGGGGCCGCGCAGCATCGGCATCGACTACAATGTGGCCACCGGCATCGTCCGCAATATCGGCGGCGAGCGCCTCGGCACGCTGTCGCTGACATCAGTCGAAGTGCTCAACTTCACCTCCAACGACGACATCATTACCAATGACGATATCGGCCGCACCATTCAGGCCGTCGGCGGCAACGACACCGTGCGCGGCGGTGCGGGCGCCGACATCATCGACCTCGGCATCGGCAACGACGTCGTCGACGGCGGCCGCGGCAACGACGCGATGACCGGCGGCTTCGGCACGGACGAGCTGTCCTTCGCCTCCTGGAACAACGTGACCGTACCGACCGGCAGCACCTTCTCGACGCTGATCTCCCTCGTTTCGCCCTTCGCCGGCCCCGGCAGCGCGAGCCTTGTTTCGGTAAGCGGCCAGGGCATTGGCAGCACGCTGGAGACGGACCGGCTCACGGGCTTCGAAAATGTCACGGGCACCAAATTCAACGACGCGATCTCCGGCACGGACGGCACCAACCGCCTGCGCGGCGACAAGGGCGACGATGTGCTCTCGGGCAAGGGTGGCGCCGACGTGCTTACCGGCGGCGAGGGCAACGACCGGATTTCCGGCGGCGCGGGCGCCGATCGGCTCGATGGCAACGACAATGTCGATACGCTCGACTATTCGCTGTCCGGCGCCGGCGTGCGCATCAACCTGCGCGAGGGCACCGCGTCCGGTGGCGATGCCGAGGGCGACCGTTTCTCCAATTTCGAGAACATCACGGGCTCGCGCAATGCCGACGAACTGACCGGCGACCTGCGGCGCAACGTCATCAAGGGCAATGGCGGCAGCGACACCATCGACGGCCATGTGGGCAACGACACGATCGACGGCGGCGACGGCCGCGACTTCCTGATCGGCAATATCGGCAAGGACACGCTGACGGGCGGCTCCGGCATCGACGACTTCATCTTCAAAAGCACCGCCGACAGCCGCGTCGGCCTCGCCGACACGATCACCGACTTCCTGCGCGGCACCGACCGCATTGACCTCTCGGCCATCGATGCCATTACCGGCAATGTCGGCAACGACAATTTCACCGCCTTCATTCCCGTCGTGCCGCCCACGCGACCCGGTGATGTGCCCGCCATTCCGGTGACGCCTGGCGCCGGCACGCTGGTTCTCACCGCCAGCTCTCTCGACAAGGACGGAGACGGAATTGCCGAAAGCATCCTCAACATCGTTTCCGGCCATGTCGATGCCGACGGCCAGGCCGATTTCGAGCTGCGCGTCATCACCTCGGTAGAGAGCGGCCGCCTGACCGGCTCCGATTTCCTGCTCTGAACGGACGGCGGGGCCGAAACCCATGAAATCCATGCGGTTTCCGCCTGAAATCCCCTGCCATTCGGCAAAACCTCCGCCATAGTGGCCGCATGTCCACGATTCGCCCTCTGATTCCCCTCCTCCTCACCGCAGGCATTCTCATCGGCGGCAACGGCCTTCAGGGCACGTTCATTGCGCTGCGCGCCTCGCAGGAGGGGTTTTCGACCGCGACGATCGGTTTTGTCGGGGCGGGCTACAGCATCGGTTTTGCCATCGGCTGCATCTATGTGACGCGCGTGCTGCGGGCGATCGGGCATATCAGGACATTCTCGGCGATGGCCGCCATCGCCTCAGCGTCGGCGATTGCCATGGTGCTTTTGATCGATCCGCTGATGTGGTTCGTCATGCGCATCGTCGCCGGCATCTGTTTTGCGAGCCTCTTCGCCACCGTCGAAAGCTGGCTCAACGCCTCCGTCACCAATGCCAACCGGGCGCGCACGCTGTCGATCTATCGCCTCGTCGATCTGGGCTCGGTGACCGCAGCGCAATATCTCATCCCCGGCATCGGCATCGGCGGTTTCGAACTGTTCGCCATCGTCGCCATGGCGCTGTCCTTGTCGCTCGTACCTATTTCGCTCGCCGACCGCTCCAGCCCGACCGTGCCAGAAGCGATCCGCTTCGACGTCAAGAAACTCTGGAACATCTCGCCTCTCGCCACCGTCGGCTGCATCGTCGTGGGGCTCACCAATGCGGCCTTCCGCAATCTCGGGCCAATCTACGCGCACGACATCGGCCTGTCGGTCACGGCGATCGCCAGCTTCATGAGTGCCGGCATCGTCGGCGGCGTGGTGCTGCAATATCCGCTCGGCATCTATTCCGACCGGCTCGACCGGCGCTTGATCATCCTCGTCGCCACACTCGGCTCGGCGCTCGCCGCGCTCTATCTCGCCTTCTTCGCCGGCGGTAACGAGTGGCGCAATTTCGTCGGCATATTCATCTTCGGCGCTTTCGCCATGCCGCTCTATTCGCTCTGTTCGGCCCATGCCAACGACCATGCGGGCGACGGCGAGCACGCGCTGGTTTCGGCCGGCATGCTGTTCTTCTGGTCCTGTGGCGCGATCATCGGCCCGCTCTTCGCCTCGGTGCTGCTGCAGGTCTTCGGCCCGCAGGCGCTGTTCCTCTACACCGCCGTCATCCTCGTCGCCTTCATGTTCTATACGGCGCTGCGCATGAGCGCGCGCCCGGCCGTGCCCGCCGGCGAGCGGCGCAGCCGTTTCCGCAACCTGCTGCGCACCTCCTTCTTTTTCAACAAACTCGCCGCCTCGGAAAAAGACCGCAATGACCGTTCCTGAGCCTGCGGCAATCTGGTTGCATCAGGCGCATTGCTGAGCCCTGCCCTCAGGTTTAGAAGCGGGTGACGCACCGGAGGGATTGCCATGCTGACACGCCGCACGCTGATGAAGGGCGCACTCGTCGCCGGAGCCTATGCCGGCGGCGTGAGCCTCGCGGGCCGTTTCGGCGGTTTATCGGCGCAAGCACAGGCGAAAACGACGCTGGTCGCCCGCAACGCCGAGGCCTTGCTTACGGACAAGGGGCCAACCAAGGGCGTCATGACCTATGGCGATGGCGAGATACCGCCGGTGCTGCGCATGCAGCGCGGAAAACCCTTCGCGCTCAGGCTCGACAACAAGCTTGCCGAACCCACCACGATCCACTGGCACGGATTGCGCATCGACAACAGGATGGACGGCGTGCCCTTCCTGACGCAGCCCTATGTCTATGGCGGCGACGGCTTCGATTATGCCTTCACGCCGCCCGATGCCGGCACCTTCTGGTATCATCCCCACTGCAACACGCTTGAGCAGATGGGCCGCGGTCTCAACGGGCTCATCGTGGTGGAGGATCCCGCCGATCCCATTTTCGACGCCGAGATCGTGCTGAACCTGCGCGACTGGCGGCTGGGCGGCGACGGGCAGTTCATCGCCCAGTTCAAGCCGCGCGACGCCGCCCGCGCCGGCACCTTCGGCACTGTGCGCACCGCCAACTGGCGGCAATCGCCGCAGTATGACGCGCCTTCCGGCGGCCTCGTGCGTCTGCGCCTCGCCTCGACGGACGTCACCCGCATCCTGGCGCTCAACATGGAAGGGGCCAAGGCAGAGGTCATCGCCATCGACGGCAATCCGGCCGCCGAACGCTTCGTGCTCGATCACCTGATGATCGGTCCCGGCCAGCGGCTCGACCTCGCGCTGCGCATGCCCGATAGCGAAGGTGCCGTCGCCAACCTCATGGACCTGCGCGGCACAAAACCCGCGACGCTTGCGACTTTCCGCGCTGTCGGCACCTCGCTGAAACGCGATATCCGGGACCTGCCCGCCCTTGCCGCCAATCCGCTATCCGAGCCCGACCTGTCTGCCGCCACCGAACTGCCCTTCATCCTCAGCGCCTCCGCCGAGGAGCGGCCGAAAGACGGTATCTGCGGCTCGCTCGGTTATAATTTCTGGGCGATCAATCGGGTGCCGTGGGCCGACGATACGGGTGACCCGACCGCGCCGCTTGCCGAGATGAAGGCAGGCAAAACCTATATCTTCAACGTCGAGAACCCAACGCCGCAGATCCACCCGCTGCATCTGCACGGCCTGTCCTTCCGGCCGATGAATTCGAACAAGCAGACGATCCGCCCGCATTTTTCCGACACCTACCTGATCCTGCCGGACGAGAAGGTGCAATTGGCACTGGTGGCCGACAATCCAGGCGACTGGGTGTTTCATTGCCACATCATCGAGCACCAGAAGACCGGCATGACGAGCTATTTGCGCGTAACCTGAGGTTTCCGGCGGGCAAATTTTCGATTGTGGCAAAACCGTGGACCGTCTAAAGCTGCGCGATCATAAAAATCAAGAAAGTCCGCCCGAGCCCGTCATGCAGATCATCGAGACCACCGCAGCCCTTCGCGACGCCTGTGAGACGCTCGCCCGTTCCGAGTATCTGACCATCGACACGGAGTTCCTGCGGGAAACGACCTTCTGGCCGGAACTCTGCCTGATCCAACTCGCTGGTCCCGAGATCGAGGTGATCGTCGATCCGCTGGCCAAGGGTCTCGACCTTGCCCCCTTCTTCGAGCTGATGGCGAATTCCGCCGTGTTGAAGGTGTTCCACGCTGCGCGGCAGGACATCGAAATCATCTTCAACCGCGGCAATCTCATTCCGCATCCGATTTTCGACACCCAGGTCGCCGCCATGGTCTGCGGCTTCGGCGACAGCGTCTCCTATGACCAGCTCGTGCAGAAGATCAAAGGCGAGCATATCGACAAGTCCTCGCGCTTCACCGACTGGAGCCGCCGCCCGCTCACCGACAAGCAGCTCGAATATGCGCTGGCCGACGTCACCCATCTGCGCGACGTCTATCTGGCGCTGAAGGAGAAGCTCGATGAAGCCGGCCGCTCGCTGTGGCTGACCGAGGAAATGGCGGTTCTGGAATCGCGCGAGACCTATGACCTGCATCCCGACGATGCCTGGAAGCGGCTCAAGATGCGCGTCAAGAAGCCGATCGAGCTGGCCGTGCTGCAGAAGGTCGCCGCCTGGCGCGAACGGGAGGCCCGCGGCCGCAACGTGCCGCGCTCGCGCATCCTGAAGGACGACACGATCTACGAAATCGCCCAGCAACAGCCGGCCGACGCCGAAGCACTGGCGCGGCTGCGCACCATCCCCAAGGGCTGGGAACGCTCGCAGTCTGGCACCGCGCTGCTCGAGGCCGTAGGCGAGGCGCTGGCGATCCCGAAGACCGACCTGCCCCGCCTGCCGCGCCAGACCCATGTTCCAGAAGGGGCTGCATCGGCCAGCGAAATGCTGAAGGTGCTGCTCAAGATCGTTTCCGAAAAGGAAGGCGTCGCCGCCAAGATCATCGCCAATTCCGACGACCTCGAAAAGATCGCCATCGAAGGCGAGGCCGCCGACGTGCCCGCCCTCAAAGGCTGGCGCCGCGACCTCTTCGGCGAAACCGCCCTCAACCTCATCGGCGGCAAGGTGGCGCTCCGCTTCGTCGACAAGAAGATCGAGGCGGTAGAGATCTGATCCCGCAAACATGGCGCGGATGGAAAAGGGCGGCCCAGGGCCGCCCTTTGTGTTTGCAGCAGAAGCCAGCTTAGAGGATGAAATCCGTGCTCTTCAGCGTGACAAGCGCATCGATGGTGAGGGTGAAGTCGGCGGTGCCGTCACCATTCACGTCGCCCTGGATAAGCGTATCGCCATTCTTCTGCAGATAGCGCAGTTGGCCGGCGACGTCGCTGAAAGCTGCTGTACCGATGAACTTGAATGCAGCGCTTCCTGCAGCTGAAGCATTGGCGTCGATTGCCGAAAGGTTGATCTTGTCGCTTCCCTGCGTGAAGTCGAGAATCTTGTCGCCTTTCACGGCCGCGACCGTTTCGAAGACGAAGGTATCGGCACCGCCGCCGCCCTTGAGGACATTGACATCCGCGCTGGCAATGATCGTATCCTTGCCCGAACCGCCGATGACGTTTTCGAAATTCCGGATATGGAAGTTGCCCGCTCCGGTCTTCACCGTGGACTGGCCGTCGAGATCGATCGTCAGCGCGCTGCTGAAAGCGGAGAAATCGACGGTATCGATATCCTTGTCTGTCGTCTCCGACACGCCCTCGCCGCCGTCGACGGTGACATGCTGGCCCTTGTCGGTCAGCGCCGCGAACTTGATCGTGTCGGCATCGCGCCCCAGCGATATGTAATCGGCGCCACCCGCGCCAAGCGTGACCGTGTCATTGCCACGCGCCATATAGACGGCTCCGACCCAGGCGTTGCCTGTGGTCGTGAGCTTGTCGGCGCCGCGGCCAAGATCCATCGTGCCGACTTCGCCGTTTCCAACGACGGAAACCGAGTCATTGCCACGGTTCAGGCCGATGTAGCTCGCCCAGTAACCGATAGTGACGTTCTCGGTATTACCGCCACCAACGAGCGTTTCCACCTCTGCGTTTTTCAGGTTGACCGTGCTTGTTCCGTTCGTGCCAAGTGCGAGGTAGCTGATATAGACGCGATTGTCGTCCGTTGCGCCGTTCGTCGAGTCGGTGATCGTCACGTTGGCATTGCCGCTTATGCGGATGACACCTGCACCCCAGGAATTGCCGGTAAGGCTGAGGCTCACGGTCCGCATGGGGGCATCCGTCGGCGCCCAGAGACTCATATTGTCGAGCCAACGGTCAAACCATTGATAGGTTTCTTCACCAACGCTGAATTGCGTCGAGCCGTTGAGTGTTCTGCTGATGTTCGAATTGATGGTACCCACGTCGTGTTCCCTCCGTTAATTCCGATCCGCCAGTCGGCTCGGCAAGCCTTCGCTCATTTCCGGGCCGCTTCTGCGTGATTTAATTCTGCCGACCGCGCTATATGACGCGACTTCAAATTCGGCGCTTAACTTTCGATAGCATTATAATGTGACTGCGTAATCGCTAAACTTGTGGATATTACGGTGTGTCATAGAGCTTTGCATATCTGCATCGCTGACGACCGCGTTGATCTACACAATGCTCGCCCAATTGCGCCATAGCACAGAAAACAACCGGCTTTCCGTTTCGCCCCGTCAGAATTCAATTTTAATTAAACAAGAATCCACTAAAAAATCAAGTAGAAGTGGTGCTCTTGCAGACGTGTCCAAAGCAAACGCAAAATCCCGCATCCTCGTCATGAAAACGACAAGCAACTGTCAAGCGGCAGTCATGCATAGCTCCTATCAAACGGCCTCGCTTTTCGAACCCCGAGGACGATATGACCAAACATCTTTTTGCCACCGCCGCCCTTTCGCTTCTGATGACAACCGCAGCCTTCGCCGCGGAAAAGGAATTTCCGGCCACGCTGAAGGCCCATGCCATCCTTCCGGCCAATACGATCCTCGCGGCACCCGCCGATGCCGCCGACTATCTCAAGACCTCGGGCAAGTTCTCGACGGCCGACCGCAAGCGCGTCGATGCGCTCGGCACCGTCATGGGCAAGGACGGCGTGCGCGAAACCGGCCTTTCCCTGCCCTTCGACGGCCAGCCGATGCAGGGTTTCTCCGGCATCAAGGCGATGGACGACGGCTCGTTCTGGACACTGTCCGACAACGGTTTCGGCAATAAGCTGAACTCCACCGACGCCATGCTGATGATCCACAATGTGCGCTTCGACTGGGACAAGGGCACGATGGAACCGGTCAAGACCGTGTTCCTCTCCGACCCGGACAAGAAGGCGCCTTTCCCGATCGTCATGGAAGGTGCAGAGAAGCGCTATCTGACGGGCGGCGATTTCGACGTGGAATCCATCCAGCCGGTCGCCGACGGGTTCTGGATCGGCGAGGAATTCGGTCCCTACATCCTGAAGTTCGACCTTCAGGGCAAGCTGAACGACGTCATCGCCACGGAGGTCGAGGGCAAACCGGTGACCTCGCCCGACAATGCGACGCTCACCGTCCAGGCCGACCCGTCGAAAAAGATGCCGGTCTTCAATCTCAAGCGCTCCGGCGGCTATGAGGGCCTTGCGCTTTCGAAGGACGGCTCGAAACTCTACGGCCTGCTGGAAGGCCCGATCTGGGTCGACAGCGAAAGCGTCGAGCAGGCGGATGGCCGCCCGGCGTTGCGCATCATCGAGCTCGACGTCGCGTCCAAGGCTTGGACGGGCCGCAGTTGGCTCTATCCGCTCGCTGAAGGCGGCGAGGCGATCGGCGATTTCAACATGCTGGACGAGACGACCGCCCTGGTGATCGAGCGCGACAACGGCGCCGGCACGGCCGACAAGGCCTGCGCCGACCCGAAGGCCCCGAAGCCGGATTGCTTCGCCACCGCCTCCAGGATCAAGCGTATCTACAAGATCGCCATGACTGACGAGAACGTCGGCAGGGCCGTGCGCAAGATCGGTTATATCGATCTCCTGAAGATAGCCGATCCCGAAAACAGGAAGCGCCAGGGCGGCGGCGACGGCTTCTACGACATGCCGTTCTTGACGATCGAAAACGTCGACCGCGTGGATGAGACGCACATCATCGTCGGCAACGACAACAACCTGCCCTTCTCCGCCGGCCGCGCGCTGGACAAGGCAGACGACAACGAATTCGTGCTTCTGGAAGTGGGCGATCTCCTCAAGGCCGAGTGATCGGCACGCGGCGGCATCTGGTGGTGCCGCCCTTCCCTTCAACTTACCTCGGATCGACCAACTGCAGAATCAACTGGTGCACATTGCCGCCATCGCTGAGCTCGACCTTGTCGAATTCACGGCTGCGAGCGCGCTGGGCGTCGGAGAGTTCGCCGAGGCGCGCCTGCAGCTGCGGACGGATCTTCCGGCAGTTCGGGTCGTTCTCGACCGTCATGCCGACGCTCATCGCCTCGATCTGCTTGACCATGTCCTTGATAAAATCGCCGTGGATTTTTTCATGCGCGGTGACGCCCGCGATAAAGGTGTCCCAGCGGCTTTTCAGCGGCTCGGAGAGTTTCGATTTCAGCTTGGGCAAGGTGTAGGTGATGATGAGCTTCGGCTTGTTCACCGTGATGACGCACGCATCCCCCTGGCGCTCGTATTTGCGCGTCCAGGTCAGCTTGAAGCCGGTATGGGCGATGACGCGGGCAACGCCGAGTTTCGGGCCGCGCTCGCCGATCGACTGATAGATTTCGAGGCCGGTGTCCCCTTGCACCGTATAGGGCTCGACCCGCTCGGTTGCCTGCCAGTCCTGCGCGGCGGCATGGCCGGAAAGAAAGAGACTGGCGGCGAAAAGGAAACGAAACGCAGTACGCATGGCAGGCCTTACAGGAATTTGAAGGCAAGCCGCTTGCCGGTGAGCTTGGCAAGCTGCTGCAGACGGCCATCGAGGCGCTCGCCGGCAAGCTCGGAATAGTCCGAGGGCACGACGAGTTCGAGGTCGATATCCGGGCTCGCCGATTTGCGGAACGCCAGATGCGGCACGACGCCCGGCATGGAGGCCGAGAACAGATAGACGATGCGCAGCAGGCCGCCGACAAGCTTTGCCAGTTCGCGCAGGCGCGGTGTCGCGATCGCGGCGAGCGAACTGCTGACGGCGTCGTCGTTCAGGCCTTCGAAACGGTAATAGTTGGCGAGCGCGATAAAGGCGCGGCCGGGATGGGTGATGCCGATAAAGGTGCCATGCGCGATGAGGTTCAGCGCCTGCAGGCCGCGATAATCCGGGTGCGCGCGCCAACTGATATCGGCAAGCAGGCAGGCGGCTTCGCGGTAGCGATGCTCCTCGTCGGTCTCGGTAATGCCGAAGAGCGGCATCATGCGGCCAGTCCAGGCGGCCAGTTCGCGAGCGTGTTCCGGCGAGCGGGCGCGCAGGATGGCAAGCTCGCTGGCGGCGGCCAGCAACGGATCGCGCGCCTTCTCCCGATCGGCGAGCAGCGAATACAGATAGCCTTCACGCACGCCCTGGGCGGAGAAGAACACCCGCGAGGGCTTCATGATGGCGATCGTCTCCTGCATGGCGACGGCGCCAAACGGCAGGAGATTGCGGCGGCTCTTGGAAATCGCGCTGTAGGCGGAGTCTTTCTGGTCCTTGGCGGTGACGATGTCCGTCAGGAAATCCATGGCATCGGAGAAGCCGAGTTCGTAGCCCTGGATCATGTGCAGCGGGTAGTTCTGCATTTCCATATGCAGCGCACCGATGGCGCGCCAGGTGCCGCCGACGGCATAGAAGGCGCGGCCGGCGCCCTTCTTCAGGAGATCGGCATTGCGCAGATATTTGCGCGCGACGATGCGGGCTTGTGCGGCCGAGCCGCCCGAGGCTTCGGACAGGCGGATGCCGCCGAGCGGCAAGGTGATGCCCTTGCCGACCTGCACGCCGGCGACATCGACCAGCTCCAGCGAGCCGCCGCCGAGATCGCCGACGATGCCGTCGGTATCGGCAAAGCCGCTGACGATGCCGAGGGCGGAGAAATAGGCCTCCTCCTCGCCGGTCAGCACGCGCACCTTCTGGCCGAGAATCATCTCGGCGCGGTGGATGAAATCGGGGCCGTTCTCCGCCTCGCGCGCGGCGGCGGTCGCCAGCGCATACATGGTGGAGGTGCGGGCCTGCCAGGAAAGGGCCTTGAACCGGTGCAGGGCGGCCAGCGCGCGGTCGACGCTCGCCTCGTCCATGCGGCCGGTCTTGGCGAGCCCCTTGCCGAGGCCGCACATAACCTTCTCGTTGAACAGGACGGCGGGGGAACGGCTCATGCCCTCGTAGATCACGAGGCGTATAGAGTTGGAACCGATATCCACGACCGACACCGGGGCAATTCCAGGCAAACGCCCCTGCGCTTCAGATTCAACCATGCGGTTCCAGTTTATTTCTTCCGGCGGCCTTGCCAGCCCGCGATCGCCTTCGGTGCGGAGGACTTCAGGGCTTCACCCCGGCCCGACAGGCTGGGATTGGTCATGAAGTAGTGCTGAGCGTTGAACGGCTCGGCACCGGGCTGCACTTCCATGCGCCGGGACGTTCCGTCCGCAAGAATCTCGTAGCTCTGCTGGTTATCGATGAGATTGCCCAACATGATCTGCGAGAGAACCTGCTCATGCACCGTCCGGTTGATCAGAGGCACGAGTGTCTCGACCCGCCGGTCCAGGTTTCGCGGCATCATGTCCGCCGAGCCTATATAAACCAGCGCCTTGTCGGAGGGAAGCCCGTGGCCATTGCCGAAGCAGAAGATGCGGGAATGTTCGAGGAAGCGGCCGACGATGGATTTGACGCGGATATTGTCCGACAGGCCCGGCACCTGCGGCCGCAGACAGCAGATGCCGCGCACCACCAGATCGACGGCCACGCCGGCTTGGCTGGCGCGGTACAGCGCATCGATCGTTTCGGGATCCACAAGCGAATTCATCTTCATCCAGATCGCCGCCGGCGCGCCGTTCTTCGCATGCGCAATCTCCTCATCAATGTGCCGAAGGATGCGCGGGCGCAGCGTATAGGGCGAGAAGGCGAGCTTCATGCCGGCTTCGGGCTCGCCGTAGCCGGTGATGAAGTTGAAGATATTCGCCATGTCGTTGGCGATGGTCGGGTTGCAGGTGAAGAAGGACAGGTCCGTATAGATCTTCGCGGTAATCGGGTGGTAGTTGCCGGTGCCGAGGTGGCAATAGGTCCGCAGCTTGCCCTCCTCGCGCCGCACCACCATCGACATCTTGGCGTGGGTCTTAAGTTCGATGAAGCCGAAGACGACCTGCACGCCGGCGCGCTCCAGGTCGCGCGCCCAGCGGATATTGGCCTCTTCGTCGAAGCGGGCCTTCAACTCAACGAGCGCCGTCACCGACTTGCCGGCTTCGGCCGCATCGATCAGCGCGCGCACGATCGGGCTGTCGTTGGAGGTGCGGTAGAGCGTCTGCTTTATCGCCAGAACGTCAGGATCGCGCGCAGCCTGGAGAAGGAACTGGACCACCACGTCGAAGCTTTCGTAGGGGTGGTGGACGACCATGTCCTTTTCGCGGATTGCGGCAAAGCAATCGCCGGCGTGTTCCCGGACGCGTTCGGGAAATCGGGCATTGTAGGGCTCGAACCGGAGATCGTTGCGCGGCGCCTTGGTGATTTCCGACAGGGTATTGAGCGCGAGCAATCCCGGAAGGACGGCAACGCGGTTTTCCGGCACGCCGAGCTCGCCGACCACGAAGCGGCGCAGCGTGTCCGGCATTTCGGAATCGGTCTCGATGCGGATCACCGAGCCGCGGCGGCGGCGCTTCAGCGCCGTCTCGAAGAAGCGCACGAGATCTTCGGCCTCTTCCTCCACTTCGATATCGCTGTCGCGGATGATGCGGAACGTCCCCGAGCCGCGCACGATATAACCGGGGAAGAGTTTGCCGATGAACAGGCCGACGGCATCTTCCAACGTAATATATCGGATCGCGCCCTTGGCATCCGGCAGGCGGATGAAGCGATCGAGCGCGACCGGCAGGCGCAGGAGTGCCGTCATCGGTTCCTTGCCCATGGTGCTGTCGAGCTGGAGACCGATCGAGAAGCCGAGGTTCGGGATGAAGGGGAACGGATGCGCCGGGTCGATGGAGAGCGGCGTCAGCACCGGGAAGATCGACTGGGTGAATTCCTGCTGCAGCCAGACCTTGTCGTCACTCGAAAGCGCCGTCGGGCGTACGATCAGGATGTCTTCCTTGGCGAGATATTGCTGCAGTACGGCCAGCGAGGCCTGCTGCTCCATCTGGAGATTGTCGATCTCCTTCAGGATATCGTCGAGCTGTTCGGCCGAGGTCTTGCCGTCGGGGCTGCGGATCGCGATGCCCTGGCGCACCTGGCCTTCGAGGCCGGCGACGCGCACCATGAAGAATTCATCGAGGTTGGCGGCCGAAATCGACAGGAAGCGCACGCGCTCAAGCAGCGGATGAGCGGTGTTCAGCGTTTCTTCGAGAACGCGGCGATTGAATTGCAGCCAGGAGAATTCACGGTTGATGAAGCGTTCCGGGCTCGCCATCAGGGCTTCGACATCGATGCCGGGCGCGGGCGCTTGCGGCTGATGACCCTCGGCGGGATTTTCTTGAGAAAGGTCCGGGTTGCCCGTGTCCATGAGAAGTCCGCCCTGACTGCCGTCACAAATGACGGAAACGATTTCTACTTTTTTACGAAGCGCTTAACCCAGTTTGACGACAGAACTGTGACAGTCAATCCTCGCCGCCGACCATCTCGCCCAAAACCTCCTGCGCCAGCGTGCGCGTGATGCGGCTGCCGCGGGCGAGCGCGAGACGGTCGAGCCGTTCGACCAGCGTCTGCGCCGCTTCCAGCGAGCGCTCCATGCGCGCCACCATATAGGCAACCAGCCTGTCCTCGACGAAGAGCTGGCGGTCAGCGAAGAGCTTAACGATGACTTGTGACAGCAGTTCGTCGTCGGGTTCGCCGATCTCCACCACGGTCGCCGCCTTGAGGCGCGAGCGCAGGTCCGGCAGTTCGACGGGCCAGGACATCGGCCAGAGGCGGCTCGTGATGAGCAGCGTATGGCCGTTCTGGCGCACATTGTTGATGATGTGGAACAGTGTGCGGTCGTGGAAGCCATTGCGGTCCGCGTCCTCGATCAGGACGGGGCCGTGTTCGGCCGCTTCCTCCGCGCCCGTCCCGGCCTTTGCCTCGATCAGCGCGGCGCCGGCCTTCTCGCGCCAGATCGCGGCGAGGTGCGACTTTCCGGAGCCGACAGGGCCGGCGATGATGACGACGGGTGCCGGCCAGTGCGGCCAGGCGTCGATCATCGCGACCGCGGCATCGACGGGCTCGGCGATCAGGAGGTCGTCGCGGCCTGTTGCCGGGTCGTGTCCGAAGGCGAGCGGCAGCTGCTCGGCTTTGTTGCGCGAAGTCATGGCTTTACTCGGATACTCTGTCTTATTCGCCGTCCGGCGTGCTCTCTTCCAGGAGAACGGGTTTGCTCGCGCCGTAGTAGAGATCGCTTTCAAGGTAGCGCGACAGGCCGAAGCGGACAAGCACGCCGACGGCGGCGGCGGCCGGCACGGCGATCATCAGCCCGACGAAGCCGAACAGCGCGCCGAAGGCGACGAGCGCGAACATCAGCCAGACCGGATGCAGCCCGACACGCGAGCCGACCAGTTTCGGCTGGAGGATATTGCCCTCGATGAACTGGCCGGAGAAGAAGATGGCGGCGATCAGCACGACCATCCAGTAATCCGGCCAGAACTGCACGACAGCGACGCCGATGGCAAGCACCAGGCCGACCAGCGAGCCGACATAGGGAACGAAGCTGATCAGGCCGGCGAAGAGGCCGATCAGCAGGCCGAAATTGAGGCCCGCGAAGGAAAGCCCGATACCGTAATAAAGGCCGAGGATGATGCAGATGGAGCCCTGCCCGCGCACGAAGCCGGAAATCGCCGCGTCCATCTCGGCGGCGATCTGCCGGACATTGCCGACATAGTCGCGCGGCACCCAGCTATCGACCTTGGCGATCATGCGGTCCCAGTCCAGCAGCAGATAGAAGGCGACGACGGGTGTGACGACGAGCAGCGAGACGATGTTGACCAGCGCCATGCCGGAATTCCACAGCTGCTTGAACACCGTGCCGAGGAAACCTGCCCCTTCTGCAAGGATGGAGGAGAAGCTCTGCTTGATCGTGCCCATCTGGCTGCTGATCCAGGTCGGGAGCAGATTGGGATTGAAATTGGCCACCAGCTCCTGAAGCTGGGTGACATAGCCGGGCAGCTTTTCCAGAAATTCGGCGGCCTGCGTGGCAAGCAAAGGGATGACGATCATCAGCGAAAGCGCGAAGAGGATGACGAAGGTCACGAGGATGACCACAGTCGACATCATGCGCGAAAGGCCGATGCGCTCCAGCCGATCGGCGACCGGATCGAGGAAATAGGCGAGCGCCATGCCCGCGATGAACGGCAAGAGGATATCGCTAAACACCAGCAGGAAAAGCACGAAGAAGACGAAGGCGATAAGCCAGAAGATCACCTGCCGCTTCAATCCCGCGCCGCTGATATGGGCTGCCATCGCGCTCTTCCTCGTGTTTTTATCGTCGCCGCTACGGAATGGAGATAGGATGCGGGGCGGATTGCGGTCAAGGCTCGCCGGGCGAATGGGGCATCGTGCCGGGTAAATCGGTGAAAAAAGCCCTGACTTCCCGGCATTCGTCTTGCACTTGCCGCCCCAGCATGCCAATCGGGCGCGAACAGCGCGCAAGTCCGGAGACGAGAGCATGAGCCAGTCGGGAAAGAACGGTCTGACCTATAGCGATGCGGGCGTCGATATCGACGCGGGCAACCTGATGGTCGAGAAGATCAAGCCGGCCGTGCGCTCGACGCGCCGCCCGGGTGCAGACGGCGAGATCGGCGGCTTCGGCGGCCTGTTCGATCTGAAGGCCGCCGGCTTCGAGGATCCGGTGCTCGTCGCGGCAAATGACGGCGTCGGCACCAAGCTGAAGATCGCCATCGACGCGGACCGTCACGACACCGTCGGTATCGACCTCGTCGCCATGTGCGTCAACGATCTCGTGGTGCAGGGCGCCGAGCCGCTCTTCTTCCTCGACTATTTCGCCACCGGCAAGCTTGATCCGGATCAGGGTGCGGCCATCGTGCAGGGCATTGCCGAAGGCTGCCGCCAGGCTGGCTGCGCGCTGATCGGCGGCGAAACCGCCGAAATGCCCGGCATGTATTCGCATGGCGACTATGATCTCGCGGGCTTTGCCGTCGGCGCGGCCGAGCGCGGCCAACTGCTGCCGGCGGGCGACATCGCCGAAGGCGACGTCATCCTCGGCCTCGCCTCCTCCGGCGTACATTCCAACGGCTATTCGCTGGTGCGCAAGATCGTTACCCTCTCGGGCCTCGCCTGGGATGTACCGGCCCCGTTCGAAGCCGGCAAGACGCTGGGCGAAGCCCTGCTGACGCCGACGAAGATCTATGTGAAGCAGCTCCTGAAGGCGATCCGCGAGACGGGCTCCATCAAGGCCCTGGCGCATATCACCGGCGGCGGCTTTCCGGAAAACATTCCGCGCGTGCTGCCCAAGCACCTGGCCGCCGAGATCGACCTCGATGCCGTCAAGGCCCCGGCCGTGTTCTCGTGGCTGGCGAAGACCGGCGGCGTGGAAGCCAAGGAAATGCTGCGCACCTTCAATTGCGGCGTCGGCATGATTGCCGTCGTACCGGCCGACAAGGCCGACGAGGTCGCCGCCGTGCTGACCGGCGAAGGCGAGAGCGTCTTCCGCCTCGGCCGCATGGTCGCTCGTGACGAGGGTGCCGCCGGCACGATCTACAAGGGCACGCTCGCCCTATGACGAGCCCGGCCCGCAAGCGCGTCGTCGCCTTCATCTCCGGCGGCGGCTCCAACATGCTGGCTCTGGCCAAAGCCGCCGAAGCGCCGGATTTTCCAGCCGAAATCGTCGCAGTCTTCTCCGACAAAGCCGATGCAGGCGGGCTCGCGAAGGCGCAAGCGCTTGGCATTCCGACCCGCACCTTCCTGCGCAAGGATTTCGCCAGCAAGGATGCGCATGAGGCGGCAATTCTCGCCGCGCTTGCGGATTACCGTCCGGACCTTCTGTGCCTCGCGGGCTATATGCGCCTCCTCAGCGCGGATTTCATCCGTCCCTACGAAGGCCGCATCCTGAACATCCACCCCTCGCTTCTGCCGCTCTTCCCCGGACTGCATACGCACCAGCGCGCCATCGACGCCGGCATGCGGGTTTCCGGCTGCACGGTGCATCTCGTGAATGCCGGCATGGACGAAGGCCCGATCCTGGCGCAGGCCGTCGTGCCAATCCTGAATGCGGACACGGCCGACAGCCTTGCGGCGCGGGTTCTGGTGCAGGAACACGCGCTCTATCGCCGGGTTCTCGCGGGCTTTGCCGCCGGCACGCTGCCGGGTGGCACCGATCCCACGCAGAGCGTGCTTTCGCTCGGTTGAGAGTCTTACGCCGGAGCGAATTCGCTGCGGTTCAGCATCAGCCATTGCAGCAGCGTGATCGTCTTGGCATCTACGATGACGCCGGAGGCGATCAGGCCATAGGCTTCGTCGATCGGCATTTCGATGACCTCGATATCCTCCCCCTCGCCTTCCACGCCGCCGCCCTTGCCGTCACGCTTGCTCGCGTCGATATGGGCGGCGAAGCAGCTGATGCGCTCGGTGAGCGTGCCGGGACTGGAATACATGTCGAAGAGGTGGCGCACGTCGCGCACCACATAGCCGGTTTCCTCCATCGCCTCGCGGGTGACGGCGTCTTCCGGGCTGTCGTCGTCAAGAAGGCCAGCCGGCGTTTCGAGCAGGAATCCATCCAAGTGGCCGCCGAAAAATGCGCCGGGACGGAACTGGCGCACGAAGATCACCGACTGTCTGACGGGATCGACCAGCAGCACAGTCGCGGCAGCACCGTGGTCATGGACCTCGCGGTCAAGGAATTCGACCCGGCCATCGGCGCGTGTCTGCTCAAGCACTAGCGTCTGCAGATGGATGAAACGCTTCCACACCGTCTTTTGGTCGACGATGCGGATGGCGGACGAAGCGGGAGCCGTCATGGAAAACCTTTGCTGAACATCAGGCCGTCTTGCGCAGCCAGACGCGGTTGTCGTGGAAGGCAGCACCACCATAGGGCGCGACGGGATCGGCGCCGGTCAGCACGTTGATGCCTTCTCCGTCGAGATGGGCGGAGTTCGGCCAGATACCCTCGGCGATCAGCACGCCCGGCTTCACACTGTCGCTGATCTTGGCATGAAGGCGGATATCACCCCTGACATTGCCGAGTTGCACGACATCGCCATCGACGATTTCCTGCGCCGCCGCATCCTGCGGATGGATCATCACCTCCGGCCGGCCCTCGCGCTCACGCGAGCCCTTGGTCTCGGTGAAGGAGGAATTGAGGAAGCTCCGCGCGGGCGAGGTGGCGAGACGGAAGGGATACGCTTCGTCCACCTCCTCGATAACGGCGGCGTAATCGGGGAAAGCCGGCAGGTTCTCATGCGGACCGAAGGCGCCGAGCACCTTCGGCGGCTTGTTGGGGGCCGGCGTGTTCGTCCAGTCGGGGCGGAAGCGGAATTTTCCGTCGGGGAAGCCAAAGCCCTTGGCGAAATGCGCCGCCTCGAAATCGGGCTGGCAATCGATCCACTTCTCTTCCTTGAGACCGTCAAAATCCATGCCGTAATAGGGCAGCATCTTCGTGATGTGTTCCTGCTCCGACAGACCAAAGCCCGGCATGTCCGACACGCCGAGGCGCTTGGCCAGTTCCTCGATGACGAACAGATTGGTGCGCACCGTCGTCGGCGGCTCGACGAGTTTCGGGCCGAGAATGATGTGCTGGTGGCCGCCGCCGCGATAGATATCGTCGTGCTCGACAAACATGGTGGCGGGCAGCACGATATCGGCGAGTTTCGCCGTATCGGTCATGAACTGCTCGTGCACCGCCACGAAGAGATCGTCGCGCAAAAAGCCCTGTTTAACGAGGCGCTGCTCGGGGGCGACGTTCACCGGGTTGGTGTTCTGGATCAGCATGGCGGTGACCGGGCCGCGGTCGCGCAGGGCGATAGCGTCGCCGGTCAGGATGCGGCCGATCTGCGACTGATCCAGCATGCGGATATCGGGGTCGATGAATTTCGAGCCCATCAGCTCCGCCTTGCGCAGGTGGAAGATGGCGGAATTGCTGTGGAAGGCCCCGCCGCCTTCATACTGCCAGGAGCCGAGCACGGTGGCGATGGACAGCGCGGCATGCATGGAGACCGCGCCGTTGCGGCTGCGGGTGAAGCCGTAACCGAGTCGGAAGAAGCTCTTCTTCGTCTGCCCGACCAGGGCGGCGAAGGCTTCGATTTCGGCAACCGTAAGACCGGTGATCGCGGCCGCCCATTCCGGCGTTCGGGTGGCAAGATGCGCTTCGAGGCCCGCCGGATCGTCAGCGAACTTCTCCATGTAAGCGCGGTCGGCATAGCCGTCGCGGAAGGCGATGTGCATGACGGCGCAGGCGAGTGCCGCATCCGTGCCCGGCCGCAGCTTTAGCGCGATATCCGCCTGCTTCATCGTCGGATTGTCGTAGATGTCGATGACGACGATCTTGGCGCCGCGCTCCTTGCGCGCCTTCACCGCATGGGTCATCACGTTGACCTGGGTGGAGACCGCATTGGTGCCCCAGATGACGACGCAATCGGACTTCGCCATCTCGCGCGGATCCGGGCCGCGCAGCGTGCCGGCGCCCATGACGAAACCGGTCCAGGCCGGGTTGGTGCAGATACTGTCGAAGAAGCCGGAATATCGCTTGGCGTGGCGCAGGCGCTCGATGGAATCGCGCTGCACGAGGCCCATCGTGCCGGCATAATAATAGGGCCAGACGGCCTCGACGCCGTGAGCCTGCTCGGCCTTGACGAAACTTTCCGCGATGGCGTCGAGGGCTGCCTCCCAGGAGATATCGGCCCATTCGCCGCTGCCCTTGGCGCCCTTGCGTACCATCGGCTTCATCAGGCGGTCGGGATGATAGAGCCGCTCGGCATATCGCGCGACCTTGGCGCAGATCACGCCGGCCGTGTAGCTGTTGTCCGCGCTGCCCTTGACGCGCCCCATGCGCCCATCCGCGCCGATCTCGACATCGAGCGCGCAGGTGGAGGGACAGTCATGCGGACAGGCCGAATGGCCGATGCGCGGTTTTCCAAGATGGGGGGTCGCAACGTTCATGGCTTTTCTATATTGCAGAGCGCTAGCTGCCAAAAGGCAAATCATTCTACCATCGCAACAATTCATCGTCGCATCAGAGCGTTTGATCGCGCGGGGACCGCATGAACTATCGCCACATCTACCACGCCGGCAATTTCGCCGACGTCTTGAAGCACGCCGTGCTCGCCCGCCTCGTCATCTATATGCAGGGCAAGGACAAGGCTTTTCGCGTGCTCGACACGCATGCGGGCATTGGCCTCTACGACCTCTCCAGCGAAGAGGCGCAGAAGACCGGTGAGTGGCTCGATGGAATCGGGCGGCTGCTGGCCGAAGACCTACCGCCGGCTGTCGGCGAAATCCTTGAACCTTACCTTAGGGTCATTCACGAACTGAATCCGGAAGGCGGGCTAAAGCATTATCCCGGCTCGCCAAAACTGGCACGCATGCTCTTCCGCCCGCAGGATCGACTCTCGGCGATGGAGCTGCATCCCGACGATTACGAGACGCTGCGCCGGCTGTTCGACAACGACTTCCAGAGCCGCGTCACCCACCTCGACGGCTGGCTGTCGCTCGGCGCGCATCTGCCGCCGAAGGAGAAACGCGGCATCGTGCTGGTCGATCCGCCCTTCGAGATCGAGGGCGAGTACGAGCGATTGGTGGACGGGCTCGAAAAAGCCGTGCGCCGCTTTCCTGGCGGGATGTATTGCCTATGGTATCCGCTGAAGAAGAACGCGCCCATCGCCGAGTTCCACAAGGCGCTGAAAGAGACCGGCATTCCGAAAATGCTGTGCACGGAACTCACGGTGAAAAGCGACCGCGGGACGACGGGCCTCACCGGTTCCGGCCTCATCATCGTAAACCCGCCCTACACGCTGAAGCAGGAACTCGACGTGCTCCTGCCCTTCCTGAAGGAGCGGCTGGCGCAGGATCGCTTCGCTTCCGCACGGTCGTTCTGGCTCACGGGCGAAGCGAAGGCCTCTTGACCTTTGCCGTTCGGCGACAACAATCGCGCGCCAAACCGGAAGACATCAATGACGCCTTTGCTTCGCACTCGATCCGTCCTGCTGGCCCTCGCCGGCCTGCTGGCGCTTGTCGGCTGCGGCGAGGAAAAGCCAGCCGAGAAGCCGAAGGCGGAGGAAAGCCGAAAAGTCCCGCAGACGCAGGCAAAAGTGCCCGTCGGCAAGGGCTTCGATTTCTACGTGCTCTCGCTTTCCTGGTCGCCCAGCTGGTGCGCGGAAAACGATGCCGCGGGCAAGACGCAGCAGTGCCGCCGGGGCAACGACTACGGCTTCATCGTGCACGGCCTGTGGCCGCAGAACGAGCGCGGCTATCCGGAATTCTGCCGCACGCGCGAATCCGATCGCGTGCCTGACAGCCTCGGCCGCACCGTGCTCGACATCATTCCGTCCATGGGCCTCATCGGCCACCAGTGGCGCAAACACGGCAGCTGTTCCGGCCTCAGCCAGAAAGACTATTTTTCGGTGGTGCGGGCCGCCCGGGAGCGCATCCACATTCCGAAGAGCCTGGAGCCGCAGCGCGACGGCATCAGCGCGTCGCCCGATGCGGTGGAGCAGGCCCTCATTGCCGCCAATCCCGGTCTCGACCGCAAGGGTATCGCCGTCACCTGCGCAGGCGGGCAACTGGAGGAAATCCGCATCTGCATGACGCCGGATCTCGGCTTCCGCCCCTGCCCCGAAATCGACCGCGCCGCCTGCCGTGCCAAAACTATTCTGCAGCCATCCATCCGCTAACCAGGACCCGCCGATGAAGATCTTCTATTCCACCACCTCGCCCTATTCCACCAAGGTGCGCATGGCCGCGCATTATGCCGGCCTGCCGGCAGAATCGGTCACCGTCGACACCAATGCGGACCCGGCAGAGCTGCTTGCCGCCAATCCGCTCGGCAAGATCCCCGCCCTCGTGACCGATGACGGCCTCGCCGTCTATGACAGCCGGGTGATCATGAATTACATCGACCGCCAGACCCGCGGTTCGCTCTACCCGCGCAATGCTGCCAAGCGCACCGAAGTCGATATTCTGGAGGCCACGGCGGACGGCATCTGCGATTGCCTGCTCGCCATCGTCTACGAGCGCCGCTCGCGGCCGGAGGAGAAGGTGCACCAGCCGTGGATCGACCGGCAGTGGGAAAAGGTCGAGCGCGCGCTCGATCATCTCGAGGCCAACATGCCGCGCCTGGCGAAGAAGCCGAATGCCGGCCATTTCGCGCTGGCCGCCATGCTGCGCTACATCGAGTTGCGTTTCGCCGGCAAGTGGCAACGCGGCCGGCCGAAGCTGAAGCGCTTCCTGTCGCGTTTCGAGGCCGTTTTCCCCGATTACGCGAAATTCAAGGATTGAGGCGGTTCTCGCCTCTTTCGAACGGGCAAACAAAAAGGCCGGGCTCTCGCCCGGCCTTTCCGTATTCCAATACCGTTTAAGGCTTAGAACTTGACGCCGAGACCGACGCGAACGGCGTGGTCCTGGAAGTCCGACTTCACCTTGGTGCCGCCGAGGTTGTAGTCCTTGCCCTGGTAGTCGCTGTAGCGGTATTCGACGCGTGCCGTGACGTTGTTGGTCACGAAGGCTTCGACACCAGCGCCAGCCGTCCAGCCGACCGAGGTGTTTTCGTCCTTGGCGTTGCCCAGCTTCATTTCGGTGTTGGTAGCGGCAACACCCGCGGTGCCGTAGACGAGAACCGGGTTCAGGTCCACACCGACGCGGCCACGGATCGAGCCGTTGATGCCCTGCTTGGCGGTCAGGCCGTTGTGCTTGGAATCGACGCCCGAGTAGTTCAGGTCGGCTTCGCCGCCGTAAACCAGCTGGCCGTTCTGCATGTTGTAGCCGCCATAGACGCCGCCGCCCATGCCGTTGGCCTTGGCATCGCCCTGGCGCTGGAAGTCACCGCGCTGCCAGCTGGCAGTACCACCGGCGTAAGCGCCGGCCCAGTTGCCCGAAGCGACCGGCTCGACATATTCCGAGGCCGGAGCCTGCGGAACTTCGTCAATGGCGTCAGCTGCGTGAGCAGCCTGGAAAGCAACTATCGAAACGGTGGAAGCGATGAGGGTGGCGATGAGTGTACGCATGATATTCTCCTTTACTAAACGACGCCCTCTCTTGGGAGGCTGTCGGGCGTCGTCATTTCCAATTCAGTCCCGCCCGGTTGAGGGGAAATTGAATAAAGATTGAGGAAATGAAAGAGCCAAAATGTGAAATCATTGTGGCACAGCCATGGCACAATTTGGATGTGACTTTTACGCACCAGGTAAATTATTAACCATAATTTTAAGAACCAATGAAAACGGTAAAATATACTTCAAATTACTTTGAAGTGGCTTTTGCAGTTAATTTTTCCGCAACCAATTGTCATGGGGAGTTTAAGCCTGCGCAGGGATGTCTATATCTTGGGCCGGTTAATCAAATGAATCGGCAGGACGGACAGTTCTTGAACAAACCCATGAAAACGGCCCTCGTGACGGGCGGCGCAAAACGCATCGGCAAGGCCATCGTGGAGGATCTCGCGGCACACGGCTTTGCCGTCGCCATCCATGCAAACGCGTCCGTTGATGAAGCGGAGGCACTCGCCGCCGCCCTTCGGGCACGCGGCCAGACGGCCCGCGTGGTGCAATGCGATCTCGCCGACGGTGCAGCAACGGCGAAGCTCGTCGGCAAGGCTGTTGAAGCCGTCGGCCCGCTCGATCTCCTCGTCAACAATGCATCGCTGTTCAAGCCCGATACCGTCACCGCCTTCGACGATGCGCTGTGGGACCGGCATTTCACCGTGCATGTGAAGGCGCCGTCGATCCTGGCGCGCGACTTCGTGCGGCAATTGCCTGATGGTGCGGCCGGCTCCATCGTCAATATCGTCGACCAGCGCGTCTGGAACCCGACGCCGCGCTATTATTCCTACACGCTCTCCAAATCCGCCCTGTGGATGGCGACGCGCACCATGGCGCAGAGCTTTGCGCCGCGCGTGCGCGTCAATGCCATCGGCCCTGGCCCCTCCCTGCCAAACGAGCGGCAGGATGACGCCGATTTCCAGGCGCAGGTCTCGGGCCTGATCCTGCGCCGCGGTCCTGATCTCGAGGAATTCGGCCGAACAGTTCGCTTTTTGTTCGACACGCCGTCCATAACGGGGCAAATGATAGCGCTCGATGGCGGGCAGCATCTCGCCTGGGAAACACCCGATGTCAGGGGAATAGCGGAATGAATGGCCGGAAGGTGGAGGATGGCGGCATCCTCTACGACGAAAACGAGACGGACGAAGACGACGAGGTGCAGGAAAGCCCGGCGACGGGCAGCGCCGCGTCCGCCGTGGCGACACCCGGCATCGACTGGAACGAGGGCGGCGACGTGCCGGAAGGCGTCACCGGTGCCGATCTGATCCAGCATTTTGTCAACCGGCTGCCCAACAGTCCCGGCGTCTACCGCATGTTCAATGCCGATGGGGACGTGCTCTATGTCGGCAAGGCGCGCAGCCTCAAGAAGCGCGTATCGAACTACGCCCAAGGCCGCGTGCATTCCAACCGTCTGACCCAGATGGTGCGCCAGACGGCGAACATGGAATTCGTGACGACGCGCACGGAAACCGAGGCGCTGCTGCTAGAAGCCAACCTGATCAAGCGCCTGCGCCCGCGCTTCAACGTGCTTCTGCGCGACGACAAGTCATTTCCCTATATCCTGCTGACCGGCGACACCCGCGCACCGGCGATCTTCAAGCATCGCGGCGCGCGCAGCCGCAAGGGCGATTATTTCGGCCCCTTCGCCTCGGCCGGCGCCGTCGGCCGCACCATCAACTCGCTACAGCGCGCCTTCCTCCTGCGCACCTGCACCGACAGCGTTTTCGAGACCCGCACGCGCCCCTGCCTGCTCTACCAGATCAAGCGCTGTTCCGGCCCCTGCACCCACGAGATCCGTGACGCCGACTATGCCGAACTTGTGCAGGAGGCGAAGGATTTTCTTTCGGGAAAAAGCCAGAAGGTGAAGGCTCATATGGCCGAGGCGATGAATGCCGCGGCCGAAGACCTCGATTTTGAGCGCGCTGCCGTCTATCGTGATCGATTGGCGGCGCTCAGCCATGTCCAGAGCCATCAGGGCATCAACCCGGCCGGTGTGGAAGAAGCCGACGTCTTCGCCATCCACCACGAGGGCGGCATTTCCTGCATCCAGGTGTTCTTCTTCCGCACCGGGCAGAACTGGGGCAACCGGGCTTATTTCCCAAAGGCCGATCCGCAGCTTTCGGGCGCGGAGGTGCTCAACGCCTTCCTCGCCCAGTTCTACGACGACAAGCCCTGCCCGCGGCAGATTCTGCTATCGGAGACGGTGGAGGAGATCGACCTTCTGGCGGAGGCGCTCTCCGAGCGCTCGAACTACAAGGTGACGATTTCCGTGCCACAGCGCGGCGAGAAGAAGGACCTCGTTGACCACGTGGTGGCCAATGCCCGCGAGGCACATGGCCGCAAGCTAGCCGAGACGGCCTCGCAATCGCGCCTGCTGGAGGGCTTTGCCGCGACCTTCAAGCTGCCAACCGTGCCGCGCCGCATCGAGATCTACGACAACTCGCACATCATGGGCACCAATGCCGTGGGCGGAATGGTGGTGGCGGGGCCGGAAGGTTTCGTGAAGAGCCAGTACCGCAAGTTCAACATCAAATCGACGGGCATCACGCCCGGCGACGACTTCGGCATGATGAAGGAAGTGATGACCCGGCGCTTCTCCCGCCTGATGAAGGAAGAGGGCCTGCCGGACCGTACGGCCGACCAGTGCACCGACGCCGCCGACCAGCCCTTCCCGGCCTGGCCCGACGTCATCCTTATCGACGGCGGCCAGGGCCAGATGACGGCGGTCAGGGCCATCCTTGAGGAGCTTGGCATCACCGACCAGGTCGTCGCCATCGGCGTCGCCAAGGGCGCCGACCGCGAGGCCGGCCGCGAGCGCTTCTTCATGCGCGGCATTCCCGACTTCTCGCTGCCGCCGCGCGACCCCGTGCTCTATTTCGTGCAGCGCCTGCGCGACGAAGCGCACCGCTTCGCGATCGGCTCGCACCGTGCACGCCGCAAGAAGGAGATGGTCAAGAACCCGCTCGACGAGATCGGTGGCATCGGCCCGACACGCAAGCGCGCCCTGCTCCAGCACTTCGGCACCGCCAAGGCCGTCTCGCGCGCCGCCATGGTCGACCTCATGGCCGTCGCGGGCATTTCCGAGAGCGTCGCGCGCATCGTTTACAACCATTTTCATGACGATGCGGCGGGATAGCGCGGCGGGCACCGTAAAATCGCCAAGAATTGCCGGAAACAAAGGTTGACGGCGCTGTCAGAAAGACCTCATCTAGCCGCAAATGATCGAGATTTAAGATTCCATGGCTTCCCGCGCATACAATATCCCGAACCTGCTCACCTACGCCCGCATCGTGGCCGTTCCGCTGATCGTGCTCTGCTTTTTCGTGGAAGGGCGGCTTGAATCGTCTGACTTCGCGCGCTGGACGGCCTTCTGGCTGTTTGCCGCCGCCTCGATCACCGATTATCTCGACGGCTATCTCGCCCGTATCTGGAACCAGACGTCGAATATCGGCCGTATGCTCGACCCGATCGCCGACAAGCTGCTGGTCGCCTCCGTGCTGCTGCTGATGGCCGCCGACGGTACCATTGCCGGCTGGACGATCTGGGCGGCCATCATCATTCTCTGCCGCGAAATCCTCGTCTCGGGCCTGCGCGAATATCTCGCCGACCTCAAGGTCAGCGTGCCCGTGACGCGCATCGCCAAGTGGAAGACGACGATCCAGATGTTCGCCATCGGCTTCCTGCTGGCCGGCCCGGCCGGCGAGAAGGTGCTGCCCTACACGACCGAGATCGGCATCACCCTGCTCTGGGCCGCCGCCCTCATCACCATGTATACCGGCTACGACTATTTCCGCGCTGGCTTGAAGCACATCGTGGACGAGTGAGATGACGAAGCTCGTCTATTTCGCCTGGGTGCGCGAACGGATCGGCAAGGGCGAAGAGGACATCGATCTTCCCGCCGATGTCAAAACCGGCACCGACCTGCTGCGCCACCTGAAGTCGCTCGGCGATGAATATGCCCATGCACTCGAGCATGAGAAGGTGATCCGCATCGCGATCAACCAGGAGCATGTCGAGCATGACGAACAGATCACCGGTGCCCGCGAGATCGCCCTCTTCCCGCCGATGACGGGGGGCTGAACCGTGGCCGGCGGCGTCTCGGCTCCGGTGACCGTGCGCGTCCAGGCGGATGATTTCGACGCCGCGGCCGAGGCTGCCCGTCTCACCGAGGGCCGGGCGGACGCCGGCGCCGTTGTCAGCTTCGTCGGCCTCTGCCGCGATGAAGGCGGCGAGCTTTCCGCCCTGGAGTTGGAACACTATCCCGGCATGGCGGAGGCCGAGATCGGCCGCATCTGCCGGATCGCCATCGAGCGCTTCTCATTGCTCGGCGTCACCGCCATCCACCGCGTCGGAAAGATCGCGCCGGGCGCCAATATCGTGCTCGTGGTCGCCGCCGCGCCCCACCGCCACGCCGCCTTCGACGGCGCCTCCTTCGTTATGGATTACCTGAAGACCTCTGCGCCCTTCTGGAAGAAGGAGCACTTCGCCGACGGCCGTGACGGTGGTTGGGTCGATGCCAAGGAAAGCGACGACCGGGCGCGGGAGAAGTGGGCCTAGGGCACCGGTTTCTTGCGGCGGAAAATCACCAGAAGCAGCACCAGCGCGGAAAAGATCACGAAATCCCGCCACAGGAAATCGCCATAGGCACTCCAGAGCGTCTCGGCGAGGCCCATGGCTGCGCCGCCGAGAGCGGAAAGAAGCGGCGCCCCCGCCCCGCCGATAGCGGCGATGAACAGCACCTTCACGCCGAAGACCAGCCCCGCGCCGAAATCCATGTTGCCGTAATAGGAGACGGCAAGGATGCCGGTGAGGCTGGCGATGAGCGCGGCCACGGCATAGGCCGAGAGATAGACGCCCGCGGCGTCGACGCCGCAGAGTTCCGCCGCCTGCCGGTCCTCCGACACCGCCCGCCATCGCCGCCCCCAGGCAGAGCGCGAGAGAAGCCAATAGCCAACGGCGACAATGGCGAGCATGGCGGCGGTGTTGGCAAGCTGGATGACCGTCAGCACGACGGGAAAGGCCGGGTCGTCCCAGAAGACGATGCGCGCATTGAGGAAGGGCGGCAGCCAGAGGCTGCGCGTATCGGAGGCCAGCCGCGCCGTTTCCATCAGCACGAGGACGACGCCGAGGGCGGCGACCACCACCGTATTGTCGGAGGAGAAGGCGAGCGGGCGCATGACATGGCGCCCCATCACCAGTCCCGCGCCGACGCCGTAGAGCAGCGCCATGACCGCCCCGAAGCCCAGCGCTGCGGGCAGCACAAGCCAGAGATGGCTCCAGCCATAACCGGAAAACAGCACGAACATCTGCGCCGAAAAGGCAAAGAGCGCTCCATAGCCGATATCCGCCCGGCGCGTCACCGCGAAGGCGATGGAATAGCCGAATGCGAGCGTCGCATAGAGCGCGGCGACGGGCACGGCATTGGCAATCTGCTGGAGGAAATAGGCCATGGCGGCTCCAGGTTTACCGCCCAAATATAACTGGCAAAATTCATTTTACCAGTTAGAATGTGCCATGACCTTTTCCTGGACCCCGCATCGTTTTTCGGGTGGCGTGCTCGCGCTCGATGTCGCGAACTCCGTCGTGCTGCGCGGCGACCCCGCCCGCCGCATCGACCGCTTTGCCGATGCCGCCACGATGGACGCCTTTCCCGCCGGTGCGAACCGGCATTGCGGGGAACGAACCATTTTCGGTGCGCTGGATCCGGTAGAGAAACAGGCCCGCGCCGGGCTGGTGCGGCTGCGTGAAGCAATCGACCGGCATTTTCGCGCCGAGGTGCTTGGCACCGGCAAGCCGGCGCTGCTGGCCGATCTGCTCGATTCCATCTCGGCAACATTCAGAATATCGGGCGAGCGGCCGCAGGCCCTCGACACCGCCACTGCCCGGTCCGCGCTGATGCTGCTGTCACGGCCGGAGCCGGAGCGGCTGAAAATCTGCCCGAATTGCAACTGGCTGTTTCTCGACCGCAGCCGCAACCGCTCACGCGCATGGTGCGACATGGCCGTTTGTGGCAACCGCGTGAAGGCCAGCCGCCACTATCGCCGCAATCGCAAGGAGGCCCAGCCATGAAGAGAACCTTTTTCATCGCCCTGCCGCTTCTCTTGCTGCTCGCCGCCTGCCAGCGCGAGACCGGCCCCGACCCGCTGAAGCTGACCGGCAAGATGTTCGTCTTCAACTACCGCCTCGCCTACGCGACCTACATGGTAACGCTGGAACAGACGGAGCCGCTGCCCGAGGGCTCCATCGTGAAGGCTGAATTCGAGAACCCGGCCGGCGGGGCGCCGCTGACGATGGAGCGCAAGATCTTCCCCAACCTGCCACGCGTGGTGCTGGAAAGCCCTGATGTGACCTGCGTGAAGAAGAACCAACCCTACAAGGTCGCGATTTCAGTACTCGGCCCCAATGGCGACACGTTGCAGGCACTGGAAACCCAGGTGACGTCCAATATCGACCAGAGCATCCTGCCCGAAAAGGCGCTTGTCGTCGGCCCGGCCTACGAGAAGAACCCCGAGGTTTTCAAAGACGGCAAGACGCCGACGCATTTCGAAACGGCGAAGTGCGCCGCCTGAGCGAATATTCGCATCCTCTTATGCGTTTCGCCTGAAACGATCTTCGGGAGGATGTTCGCATGCGATTTCTGCCTGCCTTGGCGCTTGGGCTCTCGATGCTTTCCGTGGCGGCCCGAGCCGAAGAACCGGCCGCCTGCTCCGCGCAGAACGCCATCCTCGCCTTTTCTGATACGGTCCTGACGGACCGAGACAAACTGCCCCGGCTCAAGGCCCGCGGCTTCGGCGCGGAGGCCGCCTATCTGAAGATCCGCTACGGCAAGCTATCCATGCAAGACGCCGCCGAGCTTGCCCACAGGCTGCGCGATTCCGGTGTGCGGGAGGCGATCGATCTCGCTGGCGCCATCGATGCGACACGGGGCGGTTACGATGCGCTCAAGCTGAGCGATCCGGTGCAGCTCAACGGGCTGATCTCCACCCTGAGGGCGATCCTGCAGGCCGGCGATGGCGAGAAACTGTTTGCCGCGATTGCGAGCCTGCCGCCCGCTCGGCAGACATCCCTCCTCGGCAGCATCGTGCCCGCCGTCGTCGACTGGCCGGACACGGAGAAGGTCAAACTCGCCGCATCAGCGGGCCGCCACAAGCTGTTTTTCATCCAGGCCGGCCTCGCCGCCAGCCAGCGCGATGCAAATGCCTGGCCCGTCTTCGTCGCCGGCTTTGCCGATCAGTCCATGATCCCGGACCTGACACGCATGTGGAGTTGGGCGCCGGCTCTCGTCGGCAGACCGGCCCTGCCGCGCATCCCCCTGCCGGATGCTGAGATGCAGGCCCAGCAGAAGAGCCTTCACACGGTAACCGTTGCGGCGGCACAGGAGCCAGAGCGCGATTTCCTGATGACCTATGTGAACCAGACGGGTAGCATTCCGCCGGCGGAAAAGGCCGCACAGGCCCTGATGGCCGAAATTGCCGCGGGGCGCGTCAAACCCGCTGGTCTCATCAATACGGCGTGGCTAACGGCCTACAGGGTGCTGCGGGAAAACGAGGCCGACCCGACCATGGTCGACAGCACGCTCGCTAGTATCGACGTCCATATGCGCGCCGTCGGCGACGTTTCAGTCCGCGATGTAATCGACCGGCTGATCGCAGTCGATGCGCTCACGCCCTATCTCACTGGCAAGACCGCTGATCTGCCCGCGATGCCAGAGGATATCAGCGCTAAATTCCAAGCCAAATGGCCGCTGTGGACGGAGCTTGCCGGAGCGCTCAAATCCTCGCCTCTATCAGCTTTCGCGAAGGACGAGACCAAAGGTCCTATCCTGGCGGAGCTGCTTTTTGCGGCCGGTGATCCGGCCCGCCTCGCTGATTTCGTTCTGACGGTCGAGCCACCGGAAATGAAGATGGTACTGGCGACGGATTTCGCGATACGTCTCGACCGGACCTGCGCCAGCTACACGCATCACCCCGCCGAAGCGCTGATGCTGTCAGGCCAGCCGATCTTCCGTTTCGACCCCGCAAAATGAAGAAACCGGAGCCTTACGGCTCCGGTTTCTCGATCCTATCAAAGCTGTACGGCCTCAGCCGGACAGATTGATTCAGCCGACGATCTCGGTGTCGGAGAACCAGTACTTGATTTCCTGGGCAGCGGTTTCCGGGGCGTCGGAGCCGTGAACCGAGTTTTCGCCGATCGACAGGGCGTGCGTCTTGCGGATCGTGCCTTCGTCGGCGTTGGCCGGATTGGTGGCGCCCATGATTTCGCGGTTCTTGAGGATCGCGTTCTCGCCTTCGAGAACCTGAACGATCGTCGGGCCGGAGGTCATGCCTTCAACGAGTTCGCCGAAGAAGGGGCGTTCCTTGTGAACGGCGTAGAAGCCTTCGGCTTCGCGCTTGCTCATCCAGACGCGCTTGGAAGCAACGACGCGCAGGCCTGCATCTTCCAGCATCTTGGTGATGGCGCCGGTCAGGTTGCGCTTCGTCGCGTCCGGCTTGATCATCGAAAAGGTGCGTTCAATCGCCATTTTCCCGTTTCCCTTTGGTTTTCCGGTGAAAGTGGCGGTTCAATAGCCGCCAACGCCCCGCAAAACAAGGGGGGCGCGGCTTTTGGCGCAATCGACATCAAACTTTCACGCCGCTGCCACACGCCGGCCGACGCCACCGTGCAGGTCGAGGCAGCGGGCAAACCACAGCGCCACCGGATCGTCTTCCTCGAGCACTTTCGTACCGGCCGTCGTGCGCAGCCATTGCAGCGCGCCGAAGACGATATAGTCCGGGAAGAGCGGGCCTTCGCCACCGATGAAGGGCTGCACCTTCAGCATGTTGCGCAACGGTTGCAGCTTCCTTGCGAAATCCTCGACCTCAGCCTTGCCGGCCGCCGCGATATCCTCGAGCGAGGCGCCGAGACGCTCCTCGCGACTGCGGCGGAAATAGGCCCGATCGGCCTCACCGAGCAGGTTGTGGATGTCGAGAATGGCGATGCGGGTGATCGCCATGTGCAAGGTGGACTGCGACCAGTTCTCGATGAACCGCGCCATCGCCTGGCCGCCCGCGCCGCCGAACAACGAGGGACGGTCGGGATAGGCCTCGTCGAGATAGAGCGCGATGGCGAAACTGTCGCCGACCAGCCTGTCGCCGTCCCGCAGCAGCGGTACCGTTGCCGTGCCGCCATTCTCGATGCCCGGGATTTCGGTGAAGCCCACCGGCACCGTGTCATGGTCGAGGCCCTTGTGGGCGAGCGACATCACGGTCTTCCAGACATGGGGTGAAAACTGGCGGTCCTTGTCGGCGCCGGCGAGCGCATAGAGCAATCGGGTCATGAGATCCTCGTTCCGGTTCGGCGGCATTGGAGCGCAGGCCGGCCGGCGGAGCAAATCAGATAATTTCATGGATGGCATCAACGCCGCCGATGCGTGCTACCGCTATAGTCCAGGCCAAATCACGGAGACGCCGATGCTCGATCACTACCGCATGTTCGCCGCCTACAATGCCTGGGCCAACCGCACTCTCTACGAGGCCGTCGGCAAGCTCGACGACGACGCCTACCGCAAGGACCTCGGCGCCTTCTTCGGCTCGCTGTACCGCACGTTGAACCATCTGCTGTGCGCCGACCGCATCTGGCTGAAGCGCTTCACCGGCACGGGCGAAGCCCCGACCAGCCTCGACACGATCCTCCACGAGGATTTTGCCGGTCTCTGGGCCGCCCGGAAGGCGGAAGATGCGCGCCTCGTCGTCTATATCGATTCGCTCAGCGAGGCGCAGATCGCAAGCGACTTCACCTACACACCCGTAACGAACCCGACGCCCGTCACCCACCCGCTTGGCCCCGCCCTCAGCCACGTTTTCAACCACCAGACCCACCATCGCGGCCAGTGCCACGGACTGTTGACGGCGCTGGGCGGGCCGAGCCTGACGCTGGACCTGATCTACTTCGTGCGCACGGAAGGATCTGCCTTTTTGCACAATGCAAGTTGAGCAGACTGTCTTTTTCCTGCAATAGTCGTGAAACAGTCCTACGCTATTGGACCTGATGGCGTCGGCTTGGAGGATTGTCCAGGGCTGTCACCCAGGTGACAGTCAGTGGCAACGGACGGTGAAATAGTCGCTGTCATTGGAGGCGATGCCGAACGGCGGGCCTCACCTGAGAGAGGGATGAAAGATGGCAAGAAGCAACGAGGAATGGGCTGCCCTGCTCGGCAGCACGCTGTGCAAGATGGCGCGCGTCTACGGCACCGATGCCCCGAACGCCTATCTGCCGGAAGAATGCTATCCGGTGATCGAAAAGACCTTCGCGGTGGCTCTGGAGCAGGCGCGCGCAGAAGGCTATGCCGCCGCCATGCGCGACCTGCAGCAACAGGCCCGGGCGAACCGCGCTGCCGCAACCCGGCAGCGGCCCTCCGCCATCAGCCAGCTCATGCGCTCCTTCGCACTGACACGACGCCTCGCCTGACATCGGCGGCTTCCAAGGGTGGCAGACCCGCCGCCCTTGGAAGCCGACGCAACTGCGCATTGTCAATTCGGCGCGAATTCTCCTTCAGCAAACGCAAAATTAACCGCACAATCCGATAGTTACGCCAACTGATCTTTCCTTGAGCGCAGACGAATTCCGCTGCGCCCCATCTGATGGCGTATCATGAGCAGCAAGGCCGCCCCTGCCCCGAAGGACACCGTGTCCACCGTTCCGCCGATCATGGCGCGTATCGCCCATGTCATGGCCAATCTCGGTATTGCCGGGCTACCACGGAACTACGAGTTGATTTTCGAAGCCTTGAATGGCAATGCCGGCGTGGCGCGCGAGATCGCCGCGCTTGGCAAGGCGCCGGAGCAGGCGGCGCTCGATGCGATCGCACTGCGCCATTCTCTTCCCAGCCACAATGTGCTGGCCGCCGGTCAGGCCGCGGGGGAGGCCGTGCGTCTGCTCACAGAAATCGCCGAGACGTCCGAGGCCAACCGCCGCCACCGCGCCGCCTCCATGCAGGAACTGGAAGAAATTTCCCTCCGCATGCGCAAGGATCCGGTGCTCGGCATTTCGGATTTCGCCAGCGATACGGTACGCCTGCTATCCATCGTGCGCGACCTTCTGGGCCACGATCGCAGCTCCGCCGAACGGATCGGCGATCTCCAGGCGCATCTCGACGGGCTGCGCTCAGGCCTTGCCTTCAGCCGCGAGGCGCTGACGCACGATCCGGTGACGGGGCTTGCAAACCATGCTGCGCTGCTTGGCCGTTTGAAGACCTTTTTCCAGACGGAAGCCGAGGACGGTACGGCCGCCCTCCTGCTCTTCCGCGTCGAACAGCTGAAAGAATTCGCCGAAACGCATCCGGCGGGGGCTGCGGAAAAGACGCTGAAGCGACTTGCCTCCATCTTCCGCCGCTCGGTCAAGAAGAACGATTTCGTCGCGCGCACCGGGCCGGACCTGTTCTGCCTGCTTCTGCCCGATGTCAGCCGCGAGATTGCCGTGACCATCGCGCGCCGCATCGCCGGCCATGTCGCCGAAAAACCCTTCCCCTTCCTGGACCGCGAGCTTCCCGCCGGCTTCCTGACGCTGACCGCCGGCGTATCGATGACCGATTCGGCCGACGCGCCCGCCATGCTCTACGACCAGGCAGACCAGGCCCTCACCTACGCCGCCGACACCGGCATCGCGCTTCGCATCTACTCCGCCGAGGTGGCCGAGCGGGTTGGGCGTGGGTATCGGGCGGGTGCGACGGGCTGAAAGATAGAAAACTTATATCTACGCCATTAGCCCAAAGCAGATATTACTCCTTACCCGCACAACAGAATTCGCGCGTTCTTTAACGTCTCATCTAGACGTATGCGGTGCTTTCCTTGACCGATCTTGGCGCGATATTCCGCAACGGGAACTTTAACAATGTCTACGGCAGAAAGCTGGATCTTTTGACGAGGCAACTCGAACGAAATAACAAGTTGGTCGTCGCACAGCAATGTGAGTAGGTCTTCGCCCTGCTCGGGTATTTCGCTTAGGACATAGAAAACGGATCCAACTATTCCGAGCGATTGAATAAGCTCCAGAAGAGCAGCGTGTCGCTCGAACTTCTCTGGCTGTAGCCTTGTATATCCCTCAAAACGATTTGTGAGGCGGGAGGGCATGAGGACATCCGGTTTCGGTAGGCTTCAGTAAACTACGGCAAGCATCCCTGCAAGGATCGCTCCTGGCGCATTCCGGGTACAAAACCGCTTCGCACTTTCGCGGGAATTGCTCTATAGAGCCGGCATGATCACGATTTCCGGCCTCACCGCCCGCATTGCCGGGCGTCTCCTCATCGATAACGCGTCCCTTTCGCTGCCGAGCGGCGTGAAGGTAGGTCTCGTCGGGCGCAACGGCACCGGCAAGTCGACGCTGTTTCGCGTCATTACCGGTCAGCTTGCGTCAGAGGCCGGCACCGTCACCATGCCGAAGAATGCGCGCATCGGGCAGGTGGCGCAGGAAGCGCCGGGCACGGATGAATCGCTGATCGAGATCGTTCTGGCTGCCGACAAGGAGCGCGCGAGCCTCCTCAAGGAAGCGGAGACAGCAACGGATCCCCACCGTATCGCGGAAATCCAGACGCGGCTTACGGATATCGGCGCGCATTCGGCGGAATCGCGCGCGGCCAGCATTCTGGCCGGCCTCGGCTTCGACCACGAGGCCCAGCAGCGCCCGGCAAAGAGCTTTTCCGGCGGCTGGCGCATGCGCGTGGCGCTGGCGGCCGTGCTGTTTTCCGAGCCGGACCTGCTTCTGCTCGACGAACCGACCAACTATCTCGACCTCGAAGGCACGCTGTGGCTGGAAGACTATGTGCGGCGCTATCCACACACCGTCATCATCATCAGCCACGACCGCGACCTGCTGAACACCGCCGTCAACGCCATCGTGCATCTCGACCAGCAGAAGCTGACCTTCTATCGCGGCTCCTACGACCAGTTCGAGCGCCAGAAGGCCGAGAACGACGAATTGCAGATGAAGGCCAAGGCCAAGAACGACGCCGCGCGCAAACATCTGCAAAGCTTCATCGATCGCTTCAAGGCCAAGGCCACCAAGGCCAAGCAGGCGCAGAGCCGCGTCAAGGCGCTCGAGCGCATGGGCACGGTGGCCGCCGTCATCGAGACGCATGTCCAGCCGATCACCTTCCCCGAGCCGGAAAAGCAGCCGGCCTCGCCGATCATCGCCATCGAAGGCGGCGCTGTGGGCTATACGCCGGGCAAGCCGATCCTCAAGCAGATCAACCTGCGCATCGACAATGACGACCGCATCGCGCTGCTCGGCTCGAACGGCAACGGCAAGTCAACCTTCGCGAAATTCATCTCCGGCCGGCTGGAGGCGGAGGCGGGTGCGGTGAAGCGCGCACCGGGCCTGAAGATCGGCTTCTTCGCGCAGCATCAGCTGGACGATCTCATGCCCGAACAGTCGGCTGTGGAGCACGTGCGCCGACTGATGCCCGAGGCACCGGAAGCCAAAGTGCGCGCTCGCGTGGCGCAGATGGGCCTTGCCACGGAAAAGATGGCGACGCCCGCCAAGGACCTTTCCGGCGGCGAGAAAGCGCGCCTGCTGATGGGCCTTGCCGCCTTCGACGCGCCGAACCTGCTGATTCTCGACGAACCGACGAACCATCTCGACATCGACAGCCGTCGTGCATTGATCGAGGCGCTGAACGATTATGAAGGCGCCGTCATCCTGATCTCGCACGACCGCCATCTTATCGAGGCGACTGTCGACCGGCTGTGGCTGGTCAACAACGGCACAGTCAAAACCTTCGACGGCGACATGGAGGAATATCGCAGCCTCATCGTCCAGTCGCCCAAGAAGGACGACAAGGAGAAGGTGGCTTCCGCCGGCGATACCGCCAACAAGGCCGACCAGCGCAAGGCCAATGCCGACCGTCGCGCCCAGTTCGCGCCGCTCAAGAAAAAGATCAATGAAATCGAATCGCTGACGGCAAAACTGCAGAAGCAGATTCAGCTTCTTGATGCGGAGCTTGCAGACCCCACGCTTTATGAAAAGAGCCCGGCCAAGGCCGCGGAGAAGGCAAAACTGCGCTCCATGGCTGTCGACAAACTCAACGACGCCGAAGAGCAGTGGCTGGAGCTTTCGGCGGAATATGAGGAGGCGATGGCCGGCTGAGTCGGGCCTCGCCTTTTCAAGAAACGCTCAAAAAACAGGCAGATAGCCGGATGCTCCGTCTACGACGAAAGTCGTAGCGGGCCCGTTTGGCGTTCTTTGTCCCCTTGGCTTGAAACCCCCTCCCCGACATGGTTAGCTCCGCTTTGATGACACGAGGGTGGATGAAAACATCCGCCCGCCATTGGGAGGAAACTATGGATCGTCGTTCATTCATCAAGAAGGCCGGTGTCGCGGGCGTGGGCGGTGCGGCCGCCACCGTTCTGGCATCGCCGGCAATCGCGCAGAGCAATCCGAAGATCAACTGGCGTCTCGCCTCGTCTTTCCCGAAGTCGCTCGATACCATCTATGGCGGCGCCGAGGTCCTGTCGAAATACGTCTCTGAAGCGACGGACGGCAACTTCCAGATCCAGGTCTTCGCGGCCGGCGAGATCGTGCCCGGCCTGCAGGCGGCCGATGCCGCCGCTGCCGGCACCGTGGAAGCCGCCCATACCGTTTCCTACTACTACTGGGGCAAGGACCCGGTCTGGGCGCTCGGTGCGGCCGTGCCCTTCGCGCTCAATGCGCGCGGCATGAACGCCTGGCAGTACCATGGCGGTGGCATCGACATGTTCAACGAGTTCCTGGCGACCCAGGGCCTCGTCGGCTTCCCCGGCGGCAATACGGGCGTGCAGATGGGCGGCTGGTTCCGCAAGGAAATCAAGACCGTCGCCGACATGCAGGGCCTGAAGATGCGCATCGGCGGCTTTGCCGGCAAGGTCGTGGAAAAGCTCGGCGTGGTACCGCAGCAGATCGCTGGCGGCGATATCTATCCCTCGCTGGAAAAGGGCACGATCGATGCCGCCGAATGGGTCGGCCCCTATGACGACGAGAAGCTCGGCTTCTACAAGGTCGCACCCTACTACTACTATCCGGGCTGGTGGGAAGGTGGCCCGACGGTGCATGCCATGTTCAACAAGGCGGCCTTCGACGGCCTGCCGAAGGCCTATCAGTCGCTGCTGCGCACCGCCTGTCAGGCGACCGACGCCAATATGCTGCAGAAATACGACTATCTGAATCCGTCGGCGATCAAGCGCCTTGTCGCCGCCGGCGCCAAGCTCAGCCCGTTCAGCCAGGAAATCCTCTCGGCCTGCTTCGACGCCGCAAACGAGGTCTATGCCGAGATGGAAGCCTCCAACCCGACCTTCAAAAAGATCTGGGACTCCATCAAGGCCTTCCGCGGCGAGTTCTACCTCAACGCCCAGATCGCCGAATACAACTACGATACGTTCATGATGATCCAACAGCGTAGCAACAAGCTGTAAGCGGCTGTCACCAGCGAAAACGCAGACCCCGGAGCAGCGATGTTCCGGGGTTTTCTTTTGTCCGATTGTCAGACTGCCGGGCCGGATAGACGCTTTTCGAAGAACACGCGGTCGAAACCGTCCTCATGCCGTCGCGCCACCTCGACATAACCAAGCCGGGGATAGATCGAGAGGTTTTCGGTCATCTTCTCGTTTGTGTAGAGATGCACCGTCTTGAAGCCGCCGCGTCGTGCCTGCTCCTCACAGAAACCGACCAGCGACTTCCCAACCCCTCGCCCCGCGGCCGATGGCAGAACAGCGACATTTTCCAGCAGGATATGATCGCCCTTGGGGAAGAAGACTATAAAGCCCTGGAACGCATCGCCTTCGGCGGAGACGTAGACCTGACCAGCCTCGATCTGTGCCTTGAAATCTGCAACCATCGGTGCCGGTTTCCTGCCGATGACGGCGACATAGCGGGCATAGGCCTGCTCGGCGCAGTCACGGATCTGCGCTTCATCGCCCGGATCGGCCCGTCTGATCATTCATCTTCTCCCATGATCTGCGGCTCGCCGATTTCCACGGCATGCCCGTCGGGATCGTAGAACCGGAACACACGCTGCCCCCAGGCCTGCCGTTCGACGGGGTGGATCAGGTCCACATGCGGCGCGATGCGTGTGAAGGCGGCGTCGATATCTTGGTCCTCGAAATAAAACAGCACGTTCCCGCGCCCATAAGCCTGCTGCGTCGCCGCAGCATCTCCCCAGATCGTCCTTTCAAGCGCGGCCCCCTCGTGGATCGCAAATCCCGTCTCGAAAAGTACGAATGTACCGAAATCCTCCAAGACCTTGAGACCGAGCCGCGTCTCGTAGAACGCCCGAGAGCGGGCGATATCGCGGACGAAGGGAATGGGGTTCACAAAACGCATTGGCAGGCCTCCCGGCGATATGAAAAACCGCCTGCAACGAGGTTACAGGCGGTTCTCCTGGATCTTCAAGACGTCTCAGCGATCCGTGCCGGTCAGTTGAAGGACGGCGGGCTGGACAGGTCGGTGGCCGGTTTCTGCTCCGTGCCCTGCTCGCCACCCTCGGTCGGCTTCTTCTCGGTGCCGCCGTCCAGCGGGTTGCCGGCGGGCAGCTGGAGGCCGCCCGGCAGGCCAAGGCCGCCTCCGTTGTCGGGCAGCGTCAGACCACCGCCATTGGTGCCGAAGCCGGGGACCTCGATCTTGATGGTCGCCGGATCGACGCCGCTGCCTTCGCCCTTGTAGTGCATGACCATGCTGGGGAAGAGGATGGTCAAGCCCACCATGACAATCTGGATGCAGACGAAGGGCACGGCCCCCCAATAGATCTGCCCCGTGGTCACCGGCTCCATCCGCTTGCCCGTGAGCTTGTCGAGATAGGGCACCTTGGCGGCGACCGAGCGCAGGTAGAACAGCGCGAAGCCGAAGGGCGGGTGCATGAAGCTCGTCTGCATGTTGATGCCGAGCAGCACACCGAACCAGATGAGATCGATGCCGAGCTTGTCGGCGGCGGGCGCGAGCAGCGGCACGATGATGAAGGCGAGCTCGAAGAAATCGAGGAAGAACGCCAGGAAGAAGACCAGCACGTTCACCGCGATCAGGAAGCCCGTCTCGCCGCCCGGCAGCGAGACCAGCAGGTGCTCGACCCAGAGATGCCCGTTCACGCCGTAGAAGGTGAGCGAGAAGACACGGGCGCCGATGAGAATGAACAGCACGAAGGCCGACAGGCGCGTGGTGGCCGTCAGCGCGGAGCGGATGACGTCCATCGTCAGGCGGCCCTTGGCGGCGGCCATGATGAGCGCGCCGACTGCGCCCATGGCGCCACCTTCCGTCGGCGTCGCGATGCCGAGGAAGATCGTGCCGAGCACGAGGAAGATCAGCGCCAGCGGCGGGATCAGCACGATGATGACCTGCTGGGCAAGGCGCGACATCATGTTGATGTTCAGCGTCTTGTCGGCGAGCGCCACGGCGTAGATGAACATGACGCCGACGGTCGCACCCAGAATATCGGCATTCTCGCCATGCGTCGGGGAGAGATAGACGTGGGCGGCGTAAGCGATACCCGCGGCCACCGCGAGCGCGATAAACAGCGATGTGACGCCCGAACCGAGCGACCGCGCCTCCAGCGGCAAAGCCGGCATGGAGTTCGGCCGGATAATCGACATGACCAGCACGTAGAGCATGTAGAGGCCGGTCAGGACCAGGCCGGGGATCAGCGCGCCGGCATACATGTCGCCGACCGAGCGGCCGAGCTGGTCGGCGAGCACGATGAGGACGAGCGACGGCGGGATGATCTGGGCGAGCGTGCCGGAGGCGGCGATGACACCCGAGGCGATCGAGCGGTCATAGCCGTAGCGCAGCATGATCGGCAGCGAGATCAGGCCCATGGCGATGACCGAGGCGGCAACGACGCCCGTGGTGGCCGCCAGCAGCGCGCCGACGAAGATGACTGCATAGGCCAAGCCCCCGCGGATAGGCCCGAAGAGCTGGCCGATCGTATCGAGCAGGTCCTCGGCCATGCCGGATCGTTCGAGCACGATCCCCATGAAGGTGAAGAAGGGAATGGCGAGCAATGTGTCGTTCGACATTACCCCCCAGAGCCGTTCCGGCATTGCGTTAAGCAGCGGCCAGGAGAGATTGATCGAATCGGAAAGCGGCGCGAGTTCCACGCCGATGATGAAGAACAGCAGACCATTGGCCGCGAGCGAAAATGCCACGGGATAGCCCAGCAGCAGGAAGACGATCAGCGAGACAAACATGATCGGCGCGAGGTTTTCGGCAATGAACTCGATCATGCGCCCTTCTCCTCGGCTGCGGTGTCAAGCGGCGCGTGCGTCGGCACGTAGGGCGTGGGGTCTTCCATGTCGCCGCGCATGATGGCGAGCTTCTTTATAATCTCTGACACGCCCTGGAAGGCGAGCAATACGAAGCCGGCGAGCAGGATGGCCTTGGCGGGCCAGACGATGAGGCCGCCGGCGCTGGAAGAGCCCTCGCCCGAGCGATAGGACATCAGCACATAGGGCACCAGAAAGTAGACCATCAGCAGCACGAAGGGCATCAGGAACAGGAGATGCCCGAGCAGGTCGATCCAGTGCTGCACCCGCCGGGAAAACTTTCCATAGACCACGTCGATCCGGATATGTTCGTTCTGTGCCAGCGTATAAGCGGCGGCGAGCATGAAGGCGCCGCCGAACAGATACCATTGCGCCTCGAGCCAGGCGTTGGACGATACGTTGAAAACCTTTCGAATGACGGCATTTCCGGCGCTGACGAGCACGGCGACCAGGATCAGCCAGCCAACGGCCTTTCCGATATTTTCCGTGATCGCGTCGATCAGCCGGCTGAAAACCAGCAGCGTCTTCATGATAACTCCTCCCCGCCCGGCGTGTTCTTGCTTTGGTGCCAAGCATGGCCAGAGTGCCGATTTCGGGGTTCGTTTCAAGTCCGCAGCCCCGTTTTCCCGAGCTGAGAGCCCGCCTTAGACGAAAGACGAAGATGCCTTTCAGGCAGATGCACAAAGCTTAGGCAGAGCCACAGACAAACACGCCCTTGCCGCCGTGAACGGTTCTGCTAAAACACCGGCTAAATCATCATACAAATGAGGGTGGAGACATGTCCCCGATCAATCTCGCAATCGTCGGCGTCGGCAAGATCGTGCGCGACCAGCATCTTCCGGCCGTCGCTGGGAATAGCGATTATAAGCTGATCGCCGCTGCGAGCCGTCATGGCGTCGTCGATGGCATCGACAATTTCAAGTCGATCGACGAGATGCTGGCGGCCGTGCCCGCCATTCAGGCCGTCTCGCTCTGTATGCCGCCGCAATACCGCTACGAAGCCGCCGAGAAGGCGCTGTCGGCCGGCAAGCATGTCTTCCTCGAAAAGCCGCCGGGCGCGACGCTGTCGGAAGTCGCCGATCTCGAAGCGCTAGCCACCTCCAAGGGGCTGTCGCTGTTTGCCAGCTGGCATTCGCGCTATGCGCCAGCCGTCGAAGCGGCGAAAAGCTTCATCGCCGGCACGACGCTGCGCTCCATGCAGGTGAACTGGAAGGAAGACGTGCGTCACTGGCACCCAAACCAGGAATGGATTTGGCAGGCGGGCGGGCTCGGCGTTTTCGATCCGGGCATCAATGCGCTCTCCATCGTAACGCACATCCTGCCGCGCCCGGCCTTCATCACCGCCGCGACGCTGGAGTTCCCGGAGAACCGAGACGCGCCGATCGCCGCATCGATGACCTTTTCCGACGCCGGGGGGCTCGACCTCAAGGCCGAATTCGACTGGCGCCAGACCGGCAAGCAGAGCTGGGATATCGTGGCCCAGACGGAGGCCGGCGAGATGGTGCTGTCGGAGGGCGGCGCAAAGCTCTCGATCGATGGCAAGCTGGTGCATGACGAGCCGGAGCAGGAATATCCGATGCTCTACAAGCGCTTCGCCGAGATCGTGAAAGCCGGAAAATCCGACGTCGATCTCGCGCCCCTGCGCCACGTCGCCGACGCCTTCATGCTTGGCCGGCGCAAATTCGTCGAAGCCTTTCACGATTAAGAAAAAGGCCCGCTTCGAGCGGGCCTTTTCATTTCCACCGTTTCAGGCTGCTGCAGCAAGCGGGGCCGGCCCCGGTCGCTTGAGAAGCATGACCGACAGCGCAGCGAGGACGCAGGCGAGGCCGGCGATCTGTAGCGCAGGCATGTAGGTGTCGAAATCGCTCTTCAGGTAGCCGGCACCGAAGGCAGCGGTGGCGGCGCCGAGCTGATGGCCGGCAAAGACCCAGCCGAAGACCATGCCCGCCTTTTCGCGGCCGAAATTCTCGGCGGCGAGTTTTACGGTCGGCGGCACGGTGGCGACCCAATCGAGGCCGTAGAAGACGGCGAAGACCGAGAGTTCGACGAAGCTGAAGCCGGAGAAAGACAGATAAAGCAGCGACAGGCCGCGCAGACCGTAGAACCAGAACAGCAGGACGCGGTTGTCATAGCGGTCGGAAAGCCAGCCGGCGAAGACCGTTCCGAGGAAGTCGAAGACGCCGATGACCGCGAGCGTGCCGGCCGCCGTCACCGCCGCCATGCCGAAATCGCCGCAGATCGAGATCCAGTGCGTCTGGATGAGGCCATTGGTGGAAAGGCCGCAGACGAAGAACGTGCCGAAAAGTACCCAGAAGACGGCATTGCCGGAAACGCTCTTCAACGTGACGAGCGGGGCAAGCAGCGTGGTGCCGAGGTTGTGATCCTGCTTTGGCGGCTTGACGATCGCCGTCTCGCCATAGGCCGGCAGGCCGACATCGGCGGGGTAATCTCTCATCAGGAGCAGGACGAGCACCATGGCGGTGGCGATAACCGCGACGGAGAGCGTCAGCGCCGTGCGCCAACCGTAAGCCTCCGTGAGCGCAGCCAGCAGCGGCAGGAAGACGAGCTGGCCGGTGGCGTTGCTCGCCGTCATCAGGCCGACCACGAGGCCGCGGCGCTTGGAAAACCAGCGGGTGGCGACGGTCGCACCGAGAACTAAAGCCGTCATGCCCGTGCCGACGCCGATGACGATGCCCCAGAGCAGAAGCAACTGCCAGACCGCTGTCATGAAGAACGAGGCGACGATGCCGCCCATGATGAGCGCCAGTGCCGTACCCACCACCTGGCGGATGCCGAAATGGTTCATGAAGGCGGCGGCAAACGGACCGAGCAGGCCGAAGAGCACCAGCCGTACCGCCATGGCGGAGGAGATGTCGGCGATATCCCAGCCGAATTCCTGGTGCAGCGGCTGGATCATCACGCCGGCCGAGCCCATGGCGCCAGCGGTCGCCAGCATGGTGAGGAAGGTGGTCGCGGCAACCACCCAGCCGTAGTGCAGATTGCGCCCCGCCATCCATTTGGCAACGCTTGTAGAAACCATGGAGAAGTCCCTTTTCGTGAACGCCGCTCAGCGGCGGATTTACGGGTATATACCCCTATATGCGTAAAAATCAGAGGGCTGCAAGCAGTTCCCGCAGCCGGTCCGCGCCGTCAGGGCCGAGCCGGGCTTCGATCTTGTCCTGCACGGAATCCCAGAGTGGCGCCCCTTCCCTGAGCACCGCGTGCCCAGCCTCGCTCACCGTCAGCGTCGCCTCGCGCTGGTCTTTGCCGGGGCGGATTTCCACGAGCCCCATACGCTCCAGCACCTTGGCATTGCGGCCGACCGTCGAACGGTCGAGTTCGACGCGCACGCCGAGATCGGTCAACGAGACCGGCGCCATGCGATTGATGTTCCTGAGAAGGCTGAACTGAGCGATGTTGATGCCAAGCGGCGCCAGCGCCTCGTCATAATAAGACGAGACCTTGCGCGATGCCTTGCGCAGCACGATGCAGTGGCAGATATCCTTGCTCATTTTCGCGGGTATATACCCATGAATGCTCCGGCGCAAGAGATCGTTGAAGACAGAGCCGGTCAGGCCTTCTTCATCCAGCGCCCGTCGCTGTTCTGCTGCCAATAGGTAAGCTGGTGCCCCTCGCCCTTCAGGCGCTTCCAATGCTCACGTGCCGTCTCGACTTCCGCCTGGTCGTAGCCGTCGAACATGAAGATGACGCGGTCATAGGCATCGAGCGGCGGCGGCTCGGCGCCGGCGACGAGGAAGCGGACGGTGGCGGCATTGGCATTGTCGGGCGCCGTCGTCAAAAGCACGGGCTGGTCGGCGGCGAAATCCTGTTCGTCCGTGCCGTGCGGCAGAAAACTGTCCTCACGGAACGTCCAAAGATGTGCATCGAGCGCATCGCGCCGCTCCGCATCTCCCGTCTGCACGACGACGCGCCAGCCGCGTTCCAGGCTCTTGTCGAGCAAAGGCGGCAATGCGTCCTCAAGCTTCGATTCGGTCAGGTGGTAGAAGAGGACTTCGCTCACCCTCTCCTCACGCTTCGTAATTCGCGCGCACCAGCTCGTCGAGCAGGCGTACGCCGAAGCCGGAGGCCCAGGAATGGTTGATCTCATCGGTCGGCGAGCCGATAGCGGTGCCGGCGATGTCGAGATGCGCCCAGGGTGTATCCTTGACGAAACGCTGCAGGAACTGCGCGGCGGTGATGGAGCCGGCGTAGCGTCCGCCGGTGTTCTTCATGTCGGCGAACTTGCTGTCAATCATCTTGTCGTATTCGCGGCCGAGCGGCATGCGCCACAAGCGCTCGTTGGTGGCGAGACCGGCGGCGGTCAGGCGGCCGGCCAGCGTGTCGTCGTTGGAGAAAAGGCCGGCATGGTGGCTGCCGAGCGCCACCATGATCGCGCCGGTCAGCGTTGCGAGGTTCACCATAAACTGTGGCTTGAAGGTCTCGTTGCAGTACCAGAGCGCATCGCAAAGCACGAGACGGCCCTCGGCATCGGTGTTGATGACCTCGATCGTCTGGCCGGACATGGATTTCACGATGTCGCCGGGGCGCTGGGCGTTGCCGTCAGGCATGTTTTCCACAAGACCTAAGATGCCGACGACATTGGCTTTCGCCTTGCGGGCGGCAAGGGTGTGCATGAGGCCGATCACGGCGGCGGCACCGCCCATGTCACCCTTCATATCCTCCATGCCGGCGGCCTGCTTGATGGAAATGCCACCCGAATCGAAGACGACGCCCTTGCCGATGAAGGCAATCGGGCGGTCCTTCTCCTTGCCGCCTTTCCACTGCATGATCGCCAGGCGCGGCGGACGGACGGAGCCCTGCGCAACACCGAGAAGTGCTGCCATACCGAGCTTCTTCATCTCGCGTTCGGTGAGGATATCCACCTCGACACCGAGCTTTTCCAGTGCCTTGGCTTTGTCGGCGAATTCGACCGGGCCGAGCACGTTGGCCGGCTCGTTGACGAGGTTACGGGCCAGGATGACGCCCTCGGCCACCGCGTCGGAGATGTCGTTCGCTTTCTTGGCGGCATTCGCATGGGCGGTGACGAGCGTGACCTTCACGGCCTTACCGCCTCTCGCCTCCTCGTCGTCCGCCTTCTTCGTCTTGTACGTATCGAAGCTGTAGGCGCCGAGCTGCATGCCGAGCGCGAAATCGGCGGCGTTCCGTGCAGTCACGGTGACGCCGGGCGCATCGAGATAGATCGTCGCCTTTTCCGAGCCACGGATTTTCGCGGCCGCGGCGCCACCAGCCTTTAGCCAGTCATGCGCGGTCAGCTTTTCTGCCTCGCCGAGGCCAAGCACGAGGATACGGTCGGCAGAGGCGCCATGCGGCGCCAGCACATCGAGCGTCTTCAGGGCCTTGCCGGTGAATTTCGCAATGCCGGCGGCACGGGCCACGGCACCCTCGGGATCGACATCGTCGACTGAGGCCGCCGTCTGGCCGGCAACCTGCAGGAGAATTACAAGGCCACCCGCCGCGCGCGCCGACTTTGCAAAACCGATATCGAAGGGGAAAGCCATGAATTTACTCCGCATGGGGGCCGTTTAGCCTGTGAGCGCTCTGGTGAAGAGCGCGAAAGACCGCAAATCGCATCAATTCCTTGTCGCTTTTACGGCGCTTGGCAAGATGCGCGACCTTGTTTACAGATGGTTAAGCATGCTTGTTCGCCATAAATTTTCCTTGTCGGCGGAAGATCTCCGCTATGGCATCAGCCTCAAGAAAGCTTATATGGCCATCCAGTTGCGACGGGCGTCATGAACCGGAGCCGCTTGTCGGAAACGCGGACCAAACGATGAAATTGATCGAGCGCTATATCCTGCGGCGGGCGTCGCTCATGTTCGTCGCCACGCTCGTGCCCCTGCTCGGTATCGTCTGGGTCACGCAGGCCTTGACGAATATCAACCTCGTGACCGACAGTGGTCAGTCGACCTTCGCCTTCCTGAAGCTCGCCACCCTTATCCTGCCCTCGGTCGTGCCGATCATCCTGCCCTTCGCGTTGGTCATCGGCGTCGCGCAGACGCTGACCGTCATGAATTCCGATTCGGAGCTGACCGTGCTGAACTCCGCCGGCAGCTCGCGCATGACCATCATCCGCCCGGTGATGATCCTTGCCGTGGCCATGAGCTTCGTCTCCTTTGCCGTCGACAATTTCATCGAGCCCTCGTCGCGCACCGCGGTGCGCAAGATGATCGCAACGGCGCATGCCGACATGCTCTCGGCGGTCGTGCAGGAAAACACCTTCCGCAAGATTACCGACGGCCTCTATGTGCAAGTGGCGCAGCGCCGCAACGGCGGCGTGCTGCTCGGCCTTTTCGTGGCCGATACGCGCGATCCTCGCTTCGAGATGGTCTACTATGCCCGCGAGGGTGCGGTGGATGAAAACAGCTCGGCACTGGTCATGAAGGACGGCGAGGTGCACCGCAAACTGCCGGACGGCAATGTCTCGATCATCAAGTTCGATTCCTACGCCTTCGACCTTGCCGACCTGACACAAAGCGCCGGTGCCTCGAATATCCGCGCCAAGGATCGCGACCTGCCCTATCTGTTCAATCCCGATCCTGATGACCCCTATTACAAGAAGGATCCGGGCTCATTCACCGCCGAGCTGCACCGCCGCTTCACGGAATGGCTGTTCCCGACGGTCTTCGGCCTCATCGCTCTCGTCGTCAGCGCGGATGCGCGCTCGCATCGTGAAGCGCGCGTGCATCCGATGATCACTGCGCTCCTTACGGCGCTCTTCGTCCGATGGGCGAGTTTCTACGCCTCCAACAATGCGGACGGGTCCTTCGTCTTCGTTATCATCATGTATCTTATCCCCATTGGTACGGCGGCGCTCGCGATCTACCATCTCGGGCACAACAAGACGCTCGAACTGCCCGCCACCTTCGGAGAGCGGCTGAAGGATCTGGGCGATCGCCTGCTGGCGCGCTTCGGCAGAGCCAGCTCGGGCGGGAGCAGCACACCATGATCCCAACCCTCGGACGTTACTTCTTTCGCCGCTACGCCATCACGACCTTCTGGTTCCTGCTCGGCATATTCTCGCTGATCTTCATCATCGATTTCAGCGAGATGTCGAACCGCGTCGGCGCGCTGCCGGGTTATACGCTGACCAGCGGCCTGCTGGTGACGGCGCTGCGCATCCCGACGATCCTGATGCAGACGGTGCCCTTCGTCGCACTCTTCGCTGGCATGGCCGCCCTTATCTCGCTCAATCGTCGATACGAGCTGGTGGTCACGCGTGCCGCCGGCATTTCGGTCTGGCAGTTCCTGCGCCCCTTCGTCATCGGCGCCTTCCTGTTCGGTGTCCTGGCGGTGATGGCCATCAACCCGATTGCGGCCTGGGGATCCAAGAAGGCGCTGGAACTGGAATCCGGCTGGAGCGCCACCAATGCGTCGCGTCCGGAAAACAGCGTTCCATGGCTGCGCCAGATCTATAAGGGCGACCAGTCGATCATCGGCGCGAAGGCAGTTCTCGACGGCGGCACGCGCCTCGTCAACGTCACCGTCATCCACTTCGACGAGGACAACAGGATCGTGCTTCGCCAGGATGCCGATTCGGCGACCTTGGAAGATGGTTACTGGCTGCTTAAGAATGTGCACGAAACCCGCAACGGGGAATTGCCGGTCCGTCTCGATGAGGTACAGCTTCGTACCAACCTGAAACAGGAATTCGTTTCGGAAAGCCTTGAAAAGCCTGAATCCATTCCGTTTTTCAGTCTCAGCCGGAAGATAGAGGTGGCGAAATCCTTCGGTTTCCCCACCAACGCCATGGAAACGCAGTTCCACTCGATGCTCTCGCTGCCGCTGCTTCTGGTTGCAATGACGCTGATCGCCGCCTGTGTATCATTGAAATTTAGCCGGTTTAATCAATCGAGTGCGGTGATTCTGGGTGGCATCCTTTCCGGCTTCATGCTTTATGTCGTCACCGTGCTTGTGAAGGCATTCGGAAGCAGCGGTGTTGTTCCTCCGTTCGTTGCGGCCTGGCTCCCAGTGGTCGTCGCAATGTCGTTGGGTGCGACCATACTACTGCATCAGGAGGACGGCTAAGTGGCGGCAGGTGACCGCAAGACGAATCGGTGGTTGAAAGCCGCCCTGCTTGCAGGTGCGGCCATGTGCGCCATCGTGTCCGGCTCCGCCCTCCCCGCGCAGGCCCAGTCGCCCGATATCGGCGCGATGGAACCCAAGCTGCCGGAAGATGCAAAGCTGCTGCTCGCAGCCAATGAACTCGTCTATAACAACGACACCGACAAGGTGATCGCCCGCGGCGCGGTGCAGATCAATTACGGCGGCTACAAGCTCGTTGCCCGCCAGGTCGAATACGACCAGAAGACCGGCCGCCTCAAGGCTGTCGGCAATATCGAGCTGATCGAACCGACCGGCAACCGCGTCTATGGCGAAGAGATGGACCTGTCGGACGATTTCGCCAACGGCTTCATCAATGCGCTGCGCATCGAGACGACCGATCTCACCAAGCTGGCGGCGACCAGCGGCGAGCGCGTCAACGGCGAGGAGCTGATCCTCAATCACGCCGTCTATACCGCCTGCACACCCTGCGCCACCGACCCGACCCATCGCTCGCTCTGGGAAATCAAGGCCGAGCGCGTCGTCCAAAACGGCCGCACGCACACGATACGCCTCGAAAAGGCGCGTTTCGAGATGTTCGGCAAGCCGATCGCCTATATTCCCGTGCTGGAAATGCCGGATTACACGGTAAAGCGGAAGACCGGCTTCCTCTTTCCGAAATTCGGCTATGCGCAGAAGCTCGGACTCGGAATCACGGCACCCTACTATTTTGCGATCGCGCCGGACATGGACGCGACCTTCTCTCCGACCGTTCTGACGCGCCAGGGTTTCCTGGCGGAAGTCGAATTCCGCAAGCGCTTCCACAACGGCCTCGTGACCTTGCGGGCCGCCGGCATCGACCAGCTGAACCACAACGCCTTCGATCCCAACACGAGCGATCGGGAAGAAGACGGCTTCCGCGGCATGGTCGCCTCCGAAGGCCAGTTCAAGATCAATCCTCGCTGGGCTTTCGGCTGGGATGTGATGCTTCAGGGCGACAACAACTTTTCGCGCACCTATGAACTCGACGGCCTCAAGGATCGCATCCATACGAACCAGGGTTATCTGACGGGTCTCGGCCGCCGCAACAGCTTCGACCTGCGCGCCTTCTATTTCGACGTGCAGGACGCCGATCCGGACAGCAAGCTGGAGCGCCAGCAGGCGATCGCCCAGACGCTGGATCACGAATATATCGTGCCGCAGTCCGTGCTGGGCGGCGAGCTCAGCATCACGACGAACATCACAAACGTCCAGCGTGACCTGGCCGATTATTATTCGCTCGGCTCCAGCGACCGTTTCCGCGGGCTGGAGGGCGGCATGACGCGCCTGACGAGCGAACTGGAGTGGAAGCGCCAGTTCATCGTGCCCGGCGGCCTCGTGCTGACGCCTCTGCTGGCCGCACGCGGCGATACCTACCGGCTCGACATGACGACGCCCGCCGGTTACGGCGGCGATTACAACACGGACGACAGCGCGACCCGCACCATGCTGACGGCCGGCCTCGAGGCGCGCTACCCGATCCTGGCGACGACGGATAACAGCACGCACCTGTTCGAACCGATCGCGCAGATTTACGCCCGGCCGGACGAAGATTTCGCGGGCGGCCTGCCGAACGAGGATTCGCAGAGCTTCGTCTTCGATGCGACCAACCTCTTCGAGCGCGACAAGTTCTCGGGCTTCGACCGGGTCGAAGGCGGCACGCGCGCCAATCTCGGCATGCGCTACACCGGTACCTTCGACAATGGGCTTCGCCTGCGCAGCATTGTCGGCCAGTCGTTCCAACTCGGCGGCGTGAACTCCTTCGCCAGCAACGACCTCGTCAATGCCGGCGCCAATTCCGGCCTGGAAACCGATGCATCCGACTATGTCGGCATGGCCGGTATCGACCTTCCGAACGGGCTTTCCTTCGCCTCCAGCGCGCGGCTCGACAAGGACGACCTGTCGCTGCGCCGCTCCGACACGTCGCTGCGCTTCGATGGCGCACGCTTCGAAACCGAGATCACCTATACGCGGATCGCCGCGCAGCCGAACTACGGCCTGGCCAAGAACGCCAGCGAAATCCAGACGGCGGCCGCCTTCAAATTCCGGGATTACTGGTCGGTGTTCGGGTCGCTGACCTATGACATCAACAACCAGAACCTGACGCGAAACGGCGTCGGCTTCTCCTATGACGACCGAGATACCGTGTTCTCGATCGTTTACGAGCAGACCCGCGACAAGTCGAACTCGACGGCGAATGACTGGTCGATCGGCGCGCGCCTGATGTTCCGCACGCTCGGCGATGTCAGCATCGGCGATACGACGTTGACGGGCTTCGAGTAAGCGTCGCGCTGCTCTTGTCATCGTTTGGCCGCATGGTTTATGCACATCGGGGAGAAACGCTCGCCGGCAACGGTTGCGCGCGCTGTAAGGCGCGCCCCGGCGAGTGCAGAATGGCTTTGGGAAAGGGACTGGCATGATGGGCAGGCAATCTCTGGTGCGTTCCATGATGATGGGCGTCGCGCTCGCTGCGGCCGTTACGATCGTGGCCCCCACCGGCACCGTTCAGGCGGCCGGCAGCACCGTGGTGGCGGTCGTCAACAATTCGCCCGTTACCTCCGGTGACGTCGAGCGCCGCGCCGCCTTCCTGCGCCTGCAGCGCGCCAAGGGCAATCTGCGCGCCATGGCCCGCGAACAGATGATCGACGACACCCTGAAGCGTGCTGAAATCCTTCGCCTCAAGGCCTCCGTCAGCCAAGCCGAGGTCGATGCGTCCTATGCGCGCTTTGCCTCGACGAACAAGATGACCCTCCAGCAGCTCGGCCAGATCCTCGACCGCGCTGGCGTCGGCTCGGACCATTTCAAGCAGTACATCGCCCTGCAGATGAGCTGGCCGCGCGTCGTCAACGCCCGCTACGGCAATGGCGGCACCAACGCCAAGTCGCTGGTGGAGCGCATGCAGGAAAACGGCGGCAAGAAGCCGGTCACGACCGAATACTTCCTCAAGCAGGTCATCTTCGTCGTGCCAGAAAAGCGCCGCAACGCCATTCTCGGCAAGCGCAAGTCCGAAGCGGAAGCCTCGCGTTCGAAGTTCCCCGGCTGCGATCAGGCCAAGATCTTTGCCGCGACGATGCATGACGTCTCGATCCGCGATCTCGGCCGCGTGCTTGCCCCGCAGTTGCCCGAGGACTGGAAGCCGCTGATCGAGAAGTCGAACGGCCAGACGACCGGCACCCGCGTTACGGAACGTGGCGTCGAATATCTCGCGATCTGCAAGAAGCGCGAAGTCAACGACGACGTTGCCGCCGAAATGGTGTTCCGCGCCGAGGATCTCGCCAACTCCAAGGGCAATGAAGGCGACGAGAACAGCAAGAAGTACATCGCCGAGCTGCGCAAGAAGGCAACGATCACCGAGCGCTGATCCATACGGTTGGCACGACGCTTAGGTGCCGGCCCGACAGGATCAGGCTCTCGTGCCCCGAATGCGGGGCGCTTCTCCAAACCCGCTATGGCAGGCATCCCATGACGACGACGCAACTTCCTCCGCTGGCGCTCACCATGGGCGATCCGGCGGGGATCGGGCCTGACATTACGCTGGCCCTCTGGTCGGCCCGTCGCTCGCTTTCCCTGCCGCCCTTCCTGTTCATCGGCGATGCCGCGGTACTGCGCGACCGCGCGGCGCTGCTGGGCCTTGATATTGCCGTGGCCTCCGCCACGCCCGAGACGGCCACGGAACTCTTCTTCGATGCCCTTCCGGTTCTGGCCTCCGATTGCGCCGCAGCCGTTGTGCCCGGAGCACCCGATCCGCGCAATGCCGCCGCCATCACCGGCGCCATCGAAACCGCCGTCGCGCTCACCATGGCCGGGCGGACATCCGCCGTCGTGACCAACCCCATCGCCAAGGCCGTGCTCTACGATGCCGGTTTCAGCTTTCCCGGTCACACCGAATTCCTCGCCGATCTCGCGGCCAAGGCGACCGGCCAGACAATGCTCCCTGTGATGCTGCTGGCCGGGCCGAAGCTGCGCGCCGTTCCCGTGACGATCCATATCCCGCTGAAGGACGTGCCGGCGGCGCTGACCGAAGACCTCATTGTAGAAACAGCCGTCATCACCGAACGGGATCTCCGCCAGCGCTTCGGCATCGCCCAGCCCCGCCTCGCCATTGCCGGCCTCAACCCACATGCGGGCGAAGGCGGCGCACTGGGATTGGAGGACGATGCGATCGTGCGGCCGGCCGTCGAGCGCCTAAAGGCAACCGGCATTGCTGCCGTCGGCCCTCTGCCCGCCGACACGATGTTCCACGACGCGGCGCGCGCCACCTATGACGTGGCGCTCTGCATGTATCACGATCAGGCACTGATCCCCGCCAAGGCGCTCGGCTTCGACGATTCCGTCAACGCAACGCTCGGCCTGCCTTTCATCCGCACATCTCCCGACCACGGCACGGCTTTTGCCATTGCCGGCAAGGGCATCGCCCGCCCGGACAGCCTGCTGGCCGCGCTGCGCCTCGCCCAGGACCTTGCCCTGCACGCAGCGAAGGAGACCCGCTGATGGCCGCCATCGACGGACTTCCGCCGCTCCGCGACGTCATCCAGCGTCATGGGCTCGATGCCAAGAAGGCGCTAGGCCAGAACTTTCTGCTCGATCTCAACCTGACGCAGAAGATCGCCCGCACCGCCGGCCCCATCGAAAACCATACGGTGATCGAAGTCGGCCCCGGCCCCGGCGGCCTGACGCGGGCCATCCTGGCGCTGGGCGCCAAGCGCGTCATCGCCATCGAGCGGGATTCGCGCTGCCTTCCCGCGCTGGCGGAAATTTCCGACCATTATCCGGGCCGCCTGACGGTCATCGAAGGCGATGCGCTGAAGACGGATTTCGAGGTGCTGGCGCCGGGCGAGCCCGTCCGTATCATCGCCAACCTGCCCTACAATGTCGGCACGCAGCTGCTCGTCAACTGGCTCTTGCCGAAGGCCTGGCCGCCGTTCTGGGATTCGCTGACGCTGATGTTCCAGCGCGAGGTGGGCCTGCGCATCGTGGCGCAAGAGAACGACGACCATTACGGCCGCCTCGGCGTGCTCTGCGGCTGGCGCACGGACGCCCGCATGGCCTTCGACGTGCCGCCGCAGGCCTTCACGCCCCCGCCGAAGGTAACGTCCTCGGTGGTGCATCTTGAGCCGATCGCCAATCCGCTGCCTTGCGACGTCGCGGCGCTGGAGCGCGTCACCCACGCCGCCTTCGGCCAGCGCCGCAAAATGCTGCGCCAGAGCGTGAAATCGCTGGGCGGGGAAGCCCTGCTGGCACGGGCGGAGATCGATCCGCAGCGCCGGGCGGAGACGCTCAGCGTGGAAGAATTCGTTCGGCTGGCGAACGCCCTTTAAAAAAACGGGCGCTCACCTCTCTCAATTACAAAACCGGCTTTTCCGTCACCAATTTCGTCACGAACTCGAACAGGCCGTGGCGGCGGTCGCGGCGCAGGCGTTCGGCCTTGACGATGCTCTGCACCGCGTCGAAGGCGACGGAGAGGTCGTCGTTGAGGATGACATAGTCATATTCCCGCCAATGCTCGATTTCGGCGCGGGAATTGGCAAGGCGGGTCTGGATGACCTCTTCGGTGTCCTCCGCGCGGCGGTGCAGGCGCGATTGCAATTCGGTCATCGACGGCGGCAGAATGAAGATCGAGACGACGTCGGCCGGCATCTTCTCCTGGAGCTGCTGGGCGCCCTGCCAGTCGATGTCGAAAAGCATGTCGCGGCCCGCGGACATCGCCTCTTCCACCGGCTCGCGCGGCGTGCCGTAGAAATTGCCGTGCACCTCGGCCCATTCCAGCAGCGCATCGCTGTCGCGCAGGCGCTCGAATTCCTTGTGATTGATAAAGTGGTAGTGCCGGCCGGCGATCTCGCTGGCGCGGCGCTGGCGGGTCGTGACGCTGACCGACAGGCTGAGACCCGGATCGGCCTCCAGCAGGTTGCGCGCGATCGTCGACTTGCCCGCGCCAGACGGCGAGGAGATGACGAGCATGAGCCCGCGGCGTTCGATTTGGATGTGTTTCGACGGCTCGGCCATGGCCTACTCCAGATTCTGGACCTGTTCGCGGAACTGGTCGATGACGACCTTCAGTTCGATGCCTGCAGCCGTTACAGCAGCGGCGTTCGACTTGGAACAGATGGTATTCGATTCCCGGTTAAATTCCTGTGCGAGAAAATCGAGCTTGCGCCCGATCGGGCCGCCTTCGGCGATCAGTTCGCGCGCGGCACGGACATGCGCCTTCAGCCTGTCGATCTCTTCGCGCAAATCCGCCTTGGTGGCCAGCAGCGCGGCCTCCTGATGCAGGCGGTCGCGGTCGAGTGCCGTCGTGCCCTGCATCAGCATGGCGACCTGGGCGGAAAGCCGCTCGGCAATCGCCGAAACGCTGCGCGACGGGTCCGCCTCGACGGTCGCCGTCAGGGTTTCGATGCGCGCCACCTGCCCCAACAGGACCTGGGCAAGAGCAGCCCCCTCCTTGCGCCGCATGTCGGTGAGACGGCGGATTGCCTCGGCCAGGCCGGTGCGGATATCAGCATCGCGCGTCGCGCGTTCCGTTTCGCTTTCTTCAGCCTCGCGGAAATCGACGATGCCGCGCACCGACAGCAGCGTGTCGAGCTTCAGCGGCGCGGGGTCGATGGTGCCGGCCAACTGGTCGCGCAGTGCCAGCACGGCGGCCAGTGCCCCCTGGTTCACCACGGCCTCGACCTGCGCCTCGCTGGCGCTGGCAGCAAGCCCGATCTGGAGATTGCCGCGCGAGAAGGCCTCGCCCGAAAGCCGGCGCACATCCGCCTCCAGCGCCTCAAGGCCGGGCGGAAGACGAAGGCGCAGGTCCAGTCCCTTGCCGTTCACCGAGCGCAGTTCCCATGCCCAGCGCGTGCGCCCGCTGGTCCCCTCGACCCGGGAAAAGCCGGTCATCGATTGCAATGTCATGTCAGCCTCCTGTGGCGCCTCACCGGAACGGGAGGCAGCCGGGTCCGCGCAGCTCACGCGAATTCAGGTTTCAAAGTGAAGCAGTTTCACGGGGTTGGAAACGGGCAAGCGTACCGAACGGGCCGCGATCCACACAAAGCTTTCGCCCATAAACAAAACGGCCCCGGGCGGAAGCGCAGGGGCCGTTGAATATGATGCCGATCACTGCGACGTTGCGCCCTCGGCTTCCTTGGCGGTGGCTGCCGCCTTCTCCGCTTCCAGCTTGCGCCAGCGGCGGACATTCTGGTTGTGCTCGTCCAGCGTCTCGGCAAAGACGTGCCCCCCTGTACCGTCGGCGACGAAGTAGAGGTCGCTGGTGCGTGACGGGTTGGCGACGGCTTCGAGCGCCGCGCGGCCCGGATTGGCGATCGGCGTCGGCGGCAGGCCCTTGATGATATAGGTATTGTAGGGCGTCTGTTTTTCGAGGTCCGATTGGTAGATCGGCCGGTCCGCCGGTTTCCCGTCGCCGCCGAAAATGCCGTAGATGATCGTCGGGTCGGATTGCAGGCGCATGCCCTTGTCGAGACGGTTCATGAAGACGGAAGCGACGCGGGAGCGCTCGTCGGCGCGACCGGTTTCCTTCTCAACGATCGAGGCGAGCGTGACGAACTCCTCGCGGGTCGCGACCGGCAGGTTGTCGTCTCGCTTTTCCCAGATCTGGTCGATCAGGTTCTTCTGCGCGGTCAGCATCTGCTGGACGATATCGGCGCGCTTGGTGCCGCGCGAGAACTTATAGGTATCGGTCATCAGGGAGCCTTCTGCGGGCAGCTCCTGCGGCAGGTCGCCTTCCAGCACCGGGTCTTCCTGCAGGCGCTTGAACACCTGCTTGACCGTCAGCCCCTCGGGAACCGACACGCTGTAGAGGATCGACTTGCCGGATTTCAGCAATTCGACGATCTCGCGCATGGTGGCGCCGGCCTTGATCTCGTATTCGCCGGCCTTCAGCGTCTCGCCATCGAGATAGATGCGCGAGAGCACGCGGAAGACGCGGCTGTCGGTGATGATGTTGTTGCGCTCGAGGTTCGAGGCGATTTCATTGGTGCCCGCCCCCGCGCGCACGATGAAATTCGTGTTGGCCTGGAGCGGACCGGCCTCCTCGTAGCTCTTCACACCGTAGTAGAAGATACCCACACCGATCAGCGTTGCGAAAACGATGACGGTCATGACGAAATTCAGGAAGATGACGAGCTGGCTGCGGGCCTTGCGCGAGCGGCGGCGGCTCGGCGGCTCAGGCACCTGTTCGGGGCGGAGCGCCTCCTTGGCGGACTTCGGAATGATGCGCGGCTGGCCGGATGCCTCGCCGCGGCCAAACTGGGTCTCGCCGGGTTCGTTCGTGTCGCTCACGGACTGTCCTCATAGGTTCTGGTATTGCTCGACGTGTTCAGCAGAGCAATACGGCAAAAGCAGGATGAACCCGCTTTTCACATGCGAGTGTATAACGCCCCGGGGCAAAAGCCATCGGGCGGGCGGCGGTGCGCCGGGGCGAGAGCCCCGGACCGGGATCAAGCGTAGCGCTTGAGAACCAGCGACGCATTCGTTCCGCCGAAGCCGAACGAGTTGGACAGCGCCACGTTGATCTCGCGCTTGCGTGCCTTGTGCGGCACAAGGTCGATCGCCGTCTCGACGGCGGGATTGTCTAGGTTCAGCGTCGGCGGGGCGATGTTGTCGCGGATCGCCAGGGCCGAGAAGATAGCTTCGACCGCGCCGGCGGCACCCAAAAGATGGCCGATGGCCGACTTGGTCGAGGACATCGATAGGCGCGAGGCGGCATCGCCCATCAGACGCTCAACCGCGCCAAGCTCGATCGTGTCGGCCATGGTCGAGGTGCCGTGAGAATTGATGTAGTCGATTTCGCTCGCCGGAATGCCGGCGCGCTTCAACGCCATCTGCATGCAGCGGTATGCGCCGTCGCCGTCTTCCGAAGGCGCGGTGATGTGGTAGGCATCGCCCGACAGGCCGTAGCCGACGACTTCGGCATAGATCTTCGCGCCGCGCGCCTTGGCGTGTTCCAGCTCTTCCAGAACGACGATGCCGGCGCCCTCGCCCATGACGAAACCGTCGCGATCGCGGTCATACGGACGGGAGGCTGCGGTCGGATCGTCGTTGCGTTCGGTCGACAGCGCCTTGCAGGCGGCGAAGCCGGCAAGCGCGATGCGGCAGATCGGGGATTCGGCGCCGCCGGCGACAATCACGTCGGCGTCACCCAGCGCGATCAGGCGGCTGGCGTCGCCGATGGCGTGCGCGCCAGTCGAGCAGGCGGTGACGACGGAATGGTTCGGGCCGCGCAGCTTGTGCTTGATCGAGACCTGGCCGGAGGCGAGGTTGATCAGGCGGCCGGGAATGAAGAAGGGCGAAACGCGGCGGGGGCCCTTGTCGCGCAGCGTGTAGCCGGCTTCGACAATGCCATCGAGGCCGCCGATGCCGGAGCCGATGAGAACGCCGGTCGCGATCTGGTCTTCGTCAGTCTTGGGATGCCAGCCCGCATCGGCCAGCGCCATATCAGCGGCCGCGACGGCATAGACGATGAAGGGATCGACCTTGCGCTGTTCCTTCGGCTCCATCCACTGGTCGGCATTGTAGGTGCCGTCAGTGCCGTCGCCGAGCGGGATCGAGCAGGCAATCTTTGCAGGAAGGTCTTCGACCTCGAAGGTCGTCACCCTGGCAGCGCCACTGCGCCCCTCAAGAAGCCGGCTCCAGGTAACTTCGGTGCCACAGCCAAGCGGGGATACCATGCCGGTACCCGTGATAACGACACGCCTCATCGTCCGTGATCCACCCTATAGAATTCTATGTTTTTCCCCAAGAGGAGGTGTGGTCTCCGGGCGGAGACCGGGACGGGCTGCCGAAAAGCAGCCCGCCGGTATAATGGATCAGGCCTGGGCCTTCTCGATGAACTTGACGGCGTCGCCGACCGTCAGGATCGAGTCAGCGGCATCGTCCGGGATCTCGACGCCGAATTCTTCTTCGAAGGCCATGACCAGTTCGACGGTGTCGAGCGAGTCCGCGCCAAGATCATCGATAAAGCTTGCGCCTTCGCTGACCTTTTCGGCGTCAACGCCCAGATGATCAATGACAATTTTCTTTACGCGTTCTGCTACGTCGCTCATGTCGGATTCCTCGACCTTTGTTTTTGATCGGCGCCTTTCACAGCGCCGGGCACTCAACACGCCCGATATGCCCCAAGAACACATCCGGCAATCTCTTCAACCGGCAATGCGGCATCGACGATACTGTTCCATACCGCCCGATTGCGCAGGCATTTGCCCGTCGACTGCTGACAGTCATGGCCCGATTAACACGGTTTAAGTCTGCCGCAAAGTCCGAAAATGGCCGGTGCGCCAGCGGTCAACATGCAATTCATGCCGGCCCGCCGAGGCACTTCGTCCACCTTAGATCATCGCCATGCCGCCGTTCACATGCAGCGTCTGGCCCGTCATGTAGGAGGCTTCGGAGGAAGCGAGATAGGCGACGGCGGAAGCGACTTCCGTGCCGGTGCCCATGCGCTTCATGGGAATGGCCCCCATGATCGCTTCCTTCTGCTTGTCGTTCAGCTTGCCGGTCATCGCGCTCTCGATGAAGCCCGGCGCCACGCAGTTGACGGTGACATTGCGTGTCGCGATCTCCTGAGCGAGCGACTTGGTGAAGCCGATCATGCCGGCTTTGGAGGCGCAGTAATTCGCCTGGCCCGGATTGCCGGTAACGCCGACGACGGAGGTGATGTTGATGATGCGGCCGTAGCGGCGGCGCATCATGGGGTGGGTCAGTTCGCGCGTCAGGCGGAAGACCGCCGTCAGGTTCACTTCAAGAACCGCATCCCAGTCCTCATCGCTCATACGCACGAACAGGCCGTCCTTGGTGATGCCGGCATTGTTGACGAGGATGTCGACGCCGCCGAGGTCGGCCTCGGCCTTTTCACCCAGCGCCTTGACTTCGGCGCGGTCGGAAAGGTTGGCCGGGAAGATATGGACGCGTTCGCCGAATTCGTTCGCGAGCGTTTCGAGCTTTTCCACGCGGGTGCCGTGCAGGCCGACGATTGCGCCCTGAGCGTGCAGGATGCGGGCGATCTCCTCGCCGATGCCGCCGGATGCGCCGGTAACGAGAGCCTTGCGGCCGGAAAGATCAAACATGGGTGCGTTCCTTATAGAAGAGATCAGCCGAGGAGTGCTGCAAGCGCACTGTCGATATCGGTCGGCGTGTTGATGGCGATGCCGGTGACGGACTTGTCGATGCGGCGCGCCAGCCCCGTCAGCACCTTGCCGGAGCCGACTTCGTACAGCGTCGTCACGTCGTTCTTGCCGAACCATTCGACCGTCTCGCGCCAGCGCACCTGGCCGGTGACCTGCTCGACGAGCAGGTGGACGATCTCCTGCGGGTCGCTGACCGGGGCGGCACGCACATTGGCGACGACAGGCACGACCGGGGCCTTGGCCTCGACGGCAGCGAGCGCCTCGCGCATGGCATCGGCGGCGGGCGCCATCAGGGCGGAATGGAAGGGCGCGGAAACGGACAGCATCAGCGCGCGCTTGGCGCCCTTTTCCGTTGCGAGGCGGGCCGCGATCTCGACGGCCGGCTTGGAGCCGGAAATCACTAGCTGGCCGCCGCCATTGTCATTGGCGATCTGGCACGACCCGCCCGTGGAAGCTTCCTGACAGATGGCTTCGACATCCGCCTGCTCCAGGCCGATGATCGCCGCCATGGCGCCCTCGCCGACCGGAACGGCCGACTGCATGGCATTGCCACGGATGCGCAGCAGCCGAGCGGTGTCGGCGAGCGAGAAGGTGCCGGCAGCGCAGAGCGCAGAATATTCGCCGAGCGAATGGCCGGCGACATAGGCGACCTTGTCCTTCAGCGACAGGCCGCGCGCTTCGAGCACGCGCATGACGGCGAGGGAAACGGCCATCAGCGCCGGCTGGGCGTTGGCCGTCAGCGTCAGCGTCTCCTCGGGACCATCGAACATGATGCTGGAAAGCTTCTGGCCGAGGGCGTCGTCGACTTCGGCGAAAACGGCACGCGCTTCCGGGAAGGCGTCGGCAAGGTCCTTGCCCATGCCGACGGCCTGGCTGCCCTGGCCGGGGAAGGTGAATGCTACGCTCATAGGGGTTTCTCCCGTCTTCTGTTTCCTTTTCCATTCACATTACGGCCCACCAAGTCAAGGCATTGCGCCATCAAGCGCCGTTCCCAGCCCGTCCTTTCGCGCCCCTTGCACAGAGAATCGCACCCGCCGTCTTGCACTTCGCGGCAAGCCGCCTACATTCGCGCGGTTCCCACAAAAGGATTTTCCCTCCCATGAAATACAATCCGCTCGGCAGGACCGGCATGAGCGTGTCGGAGATCTGCCTCGGCACCATGACCTGGGGATCGCAGAACAGCGAGCAGGAAGCCCAAGACCAGCTCGACTACGCGTTCTCTCAAGGCGTCAACTTCATCGACACCGCAGAACTTTACCCCACGACGCCGCTTTCGCCGGAAACCTATGGCGATACCGAACGCTTCATCGGCAACTGGATGAAGGCGCGCGGCAACCGCGACAAGGTTATCCTCGCCACCAAGGTCGCCGGACCCGGCCGCCCCTATATCCGCGGCGGCGCGCCCATGAGCCGCAAGGGCATCCTGGAGGCGATCGACAACAGCCTCCAGCGCCTGAAGACCGACCATGTCGATCTCTACCAGCTGCACTGGCCGAACCGCGGGCACTATCATTTCCGCAATGCGTGGAGCTACGAGCCTGCCAAACAGGACCGTGAAAAGGTCGCCGCCGAGATCGAGGAAGTCCTCGACGCCGTCGGCGAAATCGTCAAGGCGGGCAAAGTCCGCGCGCTTGGCCTCTCCAACGACACGGCCTGGGGCACGATGCGCATGCTGCGGCTTGCCGAGGAGAAGGGCCTGCCACGCGTCGCCTCGATCCAGAACGAGTATAACCTGCTCTACCGGACCTATGACCTCGACCTCGCGGAACTGTCGCATCACGAGGATATCGGCCTCCTCGCCTATTCGCCGCTGGCCGCCGGCCTTCTCACCGGCAAATATCTCGACGGCGCCAAGCCGGAGGGATCGCGCATGACGAAGAACGGCGATCTCGGCGGACGCTACCAGCCGCTGCAGGAGCCGGCAGTCCGGGCCTATGTGGAGCTTGCGAAGGAAAATCGCATCGACCCCGCCCAGATGGCGCTGGCCTTTTGCTTGACGCGCCCGTTCATGGCCTCGGTCATCATTGGCGCGACGTCGATGGAGCAGCTGAAGACCAATATCGCGGCGAAAGACCTGACGCTTTCGGCCGACGTGATGAACGGTATCCGCCGCATCCACCGGCTCTATCCGGCGCCGATTTGAGGTCCGCAACCCGCCCAAAAAGAAACCCGCCGTTTCCGGCGGGTTTCCCGTTTGCCCTATGCGGGTAACGTTACGGCGTGGTGGTCGTTGCGCCGCCGCCGGTTGCGGGCGTCTGCGTTGCAGCGCCATCGGTGTTGCCACCCGCATTGCCGCCGGTGTCACCACCCGTCGCAGTGCCGCCGGCCGGAGCCGTTTCCTGTGTGGTGATGGCCGAGGTGTTGGCGTTCGGGTCGACGCCGTCACCCGGCGTTCCGCTGCCGACGAAATAGAAGATGCCTACCGCGACGAGCACGGCGAGAATTACAGCCACAGCCCAGCCACCGGTGCCGCTGCCGCCATTGCTGGCGTTGACGACGGTCGGGCCACGGTCTTCGACCGGAGGCGTGTAACGGTCTTCCGGGGGACGATTGACAAGGTTCGGGTCTTGCATGTCGGTCACTCCATCTGGTTGGATCGGGGAGGAAAACGCAGCATCCTCGATTTGGTTCCAGCCCCGTTCCCGAAACGGAACACAGCTTTATGGACCCTGCCCTTGCCTTCCGGCGAAAAATCCGTATAAGCGCGCTGTTCAACACACCCGGTCAATCGGCTGGTGGCTGAACGGAGGGCCGGCAAATCCTTAAAGATCTGCCGTTTGGAGCCAAGGGCTCCGGCCTCCCGTGTCTCCGCTCTCGACCGTCTGGATTAACGCTTTTCTTGCTTTCGGCCTCGCGCCTTTGAGAACTGTCGTTGAGGCTTGGCGCCGGTTTCGGGTGTAAACGCAAGAAAGGCAAAGCCACATGGCTCTTTATGAACACGTCTTCCTGGCCCGCCAGGATGTGTCCGCCCAGCAGGTCGACGCTCTCGTCGAACAGTACAAGGGCGTTATCGAATCGTTCGGCGGCAAGGTTGGCCGCGTCGAGAACTGGGGCCTTAAGTCCCTTACCTACCGCATCAAGAAGAACCGCAAGGCTCACTATGCGCTGATGGACATCGACGCTCCGGCCGCTGCCATCCACGAAGTCGAGCGCCAGATGCGCATCAACGAAGACATCCTTCGTTACATGACCATCGCTGTCGAAGCACACGAAGAAGGCCCGTCGGCCATGATGCAGAAGCGTGACCGCGACGACCGTCCGCGCCGTGAAGGCGACGACCGTGGTCCGCGCCGCGATTTCGGCGACCGTCCGCGCCGCGACTTCGGCGACCGCCCGCCGCGTGGCGACCGTCCGGCTCGCGAAGACCGCGCGTAATCGAAGCAGAAGGAGATTTTTGATATGGCTGATGTTTCTTCCGCTCCGGCACGCCGTCCGTTCCACCGCCGCCGTAAGACCTGCCCCTTCTCGGGCGCGAACGCTCCGAAGATCGACTACAAGGACGTTCGTCTCCTGTCGCGCTACATTTCCGAGCGTGGCAAGATCGTTCCGTCCCGCATCACGGCCGTTTCCCAGAAGAAGCAGCGCGAACTCGCCCAGGCGATCAAGCGCGCCCGCTTCCTCGGCCTGCTGCCCTACGTCGTAGCGTAAGCTTTTGACTCTGCGGCCTGACTCCAAGTCAGTCTGCGAGACCTGACTCCGGGGAAGACGGTTTTCCGCCTTCCCCTTTCCCTTCCGCGTTGGGCGCGGATCGGAGCCGCCGGTCTTCTCCCGATCCCGGGCGAAACCAAAACCCCATGTTGGGGAGACAGTCCTGAATCAATGCCTCAGGAACCTCCTCTAACTGTCTGACCAGACAGGACAGCGACCTTGAAGACCCTGACGCCAACCACGATTGCGACCGGCCTCGTTGCCGGTGTGACCGCCGCTCTGCTATCGCTGAGCGCGAATGCGCAGTCGTCGTTTGCCATCGTGCTTTACGCCGCGTCCGCCCTTCCCATCCTGATTGCCGGTCTTGGCTGGGGCAATGCCAGCGCCTTCATTGCCGTCGTCGCCGGCGGCATCACCGCGTCCGCCCTCGTCTCCTCGAATTTCGCCGCGCTGATCGTGCTCATTACGCTGATCCCGGCCGGCTGGCTTTCCAATCTCGCGAACCTCGCCCGCCCGGCCTCCGAGCTCGGCGGCCCGGAAAACGCGCTCGCCTGGTATCCGCTGTCGAACATCCTCGCCCATCTCGCCATCATGGTGACGCTCGGCATGATCGCGGTCGGCGCGATCGTCGGCTACAATGACGAAATGGCGGGCAAGCTCGTCGATATCGTCATCGAGACCCTGAAGGCGCAGGAGCCGCTCTACAATCCCGATGCCGCGGCCATCGCCCAGCTGAAGACCGTGTTCTCGCTGGCGCTGCCGCTCGTGCAGGGCGCGCTCTGGGTCTTCCTGCTGTTTGCGGCCTATTACATCGCGACCTTCATCGTGCGCGTCTCCGGCAAGGGTCTTCGCCCGCGCGAGGACATGCCCTCGACGCTGCGCATGCACCGGAATGCGATCTTCTTCTTCCTCGCCGGTCTCGTCCTCACCTTCCTGGGCGGCGTTCCGGCGATCATCGGCGCGCTCGTCTGCGGCACCTTCGGGGCCGGTTTCGTGCTCGCCGGCTTCGCGAGCCTGCATTTCAGGACGCGCGGCAAGCCGTGGCGGCTGATTGCCCTGTGGTTCGCCTACATCTCGGTATTGCTCTTCACGATACCGGTCTTCGTCATCCTCCTCATGGGCTTGATGGATACGCGGCGCGCCATCGCGTTGACGCCCGCAGGCCCGGCGGAAAAGAAAAACCAGAACATCTGAGACTTAACGAAAGGAACTCTGAAATGGACGTCATTCTCCTCGAACGCATCGCCAAGCTCGGCCAGATGGGCGAAACCGTCAAGGTTCGCGACGGCTTTGCCCGTAACTACCTGCTGCCGCTCGGCAAGGCGCTGCGCGCCAACGAAGCCAACAAGAAGCGTTTCGAATCCGAGCGTGCAACGCTCGAAGCCCGTAACCTCGAGCGCAAGTCCGAAGCCCAGGCCGTTGCCGAAAAGCTCGACGGCAAGTCCTTCGTTATCGTTCGTTCGGCTGGCGAAACCGGCCAGCTCTACGGTTCGGTTGCTGCCCGCGACATTATCGAGGCGCTCGCTGCCGAAGGCTTCAACATCGGCCGCAACCAGGTCGAGCTGAACACCCCGATCAAGGCCATCGGCCTGCACAAGGTCGTGCTGCACCTGCATGCCGAAGTCGAAATCTCGGTCGAAGTCAACGTTGCCCGTTCGGCTGAAGAAGCCGAGCGCCAGTCGAAGGGCGAAAGCCTGACCTCGGCCGACGCCATCTACGGCGTTGACGAAGACGCACTGACGGCTGCCGATTTCTTCGACCCGGAAGCTGAAGGCATCGAAGAAGAAGACGCATAATATCCGCTTTGTCGGATGGTTGCAGAACGGGCCGGCTTTTGCCGGCCCGTTTTCGTTTGGAGGGCCAAAAAGCACGGCTTGAAATCCCGCTTTTTGCATCAATATTTATATCTCGTTAGACTGGATTGGCGGTTGGGCCGCATTCAGGCCGGTTTCCGACCAGACCCGTTTCCGCCAAATTTTTAAGCGTGACGGAGTTTAGCGAATGAAATTCATTGTGCAGACATTGGTTTCCCGCCTCGTCGAGACCGGCAACCTGAAGATCACCTATCCCGACGGCAGCAGCCAGACCTTCGGCGATGGCACCGGCAATACCATCCACATGCGCCTCAACACGAACAAAGCCGTGTGGGGGATCGCCATCGACCCAGCCTATTATCTCGGCCATCACTACGGCACCGGCGATATCGATATCGTCGAAGGCGACATGTACGGTCTCTTGAAGACCGTGTTCACCGGCAATCCCGATTTCAAATACTACGATACCCGCTGGAACCGCCTGCTGGAGCGCGTGCGCTACGTCTTCCGCTGGGTGCGGGAGAAAAACAGCGTGGTGCGCTCCAGGCGCAACGTGCAGCACCACTATGACCTCACGGGCGCGCTCTACGATCTGTTCCTCGATCAGGACCGTCAATATTCCTGCGCCTATTTCGAGCATCCCGACCAGACGCTGGACGACGCCCAGCTCGCCAAGAAACGACACATCGCATCCAAACTCAATATCAACAGGCCGGGCCAGAGCGTGCTGGACATCGGCAGCGGCTGGGGCGGCATGGCGCTCTACCTCGCCCGCCAGCTCGGCGCGAAGGTGACGGGCGTCACGCTTTCGGACGAGCAACATGCGCTGTCGGAAAGCCGGGCGCGGGAGGCGGGGCTGACGGAGGAAGTGAAATTCCTTCTCCAGGACTATCGCAACGCGCAGGGCCCCTTCGACCGCATCGTCTCCGTCGGCATGTTCGAGCACGTCGGCCGGCCGAACTACTTGACCTTCTTCAAGAAGAGTGCGTCCCTGCTGAAACGCGACGGGGTGATGCTGCTGCACACGATTGGCCGTACGGACCGTCCCTCCGCCAACAATCCGTTCATCGAGAAATACATCTTTCCCGGCGGCTACATCCCTGCCCTTTCGGAGGTGATGCAGGCTGTGGAAAAGAGCGGGCTTGCGGTGACGGATGTGGAAATCCTGCGACTGCATTATGCCGAGACGCTGCGGCACTGGCGGGAGCGTTTCATGGCGAAGCGGGACGCGGCCAAGGCGCTCTACGACGAGAAATTCTGCCGCATCTGGGAATTCTACCTCGCGGCCTCCGAAAGCGCCTTCCGCTGGCAGAACCTCGTCGTCTTCCAGCTCCAGCTCGCGCATGACCAGGAGGCTGTACCGCTGACGCGCGGCTATATCGGCCGCGGCGAGGATTGCCTGAAAGCGCATGAGGCCAATCCGAAGGGCGACCGGCGGGGCGCACGCCAGTTCCCGCAGGAGGCGTCGCTTTAGATTCGCGTGTTGAGTCAACCGAAAGCCTGCAAGCCCGGATCAAATCCGGGCTTGCCTTGTCCGCGCCGCCTGTGGAAAAGTCTAACAACGGGTCTAACGGAAAGACCGGGCCGGAAGCGCTTGACCCCTGGGGCCAAAGGAACCAAACCAGCGACCTTCGAAAAGAAAGACGGGAGATTCGGGACGATGAACGATGCCGTGCGCAAGCTCAGCCAGGCCGGTCGCGAGAATGCGGAGCTGCACCACCGCGAGGCACCGAACAACGTCGAAGCCGAACAGGCGCTGCTCGGCGCCATCCTCGTCAACAACGACGCCTATTACCGCGTCTCGGACTTTTTGAAACCGATCCATTTCAACGAGCCGCTGCACCGCAAGATTTACGAGCTGGCCGGCGACACGATCCGCATGGGCAAGATCGCCACAACGATCACGCTCAAGACGCACCTGCCGGCGGACGGCAAGGTCGGCGATCTTACCATCCCGCAGTATCTAGCGCGCCTCGCCGCGGAAGCTGTGACGATCATCAACGCGGAAGACTATGGCCGCGCCATCTACGACCTCGCGCTGCGCCGTTCGCTGATCACCATCGGCGAAGACATGGTCAACATCGCCTATGACGCGCCGCTCGACATGCCGCCGCAGAACCAGATCGAGGATGCCGAACGCCGGCTCTTCGAACTGGCCGAAACCGGCCGCTACGACGGCGGCTTCCAGTCGTTTAACGATGCGGTGGCGCAGGCGATCGACATGGCCGGCCAGGCTTTCGAGCGCGACGGCTCGCTTTCGGGCATCTCCACCGGCATCCATTCGCTGGACGGCCGCATGGGTGGCCTGCAGCGCTCCGACTTGATTGTGCTTGCAGGACGCCCTGGCATGGGCAAGACCTCGCTTGCCACCAACATCGCCTACAACATCGCTGCGGCCTATGAGCCGGAAGTCCAGGCGGATGGTTCCTTCAAGGCGAAGAACGGCGGCGTCGTCGGCTTCTACTCGCTCGAAATGTCCTCAGAACAGCTCGCCACGCGTATCATCTCAGAGCAGACGGAAGTCTCTTCGTCGAAAATCCGTCGTGGTGACATTTCCGAAGCCGATTTCGAAAAGCTCGTCGCCTGCTCGCAGATGATGCAGAAGGTGCCGCTCTATATCGACCAGACCGGTGGCATCTCGATCGCCCAGCTGTCCGCCCGCGCGCGCCGTCTCAAGCGCCAGCGCGGCCTCGATTGCCTTGTGGTCGACTATATCCAGCTTATGACCGGCTCGGGCAAATCCAGCGACAACCGCGTGCAGGAAATCACCCAGATCACCACGGGTCTCAAGGCGCTCGGCAAGGAACTTAACGTACCGATCATCGCGCTCTCGCAGCTCTCGCGTGGTGTGGAAAGCCGCGAAGACAAGCGCCCGCAGCTTTCGGACCTTCGTGAATCGGGCTCGATCGAGCAGGACGCCGACGTGGTGCTCTTCGTGTTCCGCGAGGAATATTATGTGAAGAACCTCGAACCGCGCGATGAGTTCGATCCGAAATACGAGGAATGGAAGATGAAATTCGAAGCCGTGAAGGGCACGGCCGACGTCATCATCGCCAAGCAGCGCCACGGACCGACCGGCACGGTGAAGCTCGCCTTCCAGTCGGAGTACACCCGCTTCACCGACTTGGCGGATCCGTCGTTCACGCAGTACGAGCACTGAGGATCGAGGGCGCCTGAACGCCCCCTGGCGATCTGCGAATTTCGGGCGCGTCTTCCCTCTCCTCCGTCATCCTCGGGCTTGACCCGAGGATCCACGCGGCAAACTCAACGCGTGTGGGTGGATCCTCGGGTCAAGCCCGAGGATGACGATGGAGAGCGCGGTGCCTTAAAAGAGAGCGCACAAGCACCGCAGCATAGAAGCGCCCGACGCGGTCCTACTTCTTCACAAAAGCCGGTGCCTTGCAGACATCCGCCACGATGGCGAGGGCCTTGCGGCCGCGCGCCTTCTCCTCCGCATCCACCATGGTCAGATCCAGCCGGTCGGAACACATGTCGTCGGAGACAGTGTTTTCGCCCGACAGCGACATGCGGCTCGAACAGAAGAGCCCGCGCCCCGTCAACACGATCTGCTCGGCATCGGGGGAATCGAATGGAATGGGATTGATCTCCCCGATCATGTCATCGACGGAGGCATAAGCGGTGACGGAGGTCACACGACTGAGATCGACGAGGCTCATCGTCAGCGTCGCCCATTTTTCGGGAAACTGAAGCGCTGACATGGTGCGGGCGCGGCAGGGTGCACCGGACACTTCCAGCCGCGTCACCAGCCTTGGCGCATTGGGATCATCGACAATCGAATAATAGGTGTCGGCGCTTTCGGCGCGATCCGGCTCCGCGCCATCCTCGGAAAGGCCGAGCAGGACGGCATGCGCATCACGCATTTCGGTATCCGTCGGAATGTCATGCGCCCGTGCTGACGCCTGGCATGCCCAAACCACCGCCAAGCCTGCCAATATTCCTGTGATGCCCCGCCCCATGGTCTTTCCTTTTTGGCGGCACCATAGAGCCGGCCTCAGTCGGCGGCAATGCGGCCGAAGAGCGTATTGCCGCCACAGTCCACAGGCTGTATCTCAAAGCTATGAGCACGCACCACACCTCCTCTCGCCCCACCCTGCCCGTCGCCGGCGAGGATCATGCCCGCCTGACGATCGATCTTTCGGCGCTGGCCGACAATTGGCGCGCCATGGCGCGGCGCTCGGGCGCTGCCCGCACCGCCGCCGTGCTGAAGGCCGACGCCTATGGCATCGGGCTGGAAGCGGCGGCCAAGACCTTCCACCATGCGGGCGCGCGCGATTTCTTCGTGGCGACTCCGGCCGAGGGGGCGGCGCTCCGCGGTGTGCTGCCGGATGTGCGCATCTACGTACTCTCGGGCATGTGGGCCGGCTCCGAACGTCTGTTCTTCGAATTCGATCTCGTCCCTGTCATAGTCTCGGAAGAGCAGCTCGTCGTGTTCATGGCGGCAATTGCCGATGGCGGGGAACTGCCCTGCGTGCTGCATGTCGATACCGGCATGAACCGCCTCGGCCTGCGCGTAGAGGATGCGATGGCGCTTGCAAGCGACACGTCGCGTCCCGCAAGCTTTGCGCCGCTGATGCTGCTCAGCCACCTCGCCTGCGGCGACGATCCGAGCCATCCGCTCAACCGCCAGCAACTCCAGCGCTTCCGCAGCGTCGTGACGGCCTTCGACGATATCGATGCGACGCTCGCCAATTCCGCCGGCATCTTCCTCGGCGAGGATTATCACTTCACCCTCACCCGCCCCGGTATCGCGCTCTATGGGGGCGCAGCGGTCAACGATGTGCCGAACCCGATGAAGCCGGTGGTGACCGCCGAGGCGCGCATCCTCCAGGTCCGCGAGGCGAAGGCCGGTGAGACCGTCAGCTACGGTGCCTCGCAGGTCTTCACGCGCGACACGCGCATCGCCGTGGTCGCCCTTGGCTATGCCGACGGCTATATGCGCAGCCTGTCCGGCTCCGGCGTGCCGCTGCGCAAGGCCAACATTCCCGGCGCCAGCGGCGTGCTACATGGCCGCACCGTCCCGCTGATCGGCCGCGTCACCATGGACCTCACCCATTTCGACGTTACCGACCTGCCGGCCGGCAGCGTGCGCGCGGGCGATTTCATCGAGGTCTTCGGCCGCCATATGCCGATCCAGGATGTCGCGCTTGCCGGCGGGACAATCGACTACGAACTGCTAACCAGCCTTGGCCGGCGCTACGAACGCCGCTACGAGGCTGTGAAAAAATAAGCATCGTTCCCGTTTTGTACTGTTGATCGATTTCGTGCTAAGGGCTTTCCGAATGATTCCGGAGAGCAAGTCCTGATGGCGAAGGCCCGTACCCAATTCATCTGCCAGAACTGCGGCACGGCGCATAACCGCTGGGTCGGAAAATGCGAGGGCTGCGGCGAGTGGAACACCGTCGTCGAGGAAGACCCGATGGGCGGCATCGGCTCCGGCCCCGGCAAGGTGCCGAAGAAGGGCCGCCCCGTCGCACTGACGGCGCTGTCGGGTGAAATCGAGGAAGCCCCGCGCATCCATACCGGCATCGGCGAACTCGACCGGGCGACCGGCGGCGGTTTCGTGCGCGGCTCGGCCGTATTGATTGGCGGCGATCCCGGCATCGGCAAATCCACCCTCCTCATGCAGGCCGCCGCCGCGCTGTCCCGCCGCGGCCACCGCATCATCTATGTCTCGGGCGAAGAGGCCGTGGCGCAGGTGCGCCTGCGCGCGCAGCGCCTCCATGCCGCCGAGACGGACGTGCTGCTCGCCGCCGAAACCAATGTCGAAGACATCCTTGCCACCATCGGCGAGGGCAAGCGGCCCGATCTCGTCATCATCGATTCGATCCAGACGCTGTGGAGCGACACGGCGGACGCCGCCCCCGGCACTGTGACGCAGGTGCGCACCGGCGTGCAGGCGATGATCCGCTTCGCCAAGCAGACCGGTGCCGCCATGGTGCTGGTCGGCCACGTCACCAAGGAAGGCCAGATCGCCGGCCCGCGTGTCGTCGAGCACATGGTCGATGCCGTGCTCTATTTCGAGGGCGACCGGGGCCACCACTATCGCATCCTGCGCACGGTGAAGAATCGCTTCGGCCCGACCGACGAGATCGGCGTCTTCGAAATGTCCGACAAGGGGCTACGCGAGGTCTCCAATCCGTCTGAACTCTTCCTCGGCGAGCGCAATTCGAAATCACCGGGTGCCGCCGTCTTCGCCGGCATGGAGGGCACGCGGCCAGTGCTCGTCGAAGTGCAGGCGCTGGTGGCGCCCACCTCGCTCGGCACGCCGCGCCGCGCCGTCATCGGCTGGGATTCCGCACGGCTTTCGATGATCCTCGCGGTGCTCGAAGCCCATTGCGGCGTGCGGCTCGGTCAACACGATGTTTACCTCAATGTGGCGGGCGGCTACCGCATCTCGGAACCAGCCGCGGACCTTGCGGTCGCCTCCGCGCTCGTTTCCTCGCTTGCCGGTCTTGCCCTTCCCGCCGATTGCGTCTATTTCGGCGAAGTCAGCCTGTCGGGCGCCATTCGCCCGGTGGCGCACACCGCCCAGCGCCTCAAGGAGGCGGAAAAGCTGGGTTTTTCGCAGGCCGTCCTGCCCGCTGGTTCCGCCGATCTGCCCAAGGGCGCCGGCGGCCGCTGGAGCGAGATCGACAGCCTGCCGGATCTGGTGGCGCGCATTGCCGGATCGAAACGCGCCCTCAAACGGGAAGACGAAGACGTCTGACGGCCTTCGATACGCATAAAGCCCTGTGGGAAACGCGGGTTTTAAACGTGCCGAACCGGGACGGCAAAGATGCCTTCCGCTAATGTGCGCTCCGCACGGGACGTGGGGTCTGGCGACATTTCGGGTTTGGAGTAGGACGAACATGCCCATCACAATTCTCGACGGTATCGTCATCGGCGTCGCGCTGTTTTCGGCCGTGCTGGCTATGGTGCGCGGTTTCTCGCGCGAGGTGCTTTCCGTCGCAAGCTGGGTGGGTGCCGCGGCAGCCGCCTACTTCCTCTATCCGGTGCTTCTGCCTTACGCGAAGGACTATACGACGAGCGACACCGTCGCGATGGCGGGCTCCGCCGGCGCCGTCTTCCTCGTCGCGCTCATCGTGATCTCCTTCATCACCATGCGGATCGCCGATTTCATAATCGACAGCCGCATCGGCGCGCTCGACCGCACGCTCGGCTTCCTGTTCGGTGCTGCACGCGGCATCTTGCTCGTCGTCGTCGCCATGCTGTTCTTCAACTGGCTGGTCGCCCCGCAGCAGCAGCCGTCCTGGGTCACCACGGCGAAGTCCAAGCCGCTGCTCGACAATCTCGGCGCGCGCCTCATCGCGCTGCTGCCCGAGGATGCCGACGCAACGATCATCGACCGCCTGCGCGGCAAGCCGGCCGACGGCGCGCCGGCGACCGGCGAGGGCGGCACGACGGAAGACCCCGATGCCGCCACCGGCACGGGCACGGGCGGTACCGACCAGGCACCGGCAGAAGAGACGCCCGCCACGAACGGATAAAATGATCAGGGGAGCCGCCGCTCGCGAAATTTGACGAAGGCAGGCTCCCCGATTTTTTGGTAGGATAGACCATCAGCCACTGACGCTTCCGGGCCTCGGTGGCAAATGCTTTAGACCATACCCATATGGGCATGGCCTAGGGTAACGAAGACCCCGCGCAACCTCTTAGGTCCCGAGCAAAGGCTTGCAGCAATGAGCGATTTCCTGTTTCCCGGCCGCCATGACGACGATCTCGATGGCGATACGCTTCACGAAGAGTGCGGCGTTTTCGGCATTCTCGGCCATCCGGACGCCGCGACGCTGACGGCACTTGGCCTGCATGCGCTTCAGCATCGCGGCCAGGAAGCCGCGGGCATCGTCTCCTTCGACGGCAAGCAGTTCCACACCGAAAAGCATATGGGCCTCGTCGGCGACCATTACACCAACCCAGTGACGCTGGCCAAGCTTCCCGGCAACATGGCGATCGGCCACACGCGCTACTCCACGACCGGCGAAGTGGCGCTGCGCAACGTGCAACCGCTCTTTGCGGAACTCGAGGTCGGCGGCATCGCGGTTGCCCATAACGGCAACTTCACCAACGGCCTGACGTTGCGCCGTCAACTGATTGCCGGCGGCGCCATCTGTCAGTCGACCTCCGACACGGAAGTCGTGCTCCACCTCATCGCCCGTTCGCGCTATACCAATACGACGGACCGCTTCATCGACGCCATCCGCCAGATGGAAGGCGGCTATTCGATGCTCGGCATCACCCGCACCAAGCTGATCGCTGCACGCGACCCCACGGGCATCCGCCCGCTTGTCATGGGCGAACTGGACGGCAAGCCGATCTTCGCGTCCGAAACCTGCGCGCTCGACATCATCGGGGCGAAGTTCGTCCGTGACGTCGAGAACGGCGAGATCATCGTCTGCGAAATCCAGCCCGACGGCTCGATCACCATCGAGGCGAAGAAGTCGGGCAATGCGCAGCCGGAACGCCTCTGCCTGTTCGAATATGTCTATTTCGCCCGACCAGACTCGGTCGTCGGCGGCCGCAGCGTCTATGTCGCGCGCAAGAACATGGGCATCAACCTCGCCAAGGAACATCCGGTCGAGGGCGACGTGGTCGTGCCGGTGCCGGATGGTGGCACGCCGGCAGCACTCGGCTATGCCCAGGAAAGCGGTATTCCCTTCGAATACGGCATCATCCGCAACCACTATGTCGGACGCACCTTCATCGAGCCGACGCAGCAAATCCGCGCCTTCGGTGTGAAGCTGAAGCATTCGGCCAACCGCGCGATGATCGATGGCAAGCGCGTCATCCTCGTCGACGATTCCATCGTGCGCGGCACGACCTCTCTGAAGATCGTGCAGATGATCCGCGATGCCGGCGCCAAGGAGGTGCATGTGCGCGTTGCAAGCCCGATGATCTTCTACCCGGACTTCTACGGCATCGACACGCCAGACCGGGACAAGCTGCTCGCCAACCAGTACAACGACGTCACGGCGATGGCGAAATATATCGGCGCGGATTCGTTGGAGTTCATCTCCATCGACGGCCTCTATCGCGCCGTCGGTGGTGAGGATCGCAACCCGGCCCGCCCGCAGTTTACCGACCATTACTTCACCGGCGACTATCCGACGCGCCTCCTTGACAAGGAAGGCGAGACGATGGGACGGAAGATTTCGGTAATGGCAAGCAACGGATAATTGACAGCAGCATGAGCATCGACCTGAAAGACCGCATTGCGCTGGTCACCGGCGCATCGCGCGGGATCGGCTATTTCACTGCCCTCGAACTCGCCAAGGCTGGTGCGCATGTCATCGCCTGCGCCCGCACCGTCGGCGGCCTCGAAGAGCTTGACGATGCGATCAAGGCGGTCGGCGGCACGGCGACGCTGGTGCCGTTCGATCTCGCCGACATGGCGGCGATCGACAAGCTCGGCGGCTCGATCTTCGAACGCTGGGGCAAGCTGGACATCCTCGTCGCCAATGCCGGCGTGCTCGGCACCATCTCACCTATCGATCATGTCGAGGCGAAGGTGTTCGAGAAGGTGATGAATATAAACGTCACGGCGACGTGGCGGCTGATCCGTTCGGTAGCACCCCTGCTCCTCAAGTCTGATGCCGGCCGCGCGGTCATTCTGTCGTCGAGCGCCGCGCACAAGTGCAAGCCCTTCTGGGGCCCCTACTCCGCCTCCAAGGCCGCCGTCGAAGCCATCGCCCGCACCTGGGCCGGCGAGACGCAGCGTACGGCGCTCCGCATCACCTCCGTCGACCCCGGCGCCACCCGCACCGCCATGCGCGCCCAGGCCGTGCCTGGCGAAGATCCCTCGACAGTGCAGCACCCATCCGACGTGGCCAAGGCTCTCCTGTCGCTGGTTGCCGCTGATTATAAGGAGACGGGTAAGCTGTTTGACATGCGCCAGGGGCGCCTGGTGGATTACCGCCTGCCGGACTGACGGCGCAGGTTTCAGATCGGCAAGACCCGTGCGCGCCGCATGGATCCTCGGGTCAAGCCCCGGGATGACGGAGAGGGGGAGCTGTCTCCTGTCCGTCAACCATAGCCGCATGCGGGACCTTAGCTTCCCATTGCGCTTTCTTCTATCGTCATCCTCGGGCTTGCCCCGAGGATCCACGGCTTATGACACGCCGTTTCGGCCATCAGCACGGTTTCATTCTTGCACCGTGGTCACCACCACCGAGAGTCCCGGTGCCAGATATTTCGACAGATCCTGCCCGTCATCGATGGCGATGCGCACGGGGATGCGCTGGGCGACCTTGGTGAAATTGCCGGTCGCATTGTCGGGCTTGATCACGCTGAATTCCGAGCCGGCCGCTGGCGAGAAACGCTCGACATGGCCCTTGAGCGTCGCATGCTTGAAGGCATCGACGCGCACCTCCACCGCCTGCCCCGGCTTGATATAGGCGAGCTGCGTTTCCTTGAAATTTGCGATGACCCAGGTGTCGGGCGGCACGACGGCCATGAGCTGGGTACCGGCGGCGACATATTGGCCAAGCTTGACGCCCACCTCGCCCACCACGCCGTCGCGCGGCGAAGTGATGACCGTGTTGGAGAGATCGATCTTTGCCAGCTCCACCGAGGCCTCGGCCCCCGCGACCGCGGCGCGCAGGGAGTCACGGCTGACGATGATGGTCTGCAGATTCTGCCGGGTAACTTCGAGATTGGCCTGCGCCTGCGAGACCGAGGCTTCTGCCTGATCCAGCGTGGTGCGGCTCTGCTCGCGGTCAGCCTGGGTTGCGATGCCTTTGTTGGAAAGCTCTTCCACGCGGTTCCAGCTTTCTTCCGCACGGCGCTTGGCATAGGTGGCGCTGGCAAGGGCGGCCTCGCTGGCACCGATGCTGGCCTTGGCGGCATTTTCCTGCTGGGCGGAATTGGCAAGGGCCGCCTGCTGGCTCGCGAGTGTCGCCTTCGCCTGCTCAACCTTCTGGCGATAAATGCGGTCGTCGAGCCGGGCGAGCACAGCGCCGGCCTTGACGGTCTCGTAGTCCTTCACCGGGACATCGGTGACATAGCCGGCGAGCTGCGGGCTGATCAGGGTGACGTAGCCGCGCACATAGGCGTTGTCGGTCGTCTGCACCTCGCTGGAGAACGGCGGCAGCTGCCAGGCATAGGCGACGACGCCGATGCCGACGAGGCCGAGGACGACGGCAAGAGCGGTCGCGGTGTTGCGGATATACTGTTTCATGGCATCAACCTTCAACGGCCGCTTCACCGCTCGCGCGGGCGCTGGCCTCTTTCATATGGACATAGATTCGGTGGGCGGCGAGCGCGACAGCGGAGGCGACCGCCAGCAGCGCGATAACGAAAAACGCGTCGTTATGGGCCAGCACATTCGCCTCGCGTGTCACCTGTTGGCTGAGCAGCGAAACGCCCTCGGCCTTGAGAAGCGCCGGGTCGGTAATCGTGCGGCCATAGGCGGCGGAAAGCTGCGAGATACGGGTGGCAACCAGCGGATCGGTGAGCGTCATGGCCTGGGCAAGGACGTTCGAATGGAACTTTTCGCGCAGCGTGATGAAGGAGCCGAAGATCGCCGAGCCCGCCAACCCCCCGAGGCTCTGCGTCACCAGGAAGACGACGATGAAGCTCAGGATATATTGCGGCCCCTTGCGCAGCGCCATGACGAAGCCGGACGCCATGGCCGGCGGCAGGAACAAGGCGCCGCCGACGGCAATCATCGCCTGGCTGAGATACATTTCATGCGGCCGCGTCAGGTTCGTCGCATGGCTGTCGAGATAAGCGCCGACGCCGATGAAAAGCAGGGCGACCATGTGGATGGTCGGTTCACGGCCGGGCTTGATGATCGCCGCGCAGACGAGACCGCCCGCGACCGTCGCCAACGTCACCACGGTATAGAGGCCGACCAGCTGCTCGTTCTGCAGGCCCATGATCTGGAAGAAATTGCCGGCAACGGCCGTCTGCTCGGCGAGCATCAGGCGGAACAGCAACAGGACGGCGGCGAAGTGCAGCACATCGCGGCTGACGAGCCAGCGAAGGTCGATCAGCGGGCGCTCCCGGTTCAGCTCCAGCACGGCGGCGATGGTCAGGGACGCGATCATCACCACCAGCAACTCACCGATCCACTGCGCCTCCAGCCACCAATAGGTGCGGCCGGTGACGAGTATGACGGCAGCCGCTCCGAAACCGATGGCGATAAAGAGATAGCTGACGATATCCAGCTTCTCGATGACTTTCGCGCGCGGCAGTGGCGTCAGCGGCAGGAGATAGATCGCCGCGAAGGCGAGCATCGAAAGGCCGACTTCGAGAATGAGCAGCCCGCGCACGTTGCCGAGCGCGATGAGCGGCGGCGAGATGATGCGCGTCAGCGGGGCGGCAAGCGCGATATTGGTGAGGGCCAGCGACAGGCCCACGGTCAGCTTGCGGGCCGGCGTAAAGGCCTCCAGCATGTAGAGGAAGCCTAGCGAGGAGAGCGGTGCCGCCGCGATGCCGGCAAAGAAGCGCAGCACGAGCGCCGAGCGCAGATCGGTGATGAAGACATGCAGCACCGTGACGACGAGGAACACGGCGATGCCGAGTTCGGCGAAATGGCGCAGGCCATACTGGTTGCGAATCTTGATGAGCGCGATCGACAGCGAGGCATTCGGCGCCATATAGGCGGCCATCAGCCAGACGGCTTCCGCACTGGTCGCGCCGAACGGGCCCTGCAGCTGGGGAATATTGGCGGCGACGAGGTTCATGCCAAAGCCCTGCGTCAGTGCAAGCAGCGTGGAGGCCATCATATAGGCGGCGGCGCGGGCAGGCGGCATAGGAGGCGCTGCCGGCGGCGGGACGGCTGTTGCCGGCCCGATCGGCTCTTTTGCCTCGCCCTCCTCCCCGCGCGTCTCGGTGGCGGGGACGGTGCTCATGCCTCGACGCTCTCCCGACAGCTGCGGGCGATATTGTCCGCCATGGCCGAGAAGACTTTTACGGTGGTGTGCATGTCGGCGGTGGTGATGCTGTTCAGCACATCGGCGCGCAGCGAGCGGGCGAGATCCAGCACCTCCTCGGCCACCTTGGCGCCATGCGGTGTCATGGCGATCTGCTTGGCGCGGCGGTCGCCTTCGACCGACTGGCGCTCGATGAAGCCCTGCTTTTCCATGCCGTCGAGCAGGCGCACCAGCGTCGGCGTCTCGATGTCCAGCTCCTCGGCAAGCTCCCGCTGGTTGAGCTGGGCACCGCGGCCGAGAATGAGCAGCGCGCGGGCGCGCGGCAGGGTCAGCCCCCTCTCCTTCACGCGCGCATCGAAGAGCGCGCGCATCTTGCGCTGAACGCGGGAAAGGTCGTCGAGCAGGTGTTCACGGGGATCGTTAGCAGTCATCTTGATAGTCCAAATATTATTAGCTTGCTATCTATTTGCTTGCTAGTTAGTCGACCTGCACTAAAAAATCAAGCCCTGTCCACAAAGTGTGGACAGGGCTTTTGGCAGGCTCACAAGGATGTGATGAGGGTTGCTTATTGGCCGTCGTGCTCTTCCGGAAACTCGCTGGCGCCGTTGGTCGTGGGTGCCGTCCAGCCTCCGTACTTGCGCTGCCAGGAGCGGGCGCCGAACGGCAGCGTCGCGAGATACCCGATGACCGTGATGACCATGGTTTCCCAGGTGAAGCTCATCAACGTCGCGACATAGAGTACGACGAGCAGGATGATGGGCAGCACAAGATCGCGGCGCACCCGGCTACCCTCCGACTTGCCAGACCAGACCGGCAGGCGGCTAACCAGCAGGAAGCCGATCAGCACAGTGTAGCCGGACGCGAGATAGGCGAAGATCGGCGTGGGCGCGAGCCCGAGAAAACCGACATAGACCGGCAACAGCACCAACATGGCCCCGGCCGGCGCTGGCACGCCGACGAAATATTCCGACTGCCACTTTGCCTTGGTTTCCCGCTCTGCCATGACATTGAAGCGCGCAAGGCGCAGGCCGGCGGCGATGGTATAGATCAAGGCGGCGATCCAGCCAAAGGAACGGGCCTGATCCAGGATAAAGACGTAGAGCACCAGCGCCGGTGCGACGCCGAAATTGACGATGTCGGCAAGCGAATCCATCTGGCCGCCGAACTTCGATGTCGCCTTCAGCAGGCGCGCGATACGCCCGTCGATACCATCGAGAAAGGCGGCGAGCAGCACCATGCCGACAGCCAGTTCATAGCGGTTTTCGAAAGCGAGCCGGATGCCGGTGAGACCCGCGCAGATCGCCAGAACCGTGATGACATTGGGGATGATGACGCGCAACGGGATTTCGCGCAGGCGCGGGCCACGGGCCTCGTCGTTCGGGCCATTCGGCTCATAGGGCGGAAACGGTGTGTCCATCGTTCTTCGCTTCGTTCTCTCTCATCTGCAGCGGCCGTCTCAATCCGAGATAGGCCGCTGGCGCCAATGATCAATTGCTCAACCGCGACGGCTGACGACCGGTCCCTTGGTCGAGCCGAACTCCGCCAGCACCGTCTCGCCGGCAATTGCCGTCTGGCCGAGGCTGACTCGCGGCTGCACGCCCTCGGGCAGGAAGACATCGAGGCGCGAGCCGAAGCGGATGAGGCCGAAGCGCTCGCCGGCCTCGAGGCTGTCGTTCATTACGGTCCAGCACAGGATGCGGCGCGCCACGAGGCCCGCAATCTGCACAACGCCGATCGGACCATGAGCGCTTTCGATGACGAGGCCGTTGCGCTCGTTTTCCTGGCTTGCCTTGTCGAGATCGGCGTTGAGGAATTTGCCGGCGCGATAGGCGACGCGCGAGACGCGGCCACGCATGGGGGCACGGTTCACATGGCAGTTGAAGACGTTCATGAAGACCGAGATGCGCAGCATCGGCTGGTCGCCAAGCTCCAGCTCGGCCGGCGGCGTGACCATGGCGATGGCGGAGACGCGGCCATCGGCCGGGCTGATGACGAGATCGTCATCCTGCGGCGTCAAGCGCTCGGGATCGCGGAAGAAATAGGCACACCAGGCGGTAAGGACGAAGCCGATCCACATCAGCGGCGTCCACAGGAAGCCGATCAGCACGGAGACGACGAAGAAGGCGGCCACGAACTTCCAGCCCTCCCGATGGATCGGCACCAGGGTGCTGCGTATCGTATCGACCAAACTCATCTTTCGGCATCTCCTGATAATTTCACGTCACCGACCTAGCGTGAAAACCCGACGGGAGCAATGCGGCGTGGCGAATAGCCCCCAGTCGGCCCACTCCCCATCGCTCAATCCGGTGACCCGGACGAAGGTTCCGACGCGACAAAGCCGCCTCGATCCGCGCCAAATCGCCTTCCAGGGACTGATGTTCGGGGACGACCAACCGCGAACCGTCGCCTCTTGCGAAAACATCGCTTTGCTGTTTGCGGAACGGCTGCTTGCGCTCGATGACGATGTGGCCCTGCCCGACCGACCAGGCGCCGAAGATGGAGAACAGGAAGAACAGGCTTGCGAAATTGAAAGGCCAGACACCGTGGTATGGCTCACAAGTCGCAATGACGATGAAGACTTCACCGATCGTGTCCATGCTGGACCGCCGAGCGCGTTCTCCCCTTCTTTAGCTATGTGTTGACAAGGTTTGATCAACGGTGGAAAGTTTTTTCGTTGCTGTAGGGCGCATCGGCAAGACCGAAAGGGCAATGCCCACCTAAGACCGAACCCATAACCGCGCCCATGTCCAATCTGGAAAACCTCAAGAAGCAGGCCAAGCAGGTCCTGCGCTGGCATCGCGAAAGCCACTACCCCGTGGCAGCAACGATCCGTGCCGCCTTGCCCCGCTTCCGCGACCTGACCGACCGCGACGTACTGGCAGCACCGTTCTCGCTGGCCGACGCGCAGGTGGTCGTCGCCCGCCAGAACGGGTTCGAGGATTGGGCAGCGCTCAAGAAAGGGAGCTTTGCCATGCGCGATCCTGCCCCGATGGCAACTGTTGAAGGCCCCATGCTCCGCGGCGCCGAGCCCGTGCTCTACGTCGACGATTTTTCCGTCGCACTCGCCTTTTACACGCAAAAGCTCGGCTTTACGGTCGATTTCGCCTATGGCGAACCGCCCTTCTTCGGCGTGATCATGCGGGATGCGGCACGGCTCTGCCTCAGGCAGGTCGCAGGGCCGGTCTTCGCCGGCGATATCCGCGCACGCGAAGAGCTGTTGTCGGCTTCAATCACGCTCGACACTGCGGCCGGGCTGAAAAAGCTCTATCTCGACTATCAGGCAGCCGGCGTATCTTTCCACCTGCCGCTGAAAACGCAACCGTGGGGCGCGCGCAATTTCATCCTGCGCGATACCGACGGCAACCTGATCCTGTTCGCCAGCCCGGCCGACTGATCATTCCGCCGCCGGCGCGCCACGCAGGACGATGCCGAGATCGTCGCTCTCGCGTACCTGCTTCAGGCGCTCTTCGGCCTGCACGGCCTCGCGCTGGCGGTTCCACATCGAAGCGTAGAGCCCATCGTCGCGCTGCATGAGTTCGCCATGGGTGCCCCGCTCGGCGATCACGCCGTCCTTAAGGACGATGATCTCGTCGGCCGAGATGACGGTCGACAGGCGGTGCGCGATCACGAGCGTCGTGCGGTTCTGCGAGACCACATCAAGCGCCGCCTGGATTTCCTGCTCCGTACGTGTGTCGAGCGCCGAGGTCGCCTCGTCGAGGATGAGGATCGGCGGGCTTTTCAAGATGGTGCGGGCAATCGCGACGCGCTGCTTCTCACCGCCTGAAAGCTTCAGCCCACGCTCGCCCACCATAGCCTTGAAGCCTTCCGGCAGTTGCCGGATGAAAGGGCCGATCTGCGCCGCCTCGGCGGCGGCCTGAACCTCGGCGTCGGTCGCACCCGGACGGCCGTAGCGGATGTTGTACGCGATCGTGTCGTTGAACAGCACGGTGTCCTGCGGCACCATGCCGATCACCTTGCGCAGGCTCTTCTGGGTGATGTCGCGCACATCCTGCCCGTCGACGGTGATGGCCCCCTCCTGCACGTCGTAAAAACGATAGAGCAGCCGAGACAGCGTGGATTTCCCGGCACCCGAGGGGCCGACGACGGCGACGGTCTTACCCGCCGGAACGTCGAAGGAAATGCCCTTGAGGATGGGGCGCTTCGGATCATAGGCGAAATGCACGTCCTTGAAGGAAATCGCGCCGTCGGCAACGACAAGGTCGGTCGCACCGGGCTTGTCCTGCACCTCCTCCTCGACTTCGAGCAGGTCGAACATCTGCTCGATATCGGTCAGGCCCTGGCGGATTTCGCGATAGACGAAGCCGATGAAGTTGAGCGGGATGGCGAGCTGGATCAGCATCGCGTTGATGAAGACGAAGTCGCCGACCGTCTGGGTGCCGGCCTGCACGGCAAGGCCGGACATGACCATCATGACTGCCATGCCAACGCCGAAGATCAGGGCCTGCCCGAAGTTCAGCCAGCCGAGCGAGGTCCAGACCTGGGTCGCGGCCTTCTCATAACGCTCCATCGACTGGTCGAAGCGGTGCGCCTCCATCTCCTCGTTGCCGAAATATTTGACGGTCTCGAAGTTCAGGAGCGAGTCGATCGCCTTGGTATTGGCCTCGGTGTCGCTGTCGTTCATCGAGCGGCGGATGGAGATGCGCCAGTCGGAGGCGCGCACCGTGAACCAGATGTAGAGACAGACCGTGACGGCTGTGACCAGCAGATATTCGAAGCCGTAGCCCATCCAGAACACGGCGGCCGTCAGCAGGAATTCGATGAGGGTCGGCACGCTGTTGAGGATCGTGAAACGCACGATCGTCTCGATGCCCTTGGTGCCGCGCTCGATGACGCGTGACAGGCCGCCGGTGCGTCGCTCCAGATGGAAGCGCAGCGACAGGCGGTGCAGGTGCACGAAGGTGCGGTAGGCGAGCTGGCGCACGGCATATTGCCCGACGCTGGCAAAGAGCGCGTCGCGCAACTGGTTGAGGCCGGCCTGCAGGATGCGTGCGCCGTTATAAGCGAGCACCAGCATGGCGGCACCCGTCAGGAAGGCCGGCAGCAGGCCCACGACATCCGCCTTGCCGTTCAGCGCATCCGTCGCCCATTTGAAGAAATAGGGCACGAGCAGAAGGACGATCTTGGAAATGAGCAGGAAGACCGTCGCCCAGACGACACGCATCTTCAGATCCGGCCGACCGGAGGGCCACATATAGGGCCAGAGGTTGACCAGCGTCGAAAAGGGATTGCTGCTGTCGGCCGAAACCGTTTTCTTCGTCGTCGTCGCCATGCGGCCTCCGCCCGGACCCGTCACGCCCCGGCTCTGTCACTGCTGAACGCAAGGCCGGACGACAAACCGCCCCGATGCTGCATCCACGCTTGAAATGAAAATACGGCGCCCATGGAGGGCGCCGTATTCCTGAGATAGGCCCTCGCCGGCCGCTTCGCAACCAGCAGAGAGAAATTGAGAGGCTTCAATTGCCGCGAACGTGCTTGCGGTGCATTTCTTCCGCCTGCTCGTCCGTCTCGGCCGTCTTGTCCGGCACGCCGAACACCTGGCCGGGCAGGATGCGGTCGGGATCGCTGATCTGGGCCTCGTTGGCGAGGTAGATCGTCGTGTAGCGCACGCCCTTGCCGTAGATGCGGCGGGAGATCTGCCAGAGCGTATCGCCGCGGCGGATGATGACCGAGGTCTTGCTCGCCTTGAGTGGCGCCTGTTCGACAGTCTCTGGCTCCTCGGCGACGGCATCGGTGCCATTTGATATCTTCACGTCACCACTACTTTCGGCCTTGCCGGCCGCCGTATCGGTGCCGGCAACCGTCTGCCCTTCACCCGACGTGGCCGTCTCGTTGCTCGCCGGAGCACCGCCACCGGTGTCCGTGCCGGCAACGGCCTGGCCGTTATTGGTCGTACCGGTCTGCGCGGTGCCGGAAGCCGTTTCTGCCGTCGCGGTCACCTGCAAGGACGGCATGCCCTCCAGCGACGCAAGCGCCTGCTGGTAGGCTTCCTTGCCAGCACCAGCCGGAACGGCGGCGAAGCGCTCGAGCGCGGTTGCAGCCCAGCCTTTCAGCTTGTTGATCGCGGCCTGCACATCGGCACTCGCACCCGCGGGTACGGTGAAACCGGTGATGGCCTTCAGCGCACCCTCCAGCCCCGTGCGGGCCGTCTGGATTTCCGCGGCGGTCGCATTGCGGCCATCAGAAAACAGTCCGACGAACTGCTGCTGCAAGGCGGTCGCCTGGCCGGCGAGCACCTCGATCGAGGTGTCTGCGGTAGCTGTCACCGTCTCGACGACAGTGGCCGCCTTATCGATGGCCGGTGCCAGCGCATCCGCCACAGCCGATTCAACAGAACCGAGGGCCGCGCCGACCGCCGTTGCATCCGCCGGCAGCGCCTGCAGCGTGGCAAGTGCGGAGGCCGCAGCCTTGGAGGCCTTATCAGCCATTTCACGGGCCGCTTCGCCCTCTTCCGCGCCGGGCTTGAATTCGGCAAGCGATTTCAGCGCTATTTCGGTCGCGGAACGTGCGGCAGCAAGCTCCTCGACGCTCGGCAGGCGACCGTTCGCATAGAGGCCCTTGAGAAGCGCCACAGCCTTGTCGGCATCGCCGCGCAGCTTGTCGAAGGTGCCACCGCCGATGAGGCCGAGCGCCGGACCAGCACCGCCGGTGCCGGTTTCCTGCGCCACGACGGCGATCTGCTCGCCCTCCGGCCGGTCGAACGGCACGGACGCCCGGAACTCAACCTTACTGCCGTCAGCGCTCATAACATCGGCGCGGATCGCGTGGCGCCCGACCGTCAGGTCCATCTTGCCATCAGCCACGTAGCGGCCTTGTTCGTCGGCCTTGGCTTCGCCGACAAGTTTGTCGTCCGCATAGAGCCGCACCAGCGCGCCGGGCTTGGCCGTGCCGGCGATGAACATGTGGTCGCCCTCCAGCTCGACGGCCGAAACGCGGGCCTCAGCCTTGGCTTCGCTGGCAACGGTTCCCGCAGCCTCCGTCGTCGTGGCCGTCTCGCCCGATGCGGCGCCTTCGGCGGTTGCCTGGGCCGTCTCGGTTGCGGCGGGCTGGTCGCCCGTCGCTGCCGTGCCGGTATCGGTCGCCTTGGCCGTTTCGGTTGCCGTCGCCGGCTGCTCGACTGTCTTTTCCGTAGTCGTGGCGGCGGCAGCGTCGCCAGAGGCCTTTTCCTTCGTTTCCGGAACGGTGATCAGGCGGCTCGCTTCGCCCGGCTTAGACACCATGGCAAGCAGTTCACCGCTGGCATCCTTCGGCACGGAAACGGTCGCGACTTCCTCGGAAACCTTGCTGTCGCCCTTGTCGTCCTTGACGTTGAGCGTCAGCTGGTAATCGCCGGCCGCGAGCGGCTGGTCGAAGACGGCGGCGAAATCGCCGGTGGGACCGATATCGGCCGTCGCGACAACAGTCTCACCGTTCTTGATTTCCAGCTTGGTGTTCGGCTGGCCGCGACCGGCAATCACGGTCGAGCCGTCGGGCTCGACACGCAGGAGATCGAACGCGGGCGTGACCCAGCCTGCGGTCGGATCTGTGGGCGTCGCTTCGGCAGAGGCCGTTTCCTGCGTAGCGGCCGCTTCGGTGCCGGCGGCGGGCTGGTCACCCGTCGCGGCGGCCTTGTCGCCGGTCACAACCTCGCCTGTCGCCGCCACGCCGGTCTCGGTCGTGGCGCGCGCCTGTTTTCCGTCGGCCGTCGTCGTTTCGCCGTCCTGAGCCGGCGTTTCAGCCAGCTTGGCGACCGGCGTTTCGGCCGGCTTGTCCTTGTTCACACTGGGCAGCACGAAGAAAACCATGAACAGTGTCGCCACCGCCAGCACGATTAAGGCCACCAAGCCGGTCTTGTTCTTCATCATCTAATCTCTCTCTGTCCCGGTTTCCCGGGAGTCCCCTGTGGAAATTGCTATCGATTCCCAATGCCTTCCACAAGCTTTCGGGGACATTCCGGGGTGTCAGACCCTCTCTTTTTCCGTCATTATCCTTGACGGGCATCCGGGCGGGTGGCTGAATCCCGCCATGAGCGAACAAAATCTTCCGATTCGATCCGTCTGCGTCTATTGCGGCTCCCAGCCCGGACGTGATTCTGCCTACATCAATGCCGGGCGAAGCCTCGGCAAGGCGATGGCGGAAAATCACCTGCGCCTCGTCTATGGTGGCGGCACCAAAGGCATCATGGGCGCCGTCGCCAGCGGCGTGCTCTCGCATGGCGGGCGCGTCACCGGCATTATACCGCAATTCCTCGTGGATATGGAGGCCACCCGTCATTCCCTCGGGCAGCTCAGCGAGCTGATCATCACGCCCGACATGCATGAGCGTAAACACAAGATGTTCGATCGCGCCGATGCCTTCGTGGCGCTGCCGGGCGGCATCGGCACCCTGGAAGAGATCGTCGAGGTGATGACCTGGGCGCAGCTCGGCCGCCACCGCAAACCGATGGTTTTCGCCAATATCGGCGGCTTCTGGGATCCCATGCTGAAGCTCATCCGCCACATGGCCGACGAAGGCTTCATCCACACCGCCCATCTCGTCCAACCGCTCGTCATCGACGACCCCGACGAGATCGTCGCAGCGCTTCTGAACCATTGGGCCAGCGAAGTGGACCGCGAGGGCGAATCGGAAATCATCGCCCGTCTCTAGGCGTGCCTGTCATTTGAAAAGGCCTGAGCGGAGCGCTATCGCAGCGCTCCGCTTTTTCGTTCCGCCGTCTTCATGTCGTTGAAGCGAAAGTACTATTCCTTGAGCCATCTGCCTTCGCTGACGGTTTACGGAAACGGAAGGCATTGCTATCGTGTCCGGCGGCAGGTCCCTGCCACACGTCATCCCGGACCGTTTCATGACACTCGACAAAACACTTTCGCTCGTCGCGGCCGCTACGCTTGCGTTGACGCTCTGCGTCGGCGGATGGGTGCTGCAACTGGATACGCGCGCCCTGCTGACACAGGCTGAAGAACAGGAGATCGACGCCACGAGCCTCGTTCTTTCCACCGCCATGGATCAGGCCGCCACACTCTCGGCCACCCACGCAGAAGGCCTTGCCCGCGATCCCGCGATCATCATGCGTCTCAAGGCCGGCGACCGCGCCGGACTTCAGGCCTATGCCAAGCCGGTTTTCGAGCGGTTGCGTGAACTTGGCGGCGTGGATGTCCTGCATTTCCACAGTGCGGACATGCATTCCTTCCTGCGTGTCTGGGAGCCCGAGAATTTCGGCCAGGATCTGTCACGCTTCCGTCCCATGATTGTTGCCGCCAACCATGACCGGCGGGTGCGCAAGGGGCTGGAACTAGGCGTGCGGGGCCTCAGCCTGCGCGCCGTCTCGGCCGTCGTGGACGAAGAAAACCTGATCGGGACCATCGAGGTGGGTGTCGACCTCAAATCGCTGACCGAACTGTCGAAGGCGGCAACCGGCGCCGACTATGCCTTCTTTCTCGATGCCGCCGCCGGCATCACCGACAAGGGCGAACCGAGCCCGGAGACCGGCCTGAAGATCGAAGCGGCAACCGATGCCGGCCTCTTCCAGGCCCTCCAGCAGACCGGCAGCATCCGGCTGTCGCGCGCCGCCTATCTGGACAAGGTGAGGGTCGACGGACGCACGCTCGGGATCATGGGGCGCCCCCTGCTCGATTTCAGCGGCCGCATAATCGGCACCATCGTCGTCACGCGTGATTTCACCGGCCTGGAAGGGCATCTGTCGCGCTCGCTCGTCACCATCGCCGCCGTGGTCATCGTCGGCTTTCTCATCACCTTCTCGCTGATCATGGTGACGCTGCGCAGCCTCGTGCTGCGCCCGCTGGAGACCCTGACGGAGCAGGTGAAAGCCAACACGGCCGATGAGACCGAGACCCTGTCGAGCCTGCCGGAATTTCTTGCCCTGCAAAAGGCCGTCGTTGCGCAGAAAAACCTGGAGCAGCCGTCGTGAGACGCATAGCAACGCTTCTTGGCGCGGTAATGCTTCTCGTCGCCAGCCTCGCCGCCTCTCCCGCATGGGCGCAGACCGATATGTCGGCGGGCATGTCGCTGCCCGTCCGGGTCAATCTGGCGCTGCGCGTCATCGATATCGTGAAGATCGCCGAGACATCGGGCGAGACCGCGGCCTCGCTTGAATATACCGCGCGCTGGCGCGACCCGACCCTTGCCTTCGATCCGATAAAATTCGGCTCTGCCCGCCGCGATTTCACCGGCGACGATGCGGCGAAGGAGATCGACCGGATCTGGACGCCGGACATTTCGCTGGAAAACAGGATCAGCGATCCGCGGGCGCAAACCACGGCGCTGTCGATCTTCGCCGATGGGCGCGTCGTGCTGATCCAGCGCTTCGATGCGGATTTCCGGATCACCGTCGATCTCTCGGCCTTTCCATTCGACCGGCAAATGCTGACCTTCCCCTTCGTGTCGCAACGCCACTCCACGGATGAGGTGATTTTCGTGGTCGACGACCGGGACCGCGAACTCTCCAGCTACGGCGAACGCCTGACCGCATCGGACTGGACCGCAACCTCGCTGCGCTTCGCCGTGGAAACCTTCTATGGCTGGAATGCGCGCCCGTTCATGCGGACGAAGGCCGTATTGACCGTCGAACGCGCCTGGCCACGCTATTTCCTGCGTATCTTCGTGCCCTTCGTGGCGGTGCTCACCGTGTCGCTTTTCATCCTCTGGACGCCGAGAGGCACGATTTCCGATACGATCGGCATCACCTACAGCGCGCTTCTGGCGCTGGCGGCGCTGAGCTTCACCTTCGAGGCGAGTTTTCCCGGAAGCATGTCGGTCAATTCGCCGATCGCCTTCATGATCTCGCTTGGCTATTTCTACCTGATCTTCGTGCTTCTGGTGGATCTCGTGCTGGAAAGCGGGCGCTTGCCCGGAGCGACACGCAACCCGGCCCTGACGGGCGAGCTGCGCGCCTATGCACGTTACGCGCTTCCCGCGATCTTCACCACGGTCTGCGTCTGCACGATCCTGCGCTCACTGAGCTGACGCCTATTCCGCCGGCTTCAGCTCGGCGGCCGCCATGCGGCGGGCACGGGCGCTGCGCAGCATCGAGCCGGAATAGATGAAGAGGGCGGCCCAGATGAAGACGAAGGCGATGAGCTTGGTCGTGCCGAAGGGTTCGCCGAAGGCGAAGACCGCGATGATGAAGATCATCGTCGGCGCGATATATTGCATGATGCCAATGGTGGAAAGCCGAAGTAGCTTGGCGCCATTGGCATATATCATCAGCGGAACTGCGGTTACGAGACCGCATGAGAGCAGCCACAACACGTCCGCCATGCCCGTATCGCCGAAATGGCCCTGCCCCGTCGATTCCAGCCAGATGATGTAGCCGATCGCTGGCACGCTGAGGATCAGAACCTCCAGGAAGAAGCCCTGGTTGGGACCGATCGGCAATGCCTTGCGGCAGAAGGCGTAAAAGCCCCAGGAGATGCAAAGGCTAAGCGACACCCAAGGCAGGCCGCCCGCATCGAAGGCAAGGATGGCAACGGCAATGGCGGCGAGCGCGATTGCCGCGATCTGCGCGCGGTCCAGCTTCTCCTTCAGGAGAACAGCACCGAGGAAGATTGAGAACAGCGGGTTGATGTAGTAGCCGAGTGCCGTCTCGATAGCGCGGCCGGCGCCGATCGCCCAGACATAGATGCCCCAGTTGATCGTGATGAGCGTGGCCGTCAGCGTTGCCATGGCCAGCATGCGCGGCGAACGCAGCGCTACCTTGATCTCCGACGTGCGGCCGAGCCAGATGAGCACGAGGCCGGCTAGCGGCACCGACCAGACGATACGGTGCGCGACGACCTCGGAAGCCGGAATATGGGCGACCGCTTTCATGAAGAAAGGCAGGAAGCCCCAGAGCACGTAAGCCGTCAGCGCGAAGGCGAAACCGCGCGGCGAATCGCCTGTCTGAGGCGCGCTGGTGGAATTTGCGTCGGCCATTGTGTCATTTCCCGTCGATTTATGGATTTTCCGACGGAATACTCCAAGGACCGTGAATATACCAGTTCATTCGGGTGAAGGGATGGTTGAGCAGTGCTGAACCTTCCGCGTCACTCTGCCGCCTCCCTGCCCGCCTCGCCGCGGTTCTTCAGGAGCTTGTAGATGATCGAGTCCATCAGCGCCTGGAAGGAAGCATCGATGATGTTGTCGGAGACGCCGACCGTCCACCAGCGGGCGCCGGACGCATCGGTCGATTCAATCAGCACGCGGGTGATGGCTTCCGTGCCGCCATTGAGGATACGGACCTTATAGTCGGCCAGCTCCAGATCGGCGATCTCGGTCTGGTACTTACCGAGGTCCTTTCGAAGCGCGAGGTCCAGCGCGTTGACCGGGCCGTGCCCTTCGGCAACCGACATCATGGTCTCGCCATCGACGATGACGCGTACAACGGCTTCCGAGACTGTCTTCAGCTGACCGTTGGCGTCATAGCGACGCTCCACCATCACGCGAAAACTCTCGACATGGAAGAAATCCGGCACCGTGCCGAGTGTGCGGGAGGCGAGCAGCGCGAAACTGGCATCCGCCCCCTCGTAGGCATAGCCCGTCGCCTCGCGCTCCTTGACGATCTGGATGAGCTGGTCGAGCTTCGGATCATCCTTGCGCACCGTGATGCCGCGCAGCTTCAGCGCATTGATGAAGTTCGCCTTGCCGCCCTGGTCCGACACCATGACCTTGCGCAGATTGCCGACGCTTTCGGGCGTGACATGCTCATAGGTGCGCGGGTCCTTCAGCAACGCCGAGGCATGGATGCCGGCCTTGGTGGCGAAGGCGGAAGCGCCGACATAGGGCGCCTGATGATCCGGCGAACGGTTGAGAAGCTCGTCGAAGGTGTGGGCGAGCTTGGTGAGGCCGGCGAGTTTTTCCGTATCGATGCCGATCTCGAAGCGAGCGTTATAGGCCTCCTTCAGCGCCAGCGTCGGGATGAGTGTCACTAGGTTGGCGTTGCCACAGCGTTCGCCGATGCCGTTCAGCGTACCCTGGATATGGCGCACGCCGGCCTCGACGGCGGCAAGCGAATTGGCAACGGCCTGTCCCGTATCGTTATGCGCGTGGATGCCGAGATTGTCGCCCGGCACGCCGGCGGCGATGACGGCCTTGACGATGGCCTGAACTTCCGAGGGTTGCGTGCCGCCATTGGTGTCGCAAAGCACCACCCAACGCGCGCCCGCCCCAAAGGCGGTTTTCGCACAGGCGAGCGCATAGTCGGGATTGGCCTTGTAGCCATCGAAGAAATGCTCGCAATCGACCATGGATTCGCGTCCGGAGGCGACCACGGCCTTCACGGATTCTTCGATGCTTTCGAGGTTCTCCTCGTTGGAACAACCGAGCGCCACGCGCACATGATAATCCCAGCTCTTCGCCACGAGACAGATCGCATCGCTGCGCGAATCGAGCAGTGCCGCGAGGCCCGGATCGTTAGACGCGGATACGCCGGCGCGCTTCGTCATGCCGAAGGCGACGAATTTCGCGCGGCCGGTGCGTTTCTTGGCGAAGAAGGCCGTATCCGTCGGATTCGCGCCAGGATAACCGCCCTCGACGTAATCGAGGCCGAATTCATCCAGCATGCCGGCAATCGCGATCTTGTCCTCGACGGAAAAGTCGATGCCGGGCGTCTGCTGGCCATCCCGAAGCGTAGTGTCGAAAAGGTGGATACGGTCTTTTTGCATGTGTTCCCTCCCTGGGAACGGTCTCTCTTACTTCTTGCCGGCGAATTTATCGGTCGCGTAAATCAGGCGATCGAGAATGCCCGGCTCCGAAAAGGCATGTCCCGAGCCTTCGATGAGATAGAACTCCGCCTCCGGCCAGGCCTTGTGCAGCTGCCAGGCGTATTTGGCCGGGCATGGCATGTCGTATCGGCCGTGCACGATGACGCCGGGAACGCCCGTGAGCTTGTGCGCATCACGCAACAGCTGCCCCTCATCCATCCAGCCGGCATTGACGAAGAAATGGTTTTCGATGCGGGCGAAGGCGTGGGCGAATTCGTCCTCGCCGAACTTGCCGCTCGTCGAGGGCTCCGGCAGCAGCGTGATCGTCTCGCCTTCCCACAGGCTCCAGGCACGGGCGGCCTCGATGCGCGTCGCCTTGTCGTCGCTGGTCAGGCGACGATGATAGGCGTGCATCATCTCGTGGCGCTCCTCCGGCGGAATGGGTGCTACGAAACGCTCCCACTTGTCCGGAAACATTTCCGAGACGCCGAACTGATAATACCAGTCGAGTTCGCCCTTGGTCAGCGTGTAGATACCGCGCACGACGAGTTCCGACACGCGCTCCGGGTGTTTTTCCGCATAAGCGAGCGCCAGCGTCGAGCCCCAGGAGCCACCGAAGACCAGCCACTTGTCGACGCCCGCCATTTCTCGCAGGCGCTCGATATCGGCGACGAGGTGCCAGGTCGTGTTGGCTTCCAGTTCCGCATGGGGCGTGGACTTGCCGCAGCCGCGCTGGTCGAACAGCATCACATCGTAAAGCGCCGGATCGAACAGGCGGCGATGGGTCGGCGAGATCGTGCCGCCCGGACCGCCATGCAAGAACACCGCCGGCTTCGCGCCCGGCGTTCCCGAGCGCTCCCAATAGATGACGTGCCCGTCGCCGACATCGAGATGGCCGGAGGCATAGGGTTCGATCTCGGGATAGAGGGTGCGCAGCGCTTCACTCATAATTTCATTCCGTGGGCAGGCCAGTTTTCGGTTTCATGATCGGGATGCTGGAAGGAGATGATCTGTTCCTGCTGACTATAGTAGTTGGGGTCCTCGTGGATGGGGGCGGAGAAGATTTGCTCGACCCACGGCAGGCGCGAGCCGTAATTCACCTGGATCTGCGGCGCGAGATCAGAACGATCGTCGAAGGCGCCGATGGCGATCTCCAGGCCGCCGGGATGTTTGTAGGTCAGCGGCGTGCCGCATTGCTTGCAGAAGCCGCGCGCGATGTTGATCGAGGACTGGAAGTAGGCCGGCTCGTCGCGCAGCCATTCCACCTCGCCCTTGGCCGTGACCAGCGGGCCGAAGAAGCCGCCGAACTGTTTCTGGCACATGCGGCAATGGCAGATCGACGGGCGGCCGAGCTGACCCTTGATGCGGAAACGCACGGCGCCGCACTGGCAACCTCCGGTACGAACGGTCTCTGTCATCATTCAGTCCCCATTTCTCAATCTTCGGGCGGCCAATGGTCTGTGTCGTAGTCGGGATGCTGGCGATTCGAGTCGCGGATCGTTCGGTGCCGTGCCGCGCCGTCCTCGCCTTCGTTGCTTTCGTGCTCGGGCAGCTTCTGCAGTTGCTGGAAAAAGACGACGCGCGCTTCGATGCCCGTCTGGGCAATCGGGCGCACGTCATCGGGATCGTCGAGCGAGCCGAGCGTCACATTGATATGGTCGGCACCGAGCGCATCGTAGAACAGCGGCGTGCCGCAGGCCGGGCAGAAACCGCGGCGCACGATCTCCGACGACTGGAACCAGCCGGGCTCGCCGCGCGTGACGGAGAATTTGTCACGCGGAGCATTGGCGAGCGGCAGAAAATAGTTGCCGGCCGCCTTCTGGCACATGCGGCAGTGGCAGAGATGCGGATCGCCGAGCGTGCCCTCGACACGGTAGCGCACCGCGCCGCACTGGCAGCCGCCCGTATAGATGCGCGAAATGCTCATCGCTTGCGCTCCGGCGGCCAGGTGTCGGTGTCGTGATCGGGGTGCTGGTAGGAGACGAGATCGGCCAGGAACGAGGACGCATCTTGATCGGCCATCGTGTCCTCGCCCGGAAGGCCATGTATCGCATCCACATAGGGCAGCTTCGCCTCGATGCCCCACTGGATACGCGGAGCGATCTCGGCCGGATCGTCGAAGGCGGCAATCGTCAGCGCCACGCCATCCGGCGCCTCGTAGGTCAGCGGCGTGCCGCAGTCGCCACAGAAACCGCGAAACCCGTGGTTGGACGACTGGAACCGCTTCGGTTCGCCGCGTGTCCAGGTGAGCTTGGCCTCACGAACGGACACCAGCGGCAGATAGAAATTGCCGCTCGCTTTCTGGCACATGCGGCAATGACAGACCGATGCATCGCCCAGCGCACCCTCGACGTGAAAGCGCACTGCACCGCACTGGCATCCGCCGGTGTAGAAAGGTGTGCTCACCTTTTCACCTCCCACGTCGTCACGCGCTCGCCCGTTGCCGGGTCCTTGCCGTCCTTGAGCTGGATGCCTTTGGCGGCTAGGTCATCGCGCAGTTTGTCGGCCTCGTCGAAATTCTTCGCCTTCAGCATTTCCAGACGCAGCTGGATGAGGCTTTCGACGCTGTCTTCCAGCGCCTTGGAAACCTCGACCTTCTTCGGCAGGACGCCCAGAAGCTCGGCGCTCGCGGCGAAGACGGGCATCATCAGCGGATCGTTGTTGGCGCATTGGGCGAGCGCGTGCAGCGCCTGCACAGCGCCGACCGTGTTGAGGTCGTCGAAGAGCGGCGTCAGCACGCTCGCGTCCACGCGGCCTTCGTTCGGATTGCCGCCGGCCGGCCATTTTGCCAACAGGCGCTCGGCCTCCTCCAGGCGCTTGACGGAGAAGTCGATGGGCTCGCGGTAGTGCGTCATCAGCATGGCGAGGCGCAGCACCTCGCCCGGCCATTTACGGCCACCGAATTTTTCCTCGTGCAGCAGTTCGTAGATCGTGACGAAATTGCCTTCGGACTTCGACATCTTGCGTCCTTCGACCTGCACAAAGCCGTTGTGCATCCAGACATTCGCCATGACCTTGGTGTCATGGGCGCAACGCGACTGGGCGATCTCGTTTTCATGGTGCGGGAAGATGAGATCGAGACCACCGCCGTGGATGTCGAACACTTCGCCGAGATAGGCCGCCGCCATGGCGGAGCACTCGATATGCCAGCCGGGGCGGCCGCGACCCCAGGGTGACGTCCAGCCAGGCTCTTCGGACGAAGAGAGCTTCCACAGAACGAAGTCGCCCGGGTTCTTCTTGTGCATGTCGACGGCGACGCGGGCACCGGCCTGCTGCTCGTCGAGGTTACGCTTCGAAAGTTCGCCGTAATCGGCCGTCGAGCTGGTATCGAACAGAACTTCCCCATTGGTTTCATAGGCATGACCGCGTTCGATCAGGCGCTGAATCAAGGTGATCATGTCCGCCTTTCCGTCTTCGCGCGGCTGCACGAATTCAGTGGCGCGCGGCTCGTGTGTCGGCGGAAGGCAGCCGAGCATCGCAACGTCTGAATGAAACTGGTTGGCGGTCTTTTCCGTCACGCGGCGGATCGCCTCGTTCAGCGACAGCGTGCCGTTCTCGATCTCGGCGCCAAAATCACGCAGCGCCCGGGCGTTGATCTTGTCGTCAAGGTCCGTGATGTTGCGCGCGTAAATGACGTGTTTTTCGCCATGGACGAGTCGCAGCAGGCGGAACAGAACGTCAAAGACGATGACGGGCCGGGCATTGCCAATATGGGCGAGGTCATAGACCGTCGGGCCGCAGACATACATGCGCACGTTTTCAGGATCGATGGGCGTGAAAGCCGCCTTCGAGCGCGTGAGCGTATTGTACAGTGTCAGGACCGGCTTTTCGGCCATGGAATTCTCCCAAAATGCATAAACCCGGCTGGCCGGGTCGTTTGTCATCCAGGGATTTTGGGGGACGAAAACGGCCGGGCCAGCGCGAGCGCTAGCGAATAATGCTCCGGCGAATGCAGAGTACCGTTTTCATGGCACGCTTTATCGCGCTCCGCGCTCGTCCGGTCAAGCGGGCGAAAGCCTTTCCCGACGAAAATCCCCGACCTTGCACCCTGTTACCACGGTGACACGGCCACCCCCTGCGCCATGCGAAAAAGAGGGCATCGAAGCGGTCGAAACCGCCGCACACCAAGGGGAACGACGATGCGCAACACCAGACACGAGGACTGCGAAGACCAGAACACTCGCCCGCACCCCGACAAGACGGGTTGCGACAATCCCTTCAGCCTGCGGGCCATCATCACCGCCTTTCTGCAGATCAGGATACGCCAGACACCCCCCAAGTGATGTTACATCGGTCACAAATCTTGACCGGGAAAAACCGCCTTTTCCGCGCTTTGCCGCAGAGCGATCAAAGTTTGAGCAGAATTTAGCCGAAAGGGTTCCCTAAACGCATAGCTCATGGGGGTAGCAACCGGGGGAAACGGGGCTGCCTGATGAGCAACACTTCAGGAGAATGAAAATGTCGACTGCCAAGACACACCCGGCCCAAAAGCCCGCCGCCGTTGCCAACGAGAACCTCCAGGCGCGCTACAAGCCGATCGGCCTGCGCGCCGTCGTCGCCGCGACCCAGTGCAAGCCGGAGACAAAGTCCGAAAAGCCGCGCCGCGAGCGCGATATTCCGGCCGTGCTTCAGCCGCTCCACGACTGAGACTATTTACGCAATTCCGGACACAAACCGTTTTACATTTTTGCTGGAGTTGCTTCAGAACAGCGATAGCTGGTCGGAAGATGGCGGCGCGTCGCCGCCCTTTGTCTTTTTCGGCGCCGATTCGGCCGGCTCCTCGACGGGCTCGAGGATATCGGCCCCCATATTGGCAACCTTGTTGACTTTATCGGAGACCGGGATCGCTTCGAAGAAGCCCTCGTCGATCGGCTTCATCAGGTCGGCGATGTCGCGCGGCTCCTGCGTCTTGCAGTCCAGCCAGCGCGAAAAATCCTCCTGCCGGATGACGACGGGCATGCGGTCATGAATACGCGCAATGTCGGCATTAGCCTTCGTCGTCAGGATCGCGCCGGTATCGACCTCGGAACCGTCAGCCGAAGACCACGTCTCCATGAGACCGGCGAAGGCGACGATCTCGCCTTTCTTCGGGCGAATGAAATAGGCCTGCGCCTTCTCGCTCTTGTCTTCCGGCCGGCGCCATTCGAAGAAGCCGGAGGCCGGCACGAGAATACGGCGGTGGCGCATGGCGGCGCGGAACGACGCCTTCTCGATAGCCGTTTCCGAGCGCGCATTGATCAGCAGCGGAAAATCGCGCGGATCTTTCACCCAGCCGGGCATGAAGCCCCAGCGCACCAGCATGGCCCTGCGCTCCGGCAGGTTGCTGCCGGGCTCCTGCTTTTCGCCGGCGACGACAACGAGGATCGGCTGGGTCGGCGCGATATTGTAGCGCGCCGGCGTATCCTCGATATCAAGGACATCGAGAAACGCCTTCATCAGGTCCGTCCTGGCCAGCAATGCATAGCGTCCACACATGGCGCCGTCATCGCACTTTGCCTATAAGGGGTCAATGAAGCGCGAGAACACCTGAGAACGATGAAGAAGTCGAAGACGCCCCAGCCCGCCTCCTCCGCCATCATCGAGCGCGACGGGCGCTACCTGCTTGTGCTGCGCACCAAGCCGCCGTCGGACGCCATGTATGCCTTTCCGGGCGGACGCGGCGAGGACGGCGAGACCCCGGCCGAGACGGCGTTGCGCGAACTCTTCGAGGAAACCGGCATAAGGGCCGAAAAGCCAATGCTTTTCGCGACCTATGATTTGCCGGGCCGCGAGGACGGCCCCGGCAGCCCTTCTTTCTTTCTCTCGGTCTTCAAGGTGAAGGCGGATACCTCGGCGGTTGCTGTCGCCGCCGACGACGCGGCGAGCGTCGGCTGGTACACGGCCGACGAGATCGCGAAAATGCCCGCACCGGACAGCGTGCGCGAATGCATCGCGCGGCTGGAAGCCGAGCGGGCGAGGCTTTCGGCATGAGAGTGATTCGCGCTGCACTCCTAATCGGCCTTGTGCTCGCCGCCCCCTCCTTCGCCCAGAAGGCAGCCGTCGACAAGGCGAAAGAAACGCCGTCTGCTACCGCAATCGAGGAAAAGCCGGCGCCCTATGATGAGCGGCTAGAGCGTCTTTCGGAGATTTTGGGCGCCTTGCATTACCTGCGAAACCTCTGCGCCCACAAGGCCGAGGATAACTGGCGGGCCTCGATGCAGCAGCTCATTCAGCTCGAGGCGGGCAAGGAACCGGGGCGACAGGAGAAGCTGACGGCGGCCTTCAACAGAGGATATCGCTCTTTTGCCGCCATCTATACCGCTTGCACCGACTCGGCTGTTGTCGCAGAAGAGAGATACCGTAACGAAGGTGCAACACTTGCCACAGAAATTACCGCAAGGTTCGGAAATTAGCGGTTAATTAACCTCTTTTCTCATGACCCAGTGCCGTTTTGGGAAAAGGCTGCTAAGGTCGTTAACAGTGCAGTAAGAACTGAATGCCGCGTATGGAAGGCTCAATGGAACCTAGCCTCAACGATATCGACGAGATGATCGTGCACGAGAAGATGCAGGCCGCTCTGGAATACCAGAACGAAGCCTGGGCTGACGGCATGGCCGACGGCATCGAGCTCGAAATCATCGCCGACGCCGCCATTGCGCTGGCTCTGCGCGAAACCATCCGCGTCCATGGAGAAAAGGGTGCGGAGGCGATGCTTGATTCGCTACGCGAGCGCCTGCTGGCTGGAGAATTCTCCCCCGAGCGCATCCTGCAATAAAGCAATTCCGCCACAGTGCGCAGCCGTGCTGCGTGCAGAATTGCGTTCAACTGCTCCAGGCTGGAAAGACATAGGTCATGCAGACGTCCGCTGACGGCAAAAAGCTGTTTCGCAGCAGCCTTATCGTATTGTCGGTGCTTGCAGGAACGACGGCGCTCGTCACGCCCGCGCGCCCCGCTTTCGCGCTGAGCGAGTTGAAGCACCAGCCGGGCGAAACGCCGCAAAAGCCGGCGGACGAGGCCGACAAGGCAGCCCCCGTCGAAAAGGAACAGCAGGAAGACGCATCGCCGCTCGAACTGCCGCTGCCCGATCCGCTGATTCGCAAGGGCGAGACCGTGACCGAGCCCGCCGGCGAAGAGCCCGCCGTCACCGACGACAAACCGGACGAGCCGCAAACGCCCGTCGAAGTGCTCTACGACATCAACAAGGCACCGGAAGCCGTGCGCCGTATGCGCCAGCTCATCGTCGAGGCCGCCGCCTCCGGCGATATCGAGCGCTTGCGCCCGCTGCTCGGCAAGGGCGTGACGGAAACCCAGGTCTCCATCGTCGAGACCGAGGAAGGCCCGGTCGAGACGCTGAAGGGCCAGTCGGGCGACAGCGACGGCATCGAGGTGCTGGCAATCCTGCTCGATGTGCTGGCGACCGGCTTCGTGCATGTCGGCCAGGGCACGCCCGACGAAATGTATGTGTGGCCCTATTTCGCCGAAAAGCCGCTCGCGGGTCTGACGCCGCCGGAGAAGGTCGAGCTGCTGCGCATCGTGACGGCCGGCGATTTCTCTGACATGCAGGAATTCGGCAGCTACAATTTCTACCGCGTCGGCATCACGCCGGACGGGCAGTGGAAGTTCTTCATCACTGGCGACTGAGCCGATCCGGACAGATGGTTCCCCGACCTTGCGAAAGCGCCTCCGGCGTTCTACCTCTGTTTCAAAGGCGCGCTGATGCGCCAGGCGTCGGCGCATACCGTCGGCCAATGAAATCTGGATCGAAACATGCCTTCCGTCACGCTTTCCGGCCGCGCCTTTCTCCGCCTTTCCGGCAAGGATGCCGAGCCCTTCCTGCAATCGCTGATCACCACCGACCTGCCCTCCTTGACTGCGGGTGAAATCCGGCCGGGTGCTCTGCTGACGCCGCAGGGAAAGATCTTCTTCGACTTCCTGATCCGCCGCGACGGCGCGGACGCCTTCCTCCTCGAAACGACCGAGGACCAGCGCGATGCGCTCCTCAAGCGGCTGACCATGTACAAGCTGCGCGCCGCCGTCGATCTTGCCGTGGTCGAAGGCAATGAAGCGACAGTCTCCTGGGACGATGCAGAAGATGACGCAGCCCGCGATGCCCGATTCGCCAAGGCCGGGATCGCGGTTTCTCGCCGCCCGGGTGACGGCGGCAGCGACGATCCCGTCCTCTACGATGCGCTGCGCATCGCCGCCGGCCTGCCGGAAGCCGGACGCGATTACCCCCTCTCCGATGCCTTCCCGCATGATGTGCTCCTGGATCTGAGCGGCGGGCTGTCTTTCCGCAAGGGATGTTATGTCGGCCAGGAGGTGGTCTCGCGCATGCAGCACCGCGGCACCGCCCGGCGGCGCCCGGTCACCGTCACGGGGGAAAGCGCGCTGCCCGCCAACGGCACGGAGCTGATGGCCGGCGGCAAGCCGATCGGCACGCTCGGCAGCGTCTCGGGCAAACAGGGACTTGCCATCGTACGCATCGACCGCGCGGCCGACGCCATGCGTGCCGGTACGCCGATTACGGCCGACGGCGTCACCGTCACGGTCGCCCTGCCCAGCTGGACCGGTCTTGCCTTCCCCGAAGAGGCCTCCGAGGTGCCCGCGCAATGAACGGCACGGCCCGCGCCAAGGCTGACCCACGCGCCTGGCAGCGCATGCTGTCCGGCCGCCGCCTCGATCTGCTCAATCCCTCGCCGCTCGACATCGAACTCTCCGACATCGCCCACGGTCTTGCCCGCGTTGCGCGCTGGAACGGTCAGACGCATGGCGAGCACGCGTTTTCGGTGGCGCAGCACTCCCTCATCGTCGAGACGATCTTCCGCCGGCAGAACCGCTGCAACGCGGACGAATGCCTGATCGCCCTGCTGCACGACGCACCGGAATATGTGATCGGCGACATGATCTCGCCCTTCAAGGCGGTGGTCGGCGGCGGTTACAAGACGGTGGAAAAGCGGCTGGAGACCGCCGTGCACCTGCGCTTCGGCCTGCCGCCCGCGACACCTGCGACGCTGAAGGCGAAGATCAAGAAAGCCGATCAGGTCGCAGCCTTCTTCGAGGCGACGGAGCTTGCCGGCTTCTCGCATGCCGAGGCCGTAAAATTCTTCGGTGCGCCGCGCGGCATCACGCTCGAGATGATCGAGATCGTCCCCGTGCCCACGGCCGAGGCGCAGCGGCGTTTTGCCGAGCGTTTCGCAACGCTGGAACGGGAGCGCGCCACCCTCACGGCGGCGGTGTAACATGGGCACGATCGTCGTCGCGCCGCTTGGAAAGATCGCGGAACTCGCCATCCGGCACCGCTGTCGCGAGATGCTGAGCCTCGTCGCGCCCAAGCAGAATTTCCATCGCCCCGCCGTCATCGACGTCGGGCGTCATCTGATCGTCGGCGTCAACGACATCGCCTTTGCCGGTACGGGCAACCTCGTCGCGCCCGGCGAGGAGCATGTCGCCGCCATCGTCAATTTCGCGCGCGGCTGGGACCGGCAGTCGCCGCTGCTCGTGCATTGCATGATGGGCGTCTCCCGCTCGCCCGCCGCCGCGCTCATCTCTGCCCTTGCGGTGGAACCCGATCAGGACGAACACGACCTGGCGCAGCGCCTGCGAAAAGCCTCCGTGCAGTCGACGCCGAATGCGCGGCTGATCGAGATCGGCGACTACGTTCTCGGTCGAGGCGGCCGGCTCGTCGCTGCCGTGAAGGCCATCGGCCGTGGGGCGGACTATGTCGGCGACAGCCCCTTCCTCTTTTCCGCCAGTCCGGTGCACCAATGACCGAACAGCGCGCCCGTCCCCCGGTTGAAATCGGCCTCAATGCGGCGGTGGTCGCGATCTCTGGCCGCAGTCCCTGCATTCTGGCGATCGGCGGCCCGGCTGTTGAGCGCGACGCCCTGCCCTTCGGTCCTTTCGATCCGCAGCAGCACCGCACCTTCGAAACCAGCCTGCGTGCCAGCGTGGAGGCGCAGACGGCGCTGAAGCTCGGCTATATCGAGCAGCTCTACACCTTCGGTGATCGCGGCCGCCAGAAGCTGCCGGACGAGGCCGGCACGCATATGGTGTCCGTCGGTTATCTGGCGCTGACCCGCACCGATGCCGAAGCCAACGATCGGCTGGCGCAGGCCGGCGCGGCCTGGCGCAACTGGTATACCTACCTCCCATGGGAGGATTGGCGGCAGGGCCGTCCGCCTGTCATCGATCAGCTCATCATTCCCGCCCTCAAAAAGTGGGCGGTTGACGACATGCACGAGGAGCGCCTCAACACGACGCCGATGCCATTGACGCGCATCCGGCTTGCCTTCGGCCTTGACGATTTCCCTTGGGACGAGGAGCGCGTTCTGGAGCGCTACGAGCTGCTCTATGAAGCGGGCCTCGCCGAAGAGGCGGTGACGGACGGGCGTACCCGCCCCTGCACCTCTTCGCCCGGCATCGCCATGCGGCACGATCACCGCCGCATCGTCGCGACCGCGATGGCGCGCCTGCGCGGCAAGATCAAATATCGCCCTGTCATCTTTGAGCTGATGGCGCCGGAATTCACGCTCACTGAGCTGCAGGCGACCGTCGAGGCGATCTCCGGCCGGCACCTGCACAAGCAGAATTTCCGCCGGCTGGTCGAGGGCGCCGAACTCGTCGAACCCACCGGCGGCTCCACGGCGGCGACCGGCGGGCGCCCCGCCGCGCTCTTCCGCTTCCGCCGCCGCATTCTGGAGGAGCGTCCAGCGCCTGGCCTCAAGGTCGGGACTCGGTAGCGCAGGGACTGGCGACATTGAGCCGGAACTTATCCGGTATCCCTGCCTTTCCCCCATCGACGTCAACAGATGGGGAAGTATCTATGGAACAACAAGCCACCGATATCATCGTCGCTTCGCGCGCGGCGCTCACCCAGGCGAGTGCGCTCGCCGTGCAATATTCCTTTTCCATTTTCGGCGCGCTGGTCCTGCTCTTGCTCGGCTGGTTTCTGTCGCGGGTGCTGCACAGCTGGGCCCTCTCAGGCCTATCGCATGTGCGCGGTATCGACGTGACACTCGCGCATTTCTTCGCCAATATCCTGCGTTACGCCGTGCTCATACTCGTCTTCGTAACGGTGCTCGGCCAGTTCGGTGTGCAGACCGCGTCGATCATCGCCGCGCTGGGTGCCGCCGGCCTCGCCATTGGCCTCGCCCTACAGGGCACGCTGCAGAACATCGCGGCCGGCATCATGCTTCTGGTGCTGCGCCCCTTCCGCGTCGGCGAATATATCGAGACGAAGGATGTGACCGGCACGATAACCGAGGTTGGCCTGTTTGCCACCGAACTCAGGACCAGCGACGGCCTCTATCGTCTCGCGCCGAATTCGACGCTCTGGAACACACCGGTCACCAATTACAGTCGCGAGCGCACGCGTAAGCACGACCTGCAAGTCACCGTGCCCGACAACAAGGATATCGACGACGAGATCGACCGCCTGATGGAGATCGCGCGCGAGGACCCGACCATCGAATCTGTGCCTGCGCCGCAGGTCTTCGTCGACAGCCTCGGCGACAGTTCGGCCACGCTGACGCTGCGTTATTGGGTTTCGACTCCACAATGGTTCAAGACGACACGCGACATGAACCGGCGCGTACGTATCGCCTTCGGCCAGAATCTGGCCGGACCGGGGCCGGATGCGGCCCCGGCCGAATAGCTTACTTGATCACGGCGCAGGCGATGCGGTCGCCCGCGCCGCCGGCCGGGTCGGTGCGATAATCGTCCGAACCGGCATGCGCAATCAGCGCACGCCCGCGAATGCCGCGTTCGGCATCGTCGAGGCGCACCATCGTCGAATAGATCTGCGCCCGCAGCACGCCGTCATCAGCCACATACTGGTTTGGCAAGTCACCGGCATGCGGTCCATTGGCCGCGATGAAACCGTGTTCCTTCTTGTCCGGATTGAAATGGCCGCCGGCCGCCTTGTTGCCGTGCTCGTGGTCGCACTTGCCGGTTTCGTGAACGTGCAGCGCCACCCACTTGCGCGGCTCGAGGCCGGAAATTTCAACCTCGAAAAGGACACCGTCATTGCCCGCCGTCAGATGCGCCCGGCCTGTTTCCTTGCCCTTGAGATCGACAAAATTCGCCTCGGCCGTGGTCTTCGCCTGCTGGGCGAGCGCGGGCGTTGCAAGAGCCCCGGCCATCGTCGCGAGCGTCAAAATCTTCCACATGATGCGTCCTCCATGGTTTGCACATGGAAACGGAACGCATCGTTCTCCTGGGTGTTCCGCTCAGCGCACCACGACGTCGAGGCCGATGTCGAGCGTCGGCGCCGCCATGGTGATCTTCGAAGTCGAGATATAGTCTACGCCGGTTTCGGCAATCAGTTTGACAGTCTGGAGATTGACATTGCCCGAAGCTTCGAGCTTTACGCGGCGCGCGTCGGCGACATAGGCTTCGTCCGTCAGGCCCGCGCAATCACGGTTGATCTCGACGGCCCGGCGCAGGAGTTCAGGCCCCATATTGTCGAGCAGGATCACGTCCGGTTGCGCCTCCAGCGCCTCCTCCAGCTCCTCCAGTGTCGTCACCTCGACCTCCACCTTCACAAGATGGCCGGCAAAGGCGCGTGCCGAGCGGATGGCGCCTTCGACGCCGGCGGCCACCGCGATGTGGTTGTCCTTGATGAGGATCGCATCGTCGAGCCCGTAGCGGTGCGAGGAACCGCCCCCCATGCGCACGGCATACTTCTCTAGTGCCCTGAGCCCCGGGATGGTTTTTCGCGTGCAGCAGACTTTTGCCGGCGTATGTGCGATCTCTTCGGCAAAACGGGCCGTATGGGTCGCGACGCCGCAGAGATGCATGAGGAAATTCAGCGCCACCCGCTCGGCCGACAGCACCGCCCGGGCCGGCCCCGAGACTTTCGCGATGATCGTGCCGGGCGCCAACTTGTCTCCGTCCTGCACGAAGGCCTCGAAACGGATCGAAGGGTCCATCAGCCGGAACGCCTCGCGCGCCAGATCGAGCCCCGCCACGACGCCATGCTCGCGCGCATTCAGCTCGGCCGTCGCTTTCATCTCCGGCCCGATCGTCGCCTGGCTGGTGATATCGCCGGCCCGGCCCAGATCCTCGGCAAGGGCTGCGCGCACCTGATCTTCCACCATCAGAGGGGAGAGGACGGGGAGATAGGAGGTGGTCATGGGCTTGTCCTGTTCAAATTCGAGAGGAAGACGGCAGGCTCACGCCGCCGCCGTTTCCGAGAGTTCCGCGACCACCTTGTCGGCCTCCGCAAGCGTGATGAAGGTGCGGTGTTTCCAGCTTGCCTTCTGCTCGGGAAAATCGGAGCGGTAATGGCCGCCGCGGCTTTCTTCGCGCAGGTAAGCACCCGTTGCGATGAGCTTGGCGGTCGTGACGATGTTGTGGAAGCGCATGCGGCTGTTTTCGCGCTCCAGCGTCGCGATTTCGCGGATCGCCGCCTTGAGGCCGTCACGGCTCCGGATCACGCCGACACAATCACTCATGATGCGGCGCAGGCGCTTCAGCGCAGCGCTGTCCTCGATGGTCACGAGGTCGTCGCTCTCGCCGGCATTCTTGCCCCAGTCGTTAAGCTTCGGCTCCGGCAGCATGCCCTTGATGTTCTCCGCGATGCGGGCGGAGAAGACGACGGCTTCGAGCAACGAGTTCGAGGCAAGCCGGTTGGCGCCATGCACGCCGGTCGAGGTGACTTCACCGGCGGCCCAGAGGCCGTCAATCGAGGTGCGGCCTTCGGCGTCCGTCAGCACGCCGCCCATGTGGTAATGTACGGCGGGCACAACGGGGATCGGCTGGGTGACGGGATCGATGCCGGCTGCCTTGCACGAGGCATAGACCGTCGGGAACATTTCCGCGAAATGCGCGCCCACCGCCTTGGTGCAATCGAGGAACGCGCCACGGCCGGCCTGCACTTCGGCGAAAACACCGCGCGAGACGATATCGCGCGGGGCGAGTTCGGCATCGGCGTGGATATCCAGCATGAAGCGGTGGCCGGTGGAGTTGATGAGATGCGCGCCGTCGCCACGCAAGGCCTCGGTGGCAAGAGGTGCGGGGTCGCGGCCAATATTGATGGCGGTCGGGTGGAACTGAACGAATTCCGGATCGGCGATAATTGCGCCGGCGCGGGCCGCCATACCGACCCCCTGCCCGCAGGCCTGCCACGGATTGGTAGTGACGGCAAAGAGATGGCCGACGCCGCCCGAGCAGAGCACCACGGCACGGGCCGGGAAATGCACGCGGTTCTTCGCCTGACCGGCATCGGGACGCGCGATGACACCGGAGATGAAGCGGCCTTCGCTCACCAGTTCCTCGACGACATAGCCTTCCAGCACGCGGATCGACGGCGTGTTGCGCACGGCGGCAATGAGCGCCTCCATGATGGCCTTGCCGGCCATGTCGCCCTTGACACGCACGATGCGGCGCTCGGAATGGGCCGCCTCGCGCGACAGCATCAGCTTGCCCTCGAGATCGCGGTCGAAGGGCACGCCGTAATCGAGCAGATCGTGAATGCGCGCAGGTCCCTCCGAGACCATGAAGCGCGCCATCTTTTCGTCGACGATGCCGGCACCGGCTTCCAGCGTGTCGGCGACATGCTTGTCGAACGTATCGCCGGGGCTCATCGCCGCAGCGATGCCGCCTTGCGCCCAAGCCGACGACGCGCCTTGCCCGATGGGCGCGGCGGCGAGGATCGTGACGGGACGCGGGGCGAGTTTCAGGGCGCAGAACAGGCCGGCGAGACCGCCGCCGACGATGACGATATCGTCGATGCCGTTCCAGGATTGCGGGCGGAAACTATCAATGGGCATGCTCTTTCCTCCGACACGCCGCTTAACCCTCCTGTCTGGAAGGCGCGCTGCGGGGGCACTCCCGCCCCTTCTCCCCAAACGAGAGGAGACCTACTGCTTCAAATTCACCATCCGCTCGACGGCGAGGCGGGCACGGTCGGCGATTGCCGGGTCGACCAGAACCTCCTCCGTCATGTTCACCAGGCTGTCGAGGATCTTCGGCAGCGTGATGCGCTTCATGTGCGGACAGAGATTGCAGGGTTTTATGAAATCGACCCCGGGCAGTTCCGCCTGGATGTTCGACGCCATCGAGCATTCGGTGACGAGCAGCACGCGCGAGGGACGGTTGTCTTTCACATAGTTGATCATGCCCGACGTGGAACCGGCGAAATCGCAGACGGCGATGACATCGGGGTGGCATTCCGGATGGCCGATGATCTCGATGCCGGGATGGGCTTCCTTATAGGAGAGCAGCTCGGCCGCCGTGAAGCGCTCATGCACCTCGCAATGGCCCTTCCAGGTCAGGATCTTCTTGTTGGTCTGCTTGGCGACGTTCATCGCCAGATATTCGTCGGGAATGCAGAGAACGGTGTCGCTCTCCAGGCTTTCCACTACGGAAAGCACATTGGACGAGGTGCAGCAGATGTCCGTCTCGGCCTTCACGTCGGCCGAGGTGTTGACATAGGTGACGACGGGCACGCCGGGATAGCGCTGCTTCAAGAGGCGCACATCCTCGCCGGTGATCGATTCCGACAGCGAGCAGCCGGCGCGCGAGTCCGGGATCAGCACGGTCTTTTCCGGGTTCAGCAGCTTCGAGGTCTCGGCCATGAAATGCACGCCGCACTGGATGATGATCTCGGCGTCCACCTTCATGGCATCGCGTGCGAGCTGCAGCGAATCGCCGACGATATCGGCGACGCAGTGAAAGATTTCCGGTGTCTGGTAATTGTGCGCGAGAATGACCGCGCCGCGCTCGCGCTTCAGCCGGTTGATGGCGGCGACATAGGGCGCATAGACAGGCCACTCAAAGGCGGGGATGAACTGCTTCACCTTCTCATAGAGATGCTCCGTCTCACGGGCGATCTCCGGGGTAAAGGTGAGATCGGGCTTCTCCAGTACGCCAAAGCGCTCGGCTGCGGTCAGCGAACGTGCGCTTTCGGCTTCCGCCGCATGCGGGGCCAGAATGGTCATGAAACCCTCCTTCTCCTCCGCCGTTTCTGGCGGGTCAGCCATTTTGCTCAGTTTGAGCATAATGGCTTCAAAACAAAACCGGCATTGGCCGGTGGTTTAGATTTAAAAACTTTTGTGACGGTTTGCAAGAAGCGCCGCCGGAATTCCTTCGGGCGGCGCCATGGTTTTCAATCAGGCCATCGCCGGGCGCGGCACGCTCTTCTCTTGGATCGGCCAGTGGACGACGGCCGCGAAGATGCCGAGTGCTACGCCAAGCCACCACACCGGATCGTAGGTGCCGAAATGGTCGTAGAGATAGCCGCCCATCCACACGCCGAGGAAGGAGCCGATCTGGTGCGACAGAAACACGATGCCGCCGAGCAGACCGAGATGCTTCGTGCCGAACATGATGGCGACGAGGCCGTTGGTCGGCGGCACCGTGGAGAGCCAGAGCAGGCCCATGACGATGGCGAAGATGATGACGGAGGCCGGCGATTTCGGCAGCAGGATGAAGGCCGAAACGGCAACCGATCGGGCGAGATAGATATAGGCGAGGAAGTAAGGCTTCGAATAACGCTGGCCGATGAAGCCGGCGGCAAGCGAACCAATGATGTTGAAGAAGCCGATCAGCGCCAGCGCGATTACAGCGTAACGCGCATCGATGCCGAGATCGCCGAGATAGGCCGGGAAATGCGCGGTGATGAAGGCGACCTGATAGCCGCAGACGAAGAAGCCGGACACCAGCAGCAGATAGCTGCGATGCCCCAGTGCTTCCTTCAGCGCCTCACCGATCGTCTGCTTGTATTCGGTAGCCGACGTGATGCCGGAGGAGGAATTGCCGCGCAGCGGAATGGCGATCAGCGGCACGAGCAGCATCAGCATGCCGAGATAGACGAGGCTGTCCGACCAGCCATAGGCGCTGATCAGACCCTGCGACAGCGGCGCGAACAGGAACATGCCGGCCGAACCAGCGGCCGTGCAGATGCCGAAGGCCATGGAGCGCTGCTCGGGCGTGACATTGCGCGCGAAGGACGACAGCAGGATGCCGAAGGAGCCGGAGCCAACCCCGAGGCCGACCAGCACGCCGCCGCCGATATGCAGCCAGAGCGGCGAGGTGCCGAGCGACATGAGGAACAGGCCGAGCGCATAGACGAGACCCGAGATCAGCAGCACGCGCCAGGTGCCGAACTTGTCGGCGATGGCGCCGAAGAACGGCTGGCTCACGCCCCAGGCGAGGTTCTGCAAGGCCATGGCGAGACCGAAGGTCGTGCGGTCCCAGCCGGTATCCTGCAGCATGGGCAGCTGGAAAAAGCCCATCGCCGAGCGCGGGCCGAAAGTCAGCACCGCAATCAGCGAGCCGGCGATGATGATGAGCCAGGGCATGGGCCGGCTCGCGGCAGGCGCCGCAACGGTGGATGGGGCGGACATGGTCGTCTCCAGATCGAATGCCAAAACCTACGTCGCGCCATCAATTAACAAAAGCGAATTTAATTGACCGAGCGATCAGCCCTGTTGATGGAATATTTCGATTCAAGCGGCCCGCGGATGTGCTTGACGCGGAACGATTTTGGGCGCATCCCACCCTGAGGTGTCATAGGACGCCAATTGAACCCGGATAAGATCAATGGACCCCGACAGTCGACTATCGAGAGCGATGAAGCGACCCGTCCGGTAGCAGCTTTTCGGCTTGCTCCGGATGGCGAGAGCGCCCTCCAAGGAGCAAAGCATGCTGCAGATCTATGCCCGCAAGGCTGACCGTTTTTGCCTGCGCGAAATCTCCAATCCCGCCATCGAACAGGCCATTGCGCCTGCCCTCTGGTACGACCTCCTCAACCCGTCGACACAAGAGGTAAAGGACGTCGAGGCCGCGCTGCATATTGCCATGCCGACGCGCGAGGAGATGGAGGATATCGAGCTTTCCGCCCGCCTCTACCAGGAGGATGGCGCCGCCTTCATGACCATGACGGCGCTGACCAATCTCGACAGCGACGAGCCGGCCAAAACGCCGATCACCTTCATCCTGCGCGGCCCGACCCTGGTGACGGTGCGCCATGCCGACGCAAAGCCCTTCGCCACCTTCTGCGCGCGGGCGCTGCGCGGCAACGGCCACAGCTACGAAAACGGGGAGGATGTCATGCTCGGCGTCATCGAGGCCGTGATCGATCGCATGGCGGATGTGCTGGAGCGGCTGGGAAACGAGATCGACGGCATTTCGCGCGAAGTCTTCCGCAGCAAGAAGGCGTCATCCACCAAGAAGACGCGTGACCTAGAGGCACTGATCGAACAGCTCGGCCGCAAGGGCGACTTTTTGAGCGGCGTGCGCGAAAGCCTCGTCAGCATCTCCCGCCTCGTCGCCTATCATGCGGCGCTGGAGACGCCGACGCGCAAGCCCTCGAAGGAAATCCGCCAGCTGGTAAAGCTTGTGCAGCGCGATGCCGCTTCGCTTGGCGACCACGCCGCGTTTCTGTCGGGCAAGATCAACTTCCTGCTCGATGCGACGCTCGGCCTGATCAATCTCGAGCAGAACCAGATCATCAAGATCTTCACAGTCGCCTCGGTGGTCTTCCTGCCGCCGACGCTGGTCGCGTCGGCCTATGGCATGAACTTCGAGCTGATGCCCGAGCTGCAATGGCACTTCGGCTATCCCTACGCCGTCGGCCTGATGATCATCTCCGCGCTGATGCCCTATCTCTATTTCAAGCGGCGCGGCTGGGTTTAGGCCCGCACCTTCATCGGCCAGCGTTCGGTGCGCGTCTTCGTCACGCGCACCGCATCACCGAGGCGGATTTCGCCCTCGCCGCGCGGCACGGCGTTCCAGCCGAAGAGCACGCCGGGCACGCGGCGGTCGGCGGACATGCGCTTTTCGGCCAGCCCCTGGATGGGATTGCCGCCGATGCGTTCGCCGGTCATCTGGTCCTGCGTGGTCATGATGCAGCGCGCGCAGGGTTTGACGAAGTCGAAGACGATGCCGTTGATCTCGATCGCTTCCCAGAGGTCTTCTTCCCAGGGATCGTCGCAGGAGACGAGGATGTTGGTGCGGAAACGGTCCATGCCGACGGGCTCCTGGCCCTTGGCGGCCAGCGTGCGATTGAGATCGGCCAGCGAGCCCGTCGTGGTGACGAGAACAGGGAAACCATCGGCGAAACCGACGGGCGCCGGCTGACCGGCCCAGTCCTCGCCTTCGGCGCGGTGCGCCAGCGCATCCATGTGGACGAGCTTGACCGGCCGCTCGAACCAGTCGGACAGCACGTCGTTCACCGCCCCGTCGGCGACGGCGGCGTTGACGGGGCTGTCCCAGACGGTGACATCGAGGCGGTCTTCCGGCTCGAAGCTCGCGAAGAGCTGGCGGCCCTCCATTTCGAGATGCAGGCTTTCGCCCACCATTGTCGCCTCGACACGGGCGAGCGCCTGCAATTCGCGCTGGGTGATGAAGCGGCCGTCGGGCTCGACGATCATGAAGCGGCGGTCGCCGGCGAGACCGTCGAGGCGCACCGTCGCGCTGTCGACGGGAATGGCCCGGCCGCTCTTCAGCGGGTGAATGTTGAGGCCCTCGATCTTCATCGCACGTCCCTTCCTTCAAACTTTGATTCAACGCTCTGCCGAAACGATTCAATCCGGCGGCACAAAAGCATGTTTTCGTTCAGATTTCATCCAGAAGCATGTCGCGGATCGCGCGCAGGCGCTGCGTGCGCTCCATCGCCATGCGGGCGCCCGCCGCCGTCTGGAAACCATCCGCCAGCTTGAACAGCTTGACCTCGAAATGATCGATAGCGAAGGCCTTGTCGTCGAGCGGGCGATTTTCGGCGAGCGGATCCATGGGATCGTAGAGGCCGCTGCCCATGCGGCCGGCAATGTAGAAGCAGCGTGCAGCCCCCACCATGCCGATGGCATCGAGCCGGTCGGCATCCTGCACGATCTTCGCCTCAAGCGTCTCCGGCGCGATATTGGCGGAAAAGCTGTGGGTGAGGATGGCGTGGCTGACAGCGGCGACATCCGCATCGCTCCAGCCTTCGGCGGCGAGAAGCGTGGCGGCCTTTTCGGCGGCAAGGCGCGAGGCCTCGGCGCGCAGCGGCGAATTCTTCTCCACGGCCACGCAATCGTGCAACAGCACGGCGGCGGCGAGCAGACGCGGATCGCCGCCCTCCTCCGCCTGGATGCGGCGGGCGTTCTTCCACACGCGGATGAGATGGGCAGCGTCATGCGAGCCGTCATCGACCGCGAAGGCCTGCGGCAGCAGGCGCTTGGCGAGCGGTCCCAGGGGCGTGAAGGCGGCCGCAAGGCAGGTGAAGGACATGGGCAATCCGTTTCGATCGCCGCAGACCTACCGCGTCACGTCTCGACGTTCAATTCCGGCTTTTCGCCCGCCCCGGACTTTCCCGAGAGGATTTTCTGATAGAACAGGCCGATGCCGATCAGCACCGCGCCGAGCCCGATGAAGGACAGCGCGCGCAAAATGCCTTCTAGATTGGCCATGTCGATCAGGAACACCTTGACCACCGCGATCAGCACCAGGCCGGCGGAGGCTAGGCGGATGCTCTTGGAATCGAACTTCGAGCCGACCGCCAGAAGCAGCACGCCGAGCAGCAGCCAGACCACCGAATAGGTATAGGTCTCCGACTGGAGGAAACCCTTCCAGTCCGCGATGCCCTCGCCGTGCCAGTAGCGGCGCACCGACAGCGTGACCCAGGCGAAGACCAGCGCGACGCTGGAGAGCGCGAGCAGGATGACATAGGGCATCGGCCGGCGGCCGCGCGCATACCAGGCCAGGCCGCCATAGGCGATACCGGGCAGCAGGTAGCCGACGAGCAGGAGATCGAGCACCGGCCATTTGCCGAGCAGTTCGCCGGTGAAATACGGGTTGAGGCCGATGAAATGGGCGCTCAGCACGGAAAGCACCGAGAGACCGCCGACGACCATCGAGCCGTAGCGGAAGACGGGGCTTGGCGATTTCAGGTCGAGCGACATCATGACGGCGGAGGCGCCGATGACGAGCAGCGTGTAGGTCGCCTGTTCGCCGAGCGTCGGCACAGAACTGTCGAGCACGCCGCCATTCATGCCATGGCGCACGAGGATCGCCGCCGTCAGAAGCAGGAAGAGGCTCGCAAGGGCCTGCAGGAGATTGCGGATGCGCTCGCCCGGCCAGTGGCGCAGTTCGAAGGCCGAGAGCGCGAGAAGTGCGGCGGGAATGCCGTAGCCGGCGAGAAGCTGGTTGAAGACGGGGGTCTTCGAGAGGTTCGCGGCACCGACGATCGTCGGTTCCCAGGCGATGCGGCCGGCGACGACGGCTGCGGCACCGGCCATCAGCCAGGGGAGCACCGGCCAGCGGCGCAGACGGGTGGCGAAGACGGCGACGGTGCCGAGCAGGATGATGCCGAGCGTGGTGACGAGGCCATCCGTCAGGGCCTGCAGCGCAAGAACGAGGAAGGCGAACCCGCCAGCGGACAGCGTCCATTGCGGGAGGAAGAGGCCCTCCTCCTCTCCTTTTGCGCGGGAAAAGCCTTCCGCTGCGGCAAAGAAGACGAGGCCGAGCAGCGCGGCGAGAAGGCCGTGTTTGGCGTCGAAGGAGAGGTTGCCGAAGTTGAAGAAGCTGATAGCGAGTATCGCGAAGGGCACTGTGGGCGCAAGCACACTCCAGAGGGCTGCGAACGCGGTGGAGCCTGCCATGCGCAGGCGTATCGCCACGAGGCCGACGGCGGCATAGGCAACCGCGAGGATCAGCAGCAGATTGACCGGAACCGAAGCGAGGACAGGCACGGGCAAGACGCTTTCCGCCATCGGCGGCGCCGGGATAACGCCCTCCACCGCTGGCAGCGCGAGACTGCCGAAACCATCGATCAGCCCTTGATCCGGCAGGCCGACCATCGTCGCCACGCCGACAAAGGCGGCGACAGCAGACAGGATCGCCGGATAAATTGCCCAGCTGCGCACCGCGCCGAGAATGGCGAGCGCAAGGACGACGATAACGAAGGCATAGTCGGCATGGGCAAGCGCCGGAACCGCACTGGCGAGCACCAGTGCCGAAAAGGTCATGGCCAACGCGCCGGTGAGCGAGACGGCAACAGCCGGCGGGGCGAGCAGACGATCCAGCGCATCGGCCGGCTTGGCATCGACGGGCTGTGGCAGGTCTTCGGCCGTGACATTGCCCGGCCAGATCACGCCATGCCCGACGGCAAGCACCAGCAGCGCGACAAGGGCCGGCACCACATCGAGGGTGCTTCCCTGCGAAAGATAGAGCACCGACCACAGCGCCATGCCGGCATTGGCGAGCGCCGGCACGACCTGCCAGCGGCGAATGCGCGAGGCGGTAAAGTTGGCAAGCCAGGCAACGGTGAGGAAGCCGAACAGGCCCCAGGCACTCGGCTCTTCCGTCGCGACCAGCGCCGGTGTGAGCATGGAGGCCAGGAGGCCCAGGCCGGCGAGCGCCTGCCCGTGCAGCAGCGACAGGCCGATGGTGGCGAAGGAGACGGCGGCGAGCAGCACGAAGGCCGTGACCGGGCCGAAATAGCTGTAGAATTCGTAAGAGACATAGGTGACGGCGAAGAGCGTGATGGCCCCGGCGGCCGTCAGCACGCCGGGGATCATGGCGTTCTGGAAGGCATTGGCGATCAGCGGCTGGGTGCGGCGGCGCACGAATTCGCCCGCGGCCATCAGGACCAGGCCGAAAGTGGCGGCCAGCGACAGGCGCACGGCGGGGCTGAGCAGACCGGCCTCGATGGAATATTTCACCATGAAGATGCCGCCGAGCGCCAGGGCAATGCCACCCACCCAGACGGCCCACCGTGCACCGATGCGGCTTTCGAAACTCTCTTTCGGCTTGGCCGGCGTGGCGGCCGGTGCGGGCACCGCCTCCTCCACCGTTTCGCTTGCGGCAACGGTCTCGGCCGGCACGGCAGGCGCCTCGCCACCGAAAATCGCGCGGCCTGCATCCGCCTCGCCGCTCTTTGCCGTCCAGGGGCTTGCGAAATCGGTCGGTGCCGCCTCCTCCTTCGCCTCTTCCCGTGCGGTTTCCAGCGTTTCGGAAACGGGTTCGGCTTCCGCGGCCGGCAGCGTGACGCCGCTCGCCTTCAGCGCCTCGATCTCGCCCTTCAGCCGCATCACCTCGGCGCCGATTTTCTGCGCACTGTTGCGCGAGGCGTTGAGGGTATAGAGCGCGAGGCCAATCGCGACCAAAGAGAGTATTTCGAGCATTGCGTCTCCAGCACGGCACAGTCCGGGCGGCGAGACTACCCGGTTTTATCCAAACGCCAAACGGGGTTACGTTTCAGCGCAGTAATCTCTTCGGGGTTATCGCATGAGATTTTCGATGGGGAAGATGGCGCAGGTTTCCGTACCGTGCGCCAGAAGCTTGCCGTTCTTGTCGCGCAGCCAGGCCTCCGAGGTCGCAATGGTGCGGCCGCGATGGACGATCTTTCCCTCGCAGAACACCTCGCCCATGCCGGGCAATACGGGGCGCACGAGGTTCAGTTTGAATTCGATGGTGGTATAGGCCTCGCCCGGCTTGATGACGGAGAAGACCGCGCAGCCGAGTGCTGAATCCATCACCGTCGCCGTCCAGCCGCCATGCACGGTGCCGAGCGGGTTGAGGTGATCGGCCGAGGGCATGCCAGAAAAGACGACGCGGCCATCCTCCACCTCCCGCATCGAGAAGGCGAGCGTCCGGCACATGGGCGGCGCGGGCAATTCGCCCGACAGCATCGCCTGCAGGACCTTCAGGCCGCCGTCACGCTGCACGACGTCGAGCGGCAGCGTGCCGATGCCGCCGACCGTGAGCCCCGGATAGATTTCCACCGTCATGCATGCGCCTCTTCGGGTTGATCGTTTTTGGGTCCGCCGAGCGCCTTCAGCGCCGCCTGCACGAAGCCCTCGCGGGCATTGGCGAGCTCCAGCCCGCGCGGTTCGCAGACATGGCGGTTGAGGAAAAAGGCCGTCAGCCGGAAGCCATCGGCAAGGGCCGCGGCATCGGCCGCATGCCGGCTTTCATCGCCAAGGAAGGCGGGCAAGGCCAGCATCTTGTCGGCCCAGGGCGCGCCCGCGGCACGGGACACGGCGCGGCCGGATTTCGGTGAGACGTAGCAAAGATCGTCCTTCGCGCCCGTCGCGACGCATTCGAGCAGATCGAGGCCGAAGCCGAGATCGTTCAGCACGGCGAGCTCGAAGCGGATGAACAGCTCGCCGGCATCCGCGGGCTCGTGCAAATGGCCGAGGATGACGGAGAGCGCTTCGTAGAGATGCGGATGCGGATCGCGTTCCGGCAGGAAGCGCAAGAGTGCGGCCATGGCCTGAACGCCATAGACGGCGGTCGCCGTTTCCATCAGCCGGCCGGCGCGCAGTTCGAGCGGCTCGACGCGAAACTCGCCGAGATGCTCGTCGAGCCGTGCCCGCCAGGTGACATCGACGGAGTTGCCCGGCTGGAGCACCGGCTGCATGGTCCGTGAACGGCCGCCACGCACCATGCCGAGATGGCGCCCGCGCTCGCGCGTCATCACCTCGACGATCACGGATGTCTCGCCGTGGCGCCGCACGCCCAGAACGATGGCCTCGTCACTCCATTGCATGCAGGAAGCCTTACGCCGTCCGCCGGTTCGCCGCAAGCGGGGGCACCCTGCCCTACGCGTCGGAACGACGCGTGGCGCATTGGCCACACCTAAGCCCTTGCCACAGTTTCGCTTTTTTCTTGCCCTGCCCGTGCCGGCTTTGCCCTCGAAGAACCGGCCAAAGGCCGCAAAGGCCAGATGTGACATTCGAAATGACAGGTGCCGTCTTGATGTGTGTGTTCCGCCCGCTTGCCCTTCTTGCCCTTGCCGCCACGTTGGCCGGCTGCGCCACCACCACGATGGAGGTGAAGAGGAAGGGGCCGGATCCCATGCATGTCGCCATGTACGGGCCGCATCCCGACGAGCGCTTCCCGCTGCCGGCGATGGATATCAGCCGGGTCAATCCGAAATATTTCCGCCAGCAGGTCGCCTATCAGACGATGGAGCCGGCCGGCACCATCGTTATCGATACGCAGAACCGCTTCCTCTATCTCGTGCAGGACGGCGGCATGGCGATGCGCTATGGCATCGGCGTCGGCAAGGCGGGATTGGAATTCGAGGGCGCGGCGCGCATCGGCCGCAAGGCGGAATGGCCGCGCTGGACGCCGACGCCGAACATGATCGCGCGTGAGCCGGAGCGAAATCTGAAATGGGCCGGCGGCATGGAACCGGGCCTGACCAACCCGCTCGGCCCGCGTGCGCTCTATCTCTACAAGGACGGCAAGGACACGCTCTTCCGCATCCACGGCACATCCGAGCCGTGGTCGATCGGCAAGGCCGTATCGAGCGGCTGCGTCCGGCTGTTCAACCAGGATATCATCGATCTCTACAGCCGCGTGCCGGCCGGCAGCCGCGTCGTCGTGCTGCAGCACCAGACGCCGGCCAGCGACGCGACGCCGATGGCCGCCGCCAACGGCCTCGTGCCGCCAGCCGCGATTTAAGGATCACCAGGCGTCGGGCTCGCGCACCATGTGCACGATATTGGCCGGGTTCATGATCCAGCCACCCCGGAAGCCCGCGCCCAAATCCTCGACGGCGTCGCAGCGCACGGCGCCGCTCTTCTCCAGATGGCTTAGCGCATTCGCGTGGTCAGGCGTGAAAAGCTCGAGCCAGACTTCGGCCTGGCTGTAATTCGGCGCCTCGTCGATCCACAGCCGGTTAGGGCCGAGTTCAAAGCCGATGGCAGGCGCTTTTGCCTCGAAGGGTTTCAAGCCGACGACATCGCGATAGAAGGCGATGGTTGCCGCATATTGATGCGACGGCACTTTCATGGCGATGTTGATGCCGCCTTTGATCTGCACGCTCATCGCGGCCTCCTCATGTGAAATCCTGCTGCTCGGCGGTAACGACGCCCTTGAGTTCGCTGGGGTAATAGCCGTCGCGCAGGTTGATGCCGTATTCGACATAAGCCTTCATGCAGGCCAACATCTGCGACCAGCCCTCGCAATTCATGTAGGAGGATTTCTGGCCGCGGTCGTTTTCGCGCCAGCCGGTCTCGGCGATGGTCACCATCGTTCCGCCGTCGTCGAGCGGCTTGAAGCGCATCTCGACGCGTGTCTTGTAGGCTTCTTCCCCCTCGTCGACCATCGCATCCCAGCGGAAGACGATCAGCGTGTTTTCCTCCACCTTGTCGACGATGACCGGCGCCATGCCCCACCAGGTCACGGTGGTACCCTCGACAAGCGGCGCGCTCGCGCCGCCGATCGTCGTGAAATAACCGCTCAGCTTCTTCGGATTGATCACCGCGTCGAAGACTTCGGCGACCGGCTTGCCAATCCGCCCATTCACACGAAATTCCAGCGTCATGCCGTCCTCCTTGGGGCGCACGGCCCTCCTCTGCCTTGTACCCGGCCAAAATATGTTATAAAAATATAACATGTCAAGCGAATCGACAGAGGACGCCGTTTTCAAGGCGCTCGCCAATGGAAAGCGGCGGCAGATGCTGGATGCGATCAAGCATGCACCGCTGACCACGGGCGCGCTGTGCGAGAGGTTTCCGGAAATGGATCGCTGTACGGTGATGCAGCATCTGAAGGTGCTGGAAGAAGCGGACCTGATCATTCCCCGCAAGGAGGGGCGCGAGCGCTGGAACCACCTCAACGCGCTGCCCATCCAGGCCATCCACGACCGTTGGATCAGCCAATATGCCGGCCACGCGATGAGCGTGCTTTCGGCGCTGAAGGGTGAACTGGAGAGCTGAGGCGCCGCCCTTGCGGCAGCGCCTCGTAGAGTCTGTCAGGTCCATACTGAACCACACAGACTCTAGCTTTTTTTGTTTTCGTTTGTCTTTTCGGGAAAACCGGTTCCCACTTTTCCCTGGCAAGCTCTAAGATCAGACAGCGGCGGCGATGCGGCCGATTTCGGCGATGAGGGCATTGCGCTCGTCGCCGGAAATGCCGGGCATTTCCACGAAGGCGGTAACGACGATGGCGCCGCGGTTCGGCGACCAGGCGACGGCCACGTCATTGGCATTGCCGGCCTTGTCGCCATTCGTGCCGGTCTTGTCGCCGGTCATCCAGTCGGCCGGGAAGCCGGCGCGCAGCCGCGTATCGCCCGTTTTGTTCATGACGAGCCAGGCGGCAAGCTGGGCCTTGGAGCGCGGCGAAAGCACATCCGTGAAGAGCAGCTTGCGCAGCGTCTCCGTCATCGCGACCGGGGTGGTCGTGTCGCGCTCGTCGTCAGGCGCTTCATGGTAGTTGAGCGCCGGCTCGCTGCGATCGAGGCGGGTGACCTTATCGCCGAAACCGCGCAGGAAGGCCGTGACTGCCTTGGGCCCGCCCGACGCGCCGAGCAGCAGATTGGCGGCTGCGTTGTCGCTGAGCGTGATCGTCGCCTCGCAGAGTTCGGCAATCGTGATGCCCTTGCCGCCGACCCGCTTTTCGACGACCGGCGCCCATTCGACGAGATCCGATTTCTTGACCACGATGCGCCGGTCCAGCGCCTCCTCCTTGCGATCGACGCGGGCGAGGATATGCCCGGCCAGCAAGGCCTTGAAGGTGCTGCACATCAGGAAACGCTCGTCGGCGCGGTGGCTGAGCCGGGCGTTCGTTGCGAGATTATGTATGGCAACGCCGATGCGGCCCTTATGGCGCGCTTCCAGTTCGGCAAGCTGCTCCTGCGGCGTGCCGCCGGAGGCTGCCCCTGCCACGCCGGCCAGGACCGACACAGCGGGTATCGCAAGGAGAGCGCCGGCAATCGCCTGCCGGCGTGAAATCGTCATTGTCATCGTCAATTTTCCTGTCTTTCAGGCAACGAGCGCCTTGCGCCCGGCCCGCTTTGAGCCCGCCCATGGCGCGACTATGCGCAAGAGGGCGGGTCAAAACAAACGACGATTTCTGCCGGCAGCCATTAGAAAAACTGGGGCTTATTTCTTTTTTAGCGCCTCGGCGAAGGCCGCACCGAAGGCACCCTGCGATGGTGCCTGCTGCTTGGGTGCCGCCTGGCTGAACTTCGGCTTCATGGGGGCATTTCGGTCGTTGCGCGGGCCGTTGTCGCGTGCAGCAGGCGCACCACCATCCTTGCGCATGGTGAGGCCGATGCGTTTGCGCGGCACATCGACTTCCGTCACCCGCACCTTCACCACATCGCCGGCCTTCACCACCTCATGCGGGTCCTTGATGAAACGGTCGGCCAGCTGCGAGACATGCACGAGACCATCCTGATGCACGCCGATATCGACGAAGGCACCGAAGGCGGCGACGTTCGTGACGGTGCCTTCCAGCAACATCCCCACCTTCAGATCCTTGATGTCGTCGATACCATCGGCGAAGGTCGCGGTCTTGAATTCCGGGCGCGGGTCGCGGCCGGGCTTTTCCAGTTCGGCGAGGATGTCCTTGACGGTCGGCAGGCCGAAGCGCTCGTCGACGAACACCTTCGGATCAAGCTGCTTCAGCGCGGCGCTGTCACCCATAAGGCTGCGCACATCGCGGCCGCAGGCGGCGACGATCTTTTTCGCCACACCATAGGCTTCTGGATGCACCGAGGAGGCGTCGAGCGGTTCCTTGCCGTTCGGGATGCGCAGAAAGCCGGCGCATTGCTCGAAGGTGCGCGCGCCGAGGCGGGAGACCTTCATCAGCTCCTTGCGGCTTTCGAAGGGACCATTGGCATCGCGATGCGCAACGATCGCTTCCGCCGAGGACTTACCAAGGCCGGAGACGCGGGCAAGCAGCGGCGCCGACGCCGTGTTGAGATCCACACCCACCGCGTTCACCGCGTCTTCCACGACGGCATCGAGCGAGCGGGAGAGTTTGCCTTGGTCGACATCGTGCTGATACTGGCCGACGCCGATCGATTTCGGCTCGATCTTCACCAGTTCGGCCAACGGATCCTGCAGGCGGCGCGCAATCGAGACGGCGCCGCGCAGGGAAACATCCAGATTCGGAAATTCGGCGGCCGCCGTTTCCGAGGCCGAATAGACCGAGGCGCCGGCCTCCGAGACGATGACCTTGGTGGGCTTTGCGCCCGGCAGCTGCGCCAGCATGTCGGCGACCAGCTTTTCCGTCTCGCGGCTGCCCGTGCCGTTACCGATGGAGATCAGCTCGACCTTGTGTTTGCGGATGAGCGAGGCGAGCTCGGCCTGCGTGCCGCGCACGTCGTTTTTCGGCGGGAACGGATAGACCGTCGTCGTTTCGAGCAGCTTGCCGGTATTGTCGACGACCGCCACCTTGACGCCGGTGCGAATGCCCGGATCGAGGCCCATCGTGGCGCGCGTACCGGCGGGGGCTGCGAGCAGCAGATCCTTAAGATTGCGGGCGAAAACGCGGATCGCCTCCTCTTCCGAACGCTCGCGCATCTCGCGCATCAGGTCGAGCGACAGCGACATGGAGAGCTTCACGCGCCACGTCCAGCCGATGACCTCGGCCAGCCACTTGTCGCCCGGCTTCACGCCGACCGCATAGAAAGAGGCGATGATGCGCTCGACAGGCTTGACCGGCTCGGTACTGTCCTGGTCGACGACGATATCGACCGACAGGAATTCCTCGTTCCAGCCGCGCAGCATGGCGAGCGCCCGGTGGCCGGGAACGGTCGCCCAGCGTTCGGTGTGGTCGAAATAGTCGGAAAACTTCGCGCCAGCCTCCTGCTTGCCTTCGACCACGCGCGAGCGCAGAAAGGCATTGTCTTTCATATAGCCGCGCAGGCGCTTCAGGAGATCGGCATTTTCCGTCAGCTGCTCGGCGACGATGTCGCGCGCGCCTTCCAGCGCCGTCTTCACATCTGGCACCTCGGCCGACAGGAATTTTTCAGCGAGTTCCGCCGGCACCAGCGCGCGGTCGGCAAGGATCTGCTCGGCAAGCGGGCCAAGGCCACGCTCGCGGGCAATCTCCGCCTTGGTCCGGCGCTTCGGCTTGTAGGGCAGGTAGATATCTTCGAGCTCAGCCTTCGTCATGACGGAGGCGATTTTGCCGGCAAGGTCATCCGTCAGCTTGCCCTGGCCCGCGATGGATTCGAGAATGGAGGCGCGGCGGGCTTCCAGTTCGCGCAGATAGGTCAGACGCTCGGAGAGCGTACGCAGCTGCGTATCGTCGAGACCGCCGGTTACCTCCTTGCGGTAGCGCGCGATGAAGGGCACGGTGGCGCCCTCGTCCAAGAGCCCGACAGCGGCGGAGACCTGCGCGGCGCTCGCCTTGATCTCGGATGCGATCAGGTTTGCGATCTTCTGCGGTGTCGGGGCCATGGCGAACTCCTCTGGCTGGCATTCTGGAAGGCAGGTGCCTTGCGGGCGGCGACCATAGTGCGCGGCCGTAAACAGGCCAATCGCGCGGCGAGCGGGCCGTCGCCACGTCCACAACATATATCACGCCCTTCCCGGCTGCGCAGAAGCGCATCAGGGTTGAATGGACAATAACAGGAGCTTACCGGTTGTAACGCTTCATAAAGTCTTGCCGCCTATCTTGCCCCCATAGGGGAAACGGGGCCTTCGGCATGCGCGGCGCACTCTTTGCAGCAGTCTTACTGACGGCCTTCGCCGCGGCTGCCCCCGTGAGCGCGACCACGCTCAACCTGCTCATATGGGAATCCTATATCGACGAGCAGATCCTCAAGGATTTCTCCGCCGAGACGGGTGTCGAAGTCCGCCAGACCTTCTACGACAGCGGCGACGCGCGCGACGAAATCCTCGCCGACCCCAACAGCAATATCGACGTGGTGCTCACCAATGAGAACGGCGCGCGGCTCTATGGCAATCGCGGCGTCATCGTGACCATCGACGCTACGAATGTGCCGTCGCTGAAGGACTATGCCGACAGCTGGACGAAACGCTGCGGCGGCTTCGGCGTGCCCTATTTCTGGGGCACAATGGGCATCCTCTACCGCTCGGACAAAATCACCACGCCGCCCACTTCCTGGGCGGACATCATGAAGCCCGCCGAGAGCCTGCGCGGCCACATCGCGATGTATGACGACCATGCCGAGGCCTTCGTCGCACCCCTGGCGCTGCTCGGCAAGTCGGTCAATGCCAATGACAACGACACGCTGAAGGCGGCCTATGAGCTGATGAAGGCGCAGCTGCCCTATGTGCTCACCTACGACTATGTCATCACCTCCATCCAGAGCGCCGACAAGGGGCCGAACATCTGGATGGCGCTCGGCTACAGCGGCGACCAGTACACGCTGAACGACAAGGTTTCCGCGCCCGGTCTCTGGCGCTATGTCGTGCCGAAGGAGGGCACGCTCTCCTGGCTCGACTGCGTTTCCATAACCGCGCGCTCGCAGAACAAGGATTTCGCGCTCAAGCTGGTCGATTATATCAGCAACGCCACGAACGGCGCCCGCAACGCCGTCAAACTCAACATGCCGACCGCCAGCACCGCCGCTTTGGCGCTGCTGCCGGAAGACATGCGCTCCAATCCCGAAATCTATGCCGCACCGGAAATCCTGGCCAAAAGCCAATTTCAGGAGGAACTGACCGTGCAATCGGTGCAGGCCCGCCGCCGCATCATCAGCAGTCTGGCTAAGATCAGTGACGCTCGGTAAACGCGCCCTCTCCCTCATTTTCCCCGTCATTCTGGCTGGCTACGTTCTTGCCGCCTCGCTGATCTATTACGTGCAGAGCGCCTCGGTCATCGGGCTGGAGCGCGCGCGCCTGTGGCAGCAGATGGGCCTGCTGACCGCCGTCTTCCAGAACGAGGTGACTCAGAACCGCAGCCTGATCTACTCGCTCGTCGAGGGCGGCGCCGTGCGTCTCTTCGTCAACGAGCCCGACGCCGCCTATCGCTCGAACGCGCTCGGCGTGCGCTTGCAGCAGAGCATCACCTCGCTCTCCGAAGACGGCAAGAAATTCATCTCCGTCGCCATCATCCGCCCGCCGCTGACGGTCGATTACTATTATGAAAACAGCGACGACCCCTTTGCCGAGATCACGCGCCAGCAGGTCGAGCATGCCCGCCAGGTGATCGCGAGCCCGCGGCTGTCCTCCTGGAGCTACCTCAATGTCGAGGGCATCGAGCCGCTGATCGTGCATTCGGAATTCATCGATCCGCTGACCTTCAACCGCCCCGTCGCCAGCGCAAAGAACGGCGCGATCCTCGTGCAGACGGCCGTCAGGCCAAAGCTCTTCCTCGACATGAAGCGCGCGCTGGAGAAGGAATACGGCGCCGAGATCGAAATCGGCCAGCACCAGCTTCTGGCCCAGGGCGCGCTTTCGGCCACCGCGACGCTCAGCCCCTCGCTCTTCGCACGCCTGACGCCTGACCCTACATTCCTCGATGAACGGCTCTGGACGCTGAAGTCGCTGCTGGCGCTCGGCGCCATCGCGCTCAGCCTGTGCACCATCGTGCTCGTGCTCGGCCTTGTGCGCCGCTACATCACCAATCCCATCGCCCGCCTCGACCGACAGCTCACCGACGTCATGACCGGCAGCCGCAGCGCATTGCCGGACATGAACGAGGCCGGCGAGATCGGCCGCCTCTCGGCCAACGTCAAGCGCCTGCACGACCATTCGATGCAATCCTTCGATCTCGTGCGCAACGCCTCTTGGACGGACACACTGACGGGCATTTCCAACCGCGAATATTTCAACATCCGTTCCACCCAGATCCTCGAAGAGGCAGAAGCCGAGGATATCGGCTGCACCCTGCTCTTCATCGACGTCGACAACTTCAAGTTCGTCAACGACAAACACGGCCACAAAATCGGCGACGAGCTTCTGAAGGTTCTCGCCGCCCGAATTTCGGCGATCGTCGCGCGCGCCGTCACGGAACGCGGCTTGCCGGATGGTCTGTTCGCGCGGCTTTCCGGCGACGAATTCGCCATCATGCTGCGCTGCCAGCCGGGCAGCGGCACGATTACCGAGACGTCGAACCAGATCCTGGCGCTGTTCGGCGAAGGGTTCGAGGTGCTGGACAAGGCCTATCCCGTCACCGCCAGCATCGGCATCGCCGTCTATCCTGAGGACGCCCGCACCCTGCCCGAACTCATCGCCAATGCGGATGCCGCCATGTACCAGGCGAAGTCCCAGGGCAAGAACGGCTCGGCGCGCTATTCCCGTTCGTTGCACGAGAAGCGCAACCGCCAGCGCCGCATCGAGGAAGAGCTGCGGGTGCTCGATCCTGACCGCGAATTCCACCTCGTCTACATGCCGATCGTCGACGGTCACGGCAAGGTGATGGGCTGCGAGGCGTTGCTGCGCTGGAATTCGCCGGTTCTCGGCCGCGTCACGCCCGACGAATTCATCCCGATCGCCGAGACGACCGGCCTGTTCAGCAAGATTGACTGGTGGGTGATCGACAGGGCGATGGCCGAATACGGCCAGATCAAGAAGCTGTTCGGCGCCGAAACGATCCTCTGCATCAACATCTCCTCGGCCGAGCTCTATACCAAGTCGATCAGCGATCATTTCTGCGATTGCGCGGACCGGCATGGCGTCGATCCGCGTCTCATCGAGATCGAGCTGACCGAGACCTTCGCCGTCAAGCTCGGCGAGCAGTCGCGCCGCAATATCGAGATCCTGCGCAGCCGCGGCTTCCGCATCTCTATCGACGATTTCGGAGCGGGCTATACGTCGGTGCAGCAGATCATCGAATATCCCGCCGAGACCATCAAGCTCGACCGCGAACTGGTTGAAAGCCTCACCCGTTCGGCTGCCTTGCCGACGCTGCGCGCCCTCGTGGCCCTCTGCCATGCGCAGGATATGTCGGTGATCGCAGAAGGTGTCGATACGACGGAGAAGATGGGCCTGCTCGCCGCCGCCGGTTGCGACCTCTACCAGGGCTATCTCATCTGCAAACCGCAGCCACTCGAAGACCTTGGCATCTGGGCAATGCAGCGGCTGGTGGAAAAGGCGCGCGATGCGGCGCAAAGCCCGGAGCGTCGGGCGCGGGCGTAAAGCAGATGGGGCTGCGTTGCAGCCCCACTCTCAAAATCAAGACGTCGGGAAATCCAGCCCCATTTCGCGGAAGCGGGCCGGGTCGTCGCCCCAGTTTTCGCGCACCTTCACGAAGAGGAAGAGGTGCACGGTCTGCTCGAGGATTTCCGACAGCTCCTTGCGGGACGCCGTGGAGATCGCCTTGATCGCGTCGCCGTTCTTGCCGAGTGCGATCTTCTTCTGGCTGTCGCGTTCGACATAGATGACCTGTTCGATGCGCACCGAACCGTCCTTGCGCTCCTCCCACTTCTCCGTCTCGACATGCGAGGAATAGGGAAGCTCCTGATGCAGGCGCAGGAACAGTTTTTCGCGCGTGATTTCGGCCGCGAGCTGGCGCATCGGCAGGTCGGAAATCTGGTCCTCCGGATAGTACCAGGGGCCTTCCGGCAGCGCGGCGGCGAGGTAATCCATCACGTCTTCGCAGCCCGAGCCGTTCAGCGCCGAGATCATGAAGGTGCGCTCGAACTTGACCACCTCGTTGACGGCAGCCGTCAGCTTCAGGAGGTCCTCCGGCTTGACGCGGTCGACCTTATTCAAGACGAGGATCTTCGGCTGGTGGACTTCCTTCAGCCCTTCCAGGATCGTCTCGGCATCTCCCTTCAGGCCGCGCTCGCTGTCGATCAGGAACATGATGAAGTCGGCATCCTTGGCGCCACCCCAGGCGGTCGTGACCATGGCGCGGTCCAGCCTTCGGCGCGGCTTGAAGATGCCGGGCGTGTCCATGAAAACGATCTGGGCGTTGTTGTGGATGGCGATGCCGCGCACGATGGCGCGCGTCGTCTGCACCTTATGGCTGACGATCGACACCTTGGCGCCGACGAGGCGGTTGACCAGCGTCGATTTGCCGGCATTGGTCGCACCGATCAGCGCCACGAAGCCCGAGCGGGTCGGGCCTTCGACGGCAGCGCCAGTCTCGGCGGGGTTGTTCTGTTCTTCGGTCATGTTGTCCGTTTAATCCGCGCCCTGGCTCTTCGGCCAGACGCCCTCGCGTTCCAATATCTTCGTTGCGGCCGCCTGTTCGGCGGCCCGTTTCGAGCGGTCGATGCCGGTTTCCGGCTTCACGCCCCTGATTTCCACCGTCACGGTGAAGCGGGGATCGTGGTCCGGGCCGGAGCGCTCGTCCACCTTGTAGTTCGGCGTCAGGCCGAAACGGGCGTGCGCCCATTCCTGCAATTCGGTCTTGGCATCGCGCCGCGCGCCTTCCGCACGGGCCGCCCTGCCCTCCCAGTTGCGCAGGATGAAGCCGCGGGCGGCTTCCAACCCGCCGTCGAGATAGATCGCGGCGATCAGCGACTCTACCACATCGGCGCGCACATTCAGCATGGCTTTTCCGGTGAGCTTTTTCACATCCGCGCCGGTGCGGATGAAGCGGTGCAAGCCAAGGTCGTCGGAGACCGCCGCACAGCTTTCCGCACTGACCAGCTGGTTCAGGCGAACGGAAAGCTCGCCCTCCTTCGCATCGCGAAAGGTGCGGAACAGCATCTCGGCGACGCAGAGCCCGAGCACGCGGTCGCCGAGGAATTCAAGCCGTTCGTAATTGCTGCCTTTTCCCGGCCGAGCGCTCGCATGCGTGATCGCCCGGTCGAGACGGTCCTTGTCGGTGAAGGCGTAGCCGATCAGCTCCTCGAGAGCCTTGCGGTTGACGTCGTTCAGCGGAATGGCGCCCTTCATTCAACGACCTTGAACAGGCGATCCCAGCGCAGATTCGTCGGCCACTTCCAGATTTCGCTGAAGGACGTGTCATGGCCGAGCGAGAAGAAGATCAGGCTGGCGCGGCCGATCAGGTTTTCCGCCGGCACGAAACCGACGTCGAAGCGGCTGTCGGCCGAGTTGTCGCGGTTGTCGCCCATCATGAAATAGTGGCCTTCGGGCACGATGAACTCGCGCGTGTTGTCGCCGACCGTGCCAGGGCGCGTGTCGAGCGTGTCGTAGGTCACGCCGTTGTCGAGCGTCTCACGGAACACCGGAACGTCTTCGCCGGTGTCGTACTGGTCATCGGCGCGGAAGAAGCCGTTGTGCTCGCGCGGCACAGCGACACCATTGACGTAAAGCTCGCTGTCCTTGACCTGGATGCGGTCACCCGGCAGGCCGACGAGGCGCTTGATGTAGTCGATATCGGGGTTCGGCGGGAAGCGGAAGACGACGATGTCGCCGCGCTTCGGCTCGCTTGCGAAGATGCGGCCGGAGAACAGATTCGGCGAGAACGGCAGCGAATATTTCGAATAGCCGTAGGAGAACTTGTTGACGAAGAGGTAGTCGCCGACCAGCAGCGTCGGCATCATGGAGCCGGAAGGGATCGTGAAGGGCTGGAAGAGCACGGTTCGGATCACCACGGCGAGCAGCAGCGCCTGGATGATGACCTTGACGTTTTCCCACAGGCCGCCTTCGGCCTTTTCTGTCTTCTCTGCCACGCCGGACTTTTCCTTATTTGCGAACATTTGGCCCTCTATAGAGGAAAGGTTGTCTGTTGGAAATCGCGTCGGTCAAAAAGACGCGGAATACCGGCTATCCGGGCGTTACCGGCGGCAGCGCCTCGATGATCACGAAGGCCTGGGCCAGCGGAAAGTCGTCGGTGATGGTAATGTGGATGCGTGCCTCGTGGCCTGCGGGAAGCATCTGCTTCAGCCGTTCCAGCGCCCCGCCCGTCAGCTTCATCGTCGGCTTGCCGCCCGGCAGATTGACGACGCCCATGTCCTTCCAGAACACGCCCTGCGCCAGACCCGTGCCAAGCGCCTTGGAACAGGCCTCCTTGGCGGCGAAGCGCTTGGCGTAGGATGCCGCACGGTTCTTGCGCCCGTCGGATTTCGCCCGTTCGACCTCGGTGAAGCAGCGCTCCGTAAAGCGCTCGCCGAACCGCTCCAGCGACTTCTCCACCCGGCGGATGTCGATGAGGTCGCTGCCGATACCGATGATCATAGGGTCGTTTCTCCGGGGGAAAGTGGTGTTGTGCGGGTCGGGGAAAGGCCGGCGCGGTCCAGAAGGCGTGCGTGACGCCGCGCCTTGAAGGCGCGCACGGCAAAGCGTGTCACGCCATAGGCGATGGCGGCGGTTACAAGGCCGAGAAGGCCGGCGCCTGCGAGCATTGGCTTCAAGACCGGCTGCCAGAGTTCGGAAAGCTGCAGATGCTCCAGCCGATGGAAGAGTTCAGCCGCCGTCACCGCTTCGCTGGAGGTAATACCGAGAAGGGCCTCGCCGACACGGAAGGTCGCGAGGGCGATCAGCGGAATGGTGAGCGGATTGGCGATGGTCGTGGCAAGCGCTGCGGCCAGCAGATTGCCGGCTACAAGATAGGCGAGCGCCATGCCAAAGATGATATGGAATCCGATGAGCGGCGTGAAAGCCGAAAACGTACCGGCCGCAACCCCTGCGGCCACCGCGTGCGGTGACGCGGAGAGACGCAGGATTCGCTTGGCAAGATAACGCGCCGGACGCGTCAACCCTTTGCGCGGCCAGAAGAATTCGCGCAACCGGTCAGCCATCGAGGCCTTTTTTCGGCGTCTGAACAACATGCCCAAGACATAGCCGATCCGTTAATGGCATTTCAATGGCGCCAAGGGGGCGCTGACGGGCGGCCATCACGGCGCCGCGGACGGCCGTGGCGCACCCTGTGCGCCACTCGATCTCAAGAGTTAGAAAGACTTGCGGAACAGGCCGCGGTCGATCTGACGCTGGCGATATTCCAGGTCGATCCGGTCGATCGCACCGTTGAGATAGGCGATTTCGCGCTCTTCGGAGTTCGGTACACGCAGGGCGCGGGCGAAGTTCTTGATCTGCTTCAACATGGTAAACCTCTTTCGGTTACCTCCCGATGCAGAAGATAGGATGAGACACCCAAAGGCACCAGCGACACTATTCCAATACAGCCATGCGTAAAGCGCATAACGACTGGTCAAATCTTGGGCAAACCTGCCTCATTCAAGGCAGGATGCCATATTTTTGCATGGGAACCGTCATGTGAACACACGACTGATCGTCGAAACGCACTGGAGCTCCTTGAGCTGGCCCATCAGCTGATTCAGCTGGCGCAGATCCCAGACCTCGAGATCAATGTGCACTTCGGTGAAGTCCGTCGCCACCCGCGTCATCGACATGGAGCGGATATTGACGTCGCTGGTTGCGATCGTCTGGGTGACTTCGGCAAGCGTGCCCGGCTCGTTCAGCGCGTTGATCATGATGCGCGCCATAAAACGGGTGTTGTTGGCCTCATCCAGATCCCAGCGCACGTCGATCCAGCGTTCGGGCTCGTCGTCGAACTTCTGCAGCGCCGGCGACTGGATCGGATAGATCGTGATGCCCTTGTCCTTTTCCATGATCCCGACAATGCGATCGCCAGGCACGGCGCCGCCGGCGGAGAAATGCACCTCGGCGTTGCCGGAGAGGCCGCGGATCGGCAGGGCTTCGGGACCGGTTTCCGTCTCTGCGCCTTCCAGCGCGGATTTCGCCTTGCCGGGCAGCTTGAAGACCATGCCGGCGGCGCTGCGCATATTGAACCAGCCCTCCTCCGTGTTGGGCTTCACCGTCACGCGCTCGTCCTGATAATCCGGGAAGACGGCGCGCAGCACGTCGAGCGAGGACAGCTCACCGCGGCCGACGGACGCGATGGCGTCCTCGACATCCTTCTGGCCGAGCCGGTGCAGCACCGGCTTCAGACCGTCCCGCGAGAAGGATTTTCCAGCACGATCGAACGTGCGCTCCAGAATGCGATAGCCGAGCCCGGCATATTGTTTTCGCACGGCGGCGCGGGTGGCGCGGCGAATGGCGGCGCGCGCCTTGCCGGTGACGACGATCTCTTCCCAGGCAGGCGGCGGCACCTGAATGCCGGAGCGGATGATTTCCACCTCGTCGCCGTTGGAGAGCCGTGTGACGAGCGGCATGATACGGCCGTTGATCTTGGCGCCGACGCAGGTATCGCCGACATTGGTGTGCACCGCATAGGCGAAATCAATGGGGGTAGCGCCGCGCGGCAGCGTGATCAGCTGGCCCTTCGGCGTGAAAGTGAAGACTTGGTCCTGGAACAGTTCCAGCTTGGTATGCTCAAGAAACTCTTCCGGATTGTCGCCCTCGGCCAGCGACTCGATCGTCCGGCGCAGCATGGCATAGGCATTGGAGCGCGGCGACGTCGTGCGCTCGTCGCCGTTCACCACTTCCTTGTCCTTGTAGAGCGAATGCGCCGCGATACCGTATTCGGCGATCTCGTGCATGCGCTTGGTGCGGATCTGCAGCTCGATGCGCTGGCGTGAGGGGCCAACGATCGTGGTGTGGATCGACTGGTAGTCGTTCTGCTTCGGTGTCGAGATATAGTCCTTGAAGCGGCCTGGCACGACGCGCCAGCGCGTGTGCACGATGCCAAGCGCGGCGTAACAGGCCGGAATATCGTCGACAAGGATGCGGAAGGCGTAGACGTCGGAGAGCTGCTCGAAGGACAGCGACTTCGACTGCATCTTACGGAAGACCGAATAGACCGTCTTTTGCCGGCCCTTGACGAGCGCGTCGTCGAGGCCGTTGACCACGAGCAATTCGCGCAGCTCGTCCTCGATCTTGCGGATCAGGCCTTCGTTGCGGCGAGAAAGCTCCTCCAGCTTCTTCGTGACGGTCTCGAAAGCTTCGGGATTGATATGGCGGAAGGAGAGGTTTTCCAGCTCCTCGCGCATGTCCTGCATGCCCATGCGGCCGGCGAGCGGCGCATAGATATCCATCGTCTCCTCGGAAATGCGGGCGCGCTTTTCCGGCGTCATATGGTCCAGCGTGCGCATATTGTGCAGCCGGTCGGCGAGCTTGACGAGCAGCACACGGACGTCATCGGAAATGGCAAGCAGCAGCTTGCGCAGGTTTTCCGCCTGCTTGGCCTTCTTGGAAACCAGATCGAGCTTCTTGATCTTGGTGAGACCTTCGACCAGCGCGCCGATATCCTCGCCGAACAGTTCGTCGATCTCGCCGCGCGTCGCGCTGGTGTCCTCGATCGTATCGTGCAGCAGGGCGACCGCGATCGTCGATTCGTCGAGGCGCATGTCGGTCAGGATGGCGGCGACTTCGAGGGGATGGGAGATATAGGGGTCGCCGCTCGCCCGCTTCTGCTGCCCATGCTTTTGCATCGCATAGACATAGGCCCTGTTCAGCAGGGCCTCGTTGACGTCGGGCTTGTACTTCTGAACCCGTTCGACGAGTTCATATTGGCGCATCATTCTCGATCGGCTCCCTCCCCGCGCGGCGGGGCAAAAAAAAGTGCGCCCCGACCATAAGAGGGGCGCACCGGCATTCGCAATATCAAAGGTTTCGGTAAGTTACCGAAATCAGTAATCGTCGCTCTTTTCCGGCGGTACGAGACCTTCGATACCGGCCAGCAGTTCCTCTTCCGACATGCGGTCGAAGGTGATGGTTTCCGGCTGGTCCTCGTCCTCGTCGACGGCTGCCGTCGTGGATGCCGTGTCGGCAACGAGGCTTGCCGGATCGGGCTCGGGCTCATCCACTTCGACATGCTTCTGCAGCGAGTGGATCAGGTCTTCCTTGAGGTCGTCGGGCGACAGTGTTTCGTCGGCGATTTCACGCAGAGCAACGACGGGGTTCTTGTCGTTGTCGCGGTCGATGGTGATGGCGGCCCCCTGCGAGATGAGGCGGGCGCGATGGCTTGCAAGCAGAACCAGCTCGAAGCGGTTGTCTACCTTGTCAATGCAATCTTCAACGGTGACACGGGCCATTGCCTGTCCTTTGTGATCGAGAATTTCAGGAGTTTGCATGCCCGATACAGGCAACGCAGGAAAAATTCAAGTTTTTCCTTCTTTATCCGCCCGCTCGCGTGTCATAAGCCTGCCCATGTAATTTCCGGTTGAGCCCTGACGTTACGTCAGGATGAAAGTCTAAATATCCGACAAATGAGATAAGGCGCGGGAACTGTTCTCCAATTCCGAGGCCGTTGAATTTGCGGAAACGTTGCCGGCGACAAAAATCGTATCCGCAACCTAGGTTTGCTTGGAAAGCGTCTTCGGCTGCCCTAAATGAAGATTATATGAAAAAGAGATAATTCAACCGGCCAGTGCATCCGAAAGGGCCGGAACATGTTCAAAACTAACCTGTTTAACTCAACTTCTACTTAAAAGGATTTCCCGACATGTTCGACCCCCGCGAGAAAATCGCCCTCTTCATCGACGGTGCAAATCTCTATGCGGCTTCCAGAACACTCGGCTTCGACATCGACTACAGGAAGCTTCTGAAGGCCTTTCAGAAACGCGGCTACCTGCTGCGCGCCTATTACTACACCGCCCTCATCGAAGACCAGGAGTATTCCTCGATCCGCCCGCTGATCGACTGGCTCGACTATAACGGCTACAAGGTCGTCACCAAACCCGCCAAGGAATTCACCGACTCGCTCGGCCGCCGCAAGATCAAGGGCAATATGGACATCGAGCTTGCGATCGATGCCATGGAGCAGTCCGAGACGGTCGACCATCTCGTCATCTTCTCCGGCGACGGCGATTTCACCACGCTCGTCGAGGCTTTGCAGCGCCGGGGCCGCAAGGTTTCCGTAGTATCCACCATGCAGACCCAGCCGCCGATGATCGCCGACGACCTGCGCCGTCAGGCCGACTATTTCATCGATCTCGGCACGCTGAAGGCCGAAATCGGCCGCGACCCGTCCGAGCGCCCGCAGCGCAATGTCGAGCCGGCGGCAGACAACGTCGCCGAGTAAACCCTCTTTCGCCGTCGTCCTTAACGTCCCGCTCCGGGACGTTAATGCGTTCAGGGCAGTGCCCGCGATTTTTGTGAGATTTCGCGAGACGGCAAGCCTGAAATTCCAGGCGTCTCCATGTTCCGTTAAACATTGATTCAAATGCGCCTGCGGACCATCAATGTTCCGCAAGACTCTCCTGATATCCCCATTGCCGTACAGTCATTTCGCATTGGGACATCTTACAACATGGTGGACGCAGTCTCGCTTTCGGGCAACAGCTACCGGGCCGTATCGAACGCGCTCGAAATGCGTGCGGCGACGCCTGCGGTAGAAAACCGTCCCGCTGTTTCCGCCCTTGCCGCGCTCACCGTGCCGCAGCCCGTCACGCAGGTCTCGACACCGTCGGAGACCGCCGAGGATATCGGCGACCTAAGCTTCCTCTACGCGCCGAACGGCCAGCCGGGTATTTCCAACGTCCCCGTCTATGCGGTGCCGTCCGCCCAGGCGACAGGCGAAGCGCGCATTTCCGCAGAGCGCAGTCCGACGGCGCGTCTGGCGATCGAGAGCACGGATCTCAACGCCCTGCTCTCGTCCTTCCTCGCTCCGCGCACGCCGAGCGCCAACCCGGCTCCCTCGCCGGACGTGCCGACCGAGACGAACGGTGCGGAGCTTGCCCGCGCCGCGCAACAGTCGGTCATCGCGCAGCTTTACGCGCAGTTCTGAATTTCATCTTGAAATCGGGATACGCGCCGGCCTGATCGCCGGCGCTTGAGAAACAGCGTCAGCCGCGATCGCGCAGCAGGCGGCCCTTCTGGCGGTTCCAGTCGCGTTCCTTCTCGGTCTCGCGCTTGTCGTGCAGCTTCTTGCCCTTGGCGAGCGCGAGTTCGAGCTTGGCCCGGCCGACATCGTTGAAATAGACCTTCAACGGCACCAGCGTCATGCCCTCGCGATTGATCGCAACGCGGAGGCGATGGATCTCGCGCTTGGAGAGCAGCAGTTTGCGGCGGCGGCGGGTCTCGTGATTGAAGCGATTCGCCTGCAGATATTCCGGCAGGTAGGAATTGATCAGCCAGATCTCGCCGCCCTCGTCCGAGGCGTAGGATTCCGCAATGTTGGCCTTGCCTTCACGCAGCGATTTGACCTCCGTGCCGGTCAGAACCAGACCGGCCTCGTAGGTGTCTATGATCTCGTAGTTGAAGCGGGCCTTGCGGTTTTCCGCTACAATCTTCTTGACCGTCGCTGGGCGTGCTTTTGTTGCCATATCAGTTCAGCAGACCGGCATGGCGCAGCGCCGCATCGATGGCAGCCTCCGTGGCGGGCTCCAGAGTGGGCAGAAGCGGCGAACGCACGAAGCGGTTCATGCCGCGGGTGCGGTTCAGCGCATATTTCGCGCCGCAAAGGCCGGGCTCCAGGAAGATCGCCTTGTGCAGCGGCATCAGCTTGTCCTGGTATTCCAGTGCTTTGGCGTAATCACCCGCCAACGTCGCTTCCTGGAATTCGGCGCAAAGGCGCGGCGCGACATTGGCCGTGACCGAGATGCAGCCGACGCCGCCATGGGCGTTGAAGCCGAGCGCGGTTGCGTCCTCGCCCGAAAGCTGGACGAAATCCTTGCCGCAGGTGATGCGCTGTTCGGACACGCGCTCGATCTTGCCCGTCGCATCCTTGACGCCCATGATCGAGGGATGCGCCTTGTGCAGCGCGCCCATCGTTTCCGGCGTCATGTCGACGACGGAACGGCCGGGAATGTTGTAGATGACGATCGGCAGCTTCACGGCGCCGGCAATCGCGGCATAGTGCGCGAACAGGCCCTTCTGCGTCGGCTTGTTGTAATAGGGCGTCACTACCAAAACCGCGTCCGCACCAGCCTTTTCGGCATGCAGTGCGAGATCGATCGCTTCCTTGGTATTGTTCGATCCCGCACCTGCGATGACCGGAACGCGACCCTTCACGATCTTGATGCAGAGTTCCACCACCCGTTTGTGCTCGTCATGGGACAGCGTCGGCGACTCGCCGGTGGTGCCCACCGGAACGAGACCGTGGCTGCCCTCACCGATCTGCCATTCGACATGAGCCGCGAACGCGTCTTCATCGACGGCGCCGGCATCGGTAAAGGGGGTGACGAGAGCGGGAAGGGATCCCTTGAACATCCAGAACTCCTGAGGCCAAAGCCGCCCTTGGGCTTACATGCTTTGGCCGTATTCCGTGGTTAAAAACGCTGGCACAATAGTCGGGTGACGGTCATGCGGCAAGCGCCGCGACGGGCGTTTTTCATGCACAAACAAGGCGGAATTGGCTCTGGGACACGAATATTCGTTTCACCTGATCCGTCGCCTTCGATGAAATTGCCTTCACGGCTTAGTGAGATGAGCGGTTAAGGTTTCGTTAAGGCAACAAAGGGTTAATGAGTGTTCACAAACAGGCGGAAAATCACGCACCGACGCGTCGCCTGCCACGGCATCCGGGATGTAGCATGATCTCGACAAACAGTTTCGCTCTTTGCGCCTTGCTGCTTGCCGGTATAGCCGGGCTTGCGCTGCGCTCATCGCCCGTCGAGGCCGACAGTACCGCCGACATCAAACCGCTTGGCTTTGCCGCCGAGATGCCCTCGAAGGAGGTCATCACCAGTGCCATTCCGCGCGCCGACAGCGTGCCGGCGGTGAGCCCCGAATTGCGCGAAGGGCTCGACGCCCTCTCCAATCGCGATGCCGCGGCGGCAATTGCCGCGCGCAACCGCCTGCCCTCCTCCAGCCTCGACCGCCATATCCTGACCTGGGCGATCGCCGTTTCCGGCCAGCGCGGCGTGCCCTCCTGGGAGATCGCCAAGGCTCAGCGCGAACTGAAAGGCTGGCCGGGTCTGACGGTGCTGCGCGCCAATTCCGAAAAGGCGATGGCGCGGGAAAACCCGGCGACGGCAGATGTGCTCGCCGCCTTCGGCACCACCACGCCGGAGACGGCGGAGGGCGCCATCGTGCTGTCGCGTGCGCTCGTCGCAACGGGCGACACACCGCGGGCGACGAACATCCTGCGCTCGTTCTGGCAGAAGGACACGCTTTCCAAGGATATCGAGGATACGATTCTTGCCGAATTCGGCGCGCTGCTCAGTGTCGAGGACCACAAGTCACGCATGGAGATGTTGCTGTACCGCGACCGCGCCGACCAGGCGCAGCGTTTCGGCGATCTCGGCAAGGCGCAGTCGCTCTACCGCGCCTGGGCGGCAGTCATCCGCAAGAACAAGAATGCCGGCGATCTGATCAAGGCCGTGGATGCCAGCTGGCAGAAGGACCCGGCCTATACGTTCCTGCGCATCCGCAACCTGCGCGGCAAGCAGGACTATCGCGCGGCGGCGAAACTCTTTGTCGCCATGCCGGAGGATCCCGCCCGTCTCATCAATCCCGGTGCCTGGTGGAACGAACAGCGCATCGTCAGCCGGGGCCTTGCCGATCTCGGCGATTATCGCGATGCCTATAATGTCGCGGCCCGGCACGGAGCGGACGATCCGACCGATATCGTCGAGGCGGAATTTCATGCCGGCTGGTATGCCCTGCGCGATCTCGGCGACGCAAAGACGGCCGCCGGTCATTTCCAGCGCATCCTGCAGACCTCCGACCGGCCGCTTTCGGTCTCCCGCGCCTGGTACTGGCTCGGCCGGGCCGCAGAAAAAGGCGGGCCGGGTGATGCCAAGGACTATTTCGCCAAGGCGGCGAATTTTCCCGGCACCTTCTACGGCCAGCTTGCCGGCGCGCGGCTCGGACGCAAGACGCTGAACGTCACCTATCCCACGCCGACAGCGGAAGAGCGCGCGAGTTTCAACCAGCGCGAGGCCGTGCAGGCCATCGCCCGCCTCCAGGCCGCCGGCCATGGTTGGCGCGGCGATAGTCTTTATCGCGCCCTAGCCGGCGAATTGATGAGCCCCGGCGAGCTTGCGCTGCTGGCAGCGCAGGCGGAAAAGGGCGGCAATCACCAGCTTTCTCTGCAGATCGGCAAGATCGCCTTCGGTCGCGGCATCGATGTCGCGGCGCTTGCCTTCCCCATCGGCGTCATTCCCGACGGCGCCAACATTTCCGGCTCTGGCAAGGCGCTCGCCTATGCGATCGCGCGCCAGGAAAGCGCCTTCAACCCGGCCGCCATCTCGCCTGCCAATGCGCAGGGCCTGCTGCAGCTGATGCCGGGCACCGCACAGGGCGTCGCCAAGCGCTACGGCCTTGCCTATTCCAAGGAGCGGCTGACGACAGACGCCGCCTATAATGCCACGCTTGGCGCGCACTATCTTGGCGAGCAGATCAGCGATTTCGGCGGCTCCTACGTGCTGACCTTCATCGCCTACAATGCCGGCCCGCGCCGCGTGCCGCAATGGATCAAGCGTTATGGCGATCCGCGCGGCAAGCCGGTCGACGAGGTGGTCGACTGGATCGAGCGCATTCCCTTCTCCGAAACCCGCGGCTATGTGCAGCGCGTGATGGAGAACTACCAGGTATACAAGACCCGCCTCGGCCAGGCCGCCGATATCGAGCACGATCTCAGCGTCGGGCGCTGAGGCCACATTTCAGGATGACTTGCCGGCAGAATTGGCGATGATGGCTTCCCTTTGACAGGCAAGGCACGCGCATGACCTCTTCGGACGCACCGGCATTCCGCGACATCTTCTTCTCAAGCGAAGACGAGCTGAGGCTCCATGCCCGTGATTATCCGCCAACAGCGGCACAGGAGAGCAGGGATCGCCTGCCGGTCATCTGTCTTCCCGGCCTCAGCCGCAACGCCCGTGACTTTCACCAGCTCGCCTTGCTGCTCGCCCATCATCCGGAAAAATCGCGCCGGGTCATCGCCGTGGATTATCGCGGCCGCGGCCTTTCCCAATACGATCCCAATCCCGTCAATTATAATGTGATGGTGGAATGCAGGGACATCATTGCGCTCTGCGACCTGCTCGGCCTGAAGCATTGCCTCTTCATCGGCACATCACGCGGCGGGCTCATCCTGCATATTCTGGCAGCCTTGCGGCCGGACCTCATCGCGGGGACGGTGCTGAACGACATCGGACCGGCGATCGAGTCCGAGGGCCTGATCGAAATCCGGGATTATCTCGGCCGCCGCTCGACCTTTTCGTCCTTCGAGCAGGCTGCCGACGCCTTGGCGGCGCTTCACGGCAAACCCTTCCCCGCCCTCGCCGCCGCTGACTGGCTGGATATGGCCCACGCACTTTATATCAGTCGCGACGACACCCTCGTTTCCGACTACGATCCCGCCTTGAACGACCAGCTCCAAGCCATCGACTTCAGCAAGCCGCTGCCAACGCTATGGCCGCAATTCGAAGTTCTCGCTGAAAAGCCGATGCTGATTATCCGCGGCGCGCATTCAACACTCCTTTCCGCGCAAACGCTTCAGGCGATGGCGCAGGACCGAGCGAAAGTCGCCACCCGAATGGCATCCGGCCAGGGCCACGCGCCCCTCCTCCATCACAAGGATGTTTTCCCGTCGCTTTCGGCATTTATTTCAGAATTCTGAGGATCGCCTAAGAGGCGGGCGATTGGCTTTACGCCGAGCATCTATTTTGAGGCTTCAATCAAATTGATAGCAAATCGTAAGGCCGTCACGCGTTGCGCCTCAGCGAGCTTTGCGAAAAGCCCAGAACGCAAAAACCCGCAGCCCTTTTCAGGGCTGCGGGTCAGTAATCCAACCTAGGTCAGATTAGAACGAACGCTGGAAGCGGATCATACCACCCCAGGAGTCGCCACCGTCCAGACCGTTGTCGAAGTAAGCAACTTCCGGCGTTACGACGAAGCCCGGAACAACCGTGAAGTTGGCGTTAGCAACAACAGCCAGTTCGTCAGCATCGTCGAACGAAACCTGCGCGTTCAGCGTTACGCGGTCGGTAACAGCGGCAGATGCGCCGAGCCAGACAGCCCAGTCGCCACCCCAGGTAGCGTAGACGTTCTTGCGATCGCCGTCCGTGTTCCAGCCACCCATTGCGAAGACCGAAACGCCACCGAAGGTGCCGTCAGCGCGCAGCTTGATTGCGCCTTCTTCAACAGCAGAGTCGTAACCGCCGACCAGCTTGACGCCGAAGGCGCCGCCCGAGTAGCCGATACCGCCAACGATGTTCGGGATGTAGTCACGGTCGCCACGGAAGGAACCGATAGCAGCTGCATCAGAACCGCTCGTGTCTTCGAGCGACAGAACTGCCGTGAGGCCAGCGCCGTTGTCGTAGTTGTACTGGATAACGTTGGCGTCATAGATGCCGCCCGAGATCAGGTCGTCGTTGATGACGTTGCCGGCGTAGCCAACGAACGTGTAGAATGCCGTTTCGGTCTTACCGACGCGGAAGCCGGCGAGGTCGATGTAGGCGAAGTTCAGCGATACGTCCGTACCACCTTCGTTGTTCCAGTTGAAGCGCGTCTCGGTGTAGGTCTTCAGAGCGCCGTACTCGGTGTCCGAGGCGGTTTCGATCTGGAGCGACAGACGCGACTTCGTGTTCCACTCGTCGCCGAAGCCACCGTTAGCACCGTTTACGTCGTCGCCGAGCAGCTCACCGCCACCAACGTCGAAACGAACGTAGCCGCCGATCTTGAGGCAGGTTTCCGTGCCCGGGATGTAGAAGAAGCCGGTGCCGAAAGCGTCGCAAACGCGAACGTATTCCATGGGCTCGGGCTCAGCAGCGACGATAGCGTCGGCAGCCTGTGCGCCGGATACTGCTGCGAGAGCTGCAGCGGAGCCGAGAAGAAGGCTCTTGATGTTCATTTCTGACCTCCAGTCAAAAAGTTTCAAACGGGTCTGGGTTTTTTGCTGAAGGACAGCGTTCCCTGCCCCATCCCCAAGTTCAAGAAGTGGACGATCAACCGCCCCTGCTTCCGAGAGTGAAAATACTCGACGCGGTTCCGTAAGCAATCTCCAAACTGAAAGGAGGCGGACTTTGTGACTGCCTTCGCCCAACGCTGTTGCGGAAAGGACACAAAATGGCGGACAGGGTCGTTAAAAGTTTATGGATTCTTAACAAAACCCCTTATGAAGCGAGCACTTAGCTTGTCGCAACCGTAAACGGACACCGCCCCGTACAGGGCGAAAAGACGGCAAAACGCCTTCATAAACATGGCGACGGCGTCTTTTCGAAACCACGCGCCGCCTCGATACAAGACTGATTTTCATGCCACGGACGAGATTGGGCGCCCTTTCAGCAGACTCGATTCGTCGTGATTCTAGCGAAGACTTAGTCTTGGCAAGTACGCGAGGAACCGGTGCGGGTCTCAGCATCGCATGCAGCCGAGTCGATTTTGCCAGCTTGCTATCGCCCAGAGCGAGGCGGCTTTTCCGCCTGGAGACCGCAACCGCTTTCAAGAAATCTATGAACTCGTGAATGCATGCTTATCGTCAGCCACCGCGGTACGGTTCGATACAGTTCTACCGAGGAGGATATTGCCTTAGACACCTGCGGAGGACGAAAGCCTCATCGCCACAGCTCAAATACCCACACAATGAAGGCGAGCATATTGACGTCAGCGATCGGCATCAGCATTGCCCTTGATCGAACTGTTACGTCGCTTGAGAACGGCCGGCTTGCCTAAACGCAACAAAGCGATGGCACGGAAGAGAGATGTCTACGCCTCGTCTCTTTGAATGCCGCATTCATAATCAAAGGGGAAACTGGCGGAGAAGATGGGATTCGAACCCACGATACCGTTTCCGGTATACTCCCTTAGCAGGGGAGCGCCTTCGACCACTCGGCCACCTCTCCGCTCGCGGTTTCACTATGCGGCAGAGCTTTTGATTGCAAGGCTTTTTTGACGGGCAATGCGAAATGAAATCGTCTTTGCCGCTTTTTCGGATTTTTCCGTTGGAATATCTTGGGCAGCGCCTGAAGACTGAAAGCATTCAAGCGACGGGCCGTCCGGGGATGGCGGGAATCATTCACTGATTCCCATGTTTCGCGAAATGACGCGGCTCAGGACGATTGCCGCACGCAGGGCTATGGACAAGCCTTCTATATAAAGAGGGCGAGATCGATCATCGGCTTAAATCGCAAGCCTGCCTGCAAAACTCCGAAAATTCGCCTCGAAATCGCCGCGCGGTTCCCGTCTTGTTCAACACCGGTTCAGCTTGCCGGCGCTACATGTCGTGCAACAAACCCGTTGTTGCGGAAAGGAATATGCAGATGGCAACCGTTATTGATGGCACGGATGGGGACGATCTGATCGTTCAGAATTCCAAGATCGAACTGGACGTCTACACCTATGGCGGCGACGACGAAGTCGTTTTGAACCTCATCGGCACGTATGGCGGCTTCAACAAGGTCAACACCGGCAGCGGCGACGATATCGTTCGCAACAGCTTCGAGGGCGGCAACCTCGTCTATCTCGGCTCCGGCAACGACTATTATACGCACAGCGGCAAGGACTACGACCCGGACTATTATGACAAGGTCTATGGTGGCAGCGGCAACGACGTCTTCAAGGTTCTGTCCTACCAGAGCGTCTATAACGGCGACGCCGGCAACGACACCTTCTATTCCGCCGGCTTCAAGAACACCTTCAACGGCGGCGACGGCGTTGATACGATCAACTACTCCCTGCAGGATTCGAGCAGCGAAGAAGGCCGCGGCATCTATGTCGATCTCGACAAGGGATATGCCAAGGCGGTTTCCGGCCGCCTCGAGACGCTGAAGAGCATCGAGAACGTCACCGGCACCAGCTATGCCGACACGCTGATCGGCACCGTCGGCAGCAACATTCTCAAAGGCGGCAGCGGCAACGACCAACTCGAAGGCCTAGGCGGTAACGACAAGCTCTATGGCGGCAGTGGAGTCGACATCCTTTACGGCGATGCGGGAAATGACGACCTCTATGGCGACACGGGCAACGACCGTCTCTACGGCGGTTCGGGCGCGGACGACATGTTCGGCGGTTCGGGCAACGACCTGCTTGTCGGTGGGACCGGCAGCGATCTCCTGGTTGGTGGTTCCGGGGCTGATACGTTCCGCTTCACCAGCATTGCCGACAGCAAGGTCGGCTCCACACCGCGCGACATCATCGATGATTTCAATCCCGGCAGCGAAGGCGACCGAATCGACCTTCGGTCGATCGATGCCAACATCAATACGTCGGCCGACAACAAGTTCTCCTTCATCGGCAAGGCCGGCTTCTCCGGCACCGCGGGCGAATTGCGTTATTCGGGCACGATCATTTCGGGTGACGTGAATGGCGACGGTGTCGCCGACTTCCAGATCGATGCCGGCCTGACGAAATATTATGCGAGCGATTTCCTGCTCTAAGCGGAAATCTATGCGGCAATCCAGCGCCGGGGCCCTGCCCCGGCGTTTTGCATTTGAGGCTTATGCGCCAGGCGCGAGCCGTTCCAAGGCGTTGGCAAGTGCCGTCGCACTGGCATCATCCATCTTCCCGCCAAGATGGCGCTCGATGGCGACGGCATAGACGGTCCATATCCGCGCCTGCACCCGGCGGCCTTCTTCCGTCACAAGTACCCAGCGGCCGCGGCCGTCCTCGGGCAGGGTTTCACGGCACACGAGCCCTGCACTTTCCATGCGGTCGAGCAGGCGCGAGAGATTGTGCTGCGCCAAGAGCGTGCGCTCTTCTATTTCGAAGGGGCGCAGCCTGCCCTTTTCCGTGCGCACCAGTTCCCACAGCACATCGTACCAGGCGAGCGGCGGCATGTCGGCAGCCTTGAGATCCTGCTCGATGGCAGCCAGCAGAAGGCGCTGGGCGCGCATGAGGCGGATCCACAGCCGGGTGGTTGCTTCGGATGGCTTGTTGGCGGCTTCTTTGGATGAGTCGGACATAGATGCAATTACATGCATCTTGACGAAAATAGCAAGGCCACATATATGCAATTGCATCTATATTCATCCGGAGACCTCCTATGCCCCTTTCCCAGACCCGAACCGACTTTACCGATTACGGCGTCACCCTGCTGCGCGTCAGCCTTGGCGTGATGTATCTCGCCCATAGTGTCGTCCTGAAACTGCTGACCTTCGGCCTTGCCGGAACGGCGGGTTATTTCACCTCCATCGGCCTGCCCGGCTGGCTCGCCTATCTGACCTTCGCCGCCGAGGCGGCGGGCGGGGTCATGCTGGTGCTCGGCATTCAGGCCCGCTGGGTGGCGCTGGCACTCATCCCCGCCCTGGCAGGCGCCATCATCTGGGCGCACGGCGCCAATGGCTGGGTGTTCACCGCCCCCGGCGGCGGCTGGGAGTATCCGCTTTACCTCATCGTGCTTTCCGTCGCGCAGGCCCTGCTTGGCGACGGACATTATGCCCTCAGCCCTTCGCGCCGCCTGCGCTGATACATCCAAGGAGATATCCCATGAACGAAGCCCGCCTGATCCTCGTCAGCCACCATCTCTGCCCCTATGTGCAGCGCGCCGCCATCGCGCTTGCCGAAAAGGGCGTTCCCTTCGAGCGCCGCACCATCGACCTTGCCGCCAAGCCCGATTGGTTCCTCGCTCTTTCGCCGCTCGGCAAGGTGCCGCTTTTGCTCGTCCGCCAACCTGACGGCAGCGAGGTCGTCCTCTTCGAAAGCGCCGTCATCTGCGAATATCTCGAGGATACGGAAACCGGCACGCCGCTTCACCCGGCCGACCCGCTCGCCCGCGCCCAGCATCGCGGCTGGATGGAATTCGGTTCCTCGATTCTCGGCGACCTCTGGGGGTTCGAGACGGCGAAGGACGCCGAGACCTATGAGGCCAAGCGCAGGGCGCTGATCGACAAGTTTTCGCGCGTCGAGGCGGCCCTTGGCGGCGGACCGTTTTTCGCCGGGGAAAAATTCAGCCTCGTCGATGCGGTCTTCGCACCAATCTTCCGCTACTTCGATACATTCGACATGATCGCGCCGACCGGCATCTTCGATGGCCTTGTTAAGGTTGCCCGCTGGCGCGCAGCGCTTTCAACGCGGCAGAGCGTCAAGAACGCGGTTGCCGAAGACTATCCGGCACGCCTCAGAACATTTTTGGAGCAGCATGATGCCTGGCTGCTGAAGCAAGCCGCCTGACCGGCCCCCGAAAAAGAAGAACCGCTGGAAACGGATCGTTTCCAGCGGTTCCCTGTTTCAGACCTGTCCGGAGGGATCAGGTGCGGGCGGCCAAGCGATCGATCGCGTTCTGCGTCGAGGTGCCGAAGTCGCCGTCGATCGGGCCGCTGTAATAGCCGCGATCCTTCAGGATCTGCTGGAACTCCTTGCGGAACTGCGGCGTGAAGTTTGCCGGCGAGCCCTTGAGTTCCTGCAGCTTGCCCTGGTCGCCGCCTTCCACGCTGGCGGCAGCCCAGCGGGCAGCCTCCCGTGCATTGGACCGCGTGCCGAGACCCTGATCGTAGAGGCGCGACAGGTTGCCCATGGCGTAGGTATTGCCGCCATTGGCCGCCTTCTCGTACCAGTCGATCGCCTGGGCATAGTCCTGCGTCACGCCGTTGCCGACGTCGTAGAGCCAGCCCAGCGAGGCCATCGAATAGTAGTCGTTCTGGGCTGCGGCCTTTTCGTACCAGTTGCGCGCTTCGACATAATCGACGGGAACGCCGAGACCGGACTGATAGGCATAGCCGACCGAGGACATGGCGTTGACGTCGCCGCCTTCCGCGCCCTTCTTGTACCAGTCGAGCGAGACATTGTAGTCGCGCTGCGTGCCGAGGCCTTCGCGGTAGAACCAGCCCATCGTGGCCTGCGCATTGGCATAGCCCTGCTGGGCTGCCTTGCTGTACCACTTGAAGGCCTCGTCATAGTCCTTGCGCGTGCCATTATAGCCTTCGCGATAGAGCCAGCCGAGCGACGCTTGGGCATAGGGATTGCCGGCATTCGAGGCCTGCTCGAACATGCGGGTGCCCTTGGCCATATCGACCGGGCCGTCCGTGCCGTAAATCGAATACCAGGCCAGGTTGGTCAGGGCGTAGAGGTTCCCCTCGTCGGCCGCCTTCTGGTAGTGTTCGCGTGCCTTGGCGAAGTTCTTCGCGGCATCGTAGGCACGGCCCAGCATGTTGCGAACCGAGTTGTCCGACGGATTGGCGTTGAGCGCCGCTTCGCAGACGGAGATCGCACGACCGTAGTCGATATTGGCGAAGAGCGTGCCGAGGAAGCCCGGACGCAGGTTCGGTTCGCCCGCCAGTTCATAGCACTGGTCGACATCCGAGCCGCTGCTAAGCGTCGACGTCGACTGGTCGGTCGAGGTGACCGTCGACGAACCGGAACCCGACAGCGAGGTGCTGTCATTGCGGCCGGCGGCGAGCTTGTCGATGGCGGCGAGCGTGGCCGCACCGAATTCGCCGTCGGACGAACCGCTGTAATAGCCGCGCTCCTTCAGGAGGCCCTGCAGTTCCTTGCGGAAGGCAACGGTGAAGTTGGCCGGGGTTTCCTTTAGCTCTTTCAACTTGTTGGGATCGCCGCTTTCGACCGCGGCAGCAGCCCAGCGGACGGCTTCCTTCGCGTCTGCCGGCGTGCCGAGCCCCTGGTCATAGAGGCGCGACAGGTTGCCCATGGCATAGGAACTGCCTGCATTGGCCGCCTTCTCATACCAGTAGCGGGCTTCGACATAGTCCTGCTTCACGCCGTTGCCGACGTCATAAAGCCAGGCAAGCGAGGCCATCGAGTAGGAATCGCCCATATTGGCGGCCTTCTCGTACCAGACCTTGGCTTCGGCATAGTCCTGCGCCGTGCCGAGGCCGTTCTGATAGGCCCAGCCAAGCGAGGACATGGCATTGGCGTCGCCGGCATCCGCAGCCTTGCGATACCAGTTCAGCGACTGGACGTAATCCTGCGAGACGCCGAGGCCTTCGCGGTAGAACCAGCCCATCGTGGCCATGGCGTTCGCATAGCCCTGGTTGGCCGACTGCTGATACCATTTGACGGCTTCGTTATAATCCTGGCGCGTGCCGCCATAGCCTTCGCGATAGAGCCAGCCGAGCGAGGCCTGGGCGTAGGAATTGCCCGCCGTCGCGGCCTTCTCGAACATCGACAGGCCCTTCGGCACATCGACCGGCCCATCCGTGCCGTAGATCGAGAACCAGGCCAGGTTGGTGAGCGCGTACATGTTGCCGAGCTCGATGGCCTTTTCGTAGTTGCGGCGCGCTTCGACATAGTTGCGGTCGGCATCATGCGAGCGGCCGAGCAGGTTGACGAGCATGCCGTCGGACGGGTTTTCGTTGACGGCCTGCGCGCAGGCGGTGAGCGCCCGCTTGGCATCGATCTTCAGGAAGTTGACGCCCATGAAGCCCGGCAGCGACTGCGGTTCGCCCGCCAGCAGGAAGCAATCGCGCGAGGCGGGCGTTTCCTTCGAGGCGACGTCGACGCTCAAGCCCTTCTTCGGCTCGAGGGCGGCGATGAGATGTTCGGCATCGCTGCGGTGCTTGCTGTCGGGATAACGCTCGAGGAAGCGCTGGAGTGCGGCCGCATCGGTCGATTCCTTCAGCGCGTCCCAGGCAATGCCGTCGGCATCCTGACCCTCGTTCTGGGTGGCTTCCTTGAGGCTGGCGAGCTTCTTCTCCGCCAGCATCTTGTAAACCGGATCCTTGCCGTGCTTGGCGATGAAGGCGTTGATCAGGTCCTCGTCGGCGAGGTCGCGGATGTTCTGCCAGTCGGCCGCCGCTTCGGACTGGCCGTTCGGCGAGACTTCCGTGTTGCCGCTGTTGGTGACGTTGATGTTCACTTCCTTGATGTTCAGGAAGATCTGCGCGCCGCCGAGCGAACCATAGACGAAGGGCTCCTGCTCGCGGTTGGTGGCTTCCACCACCTCGTCGCGCACCTTGCCGAGCGCGATTCGCACGTCGAGACCGGGTTCCGTCAGGTATTTCGCGAGCGCCGTGGCAAACGGGCTGTTCTTGCCCTGGCCGTCGAGCGCCACCGTGCCGGCCTTCGAGGCGAAGGCGATAAGCGTGTCGGCGGATTCGGGCTCGACACGGGCAAGGCCGCGCGTCACGGCACGGGTGCCGATCGAACGCGTCATCGCGGCCGCGAACGGATTGTTGCGGCAAGCATCGAGGATGAAGAGCTTCAGCTTCTTGGCGCCTTCCAGCGAGCGCTGAACGCGATCTATGGCGACACTTTCATCCTCGACGTCGCGGTCGCTTTTCAGCGCCGCATCGACGGGTATCAGGTAGTTGACCCCGTTCATTTCCATGGCATGGCCGGAATAATAGACCACCGCCATATCCGCATCGACGGATTCGTCCTCGAAATCGCGCAATGCCTTCACCATGGCGGAGCGATCGAGATCGAAGACGGTCTTCACGCTGTCGAAACCAGCCGCCTCGAACGACGCGCGCATCAGCTCCACATCGTTGGCGGGATTGTTCAGCTGGGCGGTCTCTTCGTATTTCTGATTGCCTATCAGCAGTGCCACGCGCTTGGCCTCAGCGGCACCCGCGTTGAACACGACGACGGCGATCGACACGAAGAACACCGGCGCCCAGCGTTTTTGTATTCGCTTGAACATGCCCTTCCCTCCGGCATTATTGCCGCCAGTATTACGTATGGGATAAGCGGTTTCAATGACTAAGCCGGTGGATTTTTTTGGCCGGGTCGCCAAAAAATCATGCCGGAGCGATTTCAATCCAGCGCTCCTCGCGGAACGATTGCGCCATGGCGTGCACCGTCTTCTCGATGCGCAGGCCATGGCTGAAATCGATGGAATGCGACGCCACGCCGGCAATGGCGGCGATCAGCTCGCGGCATTCTATGACCTTGAGATCATTGAAGCCGAGGCCATGGCCGGGGGCGGGAACGAAGCGGTCGTAGGGCCTGTGATGCGGCGCCGTCAGCACCGTGGAAAAGCCCTGTTCGGTGCCACGGCCGGCGGTCGTGTAGAGCTGGAACTCGTTCATGCGCTCCTGGTCGTAGAGGATCGAGCCCTTCGAGCCATAGACCTGCAAGGCGATGCGGCCCTTGCGGCCCCAGGCGGAGCGATTGGCCATCAGCACGCCGGAAATGCCGCCGGGAAGGCGCATGAGAACGCTGGCGATATCGTGGTTCTCGACTGCGCGGCGGCTCCCCTCTTTCGTGGGGCGGTCGGCATAGGGTTTGGCCAGCGATGCAATGACCGCCTCGACATGGCCGAACAGGCTCCAAAGCAGCGAGAGCGGATGCACGGCGAAATCGTCGAGCGCACCATAACCGGAGGATGCCTCGCTCTTCCAATAGAACGCCGCTTCCGGGTCGGCCATGAAATCCTCGTCCATCTCGACGCGGACGTGATTGACCGTGCCGATGGCACCCTCGTCGATCAGCGAGCGGATATGGCGCATCAGCGGGTTTTGGATGTAATTATAACCCATCACGGCGACCTTGCCGGAGGCGCGCTGGGCAGCCAGCATGCGTTCGGCATCGGCATAGGCTGTCGCCATCGGCTTCTCGCACCAGACGTGTTTTCCGGCCTCGAGGGCGGCGACCGCCATTTCGGCGTGGAACTGGTTCGGCGTGGTGACGGAGATGACGTCGACATCGGGATCTGAAAGCAGGTCGCGCCAGTTGGCCGTCGATTTCGCGAAGCCAAATTCGCGGGCGCGGCTGGCGGCAAGCTCGGGATTGGCCTCCGCCAGATGCACGAGGCGCGGACGGTCCACATCGCCGAAGACCGTGCTGACATTGTTCCAGGCGAGCGCATGGCACTTGCCCATATAGCCGGTACCGATCAATCCGATGCCAAGCGCTTTCATGATGCCTCCTCCTTCGCTGAATTCCGCTACGTACCGGCAGAGGAATTGCTATATCTCGCCGCACGGGCGCCTCTTGCGCCATCCATAGCGGGAAAGATTTGGAACGAAAACTATCTTTTCCCATAATATGGAATATTTATTTCATTCATCACAGAATGGCCGCCGAGGAGACACACATGAGCAACACCGATACGGCCCTTTCGCGCGTGCCCCGCGATTTCGACAGCCTGCGCTCCGTCATCATCGAGCGGAAGGCAACGATGCCGAAGCGGCTGGCGCAGGTGGCGGCCTATGCGCTGGCCAATCCCGATGAGATGGCCTTCGGCACCGCCGCCAGCATCGCGACCGCCGCCGACGTGCAGCCCTCGACGCTGGTGCGCCTCGCCCATCATCTCGGTTACGAGGGATTTTCCGACCTGCAAAACGTCTTTCGCGCCCGGTTGCGCGACCGCACGCTTTCCTATGAAGAACGGCTCGCCTCGCTGGAAGCGGGACCGGCGGCCAACAGCGACACGGAATTGCTGTCCGGCTTCCTGACCGCCGCGAGCCAGTCCGTTGCGCGCCTTGCCAGCACAATCGACGGCGAAACGTTTTCCAGGTCCGTTGATCTGCTCGCCCGCGCCGAGACCATCTATCTCGTCGCCAAGCGCCGCTCCTATCCGCTGACGGCGCATATCGCCTATGCCTTCGGCAAACTCGCCATCCGCCACCAGATCGTCGCCTCGCCCAACGGCATCGACGCCGAGATGGTGCAGTTCGCCACGAGCAAGGATGCCGTGATCGCCGCGAGCTTCGCTCCCTATGCCGCCGAGAGCCTGACGCAGGCGCAGGAACTCGCCGCCCGGGGCGTGCCCATCGTCGCCATCACCGACTCGGTGTTCTCGCCGCTTGCCGCCTCCGCCACGCACTGGTTTGAAGTATCGGAGGCCGACTATGCCGGCTTCCGCTCGCTCTCTGCCTCAATGGCACTCGCCATGGCCCTGCCGGTTGCGATTGCGGAAAAACGGCGCAGCCTGCGCCGTACGAGCAAATGAAATGCCGTGAAATAAAAATGGAATGAACATTCCGAATTGACATAATAATGGAATTCATGTTTCATTTTCCCAGAATGTCGCCGCGCTCTCATGACGGCGCCGCGAGACCGGGAGGAAGACATGCCGCACATCGATCAAGCCAGAACGCTTGACGTCATCACGATCGGCCGTTCGTCGGTCGATCTCTACGGCCAGCAGCTCGGCACGCGGCTCGAAGACACCGCCTCTTTCGCGAAATCCGTCGGCGGCTGCCCCGCCAATATCGCCATCGGAACCGCCCGCCTCGGCCTGAAATCGGCGCTCATCACCCGCGTCGGCGACGAGCAGATGGGGCGTTTCATCCGCGAGCAATCCGCCCGTGAAGGCGTCAATGTCGAAGGCATCAAGACCGACAAGGACCGTCTGACGGCGCTCGTGCTGCTCGCCATCGAATCCGAAGGCGTCTCGCCGATGATCTTCGTGCGCACCGATTGCGCCGACATGGCGCTCGACGAAGGCGACGTGGACGAGGCTTTCGTGCGTTCCTCGCGCGCGGTGCTGGTTTCCGGTACGCATTTCTCGCGACCCAACACGGAAGCCGCACAGCGCAAGGCGATCCGCATCGCCAAGGCAAACGGCGGCAAGGTCATCTTCGACATCGACTATCGCCCGAACCTCTGGGGCCTTGCCGGTCATGCGGAAGGCTTCGAGCGCTATGTGAAATCCGACCGCGTCTCCGCCATCATGAAGTCCGTGCTGCCGGATTGCGACCTGATCGTCGGCACGGAAGAGGAGATCATGATCGCCTCGGGCGCCGATGACGTGCTCGCCTCGCTGAAGGCTATCCGTGCGGTTTCGCCGGCAACCATCGTGCTGAAGCGCGGCGCCATGGGCTGCATCGTCTATGACGGCCCGATCTCCGACGATCTGGAAGACGGCGTGGTCGGCGACGGGTTCCCAATCGAGGTCTATAATGTGCTCGGTGCAGGCGATGCCTTCATGTCCGGCTTCCTGCGCGGCTGGCTGAAGGGCGAGGATCACAAGACCTGCGCCACCTGGGCCAATGCCTGCGGCGCCTTCGCCGTTTCCCGTCTGCTCTGCTCGCCGGAATATCCGAGCTGGGACGAACTCGCCTTCTTCCTCAAGAATGGCAGCAAGCACCGCGCGCTGCGCAAGGACGAGGCGATCAACCACATCCATTGGGCGACCAACCGCAAGCAGGCCAACATTCCCCTCCTCATGGCGCTCGCCTGCGACCACCGCATGCAGCTCGTCGATATCGCCGACGAACTGAAGGTGCCGCACGAGAAGATTTCGGAATTCAAGCGCCTCACCGTCCAGGCGACCGCGCGCGTCGCCGAAGGCCGCCCCGGCTACGGCATGCTGATCGACGAGCGCTTCGGCCGCGATGCCTTCTTCGACGCCGCCACGCAGAATTTCTCGTGGATCGGCCGCCCGGTCGAACTGCCCGGCTCCAAGCCGCTGCGCTTCGAGTTCAGCCAGGATATCGGCTCGCAGCTGGTGGAGTGGCCGCTCGACCATTGCATCAAGTGCCTGTGCTTCTACCACCCTGACGATCCCGCCGCCCTCAAGAAGGAGCAGCAGGAGAAGCTGCGCACGCTCTTCGAAGCCGCTCGCCGCGTCGGCCGCGAATTGTTGATCGAGATCATTGCCGGCAAGAACGGCCCGCTCAAGGATGATACGATCTCAACGGCGCTGCAGGAACTCTACGATCTCGGCATCAAGCCGGACTGGTGGAAACTGGAGCCGCAGGCATCGAGCGAAGCCTGGAAGAACATCGAGGCCGTCATCGCCAAGAATGATGCCTATTGCCGTGGTATCGTGCTGCTTGGCTTGGAAGCGCCGACGGAGGACCTGGTGAAAGCCTTCGAGGCGACGACGGTGGCGCCGGCCGTGAAGGGCTTTGCCGTCGGCCGCACGATCTTCGTGGATGCCGCCCGCGCCTGGATGGCGGGAAAAATGGACGATGAAGCTGCGATTGCAGACATGGCCGGCCGCTTCCGCGAGCTGACTGATGCCTGGCTTCGCACGCGTGGTCTGTAAAGCAATCCCAGGAAAAGTGTGGGCGGTTTTCCGTCCGTGATTGCGATAGACAAGAAAGAGAATTGGGAGGATTACGATGGGCAAGACGATCCGGCTGACGATGGCGCAGGCCGTCACGCATTTCCTGAAGGCGCAGATGACCGTCGTCGACGGCAAGACGGTGCCGATCTTTGCCGGCGTCTGGGGCATCTTCGGCCACGGCAACGTCGCGGGTATCGGCGAGGCGCTCTATCAGGTGCGCAACGAACTGCCGACGCTGCGTGCCCATAACGAGCAGGGCATGGCGCACGCCGCCGTCGCCTTCGCCAAGGCCAGCTTCCGCCAGCGTTTCATGGCCTGTACCACCTCCATCGGTCCCGGCGCGCTCAACATGGTGACGGCGGCGGGCGTTGCCCATGTCAACCGCCTGCCTGTGCTCTTCCTGCCCGGCGACGTCTTCGCCAACCGCATCCCCGATCCGGTCCTTCAGCAGATCGAGGACTTCAACGACGGTACCGTTTCGGTCAACGACGCCTTCCGCTGCGTCTCGCGCTATTTCGACCGTATCACCCGCCCTGAGCAGATCATCTCCGCCCTCAAGCGCGCGATGCAGGTACTGACCGACCCGGTCGATTGCGGCCCGGTGACGCTGTCGCTCTGCCAGGATGTGCAGGCCGAGGCCTATGACTATCCGGCCGCCATGTTCGAGGAGAAGGTCTGGACGCACCGCCGTCCCCGCCCTGACAACGACGAACTGGCCGCCGCCATCGCCACGCTGCGCAAGGCCGAGAAGCCGCTGATCATCGCCGGAGGCGGCGTGCTCTATTCGCAGGCGACGGCCGAACTCAAGGCCTTCGCCGGCATGCACGGCATCCCGGTGGCCGTCACCCAGGCCGGCAAGTCGGCGCTGCCGGATGATCATCCGCTCTGCATGGGCTCCATCGGCGTTACCGGCACCTCGGCCGCGAACGCTTTTGCCGAGGAGGCGGATGTCATCCTCGCCGTCGGCACGCGCATGCAGGATTTCACGACCGGTTCCTGGGCGCTGTTCAAGAACGACAATGTCAAGATGATCGGCCTCAACACGGTCGCCTTCGACGCCGCCAAGCGTGACAGCCAGCCGCTCGTCGCCGATGCGCGCGAAGGTCTGAAGCTGCTGTCGGAAGCGCTCGGCGGCTGGAAGGCGCCCGCTGCCTTCACGGAAACGGCGAAGGCCCGCAAGGACACGTGGATGGCCGCTGTCGCCCGCGCGACCGCGCCGACAAATGCCGACCTGCCCTCCGACGCGCAGGTCATCGGCGCGGTGCAGCGCACGATCGGCGGCGAGAACTCCGTGCTTGTCTGCGCCGCCGGCGGTCTGCCGGGCGAATTGCACAAGCTGTGGCAGGCCCAGAAGCCGGGCGGCTACCACATGGAATACGGCTTCTCCTGCATGGGCTACGAGATTGCCGGCGGGCTTGGTGTGAAGATCGCGCGGCCCGAGGCGGATGTCGTCGTCATGGTCGGCGACGGCTCCTACATGATGATGAATTCGGAGCTTTCGACATCGGTCATGCTTGGCAAGAAGCTCACCATCGTCGTGCTCGACAACCGTGGCTATGGCTGCATCAACCGGCTGCAGATGGGCACCGGCGGCGCCAACTTCAACAATCTCCTGAAGGACTCGATGATCGAGATGATGCCGGATATCGACTTCCGGGCGCATGCCGAAAGCATGGGCGCGGTCGCCGTCAAGGTATCCTCCATCGCCGACCTCGAAACCGCGATCCAGAACAGCAAGAGCAACGACCGCACCTCGGTCATCGTCATCGACACCGACCCGCTGATCACCACCAAGGAGGGTGGCCACTGGTGGGACGTCGCGGTGCCGGAGGTCAGCCCGCGCAGCGAGGTCAACACGGCGCGCGAAGCCTATGTGAAGGCCCGTGCCGCGCAGACCATCGGTTAATATAGGATAACGCCCCTCTCCTCCTCTCCGTCATCCTCGGGCTTGACCCGAGGATCCATGCCACAGGCAGGACGGTGCGGATGCGTGGATCCTCGGGTCAAGCCCGAGGATAACGGAAGAGAGGGAGGCAAGGACAATAGTAATGGGAAGCCCCGCTTCCCGCCAAGGAGACTATGATGAAAGCCAAACTCGGCATGTCGCCCATCGCCTGGTGGAACGACGACCTTCCGGAACTGAGCGACGATGTCTCGCTCGAAGAGTGCCTGCGCCAGTCGCGCACCGCCGGCTTCACCGGCATGGAACAGGGCCGTCGTTTCCCGAGCAACCCGGAGGAAATGCTGCCGATCCTGCGCGCCGCCGACGTGACGCTGTGCGGCGGCTGGTTCTCTGGCACGCTGGTCGATGAAGATCTCTCGGCCAACAAGGACCGCATCCTGCCGATGATCGAGCTGTTCAAGGCCGTCAATGCGCCCTGCATCGTCTATGGCGAAGTCGGCCGCTCCATCCAGGGCGACCGCTCCAAGCCGCTCGCCACCAAGCCGCGCCTGTCCGACGACGAGATGAAGGCCTATGGCCGCAAGCTTACCGCCTTCGGCGAATGGTGCGCGGAACAGGGCATGCCGCTCTCCTACCACCACCACATGGCCGCCGTGGTCGAGACCGAGCCGGAGCTCGATGCCTTCATGAAGAATTCCGGCGAAGGCATTCCGCTGCTGCTTGATGCCGGGCACCTCGCCTTTGCCGGCGGTGATGTGCTGCGCGCCATCGACAACCACCATGCCCGCATCAACCATGTGCATGTGAAGGACATTCGCCGCCCGGTCGTGGATAGCCTCGACCGCACGAAGCAGTCCTTCCTCGACGCGGTGGCGCTCGGCGCCTTCACCGTGCCAGGCAACGGCTCGCTGGATTTCGGCGCGATCGTCAAGCGTTTTGCCGACTATGGCTATGAAGGCTGGTTCGTCGTGGAGGCCGAGCAGGACCCGCGCAAGGCGCCGCCAGCGAAAATGGCCGAAGTCGGCTATGCCGAACTGATGCGCGTCATGACCGCAGCCGGCTACACTGTCGAAACGGAAGGCTTTCCCAAGGGATAAGCTGCGCTCGACCGCCTGAAGGAAAGGACCAAGCCCATGCCGAACCTGCTCGTCAAACCCCAAGGTACCCACGGCCGCGTCAGCCATGTGACGCCCGAAAGCGCCGGCTGGACCTATGTCGGCTTCGACCTGCACCGCATGAAGCCCGGCGAGATCGTCGCGGCGGAAACGGGAAGCCGGGAAGTCTGCCTCGTGTGGATTTCCGGCAAGGGCAAGGCGACGGCGTCGGGCCAGGATTTCGGCGTGCTCGGCGAGCGCATGGGCCCGTTCGAGGGCGCGCCGCATGCGCTCTACATTCCGGCCGGCTCCAACTGGTCGGTGACGGCGGAAACGGATCTGGAACTCGCCGTCTGCTCGGCACCGGGTGGCGGCGACTACAAGGCCAAGGCCATTCCGCCGGGCACGCACCCGCAGTTGCATCGCGGCAAGGGCTCCAATGTTCGCCACGTGCACAACATCATGCCGGAGGACGACAATTCGGCCCATTCGCTGTTGGTCGTCGAGGTCATCACCCCGAACGGCAACACCTCGTCCTACCCCTCGCACAAACACGACCAGGACGACCTGCCGAACGAAAGTTTCCTCGAGGAGACCTACTACCACCGCCTCAACCCGCCACAGGGCTTTGCGTTCCAGCGCGTCTATACGGATGATCGCTCGCTCGACGAGGCGATGGCGGTGGAGAACGGCGACGTGACGCTGGTACCGAAAGGATATCACCCCTGCGCGACCATTCACGGCTATGACCTCTATTATCTGAACGTGATGGCCGGGCCGAAGCGGGTTTGGAAATTCCACAACGCCAGGGAGCATGAATGGTTGCTGAAGTAAGCATGCATACCATTCGGCAAGCGCCCGGCTGCTCGCAGGCTCGCGGTAAACCCCGCCCTCTCCGTCGTTACCCCCGGGCTTGACCCGGGGATCCATTCCAAAGGAAGTACGGTGCGGATGCGTGAATCCCGGGATCAAGCCCGAGGATGACAGAGGCGAGGTTTGCGCGCGATATCCGGAGGTTAGTGCACCTTATGGCAGTGCTGAGCGTGATTGGCGCATGAAGAGGTTGGCTTCCAGCTCTACCGCTTCCACCTCCGAGTCAGCCCCCATTCCTTGGCAATCTCAATTGTTGAGGAAAATCCAACCTCCAACATGAACGGCTCGGTGGAGACGGCATAACCGCCGCCCTCGCCGGGCAATACCGGCGTGCCATGCCCCATTCCGTTTATTTCGTGGAAGATGACGAGCGGCGTGCCGTCCTTGTCCGGCCAGATGCGGGTGCGTCGGCCCTTCTGGCGTTTTTCGACGAACCCATCCTTTGGCAGCCGGTAGAGGTCGCGCCATTGCTCGACCAGAGCCAGACCGTTCGACAGGGCGACGGTGTCGTCGGCAGTACCGTGCCAGATCGAAATGGTGGGCTTTCGCGGAATGCGCGGCGAGACGTTCCGCACCAGATCGGACCATCCATGGGGCGTGCGCTGTGGCGCGTCTTCCATCGCCTCAAGGGCGCGGGTGGCGTCGCGCGCCGCGCCGAAGGGCAGGCCGGCGATGATCGCGCCGCCGGCGAAGACCTCTGGATAGTTGGCGAGCATGGCCGCCGTCATGGCGCCGCCGGCGGAGAGGCCGGTGACGTAGATGCGCTCGGGGTCGCTTCCCGCCTGCCCGGCGGCATGCGCTACCATCTGGCGGATCGACATCGTCTCGCCGCGATCGCGCGTCACCTCGCTTGGCCGGAACCAGGTGAAGCAGAGGCGCGGATTGTTGGCCTCGCGCTGCTGGGCATAGACGACGGCAAAGCCGCGCTCCTCGGCAAGCGAGGCCCAGCCGGCGGCACGGTCGTAGCTTTCCGCATCTTGCCGGCAACCATGCAGCACCAGGACGAGCGGACGCCCGGCGGGCAAGCCTTCCGGAATATGCATGAACAGGCGCAGGTGCCCCGGATTGCTGCCGAAATCGCTGACCTCGACAAGCGGCGAACCGCCCGCCGGGCGACGGCGCGGCGCGGGTGCCTTGCGTTCGGGGGCGCGGTGGAACGGCCAGAACAGGTCTCCCAGCCGCGCTTCGGTCGGCAGCAGACGCTCGACCGACCGCTTGAAGCGATCGCGCATTCTTGGCCTCTCTTTCGTGGAATTGCTCATTATCAGGACTAATGCTCACCGGGAGCGGCAGGATCAAGGCAAAGGCGGCAAAATGCGGGGGATGGCTCATTCTGTGGATTCATGAGGGCATTCATAAATAGCCAAAGTGTCGGCCCGCCCATTTCGTTCCCGCCCTTTCGAAGAGCACCAAGCTGATGTAGCACTTCTGCAACGACAGAACCGCGACAGGAGGATCCCATGAGCGAGCACCACAGCGCCACCCCGGAACAGGCGCGCGCCAAGATGGCGCCTTTCGACTGGGCCGATCCCTTCCTGCTCGAAGACCAGCTGACCGACGAAGAGCGCATGATCCGCGATACGGCCCGGGCCTATTGCCAGGACAAGCTCGCTAGCCGCGTCACTGAAGCCAACCGCCACGAGATCTTCCACCGAGAGATCATGAGCGAGATGGGCGAACTCGGTCTGCTCGGCCCGACCGTGCCGGAGGAATACGGCGGCGTCGGCGCCAACTACGTGTCCTATGGCCTCGTCGCCCGCGAAGTCGAGCGCGTCGATTCCGGTTACCGCTCGGCCATGTCCGTGCAGTCGTCGCTCGTCATGCACCCGATCTTCGCCTACGGCACGGAAGAGACCCGCAAGAAGTACCTGCCCAAGCTCGCGTCGGGCGAATGGGTCGGCTGCTTCGGCCTGACGGAGCCGGACCATGGCTCGGACCCCTCCTCGATGATCACCCGCGCCAAGAAAGTCGACGGCGGCTACCTGATCTCGGGCGCCAAGAACTGGATCACCAATTCGCCGATCGCCGACGTCGCCGTCGTCTGGGCCAAGTCCGACGCGCATGACAACAAGATCAAGGGTTTCGTGCTGGAACGCGGCATGAAGGGCTTCGAGACGCCGAAGATCGAGGGCAAGTTCTCGCTGCGCGCCTCCGTCACCGGCATGATCATGATGCAGGACGTCTTCGTTCCCGATGAGAACCTGCTGCCGGAAGTGTCCGGTCTTGCCGGTCCCTTCGGCTGCCTCAACCGCGCGCGCTATGGCATCGCCTGGGGCGCCATGGGTGCCGCCGAATTCTGCTGGCACGCCGCGCGCCAGTACACGCTGGACCGCAAGCAGTTCGGCAGGCCGCTCGCCGCCACCCAGCTCATCCAGAAGAAGCTCGCCGACATGGAGACCGAAATCTCGCTCGGCCTGCAGGGCGCGCTGCGCCTCGGCCGCCTGTTCGACGAACACCGCGCACCGGCCGAACTCATCTCGCTCATGAAGCGCAACAATTGCGGCAAGGCGCTCGATATCGCCCGCGTTTCCCGCGACATGCATGGCGGCAACGGCGTTTCGGACGAATACGGCGTCATCCGCCATGTCATGAATCTCGAAGCCGTCAACACCTACGAGGGCACGCATGACATCCACGCGCTGATCCTCGGCCGTGCCCAGACCGGCCTTCAGGCATTCCAGTAAGACACAGCCCAAACCACCTTCGCATTCGACGGCCGCTCGTTAAAAGACGAGCGGCCGTTTTCACGTTTTATCCATCCCGTTTCGATACAATCCCCATCCGGAAACAGAAGCGGAGGGCGCGATGCCCCTCGACCACATGCACGAGCAGCTTCACCTGCGTCACCCCAAACGCAGCTTCGTCCAGTATCGCCTCGAAAAACCCGGCTTCATCACACCGATCGGTCACCACCTCAGCACGGCGCTACGTTATACCTGCCTGATCCGCAGCATTTCTTGCGCCGGCGCAGTGCTATCCATCAACAAGACATTGACATTGCCGGAGAATTTCTACCTGGAAATCCATGGCATTCGCGACGAGATCCCCTGCACGGAATACAAGCGTGACGGCGAGGAGCGGGTGGTGCGCTTCAACATGTTCCTCGATGTCGATTTCCTTAACATGGTACTCGGTCGGCAAAGCGAAACACATGATGCCTGAAGCGGCTTCCTCAGAAAAAAGCAGGCCGCTAAACTTTTAAATATTTGTTTTAAATAAACAAAACACTCGACTGCGAAACTCTCCCCATAACAGTAGGACATGACGTCCCCCCAAATCGGGAGTATGGCAATGAGCATCGGTGCCGATCCGCGGTCTGCCGCAGGGCTTTACGAACGCAAGTGGGAACGCTTCTCCGTCAACCGGCAAGGCATGCTGATGACCGTGGGCTTCGATCTGGCGGCCCCCAAGATGCGCAGCTGCAAGCTGGTGGATGTGTCGCAGGGGGGCGCAAGTTTCGTCGTGACGACGACGATCGGCTTGCCGCTGCACTACTATCTCTCAATCGTCGGGGTTGCCTCGCGCATCGGCTGTGCGGAGGTCTATCGCAACGACAACCGCATCGGCGTCCAGTTTATCAAGGAAATCGACGAGGAGCTGCTGCACACCATCGTTCGGTCCGATTACTTCACCGGCGGCGTGAGCAACAAGCCCAAGCAGGACGACCGGCGCTATATGGTGGGCGTCGAAAAGGCCGGCGTCGGTTCGGCGCTCAGCTGATCGTTTCACCCGCGCAATTTATTAGTTAGGGTGCCCGCCGGAAACCGATTCCGGCGGGCATTTTTGCGCGCCGGCAAGATTTTCTCCGTTCATCGATCGTCAGGCGCCTCATGTCCGCATTTTCCCGCTTCACCGCCCTCTCCCAAACCCTGCCCGCCACCGTGCCATTCGTCGGACCGGAGGCCATCGAGCGCAATCGGGGCCTTGCGGTCAAAGCCCGCATAGGCGCGAATGAAAGCGGCTTCGGCCCGGCGCCCTCCGTTCTGCAGGCGATGCGCGCCGCGGCCGAAACGACTTGGATGTATAGCGATCCGGAGAATTTCGAGTTGCGCGAAGCGCTGGCGCTCCACCACGGCGTTTCGCGCGACAATATCGCAGTAGGCGGCGGCATCGACGGGCTGCTGGGCGAGATCGCGCGGCTCATCATCGAGCCGGGCACGCCGGTTGTAACCTCGCTCGGCGGCTATCCCACCTTCAATTATCATGTGAACGGATTTGGCGGCCGGCTGGTGACGGTGCCCTATGCGGGCGACAAGGAGCATCTGGACGGCCTGCTGGAGGCCGTGAAGCGCGAAAATGCGCCGCTCGTCTATTTCGCCAATCCCGACAATCCGATGGGAAGCTGGTGGGATGCTGACAGCGTGGTGGCCTTCGCCCGCGCGCTGCCGGAGACGACACTGCTCATCCTCGACGAGGCCTATGGCGAGACGGCACCTGAGGGCACGATCCCGCCGATCTCGGCGCTGATCGGACAGCCTAACATCCTGCGGATGCGTACATTCTCGAAGGCCTACGGCCTTGCCGGCGCGCGGATCGGCTATGCGATCGGCACGCTCGGCAATGCGCAGGCCTTCGACAAGATCCGAAATCATTTCGGCATGGCCCGAATTTCGGTTCAGGCGGCACTCGCCGCGCTGAAGGACCAGGCCTATCTGGCAGAAGTCATTGCCAGTATCAGCGCGTCCCGCGAGCGCATCTCGCGGATCGCGCAATCCAACGGTCTTCTTCCCCTCGCCTCCGCCACCAATTTCGTCACCATCGATTGCGGCCGCGACGGCACCCACGCCAGGGCCATTGTCGATGGATTGATGGAACATGGCGTCTTCATTCGCATGCCGGGCGTTGCCCCCCTTAACCGATGCATCCGCATCAGCGTCGGGCCGGAAAACGATATGGCGTTGCTGGAGGAAGCCTTGCCGCTGGTTTTGAAGCGGCTGGCTTGAGCGGCAGAGCCTCTTTGACGGGACGGATCCGGTTCTAGCGCCGTTTGTCGTCCACCGGTCATGATGCTTTTCTTGCCGCCGGCGCCAGCCGGCTTGTCTCAGTGAACCGTCATCCACTCGCGAGCGGCGCGCAGCGCCAGAGCGATGTCGGTCTTGCTCATCGTTGCGGCAAGGTCGGCGCGCAGTTCTGCGGCGCGGTCACAACCTTTGATGGCGGCAATGTTGAGCCATTTGTGAGCCTGAACCACATCGACGTCGCAGCCGCGGCCGGTGGCATACATGAGGCCCATGTCGCAGAAGATTTCAGCGCGGTTTTCGCCGCCCGTCATGGCGGCCGTTTCGGTGTTCTGAAAGTCAAAGCGTGCCATTTTCGTTAGTCCCTGTCTGACCTGGTTTACTGCTTTAATATCCTGTTTTACCTGCCCTTTCGGGCCTCTCACGGCGCCTGCCGTCTTCTGCGGCATGGTCTTCCGTAAGAGTTTTGCCGGCCGGTTTTTCCGTGCTCGTCTTATGGCTCCACTATGCCGCAGGCCTTTCAAAATGCGCTTAAAATGCATGCTTAATTGGAGGAAAACAAAATCCAAACGCTTGGTAAAATTGGATTTTCGTTAAACATCAGACCCGCTGGAAACGGCGGGATTTGTGTTAAAATTTACGGATTGTTCAACCGGCGATTTCAACCTTTCGCTAACCACGCAAAACGGTGCCGTGTTTCAACATCTGCATTTTCCGCTGCTCCGCAGTCTGGAAAACGCGCGCAAATCCGATCTCCACACATATTTACCTTTACGTTTGCGTAAGATATTCTGTCTTCTTATTCTGGAGGAGGAAGAGAATGAAATTGAGGACATGGATTGCCGCCGCCCTTCTCATGGCGCCAGGCATGGCGCTCGCCGCCGAGCCGATCGAAGGCAACTGGAAGACAGCGAGCGGCGCGACGGCCGCCATCACGAAATGCGGCGGCAGCTTCTGCATCACACTGAAAACCGGAAAATTCGCCGGCAAACGCATCGGCAAACTGCAGGGCGCGGGCGCCGACTATACCGGCGAGATCACCGATCCGGAATCGGACAAGACCTATAGCGGCTCCGGCGCGGTGAAGGGCAATTCGCTGCGCATGAAGGGCTGCGTGCTCGCCGTCCTCTGCAAATCGCAGACCTGGTCGCGGCTCTAGACGGTTCATTTTTCAATCAAAAGGCCGGCGCTCGCGCCGGCCTTTTTGTTTTGGGCGCTCTTTAAAAAGCGAATCACACCTTTCCTGAACAGGAGATGAATTGCCCTCTCAGGGAGTGTTCAGTCCCGCAATGCGACAAAGGCATTATTGAAAACGCCTTCAGAGGGACGAATACCATGGACATCCTCGCACGCCGCCTGACGATCATCACCCTGCTGATGGCCATCTTCGCCATTATGCTGGCCGCCGCCGTCGAGACCGATTATCGCCGCAGCACGCACAACACGACCGGCAAGCTGGTCGCCTGCGCTACGCCGCACAGCTGCACCGCCTCGCTCTGATCTCTTCAACGCCGTCGCGAAAGAACCCGACAGATGACCGCCCTCCTCCTCCAGACCTCCGCCACCGCGCTGCGTATCCTCGCCCTATCGGCGATGATGATCGCCCCGGTCGGCGCGCTCGCCTGGAGCAATGCCGGCGGTCTCGGCATCGAAAAGCAGGGCACGGGTCTCGTGCTCTTCATCACCCTCCAGCGCCAGTCGATGAGCTGAACTCTTCCCATCCCCCTCTTCCGTGCTAAACCGGGCAGGCCCTGCGCCACCATCCTGGAGCCCGGATGAAATCCCTTCTCGTTTTTTCCGCCGCCGCGCTTGCCGAAATCGCCGGCTGTTTTGCCTTCTGGGCTTGGTGGCGCCTGGACAAATCCGTGTTGTGGCTTTTTCCCGGAATGCTTTCGCTTGCTTTGTTCGGCTGGCTGCTCACCCAGGCCGACAGTGCCTTTGCCGGCCGCGCCTATGCGGCTTATGGCGGGGTCTATATCGCGGCCTCGCTGCTCTGGCTGTGGCTGGCCGAAGGCATGCGGCCGGATCGCTTCGACATGGCGGGCGCCGCACTGGCGCTGGTCGGCGCCGGCATCATTCTGGCGGCGCCGAGATAGGACTTGTGGGCACGCCGGACTTGTCGTTTGCTTGTTAAAAAACAGCCCCTATAGTGATTCATGAGCAAACGAATCTTTTCCCCAAAGCCGCTTTCCTTCGCAACGCCAGAGCCTTACGAGCCTCGTTCCTTCGAGGATCCGGTGGCGGCCGTCGATGCATTGCAGGAGCTTTACGACCGCAACACGACATTCCTGACCGACGCCTTCGTGGCACTGGGCAAGTCCGGTGCGCCGCAGACGCGCTTCCGCGCCTGCTACCCGCAGGTTTCGATCGAGACGACCAGCTTTGGCCACGTCGATTCACGCCTCTCCTATGGCTATGTCTCCGCGCCCGGCGTCTACACGACGACCATCACCCGCCCGAAGCTGTTCCGCCACTACCTCAAGGAACAGATCGGCCTCCTGATCCGCAACCACGGTGTGCGTGTCGTCATCTCCGAATCGACGACGCCGATCCCGCTGCACTTCGCTTTCGGGGAAGGCGCCTATGTGGAAGCTGAAATCGCCGAGGGCATTGAATTGCCGCTGCGTGACCTCTTCGACGCGCCGGATCTGACGACGACGGACGACGAGATCGCCAACGGCTCCTACGAGCCAGGCCCGGGCGAACCGCTTCCGCTTGGACCGTTCACCGCGCAGCGTATCGACTATTCGCTCGCCCGCCTCAGCCATTACACGGCGACCAGCGCCAACCATTTCCAGAACTTCGTGCTCTTCACGAACTACCAGTTCTATGTCGACGAGTTCTGCGCGTGGGCGCGCAAGCAGATGGCAGAAGGCGGCAACGGCTACACGGCCTTCGTCGAACCCGGCAACATTCTCACGCCGGCCGGCGCCGACAAGCCGGAAACCGACGTGACGCTGGCCCGCCTGCCGCAAATGCCAGCCTATCACATCAAGAAGAAGGGGCATGGGGGCATCACGCTGGTCAATATCGGCGTGGGGCCTTCCAACGCCAAGACGATCACCGACCATATCGCCGTGCTGCGCCCGCATGCCTGGCTCATGCTCGGCCACTGCGCCGGCCTGCGCAACAGCCAGACGCTGGGCGATTACGTGCTGGCCCACGCCTATGTGCGGGAGGACCACGTGCTCGACGACGACCTGCCCGTGTGGGTGCCGATCCCGGCACTGGCCGAGGTGCAGGTGGCGCTTGAAAGTGCGGTCGAGGAGGTAACCGGCCTCGAAGGCTACGACCTCAAGCGCATCATGCGCACCGGCACCGTCGCCACCATCGACAACCGCAACTGGGAACTGCGCGACCAGCGCGGCCCGGTCAAGCGCCTCTCCCAGTCCCGCGCCATCGCGCTCGACATGGAATCGGCCACCATCGCCGCCAATGGCTTCCGCTTCCGCGTACCCTACGGCACCCTGCTGTGCGTCTCCGACAAGCCGCTGCACGGCGAACTGAAACTGCCCGGCATGGCAACCGCCTTCTACCGCACGCAGGTCAACCAGCATCTGCGCATCGGCATCCGCGCACTGGAAAAGCTCGCCGGCATGCCGACGGAGAAGCTGCATTCACGCAAGCTCAGGAGCTTCTTCGAGACGGCGTTTCAGTAAGTGCCGGTACGGGACCAACGAAAAGGGGCGGCAAACCGCCCCTTTTCATTTCCAATCAGGCCGTCATCACCTTCCAGGCATGTTCGAGGCCCTTACGGGTGATGTCGATCATCTGGTCGACTTCTGCATGGCTGATGACGAGCGGCGGGGAGAAGAGCATGCGGTCGCCGGTGGCGCGCAGCACCAGGCCGTTTTCCAGGCAATGGTTGCGCACGGTGACGCCGGCCTTTTCCTTGTCCTCGAAGCGCTTGCGCGTCGTCTTGTCCTCGGCGAGCTGCACGGCGGCCATCAGGCCGACCTGCTGAACTTCGCCGACGATCGGCAGATCTTCCAGCGACTTCAGGCCGGCGGCGAGATAGGGGCCGATATCGTCGTGCACGCGCTCGACGAGCTTTTCATCCTCGATGATGCGCAGGTTTTCCAACGCTGCGGCGGCGCAGACCGGATGGCCGGAATAGGTGAAGCCGTGGTTGAAATCGCCGACGTCCTCGACCAGCACATTGCCGACACGGTCGGAGACCAGCACGCCGCCGATCGGCAGGTAGCCGGACGAAAGGCCCTTGGCGATGGGCGCCAGATCCGGCTCCACGCCAAAATGCTGGTGGCCGAACCAGTGGCCGGTGCGGCCGAAGCCGCAGATCACTTCATCGCAGACGAGCAGGATGTTGCGCGCCTTGCAGATGCGGGCGATTTCCGGCCAGTAGGTGGCCGGCGGCACGATGACGCCGCCCGCCCCCTGGATCGGCTCGGCGATGAAGGCGGCGACATTGTCTTCGCCCAGTTCGTCGATCTTCTCCTCCAGCTGGCGGGCCATCTTCAGGCCGAATTCGTCCGAGGTCAGGTCGCCGCCCTCGGCATACCAGAAGGGCTGGTCGATGTGGTGGATTCCGGCGATCGGCAGGTCGCCCTGCTCGTGCATCCACTTCATGCCGCCGAGTGAGGCGCCGGCGACGGTGGAACCGTGATAGCCGTTCTTGCGGGCGATGATCGCCTTCTTGGTCGGCTTGCCCATCGCGCCCCAATAGACGCGGGCCATGCGGAACCAGGTGTCGTTGGCCTCCGAGCCGGAACCGGTGAAGAAGACGCGATTGATGTTTTCGCCGGCATGCGCGGTGATCTTCTGCGCGAGCAGCACGGCCGGCGGCGTCGTCGTGCCGAAGAACGTGTTGTAATAGGGCAGCTCGTTCATCTGGCGCACGACGGCGTCGGTGATCTCCTTGCGCCCATAGCCGATATTGACGCACCAGAGGCCGGCGAAACCGTCTAGATACCGCTTTCCGTGGTTGTCGAAGATGTGGCAGCCCTCGCCGCGCTCGATGATCCGGGTGCCGGCCGCGTTCAGCTTCTTCATGTCCGAGAAGGGGTGAAGATGATGGGCGGCATCGAGGGCACCGAGGTTCGAAACGGCTGCTGCGCTGGTCTTCGACATTTGACTACATCCTTAGGGGTAGGTCCCGCCTTATTGAACGCCGGGACAGAATGGGTTAGGAAAATGCCCATACAACAGGCATTTGGCAAGAGATCGAACGCAAGCAAAATTTCTTGTCCATGCTTCCCGCCAAACCAAAAGCAGGCACCATGACAAACGACAAGAAGGCAGCCGGTTCTCCGCTTGCCAATGCGCCTATCAATGCTCCGGCCCGTATCGAAATCCTCCTCGTCGGCATGAACGGCGACCTTCGCGGCAAGCAGGTTCCGCTCGAAGGCGAGAAGAAAATCTGGGACGGTTCGGTGCGCCTGCCCTCCTCCACGCAGTCGCTCGACATCTGGGGCGACGACAATGACGACATCACCGGCCTGTCGCTTTCCGTCGGCGATCCCGACGGCGTGTGCATTCCCGACCGCCGCTCGCTGACGGTCCTGCCCTGGGCGCCGGAAGGGTCGAAGCAGGTGCTCGCCACCATGCACGAATTCGACGGCACCGCCTCGTTCATGGACCCGCGCGCCATCCTCGCGCGCATGCTGAAGCGCTTCGAAGACCGTGGCCTTACGCCCGTGGTCGCGACCGAGCTCGAATTCTACGTGGTGCAGGACGACTGGCACGTGACGGGCAAGCCGCGCCCGCCGGCAGCGCTGATGTATCGCGACCAGCCGAACGGCTACCAGCTCTACGACATGCGCGCCACCGACGCGCTCGACGGCTACCTCCAGACGGTGCGGGCCTGGGCAAAGGAAATGGACCTGCCGGCCGATGCCACGACAGCGGAATTCGGCCCCGGCCAGTTCGAGATCAACCTGCTGCACCGGCCTGACGCGCTGGCGGCGGCAGATGACTGCATCTATCTGAAGCGCATCGCCGAGCTGGCCGCACCACGCTTCGGCCTGAAATCCACCTGCATGGCAAAGCCCTACGCCGATCAGGCGGGCTCGGGCCTGCATGTGCATTGCAGCGTCATCGACAAGGGCGGCAAGAACATCCTCGACGCCAAGGGCGGCGATCCGGTGAAGCTGAAATCGATCTGCGCCGGTATGCTACAAACGATGCGCGATGCGCAGCTGATCTTCGCGCCCTTCGCCAATTCCTACCGCCGCTTCCAGCCGGGTTCCTTCGCGCCGGTCGATCTGACCTGGGGCTTCGGCCACCGCGGCACCGCCATCCGCATCCCGGACAAGGACGGCCCGGCGGCGCGCGTCGAGCACCGCGTGGCGGGTGCCGACGTCAATCCCTACCTGCTGCTGACGGCGATCCTGGGCGGCATTCTGCTCGGCCTCGACAGCGAACTCGATCCGGGTCCGGTGACTGAGCCGGGCAAGGATGCGCCGGATGCCAAGCGTTTGACGCACGACTTCCTGACCGCCGTGGAAGAATTCTCCGCCTCGCCCTTCATCAAAGACGCCTTTGGCGCGGAATATCAGAAGCTCTATGGCGATACGAAGCGCAAGGAAGCGATCACCTACCTGCGCACGGTCTCGGATTTCGACTACCAGACCTATCTGCCGCGTATCTGAGTCACGACCGGCCTTCGCGCGCGCGCCGCGCGGAGGCCGTCAATCGCCCGAAAGCGGTTGCAGGAAGGTTCGCTCGTAGCTCTTGAAGGGCGGATTTTCTAAGAAGCGGGCATTGGCCGCGATGCCTTCGGCATCCTCGGCCACCTTGTCGCGATAGACCAGATAGGTGGCCTCATCCGGAAAGGTGAAGAGCGCCACGGCGATATCGGCAGCACCCTCGCCGCCCGCATCGGGAAAACTCACAGCAGCGCCTTCAGGCTTTTTGCGCGGCATGAAATAGCCGTGATGCGTTCCGCCATGACGCTCGATGAGCATGGTCCAGATCCGCGCGTAATCATGGAAATCCGCGATACGCTCGGGATCCAGGCGATAACGGACTTCGCAGGTAACCGGCACGTTTCGCATCAGGCAGCGGCCGTCTCGCTCGATGTCGCGGTCTTTTCGACGACCTTGGGCACGATGACCTTCAGTTCGCCCGGATGCAGGCGGATCGAGACGTCACGGTCCATCGGCAACAATTCACCATCGATGACGCAGTTGATCGCCCGATCGACATCGGGGAAATGCAGATCGACGGCTGTGCCTGTCATTTCCGTGACATCGGCATTTTCCTTGAATTTGCCGCGCAGAATATCGAAGGCCAATTTTGCCACGCCGGCCGGCTTCAGCGGGTTCGTCGTGTAGAAGCCGAGATGGCCGCCGGTCAGGTCTTCCGCATAGAGCAGGCCGTTTTCCCCGAACCGGTTGTTGGACACGTTGACGGCCGACACCCGTCGATGCTCCTGAACGCCATCGACATCGAACTCGACATCGAATTCCGGCGGATCGAGAATGACGCCGACGGCGGCGCGTGTGTTGGCGGCCATCTTGCCAATACGCGAACGGTAGGTCATGGCGTTGCGCATGCGCACCATGCGGGCGTGCAGGCCGGCGGAAAACTGGTGCACAAACGGCCGGTCATCCGCCGTACCAATATCGGCGGATGCTATATCGCCATCCGCCAGCGCATCGATCGCCTGCCATATGTCCAGCGGGATCTTCAGCGAGCGAGCAAAAAGGTTCATCGTACCGGCAGGAATGATGCCGAGCGGCATCTTGTTCTGCCAAGCGAAACCGGCAGCGGCCGAGACCGTGCCGTCACCGCCGCCAGCCAGCATTGCATCGAGATCAGTGCGGTCCGAACAGCGGCGCAGCGCCATTTCGATATCGGCCCCTTCGACGATATCGCAATCGAGATGGTGTCCTGCCTCCGCGAAAACCTTTTCGGCATGGCGGGCATAGGCCTCCATGTCGGTGGTGCGGAACGTCCCCCCGTCCCTGTTGAAAATTGCCTGTACGCGCATTCATCTACTCCGCTTGTCGGCCGAGAACGCCTGAAGGGTGAAGTCGATCCATTAGATAGTTGAGAAAGCGGCGATTAACAGGCGCGACCGAAACGGAGTGCAACAAATCGTGAAAAGGCCCCGTGTTGGCCAAATGCGAGGCGGTGAAAAATCAGGATAGGAAGTTTGCCTTAGTTTGATATAGTGCAAGCGGTCGCGTGCGTCGGGAGTGCGCCCGCTGGCTTGAACTTACCTTCCTTATCGTGGCCAATCCGGCCGGACCAAACCACATCAGCAGCCAGGAGGAGTGGCCGCCCTGTGAGGGACCGTCATGGATTGATCGCGCGCCATTCTATCTGCGGAGCCGACCTGTGACTGAACACCCCCTGCCCAACGCCGCCCTCTCCTCCGGGCAGCCACCACTTCCGGCTCTTACCGTCACTCTGATTATCCTGGCGCTGGCCGTCGGGAGCTTCGGCATCGGCACCGGCGAATTCGCCATCATGGGCCTGCTACCGGATGTCGGCACGACCTTCGGCGTGACGACGGCACAGGCAGGTTATGTCATCAGCGCCTATGCTTTCGGCGTCGTGGTCGGCGCTCCCGTTATCGCCGTCATCGGCGCGCGCTTCCGCCGTCGTGACCTGCTTTTGGTGTTGATGGGCTTGTTTGCCGCTGGCAACCTCGCCAGCGCGATTGCCCCGACCTTCCAGAGCTTTATCCTGTTCCGCTTCCTCTCCGGCCTGCCGCACGGCGCCTATTTCGGCGTTGCAGCGTTGGTTGCCGCCTCCATGGTGCCTGTCAACAAGCGCACGCAGGCCGTCGGCAAGGTCATGCTCGGCCTGACGGTCGCGACCCTGATCGGCACGCCGCTTGCCGCCTTCTTCGGCCAGCTGTTCGACTGGCAGTTCATGTTCGTCGCTGTCGGCATCACCGGCATGCTGACCGTCGCCCTCATCGCCATCTTCCTGCCGCGCGACAAGGCGCCGAAGGGCATCAATGCGCTGACGGAACTGGGCGCGCTGAAGCGCAAGCAGGTCTGGCTGACGCTTGGCATCGCGGCAACCGGCTTCTGCGGCATGTTTGCAGTGTTCAGCTACATCTCGCCGATCGTGACCGAGGTCGCCGGCCTGAACGTCAATATGGTGCCCGTCATCATGGCGATCTTTGGCTGCGGCATGATCGTCGGCAACATCTTCGGCGCCAAGCTTGCCGATCTCTCGCTGATGCGCACCATCGGCTGGTCACTGGTGCTCTATTTCTTCGTGCTGATCAGCCTGTCGCTGACGGCGGAAAACCCCATCCTGCTCGGCGTTTGCTGCTTCCTCATCGGCTGCAGCTTCGTCGTCGGCCCGGCGCTCCAGACGCGCCTGATGGACGTTGCCGGCAATGCTCAGACGCTGGCGGCGGCTCTCAACCACTCCGCCTTCAATGTCGCCAATGCGCTCGGTGCGTTGTTTGGCGGCCTGGCGATCAGCGCCGGCTATGGCTATGGATCGATGGGCTTCGTGGGCGCGGCAGCCACGGTGGTCGGCTTCGGCATCTATCTGGTCTCGATGACACTCGACAAGATCGAGAATGAGGAAACGCCGGTCTGCCCGGCCGAATAAACCTTCAAAACTCTGGAAATCAGGCGGCGTCCCTTCCGAGGGGCGCCGTTTCCGTTTGCGGAGCGAGGCGGATGACGTTCTGGCCATCCTCGCAGACCACGTTTTTTGCGCCCCACGCCGCCAGTGCCCGGATGATGGGCTCGAGACTCCGCCCGGCCGGTGTCAGCGCATAATCGACGCGCGGCGGCACGACGGGGAAGATCGTGCGCGACAGGATGCCGGCATCCTCCAGCTCGCGCAGCTGCTTGGTCAGCATGCGCTGCGTGACGCTGGGCAGCCGGCGACGCAACTCGTTAAAGCGCAGCGTGCCCTCCATCATCAGGTGGTAGAGGATCACGCCTTTCCATTTGCCATCGAGGAAGGAGAGCGTCGATTCGACCGGGCAGCCGGGAAAATTCTTGGTGAGCTTAGCGCGCGGGCGGGACATGTCACGGTATCCTTTTCGACACTATGTGCATAAAATGTGCATTCTTGCATCGGCAGACGATACTCTTCATCTAGTTTCCATTCAACGCGAAAGGAGACACCCATGCGCGCCATCGCCTACCAGACCCCGCAGGCCATCACCGCCGACACTGCCCTCGTCGATATCGACCTGCCCACACCGGAACCGCGGGGACGCGACCTGATGGTCGAGATCAGGGCCGTCTCGGTCAATCCGGTCGATACGAAGCTGCGGCGCGGTGCAGCGCCTGCGGATGGCGGATGGCGCGTTCTGGGTTTCGACGCTGCCGGAATCGTGAAAGCCGTCGGCCCAGACGTCACCCTGTTCAAGGCGGGTGACCCCGTCTTCTATGCCGGCGCCATCGACCGGCCGGGCACGAATTCCGAGTTCCACCTCGTCGATGAGCGCATCGTCGGCCGCAAGCCTGCCTCGCTCGATTTTTCCGCCGCCGCAGCCCTGCCGCTGACGGCAATCACCGCTTGGGAAATGCTGTTCGACCGGCTGAAGGTGCGCGACGCCGTGCCGGGCGCCGCCAACGCGATCCTCATCATCGGCGGCGCCGGTGGCGTCGGCTCGGTTGCCGTGCAGCTTGCCCGCCACCTGACCGACCTCACCGTCATCGCCACAGCCTCGCGACCCGAAACGGCGGAGTGGGTCAAATCGCTCGGCGCGCATCATGTGGTGGATCACAGCAAACCGCTCGCCGGAGAGGTCGCCGCCCTCGGCATCGGCGCGCCGGCCTTCATCTTCTCGACGACCAATACGGAGGATCATCTCGCGGCCATCGTCGAGACCATCGCGCCGCAGGGCCGGTTCGGCCTGATCGACGACCCCAAGGCGCTCGACGTCATGCCTTTCAAGCGCAAGGCCGTCTCGACCCATTGGGAGCTGATGTTCACCCGCTCGCTCTTCCAGACGGCTGACATGATCGAGCAGCACAATCTTCTGAACGAGGTCTCGCGCCTTGTGGACGCGGGCACCCTGCGCACGACACTGGCGGAGACCGTCGGCACGATCAACGCGGAAAACCTGAAGAAGGCCCATGCGATGGTCGAAAGCGGACGCACGCGCGGCAAGCTCGTTCTCGCCGGTTTCTAATCTCGAAAATAGTCCCTCCGCCGCTCGCGTCCAGAGCGGCGGAGGGGTGTTACCAAGGTGACAGGGACGGCAAGGAACTCTGGTAGACATAGGCCATCGCAGCCCACCGAACGAAACGAAAGACGGCGGGCGGCACCGGGAAAGGAACATGGTCCTTCCCGCAAACCTATGTCGTTTATTGGAGATTTTACGTGTCCGCCTTCATTGAAAGCATTACCGAGAGCCGCGCATTCGGCTTCATCGCCCGCACGATCATGACATCGATGTTCTGGTTGTCCGGCATCGCCAAACTTGCCGATTTCGACGGCGGCATTCTGGAAATGACGCATTTCGGCCTGGAGCCGGCGGCTTTCTTCAACGTTGCGACGGCGCTGACCCAGCTCATCGGCTCGGCGCTCATCATTTCCAACCGCTGGACCTGGCTCGGCGCCGGCATGCTCGCCGTCTTCACCGCGCTCACCATTCCGATCGCCCATAATTTCTGGGCGATGCAGGAGCCGATGCGCACCATCGAATTCCACTTCGTCGCCGAACACATCACCGTCATCGGCGCCCTGATGGTCGTCGCCTGGAAATCCGCAACAGCTTCTGCCGTCCCTGCCCAATGACGGCAGGACCGGATGCCGCCGGCTCTCTCCGAATGCGGCATCCCGGCGGACGGCCCTGCCTCTCCCGGCCGTCCCCCCGCCCCGGCGCCTCGCCGGGGCGGCTTGTGTTTTAGAGCGACGGCAGTTTCAGCGGACCGCCCGTCTTGATGCTGCGGATCGCGAAATTCGAGCGGATATCGGAAACGCCCGGCATGGTGAGCAGCGTCTCGGTCAGGAGCCGCTCATAGGCGGAGAGATCCTCCACCACCACCTCCGCCAGAAAATCCGCATTGCCCGAAATCAGGAAACACGAAACAACCTCCGGCACCGCCAGCAGCGCCTCCTGCTGCGCCATGGCATTTTCCCGGCTGTGATGCCCCACCTTGATTTCGACGAAGACGGTCAGGCCAAGCCCCACCTCCTTGCGGTCGATATCCGCCCGGTAGCCGCGTAGCACTCCGGATTTTTCCAGATTGCGGATACGTCGCAGGCACGGCGACGGTGAAAGGTTCACGCGTTCGGCGATCTCGACATTGGTCGCGCGCGCATCCTCCTGCAGCACCTTGAGGATGGCGATATCGAATTTATCCAGATTTGGCATATTCGAAAACTTTCATGGCCTGAATTGGTGAAATCCTGCGCATTTTACCTCTTCGATGGCACAACACGCAAGGACATGCCCCGGCCTCCAGCGCTAGAATCTCATCAGAAAAATGAGCCAGCGCAGAAAGGATACCGCCATGGCCATGGTCTCGCTTTCCTCCGAAGACAAATCCAATCCGCTTGTCGCCGGCTATGCGGGCGGCGTGGTGACGGTGCTGATCTGGGCGCTCTGGGTGCTGGCAACGCGCCACACCGCGGCGACTCCGCTCGGCACGATCGATATCGGCCTCATCCGCTACGGTGTGCCGGCCGTCCTCCTGGCGCCGATCTGGCTGAAGACCGGGCTGCTGCCAAAGAACGTGCCGCTGAAACTGATCGTCGTGATGGTGGCCGGTGCCGGCGCCGTCTTCTTTCAGATCACGGCGGCCGCACTGCATATCACGCCGGCCGCTCCGGGCGGCATCCTGCTTGGCGGTTCACTGCCGCTGGCAACAGCGCTCATCGGCATGGTTCTGTTCGGCGAGCGGCCGGACCGCATGCGCCTTGCCGGCCTCGCGGCCATCGTTGCGGGGGTCGCGATCCTGCTCACCGCAAGCATGCTGAAAAGCGGCATGACCGCGACCGGCTTCGTGCTGCTGCCGATCGGCGCCGTACTGTGGGCCGGCTTCACCCATGCCTTCCGCCGCTCGGGCCTTTCCGCCCTCGAGGGTGCGGCCATCATCGCGGTCTGGTCGTTCCTGATCCATCTGGTGCTCGCCGCGATCTTCGGCACGCATCTTGCTGCCGCCACCCTGCCCGACCTCGCGCTTCAAATCACCAGCCAGGGCATCCTCTCCGGCCTCGTCGCCACCTTCGCCTATGGCACCGCGATCCGCGCGCTCGGCGGCAGTCAGGCGGCCGCCTTCACCGCCATCACGCCGGTGCTCGCAACGCTTGGCGGCGCAATCTTCCTCGGCGAAAGTTTCGGCGTGGCCGAGCTGACGGCGGCGCTGGTCGTGGGCTGCGGCGTGGCGCTCTCGACCGGCATTTTCTCTCCCAAGCACTAAACCGAAACGAAAAGGGCGCCCGCAGCTATGCCGGGGCGCCCTTTTTCCTGTCTGCGTTTCGGATCAGCCGTGCACGATCTCGCGGTGCTTCTGCAGGCGCTTGCCAAAAGCCTGGCTGACGCGGTCGAAGATGATCGCAATGCCGACGATGGCGAGGCCGTTGAAGATGCCGAGCGTGAAATACTGGTTGGAGATTGCCTTCAGCACCGGCTGGCCGAGGCCCTGTACGCCGATCATCGAGGCGATGACCACCATGGCAAGCGCCATCATGATCGTCTGGTTGATGCCGGCCATGATGGTGGGAAGCGCCAGCGGCATCTGCACGTTCTTCAGCTTCTGCCAGCTCGACGACCCGAAAGCGTCGGCGGCTTCCAAAACGTCCTTGTCGACGAGGCGGATGCCGAGATTGGTGAGCCGGATCATCGGCGGAATGGCATAGATGACGACGGCGATCAGGCCGGGCACCTTGCCGATGCCGAGCAGCATGACGACCGGGATGAGATAGACGAAGCTCGGCATGGTCTGCATGACGTCGAGCACCGGGTTGACGATGTTCTGCACGCGATCCGACCGCGACATGATGATGCCGATCGGAATGCCGATGGCGATCGACAGGACCGTACAGACGAAGATCATCGAGACCGTCTTCATCGTATCGTCCCACATGTCGAAATAGCCGATGACGAGCAGCGTCGCGACCGTGCCGGCGACGATCTTCCAGTTGCGGCTGGCGAACCAGGCAATGGCGGCGATCAGCAGGATGATGATCGGCCACGGCGTCTTGGTCATGAAACGCTCGGACCAGATCAGAAAATGCTGCAGCGGCACGAAGATCGATTCGATGCCGTCGCCATAGGCGCGGGTAAACCCGCGGAACGCCTCGTCGATGCCCTTTTTCAGGTCACGCAACGTGTCCGCATTCATTGTGGGAAATTTCGTAAACCAGTCCATGTCGATCCCCTTCCGGCTCCGTCCGGTCTTGCGCCGGGTTCATGAGCCAACCCTGAAGCATGCCGAGGGAAAGGGCGCTGCAATTTGCGCCAAAGGCATGCGCTAAAACGAAGGCAAAGGGCGGCGCGCTTGAGGACGCGCCGCCCGAATCTTTGATCAGGCGATCAGAGAGCGGCCTTGATCTTTTCAGCAGCTTCCGGCGAGACCCAGTCCTTCCAGAGGGCTTCGTTCCCTTCCAGGAAGTGCTTGGCGCCATCGTCGCCGCTCGCCTGGTTGTCGGTCATCCAGGCCATCAGCTTGTTGACCGTGTCGTTCGACCAGGCGCGCTTGTTGAGGTAGCCCATGACGTCTTCGCCGGCCCGCTCGGAGAAACCCTTGGTGACGAGCGTCTGGACCTTGTCCTTCGGCCAGTCGTTCTTCTTCGGGTCTGCGCAGTCGGCAACGGTGTTGCAGCGCTTCCACTCGGCGGCGTCATAGGGAACGCCATGCTCGAGCTTCACCATCTCGTACTTGCCGAGAAGCGCCGTCGGGGCCCAGTAGTAACCGACCCAGCCTTCCTTGCGCTCGTAAGCCTTGGCGATCGAGCCGTCGAGGCCGGCAGCCGAGCCCGTGTCGACGAGCGTGAAGTTCGCCGCTTCGCCACCATAGGCCTTGTAGAGCTGGCTGGTCACGACCGTGCCGCCCCAGCCCTGCGGGCCGTTATGAACGGCGCCCTTCGACTTGTCTTCCGGATCCGGGAACAGTTCCGGATGCTTCAGCGCGTCGTCGATCGTCTTGATGTCCGGATGAGCGTCGGCGATGTATTTCGGGATCCACCAGCCCTGGACGGCAGCGTCGGATAGCGCGACGGCTGCGCCGATCAGCTTGCCTTCCTCGATGCCGCGATTGACGACGTCGGGCAGCAGGTCAACCCAGCCTTCCGGCGCCAGATCCGGCTCGCCCTTTTCGATCATCGAGGTGATGGTCGGGACCGTGTCGCCGACGATGACTTCGGCGTTGCAGCCATAGCCTTCGGTCAGGATGAACTTGTCGAGTGCGGCCAGCACTTCGGCGCTCTGCCAGTTCATGCTGGCGATAGTCACGTCGCCGCATTCGGCACGCGCAGCGCCCGTCATGGCCAGAAGGCCAGCGACGAGGCAGGTGGAAGCAAGAAGATGTTTCATATCCGTTCCCTCATGTCGACGGTGTCATTGTGCCCAGTCAGGCCCTGCCGCACCGTCGCCGCCGGGCCCTTGATCGTTAGCGAACGCGGATAAACCGCGATACCGCACCCTCGACTTTTGCAGGTGCGGGGTCGAATGCCGGTACAAATGCGTCTGCGATTGACCCCAATGCGTCATGGACCCATCAATTCCGCAAGACCGTCCCGACTTTATCCAAGACCGGAAGCACGCGGGCAATGGTATGATACAATTCAGCTTTTTCAACCCGCAAAACAAAAAGGCCGGCAGAGCCGGCCGTTTTCAGCACGACATGACGGAAAGCTTCAGACGTCGCGCCGGCCCTGAATGACGTGGACGCGGCCACCGACCTTGACGCGTTCGTAGAGGTCGATCACGTCATGGTTCAGCATGCGCACGCAACCGCTCGACATGGCCTGACCGATCGACCACGGCTGGTTGGTGCCATGGATGCGGAACATGGTGTCGTTGCCGTTTTGGTAGAGATAGATGGCGCGCGCGCCGAGCGGATTGTTCGGGCCGCCTTCGAGGCCGCCGGCATATTTCAGGTTCTTCTTCGGGTCGCGGCGGATCATGTTGGGCGTCGGCGTCCAGGTCGGCCATTCCGCCTTGCGGCCGATATAGGCGCTGCCCGCCAGCGAATAGCCCTGCCGGCCGACGCCGATGCCATAGCGCATCGCGCGGCCCTCGCCGAGCACGTAATAGAGCCGGCGCGCCGGCGTATCGACGACGATGGTGCCGGCGGCATGATCCGTGCTGTAGGCGACTTCCTGGCGGCGCAGTTCCGGCTTGATCTTGTCGAGCGACATCGCCTTCAGCGGATGTTTCTCCTCCAGCCGATCGCCGTAATTGGCGCGATCGCTGGTGCCGTTGGTCGCGCAGCCTGCGAGCAGTGCAGACGCGCCGAGCAGGAATCCGCGGCGGGAAATCGACATGGTTAAAGCCCCTTTAAAGATCGTTCGTCGGGGCCGAGAATTATGCGGTTATGGTTAATCAGGAGTTAAGGAGCGCGCTGCGGTTGCAGGAACGATTGAGATCCACGGCAACAAAAAGGCCGCCTCGAAGGGCGGCCTTTTCGATACGCTGCGTATTTCGCATTACATATTGGGATAGACCGGTCCTTCGCCGCCCTGCGGCGGCACCCAGTTGATGTTCTGGTTCGGGTCCTTGATGTCGCAGGTCTTGCAATGCACGCAGTTCTGCGCGTTGATCACGAACACGTCCTTGCCGTCCTTCTCCACCCATTCGTAGACACCAGCCGGACAGTAGCGCGTCGAGGGGCCGGCATAGACGTCGAGTTCCGAGGTCTTCTGCAGCTCCGGGTTCTTCACCTGAAGATGGACCGGCTGGTCTTCCTCGTGATTGGTGTTCGACAGGAACACGGAGGAGAGGCGGTCGAAGGTCAGCACGCCATCCGGCTTCGGATAATCGATCTTCTGGTGCTTGGCGGCCGGCTCGAGCGAGGCCGCATCCGTCTTGCCGTGCTTCAGCGTGCCGAAGAAGGAGAAGCCGAGGAGCGTGTTCGTCCACATGTCGAGGCCGCCGAGCGCCACGCCCACGGCCGTGCCGAACTTCGACCACAGCGGCTTGACGTTGCGCACTTTCCTGAGGTCCGAGCCGATGGCGCTGTCGCGCCAGCCCTGCTCGATCTCGATCGGCTCGTCATTAGCGCGGCCGGCGGCAATCGCATCCGCCAGCTTTTCCGCCGCCAGCATGCCCGAAAGCACCGCATTGTGGCTGCCCTTGATGCGCGGCACGTTGACGAAGCCGGCCGAGCAGCCGATCAGCGCACCGCCCGGGAAGGAGAGCTTCGGCACGGACTGGTAGCCACCCTCGGTGATGGCGCGCGCGCCATACGAGAGGCGCTTGCCGCCCTCGAAGGTACCGCGGATCGCCGGATGCGTTTTGAAGCGTTGGAATTCCTCGAAGGGAAAGAGGTAGGGGTTCTTGTAGTTGAGATGCACCACGAAGCCGACGGCGACAATGTTGTCTTCGAGGTGATAGAGGAACGAACCGCCACCGGTCTTCATGCCGAGCGGCCAACCGAAAGAGTGCTGCACGAGGCCGGGCTTGTGGTTCTCGGGCTTGACCTGCCAGAGCTCCTTGAGGCCGATGCCGAATTTCTGGGGCTCGCGGTCCTTCTGGAGATCGAACTTCGCGATGAGCTGCTTGGCGAGCGAGCCGCGCACGCCCTCGGAGATCAGCGTGTACTTGCCGAGCAGCGCCATGCCACGGGTATAGTTCGGGCCGGGCTCGCCATTGCGCTCGATGCCCATGTCGCCGGTCGCAACGCCGATGACGGCACCTTCGTCATTGTAGAGCACTTCGGTCGCGGCAAAGCCGGGATAGATCTCGACGCCGAGCTCTTCCGCCTTGGTGGCGAGCCAGCGACAGACATTGCCAAGCGAGACGATGTAGTTGCCGTGGTTGTTCATCAAGGGCGGCATGGCGAAGTTCGGCAGGCGCACGGAACCGGCCGGGCCGAGCAGCAGGAAGTGGTCGTCCTTCACCTCGGTCTTGAACGGGTGGCTGTCATCCTCGCGCCAGCCGGGCAGCAGGCGGTCGATGCCGATCGGATCGACGACCGCGCCGGAAAGAATATGCGCGCCGACTTCCGAACCCTTTTCCAGCACGACGACCGTCAGGTCAGGATTGACCTGTTTCAGCCGGATCGCGGCAGACAGGCCGGCCGGACCGGCGCCGACGATCACAACGTCGAATTCCATCGACTCGCGTTCGGGGAGTTCCATTTCTACGCTCATTGTTCTCTCCAGCCGCAACCCCTCAAAAGCCGCGGAAAATCCCTTAAGGTCGGCCCTGTCATGACAAATACCGGAAATCTTGTCGAGCCGTTCTGCGACAGAGTTTCCGGCTTTTGCGCATGAGGTCATGTCATGGCCGAAGGTTTATTGACTTATACGTAAACGTCAATCGAGTGTCGCCGAGCATTTTGTACTCGCTTGATTCCGATCTTCCGTGGGATTAGGCATTCGACAGCCAGTCAGCGGAGCACCATCCCCATGTCAGAGATTATCCGATCGCTCCAGAACGACTTGAACGAATTCAGCGCGGATCTTCACCTTATCGGAGGCGAGATGCTTCAAGGCCGGCATCCCGGCGAGCATCCCGATAATTTCGGCGCCGGCGCCATGGTACAGCCGGCAACACCGGAAGCGGCAGCGGCTATCGTATGCTGGTGCTTGGAAAACAACGTGCCGATCGTGCCGCAGGGCGGGCGCACCGGGCTCGTTGGCGGTGGTGTCAGCCGGCCGGGTGAACTGATCGTGTCGACCGCAAGGCTCAACCATATCGAGGTGATCGATCCGCTGGCGCGCACCGCGACCGTCGGGGCCGGCGTGACCTTGCAGGCCCTGCAGGAGGCGGCGGCGGAGTTCGGACTGACGCCCGGCATCGATCTTGCCGCGCGCGGCACCGCCACGATCGGCGGCATGATCGCCACCAATGCCGGCGGCATCCTCGCCTTCCGCAACGGCGTGATGCGCCATCAGGTGCTCGGCATCGAGGCTGTGATGCCGGATGGCAGCCTCGTCAACGACCTGACGCGCGTGCTGAAGGTGAGCGCGGGGCCCGACATCAAGCAGTTGCTCATCGGCTCGGAGGGCGCTTACGGCCTCGTCACCCGCGCCGTCGTGAAGCTCGAAAGTTTCAATCCGCAGCGCGCCACGGCGCTTGTCGGCGTTCAGGATGCGACGTCGGCGCTCGCCCTTGTCGGCCATTTCCGGGCGCAGCCGGCGGTGCAACTCGAGGGTGCCGAACTGATGTGGCACAATTTCTTCCTCGACAGCGCGCGGGAACGTGGCTTCGAGGTGGACTGGCTGGAGGACGAGACGCCGGCCGTTCTACTGATGGAAGTTTCGGCGGCCAGAGAAGCGGACGCCCGCAGCGCGCTGGAAGAGGGCCTCGCCGCGCTCTGGGAGGAACACGGCCTGACCAGCGGCATCGTCGCGGCCTCGCTCGATCAGGCGCGGCGCTTCTGGGCGCTGCGCGAGGAGAGCGACTTCATCTACCGCGTCCAGCCGGGCGCGCCCTCCTTTGACGTTTCCGTGCCGCCGGGCGCGCTGGACGCCTATGTCGCCGGGCTCAAGGCGCGGCTGAAAGCCATCGATGCGGGTTTCGATGCCTATGTCTATGGTCATATCGCCGACGGCAATCTGCATATTTCCGTGCTCGGCGATGGTGTGACCGCCGCAAGCGTCAAGGCGCCGATCGAGGATGCCGTCTATACGGGCGTCGCGGAGACCGGCGGCAGCTTTTCCGCCGAGCATGGGGTGGGAATGGAAAAGCGCCGTGCCTATCTCATCTTCGGCAATCCGGCCCGTCGTGCGGTCGCGCAGGCGATCAAGACGGCGCTCGACCCGAAAAACCTCTTCAATCCGGGCAAGGTGCCGTACAGCGCCTGATCACCCGACCATCAAAGGATAGCTCCATGGATCTCGGCATCGCCGGCAAACGCGCCCTCGTTCTCGCCTCTTCCCGCGGCCTCGGAAAAGGCATTGCCGTGGCGCTCGCCCGCGAGGGCGCGCATGTGCTGCTCTGCGGTCGCAGCGCCGAGACGCTCGCCGCGAATTGTGCGGCGATCAATGCGGAAGGCCTTGGTCGCGCCGACTGGGTGCAGGCCGATCTCAGCGATGAGGCGTTCGTTGAGACCGTCGTTGCGGCTGTCGGCGAAAAGCTTGGCGGCATCGACATCCTCATCAACAATTCCGGCGGCCCGACGCCCGGTTCCACCGAGGACATGAGCGAGGAGAAGCTCCTGACCTATTTCCATTCCATGGTGCTGCGTCTCATCGCGCTCACCAACCGGCTGCTGCCCGGCATGAAGGAACAGCGCTGGGGTCGCATCCTCACCGTCGCCTCCTCCGGCGTGATCGAGCCGATCTCCGGCCTGGCGCTTTCCAACACGCTGCGACCCGCATTGGCCGGCTGGTCGAAGACGCTGGCGACGGAAGTCGCGCAATACGGCGTCACCAGCAACATGCTCTTGCCCGGCAGCATCTTCACCGACCGTTTGAAGAGCCTCGACGCCGCCGCAGCCGAGCGCAGCGGCAGGAGCGTGGACGAGGTGAAGGCTGCTTCCGAAAAGGCGATCCCCGCCCGCCGCTACGGCACCGTCGAGGAATTCGCCGCCACCGCCGCCTTCCTGTGCAGCGCCCCGGCGAGCTACGTCACCGGCAGCCTGGTACGCTGCGACGGCGGCGCGGCGCATTCGGTCTGAACCTCATCCGGCGGGCCAATCCTTGGTCCGCCGCTTTTGCAAGGGCGGACAGGCCTCCGCCCTTGCCATTCCCCCTCGCCTGTGGCATCTCGCGCCCTCTTCATTCCAGAGCGCATCTGATGCGCCCTTTCGCGCGGCGCCTTTGTGCCGCTTCAACACATTTCGACAGATGACAGGGGCACGGCGATGGCACGGGCACTCGGGCTTGATTTCGGCACGACGAACACGGTTCTCGCGCTCGCTTCCGGCGGCAGCGAAACGCAATCCATGCATTTTACCAGCAGCGTCGGCGAGACCGATACTATGCGCACGGCACTCTCCTTCATGAAGGATCCGGTGCTCGGCGCGCAGGCGCTGAAGGTGGAGGCCGGACAGGCGGCGATCCGCCAGTTCATCGACAATCCCGGCGATTGTCGTTTTCTCCAGTCGATCAAGACCTTTGCGGCTAGCGCCCTCTTCCAGGGCACGCTGGTCTTCGCCCGCAGGCACACCTTCGACGACCTGATGGAAGTGTTCCTGCGGCGGCTGAAGGCCTATGCCGGCACGGAATGGCCGGCCGAGGTCTCGCGCCTCGTCGCCGGCCGGCCGGTGCAGTTTGCCGGCGCAAGCCCGGATCCCAATCTCGCGCTCGAACGCTACAACGAGGCGCTGACCCGGCTCGGCTTTCCGGAAATCCACTATGTCTACGAGCCCGTCGCTGCGGCCTATTATTTCGCGCAGACACTAAAGAGCGACGCCACTGTTCTCGTCGCCGACTTCGGCGGCGGCACGACCGACTATTCGCTGATCCGTTTCGAGCGGCAGGCCGGCCGGCTAACGGCGACGCCGATCGGCCATTCGGGCGTCGGCATCGCGGGCGACCATTTCGATTCCCGCATGATCGAACATCTCGTCGCGCCAGAAATCGGCAAGGGCTCATATTTCAAGAGCTTCGACAAGGTGCTGGAAGTGCCCTCGGGCTACTACGCCAATTTCGCGCGCTGGAACCAGCTGTCGATCTTCAAGACGACCCGCGAATTCACCGACCTCAAGTCGCTCGTGCGTTCGGCGCTGGAACCGGAAAAGCTGGAACTGTTCATCGATCTCGTCGAGCACGACGAGGGTTACCCGCTCTATCAGTCGATCTCGGCCACCAAGATGGCCCTTTCGAGCGCGGAAGAAGCCGAATTCGATTTCAAGCCGCTTGGCGCCGCCGGCCGCAAGATGGTGAAGCGCGCGGATTTCGAAGCGTGGATCGCGCCGGACCTTGCCCGCATCGAGGGCGCGCTGGACGAGGTGCTGGAGAAGACGAACACGGCACCCGACGGTATCGACAAGGTTTTCCTCACCGGCGGCACCTCCTTCGTGCCGGCGGTGCGCCGGATTTTCACCAATCGCTTCGATGCCGGCAAGATCGAGACCGGCGGCGAACTGCTCTCGATCGCCCATGGCCTGGCGCTGATCGGCGAAAGCGACGACGTGGCGCAATGGGCGGCATGACGGCGGCGCTTTCCTCAGGCGGCCGGCTTCGCTAAGGTAGCATCATGAGCGCCGTCGACGACCTTCATCCCGAGCAGCTTCGTTCGCTCCTGCATTTTTATGCGGATGCGGGCGTGGAATGGCTGCTGGAGGAAGAAGCGGTCGATCGCGTCGCCGAATTCGAGGCGATGCGCGCGGCGCGGGGTGCCTCCGTACAACGGGAGGCGGCACCGGTTCAGCAGGCCGCACGGCAGGCGCCCGTTCGACAGGAACAGCCACGGGCCGCAGCCCCCGCCCCCATGCCCAATGTCGCGATCCCGGACAGCCAGGCGATTGCCGAAGCCGAATTTGCAGCAAGCAGCGCGCGTTCGCTGGACGAGTTGCGGACGGCCATGGAAAGCTTCAACGGCTGCAATCTGAAAGCCAGCGCCCGCTGCCTCGTCTTCGCGGAGGGCAATGCCAAGCCATCCGTCATGGTGATCGGCGCCATGCCGAATGCTGATGACGACCGGGACGGCCAACCCTTTTCCGGGCGCCAGGGCGCCATGCTCGACCGCATGCTCGCTGGCATCGGCCTTGCGCGCGCCGATCTTCTCATTACCAATGTCGTGCCATGGCGGCCGCCGGGCAATCGTCCGCCGTCGCAGCGCGAGGCGGATATCTGCCGTCCCTTCATCGAACGCCAGATCGCCCTTGCCGAACCGAATCACCTGCTGGTTCTCGGCAATTTCGCCGCCCGATTCCTGTTTCGCTCCAACGATACGATCCATCAGTTGCGCGGCGATTGGCGGGAAATCGAGATTTCTGGCCGTAAAGTCCCGGCTTTTGCGACACTGCACCCGCAGGATTTGACGACGGCGCCGATAAGCAAACGGCTTGCCTGGCAGGACCTGCTCGCTTTCCGTGCAGGGCTGCGCGGTTAAGCCGACGACATGCATTCAATATTTTCAAAGACTTGAATCAGCGACCAATCGAAGGACCTGCGGATTCGGCACAAATCTGCCTTCAGTGTGAACAAAAAGTTTCAACAGCCATGCGCATTGCACATATCTGCCGGGCAGAATGTCGCATTGCAAAAATCATGTTGCGGCGCAATATATCAACACGGGAGGACAGGATTTAAGGAAACGACCCATGACCGCCCGCTTTCGGCCCATTCATTCGAGCTTCGAGACGCTCCGCCACACCGGCCGCCGCGCCGGCCACGGGTTCGGTGTCGCCGCTCCGGCCAATGAGCAACTCACGGCCACCGGCTTCGCCCGCATCATCCGTCCCGTTCAGCTCTACAGCGACTTCATCCAGCGCTGAGCGGACCGAGGGCGCGAACGCGCCCTTGCAACACCGACCAACCCAGGAGCACACCATGGCCGCCTTTCGCAAGCTGATTTCGGACATTGCCGACATCCGCGCCGCCGTGAACGCCGCCCGGGAATATTCCGTGCTGGCCTCGCTGCCGCGCGATGCCGCCCAGCGCCGCGATCCGCTCAAGGCCTTCCTGCCCAACTGAGCGGGCCCAACTGAGCAGGCTTTGACCACGGTGCGCGCCGTGGTATGATCTTCATCGTGAGGAGGTGAGACGCCTTTCCTCCGGTGGAGACCGGGCCGAAGCCCGATCTCCGTTTCTTGGCTGATCGTCAGGGTGAAGCGCCAACCTCTGAACCTGATCGTCAGCGTAAGCCGGATTTTCAAACGTCTCACCTCCTTTCTTTATGCCGGGTATGCACCGGACACGCCGTCATAGCGCAACCTTTCCGGGAACTTCCGGATCTTCCGAAATTCTTCTTGGATTACGCCAGCCGCTGTCGCTGTGGACAGCGCACGGTTCCCGCAATAGAGCGACATTCGACAACCGAATGCCCTCTTCCCGGAGCTCCCATGCTGGCGACCCTTGTCTCCATTTTCAGCCTCATGCTGTCCACGCTGCTGATGATGGTGGCCTTCGGGCTGCAGAGCTATGTCGTGCCGGTGCGCGCCGTGGCCGAGGGCTGGTCGACGCAGACGATCTCGATGATCGCGACGGGCTATACGATCGGCTTCACCCTCTCCTGTATAGTGACGCCGAAATTCGTGCTGCTCGTCGGCCATGTGCGCGTCTTCGTGGCGCTGATCACGCTGCTGTCCGTCGGCATCCTGCTCTGCGCCGTCGTCGTCGACTGGCGGGCCTGGATGCTGTTCCGGGCAATCTCGGGCTTTGCCATTTCCGGCAGCTATCTCATCATCGAAAGCTGGCTCAACGAACGCGTGACCAACGAGAACCGCGGCTCGGTCTTCTCCATCTATCTCATTACGACGATGGTCGGCACGATCGGCGGGCAATATCTCGTGCCGCTCGGCGACCCTTCCAACACCTCGCTCTTCATCGTCTGCGGCATCATCTTCTCGATCGCCCTCATGCCGACGGCGCTGACCTCTTCGCCGCTGCCCGCACCGCCAACGCAGGCACGCTTCAACGTGCCCGCCCTCTACCGGCGTTCGCCCGTGGCGGTGGTCGGTGCGTTCCTGGCGGGGGCGCTTTCCGGGGCTTGGCTCAATCTCGGCGGCGTCTTCACCCAGCGCACAGGCCTTTCCACCGCTGAGGGCGCGACGCTTCTCGCCTCCGTGCTCATCGGCAGTGCCATCTCGCAAATACCGATCGGCCGCGCCTCCGACCGCATGGACCGACGCCTCGTCATGGTTGTCTGCGGCATCGTCGGCACGGTCTCGTGCCTCGCCATGGCCCTCGTCGCCGGCGGTCCGCCGGTCGTGCTTTATGTCGCCGCCGCCTTCGTCGGTTCCGTCATCTTCCCGATCTATGCGCTGAACGTGGCCCATGCCAACGACCGCGCGCAGCCGGACGAATATGTCGAGGTTTCCTCCGGGATGATGATCGTCTATGGCGTCGGCACCATTTCCGGCCCGATCGTCGTCGGCCCGATCATGGACCGTTTCGGCCCCGGTTCGCTCTTCGTGGTTCTTGCCATTTATTTCGCACTCTACGGCGCCTATGCCGCCTGGCGCATCAGCCAGCGCGAGGCCAATGACGGGCTGGTCAGCAAGACGGATTTTCAGGCCATGGCCGCCCAGCCGCTCGGCGCCGACGCCGCGGCTGCGGCGTTGCAGCCCGATGCGGTAAGCGAAGAGCGCGTCGAAGACACGACAACACCGGAATGGCGTCAGCCCTGAGGCAGCTTGTGGCGCAGTTCGGCGCGGCGTTTCAAATCCAGGCGATGTTCGCGGAAAATCACGAAGATGCCGGCGCTGACGACAATGGCGGTGCCGATAAGCATGGCCCCGGTCGGCACGTCGCCAAACAGGAAATAACCGATGATGAGGCCGAGCACGATTGAGGTATATTCGAAGGGTGCAATTGTGGAGACGTCGGCGTAGCGATAGCTCGAGGTGAGCAGTAGCTGCGCGATGCCGCCGCAAAAACCGGCCAGCGCCATCAGGCCGAGCGACGGCCAGCTGAGCGCGATCCAGCCCAAGGGCAGCGTCGCAAGCGAAAAGATCGAGGCGAAGAGCGAGAAATAGAGCACGATGGTCGGCGTTCGCTCGGTCTGCACGAGCTTCCGCACCAGAACCATAGCGCAGGAGCCGAGCACGGCGAAGGCCAGCATAGCCAGCGCGCCCATCGCCTCGGAGGAGCCGAACCCACCGTCGCGAAACAGCGTGAGCCGCGGCCAGCTGATGATTCCGACACCGGCAAGACCGACCAGCACCGCCGTCCAGCGATAGATGCCGACGCGCTCCTTGAGGAAGATGGCGGCGATGACGACGGTCACCAGCGGCAGGGCGTAACCGAGCGCGATCGATTCCGGCAGCGGCAGATGGATAAGGCCGTAGAAGCCGAAGCCCATCGAAAGGATGCCGACGAACCCGCGCTTGAAATGACCGAAGATATCATTGGTGCGGAAGGCATCCCGTAACTGGCCGTGGGCGGCAAGAAAAGCCAGGATCGGCACCATGGCGAAGGCGGAGCGGAGGAAGGTGATCTGGCCTGCCGGTAGATCCTTGCCGGCCGCCTTGATGAGCGTCGACATGCACAGAAAGACCACCACCGAGGCGACTTTGAGAAAAATCCCCTTCATGGGATCGGAAGACTGCATATCCATGGGAACTCGTCACGGCCAGAAGGCCGTGGCATCAGGCGTTGAAGAGATCGGAGAACCGATTGAGACCATGGCAAGTCTAGCGGGATTGGCCGGCAGATGGGATCAATTCTCGTGATGCGACGAACATTCTTTTGATCGACTAAGGCCCGGCACAAAGTTGTGAATGGGGGATCCATGGAAATGAGATGTTAAGCGAATAAGCATATCTTTTCGCGGAATTTGGGGACAGACCGCTTTTTACAGGTGTCACGTGTACGGAAACGGGACAGCCTGCGGCGGCATAGAGCAGGACATATCCATGCGGACAGAGAACGGCCAGATCATCCACCTGGCGGACTATCGCCAGACTGACTTCGTTCTCGAGCGTGTCGATCTGACCTTCGAACTGGACCCAACGGAAACCAAGATCGAAGCGCGCCTCATCTTCCATCGCCGCGAAGGCGTCGATGCGAGCGCACCGCTGGTACTGGACGGCGACGAACTCGTCATGACCGGCCTGCTTTTCGACCAGATCGAAATGGACGCGGCGCGCTACGACGCGACGCCCGACAGTCTGACCATCCGCGACCTGCCGGCAACCGAACCCTTCGAGATCACGATCACCACGATGATCAATCCCGAAGCGAACACCCAGCTGATGGGCCTCTATCGTTCGAACGGCATCTACTGCACGCAGTGCGAGGCTGAGGGCTTCCGCCGCATCACCTATTTCCCCGACCGGCCGGACGTTCTGGCCGTCTATACGGTCAACATCATCGCCGACAAGGCGAGCTGCCCGCTTCTCCTCTCCAACGGCAATTTCCTCGGCGGCGCCGGCTATACCGAAGGCAAGCACTTCGCGGCCTGGTTCGACCCGCATCCCAAGCCGTCTTATCTCTTTGCGCTGGTCGCCGGCGATCTCGGCGTCGTGGAAGACAAATTCACGACCATGTCTGAGCGTGAGGTCACGCTGAAGATTTATGTTGAGCACGGCAAGGAAGCGCGCGCGGCTTACGCGATGGACGCGCTGAAACGCTCGATGAAGTGGGACGAGGAGGTGTTCGGCCGCGAATACGACCTCGACATCTTCATGATCGTCGCCGTCTCCGATTTCAACATGGGCGCCATGGAGAACAAGGGGCTCAACGTCTTCAACGACAAATACGTGCTGGCGGACCCGGAAACCGCGACCGACCAGGACTATGCCAATATCGAGGCGATCATCGCCCACGAATATTTCCACAACTGGACCGGCAACCGCGTCACCTGCCGCGACTGGTTCCAGCTGTGCCTGAAGGAAGGCCTGACGGTCTATCGTGACCACGAATTCTCCGCCGACCAGCGCTCGCGCTCGGTCAAGCGCATCGCCGAGGTACGGCACCTGAAGTCGGAGCAGTTCCCGGAGGATGCCGGTCCGCTGGCCCATCCGGTTCGCCCGACGAAATACCGCGAAATCAACAACTTCTACACGACGACCGTCTATGAAAAAGGCTCCGAGGTGACGCGCATGATCGCGACCATCGTCGGCAAGGACGGCTTCAAAAAGGGCATGGACCTCTATTTCGAACGTCACGACGGCGATGCCGCGACGATCGAAGATTTCGTGAAATGCTTCGAGGATGCGAATAGCATCGACCTCAGCCAGTTCTCGCTATGGTATCATCAGGCCGGCACGCCGCTCGTCAGCGTTTCCTCCAGCTACGATCAGGCCAAGGGTGAATTCACGCTGTCGCTGGAACAGATGATCCCGCCGACACCCGGCCAGGGCACGAAGGAGCCGATGCACATTCCGCTGCGCTTCGGCCTGATCCTCGCCGATGGATCGGAAGCAAAGCCAAGCGCCGTCAGCGGCGCCGACATTTCTGGCGATGTGCTGCACCTGAAGGAACGCCGCCAAACGGTGACCTTCTCGGGTATCACCGCGCGCCCGGTCGTGTCGCTGAACCGCAGCTTCTCGGCGCCGATCAATCTGCATTTCGAGCAGGCGCCCGATGATCTCGCCCAGATCGCCGGCAACGACAGCGACCTCTTCTCTCGCTGGCAGGCACTGAACGATCTGGCCCTGCCCAACCTCGTGGACGCCGCCCGCAAGGCACGCGCCGGCGAAGCGGTCGAAACCAACGTGGTGCTTGTCGACACCCTGATCGCCATTGCCGGTGATGAATCGCTGGAGCCGGCCTTCCGCGCGCAGGCGCTGGCCCTGCCCTCCGAATCGGACATCGCTCGCGAACTCGGCAGCAACAACGATCCGGACGCCATCCGCGCCGGGCGTGAGGCCGTGCTGGCCTTCGTCGCCAACCGCAACCCCGCCGTCTTCGCGGCACTCTTCGAAAACCACGGCACCAAGGGCGCCTTCACGCCGGATGCGGCGAGCGCCGGAAAGCGCGCGCTGCGCAATGCGGCCCTTGCCTACCTCGCCGTGTCCGATGGGGGACCCGCCCGTGCGGCAGCCGCCTTCAAGGCCGCCGACAACATGACGGATCTCAGTGCCGCGCTTACCGTACTGGCGCACCGTTTTCCGGATGCGCCTGAGACAGCCGAGGCGCTCGAAGCCTTCCGCGCCCGGTTTGCCGACAATGCGCTCGTTATTGACAAGTGGTTCTCCATCCAGTCGACCATTCCGGGCGACGGCGCGCTGGAACGCGTCAAGGCGCTGATGGCGAGCCCGCATTTCAACAAGGCGAACCCGAACCGCGTGCGAGCGCTCGTTGGCACCTTCGCCTTCTCCAACCCGACCGGCTTCAATCGCGCGGATGGCGCAGGCTACCGCTTCCTCGCAGATCAGATCCTCGAGATCGACCCAAAGAACCCGCAGCTGGCCGCCCGCATCCTCACGTCCATGCGCTCATGGCGTGCGCTGGAAGAAAGCCGCTCGGATCACGCGCGCAATGCGCTGCGCGCGATCGCGGCCGGTGAAAAACTCTCTTCCGATGTTTCTGATATCGTGGAGCGTATGCTCAAGGGTTGAAATGTCAAAAATTGAATGATTTCGGGCGCTTCTGCGCCCGTTTTCGTTTCCGCATACAAGTTTCCATCAGCGAGATATGGTTAACAAACTTTTACCTTTTGCTCTGGACAAGCCGAATCACAATTGATTCATTAGGGCAGATTCGGGCGAGCGGCGCGCCGAATCACGAGAGGGTTACAAGGTTTGAAGACTATGGCGGACGCGCAACGAGGACGCGCATCCGGCGGGTGGACTCGTCTCAGATTCCCGGGATTTGCGGCCTGGGAAAATGAGCTGACGGGACAGGCGAAGATTTTCGCCGGACCTGCCGGACGGCATTTGACACGGGCTGAGCCCGTGCTGAAACGGTCGATACCGATCCTGATCATCGCTTTCCTGTTCGTGGTGGCCATCTCGCGCATGGTCGGCATCATGGTCGAGCACGACCGGATGGACGCGAACGTCAAGGACGCAACCTCGCTGACGGCGCTTGCCGTCGGCGCGGTGTTCTCCGGTCCCCTGGCCGAAAGCCTCGCGGAATCCGACCGCATGGCGGTCGAGGCTGCTCTGTCGCTCAACCTGCCGCAGGACCGCATGCAGCCCGGCGGGCTCGTGCTCTTCGTTGCGGAGAAGGGGCAGATTTTCGGCGCCTCGCTCGCGGCAGCACGTTATGTCGGTCAGTCGCTTGCGCGTTTCTCGCCTGAGATTGCGGCCAAGCAGTATTTCGGCGATCCGGACGGCGTGTTCCGCACCCGTATCGACGGGCAGGATTATTACGCTTCGCTCGTGCAGATGCCCCGCAAGGGCGGCTTCATCATCGTCGCCAATCCGCTCGGCCAGGTCGCGCTGTTCTGGCGCGATGAGGTGGCGCTGAACGTCACGCTCTTTGCCGGCATCTCAGCAATCCTGCTTGTCATCCTGTACGCCTATTACATCCAGGCAAAGCGTGCGCGCGACGCCGATGCGATCTTCGCGGAATCCAACCTGCGGGTCGAAACGGCACTTGCCCGCGGCCGAAGCGGCCTTTGGGATTTCGATCTGTCGAACCGGCGTCTGTTCTGGTCGCGCTCCATGTATGAAATGCTCGGCATGCCGCCACGCGACAGCGTGCTCTCCTTCGGCGATGCCGCGCGCCTGATGCATCCCGACGACGACGGCATCTACCAGGTGGCCCGTGCCGTTGCCCGTGGTGAAGCCAAGCAGGTCGATCAGGTTTTTCGCATGCGTCACGCGGAAGGACATTACGTTTGGCTGCGTGCCCGTGCCCAGCTAATCCGCATGTCTTCCGGTCGCACGCACATGATCGGCATCGCCATGGACGTGACCGAGCAGCACAGGCTCGCCCAGCGCTACCAGGAAGCCGACCAGCGCCTTGCCGACGCCATCGAATGTACGTCGGAGGCCTTCGTGCTCTGGGACAAGAGCGACCGGCTCGTCATGTGCAATGCGCACTATCAGCAGGCCTATGGGTTGCCGGATGACGTGCTGGTGCCCGGCACCGAGCGTGCAGCGGTCTATGCCGCGGCGGCACGTCCAGTCATCGAGCGGCGCATTGCGGATGCCGACGGCACCGGTGCCTCGCAGACGAGCGAAGTGCAGCTTGCCGACGAGCGCTGGCTGCAGATCAACGAGCGGCGCACTCGCGACGGCGGCCTCGTCTCCGTCGGCACGGACATCACCATGATGAAGCGCCATCAGGTGCGCCTGCGCGAATCCGAGCGCCGCCTGATGGCGACCATCGGCGATCTCTCGGCGTCGCGCGCCAAGCTGGAACGGCAGAAATCGGAGCTGTCCGTCGCCATCGCCAACTACCAGGCGGAGAAGGAACGCGCCGAGGCGGCCAATCGCGCCAAGTCGGAATTCCTCGCCAACATGTCGCATGAGCTGCGCACGCCGCTCAACGCCATCCTGGGCTTTTCCGAAATCCTGCAGAACCAGATGTTCGGCCCGATCGGCTCGGACAAGTATCGCGAATATTCGCGCGACATTCACGAGAGCGGCAAGCATCTGCTCAACGTCATCAGCGATATTCTCGACATGTCGAAGATCGAGGCCGGCCATATGCGCATCAGCTGCGAGACGATCGATCTCGCGCCGCTGATTGAGGAGACGATGCGTCTCACCATGCTGCAGGCGGAGAAAAAGCATATCGAGGTGCAGGAGACCTGCCCGGCGCGTCTCATGACCGTGGCGGACCGCCGCGCGATGAAGCAGATCCTGCTGAACCTCTTGTCCAACGCCATGAAGTTCACCAACGAAGGCGGCAAGGTCATCGTGCGGGCGCGCAAGGTGGACGGCGCGGTGACGCTCACCATCGCCGACAGCGGCATCGGCATCCCGAAGTCCGCCCTCCAGAAGATCGGGCAGCCCTTCGAGCAGGTGCAGAGCCAATATGCCAAGAGCAAGGGCGGCTCCGGCCTCGGCCTTGCCATTTCACGCTCGCTGGCGCATCTGCACGGCGGCGCGATGCGCATCCACTCCATCGAGGGCAAGGGCACGATCATCTCCGTGCGCATTCCCGACCGCGAACGGCTGGCGGCGCTGCATTTGGCGGCTTGAGGGCGCTTGGGTTTATGCATCAGGCTTGGCTGAGGTCGACACCCCCCACCCACCGACGTCATCTTCGGCCTTGAGCCGAGGATGACGAAGGAGAGTTAGGAGAAGGACCGCTCGGTAACGGACTACCCCTTCACCGTCGCCTGCAAAATCTTGCGTACCGCCTTCGAAATCCGCCGGATTTCCGCCTCCAGCGTGCGCAGGTCGGGGCAATCGCCCGCCCGGCAGACGAGGTCGATGAGCCCGGCCGGCGCTTCTTTCGGATCAAAGCCGCCGTCGACGCAAAGACGCACGATCTGCGAAATCTCCGTGTAGAGCGACAATGCCTTTTCGCTCGTCTCAAGATCGTTCGGATCCATCATCGCGCCGCCGAGCATCGCCAATGCGTCGCCCGTCGGCAGCGCCCTTTCAGGTTGCGGCGCGCCGCGGGCCGGCGCGATCAGCGCGAGGAACTGGGCGATGAACTCGATATCGATCAGCCCGCCCGGGATGAGCTTGAGGTCCCAGATATCCTTCGGCGGCTTTTCCTGGTCGATCAGGTCGCGCATCTCTGCGACATCCTTGGCGACTTTGCCTGTGTCGCGCTTGCGTGAGAGCACGCTGCGGAAAATGTCGTTCGCCTCCTTCGCCAGGCTCTCGTCACCGCACAGCACCCGGGCGCGGGTCAGCGCCATGTGCTCCCAGGTCCACGCCTCCTCGGCCTGATATTTGGCGAAGGAGGTGATGCGGGTCGCGACCGGCCCCTTGTTGCCGGAGGGGCGAAGCCGCATGTCCACCTCATAGAGCACGCCCTCCGCCGTCGGGGCGGAGAGTGCCGCGATCAACCGCTGGGTGATGCGGGTAAAGTACTTCATATTGTCGAGTGGCTTGGCACCGTCCGACTCGAAGGCATCGCCGTCATGATCGTAAAGCAGGATCAGGTCGATATCCGACCCGGCCGTCAGCTCGAAGCTGCCGAGCTTGCCCATGCCGACCAGTGCCACCCGCCCGCCGGGGAATTTGCCATGCGCCGCCTCCACCTCGTCCAGCACCGCCTTCAGCGCCGCGGCGACGATGAGGTCGGCGACATGGGTGAAGGCACGGCCGGCCTGCTTGCCGGAGATCGCGCCCGTCAGCAGGCGGATACCGATGAGGAAGCGCTGTTCGGCCGCGATGATGCGCAGGCGGTCGAGGATTTCCTCATAATGTCGCGCGCCGGAGACGAAGCCCTCGATGCGCTCGGCGAGGTAGGTGCGGGTCGGCAACTCGGCAAGCAGGCCGGGGTCGAGCATGCCGTCGAAGACATGCGGCTTGGCCGCGATCACCTCGGCAAGGCGCGGGGCCGATGACATGATGTTGACGATGAGGGAGAGAAGCGCCGGATTGTTGCCGAGCAGCGAGAAGAGCTGGATGCCCGCCGGCAGGCCGGAGATGAAATTGTCGAAGCGCAGCAACGCCTCATCCGCCCGCTTGCTCTCGCCGAAGACGCGCAGAAGCTGTGGCGTCAGCTCTGTCAGCCGCTCGCGAGCCTCGACAGACTGCGTAGCGCGGTAGCGGCCATAGTGCCAAGTGCGGATGGTGCGGGAAATATCGGCGGGGCGCTCGAAGCCGAGGCGCTTCAGCGTCTCCAGCGTGTCGGGGTCGTCCTTCTGGCCGGTGAAGACGAGATTGCCGGTTTCGGAGGAGAGCTTCGCCTCCTGCTCGAACAGCGCCGCATAGCGCCGCTCGACGGTCTTCAGCACATCGACGAGTTTCGCCGAGAAGCTGGCGGTATCCTCGAAACCCAGCATGAACGCGATGCGCTTCAGTTCCGCCTCGGTATCCGGCAGGAGATGGGTCTGCTCATCGCGCACCATCTGAATGCGGTGCTCGACATCGCGCAGGAACCAATAAGCCTCCGTCAGCTCGCTGGCCGTCGCCGGGTCGATCCAGTTGGCTTTCGCGAGTTCCCCGAGCATCGGCTCGGTGGCCCGCAATCGCAGCGCCGGCACGCGGCCGCCGGCGATCAGCTGCTGCGTCTGCACGAAAAATTCGATCTCGCGAATGCCGCCGCGGCCGAGCTTGACGTTGTGTCCCTTCACCGCGATCTCGCCATGCCCCTTGTGCACATGGATCTGCCGCTTGATGGAGTGGATGTCGGCGATCGCCGCGTAATCGAGATATTTGCGGAAAACGAAGGGCGTCAGGCCCTTGAGGAAGGCCTCGCCGGCCTTGATGTCGCCGGCCACGGGCTTCGCCTTGATGAAGGCCGCCCGCTCCCAGTTCTGGCCGCGGCTCTCGTAATAAAGCATGGCGGAATCGAAGGAGATGGCGAGCGGCGTCGCGCCGGGATCGGGCCTGAGACGTAGGTCCGTACGGAAGACATATCCATCCGCCGTGCGCTCCTGCATGATGCGGATGAGCCGGCGCACGAGGCGCGAGAAGGTCTCCACCGCCTCGCTCGCATCGACGGCGACCTCGGCCATCGGATCGTAGAAGACGACGAGGTCGATATCGGAGGAATAGTTGAGTTCCGCGGCGCCGAGCTTGCCCATGCCGAGCACGATCAGACCTGATTTGTCGCTCGGCCGCGCCGGATCGGGAAGTTTCAGCTTGCCGCTCTGGTGAGCCGAGAGGAGAAGATGATCGATGGCCGCCGAGGTCGCCGCCTCCGCAAGCGCCGTCAGGAGCGCGGTGGTGCGGCGCGCATCGAAAATGCGAGCGAGATCGGCCAGCGCCGTGAGGAAGGCAACCTCGCGCTTGGCGATGCGCAGCCGGGTCATCAGCACGCCTTCCGTCACCTCGCCGTCCGAGGCCTCCCAAGCCGTGCGGGCGCGGACAATGGCGGCGTCGATTGCCGGAACGATCGGCTCCTCCAGCGCGCGAACCAGCAGACGCGGATCGATGCGGGCGGTATCACGAAGATAGGGCGACAGCGTGAAAGCGGCGACGATGAAATCCTTGAGCGGACCGTCCTCGCCGAGCAGCCTTGCGATGGCGGCGTGGTCCTTCGCCCAATCCTTGAGATCGGACAGGACCGATTTGACTTCCGCCTGGCTGAGCGGCCGGATGGGGGAAGCCAAAAGATCGGAAAACCGCGTCGTATCCGTCACGCTCATGATATCTCCTCGTCCTATCGAACGAGGTGTATCAGTCCGGACGAATAGGGAAAACCATCCTGACGGTCAGCCCCCGATTGTTTTCCCGCTCGGGATGAGTGGCATCGAGCTCCAACCGGCCATGATGCATCTCCATGACGGCGCCGACGAGCGACAGGCCAAGGCCCGTGCCGGGTTTCGAGCGGCTGGCATCGAGACGCACGAAGCGCTTCACCACGTCGTCGCGTTTGTCGTCGGGCACGCCGGGACCGTTGTCGGCAACGGCGAGCACGACGTCTCCGGCGCGGCGCGACAGCGAGATGCGGATTTCCGGTTCGCCTTCGCCGCCCTCGGCATATTTGATCGCGTTGTCGACGAGATTGCCGAGCGCCTGACCGACGAGTTCCCGGTTGCCCTTGATTTCGATAGCCTTGGCGATCTCGGTGACGAGACGCAAGCCGCTGTCCTCGGCGACGGGCTCATAGAGTTCCGCGCTGTCACGCGCAATGCCGCTGATATCGATGGCGCTCATCTCCGCCGGCGCCTGCCCCGCCTCGACGCGCGAGATCATCAGCAGCGCATTGAAGGTGCGGATCAGCTGGTCGGATTCGCCGATCATCTCCTCGAGCGCCGTGCGGTAATCGGCCTTCTCGTCGCCGGCAAGCGCGGCTTCCGCCTTGTTGCGCAAGCGCGTCAGGGGTGTCTTGAGATCATGGGCGATGTTGTCGGAAACCTGTTTCAGCCCCTCGTCAAGCTTTTCGATGCGGCCGAGCATGGTGTTCAGCGATTCGGAGAGACGGTCGAATTCGTCGCCGGAGCCGCTTGTCGGCAGGCGCTGCGAGAGATCGCCGGCCATGATGCGCTGGCTGGCGCCGGACATGCGGTCCATGCGCTTCAGCGCGTTGCGGCCGATGAGATACCAGATGGCGAGCGCGCCGATGCCCATGACGCCGAGCGCCACCATGAGCGCCTGGCGTACCAGCTTGCGGAAATTCTCCGGCTCGCCGAGATCGCGGCCGACCAGCACGCGCAACCCATTGGATAGCACCACGACCTGCGCATAAGCCATCGGCCGCTTGCTGCCGCGCGCCTCCTCCTGATAGCGCTGGTAGAGGAACGGCGTCTCGGTCCAGCCTTCCGTATCCAACACGCCGGGTTGTAGCGAGGCCACGTTGCCGGCCAGCACCTCGCCGGTGGGGCTTGCGATGATATAGAGATTGGCGCCCGGCTGGCGGGCGCGCCGCTCGAGCGTGCGCAACAGGCCATTCATGCCGCTCTTTTCGAAAATGGCTTCGATCTGCTGTGCTTCCTGGGCCACCGCATCGCGCATCTGCTGGCGCAGAAGGCCTTCGGACATGGTCGAGACATAGAAGACGAGGAAGGCGGCGCAAATGGCGAACAGCAGCAGATAGACGGCGGAAAGTCGCACCGCCGTGGTGCGGTAGAGAACGGTCAGGCGGCCGAGCAGTCCATTCATGAGGTCAGCCCGCCGTCTCGTCCTTCATCATGTATCCCGCGCCGCGCACGGTGCGCAGCAGCGGCTGGTCGAAATCCTTCTCGATCTTCGAGCGCAGCCGCGAGACATGGACGTCGATCACATTGGTCTGGGGGTCGAAATGGTAGTCCCAGACGTTTTCCAGCAGCATGGTGCGCGTCACCACCTGACCGGCGTTCTTCATCAGATATTCGAGCAGACGGAACTCGCGCGGCTGGAGCAGGATTTCCTTGCCGGCACGCTTGACCGTGTGCGACAGCCGGTCGAGCTCGAGATCGCCGACCCGATAGACCATGTCCTGCTCCGGCGTGCCCTTACGGCGGCCGAGAACTTCGACACGGGCCAGCAGCTCGCTGAATGCGTAAGGTTTTGGAAGATAATCGTCACCGCCGGCACGCAGGCCTGTCACGCGGTCGTCGACCTGACCTAGTGCGGAGAGGATCAGCACAGGCGTGTGGATGTTGCGGCGGCGCAGTTCCGAGATCAGCGACAGGCCGTCGCGGCGCGGCAGCATGCGGTCGATGACCAGCACGTCATAACTGTTTTCGGTCGCCAGAAAGAGGCCACTCTCGCCATCGCTTGCATGGTCGAGCACGATGCCCGCCTCGCGAAAGGCCTTCGAGAGATAGGCGGCCGCCTCCAGATCGTCTTCCACAATCAATATCTTCATCGTACGGACCTTACAGCATGTTCGCCACGCCTTGGCTAGAAGCCGAGGCCTTGGATACGGTAACGCCGCGAAACCTTGCGATTCCGCGGCGCCATTGGAAAGGGCTATGGAGCCGATCAGCCCTGGTCGATCGGCAGCGCCAGGAAGCGGCTGCCATCCTTGGTTTCGACCTGGAACAGCGCCTTGGAGCGGCCGTCCTTGCGGGCGCCGTCGAGAACCTTCACGACGTCGGCGGCTGACTTGACCACCTGGTTGTTGACTGAGGTGATGCGGTCGCCTTCCTTGAGGCCGCGGTCGCTGGCATCCGAATCCGGGTCGACGGAGGAAACCGTCAGGCCGTCATCGCCAGGGGTGACCGAGATGCCGAGGTCGGCCAGAGCCTGTTCGCTCGGCGCGGCTTCCGGCTCGGCCTCGTCGGTGCTCGTCGCGGCCTGGATCTGCTCGCCGGCCAGCGTGCCGATCTCGACCGGGATGTTCTGAGACTTCCCGTCACGCCAGACCGAAATCTCGACCTTCTTGCCGGGCGCGATCTGCGCGACACGGCGGGCAAGATCGCGCGGGTCTTTGATCGGCTCGCCATCGAGCGCGGTGATCACGTCACCCTTCTTGATGCCGGCCTTGGCGCCGGGCGAGTCTGCCTGCGGCTCGACAACCAGCGCACCGGCGGCATCCGCCAGACCGAGCGAGTCGGCGATGTCACGGCTCACCGGCTGGATCTGCACGCCGAGCCAGCCGCGATCCACCTTGCCGTCCTTCATCAGGTTGGCGACGACGCCCTTGGCGACGGACGCCGGAATGGCGAAGGCGATGCCGACATTGCCGCCCGAGGGCGAGAAAATCGCGGTGTTGATGCCGACGACCTGGCCGGAAAGGTTGAAGGTCGGGCCACCCGAATTGCCGCGGTTCACGGCGGCGTCCACCTGCAAGTAATCGTCATAGGGGCCGGAGCCGATGTCGCGGCCACGCGCCGAGATGATGCCGGCCGTTACCGTGCCGCCAAGACCGAACGGGTTGCCGACGGCAACCACCCAGTCGCCGACGCGGATCTGGCTGTCATCGGCGAAGTCCACATAGGTGAACTTGCGCTTGTCCTTTTCCTCGACTTTGAGAACCGCGAGGTCGGTGCGGCTGTCCTTGCCGACCAGTTTGGCATCGAGCTCCGTGCCGTCGTTCATGACAACCGTGAAGGCCGAACCGTCGCTGACGACGTGGTTGTTGGTGACGATATAGCCGTCTTCCGAGATGAAGAAGCCGGAGCCCTGCGCCGTCGGGCGCAGATGCGGCTTGCGACCGGGGCCGCGGCGGTCATCGCCGCGATCGCCGAACTGGCGGCCGGGACCGCGGTCGCCATGCATGTCGTCCTGGCCGCCGAATTCGCGGAAGAAGCGCTTCAGCGGATGATCGTCAGGCAGTTCGTCGAAGCCACGGCCACCGAAATTGAACGAGAAGTTGCTCTCGTCATTGGCCGGCTTGATATCGGACTGGACGCGGACGGAAACGACGGCCGGGGAAACGGCCGAAACGACATCGGCAAAGCTCGCGACCTTCGGGCCTTCCACGGAAACGGCTTCCGCAAAGCTCTGGCTGACAGTGGCGGGAATGCCGGTCGCAAGCATCACGGCCGCAAGCCCGGCGACGGTTGTCGTCTTCAGGACGGTCTTGAGGCCCGGACGGAATGCTGAAATCTTGGACATTCTTTGCACCTTTTCTCTCATGTCATGGCCGCATTCGGCGGCTGATGAGAGAAGAGATAGGACGGTGCACATTACGGCACACTATCCGCCGCATGAATTTTTGGTAATGTTGGAAAAATCCGGGCGGAAACGTTTAATCGCCCTTTAAGGCGCGCTCCAGTTCCGCCTTTTCCACGTCGGACAGCGGCGTCCCCGTCGGCTTCCCACCGCGCTTGCGGACGAACAGGATCATCGCCGTCGCGCCTGCGAGGAACAGTACGATCGGCGCGCCCCAGAGCAGCAATGTCTCGCCACGCAAACGCGGATTCAGCAGCACGAATTCACCGTAGCGCGAGACGACATAGTCGATCACCGCCTGGTCGCTGTCGCCGTTCTTCAGGCGCTCGCGCACGAGAAGGCGCAGATCGCGCGCAAGTTCGGCATTGGAATCGTCGATCGACTGGTTCTGGCAGACCATGCAGCGCAGTTGCGACGACAAAGCTCGCGCTCGCGCCTCCAGCGCCGGATCGGCCAGCACCTCATCGGGATTGACGGCGAAGGCCGGGAAAGCCGTCAGCAGGAAGGCGAAGGCGATGAGCAGGCGGCGCATCACTCAGCCGCCTCCAGCACGGGTTTCATCTTGCGCGCCTTCTGCGGGGCACCGACGCGCAGGCGCCGGTCGCAAAGTGAAACGGCGCCGCCCGCCATCATGATCAACGCACCGATCCAGATGCAGAGGATCATCGGTTTCCACCAGACGCGCACGACGATGCCGCCATCGGCCATGGCATCGCCGAGCGAGACATAAAGCTGGCTGAGGCCGAAGGTGCGGATGCCCGCTTCGGTCGTCGGCATGCGGCGCGCCGTATAGAGGCGCTTGGAGGACCAGATATCCGTGACCGTCACGCCGCCTTGCGCCACCGTGAAGTGACCGGATTCTTCCGAATAGTTCGGCCCCTGCCCGCGGCGCATGCCGTCGAAGGTCAACATGTAGCCGCCGGCCTCCACCTGCATGCCAGGCTTCATCTCCACGACATGCTCCGTCTCGAAAGCCGTCACCGCAATGACGCCAATAACGGTTACGCCGATACCGATATGGGCAAGCGCCGTACCAAAGGCCGAGCCCGGCAGGCCGATGAAGCGACGGAAGGCGACATTGGCCTTCACCTTGCCGATGCCCGCGCGCATCCAGAGATCCGTGAGCGAGCCCGCGATCATGTAGAAGCCGATGGCAATGCCGAAATAGGCCAGAACCGGCCCGCCGCCATGCGCATAGACGACGCCAGCCGCAACGACGAGACCAACGGCAACAGCCGCAAAGAGCCGCTGCCCGGCCGCGAAGACGTCACCGCGCTTCCAGGCCAGCAGCGGCCCGAACGGCACGGCCAAGAGAAGCGGCAGCATCAAAAGGCCGAAGGTGAGATTGAAAAAGGGCGGGCCGACGGAAATCTTCTCGCCCGTCAGTGCCTCCAGCACCAGCGGATAGAGCGTGCCGGTCAGCACCGTCGCCGCCGCCGTCGTCAGGATCAGGTTGTTGAGAACCAGCGCGCCTTCACGCGAAATCGGCGCGAAGAGGCCGCCGGCCTTGAGCGTCGCGGCCCGGAAGGCGAAAAGCGACAGCGCGCCGCCGATGAAGAACACGAGGATGGCGAGGATGAAGACGCCGCGCGTCGGGTCGGTCGCGAAGGCATGGACCGAGGTCAGTACGCCCGAGCGCACGAGGAAGGTGCCGAGCAGCGACATGGAGAAGGTGAGGATCGCCAGAAGCACGGTCCAGATCTTCAGCGCCTCGCGCTTTTCCATGACGAGCGCGGAGTGCAACAGCGCAGTGCCAGCAAGCCAGGGGATGAAGGAGGCGTTTTCCACCGGATCCCAGAACCACCAGCCGCCCCAGCCGAGTTCGTAATAGGCCCAGTAGGAGCCCATAGCGATGCCGGCGGTAAGGAAGCTCCACGCCGCCAGCGTCCACGGCCGTACCCAGCGCGCCCAGGCCGCATCGATCCGCCCCTCGATCAGTGCGGCGATGGCGAAGGAGAAACAGACGGAGAAGCCGACATAACCCAGATAAAGCAGCGGCGGATGGATCGCGAGGCCGACATCCTGCAGCACCGGATTGAGGTCCCGCCCCTCGGCCGGCGCCGGCGAAAGGCGGATGAACGGATTGGAGGTCAGGAGGATGAACAGCGCAAAGGCCGTCGAGATGAGGCCCTGGATGGCCAAGACATTGGCGCGCAGCCGCTCCGGCAGGTTCGCACCGAAGGTCGAGACCAGCGCGCTGAAGAAGACGAGGATGAGGAGCCAGAGCAACATCGAGCCCTCATGGTTCCCCCAGACGCCGGAAATCTTGTAGATCATCGGCTTCAACGAGTGCGAATTCTCCCAGACGTTCGCTACCGAAAAATCAGATACGACATAGGCGAAGGTCAGGACCGAGAAAGAGAAGAGCACCAGCAGAAAACCGGCAAGGGCCGCGGCGGGGGCCACGGCCATCAGCGAGCGGTCGTTGCGGATCGTGCCGATCAGCGGCAGCACCGACTGGATAAGGACCGTCGCGAGCGCAAGGACCAGGGCATAGTGACCGAGCTCGATGATCATTTGATCGTTTCCTTGCCGGAGAGTTCCACACCCTGTGCCTTCAGACGGTCCGCCACATCCTTGGGCATATAGGTCTCGTCATGCTTGGCGAGCACCGTATCGGCAACGAACAGCCCGTCCGTTCCGAAGGCGCCTTCCGCCACTACGCCCTGTCCTTCGCGAAACAGGTCGGGCAGAATGCCGGTGTAGGTCACCGGCACCGTTGAGAGCGTATCGGTGACGGTGAACGTGACAGTCGAGCCCTCACCGCGCTTCACCGTGCCGGCCTCGACAAGGCCGCCGAGGCGGATGCGCGTGCCCGGTGCAAGGTTCGCCTTGGCGAGATCGCCCGGCACATAGAAATAGGCGATGGACTGGCTGAAGGCGAACATGACGAGCAGCACCGCCGCCACGAGGAAGGCGACGCCGCCGCCGATCACTGCCAGACGTTTCTGCTTGCGCGTCATTGTGTGTTGCCCTCAACCGAGATCGAAAGGTCCCGCGCCAGCGCCAGAAGCTGTTTGCCGTTTTCGCTGTCGGCCGGGAAGGTTTTCAGCGCCGTCTGTAGCGCCGCCTCGGCCTTCGGCCTTTGATCCAGCACAACATAGGAACGGATGATGCGCATCCATCCTTCGAAATTATTCGGGTTTTCCTGCAATTTTGCGGCGAGGCTCTCCACCATGCCGGCGATCATCTGCTGGCGGTCGCCCGTCGACAGGTCCTGCGCCGCGGCCACATCGTCCACCGTCGGGTTGCCGAGCGTTGGGGTCGCTCCCCCCTCGCCCAGCGCCGCGATATGCTTGTTGACCAGCGGCAGCCACGCGGCATCAGCGGGGGAATCCTTGGCGAGCGCCTCGAAGGCCGCCCGCGCCTCCGGCTTTCTGCCTTCCTGCTCCAGAGCAAGGGCGAGATAGTAGCGCGTTCGCGGATTGTCCGGCTTCAGCTTCAGTGAGGCTTCCAGCGGCTTGCGCGCATCCGCCGTCACCACGCCGTCGGCGAGCGCGATCAGCGCCTCCGCATAGCCGTCCAGCCGCTCCGGGCTTTCGCCGAGCAAACGGATCGCCTGGGCATAGGCATTGGCCGAATCTTCCATGCGGCTGCTGCGATAGTAGATCGGCGCCAAGAGATCCCAGCCCGCACCATCGTCGGGGTTGCGCGCCAAGTGGTTTTCCGCCCGCGCGATCAGGATATTGATGTCGTTGCCCGGATTGGCGAGGCGCTCTGCGAGCGGCTGAGCCGGAAGATCCGGCCGGCCGGTCGCCAAATAAAGACAGAGCCCGATGGCAGGAAGCACCACAATGACAAAGGCCTGTGCCAGCCGGTTGCGGCCGCTCGTGCGCGCCTTTTCCTTCGCCTCGGCCTTGCTCGCGGCGATCAGCCGGCGCGCGACTTCCGCGCGGGCAAGCTCGGCTTCGTTGGCACCGATCAGGCCGGTCGCCTCGTCGCGCTTCAGCTCTTCCAGCTGGTCGCGATAGACCTCGACATCATGGCCGGCATCGTTTGCGGACGCCGAAGGGCGCCTCAGCAGAGGAAGGAGCAGGACAGCGGCCACGGCTGCCGTCAGGATGGCGACGAGAATCCAGAAAAGCATGTTCGTTCAATTACTGGAACGCTGCGACGTTTCCAATTCCCCTGGGAACAATGACGCAAAATTGAGGCGTTTCGCCGCAAGGTCAAACGACCGCGAATTCCGTCAGGAGAGCGGCTCCCAAGCCCCCTGGGCGTTGCGGCAGGCCGCACCGCGCGTCGCCGTGTCGCGGCCGTTGACCGTCAGCGTGTGGCTGTATTGCCGGCAGTTCTGCGAACCGACCTGATAGGGCGCCGCCGCGACCACCGATCCGGTCACGCCCTGCCCCTGCCAGACGACCGGCTGGCCGCCGGGTGCCGCTTCCAGCGCGCGGTACTCGGCTTCGAGCGCGCGCTGCATGTCGGCCTTGGAAAGCTGTGTCGCGGTGTTGCGGCTGACGAGCCCGCCCTGAAGCGCGGAGAGATAGACGCCGGCGCCTGCCGCCACCGTGGTAGCACCGGCCGAAGCCTTGCCGCCCGACGTGGTGGTGCATCCCGAGGCTGTCACTGCTGCCAGAAGGAGGGGGAAAAAGGCGCCGCGCAAACCCGTCTTCATCCGCTCGACCGTCTCTCTTCCTGCAAGGCCGGCTGACAGCCGGCAATTCGTCCATCCCGCGATCCCTATCATCGCGAATACGTCTCTTGTTGCATTGTCCGCCGCCTCAGGCAACATCCTTTGTGACGGCGGGCAGCACCAGGCGCGCCAGAAGCCCTCCGCCGGCCCCGCGCGAAAGCCCGAACGTGCCCTGGTATTCAGATGCGATCTCGCTGACGATCGAGAGGCCAAGCCCCGTGCCCGGCTTGCTCTCGTCGAGCCGCTTGCCACGCTTCATCGCCTCGCGGATCTGGTCCGGCTCCAGACCCGGTCCATCGTCTTCCACCTCTATTACGACCCAGTTCTTGCGTCCCTCGTCGTTGCCGCGCACGTCCGTTGGCGCCACGAAGACGCGCAGCGTCACCACCGTACGGGCATAACGCGCCGCGTTTTCCAGGAGGTTGCCGACAGTTTCCTCGACGTCCTGCTGCTCCATGGCGAGCACCAGTCCCGGCGGATCGACCGTCAGCGGAAACTGAGTCTCTGCATTGAGCCTGCGCATCACGCGCACCAGCCGCTCCAGAACCGGCTGCGCCTCCGTGCGCGCCAGCACGGATTCGCGTTGGGCAGCGATGCGTGCGCGGTTGAGATAGGATTGCACCTGGCTCTGCATCGCCTCAGCCTGCGTCTTTACGAGATCGCCCTGCGGCGCTGAGATCAGCCGCGATTCGTTGAGCAGCACGGCGATCGGCGTCTTCAGCGAATGGGCAAGGTTTCCCACCTGCATGCGGGCCCGCTCGACGATGCGCCGGTTGCTGTCGATCAGCGCATTCACTTCGCTGGCCAAAGGCAGGATTTCCCTTGGGAAATCGCCATCGAGCTGCTCGCTCTCGCCTGCCCGGATCTTTTCCAGCGCCTTGCGCGCCCGGTCGAGCGGCCGAAGACCGATGAGGATCGCCGCCGCATTGAGCATGAGACTGCCCACACCGAAGCCGGCGAGCGCGAGATAGAGGCTGCCCGAGAAATCGTCGATGTCATTCTCCAGCACATCGCGGTTGCCGACCACGCGAAAGCGCGCCGTGCGTCCCTCGTCGTCCAGCACCACTTCCGTCTCCCCCACCTCCACATCGTTCCCGAAGGAATCGATGGTCGTGTAGAAGCGTTCGTAGCGCGTATCGAAGGGGATGCTGTCCGTATCGGGGATGGGAATGCTGCCCGTGCCGAGCGACGCCGAGGTCAGCGTCTCCGTAGCCAGCGCCCCGCCGATCGGCTCGACGATCCAGTACCAGCCGGATTTCGGCTGGAAGAACCGGAGATCGCCGAGCTGTGGCGTGCCGGCAAGCCGCGTCGCCTCGTCCGTCGAGACGGAATTGATGACGTTATAGAGCTGTGCACGCAGAAGGTCGCGAAAACTCTTCTCCGCACTCTGGCGGTAGAGCGTCGAGATGACGACGGCGATCGCGATGAGGGCAAGCGCCGCCCACAACGAGGCTAGGAAGAGAACGCGGAAGGTGAGCGAGCGGGAGCGCCTGGCGTTATTTGCCATTGACCGGCGCTTGCATCCGATAGCCGAGGCCGCGCACGGTCTCGATCAGGTCGACGCCGATCTTCTTGCGAAGGCGCCCGACGAAAACCTCGATCGTGTTGGAATCGCGGTCGAAATCCTGGTCGTACATGTGCTCGACCAACTCGGTGCGCGAGACGACCTCGCCCATGTGATGCATGAGATAGGAGAGCAGACGATATTCATGCGAGGTGAGCTTCAGCGCCTCGCCATTGACCGTCGCCTTGGAGCCCTTCGTGTCGAGCCGGACCGGACCGCAGACGATGTCGGCGCTGGCATGGCCCGCCGCACGGCGGATCAGCGCGCGGATTCGGGCAAGTACTTCCTCGACATGGAAGGGCTTTGCCACATAGTCGTCCGCGCCGGCATCGATGCCGGCCACCTTGTCGCTCCAGCGGTCGCGGGCGGTCAGAAGCAGGACCGGCATGCCCTTGCCGTCGGCGCGCCATTTTTCGAGAACCGTGATGCCGTCCATTTCCGGCAGGCCGATATCAAGGATGATGGCGTCATAGGGCTCGGTATCGCCGAGATAATGCCCCTCTTCACCGTTGAACGCCTGATCCACCACATAGCCGGCATCCTTCAGGGCTTCGCTGAGCTGCCGGCTCAGGTTGACGTCGTCCTCGACCACCAGGATGCGCATTCGGCCTCTTTCTTCGTTCTGCTTTTCCATCGCCGGGCCGAATGCCCGGCGGCCTTACATTGGTACGCGCACCGTCACTTTGCGCGGCCGGGCATTGCCCTTGCCGGGCACCAGCACGGTCACCACGCAGGTATCGCCCTTCGGCTGCGCCGAAAGAAGCTCACCGCCCGTCTCGGACACCACCTGCGCCGCCGCGGCGCTGCAATCGCCGGCAGCCTGCACGACATCGCTCCCGGTACCCGTCAAGACGGGACCCGGCAGGGTCAGGCTGGCCGCGAGGGCGGTGATGAGAAGTGGCGAGGCCATGAACATACTTTCAGGTGCGGATCACTAGGATGCAAGCAATAACCGATCCTCGCTGAATGGCAAATGAATGGGGTGCGGAACTTTGGGAGGCGTTCAGCGCACCGGGCGACGCGCAGAAATACGCCCGTATATGGCAATAAGCCCACCGATCGTGCCGGCCGCCGACACCAGAAGATCCGCCAGTTCACCCTCGTCCGCCGCCTTTATTTCAACGCCGGCGGCATTGGCAAGCGATGCGGCAATCGCAATCAGCGCGCCCCAGACGGTGCGCGACATGTACCAGGGTTTCGTCTCGTCGGTCATCGCAGTTCCTTTCGTTCAGACAGTGAGATTGGCTTCCGCCGGCACGCCGAGCGGGATCGCCCGGCCAAGCTGGCGCACCCGAATGCGAATCGCCGTCTGCACCGAACCGAAATCGGCAAGCTCGCTTGCGGCCGCATAGGTGTAATCGGGACTTGCGGTCTCGATGCGCCGCACCACCGCAGCGCCCGAAAGGATTTCCAGCCGATACGCCTCCGACGGCTCATCGAGCGGGATATCGGCGGAGAGCCAGGTATCGGCGTCGACGCGCCCGCGCCGCACCCAGGAGAATCGCACCACGCCATCGGCCCCGCGCCGGCCACGAAGATGCACCGGCGCGAGCGGCGTCAGAGCCCGCTCCCCGCCGGCAAAGACGAAGGGACCCGCCTGCCCGCCGGCCGCCCCCACCGCCTCGATCAGCCAGTTCGAAACACGCCCCACCTCCGCGCCATCCAGCCCCAGCGGCACCACGGCCTCGTCGAACATCACCGCCAGCGCCCCGGCAAGATGCCCCGACGCCATCGCATCCTCGGTGCCGAACAGGCCGCGTAGCAGCATTGTGAGCCGCCAGCGCCCCGGAGCGACTTCACTCGCGCCGGTAAAGCCGACGATCTCCCAGCCGCCATTCTGCGCCTGTACCGCCAGCCGGTTCGCGCCGTTCAGCATCGTCAGCGGATCGACGGCGGAAAGCCCGCCCGACGCCAGATCGAGCAATATCTCGCGATTGGGATCGAACCGCCCGAGCACGCCGGCCGGAAGTGCTGCCGCGAGCCACCCCAAACGCGCCGGCCGCTCCAGTCGCGCCCTTGCGCGAAACCCCTCGCTGCCGTCGGAACTCGACACGACCATCGCCCGCCACGGCTTCGCATAGGCCGCGACCCGCGAAAAATCCTCCGCCGCGCCGGTCTCGAAGATCGGCAGGTCGAGAAACACGACTTCGGGCGCGAAGGCATCCGCCGGTCCCGCGCCACCTGTCGGAGAGCGCCCGCCTTCAGCCGGTGCGAAGGCCGGGCTGTCGCCTGCCGCAATCCCCCGCGCCTCGACTTCGCGCACCAGGCCGTCCGTCACCCCGGTCACGAGGAAACGGCCCTCAGGCCCATCGGCCAGGCGCACCACATCGCCCGGTGTCACGCCAAGCGCCGTCGGCGGCAGGCGGAAGGTGACGCGGCGCTGCCCCGCCCGCTGGTCGCGCAAGGCCGCCTCGACGGCCGAGGCCGCCGCGCCGTCATGCAGCACCGCCGGCAGTGCCAGCCGCAACACCCGGTCGCTGCCGTCAGCCATGCGGCGCGAGCGCGCGGTCGCGCGCCCATAGGCCGCCGCCGCATCGAAATGATCGAGGATCGCCTCGCCGGAAAAATCGCCGGCATGGCCCCGGCTTTCCTCGAAGGCCGCCTCGTCCGGCCGCTCTGCCAGAACGTCGATCTCGACCGGCGGCAACGCCGACTTCTGCCGCGACCGGAAGATGAGCTTGCCGTCCGCCTCCAGTGCATCGACCTGAAACGCCCCCATCAACGGCTCCAGCAACGCCCGCGCCGAAGACTGTTCGGCCTGCACGAAGCCCGGCAGGTCGCCCGCGACACCCGAAACATCGAAAGCCGAAAACCCGTGATCGGAGAGAACGGCCGCGATCACATCGGCGAGCGTGCCGGCCCCCAGCCGGCCGTTCAGCCAGTGCCCGCGCTGCCAGTTGCCGCCGTCGGACCAGAGCAGGGTCTGCTCCGGAAAGGCCGGATAGGGCCGTGCATCCCAGGTCCAGAGGAACATATGGCCGGGATCGACCATGCCCGCCTCCGGCCCACTGCCCTGCCACCAGCCATGATGCGCATCGAGAAACCGCCGCTGCACCGCATCGCTGCGCGCCCCGCCGGAAAAATAGGGCAAGGCGTTCTCCGCACTTTTCGGATCGACGAAGACATTCGGCTGGTTCGGCCCCTTGTCGACCACCGGGCACCCGAGTTCCGTAAACCAGATCGGCTTCGACCGCGGCACCCAGGCCGTATGACCGGCAAGCTCGGCCCCGCCGGGCCCGCGCTCGCGATGAAAATTCGTCCACCAGCTCTCGATGTCCTTGTAACGGAACACCCACGGCTTGCCCGCCGCCCCGTCGGTGATCGGCGAACGCACCCGCCCCCGTCGCGCCGCATCCCCCGCATAGTACCAGTCGAACCCCTCGCCCGCCGCGATCTGCCCCCGCATCGCTGCGGTGTCCTCACCATGACGAAAGGCATCCGGATTGCCCGAGAGCACATCGCCATCCTGCCAGTCGGAAAGCGGCATATAGTTGTCGATCCCCACGGCATCGATTGCTGGGGAGGCCCAGAGCGGATCGAGATGGTAGCGCACTTCCCCGCTTCCCTCCGGCTGGAACCCGAAATACTCGCTCCAATCCGCCGCATAGGTGATCTTCGTCGCCGGCCGCAGCACGGCGCGAACATCCGCCGCGAGGTCACAGAGCGCCGAGACAAAAGGAAATCCGCCCGTCCCGTCGCGCAGCCAGGTCATCCCGCGCATCTCCGAACCGATCAGGAAGCCATCAACGCCGCCAGCCGCTTCCGCCAGATGCGCGTAGTGCAGGATCAGCCGACGAAAGCCTTCATCGCTCGCCGGCCCCGTAACCGCCTCGCCCGAAACCGTAAAATCGCCTGCCGCCGCGCTCCCCACAAAGGCCGCGACCTGGCTGCCCGCCGCCGCCGTGCCATTGGCCGATTGCGGATGACAGGTGATGCGCCCGCGCCAGGGATAGGGTGCCTGCGCCGCGCCGCCATAGGGATCGGGCAGGCTGTTGCCCGCCGGCACATCCATCAGGACGAAGGGATAGAGATAGACCTCGATCCCGCGCGCCTTCAGGTCCTTGATCGCGGCGACCACGCTGGCATCCGAAGGCGTGCCCCCATAGGCCGGCCCACCACCGCTCTGGCTCATCACACGTGCCGCGCCGCGCCCGATGCCGCAAACCTTCCACGGCCGGCTTTCATCCGTGCGCGCCGAAACCTCGACACCCGGCACGATGCGGCAATGTCCCGCCCGCAGATCCGTGCCGAACCACGCGACGACCAGCCCGACACGCTCGAGGTTAGGGCAAAGCGCCAAGAGCTCGTCGATCGACGCCTCCCAGTCGGTCGCCGCGACGAGCGTGTTGCGGTTGATGTTGCGCCCCTTGCCCTTGCCGAGCTTCTCCGTCACCAGCCGCGGATCGTAACCGTGCTCGCTGGAGCCGGGAATGATCGTCACCGCCCGGACCTTTTCCTCAAGCGACCCGACCGGCTTCAGCACCTCGAATTGCAGTACGGGAATGCGGTTGCCGAACGTATCGAGCGGGAGCCGCTCGAAAACGACATAGGCGAGCCCTCGATAGGCCGGCGTGTTGCCCGCCCCCTGCTTTGCCTCGATCAGCGGATCGGGCATCTGCGTCGAGGTGCCCCGGTGCAGCCGCATCGCCACCCCGGTCAGGTCGAGCTCGCGCCCGTCCGCCCACACACGCCGGATGCCGGCAATCGGTCCCTCGCAGACGCCCACCGCGAAATTCGCGAAGTAGCGAAACGTCTCGACACGCGGCCCGCTCGCCTTGCCGCCCGCGCGCTCGACGGACACTTCCTCCTCGAACCGCGTCGCCCAGATCAGCGTGCCCCCGAGCCGCGCCGTGCCATAGACGCGGCTCATCGCCGTGCCCTCATCCGCCCCCGGAATGCGTCCGTCGCCAAGCCGCGCACCGGAAATCTTGCTGGCACCGTTCAGCAGCGAGCGATCGACCACCGAGCCGGCAAGCGCCCCCGCCGCGCGCCCGAGAATCGCGCCGAACGGCCCGAACACGCTGCCGAGCGCCGCACCGGCCGCCTGGAAAAGAAGTGTCGCCATGGGTCAGACCATCTCCGGGAAACGAAAAACGCCGGCAATGCGCCGGCGCCAGCAGGGCACGAGGGGCGATTCGATCACAGCCGCCTGCTCATAGGCATGGATGAATCGGTTTTCCGGCGCCGCGATACCGGCATGTTTCGCCGCCACGCCCGTGCGCCAGCGAAAGACCAGCAGATCCCCCGGCCGAAGCGCCGCGACAGGCAAAGCCGGTCCGCAATGCCGCGCGGCCGCCAGAAGCAGTCGCTCCTCACCCGCCCGCTCCGCCCAGTCGGGCGCATAGGGTGCCGGCACCTCCGGTTCGGCGCCGTAAAGCTCCTGCCAGACCCCGCGGATCAGCCCGAGACAATCGCACCCCACGCCCTTCACTGCCCCCTGATGCCGATAGGGTGTGCCGATGAACCCGCGCGCGACGGCAACGACCCGCTCGCCCATTGCCGTCTCATTCATAGAGTGGCCTCCCGTCATGCACGGTGTCGCCATCGGCATAGCCATAGGTGAAATCGCTGCCCGGCATGTGCGGAAAGCCGCGGAAATTCAGCTCGTTGGCAAACTTCGCCTTGCAGGTCGAAAAGCGTTTGTCGCAGCCTGCCGTCACCTGCAGCGCATCGCCTGCGGCAAGCCCCGCCGGCGCCGGCAACCAGAGCACAAGTTCGTCCGCCCCATCCGCCTTGCGGTGGTCCTCGATATCGGCCGAAAGCCCCACCGCAGCCCCGCTTGCCACCGTCAGCACACCGTAGCGAAAGAACCGTTCGGCAAATCCCGAGAGGCCGCCGACCTTCACCCGCATCTCGTCGAGCACGGCCAGCACCGTCGCCGTGGCCCGATAGGCCGGCGCCGAGGCATCGATACCGCAGCTGCTATCCCCGAAAACCGCATCGCAGCGGTGCCCGTAGATACGCCCGCGCACCTGGTCGAGCCCATGCGTCAGCCGCCGCAATTCGGCGCGGAACAGCCCGCCCTCGCGCCTGACCTCGCCCAGCTCCGCCGTGCGCAACAGCAGGCGTTCGGACGTATCCTGCCAGTTGACCGTGAAAACCTCGACCTTCGCCCCGTCATACCGCCCGGCCGCAAGGTCTGCCTCGCGGATCGCCTCGGCGGAAAAGCCGCCGGATAACTCGCCGCTCTCGGCGGCAAGCCCGTTGCCGTCCTCCGCCTCGCTCGCCTCGAAGCCGCTCGCTGCCAGATAGTCCGTACCGTCGAAGGAAAGATTATGGTCATGGTCGGTAAAGCCCAGCACCACGCCGTCGCGCCGTGTCACGCGCCAGGCATGGCAGAGCGTCGTCACCTCGCCGTCGAGATGGGCCTGAAGCCCCGCCTGGATCGTCCTCATGGCTTGATCTCCACAAGCGGAATGGAGGGAATGCGCCCGGCATTGAACTGCGCCAGATCGATATCGATGCGGTCGGTATCGAAGCGCACCGGTACGTCGAATTCGAACCCCGCGCGAATGGCACCCGACGCCGGAACCTTGCCCGGCTTGAAGGTCACGATCCCCGTCGCCGTATCCACCGTGTAGTCGGCCGCCGGCACCGCACTTCCCGCCACCGAAACCACCAACGAACCCGCTACCGGCTTTTCGATTACCCGCACCGTCGCGCCACCCGCATCCGCATAGCGCTTGACCAGCTGGAACGCCGCCGTTACGCCATCCCCCGTGCCGATCTGCTGATCATCCGCCGCCGGGGAGGCCCCCGGCACACCGGACCGGTGATCGACGGGGTCGCGGAACCGGAACCCGTAAAACTGCCCCGCCCGCGCCTCGAAGAAGGCGAGCACGGCATAGAGATCATCGATCGAGCGCACGCCCGATCCCGCATCGTAGCGCCGCCGGGCATCCTGCCAGCGCCGGTTACGGTTTTCCCGCCCATTGGACAGGCTGACGATATCCGTGCGCCGCACCGGCCCGCCGCTGGTGCCGAGCGCGACCCGCAGCGGAAACCGCACCTCATGAAATCCTGCCATCTCAGTCTCCCACAATGAAGCGAGGCGTCACAGACTGCGCTGTCCGCGCCCCACGGCGCGTGTCAGCATGGCCGCGATCTGCCCCTCGGATTTGCGGAAGCTCGCCGCATCCTGCGCCGTCACGTTGAAGACGATGCGTGCGCCCGCGCCCGCCCCCCCTTCTGTGGCCAGGCCAAGCGCGCCGTCCGGCCCGCGTTTCAAAGGCAGGATCGCCTCCGCTCCCGCCTCGCCCATCAGGCCCAGCCCGCCGCCGCTGCCGCCGCCGAAATAGGTCGGCGCCGACACGACACCACCCTTGGCAAAGGGCGTCACACGGCCGAGCAACGCCGAAACGCCGGACGACAGGACACCCTCGAGCGGCTTCAGTCCCGCTGAAAGCGCGATATCGCTCATCCGTCGGGCAAGGCCGGTCAGCACGCCCTCCAGCCCCTTGCCGTCGACGACCGCACCTCTCAATGCGCCCGTCAGCGCCGAGCCGAAGGAGCGCGAACGCGCCTCCAGGTCGTCGAAGATCGTTGAAAGCTGCTCGGCGGTCTGTTTCGTGGTATCAAGCGACCGGTTGTCCGCTTGCGCCATGGTTCACTCCTTCTCGTCGGGAAAAGCCTGCATCAGCGCCGTCAGGTCTTCGCGCCGCGTGGCGGCCGGCAGCGGCCGCAGCAGGCCAAACACATGGGCCAGTTCGCGCGGTGTCATGGCCCAAAAGTCTTTCGCGGGAAGCCGCATCCGGCAAAGCCCGGCATGAAGCACCGCCTCCCAGGGGAAAGCAGTGGCCTCGGCGCTCAGGTCGAATGCGGCACCGGAGGGTTTGCCGCCGCGCCCTCCGCCTCGAATGTCGCCTGAAGCAGTTCAGCCGTGATGCGCGCAAAGCCCGCCAGCCCCTCGGCCACGGCCATGCCCGCCACATCCTCGTCGCTGAACAGATTGCCCGCGCCGCGCAGCCCCGCGCCGATGATGCGGATGAGGTCCTCCGCCTTCAGCCGGCCGGAGGAGAAGCGCTCGGCGAGCCCCGCCATGCTGTCGACGGCAAAGGCCGTCTCCAGTTCGGCAAGCGCGCCCAGCGTCAGGCACAGCACGCGCCGCTCGCCGTCGAGAAAGGCCTCGATCTCGCCGCGCCTCCGGTTTGCCCGCGCACCCATCACAGCGCCCCGAAGGTCAGGGCGCCGGCCGATTCCAGCGCAATCTCGAACAGGATTTCCCCGTCATGCGCGCCGGAATATTCCAATGCCGCCACCTGGAACGGGCCGGAAACCGTGCCGAAATCCGGAATGACGATCTGCCAGTCGCAGATCGTGCCGTTGAAGAACACCGAGCGCACCAGCGCGTCCGATGCCTGATCCTTGAAGATGCCGCTGCCGCTGACGGCCGCGCGCTGCACGCCTGCGCCGCCGAGCAATTCGCGCCAGCGCCCCGCCGAATCCGCGTCCGTCACGTCGACGATCTGCGCGTTGAAAGCCAGCCGCTTCGAGCGAAGGCCGGCGGCGGTCGCAAAGCCCGCCCCGTTCTCGATCTTCAGCAGGAGATCGCGCCCCTTCTGTGCCACCATGATCAGGTTCCTTCCTTGAAAATGTTCAGGTTTCCGGTTCTGTCACCGCGCGAAACTGCATTTCGGCGCGGTGGAAGCGGTCGTCTCGGGTCAGGCGCGTCTCGCGATGGAAAAGCAGCACAAGGCGATGTCCTGCGAGACTGAGTGCCGCGTCATGCAGCGCGGCGCGCACGGCAGCGGCAATCGTCTGGCCCTGCCGGTTCCCGGCCGCCTCGGACCAGACCTCCAGCGTGACGACGTGTTCCTCGCCCGGCTCCGTCGCCGTCGAATGGTCCGCGCTGTCGATGCCCGCGATCACGATGAGCGGCGCGGTTGGCGTCGTCAGCCGCCGGTCGGTGATCGCATTGCCGCCGATCAGCGCCGTCAGCGCCACGTCGCCCGAGAGACGCGCGAAGATCGCCTTCTGCAGAGCCGATGCCGCACTCATGGCTTGATCTCCCCGCAGTCGCAAAGCGTATAGCGCCCGGTCTCGTCCGGATCGCGGAAACTATGGATGGAAAAGAGGCGCACGCCCTTGCGCAGCCGCATGCCGCCGGACAGATCGGTCCGCCGCCGCAGCCAGATGCGGTGCGTCACCGTCACCGGCAGGGTGCCGGCCGCCTCCTCCGCGCGCGCCGAGACCGGCTCGATACGCGCCCAGAGCGTTGCCAGCGCCGAAAAGCTCTGCGTGACGCCACCCTGCCCGTCCGGCGCCTCGACGGGCCGCTCCAGCACGAGCCGGGTCGAAAACGCGCCGGGATCGATCGTTCTCTCGCGTGCCATCACAGCCTCCGCTGGCAATGCGGCGCGATTAGCCGCTCGTAGCCCTGTGGCACCGCGCCCGGCTGATCGTCGAGCGAGAGCACGCCGCGCAGCTCGAACATCGCCGCGACATGCAGCGTGAGCGCCCGTTTCAGCGTGTCCGGCACATCCGCGCCGCTCTCGCCGAAGCCGGCGGTAAAATCGATCTCGATGCCGTTCAGCGCCCGCTCGGTCGCCCGCCGTTCCGGCAGAACCAGCCGCGCCGGCCGTGCCGCGCCGTCCAGCACATAGCCTGCCGTATCGAGTTCGACCGGCGCGCCGGATGAATCGTAAACCGTCACGATCTCAATAGTTTGCACCGGCCCCCTGGCAATCTGAATCACCCGCCCCTCCGGCCAGTCGTCGAGATAGAGGCGCAGCAGCCGGGAAATCAGGCAAAGCCCCGTCTGGCTTTCGAGATGGAGGCGCGCCGTGTGGATCAGCGCCGTCAGCAGCGTGTCCTCCTCGGTCGTCTCCAGGCGCAGATGCGCCTTCACCTCCGCAAGCGTGACCGGCTCGACGTCGGGCGGCAAAAGTTCGGTAATGGTCATGGGATCCTGTCCGATGGGAGGAGGATGCGGGCGCGGCCGGGAGGAAAACCGCGCCCGCGGCACCGGCGTCAGGGAAAGCTGCCGTTGCAGGAGAAAGAATCGCGGAAAGCTCAGCTCACCGCGAACTTCACCAGCTTGATCGCCTCGAAATTCTGCACCCCGCCGCCGACGCGCTTGGTCGTGTAGAACAGCACATAGGGCTTGGCGGAATAGGGATCGCGCAGCACGCGCACGCCCGTGCGGTCGACCACGAGATAGCCGGCACGGAAGTCGCCGAAGGCGACGGAGAAGCTGTCGGCGGCGATATCCGGCATGTCCTCGGCTTCCGCGATGCCGAAGCCCAGCAGCGAGGCCGCCTGGCCGGCCGTTGCCGGCGGACGCCAGAGATAGTTGCCGTCGGCATCCTTGAACTTGCGGATCTGCGCCTGCGTCTTGCGGTTCATGACGAAATTGGCGTTCTGGCGATAGCCCGCCTTCAGCGCATAGATCGTGTCGAGCAGCGTGTCGGAGGGGTTGCTCGCCTTGAACGCGCCCGCCGCACCCGAGGCGATGTAGCCGATATTGCCCCAGGTCCAACCGGCATCGGCGACGGTGGTATAGGAGAGGCAGCCCTTCGGCTTGTTGGTGCCGTCGCCGGTAATGAAGGCCGTGCCCTCCTGCTCGGCGAAGACGATGTCGACTTCCGAAGCGATCCAGCTTTCGACATCCACCGCCGCATCGTCGAGCAGCGCCGAGGTCGCCGCCGGCATGGCGTAGAGTTCCATGGTCGGGAAGGAGAGTTCGGCGAGCTGCGCATTGCTGGTCTGCGGCCGCGATGCCGTCTCCGCCACCCAGCCGGCGGCCATGCCCGAGGTCGTAAAGGGCTTCTTAAGCACCGTGCCCGAAACCTGCCGCACCGTCGCAAGTGCCCGGATCGGCGAGACCGTGGAAAGCCGACGGCCGATATCGGTATCCGTTTCCGGCGGCACGAGGTAGCCGCCATCGGCGGCCGAGCCGACGGACATCGCCTTCTCTTCCAGCGCCCGCAGCGCGCTTTCGTCGCCGCGGCGCATATAGGCGGAAAAGGCCGCCTTGTGCTCGGCCGCCTCCAGATTGACCGCCCCGCTGCCGCCGAGCGCCGGGCGCGCCTTCTTCAACGCCAGCTGGTCAAGCACACGCTTGTGGTCGTCCATGGCGCGGTTGATGCGGTCGACCTTCTCGCGCGTCACCACGTCGGCGGTCAGTTTCTGCTCGATCTCGCCGAGCCTGATATCGTTGGTCTCCTTGAAGGCCTCGAAGGCCTGCATGAAGTCGTCGAAAGCGGCGGTCATCGTTTCCGGCACGGCCTTGATTTCCGGCGCGGTTTTGCTGGTATCCGTCATGCGTGTCGTCTCCGTTAGCGTTTCATCATCATCCGGGCCGCCCGGCGCATGGTGCGCACGAGCTCCGTTTCCTTGTCGCGGAACCACCGCGCATTCTTCACGTTCGACACCCGCGCCGAAGGCAGCATCGGAAAGGTGACGATCGAGATTTCCCAGAGATCGGCTTCGAGGATGCGGCGCACGCCGCTCACCCGGTCGGTGCGCGAGCGCACCGTCTGGAAGCCGATAGAGAGCCCGTCGAGCGCGCCCGATTTCATGAGGTTCAGCACCTCGCGAGCCCGTGCCACACCGGGCGACAGCACGCCCTCGACATAGAGCCCGCGCGCATCCTCGCGGATGGTGCGCCAGCGCCCGATGGGCTCGGCCGGATCGTGCTGGAAGAGCATGCGCACGCCTGCGGGTCCGCGTTTTTCCAGCGAGCGCCCGAAAGCGCCGGGCGCGATCGCATCCTTGCCGAGGTCCACCTCGCCGAAGAGGCTGGCATAGCCGGAAAACACGCCGTCGCCGGAGACGCCCGCAAGCGTCAGATCGGCATACTTTTTCGTCCGCCAGACCGGCAGGTCGGTGGTTGTCATAGATATCTCCGATGTCTGGATTGGGCGAACGGATGGACGGCGCCAGCCGGCGCCGCCCCTCCTTCGCGACTTGCTTGTGGCGCGGCTGCTACTGCCGCATCCGCTCGGCCATGCGCGCCAGCACGCCGAGCCCCCACCAGGCGGAAAGGCTTGCGGCCGCCGATCCCGTCAGCAGCATTTCCGCCGGCCCGAGATAGCCGGCAATGCCGAACCGGACCGCGATCCAAAGCCCCGCCGGCCCGCCGAAGACAAGACCGCAGGCAAGCCCGGTCAAGAACCGGCATCCCGCCTCGCGGCGGCTTTTCGGCAGAAGATAGATGAGAGACACGGCAGCGCCCGCCGACGCGCCGACCAGCCGGGCCGTCCAAAGCCCGCCGTCGTTTCCGAAGTCAGCCATTGTTAAGCCTTTCCGTTTATTATGGAAATCGAGACATACAGGCCACAGGCGGCGGCACAGGCCCTGTTTCACCCCGAGTCAGACCTCGCCATTCCTTGAGTCTTTTGAATTCTTTACGCCCGATGGCTCGCAAAGAGATTCAACGCCTTCAAAAGGCGATTCCGCTTATGACCGGAATGATTCAAGCTGAATGGACAACCCATTGTTTTCCAGCCGCTTTTCGACAAAGGGCGTCCAGCTGGCGGTACCACACGCGCCCACCCCCAAAACTAGCCGGTTGACGTGCCCTCAGGTGCAAAAATAGTTTCCTACAACCGCCATGATGGCGGCCAGCAGTCCGTTGTCGCTTCGGCTCGGACTGCGCCCCTTGTGCACTGTAAGTCAGTATCCGACGGCGCTGCGCTTCTCGTCCTCGCTGAGGAACGTCGCCGCCCCCACCCGCGCCCAGAGCTCCGAGCGCTCCGCTGCAAGCCCGCTCACCTGGTCGAGATCCGGCACCAGCCGCAGCGCGCTGTCGCTGTCCTCATCGAGCCATCCCGCGAAGGCCGCCGCCGTGCGGCTCACCAGCGGCAGAACGGTCAACCGCCAGAAGGCACGATTGGCCTCCTGATAATTGGCATAGGTCGCATCGCCGGGAATGCCGATCAGCATGGGTGGCACGCCGAAGGCAAGCGCGATGTCACGCGCTGCACCGTTCTTCGCCTCGACGAAATCCATCTCGCGCGGCGAAAGCCCCATCGCCTTCCAGTCGAGCCCGCCTTCCAGCAGCATCGGCCGGCCCGCCCGCGCCGGGCCGGAATAGCCCTCCTCCAGCTCGCTTTTCAGCCGGTCGTATTGGTCGGGCGTCAGGTTGCCGCCCTCCTTCGGCTGATAGACGAGCGCGCCTGACGGCCGCGCCGAATTGTCGAGCAGCGCCTTGTTCCAGATCGCTGCCGCATTGGAGAGATCGAGCGCCATCGAGGCCGCCTCGAGCGGCGCGAACCCCAGCTGGTCGTCGAGCGGATGAAACAGCCTGAGATGCAGGATCGCCTGCCCTTCGCCCGCAGCATGCCGGCGGACGTGGTTGCCCGTGCGGTATTCATAAGCCTCCGGCCAGCCGTCCCGCCCCTCGACGATGCGCACCCGGTCGGGTCTCAGGAGATGCAGCTCGCGCAACTCCTCTCCCACCTGCACGCCCTCGACGAAGGCATTCCCGGAAAGCAGCAGATGCCCATAGAGCATCTCGAAGAAATCCGTGCCCGCCATGCGCCCGTTCGGCCGCCGCAGCAGCGCGAGCGCAGTCGCGTCCGGCCGCTCCGCCTCACCGTCATAGGCAAGCCAGGGCACGGAAGCGGCCGCCTCCGCGATCATGCGCACCGCCCGGTGCGCCACCGGGTTCTTCATGAAGCCCTCGCGCGACAGGGAGGCATAGGAACGGCTCGACCAGTGCGCCCGGCCCTCGGCCGTCAGCGCGAAAAAGCCCGACGCCTTGGTTTCCGCAGGCACTGGACGCCGCCGGGAGAGGAAAGATGGGAGTTTCATGATGTCCTCGGTTTGTCGGATGTGAAAAACACCGTGGGCGCAGCACCCGTGGCGTGGATCCTCGGCTCAAGGCCGAGGATGACAGTGGGGAAGCTTGGCCTTCCGGCTTCTTGAGCAGATCGGCACAGGAGACGTCGCAGTGATGCGCGGACGTCTCTTCTTTCGTCATCCTCGGCCTTGAGCCGAGGATCCACACCACGTCCACCGCGCTACCCGCCCAGCGCCGCGAAAAACGCCCGCCCGTACCCCGCCACGCGCTCGGCCCTATCCGGCCCATTGATGATACGCCGCGCGCCCACCCAATCCGCCCGGCCCGCCGAAAAATGATCCGCCAGCCGCCGCCCCGTGAAGGCCCCGCGCAGCATGCCGACGAAGAGGATCTCCACCGAAACCGCCATCTCCATCGCCCGCTCCGGCCGCGCGACGAGGTCGATGCCCGTCAGCGCCGAAAGCCGGTCGTAATTGCGCCGATGCGTGATCTGCACCAGCCCGCGCCCGAGCCAGCTGTGTCCTGCCGCATCGCGCCGCCAATAGGGTTCGGAAACCTGCGGCAGTTTCCCGGTCGCAAACGCCCGGTCGAGCCGGCCGATCGCGACCTCGTCCGTTGCGGCAAAGGTTTCGCGCACCGGCTGCAGACGCCCGCCGGTCTCGTGATGCGCCGTCGCCAGCATATAGGCGAGGAAGCGCCGGTCTTTTGTCTCGCTGCCCGCCTCGAAGCGGTCGAGCAAGGCCGTCAGCCCGGCGACCTGCGTTTCCGCCAAGCGCCCGCCATAAAGCGCGCCGCGCACGCCATCGAAAAAGACCTTGCGATCGATTGCCATCGTCAAATCCCCCGCACCCTCGGTTCACCCTGCCGGTCGAGCACCAACGCCGTCAGCGCCCAGACCAGCGCGTCGAGCCGGTCCGGCGAGCGGCCCGCGGAAAGCCCGTCCGGGCCGAAATCGCACATCTGGTCTTCCAGCTCGGCAAAGGCGCCGGCATGCGCCACGCGCCCCTGTTCGTAGAGCGCCGCCACCGGCTCGGCGCGCAGAAACTTGCCGCGCGTCGCCCGCACCGTGCTGACCGGCAGGTCGGCTTCCACGCTCTTCAGCATGGCCGTCACCATGTCGCCGCCCTGGTTGATTTCCGCCACCACCCGGTCCGCATCGAACCGCCGGAAGGCGCGCACCACCGCACCCGCCCAGCCGGCCGGGCTCGCGCCCGTCACGGAACAGTCTGCCAGCACCACCGCGCATCCAGTACCATCCAGCCCCGCCACCACGATGCCGCAGACCGAAGCCGCCGACGCCGTTGCCGGCGGATCGACCGCCACAACGATTCGCGACAGCGGCCCGGCATGGCGCACGCGGATCGCCTCCAGCCGCGCCCGGCTCCACAGCGCATCCTCGCGGTCGGCGATCAGCTCGCCGTCGAGCTCCTGCCGCCCGAGCCGCGTGCCGCCATAGCGGTCGGCCATGGCGGCGATGAAGCCGGGCGAGAGGTTTTGCGCATTGTCATCGGTTCGGATGCACCGCACCGCCGTCCTGGGATCGGCCGCCAGCGCCCGAAGCAGCGGCACCGGCCGCGGCGTCGTCGTCACCAGCACGCGGGGCATCGCCCCGAGACGCAGGCCGAATTGCAGCATGTCCCAGGTCTCCTGCGCATGTTTCCATTTGCCGATTTCGTCGCACCAGGCGAAATGAAACTGCGGCCCGCGCAAACTCTCCGGATCCTCGGAGGAAAAAATCTGGGCAATCGAGCCGTTCGGCCAGACCAACCGCCGGCGCGAGGCTTCGAATTCCGGCCGGGCGCGCCCGGCGATCCGGCAGATGCCCGAGACGCCGTCGATCATCACCTCGCGCCCGTCGCCCAGCGTTTCCGCCACCAGCGCGATGCGCAGATCCGGTGCGGAAAGCGCGAGCGCCTGCACCCATTCCGCTCCCGCCCGCGTCTTGCCCGAGCCGCGCCCGCCCATCAGCAGCCACACCCGCCAATCACCGGGCGGCGGCATCTGCGCGAGCCGGCCGGTGAAATGCCAGCGGTTCAATTGCCGACGATGGCGAGGTCTCACATCCGCGGACTTGAGGCCACCCGCCAGGCCGTTGGCAGAAGGCCCAAGCCTCTTGCCGATCTCCCCCACAAAGGGGGAGATAGGTTGAGGGACACCCGTCGCCTGTGTTCCCTCTCCAACAGTGCCAAAGGTTAAGCCCCTTCCCCCTGTGGGGAGGGGTTGGGGAGGGGTCTTCGCACCACCCCGCCCCCCATCCGCCTTGCCGTTCTCAATCTGCGCGGCCAACTCATCCGCGATCCGCAGCAATTCGTGCCCTCGGGCCTGCTTGATCATCCTGAAACCTGCGGCCATCCCGTGCATCTGCTTGTCGAATGTCTTGCCGACCGCCGCGCAGGCCCGCCGCGCCCTACGGTCCGTTTTCCATTCGCGCGGCAGCATCCCCGCCAATCCCGGCTTCTCGCCGCCAGCCTTCCCTCGCCGCATCCAACCGTTCCTTCACGCGCGTCTCGACCAGCTGGTCGAATTTCGCCACCAGCGCCGCCTCGTCTTCCGGCTCGCCACGGGCGGCTTCCACCTCTGAGCGTTCCGAAATCAGCGTGCGTTGCAGGCTGTCGATCTTTTCCAGCGTGCGCACGATCAGCGACACCGCCTCGATGGCCGCCTTGGCGTCGCTCTGCGCGAGCTTTCGCGAGGCCTCGTCTTCGGCACCGGCAGCATCCTGCTCGGCCAGAACCTTCTGGCTCTGGAAGCGCTGGAACCGCTCGCGCAGCTCCTTCGTCATCTCCAGAAGCATCGCCTGCATGTCGAGAAAGGGATCGAGCGGCCCATCCGCCTTGGTATCGAGCACCAGCGCCGCCGCGCCCGCGAAATCCACCCGCCGCCCGCCAAGCCCGTCATACACCGCCGGCTCCGGCGAGAGGCCGAATAGCTGAAGATCGATCGCCGCGTCCATCGCAAACCCCAAACAAAAAGGCGCCCGGTTCAAAGAACCCGGCGCCTGTCAATATATTCCCAAAAAATCCGAACCCGGCAGAAACCACCGATCCGAAGGGTCGCCTGGAAAATCAGGCGATCTCGCCGCCCGCACCTTTCCGACTGTGCCTTAATCCTAGCAAACGACCGTCACACCGTCAAGGACTATTTTCCTATTTAGCAAAATCTTTTGCGGAGCCGCGAAGAGTGCTACTCTTTCGCCATGACCTCGGACGATCTCATCGCGATCGCGCTCGGCATGCCGGGGACGCGGGAAAGTGCCCATTTCGGGAAGCGCGACTTCCGGGTGGGCGAGAAGATTTTCATGTCCCTGCCGCAGGCCGGCCGCGCGGTGCTGAAGCTGACGCCCGGCCAGCAGGCCATGGTTGTGGAAACCGATCCGGGGCTATGCGCGCCCGTGCCGGGCGGCTGGGGTGCCAAGGGCTGGACATCGCTTTATTTCGACAGCGCCGACGACGAGCGGGTGCGCGATCTCATCGGCACCGCCTGGCGCAATGTCGCACCGAAGGCCCTGGTCACCGCGACGATGAACTGAGCTACTTCTCTCCGCCCACTTCCATCGGCCAGGTCACGAGATAGTCCTCGTAATCCTCGATATCGATGCCCTCTTCGCTGATCGTGCGCCCGCGCGCCGAAATGCCGGCCTGATGCACCGTGTCGGGGTCGCCCGAGACCAGCGGATGCCACCAGTAGAGGTCATGCCCGTCGCGGATGAGGCGATAGCCGCAGGTCGGCGGCAGCCAGGAGATCTTTTCCACGCTTTCCACCGTCAGGCGGATACAGTCGGGCACCGTGGCCTGCCGGTTCTCGTAGTCCTTGCAGCGACAGCTCTCGCCGTCGAGCAGCACGCAGCGGATGGAGGTCCAGGCGATCTCGCCGGTATCCCAGTCTTCCAGCTTGTTGAGACAACAGAGCCCGCAGCCGTCACACAGGCTTTCCCATTCGCCATCCGTCATCTCGGCGATCGTCTTCGTCTTCCAGAAAGGAAGGTCGGCGGGGTCCTGCAAGGTGTTTGTCGTCATGCGAGACCCCTGAACCTCTTGCCGTGAAAGGTCAACCCTCACCCCCGGTAACCGTACCCGGCAAAATCCGTTCTGCTGCCTTCAAAAGACTGCTATCGTCCCTGAATAGGACAGGATCAGAAGACGTTAACCGGACGCGGGCAGGCTGCGGCCTGTCCCTAGATAAGGTTATTGAGCGTGGAAGACGAAAGCCCCAAGCCGCAAAAACCGCGCCGCCGCAAGCGGCACATTTTCCTGCGCCTCGATTCCTGGATCGATTCCACGGTCTGGAATGCCGGTTTTCGCGCGGCCGAAATCTGGGAGGAGATCACCATCTTCTTCCGCCGCTTCCAGGTAAAGGGCTGGAAGAAGGCTGTCTTCGAGATCGTCGGCGAAGGCATGAATCTCGGCACCGCCGGCTTCGTCCTGCTGCTCGCGCTGGCTCTGCCCGCCTTCGAGGAGACCAAGGGCGACTGGCGCGCGCAGAGCGACTTCGCCGTCACCTTCCTCGACCGCTACGGTAACGAGATCGGCCACCGCGGCATCATCCACGAGGATTCCGTGCCGATCGACGAGCTGCCCGATCACCTGATCAAGGCGGTGCTCGCCACAGAGGACCGCCGCTTCTTCAGCCATTTCGGCATCGATTTCCTCGGGCTTGCCCGCGCCATGAACGAGAATGCGCGCGCCGGTGGCGTCGTGCAGGGCGGCTCCACGCTCACCCAGCAGCTGGCCAAGAACCTCTTCCTCTCCAACGAGCGGACCTTCGAGCGCAAGATCAAGGAAGCCTTCCTCGCGCTCTGGCTCGAGGCGAACCTCTCCAAGAAGGAAATCCTGCGCCTCTATCTCGACCGCGCCTATATGGGCGGCGGCACCTTCGGCGCGGCTGCGGCGGCGCAGTTCTATTTCGGCAAGAACGTCACGGATGTGAATCTGGCCGAATCCGCCATGCTCGCCGGCCTGTTCAAGGCCCCGGCCCGCTATGCGCCCCACGTCAACCTGCCCGCCGCGCGCGCCCGCGCCAACGAAGTGCTGACCAATCTCGTGCAGGGCGGGCTGATGACCGAGGGCCAGGTGATCGCCGCACGGCGCAATCCCGCGAGCGTCATCGACCGCAACGAGAAGGCCGCACCCGATTTCTTCCTCGACTGGGCCTTCGACGAGGTGCAGCGCATCGCAAAACCCTTCGCCCAGCATTCCCTCGTCGTGCGCACCACCATCGACATGGGCCTGCAGGCCGCCGCCGAGGAGTCGGTGGAAAGCGGCCTGCGCCAGTATGGCGAGAGCTACCGGGTCAAGCAGGGCGCGCTTGTGATGATCGAGAACGGCGGCGCCGTGCGCGCCATGGTCGGCGGGCGCGATTACGGCGAGAGCCAGTTCAACCGCGCCACCCGGGCGCTGCGCCAACCAGGCTCGTCCTTCAAGGCCTATACCTATGCGGCCGCCATGGAATCCGGCATGACGCCCGAGACGACCATCGTCGATGCCCCGATCAGCTGGGGCGGCTGGTCGCCGCAAAATTACGGCCGCAGCTTCGCCGGCCGCATGACGCTGATGACGGCGATGGCGAAATCGATCAACTCGGTGCCGGTGCGGCTTGCCAAGGAAAAGCTCGGCACCAAGCGCATCGCGCAGCTCGCCAAGGAGATGGGCGTTGAGACGCCCATCCGCACCGACAAAACCATGCCGCTCGGCACATCGGAAGTCACTGTCATGGATCAGGCCACCGCCTATGCCGTCTTCCCGGCCGGCGGCGTGCAGTCGCGCCGCCACGGCATCAGCCAGATCCTCAATTACGACGGCGATATCCTCTACGATTTTTCGCGCGACGAACCGCCGGCCAAGCGCATCCTGTCGGAAGAGGCGGATTCATCGATGAACCGCATCTTTGTGACCATCCCGGTCAACGGCACGGCACGCCGTGGCGCGCTCGACCGCGGCATCGTCTCGGGCGGCAAGACGGGCACGACCCAAGCCTACCGCGACGCCTGGTACGTCGGCTTCACCGGCAATTACACGGCCGCCGTCTGGTTCGGCAACGACGACTATACCTCGACCAACAACATGACCGGCGGCTCGCTGCCCGCCATGACCTTCAAGCGTCTGATGGACTATGCCCATCAGGGCATCGAGCTTCGTCCCATTCCCGGCATCGAGAACCCGCTGCCCGACGGCACCAAGGCGACGGAGGTCGCGGCGACGACGACGGACGAGGCCAATCCCCTGCCCGCGCTGGTGCGTCCCCGTTCGCTCTCCACCGATGTCACCAAACTCCTGAAGGATGTTGCCCGCCAGTTGAACGAGGCCAAGCCGCTCAAGGCCGATGGCCGGGTGGCCGCGCTTGACGCGGCTCCGGTCAACCGGACAGAGTAACCGATAGAGCGTTTGCGCGTTTCTCCGAATCGCAAAACCGCTCTATCTCTTCTTTTCAATGCGATTCCGGACGCAAAACCGCTTCACACTTTTGGTGGAATTGCTTTAGGATTCTGTTTTTGCCGCATTGTCCGACGCCGAAGCAAACTTGCTTCGGCTGGAAATGCTCTCGCTGATTCAAACGGTCGATTGCCTTGTTCCGAACCCCCCTCGTCATCGCCACCGCGCTCGCCGTCGCCTTCGGGCTCGGCATCCTGAGCTCGATCTATGCGCTCAGGGCGACCGTCGGCTTCGGCGCCATCGCGCTCGGCCCCTGGACCGCCTTCCCGAGCGCACAGACGATCGACGCCGATCCCTATGCCAAGGCGCACCGCGCCCGTGACGGCAAGCTTCTGCTCGGCGGCGCCGAGGGCCTGACCTTCACCGCCGCCACCGACAGCGACAATCGCAGCCTTTCGGAAAACTGCCGTTACGAGATCAAGGGCATCACGCCGCCCGCCCGCCTCTGGACGCTGCACGCCGCCGACCGCAACGGCAATCCGCTGCTGGGCACACGCCCGGGCCTGCCGGATGGGGTGAACGCCTGGTCGGTGCTGCGCAATGCCGACAGCAGCTTCTCGATCCGCATCGCCTCGACGGCGACCTCCGGCAACTGGCTTGCGGTGCCAGAAGGAAGGGCGCCGTTCCTGCTCGTCATGACGCTGCTCGACACGCCGACCGCCGGCAGTTCCGGCGTCATCGACCTTGCCATGCCCGGCATATCAAGGCTGGACTGCACCGATGCGTAGCGTCCTCTATGCCATCGCCATCGGCCTTGTCGGCGCGGCCCTGCTGCATATCGTCATCATCCTCTCGCTGCCGAGCTTTACCGGCCGCGACGCCTATACGCGCGTCCAGACCTTCGGCGAGAACAACCGCTTCTTCCCGCTCGCCAGCGTCGGCGATACGCTGGCACCGCTCAACGACGACCCGGCGATGAAGACCGCCGTCTGCACTTTCTCCGTCGAAAACGGCCCGGTCCGCCTTTTCGCCGATAGCGAGGTGCCCTTCTGGTCACTCGCCGTCTATGACGATGCCTCCAACGAGGTGTTCAGCATGAACGATCGCACATCCGTCTCCGGCGCGCTCGACACGCTGATCGCCACGCCCATCCAGCTCATCGGCATCCGCAAGGCCGTGCCGCCGGAACTGGAACAGTCGATCCTCGTGGAAATGCGCGGCACCGAAGGCTACGCCGTTCTGCGCACCTTCGTGCCCACCGCCAGCCGCCAACCCGCCGCCGTCGGCTTCCTCGCCGACGCCAGCTGCGAGACCTTCGTGCCGAACTGATCGCACAAAAAGGGGCGTTGCCGCCCCTTTGCTGAGAAATACGCGCTCAAAGCAGGAAGTCGCTCGCGGTGAAGGTCACGAGCGGATCGACTGCGATGGTGAAATCCGCCTTGCCGTCGCCGTTGATATCGCCATGGATGAGCGTGTCGCCCGACTTCTGCTCGAAGCGCAGCTCGCCCACCTTGTTGTGGAAGGCGCTCGTGCCGATGAAGCTGAACGCCTGGTCGCCCGCCAAAACGCCATTGGCGTCGATGGCATGAAGGTCGATCCGGTCGCCCTCGGCATGCGAGAAGTCGAAGATCTTGTCCATCGCCGTCGTCTTCGAGTCGGAGGCAGAGTTGAAGACGAACATGTCCTTGCCCGCACCGCCATAGAGCTGGTCGGCTCCCGCACCGCCGACGAGCGTATCGTTGCCCGCCATGCCCTTCAGGATGTTGACGCCGGCATTGCCCGTCAGCGTGTTGGCAAGCTCGTTGCCCGTGCCGTTGAGATTGCCCGTGCCGGTCAGCACCAGCTTCTCGACATTGGCGGCAAGCGTGTGGCTCACCGAAGCCTTCACCGTGTCGGTGCCCTCGCCCGAAAGCTCGACGACCTTGTCGCCGGCATTGTCGACCACATAGGTGTCCTTGCCGAGGCCGCCTTCCAGACGGTCGGCGCCAGCGCCGCCGTCCAGCAGGTCGTTGCCCGCCATACCCTTCAGGATGTTCTTGCCCGCATTGCCCGTCAGCGTATTGGCGAGTTCGTTGCCCGTGCCGTTGAGGTTGCCCGTGCCGGTCAGCACCAGCTTCTCGACATTGGCCGCAAGCGTATGGCTGACCGAGGCCCTCACCGTGTCCGTACCCTCGCCGGAGAGTTCGACGATCTTATCGCCGGCATTGTCGACGACGAACGTGTCGTTGCCAAGGCCACCCTCCATCCGGTCCGCACCCGCACCGCCATCGAGCACGTCGTTACCGTCCATGCCCTTCAGGGTGTTGGCGCCGGTGTTGCCCGTCAGGGTATTCGCGTCGACGCTGCCCGTGCCGTTCAGATTGGCCGTGCCCGTCAGGATCAGTTTTTCGACATTGGCCGAAAGCGTATAGCTCTTCGACGCTTTCACCGTGTCCGTGCCTTCGCCGGCAACTTCCGTGATGATGTCACCGCTGTCGCCGACGATATAGGTATCGTTGCCCTTGCCGCCGACGAGCGTGTCGAGGCCACCCTTGCCGTCCAGCGTATCGTTGCCGTCCATCCCTTTCAGCGTGTTCTTGCCGTCATTGCCCGTCAGCGTGTTGGCGCCGGCATTGCCCGTGCCGTCGCTATCGGAAGGACCTGTCAGGATCAGCTTTTCGACATTGTCCGACAGCGTGTAGCTCACCAGGGCCTTGACCGTGTCCGTGCCCTGGTCCTTGAGTTCCACAATCGTGTCATCGGCATTGTCCACCACATAGGTGTCGTTGCCGATCCCGCCCTCGAGCAGGTCCGAATTCAAGCCGCCGTCCAGCATATCGTTGCCGGCCATGCCCTTCAGCGTGTTGTGCCCGTCATCGCCGGTGATGATGTTGGCGAGCGCGTTGCCCGTGCCGCTGATATCGTCGGCGCTGGTCAGCGTCAGGTTTTCCACATTCGCCGTCAGCGTATAATCAATGGCGGCTTTGACGGTATCGATGCCTTCACCCGCAATCTCCGTGATCGAATCGCCGACATTATCGGCGACATACGTATCGTCGCCTGCGCCACCGCGAAGCATGTCGACATCGTCGCCGCCGTCCAGCGTGTCGTTGCCGATGCCGCCGAAGAGGACGTCGTCACCGTTGCCGCCATTCAGCGCATCGTCGCCCGCACCGCCGTCCAGATAGTCGGCGTCATTATCGCCGTAGAGGGAATCCGCGCCGGCACCGCCGACAAGCGTGTCGCCGCCGCTTCCACCATAGACATTGCCGGCCGACACGGTGCCGAGTTTGCCGTCATACACGTCCGAACCGCCACCGAGCTCGATATTGCCGGTCATCACACCGCTGTTGACCACAGTGTCCATGGCGCTGATGCTGTCGGGGGAATAGTACGCTCCGAGTTTTCCGGAAACCGTGCCGTTGTTGGCGAACCACATGGATTCCGTCGCAGCGGATCCGCGGACGAATCCGTAATTCGACGCATCAATGCCGCCGTTGTTGGTGATCAGGCTGCCTGTTGCAGTGCTCGCACCGTTAAAGCTGATGCCGATCCTGCCATCGATCTGGCCGTCGTTCGTGATGTCGCTGAACGTGCCCTTCAGCTCGATGGCCGCGCCGTCGAAGCTCTTGACGAGTGCCGTGGAGGACAACATCACCTTGTAGCTGTTGTCCGCGCTGGCATTGTCACCCAGCAGAATGGTGGTCTTGCCGCCGAGAACCGTGCCGCGGATGTCCAGCGTATTGTTGCCGGCCAGGGCGCGGACCGCAGCATCGCCGCTCGATATGGCATCCGTCCGTGCCACCGTTGCATCCTCGCCAACGAAGAGCATGTCACCATAGGACATCTCCGCCCGTACGCCCGCGCCGATCGAATCCGCCGAGAAAACCTTGAGTACCATTGTCATTCCCTCTCATCTTTGAACCCCGCGCCGGCGACCACCGCCTGCATCCGGGAAAAATCATTGCCGGGTCTGCCGCATCGAAGGTTCCCCTGCCCGGGGTGCCGAAATCGGACACGAGTCATCCCGCCGGAGGCCGCCGCCTGGCGACTTCCGTTTCAACTCCTGCTGTTCCGACAATGCCTCTCCGCAAAGTGTCCGGTATTGATTACCGTCAACACGAAACTACTTGAAGATTTATTCGATAAATTCGAAAGAAAACGCAACTTTTTTAATTTAAACGAAATTACTTCGAAGAAATACTGAAATATACTTGAAACCCAGTTGAAACGCGCCTGAAACAATTCGCTGAAACGGACATTCCAGCGCGGCGCACAGCCTCAATCGCCTTGCAGCTGAAACAATCGGAATGTTTCGCGATAGGAAAAACGCAAACAACTCCGGGCAAAAACCCGGAGTTGCGCTGAGGCCGGCGCGATTGCCGTGGCGATCAGAGCAGGAAGTCGCTTGCCGTCAGGGTGACGAGCGTGTCGAGTGCGATGGAAAAGTCCGCCTTGCCGTCGCCGTTGATGTCGCCGTGGATGAAGGTGTCGCCGGACTTCTGCTCGAAGCGCAGCTCGCCCGCCTTGTTGTGGAAGGCGCTCGTGCCGATGAAGCTGAACGCCTGGTCGCCCGCCAAAACGCCATTGGCGTCGATGGCGTGCAGGTCGATCCGGTCGCCCTCGGCATGCGAGAAGTCGAAGATCTTGTCCATCGCCGTCGTCTTGCTGTCGGCCACAGAGTTGAAGACGAACATGTCCTTGCCCGCGCCGCCATAGAGCTGGTCGGCTCCCGCACCGCCGACGAGCGTATCATTGCCCGCCATGCCCTTCAGGATATTGGCGCCCGCATTGCCCGTCAGCGTGTTGGCGAGTTCGTTGCCCGTGCCGTTGAGGTTGCCCGTGCCGGTCAGCACCAGCTTCTCGACATTGGCGGCAAGCGTGTGGCTCACCGAAGCCTTCACCGTGTCGGTGCCCTCGCCCGAAAGCTCGACGACCTTGTCGCCGGCATTGTCGATGACGAGGGTGTCGTTGCCGATGCCGCCTTCAAGACGGTCGGCACCTGCGCCACCGTCCAGCACGTCGTTGCCGGCAAGGCCGTTCAGGATGTTGGCGCCCGCATTGCCCGTCAGCGTATTGGCGAGTTCGTTGCCCGTGCCGTTGAGGTTGCCCGTGCCGGTCAGCACCAGCTTCTCGACATTGGTAGCCAGCGTATGGCTCACCGAGGCCATCACCGTATCCGTGCCCTCGTCGGCGAATTCCACGATCCCGTCACCGCCGCTGTCGACCATATAGGTGTCGTTGCCGGTGCCGCCCTCCATGTGGTCGGTTCCCGCGCCACCATTCAGCGTATCGTTGCCGGCAAGGCCGATCAGCGTGTTCTTGCCGCTGTTGCCCGTCAGGATGTTGGCGGCGGAATTGCCCGTGCCGCCGATGTCGCCGGTGCCGGTCAGGGCGAGGTTTTCCACATTGTCCGCCAGGGCGAAGGTCACCGAAGCCTTGACCGTATCGGTGCCCGTGCCGGCACCGGAGGCCTCCACCACCACGTCGCCGGCATTGTCGACGACGAAGGTATCGTTGCCCTTGCCGCCTTCCATTCGGTCGCGGCCCGCGCCGCCGTTCAGCAGGTCGTTACCGTCCATGCCCTTCAGCACGTTCTTGCCGGCATTGCCCGTCAGCGTGTTGGCATCCGCGCTGCCCGTGCCGTTGATATTGCCCGTGCCTGTCAGGATCAGCGTCTCGACATTGGCCGAAAGCGCGTAGCTTTTCGACGCCTTCACCGTATCGGTGCCCTCGCCGGAAAGCTCGACGATCGTGTCGCCGGAATTGTCGACGACATAGATGTCGTTGCCGATGCCCCCTTCCATCTGGTCCACACCGCCCCTGCCGTCCAGCGTGTCGTTGCCCTTGAGGCCCCTGAGCAGATTGCTGCCGGCATTGCCGGTCAGTGTGTTGGCATCATCGCTGCCCGTGCCGTCGATATCGTCCGCGCCCGTCAGGATCAGCGTCTCGACATTGGCGGAAAGCGTATGGGTGACCGACGCCTTGACCGTATCGGTCCCCTCGCCCGCCAGTTCGGTAACGGTGCCGTCGCCATCGTCGATGATATAGGTATCATCACCGGCACCACCTTCGAGCACGTCGGCACCACCGCCGCCGCCGTAGAGCATGTCGTTGCCGGCCATGCCCTTCAGCGTGTTCTTGCCCTCGTTGCCCGTGAGGATATTGGAGCGTTCATTGCCCGTGCCGTCGATATCGGTATTGCCGGTCAGCGTCAGATTTTCGACATTGGCCGAGAGCGTGGTGCTCACAGATGCCTTCACCGTATCCGTGCCCTCGCCCGAGAGCTCAGTGACCACGTCGTCCACGTTGTCGACGATATAGGTGTCGTCGCCTTTACCGCCGATGAGCGTGTCGACGCCCCCTGCGCCATCGAGCGTGTCGTTGCCGTCGAGGCCTATCAGCGTGTTCTTGCCGCTGTTGCCGGTCAGACTGTTGGCGATCGCGTTGCCGGTACCCGTGGTGTCATTGACCCGCAGCCGCAGGTTCTCGATATTGTCCGCAAGTGTATAACTGGAAAAGCTGTCGACAAAATCGGTCCCCTCGCCGGCCTTTTCAACGATCACATCGCCGGCCTCGCTGACGATATAACTATCATCGCCCTTGCCGCCCTCCATCTGGTCGATACCCGAACCACCATCGAATCTATCTTCGTCTGCGCCTCCAAGAAGCGTATCGTTGCCTTCACCACCGAAGATGGTCCCCTCGGTTTTGCCGTCGCGGCCGTCATAGGTGTCGTTTCCGCCACCGAAGCCAATGTCACCGACGATGAGGCCCGTGTTGTTGATGATATCGACAGCATCGGCCCCACCGCCACTAAAGGCGGTAAAGCCGCGGAGCACGCCGGAATTGTTGATCACAAGCTTTTCGGTCGCGCCGGGATAGCGCGTGATAGCGGTGCCGTAGCTGACAATCTCGCCGCTGTTGTCGACAACGCTTTCGGTATTCGCATTGCTGCCGCCGATGATCAGGCCGCTACTATAGCCACGTATCTCGCCTCGATTTTCGACATGAGACATCCATCCGGCTACAACCGCGCCAGCCGAATAGTAGCTGCGGATGATACCGCCTTCACCAAGATAGAGGCTGTTGAGTATGTCTGCGGCCGGATCGTCGCCGAGAGAGACGCCCACACCGGTCGAAACGACATTGCCGTGGATTTCCGCTGTTTGCTTGCTACCCGTGCCGATAATCGCCGCCGCAGTACCGGGGGCTATGTCTGTGCGGCCGACGGTGACACCGGAAGCGACGAAGATGCTATCCGTTGCACCGAGGTCCGCGCGGATGCCGGTGCCAATGCTGTTCGTGCCGAAAATCTGTATTGCCATTGCTTCTCTCCAATCCAATGTTGGAGAGCAAACGCCACAACCTTCGGCATTATTCTCAGAAAAAATATCTTTTTACGTGCAATATTTCAGCAATATTTGCGAAACAAACCTGCGCGACAATGGGCGCGCGTTGCACTGGATGTAACCGCTATAAGCCGCGGTCAGGGCCGGCGGGCCGTGTCCGGGGCGCTCGCCTTCGCCGCCTTGCCGCGGGCCGCAAGCATGGCGGGGGTCAGGCGCTCGTAGCGCACGCCCGTGAAAAGAAGAACCTGGGCCGGAGCCGCATGTGGAAGGGGAACGCGTTTCGGGGTTCGCGCAAGCCATTCCTTCAATCTAACAACGTCTGCCATTCTCGCCTCCAAAAGAAGAATCGAGACGGATGAACTACTCCTACTAATTTCACCCTGCCCTTTCGGGCCGGTGCATCCGGTTCCGTCACCCGGCTGCGACGCACATTGTCATCCCAGTCGCATACGGGTGGAAAACGGCGATAGGGGGCCAGAAGTTTCCCATTCACGGGAATGTGTCTGGTGACCGCCCGGTATCCGGAACATCGCACCTTTCCCAACAGGAGCGGAAGCCGTTTCGACGCACCACCGTTCCCATGCTCGAATCATAACACGTCTCAAACAAGAAACGAGCCGATCCATACCCCTAAAACTAACGACCAATGGGTTAACATGTTGTTAATCCTAACGTGGACGATCGCATCGCACTGTTCCCCGCGGCACAAGCCGAGGCCAGCACGGCGTAAAAACCTTCCGTTAACGGCTGAACAAGCATCGCTGGCGTAAGCTGCATGCGTTTGTTTACGCAAGGATTTGGCCATGAGCTTCTGGGGCAAGACCATCGACACCCGATATGATTTCCGGGCGTTCGACCCGAAGCACATCTGGGACTGGGGTCTCGTCACCATCGGCAAGGGCACCGAGATCGATTTCGGCGATACCAGCGGCATCTATTCGATCGACTTCGCCGACAGGGAGATCGCCATCCGCTTTCAGGATATCGGCGTCTTCTCCAACTCTTCGCGCAACGGCCCGGCCTTCGTCGATTACAACGACACGCTGAACCGCATGATCGGCTTCAGCCTGCAGACCAATATGAAGGGTCTCACGGCCAGCGACATCACCGTCTATGACAACGAATTGCGGATCGACTGGCGCGGCACGTCCTTCAACACCGACACCTATGTGCTCATCAAGGTGAAGTTCCAGTACGACGCCATCAACGGCACGAACGCCGACAACATCCTCAAGGGCACGAAATACGACGACTTCTTCTTCGGCAAACGCGGCGCCGACACGATGACCGGCGGCACGGGCGCCGACCATTTCATCTTCGCCACCGGCGATACCGGCGGCACGACGGCCACCGCCGACCTCATCAAGGACTTCAAGCCGGCCGAATTCGACGTCATCGATCTCAGCCGCTACGATGGCAATTCCACCCTTGTCGGCGTGCAGGATTTCAAATTCATCGGCACCAAGAAATTCTCCAAGGTCGTCGGCGAGCTGCGCTACGAGAAGGTCGGTGCGGAGACCCACATTACCGGCGACACGGACGGCGATGGCAAGGCCGACATCATGATCCGCCTCACCGGCAAGATCGATCTGACCGCCGATCACTTCATCTTCTAATGGCACAGGCGGCGCGTACCTTTACCGCATGTTAATCATAACGCCGTTAGGATTGTGTTTACGGTCGCCCCGCGCGACAGGCGCTCAATCAGCGAGAACCGATTGATGACGGAGACACGGCAGGCACGCCGCGATCCGCTCCGGGTTCCGCTGGTTTCGCGAAGGACAGATGGATGCGGCAAGGGGCTGCCGTTTCGGGGATAGGGTGTTTCGTGGCGGACAGGTTTCGCGAACTGGAGAGACCGCAGGCAGGGCGGCCGAAGGACATCGTCTTGATGGCCACGGTGTCGAGCTTCGAGAGCCTGCGCTTTCCTTCGAAATCTGATCTGCGCCAGTTCGGCGAACTCTTCGCGCCGCTTTACGCCGCCTCTACCGAGGAAGCCCGCCGCCAAGCCGTTGCCGCCCTTTCCCGCTGCCCGCAAATCCCCGATGAGGTCGCCGTCTTCATCGCCCACCAGCCGATCGGAATTGCCGCCATCTTCCTTATGGGGTCAAAAGCGATCGCCGATAGTGTGCTGATGCGCGTCCTGCGCACCGCCGGCCCGGACCATGCCCGCGCCATCGGCAAGCGCGACGATCTCTCGCCCGCCGTTATCGAGGCGCTTGTCGGCAGCCATCAGGATCATGCAAGCCGCCGCACCGGTGAGGACCGTGCGGCAGCGCTCGCCGAGGCCGCACGTCTGGAGCGAGAAGAGGACATGCGGGCGGAACTGCGCGCGCTGGTGCGGGCGGCGACGCCTGCCGCCGAGATACCGGTCAGGCTCGATGCCGCGACCGAGGTGCATCAGGCGCTGTTCGTGCGTTTTGCGCGCGCCGGCGAGATCGGCATGATCGCTGTCACGCTCGCCGACGCGCTCGCCTCAAGCCAATGGCTGTCGGAGCGTATCCTGCTCGACGTCTCCGGCCGGCAACTGGCCGAAACGCTGGTGGCGCTGGCCGTGCCGGCGGAAGACTGCCTGTTCGTGCTGGGGAAAATCTACCCGCACCTGGCCGAGGGTGGCGCCGAAGCGCTGATCGCGTCGCTAGATCCGGCCGAAGCAACCCTCCGGGTCGAAAGCTGGCAACGGGCGGATAGCTACACGAACGGCGATGGCTTGCCGAAGGCGGCCAACAGTGAAAGCACGAATGCGGACGGGCAGGATCACCACGACAGGTCCTCCAGGGACGGGCGGCACCGCGCCGCCGGCTGATCGGCTTTCTCAAGGTTCCGCCGGGCGGAACCGATCGATTTCGCAAATTGTTTTCAGAAGACTGGGCGCTTGGCCGGCGCGCGAAGTGCGACACCTTCGTTGCGCTCGGCGGAGAGCGCGGCCAGCATGGTCACGACGAACATTCCCGAAATCAGCAGTGCAAGGGCGGGCAGCACGATAAACATGGGCGTTTCTCCAAGGGTTCACAGGCCGTTGCCTGTGCCTCCCTTTTCCCATGGGCCCGCTTTCACCGCTGTTCCCGCCGGAACAGGTGGTCAGAACAGGAAATCCGCCTTCGACAGATCCGAGAGATCGACATGCTTCAGCGTCAGCACATCGGTGCCCGCCTTGATCAGCACGTCATCGCCGCTCTGCACCGCATGGTTCTTCATGAGATCCGTAAAGCTCGTAATGGCGGCGAGATTGGAGAAATCGATCCGGTCAGTGCCGGCCACGAAATCCGTCACCGTATCCTTGCCCGAGCCCTTGGAGAAGATGAAGACATCGGCGCCGGTGCCGCCGGTCAGCGTGTCGTTGCCCGCGCGCCCGTCGATGATGTCATTGCCGCCCAGGCCCGACAGCTTGTTGCCACCGCTGTTGCCGATCAGCACGTTGGCGAGCGCATTGCCCGTCCCGCTCATGCCGGCCGTGCCAAGCAGAACGAGCTTTTCGATATTGGCGCCAAGCGTATAGCTCACCGTGGATTGCACCGTGTCCGTGCCGCCATTGACCTTCTCGATCAGCTTCAGCGCCGCATCGCCGACGAGATAGGTATCGTTGCCAGCACCACCGGCCACGGTGCCGACGACCTTGCCCCCGCGCGTGTCAAAACTGTCGTTGCCAGCGCCGAGATCGACATTGCCGCGTATCGTGCCGTTGTTGGTGATGATCTCGACGCCGCTGCCGCCCTTGAGCGCGATGCCTGTGGCGTTGATCGAGCCATTGTTGGAAAGGATGTTCTTGCCGCTGCCGAGAAGCGCCACGGCAATGCCGCTCGTCGCCGTCACGGTGCCATTGTTGGTCAGCGTCGCGGAAGCGCCGTCCATCAGGATGCCGGCGGCCCCCTTGATCGTGCCGTTGTTGGTAACCTCAGCACTCGCGCCGCCGACATCGATGCCCTCGCCGGAGGTCGAGGTCAGCGTCTTGTGGTTGGCGAAATTGACCGAACTTCCATCGAGCCGCACCGCATCCTTGGCGGCGCTGATCGTACCGTTGTTGGAAATGACGGCGCTGGCGCCGGTCACCACAAGCCCCTCGTCGCCGCGCGACAAAAGCTTGCCGTTGTTGGTGATAACAGCGCTCTTGCCGGTCACGAGGACAGCATCCAGCTTGCTGTCGACCGTGCCGCTGTTGGTGACGATCGCCTTCGTGCCGGCGCTGCGGATACCGTCATCGGCGGTCGAATTGATCATGCCGTAATTGGTGATGATCGCGGCGGTGCCGGAAACGGTCACGGCATCGCCGCCGCTCTTGATCGTGCCGTGATTGGTGACGAGCGCATTGTCGCCCGTTGCCTTGATGCCGAGGCCGGCGGTGGACAGCGTCGAACCACGATTGGTGAAATTGATGCTGGCGCCGGCAAAGATGCCCGCCGCCGTGCCGCCCGAGAGTGTGCCGAGATTGGTGAGGATGAGCCCGGTTCCCGACGCCGTCAGCCCGACCAGCTTGGCGGAAACCACGCCATCGGCCTTGATCGTCACATCGCCCGGCTTGGCGGTGATCGCGGCATCGCCGAAGACGATGCCATTGCCGGCGGTGGAGGTGATCCTGCCATCGATGGCCAGCGAGCGGCTGGTGTAGACACCGCCGGCATCCACGGCTGTTGCCTTTGTGGTGATCTTGACGCCGGGATCGAGGATCCACTGGCTGCTGGCCTTGCGGGCAACAAGCGTCGACGTCATGTCGATCTTGATTACATATTTGGTCATTCTATCGGGCGTCCATCATTGACGTAGCCACGTCCTAGCGCCTTATTGGCAAAGAATTCGTTTCCATTGCGGCGACACCGGCAAAGCCTTGCTACAAGGTTAACGTCGGAAGAAGCCGTCGTCCTCCGGTTCCGCCCCGGCAAACTCCAAGAGGTCGCCGAGATCATCCGTCTCGATCGACACGACCCAGAGATCGCTGTCGAAACGCCGCTCCCGCGTAATTGCCTCAGCCACCGCCGTCGTCTCTGTGCGCTCGAGCCGGGTCTCGAACAGCCGCTGCCGATTGCTGTCGTTCTCGCCGAAGAAGCTCTGCGGCGCCGGGGCATAGAGGCTCTCCGTCCCGTCGCGAAAAACCTGCCGCACGAAGACCGCACCCGCCTCCTCCGCCCCCTTCGCCTCGACGGCCGCGAAATCGCCGCGGGCGAACACGCGGCGCATCAGGGCGGAGACGAAGATATCGGTACGAAGACGCATGGCCGGCGTCCTACACGGCGCAGGCCGCAAGGGCAATCGCGAGGTCTGGGGTCATGGGCGCATTGCAGCCCGAGCGGGATCGCTTCGGCCTCGAAAAAGGCAGTAAACGGCGGCGTTACAGCGCGCCAATATCCTTGAGCTTGGCGAGAACCTGCGGGTTGGGTTCTCCCGTCACCGGCAGGCGATAGTGCTTTTCGAAATGGCGGATTGCCACGCGGGTCTTCTCGCCGATCAGGCCGTCGACGGCAATATCCGTATAGGCGATGTTGCTCAGACCCTTCTGGATCTTCATCACCATGTCGCTCGGCACGGGTTTGGCCACGGCGGAGGTAACAGCAGGATCGGCTTCCGCCTCCATGATCGCCGCGGCGATCGGATCAGACTCTTCCTCGGCGACGGGCTTTGCCGTCGTCACCGGCTTATGCTCGATGACCTTTGCCACCTCGTCGAACGGGCGCTCGCCCGGCGTGACGTCGGTGATCTCGGGCAGTTCCTCACCCTCTTCCTGCCGCTCGATGACGAAGGTCGTCACGTCGTGGGGCTCGGGCTTGGTGGCGGTGAAGCCGAGGGAATTGTCGGCCGAGCGGGTCTTCAGAAAGGGCGATGGATGGCCGCCCGGCTGATACCACAGCGCATTGGCTGCGACGAAGGAGAAGACGACGATAAAGGCGCAGGTGCCGCCGATCAGGGCGGGATTGCGCGCGGCAAGCCGGCCGAGCGCGAGAAGCCCGGTGATGACGATGTTCGTCCGGCGCGGCGGCGGTGCGGGCGCACGCGCGCTGGAACGGCCCTTGCGGGCCTGGCCTTGCGGCCGCCGCTCAGGCTGTTTTCTGACGTGCGCGTTCATCTTTCCTGTCCTTGCCATCGAGCGAAGGCTGGTAAACGGTCTCCATATCAGGCGCAAGGCGCGGCGGGAAATCGACGGTGGATGCGCCGGCGGCATGCAAGTCGTTTTCGTGCGCGATGCCTGCGCCATCGGCGGGCACACGGACGGTGATGACGGTGCCCTCGCCCGGCTTGCTCTGGATCATGAACGAGCCGCCATGCAGCGCCACGAGCCCCTTGACCAGCGACAGGCCAAGGCCGGTGCCTTCATACTTGCGGGTATATTCGTTCTGCACCTGCATGAAGGGCTGGCCGATCAGCACCAGCTTTTCGGCGGGAATGCCGATGCCGGTATCGCTGACGGTCAAGAGCAGGTCGCGCCCCTCGCGCGCCGCATCCATGGTGACGATGCCGCCACGGTCGGTGAACTTGATAGCATTGCCGACAAGATTGATGAGGATCTGCTGGATCGCCCGCTGGTCGGCCACCACCTCGCCGATCGCGCGCGGCACGCGGCTCGTCAGCTTGATGCCCTTGTCGCGGGCCTGGAGACCCAGCATCTGCTCGCAGGCGCGCATGCTGTCGGCAATGGCGAAGGGCTCGGTCAGCAGTTCGTAGCGGCCGGCCTCGATCTTCGAAACGTCCAGCATGGTGTTGACCACCGACAGCAGGTGCGAGCCCGACTGGTGGATCAGCGCTACATATTCGCGCTGGCGGTCGTTTTCCAGCTTGCCGAAATATTCGCCCGACAGGATGTCGGAGAAGCCGAGAATGGCATTGAGCGGCGTGCGCAGCTCATGGCTGACGGCCGCCAGGAACCGCGTCTTGGCGTCGTTGGCCGATTCCGCTTCGGCCGCCTTGCGGGCCGTCTCGCTGCGCAGCAGCGCCTCTTCGGAAATGTCGCGCGACTGGGCGACGACGGCGACGAGCGAGCCGTCCAGCGCCGTCATCGCCGTCATTTCCACGCGCATATGCATGAACTGTTCGGCATGCGCCTCGATGCGCGGCCGGTCGATGCGGATATCGACGGTCTCGCGCGCGCCGCCCTGGCGCAGGCGATCGATCGCCGCCACGAAGCCGATGCGGTCGGACACATGGATCTGGTCTAGATAACCGCGGCCCATCGGGTCGCGCATCCAGGTTAGCATGTCGGCGCGGTCGCGGCCGTGCACGGCGGTGACGAAACCGCGCGCATCATGCAGCGTCACCAGTCCGGCGAAGAGATCATAAGGAGAGACCGCAGGTGGCGCGGTTGCGGCCAGCTCATCGGCAAAGCTCTTCACCGGCGCGCGCTTCGGCGCGCGCACGGAGGATACGGCGGCGGCCAGAAGCGCACCGGCGCCGGCGAGCGCCACACCGGCCGGAAGGGCGGCGGAGGCGGGCATAACGGCGGAAAGGGCAAGCGGCAGGCCAGGAACGGCAGCGAGAAGTGCGAGCGTCGTCGCGCGAAGGGAAGCAGACGGGCGCGTGTCGGCGTCCATGCCAGCAACGCCAGCAACGGCGCCCAGGCGGGCCGCCATTCTGTCAGCGATGATGGTCAATTGGCGCAACGCAAAACCCTGTCGTTCATGTTCTTTTCTGTGAGCCCAAAATCGCACCGGCGACTTAGGAAAGGATAAACAGGAGGGGTCGGAAAGGGGGGCAAAAAGCCCCAAAAGTCCCATTTCGGCGCAATCCAACGGCCATTCGTCCGGCGTGGTTAACGGGGCGTAAGCGCCTCATTTTGCGGCATTTTTCTGTTCGTATTAACTTCTGGGGCAAGGAGGGAGAAAGCGGTCTCCCGGCATTCCGGCACCTCGGGGTCAGCGGGGCCGCCTTCATCCTTAACGGCGATCGCTAAAATCTGCCTCAAATGCCCGTCAGGCTGCCGATCGTTCGAATTTTACTTAAAACTGGGCAAAACCTGACTGATTCCTGCAAAGGGGAATTTCCTTCCGGCCCCTATTCTCGCATCAACGGTTCGCCAAGGACCAATCGAGCCGAAGGCCGTCAAGAGCCAAGGCATATAATGAGGATGGCAAGCGATGTGGTTTCTGATCAAGGGAACGTTCTGGTTCTCACTTGTACTGGTGCTGCTGCCCTTCCTGGATCCGGCATCGTCCGCGAAACTGGAAAAGGGTCCGAGCGTCGAGCTCGGCGATACGTTCAGCGCCGCCACCGAAGCGCTTAATTATGTGACGGCCATGTGCCTGGAAAAGCCTGACGTCTGCCAGAAGGGTACCGAAACCTTCGTGGCGCTCGGCCACCGGGCACGGGAAGGCGCGCATATCGCCTACAAGTTCCTCGATACCCAGTTTGCCGAAGACGACGCCGCCGTCGCCAGGGCCGAGCCGGCGGAAGGGGAAGCCCTCGACCAGCCGCTGCCGAAGATGGCGGCCAATGTCGATGCCGACGCCGAGGTGATCACCGGCACCATCGCCATCCCGACCCGCCGCCCCGATCACAAGGGCTAACGCCGGATCCGAGTTTCAACGTTTACTGCCTGCCTGACTCGTTGCCCTGCAACCGCCGTATGGACCCTGTCCCTACGGCGTTTCTTTTTGTGCGCGCCTCGCCTATATCAGGGCAAACCTCGAGAGACCGCCATGGCCACGCTGCAAGAGATCATCGACGACTTCGCCTTCCTGGAAGAATGGGAGGACCGCTACCGCTTCGTCATCGAACTGGGCAAGGCGCTGCCCGATCTGCCCGAGGACAAGCGCACGGCGGCCAACAAGGTGCAGGGCTGCGCGAGCCAGGTCTGGCTCGTCAGCCATACCGGCGACGGTGCTGATCCGGTCATGACCTTCGAGGGCGATTCGGATGCCCATATCGTGCGCGGCCTCGTCGCCATCGTGCTCGCTATCTATTCCGGCAAGCGCGCCTCCGAGATCGCCGCGCTCGATGCCATCGACACGTTCAACACGATCGGCCTCGTCGAGCACCTCTCCTCGCAACGCGCCAACGGCCTGCGCTCGATGATCAAGCGCATCCGCGAGGAAGCGGCGATCAAGGTCGCCGCCTAAACGTAGGCGGCGAAGAGAAACGATACGGCCAGCACGAAGATCAGCGTCGGGATCGCCCACATGATCGCCGTATAGGCCTGTTCCTGCGCATAGGGGCCGAACAGCCGCGCCACCACGTTGAAGCGCGAGAAGACGACGTTCACGAAGAGCGCCGAGGCAAGCCCGATGTAATTCAGCGCAAACAGCCGGTTCACCGTGTTGTCGCCGACCGACAGCACCGTATAGCTGCTGTAGACCGTGAAATTCAGCGCGATGATGGCGAAGAGCCCGCCGATGATGATGTTGACCATCTCATAGGTATCCACCTGAAACACGCCGTCCTCCATGGTGTTGAGCCAGATCGCCAGCTGCGGGATGAGCAGCGACGCGAGCAGCGGAATGAAGATCGAGGCGACGACGAGGCCGAGCTTGCGCTCGATATCGAGCGAGGCGACGACCTGCGCGTGGGTGCCATTGTACCAGCCCGGCTGCGGCGCGCTCTTCAGGTCGATGAGGCCGATGGTCCAGCCGCCGAGTTCCGCATGGACCGAGGGGCGGCTGAAATCGATGTCGGACTGGTCGAAGCGTAGGATCATCTCCGCCGTCGTCAGGCCATCGGCTGCGATCTCTATGGCGAGCTTCTGGCGGTCGAAGGGAAACCGTTCGACATTGACATCGACGGTGAAGTCGGCCGTCACCCGATGCAGCAGTTCCGCCTGGCCGGTCGGGTAGACCTTCAGGCCGTATTCCGAACGCTCCGCCGCGCCGACCTGATTGGCGATGCGCACCGGCGGGGTCCAGATCTCCTTCATGCGCGCCTCGGCGGCGCTACCCCGCAGCGTTTCCGGCGTGCCGCTGCCATCCTGACTGCTCGCGAGGCGCGAATCGGCCCAGCGCAGGCGCAGGTCCACCGTGGCGCGGAATTTCCCCGCATTCTCGTCGAAACTCGCAATCGACAGCACCGTCGCCGCCGCCTGCACGGCAATCGGCAGGCCCTTGTCACGCGGCAGGGTGGGATCGGCGAGTGCCGGGGCTGAGAAGGCGGCGAGGAGCGTCATCAGCGCCGCAAGGCCGGCGGACACGAAAGGGAAGCGCGCCATGTCACGATGCCTTTTCCGGCTCGGCGCGGCGGCTGCGGATGCGCTCATAGAGCCGCAGCATGGGCTGCATTTCCGCCGGGAAGGTTTCCGCTCCCTCGATGGGCGTCAGCGTTCCGCCATTGCCCACCGCATCGAACCGCTCGCCGAGCACGACCAGCGGACGCAACAGGAAGCCGCGCAGCACGATGAGGATGAAGGCGGCGAGCAGCACGATGGCGATGAGGGTGACGACCCCCTGCCAGATCAGCAACCGACTGACGGCAGCGCGCGACGCGCTGAAATCCTGTGTGGCGGCAACGACGCCGAGCGGCGTGCCGGAGCCGCTGGTGACCGGCAAAAGCACGACGCCGCGGGCAAGGCCCTGGGCCTCGCGCACATAATGCGATGGCTCGTTGACAACGGCGATGTCGCCGGGACCGGCAAGCTCGGCCATCAGCTGCGCGTTGGTCGCCTCGATGCGGATATATTTGCCGACGCGGGCCTGCTCGCCCATGCGCTCGGGATCGACGCCCTGGCCATACTCCTTCAGGATGCTTTCGTCGATGAACAGCGCGAGATCGAGGCCGTAGGCGGTCTTGAGGTTGGCGAGCACGCTCCCGTAATCGATGCCGAACTCGAAGGTGCCGATATGGTTTCCGGCCGGGTCCAGCACCGGCGAGACGCCGAAGATGCCCGGCCCGTTGCGCGCAACCGCCGCGCCCTTCATCGGCACCCGTTCCCTATTGGCCGCCACAACGAGCGGACGGGTGCGACTGAGGTCGTCGCCGAATTTATCTGGGTCATGCAGGCGCAGGAACGAGACGGCGTCCGCCGTGTGGAACTGCGCCTGATCGACGCCGTGTCGGGCCTTCTGGCCAGCAAACATCGCCGAAAGCTCCGCATTCAGCCCAGCTCGGTCACCGGCGGCGAAGAGGCGGCGCACGGTCGGCAATTCGGCGACGAGTTCGGCGCGGGCCAGAGCCTTGTTTTCCGAATCGCGGATCGCCGTTTCGACGATCGCCTGCATGGTCTGGAACTGGCTGCTTTCGACGGCATCGGTCATGCCGGAAAACAGGCGGCTCGTTACCAGAGCGGCGCCGGACACGACAATGACGACAGCCAGGATGAGTGCAACGGGAGCGCTGCGCCGGAAGATCATGAAAGGCCTGCGATATTGGAGAAACCGGTATGGTTAGTGCAAAGTTAACAGCATTTTCTAAACAAGGGATAGCGGCATTTTCGACGACCATTTTTGACTGCCGACCCGGGCGACAGCCCCGGTTCGCACCGGGCCCTCGCCCGAATGACGGCCGTCAGCGCGGCAGGTCCGGGCGATACCCCTCGCCGCCCCAGGCATGGGTCCGGCGCGGTGACGCGGCAGGCGGCGCATAATGGCGGGCGAGCGCCATCAGGGCGGCGCGCAACATGAGCTTTGCCGAGCGGGCGGGCCATTGCCGCTCGCGCTCCACCGTCTCCAGCCCCTTGAGGAAGCAGCAGACATCGAGCGCGATGCCAGACAATTCCGGCCCTATCGCCTCGATGGCCTTCGCCACCCTCGCGCGGGCGGCAAGCGCGGTGTCGGTGAGGTCTCGCGCAGTCCCCGCCTCGCCCTTCTGGCGCGTCGCGATGCGCGGCTCCCAGGACATGGTCATTCTCGGCTGCAGACCACCGCGGGTAAAATCGGCATGCAGCCGCTCGCCTGCGGCAAGCGCGTCTTCCGGCAGCCAAGCCTCCCCAGTCTTTTCCTTCAGCCGAGCAAGCGCGGCGAGCGGCGATTCCAGCCGGTTGGCCATCGCCGTCCGCCGGGTGCCGTCCCTAACCACGACGACGGGCGCCAGATCGCGATGCTGTGCAGCGAACGGCGTTTCGGCCTCGCACAAACGGCGCCTGAGATGGGCCTTCGCCTCCGTCGTCGCCCGCAATCGGCCATCCGCGAGGCTGACGAGGCCGCGCCGCACGGCATCCTCAAGCAGCGCGCGGCACAATGGTTGCTTCCGGCCATTCAGGACCAAAAGCCCCTCCCCGTCGAGCGACGCATCGCCGGCCGTCAGCAGAAAACGCAAAAGCTTTGCCAGCGCGGCATCCTCGTTTGCGTCAACCATGGCTGCCGATCCCCGCGGGACCGAAAACCGAGAGCACGACGCGCTCGATCGCCGAGACGAAGGCATCGAAGGCGGCATCGTCGCGCCGGTCCTCGACGACATTGCAGGCATGGCCGACCGTCGTGCGGTCCCGCCCGAAAGCCGCGCCAATATCCGAGAGGGACAGCTGCAGCACGACATGGCAGACATACATGGAAATCTGGCGCACGTGGCAGGTCGAACGGCGACTGTCTCGGCGCCAGAGCGGCCGCTCGCTCGCAAGCGCCGTCATTTCCAGCACCAGCTGGCGCACGATGCGGCAGGCGGTGGCCGACGCCACGGTCGGCGTGTCCAGGCCGGTGATCACCCGCCGCAACCCGCGGCCCGCCGTCCCGGTCTCCTCGCCCTTGGTTTCCAGCACCGCCGGACGGCTGTTTCGGGATGCCCGCCTCTGGGATACGATGAACTGATGCATGACTGGCCACTCCATTGATAGGAATTTATTCATACACCTTAGAGGACAAGCGGGGACGAATGAAGCGTCAATCCGCAATCAGCCATTGAATACGTTCAAAATTTTGGGGCAAACATCCCCTATTTAGGCATATATTCCTTATAGCCACATCAAGCAGGGAGCACCGAGTCGTCAGCGCAGCGACATGCAGCACAACGCAAAAAGGCCGGAGCGGCGCCGCTCCGGCCTTCAATCATGCATGTTCCGCCTTGAAGGCTTATTTGCCCTTGCGGCGCTGGCCCAGGCCCATTTCCTTGGCGAGGCGCGAGCGGGCTTCGGCATAGGCCGGAGCGACCATCGGGTAATCTGCCGGCAGATCCCACTTCTCGCGGTATTCTTCCGGCGTCATGCCATAGTGGGTCATCAGGTGGCGCTTCAGCGACTTGAACTTCTGGCCGTCCTCGAGGCAGATGATGTAATCGTTCTGGACCGACTTCTTGACCGGAACCGGCGGCTTCGGCTTTTCGGCAACGACGGGCGCTTCGACGGCGGCCGAGGGCTGCGTCGTGTTGTTCAGCGCGGCATGCACGTCGGCGATCAGGCCCGGCAGTTCGGCAACCGGGACGACATGATTGCCAACATAGGCGGCGACGATGTCGGCCGTCAGCTCCACAAGCAGATTGGAGTTGGTGCCAAGGTTTGTTTCAGTCATATGTCTCTCCTGTCGGACGAACGGGGGGCTGACGTCTCTCTCCGTCAGCCGGGGCATTAAATTTCGCGCAAAGCAACGATTCCGGGAGATCGGGCGAGCAGATCACATCAACAGACACGCTTCGCCACGAAATACGGACTTTTTGCGTCAATATAACTTTTCTGCATCGCGACCGCCGCGCCAGTTAAGCCAGACCCCGGCTATATACCGGGTGAGCGCGAATACGCTACCAACTCAACTTAAACAGGAAAATCGCATACAAGCTAAATCAACCCGAATGCTTTACTTCACTTGGAATATCATTCCGCAAATCAAAGTCCAGAAATATTTTGGAAAAGAAACCAGAGAGCTTCAACCAAGGAAAACGATCCACGGGAAAGCCGAGGATACTACAAATTTTAAGGGTACGCGTCTCAACGAATTTTCAACGCTTCTTGGCTGCGCGTTCGCGCAGCTCACGCATATCGTCCATCACAGTCAGGCGCGTCAGGCGATAACCGGCTGCATGTGCGGCTTTTGCGACGAGATGCGCCGCCACGGGCGCCGTCAGCACGAAGAAGACGAAGCCGGCGAGCGCACGGGTGAAAATCGCCGCGTCGAGCGAATGGATGCCGGCCGCCAGCAGCATGAGCCCCGAACCGACCGTGCCGGCCTTCGAGGCCGCATGCATTCGGGTATAGACATCCGGCAGCCGCACGATACCGAGCGCAGCGAGGAAGGTGAAGACACCACCCCCTATCAGCATAATGGCGACGACGAGCGCGAGGAGAAGATCCGGCATCAGTGCAGCCTCCGGGCATGGCCGCCGCTGCGGCGCGTCCTGTTGCCGGCCGGTGCCTCGTCCGGCGCGCCCTCCTCGCCCGGCTGCATACCGCGGCTCAGCACGAAACGCGCGAAGGCGACGGTGGCGAGAAAACCGACAAGGCCGAGCGCGATGGCGATGTCGATATAGAGGTTGAAGCCCGTCCGGATCGCGACGACGGCGATGAAGCCGATGGCGATGGCGGTCAACATGTCGAGCGCGACGATGCGGTCCGGCAGGGTCGGCCCCTTGATAACCCGCCAGGCCGTCAGGAAGAAGGCGGCGCACATCAGGAAGAGCGCTATGGCGCAGGCGCCGGAGATGATCGTTTCAGCAGCCATCAGCGGAAGGCCTCCAATATCTTCCTCTCGAAACCGTTGGCGATATCGCGCCGCGTGCCGGCCGGATCGGAACAATCGATGGCATGCACATAGAGCAGCTTGCGATCCTCCGAGACATCGACCGAAAGCGTGCCCGGCGTCAGCGTGATGAGATTGGCAAGCAGCGTAATCTCGAAATCCCGGTCGACCGTCAGCGGAAAGGCGAAGATACCCGGTTTCAGGACCATTTTCGGGCTGGCCACGAGAACCGCGACCTTCCAGGCCGAAAGCGCCAGTTCCTTGAAAAAGAGAAGGAGCAGCGACAGCGCCTTCAGCGGCCGGAAGCGCCGGCCGTCCGGCTGGATATGCCCCCGGATGAGGAAGAGCGACAGCGCGCTCGCCACGATGCCGAGCAGCAGGTTGGGAACGGTGAAACTGCCGGAGACGGCAAGCCAGATCAGCGTGAAGACGGCGATGATGACGACGGGCCGCATATCACTTCCCCTCCGGAAAGACGGAACCGATATAGGCTCGCGGATCGGCAAGACCTTGTGCGGCATGCTGGACAAGCGCCATCAGCCGCTCGGGAAAGAGGCCGAAACCGACCGTCAGCGCAGTCAGGAGGACAAGCGGCAGCAGCGCGCCGGCGGGCATGGTCTGCACCGGCAGCGCCATCGGTGCGGGGCGCCAATAGGCGAGCGCGAAGACGCGGCCGAGCGCAATGGTGGTGAGGAAGCCGGTGGCAAGCACCGCCGCCGCCAGCCACCAGGCGCCGATATCGATCGCCGCCTTGGCCACCATGACCTTCGGCCAGAAGCCGGAAAACGGCGGCAGCCCGGCGGCGGCGAAGAACAGCACCAGCGACAGCGCGGAAAACAGCGCCGAGCGGCCATAGAGCCCGCCGAGGGAATTGAGATCGAAGGAGCCGGCAAGCCGCCCCGCCAGTCCCGCCGCCATATAGAGCGCGGTCATCACCACCATGGAATGCAGCGCGTAGAAGATCGCCCCGCCGATGCCGCCGGGACTGCCGAGCGACAGGCCGGCCAGCATCACGCCGATGCCGGAAATGACGACATAGCCGATGAGCCGGCGAATATCGCTCTGGCCGAGCGCGCCCAGCGCACCGAGCAGCATGGTGGCGACGCCGACCAGCACGATGAGGAAGCTCAACTCCTCCCGCTCGACGGGAAACAGCATGACCAGCGTGCGCAGCAGCGCATAGATGCCGACCTTGGTGAGCAGGCCGGCAAACAGCGCCGACACGACCACGCGCGGCGTGTGATAGGAGGCCGGCAGCCAGAAATTCACCGGGAACGCCGCCGCCTTCATGCCGAAGGCCACGAAATACAGCGTGGCCAGCGTCATCAGCGGCAGTTCGGCGCGGCCGGCCGCCGCCTTTGCCGCGATATCGGCCATGTTGAGCGTGCCGAAGATACCGTAGAGATAACCGGTCGTGACGAGGAAGAGCGTCGTCGCGATGAGGTTGAGGAAGGCGTATTTGATCGCGCCGTCGATCTGGCGCGGCTCGGAGCCCAGCGTGATCAGGCCGAAGGACGCGATCAGCAGCACCTCGAACCAGACATAGAGGTTGAAAATGTCGCCCGTCAGGAAGGCGCCGGAGACGCCGGCCATCAACAGGAGCAGGAACGGATAGAAGCCGTAGCGCCGGCCGCTCGCATCGATATCGGCCAGCGCATGCACGCCGCCGGCAAGGGCGACGACCGCGCCGGCCAGCGCGAAGAGCACGCCCGTCAGGTCGGCCGTGAAGGCAATGCCGAAGGGCGGCAGCCAGCGGCCCATCACCATCGTCACCGGGCCGTTTGCAGCGACATGGGCGAGCAGCAGCGCATCGATCACCACGAGCCCGGCGAGTGCTGGAATGGCGATCAGCGCCTGCAGCCGCACCGATTTGCGCAGCATCAACAGAACCGCGCCGGCAAGGATGCACCAGGCGGGCGGCAGCACGACCAGCCAGTCGGCGGCGGGAACCGGCGTCAGGACGAGGGCTGCGGAAAGGTCGGCGGGATTTGCGGCCATTGGCGGGGCGGTTCCTGTCAGTAGCCGGTCGGCGGCAGCGGATCGTCTTCCGGCTCCGCCAGACGCATCTCGTTGCCATTGTCGGTGCCGAGGTCCTGATAGGCGCGGTAGACCAGCACCAGCAGGAAGGCGAAGAAGGAGAAGGAAATGACGATGGCGGTGAGGATCAGCGCCTGCGGCAGCGGATTGGCCGTCAGCGTCGCCGGCACGTCATGGCCTTGGGGAATGATCGGCGGCACCTCGCGCAGGATGCGGCCATTGGTGAAGAGCAGGAGGTTCACGCCGTTGCCGAGCAGCACGACGCCGAGCAGCACGCGCACCAGGAATTTCGACAGCATCAGATAGACAGCGGCGGCGAAGAACAGGCCAATCAACAGGACGAAGGGAAACTCCATCAGACGTCGTCCCCCGCTTCCAGTGCCAGCGCAATCGAGGTGATCGCGCCGACGACGACGAGATAAACGCCGGTATCGAACAGCATCACGGAGGAGAGTGGGATCTCGACGCCGAGAACGACAGGGTAGACCCATAGCCCCGTCATGAACGGCACGCCGAAGGCCGCCGAGAGCAGGCCAGCAAGGCAAGCAATGAACAACCCGAAGGCCGAGATCGCCATCGGATGAAACCACAGCGCCCGGCGCACGGCGGCAATGCCATTGGCTATGCCGAAGATCGCCAGCGCCGAGACGGCGATCAGCCCGCCGATAAAGCCCCCGCCCGGCTCGTTATGGCCGCGCAGCAGCACGAAGATGGAAAACAGCGCCATCAGGGCGGTGAGGAAGGGCGCGACGGTGCGGAAGATGAGGGTGTTCACGCGCCGACCCTCCCCTTGCGGATGCGGATGATCGAGAGGATCGCGAGCCCCGTGACCATCACCACGGCGATTTCGCCGAGCGTGTCGGTGCCGCGGAAATCGACGATGATGACGTTCACCACATTGGCGCCATGCGCGATGGCCTTCGAATAGAGATTGAAGAAATCCGTCAGCGCGGTATCGAAGCGACCCTGCGTGACCTTCAGGAGATAGAGCGCGAAGCCGAGGCCGCAGGCGATGGCGATCACCGCATCGGGAATCTTTTCCCGCAGCGGCCGGTGGTCGCGCGGCGTGAGTTCCAGGCGTGTCATCACCAGAGCGAGGATGACGACGGAGAGCGTCTCGATCATGAACTGGGTGAAGGCGAGATCCGGCGCGCCGAACAGCAGGAAAAGCAAGGCGACGCAGAAACCCTGGATGCCGAGCGCGACGATGGCCGTCAGGCGGTTGCTGGCGGTCAGCACCGCGCCGATGCCGAGCACGGCGAGCAGCATCACCGCCAGTTCATGGAACGGCATGCCGGCCGGCCAGACCGGCAGGCGCGGCCATTCGCCATAAATCACCGGCGGCACCAGCAGCGCCAGCGCGATCACCGCGAAGGTGGCGGTCATGTAGATTTCCATGCGGCCGGGCTGGAGGAGCCGGCTGATGGCGGAGGCGGCGCGCACAAGGCCGGTCATCGCCTGATCGAAGCCGCGATCCGGCCCCCAGCCGATATCCTCGATCAGCCGGTTCGCCGCCTCCCGCGCGCGGTCCAGCATCAGGAAGACGCCGATGCCGAAGGCGACCGTCGCGATCGACAGGCCGAAGGCGAGGCTGAGATGCGGCATGGCGGAAATCGTAATGGTCTGCGGTGCGCCGGAGATGGCGGAGGCGAGCGGCGAGGTCAGCATGGCATGGGTCACGGCGGAGAACAGGCCGATGACGAGGCCCTTCACCGCCAGCAGCGTCGGACCGATCCAGAGAAGAGCGGGACCTTCATGAGCGTGTTTCGGCGTCTGCACGGGCGCGCCGAGGAAGGGTTTCAGCGCCACGGCGAAGGCGACCGCAAACATCAGGCCGTTGCCGATGACGGCGGCGGCCGTGAAGGCGATCTGGCGCAGGCTCCCGCCCGCCAGAGCTGTATAGACCTCCTCCTTGGCGAGGAAGCCGAAGAACGGCGGCAGGCCCCCCATCGAGAGTGCTGCGAGAAGGGCGGCGAGGAAGGTGACGGGCATGGCCCGCCGGAGGCCGCCGAGCTTCGTGATGTCGCGCGTGCCTGTCTCGTGATCGATCAGGCCAGCGACCATGAAGAGTGCGCCCTTGAACAGCGAATGGGCGACGAGATAGAGCGCGGCGGCGGCCAGCGCATGCTCCGAGCCGAAGCCCGTCAGCATGACGAGCAGGCCGAGCGACGCCACCGTCGTGTAAGCGAGCATCAGCTTGAGATCGGTCTGGCGGATGGCGAGCACGGCGCCGACGAGCAGCGTCAGCCCGCCGACAGCCGGCAGAATGGTTTCCCAGGCGGGCGTCTCGCCCATCACGGGATTGAGCCGCATCAGCAAATAGACGCCGGCCTTCACCATGGTCGCGGAATGAAGATAGGCCGAGACCGGTGTCGGCGCCTCCATGGCGTTCGGCAGCCAGAAATGGAACGGGAATTGCGCAGACTTGGTGAAAGCGCCGCCGAGCACGAGGAAGAGGATGGCGAGATAATAGGGGCTCGTGCGCAGTTCCGGCCCGAAGGACATCAGGAGCGAGAACTGGGTGACATCGGTGACATCCCACAGCAGAAGCAGGCCCGCCAGCAGGAACAGCCCGCCGCCGCCTGTGACGATCAGCGCTTGCAGCGCGGCGCGACGCGAGGCCTCGCGCGCATGGTCGAAGCCGATCAGCAGGAAGGAGGTGATCGAGGTCAGCTCCCAGAAGACGAAGAGCATCAAAAAGCTGTCGGATGCGACAAGGCCGAGCATCGAGCCCATGAACATCAGGATGAAGGAGAAGAACCGCCCCTGATGAACATGCCCCTTCAGATAGCCGCCGGCATAAAGCACGATCAGCGTGCCGATGCCGGAGATCAGCAGCAGGAAGGCGAGCGACAGGCCATCGATCAGCCAGGAGAAGCTGACATTGTAGGAGGGAACCCAGACATAACCGCCGGTGACGATCTCGCCGCCGGCGATTTTTCCGTTGAAGCCGAGGAAATGCAGGAAGACGGCGAAGGGGACGAGCGCCAGCGGCCAGGCGGCGCGATGGCCGAGAAGCCGCGTCAGCGCGGGCGCGATCAGCGCGCCGAGGAACGGCAGGCAGAAGGCGAGGAAGGTCAGGCCCATCGTGTCCGCTGTCATGCCCCTCCCCTCATGCGCGGGCTTCGCCCGTCGTTGTCTTAAAAGAAATCAGAGCGCCTTTTCTACGTCGGTCAAACCGAAATCACCACCCTTGAACAGCAAGGGCGCGGCGTTTTCACGCGCCAATGCATAGGAAAAGCAATCACCATAGTTCAAATGTGCGGCATGACCGGTGCCACGCCCGAAACGGCGGAAAGCATCGAAGGCGATCTCAACCTGCGCCGCCGTAACAGCCTCGATCCGGATATTTGCCCGCAGCAGAAAAGCATCGAGCGCGTTCACGCCGCCGCTGCCGTAACGGGCGAACAGCACCATCTTGGTTTCCAGCAAGCTCGCCGCGCTCATGATCCGTTCGGCGGTGCTTTCGATGGCTTCATTGAAGGCACGCCGCTCCGGTTCGTCCGTGAGGATGGCGACGAGCGCCGACGTGTCCAGCGCGATCATCGCGGCAAGCCGTTTTCGTCATAGCCGATGATGTCTTCCGGCGAGCGCGGATCGAGTACGGGCAGACTCGCGCAGTCGAGGGCGATCCGGTCCAGCAGGTCGGCAAGGCGTGGCGCATTGGCAACCTGAATGCGCGCCAGCCGCTCTTCAAGGGAGACCTTGACGGCCTGGGTCAGGCTCTCGCCCGTCGCCTCCGCGAGCTTGCGGGCAAGGATGTGCGCTTCATTGTCCTTGATGTTCAAAGGCATGGCTTCCTCCTTCTGCATCAATATGGAGGATAGGAGGAAACCGAGGCGCTTTCAAGCCACGCAGAGCCGATTGTCTTCCCCCGCCCCACATCCTATTTATGGTTCCAACAGGAGGACGTCATGAGCGATACGACGACGTTGAAGGTCAACAAGACCAAGGAAGAGTGGCGGGCAATACTGACGCCGGAGCAGTTCCGCATCACGCGCGAACACGGCACGGAGCGCGCTTTCTCCAGCCCGGATTTCGATCTTTCCAAAAAAGGCACCTACCGTTGCATCTGTTGCAACGCGCCGCTTTATCGGTCGGAGACGAAGTTCAATTCCGGGACCGGCTGGCCGAGTTTCTACCAGCCCATAGCGCCGGATGCCGTCACGAACCATTCGGATTATTCCTACGGCATGACGCGCACTGAAATCCGCTGTACGGATTGCGATGCCCATCTCGGCCACGTCTTTCCCGATGGCCCGCCGCCGACGGGCCTGCGCTATTGCATGAACGGCGTTGCGCTGAGCTTCGATCCGGACTGACCGTCCGGCTCGTTACTTGGAGAGCTTCAGCTCCATGCAGGCCAGATCCAGCCAGCGGCCGAACTTGATGCCGACCTCGCTGAAGCGGCCGACCATGCGGAAGCCCATCTGCTCATGCAGTTTGATCGAGGCGGCGTTCTCCGCCTCGATACAGCCGACCATGACATGAACGCCGTTGAAGGTGGCGCGCTCGATAAGCGCCTTCATCAGCTTGCGGCCGCTTCCGGTGCGGCGCACGTCACCGCGCACATAGACGGAATGCTCCACCGTGTGGCGAAAACCGTCGAAAGCGCGCCAGTCGCCATAGGAGGCATAGCCGATCACCTGCTTGCCGCGCACCGCGACGAGGATGGGAAAACCGCGCTCGCGGCGGGCGGCAAACCAGGCCTTGCGATTGTCGAGATCGACCACCGCCTCGTTCCAGATCGCCGTGGTGTTGGCGACGGCATCGTTGTAGATGTCGAGAATGCCGGGGAGATCCGCTTCCACGGCGTCGCGTATCGTTATGTCCATGGTGGTTCCCCCCACTTGTTTGCCTTCGCTTACAGGAGGAGCGGGAAACCTGTCCAGTCATGTGTTGTCATGGCCGATGAAACCGCGATGCTGGACCGTCATGAAAGCACAGGCATTTAAGGGGTTTTTCGTGCAGCGTTTGATTTTTTGCTTTTTCCTTCTCCTCCCGACCCTCGCCTTCGCGGCCGGCTGGGAGCCCTATGTCAACGGCCGCTTCGGCTATGCCGTAGAGATCCCGCCGGGTTTTGCGCTGTCCAGCGAGGCCGACAACGGCGATGGCCGCACCTATGCGAATAGTGGCGCGACGCTGGCCGTCTGGGGCCACTATCTCGCGGCCGGCCCCTTCGAGCTCGACGTCGCCAACCGGCGCGCGACCTACAAGCAGGAGGGCTGGGATTTGAGCTACGACCGGCAGAAGGCCGGCTGGGCGAGCCTGTCCGGCACGCGCGGCGACCGCATCCTCTATCACCGCACCATCCGGCTCTGCGACGATGCCGTGGCGTCCTTCGTGCTGGAATATCCGGTATCGATGAAAGCGGAAATCTCGCCTTTCGTCGGCAAGCTGGTAAAATCCCTGCATCCGGCGGAAGGCTGCACGACCGCGCAGGGCGCCGCCCCCGCCGCGCAATAATTGTTCAGGCGCCAGGACCGGCCATCACCACGCTGGTGACGACGGCGGAATAATGAACGGCGGCGGCGGCCACGACGAAGCCGTGCCAGATGGCGTTCTGGAAGCGCAGCTTTTCCCAGACATGGAAGATAACGCCGACGGAATAGAGCACGCCGCCGGCGACGATCAGCACCAGCGTGGCGATCGGCAGATGCGTGGCGAGCGGGCCGGCGGCAAAGACGCCGCTCCAGCCCATGGCGAGATAGATGAGGATCGCCAGCCGGTCATAACGGCCGGGAAACAGAAATTTCAGCGCCACGCCCGCCGCCGCCATTACCCAGATGAAGACCAGCATGCCGGCGAGCAGCGGATCGTCCATGCCCCGTTGCAGGAAGGGCGTGTAGGTGGCGGCGATCAGGACGAAGATCGCCGAATGGTCGAAGCGGCGCAGATGCCACTTCACCCGCGACACCGGCCACAGATTGTAGGCGAAGGACGTGGCGAGCGCCACGACGAGGCCGACGCCATAGACCCACGCGGCCGCCAACTGCCCGCTCGTCGCCCAGACCGTCGCGTAGAAGATCAGCGCCGTGACGCCGATCAGCGCGAAGACCACGCCGACACCGTGCACGATGCCATCGGCGATCACTTCCGACCGGTCATAGGTCCACTTGACGCCCTTGATTTCCACGTTGGCCTGCCCTGTTTTGTCCGTCAGGCTAAGGTGGCGCGTTTGCCATTCTGAAACAAGGCCTTCGGTGCCATCGGCGGATCACGAAAGGTTGCCGTTTCTTACGCCTGCGCGATGCAGTCCTCGCACAGGGCGGCATGCGGCACAGCGGCGAGACGCGCCGGCGCGATGGGGTTGCCGCACTTGGCGCAGGTGCCGAAGGTGCCGGCCGCGACACGATCCAGAGCCGCCTCGATGGCCTTCAACTCCTTGAGACCGGTCGAGCCGAACTCCTCCAGCACCTCGTCATTCTCGCGCTCGATGGCCCGGTCGGCGCTGTCACCACTCTTCAGCGTGTCGAGATCGGTCTCGATCCTGTTCAGGCGACGGTAGAGCTCGCGCTTGCGGGTGAGAAGAATGTCCTTGTAGCCAGCCAGATCCGTCACGATTGCCATCTCCCTTGTTGGAAAGCCTGAGACGAAAATGGCACCGGCATTGTCAAACGGCATTGATCGGAATCAAGCTTGCCGGCGCGCATCGTCAACACTACATTGACAGTAAATCGCCGAAACGTCGTCTTTCGTGAACGCTGTGCTTCCGCCATATTCACCCCAACACAGCGGTTTCCGAGGGAAACCGATCACAGGATGGATATCATGACGGACCTCGACAGACGCACGTTCCTCGGCGCAGCCGCCGCCGGCATCGCCGTCGCCAAGGCCGGCCCCACGCACGCGGAGACCGCCCCCATGACTGATGCAACCACCAAGACCCACGCCGTCGACATGCCGGCTTTCGTCGATCACTCGCACCTCACGGTCGTCGACCTGCCCATGACCTCGGCCTTCTACCAGAAGGTCATGGGTCTCAGCGTGCTCGACACCTCCGCCTCCGGCGAGACGCTCGGCGTCGCCGGCCGGCCGCTCCTGACGCTGACGACGGGCAGCAATGCCGCCCGCGCGCCGCGCAATGCGCCCGGCCTCTTCCACACCGCCTTCCTCGTGCCCAATCGTAAGGAACTCGGCCGCTGGCTGGCGCATGCCGCACACAACAATGTCCAGCTCACCGGCGCGTCCGATCACCTCGTCAGCGAGGCGATCTATCTCGACGACCCCGAGGGCAACGGCATCGAGATCTACCGTGACCGCGACCGGTCCGAATGGACCTATGTGCCCGACGGCACCGTGAAGATGGCGACTAACCGGCTCGATTTGCAGGCGCTTTACGACGAGGCCCCGAAGGACGGCTGGACGCATCAGGAAAACGGCACGGTCATCGGCCATATCCACCTGCAGGTCTCCGACATTCCGGAAGCCAACGCCTTCTTCAACGGCGTGCTGGGCCTGGACATCATGACGACCTATCCGGGCGCCAGCTTCTTCGCCACCGGCAAGTATCACCACCACGTCGCGGCCAATGTCTGGAATTCTCGCGGCCAGCCGAAGCGCCAGACCGGCATGACCGGCCTTGCCGACTACACGATCCGCTTCAACGACAAGGCCAAGCTGGACGCAGCCGTCGCCAAGCTGGACGAGCTTGCGCTGCCCACCACCCGCTCGGGCGACACGGTCTCGCTGGTCGATCCCTGGGGGATCGGGCTGAAGCTTTCGGCGTGACGTTCAGAAACGGCGCGTGAAGACGCGCCGTTTTTATTTGGCGATGGTGTTTCCGCAAGCTGAGGCACCCACCCCTCCTCCGTCATCCTCGGGCTTGACCCGAGGATCCACGCCACGCACTCTGCGCGCATGGCGGGATACGTCTATATCGTCACCAACCAAAAGCACGGCACGCTCTACATCGGGGTAACCTCCGATCTGGAGCGGCGTATCTACGAGCATCGGGAAGGCGTGACGAAGGGCTTTACCTCGGCCTATGGCTGCACGCGCCTCGTCTGGTACGAGGAGCACGACAGCATTGGCACCGCCATCCAGCGGGAGAAGTCGTTGAAGCGCTGGTATCGGCAGTGGAAGATCGATCTCATCGAGACGATCAATCCCGAGTGGCGGGACCTGTATCCGGAGCTTTGGTGAGGGTGTGCCGTGTCGCGTGGATCCTCGGGTCAAGCCCGAGGATGACGAAGGAAAGGGAGGCGCGCACGGCCATCCGTCTATAGCAGAGGCTCACAGAAGGCTGAGGCTGACAAGAGGCGGGAGCTTAGAACGCTCCATCTACCGGCGCACTGCGCCCATTCGCTCAGTCGCACAAATCACGCTCAATCATACAAATAATGCGCCGCCCAGTCCTCGTGCGGCACCTGGTCGCCGATCTTGTATTTGAAGGCGTTGACCTCCAGGCGGTCGGGGCTGGCTTCGCATTTGTAGGACAGGCGGTACCATTCGCCCTTGCTGCGGAAGACGGCGCCCTTGGTCTTGAAGGTGGTGCCGTCGAGCTTCGGATCGCCGAAGGCGTAGGCGATCACCTTGTCGGGGCGGAAGCCATCCCTGGCTGCGCCGATCTTGTCCATCGCCTCCATGTCGCAGCGCTGCTCCAGCCGCTCGTCCGGGGCCAGTTTCTCCAGCTGGCCGCGGATACGGGCGTCGATGGAGAAGGCGGGTGTTGCCAGCGTCAAGGCGCAGAAGGCGGTCAAAAGCCCGGTTAGCTGCCGTTTCAAAGGTGTGGCTCCTCTTCGTGCCGTCATTTGCGACGTCTTAATTCGGGGTTAACGCGCAATATGTCGATTTGAAGACACCCCGCAACCCACCTGCGGTTTCAACGGCAGATGCTGATGGAACTTCATAACTTTCCGCGCGTTCATGCTGGGAATTGGGGAACACACCATGCATGACATGTCGGCAAAGCCGGCCGAACGGCGTCTCCTGCGCGCTGGCCTCGACCTCGAAAAGGATCTTGTGGAAGACGCGCCACGCCGTCGTGGGCTCGATCTGGCGAGCAGTTGGGCGGTCATCGGCATCTTCTTCATCATGGCCATGGGCGTCGTCTATCTGATGGCGCCGATCCTCATTCCATTGTGTCTCGCCGTCGTTACCGGCCTTATCTTCGGCGTCGCTGCAGAGAAGTTGAACGAGTTCGGTATTCCGCCCCTACCCACCGCCCTGCTTCTGGCCGGGGCCTTCGGCACAGGCCTCTTCCTTGTCGCGGGCGTCTTGGCCGATCCCATCACCCAGCTCGCCTCCAATGCGCCGGACTTGGTGCGCGGTGCCTATGACCGTATCACGCCGATATTCTCGCGCCTCGGCTGGCTCAGCATCCGCCCCGAAACTTTCCAGTCCGGCCAAATGTCCATGGACAAGGTGCTGGAAAATACCGGCAGCATCCTGAGCATCGTCTCGGCAAGCCTGACGCCGGCGCTGCTGCAGGGCATGATCTTCTTTGCCGCACTCGTGCTTTTCCTGTCCGCGCGGCTGAAGCTGCGACAGATGATCATCATGGGTTTTCCGCGCCGCAGCCAGCGCCTCACCACCATCCGCATCATGAACGCTATCGACAGCGCGCTCGGCTATTATTTCGCGACCGCAGCCCTGGTCTATTGCGGTCTCGGCGTCGTCACCACGCTCATCACCTGGGGCGGCGGGCTCGCCATGCCGGCGCTGTGGGGGCTGTTTGCCTTTATCTCCAGCTTCGTGCCCTTCCTCGGCGTGACGCTGATGACGATCGCGCTCGCCACCGCCGGCCTGCTCACGCACGAAACGATCATGATGGGCCTGTTGCCGGCGCTTGCCTTCTTCGTGGTGCACCTCGCCATGGAAAACCTCGTCATGCCGGCCGTGATGGGCAAACGGATGGAGGTCAATGCCTTCATCATCTTCACCGCCATCATCTTCTGGACCTGGATGTGGGGGGCCGCCGGCGCCATGCTGGCGCTTCCGCTCACGATCATCGGCATGACCATCGCCGACGAACTGCGGCCCGCCAAGCGCAAGGCGAAGCGCACCTTGCCAGGCTAAACGGCTTGCATGTGAACATTATACATTCTATGAAAATGTATAATGTTCATACCGGAGCCGATCTTGACCTCTCCTCAATCCGGAACCGCGGAAGCGATGGCCGCTCAGGCGGCCGAGGTCGCGGGCCTTTTGAAGACGCTCGCTCATCCGGCCCGGCTCATGCTGGTCTGCACGCTCATCGAAGGGGAACATTCCGTCGGCGCGCTGGAGGCGGCGCTCGGCCTGCGCCAGCCCAGCCTGTCGCAGCAGCTCAACGTGCTGCGCGAAGCCCGCATCGTGGAGACGCGGCGTGACGGCAAACAGATCTTTTACCGCCTGACCGGGGAGAAGGCCGCCCAGCTCGTTGCCGCCCTGCATGGCATTTTCTGCGCGGAGCCTGCCACGGCATGACCTATCTTCCCTCACTCATCGGCGGCATGTTGATAGGCCTCTCTGCCTTTCTGCTGCTCGCCCTCAACGGCCGCGTCGCCGGAATCAGCGGCATCGTCGGCCGCCTGGCGCAGGGCGCGAATATCGCGATCAATGCAAGCTTCGTCGCCGGCCTGCTCGCCGGCCCCCTGCTCTATCGCCTGTTTGCCGGTGGCTGGCCGGCGATGATCGTTACCACGCCGTTGCCGCTCATCGCCGTTGCCGGCCTGCTCGTGGGCTTTGGCACGCGCATGGGCTCGGGCTGTACCAGCGGCCACGGCGTCGTCGGCCTCGCCCGGCTGTCGCCCCGCGCCTTCGCCGCCGTCGCGAGTTTTCTCATCGCCGGCATTCTCGTCGTGACCATTTTGAGAGGTTTCGGCCTGTGACCCGTTCCGCCCCGCAAATGCTCGCCGCGTTGGTCTCCGGCGCCGTCTTCGGCCTCGGCCTTGCCCTCTCCGGCATGCTCGATCCCGCCCGCGTGCAAGGCTTTCTGGACATCACGGGCGCGTGGGATCCGAGCCTTGCCTTCGTGCTCGGCGGCGCTGTCGGCGTGATGTTTCTCGGACTGCGGCTGATCGCCCGCTTCAAACGCCCGGCTTTCGACGACAGGTTCCATCTGCCGGATAACCGCGTGATCGACCGGCGGCTGGTGCTCGGCTCGGCGCTTTTCGGCATCGGCTGGGGCATCGGCGGCTTCTGCCCCGGTCCGGGCATTGCCGGCCTGTCGCTCGGCCGCATCGAACCGCTGCTCTTCGTCGTCTTCATGCTCGCCGGTATGATCCTGCATGACCAGGTCTTCCTTCGCCGCGCCGGCAGAGGAGACAACCTTACGGCTTGATGCGGACGGCCGGGCTCTCTATCTCTGCTATCCCGCCTAGCGATTTCCCGGAGTGACATGTTGCCCGTCTTCAAGAACCTGCCCGCCGCCCCCGTCGCCGCCAAGAAGCCGGTGGAAGACACCCGTCACGGCATCACCCGCACCGACGACTATGCCTGGTTCCGCGACGAGAACTGGCAGGCGATGTTCAAGGATCCCTCGATCCTCCAGCCGGAAATCCGCACGCATCTGGAGGCGGAAAACGCCTATATGAGCGCGGCGATGGCCGATACGGAGGCCTTGCAGAAGACGTTGTTTGCCGAGATGCGTGGCCGCATCAAGGAGGATGACAGCTCCGTGCCTGTCAAGGACGGCGCGTACGCTTACGGCACAGCCTATGTCACCGGCGGCGAGCAGCCGCGCTATTTCCGCGAGCCGCGCGACGGCGGCGAGCGCGTCGTCCTGCTCGACGGCGACAAGGAAGCGGCAGGCAAGGACTATTTCCGCCTCGCCGGCATCGACCATTCCACCGATCATTCCGTCGGCATCTGGGGCTATGACGACAAGGGTTCCGAATATTTCACATTGAAGGTGCGTGATCTCGCTACCGGCGAGGACCGCCACGACACGCTCGTCAACACGGGCGGCGACGGCGTCTGGGCGCCGGATGCAAAGAGCTTCTTCTATACCGCGCTCGACGAGAACCACCGACCCTCGAAGATTTTTCACCACATCCTCGGCGAGCGGCAGGAAAACGACCGGCTGGTCTATGAGGAGAAGGATGCGGGTTTCTTCATGTCGGTCGGCGGCTCGCTGATCGACGACTTCATCTACATCGACATCCATGACCACGAGACGAGCGAATACCGCCTGCTCTCGACCAAGGATCTTTTGGCCAATCCAATCCTCGTCGCACCGCGCCAGACGGGCCTCGAATATTCGATGACGGAGGGCGGCGACGTCTTCTACATCCTGACCAATGCCGACGGCGCCAAGGACTTCAAGATCATGCAGACGCCGGTCACGGCGCCGGGCCGCGAGAACTGGGTGGATGTCGTGCTGCACCGCGCCGGCACCCTCATCCTCAACCACATGGCCTTTGCCCGCCATCTCGTCTGGCTGGAGCGTCACGAGGGCCTGCCGCGCATCATCGTACGCGACCGCGAGAGCGGCGAGGAACACGCCATCGCCTTTGCCGAGGAGGCCTATTCGCTCGGCCTGTCGGGGGCTGCGGAATACGACACCGACGTCATCCGCTTCTCCTATTCCTCAATGACGACGCCCTCGCAGCTCTTCGACTACAACATGGCGACGCGCGAGCGCACCCTCCTGAAGACGCAGGAAGTGCCCTCGGGCCATAACCCCGACGACTACGTCACCCGCCGCGTCTTCGCGCCGGCCTGGGATGGCGAAAAGGTACCCGTCACCCTGCTCTATCGCAAAGACACGCCGCTCGACGGCTCCGCGCCCTGCCTGCTCTACGGCTACGGTGCCTATGGCATCACCATCCCGGCGTCCTTCAACACCAATTGCCTGTCGCTGGTCGACCGCGGCTTCGTCTATGCCATCGCCCATATCCGCGGCGGCAAGGACAAGGGTTTCGCCTGGTACGAAAACGGCAAGATGGAAAAGAAGACCAACACCTTCAAGGACTTCATCGCCGCGGCCGATTATCTGAATCAAGAAAAGTTCACGTCCTACGCGAACATCGTAGCCGAGGGCGGCTCAGCCGGCGGCATGCTGATGGGGGCGATCGCCAATATGGCGCCGGAAAAGTTCGGCGGCATCATCGCCGCCGTGCCCTTCGTCGATGTGCTGAACACCATGCTCGACGACACGCTGCCGCTGACGCCGCCGGAATGGCCGGAATGGGGCAACCCCATCGACAGCAAGGATTTTTATCAGCTGATGGCGAGCTACTCGCCCTATGACAATGTCGAGGCAAAACCCTATCCCGCCATCCTTGCGCTGTCGGGCCTGACCGACCCGCGCGTCACCTATTGGGAACCGACCAAGTGGGTGGCCAAGCTGCGCGAGAAGACCACGAGCACCGAGCCGATCCTCCTCAAGACCAATATGGGCGCCGGCCACGGCGGCGCCTCCGGCCGCTTCCAGCGCCTCGAGGAAATCGCCTTCGAATACGCCTTCGCGATCAAGGTGGCGGGGAAGATGTAAGCGAGGCCGGCCTTTAGCCGGCGCTCTTCTTTAGAAAAGCGAGCAAGGCGTCCGCCACACGGGCGGGCGCCTCCCAATGCGGATTGTGGCTGTGGCCGGCGAGGATTTCCGTCGCGGCCTTGGGGAAAGCCGCCCGCAGGGCTGCCCGGTGCGGCTCGTCAAAAAGTGCGTCCTCATCACCCGCCAGAAGCAGGACCGGCGCATCGACCCGCTCTGCCGCCTGCCGCAAATCGGCGATTTCGATCATCGCGTAGAGCGCCTGCCAGACGGCGGCCGGAATGGCCGCCGCCTCCTGAGCGATCCACGCCATGAAGCCCGCATCGACCGGCTGCGCGCATTGGTGCCACTCGCGCAGGAACGGGCTCTGCGGGTCGATGGGATCGACAAGCGCCCGGATCTCCGCACCGAGCGTCGTTGCCGCGAGCAGACCCGATTGAAGACTGCCGCAAAGGCTGGCGAACGCGGTGACGCGCGCGCCGTGCCGGGCCGCCAGCACGAGCGCCGTCATGGCCCCCATCGAATGGCCGATGACGGCGAAGCGCTCGATGCCCAAAGCATCCACCAGCCGGATGATGTCGTCGACGAACGCTTCGAGCGTGGCCCGCGGCAAGGCAGTGGAAAGGCCGTGCCCCGGCAGGTCCGGCATTACCAGCCGGTGCCCCGCAAGGAATGGCTCGATCAGCGACCAGCTCCGGCTGCTGTCGGTATAACCGTGCAGCAGGAACAGCGGCATCCTCCCCTCGCCATTGTCGATATAGGCAAGGCGCCGGCTGTCACCGGTCGTCAGGAAGCGCTTCCGACCGTTCCAGCCGTTCTGATCAACCCTTTCCGTCACAGGCCAAGCGCCTTGCGGACGGCCGCAAGCCCCGGTTCGCCATCGACGGTCGTCACGCCGGCCAGCCAGGCGTCGAGCCGCTTCGGATCCTCGCCGATGGCCTTGCGGCCGGCATCCTCGGGTGCCAGGCCATCGTTCATCAGGTAGCCCATGCCCTTGTTCTCGAAGTCAATGTCGAAGGCGAGGTTCTTCAGCAGCTGACCGACATTCGGGCATTCCTCGAGATAACCCTTGCGAACCTGCGTGGAGACGGTCGCGGCGCCGAAATCCGGCCCGTAGAACTTGTCGCCCCCCGTCAGGTAGCGGATGTCGAAGGCCGTATTCATCGGGTGCGGCGCCCAGCCCTGGAAGACGAAGAAGGTTTTCATGTCTATATGGCGCGCCAGTTCGGCCAGCATGCCCTGCTCGCTCGATTCCACGACCTCCCAGCCGTCGAGACCGAGCGAGGCATCGGCGATGGCGTCCAGCATGAGTTGGTTGGAGCCGGGTTCGATACCGTACATCTTCTTCTCGAATTGGTCGGCATGGCTCTTGAGATCGGCAAAGTCCTTGACCCCGGCCTCCCAGACATAGGCGGGAACCGCGAAGGTGTATTTCGCACCCGCCAGGTTCTGCTTCACCGTCTCGACGGAGCCGTCCGTCTCATAGGGCGCAAAATAGGTCTTCATCGCCGGGTCCCAGTAACCGAGGAAGACGTCGAGATCCTTGTTCTTGAGGCTGAGATAGATGACGTCGATGCCGAGCAGGTCGCTCTGCGTCTCGTAGCCGAGCGCATGCAGCAGCGATTGCGCCACGCCCGTGGTGAAGGCGAGATCGTTCCAGCCCGGCTCGGCGAGCCGAACCTTGCGGCAGCTCTCCTGTTCCGCCGCCTCGGCGGCCCCGATCATCAGAAAACAGGCTGTGGCGCAGGCAATGGCGCGTTTCATCGACGTTCCCCTTTTTGAACCTTGTCCATTCAGTTTGTAAATTGACCAATGGGACAATTCTTGAACTTGTCGGGAAAAATGTCAATCTCCCGAAACACCAACGGGAATCATCATGGCGGGAAAGCTCACCAAGCTGGTCGATATCAGGCGCAAGGAATTGCGGCAGGCAGCCTTCGAAGTGCTGCAACGCGAGGGCATGGCCGGTGCGACGCTGGAAAAGGTCGCGACTCATGCCGGCGCCTCCAAGGGCATCGTGCTGCACTATTTCCGAAACAAGCAGGAGCTGTTCGAGCAGGCGATGCGCGAGGCGAACGCCAATCTGCGCGACGCCGTCGCAGAGCGGCTGCGCCAGGCGAAGACGCCGCGCGAGCGGCTCGCCGCCATCATCGAGGGGAACTTCGACGAACGTTTCTACCAGCCATCCATCGCCCATGCCTGGCTATCGCTGTGCGGCGAGGTGCCGCGCGAGCCGCAGCTTGCCCGCATCCAGGCCGTCATCCACGCCCGTATGCACTCCAACCTTCTGTCCGCCCTCAAGCCGATGCTATCGGATGAAGAGGCCCGACAGACGGCCCATCTGATCAGCGCGCTGATCGACGGCCTGTGGCTGCGCCTCGGTCTGCATTCCGGCGGCATCCTGCGCGACGAGGCACTTGCCCTGATGCGCGATTTCATCGACCGGCGCCTACCGGCCGAGACGGGTGGCTGACTCCAGACATAACCGCCCGTGGATAAAGAAAGGCCGGCGCCACGTTCGCGCCGGCCTTCGAGTTTCCGATCAGGGGTCGTTTCTGACCGGGATCAGCGGAAGGCCCCGGCGCAGGCCTGCAGGTCGTTCAGCATGGCGGTGGAGCCCTTCAGGCTGGTGCTGATGTCGCCGATGCGCAGGCGGCTGCCGTGTTTCAAGGCCTCGATGACGGAGCGGTCGCTGCCGAGATCGTAGGCGATCTCCTGGCGGCCATAGGCCTTGCCCCTGACATCGTAGCCCTTGCCGTCGTCGATCCAGTATTTCGCATCGCTCGCATAGCTGTCGGCATAGTCGTAGGCCGCGTCCTGGAAGCCGAAGGTCACGTGGCCGTCGTCGTACCAGCGGAAGGCGGCCGTGCGGTCGCCATCGCCGCGGCGGATGGCGCGGCAGTTCAGGAAGCGGCGGTCGCTGCCGAAATCGGCGACGATGTCCCAGCCGCCGACCGAGCGCGAGGCGCGGTACGGATCGGCATCCGAACCATAACCGTCGTCGTGGCTCGTGCCGTTGCCGTTGTCGGCATAGGCGTCGGTCTTGGTCTCGTGGCTCGCCTGGCTGCTCGAATGATCGTTCGACGCATGTTCGTCGACCGGGAAATCGCGCAGCAGGTCGCGGTAGCGGTCGTAATAGCCGAGGCGGCGCACGTCGACAAATTCCAGCTCGTAATCCTCCAGCGAGCGCACGCTGTTGTCGCGGAAGCGCACGAGGCCGCGGAAGCGCAGGCAGCCGTCGCCGCAATCGATCTCGTCGACATATTCGCGGGCATTGTCGTCGGGTGTTTTCACCGCCACGCCGAAGCCGTGGCGGCGCTCGTCGTTGATCGCGCGGAACATCAGCGATTGCGCGTAACCGTGGCGATCCTCATCGAAATAATCGTAGATCGACCGCTCCTCACTCGGGCTCAGGTCATCCTGCGTCGCGACATGGATCCGGCGCTCGGGAATGCTCGCCGAGGTGATGATGTTGCGCAACCGCTCATGCGAATAGACCGTCGTGAAATAGGAGATGTACTCGCAGCTTTCCGGCGGTGCCCAGAAGCGGAAATCGACGAGAAGGAGCTGGCCGTCCTTATAGAGATCGCCGAGCCGCCGGTCGCTGTCGTTGAAAGAGAAGCGGCCGCAGGGATCATGCTGATCGTTGGAGAAGGTCAGGTAGGGCAGATTGCCCGTGTCCTCGTGCGTGTTCTCGAAGCGTTTTCCCAGCAGGTCGATCTTGCGCTGGGCGATATAAGAGAAAATGCCCTGCGGATAGCGGCTGAGATAGCGGTCATAGGCCTCGCGGCTGTCGGAAAGCGAGGCGAATTCGTAGAAGGCGATCTCGGCCTCGTCGACTTTCTCGTCCTTGGGGCTCAGCGCGAACTTGCCGTAATCGGCATCGCTCTGCCAGATTTCCTGCTTGCCCTTGCTGCGCTCCTTGACGATCTCGCCGACCTTGCGGAAGGCATCCTCCAGCGCGATGCCGGGAATGCTGATCGCATCGACGAAGGCCGAGGCGAAAGGGCTGATCGGCGTGCCCTCGTAGTCGTAGCTCGTGCCGGGGGCCGACGCATAGGCATAGTGGATGCCGGTGCCGCCCTTCGGCTCGGCAAGGCCGTCGGGGATGTCGCGCAGCGTCAGGAACGGGTTTTCATGGGCGGCGTCGAACAGCACGACCTTCAGGCCCTTGCCGATCTCGCGAAGCGCATCGCTGACCTGCGAGACGGGCAGCGAGCGGTTCCGAAGCCCCGTCAGGGTGCGGCCGGAGGCATCGGTCGGCAGCAGGAAATTGTCACCGTCGAGCTGCACCGCATAGCCGGAGAAATAGACGAAGAGCACCGGATCCTCGGCCTTTTCGGCCCGGCGCGTGAAATTGTTCAGCGCCGAGAGCATGGCGAGGTTGTCGGCATCGGTGACGCGGGTGACGTCGAAATCCGCCCGCTCCAGCGCCTCGCCGACGAGGTCGATATCGTTCAGCGGGTTTTCCAGCGGCTCGGCGTCCTCATATTCGGCATTGCCGATGAGGAGCGCATAGCGCTCTGCGGCGAAGGCTGCCGGGGCAGCGAGGAGAAGAAGACAGCCGGCGAGCGCCGAAATCATGCGATAAACACTGCGCTGCACGTTATCCTCCCTCCGGGAAACGACCCATATCCAGCCCTGCCGACCGGACACACGCATGGCATGCTGAAGAAGGGAACGGACGAAACCGCCCGCTTATTCAGCTGCTTATTGAGCGCTTCATGAAATTCCATCTTTCGCCGACGGGCAAGGCCAGGTGCGAGGACAAAAGCGGGAAGGCTGTGCCGGGAAAGGTTTTGTTGAGGCGGCGCTGATAGCGTCGCGCGCAGAACCGAATGGAAGCGCCATGACCCTTCTGACGCGCCCCGAGCCCCGCGAGGCCGGCATTGAGCACCGCGTGCTCCGCGACAGCACCGCCATGGCCGGTGCGGCGGCGGCCTGGCGCGATCTTGAGGCCCGCACCGGCGATCCCCTCACCTATTTCCAGAGTGCCGACTGGTGTCTGAAATGGATCGCGGTCTTTGGCAGCCCGAAATGCCGGCCGCAGGTGCACACGTTCTGGCAGGACGGGCGGCTCGTCGCCGTCTGGCCGCTGATGCTCTCCGGCGGTCTCATCAAGCGGCTGGAGCCGCTCGGCGCGCCGCACGGCCAATATGCCAATCTGCTGGTCGATCCGGTCCATGGCGAGACCGCGACGCGCTGGCTGCTCGCCGGTCTTGCCGGTCACGACCTGATGGTGCTCGACGGCGTGCCGGATGGTTCCGCGCTCGCTGCACTGCTTGGCGAAACGCCGCCGCTGCCCTCGCTTGCCAACAGCGCCGCCATGCTGGATCTCTCGGCCTTCGCCACGCCGGAGGCCTATGCCGCCGAACTCAGCAAGACGCAGCGCCGCAACCGAAACCGGCGGCGCAACGCGCTTGCCCGCGAAGGCGCGCTTTCCTTCGTCATGTTGTTTCCCGACGATGCCGGTTTTGCCGAGGGTGTCGCGACCTGCCTGGCGCACAAGCGCCAATGGCTGCACGAGACCGGCCGGCGCGGCACCGGGCTTGCTTTTGAAGGCTTCGACCGCTTCCTCGCCTCGCTTTCCGGCGATCGCAAAACACTGTCCGGTGCCTGTCTTTCCATTCTGAAGGCCGGCGACCGGCTGATCGCCGGTGAAATCGGCTTCCTGCACCATGGCCACTACCACGCCTATCTCGGCGCCTTCGACTGGGCGCTGCGCGAAGCGTCGCCCGGCAAGGTGCAGATGGACATGACGGTCTGCTGGCTGATCGAAAACGGCGTGAAAACCTACGACCTGCTCGGCAACCCCGCAGATTACAAGGAAAACTGGAGCAACCGCACGCTCGGCCTCCAGACCTACGCCCTGCCCGCCAGCCTTGCCGGACGGGCCTATGCCGGCCTCTGGACCGCGCGGCTGCGCCCCGGTCTCAAGCGGCTCTATTACGGCCTGCCCTTCCGGCTGCGCCGGCTCGCCAAGGCCGGCTAAAGCCTCGGCCGTTCCTTATGATCGCGTGACGAGCCTTTCGTTTCGGCCGGCAAGACCCTATCTCTAGGGGCACACCAGCAGGAGCCGACGATCATGAGCGCCGCGACGATACCTTTCGACAACAGCTATGCGCGCCTGCCGGACGCCTTCTTTGCTCCGGTCGACCCAACGCCCGTGGAGGCGCCTCAGCTGATCGCGTTCAACCGGGTGCTGGCCGAGCAGCTTGGCCTCGATGCGGAAATGCTTGAACGGCATGGCGCCGGCTATTTCTCCGGCAATGTGGCGCTGCCCGGCTCGCTGCCGCTCGCCATGGCCTATGCCGGCCACCAGTTCGGCCAGTTCGTGCCGCGGCTCGGCGACGGGCGGGCGATCCTGATCGGCGAGGTCGTCGACCGCGCCGGCAAACGCCGCGACATCCAGCTGAAAGGTGCGGGGCCGACGCCCTATTCGCGCCGCGGCGATGGGCGCGCCGCACTCGGGCCGGTGCTGCGCGAATATATCATCAGCGAGGCGATGCATGCGCTCGGCATTCCGACGACGCGGGCGCTGGCCGCCGTTACCACCGGCCAGCCGGTCTATCGCGACCGCGTGCTGCCGGGCGCCGTCTTCACGCGCGTCGCCGCCAGTCACATCCGCGTCGGCACCTTCCAGTTCTTTGCCGCCCGCGGTGAAGTCGAGAACCTAAGCATCCTCGCCGACCATGTCATCGAGCGTCACTATCCGGAACTGAAGGGCGCCGAACGGCCTTATCTCGCGCTGCTCGACGCCGTGGCGGACCGGCAGGCGTCGCTGATCGCACGCTGGCTCGGCGTCGGCTTCATCCATGGCGTGATGAACACCGACAATATGACGATCTCTGGCGAGACGATCGATTTCGGCCCCTGCGCCTTCATGGACCGCTACGACCCGCGCACCGTCTTTTCCTCCATCGACCAGCACGGACGCTATGCCTTCGGCAACCAGCCCGGCATCGGGCAGTGGAACATTGCGCGCCTCGCCGAGGCGCTGCTGCCGATCCTCGATGACGACGAGGACAAGGCGCTGGAAGCGGCGAATGCGGCCGTCGGTCGCTTCATGGATCGCTTCCAGGCGCATTGGAAGACCGTGATCCGCGCCAAGCTGGGCCTTGCTGATGCGGAGCGCGACAGCGATCAGGACCTGATCCGCGACCTGCTCGTCACGCTTTACGAACAGAAGGCCGACTATACGCTAGCCTTCCGCCGGCTTGCCGATGCAACCGAGGATGAGAGCGCAGATGCCGCGCTCGGTGCCTTGCTGGAAGACCCGACAGCGCTCGGCCCTTGGCTTGCGGCGTGGCGCGAAAGGCTGTCGCAGGATACGGCGACGCCTCAGGCCCGCGCGGCGGCGATGCGCAGGGTCAATCCCGCCTTCATTCCGCGCAACCACAAGGTCGAGGAAGCGCTGGGGGCGGCGATCGACGATGGTGATTTCTCGCTTTTTGCGGCGCTGAACGACGTGCTTTCAAGGCCTTACGAGGACCAGCCGGCCTTTGCCGCCTATGCCGAACCGCCCAAACCCGGCGAGGAAATCACGGCCACATTCTGCGGCACCTGAAACGCATTCATAGCATCGCAGCCATGCAAAATCGCGGAGCTCCGCGCATTGAAGCGTCACGGTTCCGCCCTAATTTCTCCTTCGTCCCTCCTTGAGCCGGACGTCATGTCGGCCCCTCTCCGCGCCGACATTGCCACGGAGACCATCATGTTACTTTCACTCACTGCCACGCTCGTCGCCCTTATCGGTCTGGTGCTGACGGGCGGGGGCGGATGGCTGTTGTCGCTCGGCGGCAGCCCTTATTATCTCGTTACGGGCCTTGCCTTCCTGGTCACGGCCATCCTGCTGTTCCGCCGCTCCAGCGCGGCGCTCTGGCTTTATGCCCTCATCGTGCTCGGTTCGCTCGGCTGGGCGGTCTGGGAAGTCGGCTTCGACTGGTGGCAGCTCGGCCCGCGCGGCGGCGTCATTGTGCTCATCGGCCTGTGGCTGATGCTGCCGGCCATTCGCCGGCCGCTCGGCTTTGCCAGCCCCACCGGCACGCGCTACCCGGCATCGGCCCTGCCGCTCGCGGTCGCCTCGCTCGTCGCGATCGTCGTCGCCGGTTACTCGATGACGCAAGACCCGCACGACCTCTCCGGCGCGCTGCCGACGGATGTCGTAAACGCCACGCCCGTGCTCGGCGGCAACGTGCCGGCTGGCGAATGGCACCAGTACGGCCGCACGCAATACGGCCAGCGCTATTCGCCGCTCGACCAGATCAACACGGACAACGTTTCTACCCTGAAGGTCGCCTGGCAATACCAGACCGGCGACGTGAAGAAGCCCGACGATGTCGGCGAAACCACCTATCAGGTGACGCCGCTCAAGGTGGGCGACACACTCTACATGTGCACGCCGCACAATTGGGCCATCGCGCTCGATGCGGCGACCGGCAAGGAGAAATGGAAATACGATTCCAACTCCGGCATGAACCCGGATCGCCAGCACCAGACCTGCCGCGGCGTGACCTATTACGCCGACCCGGCTGCCGCTGCCGGCACGGCCTGCGCCGCCCGCCTCTACCTGCCGACCTCCGATGCCCGGCTGATCGCGCTCGACGCCGCCACCGGCGACGTCTGCACGACCTTCGCCGAAAACGGCGTGCTGCATCTGGAAAAGGGCATGCCCTACAATCCGGCAGGCTACTATTACTCCACCTCGCCGCCCGTCATCACCGACGGAAAGATCATCATCGGCGGCGCGGTCAACGACAACTATTCGACGCAGGAGCAGTCCGGCGTCATCCGCGCCTTCGACGTCAATTCCGGCCAGCTGATCTGGAACTGGGATTCCGGCAATCCGGACAGCACCACGCCGCTGCCGGAAGGCCAGGTCTATACTGTCAACTCGCCGAATTCCTGGTCGGTCTTCAGCTATGACGAAGCGCTTGGCCTGGTCTTCATCCCGCTCGGCAACCAGGTGCCGGACCAGCTCGGCATGGGCCGCAGCGAGCATGTCGAGAAGTTCTCCTCCTCGATCGTCGCGCTCGACATCAAGACCGGCGCCCTGCGCTGGGTGCGTCAGACCGTGCACCATGACCTCTGGGACATGGACGTGCCGGCCCAGCCAGCCTTGATCGACATCACGAAGGATGGCACGACCATTCCGGCTCTCGTCGGGCCGACCAAGCAAGGTGATATCTACGTGCTCGACCGGCGCACCGGCGAGCCGATCATCCCCGTCAAGGAGATACCGGCACCGACCGGGGCAATCCCGGAAGACTTCACCGCGCCCACCCAGCCGATCTCCGACCTCACCTTCTCGCCGCCGCCGCTGACGGAAAAGAACATGTGGGGCGTCACCATGTTCGATCAGCTCGCCTGCCGCATCGATTTCCTGTCGATGAAATACGAGGGCCGCTATACGCCGCCGTCGCTGGAAGGCACGATCGTCTATCCCGGCAATTTCGGCACCTTCAACTGGGGTTCCGTGGCGGTCGATCCGGAACGGCAGATCATGTTCGGCATGCCGACCTATCTCGCCTTCACCTCGCGGCTGGTGCCGCGCGATCAGGTGCCGCCGAAGGGTCAGGACGAGAAGGGTTCCGAACAGGGCCTCAACCGCAATGACGGCGCGCCCTATGGCGTCTTCATGGGTCCGTTCCTCGGCCCGCTCGGCATTCCCTGTCAGGCGCCGCCATGGGGCTATGTCGCAGGTGCCGATCTCGCCACCGGCAAGACCGCCTGGAAGCACAAGAACGGCACGGTCATGGACATGACGCCACTGCCGTTGCCCTTCAAGGTCGGCGTGCCCGGCATCGGCGGCCCGATGCTCACCAAGGGCGGCGTCGCTTTCCTGGGAGCTGCCGTGGATAACTATATCCGCGCCTATGACGTGACGACCGGCCGCCAGCTTTGGGAAGGCCGCCTTCCCGCCGGCGGACAGGCCACCCCGATGACTTACACGGCCGGCGACAAGCAGTATGTGCTGATCGTCGCCGGGGGCCATGGCTCCGTCGGTACCAAGCCCGGCGACTACGTGATCGCCTATACGCTGCCGTAGCGACGACAAGTCTCGCAAAAGCTGCAACCGCTAAAGGTCTCCCTGAACATTTTTCAGGGAGACCTTTTCCATGAAGATCGATGGCAGCCTTATTTCAGCCTACGCGACGACCAAGCGCACGACCAGCGACAGCGGAGCCTATGCTGGCGCGGAAGCCGGCGCGGCCTCCCGCAACATCCCGACCGTCAGCGCCGCCGGCACCATGCCGTCCGGCCTCGCCAATGCGCTGTGGCTCACCAATGCCAAGCTCGACAAAGCGCAGGAGGAGAGCGACAGCCTGATCGCCGAATTCATGGAACTGTCCAAGATGACGCCGGCCGAGCGCCTGCGGAAGGAAATCCTCGACCGCATGGGCCTCGACGAAACGAGCCTCGCCGCCTTGCCCGACGAGCAGCGCGAGGCGATCGAGGAGGATATCCGCCGCGCCATCAAGGAACAGCTCGGCATCGACGAAACCCAACATGCCGGCGCCGTGGAAGGGCAAGCCACCGCCGGACCGGAGGAAGCGGAGGTCTGACCGCCCTCCGCTTCATCTCCCCTCCTCATTTCTGCGGTCGCGATTAAACCGATTGACAATCGCCGCGAAACGGAGAATATCGCGACCATGATCGAGAGCTCGCACATCGCCGCAACGTATTTTTGGCTGTTCCGATAGGAGCGGCTGTTTGATCATGTCAACAAGCCGCCATCAGGCGGCTTTGTTGTTTTAAGGGCACCTGATGGCAGAAAACCAAGGAGCCCGAAATGCACAATACAGCCATCAAGCTTGAACCCGCCGCCCTCGACCGGCCACCGATGCTGACCATCCGCGCGGCGCGTCAAGGCGATCTCCAGCAGATCCTCGACATGATCGCGCTGCACGCCGAATGCCATGGCAACACCGCAAAAGTTTCCGCCGTCGATCTGGACCGCGACCTGTTCGGCGCCAATCCCTGGATCACTGCGCTCGTGGCTGAAGCCGGCGGCCGGCTGATCGGCTATGCGCTGCTTGTGCCGATGTACCGCGCCGCCGAGGGCATGCGCGGCATGGAGCTGCACCAGCTCTTCGTGCGCAAGGACCATCGCGGCCACGGCATCGGCCGCCATCTCGTGTCCCGCGCCCGCGAACATGCCCGCATCGCCGGCTGCGGCTATCTCACCGTCAGCGCCGCCACGGGCAATTTCGGCGCGCACCGTTTCTACGAGCAAATGAATTTCCGCGCCGGTCCCGTCACCGGCATGCGTTACGTACAGGCCTTGGGTTAAAGGCGGCACGCGAGGAGGATACCGACATGACGAAGCGACTGGCTATCGTGCTGACCGCGGGGTATGCCGACTGGGAATGCGGGCTCCTGATGGCGACTGCGCGCAACGAATGCGGCGCCGAAACGGTCATCCTCACCCCCGGCGGCAGGGACGTCACCTCGCTCGGCGGCGTACAGGTCAAATCTGCCGGTGCGGCGGAGGATGCCGATCCCGCCCTCTTTGACGTGCTGGTTTTGTGCGGCGGCACGATCTGGCAGAGTGATGACGTGCCCGACCTCTCGGCTCCGGTCGGGCGCTTCATCGCGGCGGGCAAACCCGTTGCCGGCATCTGCGACGCCACACTGGCACTCGGCCGCCTCGGCCTGCTCGATACACGCGCCCATACCGGCAACTATGCCAGCCAGCTCAAGGACGTCGTGCCGGCGTATCGGGGCGCCGCCCTCTACCGCGATCAGCCGCAGGCCGTGCGCGACGGTGGTGTCATCACCGCTTCGGGTGCCGCACCGGTGACATTCGCGCGGGAAATCCTCGATGCCATCGGGCTCGGCTCGGCAGAACTTTTCGACTATCTCGGCATGTATGGCGACGAGCATCGCGGGGCGACTGGCTGAGGCACCCCGCAAGCAGTATTTAAGACCCGGCATCTCCGCCCCCAAGGCAGGGCGGAGCCGGCGGCACGGATCAAGCCCGCTCAGCCGCGGCGCGCGGCCTCGATTGCGGCGACGTCGATCTTCTTCATCTTCATCATGGCGTCGAAAGCGCGCTTGGCCTCGCCGCCGCCGGCCTTCATGGCGTCCATGAGGACGCGCGGGGTGATCTGCCAGGAGAGGCCCCACTTGTCCTTGCACCAGCCGCATTCGCTTTCCTGGCCGCCATTGCCGACGATCGCATCCCAATAGCGATCGGTCTCGGCCTGGTCTTCGGTCGAGATCTGGAAGGAGAACGATTCGTTGTGCTTGAACATCGGGCCGCCGTTCAGGCCGACGCAGGCAACGCCGGCGACCGTGAATTCGACGACGAGGACCTCGCCCTGCTTACCATCAGGGTAATCGCCGGGGGCGCGCACGATGGCGCCAATAGCACTGTCCGGAAAGGTTTTGGCATAAAAGCGGGCGGCCTCCTCGGCATCCTTGTCGAACCACAGGCAAATCGTGTTCTTGGCCATTGCAACATCCTTTCGTTCCGGTTTCAGATCGTCGGCGACGATCCCGTGCCTTGAAGACGCAGGCGCCGACGCCGATCCGACATCAGGTCGAAAAAATTCTGCGCGTGCGGTCAATGCGCGGGAATGGCCTTCAGATAGGCCGCGATCGCCTCACGGTCCTCCTTGGGCAGCTGGGCCATGTTCTTCTGCACCGAGACCATCGCGCCGCCGACGCTGTCGAAATCGGGGGTGAAGCCGGTCTCGAGATAGTTGACGATATCGCCCGCACTCCAGCCGCCGAAGCCGCCCTCGGCCGGCGTGATGTTGGGGATGCGCCCCTCGCCTTCCGGGTTCGGCCCGCCGGCGAGCCATTGGTCGACCTTCAGGCCGCCCAGCACGTCACGCGGCGTGTGGCATTCGCCGCAATGGCCGGGACCTTCGACGAGATACTGGCCATGTCTGACCACCTCATCGGCACTGGCGAGCGTCACGCGCGGGGCGTCGTTGAGATAGAGGAACTTCCAACCGCCGAGCGACAGCCGGATGTTGAAGGGGAACGGCAGGTCGTGTTCGGGTGCGACATTCGCGCTCTTCGGCAGGGTCTTCAGGTAACCGTAGAGATCGCCGACATCCTTCACCGTCATGCGCGCATAGGAGGCGTAGGGAAAGGACGGGTAGAGATGCTCGCCGTTTTTACCCGTGCCGCGCTTCATGGCGTCGCCGAATTGGGCGAGCGTCCAGGCGCCGATGCCGGCGGTCTCGTCGGGAGAGATATTGGGAGCGTAGAAGGTGCCGAAGGGGCTCTTCAGCGCCAGGCCGCCGGTCAGCACGGTTTTCTGGTCGTCGGCCGCGCCCGGTGCGGCGTGACAGCTGGAACAGCCGCCGGCATGGAAGATGCGCTCGCCATTCGCCAGATCCGGTTCGCCGGCAGCAAGCCAGGTTTCCGCCGGCAGGCGCTCAGGCTTGGTGATGAACAGGAACGCGCCGGCGCCGATCGCGCCCAGCACGACGATGCCGCCGATGAGTTTCTTGAGAGCCATGCGCCGTTTCCTCTCGCTGATCCGAAATCCGGCTCCGGCAGCGCCGGAACGGAAAGACACCGCCCCGGCGGCCGGCGTCGGGACAGTGTGCGTCTTGGTGAGGGATGGTCCGGTCTACCGCTTATTTCTTGACGCGGTAGACCTCATGACAGCCGCCGCAATTCTTGCCGATCGTGCCGAGCGCGGCCGCCACGCCCGCCTGGTCGGCCGGCAGGCTTGCCAGCACCGCTTCGGCATCCGTGCCGAGCTTGGCGGCATGGGCCTTGAAGTCGTCCATCTGCTCCCAGATCTTGGGGCTTGCTTCCGTCTCGTGGCCCGTTTCGGAGCCGGGCGGGAACTGTTCCGGGAAAGCCTTGGCAACTTCGCCCATCGTGGTCAGCGATGCCTTGACGATCTCTGCGTCATAGGGCTTTTCGCCTTTGGCGATGCCGGCGAGCGCGCCCATGGCGCCGCCGACCTTCTTCATCATCTCCTGGCGGACGACCTGGGGTTCATCCGCCGCCACGACGGCGCCTGCGCCGATGACGGCAAGCGCGGCCGCAGCCGCCAAGGTTTTGAACTTCATCGATTGCTCCCGATTCTGGCGGGCGGTTGTCTCCGCGCCGCCGGTTTGACGATGCGTCGCCATGATTGCATTTTGGGAACTCGATGAAAGTAAAATCTTTTTGACGGCCGAAATCCTTTTGGATCAGACGCTGCCCCATCCCCGCCACAGCGTAACGATGGCGATGACGACCAGGAGCACGCCCGCCGCCCGGCCGATGAAGCGCGTGACCGCCGGGTTGCCGGTCAACGCATCGCGGCTGCGGGCCGCCGCCAGCGCAAGCCCGCCATAAACGGCAAGCTGCGTCACCCAGATCACCAGCAGCATGATCGTCGCCTGCCGCCAGACGGGGCCGAATTCCGGGCGCAGGAACTGCGGGAAGACGGCGAGCATGAAGAGATAGGCTTTCGGGTTCATCAGGCTCGTCAGCGCGCCCTGGCGGAAGCGGGTGACGAGACCGCGCCGGTCGATGCCATCGACGGAATCGATGACGATGGAGCTTCGAAACAGCTGCCAGCCGATCCAGGCGACATAGAGCGCGCCGGCGACCAGCAGGATATTGAAGAGCTGCGGCGCGAAATGCAGCAGCACGCCGACGCCGAGCGCGGCGTAGAGCGTGTGCACCAGCCCGCCCGCCATGATGCCGAAGGTGGCCGACAGCCCGGCCTTGCGCCCGCCTGAGAGGGAGCTCGCCATGACGAAGACCATGTCCATGCCCGGCACGATGATGATGCCGGACACGAGCAGGAAGAAGAGCCAGAGGTTTTCGCTGTAGGTCATGTCAGTTGTCCATTGCCGTTTTCTGCGCGGCCGCCCTATGCTGCCTTTTGTTTCAAGCGCTTGGTGCGTGCTATAACCGAGGCCAACTGACAGGGATGTGTCAGTTGTGATGGAGAAACCGATGCGCAAGGCCTCGCGGCTGTTCGAGATCATCCAGATATTGCGGCTGGCCCGCTTGCCCGTTACCGCGGCCGAGATCGCCGCGCGGCTGGAGGTGACGGTGCGCTCGATCTATCGCGATATCGCGGCCCTTCAGGCGATGCGCGTGCCCGTCGAGGGCGAGCGCGGCATCGGCTATATCCTGCGCCCCGGTTTCGACCTGCCGCCGCTGATGTTTTCCATCGAGGAGACGGAGGCGATCGTTCTGGCGCTGGCGCTGCTGGAGCGCACCGGCGACACCGAACTGAAAGCCGCCGCTGGCCGCGTCGCGGAAAAGATTGCCGGTGCCGTGCCGCCGCCACTGCGCCAGACGCTGTCGGCCCGCGCGCTGCACGCCTGGGGCAGCATGCCGCGCCAGCCCGAAGGCATCGACCTCGCCACCGTGCGGCGCGCCATCCGCGACGAAGAGAAATTGCTGATCGACTACCGCGACGAATATGCCCGCGCCACCGAACGCACCATCCGCCCCATCGCCCTCATCTACTATTCGGAGACGGCCAACATTGTCGCCTGGTGCGAGCTGCGCCAGGCCATCCGCAACTTCCGCGCCGACCGGGTGGAGGCCTGCGAGAGGACGGAGGCGCATTTTCGCGGCGAAGGGGATGGGCTGAGGCAGCTGTGGATTGCCGGCTGGGTGGAGAACCAGCGTTAGGCGACCGCCCGCAAATCGAAATCGGCGTGGATGACATCGAACGGCACTTCGACCTTCCCCTCCTCCGTCCGATCAACAATGCCCCAATCCGCCAGAGCGACGACATCCTCGTGCACCCGCTTCACGTCCCGACCTAGCGAGCGGGCGAGCGCCCGGATGCTGCTCGGGCCGATTTTTTGCAGATGCTCGATCAACTCCCAGCGTTTCGGGCTGATTACCGAAAAGAGCTGTGCGGGCGAGCTGAAGGTGAAGGTCGCGACCGGATCGGAGGGTTTTCCCGTGCGCGCGGCCTCGGTTGCGCGGGCCAGGCTCTCGGCCAGTGCATCTTCGGCGTCGCTGCGGATCTGGATGCGTGCGCGTCTCATTCAGGGCCTCCTTTTGGCAATTTCGGCTCGAAAATCATCGAGCAGGGCCGCGACGGTCGTGAAAGCATAGCGGAATTCCGCCCGTCGAGATGGCAATGATCGCCCTTGCCGCGCTCATTGTCGAAGCCGACGATGCGCCGGCCATCCCGCCCGTAAAACAGGCGGTACTTGTAGCAATGCTCGCTTCCCGCAACGGGTTCGGGAACCTGCCACAGCACGATCTCGACGATCGAACCATCCGGCAGGACCGTCTTCGAACGCTCGAGCAGCACCGCATCCATGTTGGCATTTATGCCATCAATAGAGAGAAATGTCGACAAACAAAACCCCGGCCGTTTCCGACCGGGGTTTGCGAAATGCCACTGCGCGCGAAAATTACTTCGTGGCGGCTTCGTAGCGTTCCAGGACGTAGTCCCAGTTGATCAGGCTGTCGACGAAGGCTTCGAGGTACTTCGGGCGGGCGTTGCGGTAGTCGATGTAGTAGGAGTGTTCCCAGACGTCGACGCCGAGGATCGGCTCTGCGCCGTGAACCAGCGGGTTTTCGCCATTCGGGGTCTTGGAGATGGCGAGCTTGCCGTCCTTGACGGAGAGCCAGGCCCAGCCCGAGCCAAACTGCGTGGTGCCGGCAGCGATAAAATCGGCCTTGAACTTGTCGTAGCCGCCGAGGTCGCTGTCGATGGCCTTCTGCAGAGCGCCCGGCAGGCTCTTGCCGCCGCCGTCCTTCTTCAGCCACTTCCAGAAATGGATGTGGTTGTAGTGCTGGCCGGCATTGTTGAAGAGGCCCTGGTTGGTGCCGTAGGACTTCTTGACGATCTCTTCGAGCGAGAGGTTGGCGAGACCGGCTTCTTCCGCCAGCTTGTTACCGTTGTCGACATAGGCCTTGTGGTGCTTGTCGTGGTGATATTCGAGCGTTTCGCGCGACATGAAGGGCGCGAGTGCATCGTAATCATAGGGAAGCGGCGGAAGTTCGAAAGCCATTATGGTGTCTCCTCTTGGCGACGGAATTTTTCAAGGAAATCCGTGACCGGAACATAGGAGCGGCAACCGGAAGAGGCAACCGCCAGCATTCCAATTTTTCCGACCCTTGGACAAAATCCTTGCCGTTTTGCGTGAGAGATCAAGGACGAATTGGAACGAATAGCGATTCGAAACATTTTGTCCGTTCCCGCCAACCGGAGTTTTCCATGCGCGCCATCCCCCTTGCTGTCCTCACCCTTTCGCTTGCTGCCCCGCTGGCCCACGCCTCCTCATCCGAAGCTTGGGAAGAATTCCGCGCCGACGTGGAAAAGAGCTGCCTGGCAAGCCTGCCCGAGGCGTTGGGAACACCGACCGTTTTCGTGGAGCCGACCGGCACGGAGTCCTTCGGCATCGCCGCCGTGGAGGGGCTTTCGCCCGAGGCCAAGAGCCAGATCACCTATGTCTGCATCTACGACAAGCAGAAGAAGACGGTAGAGGTTTCGCCGCCAATCGCCGCCGATTTCCTGCATGTGGTGCGCGAAAGCGAGCGCGCGGCGGTGGCGGAAAAGAAGGCCGCGACCGGCGACAACAAGACCGAGGATGCGGCGGGGCAGGAATAGGTGCTGCAAAACGAGCCTTTGAAAGCATGAGAGCCGGCCCTTCGACCGGCTCTCGTCATTCACGCATCCCCGTTTGAATGCGCCCAGTCGAAATAGAGGTCGCGGGCCTTGGCGGTGATCGGGCCGGGTTGCAGGTCGCGGCCGTCGAGACGCGTTACCGGCACCACCTTGGAGTAGTTGCCTGAGGTGAAGATCTCGTCCGCGGCCTCGAAATCGGCAACGCTCAAGGTGGTCTCGACCACCTCGAAGCCGGCTTCCCGCAAGAGGCCGATGACGCGGGTGCGCGTAATGCCGGCGAGGAAGGTGCGGTTGGCGGCAGGCGTGAAGACGACGCCGTCACGCACCATGAAGATATTGGAGGACGCGGTTTCGGCGACATTGCCGAGCATGTCGCGCACCAGCGCATTGTCGAAGCCGCGCTTGCGCGCTTCCACCAGCATGCGGGCATTGTTGGGGTAGAGGCAGCCGGCTTTGGCATCCGTCGGCATGCATTCCACAGTCGGGCGGCGGAAGGGCGAGACGGTGAGCGACGAGGCGGCCTTCGGGTCGCCCATCGAGGCTTCGAAGAGGCAGAGCGCAAAGCGGGTCGAGTCCGGATCGGGCGCCACGACGCTCATCGGCGAGCCGTGTTCGGCCCAGTACATCGGCTTGATATAGATGGCCGTCCTGCCGTCGAATTTCTTCACGCCTTCCCAGGCGAGCGCCTCAATCTCCTCGGCCGCAACGGTCGCCGTCATGCCGAGCGCCTCGGCCGAGCGGTTGACGCGCTGGCAGTGCAGGTCGAGGTCCGGCGCGATGCCATCGAACCAGCGGCCACCGTCGAATACGGTCGAGCCGAGCCACATGGCATGCGAGGTGGGGCCGATCAGCGGCGGGTTGCCCGAAATCCATTCGCCATCCACGAAGGTCCAGGTCGTCGAGCGTGGTGATGTATCGACTGGCATTTTTCTACTCCTTTTCGCCCATCAAACGCCCGGCCGGCAGGGCCGGTCAAGCTGCACTTGCCTTCCGACAGCGCACGCCGCTTGTCCATTCAAGATGTTGAATGGGTGTATCAGGTCTTATCATGGATGCTGCGATTGAGGCCCCTCGGGACCCATGCAATACAGGAAGCAAAGGGAGAAAAGCCATGCGCGCGATGTATTACGAGGCCTTCGAGACCACGCCCGAAATCCGCACCCTGCCCGATCCGACATCGACCGAGGGCGGCGTGGTGATCCAGGTGGAGGCGACGGGGCTTTGCCGCAGCGACTGGCACGGCTGGATGGGCCACGACGCCGATATCAAGCTGCCGCATGTGCCCGGCCACGAGCTGGCGGGCAAGGTCGTCGCGGTCGGCAAGGGCGTGCGCCGGTTCCGCGAGGGCCAGCGCGTGACGGTGCCCTTCGTCTCCGGCTGCGGCCATTGCGGCGAGTGCCGCTCGGGCAACCAGCAGGTTTGCGAAGAGCAGTTCCAGCCGGGCTTCACCCATTGGGGCTCGTTTGCCGAATATGTCGCGATCGACTACGCCGACCACAATCTCGTGCATCTGCCGGAAACCGTGGACTACGCCACCGCCGCAAGCCTCGGCTGCCGCTTCGCCACCTCCTTCCGCGCGGTGGTCGATCAGGCCCGCGTGACGGGCGGCGAATGGGTAGCCGTGCACGGCTGCGGCGGTGTGGGCCTCTCCGCCATCATGATTGCGGCAGCGCTCGGCGCCAATCCCATCGCCATCGACATCTCCGCCGAGAAACTGGATTTCGCCCGCAAGATGGGCGCCGTCGCCACCATCGATGCCCGCGCGGTCGCCGACGTTGCTGAGGCCGTACGAGACCTCACCGGCGGCGGCGCACATGCTTCGGTCGACGCGCTCGGCTCGCCCGTCACCTGCTTCAACTCCATCAAGAACCTGCGCCGCCGTGGCCGGCACGTGCAGGTCGGCCTGATGCTCGCCGACCATGCGGCGCCGCAGATCCCCATGGCCCAGGTCATCGGCCACGAACTGGAAATCTACGGCAGCCACGGCATGCAGGCCTGGCGCTACGACGCCATGCTGGCGATGATCGAAAGCGGCAAGCTCGCGCCGCAAAAGCTGATCGGGCGGCATATCAGCCTGGAAGAGGCCGTGCCGGCGCTGATGGCGATGGACAAGGCGACCGATCTGGGGATCAGCGTGATTACGCGGTTTTGAGGGGGCGGGTTGGCTTCGGGGCGCATCTCTGTTTAGCCGGATATTCCCGCAATCAAGGAAATTTCGCAGAGGATTAATTCGGTTTGCTCAAAAGAAAATGCGGGCTGTGACGGCCGCTTTGCGCCAAATAGCAGACGTCCGAATCTGGCGGCGTGATGGTATGCCCGTCCAGCAGCAAACTGCACCTTTCTCGTTATGAGTGACTGCAGTACGCCTCATTGCTTCCCAACATCTTTTGCTAACGCTCCGGCTAGTCAGTGTTCCTTCTCAAGTTTGGCAGATTTGTTCGGGACACGAAACTTATCCCATCGCTCGAAACCAATCCCGGATAGAGAGATGCAAACGGACTACCTCGTCCTCAGCGAGCGGTTTGCAATGTGCTATCGGGCCGCGAAGCACGTTTAATGTTGCGGTCACTCTTTCAAGGGCCTTAACATCCTGAAATATATCACTGAAGTCGCCCCAGTTTGATTTTATTATTTCCGACAGTTCGCCAAAAGTCGTGTAGTCGATAGCCTCCTGAGATCGAACAGAAACGCCGAATTCCTTTTCCTTCTTCCGCGTTGAAGCGACATGATTTCTCACATTTTCGGGGACTGTCAAATCCCACCATTGTTCGCCGTATTTTTCGAACAGAACATCAATAACCAGCGAGCGAATCGAATTTTCCAAGCAATAGAAGACGCGGTAGTGCGCACTCATGTCAGCTGCTTCGCGGCGAATCTTTTCTTCAAATTGCGGGTAGTACGTTTCATCGATCTTTTCTTCCGTTGGCGGCACATGCCCCAAGTCTACCTCATAGTCACGCTCAACGCGTTGAATTGCAGCCTCAATTGCTAAATTATTCAAAGCGAATAGGCGAATACGGTCAGATTGGCTACTCATCGGTCAGAAGGTTCGCTCTGATGGCTGAAAAAATGGCGTTATAGACGTTTACATCCGTGGTCTCGGGCAAATTGACATTAATAGTATACGCAAGACGCAGCTCAGTCCGCGATGTCGATTTTGCTTCATGCCTCACTAATGATCGGGAGACGTCTATGGGCGCTACTTTTTCTTTCGAGGGTTCATCCGCAGCCTCAAAATCGGCAAGCTGTTTACACGCTTTGAAGCTTCCTACGATTGCGCCAACGGTTCCGTCGCTAGGTTCTTTGCCAGTGACTTCAACGACTAGGTTTTTTAGTTTGTCGTCCGTCAGTGCATGCGCGAACTCATTTTTCTGAAATATGTCGGAAAAACCATGCCGCATGGCCTCGGCCATTGCCGCGCCGCTGCTATCAGCGTTACGAAAACGAGTGTAGATTTCCGTTGGTGTTCCATCGCTATTTATAAAGCCAAGTCGCTTCAAGAACGGAATGAATGGCTTAGCGCTGCCGGAGCCATAACCTAGAACGGTTGCTTGGAAATCTTGTGTATAACGAGGCGGTACCTTTGCCTGTTGTATCTTCTCAAAAATCTTTCCAATTAGACCTGTCGAATTTATGAAAGGCGGTGCCATGCGTCGTCCCTCTCTACCCTCGCTTGTATAGATTAGTGCCGAGTAGACAGAGTCGTCCAGTGCAAACTCAATAGTTTTACGAATGCTGTCGCTACTTGATTCCCGCTTATTCCAGTCTGAGCGGCCGCGCAAAGCGGTCATCCACCACCGAACCCCTCTTTGTCTTCTGCGGGCCGATAGCCGCTGTTGCGACATCTGCTGCCAGTTATTGAACCTTCGTTGAGGTGCGGCGTTCAACAGAAGCGACATGCGCAAACTTCTCTGCTCTTACGGATAAAACACCAACAGCGCCGAGAACCGCCCCCCCTCAACTCCACAATTGACATTCCCCCTCCGATATCACCCAATCCCCCATAAATGCTGGAGGAATCGCCGTTCATGTCCCATGCCGCCTATGTGTTCGATGCCTATGGCACGCTGTTCGATGTGCATGCGGCGGTGCGGCGGCATGCGGGGGATGTGGGGCCGAATTATCAGGCATTTTCGGAAATGTGGCGCGCCAAGCAGCTCGAATACTCCTGGACGCGGGCCTTGATGGGCGCTTATGCCGATTTCTGGCAGCTGACCGAACAGGCGCTCGACTATACGTTCAAGCGCGTGGGCGGCGTCGATCCGGCGCTCCGGCAAAAACTGCTCGATGCCTATTGGAAGCTCGACTGCTATCCGGAAGTGCCTGCCGTGCTCAAGGCGCTAAGGAGCCGCGGGGCGCATATCGCCATCCTGTCGAACGGCTCGCCCTCCATGCTCGCTTCGGCGGTGAAGAATGCCGCACTCGACACCGTCATCGACGACATTTTTTCCGTCGATGCGCTGAAGACCTACAAGACCGCACCCAGCGTCTACGATCTCGTGACGACGCATTACCGGCTCTATCCCAATGTCGTCTCCTTCCAGTCTTCCAACCGCTGGGATATTGCCGGCGCCACGAAATTCGGCTTCCGCACCGTCTGGATCAACCGCGCCAACATGCCGGACGAATATTTCGATCTCGGCCCCTCACTGATCCTGCCCTCGCTTGAAAGCCTTTGACATGGCTTGGTCCGCCGCCCAGTATCTGAAGTTCGAGGACGAACGCACGCGCCCGGCCCGCGACCTGCTCGCCCAAGTACCGGCTGATCTCGTGGCCGGCACGGTCTATGATCTCGGCTGCGGGCCGGGCAATTCCACGGAGCTGCTGGTCGACCGTTTCCCCGGCCGCGGCGTCAAGGGCGTCGATAATGCCAGCGACATGCTGAAGGCCGCGCGTCAGCGCCTGCCCGGCGTCGATTTCGTCGAATGCGATCTGGCAAAATGGCGCCCGCCGGAGCCCGCGGCACTGCTTTATGCCAACGCCGTCTTCCAGTGGCTACCGGATCACATGACGCTGTTGGCCAACCTGATGGACGGGCTTCGCCGCGGCGGCGTGCTTGCCGTGCAGATGCCGGACAATCTTTCCGAACCCTCGCACCTGGTGATGGAGGAAAGCGCGCTGGCCGGCCCGTGGCAGAGCGCCTTCGAGAGCGGCACGCCGCGCCGTAAGCCCCTGCCCGCGCCCGCCGCCTATATGGATGCGCTCGGGCCGAAAGCGGCGCGGGTGGATGTCTGGCACACCGCCTACAATCATCCGATGGCGGATGCCGCCGCGATCGTCGAATGGGTGAAGGGCACGGGGCTGAGGCCCTATCTGGACCGCGTTCCGGCCGAACAGCGCGACGGCTTCCTCGCCGATTACGAGAGCCGGATCGCCAAGGCCTATACGCCGATGGCGGATGGAAGACGGCTGTTGCGGTTTCCCCGGTTGTTCATCGTGGCGGTGAAGGGCTGACGAAAAAGGCGAGGGAATGATGTCCCCTCGCCTCGGTTTTTCCCGTTCAGAGCCTGCGCCGTTTTAGCGCCGCAGACTGCCCAGAATGCCGCGTACCAGCGCGCGGCCGAGCGAGGACGCAACGGTGCGCGCCACCGATTTCATCGCGGCTTCCGCTACCGTCTCGCGCTGATAGCCGGCGCGGGGTTTTGCCTGCTTGGGCGCGGAAGGTGCCGCCTGCTCGTCGTCGCCGAAGCCGGGCAAGGTCCAGCGGCTGCCGCCGGAGGGTTGCTCGGCGGGCTGTTCGGCCTGTTCCTGCGCGGCGGCGGCATCGGCTGCCTTCTTGGCGCGCGCCATGAGGATCTCGTAGGCGGATTCGCGGTCGAAATCCTCGTCATAGAGGCCGGCGACCGGGCTGACGCCCATGATCTGCTTGCGTTCGGCCTCGGTGATCGGCCCGAGCCGCGAGGCGGGCGGGCGGATCAGCGTGCGCTCCACCATGGAGGGCGCGCCCTTGCCTTCCAGCGTCGAGACCAGCGCCTCGCCGGTGCCAAGATTGGTGATGACGGTGGCGCAGTCGAAATCCGGGTTCGGGCGGAACGTATCGGCCGCCGTCTTCACCGCCTTCTGCTCGCGCGGCGTATAGGCGCGCAGCGCATGCTGCACGCGGTTGCCAAGCTGGGCGAGCACCGTTTCCGGCACGTCGAGCGGGTTCTGCGTGACGAAATAGACGCCCACGCCCTTAGAGCGGATGAGGCGCACGACCTGCTCGATGCGCTCCAGCAGCACTTTCGGCGCATCGTTGAAGAGAAGATGCGCCTCGTCGAAGAAGAAGACCAGCTTCGGCTTTTCCGGATCGCCGACTTCCGGCAGCACCTCGAACAGCTCGGAGAGCATCCAGAGCAGGAAGGTGCCGTAAAGGCGCGGGTTCATCATCAGCTTGTCGGCGGCGAGCACCGAGATCGCGCCGCGGCCGTCATTGGTGGTGCGCATGATGTCGGAAATCTTCAGCGCCGGCTCGCCGAAGAACTGCTCGGCCCCCTGCTGCTCGAGGATCAGCAATTCGCGCTGAATCGAGCCGACGGAGGCCTTGGAAATAAAGCCGAACTGGTTGGACAGCGCCGTGGCGTTCTCGCCCATATAATTGAGCAGCGCCTGGAAATCCTTGAGATCGAGCAGCGGCAGGCCGCCCTGATCGGCGATCTTGAAGGCAATGTTGATGACGCCTTCCTGCGCATCCGTCGCGTTCATCAGGCGCGAGAGCAAGAGCGGGCCCATTTCCGACATGGTGGTGCGGACGCGGTGGCCTTTTTCGCCGTAGAGATCCCAGAAAATGACCGGGAATTCCTGGAAATCGTAGGGCGTGAGCCCGATCTGGTCGGCGCGCTTCTGGAGAAAATCCTTCGGCTCGCCCATCGCGCCGATGCCGGAAAGGTCGCCCTTCACGTCGGCGCAGAACACCGGCACGCCGGCATTGGAAAAACCCTCGGCGAGGATCTGCAGCGTCACGGTCTTGCCGGTGCCGGTCGCGCCCGTCACGAGGCCGTGGCGGTTGCCGAATTTCAGCTCCAGATATTCCGGCTTGTTGTTGGTGTCGTCAGGCTTGCGGCTGGTGCCGATATAAAGCTTGCCGTCCTGAAGAATGGAATCCGTCACGCTGAAAACTCCCTGACTGCCGGTTTCCCGTCAGAAGCGGACTGCCGCGTCAAAACGGTTTTCATTGAATCGTCTCAGGCAAGTTATAAGGATAGTCCGGCACGGGAACAACACGATTTCAAGGCCTTCGTGCCCCCGCCCCGGAATACGAAGCCGGCTTGAATTTGCCGGAGAGTTCATTTACCTTGACGTTAACGTCAATTCCTTCGGAGGATTTTCCATGAACGATCTCGTCACCCGCGTTGCCGATGCCGTCGGCATCGAACCGGCCGTCGCCGAAAAGGCTATCGGCATGATGCTGGGCTTCCTGCAGCGCGAAGCAGCCGACGGCCCGGTCGCCAGGATGATCGAAGCCATTCCCGGCGCCTCCGAGCTGGTCGCCCAATACAATGGCGAAGGCACCGGCGGCGGCGGTCTGCTCGGCGGCCTGATGAGCGCGATCGGCGGCGGCGGCATCATGGGTCTCGGCCAGCAGCTGATGAGCCAGGGCCTCGGCATGGGCGAAATCTCCGGCCTCGCCAAGGAAACCATCGCGGTCGCCCGCGAACATGCCGGCAGCGACGTGGTCGACGAAGTCGTCGCCTCCGTGCCGGGCCTCAGCCAGTTCGCTTGATGCAACCTTTGCCATCCCGTGCCAGCGCGGGATGGCCCGTTTATACGCCGGCTTGTACTTCAGCCATTTGCGCACCGACCGCGCGCATTGGCATAGGGTGACGACGTGTTGAACCGGATCATCCGGCCGGATATCCGCATGGTCGCCGTAGAATTTTCCTAGAAAACTTTCCGAGTTTAGCGCTTCCGGGTCAGGACCAGCAGCGCGGTGAAGGCGGTGAGGCCGAGGCCGACCGAGAGCGGGCCGGCCTGTGGGCCGCCGGCTTCCATGATCGCGCCGGTTAGCCCCGAACCCGTGGCGCTGCCCGCTGCGTAGACGAGCGCGAAGGCAGCTGAACCGGCAACCAGCATGGAGCCGCTATAGCGTTCGCCGAGCATGGTGAGCGCACAGGTATAGAGCGAAAAAATCGCCGTACCCATTGTGGCCAGAAGCGCCAGGATCCCGATCTCCGACGTCACCAGCGGCAGGACGAGATAGCTCGCGGCGGCGACGATAACGGTGGCGAGCGCCACGCGTTCGCGCGGCAGCTTGTCGAGCAGCATGCCGATGAAGGGCTGTGCAAGGGCTGTTGGCAAGGCCATCACCGTCACCGTGACGGCGGCGAAAGCCTCGCTGTAGCCCGTCTTCACGAAATAGACCGGCATGGCGGATATCGCCGCGATATCGGCAAAGCCGAAGACATAGACCATGCCGACGAGAATGGGCGCGGCCTTGAAGAAGCGGAAGACATCAACCGTGGACGACGGCGCGGGCGCCGTTTTGGTCGAGAACATCAGCATGGCGGTCGCGAAGGCGACGATGGCCAGATAGACGGCCGTCAGCGCAAAACCGAGGCCGCCTGCGCTGCCGAACAGCGGAATGGCCAGCGGTCCGGCGGCAAAGCCGCCGCAGATGCCCATGCCGTAGAGGCCGGAGACGCGTCCGCGCAGGCGATCCGGACAGGCGGCATTCAGCCAGGCTTCCCCGAGCATGAAGATCATGCTGGCGAAGAAGCCGAGCAGGAAGCGGGCAAGGCCCCAGACGACGAAGGACGACGTGGCCGCAAAGGTGGCAAGGCACAGCGAGCAGATGACGAGGCTGAAGATGATCAGCCGGTCCGGCCGCCAGCGCGCGGTGAGGCTGCCGACGAGCAGCGTCGAGGCGCCCATGCCGGCAGCATAGGCGATGGCGTTGACGCCGATCATCGAGGACGAGTAGCCGCGCGCTTCCAGCGTCAGCGAGACGAGCGGATAGGTGAGCCCCTGCGCCACGGAAAACGCGGTCGCGCCAAGCACGACGGCGATAATGGCCGGCCAGTCCGGTGAAAGGACCGTTGAAGACGAGGACTGCATGAGGGGCTCCCTGCCGCATACGGGGCGGCGCGTCACTCCCATACAGGTCCGGCGCCCTTTTGGGAAGCCGGCCTCGCCCTGGGGCGTAATCGGCGGGGCACGACCAGCCCCGCCAAAATTTATCAGGCCGCGCGGTCCCAGACGGGTGCCAGGCCATCCGGGCTGACGATGCGACCGTCGGGACGGGCGAGCGCATGGATGCGCGCCATCTCGTCCGGCGTCAGCGCGAAGTCGAAGATCGCGAGGTTCTCGGCAAGCCGCGCTTCCGTCACCGTCTTGGTCAGAGCCACCACATCCGGCTGCTGGATCAGCCAGCGCAGCGCGACCTGCGCGGCGGATTTGCCGTGCGCGGCGGCGATCTCCTGGAGATGAGGATCGGCCGGCACCTTGCCATCGGCCATGGCGAAATAGGCGGTGAGCGCCATGCCGTGGCGCTTGGCCGCGTCCCGCACCGCCGTCTGGTCGAGGAAGGGATGGTATTCGACCTGGTTGGTGGCGAGCGGTGCTGCACTCAGGCGCACGGCCTCGGCCATCAGCGCCGTGTTGAAATTGCTGACGCCGATATGTTTCGCAAAACCCTTTTCACGCACGGCGTTGAGTTCCGCGATCTGCACATCAAGCGGCACCGCCTTGTTCGGCCAATGCAGCAGGAGAAGATCGACATGGTCGGTCTTCAGCTTGCGCAGGCTCTCTTCAACGGACGATGCGAAGGCATCCTTCGCGTAATTCGCGACCCAGACCTTTGTGGTCAGGAAGATGTTTTCACGCGCCACGCCGGAGTTTTGGATGGCGTCGCCGACGGCCGCCTCGTTCCCGTAGATCTGGGCGGTATCGACATGGGTGAAGCCGCGCTGGAGCGCCTTCGGCAGGATGGAGAGGACATCGGCTTCCGGCATGCGGAAGGTGCCGAAACCGAGCTGGGGAATGCGGGCGTCATTGGCGTTGATGGTTTTCATGGGATTTTCCTGATGGGCTTTAAAGGGTTCAGGCGGGCTGACAGATGGGCTGGCTGCGCTCGCGGCGGTCGAGCGCACCGCTGACGAGCGTCAGGCCGAGGGCACCGGCGACGAGGATGGCACCGACCCAGGGCGTGGCACCCAGTCCGAGCGGCGAGGCGACGACCAGTCCGCCGATCCAGGCGCCGGCCGCGATGCCGAGATTGAAGGCGGCGATATTGAGGGCCGAGGCGACGTCGACACCGGCCGGGCGATGGCGCTTGGCCATGTCGACGACATAGAGCTGGAGGCCGGGTACATTGGCGAAGGACAGGAAGCCGAGCGCGGCGAGGGTAATCAGCGCGAAGACCGGCGACGGAGCGGTGAAGGTGAGCACGACAAGGACGACGGCTTGCAGGGCGAAGAGCACGACGAGCGCCTTCACGGGATCCTTGTCCGCCACCTTGCCGCCGAAGAGATTTCCGAGCGCGATGGCCGCGCCATAGAGGACCAGAACGAGGCTCACCGTGTTGGCGGAGAAGCCGGTGATCTCCTGAAGCAGCGGCGAGAGGAAGGTGAAGGTCACGAAGGTGCCGCCATAGCCGAGCGCCGTCATGGCGAAGACGATGAGCAGGCGGCCGGAGCCGAGCACGCGCACCTGGTCCATCAGGCCTGCCGGCTTTTCGCGCTTGAGATTGTTCGGCAGCAAAAGCGCAATGGCCGCGAAGGCGACGAGTCCGAGGCCGGCGACGGCCCAGAAGGTGGCGCGCCAGCCGAGCGTCTGGCCGATGAATGTGCCGAGCGGCACACCGGTGACGATGGCGACGGTCAGGCCCATGAACATCATGGCGATGGCCGAGGCGCGGCGATCGGGTGCCACGAGATCGGCTGCGATGGTGGCGCCGACGGAGAAGAAGACGCCATGCGCGAAGGCCGAGAGCACGCGGCCGACCAGCAGCATTTCATAGCTTGGCGAGAGGGCAGCAATCGCATTGCCGGCGATGAACAGCGCCATCAGCCCGAGCAGCAACGGCTTGCGGCCGAGTTTTCCTGTGAGCGCCGTGAGCACCGGTGCGCCAAAGGTGACGCCGAGCGCATAGACGGAGACGATGAGACCGGCGAGCGGCAGGGTGATGTGAAGATCGGAGGCGACGGTCGGCAACAGGCCGACGATCACGAATTCCGTGGTGCCGATCGCGTAGGCCGCGACGGTAAGCGCAAAGAGAGCAAGTGGCATGGAGCACCTAAAGGCTTGGGCGGCGCCTCGCGGACGCCGTGCGGGAGTGATGGCGGGAATATGCGGTGCAGCCACTTGAATGATAAGAATGCGCAATGGATAAAGGACTGTGAAACAAATTCACAGGAAGAGCCATGGACAATCGCACCGGTGAAATGGATGTCTTCGTCGCTGCCGCCGAGACCGGAAGCTTTTCCGCCGCCGCCCGGTTGCTGAAGCTGACGCCCTCGGCGGTGAGCAAGCTGGTGACCCGTATCGAGGATCGCCTGGGCACGCGCCTGCTGGTGCGCACCACCCGCTCGCTCCTGCTGACGCCGGAAGGCGAGACCTATCTGGCGCGGGCGCGGCGCGTGCTGGCGGAAATCGACGAGATGGAGCGGCTGGTCGCGCGCGGCGCGCAGGCGAAACCGCGCGGCCTGCTGCGCATCAACGCCACGATCGGCTTCGGCGAGTGCTACATCATCCCGCTCGTCGGCGAGTTCCTCGCGCTCTATCCGGATGTGAAGCTGGAACTTTCGCTGAGCGACGGCTTGATCGATCTCGTCGAGGAGCGCACTGACATCGCCTTTCGCACCGCGCCGATGGCCGATTCCGCGCTCAAGGCGCGAAAGCTGCTCGTCAGCCATCGCGTGACCGTCGCCACGCCCGGCTATCTCGCCCGGCGCGGCACGCCGCGCACACCGGCGGATCTCGCCGCGCACAATTGCATCACCTTCACCTTCGGCCGCACACCGGGCGAATGGCCGTTCCGCGATCCCGGCGAAAGCACGGTCTATCCGGCGCCGGCCGCCGGCAACCTGATGGCCGCCAGCGGCTCCGTCGCGCGGCTGCTCTGCCTTCAGGGCCTCGGCATCGCGCGCATCGGCAAGTTCCATGTCGAAGGCGACATTGCGGCGGGTATCTTGGTCGAGGTGCTTGCGGACTACAATCCGGAGCAGCCGGAACAGGTCCATGCGGTCTATGTCGGCCACGAGCATCTGGCGGCCCGCATCCGAGCCTTTATCGACTTTCTCGCGGAGAAGATCTGAGCCGCGCTTCCCCGCTCCCGGTTGCCAAGCCCACTCGCCGATGGTATCGCTTGCCCGTTCGCAACACGTAAGAGAGGACTGCGCGTGAAATACGAATTTCTGCCACACCGCACGCATGGTCCCAATCTTGCCCTGCAGATGCGTTTGCAGGGCTGATCGGAACGAACACACTTCTCTTCTGGTCCGCCTGTCCGGCGATGCGGTTCCCCCGCATCCAATTTCCTTGTGCCTTTTCGCGTGATCGACGGCTGATGCCGCGCCGCGGGGCCTTGAAGACCAGAGATTTTTCATGTCGCTCATCAATATCCGTGCGCTCGGCGTCACGCTTTCCGCTCCCCTCTTCGCCAATCTCAACCTCGCCATCGCGAGCGGCGACCGCATCGGTCTCGTCGCCGCCAACGGGCGCGGCAAATCCACCCTGCTGCGCTGCATCACCGGTGATTTCGAGCCGACCAGCGGCGAGATCACCCGCGCCCGTGGCCTCACCGTCGGCCATATGGAACAGAACCTTGCCCCGGGGCTGGAAAAACTGACGTTTCGTCAGGCAGTGCTGAGTGCGCTTTCGCCCGAACAGCAGGAGAGCGAAAGCTGGCGGGCGGATGTGACGCTCGAAGAGCTCGAGGTGCCCGAGGCGCTGCGCGAGCGGCCGCTGGGTGCATTGAGCGGTGGCTGGCAGCGCATCGCGCTGATTGCCCGCGTGCGTGTCGCGGAACCCGATGTGCTGCTGCTCGACGAGCCGACCAACCATCTCGACCTCGAGAAGATCGCCCGGCTGGAAAGCTGGCTCGGCACGTTGCCGCGCGACATGCCGGTCGTCCTCTCCAGCCACGACCGCGCCTTCCTAGACGCGGTGACGAACCGCACGCTGTTCTTGAGGCCCGAGCGCTCGCAGCTCTTTGCGCTGCCCTATTCTCGCGCCCGCGCGGCATTGGACGAGGCGGATGCGGCCGAGGAGCGGCGCTTCGAGAAGGACATGAAGGCGGCCGCGCAATTGCGTCAGCAGGCGGCGAAGCTCAACAATATCGGCATCAATTCGGGCAGCGATCTGCTGGTGGTAAAGACCAAGCAGCTGAAAGCCCGCGCCGAGCGCATCGAGGATGCGGCGCGCCCCGCCCATCAGGAGAATTCCGCCGGCGCCATCCGGCTCGCCAATCGCGGCACCCATGCCAAGGTTCTGGTGACTCTGGAGGATTGCCCGGTCGAGACGCCCGATGGCACCCTCCTCTTCCGCACCGGCCAGAAATTCATCTGCCAGGGCGACCGCATCGTGCTGCTCGGGTTGAACGGCACCGGCAAGACGCGGTTCGTGCTGCGGCTGCGCGAAGCAATCGAGGGCACGGCACGGGAGGGCATCAAGCCGACGCCATCGCTGGTGCTCGGCTATGGCGACCAGGCGCTGTCGGATCTTTCCGACACGGAGACGCCGCATGGCACGATCATCCACCGCTTCGATGTCGGCGACCAGCGGGCGCGCAGCCTGCTTGCCGGTGCCGGCTTTTCCGTGGAGATGCAGGGACGGCCGGTCGGTCTGCTTTCGGGCGGGCAGAAGGCGCGGCTCGGCATGCTGGTGCTCAGGCTGACCAATCCGAACTTCTACCTGCTCGACGAACCGACCAACCATCTCGACATCGAGGGGCAGGAAGCGCTGGAACGAGAGCTCACAGCGCAGCAGGCGAGCTGCCTCTTCGTCTCGCATGACCGCGCCTTCGTACGCGCGGTGGCCAACCGGTTCTGGCTGATCGAGAAGCGGCGGCTGATCGAGGTGGATAGCCCGGAGGATTTCTTCGAGGAGGCCGCCCTATCGGCGTGAGGCGATGCGCGGATCGGCGGAAAAATCCTCGCGGGAAAAGCCGATGCGCCGCGGCGGGTGGTCGCACAAGGCCTGCACGCCGAGCCCTGACAACCGGATGCGCCAGGTCTGGCGCTCCACCGGTTTTGGCGCGGCGAAGGCTTTTGCCGTGAGGAGTGCGAGGTTCATGCCGGCAGCGGGATCGCGCACCGAGCGATAGAGGATGGCGGCAAGCCCGCCTTCCCGCGCGCCGTCGGCAAGCGACTGGCAGGCGGCGTAGTCGGTCGGGTGCGTCCATAAGGCCGCATCCCGGTCGAGCGGCGGCACGGTGAGGTCGATGGCCTCGCCGGTCGCAACGGCGGCAGAAAAGGCGGTGTAGTCGGCCGCATTCGCCGGCAGCGGCGTGGCAGGCGATTCCGCGAAGAACAGAAGACGGTAGAAGGCCATCTCGGCCAGCGCCGTCTCCACCGTCAGCGCCGCGTAGTAGACGCCGAGCGTGCGCCCTGCCCGGCGGAAGCGCGAGCCGTGCGGATAGATCGCGCCGTAGCGGAAGGGTGTGGCGAGCAGATAATCGAGGCCGGCGCATTCAGGCGGCAGCACCGGCTTGCTCTCTTCGAGAATGTCTTCCAGCAAGGCCTGCTCGTCCAAGGTATCGACGAGCTTCAGCGTCGAGACGCGATGCTGCGCCTCGACGAACCGCCAGACGCTGCCCACGAAGGGCCGCGCCTCAGACGAGAGCGCGGCGGGCGTCCAGATAGGCAAGGACATCGACAAGGCCGGTAACGGAGACGATACAATCGACGGGGCGGGCGCCGAGCGCGGTGTTTTCGGCCGTCATCCAGTTGCGCGCAACACTCTCGTCGCCGCCAACGATGGCGTCGAGCGAGCGGAACAGCCGCACGAGCAGCACGGCGAGCTCGAAGGGCTTCGTGCCGCGCTCCAGCAGCACGTCCTGCCGCTTCAGCCGCGACACCGTCGCCTCCGACACGCCGATGACCGCCGAGAGGATGCGCGCCGTCAATCCCAGCCGGTCCGCCGCATTGACGGCCGCCTTGGTGAGCACGACGCCTTCCGCATTGGCCTGTTGTATGGGTTTCCGCTGCATGGGCTTAATCCTTTCCTTGGAAAGAATATAGCATCTATTTTTCCAAAGACAAGTTTACGGCCCTTTGTGGCCGAGAAGTTCGGCCATGATATGCAGGTGATCGGACTGCAGCGGCTTCTCGAAATAGCTCTTCACGAAGCTGTATTGCATCGCCCGCTCGCGATCCTTGCCGAGATGCGAACTGGTCAGCATGGCAACGACGGGGGCGTGCTGTTCAAACTCCTCGGCATAGCGGTCGAGGAATTCGAAACCGTTCATCACGGGCATGTTGATATCGAGGATGATGGCGTCGGGTGTTTCTTCCTGTCGCAGGATATCGAGCGCCTCGGTGCCGTCGAACGCCTTGAGGATGCGAATCGACGGATCGAACTTGCGGATCGTATATTCACAAATGAACTGGTCGTTCTCGTCGTCGTCGACGACCAGGATCGAATGGATCTTCATGTCAGTCCCCGTCGGGCAGGTCGATCATAAAGCGACTGCCCTTATCTCTTGCTTCATAGAGCGCCGTGCCGCCCAGGGCTTCGGCGCTCTTTCTCAATATGTAGAGGCCGAGCCCACTGCCGAAGGATCGGTTGGGGTGCAGCCGTTTGAACATTTTGAACAACAAATGACGGCTTGCGGGCGGAACGCCCAGGCCGTTGTCCTCCACCGACAGCCTGAGCCGGCCGCCGTAGCGGAAAGCGCGCACATCGATCGCCGGCTCGGCCTCCTTGGGATCGTGATACTTGACCGCGTTGGACAGCATGTTGCCGACGATGACCTGGAATTTCGATGGCTTGCTGACAATTGTCAATTCTGCAGGCACATGATTTTCGATGCGGATCCGCTTGAAATCATCGAGATGCGAGAGCGCATCGATTGCCTCGGCGACAAGCACGCGCAGCTTGATCGGTCCTTCGTCCTCCTCCATCAGCCGCGTACGCGTCACCGTGATGATGTTTTGGATGAGATGATCGAGCCGGCGGAAATTCACCTCCATGCGTTGCAGCATCTGGCCGAGCGCCGGCGTATTCCCCTCCGCCAGCATGTCCTTGGAAATACCGAGCAAACCCAGCGAGGAGGCGATCGGCGAGCGCAGATCGTGCGAGGTGCGGTAGGCGAATTCCTCCAGCTCGGCATTCGCCTCGATCAGCGCCCGCTCGTTCGCCTTGCGCTCGGAAATATCACGCACGATGCCGCTATAGATGGTGGCGCCGTTCAGTTCCACTTTCGCCACCGCAAGGTCGAGCGGGAAGATCACGCCGTCCTTGCGCCGTCCCTCCACCTCGCGGCCGATGCCGATTATCTTGGCTTCGCTGGTGCGATGGTAATTACCGAGATAGCCGTCATGGGCGCTGTGATAAGGCTCCGGCATCAGCATCTTGACGTTGCAGCCGATCATTTCCTCCGGTTCGTAACCGAAGATGCGCGTGCAGGCGTCGTTGACGGACTGGATGATGCCGTGTTGGTCGATGGTGATGATGCCGTCAACCGCGTTGTCGATAATGGCGGCAAGGCGCCCCCGGCTCTCGGCAAGATCCGCCGCCATGGCGCGGGCTTGGCGGGAGGAGAAATAGAGATGAACGATGAGTGCGCCATAAAGCGCGCCCGAAATCAGGACGAGTGAAGAGAGCGTGCTGCGTGCATTGATGCCGTTAATGGTAAAGGTGATCCCGAACGTATTCTCGTAGCGCGCCAGTTCGTAATAGGCCATCGCCAGCAGGATGAGATAGGTCAGCAGGCCCAGAATGGCGGCTATGGTCAGCCGGTTGTAGCCGGTCTTCTCTGTGCCGACGAAGACGATGGCGACGGCAAGCGCCACGAAGCAGCTGGCACTTTGAACCGACATGCGCGTGAAGCGAATCCAGTCATGCGCGAAGTCGAGCGAGATCGCGTAGCCGACAAGGGCGGCCGCGGCGATGATGAAGGTCGCAAAGCCGAGCGCCACCTGCACGATATCGTTTTTGCCACGGAGCGCGCGGCGGGCGATGGCGATGCTCATCAGAATGAAACAGAGCGCCGTGTTCGGCGCTATGCGCCCGGGCTGACTGGTGCCGATATCGACGAAGGGTGTGTTGAGCAGCGTATCGATGCCGGCATCGATGGTCAGGACATGCTGGGCAAGCGCAAGCGCGCCGTAGATGAAGACGGGAACCATCATCAGTGCCGGCAGCTTTCTGCGGCCGGCGGCGACAAGCCAGAGCGACACGCCGAGCACGACGAAGGTGAGCGCCGCATTGAACTTCATGTTGAACAGGCCGGGATGCGCAGCAGCCAGGGCCGCCGGTTCCGCCAGCCAAAGCGCCAACATGACGAGACCCACGGCGATGCACCACAGGCTCGCCGCGACGTTCGCCCTCTCCCAGGACCATGTGAAAGTCAACCGCGCCCCCAATCGACGGTTTCTTCGTCTTCACGCGCAGTCTAGCGCGAAGGTTGAATCGCGAACAGGTGCGGCAGGGCCGGCTTTACGGTAAAATCGTACTTTTCAGGCGGCGTCGTGGTGCACGCCGCTTTCAAGTCGCTCGGTCATGGCCTGGAGGTCTCGGGTCAGCGCCTGAAGTGCCTCCAGCGTGCAGCCCGTGGCTTTGCCGATCTCCATGCGAATGGCCACCGCATCACGCTGCATCGCCCTGCCCTTTTCGGTGAGCGTAACGAGGACCTGACGCTCGTCCGCCTTGTCGCGGGCGCGCGTGATATATCCCGATGCCTCCAGCCGCTTCAGGAGCGGAGAGAGCGTGCCGGAATCGAGCCCGAGCGTGGCGCCCAGCGCCTTCACCGTGCGGCCGTCCTGCTGCCAGAGCGTCATCAGCGCGATATATTGCGGATAGGTCAGGCCGTAGGGATCGAGCAGCGGCTTGTAGGTGCGGTTGAGCGCGTGCGCGGCGGAATAGACGGCAAAGCAGAGCTGCTGGTCGAGCGCCAGCACGCCTTCGGGGATGGTGTCCGTCTCAGCTTCGTCACGTTTCTCGATCATGCTTCATTGTCGCACAAAGGGCTAAAATTGCAATTTGCAAAATCATATTGCGCGCAATTTAATTTTGCGCTATTCAATTGTCATCAACAACGACAGCAAGGAAGGAGACACTCATGCCCATTCTCTACAGGACCAAGGCTTCCGCAACCGGTGGCCGCGCCGGGCATGGCGCAACCGAAGACGGCACCGTCGACGTCACGCTGACTGTTCCCAAGGAACTTGGCGGCGACGGCGCAACGGGCGCCAACCCGGAAAAACTCTTCGCGGTCGGCTATTCGGCCTGCTTCCTCGGCGCGCTGAAGTTCGTCGCCGGCAAGGAGAAGGTCAAGATCGGCGAAGACGCCAAGGTCACCGCAACGGTCGGCATCGGCCCGCGTGAGGATGGCGGCGGTTTCGGCATCGAAGCCTCGCTCGAAGTGTCCGCGCCCGGCGTCGACAAGGCCGTTCTCGAGGACCTCATCAAGAAGGCCCACGTCGTCTGCCCCTATAGCCACGCCACGCGCGGCAATCTGGACGTCAAAACGACCGTCGCCTGATTGGCCCGTCCCAAATGAAAAGCCGCCCGGAGCGATCCGGGCGGCTTTTTTGTCGATGAATTCTGGAGATCAGAATTCTTCCCAGCTTTCCGCCTTCAGGGCGGTGTTGCCGGAAGCGCGCGGACGGGACGGGACTGTGCGCTGCGGCGTCGCGTGCGCGGCTTGCGGCTGGCGTGCCGGCTGGCCGAGCGAGAAGCGCTCGATCAGGGTGCGCAGGCGGTCGGCCTGGGTGACGAGCGTCGCAGATGCGGCGTTGGTTTCCTCCACCATCGCGGCGTTCTGCTGCGTCGTCTGGTCCATCTGGTTGACGGCGGTGTTGATTTCAGAAAGGCCGACGGATTGTTCGCGGGCGGAGACGGCAATTGCCTCCATGTGCTGGTTGATGGTCGCGACATTGCCGCCGATCGCCTGCAAGGCCTCGCCGGTCTCGCTGACCAGCTTGACGCCGTTCTTCACCTCGGCTTCGGAATTTCGGATGAGGTCCTTGATCTCGCGGGCCGCCTGTGCCGAACGCTGCGCCAGTTCCCGCACCTCCTGCGCGACGACCGCAAAACCCTTGCCGGCTTCACCGGCCCGCGCCGCTTCAACACCGGCATTCAGCGCAAGAAGGTTGGTCTGGAAGGCGATCTCGTCGATGACGCCGATAATCGACGAGATCTGACCCGACGACTGCTCGATGCGCTGCATGGCGTTGACGGCATTGGCGACCACGTTACCCGACCGGGCGGCATTACCATTCGCCTCGGCGGCAACAGCGCGCGCTTCCTCGGCCCGGCGCGTCGAATTGGTGACGTTGGCGGTGATCTCGTCGAGTGCCGCGGCAGTCTCCTCCAGCGAGGCAGCCTGCTGCTCCGTGCGCTTGGAGAGCGAATCCGCACCGGTGCTGATTTCACGGGTGCCGGTGTCCATCTCGTCGACGGCCTGCGAGACGGCGCGCAGCGTTTCGCCGAGCTCCGCCACGGCGGAATTGAGGTCGCTGCGCAGCTGCTCGAAATCGGACGCGAAAGGTTCGTCGAGCTGGAAGCTGAGATCGCCACTGGCAAGACGGCGCAGGCCGGCGGCAAGGCCTGATGTTGCCTGCTGCAGACGCTTCTGCGCGGCCGCCTCGGCTTCCTCCTGCAAGCGCACGCGGTCCTGCTCGGCCTGGAGGCGCGCGGCTTCCGCCTCCGCCTGCAAGCGGACTTTGGCGATCTCAGACTGGCGGAAAACTTCAACCGCGCCCGAAATCTGGCCGATCTCGTCCTTGCGGCTGCGGAACGGCACTTCGAAATCCGTCACACCCTGCGCCAGCGTCTACATCACCTTGGTGATGGTGCGCAGCGGGCGCGAAACACCGGCGACGATGATCCAGAAGGACAGGCCGGCCACGGTGAGCGCAACGGCGCCGAACAAAGCGAGCAGGATGAGGTTCAGGTGCTTCGTCTCATTGGCGGCGCTGAACTCCTCCTGGCCGACCCGGATCTGCAGATCGATCAGCGCGGCCACATAGGTGCCGATCGGATCGATGGTCGGATAAAGCCGGGTCGTCACATAGGTATCGAGCGCCGCCTGATCCTTCGACTGCATGATGGCAAGCAGGTCGTTGATGCTGCCGGCCTGCTTGTGCATCTCCTCGGTCATCTGCTTGGCGAGACCGCGCTCCTCGTCGGTGAGGTATGTCGCGGCATAGGCATCCCAGATCGTCTGGATCTCGGCGACGGCCTGGGTATTCAGACGGTGCCCCTCCTCCCACGAGAGCGCGCCGCTGCGCACCTTGTGAGCGGTATCGACGATATTGACGGCATAGAGGTCGCCGACCTTCTTGAGGCTGGCGGCGGGAACCAGCCGGTCGACGACGATGGTGCCCATCTTGGCCGACATGGTATTGAGGACGAGATAGGTGGAAAAAATGGCGCCGGCGAGCAGCAGCGTCAGGAAGAGCGTTACCGCACCGAGTTTGGTCGAGATCTGCATGGGAATGCCTTGCCGTTCGGGAGTTTTGGTTGCCCTAATGGTAAACAAAGTTCATTTAGCAATGCTTAAAATTAGCAATACCTGAAGATTGAGTAGCGATACCAATCTCGCGCAAAAACTGTAATATCAAGGCTCTTCGCCTATTCGGCCACTCCCCCGCCTCACGGAACGATAGCGCGCCGAAACGCAAAAAGCCCGGATGTGTGACATCCGGGCCTTTGGTATTCGGAAAAATAGCGTCAAATAACGAGGATCGGCGCCTTGCCCTTGACGCGATCGTAGAGATCGATGACGTCCTGGTTGAGCATGCGCACGCAGCCCGACGAGACGGCCTTGCCGATCGATTTCCATTCCGGCGAGCCGTGCAGGCGGTAGAGCGTGTCCTGGCCATTCTGGAAGATATAGAGCGCGCGGGCGCCGAGCGGGTTGTTAAGGCCGCCGGGCATGCCGCCATTGGCGCCGGAGTATTTCGTCAGTTCCGGTTGGCGCTTGACCATCTCGTCCGGCGGGGTCCATTTCGGCCAGGCCTGCTTCCATTGGATCACGCCGCGGCCCGACCAGGCGAAACCCTGCCGGCCAATGCCCACGCCGTAGCGCATGGCCCGGCCGTTCGGCAGGATCAGATAGAGGAAGCGGTTGCCGGTATCGACGATGATCGTGCCCGGCTGCTCGGCAAACGGGCTGTCGACCTCATGGCGATAGAAGCGCGCGTCGATCTGCTGGTAAGGGATCGCCGGCACCTGAAAGCCACCATCGTTCACTGGGCCGTACATGGCAGCATAGGCTGACGATTCGGGCAGCAGGCCCGAGGGCGGCGTCTGGCCGTAGATGCTGATGGGGCCGCGCCCGTCAGCAATGATCTCGGGCCGGCCTTCCAGCGCGGGATTGCGGAAATAGGGGCGCGTCTCCTCGCGGAAACGGTCCGTGTTCATCGACGAGGTGCAGCCCGCCAGGCCGGTCGCCATGGCGAGGCCGGAAAACTGGAGAAAGCGGCGGCGGGAAAGCGCGGTATCGGTCATGGAAGGGATCAATATCCGTTTGACGGAAAGGCAGAATGAACGAGGAGGCTGAATCACTAGCTAACAAGCGCAAACTAGGTCCATAACCCTGCCCTAATTGTGGCAATTGCGGCTGGCCCGAGGCTTACGCATGGCGTTTCCGCGCGACTGTGGCACCATGTCCACGCTGCGTTCGACATCCGGCACAGGTTTGTGAACGCTGTGTCAATCGCCGCGCGAATTGCCGTTTTCCCGCGCGGGCGGTACTTCGGAGCCACAATCAACGACATGAGGTGATGCGATGCTCGTCAACGGCAAGTGGACGGAAGACTGGCAGCCGGTGCAGGCGACGGACGCCAAGGGCGGCTTCGTGCGCCAGGTTTCGAGCTTCCGTAACTGGGTGACGCCCGATGGCAGCGCCGGCCCGACCGGCGAAGGTGGCTTTGCCGCCGCGAAAGGCCGCTACCACCTCTACGTCGCGCTCATCTGCCCCTGGGCCTCGCGCACGCTGATCACCCGCAAGCTGAAGAAGCTGGACGACGCGATCTCCGTTTCCGTCGTCGAGCCCGCGCTTTCCGACCAGGGCTGGCAATTCGGCACCTTCCCGGGCTCCAACCGCGACGACCTGAACGGCGCGACCTATATGCACGAGCTCTACACGCGGGCGGCCCCGACCTTCACCGGCCGCGCCACCGTGCCCGTGCTGTGGGACAAGGAGAAGAAGACCATCGTCAACAACGAATCCGCCGATATCGTGCGCATGCTGAACAGCGGTTTCGGCGCGCTGGCGGATGAGAGCGTCGATCTCTACCCGGAAGCCCTTCGCGGCGAAATCGATGCCCTCAACGAGCGCATCTATCCCGCGCTCAACAACGGCGTCTACCGCACCGGCTTCGCCACCACACAGGTCGCCTATGAGGAAGCCTATCAGGGCGTCTTCGCCATGCTGGACGAGCTGGAAACCCGCCTGTCCGACGGCCGCCCCTTCCTGACGGGCAACAGCTTCACCGAAGCCGACATCCGCCTCTTCGTCACCCTCATCCGCTTCGACGCCGCCTATTTCGGCCTCTTCAAATGCAACCGCCAGCGCCTCGCCGACTATACGGCGCTCTCGGCCTACACGAAGCGGGTGCTGGATCTTCCGGGCGTGCGCGAAACGGTCAATATCGACCACATCAAGCACGGCTACTATTCGATCAAGTCGCTCAACCCGAACCGCATCGTGCCGCTCGGCCCGGATCTGTCGCCGCTGGGGCTGTGATATGCCGATTGTAGCGCTCACCGGACTGGTGACCGGCCTTCTGGCCACATTTCCCGAAGCGCGGCGGCTCTATCGCCGCCATGGAATTCTACTGGCCGGACTGATCTGGCCAGTGCTCTCGGCTATCGTCGCGGCCTGGATATTCGCCGCGACGGTGAACGACCAGACGTCACCTGTTCCTCCCTATTTCCATGCTTGGCACGGCGTGATGATTGTGGTGGCTCCGGTAGCCGTCACCGTCATTCTCGCACGAAAATATAATGTTTCCGCCGGCGTCGTCGGGGGCGGCATCGTGCTGGCGTGCACATTCTCTTTCTGGGTTTCGATGCTCTTCGGATACGGCACAAGCGCCGCGGCGTATGGCAGCTAGCCTCCCTACCCTCACCTCCGCCACTTCTCGGGTGCAGCGCATTCCACAAAACCTTGACCGAGAAGATCTGACGCGGAATGGTCGGCATCGATGAACACACGGCCATTTCCCATTGCAAGCATCGCTCTGACGGTAACGTCGGCAGCAATTCTTACCCTGTCCAGCGGCATCACCGAGCGCCATTGCGCCTTCGGCTTCGGCGGCTTCCAGTGCAATAGTCCCTTTGCCGGGTATGGCGACATGCTGCTGATCGCCACCGTTACGTCTCTTGTCGTGCTCGCGGCCTCGGCAGCAGTCGCCATATGGCGGCTCATCGTGTGGTTTCGCGCCCGTTGATGCTCACGCCTCCTTCGCTTCCACCATCGCCATCAGCGTCTCCAGCCGGTCGGCATCGGCGGGTAATTTGTCCTGCCTGAGGCGCGCGATGCGGGGGAAGCGCATGGCGACGCCGGATTTGTGGCGGGTGGAGCGGTTGATACCTTCGAAGGCGACCTCCAGCACGAAGCCGAAGGCGGGCTCGGCGCGCACCGCGCGGACGGGGCCGAAACGGTCTGTCGTGTTGTTGCGCACGAAGCGGTCGAGCACTTCGAGTTCGGCATCGGTGAAGCCGAAATAGGCTTTTCCAACGGGCACCAGCACGTCGCCGTCAGGGCCTTCCGTCCAGACGCCGAAGGTGAAATCGGAATAGTAGCTCGAACGTTTGCCGTGGCCGCGCTGGGCATACATCATCACGGCATCGACATTGAACGGATCGCGCTTCCACTTGAACCACGGCCCCTTCATGCGACCGGCCTGGTAGGCGCTGTCGAGCCGCTTGATCATCACGCCCTCGATGACCGGATCGGGCGGGTCACGGCGGATCTTTTCGAGTGCCTCCCAGCTTTCGAAGGGCACGAGCGGCGAGAGGTCGAAGCGGTCGTGCGGGGCCTTTTCGATGAGGTGGGCCAAGCGCTCGCGGCGCTCGGTGAAGGCGGCGGGGCGCACATCCACCTCCCCTTCGAAGAGCAGATCATAGGCGCGCACGAAGGCCGGGAAATCCTCCAGCATTTTTGTATTGACCGTCTTGCGGTTCAGCCGCTGCTGGAGATCGGAGAAGGTGCGGGTCGGGCTGTTGGTGCGCGCCGTGCCGCCGACCAGAAGCTCGCCATCCACCACACCCTCGAAATTCATGGCGTCGAGCACATCCGGAAAGGCGGCGGAAATATCATCGCCGGAGCGGGAATAGAGTTTTCGCGTCGTGCCCGACGACGACATCTGCACGCGAATGCCGTCCCATTTCCATTCGGCGGCGAAATCGGCGGGGTCGAGATTGTCGAGATCGCCCTCGCCCACTGGATTGGCGAGCATGACGGAGTGGAAGATGGCAGGCGTGGCCAGGACCGGCCGGTCGGCGGTACCCTCCAGCCAGGCGAAGAGCGATTCATAGGGCGGCTGCAGGCCGTGCCACAGGGTCTCGATCTCCGTCACGTCCATGCCGGAGAATTCGGCGAGCGCCTGCTTGGCGAGCCGCGCCGAAACGCCGATGCGCAGGCCGCCGGTCGCGAGTTTCAGGAAGGCGAAGCGAGCGGAGGGATCGAGCCGGTCGAGCAGATCGCGGACCGCGCCGCGCACCTCCGTGCGGCCGAGTGCATTCATGCGGGCAACGACGGCGCCGAGCCGCGGCTGGGCCTCATCCGGCACGCGCTCCTTGCGTTCCTGATCCCAGACGAGCGCGATGGTTTCGGCGAGATCGCCGACATAGTCGTAGGAATAACGAAACAGCACCTCGTCCATGCGCTCCAGCACCAATTCGCGCAGCAGCGCGGGCTTGACGCTCTTCAGGTCCAGGGTGCCGGCGATGGCGGCAAGACCGTAGCCACGATCAGGATCGGGCGTGTCACGAAAATAGTCGGCGAGCAGTTTCAGCTTGCCATTGCGCGAGGGGGTAAGGACGAGGCGGTCCAGGAGGGTGGCGAAGGCTCTCATGGGGAGGCGACTTCTTGCGGTTTCGAGCGCGGCCCCCCACGTGCCCCTTCATGGGAAAAATACACAATGCCATCACCACCATTCTCAGCACGGTGGGTCTCTTTGTTGGCCTTTGGGGCGGCTACGACATTGCGGGGATCCTCGGCGCAATCACCTTTGCTCCCATGGGCGCATTCGCCGGCCTCACCATCGGCATGCTGCATATCAGGCTCCTGACGTTCCCCTGATGTCGGGTGGTGCATCATCGCGCGCATCAGTCCCCCTCATCCTCATAGCCCACCAGATGCAACGGCTTGGCCGGTACGCCGGACAGTTCGCACCAGCGGACAAGCGCTTCTTCGCGGCCGTGGGTTACCCAGACCTCCTGGGGAGCGAGGTCGCGGATCGTTTCGGTGAGTTCCGGCCAGTCGCAATGGTCGGAGATAACAAGCGGCAGCTCGACGCCGCCCTGTTTGGCGCGCTGGCGTACCATCATCCAGCCGGAGGCGAAGGCGACGAGCGGTTCGTTGAAGCGGCGCGCCCAGCGATCGGCGAAGGCCGAGGGCGGGCCGACGATGACGGCGCCGCGGAAATCGGCGGGACTGCTCTTTTCCGTCGTGGCGGGGCGAAGGTCGCCGAGATCGATGCCGCGGCTGACATAGTAGTCGCAGAGCCGGGCGAGCGAGCCGTGGATATAGATCGGCGCGTCATAGCCGCAGTCGCGCAGAAGCCGCAGCACGCGCTGCGACTTGCCGAGCGAATAGGCGCCGACGAGGTGGCTGCGTTCGGGAAACTGCCGGAGCGAGGTGAGCAATTTGCCCATCTCGGCCTTGGGATCCGGATGATGGAAGACCGGCAGGCCGAAGGTCGCCTCGGTGATGAAGACGTCGCAGGGCACCGGCTCGTAAGCCGCGCAGGTCGGGTCGGCGCCGCGCTTGTAATCGCCCGAGGCGACGATGCGCAGCCCATCCTTCTCCACCGCGATCTGGGCCGAGCCGAGCACATGGCCGGCGGGATGGAAGGAGACCGTGACGCCAGAAAGATCGATGCGCTCGCCGAAGGCCGCGGCCTGGCTGGTGCCGCAAAAATCTTCACCATACCGGATCGCCATGATGTCGAGCGTTTCGCGCGTCGCCAGCACCGCGCCATGGCCGGCGCGGGCATGGTCGGAATGGCCATGGGTAATCAACGCCCGCGCCACGGGGCGGACGGGATCGATATAAAAGTCGCCGGCAGGGCAATAGAGACCGGCGGGCGCCGGTTTGAGGAGCTGATCGGGCTTCATGATTGAGAAGATAGCGGCTTTGCGGCACTCTGCCAGAGGGAGGACGGCGTTTGCCGCACCGCCTCAGCGGAGTTCCTGCGCGAGCCCGATCAGAAGCCCGTCGGGGCCGCGGATATAGCAGAGACGATAGACGCCTTCGTAGTCGATAACCTCGCCGACAAGGACGACACCCCGCGGCCCAAGACGCTCCAGCGTCGCGTCGAGATCGTCCACGGCGAACATCACACGCAGATAGCCGAGCGCATTGACGGGAGCATTGCGGTGATCGGCGACGACGGCTGGGCGGAGGAACCGGGAAAGTTCGAGCCGGCTGTGGCCATCGGGTGTGCGCATCATGGCGATCTCGACATGCTGGTCGCCCAGTCCCGTCACACGCCCGGCCCATTCGCCCTCGATCATGGCTCGCCCTTCAAGTTCAAGGCCGAGATCGAGAAAGAAATCGATCGTCGCATCGAGGTTTTCGACGACGATGCCGACATTGTCCATCCGCTTGATTGCCATGTTTCAACCTCCCAAAACGTCTACGACGCAGTCTAGGCAATCGCCATCATACCGGCCCTGAGCACGCCCATATCGACGGTGGAAAGCTGCCGGTCGATCTTTTCATGGGTTTCCTTCCAGATCGGAAAAGCTAGCGTCAGCAGGCGACGTCCCTCTTCGGTCAGGCGCAGCAGGCGGCCGCGGCGGTCGCGCGGATCGGCCTCGACGCGCACGAGACCGCGGCGTTCGAGCGGCTTCAGGGCAGCGGTCAGCGTCGTACGATCCATGGCGAGCACGGCGGCGACCGGCCCCATCGGCGGCGGCTCGGGTCGGTTCAGCGCCATTAGCAAAGAGAACTGGCCATTGGTCAACGACAGCGGGCGCAGCGCATCGTCGAACCGGCGAGCGAGTGCGCGCGCCGCGCGCTGCGCATGCAGGCACAGGCAATGGTCACGCACGAAAAGCGTCGTCTCGTAGGGAATCAGCGCGTCATCGGACATGTTTCTTACTGTTGATATCAACATAACAATGTCAAGAGCCGACATGCCAACAATGGCCGGGAGGCCTCTTGCGCAGCCGGCACATGGGCCTGTTCAGCTGCAGGCAGAGACGAAGGCGTCAGAGGTTGGGAATGCAGAGAATGGCCTGAAGACCGCGCGCATCGATGGGACGGCTGAGATAGTAGCCCTGGATCTCATCGCAGCCCGCTTCGCGCAGAAAATCCATCTGCTCCCGGGTCTCCACGCCCTCCGCGATAACGCGCAGCTGCAGCGTGCGCGCCAGCGAAATGATGGCACGGGCGATCGCCGCGTCGTCGCCGTCCTCCGGCAGGTCCTTGACGAAGGAGCGGTCAATTTTCAGGCGTCCGACCGGGAAGCTCTTCAATGAAGCAAGGCTGGAATAGCCCGTGCCGAAATCGTCGATGGCGAGATGCACGCCAAGCTTTTCCAGCCGATGCATGGTTTCCACCGCCTGCTGCACGTCCTGCATGATGAGGCTTTCGGTAAGCTCCAGTTCGAGATAGCGCGCTTCCAGCCCACTCTCCTCCAGCGCCGCCGCCACGCGCTCCACCCAATCCTTCTCCTGGAACTGACGGGCCGAGACGTTGACGCTGACGACGATGGGCGGCAGGCCGGAGACCTGCCAGGCCTTGTTCTGCCGGCAGGCGGCGCGCAGCGTCCAGTCACCGATCGGGCCGATGAGGCCCGTCTCTTCGGCAAGCGGGATGAAATCGCCGGGGCCGATAAGGCCGCGCTCGGGATGGCGCCAGCGGATCAGCGCCTCGACGGCGAAGATGCGGCCGCTCGCAAGGTCCATCTGCGGCTGGTATTGCAGGAAGAGTTCGCCCTGCGCCAGCGCGCGGCGCAGCTCCTCCTGCCGCTCCAGCTTTTCATGCGCCCGGTTGGCAAGCTCGGCGGTGAAGACCTGCATGGCATCGCGGCCGATTTCCTTGGCGCGATACATGGCAACGTCCGCACGGGCGAGCAGTTCGGTGACATTGCGGCCGTGCTCGGGATAGGCGGCGACACCCATCGAACAGGTGACCTGGAAGGAGCGTCCCTCGATGACGACGGGCTCGGCGATCGCCTCACGCACGGCGCGCAGCCTGTCATCCACGCTTTCGCCACGGCGCATCGCACCGTTGATGAGGATGACGAATTCATCGCCGCCGAGGCGCACGATGCTGTCGCTGGCACGTACGCAGCGCAGCATCCTGTTGGCGACGATCTTCAGCAGTTCGTCGCCAGCATGATGACCGAGGCTGTCATTGACCAGTTTGAAATTGTCGAGGTCGATGAAGGCGAGCGTCATCGTGCCACCACAATCGTCCGCCGCCTCGATGGCCGAGGCAACGCGCTCGTCGAGCATGCTGCGGTTCGGCAGGCCCGTCAGCGTATCGTGATGCGCCATGAACTGGATGCTGTCCTCGGCCTCCTTGCGCTCGATGGCGATACCGGCAATGTGCGTCGCCATGCCGACGAGCTTCATGCACTCGGCCGTTGGCTCGCCGGGCGTGCGCGAATAGAGCGCGAAGGTGCCGAGCACCTTGCCCTGGTAGGAGCGAATGGGCGCCGACCAGCAGGCACGGAAACCGTAGGGCGCGACCAGTGCCTTGTAATCGGCCCAGAGCGGGTCGGTCTCGATATCGGAAACAATGACCTGCTCGCCGCGCCACATCGCCGTACCGCAGGAGCCCATGGCCGGGCCGATTTCGGCACCCTCTATCATCTGGCAATAGGCCGGGTCGAGATTGGGTGCGGCACCGTTGACAATATGCTTGCCATCCTGCGCCAGCATCAGGATCGAGCCGGTGACATCGGCGACATGCGCCTCGATCAGCAGGATGAGCGAAGAGAACACATCCGCCAGCGGCGAGCCGAGCGCGATCATCTTCAGAAGATGCGCCTGGCCGACATGAAGGCTTTCGGAGCGCTTTCGCTCGGTGATGTCGCGGGCGATGCCGACGATGCCGATCACCTCGCCCTTGCTGTCGCGCACCGGCAGCTTGGAGGTGAGCAGCCATTTCAGCTTGCCCCTGACATCACGGATGAGCTCTTCCATGTCGAGCATCGGCCGGCCGGTGCGGATGATCTCCTGCTCGGTCTCGAAGAAGCCACGCGCGACATGTTCGGGGTGGATGTCGAAATCCGACAGGCCTTCGAGGCTCTCCAGCCCCTCACGCATGTTGTCCTTGACGATGGCGCGGTTGGCCACGACAAAGCGGCTGTTGCGGTCCTTGAAATAGAGATAGTCCGGCACCTCGTCGATCATGGCTTCCAGCCACATCGTGCGCTCGTTCTGCGCGGCGGCAAGCGGGAAAAGCCGTGCCGCCTCGGCGATGAGGCGCTGACTGGCGGACATCAGACGCGCGGTCGCATCGGCGTCATCATTGCCAAGGTGGGACAGTTGAGTCGACATGGTTCCCTGCAAAGCCCAAACGCAAGGAAGCCCTCGGCCTGCCGCCGCTCTTCCCGGAACAACTGACGCTACACCTAGAGTCGTTATCCAAACCTAAAGGAAACCGGAGAAATGCTGCCAATCCGGCCGTTCTCGGGACGTTTTCAACAACTCGGGCGAGCATCACCCAAACTGTTCCGTTTCGGCACGAAAGCAACTGGCACGGTTCCTGCTCTTGTTTTCGGCAAGGAGCTTCCATGGTTACCAGACGGTTATTTCTTTCAGGTCTCGGTCTTGGCGCAGCCGGTTTTGCCGCTCCCGCGGCAGCGGCCGGCGGTACACGCCTGCCGATCGTCGATGTCGATCTGCGCGGCAGCATCGATGCCTCGGCGCATGGGATTCGCCCCGGCGCTGATGACCGCAAGAGCAAGGCCTTCGAAAAACTCCTGGAGGACGCCGCCGCCAAGAACATGCCGGTCTTCCTGCCGCCCGGCGACTATGCGATCTCCAACATCACCCTGCCCGACAACACCCGGCTGACCGGGGTGCCGGGCGCCACGCGCATCGTCTATGGCGGTGGTGGGCATCTCTTCGCGGCCGATGGCGTCTCCCGCATCGAGCTTGCCAATCTCGTCATCGACGGGGCGAACCGCTGGCTCGGCGATACCGTGGAAGGCCTCGTTCATCTCAGCAACGTCGCCAATGTCGTGATCGAGAATTGCGAGATCCAGGGTTCGTCCAAGACCGCCGTCAGTCTGGAGCGTTCCGGCGGGCGCATCGAGCGCAACAGGCTGTCCGGTGCCGCCGACTATGCGCTCTATGCCGTCGAGAGCCACGACCTCTCCGTCACCGGCAACCAGGTCTTCGATTGCGGCAATGGCGGCATCCTCATCCACCGCTGGCAGAAGGGTCGCGACGGCACCATCGTCTCGGGCAACCGTATCGCCCGCATCTCCGCGACGCGCGGCGGCACCGGCGAATATGGCAACGGCATCAACATTTTTCGCGCCGACGATGTGATGGTGACGAACAATCACGTCTCGGCTTGTGCCTTCTCCGCCATCCGCTCCAATGCCGGCTCGAACGTTCAGATCGCAGGCAATACCTGCCTCGAGAGCGGCGAGACGGCGATCTATTCGGAATTCGGCTTCGAGGGCGCCATCGTCAACGGCAACCTCGTCGACGGCGCGGCGAACGGCATCCTGATCGTCAATTTCAACGAGGGCGGCCGGCTCGCTACCGTCACCGGCAATGTCGTGCGCAATCTCAAGCTCGATGGCCCCTATATCCATGACGGCGCGGGCTTCGGCTTCGGCATTGCCGTGGAAGCCGACACGGTCGTCTCCGGCAACACGGTGGAAAACGCACCGAAATGGGGCCTTGTGCTCGGCTGGGGCCCCTATATGCGCGGGCTCGTCGTGTCAGGCAATCTCGTGCGCAAAAGCCCGGTCGGCTGCGCCGTCAGCGTGGTCGAGGAGGCCGGCTCGGCGCTCATTTCCGGCAACATCTTCGACGACACGCCTGATGGCGCCATCGTCGGCTACCGCTGGAACGAACGCACCACCGGCGATCTCGCCACCGAATCGTCGAGCTATGCGCATCTGACGATCGAACGGAACCGGACGGGCTGAGCCCGCCCCCGCAAAGCGCCTCTCCCTTTTGCCCGAACGGAGGGACGCCAAGGCGGATGAGGGGGCATATCCGCATTGCCCCCTCATCCGCTTTTCTTCAGCCGCCATGGCCCTCGTGGTTGGCGCCGCCCTCGCCGCCTGCGGCATTGCCGGGCTTGGCGGATTCGATCTTGAAGGTGACGTCAAGGGCGCCGGCCTTTTCAAAGTTCAGCGTCGCCTTGAAGCTCTCGCCTTCCTTGAGGGGATGCTTGATCTTCATGAACATGACGTGCAGACCGCCGGACTTCAGCTCGACCGTGCCGCCGGCCGGGATCTCCACGCCGTCGGGCAGCTGGCGCATCTTCATGACGTCATTCTCGATTGCCATTTCGTGGATCTGCACGTCGTCGGAGACGTCGGGCGCGGTGATGGAGACGAGGCGGTCGGCCTCGGTGCCCTTGTTGGCGATGGTCATGAACCCGCCGCCCACGGGCTGGCCGGGCAAGGTGGCCTTGGAGGCTGGGTGATGGACTTCCAGCGTGCCGATGGTGAAGTCGTGGGCCAGCGCGGCGGTGGCCGAGAGCGCCAGTGCGGCAATGGTTGCGAGAAGGCGTTTCATGGTCGTTTCCTTGTCTGGAGCATTTCCAGCCGAAGCGAGTTCGCTTCGGCGTCGGACAATGCGGTAAAAAACAAAAATTCCGAGCATTTCCGGTGAACCGGAGTTCACCGGAAATGCTCTGAATCAGGAGAACAGGCGCCGCAGCGGCGGCACGGAGCGGATGACGATCTGGTCGAACAGGATCATGGCGAGAATGGTGATGCCCGTCAGCGGGAAGAGCACGCCGAACACGCCGGCAATCGCCCAGAGACCGATGTAGATACGCTTTTCGCGCGGTGCCGGCGGCACGCCGATACGGCCGGCGGGACGGCGCTTCCACCACATGACAACCGCCGACACGCTCATGGCGATGACGACGATGCAGGTCGCGAGCATCAGGAGCTGGTTGAACAGGCCCCACTCCTGCCCCTTGTGCAGGTTGATGCTCCATTCGATCGCCTTGCCCGTCGCGGGATAGTCGCCATAGGCGATGTCGACGAGGCGTTCGCCGGTATATTGGTCGAGATGGATGGTTCGCTCATGTTGAAGATCGGCCGGGTAGATGGCGGCGGTATAGACACCGGTTTCGCTCGAAGGCGGCGACATCTCATAGCCTGGCAGCATGCCGGCAGCATCGGCGATGGTCACCGCATTGTCGAGGCCGATGGGCGGCAGCGCCGTCTGGCCGGATGCGGGCAGGCTTGATTCCGGCACGGGCGCGTTTTCCATCAGCCAGGAGGCGTTGGGCTGCACATCGGTGGTGATCAGCATGGAATGGGGCACGTTGTCCCAGAGCTGGACGGGATAGCCCATACCGTTTGCCGTGAGACTGGCATTGAGCTTGGCGCCCCAGAAACCCGACCAGAGCAGGCCGCTGAAGGCGAGGAACAGGATGACGACGCTGGCGAAAATGCCGGTGACGGCATGCAGGTCGCGCCAGAAGACGCGCTTCTTCGGTGTGCCGCGCACGCTCAGAACGCCACCTGTCTGGTTGCGCGGCCACCAGAGATAGATGCCCGTCAGCGTCAGCACGATGGCGAAGCCCGCGACCACCTCGATGATCCGCTCCCACGAGGTACCGAAGTAATCGAGGCTGTGCAGGTCCTGCACGACCTCGTTGAACTCCTCCTTGGCGCCCACCGTATCGAGCACGGCGCCGTTATAGGGATCGACGAAGACCAGCTCGCGGCCGGCATCGGTCGACAGCGTCACGCGGGCGGAGCGGTCGGCACCGGCCGGCGTGCGGTAGGAGGAAAGCGTGCCGCCTGGCACGGCCTCGATCGCCTTTTCGACGATCTTCGATGGTGGCAGCACCGCATCGCCCACCGCGACATAGTTGCGGTAGCGGAACAGGCTGGCATCGATCTCGTCATTGAACAGATAGAGGCCACCGGTAATGGCAAGGCTGATCATGAAGGGCACGGCGATGAGGCCGGCGAAGAAGTGCCAGCGCCAGATCGCGCGATAGAGGCGCTGCGCAAGTGCTGCGGGTTCGGCGGCGGCAACGGCCGGCGCGTCGGAGATTACGGACATGAGATGGTCCTGTCAGGCTGAATTTCGGGCGCACGGCGGCTTTTTTCGCCGCGCGGACTGCAAAAAATCAGACGGACAGGAAGGGAGGCGCGCGCGGCGGCGCACCGGGCCGCTCACGCCGGGAGTGCAGCGCCTCCTCGACAAGCGGAAGGGCGGCGACCTGGCGGAAGGTGAGAACGGCCGCGGCAAACGTTGCCGGTTCGGGCATCAGCATGGCGCCGCCGATACGGCAGGCCTCGCACTTTCCAGGCATGGCCTGCTTCGTCTTGCCGTCGACGACATTGTTCAGGCAGAGATCGGCGAAGGTGCCATCGGGCAGCACATAATCCGCAAGCGAGACGCCGGCGGGCATTGCAGCCATGGCCGGGCGATGGGCGAGACCGACGAACAGCAGGGCGACCGCGCACAGCATGCGCAGGCAAAGGCCCCAATGTGTCATCCCTCGTCTCATTCTTCGTCCCCATCCACGATCGCGCGGACCCCTTCGCCCATAGCTCCATGCCGGCGAGAGGTCAATGCGGCAAAGCAGACGGCCGGACCGCTTACCATCGGCTACTCGGATTTTCCTGTTGCATTGACGGGAGACGGACCGAGGGGACATAGCCCGCTCTCAGGACCTCTACGAGTATCCGCGGTGTCAGCACGTGAACTTGGGCGAGGCTATCGATGACGACCGGCTCCGCATATCCGGCATGGCTCCATGAATATGCCAATCCATGCCAAATTAAAACCGCGGTTTCCGGCGCGCTGTCGAAGGTGACGAACGTCCCGGAAGGCAACGCGATTGCCGATGCCCTGTATCGGCGCTGGCGCTTATTCTCGTCGAGCCTGCCTGCATGCAGCTCGGCGTCGATCTCCTTGACCGACACGAAATGGCCGTCAGGAAGGCCTTTGGCCCTGTTGAAGGCGTGTTTGAAGGCGTGAAATGCTGGCTTTCGGCATTGCCCGCAGGGACGGTGACCGGCGGCCATAGCAACGGCCTCGTCCCAGAAGAAGAGCGGCGTATAGTGTCCCCGCTTGTCAAACGTCACCCGCTGGCCGTTGGTCTCCTCAAGCGTGCAGCAAATCCAGAACTTCACCGCATAGGACTTGCGGATGGCACCATCGGCAGCATGCAGGTCGCCGCGGTTGCCGAGGAATGCCCCTCGGGAAACCGACGCCTCCAATCGTCCGAAAGGCGTGACGCGGTTCGGGCGGCTGCGGAGCTGGCGCGGTGGAGCGGTATCATTCATGTGCAGATCCCCCGCTTCGACGCTTCCAATCTCTTTGCAGTCATAAGATTGGCGCGCCATCACGACAATTCATCGATCAATCAGACGATTAGCCTACCGCAGGCATGGCCCGCCGCCTATGGTGCCGGCAAATCCTCTGCGGTTCATGCCTTTCTGGGCAGGAAACGCGGGGGCACTTTGTTCTATTGCAAACGCATCGCCAAACCGCTTGCATAAGGAGGATCCATGCTCAGCATCTACGGCGTCTATCGCTCCCGCGCCTCGCGCAACTACTGGCTGGCGGGCGAACTCGGCCTGCCCTTCGTTTCCGTGCCGGTCGTGCAGGCCCGTCGGGTGGACGATCCGCATGCGGCCGACGCGCCCCTCAACACGCAGTCGCCGGACTTCCTGGCCGTCAACCCGACCGGCCTCATCCCCTGCATCGATGACAGCGGCTTCGTGATGACCGAATCGCTGGCGATCAACCTCTATCTTGCCCGCAAGCATGGCGGCCCGCTTTCCGGCCAGACGGTGACGGAAGAGGCCGAAATGCTGCAATGGACGATGTGGGCGGCGACCGAGGTGGAGCCGCATGCCGTGAAGATCATCCTGACGCTCGACACCAATGCGGCCGAAAGCGAGGCGGGGCGCCTGACCATTCGCGCCGCGGCCAAGGCGCTGAAAAAATGTTTCCAGCGGCTCGACCAGCATCTCGCCGCAACCGGTCATGTCGTCAGCGACCGCTTCACCGTCGCCGATCTCAATGTCGCGGAGGTCTTCCGCTATGCGATGAGCCAGCCGCAGCTCTTCGACGCCGCGCCGAACGTCAAGGCCTGGCTGGAGCGCTGCCAGGCACGCCCGGCCTTCAGGGCGATGATGGAGACGCGGGCAAAAGAGCTGGAATGACGGCACCGGCAAAGCCATCCTCGTCCTCAACGATGGCGGCCCGCAACCATCGCTTGAAGAGCGATACTTTGCGCGGCTCCGGTACGCCCGGGGCCGTCACGAAATAATAGCCGTTGCCGGTCTCGACCCGCAGCGGGAACGGCGCGACGAGCCGCCCCTCCTTCAGCGCCCAGGAGGCGAGCACCGGCCAGGCGAGCAGCACCCCCTGCCCGGCCAGCGCCGCATCGAGGCAGAGCGAGGCATCGGAAAAGACGTGGCGCGCCTTCGGTGCGGGAATGTCGAGCCCCGCCGCCTTCAGCCAGCGCCCCCAGGTGAATTGGTCATTACCATCGATCACGGCCGGCTGCGTGGCGAGATCCGCGGGCGTCCTGATTTTTTCCGCCAGCGCCGGCGCGCAGACCGGAAACATCACCTGCGGGATCAGAAACTCCGCCCGCACATCCGGCCAGGTGCCCGGCCCGACGCGGATGCCGAGATCGACATCCGAGCGGGCGAGATCAACCAGCGTCGTCGTCGCCTCGATGCGCAGGCTGATATCCGGATGAGCGGCGGCGAAGCGATCGATGCGATGGATGAGCCAGCGCGATGCGAAGATCGGCGCGACCGAGATCGTCAGGATCGCATCGTCGCGGCGCCGGGTCGTCGCGACCGCCTCGGAAATCTGCCCGAAGCCCGCCGAGAGGCGAGCCAGAAAGGGTGTGCCGAAGGCGGTCTGGGTGAGGCCGCGGTTGGTGCGGTCGAAGATCGCCCGCCCCAATTGCTCTTCGGCGCGAATGACCTGCTGGCTGACGGCGCCGACTGTGACGCCCAGCTCCTCGGCCGCCGCCTGCAAGGAGCCGAGCCGCCCCACCGCCTCCAGCGCACGAAGACCATTCAGATGCACGAGGTTGAGATTTCGCATATAGGTTTTCTATATCCAGATCACGAAGTGCTCGATTGAAGAAACGCCCTTTTGGCGCGATTATCAATCATTGCCAAAGATAACAAACCGAAAGGAGAAGACAATGTTCAAGATTTTCTCCATGATCGCGGCAGCCCTGAAGGCGGAGGCCGAGCCGGCGGAGACGCCCGTCTGGATGCGCGACCCGCTTGCCCATCCCGAAATCGAGACGATGGACGCCCGCGCGCTGGGCGACCTGCCCTTCGGCCTCTTCCGCGCACAGGTCGGGCACACCGACGCTGACATTCGCATATCCACACGCAGGGCATGTTCACTGTAGAAATTGACTGAATCCATTTGCCCCATATCTCTTGATGTTTTCTGGCCAATGCTCATTCATACTAGGTATGAAAGAAAGCATCACGCCGCATGAATATCCCAACCAAATAGACTGCGCCTGGCTGGCGATCGACAGCGCGGGGAATGTTGGCGCGTTCATCACGGCCGGAATTGGCCCCGTCCCCGCCATTGCCCTGTGTGAGGCCTATGGGCAAATTCTGGACGTCGAGGATTGGATACAGGCCCTCCCAATCACATCGAACGTCAATAGCCGGCGCGACGCACCCGGCCATAAAGCCTTCGACAAATTTGCGGAACGGGGACTTTATGCGTTCGACTGGACGGATGTTCATAAAGTCGGTGACTACGTCGGCAGCTACGAAAGGGTCGCCGCACCAACGCGGCCTCTCTCGGTGAGAGAGCTGAATGGCCCTCTTGCCGTTTGCGGCTCGCAACTTGTGCTGAATGCAGTCGATTTTTCAAACATAACAATCTTGGACGTCGCAGTCCTCACCCTTTGCATTTCCCCCCTCTGAAGGAGCTGGAGGCTAATCGGCGGCCGCCCAAACAATAATGGCGGCCATGCTTGACAGGCCGCAGCGCTGAACGTTACACGATCTTGGTAACGTAATAACATTACCAATCTGGAGACCAGAATGCTGAAGCAGATTCTCGCTGTTTCGGGCGCGCTCGCGCTCGTCCTCTCGCACCCCCTCACCGCCGGGGCGCATGGCGCGTGGGTGGCGGAGCGCTGGGGCAATCTCGGCGTCGTCTATGGCCATGGCGCGGGTGACGATCCCTACGATCCCGCACGCATTACCCAGGCGCTGGCGATCTCCGAAGACGGGACTGCAACGCCGGTGGAGGTCGACAAACGTGAGAAGCACGCGATCCTGAAGCCGGAGAGCGAGCCCGCAGCCATCCTGCTCACCTTCGACAACGGTTACTGGACGGAGAAGACGGATGGCAAATGGGTGAACGAGGCGAAAGACAAGGTGGCGGACGCCAAGGCCGCCGGCCATTACATCAAGAACAGCCTGTCGCTTCTCCACGCCCACGGCGCCCTGCCCGCTTTCCCGAAGCAGAATCTGCAGATCCTGCCGCTCGACAACCCTATCGGCCGGAAGGCCGGAGATCCGATCCGGCTGCGCGTGCTGCACGACGGCAAACCGCTCGCCGGCGCGGTGGTGACGCTCGACTACGTCAACCAGGCTTCCCTCAAGAGCGACCCGACCGACGCCGACGGCGAAGTGGTCGTGGCGATCCGCAATGACGGACTGAACGTGCTGGCCGTCGATCACAGCGTGCCGCTGGAAAACGACCCGAAGGCGGACCAGATCGGCTACACCGCAACGCTCAGCTTCGTCGCGGAGGCGCATAGCCACGACGACTAGGCGCCAGACCGAGGCATAGGCATATCAGAGGCACTGGCCGTGATTGACAGCCCCGACATTTTCCGGCTTCATTACGGTCAGTTCCTCACTTCTGGCCCGCATCGGCGGGCATTCCAATGTCCGAAAACAAGGATTTCCACGCGCTGATCAGAGCGATCTGCGTCGGCTATGGCTATTGCGGCAGCTTGCAGGATGACGGATGGCGTCATGTGACGCGCTACATTCCCGAAAGGGGGTATGTCACCGTCGATGATTTCATAGACTGGGTTTTCATGGCGGAAGGCGAGCAATGGTTTGGCAATCCTCGCGCCATGATAAGGCGCGAACGACTGCGAAGTTGCTTCATCACCTATATGGGCTCGCCCGTCGTGCATGCACGGCGATTGCGATGGAAGAGATAGCGCCTTCCCGATAAAACCCTGCCGAAGACCGGCAACGCGATGTGCAACCCTCTCCCGCGGCCGGGAGAGGGTTGCGGATCGGCGATCAGCCGCCCGACTGGTCCATATGCATGAACTCCCAGACATTGCCGTTGATGTCTTGGAAGGAGCAGCCGTACATCGGGCCGAATTCGATGTTCGGCTTCCATTCGCGGCCGCCGGCGGCCAGCGCCTTGGCCTTGAAGTCATCGACTTCCTGGCGGCTCACCGCAGAGAAACAGGTCAGCGCCTGCGTTTGCTGCTCGGGATCGCCGACCTTGCCGTTGACGAACTGGGCAAACTTCTCCTCGGTCAGGTGCATGACGAAAATGTTCTCGTCCACCACCATGCAGGCGGCGGTGTCGTCGGAGAACTGCTCGTTGAAGGTAAAGCCGAGCGCGCCGAAAAAGCGGCGGGTCGCTGGCAGGTCCTTGACGGGCAGGTTGACGAAAATCATGCGCATGGAAATCCTCCTCGATTGTTGGCGATGCGGGGCGTTTTCCCCCATCATGCCACAAGGACGTAACACGACGCCCCTTCCCGACAAGGTTTTCGAAAAAATTACGCCGCCGCCGCAGCGCAGCCCGGTACATCCTCCAGCCGATGCCAGACCGGAATGCCGCGTTCGCGGGCGATGCGCACGTCATTGTCCGCACCCTTGCTGTCGCCGGGCAGGCGCAGCACGCCCTCGCAGAGTTCGAGCAGGCGATGCGCCGTCGGATAAAAGATCTCCTCGTGCAGGGCATCGCCGATCTCCTGGCCACCGGCCGCATGCCAGACGGGCAGCGCCACCCATTCGCCGATCATGGGTACATGGCCGGCCTTGAACAGCGCATAGGACGGTGCCTCCAGCCGCTTCAGGTTCTCCGCCATCTTCTGCGGGTCATCCCCGGTGCCCGAGCGATACGGGCCGGCAACCAGGATCAACATGTCTTACTCCTTACATTTTGCACGAAATATCCGGATTATTCTGGATATTTCACGATTATTCGTGTAATTTCGTGCAGAGTCAAGATGGAGTTCGCATATGCTGACCAGCCAGAGAAAGGCACTCATCGCCCAGCGCCTGAGCCGCGACGGGGAAATCGTCGCCAAGACGCTCGCGGCGGAACTCGACCTGTCCGAGGACACGATCCGCCGGGATCTGCGGGAAATGGCAGCGGAGGGGCTGTTGAAACGCGTGCATGGCGGGGCACTGCCGCTTGCCCCGGCCCTACCGGATCTTGCCGCGCGCCAGACGCTGGCAGCCGACGAAAAGGCGGCACTCGGTGCCCGTGCGGCGGCGATGATCGAACCGGGACAGGTGATCTTCCTCGACGGCGGTACGACGACGGCCGCCCTTGCCCGCGCGCTGCCGCGCAGCTTCGCCTTCACGGTGGTGACGCACAGCCCGACGATCGCCTGCGAACTCGAACGCCACCCGACCGCCGAGGTCGTGCTGATCGGCGGCCGGCTCTACAAACATTCGATGGTGACGACGGGCGCCGTGGCGCTGGGGGCGATCCGCGGCCTGAAGGCTGACCTCTATTTCATGGGCGTCACGGCTGCCCACCCGACGCAGGGCCTGACGACCGGCGACATGGAGGAAGCCGCCACCAAGCGCATCATCGCCGAAAACGCCGCCGCCACCTGGGTCCTGCTCACCGCCGAAAAACTCGGCCGTGCATCCCCCTGGAAAATCATGCCAACAGGCTCAGCCACCGGCCTTATCGTGCCTGATAGCCTCGCACCGGAAATGCTGGCGCCCTATCGGGAACTGGATGTGGAGATACGGGAAGCCTGATCAGGCCGCGAACGCGTCCGTCACCCTGATATCGCCGACATGAATGCCGTTCCAGTTCTTCATGGAGCGGTTGGCCTGGGCCATCAGGGCGGCGTGGATGTCCGGCTCTTCCGTGAAGAAACGGGCAAGCGTGGCGGCGACCATGCTTTCGGCGGCGCGGGTCGTGCCGTCCTCGCATTTCAGCGCAATGGCGAGGCCCTTCTCCGGAATGGCGGCACAGAAGACACCTTCGGCGCCGGTCTTCGCGAAGATGCGGCCGGGAGCGGTTTCCATCAGGCGGGTGCAGGCGCGGCCGGTGCCGGCGACGAAGAAGGGCTCGGCCATGCAGGCCTCTATCAGGCGGCGCGAGGCTTTTGCGCGCTCGGCACCGAGGCCGACGCCGGTCGCCATCTTTGCGAAGCCGTGGGCGAGACCCTTCATCGGCACGGCATAGGTCGGGATCGAGCAGCCGTCGACGCCGCAATTGTCGACGGCAAGTGCGGCGCCCGTCAGGCTTTCCATGATGCCGCGGATTTCGGCCTGCACGGGATGCTCATAGCGCACATAACCCTTGAGGTCCTTGCCGGTGTGGCAGGCGGCGCAGACGAAGCCGGCATGTTTGCCGGAGCAATTGTTGTGCAGGGCCGTCGGGCGATCGAGCAGACGGGCCTGGCCGATCAGCACGGGCTGTTCGAAGGACCAGTGCGCGCCACATTCCAGCACGCTCTCATCGACGCCGGCGGCGGCGAGCATGGAGCCGGCCAGACGGGCATGCGCCGCTTCGCCGCTGTGCGAGGAGCAGGCGAGCGCCAGTTCCTGGTTGCCGAAGGCATGGGCATCGGCGGCACCGCTTTCGATCAGCGGCAGCGCCTGCATGGCCTTGCAGGCCGAACGGGGGAAGACGCCGCCATCGATATCGCCCTGCGAAAACACCACCGATCCATCGCCATCGACCACCACGACCATGCCGCGATGGCGGCTTTCGACGAGATTGCCGCGCGTGACTTCGACAAGTACCGGATTTGCCATGATCGTGCCCTCAAATTTCCGATTTCCGCTGCGGTATTATCCGAAATCGATCGAACTGCCCACTCGGTTTCGGAGCGCCCGCATGAAATTGCTGAGGAACGTCCTTGTCCTCTTTCTGGTGATCTATCTGATGCCCGCCTTGGGCGCCGCCGGCTACTGGTACATCAAGGACCGTCCGGCCAACTGGCGTGAGGCGAACTGGACTTCCGCCGGCATCCTGCCGGACGCGAAGACGACGCCGCAGGCGACGATCCACATCTTCTCCGCCGCGACAGGCGGCATGAAGGGCGCGGTGGCGAGCCATGCCTGGATCGTCACGAAAGAGGCGAATGCCGCAAGCTACAATCGCTACGACAAGGTCGGCTGGGGCACGCCAGTGCGCAAGAATGCCTATGCGCCCGATGCCTTCTGGTATTCCAACACCCCGCGCATTGTCGCCTCCGTCAGCGGCAAGGAGGCGGCGCGGCTGATCCCGAAAATCGAGAAGGCGATTGCGGCCTATCCCTATTCGACGCCCGGCGCCTACCGCATCTGGCCCGGGCCGAACTCCAACACCTTCGTCGCCCATGTACTGCGCAGCGTGCCGGAACTCGGGGTCGTGCTGCCGCCGGATGCCGTGGGGCGCGATTACCTGCCGGAAGGCAAGCTGTTTGCCGTGGATGCGGATGGCAGGGACGTGCATGCGACGCTCTACGGCCTGCTCGGCGTCTCCGCCGGCCTGCGCAGCGGGCTGGAGCTGCACATCATGGGCCTCGTCGCCGGCATCGATGTGATGCGGCCGGCGATCAAGATCCCGGCGATCGGGCGGATCGGGATTTAGCCCGCAGCCGCCCACCGGCCGCTCCCCCCTCCGTCATCCTCGGGCTTGACCCGAGGATCCACCCATCCGCACCGTCTTGCCCGTGGCATGGATCCTCGGCCGAGGATGACGTCGGTGGGTGGGAAATGTCGGGGCTTCAAGGTATCTTCTCGTGGCCGCCTCTTACAGATATTCCACCTCGCAGGCCGCGATGCGCGCGGGATCGGCGATGGAGTTGATCGCGATGATCTGATCGCCCTCCACCTCCATGAGCACGACGAGCTTGAGCTGGCCGCCGAGAATGACGGCGAAGCCGAGCTGGCCGTCGATGAGGGCGAGCTTCGCCGCCGTCGCCTTGCCCTTAAAATTGGTCGCCACGGCCTGGGCGCCGTGCATCTCGGCGAGCGAACCGAGCCTGACGGCATCCGCATCCGCGTGGAAGACGACGTCGGGATCGAGCACGGCTAGCAGGCCGGAGAAATCGCCGTCACGCGAGGCGGCGAGGAAGGCGGCGACGACGTTCTTGCGGCGGTCGTAATCGGCGGATGGGGTTTCCGGCAGGCCCTGCACCCGGCGGCGGGCGCGGCTCGCCAGCTGGCGGGCAGCGTCCGGCGAGCGATCGACGATGCGGCCGATCTCCTCGAAGGGCACGTCGAACATATCGTGCAGCACGAAGGCGAGGCGTTCGACGGGCGCGAGGCGCTCCAGCACGACGAGCATCGCCAGGCCGACGGAATCGGCAAGGGCGGCCTGTTCATCGGCGCCGGCTGCCGGGTCGGCGTGCTGGACTTCGCCTTCATCGCCGTCGATCGGGTCCTCGCGGCGCCTGGTGCGGGCACGCAGCATGTCAAGGCAGATGCGACCGACGACGGTCGTCAGCCAGCCCGCAGGGTTTTCGATACCATCACCGGCGCGCTCCAGCCGGAGCCACGCCTCCTGGACGGCGTCATCCGCCTCCGTATGCGAGCCCAGCATGCGGAAGGCCACGCTGCGCAGACGGCCGCGCTCGGCCTCGAAACGCTCGGTCCAAAACTTTTTTTCGCTCATCGGTCACACTCCCTCGGTTCGTGGCGTCATGGCCATGACGAACGAAGCCGCACCGGTGTGACAGGGCTCGCAACCGTCGAAGCGAAAACAGTGCAAGGAGCATCAAAATGCAATCCCGTATGACCAATATCGTTACCATCCTCCCCGAAGTCATGAAGGCCATGCAGGCGCTGCAAGGTGCGGCCCAGACGACGGAGTTGCCGGAAAAGACCGCTCATCTCGTGCATCTGCGCGCCAGCCAGATCAATGGCTGCGGCTTCTGCGTCGATCTGCACCCGCGCATGATGAAGAAGGCCGGCGAGAGCGACCGGCGCATCCTCTCCGTCGCCGCCTGGCGCGAGGCGCCGTTCTATACGGATGCCGAGCGCGCCGCCCTTGCCCTGACCGAGGCGCTCACCCGCATCGCCGACCGCGAGGAGCCGGTTCCGGACACGGTCTGGAACGAGGCCACCCGCCACTACGACGAGAAGACGCTGGCCGCCCTCGTCGTGGAGATCGCGGCGATCAATGTCTGGAACCGCTTCAACGTGGCAACCCGGCAGGTTGCCGGCGAGTGGAACCCATAAGACGCGGCTGGCGGGAGGCTTGGGGGCGGGGCTTGCAGGCGCAGACCCCTACCTTCGCTTCCTTTCTTACCCTTCGTCTCCTCCCTTCCGCCGCCTCTCACCTCCTCTCCGTGCCGGGAGATAGATACCTGGGACGATTACGCACCACGCGATCCCGCGGCCGATTATCTGGCGTCGCCGCCGCTCACTCCCGCCCACCCTTCATTCCGCTCGCCTTTTCAACCAAAAGTCACGGCTTGAACTCCCGATAGGGCCGTGCGACGTCTCTCCCGCACTTTTGCACTCCGAGGTCCGTTCCCATGTCCGATAGCGTCATCACCCCGAAGGAAGCCGCGCCGCGGCTGTCCAGCCTGTTTCATCGCGGCACCCTGTTCGGGACGCTGATGCTCGGCGGCGGGATCATGCTGCATGCGGTGGAGACCTATATCACCGCGACGCTGATGCCCTCGATCGTGCGCGATATCGGTGGTCTCGAGCTCTTCGCCTGGGCGACGACGATCTATGTCGCGGCCTCCGTTCTGGGCTCGACCTTCGTGGCCGTCAGGCCGGAAAATGTGACGCTCAACCGCTGCTACGTCTTCGGCGCGGTGCTGTTCGGCATCGGCAGCCTGGTCTGCGCCATCGCCCCCACCATGGAGATCGTGCTGGCAGGCCGTGCGATCCAGGGGCTCGGCGCCGGCTTCCTCGTGGCGCTCGGCTATGCCTTCATCCGCTATGTCTATCCCGAGGCGCTGTGGAGCACGGCCTCCACGCTCTACGCCGCCGTCTGGGGCATCGCCACCTTCCTCGGGCCGACCATCGGCGGCATCTTCGCGGCCGGCAGCGCCTGGCGCGAGGCTTTCGCGCTGCTCGTGCCGCTCTCCGCCATCATGGCCTTCGTCGCGCCCCGGCTGTTGCCCTCGGGCGAAGGCGAGCGCGTGACGACCAAGACGCCCTTCGTGCAGATCGTACTTCTGGTGACGGCCGTCGTGCTGCTCTCCTTCGCAAGCTCGGTGGATGCGCCGGCGCTGCGCGGCGTTCTCGCGGCGGCCGCCGTCATCGGCATCATCGCCACCATCACCATCGAGCGCCATGCCGAGGCGCGGCTGCTGCCGGCCGGCACGATCAGCCTCGGCTCGCCGCTTGCCCGCGTCTATCTCATCATGCTGCTGTTGCTGGTGACGATCTGCTCGGATGTCTACATCCCCTATTTTCTGCAGGTGCTGCACGGCGTCACGCCGCTGATCTCGGGCTATCTCGTGGCGCTTCTGGCGCTCGGCTGGACGACGGCGGCCTTCATGACCGCAAGCCTCAAGGGAAGGCTGGCCAACCGCGTCATTCTCATCGGCGGGGCAATCGAGACGCTGGCCACCGCGCTGCTCGTCTTCACGCTCGCCCGGCACAATCCCGACAGCGGCCTTGTCCTGCTCGTGCTCTCGACTGTTTTCACCTACCTGATGGGTTTCGGCATCGGCATGGGCTGGGCGCATCTCGTGACCCATGTCATGTGGCTTGCCCCCGCAGGCGAAACGGACAAGGCGTCGGCGGCCATCACCACCATGCAGGCGCTCGGTGCTGCCTTCGGGGCGGCGCTCGCCGGCATCATCGTCAACTCCACCGGGCTGTTGCAGCCGGGCGGCGTCGAGGGTGCGGTGACGGCGGCGCGCTGGCTCTATGCGCTGCTCGCGTTGCCGGCGGCCCTCGCCATCCTGCTTACCATCGGCCTGCCGCACAAAGCGACCGGGCTCGGCGATTGAGGATTTGTTAACGTCGTCCTGCGGTCGCGATTGCGACACTGCCGCCTTCTGCCACAAAGGGCACCTATCGTCGGTCTGGCCGGCGATTCTGCCCCGGAAAGGACGAACGGTTGCGGCTGAGCGATGGACATGGCTGGCTGGAAGAAAGCGGCATGGCGAAGATCGATACGATCCTGCCGCTCGCCCTTCTCCGCGACCGCGCCACCACGGACCTTATCCTGTCCGGCCTCGACGCGTCCGGCGTCGCCTTCGCGCTGTTTTCGCCCGATGATGAGCTTGCCTACGGTTCCGCAGCTTTCCGTCTGCTCTTCGACGTGCAGTCCGGCGCCAGCACCTTTGCCGACATCATGCGCAATTGCCACGGCAAGCGCGTCGGACCGAAGATCAGCCTGCCGATTGAGGAATTCCTCGACATGGCCTGCAAGAGGCGGCGCAGCAGCCCGCAGCGCACCTTCGAGATCGATATCAGCGACGACAGGTGGTTCCTCGTCAACGAGACGCTGCTGCCGGGCGGCTGGCTGTGGCATGTCTTCACCGACATCACCATGCTCAAATCCAACGAGCGCGTGCTGCAGCTTGCCCGCGATGCCGCCCGCCTCGCCGCCGATACGGACCCGCTGACCAGCCTCTTCAACCGCCGGGCCGCCATGGAGCGGCTGGAGGCGGACATGCAGGCGGCGTTGCGCGACGGCACGCCGCTCTCGCTGGTGCTGATAGACCTCGATAATTTCAAGAGCATCAACGACCGCTACGGCCATGCCAATGGCGACCGGGTGCTGAAGCACTTTGCCGCCGCCGGCCGGCAGGAACTGCGCGGCGGCGACTTCTTCGCGCGCATCGGCGGGGAGGAGTTTCTGGTGCTGATGCCGGGCACCGGCCTGCGCCAGGCGACAGACGCCATCGAGCGGCTGCGCAGCCACATGGCGCGGGCGGAGAACCGGGCCGACCTGTGCTGCAGCTACACCATGTCGGCCGGTATCGCCGAATTCTGCGGCACGGCGGCGGAAGACCTTTTCGAGCGCGCCGACCGGGCGCTCTACCGCGCCAAACATCTCGGCCGCGACCGCATCACCTGCGCCGAATAGATCTTAATCGAAGGTCAGCACGATCTTTCCGATGTGATCGCCATGCTCCATCATGCGGTGGCCGGCGGCGGCCTCCTTGTAAGGCAGAACGGCGTGGATGACCGGGGCGATGCGCCCCTCCTCCAGCAGCGGCCAGACCTTCTCCAGCAGGGCATCGCGGATCGCCTGCTTTTCCGCCGCGGTGCGCGGGCGCATGGCCGAGCCCATCAGGCGCAGGCGCTTTTGCAGGATCGGCGCGAGGCTGACTTTTTCGGCGAAGGTGCCGCCGAGGAAGGCGATGATCGACAGGCGCCCGTCGCGGGCGAGCGACTTGAGGTTACGCTCGAAGTAGGCGGCGCCGATCATGTCGAGGATGACGTCGACGCCGGCCTTGCCCGTTTCTTCCGCGATGACGGTGCAGAAATCCTCGTTGCGGTAGTTGATGGCGCGGCTGGCGCCGAGATCAAGGCAGGCCTCGCATTTGTCCGCCGTGCCGGCCGTCGTGAAGACGCGCGAGCCCAGCGCGGCGGCAAGCTGGATCGCCGTCGTGCCGATGCCGCTCGATCCGCCGTGGATGAGCACGCTCTCGCCTGGCTTCAGATCGGCCATCATGAAGAGGTTCGCCCAGACGGTGAAGAAGGTTTCCGGCAGCGCCGCTGCCTTCACCGCATCATAGTCTTTCGGGAAGGGCAGCGCCTGGGTGGCGGGCACCGCGCAATATTGCGCATAGCCGCCGCCATTGGCCAGCGCGCAGACCTTGTCGCCAAGATGATAGCCGATCACGTCCTCGCCGATCGCCACCACCTCGCCCGCGATCTCCAGGCCGAGGATGGGGCTCGCATCCGGCGGCGGCGGGTAATCACCCTTGCGCTGAAGCACGTCCGGCCGGTTGATGCCGGCTGCCGCGACGCGCACGAGAATCTCGCCGCTGCGCGGCTGCGGCGTGCGCCCCTCGGTCGGCACCAGCACGTCGGGGCCGCCGTGTTCGCTCAGCCCGATATAGGACATGGATGATGGAACTGGCATGGATAGACCCTCCCCGCATGTTGCGACCGCATCTCTTTGGTGATTCTAGCCCAAAGTACGAATCTTTTGAATCGCTTGGATGCGTTTGCTGCGACATCACGTGGCGCTTGAACATCGTCAAGATTTGGCCGCGAAACCCTGAAATTTCGGCTGTTTCGCGGCCGTGAAAATTAAATCTTGTTAATTTGAAAACGGATTTTTCCAGGCCTAGCCTCTCTTCCGAAGCCGGGGAGCGCCGGCAGCCCTTCCCTTGACGGCTGCGACGCGACGCCTCCCGGACGGCTTCTCAGCCCCGCCCGGGGCCCTTATGGACGACCCAGATGCGTGTTCTTCTTTCCAATCTCGCCATCGTTTCCATTCTTGCCACCCCAGGTCTTGCCCTCGCCGCCAAGTCGGCGACCGGTACGGTCAAGGAGTACAACAAGGCGTCGATGTCTCTGACGCTTGCCGATGGCACCGTCTACCACCTTCCCAAGGGGTTTCACGATCCCGGACTGAAGGCTGGCGAGAAGGTGGCTATCTCCTTCGACATGTCCGGCAAGAACCACGAAGCGAAGACGGTGAAGATTCTCCGCTGACGTGGCACGGGGCGGGTCCGCGAGGGCCCGCCCTATTATGAACGACGTGCCGCTGCCGCAGGCTGCATGTCGCCCGAGACCGAGGAGAGCACGAGCCCCCCGTCGCTCTCCTTGGCATCCGCCTTCAGGGCGGCGATTCGGCTGCTGATCTGCCCCGCCTCGCCGATCACCTCACCTTCCGGCACCACCAGCACGACGGCCGAACAGCGCATCAGCGGAAATTTCGTCTGATGGCCCGCCCGGTCGCGGCCACGGATTTCCCCGGCCAGCCGATCCTCCGGCGAATAGAGCGCGCGCACCTCGCGGGCGAAATCGGCAAGCAGCCGTTCCAGGATATCCTGCACGACCTCCACCGGCCGACCGGAAACGCCGGCAAAAAAGTCATCCCCGCCGACATGGCCGACGAAGACATCCTCGCCGACGAATTCGCGCCGCAGCAGCGAGGCGAAGAGCGACAGCGCGAGATCGCCCTTGTGGAAGCCGTAGTGATCGTTGAACGGCTTGAAATTGTCGAAATCGAAGTAGCACAGGCAGCGCAGCTGGTCGCCGTCGAGCGCCTTGTCCTGCAGGTAATCGCGGATCGAGCGGTTGCCCGGCAGGCCGGTCAGCGGGTTCTGGTCCTCCGCCGTCTTCAGCCGCTTCTCGTTGATGATCTTCAAGAGCGACGAGGCCGAGAGGATGCCGGCATAGCGCAGGTTCTCGGTGAGGATCACGCATTCATTGCCGCCCATGCCGGTGAAGACATCGAGCAGCTGTTCGGCCGGCGTATCGAGATCGGCAATCGGCGCCATGGTGACGAAATGCGACAGGCTCTTCTGGTATAGCCTGTTCTTCAAGAGGTCGCGGCCGAACGGGTGATAGCTCAACTCCTTGACGTGATATTCGTGGAGGATGCCACGCGGCTCGTCATTGGCGTTCAGCACCGGGAAGAAGGTGCGCTTGGGATCGCGGCGGAAGAATTCGAAGACCGATTCCAGGCTCTCGTTTTCCCGGAGCACCGCGACCTGCTCGATCTCGCGGCGGATGAGGATACTGTCCAGCGTGCGCGAAGAGCGGCGCGTGCCGCCCGCCCGCGCCACCTGCGCATAGACGGGGCTCAGCGCCGAAAAATCCGTGACGGGGTGCGAGACAAACCAGCCTTGCACGAGATCGCAGCCCGCCTCTCGGCAGGCGATGAACTCCGCCTCGCTCTCCACGCCTTCCGCAATGACGCGAATGCCGAGAACATGGGCTGCATTGACCGTGTTGCGCACGAGATGGCGCTTTCGCGCATCGCTTTCCATGCCGGAAATGAAGTGGCGGTCGATCTTGAGATAATCAACCGGATGGTCGCAGAGCAGCTTCAGGCCGTTGTGCCCGACGCCGAAATCGTCGATGGCGAGCTTGAAGCCGGCGAGCCGCAGCTTGCGCACCAGCATGGCGAAATCCGGCAGTTGATCATTGTTAAACCGCTCGGAAATCTCGAAGCAGATCGACGAGGCCGGGATGCCGGCGCGGCTGAGATGGCCGGCCAGGCGCTCGACGAGGTCAGAGCCCTCGGCCACCAGTCGGGAATCGAGATTGACGAACAGCGTGCGCGAGCGGAAATCCGGCAGCGCCGCGAAAGCGGCGATCGCCCGACTGTTGACCATGTGCTCGAGCGCCAGAAGCTGGCCGGCCTCGTGCGCCCGGTCGAGGAGATCGAGCGGCGAGCGGAAGCCCAGCCGGTCGAAACCGCGCATCAGCGACTCGTAGCCGAAGACGGCACCGGTGGCGGCCTCGACGATCGGCTGGAACGCCGTTTCGATAACCAGCTTGGCGAGCGTGACGATCTCACCATCGCCGAAGCGACGAAGGGCGAGCAGTTCGGCGGCGGACATGGGACGCTCCGGGGCTTTTACACTGCCGCGAAGTCTCTCTTCCGATCCCTGAAAAATCCGTTTCCGTAGTGTGACAATTCGATGAAACTGCAACGACTACAAGGAGTTGAAAAAGAAACCCCTCATATGGGCAAGGCAAGCAGCAGCGCGCCGCCGCCGATCATGGCAACCGCGATCCAGTGCGTTGTCGAAAGCTGCTCGCTAAGGAAAAGCACGGCGAAGACGGCGACGAGCACGACGGAGAGCTTGTCGACCGGAGCGACCTGCGCGGCCTTGCCGATCTGCAGCGCGCGGAAATAGCAGAGCCAGGAGGCGCCGGTCGCCAGACCCGAGAGAATGAGGAAGATCCAGCTCTTCACCGGCACCGTGCCGGGTGCCTGCCAGTTGCCGGCAAGCGTAAGCATCAAGGCGATGGCCAGCAGGATGACCACGGTTCGCACGAAGGTGGCGAAGTCGGAATTGACCTCCGATATGCCTATCTTGGCGAAGATCGCCGTCAGCGCGGCGAAGATTGCCGAGCCAAGCGCCCAGACTTGCCAGGAGGTCAGAAAGGTCTTCACACTGCACCTCCCGCGAGCATGACCCGCGTCAGCGCCAGTCCTGCGGCGACCGCCAGCAGTGAAACAAAAACCGATGCGCCGACATAAAGCGCCGCCAGCCCCATCTCGCCACGCTCCCAGAGCAGCGCCGCATCAAGCGAAAAGGCGGAGAAGGTGGTGAAGCCACCAAGTATGCCGGTGGTCAGGAACAGCCGTGCCTCCTGCGGCAGACTCACCTTGAAGGCGAAGACGCCGGCGATCAGGCCCATCAGCAGGCAGCCGAGCACATTGATGATCAGAGTGCCGGCGGGAAAATGCGTGCCGAACAGCTTTGCCGCCAGCACATTCACCCCATGCCGGCCGGCACCGCCGATGCCTGCACCGAGAAAGACGATCAGATAGGTCATGTCCGTGCCTCACAGTCCGTTGTTGCGACATCCGGACAACAAAAAACCGCCCACGGGCGGTCGCAGAACACGCTCCCGCCGTCGACGGCCATCGCTGGCCGGCCTGGCACGAGCTATCAGCCGGTCAACGGCTGATATCGGGGAGCTCCATCCCCATCCCACAGGCGAATTTCTAGGCCCAGACGCCGTGGCTGTCAAACCGCTCAGTGCTTGCGTTCGAGGATGGAGACATAGTTCGCGACAGCCGCCCCGCCCATGTTGAACAGGCCGCCGAGCGTGGCACCCGGCACCTGGATGCCACCCGCCTCGCCGGCAAGCTGCATGGCCGTCAGCACATGCATGGAGACCCCCGTCGCGCCGATCGGATGCCCTTTCGATTTCAGGCCACCAGAGGGATTGATGGGCAGGCGGCCGTCTTTCGCAGTTTCACCCGAGAGCGCCAGACGGCCACCCTCGCCCGGCCTGGCAAGGCCCATCGCCTCGTATTCGATCATCTCGGCAATGGTGAAGCAGTCATGGGTTTCGACGAAGGAAAGATCACGGAGCGTCGCCCCGGCCTGCGCCAGCGCCTGCCGCCAGGCTTGCGCGCAGCCGTCGAACATCAGGATATCGCGCTTCGACATCGGCAGGAAATCCTGCACATGGGCGGCCGCGCGGAAGCCTATGGCCCGCGGGGCGCTGGCGGCGGCATCGGATGAGGCGAGCACGAGAGCGGCGGCGCCGTCGGAGACCAGCGAGCAATCGGTGCGTTTCAGCGGCCCGGCGACGAAAGGGTTTTTCTCGCTTTCGGTGCGGCAGAAATCGAAGCCGAGATCCTTCTGCATCTGGGCATAGGGATTGGCGACCCCGTTCCTATGGTTCTTGGCGGCGATGGCCGCGAGCGCATCGGATTGGTCGCCATGGCGCTGGAAATAGGCCCACGCAATACGCCCGAAGACACCGGCAAAACCGGCCTGCGTGTCGCCGTCTTCCGGAAGGTAGGAGGCTTTCAACAGGTTCGCGCCGATCTCGGCGGCGGGCGTTTTCGTCATCTGCTCGATGCCGACGACCAGCACATGGCGCGCGGCACCGGCCCTGATAGCACGGATGCCCTGGTGCACGGCGGCCGAACCGGTGGCGCAGGCATTTTCCACCCGCGTCGCCGGCTTGAAGCGCAAGGCGTCATCGGCCTGCAGCACGAGGCTTGCGGTAAAATCCTGCGGCGAGAAACCGGCGTTGAAATGGCCGAGCACGATCTCGTCGATATCGCCGGCCGACAGCCCCGCATGGGCGATCGCCTCGCGCGCGACGGTCACGATCAGGCTCTCGACCGTCTCGCCTTCAAGCTTGCCGAAGCGTGTATGCGCCCAGCCGATGATGGAAACGTCCATGAACAATCCTCCCGTCGGCATGATGGGCCGATGGCGGCGGGAGGTAAAGAGCAGAGGCTATTTTCGCAGCGCGAGGCCAAAGCCGATGAGCGCCCAGCCCTGCATCGCGAGATCGAAGGCAAGGAAAAGGCCGAGCAGCCAGAGGCTGTTGACCGGCCAGCCGAGCAGGAAGACGAGACCCGCAAGCGCGGTGACGATGCCGCCCGCCATCAGCCAGCCCCAACCCTTTTCCGGGCGGACACGCCAGGCCGCGAAAATGCGGAAGATGCCGGCGACGAGCAAGGCTGCGGCCATCAGCAGGGTCAGAACGGCGGAGGTCAACACCGGATTGACGAAGGCGAGCACGCCGGCTGCCAGATAAAGCAGCGCGCTCAGCGCCCAGGCGATCGTCTCCCGCCAGGCCTTGACCTGGAAGGCATGGGCGAGATGCACGGCCCCGCCAACGATCATCAGCATGCCGACATAATAGACCGAGGCGACCGTCGCGATGAAGAGATTGGCTGCCGCGATGCCGCCGAACAGGAGCAGCACGACACCAAGGGCAACAAACCAGCCCCATTTGGCGCGGACGTCGGAGAGTGGGTTCATTCCGGGAGAGAGGACCATGACGCACCTCGAAAATTGAATGAAAACAAAACCAGCCTAACACGAAAGAACACGCCATTGCGACATCTGATTGAACCATTGCCGGCATCGAAAATTTTTATTGATTGATCGATCAATTAAAAATACCTTTGACGATAATAAGGGGAACAGTATGCCGAAGGTTGGGATGGAGCCGGTGCGCCGCAAGGCGCTGGTAGACGCGACGCTGAGGGCGGTCGGCGATCACGGCTCGCTGACCGTGACCATGTCGGAGATCGCCCGGCATGCCGGCGTATCTCCGGCGCTTGCCCATCATTATTTCGGCTCCAAGGAACAGCTCGTCATCGAGACGATCCGCAGCCTGCTGCGCCAGCTGCGGGCCGATGCGGTCGCAGCACTCCGGGAAGCGACGACGCCGCGGGAGCGGCTTTCAGCAGTGATCCGCGTGAATTTCCAGGCGCATCAGTTCGCGCCCGAGACAGTGGCGGCCTGGCTTGCCTTCTATTCCGAGGCGCAGCGCTCCGAGTCGGTGCGCCGGCTGCTCGTCGTCTATGCGCGACGGCTGAATTCCAGCCTGCTCTCCAGTCTCAAGCAGCTTTGCCCGGCCGAGAACGCCGCGCAGATCGCCGATGGCGCCGCCGCCATGATCGACGGGCTCTATCTGCGGCAAGGGTTGCGCTCGGCGCCCGTCAGCATCGAATCGTCGATTGCGCTGACCGAGAGTTATGTGGATGCGCAGCTTGCCGCTGTCGCGGGTGCTGCTTTACCCGACGCGGGCCGGCGAGCACCCGTCACAGAGAAACGTTAAATCCGAATTTCTTTTTCAAGGACCTGTCCGTGACCGCCAGCAAGCCGAATATCCTGATCATCATGGTCGACCAGCTCAACGGGACGTTTTTCCCCGATGGGCCGGCGGACTGGCTGCATGCGCCGCATATGAAGGCGCTCGCCGCCCGCTCGGCGCGTTTCCGCAACAACTACACGTCCTCGCCGCTCTGCGCGCCGGCCCGCGCGTCCTTCATGGCCGGGCAATTGCCAAGCCGCACGCGGGTCTATGACAATGCGGCGGAATATGTCTCCTCCATCCCGACCTTTGCACACCACCTGCGCCGCGCCGGCTATTACACGGCGCTGTCAGGGAAAATGCACTTTGTCGGGCCGGACCAGTTGCACGGCTTCGAGGAACGACTGACCACCGATATCTACCCGGCCGATTTCGGCTGGACGCCGGATTATCGCAAGCCGGGCGAGCGCATCGACTGGTGGTATCACAATATGGGCTCGGTGACGGGCGCGGGTGTCGCCGAGATCACCAACCAGATGGAATATGACGACGAGGTCGCCTTCCTCGCCAACCAGAAGCTCTACCAGCTTTCGCGCGAGAACGACGACCAATACCGCCGCCCCTGGTGCGTGACCGTCTCCTTCACCCACCCGCACGATCCCTACGTGGCCCGCCGCAAGTTCTGGGACCTCTACGAGGATTGCGAGCACCTCTTGCCCGACGTCGGCATGCTGGAGGAGCAGGATCCGCATTCCGCCCGCATCCTGCATTCCTGCGACTACGCCAAATTCGCCATCAGCGGCGAGCATGTGCGCCGTTCGCGCCAGGCCTATTTCGCCAACATTTCCTATCTCGACGAAAAGGTCGGCGAGCTTGTCGATACGCTGACGCGCACGCGCATGCTGGATGAGACGCTGATCTTCTTCTGCTCCGACCATGGCGACATGCTCGGCGAGCGCGGCCTGTGGTTCAAGATGAACTTCTTCGAGGGCTCCGCCCGTGTGCCTTTGATGATCGCCGGTCCCGGCGTAACGCCCGGCCTGCACCTCGCCCCCTCCTCCAATCTCGACGTGACGCCGACGCTCTGCGATCTCGCCGGCATTTCCATGGACGAGGTGATGCCCTGGACGGATGGCGAAAGCCTTGCGCCCATCATCAACGGCGCGGAGCGCATCTCGCCCGTCCTGATGGAATATGCGGCGGAAGCCTCGTATGCGCCGCTCGTCGGCATCCGCGAGGGCAAGTGGAAATACATTCACTGCGAACTCGACCCCGAGCAGCTTTACGACCTCGAGGCCGATCCGCACGAACTCAACAACCTTGCCTTCTCGGAGGATACGGTCGTTCAGGCGACACTCGCCGCCTTCCAGCAGATGCGCGAGGCGCGCTGGGACATGGCCGAATTCGACGCCGCCGTGCGCGAAAGCCAGGCACGGCGCTGGGTGGTCTACGAGGCGCTGAGGAACGGCGCCTATTACCCCTGGGACCACCAGCCGCTGCAGAAGGCATCCGAACGCTACATGCGCAACCACATGAACCTCGACAATCTCGAGGAATCCAAACGCTATCCGCGGGGAGAATAAGATGAGAGCCCAACCCAAAGCCTCGCATTTCATCGATGGCGCGTATGTCGAAGACACAGCCGGCACGCCCTTCGAGAGCATCTACCCCGCCACCGGCGAGGTGATCGCCAAGCTCCATGCGGCAACGCCCGCCATCGTCGAGAAGGCGATCGCGTCCGCCAAGCGTGCCCAAAAGGAATGGGCCGCGATGAGCCCGACGGCGCGCGGCCGTATCCTGAAACGCGCCGCAGAGATCATGCGCGAGAGGAACCGCGAGCTTTCGGAACTCGAAACGCTCGATACCGGCAAGCCGATCCAGGAAACCATCGTCGCCGACCCGACCTCGGGCGCCGACGCCTTCGAATTCTTCGGCGGCATCGCGGCAGCCGGCCTCAACGGCGATTATATCCCGCTCGGCCAGGATTTCGCCTTCACCAAGCGCGTGCCGCTCGGCGTCTGCGTGGGCATTGGCGCGTGGAACTATCCGCAGCAGATCGCCTGCTGGAAGGGCGCGCCGGCACTGGTCTGCGGCAATGCCATGGTCTTCAAGCCCTCGGAAAACACACCGCTCGGCGCGCTGAAGATCGCGGAAATCCTCATCGAGGCCGGCCTGCCGAAGGGTCTTTACAACGTCATCCAGGGCGACCGCTCGACCGGCCCACTGCTCGTCAACCACAAGGACGTCGCCAAGGTCTCGCTGACGGGCTCCGTGCCGACGGGCAAGAAGGTGGCGGGTGCCGCCGCCTCCGACCTCAAGCACGTCACGATGGAACTCGGCGGCAAGTCGCCACTCATCGTCTTCGACGACGCCGATCTCGAAAGCGCCATCGGCGGTGCGATGCTCGGCAATTTCTATTCGACCGGCCAGGTCTGCTCGAACGGCACCCGCGTCTTCGTGCAGAAGGGCATCAAGCAGAAGTTCCTGGCGCGTCTGAAGGAGCGCACGGAAAAAATCGTCATCGGCGACCCGATGGACGAGGCGACCCAGCTCGGCCCGATGGTTTCCAAGGCGCAGCGCGACAAGGTCATGGACTACATCGAGAAGGGCAAGGCCGAGGGCGCGACGCTTCTGACCGGCGGCGGCATTCCGAACGCCGTTTCGGCTGAGGGCACCTATATCCAGCCGACCGTCTTCGCCGATGTCACCGACGACATGACCATCGCGCGCGAGGAAATCTTCGGCCCGGTCATGTGCGTGCTCGATTTCGATCATGAGGACGAGGTCATCGAACGCGGCAACGCCACCGAATTCGGCCTCTCCGGTGGCGTCTTCACGGCCGACATCACCCGCGCCCATCGCGTCGTCGACCAGCTGGAAGCCGGCACGCTCTGGATCAACACCTACAACCTCTGCCCCGTGGAGATCCCCTTCGGCGGTTCCAAGCAATCCGGCTTCGGCCGCGAAAACTCGCTGGCGGCGCTGGAGCACTATTCGGAGCTGAAGACGGTCTACGTGTCGATGGGCAAGGTAGAGGCGCCGTATTGAGATTTCGCCCCGTAAAGGGCGTTTGAAGGAACATTGGCTGGGGACCGCCATGCAGAACGCAGACTACATCATCATCGGCTCCGGCTCGGCCGGCTCGGCAATCGCCTATCGGCTCTCGGAAGACGGCAAGCATAGGGTCATGGTGCTGGAATATGGCGGCTCGGATATCGGGCCGTTCATCCAGATGCCGGCAGCGCTCGCCTGGCCGATGAGCATGAAGCGCTACAACTGGGGCTATCTTTCCGAGCCCGAGCCGCATCTCAACAACCGGCGCATCACGGCGCCGCGTGGCAAGGTGATCGGCGGGTCGTCCTCCATCAACGGTCTCGTCTATGTGCGCGGCCATGCGGAGGACTTCAACCGCTGGGAAGAGCTTGGCGCGCGCGGCTGGGCCTATGCGGACGTGCTGCCCTACTACAAGCGGCTGGAAACCTCGCTGGGGGGCGAACCCGGCTGGCGCGGCACCAACGGGCCGCTGCATGTGCGTCGTGGTCCGGTGACGAACCCGCTCTTCCATGCCTTCATCCAGGCCGGCCAGCAGGCCGGTTTCGAGACGACGGAGGATTACAACGGCTCCAAGCAGGAGGGCTTCGGCCTGATGGAGCAGACGATCTACAACGGCCGGCGCTGGTCGGCGGCGAACGCCTATCTGCGCCCCGCCATGAAGCGGCCGAACGTCTCGCTGGTGCGCTGCTTTGCGCGAAAAATCGTCATCGAGAACGGCCGGGCCGTCGGCGTCGAGATCGCGCGCGGCGGCAAGATCGAGGTGGTCAGGGCCAACAAGGAGGTCATCGTCTCGGCCTCCTCCTTCAACTCGCCGAAACTGCTGATGCTCTCCGGCATCGGCCCGGCGCAGCATCTGAAGGACATGGGGATCGAGGTGAAGGTCGACCGTCCCGGCGTCGGCGCCAACCTGCAGGACCATATGGAATTCTATTTCCAGCAGGTCTCCACCAAGCCGGTCTCGCTCTATTCCTGGCTGCCGTGGTTCTGGCAGGGCGTGGCGGGTGCGCAATGGCTGCTCTCCAAGGGCGGGCTCGGCGCTTCCAACCAGTTCGAGGCCTGCGCCTTCCTGCGCTCCGCACCGGGGCTGAAGCAGCCGGATATCCAGTATCACTTCCTGCCCGTCGCCATCTCCTATGACGGCAAGGCGGCGGCGAAGAGCCATGGTTTCCAGGTGCATGTCGGCTACAATCTGTCGAAATCGCGTGGCAACGTGACGCTCAGGTCTTCCGATCCGATGGCCGATCCGGTCATCAAGTTCAACTATATGAGCCACGAGGAAGACTGGATCAAATTCCGCCACTGCGTGCGCCTCACCCGCGAAATCTTCGGCCAGAAGGCTTTCGACGATTTCCGCGGACCGGAAATCCAGCCGGGCGAGAAGGTGCAGACGGACGACGAGATCGACGCCTTCCTGCGCGAGCATCTGGAAAGCGCCTATCACCCCTCCGGCACCTGCCGCATGGGTGCGGCAAGCGACCCCATGGCGGTGGTCGATCCGGAAACCCGCGTCATCGGCGTCGATGGCCTGCGCGTCGCCGACAGTTCGATCTTCCCGCATGTGACCTATGGCAATCTCAACGCGCCATCGATCATGACCGGCGAGAAGGCAGCGGACCACATCCTGGGCAGGCAACCGCTCGCCCGTTCCAACCAGGAGCCGTGGGTCAACCCGCGCGCGGCGGTCAGCGACCGCTAAATCTCTGGAACGATTGGGATTGGCATGGGTTTAGGCCGGCATTTCCGGAGGAAGCCCATGCCCGTCTACCACAAGGTTTCACGCTACCATGTCCGCGCGGAAACCGATCTCGTCCTCACGCTGATCGACGGCATTGCCGGTCCCTGCGCCTTTATTACGGATCCCGTGCAGGCGCGGGACACCATTCCTTTGCCCGTCGAAGAGGCGCTTGCCAGCGCCCGGCAGATAGTTGCGAGCGATATCGACCGGCGTAAGCTTGTCGTCGTCGATGAGGATAACCTGTGGCACAGGCGGTGGGGCGATCTCATCCTGCTGCCCGGCCGCAGCGCCTGACAGCAAAAAGCCGGGTTTGCACCCGGCTTCTGGAGCATCCGGAGGTCCGGGAGCTTATGCGAACAGGAAGTCGCTCGTGTGCAGGTCGGCCTTGGCGATGCCTTCGAGGGTGATCGAGCCGGCGCCATACTTGATGACGAGGTCACCCGCACGGGTTTCCGTCGCGTGGCTGAGAACATCGGCGAAGTTCTTCAGCACGGCCTTGTCGAGCCGGATGACATCAAGGCCGGCCTTGCCAGCTTCGAAATCGGTGATGCGGTCGAGGCCTTGGCCCGACTTGATGATGAAGGTGTCCGCCCCGACGCCACCGGACAGGATGTCGTTGCCGAGACCACCGTCGAGCGTGTCATTGCCGGCGCCGCCCGAAAGCGTGTCGTTGCCAGCGTCACCGTAGAGCTTGTCGTTGCCGGCGTAGCCGAACAGGAAGTCGTCGCCATTGCCGCCGCGCAGCGTGTCGATGCCGGCACCGCCGTTGAGCGTGTCGTTGCCGTCACCGCCCCAGAGCGTGTCGTCGCCGGCGCCGCCGTAGAGCTTGTCGTTGCCTGCATCGCCGTAGAGCTTGTCGTTACCGGCATCACCATACAGCGTGTCGTTGCCTGCACCGCCGCGCAGCGTGTCGTGCCCGCCATTGCCGTAGAGCTTGTCATTGCCGTTGCCGCCATTCAGCGTGTCGTCCTTGGCATAGCCCGAGAAGACATCCGCCCCCGTGCTGCCGTTGAAGACGACCGAATTTGCGTTCAGAATCTTGACGAGGCCGGCGGTCGCACCCGTAGTCGTCGACTTGCCGCCCATGATGTCGCTCAGGAGCTGGCCACCGAGCGTCGTGTCGGTCACGCCGAGGCCCGTGATCTTCACGTCTGAGGTCATCTTGAACGTGTTGGTCTTGCTGTCGAGGGCGATCGAATTACCGAATTCCACAGTGTTCAGCGAACCGGTGATCTTGTGCGTCGACATGTTGTAGTTCCATGCCGTCTTGCCCGACGTCAGAACCACGCCGTACTTGTTGGCATCGTTCGAATAATACTGCGTGCCGCTCATCGCCATCGGATCGGAGCTGTTGAAGCCGCCGTAACCCGCGCGCGTAAAGGTCTTGTTGAAATTCGAAAGATAGGCGGAAAAGTCGATGCCCTTGCCGTCCTTGTTGGCGTCATTGGCGGTAATAGTGATGGCCATGGTCCCAGTCCTTCCCTGCGGGCCCAACGCCCGCTATAAACTTGAATGCAAAACTCAGCTATTAAATCTGAATTTTTTTGTCAAGTTTATTTGCTGAGTTTTTCGGGAAGTTTTGCGGCCACGCCCAGGCGTCAGGATTTCTTCCGGAAGCGCCGGAAGGAGAGATATTTGCTCCTGCGCTGAAACTTTGGAAATCCGTTTTGCTGTCTTCCCGAAGACGAGGCTGCGATAATCCGGCAACTTCTCGCAAAGGCTATGGATTAGAATGACTGCTCTCACCGGAAACGGCACCGCGCAGGCCCTCAATGACAAGCTCGCCAATCTCGACCTCGCAGAGCGTCTTTCGCTCGTGGCCGAGCTCGGCGGGCGCGCGGTGTTCACGACCAGCCTCGGTATTGAGGATCAGGTGATCACCGCCGCAATCGGCACGAACCGCCTGGATGTCGACGTCGTGACGCTGGAGACCGGCCGCCTTTTCAAAGAGACCGTCGATCTCATCGACGAGACCGAGAGCCAATACGGCATCACCATCACTCGCTATGTGCCGGCACAGGACGATATCGACGCTTATGCCGCGAAGTACGGCCTCAACGGCTTCTATGAGAGTGTAGAAGCACGCCACGCCTGTTGCGGCGTGCGCAAGCTGAAGCCGCTTGCCCGCGCACTCGAAGGTGCATCCTTCTGGATCACCGGCCTGCGCCGTGGCCAGTCCGGCAATCGCGCCGACACGCCCTTCGCCGAATTCGATGCCGATCGCAACCTGATCAAGATCAATCCGCTGGCGGATTGGGACATCGAGCGCATCAAGGCCTATGTCGCCGACAACGCCGTGCCGGTGAATCCGATGCACAATCGCGGCTACCCCTCGATCGGCTGCGAGCCCTGTACGCGCGCCATCAAGCCGGGCGAGCCCGAACGGGCCGGCCGTTGGTGGTGGGAAAACGACGAGAAACGCGAATGCGGCCTGCATGTCGCTGAAGCCACAACCATCCCGGCCCCGAGCGCGGCCTGACCAGAACAAGCCCTCCCAAGGCACCCCATCCGGAGTAAGAGTTTTCATGTCCGATACCCGTCCCGAAGCGGAAGCGAAGCAGAACGCACCGCACAAGCCGCCGCTCGATCCGCATCTGAAGGCGCTGGAAAACGAAGCGATCCACATTTTTCGCGAGGTCGCGGCCGAATTCGAGCGTCCGGTGATGCTCTACTCCGTGGGCAAGGACTCGTCTGTCCTGCTGCACCTTGCGCGCAAGGCCTTCTATCCCGGCCGCGTGCCCTTCCCGCTGCTGCACGTCAACACGGGCTGGAAGTTCGCCGAGATGATCGCCTTCCGCGACAAGATGGTCGCGGACTACGATCTCGACCTGATCGAGCACAAGAACCCGCGCGGCGAAGCGGAAAACATCACGCCGTTCACGCACGGCTCCTCGCGCTATACCGACATCATGAAGACCGAGGCGCTGCGCCAGGCGCTCGACGCCGGCAAATATGACGCGGCCTTCGGTGGCGCGCGGCGCGACGAGGAAGCCTCGCGTGCCAAGGAGCGCATCTACTCCTTCCGCACGCCGGACCATCGCTGGGATCCGCGCAACCAGCGCCCGGAACTGTGGAACGTCTATAACGGCATGATCCGCCAGGGCGAAAGCGTTCGCGCCTTCCCGCTGTCCAACTGGACCGAGGTCGATATCTGGCGCTACATCCAGGCCGAAGACATTCCGATCGTGCCGCTCTATTTCGCGGAGAAGCGCCCCTATGTGGAACGCGACGGCATGATGATCCTGGCCGAGGACCCTCGCCTCGAGCTCTTGCCCGGCGAAGTCAAGCAGGAAGGCGTCATCCGCTTCCGCACGCTCGGCTGCTTCCCGCTGACCGGCGCCATCCGCTCCAATGCCACGACACTCGACGACATCATCGCCGAGCTGGAGACGGCCACCGTCTCCGAACGCCAGGGCCGCGCGATCGACCGCGATCAGTCAGGCTCCATGGAAAAGAAGAAACGCGAAGGGTATTTCTGAGATGACCGTTTCCGCCACCGCAACCGCCGAGGTTTTCACCGTGGAAGAACCGGCCCTCGAAACGGCTAAAGCGATCCGTGACTCCCGCCCGCTTCGCCTCATCACCTGCGGCTCGGTCGACGACGGCAAGTCGACGCTGATCGGCCGCCTGCTCTGGGACACCAAGGCGGTCAAGGAAGACCAGGCCGCCACCCTCCAGCGCGACAGTTCCGGCAAGCAGAACGATCTCGGCCTGCCCGATTTCGCACTGCTGCTCGACGGTCTCCAGGCCGAGCGCGAACAGGGCATCACCATCGACGTCGCCTATCGCTATTTCGCAACGGACCGCCGCTCCTTCATCGTCGCCGACACGCCCGGCCACGAGCAGTACACCCGTAACATGGCGACCGGCGCCTCAACGGCCGATCTGGCCGTGCTGCTCGTCGATGCGCGCGCCGGCATTCTGGAACAGACCCGCCGCCACGCCACCATTGCTTCGCTGATGGGCATTCGCCAGTTCGTGCTGGCCGTCAACAAAATCGACCTGACGAATTACGATCGCGCAGGCTTCGAGCAGATCGTCCACGAATTCAAGGAATTCGCACTGACGCTCGGCGTCAAGCAGATCACAGCCATCCCGATGTCGGCGCTCAAGGGCGAAAACGTCGTCTATGATGGCCGCGCCTCCATGCCCTGGTATGACGGTCCGACGCTGGTCGAGACGCTGGAAAAGGCCACCACTCGCTCCAACCAGACGGTCGGCTTCCGCCTGCCCGTGCAGCGCGTCTCGCGTCCGGGTGAGAGCTTCCGCGGCTATCAGGGCACGGTTGCCGGCGGCTCGGTGAAGCCAGGTGACTCGGTCGTCATCCTGCCCTCGGGCATGGTCGCCAATGTCACCAAGATCGTCACCTTCGATCTCGTGCGCAACGCCGCCGTCGCGGGCGATGCCATTACGCTCGTGCTCGACCGCCAGGTCGACGTGTCGCGCGGCGACATGATCGTCGCCATCGACAGCCAGCCGATGACCGGCCGCGGCTTCGACGCGCAGCTCGTGGCTCTTCAGGCCGAGGGCATCGAGCCGGGCAAGCGCTACTGGCTGAAGAGCGGCTCGCGCCGTCAGCGCGTCACCGTCGATCCGATCAGCCAGCTCGACTTGAAAACCTCCAAGTGGAATTCGGTGGAAAAGCTCGGCATGAACGCCATCGGCAAGGTGCACCTCACCTTCGACGAACAGGCGATCTTCGACACCTACGAGCAGAACCGCACGACAGGTGCCTTCATCCTGATCGATCCCGACACCAACAACACGGTGGCCGGCGGCATGATCTCGGGCCGCCGCTCGGAACTGGGTGGCATCCACAAGGACGACCAGCGCGTGTTGCTCTCTCTGCCGGCAGATCTCGCCGAAAAGATCATGGCGACCGAACTCTTCGCCAACCGCCGCCAGGACGTGGACGTGCGCCATACCAGCGCCGGCCGCGCAGCGGAGATTCTTGCGGATCTGGACGAGTAATCTTCGAAAATATCATGTAAACAAAAGGATGCCGTCCGATCGGCATCCTTTTTCATGTTTCGAATTGACAGGCGACGCCTGTCGCCGCACCTTGCCCGAACAGCAGGGGGCTGACAGAGGGTGATGGGCAACGGCAAGAATGCGATGGCAGCGATGGCGCTCTGCTTTTTCAGCGTGGGTGCCGCGCGGGCTGCGGATTTCGACCACAACGGCTCCCGCATGGATGTCGACTACGAGCGCGGCGCGATAACCTATCGCTCGGTGAAGCCGAGCCTTCGCGGATTCATAAAGCCCGGCTTTGTCGTCTTTGCCGGCGAAATCGAAAAGGGCGGCGCAGTCAAAGGCACCGCGTATATCTTCCGGAAAAATTGCGAACCGGCGCCCTACGCTGTCACCGGCCGCTATGAGGCAAGCCTGCCCGGCTACGTGCTGAGCGGTGCCGCCCCCATTCGAGAGAAGGGTGCCTGCCGCGTGACGGGCTATTCCATCGAGGGCGGGAATGCCCGACTCGAATTCGTCGACCTCTCCCCAAACGAAAGTGGCAGCGCCTCAGGCACTGCCACCTCACCGAATTCCTATAGTCCTGCACCAGGCAGGTAAGTCGAACGCTGCTCAGAAGAAGAAATACCACAGAGCCAGAACGACGAAGAGCGGAACGCCCATCAACCAGAGAATCAAAGCCCGAGCCATTGAAGTTTCCTTTCCCTTTGACTGTTGGAAAAGGAATGCTCGAAGGGTGGTTTTGTTCCATGAGCAAGTCATGACAAAGGGCGCCTCAGCGCCCTTTGTTCTTCGATATTGGCGCTGCCGCGTGGCTTACCGTTCGCGGAATGCCTTGGCGAAGTAATCGGCGAGCGGCTTCACCAGATATTCGAGCGGCGAGCGCTCCGAGGTCTGGATGAAGGTCTCGACCGGCATGCCGGGTATGACGTGCTTGTCGCCGAGCTTGGCCATTTCCCCAGCCTCCGGCTTGATTTCCGCCTTGTAGAAGGTGGCGCCGGTGCGCTGGTCGGAGAGTACGTCAGCGGCGACCTTCGTCACATGGCCAAAGATTTCCGGCGTCGAGCGGTGGTCGAAGGCGCCGAAGCGGATATGCGCCATCTGGCCGACATGGACCTGGTCGATCTGCGTCGGCGAGATCTGCGTGGAGATGACGAGGTCCTGCTCCTGCGGGATGATGTAGAGCAACGGATCAGCCGGCCGAATGACCGAGCGCAGCGCATGGACCTGCATACCGAGCACGACGCCCGACATCGGCGCGGTGATATCCATGCGGCCGAGCGTTTCCAGCTTGGCGTTGCGGCGTTCCTTGAGCTCGGCGATCTTCGCCTCGATCTCGCGCAACGACGTCGTCGCTTCCTCGCGCACCGTCGAGTGGATGTTGAGGATGGCAATCTCGATTTCTGCGACGCGGCCGGTGTTTTCGGCGATGTTGGACGTCGCCTGGCTGATCGTCCCGCGGATTTCCGCCTCTTCGCGCTGAAGGGCGAGTACGCGGCTGGCATTGGTCAGCGACTGGGCGAGCAGCTTGTTTTGCGCCTCCAGTTCCTTGCCGATGAGGCTGACCTGCGTTTCCAGCGCCTTGATGCGACTTTGCAGACCTTCGTTCTGCTTGGCGATCTGCGCCTTCTTTTCCTGCAACTGCGCGGCCTGCTTGTCGCGGGTTTCCGCGCGCGCCGCCATCAGCCGCTTCTGGCCGGTGATGATTTCGGCGGCTTCCGGGTTGGTCGCGGCCGCTTTCAGGAGATCGGGATCGAAGGTGATCTCGCTCTTGTCGTCCTGTTCGGCCTGGAGCCGCGCGGCCGTACCCAGCAGGCTGAAGAGCTGACCTTCGATGACGGTCAGTTCCGATCGGTCGAAGGTGTCGTCAAGGCGCATCAGCACGTCGCCGACCTTGACCGTGTCGCCTTCCTTGACGCGGATCTCGCCCACCACGCCACCCGTCAGGTGCTGCACGACCTGGCGGTTGCTGGCCACCTCGATGATGCCGGCGGCGACCACCGCGCCGTTGATGCGCGTCAGCGCCGCCCAGGCGCCCATGCCGCCAAGCAGCACAAAGACGGTCGTATAGCCCGCGATCGCATAGCGGCGGCTGCTCCATTTCTTATCCCTGGAGCCTGTTTCCCGAACCATGGTCCTGTCCTTACTTGTTGCTGCCGCCGGTGCCCGTGCCGGCCACGACCTGCGTGTGGTTGCGCAGATGCGCGCGCAGAACGTCGTCGCGCGGACCGAAGGCCAGGCGCTGGCCGTTTTCCATGATGAGGATGAGTTCGCACTCTTCGATGGCCGCCGGGCGATGCGCCATGATGACGATCGACTTGCCCTCGGCCTTCATGTTGCGGATGGCGAGATTGAGTGCCATCGAGCCCTCGGCGTCGAGATTGGAGTTCGGCTCGTCGAGCACCAACAGAACAGGATCGCCATAGAGCGCGCGGGCGAGGCCGACGCGCTGCTTCTGGCCGCCCGAGAGACGGCCGCCCATGGCTGGCAACTTGGTGTCGTAGCCATCGGGCAGGCGCAGGATCATGTCATGCGCACCGGCCTTCTTGGCCGCTTCCACCACCTTCATCGGATCGGGATCGAGTGCCATCCGGGCGATGTTTTCGGCAATCGTGCCTTCGAACAGCACGACATCCTGCGGCAGGTAGCCGACATGGTCGGCAAGACCGTCCGTGCCGTATTGCTCCAGCGAGGCGCCGTCGAGGCGCACCTTGCCGCCGGCGGGCGGCCAGATGCCGGTCAGCACGCGCGCCAGCGTCGACTTGCCCGACGCGCTCTGGCCGATGACGCCGAGCGCCTGGCCGGGGCGAAGTTCGAGGCTCAGCATGCGCACCGTCGCGACCTTCTCACCCGGCGGCACGACCGTGACCTGCTCGACATCGAGAATGGCGCGCGGCTTGGGCAGCGCAGTGCGCGCATCCTCTTCCGGCACACGGCCCAGAAGCTCCGAAAGTTGGCGCCAGCCCTGCACGGCGCGCTGGATGAGCGCCCACTGACCGATAGCACCCTCGATGGGGGCCAGCGCGCGGCCGATGATGATGGAGCTTGCGATCATCGCACCGGCAGTGATCTCGTTCTTCAGCACCAGCCAGGCGCCGAGCGCCAGGATCGCCGACTGAAGGAAGACGCGGAAGGTCTTCGAAGCGATCGAGTAGAAGCCGTTGCTGTCGGAATAGTGGATGTTGGCTTCCAGCGCCTTGTCGCGCAAAAGCTGCCAGCGGCTGGCGACGGAGCGGCGCATGCCCAGCGCGCGAACCGTGTCGCTTTCCTTCTGCAAAGTCTGGGTCATTTCGTCGGACTGGCGGCCGGCGATCATCGCCCGCTCCTGGTCTTCCTTCGTGCCGTTCTGGTTGAGCCAGGTGAGCGCCACGAGGATGAGGCCGCCGACGACGCCGAGCATGCCCATCCAAGGATGGAAGGTGAAAATGACGAAGATGAAGAGCGGTGTCCACGGGATGTCGAAGGCCGTGAAGACGGCGGGCGAAGACAACACCTTTTGGATGGCGTCGAGATCGCGCATGCCGGTGACGGTCGAAACACCCTGCGCGTGCAGCGCGGTGCGATCGAGCACGGCGTTGAAAACACGCTTGTCGAAGCGGGCCTGAAAACGCGCGCCGATGCGGGCTGCGATGCGGCTGCGCAGATGGTCGAGCACGCCCATAATGAGATAGAGCCCGATGATGAGGCCGGTCAGCGCCACCAGCGTCGCCTCCGAGCGGGAAGCGAGCACCCGGTCGTAGATCTGCAACATGAAGAGCGGCCCGGTCAGGACGAGCAGGTTCACGAAGAAGCTGAATAGACCGATGGCGAGAAAGCCTGCGGCGCTCGCCTTCAGCACGGCTCTGAGTTCGTCCACACCGGACTTGCCCGATGATCGCATGGGAATATCTCTTTAAAGTTCGACGCCGGAGGTTCGGCCGTATCAGGCCTTTGTCCGAACGGCGATGGCCCCTCGACCGCTCCGCCACACTCGGCAGAAAACGGAGCCGCGCGCACGTTTAACGCGCGGCTTTGATGAAAGACGGTATAGGGCGCGATTTATTCGTAAAGCAACAGAATTTCGATCAGCGATGCAGGGGCCGGCTCAGGTCACTCAGGTTTATCCGCGTGCTTTTCATGGCAACTCGGCTTGGCAAACCGGATTTTTCCGAGAATGAACAACACGATAAAGCAGGCCAGCGTCGCAAACACCGCGACGAACCAGTAGCCGAGCCCGACCGCAAGCCCGACCGCGCCGGCAAGCCACATGCCCGCGCCCGTTGTCAGCCCTCGCACCTCGCCGCGCGAAAACACGATCATGCCGGCGGCGAGAAACGCCACACCGGAGGTCACGGCTTCGATGACACGCAGGGGATCGATGCGCACCTGCTCGTCGGCAAAACCGGCCATATGCACGCTTTCGATGGAAAGCAGCGCGAAAACGCAGGCCGCCAGCGCCACGAGGATATGGGTGCGCAGGCCCGCCGCCTGATCCCGATACTCCCGCTCCGCGCCGATGATGGCCCCGACGATGATGGCCCCGGTCATGCGCAAGAGCATGACCGGATAAGGAATTTCGGTTTTTCCGAAGAGCTCGGCGGTGATCTGTTCCATGCGCTGGCAAACGGCGAAACGTCAAAGCGGTTCCACCCGGCACGAAAAATTTCCCGGCGCACCAGCACTTTCCCCAAGATCGCGAATTTTTTTGATATTTTGCGCTTGTCGAAGGCAAAACCCTGTTCTATAGAGGCGCCGCTGGTCACGGAGTGTAGCGCAGTCTGGTAGCGCACCACGTTCGGGACGTGGGGGTCGAGTGTTCGAATCACTCCACTCCGACCAGCTTAAAAGCCTCGTTCTTCATGGCTTTGACACTTTCCCGAACTCTCCCTTACGGTACCTTGCTTGAACGACACGATACCACCGGTGCCGTCTCTTGCTCGCTTGCAACCGGTTTAGCCGCTCACTCATCCCCCATCGGCCGGATTGAGTAGGGGATCGTACGGCGCATGTTGTGTTCGATCACCAGATGGCCCTTGAGCGGCGGCACGGCGCGGCTGGCGCATTGGGTGCGCTCGCAGATGCGGCAGGAAATGCCGATCGGGTCGTAGGCGTCCGCATTGCTGAGATCCATGTCGTCAGCATAGACGAAGTTTTCGGCGTAGGAGATCTCGCAACCCAATGCCAGCGCATAGTGCTGCTGCGGCTGGCGAAAGCCACGGCCGCCGCGCGAGACCTGCATGGAGAGACAGAGATAACGCGCACCATCCGGCGTCTCGGCGAGCTGCCGGGATATCCGGCCCGGGCTCTCGAAAGCCTGGTGGGCATTCCACAGCGGACAGGCCGCGCCGAAGCGGGCGAATTGCAGGCGGGTCGCGCTGTGGCGCTTGGTGATGTTGCCGGCCCGGTCGATGCGGGCGAAGAAGATCGGGACGCCTTTTTGGCCGGGGCGTTGCAGCGTCGAGAGCCGGTGACAGACCTGTTCGAGGCTCGCGCCGAAACGGGCGGAGAGCAGGTCGAGATCGTGGCGCACCTCGCGCGCCGCCTCCATGAACTTGCGATACGGCAGGAGCAACGCCCCGGCGAAGTAATTGTGCAGGCCGATGCGGCAAATCTCGTAGGCTTCGGCCGTCCGGAAACCGGCACTGCCGGCAACCCGATCAACGATGGTTTCTGCATGGAGCTGGGCGATCTGCAGCGCGATCTGGAAATGGCGCGTCGGCGCGGGCAGATAGGAATTCAGCGTGAGCAGCCGCGCTTTGGGATCATAGGCACGCACGAGATCGTCTTTTTGCGCGGCGCGCGTGATCCGCACGCCATATTGCCGTTCGAGATAGCTGGACAAGACAGGCCCGGGATCGGCGTCGCCGATGCCGATCTCCGCCGCCAGCTTTTCGGCCAGGAGGTCCAGATCGCCGATATAGTTGTCGACGAAGTGGAAGAAGTCGCGCACCTCCTCATAGGGCGTCGCCTCTACGGCGGCGGCGCTGCGGCCCAGCGTGTCGTTGATGCTGGCGAGCTGTTCGGATGTGTGGCGATAGGCGCGGTGTGCAGCGATCAGCGCATGCGCAAAACCCGGCGCATTCTGGGTAACGAGCTTCAATTCCTGCAAGCTTGGCGAATAGCCGTCGAAAAGCGTGTCCGTCAGCGTTTCCGAGAGCGCCGAAACCAGCCGATCGCCCTCCCCGCCCGAGAGTTCGGCGAGATCGATGCGGAATTTCTCGGCGAGCGCCACGAGCACGCCGGCCGAAACCGGGCGCTGGTTGTTTTCGATCTGGTTGAGATAGGAGACCGAAATGCCGAGGCGTTCGGCGAATTGCGCCTGTGTAGCGCGGTTTGCCTGGCGCAGGTCGCGCACCCGTCTGCCGATATAGAGCTTGTTCGCCGCCATGTTTGCAACTTTGCAAAATTAATTTGCAAAATGTGTAACGCTTGCATGTGCACCCGATCAAGTGTTCATTTCTGCCGCCATTGGGCCTAAGCATGATCGATCGGGGCATTTTTCACGCCCCCTGTTGAACCGGATACGGACGAAGCGATGCACGCAATTCTCGACCAACTCGAAGCCCGCCGCGAGGCGGCCCGGATCGGCGGCGGCCAGCGCCGCATCGATGCCCAGCATGCCAAGGGCAAGCTGACGGCGCGCGAACGCCTCGACGTGCTGCTCGACGAGGGTTCCTTCGAGGAATACGACATGTACGTCACCCACCGGGCAACCGAGTTCGGCATGGCCGAGCAGAAGGTCGCGGGCGACGGCGTCGTCACCGGCTGGGGCACGATCAACGGCCGGCAGGTCTATGTGTTCAGCCAGGATTTTACCGTGCTCGGCGGCTCGCTCTCCGAGACCCATGCCAGGAAGATCTGCAAGATCATGGACATGGCCGTCCGCAACGGTGCGCCGGTGATCGGCCTCAACGACTCGGGCGGCGCGCGCATCCAGGAGGGCGTGGATTCGCTGGCCGGCTATGCCGAGGTCTTCAAGCGCAATGCGGAGGCATCCGGCGTCGTGCCACAGATTTCCGTGATCATGGGTCCCTGCGCGGGCGGCGCGGTCTATTCGCCCGCCATGACCGACTTCATCTTCATGGTGCGTGACTCATCCTACATGTTCGTCACCGGTCCCGACGTGGTGAAGACCGTGACCAACGAGATCGTCACGGCGGAAGAGCTGGGCGGCGCGCGCACCCACACGCAAAAATCCTCCGTCGCCGACGGGGCCTACGAAAACGACATCGAGGCGCTGGAGCAGGTTCGCGCGCTGTTCGATTTCCTGCCGCTCAACAATCGCCAGAAGCCGCCGCTCCGGCCGTTCCACGACGACCCGGCGCGGCTGGAAGAACGGCTCGACACGCTGATACCCGACAGTTCCAACAAGCCCTACGACATGAAGGAACTGATCACCGCGATTGCCGACGAGGGCGATTTCTTCGAGATCCAGGAGGCCTTCGCCAAGAACATCGTCATCGGTTTCGTGCGCATCGAGGGTGAGACGGTCGGCGTCGTCGCCAACCAGCCGATGGTGCTGGCCGGCTGCCTCGACATCGACAGCTCGCGCAAGGCCGCCCGCTTCGTGCGGTTCTGCGATGCCTTCTCGATCCCGATCCTGACGCTGGTCGACGTGCCGGGCTTCCTGCCGGGCACAGCACAGGAATATGGCGGCGTCATCAAGCACGGCGCAAAACTGCTCTTCGCCTATAGCCAGGCCACCGTGCCGATGGTGACGCTGATCACCCGCAAGGCCTATGGCGGCGCCTACGACGTCATGGCCTCCAAGCATATCGGCGCCGACATCAACTATGCCTGGCCGACCGCCGAGATCGCGGTGATGGGCGCCAAAGGCGCCACGGAAATCCTCTATCGCTCGGAACTCGGCGACCCGGAAAAGATCGCCGCCCGCACGAAAGAATATGAAGAGCGCTTCGCCAATCCCTTCGTCGCCGCCGAACGCGGCTTCATCGACGAGGTGATCATGCCGCATTCCTCGCGCCGCCGCATCGCCCGCGCCTTCGCTTCGCTGCGCGGCAAGCAGGTGGAAACGCGCTGGAAGAAGCACGACACGATCCCGCTCTGAGCGACGCGACAAAGGCCTTAAAAGAATGTTCAAGAAAATCCTCATCGCCAATCGCGGCGAAATCGCCTGCCGGGTCATCAAGACGGCGAAGAAGCTCGGCATCGCCACCGTCGCCGTCTATTCCGATGCCGACCGCGGAGCGCTGCATGTCGAGATGGCCGACGAGGCCGTGCATATCGGCCCGGCACCCTCGGCGCAGTCCTATATCGTCATCGAGAAGATCATCGAGGCGATCCGCAAGACGGGGGCGGATGCCGTGCATCCCGGCTACGGCTTCCTCTCGGAAAACGCCGCCTTCGCCGAGGCGCTGGAGAAGGAAGGCGTCGCCTTCATCGGCCCGCCGGTCGGCGCCATCAAGGCGATGGGCGACAAGATCACCTCCAAGAAGCTCGCCGCCGAAGCCGGCGTTTCCACCGTGCCTGGCCATATGGGCCTGATCGAGGATGCCGACGAGGCGGTGAAGATCGCCGGCCAGATCCGCTATCCCGTGATGATCAAGGCCTCTGCCGGCGGCGGCGGCAAGGGCATGCGCATCGCCTGGAACGATGCGGAGGCGCGCGAGGGCTTTCAGGCCTCAAAGAACGAGGCGAAGAGCTCCTTCGGCGACGACCGCATCTTCATCGAAAAATTCGTGACGCAGCCGCGCCATATCGAAATCCAGGTGCTGGGCGACAAGCACGGCACGACCCTCTATCTCGGCGAGCGGGAATGCTCGATCCAGCGGCGCAACCAGAAGGTCGTCGAGGAGGCCCCCTCGCCCTTCCTCGACCCCGCAACGCGCAAGGCCATGGGCGAGCAGGCCGTGGCGCTCTCCAAAGCGGTCGGCTACCATTCCGCCGGCACGGTGGAATTCATCGTCGATGGCGACAGGAATTTCTACTTCCTCGAGATGAACACGCGCCTGCAGGTGGAGCATCCGGTGACGGAGCTGATCACCGGCATCGACCTCGTCGAGCAGATGATCCGCGTCGCCGCCGGTGAACGCCTGTCTTTCGGGCAGGGCGACGTAAAGCTCAACGGCTGGGCGATCGAAAGCCGGCTCTATGCGGAAGACCCCTACCGCAACTTCCTGCCGTCGATCGGCCGCCTCGCCCGCTACCGTCCGCCGGTGGAAGGCGCGCAGGCCGACGGCACCATCGTGCGCAACGATACCGGCGTCTTCGAGGGCGGCGAAATCTCGATGTATTATGACCCGATGGTCGCCAAACTCTGCACCTGGGCACCGGCGCGGCTTGCCGCCATCGATGCCATGGCGACGGCGCTCGACGATTTCGAGGTCGAAGGCATCGGCCACAACCTGCCCTTCCTCTCCGCCGTGATGGGCCATGAGCGCTTCAGGGCCGGACGGCTCACCACCGCCTTCATCGCCGAGGAGTTTCCGGACGGTTTCCACGGCGTCGCGCCGGATGCCGCGTCGGCCCTTAAGCTTGCCGCCGTCGCCGCCGTCGTGCAGCAGGCCGTGCAGGAGCGCGCCGCGCAGATTTCCGGCACGATCGGCAATCACCGCCGCGTCGTCGGCAAACAATGGGTTGCAAGCCTTGCCGATGGCGAGCATGCGGTGACGCTGGAAAACCGGGATGGCGGCGTTTCCATCCATTTCGAGACCGGCGAGACGCTTTCCGTGGAAAGCGACTGGATGCCCGGCCGCCGCCATGCCGTCTTCACCGTCGCGGGGGAACGACTGGGCGTGAAGGTGGACCTTGCCGGCCCGGCGATCCGCCTGCGCTGGCATGGCATGGATGTGAAGGTGCATGTGCGTGCGCCGCGTGTCGCAGCCCTTGCCCGCCTCATGCCGAAGAAGGCGCCGCCGGATACGTCGAAACTGCTGCTCTGCCCGATGCCCGGCGTCGTCACCGCGCTTCTTGTTGCCGAAGGCGATGTCGTCGAGGCGGGTCAGGCGCTCGCGACGATCGAGGCGATGAAGATGGAAAACATGATGCGGGCCGAGCGCCGCGGCACCGTCAAGCGCCTCGCCGTCAAGGTCGGGCAAAGTCTTGCGGTGGATGAAACGATCCTGGAGTTCGAATGATGGCCGACAAGACGCTGAAGGACTGGGAGGCGCTCGCCGAGAAGGAACTGCGCGCCAGCCCGGAAACGCTGACCTGGCAGACGCCTGAGGGCATCGCCGTCAAGCCCGTCTATACTGCTGACGACGTAGCCGGCATCGACCATCTCGGCTCGCTGCCGGGCTTTGCCCCCTTCGTGCGCGGACCGCGCGCCACCATGTATGCCGGCCGCCCCTGGACGATCCGGCAATATGCCGGCTTCTCGACGGCCGAGGCCTCCAACGCCTTTTACCGCAAGGCGCTCGCCGCCGGCCAGCAGGGCGTCTCCGTCGCCTTCGACCTTGCCACCCATCGCGGCTATGACAGCGATCATCCGCGCGTCGTCGGCGATGTCGGCAAGGCGGGAGTGGCCATCGACAGCGTCGAGGACATGAAGATCCTGTTCTCCAACATTCCGCTGGAGAAGGTCTCCGTCTCCATGACGATGAACGGCGCGGTCATCCCGATCCTCGCCAATTTCATCGTCGCCGGCGAAGAGCAAGGTGTTGCGCGCGAAAACCTGTCCGGGACCATCCAGAACGACATCCTCAAGGAGTTCATGGTCCGCAACACCTATATCTACCCGCCGCAGCCCTCGATGCGGATCATCGCCGACATCATCGAATACACGGCACGCGAGATGCCGAAGTTCAACTCCATCTCGATCTCCGGCTACCACATGCAGGAGGCCGGCGCGACGCTGGTGCAGGAACTCGCCTTCACCATCGCCGACGGGCGCGAATATGTCCGCGCCGCCATAAACAAGGGTTTGAATGTCGACGATTTCGCCGGCCGCCTCTCTTTCTTCTTCGCGATCGGCATGAACTTCTTCATGGAGGCGGCGAAGCTCCGCGCCGCCCGCCTGCTGTGGGACCGCGTGATGGACGAGTTCCAGCCGAAGAAGGCCTCGTCGCGCATGCTGCGCACCCATTGCCAGACCTCCGGCGTCTCGCTGCAGGAACAGGATCCCTACAACAACATCGTGCGCACCGCCTTCGAGGCGATGTCGGCCGCACTCGGTGGCACGCAGTCGCTGCACACCAACTCCTTCGACGAGGCGATCGCGCTGCCGACGGAATTTTCCGCCCGGATCGCGCGCAACACGCAGCTGATCCTCCAGCACGAGACCGGCGTGACCAAGGTCGTCGATCCCCTCGCCGGCTCCTACTATGTCGAAAGCCTCACCAGCGAGCTGGCGGAAAAGGCCTGGGCGCTGATCGAGGAAGTCGAGGCGCTGGGCGGCATGACGAAGGCCGTCATCGAGGGACTGCCGAAGCGCCTGATCGAGGAGGCCGCCACCCGCCGGCAGGCCGCCGTTGATCGCGGCGACGAGGTAGTCGTCGGGGTCAACAAATATCGGCTGGAGGACGAGCAGCCGATCGACATTCTGGAGATCGACAACAGCGCCGTGCGCGCATCGCAAATCAAGCGGCTGGAGGACATCCGCCGCCGCCGCGACGGCAAGGCGGTTGACGCGGCGCTCGGCGCGCTGGAAACCGTCGCCAAGACCGGCGAAGGCAATCTTCTCGAAGCCGCCGTCGCCGCCGCACGGGCGCGCGCCACCGTGGGCGAGATTTCCGATGCCATGCGCCGCGCCTTCGGCGACCATGCGGCCCTGCCCGAGGTGGTGGGCGATATCTACGGCCCCGCCTATGGCGACGATCCGGAATTCAGGACGCTCACCGGCCGCATCGCTGCGCACAAGGCGCGGCCGAAGATCATGGTGGCCAAGCTCGGCCAGGACGGTCATGACCGCGGGGCGAAGGTGATCGCCTCAGCCTTCGGCGATCTTGGCTTCGAGGTGCTGATGGGGCCACTCTTCCAGACGCCCGACGAGGCGGCGGAGCTTGCCGTCGCCGAGAAGGTGCAGGTCGTCGGCATGTCCTCGCTCGCCGCTGGCCACAAGACGCTGGCGCCGGCGCTGGTCGCATCGCTGCGCGAGCGCGGGGCGGAGAACGTCGTCGTGGTGGTCGGCGGCGTCATTCCGCGGCAGGACTACGATTTCCTCATCGAAAACGGCGTGGCCGCCGTCTTCGGCCCCGGCACCAATGTGCTCGATGCGGCCAATGCCGTGCTCGACCTTGTCGAAGGCCGGATCCGCAACCAGTAAGGAGAAGCCCATGCTCGGAGCGCTCAACCACGTCGCCATCGCCGTGCCCGATCTGGCGGCGGCGGCGAACCGCTACGCCGAACTCGGCGCGAAGGTCTCCGCCCCACAGGACCTGCCCGAGCACGGCGTCACTGTCGTCTTCGTCGAACTGCCCAACACAAAGATCGAACTGCTCCACCCGCTCGGCGAAGCCTCGCCGATTGCCGCCTTCCTCGAGAAAAACCCGGCCGGCGGCATCCATCATCTCTGCTTCGAGGTGCCCGACATCGCCGCTGTCGCCGATACGGTGCGAGCGACGGGCGCCCGCATTCTCGGCGACGGCACGCCGAAGATCGGCGCCCACGGCAAGCCGGTGCTTTTTGCCCATCCCAAGGATTTCCACGGCGCGCTGGTGGAGTTCGAGCAGGCGTAAGGGCCGTCCTTTCGCCATACTGTTGCAAATCCGCAAGGTTTCCAGTCGTTCGACGGGGACAATCACAAAGTTTACGGCAAGCGATTCCCCTTTTGCACGGGCTGCGCTATGGCGAATCGAGGCTCGTTTTCGAGTCGCCCCAACACGGCCGCACCGAAGTCCAAGGAACTGGCACTATGAACTCCCGCATTGCAATTCTGGCAGGCGTCGCGCTTGCCCTCGCCGGATGCACCACCGCCACCGTCGCGTCCAATCCGCTGCAGGCCCGCTGGAACGGCAAGGCCGCTGGCACCTTCTTCGCGGCCTATGGCCCGCCGCAGTCCGATGCCGCGGGTTCGGGCGGTTCGACGGTCTACAAGTGGCGCGGCGGTTTTGCCAAGGGCAAGTCCTGCACGGTCGAGCTGACCGTCAGCGAGAGCTACAAGATCAACAATATCCGCGCCGTCGCCGATCGTCCCGATCCGAAGGGCGGCCCATCGCACTGCGAAAAGGTTCTCGACGCCGCCAAGTAACGGGCGCATCGATCGATCCCTTTCAAGGCCGTGCGGAAACGCGCGGCCTTTTCATTTGGAGGACACAATGCAGGAAGACCGTCTCTATCACGACCCCGAACTCGCCGATTTCTACGATCTCGAAAACGGCTGGTCGCGCTCGCCCGATTTCGCCTATTGCCTGTCGCTGGCCAAGGATGCCGCAAGCGTGCTCGATCTCGGCTGCGGCACCGGTGAACTTGCCGTGGCGCTGGCGGAGGGGCGCACGGTCGTCGGCGTCGATCCGGCTCCCGCCATGCTGGAGATCGCACGGGCCAAACCGGGCACGGCGGAATTCATCGAGGGCGATGCACGCACGCTGCGGCTTGGCCGCCGCTTCGATCTCGTGCTTCTCACCGGCCACGCCTTCCAGGTCTTCCTGACGCCGGAGGACCGCCGCGCGGCGCTCGCCACCATCGCCGCCCATCTCGCCCCCCGCGGCCGCTTCCTCTTCGACAGCCGCAATCCCGCCTGCCGCGAATGGGAGGAATGGGGGCCGCAGGAATCGCTGCGCACCGTCGAGCATCCGCGCTTCGGCGCCGTCTCTGCCTGGAACGATGTCAGCGAAGACCCTGCCACAGGCATCGTCACCTACGGCACCCACTATGAAATCCAGGCGACGGGCAAGCGCCTCTCGGCCGCCTCGCGCATCGCGTTTCCGGAAAAAGCCGAGCTGGAAGCATTGATGGCCGAGGCCGGCCTGCGGGTGGACCGCTGGCTAGGCGACTGGGAGGGGAACGAATGGCGCGCGGGAGCGAAGGAGCTCATCCCGCTCGGTAGCCTGGTTTAAACGCCGTCAGCGGCTTTGCAGAAGATGCGCCCACAGCATCATCAGCGGCCGGGCTGTCGAGCGAACGGCAAAATGGCCTCCCGCCGGATAGTGCAGCGCCGTGCCGAGACGGCGCCGGCTCCAGTCGCCGGCTTCAAGCGTGAACTCGCCGTCCGTCAGTGGAAGAACGACGGACGGGTAAGGCTGGATGAAATCGGGAAAGCGCGTATAGGGCGCAAGCAGGGTCAGGCCGATGCGGACGTCGCTGCGCTGCTCCAGGCCATGTTCGCCGATCAGCACGGCATGCGCATGGTCGCGCTCGAAATTCACGCTGGCATAAGGCCCGGCCGGTCCCTGATGCCAGACCATGGCATCCCGCAGCTCGGCAAGCGCCTCGGAGAGCCCCCGCCCCTGGGCGCCCTGCTTGGAGAGAAGGCGCAGCGCCGTGTCGAAGCTTGCCGGACGCGCGCCCTTGATGGCGGGATCGCCCGCGGCCGTCACATGGGCGCCCGGCTTCTGCAGCTTGTGGATCACCTTGCAGCCGGTGAAATTCGCCATCAGCGGCGAGGCCGGCGATACGACCACATTGCCCATCGCATCAATGACATGCTGCAACGCCCTCGGTCGCCCGCCCCAAGAGCGGCTTCCCCCCCGCGCCGCAACCGCCGGCCCCGCCAGGAACGGGTCCCTGCTTTCCTGTTTGCGCCGGTTCAATGAGGTCATGCGTTTCATCCGACATGTCAAAAACGACGGGGTGATCCCGGCCTTGGATGGGGCCGGTGATGGTCAACCGGAATGAAGGAGAATTCGCTTGAAATCAATGCGATTCGACGACTTTTGCAGCCTAGCGACATTCATTTGTGGTGAAGCCCATCAAACCGCATGGCACGGGCGAAGCGGATCGAAATCGATTGTGTCTCTGGAAACGAGCCGCGTGGCTGGGGCGCCAGGATTCGAACCTGGGAATGCCGGTACCAAAAACCGGTGCCTTACCGCTTGGCGACGCCCCAACACAGCGGGTGCCTGATTAGCAAAGGGCGCGGGGGTGGACAATGGTTAAGTTCTCTCTTCCGCGATAATTCTCGCCCCCACCGACTTGGAATGCATGCCGCTTGGCGCTTGGCAGGTGGGTTGGCGGCGGGTAGGGTCGGGCGATGACCGTCCTGGGCGGCCGAGCCTATTCGATGGGCCTGCGCGCCGCCGTTCTCACGAGGAGCCATGATGTCCCAGTTTCGTGCCCGTCCACCAGCCGTGCCCACCGTTCTTCTCGACGATACCGTCGTGCGCGTCACGCGCTGGGATTTCGCGCCGGGCGCCGATACCGGCCATCACGTGCACGGACTCGGCTACGTCGTCGTGCCGATGACGGATTGCGACTTCTTGATCGAGGAGGAGACGGGCGAGCGGCGCGTACATACGAAGACCGGCGCGGTTTACCGGCGCGAGGCGGGCGTGGCGCACAATGTCGTCAATGGCGGCGACAAGCCGATGAGCTTTATCGAAATCGAATACAAGTGACCGCCGTGTCGAATATATCGCAAGACGACGCGCCGCGCTTCGACCTTGAGTTCAAGCCGGCCTATGGCGAGGCGGTGTCTGTCGCGCCGGGCGTGCAGCGCCTCACCGTCAACAATCCAAGCCCCTTCACCTTTCACGGCACGAACAGCTATATCGTCGGCGGCAAATCCGTCGCCGTCCTCGACCCCGGGCCGGAGGACGAGGCGCATTTCGCCGCGCTGATGCGCGCGCTTGCCGGCCGGGAGGTGACGCATATCGCCGTCAGCCACACCCACCGCGACCATTCTCCGCTTGCCCGCCGGCTGAAGGCGGAAACCGGTGCGATCATCGTCGCCGAGGGGCCGCACCGGGCGGCGCGTCCGCTGCATGAGGGCGAGAGCAACCCCTTTGCCGAGAGTTCCGACATCGACTTCGTGCCCGATATCGCGCTTGGCCACGGTCAGCGCGTGGAGGGCGACGGCTGGGCGCTGACGGCGCTGCTCACGCCCGGCCACACGGCCAACCATGCGGCCTTCGCGCTCGACGGTCCCGATGGCATCGTGTTTTCCGCCGACCATGTCATGGCCTGGGCGACGACCATCGTCGCACCGCCCGATGGCGCCATGGCGGACTACATGGCCTCGCTGGAACGGCTGCTGGAACGCGACGACCGCATTTATTTTCCCGGTCATGGCGGACCGGTCAGCGAGCCGGCCTCGTTCCTGCGCGGCTTGCGCACCCATCGGCGCATGCGCGAGCGGGCGGTGCGCGAGCGCATCCGGGCGGGCGACCGGCTGATCGCCGACATGGTGAAGGTCATCTACCGCGAGACCGATCCGCGGCTGCACGGTGCGGCGGCGCTTTCGGTGTTGGCGCATCTGGAGGATCTCGTCGCCCGCGGCGAGGTGGTGACCGAGGGGCCGCCCTCGCTGCACGGACTCTATTTCCCGGCGCCGGGCTCTTAATCCCCAGCGATGCCGAGCAGTTCGGCGTCGAGCGCCTTCAGATAGCCCTCGACCAGGTCGGCGCCGATGCCGAGATCGTGCGGCCCGTAACGCGAGGCGGCGCGCATGTCGACCAGCGTCGTCTCGGCCTCTTCGCGCAGGCGGATAACCACATCGAAACGGAAGCCGAAGATCGGCGAGCGCCATTCGCCCTGCAGCAGCACATCGCCGGGGCCGCCGATATGCGGCAGGGCCGGAACCGCCTCCGGGCGGGCCTCGGGGATCGGCACGTCACCAAGCGCCTCCTGGCTCTTCGCCACCTTTTTGGGATCTACAACGAGGTCTTCGAGGTCTGCCTGGATATTGTCGAGGCCGGCTTCGCTGGTGATGATGATGCCATAGGCGGTCGCGACCTTGCGTGCGCCTTGGTAAACGCGGTCGAGCGCCCCTTCATAGCGCCGCCCGGACAAAGCGGGGTAGTCTTCGAGCTGCACTTCGCGATCGCGCGCAGTCACCGTGGCGGCACGCGGCAGCCAATCCTGCTGGACGGCTGGCTGCGACAGCCAGGGCGGCGGGGCAATCGTATCGGTTGTCACATCATAGAGCGCCGGACGATAGAAATAGGCATAGGCCGCCGCGCCGGAAATGCCGAGCGGCAAAAGCGAGAAGAGCAGCGCCGTCAGGGCCGCCTTGCCGCCGCGCGCACCGACCATCCAGAGCCGCGCGAGACCCACGGCCGCCAGCAGCACGGCCAGCCCCGCCATGACAGCGGCAAAGCCGGCGAGCGCCAGGAAATGTGGCGTGGTGAGCGGGCCAAAACGATGCGACAGCACGATGGCGATGAACAGCACACAGGAAAACAGCGCAAGCCGCCGCGCCCAATGCGCCGCATGGGAAACGGGCCGTTCGTACTGGATCGTGATCGCCATGGCGCACCCGCTCTGCCCGCGGCACCGCTGCCGCTTTCCTTCCCTAACGCAGGAAAACGGATTTTTCCACCGCCGCCGCGGCGCGCTCTCCTGTAGACACTTCGACCGCGCACCGCGAAAAAACTTGCGTGCCGTAAATTTGCCACGCTCGTTAACGAGTTTTCATAAACGGGGGTAATTTCTAAAAGCGCGGGCGAACAAAACAGCGTTTCGCCCGTTTGCAGGACTTGGTTTAGGAGCACGACGATGTTGCCGACGCAGACTGCCGCCGACACACCGCTCGCCATCACGGCTGGCGAACCCGCCCTCCCCCTGGAGCTTCTCGAACTCGAATTGTCGCTCGACGGTTTTTCCGGTGACGAGACGGGTTTTGCCGAGGCCGTGCGCACCGCCGCAAGTCAACTCGGCGGCGATTATCTCTTCGACCTTCCCGCTTCCGGCCTTGCGGAGGACTGCGTGCGCATTGCGGCGCTCCGCGTGCCGAAGGGCGACGCGGGCACTTTGAACGTCGTGTTTGCCTTGCTCGATGCCGAGGGTTCGGCCATCCGCGTGGAAAATCCCGACGAGAAGACTGCGGACCTCAAGCGTTTCGCCGACGCTTTCGTCGACGTGCTGCAACGGATATGACGGCCGGCTTGCGGACGGCCCCCTCAGGAAAATGCGATGATCGCACGGGCGCTGTACACTGTCGGGCGGCAGGCGTTATGTCTGCCGCATAGCAGTTTCCGGAGTTCCCATGTCGAAACCCCTCATTCGCTTTGCCGCACTTGCCACGACCGCGCTTTTCCTCGCCGGCTGCCAGACGGCGGCGGAAGTGCGCGCCAATGATGAAAACAAGTGCCGCGCCTATGGCTTCCGCCCCAACACCGATGCCTTCGCGGAATGCCTTCAACGTATCGATCTCGACCGCCGCGCCGATTTCCGCGCCGCGCGCATGGATCCGTTCCTATGGAACCAGCCGACCGTGATCTATGTTCACGGCCGGCGCCACTGATCTCCCGTCACATCAGCCCTTGCTGCTGAACGCGGCCTGCGCGGCCGCCAGCCTTGCGATCGGCACGCGGAAGGGCGAACAGGACACGTAATCGAGCCCTGCATCCTCGCAGAAATGGATCGAGGCCGGGTCGCCGCCATGCTCGCCGCAGATGCCGAGCTTCAGGTCGTTGCGCGTGCGGCGGCCGCGCTCGGCGGCGATGCGGATGAGTTCGCCCACGCCATCGAAATCGAGCTGCACGAACGGATCCTGCTCGACGATGCCCTTCTGGATATAAGTCGACAGGAACGCCGAGGCGTCGTCGCGCGAGATGCCAAAGGTCGTCTGCGTCAAGTCGTTGGTGCCGAAGGAGAAGAATTCGGCCGATTCGGCGATGACATGGGCACGCAGAGCAGCACGCGGCAGCTCGATCATTGTGCCGGTGAGATAAGTGATCGGCACGCCGCTTTCGGCGATGACGGCCTTGGCGACCGCCTCGATGCGCGCCTTCACGTAATCCAGCTCCGCCTTGAGGCCGACGAGCGGCACCATGATCTCGGGCTCGACGGCAGCCCCGGTCGTCTTCGCTGCCTCCACGGCGGCCTCGAATATGGCGCGCGCCTGCATTTCGGCGATCTCGGGATAGGAGATGGCAAGGCGGCAGCCGCGATGGCCGAGCATGGGGTTAAATTCATGCAGCGTATCCACACGGTGGCGCAGCACGGCCTCATCGATGGAAAGCGCCGTCGCGACTTCGGCGATTTCCTCATCCGTCTTCGGGAGGAATTCGTGCAGCGGGGGGTCGAGCAGGCGGATCGTCACCGGCAGGCCGTGCATGATCTCGAACAGCTCGACGAAATCCGAGCGCTGCATGGGCAGGAGCTTGGCGAGCGACGCCCGGCGGCCGGCCTCATCCTCGGCGAGGATCATCTCGCGCATCACATTGATGCGGTTGCCCTCGAAGAACATGTGCTCGGTGCGGCAGAGGCCGATGCCCTCGGCACCGAAGGAGCGCGCCGCGCGGGCATCCGCCGGCGTTTCGGCATTGGTGCGCACCTTCATGCGGCGCGTGCGGTCGGCCCATTCCATGATGCGGCCGAAATCGCCAGACAATTCAGGCTGCAACATCGGGATTTCGCCCTTCAGCACCTGGCCGGACGAGCCGTCGATGGTGATGACGTCACCTTTCCTCAGCGTCACGCCCTGCGCCACCAGCATCTCGTTGCGCAGATCGACACGCAGCGTGCCAGCGCCAGAAACGCATGGGGTGCCCATGCCGCGCGCCACGACCGCCGCATGGCTGGTCATGCCGCCGCGCGTCGTCAGGATGCCTTCGGCGGCGTGCATGCCGTGAATGTCTTCCGGGCTCGTCTCGATGCGCACGAGAATGACCTTGCGGCCCTCTTCCTGCGCTTGAACGGCATCTTCCGACGTGAAGACGATGGCGCCGGTCGCCGCGCCCGGCGAGGCCGGCAGGCCGGAGCCGATGACATCGCGGCGGGCGCGCGGATCGATGGTCGGATGCAGCAGCTGGTCGAGCGAGGCGGGATCGATGCGGGAGACGGCTTCGCCCTCGCTGATCAGCCCGCCCTCGGCCATTTCGACGGCGATCTTCAGCGCGGCCTTGGCGGTGCGCTTGCCCGAGCGGGTTTGCAACATCCAGAGTTTTCCGCGCTCGATGGTGAATTCGAGATCCTGCATATCGCGGTAGTGCTGCTCCAGCCGGTCGCAGATGCCGCGGAATTCGGCAAAGGCCTCCGGCATCAGCTTTTCCAGCGAGGGGCGGTCGGAGCCCGAGGCGATGCGAGCCTCCTCGGTGATGTTCTGCGGCGTGCGGATGCCGGCCACGACATCCTCGCCCTGCGCGTTGACGAGGAATTCGCCGTAGAGCTTGTTCTCGCCCGTCGATGGGTTGCGCGTGAAGGCGACGCCCGTGGCCGAGGAATTGCCGAGATTGCCGAAGACCATGGCCTGGACATTGACGGCGGTGCCCCAGACGGCGGGAATATTGTGCAGCGTGCGATAGGTGACGGCGCGCGCATTCATCCAGCTGGCGAAGACCGCGCCGATGGCGCCCCAGAGCTGGACTTCCGGATCCTGCGGAAACTCTTCGTCGAGCTCTTCGCGGATGACCTCCTTGTAGCGCGCGATGACATGCTGCCACTCGACGGCGGAAAGTTCGGTGTCCTGCTCATGGCCAAGCCGGCCCTTCTCGTCTTCCAGGATTTCCTCGAAGACCTCATGGTCGAGGCCCATGACGACATCGCCATACATCTGGATGAAGCGGCGGTAGCTATCCCAGGCGAAGCGGGCATCACCCGCATCGTGGCCGAGCGCCTCGACGGTCCGGTCGTTGAGGCCGAGGTTGAGGACCGTATCCATCATGCCCGGCATGGAGGCGCGCGCACCGGAGCGCACGGACAGCAGCAGCGGCTTGGCGGTATCGCCAAAGGTGCGGCCGGTGATCGCCTCCATCTGGCGCAGCGCCTCGCGAACCTGTTCCTTCAGCCCGGCCGGCAGGGCGCGGCCGTTGTCGTAATAGTGATTGCAGGCGGTCGTGACGATGGTGAGGCCGGGGGGCACGGGCAGGCCGAGATTGCACATTTCCGCAAGATTCGCGCCCTTGCCGCCCAGCAGATTCTTGTCTGCAGCGCTGCCTTCGGCACGACCATCCCCAAAGGTATAGACCCACTTCTCCATCGACGCCTCCCCAAATGCGTTTTTTCAATCTACAGGAACTCCATCCCGTTGAAAACGCGGCACGATAGGAATTTTGCTGCACTGCGTCAAAATTGCGACGGCGGTGCAATATTATGGGAAGGCGATATAGGTAGACGGCCAACGGCGGCCGTCACCGTCAATTCCCCTCGATTGAAAGCCCCTTCTCATCCACCCGAATCTCGACCCCGTCAGGCTTCTTTTCCTGCTGATAGGCATAATAGGAAAACCCGGCCACCACGACGATGAGGGCGCCGATGACCATGTAAAGTGCGTCTCTGCTCACGATTAATTCCCCAATTGCAATGTCCCGCCGGCAAGACCGCGCGGGCGCTTATCAATGCATCGGGCGAGGTTTTGTTCCCGTCAGGAGGCTTCGCGCAGCTGCTCGGCCGTCTGGAGGTCTACCGATACCAGTTGCGAGACGCCCTGCTCGGCCATTGTGACGCCGAAGAGGCGGTTCATGCGCGCCATGGTGATAGGATTATGGGTGATGATGACGAAGCGGGTCTCGGTGGAGGCGGCCATCTCGTCCATCAGATTGCAGTAGCGCTCGACATTGTGGTCGTCGAGCGGCGCGTCCACCTCGTCCAGCACGCAGATCGGCGCCGGGTTGGTGAGGAAGACGGCGAAAATCAGCGCCATGGCGGTCAGCGCCTGCTCGCCGCCCGAGAGCAGCGTCATGGTCTGCGGCTTCTTGCCGGGCGGGCGGGCGAGGATTTCGAGACCGGCATCGAGCGGATCGTCGCTCTCGATCAACTGCAATTCCGCCGTGCCGCCGCCGAACAGGTGGGTGAACAGGCGCTGGAACTGCACGTTGACCACGTCGAAGGCGGCGAGCAGCCGCTCGCGGCCCTCGCGATTGAGGCTCTGGATGGCCGAGCGCAGCTTGCGGATCGCCTCGATGATATCCTCGCGTTCGGCGACGAGGGCATCGAGCTTTTCCGTCAGTTCCTTCTGCTCCTCCTCGGCGCGCAGGTTCACCGCGCCCAGCCGCTCGCGCTCGATCTTCAGCCGGTCGAGTTCGCGTTCGCGCTCGCGCGGATCGGGCAGCGGCGCATCGGCGGGATGGCCGGTGAGGCGCAATGCCTCGTGCGGCGCGCAGGACAGGGCCTCGCGGATGCGCGCCTCGCCCTCGACGCGGCGCTCGCGGGCGGACACAAGGCGCTCTTCCGCACGGCCCCGGATCTCGCGGGACTCGGCGAGTTGCGAAAGCGCGGTGGCGGCGATGCGGTCGGCCTCGCGCTGGCGGTTTTCGGCCTCCTGCAAGGCATCCGCGGCTTCGCGGCGCGCGGCCTCGGCGTTGGTAAGGCCGGTCAGGAGCTCGCGGCGCTTGTCCTCGATTTCGTCGGGGGCTTCGGCCAGCTCCTCCATTTCCTCGCGCGCTTCCACCTCGCGGTCGCGCAGGGTCGCGATGTGGTTTTCGGCGCTCATGGCGCGGGTCTTCCACGTCTCGCGCTCGGCGGCAATCGCCATCAGGCGGCGCTTGCGGTCGGCCATTTCGCGGGCGAGGCCGTCATGGGCGGCGCGGGCCTCGGCAAGCGTCGCGCGGTCGGTGGCGACATCCATCGTATGGGTGCGCAGGCGAAGATCCAGATCGGCGAGATCGGGGGCGTCCTCCAACGCGCCGCGCGCATCCTCGAGCGAGGTCGCAGCCTCGTCCACCTGCGCCTCGATCTGCGCGCGCGTTTCCGCAAGCACGGCGCGGCGGCGGATGAGATCGCCGGCGGCGCGCTCGGCGGCTTCCAGCGCGTCGCGGGCCTCGGCAAGCGTGCGGGTGGCGGCACGCTGCGTTTCGCGGGCGGCCTGCTGGCGCTGCGTCTCGGCACGGATCGTCTCGCCGGCGCGGGCGAGATCGGCTTCGGCGTCGGAGAGAGCCGCGCGGGCGTTTTCCAGCTCTGTTTCGAGTTCGGCGAGGCGGTTCTTCTGTTCGAGGCGCAGCGCGGCGGCACTGGGCGCATCGGCACCGGTGACATGGCCATCCCAGCGGAAGACCGCGCCGTCGCGTGTGACGAGCCGTTGGCCGGGCTTCAGCTGCGGCAGCAAAGCCAGTGCCGCATCGACACTGCCGGCAATGCCGATCTGCGCCAAACGGCGATGCAGGACTTCTGGTGCCCGGACGCGTGTGATCAGGGCGGTGACGCCGGATGGCAAAGCGGGATCACCGGACGCGTCGCCGGAAAGGCGCCAGTGCACGGGCGCATCGCTGTCAGCGGGGGAATCGAGATCGTCACCAAGCGCGGCGCCGAGTGCGGTTTCATAGCCGCGGTCGACATCGACATGCTCGACGACAGGCGCGAAAGCCCCGCCGGCAGCGCCGGCCTCCAGCATGCGCCGGATCGTACGGGCTTCCGTCTCGATGCCGGCAAAGCGAGCGCGGGCGGTATCGACGGGGCCGCGGAGCGCGCTCTCGGCAAAGCGCGCCTCCTCCAGCGCCTCCTCCACGGCGACCAGCATCTCACCGGCCGCCTCCAGGGCCTCTTCAGCAAGCTGTACGGCGGCGCGGCGCTCTTCTGGATCGGGCAGCGCATGGATGCGCGCATCCATCTCGTCGAGGTCGCGCGTCTGCGCATCCAGTTGCTGGCCGAGACGGAAATGGCGCTCCGAGAGATCGCGGATCGCCTTTTCCAGCTGGTTGCGCACGGCTGCAGCTTCCGCCCGTTCTGCGGTGACGGCGGCAAGAGCCGCTTCGCTTTCCGCGAGCTTTGCGGCGGCCTCGTCCATCGTCTCGCGGGCGGCTTCGGCGCGTTCGTCGGCCTCGGCGAGGATTTCGCCGATCTCCTCCTCTTCCGCCGTCAGACGATCCAGCACGGCGGCATTATCCGCCACCATGCGCTCTTCGCGGACGATATCCTCGGCAAGCTGCGCCAAACGGCGGCCGAGCTCATCGCGGCGGCGCAACAGCCGGGCGGCGTCCTCCTCCAGCTGCGTGCGGGCGATCTGCAGGCGTTGCAGCACGGCGGCGAGTTTCGCCTCGTTCTCGCGCAGTTCCGGCAGTTTCAGGCTGGCGACGGCCTGTTCCTTGGCGGCTTGCATCTGGGCATTCGCCCGCTCGGCGACAATGGAGGTCGCCTGGTTGAGCTGGCTTTCCGCCTCGCCCTCGGCCTCCTTGGCCTGCACCCAGCGGATATGCAAAAGCATCGCCTCGTGGCGGCGGATATCGGCCGAGAGCATCTTGAAGCGGTTGGCCTGGCGCGACTGTCGCTTCAGGCTCTCGATCTGGCTTTCAAGCTGCGAGGTGACGTCTTCCAGCCGCTCCAGATTGGTTTCGGCGGCGCGCAGGCGCAGCTCCGCCTCGTGGCGGCGCGAATGCAGGCCGGAAATGCCGGCCGCCTCTTCGAGCAGCTGGCGGCGCGCCTGGGGTTTCGCCTGAATGAGTTCGCCGATACGGCCCTGCCCGACCATGGAGGGCGAGCGCGCACCGGTGGAGGCATCGGCGAAGAGCAGCTGCACATCCTTGGCGCGCGCCTCCTTGCCGTTGATGCGATAGACCGAGCCGTTTTCGCGCTCGATGCGGCGCGTGACCTGGATCTCGTCCTGATCGTTGAAGGCGGCGGGCGCGGTGCGGTCGGAATTGTCGAGATAGAGGCCGACTTCGGCGGTGTTGCGGGCGGGGCGATTGCCGGAGCCGGAGAAGATGACGTCGTCCATGCCGGACGCGCGCATGTTCTTGTAGGAGTTCTCCCCCATCACCCAGCGCAGCGCCTCGACGAGGTTCGACTTGCCGCAGCCGTTCGGCCCGACGACGCCGGTCAGGCCGCGCTCGATAACGAATTCTGAGGGTTCGACGAAGGACTTGAAGCCGAGAAGGCGGAGCTTGGTGAACTTCATGCGTTCACCTGCCCCTCAAAGTAAAAAGCGGGCGCACGGCTTCCGCCGTCGCCCGCTTCAAAACCGGTCGAAGGATCAAAGCATGCTGTCGATGAGGGCCGACATGGTGTCAACCGACATGTCCCCTGCGTAGCGCTTGCCGTTGATCAGGAAGGTCGGGGTCGCCGCGACGCCGAAATCCTTGGCACCGCGTTCACGTACCGCGTTCACATCATCCAGAAGCTTCTGGTTCGTCAAGCAGGCCTGGAAGCTCTCCTGTGTAAAACCGGCGAGTTTGGACATCTGCAGCAGCGCTTCGCGGCCATCCTGCGCGGCAGCCCAGGTTTCCTGCTGCTTCATCAGCATGGACAGCATCGGGAAATACTGTGCGGCTTCCGTCAGCTTCGTCGTGTCCTGCGGGTTGCAGCGCGCCAGCATGAAGGCGGCGGCAGCGCGCGGATCGAAGGGGAATTCGCGCACGATGAAGCGAACCTTGCCGCTATCGACATACTTCGCCTTGATGGCGTCGAAGGTGTTGTTGTGGAAGGCCGCGCAGTGCGGGCAGGTCGTCGACATGTATTCGACGATCGTCACCGGGGCATTCGCCTCGCCGAGCGCCATGTCCGGAAGCGCGCCGGGCTTCAGCACTTCCGCCATGTCGACATCGCCTTCGGACGTCGGAACTTCGGCAGCCTTGGCTTCGGCGGCGGGCTTCTGGGCGGTTTCGGTCGTCGTCGTGGTGGTCGTTGCAGCCGTACCGGTTGCCGTGCTCGTGCCCGTCGTCGTGGTCGCCGGCGTCGTGGCGGTCTCGGTCTTCGTTTCCGTCGACGTGGCCGGCGTCGAGCTTGCGCTTTCCGTCGTCGTCTGGCTGGTCTCGGGAGCCTTGGCGGTCTCCTTCTTCTCGTCGCTGCATGCAGCAAGCGTCACGGCAAGCGCGGCGACGGCGACGCCGGAGAAGAGGCGCTTCATCAGGCTCATTTCGGAAAGGGACATGGTCTCTCCTGTGGGAAGGGATAGGAATTCAGATATCTTGACGCAATCCGGGCGAAAATGCCGACACGTGCCCGGATTTGCTCTCGGCTCTCCCGTTATACCTGCTTTGGGGCGGGAACAAGCGGAGTTAAGGCTAGTAACTTCAAAGAATTGTGACCGTTCGATGGTTGCGGGCGCGGGCTTTGACGCTTCATTTGCGCCGGCCGAGCACCGCCGTGCCGAGCCGCTTCAGCGCCGCCTTCAGCGCGTCCCCCTCGATGCCTTCGACGAGATGATCGAGATGCTGGGCGGCCGCCCCCGTCAGCGGGCGCGGCTTCGGGCGGCGGTTGCTCTGGATGCTGACCGGTTTCTGCACGATCTTGATCTGGTTGACCGCCGGAAAGCCGAAGAAGCCGTTGATGCGCTGGATGATCTCGCCCTGCTGGTGGCTGAGGAAGAGCGCCCGCGCGCCCTCGCAGGCGATGGTCAGCACGCCGGGCTGGTAGCCGCCGCCCTCGCCCGCCATTTCGGAGGCGCGGCGCGGCCAGGCGATGCGCTCCGGCCTTGTGCATTCGGCAAATTCCGCACCGGCAATCTCGTCCCACGAGCCGAGCAGCATCGTGTTGATGCCGGCGCGCTTGGCGAGCACCGGATCGATGAGGCCATTGGCCACTTCGCTGATCTGCACGATGCCGCGGCGCGGCTTTTGCTGGGCGTTATTGTTCACGACTTACCTGTCTTCTCAGACGCAGTTCCGATCGCAAAACCGCTTCACACTTTTGCGAAACTGCTCAGGGAAAATATTCCTGTTTTGTCCGCGAAGCACTTGAAGATCGCGGATCAGTCCGCCAGTTATAGGCGCTTCGATCCCGTTCAGGCAAATCATGACCCAAGTTCATCGGATTCAGGCTCACCGGACCATGGCGCCCGCCGACCTTATCCTCGCCTGGTACGACAAGCACCATCGCGACCTGCCCTGGCGCGTCAGCCCGCCGATGGCGGCGGCCGGGGTGAGACCTGATCCCTATCGTATCTGGCTGTCGGAGGTCATGCTGCAGCAGACGACGGTACAGGCGGTCAAATCCTATTTCGCGCTGTTCACGTCGCGCTGGCCAACGGTTACGGACCTTGCCGAGGCCGACAACGAGGATGTGATGAAGTCCTGGGCGGGACTCGGCTACTATGCCCGCGCGCGCAATCTCAAGAAATGCGCCGAGGCAGTCGCCTTCGAGCATGGCGGCGTCTTTCCCGATACGGAAGATGGGCTGAAGGCCCTGCCCGGCATCGGTGACTATACCGCCGCCGCCATCGCCTCCATCGCCTTCAACCGCAAAAGCGCGGTGCTCGACGGCAATGTCGAGCGCGTCATCTCGCGCCTCCATGCCATCGAGACGCCGCTTCCTGCGGCAAAGCCGGAAATGCGGGCACTGGTCGCCGCCATGACGCCGGAGGACCGGCCGGGCGATTTCGCCCAGGCGATGATGGATCTCGGTGCCACGATCTGCACGCCGCGCCGGCCCGCCTGCGCGCTCTGTCCGCTCAATGCGGACTGTCGCGTGCTCGGCCGCGACGATCCCGAGCTTTTTCCGCGCAAGGCGGCGAAGAAGGAAAAGCCGGTGCGGCTGGGGGCTGCCTTCGTGGCTCAAGATGAGGACGGCGCGGTGTTTCTGCGCAAGCGCATCGAGAGCGGCCTGCTCGGCGGCATGACGGAAGTGCCCGGCAGCGCCTGGACGGCGCGCGTGGATGGCGCGACCGGCAGCGACGCCGCCCCCTTCCCGGCCGACTGGCACCCCACCGGCACCGTCACCCATGTCTTCACGCATTTCGAACTGCGCCTCACCGTCTATCGCACGCGCGTGCCGCGCGGCACGGCAAAGGACGGCGGATGGTGGCAGCCGAAGGCGACGCTCGACGGCGAGGCGCTGCCGACCGTCATGAAGAAGGCAATAAAACAGGCCATACCCGACGCATTCGAAAAGACGAGGACCGCATGACCAGCATCGAAATTCGCCACATCGTTTTCGACATCGGCAAGGTGCTGATCCATTACGATCCGCATATCCCGTTCACCCGCCTCATTCCCGACGATGCCCAGCGCAACTGGTTCTTCACCAATGTCTGCACGCACGATTGGAACCTGGAGCAGGATCGCGGCCGCAAATGGGAGGATGCCGAGGCGCTGTTGATCGAGGCGCATCCCGACCGGGTCGAGCACATCCGCGCCTTCCGCAAATATTGGCACGAAATGGTCTCGCACGCCTATGTCGAGAGCGTCGCGATCATGGAAGCGCTGATTGCGGAAGGCCGCGATGTCACCATGCTGACGAATTTCGCCGCCGATACGTTCAAGGAAGCGCGCAAGCTGTTTCCCTTCCTCGACATGCCGCGCGGTGTGACGGTCTCGGGCGAGATCGGCCTGATCAAACCGGATCTCGCGATCTACGAGAAGCACAGCCGCGATTTTGGCCTCTCGCCGGCCCACACGCTGTTCATCGACGACGCGCCGGCCAATGTCGAGGGCGCGCGGCTGGCCGGCTGGAATGCCGTGCTGTTCACCGATCCGGAAAAGCTGAAGAGCGATCTCGCCGCGCACGGCATCGCGCTCTGATCCTCAACAGGACGCCTTAAAACCGAAACGCCCGGAGCTTTTGGAGCTCCGGGCGTTTTCGCATTTCCGGGACTGAAGGTACAAAAACCGGAAAAGCGATATCCTGCCTGCCGAGCCGGTTGATCGGCTGTGGCTTTTCACAACGATTTCCGTTGCTTGGCCTGATGTATTTGCTGGATCACAGTAAGCGCTTGATGGTTAACATCACCTGAATCGGCTGCGTGGAAGTTTGGGACCTTGTCGAAAGACAAAGCAGCCTGCCGCTAAAACAGCCACAGCCCCCGATGCAGGGAACACCGGAGGCCGCAGCTGGAGAAACAGGTATTTCAGGTTCGGACGGCCTATTCGATGCCGGCCATTCCGGCGCGCACGACGGCGCGCAGGTCGTCGATCGGCTTCAGCTGTGCCCCGTCGGCATAGTGCCAGAAGGTCCAGCCGTTGCAGGCGTCCAACCCTTGCACCTTGGCGCCGATACGGTGGATCGAGCCGGCATCATTGCCCGAAGCGAGCGTGCCGTCTGCGCGCACGATGGCGCTGTGGCGGCGGCGGGCGTCCGTCAGCACCGTGCCGGGTGCGATCAGGCCGCTTTCGATCAGCGTGTTGAAGGCGACGCGCGGTTCGGCCTTCTTGCCGCTCATCACCGAAAGCGTGCCGCTGCCGAGCGGTTCGACCGCGTCGATGCGCTCGCGGGCGGCATCGATATAGGCCTGTTCGCGCTCGATGCCGACGAAGTGGCGGCCGAGGCGCTTGGCCACCGCTCCCGTCGTGCCGGAACCGAAGAACGGGTCAAGCACCACATCGCCCGGCTTGGAGGAGGCCATCAGGATGCGGGCGAGCAGCGCTTCGGGCTTCTGCGTCGGATGCACCTTCTTGCCGTCGTCGCCCTTCAGCCGCTCGCCGCCGCTGCAGATCGGGAACAGCCAGTCCGAGCGCATCTGCACGTCGTCATTGGCCGCCTTCATGGCATCGTAGTTGAACGTGTAGCCCTTGGCCTTGGGATCGCGCGTCGCCCAGATCATCGTCTCGTGCGCGTTCTGGAACCGGCGGCCCTTGAAGTTCGGCATCGGATTGGTCTTGCGCCAGACGATGTCGTTGAGGATCCAGAAATTGAGATCCTGCAAGGTCGCGCCGACGCGGAAAATGTTGTGGTAGGAGCCGATGACCCAGATGGTGCCGGACGGCTTCAGCACGCGGCGGCAGGCGAGCAGCCAGGCGCGGGTGAAGGCATCATAGGCCTGGAAGGAGGCGAACTGGTCCCACTCGTCGTCGCAGGCATCGACGAGGCTCTGGTCGGGACGGTGCAGCGCACCGCCGAGCTGAAGATTGTACGGCGGATCGGCGAAGATGACGTCGACGGACTGGTCGGGCAGCGCGTCGAGCGCCGCAACGCAATCGCCCTTGATGATCGTATCGAGCCAACCGCTCTTGCGGGGCGAACGGGAGACGTCTGCAAGCGAAAGAACAGATGGCATGTGATACTCGCTGATACGCTGACTCGGAACAGAACTTGGTGGTGCTTATGGTTACCGAAGATGGTTACCAAAGGCTGAAGGCTTTGGAGAAAAAGCGAAAACCGTTTCGCCCCGGCACTTTCCCGATGAATTCAAGCCGTTGCGAATATCCGCCCCGGCCCGCACGTTTCTGAAAGGACAGCGCCGAGCATGCCGGGGTGCCGCCGGTTTGCGGGAAAACGGGGAGGACTTGCCTTGCGACTGAAAGCCGCCTTCCTGCTTCTGGCCGGGCTTCTTGCCGCCACCGAGACCATTGCCGCCGACAAGACGATGATCGTGCTCGACGCCTCAGGCTCCATGTGGGGCCAGATTGACGGGCGAACGAAGATCGACATCGCCCGCGAGACTTTGGGCACGGTGCTGAAATCGGTGCCCGTGGGCACCGAGCTTGGCTTGATGGTCTATGGCCATCGGGAAAAAGGCTCGTGCAGCGATATCGAGCTTGCGGTGCCGCCGGGTGCGGGCACGGAAGGCGCGATCACCAGCTTCGTCAACGGCATCAACCCGAAGGGCAAGACACCGCTCAGCCAGTCCGTCGAGCAGGCGGCGGACATCCTCAAATATACCGAGGAAAAGGCGACCGTCGTGCTGGTGACGGACGGGCTGGAGACCTGCGAGGCCGACCCTTGCGCGCTCGCCTCCGCGCTGGAGAAGAAGGGAGTCGATTTCACCACCCATGTCGTCGGCTTCGGCCTGACGGAGGAGGAAGGCAAGCAGGTGGCTTGCCTTGCCGAAAACACTGGCGGCAAATATTTCCAAGCCTCCGACGCCGCCCAGCTCGTCGCCGCCCTGACGGAAACGGTGGCGGAGGCGCCGATGGCCAAACCCAAGCAGGAAGAGGTGGCGGTCGCCGAGCCGGAGCCGCAGCCTGAATTCAACACGCAGACGGACAGCGTGCTTTCCGAAGGCGGCCCCTCGCTCGGCGACAACAACGACGTGCACTGGCTGATCTACAAGGCCGGGGCCGACGGCAAGCCGGAGGGCGACAGCATCGACACGATGTACAAGGGCGCCTACTCGGGCACCTATCCGCCGGGCAAATATATCGCCGTGGTCGCCTTACAGAGCGCGATCACGCGCGAGGTGGCCTTCGAGGTGAAGGATGGCGAGATCGCAAAACCCTTCGTCAATTTCGACGCCGGCCTCCTCGTCGTCACGCCGAAGCGCACGCCGCAGGACACGGAAGGCGACGGCGAAGCGGCGGTCCAGATCGTCTTCGGCAGCGATTCCACGACCGGCTACGGCACGACGAAACAGTACGTTCCCGCCGGCGAAGTGACGTTGAATGGCACGATCGGCCCGACCAAGGTCTCCGAAACCATTGCCGTCAAGGCAGGCGAGACGCTCCAGCACGACCTCGTGATCGGCTCCGGCACCGTGCTCAACAAGGCCGTCTATGCCGAGGGCGGGCCGGCGGTCGATTCCGGCGAAGTCTTCTTCGAGGTCGTAGAGGCCAAGAAGGCTATCGACGGGACCCGCAAGAGCGTCGCCTACAATTACGGTACCGGCACCAAGATCGATGTACCGACCGGCGACCTCGTGCTGACGGCAAAGCTCGGCTCGGCAACCGGCGAGGTGCCGATCAGCCTCAAGGCTGGCGAGATGAAGGAGGTCGTCGTCAATCTCAATGCCGGCGTGCTGGCAATATCGGCGCCCGGCGGCAACTTCATCGAAATCCTCAGCGCCACCAAGGACATCCAGGGCAACCAGAAATCGATGTCCTACAATTACGGCACCGAATGGCAGGACACGCTGCCACCCGGCGACTATGTGGTGCGCGTGAAGTATGAGGGCGACACGGCGCCGAAGGAGGGCAAAGCGACGGTCAAGGCCGGGGAGCGGGCCGAGATCACGGTGCAGTAATGCGATAGAAGGCGGAAAGCCTCCTCCCCTCTGCCGTCATTCTCGGCCTTGAGCCGAGGATGACGTGGAGAGGAGGAGGCACATTCCCTGAAGCAGAGAGTGCGCCGTCCTCTCCCGAAACCAACGGGATCATACCGTCGGGGCGGGACAGCTACGCCGCATGAAAGCTCCGGCTATCCTCCGGCGCCCCGTCCCTGTCGTTCAGCCCGTAATCCCTCACCACGCTCGCAATGCGCAGTCGGTAGGCGTCGAATACGCCGTTGCGGCCGAGGGACTGGGCGGCGCGGTGTTCTTCGGTGGCGCGCCAGGCCTTCACCGCCGTCTCGTCGCGCCAGAAGGAGAGCGAGAGAAGACGGGTGGGATCGGTGAGGCTGCGGAAGCGCTCGATGGACAGGAAACCGTCGATGCCGTCGAGCAGCGGGCGCAGGTCGCGGGCCGTATCGAGATAGAGATCCATGCGGCCGGGTGCGGGCACCACTTCGAAGATCACGGCGATCATGGCGCAATCCTCGGCGCGTGCGGCAGCGAGACGTTCTTCAGGAAGATACGGTCCTCCTTCAGGATGAAGCGCTCCCTGCGGGCGAAGTCGTAGTTCTCCCGCCCGAACGGATCGGCGGCGAGCCGGGCGCGATAGGCCTCATATGCGGCAAGGCTTTCGATGTTGTAGACGCCGTAGGCCGTGGTGGACGAGCCCTCATGTGGGCCGAAATAGCCTATGAGATCGGCGCCGCAGTGTGGGATCGCCTGGCCCCAGGTCTGCGCATAGGCGGCGAAAGCGTCCTTCCGGAAGGGGTCGATTTCGTAGCGGATGAAGCAGGTGATCATCGTCGTCTCCTTGTTTTCACGATGCCGCCTTCTTCCACATTGTCATGCGCAAATGCTTCGGTTACCATCGAAGTATGAAAGAAGGACCGGACATTTCCCAGATCGGCGCACTGATCGGCGACCCCGCCCGCGCCAACATGCTGACAGCCCTGATGGGTGGCCAGGCGCTGACGGCGACCGAGCTTGCGGGCGCGGCCGGCATCACGCTGCAGACGGCCAGTTCCCACCTGTCGAAGCTCGAGACCGGCGGTCTCGTCGCCCAGCGCAAACAGGGGCGGCACCGCTATTTCGCGCTCGCCGACGACGAGGTCGGCCAGCTTCTCGAAAACATCATGGGCTTTGCCGCCAATCGCGGCCTCATGCGCACCCGTCCCGGCCCGAAGGACCCGGCGCTGCGCAAGGCGCGCGTCTGCTACAACCATCTCGCCGGCGATTTCGGCGTGCGCATGCTGGACCGGCTGGTGGCCGATGGCGACGTGACGCTCGATGGCGACGAGGCGGGGCTGACACAGAACGGCGAGGCCCGCATCGCGGCGCTCGGTATCGACGTGCCCGCGCTGAAAACCCAGCGCCGCCCGGTCTGCCGCACCTGCCTCGACTGGAGCGAGCGGCGCTCGCATCTTGCCGGCTCGCTCGGCGAGGCGCTGCTTGCCCGTTTCATCGCCGACGGCTGGGCCAGGCGCGAGAAGGACAGCCGCGCCATCCGCTTCACGCCCGAGGGCGAAAAGCGGTTCACGGCGCTGTTTCCGTAAATGAAAAGGGCGGCCGGAAAGCCGCCCCTCAAATCTGCCTGCAAGGCGAGACCGATTACAGGATGAAATCGCCCTTCAGCAGAGTCACGGGATCGTCGAGGCGGATCGCGAAATCTGCCGTCCTGTCGCCGTTCACATCGCCGTAGATGTAGGTATCCGATGCCTGCTTGTCGTAGATCAGCTGCCCGGCCTTACCGGTGAAACCGCCCTCGTTCGCGACGAAGGTGAAGGCCTGGTTGTCCGCGACCTTCGTGTTGGCGTCGATGGCCGAGAGATCGATGCGATCGCCCTTCGTGAAATCGTAGATCGTGTCCCGGCCGCTGGCGGCAACGGTCGTTTCCTTGATCGACTTGAAAATGAAGGTATCGTTGCCCGAGCCACCGGCCAGGCTGTCCGCCCCCAATCCGCCATAAATCTTGTCCTGGCCCGCCCCGCCGTAAATGCTATCGTTGCCGCCCTTGCCACTCAGCGAATTCGCGGCATCGTTGCCACGCATGATGTTGCGGACGTCATTGCCTGAACCGGAAATCGCCGCGGTGCCGGTCAGCGTCAGGTTTTCCTGATACTGGCCCAGTGTCCAGCTGACCGAAGACCTCACCGTATCGATGCCGGAATCGGCATATTCGAAACGCAAGACATCGCTCCTGCTGTCGATGACATAGGTGTCGTTGCCGGAACCGCAGACGAACGTATCGGCACCGGTGCCGCCATCAAGGTAGTCGTTGCCGACACCGCCGTCCAAGTAGTCGTTGCCAGCCCCGCCAAAGAGATAGTCGTTGCCGGCTCCGCCCTTCATGTCGTCGTTGCCGGCCTCACCGTAAAGGCGGTCGGCACCGTCGGCCTTACCGTAGAGATCACCACCGTTCATGATGTCGTTGCCAGCGCCACCGTACAGAAAATCGCTGCCGTCGCCGCCTTCCATGTCGTCGTTGCCGGCACCGCCATAGAGCTTGTCGGTTCCGGCCTCGCCATAGAGTTCATCGACACCGGCACCGCCGTGCAGCGTATCGTTGCCCGTGCCGCCGAAAAGGCGATTCATCGATTGCGCAGTGTAGGTCTTGCCCTCGATATCGGCCCAGAGAATATCGTCGCCGGCACCGCCATACAGCGTGTCGCCACCGATGCCGCCGACGAGCAGGTCGTTGCCGGCGTCTCCATAGAGCTGATCGGCGCCGGCCTGCCCGTAGATCTTGTCATTGCCGTTGCCGCCGTAAAGCGTGTCGGACGCGCCGTTAACGCTGGTCTGCCAGTTCGGCTCGTCGGTTCCACAATCGCCGAAGATGCGGTCATCGCCATCACCACCATAGGCCACGTCGCCTTCGGTATAGTCATTTCCAGTCTTGTAGATATCGCCGAAGATGGTGTCGTTGCCGCCGTAGCCGCGGATCGCGCCCTTGTGGTTTGCGCTGTCCATGTCGCTGGCATTGTCGTATGTTCCATCACCCAGAACGAGCGCGGTGCCCCACAGGACGTCATTGCCGCTGGTGCCTGTTATCTTGCCATTCGGATCTCTTGCCATTTCGATCTCCTGGTAAAACTGGTGCTGTCAATGGCTGCACTATAGGGCGCGTCCACGCCATCCGTGTTCCCACGGTAACAGCGGGCAGGGGAAAAACACAACTCACCCTGGCAGAACCTCAACACAGGGTCGCAGCACGACAGCCCTGCCAATCTGGCAATTGTCGCCTTCGGCCCTTTGGTGTAGGGAAGCCGCGCTTGCCGGGCGTATCGGTGCTCCCAAAGGAAAGACGACGACATGGACGGTTTCGACCTCATCATTTTCGACTGCGACGGTGTTCTGGTCGATTCGGAAATTATCGCGGCGGAGGTCGAATCCCGGCTTCTGACGGAGGCCGGCTATCCGATCGGCGTAGAGGAAATGGGCGAGCGCTTCGCCGGCATGACCTGGCAGAACATCCTGCTGACGATCGAGCGGGAGGCCGCCATTCCGCTCTCGGCCTCGCTGCTCGACAAGTCGGAAAAGCTGCTCGATGCGCGTCTTGCCGCCGAGGTGAAGGTCATCGAGGGCGTCAAGTCGATGCTGTCGCGCATCCGCAAGCCCTATTGCATCTGCTCGAACTCGGCTTCGCACCGCCTCGACATGATGCTGACGAAGGTCGGCCTGAAGCAGGTTTTCGGCCCCTATGTCTATTCCGCCAAGGATCTCGGGCCGGACCGCGTCAAGCCGAAGCCGGATATCTTCCTGCACGGCGCCAAGCAGTTCAATGCCAATCCGGCCCGCACGCTGGTCGTCGAGGACTCGGTGCATGGCATTGCCGGTGCGCGTGCGGCCGGCATGCGTGTCGTCGGCTTCACCGGCGCTTCGCACACCTATCCCTCGCATGCCGACCGGCTGACGGAGGCCGGCGCCGAGACCGTGATCTCGCGCATGACCGACCTGCCCGAAGTGATCGCCGCCCTTGCCGAATGGCAGGAAGCGATCTGATCTTTTTTCAAACGCTGAAAACGAAAAGGCCGCGGAAGCATCTTCCGCGGCCTTTTTGCTGGATGGCCTTCAGGCCGTTATTTCGTGTTGTACGGACCTTCGTCGAAGCCGACGAAGGCGCGCACGAAGCCGCCCGAGCCGCCGGGAATGGTGACATTGTCCTTCGTGAAGACGAACTGCGCCGTGCCTTCGGCCGGAATGTTGACCGGGAACTGCACGAGATCGGAATAGAGCGTGTTGTCGCCATCGGCGGCGGCGACGCGGATCGGCACGTTTACCGAGGTGCCGGCGCTGCCGGCCGGGCCGGTGACGATGCGGCCCTGAACCATGACCGTCATGACGAGCTGGCTTTCATTGATCACGCAGCGGCGCGTCGTTTCGGCGAGCGTCACCTGGTAGAGCAGCTTGGACGGATCGTCCTTGGCGCCCTTGGCATAACGGCGCAGCACAGAGGTGCCGTCGCGCAGATAGACCTGCGGGCAGGCACCCTGGATCACGGCGGCGCCCTGCGTCTGCTGCGCATTGGCGGTGGCCTGCGTGCCGGCGCCTGCCGTATCGCTGGAAACGCCGAGATCAGCGGGCTTGTCGGTCTGGTTGCAGCCGGCCACGATGGCGAGAAGGGAGATGCCGAGAAAGCGGCGGATCGTCATTGCAAACACGTTACTTTTACCCCTGCGATCAGGCCCCGCCCCCGGCGACCAAGCCTTTCGGAACTCGTTTTACGGGCCTTTTCACGACCCTAGGCGATGGTCTATAGCAGCGACGCGGCGAAAAATCGATTGCTCGAATGAAACCGCCCGCAGAATTTCGGAGGGCCCGTTTCGACGGGCCGCATGCAACGGCATTGCCACGATCTGCCGCAAAGAGACCTGCAGCAGGCGTGGCCTTTCGGGTAAGGTCGGAAGGACGATGGCAGCACAGCGACCGAACGACCGGTGGACGATCCCGTCCGCACCCCCCAACCATTCCAAGGACCTGTGAACGTGGATTATGTTTCGACGCGGGGCGAGGCCCCTTCCCTCGGCTTCTCCGATGCGCTTCTCGCCGGGCTTGCCCGCGACGGCGGCCTCTATGTGCCGCGCGAATGGCCGACCTTCTCCAAGAAGGAGATCCGGGCGCTGCGCGGCAAGTCCTACCAGGAGATCGCGTTTACGGTTCTCTCGCCCTTCGTCGAGGGTGACATCCCGGCGGAAAAATTCCGGGCGATGATCGACGAGGCCTATGCCACCTTCCGCCATCCGGCGATCGCGCCGCTCGTGCAGATCGGCCCGAATTCCTTCGTCATGGAACTGTTCCACGGCACGACGCTCGCCTTCAAGGACGTGGCGATGCAGCTGCTCGCCCGCCTGATGGACCATGCGCTTTCCGTGCGCGGCGAGCGCGCCACCATCGTCGGCGCGACCTCGGGCGATACCGGTGGTGCCGCCATCGACGCCTTTGCCGGCCGCGAGCGCACCGATATCTTCATCCTCTTCCCCGAGGGCAAGGTCTCGCCGGTGCAGCAGCGCCAGATGACCACCTCCAAAGAAAAGAACGTCCACGCGCTCGCCATAAAGGGCAATTTCGACGACTGCCAGAATCTCGTGAAGGCGATGTTCAACGACACGAAATTCCGCGACGGCATGAAGCTTTCGGGCGTCAACTCGATCAACTGGGCGCGCATCATGGCCCAGATCGTCTATTACTTCACGACGGCCGTTGCCCTCGGCGCACCGGACCGGAAGGTCTCCTTCACCGTTCCCACCGGCAATTTCGGCGATATCTTCGCCGGCTACGGCGCCAAGCGCATGGGCCTGCCGATCGACAAGCTGGTCATCGCCACCAACGAGAACGACATTCTCGCCCGCACGATGAAGACGGGCCGCTACGAGATGAAGGGCGTCAAGGCGACCACCTCGCCGTCGATGGACATCCAGATCTCCTCCAATTTCGAACGCCTGCTGTTCGAGGCCCATGGCCGCGATGCCGGTGCGGTGCGCCGCGCGATGGACAGCCTCAAGCAATCCGGTGCCTTCGAGATCGAGGAAAAGGCGCTGAAGGCGATCCGCAAGGAGTTCCGCGCCGGCCGTGCCTCGGAGAAGGAGGTCGCGAAAACCATCAAGACGACGCTCGCCGACACCGGCTACCTGCTCGATCCGCATTCGGCGATCGGCGTCTTCGTCGCCGCAAGGCACGAGAAACCGGGCGCTCCGATGGTGACGCTCGCCACCGCGCATCCGGCAAAATTCCCCGCCGCAGTAAAATCGGCGTGCGGTATTGACCCGGCGCTTCCATCGTGGCTTGCTGACCTGATGCAAAGGGAGGAGCGTTTTGACGTGCTGAGCGCTGAGCTCGACGTCGTGGAAGCCTTCATCGGCAACCATTCGCGAATCCGGGGCTAGGGCGAGGCCGGGAGCGGCTGCACCCGGCATTGCGTGTTTACAGGGAGGGCCTTTCCGGTTTCCCGCGGGCGGCGGAAAGGCTAAAAACGCAGAAAGTGCGCATGATGAAAGTTGAGTGCACCCGGCTTGCTTCCGGGTTGACCGTGGTGACCGAAAACATGCCCCATCTCGAGAGTGTGGCTCTCGGCGTATGGATCAAGTCGGGGTCGCGAAACGAAACCGCGGACGAGCACGGCATCGCCCACCTCCTGGAACACATGGCCTTCAAGGGCACCGAGCGCCGCTCCGCCCGCCAGATCGCCGAGGAAATCGAAAATGTCGGCGGCGAAGTCAACGCCGCCACCTCGACGGAAACCACCTCCTACTATGCCCGCGTGCTGAAGGACCACGTCCCGCTCGCGGTCGATATCCTCGCCGACATCCTGACGGAATCCGTCTTCGACGACGAGGAACTGCGCCGCGAGAAACACGTCATCCTGCAGGAGATCGGTGCTGCGAACGACACGCCCGACGACGTGGTCTTCGACAAGTTCTCCGAGGTCGCCTATCGCGACCAGATCATCGGCCGCGCCATTCTCGGCACGCCGGAAACCGTGCTCTCCTTCTCGCCCGGCGAAATCCGCAGCTATCTCGACCGCAACTACACGACGGACCGCATGTTCGTCGTCGCGGCCGGCGCCGTCGATCATGACGATTTCGTCCGCCAGGTCGAGACGCGCTTCGCCAGCCTGCCCACCGCGCCAAAAGTCTCGCCGGTCTTCGAACCCGCCCGCTATACCGGCGGCGACGTGCGCGAGACGCGCGACCTGATGGATGCGCAGGTGCTGCTCGGCTTCGAGGGCAAGGCCTATCATGCCCGCGATTTCTACTGTTCGCAGATTCTCGCCAACATCCTCGGCGGCGGCATGTCCTCCCGCCTCTTCCAAGAAGTGCGTGAGCATCGCGGCCTGTGTTATTCGATCTACGCCTTCCACTGGGGCTTTTCCGATACCGGCATCTTCGGCATCCATGCCGCGACCGGCGGCGAGAACCTGCCGGAACTGATGCCCGTCATCTTCGACGAGCTGAAGAAGTCGTCGGAAACCATCCACCAGCAGGAAATCGAGCGCGCGCGTGCGCAAATCCGCGCCCAGCTTCTGATGGGCCAGGAAAGCCCGGCCGCCCGCGCCGGCCAGATCGCCCGCCAGATGATGCTCTACGGCCGCCCGATCCCGAATGAAGAGCTGATGGAACGCCTGCAGGGCATCACCGTCGAGCGCCTGACCGACCTCGCCGGCCGCCTGTTCTTCGACACCGTCCCGACGATCTCGGCCATCGGCCCGCTCGAACACCTCGTCCCGACCGGCGACATCACCCGCTCGCTGTCGCGCGGAACGATCGACCGCGCGGCGAGTTGATCAATCAATGCGTGCGCCTTAGGCGCACGCCATCCTGACGGATCGAAAACAGCTCAAAAAACAAAACCCGCCTTGCGGCGGGTTGCTTGGTCGGGACTTGGGAGGAAAATCCCGATCGGGTATCAGGGATGACCGGGCTGGCGCTGCCGTGTCGGGCGCGCCGATGTCATCCCTCGTAGCGCGGGGCATCAGCCCCGAAGCCGTATCAGCCGAAAACGACCATGCCCTTGACGGCAGCCTGGATGTTGGCGCGGGAGATGCCGAGGTCCTGCAGGGCGCGGTCATCGAGGGCACCGAGTTCACGGACGGCGCGGCGTTCGGCGGCATTCTTCTTGAGCTTTGCGAAGATGTTCATTTGTCAGGTCCTTTGGGTTTGTTTCGTGTTTGTCTCTTGCGTTGATCAATAGATAGTCGATCCCCTGCTCAGAGAAAATGCATATGCTTACACCGCAGGCATGCGGCTTTTGCATAGCACCAAAACAAGACCATTTTCCCGCGATGGTGGCCGGCGCGCCCCTATTCCAAATCCTCCTGCACGAAGACATCGGTCAGATGGATGTCCGTCGTCTCCAGCCGGCCGGGGCCGAGATTGACGAATTTGTGCGGCACATTGGCCGGCCCGAAGACGATCTGCCCCGCCGCGGCCTCCAGTTGCGTATCGCCCACCGTGAAGAGCGCACGCCCCTCTCTGACGATGAAGACCTCGTCATAGGGATGGCGGTGCAGCGGTGGCCCGCGGCCGATCTCGTCCGTGGTGTAAAACATCACGGAGGCGCTAGTGCCGAAGAGCTTACCCTCGAATTCGCCATGCCAGACGTCGGGCCGTTTTTCCCATTGCGCCCGATCGAGGACGGTGACGGTTTTCTGCATGGCGGTTCCTTTCGATATCTGGCGCGGCGCGCAGCATAGGCGGCAGGCTTTGCCGCGCAAGCCATGCCGGCCATTTGACGGCAGCAAGCCTCTCGGCATAATCTTATCTCTGAAAGGCTTGCCACTGGGGCGGCGCGCGGAGTGGGCTGCATGACACGATCGGTTTTTCGGTTTCTGTCCCGGCAGTCCGACACCGTGGAACTGGCCGACGACCGGCATCTGCTTCGCCTCCCGCGCTTCCATGACTACCGGCAATGGTATCAGCTTCGCTCCGAAAGCCGGCGCTTTCTCGAGCCGTGGGAACCGACCTGGCGGGGAGACGAGCTGACGGAAAGTTCGTTTCGGGCCCGCGTCATCCGAAATGAACAGGAATTTTCATCCGGCCAGGCCGTGCCGCTCTTCGTTTTCGAACAGGCGGAGAAAACGCTGCTCGGCGGCCTCACCGTCGGCTATATCAGGCGTGGTGCGGCGCAATGCTGCATGATCGGCTACTGGATGGGCGAGCGCCATGCCGGTCAGGGGCACATGTTCGGCGCCCTTAAGCTGGTCATTCCCTATATCTTTTCGAGCCTTCAGTTGCACCGTATCGAGGCAGCCTGTATTCCAGACAATACAAGAAGCATCCGTCTCCTTGAAAAGGCCGGCTTTCGGCAGGAAGGCTACCTTCGGGAGTATCTGAAGATAAACGGGGAGTGGCGCGACCACGTGATGTTTTCGCTTCTGGCAGCCGACAGGCCGTCGTGAGCGACATGAAGGGCGCGACAGGACTGGGCAGTTACCTAAGGACAATGCGCTTTCAATGAGTTCTTCATCCGTGCCGCAAACGCTGCGTGCCAGCCGGTTGCTCGCCCTCATCCTTCTGACGACGATGCTCTTCGCCGGCATGCTGACCGGCCGCGCCTTCGCCGTCGAACCGGTCAAGATTTCTCGTGACGACACAGCACTCGATCTGACGGCCACCACCGAGATCTATACCGGCCGCGGCGAGGCCTTCCAGGTCTCCACCGCGCCGGGCACCGACGGCATCGTGCGCCGCATCGAGGTGCGCGCCACCTCCGACGAGCACCAGGGCGACTGGGCCGTCTTCGCGCTCGCCAATGTCTCGGAAGAGCAGATCGACCGTCTGATCGTCGCGCCGCATTTCCGCCTCGTGCAATCAAAGCTGTTCTGGCCGGATCTCGGCGCCAAGCGCATCATCTCGATCACCCCGAGCGAAGGTTTCGCGCTCGACCGCCAGCAGAGCGAGGAGGCGGACGTCTTCCGCATCACGCTCAACCCCGGCACGGTCGTCACTTTCGTCGCCGAGCTTGCGACCCCGGACCTGCCGCAAATCTATCTCTGGGAACCGGACGCCTACAAGGACACGGTCAACGCCTTCACGCTCTACCGCGGCATCGTGCTCGGCATTGCCGGCCTGCTTGCGGTGTTCCTGACCATCCTCTTCGTGGTGAAGGGCACCTCCATGCTGCCGGCGACGGCCGCACTCGCCTGGGCGGTGTTGGGCTATATCTGCGTGGATTTCGGCTTCCTGTCGAAGCTCATCAGCATCACGGCCGGCGACGAGCGAATATGGCGCGCGGGAACCGAGGTGTTCCTCGCGGCCGGCCTCGTGGTCTTCCTGTTCACCTATCTCAACCTTAACCGCTGGCACGCGCATCTGTCCTATGCGACGCTCGCCTGGATCCTCGGCCTCGGCCTGCTCTTCGGCGTCGCGATCTACGACCCGCCGATCGCCTCGGGCATCGCGCGTCTCTCCTTCGCGCTGACCGGAACCGTCGGCATCATCTTGATCGCCTATCTCGGCTTCAACCGCTACGACCGCGCCATCCTGCTGGTGCCTGCCTGGGCGCTGATCCTCGTCTGGCTGTTCGGCGCCTGGCTGACGGTGACGGGCCAGCTCAACAACGACATCATCCAGCCGGCGCTCGGCGGCGGCCTCGTTCTCATCGTGCTGCTCATAGGCTTCACCGTGATGCAGCACGCCTTTGCCGGCGGCGCCTATAGCCAGGGCCTGTTCTCCGACCTGGAGCGCCAGTCGCTGGCGCTGACCGGCTCGGGCGATACCGTCTGGGACTGGGACGTGGCGCGCGACCGCGTCGTCACCATTCCCGACATCTCCATCCAGCTCGGCCTTGCCCCCGGCGTCATGCACGGCCCGGCGCGCAACTGGCTGCCGCGCCTGCATCCCGACGACCGCGACCGTTTCCGCGCCACGCTCGACGTGCTCTTGGAACACCGCAAGGGCCGGCTCAACCATCAATTCCGCGTGCGCGCCGAGGATGGCCACTATCACTGGCTCTCCATCCGCGCGCGGCCCGTGCTCGGCGCCAATGGCGAAATCATCCGCTGTGTCGGCACGATCATCGACATCACCGAGCAGCGCAATTCCGTCGACCGCCTCTTGCAGGATGCGCTGCACGACAACCTGACCGGCCTGCCGAACCGCCAGGTCTTCCTCGACCGTCTTCAGTCGATCCTGTCCTTGACCGGCAGCTCCGACAATGTGCGCCCGACCGTGCTGACCATCGACATCGACCGTTACAAGCAGGTCAACGATGCGCTCGGCATCGCCGCCGGTGACAATATCCTGATCGCGCTGACCCGCCGCCTGCGCCGCCTCTTGAAGCCGCAGGATACGCTGGCGCGCCTTTCGGGCGACCAGTTTGGCCTGATCCTGATGTCGGAGCGCGATCCGGCTAAGGTCGCCGATTTTGCCGATGCGGTCAGCAAGGCGATCATGGTGCCGATCAATTTCGGCGGCCGTGAGATCATCCTGACGGCCTCCATCGGCCTCGTCTCCTGGGTCGACCAGCAGGAGGATGCCCCGGGTCTGCTGAACGACGCCGAGCTTGCCATGTACCGGGCAAAAAAGGCCGGCGGCAACCGCGTCGAGCCGTTCCGCCCCGCCTTCCGCACCTTCGGCGCCGACCGCCTGCAGATCGAGACGGACCTGCGCCGCGCCATCGAGCGCAAGGAACTGTCGCTGGTCTACCAGCCGATCGTGCGGCTGAAGGACGCCGAGATCGCCGGCTTCGAGGCCCTGATGCGCTGGGATCATCCCAAGCGCGGCAATATCTCGCCGGCAGAATTCATCCCGATCGCCGAAGCCTCCGACCTCATCAACCAGCTCGGCCTCTTCGCCTTCGACAAGGCGGCGAGCGACCTGATGGACTGGCAGCTCCAGACCGGTGACCTGCCCGTCTTCGTCTCGGTCAACCTGTCGAGCGCCCAGTTGCTCAACAACGAGCTCTACAACGACGTGCGCGCGGCCCTCGCCAAGACCCGTTGCGAGCCGCAGAAGCTCAAGCTGGAACTTACCGAATCCATCGTCATGGAGAACCCGGAGCAGGCCCGCCTCATCCTCGCCAAGCTGAAGGATATCGGGCTTGGCCTCGCGCTCGATGATTTCGGCACGGGCCATTCCTCGCTCGCTTACCTCACCCGCTTCCCCTTCGATACGATCAAGATCGACAAGGCGCTGGTGCGCGACGGGTCTGACAAGCGCGGCGTCCTGCTACGCTCCGTCATATCGATGGCGCGGGAACTGGAAATGCAGGTGGTGGCTGAGGGCATCGAGTCCGAGGAGGACGCGATCGAGCTTGACAACATGGGCTGCGAATTCGGCCAGAGCTACCTCTTCGGCCCGCCGATCGGCTACGATTCGGTGCAGCGGCTGCTCAAGGAACGGTTTCCGCTGATGAAGCGGGCGTAAGGACGCCCGCTCGGCTACCCCGCCGATTGACGCACCAGCCGGTTGATGAAATCGAGTTTTTCGACGACTGTCGGCGGCAGCACGAAGGGGTAGCTGTCGGGCTGGCCCATGGAGCGCTGGATGGCGTTCATGGCGACGGAAAGCGGGATCCAGCTTTCGACGAGACGTCCGGCACTCGGCGCACGGTAGGGGTCGAAGGTGATTTCGGCTTCGAGCTCCTCGTGACCCTTCGGATCCGTGTTGAGACCGAAGGCGCGCGCGGTTTCCAATGTATCGACGATGTGGAAGAAATGCGCCCAGCACTCGGCGAAATCCTCTGACGGGTGGCAGCTCGCATAGGTACTTATGAAATGCAGCGGCCAGTCAGCTGGCGGCCCCTGCTCGTAATTACGCTGCAGGGCGGCGGCATAGTCCTCGCGCTCGTCGCCGAACAGGCGGCGCGCCTCCTCCAAGGTCGCGTCGTCACGGATGAGCTGCGTCCAATAGAAATGACCGATCTCGTGGCGGAAATGGCCGAGCAATGTGCGGTAGGGCTCGTGCATGGAGACGCGAACGCTTTCGCGCACCTCGTCATCGGCTTCGGCCGCGCGCAGGCTGATCAGGCCGTCCTCGTGGCCGGTCATGGCGGCGGCCACGACATTGCCACCTGCATCCAGTTCGTCGGCGAGGAAATCGAAGACGAGGCCGCCGGCAGGATCCTCCTCGCGCGTCGGATGCGGCAGGTTCCAGCGCAGGATGGAGTAGAAGAGATGGCGTTGCGCAGCGCCGATGCGCCGCCAGCGCTCCAAGCCCTTGGGGTCGGTCGTCGGCACGATGCGGTTGTGCCGGCAGGCCGGGCAGAAGGCGTGCGCGCTATCCGCCGGAAGGATCCAGTTGCAGACGTCCTGCACGGCGTTGTCGCAGAAACGGTAAAGCCCCTCCCGCGGAGATATCCGCCACAACCCCTCGCCTTCCGGAACGAGCGCATGCAGGGTCATATCCTCAGAGAGAAAGCCGAGCGAGGAGCCGCAGCGCACGCAGAGGCGATTGTCGAAATGGGTGGTCTGGCCGCAGGTTTCGCAGGTGAAGAGCTTCATGGTCTATCCGGATGAGGAGCTGCTCTCAGCACGATACCCGCACCGGCCGGGCCGATGCGGGTATCGAAAATCAGGTCTGGGGTCGCGATAACCCCGCGCCCTGTCACAGGCGATCGACCGCGCCCTTGACGGCATCCTTGGCCTTGCCAACGGCCTTCTGGGTCTTGCCCTTGGCTTCCTGGCCGGCGCCTTCGGCGTGCAGCTTCTGATTGTCCGTCGCTTTGCCGGCTGCCTGCTTGGCCTTGCCAGCCAGTTCGTTTGCCGTGCCCTTGATTTTGTCGCTCGTGCTACCCACCGTCATACTCCTGTTGTTGCGGCGTGTTCCTTCACGCGGCAAGACAACGGCGAAGCGCCGCACAAGTTCCAACGAAAAATGAATACCGCCGCTCTCAGGCGTGGCCGGCTTCCGTCGACAGCATGGCGGGTGTGATGCCCATCAGGCCAAGCGCCCGCTCGTATTTGTTGTCGAGATTGGTGTCGAAGATCAACTCTTCCTGCGCCGGGCAGGTCAGCCAGCCATTGGCGCCAATCTCGTTTTCGATCTGCCCCGCGCCCCAGCCAGCATAACCGAGCATCATCAGGCCGCGCTGCGGCCCGTGCCCACGCGAAATGGCACGCACGATATCGAGTGTGGCCGTGAGCGAAATATCGTCACTGACGGGAATGGACGATTCCGACATATAGTCATCCGAATGCAGTACGAAGCCGCGGCCGCTTTCGACCGGGCCGCCGCAGCGGATGGGGAAATTCAGCGTCGAGCCCGGCAGACGGATCACCTCGTCCTCACCGACGAGATCGAGATGCAGAAGCACGTCGGAAAAGCTCAATTGCTGCGGCCGGTTGATGACGAAGCCCATGGCGCCGTCTTCGGAATGCGCGCAGATATAGACGACGGTGCGGGCAAAATTGGCATCGGCCATCCCCGGCATGGCGATCAGGAACTGACCGTCAAGGAAGCCACGTTCTCGTTTGTTTTTCAGAACCGAGATAGCCATGATGGGAAACAGCCTACCAATTCGCCGCCAAATGAAAAGCATTCTTTTTGGTCGGCGCGGCATGCCAGCCCTCTCAGAAGAGCTATGGCTCGTTCACGCCTGATCAAGCATTTATGATGACGTCATCCGTGTTTGCCGCTGGAAAGCCAAGACCGCCGGCGCTAGATATCTGTGCATGAGACGCTTGGAAACCGCTGCTTTCGCGCTGCTTTTCGCCTGTTCCCCCGCTGTCGCCGCGACTTCGCCCTGGGTCGAGACGCCGGGCGGTGATGTGCGTCTCATCGCGCTGCCGGCCAATGCCGACGGCACGGTGCGCGCCATGCTCGACATCCGGCTGCATGACGGCTGGAAGACTTATTGGCGCGATCCCGGCGGCAGCGGTATCCCGCCGTCGGTCGCCGTCAGCGGGGCGGAGCTGACCTCTGTCGGCTTTCCTGCGCCAAAACGCCTCGGCGACCAGACCAACCACTATATCGGCTATGACGCGCCCGTGCGCCTGCCGCTGACGCTCGCCAAACCCGCGGGTGGCGCGATCACCGCAACCGTCTTTCTCGGCGTCTGCAAGGACATCTGCATCCCCGTACAGGCGGAACTGACGGCAGATGCGAGCGCCGAGAGCTTTGCCAATCCGCTGGAGGCGATGGCGATCTCGGACGCCGATGCGACGCTGCCGCATGGCGCGGGCGACGGCTTCAAGCCGTTGTCGGGGCGATGGGCAGCCGACGGCAAGAGCATTTCCGTGCGCTTCGAGGCGCCTGCGGAAGGCGCGATGCCGGATGTTTTCCTGTCGGGCACCTCGACCTTCGAATTCGGCGCGGCCGGTCCCGTGCGCCGCGATGGCGGTGTCTTCATCGCCGAGGTGCCGGTGCTGCACAAGCCGAAGGTCTTCGACCTTGCCAAAAACCCGATCAAGCTTACCGTCAGAGCCGGCGACAAGACGATGGAAAGCCCGCTTGCCATCGAGTGATCGTCGCCTATAGTCCCCTCCCCGGCCTTTTTCGGCCGCCCGCCCTCAATGATATTGACCTGACAGGAGAGACGCCGTGACCATTGCCGTTGGAGACAAGCTGCCCGACCTCAAGATCAAGGAACGCACGCCGGATGGTCCCGCCGAGGTTTCGACCGCGGACCTCTTCAAGGGCAAGCGCGTCGTGCTCTTCGCCGTGCCCGGCGCGTTTACGCCCACCTGCTCGCTGAACCACCTGCCGGGCTATCTGGAAAACCGCGATGCCATTCTCGGCAAGGGCGTGGACGACATCGCCGTCGTCGCCGTCAACGACCATCACGTCATGGGCGCCTGGGCCAATTCCACCGGTGGTGCTGGCAAGCTGCGCTTCCTCGCCGACTGGGACGCCGCCTTCACCAAGGCGCTCGGCATGGATGTCGATCTCTCCGCCGGCACACTCGGTGTACGCTCGAAGCGCTACTCCATGCTCGTCGAGGACGGCGTGGTGAAGACGCTGAATGTCGAGGAAAGCCCCGGTCAGGCGACCGTCTCGGGTGCCGCTGCGATGATCGAGCAGCTCTGAACTGATCCCTGCGGGTCACGGCCTCGCCGTGGCCCGTTTTCGCGTCTGGAGAACTTGCCCCGTGCCGCCGATCTATGTCGCCATCCTCACCTATGTCAGGCCGCTGGAGGAGATCGACAAGCATGTCGACGCCCATATCGCGTGGCTGCGCAAGCACTATGCCGAGGGCACGTTGCTGCTTTCCGGCCGGCGCGTGCCGCGCACCGGCGGCGTCATCCTGACACGCGGCGAGAGCCTCGAGGCGGTCGAAGCGCTGCTGAAGACCGATCCGTTCCAAGAGCACGGACTTGCGACGGTGGAGATCATTCCGCTTCAGGTCGCCATGGCGGCCGAGGGGTTGAAGGACGTGTTCCTCGATCCGTGAGCGGTGGCGTCAACCGCCCTTCTTGAACGGCGCCATGCCCTTGCGGGCGAGTTCGTCTGCCCGTTCGTTTTCGGGATGGCCGGCATGGCCCTTGACCCAGTGCCATTCGACCTTGTGCTTCAGGCGTGCGGCATCGAGCGCCTGCCAGAGATCGCCGTTTTTCACCGGCTTCTTGTCGGCAGTCTTCCAGCCGTTCTTCTTCCAGCCGAAAATCCATTTCGAAATGCCGTCCATGACGTATTTCGAGTCCGTGTAGAGATCGACCTCGCAGGGCGTCTTCAGCGCCGTCAGCGCGCTCATCGCCGCCGTCAGTTCCATACGGTTGTTGGTGGTCTCAGCCTCGCCGCCGGAAAGTTCCTTCTCGACCTCGCCATAGCGCAGCACCGCGCCCCAGCCGCCGGGACCCGGGTTGCCCGAACAGGCGCCGTCCGTGAAGATATCGACATGCTTCATCGCGAGAGACCGTATTCCGCGGGGCTCCGGACCTGCCGGTGGAAGCGCAGCTTACGCAGATATTCCAGCGGATCCTTCTTGACGACCAGCGCGCCGGGCGGGGTCATCAGCCAATCGTAGAGGCGCGTCAGGAAGAAGCGCAAGGCCGAGCCACGTGCAAGCAACGGCAGGGCGGCCGCCTCCTCGTCGGAAAGCGGGCGCACGCTCTCGTAACCCTCCAGTAGCGCCATGCCCTTGGTGAGATTGAACGAACCGTCCTTCTCGAAGCACCAGGCATTGAGGCAGATGGCGACGTCATAGGCGAGCAGGTCATTGCAGGCGAAGTAGAAATCGATGAGGCCCGAAAGATCGTCACCGAGGAAGAAGACGTTGTCGGGGAAGAGATCGGCGTGGATCACGCCGGACGGCAGCCCTTCTGGCCAGTTGGCCTCAAGGGTCGCAAGCTCCTTGGTAATCTCGTCGCGCAGGCCCGTCTCGACCTCGTCGACGCGATCCACCGACTTCTCCCAAAGCGGCCGCCAACCGCCGACGGAGAGCGCGTTCTTGCGGGTGATGGCAAAGCCTTCGCCGGCCACATGCATCTGGGCGAGCGCCCGACCGACCTCGCGGCAATGTTTCGCCGCCGGCTTCCTCAGCCACATGCCTTCGAGGAAAGAGATCATGGCGGCGGGACGGCCGGAGAGTTCGCCCAAAAGCGCGCCGTCGTTGCGCGGCAGCGGCAGCGGGCAGGACAGGCCATTTTCCGCCAGGTGGTGCATCAGGCCGAGGAAGAACGGCAGGTCGCCCCGATCCACGCGCTTCTCATAGAGCGTCAGGATGAAGGCGCCCTTGGTGGTATGCAGCAGGAAGTTAGAATTCTCCACGCCTTCGGCAATGCCCTTGTAGGACAGAAGCGTGCCCGCGTCATAGGCGGTCAGGAAGCGGGAAAGATCGTCTTCGGTGATATCGGTATAGACGGCCACGGCGGGTCTCAGGCTTGCAGGGTGAAGAAGGGAGAACGGGCGCGCTGGAGCGCCTTACTCTCCATTGACAAAGGCCATGTCGGCGGAGGTGAGTTCGATGGAGCGCAGCTCGCGATTGACGAGGAAGTGTTCGTTTTCCTCGACCGTATCAGCCAGTTCCACGACGGCGTTATAGCGCATGCGGAAAGCCTCGATGATCTCGTTGACGATCACCTCGGGCGCCGATGCGCCGGCCGACAGGCCGACAGTCCTGATATCGCCGATCGTCTCCCAGTCGATTTCCGACGCGCGCTGAACGAGCACCGACTTGGTGGCGCCGGCGCGCAGCGCCACTTCGACGAGGCGCTTGGAATTCGACGAGTTGGGCGCGCCGACGATGAGGAAGAGATCGCAGCCGGGTGCTGCCTGCTTGACCGCTTCCTGGCGGTTGGTCGTGGCGTAGCAGATGGAATCGGCGGCGGGGGCGGTGAGGTTCGGGAACCGCTCGTGCAGGCGCTTGATGACGCCGGCCGTGTCGTCCACCGACAGCGTCGTCTGCGTCACGAAGCCGAGATTGTCCGGGTCCGGCGGCGTATAGTTGTCGGCATCCTCGACGGTCTCGATCAGCGAGACGGAGCCTTCCGGCAGCTGGCCCATCGTGCCGATGACTTCGGGATGGCCGGCATGGCCGATCAGCACGACATGGCGGCCGAGGCGCTGGTGGCGCATCGCCTGCTTGTGCACCTTGGAGACCAGCGGGCAGGTCGCGTCGAGATAAAAAAGGTTGCGGCTTTCCGCATCGGCCGGAACCGACTTCGGCACGCCATGGGCGGAGAAGACGACGGGCTGCTTGCGGTGCTCCTCGGGGATCTCGTCGAGCTCCTCGACGAAGATCGCGCCCTTGGCCTCCAGTCCTTCCACGACATAGCGGTTGTGCACGATCTCGTGGCGCACATAGACGGGCGCGCCATAGGCCTTCAACGCCAGCACGACGATCTGGATGGCGCGGTCGACGCCGGCGCAGAAGCCGCGCGGGCCGCACAGCCTGATGGTCAAATCTGGTCGGTTCTCGTTCATGCGTCTCGGTTATCCGGCAATGAGGACGGCAACAAGGGCGATGGCCGCGGGAACCGCCTGAATGACGAAAATTTTCCGCGCGGCCGTTGCGCCCCCATATAGGCCGGCGACCAGCACACAGCCAAGGAAAAACAATTTGATCTGATAGGCGAAGGCCGGATCGGGGTGGACGAGCGACCAGAACAGACCGGCGGCGAGGAAGCCGTTATAGAGTCCCTGGTTGGCGGCGAGCACCTTCGTGGCCTCCGCCTGCGCCTGTGTCATGCCGAAGGTTTTTTGGCCGCGCGGTGTTGCCCAGAGAAACACTTCGAGGATGAGGATATAGACGTGCTCGAGCGCGATGAGCGCCACGAGGATGGTTGCCAGCGTCTGCATGTCCGTCTCCCGTTTGCCTCCGTTCTTCCTAGGGCATTTCAGGGTGTCGGGCGATCACCTTTTCGGCGCAACAGCGCATAGAGGCCGACACCGACAAGCGCGGCCGCCAGGCCATACCAGGTGACGGCATATTGCAGGTGGTTGTTCGGCAGGTCGAACTGGGTGACGCCGCCGATCGGCAGGCCCTTCGGGTTCGGGGCATCGCCGGCATCGACGAAGAACGGCACCAGCCTGTCGGCGGATATGCCGGTGCTCGTGGCCATCACGTCAAGGTCCTTCCAGTAGAAGATGTTCTTGGCGACGTCGTTGTCCGGCACGATGGAAGACGGCTTTCCGGCGAGGCGGGCGCGGGCAAGGCCGGTCACGGTCTGCTCACCGGTGAGCTGGCCCTGCTTGCGCATCTCCGGCTCCTTTGCCTCGAAGGGCACGAAACCGCGGTTGATGAAGACGAAGCGGCCATCGGCGAGCTGGAGCGGCGTATAGACGTAGTAGCCGGTCTGACCGTTCCAGGTGGCGAAGAAGTGGCGCTCGCGGTTGTTGGCGAAGACGCCCGTGACGGTGACCGGGCGATATTCGATATCCTCGCCCTTGGCGGCCATCGCCTCGATATCGGCAAGGCCTACGGGTGCCGCGACCCGGCGCTCGGCGATGTCGGCAAGCAGCTTTTCCTTCCAGTGCAGGCGCTGGACCTGCCAGGTGCCGAGCGACAGCAGGACGGCGAGCGCGATGAAGCAGGCGATGCCCGTCAGGACCAGCTTTCCTTTGCCCGCGGGCGTACGCGGACGATGGCTTGCCGGAACCTCAGCCACGGTCGATCTCGCCGGGGCGGGCATTGTTGCGGTATTGCAGGGTGATGAGCAGGCCCTTGAGGATACGCGTCAGCGCGAGGCCGAGCACGATGACGAGGGGTATCCACAGCATGAAATGCACCCAGAGCGGTGGGTTGTAGTTCACCTCCATCCACAGCGCCGAGCCGACGACGATAAAGCCGACGATCAGGATCACGAAGACGACGGGACCATCACCGGAATCGGCGAAGGAATAGTCGAGGCCGCAATTGGCGCAGGCCGGCTTTACCGTCAGAAGGCCGTCGAACAGCTTGCCCTGGCCGCAGCGCGGGCAGCAGCCGCGCAGGCCCGCGCTGATGGGATCGACCGGGGGATAGAGTGCCTTGTCCTCGTCCATGATGCCATTCCAGTCAAAGAGGTGGTCGGCCCTCAGGCCTGATGTCGATAGGTAACGCCGCCCTGCCCGCGCGTCCAATATTAAAGCTGCGACAAAGCGCCGGGCCATACCCCAAAAACAAACGGCCGCATCGCTGCGGCCGTTCGAAACAGTTTTTCCGTATCGGCTTACATGTGCGCGATCGGCGCGCCCCAGCCACCCCAGATGTAGATGGAGAAGAAGAGGAAGAGCCAGACGACGTCGACGAAGTGCCAGTACCAGGCGGCGGCTTCGAAACCGAAGTGCTGCTTGGGGGTGAAATCGCCACGCAGTGCGCGGATGAGGCAGACGATCAGGAAGATCGTGCCGACCAGAACGTGGAAGCCGTGGAAGCCGGTCGCCATGAAGAAGGTCGCGCCGTAGATCGAATCCTTGAAGGCGAACGGAGCGTGCGCGTATTCGTAGCCCTGCACGAAGGAGAACAGCAGGCCGAGCAGAACGGTCAGCGTCAGGCCGTTGATCAGGCCCTTGCGGTCGTTGTGCAGGAGGGCGTGGTGTGCCCAGGTCACGCAGGTGCCGGAAAGCAGCAGGATGACAGTGTTGTAGAGCGGCAGGTGCCAGGGATCGAGAACCTCGATGCCCTTCGGCGGCCAGACACCGCCGGTATAGGCGGCACGTGCGGCCTGGATGGGCTCGGCGGCAAACAGGCTGGCGTCGAAGAAGGCCCAGAACCAAGCGACGAAGAACATCACTTCCGAAGCGATGAACATGATCATGCCGTAGCGCAGGTGCAGCGAAACTACGCGGGTGTGGTGACCCTCATGGGCTTCCTTCACCGTGTCTGCCCACCAGGCATACATGGTGTAGAGTACAATCAGCAGGCCGATGAAGAAAATCCACGGCGTGGCGAGGTTGACGCCGAACAGGTGGAAGGCGCCACCCGAGACGTAACGCATGTAGCCGATGCCGCCGAGCGCCATGACGAACGCGCCGATGGAGGCGAGAAGCGGCCATGGGCTGGGGTCGATGATGTGGTAGTCGTGTTTCTTCTGATGCGCATCGGCCATGTGATTGTCCCCGAATGTATCGCGTTCTGTCCCCGGCATAGCCGGAAACGCATGTCTTTCAAAGCTTGTTTACGTCGTCCGTCTTGTTATCCGCAGCCGAAGCCACCGGCTTCGACGCCTCATGCGGATAGAAGGTGTAGGACAGCGTGATCGTGTGGATGCCCTTCGTCTCGACCGCCTTGACGATCTCCGGGTCGACGAAGAAGACGACGGGCATTTCCATTTCTTCGCCAGGCTGCAGCGTCGTTTCGGTGAAGCAGAAGCACTGGACCTTGTTGAAATAGGCACCGGTCTGTTCCGGGGTGACGTTGAACGTCGCCTGGCCGGTCGTCGCCTTGGACGAATTGTTGCGCGCCTTGTAGAGGATCTGCACTGTCTCGCCGATCTTCAGCTCGACCTCGCGCTGAACCGGCTCGAAGGTCCAGGGCAGGCCAGGGCCGGTATTGGCATCGAAGCGCACCTTGATCGTCTGGTCGAGAATGACGTCGGAGGCCTGCTCGACGCGTTGCGTCGTGCCGCCATAGCCGGTCGCCTTGCAGAACATCTCGTAGAGCGGCACGGCGGCATAAGCCATCGCGCCCATGCCGATGACGAAGGAACAGCACATGGCGACGACGGCGCCGTTGCCCTTCTTCTTCGGTTCGGTCTTGTTCATGTCGCTCACCATCAACCTGCCATTCCGCCGCCGAACTTGATCAGCGTCACGACATAGAACACGACGACGAGACCCAGAAGCACCGCGCCGAGCGCGATGTTGCGGCCGCGGCGGGCCTTCTTCTGGCTTTCAGTGAGGTTTACGGTTTCCATTACAGCACCCATCCGAATGACGCGATCAGTCGGTCGAACATCAGGCCGGAGAAGACCGCGAACAGATAGACGATGGAGAAGGCGAAGAGTTTCTTGGCCGGCACCATCGCGCGGTCGCCTTCCGGCATGCGCAACACGCCGATGGAATACCACACGAAGCCCAGGCCGAGCGCTGCGGCAAAGAGACCATACCCGATGCTGGCAAGGCCGAGCCAGGTGGGCACGACGGCGATGACGGCGGTCAGCACCGCATAGATGACGATCTGCACCTTCGTGGTAGCTTCGCCCGAAACGTTCGGCAGCATCGGCACGCCGACGGCCTCATAGTCGCGCATCTTGAACAGCGCGAGCGCCCAGAAATGCGCCGGCGTCCACAGGAAGGTGATGAGGAAGAGCACGACGCTCTCGATGGAGACGCCGCCCGTCACGCAGGCCCAGCCGATCATCGGCGGAAAGGCGCCGGCCGCACCGCCGATGACGATGTTCTGCGGCGTCGAGCGCTTGAGCCACATCGTGTAGATGACGGCATAGAAGAAGATGGTGAAGGCGAGCAGGCCGGCCGACAGCCAGTTGACCACAAGACCAAGGATGCAGACTGAGAAGGCCGAGAGCGTCAGGCCGAAGGCGAGCGCTTCTTCCGGACGGATGCGGCCCGAGGGGATCGGACGCTTGGCGGTGCGGGTCATGACCGCATCGATATCCGCATCGTACCACATGTTCAGGGCACCGGAGGCTCCGGCGCCCACGGCGATACAGAGAATGGCGATGGCGCCGATGAACGGGTTGATCGTGCCGGGGGCGACGACCAGGCCGGCAAAGGCCGTGAAGACGACGAGCGACATGACGCGCGGCTTCAGCAGCTCGAAGAAATCACGCGGAGACGCTTCGGAGAGGTAGACCTCGCCGCCGCCCGGAACCGTTTCGTGATGCTCGATGACCGCCATGTTCATTCCGTCGCGTTCGACCGGTTCATCCGGTCTTTGATTTATGAGGCCGCCGTAACCGGCGGCCTCGTGTTTACAGAGATCTTACTTGATCTTCGGGAGCTGTTCCCACTGGTGGAACGGCGGCGGCGAAGACAGCTGCCATTCCAGCGTGTTTGCACCTTCACCCCACGGGTTGTCGCCGGCGACGCGCTTCTTGGCGAAGGCTTCGAAGACGCCGAAGAGGAAGATCAGCACTGCGAAGGCCGAGATGTACGAGCCGTAGGACGACACCGCGTTCCAGCCTGCGAAGGCATCCGGATAGTCGATGTAGCGGCGCGGCATGCCGGCGAGGCCGAGGAAGTGCTGCGGGAAGAAGATCAGGTTCACGCCGATGAACATGACCCAGAAGTGCAGCTTGCCGAGGAACTCGGAATACATGTAGCCGCTCATCTTCGGGAACCAGTAGTACCAGGCTGCGAAGATCGCGAAGACGGCGCCGAGCGACAGAACGTAGTGGAAGTGGGCAACCACGTAGTAGGTGTCGTGCAGGGCGCGGTCGAGGCCGGCATTGGCGAGCTGGACGCCCGTGACGCCGCCGACGGTGAACAGGAAGATGAAGCCGATCGCCCAGACCATCGGGGTCGTGAAGCGGATGGAACCGCCCCACATCGTCGCGATCCAGGAGAAGATCTTCACGCCCGTCGGAACCGCGATGACCATCGTGGCGAAGACGAAGTAGCGCTGCGTGTCGAGCGACATGCCGACCGTGTACATGTGGTGCGCCCACACGATGAAGCCGACGGCGCCGATGGCGACCATGGCATAGGCCATGCCGAGATAGCCGAAGATCGGCTTGCGCGAGAAGGTCGACACGATGTGGCTGATGATGCCGAAGCCGGGCAGGATCAGGATGTACACTTCCGGGTGACCGAAGAACCAGAACAGGTGCTGGAAGAGGATCGGGTCACCGCCGTTTTCCGGCGCGAAGAAGGCCGTGCCGAAGTTGCGGTCCGTCAGCAGCATGGTGATGCCGCCTGCCAGAACCGGCAGCGAGAGCAGGAGCAGGAAGGCAGTGATCAGAACCGACCAGGCAAACAGCGGCATCTTGTGCAGCGTCATGCCCGGAGCGCGCATGTTCAGGATCGTGGTGATGAAGTTGATCGCGCCGAGGATCGACGATGCACCGGCAATGTGGAGACCGAGGATCACGAAGTCCATCGCGGGACCAGGCTGGCCCGAGGTGGAGAACGGCGGATAGATCGTCCAGCCACCACCCGCGCCATAGGCACCTGCCGGACCTTCGACGAACATCGAAAGCAGGACGAGGATGAAGGCGGGGATGATCAGCCAGAACGAGATGTTGTTCATGCGCGGGAACGCCATATCAGGCGCGCCGATCATGATCGGAACCATCCAGTTGGCGAAGCCGCCGATGAGGGCCGGCATGACCATGAAGAAGATCATGATGAGCGCATGCGCCGTCGTGAAGACGTTGAACATGTGCTTGCCGCCGTCGATGGCAGCATCACCTTCGAAGCCGTAGACCATGGAGGCCAGGCCGTGGAAGATCTGGATGCCAGGCTCCTGCAGCTCCATGCGCATCACCACCGAGAGCGTACCCCCGATGATGCCCGCACAGATCGCGAAGATCAGGTAAAGCGTGCCGATATCCTTGTGGTTGGTCGAAAGAAACCAACGCTGGAAGAAGGTAAGCGGCTTGTGTTCGTGGTGATCGTGGTGATCGCCGTGGGCAGCGGATGTTCCGGCCATGGATCAGACTCCCTAGTATTACTGCGCGGCGTTCTGGGCGACGTCTACGGCCTTCGCCGCACCGTCGACAGACGCCATCAGGGCCTTGTTTGCCTCGCCGACATTCGTCGCGGCGGCAGCAAGCCAGGTATCGTATTTCTCTTGCGAGACGACGCGGATGGCGATCGGCATGAACGCATGGTCCTTGCCGCAGAGCTCGGAACACTGACCATAGAACAGGCCTTCGCGGTCTGCCTTGAACCAGGTTTCGTTGAGACGGCCCGGCACCGCGTCGATCTTCACGCCGAAGGAGGGCATCGCGAAGGCGTGGATCACGTCCGCACCCGTGACGAGCAGACGGACGTGCTTGCCGACCGGGATGACGATTTCGTTGTCGACGGCGAGCAGGCGCGGATAGACGGACTTGTCTTCCTTGCCGGCAGCAGCGCGGTCGGCATCAGCCAGCAGAAGACTGTCGAAAGAGACCGGCTTATCGCCGACCTGGTATTCGTAACCCCAATACCACTGGTAGCCGGTGGCCTTGATCGTCAGCTCCGGCTCTTCCGTCGGTGCGAGCTGCTTGGTGAGAAGCTGGAAGGAGGGAACGGCCAAGAACAGCAAGATGACGACCGGACCGAGCGTCCAGACGACTTCGATCAGCGTGTTGTGGCTGGTCTTCGACGGAACCGGGTTCGCGCTTTCGCGGAACTTCACGACGACGATGATGAGCAGGAGGAGGACGAACAGCGTGACCGGGACGATGAACCAGAGTGTGTAATGCTCGAACCAGCTGATCTCTTCCATGATCGAGGTCGCAGCGGGCTGGAGGCCCTTCTGCCACGGAAACGGCTGATCAGCGAAAGCGGTCGAAGCAAAGAGCAGACAGCCGATGGCGGCCAGAACTGCAAAAGCTTTGTTTTTCACAACGTATCTCCCCAAGGCGTTTGATTGGGATCAAACAGACGCGCAGAATCCCTGCTATACTGAGTGCTTAAAACCACAGTTTCATGCTCGCCGCAACAGCCATGGGGCTGCGTCTGTGCGGCATTTTTGCGCAAAAGCAAAAGCCTCCCGCGTATCCCCACAGTTTCCACACAATTCCCTATAGCATGAAAGGTTTGCCCACCGCGACCCTCGGGTCGGCGCGCCAAGGGGACCCACTAAACGCGACTCATTTTGCGCCGACCGAACACATTTTGGCGCACAGTCGCCCCAATCGTGCGCAGCCCCCTTCCCTCACCCTGCCCGAAGATCCCGCAACCGCCCTCCGAGACAGGCCTGAAAAGGCCGGCGACATCGGTCGATGGTATTGAGATCCGCGAAGCTTGACACATACCGACCGTTTGGTATGTTGCGATTATGTCCAGACCGACCAAACATGCGCCCGAACGGGGCAATGCCCGCACTCGGCTTCTCGAAGCCGCCCGCGACCTCATCCGCGCCAAGGGCTTCGCCGGCACCAGCGTGGATGATCTCTGCAAGGCGGCGGATGTGACGAAGGGCGCCTTCTTCCACCATTTCGCCAGCAAGGAGGCGCTCGGCGTCGCGGCAGCCGATTTCTGGGCGGAGACGACGAGCGCCTTCTTCGAGGCCGCGCCCTATCACGGCCCGGCCGACCCGCTCGACCGCGTGCTCGCCTATGTCGCGTTCCGCAAGGCGATCATTGAAGGCGAGATCGCCGAATTCACCTGCCTCGTCGGCACGCTGGCGCAGGAGGTCTATGCCAGCGCGCCCGGCATTCGCGATGCCTGCGCGCGCAGCATGTTCGGCCATACCGCAACGCTGGAGGCCGATATCGAGGCTGCCCGGCAGGCACGCGGCATCAAGGCGGACTGGACGGCCGAAAGCCTCGCCCGCCACACCCAGACCGTCATCCAGGGCGCCTTCGTGCTCGCCAAGGCCGCCAACGACCCGGCGCTGGCCCGCGAAAGCCTCGACCATCTCGATCGATACATCCGGCACTTGTTTCATTTAACGAGGGAGCATGCAGCATGACGAAGACCACGATCATCGGATGCGAATGCGGCAAGACGCATTTCGAGGTGACGGGCGAACCGATCCTCGTTTCGGAATGCCTGTGCAACAGCTGCCGGGCGGCTGCCGCCCGTCTCGAACGCCTGCCCGGCGCAAAACCCATGCTGACGTCCTATCAGGCGACGCCGAGCGCGGAATACCGCAAGGATCGCATCAAAATCCTGTCCGGCGCGGAAAACCTCCGGGAATTTCGCCTCACCGCCCGACGCCGGCTCGCGGCGCATCGTCGCGACCTGCTGCAACACGCCGGTTTTCCTGGAAATGAAAAGCGCACACTGGCTGAGCGTCTACCTGCACCTCTGGCCCGCCGCGACCCGGCCGAAGCCGGAGCTGCGCACCATGGTCGGCGACCTGAAGGACGCCTCCGACCTTCCCGCCGACATCCGCAACCTGAAGACCCATCACCTGACATTCTATGCCAAGCTTCTGAAAGCCTGGATCGCGATGGGTTTCCGAGCCCCCAAGATCGATGTGAGAGGAGCAATCGATGCCTAGCGAAAAGATATCCATCGAAAACGTGCTTCGGCCCGGCAAGACCTATCGCGCCGATCGTACGAAATACGAGGCGATGCGGTCGGCCCTTCTGACCATCCTGCCCGAGGAGGCTCCCGGCCTCACCGTGCCCGCCGCGCGCGATGCGCTTCTGCCGTACCTTTCGGAAGCGCTGTTTCCCGGCGGCGACAAGGCCGGCTGGTGGTTGAAGGCCGTGCAGCTCGACCTCGAAGCCAAGGGCGTCATCCGGCGCGCGCCGAACAGTCCCGTGCGGCTTTACCGGCCCACCGCCTGAGAGGCGTTACCCACCCCCTATTATAAAGTGCAGCCCCGAGCGTCCAATTTCCGCCTTCAATCAATCGGAAAGGAGCGCTCGGGGCTTTTCATTTCCATGCCGTCCCTTCAAAGATACCCCGACTGATTCGAGATTCCGAGGTTTTCATGGGTTTTTCTTCCCTTTCCCGGCTGTCCCGGGCGGCATTCGGCCTTGCCGTCTTCTCGCTCGGCGCCATGGCGCTTCCGTCGCTCGCAGCGGCCCAGCAGCCCGGCACCGTGAAATCGAACCATGGCGCCTGGTCCATCGTCTGCGACCAGCCGGCCGGGGCCTCGGGTGAACAATGCGCGCTGATGCAGAACGTGCTGGCCGAAGACCGCCCGGAACTCGGCCTCTCCGTCGTCGTGCTGAAGACCGCCGACCGCAAGGCAAAGATTCTCCGCGTGCTCGCGCCGCTCGGCGTGCTGCTGCCCAACGGGCTCGGCCTCAATGTCGACGGCAAGGATATCGGCCGCGCCTATTTCGTGCGCTGCTTTGCCGATGGCTGCTATGCGGAAGTCGTGCTCGAGGACGAACTCCTGAAGACCTTCCGCTCCGGCGCGACCGCCACCTTCATCGTCTTCCAGTCGCCGGAAGAGGGCATCGGCATCCCCGTCGACCTCAAGGGCTTCGGCGAAGGCTACGACGCGCTGCCGTAAACCTGGCGTCCGGCGGGCTTGCCGCCCGCCATCGGGGGACTTACATGAACCCGGTGATTTAAATGCTGCGGAGCCTGCCATGAACACCGACCTCCTCTCCCTTTTCGATGCCGACGAGGCATCCGTGCAGGCGGTGCTTCGGGAAACCTTGAAAAGCGCCGACGACGGCGAACTGTTTCTTGAACATGCGCAGGCGGAATCGTTGTCCTTCGACAATGGCCGCCTCAAGGGCGGCAGTTTCAACACCGACCAGGGGTTTGGCCTGCGCGCCGTGGCCGGTGAGGCTGTCGGCTATGCGCATTCCGGCGAGATGACGCTGTCGGCGCTGAAGCGCGCGGCCGATTCGGCCGGCGCCGTGACGCGCGGTTATTCCGGCACCTATGCCGCCGCCCCGCAGGGCACAAACCGCCAGCTCTACAGCCCCGACAATCCGATCGGCTCCCCGACATTCGAAGCGAAGGTGGCGCTCTTGACCGAGATCGACGCCTATCTGCGCGGCAAGAACCCGAAGGTGCGGCAGGTCACGGCCTCGGTTGCCGCCAGCTGGCAGGTCGTCAACATCCTGCGTGCCGATGGCCACCGCGTCACCGATATCAGGCCGATGACCCGCATCAACATTTCCGTCGTCGTCGGCCAGGGCGACAGGCAGGAGACCGGCAGCTACGGCGTCGGCGGGCGCACGACCTTCGATGCGTTCCTGACCGAAGAGAGCTGGCATGCCGGCGCCGACGAGGCGCTGCGTCAGGCACTCGTCAATCTCGAGGCGATCGAGGCCCCGGCAGGCACGATGGATGTCGTGCTCTCCAACGGCTGGCCGGGCGTGATGCTGCACGAGGCCGTCGGTCACGGGTTGGAAGGCGATTTCAACCGCAAGAAGACCTCGGCCTTTGCCGGCCTGATGGGCGAGCAGGTGGCGGCCAAGGGCGTCACCGTTGTCGACGACGGCACGATCGACAACCGCCGCGGCTCGATCACCGTCGATGACGAGGGCACGCCTTCGGCCTACAATGTGCTGATCGAGGACGGCAAGCTGGTCGGCTATATGCAGGACCGGCAGAATGCCCGGCTGATGGGCATGAAGGCGACCGGCAACGGCCGCCGCCAGGGCTATGCCTACCGCCCCATGCCGCGCATGACCAACACCTACATGCTCTCGGGCGACAAGACGCCGAACGAGATCATCGCCTCGGTGAAGAACGGCATCTACGCCGTCTCCTTTGGCGGCGGGCAGGTGGATATCACCTCCGGCAAATTCGTCTTCGGCTGCACGGAAGCCTATCTCATCGAGAACGGCAAGGTGACGGCCCCCGTCAAGGGCGCCATGCTGATCGGCAACGGCCCGGATGCCATGCGCCGCGTCTCGATGGTCGGCAACGACACCAAGCTCGACACCGGCATCGGCAATTGCGGCAAGGCCGGCCAATGGGTGCCCGTCGGCGTCGGCCAGCCGCATCTGCGCATGGACCAGATCACGGTTGGCGGGACGAAGACCTAAGCGCCGCCCCCTGCCCCTACATCGAGACGCTGCAACAGCCACAGCCGGAACGCCTGCGCTTCCGGCGAAAGGCGCTTGAAGCTGCGCGCCACCAGCCAATAGGCGCCGTGGCGGATCGAGAGATCGAATGGCTGGACGAGGCGGCCGGCGGCGATGTCCTCGGCGGCCAGGAAACGATCGACCAGCGCCACGCCATGGCCGCGCAGCACCGCCTGCAGCACCAGATTGCCCTCGGCGAAAATCTGCGCGCGGCCGAGGGGCGCATCCGGCAGGCCGGCGGCAGCGAACCAGCGCTCCCAGACGCTGCGGGTTTCCTCGTGCAGTAGCGTATGCATCAGAAGATCGGCGGGCGTTTCGAGCGGCGGGTTAATTGAGAGCAGGCCGGGCGCGATGACCGGCACCATGTCCACGTCCACCAGGTGATCGACCTCCGTGCGCGGCCAGGCCTTGGCGTCCATGCCGTGGCGAATGGCGATCTCGGCCTCGTGCGTGCGGAATTCGATAAGCCGCATGTCGGAATCGACGGCCACGTCCACCTCAGGATGTCCGGTGCGGAAATCGTCGAGATGCGAGACGAGCCAGCCGGCGGCAAAGGACGGCTCGGCGCTGATTTCGAGAAGCCCGCCGCCGCGCCGGCCTCGGATTTCCGACAGGCTGGCATCCATCGCGTCAAAGCTGCGCGAGAGCACGCCGAGCAGCACATGGCCCGACGGCGTGAGACGCACCGCCCGGTGGCGGCGTTCGAAGAGCGGCTTGCCGAGCTCGGCCTCCAGTTCCTTCACCTGCCGGCTGACGGCCGCCTGCGAGACCGCAAGCTCATCGGCCGCGAGCGTGAAGCTGCCGAGCCGGCCCGCCGCCTCGAAACTCCGCAATGCCGTCAGGGGCAACCGTCCGCGCTTCATCGCATAACCTCAAGTCATTCGAAATCGACGATAAACTTGTTTGAGCGACAGAGGCAAGCGGGCGGACAATAACGGCAATTCAAGTTTGCCCGGAGGAGATGACATGTTCATCCCGATCATCACCGTTTTCTCAGACGTCGTCCGCCTGTTAACCTTCCAGCCGCCAAGGGTCGAGGGAAGCATGCCATTCGTTTACCCCTGCCCCGAAGTGGAACACGACCTTCCACCTGTCGAACGCTGTGCCCCCGCTGCGGCGCGGCTGCCCGATTTCCGAGACGAAACGGCGGCGAGATCGCCGCTTCTTCCACAGGCGGAACGGTGCTGAAACGCTGGGAAACAACGCCGTTCAAGCGACAATGCATTGCGGATAGACCACGTTAACGCCTCGGATACCATGCAAGCCCCATAAAGGCGGCTGGTTCAACGATCAGGAGGCGGGAATGCCGATCCGCAGCGTCATGCGACAGGGGCTCAAACGCGCCGTCATCACCGGCGGGCTCGAAGTCGCGCATCTGGCGGAACGCGCCGGCCTGATGGCCTCGGCGCGCGGCATGGGCGCGATCTTCACCCTCCATCATGTGCGGCCGAAGACGTCGCAAGTCTTCGATCCGAATGCCCATCTGGAGATCACGCCCGAATTCCTCGAGGCCGCCATCAGCCATCTGACGGAGGAAGGTTACCAGTTCGTGGCGCTTGCCGACATGCCGGCGCGTCTTGCCATTGCCCGCGCGGGCGAACGCTTCGCCGCCTTCACGCTCGACGACGGCTATCGCAACAATGCGGTGCATGCCCAGCCGGTCTTCACGCGCCACAAGGTGCCGTTCACGGTGTTCGTCGCCCCCGGCTTCGCCTGCAAGACCCATGGCATCTGGTGGGAGACGCTGACGGAGCTGTTGCGCGCCGCGCCGCATCTCGGCTTCGATTTCGGCTCCGGCTCCGTCACCCTGCCGCTCGCCACACCTTTCCAGAAACAGGCGGCCTATGAGCGCTTCGCCCAGTTCATTCACGCACATGCCGAGGAGAGCGTCGCCATCGAGATGCTCGATGCAGCCGCCCGCGCCCATGGCATCGATCCGCTGATGATCACCGAACGGCTGGTCATGCGCGAGCCGGAATTGAAAAGCCTCGTGCTCAACCCGCTCGCGACGATCGGCGCGCATACGGTGAGCCACCGGGCGCTGGCCCGGCTTTCGGATGCGGAAGCCCGCCGCGAGATGGACGAATCCGCCGAGCGCATCGCCGCGATCACCGGCCGCCGTCCGGATACCTTCGCCTATCCCTATGGTGACCGCGCCGCCGTCTCGCCGCGCGAACTCCAACTCGCCAAGGATCTCGGCTTCCGCGTGGCCGTCCTCACGGATCCCGGCACGCTCTCAGCCCGCTCCTTCGACACGCCGACGGCGCTACCCCGCATTTCGCTGAACGGGCTGTACCAGAAGCCGAAATATGTCGGCGCACTCGCCTCCGGTATCCCCTTCCGGCTGATGCGGCGCTAGACCCGTATCCTCAAGGATACATCCTGACCTTCGTCCAACCCTTACCGTCGTCCACGCGGCGGAATTCCACGCGGTCGTGCAGGCGGAAGGGGCGGTCGTGCCAGAATTCGATCGAGACGGGTTTCAGGCGGAAGCCGGACCAGTGCGGCGGGCGGGGAATGTCGCCGATCGCGTAGCGGGCGGTGTATTCGGCGACGGCCTTCTCCAGCGCGAAGCGGCTTTCGAGCGGACGCGACTGTTTCGAGGCCCAGGCGCCGATGCGGCTGCCGCGCGGGCGCGAGGCGTAATATTCGTCGGCCTCGGCCTCGCTGACGACCTCAATCTCGCCGCGGATGCGGATCTGGCGGCGCAGCGATTTCCAGTGGAAACACATCGCGGCCTTGCCTGCCGAGAGGATTTCCTGGCCCTTGCGGCTCTCGAAATTCGTGTAGAACACGAAGCCCCGCTCGTCGAACCCCTTCAGGAGGACCATGCGAACATTGGGAAGGCCCGTCTCATCGACCGTGGCGAGCGCCAGCGCGTTGGCGTCGTTCGGCTCGCTCTTGCCAGCATCCGCCAGCCAGCGTCCGAACAGGGCATAGGGTTCGTTTTCCTCGGTGAAGTCACCGCTTGTTAACGCATTTTCGCTCATATTCGATTCAATGCCGATCTTTTTGGGCCGATTTTGGCCACGCTTTTCGACTGCATGAGGCAGCTGGGGTGAACGTCATAGCAAAGTCGCGACCGGAGACAAAGCCATACTGGACGCGCTGCATCGTCCTCGCAGCAGTCACGACCTCGGCCGCGTTCCTGTCGGGCTGCATGAGCGGCCTCGACCTCTTCGAAGACAGCAAGGTCGACAGCACCATTCGCACCAGCACGGTTGCCAATGGCGAGCGGCTGTCCGACGAGACGACCGTGCGCAATGCCGTCTCCTCCGCCGATCTCGCGCAGGGCGCCGGCCAGCCCATTCCCTGGGCGAATTCCGCTTCGGGAAGTGCGGGCGTCATCAGCACGATTGCGGAAAACCGCGACGGTGCCGGCCGCACCTGCCGCGATTTCGTGACGACGAAACACTCCTATCAAGGCATCGCCAATTATTCCGGCCGCACCTGCATGGGCACATCGGGCGAATGGCTGCTGCTCGCCTTCGACCGCCAGGGTTGAACCCGACCACTCTCGTCTTAGCAATCCGTAAACCCTAACGCGTAACCGCCGGTTAGAACGTCGCCCGCTACCATGAGCAGCAAAACGAAACGGGTGGTAGGTATGCGTGATCCCTATTCGGTTCTTGGCGTGAAGCGGAATGCCGGCCAGGACGAAATCAAGGCGGCGTGGCGTTCGGTGGCGAAAGCCGTGCATCCCGACCAGAATCACGACGACCCCAACGCGACCGTGCGCTTCACCGAGGCCGGCCGCGCCTATGATCTTCTGCGCGATCCCGACAAGCGCAGCCGTTACGACCGCCAACAGCGCGAGGCCGAGCTTCGCCGTATGGAACAGATGCGCCAGCAGCAGGCCGACCGCAAGGCGAAGGCCGAAAGCCCCCGTGCGCAGGACGGTCCGCGCGTCTCCGGCGAGGCGGCCGAAGACATGATCGCCCGCATCTTCGGCGTCGATTCCCGCGGCCAGCCGGCCGAGCCGAAATCGCGCCCGCAGCCGCAGGCACAACCCCAGGCGCAGGCGCAAGCCAGTGCGGCCGCGCCCGCCCAGGAGGGCCGCAAGGCTGCCGAGGAGCCGGCCACCGAACAACCGCCGATGCCTGCCCGCGGCACAGCACCAGGTGCCGCCATCATTTCCGCCATCATCCGCCGCATCCGCGGCGCGCGGGCCACCGTGGAAAAGGCGCCGGATCTCGTTGCCGACGTCACCGTCAGCGTGGAAGACATCCTCAACCGCGTGCGTCCGACCATCGAGACGCCGGAGGGGCAGACCATCCGCGTGCCCGTCGGCGCCGGCACGACCGATGGACAGGTGATCCGCCTCAAGGAGGCCGGCCACCGCATCGAAAACCTCAAGCGCGGCGATGCCGTTATCACCGTGCGTGTGGCGCCCGGCCGCTTCCGCGTCGATGGCTTCGACCTCAGGGTCGATCTGCCGGTGACGATCGAGAACGCCGTTCTCGGCTGCGAAATGACCATCGACGGCCCGACCGGTCCGCTTTCCGTCACGGTCCCCGCCTGGTCCGGTTCCGATCAGACGATCCGCATTCCCGACGAAGGCCTCGTCAAGGACAACGGCGAACGCGGCGATCTCATCGCTGAAGTCCGCCTGCTGCTTTGGGAAAAACCCGACGCAAAGATGATCGACCTCATGCGGTCGCTGCGCGAAGGCCTCTACCTTTAATCGATTTATGAACTTTCAGTGAAAGATGCACCCATTGTTACGGATGCTAACAGTTCCTGAACTGGCGCGCGCTTGAACCGCACTGCCGCCTATGCCATAGGCAATTTTGGCTTATTCACGCAACTCCAAGAACGCAAAGCTTTTTCACGTATTTGCGGGGGTTGCTCTAGATTTCAAAGGGGCAAACCATGGTTCAGGCATCTGGTCTGATGAAGGGCAAGCGCGGCGTCATCATGGGCGTCGCCAACAACCGTTCCATCGCCTGGGGCATCGCCAAGGCCATCCATGCACAGGGCGGCGAAATCGCGCTGACCTATCAGGGTGATGCGCTGAAGAAGCGCGTCGAGCCGCTGGCCGCTGAAATCGGCGCCGTGCTGGCCGGTGACTGCGACGTCTCCGACGAAGCCTCCATCGACGCCGTTTTCGAGAATATCGAGAAGATCTGGGGCAAGATCGACTTCCTCGTGCACGCCATCGGCTTCTCCGACAAGGACGAACTGACCGGCCGCTACGTCGACACGACGCCGGGCAACTTCGCCAAGACGATGCAGATCTCGGTCTATTCCTTCACCTCGGTCGCGCGCCGTGCGGAAAAGCTTATGACCGATGGCGGCTCCATGCTGACGCTGACCTACTACGGCGCGGAAAAGGTCATGCCGAACTACAACGTGATGGGCGTTGCCAAGGCCGCTCTTGAAGCCAGCGTAAAATATCTCGCCGTCGATCTCGGCCCGAAGAATATCCGCGTCAACGCCATCTCGGCGGGCCCGATCAAGACGCTGGCCGCCTCCGGCATCGGCGACTTCCGCTACATCCTCAAGTGGAACGAGTACAATGCGCCGCTGCGCCGTACCGTCACCATCGAGGAAGTGGGCGATGTCGGCCTCTACATGCTCTCCGACCTGTCGCGCTCGGTGACCGGCGAGACGCATCACGCCGACAGCGGCTACCATGTCGTCGGCATGAAGGCCGTCGACGCGCCCGACATCTCCGTCATCAAGGACTGACCCGGAGCCCCGCATCTTGCTTATCTACATGATCCGACACGGCCAGACCGCGTGGAATGCTGAGGGCAGGCTGCAGGGACAAAAGGACATTCCGCTCAACGATACCGGCCGCGCGCAGGCGGCCGGCAACGGCCGCACTCTTAAGGCACTTCTCGGCACGGCTGTTTCGGATTTCGATTTTGTGGCAAGCCCGCTCGGGCGCACGCGCGAGACGATGGAAATCCTGCGCCGCGCCATGGGCCTCGATCCCCTCGCCTACCGCACCGACAAGCGCCTCGTCGAAGTCTCCTTCGGCGACTGGGAGGGCCATACGCTGGAAGAGCTGGAGGCCTCGACACCCGGCCGCGTGGATGAGCGCCGGCGCTCGAAATGGAACTTCATTCCGCCGGGCGAGGCAGCCGAAAGCTATGAAATCCTCTGCTGGCGCATCGGCTCGTTTCTCGCCGAGATCGACCGGCCGACCGTCTGCGTCAGCCATGGCGGCGTTTTTCGCGCGGCCTTCCGGCTGAACGGCATGGCCGAGGAGGAAGCGGCCAACACCCCCATCTTCCAGGACCGTGTGCTCAGGCTGGATGAGACGGGCATGCGCTGGCTCTGACGGTCGAAGACCTGGTTACTGGATGATTTCGAGGTCGTTGATGACGCGCTTGCCATCGACCTCGGTGTAGAACACCAGCACCTTCACGCCCGGCTCCAGGCCGTCGAAGTTGAACTCTTCCGGCGCCTGATACTTTTTGCCGTCGTCAAGCGACAGCGAGAGATTGCCCGTGTCCACATTGGTGATCGTCGCTTCCACGTCGGCGCTTTCGGCCGAGGCGACGAGTGGAGAAAGGAAGAAGGCCGTGGCCATCAAAGCTGCGATCAACAACCGCATCGTACGAACCCCTGGAAATGAATCAGTCTTTTTGCTGGTCACGTCAGATGCCCCCCAAATATGGCGAAATTCGCCACCGTCGCCGACAATGTCGAAATGGATGGCCGGAAAGATCATATGAATCAAGGCACACCGCCAAGTCATCCCCCGGATTGTCCGACAGAACCGTCTGCAGGGCTGTCTAAAATCGGGAAATGCCACCGGCTTTCGAGGCAGAAATACAAGTATTTCAGTTGCTTATAAATGCAATCTTAAGGAAGCCCCCCGTACCGTTTTACCGTCATCGGGGACCGCTTTCTTGTCTTTGCCTGCCGCCTTTCGCCACCATCTGGCGTCCATCGCAGAATGGGCGCGGCCTTCGCTCCTGCCGGCGGCGATTGCCGGTGTCGTGATCCTGACGGCAGGCGTGTTCTACGAACAGCAGAACGAGCGGATCTACCGCAACGAGCTTAAAGCCCATGTCTCCGGCGATCTCGCACTGGTCGGCGCGCGGCTGCAAAGCGAGGTTAACAGCGATGTCGCGGCGTTGCGCAGCGTCGCCAACATGTTCGCCGTCGCGCCGCAGCAGGCGTCTTTGCAGTTCAACGTCTTCGCCCGCAAGCTGCTGTTGCAGAACAACCATTTCCGCCGTATCGGCATCGCGCCGGGCGGCAAGGTCACCCAGGCCTTTCCGCTCGACGGCAACCAGCATTATCTGGGCACAGATTTCAATCGCTTCCCCTCCTTCCGCCACGCCGCCCAAGCGGGCCGATCGCGCGGCCGCCCGTTGATGCTCGGCCCAGTCGAATTCGCCAAAGGCGGGCGCGGCTTCCATCTTTTCATGCCGGTGTTCGGAACCGTCGACGCACGGCATTACTTCTGGGGTTATATCGACGGGCTGGTCGACGAGCGCAGGTTGCTCAGCGATGCGGGTCTCGGCCCTGACACCCATGCCCAGATGGCGATGGGCCAGCACGAGACCGATATCGACCTTGCGATCCGAGACATCAGCGTCGCGGACAATGTCATCGATCCGTTCTTCGGAGATGCGGAGATCTTCGAAAACGACCCCGTCGTGCAGACGCTCGATTTTCCGGGCGGACGCTGGGAGCTTGCCGCCGTTCCCAAGAAGGGCTGGCACCATCCGCCGGAGAACCTGACGCAGGTGCGGATGTTCATACTCGCAGCCGCGCTGGTCATCATCGTTCCGATCCTGCTGACCGGCAGCCTCGTCAGCGAACGCCAGCGCAATATCGCGCGGCTGCGGGCGCGCGAGCGACAGGTTCAGTCGCTCTCACAGCGGTTGGATATTGCGCTCGACGCCTCCAAAATCGGCATCTGGGAGGTCGAGCTTTCGACCGGCGGGCGCAACTGGGATGCCCAGATGCACCGGTTGCACGGCTTCCCGGAAAACGAGACGCCCACCGACGATCTCTGGCGCACCTCACTGCACCCCGACGACATCGCCAGCGCCAAAGCCGAAATGGACCTCATCCGCGCCGGCGGCAACGACTACAGGTCACAATATCGAATTCGCATGCCCGACGGCGGCTGGCACCATATCCGCAATGTCGGCTCGCGCCTGATCGGCCCGAACGGCGAGGAAAAGCTGACGGGCATCAGCTGGGATGTCACCGAGGACGTGCTGCTGAATGAGGCACTGAAGACCGCCAAGGAGCACGCCGAAGTCCAGAACGCCGAGCTGGCCAAGCTCACTCAGCGTCTCGATCTGGCGCTCGACGCCTACCAGTGCGGCCTCTGGGAGGCCGATATCGAAGATGGGCTGACGCTGTGGGACGACCGCATGCACCAGCTCTACGGCGTGAAGAACACAGGCAAGCGCATCACCCACGAGACTTGGGTCAACGCCATCCACCCGGACGACCGCGAGGAAGCCCAACGCAAGGCCGACACGACCATCGAGGAAGGCGTGCCCTATATGCGGACCTCGCGGGTCGTCCACCCGGACGGCACGATCCGCCACGTCCAGTCCGTCGGCAAGCTCCATGTCGAGCAGGACGGCCGACGCAAGCTGGTGGGCCTCGCCTTCGACGTGACCGAGGACGTGCTGATCACCGCGCGCCTCAAGGAGGCGAAGGAGCGCTCCGAACTTCAGAACGCCGAGCTGGAGCAGACCACCCGCCGCCTCGACCTCGCGCTCGATTCCTATCAGTGCGGCCTTTGGGAAGCCGATCTCGATCTCGGCCGCACCTTCTGGGATCCGCGCATGCACCAGCTCTACGGGCTGACCTTCACCAACGGCATCGTTTCGCAAGAGGCGTGGCTGGCGGCCATTCATGCCGACGACCGCGAGGCGATCGTCGAGAATGTCGCGCGCTGCATCGAACAGGATCTGCCCTATGTGCACGAGGCGCGCGTCGCGCTGCCGGGCGGAGAAATCCGCTATGTGCGCTCCGTTGGCAAGATCCACTACGGTCACGGCGGCACGCGCAAGCTCGTCGGCCTCGCCTTCGACGTCACCGAGGACGTCATCCTCAAGCAGAATCTCAAGGCTGCGAAGGAACAGGCGGACGCCAAGAATGTCGAACTGGAACAGGCGAAGGACCGCATCGAGCACAATGCGTTGCACGACCCGCTGACGGGCCTCGGCAACCGGCGCATGCTGGACGACGAACTGACCGGCATTGCCGATCTCAGCGAGACCATGGAGGTGCGCGTCGCCATCCTCCATATCGACCTCGATCGCTTCAAGCAGATCAACGACACGCTCGGCCATGCTGCCGGCGACGCGCTGCTGGTGCACGCCTCGGAAGTGCTGCGCGCCTCCACCCGCAAAGGCGATATCGTCGCGCGCATCGGCGGCGACGAATTCGTGGTGGTCGTCACCAACACCACCGACCAGACCTATCTTAGCACACTGGCGCGCCGCATCATCACGCTGATGCAGCAACCGGTCGAGTATGAGGGCCATCTCTGCCGCTTCGGCGTTAGCATCGGGGTAGCGCTCGCCGAGGGCTATTCGATCAATACGGCGAAGCTGCTCGTCAACGCCGATATCGCGCTCTACCGGGCGAAGGCCATGGGCCGCAACCGCCACGAATTCTTCACCGAGGTGCTGCAGGCCGAGATCATCGCGAACAAGCGCATCGCCGACGATATCCTCGCCGGCATCGAGAACAACGAATTCGTGCCCTATTACCAGCCGCAGATCGACGCTGGCACGCTGAAGCTCGCCGGCGCCGAGGCGCTGATCCGCTGGAACCACCCGCGCGACGGTCTCCTGACGCCCGACCGTTTCCTCAAGATCGCCGAAGACCTCAACGTCATGGCGACGCTCGACCGGATCGTTCTGGAAAAGGCGCTCGTCGATTGCGCCCGCTGGGCCGCCCGCGGCCTGATCATGCCGAAAATCTCGGTCAACGTCTCGGCGCGCCGCCTGCGCGACGAAAGCCTGATCGACAGCCTGACCGGCCTTGCCATCCAGCCCGGCCAGATTTCCTTCGAACTGGTGGAATCGATCTTCCTCGACGAGAGCGACGACATCGTTCTCTCTAATCTCGAACGCATCAAGGCGCTCGGCATCGATATCGAAATCGACGATTTCGGCACCGGCCACACCTCGATTGTCAGCCTCCTGAAGCTGAAGCCCAAGCGCCTGAAGATCGACCGTCAGCTGGTGGCCCCCATCCTCAATTCGCACAACGAACAGGCGCTGGTACGCTCGATCATCGAGATCGGCCGCTCGTTGAATATCGAGATCGTCGCCGAAGGCGTCGAGACCATGGACCACGCCGAAATGCTCGGCCTGCTCGGCTGCGACCTCCTGCAAGGCTACGCCTTTGCCAAGCCCCTGTCGCGCGACGACTTCCTGGCCTTCGGCAGCGAGATGCGCTGGAAGCTGGCGTCGTAAGCCTCCCCCTGCCCTCGACAGATTGCCTCTCCGCTCTTGCCACGGCCAAACGGCGCGAGCGGCGTTTTCTATGCGCCGACAGTTTCGCTGCGCGCTAATGCTTTGATAACCATATGTAAGGATTTCGCGTTATGATGGAATGAACGTAAAGAATGCGCAATCTGAAGGATTTTCTAGATGCTGAATGCGAGCACCATAAGCCCGAGCATCATGGCGGAGCTCGACCGGTATCGGTCTGGTCCCAAGATTTCAGATTTCTCGGATTGGAGAAGCGTGCCTGCTTCGGCGGTTGTAGAAGTTGAAGACCTTTCACCCGAGGCTCAGGAGGGGTTTGCTCGCGCGATTGAAGCCGCAGAGAGACATAGATCGGGTGCATATTTACTGCCACCCGACACGTCCAAGGATTTCACCGACAAGAAGATACACGAAGCAATTGCCGATGCGGACATCGCCGCCCTGAGCGATGAGCAGGTCGAAAAGCAGATCGCGCTCTTTGCCCATGTCAGACACAGCGGCCGCATGGAAGAATTCGCATTCTTCGGCAAGAACGGCGACCAGACGACGACGTCGATGACGCAGTTCATCATCTGGCTTCAGGAACGCCGGGATGCGGCGACCGACGACGGGACCTACTCGCCCAATCTTTCGAAGGCACAGCCGGAGTAGCCCACCGGCGCAAAAGACGACGCGCTGTGCGAAACCCTTGTCCCGCCCCCGCCTTTTCCACTAAGGAGGGGGCGAACTTCTATCGGGTCCGGGTCCGCTCATGTCGCACAACAGTTTCGGTCATCTTTTCCGCGTCACCACCTGGGGCGAAAGCCATGGGATAGCACTCGGCTGCGTGGTGGATGGCTGCCCGCCCGGTATCCGCTTCACGCTTGCCGAAATCCAGGCCTGGCTCGACAAGCGCAAGCCCGGCCAGTCGCGCTTCGTGACGCAGCGCCGCGAGGACGATCTGGTGAAGGTGCTCTCCGGCGTCATGCTGGACGAGGACGGCGAGACGATGATCACGACGGGCACGCCCGTCTCGATGATGATCGAGAACACCGACCAGCGCTCGAAGGACTATGGCGAGATCGCCAAGCGCTACCGCCCCGGCCATGCCGACTATACCTATGACGTGAAATACGGCATCCGCGACTATCGCGGCGGCGGCCGTTCCTCGGCCCGCGAGACGGCAGCGCGCGTCGCCGCCGGCGGCCTTGCCCGCAAGGTCGTGCCAGGGCTTTCCGTCCGCGCTGCCCTCGTGCAGATCGGCAAACACAAGATCGACCGCCGCAACTGGGACTGGAACGAGGTCAACAACAATCCGTTCTTCGCCCCCGATCCGGCCATCGTGCCCGTCTGGGAAGAGTATCTCGACGGCATCCGCAAGGCCGGCTCGTCCATCGGCGCGGTCGTGGAAGTGGTCGCCGAGGGTGTTCCGGCCGGTATCGGCGCGCCGATCTACGGCAAGCTCGACCAAGACATCGCCTCGCTGCTCATGTCGATCAACGCCGTGAAGGGTGTGGAAATCGGCGAAGGCTTTGCCTCGGCCGAGCTCACCGGCGAGGACAATGCCGACGAGATGCGCATGGGCAATGACGGCAATCCGATCTTCCTGTCCAACCATGCCGGCGGCATTCTCGGCGGCATTTCCACCGGCCAGCCGGTCGTCGCGCGTTTCGCTATCAAGCCGACCTCGTCCATCCTGACCGAGCGCCGCTCGATCGACGCCGACGGCAACAATGTCGATGTGCGCACCAAGGGCCGCCATGACCCCTGCGTCGGCATCCGCGCCGTACCGATCGGCGAGGCCATGGTCGCCTGCGCCGTTGCCGACCACTATCTCCGTGATCGCGGCCAGACAGGCCGTCTGAAATAATTGGCCGTTTGAAATAGGACCCTTGCCATGAGCTACGATCAAAAACGTGTCGTCGATGCCATCCGCGCTTTCGAGGCCGGCGAAATCGTCGTCGTGATGGATGACGACGGCCGCGAGAACGAGGGCGACCTCATCGTCGCCGCCGTGCATTGCACGCCGGAAAAGATGGCCTTCATCGTGCGCCACACCTCCGGCATCGTCTGCACGCCCATGCCGCGCGAGGAGGCCAAGCGCCTCAACCTCAACGCCATGGTGGCGGAAAACGATTCGGCCCACACCACCGCCTTTACCGTTTCCGTCGATTTCAAGCACGGCACGACGACGGGCATTTCCGCCGACGACCGCACGCTGACGGTGCGCAACCTCGCCAATCCGAATGTCGGCGCTGCGGATTTCGTGCGCCCCGGCCATATCTTCCCGCTCGTGTCGCGCGAAGGCGGCGTCCTGATGCGCTCGGGTCATACCGAAGCGGCCGTCGATCTCTGCAAGCTCGCGAGCCTGCCGCCGATCGGCGTGATCAGCGAACTGGTCAACGACGACGGCACGGTGATGCGCGGCCCGCAGGTCGCGGCCTTCGCGGAAAAGAACGGCCTGAAGCAGGTCTCCGTCGCCGATCTCATCGCCTACCGCCAGCGCAAGGAAACCCTGATCGAGCAGGTCGGCAGCTTCGACATCGAGACGCCCTACGGCAAGGCGAAGGCCTCGACCTACACGCTGCCTTGGGATCCGATGCAGCACCTCGCCGTCGTCTTCGGCGACATCAGGGACGGCGTCGACATTCCGGTGCGCCTGCATCTGGAAAATGTCGGCGACGACGTTTTTGGCGCGGGACGCCAGATCGATGCGATCATGAAGCGCATCGCCGAACAGGGCCGCGGCGTCATCGTCTATCTGCGTGAAGGCTCCGTCGGCGTTGGCCAGTCCTCGACGGCCCGCAAGGGCAAGCACGACCGCGAAGGCCACGACGAGGCGCAGGCGCGCGAAAGCGAATGGCTGGAAATCGGCCTCGGCGCGCAGATCCTCAAAGATCTCGGCATCACCTCGATCCGCCTGATGGCATCCCGCGAGCGCCACTATGTCGGCCTCGAGGGCTTCGGCATCCAGATCAGCTCGACGGATCTCTGCTAACCCCGAATATCCCGCGGTTCCGAAACGTTTGCCTTTGGCGCGACGGTTCGGATCGCGGGATTTTCTTTGGGGAATTACGGCATGTGGGATTTCAGCATCGGCAAGACCATCGGCATCCTGCTGAAGACCATGCCCTTCATCATCACGCGGATGGTGATCTATTTCGTCATCACGCTCGCCTTCATCCTGGCGACGGGCACGGGGGCCGGCATCGGCTACGGCGTCGGCTCGCTCTCCGACAGCCCGGAATCCTTCGCCGTCTGGGGCGGCATCTTCGGCATGGGGCTGGTCGGCACCGCCGTCTACTGGGCGCGCGAGTGGCTGCTCTATATGGTCAAGGCCGCCCATATCGCCGTCATGGTCAAGCTGATCGACGGCGAACCCCTGCCTGACGGCAAAGGCCAGGTCGCCTATGGCCGCGAGGTCGTCACCGCCCGCTTCGGCGAGGCGAACGTGCTTTTCGCGCTCGACCAGCTCATCAAGGGCGTGATCGCCGCCATCACCGGGCTGCTCGGCGGCATCGCAGCCTTCCTGCCCATTCCTGGCCTCGACGGCATCGTGCGCTTCGCCAACACCGTCATCCGCCTGTCCATGACCTATGTCGACGAGATCATCCTCGGCTACAATATCCGCACCGGCAGCGACAATGCCTGGGAAAGCTCGCGCCGCGGTCTGGTGCTCTATGCGCAGAACGGCCTGAAGATGGTGAAGAACGCCGTCTGGCTCTCGGTCTTCCTGTGGATCCTCTCCATTGTCGTCTTCCTCATGGCGCTGGCCCCGGCGGCGGCGATCGTCTATCTCTTCCCCGGCGATCTCGCGGCACTGAGCTTCATCGTCGCCCTCGTCTTCGCCTGGGCCTTCAAGGCCGCCGTGTTGGAACCCTTCGCCATCGCCGCCCTGATGGCCGTCTATTTTGACACGATCCGCGGCCAAGTGCCGGACCCGGACTGGGACGCCAAGCTGACAGGGGCCTCGGAGAAGTTCCGCGCGCTGACGGAGCAGGCCAAGGGCGCCTTTGGCGGAAGGGCGATAACGGCCTGAAGCCGGGGCCTAGCTCGCCTCGCCTTTCCACCCATCGAGATACCGAACCCCCTCCACCCCGGTAAACTTCGCAAGCCTTGCCAGTTCCGCCTCCAGCTTCTCCATCCGTCCCGCCGAAGCGCGGACCTTTGGCTCCCACCAGAGGCGTTTGACGTCGAGCGTGCCGGTTTTGCGGTCGGCCTTCATGTCGATGCGGCCGACGAGCCGGTCGCCTTCGAGGAGCGGGAAGACGTAGTAGCCGTATTGGCGCTTCGGCTCCGGTACGAAGACCTCGATGCGGTAGTAGTAGCCGAAAAGGCGTTCGGTGCGGTTTCTATCACGGATCAGGGGGTCGAAGGGCGAGAGGACGCGCAGGCGGGCCGGCGGTTCGGGGATATCGCCGAGATTGTCCGGGAAGCCGTCGAAGGCATAAGCGAGGCGTGGTTTGCCGCCATCGGCGGTTTCGATCGAGACGGGGCGCAGTTCGTCGCGATGGGCGTCCACCCAGGTCTTCGCCTCTTCCGGCGAGATCAGCGCCCAGAAGGCGGCGATTTCGCCATGGGTGGCAAAGCCCAGTCGGGTCAGCGCGCTGCGGCAGGCCCAGTCGACGAAGGCATCGTGTTCGACGGCGGGCTCGTGATGATGCGGCGGCACCACGCGTTCGGTGAGATCATAGACCTTCTGGAAATTCTCGCGCCTGGATATGCTGAGTTTTCCGGTGTGCCAGAGGAATTCCAGCGCCGTCTTGTTCGGATGCCAGTTCCACCAGCCGCCGGATTTGTGATCGTCCGTCTTCAATTCGCGCGACAGCACGGCGCCGCCGGAGGCGATGCGCTCATAGGTCTCGTTGAACGCCTTGTCGAAGCCCTCCCCCTGCCACTTGCTCCAGCGCTCGAGGATCGAGGCCTCCTTGCGGCGGAAACGGTGTTTCCAATAGCGGAAGAAGGTACTCGGAATGATCGAGGCGTCGTGCGTCCAGTGCTCGAAGAGATCGCCGTCCTTCTCCAGAAGCTCCGTCAGGTGCTCGCGCCGATAGGTCTGGTTGCGCGAGAAGAGAATCTGGTGATGCGCCCGCTCGACGGTGGCGATGCTGTCCACCTGCACGAAGCCGATATCGTGGATGAGCTGCAGCAGCCCCGCCTTGCCGAGTTGGCGGGCGGGCGGCGCGCTGAGCCCCTGGCGGGCGAGGAAAATGCGCCGAGCATCGGCATTTGAAAGAAGAATCGTCATGCCGGATGATACGCACATATTCTTGGTTTGTTCCACCCGTTTTCCACAGGTTGAACAAAGCGGATTTCAACACTTTCTGCGGATTGTTCAACATAATCAGGGGAGCTCACGCAAAAGCTCTTCGCAGGTCCCGCTAAATTGCTTATAGGTCCTGCACTCATCCGCGAACCGGGACCTGGCTCTTGGACATCGTCTTTTCCGCTGCAACGGTGCGTTATGGCAGCCGCACGGCGCTCCAGTCGCTGGATTTGCGGCTCTCAGAGCAACGCATCGGCGTCGTCGGCCTCAACGGTTCCGGCAAGACGACCATGGCACGGCTGATCAACGGGCTCGTCAAGCCGACCGCCGGCACCGTCACGGTGGGCGGGCTCGACACGGTCGGGGACGAACAGGCCGCGCGCGGCAAGACCGGCTTCATCTTCCAGAACCCGCAGCACCAGATGATCCTGCCGATCCTCGCAGAGGACATCGCGTTCGGCCTGAAGAACCGCGGGCTGGGCAAGGCCGAGATCGCCGGGCGCACCGAGGCCGTGCTCGCCCGGTTCGGCATTTCGCATCTCGCGCGCCGCCGCGTGCATGAGCTTTCCGGCGGCGAAACGCAGCTCGGCGCCATTGCCAGCGTGCTCGTCACCGGCCCGGAGCTTCTGATCCTCGACGAGCCCACCAACCAGCTCGACCTGAAGAACCGCGCGCTGATCGCACGCACCATTGCCGGCCTGCCCGAACAGGTGTTGGTGATCACCCACGACCTTGCGCTGATCGAGGATTTCGACCGCGTTCTGGTGTTCCATGACGGGCGGATGGCGGCGGATGACCGGCCGGCCGAAGCGATCCGCGCCTATCGGGAGATCGCGGCATGTTGAACGGGCTCGATATCGAGGGCAATTCGCCGCTGCACCGCATGCCCGTGCGCGGCAAGCTGCTCCTGCTGTTTGCCGCCGCCATCGCGCTGTTCCTTCTCTCCGACCTGCGCCTGCTCGTGCCGGCACTCGGCCTCTCGGTAGTGCTCTATTTATCAACGGGAATCGGCGTTGGTGAGGCGGTGCGGCGTACGCGTTTCGCGCTGTTCACCGTGCTGCTCGTCGCGGCGGCAAATTACGTCTTCCAGTCGCCGCATGAAGGTGTGGTCGTCTTCTGCCGGCTCTCGACACTGGTGCTGCTGGCCGCCGCCGTGACGGCGACGACGAGCATTTCCGCCTTCATGGATGAGATCACCCGGCTGATCACGCCGCTAGAGCGATTCGGTTTCGTAAGGGCGGCGGATGTCAGTCTCGCGGTCGGGCTCGTCATCCGCTTCGTGCCGGAGATTTTTGCGCGCTACGGCGAGATTGCGGCCGCACACAAGGCGCGCGGCCTGCCCGTGCGGCCGCTCACCACGCTTGTGCCGCTCATCATTCTGACGCTGAAGGATGCCGACACGATCGCCATGGCGATTGACGCGCGTGGCTTTCGGCGGCACTAAGCATTCGACCCAACTTTGTCCATCGGGGAACCAGACATGAACACCAGAGACATCGTCCTCATCGCCCTTTTCGCCGCCATCATCGTGGTGCTGGGCCTGCTGCCGCCGATCACGCTCGGCTTCATTCCGGTGCCGATCACCGCGCAGTCGCTCGGCGTCATGCTGGCCGGCTGCATTCTCGGCGCCAAGCGCGGTGCGAGCGCCGTGCTGCTCGTCTTGCTGCTCGTTGCCATCGGCCTGCCGGTGCTTTCGGGTGGTCGCGGCGGCCTTGCGGTCTTCGCCGGCCCGACGGCGGGTTACCTCGTCGGCTGGGTCTTCGGCGCCTTCGTCTGCGGCCTCGTCGCCGAACGCCTCGTGCGCGAAGAGCAGCCGGAACTCACGCAGTTCCTCTCCTTCCTCGCTGCCGCCGTTATCGGCGGCATCGGTGTCGTCTATCTCTTCGGCATGCCCTGGCTCGCCTATATGAGCGGCAAGGCCTTCTTCGAGACGGCGGCCGCCTCGCTGGTCTTCCTGCCGGGCGATCTCGTGAAGGCCTTCGTCGCCATGCTGGCCGGCCGCGCCGTGCTGTCGGGCTACCCGCTCCTGCCGCAGCGCGCCTGAGCCGATGCCGCTTTCCGGCGCCCTCGAACGGCACGCCGCCCGAAATCCTCAAAACCCGGCCTTCCATCTGGACGGCCGGGTTTTGTCCTACGGTACGCTTGCAGCCACGGCGCGGCGCCTGCACGCCATTTTTTCGAATCTGGCGCCGGACGGCCAAAGCAGCATCGGCCCTGACAACCGGCTGATCGCACTCGTCACCGGCAATCACGCGCTGTTCCCAGCGGCCTTCGCCGCCGCAACCTCGGGCCGAATGTGCGCCGCCCTCATCGATCCGCATCTGCCCGAAGCGACCCGGCAGCGGCTGCTCGACAAGATCGATCCCGACCTCATCGTCACAGCCGAAGGCGACAATCTCCACGTCCGCGCCCCGAGGCGAGGTGCTGCCGAAACTGTCGCGGAGCAGGCGGAAGCGACCGATCCCGCCCTGCCGGAAGGGCTGGCGGATGCGCCTTTCCTCATCGTCTTCACCTCGGGCACGACGGCCGATCCGAAACCGATCATCCGCGACCGCAGGTCTTGGCGCATCAGCCTTGCCACCGGCGCACCGTTCTTCGGTATTGCGGCGCAGACCAGCACCTATGCCCCCGGCCCGCTCGCCCATGGGCTTGCGCTCTATGCCATGACGGAGTGCCTGCTGGCCGGTGCTGCCTTCCATTCCACCCGGCATTTTGACGCGCACGGAGCACGGGAGACGATCCGGCGGCATGCCATGCAGCGCCTCGTACTCGTGCCGACCATGCTGCGCCGGCTCTGTGAGGGTGCGCCGCTCGAAAATGTCGCGGCCATCACCGTGGCCGGCGCGAAGCTCACGGCGGGCGACCACGCGCTCTGTGGCAGCCACTTTCCCGGCGCGGCACTGAGGGAATATTACGGCGCCTCGGAACTCGGCTTCATCACCGTCACCGCGCCCGACGATGCCGCCTCGTCCACGGCCGTCGGCAAGGCCTTTCCGGGTGTTGCGATCTCGGTTTTCGGTGCGGCCAGCACTCCCGTGCCCACAGGCGAGACCGGCACCGTTTTCGTCCGAAGCCCGCTTGTCGCCACTGGCTATCTCGGGGCCGGCGACGGTGCGGGACTGGCGCGGTTCGGCGCGCTGGCGACCGTCGGCGATCTCGGCTTCCTGGAGGCGGACGGCACCTTGCATCTCCTCGGACGCGCCGGCGGCATGGTCCTGTCAGGCGGCAACAACATCTATCCTTCCGAGGTCGAGGCGGCATTGCAAAGCCTGCCTTTCGTGCGCGCCGCCCATGTCTTCGGCCGCGAGCATGCCGATCTCGGCAGCGAACTGGTGGCGGTGATCGAGCCCACAGCACCGGGCCTGACGACTGCGGCGCTCACCACGGCGCTGGCCGATCTGCTGCCGCGCTACAAGCAGCCGCGCCGGCTCTGGCTCTGCGCTAAAATGCCGACGACCCCTTCGGGCAAGGTGGAGGCGAAAACCGTGCGGCAATGGGTGGCGGAGGAGAGCGATGTCCTTGAACCGCTCCGCTGATCCCGAACGCATTCCCGTTATCGCCGCCGCCTTCCGCACGCCGATCGGCCGGGTCAACGGCACGCTTTCAGCCATCGAGCCGGCAAGCCTTGCCGCGCCGCTGATCCGCCGCATCCTGCAGGACACCGGCCTTGCCGCCGAAGATGTCGATGACGTCTTGCTCGGCAATGCCGCCAACAGCGCCGGCAATCTGGCGCGGCTCGCGGCGCTGGAGGCGGCGCTTCCCGTTTCCGTGCCCGGACTGACCGTCGACCGGCAATGCGGCTCGGGGCTGGAGGCGATCGCGCTCGCCGCCCGGCTGGTCACCGCGGGTGCCGGACGCATCTATCTTGCCGGCGGCACCGAAAGCAGCAGTCGTGCGCATCTGCGCTTCCGTCCGCCGCTCACATCAGACGGCGCGCCAGAGCCCGTGCGCCGTGCCCGCATGGCGCCCGATGCCATCGGCGACCCCGACATGGGCATCGCCGCCGAAAACGTCGCGCGCCACGCCGGTATCAGCCGCGCACGGCAGGATGCCTTTGCGCTGGAAAGCCATCGCCGCGCCGTTGCCGCACAAAAGGCCAGTCGCTTTGCCGGCGAGATCGTGCCGCTCGACACACCAGCTGGTCGCGTCGCGCAGGACGAATGCCCGCGCGAAAACACCTCGCTGGAAAAGCTGGCGGCGCTGAAGCCGGTCTTCCGCCCGGATGGAACCGTGACGGCGGGCAATGCCTGCCCGGTCAATGACGGTGCCGCCGTCGTGCTGGTGACCTCGCTGGCCGAAGCCCGGCGGCGTGGCCTGACGATGCTCCTGGAACTCGTCGACAGCGTCACGGTCGGTGTCGACCCCAACCTGCTCGGTCTCGGCCCCGTTCCGGCGATGGAAAAGCTTGTCGCGCGCAATCCGGGTCTCGACGCCACAAACATCCCCTATATCGAATTCAACGAGGCCTTCGCCGCCCAGGTGCTCGCCAGCCTCGATGCGCTCGGCATCGATCACGCGATCGTCAACCGCGAGGGTGGTGCGCTTGCGCTCGGCCATCCCTACGGTGCGTCCGGTGCGATTCTCGTCACGCGGCTCTTTGCGCAGATGCGGGAGGCTGATGCGGAAACCGAAGCGCTCGCCATGATGGGCATCGGCGGCGGCATGGGCATTGCGACCTTGTTTCGCAAGCTGGGGGGAACAGGATGAGCCAAAAGATCTATACCGGCGGCTGCCTGTGCGGCGCCGTTCGTTTCGAGGCGACGGGGCCGGCGGAAAAGCCGCATACCTGCTCCTGCCGCTTCTGCCAGCAGCATACCGGCGTGCCAACCGCCGCCTGGGTAGAGTTCCCTGCCGACCGCGTGCAATGGACCGGCACGGGTGCAAAACCCTCGACCTGGCGCTCGTCGGATTATTCCAGCCGCGCCTTCTGTCCAGCCTGCGGCAGCTCCATCGGCGCGATCGATGACGAGCCGGTCGTGGCACTCTTGATCGGCGGCTTCGACGAGCCCACCGATCCGGCCTTTACGCCGCAATACCATTCCTTCGAGGATTGCCGGCCGGGCTGGCTCAGCGTGGACACCGCCTCAGGCGAGGAATGATTTCAGCCAGTCGCGGATCGGCTGCGGCACGTTGACGGGCTGGCGGGTTGCGGGATCGACGGCGACCCAGACGATCTCCAGATCCGCCACCGCTGCGCCATCGCAGGCGATCGCCACGGCGAAGCTGACCGAGGTGGCGCCGATGCGCGTCACCGAAGCCTTGAAACGGGCCATGTCATCCAGCCGCAGACCTTTGTGGAAGGTACAGCCGGATTTGCGCACGAAATAGACGGGATCGTTTGGCCCGACCGGCCGGTGACGCCACAGCCCGGCGACGGCCGCTTCCGCATGGGCGTAGTAGGCGGCATTGTGCATATGGCCGTGCATGTCTATATCGCGAAACGGTATCCTGACTTCGCTGACCGTGATGTCTGCCGCCTGTTCCACGTCGTATCCCGAGGTCGTTTCATGCTTTGTGCCGTTGTTAGAGCCTTCGGCGACCCCCGGCAAGTGATCGGGCTGGAAGAGGCGGAGCGCCCCGCCCCCGGCCCCGGCGAGGTGGAGATCCGCATCCGCCGCGCCGCCATCAACCCTTCTGACCTCATTCCCGTCACCGGCGCCTATCGCAGCCGCACCAGCCTGCCCTTCGTGCCCGGCTTCGAGGGCGTCGGCGAAATCACCCGCCTTGGCGAGGGCGTTGATGATCTTGCCCCCGGCCAGCGCGTGCTGCCGATCGGCGCAAGCGGGCTCTGGCAGGCCTATCTTGTGCGTCCGGCCGCCTGGTGTTTTGCCGTGCCGGACGATATCACTGACGATCAGGCCGCCATGGCCTATGTCAATCCGCTCACGGCCTTCCGGCTGGTCGATGCCGTGAAAACGCATTTCGGCATGGCCGCGGGCCAGCGCATCGGCGTAACGGCCGCGGCGTCGGCCATCGGCAGGATGTTGCTCACGCTTTTGGCCGAGGCCAGTTTCCGCCCCGTCGCTGTCGTGCGCAGCGCCGCGACGGCCGAACGGCTGGCCGAGGGCTTTTCCGGCGAGATCGTCATCGCCAATGCCCCGCCGCTCGATGCCGTCCTCGATGCCGTGGGCGGCGAAGCGGGCAATGCGCTTTTCCGCACCCTCCACCGTGGCGGCGCCTTCGTGCAATATGGCGCACTGTCCGGTGCGCAGCTCGATCCGGCGCTCATCACTGCCCGTCGCGAGGATGTTGCCTTCTCCTTCCTCTGGCTGCGCAACTGGGTGCATTCCGCCGCGCATGCGGAGATCGCCGCCGAATTCGAACGCAGCTTCGCCGGCATCCGCGCCGGGCACCTCGCCTCCGCCATCGACACGGTTTTCGCCCTCTCCGATCTCCCTGCCGCACTTGCCCGGCAGGACGATCCGGCCCGCGCCGGAAAACTGCTGCTTGCACCGTGACTGTTGAAAAGACAGTGCGGCCGGCCCATTTCCCGTGGACCGCGCCAATTGCAATGGATAGCTTCCGGCCATGACGACGTGTCTCCTAGAGAACCCGATCTTCCTCGAGCATCACACGCCGGAGGGCCACCCGGAGCGGTCCGACCGCATCCGCGCGATCAATCTCGCCTTGGAACACGAGCGCTTTCTCCCGCTGAAGCGCGAGAAGGCACCGCAGGCCAACGAGGATTTCGTGCTGCTCGCCCATCCGGAAAGCCATCTGCGCGCCGTGATGTCGGCGATGCCCGAAGAGGGCATCGAGCAGATCGAATCCGACACCTATGCCAGTCCTGCCAGCTTCCAGGCGGCCCTGACCGGTATCGGCGCAGCGATGGCGGCTGTCGATGCGGTCTTTACCGGCAAGGCGGACAATGCCTTCGTGCTCGCCCGCCCGCCCGGCCACCATGCCGAGCGCGACAAGGCGATGGGCTTCTGTTTCTTCAACAACGCCGCCATCGCCGCCCGCCATGCGCAGAAAGCCTACGGCGCCGAGCGCGTCGCCATCGTCGACTGGGACGTGCACCACGGCAACGGCACGCAGGATATCTTTTACGACGACCCGTCCGTGCTGTTCTGCTCGACGCACCAGATGCCGCTCTATCCCGGCTCCGGCGCCAAGACCGAGACCGGGGCCGGCAACATTGTCAATGCGCCGCTCTCGGCCAATGACGGCAGCGACCATTTTCGCGAGGCATTCAGGTCCCGCGTCCTGCCGCGCGTCGCCGATTTCAAGCCCGATATCATCATCATCTCCGCCGGCTTCGATGCGCATCACCGCGATCCCTTGGCGCAAATCAACCTCGTCGCCGACGATTTCGACTGGGCGACGGCCAAGCTGATGGAACTTTCCGAAAAATCGGCCAACAACCGGGTGGTCAGCCTGCTGGAAGGCGGCTACGACCTGACGGGCCTGGCCGAATCCGCCGCCACCCATATCTACCGCCTGATGAGAGGCTGACCATGACCAATCCTGCTCCCGATGTTTCCGCCCTCTCCTTCGAACAGGCCGTCGAGGAACTGGAAAAGATCGTTGCCGCGCTGGAACGCGGCGACGTGCCTCTCGATCGTTCCATCGAGATCTACGAGCGCGGCGAAGCCCTGAAGAAGCATTGCGAAACCCTGCTTTCGGCCGCCGAAAACCGCATCGAGAAAATCCGCCTCGACCGCGCCGGCAAGCCGCAGGGCACGGAACCGCTGGACGGGGCGTGAGCCTCAGAGCTGCGCGGCAATCGCCGCCTTATCGATGATCGACCAGACATTGCAGATGCGCGCATCCTCGAATTCGTAGAAGACGTTTTCGGTGAACGACACCCTGCGGCCGTCGATCGGCAGGCCGAAGAGTTCGCCGACGGGCGTGCAGTCGAACAGCAGGCGGCTTGCCACGCGTGGCGGTTCGATCACCAGGAAATCGATGGCGAAATGCAGGTCCGGGATGGCGCGAAAATCGCCCTCCAGCATCGTGCGATAGCCTGAAAGGCCGATGCGCTTGCCGTTGTAATGCGCCTCCTCGTGGACGAAGCTGCCGAGGCTGGCCCAATCCTGCCTGTTGAGGCAGGCGATATAGCCACGGTAGAGTGCTGCCAGTTCCTGTCCGGTCATGATCGTCTCCCTGCTTCTGGCGAATATGGCGCGGATCGCGGCAAAGGCCAGAGGCGGAAAAGATTGACCACACCGTCAACATCAGCCGCCCTATCCACACCCCACCCTGCCCGCTAGCATGCACCCAACGAACCCAATCACAGGAGGGCGCAATGAGCTTCTTTCCCGGAAAAGACCCCGAGGCCGGCGATGCGGCGGCGTGTGATGCGCTTGAGCATCTGATCATTCCGCGCACCAGCGATATCGGCGGGCTGGAGGTGCGGCGTGCGCTGCCTTCGGCCAAGCGCCGGCTGGTCGGACCGTTCATCTTCTTCGACCGCATGGGGCCGGCGCTGTTGCGCGCCGGCGAGGCGATCGACGTCAAGCCGCATCCGCATATCGGGCTTTCCACCGTCACCTATCTGTTCGACGGCGAGATCAAGCACCGTGACAGTCTCGGCACCGAGATGGTCATCGCCCCCGGCGATATCAACCTGATGACGGCGGGGCGCGGCATCGTGCATTCGGAGCGCTCGCCGGAAAACCTGCGTGGGCGACCGCAGTCGATTTCCGGGCTGCAGACCTGGCTTGCGCTGCCCGATAGCCACGAGGAAATGGCGCCGGTCTTTTCGCACACGACGAAGGCCGAGCTTCCCGCCTTCTCGGCCGACGGCATTGCCGGGCGCACGATCATCGGCAAATATGAGGGCCATGCCTCGCCCGTCAGCGTGCCCACGGACACGCTCTATACCGATTTGATGCTGGCGCCTGGCGCTTCGGCTCCGCTGGCGGCGGACTGGGAGGAACGCGCGGTCTATGTGCTGTCCGGCACGCTGGATGTGGCGGGCGACGTCTTCGCCGCAGATCAGCTGCTCGTCTTCCGCGCCGGCGATGCCATTACGCTCAAGGCCGGCCCCGAAGGCTGTCACATCATGGTTTTCGGCGGCGCGGCGCTTGGCTCCAAGCGCTATATCTGGTGGAATTTCGTCTCCTCCTCCAAGGAGCGTATCGAGCAGGCCAAGGAGGAATGGCGCACCGGCCGCTTCGACATCGTGCCGGGCGACGAAGAAGAATTCGTCCCGCTTCCAGCCGGCTGATATATAGCCGCAACAGAATGGAAAATATGTAAGCGAGGCGCCAGTGGGGCGCCTCGCTTTTTTGGCGTTGACTTATTCATAGCCATTCAGCTATATAAAAATCCATAGCCAACGAGGTATGGATCTAATGGCTGAAGCCCATGACATGCTGTTCCGCACGCTTGCGGACCCAACACGGCGCGCGCTCTTCGAGCGGCTGTGTCGCGAGGGGGAAAAGACGGTGGGGGCGTTGACGGCGCAGGCCGGCGTTTCGCAGCCGGTCGTCTCCAAACATCTCGGCCTGCTCAAGCAGGCCGGCCTCGTGCGCGATCGCCACGAGGGACGCCAGACGCATTACAGCGCACAGCTCGGCGCGCTCACCCCGCTGGTCGACTGGACCAGCCAGATGGCGCGGTTCTGGGAGCAGCGCTTCGACGATCTCGAAAATTTGCTGAGGAGAATGGATCAATGACCACCGCATCCGTGGTGCGCTCCGTCGTCGTCGAGCGCGATATCGCCCATCCGCCGGAAAAGCTCTGGCGTGCCCTGACGCAGCCGCACCTGATTTCGGAATGGCTGATGCGCAACGATGATTTCCAGCCCGCCGCCGGCCACAAGTTCCGACTCAGCGGCGACTGGGGCGGCGTCGAATGCGAAGTGCTGACGGTCGAGCCCGGCAAGGTTTTGACCTATCGCTGGGACCACCCGCATGAAGACCCGGCCTTCAACCTCACCAGCGTGGTCAGCTTCACCCTGACGCCGACGGCGACGGGCACGCATCTGCGTATGGAGCAGACCGGCTTCCGCCCGGAACAGAAACAGGCCTTCGGCGGCGCCCGCTTTGGCTGGGAGGCGCATTTCACCAACCTCGAGCGGGTTCTGGCGGGACTGGAATAAGGAAAAGCGGCAATGAACTGGAACCTTCTGATCCGCCAGGGGCACCGCTGGATTTCGATCCTCTTCACGCTCGCCGTGCTCGTCAACATCGCGGCGATGACGCAGGGCCAGCCGCCGCTCTGGGTCGGCTTTCTGGCGCTCTTTCCGCTGATCCTTTTGCTGGTCAGCGGTCTCTATCTCTTCGCGCTGCCCTATATTGGCCGTGCGCGACGCGGCTAGGAGACAAGGATGAGCGACGAACCGGTGCTGCTATCCGGCGGCAATCCGCAGATTGCGAAAGGGTATGGCGACGGGCCGGTCCAGGCCTATATCGCCACCATGCCCGGCTGGAAAAGCGATGTCGGCCGAAGACTCGATGCGCTGGTCGAAAAGACCGTGCCCGGTGTTGCCAAGGCGGTGAAATGGAACTCGCCCTTCTATGGCAAGGAAGGCGACGGCTGGTTCCTCAGCTATCACTGTTTTGCGAAATACATAAAGCTGACCTTCTTTCGCGGCGCAGCACTCCATCCGGTGCCGCCGGTCGCCTCGAAAACAGCGGAAACGCGCTATTTTCATATTCACGAGGGCGAAGCGCTCGATGAAGCGTTGCTTTCCGGCTGGATCCGGCAGGCAGCAGCACTTCCCGGCGAACGCCTCTGACGCGGGATGACACCATGAGCACGACTGAAACCGAATCCCCATCGGCGCAGATCGACAAGCGCATAACCGAACTCGCCGACTGGCGCGGCGTCATGCTCGCGCGGCTGCGGGCGCTGATCAAACAGGCCGATCCAGACGTGACCGAGGAATGGAAGTGGCGCGGCGTGCCCGTCTGGGAGCATGACGGCATTCTCTGCACCGGCGAGACCTACAAGTCCGTGGTGAAGATGACCTTCGCCAAGGGCGCGTCGCTCGATGATCCCGCCGGCCTTTTCAACTCCAGCCTCGAGGGCAATACGCGCCGCGCCATCGATTTCCCGGAAGGGGCTGACATCGACGAAGACGCGCTGAAGGCGCTGATCCGCGCCGCCGTCGCCTTGAATCAGGCCTCTCGCACCAAGAAGAAGAAGTAGATATCGACGGTTTTTGCCGTTCGTCACGTCCGCAAAATGCCTGATTTGCCTTGGAGAACGCGAGGCTGCGTCGGATTGCGTGGTATCAATCCGGCGAAATACGCTCTAGACTTGCCGAAACGGTTGAAATCGCGCGCCGCATTCTGCATTTGACAGACTAGCGCGGTTACGAACCGTAACGCCGGACCGGGTTCCGCGAGGGAGCTTCGGCACGCGGGCGAGAAGACGAGGCCTGAGAGTGACACAAACGCCAGCCACCCCCCTGCTCGACAAGGTGCGCATTCCCGCGGACCTGAAGGCTGTGGACGATCGCGACCTGCCGCAGCTCGCCAGCGAGCTGCGCACGGAAATGATCGACGCCGTCTCGCGCACGGGCGGCCATCTCGGCGCCGGGCTTGGCGTGGTGGAGCTCACCATCGCCATCCACAAGGTCTTCAACACGCCCGATGACCGGCTGATCTTCGATGTCGGCCATCAATGTTATCCGCACAAGATCCTGACCGGCCGGCGCGACCGCATTCGCACGCTGCGCCAGGAAGACGGCCTGTCCGGCTTCACCCGCCGCGCGGAAAGCGAATACGACCCCTTCGGTGCGGCCCATTCCTCGACCTCGATTTCCGCCGGCCTCGGCATGGCGGTCGCCGCCGATCTCTCCGGCGCGAACCGCAATGTCATCGCCGTCATCGGCGATGGCGCGCTGTCGGCCGGCATGGCCTATGAGGCGCTGAACAACGCCGGTGCGCTCGATGCACGCCTCATCGTCATTCTCAACGACAACGACATGTCGATTGCGCCACCGACCGGCGCGATGAGCGCCTATCTGGCGCGTCTCGCCTCCGGTCGCACCTATATGGGCTTCCGCGAACTCGGCAAGAAACTGACGGCCTATCTCGGCAAGAAGGTCGACCGGGCAATCACCCGCGCCGTCGAGCACGCGCGCGGCTATGTGACCGGCGGCACGCTGTTCGAGGAGATGGGCTTTTATCACATCGGACCGATCGACGGCCATTCCTTTGAGCACCTGCTGCCCGTGCTGCGCAATGTGCGCGACAATTCCAAGGGTCCGGTGCTGATCCATGTCGTGACGCAGAAGGGCAAGGGCTATCCGCCCGCCGAAGCCGCCGCCGACAAGTATCACGGCGTCAACACCTTCGACGTCATCACCGGCACGCAGGCCAAGGCCAAGCCGAATGCGCCGAGCTACACCTCGGTCTTCGGCGAAGCGCTGGTGCAGGAAGCCGGTTTCGACGAGAAGATCGTCGGCGTCACGGCCGCCATGCCCAACGGCACCGGCATTGACAAGCTCGCCGCCGCTTATCCCATGCGCACCTTCGACGTGGGCATCGCCGAACAGCACGCCGTGACCTTCGCCGCCGGCCTTGCAGCCGAGGGCTACAAGCCATTCTGCGCGCTCTATTCCACCTTCCTGCAGCGCGGCTACGACCAGGTGGTGCACGATGTCGCCATCCAAGGCCTGCCCGTGCGCTTTCCTATCGACCGCGCCGGCTTCGTCGGCGCCGACGGGCCGACCCATGCCGGTTCCTTCGACACGACCTATCTCGCAACGCTTCCCGGTTTCGTGGTGATGGCCGCCGCCGACGAGGCGGAGCTGAAGCATATGGTGCGCACCGCAGCCGCCTATGACGCCGGCCCGATCTCCTTCCGCTATCCGCGCGGCGAAGGTGTGGGTGTCGACATGCCCGCCCGTGGTGAAATCCTGGAGATCGGCAAGGGCCGCGTCGTCAAGCAGGGATCGAAGGTCGCGCTCTTGTCCTTCGGCACGCGCCTTGCGGATTGCCTGCTGGCCGCCGAAGACCTCGATGCCGCAGGCCTTTCGACGACGGTCGCCGATGCGCGTTTCGCCAAACCGCTCGATCACGACCTCATCCGCCAGCTTGCCCGCCACCACGAGGTGCTGATCACCATCGAGGAAGGCGCCGTCGGCGGCTTCGGCAGCCACGTGCTGCAGTTCCTCGCTATGGAAGGCCTGCTCGATCATGGGCTCAAGGTGCGCCCATTGGTGCTGCCCGATATCTGGATGGAACAGGCCAAGCCCGAGGCGATGTACGCCAAGGCCGGACTGGACCGCGCCGGCATCGTCGCGACGGTGTTCAAGGCGCTCGGCCAGAAGGCCGTCGGTGTGGGCGCGGCGGGCTGACCGCCTCCGCCCTACCCTCGTGCTTTTACTGCGCCTGCGCCCCGCTTGGCTTCAGCAGCAGAATATCGATCTCGTTGGTCGGCGTGAAATCCTTGGCCTTCATCTCGAAGGTCGTCGGGCCGATCTTCTTGACGCCCTCGCCGCAGAAGCTGACGAGATTTTCCGCAGCCCCCTTGTCGATGGTCAGCGAAAAATCCTTGATCGGGCCGCCCCAATTGGCGCCCGTTGACAGGATGTAGGAAATCCAGGCCTCGAAGAGATAGGGTTTGCCTGCCTGCATGTCCTTTTCGGCCTGCTGGGCGCGGCGCACGATAGCGTCCTCGATGCAGTAGCGCTTGACGTAATCCTGATAGCGCTCGCCCTTCGGCTGGCCGTCCTCCAGGAAGGAGATGCCGACCGTGCCGCCGACGCTCGGCTTGTAACGGTGCTGCACCGTCACTTGCCTGCCCGCCGGGAAGGTGGTGCGCCACCAATAGACCGACTTCAGCGACCAGAGCGGCGTGCGGTAGTCCTTCATGCCGGTACCGTCATCGTCATAGGTATCGATGAAGATGAGGCCGCGGGCGATCCAGTCGGCGGCGACGTCCTCCGGCAGGTTCTTCAGCGCCTCCTTGGCGGCCTTGGACATCGGCAGGAGCGGAATATTCTGCGCTTTCAGGTCCTCCGTCACATCGATATCGGAGGCATAGGCGCGCTGCTGGAGGGTGACGGCTACCGCCTTGCCATCCTGCGCGGCGGTGAAGCCGAGATAGTTGTCCGTCTCGAAATCGTCGATCGCGATATTGGCATAGGGATCGCCGCCGATATCGGGCATCGGGAAGGCGACGAGGCCGGACACGTCCTTGTCCGAGGTGTTGGTGAAGACATAGTCGACGCGGATTTCGCTCGGCGAGATGAACAGCGCCTCCTTTGTCATCTCCACTTCCGGCGTGCGCACGAAGGTGAGCCCGCCCGTCTTCAGCTCCGCCATCGTGTCATTGGCGAGAGCTGGTGCTGCCGAAAGCGCGAAAAGCAGCGGCAGGTGGCGCAAAGCGTTTTTCATGGAAATCTCCAATGGCGTGTGGCGCGATAACAACCGAAATCTCTCGGCACGGCAAGCGCGGGAAAGCGGCCCTCACGCTTTCTCAACCATCCCGTTTTGCAACCGCGTAACCACATCCCTTGGCCGTTGCGAAACCTCCGGCTGCTAGTGTCCCCGCAACGAAAAGAAAAGCCGGACAGGGATTTTCACTATGCGATACGCGCTGCTTGCGGCTCTTGCCGCCACGCTTTGCCATACCTCCATCGCGGCCGCCGAAGAGCGGCCGGAATACGACCCGGCCATCGAGGCCGCGGCAATCGCCATCCTGCAGAAAAAGCTACCGGACATCCGCAAGTCGCATGATATCGCAGGCGATCCCGGCCTTGTGCGTGCGGCACGCGACGAGATGAAGCCGCAGGGTATTTCCGCCATGACCGAGTTCGAAACGATCGAAACCTATTCCGGCCGCATCATCTGGCTCTGACCGGCCCTACCACAAACAAAACGCCCCGGCATGACCGGGGCGTTTGTATTTACGAAAGATCTTCGCTCAGAATTCCGTCCATTCCTGCTTGAGCGCGGCATTGCCGTGAGAAGCGAGCGGCGCTGGCCGAACAGGTGCGCGCGCCACCGTTTCCATCTTGCGATGCACGGCCTTCAGGTCGCGCATGCCACCGGAAACGCTCGGGAGTACGAAGCGGGAGATCTGATCCCGTAGCCGCACCGCTCCATTGGCGAGCGAGGCACTGGCGGCGTTGGTCTCTTCCACCATTGCGGCGTTGCGCTGGGTCACCTGGTCCATCTGGTTGACGGCGGTGTTGACCTCCGAAAGGCCGACCGACTGTTCACGGGCCGAAATGGCGATGGCATCCATATGCTGGTTGATCGTCGCGACATGCAGGCCGATCGCCTGCAGCGAGGCGCCGGTATCCTGCACCAGCCGCACGCCGCCCTCGACCTCGGCCGTGGAGTTGCGGATTAGGTCCTTGATCTCGCGGGCGGCCTGCGCCGAACGCTGCGCCAGTTCCCGCACCTCCTGCGCGACGACGGCAAAGCCCTTGCCGGCGTCACCAGCGCGCGCCGCTTCAACGCCGGCATTCAGCGCCAGCAGGTTGGTCTGGAAGGCGATCTCGTCGATCACGCCGATGATGTTGGAAATCTGGCCGGAGGAGTGCTCGATGCGCTTCATCGCCTCGATTGCACCGGCGACGATTTCGCCGGATTTCTGGGCGCTGCGGTTGGCCTCGCCCGCCACGCTGCGTGCCTCATCGGCCCGCTTGGTGGAGTTGGCAACATTGGCGGTGATCTCGTCGAGTGCCGCGGCGGTCTCCTCCAGCGACGCGGCCTGCTGCTCCGTGCGCTTGGAGAGATCGTCAGCGCTGACGCTGATCTCGCGCGAACCATCGTCGATAGAACCGCTCGATTGCGCGACGGCACCGAGCGTCGCACCGAGTTCGGCGACGGCGGAGTTGAGATCGTGGCGCAGCTGCTCGAAATCGGGCGCAAAGGGTTCCGTCAGCTGGAAGCTTAGATCACCCGACGCGAGACGGCGCAGACCACCTGCCAAGCCTGCGGTCGCTTGCTGAAGGCGGGCCTGCGCGGCCGCTTCCGCCGCTTCCTGGAGGTGGATGCGTTCGGCCTCGGCGCGCTTCCGGTTTTCCGCCGCTTCGGCTTCAAGCCGGCGATTGGCGATGGCTGCCTGGCGGAAGACCTCCACAGCGCCGGCCATTTCGCCGATCTCGTCGCGACGCCCGGCATAGGGAATGGCGGAGGCGGTGTCACCGCCGGCCAAAACCGTCATCGCCTTCGTGGTGGCGACGATGGGGCGCGAGATCGACCGGCCAATCAAAAGAACCGTCGCAGCGATTGTGGCGATCGCGGCCAGGATTGCGGCGATGGCGACCGAATGAGCGAATTCCAGCGCCTTCACGCTCTCCGCCTCGGCCTCAGCCTTGTCGGCGGCAATACCGGCAGACATCTGATCAAAGACGGGTTCCACCGCGGCAAAGGCTTCGGACACGCTCTGGCGGGCGGCGGCCTCCGTCCCGGCGATCGCGGCATAGTCCTCGAAGGCCTTGCCGTAGTCGTCGAGCGCCTTGAGGATCGTCGCCTGGTTTGCCGCGCCGCCGAACTTTTCGGCCGGTGTCTTGGCGAAGGCGGCGCGCTCTTCGGCGTGCTTGGCGACGTACTTCGCGTCGCGGCGCATGATGAAATCCTTTTCGTGGCGGCGCATCATCAGCATGCTTGCCTGAAGACCCTTGTCGTCGACAGCTTTTAACAGTTCCTCGATGGCGTGCACCGCCGTGCGCATCGCCCCTTCCCGGCCCGACGACGGGTCGAGGCCGAGCGCGATGCTGGCCTGCGCAAGCGTTGCAAAGCTGCGCTGATAGGCGGTGTAGCCGTCGGAAATCGTCTGCAGATCGGCGCGGGTCGCGGGATTGTCGAGGAGCGTTCCGAGGTTTTCGAGCGACTTTTCGGCCTTTGCCGAAATCTCCTTATGGGCGGCGATGTATTTTTCGTCGCGCCGCAGCAGGAAATCCTTTTCCGCGCGCCGGTTCTGCAGGAAGTCGATCTCCAACTCGCGCAGGGCGTCGTCGGCGCTGCGCTGACGCTCCACCTTGGCGCCATATTCTTAAGCGGTGCGCCGCTCGACTTCGAAAATACCGACGATGAGAAGTATGCCCGCGACGGCAATCGGCGCCATCAGGCCGATCCGGTGGGACAGACGTAGGGTCATGGATGCTCCTTGCGCCCGTTCCCGACGGGTCGCCATTGCTGAAAACCTTTGGAAGCGCTCCGTCCGCACATGGAGCCAAATGCCGGTCACATCCCGGTTATCCTTAACGAACGGTGATTGTCATAATTTAAGAAAGAATGAATATGACATAGTGTTTCTTTGGGGGCTCGCCATTCCGGCAGAGACCATATGAGGAGGTTTGACGGCGACGGGGCTTGCCACCCGCCCCATGAGGCGTCATGAGAGGCGATGTCCCGACCTATCGAAACCATCCGCCTCGACCAGCTCCTGCTGAATGCCGGCCTCGTTGCCAGCCGCTCCCGCGCGCGCGACGCCATTTCGCGCGGCACCGTGCGCGTCAACGGCCGCACCGTTACCAAGCCGAGCTCGACCTTTCCCGCCAATGTGAAGATCGAGATCGACGACCCCGCCCAGGCCTATGTGTCACGCGCCGCGCTGAAGCTGAAGGCCGCACTCGATGAATTCGGCCTCGACCCCGCCGGGCTCGACTGTCTGGATATCGGCGCCTCCACCGGCGGTTTTACCGATGTGCTGCTGGAGCGCGGCGCAAACCACGTCATCGCCGTCGATGTCGGCCATGACCAGTTGCATCCCCGGCTTCGCGAAGACGAGCGCATTACCAATTACGAGGGCCTGAATGCCCGCGTCCTCGACGAGGACCATCTTGAGGATCGCGAGATCGGCGTCGTCGTTTCCGACGTCTCCTTCATCTCGCTGAAACTCGCCTTGCCCCCGGCGCTCGGCTTTGCTGAACCCGGCGCCTTCTGCGTCCTGCTCGTCAAGCCGCAATTCGAGGCGGGCCGCGAGGCGATCAGCAAGGCCGGCCTGCTGAAGGATCCGGAGAGCGCGCCGGCCGTCGCCGCGGAGCTCGAACGCTGGCTTGTGGAAGACATGGGCTGGCAGAGCCTCGGCCTCATCCCCTCGCCGATTGCCGGTGGTGACGGCAATGTCGAGTTCCTGCTCGGAGGTCGCAAGCCATGACGACGGAAACCCTCACCATCGCGCGGCTCGGCAGTGGCGGCGACGGCATTGCGGAAACGACCGGCGGTCCGGTCTACGTGCCCTTCACGCTGCCCGGCGAAGTCGTCGCCGTGGCGCGCGTGAAGAACCACGGCACGGTCATGTCGATGTCCGAGGCCTCGCCCGAGCGGGTAACGCCGCCCTGCGTGCACTTCGGCCCCGACGGCAAGAACGGCACCTGCGGCGGCTGCACGCTGCAGCATGCCAGCGATGCGCTCTATCATGACTTCAAGCGCAACCTCGTCGTCCAGGCGCTGAAATCCAAGGGTCTTACGGCCGAGGTCGCGCCGCTCGTCATCGCCCGGCCCGGCGAACGCCGCCGCGTCGTCTTCACCCTGCGCAGGACGGAAAAGGACATGCTGGTCGGCTTCAGTCAGGCCGGCAGCCACCACATCGTCTCCATCGATCACTGTCCGATTTCCAGCGACGGCATCATCGGAAGACTCGAGGCGATCCGCCGCGTCGCCGCGGCCATCGCCACCTCGGCGGAACCGTTCCGCGTCACGGTGCTGGAAACACTCGGTGGCCTCGACCTCGCCTTCGAAGGCGTCAAGAAGGTCGGCGATAAACAGCGCCGCGCCGTCACCGAGACCGTGCTTGCGCTGCGCGCCGGCATCAACCGCGTTTCCAGCGACGGCGAGATCGTCATCGAGCCGCAGAAGCCGGAGATCGAGTTTTCCGGCGTGCGCGTCTCGCCGCCCGCCGGCGGCTTTACCCAGGCGACGAAGCCCGCCGAGGATGCCATGGCCGAGATCGTGCTGACGGCGCTCGGCAAGGCCAAGCGCGTCGCCGATCTCTTCGCCGGTTCCGGCACCTTCGCGCTCAGGATCGCCCGCCAGGCCAAGGTACATGCCGTCGAGGGTGACGAAAAGGCGCTGAAGGCGCTGGATTTCGCCGCGCGCAACACGCAGGGCCTCAAGCCTGTCACGGTGGAGCGGCGCGATCTGTTCCGCCGCCCGCTGATGGCCTCCGAGCTCAAGGTCTATGACGCCGTGGTCTTCGATCCGCCCCGCGCAGGTGCGGAGGACCAGTGCAAGGAGCTCGCCCGCTCCGGCGTGAAGACGGTTATCGCAGTCTCGTGCAACCCGATCAGCCTCGCTCGCGACCTCGCAATTCTGACGGCCGCCGGCTACCGCATCCGCCTCGTCACGCCGGTTGATCAGTTCCTGTGGTCGGCACATGTGGAAGCGGTGGTGGTGTTGGAGAAGTAAGCGACCGCAACCCGGCTCAGCGTATCTGCGTGGGAAACACCCCGCCATCATCCGCATCCAGCACGATGGAGAGCGAGATGTTGCGCGGGCGCGTGACGGCGAACAGGACGGCTTCCACCACATCCCGGTTGGTGGCGCGCGCACTCTTGACCCGGCCGGGCGCCTCGGCCCATGCCGGTTCGCCCGGCTGAATGTCGTCCAGATCGGGCGGGTGCAGGATGATCGAGCGGACCGGCGTTCCCGCCAGCATTTGCCGCAGTCCCTCGGCAATCGCCGTCTGGCCCCGCTTGGCGGCGTAGAAGGGAACGGAAACGCCATCGAGCAAGCCGTTCGGAAGGCCGCTGACCGAGCCGATGGTCACGATGTCCGGGTTGGCGGAGCGCCGGAGCAGCGGCAGAAGGCCTTGAGTCAGCAGGAACGTCCCGGTGACGGCGGAGTTTATGACACCGAGGACCTCCTCGGCCGTATGCGGCTCATCGCGCGCCTCCAGCCACATCGCGCCGTTGTTGATAAGCAGGTCGATGTGCTCGTGTGCGCCGACGATCGCCTCGATTGCCCGCCGCACGCTTGCGCTCTCGGCAAGATCGACGGCGATGCAGGCGGGACGGCGCCCTGTGGCTTCCGCAATCCCGTCCGCCACCTTTTCAAGTGCGGCAAGGGTACGGCCGCACAGGACGATCGTGCATCCTGCCTCGGCCAACGACGTGGCAAGCGCCGCACCCAACCCACGGCCGGCGCCCGTGATGACGACCGTTCGCCCGCTCAATTCAACCATTCTTCGCATCCTCGTCTGTGCAATGTGCAACCAAGCTATATCCGGTCAGGCTGCAACCGAGAATGCCAAAACAAAAAGGCCCGGGAGCGACCCCGGGCCTTTTCTTCAGCTGAAGCTGCCAATCAGGCTGCGCGGCGCGCCGGGTTGACGGCGTAGGTTGCTCCCCCCTGCCCGAGGCGGAACTGGGCGAGCAGCGCATTGAGGGCTGCGGCTTCCGACGCGAGGCCGTGGCTGGCGGCGGTCTGTTCTTCCACCATCGCGGCGTTCTGCTGGGTGCCCTGGTCCATGGTATTGACGGCCGTGTTGATCTCCTGAAGGCCGGTCGACTGCTCGCGGGCGGCAAGCACGATGGCGTTCACGTGGCCGTTGATCTCCTGCACTTCGCGCACGATGGCTTCCAGCGCCGCACCGGTCTCGTCGACCAGCGACACGCCGGAGCGGACCTGTTCGCCTGACGTGGTGATCAGCGCCTTGATCTCCTTGGCCGCATTGGCCGAACGCTGGGCGAGTTCACGGACTTCCTGTGCGACAACCGCAAAGCCCTTGCCGGCTTCACCGGCACGCGCCGCCTCGACGCCGGCATTCAGCGCCAGTAGGTTCGTCTGGAAGGCGATGTCGTCAATCACGCCGATGATGTTGGAGATCTCGTGCGAGGACTTTTCGATGCCCTGCATCGCCGAGACGGCGCGGCGCACGACCTCACCCGACCTCTCGGCACCGGCGCGGGTGCGCGAGACGAGCGAGCCGACTTCCTCGGCCCGGCGGGTCGAGTCCTTGACGGTCGTCGTGATCTCTTCCAGTGCGGCGGCGGTTTCTTCCACCGAGGCGGCCTGTTGCTCGGTGCGGCGGGCGAGATCGTCGGCGGCCGAGCGGATTTCGGTCGCGCCGGCATCGATGGCGCGGGCGTTCTGGCCGACCGTCGTCATCGCCGTGTGCAGCTTGGTGACGGAGTGATTGAAGTCGTCGCGCAGGCGGTCGAGATGGCCGGCGAAGGGTTTTTCGATGCGATGGGCGAGATCGCCCTCGGCAAGGCGGCCGAGACCATCGGCGAGCGCGTCGACCGCATGCTGGATTTCGGCAGCGTCGCGCGCTTTCATGGCCTCGCGCTCGCGGCGCTCGCTTTCGGACAGCACGCGGCCCTCTTCTGCGGCGTTTTCGAGGCGGGTGCGCTCGATGGCATTGTCGCGGAACACGGCGACGGCGGCGGCCATCTGGCCGATCTCGTCCCTGCGCTCCTGGCCGGGGATTTCCGTGCGCACGTCACCCGAAGCGAGCTTCTGCATGGCCGAGGTCATGTCCTTGACCGGACGCACGACGAGTCGTGACAGCACGGTGGCGAGGAAGCCCATCATCAGCACGACGGCGAGGATGGTCGCGATCGTCGCGGCGATGCGGAACTGATCGATGGCAGAAAACGCCATGCCGCGGTCAATGGTGAAACCAAGATACCATTCCACCGACGGCAGACCGGTGACCGGGACGAAGGAGACGAGCACCGGCGCGCCGGCATAGGTCGTCTGCATCACGCCTTCGCCGATGGCGGGCGTCTCCTGCGGGAAGGCATCGGCCAGCGTCTTGGTGACGAGCGCCTTGTCCTGATGCACGAGAATCTGGCCGTTCTTGCTGACGAGGAAGGCAAAGCCCTGGCCGCCGAGATCGACAGAATTGACCATGTCGACGAGGGACTTCAGCGAGAAATCGCTGCCGGCGACGCCCAGCACCTTGCCATCCTTCTTGACGGGTGTGGCGGCGCTGATGATCAACTCATTGGTCGATGCATCGATATAGGGCTCTGTCAGCACGCTGCCATTCGCCTTCACCGCATCCTGATACCACGGGCGCTGGCGCGGGTCGTAGCCTTCGGGCATGGCTGACTGCGGCCACATGGTGAAGGTGCCGGCCTCGTCGCCGACATAGGTGGTCATGAACTGGCCGACGAGCACATCGTTCTGCAACACGGCGGTGATGCCTGCCGGATCGGCGGCCTTGCCGGCGGCGTTCGCCGCCGTCTCGGTCAGCATGACGCGGGCATTCAGCCAGTTGGCGATGCTCTGCGCCGCCTGCTTGCCGGAGCTGTCAATGCTCTCCTCGACGGATTTCGTCAGCACGCTGCGCTGCAGGCTGTCGATGTAGAGGGAGAAACCGGTGAACGCGGCGATGACGACGAGCGACGCGACGACGAGAATGCGCGTCATGAGATTGGAGCGCTTGGACATGGGGCGCGATGTTCCCTAGGAGGCACTCGCCGAAGACGGCGGGAGCGCGATGCTGAACGGCATGCCGGGAAGGCGAAAAACGGACGCATCATGCGACCGCCGGCAAAGAGGCCGGAGAATGGCCGCACCCTAGGAAAACGTGTTTAAGGCACTGTTAAAATTGATAGACCACAAATCGCAAGATGGATCACCGCCGCGCCATGAAGGCCTCGAAGGCGGCGCGGGCCTCCGGGCTTTTCAGCTGGGCGGCGAAATATCCCGCTTCCTCGTCGATGCGCGCCGCGACGTCCGCGCGATCACCACGGATGAGGCTGCGGGCAATAGCGAGTGCCTTCGGCGGCTTGGCGGCGAGGCGCTTTGCGGCGGCGAGCGTCTGCTCCTCCACGACGCCCGGCTCAACGACGGCGTAGACGAGGCCCGCATCGCGCGCGGCGATGGCGGAAAAGCCGTCGCCGGCCGCGAGCAGCGCGAAGGCGCGCTGGTGACCCATCAGGCGTGGGGCGAGCAGGCTGGAAGCCGCCTCGGGCACCAGGGCCAGATCGACAAAGGGTGTGCGAAATTCCGTACGGATCGAGGCATAGGTCAGGTCGCAGTGCAAATGGATTGTCGTGCCGATGCCGATCGCCAAGCCATCAACGCCAGAAACGAGCGGCTTGGTGTGGGCAGCGAGCGCATGCAGGAAATCGATCACCTCGCGGCCCATCGTGCCGCCCATGGCGAATGCCATGAAGTCGTTGAGGTCGTTGCCGGCAGAAAAGCAGCCTTCGGAGCCAAGGAAGACGGTGGCGCGCACGCTCTCGTCCGCATCGCCCGCCCGCAGCGCATCCGTCATCGCCTGATACATGGCGCGCGTGAGGGCGTTCTTCTTCTCCACGCGGTTGAGGCGGATCACCTGCACGCCGGGGGCGCTTTCCCGGCGCTCTATCAGGATATGGTCGGTCATGCTCTTCTCCTCAGCCGAGAGCCGCGCGGGCCGCCGCAAGGCTTGCGGCACCGTTGATGACGCGATCCTTCAGCGCCGCAGTCTCGCCGATGATGTTTTCCGCGGAAAAGCGGCAGAGTGCTGCGCGTTCGCCGTTGCGGCCGTCGCCGCCATCGGCCAGCGCGCCTTTGGCGAGATAGGCGCCGGTCAGGACGAGACCGAAAAGACGCTGGTAGGGCGTGGCACCCGCAAGGGCCTCCGCCTGCTTTCCCTCGGCCAGCGTAGCGAGGAGCCAGTCGGTGGCGGATTCGAGATCGGCGATGCTGGCTTCGAGGCGCGCGCCGGTTTCGCCGAGTTCCGGAGTGTTGGCCGCACGCGCCTTGGCGGCGATATCGCGCAGTTCCGCGATGAAGCCCCTGATATGGTTGCCATCCGACTGCGGCAGCTTGCGCGTCACGAGGTCGATCGCCTGGATGCCGTTGGTGCCCTCGTAGATGGGGGCGATGCGGGCGTCGCGATACAGACGCGCCGCACCGGTTTCTTCGATGAAGCCCATACCGCCGTGCACCTGAACGCCAAGCGAGGAAACATCGACGCCGGCATCGGTGGCGAAGCTTTTCGCAATGGGGGTGAGCAGGCTGGCGCGCTCGGCCCAATGTTTTGCGTCGTCGCCATGCGCCATGTCGATGGCATGCGCGCAGGCATAGGTGATGGCGCGCGCGCCCTGGGTCAGCACCCTCATGGTCAGCAGCATGCGGGCGACATCCGGGTGCTCGATGATCGGGCTCATGCCGGAACCCTGCCAGCCCGGCGCCTTGCCCTGCGTGCGCTCTTTCGCATAGGCAATTGCCTTCTGCATGGCTGCCTCGGCAATCGCCACGCCCTGCATGCCGACAGCAAGGCGGGCATTGTTCATCATGGTGAACATGCAGGCGAGGCCGCGATTTTCCTCGCCGACCAGCCAGCCGATGGCGCCCGGTTCGTCGCCAAAGCGGCCGTCGCCGTAGATCATCGTACAGGTCGGGGAACCGTGGATGCCAAGCTTGTGCTCGATGGAATGGCAATGCACATCGTTGCGCGGGCCAAGCGAGCCGTCCGCATTGACGAGGAATTTCGGCACGAGGAACAGCGAGATGCCGCGCGTGCCGGCCGGCGCATCCGGCAGGCGGGCGAGCACGAGATGCACGATATTGTTTGTAAAATCATGCTCGCCATAGGTGATGAAGATCTTCTGGCCGAACAGGCGATACGTGCCGTCGTCGCGGCGCTCGGCACGTGTCTTCATCACGCCGAGATCCGAGCCGGCATGCGGCTCGGTGAGGTTCATCGAGCCCATCCATTCGCCGGAGACCATTTTGGGCAGATAGGTCGTCTTGAGATGATCGGAACCGTGCGTGGTCAGCGCCTCAATGGCGCCGATTGTAAGCGTCGGGCCGATCGCGAAGGCCATCGAGCCGCTGTTCCACATTTCGAGTGCTGCGACATGCAGCATATGGGGAAGCCCCTGCCCGCCGAAATCCGGTGCTGCGGTCAGCGAGTTCCAGCCGCCTTCTGCCCAGGCCTTGTAAAGCGCGGGCCAGCCGTCCGGCATTTTCACCACGCCATCGATGAAGCGGGCGCCCTGCTTGTCGCCGATCTCGGCGAGCGGGGCGACCTCCTCGGTGGCGAAACGTCCGGCTTCGGACAGGATGGCCTCGACGAGGTCGTCCGTGAGGTCGCCGAGACGGCCGTCCTCCAGCGCGGGCGCAAGCCCCGCGACATGTTTCAGCGTGAAGGCAATCTCCTCGACCGGCGCCTTGTACATCATTATCCTCCTGCGACCGCCCTTCGGGACTCGACCCGGTGGCCCTGTGTCTGCCAGGCAGATTATTGATTTTTACGTAAACGTCAATCTTGCCGCAGCCGTCGCATACGAAAACAGGCCACCGGGTTGGCGGACCGGGTGGCCTGTTTTGTGTGCCGGGGGACCATCCGGCACGCTCTTGTTAGAGATCACCTATAGGGCGACACGCACTGCCGGCGCGGCCCGCCATAGGGCTGATAGGTGTTGTCGTAGGCGCGATACGAACGATAGCGATTAGCGCACCAGTTCACATGCGAACCTCCACCGACATAACCGCGATCGTTGGCAATGGCACCGCCGATGATGGCACCGGCGCCGAAGGCAGCCAGCGGGAACCAGTAGCCATTGTGGTGGCGATAACCCGGTCGGGCATAGCGGTAGCCGCGATGACCGCGATACCAGCCGTGGCGATAGCCGCGGTCACCGCGCCAGTGGCGCTCACGCCGATCGGCGCGCCAATGGCGATTACCGCGCTCACCACGGCGCTCACGCCAAACACGCGGGCCATCCCAGCCTTCGCGCCATTCATTGTTGCGGACGAGCTGGACGTTACCCTCTCCACCCGTTGCCTGCATCTTAGCGGGTGCGAAGGGCATCGCGCCAGCCGGAACGACCGGCGTGAAGGCAAAGAGCGCCGACATCGCGACGGCAAAACATTTTCCTGAAAATTTCATGACTGCTCTCCCAAAAGCGCCGCCTCTTGGAAGAAGATGCGGCAGTTTCGCATAAGAACGTAGCTTACGATTGTTTGTTCCGACCGGCAGAAAAAACTGTGTTAGCGGAGCATTAACCATATCCACGCACCATGTCCGTTCGCGGAGGACCGGGGATCGAACAGGAGCGTCCATTGCATCAGAAGTATCTTTCCGGCCTCGCCGCCCTCCTCTTTTCAGCGGCCCTGCCCCTTTCCGCCGGGGCGGCCACCGTCGAACCGTGGAAGAAAACGAACAACGCCATCGTCATCGATGCCTATGAGCTGAACGAGATCGACTGGTCGGAAATGCTCTCCGACACGCGCATCGCTGGCTTCATCTCCAAGGCCTCCGACGGCCTGCCGGAAAGCTATAGCTGCAAGGGCGAGCACAGCGGCGACACCGTCGCCCACTGCAAGACCATGTGGCGCAAATACGCCGTCAGCCGCGAGCTCTACGAAACGCGCCGCCTCCTGGCGCGCGCCAAGGGCCTGCTCTGGGGTGCCTATCATCTTGCCCGCCCCGGCAATCCGATCGACCAGGCCAACCATTTCCTCGACTATGCCAATCCGCAGGACGACGAGATGATGGTGCTCGATATCGAGGGCATCGATCCCGACAATTACATGTCGCTCGAGGATGCCCAGATCTTCGCCGGCCATATCAAGACGCGCACCGGGCGTTATCCGGTGCTTTACACGAACCATTCCACCGCCCGCACCATCGCGCTCAACCGCGATAAGTACCGCATCCTCTCGCGCCTGCCGCTCTGGTACGCCCGCTACAAGCCAGGCATCGAGGGCGCGTTCCCGATGGGCAACTGGGACAATTACGCGCTCTGGCAGTTTTCCGCCGGCGTCAATTGCTCCAAGCGCCGCTGCCCCTACCGCGTGAAGGGGGCGGAAAACGACATTGACGTCAATGTCGCGCCGATGAGTAAGACGGACCTCGCCAAGACCTGGGCCTTTGGCAGCCTTTTGCCGGAAAAGCCGCAAGAGCCGCTCGACACGATGCTTACGGCCTCCATTCCGACCGGCGGCTCCTTCCAGGCAACCGTGAAAGCCGAAGCCGCCGCCGGCACCGGCGCGCAGACGGCAGGTGCCGTCACGCTCGCCGCGAGCACGGCGTCCTCGTTCCCCCTTACCGTCACCGCCGAAGTGCGGGCCGGCATCATGGCACACGGAACGGCCAGCACCACGCTCGGACGCCGCATGGTCGAGGTGACGCCGCTGAACTATCAGGATTTCTGAGCGCCATTACCGCCGGCGCAGCGTGGCTGCACCGGCGCATCCTTCACGCCTCGATCTGCACGTCGCCGATGGGCCGCGAGCAGCAGGCGAGGATGTAGCCTTCCTCGATTTCGTCGTCGAGAATGCCGCCATTGTGGTGCATCTCCACCTCTCCCGAGACCTTCATGACGCGGCATGTGCCGCAGAGGCCGCCCTCGCAGGCGGCGCCGATGCGCACGCCGGCGGCGCGGGCGGTCTGCAGGATCGTCTGGCCGGGGGGGCATTGGGCGTCCTTCCCGGCCATGGTGAAGGTGACGGTTGAGACGGCGTTAGCGTCGACCGCCTGCTCGCCCGCACCGGCGCGGATGGCGATCGCCTCCGGAGCGGGCGCATTGGCGGGCTGGAAGCTTTCCTCGTGGTAGCGGTTCATGTCGAAGCCGCAGACCTTCAGCATGTCCTTGACCCCGCGCATGAACGGTTCGGGGCCGCAGCAGAATACGGTGCGCTCGCGGAAATCGGGCGCGAGCAGCGAGAGGCGGGCGGCATCGATACGGCCGCGCAGGCCGTGCCACCCGTCACGCGGATTGTGGCCTTCCACGACGAAGCCGAGCGCGAGGTTCGGCATCTGGGCGGCGAGACATTCGAGTTCCGGCTTGAACAGCAGGTCCTCGGGCTTGCGGGCGCAAGAGACGAAGGCGACGTTGGATTGCGGCGCGCAATCCGCCATCCAACGCGTCATCGACATCATCGGCGTCACACCGGAGCCCGCCGAGATGAACAGGTACTTTTCCGCCGGATAGCGCACGAAGGAGAAATCGCCGAGCGGGCCGAAGGCCCTCAGCGTCATGCCAGGGCGCAGATGATCGAACATCCAGCGCGTTCCGATAGAGTTCTTCTGCGCCTTAACCGTCACGGCGACGGAGAACGGCCGCGAGGGTGTCGAGGAGAGCGTATAGGTGCGCATCACCGGCTCGTCTTCCGACACCGGCAGTTCCAGTGTGACGAACTGGCCCGGCAGATAGCGGAACCAGTTCTTCTCATCGGAACGGAAGGTGAAGGTCATCACGTCGGCCGTTTCCACGGTGGCGGCGATGCATTCGAGCAGGTTGTGGCGATCGTGCCAGGGGTGAAGTTCGTCGAAGTGACGGAATTGGCTCGCAATCGTCATGTCAGGCCACCCGCGACATCGGTTTCTTGTTGTCCAGCCGATCGATCATGAAGTTCGAATACCATTCGACGAACTGCATGACACCACCCTCGTCCTCCGGCGAATAGGGGCCGGGCTGGTAGGCCGGCGAGCGGATGCCGAAGGCGTTTTCCTCGACGATCTGGCGATCCTGATCGTTGGTCTCGGTCCAGACATGAGTGAGCTCGTCGAGCCGGTAATCGACGCCCTCGACGGCATCCTTGTTGACCAGCCACTTGGTCGTGACCTGCGTCAGTTCCGGGCCGAGCGGCAGAACGCGGAAGGTGATGGCGTGGTCGGCCAGCACATGGTTCCAGGTCGTCGGATAATGGAAGAGCAGCAGCGTGCCGATGCCGCTTTCCAGTACATCATTCGACAGCGGGCGCTGGACGGCGCGCGCGCCGGACATGGTGTAGCTTTCGGCATCCTGGATGAGCGGCATGCGGGCGGCACGGAACTGGCCGGTCGGCGACATGCGGAACTCGCTCGGCAGGCCGGCGGCCTCGCATTTCGCCCAATGCGCGGCGATGACAGGATCATCCTTGGCGCCCTGCACACCCGTGGCGGTAGGCGCCTCCGGATAGGTGCGGCAGAGTTCGGGATGGTTGGCGGCGCAGTGATAGCACTCGCGGTTGTTTTCCCAGACGAGCTTCCAGTTGCCCTTCTCGATGATCGTGCTTTCGAAGGCGACCTTGGTTTCGCCGAGACGGTGGCGGGCAAGATAGGGTTCGGCGGTGGCGCGGAAGGCGGAGAAATCCGGTGCGTCATCGGCAAGGCAGATGAAGATGTAGCCGCCGAGGGTTTCGCAATGGATCGGCTTCAGGCTGTGCTGCGTCCTGTCGAAATCCTCCGCCATGTGGCGGGCGAAGAGCAGCGAGCCGTCCAGTTCGTAGGTCCACTGGTGATAGGGACAGACGAGCTTGGCCGAGGTGCCCTTGTGCTGGGTGCAGACGCGCGAGCCGCGGTGGCGGCAGGAATTGTGCAGCGCGCGGACCGCGCCCGAGCGGTCACGGGTGATAACGACCGGATAATCGCCGACCTGAACGGTGAAATAATTGCCGGCCTTCGGGATTTCGCAGTCATGGCCGATGAACAGCCAGTCGCGATACCAGATCGTCTCCATGTCGAGCTTATAAAGGTCGGGGTCGATGTAGAAGGCCTGTTCGAGGCTGTGGCCTTCACGCCGGTTCTTGAGCTTGCGGAGCACGTCGCTGCGGATATCCATGGCAATCCTCATAAGTCCAGTTAGGGATGAGGCGCACGGAGGAGACGGCATCCGGGCGTGAAAACGCCCGGCGTGCACGCTTCCCGGCCGCCCGCCGCAGCCAGTCACGATCTTTTCTCCAGGCTGGTTTCCGGGCTGAGGAGTGGTCATGCAGGACGAAGCCTGCGACCGATGCGGCGCCTTCCCAGACTTCCGTCCAGTGGCTTTTTGCCGCTTTTTCTCCAACACCGTTGCGGGGGCAGCGCCGGATTTCAACCGGCTTCCCAATTCTCCGCCCTCCCTAGAAGGCGACACCTTGAGTGTCTTTATCTAACCGCAAGAATCATGGCTCGACATGTCAAAAAACGACGCGTCTTCATGATTTGACGACAGACGAGAAATGAAGGCGGCTTGCCTCCACTGCAATATTTATCGATATATATCAATATAATATGCCTTTTAATCACGCGTATTGGCGCGAGAACAGGCAAGGCGGCGCGTAAAGCGGCACCTTGTCATATTGCGACCATGAAAATCGCCCTGCAAGGTTTGAGGGGGTAAACCGCAAGGAATGCTTAACGGCGTTTCCATAAACTTTCGCCATCAGGGCGTGCGCGCAAAGCGCCGCGCGAACAGGGAGTGCGCGGCGTGCAGCAACAGCAGACGAAGTTTCGCTATTACGATGCCGTGGCCTATAAGCGCGCGAACCCGCCGAAATCCGCCGTGCACACGGAATTCCTGCGCACCGGCCGCATCGACCGCACGCCCGACAACTGGAGCCCAAGCGAGAAACGCTATCTCTCCTATGCCGAGGTGGCCGAACGCACGGGCCGCAAGCTGGAACGCGCCGGCACCGTCACCCATGACCGCATCAACGGTTTTCACCGCTCCATCCATTTTCCGAAGCTGATCTTCCACCGCACGCTCGCAGAGACACCGCATCTCGGCTATTGCCATATCACCGTGGCCAATTCGAGTTTCGCGGATTTCCAGAATGTGCAATGGGCCTTCTACATGGCCAATTTCTTTGCCGAGATCGGCGAGGAAGAGCAGTTCTTCGCCGGCATTTCGAAAAAGCACGGCCGCATGTACTTCGCCGTGGCCATCACGCCGACGGACCATGAAGGTCGTCTCGCGATCGACCGCAAGGTGCGCGGCAACGGCGTTATCTTCCGCACGGATGATCCCAAGCTCGCCATGAAGAACGTGCTGATGCTCGGCGCCCGCAACGAGGCGCTGCGCAAGATCATTCAGGCGCTTTAGTCTGTCGACAGATCGCCATCAGATTTCGAAAGCACGAGACGTCGAACGGCATGTGGACGGCAAATCCCAGATATCTGGTCGAACTTGAAAGGCTTTGGATAAAAAAGTTCGAGCCTGACTGGCCCGATGACTATTTGGATGCCGTGCAAGTGGTCGATTGCATAGTAGACAACGCGCACACCATCAGAAGCGCCACGCTCACGGCTGGGAGCGTGACATTGGCCGCCTCCCAACTCTCGAATGACAAAGACGGTGCGCTCATTGATGTCATACTCTATGAGACAATCGCGGGCGACTTCGGGGAACTCGAGTTTAATCGTGTTGATACGCGGCCCTTGATGGCCATTCCCAAGCCGGACTTATAACGCGCCCGACACGAACCGTGCGGGTTTCCGAGATCGCTTTCTCACGCCCGATACAGCATCCATTCCTTGCCCGCCGGCACCTCGTCGCCGCGGCCGTAGATGACGATCTGGTCGCCGCCGGAGGCCTTCGCCTCCAGAAGCGCCCGCTCGCAGGCCGAGGAGAGGTCCAGCGCACTGTCGGCGCGATCCGACATGCAGACCCCGGCCGACAGCGTGAGATGGCCGAGATTGCGGTTGGTGCGCGGGTCGCGCAGCGCCACCGTCTGGAAGGCGGCGCGCAGGAGGTCGATCAGCCGCTCCACCTCCCCTTCATCAGCCGTGTTGAATAGGAAGCCGAAGCGCAAGCCATCGAAGCGTACGGCAAGGTCGTTCGTCGGGAAGGCCTGGCGGATGAGGCCGCCGTAGAAGGTCACGAGATGATCGGACAGAGCCTCGATCTGGGCCGGTGAGAAGCGGCGTTCGGCATCCACCTCCGCCACCACGACGCCGCAGAGCATCGGCAGATTGGGGTTCGAATAGACTCGGGCGAGCGCCTTGTTGAAGGCGCGCCGATTGCCGAGCTTGGTCGGCGGATCGACGAACTTCATCGCCTCGAATTCCGCCATCTCCTTCTGGATGCCGTCCATCGTGGCCGATTGCGCGGCGACCTTTTCCGCCATTTCCGCCGTGTGGGTGACACGCAGCTCGGTGGCACGCTGCAAGGCTTCGAGCGAACTGCCGAGCGCCCCGCCGACGCTGCCGATCACCTGCGAGGCCTCGCCGATCAGGCGGCCATAGTCGTTCAGCGAGGAGCGCTCCTGGCTGAGCAGGTCCATGAAATTGCTCATCTCGTTGCTGATCGCACCCGCGGAGCGCTGCAGCACGCTCGCCTCGTGCTGGTGCGGCAGGTATTTGCGGCCGAGTTCATCGAGCGCGGCCTGGGTCTTGTATTTACCGAGCGCGATGAAGTCGCGTACGAGATCCGGGTTGCTGCCGGCATAGGCCTCGTAGACCAGTTCGTAGTTGCGCGGCAGGCCGTCTATGCCCATCTGCTTCATGGCCGTTGCAACGCGCAAGGCGACGTCGGTGGTCGAGGATTTCCTGTTTGCCATTCAGATGCGGACCTGCTTGCGGGACTTTTCACCGTGACCATAACAGTCCCGTCTTTCGAGCCCTCTAATCCGGCCGTTCGAATTTTAGCCATCCGCCGAACTCTTGGCATTTGCCGGCAAAGCCCTGTAAAGGAAGCGGCAAAGACGGAAGGGCGAAATGGCTGACATCGTTGATACGCGCAGGGATGCGGAGGAAGCGCTGGCGCGCGCCGCCGAAACGCTCGGTCGCGGCGTGCCGGTCGCCATCCCGACCGAGACGGTCTATGGCCTTGCCGCCGACGCCACCAATCCGCTCGCCATCACCCGCATCTATGAAATGAAGGGCCGGCCGCGCTTCAACCCGCTGATCTGCCACATGGCCGATCTTGCCATGTCGGAAAGACATGCCGTTTTCGATCCGCTGTCGCGCAAGATCGCCGAAGCGTTCTGGCCAGGGCCACTGACGCTGATCCTGCCGATCCGACCCGAGAGCGCCATCCATCCGTTGGCGCGGGCCGGGCTTGATACGGTCGGCATCCGCATTCCCAAGGGATTTGCCAGCCGGCTGCTCGCCGTCTTCGGCAAGCCGCTCGCCGCCCCCAGCGCCAACACGTCCGGCCGCATCAGCCCCACCACCGCCCGCCATGTCGCCGACGATTTCGGCTCGAGGCTCGAACTGGTGCTCGATGGCGGGCCGGCAGTGGTCGGGCTCGAGTCGACAATCATCAAGGTCGAGGGCGAGACGATCCGCCTGCTGAGGCCCGGCGGACTGGACGCCGCCGAGATCGAACGCGTCACCGGCCTCACCGTTCAGCGCAACGAGACGGCCGGCGCGACCATCGAGGCGCCCGGGATGCTCGCCTCGCACTATGCGCCGGATGCACCGGTGCGGCTTAATGCAAGCGACGTGCGGCCCGGCGAAGTGCTGATCCGCTTCGGGGGCGCGCCGCTTCCCGGCGAGGCGCAAGCCGCCCTGGTGCTCGACCTCAGCCCGTCCGGCGACCTTGCGGAAGCCGCCGCCAATCTCTTCGGCTATATGAAACAGGCGGACGCCACGGGTGCGGATGCAATCGCCTTCGCACCCATTCCCGCCACCGGCCTCGGCGAGGCGATCAACGACCGTTTGCAGCGGGCCGCCGCCCCGCGCGGATGATATGGAGACGACGACCATGGTTGCCGCAACGCTTTCCCCCGCGCTGATCGCCCGTTTCGCCGCCATCACCGGTCCGGCCCATGCGCTGGTCGAAGACAAGGACATCGCGCCCTATCTCGTCGAAAGCCGAGGGCTCTACCATGGCACCTCGCCGCTGGTGCTGCGGCCCGGCTCGGTGAAGGAGGTCTCGGCGATCCTGGCGCTCGCCACCGAAACCGGCACGGCCATCGTGCCGCAGGGCGGCAATACGGGCCATGTGGGCGGCAGCGTGCCGCGCGAGGGCATGGCGGATGTCGTGCTGTCGCTCTCGCGCCTCAACCGCATCCGCGATGTCGATCCGGTCGGCAATGTCATCGTCGCCGACGGCGGTGCGGTGCTGGCGGACATACAGAAGGCGGCGGAAGAGGTCGACCGGCTCTTCCCACTGTCGCTCGGCTCGGAAGGCACCTGCCAGATCGGCGGCAACCTTTCCACCAATGCCGGCGGCACCGCGGTGCTCGCCTATGGGAATATGCGCCAGCTCTGCCTCGGCCTTGAAGTCGTGCTGCCGACCGGCGAGGTGTGGAACGGCCTGCGCCGCCTTAAGAAAGACAATACCGGCTATGACCTGCGTGATCTCTTCATCGGCGCCGAGGGCTCGCTCGGCGTCATCACCGGAGCGGTGCTAAAGCTCTTTCCGCGCCCGCTCGGCCACGAGGTGGCCTTTGCCGGACTGAAATCCGTCGAGGATGCGCTCGCCCTCTTCGAGCGTGCCGCGAGCCGCTGCGGCGCGGCACTGACCGGCTTCGAGCTGATGCCGCGCCTCGGCGTCGATTTCACCACGCGGCACATTCCCGGCGTGCGCGATCCGCTCGCCACCCGGCATGACTGGTATGTGCTGATCGATATCTCGACGTCGGACGCCGCCGAGACGGCGAGCCGCATGATGGAGGCGCTGCTGGCCGAAGGCATCGAGGCAGGACCGGTCGAGAATGCCGTGATCGCCTCCAGCGAGGAACAGCGCAAGGCGCTCTGGCATATGCGCGAAAGCATGTCGCCGGCGCAGAAGCCGGAGGGCGGCTCGATCAAGCACGACGTCTCCGTGCCGGTCTCCTCCATTCCGGCTTTCATGGCCGAGGCCGATGCGGCCGTGATGGCGGCGATGCCGGGCGCGCGCATCTGTTCCTTCGGCCATATGGGCGACGGCAATATCCACTACAACATCTCGCAGCCCGTCGGCGCCGACAAGGAGGCCTTCCTCGACCGCTGGCGCGAGATGAACCATCTCGTGCACGGCATCGTCCTGAAATACGACGGCTCGATCTCCGCCGAACACGGCATCGGCCAGCTGAAGCGCGATGAGCTGGCGGCGGTGCGCGCGCCGATCGAGATGGACCTGATGCGAAGGGTCAAGCATGCCTTCGACCCGGCCGGCATCATGAACCCCGGCAAGGTCGTCGCGATCTGAACGTTAACCGCCGGTGCGCAGCTGCGCGAGCGACATCATCGTGTCAGCGCTGATTCCGGCGGAGCCGGAGCTGGTCAGCACCGACAAAGCGGGATTGTCGGTGGCCTGGTTGTCGAGGTCGTAGAGCACCGAGAACTTGACGATCATCTTCGAGACCTTTTCCGGGTCCTGCAGGTCTTCGAGCTTCAGGTAGCGCTTGACCATATCGGCCTGGGCGTCGATGTCGGCGCTACCCACTTCGTCCGGCAATTGGAAGAGCGTTTTGAACACCTCGAAGAGCGCGTCATCGGCGAGAACGTCGTAGGCGCTGGAGATCGTGCCGGCCTTGCGCTCGAAATAGAGCGCGAGGCGCACGCCGGCATTGTCGTTGCCCGCCTCCTCTTCCAGCTGCTGGCGCACATAGTTGTCGATCGTCTCGTAGATGCCGCGGCGTGACTGGATCTGCGCGTCATCGGGCTGCTGGACCTTACCCTCGGCATTGAAATTGAACGAGGCGACGATCTTGCGGTAGGCACGGTCGGCCTGCTGGTTGACGAAGCTCTTGGGATCGTCGAGGTCGGAGGCGAAAATCTTCTTCAGGAAGGTGGTATCGACGCTCTTGGGGTCGATATCGTTGGCTTCGAGCACGAAGTTGACGAGGCGCTTGTCGGCCAGCAGCTCATCGACGGATTCGATCTTCTGCATCTGGACGGAGTAATATTTCGCCTCGTCCTGCGCCTTGGTCTTGTCGTCCTCCGTTCCGAAACGGGATTTTTCCACTACATAGGCGCGCGAGGTGACGATGATCTCGGCCTCGGATTGCGCGAGCTTTGGCGCGGTGATGGTGCCCTTCGCATCAAAATTGAACGCCTTGGCAAGCTCGACATAGCGTTCGTCCTTGAGCTGGTACACGTAGCTCTTGGGATCGTTGAGGTCGCTTTTCAGCACATTCTTGATCGTCAGCGCGGAGACCTTCTTCGGATCGAGGCCGAAGGCCTTCAACGCGAAGTCGTACACCGAAGACTCGCCGACGAAGTCCGCCACCGTCTTGACCGCGCTGATCTGGCTCTTGAAGCGCTTGACGGCGGTCGCGTCCGCCTCGTCGTCCTTGTCGTTGTAAGTGTTCATATAGGCGTTGCCGACAGTCGCTGTCTGCGCAGCCGTCTGGGCGGCATCGCCGGCCGCAAGCGTGCCGTCCTCCTGGAAGTTGAAGGCGTTGCGCAGCGCGAAATACGCCGCCTTGTCCTCTCCGCCGAACAGATTGATATAGCTCGACGTGTCGCTCGGATCGGCACTGCTCGTCAGGATGTTGGAAATCGTGGAACTGACGACCGAGAGCTTGTCGAGCCCAAAGGCCGTCTTGACGTAGCTCAGCATGCGAGAATCACTGACAAGCTCGCTCACGCTCGTGACGGAGCCGATCTTCTCCTCGAAATAGGCCCGGTTGAGCAGCGCCGCAGCCGAGGTCACGCGCGGGTTCGAAAGCGTGTAGAGCTCGTTCGTCGCCGCCTTCTGGCTGGCATCCTGAACGCTGCCGGCCGTCGCCGTGCCATCAGGGTTGAAATTATAGGCTTCCGCCAGCGTACGATATTTCTCGACGCCCGTGATGACAGCATTCTGCTTGGTGATCTCGGCCTTCAGCTGGGCAATGCGGGCGGCGTTGGTGGCGTTGTTCGCCAAGGTCGACAATTCGTCCGATGCGGCCTGGATCGCCGCCACGGCCGCCGTCTTCTTCGGCTCGAATTGCGTGTTGAAATAGCTTGCGGGATCGTTGAGATCGCTCGTCAGCACGCCGCGGACCGTCGCGCGCGAATAGGTGTCCGGGTCGATGCCGTAGGACGTGAACATGTAATTGCGCAGACGGTCGTTGTTGAGGAACTGATCAACATTGGTCGTACTGTCGATAACGATATTGTAGTAGCGCGTCTCTTCCTTGATGACGTCGCCGGCATTGTTGGCGGTCGCGGTGTAGAGGCCGATCGTCTCGTCGAGCTGCACTTCGGTCTGCGCGGAGGCGGTCGAATCGGCGAAGCTGAAGGCGGCCGCGAAGTTACGGTAGCGCTCGTCCGTCAGGCTGTTTGCGAAACTCGCGCTGTCCGTCAGGTCGCTGTCCAACACCTTCTTCATAAAGGCCTTGGCGTAGGTCATCTCCTCGAGACCGAAGGCCTTCACCGCGTAGGAATAGAGCCGGTAGTCGCCAAGGAATTCGTCGACCGAGGTGACCTTGCCAATGTTTTCCTTGTAATATTCCGCATCACGGGCGTTGACCGTTTCCGTCGCGGTGCGGTTCAGCGACTTCAACATGTCGTTCGCGATGAGGTTGTAGCTCGTATAGGTCGACAGCATCGAGGCGCTCTTCCTTCGGATCATACGCAGGCCGATTATACCGTATTTTCGCGCGCGTGGCTTGTCCGGGCCTTTCTCCGCAACGGTTCAAATGCCCCGGGCGATGTTCACTTCTCCTAAACCCTAGCCCGTGCGGTTTTGATAACCATCAGAAAGCGCAAAGTTTTTTTAACCGCGATTTTTAAGCGACGAGGAAGGGGCCACGCCTATTCTCGCCCTCAGAGGACGAAAAGTCCCGATGAGAAGACCGGAAACCGGCTCTCAAGGAAAACAAGGGCGAAAGACATGCTGAATACCGTTTCCAAGCCGGCCTGGGCCGGCACCACGCTCCGCCTCGATCCCAAGCGCTTCCCGCAGGCGATGACCTTCGAGCTGCGCGGCGAGGGAACAGATGCCACCATCACCCTCGACGAACGCGGCGCCGTGCTGCGCAAGATCCTGCCGTCGAGCGGCCTGCCGCTCTCCATCGCACTGCCGGCCCGCGCCTTCAAGGGTGTCGCCGCCCGCGCCATCGACCATGGCAACGGCGACGTGACCGTGACGCTGGAACTGCACCATGACGATCCGGATCTCTGCATCCCGCTCCTCGTGGCGCATGACCTCTGCGACATTGCCGCCGACTGGCGCAGCTGGGCGGACGCCTACCGTATTCCCATGCTGATGGTGGAAGCCGACGGCGTCGCCCGCCCGCTCGACGACCACCTGACCGGCACGAACCGGCCCGCCAAGCCGCGCCGCCGCCACTCCTATTTCGCAGATCGCCGCCCGCGCTTCCTCGTGCGCCGCACGACGGGCAAGCTCGGCGTGCAGATGAAGATCGACGGCCGAGAGATCATCGCTCGCCGTTGAGCATGCCGATAACATGAGCCCTTGGGGCGTCTGCGCTTCCTCCAGTCGCGATGACGCCCTTTCTCTTCGGCCATTCCGGGCGCGACCGCCTCGTGTCGGGAATGGACCAAAAGCCGGCCGTCCCCTGCGGCCGGCTTTTTTCGTGCCCTGTTCCCTCCGGAACACTTTTGCCGCGCGCCGCGTGGGAAAGAGCGTTCAACACGAGCGGCCTAAGCCGCGGCGCAGAACGCAAGGACACAATAACGATGGCAAAGCTCTTCACCACCCTTCTCGTCCAGGTCCGCAAGGCCGATGCGGCTCTTATCGAGCGCGGCCGCCCGCCGCGCCGCGGGTTTGAACTCGCCGTACACCCCGCAACCCTGCGGCGCCTCGAAGAGCGTAGCGCGGCCGGAGGGCGGGCGCCGCGCTACCGGTAAATCAGGGCTTCGAGCGCCCTGTATTCCCCGACATTTTGCCCGCGGCGGTTGACAACAGTCCGTGAAACAGCACATTGCACTCCGGTTTGAAACGTCGGGAAGTCTCTTTATGTCGCGCGAACTTGGTACGGAACGGGAACTGCAAGCAACCAAGGCCGTCATCGGAGAATTGGCGAAACATCTCGACGTCAATATCTGCCTTGAACTTTGGGACGGCACGATCATCCCGCTCGGCACCGGTGCCAAGGACGATATCCGTTTCGTCATTGCTTCCGCCAACGTGCTACGCCGCCTCTTGCGCGCGCCGTCGCTGATCAGCGTGGCCGAACTCTATGCGACGGGCGATCTCGACATCGTCGGCGCTAACCCCGTCGATGCGATGCGCCGGGTCGACCATCTGCAGTTCCTCTCCCTGCACCGCAAGGTCAACAAGGTGCGCATGCTGAAGATGGCGCTGCCCCTTCTTCTGAAAAGCTATTCCGTTTCATCTTTCGTCAAGCGCTTCACCAAGACGGCCGGCGTCAAACCGACCAGCGGCCGTGACGACAAGGAGATGATCGGCTTCCACTACGATCTCTCCAACGCCTTCTACGAGCTCTTCCTCGACAAGGAGATGGTCTATTCCTCGGCCTATTTCCCGACGTCGGATTCGTCGCTCGACGAAGCGCAGCTGAACAAGCTCGACCTGATCTGCCGCAAGCTGCGGCTCGCCCCCGGCGACAAGCTGTTCGACCCCGGCTGCGGCTGGGGTGGCCTCCTGTGCTACGCCGCCCAGCATTATGGTGTCGAAGCCTACGGCACGACGCTGTCGGAAGAGCAGTTCGCCCATGTGAAGACCAAGGTCGCCAATATGGGCCTCGGCGACCGCGTGAAGGTGGAACTGCGCGATTGCCGCAGCCTTTCCGACGACCAGGTCTTCGACAAGATCGCCCAGGTCGAGATGATCGAGCATGTCGGCATCGCCAACCACCAGGACTTCTACAAGTACCTGCGCAAGCACATGCGCCCGCGCGGCGTCTATTTCGGCCAGGCGAGCTTCCGCCGCAACACGGCGCGCCCGGAAGATTTCCCACGGCTGACGCCCTATATGCAGTTCATCATCAAATACATCTTCCCCGGCGGCGAGCTCGACCATATCGGCATGACCACCGGCGCGCTCGAACAGGCCGGCTTCGAGGTGCATGAAGTGGAAGCCGTGCGCGAGCATTTCGGCTACACGACCGAGCACTGGGTGCGCCGCCTTTATGACCGCAAGGAAGAGGGTGCCGCCCTCGTCGGCATGCCGCAGACCCGCATCTGGCTGCTCTATCTCTCGCTCTGCGCCCTCTCCTTCCACCGTGGCGCGCTCAATGCGTTCCAGGTCGTCGCCACCAGCCGCCGCTCAGGCGCCTCGGGCATCGGCTTCGACCGCACGACGGAATATGGCGGCGCACGCCGGATCGACGCCGACGCACCGGCAAGCGTTCTGAAGACCGCCTGATTGACTTGATTGTCTGTTCGGCGCCGAAGCGATTTCGCTTCGGCTGTGTATGCCCTACGCGAAGGGCAGCGCGGCGATCAGCCCGACAAACAGGATCAGACCGACGACCCCGTTGAACTTGAACAGCGCCAGGCACTGTTCGGGGTCGTCGATTTCCAGCGAGCCGATCTGGCGCGCGAGAAGCAGTGCCACGACGGCAAGGCCAAGCCACGCGACAAGCCCCACGCCGGCCAGCCAGAACGCGACGGCGATCATCGCGACCGTCAGGCCGTAGAGACCCATCAGCCATTGCGCGGTCTTCTCGCCGAACAGGCGCGCGGTCGAGCGCACGCCGATCAGCGCATCGTCCTCCTTGTCCTGATGGGCGTAGATCGTGTCATAGCCGATCGTCCAGGCGATGGCGGCGATATAGAGCGCGACGGGGGCGGCGGCGAGCGTGCCGAACTCCGTTGCCCAGCCCATCAGTGCGCCCCAGGAAAAAGCCATGCCGAGGAAGAATTGCGGCCAGTCGGTAAAGCGCTTGGCGAAGGGATAGATCGCGACGATGGCGAGCGAGGCAACGCCGAGCACCATCGAGAAGGTGTTGAACTGCAGCAGCACCACGAGACCGGCAAGGGCCTGCAGAACCATGAAGATCTTTGCCTGGCCGCGCGTGACGCGGCCCGACGGCAGCGGGCGCGAGCGCGTACGCGCCACCGCGTTGTCGATCTCGTGGTCGACGAGATCATTGTAGGTGCAGCCGGCGCCGCGCATCGCAACCGAGCCGATGAAGAACAGCAGGAGATGCCAGACGAGGCGCCCGGCGCTGAATGTGCCGGCGGAGGCCGCCACATTGGCCGCCAGCGCCGCCGACCAGAAGCACGGCAGCATCAGCAGCTGCCAGCCGATCGGCCGGTCCCAGCGGGCAAGCTGCGCATAGGGCCAGAGACCGCGCGGCAGCACGCGGTAAACCCAGTTCTGCGAGGGGGCGTCGGCGACGCGGCCTGAATCGGGGTGACTTGAATCGGGTGTCTGGCTCATCATGCAGCCTAGATCGCAAGCGGCTCGACCGGGGTCAAGCCGCCACGAGGCCGCATGGTCTTACCGCAGCGTAAAATCGAAGCGATAGGTCGCCGAAAGACCGATCAGGAACTGGTCGCGGTCGCCGCGCTGCTTGACGAGGCTCGAATCCGCGGCCGGGCCGACGAGGCGCTTGTATTCGGCGAAGGCGCTGGTCTCGATCTTCTCGTTGACCTGCCAGGTGATCGCCGCGCCCGCACCGATGGATTCGACGCCGCCGTTCGGATTGTAGGCGGCAAGGCCGGACTCGGCGGTCTGGCCGGGCTTCACGCCGTAATAGGCGTTCATATAGTCCTTCGAGGCGAGCGTCATGCGCGGGCCGGCGGAGATGCGCACATCCGGGCGGACATCGACGAAGGCATCGGCCGAGAGATCGGCGACGACAGCGTGATGGCTGCGAATACCATGGCGCACTTCGCCGCGCACGCGCAGCCAGTCGGTCGGATAGGCCTCGGCGAAGGCACCGAGTTCACCGCCGAGCTTGACCGGCGTCAGGCCCTTGAAATCCTCGGAATCGTCCTCGTCGCGCGGCATGACCAGCTTGCCGGTGGCACCGGCACGGAAGCCGCCATTGTCGATGAGCGCGAAGGACGGATTGTCGTTGCGAGAGGAGAAGCGCACCGTGCTGCCGGCCTTGCCGAGCGAGATCATCGGTGTGACCTGGAACAGATAGGACTTGGCGCCCTGATAGCGCGGCGCGGCGAACCCGGCGGCGCCGACCTTCAGATACCAGTCACCGGACCAGAAATATTCGCCGTCGCCAGCCAGGGCGGAAACGGGCGCAAGAATGAGGGCGGCCGCAGTCATTGCGGTCGGGATACGGATACGCAAAACACAATCCTCGCTTTGCCGGCAGACCCGCCGCGGGCCGCCGAAACCTTCGATTTCATTAGGAATAGCCGCGTTTCATTACCGTTTCGCTAACCATCCCTTCGGGCGCGGGCACTCGGAACGATTCGTTCCAGCCGGCGTTTTGCTGACGAAAGAAGGAGATTTCCGATGACCGTCAGCACGATGGAACTGAAACTCAACGCGATCCGCAGCGATACCGGCCTTTCCCGCAAGGAAAAGATCGTCAAGCTGGAAAGACTGCGCACCGAAGCTCGCGCCCTCCAGCGCGCCGCCACCGAAAGCGCCATGGTGGAAGACGACGGCTGGTACGAGGACGTGCACCTGATCGACACCGAACTGGAAAACGTCGGCCGCAGCGTGGATGAAAAGGGCGCGGCCACCCTCTGACGCCCCGCAGCCCTTGACCTTTGCGCCCTGCCCCCTTAACCCGCCCTCACAACCAAGGACGGATCGAGGGTACGGGCATGAAGGTTCTGTTGATCGGATCGGGCGGACGCGAGCATGCACTCGCCTGGAAGCTGGCGCAATCTCCGCTCCTCGACACGCTCTATGCGGCGCCCGGCAATCCCGGCATCGCCGAATGTGCCACACTCGTTTCGCTCGACATCGATGACCACGCCGCCGTCGTTTCCTTCTGCAAGGAAAACGGCGTCGGCTTCGTCGTGGTCGGTCCGGAAGCGCCGCTGGTTGCCGGCATTGCCGATGTGCTGCGTGCCGCCGGCATCGCCGTGTTTGGCCCCTCCGCCGCCGCCGCCCAGCTCGAGGGCTCCAAGGGCTTCACCAAGGATCTCTGCGCCAAATACGACATTCCGACCGGCGCCTACCAGCGCTTCACCGATGCCGCCGCCGCCAAGGCCTATATCCAGGCTGAGGGTGCACCGATCGTCATCAAGGCGGACGGGCTTGCCGCCGGCAAGGGTGTGACCGTGGCGATGACGCTCGACGAGGCGCTGGCCGCCGTCGACGACTGCTTCGACGGCGCTTTCGGCGCGGCCGGGGCGGAAGTCGTGGTCGAGGCCTTCCTCGATGGCGAGGAAGCGAGCTTCTTCTGCCTCTGCGACGGCGTGAACGCGCTGCCGCTCGCCTCGGCACAGGACCATAAGCGCGTCGGCGACGGCGATACCGGCCCGAACACCGGCGGCATGGGCGCCTATTCGCCTGCCCCCGTCATGACGGCCGAGATGGTCGAGCGCACGATGAAGGAGATCATCGAGCCGACGATCCGCGGCATGGCGGCTGATGGCCATCCCTTCCAGGGTGTGCTCTTCGCCGGCCTGATGATCACCGCCAAGGGTCCGGAACTCATCGAATACAATGTGCGGTTCGGTGACCCGGAATGCCAGGTGCTGATGATGCGCCTCGAAAGCGATCTCCTGCCGATCCTGCATGCCGCCGCAATCGGCCGGTTGGACAAGGTTTCCGCCGAGTGGCGCGACGCCCCGGCGCTCACGGTCGTCATGGCCTCCAAGGGTTATCCGGCCGGCTACGAGAAGAACACGTCGATCCGGTCCATTCCCGCCGATGATGCCGCCACCAAGGTGTTTCATGCCGGCACAGCACTGAAGGATGGACAGCTGGTCGCGACCGGCGGGCGCGTGCTCAATGTCACGGCCGTGGCACCGACGGTTGCCGAAGCCCAGGCTGCGGCCTACCAGGCGCTCGACAAGGTCGAATGGGACAACGGCTTCTGCCGGCGCGACATCGGCTGGCGCGCCGTCGCCCGCGAACAGGCCTGATGCGGCCGGGCGCAAAACGCCCGGTAGTTCAAAGTTTACCATTTCTCCTGACGAGACCGTAACCGGCGGGCGCTATTGTCCTCTCAACCATGAGGGAGACCCTTCGATGCGCACCCTGCTGATCTTTGCCGTGCTGCTTGCCGCCGCCCCTGCTTTTGCCGGTTCGTTCGAGCCCGTCAGCAGCACGACGACGGCCGGAAGCATCGAGACCGTCAGCTGCGACGATTGCCCGGCCCTGAAGCCGAAGCGCGAGGCAAGCACCTATCACGTCGACGCCATCGACCCCGGCACGCAGAAGGTCGAGATCCGCGAAGCCAACGGCGAGCGCAAGATCTACCGCACCGAGGCCTGGATGGGCGGATCGCCGGTGCTGTTCGTCAGCAAGGCACCGGCCGAGACCGTGCAGGCGGCCGATGCCGCAGCACCGGTGGAAGACACCACGATCGCGGTGGATGCCACCGCCAAGACAAGCGCGCTCGACAGCGACGCCGCACGCGATGCGAAGACGGCGGCGATCGCCTCTTCACAGGAGTTTGATCCGTCAGGATTTGAATTACGCGTCAACTGACCCCATATTGGCGGGACCCTGCCTCTCGGTCCCTCCAGACTGACAGGATTCCGCGCAAGCGGACGATACGCCCCTGACCTCAAGCAGGGGCGTATTCGTGTCAGCCGATAGCCTCCACGAGTTGGTCGACCTCACGATCGGAATAGACTGCGATGCCGTTGCGGCGCAGAAACGCCGCCGTCACCCCCTGCCCCGCATGCTTCCGGCCGGAAAACGAGCCGTCGTAAACGAAACCGGACCCGCAGGACGGGCTGCCATCGATGAGCAGCGCATGGCGGCAACCGTTCTCACGCGCCACATCGAGCGCGATGCGCGCGCCGTCGATATAGGCGGCCGAGACATCCCCACCGGAAATTTCCAGCACCCGCGCGCGCCCGTCGAGCACGTCGTCGCCGTTGAGACCGTTTTCGATTTCCGCCGGCGGACGCGGCACCTGGAAGCCGCCTGCGAGCTCCGGGCAGAGCGTCACCAGCCGCCCCTCCGCCTTCCAGCGCTCGACGGCATCATGGATCAGCGGCTTGGCCGAGCCGTTGTAACGGACCGGCAGACCGGCAAGGCAGGCGCTGATGAGGATTTTCCCGGCCATCAGCGCCCGTCCCTTACCCCGTGATCTTGGAGAAATCGGCAACCGTACCGGTCGCCGAACGGATGGCGGCCAGAAGCGCGAGACGGTTGGCGCGGATCGCCGGGTCCTCGTCATTGACGAGCACGTCGGTGAAGAACTGGTCGACCGGGCCGCGCAGCGTCGAGAGTGCCTCCATGGCGGAGCGGAAGTCTTCCTTGGCGACGGCGGCGGCTGCATCCTTCGAGGCGCTTTCCACGGCGGCGTACAGAGCCTTCTCCGCATCGAGCAGCAGAAGGGCGGGCGAAACCGCGCCATCGACGACGGTGCCCTTCTTCTCCTCCGCGGCGAGAAGCTGCGTGGCCCGCTTGGTGCCGGCGAGCAGGTTCTGCCCCTCTTCCGAGGTGATGAAGGCCGTCAGCGCCTCGACGCGCCGGGCGACCATCAGCAGATCGTCGGCCTCGGGCGTCAGCACGGCGTCGATGAGATCATGACGCGCGCCCATGTCGCGCAGATAGACCTTGAGGCGGTCATGGAAGAAGGTAATGAGATCCGGGTCCTTCGCCACCGAAGCGAGCGGCAGGCGGACGTTCTTCTCGAGCAGCATTCGAATGACACCCAACGCTGCACGGCGCAGCGCATAGGGATCCTTCGAGCCGGTCGGCTTCTCGTCGATGGCCCAGAAGCCGATCAGCGTGTCGAGCTTGTCGGCAAGCGCCACGGTGAGCCCGACTTTACCGGCCGGAACGCGGTCGGACGGGCCTTGCGGCTTGTAATGGTCTTCGATGGCTTCGGCGACGGCGGCATCCTCGCCCTGCAGCAGGGCATATTTGCGGCCCATGATGCCCTGCAATTCCGGGAATTCGCCGACGGCCTCCGTGCGCAGGTCCGCCTTGGCGAGCACCACGGCGCGGTCGACAAGCGCGAGATCGGCACCGACAACGGGCGCGAGTTCGGCGGCGAGCGTGCGAATGCGTTCGACGCGCGCACCCTGTGTGCCGAGCTTGGCGTGGAACGTTACGTTCAGCGCGTCGAGCTTGGCCATGCGCTGGTCGAGCGGCTTGGCGAGATCGAGGTTGAATTTCGCGGCCGAGGCTTCGAGCGTTTCGAGGTCGGGCAGGTTGCCCTGGTCGCGCAGCCAGAAGTGCTTGGCGTCCGACAGGCGGGCGCGCACGACCTTGCCGTTGCCGTGCACGATCTCCTTGCCGCCGTCCTTCGCCTCGATATTGGAGACGAGGATGAAGTGGTTGGAGAGCGTTTCGGCGCCCGGCTTGCGGGTGACGAAGCATTTCTGGTTCGTCTTGATGGTGAGGCGGATGATTTCCGAGGGGATCGCCAGAAACTCTTCCTCGAAGGTCCCCATCAGCACCTGCGGCCATTCGACGAGGCCGGAGACTTCTTCCAGCAGGCCCTCGTCCTCGACGAGCTCAAGGCCGTTGGCGAAGGCGATGTTGTTGGCATCCGTCGCGATGATCTGCTTGCGGCGCTCGGCATCGAGCACGACCTTGGCCTTTTCGAGGTTCGATACATAGTCCTCGAAGCGGCGCACGGTGATGGCCTCGGGCGCATGGAAGCGGTGGCCATAGGTGACGTTGCCGGCGACGATGCCACCGACCTCGAAGGGCACGACGCGCGTCTCCTCTGTTTCCGAGCCGAATGTGCAGACGATTGATTGCAGTGGGCGCACCCATTGCAGCGAGCCGGGCTTGGCGGAGCCGGCGCCGGAGCGCATCGGCTTCGGCCAAGGGAAATTGCGGATAATGCCGGGCATCACGCCGGCAATGATCTCGTCTGCCGGGCGGCCGGGCTTGACGACATGGGCGACATAGAAATCACCCTTCTTCGGATCCGAATGGACATGAGCCTCGGAAATCGAGGCGAGGCCCGCCTTGCGCAGGAAGCCCTGGATCGCCTGCTCGGGTGCTGACGTCGCCGGTCCCTTGATATCCTCGCGCACATCGCTCGAACGGGCATTGAGGCCGCGGATGTCGAGCGTCAGGCGGCGCGGCGTCCAGTATTCGCGTGCACCCTCATAGGTCAGGCCCGCTTCGACCAGTGCATCGGTCAGGAGCTTCTTCAGGTCGCCGGCCGCCTTGCGCTGCATGCGGGCGGGAATTTCCTCGGAGCGGAGTTCAAGCAGAAGATCGGGCATGGGCGTTCACAAACATCAGGATTTTCAACTGGTCGGGGACTTAGCAAGCCCCGGCGCAATTGTCATCCGCTCAATGCCGAAAAGTCTACCAGCCACCCCCGCCGCCGCCACCTCCGCCGCCACCGGAGGAGCCGCCGCCCGAGGAGAAGCCGGAGGACGAGCTTTTCGGCGGGTCCGGTAGCGAGGATGTCATGGTGCTCGCCATGGAACCGGCAAAGCCGCCCATGCGATCGGAGAAGCTGCCGGAGGAGAAACTGTCGCCGTGATACCAGGCGGGTTGGTAGCTTGCCGCAGCGCCGGCCGCAGCTGCCGCCAGAAGCCAACGGTCGAAGGTCTCGGCCCACGGCTTTTCCACGCCGAGCGCCACGGCATAGGGCAGAAGCTTCTCGAAATGGCTGGGGGACATATCAGGCGCGCCGGCCATGTTCATGCGATCCTTTTCGGCCAGCGTCAGATATTGCCGCAGCCCCTCGATACCGTCCATCATCCGTCGCCCGAGCGGGGTGGGGGCGCCCATCAGGAAGAAGAACACAAGATTGGTGACGAGGATGCCGCAGAGCGCGGCGAGCAGCGGCAGCTGGCCGTTTGCCGCCCCCGTCACGAAAAAGCCGATGGCAAGGCCGCCGAACACCGTGAGGAAGATGAAGCCGACGAAGGCGATGATGGCGACCGCGAAGATGCGTGCGCCGAGCGAGCGCGCCTGCCGCAGGTTCTGGCCGAGCGCCACGGCGAAGATCGAGATGAAGACCGAGGCGAAGACGGGAACGACGACCAGCGCGATCCCCTCCTCCGGCAGCGCGCCGAAGATGAGCAGTGCCGCCAGGCAGACCAGCGACAGCAGCACGCCGCCGATCGCCTGCGGCCAATTGGCGAGATAATATTTGCGGCGGTGTTCCCGCTCCATCGCCTCGCGAAAATCCTTGCCGAGCGTCTGCACGCGCTTGCCGTTGGATTTTTCGATGACGAAGAGGCTGCCCTCGGCGCGCAGCGACGACATCAGCGTCGCCTCCCCGGTCGGCAGCGGCCCCTCGATGGGCTTTGCGGTGCGGGTGACGGTGATGGAGTTCTTCAGGTCCTTGAGCTCTACCAGCCCCTTGACCGCGAGGTTGAGGAAGGAGGCCGATACCGCCGTCCAGCCCTGCCCGCCAAAGCCCTTCTCGTCGATATAGTTGACGAGCGCCGGCGACAGGCCCTCCGGCGCATCCCAGCGCGGTACGACGACGCCGGCCAGCGGATCGCGGCCGACCGAGAGCCAAGCCCAGAGATAATAACCCACGACGACGATCAACCCGCCGAAGGCGAGGAAGAGGCTTTTGTTATCCTGAAGGAACAGCATGCGCTCCTCCGCCGCCGTCGGCTTGGTTATGCTGCCGGCCGGCATCTTCACGCCGATCGTCAATCCTTCCATGACACCGAGCGGACGGGTGGTCTCGAACGTCGCCCCGTTACCCAGATTTTCCGCCCGCGCGTTCTTGTCCGTCGCGCCGAGCGGGCCGGTGAAATAGGTCAGCTCCTCCGCCTTCACGCCCTCCGGCAGGGTGACGGTCGCCGTCGCCTGGCGGATCGGAAACGCCCATTCCGTACCGGTGACGTTCCAGAACAGCTCGTCATGGCTATCAAAGAAGCGGATCTGCCGCGTCGTCTCGTAGGTCAGGCGGTAATCGTGGTAGCCGGGATCAAGCAGCACGTCGGCCGAGCCGAAATAGATGCGCACGCCGCGGCGGATGCTTTCGGTGTGATAGGGCTCAGGCTTGCCGTCGCGTTCGACGCTCAGGATCTTGAAGCCGACCTGTAGCTCGCGCCCATTGGCATCGACGAAGGTGAGCGGGAAATCGCGATAGATGCCGCGGCGGATCTGGTTACCCTCGGCATAGACGCGCATCGCCTCCGTCACCGTCAGCGTGCCGTTCTTCGCCACCTTGATATCGGAATCGTAGCGGTCGAAGAACTCCTCCGCCCGCGCCGCGGTACCGACGAGAACGAAGAAGCAAAACGTCAGCAGCGCAGCAATCCGCGTCATGGAAAACTCCGGGATCAGAATTTCACGGTCGGCACAGCGCGGTCGGCCGGGTTGTCGATCTCGAAATAGGGCGCCTTGGCGAATTTGAAGACGTTTGCCACGAGGTTCGACGGGAAGCTCTCGACCTTGACGTTGAGATCGCGCGCCGCGCCGTTGTAGTAGCGCCGCGACATCTGGATCTCGCCTTCGGTGGTCTCCAGCGTCTGCTGCAATTCAGCGAAATTCTGGTTGGCCTTCAGATCCGGATAGGCTTCGGCAAGCGCGAAGATACGGCCGAGCGCCTGGCTCAGCATGCCCTCTGCGGCAGCTCGGCCGGTAACATCCCCCGCCGGCACGGCCTGGGCGCGGTTGCGCAATTCCACGACCTTTTCCAGCGTCTCCTTTTCGTGCGCGGCGTAGCCCTTCACGGTTTCCAGGAGATTGGGGATGAGATCGGCGCGGCGCTTCAGCTGCACGTCGATGCCTGACCAGGCCTCTTCCTTGACCTGGCGCGCACGCACGAGGCCGTTGTAGATGATGATGGCGTACATGACGACCACCGCCGCTATTGCCAGACCGATCATGGGGTTCTCCGCTCCTCTGTTCTCTCGCTGAAACTTAGCACTCGCCGCGCGGCAGGAAAGCCCTGTCGCGGGCGGTGCCGGCAGCCAATGCATCAATACGCACAGATGCTCCCGGACCCTGTCACCGCGGGAACCGCGCGCGGACGCGCTTTGGCCGATAGTCGCTTCATCGCCAACACGAACCTTGAAGCCACCGTCATGAAAGCCCTCACCTTCACCCTCAACGTCCTCGGTTTCACCGCCCTGTTTCTCGCCTACACGATGGGCGCTTCGGTCGACCGTCCGACGGGTGTCCGCCGGGCTCTTCAGACCTATGCCGGCCAGCTCCCCACCGGCGCCTTCCCCACCCTGAAGCCCGTCTGGGAACTCGGCGTGAAGGTTTCCTCGCAGGCTTGAGGCTCTTTCATCCGCAAACAAAAAAGCCATCCGGTCCGGATGGCTTTTTGCGTTGGGAGATCTGCGGAAGCGGATCAGGCCGCGTCCTTGGCCCAGTTCACGCCGCCGGCATCGGTCAGCAGGAAAGCCTCGCCGCAGGCCTTGGCCAGCGTGCGCACGCGCAGGATATAGCTTTGGCGCTCGGTGACCGAGATCACGCCGCGCGCATCGAGCAGGTTGAAGACGTGACTGGCCTTGATGCACTGGTCATAGGCCGGCAGCACGCATTTGTGCAGGCGCTGGTTATCGGCGTCACCCGGCGCACCGGCGGCGAGCAGCGCAATGCACTCCTTCTCCGCATCGATGAAGTGACGGTGCAGCATGGCGGTGTCGGCGAATTCGAAATTGTGGCGGGAATATTCCTGCTCGGCCTGCAGGAAGACGTCGCCATAGGTGATCTTCTCGTCGCCCTCACGGCCGTTGAAGTTCAGGTCGTAGACATTGTCGACGCCCTGCACATACATGGCGAGGCGCTCCAGACCATAGGTCAACTCGCCGGCGACCGGCGCGCATTCGATGCCGCAGACCTGCTGGAAATAGGTGAACTGCGAGACTTCCATGCCGTCGCACCAGCATTCCCAGCCAAGGCCCCAGGCGCCGAGCGTCGGGCTTTCCCAGTCGTCTTCCACGAAGCGCACGTCATGCAGCAGCGGATCAAGCCCGATGGCGGCGAGCGAACTGAGATAGAGCTCCTGCAGGTTCGACGGGTTGGGCTTCAGGATGACCTGATACTGGTAATAGTGCTGCAGACGGTTCGGGTTCTCGCCGTAGCGGCCGTCCGACGGGCGGCGCGAAGGCTGCACATAGGCCGCACGCCATGGCTTCGGGCCAAGCGCGCGCAGCGTGGTCGCCGGGTGGAACGTGCCTGCGCCGACTTCCATGTCGTAGGGCTGGAGAACCGCGCAGCCCTTGTCCGCCCAATAATTATGGAGCGTCAGGATCAGCCCCTGAAAGGAGCGGGTCGGGTTCATGTGATCAGGCAGGGCAGAGGTCATCGGCGTCGATCCGGGCATTCTTTGAAAAGCTGGCGGACTGGTGCCACGATGCGGCCGGGGGGTCAAGAGTTTCAGGCGGGTGCCCGCGCCGCCTCAGTGCCGTTCGAGCGAGCGAAACAGGCCGGAACCCGCCGCCTGCGTCACCGCCTGCACGCGCTGCGGCGCAAGATCCGGCACATTGCGGATCTGCCGGCGCAGGCCGGGCGGAATGCGCGCGCCATACCAGGCCGCAAGGGCCGGCAGCTCGCGGCGCAACGACCCCTTCGCCTCCCAGCCGAGCGCCTTCAGGGCGCGCGTATCGAGCGGCGGGCGGCTGACATTGTCCGGGCGACCGGTCACGAAGTTGACGCCGGAGACCGGCTCCTGCACGGCATCGAGCACCATGCGGGCGACCGTCAGGATATCGAAGAGGTCATCGCCGGCGACATTGTAGGTGGCGTTTTCCTGCCCCCTGGTCACGACCGTACGCAGCGCGGCGCAGAAATCCGCCATGGTGACGAAGGCGCGCATCTGGGCGCCATCGCCATGCACCGGCAGCGGCCGGCCGACGGCGGCAAGCTCCAGGAAGCGCGGCAGGAGCTTTTCGGTGTTCTGGCGCGTGCCGACGACATTGACCGGGCGCAGCACGCGGATATCGACGCCGAAGGAGCGGGTGAGACCGGCGATCAGCATTTCGGCGGCGGCCTTGGAGGCGCCGTGCGGATTGTCGGGCAGGAGCGGCACCAGCTCGCCGACTGGCGCGCCATTGCCGCCCGTGCCGGAGCCATAGACTTCGGCGGAGCTGATATGGATCATCAGCGGCACGCGGCGGCGGCCCATCGCTTCCACCAGCACCTGCGTGCCGAGCGCGTTGGCGAGCGTAAACCGTTCCGGCACGGAAAAGGCACGCTCGACATGGCTTTCGCCCGCGGCATGCACGACGAGGTCGGCATCCTTCAGCACCTCGGTGACGAGATCGAGATTGCCGACATCGCCTTCCTGCAGCGTCACGCGGCCGGAGCGGAAGGCGCCATCGAGATGAGCCATGTCGGCGGCATAGGTGAAGCTGTCGAGCACGCGGATGCGGGCATTCGGGCAGTGGTGCAGCAGGTCGTCGACGATATGCGAGCCGAGGAAGCCAGCGCCACCGGTCACAACGATGGTGCGGATCCGGTCGAGGTCGAGCGAGGCCATGGTTTACTCCGTTCACGCATGCACAATATGAGCCGCATCATGCGACCTTTGCCGTTAGATCGGCCTTCCTGCGCGCGGGAGCAAGCAAAACACTGGGATGCGGCAGTGTAAATCCGACATTAACCTTGCGGGGTTTGGTTAATGTACCGGGCCGGCACGGAGCCGGTCTTTTCCGGTTCCCGCAACGGCACGGATCGTGCCGAAACTACTCGTCGTCACGGCGCAGGCGATACTCGCCGGTTTTCGGATCCTTGACGAGCGTGCCCGTCGCGCCGGTCTGGCGTTCCTCTTCGGCACGCTTGCGCAACCGGCTCAATCGCTCGGCATCGGCGACGAATTTGCGATAGCCGAACCAGGCAAGGCCGACGACCAGAAGCAGAAAGATGATCTGGGCCATCGCCCCTCCTCCAAGAGTCCTGTTTTAGCCGGAAAGCCCGAAACGGCCCCACAGCGCTTTTTCTTCCGCGAGATCGGCAACCGCCGCAACGCCCGCCGAGCCGATACGCCCGGCCATGTCGTCGGAAAGCCCCCCGACACCCGGCGCCTTGCGGCCAAACAGCCCTTTTGGCGCGGAGACCAGTTCCAGGCGGGTCTTTTCGCCATAACGCTTCTTCAGTTCCGAGCGCATGTCGGCAAGGCCGTCTATCAAGCCGAGCGACAGGCCGTGAACGCCGGTCCAGAACAGGCCAGAGAACAGATCCGGATCGTCGGCCAGCTTGCCGGCACGGCGCGTTTTGACCATGTCGATGAAGACCTGGTGGATTTCGAGCTGGAGCGTCTTGAGATAGTCGATCTCATCCTCCTTTTCCGGCTGGAACGGATCGAGGATCGCCTTGTTGCTGCCGGCCGTATAGACGCGGCGCTCGACGCCGATCTTTTTCAACATTTCCGGGAAGCCGAAGCCGCCGGAGACGACGCCGATCGAGCCGACGATGGAGGTCGGATCCGCAAAGATCTCGTCGCCCGCCAGCGCGATCATGTAGCCGCCGGAAGCCGCGACATCCTCGACGAAAACGAAGACGCGCTTGCGCTTTTCCTCGGCGAGGTCGCGGATGCGCTGAAAGATCAGTCGCGACTGCACCGGCGAACCGCCCGGCGAATTGATGGAGATGGCGACGGCCGGCGCATCCTTGTAGGAAAAGGCCTTTTCCAGCGCGGCCGAAGCGGTCGCGAGATTGAGCGCCGGCCGGAACTGGCTGCCGCCCGCCATGATCGCGCCATGCAGCCTGACGACCGGGATCGCCACGCCCTCCTTGCGGAATCTCTTCGGCACCAGCGTCTTCAAAAATCCGGCCATAGCGCGTGTTGTCTCCAGTTGAATTGCCCGGCTGATGTATGCACGAGCGGGAAAAACACAAGATCAGGGCGCTTCGTAATCCGCATCGTCATCCACAGGCAGGCCGGATTCCGCCTGACGTCCGTGACGCACGAGAAGGATCAGCACCGCATCCGCCACAAGCTCGTAATCGGCGCGATAGTCGCCAAAGACGATACGATAGATGCCACCCAAAGGGATATCTTCGCGCAAAAAGCCCGATTGCGGGAAACGCGCCAGCTGCCTGCCGAGCCGGGAGAGACTCGCACGAAACGCTGTGGCGGCTGCGGGATTGCGGTCGCGCAGATAGCGCATTTCCTGCGCCACGAAGGTTCTGGCCGGTGGCGCGAGGAGCACCTTTCGCATCAGGCGGCGTCGCCAGGAAGCGTCCGGTCAAGATCGGCAAGAAGGTCGTCGAGCCCCGTCGCCCCCTCCTCGGCTGCGGCCCGCCGGGCCGCGTCGAGGTCGAGGATGTCCTGCCCCTCGGCGGCGAGATAGGCCTTCATCGCCCGCACCATGACCCAACTGCGCGACCGGCCGGAAATACGCGCAACGGTTTCAATGGCGTCAAGCACGTCATTCGGCAGGCGCAGGGTGATGGGATCGGAAAGGTTTCTTTGATTTTCCATGGAAAACCTCGTCATTTGTAATACAGGCTCCTCCATTGCGGAGCGATTGTCAACGCGGCAGGCGCTTGTAGGCGGCAAGGCCGTTGTTGAGGTCGTTGACGAAGGGGGTGAAGTCGTGGCGGCCGGGTTCGTGCATGACGAGCGGCATGCGCAGGGCGAGTTTGGTGCGCGAGCCCTTGACGGCGGTGACGAGGATGCGCAGCGCCGGCTCGCCGTCGCGGGCGTGTAGCGCGGTGATCTCGATGCCGCCGAAGCGGCGGCCGCATGCGGCGATGATCTCGGCGATGGATTGCGGGCGGGCGATCAGCGAGAGCTGGCCGCCCGGCTTCATGATGGCGCCGGCCGTCTTGATCCAGCGCTCGAAAAGGTCGTGTTCCATGGCATGGGCCTCGGCCTTCAGGGCATCGGGCGTGCGGCTGTCGATACGGTCGTTGAAGGGCGGGTTCATGATGACGTGGTCGTAGGCGTCATCCACAAGGCCAGCCTCAAGACGCGCCTTGCCGGAAAGGCCGACATCGGCTTCCAGCACGGAAACACGCGGCGCGAAGGCGGCGTTCTGGGGGAGCGCCAGCGTCTTCAGCGCGAAACCGGCCATCAGCGGCGAGCGCTCGACGAGCAGCACCTCGGCCTTTTCGATGCGGGAGGCCACCGCCAGACCGGCAGCCCCCGCGCCCGCGCCGAGATCGGCGACGCGCATCGGGCCGTCGCCGGCCACGAGTGCTGCCAGCAACATCGCATCCATGCCCGAGCGGTGGCCGATGCCCTTCGGCTGCACCAGATGGAAGCGGCCGTAATGGAAAGCGTCGACGGTTTCGGTGACGGGCTTTTGCGCCGTTTCGCTCACGCGCGCAGCTCCGCTTCCAACCCGGCATCCTTGAGGATGCGCCGCGCCTCGGTCTCGCGGTCGATCTCGACGAGGAAGCGGCGCGGCAGCATGCCGAGCGAGCCTTCCAATATGCTCATGCCCTCGTCGGCGATCAGGCAATGGATGCCTGCTTCCTTCATCAGGCTTTCCGCGAAGGAGAGCAGGACGGCGTCGTTGGTGCGGATCAGTTCGATCATTCCGGTCGTTTTCCAGCCATAATTAGGGAGGCGGGACAATTCGCCTCTTGCCGCAGCAAGCCCCGCTTTCTATTGTCTTTCAACAAAAATGAACAGGAGTCCGGGCATTTGGGCGTCGTGATACCGCTTGAAGAAGGCAAAAACAAACAGGCATCGGTGAAGCCGCTGGTGGACCTGACCAAGGCCGACATGGAGCGGGTGAACCAGCTGATCCTGTCCAAAGCCGGCTCCGACGTACAGATGATCCCGGAGGTCGCCAACCACCTGATCTCCTCTGGCGGCAAGCGCCTGCGCCCGATGCTGACGCTCGCCTCCGCCTCGATGTTCGGCTATGACGGCGACCATCACATCAAGCTCGCGACCAGCGTTGAGTTCATGCACACGGCAACTTTGCTGCATGACGACGTGGTCGATGAAAGCGACCTGCGTCGCGGAAAATCCACCGCGCGTATGATCTGGGGCAACCAGGCGAGCGTGCTGGTCGGCGATTTCCTGCTCGGCCAGGCCTTCAAGATGATGGTCGAGGTCGGATCGCTCGAAGCGCTCGACGTGCTCTCGACCGCCGCGACCGTGATCGCCGAAGGCGAGGTGCTCCAGCTCTCCGTCGCCAAGAACATGGAAACGACCGAGGACGACTATCTCCAGGTCATCCGCGCCAAGACGGCAGCGCTGTTCGCCGCCGCCGCCGAAGTCGGCCCGATCGTCTCCAACACCAGCAAGGCCGAGCGCAACGCGCTGAAATCCTATGGCATGAATCTCGGCCTCGCCTTCCAGCTCGTCGACGATGCGCTGGACTATGGCGGCAAGGCGGCCGATCTCGGCAAGAACACCGGCGACGATTTCCGCGAAGGCAAGATCACGCTGCCGGTGATCCTTGCCTGGCGACGCGGCACCGCCGAGGACCGCGCCTTCTGGCGCGAGGCCATCGAAGGCGGCAAGAGCGACGACGCCAATCTCGAGCGCGCCTTCGCGCTCATCTCGCGCTACAACGGCCTCACCGACACCATCGCCCGCGCCCAGCATTACGGTATGATCGCCCGCGACGCTTTGGCGCCGCTTCCGGCCTCGCCGTGGAAGGACGCGCTGCTCGAAGTCATCGACTTCTGCATCTCGCGCGTCAGCTGATCCCATAGACCAAAAGCGGGCGGCAGGATTTTCTTGCCGCACCGCGCCAAAAAAGCCATTCTCTGCCGTTATGAGTCCTTGCCTGATTTGGGCACCATCGTGGCAGGAATTGTCATGCGTGGTTTCCGGGGCTTCTTTCATACCTGCTGGCGAAAGGCATTTTGATGCGGCATTCCCTCCTCCTCCGGCTCCTTTCCGGCGTCGCGCTCGCGGCCAGCGTCATGCTGACCGGTCCCCTCGCGGCCTTCGCGGAAGAAAAGCCCGCCGTGGCCGCCGCTGAGGAAAAGCCATTCGACCCGTTGAGCGTCAACACCTTCTCCGGCGCCTTCCTCGCCGCCCGCACGGCGGATTTCGACAAGGACTATGAGACCGCCGTCGCGCTCTACAAGATCGCGTTGCAGTTCGACGCCACCAATGCCGACGTCAAGCAGCGCCTGATGGTGACGCAGCTGATGAACGGCGATTTCGAGGAAGGCGTCAAACTCGCCGATGCCCTGAAGAACGACCCGGCCGTCGAGCGCATCACCGCCGTGGTGCGCGGCATGGAGGCGATCCGCAAGCGGGAGTACAAGTCGGCGGAGAAAATCCTCGCCTACAAGGGCCCGAACGATCTCGACAAGATGATGAACGACCTGCTGCTCGCTTGGGCCAAGTTCGGCGACGGCAAGCCGAAAGAAGCGCTCAAGCTGATCTCGGGCATGCAGGGGCCGGAATGGCTCGCCATCTTCAAGAACTATCATGCGGGCGCGCTCGCCGCTGCTGCCGGCGACAAGGCGACGGCGCGCGCTCGGCTGAACGAAGCGATCCTCGACCGTAACGGCGCCAGCGCCGCTCCCGACACGTTCCTGCGCGCCGTGATGGCACTCGCCCGCCTGGAAGCACGCGACGGCAACAAGCAGAAGGCGCTCGACGCGGTTTCCGTCGGCGACAACTTCATCACCAGCTATGCGCCTCTGAAGGCGCTGCGCCAGAGCATCGAAGCGGGCGAAAAGCAGGAACAGCAGGTCCGCACCGCTGCCCAGGGTGCCGCCGCCGTGCTCTTCTCGATCGGCGGCGCGCTCAACCGCGACGGCGCGGAAGACATCGTCTCGCTCTATCTCCAGACGGCGCGTGCGCTCGACCCCGATAGCGACGACATGCTGGTTCTGCTCGGCGGGCTCGCCGAAAACCAGAAGAAGCCGGAGCGCGCCATCGAATATTACCGCGCCGTGCCGGAAAAATCGCCGATGCGCCGGATTTCCGAGCTGCAGCTCGGCCTGAACCTCGCCGATACCGGCAAGGTGCCGGAGGCCAAGAAGCATCTGCAGGAATTGATCGACACCGATCCGTCGGACCTGCGCAGCTATCTGGCGCTCGGCAGCGTTCTGTCCGACGCCAAGGACTACAAGGCGATGGCCGCGCTCTACGACAAGGCGGCCGATGTCATCGGCGCCGTGCCCCAGCGCAACCACTGGAGCATCTTCTTCCAGCGCGCCATCGCGCATGAGCGCCTGAAGGAATGGGACAAGGCCGAGCCGAACTTCCGCAAGGCGCTGGAGCTTAACCCCGACCAACCGCAGGTGCTGAACTATCTCGGCTATTCCTGGGTCGACATGAACCAGAACCTCGACGAGGGTCTGGACATGATCCGCAAGGCCGTGAGCCTGAAGCCCGATGATGGCTATATCGTCGATTCGCTCGGCTGGGCCTATTTCCGCCTCGGCCGTTTCGACGACGCGGTGGCCGAACTGGAGCGCGCGGCAGAGCTGAAGGCGGGCGATCCAACGATCAACGATCATCTCGGCGATGCCTATTGGCGCGTCGGCCGCAAGCTGGAAGCGACCTTCCAGTGGAACCGCGCGCTCGGCCTCAAACCCGAGGAAGCCGAAATCCCGAAGATCAAGCTGAAGGTCGAAAACGGCCTGCCGGAGCTCAAGAAGACCGAGCCAGCTTCGGCCGAAGCCAAGGACGAGAAGCCGGTACAGAACCCGACGCCCGAGGGCACGGCGGTCGACCGCAAGTCCTGACCGCATGCCGGTTCTGGACAGCCTTTCAGGCTTTGCCGTCGTCGAACAGGCGGCGGCAAAGATCAATCTTGCGCTGCATGTCGTCGGCCAGCGCGAGGACGGCTATCACCTGCTCGACAGCCTCGTCACCTTCACCCGATTCGGCGACCGCCTCGGCTTTTCTGCGGCTCAGGAAGATCGTTTCACGATTTCCGGCCGCTTCGGCGTTGAACTCGATGCCGATGGCGACAACCTTGTGACCCGCGCCCGAGACCGGCTGCGCGCCGCCCTTGCGGAGCGGAGGGACGCGGCCCCGCCCGTCCATATCCATCTCGAAAAGAACCTGCCGATCGCCTCCGGCATCGGCGGCGGCTCGGCGGATGCGGCAGCGACGCTGCGCGGCCTTGTCCTGCTGTGGCAGGCGCGCGTTCCGCAGGATGTCCTCCATGCCATCGCCGTCAGCCTCGGTGCTGACGTGCCGATGTGCCTTGCCGGCCATCCGCTGATCGCCCGTGGCATCGGCGAGGACATCACGCCTGTCAGCCTGCCCGCCATGCCGGTAGTGCTCGGCAATCCGCTGGTCGGCGTCTCGACGCCCGCCGTCTTCAAGGCGCTCGCCTCCCGGCACAATCCACCGCTCCGGCTGGAGCCGCAACTGCAGGACTGGCCGGCCGCCATCGCACAATTGCGCAACGATCTCGAACCCCCTGCCCGAGACCTGTGCCCCGAAATTGCTGTCATCGCCGAGGATCTTGCCGCGACCGGTGCGCGCGTGGTGCGCATGTCCGGTTCCGGCGCGACGTGCTTCGCGCTATACCCTTCGACAGCGGCGGCGGAAGCGGCGGCGGCGGCGCTGTCGCAAAAACACCCGCACTGGTTCTTCACCGCCACCACGACGCAGGCATAGGAGCGCCCCATGGCGAAGATTGACGAGACGCGGCCCTTCATTCCCGTCGGCATTGCTGTGCTCACCGTATCCGACACGCGTGTCCTTGCCGACGATCGCTCCGGCGACACGCTCGTCGCCCGCATCGAAGACGCCGGCCATCGGCTTGCAGCCCGCGCCATCGTCAAGGACGATGTGGCCGCGATCCGCGCGCAGGTGGAGACCTGGACCTGCGACGAGACCATCGATGTGGTGATCACCACCGGTGGCACGGGCTTTACCGGCCGCGATGTGACGCCCGAAGCGCTCGAGCCGATTTTCGAAAAGCGCATGGACGGCTTTTCCGAGGTGTTCCACCGCATTTCCTACGACAAGATCGGCACCTCGACGATCCAGTCGCGCGCGACGGGCGGCGTTACCAACGCCACCTTCATCTTCGTTCTGCCGGGCTCGCCCGGCGCCTGCAAGGATGCCTGGGACGGCATTCTGAAAGCGCAGCTCGACTACCGCCACATGCCCTGCAATTTCGTGGAGATCATGCCGCGCCTCGACGAGCACCTTAAGCGCTCGGCCGGCCGACCTGTTCCATAGGACACTGCGCGCCATTCCACCCTCCCCTAAGGTTCTCATCACAGAGAGCAAAGGAGAGAGACATGGCAACGATCACCGGAACCAACGGCGCAGACCGCTTCGTGCAGGGCGGTAACATCAACAACACCGAAGTCACCCTTCGCACGCTCGGCGGCGACGACACGATCATCCTTGATCGTTCAGACGATTTCGGCGGCCGGAACTTCGTCGATGCCGGCGCCGGCAATGACAGCGTCGTCAACGCCAAGGAAGACGGCAACGTCATCCTGCTCGGCGCAGGCAACGACACCTATGTCGGCACGGGTTTCGGCTCCTTTTCCAACGAACTGGGCGACACCGTCAGGGCAGGCGACGGCAACGACACGATCGCCGTCAGCACCTTCAAGAGCAGCTATTTCGGAGAGAACGGCAATGACAAGTTCTTCTCCGTCGGCCAGCAGAACACCTTCAACGGCGGCGCGGGCGTCGATTCGATCAGCTACCTGCCCCGCGACGACGACAGCGTGCTCGGCGGCTCCGGCGTCGGCATCGACCTGCAGCAGGGTTTTGCGCAGACCGGGGCCAACCGTTTCGAAACCCTCATCAGCATCGAGAATGCCGAGGGCACAAATGTCGGCGACGCGATCTTCGGCTCGGGTGCCGCCAACACGCTGAAGGGCCTCAATGGCGACGACGCGCTGGCCGGCCGTGGCAACAACGACGTACTTGTCGGCGGTCGCGGCATGGACCTCCTGCAGGGCGATGCCGGTGCGGATCGCTTCGACTTCAACGCCATTGCGGAATCGGTCGTCGGCGCCCGCCGCGATGTCATCCTAGACTTCAACCATGGCCAGGGCGACAAGATCGACCTGCGCGACATCGACGCCAACACCGGCACGGGCGGCAACCAGACCTTCAGCTTCATCGGCAACCACGCCTTCTCGAGCACGGCCGGCGAAGTGCGCTTCGCAGGCGGCGTCGTCTCTGGCGACGTCAATGGCGATGGGCGGGCCGATTTCCAGATCGAGGTGCGTGGCGCCAGCAGCCTGGTGGTCGGCGACTTCCTTCTCTAGGGGCTATTTCTAACCGCATTTACCCGATGTCGAAGGGATTTCTCCTAGGCGTCGGGTAATGCTTCAGGTCGCCGTCCCGGCACGAAAGGCCTTCATCGCCCAGGCGGGCACGATCTCGGCAACCAGGGTGCGTGCGCCAGAACCCTTTGCCAGATCCGCAAGCGTCATGCCCGAGCGCGCGACCGCAGAGGCTTGGCGCTTGCTGACCAGATAACCGTGCTCCAGGGGCGCCATGCGGCGGCCGAGCCGCTGGAAGAACGGTCGGCGATGGCTGCGTGATCCCAGGAAACGCGCTGGATTGCCGTTGATCGCGACATGGTCGACCACGGCATCCACCCAGCCTGAAAGAGGCCGCGCGCCGGGCTCCAGAAGCAGCAGCCAGTCGCCCCTCGCCGAGCGCACCAGATCCTTCATGTCCCAGTCGGTGAGGAAGCGGCATCCGGCCGCGTCCGCCACCTTGGAGGAGCCGTCACGCGAGCCCTGATCGAGCACGATCACATCGCGCACCACGCCCTCCACGGCGCCCGAGACGAGCGCCGAAAGGGTCTGCGCCAGCTCCGCCTCGTTGTCCCGGCATTCCATGATGATCGTCAGCATATCCTTCAATATCGCATTGCAGCATGAATTTCCATCGCCCGGCCGAGCTGACCTTCAGCCATGGTTAGCAGCGAAACGGAATTTTGTTCTTGCATTGTTCTCATTCCAGCGATAGGAATATAGTCATTGAACCGGAGCCGAACGCTCCCCGGAGACAGCCATGAACGATCTTGTGAGCCTCAGGCAGGGCGCGCTGGCGCCCGGCCACACGAAAGACGTTGCCGAAGCGCTGCTGGCTGAAACGGGCATGCGCATCGACGGGGAGCGCCGCCGCGGCCGCGGCGCCGGGTTGAATTTCACCGGGCGCTTCGAGCCGGTGACGCGGGAAAGTTTTGACGACGGCTGGCAGACGCTCGAGGAGCTGCCGCCCTTCCGCACGGATGTGCAGGTGGAGAAGCCGCGCACGATCATCACACGCAACGAATCGCCCGACATTCCCTTTGACCGGTCGATCAACCCCTATCGCGGCTGCGAGCATGGCTGCATCTATTGCTTCGCTCGGCCGACGCATGCCTTCATGGGCCTTTCGGCCGGCCTCGATTTCGAGGCGAAGCTGTTTGCCAAGCCCGATGCGCCGAAGCTTTTGGAGCGGGAGCTTTCGAAACCCGGCTACAAGCCGCGCGTTATCGCCATCGGCACCAATACGGATCCCTACCAGCCGATCGAGAAGGAATGGCGGATCATGCGCCAGATCCTCGAAGTGCTCGACAAGGCGAACCACCCGGTCTCCATCGTCACCAAGTCGGCGCTGGTTATGCGCGACATCGACATCCTCTCGCGCATGGCCGCCCGGGGCCTTGCCTGGGTCGGCCTGTCCGTCACGACGCTCGATCGCAAACTGGCCCGCACCATGGAGCCGCGCGCGGCGACCCCGTCGCGCCGGCTGGAGGCGATTCGTGCGCTTTCGGAGGCCGGTATTCCGACCGCCGTCATGATGGCGCCCATTATTCCCGGCCTCAACGACCACGAGATCGAGCGGGTGCTCGATTCGGGCAAGGCGGCCGGAGCGCTGGAGGCAAGCTATGTTCTGTTGCGCCTGCCGCTGGAGGTGAGCCCGCTCTTCCGCGAATGGCTTCTGCGCAACTATCCCGACCGCTACCGTCACGTCATGTCGCTGGTGCGCTCGATGCGCGACGGCAAGGATTACGATGCCGAATTCGGCAAACGCATGAAGGGCGCCGGTCCCTATGCCTGGCAGATCGCCCGGCGCTTCGAGATGGCATCCAAGCGGCTGGGGCTGACCCGCACCCGGCGCAGCCTCGCCAGCGACCAGTTCATCCCGCCATCGGGCAGTGGCGTGCAATTGTCCCTGCTGTGACGATGTTCGCGCGACGCAGGGCGCTGTCTCCAAGTCACAGGACGAGCATTGTGATCTTGAACTGAATATGTGGAATCCGCGCCGCGCTGGTGCGAATCTCGCAAAATCTCTTCCGGCGGCGTCATCCCCTGGACGCGCCGGGTGTTCCTCCGACCGCCGCCCCTGTCGGAGGACTTGCAGGGAATCGGACGGATGTGCAAGGTCCCCGCATGGCCAAGAGCACATCCTCCGATTCCCGCCTTCTTTTCGCGCTGCCCGAAGGGCCGGATTTTACGATGGAGATTGCGGCCCGCAAGCGCGGCCTCTGGCCCGTCGCCGGCACGGATGAGGCCGGGCGCGGGCCGCTCGCCGGCCCCGTCGTGGCCGCCGCCGTGATCCTCGATCCGGATAACATTCCGGAGGGGCTGAACGATTCCAAGCAGCTGACGGCGGCAAGGCGCGAGGCGCTCTTCACGCAAATCCTGCAATCGGCCTTCGTATCCGTCGCCTCCAGCGGGTCGCGCCGCATCGACGACACGGATATCCGCAAGGCCAGCCTCGATGCCATGCGCCGCGCCGTGGCCGGGCTGGAGATCGCGCCGAAGCTTGTGCTGACAGACGGCCGCGACGTGCCGCCGGGCCTCGCCTGCGAGGGCCGCGCCGTCGTCAAGGGTGATGCGTTGTCCGTCTCCATCGCCGCCGCCTCGATCGTCGCCAAGGTCACGCGCGACCGCATGATGGCGCGGGCGGAAACCACATTCCCCGGCTATAGCTTCGCCGTCCATGCCGGCTATGCAACCCAGGTGCATCGTACCGCCATCCAGACCCTCGGCCCTTGCCGCCTTCACCGCATGAGTTTTCGCCCCCTGCGGCAAGACTGACCGAACACAGCGATATCGTTCGCCGCCTCTCTATCGCCATTGCAAATAAGATAAGTCCATGCTTATCTGACTGCATGATCGAAAATGAGATTTTCAAGGCTCTGGCCGACCCGACCCGCCGTGCGATTTTCGAGAAGCTGGCGGACGGCGCCATGAATGCCAGTGCACTGCGCGAGGGCATGCAGATCAGCCAGCCGGCGATGTCCCAGCATCTGGCGGTGCTGCGCGGCGCTGGCCTGGTGTGCGAGGAACGGCAAGGGCGTTTCGTGAACTACCAGGTCGACCCGGAAGGCCTTGCGCGCATTGCCCGGTGGCTCGCGCGCTATCGCGCCTATTGGCCGGCGCGCATCGATGCCCTGAAGGCTTTGCTGAAGGAGATGGACCAATGAGTGACACAACATCGGACCGGCCGGCGAAGGACCTCGTCCTAGAATACGATCTCGATGCGCCGCCCGAAAAGGTCTGGCGGGCCATCGGCATTGCAGAGTTCCGCAAACGCTGGCTGCCGGACAGCGAGCTCGTCGACACCGCGCCGGTCTCCACCGTACCGGGAGAAGAGGTCCGCTACAGGCTGCAGGATGACGAACCACCCCATCTCGAAAGCCTCGTGACGTTTCACCTCAGCCCCAACGAACGGGGTGGAACCACGCTCCGCATCGTTCACGACCTCACTGATGCAAGGCTCACGCAGCCGCAAGCCACGAACGACAACGGGCTCACGCTGATGCGCGCCGCCTGACATAACCTTCCCACACCAACCAACATGACAGGAGTTCGCCGATGCGCGAAGCGATGCAACTCGTCCCTATGGTGGTCGAGCAATCAGCGAGGGGCGAACGCTCCTTCGATATCTATTCCCGGCTTCTGCGGGAAAGGATCATCTTCCTCAATGGCGAGGTGAACGACGCCATGTCAGCGCTCGTCTGCGCACAACTGCTGTTCCTCGAAGCCGAAAGCCCGACGAAACCCATCCAGCTTTACGTCAACTCGCCGGGCGGCGTCGTCACCAGCGGCTTTGCGATGTACGATACCATGCGCTACATCCGCGCGCCCGTCCACACGCTCTGCATGGGCACGGCGCGTTCGATGGGCTCCTTCCTGCTGATGGCCGGCGAACCGGGCAGGCGGGCCGCCTTGCCCAATGCCAGCATCCTCATTCACCAGCCGCTCGGCGGCTTCCAGGGGCAGGCCTCCGACATGCTCATTCATGCCGAGGAGATCCGCAAGACGAAACACCGCATGACCCGGCTCTACGCCGATCATTGCGGGCGCAGCTTCGAGGAATTCGAGCGTGCGATGGATCGCGATCGTTTCATGACGGCCGAGGAAGCGCTGGAATGGGGCCTGATCGACCGTATCCTCACCGAGCGCGAGATCGCCGAAACGCCCCGGCCGGAGGCCTAATCCGCCTTGCGCACAACGAAAAGGCCGGGGCCACATGGCACCCGGCCTTTTCAATCTTTCCAGGAAAACCGCTTAGTTGAGGCGGGTCTTCACTTCGCTGATGGCGTTGTCGAAGAGTGCCTTGCCGGTGGCGGCGTCGGACTTCGAGGCGATCACCTTTTCAGCGGCGGCGACAGCGAGGTCGACGGCGGCGGCGCGCACCGCGTTGATCGCGTCGGCTTCCGCCTGCTTGATCTTTTGCTCGGAGAGCGCCGTGCGGCGGGTGACGTATTCTTCGGTCTTCTGCTTGGCGTCGGCGGTAAGCGCGCTTGCTTCGCGTTCAGCAGCAGCAACGATGCTGGCGGCTTCCGCTTCGGCATCCTTGCGCTTGCGCTGGTATTCGGCGAGCAGGTGCTGAGCTTCTTCGCGAAGACGCTTGGCTTCCGCCAGCTCGTTCTGGATCTTCTCGGCGCGGGCGTCGAGACCCTTGGCCATCATGCCGGGAACCTTGAGGTAGGCAATGAGGGCGAGGAACAGCAGCAGGCCGACAAAGGCGTAGAATGTTGCGTCGAAATGCATCGAAACCTCCCTTACTTGCCTGCGACCGACTTCACGGCGGAAGCGATCTCGGCTTTGGTGGCCTTGGAGCCGATGAGCTGCTCGACGAGAGCGGTCGTCGTTTCCTCGGCGATCGTGCCGACATCGGCAAGCGCCTTGGCCTTGATTTCGGCGATGCGGGTTTCGGCACCGGCGATCTTGTCCTGCAGCGAGGCTTCGATCTTGGCGCGTTCAGCGTCGGCCTTGGCCTTGGCTTCTTCGCGGGCGGCCGAAGCGATCCCGTTGCCCTTGGCACGGGCGGACGCAAGGTCCTGCTCGTAGGCGGCGATCGCGGCGTCGGCTTCCGCCTTCAGGCGGGATGCTTCGTCGAGGTCCTGCGCGATGCGGTCATGGCGCGTCTCGAGGATGCCGCCGATGCGCGGAATGACGACCTTCGACATGAGAAGGTAGAAAAGACCGAAGGTGATCGCAAGCCACAGAAGCTGCGATGCGAACGTGGTCTGGTCGAAAGGCGGGAACACGCCGGAACCGGCTTCCTCACCATGGGCAACACCCGTTTCGGTGTGCACTTCGCCTGCCGGCTGAGCCGCATGCGTATCCGCAGGGGTCTCATGCGTATCCGCAGGAGTTTCCGCCTGGGCGATTTCGAAGGGGGTGGACTCGGCCGATGCCAAGGTCACAGACATGCTGACCTCCAGGGGGCACTCTCAGATATGTACGAAACGTACGATGGACCACGGCCCGCAAGGGCCATGGTCCAGTCCTCAGCCGATCTTAGACGGCGAAGAGGAGAAGGAGAGCGATGAGCAGCGAGAAGATGCCCAGAGCTTCCGTAACGGCGAAGCCGAATACGAGACGGCCGAACTGGCTGTCAGCAGCAGACGGATTGCGAAGAGCGCCGGCCAGGTAGTTGCCGAAGATGTTGCCGAGGCCGAGAGCCGTACCGGCGAGACCGAACGTGGCAAGACCTGCGCCGATGTACTTTGCTGCTTCCGCTTCCATGTTGAACTCCTTGAATGGGTTGTTGCGGCTTATGAGCGACGCCCGAGAGCGCCGGCGACTTTTTCCTTAGTGACCACCCGGATGCACGGCATCGTTCAGGTACATGCATGTCAGAACTGCGAAGACGTAAGCCTGCAGGAACGACACGAGGAATTCGAGACCGGTCAGAGCGACGGTCATGAAAAGGGGCAGGATCGCACCGGCCACACCGACGGCGCCGAGAGCGCTGAGCGAGGTGACGAAGCCGGCGAAGACCTTGAGCGTGATATGACCCGCCAGCATGTTGGCGAAGAGACGGATCGAGAGGCTGATCGGACGCGAGAGGAACGAGATGACCTCAATCGAGACGACCAGCGGCAGCAGCGCGCCGGGAACGCCCGACGGCACGAAGAGCTTGAGGAAGCCGAAACCGTGCTTGTAGAAACCGTAGACCACGACCGTGCCGATGACGAGCAGCGCAAGCGCGAAGGTCACGATGATCTGGCTGGTGACGGTGAAGAAGTACGGCATCATGCCGAGCAGGTTCGCGGTGAGCACGAACATGAAGAGCGAGAAGACGAACGGGAAGAACTTCATCCCGTGGCTTCCCGCCCCTTCCCGGAGCATGGAGGCGATGAATTCATAGGACATTTCCGAGACCGACTGCATGCGGCTCGGAACCAGGCCGCGCTGGCCGGTCGTGAAATAGAGGAAGCCCGTAGCGACCGCGACGGTGGCGACCATGAAGAGCGATGCATTGGTGAACGAGAAATCGATACCGCCGATTTCGATCGGAACAATCTTGTTGACCAGGAACTGGTGGGTCGGATCGTTGGACACCGTTTATCTCTCTCGCTTGCCCGCCTTGCGACGGAAGTCACCCTATGTGGAATTCCGCCGTCAGGCGTCATCCCTCGTTTCGGTCTCGTCGCGTCCGCTCGCCGGCTTGTGGAGCTCCCGCCCCGCCAACCTGTCGACGGGATGGGGCGATGCCACCATGCCTGCCGCGCGCATGACGTTCAGAACGCCGGCACTGAAGCCGAGGAGAAGAAGAACGATCATCCCCCACGGCCCTGTACCCGCAAAATGGTCCAAAAGATAGCCTAGAAGCGCCCCGACGATGACGGCTGCGACAAACTCGCTCGAGAGCTTCATGGCGACTGCGTAACCCGATCGGCTCGCGGCTGCCCTTGCCTCGGCGGCTTCCTCCGCCCCGTCCGTCTTGCGCTTGTCCGCGAGTTCCGCGTCCAGGCGCTTCAGCCGGTCTTCCAGACTTCCCTTTTGATCGTCGGCCATGGCGCTTCCCATTTCTCTCTCCGCGGTGCTTTCGCCCCATTGCGGACATATTGAAGGCTAGGATTCAAGCCATACCGACCCCTTTCGAAGTCGGCCGCAACATAGTTTTAGGTGCCCGTATAGTCAAGGCATGGCGAAGCTTTGTGCAATGCCAAATATATCTTTGTAAATCAATAATTTGCGAGGAATCGCGCGTGACCCGCGACTTCTCGTCCCGGGAATCGTCCGCGCGATGGCACGGACTCACCACGCCGTGAAAGCGGAAGCCTCAGCTCCAGCCACCGCCATAGGTGCGGTAGAAGATGTGTTTGCCGATCTTGGCAACGCGCTTCATCGTGCGGCCCCAGTGCGGGTTCACATAAGTCGCGTGGTAATGGGTAGACGAGCCGACTTCGTCGATCCAGATCTTGCCGGCCGTCACGGCCATGGCAATCTCCTTGGCGGTCTTCCAGTGCCATGGCGAGAGGATCAGGTCGGGAATGCGGTCGCAGGCGAAGGAGAACTGGCAGCGGTTACGCCAATTTTCGTTCTGGTAGACCACGCCGCAGATGGTTTTCGGGTAGGACGGGTTGCGCACGCGGTTGAGAATGACCTGCGCGACGGCGGCCTGGCCCTTCAGCTCCTCACCGCGCGCTTCGAAATAGATGCCTTCCGCGAGGCACTTCTGCTCCTTGGCAGAGAACACTTCCGCCGGTAGAACGCTCGCCGCCCAGCCGTGGTCATCCGGCGCGATATCGGGAATGAAGCGGCCGAGTTCCTTCTTCGGCTTCAGGATCGAATCGAAGGGTGATTCCCGGGCATAATCGGGCTCGACGCGGGCATAGGCCGTCGCCAGGACATCGGCCTTGTCGCTGGTCACGAGCTCGGCAATGGCCGAGGAGACGCCGATATCCTTGCGGACGGGCGTCTTCTTGTAGAAGGCCGTAGCGATCTGAATTTCCTTGCCCTCGATCTCCGCCTTGGCGAAGGCCATGCGCTGCCCGGTGTCGAAGACCGGCGAAAGCAGCGAGCTCGTGCGCTCAAGGATCGATCCCGCCGTAAAATCCTTCGGCGGCAGGACGGGCATGACGGCGACGATTCGGCCCTTCTTGTCGCGGCGGTTGACGCGGTCCTCGTCGGGAATTTCGCCCTGGCCCTTGTGTTCGCTCCGCAGCGCCGCCTGCATGCCGTCGGGAAGCTGCACCCCTGCCCCGTTCTCGACGCCGCCCGTGATCATCGCATCGGCGAATTCGATTTCGATTTCGTGGACGGAGCCGGCGGGCGAGCGGGTGAGCACCATGGTCTGGTTGCCGCCCTTGCGGTTGAGGCCGGCGAGATAGGTGGCAAGGTCCGTATGGGCGGCCTGCGTGGGCAGGACGGCGGCGATGCCGAGGCCGAGCGCCAGGGGGATTTTCCATTCCCGCTTCAGATACGCGAAGAAGCGGCCTGCACCTGCATGTCGAATGCTACGCTTACGCAACTGACTACTCCGCACCCTGATGCGCGTGCAGGCGCTGCCGCCGACTGCAATCGGCGTCCTGTTCCTGCCCGGAATGTTCGTAGGGAGCCTATCCGCGCCGAAGCACGGGCCTCTTAACGGCTCGTTCTCAGGGTAAAATGAAGCATTAACCTTGATGGTTGGTTAATGCTGATAAACCGCTTTGGGGGAGGCGGTCACCTCCCCTTCACATTTACGTCAATGCACGGGCGCAATTCCGGACGCAAAACCGCTCACGCACTTTTGCTGGAATAGCTCAGATGACAACATGCGAACCGAGCTCGACCACGCGGTTGGTCGGCAGGCGGAAATAGTCGGAGGGGTCGGTGGCGAGGTTGGCGAGGCCGATGAACAGCCTGTCCTGCCACATCGGCATGCCGGACTGGGCATCCGGCACGAGCTTGCGTCGGCCGAGATAGAACGAGGTCGACATGATGTCGAACTTGTGTCCCGCCTTGCGCATCAGGCCGAGCGCGTTGGAGACGTTCTGCGTCTCCATGAAGCCGAAATGCATTTCGATGCGCGAGAACCGTTCGGAGATTTTCTCGACCTTGAAGCGTTCGGCACGCGCGACGCGCGGCGTATTGGCCGTCTTGACCGTCAGAATGAAGTTCTGCTCGTGCAGCACGTGATTGTGCTTGATGTTGTGCAGAAGGGCGGCGGGCGCGAAATCCGGATCGCTCGTCAGGAAGATCGCCGTGCCGGTGACTTGCACGGGCGCATGGGCGCTCTGCTTTTCCACCGACTTGATGAAGGCCGGCAGCGGCACTTCGATGCGCCGCGTCTTGTCACGCAGGATGCGCGTGCCGCGCGTCCAGGTCCACATCAGAATGACGACAGCGCCGGCGATCATGACCGGCACATAGCCGCCGTCATGCACCTTGAGCAGGTTTGCGCCGAGGAAGGTGAGTTCGAGTAGGAAAAGCGGCGTCAGGACCGCGACGGCGGCGAGCGGTTTCCAGCGCCAGCGCTTGCGCAGGAATTCGAAGGCCAGCACCGTCGTCACCACCATCGCGCCGGTCACCGAGATGCCATAGGCCGTCGCCAGCGATTCGGACGAGCCGAAGATGAAGACGAGCAGCATCACGCCGAACAGCAGCACGGTGTTGACACCCGGCAGATAGATCTGGCCGGTCTGGGTTTCCGAGGTGTGATAGATTTCCATGCGCGGCAGGAAGCCGAGATGGATGGCCTGGCGCGTCAGCGAGAAGGCGCCGGTGATGACCGCCTGACTGGCGATGACGGTCGCGAAGGTCGCAAGAATGACGACCGGCAGCAGCGCCCATTTCGGGAACATCAGGAAGAACGGGTTGGCGATCGTCTCGGGATGGGCAAGCACTAGCGCGCCCTGGCCGAGATAGTTGAGCGTCAGCGCCGGAAACACCAGACAGAACCACGCCCACTGGATCGGCCGGCGGCCGAAATGGCCGAGGTCCGCATAGAGGGCTTCCGCCCCGGTAACCGTCAGGAAGACGGCACCGAGCACGACGAGGCCGACAAAGCCCTCGTTGAGCATGAACACCACGGCGTAATACGGATTGAAGGCCGCAAGAATGCCCAGATCGTCGCTGATGTGATTGAGGCCGGCGACGCCCATGACGATGAACCAGACGGCGGTGATCGGCCCGAAAAATTTCGAAACCGCAGCGGTTCCCCAGGACTGCACGGCAAACAGAGCGACGAGAATGACCACCGAGATAGGCACGACATAATCGCCGAGCGTCGGCGTCACCAGTTCCAGGCCCTCCACGGCCGAGAGAACCGAAAGTGCAGGCGTAATCATGGCATCGCCAATGAACAGTGCCGCACCGATGGCACCCAGGAAGAACAGGATATGGGCATGGTTGCCCGCCGTTTTCGAGAGCAGCGCCAGGAGCGAAAGCGTGCCGCCCTCGCCGTGATTGTCGGCGCGCAGCAGGAAGAGCACGTATTTGAGCGTGACGATGATGGTCAGCGTCCAGATCATCAGCGAGATGAGGCCGACGACCTCCACGCGCTGGATGCCGTCATGGGCGACCGGGCGCAGCGCCTCGCGGAAGGCGTAGAGCGGGCTGGTGCCGATATCGCCATAGACGACGCCGATCGAGCCGAGGGAGAGCAGAAAAAGCGTGCGCGCCCGGCTTTGGGTGTGCGGTGCGCTACCGGCATGTGGTTGCATGGGGCGATCAGGCTCTAGAGCCAGCCTTTCCAGCGAAAGAAGTAAAACGGAAGGATTGCCGACAGCACCATTCCCGCAAGCGTCAGCGGGTAGGCATAGGCAATGTGCAATTCTGGCATGAACTCAAAATTCATGCCGTAGATGGAAGCGATCAGCGTCGGCGGCAGAAGCACCACCGAAGCGATCGAGAAGATCTTGATAATGGCGTTCTGTTCGAGGCTGATGAGGCCGAGCGAAGCATCCAGCAGGAAAGTGATGTTGCCGGCGACGAAATTGGCGTGCTCCAGCAGCGACTGCACGTCGCGCTGCACGGTGCGGCAGAGTTCAAGGCTCGCCCGGTCGGATTGCAGCGCCGGCAGCGCATGCAGGAAGGTCAGCATGCGCGAGAGCGACACGAGGCTGTCGCGCGCCTTGGCCAGCAGCCGGTGAAGGGCGGAGACCTGCACGACGCGGTCTTCGAGATAGCGCGGCGGGCGGCGCGACAGATGCCGGTTCTCGCCGAACACCTCCAGCGACAGCTTGTCGGCGCGCGACACGGCGATCTCCAGGATTTCGGCGGTGCGGTCGGCGATGGTTTCGAGCAACCGCGTGATCATGACGGTCGACGTGGAACAGCCGCCCGCAATGCGGGGCATCGCGCTCTTGAACAGCACGAAGGAGCGCGGCTCGGCGTAACGCACCGTCAAGAGCTTGCCGCCCGTCAGGATGAAGCCGACGTCGGTCAGATGGGGCAGATCGCCCTCGGCCTTCACGATCAGCGAGGCGGTCATATAGGTGTTGGCGCCGTCGGTGTAGAGGCGGCTCGACGGCTCGATGTCCTTGAGTTCGTCGCGGGTCGGCACTTCGAGGCCGAGCACGCGCTCGATCAGCAGTTCCTCCTCGCGCGTCGGCGCGTTGAGATCGACCCATACGGCGCCGGCGAGAGCGTCGGCGGCGGCAGAATCGGTCTCTGTGGGCAAGGCGCGCGCCTCGCCGTTGGGACGGAAAACCGTGATCACCGGCGAATGGCTCCGGAACGGACCATCGCTCACACTCCCTCGCGCATTCCGCGCGTGATTGGACGCCACCATCAGCGGTCGGCCGCGCATATTGCGCGGCGCAACATAAAAATCAAGTTACCAGCCGGAACGTCCCGGCACCGAAAGGCTCGGCTATTCGAAGACGATGGCGGGTGCGCCGCGCGCGCCCTTGCCCCGAACGGTTTCCAGCTCCTGCCAGACGCGGGTGGCGATCGCGCGATAGGTCTTGGCCGCCGCCCCTTCCGGATTGGAGACGACGACGGGGGTGCCGGCGTCCGAGGTCTCGCGGATGTCCATGGTCAGCGGCACCTCGCCGAGGAAGGGCACACCGATGCGTTCGGCCTCCTTGCGCGCGCCGCCATGGCCGAAAATGTCATAGCGATTGCCGGTATCGGGCGCGATGAAATAGCTCATGTTCTCGACGATGCCGAGCACGGGCACCTCGACCTTGTTGAACATGTTGAGACCCTTGCGGGCATCGATGAGGGCGAGGTCCTGCGGGGTGGAGACGATGACGGCGCCGGCAAGCGGCACCTGCTGGGCCATGGTCAGCTGGGCATCGCCCGTGCCGGGCGGCATGTCGACGACGAGCACGTCGAGATCACCCCAGGCGACCTCGCGCAGCATCTGCATCAGCGCCGACTGGATCATCGGCCCGCGCCAGATCATCGCCACCTCCTCGTCGACGAGGAAGCCCATCGACATGACCTTGATGCCATAGTTCTCCATCGGCTTGATCATGCGGCCTTCGATCTGCTGCGGCCGGCCGGAAATCTTCAGGAGGCGCGGCATGGAGGGGCCGTAGATATCGGCGTCGAGAATGCCGACACGCAGGCCGTTCGCCTTCAGCGCCAGCGCGAGATTGACCGAGGTCGTCGATTTGCCGACACCGCCCTTGCCCGAGGCGACCGCGATGATGGCGCCAACGCCGGGAATGCCCGATTTGGCCCGCTGCTGCGGCTGGCCGGGCGCCGCATGGGCGTGGCCTGCGTGACTGTGGCCGGCATGGCTGTGATCGCTAGCACCGCGGCCCGGCGGGGGAGGAGCCGGCGCGCGCGCGGCGGCGGGGCCGGTTGCGGCGCGCTTGTCGGCCGTCAGCGCCACCATGGCCGCCTTGATGCCGGGGATTTCCTTGACGACACGCTCTGCGGCGGCGCGCATGGGGTCGAGCTCGCGGGCGCGTTCGGCCGGCACGGTGATCGAGAAATAGGCCTTGCCGTCGGAAATGAAGACGTCGGAAACCATGCCGAGATCGACGATGTTGCCGTCCATGTCAGGACCGCGCACCGTGCGCAGCCGTTCCAGCACCTGTTCCTTGCTTACGTCCGTCATGAAACCCTCATCAAACTGCCGCGGGATCGGCCCGCCGCCTTCGTAGATAGTGCACGAAAAGGCAGCCGCCAAACGAATTTACCGGCGATAACAGCGGCATCCGTGCCTGAAGGCAAGAACCTAGGCGATCAGCCCGCGGCGGATCGCCTTCACGACGGCCTGGGTTCGGTTGACCGCCTCCAGCTTGCGGGTGACCTGGTTGAGGTAGTGATTGACCGTGTGCTCGGACAGCCCGAGGATTTCGGCGATTTCCAGACTGGTCTTGCCCGCCGCCGTCCAGCTCAGGCACTGGATCTCCCGTTCGGTGAGCACCACCTGCCCCGACTTCCAGGCCGCGCCGATCTCGGCCAGCCGGTTGAAGAGGTGAACGGAGATCATCTGCAGCATCAGCCGGTCATCGCGGCTGAGCGACGCATTGTCGCCGCCCCAGACGATCGCGCCGCGATTGCCGAGCGCATCGTGCACCGGAAAGAAGTGGCCCACGAGCATGCCGTGACTGGTCATGACGTCGAGCAGTTCGGTGAAATCCGTCTGTTCGGAGGATTCGCCGATCCATTCGCGCATGTCGTAAGTGAAGGGCACTGTCGTCAGCCGCAGTTTGCGGATGCCGGCGCTGTGACGCACCATGCGCAACGCATCGTATTTGCCGATGATTTCCTGCGGCCAGTTGCTGACGATGGAATAGGCCGAGAGCTTTTCCGCCTCGAAGCCGGGCAGCGTGAAGACAATAAAATATTTCAGACCGTATTGTTCGCATTTGCGCCGCATGTAGCGCACGATGTCGAACTGGGTCTCAAGAGCCGCGATCTCGCTGCCGTCGTCCTGGAGCTGGTTTTCACCGCCGCTCGTTTCATCCGTTGTCATTGTTCCCCGCATTTCTTTTGTCGCCTTGGGCATTTGGAGCGGGACCGTGCGCATTCCAGATTATCTCAAGGTGTTTTTTATGCATTAGTTCAAAAGACCGGCGCGGATCGCCTTGGCGACCGCCTGTACCCGATTGACCGCGTCTAGCTTGCGGGTCGCCCGGTTCAGATAATGATTGACCGTATATTCCGAGAGGCCGAGGATTTCCGACATTTCGACGCTTGTCTTGCCGGCCGATGCCCATGACAGGCATTCGACCTCGCGTCGCGACAGGGTCACGTTCTGCCCCGCTGCGGCTTTCAAATCGACGACTTCGGTGAAGATGAGATTGGCCATGGCGTTCAGTTCGGCCATTTCCCGCGGATTGAGTGCCTCACGCGTGCCGCCGAAGGCAAGCGCGCCGCGCAGACCGGCGGAATTGTGCGCCGGGAAATAGGCGCCGCGCGTCATGCCGTGTCTCTCGAAGAGCGAGGCCGCAATCGCCGCCTTGCCATCGGTACGGCGGCGGTTGGTGCCGTCGGCATCATAGGTGAAGGGATTGGTGCTCTGGCGCAGGCGCTCGATAACGGGGCTTCCGAAGATCAGGCCGGCATGGTCGTAGGTCTTCAGCATCTCGTCCGGCCAGGACGTCATCAGTACGTTCGATGAGAAATCCGTCGAGGTTTCCGAGGGAACGTTGATCAGCAGATAGCCGCGCAAGCCAAAACGTTTGGCGAGCCCCTCAAGCTTTTCAGCGACATCGTCCTGCGAACCCATGGCCAACGGGGCACGGCCCCAGCGCGTCTGGGATTGCGCAGATATCGTATGGAATCGATCCGCCATGTCCAATCTTCCTTCAGCAACGCACGCAACAGCGCGGCAGACCCTGCCGACACAATGCACTGCTTGCTTCAGGAACCCCCGTATCCCAATGCAAGTATGTTCGATGACCCGCGCTCAAGTTCGCGGCAAGCGACGCAACTTCGAAGCTGGTCGTCACGGAAGCTAATGGCGGCCCCCATCCACGTCCAGCGCGATTTTCTAATTTACCGTAAAATGGGGGTGCAAGACAACCAGGTGGCCATTTACGGACAATTCATCACGACTTACCGTTGCGGACCAAGGCGTGCCGACAGTTCTCCCATGATTGCGCGGGCCGCCTCGCCGACCAGCGGCGCCCATTGCGAAAGCTGCGCATCGCTGACGCGGTAAGCTGGCCCGGTTACCGAAACGCCCGCCACGAGCGAGCGGCTTTCATCGTAAATCGGCGCAGCGACGCAGCGAATGCCCGGCTCGTGTTCTTCCCGGTCGAAGGCGATGCCGCTCTGCCTGATAAGATCAAGTTCGGCGATAAACGACGACCGGTCGGTGATCGTGTGCGGGGTAAACCGGCGGAATTCCATGCCCGCCAGAGCTGCCTCCAGCGCCTCGGCGTCGAGCGTGGACAGCGCCGCCTTGCCGACGCCGGTGCAAAAGGCGGGCGAGGCATTGCCGATCTGCGAATTCATGCGCACCGCCTGCCGGCTCTCCACCTTGTCCAGATAGATGATCTCCCGGCCGCGCAACACGCCGAAATGTACGGTCTCGCCGGTCTGGCGGTGCAGTGCTTCCAGAAAGGGCGCGGCGACGGCGCGGATTTCGTTGCGCGCCCAGCTTGCCGAGGCGAGTTTGAGCAGCCGCAGGCCCGGCACATAGGCGTGGTCGGGCCGAAGCTCCAGAAGCCCTTCCTGCACGAGATGGGAAAGCTGGCGGTGCAGCGTGCCGCGCGGCTGGTCACTGACGGCGAGCACATCGGTAAAACGCAGCGGGCGGTCCGAAAGCGCCACTGTTTCGAGAACAGCCATCGCTTTGCCGAGCGTGCCCGTACCGCCCTCGCCACCCCGCTCCATTTCCATCGTGAGTACCTCGCATGCCTTGACTTGCGCCCAAGCTAGCGAAATAATTCCGAATAATCAAACTGAGTTCCACATATTGGAATATTTTGGAGAAACCCATGGCCGGCCGTTATCCTGATCTTGTCGGACAGGGCGTGCTTATCACCGGCGGCGGCTCGGGCATCGGGGCCGCCCTGGTAGCCGGCTTTGCTGCGCAGGGCGCCCGCGTCGCCTTCCTCGACATTGCCGAGACGGACAGCCGGGCGCTCGTCTCAAACCTCGACGGCAAAGTCGTGCACCGTCCCCATTATATAAGGGTGGATCTGCGCGATATCGCGGCGCTTCGCGCAGCCATTGCCGAGGCGGCCGATACGCTTGGCGGCCTGCGCGTCCTCGTCAACAACGCGGCGCGCGACGACCGGCATGACCTTGAGACTGTCGAACCGAAAGACTGGGACGAAAACCAGTCGGTGAACCTTCGCCACCACTTCTTCGCCGCCCAGGCCGTCGCGCCCCATATGCAAAAGGCAGGTGGTGGGGCGATCGTCAATTTCTCCTCCATCGCCTATCTGCTCAATATGGGCGAGCTTCCCGGCTATGCAGCGGCCAAGGCCGGCATTGTCGGCCTGACGAAATCACTTGCCGGCAGGCTCGGCCCGGACAATATCCGCGTCAACGCCATCCTGCCCGGCATGGTGCTGACGGAACGCCAGAAGCGCCTGTGGATCGATGAGGCCGACATTGCCGGCGGCATCGCGCGGCAATGCCTGAAGCGCTCGCTGATCGCCGACGATCTGGTCGGCCCCTGTCTTTTCCTGGCGTCGGATGCATCCGCCGCCATCACCGCACAAACATTGATTGTCGATGGAGGCATGCTCTGATGACTGAACCCGCTTACGTCGCGGTCGATTGGGGAACCTCCAGCTTCCGCCTCTGGCTGATCGGCAGGGATGGCGGCGTGCTCGCCGAACGCCGCAGCGGCGAAGGGATGACGACGGCCGCCCGCATCGGCTTTGCGGAGGTTCTGAACAGCCACCTTTCCGCCATCGCCGCGCCGGCGGGTCTGCCCGTCCTGATCTGCGGCATGGCCGGCGCCAAGCAGGGCTGGGTCGAGGCCGGTTATCTCGACACGCCCGCCGCTCTTCTCGATATTCCGACCGCCGCCGTGCGCATTCCCGGCGTAGAGGCTGATATCCGCATCCTGCCCGGCCTTGCCCAGCGCGATCCGGCTGCACCGGATGTGATCCGCGGCGAGGAAACTCAGCTGCTCGGCGCCGCCGCCGAACTCGGCAATGGCGATCACCTCGTCTGCATGCCCGGCACGCACAGCAAATGGGTGCGCCTCTCCGGCGGCCGGGTTGAGGGCTTCTCGACCTTCATGACGGGTGAGCTGTTTGACGCCATAGCGAAAAACACAATCCTCAGCCATTCGATTGCCGAGGCCGGCCCGGTCTCCGGCGGAAGCGATGCCTTCCGCGCCGCCGTCAGCCGCATGGTGAAGAGCCCTGCGCTCGCGACGAGCCAGCTGTTTTCCGTGCGGGCTGGCGCCCTGATCGCAGGCCTCAAACCTGACGATGCCAAGGCCCGCCTCTCCGGTACGCTGATCGGGCTGGAGATTGCCGGCGCGCTGTCGCTGGTCGCCGAGGGCACGCCCGTCGCACTCGTCGTTTCCGGCGGGCTCGGCACGCTCTATGGTGAAGCCCTTGCCGCCGCGGGCCTTAAGCCTGTCGTCATCGATGCCGATACCACCGTGCGCAACGGCCTTGCCGCGGGCGCCAAGGCGCTCTGGTCCCTCTAATTTCTCCCCACGAAAGCAGACAGATGAGCCGCATACCCTTTCCCCCGATGAAATATCCGCTGATCGCCATCCTGCGTGGCCTGAAGCCGAGCGAGACGCAAGCCGTCGTCGGCGCGCTGATCGAGACCGGCTTTACCGCGATCGAAATCCCGCTCAACTCGCCCGAGCCGTTCCAATCGATTGAGATCGCCGCGAAGATGGCACCGGAGGGCTGCCTGATCGGCGCCGGCACCGTGCTGACGGTGGAGGACGTGCTCAGGCTCGACGCCGTCGGCGGCAAGCTGATGGTGAGCCCGAATGTCGAGCCCGACGTCATCTCGACGGCCGCCGCCAAGGGCATGGTGACGATGCCGGGCGTCTTCACGCCGACCGAGGCGCTGGCCGCCGCGCGCGCCGGCGCGACCGGCCTGAAATTCTTCCCCGCCAGCGTGCTCGGCCCGTCCGGCATCCAGGCCATTCGCGCCGTGCTGCCGGCCGAGCTGGAAATCGCGGCCGTCGGTGGCGTGTCGGAAAAGAATTTTGCCGATTATGCCGCCATCGGCATCCGCAGCTTCGGCCTCGGCTCCAGTCTTTACAAGGTCGGCATGGGCGCCGACGAGGTGCGGGCGCGCGCCAAGATCACGATCGAAGCCTATGACGCCGTCTATGGAGCCAGCCGATGACCGACAGCCATTCCTTTACCGGCCGCATCCTCGACGCAGTCGATTGCCAGCTCGGCGAAGGTCCGACCTATGACCCGGCCACCGACACCGCGTTCTGGTTCGACATCAAGGGCCAGAAGCTGCACGAACTGCATCTCGCGACCCTGAAGAAGACCGTGCACGACCTGCCCTTCCTGGGCAGCGTGCTCGCCATCATCGATGCAGAGCGCCAGCTCATCGTTTCCGATCAGGGCCTGTTCATCCGAAGTGTTGCCGACGGTACGCTGGCACCTTTTGCAAAGCTGGAAGACAAGGCCGAGAACCGATCGAACGACGGCCGCGTGCATCCCTCCGGCGCACTCTGGGCCAGCACGATGGGCCGCACGGCGCAAAAGCATTCCGGCGCGATCTATCACGTGGCCGGCGCGACGGTGACGAAGCTGTTTGCCGATGTGACCATTCCCAACAGCATCTGCTTCTCGCCGGATGGCGCGACGGGCTATTTCGTCGATTCCGCCGTCAACAAAATCATGCGCGTGCCGCTCGATCCGAAAACCGGCCTTCCCGCCGGGGAACCAGAGGTCCTCTCCGATCAAACCGGCGAGCCGGGCGATGTGGACGGTTCGGTCTGCGATGCCGATGGCCTCATCTGGAACGCCCGCTGGGGCCAGGGTGCGGTCGATGTCTACAAGCCCGACGGCACGAAGGTCGCGCGCTACAGCGTGCCGGCCACGCAGTCCAGCTGCCCGGCCTTCATCGGCGCGAAAGCAGACCGCCTGCTGGTGACATCGGCCTGGGCGGACATGGATGAGGCCGCCCGGCTTGCCGATCCCCATGCCGGCAAGACCTTCGAACTCGGCATCGCCGTCAAGGGCCGCTTCGAGCCGAAATTCTTGATTTGAGGCAGCACTCGATCACGCGACGGCCAGCCCCGCGGCTCCGGATATGCCGATCCGGAGCCGTTTTTTATGCATAGCTTAAGTACCACCCGATCAAAAAGAAGGCAATTTTCATCGGAACCAAACCCGGAGGTCGTCGTTTTCTAGACATCGACGGGTGCGGACGGCCTTTCAAACACTGCCGCGCCTTGATGCCAACGAGAGACGAAAAGGCAGGTTCCAAATGACCAACAAGCTTCTTACTTCCGTTGCCGCCAGTGCCATTTTCCTCGGTGCGGCCATTGCTCCCGCGGCCTATGCGCAGGACACGACCAAGCCTGCGACAGACCAGACCCAGACCATGGAGCAGCAGCCGGGCATGACCGGTGATGCTACGACGGGCACGACCCCGGGCGATACCGCCGCCAACCCGTCCACCACGCCGACTGAAGACACGGCCCAGACGCCGGCCACCGGCACGGCGACCGAGGATACGGCTCAGACCCCGGCAACGGGTACAGCTACGGAAGACACCGCCCAGGCTCCGGCCGCCGGTGGCGACTATCTGACGGCACAGTCGGACGAGCAGATCAGCGCCAACACCTATATCGGTCAGGCGGTCTATAACAGCGCCGATGAGAGCATCGGCAAGATCTCCGACCTGATCATGGAAAAGAGCGGCGGTATCGACGCTGCCATCATTGGTGTCGGCGGCTTCCTGGGTATCGGTGAAAAGTGGGTTGCCGTTCCGTTCGAGAAGATCTCGATCACGCAGGTTCCGGATTCCGATGACGTCAAGCTGACGACCACGGAAACCGCCGAAAGCCTGCAGGCTGCGCCGGAATTCAAGACCAAGTCGCAGCAGGTCGCCGAACGCCAGGCCAATACCCCGGTCGACAACTCGACGACCGCGTCGACGACCGACAAGGGCACGGCTCCCGCCACGACCCAGCCGGCTGAATAAGCGTCAGTCTTCTGACCTCCAGCCCGGTGGCGCCCCCTGCGCCGCCGGGTTTTTTCATGCCGTCAATACCAGGCGTCGGCCATCGCGGCCTTCTTGCGCTCCATGTAGTCGCGCAGCGCCTCGTCGATTGCCACGTCGAGCGGCGGGGCCTCATATTCGGCGAGCATTTTCTTCCATTGCCGGTTGGCGCGCGTCGAGATGTCCGTCGAGCCGCCCTCTTCGCTCCACTTCTCGAAGGGCTCGTTGTCGGAAAGGGTCGAATCCCAGAAGGCCGTCTGGTAGTTGCGCATCGTGTGGTCGCAGCCAAGGAAATGGCTGCCGGGACCGACTTCAAGGAAGGCATCCATCGCCAGCGTGTTGTCATCGACCGTGACGCCGGCGAGATAGGAATGCAGCGCGCCGCAGAGATCGGCATCCATCACGAACTTCTCGTAGGACATGGCCAGCAGGCCATCGAGAAAGCCGGCGGAATGCAGGATGAAGTTCGCGCCGCAATGCACGGCCGACAGCATGGACATCAGCCCTTCCTGCATGGCCTGCCCATCAGGCAGCTTAGAATTGGAAAAATTGCCGGCGCAGCGCAGCGGCAGGTTCAGGCGGCGGGCCAACTGGCCGACGACCATGGACCCGATGGCCGGCTCCGGCGTGCCGAAGGTCGGCGAGCCCGAGCGCAGCGACATGGAGGAAAGGAAGTTGCCGAAAATGACCGGCGCGCCCTTGCGCTCCAGCTGGGTCAGCGCGCAGCCGGCCAGCGTCTCGGCGAAGGATTGGGCAATCGCACCGGCATTCGTCACCGGTCCCATCGCACCGCCGAGGATGAAGGGCACGATGACGGCGGCTTGGTTGGCGCGGGCATAGGCGCGCAGCGACTTCGTCATCGTGCCGTCCCAGACAAGCGGCGAGTTGACGTTGACATTGCCAAGGATGACGCAGTTCTTGTCGACGAAATCCGCGCCGAACAGGATGCGCGCCATGTCGATGGAATCCTCGGCGCGGTCTTCCGCCGTGATCGAGCCCATGAAGGCGCGGTCAGAATATTTCATATGGCTGTAAACCATATCGAGGTGGCGCTTGTTGACCGGGATATCCACCGGCTCGCAGATCGTGCCGCCGGAATGGTGCAGCCAGGGGCTCGACTGGGCGAGCTTGATGAAATTCCTGAAATCCTCCAGCGTGCCGTAGCGCCGGCCCTTGTCGAGGTCCATCACGAAGGGTGAGCCATAGGCCGGCGAGAAGACGACGTTTTTGCCGCCGATCTGCACATTGTTGGCGGGGTTGCGGGCGTATTGGGTGAATTCGGCCGGTGCGGAGGACACGATCTCCCGCAGCATGCCGGGCTCGAAGCGCACCAGCAATCCGTCCACCTTGGCGCCAGCACGTTTCCAATGCTCGATGACGGCCGGGTCATCACGGAATTCGATGCCGACTTCGGAAAGGATGCGGTCCGCTGCACGCTCGACCTTCTGGAGATTTTCCTCCGACAGCACGTCGTAGGTCGGGATGCCGCGCACGATATAGGGCACGCCCAGCGGCTTTGCGGCATTGTCGCGCCGCGTGCCCCTGCCCCGTCGTGCCGGCGCTTCGATCGTTGCTGCTACACCCATGATGACCTCCATAATTGGAAGTGAGGCTAAGCGTGAAAAAGAGCGCTGTAACGCTGGAAAAAATTGTTCGACACGATAAGCTTGATTTATGGAAACTTTGCGCCGCCTGCTCCCCTCCGCCTCCAGCCTCATTATCTTCGAGGCCGCCGGGCGGCACCAGAATTTCACGCGCGCCGCCCATGAGCTCGGCATGACGCAGGCGGCCGTCTCCTATGCGGTGCGCAATCTGGAGGAACAGCTGGGCGTGGCGCTCTTCCATCGCGTCCACCGCGCCGTGGAACTGACCGATGCCGGCGAGCGCTTCCATGCCGATGTGACGCTCGGCCTGTCGCGCATCCAGAAATCGGCGGAGGATATCAGGGCCAAGGGCCGCGAGGCCAATGTGACGCTCTCGGCCTCCACCGCCTTCGCCTCGATGTGGATGCTGCCGCGGCTTGCCAAGCTGCGCGCCGACCTGCCGGATATCGACCTCAGAATCCAGACCAGCGTGCGCGACCTCGATCTCGACGAAGAGACGATCCCGCTCGGCATCCGCGGCGGCGACCCGGCGAAATGGCCGCGCTACCACGCCGCGTTGCTAGCGCCGGAAGTGATAACGGCCGTCGCAAGCCCCGCCTTCGTGGAAAGCCGCGGGCATCCGAAGACGCCGGAGGAGCTGTTGAAACTGCCGCTGATCCATTTGGAAGAGCCGGTGCGTGCGGCCTGCAAGTGGCCGGAATGGTTCGCAAGTGCGGGCGTGCGTTATCCCGCGCAGGCGCGGCGGCTCGCCATCAACGATTATGTGCTGGTCATCCAGGCGGTGCTGGCGGGCGAAGGCGTGGCGCTCGGCTGGCGTCACCTCATCGAGGGTCAGGTGCGCTCCGGCGCCCTCGTTCCCGTCGGCGGCCATTCGCTGGAACTCACCGAGGGCTTTTACGTCGTCTGGCCGCGCTCACGCGAACTCAATGGCCCGGCGCGCCGCGTGCGCGACTGGCTGGTGGAGGAAGGACGGCTGAGCCGCGAGGCCACCTTGTAAGACCTAGCGGCGCAGGACCGGTTTCACCTCTTCGTGGAAGAAGCGGAAATAGGAGGTGATTTGCGCAAGCGCATTGGTCGACAGCTTGTACTGGATGCCGAGACGGCCGTTGGAGTACCAGCGCACGGTGCCGCTGAGACGGCCGAGTTCCTCGCTCTCGATCGTCACCATCTGGCCGGGCATGGCCTGGAGCGGCTTTTCCAGGTCGAAGGCCATGCCGGTCGGCGAGAGATCGACGACGCGCGCCCGCGAGGATTGGTGCATGACCTGGACATTGGCAAAAATGCGAACCCTGGAACGATCGTTTCCCCTGACGGGCATGTCCTTGATGGTCGCCATCCCTGTTAACCCCCAATTGTTCTTTCTGCTGGGAGCATAACCGGGAGTATTTTCGTTCCCGCTAAGCGGAAGCCGACAATTTTAAGGAAGTGACATATTTGGGGACGCCTCAGGCGGAAGCGGCACGGCCCTCGACCGTGACGTAGCGGTCGGCGAGGTAGCGCATGGTGGCGACGGCATCGGCCGGCTTGCCGTAGAAATAGCCCTGCCCCATGCCGCAGCCGAGCGCCTTGAGCTTCAGCGCCTCGGAGAAGTCCTCGATGCCCTCGGCGACGACCGCAAGGTCGAGACCCTCACACATGGCGACGATCGCCTTGATGATGTGTTCTGACGCCTTGTCGTTGGAGATGCGCGAGACGAAGGCGCGGTCGATCTTCACCTTGTCGAAGGTGAAATCGCGCAGCCGTCCGAGGCTCGACTGGCCCGTGCCGAAATCGTCGAGCGAGATGCGCACGCCGGCGGCACGCAGTTCACCGACGATCTTCTGGGCCGTATCCGCATCCGTCATGACGGCGGTTTCGGTGATCTCCAGCTCCAGCCGGCGCGGGTCGAGCCCGACGCGGTTGAGGATGGCGAGCGTGTTGAAAGCCGTCTTCGGATCCATCAGCTGCGCAGATGAGAGGTTGAAGGAAAGGAACAGCTCCTTCGGCCAGGACAGCGCCGCCTCGGCCGCCTTGCGCAGCAGCGTATCGGACAGCGCATCGATGAAGCCGCGCTCTTCGGCCAGCGGCACGAAAAGCGCCGGCGAGACATAACCGAGATCGGCATCGCACCAGCGGGCGAGCGCTTCGAAACCGACCACCGTATCGTCGCGCAGGCTGACGATCGGCTGGAAATGCACGTCCACCTCATTGGCGATGATGGCATTGCGCAGCGCCTGTTCGAGCTGCGTCGCGCGCTTCATCTCCTGGGCGATTTCCTGCGAATAGACGGTGATCTGGCCGCGGCCGCGCCGCTTGGAACGGTAAAGCGCTGTATCGGCGCTCTTCAGCAATTCCGTGAAATCCTCGCCCGCAAAGGGATAAATGGCAAAGCCGAAGGAGGCCGAAAGGCGCACGTTGCGATCGCCGAGATCGAAGGGGGCGGACAGCACCTCGCGCAGCATCTGGCCGATCTTCTCCGCACCCTTGCGCTCGAAGACCAGCGGCAGCACGAAGGCGAACTCGTCGCCGCCATGGCGCGTGACGGTGGCGCCATCTGGAATGCAGGCCTTGAGGCGATGGGCGACCTGACAAAGGATCTCGTCGCCGGCACGCGGGCCGAACAGATCGTTGATGGGCTTGAAACCGTCGAGATTGGCAATGCCGATGGCGAAGGGAGCCGGGTCCTCCTCACGCTCCTTGGCGATCTGGCGAACCTTGTCGCGCAAGCGGTAGAGATTGCCGAGCCCGGTCAGCGGGTCGGTATAGGCCATGGCATGGAGGTCAGTCTGGGAAACATCCAGGGCCGAATGATCAGCAGACTTCATCAATGATTTCCCGTACTTGCACTCAACCTCCGAAGACCGCTTCACGATGCGCCATGTCCGTTAACAAAAACATAGCAAACGATCGTCAGTCCTGCTCACCGGCCTCCCCAAATCTGGGGAGTTGACCCGATATCCTCAACCTAAAGCTTTCCGCTTTCGCGGAACTTGCCTCGAGCATTTCCGGGTCCTCCGACGCCGCAGCGACCTTGCTTTGGCCAAAATGCTCTACGCGACAGACTTCTCCAGCTTCCCGGCGGCATAGCGCCGATAAATCCCTTCGATCATATCCGGGCTGACCGGCTTGGTGATGTAGTCGTCCATGCCGGCATCCATACAGTTCTGCATGTCGACATTGAGCGCCTGGGCGGTGACGGCCACGATGGGCGTATGGGTTCCGGTCAGCTCCTCCGCTTGCCGGATTTCCTTGGCCGCATCGATGCCGTTCATCACGGGCATGGAGATATCCATCAAGACGAGACGGGGCTGATGTTTGCGCCAGAGCATCACCGCCTCCTCGCCATTCTCGGCGATGCGGTGCGAGATGCCGAGGCCTTCGAGAATCTGCGAGAAGACGAACTGGTTGATCTGGTTGTCTTCGGCCACGAGCACGTCGATATCGCCCACGGCGGCCGGCAGCATGGCGGTGATATCGGTCGCAATATACCAGTCGTCGGAGAGAGAAACCGGGGTAACGATGTCGCCGAGCGGTGAATCGTTTTCCGACAACAGCTCATGTTCCTCGACCAGCACGCGCATGAAATCCGGGCCGATGCCGCCGGGCGTGATCGTCCGCGTGGCGATGCCATGGCTGTTGCCGGCCATAGCCTCGTGATCCGGCATATTGTCGTCGAGAATGATGAGATCGATTGCAACGTCGTGCTTTGCGGCGAGCGCCAGGAAGCTCTCGAATTCATGGCGGCTGCGCACCGCGCAGCAATCGCCGCCACGTGCTTTGAACTCGCCGACGAGAATGTCCTCGATGCGCGTGTTGGTCGTGGCGACCAGCACGCGCTTAGCGGGCACGCCGCGCAGGTCGTCCGCGCCGAGCTGTTCCAGCAGAAGACGGCGTTCGGCATCGCGCACCGGATCGAAGCAGTTCTGCCCTTCGACGAAGCCGCCCGCTACGCGCAAAAAAGCGTCCTCGCCGTCGGTCGCAGCGCCGCCACCGGCGACCAGCGCCGTCACATCGTCCATGATCGTCACGACGACGTGATGACCCGGCGCGCCGATGCGGTGCTTGCGGGTCAGGATGTAGAGATCGGATCCGTCCGCGCGGATGACGTGCTCGGGCAGCAGAAAAGGCTCGCCCGTCTCCAGCACGTGGCGGTCGCTGCGCTCGATACGCTCGGCGTTTTCCGCATCCGCCAGATCCCACACCGTGCGGCCGAGAATGCCCTCAGGCGTGGCGTTGTAGATGGTGCAGAAGGCCTTGTTGGCCGCAATATAGGCGAGGTTGCGATCCTTGACGATGACGGGCGACGGCAGCGTCTCGAGGATCGCTTCCGTCAGCGCGATGCGGTCGAGATCGGAGCGCCACTGCTCTTCCTGCTTCTTCTGCTCGGAGACATCGACCAATGTGGTGACGTTGTAGCCGTTCGGCAGGCGGCGCTTGCGGAAATGCAGCCAGCGGTCGCGGCTCAGCCGTTCAACCGCATCATATTGTTCGCGCCAGTGCACGGAAATCTGCGTGGAAACCCATTCCTCGCGGTTGACCGCCTTGTGGCGCTGTTCCGGGGGAATGCCGTAGCGAACGCCGGTATCGAAGATCGCGCCGAGCACGTCGCGCAGGCGCGTGCCGGGTTTCAGCGTATCGGCATGAATGGGAAAATAGCGCAGGACCTGGCGGCTGGCGAAGACGAGGCAATCGTTCTTGTCATAGACGATCACGGCGGCGGCGAGGGTATCGCACACGGCCTCGAGCATTCCCAGCCGGATGTGCGCGTCTGACGACGCTACATCATTCATGTGGCAGTCCTCGCCTGTCTGGCATTCCCGTGAACATGCTGAACGGCGCGCAAACGCCTTGGGACATCGGGAATGACAGCGGCCAGCGACGCTGAAATCGTCCACCGGGAGACCCCGGCAAGCTTGCGGTCATACAAGCGCAGATGCACGTTCGCAGCATTTTATTAAAGCCTGATTAAACGATTTCAGCCGGTTATGCGGGATGAGCCGGGATAAGCGGCGGCGGCCACTGGCGGGACGGCGGCGAATCCGCGAAAATGGCGGCATGACCATCAGGCAGCTTTCCGAAACCCTCATCAACCAGATCGCCGCCGGCGAAGTGATCGAACGCCCGGCGAGCGCCGCCAAGGAGCTGATCGAGAATGCGCTGGATGCCGGGGCGACACGCATCGAGATCGCCACGGCCGGCGGCGGCAAGACGCTGCTGCGCGTCACCGACAATGGTGGCGGCATGGGGCCTGCCGATCTGGAACTTGCGATCCGCCGGCACTGCACTTCCAAGCTCGACCAGGATCTCACCGACATCCGCACGCTGGGTTTCCGTGGCGAAGCCCTGCCCTCGATCGGCTCGGTGGCGCGGCTTACGCTCTTGAGCCGCACGGCCGAGGCCGGCGAAGGGGCGGAGATCAGCGTGACCGGCGGAAAGGTGGAGCCGGTGCGTCCGGCGGCGGCCAACCGCGGCACCGTGGTGGAAGTGCGCGACCTGTTCTTCGCGACGCCCGCCCGCCTGAAATTCCTGAAGAGCGAGAAGGCCGAGGCCTCGGCGATCTCGGACGTGGTGCGGCGCATGGCGATCGCCTTCCCGCATGTGCGTTTCGTTCTCTCCGGCTCCGACCGCACGACGCTGGAATTCCCGGCGACCGGGACGGACCGGCTTGCCCGCATCGCGCAGGTGCTCGGCCGCGATTTCCGCGACAATGCCATCGAGATCGAGGCCGAGCGCGAAGGCGTGCGGCTGACCGGCTTTGCCGGCGTGCCGACCTTCAACCGCGGCAACAGCCTCAACCAGTTCGCCTTCGTCAACGGGCGGCCGGTGCAGGACAAGCTGATCTGGTCGGCGCTGCGCGCCGCCTATGCCGAGACCATTCCGCACGGGCGCTACCCCGTCGCGGTGCTCGCCATCGACATCGATCCGGCGCTGGTCGACGTCAACGTGCATCCGGCGAAATCCGACGTGCGCTTCCGCGATCCCGGCCTGGTGCGCGGCCTGATCATCGGTGCGATCCGCGAAGCGCTCGCCCGCGAAGGCGACCGCGCCTCCACGACAGGCGCCGCCGGCCTGATGCGCGCCTTCCGGCCCGAAGCGCAGCGGCCGTCCACGCCCTGGACCCCGTCCGCCTCGCCCTACCGGCCTTTCGCTCACGCAGCGGCACCGGCAACATCCTTCCGCGAACAGCAGGCGGGCTTCGCCGAATTCGCCAGCCCCTCCGCCCGCAGCGAACCGGTTTTCACACAAGCCTCCCCCACCCGCGAAGAAGAGCAGCCGCAGAACCATCCTCTCGGGGCGGCCCGCGCGCAGCTGCATGAGAATTACATCATCGCGCAAACGGAAAACGGCCTCGTGATCGTCGACCAGCACGCGGCGCATGAACGCCTCGTCTTCGAAGCGATGCGCAATGCGCTGCATGCGCGCGCCGTGCCGGCGCAGGCTCTGCTGATCCCCGAGATCGTCGACCTGCCGGAGGACGATTGCGACCGGCTGGTCGCCCATGCCGACGAATTCGCCAGGCTTGGCCTCGGCATCGAGCGCTTCGGGCCGGGGGCGATTGCGGTGCGCGAGACGCCGGCCATGCTCGGTGAGATGGATGCGGCTGGCCTCATCCGCCAGCTGGCCGACGAGCTTGCCGAATGGGACACGGCAAGCGGGCTGAAAGCCAAGCTCGACTATCTCGCCGCGACCATGGCCTGCCACGGTTCGGTGCGCTCCGGCAGGCGCATGCGGCCGGAGGAGATGAACGCGCTGCTGCGCCAGATGGAGGCGACGCCCGGCTCCGGCCAGTGCAACCACGGCCGGCCGACCTATATCGAGCTGAAGCTTTCCGACATCGAGCGGCTGTTCGGCCGAAGCTGAACCGGAAAGCACTGGAATTTTGGCCTTCGCCGCGATATGGCATAGGCATCACATGAGACGGATACTGAAATCGATGATGAACCGTTTTGAAGGCCGCGGCGGCAGCCGGGAAGCGAAGATCCGCTATCTCGACGGCGATTTCCAGATCCTGATGCCGGGCTCGCATGTCACCTGCGCCATGACCGGCGAGACGATCCCCGTCGACGAACTGCGCTACTGGAGCGTGGCGCGGCAGGAAGCCTATGCCAGCTGCGCCGCCTCGCTTGACGCCGAAAAGCGCGCCGGCGCGTTGCCGAACCAGAAGCGTTAAGCCTTATCCTTTTCCGCCAACCGGTGCAGCTTGCGCTTCCGGGCGCTGGCGATTGCCGCGTCGATGATCGCATCCGGCCCCTTCGGGTCGTCGAAGCGGATTTCCACCTCGATCACCCGGCTCTTCTCCTTCAACTCCTCCGAGCGGCCATGGCCGCCGGCTAGGCGTACGCTGTCCTTGGCCGTGGTGACGAGCTGGTAGTCATGCGCCAGCGCATGATCGAGCAGGTCCTCGACCTCGTCATCGCTGAGATAATGATGATCGGGAAAGCTGCGCGACACATAGAGATGCGCGCCCGTCTCGCCCACCGTGCGGAAGAACTTTTCGTTGTCGGCGATACCCGACCAGGCCATGACGACCCGATCCCGGAGATCCTCGGCGCCGACGGTGACGAGCGTCGCCGAATGGATCGCCTTGCCGGCGCGCGCCGCCTGGCGGATCAGCGGGTCGGCGGCATCGCCATTGCCGATGGCCAGCAACGCATTCGCCTGGCGCATCTGCTCACCAATCGGTGCGCGCACCGGACCACTCGGGACGAGATAACCGTTGCCGATGCCGCGGCGCGTGTCGATGACGACGAGCGCATAGTCGAAGGTCAACCGGGCGCTCTGGAAGCCATCATCCATGATGATCAGGTCGGCGCCTTCTTCCACCAGCTTCATCGCGCCTTTCACGCGCTTGCGGGAAATGACGGTCAGCGCCTCGCGGGCGAGCAGCAAGGGCTCGTCGCCGACGGCGCGCGCGCGGTGGTGGTGCGGATCGACGACGGTGGTGATGTCGAGCGAGCCGCCATAGCCGCGCGAGAGGAAACCGGGTTTCAGGCCGCGTGCCTTGGCCGCGCGAGCCAGTGCGATGGCCGTGGGCGTCTTGCCGGCCCCGCCGACGGTAAAGTTGCCAACGCAGATGACCGGCACCGGCACCTCGGCGCGGCGGCCGTTGCGCATGCGCCTTCCGGCGATCAGCCCATAGAGGCGCGACACCGGCCACAGCGCATAGGCGCGCCAGTCCGCCTTCGTCCACCAGAACGGCGGCGCTTCACTTACCATTGCAACTCCCCACGAGCATCCCGGCCCGGTCCACGCGCAGAAAACGCGAGACGGCGGCGAAAATCAACCGCCGGGGAGCGCAGGACGGTTTCAAACGGGCAGAAAGACCGCTCACGCCGCCGGGCGCGCGACCGCGGCTTCCGGGAAGAGCGGCACGAGTTCGGTGATATCGTTAAGGCAATAGTCGGAGGCGGCGGAGAGTGATTCCCGCGAGCCCGTGCCGGTCAGCACCGCGATGGTAAGGCCGGTGCCGGCGCTGCGGCCCATGTGGAGGTCGTGGTTGTTGTCGCCGACCATGGCGATCTGGTGCGGCTCGAGCCCGGTCGCGGCGCAGAAGCCGAGCACCATGCCGGGCTCCGGCTTGACGCCGTAGCCGCTGTCATAGCCGGCGACATAATGCAGGTAGCCGTCGAAACCGAAGCGCTTGGCGGTCGCACGTATCGAGGCCTCGTTGTCGGAAGAGGCGACGCCGAGCCAGTAGCCGCGGGCATGCAAGGTGGCGAAGAAATCGGCAAGGTCCGTCACGGCGACGGCAAGTTCCGAGGATTTGGCGAAGAGGCCGTCGAACAGTTCGGTCAGGGCCTCGATGGTAAAGGGTGCGCCGGCACCGACGAAGCCTTCGGCGATCTCCACCGTGTTGCCTGCGGCAAGCAGACTGTCCGGCGTGACATAGCCGGTATCCGGGTCCATGCCGCCCGCGATCAGGAGCTTGCGCGACAGGTCCGCGTCACCGGCGGCGGCGATGCGGGCGAGTTCGTAATTCACCGGGATCCAGCTCTTGGCATAGTCCAGCAGCGTACCATCCTTGTCGAAGAGAATGCCTGATATCGTCGCTGCCTTCGTCATGCTGCCCAGTCCTTTCAGGACGTCTGGCGCGGATGCAGCCGCGCCTTCACGGTGAGGGGATTGATATAGGGTTCGAGGCCCTTGATCGTGGCCTTCAGCGCGCCGCGCATCTCCTGCACGGTCTCCTGCCCTGCATCGATCATCTGCCTGCGCATCGCCTCGTTGGTCAGGAGATAGTGCACACCCTTGGCCAACATTTCCACGTCGCGCACCATCTTGGCGCTGCCGTTGCGGGCAAGCTGCTGGTAGGCCTCGCGGAAATTCTGCACATTGCCGCCCGACAGCACCGCGCAGCCAAGCATCGCCGGCTCCAACGGGTTCTGCCCGCCCTCGGCGGTCAGCGAGCGGCCGACAAAGGCGATTTCGGTCATGCGCAGGTAAAGCCCCATTTCGCCGATCGTATCACCGAGAAAGACATCCGTGTCCGATGCCAGCGCGTCACCGCGTGTCCGCCGTGCGACCTTCAACCCGCGCGCCGTCAGCATGTCGGCGATGGCATCGCCACGCTCGGGATGGCGCGGCACGATGATGGTGAGCAGACCCGGCGAACGCTCCTTGAGCGCGCGGTGCACATTGCCGGCCGCTGCCTCCTCGCCCTCGAAAGTCGAGATCGCCGCCCAGGTGGGACGCCCCTTGATCTGGTCGCGATAGGATTTCAGCACGGCAGGATCGGCCGGCGGCGCGTCCGTATCGACCTTCAGGTTGCCCGAGACCAGGACCGGCAGGGCGCCGAGCGTGCGAAATCGCTCCGCATCGGTTTCCGACTGGGCAATGACCAGCGCGAAATTCTCGAAGATCGCATCGGCGAACGACATACGCCGCTTCCAGCGCGGGAAGGAGCGATCCGAAATCCGGCCGTTGACCAGCACCTGTGGGATATGGCGCTTGCCGAGTTCCAGGATAGTGGTTGGCCAGATTTCAGACTCCGCCATGATGGCGAGGTCGGGATGCCAATACTCCAGGAAACGGCTGATCGCCGGCTTCATGTCGAGCGGCACATATTGATGGATGACATCGGCGCCAAGCCGTTCCTTGACGACCTTCGCCGAGGTGATCGTGCCCGTGGTGAGCAGCACCGCGATGCCGCGGCGGCGCACCTCCTTGACCAGCGGCACGATGGCGAGCGTTTCGCCCACACTTGCCGCATGGAACCAGACAAGCGGGCCGGAGGGGCGCGGAACGCTGCCGAAGCCGTAGCGCTCGCGGCGGCGCGACCGCTCCTCCTTGCCCTTCGCGATGCGGTAGGCAAGGTAGGGGCCGACGATCGGATAGAGCGCGACGCCACCCCAGCGGTAGAGCGACAATGCTGCACGGGCGAGCCGTCTGCTCATCGGGTGCGCACCTTGGGGCTGGATACCTTGGCTGTGGCTTTCGGGAAGTTCGGGGTCATGGAGGTCAGGCTCCTCGGTTCAGCGCGACCGCACATCGCGCGGAACAATGGCGAAAACGCGTCTCAGCCCTGCTGCGGATCCAGCAGGCGGTGCATATGCACGATGAAATAACGCATATGCGCGTTGTCGACGGTCTGCTGCGCCTTCGACTTCCAGGCGGCGAGCGCGCTGGCATAGTCGGGGAAGATTCCGACGATATCGAGCTTGTCGAGATCGCGGAACTGCAGATCGGTGAGGGTCGTCAGCTCGCCGCCAAAAACGAGATGAAGAAGCTGTTTGGGTTCTTTCGAGTCGGTCATGTTTCTCTCATTTTGTTCTTGCGCACGTCCAGACGGAAAACCAGTTTCCCCTTTTCTGAACGTGCTCATTGTGCCGATTTCGGCAGACGGTTTGCGGTATTCCGCACCAAAGGTCAATGGCCGGCAAGGTGCCGGGAGGCCGCGACAAGCCCGGAAAGCCGGGACAAACCGGACGCGCACAGCGTGTCGTGGCTGACGACCGGCCGGTTGTAGGAAAGCGGGGCGCCATCGAGCGTCACAAGCCCGCCGCCGGCCCGCGCCAGGATGAGATCGGCCGCCGCCAGATCCCAGTCATGCGCATTGCGCTTCACCAGCGTCGCATCGATCCGCCCGTCCGCCACCATGGCAAGCCGATAGGCGAGCGAGGGCACATGCGAGATGCGGTGCACGCCACCGTCCATGTGGCCTTGCAGGTCGTGCGCCATGTCCTCGGGTGCGGCGACCCGCGTCGGGCGGGCGGCATCGGGCTCGGTCGCAGCAATCGGCTTGCCGTTCTTCAGCGCCGGGCCGTTTTCAGCCGCCGTGAAAACCTCGTCGAGCGACGGGGCAAAGAGCACACCCGCAACGGGGCGTCCCTTGTGCACGACGGCGGCGCTGACGCACCAGATGTCCTTGCCGGCGATGAAGGCGCGGGTGCCGTCGATCGGGTCGATGACGAAGACCGTCTCGCAACCGAGCCTGTTGGCATCGTCATCCGTCTCTTCCGAAAGCCAGCCGTAATTCGGCCGGGCGGAGAGCAGTTCCTTCTTGAGGATATCGTTGGCCGCGAAATCGGCGGCACTCACCGGCGAGCGGCCACCGTTTTTCCACCACACCTCCGGCCCCTTGCGGAAGAAATCGAGCGCGCGCGCACCGGCAAGGCGCGCGGCACCGACGAGGAGGTCAAGATCGGCTGTCCATGGGGTGGCGTCGGCCATGTCTCACGTCCCGGCCAGCGTCATGCCCTCGATCGCCAGCGTCGGGGCCGCGACGCCGAACGAGCGGTCGATATCGTTGGCCGGCGTTATGCGCAGGAACATGTCGGCAAGGTTCGAGGCGATCGTCACTTCCGAGACGGCGAAGGTCAGCTCTCCGTTCTCGATCCAGTAGCCCGAGGCGCCCCGGCTGTATTCGCCCGTCACCATATTGACGCCCTGGCCGATCAGCTCGGTGACGTAAAAGCCGTTGCCGACGGAGCGGATCAGGTCCTCTGGCGAGATATCGCCCGGCTCCAGCGCAAGATTGGTCGAGGCCGGATTGACCGAGGTGCCGCCGCGCACGCCGCGGCCATTGGTCTTGAGACCAAGCTCGTTGGCGGTGGAGGTGGAGAGGAACCAGTGCTGCAGCACGCCGTCCTCGATCATGGCGAGGCGCTTGCCTGTAATGCCTTCGCCGTCGAAGGGACGCGACGAGGAGCCACGCACGATCAGCGGATCGTCGGTGACGGAAAGGCCCGATTTCAGCACCTGCTGGCCCATGCGGTCGCGCAGGAAGCTGGTCTTGCGGGCGACGGAGGCGCCGTTGATGGCGCCGGCGATATGGCCGGCAATGCCGCGTGCGACGCGCGGATCGTAGACGACGGTGACATTCTTGGCCGTCGGCACCTGGCGCGGATTGATGCGGCGCACGGCGCGTGCCGCCGCCTCGCGGCCGATTTCTCCGGCATCGCGGAGCTCGGCGAAATAGAGGGTAGAATCGAAATCGTAGTCGCGCTCCATCTTCGTGCCTTCGCCGGCGATGACGCTGACGGAACGGCCGAAGCGGCTGGCGCTGTAGGCGCCGGAAAAACCGTGCGAGGTGGCGAGCACCAGCCCGCCCATGCCGGCCGATGCCCCGGCGCCGCCGGAATTGGTGATGCCGGAGACTGCAAGCGCCGCAGCCTCCGCAGCAAGCGCCGCTTCGCTCAGCTGATCGGCGGAGACTTCGGTCGGGTCGTAGAGATCGAGGTCCGGCCAGTCCTTCGCCAGGTCGCTTTCGGCCGCAAGGGTCGCATAGGGGTCTTCCGGCGAGGCCTTGGCCATGGCGACGGCGCGCTCTGCGAGCACCTTGAGGTCGAATCCGGGATTGGCCGAGACGCTGGCGACACGCTTGCCGACGAAGACGCGCAGCGAAAAGTCGTCGCTCTCGGAGGCCTCCGTGCCTTCAACCTTGCCGAGCCGCACGCTGACCGAGGAGGAGCGCCCACGGACCACAACGGCATCGGCCGCATCCGCCCCCGCCTTGATGGCGCGGTCGATAAGTTCACCGGCGCGCGCGAGAAGGCTTGCGGAATCGATCGTCTGTGACATGACTTGGCCTTTCTTTGATGCCCCATTTATTGTGCGCCGACACAGGCATCAAGGGCGAGCGTTGTTTTTTGCCTTTCCACCCTGTGCCCTTCCTGAGAAAGCTTGCCGCATGGCCTATACCCACAGCCCCTATAACGAGGTCCTCCTGATGCTCGGGGGTGCCCTGCTCGCCGCGCCGATCTTCAAACGGCTGGGGCTTGGCACGATTCTCGGCTATCTCGCGGCCGGCGTGGTGATCGGCCCGATCCTGCACCAGATTCGCGACGGCGAGGAGCTTTTGGGCGTCGCCGAACTCGGCGTCGTCTTCCTGCTCTTCCTCATCGGCCTTGAATTGAAGCCTTCGCGCCTCTGGGCGATGCGTCACGATATCTTCGGGCTCGGCGCGGCGCAGGTCATCGTGACAGGTCTTATTCTGGCGGGCCTGACCCTGGCGACGGGCATCGAACAATGGGACGGCGCGCTGATCATCGGCTTCGGCCTCGCGCTCTCCTCGACCGCCTTTGCCATGCAGATCCTCGACGAGCGCGGCGACACCAACACGCGCTATGGCCAGCGCGCCTTTTCCATGCTGCTGCTGCAGGACCTCGCCATCGTGCCGCTCTTGGCGCTGATCCCGCTTCTCGCCGAGCAGGCGCCGGAGGACACGACGAGCGCCTTCGAGGATTTCATGGTCGCGCTGGCGGCCATCGCAGCCCTTCTTGCCGCCGGCCGCTATCTGCTCAACCCGCTGTTCCAGATCATCGCGCGCACTGGCGCGCGCGAGGCGATGATCGCCGCCGCCCTCTTCGTCGTGCTCGCCGCCGCCATGCTCTTGCAAATGGCCGGTCTCTCCATGGCCATGGGCGCCTTTCTCGCCGGCGTGCTGCTGGCCGATTCCTCCTATCGCCACGAGCTTCAGGCCGATGTGGAGCCTTTCCGCGGTATCCTGCTCGGGCTGTTCTTCATGGCCGTCGGCCTGTCGCTGCATCTCGACGTGATCTTCGACCGCTGGCTGCTCATCCTCGTCGCCACACCGGCGCTGATGCTCGTGAAGAGCCTCGTCGTTTACGGCCTCTGCCGCTTCACCGGCTCGCCGCACAATGATGCGGTGCGTATCGCGCTCGTGCTGCCGCAGGGCGGTGAATTCGGTTTCGTGCTGTTCAGCGCCGCCTCGGCCGCCGGCATCTTCTCCGGCGGCCTCGCCTCGCTGCTGATTGCCGTCGTCACCATCTCCATGGCGCTGACGCCGATCGCCGCCGCCCTGTCGCGCTTCCTGCTGGTCGAGGATCTGGAGGAAGAGATCGAAGAGGATTTCGAAGGCGCGGGTGCCGACGTGCTGATGATCGGCTTCTCGCGCTTCGGCCAGATTGCCGCACAGATCCTTCTCGCCGGCGGGCGAGAGGTGACGGTCATCGACCATTCGACGGACCGCGTGCGTCAGGCGGCGAACTTCGGCTTCCGCATCTATTTCGGTGACGGCACTCGCAAGGACGTGCTGCGCGCCGCTGGCATCGAGCGCGCCAAGATCGTCGCGATCTGCACGCAGGGCAAGGCGACGACCGACCATATCGTCGATCTCGTACAGTCGGAATATCCCAACGCCACCGTTTTTGCCCGCTCCTACGACCGTATCCACACGCTCTCGCTACGCGCCCGCGGCGTGCAGCACGACGTGCGCGAAACCTTCGAATCCGCCCTCGTCTTCGGCAAGGAAACGCTGGAGGAGCTGGGCGTGGAGCCGGACGATGCGCTCGCCATCAGCGACGACATCCGCCGCCGCGACGTGGCCCGGCTGGAATTGCAGGCCGCCGAGGGGATTTCGGCGGGGCGGCATATGCTGCATTCGAAACCGGTGAAGCCGGAGCCGCTGGTGAAACCCAAAAAGAAGGCGCAAGCGGAGGCGGACGAGGAAGAAAGCGCCTAACCGCGTGCAAAAAGCCGTTCGCTGAGCGCCCGCTTCAACTCATCGCGAATGTCCGCCGAGGCTGCCAGCACCTCTTCGGCCTTTGCGAAATCCATCACGCGGAAGCGGCCGACATCGGGGCGCAGGAAGATGTCGGGGGCGCCCTTTTCGAGTTTCAACGTCACGATTGAGCGCATGGTGAGTTGGGTGGCGCCGTAAAGGCTGTCGATGCTGCCGGGCACCTCCGCCGTGCCGGCCGGCGGCTGGCCGACCACGTCGACGCCGATGGTGATATCCGCCTTGCCGGCGAGATGATCGAAGGGCACCGGGTTCCACAGGCCGCCATCGATCATCACCCGCCCGCCGATCACGACGGGACGGAAGATAGCAGGCAAGGCTGCGGAGGCCGCGACGGCCGGCAGGAGCGGACCGCTCTCCAGCACGCATTCGCACTGGGCGTAATAATCCGCCGTGATCACCTTGAGCGGGATCGGCAGCTCTTCGAATGTGTGCGGCAGGCGATCGGGCAGGAAGACCTTCAGCACGCGCTCCAGATTGAACTGACCCATGCGGAAACCGCCGGCTACCATTTCCGAAAGGCCTGACGGGCGCAGGCTCCAGAGCCGGTTCATGATCTGGCCGGGACGGCCGATGGTCGCCAGCGTGTGCTCGCGGATCTCGCGGCCCGTCATGCCTGCCGCCATCGCCACACCCATGATGGCGCCGATGGAGGCGCCTGCGATCAGCACCGGGCGGATACCGAGTTCGTCCAGCACCTCGATGACATGGATATGGGCAAGTCCGCGCGCACCGCCGCCGCCAAGGGCGATGGCAACCGTCGGGCCGTTGTTTTCAGAGGCGGGGCGGGAAACGAGGGCATCGGTCATCGCTCAAGTCTCCTCAAAGGCAGATCAGCTGGAGCGGTAGCGGTAGAAATGCATGCGTGTATCGCCGAAGGTCCTGACTTCGAGATGGTCGAAACCATCGACGGCAACGGGCTGAATATCGGCGCGCTCTTCGAGGATCGCAAGGGCGCCATCGACGAGCCAGCCGCCGCGCGCCGCCGCATCCAGCGCCTTTTCGCCGAGACCCTTGGCATAGGGCGGATCGGCGAAGAGGAAATCGAACGGCTCCATCGTGCCGACGGTGCCGAGCGCGGTTGCATCGCGGCGAAAAATCTTGGCGCGGCCAATCACGCCAAGGCTTTCGATATTGGAATGCAGGAGCCCCCTGCCCTCGACGCCCTGCTCGACGAAGAGCACGGCGCGTGCCCCGCGCGACAGCGCCTCAAGGCCGACGGCGCCGGTGCCCGCGAAGAGATCGAGCACGCGCGTGCCGTCGAGCGCCTCGGGATAGGCATGGTTCAGGATGTTGAACAGGCTTTCGCGCGTGCGGTCCGTCGTCGGCCGGATATCATCCGACTTCGGCGTCGCGAGCGAACGGCCGCGAAACTCTCCGCCGACGATCCGCACGCTCGTTTACTTTCCCTTGCCGCGCGGACGGCCGCCGGCCGGCTTGCCACCGGTGGGACGCCCACCCGGCTTGCCGCCAAAGGATTTTCCACCGCCCGGCTTGCCGCCGCCCGGCTTCGCACCGAACGACTTGCCACCATCACGACGGGGCGGACGATCTCCGAAGGAACGTTCCCCCTCGGCGCGGGGCTTGCGGTCACCGCGCGCCGGACGGTCGCCATAGGCGCGCTCGCCTTCCGCGCGCGGCTTGCGATCCCCAAAGGAACGGTCGCCACGCGGCGGACGGTCACCGAAACTGCGGGGCGCACGGTCGTCGCCGGCGCCAGAGCGCTGGCGGCCGAAGCCGCCGCGACCTTCGTCACGGCCTTCCGTCTCGCTGGCGCGAATCCACTCGCCATCCTCGTCGCGCGTCTTCAGGATACGCGGCTTCTCGACCTTGTCGCCGCCGGAACGGCCGCGGGCAGGTCCCTTGCGATCGGGATCGAATTTCTTGGCCGAACGGGTCTGCGCGCCATCGGCGGTGCGGCCGTAACGCTTGGTCTTCGGCGCGCCTTCGGGACGTTCGCGCGGCTCGCGCTTTACCGTCTCCTCAGTCTCCGCCTTCTTTTCAGCGACCGGACGCGCGCCGGGCGCCATCCAGACATTGGACTTGCGGGCACGCGCCGCCGGCTCGTGCTTCGGCTTGGCGTCGAAACGGTTGCCTTCGTCGCGATCGCGGAAATCGCGGTCACCGCGGGGCTTGTCGCCAAAACCGCGGTCACGGCCACCACTGCGCGGCTTGTCGCCGAAACGGTCGTCGCGCTTGGTGTCGAGACGGGCGCGGGCCTGCTCGCGGCGGTCGCCAGGCTTCTCGTCGCGGGCCGGACGTGCGGCCGTCTCGCGGGTCTTCTTCGCCGGTGCCTCGTCCTCGTCGCCACCCTTGTGGTCGAAGAGCGGGGCGTCGAAATTGGCCTTGGCTTCCTCGATGAGGCGGGGGCCGAGCTGGTCGCGCAGCGTGCGGCCGCGCACTTCCTGGGCATGGCCCTCGGGCAGCTCGCCGAGCTGGAACGGGCCGTAGGAAATGCGGATCAGGCGGTTCACGTCGAGGCCGAGCGCGCCGAGCACGTTCTTGATCTCGCGGTTCTTGCCTTCGCGCAGACCCATGGTGATCCAGACATTGGAGCCTTGCGTCTTGTCGAGCGTCGCTTCGATCGCGCCATAGAGCACGCCGTCGACGGCGACGCCTTCCTTCAGCTTGTCGAGATCGGCCTGCTCGATCTTGCCATGGGCGCGCACGCGGTAGCGGCGCAGCCAGCCGGTCGTCGGCAGTTCGAGCATGCGGGCGAGACCACCGTCATTGGTCAAAAGCAGCAGGCCTTCAGTGTTGATGTCAAGGCGGCCGATGGACATGACGCGCGGCAGGTCTTCGGGCAGGTTTTCGAAGACGGTCGGGCGGCCCTCCGGATCGGCATTGGTCGTCACCAGGCCGGCCGGCTTGTGGTAGAGCCAGAGGCGCGTGCGCTCGATGCCGCGGATCGGCATGCCGTCCACTTCGATGCGGTCGGCAAACGTCACGTTGACGACGGGCGTCTCCAGCACGGTGCCGTTCACGCTGACGCGGCCTTCCATGATCATGCGCTCGATATCGCGGCGCGAGGCGACGCCTGCGCGGGCGAGCAGCTTGGAAATGCGCTCGGGCGCCAGCTCGGCGCTGGCCGATATCTGCGGCGCGGGCTTGGCCGCACGGGCCGGCCTTGCATCGCGCGGCCCGGATTTTTCGGTGAAAGGCTTCGCTCCCGGCTTCTTGCCGGCTGCAAAGGGTTTCTTGCCCGCGGCCGCCGATGCGGCGCCACGCGGCTTGGAATCGCGGCCCGCGGGCTTGCCGCCCGGCCGTTTCGGCTTGTCTTTGAATGTCATTTGTGCTGCCTGCGTTTTGCCGTGTCCTATCAGGTCAGGCGTCCGGGGTTAAGAGGAATTCGTGTCGTCAATGACAAATCGCTTCATGGAGACCGCTTTGGCCGAGGCACGCGCCGCAGGCGAGCGCGGTGAAGTGCCCGTCGGCGCGGTGCTGGTGCTGAATGGCGAGATCATCGCGCAGGCCGGAAACCGCACCCGCGCGGAAAACGACGTGACAGCTCATGCCGAGGTCGCCGTCATCCGCGAAGCCGCGAAAAAACTCGGCCAGGAGCGGCTGACAGGGGCAGATCTCTACGTGACGCTGGAGCCCTGCACGCTCTGCGCCGCCGCGATTTCCTTCGCCCGCATCCGCCGGCTCTATTATGGCGCCGATGATCCCAAGGGCGGCGCGGTGGAAAGCGGCGTGCGGTTCTTCGCACAGCCGACCTGCCATCACGCGCCGGATGTCTACTCCGGCCTGAGCGGCACGGAGGCCGCCGATATTCTCAGGGATTTCTTTGCTGGGAGGCGGTAGTCAACCTTCGGCAAAGGCCTTCAGCTTGTCGCCCCACAGGCGATAGCGCAGCCATTCCGGATGCGGCTCGGCACCGATCGCGTCATAGACGCGGATCGCCGGTTCGTTCCAGTCGAGCACACTCCACTCGAAACGGCCGCAGCCTTCCTCGATTGCCGTGCGCGCAAGATGGCGCAGCAGCATCTTGCCGACGCCGCCGCCGCGATGGGCGGGCGTGACATAGAGGTCTTCGAGATAAAGACCGTTCTTCGACTGCCAGGTGGAATAGGTCTTGAACCAGACGGCGGAGCCCGCCGGATCGCCATCGACGGTCTCGCAGATCGCCGCGCGGCTGATCGAGCCTTCGCCGAACAGAGAGGACGCAACGCTCTCTTCCGTCGCGGCGACTTCGTGCAGCGCATTTTCGTAATCGGCGAGTTCGCGAATGAAACGCAGGATGATCGCGGCATCGGCCGCGACCGCAGGACGGATACGATAGGCGGTCATGATCTTAGAACGGCCACCACTTGGAACCGGTCTGCTTGGCGGCTTTCGCCTCCTTCTTGCGGCGGCGTTCCTTGACCTTTTCCGGTTCGCCGAGATCGGCCTGAGCCTCTTCGGGCATACGGCGGTAATCCAGCGGCGGATCGCTCAGATAGCGGCGCTTGTCGGAATAGGCGCCCTGCTGGATGCGGCGGCCCTCACGATAGGCGGCGGTCTGCTGGGCGGTCGTCAGGTTGTGGTTCGTGGTCGACTGCGAGGCGAGCGGCGAACGGTAGTGGCTGTTGTCCTTGTTCTCGTCGGCCTCGGCGCGCAGGCGGTCGCGCATGTCTTCCGGGCTCTCGATCCAGCCGGCATTGTCCTTGCTGGCGACGGACTGCTGCGGCGTGACCAGCGCTTCCTTGTTGCCCGGCACGACGAGCGCGCCGCGCGGCTGGTAGCGGATTTTCTTGGCGGCATCGGCATCCGGCGTCTGGATCATCACGGCATTGCCGATATCGTCCAGCAGCTGTTCGCCGGAGGACTTGCTCGTGCCATAGGTCGGGCCCATGCAACCGGTGAGGAGAAGGCTTCCGCCAATGAGGCCGAGAAGTCCGGCATGCACCCGAATATGTCGCATCATTCCCATCAAACCCTTCCAGCAGAGCCGGTACGCCGAAACCCAAGCAGGCAATAGACTAGCGTGCCATGGCGGAACAATCCGACCATTTTCAGGCAGCAATAGCGGATGAAAACCGCAAGCGCAATTCACACGCTGGTGTTGGCGGCCGGAATCGCCGGCCGTCAACAGAGTGACGGTTCTTACGCCGCGCGGCGAAAACCGATTTCGCGCAGTGCCGCGGCGTCGCGCGCCGAGACGTCGGGATAGTCCGCATCCGAGCCGACATCCGTGGTGATGCGCCAGGACCGGGCGCATTTCTGACCTTCTGCCAGTTTCGGCTCGACCGAGACCTTGGCGACGTCGCCAAGGCGGAATGCCTCCGCCGGCCCTTCACCGGCAACCAGCGTGATGGCCGAGGTGATGCAGATTTCAGCGAAATCCTGACCGTCGAGTGCTGCGAGAAGCTCCGGATCGGCGATGTGCACGACCGGGGCGGCTTCCAGCGAGGCGCCGATGCGTTTTTCACGACGCTCGATTTCCAACGCGCCCGTCACGACCGAGCGAACCCGGCGGATCTTTTCCCACTTGGCTTCGAGCGCATCGTTGCGCCATTCGGCCGGGACCTCAGGGAACTGCTCGAGATGGACCGACACGGCATCGGGTTTGCGCGACAGCCAGGCCTCTTCCATCGTGAAGGGCAGCATGGGCGCGAGCCAGGTGACGAGGCACTCGAACAGCTTGCGGATAACGCAGAGCGCGGCGCGGCGCTTCAGCGAGGACGGGGCGTCGCAGTAGAGCGCATCCTTGCGGACGTCAAAGTAGAAGGCCGAGAGCTCGACATTGGAGAAGTCGATGAGCGCGCGTGCGATCTTCTTGAAGTCGAAGGCGTCGTAGCCCTCGCGCACGAGTGCGTCGAGTTCCGCCAGCCGGTGCAGCATCAGCTGTTCCAGCTCGGGCATGTCGGCATGGGCGATCTCCTCGCCAGTGTCGTGCGCCAGCGTGCCGAGCATCCAGCGCACTGTGTTGCGCAGCTTGCGATAGGCGTCGATATTGGTCTGGATGATCGTCTTGCCGAGGCGCTGGTCTTCCCAATAGTCGGTCGTCATGACCCAGAGGCGCAGGATATCGGCGCCCGATTCCTTCATGACGTCCTGCGGCGAGACGACGTTGCCCTTGGACTTCGACATCTTCTCGCCCTTCTCATCCATGGTGAAGCCATGGGTGACGACGGCGTTGTAGGGCGCGCGGCCGCGCGTCGCGCAGCTTTCGAGCAGCGACGAATGGAACCAGCCGCGATGCTGGTCTGAGCCTTCCAGATAAACGTCGGCCGGCCATTTCAGGTCCGGACGGTCCTCCAGCGTGAAGGTGTGCGTCGAGCCCGAATCGAACCAGACGTCGAGGATGTCCATGACCTGCGTCCACTTGGCCGCGTCGTGGTCGTTGCCGAGGAAGCGCTCCTTGGCGCCCTCGGCGAACCAGGCATCGGCGCCCTCTTTTTCGAAGGCATCGAGGATGCGGGCATTCACCGCGTCATCCACCAGAACCTCGCCATTCTCGTCGGCGAAGACGGCGATCGGCACACCCCAGGCGCGCTGGCGGGAAAGCACCCAGTCCGGACGGCCCTCGATCATGGCGCGCAGGCGGTTCTGGCCGGAAGCCGGCACGAAGCGGGTATCGTCGATGGCCGACAGCGAACGCGAACGCAGCGTCGTGCCATCGCCGAGTTCCTTGTCCATATAGACGAACCACTGCGGCGTGTTGCGGAAGATGACCGGCTTCTTGGAGCGCCAGGAATGCGGGTAGGAATGCTTCAGGCGACCGCGGGCAAACAGCGTGTTGGACGCTATCAGCGCCTTGATGACGCGCTCGTTGGCATCGCCCTTCTTGCCGTTATCGTCCATGACGCGTGCGCCGTCGAAGCCGGGGGCGTCGGCGGTGTAGAAGCCGGCGTCGTCGACCGGGAACGGGATCTTGGACGAGATGCCGCGCGCTTCCAGTTCGCGGGCCTTCGACGTCCAGGCGTCAAAGTCCTCGCGGCCGTGGCTGGGCGCGGTGTGCACGAAGCCGGTGCCGGCATCGTCGGTGACATGGTCGCCGTCGAGCAGCGGAACCGGGAAAGTGTAACCGAGGTCCTTCAGCGGATGGGCACAGGTGATGGCGGCGAGTTCGTCCGCATCGACGTCGCGCAGGAACTTGAAGGTGAGCTTCGCCTTGGCAGCGGCCTCATCGGCGAGACGCGTCGCGAAGATCAGCTTTTCGCCTGGCTGCGGGCCGAAATCGTTCTGCGCGCTTTCGACCTCGAACAGGCCGTAGGGATAGCGCGTGGAAAACGCGATGGCGCGGTTGCCGGGGATCGTCCAGGGCGTGGTCGTCCAGATGACGACGTAGTTGTCCTTGAGATCGGCAGCCCCCTCCACGATCGGGAACTTCACCCAAATCATGTCGCTCTCGACGTCGGCATATTCGACTTCGGCTTCGGCCAGCGCCGTGCGCTCGACGACCGACCACATAACGGGCTTGGAGCCGCGATAGAGCTGGCCGCTCTTGGCGATCTTCAGCAACTCGCCGGCGATGCGGGCTTCGGCGTGGAAGGCCATCGTCGTGTAGGGATTGTCGAAATCGCCCTCGATGCCGAGGCGCTTGAACTCGTCGGTCTGAATCTTGATCCAGCCGGAGGCGAAGTCGCGGCATTCCTTGCGGAATTCGTTGACGGGAACCTCGTCCTTGTTCTTGCCCTTCTCGCGATACTTCTCCTCGATCTTCCATTCGATCGGAAGGCCGTGGCAGTCCCAGCCGGGCACGTAGTTGGCGTCGTAACCGCGCATCTGGAACGAGCGGTTGATGACGTCCTTGAGGATCTTGTTCAGCGCATGGCCGATATGGATGTTGCCGTTGGCATAGGGTGGGCCGTCGTGCAGCACGAATTTTTGACGGCCGGCGGCGGAAGCGCGCAGCTTCTTGTAGAGACCCATCTGCTGCCAGCGGGCCACCGTTTCCGGCTCCTTCTGCGGCAGGCCGGCGCGCATCGGAAAATCCGTCTGCGGCAGGTAGAGGGTGGCGGAATAATCGATTTTTTCGGGCGTATCGGTCATGGATATGGCTATCGTCTTTTTCGCGCGCATTGTGCGCATGCGGGGAGAATGTCAGGTACTGACGGCGGGGGCGTTTTCGAAACGCCCGAAATCCCGGACCTTCCGGCCTCGCTCAGAGCGCGCGGAAGGCCGGGCCACTAATTCGCAGATCGATGGTCAGCCGGTGGAGCATCATGCGCGCGGTCTTACGGCGTTTTCATTGCTTTGAAAAGACGGGGCAAGCCGGAAAGCCGTGGTTCCCGTCAGAAACAGAGCCGCTGGTCGATGACCCCGAGCGGCTTGACGCCTGCGAGGAGCGCCCGCGCCTCCTCCTCGTCGCGCTTCATCTGCACCACCAGCGCATCGAGGCCGTCGAATTTCAGTTCGTCGCGCAGATGGCCGAAGAAGGAGACGGCGGAGACTTCGCCGTAGAGATCACCGGTGAAGTCGAACAGGAAGGTTTCCAGCAGCGGGGCGCCGTTCGAGGTCACCGTCGGACGCCGGCCGTAGCTGGCGACGCCGTCATGCAGGCTGCCGTCGGGACGGCGGAAGCGGACGGCGTAGATGCCGTTGCGCAGCTCCACCTCCGGCGGAAGCTGCATATTGGCGGTGGGGAAACCCAGCGTGCGGCCGAGCTGTTGGCCGCCGACGACCTCGGCCTCGACCGTGTAGTGATAGCCGAGCAGGCCGGCCGCTTCGGCCACCGCGCCCTCGCCGAGCAGCTTGCGGATGAAGCTGGAGGAGATGACCGAGGCGTTCTCGTCGCGGAAGGCATCGACCAGCGTCACGCCGAAACCGTTGTCCTGACCGGCGGCCATCAGGAAGGCCGGGCCACCTTCCCTGCCCTTGCCGAAATGGAAATCGAAACCGGTCACGACTTCGGACGCATGCAGCCAGTCCATCAGGACGGTGCGGATGAAATCATGCGCCGAGATTTCGGAAAAGGAGCGGTCGAAGGGATATTCAATGACGGCCGAAAAGCCCATGCCTTCGAGGAGACGCGCCTTGAGCGGCGCAGGCGTCAGGCGGAAGACGGGTGTATCCGGGCGGAAGACGGTGCGCGGATGCGGCTCGAAGGTCAGGACCAGCGCCGGGATGCCGCGCTCTTTGGCGATCTCCAGCGCCCGCTGCAAGACCGCCTGATGGCCGCGATGCACGCCGTCGAAATTGCCGATGGCGATGACGCCGCCGCGCAGATGCTCGGGCAGCGGCTGTCGGGTTTCGTTCCTGTGAAATACCGTCATGACGACCGTCTCCGTCCCGTCACTGAAGGCGGGGCATCCACCATTTCGGGTGGGTGTTTTCCTGGGCGAGGAAGGCGGCGAGCTTGGCCTCGTCGGTGCGGCCGGCTTCCACATAATGCTGGGCGTGAATGCCGCCCGAAATATAGAGCACGTCGAGGCCATAGGCTTCCGCGCCGCGCACGTCGGTCGGCATGCCGTCGCCAACGGCGATGACACGGCCGAGATCGAAGGCACCCCGCACGTCGCGCGCCTCGGAAAGCGACTTCTCATAGATCGGGCGATGCGGCTTGCCGGCGATCTGCGTCGTGCAGCCCAGTTCCTCATAAAATTTCGCCAGCGCGCCGGCGCAGGGAATGAGCTTGTGGCCACGCTCGACGACGAGGTCAGGGTTTGCGCAGATGAAAGGCAGCTTGCGCGCCGCAAGCGCCGTTAGCTCGTCGCGGTAGTCCTCGACTGTTTCCGTCTCGTCCTCGCGCAAGCCCGCACAGACGACGATGCCGGCCTCATCAAGACCAACGGGTTCGACGCCGAGACCATCGAGCAGCGGCAGGTCCTTTTCCGCACCGATGAAATAGATCTTCTTCGGTCCCTCGGCGATCAGCGCGCGCGTGACGTCGCCCGAGGTGACGATGCGGTCATAGGCATCGTCCGTGACGCCAAGTCCGCGGATCTGCACCTTCACGCCCGGATGCGGGCGCGGCGAATTGGTGATGAGCACGACCGTAAGCCCCGCCTTGCGGGCTTCTGCGAGCGCTTCGGTGGCGTAGGAGAAAGCCTCCACGCCGTTGTGCAGCACGCCCCACACGTCGCAGAGCACCACGTCGTATTGCGCGGCAATGTCGCGGAAGGATTGGATGCGTTCAGCCATCAGAATTCCCGTGTCGAAGTCGGAGCCCGGCTGACATTGCAAAGCGGGGCAAAGAAAACAAGCCTCTTCCCGCAATTTTGCCCTGCCCACAGGGAAAGAGACGGAGATTCACGCAATTGACTTGATGGCGTGCGACACCACCCCCATCTGCCCGGCCGCGGTAACCATCGCAGGCAAAATAATTTGAGAGCGGCGTTCTTGACTCATACAACGGCGGCGCCTACTTGAAGGCCGCTAGCACTCCTAAACGGTGAGTGCTAACATTAATCATCGGATCCATCAGGGATCCGCAATGTCATTCGATCGAGGGATTAGACAATGGCAAGCACCACCTTCCGCCCGCTTCACGACCGCGTCGTCGTTCGTCGCGTTGAATCCGAAGCAAAGACCAAGGGCGGGATCATCATTCCGGACACCGCCAAGGAAAAGCCCCAGGAAGGCGAAATCGTCGCCGTCGGCACCGGCACCCGTGACGACAAGGGCGCAATCGTTGCTCTCGACGTCAAGGTTGGCGACCGCGTCCTGTTCGGCAAGTGGTCGGGCACCGAAGTCAAGCTCGACGGCGAAGACCTTCTGATCATGAAGGAAGCCGACATCATGGGCGTCATCGGCTGACCTGCCGATAACTCTTTCCGCAATTCGCTGATACCTATTCAGGAGCTCTCACAATGGCAGCCAAAGAAGTCAAATTCGGCCGCACCGCGCGCGAAAAGATGCTGCGTGGCGTCGACGTTCTCGCAGACGCAGTCAAGGTAACGCTCGGTCCGAAGGGTCGTAACGTCGTTATCGACAAGTCGTTCGGCGCTCCGCGCATCACCAAGGACGGTGTTTCCGTCGCCAAGGAAATCGAACTGGAAGACAAGTTCGAGAACATGGGCGCCCAGCTCGTTCGCGAAGTCGCTTCCAAGACCAACGACATCGCCGGCGACGGCACCACGACCGCAACCGTTCTTGCCCAGGCTATCGTTCGCGAAGGCCACAAGGCCGTTGCCGCCGGCATGAACCCGATGGACCTGAAGCGCGGCATCGATCTCGCCGTTGCCGAAGTCGTCAAGGATCTCCAGGCCAAGGCCAAGAAGATCAACACCTCGGAAGAAGTTGCCCAGGTCGGCACGATCTCCGCAAACGGCGATAAGCAGGTCGGTCTCGACATCGCTGAAGCCATGCAGAAGGTCGGTAACGAAGGCGTCATCACGGTTGAAGAAGCCAAGACCGCCGAAACCGAACTCGAAGTCGTCGAAGGCATGCAGTTCGACCGCGGCTACCTGTCGCCCTACTTCGTGACCAATCCGGAAAAGATGGTCGCCGATCTCGAAGACGCTTACATTCTCCTGCACGAGAAGAAGCTCTCGAACCTCCAGGCCATGCTCCCGGTTCTCGAAGCCGTCGTCCAGACCGGCAAGCCGCTGGTCATCATCGCTGAAGACGTCGAAGGCGAAGCCCTGGCTACGCTCGTCGTCAACAAGCTGCGTGGCGGCCTCAAGATCGCTGCCGTCAAGGCTCCGGGCTTCGGCGACCGCCGCAAGGCCATGCTGGAAGACATCGCCATCCTGACGGGCGGCACGGTCATCTCCGAAGACCTCGGCATCAAGCTCGAAAACGTAACGCTCGACATGCTCGGCCGTTCGAAGAAGGTTTCGATCTCCAAGGAAAACACGACGATCGTCGACGGTGCCGGCCAGAAGGCTGAAATCGAAGGCCGCGTCGCGCAGATCAAGGCCCAGATCGAAGAAACCACCTCCGACTACGACCGCGAAAAGCTGCAGGAACGCCTTGCCAAGCTCGCCGGCGGCGTTGCTGTCATCCGCGTCGGCGGTTCGACGGAAGTCGAAGTGAAGGAAAAGAAGGACCGCATCGACGACGCCCTCAACGCGACGCGCGCTGCCGTTCAGGAAGGCATCGTACCGGGCGGCGGCGTAGCCCTGCTCCGTTCGTCCACGAAGATCTCCGCCAAGGGCGAGAACGCAGACCAGGAAGCCGGCATCAACATCATCCGCCGTGCACTCCAGGCCCTCGTTCGCCAGATCGCTGACAACGCAGGTGACGAAGCCTCCATCGTCGTCGGCAAGATCCTCGAGAAGAACGAAGACAACTACGGCTACAACGCCCAGACCGGCGAATACGGCGACCTGATCGCCCTCGGCATCGTCGACCCGGTCAAGGTTGTCCGCACGGCTCTGCAGAACGCAGCTTCGGTTGCCTCGCTGCTGATCACGACGGAAGCCATGATCGCCGAACTGCCGAAGAAGGATGCACCGGGCGGCATGCCCGGCGGCATGGGCGGCATGGGCGGCATGGACATGATGTGATAGGCGCAAGCCTATCGCAGCGTGACCATCAAGCTTCGCCCATGCACTAAAGTCGGTTCAGCGCGCCAAGCGCGCTGAACTGGCGGCGTGGACATGATGTAAGACCTTCGGGTCTTATATCTGAGCCATCCGGTTCAGTTTCGGAAAGGGCGGTCTTCGGGCCGCCCTTTTCATTTGTATGGTTCCCCGGTGACTGTATCGTTTCCGGAAAAAAGATTTTGACCATTTGTACAATAATTATCAAAAAGCCGTTGATGGTATCAAAAAACCAACTATAAAGACGCTCCAAGTGAACTTTAAAGATTCACAAGGGGTTCAGGCGCTGGGGAACGGCATCATTCTTGCCGCTGATCGTGTAGCCAGACATCCCGAACGATTTTGATAGAAACCGCCGGCGACCTGAATGGAGAGGCAGCGGTGGTTTTCTCGCGTACGTCCGATCCGCATGCACAGACGGAGCCGGATGCAGTTCAGTTCATAAGAAAGTGGGGGCGGCAGACTTCGAGGAGGTCAGCCGGCACTGCTTTTTAGCATGTTGCGTGCCTCAGAGCCGCGACGTGATGGTCAAATTCGAGCAACTGCCTGAGGTCGTAGGTGTTCAAAATAATCAAGACTGATCTCTCGGCACCCTTTCTTCCGGGTTCGATGGAGCTCGATGAGACGGACAATGAGCTGTTGACGCAATACTGCGTGACGGAGCGTTGGACCGGCGACCTTTCCAACGGCCTGTTCACGCTTGGCGAGAAGGCGACGCAGGCCCATGGCCTGACGCAGCGCACTTGCGGGCTGCTCAATCTCATCCGCTGCTACGAGCCGCTGGACCGTACCCGTGTGCTGGAACTGTTCGAGCAGGCGGCAACCTCTTCGTCCTCGTTCTGTTTTTCCACGACGGTTCACCTCGACGGCGCGCCGCGCCAGCCGGTCTTCTGCGTCGGGGAATCGACGGGTCTCGAGGAGAAATATGCCGGTACGATCATCGGCGTCTTCATCTTCCCGCGCTTCCAGATCGATCTCGTCGGACGGCGCTTCAAGCGGCAGTAGAAGGCGGCTTTACGCCGCCTGGTTCTTCTCCGTGTCGACGCGGATGCGTTCCACAGGCACCGGACGCCCCAGGAAATAGCCTTGTGCCTCGTCACAGCCTTCGTCGAGAAGGATATCGAGCTGGCTGCGGGTCTCCACACCCTCGGCCAGAACCGGTACGCGCAGCGACTGGCCGAGCGCCAGGATGGCGCGGATAATGGCTTTCGCCTCCGGGCTTGCCTCCACCTCGCTCATGAAGCTGCGATCGAGCTTGATCTTGTCGAAGGGGAAAGCGCGCAGCGTTTCGAGCGACGAATAGCCCGTGCCGAAATCGTCGATGGCGATCGTGACGCCAAAGGCCTTGATGCGGCGCAGCGTATTCAGGGCCCGCTCCTTGTCGCCGATGATCGTCGATTCCGTGATTTCGAGCTCCAGCCGACGCGGGCTGAGACCGGTTTCCAACAGCACCCGATGCACGAGATCGGCGACATCGGCATTACCGAGCTGGACGGGCGAGAGATTGACAGCGATCTTGTGCTCGTTGTCCCAGGTCGCGGCCTCGCGGCAGGCTTCGCGCAGCACCCATTCGCCGATCGGCAGGATGGCGCCGCACTCTTCGGCAATCGGAATGAATTCGGACGGCGGGATCGTGCCGCGCACCGGATGGTGCCAGCGCAACAGCACCTCGTAGCCGATGGTCTCGCCAGAGGTAACGGCCTTCTGCACCTGATAATGCAGCTGCAGCTCCTTGCGTTCGACGGCCTGCCATAGATCATTGGCGATCAGGCGACGGCTGCGGGCGGCCTCGTCCATCGAGACCTCGTAGAAGCAGACCGTCTCGGTCAGCGCATCCTTGGCGCGGTACATTGCAAGGTCGGCATTGTTGAGCAGCGCTTCGACCGTATCTGCGTCGTGGGGATAGATGGCAACGCCAAGGCTAGCGCCGGGCTTGATGTCATAGCCGTCGATGCGGATTTCGTCATTGAGGCAGGTTTCGAGGCGCTGGAGGAAGTCGGTGAGGTCGGCCATGTCCTCGAAGCGCTTGGAAGCGGCAAACTCGTCGCCACCGAAGCGGGCAACGGTTTCGTCGGCCTCCAGGCAGGCCTGCATGCGCCGGGCGAGCGTGGTCAAAACCTCATCGCCTGCGGCATGGCCACGCGTATCATTGATTTCCTTGAACTTATCGAGGTCGATGCCGACGGCTGCGACGAGACCACCCGAGCGGCGCGCGGAGACCAGATCGGCCTCAAGGCTGGTGTTGAAGCTCGCACGGTTCGGCAGGCCGGTCAGGCTGTCATGGCGGGCGAGGAAGGAGATCTGCTCCTCCGAGCGCAAGCGCTCGGAAATGTCCTCGTAAGTCGCAACCCAGGCACCATCCGGCAGCGTGCGATACCGCAGCTGCACCGACGCGCCGTTGGAGAGCTTCTCGACGATCGCGCCACCGTCATTGGCCTGGATGGCGGCACGGCGGCGCGCATACATGTCGCGCGCCCGCGGCTTCCAGATGTCAGGATCGACGAAGACGTCGGCCACACCCCGATCGACGATCTCGCGCAGCGTCATGCCCGGCTGGATTCGGCCTTCCGGAAAGCCGAAGATTTCGCTGTAGCGCTTGTTGGCGATCAGCAGGCGTTCGTCCTTGTCGAACAGGCAAAGGCCCTGCGACATGTTTTCGAGTGCAAGGTCGAGGTTCTTGGTGACTTCGGCGAGCCGGTCGGCATTGACCTTTTCCTTCGTCACGTCCTTGGTGATCTTGGCATAGCCCATAAGCACGCCGCTGGCATCAAAGATGGCATCGAGCACGACATGGGCCCAGAAACGCGAGCCGTCCTTGCGGTAACGCCAGCCTTCGCTTTCGTATTTTCCCTCTTCGCGCGCGATGCGCAACGCCCGGTCCGGCAAACCATCGGCAAGATCATCCGCGCTGTAGAATTGCGAAAAATGCCGGCCGACAATCTCGTGCGCCTTGTAGCCCTTGTTGCGTTCGGCCCCCTCGTTCCAGTTGGCAACGCGGCCGTCGGGATCGAGCATATAGATGGCATAGTCCTTGACGCCCTGTACAAGCATGGCGAACTGGCGCGTGCTTTCATTCGCCGCGAGCTCCGCCTGACGGGCGAAAACGGCGGCCGTCAGGCCGGTGAAAAGCAGCGAGAAGGCGACGACCGCAATCAGCGGCACCATGAGGCTCGTCGACAGCATCGTATCGTCGCTGACCGGCATCAGACCCGGCTCGACGCGAACGGCGGCCATGGCTGTGAAATGCAGAGAGACGACGCCGAGCGCCATCAGGCCCGTCGCCACCGCCCGATCGCGCGCACTGTGTTGCGGGCGAATACAGAACATCAGGGCGAGCACACCAAACAACCCGGCGCAGACGAGCGAGGCCACGACATAGGGCATATCCCAAGCAAGCACACCCGGCAGCTCCACAGCCGACATGCCAATGTAATGCATGGAACTGATGCCGGCCGCCAGCAGCAGGCCGCCGGCCACGATGGCGCTGCGACCGCTCACATATGTGACAATGGCAAGGCCGATCGTCGTGATGACGATGGCGACACCGAGAGAAACCAGCGTGAGCTCCATGTCGAAGCCCATGGCCACACCGGGATCATAGGCGAGCATGGCGATGAAATGCGTGGCCCAGATGCCAAAACCGCTCGAAGTGCCGGCAGCCCCCAGCCAGAGGTTACGCGCCGTGCCCTTGGCGACCAACGCCCGCCGCGTCAGCGTCACCGCGACATAGCAGGAGAGGAAGCAGATCAGCGCCGCAAGCAGCACGAGCCGCAGGTCGTGCTCGACGGTCAGGCAGGTCAGGATACGAAGCATGAGGGATTTCACCGGGTCGGAGCTGCTATAGAGCCCCACTCAGCCGGAGAAGACTGAAAAATGAGTGAATTCAGAAAGTATTGAGTGATGTCCTGCGAATTCGCCTTTTATCATACTTAACGAATATCAAAACCATACAACTGTTCTAGCATATAACAGTCGAGCGCCACACGCCAGCGGCGAAAGCCCTACAGCGTCAACGTCTTGAGGTCCGTCGCCGGATCTTCCAGCACCGCCCGTTCCGGCGTGCGCCCCATCTCGATCAGCTTCTTGCCGACCACATAGGCCTTGGCGTCGTTGACCGCGTCGACCGCGATGAGCTTGCCATTCCGGAAATACCAGACGGAAACGCTGCCCTCGCGCTGGCCGGGGCGCACGAACGTATCGTCGAAGCCCAGGCAGAAGCCGGCGATCTGCAGCTTCACGTCATATTGGTCCGACCAGAACCACGGCTTTGGCTCATAGGGCGCATCGCCGCCGGCGATGACGGCGGCGGCGGCCTCGGCCTGGTCCACGGCGTTCTGCACGGATTCGAGCCGGACGCGATTACCCTCGAAAGGCAGCACGGCGCAGTCGCCGATGGCGAAGATCGCGGGATCGGAGGTGCGGGCATGCACATTAACGACAATGCCGTTTGTGACTTCGAGACCGGCATCGCGGGCAAGCTGGTCATTGGCCGTCACACCGATGCCGGCGATGACGACATCGACGGGCAGCACGAAACCGTCGGTCAACTCCGCGCCGGTGACGCGGCCATTTTCGCCGAGAAGGCGCACAAGGCCGGTTTTTTCGCGCACATCGACGCCACGGGCATTGTGGATCGCCTTGAGAATCGTCGCCGTCGCCGGCGACGCGACGCGGGCAAGGATGCGGTCGGCCATCTCGATGACCGTGACATGAAGCCCCCTACCCCGTGCGACGGCTGCCGCTTCCAGGCCGATATAGCCGCCGCCGATCACCAGCGCTCGCCGGCCCTCCTGCATTTCCAGGCCGAGCCGGTCGGCATCGCGGTAGTCGCGCACGGTGAAGACGCCGTCGAGGTCGCCGCCGATATCGGACGGCAGGCGGCGGGGCGTCGCGCCGGTCGCCAGCGCCAGGAGCTGGTAATGCAGCGTCGAGCCATCACTGAGCGTCACGGTCTTGGCATCGCGGTCGATCGCCGTCACCTCGGTGGAGAGGCGGATGTCGACATTGTTGTCGGGATACCAGTTTTCCGGGCGGAACATCAGGCGGGAGAGGTCGGCCTCGCCGAGCAGGTACTTCTTAGAAAGCGGCGGTCGCTGGTAGGGATGGCTCGCTTCGGCGGCTATGATGGTGATCGGCCGATCGTCCTTCAGCGCACGCAATTTGGCAACGAGGGCAAATGCGGCCTGACCGCCGCCCACAACAACCAGTCTTCCCGTCACGATATTTCCGTCCCTTGCCTGTTTTCCCAGACGTAGCCCGCGTCGGCGGGTGGCGTCAACATGGCCGCCACGCCGCCGGATTTCTCGTTTGCGTCAGGCCTTGGCGGGGATTTCGAGGCCCTTCTGGCTCGCCGGACGGGCGACGCAGCGCTCCAGCCAGGCCATGACATGGGGGAAATCAGCATAACCCAGCGCTTCGCGGCCGCCATAAAAGATATCGGCACCGCGGATCCATGGGAAGGTCGTGATGTCGGCGATGGTATACTCGTCGCCCATGATCCACGGCCGATCTTTCAGCCGCTCTTCGAGAATGGAGAGCAGGCGCCGCGATTCATCGCGGTAACGCTCGGCGGGATAGGGATTGTTGGCGACCTTATCGGCGGCAAACTTGTGGAAATGGCCGAACTGGCCGAACATCGGCCCGATGCCACTCATCTGGAACATCACCCAGGCCAGCGTCTCATAACGGCCGGCGGCGTCGGCAGGGATCAGCTTGCCGGTCTTTTCTGCGAGATAGACGAGGATCGCGCCCGACTCGAACAGGCCGATCGGTTTGCCGTCGGGACCGTCGGGATCGATGATCGCCGGAATGCGGCCGTTCGGGTTGAGCGAAATGAACTCCGGCGACTTCACGCCATCAGGCCCGAACTCGATGCGATGCGGCTCATAGGCAAGGCCGAGCTCTTCCAGCGCGATCGCCACCTTCACGCCGTTCGGCGTGGGCAGCGAATAGAGTTGGAGGATAGCGGGGTTCTTGGCGGACCATTTCTTGGTGATGGGGAAGGCGGACAGATCGGACATGAAAACTCCTCAGTGCAGGATCCCACAAATAGGGTGCGAGACCCGGCGATGTCAGGGGCCGACGAAAACTTTCCTGACTGAAAAGGGGGCGCCTCAGAGCGCGCCGCGCACCGCTTCGATAATCTCGGCCACGACAGGATCGCCCGCATGTTCGGCCTTGCGGGCGCGCACGAGGCAGGCCTCAGACTTGAGGATCACGCCGTCGGACAGGATCTTCAGGTGGTTGGCCACCAGCGTCGAGCCTGTCGAGGTGATGTCGACAATGATATCGGCCGAACCGGACGCCGGCGCACCCTCGGTGGCGCCGAGGCTTTCGACGATGCGGTAGAGTTGGATACCGTGGTTGCCGGAGAAGAACTGCTGGGTCAGCCGCCAGTACTTGGTGGCGATGGTCAGGCGGCGGCCGTGACGGGCGCGGAAATCGGCGGCGACGTCGCCGAGGTCGGCCATCGTATCGACGTCCAGCCAGATTTCCGGCACGGCGACGACGACATCGGCATGGCCGAAGCCGAGCCGGGCGCAAAATTCGACACGGGCATCGGCTTCCGCCAGCCCTTCGCGCACGAGGTCCTCGCCGGTCACGCCGAAATCGACGGTGCCGTTGGCGATCTCGCGGGAAATTTCGGAGGCCGAGAGGAAAGCGATCTCGATATCGTCCCGGCCTTCGACACGACCGCGATAAGAGCGGTCATTGCCGACGGCGGTGACGGTGAAGCCGGCGCGGGCGAGCACGGCGGAACTGTCTTCCTTCATGCGCCCCTTGGAGGGCAGGCCGATGGTGATGGTCATGCGGCTTGCCCCTTGACGCTTGCGATGCGGTCGAGCCAGAGCGAGAAGCCGACGGCCGGAATGCGCTCCCTGGCGCCGAGCAGCGTCAAGAGCCGGTCGAAACGGCCGCCGCCGGCGAGCACTAGAGCGTCACCCTCGGGCGCGATCTCGAAAACGAGGCCGGTATAATAATCGAGCGGACGGCCGAAGGCCGCACGGTAGGTGATCTCGGCCGGATCGACGCCGGTTTCGCTGAGCGCCGCAACGCGGCTTTCGAAGCGGGCGAGTGCGGCGCCAAGCGACAGGCCGGCCTTGTCGGCGAAGGCGGCGAGCGCCTTTGGGGCTTCGGCAAGGCTCAGCTCCAGCGCCAGGAATTCCTTGAGCAGCGCGAGCGTGCGGCTGTCGAGGCGGGTACTGGCAAGCTCCATCTTCTCGCGCAGGCGGCGCGCGATATCAGCCGGGCTGCGGCTGGCATTGGTGGAATAGCCGGTCGCCTCCATCGTCTCGTCGATATGAGCGATCAGCCGCGCCTCGTCGTCGAGTGTGCCGAAAATGGCAAGGCGCTCGACCTCCGGGCCGAAGGTGCCTGAGGGCGCGGGATTGGAGAGATCCGCCATCAGCTTCTGCAGCTGCGCCTGGTTGCCGAAGGCATGGACCAGCCGCTTCTGCCAGCCGGCCGGCAGGCCACAGGCGGCGACGACCGCCTCGAAGACCGACTGATCGCCGAGCACCACGGAAAGCTTGCGACCCGGCAGGCGGTTCTTCAGCACGGCCAGCGCATCGCGCACGGCGCGCGCATCGGCGCGGGCGACATCGGGTTCGCCGAGGTCTTCGATGCCGGCCTGATAGAACTCGTTCGAGCCCTCGCGGCGCTGGCGGAAAACTTCGCCGAGATAGGCGTAGCGCTTTGGCGTGCCGGTGGCGGTCTCGATATGGCGCAGGCAGACGGGAATGGTGAATTCGGGGCGCAGGCACAGGCTCTTGCCCGTCTCGCTCTCCGTCATGAAGATGCGCCGGCGCAGGTCCTCGCCCGCCATGTCGAGGAAGGGTTCGGCCGGCTGGATGACCGGCGTATCGACGCGCTCCGTGCCGAGCCTTTCAAGATCGGCAATCAGATCGGGCGCGAAGGCGGGAAGGTTGACGAGAGGCATCTCAGCCGGCCCGTGCCCGGTCTTCGGCCTGCGCGGCAAGGATTTCGCGCACCTTGGCGACAAGCTCGGTTTCGGGCACGGAGACCTGCGCCACGCGGGCTTCGCGCCAGGTGGTGTTGTCCTCGATCTCGCCGGAGAGGCGCTTGCCCTCGATCAGGTCCTTGATCTGCACCAGATTCTCGGCGCGCTCGTCGCCACCCTGGATGATGGCGACGGGGGCGTTGCGGCGGTCGGCATATTTCAGCTGGTTGCCGAACTTCTTCCAGTTGCCCTGGTACATTTCGGCACGGATGCCCGCGGCGCGCAGCTCCTGCGTGAAGCGCTGGTAGCGGCCCATGCTCTCGATGTCGCCGTCCATGACGGTGACGAGAACGGGCGCGACAACCTCTTCGGCGCCGAGCTTGCCGAGGTTCTTCAGCGCCGTCATCAGGCGCGAGACGCCGATGGAGAAGCCGGTGGCCGGCACCGGCTGGCCCATGAAACGCGAGACGAGACCGTCATAACGGCCGCCGCCGCCGACCGAACCGAAGACGACCTTTTCACCCTTCTCGTTGGTGACGGCGAATTGCAGCTCGGCTTCGAAGACCGGGCCGGTGTAGTATTCGAGGCCGCGCACGACGGAGGGATCGATCTTGATACGGTCGGAGCCGTAGCCAGCGGACGTGACGAGGTGGCCGATCTGGTTCAGCTCCTCGACGCCCTCGCCGCCGCGCGTGCTGCCTTCGAGCAGCTTGGCGAGGTCGGCAGCGCTTTCGGCATAATCCTTGATGCCGACGAAGAAGAGCACCTTTTCGATCTGTTCGTCGGCAAGGCCGGCGCCCTTGGTGAAGTCTCCGGATTCATCCTTGCGGCCGGCGCCGAGCAGCAGCTTGACACCTTCGGGACCGAACTTGTCGAGCTTGTCGATGGCGCGCAGCACGGTGAGGCGCGCGCCCGCCTTGTCGTCGCCGCCAAGGCCGATCGCTTCCAGCACGCCATCGAGAACCTTGCGGTTGTTGACGCGGATGACATAGTCGCCCCGGGCAATGCCGAGCGCTTCCATCGTGTCGGCAAACATCATGCACATCTCGGCATCCGCCTGCACGCCGGCAGCGCCGACCGTGTCGGCATCGAACTGCATGAACTGACGGAAGCGGCCGGGACCGGGCTTCTCGTTGCGGAAGACATAGCCCGCGCGATAGGTGCGATAGGGCAGCTGGATCTCGTTGAAATTCTCCGCGACATGGCGGGCGAGCGGCGCCGTCAGGTCGTAGCGCAGGCTCATCCACTGATCGTCGTCGTCCTGAACGGAGAAGACGCCCTCGTTCGGACGGTCGCTGTCGGGCAGGAACTTTCCGAGCGCGTCGGTATATTCGATGAGCGGGGTTTCCACCGGATCGAAGCCGTAGCGTTCATAGACCTCGCGGATCTTTGCGGTCATCTCGTTGACGGCGCGGATGTCCAGCGCGTCACGATCGACGAAGCCGCGCGGGAGGCGGGCTTTCAGCTTCTGCGGTTTTTTCTGCTTTTCACTCATCGGGATACCCGAAATTCCTGTATTTCCGTTGCCGGTTTCCTAGCGGATTGGGCGGGCAGCGGCAAGGCGCAAAAGCCCCCCTTACGGCCGCCGCGACAGCGTATCCCAACTGTGCACGATAACGGCAGAGGTGGTTTTCGCCTGCTTCTCGGGAATGAGGATCGAATAGGTGTCGCCGCGGATGATGCCGCGCATTTCCGACTGGAAGGACAGCCGCTTCATTTGCACATAGCCCTTGGGAATCGAGGTTACCGACAAAGCAGGGCCGCCGTAGACCTCGATGCTCGCGACCTCGCGGGCATAGAGGCTGGCGACCAGCGCCTGATCCTCGATGCAGGCGCGGTAGTGGCCTGTAAGATAGCGGCGGATGCTGGTGCCGACGACGGCGCGCATCTCGGGGCTTTCACGATATTCCTGCTGCGAGCCGCCGAGATAACGGATGTCGCGTCCCTCCCAGAGATTGCGGCTTTCCCGCGAAGCGAGAATATATGCAAGCAGGCGGCGCTCGGTCTGGGCATCCGCCCGGCGCAGGAAATCGACGATGGCGCCCGTGGCACGCAGATCGGGTGCCGCCGTACCGCGCTCCCAGCGCGAGACCGTGGTCGATGAAAAACCGAGTTTCCAAGCGATATCGTCCTGGGTGAGCCCGACCTTGAGGCGATAGGCGCGCAGCTGATCTACGAGATCGTGGCCGGTGTTGATAACAAAATCCCGCAAATTCAACTCTTGCGCAACATGAAAGAAAATTCCGCACTCAGAGGTATAGCAAACGACCAATCGGTCCGCTTTCGGCGGGTTTCGATGTCGGCTAACGTTAAGAATAGGTAAACGTCCGAGATTGCCGTTTGGCAAGCGGCTCGATGGGGAATAACGGCGTTTTCCGGATGTGGGGCCAGAATGGCCCTCGCGCCTCGTTACGACATGCCTGGATCGGCATGGCTCGGCATTCTGTGCGGACCGGACCGAATGATATTGAAAGCAATCACCCCTCCCCTCCATCTTGCCTCAGTGGCTGACATCATCGGTATTGATCCGCGCACACTCGAAACCGCCTTCATATGCGAAGAATGGAGCGCAGAACTGGCGACCGGGATTCTGAGCCTTGGACCGGAAACGGCGGCACTGCATGGCGTGACCGGCCCGTCCTGCGGCATCATGGATCTCATTCGGCTCTACGATTCGGCCGACCTGACGAAGGTTTTACAGGCGTTGGAAGATGCCGCGACGAGCGCATCCACCTTCGTCTTCTCCACCAGCATCCGCCCGGCGCCAGACCTGTACCGCCCGGTTTTCTGTTCCGGCAGGTCGGAAACCGATGGCACAACCGGCACCATTTGCGGGACCTTCGCCATTGCTCGGCTGTGCTTTGCCATGAGCACGAAACCGAAAGCCTTGAACTGACCCCTTCCCTTTTATACGGCAGCCACCTATCTCTTATTTCATGAGGCAGGTTCTGTTCCTATTCGCCATTCTGGGCGCGCTTTTCTCCGGCTGGCTGCCGGCGATGGGGGCGACGTTCAGTCTCGGCCAACCCGCCGGTGTACATGCCATGCATGACATGACCGGCAAGGACAGTGGCGGCGATCATGGCAAGACGAAGCCAATGGCCCATCCCGTCGCCTGTTCCGCCTGTTTTGCGATAGAGGCCGAACGGATCGTGCCCGCAGGTCGGCTGCTCGTCGTCTCGGAGCGCACGCCCGCCATACCGCCAGCCCTTGCCGGCCTGGTCTTGCGCCCGCTCGATCCCCCTCCCCGGTCCTGAACAGACAGACAATTGCCCTCAATCTGTTCAGAACTGGAAAACACAATGAATGCAAAGACTTTGTTTCTTGGCGCAGCCCTTTCGCTCGCCTTCACCTTGCCTGTCCTCGCCCAGGAGGCCGACCATTCCGCCCATCAGGGCATGACGATGGACGCGCCGGCCGAAAGTAAAAGCCCCTCCACACAGGCTTTCATCGATGCCAACGCAAAAATGCATGCAGCCATGGCGATCGACTTCACCGGCAATGCCGATGTCGATTTCGTGCGCGGCATGATCGCTCATCACCAGGGGGCGATCGACATGGCGAAGGTTGAGCTGGAGCACGGCAAGGATGCCGACATCCGCAAGCTGGCGCAGGACGTCATCACCGCCCAGGAAGGCGAGATCGCGATGATGAAGGAATGGCTGGCAAAGAACGCCAAGTAAAACCTGACAAAAGCCAAGTCTAAACACAGAAGGCCCGCCGGGAAGCCGGCGGGCCTTTCAGCAGGATCGTTCAGACGCTGAGCGGCTCCCTATTCGCCGGCCGTAAGTGCCCTTTGGGCCGCTGAAGCCTCGACGAGCGAGGCCGCAATGACGCGTGCCATCAGGAGACTCGTTTCGCGAAGTTCGGTGTTGCTGCCGCTGCGAGCGGTCCGGATGAGGCGGAAGCCTTCCCGGAGCATGATTTCCTGGGCCTTGTCGCAGGCCCAGTGTTCAAGACGAGAATCGTCGAATGCGGATGCTTTTGGCGCCATGTTTCCCCTCATGCCAAATCATTCAGCACAAAGCGGCCCATCACGACTACGCACGCGCAGGTCGTCCCCAGACTTTCCGATGTATGATAATGCCGCTTGAGATCAAGCTACATGATTCGCTGTAGAATCAAACATATATTTGCGAGGCATCCCTAGAATTAGGGACGCTCCAAGCTATTTCTCTTAACTTCGACTTCCGGGCGGCAGAAACAACCCTCGAGATGATCGTTGACGAGGCCCATTGCCTGCATAAAGGCATAAACGGTCGTCGGCCCGACAAAGGTCCAGCCACGCTTCTTCAAGTCCTTTGAAAGGCGCACCGAGGTAGGCGTCGTGGGATTGGCGACGATAATATCCCACTCTACCCGTTCCGGCCGCTCCTGCGGCGTCGGTTCGAAGCTCCAGAAGTAGCGCGCCAGCGTACCAAACTCGTCGCGCAGCGCCTGCGCCCGCTTGGCGTTGTTGATCGTCGAGACGATCTTGCCGCGGTGGCGCACGATCCCGGTATCGGCAAGGCAGCGGGCGATATCATCGTCATCGAATGCTGCAACCTTGTCGAAATCGAAGCCCGCGAAGGCGGCGCGGAAGCCCTCTCGCTTGCGCAGGATGGTCAGCCAGGACAGGCCGGACTGGAACCCCTCCAGGCAGATCTTCTCGAAAAGCCTGATATCACTGGTAACGGGCTGGCCCCATTCCTCGTCATGATAGCGGCGATAGTCTTCCAGATTGCCATGCCATGCACAGCGCATGCGCCCGTCGTCACCGTCCAGCAGTCCCCTTGTCGTCATCGCCGTCTCCGTTTTCCTTTTGTTCCGCTTTACCATTCGTCAACCACATTTGGAAAGCCGGCAATAACCCTACTCAAAGCTTTATCGGATCGTTCGATGTTTCATGAATGGCCGTTTACCATTCGCTTCATTCGAGGGTGCAAGCATTCTTCCCGAACCGGCGCCGCATCTTGTTTGGCGGCGCAGACCGGCGACGATCAGTAGCGAGTACGTCCGATGTTGATACGCACCCTTTTTGCCCAGAACTTTTTGGCCAAGACCTTTTTGGCCGCCACCCTTCTGGCCACCACGACGACTGCCCAGGCCAACGACCGGTATATCAGCCAGCCGCCCATCATCATCAGCCCTGATCTCACCGCCCCTTGGGTAATGCAGCTGACCGGTGAAGGCGTACAGCCCGCCGTCAACACGCGCCGCATCATCCAGCGCCAGCAGGTCCAGCAGCGTCGCGTGATCCGCCGCGAAAATGTCGCCCGCGTCGAGCAGGTCTCGGCGACCGGCCAGGCACGCAACGTCATCAAGTCGAAATTCGACCCGATGTACCTGCCGCAGACCGTTTCCTACGAGACGGAGCACAAGGCCGGCACGATCGTCATCGATACCAACAACCGCTTCCTCTACCTCGTGCTCGGCGACGGCAAGGCGCGGCGCTATGGTGTTGGCGTCGGCAAGCCGGGCTTCGAATGGGCGGGTGCCCACACGATCACCCGCAAGGCGGAATGGCCAACCTGGACGCCGCCGCAGGAAATGATCGCCCGCGAGGCCGCCAAGGGCCACTACCTGCCGGCTTCGATGGAAGGCGGCCCGGAAAACCCGCTCGGCTCTCGCGCCATGTATCTCGGCTCGACGCTCTACCGCATCCATGGCACCAACGCGCCCTGGACGATCGGCTATGCGGTTTCCTCGGGCTGCATCCGCATGCGCAACGAAGACGTGGTCGATCTCTACGACCGCGTGAATGTCGGCACCAAGGTCATCGTTATCTGACGACCGGCGAGACGATTATCAAAGGATCTCCGGCCGCCTTGCGGCCGGAGATCCTTGTATTTGGAGCGTCTCTTCGACAACAGATCGAAGAAAACGGCTACCAGAAGCGTCTTGCTGGCAGCAAGCCGACTTGAAATCGGTCAAGACTCGGTTAGCCTCGCGCAATTCAGGGATTGAGAGGGACTACACATGCGGAAATACGCTTCGATCTTGCTGGCGGCGACCATCGCCACCGCGGCGATCCTTCCGGTGACGTCGGCAAACGCCTTCCCCGGCGCCACGGCTCAAGGCAGCCAGACGACCTCCGATATCACGCTCGTCGTGCAGCAACAGAGCAAGAAGCAGGTCGCGCAGAAGTTCAAGCGTACCAAGGTGCGGTTCGTCACCGATCAGGCGCCCGGCACGGTCATCGTCGATACCAACAACAAGTTCCTCTACTATGTCGAAGGCAACAACCGCGCGACGCGTTATGGCATTGGCGTCGGCCGTGAAGGCTTCGGCTGGTCCGGCGTCGTGAAGGTCGGGCGCAAGGCGGAATGGCCGAGCTGGACGCCGCCGGCAGAAATGCGCCGCCGCGAGGCCAAGAAGGGCCGCATCCTGCCCGTCGTGCAGGAAGGCGGCGAGGACAATCCGCTCGGCGCGCGCGCCATGTATCTCTACAAGGGCGGCCGCGACACGATCTTCCGCATCCACGGCACGAACCAGCCCTGGACGATCGGCCTCAACATGTCGTCAGGCTGTATCCGCATGATGAACAAGGACGTCGAGCATCTCTATGCCCGCGCCGACATCGGCACCAAGGTCATCGTGATCGGCCCCGGCAACCGCCAGGGCGCGGTGAGCTACAACGACAAGGGCGTCGATTTCTTCGGCAACCTGTTCGGCTTCGGCGGCTGATCCGCCGTCGCCCAAACGCTTCGGATGCCGGCCTCGCGCCGGCATCGTCGTTTCAGCCGACCGAGCAGGAGACCTTGCCGCTGCGCTCGATCCCCTCGCCTTCCGCCTTGTGCACGATCATCCGGTAATCGCCGTCATAGCTGATCTCGTCCTCGCCCATCGTAGTCTTGATGATCAGATCGATCGAGCCGAACGGCAGGTCGCTTTCGGTTTCCGCATGCAGCAGCAGGCGCAGCTCGCCGTCATAGAGCCAGTCATGCCCGAGATGCGCCGGCGTCAGCGTCACGCGCTCCAGCCCCTTCGGCGCGATCTCCTTCGGCAGGACGATCTCGCCGCGGAAATTCAGGAAACCGCCGCCGAGGCCGTAGCTGAAACCGCCCTCCGCATCGAAGGTGATGTTGGCATCCTTGATCGCGCAGCTGAAGCCGCCGGTGGCGAAGGCCGGTGAGGACAAAGCGGCAAGGGCGGCAAGCGAAAGCAGCAGGCGGCGCATCGGGATCTCCGGATGGATTGGAATGCCGATCCTCTAGCAAAGCGCCAGAGGGCCGGCAGTTCCGCACGTGACAGGATCAGGAAAGCACAGCCGGCTTTTCCCCGCCATAGGCCCAGTCGAGCAGTTCGACGGTGTGCAGGATGGGGATTTGCGTGCCGGTCGCGATCTGCGTGATGCAGCCGATATTGCCGGTCGCGATCAGGTCCGGCTTGGTCGCCTCGATGTTCTTGACCTTGCGCGCCTTCAGCTTGCCGGAGATCTCCGGCTGCAGGATGTTGTAGGTGCCGGCCGATCCGCAGCAGAGGTGCCCCTCGGCCGGATCGCGCACGACAAAACCCGCCGCCTTGAGCAGCACCTTCGGCGCCATGGTGATCTTCTGGCCGTGCTGCATGGAGCAGGCCGAGTGATAGGCAACCGTCAGGCCCTTCGCGTCCTGCTGCGGCAGGTCGAGGGTCGCAAGATATTCCGTCACGTCCTTGGCAAGCGCCGAGACACGCGCCGCCTTCTCGGCATAATCGGCGTCTAGGCGCAGCATGAAGCCGTAGTCCTTGATCGTCGTGCCGCAGCCGGAGGCCGTGATGATGATCGCATCGAGCCCACCCTTCTCCATCTCGCCGAGCCAGACATCGACATTGCGTCGCGCCGCCTCCAGCGCCTGCGCCTCGCGACCCATATGGTGCACGAGCGAGCCACAGCAGACCTCGCCCGCCGGCGCCACGACCTCGACGCCAAGCCGCGTCAGGAGTCGGATCGTCGCGGCGTTGATCTCGGGCTTCAGCACCGGCTGGGCGCAGCCCGAGAGGATCGCGACCCGTCCGCGGCGTGGTGCCGTGGCCGGATGCGTGCCCGGCTTTGCGCTATCGGAGGATCTTGGCAGCTTGCGTGGCGCAAGGTCGAGCATCACGCCGAACGGTTCGAGCGGCTTGAAGCGCTTAAGGAGGCCGGCGAAGGGTCGACCGAGGTTCGCCGCCTTCAGCGCCAAGCGGAAACGATTCGGATAGGGCAGCGTCGCCGCCAGCACCGCACGCGTCAGCCGATCCCAGAACGGGCGCCTGTAGGTCTCCTCGATATGCATGCGCGCGTGATCGACGAGATGCATGTAATCGACGCCGGACGGACAGGTCGTCGTGCAGGAGAGGCAGGACAGACAGCGGTCGATATGGGTCACCACCTCGGCATCGGCCGGTCGGCCGTTCTCCAGCATGTCCTTGATGAGGTAGATGCGGCCGCGCGGGCTGTCGAGCTCGTTGCCCAGCGTCACATAGGTCGGACAGGTGGCGGTGCAGAAGCCGCAATGCACGCATTTGCGCAGGATCTTTTCGGACGTCGCGACATGCGGATCGGCAAGCTGCTCGGCGGTGAAGTTGGTTTGCATGGATTATCCTTCCCAGCCGAGCATCGGGGATTTGAAAAGGCCCGACGGATCGAAGCTCGCCTTCACGCGGGATTGCAGGGCGAGGATCGCCTCGGTCTGTGGCTGGAACGCCTGCGTCGCGGCCAGCACCTCGGGACGTGCCCTGAGAAGCGTCGCGTGCCCGCCGCCGACGGCCTTGACGTAGCGGCGCAGCAGCGCTGCCTCGGGATCGGATTCCATGCGCAGCCAGACGAGGCCGCCCTGCCAGTCGTAGAAGGCATCGACGCCGGTTTCCAGACGAAGCGCCGCGACGAGCTGCTGGCCGGCAATGGGCGCGACCGAGACGCGCCAGAGCGGGCGCGGCGTGCCGTCGGCATAGGGTGCGGCATCGCGGATTTCGCGCCAGAGCCTTTTCGTGCCCTCGGCCTCCAGGCGGGATACCGCACCGAAACGGCCCATGGCGGACACGAGCTTTTCGCTGCGCACCGTGACGGAGGCCGAGAGGCCTTCGAGGCGCAGCACGGTGGCGGCGCCCGGCGGCAATGCGCCGCCGATGAAACGGCCCCGCACGCTTTCCGGCAGATGCGCCGCCCCCGAGACTTCCACCGGGAGCGACATGGCCGTTGCCATGGCAGCGGCGGCTTCGGCATCGTTAAGATCGGAGACGACGATGGTGGCGGATGTTTCCGGCACCGGCAGCAAGCGGAAGGTGACTTCGGTCAGCAGCGCAAGCGAACCGTGCGAACCGGCAAGCAGTTTGACGAGATCGAGGCCCGTGACGTTCTTCATAACCCGTCCGCCCGCCTTGACGATCTCGCCCTTGCCGTTGACGAAGCGCACGCCGAGCAGGCTGTCGCGCGCCGCCCCTGCCGTCAGACGGCGCGGGCCGGAGGCATTGGTGGCGAAGACGCCGCCGATCGTCGGAATGCCGGAGGAGCCGAGCACGCCGCGCAGGTCGTTCGGCTCGAAGGCCAGCATCTGGCGCTTTTCAGCCAAGGCGGCTTCCACCACTTCCAGCGGCGTGCCGGCGCGGGCCGTCATGGTCATTTCGGCGGGGTTGTAGGCGACGATGCCGTTCAGGCCGCGGGCCGACAGCACATCGGCACCATCGGGCGTGCCGTGCAGGCTGCGTGTGCCGCCGCCCCTGATGACGAAGGGGGATTTCGAGAGGCTGGCGACCTGGACAAGGCGGCTTGCGGCGTCCTCGGAAAGCGGTTCGTGGATCGGTGTCATCAGGCGGGGCGCCCTTCGAGCGGGAAGACTTTGGATGGGTTGAGCAGCCATTGCGCATCGAAGGCGGCGCGCACCGCCATCTGTTGGGCAAGATCGGCATCGCTGTATTGATGGCGCATCAGGTCGCGCTTCTCGATGCCCACGCCATGTTCACCGGTGAGGCAGCCGCCGACGTCGACGCAGAGTTTCAGGATCTCGTTGCCGGCGGCCTCGGCCTTGGCGGCATCCTCGGGATCGTTCGCATTGAACAGGATCAGCGGATGCATGTTGCCATCGCCGGCATGGAAGACATTGGCGACGCGCAGGCCGTATTTTTCGACGATCTCGGCGGTGCCGCGCAGTACGGCGGGCAGCTGGCCGAGCGGCACGGTGCCGTCCATGCAGATATAGTCGGCGATGCGGCCGGTGGCGCCGAAGGCAGATTTGCGGCCCTTCCAGATCAGCGCCGCCTCGGTCGCCGACTGGCTTTCCTTGACGACCTTGACGCCATGGCGGCCGGCAATCGCGATGATGCTTGCCAGCATCGCCTCCATCTCCGCCTCGGAGCCCTCGACCTCTACGATCAGCAGCGCCTCGACATCCATGGGATAGCCGGCATGGGCGAAGGCCTCGCAGATCTCGATGGCCGGCTTGTCCATGAATTCGATGGCAACGGGAATGATGCCCGCGGCGATGACATCGGCCACGCAGGCGCCCGCCTCTTCCGAGCTGTCGAAGCCGAACAGCACGGGGCGGGCGCCCTCCGGCCGGGCGATCAGCCGCACGGTCGCCTCCGTGACGATGCCGAGTTGGCCCTCGCCGCCGCAGATGACACCGAGAAGATCGAGCCCACCGGCATCCAGCGCCTTGCCGCCGAGATCGAGGATCGTGCCGTCGACCAGCACCAGCTTGACGCCGAGCAGGTTGTTGGTCGTCACGCCGTATTTCAGACAGTGCGCGCCGCCGGAATTCATGCCGATATTGCCACCGATCGTGCAGGCGAGCTGCGAGCTCGGATCCGGCGCATAGAAATAGCCGTCGGCAGAGACGGCCTCCGATATCGCGAGATTGGTGACGCCGGCCTGCACCGTCGCGGTGCGATTGGCGAAATCCACGTCGAGGATGCGCGACATCTTGGAAAGGCCGACGACAACGGCATCCTCCTGCGGGATCGCTCCGCCGGAGAGCGAGGTGCCCGCCCCGCGCGGCACGACGGGCACGCCGTAGCGGTGGCAATATTTGAGCACCGCCGCCACCTGCTGCGTCGTCTCCGGCAGCGCGACGGCGAGCGGCAGGCGGCGATAGGACACGAAGGCATCCGTCTCGAACGGCACCAGTTCGCGCGGTTCATGCACGAGGCAGCCTTCCGGCAAGAGATCGACGAGATCGGCAACGATTTCGCGACGGCGCGACAGCACCGATGTCCGCGGTTCGAGAAAGCCGATCTGATCCATGCCGTCGCCTCCGTCCTCAAGTGGTCTTTTTTCTTTACCACTCAGGTCTGAGCGGTGCAAATCCTAACCATGGTCGTCGTACCGCCCGAAGCACTCTGACTTGCCGGGACAAACGCGGCGGTGGCAAGATCATGCGATTGACCGCCCCGAGCGTGAATGCGACAGTCCGGCGATCGGAAGGCGGAACGATCACGGGAAGCCCTCCGACCGCATGCAAGGGAGGACATATCATGCGCAGATCGCTCGCCGCCATTTCGGCTCTTCTGCTTCTCGCCGGTCCCGCTTTCGCCGAGGACGTCTCCAATCTCAATCCCGGTGTGACGACCTCCGAGCTTCTGGCGACCGCGCCGGTGCATTGGGTCTCCGTCGACCAGATCGCGGCGACGCTGGAAGGCCAGCCCGCCATGGCGGTGGGTTTCGACGTGGATGATACGGTGCTGTTTTCCAGCCCCTGCTTCTATTACGGCAAGATGAAATACTCGCCGACCTCTGAAGACTACCTGAAGATGGACGCCTTCTGGACGGACATCCACACCAACAATTGCGACCAGTATTCGGTCCCGAAAGAGGTTGCCCGCAAGCTCATCGACATGCATGAGGCGCGCGGCGACGAAATCTTCTTCATCACCGGCCGCACGCGCGGCACCGGCGGCGAAACCCTGACCGGCGCCATCAAGAAGGCCTTCGGCATCGAGAAGATGAACGATGTGGTCTTCACAGCCTCTTCGGAAAACAAGGTGGAATTCCTGAAGGAGCACAAGCTGAAGATCTATTACGGCGATGCCGACAGCGACATGAAGGCGGCGATCGCCGCGGGCATCCGCCCGATCCGCGTCATGCGCGCACAGAACTCGACCTACAAGCCGGAGCCGAAAAACGGCAAATTCGGCGAGGAAGTGATCGTCGATTCGACCAACTGACCCATAAGCTTGCCCAAATTCCTGCAAGGACATGACGCGTGACAAATCTTGGTGACCTCGAAATCTTCTCCCGCGTCATTTCCATGGGAAGTATGTCGGCAGCGGGGCGGGCGCTGGGTCTATCCCCAGCCGTCATCTCCAAGCGCGTCAAGCGGCTGGAGGAGCGGCTCGGCACGCGGCTCTTCCAGCGCACGACGCGGCAGATCTCGCTGACCGAGGCGGGACAAGGCTTTTACGACCGGATCGTCGGCATCCTCTCGGGCATCGAGGAGGCGGAAGCCTTCGCCTCCGGCCGGTCGGGTGCTGTGCGCGGGACGCTGCGCATTTCCGCGCCCACATCCTTCGGCCGCATGCATATCGCCCCCAATCTCAAGGGCTTCATGGATGCCTATCCCGAACTCGTCGTGAACCTCGTCCTGACCGATGATTTCTCCGATATCGTCGGCGGCGGTTTCGACATCGCCATCCGCATCGGCGAATTGTCGGATTCCTCGCTGGTCGCCCGCCGTCTCGCCTCGGTGCGGCGCGTGCTGTGCGCCTCGCCTGATTACATCGCCCGCCGCGGCACGCCGGCCTCGCTGGAGGACCTTGCCGACCATGTCTGCCTGCCGCCGCACACGCAGGACGTCTGGCGCCTGGAAGGCCCGGAAGGCAGCGTCACCTATCGCCCGCATGGATCGCTCTACACCAATTCGAGCGAAGTGGTGCGCGAAGCGGTGTTCTCCGGCATGGGCATCGCGCTGCGCTCCACCTGGGATGTCGGCCCGGCGCTGAAGAGCGGCGATCTCGTGCAGGTGCTGCCGGAATACGAGGGCTCGCGCAACGTGGTGCTGTCGGCCGTCTATCCGAGCCGGCAGTTCCTGCCGGTCAAGGTGCGGCTGTTCATCGATTATCTCGCCGAACTCTACGGCCCCTTGCCCTATTGGGAACGCTGAGGCAACGACAAGGGAGGATTTTCATGCCCGGCAGAACCATCCTGGTTGCGGCGTTTCTCGGCCTTGCGCTTCCGGCGGCAGCCCAACCGCTCGATCCGCTGCTCGAAGGGTTTGACGACGCCTGCAACTATACCGATGCGCTCGGCGGGTTACTCCAGTCGAGCTATGCCTTCGCCCGTAGGGAAGGCCCGCTGGAAATCCCTCGGGGATATGAGGTCGCCTTCGGCAAGCCGGCTGTCGTGAAGGAAGAAGACTATCTCCACATCACCCTGCCCGTCGTCGACGGCACCTGGCGCGACGTGCCGGTGAAGGAGATCGAAGTCTATATCACCGAGCTGGAAAGCGGCTTCAGCTCGCACACCGTGGTCTTCGAGACTTCGGCGCTGAAGCAGGCGGAAACCACCTTCAAGGCGCGCGGCGCGGCGGCCCAGAAGAAACTCACCAAGCAGGACGACAGCGGCTTCGGCTGGCAGACGGGCTTTGCCGTGCGCGACGGCGTGCCGCGCTACGAGTGCGATCTCTCGACTTAGCCGAGCCTAGTGCTTGTCTTCTTCCGCGTGCTTGTGCTTGATCGCACGGACGAGCAGCCACATGCCGACGATGACGAAAGGCACCGCGATGCCGGTCAGCGTTTCCGGCTTCACCTCGAGCCCGAGGCCGTGCGCCGCCTTGGCCACATAGCCGAACAGGCCGATGACGTAATAGGAGATCGCGGCGACCGAGAGGCCTTCCACGGTCTGCTGCAGGCGCAGCTGCAGCTTGGCGCGGCGGTCCATCGAGTTGAGGAGCGTCGTGTTGAGCTGTTCCAGCTCCACGTCGATCCAGCTGCGCAGCAGCGCCGTCGCGCGGGCGAGCTTGCGCGACAGGTTGGCCTGCCGCTCCTCGATCGACTGGCAGGTGCGCATGGCCGGCGCCAAGCGGCGCTCCAGGAAGAAGCCGAGCGTTTCGTAACCGGGCACGGCACTTTCCGCGAGCGTGCGGATACGTTCCTGCACGATGCCGTAATAGGCGCGGCTGGCGCCAAAGCGGTAAAGGCTGAGCGCGGCATTGGCCTCCAGCTCGGCGGCCAGACGGGTAATTTCGGTCAGCAGTTCGTCGGCCTTGTCGCGGGCGTGCTGCTTCATGGCATTGGTGATGCCGGTCAGGCCGTCTTCGATGCGGCGGATATCCGGCGACAGTGACTGGGCGAGCGGCAGGCCCATCATGGCGAGCGTGCGGTAGGTCTCGATGTCGAGGAGGCGCTGGACGAGCGCACCGCGCCCCGCTTCCGTCATGCCACGGTCGATGACGAGGATCTGCGTCAGCCCGTCGCCGTTCTGCCGGAAGTCGGTGAGCACGACGCCCTGGCCGTTCTTGATCTCGCTGTAACAGAGGCTGGTCGGGTCGAAGGTAGCAATCGCCTCACGGGTCTCCGGCGAATCCGGACGGATTTCCAGGCGGATGCCCGAAATCAGCGTGCCGGGCGGAGAGAAGCTGTCGCCGAACGGATGCACCGCCACCTCGCCGCCGAACTTCTCCGGCACCGGTCCATCCCAGAAATAGGTCGAGAACTCGGTGTGGCGCTCCCAGCGCAGCGTGCCCTGCCCCCAACTCAGCGCATGATGGCTGGAATCGCGTCCCGGCGGCGAGATGCCGCGCGAGCGCGACAGCTCCCCCATCACGGCATGATCCACCGCCGAACCACCCTCGGTGAGGAAGGCGAGCTGGAAGATGACGCGGGGCGACGGCACCAGCGCATATGGCCTTGCGTGGATTTCCCCCAGCGCCTGCGCACGCGCAGCCGCCTGCGGAAAAGCGAAGCTTCCGTTACCCATTCTGCACCGTCCCCCTTCGTGCAACAGCATAGTCTTAACAAATGTCAGGCGCCGAGAGATAGGGCGCATTGACGCAGGCTCTTTCAAGGCAGTGGACAAGATTATTGACCAGTTTCCGCCCGGGTTGATAGACTTGCGGCGTGACAGACACGCCGTTCGATCTTTTCTCCCGCATCAGCCCCAGCCGCACCGCCGATGAGGTCGTGCGGCAGATCGAGCTTTTGCTGCTCGAAGGCGTGTTGCGCGATGGCGAGCGGCTGCCCGGCGAGCGCGAGCTGTCCAAACGCCTCGACGTGTCCCGCCCGATCCTGCGCGATGCGCTGAAGGAACTGGAAAACCGGGGCCTGCTCGTCAGCCAGCATGGCGATGGCACCTACGTCGCCGATATCATCGGCCAGGTCTTTTCCCGCCCCGTCGTCGATCTCATCGCCCGCCACCAGCGCGCGACGCAGGATTACATCGAATATCGTCGGGAGCTCGAGGGCATCACCGCCGAACTCGCGGCGCGCCGCGCGACGGATTACGACCGGCAGATGCTGACCCGCATCATGCAGGCGATGCGCGCGGCCCATGAGGGCGGCTCCTTCGACGCCGAACTCGATGCCGATGTGGAGTTGCACAACGCCATCGGCGAGGCAGCTCATAACATCGTACTATTGCACACGCTGCGCGCGTGTTACCGGCTCCTCGCACAAGGCATCTTCTTCCACCGCCACCTCGTTTTCGCGTCCGAAACGGCACGCGGCCACCTCCTCGCCCAGCATGAGGCGATCTACGCAGCGATCATGGCCGGTGACGGAAATGGTGCACGAGAGGCCGCCCAGGCGCATATGGATTATATCGCCGTCGCAATCCGCGATGCCGAGCGCAGTGGGGAGTGGCAAAGAATTGCGCAGCTGCGCATGCAAAAACGCGGCATTCCCCCACAAGCCTGACTTGCGCCGCAAATCTCGCGCAAGCATGATGGTCGATAAATGACTCGGCAGCTCAATGCCGCAAGAGGACCAAGAAGACCTTGAACATTCTCAACCGCCTCGCCAGTGACGTCCAGCTCATGTTCCGCAGACCCTGCAAGGAACAGTATGGCGCGCTGTGCTATCGGCTGAAGAAGAGGGGTTCGGCGGTCGAAATTCTCCTGATCACAAGCCGTGATACCGGCCGCTGGGTGATTCCCAAGGGCTGGCCGATGGATGGCAAGAGCGCCAGCGCCGCCGCGGCGCGCGAGGCTTGGGAAGAGGCCGGCGTGAAGGGCAAGGTCATCGACGAGTCGATCGGCAGCTACCGCTACATGAAGGGCATGCCGGAGGGGCTGAAGCTCGATTGCCGCGTGCGCGTCTTCGCCCTTGAAGTGGATGATATTGCCAAGAATTTTCCGGAAAAGGGCGAGCGTCGCGCCGAGTGGGTCGATTGCATCGAGGCCGCCGCCCGCGTACAGGAGCCAGGCCTGAAGGCGCTGCTTTTGAATTTCGAGCAGAAAATCCTCTCCGATCTCACTCCCCCGGCCAAAAACGGCACGACCGGCGCCTGATAGCGCCCATCGTCATATTGCCGCCGATGCTGGGAGGCGATAGTGCCTTCTGGCAATAACGGAGCAGCATGAATGGCGAATTCTCAGGTCCAGCTACGCAAGCCGACGCTGGACAAGGATCTGGAAAAACTGACCTTCACCGAACAGGCCACGCATTTCGTGCTGCGGTCCTGGACGGGTGTCGGCATCGCCCTGATCTTCCTCTTGATCGCCATGGCCGTCGCCAGCACCTTCGCCACCGGCACGCCGGGCGTGCTCGTCGTTGCCGTCGCCGCAGCGCTTGCCGCCTATATGGCCATGAACATCGGCGCCAACGATGTGACCAACAATGTGGGCGCCGCAGTTGGTGCACGTGCCATGAGCATGGGTGTGGCGCTGATCATCGCGGCGATCTTCGAGATTGCCGGCGCACTGCTTGCCGGCCAGGGTGTGGCGGAGACGGTCGCGTCCGGCATCGTCGACCGCGCCATCTTCCCGAGCCCCGCGGTTTTCGCCTGGGCGATGATGGCGGCCCTCATCTCGGCAGCCCTCTGGATCAACATCGCCACGATCGCCAATGCGCCGATCTCCACCACGCACTCGATCATCGGCGGCGTCATCGGCGCGGGTGCGGCCGCCAGCGGCTTCCAGAGCGTGCAGTGGGATTCGATTGCCCTGATCGTCGTCAGCTGGACCGTCTCGCCGATTCTCGGCGGCGTGATCGCGGCGGCCTTCCTCTATTTCATCAAGGAATTCATCATCTATCGCGACGACAAGATCGAAGCCGCCAAGACCTGGGTTCCCGTACTTGTCGCCGTCATGGCCGGCGCCTTCGCGGCCTTTCTAGCCAATGGCGGCACGAACGGTTTTTATGATCTGCCGCTCGGCAAAGCGCTCGCCATCGGCCTCGGCTTCGGCATCGTAACCTATATCGTCACCCGGCCCATCGTGCGCCGCGCGGCAGGGGGACTGGACAACCGCAACCAGTCGCTGCGCGTGCTCTTCCGCCTTCCGCTGATCTGTTCGGCCGCCCTTCTCTCCTTCGCCCACGGCGCCAACGACGTGTCGAACGCCGTCGGCCCGCTCTATGGCATCGTCTCGGCGCTGCGCTCCGGCGATACCGGCGGCGGGGTCGTTATCCCGCTCTGGGTGATGATCATCGGCGCCTTCGGCATTTCGCTCGGCCTGCTGCTCTTCGGCCCGCGCCTCATCCGCATCGTCGGCAACGAGATCACCAAGCTCAACCCGATGCGCGCTTTCTGCGTGGCGCTGTCCTCCGCCGTCGCCGTGCTGACCGCCTCGGCTTTTGCCATCCCCGTCTCCTCGACGCATATCGCGGTCGGCGCGGTGTTCGGTGTCGGGCTGTTTCGTGAGTGGTACACGCGCAACTCGATCCGCCGCATCGACTATATCCGCAGCCGCGGCAACGGCATCGCGCCGGAGGAGCCGTCGGCCAATCCCGACGAGACGCGCCGGCGCTACCTCGTGCGCCGCTCGCACTTCATGACGATCGTCTCGGCGTGGATCGTTACGCTGCCCGTCTCGGCCATGCTCTCGGCCCTCGTCTTCCTCGCGCTCAACGCGCTCTTCACCTGAGATCAAGATCATGCGTGCCAATTACCGGATGCAGCGCCTGTTCGTCGGCGACGCCCTTGCCGAGGGCCAGGCCTTCGAGGCCTCCAAGGACCACTTCCATTACCTCACCAACGTGCTGCGCATGAGCGACGGCGACGCGGTGCTGCTGTTCAACGGCCGCGACGGCGAGTGGCATGCCACGCTGTCGCTGCCGACCCGCAAGCGCCTGCTTCTGACGCCGACCGAGCAGACCCGGCCGCAGCCGGCGCCGTCGGACCTGCACTATCTCTTCGCGCCACTGAAAGTCGGCCGGCTTGATTATCTCGTCCAGAAGGCCGTCGAGATGGGCGCAGGCGTTCTGCAACCCGTTATGACCCAGCATGTTCAGGGCAAGATCACCAGCATCGAGCGGCTGGAGGCCAATGCCACCGAGGCGGCCGAACAATGCGGCATCCTCGCCATCCCCACCGTTGCCGCGCCGCGCAAGCTGGAGGACCTGCTTGCCGACTGGCCGCGCGAGCGCCGCATCATCTTCTGCGACGAGGGCCATGGTAGCCAGAACCCGCTGCCGGTGCTTCAGGGGATCCATGAGCGCAAGCTGGCGCTGCTCGTCGGGCCGGAAGGCGGGTTTTCCGAAGAGGAACGCACGCTGCTGCGCAGCCTTGATTTCGTTACGCCCATTCCGCTCGGTCCGCGCATCCTGCGCGCCGATACGGCGGCTGTCGCGGCTATGGCGGTCATCCAGGCAGCGATCGGCGATTGGCATTAGCCATTTTGCGTCCGCGCCGACGCACAAGGAAGATTTTTCCTGAAAAGTCGAATGGGATTTTTTGAATCTGCCTTGAAAGGAATTCGCTTGCACCGCATCTATTTCCGGTCCAAGCACCCTCCCATGCCCGGCGTTCAGCCGGGCGCCATCCGTTCAGAAGAAGACGCCCATGGCCCGTGATACCACCGACCAGACGCCGATCCGCACCGTCGCGGACATGGCGGAATACCTCGCCGACGGCAACAAGCCGAAGGAAAGGTTCCGCATCGGCACCGAGCACGAGAAATTCGTCTTCTTTACGGCCGATAACAGCCCCGTTCCCTATTTCGGCGATGCCAGCATTTCCGCGCTTTTGAACGGCATGCAGAAAAAGACCGGCTGGGAACCGATCATGGATGCCGGCAACATCATTGGCCTGGCTGAACCCTCCGGCATGGGCGCGATCTCGCTGGAGCCCGGCGGCCAGTTCGAGCTTTCGGGTGCGCCGCTCGAGACGCTGCACCAGACCTGCAAGGAATCCAACCAGCACCTCGCCACCCTGCGGGAGATCGCCGAACCGCTCGGCATCCGTTTCCTCGGCATGGGTGGCAGCCCGAAATGGACGCTGGCCGAAACGCCGCGCATGCCGAAAAGCCGCTACGACATCATGACCCGCTACATGCCGAAGGTCGGCAGCCAGGGTCTCGACATGATGTACCGCACCTGCACGATCCAGGTGAACCTCGACTTCTCCTCGGAAAAGGACATGCGCCGCAAGATGCAGGTGTCGCTGAAGCTGCAGTCCATGGCGACCGCACTCTTCGCCTCCTCGCCCTTTACCGACGGCAAGCCGAACGGCCTCCTCTCCTGGCGCGGCGACATCTGGCGCGATACCGACAACAACCGCGCCGGCCTCATTCCCTTCGCCTTCAAGCCGGATTTCGGCTTCACCGACTATGTCGAATGGGCGCTCGATGTGCCGATGTATTTCGTCGTGCGCGACGGAAAGTATCACGACTGCACCCATGTCACCTTCCGCCAGTTCATGAACGGCGCGCTGAAGGGCGAGATCGCCGACTACGAGCCCAATATCGGTGACTGGACCAACCACCTCTCGACGCTCTTCCCGGACGTGCGACTGAAGCGCTTCCTCGAAATGCGCGGCGCGGACGGCGGCCCGTGGCGCCGCATCTGTGCGCTGCCGGCATTCTGGGTGGGTCTGCTCTATGACGACGGCGCGCTCGATGCCGCCGAAAGCCTGACGCGCGACTGGACGGTCGAGGAAGTCTCTTCCCTACGCGATGCGGTGCCCGCCCAGGGCCTCAAGGCCGACTTCCGCGGCAAGCCGCTGCTCGACGTCGCCCGCGAAGTGGTGTCGATCTCGCGTCAGGGCCTTGCCGCCCGCGCCCACCTCAATGGCGACGGCGTCGACGAGACGATCTTCCTTGCTCCGCTTGACGAGGTGCTGGCCAAGAAGGCGACGCTCGCTGAGGACATGCTGGCGCTTTACAACGGCCGCTGGAACCGTTCCGTCGAGCCGGTGTTCACGGATTACCAGTACTGAGAACGCCATCAAAAAGCGGTTTGCGTGGGTGAAATTCCCGTTATAGTGCAGGCACATGCATGTGCCTGCAGAGCATTTCCAGCCGAAGCGTTACCGCTTCGGCGTCGGATAATGCGATAACAAAAATTAGAGCATTTCCGCGGGCCGCGGAAATGCTCTGGGGGAAGGACACAAAATGCTTTCGCTTTACGACATGATGATGCAGGCGCAGAACGGCAATGCCGTCGAGACCATGGCGCGCCAGTTCGGCCTTGCGCAGGAACAGGCCGCCAAGGCCGTCGCCGCGCTGATGCCGGCCTTCTCCGAGGGGTTCAAGCGCAACGCCGCCAATCCCTATGACATGGCCGCCTTCATGAAGGCGCTGACATCGGGCGAACATGCCAAATATTTCGAGGACGTCTCCAAGGCCTTCACGCCGCAGGGCCTGGCCGAAGGCAACGGCATTCTCGGCCATCTCTTCGGCAACAAAGACGTCTCCCGCGCCATAGCCGAACAGGCGGCGCAGATGACCGGCATCGGCCAGGAAATCTACAAGCAGATGCTGCCGGTCATGGCCAGTACGCTGATGGGCGGCATCTTCAAGCAGTCACTCGCCCCATTCTTTCCCAGCGGTGCGGGTGCATCCGCGCAAGCCAATCCTTTCGCCGACATGATGCAGCAGTGGGCGCAAGCGACGGGTTTTGCCAAGAAACCCGAGCCGGCGAACCCCTTCGCCGACAACCCGTTCACACAGGCCGCGCAGGAATTCTTCGGCAAGAAAAAGGACGAAGCGCCCTCCAATCCCTTCACCGACAATCCCTTCGCCAAGGCGTTTCAGGACATGATGGGAAGCATGGCCGGCCAGCCGGCAGCGAGCGAAAAACCTGCTGCATCTGAAACGACACCGGCGGATTCGCTGAAAACCCTCGTCAACACGATGTTCGACACCGGCCTCGACATGCAGAAAGACTATCAGCGAAATATCGAGTCGATCTTCGAAACAATGCGCGGCGGCATGGACACCGCCGGCAACAAGAGCTGAGACTTACGCCGCAGTCCGTGTGACTTCAGCCTCCTCGGGCACGTTAAACCGTGCGACAATGGCGGCGAGCGACCTTGTGTCTCCCGCAAGGCCGGACATTCCGGCTGCGGTTTGCGAGACCGCCTGACGGTTCTGCGCCGTCACCTGCTCCATCGCACTCATCGAACGGCTGATATCGCCGAGGCTGGAGGATTGCTGATTGGCGGCGGCGGCAATCGAATGGATGTGATCGTTGATGCGCGTCACCTGCTCGGCGATGCCCGAAAGCGCCGCACCGGTCTGCTGCACGAGATCCACGCCCTTGGCCACCTCGACGCCCGACTTGGTGATCAGCGCCTTGATGTCCTTGGCGGCATTGGCCGAACGCTGGGCCAGCTCGCGCACCTCCTGCGCAACGACCGCGAAGCCCTTGCCGGCCTCCCCCGCACGCGCGGCTTCGACGCCGGCATTCAGCGCCAGAAGGTTGGTCTGGAAGGCGATCTCGTCGATGACGTTGATGATGCTGGAGATTTCGCGGGACGCGCCTTCGATGCGCTCCATGGCGGAAACCGCATCCGAGACGACGCGGCTCGAGAGATCCGTGCTGCCCTTGGCCTCCGTCGCCATGCGTGAGGCCTGATCGGCGCGCTCGGTGGAACTGCGGATCGCCTGCATCATCTGACCGACCGCTGCCGTCGTGCGCTCCAGCGCCTCGACCTGGCTTTCCGTGCGGTCGGCAATGTCACGCGCGGCGGCATCGACATGCGCCACCTTGCCGTCGATCGAGCGGGCGTTGGACGAGACGGCGGCGATGGTCTCGGCAAGGCGGCGTACCGAGGTGTTGAAATCGACGCGCAGCTCGTCCAGCCCTCCCGCGAATTCATGCTGTATGACGGTGGAGAGATCGCCGGCGGAGAGACGCTCCAACGCGGCCCCGAGCGTTTCGACGGCATCCTGGACCTGCCTCTGCTGCTCGGCCTTGGCCGCCTCCTGCGCCTGCTGCTCACGCACGGTCCGGTCGCGGTTTTCGGCGGTTGCGCGTTCCAGCGCCTCCTTTTCCAGCACAGCGGCACGGAAGACAGCGACGGAGCGCACCATGTCGCCGATCTCGTCGGCGCGGTTTTCCTTCGGCAGGGCAATGTCGGTGTTGCCGGCAGCCAGCTCCGTCATCGCCTTCACCAGCTGGTGGATCGGCCGTGTCAAGGCGCGGGAGAAGAGAATGGCCGCCAGGATGGCAAGGCCGATGATCGCGGCTGTGAGACCGAGCACGATGAGCGTGCCGCGCATCAGGCCGGCCGTCGCCTCCGTCTTCGATATCTTCGCGATAACGGACCATTCGGCGCCGCCGAAGGACAACGGCGAGGCTGCGGCATAGAGATCCGCACCGGAGGCATCCCTGATGACGCCGGAGGTCTCGCTGCCCACCGGCAGGTCGGCAATATCGAGGCGGGTCTTCAGCGCATCGGCTTCCGGCGTGCGGGCGGAATCGGTCAGCACCGTGCCATCGCCGCGCACCAGCACAGTTTCCCCCGTCTCACCGAGGCCCTTGCTGTTGCCGAAGATGGCGTCGATCTTGGCGTTCGGCACGCGGATCGCCATGATGCCGAGCGTGCGGCCGTTCATGGTGATCGGTGCGGCGGCGAAGGCAGCCGGTGCGCCGCCAAGCGCCGCGTACTCCGCAAAATCCGAGAAGACGATTTTTCCCGGCTCCTTCAGCGCCGTGGCATCGTTGAAGGCAGCCGTCAGGCCGCTGTCCTTGTAGGGACCGGTCAGCACGTTGGTGCCGAAATCCTCAGCCTTCGACACGGAATAGAGCACGTTGCCCTTGGGGTCGATCATGTAGAGATCCGCGTAGCCCTGGGATTCCAGGTGCTTGCGGAAGCTGACGTGATACTGCTTGTGCGATCGGTCGAAATTATCCTTCTTGGCGGTATCAAGCAACGCGCGCCCGCCCGGCGGGTTCGGATTGTTCTTGATGTAGCGGTCATGCAGCTCGCCGGCCGGGTCCTTGCCGAGAGCGCCCCAGGCGCCGGCAAAGCCGTAGAAAGCCTGCGTCGTCGGCATGGCCGAGGCGAGGCTGATCAGATCGAGCTTCATGCCGTCCAGATAGGCGCGCGCCTCGTTGCGCCGGCCATCGGCCGTCGCCTCCAACTTCTGCATTACCTGCTCGGTGACGGTTTCACCCGACACGACCAGCGACACGGCACTGGCGGCACCGATGGAAAGAAGCGTGAGCACGGCAGCAGCAATGGGCAGTTTACGCGAAATCCGCATGGCGATCCGTCCAGCAACAAGGTGTTGGTCCGGCTCATCCGGATAGGCAGACAGCATCATGCCCGCAAACGTCGTGTTGGCGGCTGCCAGCTGAAAGGTAGCCGAGGGTGGTTTACCTTAGGTAAAGCGGATCTGGCGAGAAATGAATGAAAAATGCCCGACGCGGACCTTGGGAGTCGCACGCCGGGCAAGCGGCAGGGTTATTGGCTCTCACCCTGCGGGGAAGGCAAACAATTCCAGCAAAAGCGTGAGGCGGCTTTGCGTCGGGAATTGCGTCGATGCTGCGGTGCCGGAGGCCAGCACCCTCGAAAATCAATCCAGACGGCCGCTGCGCAGGTGACGACGGGCACGCTCACGCGAGGCGATCGTCAGATGCAGGCCAGCATCCGTGAAGAAGGATGCGGCGCGGACGTCCTGAACATCGTTGCGGCACAGCCCCATGTCATAGAGCTGGTGGTCGTCGAGTTCGTTCAGGCGGTTGATCACGCGACGGTTCTGCCATGCGCGGACAAATTTGGCGGCGGCATTGCTGACGCGGGCAAAGAGGTTCGAGGCCGGACGGCGCGTTGCGAGGATATCGATTTCCATCTTGCGGTCGATCATGCGCATGGCATTTCTCCTTTCCGGCTCGGCGATCCATCGTCCTTCGATGGGGTTTCGCACGACGCCCGTGATCATTCGCCGCTCACAGGGATTGAGCGGCGGCTAAAAGGTCAGGTTTGAAGAAGAGCCGCCCGCGGAGGTCGAAGCAAAACGGCAGATCCCGTCGAGCGATGGATCAACTCGAGATCTATCGTTCAACAATTGCTTTTTCGCAGAATCTCATTGATCAGTCCAACGAATGTTTCTAATAGTATCAATCAAACAATCTTATGGGTGACTTTATGTCCGCTCCGCTAGACATCGACCAGCTGCAAACCTTCGTCGCGATTGCCGATACCGGAAGTTTCACGCGCGCGGCCGAGCGGGTATTCAAGACCCAGTCAGCCGTTTCCATGCAGATGCGCCGCCTCGAGGAGCGCATCGGCAAGCAGCTCTTCATGAAGGACGGCCGCGGCAACCGGCTGACCGCCGAGGGCGAGCGCCTGCTCAACTATGCCCGCCGCATGCTGCGCCTCAACAATGAGGCCATCGCCGCTTTTGACGACAACCGTCTTGAAGGCATGCTGCGCATCGGCACGCCGGATGATTATGCCGACCGCTACATGCCCGAGATCATCATGCGCTTCGCAAAGACGCATCCGAATGTCGAGCTCTATATTGTCTGCGAACCCTCGGTGGATCTCGCCGAGAAGATGGCCAAGGGCGAACTCGACATCGCGCTCGTGACGCACAATCCGCGCCAGCGTCAGTCGGACGTGGTGCGCACGGAACCGCTGTGCTGGGTCATGTCGGCCAACCATCCGCTGCCGGAAAGCGCGCCGGTGCCGCTTGCCGTGGGCCGGCGGGATTGCCAGTGGCGGCAGATCGCCTGCGCCGCGCTCGATTCGGTCGGGCGCGATTATCAGGTCCTGTTCACCAGCTGGTCCTCAACCGTCGTCGCCGCCGCCGTCATGGCCGGCATGGCAGTCTCGGTGTTGCCGGAATCCGCATTGCGCCCCGGCATGAAGGTGCTGACGCAAGCTGACGGTTTCCCGCCGCTCGCCCCTGTGCAGATTGGCATCATGCGCCGGCCAGGCCTTTCGCCCTCGCTTTCCAACGCGATCACCAGCCACATCACCGCCTGCCTCGACAATATCACGCCGCTCTCGGCGGTTGAGGACCTGCCGGAAGCGGATGTGAAGGTCTTCCCGCGCGTGGCGCGCCTGCGGACCGGGAATATCCTCCCGGGATGGTGACGCAGCTGCCGCTTGACGGCGTTCCCCTCGTCAAGACCGGACCCTCCGGCGTGTCGATCCGCCCTGTTCGCGACGCCGATGTGGAGGCGTTGCGACAGATCGAGCGCTCGGCCGCGCAGGCCTTCCGGCTGATCGAGGCCTTTTCCTGGCTTGCGGTCGGGGAAGTGCAAAGCGGGGAGGTGCATACCGCGCTCCTCGAGGCCGGGACGAACTGGGTGGCCGTCGATGACGGCGATCATCCGCTCGGCTTCCTCAGCGCGGAGATTTCAGGCCAGGAGCTGCATATCTGCGAGATCTCCGTCGATCACCTGCATCAAGGTTTCGGCATCGGCCGCAAGCTGATCATGCACGCAGTGGACAGCGCAACGGCTCGCGGTCTCGACGCCGTGACGCTCACCACCTTCCGCACCATTCCCTGGAACTGTCCGTTCTACGAACGGCTCGGGTTTCGTGTGCTGGACGAGGATGCGCTTTCGCCGCGCTTGCAGGCATTGCTCGACCTCGAGGACACTCACGGGCTGCGACGCGACACGCGTTGCGCCATGCGGCTCGACATCACCGCACCATAGAAGACCCCGGCATGCTGCCACGCCGGGGGCCTCGATTTCCATCCCGTCGGATAGATCAGTCGTATGTCGCCTGCTTACCGTCGAAGTAGATCGTGTTGGCTTCGCAGATATTGATCGTCGTCTCGTCGCCCCTGATGCTCGAGCCGTCCTCGCCTTCCCAGGTGACGTAGAATTCGACGTCGCACGGGCCGTCGTAGTTGAACTCCATATTGGCGCTTTCGCCGCCATTAAGCTTGAAGTTCATCCAGTTGGCACTCCATTCCCCACCCTCGCCGGTATAGAAACCGTCGATGATGTATTCGGAGTCATTCTTGATATCGAACTTCATGCCGGCGGCGTAGGCGGCAGGCACGGAGGTGAGCATGGCCGCCGCGGCAAGGGCGGCGAACGTTTTGGTCGCGAGAGATGGCACGAAAATAATCCCGTAATGAGTGATGATATCGCACGCCTGAAGCCGCAATGTTTTGCTGGCCTTTGGATTGCGATGGTGCTGTTGCCCCTAAAAGAACGGGGCCGGATCCGTCGGAACCCGGCCCCGTTTTCTCAAACGGATCAGTGATTTGCTTTATTCAGTGCTGACAAAATTTCAGGTGAAGGCGAGCCAGACGCCGAGCCATATCCAAAGAAGGCCGACGACCGCGAGCCCCGCGATGAACAGCGGCCGGCGATAGCGCAGGCGGTTGCTGGTGACATGCACATAAGCGTGGGCGTAGCGCAGCGCCACGAACAGCCAGCCGCCAGCAACCGTCACCGGATTGTCGGCATCGACGAGATACAGGAAAACGCTGACCACATAGAACAGAACCGGCAGTTCGAACTGGTTGGCGATGGCGTTTTTGACAGTCACGCTTTCGGCCGGCTCGTCGCGGTTCTCGCGGAACTGTTCAGGCTTTGCCCGCCCCGATTTCACCGCGCCCATGCGGCGGGAGGACAACAGGAAATAGAGGACGAAGACCAGCGCGACATGCGCGATGACAGGCCAGATCGTGGCTTCCGTGGGAGACATGTTTATCCTTCGGCTTGTCGTTTCGGGCCCCTTGATAGGGGTTTCCGGCCAAAGGCTCAACCGGAAACGGCCTTTGCGGCAAGCCGAAGGAAGAGACTTACTGCTGCAATGTCAGGTTCTCGGTGCCCGAGCCGTCCTTGCCACTGATCGTCCAGGCGCCTTCCAGCACGCCATCGCCCTTGACGTGGTAGACGATGAGGCCGACGGCATCATCCAGCACATAGCCGGCGGCGAAAGCATCGCCATAGAGCATGCAGATGCCGTTCGAAGTGGTCGATCCGGTGTGCCACTCGATCGAGCAGGTCGTCTCGCTGGTCAGCTCGATCGTCGCGGTGCCCGTGTAGGCGGAGCCGTCGAGGTTCGTGCCTTCAACATTATACGTGCCGGCACTCACCGTCTGCGCATGCGCGGACGAAACCAGCCCCAGAGCCAGAACGGCGCCAGCCAAAAACGTCTTCATGATATCCCCCAGATAACCGGCGAAATTGCCGGTACGGCAATCTTAGCGCATGCTTGAAAAAACGGAACAGGAATCAAGCGCGCAAAATGAAAATGCCCGGCAGAACCGGGCATTCCAACACGTCCATTTTTGACGAAGCGATCAGACGGCACCCGGATAGTTGGGGCTCTCGCGGGTGATCGTCACGTCATGCGCATGGCTCTCGCGCAGGCCCGCGCCGGAGATGCGCACGAAGGTGGCGCGTTCCTGGTATTCCCGAAGGTCCTTGCCGCCGACATACCCCATCGAGGCCTTGAGGCCGCCGGCGAGCTGGTGCAGCACGCCCGAGACCGGACCCTTGTACGGCACCTGGCCTTCGATGCCCTCGGGCACCAGCTTCAGCGTGTCGCGCACTTCCGCCTGGAAGTAGCGGTCTGCCGAGCCGCGTGCCATGGCGCCGACGGACCCCATGCCGCGATAGGCCTTGAAGGAACGGCCCTGATAGAGGAACACTTCACCCGGGCTTTCATCCGTGCCGGCGAGCAGCGAGCCGACCATGACGGCCGAGGCACCGGCGGCGATCGCCTTGGCAAGGTCGCCGGAGAACTTGATGCCGCCATCGGCGATGACGGGAATGCCCTGGGCCTGCGCGGCCTCGACAGAGGACATGATGGCGGCGAGCTGCGGCACGCCGACGCCGGCGACGATGCGCGTGGTGCAGATAGAGCCCGGGCCGATACCGACCTTGACGGCATCGGCACCGACATCGATCAGCGCCTTCGTGCCATCGGCCGTAGCGACATTGCCGGCCATGATGCGCACGGAATTGGAGAGCTTCTTGACGCGGCCGACGGCGTCGAGCACGCGCTGCGAATGGCCATGCGCGGTATCGACGACGATGAGATCGACGCCGGCCTCGATCAGGCGCTCGGCGCGCTCGAAACCGTCGTCGCCGACCGAGATGGCGGCGGCAGCACGCAGGCGGCCCTGTGCATCCTTGGAGGCGTTCGGATTGAGCTGCGACTTCTCAATGTCCTTGACCGTGATAAGGCCGACGCAGCGGCCGTCGCCGTCGACCACCAGCAGCTTCTCGATGCGGTGCGTGTGCAGCAGGCGCTTGGCTTCCTGCTGGTCGACGCTTTCCTTCACCGTGATCAGGTTCTCACGGGTCATCAGTTCATAGATCTTCTGGCTCTGGTCGGAAGCGAAGCGTACGTCGCGGTTCGTCAGGATGCCGACGAGGCGGCCCGCCTTGCCGTTGCCGCCGTTCTCGACGACCGGGATGCCGGAAATGCCATGGGATTTCATCAGTGCCAGCGCGTCGGCGAGTGTGGCGTCCGGACCGATCGTGACCGGGTTGACGACCATGCCGCTTTCGAATTTCTTGACCTGACGGACTTCCTCGGCCTGTTCGGCGGGCGTCAGGTTGCGGTGGATGACGCCGAGGCCGCCGGCCTGCGCCATCGCGATGGCGAGACGGCTTTCCGTCACCGTGTCCATGGCGGAGGAGAGGATCGGCAGGTTGAGTTCGAAGTCATGTGCGATGCGGGTCGCTATGTTCGTCTGGCCCGGCATGACCTCGGAATGGCCGGGTTGCAGGAGAACGTCGTCGAAGGTCAGGGCTTCGAGACCGGTTGCCGTTTCAATGATGCGCGCCATGGGCCAAGTTCCTTCAGGGTAAAGCTTACGCACCAAGGGGAACATTGGGAGATGTCCGCCTCGGTCGCTTGCAAGAAATTCTTGGAAGTTGGCGAGGGCTGGTAACACGTTCATGACGGCTTGGAAATAGCAAAAAAGCCCGGAATGCCTTCCGGGCCTCATCCTGCACACAGATGGTGTGCTCAGAGATCGAACTGATAGCTTACAGGCACGAAGCGATAGCCCTCGCCGGCTTTCTCCACGAACCCTGCCGCCGGGAAAGGCATGTGGTAGCCGAGGAAGGCGAGCTTGTCGGTCGCGATCATGTCGAAGACCTTTTTGCGCGTTGCCGCGGCCTGGGCCTTGTCCATGTCGAAGCGCACCTCCCAGTCCGGACGCTGGAGGGAAAGCACAAAGTGATTGGCGGTGTCAGCCGTCAGGATGAGCGCCTTACCTTCCGATTCGACGCGGAAGATCATGTGACCGGGTGAATGGCCGAAGGCGTCGAGACCGGTAATGCCGGGCACGACCTGGCCTTCGTCCTCGATGAAGGTCAGCTTTTCGGCGAGCGGCTGCACCTTGGCCAGCACGCCCTGATGGCCCTGCTCGGCGGGCGTACCCATGCGCTCCGGATTGACCCAGAAATCGTATTCCGTGCGGCCGGTGACGTAGCGGGCATTCGGAAAGGCCGGCTTGCCGCCCTCCATCAGCCCGCCGATATGATCGCCATGCATGTGGGTGATGACGACGACGGAAATCTGGTCGGCCGTGTAGCCGGCATATTTCAGACCTTCGAGAAGACGGCCCATGCCGGCGTCGCGCCCGCCCTCGCCCATGCCGGTATCGAACAGCACGACTTCCGACCCCGTATCGACAAGCGTCGGCGTGAAGCTGTTGACGAATTTGTCCGCCGGCAGGAAGTTTTCCGCCAGAAGCGCGCCGACGGCCTCGGCGGACTGGTTGATGCCGAATGTCTCGTTCGGCTTGTCGGAGGCGCGCATGCCGTCGCGGATGGCCAGCACGCGGAAACTGCCGAGTTTGAAGCTGCGAGCTTCGAGGGGGCTTACGCGCATATCGGTGGCATCGCTTTCGGTTTGGGCAAGGGCGCCCGCGCGGTTCATCAGCAGCGGTGCGGCCAATGTCGTCACGCCCGCGGCGAGAAACAAGGACCGGCGCGAGATTGTCGAATGGTCTGCCATGGATCTTCCCTTCTGAAAAACGTTTCGCCGTTATAGGCACGGGCTTCGGCGTGAGGATGACACGCGACGATCTAGGGCGCTGTCACGATCCCGTCCCGCCGCATCACGGCCTTGTGATCCCGAGGATTTGACAGATGGCAATGCGGGGCGCAGAAGACGGATGGGTCTGCACGAGGGCCTCCTACCCCGATTTGCCGATGAACCGTATCGTTCCCCTCATCCTCGCCGTCGCGCTCTTCATGGAGCAGATGGATTCTACCGTCATCGCCACCTCGCTGCCGGCCATCGCCGCCGATCTCGGCGTGGGGCCGATCACGCTGAAGCTGGCGCTGACCGCCTATATGGTGTCGCTCGCCACCTTCATTCCGCTCTCCGGCTGGATGGCCGACCGCTTCGGCGCCAAGCGCATCTTCCGCCTCGCCATCCTGGTCTTCGTCGCCGGCTCCATCCTCTGCGCCGTCGCCGACAGCCTCGTCGCCTTCGTCGTCTCGCGCTTCCTGCAGGGCATGGGCGGGGCGATGATGACGCCGGTCGCCCGCCTCGTGCTGGTGCGCTCCACCTCCCGCTCCGAGCTCGTCTCGGCCATGGCGCTGCTCACCATTCCCGCCCTTGTCGGGCCTTTGGCCGGCCCGCCACTCGGCGGCTTCATCACCACCTATTTCTCCTGGCACTGGATCTTTCTGATCAACGTGCCGGTCGGCATCATCGGCTATATCCTCTCGGGCATCTACCTGCCGGAAATCCGCGCCGCCGCCCCGCCGCCGCTCGACTGGACGGGCTTCTTCCTCAGCGCGGTGGCCGCCTCCGGCACGATGTTCGGCCTTTCCGTCATCAGCCTGCCGGCGCTTCCGCCTGTCATCGGCATCGTCTCCACCGTGGTCGGCCTTGCCTGCGGCGTGCTCTACGTGCGCCATGCAAAGCGCCACCCGACGCCGCTGCTCGACCTCAAGCTCTTCCGCGACAGCGCGTTCCGCGCCGCCTCCGTCGGCGGCACGCTGTTTCGCATCTCGGTCGGCGCGGTGCCCTTCCTGATGCCGCTGATGCTGCAGGTCGGCTTCGGGCTCACGCCCTTCCAGTCCGGCCTCGTCACATTCACCGGCGCGATCGGCGCGATCACCACCAAGGTCATCGCCAAGCGTGTCCTGACGATCGCCGGCTTCCGCACGACGCTGATCGTCGCCAGCATCTTCGGCGCGGCGCTGACCTTCGTGAACGGGCTTTTCGCGCCGACCACGCCCTTCTGGTTCATTGCCGGCGTGCTGCTGATCGCAGGCTTCGTGCGCTCGTTCTTCTTTACCAGCGTGAACGCGCTCTCCTTCGCCGATATTCCGGATTCGGATGCCAGCAAGGCGACATCGATGAGCGCCGTGCTTCAGCAGATGAGCCTTGCCATGGGCGTGGCGGTGGCCGGTGCGATCCTCGAAATCGAGACCTCGCTGACCGGCTCGCCGCTCGAACTGCGTGATTTCCAGATCGCCTTCATGGTAATCTCCGCCATCACCCTGCTTGCGGCGCTGCCCTTCCTCACCATGGCGAAAAACGCAGGCGCCTCCGTCTCCGGCCACCGCATGGGGGCCGAGGAAGAGGAAACGATTGCGGTGAAGTAGGACGCCTATTCCGGCTTTTCGCAGACGGCGACGAGCTTGTTGCCGTCGTGATCGCGCACGAAGGCCGCGTAGAAGTTGGCGTGGAACGGCCGGATGCCCGGCGCGCCCTCATCCGTGCCGCCCTGTGCAAGCGCCGCCGCATGAAACGCATCGACGGAAGCACGGGTCGGCGCGTCGAAGGCGATGGTCACGCCGTTGCCGAAGGTGGCGGGCTCGCGATTGAAGGGCTCGACCACCCAGAAGCGGCAGCGCACGTCCCCATCGGCGCCATAGCCGATTTCATCGGGCCCCTGCTTCTGCCTGATATAGCCGATGAGCGGCAGGACGGCATCGTAGAAGCGGCCGGCGCGTTCAAGATCGTTGGTGCCGACGGTGGTGTAGAGCAGCATCACGACTCCTCCTCGGCTTCGGTCGCCTCGTCGCGCGCCTTGCGGCCCTTGAAGCCCTTGGCGAGCAGGAACATTTCCACCGATTCGGCGCGCGAGGCGCCCGGCTTCACATGGATGACTTGCTTGAAATTCTGCTTGAGCAGATTGAGTAGCTCCCGCTCCGTGCCGCCCTGGAAGGTTTTCGCCAGGAAGTGGCCGCCCTCCGCCAGAACCTCGATCGCGAAATGCGCCGCGACCTCGCATAGATGCATGGTGCGGATGTGGTCCGTCTGGCGATGGCCGGTCGTCGGCGCCGCCATGTCCGATATCACGAGGTTCGGCGTGCCGCCGACGGCCTCGATCAGTTTTTCCGGCGCATCCGGCTCGAGAAAGTCCATCTGCAGGATGCGCACGCCCGGCAGCGGATCGATTTCCAGGAAGTCGATCGCCGCGACGCGCGGATCGGCATCGGTCGAGTTTGTCACCTTTGCTGCGATCTGTGACCAGCTTCCAGGCGCGGCCCCCAGGTCGATGATGCGCCGGGCGCCATCGAGAATGTGGTGCTTCTCGTCGATCTCCAGGAGCTTGAAGGCCGCGCGGGCGCGATAGCCTTCCAGCTTGGCGCGCTGCACATAGGGATCGTTGATGTGGCGCTCCAGCCAGCGACGGGAGGAGGCCTTCAGCTTGCCCTTCTTGACCTTCTGGCCGAGCTTGCGGCCGATGGGGGGCTTGGTCATGACGCCTGTCCTTCGGGCTTTGCCGGGTTGCGGTGCCCGCCGCGATGGTTGCGGCGGTGGCGGCCACGGCGCCAGACGCCGTCATCAGCCATCATGTCGGTGAGCAGGCCTTCCCGCAAGCCGCGGTCGGCGACGCGCATGCGGCGCGAAGGCCAGCGCTTGCGGATCGCTTCGAGAATGGCGCAGCCGGCCAGCACGAGATCGGCCCTGTCGGGCCCGATGCAGGGGTTGGCGGCGCGGGCGGAAAAGTCCCAGGACAGCAGCCGCGCCTGCATGGCCGTGACTTCATCGTCCGACAGCCACACGCCATCGACGCGGCGACGATCGTAGCGCGGCAGGTCAAGATGCACGCCGGCGAGCGTCGTGACCGTGCCTGACGTGCCGATAAGATGGAAATCCTCCGGCGCATGCGCGCTTTCAGCGGGGCAATCGAAATTCGCCAGCATGCCCTCGACCTCCGAGACCATGCCTTGAAAACTTTCCGGCGTGACATCCCGCCCGCCGTGGCGCTCCGACAGCGTCACGACGCCGACCGGCAGCGAGGTCCAGTGCGTGATGTGGTTGGCAAGCCGGCTGGAGCGGTTGTCGCCGATGCGGATGACCGCGATTTCCGAGGAACCGCCGCCGATATCGAACAGCACGACGGATTTCGCCTCGCGCCCGACCAGTGACGAGCAACCGGACACGGCAAGCCGAGCTTCCGTCTCGCGGTTGATGATTTCGAGATCGAGCCCCGTCTCCTGCTTCACCCGCTCAAGGAAGCTCTCGCCGTTCGTTGCCGCGCGGCAGGCCTCGGTGGCGATCAGGCGGGCGCGGCGGATGTTGCGGCTCTTCAGCTTCGCCGCGCAGATTTTCAGGGCCTCGACAGAGCGGTCCATCGCCTCGTCGGAAAGACGGCCGCTCGCCGCAAGCCCCTCACCGAGCCGCACGATGCGCGAAAAGGCATCGACGACGCGGAACTGCCCCGGCCGCGTCGGCTGGGCGATGAGCAGTCGGCAATTGTTGGTGCCCAGATCGAGCGCGGCGTAGAGCGGTGCATCGTAGCCATCACGCTCGGCGGCGCGTGGCGGCACGGCCTCGCGGCGCGGCTCATGCGAAACGGGCCGCTGCTCGGCCATCGTTTCCGCCACAAGCGACACGATGGCCGTCTTGGCAACGGCTGGCGTGGAACGCACGGCGGATTTGCGGCCGCGATGCTTGCGCCGTGCCTTGTGGCCATCTGCCGAATGCTGATTCTGTTGAGAACCTTCACGCTGGCCGACGGGCGCAAGCGGGCGCACATTTTCGCCGTCGGCGCTCTTGCCGTGCTTGCGACGCTTGTTTCTGCGCGCAGGGGTGCCGCTCGGTGCGGACTGGGGGCGCTCGGCGACTGCGGTTGAACCGGCCGCCTGGCCTGCGGACGGGAAAACGGCAGCGGAGCTTGCGCCCTTCTGCTTTCCCTTGCGACGGCGCGACCGCTTTGGTCGTCCCGTATCGTCCGCAACTCGCGCCCCGGAAACGGACGGCTTTTCGCCGCTGTCGGGGTCGTTCACGTTACTGCCTATGGCGCCGCGCAAAACCCTGGGGCTGCAAGCAGGCGCTCTCTCGATCTTCGTTGGCGCGACATTACCAGCGCCCGGCCCGTTCGCCAAATTCTTTTTATGACGAAACTGCGAAGCAGGAGGCCCTGCGAAACCTGATGCAATTTTCTCAAAAAAACCATTTGCATCTCGCTGCCGTTTGTTTATAAGCCCGCCTCACAGGCCCCGGCCATGCCGGAACCAGCCATGCTGGGGAATAGTTCAACGGTAGAACGACGGACTCTGACTCCGTTAATCTTGGTTCGAATCCAGGTTCCCCAGCCAATTCTCCCTAAAAGCCCTTAATTCCTTGATTTTCCAGTCGTGCCGGATAGTGTTTTGGCATCATTGGCGACCTGATGCCCAAAACTGGTGCCCAGAGGTGATGCCCACGCGAGATTTACGCGATGGACGAACCTCGGGGCAAAGACAGGGCATTTGACATGGCCGTGCGCCACGAGGTCGAGAATCTGATCCGCCGCGGAAACATCTTCTATTGGCGGCCACGCGTCCCGGCCGCCTTTATCCACTGCCGTCCCGGCAGCCGCCTTTCACTCAGCCTTCACTGTTCAGACCATAAGAAGGCTCAGATCATCGGCCGGAAGCTCAACACGCGACTGGCCGAATTGAAGTTGAACTCGAAGGAAACGATGTCCAAGCTACAGCTCCAAAAACTGTTCGAGCATGAGCGTGACAAGGAACTCGAACGGCTCGACGACATCAACACGCTGGCAAGGCGCAATGGGCGTGGCGGCAATATCGAGGAGATGGAACTCGATCTCGAAGCGGGATGGGCCTGCCAGCTCCTGGCAAAGTTCGGAACGCGCGTGGATCTGTCTCTGGAGAATGACTGCGCGGGCCTGACCTATCTTTTGAACAATGGCGTGCCGGCATCGCATGTCGATGCCATCCGGGCAAACTATCGCGGCGAACTGACCGTGGCGCGCAGCCCCGGTTTTGAAGACGGCATCCGACGGCTGATCTACCAATTCGAAATTGACGACACCGTCGCTAATCGTCAGCGCGCCATGTCCAAGATCTTCGAGGGTCGCGCCGCGGCTCTTCTCCATATCGAAGAGCGCCACGAACTGGTGGACAAAAGTCGGAGCGAATTCACGGGCGGCGGAAGAGCCGTGACGCCAAATGCCGAGGTCACGGAAGCCGAACCTCCGACCCCAGACTCTGATCCTTTACCGCCGCCTTCGGTTGTTGAACGACCATCCGCATCAGCTCTGACTGCCGCGCCGGACGATCCGGAAATCGCCTACCTCGACCTGATCCAACCCTCAGCCACGAAGAAACAGGCGGGGTCGAAGGCTTCAGAAGCCGGACAGCGGGTGGTCGCGGTTTCGGACTTCGAACAGGAGTGTGACAAGCTTATCGCCAACATGGGCAACGAGTGGACGGCTGAGACTGCCCGTGACGCCAAGGCCCTTGTGCGCATGTATCAGTCCGTGCTTGTTGAACATGGTGTCGAGCATTCCGGGCAGATCGAGCAATATCACATCGGCCTGTTGCGCCAGCACTTCAATGACATCCCCACCGACTGGGGCCGCAGCAGCCGGATGCGCGTGATGTCGGCGCCGGAACTACGCGCCAAAGGTAACGAGATGCGCCGAGCGGCGGAAGCATCCGGAACAAAGCCGAAGGTCGGCCTTGCCGCCGCGACGATCCGCAAGCACTTCGGAAACCTCAGCCATTTCCTCAAGCATCTGAAAGGCCACGGATTCGAAATTGAGGGTTGGACCTTCGAAGGTCTACGTCCACGAAAGCCCAAGGCTGGAGACATTCGCCAGCGGCAGTACAAACCGAAACCTCAGGACATCATTCCGATCTTCTCCAGTCCGGTGTATGTGGGCTCTCAGGATCATCTGCGGGGAAGACGGCGAAAGGCTGGCACGCAGGTCTTCCACGATTCGCTCTATTTTTTGCCGATCCTCCTCACCTATCTCGGTCCCAGACGTAAGGAGTTTGCCGGGCTTCATGTCGATGACATAGCAAAGGACGAAGAAGGCTATGTCATCATTCTTCGAACCAACGAAACACGCCGGTTGAAGACGACTCAATCTCAGCGGTTGCTGCCCTTGCCGGATGAGATGGTACGGCTTGGATTCATCGATATGTCCAGGCAATCAAGAAGCTGGGATACGTGCAGCTCTTTCCGGATCTCTTTTCGGACAAAACGGACAACGATCCCGGCAATAGGTTCTACGATACCTTCGTCCCTGTGATGCAGGCTGCGCTTGGCAAGAACATGTGGTCGCGTGCCATTCACGCGCTTCGGCATGGCATGGCTGATACGCTGAAGCAGGCGGGCGTCTCGACGGAGGTGATCGATGACATTTCCGGACGGTTAAGCGAGGGTAGCGAAACGAACACGCGCTACACCAATCCGGCAGGCCTTCCGCTGATGCGCGAGGCCTTGAAGCACTATCCTGTCATCACGGCGGGCATCGAGCGAAAACCATTGCAACTCCTCCCTTGGGTCGAAAACAGGCAACCACCGCCATGGGCACGTGAAGGCAAGAAGTGATGAAACCGGTGCGGAAATAATTTCCGCACCTTGCCTCGCTGCATGGCGCAGCAACACGACGGGTGCGTTATCGCACTCTGGAAAATCGATTCAGAATCAAACGGCGTTTTAAGAAGTAATGGGGGGAGCAGGTATCCAATGAGCAAACGCCGTTTGGCGCGAGGACCGTGGGAAGAGGATGGTGGAGGAAGTCGCCGGGTCGATAGAGTGACGGCTCACGTCTCCCGTTCGTTTCGGTCCGGAAAGAGCAGATGGAGCTTCCTGCGGAAGGGAAGACCACCGGACCGGTATTTGGCGACGAGGTCATCGAAGACGGCATCGCATTCGCGCCCATCGAAGCCCTGCTCGGTCAGCATGGAGACGATCACGCCCTGGAACGTTTCAAGCTCGGCCTCCTGGCCCTTGTCCACGGCGCGGCGGATCAACCAGAACAACGCCACCCTTGCAACATCGTCGCGGTCGGGACGCCGTGCCTGCCTGTTGGCGTCGCGAAGCGCCTTCTGCCGCTGCCTTGCCATCGTGATACTCATGATCTCCACCCTCCTGCTCCTCGGCCTCTCCTATGGTCGAGGGACCGGCTGACCGGCGCAAGCGCCGTTTGGCGGAATCGGAATTCCAGAGTTGAGAATCGGTGGCCTGGGACCTTGAATCAAAAGACCGCAATTTGCCTCAACGTGCGGGCACGTCATGTCGCATCGACACAGGTTACCCCGAGGCAAACGCCGTTGCTGAATCAGCCTCCTGGAACTTCGAATCAAAAATCCAGACCACGGAATCAAATGAGCGCAACTTGTCTTAGATTGCGGGCAACTTGAGACAAGTCGTCTGCAATCCAAGCCAACTCAAGCCAGATCAGGTCACATCATTGCCCTAGCACCGGGCGCCAGGCGCCGTTTGGTCGGACGGCATGCTGTCAGTTTCCAGCCGTCCGATCACCCTGCCTGAGAAGCTGCTTGACGGCACCGCCATCCAAAGCCTGGGCATCGAACAGGGCCTTGATGAGGGCATTGAGCTTGTCCCTGTTCTCGCCCAGAACCTCGACTGCCCGCGCCAGCGCCTTTTCCAATCGTGCATGAATGCGCGCCGCGAGATCCGGATTGCTGTCAAGCACGGCGGTCGGGTCCTTGTCATCACGATAGAGCAGTGGCTGGATCGCGCCGAAGCCCAGGGAACGCTCCATGGCGAGCGCCAGTCTCGTTGCCCGCGCGAGATCGCTGTCCTCGGTGCCGCCGGAGCCCGAGGAGATCGCACCGACCACAATCTGTTCCGCGGCCCGCCCGGCCATCAGCATCGCAAGCATGTCCTCGCGATAGCCGAGCGTATCGCTGCCGGACGCGGTGAAGCCGAGCTGGCTATAGCCACCGCCTCCCGATGTATCGATGTTCAGGCCATGGATCGGGCCGAGCCGCAGCGCATGATGGACGACCGCATGTCCGGCTTCGTGGATCGCGAAGCGCCACCGCAGATCATAAGGCACCTGCGGCCGGTCCATTCGGATACCGTCCTCAAGATCCTCGAACCGGATCGCACGCTTCTCGCGCCGTGCCTTCAGCCGTGCCTGGCGAACGATCCGCTCGATGTCGGCTCCGGTCAGGCCCATCGCCTTGGTTGCCAGCCGCTTTAGCACCGACGCGGCTGCCTCAGGTGTGCCCGGTTCGAGATGCTTCGATGTCGTTGTCATGTCGTCCTTCCTTTCCGGGTGTCACCTGAGCCGTGTTCATCACTGTCTCCGGCGGCATCATTTTCTGGCGGCGGCGGGCCTTCCACATGCGTTCCCGCGGCGTCCGCCTCCACTTCGTCGTGAGCCTCACCGTTCAGTTTTCCAGCATCGCCAATCAGCACCGCCAGATCGTCACCGAGATGATGCATAAAGATGGCCGCAAGCGTTGCGACATCAGGCATCGGGATTTCGATATGCGTTTCCAGTCGCCCGGAGCGTTTGATTGCATCATCAATCTGGTCCGGCCGATTGGTGGCCCCCACGATGACCAGCCCTTCGGATTTCACGGCGCCGTCCAGCAGTTCGAGCGCCTTGTTGACCACCGTGTTCCAGTAGTCCGCATATTCCCGCTCTGCCGGCTGCCGCTTGCCGATGCCATCGATCTCGTCGATGAACAGAATGGACGGGGCAATCGCGCGGGCCTCGGCAAAGGTCTTGGCCATCTTGGCGATGACATCGTTGAGATGGCCGCCCTGCAGCCAGGTCGAGACCGATGTGGCGACCAGCGGCACCTGCAGGCTGTTGCACAGCGCCCGCGCAAACGTCGTCTTGCCGGTCCCGGGCGGACCGTGCAGCAATAGTTTGGTGCTCATGTCAGACCAGGCGAGAGCCCCTGCCCTGTGATCGGCGAGATCGGCCTTGAGATCCAGCGCCCAGGTCTTGGCCTTGCCGTATCCGGAGAGCGTCTCGACCATCAGCGACGGGCGATCGTCTTGCCCCGGCCCCCATGGCTCCGGCTGGATGACCTCGGCACCCGACGGCTTGTCACGCTTCCACCCGCCGCCACTGTCTTTTCCGGAGGAGGATTTCTCCGGCGACGCGTCCTGTTTCGACTTCGAGGATTTTCCGGTGGCCTTGGATGCTGGTTCGTCGTCCTCATCATCGCCATCGCGAGCGGCAACACGATTGCGCTCGGTCAGCGAGGCCAGCACGTCAATCACTTCTGGCGCGCCGCGACCCGGCCGGAAGGCCAGCACCACGTCATCGATGGTCAGATAATGCGCGTCATAAGCGGTCGTCCATCGGGTGAGCGCCGCCAGACCGACATCACCATACATGGCCTCAAGCATCATGCTGACGAAGGGATAGTCCAACCAGCCGCCCACCAGAGCGACATCGGCCGCGATGCTGATCTCGGATGGGATGTGCTGTGCCGTCTCCGAGATCGCAACGACCGGATAATCCCGCGTCAGCGCATTGACCAGTCGCCGCTGAAGCGTGGCGCCTGTCAGGCGATGGACCGACTCGCCGATGAACTGGATGTACGCACGCCCTGTGCCTTCGGCGACCGCGAAGCTGCCATCGTCATAGACATAGTCACCGTCGATGCCGTTCGGAACAGCCCCGGGAAGAAAGCCCGGCAATTCGATCAACCGCCGCATGGCCCGTTCGAAGCCGGCCACGGGTGCGTGCAATGAGACAACTGGCGCCGCCATGGCAATCGTCTGGACGATCCTGGCAAGCGGCATGCGCGTGTTTTCGATCGCGCGCGCCAGCACCAGAGCCGCCACGATGTTACTGACCAGCGGTGCCCGGCCCGCCCGGCCAACAAGACCGACGGCATAGGCACGGCGTCTGTGATCGACTGCTGCGGCATGATCATCGGCTGTGGCTTGACCTGGCCGGTAGAGCGACGGTAGCAACGCTGTCGACGCCTTCCCCTCAGTCACCACAATGTCGGACTGCTGGGGCGGCGGCAGAAGATAGGCCGCGAAGGTGCGGCGGATCCAGGCGAGGTCCCGATCCCGATCGCCCCCCATTCGCTCGGTATCAAATGCGGGACTGTAGCGACGCAGGAGATGACCATCGACCTCGACGATCTTCAGAGACAGAAGCCCATTGGCATGGGCGTTGCGCTGGGCGTCCTGGCGGGCGACACGGTCGAGACGGCACAGCAGAAGACGGGCGAGTTTATTCATCGATCCGGCCCTCCGTCATCGCGGCAATAATTGCCGTTTTAGGACCGGATGATCCCGCCTTCACCGCCGTGTGTTTCTTCAAACTCCCCGGCCCAGCCCGGCGACGCTCCCGGATCCGGCGACGAAGCGGACGGGGCGCGGCTAGACTCGGATCCTCAGCATCCGACTGAAGCTGAGCCACGAGATTGCGATTGCGGTTACCGAGCCAGTCGAGCAGCAGGCGGCAGGCGGGATTGCCACGATCGGCCTGCGCCTGCAGTCGGCTGATGACCGTGTCCGGCACGGTGCCGGTCAGACCATCGCCCTGCCTGACATGACCAAGCGCCAGTCCGATCAGGAACGCCGGATGGTCAGCAGGCGGATCATGACGAGCAGGTCCGAGATAGCGGAGGACGGTGCCATGCGAATGATGACAGGTGGGGTTCAGTGACGTCGAGGGCGATTTGATTGCCTCGCAGCGGATGCGTGGCGGCGCATCCGGGGTGATGTCGGAAGACATGGAAACTCCTTCGCCGAACCACGCTCGGGTCCAGCGTCATTGGGAGATGGAAAGGGAAAACCGCGGCCTCGAGGCCTGATGGTCACACATGGCGGTCGACATCCGGCGCCTGACGGCAAGCGTCAGGGCGCGGCGGTCAGGCCATCAGGCAATAGGCATCAACGGCAGTCGGGTGACGTGCTCGATCAGTGCCGATGGCGTCGGGCAAAGCCAACCCGCACAAACATGGGGACCGGTTCATCATCCTCGGTTTCATAGGCGTCCCTGAAGCCGTCATCATCGAGGCGATCGCGCAGATCGTCATCGTCGCAAGATCGGGCAGCCAGATCTTCTTCGTAACTCCGGCTCGGTCCATTGAGGTTGATCCGCGGATGGAGCGCCGCGGTCACAGCCGAGGACATCGCTCGCGGATCCATGACGGGCGCCCTGTCCAGGCCAAGTGCCTTGCACGCCTCGGCTTCGAGAAGCTGCTGCACCCGGATGCCGAAGCGCAGACGCAGTTCGGCCATGCAGTCGGCCACACCATCGATCTCCAAGAGGTCGTCGAGTTCTGAGAGCGCCCAGACCCCGTTGGCATGATCGCTCGGGCGGCTGGCGCCGTCGACGATCGCCACTTCGACCGCATCCACCATCAGCCGCTTCTGGTTCTTGTAGAGCCAGTCCGGCAGAACCATCGCCGACGCCATCATCTTGAGCTTCAGTTCCTCAAGCCGGCTCGTGTCGCCATAGGACGCGAGCGACCGTTTGACGTCGAGGATATAGGCCGTGTGCCGGGCGCGGTTCACGACGATCAGGTCCGGCGTGTAGCTGCCCTTGGCCGGCGCCTCGCAATCGAGCTTCACGCCATCGAGGCTCGACCAGTCGTTTCCGGCCACCGCTTCCATGGCCGCCTTGACCAACGGCAGCTTCAACGACTGGGTCAGCACCAGCACGTTGGGATTGGCTTTCGCCAGCCGTTCGACCGCCTGCTCCAACAGCTTGCCCTCCCGGAACGAGACGGCCCGCACCAGCGAGGCGATATGAACGTAGTGGCCGAGGATCGCGTCCTCGATCGGTTCGCCATCGGCAATGGCGGTAATGGCGCGGTCGATCAGCAGGTCGAGATCGGCCTCGACATCGGCGAAGCGAACCAGATGCGGATGACGGCGCAGCACCGCCGGTTCGTGAACCGCAGTCGGAGCCGTATTGCGGCCAAGGCCGAACGGGCGTGGGCGGGATCTGGAAGCTGCGGCAGCCTCGGCCGCATCGATCATGGAACGGAGAACTTCCCCAGAGGGAACAGAAACGGTATTCGTGCTCATAGCCCGATTCCTTCTTGTACAAGGTTGACGGTCAGGCCCTTGTCGATGTTGGTAGCATCGGCTTGGGCCGCTTGTTCCGGCCATCCGGAACGTCCTCAACTTGACAGGACCCAAGGCTGGGCTCAAGGTCCCGGACTGCAAAAAGAGAACGAAGCCGGTACAAGGTTAACGCCGGGCTCACGGCGACTTCTAAACCGAGACCCACTGGGCGCCTGCGACAAGTGCAAGGCAACCGCTTCAGCGATCATCATGCCCGACCGAAGCCGCCAATGAGAAAGGGCCGACAAGCGGCCCTCTCGATGTTGATGGAAAGGCCGGACATCCAGCCCTCCAGTTTTCGTTGCCGCTTCACGCCGCGGTCGTCGGTGGCGAAGTCGGCTTGATCTTGTCGATGAACGCCGGGCGCTGAAACCGCTTCTCAGGCTTGGCGAGCGCCTCGGCCACCGAAGGGATGGCGTCATCGTCAGATGCGGGCACCTTGAAGTCACCGGTCATGATGGCGGCAAATCCATCCGTGAGCCTCGCCAGGTTCTCCTCCAACGACGGCCTGCTCGATGCCTTTGCCTTAGGCGAGGCCGAGGTTTTCGCCGGGGCCGAAGTGTCCGCGACAGCGTTGGCAGACGCGACCACGCTTGCTGCAACATCAGCCTTGACCTCCGGCCTGACCGGGTCGCCCTTTTCGGGAACCACCCAGTTCAGAAGCGGCACGACCTCTGTCTCCAGCCAGGTCCGAAGCTCGGCCTTGTCAGGCCAAGAAGTCTCGCTACCCATCTTGTAGAGCAACCGGCTGACCTTTTCCCAACCGGATTTCGCCGGCAATTCGGTCGAGGTCATGGTGTGCCTGTCGTTCGGATGCGGCCGGACGAACTGCACAAGGCTTTCCAACTCGCGGTTTGCGAGGCGTGCCGTGAGGTGGATTTTCGCGGCGAGGTCCTTCTTGACGATGTTGTTCTTCGGCAAGGCCTCCAGCACATGGGTGCGGATCTCCTCGATATGCCTCACGAACGACTTCATGCCGTCCCGCACCTTGATGCCGATGATCGCCTTAAGCCCATCAGGCCCACCGACATCGTACGGATCGAGTTCGGGCTTCTCCTCGACGTCCTCCTTTGACCCGGACATGATCGCCGTGACATCCTGAACCCGCAGCCGATCATGCGTGCTAGCAAAGCCGATGATCTGTTCGACCTGCTCGGGCGTGGCCGCACTCATCTTTCCAAGCACGGTCGGACCCACGGCAAGCGCAACCAGGATCTCCTTATAGGCCTGAAGGTTGCGGTGGACCGCACGCTTGGTGCGCACGTGCCGCGCGGTGTAGCCGCAACATTCGACCGCCCATTTCTCCAAGGTCCCTTCGGGCAGAAGCGTGGCGATCCTATCGAAACGCTCCCCCTCTTCGAATGCATCCTCCGTCGATCGGCGCCGCGCGCCGACAAGGTGCTTGGCCTCCTCCTCGAGCACGCTCTTCAGCTCATCGCTGATTTCGTGCTCCTCATAAAAGGGGCGGGCGCGGTGGGCCGATGCGGCCGCTTTGCTGATGATACCCATAGTCTATCTCCTTGTTTTCTTGAGATCGTAAGATTCAACGACCTTACAGAGAATATTATCGCACGCTGATCAAGCAATTCAACCAACCGGGAGTTTTGCAATAATTGCTAACCAAGAGATATGCTTCGAAATATACTATAGATACTTCCGAATCGACCGGTTTGCCTCCTCTGCGCCGGAATCTTGCTTTTCGTTGAGGCAAGTAAAATCCACACTTAATGCGTGTGTGTTGATTGCCACTGAGAACTGACCCGGCATAGCCCGATATTTCCATTGAGAATTGACCCATGTTTCAACCGTCCCTCGCGAGTTTTCAGCGAGGGCTGTGGAGTGATTGACATGGCGTTACTGAG
>NZ_QWBU01000029.1 GCF_003432075.1 Shinella sp. WSJ-2 | reverse complement strand
CCGATGTGGTGACGCCGGCCACCGTCGGCGCGACTTTGTCCAGCGTGAAGGTAAGGCTGCCGGCCGAGGATACATTGCCGGCGACATCGGTCTGGATGACCTTCACCGTATGCGTGCCATTGGCAAGGGCGCTCGGATCATAGGTGGTCGATGCCGTGCCGCCATCGACGATGTAGCTCAGGGTCGCGCCACTCTCCCTGCCCGAGATCGTCAGGGCGCCGTTGCTGGTGATCTTGTCGGTGGCGGATTTGCCGGTGTCCGATGCCAATGCCAGCCCCACGGCATTCGGTTTGCTTCGGTCGAGCGTGAAGGTGATGGTGCCGTAAAAGAAGGAGACGTTGCCGGCGGCGTCCGTCTGCTTCATCTTGATCGTATGCTCGCCGTCACTGAGCGTGGTCGGATCGTAGGTCGCCGTCGCCGGGCCGCCATCGATGATGTAGCTCAGGGTCGCGCCGTCCTCGACGCCCGCGATCGAGAGCGTGGCGTCATTGGTCACGAAATCGTTGGAGGCACTGCCGGTGTCGTTGGCGAGGTACGGCTCCGGCGGGCCGATCGTGAGGTCGTAGGTGAAGGAAACGGTGCCGGCCAGTGAAACATTGCCGGCCGTATCCGTCTGGAAGACCTTCACGGTATAGTGGCCGTCGTCGAAGGTGCTCGGATCGTACGTGGCCGAGGCTTCGCCATCATTGACGACGTAGCTCAGGGTTGCCCCGTCTTCCAAACCGGTGATTGTCAAGGAACCGTCATTGGTCACGCCGTCCGTCGAGGACGTGCCGGTATCGTGGCTCAGTACGACCGTTGGCGCCGGCGGTGCCGTACGGTCGAGCGTGAACGTGATGGTGCTGGTCGCAGAAATGTTACCGGCAGCATCCGCCTGCCGCACCTCGACTGTGTGTTCACCCTCAGCCAGCGCAGTTGGATCGTAGGTCGCGGATGCCTCACCGCCGTCGACGACATAGCTCAATGTCGCACCGGTCTCCTTGCCGACTGTCAGGGAGCCATCATTCGTGAGAAAATCGGTCGAAGAGCTGCCGTTGTCGTGGGTCAGCGCAAGATCGGGCGCATCGGGACGGGTCGCATCCACGCCGCGCCCGGTCTGTACGCCGTCGGCCGTCGTAATGGTCGCATCGTCGAACGACGCGGAACGCTGCGACGTATTCAGGAGGACCCATGTAGTGCCGTTGTAGGATGCCAGGATATCAAGCTTGCCGTCGCGGTTCACATCCGCAAGGTTGACGACGTCAATCGAAGTGGCCACGCTGATATCCGTCGAGCCGGAGAAATTGCCAGCTCCGTCCCCCAGGCGCACTGACACGTTTCCGCCGTTCGCCGCGACAACGTCGACCTTGCCGTCCCCATTCATGTCGCCGACGGCGATATCGGATACCCTGTCTGCAAAAGTAAGCTGCGTCGTGCCAGAGAAACCGCCGGCGCCATTTCCCAAGCGCACGGAAACCAGGTTGGAGGAATTGTGTTGTGACAGCAGATCGACCTTGCCGTCGCCGTTCAGGTCCACGACGGTGAAATATGATGGGAGATTACTGCCCATACTGACAGATCCCGAGCCTGAAAAACTGCCGGCACCGTCGCCCAAGCGAACGACAATGCTGGTGCCGGTCGACGCCAGGAGATCGATTTTGCCGTCGCGGTTCACGTCGGCGAGGACAGCGCCGAATCCTGAACTCAGAACACTCGTCGGGTCTGAGAAGCCGCCGGCACCATCGCCCAGCCATAGGGTGACGCCGGCGCCGCCCGTGACCATGTCAAGCTTGCCATCGCCGTTTACATCGCCCAGAGCCATGGTAAAGTCGTTGCTGCCGACGCTGACATCCGCCCCGCTGGAGAAATGGCCCGCGCCATCACCCAACCGCACGGAGACGCTGTTGTCGGATATATTGATTGCCAGCAGGTCGAGCTTACCGTCGCCGTTTATGTCGCCGGTGCTGAAGCCGAAAAGACCGTAGGCGCCAGAGCCGAACGGGACCTGCGTCGGGCTGGAGAAATTGCCTGTGCCGTCGCCAAGCAGGATCGATACCGTGCTCATAAATTCATTGGCGGTCAGCAGGTCGAGCTTGCCGTCACCGTTCACATCGATGGCAGCGATCTCAGAGTGGATTCCGTTGCCACTGACGGCGCTGATCGGCGTCGCGAAGTTCAGTTCGGTCAGACCGTCGATCGAGCCATCGGTGCTGTCGATGCCGGCGATGGCGAGATTGCCTGTATCGCCATCACCCTCAACGACGGTGTAGGTAAATGTCGGCCGGCCATTGCTGTCGAGCCCGGCATTGTTGATTGCCACTGAGAACTGACCCGGCATTTCCACCGAGAATTGACCCGCCTATTAGATGTCGTTCGGGTCGGTGGTTGCGGTCAAGCTCTTCCTTTTCTCCTTCGTCGTTTTGGGCTCATGA
>NZ_QWBU01000028.1 GCF_003432075.1 Shinella sp. WSJ-2 | reverse complement strand
TGTTGATTGCCACTGAGAACTGACCCGGCATTTCCACCGAGAATTGACCCGCCTATTAGATGTCGTTCGGGTCGGTGGTTGCGGTCAAGCTCTTCCTTTTCTCCTTCGTCGTTTTGGGCTCATGAGCCGAACTATTCTTGAAGCGGAAGCTGTCGTTTCCGGTTTCAAGGATGTGGCAATGGTGGGTCAAGCGGTCGAGCAGCGCGGTGGTCATCTTGGCATCGCCGAAGACGCTGGCCCATTCGCTGAAGCTCAGGTTGGTCGTGATGATGACGCTCGTGTGCTCGTAGAGCTTGCTTAACAGATGGAAGAGCAGCGCCCCGCCTGAAGCGCTGAACGGCAGGTAGCCCAGCTCGTCGAGAATGACGAGATCGGAGTGTGCCAGGCGGTTGGCGATCTGGCCTGGGCGACCTTGGGACTTCTCCTGCTCGAGCGCGTTGACCAGTTCCACGGTCGAGAAGAACCGAACCCGCTTGTGATGATGTTCGATGGCCTGGACACCGATGGCCGTAGCGATATGCGTCTTGCCCGTGCCGGGACCGCCGACCAGGACGATGTTGTTGGCCTCGTCGAGGAAGTCGCAGCGATGAAGCTGACGGACCAGCGCCTCGTTGACCTCACTGCTGGTGAAGTCGAAGCCGTTCAGATCACGATAGGCTGGAAAGCGTGCCGTCTTGAGCTGGTAGGCGGTCGATCGCACTTCACGTTCCGCGGTCTCGGCCTTGAGGAGCTGCGACAGGATCGGGATGGCGGCCTCAAACGCTGGCGATCCCTGTTCGGTGAGTTCGCCGACGGCCTGGGCCATGCCGTGCATCTTCAGTTGCCGCAACATGATGACGACAGCGCCACTTGCTGGATTATGACGCATGGCGAACCTCCGTCTTTCTGAGCGCATCGTAGCGTTCGACATTGGCCTTGGGCTCGTTGGTGAGCGTCAGGGCCTGCGGCGCGTCGATGGTGGGCGGTGTGAAGGATTTGCCGTCGACGAGGCGATGCAGCAGGTTCAGCACGTGCGTCTTCGTGGGGACGCCGGACTTCAGCGCCATGTCGACCGCCGATAGCACGGCCTGTTCGTCGTGCTGGAGAACAAGGGCCAGGATATCGACCATCTCGCGGTCACCACCCGGCTTCTTCAGGAGGTACTGCTGCAAGGCTCGGAACGCATCGGGCAGTTCGGCAAAGGGTGCACCATTGCGAAGAGCGCCCGGCTTGCGTTGCACCACCGCCAGATAATGCCGCCAGTCGTAGATGGTCTGTCCCGGTCGGTCATGAGAGCGATCGATGACCCGGCGATGCTCGCAGACGATCTGGCCCTCCGCGGCGACAACGACACGATCCGGATAGACCCGCAGGCTCACCGGCCGATTGGCGAAGGAGGCAGGAACGCTGTAGCGATTGCGCTCCAGATGAACGAGGCAGGTCGGCGTGACGCGCTTGGTATACTCGACGAAGCCATCGAACGGCCGGGAGACAGGCATCAATGCCAAAGCCTCCTCAGCCCAGATGTCGGCGATGGTGCCGCGCATCTGTCCGTGCGGGGTATTCGCCCACAATTCCTTGCAGCGCTGCTCCAGCCAGACGTTCAACGCTTCCAGCGACGGAAAGCGCGGCGTGGGCTGCCAGAGACGATGACGGGCATCCTGAACGTTCTTCTCGACCTGTCCTTTCTCCCAACCGGACGCCGGATTGCAGAACTCGGGTTCGAACACATAGTGACTGGCCATCGCCATGAAGCGCACGTTGACGTCGCGATCCTTCCCGCGACCAACCTTGTCGATCGCCGTGCGCATATTGTCGTAGATGCCACGGCCGGGGATGCCGCCAAAGACGCGGAAGGCATGGTTGTGGGCATCGAACAGCATCTCGTGCGTCTGCAGGAGATAGGCTCTCACGATGAAGGCGCGGCTGTAGCTCAGCTTCGTATGCGCGACCTGCAGCTTGGTGCGCTCATTGCCGATGATGGCCCAGTCCTCCGACCAATCGAATTGGAACGCTTCGCCCGGTTCGAAGGCCAACGGCACGAACGTTCCGCGTCCTGTGGTCTGAAGTTCCCTTTGCCTATCGGCCTTCCACTCTCGGGCAAATGCCGCCACCCGATTATAAGAGCCCTCATAACCGAGGCCAACCAGATCGGCATGCAGTTGCTTGATCGTCCGCTTCTGCTTGCGGCCCTTCTTCGATTCCGTCTTCAGCCATGCCGACAGCCGATCTGCAAACGGATCAAGCTTGCTCGGTCGCTCCGGCACCTTAAACTTCGGCTCCCCGCCATCAAGGCGCAGGTATTTGCGGACGGTGTTCCGGGAAAGGCCAGTCCGGCGACAGATCTCTCGGATCGATAGATGCTCTCGAAGATGCCAGCGCCGGATCACGCTCAGTAACGCCATGTCAATCACTCCACAGCCCTCGCTGAAAACTCGCGAGGGACGGTTGAAACATGGGTCAATTCTCAATGGAAATATCGGGCTATGCCGGGTCAGTTCTCAGTGGCAATCAACA
>NZ_QWBU01000026.1 GCF_003432075.1 Shinella sp. WSJ-2 | reverse complement strand
CCGATGTGGTGACGCCGGCCACCGTCGGCGCGACTTTGTCCAGCGTGAAGGTAAGGCTGCCGGCCGAGGATACATTGCCGGCGACATCGGTCTGGATGACCTTCACCGTATGCGTGCCATTGGCAAGAGCACCGGGGTTATAGGTGCTTGATGCCGTTCCGCCGTCGATGATGTAGCTGAGTGTCGCGCCGGTTTCCTTGCCAGAGATCGTCAGGGCGCCGTTGCTGGTAATCTTGTCGATTGCTGATTTTCCAGTGTCTGCGGTCAGCGCGAGCGTCGGCGTTGCGACGGACTTGTCTAGTGTGAAGGTGATGCTGTTTGTGGAAACATTGCCGGCAGCATCAGTCTGGATGAACTGCACCGTATGCGTGCCATTGGCAAGGGCGCCCGGGTTATAGGTGCTTGATGCCGTGCCGCCATCGACGATGTAGCTCACCGTCGCGCCACTCTCCCTGCCCGAGATCGTCAGGGCGCCGTTGCTGGTGATCTTGTCGGTGGCGGATTTGCCGGTGTCCGAGGTTAGGGTGAGCACCGGCGTTGCGATGGACCTATCGAGTGTGAAGGTGAGACTGCCGGCCGAGGAGACGTTGCCGGCGACATCGGTCTGAAAGACCTTCACCGTATGCGTGCCGTTGGCAAGGGCGCTCGGATCATAGGTGGTCGATGCCGTGCCGCCATCGACGATGTAGCTCAGGGTCGCACCGGTTTCCTTGCCCGAGATCGTCAGGGCGCCGTTGCTGGTGATCTTGTCGGTGGCGGATTTGCCGGTGTCCGATGCCAATGCCAGCCCCACGGCATTCGGTTTGCTTCGGTCGAGTGTGAAGGTGATGGTGCCGTAAAAGAAGGAGACGTTGCCGGCGGCGTCCGTCTGCTTCATCTTGATCGTATGCTCACCGTCACTGAGCGCGGTCGGATCGTAGGTCGCCGTCGCCGGGCCGCCATCGATGATGTAGCTCAGGGTCGCGCCGTCCTCGACGCCCGCGATCGAGAGCGTGGCGTCATTGGTCACGAAATCGTTCGAGGCACTGCCGGTGTCGTTGGCGAGGTACGGCTCCGGCGGGCCGATCGTGAGGTCGTAGGTGAAGGAAACGGTGCCGGCCAGTGAAACATTGCCGGCCGTATCCGTCTGGAAGACCTTCACGGTATAGTGGCCGTCGTCGAAGGTGCTCGGATCGTACGTGGCCGAGGCTTCGCCATCATTGACGACGTAGCTCAGTGTTGCCCCGCCTTCCAAACCGGTGATCGTCAAGGAACCGTCATTGGTCACGCCGTCCGTCGAGGATATGCCGGTATCGTGGGTCAGCACGACCGTTGGCGCGTCCGGCCGGGTCGCGTCCACGGTCCGCCCGGTTTTAGCTCCATCGACTGTGGAAATCGTCGAACCGTCGAAGGGAGAGCCCTTTTGAGAGGTGTTCAGGAAGACCGCGACGTGGCCGTCTGATCGCGTTGCAAGAATATCGAGCTTGCCGTCACTGTTCACGTCGGCGAGGCTGACAGAGCTGACTGCGGAATTGCCCGTGATTTCTCTCGAACTGAGGATACCGCCTGTACCATCGCCCAATAGGACGGAGACGGATTTGCCGTCGTAATTGGCGGTCACGATGTCAAGTTTTCCGTCGCCATTCACATCGCCGATGGCGGCGGAAATTGGGTTGGTGCCGACAGCGATTTCCGTCGAGCCGGAGAAGCCCCCGGCACCGTTGCCCAGACGCACCGAGACGGTCGCACTGGTCTGATTCACCGACACGATATCGAGCTTGCCATCGCCGTTCATGTCCGCAGTGGTGACCGAAAACGGATCAGACCCTACGGCGATCTCGGTCGAGCCGGAAAAACCGCCGGCGCCGTCACCCAGCCGCACCGAAATGGTGTCGGCTTCCATATTCGGAGCCAGGATGTCGAGCTTGCCGTCGCCGTTCACGTCGGCGACGCAAATATTCACCGCGGTGCCGATGGCGATCGCGGTCGAACCGGAGAAATTGCCCGTGCCGTCACCCAATCGCACCGAGAGCGTATAGTCGTAGTTCGGGGTCAGAATGTCGAGCTTGCCATCGCCGTTCACGTCGGCGACGGTGACGGAGAACGGACCGTAACCGACCCCGACGCTGGTAGCAGCCAGGAAGCCGCCGTTCCCGTCATTCAGGCGTACCGACACGGCGCTGCTGTTAAAATCGGCCGCGAGGATATCGAGCTTGCCGTCGCCGTTCACGTCGGCGACGATCAAAGATCGCAGGCTGCTCCCCATCGTGATATTTGTCGAACCGGAAAAGCCGCCCGCGCCGTCGCCGAAGCGTATCGACACGGAACTGCCGGAGAAACTTGCCGACAGGATGTCGAGTTTGCCGTCTCCGTTCAAATCGGCTGTCCTGATCGAGCTCGCAGCCGAACCCATGTAAAAATATGTCGGCGTCGCAAAGTTCAGCTCGGCCGCACGCCCGTCCACCGTCCCATGGGTCGTGTCCACGCTGGCGACGGACAGGTCGCTCGTATCGTCGTCGCCCTCTGCAACTGTGTAGACAAAAGTCGGACGACCATCGTCATCAAGGCCGGCATAGACTGCATGGCCGCCATTGTTCAGCAGCAGGTCCGGTACACCCCTCGCCGTGACGGGCAACTCGGTCGAGAGTGTGAATGTGATCGTGTCGCCGATCTTCAGCGTACCGGTCTGGTCGGTACTGGCGGATATTTGCGTCGCGAAGGTTTTCTCGCCACCCAGCAGGACGGTCACGGAGCGGCCGTAAAAATTGGTGACGACGATGTCCATCTTTCCGTCTTTGTTGACATCGGCCACTTTGAGGGTTTCGGGTTGGTAGCCGACGCCAATATCCATGCCGCCCGAGAAACCGCCGTTGCCGTCTCCCCACCGGACCGAAACGCTGCTGGAAAAGGAATTGGCGGTTATCAGATCCAGTTTGCCGTCGCCGTTGATATCCGCCACGGCAATGGATTTCGGATCTCTCTCGACGCTGACGGTCGTTGACGACGTGAAATGGCCGGTTCCATCACCCAGTAGGACCGAGACGGTGTTGTAGTTGCCGGTCAGCGCATCAAGCTTGCCGTCGCCATTGACGTCTGCGATGGTGACGAGATTCGGCGAATTCAGCCAACCGAGATCATAGCCGGATTCCGGGGTGAAGCCGCCTGCGCCATCCCCCAGCATGACGAACACGGCATTGTTGGCGCTGCTGGATGCCACGACGTCAACTTTGCCGTCTCCGTTCATGTCGGCAAGCGCGAGAAAGTTCGAATTGTAGGCAGCAAGGGATGTATGGGTGGTAATCGACTGAAAGCCGCCCTGGCCGTTCCCGAGGAAGACCACGATCGAGCTGTTGTTGGCGACGGAGACCGCATCCATGTGGCCGTCGCCGTTCACGTCGGCCGTGGTCATCGATACCTGACCCGGATAGACGTAAAGCGGGCTTCCCGCCTGATACCCACCCGCGCCATCGTTGGTGAGCACCCTTACGATAGAGTTGTAATAACTCGCATAGATGACGTCGAGATCGCCGTCACCGTCCAGGTCGGCCAATGTCGCCAATCCGCTGCTGGAGCCGGTGTTCGTCAGATCAAGAGTCGTCGATGTCGTGAAACTTCCGGTGCCGTCGCCGAGAAGCACGAGGAACTCGTTCGTGGAGCTCGAGGCGGTCACGACGAGATCGAGATTGCCGTCGCGATTCACGTCGGCGATGGCAAGGTCGTCGGCATAGGCGTCGACGCTGAAATCCTGTCTGGTAAAGATCGTGCTCATGACAGCCCCCGGACTGGCCAAACGGCCAGGCCTGATCGGTGTAAACAATAGGTTGGCCCCTTTGCACAGCTGATGCGAGGCCGGGCGTCGCCCGTTTGTCTCAAGCAGCGTGCGTTCAGGAATTCAGGCGTTTTTTAACGCGCCCGGCCCTTATTTTCGCCGTCCATTTTTGACTGCTATGCTTCCGCTGCCGCGAAGGCGGCCTGAAAAATGAGGAGCTTGCGTGCCTGCATCATCGCGTATTCCGAAAAGAAGCCGTGCGAGATCCACAGGGGCGAGTAGCCACGCCGTCCGCTCCAGCCGATGCCGCCGATCGCTTCCGCCTCTGCGAATTTGCGGCTGGTATGCGCGCGCGAAAGGCTGAATGCGCGGGCAATCTGCGCGATCGTGACGACATCGGTCAGGTAGCCGCCGGACCATGAGGCCTGCCGGTCGATGCCGGCGACGAGCCGGTCCATTAACAGACCGCCGGCGTCGGTCCAGGCGAAGATACGATACAGTGGCCCCGGCATGCGGACATGCGGGTTTGCCAGAAGCCCCTCGCTGAGCGGTGGCATCAAAAGGGGGAGCAGCCGCTCGGGGGCGGCGCGAAACCGTTCGCTTCGCGTGCCCGCATCGATGCGGTCGAGGGCGGCGAGATGCATATCGCACCATTGAACGAGAATCGCCAGCGCGTCCGATGAAGGGACGACGACTATCTCTTTCGAAAGCTCTCTCCCGGTCATAGGAGTAACGATGCCGTATTTGAGGATTTCGTCGAAGAAGGCGTAGGCTGTGTTGCGGCTGGCGATCAGGTATTTGAGCGCCGACTGTGCGATGGATCGTCGGGACATGCCGGCTCCGTCGCCACCATAGTGCCGGGAGAGCGCTGCCAAGGACAACAGCCAGCGCTGCTGCGTGGCAAAGAGCGCCGAGGCGCGCGGTGCGCTTTCATAGCCGGCAACGAAATTCTGCGCGAGAAACTCGACCGCGCTCGGGAAGGTCGCGGCCGCCATCAAGCGGTCGACGTTTCCTGCAGGCATATGCAAGGCCGGCGTGTCGACCCATTCTTTGCTTTCGTTTTTCGCTATGGCCAGCTCATTCAGCATGCATTGTCCCCGGACGCATCCATGATAATGGATAGTCGGCGTGGGCGGCGTGTGTCTTGAAGACCACGTGGCACGGCTCTAAAGTTTTCTGATATTTTTCTGATGGGGTCGCCGTGCTGCACCTGGCGTTTCAGCATTGTGTTGACGCCCCGGGTGCTGGCTCATTATGGTGCGCTGCGTTCGAGGGCAGGGTTCGGGGGATCCGTGTACTTTTTTGCGGACTTCGTTCTTGATACAGAGCGGGCCGAGTTGCGGCACGCCGATGGGTCTGTGACGCATCTGCGTCCCAAGTCCCTCGAACTGTTCAAGCTTCTGGCGGAAAACAGCCATCGCATCCTTACCAAAGAAGCGTTGATGGAGGCGATCTGGCCCGGCATCCATGTCGGTGAAGACAGCCTCTTTCAGTGTATCCGCGAAATCCGTCTGGCACTCGGCGATACCCGGCGGGAAATGGTTCGCGTGGTCTCGGGGCGCGGTTATCTTTTTGCGCTCGATGTCGCCAATGAACAAGCGGTTGGCGTTGCGACCGAACCGCGGCAGGAAGAAACGCGGCGCCATCGCAAATCACGCAAGGGGCGATTCCTTGTTGTGGCTGCGGCTCTCCTTCTTGTCGCCATTGCCGTTGCCAGCCTCGCGCTTCGGGGCGACCGGCTCTTCGCGCCGTCGCGCCTTGTGGTCGTGCTGCAGCGGGTTGCGACTGTGGGGGGAGGCCCTGAAGATGTCGCGCTCGCGCGCGACCTCACATCGGCACTGGTCAAGGGTTTCTCGCGGATAGAAGGTATCGATCTGATCGTGCCGGAGGAAGATGCGGCGCTGGCGCGGCAAGGCCAGACGGGGCTGCACGTTTGGAGCGAGTTGAAGCGCGACCCGGGCACCTGGACCTTCCAGGCCCGGCTGATCGACGCGCAAAATCAGGAAATCAAGGCCGTAGCCGAGGTTCAGGCAGGTGCGGAGGAAACCGACCGGCAACGCCTTGTTGACCGTCTGGTCGCCGGCATCGGTTACCCTTTGGGTGCCCGGCTGAGCGATCTTCAGGAGCCCGATAGGCGGGTGGCCGCCCCGTCTGATGTTGCCATTCGACAAGCGGCCGCCTCGATCAACCAGACGACGCGCGAGCGCTTCGGCACAGCACGCGCCATTCTCGAAAAGTATCTTGCAGGGGATCCCGACAATGTCGAATTGCAGATCGCTCTTGCTGGGTTGCATCTGCGCGGGGTGCAGATGAGCTGGTACGATCCAGTGCAAAGAGCTGCCGCGGAACACGATGCGGATACGCTGCTGAAAAGCGCGCTCGCGTCGCGGCCACGCTCCCTGCCTGCGCTTGACGCCTACTGCCGCTTCCTGACCGTCACCAACCAATTCACCGAAAGCCTCGTCACCTGCGACAGGACACTGACCGTCAACCCCTGGGACGGTGCCGCACTCTACAATCTCAGTCTGACCCAGCTCCAGCTCGGCCGCTTCGACGACGCGCTTGCCGGTTTTCTGCAGGCCGAGCGCTACGATACGCCGGAGGTTTCGCGCTGGACCTGGCTGCTTGGCGCGGGCTGGGCAAACCTGCTTCTCGGTCGCGACGAGCAGGCGGTCGCGTTCCTGAGCCGCTCGATTGCAATCACCCCCGGTTCCGGCCGAACCTATCTATTGCTGGCCACAGCCTATCAGCGCCTGGGCCGCCCGCGGGAGGCGAGGGAAGCGCTGGCGAAAACCATGGAGATGCGCCCCGGCTCCAACGCCCGCAACGTTGCGTTGCCCACCCGCAATGCCAGCGACACGTTCCTCGCTGCCAACAATGCCGTGCTCCGCACCCTCATCGCGATCGGCTTGCCCCCAGGAACGCCGCGATAGATCACAAGCCTTGATGCGTGGCCCTAGGACGCGCGGTGGTAGCTGATTCCGCGGGCGAGCCAGCAGCCGACGCGAAGTCCTGTGAGGGTGCCGGTCGCGCCCCGCTCCACAAGCACCGTCCAATCGCCGGGCGCTGCCGCATCCAGCGCACGGCGGCTGGTAATGATCCAGACATCGTCCGCCAGCGCATACATGCGCTCCATCGGACCCTTCCCGTAAAGCCCCTCGAAGACGGCGAAGGCCGCGCCGTCGCGCGCCTCGATCTCCAGATGGGCCTCCAGTTCCGCAGACCAGTAGCGGCCGGCAAGGACTGTTGGATCGGCCCACTCGACGGGTTGAAGCCGTCGGGCACGGACGGTCAGGTTTTCACTCTCCCGCTGCATGAGCAACCCATCCTCCTCCTTGCGGAGGCTAAAGCCCTGTCCGCGCGCGATGCCGCCGGATGAAAGCGTGGCATGCGCGGAAGAGGGGCCGTAGTGAAGTTTTACGCCCGTTGTGTCCGCTGCCGTGCGCACCACCAGTCCCTGGGCCTCATCCAGCCACAAGCCATCCCAATCCCTGGGTAGCTGACCCTGTGCCTCGGCGTCGAGGCCAAGCGCGGCATCGACGAGCATTGTCGTGGCGTTGAAGGCGCTGGTGCCGTGGTTGAACATGACGACTACCGACAGGCGTTCCCCGGCGACATGCATGCGGTAGGAGCCGAAACCGCGCAGGCCACCGCCGTGGCCGGTGAATTCAAGGCCGTTATAGATGTCTCGACGCAGACCGTAAGCATAGGTTGCCGGCGTGCCATCGGCATAGAAGGCGGGGGCGGAGAGGCGGTTGTAGAGACTGTCCGGGTCGTCGCGTGTCGCGTCGATATGGCATTCCCAAGCGAGCATGTCGTCCAGCGATGCGGCAATGCCGGCATCGCCGAACCAATAGACGCCGTTGTCGGCCGGCAGAAAGCCGACGTCGTCATTGCCCTCGTAGCCGATAACGTCATCGGCCGGCACGCGCGTGTTCGGCGAGAGGATGGCCGTCGCCATACCGGCCGGTGCAAACAGACGTTCGGCAAGAAGATCGGCAAAATCGCGGCCGGTGCCGCGCTCGATCAGTTCGCTGAGAATGCGGAAATTGCCGTTGCTATAGGAATAGTGCGCGCCGGCCGGGAAATGGCCGGTCTTTGCGCTGGCGATAAGCGGCAGCGCGTCCTCGCGGCGGAATTCAGTTTCCGGATAGGCGCCGTGTAGCACGGTCAGCGCCCAGTAATCGCGCAGGCCCGACTGGTTGTGGCAGAGCTGCGAAACGGTCGGCAGCGGGTCGCGGTAATCAGGCAGGAAATCGCGGACCTTGTCGTCCAGCGTAGCAGGATCGCCGAACTGGTCGAGAAGCAGGGCACAGGTGAACTGTTTCGAGATCGAGCAGATCGGCAGGCGTGTTTGCGCCGTCATCGGCAGGCGGCGGTACATGTCGGCAAAACCCCAGGCGCGCCGCGCTACCACCTTGCCGTCCTTGACGACGCCGGCCACGCCTCCGGGGCCGCGAAAACCAAGCGGGAGGCGGTTCAGCGCCCTTTCGAGCGCGGTGGTATCGAGGTCGGTCATTGCATCACCTGTCAAGCCGTCGCACGGAACGCGAGATGCGCCCTGTGCGGCGCAAGAAATGCCAACAAGACTTGCTTGGCAAGAGCGGTGCAACCTTTGACCGGAGAATAGTTGGGGCGGATGGCGCCCTCCTCAAGACGCTGGATGCAACGGCGGGCCGCTGTTTCTTCGTCGTGATGGGAGAGGCTTGACCGGAGGCATGAAGGTGGGGTTTGTGCGCTATGGCCACGGATGCGATCGGCATGGAATGCCGGTTGGATGCGGCGGCCTGTGTTCAAGGATATGCGCGATGTCTCACTCTCCCCGTTTCGATGAAGCGTCCCGTTTCCCGGTCTGGCGGCAGGGATTGCCCGTCCCACCGGCATGCCCGGCGCTGGCGCAGGATACCACGGCCGACATAGCCATCGTCGGCGGTGGGTTCGTCGGACTCTGGAGCGCCTTGAAGGCGAGGGAGCGCTGGCCCGACGCGCGGATCGTGCTGGTCGAGGCGGGGCGCTGCGGCGAGGCCGCCAGCGGCCGCAACGGCGGCTTCTGCGCGCCCAGCATTTCGCACGGCGTCGCCAATGCCGTAGGCCGCTGGCCGAAGGAGGCGGAGAGCCTTGTTCGCCTCGGCCGGCAGAACCTTGACGACCTTGAGGCCGATCTCGGCAGCTACGGCATCGATGCCGAGTTCCAGCGGTCCGGCAAGCTGAACGTCGCCGCCAAGCCATGGCAGGCCGATGGCCTTCGGGCCATGAAAGATCTCTACGGTTCCTTTGGCGTCGAGACGCACTTCCTGACGGGGCAAGCGCTGGCCGAACGGCTTGATAGCCCGCATTACGTTGCCGGCCTGTTCGAGCCGAATTATGCGCTCGTCCATCCCGGCAAGCTCGTGGCCGGCCTTCGCGCGGTCTGCCTTGCGGCGGGCGTTGCAATCCATGAAAACACGCGGGTGACGTCGATTGCGCGCCGGGACGGCCAGATCCGCCTGGGCACACCTGCGGCGATCCTGACGGCGCCGAAAGTGGCGCTGGCCACCAATGCCGACCTGCCGCTGCTGCGCCGCCTGCGTCCCACGATCCTTCCGGTGTTCGACTATGCGCTGGTAACCGAGTCCCTGTCCGATGTGCAGCTGCATTCTATAGGCTGGGTCGGCAACTACGGCATTGCTGATAGCGGCAACCAGTTTCACTATTCCCGCAAGACGGCGGACAACCGCATCCTCTGGGGCGGTTTCGATGCGATCTATCATCGCGGCGGACGCCGCGATCCGGAGCTTCTCGACCGAGAGCAGACATTCGCGACGCTTCAGGCCAATTTCGAGGCGGCCTTCCCGGCGCTTGCCGATGTGCGGTTCGATTACCGCTGGGGCGGTATCATCGATGTGTCGGCACGCATGACCTTCTTTGCCGGAACTGCCTTTGCTGGTCAGGTTGCCTATGCGCTCGGCTTTACCGGGCAGGGGGTGTCGGCATCGCGCTTCGCGGCGCTGACGATGCTCGACCTTATCGAGGGCAAACATACGGAGCGGACAGCCTTGCGCATGCTGCGCCGTCGCCCGGTGCCGTTTCCGCCGGAGCCGTTGTGCGATTTGGCGGTGCAGTGGACCCAGCGCGACCTCGCCCGCGAAGATGAGACCGGCCAGCGCTCGCGCATGCTGCGGACATTTGACCGCCTCGGCGTTGGGTTCGCATCCTGACGCAAACCAGAAAGGACCAGACGTGACCGAACCAGCCCATGTGATTGCTTTCGACGCGGCGAAAATCGCGCCGCGCATAACGGAAACATCCGATCCCGCTATCGTGGATGCGCCCTATCGCGCGCAGAGCTGGCGCCATTTCGAAGCGGCGGATCGTGCGGCACTTGCCGGCATCTGGGAGGCGGAGCCTCATCTGGAACGCTGCCAGTGCGATTACGACGAGCTTTGCCACATCCTCGAGGGCACCGTGCGGCTCACCGACAAGGCGGGTCGTTCCCGCGTCTTCGCAGCCGGTGAAACCTTCGTGGTCTCGGCGGGTTTCGAGGGAACCTGGGAAAACCTGACGCCGGTCCGAAAGGTCTTCTTCATTCTCGGCAAGCCGTGACGGCCGTCATCTGCTGGTCACTGCTGATCCGCACGGTTCGAACCTGGGGGCCGGATGCTAGGGAGAAGGCAGGCGACTGACCGGAAGGACGAGATCACTCTATCGTGTATTGTCCAGTGCCCGGACCAGACTTGCCGCTGCTTCGCCTGCACTGTCCATGTAACTTGCATCGCGGTGAAGCAGCACGACCGAAAAGGCGCCGTCGAGCAGGAGGATGAGCTGCCGGGCCGTCCGGCGGGCGGGCTCGGATTGGCCTGCCGGATCGAGGATCGAACAGAGCCAGTCCTCCACCCGCTTCTTGTGCAGCCTGCCGGCCAGAATGGCGGGATGGCCGGGCAGGTTGATAAGCTCGACCGATGTGCGCAGAAAGCCGCAGCCCTTCCATTTCGGATGGCGGGCGGCCTGGGCGAGTTTCGCGAAAAGCCCCTTTATCCTGTCGGCGACCGTGCCTTCGCTCGTGTCGAACCATTGCTGGAAGAGCGCGAGGTTCGGCTGGTCGCGCGCTTCCAGGTGCGCGGCGATCAGGTCGTCTTTGCTGCGGAAGTGATAGTAGAGGGTGCGCTTGGTCACGCCTGCTCGTTCGGCGACGGCATCCATGCTGACGGCGCGGATGCCCTCCGCGTGAAACAGTTTTCCGGCGGCCAAGATGATGCGGTCGCGGGTTGGAAGTTCGGCTTTGCTCATGGCGCAATGTATACCGACCAGTGAATATACACAATGCGGGACCGGCCCTATCGTCCCGGCATGATCGAAGAAGCCGGCAGACCACGCGAGATTCTCTCGAAGCCCGTTGCGATAGCGTGTCGTGATGGCCTTTCGCTGCACGGGCATCTTTGGGAAAGCGCGTCGCCGGACAAGGCGGGGAGGGTCGTCGTCAATCCGGCGACGGGCGTGCCGGCGCGTTTCTATCATCGCTATGCGCGCTTTCTCGCCGCGCATGGTTTCGAAGCCCTGACCTATGACTATAGGGGGATCGGCCTGTCGCGGCCCAAAACCTTGCGCGGCTGCGGCTATCGCTGGCGTGACTGGGGCGCGCTCGATTTCGATGCTGCGGTCCGCTTTCTGGAGGCGCGGGGCAACGGCCCGCTTCTGGTGGTTGGCCACAGCATCGGCGGATTTTTGCCGGGACTGGCGGACAGCGGCACGCAGGTTACGCGAATGCTGACGGTCGGCGCGCAATTCGCCTGGTGGGGCGACTATGCGCGTTCACAGCGCCCGAAGCTGTTCTGGAAATGGCATCTCGCCATGCCTGTTCTGACGGCGCTCTGCGGCTATTTTCCCGGCCGGCGACTGGGCTGGCTGGAAGACCTGCCGGCGGGCGTGGCCAACGAATGGAGTTTTCGCGGACCACGTTTCGAACGCAGCCATCCGCGTGCGTCGCGTGCGGTCGTCCTGGCGAGGATGCGGGCGTTCAGCGCACCGATCCTCGCCGTGACGGTATCCGACGACGAACTGGGAACGCTGGCTGCCGCCCGCCGCACGCTGCGCTATTATGCCGGTGCCGAACGAACCTTGGTTCATGTATCGCCGGCCGATTGCGGGCGCGATGCCATTGGCCATTTCAATCTGTTCCACGACATGCACGCATCGGGTTTCTGGCTGGACACGATCCTCTGGCTGCGCGACGGTATCAACCCCTGGCCGAACCGGAGGGCGGATCTGGAGGTGCCGATCCAGTTCGATGCTTCTACCCCGCCATCGGCAAGGATCCTCGGCAAACCCTATTACTAGCCCGCCGAAAAATTCCATCAGCCGTTCCGTCAGGATCAGGCCGACATCTACACCGTCTGCGCCGTATCGGGGTCGATCCCGCGCTCGCCGAATCGATCGGAACCAGCGTTTTACGTCTCCATTGACGGCCTTGTATCTGTTATGATGACGACAGGGATGCGGCGTGCCGGTGCGTTGCCATCCCGCCTCTCGCCATGGAGCCGGGTTTGCATGCTTGATCTCGACTCCTACCTGCTCAGAGCTTTCCTGACCGTCGCCGAAATCGGAACAGTCAGCGGTGCGGCTGCAACGCTCAACCGGACACAGGCCGCCGTCAGCATGCAGCTTCGCAAGCTGGAAGAGCTCGTCGGCGTCCGGCTGTTTCTGCGCTCGTCGAAGGGGCTTTCGCTGACGGCACAGGGCCAGATCATGCTTCCCTATGCCCGCGAGATCGTCACACTAGCCGATGAGGTCGGCAAAAGACTGAGCGGAAAAACGATCCGCGACCGCGTCCGGCTTGGCGTCGTCGAGGATTTCGCGGCCGGTTACCTCATTGAAATTCTGCGCAATTTCCGGGATCAAAACCCGGATATCGAAATCGATATCATTATCGAACCGAACCGGCGACTTGCTACGCTTTTCAACGATGGTCTTCTCGACCTCACAGTGTGTGACATCAGTTGTCTTTCGCGCAAGCCGACCCTGGTCTGGACGGAGTATATGATGTGGACGGTGCGGTCCGATTTCGTCGTCGATGCGACAAAGCCGCTTCCGATCATCATGTTCGATGAGGGCTGCCCCTGGACGATCCCGGTGACCGGTGCATTGTCCCAACGCAACATCGCGTGGAAAACCGCCTGCGTAGCCTCCACGCTCGTCGCCGTGGCGACGGCCGTGCGCGTCGGGATCGGGATTGCACCAATGATCGCCAACACGCAGCCCGACGGCTGCCGGACGCTGGACAAATCGTCCGACCTGCCCGCTCCAGTCCGCATCGAGATCGGGCTGTACAGCCAGCCGGAAATCGCGGAAGGCGCCCGCTACCTCGTCGAGTTCATCGCCCGGCACGCCGCGATGCTCCCGGCCTGAAAAGCCCAGGCCGCCCGGCCGCTATCAGGAATCCTTATATACACCCCCGAATTTTCGAGCTTCCAAGCGGGGTGGTCCCTGCCGATGATGCAGCGACAGAACGGTGCCGGGGAGGGCGCGTTCAGCGCCACATGTGCCCAGCGAGGCGGTGTCGCGCGATCATCGAAACGGGAGGACTACCATGACCATTACACGGAAGCTGACATCTGTGCTTGCCGCCGCGATCGCAGCCGTCGGCGTTTTTGCGGGCTCCGCTTCGGCGGACGCATTGGAGGACATCAAGAGCGCCGGCACGATCGATGTCGGCATCTTCTCCGATTTCCCGCCCTTCTCCTCGGCCAGCGCCGATATGAGCATCAAGGGCTATGACGTCGACGTGGCGCAGAAGATCGCCGACGCGCTCGGCGTGAAGCTCAACCTGGTGGGCATCACCGGCCAGAACCGCATCGCCTATCTCAACGACGACCGCGTCGATCTCCTGATGAGCGTCGGTTACTCCAAGGAACGCGCCGAAGCGATCGATTTCGCCGCTGCCTACGCGCCATACTACATCGCCGTCATCGGCCCGGCCGAGCTCAAGGTTGCCCGCAAGGAGGACCTCGCCGACAAGACGATCGCCGTCAATCGCGGCACGCTCGAAGATACGTCGCTCACCGCTGCGGCGCCTGCCTCGGCCACCATCCAGCGCTTCGAAAACTACAATGCCGTGATCCAGGCCTTCATTTCGGGCCAGACGCAGCTGATGGTCGTCGGCAACGATGTCGGCGCGCAGGTGCTGGCCCGCCAGGACCAGCTGAAGCCCGAGCAGAAGTTCCAGCTTCTCACCTCGCCGTCGCACATCGCCGTGCGCAAGGGTGAGGAAGGCCTGAAGAAGGCGGTAGACGAGGCCATCGCCAAGATGGTGAGCGACGGCACACTCGATGCGAGCTCGAAGGAATGGCTGAAGACGCCGCTCAACCCCGAGAACCTCAAGGACTGAGCGACCTTTCGCACGCATCGGACTAAGAGGTCATCATGAAATATGCTCTCGATTTCACCTGGCTCTGGGACAGTATGGGAGCCTTGGCCTCGGGTGCGGCGGTCACACTATTGCTGATCGCCTGCACCACCGTCTTCGGCCTGATCATCAGCATTCTCGGCGCGGCAGCGCGCCGGGGACGTTCTGTCTGGCTGCGCAAGCTGGTCGGCGCCTATGTCGAGATCATCCGCAACACGCCCTTCCTCGTGCAGCTCTTCTTCATCTTCTTCGGGCTACCGAGCATCGGTGTGCGGCTGGATCCGATGGTGGCCGCCATCCTCGCCATGACGCTCAACATGGCCGCCTATACGATCGAAGTGGTCGGCGCCGGTCTCGACGCCGTGCCGAGAGGCCAGCGGGAGGCGGCGACGGCGCTCGGCATGCGGCCGCGGCTCGCCTTTATCAAGGTCGTCCTGCCCCAGGCGCTTGCCATCATCTATCCCGCGCTGACCAGCCAGATCATCATCATGATGCTGGAATCGGCCGTCGTATCGCAGATATCGGTGCGCGAACTCGCTCAGGAGGCCGATCTTCTCCAGGCCCGGACGTTCCGCTCCTTCGAAACCTATCTGGTTGTGACCTTCATCTATCTCGGCCTGTCTGCGGCGGTGCGCCGCGGCATGATCCTGTTTGGGCGCCGCACGCTGGGAGCCGCCGTAAAATGATCGAGTTCACCCTCTGGGACATCCTGCGGAACCTGCTCTTTGCGACGCGCTGGACGGTTCTCCTGTCCGCGGCCGCCTTCGCCGGTGGCGCAATCGTCGGCATCGCCATTCTTTTTGCGCGGATTTCGCCGGCAAAATGGGCAAGGCGCTTCGGCTCCGGCTATATCGCGCTCTTCCAGGGCACGCCGCTTCTGATGCAGCTCTTCCTGATGTTCTTCGGCCTGCCGATGCTCGGGCTGCGTATCGAACCTTGGACCGCGGCCGTCTGCGGCCTCACCTTCTATGCCAGCGCCTATCTGGCCGAAATCTGGCGTGCCGGTGTCGAGGCGTTGCCGCGCGGGCAATCGGAAGCCGCGTCCAGCCTCGGGCTGCACCGCTTGCAGGAGTTGCGCCTCGTGATCCTGCCGCAGGCGTTCACGATCACGCGGGCACCGGTCGTCGGCTTTCTCGTGCAGCTCATCAAGAGCACGGCGCTCGCCTCCATCCTCGGTTTCGAGGAGCTTTTGAAGACGGCGAACGCCATCAACAATGCCACCTTCGAGCCATTCAAGGTCTATGGCCTTGTTGCGATTATCTTTTTCCTCCTGTGCTACCCGCTGACGCAATATGCGCGGATGCTCGAGGGAAAGGCCGCCTTCCGCTGAGTGCGGCTTAGGCAGATAGGGAGAGGAAACACACATGGCCAACCAAGCCCAGGCGCAAAAGATGACGGTGTCGGCGACGGATGTCGCGGTCGAAATCACCAACATGAACAAGGGGTACGGTGACTTCCACGTTTTGCGCGATATAAACCTCAAGGTGATGAAGGGCGAGCGCATCGTCATCGCCGGACCCTCGGGCTCCGGCAAGTCGACGATGATCCGCTGCATCAACCGGCTGGAAGAGCACCAGAAGGGTTCGATCGTCGTCGACGGTATCG
>NZ_QWBU01000025.1 GCF_003432075.1 Shinella sp. WSJ-2 | reverse complement strand
CGTACGCCTTGAACTCGCCGAAGTACTTCGTGATCGCTGCCGTCAGCGACGTCTTGCCGTGGTCAACGTGGCCGATCGTGCCGATGTTTACGTGAGGCTTGTTGCGCTCAAACTTGCTCTTTGCCATTTCCGGCTCTCCATTCGTGATCCCGCGAGGGGAAATTCATACAAACTTTTTAACGGGTTACCCCGGTCACTTCTGACCGGAGTACTTTGCCTGGATTTCCTGCGCGACGTTCGACGGAACCGGCGCATAGTGGTCGAAGACCATCGAGTACTGGGCGCGGCCCTGCGACATGGAGCGCAGGTTGTCCACGTACTTGAACATGTTGGCCAGCGGCACGTTGGCGGAGATCACGACGGCGACGCCGCGCGATTCCTGGCCCTGGATCTGGCCACGACGGGAGTTCAGGTCGCCGATAACGTCGCCGACATAGTCTTCCGGCGTTACGACTTCGACCTTCATCATCGGCTCGAGCAGCTGGGCGCCGGCTTCACGCGATGCTTCACGGAAGCAGGCACGCGATGCGATTTCGAAGGCGAGGACCGAGGAGTCGACGTCGTGGAAGGCGCCGTCGATGAGCGTCGCCTTGACGCCGAGCATCGGGAAGCCTGCGAGCGGACCCGAGGACAGAACGCTTTCGATACCCTTCTGAACGCCCGGGATGTATTCCTTCGGAACAGCACCGCCGACGATCTTGGATTCGAAGAGGAAATCTTCGCCATCCGGGTTCGGTTCGAAAACGAGCTTCACGCGGGCGAACTGACCGGTACCACCGGTCTGCTTCTTGTGCGTGTAGTCCTTCTCGGTCTTACGCGTGATCGTCTCACGGTAAGCAACCTGCGGAGCGCCGACGTTGGCTTCGACCTTGAATTCGCGACGCATGCGGTCGACGATGATGTCGAGGTGAAGTTCACCCATGCCTGCGATGATCGTCTGGCCGGACTCTTCGTCGGTCTTGACGCGGAAGGACGGGTCTTCGGCGGCCAGGCGGTTGAGCGCGAGGCCCATCTTTTCCTGGTCGTTCTTCGTCTTCGGCTCGATCGCGATCTGGATAACCGGTTCCGGGAATTCCATGCGCTCGAGGATGACCGGCTTCAGCGGATCGCAGAGCGTGTCACCCGTCGTCGTGTCCTTGAGGCCAGCGAGAGCAACGATGTCGCCCGCAAAGGCTTCTTCGATGTCTTCACGCGAGTTGGAGTGCATCTGCAGCATACGGCCGACACGCTCGCGCTTTTCCTTGACCGTGTTCATGACCGACGTGCCCTTTTCGAGCTTGCCGGAATAGATGCGGGCGAAGGTGAGCGAACCGACGAAGGGGTCGTTCATGATCTTGAACGCCAGCATGGAGAGCGGCTCGTTGTCGTCAGCGTGACGCTCGATTTCGCCTTCCGTCTTGACGTCGATGCCCTTGATCGCCGGGATATCCGCCGGGGACGGCAGGAAGTCGACGACGGCGTCGAGGAGCGGCTGAACGCCCTTGTTCTTGAACGCGGTACCGCAGAACATCGGGTGGAACTTCACGTCGATGGTGCCGCGGCGAACGAGTTCGCGGATCTTGTCGTTGTCCGGATAGGTACCTTCGAGATAGGCTTCCATCGCAGCCTCGTCGATTTCGACGACGGTCTCGATGAGCTTCTCGCGGTATTCTTCGGCCTGGGCCTTCATGTCTTCCGGGATTTCGACGACGTCCCACTGGGCGCCGAGCGATTCATCGCGCCAGACGAGAGCGTTCATCTCGATCAGGTCGATGACGCCCTTGAAATCGCTTTCAGCGCCGATCGGCAGCTGCATGACGACCGGGATCGCACCGAGACGCGACTTGATCATGGACACCGAGCGGTAGAAGTCCGCGCCGGTCTTGTCCATCTTGTTGCAGAAGATCATGCGCGGAACGTTGTACTTCTCAGCCTGGCGCCAGACGGTTTCCGTCTGCGGCTCAACACCGGCGTTGGCGTCGAGAAGAGCGATCGCACCGTCGAGAACGCGCAGCGAGCGTTCGACTTCGATGGTGAAGTCGACGTGGCCGGGGGTGTCGATGATGTTGAAACGGCGGGTCTTGCCGTCACGGCCCTTCCAGAAGGTCGTGGTGGCAGCCGACGTGATCGTGATGCCGCGTTCCTGCTCCTGCTCCATCCAGTCCATCGTGGCGGCGCCGTCATGGACTTCGCCGATCTTGTGGGACTTGCCGGTGTAGTAGAGGATGCGTTCGGTCGTCGTCGTCTTGCCGGCGTCGATATGCGCCATGATACCGAAATTACGGTAGTCTTCGATTTTGTATTCGCGAGCCATTTCGGACTCCTTTCGAGACGTTAGTTTCGGTTACCAGCGGTAGTGCGAGAATGCACGGTTGGCGTCGGCCATCTTGTGCGTGTCTTCGCGCTTCTTCACTGCGCTGCCACGATTGTTCGCCGCGTCCATGAGTTCGCCGGAAAGGCGCTCGACCATGGTCGTTTCGTTACGCTTGCGGGCAGCTGCGATCAGCCAACGGATTGCGAGAGCCTGACGGCGCTCCGGACGAACGTCGACCGGAACCTGGTAGGTCGCACCACCGACGCGACGCGAACGCACTTCGACGTGCGGAGCGACGTTGTCGAGAGCAGAATGGAAAACCGTCACCGGATCCTGCTTGGCCTTGCCCTGGAGGACGTCGAAGGCGCCGTAAACGATCGTTTCGGCGACGGACTTCTTGCCGTCCAGCATGATGGCGTTCATGAATTTGGTGACGACGAGATCGCCGAACTTCGGGTCCGGGTTGATCTCGCGCTTTTCTGCTCTATGGCGACGGGACATACTTTTTGTCTCTCAATCTTGAATGATCTGGCCAGCGAAATGGCGCTGGTTACTGTATTACTTCGGACGCTTCGCGCCGTACTTCGAACGACGCTGCTTGCGGTTCTTGACACCCTGGGTGTCGAGAACGCCGCGGATGATGTGGTAACGCACACCCGGCAAGTCCTTTACGCGGCCGCCACGGATCATGACGACAGAGTGTTCCTGCAGGTTGTGGCCTTCGCCCGGGATGTAACCGATGACTTCGAAGCCATTGGTCAGGCGGATCTTGGCGACCTTACGCAGAGCCGAGTTCGGCTTCTTCGGGGTCGTCGTGTAGACGCGGGTGCAAACGCCGCGCTTCTGGGGGTTTTCCTGCAGGGCAGGAACCTTGTTGCGCTTAACCGACGCCTGGCGCGGCTTGCGGATCAACTGGTTTACGGTAGGCATAGACCCATCCCTTATCGTGTCTCATTACCCTTGCGGGCGGATTTGGGGCGGCGGGCCGCCCCTGCATAGTCGGTTCCGCATTTATGCGACGCCAAGCGTTCCGCTTGCCTGCAAAATGCTCATGGCCACACGCGTGTTCATGCGCAATAAAAGGCCGATCCGCCTGAGCGGATGACCTTTGATAGGCAGAGGACGCGATATCACCGCGTCATGCGTGCAGCATTCATGTTCTCAACGTGCGTCGAGCCCTGTTTGAGGCGAACTTCAGAACGAGTCATTCCGAACCAGCCAGCCTCACATAGGCTCTGATGGCGTGCGGTCTACTGAGTTAAGGGCAAAAGGTCAAGGGGCGCGGCGAAAGAATCCGGGCCCGGAATGGCTGGCCCGCCTGAGAAGCAGGGCTTCCCGCCGCCTACCCTGCCCCATTGGCGGCACTTTATACGGCTGAGGCCCTTGCTTGAGAACATTAAGAAAGCGTGAAAACGGAATCAACCGGCAAGAGTCTGTCCGTCGCGAATGCATCCACCGATTCTATTACATGAGTCGCATCAGCCCGCATTTTGTCATTGGGTCTTGCCGCCCTACCCTTTATACAACCCCTGACACCGACCCGAAAGGAGCTCCCATGGCATCCAGCGCCGACAACGACAACAACACGCTCGGCGACGAGCCGATGGTCTTCATTATTATCGGCAAGGCCTATGAGCGCGAGGGCGACGAAGGCATCGACATCCACGTCATGCTGCGCGCGCCGGATGACGACAGCGCCGTGCGCGAGGCGCTGAACGCGCTTTCCGAAGAAGGTTTCCTGGAAGCAGATCTCGACCAGATCGGCACGCTGAATGGCCAGCCGGAAGACGAGCCGCACGCCTCGGCCTACAAGGGCGCACTGGAAGGCGAAGTCGCGATCATCCGCTTCGCATAATGAAGTGGCGCAGGCATTGAGAGAGCAATGCCTGCGCCGACGCATGGGTGAATGAAATGCCGCCCAGCCGGATCAGCCCCGTGATCGGCCGTAATGGCGGTTCTGCACCCTGCGCATCTTCATGCGGGGAATTTGCGTGACGATGTCGACAGTCCAGGTCGGCATACGGTCGGCGCCACCGCAATAACGCGCCACTTCTGGAATCTCTTATCATCGAGGCGGGTGAGAATTGCCCCCCAATTGGGTGAGCCTGCCCCAAAAAACCGGCCACACGCTGCGCGCGAGTGATTTTCGAACCGAAAACACCCCAAAGTCGTTCATGCCAAAACCGGCAGCTCCGGACAAAGCGACCTTGTTCGGCGCCTTTCCGTCGTCGACAGATACGCCCTGCCCCCATCGGGCTCGCCCCGGAACGGGTGAGCGACTCTGCCGATAGAGCCCTTAACGGGCGCCTCCAAAACAAAACGCCGGGCGCAAGGCCCGGCGTTTTCATTTTCGTAAGACCCAGCCTTATTCGGCTGCGGCGCCCTCGCCGCCGGCGAGGTCCGCCAGCATCGGGGTTGCGACGCCGGCACCCGTCGACTTGCGGCGCTCATCGAGGATCATCTCGTCGCGGGCCGTCGCGATGCGGCGGATCTGGGTCATGGTGCCACCGGTACCGGCCGGGATGAGGCGGCCGACGATGACGTTTTCCTTGAGGCCCTGCAGGCCGTCGGTCTTGCCGGCGATCGCAGCTTCCGTGAGAACCTTGGTGGTCTCCTGGAACGAAGCGGCCGAGATGAACGACGGGGTCTGCAGCGACGCCTTGGTGATACCGAGGAGGACCGGTTCGCCGTATGCCGGCTTCTTGCCTTCCTCGATCAGGGCGTCGTTGACGTCCTCCAGCTCGATACGGTCGATGTTGTCACCGACGATGTAGGTCGAGTCGCCGGCATCCGTGATCTCGACCTTCTGCAGCATCTGGCGAACGATCACCTCGATGTGCTTGTCGTTGATCACAACGCCCTGCAGTCGGTAGACCTCCTGGATTTCGTTCACGAGGTAGGAAGCAAGCGCTTCCACGCCCTTGATCGCCAGGATGTCGTGCGGTGCCGGGTTACCGTCGAGGATGTAGTCACCCTTTTCGATATAGTCGCCGTCCTGAAGGTGGAAGGGCTTGCCCTTCGGGATCAGGTACTCGACCGGCTCGACACCGTCTTCCGACGGCTCGATCAGCACGCGACGCTTGTTCTTGTAGTCGCGGCCGAAGCGGACGGTACCATCGATCTCAGCGATGACGGCGTGGTCCTTCGGACGACGGGCTTCGAACAGTTCGGCAACGCGCGGCAGACCACCGGTGATGTCCTTGGTCTTGGCGCTTTCCAGCGGCGAGCGGGCAAGAACGTCACCCTGCGAGACCTTCTGACCCGGCTCGACCGACAGGATCGCGTCGACCGAGAGCAGGAAGCGGGCTTCGCCACCGCGGGACAGCTTGGCGACGGCGCCGTTCTTGTCCTTGATGACGATGGCCGGCTTCAGGTCCGTACCGCGCGGCGTCGAGCGCCAGTCGATGACCGAACGCTTGGTGATACCGGTGGACTCGTCGGTCATTTCCAGAACCGAGATGCCGTCGACGACGTCTTCGAAGTGAACGGTACCTTCCACTTCCGTCATCATCGGACGGGTGTAGGGGTCCCACTCGGCGAGACGCTGGCCGCGCTTCACCTTGTCGCCGTCATCGACGTAGATCTTCGAACCGTAGGCGACGCGCTGCGAGGAGCGTTCCACGCCGCGCTCGTCCAGGATGGTGATCGCCATGTTGCGGCCCATCGCGACGAGTGCACCGTCCGAGTTGCGCAGCATGTTGCGGTTCTTCATCTGCACCGTGCCTTCATACGATGCTTCCAGGAACGACTGGTCGACCACGGTCGCCGTGCCGCCCAGGTGGAAGGTACGCATCGTGAGCTGGGTGCCCGGTTCACCGATCGACTGAGCCGCGATGACGCCGACGGCTTCGCCCATGTTGACGGGCGTGCCGCGTGCAAGGTCGCGACCGTAGCAGATGCCGCAGACGCCGGTCTGGATTTCGCAGGTCAGTGCCGAGCGGATGCGGATCGACTGGATACCAGCCTTTTCGATCTCGATGACATCGGGCTCCAGGATCATCTTGCCCGCATCGACGATACGCGCACCCGTGACCGGATGATCGATATCGTCAAGTGCGGTACGACCCAGAACGCGGGTGCCGATCGAAGCCACGACCTGGCCGGCGTCGACGATCGCCGTCATCGTGAGGCCCTTGTCGGTGCCGCAGTCGACATGCGTGACGATACAATCCTGCGCGACGTCGACGAGACGGCGGGTCAGGTAACCGGAGTTCGCGGTCTTCAAGGCGGTGTCTGCCAGACCCTTACGGGCGCCGTGCGTCGAGTTGAAGTACTCGTTCACGGTCAGGCCTTCCTTGAAGTTCGAGATGATCGGCGTTTCGATGATCTCGCCCGACGGCTTGGCCATGAGGCCGCGCATGCCGCCCAGCTGACGCATCTGGTTCGGAGAACCACGGGCGCCCGAGTGCGACATCATGTAGATGGCGTTCATCTGCTTCTGGCGACCGGTTTCCGGGTCGAACTCGACGGCCTTAATGCGGGCCATCATGTCCTCGGCAACCTTTTCGGTGGCCTTGCCCCAGGCGTCGACGACCTTGTTGTACTTCTCACCCTGGGTGATCAGGCCGTCGTTGTACTGCTGCTCGTATTCCTTGACGAGGGTTTCGGTGTCACCGACGATCTTCGCCTTGGTTTCCGGAATGATCATGTCGTCCTTGCCGAACGAAATGCCGGCGCGGCAGGCATGGGCAAAGCCGAGCTGCATGATGCGGTCGCAGAAGATGACCGTGTCCTTCTGGCCGCAGTGACGGTAGACCGTGTCGATCATCTTGGAGATGTTCTTCTTGGTCATTTCCTGGTTGCAGATATCGAACGGAATGTTGCCGTTCTTCGGCAGCAGTTCGCCGATGATCATGCGGCCGGGCGTCGTCTCATAGATCTTCGTGTAGGGCTTGCCGTCGGCATCAACCGACTTGAAGCGACCACGGATCTTGGCGTGCAGCGTCACGACCTTGTTCTCGAGCGCATGGTGCAGTTCGCCCATGTCGGAGAAGGCCATGCCTTCGCCCGGCTCGTTCTGGTTCATGATCGCCAGATAGTAGAGGCCGAGAACCATGTCCTGCGAAGGAACGATGATCGGTGCGCCGTTTGCCGGGTGCAGAATGTTGTTCGTCGACATCATGAGCACGCGCGCTTCCAGCTGGGCTTCCAGCGAGAGCGGAACGTGAACAGCCATCTGGTCGCCGTCGAAGTCGGCGTTGAAGGCCGTGCAGACGAGCGGGTGCAGCTGGATGGCCTTGCCTTCGACCAGGATCGGTTCGAAGGCCTGGATGCCCAGGCGGTGCAGCGTCGGTGCGCGGTTCAAGAGAACCGGATGTTCGCGGATGACCTCGTCGAGGATATCCCAGACCTCAGGCTTTTCCTTTTCAACGAGCTTCTTGGCCTGCTTGACGGTCGAGGAGAAACCCTTGGCGTCGAGGCGGGCATAGATGAACGGCTTGAACAGTTCGAGCGCCATCTTCTTCGGCAGACCGCACTGGTGCAGCTTGAGTTCCGGACCCGTCACGATAACCGAACGGCCGGAATAGTCGACGCGCTTGCCGAGCAGGTTCTGGCGGAAGCGGCCCTGCTTGCCCTTGAGCATGTCGGACAGCGACTTCAGCGGACGCTTGTTGGCGCCGGTGATGACGCGACCGCGGCGACCGTTGTCGAACAGGGCGTCAACCGATTCCTGAAGCATGCGCTTCTCGTTACGGATGATGATGCCCGGTGCGCGCAGCTCGATGAGACGCTTCAGACGGTTGTTACGGTTGATGACGCGACGATAGAGATCGTTCAAGTCGGACGTCGCGAAACGGCCGCCATCCAGGGGCACGAGCGGGCGCAGATCCGGCGGGATCACCGGAACGACCTTCATGATCATCCATTCCGGACGGTTGCCGCTCTCCATGAAGTTCTCGACGATCTTCAGGCGCTTCATCAGCTTCTTCTGCTTCAGGTCCGACGTGGTGTCGGCCAGGTCCTGACGCAGATCACCGGCGATCTTCTCGAGGTTCATCGAGGCGAGCATCTCGTAGATGGCCTCGGCGCCGATCATCGCCGTGAACTGGTCTTCACCATATTCATCGACAGCGATCATGTATTCTTCTTCGGAAAGAAGCTGGTTTTCCTTGAGCGCGGTGAGGCCCGGCTCGGTCACGATGTAGTTCTCGAAATAGAGAACGCGCTCGACATCCTTCAGCGTCATGTCGAGCAGCGTCGAAATGCGCGAGGGAAGCGACTTCAGGAACCAGATATGGGCGACGGGAGCGGCGAGCTCGATATGGCCCATGCGCTCACGGCGAACGCGCGACAGCGTGACTTCGACGCCGCACTTTTCGCAGATGATGCCCTTGTACTTCATGCGCTTGTACTTGCCGCACAGGCACTCGTAGTCCTTGATCGGGCCAAAAATGCGCGCGCAGAAGAGACCGTCGCGTTCCGGCTTGAACGTGCGGTAGTTGATGGTTTCCGGCTTCTTGATCTCGCCGTACGACCAGGACAGGATCTTTTCCGGCGACGCGATCGAAATGCGGATGGAGTCGAACGTCTGCGCAGGCACCTGCGGGTTGAAAAGGTTCATGACCTCTTGGTTCATGCCTATCTCCTTCGTGGGCCAATGGCCCTCTGCTTAGCAGTCGAATGCGGCGATACCCGGGTGCCGCACGACTGCTTGAAACGGATGAGCCGCCCCCTGCCGAACAGGCGGGAGGCGGAAACGGTGCGCGCCTTTGCGGCGCGCACCTGATCAGATCACTCTGCCGCGTCGGGAAGCTGGCCGGCTTCCGCGTTCGGGTCGACCTTGGAGTTCTCGAGTTCGACCGACAGACCGAGCGAGCGCATTTCCTTGACGAGAACGTTGAAGCTCTCCGGAATGCCCGCTTCGAACGTGTCGTCGCCACGAACGATCGCCTCGTACACCTTGGTGCGGCCCGCGACGTCGTCCGACTTCACGGTCAGCATTTCCTGCAGCGTGTAGGCGGCGCCGTAAGCTTCGAGCGCCCAGACCTCCATTTCCCCAAAGCGCTGGCCGCCGAACTGCGCCTTGCCGCCCAGCGGCTGCTGGGTAACGAGGGAGTAAGGACCAATCGAACGGGCGTGGATCTTGTCGTCCACGAGGTGGTTCAGCTTGATCATGTACATGTAGCCTACGGTGACCTTGCGGTCGAAGGCTTCACCCGTACGGCCATCGTACAGAACCGACTGACCGGAGGCGTTGAGGCCCGCACGCTCGAGCATGCTGGCAACGTCGGGTTCATGCGCACCGTCGAAGACCGGCGTTGCGATCGAGACGCCCTTGCGGGACTGCTCGGCAAGCTTGACCAGGGCGTCGTCGTCGAAATGGGCGACTTCGTCCTTGGCTTCGCTCTCGTAGACTTCCGTCAGCTCGCGCTTCAGGTCCGAGATGTCCATGGTCTTGCGATACTCGTCGAGCAGATCGCCGATCTTCTTGCCCATGCCGGCGCAAGCCCAGGCAAGGTGGGTTTCGAGGATCTGGCCGACGTTCATGCGCGAAGGCACGCCCAGCGGGTTCAAGCAGATGTCGACATGCGTGCCGTCTTCGAGGAACGGCATGTCCTCGATCGGCAGGATGCGCGACACAACGCCCTTGTTGCCGTGACGGCCGGCCATCTTGTCGCCCGGCTGGATCTTGCGCTTCACAGCGACGAAGACCTTGACCATCTTCATGACGCCCGGAGGCATTTCGTCGCCGCGCTGGACCTTCTCGACCTTGTCCATGAAGCGCTGTTCAAGGCGCGACTTGGATTCGTCGTACTGGCCGCGGAGCGCCTCGATTTCGCCCTGAACCTTCTCGTCCTCGACGGCGAACATCCACCACTGCGAGCGGGGATATTCGGAGATGACGGCGTTCGACAGCTCGGTGCCCTTCTTGAAGGCCTTCGGGCCAGCAACGGCGACGTGGCCGCGCAGCATGTCGATCAGACGGCCGTAGACGTTACGGTCGAGGATCGCCTGCTCGTCGTCACGGTCCTTTGCCAGACGCTCGATCTCTTCACGCTCGATCGCCATCGCACGTTCGTCCTTCTCCACGCCATGGCGGTTGAAGACGCGAACTTCGACGACGGTGCCGAAGGTGCCGGGCGGCATGCGCATGGAGGTGTCGCGAACGTCGGAGGCCTTTTCACCGAAGATGGCGCGCAGGAGCTTCTCTTCCGGCGTCATCGGGCTTTCGCCCTTCGGGGTGATCTTGCCGACCAGGATGTCGCCCGGCTGAACCTCTGCACCGATATAGACGATACCGGCTTCGTCGAGGTTCTTCAGCGCTTCTTCCGAAACGTTCGGAATGTCGCGCGTGATTTCTTCCGGACCCAGCTTGGTGTCGCGGGCCATGACTTCGAATTCTTCGATATGGATGGACGTGAACACGTCGTCGGAGACGATGCGTTCGGACATCAGGATCGAGTCTTCGTAGTTGTAGCCGTTCCACGGCATGAACGCGACGAGCGCGTTGCGGCCGAGGGCCAGGTCACCGAGGTCGGTCGACGGACCGTCCGCGATGATGTCGCCCTTGTTCAGAACGTCGCCGACGGTAACCAGCGGGCGCTGGTTGACGCAGGTGTTCTGGTTGGAGCGCTGGAACTTCTGCAGGCGGTAGATATCGACGCCCGACTTCGACGGATCGAGGTCTTCGGTGGCGCGGATAACGATACGGGTCGCGTCGACCTGGTCGACGACACCGCCGCGGCGAGCCGCGATGGCAGCGCCCGAGTCACGGGCGACGACCGGTTCCATGCCCGTGCCAACGAACGGTGCTTCCGCGCGCAGCAGCGGCACAGCCTGACGCTGCATGTTCGAACCCATGAGCGCGCGGTTGGCGTCGTCGTTCTCGAGGAACGGGATGAGCGCCGCCGCGACCGAAACAAGCTGCTTCGGCGAAACGTCCATCAGGTTGATCTGGTCGCGCGGCGCGAGCATGACTTCGCCGGCGTGACGGCAAACGACGAACTCTTCAGCGAAGGAGTTGTCGCTTTCCAGCGGCGAGTTGGCCTGTGCCACGTGGTATTTGGCCTCTTCCATGGCGGAGAGGTAGACCACATCCGTCGTGACCTTGCCGTCGACGATCTTGCGGTACGGCGATTCAATGAAGCCGTACTTGTTGACGCGGGCGAAGGTTGCGAGCGAGTTGATCAGACCGATGTTCGGGCCTTCCGGCGTCTCGATCGGGCAAATACGGCCGTAGTGGGTCGGGTGAACGTCGCGGACTTCGAAGCCGGCGCGCTCGCGGGTCAGACCACCCGGGCCAAGAGCCGAGAGACGGCGCTTGTGGGTGATTTCCGACAGCGGGTTCACCTGGTCCATGAACTGCGACAGCTGCGAGGAACCGAAGAATTCACGAACGGCGGCAGCAGCCGGCTTCGCGTTGATCAGGTCCTGCGGCATCACCGTGTCGATTTCGATCGAGGACATACGTTCCTTGATCGCGCGCTCCATACGGAGCAGGCCAAGACGGTACTGGTTCTCCATGAGCTCGCCGACCGAACGCACACGGCGGTTGCCGAGGTTGTCGATGTCGTCGATCTCGCCCTTCCCGTCGCGCAGCTCGACCAACATCTTCACGACGGCAAGGATATCGTCCTTGCGCAGCGTGCGGACCGTGTCGGCAACGTCGAGGTCGAGACGCATGTTCATCTTCACGCGGCCGACGGCGGAGAGGTCGTAACGCTCCGCATCGAAGAACAGCGTGTTGAACATGGCTTCGGCCGAATCCATGGTCGGCGGTTCACCCGGACGCATGACGCGGTAGATGTCGAACAGAGCGTCCTGGCGGTTCTCGTTCTTGTCTGCCGACAGCGTGTTGCGGATGTAGGCGCCGACATTGATGTGGTCGATGTCGAGAACCGGGATTTCGTCGAAACCGGCCGACAGGATGACCGGAAGGGTCTTCTCGTCGATTTCGTCGCCGGCTTCGAGGTAGATTTCACCCGTCGTGTAGTTGACGATGTCTTCGGCGAGGTAGTTGCCGTAGAGGTCTTCATCGGTCGCCTTGAGAGCCTTGAGGCCCTTTTCGGAGAGCGAGCGCAGCAGGCGCGGCGTCAGCTTCTTGCCGATTTCGACAACCACTTCACCGCTGTCGGCGTCAATCATATCCGCGACGGCCTTCTGGCCCTTCAGCGCGTCGGGATTGAACGGAACGCGCCAGCCCTTGCCGTCACGCTGGTAGAGCGACTTCGTGTAGAAGGTCGACAGGATGTCTTCGCCGTCCATGCCGAGCGCCATGAGGAGCGAGGTGACGGGGATCTTGCGGCGACGGTCGATACGCGCATGCACGATGTCCTTGGCGTCGAACTCGATGTCGAGCCAGGAACCGCGATACGGGATGACGCGGGCAGCAAAGAGCAGCTTGCCGGAAGAATGGCTCTTGCCCTTGTCGTGATCGAAGAACACGCCCGGCGAACGGTGCATTTGGGAGACGATGACGCGCTCGGTGCCGTTAACGATGAACGTACCGTTGTCGGTCATGAGCGGCATGTCGCCCATGTAGACGTTCTGTTCCTTGATGTCCTTAATCGACTTCGCGCCGGTATCCTCGTCGATATCGAACACGATGAGGCGCAGCGTCACCTTGAGCGGCGCTGCATAGGTCAGATCACGCTGGCGGCATTCCTCGACGTCGAACTTCGGCTGTTCGAATTCGTAGGAGACGAATTCGAGCATGGAAGCGCCGGAGAAATCGGTGATCGGGAAGACCGACTTGAAAACCGACTGAAGGCCCTCGTCCGGACGACCGCCGGCGGGCTCTTCAACCATCAGAAACTGGTCGTAGGATGCCTTTTGAACCTCGATGAGGTTTGGCATTTCTGCGACTTCGGGGATTTTACCAAAAAACTTGCGTACGCGCCTACGACCGTTAAACGAAAGGGTCTGAGCCATCGTCGCTCCTTCAAAATTTGCATCCGGGCCTGCAACAGACGGGGTTCGCTGGCCAGTCGATCCCGTCGACCAATGGGTTGGTTCAATCTCGTCTTGCTGTCAGGCCACGGGCCGGATTGCCCTGTCGCCTGGAGGAAGACCATCCTCTTGAAGAACCCATTACCCAAAAGCCGTTTTTGCGGCTTTTGGGTAATCAGTTCGGAGGAATCATCAATGGGAGAGGGCCGAAACCCTCTCCCACCGCATTCCGATATTACTTGACGTCGACCTTGGCGCCGGCTTCCTCAAGCTTCTTCTTGAGGTCAGCGGCTTCAGCCTTGGAAACGCCTTCCTTGACAGCCTTCGGAGCGCCTTCAACGAGGTCCTTGGCTTCCTTGAGGCCCAGGCCGGTGATGGCGCGGACTTCCTTGATGACGTTGATCTTGTTAGCGCCGGCGTCAGCCAGGATAACGTCGAACTCGGTCTTTTCTTCTTCAGCCGGGCCAGCAGCAGCAGCGCCGCCAGCAGCAGCAACTGCTACGGGAGCAGCAGCCGAAACGCCCCACTTCTCTTCGAGAAGCTTCGAAAGCTCAGCGGCTTCCAGAACGGTGAGGGCGGACAGGTCTTCTACGATCTTTGCGAGATCAGCCATTTTCGTATTTCCTTTTGTTCGGTTCGAACTGGTAAGTTTGATTTACAGCGAAAAACCGCCTCAAGCGGCTTCGTCCTTCTTGGCATAGGCTGCGAACACACGGGCAAGCTGGCTTGCCGGTGCTGCAACGACCGTAGCGACGCGCGTAGCCGGGGCTGCAAGCAGACCCAGGAGCTTTCCGCGAAGCTCGTCGAGCGAAGGCAGGGTCGCGAGCGACTTGACTGCTTCTGCATCGAGTGTGGTCGCACCCATGGCGCCACCGAGAACAACGAGCTTGTCGTTGGTCTTGGCGAAATCCATGGCTACCTTGGGAGCAATCATCGGATCATTTGCGTAAGCAATGAGCGTCTGACCCTGGAAGAGATCCGTGATCCCTTCCGACTCCGTACCCTGAAGGGCAATCTTGGCCAGGCGGTTCTTCGCGACCTTGACGGTACCACCAGCTGCACGCATCTTCGAACGAAGATCGTTCATCTGTGCAACGGTGATGCCGGCGTAGCGGGCCACGACAACCGAACCGGAAGCCTTGAAGACTTCGTTCAGCTCCGTGACGAATTCGCGTTTTTCCGCTCTTTCCACTGTGCCTATCTCCAGTTGACAGGACCGTGACTTCTCACGGGACCTGCCGGGTTTACCTTTGCCGCCAGGGATCATCTCAAAAAGCTGATCCCGAGCGACGCTCGAGGATCCTGTCCCCCCGCGCTCGACCTCTCGGCCGCGACACAAGGTAAGGTAGGTTCGAACCGAATTTCGGCGTCGTCCGACGCGGAAGAAATCCAGGTCTCACCCCGTCTCATGCAGGCAACGTGATTAAGGCCTAACCACCTGCAATCTCGGACAGGAGTTCCGGGGGTTTAGTCCCGGAAATTCCCGGCCAGACAAGGCCGGGAATTCTGTTGCGGTACGGCCGGAGCCGAACCGGAATTAGGAAACGGTCGCGGGGTCGATCTTGACGCCCGGACCCATCGTCGAGGAAATGGCAACGCGCTTGACGTAGTTGCCCTTTGCACCCGCCGGCTTCGCCTTGACGACAGCGTCAGCGAAAGCCTTGATGTTTTCTTCCAGAGCCTTGGCGTCGAAGGAAGCCTTGCCGATGCCGGCGTGGATGATACCAGCCTTCTCGACGCGGAACTCGACAGCACCGCCCTTGGATGCCTTGACAGCGCCTGCAACGTCCATGGTGACGGTGCCGACCTTCGGGTTCGGCATCATGCCGCGCGGGCCAAGAACCTTACCGAGACGGCCGACGAGCGGCATCATGTCCGGGGTCGCGATGCAGCGATCGAAGTCGATCTTGCCGCCCTGGACGATTTCGAGCAGGTCTTCGGCGCCGACGATGTCAGCACCGGCAGCCTTGGCTTCGTCAGCCTTGGCGCCACGAGCGAAGACGGCAACGCGAACGTCGCGGCCCGTACCGTTCGGCAGGTTGACGACGCCGCGGACCATCTGGTCAGCGTGACGCGGGTCAACACCGAGGTTCATCGCGATTTCGACGGTTTCGTCGAACTTGGCGACGGCGCGCTCCTTGACGAGTGCGATTGCGTCCGAGAGGGCGACCAGCTTGGTCGGGTCGATGCCTTCACGGATCTTCTGGATGCGCTTTGCGATCTTGGCCATGGAATTAACCTACCACTTCCAGGCCCATGGCGCGGGCGGAGCCCTCGACCATTGCCATTGCGCCTTCGATATCGGCGGCGTTGAGATCCTTCATCTTGGCTTCGGCGATCGACTTGATCTGAGCCTTGGTGAGCTTGCCGACCGTCGCGCCCTTGCCCGGGGTCTTGGAGCCCGAAGTGATCTTGGCTTCCTTCTTGAGGAAGTAGGTCACCGGCGGCTGCTTCATGACGAAGGTGAAGGACTTGTCCTGGTAGTAGGTGATGACGACCGGGATCGGCATACCCTTTTCCATTTCCTGCGTCGCTGCGTTGAACGACTTGCAGAATTCCATGATGTTAATGCCACGCTGACCAAGCGCCGGGCCGATCGGCGGGGACGGGTTTGCCGATCCTGCCTTGACCTGAAGCTTGAGCTGGCCTGCAACTTTCTTAGCCATTTTCTCTGCCTTTCAGAATGCGGCCGGTTGCCCGGCCCATGATGCCGATCAAAGACCGGCGGCTGCGGTTGCGTGGTGCGGTCGGAGCGCCCGGCTACAGGCCGCCTTCCCTTCCACGCGATTGGCGGAAACTTCCGCCGCCAACCCTCGATGCGAGGGTTGGATTTCGAAATAGCAACGCCCGAAGGCGATTGCCGAAATCAGATTTTCTCGACCTGAGCGTATTCCAGCTCGACCGGGGTGGCGCGACCGAAGATCGACACTTCCACCTTGAGGCGCGAACGCTCCTCGTCGACGTCCTGAACCGTGCCGTTGAACGAGGCGAACGGACCGTCGGAAACGCGAACCTGCTCGCCGATCTCGAAGGAGACCGAGGGCTTCGGACGATCGACGCCATCCTGAACCTGCGACAGGATGCGCTCGGCTTCGCTGTCCGGGATCGGAACCGGCTTGTTGTCGGAACCAAGGAAGCCCGTGACCTTCGGCGTGTTCTTGATGAGGTGATACGCCTCGTCCGTCAGGTTCGCCCGCACCAGCACATAGCCGGGGAAGAACTTGCGCTCGGAATCGACCTTGCGGCCGCGACGCACCTCAACAACCTTTTCGGTCGGCACAAGGATCTTTTCGAAGAGATGATCGAGACCCTTCTGACGGGCCTTGTTCTCGATATCCTCGGCGACTTTCTTTTCGAAATTCGAATAGGCGTGGACGATGTACCAACGGGAAGCCATGTTCATCTCCAACCGATCAGGCGGCAGCGCCGAGGACGAGGCCGACAGCCCAGCCCATCAACTGATCCGCAGCAAAGAAGAACACTGCGGCAAGGAAGACCATGACGAAGACCATGATGGTCGAGATCATCGTCTCGCGCCGCGAGGGCCAAGTCACTTTTGCCGTTTCGGAGCGTACCTGCTGCAGAAACGCAATCGGATTCGTTTTCGATGCCATTGAATGTCCACGCCATTACGGCGCGTAAAGCTGAGATATCAGCCCCACGCACCGCGTGTCTGTTTTGCCCTACATAAAGCCCGATTCCCTTTTTCACAAGAGGCAACCGAACTTTTAACGAATTATGACGGTCGATACCGTCACGCCATTCCGACCGTCGCTGCAAGTGGTCCGCGCTGTCCGGCGAGGAATGGCAGGGGCAGAGGGGCTCGAACCCCCGACCTGCGGTTTTGGAGACCGCCGCTCTACCAACTGAGCTATACCCCTACTGCTTGCCGTATTCCGAAGCGAAACGCCCGTCACCGGCAAGGCATGGCGTCTTTACGGCGCGGGGCCGGACTTGGCAAGCCCGAAAAACGCATTTCTTAAAACAAATCAGTGCTTATTCCGATAGACGCCCTGCCCGCTCGCAAAAGCGTTCGAAACGCAAAAGCCCCGCGGTTTCCCGCGGGGCCCTCATCGGGTCGAAAGACCCGAAGACTTACTCGACGATCGATGCGACGATGCCGGCGCCGACGGTGCGGCCGCCTTCGCGGATTGCGAAGCGCAGCTTTTCTTCCATCGCGATCGGAACGATCAGCTCAACCGCAACCGTGACGTTGT
>NZ_QWBU01000024.1 GCF_003432075.1 Shinella sp. WSJ-2 | reverse complement strand
AGATGTCGGGCCGCATCATCAACATCCACCACTCGTTCCTGCCGTCGTTCAAGGGGGCCAACCCCTACAAGCAGGCCTTCGAGCGCGGCGTGAAGCTGATCGGTGCGACGGCGCACTACGTTACCGAGGATCTCGACGAAGGTCCGATCATCGAGCAGGACGTCGCGCGCATCACGCATGCGCAGTCAGCCGAGGACTATGTCTCGATCGGCCGCGACGTGGAGAGCCAGGTTCTCGCCCGCGCCGTGCATGCGCACATCCACCACCGGGTCTTCATGAACGGCAACAAGACCATCGTCTTCCCGCCGTCACCGGGCTCCTATGCCTCCGAGCGCATGGGCTGAGCGATGAGTGCCATCGTGATCGATGGGAAACAGGTTGCCGCTTGCGTGATTGAGGCCGTGAAGGCCGCGACCATGACCTTGGAAAACGAGGCCGGCGTCAAGCCCGGTCTCGCCGTCGTCATCGTCGGCGATGATCCGGCAAGCCACGCCTATGTCGGCGCCAAGAGCCGCATGTCGAAGGAATGCGGTTTCACCTCCATCCAGCATACCCTGCCGAGGTAGATGGCACCTGTTTCTGGGAGGCTCTCCGGCGTACCCGTGTCGAGCCAGGCAAATAAAGTTGTCTCACGAGGTTACGCCATGGCTCGCTATCAGTGCATGTACAAGCAGAGTCGTCCCGCGCTGTGGCTTAATCTGGCTGCACGTTCGTTGCCGTATCGTGCTCTTAGCGCCGCTTGCGTAGGAGAAAAAACTAAAACGGCAGGGTAGGCTTGGAACAGGAGACCTCGAAAACAAGGTAAATCCATGGATTATGTGGGTGACTTGTTTTCAGAGAGTGCCATGAATATCTCACGTCGCATTTTCCCTGCGGCTCTGGTTACCCCTCTTGTTTTGCCGCGTCTCGGTGGCGCGCCCGCCTCCGGCTTCGGCGGGGTGATCGGGCGTCGCCAGAAATTTTCGCCTGCCTGTGTCGTTTGCTGCACGCGACCGGCCCCATCGTTTATTGAGGAGTATCCATGACCATCCATACAAAACCGGTCCATCTGCCGACCATCGACTTTTCCCGCTTCTATGGCAGTGCGGACGAGCGTGCGGGCTTCATCCGGGAACTGACCCGGGTGCTGCATGATCACGGCTTTTTCTATCTCACCGGCCATGGTGTGCCGCAGAGCCTGATTGACGACGTGATTGCCGCCTCGAAGCGGTTCTTTGCCCTGCCGGAGGCGGACAAGCTGTCGATCGAAATGGTCAAGTCGCCGCATTTCCGCGGTTACAACCGGGCGGGCTACGAACGGACCCGCGGCGAGCAGGACTGGCGCGAGCAGCTCGACATCAATACGGAGGGCGCAGCGGTCGAGGCCAGCCCGGAAACGCCGTGGAACCGCCTCTATGGACCGAACCAGTGGCCGGAGGCCCTGCCGGAGCTGAAGCCGCTGCTTTTGCGCTATCAGGCCGAAGTCACGCGCATCGGCATCGATGTGCTTAAGGCCATTGCGCTGTCGCTCGGCCAACCGGAAAACGCGTTCGCCGAGATCTATGAACCCTCGCCCTCGCAGTTGCTGAAAATCATTCGCTATCCCGGCCGCGAGGCTGCCGGCAGTGACCAGGGGGTGGGTGCACACAAGGACGGAGGCTTCGTCACGGTGCTCCTGCAGGACACGACGCCCGGCCTGCGCATCCGCACCGAAGAGGGCGTGTGGATCGAGGCGCCGCCGGTGCCAGGCACATTCATCATCAATAGCGGCGAATTGCTTGAGCTTGCGACCAACGGTTTCGTGCGCGCGGACGTGCACGATGTCGTCACCCCTCCCGCCGGCACGGAGCGCTTCTCCGTCGCCTTCTTCCTCGGCGCGCGTTACGACGCGACCATCCCTGTCATCCCCTTGCCGGACGAGCTCAAGCGCGGCGAGCGTGGTGTGACGGTCGATCCGCTCAACCCGATCTTCCGCGAGGTCGGCGTCAATCATCTGAAGAGCCGCCTGCGCTCCCATCCGGATGTCGCGGCAAAACATCATCCGGACCTGCTGCATCTCATCGAAAAGCCGGCCAAGGCCTGACGACGGATTCCCGCCCCGCAAGCGGCGGTTATTCCATTTCCGCGGAGGAGGACGTGCCATGCCCGGACACGAAAGCAATGTGGTTCTCCTCCCGGTTGAGGACGCCGCCCGCGGTGCGGTCACCGCGCTGTGGGAGGCTCTCAGGACGGAAGCGGCGGCAGCAGCGCAGCGGGACGAAGCGCTGGCGCGGGCGATGAAGTCGTCCGTCCTGATGCATGCAAGTCTGGGCCATGCGCTCTCCCATCGTCTCGCGATCAAGCTTGCCGACCATGATGTCGACCGCGACGAGCTGCTGGCGCTGATCTATAGCGCCTATCTGGACAGGCCGGGTCTACTCGGGGCGGCGGCGGCCGATCTTCAGGCGGTGAAGGACCGCGATCCGAGCAACAGCGAGGTGCTGACGCCGTTTCTCTACTTCAAGGGGTTTTCCGCGTTGCAGGCCTATCGCGTGGGTCATTGGCTCTGGATGACGGGCCGCCGCCACCTTGCCCGCCATATCCAGAGCCGGATTTCGGAAACCTTCGCAATCGACATCCACCCCGCCGCTTCGATGGGGCGCGGCATCATGCTCGATCACGGCAGCGGCCTCGTGATCGGCGAAACCGCCGTCGTGGAGGATGACGTCTCCATCCTCCAGAACGTGACGCTGGGCGGAACGGGCAAGGAGACCGGCGACCGCCATCCGAAGGTACGGCGCGGCGTCTTGATCGGCGCGGGCGCAAAGATCCTTGGGAATATCGAGGTGGGCATCGGCGCCAAGATCGGGGCCGGCAGCGTCGTCGTCCTTCCGGTCGCGCCCTATACGTCCGTCGTCGGTGTTCCGGCCAGGCCGGTGGGAAAGCCGCATTCAGCCTTGCCCGGCGTTACGATGGACCAGACCTTGAGCGAGCCGGAATATATCATCTGAGCGGATCCGGCGTCTGTTTGCCCGTGGTAGATACGGCCAGGCCGGCACCGCTCTCGCGGCTGCCGGCCATGATCGAAGGGATAGAAGCTGGACTTCGCCTAGGACGCGGATGTCAGCTTGACGTTGCCGCCATGGCCGCCGCCGCCGAAGACCTGGTGGTCGCCGAAGGACGAGCGCAGCTGGTTGCGCGGGCCGGGCAGGCCAAGCTCGGGGAACAGCAGTTCGGAGACGCGGTAGGCCTCCTCGAGATGCGGATAGCCCGAGGCGATGACCGTATCGATACCGAGCGCCTGGTACTCGCGAAGGCGCGCAGCGACGGTCTGTGGCGAGCCGACGAGGGCCGTGCCGGCGCCCGAGCGTACGAGGCCGATGCCGGCCCAGAGGTTCGGTGAGACTTCCAGCTTGTCGCGCCGGCCGTTGTGCAAGGCCACCATGCGCGCCTGGCCGACGGAATCGGAATTCTTCGTCAGGACGTCCTGCGCGGAGGCGATAGCTTCGTCGGACAGTTTCGAGATCAGGCGGTCGGCGGCGTCCCACGCCTCGTCGTCCGTTTCGCGCACGATGAAATGCAGGCGGATGCCGAAGGAGGCTTCGCGGCCCTTGGCGGCGGCGGCCTTGCGGGCATGGGCGACTTTTTCGGCGACCTGTGCCGGCGGCTCGCCCCAGGTCAGGTATTTGTCGACGAGGCCGCCGGCAAAATCGATCGCCGCATCCGAGGAGCCGCCGAAATAGATCGGCGGGCGCGGCTGCTGCACCGGCGGCAGACCGAGCTTGGCGCCGATCGCCTTGATATATTTGCCGTCGAGCGTCGAATGGCCGGTCTCGATCAGCTCGTTGAAGACCTGGAAGAATTCGGAAGCATGGTCGTAACGCTCGTCATGCGGCAGGAAGATGCCGTCGCCGGCCAGTTCCTGCGCGCTGCCGCCCACGACGATGTTGAGCAGCAGGCGGCCGTTCGAGACCCGGTCGAGCGTCGAGGCGAGACGGGCGTAATAGGCGGGCGTGGCGGTCCCGGGGCGGATCGCGACGAGGAATTTCAGGCGCTCGGTGCGCGCGGCGAGATCCGCGGCCAGCACGAAGGATTCCTCGCAGGCAGCACCCACGGGGATGAGCACGCCGGAATAACCGAGGCGGTCGACGGCCACGGCGATTTCGCGGAAATAGCCCGGATCGGCTGGACGGGCGAGATCGTCGGAACCGAGATAGGAGCCGTCGCCGGAGCTTGGAATGAACCAGAGGAAATCGAGGGGCTTGTCGGTCTGTGTCATGAAGGCCATCCTGCCTGTGCGGTCTGTCGATCGGAGGGCAGGGCTTCGCCTGTCCAGTCACGCGCAGAATAATAAATTCTATAGTTTCAGTAAGAAATTATATTCCGTCCTATGGCACTTGTTGGAATTTTTCATCGCCAGCGGCGTTCTTTGGGCAACCCGATCACGAATGTTTTCCGCCGGATGCGAGCCGCTTCTCCAGCCAACGGCTGTAGCGTGAAGCGCCGAAGCAGATGACGAAGTAGAGGATCGCCACAACCAGATAGGCCTCGTTGTAAAAGCCCAGCCATTGTGGATCGGCGGCCGAGGCGCGGGCGGCGTTGAGCAGGTCAAAGATGCCGATGACCGCCAGCAGCGATGTGGCGAGCAAGAAGCCAATCGCAAGATTGACCATGCCGGGAATGACGATGCGGAATGCCTGCGGCAGGATGACGAGCCGTTGCGTGCGCCAGTAGCCGAGGCCGAGCGCGGTGGCCGCCTCGCGCTGGCCTGTGGGAATGGCTTGCAGACCGGCGCGGATGACCTCCGCGATATAGGCCGCCCAGAACAGCGTGATCATCACGATGGCGCGCAGCATCTTGTCGAGGGAAAGCGCGTCCGGCAGGGCCATCGGCAGGATAAGCATGGCGACGTAGAGAATGCCGACCATCGGCGTTCCGCGCATCAGCTCGATATAAAGCACGGAGAAGGTCCTGATGCCGCCGAGCGTCGAGCGGCGGGCCAGCGCCAGCAGCATGGCGATCGGTGTTGCGGCGGCAAAGCACACGGCCCAGACGAAGAGCGTCATCGGCAGGCCGCCCCACTGGTTCGAGGCGATGGGCGTCGATGTGAACGTGCCCTGCATCAGAAGCCAGCAGGCCAGAATGGTTATTGGCCATGCGACGAGCAGGGGGCGCCCCCAGAACCGCGGCAACGCGCTTGCCGTGAGGATCGCGGCGAGAAGCAGGATGACCAGCGCCGGCCGCCAGATAAGCTCGGTCGGATAGAAGGCGAAGAGGATGAAGCGCAGCTTCGCCGTCACGAAGGCCCAGCAGGCGCCTTCGCGGGTGCAGGCCGTCGCATCGCCCACGAAAGTGGCGTCGAGCACCGCCCAGCGAAACAGCGGCGGCAGGATCTGCGACAGCAGTAGCAGTGTTGCCACCGTGATCAGCGTGTTGGCGCGCGTACCGAACAGGCCGGTGCGCAGGGTCTGGACAAGGCGGGGGGAGGCTATCGTCATCGGCTCGAGCCTCGCAGCGCGACGCGGTTGTTGTAGACGTTCATGAGAGCGGAGAGCGCGAGGTTGATGGTGAGGAAGGCGCCGATCAGGATGATCAGGGCTTCCATCGACTGGCCGGTCGTGTTGGCGGTGGTGTTGATGATGCTGACGAGATCGGGAAAGCCGATGGCGACGGCCAGGCTCGAATCCTTGGTGAGGTCGAGATAGCTCGATGTCGTCAGCGGCGTGATGACGCGCAACGCCTGCGGCAGCACGACGAGCCGGATGATCTGGCCGTCATGCAGGCCGAGCGCACGGGCGGCCTCCCACTGGCCCGCGCCGACCGACTGGATACCGGCGCGCACGATCTCGGCGATGAGGGCGGAGAATTTCACGACGAGGCCGGTGAGAAGGGCGGCGAATTCCGGCGAGAGATTGAGCCCGCCGCGGATGTTGAAGCCGGCCAGGGCCGGCACCTGCGCAACGGGCCGGGCACCGGAGAACGCGAGCAGGATGAGGATCGCGGCGATGGGCAGGACGACGGCTGCGATACCGGTTCCGCGCGTCAGCCGGCCTGAGAGCCGCAGTGCGAGAAGGAGCGCCCCGCCAAGAGCGCCGGCCAGCGCAAAAACCGCGAGGATACCGAAGGGCGCGCCTTCGAGCGAAAGGGACGGGATAAAGACGCCGCGATTGGTGAGGAAAATTGCGTCGAACAGTGCAGGCGCCTGGCGTGGCGCGGGCAGCGCCTTGGCGAGCGCCATCCAGAAGAAAAGCTGCAACAGCAGCGGCGTGTTGCGCGTGATCTCGATGAACCAGCGCACGAGGCCTGACAGCAGCAGATTGCGTGAGAGGCCGGCAACGCCGATGACGACGCCGAGGATGGTGGCGAGCACACAGCCGAGCAGCGAGACCTTGAGCGTGTTGATGAGGCCGGCGGTGATGGCCCTCAGATAGGTATCGCCCGCGCGAAAGGCGATAGCGCTTTCGCCGATCTCGAAATTGGCGGAACTGGAGAGGAAGCCGAAGCCGGGCAGAATGCCGACGCGCGCCATCGTTCCGAGCACGTTCGAGACGAACAGCCAGCCAAGAAACGCAAGTGCCGCCAGGAAGGCAAGCTGGCCGATCGGCCAGCCGCCCCACCAGGCGCGGATCTTGCCAAACGTGTCGGGTCGTGGGGGACCCGGCACGATGGCGGTGCGGAACACGCGTCTGTCAGACATCAACGGAACGGCGGCGAGTAGAGCAGGCCGCCGTTGGTCCACAGGCTGTTATAGCCGCGATCCCAGCCGAGCGGCTTGAGGTTGCGGTCATAGATTTCGCCGTAATTGCCGACGGTCTTGATGATGTTGTAGGCCCATTTCGGATCCAGCCCGATATCCTTGGCGAAGGATGGATCGACGCCGAGGAAGCGCTGGATGGCCGGATCTTCCGATTCCAGGAACTGATCGACATTCGCCGAGGTGATGCCCCATTCCTCGGCCTGGATAGTAGCGTTCACCGTCCAGTTGACGAGCTCCAGCCACCGGTCGTCGCCGCCGGCGATTGCCGGTGCGAGCGGTTCCTTGGAGAGGCGCTCGGGAAGCAGCACGTAATCGTCCGGCTTCTTCAGCTGGGTGCGCTTGCCGACGAGATCAGACGAATCCTGCGTGATCGCGTCGACGCGGCCCGATTCCAGCGCATCGATGAACTGTCCGGTGTCCTCGATGGTGACGGGCGTGAAGGTCTTGCCGGTCTTGCGGAAGAAGTCGGCGACGTTCAGTTCGCCCGTTGTGCCGCTCTGCGCGCCGATGGTCGCGCCGTCGAGATCGGCGGCCTTGGTCACGCCGAGATCCTTGCGCACGAGAATGCCCTGGCCGTCATAGAAGACCGTCGGGCCGAAGTGGAAACCGAGCTTGAAGGCACGGGTGGCGGTGACGGTCACGCCGGAGAGCAGGATGTCGAATTCGCCGCTCTGGAGGGCAGGCAGACGCTGCTGCGGCGAGGAGGAGGTGAACTCCACCTTGTCGGGTGAACCGAAGACGGCGATCGACAGCGCGCGGCCGTAATCGACGAAGAAGCCCTTCCACTTGCCGTCGCCATCAGGCGCGAAGAAGCCCGGCGTGGTGCCGACGCCGACCTTGATCGCGCCGCGCTGGTTGATCTTGTCGAGCGTCGGGCCGGCATGGGCGAGACCGGAGAGCATGGTCGTGGCAAGGAAGGCGGCGGCCGCGGCCGCCTGGATCACCCGCCGGAAGGTTTTTTGTGCTATCATATTGAAATGTCCCCATTTTCAAAAATAACCGAGCTTCCGCCGCCGGGACGCTTCGCCAAGCGAGAGAAGATATAATGATATTATCTATAAAATTAGTGTAATTAAGAAATGGGCATCCAAAGTTGCGCATTTCTGAAGCAAATTGCTTCTCGCTGAGGCAATTCTGGATCGATCGGGGCGATGGTAGCGGAAGGAACACCGCTAGCGCGCAGGCTGGAGAGGTTGCGCGCGAGGAATGCTCAAACCTTCGCTGGATTCGCGAGACCTATTGGAAGCGCTCACGGGACGTCATCAGGGGCCACAGCCCACCTTCGCCTTCCAATGTCGCGATGCGGCGGGTTTCGGAACTGTTGAATTTCAAGCGCACGCCGGCGCCACCATAATCGCCATCCGGCAGGAAAACGGCTCCGGCCAACTCGAGTGAAGACTGCAATGCACTAATGCTGGTTTCATCGGGCTTGCCGAGCTTGCGCTCAAAGCTTTCGATCGTTTCAACGGCAACGCCGGACGCCATCGCAAGGCGCTCCCGGCTGTATTCGACAAGGGCTCATGCTGCCCGGCACCGAGAGCCTGTGATCATGCCATCTCCTTTTGCGACAGTATGGTTCAGCGGTTTTGGCCGGTTAACGTTGGCGCGCTTCCGCCATGTGGCAGGCTGCGCAGAGGTCACATGGCTGCGTGAGGATGCCAATCCAAGCCATCAGCGCCTGGTGAAAGAATATTCCTTTTTGCCTGCGCATAATAATCCATAAAATCTATAAACTATTATCAATGTCGCTAGGCTGTCCGCATCAACCTGTCAGGGGACAACAGATGAGCCAGCAACCCGAATCCATTCTCTCCAAGGGCCTTTCGCGCCGCAGCCTCATCAAGGCGGCGGGTGTGACGGCCGTGGCCGCCGGTGCCGGCGTAATCGGCGCGCGCTCGACGCGTTATGCCATTGCCGGCAATCTCATTCCGATCAAGCTGGAATGGACCGAGGTGGCCGCCTGCCATTCGCCCGTCGGATTCGGCCTGTCCAAGGGCATCTATGCCAAGCATGGCCTCGATGTGGAGCTATTCTATCAGGGCGCCAGCGGCCAGACGCTCATCCAGGCGCTTGCCACCCGCAAGGCCGAGGCCGGTCCGGGCCTGCTCTACGATTGGCTGAAGCCGATCGAGCAGGGTTTTGATGTGCGCCTGTTCGCCGGCTCGCATGGCGGCTGCCAGAGCATCCTCGTCCAGCCGGATTCCGACATCAAGACACTGACCGATCTCAAGGGCAAGACGATCGGCACCTTCGACGTCATGTCGCCGTCGCGCGTCGCCTTCTCGGTCGCGCTCGCCAAGGCCGGCCTCAACCCGGAAACCGACGTCACCTGGAAGGTCTTCCCCTTCGATCTCGTCGCCGAGGGCGTGCTGAAGGGCGAGGCGGATGCCGTCGCGCATATGGACCCCTGGGCCTATTCCTACGAGAAGAAACACGGTTTCCGCCGTGTCGCCGATACGCAGACCGGCACGTTCAAGGACCGCGTCTGCTGCGTGCTCGGCGTCAACGGCGACTATTATGAAGCCAACAAGGATGCCATCAAGCGCGTCGCCGCCGCCAATCTGGAAATCCACCAGTATACGGCAAAACACCCAGACGAAGTCGCCAAGTGGTATTTCGACACGCTGAAGCCCGGCCTATCGCTCGAAGACCTGACGGAAGTGCTCGCCGCCTTCACTTATCACGACCACTGGTTCGGCAAGGACCTGCTCAAGGAAGTGCAGATCGGTTACGAGGACCTGAAGCTCACCGGCGTCATCGATGCGGGCACCGATCCGGCCGAGATTGCCAACCGCATCACCATCGACATCTTCGCGTGATGCCATGAGCGCTGCGGTTGAGGATACATTCGAGAGTGCAGGGCGGCGATCGCTAACCCTGCCTTTCACGGGCATCTGGCGTAACGGGCTTTTCGCGGCCGGCACGTGGGCTCTCACCGCGGTGCTGACCTATGGTCTGCCCGATGTTATCACCTGGGGCGCGACGGAGCTTTTCGCCGCCGCCGCACTCGTCGGCGCGGGGATTTTCCTCGCGCTGTCGGTGACGGTGCACAGGCTCGGCAGCGTCGGCCGAACGCTCGTCCACTATGGGCCGTGGTTCATCGTGCTCGGCCTTTGGCTTGCCGTCTGGGAAGTGCTGACGGCCAAGCTCGGCTGGCTTCCAAAACCGTTCTTCTCGCCGCCGCAGGGCCTGCTGCATGTCTATGTGACGGACTGGGACAGGCTGTTGATCTGCATCGCCTATACCGGGCGGCTCTGGGGTCTCGGCTTCTTCTCGGGCATTCTCGTCGGCTTTGCCGGTGGCGTGGCGCTCGGCTGGTCGAAGCGTTTTGCCTATTGGGGCATGCCGCTTCTCAAACTGATCGGCCCGGTGCCGGCCAGCGCTTGGATCCCCTGCACCTTCTTCATCTTTCCCTCGACCTTCCACGCCTCGATCTTCCTCGTGGCGCTCGCGTCGGGCATTCCGGTGGCGATCCTCACGGCGGCCGGCGTCAGCCAGGTCAACCGCTCCTTCTACGACGTCGCCCGGACGCTCGGCGCCGACAACCGCTTCCTGATCTTCAAGGTGGCGATTCCGGCCTCACTGCCGAATGTCTTCGTCGGCCTCTTCATGGGGCTCTACTATTCCTTCGCCGTGCTGGTGGTTGCCGAAATGCTCGGCGCCAAATTTGGCCTCGGCTGGTACCTCCAGTTCAATACGGCCTATTCGGCCTATGCCAATGTCTATGCCGCCCTGATCATCATGGCGCTGATCTGCGCCGGGCTCGTGCGCCTGCTTTTCGTGGCGCGTGACCGCCTGCTCGGCTGGCAGAAGGGGATCCTCTGATGGCGCTCGCTCTCGCAGAAGCCAATCCCATCGAAAGCATCGCGCTCGATGTGGAGGGTGTTTCCCACCGCTACGACGTCGACGGCAAGGATTTGCAGGTTCTCGACAACGTCAGCCTGACCATCGCACCGGGTGAATTCGTCGCCCTGCTTGGGCCGTCCGGGTGCGGCAAGTCCACACTGCTGCGTCTGGCGGCCGGCCTTGAAACGGCAACGGTCGGCAAGGTGCTGGAGGATGGACGCCCCATTACCGCGCCGAACCCCGATCGCATCCTCGTCTTTCAGGATGCGACGCTGTTTCCCTGGCGCACGGTGCGCGACAACATCGCTATAGGCCTCGAAGCCCGCCGCCTGCTCGACACGAAGGGCTACCGCATCGACGAGGTGCTGAAGCTGGTCAAGCTCGAAGGTTTTGCGGATTTCTACCCGCACCAGCTCTCGGGCGGCATGGCGCAGCGCGCCGCACTGGCCCGTGCGCTGGTCAACGACCCGAAGCTGCTTTTGCTCGACGAACCCTTCGGCAAGCTCGACTCTCTGACCCGCCTGCGCATGCAGAACGAATTGCTCGACCTCTGGAAGAGCGCCGGCTTCACCGCGCTTCTCGTCACGCATGACGTGGAGGAGGCGCTGCTGCTCGCCGACCGCGTCATCGTGCTGTCCGACCGACCGGCCTCGATCGTCGCCGAAATCCGGGTCGACCGGCCGCATCCGCGGCGGCGCGACGATGCCACGCTGGTGGCGCTGCGCAGCCAGCTGCTCGAAAAGCTGGGGATCTCCCATGACGTCTAGCGCGCGCCTTTCTTATCACGCTGTTGCAGCGGCCGGCGGTGGCCTTGCTTTGCTGTCGCTCGGCTGGTGGTGGCTGATCTTCAGCAAGGTCGTCGAGGCGGATTATCTCACCGTCCGGCAGGCCGTGACCTGCATTGCCGGCGCGTCCGATCTCTGCGCGCTCGCCCAGGCGCTTTGCACCAATGATCACCTCTACGGCATCCGGTGGTATGCGCCGGAAGCCTTCTGGGCCGCAGCGGCCATCCTCGTCGCCGGCGTCCTTCTGTCAGCCCGTCCCGCGCGCGCCTGAAAGCGCCTTATCCAAGGAGAAGTGTCATGACGATCCATCAAGCCCCCGAGGTTGCCGAGCAGGATATCGTGCAGGTTCCCGCGGGGACCGCGACCTTCAAGAGCCGCCATCCCGAAACCATCGCGCTGCATGGCGGCAGCTTCCGCTATGATCCCACGACCGGTGCCGTCGCCGTGCCGATCTACCAGACGAGCTCGTTCCAGCTGCCCGGCACCGACGGTGCCGACAAGCTCTTCGCGCTGGAGGCCCCCGGTCATCTCTACACCCGCGTTTCCAACCCCACGCAGGATGCCTTCGAGCAGCGTCTCGCCGAGCTTGAGGGTGGTGCAGCGGCGCTTGCGCTCTCCTCCGGCCAGGCTGCCTCGGCCTTCGCAATCCTCAACGTCGCGCGCGCTGGCGACAATATCGTCAGCGCCGCCGGCCTCTATGGCGGCACCTGGGCACTCTTTGCCGCGACGCTGAAAAGCTTCGGCATCGAGACTCGCTTCGTCGATGCGAGCGACCCGGAAGCCTTCGAAAAGGCGACGGACGATCGCACGCGCGCCTACTATGCCGAATCCCTGCCGAACCCGAAGCTGGAGGTCTTCCCGATCGCCGAGGTGGCTGCCATCGGTCGCCGGCACGGCATTCCGCTGATCGTCGACAACACCGCCGCTCCGCTGGTCATCCGCCCTCTGGAGCATGGCGCCGCCGTCGTCGTCTATTCCACGACGAAATATATCGGCGGCCACGGCACTTCGATCGGCGGCGCGATCATCGACAGCGGCAGCTTCCCCTGGACGGAGAACCCGGCCCGCCAGCCGAACCTGACGGAGCCTGATACGAGTTATCAGGGCAAGACCTGGATCGAGAAGGCCGAGGCCATCGGCTTCCATCCCTATATCCTGCGTGCCCGCGCCGTGTTGCTGCGCGACCTCGGTGCGGCGATCAGCCCGCAAAATGCCTTCCAGTTCATCCAGGGCCTCGAAACCCTGCCGCTGCGCCTGCGCCAGCACAACGAGAATGCGGTGAAGGTTGCCGAATTCCTGAAGGGCCATGCCAAGGTCGAGCGGGTGATCTTCCCGAAGTTCCAGGAGGGGACGGCCAAGGCGCGGGCGGACAAGTATTTCAAGCCGGGCTATTTCGGCGCGCTTATCGGCTTCGAGTTGAAGGGCGGGCGCGAGGCCGGCCGTCGCTTCATCGACAGCCTGCAGCTCTTCTATCATCTCGCCAATATCGGCGATGCCCGCTCGCTGGCGATCCATCCCTCGACGACCACCCATTCGCAGCTTTCGCTGGAAGACCAGCGCGCGACCGGGGTAACGCCCGGCTATGTGCGCCTTTCCATTGGCCTCGAACATCCCGACGATCTGATCGCCGACCTGGAACGGGCCATCGCCTTGGCCTGACGCCAGGCCTCGTTCTGACTGGCCCAGACCCCGGCGTGCCTCCTCGCGCCGGGGTTTTTCGTTATGCAAGAGCCTGTCCCGTTCCTCAGGCCTCCAAAAAGAAACGCCATTCCACTTTAAAATACATATAAAAGATAGAATTTCTGTATTTTAGTAATGCGACCGCTACTTTCATGGCAATTCCAAGCGTGACCGGTTTGCTCCGGGCACGGCAGCCAGAAGCAGGGTAGCATGACGCAGATCGAAAACGCCTGGGGTGCTGGCCCCGGTGAGGGATATGAAGCACTGGCCGCGCCGTTCCGGCCGATTTTTGCCGAGATCGCGGCAAGTGCCACCGAACGCGACCTCAATCGCGGCCTGCCGCACGAGGCGATCCGCCGCCTCAAGGAGGCCGGTTTCGGCGCGGTGCGCCTGCCGGTGGCGGCGGGTGGCAAGGGTGCCAGCCTGCCGCAGTTCTTCAACCTGCTGATCGAGCTCTCGGCGGCCGATTCCAATATCACGCAGGCACTGCGCGGCCATTTCGGCTTTACCGAGGATATCCTCAACACCAGGGATCCGGAGCGTCGCGGCCTCTGGCTCGACCGCATCGGCGGCGGCGAGATCACCGGCAATGCCTGGAGCGAGATCGGAACGGGAGCAGCGCTTGACCGCTTCTCCACCAATGTCGCGGAGAAGGACGGCAGGCTCGTCCTCAACGGCGCGAAATATTATACGACCGGCTCGCTCTTCGCCGACTGGATCGATGTCGGAGCGTCGAATGCGGACGGCGAGGGCATTTCGGTCTCGGTGCGCCGCCATGCCGAAGGTGTCGATGTCGTCGACGACTGGGATGGCTTCGGCCAGACCCTGACGGCGAGCGGCACGACGACCTTCCGCGACGTCGTGGTCGAGCCGCAGGACATCGTGATCGACGACGAGCGCTTCCGCTATTCCGCCGCCTTCTATCAGCTTGTGCATCTCGCCACGCTTGCCGGCATCGGCCGGGCGATCACCGCCGATGTCGCGAAGGCCGTTGCGGAACGCCGCCGCACCTATACCCATGCCGCCGCCCCGCGCTCCAGCGAGGACCCGCAGGTGTTGCAGGTGGTCGGGCGCATCCGCGCCGCCGCTTATGCGGCGGGTGCCATCACCCTTCAGGCGGCGGCGAGCTTGCAAAGGGCCTTCGACGCCCATTTTGTCGACGATGCTGACGCCGAGGAAAAGGCGAATGCGGTTGCCGAGCTGGAAGCCGCGCAGGCCCAGACGGTCGTGTCCGACCTGATCCTGGAGGCCTCGACCCTGCTGTTCGACGCGCTCGGCGCATCCGCAACCAAGAAGCCCGCCGGTCTCGATCGCCACTGGCGCAATGCCCGCACGCTCGCTTCGCACAATCCGCGCATCTACAAGCACCGCATCATCGGCGACTTCGCCGTCAACGGCACGCCGCCGCCCTATCAGTGGCGCATCGGCGCGAGTGCGGGCTGAGCACGATGATCCGGCTCGAAAACATCACCAAGAGTTTTGCCGGCAAGGAGGGCGCGGTCGCCGCGCTCGACGGCATCGACCTTACCATCGCCAAGGGCGAGATCTTCGGTATCATCGGTTCTTCCGGCGCCGGCAAGTCGACGCTGGTGCGGCTGATCAACCTGCTCGAACGCCCCACCGGCGGCGAGGTCTTCGTGGCCGGCGAGCGGGTGACGGATGCCAAGGGCCAGCGCCTGCGCGATCTACGCCGGACGATCGGCATGGTGTTCCAGCATTTCAACCTCTTGAGCGCCCGCACCGTTGCCGGCAATGTCGCCTATCCGCTTGAACTCACTGGCCAGTACGGCAAGGCCGAGATCGCCGAACGGGTGGCAGCACTGCTCGATCGCGTCGGCCTGTCCGAACATGCGCAGAAATATCCGCGCCAGCTTTCGGGCGGGCAGAAGCAGCGCGTCGGCATTGCGCGCGCTCTTGCCTGCGAGCCGCAGGTCCTGCTCTGCGACGAGGCGACGAGCGCGCTCGATCCGCAGACGACGGGTGCCGTGCTCGATCTGCTGCGCCAGATCAATCGCGATCTCGGCGTCACCATCGTGCTCATCACCCACGAGATGGATGTGATCCGCCGCGCTTGCGACCGCGTCGCCGTGCTGGATCGCGGCCGCGTCGTGGAGACGGGGGTGGTGACCGACGTCTTCCTGCATCCGCGCCACGCCGCAACGTTGCGGCTGGTGCGCGAGGCGGAGCCGGACGGCGGTTCGCTCGATGCCGTCGCCGCTTCCGATCTCGCCGGTCGGGCGGTGCGCCTCACCTTCACGGGGCCGTCCGCGCACAAGCCGATCCTCGGCCGCATCGCGCGTGAAAACCTGATCGACTACGCAATCCTCGCCGGTCGCGTCGGCCATATCCGAGAGACGCCCTATGCGCAGTTCATCGTCTCGCTCAGTGGACGAGACGTGGCTGGCGCCATTGCCGGGCTGCGCGCCAGCGGCGTCGATGTGGAATTGCAGGGCGGGGCGCCGGTGCCCGAAATCGAGGAAAGGGCGCGCCATGTCGTTTGACAATCTCTATTGGGGCGACATCGGTGCCGCCTTTGCCCAGACGCTTGCCATGGTCGGTGGCGCGCTGCTGCTCACCGTGCTCCTCGGCCTGCCACTCGGCATCCTGCTCTTCCTGACGGGGCGGCAACAGCTGTTCCAGGCGCCGGTCGCCTATGGCAGCCTGTCCTTCGTGCTGAGCATCATTCGCTCGGTGCCCTTCATCATCCTGCTCATCGTGCTGATGCCGGTGACGGTCATCGTGACGGGCACGTCGCTCGGCATTCGCGGCGTCATCTTCCCGCTCGTCGTCGGCACGGCGCCCTTCTTCGCCCGGCTGGTCGAGACGGCGTTGCGCGAGGTGGATCGCGGCATTATCGAGGCGAGCCTCGCCATGGGTGCTTCCACCACACAGACTATTTTCCGCGCTGTGCTGCCCGAGGCGCTGCCGAGCCTGCTGGCCGCGATCACCGTCACGGCGATCGTGCTTGTCGACTACACGGCCATGTCAGGCGCCATCGGCGGCGGCGGTCTCGGGGATCTGGCGATCCGCTACGGCTACCACCGGTTCCAGACCGAAATCATGCTGGTCTGCGTGGCGATCCTCATCGTCTTCGTCCAGCTCATCCAGGCGAGTGGCAACCGCCTCGTCACCCACTTTTCCCGCAAATAACCAACGCTCGGAGCATCCCATGCGCATCCTGAAATCCATCACCCTTGCGGCCGGTCTCGCGCTTGCCGCCTTCGGCACGGCCAAGGCGAACGACACGCTCGTCATCGGCGCCACCGCCATTCCGCATGCCGAAATCCTCGAATTCGTGAAGCCGATCCTCGCCAAGGACGGCCTCGATCTCGATATCCGCGTCTTCACGGATTACATCCAGCCGAATGCCCAGCTGGTCTCCGGCGAACTCGACGCCAATTACTACCAGTACAGGCCGTTCCTGAACGACTACAACAAGGAGCGGGGCACGGCACTCGTGCCGATCGTGCCCGTGCATATCGAACCCTTCGTCGCCTATTCGACGAAGATCGATGCGATCGACAAGCTTGAGGACGGCGCGACCGTCGCGATCCCGAACGATCCGGTCAATGGCGGGCGCGGCCTGCTGCTGCTTCAGAAGCTCGGCCTGATCAAGGTCTCCGGCAAGCCGGAACTGACCTCGCCGGAAGACAAGTTGCCGACCATCAAGGACGTCGTCGAGAACCCGAAGAACCTGAAGATCGTCGAACTTGAATCCGCCCTCCTGCCGCGGGCGCTGGGCGAAGCCGATCTGGCCGCGCTCAACGGCAACTATGTGTTCGAGGCGAAGCTCGACATCGAAAAGGCGCTGCTGATCGACCGCGGTCAGGACGGCTACAATGTCTGGAGCGAATATCTCGTGACGCGCCCGGAGACCAAGGACGATCCGCGCATCGCCAAGCTCGCCAAGGTGCTCAACAGTGACGAGACGCGGAAGTTCATTGAGGAGCGCTACAAGGGACAGGTGGTCGCCGCCTTCTGATATCCGCCTTTCGCCGCCGGGCTGCGCCTGTCGCAGCCCGGTCTTTCTTTCCGTTATGATGGCAGCATTCCCATGACCTCGACCACTGCGACCGCAACCCGTCTTCCTCGCTATACAGAGCCGGGCGAACCGGGCTGGCTGCCCAATCCGCCGGTAGCGCCTGCCCATGTCATCCGCGACGATGCGGAGGCGATTGCCGTTGCCGAGCAGCTGCGGCCGCTCTTTGCCGCCGAGGCGAAGGAGCGCGACCGCGAAAGGCGGCTGCCGTTCCGCGAGGTCGATCTTTATTCGCAGAGCGGGCTTTGGGGCATCACTATTCCCAAGGACTATGGCGGCGCCGCCGTCTCGCAGGTCACGCTGGCAAGGGTCTTCGCGACGCTGGCTGCCGGCGATCCCTCGTTGACGCAGATCGCCCAGAACAGTTTTGAAATCATCGACGTTATCAGGCAGACGGGCAGCGAGGCGCAGAAGCGCGAGCTCTTTGGTGCGGTGCTCTCCGGAAAACGCCTTGGCAACGCCTTCTCCGAATTCGGCGGCAAGAATGTAGAGGCTTTCGAGACGAAGCTTGTCCGCAGGGGCGATCATTTCGTAGTCTCGGGCAAGAAATTCTATTCGACGGGCGCGCTCTTCGCCCATCTCGTGCCCATCGTCGCACTGGACGAGGAGGGCCATGTCGTCGTCGCCGTCGCGGATCGCGATGCGGCGGGGCTGGAGGTCGTCAACGACTGGTCGGCTTTCGGACAGCGCACCACGGCGAGCGGCACGGTGATCCTTGACGACGTCGCCATTCCCGCAAGCCGCGTGCTGCCGGCCCATATCGTTTATGAGAACCAGAGTGCGGTCGGCCCGCAGAGCCAGCTCATCCATGCGGCGATCGATGCCGGCATCGCGCACGGCGCCATCGAGGCGACCATCGATCTCGTGCGCAACCATGCCCGCCCGTGGATCGACAGCGGCTCTGACCGGGCCGGCGACGATCCCTATACGATCGCTGCCATCGGCGACCTGAAGATCCGTCTGCACGCCGCCGAGGCGCTGCTGGACCGCGCGGGCCGGGAGCTCGACGCGACGATTGCCGACGTCAATGACGAGACGATCGGCAAAGCGAAGATCGCGGTTGCCGAGGCCAAGGTGCTGACGACGGAAGTGGCGCTGGCCGCCGCCAACAAGCTGTTCGAGCTTGCCGGTACGCGCTCGACGCTCGGCGTGCACAATCTCGATCGTTTCTGGCGCGATGCGCGCACGCACACGCTGCATGATCCGGTGCGCTGGAAGTTCCACGCGGTCGGGCAATATTACCTCAACGGTGTGCAGCCGCCGCTGCATTCCTGGATCTGACCCGGTCCATGGCGAAGGAAATTCTGCTCAACGCATTCAACATGAACTGCGTCGGCCACATCAACCACGGCCTCTGGACCCATCCGCGTGACCGGTCGAGCGACTATAACAAGCTGAACTACTGGACGTCGCTGGCCGCGACGCTGGAGCGCGGCCTGTTCGACGGGCTGTTCCTTGCCGATATCGTCGGAGTCTATGACGTCTATCGGCAGTCCATCGACTTGACGCTGCGCGAATCCATCCAGCTTCCGGTCAACGATCCGCTGATGCTGGTCTCGGCCATGGCGGCGGTGACAAAGGGGCTCAGTTTCGGCGTGACCGTCAATGTGCATTCCGAAGAGCCCTACATCTTCGCCCGGCGCCTCTCGACACTCGATCACCTGACGGACGGCCGCATCGGCTGGAACATCGTGACCGGCTATCTCGACAGTGCGGCGCGCGCCGTGGGTCAGGCGGCCCTTGGCGAGCACGACACACGCTACGACCGGGCGGACGAATGCCTCGACCTGCTCTACGCGCTGTGGGAAGGCAGCTGGGACGACGATGCCGTGCGGCGCGACCGTGCCGCGCGCGTCTATGCCGATCCGGCCAAGGTGCGGAAGATCCGGCACGAGGGCCGGTATTTCAAGGCGGAGGGCTATCATCTCTCCGAACCGTCCCGCCAGCGCACGCCCGTCCTCTACCAAGCCGGCACATCCGGCCGCGGACGGCAGTTTGCCGCACGCCATGCCGAATGCGTCTTCATCTCCTCGCCCGATACGACGGTCGCCCGTACGGCATCGCGCGCGATCCGGCAGGGCGCGGTGGAAGCGGGACGGCGGGCCGAGGACGTACGCATCTTCGCCGGCATCACCGTCGTCGTGGACCAAACGGAAAAGGCGGCGCGGGAAAAATACGAGGATTATGTGCGCCATGCGAGCCCTGAAGCCGGGCTTGCCCATTTCTCGGCCGGCACGGGGATCGATTTCTCGCAATACGACCTCGACGAGCCGATCACCTACGGCAAGGGCAATTTCGTGCAGACCTCCGTCGATCTCGCGCGTGAACGCGGCTGGACCAAACGAACCATTCTTTCGGGCATGGCGCTTGGCGGGCGCTATCCACTTGTTGTCGGCGATGCCCATCAGGTTGCCGACGCCCTGGAAACGTGGATCGACGCGGGCGAGGTGGACGGCTTCAATCTGGCGCGCACGGTGACGCCGGAAAGCTACGAGGATTTCATCGACCTTGTGGTGCCCGTGCTGCAGGAGCGCGGCCGCTACAAGACGGCCTATGGCGACGGAAGCTTGCGCAACCGGCTGTTCGGCGGCGGCGATCGGTTGCCGGACCATCACCCCGCCGGTGCTTTTCGCGCGCGCGCCTCTTCATAAGAGACGCCCTCGGCGCGGGCCAATCGACCGCGCCGATTCTTTCCCGATGGACGCAAACTTTGGAAAATTCTGCCTGTCTCCGGCCGATAGTCCATATAATTTGTAGAATACATGAATGCTGTCGGCGCCACCAATAGCAGGACTGCCAATCGGGTCTGATCCCGCCCACTCGAAAGGATTTCTCATGAGCAGCGTTATCAGGCTCGCAGAGCCCCAGGACATCGCCCACCGCATCGCCAGCGAGGACGAGGCGCTGGCCGTCGCCCGTACATTGGCCGCTGAGTTCGTGAGCGGCGCGAGCCGCCGGGATTACGAGCGGGCGCTGCCGCATGAGGAGCTGGACAGGCTTTCCGCCTCCGGCCTGCTCGCCATCACCGTTCCCGCGGACTATGGCGGCATCGATGTGTCCAACGCCGTGCTCGCCGAGGTCACGGCGATCCTGTCGGAGGCCGACAGCTCGATTGGCCAGATTCCGCAGAACCATTTCTACATTCTCGAGGCGCTCCGCCACGATGGCAGTGAGGCTCAGAAGCGCTTCTATTTCGGCCGCGCACTGGCCGGCGATCGTTTCGGCAACGCGCTTTCCGAGGTCGGCACGAAGACGGTGGGTGACTACAACACCCGCATCGCGCCCGACGGCGCGGGTTTTCGCATCAATGGGCGAAAATTCTATTCGACGGGCGTGCTCTTTGCCCATTGGGTGGTGATCTTCGCGCTCGACGCGCAGGACCGCCTCACCATGTCCTTCGTTCCGCGCGGCACCGAGGGGATCGAGATCGTCGACGATTGGGATGGTTTCGGCCAGCGTACGACAGGCAGCGGCACGACGATCCTGCGCGACGTCTATGTGCCGGCCGATGCCGTCGTGCCACATCAGAAGGGTTTCGAGCGCCCCGGCACGATCGGTTCCGTCGGCCAGATCATTCATGCCGGCGTCGATCTCGGCATTGCGCGTGCGGCCCTTAAGGAGACGATCGGCTACGTTCGCGACAAGGCGCGACCGTGGACTGACAGCGGCGTCGAGCGCGCGGCGGATGATCCGCTGACCATCGCCCGCATCGGCGAACTCGCCATCCGCGTCGAGGCGGCCGAGGCGACGCTAGAGCGGGCCGGGCGCAAGGTCGATCAGGCGCAGGTCAATCTCACCGCGGACAATGCTGTCGCCGCGACGCTTTCGGTGGCCGCCGCCAAGGTGCTGACGAGCGAGCTCGCCATCGACGCCACCAATGTGCTGTTCGAGCTGGCAGGCACCTCCTCCACCAAGCGTGGCCTCAATCTCGAGCGCCACTGGCGCAACGCCCGAACCCATACGCTGCATGATCCCGTGCGTTGGAAGTATCACGTGGTCGGCAACTATCACCTCAATGGCGTCACGCCGCCGAAGAACGGCGCGCTCTGAAATCCAGCCTCGTGGTGGGGGTGGTCACCTGGTCGCAATCCCCCTGGGGTTGCGGCCTTTTTTATCGGCACTGCGACGGCGTCGAGATCGAATGGATCTCTTTTCCGGGGCGGCGGCCCGCAATCAGGAAAGCCATTCCAGAAATTAATCTATATAAAAGATAGAATTTCTGTATTTGAATGAGGAAGGCGCTATCTTCGCCCCGGTCGATGCCTTCAGGCATCCTCGTTTGCTGGAGAGACCCATGGCACGCCACATCCGCTTCAACGCCTTCGACATGAACTGCGTGGGCCACCAGTCCCCCGGCCTCTGGGCGCATCCGCGCGACAAGTCCTGGAAATACAAGGACCTGGACTATTGGCAGGACCTCGCCCGCACGCTGGAGCGGGGCGTTTTCGACGGCATCTTCATCGCAGACGTCATCGGCTATTACGATGTCTACAAGGGCTCAAACTACCATGCGATCCACCAGGCCGCACAGCTTCCGGTGAATGATCCGCTTCAGCTTGCAGCCCCCATCGCGCTTGCCACCGAGCATCTCGGCATCGGCATCACCGCCTCCACCTCCTTCGAGCACCCCTACACCTTCGCCCGCCGCCTCGCGACGGCGGACCATCACTCCAAGGGGCGGATCGGCTGGAACATCGTCACCTCCTATCTGGAGAGTGGGGCGAAGAATATCGGCCAAGGCGGCCTGCGCCGGCACGACAATCGCTACGAGGTCGCCGCCGAATATGTCGAGGTGCTCTACAAGCTGCTCGAAGGCTCCTGGGAGGAGGGGGCGGTGGTGCGCGACGGAGACCGGCGCATCTTCACCCACCCGGAAAAGGTCCACGAGATCGGTCACAAGGGCAAGTATTTCGAGGTGCCGGGCTACGGCCTCACCGAGCCCTCGCCGCAGCGGACACCGGTTCTCTACCAGGCCGGCGCCTCCGGTCCGGGCAAGGCGTTTGCCGCAGCCCATGCCGAATGCATCTTCGTCGCCGCGCCGACGAAATCGGTGCTGAAGGCCTATGTCGCCGATATCCGCCAGCGCATTGCCGCCGCCGGCCGCGATCCGAAGAAGGTCTATATCTACACGCTCGTCACCGTCATTACCGACGAGACCGAGGAAAAGGCGCAGAAGAAGTTCGAGGACTACAGGAGCTATGTGTCCTATGACGGCTCGCTGACCTTCATGTCCGGCTGGAGCGGCATCGATTTCGGCCAGTATGCGCCCACGGATGTGGTCGAGAAGATCGAGACCAATGCCATCCATTCCTTCGTCGAGCACATTGCCGGCGGCGACAAGTCATGGACCATCGACGAGCTTGCGCAGTTCGGCGGCATCGGCGGCATGGGACCCGTTTTCGTCGGCTCGCCGGAGCGCATCGCCGATATCCTCCAGGAATGGGTGGCCGATACGGATGTCGACGGTTTCAACCTCGCCTATGCGGTGACGCCGGACAGTTTCGAGGACGTCGTTGCCCATATTGTGCCGGAACTGCAGAAGCGCGGTGCCTATCCGACGGCCTACAAGCCGGGTACATTGCGAGAGAAGCTGTTCGGCGATGGACCCTACCTACCGAAAACCCATCCGGCCGACGGTTACCGTGATATCGAAGCCGTGAAGCGGCGCGATGCCGAACGTGTTCCGGCACTGAAATCGATAGGCGCGTAAAGCAGTGTCAATGCCGATGTCCGTTGTGGACGTGACTATGGACCAAAGCCGCGCAACGCCCGTCATTGCCATCATCGGTGGCGGCTTCACGGGGGCTGCCTGTGCTTATCATCTCGCCGGTAGGCTTGCCGGCGATGCCACCACGATCGTCGTCTTCGAGCCGCGGTCGCTGCTCGGCGGCGGCCTTGCCTATGATACGGATGAACGGGCACACCGCATCAACGTGCCGGCATCGCGCATGACGCTGGTGCCCGACGACGGGGAGCATTTTAAGCGCTGGCTCGAAACTAGCGGCGCCCTTGCCGATGACCCGGAGGCCGTCACGCTGGATGGGCACGCCTTTGCACGCCGCTCGGCCTTCGGCCGTTATGTCGCCGACAGCCTCGCTCCCCTTGTCGCCAGCGGCGTAATTGAGCATCGGCGCAGCCGCGTTCGGGCGTTGACAAAGGCATCGTCCGGCCTCTGGAACATTGTGGCGGAAGATGGTTCGGTTCTGGAGGCCGATATCATCGTTATCGCGACGACGCATCCCAGCCCGCAGCCGCCAGCCGCCGTCGATCGCGTTCTTGCCGGCCATGCCGGCTACGTTCCCGATGCCACGGTGCCCGGCGCCCTCTCCAGCATCGACTCTGAGGACAGAGTGCTGATCGTGGGAACGGGGCTGACGGCGGCCGATGTGATCGCGACGCTCGACGCCGGCGGCCATCGTGGGCTTATCACCGCCGTCTCGCGCCGCGGGCTTCGCTCGCGCGGGCACAATCTGTCGGCACAGGAGCCGTTCGGCGAGTTCCTCACCCCGCCCGTTCGCTCTGCACGGGCCTTGCTGCGGCGGGTCCGCGATAGCCTGGCTGAAGCGGCGGCCGCTGGGGTGAGCTGGCATGCGGTTTTCGACCGGGTTCGCGGGCAGGGCGGCGACATCTGGCGCGGCTTGCCGGTCGCCGAGCGCCGCCGCCTCGTGCGCTTCCTGCGGCCCTATTGGGACGTGCACCGCTTCCGCATAGCGCCCCAGCTGGAGGCGGTCATCGACCGGCGTCTGGCGAATGGCACACTCGCCTTCCACGCAGCCGCCATATCCGCCGTGAACCGTTCGGCGGACGGCGGAATCGTCGTGGATTTTCGATCGCGCCATAGTCGGGAGCTGTTCCAGCGGCAGGTCGACAGCGTGATCATCACCACCGGCCCCGGCCATGCCGCTGTCCTTTCAAGTCAGCCCTTTCTGGCAAATCTCGCTGAAGCGGGCGATTTGCAACCTGATGCCGTCGGCCTCGGCCTTGCCGTCGACGAGCAAAGCCGCGCCATCCGAGCGGATGGGCGCGCGACCGAGACCCTTTACGTCGCTGGCCCTTTGGCACGCGGGACGTTCGGCGAATTGATGGGGCTGCCGCAAGTAACGGAACATGCGGTCCTCGTCGCGGAGAACGTTGCGCGGACAGTGCGAACCAAGTTGGCGCCTTTCTCGATTCCGCCTGGGCTCAATCTCGAACGGTCTCTATCCGATTCTTTCAGGTCCTGACCGCCAATTTCCGCCGTACAGGTTTGGGGACAGGGACCTGCGCACTATCTGCGACATCTCTGTATCGAGGTTCAGCTTTTCAAACGAGACCGTCAGGCCTGATTTCGGCAGTCTCGCGCTCAACCACGAGATAACGCTGGTGATCGAAACGCAGATGGTCCTGCCATCCAAATTTCCTCACTGGAGACGCTCAGGATTTTTGCGCCAGAGCACGGTGAAGGAAGCTGTTGAGGCGCTCGACTGCCGCTCCCGTGGATCGGGAATTGCACAGGATGCTGATTTCCAGATCATCCAGCAGCGGCAGCCCTTCATTGGGTCCGATGATGCGTAAGGATGGCGGCACGCTGCAGAGCGCCAGACCGGCAACGGCGAGCCCCGCCTGCACGACGGCGACCAGGCCCAGGAGGCTCGCGCTCGAATAGGTGCATCGATAGGCGCGGTCACCGTCGGAGAGGGCTTTCAGGACGTTGATCCGGGCGGTACAGCCTGGTTCGAACAGGGCGACGGGGAGCGGGTCGCTGTCCCAGGCGATATGGGACGGCGATGCGACCCAGACGAAGGGCTCCCGTCTCAACACCTCGACGGGCTGCCCCGCCAGGCGCGTGACGATGGCCAGGTCGATCCGCGCGTCCTCGATCGCCTTCGTCAAGGCGGTCGAGGGCTCGCATATGAGTTCGACCGTGACCCGCGGATGCTCCGCCGCGAACTGCGCCAGCACCGGCGGCAGCAGGAAGGCCGCGTAATCGTCGGGAACGCCGAGGCGGACGCTGCCGCTCTCCTCCGGCCGTGTGACGCTCGCCCATGCCTCGTCCGACAGTTTCAGGAGCCGCCGGGCATGGACCAGGAAGTCCGAGCCGGCCGCATTGGGGCTGACCGCCTTCGGTCCCCGGATCAGGAGCTTTTTGCCGATGGTCTGCTCCAGCCGCTGCATCTGCATGCTGACGGCCGACTGGCTGCGGCCAATCCGGGGCGCGGCATTGGAAAAGCTGCCCGTTTCGACAACGGCAACAAAGGTTCGCAGCAGCTCGATATCCAGGAGGTTCGTCATAGCGCTATCAGCATAACGAATAGCGTTCGCCAAATCTATTCGTTTGATTGAGGTGCGGCGAGCCGCAATATGGCCTTTCAACGTGCTTGGAGGGACCCGCATGGACAGAACGCCCGACACCCGCTTCCCTGCCGCAAAACTCGTGGCGGCGATGATGATCGTCGGCACCGTCGGGGCATTTGCGACCGAGGCCGGCCTCGATCCGGTCACGACGGTTTTCTGGCGATGCGCCTTCGGAACCGTCTTTCTCGGTGCCTGGTGCCTGATCCGCGGCTATCTGCCGGACCGCAGCCTCTCGCCGGCCCGCCTGGCGCTCGCCGCCCTTGGCGGTGTCTGCATGGTCTTGAGCTGGATCGCGTTCTTTGCCGGATTTGCGATGACATCGATCGCCACGACGACGATCGTCTATCATATCCAGCCCTTCTTCGTGGTTCTGATCGGTGTTCTATTCTTAAAGGAGCGGAGTACGTCCGACCAGATGACCTGGATGGTCGGGGCGTTCGTTGGCGTCGTTCTCGCGAGTGGGCTCGTCGGTTCTTCCGGCACGGTCGGCATGAGTTGGGTGGCCGGGATCGCCCTGACACTCGCGGCGGCGCTGCTGTATGCGATCGCGACGATTCTGGCGAAAGGTCTCGCACAACAACGCCCGGAGGTGACGGCCCTGTGCCAGACGATCGTCGGCGTCGTCCTGCTTGCACCCTTCGCTGATCTGTTCGGTTCCGTTCCGGCGGCGTCATGGGGGTGGCTTCTCGGTATTGGCATCATGCACACGGGCATTGCCTATGTGTTGATGTATTCCGCCTATCCGAACCTGTCGACGCCGGTTATCGGGGTGCTGACCTTCATCTATCCGCTCGTCGCGATCATCATTGATTGGGTCGTCTATGGCCATCCGCTCGGAGTGGCACAGGCGCTCGGCATGATGCTGATTGCGCTAGGAACGCTTGGCGTGCGACTGGGCTGGCGCTTTCCCGGCGGCAGGACGGCGCCTGTTTAGGCAAGGAGCCCTACAAGGACAGTAGCGGACATATACAGCGCACCGGTGCGTTGGTCGCATTACGTCAGGCTGGTCTCCCGGCGGCGCGATGTTCAGAAAAGTGCTCGTGCTTCTGCGATATCCACGACGCGCATGGGCTTTTTACCGGCTCAGTTGGAGGGAGGCCTGCGTGGCAAGGATAGGAGATAGATGGATTCCGGTATCGGTACACGGTTTGCGTGCCTGGCATGCCTCGCTAACGTTTGGTGACGAGAACCTTGTGAAGGGTACAACCTTCACCCTCATTGCCTCCCGCAGGAAAAGCCGGTAACGTTGCAGGGTATTCGCGTTCAGCTTGTAACATTTATTACCTGCGTGCTGTTCCCACCCCGCTTGATTTTCCTGCGGCCGAGGCGACCAGGGCAAATTCCAAGCCGGTCTCACGCGGTCTCCGCATCCAGTTGGGGGTTGGATTGCACAGGCAGCAGCATCTGTACCGATACCGGACGGGTATCGTGTCGCTTTCCGTTCTGACCGTCCCGCTTTTGGCGGGTGGCCTCCTTGTGGCCCAGTCTGGCATGTCGCTCGCTGATCCTCTTGATCGCGGCGCAAGGCCGGTCGCCGGTTCGGTCGTCGATCAGAAGCTGGGCGAGGAGGTGCGTTTCGTCGATCTGTCGAATTGGCAGGATGTCGTGCGCCATCAGAACCTTCTGGGCGGCGATCTCCTGCGCACCAACGCGACCGGACAGCTGGCGATTCTCTTTGCCGATCGCACGCAGGTGCGGCTCGGGCGCAATTCCACCCTTCAGGTCAAGCAGATGGCGCCGGCCGGTGACACGATGCTCAACCTCGAAAGCGGCACGATGTGGGCGCGCGCCGAGCGGGGCGGGCAGGGGCTGGCGGTCGAGACCCCGGCGGCGACAGCGGCGATCCGCGGCACGGATTGGTCGCTGACGGTTCAGGGTGACAAGACCTCGCTGATCGTGCTCGAAGGCCAGGTCGAACTGAAGAACGATTATGGCAGTGTCCAGGTGGCGCAGGGCGAAGCGGCCGTTGCCACGCTCGGTCAGGCGCCGCAGAAACTCGTGATCGTGACGCCCGACGATCGTGAGCAGATGCTCTTCTATATTACGCTGCGCGACGGTTTCACCTTCATGCCGGCCAACCCGCTGCCGGTCAGGGAGATGCGTGTGCAAGACGCGCGGGTCCAGGCGATTGCACCCGAACGGCGAAGCGCGGAAGATTGGCTAACGCTTGCGGAGACGCGCTTCAGCCTCGAAGGGCGGGGGCCGGCTCTGGAGGCGTTGGCCGAAGCCCGCAAGAGGCCGATGACGCGCGCAGGCAAGGCGCGCGTGGCTTATCTCAACGCGATCATCGCCGGCGCGGAAAAGCGCTATGGCGATGCGGCCCGCTTTTTTGCAGAGGCGATGCCCGCTCTTGACCCGAAGCGCCGGGCAATTGCGGCCTATGGCGAATATTACGCACGAACGCTCGCCAATCCCAAGCTCGCTCTGAAGCCGCCGACGGAGGTGCGCGATCCCTATTCGGCCGTCATGAAAGCCTATACCGCTGGTTTCCTGGAGGATATCCCGGCGGCGGTTGCGACCATCAAGGCGGCGGAAGCGCGTTTTCCCGGGGAATCGTCGCTGCCGGCAATCCGCGCGCTTCTTGCCCAGCTCACCAACGACCGCGCACAGATGCGCGAGGCGATTGATCAGGCCCTGGCGATCGACCCGGACGATGCGTTGGCCCTTATCGCCCGTGCGCGGTTACGCGGGGATTTCGAGGGGAACATAGAGGCTGCGCTTGCGGACCTCGACCGCGCCGCGACGCTCATGCCGGGATCGTCCATGGTGTGGAACGATATCGGCCTCGCCCAGAGTGCCCGCGGTGATGAGCGCAGGGCCGAAGCGGCGATGAAGCGTTCGATCGCACTCGATCCGGAAAGCGCGATCGGCCACGCCAATCTGGCCATCTTCTATCTCGACCAGTCACGGATGAAGGACGCGAAGCGCGAGATCGATCTCGCGATTGCCGCCGATCCGTCCTTCAGCATCGCTTTCCTGGCGCGCGGACGATATTATTTGCAGACTGGCGAGATCGACAAGGCGCTGGACGATCTTCTGGCGGCCTCGACAGCCAATCCGGCCCATTCGCAATCCCAGCTCATGCTGGCTGCCGCGCATTATGAAGGCGGTGCCCGTGAGCCGGGGCAACAGGCCCTCGACAATGCCGACCGGTTGGACAAGAACGATCGGGTCATCTCCGAAATGCGGACCGCCATTGCCATCGATGACTATGATGCGCCCGGCGCGATCCACTATGCTCAGGAATATCTTCGTCGCTCGCGGGCGCAGGGCGGCCAGTTTGCGTCGCTGCAGGCGAATCAGCGGGCCGGATCGACGCTGAATGCCGCCTTCCGCCTGCAAGGGCTGAATGCCTGGGGACAATACTACGGTGACGCCGTCTTCGATCCCTTCGCCGGCAGCGCCTATATGGACCAGGTGCTGCGCGGTGGCGCTTCTCCGCTGGTGAGCTCCTATCTTCCCGGCGACGACGTCATTACCGACAATCCGAACAGCACGGCGTTCTCGTCGTTTTTCCAGGGCCTGCTGTTCAACCCTCACCTCGTTTCCAGCCGGTCCCGCGGCACCTCGCTCCTGAACCGTCCTTTCTTCGAGGGGTCGGTCGGCATCGGCACGACGCTCAATCCGGGCACCGAGGGCTGGCTGGGTTCGCTGGATTTCCAGAGTTATTCGAACGAGCCGGTGCCGTTCAGCAGCAATCTGAGCCTGCAATATTCGAAATCGCCTGACGATACGCGCCATATCGACAATGGTATTTTTGCCCGCGATATCGATACCGACTTGGACATCCTGAGCTTCAACGGCTACCTGACGTCCACGGTCACGCCGGATGACAGTCTGGTCGCCTATGCGAGCCACAGCACCAACGCCTTCGCGTTTGGCCTTCCCTATCTGAACGATTTCTTTCCCGGGCAAACCTACGGGGTCGATACGACGTTCACGACGGGCGGCCTGGGCTGGAGCCACACGATCGACTACCGCAACGTCGTGAATGCGGCACTCTTGTATTCGTCATTCGATTTTGAACGCTCGCTTGGGGAGTTGATACCGCCGGTATTTACCAAGACAACTCTGGGCTTCGGTCAGAAAAGTTATGTCGCGGCACTCAATCATACGGTCGAAAGCGACGATCTTATCTGCCGGTACGGCGTGGAAGGCGGCCTCCTCAGCAATGTGACGAGCCTGGAGTTTTCGGCAACGGGCATTCCGACGGCCAGAGCCTCGACGCAGGACGACAGCTATTTCGCAAAGGCCTATGTCGATCTCACGCAGGAGATCACCCCGGATCTGAAGGCCGAATACGGACTGTTCGCGACGATCTGGGGCGGGGGCAACGGCAATGATTCGAAACATCTCGACCCGAGGATCGGGCTCGCCTGGACACCGGCCGAGGGGCATTGGCTGCGGGCCGGTTACATCCGCCAGAGTATGGACGCGACGACGCCGACACTGGCACCGATCGGCATCGTCGGCTTGCAGCCCAACGAATTCAGCGTGGGGGCTGACGGATATGCCGACACCCTGGCCTTGAAATGGGATGCGGAATGGACCGACCGGTTCTTCACCACGCTCGACTACCAGCATCAGATGTTCAACGATCTGACGATCAGCGACGCCCTGATCATATCGAATCTTGGTTTCGACAAGGCGACGGCGGATCGTGTTGCGATGACCGCCAATCTGGCGCTGGACTATGGCTTCGGCCTGTCGGCGACCTATGCCCTTACCTTCTCGGAGGACAAGGATGCGGCAAGCCCGTCGTTCGGACGTGACCTTCCCTTCCTGCCACGGCATACCGGACAGGTCGCAGTGACCTATGTCAGCGAAGCGAATGTGAAGGCGACGATTGCTGCCAACTATATCGGCGAGCGGTATGCAGATCCCACCGCGCGGAAGCTGGACGACTACTGGACGCTCGATGCGAACCTGACCTGGGAGCCGTTCGACAAGAACGTTATTTTCGAGGCGAGCGCCTACAATCTTCTCGATGAGAAGTTCGAGGTGACGCCCGGCTGGAATGGCTGGGGCCGTGTCTTCAAGGGCATGGTCAAATTCCGCTTCTGACGTTCGCCCGGTACGTCTTCCGCGGGGGGCAGGCCGTGCGCTACGCCACATCCTTCAGGCGGCTTGCTGCGGGGGCGACAGCCGCCGGAATCTGCCTGAGCACCTCGATCGCCAGCGCACGGGCGTTTTCCTGCGCCTTGTCGAGATTGCTGACGCGCTTGGCATCCATCGAATAGAGCGTGCCGCCGCAGCCGAAGATGTCGCGGAAGGCAGAGCGTTCGATGATCGGGGTTTCCAGCAGGTGCACGCGGCGGGCGGCGAGCAGGTCTTTCACGGCATTCATCGCGCGCGTCGTCACCATGGAATTGACACGGGTGAGCACGACCGAATGGCGGATGCGGATATCGGCCTTGTCTTCGAGATATTGCAGGAGTTCAATGACATTGGCGCCGCCCTGGGCGTCCATCGCCGAGCCCTGTACGGGGATCAGCACATAGTCAGCATGGCCGACGGCCTTGGCGAGCAGGGAACTGCGCGAACCCGGCAGGTCGATCAGCACGAAATCGGCGCGGTTTTTTTCCTCGGCGAGCTGCCGGTCGATCGTGCTCATCGTGACATAGGGAACGACGTTCAGGCGCCTGCCGAGCGCGTCCTCGGAATTTTCGTACCAGCGAGTGATCCAGTGCTGCGGGTCGGCGTCGAGCACCGAGACGCGAAAGCCGAGGCGGGCAAGCTCTGTCGCAAGCAAAAGCACCGCGGTCGTCTTGCCGGCGCCGCCCTTGGTGTTGGCGAAGGTGATGACGGGCATGGCCTCTCCGGATCGGTTCGTGAGCCGGTCATCGCTCGAACAAACACCCTGCATGGTGTCTCTTCACTGTCGCCAATTATGGTTAACGGCTGGTGAAAATGCCTATCGGCGCCGGTCGGCTGCGAGGATTTCGCGGGCGAGCTGATCGAGTGGCAGGATCCTGTCGACGCCGCCATGCGCGATGGCTTCCTTCGGCATGCCGAAGACGATGGAGCTCGCCTCGTCCTGCGCCACCGTATAGGCGCCGGCCTGGTGCATCTCGGCCATGCCGCGGGCGCCGTCGTCGCCCATGCCGGTCATGATGACGCCCATGGCGTTTGCCCCTGCCGCACGGGCGGCGGAGCGGAAGAGCACGTCGACGGAGGGCCGGTGGCGCGAGACGAGCGGGCCCTCGCGCACAGCGACATGGTAGCGCGCGCCCTGCCGCTCCAGCATCATGTGCCGGTCGCCGGGGGCGATCAGCACATGGCCGCGCAGCACGGGATCGCCGTGCACCGCTTCCTTAACCTCGACCTCGCAGAGGCTGTTCAGCCGCTTGGCGAAGGCAGCGGTGAATTTTTCCGGCATGTGCTGGACGATGACGATGCCCGGCGCGTTGGCCGGCAGCTGTTCCAGGAGAACGCGCAGCGCCTCCGTGCCGCCGGTCGAGGCGCCGATGCAGGCGACCATTTCCGTCGTCTTGGCCATGGCGCGGCCGGTCGGCGGGGGCAGCACGGCATCGGCGGTGAGCTTGGCGGTCGGACCGCTTGCGGCGGCGCTGCGGCGGTTCGTGCCGAGGCGGGCGACGGCCGCCCCTTTGACCGCCTCGCGGATGCGGGTGCCTGATTCGGCCAGGTGGTCGGCCGCGCCGATCTTCGGTTTCAGGATGATATCGACCGCGCCGGCTTCCAGCGCCTGCATCAGCGTCTCGGAGCCTTCCTCGGTCAGTGAGGAGCACATGACGACCGGGATCGGCCGCTGCGACATGATCTTGCGCAGGAAGGTGATGCCGTCCATGCGCGGCATTTCGACATCGAGCGTGATGACGTCGGGCAGTTCTTCCTGGATCTTCTTCGCCGCCATGAAGGGGTCGGAGGCCGCGCCCATCACTTCGATCTCGGGGTCCTCTTCCAGCACATGGGTCAGCGCCTGACGCACGCTTGCGGAATCGTCGATGATGAGAACGCGGATTTTGCGGCCGGGAAGGGGCATCAGATCTTCTTGAAAACCGTGTTGGCGACCTGGCGCACCGGCAGGGAAATGCCGGTGACCGTTTCGGAGTGCCCCACATAGAGATAGCCGCCCGGAATGAGGCAGTCGCACAGCCGCGACAGCACCTTGGCCTGCGTCGGCTTGTCGAAATAGATCAGCACGTTGCGGCAGAAGATCATGTGCATCGGCTCGCCCACCTTATAGGCGCTGTCCATGAGGTTCATGCGGGCAAAGCCGATGGTCGCGCGCAGCCGCGGATGAATGCGCACCTCGCCGCGCGCGGCATCGCGCGAAACCATCACATAGCGCCGCTGCACCTCCGCCGGCACGGGCTGGACCATATCGCGCGGATAAACGCCGCGGCGGGCGGCCTGCAGCACGTCGGTCGAAAGGTCGGTCGCGAGAATGCGATAGTCGATGCCGGGCGTATTGTCGGCGAAATCCTGCAGCACCATCGCCATCGTATAGGGCTCGGCACCGATGGAGCAGGCGGCACTCCACAGGCGCAGCCGCTTGTGTCCGGCAGCCGCGAGCTCCGGCAGGCCTGTGTGCTCCATGAACTCGAAATGCTTCGGCTCGCGGAAGAAATCCGTCTTGTTGGTCGTCACGGCGTCGATCAGGAAGATTGCCTCCTTCTCGATGCCGCCGTGCTTGAAGATATAGTCGCAATAGGCGTTGAAGTTGGGGATGCCGGTCGCCCTGAGGCGGCGCCGCAGGCGGCCTTCCAGCATGGTCAGCTTCGTGATTGGCATCTTGATGCCGCTATAGTCGTAAATGTAGCGCGACAGCGCCTCGAAATTCCGGCTGCTCAAGCCGTCTTCGCTCGCCTGCGCCCGCAATGCTGCTCCCACGCCGTTCTCCTGAATTATGCCGTGGCGGCGAGGCGGTTTGCCGACCCCATCATCGCCACTTCCGCGCCGGAGAAGAGGCGGGCGAGATCGACGATGACGACGAAGCCGCCGTTGCGGCGCACGACGCCGGCAATGTAATCGGAGGGCCAGCGCACGCCGATGTCAGGCGCACCCTCGATCTCCTCGTCGCGGAAGGGAATGACCTCGTAGACGCGGTCGGCGACAAGTCCCAGCGTCAGGGTCTTCTCGCCGATCGGCACGTCGAGCACGAGCGCCCGCGTGTGCGGCGTCTTCTCCGTCTTCGTCATGCCCAGACGAAGACGGAGATCGATGACCGGCACGCCCTGGCCGCGCACGTCCCTGAGGCCGAGCAGGTAGTCCGGCCCATGCGGGATCCTGAAGGCATCCTCATGGTCGAGGATTTCCCGGACCACGGAGACGGGGACCGCGAAAACCTCGTTGTCGAGGGAGAAGGTGACGTACTGGGATTCGGAGGACGTGCCGGCCATGATCAAGCGCTTTCCCTGAAGTCTGCGTCGTCGGCATCCGGGCCGCCCATCGACATGTCCAAGGCAAAACCGCGGGCACGGGCCTGTTGGGCATTGATGCTGTTGTCGGATCTGCGGGCCGGCGCGGCGGCCGGTTTTACCGCCGGGCGGGTGGCGACCGGGGCCGGGCGGCGCTGGGCGGAGGCTGGTGCACCGGCGGCGCGGTCGACGCGGAAGAAGGCGATGGAGGCCTGAAGTTCCTCGGCCTGGGCCGCGAGTTCTTCCGACGTGCCGGACATCTCTTCCGATGCACCGGCGTTCTGCTGGGTCACCTTGTCGAGCTGCTGGATC
>NZ_QWBU01000023.1 GCF_003432075.1 Shinella sp. WSJ-2 | reverse complement strand
TGGCGGTTGCAAGGGAAGAGACCTTCGGCCCTGTCGCGCCGCTGTTCCGGTTCAAGGACGAGGACGATGTGATCGCGCAGGCGAACGACACGGAGTTCGGGCTTGCCTCGTATTTCTATGCCAAGGAGCTGTCGCGGGTGTTCCGCGTGGCCGAAGCGCTGGAATACGGCATGGTGGGCGTCAACACCGGCCTGATCTCCACGGCGGAGGCGCCGTTCGGCGGCGTCAAACTCTCCGGCCTCGGCCGCGAGGGCTCGCGCTACGGCATCGAGGAGTTCACCGAGATCAAATATGTCTGCCTCGGCGGTATTGCGTGAAGGAAAGAAAATGAGCCATCCCCGTTTTGCCAGCTTCACCAAAGACAAGCGCCACGCCTATGGCCTGATCACCGAGACCGGCGTGATCGATCTATCGGCCCGCTTCGGCGCCCGCTATCCGACGCTTCGGGAGGTCGTCGAGGCCAATGCCTTCGACGAGCTTCTCGAGGCCGTCGCCGGCCACCAGCCGGATTTCCCGCTCTCCGAGATCACCTACGAAATCCCGATCCCGGCACCGGAAAAGATCATCTGTGTCGGCGTGAATTTCCCGGATCGTAACGAGGAATATAAGGATGGCCAGGCGGCGCCCGCCAATCCGTCGCTCTTCATCCGCTTCCCGCGCTCCTTCACCGGCCACGACCGGCCGCTGATCCGCCCGCCGGAAAGCCCGCAGCTCGACTATGAGGGCGAGGTCACCATCGTCATCGGCAAGGGCGGCCGCCGCATCGCCGAGGCAGACGCGCTCGATCACATCGCAGCACTCACCCTCTGCAACGAGGGCACGATCCGCGACTGGGTGCGGCATGCAAAATTCAACGTCACCCAGGGCAAGAATTTCGACGCCACCGGCTCCATCGGCCCCTGGCTGGTGCCCTACAGGGACGAAAGCCAGCTTGCCGACATCAAGCTCGAAACCCGCGTCAATGGCGAGGTCCGCCAGCACGATCGCACGAGCCGGATGATCTTCTCCTTCCGCAAGATCATCAACTACATCTCGACGTTTACGACTCTGGTGCCGGGTGACGTCATCGTCTGCGGCACGCCGACGGGCGCCGGCGCCCGCTTCGACCCGCCGATCTGGCTGAAGCCGGGCGACGTGGTAGAAGTGGAGGCCGAGGGCATCGGCCTTCTGCGCAACACCATCGCCGACGAGGTTTTCTGATCATGATGACGCAAGACGAGATCCGCGCCGCCGCGCAGAGCCTCGACGAGGCCGAACGCACGCGCGTCCAGACGGGCCTGCTCTCGCTGAAGCACCCCGGCATCACCATGGACGATGCCTATGCGATCCAGGGCGCCTGGGTGAAGAAGAAGATCGCCGACGGCCGCAAGGTCATCGGCTGGAAGATCGGCCTCACCTCCAAGGCCATGCAATATGCCTTGAATATCGACATTCCCGATTCCGGCGTGCTGTTCGACGATATGGTCTTCGAGGACGGCGCCACGGTACCGGCCGACCGCTTCATCCAGCCGCGCGTCGAGGCGGAAATCGCCTTCGTCATGAAGGCGCCGCTGAAAGGCCCTGGCGTGACGGCCTTCGACGTGCTGAACGCCACGGACTACGTGACGCCGGCGCTCGAAATCCTCGACACGCGTATCCTGCGCGTCGATCCAGAGACGAAGAAGGCGCGTGGCATCTGCGACACGATCTCCGACAATGCCGCCAATGCCGGCATCGTCACCGGCGGCCGCGCGGTGCGTCCCGATCAGATCGACATGCGCTGGATGGGCGCCATCGTCAGCCGCAATGCGGAAGTCGAGGAAACCGGCCTTGGCGCCGGGGTGCTCAACCAGCCTGCCCGCGGTGTCGCCTGGCTTGCCAACCGTCTCGCGCAGTATGGCGACGGCATTGAGGCGGGGCAGATCGTGCTCGCCGGCTCGTTCATTCGCCCCGTCGAGGCCCGTCATGGCGATACGATCATTGGCGATTTCGGTCCCTACGGCACGGTCAGCCTGTTCTTCGCATAGGAGTTTTTGATGCCCGCCCCGAAAAACCGCTTCAAGCAGGCGCTGAAGGAAGGCCGTCCGCAGATCGGCCTCTGGCAGGCGCTCGCCAATCCCTACACGGTGGAGATCTGCGCTGAGGCGGGCTACGACTGGCTGCTGCTCGACGCCGAACATGCGCCGAACGACGTGCCGCTGCTCGTCTCGCAGCTCCAGGCGATGAAGGGCTCTTCCAGCCACGCCGTCATCCGCCCGCCGATCGGCGAGACCTGGATCGTCAAGCAATTGCTCGATATCGGCGCGCAGACGCTGCTGATCCCGATGGTCGATAGCAAAGCGATGGCGAAGACGATGGTGAAGGCCGTGCGCTACCCGCCGCATGGCGTGCGCGGCGTCGGTGCAGCACTCGCCCGAGCCTCCGCTTTCAACCGCACGGTGGATTATCTCCAGACAGCCAATGACGAGGTCTGCCTGCTTTTACAGGTCGAAAGCCGCGCTGGCCTCGAAGCGCTCGATGACATCGCCGGCACCGAGGGCGTCGACGGCGTCTTTATCGGCCCGGCCGACCTCGCCGCCGACATGGGTTTCCTCGGAAAACCCGGCGCGCCGGAGGTGCAGGCCGCGGTGGAGAAGGCGCTGAAGAATATCCAGTCCCATGGCAAGGCGGCCGGCATCCTGATCGGCGATCTCGGCCTCGCCAAGCGCTACCTCGAACTCGGCGCCACCTTCGTCGCCATCGGCAACGACGTGACGCTGCTCGCCAATGCGACGACGAAACTGCTGAAAGACTTCAAGGCCGCCGAGCCGGCCGAAGCGCCAACTGGCGCAAAGGTCTACTGAACCAAAGGCGGCCCCAGCGGGCCGCCTTTTTGTTTACAAGGGCCGCGCTCCCGGCGGCGACCGGGTGCAGCCCTGGACAAAAGAATGTGCAGAACCGGACGCGACGCGGTTGCCCCGGCACTGCATGATCAATCCGGAAAAGGGAGGAAACCATGCGTTTTGACAACAAGGTTGCCATCGTCACGGGCGGCGGCACGGGTATCGGTGCTGCGGTCGCGCGGCGCATCGCCGCCGAGGGCGGCAAGGTGGCGCTGGTCGGGCGGCGGCCGGAGCCGCTGCAGGCCGTCGCCGAGGAGATCGGCGCGGCCGTCTTTGCGGCGGACGCGGCCGATACCGCCAGCATGAAGGCCGCCGTCACGGCAACGGCGGAGAAATTCGGCGGTATCGATATCCTCATCGCCAACGCCGGCGGCCATGGCATGGGGCCGACCGTCTCGATGAGCGACGAGACCTGGGCGCTCGCCACGCGGCTCAACCTCAACACGGCCTTCGTCTCGGCGCGCGAGACGCTGCCGCACCTGATGCGCTCCAAGGGCAACATCGTCGTTCTGTCGTCGATCGCGGGCCTGTTCGCCGGGCCGGATGCCGCCGGCTACGTCACCATGAAGCACGCCTGCATCGGGCTCGCGAAATCGCTGGCGCGCGACTACGGCCGCTTCGGGGTGCGTACCAACACCATCTGCCCCGGCTGGGTCTCGACGCCGATGGCCGACGAGGAGATGCAGATGGTCATCGAGAAATTCAATCTGAGCTCGGTCGCCGAAGCCTACGCGCTCGTCACGAAGGACGTGCCGCTGGGCCGGCCGGCAACGCCGGAGGAGGTCGCCAATGCCGTCTGCTTTCTGGCCTCAGGCGAAGCCGCGATGATCAACGGCGCCATCCTGACCGTGGACGGCGGCGCCACCACCGTCGACCTGCCGACGTTGGCCCTTGTCGATTAAGGAGGAATTTCAATGGCTCAACAGAACCCCAAGGACTGGAAGACCTATGACCAGTTCGCCTATGGCATCGACACCAACCGCCTGCCTTTGACCGAAGCTCTGGCCGGCACGAAACACATCGTGCATTTCGACGACGGCCGCGAACTCGCCCTCGATTTCACCACGGACAACGTGATCTGGAAGGATGCCTCCGGTTCGGGCACCGATGGCGTCGAGGTAGTCGAGGTCGCGCCCGACACCTATTTCGTCGAGATCGCTTTCGCTGGAAAACCGCTCGAGGCCGAGACCATCATCCTCAACCTCGCCTCCCGCCGCGCGCTGTCGATCCTGTCGATCGTGCGCTCCAAGGAGGAGACGGTGGGCGAACCGCAGGTCGGCCAGATTTTCCGGCTAGGCGTGATTGCCGGCGGTGAAGCCAGCGGCATGGTGCCGGAGGAGACGCGCGACCTTATCGGTCTGCGCGCCCATTTCACATACAGCCCCAACCATGTCTATGAGCACACCTACCTGTCCTCCAAGCGGTATGCCTGGCAGTGCCTGGTCGGCGTCCAGCGCGGCCACGGCGACGTGGACCTTGCCACCACCTACAAATTCGCCGAGGGGCAGTACATCTTCACCTTCCGCGAATTCAAGATTCCGGTCGCCTCGACCTTCTTCTACAACTTCGCCGACATGCGCTCGACGGGCAAGTTCCTCGGCATCAACGGTAAGGGCGCGATCCAGAACAGCAATGCCGGCGCCTTCATCCGCAAGGCCTCCGTGACCTTCTACCAACCCGGCGAGGCACCCGTCTGATGCGTACCGCTTACGAGATCGTCGAAGCCCATTACGACGCCAATGCCCGCCGCGACATGGCCGGCATGCTCGCCGATATCGCCGAGGATTGCCGCTGGACGGAGATGGACGGCTTTCCCTGCGCCGGCACCTATGTCGGCCCCGATGCCATCGTGCAGAACGTCTTCGCAGCGCTGGGCGCGGCCTGGGATGGCTACACCTTCACGCTGGAGCGCCTTCTCGATGCCGGTAACGACGTGGTCGCCATCGGCACTTACACGGCCACTTACAAGGCGACCGGGAAAGCGATGAATGTGCGCGTCGTGCATGTCTGGGGTGTGGCGGACGACAAGATCCGCCGGTTCGAGCAGTTCACCGATACGCTGCGCGTCGCCGAGGCGATGCAGATCTGAGCCACAGACGGAGGCGGCGGATCACTCCGCCGCCTCCCGCCATTGCGACGGTGTGCGGTCGTAGCGCTGGCGAAAAAGCCGCGAAAAATGCGCGCTGGAGGAAAAGCCGAACTCGAAGGCGACTTCGGCGATGGAGCCGGGGCGGACCGGACGGTTGCGCAGCGCCTCGGCCGCCGTCTGAAGGCGTTGCTCCCAGATGAAATCGGCCGGCGTCTGCCCTTGCGCCTCAAAAGCCCGATAGACATAGCGCACCGAACAGCCCATGCGCCGCGCGATATCCGCCGCGTCGAGATCGGTCCGCTGGATATTGTCCGCCACGTAAGCCTTGATGCGATCGAACAGCAAAGCCAACGGCGGCGCATCGGCCGGATGGTCGGCCAGCGAGCAATCGGTGATTATGGTGCGCGTCAGGTCCGCCATCGCCCGGCCGAGGCTTTCGCGGCCGGCGGCATCGAGCCGGTCCATCTCGACCACAGCCCCCTGCATCATCGACAGCAGGATGTTTTGCAGCCCGCCGGGCGCAAGCGGCACTGCCATCGGCCGGCGCAGGCGTCCGACCACCGCACGCGGCAGCGTCTCGCGCGGCACCTGAAACATCAGCACCTCGACGGGCATGGGGTTTTCGAGCCGGTAGCTGTAGGCGGGATCGTAGATCACCAGGGCCTGCGAACCGACGGTCAGATCGCAGCCGCCCTGGTGGAAGACGGAGCGGCCGTGCGGCTGAATGATCAGCTTGATCATATCCGGCCGGTTGCCGTCCGACAGCACGCGGCTGCCATCGACCAGATGCGCCTCCGCATTCAGCCGCGTCAGCCGGCACTGGCCGAGTTTGGCCGAGATGATGCGGCTCGCCCGCTCCCGCCCCTCGGAAAAATGCAGCCGCACGGAGCCGAACAGCCGGCGGGCGACGAAGCGTACATCCGTGCCGGTTGCGGCTTCGAGCGGTGAAAGCGTGCCCATGGCTCACGCCGCCAGATAGGCGCCGTGCAGGATATCCGGCTGCTGGCGCAGGGTTTGCGAGGATCCGTCGAAGACGATGCGGCCGCGCTCCATCACCAGCGCATGGCTGGCAAGACCGAGCGCCAGATTGGCGAACTGCTCGATGAGCAGCACGCCGATGCCGTCCCGGGCGGCAAGCGTGAGCGCCTCCGCCAGCCGCTTGACGATGGCGGGCGCAAGACCGAGCGAAAGTTCGTCGACGATCATGAAGCGCGGTTTTGCCAGAAAGGCCTGCGCCATCGCCACCATCTGCTTCTGGCCGCCCGAAAGGTCGCCGGCAAGCTGGTGGCGGCGGGCTTCGAGTTCCGGAAAGATGGCGAAAGCCCGCGCCAGCCCATCGCGCCGCGCGGCGGCACCCTGCTCAAGCACGGAAACGAGCAGATTGTCCTCCACGCTCATCTGACCAAGCACACGGTGCCCTTCCGGCACCATGGCCACGCCGCGCCGGCGCACCGCATCGGGCGAAAGCCCCGTCAGCCTGAGGTCGCCGAGCGAGACGCTGCCCGATGCCGTGGGAATGGCGCCGGAAAGCGCCATGACGGTGCTGGATTTGCCGGCACCGTTCGCGCCGAGAAGGGTGATGATCGCGCCCGGCTGGAGCGCGAAGGAAATGCCGTGCAGCACACGCTTGCCGCCGCGCTCGACGACGAGATTGTCGACGGTGATGGTGTCCTTGCTCATCACAGTTCTCCCAGATAGGCGCGGCGGACATCGGGATCGGCGAGCACCGTTTCGGTGCGGCCGAGCGCCAGGCGCTTGCCATAGTCGAGCACCAGCGTTTCCGCGCAAATGGCGCGGATGAGCTCCACGTCGTGATCGATGACGACGACCTGCGCGCCAAAAGCATCGGGAATGGCGAGCACAAGGTCGCGCAGCCGCGCGCCCTCCTCGTCCGTCAGGCCGGCGGCGGGTTCGTCGAGCAGGATCAGGCGCGGCGTGCCGATCAGGCATTTGCCGAGCTCGACCAGTCGCCGCTCGAAGAGGTTCAGCCGAGCGCCGAGGCGGTGGGCGACGCTGCCGAGACCGACGAAATCGAGCGCACGATCCGTCGTGCGGCTGCGCTCGCCCACGGAGGCGACATTGTCGGCAAGCGCCGCGAGATTGTCGCGGGCAGTCAGGTCTTCCACCACCTGCTCCGTCTGGAAGGAGCGGCGCAGGCCGGCCCGTACCCGTTGCAGCGGCGAGAGCGGCAAGAGCGAGCGGCCATCCAGCCTGATCGCGCCCTCGACGGGACGCACGAAGCCGGAGAGCACGTTGAGCAGCGTCGTCTTGCCGGCACCGTTCGGGCCGATGAGGCCGGAGACGGGTGCGCTCAGCATGGCGGTCAGCTGGTCGATCGGCTTGATGCCGCCGAAACGGACCGAGAGCGTTTCGATTTCGATCATCGCTCCCCTCCCCTGGTGAAGCGTGCAAGGAGATTGGCGATCTGGCCGGCAATGCCGGTCGGGGCCGTGGCCAGCGCATGGAACAGCGCGACGCCGAAAATGCCGATGGTGACATAACCATCGATGCCGAGATCGGTGAGCAGGGCCGGCAGCGCGCGCAGCAGAAGGCCGGCGATGACGGCGCCGTACCAGTGGAAAGCGCCACCAACGGTCGCCAATGCAAAGAGGTTGAGGCTCTCGAAGGCGGAGAAGGCGCGGCCTTCCAGCTGACCGACATTGCCGGCAAGAAGCCCGCCCGCGATGCCCGCGAGGAAACCCGAAAGCGCGAAGGCCCAGGCCTTGTAGGCGAGCACATTGACGCCGGAGGCGATCGCCACCGTCTCGCCCTTGCGGATCAGCGCCCAGGCGCGGCCCGGCCGGGTGATCTTGTGCGCCTGCACCAGCATCAGGCCGAGCGTGGCGATGACGGCGCAATAGAGGAAATACGGCACCGCCTCGGTTGCGAGCGCCGGGCGCGCCAGCATGGAGCGGCCCACCCCATCGGCACGGCCGAGGAAACCGGGACCGCCATCGGGAAAGCCCCAGGCGGAAATGACGATCTGGAAGGCACCGGCCAGCATCAGCGTCACCAGCGCGAGATAGAGGCCGCGCAGGCGCAGCGCCGGCACGCCGAACAGCAGGCCGAGCAGCGCCGCGACCACGCCGCCGGCAAGCAGGCTCACCTCGAAGGGCGGCTGCAAACCATGGCCGATCCGCAGCGTCACCCAGCCGCCGACGCCGACCAGCGCGAACTGGCAGAGCGAGACGAGACCGAGCTGGCCATAGAGCACGGCGACACCGGCGACGGAGAGCGACAGCGCCATGGCCGAGGTCAGCGCCGACAGCCAGAAAGCATTGGCGAAAAGCGCGATGGCGGCGGAAAAGATCGCCATGGCAAGCGCTACGGCAAGCAGTGGGCGCGGCTTTCGAACGGTCGCTTCCGGGGCAAGCGGTACGGCGGCCGGGACAAGGGTTCTCTGGGTGTTCATCGGTCCCTCATCGAGGCACGGGAGGTGCTGCCGAGGATCGTCACGGTGATGAGCGCGATGACGAAGGGGGCGGCGGCACGATAGGGCGAGATCAGCGTGATCGGCGTCAGCACGGCTTCGGCAAGGCCGATGCCGACACCGGCGATCGCGGTGATGTAAAGCGAGCGGAGCTGGCCGAGGATCGCGGCGGCGATGGCCGGGATGACGACGAAGGTCAGGAACGTGCCCTGCAGGCGCACGAGATCGGCAAGCAGCAGGCCGGCGAGGCCCGAGAACAGGCCGGTGATGACCCAGGCCGCCGTCTCCGTGTGCAGCACGCGCACGCCGAGAATGGCGGAGAGGTCGCGGTCATTGGCAAGCGCACGCATGTCGAGGCCGAGACGGGTGCGGTTCAAAAGCAGCGTGATGGCGCCGACCATGGCAAGCGACAGGACAAACGCGATCAGCCGCGTGAAGGTCAGCCGCACGCCGAAGACGGTGAGATACATCTGGTCGGTCGGGAATTGCAGGCGGCGCGGCAGCTCGCCCCAGATGACGCCCATGGCGGCGATCAGCACCAGCGCGGGCGCGAGCGTGCCGACGGCGCGCACGACGATGTCGCGGTGGGAGAGCAGCGGCGCGAAAAGGCGACCGTAGAGGAAACTCACCAAGGTCGAGGTGAGCACGCCGAAGAGAATGGCCAGCGCCAGCGGCCAGTTCCATTGCAGGACCTGCCAGGCGACATGGGCGCCGAGCGCACCGAAGGCTCCGAAGGCGAAATTGAGAACGCCGGTCGAGCGGTAGAGAATGACGAGACCGACGCCGGACAGCGCGTAGACAGCGCCGATCCCGAGGCCGGAAATCAGGAATGGCAGGAGAGACATGAGGCCCTCGATCATGCGGGAAAGGAGACCCTGCGGGACACGATGCCCGCAGGGTCGATCGATCACTTCAGGCTGGCTTCGAAGGTGCGCACATCCTTCAGCTCCGGATCCGGCGACGGAGCGCAATCGGAGACGACCTTCCACTTGCCGCCTTCGCTGATTGCCATGCGCGTTGTCGAATTGGCATTGTGGCGCGGCTGTCCCTCGCCGAAATACCAGGGCGCGCAGAAGATATCGCTCTTGAAGTCCTTGACCCCGCGCACCGCGGCAGAAACGGTCTCGCGGGTGATGTTGGCGCTGTCGAGGGTCATCAGGGCCTTTTCGGCGATGCGCGCAGCGAGATAACCGGCCTGGGCGAAGGTGTCGCGCGGATCGGATTCCTGTCCGTATTCGTCCATCACGGCAAGCCAGTTGGCGTTGTCCGGCGTCTGGGCTTCGAGATCGTTGAATTCCATATTGACGTAGAACTTCCCGTCCCAGCCGGCGCCGAGCGTTTCCGGCACGGAGAGGTCATAGGCGGACGCGGCCGAAAGGAACTTGATCTGTTCGTTCAGACCCTGCTCCTCGGCAGCGACGAGAAGAGGAATGGCGACGCCCTTGGACATGCCGAGCACGATGACGTCAGGCTTGCTGGCGGCGGCCTGCAGCATGATCGACGTGGCATCCGCACTGCCCGGATCCATCAGGATCGTCTCGGCGGCAAAGCCCTTTTCCTTGGCGAGCAGCATCACGCCGTCGCAGGACCAGGTGCCGACATTTGGAATGTTCGGGCCGATGCAGACGACCGACTTGGCCGCGAGCTTGTCGAGCGCATAACCCATGGCGCCGAGCATGGAGACACGCGGGCCGGCATTGGTCGGCGCATAGTTTTCCGCAAAGAAGCATTCACGCGGCACGCCGACGCCGGCCACGACATAGATGCCGCTCTTCTTGTAGTAATCGGCGTTCGCGCCGCACTCGACATAGCTCGAATTGCCGACCATCAGCACGGCCTTCTCGTCATCGACGAGCTTTGCCGCAAGCTGGGCCGCCTTTTCCGGATCCCACTGGTCGTCCTCGACGAGATATTTCACCGGGCGGCCCTTGATGCCGCCATTGGCGTTAAGGCAATCGAAGTAAGCCTTGGCCGCCTTGGTCGAGTTCGAAAAGTCGTCCGGCCCGGTCTTGCCGGTGATCGCGCCGATGACGATCGGCTCGCCGGTCGCGGCCGTGCCCGTACCCTCGCCGCAGGATGCGGCCGCATGTGCGCCTGCCGCACCGGCGAGGCTGAACGCCAGGCCGACCAGCAGTCCCTTCAACACTTTCATCATGGTTTCCTCCTCCTTGGCTTTTGACCGGCCGGCGCTCCTCCGCGCCGGCCGTTTTTCAGCGTGCCGTCATGAAGGCTGCGGCGCGGGCGCCGATCATCATGCAGGGCGCATTGGTGTTGCCGGAGACGAGCGTCGGCATGACCGAGGCATCGGCGATGCGCAGGCCCTCGACGCCGCGCACCTTCAACTCCGGCGTCACGACGGCCATTGGGTCGTCGTCGCGGCCCATCTTCGCCGTACCGGCCGGATGGAACACGGTTTTCGCGCTCTGGCGGATATAGTCCTCAAGGGCCTTCGCATCGTTTTCGACGCCCGGGCGCGGCAGCACGCGGCGCTTGACGATCGCCTGCATCGACGGCGTATCGAGAATTCGGATCGCCGCCTTGACGCCGCGCACCAGCGTTTCGACGTCCTCGCGGTCGGAGAGCACATTGGCGTTGAAATCGACCTTCGCCGCGGGATCGGCGGCGGTGATGCGGATCGAGCCGCGCGAGCGCGGCCGCAGGTAGCAGGGGCCGATGGAAAAGCCATGGCCCGGTTCCGGTTCGCGATCGACGAAGCCGATCAGCACCGGCAGCACATGGAACTGCACATCCGGCTGTCCGACGCCCAGCGTATCGACGAAACCGCCGCATTCCACCACATTCGAGGTCAGGAGCCCCTGCTTCGACGTGAGATAACGCAGCATGTGGCCGACGGCCTTCAGGCCCGTATCATGACCGAGAATGGAGATCGGCTCATGCGTTTCGGCCTGAACCGGCACTTCCATATGGTCCTGGTAGTTCTCGCCGACGCCCGGCAGGTCCGCCACGATATCGATGCCGAGTGAGGCGAGATGTTTGCCGTTGCCGATGCCGGAGAGCTGCAACAGCCGCGGCGTCGCGATGGCGCCGGCGGCAAGCACGATCTCGCGGTTCGCGCGATAGACCATGCCGTCGGCAAGCTCGACGCCGACAGCCTTGCGGCCTTCAAATAGCACGCGCGACACCTTGCGCTCGGTCAGCACGGTCACATTGGGCCGCTTTTCTGCCTCGCGCAGGAAGGCCATGGCCGAACTCCAGCGACGGCCGTTTTTTGTGGTGCTCTGGTAGAAGCCGACGCCTTCCTGGTCCGCGCCGTTGAAATCGGCATTCGGCTTCAGGCCGGATTCGACGGCCGCCTTGACGAAGGCTTCCGACAGGGGATGGCGGTAGCGGGGATTGGAGACGGTGAGGGTACCGTCCTGCCCGTGATACTGCCCGTTGAAGGTCTGGTTGTTCTCCAGCGCCTTGAAGACCGGCAGCACCTCGTCATAGGACCAGCCGCGGCAGCCCATCTGCGACCAGGTATCGTAGTCGTTGCGATGGCCGCGAATGTAGATCATCGCATTGAGCGACGAGCCGCCGCCCAGCACATTGCCCTGAGGAACGATCGAGGGACGGCCGTTGAGGCCCGGCTGCGGATCGGAGGCATAGGGATGGATATCGATCCCCTTGCCGAGCACCTTGAAGAAGGTTGCGGGGATATGGATCCACGGATCCTTGTCGCGCCGGCCGGATTCGATCAGCAGCACCCGGTTCGCGGGATTTTCCGAAAGACGGTTGACGACGACGCACCCGGCCGAGCCGCCACCGACAACGATGTAATCGTAGGTCGCGCTCATCAGCTCAGCACCGTCTGGATCGTGGTGAATTCCTTAAGACCATCGACACCGAACTCGACGCCGATGCCGGACTGCTTGACGCCGCCGAAGGGCGCGTTCGGCTGGATGGCACCATGCTTGTTGATCCAGACGGAGCCGCATTCGAGCTGGACGGCCACGGCACGCGCTTTCTCCGGATCGCCGGACCAGACCGAGCCGCCGAGGCCGGCGGGATTGTCGTTGGCGCGCTTAATCACCTCGTCGAGATCGCTGTAGCGGATGATCGGCAGGACGGGGCCGAACTGCTCCTCGTCCACCAGCCGCACGCCGTTGTCGACATCGGCGACCAGGGTGATCGGGTAGAAGTACCCCTCACCCTCCGGCGCCTCGCCGCCAATCAGGATGCGGCCGCCTTTCGCCTTGGCGTCCTCGACCAGCTCGCGCACCTTGTCGAACTGCATGGCATTCTGGACGGGGCCAAGAATGCTCTTCTCGTCGAGGCCGTCGCCAACGGGAATGTTCGCCGCATAGTCGGCAAGCCGCTGGCAGACGTCGTCATAGAGGCTGTCATGCACGTAAAGCCGCTTCAGCGCCGCGCAGGTCTGGCCGTTGTTGATGAAGGCGCCCCAGAACAGGCCCTCCGCGATGCGAGCCGGATCGGCGTCGGGCAGCACGATGCCGGCATCGTTGCCGCCGAGTTCCAGCGTCAGGCGCTTCAGGGTGGCGACGGCCGAGGCCATGACCTTCTTGCCCGTCTCGGTGGAGCCGGTGAAGGTCATCTTGGCGATGCCCGGATGGGCCGACAGCGCCGCACCGATGGCATTCTCGCCGGTCACGACATTGACGACGCCGGGCGGCAGGACCTCATTGATGATCTCGACCAGGCGGATGGTGGAGAGCGGCGTCAGTGGCGACGGCTTGATGACGACGGTGTTGCCGGCGCGCACGGCCGGAATGATGTGCCAGCAGGCGATCATCACCGGCCAGTTCCACGGCGTGATCGACCCCGTGACGCCGACCGGCTTGCGGTGGATTTCGACACGGCCCTCATTGTCGTCCTGTACCGTTTCGACGGGCAGGCTGAGTTCGGCGGTATGGCGTGTCCAGGCGAGCGCGCCGCCCAGCTCGAAGCGCGAGCCGAGGCCGTTGAGCGGCTTGCCCTGTTCCAGCGTCAGCAGGCGGGCAACCTCTTCGGCATTCTCGGCAAGCTTTTCCGCGATGGTGCGGCAAGCATTGGCGCGCAGCGCGTCATCCGTCTTCGACCAGGTCTCAAAAGCGGCGGCGGCAGCGGCCACCGCGCTTTCCAGATCGGCCTCGCTTGCCAGCGGCATCAGCCCGACGACCTCACCGGTCGACGGATTGCGCACCTCGGCATGGTGGGGCGTGGCGACGCGTTCGCCGCCGATGAGCAGCGTGTACTGCTTCAAAGTCATGTCCTCCCTTGACTGTCGGGAGGAGTATCGCCGGGCGGCTCACGGCCGTCTTGGGGAGAAGCGCGTGCCGGCTTGGACCGGAGCGCAGATGCCTATCGTTCCGCGCCCTTCAGGAGGTCCGTCGGCGCGCAGTCGAACAGTTCCTTGAAGCTGCGGTTGAAATAGGAAATGTCGTTGAAGCCGGCGGAATAGGCGACCTCGGCGATGGTGCCGCCGGATTTCTGTTCCTTCAGCTGCTCGATCTTCTCCTTGGCGAGCCGCAGGCGCTTATCGCGGATGATGGTTGTGCAGGTGACGCCCATGCCCTGGAAATCCTGCTGCAGGGTGCGGATCGAGACGCCGAGCCGTGTTGCCAGCCAGCGGGCGGAGAGATCGTTTTCCGTCAGATGCCGGTCGATCAGCATATCGACCATCTGCAGGCGCTTGCTGGCGCTGTCATGCAGCGCATGCAGCGGCTCGGCCTCGCGGCTAGAATGGAAGGCCTGCCTTGTGGCGGTGAACATCAGCTGACGCAGATGCGGCGAGGCCGAATCCGATTCCGCCGTCGTCATGATTTTGGCGATCAGCGCATGCAGCATCTGCGCCATCGGATCATAGGCGAAGAGCTTGCGCGCCACGTCGAAATGGATGCGGCTGTCGGAATACATCATCTGGCGCGGCAGGTGCAGCGAGATGTGGTTGGAGAAATGCCCGCCGAAATGGAAGGTCGTCGGCCGGGTGGAATCGACGAGGATGCATTCGCCGACATCGAGCACATTCTGCCGGTCGCCATGCTCCAGCCCGCAGCTGCCCTCGATCTGCACGATCAGGAACAGGTGCTCCTTGGGGTCGCGGCGGATATCATCCCAGCCGCGGCGGACATATTCGAGATCGTTGGAGACATGGGCGAATTCCATGCCGCAGACATCGATGCGCCGGGCCGCGCCCAGCACGGCGTCGCCGCGCTCCATGGTCTTCGGATTGAAATTGCCGCAGATCGAGCGCAGATCGTCGGCCCATTGATCGTAGGATACCGGCGCCCAGGCCTCCGGGACGAGGGTCTTGTGCTGAACGAGATCCAACTTTGCCTCCCAACAAGGTCGGTCGCGCCGCACGGGTCGTGCGACGGACGGCAAGGATGCGCCGACCTTGCCGCCGAGTCAATATTGTTCACCTGTTAAGCAAATCAGGCCGCGGCATCGCCGAGATATAGCCGGTGCAGATGCGCCGGATCCCCCGCCAGCGCCGCGCAGTCTCCGTCATAGACGATCTGGCCGCGGCGCAGCACATAGGCTCGGTTGCCGATCGCAAGCGCAAGCGCCGCGAACTGCTCCACCAGCACCACCGCCATGCCGTCGTCCGCGAGTTGGCGGACCGCCCGCATCAGGCGGCTGACGATGACCGGAGCAAGGCCGGAAGACATCTCGTCGATGAGGATGACGCGCGGCCGGTTGACGATGGAGCGGGCGATGACGACCATCTGCTGCTCACCGCCCGACAGCATGCCGGCCTCGACATTCCGGCGCTGCAAGAGCTCCGGAAAGAGATCATAGGCCTCCTTGAGGTCCGCATCGGGATGCAGCGCCACCTTGAGGTTTTCTTCCGTCGTCATGGCCGGAAAGACGGTGCGGCCCTGCTCGACATGGCTCAGCCCCGCCTTGGCGCGGGCGCCGGGGCGCAGCTTGGCGAGTTCGACACCGTCGAGATTGATGAAGCCCGAACGGACCGGGATGATGCCGGAGAGGCTTTCGAGAAAGGTCGTCTTGCCGGCGCCGTTGGAGCCGAGCAGCACGCTGATCTCGCCGCCTCTGGCCTCCAGGTCCACACCGCGGATGACGGGAATGCCGGACCGATCGACCTGCAACGCACCGATGGAAAACGTGGTCACTCTGCGGCCTCCTCGAATTCGACACCCATATAGGCCTTCTGCACCACGGGCATGTCCAACACCGCTGCCGGGGCACCCGCGGCGATCACGCGTCCGAAATCGAACACGGTGATCGCCGAGCAGGCCCGCCGCACGAGATCCATGTCGTGCTCGATGAGGAGCACCGCGCTGCCAAAGGTCTCGGGGATGGCGGCGATGCGCTCTCCCAGTTTCAATGCCTCGTCATAAGAGACGCCGGCGGCCGGTTCGTCGAGCAGGATGACAGGCGCGCGGGACGCGACGGCGCCGGCAACGTCCAGCAGACGGCGCGTGCCGACATCGACGGTCGAGATCAGCGTTTCCGGGCCGGGGCAGCCGAACCAGGCGAGCAGGCTTTCCAACTCGCTTTCGCTGATCGGGCCGGCGGCAAGGCGGATATACTCGCCGACGCGCAGTTCCGGTGCGATCCGCGTCGTCTGCCAGGTGCGGCGGATGCCGAGCTTGGACCGCGACGTCGCGGAAATGGCTTCGAGCGGGCTGCCATTGAGCAGGATCGAGCCGTCGTAACGATAGAGGAAGCCGGCGATGGCATCGACCAGCGTCGACTTGCCCGCGCCGTTCGGGCCAACGAGGCCGACGACGGTGCCGGCGGGCACCTTGAGGTTGACCTTGTCGAGCGCCGTGACCGTGCCGTAGCGCACAGTGAGATCACGCACTTCCAGCGCGATCCCAGCGGGATGGCTGGTCTTGTCCGGCAGACTGCCGGCGGCGGTCGCCGCTTCCACCGCGCGCGTCGGGCGTAGCTTGCGGGCCAACCGCATCCACGTCTCGGCGATCGTCTCGCCGGTCGAGAGCGCCTGCACGGCACCGAGCGCGAAGAAGACGTTGCCGACATCCTGCGGCAGGTTGAGCCGGCGCAGCAGTTCCGGGAACAGCACGATCATCATGCCGCCCGCAATGGCGCCGAGCGCGAAATGCGCGCCGGCCATGGTGGCGACGGCAAACAGCGCAAGCGACTGCATCATCGAGAAGTTTTCCGACACCAGCGTGCCGAGATAACCGGCTAGCAGGCCGCCGGAAATGCCGGATATGAAGGCGCTGATGGCGAAGGCGCTGAGCTTTGCGCGCGGGATACTGATCCCGTTGGCGGCGGCGGCACGCTCGGAATGGCGCACGGCAAGCCAGGCGGCACCGAGCCGCGAGCGGCTGACGAATTCCAGCACAACGGCGATGACGCCATAGGTCAGCAGCACGAAGAGGAAATAGCCCTTGTCGCTGTCGAAGGCCTCCGGGCGGACGACCTGGGTGAAGGTCGTCTGGCCGGGGAAGGTGATTGTGGCAAGCACCGTATCGAAAGCTGCCGCAAAGCCGAGCGTGACGATGGCGAGGTTGATGCCGCGCAGGCGTAGTGCCGGAAGGCCGATGGCGATGCCGACCGGCACGGCGGCAAGCCCGCCGATCAGCATCCAGACGGCGAGCCCACCCGGTGCGCCGATGAGGTTCAGATAACCCGTCACCCAGGCGCCAACGCCGGCAAAGGACATCTGGCAGAGCGAGATCATGCCGGTGCGGCCGGTGACGAGACCGAGGCTTTGCAGCGCAATGCCGACGATGAAGACGGCGGTGACGAGGAACACCCAGTATTTCGGCAGCAGGAAGAAAATGAGAGCACCGAGAACGGCGAGCAACAGGGCCGTGGTGGCGGCGGCGCGGAAACTAGCGTGCTTCATCCCAGCGGGCTCCTCTTTGCGACCAGAGCAGGACGGCAAGAATGACAAGGAACGGCACGGCGCCGCGATACTGGCTGACCGGCCCGATGGCGCTGACGCCGCCTTCAATGAGGCCGATCATCACGCCGCCGATCAGGGCGGCGCGGAAACTCGAGAAGGCACCGATCAGCGCGGCGGCGAGCGCCGGCACGACGAGCAGGCTGAGCGAGGCGAAATCCGGCGAGCGCAGCGGCGCGATGATCATCAGCGCAAAGGCCGTGACACCGCCGGTAACGGCCCAGACGCCGAGCGCCAGCAGCCGCACGCGAATGCCGATCAGCTCCGCCGCCATCGGGCGCTGCGAGAGCGCGCGCAATTGCAGCCCGGTGCGGGTGCGGGCGAGGAACTGCTCGGTCAACAGGGTGAAGGCAACTGAGAGCACGAGCGTCGTGACGGCGGCCCAGGTCACTTCGACGCCGGCAAGCCGGAAGGCGGAGCCGGGAATGATCTCGGGGAAATAATGCGGATGCTGGCCGCCGGTGAGACGCAGGCCGACCGCGATGATGCCGACGAGCAGGGCCGCCGTCACCGCTGCCTTGGTCGAGGCATTGCTGCCGGTAAACCAAGTGGTCATGACGAGCCCAATCGCAAGGCCGGCAAGCGCGCCGGCGGCAACACCGAAAAGCACAGCCGGCAGCAAGGGCATGCCCAGCTCGAACAGCGCGACCATCGCGAAAGTGCCCGCAGCGCCGATGGCGGCACCGGTGAAATTTACCACGGCGACGAGCCGGTAGGTAAAGATGGCGCAAACGCCGAGGATGGCGTAGGCCCCGCCCGCCGATAATCCGGCAACGGCGGCAGTGAACAGTGAATCCATTCCGGCACTCCGGGTCGATGCGCGCGGCGCACCGCGTCAGTCATTCATGATCTCCGGTCCCACACCTGGGATCCGTCCGTTCCAAACGAGGCCGCTCTACCATCTGCACGATTGAGAGACCGCCATTCGCTCCTTCTCCCCGTCGGGGGAGAAGGAAATTGCAATCGAGCACGCCAAATGCTGGCGGCGTCACCTCATTCCGCCGCAGGCAGAACGAACCAGTCCTTGGTCTTCACCGACCACTTGCCGTCGACCAGCTGCATGATCTTGGTGGCCTGCATCGGCGAATGGGCTTTCGCATCGCCGAAGGAATAGGCGTTGCCGGCGAGCGGATAGGTCAGTTCCTTGCCTTCCTTCAGCGCTGCCGTCACCGTTTCGCGGGTGACTTCGCCTTCGATACCGGAGATCGTGTCGATCAGGACCTTCGCCGCCATGTAGCCGCCCTGCGAGAAGGCGGTCTTGGCGAGGCCTGCCGTTTCCATGGTCTTGGCCCAGTCGGCATTGGCCTCGGTCGCTTCTGTATAGGGCTCCCATTCGGTGCCGACATAGATCGGCTGCTTGCTGTCGGCGAGCGCCTTGGAGACGCCTTCCGTGTAGCCGGGGGCAAGGAACAGCCAGTTGATGCCGGTGATCTTCTGGGCATCGGCCGTCTTGATCCACTGCACGACGCCCGGCTCGACTTGGTTGGTCAGCACCGCATCACAGCCGGCATCGCGCGCCTTGACGAGATAGGGCGTCAGATCCCCCTGCAACGGCAGCGTCATATCGCTGAGCGTGATCGTGTTGCCGCTGATCTTTTCCCAGCGCGCGACGGCCGCGGCATAGGCTTCCTGCGTGCCGCCGATGATCGAGAAGAAGGTGCAGAGCTTCTTGGCACCGAGATCCTTCGTGGCATAGTCGAGCACGGCGGTGGTCAGCGTATAGGGACCGACATTGACCGGCGCGACGCTCGGCGCGTTGAAGCACAGCGGATCGACGCCGACGCCCTGCACGGCGAGCACGTCGTTGCGGTCATAGGTCGCTGCGTTGACGGCGCAGTCGAGCAGGCTCGCGCCGCCGGCCAGCGCCACGACGCCCTTGTTGTCGATGAGGTCGCGGGCAGCCTGCGCGGCGACCTGCGGGTCGCCCTTGTCGTCGGCGATGGTGAACTCGACCTTGCAGCCGTTGATGCCGCCGGCATCGTTGAGCTGCTGGAAGACGGCCTGGGTGGCACGCGGCGCGTCGGAGAAGTCGACGACGCCGGTCACAGTGGAGACGGCGCCGATCTGGATCGGGCCGTTTTCGCAGGTTGGTGCTGCCTGTGCCGACACGGTGGCGGCAAGGAGGATCGCCGCGGAGGCGAGAAGAAGATTGCGGGTCTTGATCATGCTGTTCCCTTTCTTGTTGTTTCCTGAAGACGCCTAGCGCTGATAGACGGCGCGGCCTTCGAAATAGGTGGTGAGGACCTTGGTGGTAGCGATGCGCTTCGCCTCGATATCGAAGAGGTTCTGGTCGAGCACGATGATGTCAGCCGATTTGCCGGGCTCGATGGATCCGGTCTCCTCGCCAAGGCCCATGGCGATGGCGGAGTTCAGCGTGTAGATGCGGATGGCCGTGGCGAGGTCAATCGCCTGCTCCGGCCAGAGCGACACGCCCGGGAAGGCGCCGGACGGGTTCTGGCGCGTCACCATGCCCTCGATGCCGTTCAGCGGGTCGGGGATCGGGATGACAGGCCAGTCGGAACCGCCGGCCAGCAGCGCGCCGGTCTTCGAGAGATCGGCGATCGGCCAGAAGCGGGTGGCGCGCTCTTCGCCCATCGCTTCCTTGTGGCCTTCGAGGAAGGTCGTCGGATACCAGATCATCGGGCAGAGATCGGCCACGACATTCAGCGAGGCGAAACGCGCAATATCTGTGGGCAGGACATAGCTGGCATGGGCGATGTGGTGCAGCACCTTGGTCGGGCCGTTGAAGTGGCGCACGGCTTCGACGGCATCGAGCATTTCGGTGACGGCATAGTCGCCAGCGCAATGGATTTTCAGACCCATGCCGAGCTTTTCCGACTTGTCGACATATTTGACGAGCTCGGGATAGCTGACCAGAACCTCGCCGCGATAGCCGTGCGGATGCGCGGCGTCGTCGACATAGGCCTCGTGGAAGGCGCCGGTGCGCGCGCCCGGCACGCCGTCGAGGAATATCTTCGTATAGTTGGGATGGACATGCCGCGAGCGATAGTCGTCGCGCAGCGCCAGCAGATCGTCGCCGGAAAGCCCGAACATGAAGGACGGCTCGATCAGCGGCAGGGAGGTCACGGCCCAGGCCGTCAGGTCGCCCTTGTCATCGAGGCCCTTCAGCGCCTTGAGGATCGAGAGAACCGACGCGGCATCCTGGAAGGCGGTGACCCCGTAGGAATTGACGATCTTGACGGCGCGGGCAACGGCAGCCTCGCCCATTTCCTGGGTGAAATGATCGGCGGCGACGCGCTCGACGATGCCGGCAGCGGATTCGATGAGGAGACCCGTCAGCCTGCCGGTCACCGGATCGCGGCCGAAGGCCCCGGCCGGCGGGTCGGGCTGGTTGTCGGAAATGCCGGAAAGGCGCATCGCCTCGCTGTTGACCCAGCGGTTGTGCATGGTCTCATCGCGCAGCAGCACGGGATGACCGTGGCTCGCGGCATCAAGCTTCGCAAGGGCTGCTTCCGAATTGAGCGCGCTGATCATGTCGGCGCCCCACTGGTTGGCGACGATCCATTGGCCGGGGGCGGCGGCCTCCGCCTGCGCCTTCACATGGGCGCAGATCGCCTCGATGGAGGCACCGGCGGGAAGCTGCGTCTCGAAGAGATCGGCCTGCCCGCCCATCATGATGTGGTTGTGAATATCCACGAAGCCCGGCATCGCCATGCGACCGGCAAGATCGACCACCTCGGTCGCTTCGCCGCGATAGGCGTCGATCTCGGCGGCACTGCCGACGGCAAGGATGCGCCCGCCGGCAATGGCGACGGCTTCCGCCCAGGAATTGGCGGCGTCGACCGTATAGATGCGGCCACGGGTCAGGATGAGGTCTGCGTGCGACGTCCCAGTCATGATAGCGATGTTCCCTTGTGGTTCATTATTCGAACCTACTATTCAGCATGAGAGTGCCGCAGTCGGAGGCGGCTGTCAATATAGTTCACACGTTAAATATATGAACCAAATGGACAAGGATTGCGGCAGCATGCCGCCGCGTTCCCGCAACAGAAAACCGCCGCAGATGCGTTCGGCATCGCGGCGGTCTTGAAGCATCGTCGGCAGGGTCGTTTTAGAGCTGTATCCACGCCGTTTTGAGGTCGAGATATTTTTCCAGCGCATGCAGCGACTTGTCGTGGCCGTTGCCGGACTGGCGCACGCCGCCGAGCGGTACCGTATTGTCCGCGCCGCCATAGGTGTTGACATGCACGACACCCGCGCGGATGCCGCGCACCATGCGATGCGCCCGCGAGAGGTTCGATGTCCAGACGGCGGAGGCGAGACCGTAATCGGTACCGTTGGCGATGGCGAGCGCCTCCTCCTCGGTGTCGAAGGGGATGATCGACAGGATCGGGCCGAACACCTCCTCGCGGGCAAGCGTCATGCCCGGCGTCACGTCGAAAACCGTCGGCTCCATGTAGAAACCGCCCGTATCCGTAAGGACACGCTTACCACCGGTGCGCAGTTTTGCACCCTCGACCAGCGCCTGCTCGGCAAAACCGAGATCCTTGCGCAGCTGCATCTCGCTGGAGATCGCACCGGCCTCGGTGGACAGCAGCAGGGGATCGCCGACCTTCATGGCGGCGGCAATCCCCGCCACCTTGGCGGAAAAGTCCTCGACGATCGAGCGCTCGACCAGCAGGCGAGAACCGGCGACACAGACCTGGCCGGAATTGCGGAAGATGCCGTAAGCCGAGGTCTTCGCCGCCTTGTCGAGATCCGGCGCGTCGGCAAAGACGACATTCGGCGATTTGCCGCCGAGTTCGAGATAGACGCGCTTCAGGTTGGAGCGCGCGGAATATTCCAGGAGACGCCGCCCGACCGGGCCGGAGCCGGTGAAGACCAGCACGTCGATCTCAGGATGCAGGCCCATCGCCTCGCCGGTAACGGCGCCGCGTCCGGTGACGACGTTGAGCACGCCCTCGGGAAGGCCGGCCTCGGCGCAGAGTTCGGCAAGGCGCAGCAGCGACAGCGATGCCACCTCCGCCGGCTTCAGAACCACGGAATTGCCGGCGGCAAGCGCCGGTGCAATTTTCCAGGCACCGATCATCAGCGGGAAATTCCACGGCACGATGGCGCCGACGACGCCGACCGGCTCGCGATGCACGAGGCCGAGAATATCGCCGGCCGTGGGCGCGATCTCGCCATAGACCTTGTCGATCGCCTCGGCATAATAGCGGAAGCTGCCGGCCGCGCTGCCGGGCTCGGCCTTCAGCGCCATGGCGATTTCCGTGCCATTGTCGCGCACACCGAGCACGGCAAGCTCCAGGGCGTGTTTTTCGATCAGCTCGGCGATCTTGAAGAGCACCCGCTTGCGCTCGGCCGGCGCGGCCTTGGACCAGCGGCCCTTTTCGAAGGCGGCACGTGCGGCCTTCACCGCCCGGTCGACATCGACGGTACCTGCATCGGCAATGCTCGTCAGCCGCTGGCCGTTAATCGGCGAGATGACATCCAGCGCCGCGCCTTCGGCCGGTTCGCGCCAGTTGCCGTCGATGAACAACGCCTGCGGGGCAATGGTCAGGTTGCGGAGCGCCTCGATCTTTTCCTGCATGTTCTTCCCTCGGAAGGTCGGGTGGGCGGCGCCGAAGCACCGCCCCATTTTTCAGGCTTCGCGGCCGACGCCAAGCCGGGCGAAGGCAGCCGCGTCACCGGACTTCAGACGCAGCGCGCACAACACGCCGATAACCGCCGCGATCAACACGAGACCCGGCAGGAACACGGCGAGCGGCCCTTCCGCACCGGCGAGTGCGCCGAAATTGGTGGCAATATAGAACACCAGCGCCGCGAGTATCAGCCCCGTCAGCACGGGCAGCACGACCGTCACCAGCTTGTTGCCTTCGAGGTCGGGATTGCGGCCGAAGAAGGCGACGATGGAGAAGGCGGTGAGCGCCATCAGGAGAATGATCGCCAGCGTGCCGACATTCGTCAGCCACGAGAACAGCGCCAGCACCGGATCCTGCCCCGTGAAGGCGAAGAGCGCGACGACGACGACGGCGATGACCGTCTGCACGACCGAGCCGGCATGCGGGCTCTGGAACACCGGATGGGTGACGCCGAGCGCCTTGGGCAGCAGGCCCTCGCGACCGGCGACATACATGTAGCGGGCAACGCCGTTGTGGAAGGCGACGACGCCGGCAAACAGGCTGGTGATGAAGAGCAGGCCCATGACGGTGGTGATGCCATTGCCGACATAACGGTCCGCCAGACCGAAGAGGAAGGTCGTCGGATCGGCAAGACCCTGAATTTCCGGCACGAGCTTGTCGACGCCGGCACCGTTGACCATCAGCCAGGAGGTCAGCATGTAGAACAGGCCGATGATCAGCACCGAGATATAGGTGGCGCGCGGCACGGTCTTTTCCGGCTCGCGGGCTTCTTCGGAATAGATGGTCGTGGCTTCGAAGCCGATGAAGGCGGCAAAGCAGAACAGGATACCAATGGCCGGCGTGCCGCTCATGAAGGCAGACGGTGTGAAGGGCGCGGCGGAGAGGCCGCTGTCACCACCCTTGACGAGGATGGCCGCATCGATGATCAGCACGACGAGATATTCGAGAATAACCAGCACCGCGAGCACGCGCGCGGAGAAATCGACCCGGCGATAGCCGAAGACCGCGACGAGCGCGATGCCGATATAGGTCCAGACCCACCAGGGCAGGTCGATGCCGTAACCGGCGAAGAAGCCGGCCGTCGCGGCGCCGAACAGGCCGAAGACGCCGATCTGCATGGCATTGTAGGCAAGGATTGCGATAAGCGCGGCCGCACCGCCGGCAAGCCCGCCGAGGCCCTGCGCGGTATAGGCATAGAAGGCGCCGGCATTGCTGATATGGCGGGCCATCGCGACATAGCCGACGGCAAACAGCAACAGCACGGCCGTGACGAAGGCGAAGGTCAGCGGAATACCCGGCCCGTTGCCGAGCATCATCGACAGCGGCACCCCACCGGCGACCGCCGTCAAGGGCGCTGCGGCCGAAACGACGAGAAAGGTGATTGCCCCGACACCGAGGCTGTTCTTGCGCAACTGGTTCGCGCCGCCAGACGGCACGGTTTCAATGGTCATGATCTTGCTCCCTCCTGACGGCCCGTCCCATACGGCTGCCGCCTTCGATGCCGCGCGCGAGGCGCCCGACAGTTCCCATTCTGAAAAGTATCTTGCGGTTCATTATTTGAACCTGTATTTTAATTATAGACTTGCAAAAGCCTGCCCCGGCGTCAAGTTATTTCTCATGTTAAGTATCTCGGCAGAAACGAGTTGCGCAGGAAAGGGTGGACGTAATGAAAAGACCGCGCAGAAATCCTGTACGGCATCGCCAACGGGAAAGGTCCGGAAGAGACACATGAGCACCATCGGCAAGGCCCTCTCGCTCCTCGACGCGATTTCCCAACTCGACAAGGACATCGGACTGACCGACGTCGCCCGGCTGGCGACGCTCGACAAGGCGACGGCACGACGCTTTCTCGTGGAACTCGAGAAACACGGTTTCGTGGAACAGGACGAGGAGACGCGGAAATACCGCCTGGGTGCGGCACCGGTGCGGCTCGCGCGCATCCGACAGGCGCGCTTCCCCTTCGTTTCCGTCGCCGCTCCCTTCGTGAAGGCGCTGGCGGAGGAGGTGGGCGAGACAGTGCATCTCTCGGAATTCAGCGGCGGCCGGCTTTCCACCATCCATGTCGAGGATTCCTCGCAGGCGCACCGCGTGATCGTCGACCTCGGCACTCCGCTGCCCTTCCACGCCACGGCCTCAGGCCTCGCCTATCTTGCCTTCTTGCCGTCCGATGAGATCGAGCGCGCGCTGAAACAGCCTATGGAGCGGTTTTCCGACGAGACGGTTACGGAGCCGGAAGCGGTTCGCCTTCTGGTGAAGGAGACCGCCCGGCGCGGTTTCTCGATCAACCAGCAGGGGTTCGAAATGGGCGTGATCAGTGCTGCGGCCCCGGTGCTCGCACCCAGCGGAAAACCAATCGGTTCGCTTGCCGTCGCTGCTCCGACGGCGCGCACGACCAGAGCCCGCATGCTGGATATCGGCCATAAGACCATGACTGCCGCCGCCGGCATCGCGCAGAAATATTATGGGGCGAAACCCTGACCGGCCGGCGCGCCCAGGCCGTTCGAAGGATTTTTCCTCTGGCAGGCACATTATAATACATAATATCTATCGATTTTATTTTTTGCTGCGAAACTCTCCTCAAACCAACCGGAGAGCCGCCATGGGGATTATCGAAAAACAGCCGATCGACTACACGCAGCATCCGCGCGTGAATTCCGATGACCCGGTGCCGCCGCGCCCGCGTCCGCAGAGCCCTGCCCACATCATCCAGAGCGATGAGGAGGCGATTGCGGTCGCCAAGCGCCTCGCCGCCGATTTCGCGCAGGGCGCAGCACTGCGCGACCGCGAAGGCCTATTGCCGCTGAAGGAAATCGACGCCTATTCGCAGAGCGGCCTCTGGGGCATCAACGTGCCAAAGGCCTATGGCGGTGCGGGCGTTTCCTACAAGACGCTGGCCCGCGTCATCGCCATCCTCGCTGCGGCCGATTCCTCGATCGCCCAGATCACCCAGAACCATCTCGCCATCAACGGCCATATCGACCTCGACGGCACGGAAGAGCAGAAAAAGGAATTCTTCGGCTGGGTCCTGTCCGGCCTACGCTTCGGCAATGCCTTTTCCGAACTCAACAGCAAGACCGTCGGCGCCTTCGAGACGCGCGTCTCCCATGAGGGGGACGAGGCGGTTGTGAACGGCGAGAAGTTCTACACGACAGGTGCGCTCCTCTCGCACATCATCCCCATCGTCGCCGTCGATGCCGAGGAGAAGGGCTATCTCGTCTTCACCGATCGCGATGCACCCGGCATCACCGTCACCAACAACTGGTCGAGCTTTGGCCAGCGCACCACCGCCTCCGGCGCGGTGAAGATCGAGAATGTCCGCGTGCCAAAGAGCCGGCTGCTGCCGGTGGCCGCCTTCGACCGTCCGACCATTGCCGGCCCCGTCTCGCAGATCATCCAGGCCGCCATCGATGCCGGCATCGCGCGCGGCGCCATCGACGATGCCATCGCCTTCATCAAGACGCAGAGCCGCCCGTGGATCGACAGCGGCAAGGAGACGGCGGGCGAAGACCCCTTCACCATCGCCGCCATCGGCGACCTGAAGATCCGGCTGCATGCGGCCGAAGCCCTGCTCGACATTGCCGGCGAGGCAATCGACGCCGGCCTGAAGAGCGCGACGGAAGAGACGATCAACGACGCGACCATCAAGACCGCCGAAGCCAAGGTGCTGACGACGGAGATCGCGATCCTTGCCACCAACAAGCTGTTCGAGCTGGCCGGCACGCGCTCCACGCTCGCCAAGCACAATCTCGACCGCCACTGGCGCAATGCGCGCGCCCATACGCTGCACGATCCCGTGCGCTGGAAATTCTTCCACGTCGGCAATTTCTATCTCAACGGCATCAAAGCCCCGCGCCACGCCTGGAGCTGAGCCGTCCATCCGGGTGCCGGCCGGTCCGGCACCCCTTTCCTACCGGATATTCGATCTTGTCACTGCGCCGCCACATCGTTGCCAACGCCGCACCGCCACCGAAAACTGCGCGCTATGCGCATGCGGTGGAAGCGGGCGGGCTTCTCCATGTCACCGGCCAGCTGCCAATCGACCCCGATCAACCCGACGCGCCGCTGCCGGCATCGATCGAGGCCCAGACCGAACTCGTCTTCCGCAACCTGCTCCGCATTCTCGACGCCACGGGATATCAGCTGCAAGACACCGTCTTCGCCCGAATCTATCTCACGCATTTCGCCCGCGATTATGCGGGCCTCAACGCGATCTATCACCGGCATTTCAGGGAAGACGCGCATCTGCCGGCCCGCACCACGGTCGGCGTTGCGGCACTCGGGCGCGATGCATTTGTGGAGATCGACCTCGTCGTGGCGAAGGCCGAGGCGTGACAGGGCGGAAAACTTCTTCCATAAGAACGGGATCCGAAGCATCCATTGCCGAAAGCCCCCGTGAGCCTCGAAGACGACACGCCCGCCGATGTGCCCACCCCGCGCATGTTCTCCTGGGCGCGCAATTCGACGATCTATCGCATCGAACGGCGCATGCACACGGAAAAGCAACTCTCCGACGCCATCAGCCGTAAGGCACGGGAGAAATTCGAGAATATCAGCGATGCGCAGGTCAAGGCGCTGGCCGATGCCGCGGTGAAATTCGCCTATGACAACAAGGCGCTCGACGATACGGCCTTTGCCGAGATGAGCAGCCGCTCAGGCATGCGCAGCGGCCGCTCGAAGCGCGCGGTCGTGCAGAAGCTTTCGCAAAAAGGCATCGCCAAGGAAACGGCCATCGCCGCAGTGGCCGATATGGACGACCTCTATGCCGCTGTCGTACTCGCCCGCAAGCGCGCTTTCGGCCCCTTTCGCAAGGTGGAGCTGGACGACAAGCGCAAGGCCAAGGAATTCTCGGCCTTTGCCCGCGGCGGCTTCAGTTTTGATATCGGCAAAACGATCTTCTCCATGACGCTCGAAGAGGCCGAAGAGGTGCTGGACGCCGGCCGCCACCTTGGATGACTGGCGGCGCGGCTCAAATCATCCGGTAGAAGATCACCTTTGCTAAGGTGTCCCCCGCCGATGATCAGGATGATTTCCGGCACACTGTAGCCCACGTCACCGACGACGAGCCCTGACGCGATCTCCGCCTCGACGCACATGACAAGCTCCAGCCCTGGTTGCTCCTCTCCGCCATGATTCCTGTTCTCAAAGCCCGAGCGCGATGCCGTCCTTGCGCGATTCGGACGCCCCGATCAGCGTGCCGTTTTCCCAATCGATGCGGATCGCCTGGGCGCCGCCGATCGGTCCTTCCGCCGGAACGAGCGAGAAGCCGCGTCGCTCAAGCTCGCTTGCCGTTGCGGCCGGCAGCGTGTGTTCGGCTTCAACGAGCGTGCCTTCGGGCTTCGGAATGAGACGCGGCAGGTCGATCGCCTCCTGCAGGTCCATGCCGTAGTCGAATACCTTGGAGATGAGATGGGCATGGCCCATCGCCTGGTAATAGCCGCCCATAACGCCGAAGGGCATTTCCACCCGGCCGCCACGCGTGACCATGCCCGGAATGATGGTGTGCAGTGGCCGCTTGCCCGGCGCCACGGCATTGGGATGGCCGGGCTTCAGCGAAAAACTCTGGCCGCGATTGTGCAGCACAACGCCGGAGCGAGGCGCGACGAGGCCCGTGCCGAAACTGTCGAAGACCGAATTGATGAAGCTGACAGCGTTGCGATCGCGGTCCACCACGGAAATATAGACCGTGTCGCGGTGCAGCGGCATGTCGAAGGCCGGCAGGTCGGTCAGCGCGCGATTGAAATCGATCATACCGGCAAGCCGGTCGGCAAGACTGTCCGACAGCAGCTCCTCGACGGGCACATGCGCCTTGTCCGGGTCGGCGATCCAGGCGTCGCGTGTGGCATAGGCAAGCCGCGTCGCCTCGATTTCCAGATGCAGTCTGTCAGGCGATTGCGGATCGCCCTTGGCCTCGAAGCGACCGAGAACATTGAGGATCAACAGCGCAATGATGCCCTGCCCGTTCGGCGGGCATTCGTGGATGGTGTGGCCGCGGAAATCCGTCGTGACGGGCGTGACGTAATCGCCCCGCGCCTCCGCGAAATCCTCCAGCGTGTGCAGGCCGCCGAGCGAACGCAGATAGGACACCATGTCCTCCGCGACCGCCCCGGTATAGAATCCGTCCCGCCCTTCCACCGCGATGCGCTTCAGCGTGGCCGCAAGCTCCGGCTGACGGTGCACTTCGCCGATTTTGGGCGCTCGTCCCTTGGGCAGGAAGATGCGCGCGGCGGTCGGCTCCGAGGCCAGCAGCTCCTCCTCGATCACCCAGTCGCGATGAACGCGCGGGCTGATCGCATAGCCTTCCTCGGCAAAGCGGATGGCCGGCGCCAGCACATCAGCGAAGGGCATGCGGCCATGGTCCGCATGCAGACGCGTCCAGGCGTCGATAGCGCCGGGAATGGTCACGGCGGAGGGAGATTGCCGCGGGACCTCGGCAAGGCCGCGCTCGGTGAACCAGTCGAGCGTCAGCGCCGCCGGCGTGCGACCGGAGCCGTTATAGGCGAGGACTTTGTCAGACCCGCCGGCGGCATACAGCACGAAGCAATCGCCGCCAATGCCCGTCGAACCCGGCTCGACGACGCATTGCATGGCGGAGGCCGCAATCGCCGCATCCATCGCGTTGCCTCCGTCCTCCAGGATTTGCAAGGCGGCGAGCGTCGCGGATGGATGCGACGTCGCCGCCATGGCATGGCGGGCGACGGCGACGGAGCGGGTCGGCCTTTCGAAATTGCGCATTCGGTTGTTCTCCTCGGGTGGTTTTTACGCCGCTGAAGCGGCTGGTTTTATGATAGGATGTCAGGGACCGGCGCTGACGGCAAAACCCTTGCCGAAGCGCTCACGCACCTTGCGGGAAAAGGCGGAGACGGTCGCATGGTCGGCCGAGCTTGCCGTAACCAGCACGAATTCGACATCCTCCAGCGCCGGCAACAACGGCGGCGCGATTTCGCGAAGGCCTGATGGCGCCAAGCTGCGCGGCTGCACCAGCACACCCATGCCCGCCCGCGCCGCCGCCGTCAGGCCGCTCAGGCTCTGGCAGGAGCAGACGATGCGCCACGGCGTGCCGGCATGCTCCAGCGCCTCCATCAGAAGCGTCCGCGTCAGGCTCGGCGGCGGGAAGACGATGAGCGGCAGCACGGGCTTGGCAAGAATCGCCTCGGGATCGCTCGCCAGCCACACCAGCGGCTCACGCAGGATGGCATCGCCGCGCTGCTCGCCGATCCGGCGTTTGGCCATGACCAGATCCAGTTCGCCGCGATCCTGCATGTCTGCCAGCGTCTTGGAGAGCGCGACCGAAAGCTGGAGATCGACGGAGGGATGATCGGCGATGAAGTCCTCCAGCAATCCCGGCAGCTGCCCGCTCACCAGATCCTCGGAAATGCCGAGCCGGAAGGGCCCGCGCGGCGCATCGGCATCGAAACGCGCTACGGTCTGGCGCTCCAGCGCCAGAAGCTGGCGGGCGTTCGGCAGCAGCGCCTCGCCGTCGCTCGTCAGGCGCACCGCATGGGTATCACGGTCGATCAGTCGCCGGCCGAGGCTACGCTCAAGGCGCTGGAGATGCTGGCTGACGGTGGACTGGCCGAGATTCAACCGCTCCGCTGAAAGTGTGAAGCTTTTGGTCTGGGCTACCATGACGAAGCTGCGTAGCTGGGCGAGATCGAGCATATCACGTTTCTCGATAAGCATTATCGATTGCATCGTAAAACAGGATAGCGCATTTTAAAGGCCTGTCGAGACCTCCCCGGACCGTGACCGATGAAACGCCTCCTGCCCGATACATTCACTTTGCTGCTGGTCGGCGCCGTGCTGCTCGCCTCGCTGCTGCCGATTTCCGGCGAGCCGGCGCAATGGTTCGGCATCGCCACCAATATCGCGATCGCGCTTCTGTTCTTCCTGCATGGTGCGCGCCTGTCGACGGACACCGTCGTCGCGGGCTTCCTGCACTGGCGCCTGCAGCTTTTCATCCTGGTGACGACCTTCGCGATCTTCCCGCTGCTCGGCCTTGGGCTTGGCCTGTTCTCGCCCTGGCTGATCGACCAGCCGATCTATCTCGGCCTGCTCTTCCTCTGCGTGCTGCCCTCCACAGTGCAGTCGTCGATCGCCTTCACCTCGATTGCCGGCGGCAATGTGCCGGCCGCGATCTGCGCGGCATCGACATCGAACATTCTCGGGATCTTCCTGACGCCGGCGCTGGTAGCGCTGCTCTTTTCGACCAGCGGCAATGCCGGGATTTCCTTCGACATGATCTGGAAGATCATGCTGCAACTCTTCCTGCCCTTCGTCGCCGGCCAGATACTGCAGCCTTTCATCGGCAACTGGATCCGCTCGAAGAAGACGCTGCTCAACCCCTTCGACCGTGGCTCGATCCTGATGGTCGTCTATCTCGCCTTCTCAGAAGCCGTGACGGAAGGCATCTGGCGCCGGCTGGCCATCGGGGATCTAGCAATCCTCATCATGGTCGACGGCCTGCTGCTCGCCGCCGTCCTCGTCATCACCAGCATTGGCGGCAAGCTTCTGGGCTTCAATCGGGAAGACCGCATCACCGCCGTCTTCTGCGGCTCGAAGAAGAGCCTTGCCAGCGGCGTGCCCATGGCGAGCGTCATTTTCGCCGGCCAGTCGATCGGCGCCATCGTTCTGCCGCTGATGCTCTTCCACCAGATCCAATTGATGGTCTGCGCATGGCTGGCGCGCGTCTATGCCGATCACCAGAAGACGCTCGACACGGAGCCGGCAAGGGCTGGCTGAGCCAAACCCGGCAGCGTCTTAGAACAAGGCGTCGTCGAAGAGATCGTCGTCGCTCATTGCCACGGGCTGAGCGGGGGCCGCATCGACGAGGCCGCCGAAATAGCGGGCGTGAATTTCCCGTTCCGAGACCATGGTATAGACGCGGGCGATACGGCCGCCGAGATCGGCCATCGCCTCTTCAAGGCCCGCAGTGTCGGGCATCGCATCATCGACCAAATCGCCGGCACTCGCCGCGCAGTCGGCGAGCACATCGCCAAGCTCGGCGTTGAAATCGAGGCCCGCAGTGGTCCGGCCCGCCTTGGCGGAAATGTCAGCGCCACACTCGCGCAGGGCTGCCATATCCCCTTCCATCCGGTCGCCGGCGCGACGGATATGATCAAGCACCTCTTCGAGATGGGCGTCGAGGGAGCCGCCCGCCGCAGCGCCGGCCTCGCCAAGCTTGCCGGCATCGCCCTCCAGCGATTGCAGCGCGGTCAGGATGCGCTCGGCCGTCTCGTCGAGCTGGGCGGAGAAGGTGCGCAGCTCCGCCGTCACCACGTTGATCGCCCGCCCCTCTTCGCCGAGCTTGCTGCAGCGCAGATTGGTGTTGAGCGCCATGTAGTGGATATCGGTGCGGACGAGCTGGATCGTCTTCACGCCCTTCAGCAGCTCCTGTACGGTCTCCACCGTGCTCAAGCCCAGGGCATTGGCCTTGCCGGCCGCCTGTTCGATCTCGCGCACAACGGCGCGGGCAGCATCGATATCGGCTTCCAGCGTGCGCATGGCACGGTCGGCGGACTGGCCGTCGGTGGCCGCCATATCACCGTAAAGCGCCATCAGACCATCGATGTCGACACCGAAGCTGCGGATCGTACCGACGACGGTCCTGCACTCGCGCCCGAAGTCATTGGTGATCTCGACAAGCTGATCGCGCACGAGATGGCGCACAAGCGCCGTCAAGCGCCGGGCCGCGTCGCCGTCGAGCGTACCGGCCGCCAGGTGCTCGTCCAGAAAGGCGAAGGCGGACTGGCAATGTTCGATGCGCTGGCGCGTGATATCGCCGATCTGCATGGCCGAAAGGGTCGTCGCCACCTTCGTCTGCACGAGACGGGCGGAGCTGCCGACCTTACCGGCGAGTTGCGAAAGGTGCTTGCGCTGCGCCGTGAGGTCGGCCGCATTGCGCGAGAGATTGCTGGCGATATCGGGCACGCTTCGGCGGAAGCGCTCCAGCGCCTCCCCTCCGCCTGAGGATGCCGCATCGATCACGCCGCCAAGCGTACCGATCTTCAGACCGAGCGCGTCGACTTCCTTCCTGCCGAACTGGATGCGCTCGAGAATTTCCTCGGCAAAGCCCGAAAAGTCCGGAATGGCTGCTCCGGTGATCTTGGCGGTCGTCGCAAAGGTGCGCAGATAACGCAGCGTCTCTTGCATGTCCGCGATATATGTACCGAGCGACTTTTCGGTCACCGCCACACTTGCAAGGCGCTGCTGTCGGGTCTCCTCGATCGCCGGAAGGGCGGTCAGTTGGTCGACCGTCGCGATTAGCCGGCCGATTGTCGCCTGCGCGGTCTCGTCGTCGAGAGAACCAGACAGGTTTTCGAGTGATGCAACCAGGCGGTTGAGCACGTCAAGCACGGCCAGCAGAACCACGCCACCGTCGAGAAAGCGTTGCTCGATGCGGGAACGGGCCCCTTCGAGACGGGAAACGAGATCCGTCTCGGTCGTCTGCCGCTCCACGCGGACTGCGCTCGCTGTTCCTGACACGCCATACCCCACTTTCAAGAAACCTTGGCCAGACCCTAGGGCGAACATTGTAACGTGCAGTAAATTCGCGTCTTCTCATGGAAGAAAAACGGAGGGTTCGATGCCGTTTTGCACACCAGCGCCCGAAGATGCGGTCATCCCTAGAATTAGGGATTCAGAAATAATATGCCTAATATCTTATTTTAAGATAAAAATATATAAATCAATTATTTAAGCAAGAAAAATCACGTAAGGTGAGTTAGTGTATACGCACTGCAATAACCACCAATGGATGAATTTAGCAACCGCGCTTTACGCTTTGTTAAGCGTATCGAGGAATTCTGGCGCGGGGAATACTTCCTAGTAAAACGTTTATCGGGGCCAGCATGACCTCCACCTTGCCTGGTGACGCGCCATTAACCTTACCAAATACGCTCACTATCAAGAATATATTAGCAGTACGAGAGATTATCTTGGAGCATCTGACCAGTCATTCGGCAACGATACTTGATGTCGATGGAGAGGCGCAGGTCGACCTGAGCTTCGTCCAGCTGGTGACCGCGGCGCGAAAGCACGCAGAGATGCGCGCGGGCAAGGTTGTACTTGCACGGCCGGCGACAGGAGACCTTTACGACGTGCTGAAGCGTGGCGGATTTCTCGACGAGATGACGCCGGACGCCGCTCATTTCTGGTTGCATCAGGAGAAGAATTGATGACCGCAAAGATCTTGACCGTGGACGATTCCGCCAGCATCCGGCTGACGACACGCGTCACCCTGAGCAATGCCGGCTACATCGTGACCGAGGCGGTCGACGGGCTGGACGGACTGAGCAAGCTTCAGGCGGGTGAATACGACCTCGTGATCACCGACCTCAACATGCCCAACATGGACGGCCTGACCATGATCCGCGAGTTGCGCAAGCTGCCCGCGCACACGGGTGTGCCGGTCATCTTCCTCACCACCGAATCCGACGGCGAGATCAAGGCGCAAGCCAAAGCCGCCGGCGCCACCGGCTGGCTGACCAAGCCGTTCGACCCGGAAAGCCTCGTCAAGATCGCCAGAAAGGTTCTCGGCAAATGAGCAATCCGGACCCGATCTCAGTTTTCCGGACGGAAGCGGCCGAACTGCTGGAACAGATCGAGTCCGGCCTTCTCGACCTGACCCGCAGTCTCGACGACCGCGACCAGATCGACGCCGTGTTCCGCGGCCTACACACGCTGAAGGGCTCCGGCGCGATGTTCGGCTTCGAGGCGCTGGCCGCCTTCACGCACCATTGCGAAACCGCCTTCGACCGTGTGCGCAAGGGCGACGTTCCGGCAACGCATGAACTGGTCTCGGCGGTCTTGTCCGCGCAGGACCATATGCGCGCCCTGCTTGAAACACCGAACGGCGACCATGACGCGATGAGCGCCGGCCTGCTCGACAACCTGCACCGCGCTGTCAATGGAGCGGGCTCACCCGCCGCGGCAACGAGCGCTGCCTCGACAATCGCGCCTGCCATCGAAACGGCCGGCGGCCTGCGCGAATGGCGCATCCGCTTCAGCCTGCCGGCCAATGCCATGGCGAACGGCACCAATCCGCTCGGCCTGCTCGACGAGATGCGCGATCTCGGCGAGTGCAAGATCGTTGCCGACACCACTGATGTCCCCGATCTAGCAACGCTCGAGCCGCGCGACATCCACCTCGCCTGGAACGTGACCCTCAAGACGGAAAAGCCGCGCAGCGACATTGAGGACGTCTTCATCTTCGTCATGGACGAGATGGAACTCGAGATCACGGAGATCGCCGCCGAACGCCCCGCCGCCCTTCCCATTGCCACAGCCCCGGCAACCTCGATGCCGAAGGCCGTGGTGGTTTTGGAACGCGAAGCCCCTGCCGTTCAGGCGGCCAACGATTCCAAACAGGCGAAATCCGCCGAAAACGTCCGCGTGCCCGCCGAGCGTCTCGACGAGATGATGGACCGCGTCGGCGAACTGGTCATCGCCCAGTCACGCCTCACCCAGCTTGCGGGCGCCGCAGCCGATCTCGGCCTGCGCTCCGTCTCGGAGGAAATCGAACGCCTGTCCGGCGAGCTGCGCGACACGATGATGGTGCTGCGCATGATGCCGGTCGCGAGCCTGTTCAGCCGTTTCCGCCGCCTCGTGCACGACCTGTCGCGCGAGACCGGCAAAGAAATCGAACTCGTCACCGAGGGCGAAAGCACCGAGGTCGACAAGACGGTCATCGACCGGCTTGCCGATCCGCTCGTCCATCTCGTGCGCAACTCCATCGACCACGGCCTGGAAAAGCCCGACGAGCGCATCGCCGCCGGCAAAGATCCGAAGGGCAAGGTCATCCTCTCGGCGCACCAGACGGGCGGCGAGGTCATCATCACCATCAAGGACGACGGCCGTGGCATCAACCGTGACCGGGTGCGTGCCAAGGCCGAATCCTCAGGCCTCATCCAGCCGGGCCAGACACTGTCCGATCCGGAACTGCTGCAACTCATCTTCCAGCCGGGTTTCTCGACCGCCCAGGCCGTCACTAATCTCTCCGGCCGCGGCGTCGGCATGGATGTGGTGAAAAAGACCGTCGAAGCGCTGCGCGGCGCCATCGACATTGTCAGCAAACCCGGCGACGGCTCGGAAGTGTCGCTCCGCATTCCGCTGACGCTCGCCATCATCGACGGCCTGCTCGTGCGTGTCGGCAGCGGCTGCTACGTCATACCGCTGTCCGCCGTCGAGGAATGCCTGGAACTGTCGCTTGAAGACGACCTGCGCTCGCGGGGGCGCTCGTTCATCTCGCTGCGCGACAGCCTCGTGCCGTTCCTGCGGCTGCGTGAGCTGTTCCGCACAGGCACCCAGCCGGATCAGCACCAGAAGGTCGTCGTCATCTCGACCGGCTCCGAGCGCGTCGGCCTCGTCGTCGACCAGATCATCGGCGACCACCAGACAGTCATCAAATCCATGTCCAAGTTGCACCATGACGTCGCGACCTTCTCGGGCGCGACCATTCTGGGAGACGGCAGCGTCGCGCTGATCCTCGACGTCACCCATCTCGTCGCGGCCGGACAGCACCAGGAGGCGCAGATGCGGGCGGCAGGATGAGCGAAGCGGCACGGAAACTCGACTACGGCACGATCTGGGGCGAGGAGGAGGACCTGTCCGTCCTTACCTTCAACCTCAATGGCGAGACCTTCGCCATCGAGGCGATCGTCGTGCAGGAAATCCTCGATCTTCTGCCGGAAACCCATGTTCCCGGCAGCAAGCCCTTCGTTTCCAGCGTCATCAATTTCCGCGGCAAGGTGATCCCGCTTGCCGATATCCGTCTAGCCTTCGGCATGGACGCGACGGAAACCACCATCGACAGCCGCATCATCGTCATCGAACTCGATCTCGACGACGAGCCGACCCTGGTTGGCATCCGCACTGACAAAGTCAACGAAGTCACGACCCTTGCCAAGGTCGCCAGCGAGCCGCCGCCGAGCGTCGGCATGCGCTGGCGCGCCGACTACATCAACTGCCTCGTCAAGCGGGGCGGCGAATTCATCATCGTCCCGAACCTGCACGCGATCTTTTCCTCCCGAAAGGAACGCCCCGGCAACACGTCAGCGCCGAACTAGGCCCTCAGGAGAGACCCATGCGCTTCACCATCAAACTCAAGCTGTTCCTGACCTTCGGCTTCATGATCGCCGTGCTTCTCGGAACCGCGGGCTATGGCATCATGAGCCTTGGCGGTCTCAACACGACGCTCGGCGATGTGCTGAACGGCCCGGCGGAACGCCTGAAACTCGCCCAGACGCTGAACACCTTGCAACTCCAACAGATCCGCCAGCAGAAGAACATGCTTCTGTCGGCCAATGCCACGGAGACCAACCGCTACATCGGCCTTAGCGACGAAGCCCGCAAGGAGTTCGATGCGACGTTCGAACAGGTCCTTGCCAAGGCGACCGAGCAGGGCAAGGTGATGTGGAGCAAGCTCTCCGCCTTCACTACCGATTTCCGCCGCGATGACGACCGCATCCGCACCCTGGCGCTGGCCGGCGACATGGCGGGCGCAACCCGCATCTCGACCACCGATGCCCGTGCCGTGACCAACGAGATCGACAACCTGCTCGGCGAAGTGGTCAAGCTCGAGGAAGGCCGCCTCGACGAAGCCGAGGTGAATGCCCAGGCGCAATATGAGAGCACGCGAACGCTGATGGTGACGGCCGCCATCATTGCCGTCCTGATCGCCGCCATGGCCGCCGTCTGGATCGTGCTGTCGATCAACCGCGGCCTCAGCCGCGCCGCGACCGCCGTGCAGAGCGTCGCGGATGGCGACCTGACCCGCTTTGCCGACATCACCACGAAGGACGAGATTGGCGATATGCTCGGTCACGTCAACACTATGATCGAGCGCCTGCGCGGCGTCGTCGCCGATGCGCTCTCTGCCTCCGACAACGTCTCCTCGGGCAGCCAGGAACTGTCGGCGAGCTCCGAGCAGCTCTCGCAGGGCGCTACCGAGCAGGCATCGTCCGCCGAAGAGGCCTCCGCCTCGATGGAAGAGATGGCCGCCAACATCAAGCAGAACGCCGACAACGCCGCCCAGACGGAAAAGATCGCCCGCCAGTCCGCCAAGGATGCCGAAGCTTCCGGCGAGGCCGTCGGTCGTGCCGTCGGCGCCATGCGTACCATTGCGGAGAAAATCTCCATCGTTCAGGAAATCGCCCGCCAGACCGATCTGCTCGCCCTGAATGCCGCCGTGGAAGCGGCCCGCGCCGGCGAACACGGCAAGGGCTTTGCCGTCGTCGCCTCGGAAGTGCGCAAGCTTGCTGAACGCAGCCAGGCGGCCGCTGCCGAAATCAGCGCGCTGTCAGGCCAGACGGTTTCCGTCGCCACCGAAGCCGGCGACATGCTGACCCGTCTGGTTCCCGACATCCGCAAGACCGCCGAACTGATCTCGGAAATCTCCGCCG
>NZ_QWBU01000022.1 GCF_003432075.1 Shinella sp. WSJ-2 | reverse complement strand
ACACCATGAGCAGCACCTTCATGCGCTCGTCGCTGTCGTTGAAGCGCCACGTCATCGCATATTTCTTGGCGACCGGGGCGAAACCCGACTTGATCTCTTCCTCGGAGACGCCTTCCTGCGAAAGGAAAGTAAGGCGCATGAAGAACAGGCCCGTCTCGAGATCGTCGAACTGCGACGAATCCGAGATGTAGCACCCCTTTTCGGCGAGGTAGCCGGTGATCGCGGCGACGATGCCGCGGGTCGATTGGCAGGATACGGTCAGGACGTGGCTTTTCATCTGTTCGTTTCTCGCGTTCGGCCGATGCGGGGGCAAGCACCGGCGATCCCCTTGTCTGCCGCCGAATTTTTACGGCTCGGCGCATATTTCAGGCCGCTTGCGTCAACGCAAGCCCCTGCAATGACGAGAAGCTACGCCGCCTCTTGCGAGGAATCCCTCCGGTTCGCGACATCCAATGCGTCGAAAATGCCACCGGGGGGCTTCACGGGGCCCGCGCGGCGCCAAAGACCGCCCGCGCTTGACCTGATGTGATGGTGCGTGGCGCGCGATTCTTGCAGCAATGCAAGCCGGCCTGCCGAAACGGAAAAATCTTTCTGGACACTATTATGGACACATGTTCTATACACTGGACAGATTTGACGGAGCCGATCATGCATCTTTCCATGTGGACCTACCCCTGGGACGTTCAGGACCAGGGGCTTAAGGCGCTTGCCGCCGACCTGAAGGGCCGCGCCGGCCTCAACACGGTGAGCCTTGCCACATCCTATCACGCCGGCCGCTTTCTCCAGCCGCGCAGCCCTGAGCAGAAAGCCTATTTCCCCGAGGACGGCACCGTCTATTTCCGCCCGGACGAAACCCTCTGGCAGGGCAAGGCGATCCAGCCGCTGATGGCGCAGAACACGGTCGAGCGCGGCGATATGCTGGACGCACTGATCAAGGCCCGCGCGGAAACCGGTCTTGCCGTCTCCTGCTGGACGGTCTGCCTGCACAACAGCCGGCTCGGCTTGCTGCATCCCGATCATGTGACGCGCAACGCCTTCGGCAATGCCAACACCTACAATCTCTGCCCGTCGAGCCCGGCGGCGCGCGACTATGTCGTGACGCTGGTGCGCGACATCACCAACAGTTACAAACCCGACATGCTGGAACTCGAAAGCCCGAATTTCATGGGCTTCGCGCATGAACACCACCATGAGAAGGACGGCGTCGGCCTGAATGCCGAGGACGACTTCCTGCTCTCGCTCTGCTTCTGCGATCATTGCACCGCGCGGGCGAAAAAGGCCGGCGTACCGATCGAAGGCGCGCAAAAAATCGTTTCGCGCTTCATCGCCGAGCTTTGCGAGCGCGCGATACCGGAAAAGCAGTTTCCCGATTTCCCGCAAGCCGGCATCGACGCCTTCCGCGCCTATCCGGACCTGCATGCCTTCCTGACCTGGCGCTTCGAGCCGGTGACGAGCCTGATCGAGGAGATCAAGGCCGCAGCCGATCCGGCGACCCGCATCGTGCTGATCGACCTGAAGGATGCCTGGCTCGGCGGCGTCGATCTCGTCGAGGTCGGCAAACGCTGCGACGGCGCGATCCTCTGCTGCTACAACATGACGCCGGAAGCGATCGGCGACGTCATCCGCGCCGGCCGGGCGATGCTCGGCAAGGACAAGTTCGTCGGGCTCGGCCTGCGCGTCTTCTACCCGGAAGTCGACGGTCCCGAAATCCTCACCGCACGCGCGAAAGCCGCCGTCGACGCGGGCGCCGACGGCGTCAATTTCTACAATTACGGACTCATTCCGGCGAAACGTCTTGACTGGGTGGGCGAGGCCGTCGGCGCGATCATCTGATCGCGCCAGCGCCTTATCTGTCGATCGGCTCGGCGACCTGGATCAGGCAGTCACCGGCCTGGCTGTCCGTGTGCAGGCGGTGGGAGATGACGATGCCGCTCTCGGCAAAGTGCAGCTCCTCCTCCGGCAGGTCCAGCCGCTCGAGATCGTGATACCAGCCGGCACGGTCGCCGGCCGCGACCCGCGCACCAAGCGGCACCGCCGGTTCGAACCAGCCGCGCCTGTTCGCATAGATGCCCTGGCTGTGCCGCAAGAGCGACAGAAGCTGCAGGGCTGGCGGTGCACGAAGCGGCGCCCGTGACAGCTGCGGTGCATCGACAATGCCGAGCGCCATCAACAGCCGGTCGATTGCCGCCGCCGTGAAGGCCATGCTCTCGGGCGTCACCGTGCCGCCACCGCCGAATTCACCGGAAAGGCCGATCGTGCCTGCGCGGCCGGCGGCCCCCATCGAGGTCGGTGCGGCCGGGCCGTTGTCGGCGATGAAGGCATGGGCCGCCCCCATTGCCCGCATCAGCGCCACGGAGCGCTCAAAGCGCGCGGCATCCGCCTGCCGCTCGATCAGCGTGCAGGCGAGATGCGCCATGGACGTGCCGCCCGAATGCAGATCGAGCACCGCGTCATGCCGCGGGAAGAGATCGTGTTCGAGGAAATGCGCCATGCGCGCCGTCGGCGTGCCCGCGGGATCGCCCGGAAAGGCGCGGTTGAGATTGCCGCCGTCGAAGGGCGAGCAGCGTTTTGCCGCCATCACCGCCGGCAGATTGGCCATCGGCAGGATGGTGACGGCCCCACGCATCGCCGACACATCGAGCCGGCGCATCAGCCGGCCGAGCTGAAGCTCGCCCTCATATTCGTCGCCATGGTTGCCCGCCATCAAAAGCAGGCTCGGCCGCGCGCCGTTTTTCAGGCGCAGGATCGGGACGCGGATCTGGTAATAGGGCGAGCGATCGACCGAATAGGGAATGGCGAGATGCCCGGCCTGCCGGCCGTCCCTGTCGAAGTCGATCGGATTGACGAGGCCGCTGTGCATCTCAGCCCCTCAAAGTGCCGCGACGGCGGTCATCTCGACGCGCAGGTCCGGATCGGCAAGGCGGGCCTCGACGCAGGCGCGGGCCGGCGGATTTGCCGGATCGATCCAGGCGTCGTAGACGCCGTTCATCGCATCGAAATCGACGATGGCAGGCAGGAAGACATTGACGGCCAGGAGTTTCGAGCGATCCGTGCCGGCTTCCTTCAGGAGGGCGTCGATCTTGCCGAGCACGTCGCCCGTCTGGCCTTCGATGCCGGCCTTGCGATCGTCCGCCACCTGGCCGGCGATGTAGACGAGCCCGCCATAGCTGACGGCCTGGCTCATGCGGGACCCCTTCTGGTAACGCTGGATCATAACGTGTTTTCCTTTTCTTGCCTTGGGAGGAGGTATCAGCCGAAGCTGGTGAGATAGGCCGTCGTGACCGAGTGGTCGGGCGCGAGGCCGTAAAGGATGGCGTGCCGGTCAAGGCAGGTGCAGGGATGCGAAATGCCGAATTCGACGACATCGCCAATGGCGACATCAGCCCCGGCCGGCAGCGCCACGAAGGCATGCTGGTCGTTGAGACGCAGCACGCCAGCCTCGGTGAAACCGGCAAGCCGCCCCCCGTTCCGATAGAGCGCGAGCGGACGCGGCAAGCCCTGATCGATCGCCACGTCGCGCAGGCCCATGCCACAGATGGCAAGGCCCGGCTCGGGCAGGGACAGAACCTCCGCCCAGACCCTAAGCGCCGGCTTGAACGCCTGCGCGGCAGACCGGACATCCGCCCCCACACGAAACCCGTCGCGCGCATCGAGGCCGGCAAGGCCGCGCTCGTAGATGCCGTGATCGTGGAAGAAGATCGCGCCGCTGCGGAGGACAAGCCGGCAATCGGGGTCGGCAGCAACGGCCGCAGACAGGCCGGCAACGACCCGGTCGAAGAAGACGGAGCCGCCGGCGGTGAGAAGGAGCGGCCGGTCCTTGCCGACCCGCGCCCGAACCTGCGGCAGGAACTCTGCGGTGAGGGCCATCAGCCCGTCGATACGGGCAAGCGTCTCCTCGGCATCAGCCGTCGCGGCGGCACCCTCATAGGCCGCCACACCGGAGAGGCGAAACGCCGGGCTTTCAGCCGTGAGGATGACGTCCAGAATCTCCGTCGCCGCTTCGATGCTGCGGGCACCGGCGCGGCCGGCGCCGAGCTCGACCATCAGGCCCAGCGGCGGCAGGTCATTGCGGGATTGCCAGGCATCGCGCAGCGTCAGGGCGAGCGGCACGGAATCGACGAAGATATGCAGCTCAGCATCGGGATAATTGGCGAGCAGCGCGGCCAGCCGGCGGGCGGCGGCGGGGCCGCCGATCTCGTTGGCCAGGATCAGCCGGCGCTGGCCGGCCTTCAGCAGCACGGCGGCCTGACGGATATCGGCCACCGTCGTCCCCCAAGCACCGGCGGCGATCAGCGCGGCGGACAAGGCGGTGGACATCGGCGTTTTGGCGTGCGGCGCAATCTCGACGCCATGACTTTTCACATAGGCCATCATCGCCGCGACATTGCCGGCAAAGGCTTCCTGCTCGAGCGAGATCAGCGGCAGCGCCATTTTTCCATCGAACGGTTTCCAGCCCTGCCGGCCGATCGCCGCAAGCGGCAGGGCCGCATGGCCCGGGGGAAAGCCACGGATGCGGTCATCGATGAGGGGATCGGCGGCGTGAAGGTCAGACATGCAGTTCTCCCTTGGCCGCAGCGGGTGCGGCCAGTTCGAGACGGTAGGTTTCATTGGCGGTGGTGAAGAACAGGGCCTGCTGCTCATCGAGCGAAAGCGGCGCGGCCAGGGTTCGGAAAACGTCGTAGATTTCGTCGAAGGAGGCGTGCAGGCCGGCAACCGGGAAATCGCTGGCGAACATCGCACGCGATGGACCGAAACAATCGAGGCAATGCTCGATGACCGGCGACAGGCTTTCCAGCGTCCAGTCATTGTCATAGGCGACGAGGTCGGAAATCTTCAGCCGCACATTCGGTTCGCGGCCGAGCGCGCGCAGGCCGCTACGCCAGATCGCCATGCCGGTCTCGTTGCGGTCGGCCGGGCTGCCGCCATGGTTGAGCACAAAAAGCGTCTCGGGAAAGGCGCGCACGAGATCGAGCGCCTCGCCCATCTGCGGGGGATAGAGCATCAGGTCGAAGACGAGGCCATGGCGGGAAAGTTCGGCAAGACCGGCCCGCCAGACCGGATCGGCCATGCGATGGGCGTGCGGGGCAAAGCTTTTCGACGGCTCCGCATGCCAGCTGACGATATCGCGGATGCCGACGACATGAGGATTGGCCGCCTCCGTCGCGATCAGCCTGACGGCATCGGGACTGTCGAGCGGCACGCGGGCGATAAAACGGCTGGCCACGCCGGTGCTGCGGTCGAGACCATCGAGCCAGCGGCTTTCCTCTAGCGGATGCGCATCGGACCAGCCGGCTTCGACATGCACCGTGGCGACGACGTTCTGGTTTGCCGCATCCCGGCGATAGTCTTCGACGCCGTAATCCCGCAGGATCGGCGCGAGGCTGCCATAGACCATCTCGCCGCCCGTCGCCCGCGCCTTCTCCAGCCAGGGATGCCGGCCGAGCGAGAGGTCCCAGAGATGGTGGTGCGGGTCGATGACCGGCCCGCTGTAGCGCACCGTCATCGCCGCGCCTCGCGGCCGGAAACCAAAAGCAGCGCCAGAATCAGCGTGCCGAACATGATGGAACGCCAGCCGGGCGAGGCATTGACGACAGTGATCAGCGCGGTCGTCGTGACAAGCAGGATGGCACCCGGAATGGTGCCGGCATAGGTGCCGCGCCCGCCGAGGATGGAGGTGCCACCGAGCACGACGGCGGCAATCGACGTCAGGAGGTAGGGATCGCCGATGCCGACATAACCCTGCCGGTTCATGCCGAGCACCAGAATGCCGGCAAGGCCCGCGAAGAAGCCGGAAAGCGCATAGAGGATCAGCGTGTTGCGCGTCAGGCTGACGCCGGACAGGCGGGCGGCCAGCGGATTGGCGCCGATGGCAAGGAACCGCGCGCCGATCGGCATGCGGTGGATCAAGGCGAGCACGACGGCCGAAACGACAATCCAGAGCAGCACGCCGGAGGGAACGCCGAGCGGCCGGCCCTGGCCGAGCAGGATGACGGCCGGATTGCTGACCGTGACGGCGCTGCCACCGGCGACGACGACGAGCAGACCTTGCAGGAAGGTCGCCATGGCGAGCGTCATGATGATCGGCGGCACGCGCAGATAGGCCGCCCCCGCACCATTGAGGAAACCAATGCCGGTCGCGATGGCGAGCGCCAGCGCGATACCGACGAGGCCGGTCGGATCCCAGGCGGGTGAGATCAATGGAAGCAGGATCGCCGTCACCGTGATGATGGCGCCGACCGAGAGATCGATGCCGCCCATCAGGATGACGAGTGTCTGGCCAGCGGCGGCGATGCCGATGACGGCAGCAAGCTCCAGGAGGTAGCGCAAGTGCCCATAGGCGCCGAAGCCACGCAGGGTAAGGCCGGCGATAAGCCAGACAAGCGCCACCAGCACGAAGGTGAGCAGCGGCGGATTGCGGAAGATGGATTTCACGGCACTCAACGCTTTGCCCTCCATGCTTTCAGAAGCTCCGGCACCGCGACGGCGCCGACGATAATCAGGCCCTGCGCGATGTATTGCGCGACCGGCGGAAAGCCGAGGAAGAACATCACGTTGATCATGACGGAAAGCAGCAGGCTGCCGCAGATCGCGCCGCGCATCGTGCCCTTGCCGCCGAGGAAACCGACGCCGCCGAGCACTGCCGCGGCGATGGAATTCAGCGTGAAGGGCGTGCCGATGACCGGATCGCCGGAGCCCGTCTGGGCCGCGACGAAGAGGCCGGCAAGCGCCGCCAGCAGGCCGGACAGCGCGAAGGCGACGACCTTCGCCCGCTCCACCGGCACGCCGGAGCGGAAGGCGCCGACGGGATTGTCACCGGCCGCATAGATGCCGAGGCCGAGCGGCGTGGCGAGGAATGCCTTCCAGGCAACGAGCACGACGACGAGCAGCAGGAAGGCGACGGGCGTGTGGCCGGCGAGCGTGTTGGACAGCCAGCCCGGAATGAAGCCGCCGGGACGCGGCAACAGGATCAGCGCGACGCCGGTGATGATGAAGGAGCCGGCCAATGTGACGATGATCGCAGGCAACCTCAGATGCGCGACGATCGCGCCGATGACGGCACCGATGGCAAGGCCGGTGAGCGCGACGGCGACGATACCGCCGGGCACGCCGAACACACCGTCCATGGTCGTTGCCGCGATGACGGCGCCGAGGCTGACGAGCGGGCCGATGGCGAGCGTGATGCCGCCATTCAGCATCAGCAGCGCCTGCGCCATCGTCACCAGTGCGAGCGGGAACCAGTTCTGGGTGAATTTCGAGAAGCCGCCGACCGAGAGGATGCCCGGAAACAGCACGGCATAGAGGATGAGAAAGGCGGCGACGATGAGATAGAGCCCGCCAAGGCCGCGATTGCGGCGGCGCTGGATGGCGCCATAGAGCCATGAGGAGGACGAAACAGCGCTCATGCGGCCGCTCCCTTTCTGTCGATGCCCATGGCCGCGCCGACGATGGCCTCTTCGCTGATCGCCTCGCCTGCCAGCTCGGCGGCGACGCGTCCCTCGCGCAGCACCACGACGCGGTCGCAGAGATGGACGAGCTCCGGCGTATCGGAGCTGGCGATGATGACGAGCCGCCCTTCGGCGGCGAAGCCGCGCAACATCAGGTAGATTTCCCGCTTGGTCTCGATATCGACGCCGCGCGTCGGATCGTTGAGCAGCAGCACCGAGGGATCGAGCGGCAGCCATTTGGCGAGCGCCACCTTCTGCTGGTTGCCGCCGGAAAGCGCCTGGACGGGGCGAGCGACGTCACCCTTGATGGTGAGCCTTTTGGCAAGTTCGGCAATCAGCCCGGCTTCACCCGCGCGATCGCGAAAACCGTTGCGGGCAAGGCGTCCAAGCGAGGGGAGGATCAGGTTGGACGCAATGGAATGGGGCAGGACAAGCCCCTCATGCTTGCGGTCGGCCGGCACATAGACGAGGCCGGCGGCATTCGCCGCACCGACATTGGCGGGCAGGCCCGGCTTGCTGGAGACTTCCGCCTTCGCGGCCTTGGCGGGGATGGCGCCATAGAGGCCAAGCAGCAGGTCTTCCTGCCCCTGCCCCACCAGGCCGCCGATGCCGACGATCTCGCCGGCCCGGCCGGAAAAGCCGATATCGCGCACGAGACCGGCGGAAAAACCTTCGACCTCAACGCGCAATGCGCCGGGATTGGCGGAGGCGCGCGGCGGGAAGAGATCGCCCGTCTCGCGGCCGACCATCAGGCGCACCAGTCCCTCACCGTCGATGCCGGACAGCGACTGGTCCGCCGTGACGCCACCGTCTTTCAGCACCGTGACGTGGGAGCAGAGCGCCTGCACCTCGTTGAGGCGGTGGGAAATGTAAAGAAGGGCCGTGCCGCGATCGCGCAGCGTTTCGATGAGGCCGGCGAGAATGCCCGCCTCATGCGCCGAGAGCGAGGAGGTCGGCTCGTCGAGGATCAGCACGCGCGGCTTGCGGTAGAGCGCCTTGGCGATCTCCACCATCTGCCGCCGGCCGAGCGCCAGATCCGCCACGGGCATATCGAGCGGTTCGGTGAGGCCGACCATGGCACAGACGTCGCGCACGCCGCGATGCAGTTCGGCATAGTCGATCAGGCCGAAGCGGCGCGGGAAGGCGCCAAGCCCGATATTTTCCGCAATCGACAGGTCCGCCGTGAGGCTCAGCTCCTGCTGCACCACAGCTATACCGGAAGCGCGGGCGGCGGCCGGGCTGAAACGCCCGACCGGCTTGCCGTCGACGGCAATCGTGCCGCTATCCGGCTGAAGAGCACCGGAGAGAAGGTTGATCAGCGTGGACTTTCCCGCACCGTTCTCCCCGAGCAGGGCATGAACCCTGCCCGGACGAAGGGCGATATCGACGCCCTTCAGAACGGGATTGCCGAAAAATCCCTTGAACACCTGCCGGGCTTCCAGCAGGGGTTTTTGATCCATCATGACGGCATCCTTCAGAGCGGATTACTTCTGGGCGAGCAGCTTGTCGAAGAGCGCCTGGTCGTAATCCGAGTAGATGTAACCGTCGGCCGGGAACTTGTCGGCGCGGGCGAGATAGCCGTCGATCGTGCTGTCGTCGATGACCGGCAGTGGCACCTTGACGAAGGCCGGCACGTCCTTGCCTTCCAGCGCCTGCACGGCGGTGTAGACCGACAGCGCGCCCAGCCAGTTCGGCTGCATGGTGGCCCAGCCCTTCAGGCCCTTTTCCTTCCACAGTTCGAGGAACTGGCGGGCGTTTTCACCGGTGATCGGAACCTGCTCGCGGCCCTGGCGGTCGAAGGCCATGACGGAGCCGGCCGAGAGTGCGCCGCCGAGCGACAGCACGCCGTCGATTTCCGGATTGGCGAAGAGCAGGCTGGTCATCGCTTCCTGCGCGGGGGCGGCGTTGTATTCCGTGTTGGTCTCGGTGATGATTTCGAGGCCCGGATTGGCGTCGAGCACCGGCTGGGCGCCCTTGCGGCGGTCATCGCTGACGGAAATGCCGGCCGGGCCGTTCATGACGATGATCTTGCCCTTGCCGCCGAGCTGGTCGGACAGCCACTTGGCCGCACCGGCACCCCATTCGCTGGAATCGGTGTTGATCTTCGCCGTCACCTTGTCGGTGTTGACGAGGCTGTCGAAGTTGACGACGGCGATGCCCTTGTCGCAGGCATCCGAAATCACGCGGTCGAGCGCGTTGGACGAGCCGGCGATGACGACGATGGCGTCGACATTGGCATCGATCATCGACTGGATGTGCTGGATCTGCGTCTGGGCATTGCCCTGCGCGTCCGTGATCATCAGGTCCTTCACGAGGCCGGCCTTCTTCAGCTGCTCGACCTCGGCGGCAATCGTGCCCTCCGTCTGCTTCATCCAGGTCGGCACGGAATAGATGTTGGCCCAGCCGACCGTATAGGGCGCCTTGCGATCGCCCTTGATGCAATTGGCGGCAGCGGACGCCGTGCCGGCCGAAAGCGCAAGCAGGCCCATGGCGACGGCGGCGCTCGCGAAGAGGCGGCTGCGCAGCGAAGCGGACGGGTTGTTCTCAAAAGTCTTCATTGTCGATCCCCTTTTGTGTGCGGCAGCAGAAACGGGCTTGCCATCCGTCAATGTCCAATATAATGTACATATGATCTAAATACCGGACGTCGCGATCTTATGCCGAATTTTGCGCTCCGCAAGAGGGGTGCCGAAATTTCCTGCATGGAAGGCAAGGTGCGCGCATTGACAGCGGCAGCGCCCGGCATGAGAAGCTTGGCGGCAACGAGAGGCAGGAAGGAACGACGATGGATGCAGTTCTGGACGAAGCGGCGGGAAAACGCGCACGCGGGCTCGACCGGGCCTTCGAGATCCTCGACTTCCTGCGCGAGAAACGCCAGGCGCTGAAGCCGAACGAGATCGCCGCGCAGATCGGCGCGCCGCGCTCATCGGTCTACGAGCTGGTGAACCTGCTCTTGCGCAACGGCATCCTGGAATTCACCGGCGGCGAGGGCCGCGTCTATCTCGGTCGAAAACTCTATTTCCTCGGCGCGGCCTATGAGAACCATTTCGATTTCACGCGCGAATGCGAGGCGGCGCTGGAGCGGCTGGCCGACGAGACGCGCGAGACCGCGCAGTTCTGCATGCTGGACGGCAACAAATACACCGTCGTGCGCATGCGCGAGGGGGCCCGCCCCTTCCGCATCTCCACCGATGTCGGCCAGTCCGTGCCGATCCCGTGGACCGCGTCCGGCCGCGTGCTCGTATCGCATATGACCGATGCCGAAATCCTCGCCTTCATTCCGCCGCAGGATTTCCAGCTGCCGAGCGGCGAATGGCTCGATCCGGCGACCTTCCTCGCCGAGGTGCGCGCCGCCGAAGGCGACGGCCATTTCACCTTCAACAGCATCGTCGACAGCTTTACCCATTGTTTTGCCGTGCCGGTCATGGGTGATGCGGGCCATGCCGTCGCGACGCTCTGCCTCGTTGCGCCGCGCGCGGACGGGCTTGCCAATCGCGAACAGTATCTTGCCTGCCTGAAGGACGCCGCCCGGCGCCTTGGCGGCCACGCGCCGGCCCAGGCGAAACGGGCCTGAGCGTCTCAGGCCCGCTTGGATAGCCAGCGATCGATCCCATCGGCCGCCGCGCGGCCGGTCGCAAAGCAGGCCGTCAGCAGATAGCCGCCGGTCGGCGCTTCCCAGTCAATCATCTCACCTGCGACGAAGATGCCCGGCAGCGCGGTCAGCCCATAACCGTCACCAAGCGCATCGAAGCGGATGCCGCCGGCCGAAGAGATCGCTTCGGCGATCGGCCGCGGCCGGACGAGACGAATGGGCAGTGCCTTCACCGCCGCCGCCAGTGCCTCAGGCGAGAGACGCGCGACATCGGCAACACATTCCCGCAGCAGCGCCGCCTTGACGCCATCCAGCCCCGCGCCTTTGCGCAGCCGGGTGGAAAAGCTCGCCTTGCCGCCCTGCCGGGCGAAATCTGCAGTCAGGCGCTCGGCACTTCTTCCATGTGCAAGATCAACCACCAGCGTCGCCGTGTCAGTCGTCTCCAGAGCGTCGCGCAACGCTGCCGCATGGGCATAGACCAGACTGCCCTCGATCCCGGTTTTCGAGAGGACGAACTCGCCGGGAATCGTGCCGGCGGCCGATTGCGCGGTCACGCCCTTTACCGCCGCGCCGGCGAATTTCTCGACAAGGACGGGAGACCAGTCCACGTCGAAGCCGCAATTGGCCGGGCGCAGCGGCACAATGCCGACGCCCTTTTCCGCAAGCCACTCCACCCAGGCGCCATCCGATCCAAGCCGCGGCCAGCTCGCGCCGCCCAGCGCCAGAAGCACCGCATCGAACGCTATCACCGTCTCGCCATCGGGCGTCTCGATCCGCAATCCGCCCTCGGCAAAGCCCGTCCAGCGATGCCGCACACGGATATCGACGCCCTGTCTTTCCAGCCGGGCCCGCCAGGCGCGCAACAGCGGCGAGGCCTTCATGACCTCGGGAAAGACCCGGCCCGACGTGCCGACGAAGGTTTTTGTGCCGAGGCCATCCGCCCAGGCCCGGAGATCATCCGGCGTAAAGGCCTCAAGTGCTGCGCGCAGCCGCGTATTTGCGGCGCCGAAACGGGTCGCGAACCGCGCAAAGGGCTCGGAATGGGTGATGTTTAGGCCGGATTTTCCGGCGAGCAGAAATTTTCGGCCGATGGTCGGCATGGCCTCAAGCACTATCACGGCATGGCCGCGCGCCGACAGCACCTCCGCCGCCATCAGTCCGGCCGGCCCGCCGCCGACGATCCCGATCCGTCTTCCACTCATCCGCTTCGCCTCAAAACCCATTGCGTCGTCATAGAGCGTCTGCCACCACTTCGCCAGCAATCGCCTTATCGCGTGAACGCACAGCGTGGCCGATATAGGATCGCGCGACGAATCGGGAGACATGCATGGATATCAAGCGCAACGGCACCAGCCCCTCGGCCCCTGGCCATGCCGACTATTTCACCGGCACCGTCCGCCTCGACACGCCCTTCAAGGCCGAAGCTCCCGGACGCGCCGGCGGCGCCATCGTGACCTTCGAAGCCGGCGCCCGCACCGCCTGGCACACCCATCCGCTCGGCCAGACCGTCATCGTGACATCCGGCCTTGGCTGGGCACAGCGCGAGGGCGGACCCATCGAGGAAATCCGTCCCGGCGACGTCGTCTGGTTCCCGCCGGGCGAAAAACACTGGCACGGCGCCACCGACAAGACCGCCATGACCCACATCGCCATCGCCGAATCGGAAAACGGCTCGCCCGTGACCTGGCTGGAACAGGTGACGGATGAGCAATATCTCGGCCGGTCCTAATCCGCCGACGGCCGGTATTTTCGCGTGAAAGGCACGCCGTTGAACGTGTGCGTGCAGCAAGCGCAGTTGGGCTCCATCTGCTCGACGCTCAGAGCCGGATCGACTCTCTGCAGGCGATTGGTGTCATCCACGAAGAGGCCGCTGTAATAGGCGCTCTCGCCCATGCAGACGAACGGCTTCCTCTCCGCCTGCGACCGCGCCACCGTCCAGAAGATCGGTTCTGCCCTGTCCAGCCGGGCGATCGCCTCTGCATGCATGGCGTCCCAATCGTCCCCCACGCGCGACAGCAGAAACTTGAAGAGCGGCGTATAATCGAGTCCATGCCGCTGCCGACCACCCATCGCGCCGGCATGTACGCGATCGTCGCGCCGCCGGGAGGATTTGTAGTCCTCACCCCCACCATGGCGCACGCCGTGGGTACGCGTGTTGACGCTGCGATAAAGCGGCTTCTTTCGGTCCATGCGCCCCTCCGGTCTCGTCCGTCTTAACGCATGGCGCGCCTCGGCGACAGCCGATCAGACGTGAAGACCCGGCGCCTCATGGCCGGACTGGGCGACATATTCGGTATAGCCGCCCGGATATTGATGCACGTCGTCGCCGTTGAGTTCCAGCACGCGGTTCGACAGCGCACCGAGGAAGCGCCGGTCGTGCGACACGAACAGCATCGTGCCCTCGTAATCGGCAAGCGCCTTGATCAGCATTTCCTTGGTGTCGAGATCGAGATGGTTCGTGGGCTCGTCAAGGATCAGGAAATTCGGCGGATCGAACAGCATGGCCGCCATGACCAGCCGTGCCTTTTCGCCACCCGAAAGCACGCGGCACTTCTTCTCCACGTCATCGCCGGAGAACCCGAAGCAGCCGGCGAGCGTGCGCAGCGGCCCCTGCCCGGCGCGCGGAAACTCCGTCTCCAGCCATTCGAAAACCGTCAGATCGCCATCGAGCAGATCCATCGCATGCTGTGCAAAATAACCGACCTTGACGCTCGCGCCGATCGTCACGCTGCCTTGGTCCGGCGTGGCCGCCCCCGCAACGAGCTTCAGAAGCGTCGATTTGCCCGCACCATTGACGCCCATCACGCACCAGCGCTCGCGCCGGCGGATGAGAAAGCCGAAATCGCTGTAGATCGTCTTGCTGCCATAGGCCTTGTCGACATTCCTGAGATTGACCACGTCTTCGCCGGAGCGCGGCGCCGGCTGGAATTCGAACATCACGGTCTGGCGGCGGCGCGGCGGCTCGACGCGCTCGATCTTGTCGAGCTTCTTCACGCGGCTCTGCACCTGCGCGGCATGCGAGGCGCGCGCCTTGAAGCGCTCGATGAACTTGATCTCCTTGGCAAGCATGGCCTGCTGCCGCTCGAACTGCGCCTGCTGTTGCTTCTCGTTCTGCGCTCGCTGCTGCTCGTAAAAGCCGTAATCGCCGGAATAGGTGGTGAGCGAACCGGCATCGATCTCGATGATCTTGGTGACGATGCGGTTCATGAACTCGCGGTCGTGCGAGGTCATCAGCAGCGCCCCGTCATAGTTCTTCAGGAACTGTTCCAGCCAGATCAGGCTTTCGAGATCGAGGTGGTTGCTCGGTTCGTCGAGCAGCATGACATCGGGCCGCATGAGCAGGATACGGGCGAGCGCCACGCGCATCTTCCATCCGCCCGAAAGCTTGCCGACGTCGCCGTCCATCATCTCCTGGCTGAAACTCAGGCCCGCCAGAACTTCACGCGCCCGGCTTTCCAGCCCATAGCCGTCGAGCTCCTCATAGCGTGCCTGCACCTCGCCATAGCGCTCGATGATCGCATCCATCTCGTCGAGCCTGTCGGGATCGACCATCGCCGCCTCGAGTTCGTGCAGCTCCGCCGCGACCGAGCTCACCGGTCCGGCCCCGTCCATCACCTCGGTGACGGCGCTGCGCCCCTCCATCTCGCCGACATCCTGACTGAAATAACCGATCGAGACATTCTTCTCCGTCGAGATCTGCCCCTCATCCGGCTGCTCCTGTCCGGTGATCATCCGGAACAGCGTCGTCTTGCCAGCCCCGTTCGGCCCGACCAGCCCGATCTTCTCGCCCTTGTTCAAGGCGGCCGCCGCCTCGATGAACAGAATGCGATGGCTGTTGGACTTGCTGATATTCTCGATACGGATCATGGAAAAACGGGCCTCGTCGTGTCCCGCGCCCTATGCCACGACGCGATGCACAAAGTCCATGCGCTCCCTTCGGGAACGCCAGTCATTTAAGCTTGGGAAAGAAAACAATGGCGGAGAGGGTGGGATTCGAACCCACGATACGGTTGCCCGTATGCCGCATTTCGAGTGCGGTGCTTTCGACCACTCAGCCACCTCTCCGCTTAACTGGTCGGCGCTCTTCAGCGCGGGGCGGTTTATGGTGGCAGATGCTTGCGAAGGCAATTTTGACTCCGGCACCGGCAGTGTGGCCGAGGCGTGCCTCGAATGCTCGCAGTAACATCATCCAACCACGTCCGCGAACAAGCCATCGACATCTCGTTCCGAAGTCGGCGGTGCAAGCATGTCTCGCGACAATGATCGTTTACGCTCCAGCAAATCGTGCAGTTTCTGGTCGAACGAGCCAGCCCCATGGGTAGGGTGGATCGCCATTGGCAGGTGAATTGTGACATCCTTGTTTTGACCGATGCGAAAGGCGCGGTCGTTGCATTGATCCTCGACCGCCGGATTCCACCATCTGCTGAGATGGATCACATGATTCGCCGCCGTAATGGTGAGGCCGATACCCGCGGCTTTCGGCGAGAGGATGAGGAGATCGAAACCTGTCGGGGCCTTTTGGAAGGCATCGACGATCTCCTGGCGCTGTCGGCCGACCATCGTTCCATTGATAATCGGCGGTCGCGCCGAAAGATTCAGATGCTCCGCGATCGCCGCTGCAAACGTCTGTTGCATGGCCCGGTCTTCAAGGAAAACAAGAGCCTTTTCCGACCGCCTACGAATCTCCTCAAGAAGAGTGACGGCCTTCTGCACCCGCGCGGAACTGTTGATCCATGACATGCGCCAGGCTGCATCATAGGCATTGGCCTCGCCTGCGCGATCAGGATGCAAGGATATGCCGCGGAGCAGATGGAGGGTCTCAAGCATGCTCTTGCGGCTTTTCGAACCCGCGCGTGCCGCTGCGACGGCGTCATCATACGCCCTTGTCTGGCTCGCCGGCATCGCCACGGAGTATGGCAAGATATGCTTGGCTGGCAGGTCCTTTGCGACGTCATCCTTCATACGCCGCAACATGATGGCTGGCGCATTGCCCTGAGGCCGGTCCATCTTCGCCTTGAGCTCGGCAAGTGCATGCGGATCTTCATCGCCATACGTGCTGGAAAAGCTTTTGAGGTCACCCAGATAGCCGGGCGCGATCCGATCCATGATGCACCATAGATCCTCCAATCGGTTTTCGATCGGCGTTCCGGTCATACCCAGAACGAAGTCGATGTTCATCGTCTTGGCGGTGTGGCTGTTGATCGAATCCGGCGACTTCACTTTCTGCATCTCGTCGAAGATTGCTATCGAATAGGCGATGCGCGCAAAGCTGCGGTGATAAAGGGCGAGTGTCTCATAAGTCGTGAGGATCCAGTCGGCCTGTCGCATATAATCGACATCCAGCGCGTCTTCTTCGGTCCATCCGGCGCTTTTGCGAGTCTTAAGTGCTTTCAGACCAGAGCCGAATGCCTCCGCACAGGAACCAAGCTTGCCCGGCTTGAGATGGATGCCGGCCTCTTTTTTCCAGTTGTCGAGAAGGGATGTCGGAGCAACGATCAGGATCGGGCCCTGCAGCGCTCGATAGGCGCCCCGCCTCGCCGCCATGTTGTCCCTGATCCAGGCAAGAAACGCGAGTGCCTGAAATGTTTTGCCAAGTCCCATATCGTCCGCGAGCAGCGCACCGGGCCAACCTTGCGTCCAGCAATTGCAAAGCCAGTCGAAACCCTGGAGCTGATGCTGCTTGGGCTGTGTGCCGTTTATGCTCTGCGTTGGAAAGCCGCCGGGGATTAGCCTGCTTCGTTTCGCCAGTCTGGACTGGAAGTCAAGCTCCTCCAGGTTTTGCCTGATGATCAGGACATCATTGTCCGAATCCTCGCGAGATACCCTTTCGCCCTGCAGCTCGCCAGAATAGGACACGCCGTCTTCATCGAGCCTCGTGAGCATCGTTCGAACATCTGTAGTTGGATAAAGCTCCTGCTCGAAATTGATCTCCTCGGAGCGGTCATGCTCCGCCTGGTCACAGAGAACTTGCAGTTCCTCGATCTTGTCCGGAGTGGCATTGAGTGACTTGCTACCGATCCGAACAACGAAGTTTTCCGGAAGCCACTGGTTGGACTTTTTCTTGATCCAGGGCAGGCTTGGTTTTTGCCACAAGCCCAGGCCTTCGATCCGATCGGAATATTGCGCCGTCTCGACGAAAAGGCTGGAGGCGAGCACGTCGCCGTCATCGCCCAGCGCCGCTGCGATACGGGTGCGCGGGTTCTTCAGGAACTCTCTGCGGGCCTCGGGCGATGCGCTGCGCATCTGCTTGACCACGTCGAGTGCGGTGCGAAGCGTTGGCTCCAGCAGAAGGTAGGTATTGCGGGCAACCACATAAGCCGCTTCGGTCTTGCCGGGCCGGGAGAGCGCCTGTTCGTAAAATGTGTCCTGGAGGATTGGTGGCAACAGCGCATCGGCATCGTTGCTGCGCTTGTCGGTGTCTGAAGCCCAAGCCGAGGCATCGTCGCCGTCGGTTTCAGGCGCATCATTGCCATCGTCCACCTCGCCAAGCTCAGGCTCGACCGTGCGCGACATCAGCACCGGCAGGAAATCGGTTCCCTGAGCTGTTTCGCGGACATCAAGGCCGAATGCGCCGGCCTGATAAATCGCCAGAGAACCCACAAACTTGTCGGCCTGCACGTCGCTGCCAAGATGGGCCTTCAACTTATCCTGAACCTGCTGCCAGAAAGGAAGGCGCTCGGCGAAGGGTCGGCCGGCGGAATTGTTGTAGTCGCGGGCCGCGATGTGGATGTCGTAGAGCGGACGAGACAATCGCGCCCAGTCGCCACCCACGCGGAGGAAGGGGCCGTGAAAGTCCGGGGTGATAGGCCGAGAGTTTCGGTCCTGCCAGGTCAGGAGTAGGATGCTGTCGGAGTTGTCGATCCGGCCGCGCATGGAAAGGTTGACCGAAAGACCAACCAGTTTGGGCACGCACAGCATAGCGGCCTGCGTCGCAGACAAAGACAAGATGAATTCCGGCTTTGCGAAGACGCCATCACCTGAAGGAACGAGGTCACCGGCTGCGACGGCATGCGATAGAAAGCGAAAGCCGTGATCTGCAGCGACAGCCTTGTCGCCCCACTCCTGATAGGGAATTGCTTTCTTGCCGAGTAGGCGTCTCCGTTCGAACTCGATGAGAGCGCCGTTATGCTGTGGGACGCACCTGAAGCTCATGATCAATCCCTATTTGTAGTCACTGGGCTGCAACCTCATATTCGTCATCCGATATATTCGTTCTGCGACCGTGCGCTGCCAGCTATAGGTTTTGGGTGAGCTATGCGTTTTGACGAGGTGTCGTGAAGTTTCTGTATCGTCCTTAGCAATCATTACGTCGTCCGAACTATAGCTTCGCTGATAGAGCTTTGGCGCACTTCGCTCGGACGCATCGGACCAGATGTTCACCTTGCCATTGTGGCTCCAGTCGGCGACAATTCCTTGCCCCACCTCCAGGAGAAGCACGGCGTGCGTGCGCTGGACCTGTTTGGAGCCAGCACCGACAAATGTGGCGAAGTCTACGCTCTTGCCAAAACGATTACGCGCCAATCGAGCACCGTCCTCCGCGAAGACAACCCATGCACCTCTGATTATACCTTTCCTATGCGCGGCCTCCCAGAACGCACGTCGATATCTCCACATCTGAGCGTCGTTTGGATCCTTTACTGTGAGTCCAACTATATCGAGGAACTGTCGAAGCGATTGCTCGGTGAGCCACGAAACGATCAATGCCTTGATCTGAGGGAAGCGTTCCCAGCGGCCAGGATAGGTTCGCGGGTCTTTAAAAATCGAAACGATGAAATTTAGGAAGATATCTTTTATCGCTTTCTCGGGAGACTTTCCGAGAAACGGTTTGATCAACGCTTCGGCTATCTCCAGATCAAGTCCCTTGAAGACAAGCTCGTTTCGGCTGTCGAGCGCGTATGATTTGACCATCTCCAGGCGCTTCATATGGTCGGGTTCTGCCCCGTCGCCGAGTTGCACCAACAGATTTCGGGTGATCGCTTCCGTGAAGCCAGACTGGGCGTCAAGCGCGCCGAACCCGAGAGATCGCATCGTGTCGGAAGGCGACATAGTCTGACGCAACGCCAGGGCAGCGATATTCTTCGGGCCACGCACCGGATCGTAAAGTGCATGGTCGGTTTGATATGATGCGAACAGCCCGCCCCAGCGAAGACTGCCTCGTTGCAAGATCGAACTGACGACCTCGAGTCCTGGCCTGTCTGAGCGAAACTGTATCAAATAAACTGCCGCGAGCGTTCGAAACAGCTTGCGCTTGTCGCTTCTATCCACTTCCTCGACTATTCGCTTCAGGGCCGCCGGATGGTCGGCCAGTGGCGTCCTGGCTTCCCACAGGCACCAGATGGCATCGCGAAGTTCTTTTGTCGACAAAGCATCGCCTGCCAGCAGCATAGGCAGAAGTCGCGCGGCAATTTCATTGATGGAAACGACGTCATGCCTTGTGGCGTCATCAATACCAGTTGCGCCAATTGATCGCGCTGCTTCATGCACGAAGGCGTGTTTGGGTATGACGTCATGACCGGAGAGCCCGGCCGCGCGGGCCGTCATGCCTGTGCAAGCTTCGCGGAACAGCCCAATCATCTGAGTGTCGCTGCCTCCCGCAGTTTCTCGATCTGTCCCTCCATGTTGTCAGTGAGACGGAGCACGTCTTTCAGTCGATCGGAAGGGTCAACCTGCATGACAAAGCGCATGTCGATGCGCCGGTTCTTCTCCCAAGCCTGTTGAGCAATTTCAGCGCCTTGCGCATGCATTTCTGTCCCCGGTATCGGCCGCGTCGAGGAGTAGCCTGAAACGGAAAGGATTTCCTTCTCCTCTGGGTTTCTAAGCGCTCTAAGCGATGGCTCGAAGGCAGTAAGCGTTCTGTAGGTCTCGACAGCCCGCTCGGTTGATAGTTGCCAATTCCGGCTATCACCGGCTGCTGTCTCCGACCCTTGTTTGTCGGTGTGGCCTTCAATGAAAACGGTGTCGATTGCAGCGCCAGGCGCGAGCTGCTTGCAATGCGTTGCACTATTTGAAACGACGCAACTTGTGTATCGCGGCAACACCCGCGCCAGCACAGCAGCAAGCTTTTTAACATTATCTGAAGCCTGTGCGTTCAGGTTTGACTTGTCGGTGGCAAAGCGAATTGCGTTTTCCGTCAAGCGCAGAACGCCATTTTCACGATCGATCTGAACGTCGAGACCCGTGGCTTTCAGTTCGCGCTCAAGATCGTTGAGCAATGCGGTCCGCTCGCGCTGCGACTGGCTGAGATCCTCAAGCTCTTCGTTGATCTCGGATCGCAAGCCATGGAGCTGCTCGCTTACCTGCCTGACTTTCTCCAGGACTTCTTCGATCTGCACTTTCGATTTATCGGCTTGCTTTTCGGATTCGTCAGTCTGCTTCTGAAACTGCAGCGCGAAAACCATCAACATAATGATGAAGATGAAAAGGATGCCAATCATCATGTCGGTCATCGACACGAAATAATTTTCCTCTTCCTCCTCAACCGCCGGCTTACCGGCAGCATCGTCAAATGCCAGCATAGCTCACCTACTCCGCCGCAGGCCGCACAGAAGATCGCAGGTCTGAGATCGAGCTGGAGAATTCGTCAAACGAATCGCTCATTTCCTTTACCGACGACGATAGCGTATTGACCGCATTGGCGAGCCCACGATCAATATCGGTTGCGTAGCGGCTCAGCGTGTCGCCCTGCCGCTCGGTCGCTGTCGCAAGGTCGCTGACCGATTTCGCCAGTGCTTCGTCAATGCGGGCGAACCGTGCTTCATAATTGCTCCAGATCGTGGCCATGCTCTCGGATTGCTCGCGCAGCGATCCGTTCAGCTGCTGTGAGGCAGCCTGGCTGGCCGCAAGCGCCTCGACGGCTGCGCGGAGCGAATCTTCGAAGTTGGACGTTGCTGAGGCAATCCTTTCACCGGACTGCAGCAAAGGTGCCGATGCCGAGCGGATATCGGTTGCCGTCTTTGAGAACGCATCGGAGACTATACGCGTTTGCGACGTTGCTTCGCCCAGGGCATTGGCCTGTGAAGAGAGTGCTGAATTGGATCCGCGCAATGCACTTTCGAAGCGGTCCACTTCCTGGCGGATCGTAGCGATTGCCTCGGCAAGGCCTGTTTTGATAGCTTCGGCGGCTCCCGCTGCGATCGCGCTGACGGTCGAGACCGCACTTTCCTGCGCGGTTCTAATTTGCTCCTGCGTTTTTGCCACGCCATCCCGCAGGTCGCCGTCGAGAGAAGTCATGCTGCCGGTCAGGGTGCTGACCTGAATTTCCAGCTTCTCCATCACTCGGCCCATGGCCGCCTCGATCCGCTCCGAAGCTCCACCCGCGGCACGCCCTAGCTCCGCGTCGACCTGCTCGCTCGCCTTGTCAAATGTCGCCTTCATGGCGGCAAGAATCTCCGCAAGCCCATCGCGGTTGCGGTTGGCGCCGTCGTCCATCGAGCGGGCGGCATCGGCGACCAGGCGGTTGAGATTTTCCGCTGCCTCGCTCATACGACGCGCGAAATCCTCTCCCGAACCGCGGACGCCGGTCTGCATATCAGCAAGCGTCGCCTGCATGGCACCCAAGGTTTCGGCAAGCTGGCGCAATTCCGTGCCGGCGCTGCCTTGGACGCTCGACGAGAATTGCGCGAGCATGTCGTTGATGCCGCTCTGGCTGCTCTCCGTGATCTTGCCGAGCACACCGGTGATACTGTCGTTGATCGGCGTCATTGCAGACGCGAACGCCGACTTGATCTGCGGCTCGAGTTCACGGCCCATTTGGGCAAAGAACTTATCGCTGTTGATTTCCTTCAGCTGATCCCGCTGTTCCTTGGCCGCTTCGGCTATCTCGATGGCAACCGATTGCGGTGGGACATATTTTAGCCTGCTCTCCGCAGCCTCGCAAAATTTGTGCACGCTGGCCTCGAGCCAGATCGTATAGACCTTGAACACGATGGATAGAAGAAGCGAGCAACCCAGCCCGGCGATGGAAGTGGTGAACTTGAAGGATGCGATCTGCAGTAGCTCGGTCATCGCCACCTGCATGTCGTCGACATTGCCCGCGCTGGAAGCGCTTCCCGCCTTGTAGAGTGCCAGGACTATGCCTGCGAATGTCAGCAGCAAGCCCACCGCAACAAAATACCCGGGAATGCTCGCCATGATCTTCAGGCCAAAAAAACGCTCCCGAATGGCGCCGAAATGGATGAAGCTCTGAGGTCGCACCGTGTTCTTGATGAGCGGCGGCTCACCCGCTGACGGCTTTATCAAGGTCTCATCGAACTCACGCCAGGCGTAACCAAGCAGCTTGCTGCTTTCCAAGTGGTGGTAGATCGACTGGTCGTATTCGTTGGCAAATTCAGCCCGTGTTTTCTGGCGTGAGACAACGCGGCGAAGGTTGTAGAGCGCGCCGATGATCGCGGCGACGTGGAGCAGCCCAAAAGTCACCATCAAGGAAATGGCCACAGCGAAGATAAGCGACGCGAGGCTGAAGATGAAATCCGTCTGACTCAGTGCGTCCAGCGCAGCTTTTGCGTCTTGCGCACCAACCTGGCCATTCAGCAACGCCAAACCGTTACTGACGCGTTCGAGGATCAAACCGATATCGAGCGGCGGCAACGCAAAGCTTAGAGCGAAGACAATCCCCATTGCCAACACCCAAAATGCCACCAGCCTTACAAACCAGTTCCAACACAAATTAACGAGATGCCCCATGCCCCTACCCACGATTTCACCAGAGCTGGTCCGCGATGCGCACCAGCGGCCCAATGTCATTGAAATGCTGTGCGATGCAAACGCACCGGTTGTTTTATTTCCCGCTAAATGCGGGAATTGTCCAGATAACAATCGGTTTACTTTGTTGAAATCGATAACGCAGCGGCTAATGTTGCGGCGAAATGATTTGCAGGGATACTCAACGCATGCTCACAGGTGAAATTCGCTCGAAGGTCGATCAGGTCTGGAATGCCTTCTGGGCGGGCGGCATCGCCAATCCGCTCGAGGTGATCGAGCAGATAACCTACCTCTTGTTCATGCGCGGCCTGGACGACATCCAGACCCGTGAGGAGAATAAGGCCAACATGCTCGGCCGGAAGATCGAGAGGGTGATCTTTCCTGACGGTGTCTACCGGCAGGATCGCGATGGCAAGGATGTGAGTTACCAGGAACTGCGCTGGTCGCGGCTGAAGAACGAAGATCCAGCCCGGATGTATCTGCTGGTCTCGGATTTCGTCTTTCCCTTCCTGCGTGAGATGGCCGAGGACGGCACCGCTCATTCGGAACACATGAAGGGTGCGCGCTTCACCATTCCGACGCCCGGCCTGCTCGCCAAGGTGGTCGATATGCTGGCGGAAATCCCGCTGGAGGACCGTGACACCAAGGGCGATCTCTATGAATACATGCTGGGCAAGATCGCGTCCGCCGGCCAGAACGGCCAGTTCCGCACGCCGCGCCACATCATCAAGCTGATGGTCGAACTCACGAAGCCGACGCCGCAGGATGTGATCTGCGATCCGGCGAGCGGCACCTGCGGCTTCCTGGTCGCGGCCGGCGAACATCTGCGCGAGCACCACAAGGGCCTGTTTCGCGATGCGAGCCTCAACCGGCATTTCCATGACGGCATGTTCCACGGCTACGATTTCGACCAGACCATGCTGCGCATCGGCTCGATGAACATGCAACTACACGGTGTCGAGGGCGCCGATATCCGCTACCGGGATTCGCTTTCCTCCAGCCATGGTGACGATGCCGATAAATATTCGCTGATCCTCGCCAACCCGCCCTTTGCCGGCTCGCTGGATTACGAAACGACCGCGGGCGATCTGTTGTCCATCGTCAAGACGAAGAAGACCGAACTTCTGTTCATGGCGCTGTTCCTGAAGCTCCTGAAACCCGGCGGCCGCGCGGCAGTCATCGTGCCGGATGGCGTGCTGTTCGGCTCGTCCACGGCGCACAAGGCGATCCGCAAAATGCTGGTGGACGATCACAAGCTGGACGCCATCATCAAGCTGCCGTCGGGCGTGTTCCGGCCCTATGCCGGCGTCTCCACCGCGATCGTCTTCTTCACCAAGACCAATTCCGGCGGCACGGATCACGTCTGGTTCTACGATCTGCAGGCCGACGGCATGAGCCTGGACGACAAGCGCCAGATGTTGCTGCCGGAGGAAAAGTTCGGCCCGGTGCCGAAGGAAAAGCTCACCGCAGATGAGCACGCAAAGAACAATCTGCCGGATGTGCTGACCCGCTGGGCCGAGCGCAATGGCGCGGAACGCGACAACCCACGCACCGGCCAGAGTTTTACCGTGACGCGGGATGAGATCGCGGCGGCGGATTATGACCTCTCGCTCAACCGCTACAAGGAAGTGGTCCACGAGGCGGCGGAGCACCGGCCGCCGAGGGAGATCATTGCGGAACTGCTGAAGCTGGAGGATGAGATTGCCGCGGGGTTGCGGGAGTTGGAGGGAATGCTGTGAGCTGGACGCGGGCACCGCTAGAAGAACTCGCTTCCGCCATCGACTATGGCATTACGGCTTCCGCAAACTTTTCTGAAGGTGAGGCGAAGTTTCTTCGTATTACCGACATCCAGGATAACTCGGTCGATTGGGCCAAAGTCCCCTACTGCGACGCCCCTCCCAAAAAACTTGCCAATGCGATGCTGGCCGATGGAGACATTGTATTCGCACGCACTGGGGCTACGACAGGAAAGAGCTTTCTGCTAAAAGCGACTCCGAAGAATGCCGTTTTTGCGTCCTACCTCATCCGAGTTAGGCCCACTGCAAAAATCGACTCTGGTTATCTTGCTCACTTCTTTAACACGGACGACTACTGGGGACAGATACGAGCAAAAGCTCAAGGCGCTGCTCAGGAAGGCGTGAACGCATCGAAGCTTGCTTCGCTGGAAATCCCCCTCCCGCCCCTTGATGAGCAGAAGCGGATTGCGGCGATCCTGGATAAGGCCGACCAGCTGCGCCAGAAGCGCCGCCAGGCCATCGCGCTGCTCGAAAGCCTCACCCAGTCGATCTTTCTGGAGATGTTCGGGGATCCGATAGGTAATCCAAATGGCTTCGAGGCTGTGGAGCTCGACGGCCTTGTCGATCGAAAGCGGGGTATAAGTTACGGAATAGTGCAGCGAGGAGGTGAATTCTCGGGCGGCATCCAGGTCCTTCGCATCGGAGATATCTTGGACGGCGAGGTGAGGATTGACGGGCTTGTGCGAACAGATCCACAAATCGCTTCAAAGTTCCAGCGAACTAGATTGCTTGGAGGAGAGCTGGTTATTTCCATCCGAGGAACAGTCGGTCGATGCGCAATCGTTCCGGAAACACTCACAAACGCCAATGTTTCTCGAGAAATAGCTGTAATCCCCTCCCTTGAGCGAGAGCGAAACGAATTTCACTTGGCTCTTCTTCGAACAGAATCAGCACAACGAAGACTTAGGGATGACGTTAAAGGCGTGGCACAAAGCGGGATAAATCTTGAAGACCTTAGGAAACTTCCGATAATTCGACCACCGCTGGATATGGTTGAGAAGTTTTTGCACATATGTTCAAAGTTGAGCTCGCAACGTAGTCGAGTGAAACTCTTTGATGAGTTGGGAGAGAAGACATTCTCCTCCCTCCAGCACCGCGCCTTCTCCGGTCAGCTCTGAGGTCCAATGTCCAATTTCGCCTTCCTCGCCCCCGAGTTTCCAGAGATCTTCGACAGCGCGAAGCGGGCGGAGGGGCTGGTGGAGGGCGATGCGCGGGCGGCGGCGTTTTATGCGCGGCGCACGGTGGAGCTGGCGGTGCAATGGGCCTACACCCATGATCCGGGCCTGAAATTTCCCTATCAGAGCAATATTTCGGCGCTGATCCACGAGCCGAGCTTCCAGAAGATCGCCGGGCAGGCGGTGTTTTCCAAGGCCCGCGTCATCATCAAGATCGGCAATCAGGCCGTTCATGAAAGTCGCGAAACCAAGGTGGCCGAGGCGGCCAATGCCGTGCGCGAGCTGTTCCACCTCTGTTTCTGGCTGGCCCGCACCTATGCGCGACGGGACCGCCCGGCGGACGATCTCGCCTTCGATCCCGCGCCGCTTTCCCGCAAAAACGATGTGGTGAAGCGCGCCTTTGCCGAGCTCACCCGCATGAAGGGCGAGATGGAGGCGAAGGACAAGTCCTTCGAAGCCATGCTGCGCGACAAGGCAGATCTCGATGCCGAGTTGCAGCGCCTGCGCGCCGAGGTGGCTGCGGCCCGCCGGGAGAACGAACGGAAGCCCGACCATCACGACTATTCCGAGGCCGCGACCCGCGACCTCTATATCGATCTCCTGCTGAAGGAAGCCGGCTGGAAGCTTGACAGTCCGCGCGACCGGGAATTTCCCGTCGAAGGCATGCCCAACAACGAAGGCAAGGGCTTTGTCGATTATGTGCTCTGGGGTGACGACGGCAAGCCGCTGGCGCTGATCGAGGCCAAGCGAACACGGCGCGATCCCCGCGCCGGCCAGCAGCAGGCAAAACTCTATGCCGACTGCCTGGAAAAACAGTTCGGCCAGCGGCCGATCATCTTCACCTCCAACGGTTACGAACACTGGATCTGGGATGACACTGCCTATCCGCAGCGCGCGGTTTCCGGCTTCTACAAGAAGGACGAACTGGCGCTGATGGTGCAGCGGCGGGTCAGCCGCAAGGCGATCGCAGACCTTCCGATCAACAGGAAAATCGTCGAACGCTCCTACCAGCACCGCGCGATCCGCCGCACGACAGAGGGTTTCGAGAAGGACCGGACGCGCAAGGCGCTGCTCGTCATGGCCACAGGCTCCGGCAAGACACGCACCGTGATCGCGCTCACCGACCTTCTGATGCGCGCCGGCTGGGTGAAGCGGGTGCTTTTCCTGGCTGACCGCGTGGCGCTGGTGAACCAGGCGGCGCGCGAGTTCAAACGGCAGCTGCCGGACACATCGCCCGTCAACCTGGTAACGGAAAAGGCCGGCGAGGGCCGCGTCTTCCTCTCCACCTATCCGACGATGATGAACCTGATCGACGAGCGCAAATCGGGCGAGGCGCGCTTCGGTCCCGGCCATTTCGACCTCGTCATCATCGACGAGGCGCATCGCTCGGTCTACCAGCGCTACGGCGCGATCTTCGACTATTTCGACAGCCTGCTCGTCGGCCTTACCGCCACGCCGAAGGACGAGATCGACCGCAACACTTACGGCCTGTTCGACCTCGAGGATGGCGTGCCGACTGACGCCTATTCGCTCGACAAGGCGGTGGAGGACGAATATCTCGTGCCGCCGCACTCGGTCTCCGTGCCGCTCAAATTCCAGCGCGAGGGCATTCGCTACGACGATCTTTCCGACACCGAGAAAGAGCAGTGGGACATGCTGGAATGGAACGAGGAGGATGGCGATCCGCCCGACAGCGTGCAGGCCGAGGCCGTCAACAAATGGCTGTTCAATGCCGATACCGTCGACAAAGTGCTGGCGCATGTGATGACCGAAGGACTGAAGGTGGCCGGCGGTGATCGCCTCGGCAAGACGATCATCTTCGCCAAGAACCAAGATCATGCGGAATTCATCGAGGAGCGCTTCAATCGCGCCTATCCGCATCTCGCCGGCCATTTCGCCCGCATCATCACCTTCAAGACCGAGTATGCGCAAAACCTCATCGACGATTTTTCGAAGAAGAACGGCAATCCGCATATCGCTATCTCGGTGGACATGCTCGATACCGGCATTGACGTGCCGGAGGTCGTCAATCTCGTCCTGTTCAAGCTGATCCGCTCGAAGACCAAGTTCTGGCAGATCATCGGCCGAGGCACGCGGCTTTGCCCGGACCTTTTCGGTCCTGGTGAGGACAAGGAATACTTCCGTGTCTTCGACTATTGCCAGAACCTTGAATTCTTCCGTCAGAACCCGCAGCCGGACGAAGGCCGAAACGCGAAAAGCCTGAACGAACGGCTGTTCGCCGCCCGCTTCGATCTCGTGCGCGCCCTGGACGAGACGCACAGGCTGGATGGCATGGCTGAGCCGGAACAGGAAGGCTATGACGCGGGAAACGGTGCGCCGCTGACCGAGCAGACGATCCGCGACGAGGCGCTGACTGCACTGCGCACCTATGTCACCGGCATGAACCTCGACAACTTCATCGTGCGCGGCAAGCGCCGTGCCGTGGAGAAATACAAGGGTGCCGGCGCCTGGGATGATCTGAGCGACGCGGTGCGCGCGGAACTGCTCGACGAGGTCGCCCCGCTGCCGAGCGAGGTGAAGGGCGAGGCGGAAGAGGCGAAACGCTTCGATCTTCTGATCTTCAATCTGCAGCTTGCGCTTCTCAAGGGCTCGAAGAGCTTCGACCGGTTGAAGAAACAACTGATCGAAATCGCCTCGGCGCTGGACGAGCAGACCGCGATCCCGCTCATCGCGGCCCAGCACCCGCTCATCCTCGAGATCCTCTCCGAGGCCTGGTGGGAGGGGATTACCGTGCAGCTGCTCGAATTGGTGCGGCTCAGGCTGCGCGGCCTCGTGCAGCATATCGAGAAGGGCAAGCGCCGGATCGTCTACACCGACTTCGCCGACGAGCTTGGCCCCAGCGCCGAGATCGATCTGCCGGAAGTGGGTGAGGTGGATTTCGCCCGCTTCAAACGCAAGGCGCGGCATTTCCTGCGCGAGCACGAGGACCACATCGCTATCGCCAAGCTGCGCCACGGCAAGCCGCTGACCTCGACAGACATCGACGAATTGCAGGCGATGCTTCTGACGGCTGGTATCGGTGACGCCAGGCACCTGGAGAAGGCGATCGAAATCGCGCACGGCTTCGGCGCCTTCGTGCGCTCCCTCGTCGGCCTCGACCTGGCGGCTGTCGCCGAAGCCTTCTCCGGCTTCATCTCCGACAGCGGCGCTACCGCCGACCAGATCGAGTTCATCGACATGGTCATCGAACACCTGACCGAAAAGGGCGTCATGGATCCCGGCCTGCTCTACGAGAGCCCCTTCATCGACGTCGCGCCGGAGGGGCCGCAGCAGGTCTTCGATTTCGAGAAGACGAAGAGGCTGGTCGAGGTCATCCGGGGACTGAACGAGAGCGCGGCGGGGTAGTCCAGAATAATGTTACAGTCATACCTTTTTCACATCGGCAGCGATGGTTCCCTCAGCGAAATGAAACCCCAAGCCTACGACAATGAAGACCATATCCAGCGGCTACTCGCGGAGTATCCGGCAATTCTGGGTGGGCAATACCGCGATCAGGAGCCACGCCGCTGGGCTTTGGTTCAACGCGAAGTTCCCGTTCCGGACGGAGCAATTTCGGAGCGGCGCTGGTCGCTCGATCATCTCTATGTGGATCAAGATTCCATTCCGACTCTCGTTGAGGTCAAGCGCAGTCGAGACACCCGAAGCCGGCGTGAAGTCGTCGGGCAAATGTTTGATTATGCGGCCAATGGTCCAGCCTATTGGTCAATCGGCGAGTTGCGCGACGCCTTTGCTTCTACGCATTCGGGTCTCGGCGGCGACCCTTCAGAGGCCCTGCAGGCTCTGTTGGGCGAGGACATTGACGCGGAGCGGTTCTGGTCGCGGGTGGAGGACAACCTTCGTGCTGGCCGCATCCGCATGATCTTCCTAGTTGACGAGATGCCGCCCGAATTGCTGCGGATCGTGGAATTCCTGGCAAAGCAACTGCGCACCGCAGAAGTTTACGCCGTCGAGGTTCGCCAGCATGTCGGAGCGAGCGGTCAAGTCCTCGCGACAAGCATCCTTGGGCAGTCTCAGAACGATGAGCAGAAAGTCTCCGTTGGCCGCAGCCTGGTCACCCCATCGATCGACGAGTGGTTCACGTCGTATCGCGAGCGACACGGAGACGTGGCAAATGAAATCGCCCGCAACATTTATGACTGGGCAGAACAGCTGTCGCTCCATCCTTTTGTTACAACTGCGCAGACACCGTCACTCGGTTGGTGGCTGCCAGAACAAGGCGCGCGGCGCTACCCGCTCTTTTTGACGGGCAACGGGAAAATTTCCATCTCGCTTTCTTACCTCGCAAGCTCACCACTGTTCGTGGAGGAAAGCGATCGTCAAGAGTTGGTTGACGGATTTCGCTCTACTGGAGTGCCGTTCATGTTGAGTTCTTTGAACGGTGACATCCGCATCCCGGTTACCGCGCTCCAGGATGAAATAACAAGAGGCACCTATTTGGCGCAGGTGCAGAAACTTGTTGAGCGCTTTCGGAATGGGTAGCGATCGGCACGTGTTTAGAATTCCGAGAGCGACCTAGTCAAAAATCGCGAACCGCGCGCAAGCTAAATTTTCCTGGTTAACTCACGGTCGCTTGCTGGCCGGCTCGGTGGTCAAAACGCCGATCCGCGGCTTTAATGGACGAACGCTCTAGGTAATTCTGAAACGGAATGGACGACTTGACCTAGCGTTGAGAGATTCGAGAAGCTACTTGGAAGCGGTCGGAGCCCACCAAGGAACAAGTGGACATGCCAACTGAACCTTGATCGCCGCGCCTTGCCGTCCTCATCGACGCCGACAACGCGTCAGCCAAGATCGTCGACGGCCTATTCGAGGAGATCGCGAAGATCGGGGAAGCTAGCGTCCGCCGCATCTATGGCGATTTCGCAAGCGCGCGCTCGAAGTCTTGGATCGATGTGCTTGCAAAGCATGCGATCATTCCACAGCAGCAGTTCGCCTACACGATCGGCAAGAACGCTTCGGATATCACCCTCGTCATCGACGCGATGGATCTCCTCCACAGCGGCCGCTTCGATGGCTTTTGCCTGGTCTCGTCCGATAGCGACTTCACGCGCCTGGCTGCGAGGATCCGCGAACAGGGCGTCGATGTCTTCGGGTTCGGCGAGCAAAAAACTCCAGAAAGCTTTCGGCAGGCGTGCCGTAGATTTATCTACACCGAAAACCTGCTACCGGTGGTCGTTTCAAATGGTGTCGAGGCCATGCAGGCTCCAATGTCACTCCAGCAGCCGAACGCGGCGACGCCAATTATCAAAAAGGTGATCTCCCAGATGGAAAGCGAGGACGGTTGGGTGCCGCTCGGTGCCGTGGGCAACCAGCTTGCGAACCTGGCGTCGGACTTCGATCCACGAACATACGGATTTCGAAAGCTGAGTGACCTGGTGAGGAAGACAAATGCCTTCGACCTCGAGCAGTTCGAGGGGAAGCCGCTGCGGATCCGAGTTAAGCAGCCAGGGCCGAAGAAGAAGGCTTGATCGCGAAGCCGGATGGTTCTGGTTGACGCACAGCTGCTCGCTGGCTGGCTTAAAGCAGCCTAAGAATTTCTGGCCAGCGACTCCGACACGGCCGTTGTCCTGGGAGTCTGTTTGCCGTTTTCCAGGAATCGCGTTTTTCCAAGCCAAGCCATTAATCGCTTTCCCGGTCTTCGCTTCTGGACTGGCGCGAAAGGCTTACCAAGCGATCCCTGAATGCGGGCTCTAAACGTCGCACGCCGTCGACCATCCACTGTGCCATGGAACTCCATTCGTCTTCATCAAATCCGCTAAAGCTATGTCTTGCCACGATACGAGACTGCACTTGGCCATCATTGCGGCGCCACTCGAGAGGAGCGCCGAATGCTTCTTCTATCTCCGCTTTCTGAGCGAAAAGAGCATCGAAGAGCCGCTTGTTTTCGTGCTCGGACTTGCGGTTTAGGTTCACCTCGACTCGTGCTTCTGACTGAGTGAAAGCAAGTGCGTAGGGACAGTCACGAACGCCCGATCCTGCGACTATCCAGTTTTGCCTGCCGGGGCTGATGTTGCTAAACAGCGTAACGTTGGCCTCACGCATCTTTTGCAGAACGAAGGACCAGTATCGCAAGCGGACGTCGTGGCGCCTGCTCTGGGTGGCGAAACTCGCCGTCTCCTCCACTTCCTTAGAAGCTATTCCAATCATATAATCAGCGGCTTCGGGCGGCGGGATGATCTGCTGCAAGTCTAGGAAAAGCTCGTCGCCCAAACCGAATGCAGTTACTCGAAAGCACTGCACAGCGATGCCACGACCAATTAACCACAGTGCGGTCGCGGTAACTTCACGCCGGAAATTTGCAGCGACAAACATGATGCGCTGGCCACTACCCGGATTAAGGACGACCTCCTCGAGGTTCTCAATCCCTAGGAATTCGCAGATCAGGTCAGACGCACTACCGCCATCGCAATGGCGATCGAGATATTGCTGGAAGACCTCCACAATCTGGGCCTTCTTCATGCCGGAAACGTAGGCAGCATACTTCAATGCCTGCCACGTAACATCACGGCCGGAGTCATCCAGCTTGTTCTCGATCACCACGAGATTGCCGCTCTTGTCGAGCGCAAGAAGATCAAGGCGTTCACGTGTCTCGTCGAACCCGTCGAACTCCTTCTGAAGTATCAGCAGATCCTCGCCCAAAGCATCGGGCTGGTGGACGAGCCACTCCTGTAGATGGTCTCGCTCGCGCAACGCCAGGTCGCCAAATCGTTTCCGACTTAGGCGTGCTATTCGGTTACTGGAACGATCAACCCGGAACATCAGGATACCTTTTTACGCATATTTGCAAGAAACGGACCGGGTAGTGGTAGCTGTCCCGTTGTATTGCTGGCAAGCTCTTGCGCGATGCAAGTTCTCAATTGCTGGACGGGATGCTCCTGGCTGACTCACAGCTGCTCGCTGGCGAGCGCCGAGCGTTCCGACGCTGCTTCACAGCTCTCGACATGCCAAACGCGCCAGCGAGTCTACCTGATCGCTCTGGGCGACAGCGACCGGATATTGAGATTGTGTGACACTTCAATCGCCAAATTTCTTCGCGACAAGCTGCTTCAAGCTGGTCGCTTCGCTTTTGTAGATGCTGTCCAGCGTCGCCAGAGAGTCGTGGTCCTCTGGATAACATCTTCCTCCCCTGAGGACGACTTCGGCTCGTCGTCGTTGCACGAACTGAGAGATCACATCACTCATGTTAATATCTGGCACGACCATTAGAGTTTCAAAAACCTGATCTTCTAGCAGCGGATCGACCGCGATATTACAACTCTCCGATACCGACCTTATTCTCGCTGCTGTCGTCGCGAGCACATCGACCAGTGTGCTTAGCTCATCGGCGGCACCGGCCGGACTAGAGATTAGCGCACTCGCAAGGGCTGCGATGGCCGTCAGCAGTTTGATCGTCATGGAAGCGCTTCACTCTCATGTTGGCGCTGCACAAAAGGGAAGGGTTCCGTCATAACGAACCCGCGTTCCGACGCCCCGCGCTAAAGTGTTGATTTCTCAGCCGTCAATTGCCGCGGTGCACAGAAATCCCCGTGCGCACAAAAAGGTTCCTTTTAATCAATGGCTTGGCGAGTATTTTGGAGGAGAACACCCGCCATCGTGGTAGAGCTGAAGCAGAATAGATATGCGCAATTTCGGATATGCTCGCGTCAGCACAGTCGAGCAAAACATGGATATGCAACTAACAGCGCTAAGAGCCGCTGGCTGCGGAACGATCTTGACGGACGAGGGCTTCTCCGGCGCGGACTTCACTCGTCCAGGTTTAACCAAGATGTTGCGAACCCTGCATCGAGGTGACACGCTCACCGTCTGGAGGCTGGATCGTCTCGGACGGTCACTGTTTGAGCTCCTAAAGCTGGTTCGGGAACTGAACGAGCGTGGCGTCGAGTTCCGCTCTCTGAGCGAGAGCCTCGACACAAGCACATCCGCCGGACGCTTGCTTCTGCACGTCCTGGCAAGCATGGCCGAGTTCGAACGATCTCTAATCAGCGAGCGGACGCGGGCGGGCATGGCCGCCGCACGTGCTCGCGGTAGCCGGATGGGCAGAAGACCGGCGATGACGCCAGAACAGTTAAACACTGCAAAAGCAGCAATCGAGATCGACCACCGGTCGGTAGCTGAGGTTGCAGGTGAATACAGGATCCACCCGCGAACTCTCGGTCGACTGTTGCGCCATCAGTCCGCTGCCTCGACCTCGCCCGGCTGACGGGCTCACCTAGTCAGCAGCACCCCTCTTCAAGACGGCATGCACCCACCGCACGCCGACAGGGGGCATCTGTCCATCTTCCGCTGCGATCAGCCTGCCAATCAGACGAGCCACGTCGCCATAGCTGCGCTCCTCCCGGAGCCAGGTCAGGTATTCGTAGCCGCAGATCTTCCGCATGTCGGGGTCATAGCGGCGCGGAAACGGCTCCTGGTCTTCGGTAAGGATCTGGCACAAATCCCGGAGCGTCACAGGTGCGTTGTCGCGCACGTCAGCACCGTAGCTATCCTTCTTATCCATGTAGTATTCGAAGCGGTCGCGGAAGAACCGGCGGATGTCGATTATATTGTCAGGCATATTGGTCTCTGCTCAAGAGTGGGAGGCGCTAGTTAAGCCTCGTTCCGAGAAATTGGTGATCTTCAAACGGTCAGAACATTCCGAACGTCGGATCACTCATCATCTGATTCACTTCTTCTGATTCCGCCTGGCGCATGCTGTTCCGCTGCTGCTGACGAACGATGAGTTCCGCCTGTATGTCCGAAGCTGAGGCTCCGTTCGCTTCACGGCGCTTGACGAAATTGCGATCCGCACGCTGGCCACGCTTGCGTTCTTCCTTCTCAGCGGCCGTCAAATGCGACAGATTTTCGTTCGGTTTAGCGCGGACCTTGCGGCGGCTTGCGTTCCGTGACTCCCGTCCTTCACCTGCGCGCCAGCTATCTACATCGCGACGCCGACGCCAACCTTCATCACCGTCACGCCTCGTTTCTTCCTCAAACCGCTTCTTTGCCTCGCGGATTTGATATTCCAGTTCCGCCAGCCGGCGCTCCTTATCCGGCTGCGTGGAGAGCTCTTCATGCCTTTCCTGCAATTCCCGAAGTTCCCTCAGCCGACGGTCAAAGGGCGTCAGCCTGGTCTTCGCCGGAATGAAGGTGAAAGTGTCGTCATCGCTAACGTCTGCCATTGGTTGCCCTCGTCTGTTGTTCACACGAGGACTTATAGCGGTGAGGCAACGGAACCGCCGCGGGTCGTGAGCGAAGGCGATATGACGAGATAAAAGACCGGATCAGGGGCCTATTTGGACCATTCCATAGCCGGGAAGCGTCCCTACAAAGCACGTGAACTTTTGGCCGTAATTATTAACTAATAATACATAATAACTTATAATATTTAGTATTACTAATAGACCGGACAACAGTTCACGCTTGTTCCAGCACAGACACTCGGTCGCCTGCGGCTCCCTCCCTGCGCGGCCTTCGGCCTTGCCCGCGCCGTTGGCGCGGACGAACGAACGCCCGGTGGTTCAACGTTTCTTCGAGAATGAGAGGCTAATTGGCATGGAAGGCATGAAACAGGGAGAACACTCCGGCTGGTCGCCTACGGCTCCGGCAACGGAAATCTCGAGGTCGGTTCAATTTCCGCCCCTAACTGGTCCGGCTGACAGAAAGCACCAAAAGAGCGGTCAACACACTCGACCTCAGGTCTGGCACCTCTTTATTGACTCGAGGATTCTCAGTGGCGCGATCGGTCACTTGGAGTGATGAAATCTAGCGCTATTACCTTCGGTGCGTGCCAGTGAGCTCCTGGGTCGATTTCGGCTGAGGAGGTTTGGACCTCCGGATCGTTGCCAGTGTGGAAAGCATCCCCATCGAGCAGCTCGCTTATTTCTAGGACTTCGATGTTTGCTGATGGACCAGCGCTCGATCGTCGATCGCCGCAGCCCTGGCAGAGGAGGTCCACCGGCACCGGGCGGACATGAACGAGAGGCGGACGCTCTGCTCTGGATCGTCCACGGAGGACGGAGGGCTTTAGTGGCACTCGACCGCTGTCAGCTTCTCGTCGCGGGTCGTGCTAATCCCCGTGCGCTGGCGCAGGCACATAGATTGATCTACGACGGCGTCCTGGCGCGCCGGCAGATATGTTTTCTCCACTGGCACCAAAGGAGTTGGTGGCGTCGCACGTCCGGCTCGACCCGTCCGCCGTTCGCAAAATTTGGTAGTCAAAATTGGTTGATTGGTAGGAAACGAGGCGCCAAACGTCAGATGCAACTCAAGCGCGTTGCATAACCTTTACACCGACGCCAAAAACGCAGGAAACGGGTCAAATCCGCAAGATGATGTAAACATCATGACAAGGTCAGCTGCAAAACCGCAATGATTTCGGGATTGGAGGCAAGGCAATACGCAACTTAAAATACACATTCTTGGACGATTTTGTCCCGCAACCTTGACGCATGCGGCTCCCAGGCAAGGTTGATGTAAACGTTGCACAAGGCAACGCCGTCAACCTTAGATGGAATCTACCCCAGGCGCGCGACCAGATCGTCGGCTGATAGATGTGAGTAGCGCCTAAGCATCCGGAGCTCTTTATGTCCGCTGATCGTGGAAACCTCGATCACGTTCAGACCGCGCTCGAAGAGACGGCTGACGCCTTCGTGGCGCAAATCATGGAAGCGCAGCGACTTGATGCCGACCCGGATCAGTAATCGACGCCAAGTCTGCTCCAGCGCGCCAGGCGTCATTGGGAAAACTGTAGATTGATCTACCGGCGCAAGATCCTTCCAAACCATCAGCGCGTCGAACGCGCGCTGCGACAGTGGCACCTCGCGACCGGAGCCATTTTTGGTCATAGCTAGCGTGATCACCCGGCGATTGTGCGAGATGTCGGACCACTTGAGCCCTAGAATCTCCCCTCGGCGCATCCCGGTCTCGATGGCGAGGATGACAAGCGTCTTGAGGAAGGGAATCTGTCCGGCATCGCAGCCGTCAAGCAGACGCTGTTCCTCGTCGCCGGTCAGACGTCGGCTGCGCTCGTTCCGAATGACCGGGCGGCGCACGAGCTTCACGACGTTCTTTGCAAGAGGCAGGCCCCAATCGCGGATCGCAACCTCGATTACGTGGCTGAGGATGGCGAGCTCGCGGACGGTAGTAGAAGGAGCTACTGTGCGGAGCCGCTCATCCCTGAACGACGCGATGTCCTGCTGGCTCAGCCCGGTCATCGTCCGGTAGGCAAGCTCGTGACGACTCAGCACGTCGATCCGCTGGATCTCCTGGACCGATCCGCGTTTGCTCGGCGAGATTTCGCGCTGGTAGCGCAGCAGCAGTTCGCCGAGCGTGGTGCTCTCGAGGATCTTGGTGTCCGGCGCGGCACCGAAACGATCGACCTGAGCCTCGAGATCACGCGCCCACTTCTCGGCTTCCTGCTTCGTGTCGAAGGATTTGCAGCGAGGCTTCATGCCACGCCGACGCACCTGCGCTTGCCAGCGTCCTCTGAGTTTGCGGATCGTCGCCATGTGATCTCCAATCGAATTTGAAGATCACGCGTAGGATGCCCCTGTAGAGGTGCCAAGGATTATCCCGGCACCGGCAGCGGCGGTGATTAACTGCACTTAAAGGTAGATTGAGCCAGCCTCATCCAACCCTTGCCTCGTCTAGGCTGATGTAGTTTGATGGCTGCGGGTGAGGGTCTGCGGTCATGCGTAATCAACTTCGAGCTGCGCTCGCTACCGTTCTGTTATGGATAGCTCCTGTTTGCTACGCGAGCGCCGGAGAGAAGGCGTTCGGCCCCTTCACGGTTGATGACACAAAGCCAGACGTCATCATATTGAACGGTGAGATCGACGTTAACGCCGGCCTGAACTTTCGCCGCGCTCTTCAGGCGGCACCAGCGGCCAAGCTCATCACACTGAACAGCCCTGGTGGGAACGTCCAGATGGGCCTCCTGATTGCCGACGATATCCATCAGCGGAAGCTGGCAACCTATATCCCGAGCGACAGCAAGTGCTTCTCGTCATGTGCCTTCGTCTTTCTTGCAGGTGCCGAGAGAAAGGTTGACGGCGCTCTGGGCGTTCACCAGATCTCATCCGGCTCGCCTGACCTCGTCGGTGCTCAACTGGCGATCTCAGACATCATTGAGGTTTTGAACCGCTTCGGCACGCCGATCGACGTGATGCACATCATGTTCAAGACCCCTCCTGACGACATGCACGTATTCACTCAAGATGAAATCGGACGTTACGGATTGAACCGAACCGCTAGCGAACGATCAGGAGGATTGGCCTCCTCAGGGCAGGCGCCGATCACGACCACCCAACCTCTCGACGGCGATGAAGGGTCCGACGAACAACAGCAAACCTCTGGTCAGCCAACATCCGACTCGCTCCAAGCCAGCCTACCTCGAGATACAGCACTCTCACCAATCGAAGAGTTCACCAGGCGACCAAACCGAGTAGCGATCTACACTGGCCTGGATCTATTCGGTGACGATATCTCTTCCATTCGTGTTGATGATGCTGCGACATGCGCAAAGAGCTGCCTGGTCATGGAAGGCCAGTGCAAGGCGTTCACGTTTAATACGAATCCAAGACTCAAGAAGGGGCCGAACTGCTTTTTGAAGTCGAGTGCCGGCCGAGCAGATGGAAACAGCGTAGCTTTCTCTGGGCGCTTCCTAAGCGGAGCTGAGGCAGATCCATCAGCTTTCACAATGGGCGTTATCGATCCTCAAACGGCGCTGTTTGACAATGTCGATCTGCCGGGCGGTGATCTTTCACGACGACCGCATCAGTCGGCGAAAACGCCGCTTGCCTGTCGATTGGCCTGTGTAGACGAAGCACTTTGCATCGCTTTCACATACATCAAGGCTAAACGAGAGTGCTGGTTGAAAGGTGCGATCGGCTCACCAATCTTCGGAAAAGAGATGGTTTCCGGCGTAAAAAAGCTAGAGACATTCTCGCCTGCTAAGGTCATCAGTCTGGATTAAATAGATAAGCCTGCTCCCCTGACCGTTGTCATACGATCTCGGATCCTGCCGTTTCTCCACAGCCGATTCTCAGCGAGTCAACCCCCTGGCTCTAGCAAACGCACAAGAATCAACCTATATTCAACTGGAAAATCAGCGCGGGGGCCAAGGCTCCGGCGCTGTCTTTGTGATTCGCAGAAGGGAGGCACTCGCATGGTAGACACTACAGCGGAAGGTGCTCGGACTACTGCGGCAGCGGTAGCTAACGCCTTCCTCGACATCCAGGCAAACGATCGTTCGCAATTTCCGCTCATTGACCAGATGAAGCTACAGAAGCTTGTCTTCTACGCTCATGCGTGGTGGCTTGCGCACACAGGCCAGCCCCTATTTGGCGACGATATTGAAGCCTGGCCTTGGGGGCCGGTTGTTGGTGACATCTACGGAAACTTCAAGGAATTCGCCAGAAGCCCTATCCAAGGGAAAAAAGCCCGTGTTCTGACGCGATCTGAAAACGGCCCATTTATGAAATTTGAGCTTCCAGACCCACCAGATACTGAAGTGCTTTCGTTTCTGAAGAATGTCTGGGAAACTCATAAAGGTATGTCCGGCGTGCAGCTGTCAAATGCAACGCACGCACCAGGAGAGCCTTGGACAATTGTTAAGGAAAGCTACGGGACACTAGACTCCAAGCCTCGAATTCCTAATACATTGATCCGTGATGTCTTCCGATCAAAGCTCGCAAACACAAATTGACGACAGCAAATCGCCGGCGGAATGGAAAGTTCCATCGCCGCCGGCGCAGATCCCTGATCAGCCAGACACGGATACACGTAAAGATCCATGTTTTACAGATGGCCATGCGCCTAACCAGGTGTTCCACTTCTCGAAGTGGGGCTTCGCTTACGGCACAGACGATAAGGGGCACGCTGCGGCTTTGACGCTGTCATTCGCTATATTGGCTTTGATCTTACTCATCGTGTTTATGGGCGCGTTCTTAAGTGATCGCGAGTGGTTGGCGGATATCTTGAAAGTCCTGGGCAGCGCATTCTTGATCGTTGCAGGCATCGCTGTAGGAAAGTCCGCAGGAAAATCGGAAGACTAGAAACTGACTGGGGCGTGCCGACAATGTGGCCCTCACTAGTTTCAGCAGCGAATATCCAAGCTCAATCAAAACCAGAAATTTTAGGAAACCTTCGGGGCCAAAGGTCCATGATGGCGGAGAGGGTGGGATTCGAACCCACGATACGGTTGCCCGTATGCCGCATTTCGAGTGCGGTGCTTTCGACCACTCAGCCACCTCTCCGCTTAACTGGTCGGCGCTCTTCAGCGCGGTCGGGTAGGCCCGTAGCGCGGCTTCGGCGCTGCCCAAGTCAACCTTCCGTCGATGAGAGTGGCCGGCGTGTGCCTGGCGGATGACACATATTGCTCCGGGGACTTTTGGGTTGTCGGTCCAGGCCGAATCAAAGCCGACGACGGAGCTAACGTTGGCCTGCAAACTCATCCCCCTTCATACGTCCGTTGCAGCAGGGGCTGCGCTCTTTCGAAATCCGCCATCGACTTCAGCGACAGCTCCAAATCGCCAGTCCCGTGGTGGCCGATATTCGTTACATCGCGAGAGAACCCGTCTTCTAGGTCTACTGTGGACGGATCCAGTCTGAGGTAGGCGACGACGCTTCGCGCCTGCGGGTAGATCTGCAGGCAAACGAAATTCTTGAAACGTTTGAACCCCGTATACTGTTGCAGTTCCTTGACCTGCACATCGTCGCCGAGTCCGACGACAAATTGCTGCACGGCGTCGTAGATGTCTCTCAATTCCGCTGACGCTTGAGAGAGGCGATAGCCCATCCGGTTCCTCCAGTAGGGGTCGGCTTCGTCTCCTTCCTCCTTTTGCGACGTTTCCGGTGCCGCGCCTTTCTGGACTGCCGGCGCGATCACCCTAGCGGCCTTCGGCGCATGGACGAGCTCAATCATTAAGAGCTCGTCGCCGAAGCGGCGATAGCGAATGAGCTCGATGTTCCGGGCAATCTGTTTCACCGCGTGTTCGTCATATCGGGTGAAGTCGCCGGCGATGCAGAGCAGTCGCGGCGCGGTCCAGTCCACTGCCTTGGCAGCCTCCGGTCCAAGGCGCTCCATAACCAGCCACTGGAATTCCTTCCGGTGATCGAGCAGCCAGTCGAGATAGAAAAGCCCCTGGTTGATGACGTTCTCGTTCACCGAGCGCTTGTATTCGATGATGACCGGCGAATTATCCTCATCCAAGCCGAGCGTATCAATCCTGCCGCCGTGCACTGCGCCGGTTGAATGCTCACTGGCTAGAAACCGGATCCCGAGCAGGGCTTCCAGATTTGCCTCGAACAGTTTTTGAAGCGATTTTTCGACCTGGACGGCCGCACCGGCAAGCTCGGTCATGTTGATTGCCACTGAGAACTGACCCGGCATAGCCCGATATTTCCATTGAGAATTGACCCATGTTTCAACCGTCCCTCGCGAGTTTTCAGCGAGGGCTGTGGAGTGATTGACATGGCGTTACTGAG
>NZ_QWBU01000021.1 GCF_003432075.1 Shinella sp. WSJ-2 | reverse complement strand
GCTCAGTAACGCCATGTCAATCACTCCACAGCCCTCGCTGAAAACTCGCGAGGGACGGTTGAAACATGGGTCAATTCTCAATGGAAATATCGGGCTATGCCGGGTCAGTTCTCAGTGGCAATCAACACTACATGAACCCGTCCTTTGCCGATCAGACTGCGCAGAACATAAATTCGCTGACGGTATTCGGTGCCCAGCTTACACCAGACGATCGGATCGTCGGATATCTGAATGGGGTACATGTGGAGGGGGGCGTTTCCTTCGACGGCGCCATCAGCGATGGCCTGGACGTAACGCGTGGCGATACGCTGAATGCCGATGGCCTCGACATGTTTCTCGGCTGGAGCCACACGTTCGCGTATCACAATGTGCTGAATGTCGGGCTGTTCAGCTCCATCATTGACCGATCCGGACGAAACGCCCTGCAGGACTACTATTTCGACCGTGATCCGGCGGAAGGTTATGACTTGGACGTGGAGCAAGACGAGTTCTCATTGAAGCTCGGCCTTTCTCATCTCTTTGAGGTCGCTGATGACGTAACGTTGCGTTGGGGCATTGAAGGTGGGCGGTCGGAGTTCGAGACTTCGACTTCCTATTTGGGATATTATCTCGACAGTCCTTCTTTCAAAGTTCGTTTTCCAACGAGCAGCACCCATGTCCAAGGCGAGAACGTTCGTGCCTGGATCGGCGGTATGGCTGAACTGACGCCCGAGATCGAAGTGGAAGCCAATCTGTTTCTGGATTGGTACAATCAAAACGATACTGAGGACATGAGCTTCAATCCCCATCTCGGTGTAGCCTGGGAATTGACGGAGGGGCATTATATACGGGCGGCCTACGCGGAGCGCACTCCGCTCAGCGAGCGAAGCACGCTCTCACCGCTCACCATTGTGGGGCTGAGAGCCGACAATCCCCCGGCCTTCGGGGAGACCAAGACGGCAATGTTGCGTTGGGACGCGGAATGGTCCGAACGGTTTTTCACCGCCGTCGAATACCAGCATCAAGATATCGAAAACCTTTCAGTCGGTGCGCCTGTCTACTCATATTCTCTCCAGTTTCCTGAGGCACAGATTGATCGTCTGACCGTGAATGCGAATGTTTGGATAGGTGGAGGCGTTACCTTCTTCGCAAACTATTCCCGCATTTTGAGCGGAAATCCGATACCCGGCTGGGACGACTGGTTGCCGATGGTGCCCGAACATACGGGCCGTATCGGCTTCAGTTATATGAGCCCCGAGCGTTTCACATTCTTTATTGCGGAAAGCTACATCGGCAAGCGCGTCTCGTTCACGCGGGACGTACATGGAGCCTCGGGAGAGACCGTTTGGATGGGGGACGCTTTTGTCACGGATGTCGGCGCGGGCTGGGAATCGGAAGACCGACGCCTTTCACTGTCATTCGGATTATCGAATGTCTTCGATGAGGTCGTCGATGTCGCGCCACTCGTTCCCGGTCCTGGGCGCATGCTCAGCGCATCTCTGCGGGGGCGTTTTTGACGAACAGTGTAATGAAACGCAAAACTCCGGCCGCACAGCCATGAATAGGCTAGCTGGGTTCACCATGCCTTGGCGAGTAACAGCGTGGCAGCTGCTACCCGGGTCACCCGAGGGAAACGACTTCACAGGGACGGCAAGGAGTAAAGTGGCCGCGGCGCGCGGCGGAAGCGGCCTAGTTCGCTTTTAGACCAGATGCGGCCATCCCGAGCCCTCCGTCAGTCGGTCTTTCCTGATGCCGGGGATGGCACGTCTGGTCGTGTGGCTTCAGCAGAAAACGACGCGCGATGTCCCAGTAGCCGTCATAGACAAGCCCGCCATTGATCGCGACGAGCGCATTTCTGTGACGGCGGTAGAGAGCGGGGATCCGGTACCAGGGCACTGCCGGGCGCTGGTGATGCAGCACATGCAGGTTGTTGTAAAGAAACAGAAGACCGAAGACCGGACTGTTTTCGACGATGGCGGTGCGCTCGTCGTGGTGGTCGGCATAACGATGTTCGGCATAGGAGCGCAGCCGGCTCAGCGCCGCGCCAACGTAGACGAAACCGAAGAGATAAAGCCAGAGCGGCATCTCGCATATCCATGACACCCAGAAGAGCACCCCGGCCGCGCCGAGTGCGTGTCGTGCCCACAGGGCCGCCCGTTGCCGATCCCCGGCCCTGATCACGGCCATCTCCTGCGCGAGGAAGCTTGCAATCATCACCAATGGCCCGAGTGTAAGACGACCGAAAAGCGTGGAGTTCCAGGTCGCCATCAGGCGGCCGAAGCGCCCCATGCGCTCCCAGGCGGCCTGGGTGAGATAGGACGATTCCGGATCTTCGATGGGATCCGTCAAGTGCTCGTCGCGGTGGTGGGTCAGGTGACCTTCACGGTAGATGGCATAGGGTAACCAAAGGGACAGGGGCGGCCAGCCGAGCGCGTCGTTGAAACGGCGGCTGCGGGTCGGATGGCCATGGATCACCTCATGCTGCAGCGATCCGTGCCAAGCGATCAACCAGCCGCCAAAGAGGATGACAAGCAGGAGCGGCAACGACTGCCACAACCAGGTCAGGGCAAAAAAGCCGCCATAGATGACGACGGCCAGGGCCATTGTCTGCCACTCGAAACGGGAGCTCATAGGTCGTATTGAGCCCCGTTCCTTCCGTGCTGGTCTGCCAAACCTCACAAGGCAGACCAGTTGGGACAACCTTCGAGAACACGCCATCCATCAACGGGCTATGGAACAGAGCGTAACCGCACGTTCCGCTCGCCGATGTCTTATAAGCATGCAGGAAGATTTCAGACACGGCATCCGAGTTCACATCCGTGACCGAGATACGGTTTCGGTACTTCACGCCCTCCGTTCCGGACGTCGAGCTGAAGTGCGCCGTTTTCAAGCTCGGCAACTCAGCAGCCGCAGTAAAGCTGCCCCCCGCATTATACGCGAACGTTGTGATTGGCAGGCTGGTGCCCGATGCGATGCGTCCGGTCTCGTCGAGGGCAAGATTGCTGCCGAACGGCTGCACGGATGCGAGTTGCGACGCCCCACTTCCCGCCGCCTGGCTGTACTCCAGCCGATAGCCCCGTGTGACAGCACCCTCGGTCTTTACGATGATGCTCTCGACCCGGTTCTTGATCGTCGTGATCGTGTGGCCGTTCGCCATCAGGAGGTAGTCAGGCCGCTCCTCGTAGAGGAAGCTGATCGTACGCTTGTTGTAGCTGATGCTGCTGACATAGCACAGCGGCAGCTCCGGGCAGCTATAGCCGTAGGTCACCTCGTTGCCGTTGACGTCCTCGACCGAGGTCGCCATCCAGCGCGCCTTATAGGCCAAGTCATGCGCGTCGCTGCCGGAAGCAGGCGCCGTTGCCGGCGGCTTGATGTCCCCCACCGCCCTGAACGTCGTCACCGTGCCAGCGCGCGCCTTCACCTTCCACTCACGCGTCGTGGAGTTGAACGAGATCTTCAGATAGTTCTCGACTTCAGAGACGTAATTGCCGCCTGCAAGGCAGGACGTGCCATCGGACACCCTGCTATCGGAGCATCTGTAGAGCGGCTGGCCATTCAGGACATAGATGTCTCGCTCATCTTCGATCTTGCTGTCGTCGAAGGACGGGATGCCCATCTTCGGACGCATGCGCTCAATGACCGAGATGCCGTCCAGACCCCAGCCATAGCCGAGCCAGCCCTGGTAGGTGCCGGCGACCTTCGTCTTGCGGCTGGAATTGTAGTTGAGGCTGAGCTTCGGCTCCAGGCCGCGGAAGGCCGGCACGTCGATCGGGTATTCGTAGCTGAGGCCGCCCGTGCTCGACACGTCCGGCAGCTTTACCCCGGCCGGAATCGGCGTCTCGTTCGTGACTGTCTTATCTTCCTCAAGCGGAGCCGCACCAGCAGCCGCAGCCCGCGCTGCCGAGCCTTCCGGCATCGCAAGCTCGCTTTCAGGCTGCAGAAGCGACAGATCGTCCGGGCTCAGCACCTGCTCATCAGCGCGCCCCTCGTAGGCATGAGGTTCAACCGGAAGATTGGCCAGATCCAGGTCAACGACCGGCGCGTACTCACTACCTTGCGTTACATCCGGCTGCCCGACGATTTCGATCGGGATCTCATCCGCCCGCGCTTGCATTGCAACGGACGAAAACAGAGTTGCGGCCAAGACACTGGAAATAGTACGATAATTGTAGCGCACGAAGAGCCCCCACTCGAATCACATGAGAGCTATCGAGTAGTCAAGACGCAGCGGCGGGATTATCTGCCTCGATGTATGTGAAAATGGCGTCACGATCCGATAACGCAAAAGCTGACCACGTAAGTTTCACGACTCTGGCACACCAGCTCTAAGGCGGGCCGCTGCTCGACGTTTGGCAAAGTGCGCCTCGGCCTCGTCGTCCGATAAATCCGGTCGAGTATCGTTTAACGCTTCGAGCACCTTGGTCCGAAACCAGGCATCATGCGCCTCACTGCCGGATAAAAGTTCAAGAGGCAGAGAGCCCTCGTTAGCAGTCCGGGTGAGCATGATACGAACCGCATCAGATACCGTGAGGCCCATGCTTTCAAGGACGGCAGACGCACGATCCCGGACTTCGGAATCGATACGTGTTTGTACAAGAGCGTTTACGGCCATGGCTGTCTCCATATTCGAGGAGAATGCAATTGAATGACGTTTTCCAGCTAAAATTTCACGCCGTCATTCCCCATTCACTGCTCTCTTAAATGCTCTTGATGAGGTTCGACCTTAAGACTAGCAAGTCATGAACTCGACAAAACAAATTACTAGGGGGAGTGTGCTTCCCAATCCTCGTGGCTATGCCTGATACGGATCACAAAGACGCTTCCATCCTCTTTGATGGGATAAACTACAAGGTGTGCCTTGAAGGAATGGATCCTAATAGGCGGAGAGATCTCATGGCGCCCACGCGCCATTCGTGGATTGCTGGCAACTAGCTCGACCAAATTGAAGAGCTCATCATTATACCGTTTAGCAACCAATGCTCTGAAGACGCGAATGCCTTCTTCGGCAATTGAGATTACATCCTCTTCCGCTTGGACGGATAGGATGAATGGCATTAAGCGCGTCCGTGGCTTATCTCGGCTCGCGTGGTGGCTGCACCAAACAGCTCGTCCGCTGAACGGCTCCCAACACCGCTTCTAATTCCGTCATCGACAAACCGCTGCATATCGGCAATCTTGTCGGCACGGGCCTGGTCTCTGCGGATCAAGTCTCTGACGTAATCGCTCGCATTCGAATACCGAAGAAGTCTGCGGCAACAGTGCCTCAAGCGAGGCAATTGCCCTAGGCAGTCATCGAGGACAGCACGGATCAGCCGAATAGCGCCGAAGCCTCTTGGCAGCGTTCTTTCGTTTATCCGCCGGTAGGCACAACCGTCGGAGCCGCTGACGAGCCAAAAAGAGGAGATGCGCCCGCACCTCCTCAATCTACGCCGCGCCTATAGCAGCTTGCGCGCAGCAAGATTGCGCATGAGATGCGAGGCTGCGAAGGTCCAGGGCGGGCACTCGGTCGAAAGCTTCACGGTGTTGACGAGCGCACCGAGCTTGTCGTTTGCGATGGTCACGACGTCTCCGGCCTTGTGCGTGAACCCCTGGCCCGGTGCATCGCGATCCTCAACCGGCGCGAAAAGCGTGCCGAGGAACAGGACGAAGCCGTCGGGATATTGATGGTGCGCACCGCGCGTCTGCGCAACAAGGTCGAGCGGATCGCGGCTGATCTCCTTCATCGAGCTTTTGCCGTGCAGGGTGAAGCCGTCCTTGCCTTCGACGCGCAGGTCCAGTTCGGCCTGCCGCACATCGTCGATGGAATAGGTCTCGTCGAAAAGGCGGATGAACGGGCCGATGGCGCAGGAGGCGTTGTTGTCCTTGGCCTTGCCGAGCAGCAGGGCCGAGCGGCCTTCCACGTCGCGCAGGTTGACGTCGTTGCCGAGCGTCGCGCCCTTGACGCGGCCTGCGCTATCGACCGCAAGCACGATTTCCGGCTCGGGATTGTTCCACTTCGAGATCGGATGCAGGCCGACGGCGGCCCCGGTGCCCACGGCGGACATGATCTGCGACTTGGTGAAGACCTCGGCATCCGGACCGATGCCGACTTCGAGATACTGCGACCAGAGCCCCTCCTCGATCAGGGCGGACTTCACCCTCTGGGCGTCGTCCGACCCGGCCTTGAGATCACGCAGGCTGGCGCCGATGATCTGTGAGACCTTTTCGCGAATGCTCGCGGCACGCGCCGGATTGCCCGCCGCGCGCTCCTCGATGACCCGCTCGATCATCGAGCGGGCAAAGGTGACGCCGCACGCCTTGACGGCCTGGAAATCGATCGGCGCCAGCAGGTGAAGCTGCGAATGATCCGGCTCGCTGAGCGAGAGCAGATTTTCGAGCATCCCGAGATCGCGGCCTTGGGCGGTGCGGACGAATTCCGCTGGCGCATCCAGTTCGAGGAGATCGCGCATGGTGGCGCAGGCCTTGGTCGTTATGTCATGGAGACGACCGTCACGGACGGTCACGAGGATCGGCCCCTCGACCTCCGGCGCCCAGGCCCGGCCGACGAAACATCCTGTTGCAAAGCTTGAAGTCATATCGGTCACGGTGGTCAATGCTCCCTGAAAGCTAATGTCAGTATTCTGTCTTCGCTCATCTCCGCACGCTCGAGAATACCGGCAAGCCGACCCTTCGACAGCACCGCGACGCGGTCGCAAAGGGCGAGGATTTCCGGCACCTCGGACGAGGCCATGACGACGGTCAGCCCCCGCCCGGCAGCCTGCGCGATGATGGTGTAGAGGTCGGCCTTCGCTCCGACGTCCACACCATGGGTCGGTTCGTCGAGCAGCAGCAGCTGCGGCTCGGCCATGAGCGCGCGGGCGAAAATGACCTTCTGCTGGTTGCCGCCCGAAAGCGTCGAGATTGCCTGCGTGTCGTCGGCCATGCGAATGCCAAGGCTCTTCGTGAAGCTCGCCATGCGGCCCGCCTCCCCGCTGCGATCGGAGAAAAGCCGGCCAGCGAAGCGCCGCAGGCTTGAAACGGCTGCGTTGTCGCGCACGGAATGCTGCGGCAGGATTCCCGCCGTCTTGCGCCCCTCCGGCACCAGAGCCACACCGCTCCTCACCGCATCGCTCGGGTCACGCGGCGCAAAGGGCCGCCCGTCGAGAACGAGCTGTCCCGACGTGGCTGGGCGAACACCATGGATCACGTCGAGAAGCTCGGTGCGTCCTGCCCCGACAAGGCCGAACAGCCCAAGGACCTCGCCTCGCCGCACCTCCAGGCTGATGTCGTCGAGATGCATGCCATCGGAGATGTTCCGCAGCGACAGGGCGATGGCCTTTTCATCGATGGCGCGCGGTTTGTAGTCGTAGATCGCCGGCTTGCCGGTCATGTCGGCGATCAGCTGCTCGCGGCTGGTCTCGGTCGGCCTGCGCTCGCTGACGATGGCGCCGTTGCGCAGAACCACCAGCCGATCGCAGAGCCCGAGCGCCTCCTCCAGCCGATGCGTGATGAAGATGATCGCCGTGCCGGCATCCCGCGCATTGCGGACGTAGGAAAAGAAGTTCTCCACCTCGTGCGGCGTCAGCGAAGAGGTCGGCTCGTCAAGGATCAGCAGGCGCGGCTGGCGCCCTGCCGCCTTGGCAATCTCGATCAACTGCTGCTCGCCGGCGCGAAGCAGGCCTGCTTCCCGCGCCGGGTCAAGACCGCCTGCCCCGACCCGTTCCAGCAAAGCCTTCGACGAGGCACGCATCAGCGCCTTGTCGACAAAGCCGAGCGGCGTGCGTGGAAAGCGCCCGAGATACAGGTTTTCCGCCACGGAAAGCGCGCCGACGACGGAAAGCTCCTGGTGGACGAAGCTGATGCCGGCGGCAATGCCGTCGCCGACATTCCCGAACCGCACCGGCTCGCCGGCAAGATCTATCGTGCCGGAATCCGCCGCGAGGCCGCCGGACAGGATATGCATCAGCGTCGACTTGCCGGCGCCATTCTCGCCAAGAAGCCCGACCACTTCACCCGGATAGAGGTCGAGATCGACGGAATGCAGCACCGCATTGCCGGAAAACGCCTTCGCAACGGCGCGAGCCCGCACCAGCGGCTGACCGGGAACGTGACCGGCGCGAGGCGCGCCGGTCCTGTCTTCGACGATATTACTTGGCATCGGCGGGGGTCAGCAGATTACCGACGACGGGGATGACCTTGGCCGGCGGTTCGGTTCCGGCGACGAGGTAGTTGTAGAGCATCACGCTGGCATCGAGCGCCTGCTGATAGGGCGCCTGGTCAAGCAGGCCGACCATCTCGCCGGTCTTCAGATATTGCATGTTGTCGGGCGTGTGGTCGAAGCCGACGACACCGACCTTGCCGGTCAGTCCCAGGTCCTTGACGGCCTTGGCCGCGCCGAACGGACCGCCCGCCGTGACATAGACCATCGACAGATCGGGATTGGACGTCATCATGTCCTGAACCAGCGAATAAGCCTCTTCCGCCTTGTCCTTGTTCTCGAACGGGCCGACGATCTGAATGTCGGGTGCATTGGCCTTGAGATAATCGACCGCACCGTTCATGCGCTGGGTGTGCTGCGTGGCACCGAAATAGCCGGTGATCACGCCGAGCTTGCCCTTGCCGTTCATCTTTTCCTGAATGAACTTGCCGATCTGCTCGCCGGCCGAGGTCGCGTCCTGGCCGATGAAGGCGAGACGTTCGGAGGGGGCGGCCCCTTCCGCGACGATGTTGAAGACCGGCACGCCGGCTTCCGTCGCCTCGTTGATGATACGCGCCGTGCCGTCGAAGATCGGAACGACGACGATGCCGTTATACTGCTTGGCCAGCGCGCCTTCGATGCCGGCGACCACGGCTTCGGCCGAAAGCTCGTTGCCGAGATCGACGAAATCGACCGTGGCGTTGAAGCCCTTCAGATACTCGTTGGCAGCCCTGGCGCCATCCGTCACCGGTGTCCAGAACGGGTTGTTCTGGAAGGACAGGAAGGCGATCTTGATCGGACCCTTCGTGTTCTCCACGGCAGCGACCGTGCCGCCCTTCGGTGCCTCCGCCGCATGCGCTGCGGAAAACACCGATGCGAGACCGAAAGCGGCCGCGGCCGTCATTTTCGTGATTTTACTGATCATGTTCATCTCCTCCACTGGATTGATCAATCGTCTTCACCGCCGCGCTGCAGGCCGTCCAACGCCACGGCGAAGATGATCACCAACCCCTTGGTGACGACCTGCCAGTAGGCGGAAATGCCGAGCAGCACGAAAGCATTGTTGAGCAGCGCCATCAGCAGCGCGCCGATGACGACACCGGCAATCGAACCCCGACCGCCGCCGAGCGCCGTGCCGCCGAGGATGACGGCGGCGATGACGTCGAGTTCATAGCCGACGCCGAGATTGGGATCGGCGCTGGCCAGGTTGCCCGACAGGATGAGGCCGCCGAGACCGGCGAGCAGGCCGCAAAAGGCGAAAATGAAGAGACGTGTCGCCTTGAGGTCGACCCCTGCCAGGCGCGACGCCTTCGGATTGTCGCCGATCGCGTAGATCTCGCGCCCCCTTACCGTTCGTACAGAAAAGACATGAATGGCGATGGCGAGCACGATCATCAACAGGAAGGAAACCGGAATGCCCGCAATGCGGCCCGCACCGACGAATTCCGCAAAGCCGCCCATCGGCACCGGAATCCCGCCCGTCATCAGGAGCGCGATGCCGCGCGCAACCGACAGCGTGCCGAGGGTCGCGATGAACGGATTGATCTTCAACCGCGTATAAAGCAGGCCGTTGACGATGCCGCAGCCGAGGCCGGTGAGCAGGCCCGCGATGAGGCCGACGCTTTCAAGCCCCGTATCCCTGATGACGACGGCCGCCACGACGGCGGAAAGGCCGATGACCGAGCCGACCGACAGATCGATGCCGCGACCGATAATGACCAGCGCCTGGCCGAGCGCCACGATGGCGACCACCGAGGCCTGCCGGCCGACATTCAGGAGGTTGCGCGGCGCCAGGAAATACTCGCTGGCGAAGGAAAGATAGGCGGCGACCACGAAGAGCATCAGCAGAACCGATGCTTCGCGGTGGCGCCCGAGACGCTTGAGCGCGACGAGACCCGTGTTCATGCGCCCCCTCCTATCGCCGCCGGAAGACCGGCGGACGCTTTTCCTTGAAGGCCTGCCGGCCTTCCTGGGCGTCGGCGGTGGCAAAGCAGATGGTCTGGAGATCGCGCTCGTATTCGACGGCCTTTTCATGCGGCATCGAGGCTGCGGCCTTCAGGTTGAGCTTGGCTGTTTCGGCTGCGATGGGTGCGCGGGAGGCAATCGTTTCGGCGATGGCGCGCGCCCGCGGCAGCAGTTCCGCAGAACTCACCACATCGCTGACGAGGCCCCATTGCTGCGCCTTCTCGGCGCTGATGGAATCGCCCGTCATGATCATCAGTGCGGCATTCGACGGGCCGATCGAATGGGCGAGGCCCGCCGCCATGCCGCCGCCGCCGATCCAGCCCAATTTAATCTCGGGCGCGGCGAACTGCGCGTTGGACGAGGCGATGCGAATGTCGCAGGCCATGGCCGTCTCCAGCCCGCCGCCGAAGGCATAGCCGTTGACGGCGGCAACCGTCGGCTTCAGGAGCGCGTGGATCGCGTCGCAATAGTCCGCACGGTTGCGGAACTGCCAGGGCGTCTCATAGGTATCCAATTCGCGAATGTCGGAACCGGCGCAAAAGGCGCGCTCACCGGCACCCGTCAGGATGACGCAGCGGATCGTGTCGCTGTCGTTGCATTCCTTGACTGCCGCCACGATGGCGTCGGCCATTTCAGGCGTGACGGCGTTCAGCTTGGCCGGGCGGTTCAGGGTAATCGTCGCGATTGCGCCGTCCACCTCGAAAATGATCTCCTCCGTCATGTCGTCCTCCTATCGCTCCTCACCGCCGCGCCTATGGGCACGGTAGAGGTCCTGCAGCCGGGCCAGCACACCGGCAGCCGCAGCCTTCGTTTCAAATGAGTCGCGCAGCAGCGCGGACGCCTTGCTCTGGAAGGCGATGTAGCCGTCATGGCGCGGGCGCACGTAAGCCGCCTCGATCGTCTCTGCCGTCTGCCGGTAAAAACCGTTCCAGCGCCGGTTCACGCGATTGTCGAACCAGGCTTCACGCCGTGAGGGCTGGCCGTCATGGACGGGAATGAAATCGATCTGCGCCTCGCGGCTCATCAGCCAGAGCAGATGCGCCTTCAGTTCCGGGCTGGGATCGCAACGCTTCGAGATACCGATGCCCGTGCCGCCGAGCGTGGAGCCGGGGCGACCGCCCGCGACGCGGCGCGGCGCATCTGCGAACGTTACCGGCTTGCCCGTTTCAGGGGCCGAATAATTCACATAGCCATAGACGAGCGGGCAAAGCGCCACGTCGTCGGACGACGCCATATGGCCGAGGATACCGATCGGATTCTTCTCCCGGACGACGAGCGGGCTGAGCGACGCCAGTTCAGCCATCAGGTCATAGACCAGGGTTCCGGTCTCGGCTGAAACAAGCACATCCGGATCCGCTTCGGCCGGCGGCTCGCCATAGGCGGCGGCAATCGAGAGGAAGCTCAGGGCCGCATGCGGCCCCGCCAGCGAAAGCGCGACCTTGCCCGTGCGGCGGGACAGGTCGGCAACCGCCGCCCATGTCTCCGGCGCCCCGCCTGGTACGAGATCGGCGCGAAGCGCCATGACCTGCGTTGCGGCATCCAACGGCAGCGCCCAGTGCTGTCTGGCATAGCGATAGCTCGACAGCGAAGGCCCGATGCTTTCGGCGGCCAATCGCTCGACCACATCGGCGCCGAACACGCTTTCCAGCGACCGCAGGCAATCGCCGCCGACCGCTTCGCCGACATGAGGGTGGTCGAGCACGACAAGGTCGTAACGCGCGCAGAGATCGGCGATCGGATGCGACTCGAACCCTTCGAGCGGCTGCTTTTCCCATTGAACATCGAGACCCGCCGCAATCACCTCATCGCGTCTGGCGGCGGCGGCAAGTGCGTTGAAGCCGCGCGGATGGTCCCAGGTCAGTGCCTTGATCGTCGCCATGATCAGATCGTTCCCGTGGCGACGGCGCCATTGGCCACGAGGGAGGCGATCGTCGCGTCGTCGTAGCCCGCCTCTTTCAGGATTTCCTGCGTGTGCTGGCCGGTCACGGGCGCACCGCGCTCGACACTGGACGGGGTTTTCGAGAACTTGATCGGGAAACCCGGCGTCTTGACCCGGCCTTCCGTCGGGTGGTCGTAATCGACGAAGGTACCGTTGTGCTTGATCTGCTCGTCATCGACGAGATCGGCATAGCCGTAGACGGGACCGCACCAGATGTCGGCGGCGCGCAGCAGTTCGAGCCATTCGGCCGACGTCTTCGTTTTCAACCGGTCACGGGTCATGGCGAAGATCTCGTCGCGCCGAGTCCAGGTATCCACCTCGTCGTCCATGGTCAGGAAACTGTCCTCGCCGATCACTTCGCCCAGCGTTTTCAGCTTCGGGAAGGCGACGATGATGAAGCCGTCGCTGGTGGCGAAGGCACCGTAGGGCGCGCGGATATAGACATGCGCATGCGGCTCGGCAGAGCGCTGCTGCGGCTTACCGCCCACCGTATGGACGGACAATTCCTGCATCTGGATCGTCGTGATCGCATCCAGCATGTTGACCTGAACGAGCTGCCCCTCGCCGGTCCGCTCGCGGTGGAAGAGCGCGGCAAGCGCGCCTTCGAAGGCCGTATAGGCGGTGATCGCATCGACGAGATACTGGCCTGCCGCCGTCGGCGGCTCGCCCTCGCGGCCGGCCGACAGCATGGCGCCGGACATGCCCTGGAGAACGAGATCCTGCCCCGGACGGTTCACATAGGGGCCGTCCTCACCATAACCCGACATCGACACATAGACGAGGCGCGGGTTGAGTTTCGACAGCGTCTCGTAGTCGACGCCGAGGCGCTTTGCGACGCCGGGACGGTAGTTCTGCAGGAAGACATCGGCCGTTTTGACGAGATCGAGCAGGACCTTCTTGCCGTCTTCCGATTTCAGGTCGACAGCGAGCGAGCGCTTGTTGCGGTTGAGCGAGAGGAACGAGACGTTGACGCGGTTGCCGCCGGCACCGCCGGCAGCGACATGACGCTGCCATTCGCCGGTCGTCGGCTCGACCTTGACCACGTCGGCACCCAGATCGCCAAGCCGCTGGGCCGCAAAAGGCCCCGCCATGGCGATGGAGCAATCCAGAACCCTGATACCAGACAAAATACCCATATGCGGTCACTCTCCTGCAAGCCTTCAAGTTGGCGGGAACTTATCGGATAAATTTGATCTGTCCAGAGTGAGCGCTAACTATTTTTGAATTGAACAGATATGCCGATCGGCCATAATGTCGATTATCATCGGACGGTAGATGAGCGCTAACTTTGATGTTGACCAATCAGAATTCGATGAATAGATAATTCATTGGTAAAGGTGGAGCGAAGGACGCGCCGCTGGAGGAGGAAATCAATGAAGACGTTTCAGTCAGGCTTTCGCCTGAGCCTGCTTGCCGCTGCGCTGCTCTCGACTGCCGCAGTTCCCGCCCATGCGGATCTCCACTCCGATGCGCTTCAGGCGCTGCCCGAAAACGTACGTGCGCTCTACACGGAAGCCGTCGACGTGGCGCCGGCCGCGCTTGGCGATTTCAAGGCACCGACCAAGCCGTGGCGCTGGTGCCATTCGGAATCCTATATGGGCAATCCCTGGCGCGTGACCTTCAACGATGAGCTCGCCCGCCTCGTCAACGGCGCCAAGGAAGCCGGCGACGTCTCCGAATTCATCGTCTCCGACTCCAACGGCGACGCCACGCAGCAGATCTCGCAGATCCGCGCCTTCATCGAACGCGGCTGCTCGGTCATCACCACGATCGCTGGCTCGTCGACGGCGCTGAACGCGGTCATAGAGGACGCGCAGAAGGCCGGCATCCCGGTCATCACTTCGGCCGGCGCCGTCACGACGCCCGTGGCCATCAACGTCATGCACAACCAGAATCTCTGGGGCTACCAGATGGGCAAGGGCATCGCCGAGGCGCTGCCGAACGGCGGCACGATCCTCCAGGTCGAGGGCATTTCCGGCCACCCGCTGGTGCAGCAGGAAAATGCCGGCCTCGACAAGGCCGTTGCCGAAAGCGGCAACCTGACGATCGCCCGCAAGGTGAGCGGCGAATGGACGGGCACCACGACGAAGTCCGCCGTTCTCCAGGCGCTCGCCACGACGCCGCAGCAAATCGATGCCGTCTGGTCCACCGGCAGCGAGGCGCGCTTCATCGCCGAAGCCTTCCAGCAGGCCGGCCGGCCCCTACCGCTGATCGCGGCTTCGATCTCCGGCGATGCGCTCGGTTTCTGGCATGAAAACCAGGACGGCTTCAAATTTTACGGCGGCGAGGTCTCGCCGCATGTCGCAGCACAGAACGCCTTCCGCGTCGCGCTTCGCATAATCGAGGGCCAGAAGCCGATCGTGAACACGATCATCGCGCCGATGCCGACCATCACGCAGGCCGATCTGCCGACCTGGTACAAGGACTGCATGAAGCCGGATTCGGCCGCGATCTTCCCGATCCCGCCGCAGGATCCCTTCCCGGAAGAGCTGCTCAACGGCTATTTCTCGAATGGCCAGGCAACGCCGCTCTACGATTTCGCCAAGATCCCGGCCTCCTGCGCGCAGTAACCGCCTGAATGGGGACCACCGCCGGACATCCGGCGGTGGTCCCTTCGCGATCGGCAACGAGAAGGCTGCCCTGCATGCTTGCTACGATACATCCGCAACCCGGACCGGCGGTCGCGACATCCCGCATCCATCGCGTCGTCACCGAAAACGGCGGGGCGGCGTCCCACCGGGAGAGCGGCGTCGAGCTGACGATCAGCCATCTGACCAAACGTTATGGCGAAACGCTCGCGCTGAGCGATGCGTCCGTGAGATTCCGACCGGGCATCCACACGATCCTCGGCGAAAACGGTTCGGGCAAGAGCACCATGCTCAAGATCCTCTCCGGCGTCGTATCGCAGAGCCAGGGTACCGTTGCGCTCGGCGATCGCGTGATCAGCCCGCGCACACCGCGCGATATGCACGATCTCGGCCTTTCCACGGTTTTCCAGGAGGTGCTTATCGCGCCGCGCCGCACTGTCGTCGAAAACATCTTCCTCGGCTATGACGGACCGCTGAAGCGGCGGATCGCGAAATCGGCCCGCGTGCCGCTCGCCAGGGCGCTACTTGCCGAAATCTCGCGCTTCCCCATCCCGCTTTCGGCTCCGGCCGGCGAGTTGCCGCTTGCCAGCCAGCAGCTCATCGTTCTCGCCCGCGCGCTCGTGCGACTGCCCTCCATCCTGCTTCTCGACGAGGCGACGGCGGCGCTCGACTATGCCGACCGCGATCTCGTCTTCAGCGCCATCGAGGACTATGCCGCCGCCGGCAACATTGTCATTTTCATCTCGCACCGGCTGGAAGAGGTGCGCCGACTTTCCGACCGCGTGACGGTGCTGAGAAGCGGGCGCATCGTCGAAACCCTCGAGCGGGACGGCATCACGGCTGAAAAGCTCCTGAAGCTGATGGCACCGGAGGCGGCGATCCATGCCTGACGACACCATCCTCCTGCGTTATGACAACCTCGTGCTGGCGCCCGGAAAGACGCCATTGTCGGGCGCCATCCGCGCCGGCGAAATCACCGGTGTCGCCGGTCTGGAAGGCCATGGGCAGGAACAGTTCCTGCTGGCGCTGGCCGGCTTTGGCCGATACCGCGAGGGCAAGATCACCGTCGTGACGGCCGAGCGCGGCCCTCTCGGCTACCGCGACCATTACGAGGCAGCGCGCCATGGCGTCGTCTATCTGCCGCGCGACCGGCGCGCGACGGGCATCTTCCCCGTGCTCTCGGTGCTGGACAATTTCGCGATCCCCTCCATGCCGCGTTTTTCGCTCGCCGGGATTCTCAACCGCAAGCGCCTGAAGGACGAGCTTGCCTCCTACACGGACTTCCTGTCGATCCGCTATCCCTCCGCCGATGCACCGATTTCGGCACTCAGCGGCGGAAACCAGCAGAAGGTTCTGCTGGCGCGCCTGCTTGCGCTGAAGCCACGCGTCATGCTGCTCAACGACCCGACCCGCGGCGTCGATCTCAATACTCGCCTGAAGTTCTACGAAGCCTTCCGCAAGCTCGCCGCCGAAAACGGCATCGCCCTCGTCATCCTCTCCAGCGAGATCGAGGAAATCCTCGAACTCTGCGATACGGTCTCGATCTTCCGGGATTTCGAATGCAACACCGTTCTCGACCGTGCTTCCATGTCGATGGACCGCGTCATGGCCGCCATGTTCGGGCAGGAAGGAGTGCCGGCGTGAGCACCGATCCCATGACCTTCCGCAAACCGCGCTTCTGGGACCGCAGCGAGACACCCCTTGCAGCGATCCTCTTCCTCGTTCTCGTCGTGTTCAACGCCATCCTCAATCCCGCCCGGTTTTCGCCGGCGAACTGGCCGGCCGTTCTCGGCCTCGCCGCCCCAATGATCCTCGCGACCATGGCGACGACGCTGCCCTTCCTCGCTGGACGCGGCTCCATCGACGTGTCGGTCGGGCCGCTGATGGGGCTCATCAACGTCATCCTCGTGAAGGTGATGATCGGCGATTTCGGCTTCACCTCGCCCTGGATCATCGTGCCTGCCGCGCTTCTGCTCGGCCTTGCCTCCGGCGCCCTGAACGGCCTGCTCGCCGCCATCCTGCGCATCCAGCCGATCGTCGCCACGCTTGCCACCTATCTCATCTACAGCGGTCTCGCGCTCTCCATTCTGCCCGCTCCCTCGGGAACCGTGCCGGGATGGCTGTCGGCGCTCGCCGGTCCTGCGTCCTTCCTGCCCGTCGGCGCCGTCATCGTCGCCTGGCTGCTGTTCAGGCGGCTGCCGTTCTATGAACTGCTGATGGCCGTGGGCAGCGATGATCGTGCGGCGTTCACCGCCGGCGTCAACGTGCCCGCCGTCCGCTTCTTCTCCTATGTGTTTTCCGGCCTGATCGCAGCTGTTGCAGCCCTTGCGCTGACCGCACTCATCGGCTCGGGCGACCCCAATATCGGCCCCGGCTATACGCTGATTGCCATTGCGGCGGCCGCACTTGGCGGCGTCAGCCTCGCCGGCGGTGTCGGCGGGCTTACGGCGGCCTTCATCGGCGCGGCGGACATCTTCCTGCTGCAGAACGTCCTGACCTCCTTCAACGTTTCCACCTTCATGCTGCAGGCCGCCTATGGCACCGTGCTCGTGCTCGCCGTCTGCCTCAATTCCGAAAAGCTGAAAGCACGGTTCCAGACCTGGAAGGCCAGCCGATGAAGACCGCCCTCTTTTCCAACCGCGCGCTGATCGCCTTCATCGGCGTGGTCATCGTATTCCTGCTCGGCACGGTCCTCATTCCCGGCTTCAGCAGCATGTTCTCCGTCCGCGCCATGCTGATCCTGGCATCGCTGCTGGCGATTGCCGCCCTCGGTCAGACGCTCGTGATGATCCTCGGCGGCATCGACCTCTCCATCCCCTTCGTCATCGGCTTTGCCAATGTCGTCTTCGCCAGCCTTTACGGCAGCGGCATGCCGGCCTTGCCCGCCTTTCTCATCGTCATCGCCTGCGCCGCCGTCATCGGCTCGGTGTCCGGTGCGCTTTCGGCCGGTCTTTCGATCCATCCGCTGATCGTCACGCTCGGCGTCGGTACGGTGGTGCAGGCCGCCGTGCAGCTCTGGACGCGCGGCCTTCCCACCGGTTCCGCGCCGCCCTTCGTCAATGACTTCGTCTCGCTCGGTGGAACGATCGGTCCGCTACCCTTCCCCTGGCTGATCCCCTTCACGGTTGCGCTGACGCTCGGTTGCGTCTTCGTGCTGCACCGAACGGTCTATGGCCGTCGCCTCTATGCGCTCGGCTCCAACCTCAAGGCGGCGGAACTCGCCCTTGTGCGGCCCGTTGCGATGTGGACGACGACGTTTGCCCTCAGCGCCGTCTTCGCCGCTCTCGCCGGCATCCTGCTGGTCGGCTTCACCGGATCTTCGAGCGCGACGGTCGGCACGCCCTATCTCTTCCAGACGGTTTCGGCGGTGGTCATCGGCGGCACGGCATTGATCGGCGGACGCGGCGGCTTCGTCGGCACGGTCGCGGGCGCCATCGTGCTCGTCGAGTTGCGCACGCTGTTGATCGGCCTTGGCCTCTCGGAAGCCTTGGTGCAGTCCGCCCTCGGCCTGCTGATCCTCCTGCTGGTCGCCGCCTACGGCCGCGACCAGCATATCCGCAACCTGATCTGAGGAGAGGTCCATGGACGAACGGCTTGCTAAAACCATCGCCGCGATCAAGGAGAGCGGTGCGGACTGGGGTGTCTTGACCAGTCCGGACGGTGTCGCCTATGCGCTTGGTCACATTTCGAGCATCGAGGCAGGCCCCTCGCCCTTCGCGGGCGGCCCGAGCCTCGGCATCGTCGGCGTGAACGGCGAGACCGGATTGCTCGTCACCAATCTCGAGGCTGGCACCGGGAGCTGGGCCGACGCCGTCGTCCCCTATACCGGCTTTTCTTTCAAGGAACCGACCGACATTCTGGCAAACTACATTGGCGAGGCAAGGGCGCTGCTGCAACGCCTCAAGGTCGGAGGAAGGATCGCGGTGGAACCGCATGCCCTGCCCGCCTCCCTTGTTCCCCTGCTGGAAGGCAGCACAATCGTTTCCCTGGAATCGGCCTTCCGCCGCCAGCGCGCAATCAAGACAGGGGTAGAAATCGGGCTGTTGCGCGAGGCGGCCTTGACGGCGTCCGCGGGGCAGAGGGCCTTCCATTCCGCAGCCCGCGCCGGCCTGAGCGAACTCGAGCTTTTCGCAGCCATCCGGCTTGCCATGGAAACCCGCGCAGGCGAACGCCTGCCTGTCACTGGCGACCTGATTTCCGGGCCGGAGCGCACCGCGCAGTTCATGGGCTGGCCCGGCAACCGTATCCTCGAAACCGGCGATCCGCTGATCTGCGATCTCGCACCGCGCGTCGCGGGCTATTGGGGCGACAGCTGCGCATCCGCAATGATCGGAGCCCCCTCCATCGGCTTCCAAAAACTCTTCCGGGCCGCCCGCGCCGCATTGGACCTGGCAATCGAAACCGTTCGTCCGGGCCTCGCCATCGACACGCTCGACCGCAGCCTGCAAGCGGCAATCACCCGGCACGGCTATTCCTACGCCCACCATTCCGGCCACTCGATCGGCACGGGCGTGCATGAATGGCCACGCCTCGTTTCCTATGAACGGGAGACGCTGAAAGAGGATATGGTGATCATGGTCGAGCCGACCGCACTCGATCCCGACATCGGCGGCGTGCGGCTCGAATACATGCTCAGGGTGACGGCAACGGGCTGTGAGGTGCTGACCGACTTCGAGCACCGGGCGGAAATCTTCTAGATTCTTGTTTTCACCGCATTATCCGACGCCGAAGCGAGATCGCTTCGGCTGGAAATGCTCTAGCCGCTGTCGCGGATCATCAGCTTGAAGCCCATGTCGATCAGCGTGGTCTCGGACTGAATGCCGCGCATGCCTTCGAGAAGAAGGCGCCCGGCCTCCCGGCCGATTTCCGCGGAAGGTACGGAGACCGTCGTCAGCGATGGAATGAGGTGCCGGGCAAGCTCGAAGTCGCCGAAGCCGGTAATGGCGAGGCGCTCCGGCACTTTGAGGCCGATGCGCACACTTTCCTGCAGCGCGCCAGAGGCGATGATGTCGCTCGAAAACATCACGGCATCCGCTTCGGGATAGCGCGCAAGCGCCTTGCGTAGCATGTCCGCGCCGGACGCCATGGTCAAAGGCAGGTCTCGCGAGATGGAAATGCGCGGCGTCTTGCCGGGAAACAATTCCTCCATGACGGCGGCAAACCCGTCCCGGCGCTCGGCCGCGCGGCTATCGCCCTTGCGCAGCACGCCGGCAAAGACGATGTTCGTTCGCCCGGAGCGCACGAGGTGCCGCGCCATCTCGGCGATGGCATCGGTGTTCGAAAAGCCGACGAGCCGGTCGATCGGCTTTGCCGTCATGTCCCAGCCTTCGACAACAGGAATGCCGGCGCGTTTCAGCATGGTCACGCTGGCGCGGGTGTGGTGCGCGCCGATCAGGAACACGCCGTCCGGCCGCCGCCCGAGCAGGCTGCGGATCACCTCTTCCTCGCGGTCGAGCCGGTAGTCGGTGTTGCCGAGAAAGATCTGGTAGCCCTCGCGATGCAGGACCTCGGAGAAGTGCTGCATGGTTTCGGCGAAGACGGAGGCCGAGAGCGTGGGAATGACGGCGGCGACGGTGTTGCTCTTGTGCGAGGCGAGGTGGCTGGCCGCAAGGTTATGGACATAGTGCGTCTTGCGGATCGCATCGTCGATGATCTTGCGGTTTTCCGGCGTCACCGTGTCGGGAAAGCGCAGCGCGCGCGACACCGTCTGCATGGACACGCCGGCGGCAGCGGCGACATCCGCCATCGTCACCCCTGCGCCCTTCCGGCGGCCGCGTTTTGCAGACTGCTTTTCGTCCGTCACAGGCTGAACGGCCTCACACATACGGGTGTGCCGATCTCGATGCGCTTCCCGCTGTCAACCAGCGCACCTGTCTCCTTGTTCCGCCGGAAGATCACGATCGCATCACCGTTCTGATTGGCGACCAGCACATGGCGGCCGCTCGGCGTGAGCGCGAAATTGCGCGGCGTCCTGCCGCCTGAAGGGATGATGTCCTGAAGCGTCAACTGACCCGTCGCCTGATCGACCATGAAACACGCTATACTGTCCTCGCCCCGGTTCGAACAATAGAGGAAACGGCCCTCCGGCGACAGGTGAATGTCCGCCCCATGGGATTCCACGCCGGGCCGGATGGTCGAAAGCGTCTGCACGAGCGACATATTGCCGGCCCCGCGCAAGACGAAGGACACCGTGGAATCCAGCTCGTTCGATACATAGACGAAACGACCGTTGGCATGCTGGGCGATATGGCGAGGACCGGCCCCCGCCGGAAGCGCCACGCTGGCGGACTGCACGAGCGTGCCATCGATCGAAAGCGTGTATTCGACAAGCTGATCGAGACCGAGATCGGCGACGAGCACCGCGCCACCCTCCGGCACCTCGCTCACCATATGGGCATGCGGCCGCTCCTGCCGGTCGGCGACCGGGCCGAGCGGGCCATCGAGCCGAACCGACGCCGAAGCCGGCGCGAGACAGCCATCCTGCCGGATCGGGAACAGAGCCACCGACTGGTCCTGCCCCTCACCGCCCATCGCATAGTTGGCGACCAGCACGAAACGCCGGTCGCGCGACACCATGTTATGCGCCGCGATGCTGCCGAGCGTCGGCTGCTTGTTGAGATAGGTGAGCGCCTTCGTTGCGGGCGAAAAGCGGAAGGCGCTGACCGTGCCCTCATGCCAGCCGAACACTTCCGAATTGGCATAGACGACGCCTGAGGCCGCATCGACACTGAGGAAGGTGGGATTGTCGATGGTCGACGTGTTGGCAAGGCGCGTCCATTCCAGCCTATCCTCGTCGAAGGCGAAGATGGTGAGGCCCTCGCCGCGTGCACCCTGGAAATAGGGCGCCTCGCGATTGAGCGATCCGACGGCGAGGTAGAGAGGCTGGCTCACGCGAAAACTCCAGTGCTGCAGGCATTGCGGGGCACGGTCATGCCCCCCTCGACATGGCATATTCGCAACCGCGGCGCTAGTTCATCACCCAGCCGCCATCGACATTCAGCGTCTGTCCGGTGATGAAACCGGCGGCATCCGAGGCAAGGAACATCAGGGCATTGGCAATGTCGCTGGCGCTGCCGCGCCGCTTGATCGCCTGATGGTCCAAGACGAAGCGGGTATAGCCTTCCGGATCGGGATGGATCTTTTCCGCATCCGTCGGGAAGGCGCCGGGCGAAACCGCGTTGACCGTGATGCCATAGGCGCCGAATTCGCGCGCCCAGGCGCGTGCGAGGCCGATGAGCGCGCCCTTCGACTGGACGTAAGGCGAAAGATTGGCCCAGCCGCCATTGGACGTGACGCTGGCGATGTTGATGATGCGGCCCCAGCCCCGTTCACGCATATGCGGCAGGGCGACCTGGACGCAGACGATGCCGGCATCCACATTGATGCGCTGGACCCGCTGCATCTCTTCGAGCGAATACTCCTCGAACGGCTTGGAGGGATAGATCGCGGCATTGTTGATGACCACGTCGAAACCGCCGACCTCGCGCGACAATTCTTCGAGGGACGTGCGCAAGGCTGTAAGATCGGAGAGATCGACGGCCCGGATCACCAGATTACCGAGGCCCCCCTTGTCCGCCGAGGCCTGCAAGGCCGCGTTCTTCACGGGATCGTTGTCGAGCGCGACGACCTTTGCTCCGGCCCGGAGGAAATTCAGCGTCGTTTCCGCGCCGAGCCCGCCGGCCGCACCGGTATAGAGAATGACCTTGCCGGCAACCGAGATCATCTGGTTCTCCTTCTGCACGGGTTGCTTTGGCTGCACGTTCATGTCCGGCCCTCCAGTGCGACGTGGTTGCCCGAAGGCGGCGGGAAATCGGCATCCGGCTGGCGCGCGATGGCCGTGATCCGCGCTTCGCTTGCGGCAATCGCCTCGGCGTCGGGAAGAATGCGGAGCGTCGTGTCGTAATGCCGCTCCTCGCCATGTTCGAGCCAGATCAGCTCCCCGCGCTCACGGGCAGCGCCGTGGCCAAGCACATGGTTGGTCGAAGGCTCGATGCCAACAGCATATTGCCCGGCCTGCAGGTTCTGCCATTCGTACATGCAGGGGAACTGGTTCTTGCGGGTGACGACCTCGAAGCCGATGCCCAGACGATCGTTGACCAGCGCAACGGGCACCTCGCCGTTCGCATCCGCCGCCATCTCATGCTGCCAGACCTGCTCGTGGAAGCCGAGCTGCGGGGCAGGCATGGTGCGGTAGCCGACACCTTGCTTCTCATACTCCGCTCCGGCATGTGCGGCCCAGACGACGTCGCGCACCGGTGCCAGATAGCGCGAGCCTTCCGAAAGCACGGGATGGCCGACATTGATGTGATAGCAGAACATGTGCGGCGTGCGGTAGAAGCCGCGATTGACCACCGTGTCGGAGATGCGGATGTCGTTGGTGCCGGCCTTGATCTCGATGCGGCGCTTCAGCTCGAGATGTTCGCCGAACACCGTGCCCTGCGTGACGGTGCCCTCGCACCAGAGATAACAATCGTCGCCGTCCCAGCGCTCGCCGTAACCGTCCAGCTTGCCGGGAATGGTGCCGACGCGGCCGTGAATGGAGTGCTTCACCGTCTTCTTCGGGCCATAGACATAGTGGTCGGACGGCTCGTCATACATGAAGAGAATGTGGTCGAGGCCGCAGGTGATCATCAGGCCGGAGAAGGAGCGCATCCAGCCGAGGCCGCCCTCGCCTTCATATTCGTGCAGGCCCGGATGGCGGAAGCCGGAGGGCGAATGCCAGCCGATCGCCATGCCGCGATACTCGCAATCCGCAATATCAAGGGCGCGGTCCACCAGAACCGTAAAACGCAGGCCTGTGCCGCTGCGGAATTCGAGCATGCGGATGCCACATTCGAGACCATCCGACAAGGTCATCAGCCGCACGCCGGCAAATTGCGAAAAACGTCCTGCGCTGGCAGCAATGTCGCGGCGCGACTTCGCTTCCCCGAATAATTCGACCATCGTGTTGTTCCTTCTCCCTGCCAGGCAGGTCATGCTATCCAAAATTGCGGCCGGGCCCAGGCCCGGCCGCCGGACTGTCAGAGGCCCTGCGCGCGCAGCTTGCCGTCGAGGAATTTCTTGGCGCGCGGCACGTCGCTCTCATCGAGATGCTCGATGATCATCGGGATGTTCGGGTGCTTCTCGCTGAGGCGCTTCAGGTAGAGATCGTAGTTCAGCGAACCGAGGCCGGGGGCCGGCAGCTCGATTTCGCCGACGCCGCGGAAGGTGTGGCTTTCCAGCGCGTCCGCATCGCCGATGTCGGCATGCTTCTCCGACTTGTCGTCGCCCGAGCGCTTCACGTCCTTGGCATGGCCGATCTTGATCTTGTCGGCGAGCGTATCGAACACCTGGTTCAGGATCTGGTCCATGCGGTCGATATTGTGCGTCTCGAAATAGTTGGTCGGGTCCATCAGCAGGCCGAGACCGGGATGATCGACCTGCGCGAACATCTTCACGGTTTCCTCGACGGAACCGACGACGTTGTTCACATAGGTTTCGAGCAGGAAGACCGCGCCGTGGTCATAGGCATGCTGGGCGAGATCGGCGATGACCTTGCGGCATTCCTCGAAGCCTTCTTCCGTCTTGTTCTTCGGGTGATGAACCCAGTCGGACTCGGTGTTGAAGGTGCCGGTTTCCGAGATGACATAGGGCGTGCCGAGATGGCGCGCGTTACGGATGATTTCCTTGAGATAGCCGACGCGGCGGTCGCGCTCGGCCTTGTCGGGATGGATGATGTTCGTGTAGCCGGAAATGCAGGAGATCGGCAGATAGTGATCGCGGAAGGTTTCGCGGATCCTGACGCACTTGTCCTTGGTGATCTGGCCGGCCGAAAGGTCGATGTCCTTGAAGTGCATGTCGAGCTGCACGGTATTGAAGTCGAGCGCGCGGATCTTCTTTGCCGTCTCTTCCAACGCATAGGGGAAATAGCCGGTGAAAATACCTGTCTGCATCATGATGAGAATCCTCCCTCGTTATTCATGAATTGATGGAAATTTCGGAAAGCCTGACCGTGCGGCCCTCGTCGATCGACTTGTAGCCGGCCTCGATCAGCGCAACGGTCCTGACGTTATCGGCGACGGAGAGCGCCGGAGGCTCACCCGACTTCACCGCATATTGCAGCTGCTCCATCACGCCGACGAAGGCATGCGGGAACCACATCGTGTCCCAGGTCGGCGTAACCCATCTGCCGCCTGTCGTCGTCTTGGAGGCATAGGTCAGCGTCGAAGGCGACCCGTCGGGCCAGCCGATCGTGCCCTGCGCAACGCCGTCGGTGCCCTCGACACGCCACTTGATATAGATGTCGCTGTCGAAACCTTCCTCGCGCGGGCCGGACCAGACATCTTCCATGGAAACGGCCATGACGCCGCTCGGGAAAATCAGCGTCGAAACGGTGATGCCGTCCTTATGCGCGAAGGTCGTGCGCGGGTCCGTGCGGGTCAGCGTCGTGATCGTCTCGGGCTCACCGAACAGGAAGCGCAGCACGTCGAGGTGGTGAACGCTCATGTTGGAGAGCGTCAGCCGATCATAGTCCTCGAGGAAGGTCTGCCAGTGCGGAATGGCGCGCATCTCGATCGTCGCCATGACCGGCGTGCCGAGTTCACCCCTGTCGAGGATCTGCTTGAGCACCCTCATCGACTGGTCGTAGCGCATGTTCTGGTTGACCGAGAGGATCTTGCCTGCCCTGGCGGCAGCGTCGCGCAGTTCGATGGCGTCCTCCAGCGTCAGCGCTAGCGGCTTCTGCGCGAGAATGCCCTTGATATGCGGCCGGGCGAGCGCCTTGCGGATCAGGTCCGGCTGCTGGTCCGGCGGGAAGGCGATGTCGAGGATGTCGACAGAGGGATCCGCGATCAGGGCGTCCGGCGTGTCGTGCACCGTCGGAATGCCCCAGCGCCCGGCAACCACCGCCGCCTTGTCCTTCGTGCGCGAAGCGATGGCGACGACCGGAAAGCCGGCCTCCTTGTAAGCAGCCAGATGGCATTCCGCCATGATCATGCCGGCGCCGATGCAGCCGATCCTGTAATCCCGCACCCGCACCTGCGGATCGGGCGCAAAACCCCCGGCTTCGCTCATTGTAACCTCCCGTTTGATATGCTCGTTCACAGGCTGACGGCCTCCCCCGCCTGATTGAAGAAATGCGCCCTGGCCGGGTTGCAGCTCAGTGCCACCGCACTGTCCAGCCGGATGTCCGGCTGGCCGCGCATCAGCGCCTTCAGCTTCTCGGCCCCCGTATCGACCGTGACCACGGTGTAGCCGCCAAGCGGCTCGACCTCATAGACGGTGGCAGGCCGCCCCGGACGCGTATCGCTCCACGGCTCGACCTTGAGGTCTTCGGGACGCAGGCCGATATGCGCTGCACCGGCAGGCACGACATCGAGCGGCAGGCTGATGGTGCCATCCCCCGCTTCCAGCGCCTGGCCGCGCACCGCCGGCAGGATGTTCATCATGGGCGCGCCAAGCAGGCGCGCGACATAACGGCTGACCGGGGTATCGTAGATCTCGGTGGGCGAGCCGATCTGGCGGATCTCCCCCTCCTCCATGATCGCCATGCGGTCGGCAATCGACATGGCCTCTTCCTGATCGTGCGTGACATAGAGCAGCGTCTGACCGAGATCGCGCTGGATACGCTTCAGCTCGACGCGGGTCTCCTCGCGCAGCCGTGCATCCAGCGCCGAGATCGGATCGTCCATGAGATAGGCTACCGGATCGCGCACGAGCGCACGGCCAATCGCAACACGCTGGCGCTCGCCGCCGGAAAGCTGCGCCGGCGGTTTGTGCAGCAGATGCGAAATGTGAAGCTTCGCCGAGACGGCCTCGACGCGGGCACGGATCTTCTCTTCCGGCACCTTGCGCTCGACGAGCGGGAAGCGGACATTCTCGCCCGCCGTCATATGCGGGAAGAGTGCGAGGTTCTGGAACACCATCGCCACATTGCGGTCTGCCGGTGAGACACGGTTGACCGGCTTGCCACCGATCAGGATTTCGCCCTCGTCCGGCGTCTCCAGCCCGAGGATCAGTTTCAGGACGGTGGATTTGCCCGAAAGCGGCGGCCCGAAGAAGCAGAAGAACTCGCCCGGCTGAATATCGAAACTCGCTTTGTTGACGGCAACCGTCTTGCCGAAACGCTTCGTGACATTGCGGAAGGAAATGCCGGCCATGTTTCACACCTCCCGGATCGCAACGCCGGTCGCGGCATCGAACAGACGCGCAAAGCCCGGTTCGACGGCGACATGGACGGTCTCGCCCGCCTGGACGGCGACGTCGTTGTCGAACACCGCCTTCACCCGTTGCTCTCTGTCACCGAAGTGAACGACCGTTCGCGCGCCGATGCGCTCGATGAAGGTCACGGGTATGGCAAGCCCCTGCCCCGCTGCTGCCGGCACGACCCGTTCCGGGCGAAAACCGTAGACGACCTCACGCACACGGTTTACCCGCGCGATGGCGGACAGTGCCGGATCGAGCGGCGCGGTGACGCCGAGCATCCCAAGATCGACCACCAGCCCGCGGTCGCTGTCGGCAAGCGTCCCCTTGAGCAGGTTCATGCCCGGCGAGCCGATGAAATCGGCGACGAACAGATTGACCGGATCGTTATAGACCTCCAGCGGCGTGCCGACCTGCTGCAGCACGCCGTGATCCATCACGGCGATGCGGTCCGCCATGGTCATCGCCTCGAGCTGGTCATGCGTGACATAGACCATGGTCTGGCGGAACTGGCGCTGGAGATGCTTGAGTTCCGTGCGCATGACAGCGCGGAAGGCCGCGTCCACATTGGAAAGCGGCTCGTCCAGCAGGAAGATTGCCGGCTCCACGATGGCCGAGCGGCCGATCGCCAGTCTTTGAAGAATGTTGACCGACAGCTTGGCCGATGGCTTGTCGAGCATCGGCGTCAGTTGAAGAAAGTCAGCCATCGCCTTGACGCGGCGGTCGATTTCGGACGCCGGCGTGCCACGGACCTTCAGGCCGTAGGCCAGATTGTCGTAGACATTCATATGCGTGAAGATCGCATAGTTCTGGAACACGAAGCCGACGCCGCGCCTGCCAATGGCGACGCCGTTCATGTCGCGGCCGTCGAAGGTGATGCGGCCCTCGCTCGGCTGTTCCATACCGGCAATCATGTTCATGGTCGTGGACTTGCCGCAGCCGGAGGGGCCGAGCAGCGCCATGAACTCGCCGTCGCGGATTTCGAGGTCCATCGTCTTCAGCGCCGTGAAGGCCCCGAAACGCTTGACCAGGTTTTCAAGATGAATGGCGGTCATGGATCAGGCCTCCTTCGCCGCATTCATGCGGCTGATGGCAAGCGACACGAGAATGGAAAGCGCGATCAGGATGACGAGAGCGATGGCCGCGACATAGCCCCAGATCAGATCCTGCTGCGTCACCTTGTAGATGTAGACGGAGATGGTTTCCGTCGCGACGCCCGGCCCGCCGCCCGTCATGATGTAGAGCGTGTCGAAGATCTTGAAGTTCTCGATGACGCGGATTGACAGGGCGATGATGATGATCGTCTTCATCTTCGGCAAGACGATGGTGTGGAAGCGCTGCGTCCAGCTTGCGCCGAGCAGCGTCGCCGCACGCATCTGGTCCTCCGGCACGCCGACGAGGCCGGCGAGCAGAATGAGGAACATCAGCGGCGTCCACTGCCAGATGTCGGCGATCATCACCGCGACCATCGCCGTGCCGGGGCTCGACAGCCAGGCGAGCGCGAAGGGCCGGCCGATCAGTGTCGAGATGATGTCATTCACCGGCCCGCCGGACTGGAACAGCATGAAGAACATGTAGCCGGTGACGGCGGGCACGACCATCATGGGGATGAGCATGATCGAGTAGAACACCCGCTTGCCGGCGAAATTGTCCATAAACAGGATGGCAAGGCCCAGCCCCAGCAGGAACTCGGCCGGCACGCAGATCAGCATCACGAGAGCCGTGCGGCCGAGCGCATCCCAGAAGCGGCTGTCGGCCGCGAGGTCGGTATAGTTGGCGAAGTTGTTCCATAATTCATAGGCATGCCACCAGCCGATGCCGTCGAGCGGCGACCAGTCGGTCAGGCTGATATAAAGCTGCATCAGCAGCGGAAAGACCGCGATGAACAGCACCAGCACTTGCGCCGGCAGCGTCAGCATCAGGCCAAGGCGGCGGCCTCCATCCTCAATGCGGGTCTCGGGCGTCGAAAGGTCCCCGGTCACGGAGAGTTTCTCCTTGGTTGCGAGCATGCTCATTGCTTGAGGGCTCCGAAAGTCAGGCCGCGCACCAGATGCTTCTGGATGGCGATGCCCATGATGACCGGCGGCACGGCGGCGATCAGGCCGAGGGCGGCCTTGGCGCCATAGAGCTGGCCGGTCATCGAGGACGACAGCGAGGCCATGTAGACCGGGATCGTCACCCATTCGCGCGTCGTCAGGAGCAGCGCGATCAGATAGTCCGACCAGTTGAGGATGAAGACGAAGAGCGCGGAGCTGGCGAGCGCCGGACGCATCATCGGCAGCGTGATCTTCATGAAGACGCGCAGGCGCGAGCAGCCTTCGACCAGTGCTGCATCCTCGATTTCGCGCGGCATGTCGTCGAAGAAGGTCTTCATCAGCCAGAAGGCGAAGGGCAGCGTGACAATGCCGTAGATCAGTGCCAGACCCCACCAGGTGTCGACGAGGCCGAAAAACGCCCACATGATCATGACGGGGATCATCACCGCCATCGGCGGAAAGAGCCGGAGCTGGATGAGCGCGAGCGGCAGGTTCTGGCCCGATCCGAAGCGCGACAGGCCATAGGCGCCGGCCGTGCCCGCCGTCATGGCGATCAGCGTGCCGAAAACAGCCGACAGCAGCGACGCCAAGATCGGCTTGCCGGCGGTGCGGTCGAGCGCGACGATGAGATCGGAGGTCGAGGTGCCGAAGATGAAACGGAAATTGTCGAGCGTCGGGCTCTTCGGCCACCAGGTCAGGTCGGCGCCGGCGGCGGACCATTCGGCAATCGGCTTGAAGGCCATCGAGGCCATCCAGAGCGTCGGGATGAGCGTGACCGCCAGCGCCAAAAGAATGGCGCCATAGCGGAAAATCTCGAAAGGCAGCGAGCGGTTCATGATCGCAAAGGTCACTTATCGAAAGCGGTCGGAAGGCGCCGGGCGGGCAGGCCGCCCAGCGGTCGGGTCATGTCGGCTCAGCCGGCCAGCGGATCGAGCACCGTCGGCCAGGCCTCCTTGTTCGACTTGATGGCTTCGAGCAGCTTGTCCTCGCCCGTGCGCCGCGCGATGCGCTGCCATTGCTTCTCGGTGTCGGCCATCGCCTGCTCCGGCGTCTTCGCCTTGGTCAGCGCCGCCATGAGGTTTTCATCCAACGCGTTGTGGAAAGCGGTCGCACCCGGATAGTTGATCGAGGGCACGGTGCGCGCCACCGTCTCGCGCACGACATCCATGTGGTAGTCGTGATAGGTCTGGCGCACGAGCTGATCGGCGAAGTTCGACAGCTGGAACGGGTCGAAGTAACCGCCCGGATTGGCCGTCATCCACGAATAGATGCGGCTGGACCCGAGCCACTGCAGCAGCAGGTAGCAGACTTCCGGATGCTTGCTCTGCGCCGAGATCGAGGCCGAGAGGTTGAGCCAGAGCACCGAGCGGCTGACGAGCTGGCCGCCGACGTCACGGCCGGGCGGCAGCATGGAACCGATCTTGCCCGTGATCTTCGACCCCTCGTTCGCCTTGTTGTCGAGGAACTTCGGCAAGTTCGAGAAGGCGCAGGTCATCGCCGCACCACCCGAGGCGAAATTGCCGTATTGCTCCGGCCAGCCCCAGGAAATCGCATCCGGCGAATGGTGGCTGAGCGATTCAACATATTCCTGCGTGGCGAGATAGCCCGCTTCAGAATTGATCAGTGCCTTGCCGTCGTCGCCGAACAGGAACTGGTTGGGCGAGCCCATCGTGACGAACCGCTGGTACCAGTTGGTATAGCCCCAGCCCTGGTTGCGCAGGTCCGTCGAGCCGAACAGGCCCTTGTCCGGGCGGTGGAAGAAGGCCGCGACATCGGCATGCTCCTTCCAGGTGCGCGGCGGCGCGAGCGCATAGCCGTATTTGTCGGAGAAAGCCTTTTTCTCGGTCTCGTCTTTGAACAGGTCGGTGCGGTAGTTCCAGGTCTGGAAATCACCGTCGAGCGACACGCCATAGGTCGAGCCGCGATACTGGTTGAGCAGCGACACGCCCTTTGCGCCGTTGACGTAACCGCGCTCCGGATCGTCCCATTCCGGCTTGTGGGTGGCGACATAGTCGTCGAGCATGACGATGCCGGCCGTCTCGGCGAGATCGCCCAGGCGGTTCCATTCCACCGCATAGATGTCGAACGCCCCGCCCTTGGTGGAGATGTCCTGCATCGCCTTGGTGAATTCCTGGCCGTTCGGCACGCCGACGATGTCGAGCGTGATGCCGGTTTCCTTCTCCCAAAGCTCCTTGATGGACGGCGCGCCGGCGGGGAAGGCCTGCGTCAGCTGGCCGATCGAACCGTCGGACAGGCCGAGCACGATCCGCGCCGGCGCCTTACCGGCGGCCTTCAGCGCCTTGGCGGCCTCGACGGCCCGTCCTTCGGGCGTGTCGGGACCGTACTGGTAGCGCTCAGCGCCCTCGAAACCGGTCGGGCCGCCGATCATACCCGGCGCGAGCGCGTCGGCCGCGAAGGCCCGGCCCGGACGGATGAACTGCGGTGCGATGCCGATGGCAGCAGTCAATGCAAATGTCTTCGCGCCGGCTGCCAAAAGGCCGCGGCGCGAGACCGTCAGAATCTCGCTCATTGATGTTCTCCTCCACGCCGAGAGGTCTCCTCACCCTTCAGCGTGATGAGTAATGGCGACCGCAATGATGTGTGTCAACATCAACATCAATCATATTACATCTTTTATCGGCTGTGTTTACGTATTGACCGACTGAAGTCATCACCAACTGACGGCAAATGATGGGATCTTCTGCATCGCTCCCGCGGTTTTCTGAGGAAAAGGCGCCTGGATTATGCGCACCACCTTGTATTTGGACCGCAGAGGAATACATCATTTCCCATCATTTCGTGAAAGGACACGCCTTGCGTTCAACATTGATCGACATTGCCCGTGAAGCCGGGGTCTCGCCGGCGACGGTTGACAGGGTCATCAACAACCGCCGGGGCGTGCGGGAAAGAACCCGCGATGCCGTGCTGGAGACCGCCCGAAAACTCGGCTATCTCGCCACGCCGTTTTCGGAAGCAGCGGAGACATCCGGAAAGGTCCGGCTCGATTTCGTGCTGCCGGCGGGCACCAACACATTCATCGCAAACCTGCTCACGCAGATCGTCAATCAGGGCGCCATGCAGGACGACCTCGACATCCGCATTCAGTCCATCGAAGGCTTCAATCCAGATACGCTTGCCCGAACGCTGCATGCTCTGGTCGGCGTGACGCAGGGCGTCGGTGTCATCGCGCTTGACCATCCGACGGTGCGCGAGGCCATGCGGGCGCTCTCGCTGTCCGGCGTGCCGATCGTCACGCTCGCCTCCGACATCCTGCATGTTCCCCGTGCCGGCTATGTCGGCATCGACAACCGCGCGGCAGGCCGGCTTGCCGGCTATCTGCTCGGTCGCTTCCTGGGTGGCGGCGTCAAGCGCAAAATCGCGCTGTTTGCCGGCTCGCTTTCCTATCGCGGCCACGAGGAACGCGAGATGGGCTTCCGCCATGTCATCATGGAAGAGTTCCGCGATCTCGACATCGTGGAACTGCGCGAAGTCCGCGACGACCGGCAGCGCGCCTACGAGGAAGCGGTCGCGCTCTTCAAGCGCCACCCCGATCTCTCCGGCATCTACAATATCGGCGCCGGCAATGCCGGCATCGGGCAGGCCTTGCAGGAGGCCGGCATGGCCTCCTGCGTCATCTTCGTCGGCCACGAACTGACCGAGAGCACCAAGCGCTTCCTTCTCGACGGCACCATCGATGCCGTCATCGACCAGAACCCGCGGGTGGAAGCGCGCGAAGCGATCTCCGTCCTGAAGAACACCATCCTCGGCCGGAAATTCGAGCACCACCCGCCGCGACTTCAGGTCATCTTCCGGGAAAATATCCCGGAATCTTGAGATCGGCGCCTGCAACCGGAACGTGTGCAGCATCGCCGTGATGCGACGATAGCCATAGCGGCCATACTGGAGGGCGAGCGCCGTGGTGTTTGCGGTCAACACCGCTTCATCATCCGCAGTCTTTGCGATCTTGCGCTGCGTGGAACGATGCTGACCCAGAACTCGGCACGCCCGTCTCTCGGATACCTTCAGTTCATCGATCACATAGTCAACGCAAGCGCGGCGGCGAGCGGGGCTTAGAAGTTTCCCTTCGCGGCTTCGGCCAAAATCATCTTGTCCAGGGTAAGGTCGGAAACGGCTCGCCGGAGCCGGGCATTCTCTGCCTCCAGTTCCCTCAGTCGCTTAACCTGGTCGCCTTTCAAGCCGCCGTACTCAGACCGCCACCGGTAGTATGTAACTTCTGTCACGCCTATCGACCGGATCGCTTCCGCCATCGATTTTCCCTGTGAATTCAGCACGTCAACCTGACGAAGCTTCGTGACGATCTCTTCGGCCTTGTGTCTTTTCGCCGCCATTTCAATGTCCTTGCCGTTCTGATCGAACACCGTGCGGACGTATGCGGGTTCGATGACGGAGACGCGGATATTGAAAGCCCGGACTTCGTGATCAAGTGATTCCGAATAGCCCTCGATCGCATGCTTGGCGGCGGAGTAATGCGCCGAATACGGTGCTGGGATGACGCCGAGGATGGAGCCAATGTTGACGATGCGGCCGCCGCCCCGGCTTTTCATCACCGGCAGAACGGCGTTCGTCATCCGCATGACCCCGAAAACATTGACGTCGAAAAGGGCCTGCGACTGCGCGATTGAAGACTCCTCTGCACCGCCGAACATCCCGATGCCGGCGTTGTTGACGAGAAGGTCGATCTTTCCCGCCTTGGAGACAACATCAGCGACCAGCGCCGATACGGACGCCTCGTCGGTCACGTCGCATGCCAGCATTATTACACCCTTAGGGCCGTCGTTGGCAATTTTCCGGCTCGTTCCGAAAACGGTGAAACCCGCTCGGACAAGGCCTTCGGCGGTTGCGTAGCCAATGCCGGACGATGCCCCGGTCACGATTGCGGTTCTTACGGCGTCCATGTTTTTACCTCAGGTGAACGTCCCGGATTTCAGTTCCGGAGGTCAATTGCATTACGCTCACTTAATGTTATTATGATCGTAATTCAATAGCGAATTGGAGAAGCGCATGCGATATGAAAAAGGCCGAAAAGATGCGTCGCGCCGCAGAATCATGGATGTCGCTGTCGAGCGCTTCCGCACGGATGGAATTGCGGCCTCGGGCCTTGCGACAATCATGAAGGATGCCGGCCTGACGAACGGCGCTTTCTATCCCCATTTTCCCTCGAAGGCCGATCTCGTCCGGGACACCTTGTCCGACGCCCTGAGCAAGCAAGCCTTATGGCTGCGCGAAGTGCTGGACGAAGGGGGAATTGATCGCGTGATCGACATCTATCTCTCGACGGAACATCGGGACAACCCGGGACTGGGTTGCGCATCTGCAGCACTGCTGCCGGAGCTTGCGCGCCAATCTGAGGAGACGCGCCGCGTGTATGCGGAACAATCCCGCACTCTGGTGCTCCTGCTCGCCGACGCCCTTCCGGACCATGTCGAAGCGAGGGAAGATGTGGCATGCGCAATCTTTGCGACCCTTATCGGAACGCTCCAGCTGGCGCGCGCGGTGAACGCAGATGCGTCCGGCCGTATTCTGGAGGCTGGAAAGAACGCGATACGCGTCCTGTACGGTCATACGCCCGCATCCGCTTCCTTGGCATAAATGCACGGGAGAGCACGTTCCCTTGCGGATGATGCTGTGCGGCGTCATCTGCCTAGACCGCAAAACCAATTCAAGACCTTGCCATGCAAGGAGCACCAAAGACCGGAGATTCTCAGTGAAAGCTTACGTCGTCGAGAAGTACGAGAAGAAGGGCGGATTGCGCCTCACCGAACGGCCGGATCCGCAGGTCCAGACTAACGACGTCCTTGTGCGCATCCATGCCACTGCCGTCAACCTGCTCGACTCGAAGGTCCGGGATGGCGACTTCAAGATATTCCTGCCCTACCGCCCACCCTTCGTGCTTGGACACGATGTTGCCGGAACTATCGTCAAGGTCGGCCCGGGCGTCACCCGCTTCAAAGTCGGCGATGAGATCTATGCACGGCCGAGGGATCACCGCGTCGGCACGTTCGCGGAGCTCATCGCCATCCACGAAGACGATGTCGCGATGAAACCCCGAACGCTGACGATGGAAGACGCGGCGTCCATCCCGCTGGTCGCGCTGACGGCGTGGCAAGCGCTTGTCGATATTGCCAAGGTGAAGCCTGGCCAGAAAGTCTTCATTCAGGCGGGCTCCGGCGGCGTCGGGACGATCGCCATCCAGCTTGCCAAGCATTTGGGCGCGACAGTCGCAACCACGACGAGCGCGAAGAACGCTGCTCTCGTCAAAAGCCTCGGCGCGGATGTGGTGATCGACTATACGAGCCAGGATTTCGAAAAGGTTCTCTCCGGCTACGACGTCGTGCTGAACAGCCAGGATGGAAAGACGCTTTCGAAATCTCTGAACGTCCTGAAGCCGGGCGGCCACCTCGTCTCCATTTCTGGCCCGCCGGACCCGGCCTTCGCCGAAGCCCTCGGGCTGAACCCGATCCTAAAGCTGGTTATTCGCCTGCTCAGCCACCGCGTTCGCAGGAAGGCAAAACGCCTCGGCGTGCATTATTCCTTCCTGTTCATGCGTGCTGATGGCCGGCAACTGGAGGAGATCGCCGGGCTGATTGATAGCGGCGTGCTGCGCCCCGTAGTGGACAGGATATTCCCCTTCAACCAGACGCCCGAGGCGCTGACTTATGTCGAGACGGGGCGCGCAAAGGGCAAGGTCGTGATCAAGGTGCAGTAGTGGCCCCTCGTGGAAGCCTGTTGTAGATTCAAATGGCGAACTACCTGGCTGGACGTCCATCGCCATTGTACGTTATCCCGCGCCGAAAACCGCTCCCAAGTGGTCTCTGGCACGGGTTACCGCTTGCCGAGGCGGGGTCTGCGACGGGTCTTGCTCGGCCTCGACAACGAGCCAACCTGTATACCCCGTCGATTGCACGAAGCGCGCCAGCGGAGCAAAGTCCACCACACCATCCCCAGGCACAGTGAACATCCCCTCCCGGACGCCAGCATTGAAGCTCAAATCAGCGGATTTAACCTTCTCACGGATGGGGCCGCGGACGTCCTTCAGGTGAAGGTGCACGATGCTGTCGCCAAACCTTTCGATAAGTCGAGCATAGTCGAAGCCAGCGGCGGCGGCGTGGCCCGTATCGAGCAGCAAGCCGACCTCCGAACCGGTTTTCTCAAAAAGGCTGGAAATCTCATCAAAGGTCTCTGCGACCATCATCAGATGGTGATGATAGGCAAGCGTCAGGCCGTATTCGCCGACGATGCGCTTTGCAAAATCCGTGAGGCGGGCAGCATAGGCGGGAACGTCCTCCTTCGGCATGACAAGACGCTGCGACATCGGTGCGTCGAGCGGGAAGCCTGCGGGCATCATCGCCACCTCACCATAGACCATCACCTTACATCCCATGGCGGTAAGAAGGTTTGCATGCGGACCGACCGAAGCGATTTCAACGTCCACGCTCCGCTCTGCCAGCTGCCCGGAATGCCACCCGGACGCAAGAGCAAGACCACGACTATCGAGCAGGGAGCGAAGCAACTGAGGATCGCGCGGGAATTTGCGGCCGAGCTCAACGCCTTCATAACCTACCTCCGCTGCGTCATTGAGGCAGGTCTCGAGCGAAATGTTCGCACCTAGATCCTCCAGGACGTCATTGGCCCAGGACAACGGACTCACGGCGAGACGAACGCCGGCTGGCAGCGCAATAGGCTTCTGGTTCATGCGTTCTCCAATGCATTAGGTCGAGGTTCGGACGATCAGTTTTCCGGACAGCGTCACAGTCTCGGCGGGTTGCCGACCGGTTATCATCGCCATGATCACATCGATCATTTCGTCTTTCGGCTGTTCATAGGTCGTGAGGCCATAGGCGAAGGCGCCACCGAGTTCGTAGTTGTCAAAACCGACCACGGCCATATCCTCCGGCACGCGCAGGCCATAAGTGCCGCGAAGCGTGTCCATGGCACCGAGCGCCAGAATGTCGTTCTCGCACATCAGCACATCGATGCGGTCGGCGGGCGCGGTGCTTTCCATATAGGCGCGGATGGCGGCGACGCCCGCTTGCGCGCTGTAACGTTCGGCAGAGAGAGAGGCCACGGTATCGACGCCCTTCTCCTTCCAGACCTCCAGAAAATGCTGCCGGCGCTTCAATGCCGTGGAGAGAGCGGACGCGCCAGACATGAAGCCCGGCCGGCGATAGCCGCGTGCATGGAGATGGTCGACGATTTCCCGCAGCGCACGCTCCGCATCGCAGACGACGGCCGGCACACCCTCGATCTGACTGTCGCGCGCCAGAACGAACATCGGTGGCGCCCCTCGCCCGAGGCGGCTGTCATTGAGGGTCTCGTTGCGGAACGCTGTCCCGAACAGGACCACCGCGTCGACCTGTCTCTGGTCGGCATTCAGGAGTGCGTGCACATGGTCGAAGTTGGTGTTGATGTTGATCAGCATCGCCACGAGGCCTTCAGCCTGCAAGCGCTCCGTCAGGGTTTCGAGAAATGGCAGCTTCTGTGGATTGGCAAAGTCATCGACAAAAACGGCGATCTGGTGCGTCAGGTTCTTGGCCAGACTGCGCGCGAGAAGGTTCGGCGAATAGTTGAGGGCTGTCGCCGCTTCCATGACGCGCCGCTTGCTTTCCTCCGTGATCGAAGCCCCTTCCGTGAAGGCCCGGATCACGGTCCATTTGGAAACTCCCGCGGCATCCGCCACCTCTTTTGCCGTCGCTCGCTTGCGCATGTCCTGCCCCCGAAATGAAACAAACATTCCATTTTCGCCATCCGACGAAATGAATGCTTGCTTTTACCGCATTTGGGGATACTATGCACTCGCTTGCACCCGGTAGCAAGTAACTTTGCACCCGGTAGCATTCGTTTTTGCCGCTCAGGGAGTGAGCGGCTCGGAGGAGGAAAATATGAAGTCTCTTTTGAAGAAGCTCGGTTTTGGTCTCGTGGCCGTCGGCATCGCCACGTCATGGTCCGTCGGCGTGAAGGCCGAAGACCAGCCCACGATCATCGCCGTCACGCACGGCCAGGCGTCCGACCCGTTCTGGTCGATCGTCAAGAACGGCATCACGCAGGCCGGCAAGGACAGCAATGTCGTTGTCGATTACCGCGCGCCGGAAACTTTTGACATGGTGGCGATGGCCCAGCTCATCGAGGCGGCCGTAAACCAGAACCCGGCCGGCATCGTCATCTCCAACCCCGACCCCGATGCGCTCGGCCCGGCGATCGAAAAGGCAGTTGCCGCCGGCATCCCGGTCATCTCCATGAACTCCGGCATCGCCGCCGCCGAGAAACTCGGCATCAGGTTGCATGTCGGCCAAGACGAACATCCCGCCGGCATCAAGGTCGGCGAGAAGCTGAAGTCGCTCGGCCTGAAGCATGTGCTCTGCGTCAACCAGGAAGTCGGCAACGCCGCGCTCGACCAGCGTTGCGCCGGCACGGCGGAAGGTTTTGCCGACGGCAAGGTTACCGTGCTGCCGACAACGACGGACCCGAGCGAAATCGAGGCCAAGATCCAGGCGGCGCTGACGTCGGACAGCTCCATTGACCTGGTTCTCGGCCTCTCTGCTCCGCTCGTCGGCGAGCGCGCCGTTGCGGTGGTCGAGAAGATGGGCGTCGGCGACAAGGTGAAGGTCGCCTCCTACGATCTCTCGGCAGGCTTCCTCCAGGCAGTCGCAGACGGCAAGGCGCTGTTCGCGGTCGACCAGCAGCCTTACCTCCAGGGCTACCTGCCGGTGACCTTCCTGGCACTCAATGCCCGCTACGGCACGATCCCGGCCGGCAATGTCGCCTCCGGCCCGAGCTTCGTCGAAAAAGATGCCGCCGCTTCGGTCATCGAAAAGTCCTCCCAGGGTATCCGCTAGTCGGTGCCCGGTGGCCCCTGCTCCCGGCGGGGGCCACATCCTGGATTTCCTCACGCGCAAACGCGCGCCGTTCCGCAGGTGTCCTGCCGCCGTCGCGGGAGACCGCAAGCCATCAAGGACCAAGCCATGTCCCTCGCCAATGATCAAAACAGCGCTGTCACCGTGGCGCGCGATGAACGGCTGAAGAAGGTATCGACGCTGACCGCCCTTCTGCGCCGCCCGGAATTGGGGGCCGTTGCCGGCCTCGTGCTCGTCACCCTCTTCTTCGCATTGACCGCGAACCCTGCCATGTTCACGCTCGCCGGCATCATGAATTTCATGGCGCCCGCCGCACAACTCGGCATTCTCGCCGTCGGCGCCGCGCTTTTGATGATCGGCGGCGAGTTCGACCTGTCGATCGGTTCGATGATCGCCTTTGCCGGCCTCGTCTTCGGCACGGCCCTCGTCGTCTGGCAGGTGCCGCTCAGCGTTTCCATCCTGGTCGCAGTCGCCTTCGCGGTCTTCATCGGCGTCATCAACGCCCAGCTTACCATGCGTACCGGCCTGCCCTCCTTCATCGTTACCCTTGCCTTCCTCTTCATCCTGCGCGGGTTGACGCTGGTCGGACTGAAGTGGGCGAGCGGCGGGGCAACCCAGCTTCGCGGCATGAAGGAAGCCGCCGCGGGCAGCCCCTTGGCTCCTCTCTTTTCCGGCGATGCCTTCCCCGGCCTCTTCACCGCGCTTGCCGAGATGGGCATCGTCGACACCTTCCCGAACGGCACGCCGAAAGTCCCGGGCATCCCCGTCGAGATCCTCTGGTTCATCGCCATCGCGCTCGTCGCCACATGGGTTCTCCTGCGCACACAGTTCGGCAACTGGATCTTTGCTGCCGGTGGCGATCCGCGCGCCGCCCGCAAATCCGCAGTGCCGGTCGCCCGCGTGAAAACGATCCTTTTCATCGTTACCGCGCTTTGCGCCACGCTTGTCGCGATCCTCACCGTGCTCGACGCCGGCTCGACGGACGCCCGCCGCGGCTTCCAGAAGGAATTCGAGGCGATCATCGCGGCCGTCATCGGCGGATGCCTGCTGACGGGCGGCTACGGCTCCGCCATCGGCGCCTTCTTCGGCTCCATTGTCTTCGGCATGGTGCTGATCGGCCTCACTTACACCTCCATCGATCAGGATTGGTACCTCGTCTTCCTCGGCGGCATGCTGCTGATCGCGGTCATCTTCAACAATGTCATCCGCAAGCGCGTGACGGGAGAACGCTGATGAGCGAGAAGACACCCCTCGTCGAGGTCAAGAACCTCGTCAAGCATTTCGGACCGGTCATCGCGCTGAACGGCGTGTCGATGAAGGTCCACGCCAATGAGGTGCTCTGCCTCCTCGGCGACAACGGCGCCGGCAAGTCCACCCTCATCAACACGCTTGCCGGCGTGCACAAGCCGACGTCAGGCGATTTCCTGGTTGAGGGCCAACAGCGCCTCTTTTCCGGCCCGCGCGATGCGCTCGACGCCGGCATCGCGACGGTCTACCAGGACCTTGCGATGATCCCACTGATGTCGGTGACGCGCAATTTCTTCATGGGTCGGGAACCGAAGGTCGGCTTCGGTCCGTTCAAGCGTATCGACATGGGTTTTGCCGATAGCGTGACGCGTGACGAGATGCACCGGATCGGCATCGACGTGCGCGACCCGCAGCAGGCCGTCGGCACGCTGTCGGGCGGCGAGCGCCAGTGCGTCGCCATTGCCCGCGCCGTCTATTTTGGCGCCAAGGTGCTGATCCTCGACGAACCGACCTCCGCCCTCGGGGTCGCGCAAACCTCCATGGTGCTGAAGTATATCAGTCAGGTCCGCGCCAAGGGCCTCGGTGTGATCTTCATCACCCACAATGTCCGCCATGCCTATGCCGTCGGCGACCGCTTTACGGTGCTCAACCGCGGCAAGACGCTCGGCAGCTACAGCAAAGACGGGATTGGTATCGACGCGCTGCAGAATCTGATGGCCGGCGGCAAAGAGCTGCAATCCCTTTCGGAAGAACTCGGCGGGACGATCTGACGCCCCTTCCCTCATGGTAATCAGCGGCCGGCCCATCGGACCGGCCGACCCTTTCGCTCACCCAAAAACAGGAGTTCGGCATGGCCGGGCACGATAAAACCTCCCCCTTCCCACTTGCTGCCTGCGCCGAAATGCTCTGGCGCGACAAGCCGATCGAATGGCGCGCTTCCCGCCTCAAGGAACGTGGCTTCGGCGTCGGCCTCTGGAACTGGCCGGAGCATGACCTGGCGAAGCTGGAAGCGACAGGCGCGACCTTCACCATCATGAACGGCTATCTCACTGGCCGCCTTACCGACGACGAAGGCGCCGCGGAATTGCTTCGCACCGCCCGCGAGACGGCCAAGGTCGGCAAGCGCCTCGGCGTCCAGCGCCTCAACCTGCATGGCACGGGCCTCGGCGACCGCGGCCTGCCCGTGCGGCCGATCGAGGTCGTCACCGGCGCGATGTGGTTGAAGGCTCGCGACACGCTCCGCCGCATCGTCGATCTGGCGGAAGCAGAAGACGTAACCTTCACGCTCGAAAACCTCAACCTGCCGGTCGATCATCCGGGCGTGCCCTTCGGCCGCGCCGAGGAAACGCTAGCCCTCGTCTCCAGCATCGACCACCCGCGCTTGCGGCTCAATCTAGACCTCTACCATGCGCAGATCGGCGAAGGAAATCTCATTGAGCTCTGCCGCAAATGCCTTCCCTGGATCGGCGAAATCCAGGTGGCCGACGTTCCCGGTCGCTGCGAACCGGGAACTGGCGAGGTCAACTGGCCAGGCATCGCCAAGGCACTCACGGCGATGGGCTACTGCGGCCCTATCGGCCTCGAGGCCTGGGCGGCGGGTGATTCCGATGCCGCCCTCGACGCCTTCCGCGCCGCCTTCACCCTCTGACCTCTTGCCAAGCACAGGACAAGCCCATGCCCAAGACAAAACCCCTTTCCATCGGTCTCATCGGCGCCGGCCGTATCGGCTCCTTCCACGGTGAAACCGTTGCGCGCCGCCTCGTCGACGCCGATCTCGTCGCCATCGCAGATCCGGCACCCGGCGCAGCCTCGAAACTCGCGGAAAAACTCGACGTGGACGCAGTCTACACGGACATTGCCGACTTTCTCGCCCATCCCGGCCTCGATGGAGTAATCATTGCGACGCCTGCCCGCTTCCACACCAACGTGCTCGTTCAGGCTGCCGAAGCGGGCAAGGCCATTTTCTGTGAAAAGCCAATGGCCCTCACTCTGGAGGAGGCGGATCGCGCCGTCGCCGCGGCAAGAGCGGCCGGAGTTCCGCTCCAGGTCGGCTTTAACCGTCGCTGGGACCAGGCCTTTGCAGAAGGTCGCGCCGCCATCGATGCCGGCAAGATCGGCACGCCGCAGCTGATCCGCTCGCTGACGCGCGATCCAGGGCCCTTTGGCGCTGACCCCGACAAGATCCCGCTCTGGACAATCTTTTACGAGACGCTGATCCACGACTTCGACACGCTGCTGTGGCTTAATCCCGGTGCACGTCCGGTCGAAGTCTACGCCGCAGCAGACGCGCTCGTGCGTCCAGACTCCCGTAGCAAGGGCTTCCTCGACACCGCCGTCGTCACCATCCGCTTCGACAACGGCTCCGTCGCCGTTGCGGAGGCGAACTTCTCCGCTCTCTATGGCTACGATATCCGGGGCGAAGTGTTTGGCTCCGGCGGCATGGTGACGATGGGTGATGTCCGTCGCTCAAGCATGACGCTCTTCGACGCCGAGGGCGTTTCGAATGACACGTGGCGCCGCGACACCGACCACTTCATCCACGGCTACACGGCGCAGCTGGCGTCGTTTGTCCGCACGATCCGCAGCGGGGATATCTCCGGCTCGCCAAGTGGCGCTGATGCACGCAACGCGCTTGCCGTCGCTCTGGCCTGCATCGAGTCGGTCAAGACCAAGACCGTCGTCTCGATCGCGTAAGTCTTCGGGGGCGGTCATGGAACAACCACGCGACTTGGCCGCCCTCAAATCGGCGATCGCGAGCCGATTAATTGCCCTCTCCGATCATCATCATCGCATCGCGCGCGTTGCCTTCGAGCGGCCAGAGGTGATCGCGTTCGGGACAGCAAGCTCTGTCGCCGCCCTATTCGCCGTCTCGCCTTCGACCGTGATACGCCTCACGAAAGCGCTTGGCTTTGTAAGGTTTCGGGATTTCCGCACCCTCTTCCGAGAGCACCTGCGGAGGGCCGCCGCCGGAAGACGAGCGATCCTCTGATATTCGACGTGGAGCATCAGCCACCAAGCTGCTGCGGACACGTGGCATAAGCTCTTGATGGGATTCGAACTCTTGATCCGACCAAATGTCAGCTCGTTAGCGTCGACGAATCTGCCGCAGCTAAAGGACCTCCCCAATCTGCCAAGGAAAGGACGCTGCTTTCAGACCAAGGTCTTTGCAGATCAGCCTTGGAGTGGCTTGAGGATACGAGGTGCATCTGAGCTCGATTGGCGGCGGATTTACACGTCAGAACATGTGCATCACAGCCACTCTCGGTGCAAACCCCGGCCAAATCTCTTTGCAAGTTGGCAGTCAGGCTCGATCGTAGGTGAAAGAAGTCAGCAACGTCGTCACGAAATTGCTCGCCCTCTCCTTGACGAGCACCTCGGTCCACTCGTTGGTCCCTCGAAGTCTCAGATCGGTATAGATGCTGTCGACGGCGGCCTCTTCGATGCGTTTGATATGTGCCTTGAACTTTGTCTCGCCACCAGCGTGGTACATGTCACGAATGACCATGCGCAGGATTTCCTGGATTGCGATTTGCCATGCCGTGTTGATCGCCTGCAGCTCGTTCATGTTCAGTGCCATTTAGGGCTCCCTCCTGTGATTAGACCCCTACATGACGGCGTCATGGTTAGGTCGGTACGAACCAAGAACTAGGCTTTCCTTGCCTTGCGGTTGGCGTAACGCCTGTCGCGCTCGGCCTTTCGCAGCGCCTCATCGTCGATCACCCTCGCTATCCGGGCTTTTTCGGCGCTCTCCCGCGCTTCGGCTTCAGCGGCCACCGCGGCCTCAGCGGCGGCCTGCCGCTCCGCCGCCTCGGTCTCGATACGAGCCTGCTCTTCAAGCTTCATGCGCTCGCGTTCAACACGGCGTTCTTCACGCGCGTTGGCAATGGCTGCACGTTCCGCCTGCCTCGCGATCCTAGCGGGTTCTGTCGCGGTCTTTGCCGCACGGTAGGCATTGAGCAGAGCCGCTTTAGCCTCAGCGGATGAGGAGCGGCGGTCGGCGACTTCGTTGTTTCTGACGTTCTTCATTCTTATCCCGATAGCGAGTGGTGTGGCGATCAGCACGACTTGGCGCGTTTTGCGATGAGATTTGATGTCGCCGACATGCGGTCGGCTAACTCCTTGGCAAGACGTGCCTCTCGCAGCCTGAGGGTCTTGGCATCCCGCGCCTGAGCAACGGAATCCAGTTCTTCCACCGCATTGTTCTTGGCAAAGAACT
>NZ_QWBU01000020.1 GCF_003432075.1 Shinella sp. WSJ-2 | reverse complement strand
CCGCCCTCGGCCTCGGCGCCGCTGGCCTTGCGACGCCGGCCCGCGCCGCGGCGGGCGCCGACGGTTCGGTCGCGCCCGGTAAGCTGGACGACTATTACGGCTTCTGGTCCTCTGGCCAGACCGGCGAGATGCGTATCCTCGGCATTCCCTCGATGCGCGAATTGATGCGTGTGCCGGTGTTCAACCGCTGCTCGGCCACCGGCTGGGGCCAGACGAACGAATCGATCCACATCCACCAGCGCACGATGACGGAGAAGACGAAGAAACAGCTCGCCGCTAACGGCAAGAAAATCCACGACAACGGCGACCTGCACCACGTCCACATGTCCTTCACCGAAGGAAAATATGACGGGCGCTACCTCTTCATGAACGACAAGGCCAATACGCGCGTCGCGCGCGTGCGCTGCGACGTGATGAAGACCGACGCGATCCTGGAGATCCCGAACGCCAAGGGCATCCACGGCCTTCGCCCGCAGAAGTGGCCGCGCTCGAACTACGTCTTCTGCAACGGCGAGGACGAGGCGCCGCTCGTCAACGACGGCTCGACCATGAAGGACGTTTCGACCTATGTGAACATCTTCACCGCAGTCGACGCCGATAAGTGGGAGGTCGCCTGGCAGGTGCAGGTTTCCGGCAACCTCGACAATTGCGATGCCGACTACGAGGGCAAGTGGGCCTTCTCGACCTGCTACAACTCCGAAATGGGCATGTCGTTGGAAGAGATGACCAAGTCCGAGATGGACCACGTCGTCGTCTTCAACCTCGCCGAGATCGAGAAGGCGATCGCCGCCGGCAAGTATGAAGAGATCAACGGCGTCAAGGTGCTGGATGGCCGCAAGGAGGCCAAGTCGCTCTTCACGCGCTACATCCCGATCGCCAACAACCCGCACGGCTGCAACATGGCGCCGGACAAGAAGCACTTGTGCGTCGCCGGCAAGCTTTCGCCGACAGTCACAGTGCTCGACGTCACCAAATTCGATGCGATCTTCTACGACAATACCGAGCCGCGCAGTGCCGTGGTGGCGGAACCGGAACTCGGACTTGGCCCGTTGCACACCGCCTTCGATGGTCGCGGCAACGCCTATACGTCGCTCTTCCTCGACAGTCAGGTGGTGAAATGGAACATCGACGAGGCCATCCGCGCGTATTCTGGGGAGAAGATCAATCCGATCAAGGACAAGCTCGACGTCCAGTATCAGCCAGGACATCTGAAAATTGTTATGGGCGAGACCCTCGATGCGGCGAATGACTGGCTGGTGTGCTTATGCAAATTTTCAAAGGACCGCTTCCTGAACGTCGGACCACTTAAGCCCGAAAACGACCAGCTGATAGACATATCGGGTGATAAGATGGTGCTCGTGCATGATGGTCCGACCTTCGCAGAGCCCCATGATGCTATCGCGGTCGCACCTTCTATCCTGCCAAATATAAAATCCGTCTGGGATCGTCGGGACGAGATGTGGGCAGAAACTCGCAAGCAGGCCGAGCTGGACGGCGTGAATATCGATGAGTGGACCGACGCCATCATCCGCGACGGCAACAAGGTGCGCGTCTATATGACGTCGGTCGCGCCGAGCTTCAGCCAGGAAAGCTTCACCGTGAAGGAAGGTGATGAGGTCACGGTTATCGTCACCAATCTCGACGAGATCGACGACCTGACGCACGGCTTCACCATGGGCAACCATGGCGTTGCCATGGAGGTGGGACCGCAAATGACGAGCTCCGTCACCTTCGTCGCGGCCAATCCCGGCGTCTATTGGTACTATTGCCAATGGTTCTGCCATGCGCTGCACATGGAAATGCGCGGCCGTATGTTCGTCGAACCGAAGGACGCTTGAGGCATGCGGCTGCCCGTTCTCCTGATCGGCCTTCTGCTCGCTTCGCCGCTAGCCGCGGCGGACAGTGCTGTCGCGCCGGGCGCGGGCAATCTCGCAGAGGCCATTGCCGGTGCGGCGGCTGGCGATGTGCTTGTGCTCACTGACGGGGCCTATATCGGCCCCGTCACCATCGACCGGCCGCTCACGATCAGAGGGCCGCGCGGCGCGGTGGTCGACGGCGAGAGACAGGGCAGCGTCGTCACGATATCCGCTGAGGATGTGGCCCTTTCGGGCTTCACCGTCACCGGCTCTGGTCGCATCAATCAGGACCTCGATTCTGGCGTCAAGATTCTACAGGGGGCTGATCGCGCGCGGATCGAGAAGCTGCTCATTACCGGCAATATGCATGGCATCGATGTGCATGGCGGCCGCAACGCCGTCGTCAGCGGAAACGAGATCATCGGCACGGACAACGCCCGCATGAATGAGCGCGGCAACGGCATTTATGTCTGGAACAGCCCAGGTACGCTGCTCGAGAACAATGTCATCCGCTATGGCCGTGATGGCATCTTCTCAAATGCCAGCGCCGATAGCATTTACCGCGGCAACGTCATGCGCGATCTGCGGTTTGCCGTGCATTTCATGTACACCCGCAACACCGAGATCTCCGGCAATATCTCAATCGGCAACCATCTCGGCTTCGCCATCATGTTCTCCAACAAGGCGAAGATCCTCAACAATCTGAGCCTCGGCGACCGCGAGCACGGTCTGATGCTGAACTATGCCAACAATGCCGACGTCACGGGCAATCTCGTGCGCGGCGGCACCAAGAAATGCCTGTTCATATACAACGCCCACAAGAACCTGATCTGGAACAATCGCTTGGAGGGCTGCGGCATCGGCATCCATTTCACCGCCGGGTCCGAGAAGAACGTACTGACCGGCAACGCCTTCATCGCCAACCGCGAGCAGGTGAAATATGTCGGCACGCGCAACATGGAATGGAGCCATCGGGGCAGGGGCAATTTCTGGTCCGACCACCCGGCCTTTGACCTGAATGGCGATGGCATCGCCGACAGCTTCTACCGCCCCAACGATCTGATGGACCAGATTCTCTGGTCGCAGCCGGCGGCAAGTCTGCTCATCGGTTCGCCCGCCGTGCAGCTCGTGCGCTGGAGCCAGCGGGACTTTCCCGCGACGCTGCCCGGCGGCGTACGCGACAGTGCGCCGCTGATGCGGCCTCTCACCATATCTGTCCCGCCCGAAATCCTCGGCTACGAAGCCGAAACCGCGGGTCGCTGGGCCGAAGGAAATTATGATGACACCGACCCTGACAATCTCTCGGCTCACTAAGCGCTTCGGCGAGGTGAAGGCGCTGAAGGCCGTTTCGCTGACGCTGGAAGCGGGGCGACGCGCGGCGCTGCTCGGCCACAACGGTGCCGGCAAATCGACCTTGATGAAGATCGTCCTCGGCCTCATCCCCTATGACAGCGGCGACGTCACGGTTTGCGGCATGGCGCCCGGTTCTTCGGCGGCGCGCGCTCAGGTGGCCTATCTGCCCGAGAACGCTGCCTTCCACCCCGCTTTGACTGGAGAGGAGCAGCTTCGCCACTATCTCGCACTGCGTGGGGAGAACCCGAAGCAAGCCATGGCGCTTCTTGCCCGCGTCGGGCTAGAGAAGGCGGGGCACCGACGCATCGGCACCTATTCCAAGGGCATGCGCCAGCGCGTCGGCCTCGCGCAGACGCTGATCGGTCGCCCGGGTCTCCTCGTACTGGATGAGCCCACGTCGGGTCTCGACCCGGTGTCGCGGCGCGATTTCTACGATCTCCTCGACGGCCTCGCCGCCGAGGGAACCGCGATCCTGCTTTCTTCCCACGTGCTGACCGAAGTAGAGGCGCGGACAGACCGCATCCTTATCCTCTCGGGGGGCGAACTGGTGGCAGAGGGCACTCTCGCCGATCTGCGGGCCCGCGCGGCACTGCCCGTCTCCCTTCTCGTTCGCCCCACTTCCAACCGTACACCTTCTCTTACGGCGGCCTTTCCCCAGGCCGTTGCGAGCGGAGATGGACTTCTGCGCCTTTCCTGCGCGCAGGCGCAAAAACTGCCGCTCCTGGCCCGAATAGCCGCGCTCGGGGGCGACGTCGCGGATCTCGATGTGATCCCACCGAGCCTCGAAGATATCTACAGTCATTTCAGCCGGAGGGACGGGCAATGAAGCGCATCCTCGCCATCGCGATCTCGGAATTCCGCATCGCCTTTCGCAATCGCTGGGTCTCCATCGCGACGGGCATGATGGTGCTGTTTGCGCTGGTGCTCGCTGCCGCCGGTGCCGCACCGACGGGGGATGTGGGTGTGGACCGGCTCTCGGTGACGGTCGCCTCGCTCACGTCGCTCGCCGTCTATCTCGTGCCGCTGCTCGCGCTCCTAATGAGCTTTGATGGGGTAGCGGGCGAGGTGGAGCGCGGCACGCTGCCGCTGCTGCTCACCTATCCTGTCTCGCGCCTGCACATCCTGCTCGGTAAGCTGCTCGCCCATCTCGTGATCCTCTCTCTCGCGGTTACGCTCGGTTACGGCTCGGCGGCGTTGGTCGCCATCTGGTCCGATGCCGAGGCGATTAGGGGGCTTGGCTCCTTGTTGCGGCTGATCTGGTCCTCCGTGCTGCTCGGGGCCACCTTCCTCGGTGCGGGCTATGCGCTCTCGGCTTTGGCGCGTAGGCCCTCCGGAGCCGCCGGTTTTGCCATCGCGCTCTGGCTCGTGGCGGTCGTGCTCTACGACCTCGCGCTGCTTGCGTTGATCGTCTCGTATGGCGGCGGTGCCTTCACCACGCAGGCGCTGCCGGTTGCCCTGCTTGCCAATCCCGCCGATGCCTTCCGCGTCTTCAATCTCTCGGCGGCGGAGGCCGTTGCGGCGGCCGGCGGCATTGGCGGTGCGGCGGGCGCCATTCCGCTCTGGCAATCGGCCGCTTCGCTCTTCGTATGGCCGCTCGCCGCCATCGCGCTTGCCGTGACGGCTTTCCGTAAGGTGACACCATGAGGATTTCGCTTCGTTCAGCCCTGTTCGTCACCGCCCTCGCGCTGCTTTCCGCCTGCAAGGAGGAGGTGGCCCAGAGCACGACGCCGCAGGACATGACGCCGGAGACCCTCGGTCACTATTGCCAAATGAACCTCCTGGAGCATCCCGGCCCGAAGGCGCAGGTTTTCCTCGAAGGCAACGCCGCGCCGCTGTTCTTCAGCCAGGTGCGCGATGCCATCGCCTATATGCGCGGCCCCGAGCAGGTCTCGCCGATCCTCGCCGTCTATGTCAACGACATGGGCAAAGCAGGTGCGACCTGGGGCCGCCCCGGCGATGGCAACTGGATCGCCGCCGACAAGGCTTTCTACGTTCTCGGCTCGGCGCGTGCGGGCGGCATGGGGGCGCCGGAAGCGGTTCCGTTTTCCAGCCGGGAGCGCGCCGAGGATTTCGTTCGCGCCGAGGGCGGCCGCGTGCTGACGCTCGCCGACATCACCAATGACATGGTTCTCGCGCCGGTCGATGCCGGGGCGGACCAGGGGAACGACGACGATGCGGATTTCGATGGCCGCCTGCGTGCCCTGCCCAACAAAGCCGGAGGCTGACCCATGCCCATCACCCGACGCCGCCTGATCACGATTTCCGCCGCTCTGGCCTTCTTGCCTGCTACTGCCCGCGCGACCTCAAAGGGTACGACCCGTCGATGGACGGGACAGGCGTTGGGCGCACGCGCCTCGATCCGGCTCGACCATCCCGATGGGGAGGTCATCGCCGCCCGCGTCATGGCCGAGATCGACCGGCTGGAAGATATGCTCAGCCTCTACAGGCCGCAGAGCGCGTTGTCTCGTCTGAACCGCGACGGGCATCTCCCCGCACCGCCTTTCGAATTGCTCGACTGCCTGTCGCTGGCCGGTACCGTCCACCGCGCAAGCGGCGGACGGTTCGACCCCACCGTGCAACCGCTCTGGGCGCTCTGGGCCGAAGCGGCTGCAGGCGGGCGGAAGCCCGATGCGCAAGCGGTCGAGACGGTCCGCCGCGGGACCGGCTGGGCGAAGGTGGAACTCGACGCGGCCGCCATCACCCTGCAACCCGGCATGGCCCTGACATTGAATGGTATCGGCCAAGGCTATGTCGCCGATCGGGTCGCCGCCCTGCTGGAGGCGGAGGGGCTGAGCAATATCCTGATCGATACGGGTGAGCTGCGGGCGCTTGGCGGTAAGCCGGAGGGCGGGAACTGGCCGGTACGCCTGGAAACGGGAGAACGCCTGTCGCTGCGCCAGCGCGCGCTCGCCACTTCTGCCCCACTCGGTACGACCTTCGATCAGGCAGGCCACGATGGCCATATCCTCGATCCTACGACCGGCAGGCCGGCGGCATCGGCGTGGCGTTCGGTCTCGGTCTCGGCGCCATCCGCCGCCATTGCCGACGCACTCGCCACCGCTGCCTGTCTGATCTCCGATCAGGAGGAAATCCGGGTCATGCTCGGACATTTCGAAGGCGCACGTCTGGAGGCCAGCGTCTAGCCAAGCATTCGATCACCGCAACGACGAGAGGCTGTCATGGACAAAAAAGAACCGCGCAAACCCCTGGTGTTTTCCGGTGAGCAGGTCAGCGGCAGGGAAATCAACGGCAGCAGTCTGATACCGATGCTGATCGCCGGGCTTGTCCTGATCGCCGTCGGCTATGTGGCCGTGATGGTCTTCGTCTGACGAATGTGTGATGGAGCGGCACCCGGAAAATCCGGATGCCGCTTTCCGTCTCGGGCTTAGGCGCCGATGGCGGCTTCCGGCGTCTCGAAGCGCGGGAAAAGCACGGTATTCTCCAGATGCATGTGCAAGACGAGATCATCGGTGAGCTTGCGCAGCCCCGTATAGAGCGCCGTCCACGACCCGCAGGCGCCCTCCGGCAGCGCCATGCCATGGGCTGCATGCTCGATATCCTGAAGAAGCCTGACCGTATCGGCATGTTCATGGCGCATCTGCATGATCGGGCGGGAAATCCGCGTGTTTTGCCCTTGCCGCATCAGGGGGAAGAGGATTTGCTCCTCGCTCGTCATGTGGTCTTCCAGTTCCGCCTTCAGCGCGACCAGTGCGCGAGCCAGTCCTGATGGGGCGACGGGATGGTCGCCGTGAACGCGTTCGACCTTCTCGGCAAGCGGGATCAAAAAGGCCAGTTCGCGGCGATGGGTCTCATGGTAGCGCGACAGAAGATGATCAATGAGCGGCCCGGTCTCCTGTGGCGCTTCAATACCGGCCATCCGCTGGAGCGCTTCCAGCTCGGCAAGCAGTTCTGCCGGCGATAAGCCGGCCCGTTCGGCCGCTTGGCGCAGAGGGATATCACCCGCACAGCAGAAATTGATGGCAGAGCGGCGAAACAGTTCGGCCGCACCCGGCAGTTCGGCGGCAATGGTGGTCACCGTGGTCTTGAGAGAAAGCGTTTGCATGCTTGATCCTTTGAAGGAGGGAAGAGCTCCATTTTGCAGGATCGTCATGCGTCATCTTTGCGCCCGGCCGAACAAAAGAGCGGATGCATGAGAAGTTATCGTGGCGCTGCTTGCTGCACCGCAAAGAGTGCGACAATTCGGCGAGCCGGGAGCCTTTTCGTCACGCGGCGCGCTTGGTAAGCCTCGGTGCGAGAGGTTTTGATGACGATATACATGCAGCAGCGCCGGAACGGCTGGGTGGCTTTCGCCGCCGCCGTGCTGATGGCGTTGCAGGTTCTTCTGAGCCCCTTGGCCCAAGCTGCCACGGCCGGCAGTTCGGCGGTGGATGCCTATGGTAATCCGCTCTGCATCACCCATCTCGACGAGCAGAAACCGGCATCGACGCCGGGCAAGGAGCGCTCGCTCGCTCCCGATTGCTGCACGCTGGCCTGCGGTATGGCGGCAGGCCTCGTTCCGCCGTATCGTCCTGTCCTCATCCTGTTCAATCCGCTTGCACAACCCTCGCAGCGGATTTTCGACGGGTATGACGACCACGCGCCTTCGGCGCATGAGGCTTTGCCCGGACATCCGCGCGGTCCCCCGACACTCGCCTGATCGCCGGGCCAGTGCCGGCAAGGCCATCGTGCGAGCATGTTGTGCAGGTTTTCCCTGCCCTGATCGCTGCATGAGCGGACCGCCTGCTGCATGCCCTCGCGCTCCTATCTCCTTTCCTTTTTCCATCATACCTTGCCGGCAGGGATGACCGGCTCTCTTGGAGACTGACAATGCTGAAAAGAACACTTGCAACCGTTGCCGCCCTTGCGCTCGGTTCCAGCGCCGCCCTTGCCCATGTTTCGTTGCAGTTGAAGGAGGCGCCGGTCGGCTCGACCTATCGCGCGATCTTCCAGGTGCCGCACGGCTGCGAGGGCAAGCCGACCAATGTGGTGCGCGTGCAGATCCCCGAAGGCGTGATTGCGGTGAAGCCGCAGCCGAAGGCCGGCTGGACGCTTGAAAAGATCAAGGGCGCCTATGCTAAATCCTACGACTACTACGGCACGCCGACCAGCGAAGGCGTGAAGGAAATCGTCTGGAGCGGCGGAAATCTCGGCGACGACGAATATGACGAATTCGTGCTGCGGGTCTATCTGACGAAGGATCTGAAGGCGGGTGAAACGCTGCACTTCCCCGTAGTGCAGGAGTGCCCGGATGGTGTGGCTGAGCGCTGGATCGAAATCCCGGCCGCAGGCCAGTCCGAGGACGATCTCGAGCTTCCCGCCCCCGGCGTGAAGCTGCTTGAGGCCGTAAGCGGCCACTGAACCCGCAAAGGCGGCGCTTTCGGGCGCCGGTCCATCTGTCCTTCGGAGATTGTCGTGCGGGACCATCTTGGCCGATCCTGTATCCAGGTTTTTCTGACCGGCATCTTCTGGTACTGCCTCGCTGTGGCAGCGATGGCGCATGCCTCGTTGACGGGCGCGGTGCCGGCTGACGGCGCCGTCGTCAATGCGCCGCCGAAAACCCTGTCGCTGTACTTCAGCGAGCCGGTGTCGCCGCTCGTGCTGCGGCTCATCCTGCCCGATGGGCAGTCGAAGACGCTGGAAACATTCGTTCTGCGCGATCGCACGCTCGAGATCACGGCACCCGGCGACCTTGCCGTAGGAACCCATGTGCTTGCCTGGCGCGTCGTGTCCGAGGACGGACATCCCATCGCGGGTTCCACGATCTTTTCGATTGGCGCGCCGAGCAACGCGCCGCAGGCTGCCGGGGAGGTGATCGACTGGCCGGTCAGGATGGCGCTATGGCTTGCCCGCATCGCGATGTATGCCGGTCTCTTCTTCGGGATCGGGGGCCTTTTCGCCGTCCGGTGGCTGATCCCCGGTGGCGTCGATGGATTGCCGGTTATAAGAGCAGCTCTGCTGCTCGGCATTTCGGGGACGGCGGTCTCTCTGGGATTGCAGGGGCTCGATGCCCTGGGCGCCCCGCTCTCCAGTCTGGCGGATCACGCGGTATGGAGCGCCGGCCTCGAGACGAGTTTCGGCCTGACCGTCATGGCGCTCTCCTCTGCGTTTCTTCTGGCGCTCGCAACCTCTTCAAGGACGACTGTTTCGGGCCGCGCGGCATCGCTTGTTGCAATTGTCGCCGGAAGCGCGGCGATGGCATTGAGTGGCCATGCGAGTTCGGCGACGCCGCAATGGCTGATGCGGCCGGCGGTCTTCGTGCATGTAGTCACGATTGCCATCTGGATCGGCTCTCTCCCACCACTGGCCTACGCTTTACAACATGGAGGCGATGCTGCGCGGCAGGCGCTTGGTCGTTTTTCCCGTCTTATTCCCGTTTGCGTCGCTGCACTGACCGCGTCTGGCCTGCTGTTGGCCATCGTGCAGGTCCAGACATTCGATGCGCTCGTTTCCACGGCCTACGGCAATGTTCTTCTCGCAAAGACGGCGCTGCTCGTGGTCCTGTTTCTTCTCGTGGCAGCCAATCGCTGGGTCTTTACCAAACCAGCCGAACGCGGCGAGCAGGGCGCGGCACGGCGGCTTGCCCGCGCTGCTATCATCGAGACCATGATCGCCCTCGTCATTTTTGTTGTCGCCGCCACATGGCGGTTCACGCCGCCGCCCCGCGCGCTGGCGATAGCAGCTGCGCAGCCGGTGTCGATCCATGTCCATGCGGACAAGGCGATGGCTGAAATTGCTGTCACGCCCGGACGCGCCGGTCCGGTCGGGCTGTCCGCCATCATCCTGGCACCGGAGTTCACGGCTATCACGCCGAAAGAAGTGGCTTTCGCGCTTTCCAATCCGCAAGCGGGTATCGAGCCGATGCGCCGGAAAGCCATGTTGCACGCCGACGGCGTGTGGCGTGCCGCCGATGTCAACCTGCCCATTGCCGGACAATGGCGCGTGAGGGTTGATATTCTCATCAGTGATTTTGAACTCGTACGGCTTGAAGACACGATTGAACTACCACGATAAGGCCATCTTAACATTGGCGGAACAGCCTGTTCCATTTTCGCAAAGGGCATCTAATCGTGCAGTTAGGTATGCCAAGCCAGAGACAATCAAGACTCCTGGAAACGTCGTGGTATTCCCAACAGTGGTTGGCGTCCAGGAATCACGACGACTGCGGTTGCCCACCGAGAGACGCCATTTAGCAAACCAGTGACAATGAGTGTGATCGTAGTCGGGATGGAACGAGCGTTTCAATGTGGCGTTCCGATTGCGACGGATAACAATGCTCCGATCATACCGCCGGTGACCACTCTATCGCCGTTGTTTGATCAACGTCAAAGAACGGAGCGTTCCCGTGGCCTATCCCTTTCTCATGAACGATTGACGTTCGTCAGCAAGGAGAACTCCAGTGCGTATTATGGTAAAGAGCATCGTCGGCGCAGCAGCGGTCCTTTTCGCGCTTGCCCTTCCCGCCGGTGCGGCAGATTTTGAAGTACACATGCTCAACAAGGGTGCCGAGGGCGCCATGGTGTTCGAGCCCGCCTTCGTGAAGGTCGCCCCCGGCGACACGGTTACCTTCATACCCACCGACAAGGGCCACAACGTCGAGACGATCAAGGACTTCATCCCCGAAGGCGCGGAGGCCTTCAAGAGCAAGATGAACGAGACCTATAAGGTCACTTTCGACAAGCCCGGCGCCTATGGCGTGAAGTGCACGCCGCATGTCGGCATGGGCATGGTGGGTCTTGTCGTCGTCGGCGATACACCGGCTAACCTCGACGCCGTCAAGACCGGCAAGCTGCCGAAGAAAGCCCGCGAACGCTTGGATGCGGCCATCGCTAAAATGGGCCTGTAAACAAGATTCAAGACCGAAAATGAGGGCCGGAGAACGATTGCTCTCCGCCTTCTTTGCTATTTCAAGAATATGTTGAGTACAGCCTGACACAACGGCAGATCTGGCGCTACAGGCAGTCTTAGGGATGGCGCACGACCAATTCCATTGATCTCCGAAAGTAACCTCGGCCATCCGCCAGGTTGCTCCTCGTAGGTTAGCTCGTGAAGCCTGCATAATCCCTTGTGAAGCAGTTTCTCGTGCGGGGCGGCGAATTCCTATCAGGTGCCCTCCCATTTCTTTGCCAGGAGAGGGTGAGGAAGCGCGAGCAGGTCGATGGCGCGGGCGGCGAGGTGGTCGATGATCTCGGCGACGGAGCTTGGGCAGTGATAGAAGGCCGGGACGGGTGGCATGATGATGGCCCCCATCTCGGTCGCCGCGACCATGCTGCGCAGGTGTCCGAGATGCAGGGGCGTTTCCCGCGCAAGCAGCACGAGGCGGCGGCGCTCCTTCAATTGCACATCCGCTGCGCGCGTGAGCAGCGTCTCGGTTCGCCCGGTCGCGATCGAAGAGAGTGTTTGCATGGAGCAGGGCGCGATGACCATGCCGCGGACCGGAAAGGAGCCACTGGCAAGGGAGGCGCCGATATCGTCGATCGGGTGGTGCTGAGCAAGAGCGATAAGCCGATCGAGCGTATCGGGGCCGCATTCCAGCGCAAGCGTGCGCCGTGCTGCGTCCGAGACAACCAGATGGGTTGCAATACCGGGCAGTGTTGCGAGCCTTTCGACGATGCGAACGCCGAGTGCCGCGCCCGATGCGCCGGAGATACCGACGATGACGCGTTGCGTCGTCACGCAGTCACCTCTCCGAGGCCGAGCGTCTGCCAGAGGCAGTCGACCCGTGCGGTAACCTCTGGCGACATGGCGAGGGGGCGGCCCCATTCGCGCTCGGTTTCCGCGCCGATCTTGTTGGTGGCATCGAGACCGAGCTTGCCGCCGAGGCCGGATTTGGGCGAGGCGAAGTCGAGATAGTCGATCGGCGTGTTCTCGATGACGACAAGGTCGCGGCTTGCGTCGAAGCGCGTGGAGAGTGCCCAGATGACATCCGGCCAGCTTTTGACATCGATATCGCCATCCACGGCGATGACGAGCTTGGTATAGTTGAACTGCGGCAACATGGACCACAGCCCCATCATCACGCGCCGTGCCTGGCCCGGATAGCGCTTGTCGATCGAAACGACCATGGCGCGATAGGAGCAGGCCTCGGGCGGCAGCCAGAGATCGCGGATTTCGGGAAACTGCCGTTTCACCAGCTGCACGAAGAGGTCGTTCATCGCCTCGCCGAGCCGCGAGGGTTCGTCAGGCGGGCGTCCGGTATAGGTCGAGAGATAGAGCGGGTTTTTCCGCAGGGTGATCGCCGACAGCGTCAGCACCGGGAAGGCCTCGACGGAATTGTAGTAGCCGGTATGATCGCCATAGGGACCTTCGTCCGCCATTTCCCGCGTGGAGACCGTGCCTTCCAGCACGATTTCAGCGCCGGCCGGAATGGGCAGCGGTACGGTGACACACTGCGCCGTCTGCTGCCGCCGGCCGCTGAGCACGCCGGCAAAGGCCAGTTCGCTCATGCCGTCCGGTAGGGGCATGACCGCCGAGAGGATCGTGGCGGGATCGGCGCCAATGACGATCGCGACCGGCATGTTTTCGCCATGTGCCTGCCAGAGCCGGTGATGGCGCGCGCCACCGCGATGCGCCAGCCAGCGCAGGATCAACCGGTTCTTGCCGAGCTTCTGCATGCGATAGATGCCGACATTGGTGTCGTCTGGGTCGTAGGGCGCCTGTGTGATCACCAGGGGCCAGCTGACCAGTGGTGCCGGCTCGCCGGGCCAACAGGTCTGGATCGGCAGACGATCGAGGTCGATGGCCTCCCCCTGCCAGATCGTGTGCTGGCAGGGCGGGCGGGTGATGGTGCGCGGGTTCATCGAAAGCGCGGCTTTGAGATGCGGCAGCTTCTGCCAGGCGTCCCGCATCGATCGCGGCGGCTTGGGATCGCGCAGGTCTGCCAGAAACGATGCAAGCTGCGGTAGGCCGCCGGCCTCCAGGCCAAAACCCCATTCGATCCGCTCTCGGGTGCCGAAAAGATTGGCAAGGAGTGGAATGGGCTGGACAGTGCCGGCGGCATCAACCGGTTGTTCGAAGAGCAGCGCCGGGCCTTCCTGTGCCAGCACGCGGCGATGGATTTCGGTGATCTCGTGCACCAGCGAGACAGGCTCGTGGATGCGCTTCAGTCGCCCCCGCTGCTCCAGCAGAGCGACGAAATCCTGAAGGGTGTCATGGCGGCGGGGAATAGGGCTTTCGGGTTTCATGCCGAACTTCTGCCGGGGAAAAACAGCCTGGTCTTTGTGCTGGCGCAAACACTTGAGGGCCGCGGCTCCCTAGGCTTTGCGCGTTCTTTCCCGCCAAGGCGAGCCGCATGCCCTATCTCTCTCCGCTTCTTGCAAAATCTGCCGAAATCGCACCGCTCTGGTTCGTGGAGCGCGTCGCGCGCACGATTTTTACCGGCGTGCTGAAGGGGCATCCGGATCTCTTCGACCGTCTCGGCGACTACAGGCAGACCCGCTACTGCTTCTCGCCCTCCGATCTTTCCTTGCATTTCCGCATCGTGCCGGCGACCCGCATGCTGTCCGTCTTTCGTGGCGAGCCGCCTTTGGCGGATGCGCGAATCGATGGGCCTCTCGCATTGCTGCTGGGCCTGCTGGAGGGGCGTTGCGATGCCGATGCGCTGTTCTTCTCGCGCGATCTCTCGGTTACCGGCGACATGGAGGCCATGCTGGCGCTGCGCAATGCGCTTGATGACAGCGCCATCGATCTGCCGCGCGAACTCGGCGCGCTGGCAGGGCCGTTTTCGCCACTGGTGAGCGGGGCTGCACGTCACATCCGGGCGCGGGCACTCGGGGGGAGGGGCGCGGCATGGAACTGATCTGCCCTGCCGGCACCCCCGCCGCCTTTCGCGAGGCGATAGAGGCCGGCGCCGACGCCATATACTGCGGCTTTCGCGATGAGACCAACGCCCGCAACTTCCCCGGCCTGAACTTCAGCCGCGAGGAACTGCGCCAGTCCATCGCGCTCGCGCGCCGCAAGGGCGTGCAGACCTTCGTGGCGCTCAACACCTTCATGCGTGCGGGCGACGAAGCGCTCTGGTATTCCGCCGCCGACGATGCGGTGACGATCGGGGCCGATGCCCTGATCATCGCCGATTTCGGGCTGATGGCCTATGTAGCGGAACGATATCCGGAGCAGCGACTGCATGTCTCTGTCCAGGCGTCGGCCTCCAACCCCGATGCGATCCGCTTCCTCGTCGAGGCCTTCGGTGCCAAGCGCGTGGTCTTGCCGCGCGTTCTGACGGTGCAGGATATCGCCCGGCTGACGCGGCAGATCGATTGCGAGGTGGAGGTTTTTGCCTTCGGCGGCCTCTGCGTCATGGCAGAGGGGCGGTGTTCGCTGTCGTCCTATGCGACCGGCAAGTCACCCAACATGAACGGCGTCTGCTCGCCGGCCAGCCATGTCCGTTACCGGGAGGAGGCCGGCGCACTCGTTTCCGAACTCGGCGCCTACACGATCAACCGCTTCGGCCCCGGCGAGGCCTCCGGCTATCCGACGCTCTGCAAGGGCCGCTTCGATGTCGGCGGCACGGAGGGCTACGCCTTCGAAGATCCTGTTTCGCTTGATGTGATCGACGAGATCGATGCGCTGAAGGCGGCCGGCGTGTGTGCCTTGAAGATCGAGGGGCGGCAGCGCGGCAAGGCCTATGTCGCCGAGGTGGTGTCCTCGTTGAAGAAGGCGCTCCGCGCGAGCCCGACGGAGCGTACTGCGCTCGTTTCCAGGCTGCGGGCGATGAGCGAAGGGCAGCGCACCACCTCCGGCGCCTATGACAAACGCTGGCGATAGGAGACGAAGCGATGAAAACCAGGCGGACAGCGCTAAGCCTCGGGCCGATCTACTACCTCTGGGACGGTCCGAAATGGCGGGATTTCTATTTCCGCATCGCCGATGAGGCGGACATTGATCACGTGACGCTCGGCGAGACTGTCTGCTCCAAGCGCCAGCATTTCAGCGAGCCGCATATTGCCGACGTTATCGAGCGTCTGGAAGCCGCCGGCAAGCAGGTGACGCTCTCGACGCTCGCCATGGTGACGCTGGAACGCGAAAGCCGACATGTGCGCGACCTCATTCGCGACGCGCACCACAAAGTGGAAGCAAACGACCTATCCGCCCTCGGGCTTCTCAAAGGGAGGCCGCATTCCATCGGCCCATTGGTCAATGTCTACAATGCCGCGACGGCGCGCACGCTTGCCGCGCGCGGTGCGGATGTGGTCTGTCTCCCGCCGGAGCTTCCCGCTACCTCCATCCGGCAGATGCTGCAGGCCATGCCGGACTTTGCCTTCGAACTCTTCGCCTTCGGCCGCATGCCGCTCGCCATCTCCGCGCGCTGCGCCCATGCCCGCTCGAAGGGGCTGACCAAGGACAATTGCCAGTTCATCTGCGGTGAGGATCCCGACGGCCTGCCGCTGCGCACGCTCGACCGACAGTCGTTCCTCGTCCTGAACGGCGTCCAGACTATGTCGAACAGTTGCGTCGTGCTCCTGGATGATCTCGCGGTGTTGATGGAGGCGGGCCTCACCCGCGTCAGGCTTTCTCCACAGGATTGCGACATGGTTAGGGTAGCGGCTCTCTACCGCGCGACGCTCGATGGGCGGATCGAAGGGAAAGAGGCTGTTCGAGAGCTGGAGAAGGCTTATCCAGGCATACGCTTTTCGAACGGCTTCCTGCACCAGCAGGAGGGAGCGGCCTGGGTGGCGCGGGGGCGTAGCGCGACCACGGCGGGCGGATGACAAGCATTTCAACCAAAAATCTTGCGCTCATCATCCTTTGCGGCAAGCAAGCTTTCGAGGATCATCTTTTCGGAAAAGACGTGGCGGCGCAGGCTTTCCTGAAAACCGGCGAGCATGCGTGCGACGGTGTCTGGCGAAAGCCCGCAACGGCCGTCGGCGACGGCCTTTAGCGTGAGCGACAGTTCCTCCGCCGCCAGTCGGTCGCAGCGGTGCTCGGCCTTCAGGCGCTCAATGGTCATGGCGGCGAAGCAGGAACCGGCGTGTCGGTCGAAATCCGGGAAGAGCAGGCGCTCCTCTAGGTCGTGTACGGATTTCAGGAGCGGCGGGATGGCGTCGGCGAGGTCTCGCAGCTCTCCGGCGATGGTGGGATCGCTGGCGGCTTCCTCGAGGCGCAGGCATAAGTCGAGTAGATCGCTATGCAGGGTTTCCAGCCGACCGATATCGGCGGCGGTGAGGTTTTGTCCGCTCATGCTTCCACCTTATTGCCCGAAGAACAGTACGGCGGCGATGACCACGGAAGCGCCGACGGCCGAGACTGTGCCGGCGCCCTGGAGCACGCCCATGCGGTAGAGCATCAGGGCGAAGCCGATGATGACGGGGGTCGCGACGAGAAGGCCGATCTGCGCGTCGGTCATGAGGGTATCCTTTCCTTTGTCGCCATCCTGCCGCGTCCGCGCGCGCTGGTCTTTGTGCCGGCGCAAAGAAGGTCTCCTCTCGCCCGGTTAGAAAGGGGCATGGCGACGACGGGTGATTTCAGCATGGCGGTGACGAAGGCGCAGGGTGGCGAGGGCGACGGCCTGCTGTTGTGGATCCTGGTCTGGAGCGAGCTTGCCGCCTTCGGCGTGCTGCTGATCGCTTTCATGATCATGACGATGCTGGACCCGGATGGCGCGGCGTCGTTCCGCAGCCATCTTCATCCGGGCCTCGCGGCCGCCAATACGATCATCCTCGTGCTGAGTGGCTGGCAGGCCGCGCTGACGGTGCGGCTCGGCGCCGACGGTAAGGCTGTCCGCCGCCCCCTCGTGCTGGCGGCGCTCCTCGGCCTCGCCTTTGCCGCCGTGAAGGCTTTCGAATACGTGTTGGAGATCCGCTCCGGTATCGGCGATCTCGGCCGGCTCACCGAACTCTATTTCCTCGTCACGGGCTTCCATCTGCTGCATGTCGTCTTCGGCGCGGCGATCCTTTTTCTCGTCGCTTGGCGGCCCGCGCGCGGCAATGTCGTGATGATCGCGACGCTGTGGCACGCGATCGATCTCGTCTGGCTCGTCATGTTCCCCATCGTCTATCTTACCTGAGGATATCCGGATGACCCGACAGGCTCGCGAACAGTTTTTCGCTACCCTCGCCATGCTGCTGACGCTCGCCGCCGGCGGCGCCTTTGTCGGCGGCCTTTCGGGCGGATTGCTGGTGCCCATCACCGCCGTGCTTATCATGGCCTATGCCAAGGGGCGATTCATCGTGCTCGACTTCATGGAGCTGCGCACCAGCCGCGGCGTGCTGAAGTCCGCGCTGCTCGCCTGGCCGGCGGTTCTCTTGTCGCTGGCGCTCGTGCGCGCCGTCACCGTCTCACTCATCGGCTGACGAATTGTCCCGCTCTTTGCCTGCGCGCAAAGACGCCTTTTCCTGCGGCGCTAGAACGGAAGCGTCCCGCATCATCGGCGAGGGGATCGCCGACAACCGTAAGAGCGGGGTTTGACGCCGGACCCTTGGGGCTCCGGCCAGGAAAGGACCAGGGGATGGCAGAGCGCCTAACCAAGACCGGGGCCCGCAACGTCTTCTATGGCGGGTCCATCTTCTTCTTCACGATCTTCGTGGGGCTGACCGCCCATTCGCATTACTACATGCGCACGACCTCCACCGACGAGACGACGCTCACCGACAGCGTCGCGCGCGGCAAACATGTCTGGGAAAAGAACGCCTGTATCAACTGCCATACGCTGCTGGGTGAGGGGGCCTATTTCGCACCGGAGCTGGGCAATGTGTGGAAGCGCTATGGCGGCGTGGAAGACCCCGAAGGCGCCCGTGAGGCACTGAAGGCCTGGATGGCCGCCCAGCCGAGCGGCGCGGAAGGCCGGCGGCAGATGCCGCAATTCAACCTCACCGAACAGGAGGTCAACGATCTCGCCGACTTCCTCGAATGGACGAGCAAGATCAAGACCCAGAACTGGCCGCCGAACGACGCCGGTTAAGGAGAGACGACATGAAATATCAAACGCAAAAGGTCGCGATGCTGTACTTTTATGGCGCGCTCGGCCTCTTCCTCGCCCAGGTGCTCTTCGGTGTTGTGGCCGGCACGATCTATGTGTTGCCCAATACGCTGTCCGAACTCTTGCCCTTCAACATCGTGCGCATGATCCACACCAATGCGCTCGTCGTCTGGCTGCTCATGGGCTTCATGGGCGCCACCTATTACATGATCCCCGAGGAGACCGAGACGGAGCTTTACAGCCCCAGGCTGGCGATCGCGCAGTTCTGGATGTTCTTCGTCGCGGCGGGCCTGACGGTCGTCGGCTACATGTTCCGCATCCATGAGGGCCGCGAATTCCTCGAGCAGACCTTCATCGCCAAGGTCGGCATCGTCGTTGTCGTGCTGATGTTCCTGTTCAACATTACCATGACGGCGCTGAAGGGCCGCAAGACCACTGTTATCAACATCCTGCTCTTCGGCCTGTGGGGTCTGGCGCTGTTCTTCCTCTTCGCCTTCTACAATCCGGCGAACCTTGCGCTCGACAAGATGTACTGGTGGTACGTCATCCATCTCTGGGTCGAAGGTGTCTGGGAGCTGATCATGGCCTCGGTGCTCGCCTTCCTGATGATCAAGCTCAACGGCATCGACCGCGAAGTCGTGGAGAAGTGGCTCTATGTCATCGTCGGCTTGGCGCTGTTCTCGGGCATCCTTGGCACCGGCCATCACTATTACTGGATCGGCGCGCCGGGCTACTGGCAGTGGATCGGCTCGCTGTTCTCGACACTCGAAGTGGCGCCCTTCTTCACCATGGTCATCTTCACCTTCGTGATGACCTGGAAGGCCGGCCGCAACCATCCGAACAAGGCGGCGCTGCTCTGGTCGATCGGCTGCTCGGTCATGGCCTTCTTCGGCGCCGGTGTCTGGGGCTTCCTGCACACGCTGTCGTCGGTGAACTACTACAGCCACGGAACGCAGATGACGGCAGCCCACGGACACCTCGCCTTCTTCGGCGCCTATGTGATGCTGAACCTCGCCATGATGGCCTATGCCATCCCGGAGCTCCGTGGTCGCCAGCCCTATAACCAATGGCTCTCGATCGTCAGCTTCTGGATCATGTGCACAGCCATGTCGGTCATGACCTTCGCGCTCACCTTTGCGGGCGTCGTGCAGATCCACCTCCAGCGTGTGCTCGGCGAAAGCTTCATGGACGTGCAGGACCAGCTGGCACTGTTCTACTGGGTCCGACTCGGCTCGGGCGTGGTCGTGCTCGTCTCTGCGCTGATGTTCATCTGGGCCGTGCTGGTGCCCGGCCGTGAGCGCACCGACAGCCTCACCCGGATGGTCCAACCGGCCGAGTGAGCGCTGGCCGGCCCCGTCATCCCACGGGGCCGGCACCTTTCCTCTATCAGATTTGGAGACCGCAATGACCGTGATGCTCAAGGCCGCCCGTGCGGATATTCCCGCCTACAGCCCTTCCGGCAATGAATGCGAACTGTTCGAAAAGGCGTGGGTGCGCCAGCTTCCCCTGCTGTTGAAAGGCCCGACCGGCTGCGGCAAGACCCGCTTCGTCAGCCATATGGCGGCAAAGCTCAACCTGCCGCTCTCGACGGTCTCCTGCCACGACGATCTCTCGGCCGCCGATCTGACCGGTCGCTACCTGCTGAAGGGCGGCGATACGGTCTGGGTCGATGGCCCGCTGACGCGCGCCGTACGCGAGGGCGGTGTGTGTTATCTCGACGAAATCGTGGAAGCCCGCAAGGACGTGGCGGTCGTGCTGCATCCGCTGACCGACGACCGGCGTATCCTGCCGCTGGAGCGCACCGGCGAGGTGCTGGAAGCGCCTGTTGGCTTCATGCTCGTTGTCTCCTACAATCCCGGCTACCAGAACCTTCTGAAGGCGCTGAAGCCCTCCACGCGCCAGCGCTTCGTCGCCATCGAGTTCGATTTCCTGCCGAAGGCCGCCGAGATCGCCGTGGTCGCCACGGAGAGCGGGCTGGACGAGGCGCGTATTGCGCCGCTCGTAGCACTGGCGCACCGGCTGCGCGCGCTGAAGGGGCATGACCTCGAAGAGGGTGTCTCGACGCGCCTGCTCGTCTATTGCGCCTGCCTTATCGACAGCGGCATGAGCGTGCGTGAGGCCGTGCGCGCCGCGATGATCGAGCCCTTGACCGACGAACCGGATGTGCGCGCCGCCCTTCTCGAAATCGCCGATGCGATGATCCGGTGAGGTCTGACCATGCTGTATTTTCTGGAGCTTGAGGAGACCGTCGGCCGGGCGTGGCACCGGCTGGTCGGCAATACCGGCAGCTGGCCGCGCTATCCGGACCAGGCGGTGCGGCTGGAAGATGTTCGCCCGGTGCTCGCCGTCTGCTTTCGCGGTTTCGGCGGGGAGGGCGCGGTGCAGATCGCGCCGGCGCGTGGGCGCACCTCGACGCATCGGTTGCGGTTGCGCCAGCGCATGGGGCTTGGCGAGGAGAAGCTGGTGCAGCCCGGCCGCGACCACGCGACCGTCATGCTGCCCGGCGCAGTCGACCTTTTCCCGGAGCGCGCACTCAACCGCGATCTCTATGTCTGGCTCGCCGCCGCCATGGCTGCGATGCCGCTCGAGCCTGTTGCCGAAAGTGACCCGCTGCTGCGGGACCTTGCCATTCTCCAGCGCGCGGAAGCGATGGTGAAAGCGGTACTTGCGGCCTTTCCCGGCCTTGCGAGGCGCTACCGCGGGCTTTGCGCCGCGACGCTGGAAGCGCGCCAGCACCGCCCGCTGCCCTCCGTCGAGCGCCATGTCGAGAACCGCATCCTCAGTCTGCTGCGCAAGGGCGCCGGGCTTGCCGACGGGACGCTGCCGGTGATTTTTCCGCATCGTGCACCTGCCGGCTATCTGCCGATGCTTCCCGTGCCGCTCTGGCCGAATGCGCTGTGGCGCGAGGAGGGTGAGGGACGCGGTGATGAAGACCAGCCGGCCACGGGAACAAACCCCGACGCACCGGAAACGGAGCGTCATGTGGCGCTGCGTGAGAAGGCAGAGAACCGCAAGAGCGAACGCAGCCCCTTCATTCTCAACCGCTTCGAGAAGATTTTGGCGATGGCCGAGATGGTCAATGTCGACCGCCCCGGCGACGACAGCGACGACCACGATTCCTCGGCTGCCGATGAACTCGACGACATGACGCTCGGCGAGCGCAAGGGGCGTCCCGCCGCGCGCTTCCGTTTCGATCTCGACCTGCCGCCGGAGGCGATGGACCGCACGCGGCTGACGGGTGAGTTCACCTATCCCGAATGGGATTATCGCACGGCCACCTATCTGCCGGACCATTGCCGCGTGCTGGCCGCGCCCGCGCCGGATGCGGCCGAGATCCCGGAGACCGATGCCGATACGAAAAGCCTCATCCGCCGTGTGCGCCGGCAATTCGAGGTGCTGCGGCCGCGCCATGAAATGCTGCGTGCGCAGCTCGACGGCGCCGAACTCGACCTTGATGCGGTGGTCAGGGCGCGCAGCGATCTCGCCGCCGGCGGGCAGGGCAGCGATCGCATCCACCTGATGAGCCGGCCGCAGGCGCATGACCTCGCCGTCACCATCCTGGTGGACGTGTCGCTCTCCACTGATGCCTGGTTCGACAACCGCCGGGTGCTCGACGTGGAGAAGGAGGCGCTGCTGGTTCTGTCCCATGGCCTCGCGGCCTGCGGCGATAGCCATTCCATCCTGACCTTCACCTCGCGCCGCCGCTCCTGGGTGCGCGTCGAGACGGTCAAGGATTTCGGCGAGCCGATGGGCCATGGCGTCGAGGCGCGCATCGCGGCGCTGAAGCCGGGTTTCTACACTCGCATCGGCCCGGCGATCCGCCATGCGGCGGCGAAGCTCCGCGCGCAGCCGAACCGCCGCAAGCTGCTGCTGATCCTGACGGACGGCAAGCCGAACGACGTCGATCACTACGAGGGGCGTTTCGCGCTGGAGGATAGCCGCCGCGCCGTCAACGACGCGCGGCGCACGGGCCTTGGCGTCTTCGGCGTGACGGTCGACCGGGAGGCGCAAGCCTATGTGCCCGCCATCTTCGGCCGCAACGGCTACGCCATTGTCAGTAATATCGCCCGGCTGCCAGCGGCGCTGCCGGCGATCTATCGCGGTCTTGTGGGATAGAGGACACAGGATCTGCGAGAAAGGCCCGGCGTGCCGCACCACGCCGGGCCTTTTGCGTTCAGGCAGCCTTGCTGTGCGTGCGGGCCGACTGGTCGATATAGGCGTCGAAGGCGGCAGCGACGGCGCGGATGATGAAACGATGATCCTGCCGCACCGTGACCGTGCCGCCGCTTATATCGACGGCGCCGTCATCAGCGAGCGCTGCCAGCCGCGCATTGCCGTCCAAAAGGGGGGCCGCGTCGAAACCGTGACGGGCGGCGATGGTGGTGATGTCAGCGCGGAAATTGCACATCAGCCGTTCGATGATTTCGGCGCGCAGCCGGTCTTCGGCAGTCAGCCGGTATCCCTTGACGGTGGCCAACCGACCCGAGGCGATGCGCTGGGCATAGAGGCCGGGCGGCACCTCGTTCTGGACATAACCATCCGGCGTGCGGCCGATGGACGAGGCGCCGAAGCCGATCAGCGTTTCGCAAGTATCCGTCGTATAGCCCTGGAAGTTGCGCCGCAGCCGGCCGCGTTTTGCGGCGATCGCGAGATCATCGCTCGGGAGCGCATAGTGATCGAGACCGATGCGAACATAGCCGGCGGCAACGAGTGTTTCGGCAATCGCCTCCGCCTGCGCGGCGCGTGCGGCGGCATCGGGCAGCGCGCGTTCGTCGATCAGCCGCTGGTGCTTCTTGAAGGAGGGGATGTGGGCATAGCCAAAGACGGCGAAACGCTCCGGCCGCATGGCGACCGCCGCCTTCGCCGTGTCGATGCAGGATTGCACCGTCTGGTGCGGCAGGCCGTAGATGAGGTCGAAATTGATGCCACCGACACCGGCCGCGCGCAGCCGGGTCACGGCCTCGGCGGTCTGCGCCTCGCTCTGTATGCGGTTGATCGCCTTCTGCACGACGGGATCGAAACTCTGCACGCCGAGGCTCGCGCGGGTGACGCCCGCCTCGCCGAGCGCTGCCGCCATCTCTGCCGTCAGCGTGCGCGGGTCGATCTCCACCGCGATCTCCGCGCCGGCAACGAGGCCGAAGCGGGCGCGCAGCAGGCCGATGAGATCGCGGAACTCCTCCGGCTGCATGATCGTCGGCGTGCCGCCGCCGAAATGGATGTGTTTCATCTTGATGCGGTTTTCCACCCGGTCGGAGACGAGGCCGATCTCCTGTCGCAGCATGTCGAGATAGTCGAGGATCGGCGCGTCCTTCTGGGTGATGGTGGTGTGGCAACCGCAATACCAGCACATGGACCGACAGAAGGGGATGTGCAGGTAGAGCGAGGCCTCGGTGCCCGGCTTGATGTTAGACAGCCAGTCGCCATAGGTGCCGGCGCCGACGACGGGAGCGAAGGCGGGCGCGGTCGGATAGCTCGTATAGCGCGGCAGCCGCGCCTCTCCGTATTTCTCGATCAGGGCCTGTTGCATGGCGCGTTCCTTTTCGTGTGTCGATTGCGGAAAGGGTAGGAGCGGCCGGGGCAGTCTTCTTTGCGAAATGCCAAGCAGCGCGGCAAGAGGCCTGAAAATCGTCGATTGTTTGCGCAGGGTCAAAGTGCCTGGCGGCGCGTAGGGTTAGCGTCAGGTGGTTCCGGTCGGGTCGGGCCGTGCCCTTCCGGAACGGTATCGGAACGGCCGGGACGGAAACACCAAACCATGTCTGAGACCCTGGACAAGCCCCTCATCGACGTGCGCACCATTCCGCCGCGCGAACGCCATCCGCGCATTTTCGGCATGCTTGGCGCGTTGATGCCCGGCAAATCCATGCTGATCACCAGCGATCACGATCCGCGACCTTTGCACTACCAGCTCGAGACCAATTTCCCCGGCCAGTTCGGCTGGGATTATCTCGAACAGGGTCCGGAAGTCTGGCGCGTCGAGATCGACCGGCTGGAAGACGGCGGCGGCTGCGACTGCTGCTGCGGTTCCGAACACTGAACAGGTTGCGGCGAGGCAAACCGACATGCCGGGCGCAACGCTCTCCCGCTGGACCATGTCCTACTTCGCCGCCGCCTGCCTCATGCTCGTGGCGGGGCAGGGGCTGATGGTGGCCGGCTACGGCTATCCCTTTGCCGATATCAGCGCGCCGGAAACGCTTGTCGTCGTCCATCTCATCGCCATCGGCTGGCTGAGCCTGCTGATGGCCGGGGCGCTCTTGCAATTCGTGCCGGTGCTCATCGCCCGGCCTGTCATCGGCGGGCGTTTTGCCATGCCGGCCCTGTTGCTGCTGCTCGGCGGGCTGGGCTGCCTTCTGGGCGGGTTCGTTGCGCTGTCTGCGGCATTGGACCTGCCGCTTGCCCTGCTGCCCATCGGCGGCGTTATGCTTCTGGCCGGTTTCGGCCTGTTTGCCGGCATTCTCGCCGTCACGCTTCTTTCTGCGCGGCCTCTGCCGCTACCCGCCCGCTTCGTCGCCACCGGTCTTGCCGCGCTTGTCGGCGCGGCCCTGATCGGTTCTGCGTTCACGGCCACCCTGTCCGGTTTCACGGAAAGTCCATTGCTCGACCGGCTCGTTGCCGATGGCGTCGCGCTGCATGCCGCCCTTGGCCTCGGGGGCTGGTTGAGCGCGACGGCGGTCGGTGTCAGCTACCGGCTGTTCTCGATGTTTCTGCTGGCGCCGGAGGTCGAACGTTCGACCAGCCGCGCCGCCTGGTGGGGTGCGAGCTTGGCTGTCGGGCTTGTTGTCGTGGCGGTGGTCTTCGTGCTGTCCGGCATTTTCGGTGCCGCGCTGCTTTTCGCCGCCGCGCTGCTGCTCACGCTGATGGCCGTCATGCTTTACGGCGCGGATGTCCTGCACATCTATCGTGGGCGGAAGCGAAAGCAGGCGGAACTGAATATTCGCGCGAGTTTCGCGGCGCTTGGCTTGTGTGCCCTCTCTATCCTCCTTCTCAACGTCCCCTCCCTCAGGTCCGGCAATATGGTGGCGGCGGTCGTCTACCTGTTCGTTTTCGGTTGGCTCACCGGGCTCGGCCTTGCCCAGCTCTACAAGATCGTCGCCTTTCTCACCTGGCTGGAGGCCTATGGCCCCGTCCTGGGCCGTGCGCCCGTGCCGCGGGTGCAGGACCTCGTCGACGAGCGCCACGCGTTGATCCTGTTCCGTCTCTATTACGGTGCCGTCGGCATCGCGGTGCTCTCCCTTGCTGCCGGAACGACCGGCTTTTTCCGGATGGCCGTCGCAGGGCAGCTTTTGTCGACGCTTTGTCTGATCCGCGAATTCATCCGGGCGCGCCGCCTTTCCATCGTGCCGGCTGCGCTACGTGCGCCTGCCGGCATGGTGCGGCCGCGCCTCTTTCTGCCTCTATCCGCTTTCCAAGGAGATAAATGATGTCCGAGATTACACCGAAGGTGCTCGACGTGCGGCCGATCCTGCGCAGCGGCGGCGAGCCGTTCCAGGCGATCATGCAGGCTGTTCAAGACCTGCAGCCCGGACAGGCGTTGACGCTGCTTGCGACGTTTCGTCCGCAGCCGCTGTTTCGTGTGATGGAAGGGCGTGGCTTCGATCATGAAGCCCGCGAGATCGACGGCGGCGACTGGGAGGTGCTGTTCACGCCGAAGAAGGACGCGGCGCCCGTCGAGACCTCTGTCGACGCCGATCGCCCCGAAACCTGGCCGGATCCGTCCGAACATCTCGACCTCACCGATCTCGATCCGCCGGAGCCGATGGTGCGTATTCTTGCGGCTGCCGAAGCGCTGGAGCCGGGCGAGGTGCTCTTCGCCGTGCTGGCGCGCGAACCGCTGTTCTTGTTCCCGGAGCTGACCAAGCGCGGCCACCAATGGGCCGGCAATTTCGATGAGACGGGATCGGCCTACCGCATCCTCGTGCGGATCGGGGAGGCTTGACGGCGATGAACGAGATGGACAAGGCCACGCTGACCGAGGACATCCGCACCGCCCTGCGCATGATCATCGACCCCGAGATCGGCAAGAATATTGTCGATCTCGGCCTGGTCTACGACATCGTGGTGGAGGAGGGCGGGGTCGTCTACGTCACCATGACCACGACGACACGTTTCTGCCCGGCGACGGATTTCCTCAAGGAGGCGGTGCAGGCCTGCGTCTGGTATGTGCCGGGTGTCGAATATGCCGAGGTGCGGCTGACCTACGAGCCGCCGTGGACGCCGCAGATGATGCTGGATGTCGCATGAACGAAAAGGCCCGGAGATAACCTCCGGGCCTTTCGCATTTCAAAGCGGTGCGCGGCGTTTTCGCGCGAGCATGGGCGCATATTCCAGGCAGTAGAGGCCGAAGGCGGTGATCCAGAGCAGGCCCGAAGCAGCATAGAGGATGGGGCTGAGGTCCGGCAGGATTTCCGCGAGTGGGCGCACCAGCGCGCAGAGGATGAGGGCGGCATAGGAGGCCACCGTGACCTTCGAGGCGACCAGGGCGCGGCCGGTATGGCCAAGGCTCGCCCGCGTCATGACCGCCAGCATCATGCAGGCGATGGCGCCGACCGAGAGCAGATGCAGCACCGAGCGTTCTTCGAGATATCCCAATGCGCTGAGGCTGATAGCCAAAAGGCCGAGCGGGATGAAGGTATAGGCGATGTGCAGGATGACGAGGATCCGGTCTTGTGCCACCGTCCAGCCGCGCCAGCGGTGCAGGCGGATGCAATGGAGGGCGCCAGCGGCCGCGCCCGCAGCAGCGGTTGCCGGGTGCTCGGGGAGAATGGCCCAGAGGCCGAATGCACCGGCACCTGCGAGGATCGCGACCATGTCATAGGTGTTGTAGGGCACCGGAAAATCGGTGCGGCCGAACTTGTTGAGCCAGTTGCGCGTAAAGCTTGGAATGATGCGCCCGCCGACGATCATGACCAGCACGACATAGGCGGCGACGGCGAGGCGGATCGCCATAGGGTCGTGCCCGCCATGAATGGCTGCCATGTGATAGAGCGCATTGGCGAGCGACAGGGCGGCGAGCCCGGCCAGAACCTTCAGATCCTTCCACTTGCGCCCGGCCACCACCTCGCGCGTGCAGATGGCGAGCAGGACGGGCAGGAAGAGCGCATCGATGGTGGCGGCCACGGCCACGCCGATCGCATCGGAGGTGAGAAGTGCGATGCGGCCGGCGCACCAGAGCGCAAAGAGGCCTGCCAGCGGCCAGCCGGAAACCGGCAGGCGCCCGGTCCAGTTCGGCACGGCCGTCAGCAGGAAGCCTGCGAGTACGGCGGAGGCGAAGCCGAACAGCATTTCGTGCGCGTGCCAGTTGGGCGCGCCATAGGTCTCGGCAATCGTGATGTGGCCTGTTATCGCGGCGATCCACAGACCCATGGCCGCGATGGCCCAGAGCGCGCCGCCGAGAAAGAATGGCCGGAACCCATAGGAGAAGAGCACTGGTCCGGTGCGGGAAAGACCGCGCGGCACGGGGCGGCCGACGGATGGACTGACGGGGGGATTTGCAGACATTGATGTCACTTTCCTTTGCAATCGTCAGCTGTTTCTAGGGCCTCCATCGGGCTCTTTCTTTGCGAGATGGCAAAGAGCAAATCAGCATCTGCCAAAATGCCGCAGCGGCCGGAAGGGCCTGTTTGTCCCACCACAAAGAGGTTGGCGCGAATGCTCCTAGAACAGAGAGGACCTGGCGATAGACACATCGCTCCGTCCTTTCGAAAAGGAGAAATTCAATGACCGAGCAGTTTCAGATGACCCGCCGCACGATCCTCGGCGGTGCCGCGTTTGCCGGCGTCCTGACGCCGATCATTGCGGCGTCGATGGCCCGCGCCGAAGGCGGCGCGGTCGAAACAAACGCCGCGGCGACCGCGGCCGACATCGCCAAGCTGGAGCGCGTGAAGGTCGAGCTCGTCAAGCCGCCCTTCGTGCACGCCCACACCCAGAAGGCCGAAGGCGGCCCGAAGGTCTATGAGTTCACCATGACGATCGAGGAAAAGAAGATGATCCTCGACGACAAGGGCACGGAAGTGCACGCCATGACCTTCAACGGCTCGGTTCCCGGCCCGCTGATGGTGGTGCACCAGAACGACTATGTCGAGCTGACGCTGATCAACCCCGAGACCAACGAGCTGCAGCACAATATCGACTTCCATGCGGCGACCGGCGCTCTCGGCGGCGGCGCGCTGACGGTGGTCAATCCCGGCGAACGCACCGTGCTGCGCTTCAAGGCCACCAAGGCAGGCGTCTTCGTCTACCACTGCGCACCTCCCGGAATGGTGCCGTGGCACGTCACCTCGGGCATGAACGGCGCCATCATGGTGCTGCCGCGCGAAGGCCTGAGTGATGGCCACGGCAAGGAGCTGACCTATGACCACATCTACTATGTCGGCGAGCAGGACTTTTATGTCCCCCGTGATGCCGAGGGCAACTTCAAGAAATATGCCAGCGTCGGCGACGCCTATGACGATACGCTTGCGGTCATGCGGACCCTCACCCCGAGCCACATCGTCTTCAATGGCGCCGTGGGCGCACTGACGGGCGACAACGCGCTGAAGGCCAAGGTGGGCGACAGGGTGCTGGTCGTGCATTCGCAGGCCAACCGCGACACCCGCCCGCACCTGATCGGCGGCCATGGCGACTATGTCTGGCAGACCGGCAAGTTCCACAATCCACCTGATGTCGACCAGGAAACCTGGTTCATTCCGGGCGGCACGGCGGGCGCGGCCTACTATACCTTCCAGCAGCCCGGCATCTACGCCTATGTGAACCACAACCTCATCGAGGCCTTCGAACTGGGTGCCGCCGGCCACTTCGCCGTCACCGGCGACTGGAACGATGACCTGATGACCTCGGTCACACCGCCCAGCGGCGCCTGACACCACCCGACAAAGGCGCGCCCGTCTTGGGACGGGCGCGCTTGCGGATCGCAAGGCTGCGATTCCCATACCAATCGGCGCCCACTCCCGGACGCCGAACGATCGTCCGGGCGAGGCGTAAGGAGGCCTTCATGGCTGCGCTGACATCGAAACCCGGCATTCCCCTGAAATCACTTGCGCTTCCCGCCCTGCTGCTGGCGGCACTTGCCGGCACGCTCGCGATCAAGGCTGATCTTATCGGATTGGCGGCTACCGGCCCCGTGTTGGACGAGCCGTTGACGGTGGAAATCGCGCCGCGCCGCTTCGAGTATCGCGACAGCGGCGAGTTCTTCCGCAACGGCTTTGCCGTCGATGGGCCGGTGAAGAGCGTCACCATGCGCCGCCCGCTCACCATCATGAAATATCAGGTGACGGCTGCCGACTATGGCCGCTGCGTGGCCGACGGCGTCTGTCCGGCGGCCGAGCCGGGCTTTGCACCTCACGATGCCACCACGACACCGGCGACCGGCGTCAGCTATGATGATGCCATCGCCTATGCCGGCTGGCTGAGTGCGCGCACCGGCGAGGTCTGGGTGTTGCCGACCGACCAGGATCTTGCTTTTGCCGCGGGGTCCCGGTTTCCCGACGATGCGCTCGGCGTCGATATCAACAGCACCAATCCGGCCGATCGCTGGCTCGCCGACTATAACCGCGAGGCGGCGCGCAAGGCGTCGCGTGATCCGGTGCCGCAGCCGCTCGGCCGTTTCGGCGAGAACGAATACGGCTTTGCGGATTTCGCCGGCAATATCTGGGAGTGGACGGCGACCTGCAACCGGCGCTTTAATCTCGACAAGGCCGGTACCGTCGTGAACGACGTGTCGTCCTGCGGCATCTATGTCGCGAGCGGCAAGCACCGGGCGGCGTTGAGTTCGTTCGTACGCAACCCGAAGGGCGGCGGTTGCGCGGTCGGGGTTCCGCCTGACAATGTCGGCTTCCGGCTGGTCAAGGATACACGCTGGTACGCCCCGCTTCTTGCCAGGTTGAAAACGCGCGGACTTGCGTTCTGAACTTTTTGCCGGCGGAGAGGCATGATAGAAGCCGGGTGCACCGATGACGGTGCACGCAAAGGGAAACGATTGTGAAGATTGACCGGACCGTCGTCCGGTCGCTTGCCCTGTTCGACAGGATGAGCGACGAGGATCTCGACAGGCTGCTAAATCACGCGACGGCGCGTCGCGTGCCGCAGGGCGATGCCGTCTTCGAGCAGGGCCAGCAGGCGGCGAGCTTCTTCCTGCTGCTGCACGGTCGCCTGAAGGTGACGCAGGTGACGGAGGACGGCCAGCAGATCATCGTGCGCGTCGTGCATCCCGGCGATCTCTTCGGCTTTGCCAAGGCTTTGCAGCGCTCCGACTATCCGGGCACCGCGAAGGCCGCGACGGAAAGCGTCATCCTCGGCTGGCCGACAGATCTCTGGCCGCATTTTGTCGAACAGAACCCCCGCCTTGCCGTCAGCGCCATGCAGACGATCGGCCAGCGACTGGAAGAGGCGCACACCCGCATCCGGGAAATGTCGACGCAGGAGGTGGAGCGCCGCGTGGCGCATGCCGTGCTCAGGCTCTCCAAGCAGGCCGGCCGCAAGGAAGGCGAGGGTGTGCGTATCGATTTCCCGATCTCCCGGCAGGACATTGCCGAAATGACCGGCACGACGCTGCACACCGTCTCGCGCATCCTAAGTGCCTGGGAATCGCAGGGCCTTGTCGAGGGTGGTCGCCAGAAGCTTCTGGTGAGGGATATGGCCGGCCTTGCCGCTCTCGCGGACGGTGGCCGCGACTGACGTTCTGGTGTTTATTTTACCGCGTCATTATTCAGTAAATTCTGAATTATTCTTATTTATTATAATATTTATCTTAAATTATCGGCGTTTTTCTAGGAGTGATTCGCACTTCGATGTATTTCTGTCGATATATCCGGATTTGACATTACACAAATATAATTATGATAGAAAAAGTATAGTTTATTATTCTTTCTTTCTTGGGGATGGATGCTAGTATCGCGGCAATGAATTGTCGCCGGAGGTAAGCATCTTTGTCCGACGTCTTGACAGATCGTCCGCCGCCGCGCGCGCCGAAATCCAGCCGGCGCCGCGAATTGCTGACATTCTTCATCCTCGCCTTCGGCATCTGGCCCATCCTCGCGGTTGGTATCGTTGGGGGGTATGGCTTCCTTGTATGGGGCTTCCAGATCATCTTCGGGCCACCCGGCCCGCCTAGCCATTGAGTGGGTGGCCATGCGACAGGAAGCACTATCCCGGCGCGATTTTCTGAAAGGCAGCAGGCGGAGCGCGGCCGTCTCTATCCGGCCTCCCGGCATGCTGGATGCGGCGAGCGCCGACTGCACTGGTTGCGGTGCCTGTGTCGAACACTGTCCGACCGGCATTGTCAGCCTCGTCGACAATCGCCCTGTACTCGATTTCGCCGCAGGCGAGTGCACTTTCTGTGGCGCTTGCGCGGAGCACTGTCCCGAGCCTGTCTTTGCCGAGGACGCGGTGACCCGATTCGATCACGTCGTCGCCATCGCCACGTCCTGTTTGCCCTTCCAGCGCGTCGACTGTCAGGCCTGCCGGGACGCCTGTCCCACCGGCGCGATCCGGTTTCGTCCGGTGCTTGGCGGACCCTTCGTACCAGAGTTGACGGCCGCGGCCTGTACGGGCTGCGGCGCCTGTATTTCCGTCTGTCCCGTCAGCGCGGTTTCGATCGTGCCGCAGAGCGCGGAGGCCGCCTATGCATGAGCGGCGGCAACATCACATTTCCAGCGCGGTCATCGCCACCAAGCCCGGTGGGTTCAACGGTGTGCTGGCGGCCCTTGCCGGCTTCGACAATGTCGAGGTGCATGGCGCAGACAAGGGCAAGATCGTCATCGTCATCGAGGGACCGTCGACCGGGGTGCTGGGCGATACGCTGATGCGCATCTCGCTCCTCGACGGTGTGATCGCGGCAAACATGGTTTTCGAACATGTCGAATTGGAAGGGAACGAGGCTGATGGGCAGCGAACTGACGCGGCGTGACATCCTGAAGGCCCAGGCGGCGGGCGTCGCTGCGGCGGCGGCCGGCATTGCACTGCCGGCGGCCGCCCAGCCGGTGCCGGGCGGCGTGAGCGCTCTCGAAATCAAATGGGACAAGGCGCCGTGCCGGTTCTGCGGCACGGGCTGCGGCGTCATGGTGGGCGTCAAGGAAGGCAAGGTCGTTGCCACCCATGGCGATATGCAGGCCGAGGTCAATCGCGGCCTGAACTGCATCAAGGGCTATTTTCTCTCCAAGATCATGTACGGGGCCGATCGCCTGACGACGCCGCTCCTGCGCAAGCGCGACGGTACCTATGCCAAGGACGGTGAGTTCGAGCCGGTGACCTGGGAAGAGGCCTTCGACGTGATGGCCGAACAGGCCAAGAAGGTGCTGAAGGAAAAAGGTCCGACGGCGCTCGGCATGTTCGGTTCCGGCCAGTGGACGATCTTCGAGGGCTATGCCGCGACCAAGCTTATGCGCGCCGGCTTCCGCTCGAACAATCTCGATCCGAATGCCCGCCACTGCATGGCCTCAGCCGCCTATGCCTTCATGCGCACGTTCGGCATGGACGAGCCGATGGGCTGCTATGACGATTTCGAACATGCCGACGCCTTCGTGCTCTGGGGCTCGAACATGGCGGAGATGCACCCGATCCTGTGGACCCGCATTGCCGACCGGCGGCTCGGCCACGACCATGTGCGTGTGGCGGTGCTCTCCACCTTCACCCACCGCAGCATGGACCTTGCGGACATTCCGATGGTCTTCAAGCCGGGCACGGACCTCGTCATCCTCAACTACATCGCCAATCACATCATCCAGTCCGGCCGGGTGAACGAGGCATTCGTACGCGATCACACGAAGTTCGTGCGCGGCGTCACCGATATCGGCTACGGCCTGCGCCCGGACAATCCGGTCGAGCTGAAAGCTGCTAATTCCGCCGATCCCGGCAAGACCGAACCGATGGACTACGAGGCCTTCAAGGCCTTCGTCGCCGAATACACGCTGGAAAAGGCGGTCGAGATGACCGGCGTCGAGGCCGGCTTCCTCAAGCAGCTCGCCGAGCTATATGCCGACCCTGATCGTAAGGTCATGTCGCTCTGGACCATGGGCTTCAACCAGCATGTGCGCGGCGTCTGGGCCAATCAGATGGTCTACAACCTGCATCTGTTGACGGGCAAGATTTCCGAGCCCGGCAACAGCCCGTTCTCGCTGACCGGCCAGCCGTCCGCCTGCGGCACGGCGCGCGAGGTCGGCACCTTCGCCCACCGCCTGCCGGCCGACATGGTGGTGACGAACCCGGAACACCGCAAGCATGCGGAGGAAATCTGGCGCATTCCGCACGGCATCATCCCGGACAAGCCGGGCTATCACGCGGTCCAGCAGGACCGGATGCTCAAGGACGGCAAGCTCAATTTCTACTGGGTGCAGGTCAACAACAACGTCCAGGCCGGGCCGAACACCGCCAACGAGACCTATCAGGGCTATCGCAACCCGGACAATTTCATCGTCGTGTCGGATGCCTATCCGACGATCACGGCGATGAGCGCCGACCTTGTCCTGCCTGCTGCCATGTGGGTGGAGAAGGAGGGGGCCTACGGCAATGCGGAGCGGCGCACCCATGTCTGGCATCAGCTGGTGCAGGCGCCGGGCGAGGCGCGCTCCGACCTCTGGCAGTTGGTGGAATTCTCCAAGCGCTTCACAACAGACGAGGTCTGGCCGGCGGACATCCTCGCTGCCAACCCCGATTACAAGGGGAAGACACTCTATCAGGTGCTCTATGCCGACAGCGACGTCGCGAAATTCCCGATCAGCGAGGTCAAGCCTGAGCACGCCAACAACGAGGCCCAGCATTTCGGCTTCTATATCCAGAAGGGCCTGTTCGAGGAATATGCCGCCTTCGGCCGCGGCCATGGTCATGACCTTGCACCCTACGATACCTATCACGAGGTGCGCGGGCTGCGCTGGCCGGTCGTCGACGGCAAGGAAACGCTGTGGCGCTACCGTGAGGGCTACGACCCCTATGTGAAGCCCGGCGAAGGGGTGAAATTCTACGGCAACAAGGACGGCAGGGCGGCGATCATCGCCGTGCCCTACGAGCCGCCGGCCGAATCTCCCGACGATGAATACGATACCTGGCTGGTCACCGGCCGCGTGCTGGAACACTGGCATTCCGGTTCGATGACAATGCGCGTGCCCGAACTCTTCAAGGCATTTCCCGGCGCGCGCTGCTTCATGAACGCGGACGACGCCCGCAAGCGCGGTCTCAACCAGGGCTCGGAAATCCGCATCATCTCGCGGCGCGGCGAAATCCGTTCGCGCGTCGAGACGCGCGGGCGAAACCGTATGCCATCAGGCGTGATCTTCGTGCCGTGGTTCGATGCCAGCCAGTTCATCAACAAGGTCACGCTCGACGCTACCGATCCCATCTCGAAACAGACGGATTACAAGAAATGCGCAGTCAAGATCGTACCCGTCGCATAACCCTCCCCAGAGGATGGCTGCTGGCCGCGCTCAGCGCCGCCGTGATCGCCACCAGCGCCATGGCGCAGATGGTGCCGCAGCTCTCCGGCCCTGACGGAGACAAGATGCAGGAGGTGCCGGCCGATCCGCTGCCGAAGTGGATCGTCGACGATATCAGGCGCATGCGCGCCTACCCCGAGCAGCCGCCGATCATTCCGCATTCGATCGACGGTTACCAGCTGTCGGTCAATGCCAACCGCTGCCTGTCCTGTCACAAGCGAGAGTTCTCGCAGGATGCCGGTGCGCCGATGATCAGCGTCACCCACTACATGACCCGTGAAGGCCAGATGCTCGCCGACGTCTCGCCGCGGCGCTACTTCTGCACCGCCTGCCATGTGCCGCAGGCGGACAAGAAGCCGCTTGTCGGCAACACGTTCAAGGACATGAGCGAGCTCGGCGTCACCGGTGCGGGAAGCGAATGATGATGGCGAGCATCAAGGCAATCCTGCTCTGGGTCTGGACTATTCTGACGACGCCGGCGGCAACGCTCAGCCTCGCCTTCCTGACGCTCGGCGGCTTCGTCGGCGGCGTGATGTTCTGGGGCGCGTTCAACACGGCGCTGGAACTGACCAATACGGAAAAATTCTGCACCTCCTGTCACGAGATGAAAGACAACGTTTATCAGGAGCTGACCAATACGGTGCATTTCACCAATCGCTCCGGCGTGCGCGCCTCCTGCCCGGATTGCCATGTGCCGCACCAGTGGACCGACAAGATCGCCCGCAAGATGCAGGCCTCGAAGGAGGTCTGGGGCAAGATCTTCGGCACGATCAACACCCGTGAAAAATTCCTCGACAAGCGGTTGGAGCTGGCCAAGCACGAATGGGCGCGCCTGAAGGCGAATGACAGCCTTGAATGCCGCAATTGCCATTCCGCCGCGGCGATGGACTTCACCAAGCAGACGCAACGGGCCGCCGACATCCACTCGAAGTATCTCCTGCCGGGCAAGGCGACCTGTATCGACTGCCACAAGGGCATTGCCCATGAACTGCCGAATATGGAGGGCGTCGAACCAGGCTGGAAGATGCCAAAGGATCTCGAGGGCCAGGAGCTGCCCGCGGCATCGAGTGATGCCATCGGGGATCTGCGCAAGGCAGTTGCAAGCGCACATGGCTCAATGACATTTTAGGGTCTGCGTTGGTTAAAGTAGGGGTTTTTGGTTCATATCCGTTCAAGAGCTTAAAAACTGCCGGCCGTTTTAGATTGCGGTTTGCCGGAGGGGGTTGATTATTTCTACCCCGTGAAAATCCCGCTCATTGTCGGTCACAACAATACAGCTATTGGCCTGGGCAATGGCCGCGACAATCGTGTCCAATGCACTTCTTGGACGGCCCGCCGCCTTTCCTTGTGCCATTAACTCGCCCCAGATGAGCGCTGCCTTCTCATCGAATGAAAGTATGCGGCCCGCAAATAGTGCGCGTGGCCCCTCACTACCGGCAAACCACGCTTCGAGAGCGAAACGCTTCTTGCCCGCCGGCTTCTCCAGAATTCCGCGGTGAATTTCAGCGATGGTGAGCGATGCGATAAATAAGTCAGCGTCAGCTTGCTCGGCCATCCACTTTAATAGCGATTCTGACGGTTCGGGCTTTGTAATATTGCTGAGAATGTTCGTGTCGAGCAGATAACGCATTATAAATCGATCTCTCGACCTTCTTCGCGTGAACGTGAGATTTCGAGTTCTGCTCCAACGAGGGGCGATCTGCGGAGAGCTGCAAGGATACCACCTCTTTTAGGCGGCTCTCCGGCAAGTGTTTCGCTTACAACAGCACGCAAACTGGCTGCTTCCGGGCCATCTTCTGCTAACCTGCGTGCCAGTGATCTGATAAGGCTCCGATCGCTATCCCGCCCGAGCACCTCGAAGCGAGCAAGGCCGCGGTCGCCCAAGCGGCTCCTATAATTTTGAATTGCACGTGTCTGAGAGCTAGACATCAGATCCTCCGGATATATATCCAGTAATGTAGCTGCAGCCGTACTCTTCTGCAAGCGTCAATCGGACCTGATGTTGAACGCAGGCGGCGAACTAGCTTGGGGAATTTGCGGGTCGACGGTTCGATTCCCATCAAGAGCTCATATCTTCGCGGCATTATTGATTTCGCGCGTCACAGACGGTTCTCGTACTATACGGTAGCGCGCTTGGATCAGATTATAGGCCCCGAAGGATGCCAGCCCGATTGCTACCGTCGTATAGAGAACGCCACCGAACGGCAGACCATGAAGCGAGTTTAGTGCATCCGCGAGACTTCCGGCCTGTTCGGGCGACACCATGAAGGCCGCATAGCAGAAGAAGCCCCCGACGATGACAAACAAAACGCCTCGAGCCGCGAGGCCATATACGCATGCGAACATGATCGGCTTGCTGTCGCGCGCCTTTGGCGAGAGGTACTTCTCGTAGACTCGCAACACGCCCTTGGCGATCGTCACGATGCCACCGATAATAAAGCCGATCCCAATGGCGCTGGCAAGCCACTGTCCCGCGGGTTGAGACATGATCCATTCGGCCAGCCCCTTTTCGCCGCCCCCGTCACTCTCGCCGCCAAGACCGGCGACACGGTCGATCGCATAATAGGTGAGACCGATATAGGCGAGCGCGCTTCCCAACAGGCTGATCCTGATCGCCGTCCCCTTCGCGTCATGGTTATGGTTGTCGGCATTGCCGATCGACTGGGCAAGACGCCAAACGACGAAGCCGATCAGGCCCGCGGCTATCAACCAACCCAAACCTGTCTGAAGGGCTGCTTAAGGAGGCTGTCGAGAGCTTGTTCCGGATCAGCGCCTTTGAGACAGAAGTGGCTTAATCGAGAAGAGAGGATTTTCGGCTCATCGTAGCTCATTCAAAGGAAGCGAAGATGAGACAAAAATCCGGGCCGCAGAAGCCGGCGGCCGAACAGGTCATCAAGGACATCCGCCGCGCCACGCGCAAGCACCACTCGGCAGAGGATAAAATCCGCATCGTGCTGGACGGTCTGCGCGGTGAGGACAGCATTGCCGCGATCTGCCGCCGCGAGGGGATCGCCGAGAGCCTCTACTATAGCTGGTCGAAGGAATTTCTCGAAGCGGGCAAGAAGCGGCTCGCAGGGGACACCGCCCGCTCGGCGACCAGCGACGAGGTGAAGGCACTGCGCCGGGAGAGCCGCGACCTGAAAGGAGGCGCTGGCCGATCTCACCCTGGAAAACCGCATGCTCAAAAAAAGCATGATCGGGGATGGGGGCGACGAAGAATGAGATATCCCGCCGCCGAGAAGCTTGAGATCATCCGGCTCGTCGAGCAGTCGCATCTGCCCGCCAGGCAGACCCTCGACAAGCTGGGCATTCCACGGCCGACCTTCTACCGTTGGTATGACCGGTTCCTGACCCACGGCGTCGAAGGCCTGGAGGACCGGACGTCCGCACCGTCACGGGTCTGGAATCGCATTCCCGATGACATCCGGGACCGCATCATCACCATGGCGCTGGACCATGCCGATCTGTCGCCGCGCGAGCTGGCGGTGAAGTTCACCGACACGGAAAGCTATTTCGTGTCAGAGGCTTCGGTCTATCGCCTGCTCAAGACGCATGACCTGATCACGTCGCCAGCCTACATCGTCATCAAGGCCAGCGACGAATTCAAGGACAAGACCACCCGCCCGAACGAGATGTGGCAGACCGACTTCACCTATCTGAAGGTCATCGGCTGGGGCTGGTTCTATCTGTCTACCGTGCTCGACGACTTCTCACGCTACATCGTCGCTTGGAAGCTGTGCACGACCATGAAGGTGGACGACGTCACCGACACACTCGACCTGGCCCTTGCCGCGTCGGGCTGCTACCGCGTCAAGGTCGAACACCGGCCCCGCCTTCTGTCCGACAACGGTCCGTCTTACGTCGCCTCCGATCTCGGCGAATGGCTGGAAAAATACAAGATCGAGCAGGTCCATGGCGCTCCCGGCCATCCGCAAACGCAGGGCAAGATCGAACGCTGGCACCAGACGCTGAAGAACCGCATCCTGCTCGAAAACTACTTCTTCCGGGAAGACCTCGAAGCCCAGATCGCGGCCTTCGTCGACCATTACAACCATCGCCGATACCACGAGAGCCTCGACAATCTCACCCCGGCTGACGTCTACTTCGGGCGCGGCCAGACCATCCTGCTCGAACGCGAAAGGATCAAACGAGACACCATCAGACAGCGTCGCTTGAACCACCACGCCAAAGCAGCTTAAATCAACCCGCAAACCGAGCCGGAAACTCCAATCTTCGGAAGTCCCAAAAGTCTCAGATCATTCGACGACGGACACCCCAGCGGTAGCGCGTCATGGCTCGTAAGATTGCTTTGCTATTGGTCATTGGCATTGGTGCCTACGCCTGCTTTCGGATGGCGTGGCAGTGGTTTTGATTGACCGCGATTGAACCGGAACTATCTCGAACTGACGGCCGCCGCCGAAGAGGAGCTTCCGTCTCGAAACTGGGCTGTCACTGGTGGACGGTAAGTCCCCACTTGCCTTCGGCGCTCAAGCGCTTACTGTTTGCGCGGCGACGTTCATCGTAGCGCGGTCCTCAGCGACTTGAACGCCGTCAATCTTTTTCCGAAATTCGCTCAAGGGTACGGGACGGGAGAGCAGGTAGCCCTGCAGATCGCTGCATCCCGCAGCGACCAGGAAGTCTTTCTGGCCCTCAGTCTCTATTCCTTCGGCCGTAGTGGCCTTGCCGAGGGTGCGGCTAAGTCCGAGAATGGCGGATACGATGGCTGCACCCTCGGCTTTGGTGCCGAGCAGGCTCACGAAAGATCGGTCGATCTTGATGCGGTCGATGTTGAACTGAATGAGATGGCTGAGAGAGGAGAAGCCGGTGCCGAAGTCATCGAGCGCAATCCGAATTCCATGCGACCGGAGCACGCCGAGGGTCGCCTGGCCTCTTTCGTCAATGTCGAACAAGGCGGCCTCCGTGAGTTCCAGCTCAAGCCGCGAAGGCCGCAGGCCGGCCTCCGACAGGATTGACAGGACATGGCTTTCGAAGCCGCGATGACGGATCTGCGACGGGGACACGTTGACCGAAAGCGACAGCGCGGCCGGCCAGCTTGCGGCCGACTGCGCCGCGTCGCGAAGGACCCATTCGCCGAGCCGGAGGATCACGCCGCTTTCTTCGGCGATCGGAATGAATTTGTCCGGCGACAATAGACCCAGCGTCGGGTGATGCCAGCGCACCAGCGCTTCGGCGCCTGAAAGGCGTCCGCTGCCATCGCCATGATAGACGCCCTGATAATATACCTCCAGCCGGCCGACATGGGCCGCAGACGGACGCACTTGGAGGCCGGGATCCTCGCCGGTCTGTTCCAGGAGCAGGCGAAGATCATTTTTAAGATTTTCCCGGGCCTCGACCCGATGGTCCAGGCAAGGATCATACTCGACCAGCCGCCCCCGCCCGCTGGACTTGGCCTCATAAAGCGCAACGTCGGCGCGTCGCAGGAGCTCGTTGGTTGGATGGGACGCATCCTGGATGACAACGATACCAATTGAACATCCGATGCGAACGGCGGCATCGCCGGTGTTGAGCTGAAATGGCTTGCTCAACTCGTCGATGATGCCGTTACAGATCGCCAGATAGACATTATCTGCCTCGTCGAGGTCAGGAAGAAGAAGGGCAAATTCGTCGCCGCCGAACCTTGAGAGAGTATCGCCGGGCTTGATCAGCGCGCTCATTCGACCGACAGCTGCACGCAGGAGCTCGTCGCCGGCGGCATGCCCGTAGCTGTCGTTGACCTCCTTGAACTTGTCGAGATCGATCAATGCGATCACGGCGCGTCTACGAAGCGGCGCAAGATCCGGGAGGCATTGCACAAGATGGACTGCAAACAGTGCTCGATTAGGAAGACCGGTCAGAACGTCGTGCACCGACAGATGCCGCGCATGGTGCTCGCTGGCGCTGAGTTCCCTCAGGCTTTTGCGCAATCGTCCCATTAGCGCAAAGAACAGGCCGGCAATGATGAGCCCGGCAATGGAGAGCACCGGAACGAGACGGCCGATCACCCGCGAGCCAGGAAGATCCGGCTCCCAGATGATAAACCCGATCGGTTCGCCGGATCCTGTCGCCGCGATCTGGAAGGCAACCTCGTTGTGCTCCTGGTCAGCGGTGCGGGCATAGCGCGCGCCTGCCAGCCCTTGCTCACGGCTGATCGTGTCGAGAGTGGCGCCGTCAAGGAAGCGGAAGACGACGAGATAGAACTGGGCGCCCTGACCGTGCTCATGGGCACCGGCTGGTGAAGCGCCCTTTATCGACACGACGCCAGCAACCGAAGGACGGCCTTCAAGCCGCATTAGCTGTACCCGGCTCGGTTTCGCAGCCGATGTCGATGGCTGCGGCTGATCGGTTTCCAGGTCGTGGATTAGAGGCTGGAGCAGGGGGCGCACCCACTTGAAGCGCCGCGCCGTTTCCGCGTCTGCATTTAGCGCAAGCTCCCCTGACGACGTGACCAGGAAAGCGGCGTTATAGCCAAACGCTGTCGTCGCGATCTTGCCGAAGGTCTCGGCGGATGACGCGCCGCTGCCGCGGTTTGGACCGATGATTTTCTCTTCGAGAACAGCAGGGTCTGCCGCAAGGAACGACGCGTAGCCTGCGCCGATCATCTGGATCTCCTGCGACACCCGTTTTACCTGGTCTTCGAGCCGGTCGTTAACGAGGTGGCGCTGTCGATCAAGGGCGGCGGCATCACTCTCGGAGCCGGCCCAGATCGCTGCCAGAAAAACCAGCCCGAGAATTGCTAATCCACTGATGGCAAGCAGCAGCAATATCGAGCCTGAGGTTATCCCGGGACGTTTGTCAGCCGTTCTCCTGGTTGCTGCTTGGCCCGACACACAATCGTCTCCGAAAATCATCCCGATCCTGCACCTGATTGTTTACGAAAGGCTTTCCAAACTGTTGCAAAATTGCGCGCTCAACACGTCCAGCTCTTTAATCTTTTTGTTGTTGAGTAGTGGTGTGCAACAGCCGCCAGACGCGTCTCTGCTGGAGCGTCTTCCACATGAAGGGCCGACATGCTGCGATTGAACTCTCTTGACAGACGGAAAATTCTGGCGCTGGCCTGCATGGTCTCCATTGCCTCCTTCAGCCAGCCCAGGGCCATCTCGGCCTCCGAGAACGATACGATCCGGATCGCCGTCGAGGGCGCATTCCCGCCTTTCAACTATCTGGACTCGGCAAACCAGCTCCAGGGCTTCGACGTCGAGATCGCCAAGGCACTCTGTGAGACGGCAAAGCTGAAATGCGAGTTCGTCATCCAGGAATGGACGACGATGATCCCCAGCCTTCTGGACAAACGCTACGATGCCATCATCTCGTCAATGTCGATGAGCGCCGAGCGGCGCGAGAAGGTCTCGTTCACCCAGAAATACTACGACAGCCCATCAATTTTCATCTCCCGTAAGGGAGCCGGCATTGCAGGGACCGCGCCGGATGACCTCAAGGACCTGAAGCTCGGCGTCACTTCCGGCACCTCCCAGGAGGCGTATGCCCAGAAGTTTTATGGGGATGTCTCAAAGACGGTGTTTAAGGCTTCGCCAGACCTGTACAAAGGCTTGGCCGACGGAGATGTCGACATCATCATGGAAGACAAGCTTGCGGTCTATGACTGGCTGGCCAATACTCGGGCGGGAAGCTGCTGCGAGTTCCTGGGCGGCGATATCAAGGACGCCGAATATTTCGGCGATGGAGCCGGCATCGCGTTGCGGCCTTCCGACAGACAGTTGCTCGCCAAGTTCAATGCCGCGCTCGAGACGATACAGTCCAACGACATCTACGACACCATTAACGCAAAATATTTTCCGTTTAGCATTCGGTGATTGTGTTGGGCTGTCTGCAGCGGATGCGTTCGCCGCAGAAGCTGACGAAGTATCGGACCGTCTGTGGGCGCGACGTGGAGCGTGCTTGGGAGACTGAACTCGGCGCCTGTACCCGGACTGGTCGGGGGAGCGACAAAGTCCGCTGATGCTAGGTTTCGCGACATCAACGGACAGTCACGCTGCCGCCCGACCCTGAACACTCTCGCCAGACCAAGTCTTTGAAGCGCCTTCAACTCCTTCGCAAAGGGTCTGGGCGGACGGTTCGACTAAGTTCAAGAGCGAGAAGCACTGAAGATATGGACGGGTATAGGACTTCTCGCAAACCATAAACCTCCCGGACCGGAGCCAGTGTTGTGAATTATCAGTTAGACAACGGTGAACGTGCTCGTGCCAAGTAATCGCCCAGACCCTTCTGTGCGACGAGGGCGTCTCCGTCGATCACCGTCTTTCCGCGGACCATCACGCGCACCGGCCAACCGGTAATCGCAAGTCCTTCATAGGGTGTGTAGTCAGCGCCGTGGTGAAGGATCTCGTTCGTGATGACGACCGATTTTTTCGGGTCCCACAGCGCAATATCTGCATCGGAGCCGATCGCGACCGTGCCCTTGCGTGGATAGAGGCCATACAGCTTGGCATGATTGGTGGAAGACAAGGCGACGAACCGGTTGAGATCGATGCGCCCCTTGTTGACGCCTTCCGAAAACAGGATCGGCAGCCGCGTTTCCACGCCGGGAATGCCGTTGGGGATCCATCGGAAGTTTCGCTTGCCCTTTTCATTGAGCTTGCCCGAGTCATCATCGTAGCGAAAGGGGCAGTGGTCGGATGAGAATAGATCGAACGTCCCGTTTTGCAGGCCCTCCCAGCAGGCAATCTGGCTTTCCTCGTCGCGTGGCGGTGGCGAGCAGACGAATTTCGCGCCCTCCAATTCCGTGGCATCGAGGTCGTCAGCCGTGAGCATAAGGTATTGCGGGCAGGTCTCACCCGCCACCTTGCTACCGCGTGCCCTCGCGCGTTGGATTTCCTCCATCGCCTGCCGGTTCGATACATGGACGATGACGATCGGCGTATCGACGATCTCCGCCAGGGAGAGAGCACGATGCGTCGCCTCCCGCTCGGCGGCGACCGGGCGGCTTGTCGCATGATATTTTGCAGCAAACTCGCCATTCGCTTCGTGACGGCCGATCAGGAATCGGATTGCGTCCTCGTTTTCGCAATGGACCATGACCAACGCGCCGGATGTCCTGGCACTGTCCAGGGTCGCCAGGATTTCATCGTCGCGCAGACGAAGGTTCTCGTAGGTCATGAAAACCTTGATCGACGTGTATCCATCCTCCACGAGGGCTGGCAGTTCCTGCCCGAGTACATGACTCGTCGGGTCGGTGACGATGATATGGAAGCTGACATCGACGTAGCACTCGCCCTCCGCTTTTGCGTGATACGCCTTGAGCGCCTCCCGCAGCGTTGATCCTTTTTCCTGCAGGCAGAATGGCATGACCGTCGTATTTCCGCCAAAGGCTGCCGAGAGCGTGCCGCTCGCGAAATCGTCGGCCATGACGATCCCGTCGCCGGATGGCTGCGCTAAGTGCACATGGCTGTCGATACCACCAGGCATCACATAGAGGCCACTGGCATCGATGATCTCGTCCGCATCACTAAGGTTATCGGCCATTGCGGTGATGCGGCCATTGCGAATGCCGACATCGCATCGGAAGGTATCGCTGGCGGTAACGACGGTGCCGTTCCGGATGATCGTATCGAAGGACATGCTGCGCTCTTCCGGTTCTCAGGCGGCAGTCGCGGAGCCGGCGGACGATGCGAGGATCGTATCCAGCGCCTTCGTCATCCGGTCGATTTCATCGATCGTGTTGTAGTGAACCATCGAGACCCGGACCATGCCATTGTTCTCGGTGAGATCGAGGTACTCCGCCAGGCGGCGCGAGTGAAAATCGCCGAACCGGATTGCGATCCGGTGTACGTCCATTGCCTTGCAGATTTCCGCAGAATCCCGGCCGTCGAAGACAAAGCTGACCGTCGGAATGCGCGTGCCGTCACGGTTGGCGCTATGACCGATAATACGGCAGTCATTGCGGCCACGCAGATAGGTTAGCAGTCGATCGACAAGTTCGTTTTCCTGCGCCGTGATCGCACCATAAGCCGCAACGATCTTCTCGCGGGTGGAACCGGTTTCGCCGGCCATTTCCCCGATTTCGGTAAGGTAGTCGACAATGCCGCAGGTGGCGTAGGCAAGTTCGTAGTTCGGATTGCCGGGTTCCAGTTTGCCCGGCACTTTGTCCTTGCCGTAGAAATAGTGATAGAGCGTATCCAGTTCCAGCAGATGGTCATACTTGCCGTACATCAGCGCATAGTGCGGACCGTAGGTCTTGTAGAGGCTGAAGACGTAGTAATCGACGTCGAAGGCCTGAACGTCCACCACGCGATGCGGCGCATAGGCGACGGCATCTACACAGATGCGTGCGCCCCGTGCGTGAACGAAATCCGCGATTTCGCGCACCGGATTGATCGAACCGAGAATATTGGAAACGTGGGTGACGCAGACGAGCTTGGTGCGGACCGACATCAGCGGTTCAAGGTCGACAAGGTCTAGCGTGTACGTGTCCTTGTTGAGCGGCCACGTCTTGATGACGATGCCGGCGTCACGCAGCCTGTCCCACGGACCGATGTTCGATTCATGATCGGCGATCGTAATGATAATCTCGTCGCCCCGTGCAAGCTGGCTCACCATCGCGCGGGCGAGGTTCTGCAAGAGTGCCGTCGTCGAGTTGCCAAAGACGATTTCTTCCGGCCGTGACGCGTTTACGAGATGCATGGCCGCGGTGCGGGCCTCGTAGAGTGCCTTTGCGGCTGCCTGCGAAACCTCGTAGCTTCCGCCGATCTGGACATTCTTGTCATAGAGGAAGGTATTGATCCGTTCAACCGCCCGCTTCAGGATCTGTGACCCGCCGGCATTGTCGAAAAATGTCCAGCCATGGGACAGGCCGGGAAACTGGCTGCGGACGAAATCGAGGTCGAGTGCCGCTTTTGCGGATGTATTTTGGTTCGGCATATGGTCCTCCAGACCCAATTTGTATTCAGTGATCGAGAACCGAGCGCAGGAAGCTGCGCGTCCGGTCTTCTCTGGGATTGTCGAAGATTTCGGAGGGCGTGCCCTGCTCGACGATGCGGCCGCCGTCCATGAAGATGACCCGATCGGCCACCTGGCGGGCAAAACCCATTTCGTGGGTGACGACGACCATGGTCACGCCGGTGCCGGCGAGGGTCTTCATCACGTCCAGCACCTCACCGACCATTTCCGGATCGAGTGCGGAGGTCGGCTCATCAAAAAGCATGACCTTGGGTTCCATCGCCAATGCGCGGGCGATTGCGACGCGCTGTTGCTGGCCGCCGGAAAGCTTGCCCGGATACTTTTCGGCCTGTGTCGCGATCCCGACCCGGGTTAGCAGGTCTCGGGCCTTGCGCTCAGCTTCCGCCGGTTTTGCACCGCGCACCCGCATTGGTGCCAGCATAACGTTCTTCAGCACGGTCAGATGTGGGAAGAGATTGAATGACTGAAAAACCATGCCGACTTCGGCACGCACCTTCGCCAGCGCTTTGCCAGGGCCGACGGTAACGCCGTCCACGATGATACTGCTCTCGTCGGAAAAAGCCTCCAGGCGGTTGATGCAGCGTATCAGCGTTGATTTTCCAGACCCGGAGGGACCAATGACGCAGACAACTTCGCCCTCCGATATATCGAGATCGATGCCGTGCAGGACAGTGAAAGCGCCGTAGGCTTTTTTTAGATTGCTGATCTTGATGAGGGGGGTCATGGGCGTTTGTCCTTGCCGAAACGTTTTTCCAGTCGCGCGACGATGGCGACCAGCGGCCAGAGCAAGGCGACATAGATCAGCGCCGCGCCGATCAGGGGCGTGGGGTTGGCAGCCAGCGCCTGCGCCTGGGTCGCCTGCTTAAGGAGATCGGGCATGGCGACGACGGAGGCTAGGGCCGTATCCTTCAGGACGTTGATGCAATTGTTCGTCAACGGCGGAATGACGATCTTGATCGCCTGGGGCAGGATGACGTCGACCATCATGTGGCGGCCAGAGAGCCCCAGCGCCTGCGAAGCTTCGAACTGCCCGTGTGGGATGGCCTCGATACCCGCGCGGAAAATTTCCGCGGTGTATGCGGCAGAGACAAGCGTGAGCGCAACGACTGCGGAGACGAAGGGCGAGAAACGGATGCCGACAAAGGGCAGGGCGTAGTATACGATGATCAACAGCACCAGAAGCGGGATCGAGCGGAAGATGTCGATGTAGATCTTGGAGAGGAATGGCACCGGGCCCGGTCCATAAAGCCTGACCAGAGCGAGGAACAATCCGCCGGCGAGACCGGCAACAATGCTGGTGACGCCAATCTCCAGTGTGACGAGCAATCCCGATAGCAGAAGCGGGAATGTGTCGATCAGGATGGGAATATTGAAGAAGGTATTGACCAGATTCATGGAGCCACCGGCTGTCGCTGTGGAGTTGACGACGACACCAGCGTGCCGCCGTCACGAGGAGGCGTGGCTTACTTGCCGACCGGCATGTCCATCACCATGACAGTCGAGGTGGTGTCCTCGGCCTTGGCGCCGAACCAGGTTTCATGCAGCTTGGCGACGAAACCTTCCTTCTTCAGCGTCGAGATCACGTCGTTGACCTCCTTGGCCAGCGGGTCGTCTTTGTTGAACATGACCGAATATTTCTCGCCGGTAGGGATACGTTCGACTACCTTGAGGTCCGGCTTATCCTTGACGTAGTAGAGCAGCGCTGGGATATCGCTGATGTAGCCGTCGATGCGACCGGCAACGAGGTCGAGCATGGCGGGCGACAGGCCTTCAAACTTGCGGATTTCGCCGAACTTGTATTGCGAACCGTTGTTGGTGGCCCACATGTCGCCCGTCGAGCCGGTGTCGACACCCACGACCTTGCCTTCCATGCCCGAAAGCCCTGTAATCCCGCTGGCTGCCGTCACCGTCAAGGACTGGTCGCTGTCGTAGTAGGGCTGCGCGAAGGTTACGGACTGCAGCCGTTTGTCGGTGATAGTGATGGACGATACCGCCATATTGATGCGGCCGGATTGGACGGCCGAAAACAGGCCATTGAACGGGACGTTGACGAACTCAACCGACTTGCCCAGCCGCTTGCCGACCTCGTTTATCAGGTCAATTTCGAAACCGACGGTTTCGCCTGACGCATTCTGGAATTCCCACGGAACGTTGCCGATATTGGCGCCGACGGTAAGGTCGGCGGCTATGGCGGGGGTGATGAACGCTGCCGCGGCAAGCAGAGCGGAGGCGGTCGTCGAAGTAAAGAGTGTAAGCGCTTTCATAGGTTCCCCTTGATTTTTTGGCAATGAAACGGCTACGCTTGGTCTAACTGGTCAGACCAGTAGGACCAAGGAAGCACGCCTGTTTGGCAATTGCAAGGGACGGTCTGGATAAAATAGACTTGATGCGAGATTGTCCTTCCGACGACCAGGGACGGGAGTATCGCAGGGGAGATGGAAGACGTACAATGCTAAACAAGACCCTGCTGCCCCAATCCGTCGCCCGCGAAATCCAGAGTATGATTCAGGGCGGCAGCCTCAAGCCGGGAGAGAAAATTCCCTCGCAGCGTGAATTCTCGCAAAAATTCGGTATCAGTCGTGCCTCGCTGCGGGAGGCTTTGCTGACGCTCGAAACCCTTGGTTTGCTGAAGACCGAGGCGGGACGGGGAACATTCGTCTCCGGTGGTCCGCCGTCCGCTTCCAATCACATGGGGCCCTGGCGTTACTCCGACAGCTATTCGGTTTTCGACGTGTTCCAGACCCGGATCATGTTGGAAGGGCAGATGGCTAGTCTTGCAGCAGGGCGGCTGATGGCAAATCAACTGGATCAGATGGAAAAAATGACCCAGCAGATGGAGCAAGGCTGGGCGCAGCAGGATCTATTGGCCAACGTCGAAGCCGACCTGGAATTCCATGCGATCATCGCATCGGCCTGCAGCAACGCCATGCTGCGTGCACTCTACCAGACGGTACGCGATCAGTTGACAGCGACGCAACGACAACCCATTCCTATAACTGATCCCGCTCGCATGCGTGAATCCATTGCAGAGCATCGCCGCATAATCGCGGCGCTGAGCGCAAACGATCCGGTGGGCGCTCGGTTGCAAATGGAAACCCACATTCGAAACACAGCCCGGTGCGCGGGCTTGGAGCCCTAGATACTATATTGTGGTGAGTGCCGCAGTTCCGACGTTACCCTAATGATGCCGCTGGAAGTGCTCGCTTCAAGTTCGAAGCGAGGTGCGACTTATGAGCCCCATATCGAGGGTAAAGTCCGTAGCATCGCAGCAGAGCATAGCGATACCATTCTCACTCCATTCTTCAGGGGCAACGATGCCGTGTCGAGTGGCGTAGGCTTAGGTTTGCCGATCAGTCGGCCAGTCGCTCAAGCGTTTCAAATGTGATCTCTTCCTTTCCCCGCCACGCAGGGTAGGATTCACTGTTTGATTGCCGGCCTGCAGCGGTCGCACCACTCCATCTTGAGAACACCTGCGGCCATGCCGCTCGGTGAAAGCCGCTCTGCCGTCCGTGTATCGTAGCATGAAGCTCAATGTCTCGCCGTCTATGCAACAAGAATTTCACGAACGATCCTGAGATTATATCGTTATGTGATATAATTTATCCAGGCGTAATTGAGGACTGACGCGATGTCTCCAGATTTCGCAAAGTTGAAAGTCGAACTTCTCGAACTGGATCAACAACTCCAGGCCGCTTCGTCTCATACGGCGGACCAGGAAGCCGCTACGCCGCAATTGGGGAACTCCTCGCTTTAAAACAGAAGCTCGATGACCGTTTCTCAGCTTTCGACGATAGGACATGGCAGTTGCGCCTTCTGGAGTGGCGTTACGATTTTGCGCTCCTGTTCGATCATGCCTGCTCGTGGATCGCGCGTGTCGATGCGATCTTCAAAGCCGGTACGGCTCAGCTTTAGCCGAAAGGGATCACATCTGCTTCATCTGCTTGCCTTTCCAGCCCCGAGATAGGGTTTACGCTCATTCTCGCTGGCATTGGCCGCGTGACGAAGCCGCAGAAGGTCCTTGCGTGCGACGAGGCCGAGCAGGCGGCCCGTTTCAGGATCGACGACGGGGATGCGACCGACATCGGTGGCGAGCATGAGGTCGGCGACATAGCCGATCGTGTCTTCCGGATGAGCGACAGGCACCGAGGTGTCGGAGACACGCTCATCGAGGCTTTGATCGGCGAGTGCCGGGTCCTGTTGCCAGCGCAGGGCATCGCCGCGCGAGACGACCCCCTTCAAGCAGCCTGATCCGTCGATGACGGGATAGATGCGGTGCGTCCGTTCGGTGGTGGCGAAGAAGGCGGAGGCATCGCCGACGCGCATCTCGGCGGGAAGCGTGTCTACCGTTGCGATCATGATGTCGCAGGCGCGGGTATATTCGAAGGGATCGATGCCGTATTCGCGGGTGATGTGCTGGCCGCGCCGGGCGATCTTCTCCGTCAGGATCGACCGGCGCAGGAGAAGTACCGTCACCGCATAGGCGGAAATGGTCGCAGCGAGCAGCGGCAGCAGGGTCGAAACGTCCCCAGTGAGTTCCACGGCAAAGAAGGTGCCGGTCAGCGGCGCGCGCATCGTGCCACCCATCATCGCGGCCATGCCGATGAGGGCCCAGAAACCGGGGTCGCCGGGAAAAACGAGGCCGACCAGCCAGCCGAGCGCGCCGCCGAGAATGAGCAGCGGCGCAAGCACGCCGCCCGATGTGCCAGATGACAGCGAGATCAACCAGATCGCAGCCTTCACCAGCAGGATTATCAGCACGGCCTGCGGCAGCATGCTGTTGTTCAGCAGGCCGTCGATGATGTCGTAACCGACGCCGAGCGCGCGCGGCTCGATCAGGCCGCCCAGCCCGACGGCAAGGCCGCCGATCGCCGGGCACCACATCCAGTGGATCGGCAAGGCCTCGAAGGCGTCCTCGATGCGATAGAGCAGCGTGGTGAGCAGACCGGATTGCAGGCCGGCGATGATGCCTATGACGGCGCAGAGGCCGATACCCCACCAGGGCAGGTCCATGTGGAACTGTTTTGGAAAGAGTGCACCCGCCTCGAACAGAAAGGGACGCCAGCAAGCCGAAACACAGGCGGCAAGGGCGACGGGGATGAAGCTGCGCGGCTTCCATTCGAACAGCAGCAGTTCGACGGCAAGCGTCACGGCGGCGATCGGCGAGCCGAAGATCGCGGTCATGCCGGCGGCGGCCCCGGCCACGAGCAGCGTCTTGCGCTCGGCAGCGCTCAGGTGGAAGAACTGGGCAAAGAGCGATCCAATGGCTCCGCCGGTCATGATGATCGGCCCTTCCGCGCCGAACGGCCCGCCGGTGCCGATGGAAATCGCCGAGGACAGGGGCTTCAGAATGGCGACTTTCGGCGACATGCGGCTTCCACCGATGAGGATTGCCTCGATGGCTTCGGGAATGCCGTGGCCGCGGATTTTTTCCGAGCCGAACCGCGCCATGAGGCCGATGACGAGGCCACCGATAACCGGGGTGGCGACCATCCACAGCGAGCGCGGCGCATCGGCCGGAGAGGAGGCCGCCAGGCTCAGCGTGCCGAACCAGACGAGGTTGGTGACGAGGGCGATCAGGTTCACCAGCAGCTTGGCCGCCAGCGCCCCGCCGGTGCCGACGATCAGGGCCATGCCGATCAGCGCCAGCACGCGCCGGTCGGTCGTGAAGTCACCGGCCTCGCGGCGGGCGAGGCCTCCGGTAAAGTCGTGCGGCCGGTGGTGCGGCTTCGTCTGCTGCATGGCATCGTCCATTTCTGTCATATGAGGTAGCCGCAGATATATCGTAATGCGACATAAATCAACATGCCAGTCGGCGAAGGGTGCAGATCGCCCTAGTCGGCCGCTCTCTCGTGCGTTAAGGCGGATAAACCGCTGCCAAATCGCGACGGCTGCGGAATGCGGGAGTGCGGAAAATGGCGAGAGACAAGCTGAGCGATGCCGATTACGAGGCGCTCTCCAATTTACGCTACACGCTCCGCCGTTTCATGGATTTCAGCACGTCGGCCGCCCAACAGGAAGGGCTCCCGGCCCAGCAGCATCAGGCGCTGTTGGCAATCCGGGGCCATGGCGGAGGGGAGGCGATGACGGTCGGCAAGCTTGCTGAGCGGCTGATGATCGCGCCGCATTCCTCGACGGAACTGGTCGGCCGCCTTGTGGCCGCCGGCTACGTGATCCGGCAAGTCGACCCTGCCGACCGCCGACGGCAGACCCTGGCGCTGACGCAAAAGGCAGACGCCGTCCTCGAGCAGCTGAGCGCCATTCACCTGACCGAAATCCGCGAGATGGCGCCGCGTTTGATCGATATTCTCAGATCATTCAAGGACCGCTGAGTGACTTTACAAATCTCTGTGTTCTCAGCCCTGGATTTGGTACCTGCGGATTTTGCACCTGCGGGGAAATAACTCGGCGCAATATGTTTCACGACGTCATTGCTTCTCGGAGCAGCGCTTCGTGATACTCCCAGAAACCAGCAATGAAGCGTTTCGCGAGCTGATTGTCCGCTCCATTGCTGCGGCGGATAGCCAGAAAGCCGGCGTCGATGAATTGCGCGTACGGCCGGACGACTACTCCTCTGACTTGGTTGTCGGTGGCAGAGGACGGGTGGATGATCGCAATCTCGACCCCACACCAGCGCTAGCGCGGTGTGAAAAAGGCGTGTCTCGACCGTCTATGCCCTTGGAATTCCAGCCAGCGCGTCTTCGATGCGCATGGAAACAGGGTGCCGGACCCCGGAGCCAGATCTTTCGCGTCCAGCGCGATCGAATCGGAGACGGCGGTCGGACGTCAAGACCAATCCTGTGGCCAGAAGACATCATCCAAGACCCGGTCCATCGCGACGCGAAATCTGCTGACGAAGGTTCTCAAATGCCCCGATCGCGGTGTCGAGCTTCTCATGGTTAGCTCGGGTTCTAACCCGAAGCGCAAACCGCCTTTCACTGTGTCCCCATGTGTTCCCATCGCAGAAAGCGGATCGTCGCAGGACCTGCGCGAGCGAAGATACTTTTGCTCTGGGGACGTGGTACAGACTGGTGGGCAGGAAGCATCGAGGCTGGTTGCAAAAGCACCGAAGGTAGCCTAGAGCGTAATATACAGTTTCACTGCATATTACGCCAAGCGTTGGAGGGCCGAGATGTCCGATGAGATTAAAGAAGTTGTTTGTTGATTGCCACTGAGAACTGACCCGGCATAGCCCGATATTTCCATTGAGAATTGACCCATGTTTCAACCGTCCCTCGCGAGTTTTCAGCGAGGGCTGTGGAGTGATTGACATGGCGTTACTGAGC
>NZ_QWBU01000002.1 GCF_003432075.1 Shinella sp. WSJ-2 | reverse complement strand
ACCAAATCAGGCCCTATTCTCACCAGCTCCATCAGGAAACCTTAGAGCGAGTTCGTCGGCCGCCAGAAGCGCCGCCGCTCTCGTTCGATGGCCGGGTTATAGGCCCACACTTTCAGGCCGTCAACAGACGATTTCATAAAAATGCAGAAAAGTTGTAAGTTATTGAAAATAAATCTGCATTTCCATTTTCCCGAGGCGCGACCAGCCAAAACAACCCTTTCCACCGGGAAATCATCGCATGAAACGTCCGCCATGCGGTACATGCGTACCGCACCCCCTCCCCTCTTCCGAAAAAACCGTAAAACGGCCCGGTGCATAACGAGAATGTCGGGGACACCGGCGATCTTTCGCTTGACTCCGGTTTAAACAAAAAGGGCGCCGGCGAATCTCCGCGGCGCCCTCCCCTCTTCGCTTTCACGATGGATCAACCTTTGAGCTTGCCCATGATCTGCTCGAGGAAACCGAGCAGCACAGCCGAGACGACGAAGGCGAGGTGCATCAGCGTCAGCCACATCAGGCGGCCGTCGGTATATTGCTGCACATTGAGGAAGACCTGCAGCAGGTGGATCGACGAGATCGCGACGATGGACGAAGCGACCTTGATCTTCAGACTGCCGGAATCGAGCTTGCCGAGGAAAGAGACATCCTTCTCCGCCTCGTCGAAGCGGCTGACGAAATTCTCGTAGCCGGCGATCATGACCATGAGGATGAGGCTGGCGACCAGCGCGGCGTCGATCAGGCCAAGCATGGCGAGGATCATCTGGGCATCGTCATAGATCAGGACGTTCTTGGCGACCTTGATGAACTTGTAGAGGAAGGACACGGCGTAGACGGCGAGCGCAGCGACGAGGCCGAGATAAAAGACCACGAGGATCCATCGGCTCGACAGGATGATGCGTTCGACGAGGAGTTCGAGGGATTTCATCGGGAGGGCTCCAGGGATTCGGCTAGTCAACGGTTGATTAACCAATGCCTATGTCTCCCGCAAGACTACGCGGCGCATCGCAAAAGGGCGGCGCCTTGAGACACCGCCCTTCTTCAAAGGATGAAACCGTTCTTATCGCGCCCGGCGGAACAGGCCTGCGACGAGCGACAGGACCAGAAGCGCCAGGAAGACGAAGAACAGAATCTGCGCGATGCCGGCGGAGGCGCCAGCGATGCCACCGAAGCCGAGCAGGCCGGCGACGAGAGCAATGACGAGGAAGACAACAGCATAGTAGAGCATTTTGGAACTCCTTCTTTATATCGCATCAGAAACGGCCGGCTGTGAAAAAGGTTCCGATGCGCGTGCTGTAAACAAAGACATCGTCACCGCTTTTTCTTCTTCATAAAACGATACCGCCGCGGCCTTTCGGCCGCGGCGGAATGAACGGAGACCAATGCGGTCAGCGACCTGCCTAGTGGCGGCGCTCCCAATCGTCGATCTGCCGCTCGGCCTCCTCCTTGGCGAGGCCGTAACGCTGCTGAATCTTGCCCGAGAGCTCAACCCGGCGACCGTTGATCACGTCGAGATCGTCATCGGTGAGCTTGCCCCACTGAGCCTGGGCCTTGCCCCTGTATTCGTTCCACTTGCCTTCGATGATGTCCCAATTCATGTCGCTGTCCTTTCTGTTCGTTGAAAGCTTGGCGTTGACGATAAGGGAAATCCGACAGGTGCCGAAAGGTTCCCGGATTGTCAGTGCAGCCGCGCGGCAAGCTCTGCCGGATGCGCGTTTTCGGCGACGAGCATGCCGTCTGCCGGCGGCGCGACCTCGCGGATATCGATTTCCAGGCCCTTTTCGCGGCTCATGCGCCAGCTAATTTCGATGTCCTCTTCGACCCAGGCTGGATCGATGGCTGCACAGCGGCCATGTACGATGCGCCCCTTGGCACCGGCACCACCAAGTGCAACCGGCAAAGCGCTCATGCACTCTTCCATGGATTCAAAGGCGACCTGTGGTGCGGGAAGCTCTTCACAGGAAAGGCTACCGGCGTTGCAGCCGATGAGAAGCATGAATGCGGCGATGTGTTCCATTTCACTCTCCCTAGTTACGGGGCCCTGGCCACAGGTTTGCGCATGCATAAGATGGTCGGGAAATGGAGCGGAGCGCGAAAAGGTTCCGCCAGCGGCAAATGACGCGCCTGTCACAATTTCGGGAACAAATCGGATGCTGGCCCGTTGTCGGGCCATCGCTCGATTGCGAAGCGGACGTGAAAGGAAGCGCAGATGCTCGGCACCATTCTCCTCATCATTCTTATTCTTCTCCTTATCGGCGCGCTGCCGAACTGGGGATACAGCCGCGGCTGGGGTTATGGCCCGTCGGGCGGGCTGGGCCTGATCGTCGTCATCCTTCTCATTCTCGTCCTTATGGGACGTATCTGATCAAAAGAGCCATCCAGGAGCCGGAACCATGAAAAACACCATCATCGCGCTAACCCTCGTTGCATCCACGGTGACGCTTACTGCGTGCAGCCAGACCGAACGCGGCACCGCGATCGGCGCGGCGTCGGGCGCCATCATAGGCGGCGCCGTGACCGGGCGTGCCGGCGGCGCATTGGCGGGTGCCGCGATCGGCGGGGCTGCGGGTTACCTCATCGCCCGCTCGGACCGCGACGGCTACTGCGTCTATCGCGACCGCCGTGGCCACCGCTACGAAGCTCGTTGCCGCTAATCGGCATCGCACGAAAACACGAAACGGGCCTAGCGGCCCGTTTCGTCGTGTCTTGAACAGGGAAGAAAGATGCTTTCAGGAACCGCCGTTGGCTTTCCGTTCGGCCTCGTCGAGCTTTTCCAAAAGATCGAGCAATCGATTGGGAACAGGCTCGGTTTCGATGACGTCGTAAAAGGATTTCAGCTTACGGCCGACCGGTCCATTCGGGTCGAAGGCAGCCTTGGCGGGCGTGTTGCCGCCGCCACGTCTCTTGTCTTTGTTGGGCTCGATCATGGTCTTGTTTCCGTTGCGTGCCGCCCGCTATCTTCCTTTTGCCCAAGATTCCCAATAGCAAGTCAGACTTAGCATGCTACCAATAGGTTTCCGCACAATGAACTTTAGCGGAAACGGTTCCGATGCGGAACATATTCAGGGAGAACTTCATGTCACTTTCCACCCGTATCGCACCGCATCTCGCCTATCTCCGGCGTTTTTCCCGTGCCGTCACGGGATCCCAGACGTCCGGTGACGCGTATGTGGCCGCCATGCTCGAGGCGCTTGTCGCCGACATTTCGATTTATCCTCGGGATCGCACCGACCGGATCGCGCTCTACCGGCTCTATTGCACGCTCTTCGAAAACCTCGATGTGACGCTGCCGGAAAACACCTCGCCGTTCGGCTGGGAGCGCCAGGCGGCAGCCAATCTCGCCAATCTGCCGCCGGCCGAGCGCAAGGCTTTCCTTCTGGTCGCCGTCGAAGGTTTCGATATGGCCGAGGCTGCCGACATTCTCGACGTTTCGGAGGAGCGTTTCGCCGAATTGCTGGATGAAGCCTCGCGCGACATTTCCAGCCAGGTCGCGACCGATATCATGATTATCGAGGACGAGCCGCTAATCGCGATGGACATCGAGGACATGGTCAAGGGCCTTGGCCACAATGTGACCGGCATCGCGCGCACCCATGCGGAGGCAGTCGAACTTTATCATCGCACGGCGCCGCGTATGGTGCTCGCCGATATTCAGCTTGCCGATGGGTCCTCGGGTATCGATGCGGTCAACGATATCCTGAAGAACAGCACGATCCCGGTGATCTTCATCACTGCCTTCCCCGAGCGACTGCTGACCGGCGAGAAGCCGGAACCGGCCTTCCTCGTTACCAAGCCGTTCAACCCCGACATGGTGAAGGCGCTGATCAGTCAAGCGCTGTTCTTCGACGAACAGGCGCGGCTCGCAAAGTCCGCATGACGCAAAAAGGCCCGCGCAAGCGGGCCTTTTCATTTCGGCCGTTTGCCTGCGCTTAAAGCGCGGCAACGACGATGACTTCAACCAAGTAATCCGGCGTCGCCAGCTTGGATTCACCGGTGGCGCGGGCGGGCGTGTGGCCCTGCGGCACCCAGGCGTCCCAGACAGCATTCATCTTCGGGAAATCCACCATGTCGGCGAGCCAGATCTGGGCGGAGAGAATACGCGTCTTGTCCGTGCCGGCCAGCGCCAGCAGACGGTCGACTTCCGCGAGCGCCTGCTTGGTCTGCTCGGTAACGTCGGATCCGGCCTGACCGACCTGACCGGCCAGATATACGGTGCCATTGTGCACGACGGCACCGCTCATGCGGGGGCCGGTTTCAAAACGTTTGATGTCCATGTGTCGTTCCTGTCAGGTCGAAAATCTCTCGGGAAACCTGCGGACGATCGCCGACAGGCCCATCGTCTATAGGGGGAGGAACGGCAAGGCGCCAGTGGTCACGCGCAAAATCGGACGCCGATCACCTGGTAGCAGCAAGTCCGTCAAGTGCCGCATTGACGATCTGCGCGATGGGTGCATCGATATCGACTGTCACCACACCAGGCTCATCCGAAGGATCCTCCAGCGTCGCGAGCTGGCTGTCGAGCAGGCTTGCCGGCATGAAGTGGCCGCGCCGGGCAGTCATGCGGCCGAGCAGCAGCTCGCGGCTGCCTTTGAGAAACACAAAAGAAAGCTTGCCGCCGGCGGCGGCGCGCAAATGATCGCGATAGACCTTTTTCAGGGCCGAACAGGAAATAACGATGCTCTTATCCTGCGCAAGCGCATCGGACAGGGCGCGACCGATGATGTCGAGCCAGGGCCAGCGGTCCGCGTCGTCGAGCGGGATGCCCTTCGACATTTTCTCGACATTCTCGGCGGGATGCAGGCTGTCACCCTCGATGAAGGCGGCGGGAAGGGTTGCGGCAAGGCCCTCGGCGACCGAGGTCTTGCCGCAACCGGAAACGCCCATGACGACGATCGCGCGTGCGTTCGTCATCGCGTCAAACCTCAGGCGACGCGCTTGCGGCGTTCGACGCGGGCGCGAATGGCGTCCACATCGACGCGCGGCGTCGCGGCAAAGAGGGTCTTGGTGTAGCTGTGCTGCGGGTCGTCGAAGACCTGATCGCGGCTGCCATATTCCACGGCCTCACCGAAATACATCACCATCACATCATCGGCGATGTGGCGCACGACCGAGAGATCGTGGCTGATGAAGACATAGGTCAGGTGGAACTCGTCCTGCAGGTCGGCGAGCAGGTTCAGCACCTGGGCCTGCACCGAAAGGTCGAGTGCAGAAACCGGCTCGTCGAGCACCAGAAGACGCGGATTGAGCATCAGCGCGCGAGCGATCGCGACGCGCTGGCGCTGGCCGCCGGAGAACATGTGCGGGTAGCGCCCGTAATGCTTCTCTTCCAGGCCCACCTTTTTGAGCATGGCCATGGCGCGGTCGCGCCTTTCGTCCGCCGGCACCTTCGTGTTGATGACCAGCGGTTCCGTCAGGATATCGCCAATCTTCTTGCGCGGGTTCAGCGAACCATAGGGGTTCTGGAAGACGATCTGCACCTTGCTGCGCATCTCGGCGGTCAGCGGCTCGCTGGCGATGTCGACCTTGCGACCGTCGATCAGCATGTCGCCTTCGGTGATCGGGTCGATCATCGTGACCATGCGGGCGAGCGTGGACTTGCCGCAGCCGGATTCACCGACGATGGCGAGCGTCTTGCCCTGCTCAACCTTGAAACTCACGCCCTTGACGGCGTGGACGGTCTTGGAGGGTTTCAGGAAACTACCGGGAATATGGTAGTCGCGCTTGAGGTTCTTTGCTTCGAGAACCGGGGTCATCGCATCGCTCCCGCAAAAATCTCGGCGTCGGTCAGCTTTTCAGTGATCGTCGGCAGACGGCCGCCGGTGGCGTTTTCCGGCAGGGCGGCAAGCAGCGCCTTGGTATAGACGCTCTTGGGTTCGGCGAAGAGGGAGAGTACGTCCGCCTGCTCGATCTGCCGGCCCTTGTACTGCACGATCACGCGATCGGCGGTCTCGGCCACCACGCCCATGTCGTGGGTGATGATGATGAGGCCCATGCCGTGCTCGTCCTGGAGCTTCATGAGAAGGTCCAGGATCTGCTTCTGGATCGTCACGTCGAGCGCGGTGGTCGGCTCGTCGGCGATCAGAAGCTTCGGGTTGCAGGCGAGCGCGGTCGCGATCATCACGCGCTGGCACTGGCCACCCGACATCTGGTGCGGGAAATGGCCGAGGCGCTCTTCCGGGTTAGGAATACCGACGGACTGGAAGAGTTCGATCGCCCGGTCGCGCCGCGCCTTGCGACCGAGATCCGTGTGGATGCGCAGCACTTCCTCGATCTGGAAGCCGACCGTGAAGCACGGATTGAGGCTGGCGATCGGCTCCTGGAAGATCATGGCGATGTCCTTGCCGATGATCTTGCGGCGATCGGCATCGGACATGGCCTGCATGTCGCGGCCATTGAATGTCAGCACATCGGCCGTCACCTTCGCCGTCCAGGGCAGGAGGCCCATGGCGGCAAGCATGGATACGGACTTGCCGGAACCGGATTCGCCGACGATGGCGAGAACCTCGCCCTCGTCGACCTTGAGCGACACACCATCCACCGCCCGGAAGGGGCCGGAAGCCGTCTGGAATTCGACGGTGAGGTTTTTGATTTCGAGAAGCGACATCACGACCTCTTCAGCTTGGGATCGAGGGCGTCGCGCAGGCCGTCACCCATCAGGTTGATGGCCAGCACGGTGATGAGGATGGCAAGGCCGGGGAAGGTCACGACCCACCAGGCGCGCTGGATGAATTCACGCGCTTCGGCCAGCATCGTGCCCCATTCCGGCGTCGGCGGCTGGGCGCCCATGCCGAGGAAGCCGAGAGCCGCCGCATCGAGGATTGCCGCCGAGAAGGCGAGCGTCGCCTGAACGATCAGCGGCGCCAGGCAATTCGGCAGGATCGTCAGGAACATCAGGCGCAGCGTGCCTGCGCCTGCGACCTTTGAGCCGACGACATAGTCCTTGGACTTCTCCGTCATCACGGCCGCACGCGTCAGGCGCACGAAATGCGGCTGGTTGACGAGCGAGATGGCGATCATGGCATTGACCAGGCCTGGCCCCAGCACGGCCACCAACACAAGCGCCAGCAGCAGCGAGGGGAACGCCAGGATGATATCCATGATGCGCATGATGAAGGTATCGACCTTGCCGCGGAAATAGCCGGCGACCAGACCGATCAGCACGCCCGAGACCACCGACAGAGTCACGACGACGAGACCGATGAAGAGCGAGAAGCGCGCGCCGTAGATGAGGCGCGAGAGGATGTCGCGGCCGACGGCGTCGGTACCGAGAATGTGCCCCCAGCTGCCGCCTTCCTGGAAGATGGTCGGCATGAGGAGGAGTTCGCGGTTCTGGGCACTCGGATTGTGCGGCGCCACCAAGGGCGCGAAGATCGCGACGAACAGAATGATCAGGAACACGAAGAGGCCGATGACGGCGCCCTTGTTGCGCGAGAAATAGAACCAGAATTCGGAAAGGCCCGAGGGCGGCGTGCCACCCGTCTTGGTTTCGGCCGTGGTTTGAACAGTGCTCATGGACCGTCTCCTAGTGCCGGATGCGCGGGTTGATCCAGCCGTAAAGCAGGTCGACCACGAGGTTGACGATCATGATGACGGCGGCGATCAGCATCAGGCCACCCTGCACCACGGCATAGTCGCGCTTGAAGACGCTGTCGACCATCCACTTGCCGATGCCCGGCCAGGAGAAGATCGTCTCGGTGAGGATCGCGCCCGCGAGCAGCACGCCGACCTGAAGGCCGATCGTGGTGATGACGGGGATCATCGCATTGCGCAACGCATGGACGCCGACGACCCGGAAGGGCGAAAGCCCCTTGGCGCGGGCGGTGCGGACATAATCCTCACCTAGGACTTCGAGCATGGCCGAGCGCGTCTGTCGCGCGATGACCGCAAGCGGGATCGTCGCCAGCACGATGGTCGGCAGGATCAGGTAGGTCAACGCCGACTTGAAGGCGCCAGCCTGTCCGGAGATCAGGCTGTCGATCAGCATGAAGCCGGTGACCTGCGGGAAGAAATACATCAGCGAGATGCGTCCCGAGACCGGCGTCCAGCCGAGATAGCCGGAGAAGAAGATGATGAGCAGCAAGCCCCACCAGAAAATCGGCATCGAATAGCCGACAAGGGCAGCACCCATGATCGACTGGTCGAGCCAGGTCCCCCGTTTCACCGCGGCGAGCACGCCGGCGGGAATGCCGAGCAGAACCGCGACGATGATCGCGCAAAGCGCCAGTTCCAGCGTCGCCGGGAAGAGCTGCAGGAAGTCGTCCAGCACCGGCCGCTTGGTCACGATCGACGAACCGAAGTCGCCCGTGACGAGACCGCCGAGGTAATCGAAATACTGGACATAGATGGGCCGATCGAGGCCGAGCTGGTGCATGAGCTCGGTGTGTCGTTCCGGTGCCATGACGCGTTCGCCCGACATCAACATGACCGGATCGCCCGGCAGAAGTCGAATGAAGGAGAACGCAATCAGTGATACCCCGATGAAGGTAGGTATCAAGACGGCGAGCCGTCCGAAGATGAAGCGCAACATGGGAGCCAATCCCTTCTTATTTTTGAAAAACCGGCGGCCCGAATGTCTTCGGACCGCCGGCCATAGCACGCTCTTGGCGGCGTGCGGTCGTCGTATTAACCGATATTACTCGGCAATGTCCACGCCGTCGAAGACGAAGTCACCAAGCGGCGACTGGACGAAGCCCGAAACCTTCTTGCTCATCGGAACGACGGCGAGAGAATGGTCGAGAGTGTTCCAGGGCGCTTCGCGCTTGAAGATAACCTGGGCCTCTTCATAGAGCTTGGTGCGTTCTGCGACGTCGGAGGTTTCCTTCGCCTTCGTCATCAGGTCGTCGAATTCCTTGTTGCACCACTGTGCACGGTTGTTGCCGCCCACGGCGTCGCAGCCGAGCAGGGTATCAAGGAAGTTGTCCGGGTCACCGTTGTCGCCGGTCCAGCCGAGGATGGCCGCACCGTCGCGGTCCTTGGCAGACGAGAGCTTCAGGTATTCGGCCCATTCGTAGGAGACGATTTCGGCGGTAACGCCGATCTTGGCGAGGTCGGCCTGCATCAGTTCCGCTGCACGGCGGGCGTTCAGCATGTACGGACGGGCAACCGGCATCGCCCAGATCTTCATCTTGAGATCCTTGACGCCGGCTTCTTCGAGCATCTTCTTGGCCGCATCCGGATCGTACTTATCGTCCACGACGGCATCATTGTACGACCACATGGTCGGCGGGATCGGGTTCTTGGCAACCGTTGCAGCACCCTGGAAGACGGCATCGACGATGGCCTGGCGGTTAACGGCCATGTTGAGGGCCTTGCGGACTTCAACCTTGTCGAACGGCGGAACCAGCGTGTTGTAGGCGAGATAGGCGACGTTCAGGCCGGCCTGCTCGGAAACATGCAGGTTCGGATCAGCCTTCAGCTCGGCGACGTCGGCGGCGTTCGGGTAGGACATCAGGTGGCACTCGCCAGCCTTCAGCTTCTGCGCGCGAACGGCAGCGTCGGTCGTGATCGCGAAGACGAGATCGTCGATCTTCTGCTTTTCACCCCAATAGTCGGGGTTGGCCTTGTAGCGGATGGCGGCATCCGGCTGGTAGGCGACGAAGGTGAACGGACCGGTGCCCAGCGGCTGCTGGTTCATCAGCTCCATCTTGCCTTCAGCCTGCAGCTTGTCGGCATATTCCTTCGAAACGATCGAGATGAAAGGCATGCCGAGGTTGGCAAGCAGCGGCGCTTCCGGACGCTTCAGCGTAATCTTGACCGTCAGGTCGTCGACCTTTTCGATCTTGTCGATAACGTCAGGCAGGCCCATGCCGGCAAAGTATTCCCAGGAGGCGCCCGGAACGTACTTGTTCCACGGATTGTCGGCCTTGTACTGGCGCTCGAAGGAGAAGATCACGTCGTCGGCATTCAGCTCACGCGACGGGGTGAAATAGTCCGTCGTCTGGAACTTCACGCCCTTGCGCAGGTGGAAGGTGTATTCCTTGCCGTCGGCGGAGATGTCCCACTTTTCAGCGAGCGCCGGCTCCAGTTCGGTCGTGCCGCGCTTGAATTCCACCAGACGGTTGTAAACCGTGTGTGCTGCGGCGTCGAAGGTCTGACCGCCCGTGTAGAGGCCGGGGTCAAAGCCTTCCGGCGACGCTTCCGAGCAATAAACGAAGGTCTTCGACCAAGCGGCCGTCGCCATCAGCGAGGCAACTGCCGTCGCCGCGAGGAGAGTAGTCAGCTTTTTCATAGTTGAGCTTCCCAGGTTTGCTTTTTTGTTCTCTTGTTTGCGAGCTCGGGTGCATTTCCAGCCCCGGCTTGCGCGGATGGAACGACATTTGCCGCAGGATTGCAATAAGTCCGCAAACAAATTTGTCCATTCGGAAAAAACGGCAGAACTTTATTCTCCACAGCATTCGAAACCGCTTTAAAAGCGGAACGAATCAGCACCAACCCCTGGTCAATCCCCACCACCCCTGATAGCGGCGAAGCAGAGGGCGTGTCATAACGGGACAACGAGGCAAGAGGGGCTGTCCTTTTCTGCTTTCCTCCGTGGCGGCGGGGTAAAGAAAAAAGAAAGGGGCAGCCTCGCTTTCGTTTTCAGCCTTTGTTTTCATTGGCTTGACCAAAAACCGGCCGCAAAAAATGCTCCCCTTCGCGAAATTGTCCGGCAAACCCCTTTGCCGCCAGAGATTGCGGCGCTAGATTCCATTCGTGGATTCTGGGGGTGGAGACCACGTGCCCGTGTTGAACAGACATTACAGGCGATACGATTTCGAAGGCGATCTTGAGAAGGCTCTCAATCGCGTCGACTTCTTTCGCATATTTCACACCATGGCGTTGCGCTACGGCTTCGAGCATTTCGGGGTGCTGCAGCTCATCAACGAGCACGAGACGAGCCAGCTCGCCACGCGCCTGATGCTGCACGATCTGCCGGCAGGATTGGCGGAGACCTACGACAAGCGCTACCGCCTTAACGACTCCACACTGTTCAAGAGCTTCTACAGATCAACCATCTCGACAGTCTGGCGCAGCACCGATCATTTCGAGAACGGCGCGCGCGACGGCTCCGACTTCCTTGACCAGATCGGCTTCGACATGGCGCTGTCCATTCCCGTTCATTCGGTGAACGGCACGCGTTTTGCCGTGCTCTTCCTCGGTGACGGCGACGATATCGATCGCCGGGAACACTACGAGATTTGCTACGAGGCCGGCTGCGCCTTCGACTACTTCCACCGCCAGGTGCTCGCCAACAAGGCGGGCATGGGCCTGACGCCGCGCGAGACGGAAATCCTGCGCTGGATTTCCTACGGCAAGACCGCAAGCGAGATCGCCCTTATCGTGTCGGTCTCCGAGCATACGGTGAACTCACACACGGCGACGATCCTGAAAAAGCTCGATGTGGTGAACCGCACGCAGATGGTGGCAAAGGCAATCCGCGAACAGATCATACAGTAACGTTACAAAACCGGATTCCGCTCTACGGATAGTAGAGTTAGGGACTTGTTAATACTCACAGGCTGGATGAGAGTAGCCGCCGATCCAGGCCACGAAATCAATGCAATCAGGTTCACCTACCGCCATGACAGCACCCGTGCATATCCTGCTCGTCGATGACGATCCCGCGGAAAACGTCATTCTCCGCGCACTGATGCGAAAGGTCGCAAGCTATGCGATCACGCTGCATTATGTGGAGACGGTGGATGGGGCGCTAGATTTCATTCGCGCTGCAGGTGCGCCGCTGGACATGATCCTGATGGACAATCGATTGCAGCCGCAGGCGGATTTCCGGGAGACTGTGCCGGAACTGCGCCGCAACGGTTACATCGGACCGGTCGGCGTCATCTCCTCGTCGATCAGCGATGCCTATTTCCAAAAGATCGATGACTATGGCGTCGATTTCCGCATCGACAAGGCCGAGCTCGATCCGACGGCCATCGAATTCATTCTGCAGGAATATGTGAAACGGGACGCCGGGGCCGGTATCTGACCCCGGACAAAGCGCCGGCGTTCAGGCCGCCGGCTGATGGGCCAGCGGTGGGGTTTCCAGGCCGAGCAGCAGACCGATCTGCGGTCGCGCCTTGACGAGATCGTCAATCGTATATTGCTGAAGCACTTCGAAGAACGCGTTGAGCGCCTTGCGCAGCGCGGAACTGAGCCCACAGCTATCGACCAGCGGGCACTCAACTTCGCCAGCCTCGAAACATTCAGCCATGGCGAAAGAATCCTCGGTGACGCGCACCACGTCGAACAGCGTAATTTCGCTTGCCGGCTTGGGCAGGCGCACACCACCATTGCGGCCACGCACCGTCTCGATGATGCCGGCACGGGTCAGCGGCTGGAGGATCTTGAACAGAAACAGCTCCGAGACGCCATAGGCGCGGGCGATCTCCGGAATGCGGCTGAGCTTTCCACTATTCGCCGCGCAGTACATCAACATGCGCACCGCATAGTTGGTTTGTTTCGTCAGACGCATCGGGAACTCCGAATCCGGTTTCTCAGGTTCCACCACATATAGGGCAGATCGCCATTTAGAACAATTCCAAAAAGCGGAAAATCACATTCATGTTATGCCGATGATCGTATGGTTGACTGGAAGGGGCAAGCCGATAAAGACGACTTTGGCAGTAAAGAATAAATTGCACCAGGAGGACCCGATGCGACCGCTTAAGACGTCTCTCGCCGCCCTTGCCCTCTCGACCGCCGGTCTGGCCTTCGCCGCGCCCGCTTTCGCAGACGGTGAAGTCAACATCTATTCCTATCGTCAGCCGGACCTGATCAAGCCGCTGCTCGACGAATTCACCAAGGAAACCGGCATCGCCACGAACGTGCTCTTCCTCGACAAGGGTCTCGTGGAGCGCATCCAGGCCGAAGGCGCCAACTCGCCGGCCGACGTTATCCTGACGGTCGACATCTCGCGCCTGACCGAAGCCAAGGACGGCGGCGTGACGCAGCCGGTCACCAGCGACGTCATCAACAAGGACATCCCTGCCCAGTATCGCGATCCCGACGGCAGCTGGTTCGGCCTGACCACGCGCTCGCGCGTCGTCTATGCCTCCAAGGAGCGCGTCGCGCAGAACGAGATCACCTATGAGGAGCTTGCAGACCCGAAATGGAAGGGCAAGATTTGCACGCGCGACGGCCAGCACTCCTATAATATCGGCCTGATCGCCTCGATGATCGCCCATCACGGCGAAGCCGAGGCCGAGAAGTGGCTGACCGGCCTGAAGAACAATCTCGCCCGCAAGCCGGACGGCGGCGATCGCGACCAGGCCAAGGCCATCCTCGCCGGCGAATGCGATCTGGCCCTCGGCAATTCCTACTATGTCGGCCTGATGATGACCAACGAGAAGGAGCCGGAACAGAAGGAATGGGCCGCCGCGATCAAGGTTCTCTTCCCGAATGCCAACGACCGCGGCTCGCATGTCAACGTCTCGGGCATGGCCATGGCCAAGAATGCCCCGAACAAGGACAACGCCCTGAAGCTCATGGAATTCCTGTCGGCCGGCACCGCGCAGCAGATTTACGCCGAGCAGGTCTACGAATATCCGGTCCTGCCGGGTGCCGAGCCATCGGAGGTCGTCAAGTCCTTCGGCACGCTAAAGGCCGACACGCTGCCGCTCATCGACATCGCGGCCAACCGCAAGAAGGCCTCCGAACTGGTCGACAAGGTCGGCTACAACGACGGTCCGGCGCAGTAATATCCAAAGCCTCCCAAGGCAAACACGGGAACGGCGGCTCTCGAGCCGCCGTTTTCATTTCACGCCCGGTACCTCGACCTATTGCAAATCCGGATCCGACTGGCCGGAGATGATCCGCGCGTAATCCGTAATATCCTTCCTGCGCTGCGGTGTGCCGGGATGGGTAGAGAGCAGGCTGGTATTCGACTTGTCGCCCAGCTTCTCTTCCAGAAGTGAGAAGAAGCGGGCAATCGCCGTCGGGTCGTAACCAGCTTTCGCCATCAGCTCGACAGAGCGACGGTCGGCGGCGCTCTCGGCGTCGCGCGAGTAGGAGAGCGCCAGGAGACCGCCACCCTGCATCAGCACATCCTCCACGCTGGAGCCGACGTCGCCGGCAATCAGCATGATGAGACCCGTCATGCCGGCGGCACGGTAGAGCTGGCGGAGACTGTGTTCGAGTTCGACATGGCCGATTTCATGCGCGAGCACGCCGACGATCATCTCCGTGTCCTTGCCCGCCATTTCGACGAGCTGGTCGGTGACGACGAGCGTGCCGTCCGGCAGCGCAAAGGCATTCGGCCCGATGAAGCCGCCGTCGCGGAAATTGAGATTGTAGGCGCCTGCGCCCCGCGGCGACTGGGCGGCGATGCGCGCAAAACCGTCGGCGATCTCGTCGCGCTTTTCCGCCGAGAGCTTCGTCGGCGAGAAGGTGGTCTTGTCGAGCGCCTGCAAGGTGCCTTGCGACATCAGCTGCGGGACGATGGGCGGCGTGGTGAGGATGGCGACCTCGACAAGCGCCGGCACGCCCCAGCGGTAAACGATGCTGCCGAGCGCAAAGGCTGCCAGCACGATGACGATCAGGCGCAGGCGAAACTGCTCCAGCCAGTGCACGAGCCCTGCACCGCCCTTGCCGTGCGCGGCCAGATACCGGTCGATGCCGTCATTGTCCCAAGTCTCGAAAACGGAGCCGTCCGGAAAAGTCACCCGGCGCGGAATGGAGCCGACGCGGCCGGAGATCTCGACCCAGGAGAGACCGGCGCCGGCGAGCGGCTTTTCGCCCCCCGCCGGCAGCGCGGCAATCTCCCCGGCCCGTTCGACGAGGCACGCCTCGACAGAACGGCTGGACCCGGCGGGGTGCCAATCTCCCTTGGCGATGGCCCCGCCGGCAATGGTCGCAGTCTCAGAAGCCAAAGTCGAAGCCTTCAAAGTCCATGAATTCGGCACCGACGGCCGACCCTTGAGCCTCCAGCGCGCTGAACAATTCGCCGACATCGCCGGTGAAGGTAATGCCGGTATGCTCGAACGTATAGCGCGCCATGCGTACCGCCGCCCAGGGCCGCATCAGGCCGAGGGTGAGCAGCGTGACGATGACGTTGCTGATCGCAATCCAGGTGTAGCGCGTGCGCGACAGGTCGCTCAACAGCTGATGCTTGCCGTCGAAGGTCGTTGCCGACCAGGCGATATTGCGCACGCCCGCCCGATAGAACAGGCCGGCAATGCCCATGGTTGTGAAGAGCACGATATAGCCGATGACCGCGCTGATCACGAGCGGGATCTGCTGTTCCGGCGTCAGCGAGCCGGGCGTCTCGATCATCGGCAGGATGAGCGAGATATTGGCGACGACGAGAAGGGCGACAATGCCAAGGCCGATGATGGCGATCAGGAACGACAGGAGCCAGGATTTGTAGAGCGGCCCGAGCTTTGGATCCGTCTCGAAGGCCTTGCCGCCATAGCGCAGGTTCGAGCCGATATAGCGCGAGACCCAGCGGCTGGCGAGCGGCGTGAGGATGCCGAGCGTAATAACGGCAAGGAGACCGCCGAGGATGAAGGCCTTGAAGGCTCCGCCCGCACCGCCGACGAAATCGAAGCGCACATTGCGATAGCTCGTGACGCGCGCGCTGAAGCGCAGGCCCTTGGCAACCAGCCATGGCAGGGCGATCAGGACGACGAGGGTCGGCAGGAGAACGAGGATCGGCACGACGGCGGCGATGACGTTCAGCACAACGAAGGCGCCGAGAACGATGAGCCGGCCGATAAGGATCTGCAGGCCCCTGGCGTGATATTCGAAGGACCGGCCGAGCAGCACGGTGTTGCCGAAGAAATAGCGGTTGCGCCGGACTTTCGCCCAGGCCGAATAGATGCCGATCGTGAGGATCGTCAGGAGCACGTTGACGATCCAGATGCCGAAATATTCCGACGCGCGGCCGGTAAATGTGACGCGATGAAAGCCGCCCGCCTGCCCTGCGGGTTGCGGCGATCCTGCCAAAGACATGGTTGCCCCCTTCAAAATACAAAAAGCACTCGGGGGTAACGGACCGCACTTGCGGCCTATTCTTCGCAAAGCACAAAAAACTGGCAATGCAAAAAGGGCTCCCTGCGGGAGCCCTTCCTTGTTCGATCCTTCAGGAGGATCACTTCATCGTCGGCATGACGAACTCGGCACCGTCCTTGATGCCCGACGGCCACCGGCTCGTCACGGTCTTGGTGCGGGTCCAGAACTTGATTGAGTCCGTGCCGTGCTGGTTCAGATCGCCGAAGGACGAGGACTTCCAGCCGCCGAAGGAATGGTAGGCAAGCGGAACCGGGATCGGAACGTTGACGCCGACCATGCCGATATTGATGCGGCTTGCGAAGTCGCGAGCTGCGTCGCCGTCACGGGTATAGATCGCAACGCCGTTGCCGTATTCATGCTTCATCGGCAGGTCGAGGGCTTCCTCGTAGTTTTTGGCGCGAACGACCGAAAGGACCGGGCCGAAGATTTCGGTCTTGTAGATCTCCATATCAGGCGTGACGTTGTCGAACAGGCAACCGCCGACGAAGTAGCCATCCTCATAGCCCTGCAGCTTGAAGCCGCGGCCGTCGACAACGAGATTGGCGCCTTCCGCGACGCCCTTGTCGATGAGGCTGAGGATGCGCGTCTGGGCTTCCTTGGTGACGACGGGGCCCATGTCAGCCTTGTCATCGGTGTACGGGCCGATGCGCAGGCTCTCGATCATCGGGGTGAGCTTTTCGATAAGGCGGTTTGCGGTTTCCTCACCGACCGGGACGGCAACCGAGATCGCCATGCAGCGCTCGCCGGCCGAACCGTAGCCGGCGCCCATCAAGGCGTTTGCGGCCTGGTCGAGATCGGCATCGGGCATGATGATCATGTGGTTCTTGGCGCCACCGAAGCACTGGGCGCGCTTGCCGTTGGCAGCAGCCGTGCCATAGACGTAACGAGCGATCGGCGTGGAGCCGACGAAGGAAACGGCGGCGATATCCGGATGTGCCAGGATGCCGTCGACTGCACCCTTGTCGCCGTTGACGACGTTAAGGATGCCTGCCGGCAGGCCGGCTTCGATCATCAACTCGGCAAGGCGGATCGGCAGCGACGGGTCGCGCTCCGAAGGCTTCAGGATGAAGGCATTGCCGCAGGCAATGGCGGGCGCAAACATCCACATCGGGATCATGCCCGGGAAGTTGAACGGCGTGATGCCCGCACCGATGCCGACCGGCTGGCGGATCGAGTACATGTCGATGTTCGGGCCGGCGCCTTCGGTGAATTCGCTCTTCATGAGATGCGGAATGCCGATAACGAATTCGCAGACTTCCAGGCCGCGAATGACGTCACCCTTCGAGTCCTCGACCGTCTTGCCGTGCTCCTTCGAGATCAGCACGGCCAGTTCGTCCATGTGCTTGTTGAGGAGTTCGACGAACTTCATGAAGACGCGGGCGCGGCGCTGCGGGTTCGTCGCGGCCCATTTCGGCTGCGCGGAAAGCGCGCTGTCGATAGCGGCCTGCAGATCGGCGTCGTTGGCAAGCGCGACCTGTGCCTGGACTTCACCCGTCGCCGGGTTGAAGACGTTGGCGGTGCGGCCGCTGGTGCCGGGCACCTGCTTGCCGTGGATGAAGTGTCCGATCTGGTACATTGGGAAGTCCTCCGTGGTTATGAGAGGCATGATCGCACTTCAATTTGCACAACACAATCACCTCCTGTAAGGAACCGTTGTGCAAAAATTAAAGTCGGAGATGCCATGAACTGGGATGATGCACGGCTGTTCCTGGCGGTCGCCCGTACCGGCCAGATCCTCGCCGCCTCCCGCCGCCTCGGCGTCAACCACGCGACGCTCAGCCGCCGCGTCAGCGCGCTGGAAGAGGCGCTGAAAACCCGTCTGCTGATCCGCCGCACCAATGGCTGCGACCTCACCGCCGAGGGCGAAGCCTTCTTGCGGGCGGCCGAGCGGATGGAGACGGAGATGCTGGCGATGCAGGCGAGCATCGGCCGGATCGACACCGCCGTCGCCGGCACCGTGCGGGTCGGCGCACCCGACGGCTTTGGCGTCTCCTTCCTCGCGCCGCGCCTCGGGCGGCTGACAGCGCGGCACCCGGAACTGAAAATCCAGCTCGTGCCCGTGCCCCGCTCCTTCTCGCTTTCGCAGCGCGAGGCCGATATCGCCATCACGCTCGAGCGGCCTGAACAGGGCCGCCTCGTCTCATCGAAGCTGACGGATTATACGCTCGGCCTCTACGCCTCGCGCGAGTATCTCCAGGAAAATGGCACGCCGGAGACCGTCGAGGACCTGAAGGCCCACCGGCGTGTCGGCTATGTGGAGGACCTGATCTTCACGGCCTCACTGAACTTCACCGGCGAGATCATGCGCAGCTGGGACGCGAGTTTCGAGATCTCCAGCGCCACTGGCCAGACGGAGGCCGTGCGCTCCGGCGCCGGCGTCGGCATCCTACATGACTATATCGCCCGGCAATATCCGGAGCTGGTGCGCGTTCTGCCTGGCAATACGATCCGCCGCGCCTACTGGACGACGTGGCACGAAAGTGCGCGCGACCTCACCCGCGTGCGCACCGTCGCCGAATTCGTGCAGGAACTCGTGCGGCAGGAGCACGCCATCTTTCTGTGAAGATCACTCCGCGTTGAGCGCCACGGTTCCCGGCATCGGCACCAGCGCGCTCTTCGCCCTTGTCTTGGGCTTCTCGACTGTCTCGCCGGAAACGGCGACCTTCACCTTCTCCTCACCCGGCAGAGGAACGCGCGCAGCATTGCGGATAACGACCCGCTCCTCCGCCGACGTCTCCTCCACCGTCACACGGCGCTTCGGCGTGCGGCGTGGCTCAATCTCGACACTGTCATCGACCAACACGACCGGGTCCGCACGAACGAGCACGGGCTGGCTCTGCGAATAGCCGCTGCCGCCGGCATATTGCAGCATATCGAACGTGTTGCGCGTCACCGGCTTCATGCGCAATCCGCCCATGACGGCGGCGATGCGCTCCTGCGACATCGTCGGATGGCAGAAGCGCAGGCGCACCTGCGCCGCATAGGCGCCGACGCGCTCGGCTGAAACACGCTTGGCGAACTGCCAGGCGTAGAGGCAGCTGCCGGACCTGCCGAGTAGGCCGGTCGCATAACCATAAACGCCCTGCCCGTTCTGGCCCGGCACATCGCTGATCCGCATGGCGACGCGGGGCAGCGCCTGTCTCATCTCGGCGACGATGGCGCGGCGTGTCGGCGCATGTAGGAAGGTCACGCCCTCGGAGGGCTGGCCGACCCGCACCGTCAGCACGTTCTCACCCGCGGAAGCCGTGGCGTTGGAATAGACGATGGCCTGCTCGAAGAAACCGCTACGCGCCGTCTGGCGCACGCTTTGAATCCGGCCCGACACCAAGGGCAGGTAGGCGACGGCGAAATCCGGCGAGACCTCGGTGGAGATTGGCGGCGCATCCGGATGAATGGCGCCGGTCTCCAGAAAGGGATCGGGCACGGTGGAAGCGCAGCCGGCGACGAGAAGAGGCAGAATGGCAGGAATGAGCCAGCGCATGAGGATCCTATCGCAGGGTGACGGTGGATGCGGAAAGGCCAACGGCCGTCGCCGGATCGTAGAACTGCATGTTCAGGCGGGCGAAGACGGCCTGGGCCTGCGCGCGATTGCCGAGATGGTAATAGGACCAGCCACGCAGCTGGCTGAGGTCCGCCGGTTCGGCAACGAGGCTGGCGCGCGCGTTCAGCGCGTCCAGAACCTTCTGGTATTGCTTATGATCGAAGGCCGAGCGGGCGCGCTGCCAGTAGATTTCGGCCCGAACCTCACGCTCGCGTTTCTCCGACATCGGATAGGTCGCGACCATGGCTTCGGCATCGTCCGTCAGGCGGCCGCGCAGCAGCGTAAGGGCGGCACCATAGGCGGCATCCTGTTGCGTGCGGCTGTTATTCAGCGCGGCTTCGAAAGCGTTGCGGGCATCGGCCAGGCGGCTGAGTTCGAGATAGCACCAGCCCTTGATCAGCATGGCATCGGCCGAAACCTTGCCGCGCGCCTCCTGGGCGGAAACATCCTTGACGCAGGCGCTGTAGCGCTTGGCCTTGAAATGTGCGAGGTAGCCCGCCCCGCCACCGCCGGTGGACGACGCGGTGGTATCAGGCATGTCGACGGCCACGCTGCGGCGGCCCTTCGGGGGCGTGGCGACCTTTATCTCGGCCCAGATCTCCGGATAGATCTCGCGGTATTCATCCTCCAGCGCGGCATAGTCCTTCTTCGCGCCGAGACGCAGCAGGCTCAGAGCCAGCCCCTTTACGCGCACGGGCGCGCTTTCCCAATCCAGCGACTTTTCGAACCACGCCTTCGCGGCCTCGAACTGGCTGGAATTATAGGCGTACCAGGCGAGGATTTCCGCATGGTCGGCGTCGGATGTCGCAAGGATGGCATTGCTATAGGCCGTCACCGTCTTCACATCGGCATCCGGCTGGTCGGGTTTCGAGAAGCGCAGCGACAGCGCATTCATCAGGAATTCCGGATCGTCGGAAAATTCCACGATGTAACCCTCGGCGACCGCATAGGCCTCTTCCTGCTTGTTTTCAGCGGCAAGCGAGAGATAGAGGCCCTTGGCGTTCTCCTCGTCGCGTCGCTTGGCAAGGGCGGCCTTGAACCAGCGCTCTGCATTTTCCGGCACCTTGAGCTTCAGATCGTACCAGCCGAGCAGCGACAGATCCTCGAGGCGATCCCCCTTCTCGGCCACCGCGCGCAGCTTGGCGACCTCCCCTTCGGCGATGGGCGTTTGGCGCTTTTCATCCGCGTTGAAATCGGCGACGTCCTTGCGCGTCAGGTCGAGTTCGACCGGCTGGAGACCGGCCTGCAACAGAGGCGAGGTGGCGAGCACGCCCATCGCCTTGCGTACATCGTCCGAGGAAAAATCGCGCGTCGACTTCTGCAGCGTGGTCAGGATCTGTGCATCCGGCAGGCGCTTGTCGCCCTCGCGGAAGAGCAGGCCGCGATAGGTATTCGTCAGCGCGTCCTTGGCGCCCGTTTCGGCATAGGCGTCGAGCAACATCCAGACGAGATCGACCTCGGTTTCGGTCGACGGGTCCAGCGTCCTGGCCGCCTCGATGACGCCCATCCAATCCTTGCGCGCGGTGGCGGCCATCATCTCGACGCGCTGCTTGCGGCGGGCGAGCTTGCCGGAAAAATCCTCGCTCGGGCTCCACTGCGGATTTTCCATCTGGCGGCGGCCGATTTCGGCGGCGATGCCGACGAAATCGTTCTTCTCATAGAGCGCCCAGAGCGCGGTTTCATCCACCTGCTGCGCCACCGGCGCATAGACATCGGCGGGTACGACGAAATCGGGATATTTCAGCCGCAGCCGGTTGGTCTCGGCCTCGAGCCGGTCCTGCTGCTTCTGTTCGGCATAATAATAGAGCGCGGCAAGTTCAACTTCGCCGGGGCCGGACTTGGCCTCTTCCGCCAGCGCGAGCGGAGAGAGCGCCGAGGAACCGAGCAGCAGCGCGGTGAGGAAAAGCGGTGTTCTCATCGATCGGACCTCACGCCCTTGCGCGGCACCGTCAGGCCAAGCCAGACGGCGAAGAGGCCGAGGCAGGCAAGCACGAGCACCACATAGATCTGGAAATTATCGGAGAACCAGGCGGCCGCGACGCGGCGCAGGTTGCCGGGACTGCGATCGGCGAGATCGGCGACATAGCGATCGGCGGCCGGCAGGCTGACCAGCGACAGGCTTGCCGTCTCGATGGTCGCCGTGCCGCCTTGCAGGTCGCGCCAGACGGCAGGCTCAACGAGCCGCTGCACACCGGCATCGACATCACGCGGCGAGTTCGCCTGGATCACCGTCCAGGTGGCAAGGCCGTCGGGCGAGCGCATCTGCGATAGCGTCACCAATGCCCCCTCGCCGTGCGGTGCGACCCGCGCCGTGTTGTCACCCTCATAGCTCAGCCAGCGGCCGAAGCTGCGCGACGCGGCTGAGAACCACAGCTGCGCGCGTGACCCGAAGGACAGCTCATCCTCCTCGGCCGCCGTCGAATTGTGGAAGGCCTGCAACAGGTCGGCAGTGTCGTTGCCAGTGCCGGCGGCACCGTCGGAAACCGACGCCGTCTGTACCTGATCGGGCTTCAGAAGATCGGCGACGGAGGCCGTGACCTCGTCTGCATCCGGGAAGGCCGCCTTGCCGGATGTGCCGAGTTCGGCAAAATCGTTCTGCGAGGAAACGACGAGCGCATCGCGGCCGGTACCTTCGGAGGGGACACCGATGGCGATCTTCGCCGTCAGCGGGGCGCGGGCGGAAAGGGCAAGGCGCGACAGCATGGTGAGGCCGGCGGCCGCGGACTGGCCGTCGGCACGGTCGATCACCAGGTCGAACGGCTTGCCGCCGCCATAGGGATAGGCCTTGCCGGCAAGCGCCGCGAGATCCGGCAGCCGGCCGATACGCGCCAGCGCTGGCACCTCGATCGCCGTCGTGTCGAGCAGGATGAAGCGCGGCTTACCATCGTCGCGCTCTTCCGGCCGGCAGGCGGCATCGGCGGCTGTCGGCAGCTCAGCCAGCAGTTCGACGCGGTTGGCGCCGGGATGGAAGGCGCGCAGCGGCAACTCGATGCGCTTGCCGTCGAACTGTTCGCCCTCGCGATTGCGGAACGGATAGCTCTTCACGACCTTGTCGTTCACGCGCACGAGAAGCTGCGCGGTCTGTTCCAGCCCCGGCGAGGTCGCGGCGTGGAGGCGAAGGTCGATCGTGGCATATTCCGCCGGATAGAAATCGGCGGGCATGTCGACGGTGAAATCGGTGCGCGACAGGCGACCGGAGAAGACGCGGGTCTCGTAACCCGTCTCCTTCAGCAGGCGCCGTTCGCCCGCATCGACGACGAGAGCGCCCCTGCCCTTTTCAAAGATGCCCGACTTCAGGCCATCGGCCATCGGCCCCTTCACGGCTGAGAGTACCGCGGCATTGATATCGCCGAGATTGGCGGCGCGCAGCACGACGCGTGCGCGGTCCGCCTCTGTGCTAGCCTGGACGGAGAGCCCGCGCGGTGCATTGGCAATGCCGAGCTTCGCGAGCGTGGCAGCGCCGGCGCGGTCCATGGCCATGACAAGATCGATGCCCGGCCCGGTGCCCGGCTTGTCACCCACCGAGACCGTCACATCGTCGCGGTTGAGGAAGAGGATCAGCGATTGCAGGACCGGCGCGACCTCGTTCAGCGCTTCGGCACTCAATGCGCCGGGCACGACGATACGCACATCCGTACGGTGCGCGGCGTTGCGGCGAACCGACAGCAGGCTGTCGAAATCCGTAAACGCCGAGGACGCCGCCGTGGCGAAGCCGCTCTGCGCGGGATCGAGCTTCGTCCAGAGCTCATAGGTGGCATCCAGCGCGCAATCGACGCGATGGTGCTGGCGGGCGCGCACGCGCACCACATTGCGGCCGGCTTTGAGAAGCTCCGGGGCGACGGCGATCTTCTCGGTCAGCACGCCGTTCGGCGAGGCGATGGCGAAGCTGCCGGCATCGCGGCCATTGATCTCGATATCCATCTTCGCCGTATCGGGAAGCACCGAGACGGCATTGACATAGGCAAGGTTCAGCGTGCCGCCGGCCGAGACCTGCGGCCCGTCGAGCGCGAAGGTGAAGGTCGCGACATCGTCCTCGCCCGACAGCGTATAGGCGTCCGCCGACTGCTCGAAGGGCACGAGCATGGCGCCAGCTGTGACGGCTTGCGCCTTTTCGTCCTTCACGTCGGCCGGTTGCGGCAGCAGGCCGCCGGAGAGTGCCGTACCGGACAGCGTGGTGCCTTCCAGCAACGGCTTGACGGCATCGGCAACCAGCCCTTCCGCCCGGCCGGCACCGGCCGAGGCGATGAGGAGGGCAAGGCCCAGCGTTCCAAGAAGAGGGGTCTTAGCCATAGGCCTGGGCTCCTGTGAGGACCGGCGGCAGCTCGGCGGCGCGGCCGGGGATCTGGGCATTATTGTCCTTGACGGTAATCGGCGCGTCGGCGACGGAGGTGACGGACCCCTCACGGATGAGGCCGGCGGAGTAGCGCAGTGCTCGTAGCGTCTCGCGGATGCTCCACAGCGCGAAGCGCGAGGTGCCCCAGAAGAAGCTGCGGCGGATTTGGCGGCGCGACAGCCGCTCCTGCAACACCGCCTGGTCGGAGAACATCAGTTCGGCGATGGCCATGAAGGTTTCCGGCGTGCGCTCCTTGTAGGCGAAGCCATAGACGGCGCCTTCACCCTCGCCGCGACTGGAGCGGGAGATCACGTCGAAGGCGATGATCTGGCCAGCGCGGCGCAGCTGGATCGTCGCTTCCAGCGGCGTATCGAGATCGATCGCCGGTGCCTGTTCGACGAACTCCACCGAGATGCCGCCCGAGGATGCATCCTGGATGATGATGTTCTTTAGCTTGCCATCGACCTTCATCAGGGCATGGCGCTTGACCGGCAGGCGCTGGTTGCGGCGCAGCTCGCGGCGTTCGGCGACGACGCCGAGGGCGGCACCGGCAAGGCCGAGATTGATGAGGTTCCAGCCGGCGACGATGGTCAGAAGCTCGGTCGCGACCGGCTCCGTCAGGAAGCGGTAGCCGGAATAAAGGGCGGCCGCGAGAAGGACGAAGAAGATGATGAAATAGGGCCGTGCCAAGGGCGAGAGCATGCTGCGGTCGAGCGTCTGGCCCTTGGCCGTCACGTTGAAGGTCGGTTTGCGCGGGTTGCGCACGACGGAGACGATGGAGCCGAAGAGCAGCACCGACTGGACATATTCATAGAGCTCGGAAACCCAAGGCCAGCGCACGCGGCCATAGAGATAGCTCTGCATGGCGAAGGAGCCGATGAGATAGGTCACCGCATAGGAGGCGAATTCGAGGATGTTCGCCTGATAGATCTCCAGCGAGAAGAAAATGTAGAGCAGCGGCGAGAAGACGAAGGCGAGCCGCGACAGCGGGAACAGCCAGAACAGGTTGATACCCGCGTAGCAGATGCGCTGGGAGAGCGTCAGGCCCTTGGCAAGGAACGGGCGGTTGAGGATCAGGATCTGCAGCATGCCCTGGCACCAGCGAGCGCGCTGGCCGATAAAGGAGACGAAGGTCTCCGGCTGGAGGCCGGCGATCAGCGGCTTGTCGACATAGAGGCTGTGCCAGCCCTTGGAATGCAGCGCCAGCGCCGTCTCGCAATCCTCGGTGATCGACTGGCCGGAGAAACCGTTCGCCGCCGAGAGAGCCGAACGCCGCAGCACCGCTGCCGAGCCGCAGAAGAACGAAGCGTTCCACTTGTCGAGCCCGCGCTGCAGGATCGAATAGAACATCTCGTTTTCCGAGGGCATGCGCGCGAAGGTCTGGAGGTTCTTTTCCAGCGGATCCGGGTTCAGGAAGTAATGCGGCGTCTGGACGAGGAAGAGCTTCTTGTCCTTAGCGAAATAGCCGACGGTCTCGCGCAGGAATTCGCGCACCGGCGCATGGTCGGCATCGAAGACGACGACGAGTTCGCCATGCGAGACCTTCAGGCCCTCGTTGAGATTGCCGGCCTTGGCATGGTCGTTCTGCTTGCGGGCATGATAGACCACGCCGAGCGAAGCGCAGAGCGCCTTCAGCTGCTCGTGCCGGCGAATGGCGGCGATGGAGATGCGCGGATCCCGGTGATTGCGCTTGGCCTCGGTGCCGCCGTCGTCGAGCAGATAGACGGTCAGCTTGTCCTTCGGATAGTGCAGCGACTTGGCGGCGGCGAGCGTGCCGGCCAGAAGCTCCGGCTCCTCGTTATAGGACGGGATGAAGACGTCGACGGTCGGCAGATCGGCCGCATCGCCGAGCTCCGGCGCCTTGCGCTTCAAGGGGTCGGCCAGCATGAAGAAGCTGATCGCCAGCATGGCAAGGCAATACATCTCGGCGAGATAGAGGATCAGGCCGGGGATGAAATTCAGCGGTTCGTATATGCTCGGCAAGGTCTCGGTGGTACGCCAGAACGCATAGCGCATGGCGAGAATGCCGGCAAAGATGAAGGTGACGAGCCGTAAGGTGGTGTTCTCGGGGCGTGTCATCGCCAGGAACATCACGCCGAGCACGGCGAAACTTAAGATAAGCTGGGCCTGGAGGCTGAGTGGCAGCCAGAGAAGGAACAGCCCGATCATGCCAGCGGGAATCGCCAGCCACTTGACGCACGTCATGTGCATTTGAAGAACCCCATTTGCATCGCGGCGGCGCGTCATGCGGACCGGTTCCCATCATGAGAACGGGATGACCCTAGGGATTCATTGGTCAACGGATTCCTAATACAGTGCCAAATCGGGATGCCGGCCGAAAGCGTGGTAAAGGAAGAGTTTACAACCGCTTAGTCGTGCAGCACCGGCCGCGCCCGCGCCACCAGCACGATACCGGCGAGCGAGACGATGAGACCGAGCGCCATCGCCCAGGACAGGGGCTCGCCGAACATCAGGAAGGCCCAGATCATCGTGACCGGCGGACTGAGATAGAGGATCGCCGTCACCCGCGCCGGCGAGGACTTGCGCAAGGCAAGGTAATAGAGGCTCCAGGCCCCGAAGGTGGCGACGAAGACCAGCCAGAGAATGCCGCCAATGAAGCCGCGATCCATGACCGGCAGCACGCCACCCTCACGCCATGCAAGCAGGGAGAAGATCGCGGCGGCCGAGAGGCACTGGAAGCAGAGGCTCTGGTAAACCGGCATGGCATTCACCGCGCTGCGCTTCTGCAAGAGCGTCGCCAGCGCCAGTGACAGCGTACCAAGTACGGGCAGCCCATAGGCCCAGAGCGGTACATTACCCCAATCGAGCGAACCGCCGGATGCGATGATGACGCCGGCAAGGCCGATGAAGGAACCGATCCATTGCCGCCGCGTCAGCGCCTGCCCCAGGATGGGCCAGGACAGGAAGGCGACGGCGAGCGGCAGCATGTCGGTGATCAGCGCGACGAGGCCGGTCGGCACGCCAAGCCCGATCGCCAGCGCGAAACCCGAGAGATAACCGGCCATGGCGAGCGCCCCGAGCAGCATCTGGAAAAGCACATCCCTGCCCCGGATCTTCGGCCCCATGGTGAGCGCGAAGGGCAGGAGCACGAGGCCGGACACGAGGCTGCGCCACAGCAGGATCAGGAAGATCGGCGCATGATCGCTGGCAAAGCGCACGCCGATGAAGCCGGCGCTCCAGCACACGACGAGCGCGGCTTCGAGAAGGATCAGAACGGCAAGCGCGGCAAATCGGTTCGGCCGGCGCACGGGCAACGCGAGATCGGAAACGGTCATAGCTGGTCCACGATCGAAATGGCGATCCGGCGCGCCGCCTTCAGCCGCCCGTCATGGCCATCAAGACCCGCACGAGCCATGGCGCCCTCCAGCACGAAGGAGAGGTGTTCGGCGGTCTCGTCGATTGCCGCAGCTGGCTTCATCTGGCGCAGGTAATCCTTGAAGAGCTGCTCGACCTCTTCCTTCTGGAAGGCGACCGTCGCCCGGCCGGCATCGCCGACGGGAAGTTCCGCCGCAGCATTGAGCAGCCCGCAGCCGCGAAAACCCCAGCCATAGGCGAGCTCGGCATGGTCGACATAGGAATCGAAGACAGCCAATAGTTTTTCCCGCGGTGTTGCGGCTTTGGCGAGCCGCTCACGGTAGAGCACGCGCCATTCTTCCAGTCGCGCATCGAGATAGGCCTTCACCAGATCCGACTTGGAGGCGAAGTTGTTGTAGAGGCTCATCTTGGCGACACCGGCATGGGCGGTAATCGTATCGATCCCTGTCGCCCCCACCCCATCACGATAAAACAGCTCCGCAGCCGCCTTCAGCAACCGCTCCCGCGCCGGTACCCGTTCGCTCATTACTCACCTCGATCTCCATGTAGACCGATCTACCTAATCTTACGATTTGTCAAGAGAACCGTCTTCAGCGGCCAGGTAAAAGCTTCGGGAGGCGCTTGTTGTAAAACGCCACGACGACGTCCGCATGACGACGTGCAAATCAGAAAATGAGGTTTGGGATGGGGAGAGGAAATTCCTCTCTCCCGATAAGTCCTATCGAAACAACTTATCAGGAGAGAGGAATGGTACGGTTGAGTGGGGTCGAACCACCGACCTCAGGTGCCACAAACCTGCGCTCTAACCAACTGAGCTACAACCGCACAAGGGCGCCTCTTCAGCGCTTGGTGCGTCACATACGGGCAGCCGCACCATTTTTCAAGCGTTTTTTATCGGCTCGCACAAACGAAAATGGCCGGACGATCGCCCAGCCATTCTATCACAGGGTCGAAACCCGCGCCATCCAAGGCTTAGGCGGTCTTGAAGGACTTCATGGCCTTTTCGGCGGCCGACTTGCCCGGAGCCGAAACCTTCTCGGCAACCTTCTTGGAGGTTTCCTGAAGCGACTTGGCCTGCTCGACGGCGACTTCGGCCTGCTTGCGCAGGAAAGCGGTCTGCAGTTCGAAGAGTTCGGCAACGGACTTCACGCCGAGCAGGGCTTCCATGTGCGAAAGCGAGTTTTCGGCATTGGTGCGCAGCGCGTCGATGGCCTTGAGGCCGAGTTCGACGGAACCGGCCTGCGCGCTTTCGAGCGTCGCTTCAACGGTCTTGGTCGCGTCTTCGGCGGCTTCCTTCATCTTGGCATAGGCTTCCTTGGTCTGGGCTGCGCCCTTTTCGGCGAAGTCGCGGAAGCTCTCGGAAATCTTGGACGGGTCGATGGAAGCGATCGAGAATACGTCGTCGGTCTTCTTGGTAGCCATGGTATGCGCTCCTTGGTTTGGCCCTCTCTGGAGGCGCCGTGTTCTTGGATGACCTCTATATAAGCGATCCAATTTTGCATTGCAACAATTTTGTGCGCTGCACAATAAACCTTTGAGGCGTTAACCCTTCCGCCCGAAAGCCGCGGGCTTTCAGGCCCCGGTGCTGGACCCTCCGGGGGAGCGCGGCTATTAATAAAGCGTTAATTGAAAACCGGGACGCCGGAAGCCAGATACAGGCCTGAACATGTCTGCAAAGCAGTATCCCTTTATCGACGTTGCCGTCCACGAGCGGGTGCGCCTGCCCTTCGCGCGGGGCGAGGCCGTCGTGCTGTTTTCCAAGGATATGAGCCGGGTTCTCTGGTCGAACGGGCGGGGTGCTGCGCTGTTCGGCGAGGAGAACATCTACGATTTCCTCGATGCCGGCCCGGATCGCGGCGACGTCGCCTTCCGCCAGCTTTCCGCGACCGCCCAACAGTTGCGCCTGCCCGGCGACCGGCGCAGCTTCGTCATGCGCATCGGCAGCGGCTTTCGCAGCGTTCCCGTCACCGCCACCGTCGAGGCCGTGACCATCCGCCCCGGTGACGAGACCATCCTGTTCAGCGCGCCAGTTGCCGCTGGCCGCCAGAGCCAGGAAGAGGCCGCAGCCGCCATGCTCACTGGCTTCGACGATCCCGATACGCATATGGCCGTGCTCGATGGAGAGGGCGCCGTCATCGCCGGCTCCGATGGCTTCGACAGGCTTGCGATCAGCCCCGAAACGCGCCGTACTTTGGTCGAGGCCGCCGGGCGCAGTGTCGAACGTCTCGTCAAGCGCCCCGTCGCCACCGGCCTTGGCCATCTTCCCGCCGCCATCGGCCGTATTTCCAGCGATCCCGCACTGCACCTGCTGTTTGCCGTCGAAACGATCCTTGGCCATCTCGATCCGGATGAGGACGAGGCAGAGCCCATCGCGGCACAGGAAATCGTCACCCCGGAAGCTGAAATCTTTGCCGACGCCGTGGATGTACCCACGCTACAGGATGAACCGGTCGACGAGACGACGGAAGCTTCGCCCGAACCTGTGATTGAAGCGGTCCCGATCGTCGAAGAATCTGCGCTCGAAAGCGCTGCCGAGATCGAAGAACCGGCTGAAACCGTCGAAGAGCCACAGCTGGCAAAGACGCTTCCGCAGCAATTGGAAGAGCCTGAAGAGGCAATCCAGGCCCTCGTCTCCGAGGATGCCAATGTCGATGCGCAGGAAGACGTCGCGGCCGAAGCTGGCGATGAAACCGCAGTCGTCGCGAACGAAGAGGCGGAGCAGGCAGTTCAGGGCTTTGTCTTCAACCGCCAGGGTCGGCCGATCCGTTTCGTCTGGAAGATCGATGCGGAGGGACGTTTCAGCGAGATTTCGGACGAATTCGCCTCGGCCGTCGGCCCGCGTGCGTCGGCCATATCCGGCGCGCGTTTCGTCGATGTCGCAGCACGCTTCGATCTCGATCCCGACGGCAAGATCGGCGATCTGCTCAGCCGCCGCGATACATGGTCCGGCAAGACGATCTTGTGGCCGGTCGAGGGCACGTCGCTTGTCGTTCCCGTCGACCTCGCAGCCCTCCCCACCTATTCTCGCAACCGCGAATTCGATGGTTTCCGCGGCTTCGGCATCGTGCGCATCGCCGATGCCGTCGAGGATGCTCATGCCCGTGGCGTGACGCTGGGCGAGACCCCCGAGACGGAAGAACAGGGTACCGCACCGGCCGACGTGGTCGAAGAGCCGATAGAGGCTGCGGCGGAGGAAACGTCTTCCGCACAGGAAGAGGCCATTATCGAGGCGGACGAACCCGTCGTGGACGAACAGGGCCTGGAATCCACCGAGACCTCGGACAAGGTGGCATCGCCTGTCGAAGCGGAGGAAACACCTGTCACCACTGACGACGAGCAGGACGCTTTCCGCGGCGAGCGCCCGGCGCTTCGCTTGGTGGACACGCCGAACCGCCGCCATTCCGACAAGGTCGTGCAGCTGGAAACGCGGCGCAATCGCGGCGGTCTGTTCGATGGCCTGTCGACCGGCGAACAGGCGGCCTTCCGCGAGATCGCCCGCCAGCTCGGCGAGACCTTCGGCAAGCGCAAGCCGGAGGACCGGCCCGCCGACGGCGCCGCGCATGAGGCGCCCGCAGCCAGCACTGCCGACACTCCGGAGCAGGCCGGCGAAGACGACAACGCTGCCAAAACGATCTTCATCGACACCGATGAACCCGAAACGGAAATGCCCGGCCTCGAAGTCGGTCCGCATGCGGACGACCTTCTCAACGAAGAGCACGTCGGCGAGCGTACGGCGATCGCGCCCCCGCGCACACAGATGGATTACGGCCTCACTGCGACCGTCGTTGACGCCCTGCCCGTCGCACTGCTCGTGCATGTCGGCGACCGGCTGATCCATGCCAACCCGGAATTCTTCCGCTTCAGCGGCTATCGCAGCCTGGAGGACCTCGAAGCCTCCGGCGGTCTCGATATTCTGTTGGCCGCCCCGGACGAGGAAAGCGAAGACGGCGACGGCACGATGGCGTTGCGCCATGCCGATGGCGAAAGCACCAGCCCGGTGCGCGCCCGCCTCCAGTCGATTCGTTGGGAAGACGGCACTGCCTTGATGCTGGCACTGACGCCCGCGCATGAAAAGCCGGCACTGACGCTCATCGAAACCACGCCCGCGCCGGTCCCTGAGACCGAAGAGCGCACGGCCGACAATGCTGCCGTTTCCGCTCTGCGCATCGAGATCAGCGAGCTGCGCTCGATTCTTGAAACCGCGACCGACGGCGTTGTGGTCGTCGGGCAGGATGGCGATATCCGCTCGATGAACCGCTCGGCCAGCGCCCTCTTCAACTATGACGAAGACGAGACGCGCGGCCGGCCCTTCGCCATGCTGTTTGCCCATGAAAGCCAGAAGGCAGTGCTGGACTATCTCGCCGGCCTCTCGGGTCATGGCGTCGCGAGCGTGCTGAACGACGGGCGCGAGGTTATCGGTCGCGAGGCGGCCGGCGGCTTCATTCCGCTCTTCATGACGATGGGCCGGCTCTCCTCGTCGTCCGGCTTCTGCGCCGTCATCCGCGACATCACCCAGTGGAAGCGCACGGAAGAGGAACTGCGCAGCGCCAAGCGCGCCGCCGAGACGGCAAACGCCCACAAGAGCGATTTCCTCGCCCGCGTCAGCCACGAGATTCGCACGCCGCTCAATGCCATCATCGGCTTTTCCGACATGATGGCGACGGAGCGTTTCGGGCCGATCGGCCATCCGCGCTATATCGAATATGCCAACGACATCGGCCGCTCCGGCCGCCATGTGCTCGATATCGTCAACGACCTGCTCGACATTTCCAAGATCGAGGCGGGCGAGATGGATCTCGAATTCACTGCCGTGGGCCTCAACGAGACGATCTCCGAGGCCGTCTCGCTGGTGCAGCCGCAGGCGAACGGCCAGCGCGTCATCATCCGCACCTCGCTTTCCAACAATGTGCCGCAGATCGTCGCCGACCTGCGCTCCATCAAGCAGATCGCGCTCAACATCCTGTCGAATGCCATCCGCTTCACGCCGTCGGGCGGGCAGATCGTCGTTTCCACCGCCTATGAGGCGAATGGCAGCGTCGTGCTGCGCATCCGCGATACGGGCGTGGGCATGACGCGCAGCGAGCTGGAACAGGCGATGAAGCCCTTCCGTCAGGTGACGACCGGCGCCCGCAAACGCGGCGACGGCACCGGCCTCGGCTTGCCGCTGACCAAGGCGATGGTCGATGCCAACCGGGCGAATTTCTCGATCAGCTCCACGCCGAACGAAGGCACGCTGGTCGAGGTGAGCTTCCCCTCGCCGCGCGTGTTGGCGGATTGAAAGCGATCGGCATCCGCGCTCTCCCGCATTTGTGTACCGGCGGGTGATTTCGCTCGGTGGCAAAATGCTCTAGGACCGACAAAACGCCTTTCGGCGGCCTCTAATCGGGGCCGCCGCATCGTCGAGGAAACGTCTTGCAGGTCCAGTCCGAAAGCGCGCCGCGCGTGCATCGCCGCTCGGGTGCGGCGCGCCATCCGCTTCTCTCCGCCTCTGCGGTGCTTGCCGCGGCAATCGTGCTCATGCCGGCGATCGCCATCGTCGTCATCGCGGCGACGGGTGGTGTCGACAACTGGCCGCATCTTCTGAGCAATGTCATTCCGCGCGCGACGCTCCGCACGCTCATCCTGCTGGCCGGTGTCGCCACACTGACCACTACCACCGGCGTCATCACGGCCTGGCTAGTGGCGAGCTGCGACTTTCCCGGCCGCCGGGTCCTGTCTGGCCTGCTCGTCCTGCCGCTCGCCATTCCCGCGTATCTCGGTGCCTATGCCTTTGCGGAGTTCTTCTCCTTCACCGGCCCGGTGCAGACGGCCTATCGCGGCCTCTTCGGCTTCCAGACGAGCCGCGACTACTGGTTTCCCGAAGTGCGCACCACCGGTGGCGCCATGCTCGTGCTGTCGAGCGTGCTCTATCCCTATATCTATCTCGCCGCCCGCTCGATGTTCCTCATGCAGGGCCGCGCGGCAGCGGATGTGGCCCGCACGCTCGGTGCCGGGCCGCTCAAGGTTTTGGCAAGAATCCAGATCCCCATGGCGCGGCCGGCCATCATGGTGGGGCTGACGCTCGTCGCCATGGAAACGCTGAACGATATCGGCGCGGTCGAATATCTCGGCGTGCAGACGCTTACCTTCTCGATCTTCGACACCTGGCTCAATCGCGGCAGCCTTGCCGGGGCTGCGCAGATCGCCTGCGTCATGCTGGTCTTCGTCGTCTGCCTGATGATGGTGGAACGCGCCGCACGCCGCCGGCAGCGCTTCGCCAGCCAGAAGACGACGGCCGCGGTGCACGATCCCGTGCGCCTCCAGTTGAAAGGCTGGAAGAAATGGGCGGCGAGCCTCGCCTGCCTCTTGCCGCCGGTCATCGGTTTCGCCATTCCGGTTTATGTACTCGGCGGCTACGCCACGCGCCGGCTCGAGGAATTCGCCTCGACGCGGCTGCTCTCGGCGCTCTGGAACAGCGTGCTCGTCTCGGGCTCGACAGCCATCGTCGCCGTGCTGCTCGCTTTCCTGCTGACCTATGCCGCGCGCACGACCCGCTCGCGCCTCAACAGCGCCGCCGGACGTTTCGCCTCCTTCGGCTATGGCGTGCCCGGGACGGTGCTGGCCATGGGCGTGCTCATTCCGCTTGCCAATTTCGACAACGCGGTCGATGCCTTCCTGCGCGCCAACTTCGGCATTTCGACCGGCCTCGTTCTTTCCGGCACCGGCTTTGCCATCATCTATGCCTGCACGGTGCGGTTCCTGACGATGGCCGAGGGAACGATCGATGCCGGCTTCCACAAGCTCTCGCCGCATCTCGACATGGCCGCCCGCACGCTCGGCCGCACCAGCAGCCAGACGCTTTGGACCGTGCTCCTGCCGATGATGCGCCCCGCGACGCTGACGGCTGCCCTCCTCGTCTTCATCGAGACGATGAAGGAGCTCTCGGCAACGATCATGCTGCGCCCGTTCAACTTCAATACGCTGGCGACGCTGGTCTATGAGGATGCCTCGCGGGCAAAGGTGGAGGATGCCGGCGTCCCCGCGATCATCATCGTTGCCGTCGGGCTCATTCCGGTCTTTCTGGTGTCCCGCTCGCTGGACAAAACGCGCAAATAAAAAAAGGGCGGCAAAAGCCGCCCCGATAGTTTGAATGCTGTCCAACAAAAGCGAAGGTGAACGGCTTCATGCCATCGGGGTCGGGTGCGACCGGAACGCCCTTCATCGGGCGCGCTCAAGTTGGGACGACCTTGCCCCATTCCGGCTTAACAAAACCTTACCCGGCTCGTTCCGACACAAACCTTTTGTTCACATCTTCGTGCATTGGTTAATTCGACCGGCAAGAAATCGTTAATGTCGACGCCGCTCAGGCTTGGAGTGCCGCGAGATTGGCGAAAAGGTCGAGCGCTTCCGGATTGGCGAGCGCCTCCTTGTTCTTGACGGGCCGGCCGTGCACGACCTCACGCACCGCAAGCTCGACAATCTTACCGGATTTGGTGCGCGGAATGTCGGTTACCTGAATGATCTTCGCCGGCACGTGGCGCGGCGATGCGCCGGTGCGGATCTTCGTCCGAATGGTCTTTTCCAGCACCTCGTCCAGCACCGTGCCGGGCGCAAGGCGTACGAAAAGCACGACGCGCACGTCGTCGTCCCAGTCCTGACCGATGCACAGCGCCTCGACGACCTCTTCCAGCTGTTCGACCTGGTTGTAGATTTCCGCCGTGCCGATGCGTACCCCGCCGGGGTTCAGCGTCGCGTCCGAGCGGCCATGGATGATGATGCCGTCATGGCTGGTCCATTCGGCGAAGTCGCCGTGGCACCAGACATTGTCGAAACGCTCGAAATAGGCCGCGCGGTATTTCGCGCCGTCGGCATCGTTCCAGAACATCACCGGCATGGAGGGAAAGGCCTTGGTGCAGACCAGCTCGCCCTTCTCGCCGCGCACGGGATGGCCGTCCTCGTCCCAGACATCCATGGCAAGGCCGAGGCCTGCGCCCTGGATTTCGCCGCGCCAGACCGGCTTCAAGGGAATGCCGAGCACGAAGCAGGAGACGATATCCGTGCCACCGGAAATGGAGGCGAGCTGCACGTCCGGCTTGATGCCCTCATAGACGAAGGAGAAGCCTTCCGGCGAAAGCGGCGAGCCGGTGGAGGTGAGAAGCCGCAGGCTGGAGAGGTCATGCGTCGTTCGCGGCGTGAAGCCGCCCTTGCGCACGGCATCGATATATTTGGCCGAGGTGCCGAAGACGGCAAACTTTTCGTCCTGCGCATAGTCGAACAGGACATTGCCGTCGGGATGGAAAGGCGAACCGTCGAACAGGCAGAGCGTGGCACCGACGGCGAGACCCGAGACCAGCCAGTTCCACATCATCCAGCCGCAGGTGGTGAAGTAGAACAGCCGGTCGCCCTCCACGAGGCCGCAATGCAAGGCGTGTTCCTTCAGGTGCTGGAGCAGCGTGCCGCCGGCCGAATGCACGATGCATTTCGGCACACCCGTCGTACCCGAGGAGAAGAGGATATAGAGGGGGTGGCGGAAGGGCAGCTGCGCGAAGGTGAGCGGTTTCGCCTCGTAGGCCGCGGTCAACACGTCGAGCGTGCGGCCATCCGGCAGCGCACCGGCCAGCGCGTCTGCGTCTCCGGCATAGTGCACCACGAGCACGGGCACGCCGAGCTTGCCGGCCACGGCCTGCACCTTGGCGGAGACATCCTGCAATTTGCCGGCATACCAGTAGGCATCGCAGGAGATGAACAGCTTCGGCGCGATCTGGCCGAAGCGGTCGAGCACACCCTGTTCGCCGAAATCAGGCGAGCATGACGACCAGATGGCGCCGAGCGAGGCGGCGGCGAGCATGCAGGCGATGGTCTCCGGCATGTTCGGCATCATGGCGGCGACGCGGTCGCCCTCCCCGATCCCCATGGCGGCAAAAGCCTGCTGGAGTTTCGAAACGCGGGCGCGCAAATCGTCCCACGACCAGCGATAGGAAACCTTGTCTTCGCCACGGAAGACGATGGCATCTTCAGAACCACTCTTCCGGAGCAGGTTTTCCGCAAAGTTCAGACGGCCCTCGGGAAAGAACCGGGCGTCCAGCATGCGATCGCCGTTCTCCAGCGCGACACCGCCCTTTTCGCCGATGGCTCCGCATTCGTCCCAGATCGCCGTCCAGAAGGCGGCGCGGTCTTCGACGGACCACGCGTGAAGTGCGTCATAAGTCGTGATGTCGCGACCGGCGATGCGGCCGGCGGCCTTCATGAACAGGGCCATCGGGCTCATTGACAGGATGTCGGCCGAAGGTTCCCACAGGGGCAATTCTGACGTCATGCTTTCCTCCACTCCATCGCATTCGTATATCATGTTGCGACGCAATAAAAAGCACCGGCTGCCGGTTCGCGGCACCGATGAACGCAATTCCGCCATGGCAACATTTGATTTCTTTCTCCCGAGCGCCTATCCCCTTCGCGCAACCCTACGAAAGAGCTGACGGCAGAGGATCCGTGCCCGAATGACACTGTCCCGTTTCATCCGCTCGAAGCTCCTGGTACGGGGTCTGCTTGTCGCGCTTGCCTTGCTGTTTGCGGTGCGCGTCGGCGTTCCCTTCCTCCTCCAGACCGACACCGTCGGCAAGGGGATCAAGGAAACGCTGGAAGCCTGGACGGGTGCAGAGGTGCGCATCGGCAAGGAACCGGAATTTGCCTTCTGGCCCTATCCGCGCGTGACGATCGGCAATGTGCACATCGCCACGCGCCCGGTGGACGGCAAGAGCGAGGAACTGGCGTCCGTCGAGACGATTTCGGCGACCTTCGACCTGATCGGTGCGGTACGCGGCGTTCCTGTTTTCAGCGATCTCGAACTTGTGCGCCCGACGGTGCGCGTCGGCTGGAATGCGGCAGGCGCCTTCAACTGGAAACACAACGGCTGGCTGGTACAGGCAGTCGATGCGACCACCGCAACGCCGGAGGGGCAGGCCATCCCTGCCATGCCGAGCGAACGCCTTGGCACGGTCACTGTCACTGATGGTATTCTTGAGATAGCCCATGCAGGCGAAACGTCTGCCTATCGCGTCACCGATATCAACGGCATCGTCACCTGGCCGGCGCTGCGCCAGCCCATGGACCTCTCGCTTTCCGGCATCGTCAACGGCGAGATGACCCGTTGGACCTTCGGCTGCGACCAGCCGCTGGCACTCTTGGCGGGGCGCAACGCCAATGCCCGCACCAGCTTCTCCGCCGATCCGGCCACGCTCAATTTCGAGGGCATGGCCAACCTTTCGCACGCCGCCTTCGTTGCTGGCACCATGCAGCTCTCGACACCTTCGCTTGCCCATCTGCTGGCCTGGCAGGGCAAGGACATTTCCGCGATCGGCAATGTCGGGTCGGTGAATATCGAGGCGAAGGTCGCGACGGCGGGTTACGCGGCCAAGCTGGAGGACGTGAAGCTTGCCCTCGACAATGCCGAGGCGACCGGCGTGCTCGACGTCAACCTGCCGCCGCAGGGCCTGCCGCAGATCGGCGGCACGCTGGCTTTCGATCACATCGATCTCAAGACCCTGCTCTCGGCCTTTGCACCGTTGCTGGGCTCCAAGGAACCCGCAACGCCGGTCGATACCGCGTTCGTGCATCAATTCGGCATGGATCTGCGCCTCTCGGCGAAAACGGCGGAATTTGCACCCTTTTCGCTGCAGGGTCTCGCCGCCGGCATGCGGATCGAAAACGGCCGCGCGTCCTTCGACGTCGGCGACAGCACGCTTCTCGACGGCCGCATGACCGGCCGCATCGCACTCAACGAACAGGGTTTTCGCGGCGGCGCTGAGATGCAGATGTCGCTTGATAATGTCGATATCGGCACCGTCGTCAGCACGCTCGCGCTGCCCGGGCCGCTGCCGTCAGGCCATGGCTCGGCCGATTTCGAGCTCTCGACGGACCGGCCGCTCTGGGCGACGACGCTGTCGGATATGTCGGGCCAGTTCCGCCTGCGCATGGGACCGGGCACGCTGACCCACTTCAACCGCCTGGCCTTCGAGGAACAGGCGGCGAAGAACGCCTTCTTCAGCATCTCCAGTACTGCGGATGGCTCCTTCGACTTCGTGCGCGCCGATCTGGAAGCGCGGCTCGACCGCGGCATTGCCGAACTCACCAAGGCGGAAATCGAAGGGACGGAGAAACTTCTGACACTGTCCGGCATGATCCACTATCGTTCGGGAAGCCTGGCGCTGGCCGGCACGCTGGCCGATCGGCCGCAGGCGGATGCGACGGCCGTGGTCAATCCGGCCCTCAGTTTTTTCGTCGGCGGGTCCTGGCCGGAGCCGGTGATCTCGCCGATCTCGATCCTGACGGGGCAGCAGCCCCGCCAGTAATCGCATTTTCCGGAATACTCAGCGGCCCGCGAAGGCCGCTTGCTCGTCGCGCTGGCGCTGCACTTCGCGCCGCTTGGTCATGACCGAGGCAATGATCACGCCGATGGCGACGAAGCCGATGAGCAGGGTGCAGGCCGCATTGATTTCCGGCGTCACACCCAAGCGCACCTGGCTATAGATCTTCATCGGCAGCGTGGTGGCACCGGGGCCCGAGGTGAACGAGGAGATGACAAGATCGTCAAGCGACAGCGTCAGCGCCAGCATCCAGCCTGACAGAACAGCAGGCGCGATGATCGGCAGCGTCACCTCCAGGAAGGTCCTGACCGGTGTCGCACCAAGATCGAGCGCGGCCTCCTCGACCGAGCGATCGAAAGACAGGAGGCGCGACTGCACCACCACCGTCACGAAGCACATCGAGAAGGTGATGTGCGCCAGCATGACCGTGACGAAGCCGCGGTCGAAGCCGATGGCGACAAAGAGCAGGAGCAGCGACAGGCCGGTGATGACCTCCGGCATGACGAGCGGTGCATAGACCATGCCGGAGAACAGCAGCCGGCCGCGAAAGCGCGTATAGCGCGTCAGCGCCAGCGCCGCCATGGTGCCGAGTGCGGTGGCCGCCGTTGCCGAGATCAGCGCCACGCGGATCGTCACCCAGGCGGCGTCCATCAGGCCCTGATTGTGGAACAGCGAGACGTACCATTTGGTCGAGAAGCCGGCCCACACCGTCACGAGCTTGGACTCGTTGAAGGAGAAGACGACCAGGAGCACGATCGGCAGATAGAGGAAGGAGAAGCCGAGAACGACCGATGCTATATTGAAACGGGACCAGGTGTTCATGGGCTTACCTCCCCTGCTCTTCGGCCTTGGCCTGCGCATTCTGGAAGAACACGATGGGCACGACCAGGATGAGGAGCAGGATAGTGGCGACGGCAGCCGAGACCGGCCAGTCGCGGTTTGCGTTGAATTCGTTCCACAGCGTCTTGCCGATCATCAGCGTCTGCGATCCGCCGAGCAGGTCGGGAATGACGAACTCGCCCACGGCCGGAATGAACACGAGCATGCAGCCCGCGATGATGCCGGGAATGGAGAGCGGGAAGGTCACCTTCCAGAAGGCCGTGATCTGCGGGCAGCCGAGGTCCTGTGCGGCCTCGATCAGCGTGTTGTCCATCTTTTCCAACGCGGAATAGAGCGGCAGGATCATGAAGGGCAGGTAGGAATAGACGATGCCGATATAGATCGCCCAATTGGTGTTCATGATGATCAGCGGCTGGTCGATGACGCCGATGTTCATCAGGAACTGGTTGAGCAGGCCTTCGGGCTTCAGAATGGCGATCCAGGCATAGACGCGGATGAGGAAGCTCGTCCAGAACGGCAGGATCACCAGCATCAGGAGCGTGGGACGCAGCGTTCGCGGCGCCTGCGCCATGCCATAGGCGATGGGATAGCCGATCAGGAGCGTCACCAGCGTGGAGACGCCGGCGATCCAGAGGCTCGACATATAGGCGTTGAAATAGAGCGCGTCCTCGGTCAGCCAGACGAAATTGTCGAAGCTGAACTGCCCCATCTTCTGCCAGACACCCGACAGGCCGTCCGACCATGCGAACGCCGGCTCGTAAGGCGGCTGGGCGATGGCGGTGGTGGACAGCGAGATGCGAAAGACGATGAAGAACGGGATGAGGAAGAAGAACAGCAGCCAAGCATAGGGAATAATGATGACAAGGCGGCTGAAGATGGCGGAGCCGAGCTTCTTCATCGCATCAATCCTTCAGCACGACGCCGGCCGTCTCGCCGAAGGAGACCCAGACCTTCTCGTCATAGGCGATCGGGTCCTCGACCTCGCGCTGGGCATTCAGCATGGAGGCCTTCACCACCTTGCCGCTGTCGAGCTTGACGTAGAACACTGTCATGTCGCCGAGATAGCCGATGTCCCAGATCTCGCCCTGCGCCGCATTGACCGAAGCATCGGCCGGAGCGGCGCGTGTCACCTTCAGCTTTTCCGGGCGGATGGCGAAGCCGGCGGCAGAGCCGGTGGCCGGCGTGCTGCCGGTGGCGGTGCGGATGGTGAAGCCTTCGGCGACGGCGAGCTCGATCTTGCCGTTGCCACTGGCAGAAACCTTGCCGTCGAGAATGTTCACGTCGCCGATGAAGTCGGCCACGAAGCGGGAGTTCGGCGCTTCATAGATTTCCGCCGGCGTGGCGACCTGGATGACCTTGCCATGGCTCATCACCGCGATGCGGTCGGCCATGGTCATCGCCTCCTCCTGGTCGTGGGTCACGACGACGAAGGTCAGGCCAAGTTCCTGTTGCAGGTCCATCAGTTCGAACTGGGTTTCCTCGCGCAGCTTCTTGTCGAGCGCGCCGAGCGGCTCGTCGAGCAGAAGCACCTTCGGGCGCTTCGCAAGCGAGCGGGCGAGCGCCACGCGCTGGCGCTGGCCGCCGGAAAGCTGGTGCGGCTTGCGCTTGGCGAACTTTTCGAGCTTCACCAGCTTGAGCATCTGGGCGACGCGCTCGGCAATCTCGTTCTTCGGCATGCCGTCCTGGCGCAGGCCGAAGCCGATATTGCTCTCCACCGACATGTGCGGGAAGAGCGCGTAGGACTGGAACATCATGTTGACGGGCCGCTTGTAGGGCGGAATGCCGGCAATGTCCTGGCCGTCCAGAATGATCTCGCCCGAGGTTGGCCGTTCGAAGCCGGCGAGCATGCGCAGGAGCGTGGACTTGCCGCACCCCGAGGCGCCGAGCAGCGCGAAAAACTCGCGATGGTAGATGTTGAGCGTGAGATCGTCGACGGCCGTGAAATCGCCGAACCTCTTCGTGACATTGCGGAACGTGATATACGGTTTTGCGTCCGGGTCCGTCCACGGTGCAAAGGCGCGACGAATATTGCCGAGAGATTTCATTGCCTGTCCCCATCTCTTATTTTGGGCAACTCATAAGAAAAATGCCCGGAAGAGACTTCCGGGCAATTCGCTTTGGACCGGTTATTGGCCGGTCACGATCTTGGTCCAGGTGCGCGTGAACAGGCGCTGCGTCTTCGGATCCAGAGTCGTGTTGGTGAAGAGCTTCTTCAGCGTCTCGTCATCCGGATAGATCGTCGTGTCCTTGATGATCTCTTCCGGCATCACGGCCTGCGCAGCCTTGTTGCCATTGGCATAGTGGATGTAGGTCGATGCCTTGGCGATGACTTCCGGGCGCATGATGTAGTCGAGGAAGGCGTGGGCCTCTGCGACATGCGGCGCGTCGGCGGGGATCGCCATCTGGTCGAACCACATCTGCGTGCCTTCCTTCGGAATGGCATAGCCGATTTCGACGCCGTTCTTGGCTTCTTCCGCGCGGTCGCGGCCCTGGAAGATATCGCCCGACCAGCCGACAGCGATGCAGATATCGCCGTTGGCAAGGCCGTTGATAAACTCAGACGAATGGAACTTGCGCACGAAGGGCCGGATCTTCTGCAGGGCTTCCTCGGCCTTTGCGATATCGGCCGGGTCATGGCTGTCGGGGTTCAGACCCAGATAGGCGAGCGTCACCGGAATGATGTCGGTCGGAGAATCCAGCAGGTTGATGCCGCAATCCTTGAGCTTTTCGGCATTGGCCGGATCGAAGATCACGTTCCAGCTGTCAATCTGGTCGGTGCCGAGCGCTTCCTTGATCTTGGCCTTGTTATAACCGATACCGATCGTGCCCCACATATAGTTGATCGAATATTCATTGCCCGGGTCGAACGGCTGCATACGCGTCGCGACCATGTCCCACATGTTCTTCAGGTTCGGCAGCTTGGACTTGTCGAGCTTCTGGTAGACGCCGGCTGCGATCTGGCGCTGGAGGAACGTGTTGGTCGGTACGACCACATCATAGCCGGTGCCACCGGCGAGCAGCTTCGTTTCGAGAATTTCGTTCGAGTCGTAGACGTCGTAGACGACCTTGATGCCGGTTTCCTTGGTGAAGTCGTCGATGATCGAACTGTCGATATAGTCCGACCAGTTATAGACGTTGACCACCTTATCTTCTGCCAGGGCGCTGCCCGCGCCAAGCATCGCGCCGAGAGCGGCCGTCGCCAAAAGAATACGTTTTATCATTGATTTATCTCCCAGTTTCTTTCGCGGGTCTATGAGTTCGTAGGAAGAACAGTCGCCGATTATGGTTGTTTTTCGGGAGGCGACAAGCTGCATTCTACGCAAACAGAGAGCGAATTTTGATATCACATTGTTCCCATTCCTATCAGATTTCAAAACCTATCGGTGACGGAAATCAAGCGGAAATTTACTGGAAGTCGAAAAGGCTGAGGCCCGCGACCATTTCATCGAGCCCCAGAGGACGTGTCACAGGGGGCTCCGCGCGGGCCAGACATCCCTGCCTCTCGCACAACCGGCAGGCCGTGCCGACTGCGACTGCGACGGCACCGTCGCGGCGCACCGCCTCGCCATAGACCGTCTCCTCCGCATGGGCAGCATCGCAGCCGAGCAGCAGCGCGGTGCGGCGCACCCGTTCGGCAAAGGCGCCCTGCGGTCCTTCCAGCGTGCGCGATACCGTCAGGAACACCCCGCCATCCGGCATCTCGACGCGGTCGACGAGGATCTGCCCCGGCTGGGAGAAGGCCGAATGCACGCCGAGCTTCGGACAGCCGCCGCCGAAGCGTGCCTGTGGAAAGCCCTGTGCGCCGGCCCGGCGGAAGCGATGGCCGGCATTGTCGATTTCCAGCATGAAGAAGGGCACGCCCGTCTTGCCCGGCCGCTGCAGCATGGTCAGGCGGTTCGCGGCCTGCTCGAAGGAGACGCCGAAGCGGGAGCGCAGCACGTCGACATCGTAGCGCACGCGCTGCGCCGTCGCATGGAAGGCCTCATAGGGCATCATCAGCGCATGGGCGGCATAGCGCGCCAGCTCGAAGCGGGCGATGCGCTTTGCCTCCGCCGTCGAGAAGGCAAGCAGGTCGAGTTCGGCGAAGATCTCATCCTGAAGCGCCAGCTGCACCGTCTCCATGGCGATCTCGCGCAGCTGGTCGAAGGGCGACAGGCGCTCGGAGAGAAAGAGGCGCATGGAGTGCCGGTCGAAGCGGCGGCGCAGGTTTGGCATGGTATGGACCGGTAGCGCGCGCACTACGACGCCATGTTCCTTGCGCAGCCAGCCCTTCAGGGCATTGCTCAGGTCGTCGCCGGGCGCCAGCGCCGCGTGAAACCGCTCGGCCGCCTCCTCGATGGCTCCGAAATAGTTGGGCCGCCCTTCCAGCTTGTCGCGCACCTCGTCCATCGGCAGCAGCGTGCCGGCAAGCGTGGTGGCGTGCCCTTCGCGGGCGAGCAGATCGGCAAGATCGGTAAGGCGCGCGGCCTGTTCGCGATAGGCGCGGTAGAGTTTAACGATGCCGCTCGCGACATTCGGCGCGGCATCGGCGATTTCCACCAGTTCGTGATCCCCCGGAAGTTCACCCGAGAGCAGCGGATCGGCAAAGACCTCGCGCAGCTGGCGGGCATTGCCGGCGCTCTCACCCTGGAGATCGTCGAGATCGACCTTGTAAACGGAGGCGAGCCGCAGCAGCAGCTGCACGGTCAATGGTCGCTGGTTGCGCTCGATGAGGTTGAGATAGGACGGCGAGATCGACAGGCCCTCGGCCATCGCCGTCTGGGTCAAGCCGAGCGTGTTGCGGATGCGCCGGACTTTCGGGCCGGCAAAAATCTTGTTCTCGGCCATATGTCACATCCTTTACACGGATTTCTCAAACGCTGAATTTACAATCTTTACTTTTTTACAGATCGGAATTGTCAAAGACAAGACATCATTACCCGATTATCTCGCTGATTTTCCGGTTTTCTCTCGCCCTATTGTGCGCTGCGATGTAAATACTGTCACATGAAATCGGGCAGCGAAGTGACACAAGCCCGATCCCGAGACATCGCATTTGGAGGATACTATGACCGATTTTTACAATCTCGTTCCGAGCGCACCCAAGGGCCGCTTCGACGGCATCGAACGCCCCTATACGGCCGAGACGGTCGAGAAGCTGCGCGGCTCGGTCCAGATCCGCCACACGCTGGCTGAAAACGGTGCGAACCGCCTTTGGAAGCTCATCCACGAGGAAGATTTCGTCAATGCGCTCGGCGCGCTCTCGGGCAACCAGGCCATGCAGATGGTCCGCGCCGGCCTGAAGGCAATCTATCTCTCCGGCTGGCAGGTCGCTGCCGATGCCAACACGGCATCCGCCATGTATCCCGATCAGTCGCTCTATCCGGCAAACGCCGCGCCGGAACTGGCAAAGCGCATCAACCGCACCCTGCAGCGCGCCGACCAGATCGAGACCGCCGAGGGCAACGGCCTTTCGGTCGACACCTGGTTCGCCCCGATCGTCGCCGATGCGGAAGCCGGCTTCGGCGGCCCGCTCAACGCTTTCGAGATCATGAAGGCGTTCATCGAGGCAGGTGCGGCCGGCGTTCACTTCGAGGACCAGCTGGCCTCGGAAAAGAAGTGCGGCCATCTCGGCGGCAAAGTCCTGATCCCGACCGCCGCGCATATCCGCAACCTCGACGCCGCGCGCCTTGCCGCCGACGTCATGGGGGTCCCGACGCTGATCGTCGCCCGCACCGACGCTGAGGCCGCAAAGCTCCTGACCTCAGATATCGACGAGCGCGACCAGCCCTTCGTCGACAAGGACAAGGGCCGCACGGTTGAAGGCTTCTACCAGGTCAAGAACGGCATCGAGCCCTGCATTGCCCGCGCCATTTCCTATGCGCCGCACTGCGACCTGATCTGGATGGAGACCGGCAAGCCGGACCTTGAACAGGCCCGCAAGTTCGCCGAGGCGGTGCACAAGGCTCATCCCGGCAAGCTGCTCGCCTACAATTGCTCGCCCTCGTTCAACTGGAAGAAGAACCTGGACGACGCAACGATCGCCAAGTTCCAGCGCGAGCTGGGTGCGATGGGCTACAAGTTCCAGTTCATCACGCTCGCCGGCTTCCACCAGCTGAACTTCGGCATGTTCGAACTGGCCCGCGGCTACAAGGAGCGCCAGATGGCCGCCTATTCGGAGCTGCAGGAAGCGGAATTCGCCGCCGAGATCAACGGCTACACCGCCACCAAGCACCAGCGCGAAGTCGGCACCGGCTATTTCGACGCCGTCTCCATGGCCATCACCGGCGGCCAGTCCTCGACGACCGCCATGCATGAATCGACCGAGCACGAACAGTTCCGCCCGGCCGCCGAATAAGCCCTTCGTCCAACCTTCAAGAACCCCGATTAAAAGAGGAGAAATGCCATGACAGTCCAGACCCGAGTCAAGGAACGCGCTGAAGAACAGGCTTCCGCGATGACACCAGACCAGCAGGCCATGATCCGCATGGTCGCCAACGACCTGCACCGCCTCAACCAGTCCGTCATGAAGGCGGTCGAGGCCGGCGTTTCGGTCGAACTCGTCCGCTCCGCCCGTCACCACGGCGGCGAGGGCAACTGGGGCGACCTGCTGATCCCGGTCATCGTGACGCAGGGTCGCGGCTGACAGGCATAAATCCAGTCAAAGAAAATCCCCGGCGTTCCCTGCGCCGGGGATTTTTCGTTTCAGGCGCTCCACGTCAGCCGCCGGCTTTTACGGCATCCATCCGAAACATCCGGGCAAAGAAGGCTTTGTCCGAGAGCTGGCGCAACAGGGCGGCGAGGATGGCCGTCGCCGCGATGGCGAAGACGATCCGCCCCGCGAGCACGCCATAAACATCCGCGCCAAGCGAGATCACGATCAGCGTATCCTCGATCACGCTGTGGGCGAAGCCCATGAAGACGCAGGACAGGAAGATCTGGCGCGGCGATATCGCGCCCGATTGCGCCTCGCGGATAAGAAGGCCGGCGCCATAGGAAATGCCGAGGAACAGACCGACAGCGGTGAGATGCTCCGCCTCGCCGCGGATACCCGCCAGGCGCAGCACCGGCGATAGCGCCTTCATCAGAAGAGCCAGTGCCCCGGTGACCTTGAGAAGCTCGAGGCCCCAGGAGAGGACGAGGAGGATGACGAGCATCCAGGCCATCGTCTCCGCAAGCCCGCGCAGATAATGGGCCCAATCGGGCGTCGCGCCGAGCGGGATCCAGGCGGGATCGACGGGGGCCGAAAGCCAGCCGGTCGCGTTGAGCACATGATGCAGCAGGAAGGCATAGAGCAGGCCGCCGGCAAGGCGCAACACCGTCGTGGCGATCATGCCCGGACCGGCCTGCTGGATGATCTTCTGCTCGATGGGAAGGCCGTGCGCAAACAGGATGAGCGCGGAAAAGACCGTGACGTTAGCCACGCTGAGCGAGGACACCGGAACGAGGGTGAAGAGGAGCGGCACGGCGCCCCATATCCCGACGAGCATGCCGGTCAGCCATGCCAGCCCCAGCTCGGGCGGAAGCCCGACAAGGTTCATGACCGGTGCAAAAGCCGGCGTCATCGCCTCGATCACGCCCATCCTAGCCAAAAGCTCCGTCAGGAGGGCGATGGGAACGGTAATCCGTACAAGCACCCAATAAATGGCGAGGGTTTCCCTGGTCTTGTTCAGGGCAGAAGTGACGAACGGCATGGCGGGCTCCTCTTGCGCTGCCCATCCTGTAGCCCGAACCGTTTCGCACTTTTGGTCAAAGATTGCAGCTGAATGCAATTTTATTGCAAAGATCACGCGGTGGAATATGCTCGGCCCATGGACCGCATCGACAAGAAGCTTCTGAACCTCCTGCAGCGCGACGCGTCGCGCACCAATGTGGATCTAGCGGATGCAGTGGGCCTGTCGCCCTCAAGTTGCCTGCGCCGCACGCAGCGGCTTAGAAAATCCGGTGTGATCGAGCGGATCGTCGCGATCCTCAATCCGGCCAAGTCCGGGCGCACGATCAAGGCACTGGTCACGGTGGAACTGAAGCTGCACGGCGAGCAGCATATGCGCCGCTTCCTGGATATCGCCATTGCAGAGGAGGCCGTTTCGCAGGCCTATGCCGTCACCGGCGAGACCGACGTCGTGCTCATGCTGCGCCTGCGCGACATGGAAGAATATGCGCCACTGTGCGACCGACTGTTCAGCGACGATAACAACGTTGCCAGGTTTTTCACCATGGTGGTCATCCGCACGGCGAAAGAGGAAACCGCCATCCGGCTTTGACGCAAACCCGGATCATGCAGCTCAAGAAAAACCCCGGTGTGCTTTCCGCACGCCGGGGTTTTTCCCTTCAACCCTAACAACTGCACTCAGGCCGCACGGTAAACCGCTGAATGCTCGTCCGCTTCCAGACGGAATTGCTCCACCAGCATCATCAGCGTGTCGGCATCGCCGGCAAGTTTGCGGCTGGCGGTGGTTGTGAGATCAACCATCGAGGCGTTCTGCTGGGTCATCTGGTCCATCTGGTTGACGGAGCCGTTGACCTCCTGCAGCGCCACCGCCTGGTCCCGGCTCGCCGTTGCCATCATGTCCACGTGCTGGCTCACGGTAACGATCTGCTGGCTGATCGAGGCGAGTACCGAGCCCGTCTCCTGCACGAGATGCGAACCGGCATTGACCTCGCTCGTCGACTTCTCGATCAGACCCTTGATCTCGCGGGCAGCACTTGCCGAACGCTGGGCGAGTTCCCGCACCTCCTGCGCCACGACTGCAAAGCCCTTTCCGGCCTCGCCGGCACGCGCGGCTTCGATACCGGCATTGAGGGCGAGCAGGTTGGTCTGGAAGGCGATGTCGTCGATGACCTCGATGATCTGCTCGATCTGGCGCGAGGCACCTTCGATGCGGCCCATGGCGGCAATCGCATTGTTGACGACAGAGGCCGAGCTGTCAGCGCTGCGTTTCGTGGCGCCGACGATGACATTGGCCTCATGCGCCCGTTCGGCGGAGGAGCGCACGGTCACGGTGATCTGCTCGACGGCAGCGGCGGTCTCTTCCAGCGATGAAGCTTGCGCTTCGGTACGCTTGGAGAGCGCATCGGCCGATTGCAGCATTTCGGAGCCGCTACGCTGGATCGACATCGCGTTGCTGCGAATCTGGCCGAGCGTGTCCTGAAGGCGTTCGAGCGAAACGTTGAAGTCCTGGCGCAGCTGTTCGAGACGGCCGGTAAAAGGCGTGTCGATCTGGCGCGACAGGTCGCCCTGGGCGAGACGTCCGAGACCAGCGGCGAGCGCGTTCACCGCGAAATCGATCTGCCGGTCGAGGGCCTGCTTTTCCGCATCGTTGCGGGTGCGTTCGGCATCCGCCTCGGCGCGCTGCTGCTCGCTTTCGGCTTCCACACGGATCTTCGAGAGCGCGTTTTCCTTGAACACACCGAGCGCGCGGGCCATGTCGCCGATTTCGTCGGCACGGCCTTCGCCGGAGATGCCGGTGTCGAGGAAACCATCGGCCAGGCGGCGCATGGCGCCGGTGATCTGGCCGATCGGGCCCTTCAGCGTCAGCACCAGAGCGATGCCGGCCAGCACGGCGATGGCCGCACCGATGGCGGTCGCAAGGACGGAGACCTGGTTGGCCTTTTCACGTTCCGTGCCGGCGCTGGTCTTCTGTTCCTCGGCGAACTGGCTGAGCAGGTTCCAGATCGAATCGATGGACATGCCGGCCGCATCGAAATCGGCATTGCGCTGGGCGCTGATCTTCACCAGCGCGTCACTATCGGCCTGAATGCGTTCCAGAACCGGCGCCAGCGTCTCGTCGACCTTATCGAAGAACGGCAGGCCGCTCGCAGTGCCGCGCAGGCCCTTGATGTCGATCTGCAACATAGAAAGGTTGCCGAGCAGCTTGACGCGATTTTCGTCCGAGGTCTCGCCGAGGAAACGCACAGCCGCCACTTCGATATCGTCGATCGACGAGGTCAGCTTGCGGGTGGAGGCAAGAACCGCCTCGGACTTGATGATCGGCTCGTCGAGTTCACCGAAGATGCGGGTCGCTTCGCGCATTTTTTCGGCGGCGGCACCTTGCATCTGGATGGTGACCTGGCGGAAGCGGTTCACGCGGCGCGCGATCTCCGGCACCGTGACGGACGCCGGATCCGACGAGGACAGGAATCCGCTGAGCTCTTCGATCGTGTTGCGGATGGTGATGGAGACGACCTTCTGGTTCTTCGGCAGGATGGTCGAAATGGAGCGCTCGGTCTTCGAAATGAAGGGGAAACACTCCTTGATGACCTTCAGCTGGTCCTCCGGCGTCGCGCCGCGGCTGAATTCGGAGAGCAGATCGCCGAAGAACTTGCTGGCCGCCGTCAGGCGCTCGGCCTCACGCAGCATGCTTTTTGCGGCATTCTCGTTCTGCCGTACGGTGCGTTGCAGCTTCGTCGCCTCGTCGAGGATCTTGACCTGCTCGCTGGACAGCGTGCTGAGGTTCTTGGCCATCTTGTCGTGCAGCTTGTTCTCGTTGACATAGAGCAGCCACAGCCCGTCCATGCGGGCCTCGATGTCCTTGGTCTGCTTCTGGGCATCCAGAAGCTTTGAGGCATCGACATCGGGCGTCAGGCCGTCCATCGTCTGGCGCAGCAACGCGACCTGGGCCTTCAGCCGCTCGTTGACCGCATCGCGGGTCTCTTCGCTGGTGTTCTGAAGGAACCGGTTCATGCCGGCATAAACGTCCTTGAAGCCGCTCAGCGACTGGAGAACGCTGTTGGAAATTTCCATGCGGCCCTGCAGGAGCCCGGAGGCGTAAAGCCCCGTAAAGCCCACGGCGCAGATCGACATCACGAAGGGCAGAATGAAGACCAAAACCTTGGTCTGGATTTTAAAACGGGCAAGAATACGATCAATAAACATCTGGCGGAACATCCGTTGTCGGCGTGCTCCACCCCTGCCCTTTTATAGGGCCTCCCCAGGATTCGGACGCCGGATTACCGACTTCATGCGGCAGCAATGCCGCGTATCCGGGGGAGCAATCATTGCACGCCGCATGCATCCGTGACGGGACGCGGCTTCCGGAACCCTATGCAGGGATCATCGGCGGCAATCTTTAAAATTCCATCACCAATTTAAACCGATTTATGACGGTTCCAAGTTGTCAAAGTGCGGTGATGGCAAGGACAGCGACAAGCAGGGCGGCAAGCGCGCAGTTCATGCCGATCGCAAAAAGGCGACGGCGGCTTTCTTGAGCGGCGGCAATGGCAATAGCGCGGGCAGGACGGCGGCTTTCAGACATGCGGCGAAACTCCGTTACGCGAGAACAGATACTCCGGGTGATCCGGCCAGCCGGCCTACATCATGTTGTCTCCCGAAGGCGGGAAACGCCGACATGCCGGCAGCATCCGCCGCGAGGTCTTAACGGGCGGTAAAGACCGTATCGCTATTCCCGCGCGGCGGGCTTAGGCATCCAGGCCGGAAGCGTGGCCCGAGGCCCAGGCCCATTGGAAATTGTAACCGCCGAGCCAGCCGGTCACATCCACCGCCTCGCCCACGAAATAGAGTCCCGGCACCGCCTTCGCCGCCATGCTGCGGGAATCGAGCGCTGCCGTATCGACGCCGCCGAGCGTGACCTCCGCCGTGCGATAGCCTTCCGAGCCCGGCGGACGGAAACGCCAGTCGCGCAGTTTCTGCACGAGCGCTTCGATGCGTTTTCCCGATTGCTCGGCCAGCGTCCCGTCGATGCCGAGGTCGCTGACGAGAAGCTGTGCCAGCTTCTTGGGGATATAGTCGGCAAGCACCGTCTGCACCGCCTGCCGGCCGTTCTGCTTGCGAGCGGCGGCGATGATGGCGGCAAAATCGAGATCGGGGCGGATTTGCAGCGAAATCTCCTCGCCTTCGCGCCAATAGGAGGAGATTTGCAGGATGGCGGGGCCACTAAGCCCGCGGTGCGTAAAGAGGGCAGCTTCAGCAAATTCCGTCTTGCCGTGGCGGGCGACGACATCCACGGCGACGCCGGGCAGGCCCTCATGCGCGGCAAGCGTTACCGGATCGAGCATTAGCGGCACGAGACCGGCGCGGGTTTCCGTGACAGCCAGACCGAACTGCTCGGCGACGCGATAGGCGAAGCCCGTCGCGCCCATTTTCGGGATCGACTTGCCGCCGGTGGCGATCACCAGCGAGGCCGCCTCGATCAGGCCATGCTCCGTGGCAACGCGGAAGGAATGGCCATCATGCGAGATATCGGTAATCCCGGTCGAAAGCCGCAGCTCAGCGCCGGCCGCCTTCATCTCCGAGAGCAGCATGGCGATGATGTCCTTCGCCGAGTTGTCGCAGAACAGCTGGCCCAGCGTCTTTTCATGCCACGGGATATGATGGCGCTCAACGAGGTCGAGAAAATCGCGCGGCGTGTAGCGAGCGAGCGCCGACTTGGCGAAATGCGGATTGGCCGACAGAAAATTCTTCGGCCCGGCATGGATATTCGTGAAATTGCAGCGCCCGCCGCCGGAGATGCGGATCTTCTCGCCCGGCGCCTTGGCATGGTCGAGCACCAGCACGCGGCGACCCCGCCTGCCCGCTTCTATGGCGCACATCATGCCTGCCGCACCAGCCCCGATAATGACGACGTCCCGCCGTTCTGCCACGTCAAAAATCCCCGTTCGCCTCTCCTTTCTGCTATCGCGCAAGAAAGTCAATCGGACATAAAAAACAAGAAATACCGCAGAAATCGCGTTTTCTACCCCCCGGGGGGAGCTAGCCAAGGTCTATTCTGTGGTTATGATGGCGCCATCGTCAACAAACCCGGTGTGTCATGCCGTCCAAAAAGAAAGTCGTTACCCCTACCATCGAGAAAGCCGTACGCTCTGGAAAAGTACCTCCCTCCATCAGCGTACCACGAGGGGTAAAGACCTGGAAGGACGCCGCAGACTGGCTTCGGGCCCGCGGTATCGAGGATATCGAATGCATCACGCCTGATCTTGCAGGCGTCCCGCGCGGGAAGATGATGCCGTCGTCGAAATTTACCTCGAACACCTCACTGGCGCTGCCTTCCGCCCTCTACCGCCACACGATTTCGGGCGACTACCCGGAAGAAACCGGCAATTTCCGCTATGAACCGCGCGATAGCGATCTCAAGCTTCTGCCGGATCTTTCAACGCTTTCCGTCGTGCCGTGGGAGACCGATCCGACCGCGCAGGTCATCTGCGACATCGTCGGCTCGACCGGCGAAAGCGTGCCCTATACGCCGCGCAACGTTCTGAAGAACGTTGTGCAGATGTATCGCGACCGCGGCTGGAAGCCGGTCGTCGCGCCGGAAATCGAGTTCTATCTCGTCGCCATGAACGAGGACCCGGACTATCCGCTGCACCCGCCGAAGGGCCGGTCCGGTCGCGCCATCCAGGGCGGCCAGGGCTATTCCATCGCAGGGATCAACGAGTTCGACGAACTGATCGACGACATCTACCACTTCTCGGAAAAGCAGGGCCTCGAAATCGACACCCTGATCCACGAGGAAGGTCCCGCACAGCTCGAGATCAACCTGCGCCACGGCGATCCGGTGGAACTCGCCGACCAGGTGTTCCTTTTCAAGCGCACAATCCGCGAGGCGGCGCTGAAGCACGGTATCTACGCCACCTTCATGGCCAAGCCCATGCAGGGCCAGGCGGGTTCGGCCATGCACATCCACCAGTCGGTGGTGGAGATCGCGACGGGCAAGAACGTCTTCTCCAACCCGGATGGATCGCCCTCGAAGGAGTTCTTCCACTTCATCGGCGGCATGCAGGCCTATGTGCCGAAGACGCTTGTCATGATGGCGCCCTATGTGAACTCCTATCGGCGCCTGACGCCGGAAATGTCCGCACCAGTCAACAATGCCTGGGGCTATGACAATCGCACCACCGCTTTCCGGATCCCGGTTTCGGATGCCGCGGCGCGGCGCGTCGAGAACCGCCTGCCCGGCTCGGATGCCAATCCTTATCTCGCGCTCGCGGCCTCGCTCGGCTGCGGCCTGCTCGGCATCATGAACCAGGTCGAGCCGAGCCCGCCTACGGAAGACACCGCCAATGAAGGGTCGATCGACCTGCCGCGCGGCCTTCTCGAAGCCGTCTCGCTGCTGGAATCGGATCCGGCTTTGGCGGAGGTCCTGAGCGCGGAATTCATCGGGCTCTATGCCGGCGTCAAGCGCGGCGAGTTCGAGACGTTCATGCAGGTGATCAGCCCCTGGGAACGCGAGTTCCTGCTGCTCAACGTCTGAGCGGCCGGCGGTCCGGGCCGCCGCAAGAGACCAGACCTGAGAAGCGGCCGGCGCCCCGGCGCGCCGCCGCACCCTCTTGACCTTATGAGTGTGCGCTATGCCTTGGCAAAGCCCGATTTCCCCCGGCGTCTCCTGGTATGAGGCCAGTGTCGGCGACCGTCCCGAATATGCCCCGCTCGACGGCTCCGTCGAGACCGATGTCGCGATCGTGGGCGGCGGCTTCACCGGCCTGCAGGCCGCCTATAATCTCGCGAAGAAGGGCGTGCGCGTCGTGCTTGTCGAGGCGCATCGCTTCGGCGACGGCGCGTCCGGCCGCAACGGCGGACAGCTCGGCACCGGCCAGCGGGCCGACGCGGAGGCCCTCGAAGCCGAACTCGGCTTCGAGCGCGCCAAGGCGCTGTTCGATCTCGCGGAAAATGCCAAGCAGCATATCCACGATTTCGCCGCCAGCCAGAACCTCGAGATCGACTATGTGCCCGGCCAGCTCAATGTGAGCCATAAGGCAAGCTATGAGAAGGAGTTTCGCGATCATATCGAGATCGCCGCGACGCGCTTCGGCTACAGGCATCTGAGCTATATGGACCGCGCGGAGACAGAACAGCGCGTCGGCTCGAAACGCTTCTTCTTCGGCATGCGCGATACCGGCACCGGCCATATCCACCCGATGAAGCTGCTGGTCGGCGTTGCCAAGGCGGCAAAGGCCGCCGGTGCGAGCCTGCATGAAAAGACCCCTGCCCTGAAGATCGAGCGGGCGGGCGGCAAAGCGGTCATCACCACCGCGAGGGGCACGATCCGCGCCGACAGGGCGCTGATCTGCTGCAACGCCTATATCGGCAATCTCGAACCGAAGACGGCGGCCCATGTCATGCCGATCCGCTCCTTCATCGGCGCGACCGTGCCGCTCGACAAGTTTCCGTCGATCATTCCCGGCGGCGAAGCGATTGCCGACACGCGTTTCGTCGTGCGCTACTTCCGCAAGACCCGCGACGGACGCCTGCTGTTCGGCGGGCGCGAGGCCTATTCGGAAAATCTCGACGACATGACGCCGCCGATCCGCCGGCAGATCGAGGAGGTCTATCCGGAGCTGAAGGGCATCGAGCTCACCCATGCCTGGGGTGGTTCGGTCGGCATCACCATGCCGCGTAAACCCTATGTCCGCGAGGTTATGCCCGGTATTACGACGATCGGCGGTTATTCCGGCCATGGCGTCATGCTGTCAAACTACTGTGGCAAGCTCTATGCCGAGGACGTGACTGGTGGCAGCGCGGAGCTCGACCAGCTGAAAGCCCTGAAAATCCAGGCCTTTCCGGGTGGTTCGAGGTTCCGGTCGCCGCTGCTCTTCCTCGCCATGACGTGGTACGCTCTGCGCGACAGGCTGTGATCGACACGGAAAGATCGATTTGTTGCGTTGCACGCTGGTGTTTTTAAATCGATTAGATTATAACGCCGACAACAGAACGAGATCGAGATTTCCGATGAGCAGCCAGATCATTCCTGTTGAACCCTTCGACTATGTCGTCTTCGGTGGAACCGGCGACCTTGCGGAGCGCAAGCTCCTTCCGGCCCTCTATCACCGGCAGCTCGATGGCCAGCTCTCCGACCCGACGCGCATCATCGGCGCGTCGCGCACCGCATTCACGGATGCGGAATACCGCAAGTTCGCCGTCGATGCGCTGAAGGAGCACCTGAAGCCTGGCGAATTCGAGGATGAGCAGGTCAAGGCTTTTTGCGACCGGCTGTTCTATGTCGCCGTCGACGCCAAGTCCGATGCCGGCTGGGACAAGCTGAAGGACCTGCTCGACGAGGGCAAGGAGCGCGTGCGCGCCTTCTATCTCGCCGTCGCGCCAGCGATCTTCGGCGATATCTCGGAAAAGATCCGCGACCACAAGCTGATCACCAAGCAGACCCGCATCGTCGTCGAGAAGCCGATCGGCCGCGATCTTGCCTCCGCAAACGAATTGAACAACACGATCGGCAAAGTGTTCCGCGAAGAGCAGATTTTCCGCATCGACCACTATCTCGGCAAGGAGACGGTGCAGAACCTGATGGCGCTGCGCTTTGCCAACGCGCTCTACGAGCCGCTGTGGAACTCCGCCCATATCGACCATGTGCAGATCACGGTCGCCGAATCCGTCGGCCTCGAAAGCCGTGCCGGTTACTACGACAAGGCCGGCGCGCTGCGCGACATGGTGCAGAACCACATTCTCCAGCTGCTCTGCCTCGTCGCCATGGAAGTACCCTCCTCCATGGACGCCGAGGCCGTGCGCGACGAGAAGCTGAAGGTGCTGCGCGCGCTGAAACCGATCGACCAATACAATGTCGAGCGCCTGACGGTACGCGGCCAGTACCGCGCCGGTGCTTCGGCCGGCGGCCCGGTAAAGGGCTATCTGGAGGAGCTGGAAGGCGGCGTCTCCAATACGGAAACCTTCGTCGCCATAAAGGCCGAGATCGGCAACTGGCGCTGGGCGGGTGTGCCCTTCTACATCCGGACGGGAAAACGTCTCGCCGCGCGCATGTCGGAGATCGTCATCACCTTCAAGCCGATCCCGCATTCGATTTTCGACCCCTCGGCCGGCCGTATCGAAGCTAACCAGCTCATCATCCGCCTACAGCCGGATGAAGGCGTCAAGCAGTCGCTGATGATCAAGGACCCGGGCCCGGGCGGCATGCGCCTGCGCAACGTTTCGCTCGACATGAGCTTCGCCGAGGCCTTCGATGCCCGCAATGCCGACGCTTACGAGCGCCTGCTGCTCGATGTCATCCGCAATAACCAGACGCTCTTCATGCGCCGCGACGAAGTGGAAGCCGCCTGGCGCTGGGTCGACCCGATCCTGAAGGCGTGGGAAGCGACCGGCCAGCAGGCGCAGGGCTACACCGCCGGCACCTGGGGTCCGAGCCAGTCGATCGCGCTCATCGAGCGCGACGGCCGCACCTGGCACGAAGCGTAAGGAATTGCGATGAGCGCGAGATTGCACGAATTCAACAACGGCGCCGATCTGGCCGAGGGTCTGGCGGACACGGTTGCCGCCGCGCTTGCCGACGCGATCGCGGCCCGCGGCAAGGCGACCATCGCGGTCTCCGGCGGCTCGACTCCAAAGGCTTTCTTCAAGGCACTGTCCAACCGTGATATTGATTGGTCCAAGGTGACGGTGACGCTCGTCGACGAGCGTTTCGTTCCGGCGGATAACCCGCGCTCCAACCATCAGCTGGTTGCCGACAACCTGTTGCAGGACAAGGCGAAGGCCGCGGGCTTTCTTCCGCTCTACCGGGAAGCCGGCAGTCCGGAAGAGGCGGCAAAAATCGTGTCTGCCGATGCCGTTTCGCTTGGCGTGCCGTTCGACGTCGCCATTCTCGGCATGGGAACGGATGGTCATACGGCGTCGTTCTTCCCCGGCGGCAACAATCTCGCCGAAGCCATCTCGGCTGAGACGCCACGCGGCGTGGTCACCATGGAAGCTGAGGGTGCCGGTGAAACCCGCCTTACCTTCACCTTCACCAGCCTTCAGGATGCCCGCCTTCTGGCGCTGCATATCGAAGGTCAGGGCAAGAAAGACGTGCTGGCCGCTGCGGAAGCGGACGGCCCCGAAACCGACATGCCGATCCGCGCCATTCTCCGGCGCGCGGCGACGCCGGTCGATATCTACTGGGCGCCCTAGAGCACTCAGCCGGCTGAAGCCGAACATGCCCGGCGCGTGGCGCCGTTTACCCGCGGATGGCGCAGCACTCCCGCTCGCTTTGCCGTGTCAAATGCAATCGAGGAAGTCAGGATAGCTCCCATGTCCGCCGATAAACGCATCGAAGCCATCACCGCCCGTATCGTCGAACGCTCCAAGCCGCATCGCGAGCCCTATCTCGGCCGCGTCCGTGCTGCCATCTCCAAGGGTGTGCACCGCTCGATCCTTTCCTGCGGGAACCTTGCGCACGGCTTCGCGGTCTGTTCCCCCGCCGAGAAAGACGCGCTCGCCGGCGATCGCGTCCCGAACCTCGGCATCATCACCTCCTATAACGACATGCTCTCGGCCCATCAGCCGTTCGAGACCTATCCGGCCCTCATCCGCGATGCCGCGCGAGAAGCCGGCGGCGTGGCGCAGGTGGCGGGCGGTGTGCCGGCCATGTGCGACGGCGTCACCCAGGGCCAGCCGGGCATGGAACTGTCGCTGTTCTCGCGCGACCTGATCGCCATGGCGGCCGGCGTCGGCCTGTCGCACAACATGTTCGATTCGGTCGTCTATCTCGGCGTCTGCGACAAGATCGTCCCCGGGCTTACGATTGCCGCCTTGACCTTCGGCCACCTGCCGGCCGTCTTCATCCCCGCCGGCCCGATGACCTCTGGCCTGCCGAACGACGAGAAGGCGCGCGTGCGCCAACTCTTCGCCGAGGGCAAGGTCGGCCGCGCGGAGCTGCTCGAAGCCGAGTCCAAGTCCTATCATGGACCCGGCACCTGCACCTTCTACGGCACGGCGAACTCCAACCAGATGCTGATGGAGATCATGGGCTTCCACATGCCCGGTGCCTCCTTCATCAATCCCGGCACGCCGCTGCGAGACGCGCTGACCAGGGAAGCCGCCAAGCGGGCACTGGCGATTACCGCGCAGGGCAACGAATTCACGCCGGCTGGCGAGATGATCGATGAACGTTCCGTCGTCAACGGCGTCGTCGGCCTGCATGCCACGGGTGGTTCGACCAACCACACGCTGCATCTCATCGCCATGGCGCGCGCCGCCGGTATCGTTCTGACCTGGCAGGATATTTCCGAACTGTCCGACATCGTGCCCTTGCTCGCCCGCGTCTATCCGAACGGCCTTGCCGATGTGAACCATTTCCACGCGGCCGGCGGCATGGGCTTCCTTATTCAAGAACTGCTCAAGACCGGCATGCTGCATGACGACGTGCGCACGGTCTATGGCCAGGGCCTCAAGGCCTACACGGTCGATGCCCGGCTCGGCGAGAACGGCGCGGTGGTGCGCGAGCCGTCGCCGAAGGTCAGCCACGACCCGAAGGTGCTCGCCAATATCGAGACGCCCTTCCAGCCGACCGGCGGCCTGAAGATGTTGAGCGGCAATATCGGCAAGGCGGTCATCAAGATCTCCGCCGTCAAGCCGGAGCGCCATGTCATCGAGGCCCCGGCCAAGGTGTTTCACGACCAGCTGGAGCTCAATGCTGCCTTCAAGGCTGGCGAACTGACCGGCGATTTCATCGCCGTCGTGCGCTTCCAGGGGCCGAAATCGAACGGCATGCCGGAACTGCACAAGCTGACCACCGTGCTCGGCATCTTGCAGGATCGCGGCCAGCGCGTGGCGCTGCTCACCGACGGCCGCATGTCCGGCGCTTCCGGCAAGGTGCCGGCCGCCATTCATGTAACGCCCGAAGCCGTCGACAACGGCCCGATCGGCCGCATCCAGAACGGCGACATGATCCGTCTGGACGCCACCCATGGCACGATCGAGGTTCTGGTGGATGCTGCCGAATTCGCCGCGCGCCCGCAGGCCTCGGCCGATCTCTCGGGCAATGAGTTCGGCATGGGCCGCGAGCTCTTCGCCGCCTTCCGCGCCATTGCAGGTCCAGCGGATCACGGCGCAAGTGTGCTGTTCGCGTGAGTGGCGTGTGATTTGGGCAACCCAGCACCACACACGCAACATCATCCTCGGCCTTGAACCGAGGATCCACAGATGCAAGTCGGGCCTGCAGGGTGGATGGATGCTCGGGTCAAGCCGAAGCATGACGGGACAGGCCGTGCCAAGTTCGGGTGACGGCAGAGAGAAAAAGAGAGGCGTTTCGAACCTCTTTTCGTATCAGCTGTAAATATCCAGCGTCCGGTTCTGGTGGTTGCGGTGCGTCGAATAGACGAAGATGCGCTGCAGGTCCTTGTCGGAGAGCAGGCGCAGGAAGCGGGCCTCGACGACATCGTTGGGATAAACGCGCTGCGTCAGGCAGCCGATCATCGGCAGGCGGGCGCTGACGATGTCGAGATAGAAGTTGCGCGGCAGCTGGAACTTCGTCGTCATGGTGATGACGGCGCCGCTGCGCGAGAGCTTGACGATCAGACCACGGCGGGAGACGAGATTGACGAGGCCGCCGTTCTCGGTGAATTCGATGCGCGCCTCGTTACAGGTATCCTCCATCGGGAAACTCTTTTCCCGGTCGTACATGAAGGACTCTTCCTTGTTGAGGTAGTTGTTGCGCGGTGTCTGACCCATGCCCATTGTTGCCTGCCCCCGGCATTCTCGATTTTCCGGGGGAAAGCCTAGGCAACAAGGCTTAATATCGGGTTGAGCGGCAGGTCGAAATCCTGCCGCCCGGGCGAAGAATCAAACGGCGCGATAGCTCTGCCCCGCCGCATTGAAGAGGTGCAGCTTGGTCTTGTCGGCGGTGAAGCGGACCTTCTCGCCACGCTTGATGTCGAGGATGCCGGGGATCTTGGCGATGATCGGCTCGTTGGCAACAAGGCCATCGATATAGAGCAGCGTCACCTCGCCGAGCGCCTCGACGATCGACACCGTGCCTTCGAACAGGAAGTCGTCGCCGCTCGAGATCTGAAGATCCTCCGGCCGCACGCCGAAGCTTGCGGTCTTGCCGACTTCGGAGGCCGCCGTCGCGATATCGACGCTGGAGACGCGGCCGCCCGTCAGTTCGACCGAGGTCGCCGCACCCGCCGCCGTGATCTTCGCCGGAATGATGTTCATGGCCGGCGAGCCGATGAAGCGGGCGACGAAGAGGTTGGCGGGACGCTCGTAGAGCTCCAGCGGCGGGCCGACCTGCTCGATATGACCGGCCGAGAGCACGACGATGCGGTCGGCGAGCGTCATCGCCTCCACCTGGTCATGCGTCACGTAAATCATTGTCGTATCGGCCATTTGCTCGTTGAGCTTGGCGATCTCGATGCGGGTGGCGACACGCAAGGCCGCGTCGAGGTTCGACAGCGGCTCATCGAACAGGAAGACCTTCGGGTTGCGGCAGATGGCGCGGCCGATGGCGACGCGCTGGCGCTGGCCGCCCGAGAGCGCCTTGGGCAGGCGGTCGAGATACTTCGTGAGCTGGAGGATTTCGCCGGCCGAGCGCACGCGGCGGTCGATCTCCTCCTTGCTTTCGCCGGCGATCCGCATGCCGAAGGCCATGTTGTCGTAGACGGTCATGTGGGGGTAGAGCGCGTAGGACTGGAACACCATGGCGATGCCGCGCTTGGAGGGCGGCACGTCGTTGACGCGCTCGCCATCGATCGTCATGTCACCGCCGGTGATCTCCTCGAGACCGGCGATCATGCGCAGCAGCGTCGACTTCCCGCAGCCGGACGGGCCGACGAAGACGATGAACTCGCCCTGCTTGATGTCGAGATCGATGCCGTGGATCACGTCCACCGCACCGTAGGACTTGCGGATATCCTTGAGAACCAGCCCTGTCATGCTCTTACCTCCCCAATAGTTTTTGACCGATCAAGCAAAGCGGGCGAAGAACCCGCTCCAGGCCGGAAGTTCGATATTTTCCTCATGCATGATGCTGCCGAAGCCATGGCCTTCCAGCACCTCCAGCTGGCCTGCCGGAAGATCGGCGAGGCGGGCGATCGGGCTCATGTTGAAGGCGCAGAAGACCTTCTCGTTGCCGTGCGTGCGCACGAAAGAAAGGATGGCACCTTCGGCCGACTGGAAGTCGATCTCACCCTTGACCAGCGCCACGTGCTCCTTGCGGAAGGCGAGGAAGCGGCGGTAATGCGCGAGAACCGAGGCGTCGTCGCCCTCCTGCACGCTGACGGCGCGCTCGAGATGGACGTCCGGGACGGGCAGCCACGGCTTGCCCTGGCTAAAGCCGCCGGATTGCTTGTCGCTTTCCCAGACCATGGGCGTGCGGCAGCCGTCGCGACCCTTGAAATCCGGCCAGAACTGGATGCCATAGGGATCCTGCAGATCCTCATAGGCGAGCTCGGCCTCCGGCAGCGCCAGTTCCTCGCCCTGATAGATGCAGACGGAACCGCGCAGCGACATCAGGAGGCTGGCGAGCAGCTTTGCATGCGCCTCATGGTCGGTGACGGCATTACCCCAGCGGGTGACATGGCGCATCACGTCATGGTTGGAGAAGGCCCAGCAGACCCAGCCTTCGGGTGCTGCCTTTTCCAGCGCGCGCTGGGTATCGGCAACGAAGGCCGGCGTCAGCGGGTCGGGCGCCAGGAATTCGAAGGCGTAGCACATGTGCATCTTGTCGCCGCCGGAGGTGTATTCGCCGGCGATCTCCAGACCGCGCTGGCTGTCGCCCACCTCGCCCACGGCGGCGATTGCCGGAAACTCTTCCATCACGGCGCGAAAGCGCTTCAGGAATTCCAGGTTCTCCGGCTGGTTCTTGTCGTAGATATGTTCCTGGTAGTTATAGGGGTTCACGGCCGGCGCCGTCTGCGCGTTGCGCCGCTCGGGGGCGAGCGACGGGTTGTCGCGCAGCTCCTTGTCGTGGAAGTAGAAGTTGATCGTATCGAGGCGGAAGCCGTCGACGCCGCGCTCCAGCCAGAAGCGGGCGACCGAGAGCAGCGCGTCCTGAACCTCGGGATTGTGCAGGTTCAAGTCCGGCTGCGAGGTCAGAAAGTTGTGCATGTAATATTGCAGGCGCGTCGGGTCCCACTGCCAGGCGGAGCCGCCGAAGATCGACAGCCAGTTGTTCGGCGGCGTGCCATCGGGCTTCGAATCCGCCCAGACATACCAGTCCGCCTTGGGATTGGTGCGGCGCGAGCGGCTTTCGACGAACCACGGATGTTTGTCGGAGGTGTGCGACAGGACGAGGTCGATCATGACGCGGATGTTGAGACGATGCGCCTCGGCGATCAGCGCGTCGAAATCGGCTAGCTCCCCGAAGATCGGGTCTACATCCTGGTAATCCGAGACGTCGTAGCCGAAATCCTTCATCGGTGAGGTGAAGAACGGCGAAATCCAGATCGCATCCGCGCCCAGCGAGGCGACATGGGCAAGCCGCTCGGTGATGCCCTTGAGGTCGCCGATCCCGTCGCCATTCGTGTCCTGGAACGAGCGCGGATAGATCTGGTAGATCACCGCGCCACGCCACCAGTCCTTGTCCGGGATGAGAAGGGTGGAATCCGACGTCGTCGTCATTCTTGCATGTCCTATTATCTGAAAGGCATCAGCCGCCCTTGACCGAACCCGACAGCAGGCCGCGCACGAGATAGCGCTGCAGGCTGAAGAACACGATGAGGGGCACGATGATGGTGATGAAGGCAGAGGCCGTGAGGATTTCCCAGTTGCCGCCGCGCGAACCGAGCAGGTTCACCAGGCGTCCGGTCAGCACCAGCTCGTCATTACCCGTGCCAAGGAAGACCATGGCGACGAGCAGGTCGTTCCAGGTCCACAGGAACTGGAAGATGGAGAACGAGGCAAGTGCCGGGAAGGAGAGCGGCAGGATGATCTTCACGAAGATATCGAAATCGCTGGCGCCATCGACGCGGGCGGATTCCAGGATTTCGCGCGGCAGGCCGGCCATGTAGTTGCGCAGCAGATAGACCGCGAGCGGCAAGCCGAAGCCCATATGGGCGAGCCAGATGCCGACATAGGTTTTCGCAGGCACGCCGAAGAACGCGCCGACGCCGTTATAGAGCTTCAGGAGCGGGATCAGCGACATTTGCAGCGGCACGACGAGCAGGCCGACGATGACGGCGATCAGGATCGCCCGGCCGGGGAACGGCATCCAGGCCAGCGCATAGGCGCAGAAGGCGGCAACGAGGATCGGGATGATCGTCGAGGGGATCGCCACCGTCAGCGAGTTGATGAAGGACGAGCCGATGCCGGCGGCATTCAGCACTTCACGATAATTGTCGAGCGTGAAGCGCGGCGGCACGGACGCCGTGTAGAAGATGCGCTGGCCGCGCGTGCCTTCCATCTTGGTCGGCGAGACGATCTGGTAGCTGCCGTCCTCGTTGACGGTCAATGTCTGGCCGTCGCCCAGATCGGCGGGCTTGCCGGCTTCGAAGGCGGACGGCTGCAAAGGGCGCACGCCGAAGGCCGAGATCTTGGCAGTGTCGCCTTCGAGGAGCTTGCCCTCGATGACGAACTTGCCGTCCTTCTCGACCTGCGCTTCGGGCGAAGCGGCGCGGCCGGTGAGGTTCTGCGAGGAGGTGGAAAGGGCCGTCCACCAGCCGGAGACGGCGAGCTGGTCCTTGTCACGCAGCGACGAGATCAGGAGGCCGGCGGTCGGCAGCGTCCAGAGCGCGACGAGCAGCAGGACGGAAATATGGACGACGATGATGAGCGGCGAACGGGCGGAAGCAATCATCTCAGCGCTCCATTTCCTTGGTGGCGTTGCGGATGTTCCAGATCATGATCGGGATGACCAGGATCATGATGACGACGGCGATGGACGCGCCGCGCCCGAAATCGCCGCCGCCGCGGAACATCCAGTCGAACATCAGGTTCGCCAGAACCTGCGTCTGCCATTGCCCGTTGGTCATGGCGAGCACGATGTCGAAGACCTTGAGGACGAGGATGGTGATCGTCGTCCAGACCACGGCGATCGTGCCCCAGATCTGCGGCACCATGATCTTGAAAAATATCTGCATTCCGTTCGCGCCGTCGATGACCGCCGCCTCGATGGTTTCCTCGGGAATGCCGCGCAGCGCCGCCGACAGGATGACCATGGCGAAGCCGGTCTGGATCCAGATCAGGATGACCATGAGGAAGAAGTTGTTCCAGAAGGGAATGGTCATCCACGCTTCGGGCTGGCCGCCAAACGCGACGACGATGGCATTGAGGATGCCGATCTGCTCGGAACCTTCCGAGCGGTAGTCGTAGACGAATTTCCAGATGACGGCGGCGCCGACGAAGGAGATCGCCATCGGCATGAAGATCAGCGTCTTTGCGATATTACCCCACCAGATGCGATCGGTCAGCGCCGCAATTACAAGGCCGAAGAAGGTGGAAAGCGCCGGCACGACGAGGAGCCAGAGGAAATTGTTGAAGATCGACTGGCGGAACTCGCCGTCGTTGAACATCCAGACGAAATTGCTCAAGCCGACGAATTGCTGGCCGGATCGGTCATGGAAGGCGAGCCGGACGGATTCGAAAACCGGATAGACCAAGTAGATGGCGAGCGCGAACAGCGCCGGCGCCATGAACAGCCAGGGCCTGATGGCATTGGTGATGCGCAGGTTCTGCGATGCCTGCGCGCCCGTCAGCCCCTTGGAGGGGAAAATCCTGTCGAGCAGCCAGTTCGTTCCGAAGAAATAGGCGGCGCAGGCGAGCACGCCCCCCACCATCGTCATAATGGCGAATAACAATTGCTGCATGGCAGTTCCTCCCCAGGAATGCATCCCCTGACGCTCTTCTCCACACGCAAACCGGACCCTGAGAGGCACAAGGGGCGCTCACGCGGCTTGCACCGCATGGTCCGCTGCATGTTGGCATGCTTGGGAAAACCGGCGGGCAAGGACCCGCCGGTTCGCCAGGATGTTACTTGATGGCGTCCCAGGCCTTCTGGACGCCGGCGGCGACATCAGCCGCGGACTTGCCGCCGACGAAGTCGACCATGCCCGTCCAGAACGCGCCCGCGCCGATCTTGCCCGGCATCAGGTCGGAACCGTCAAAGCGGAAGGTCGTGGAATTCAGCAGGATTTCACCCTGCTTCTTCATCGGACCATTGGCATAGGCTTCCTTGTTGGCGCTCTTGTAGGGCGTCAGGAAGCTTGTCTGCGCCATCCAGACTTCATGGGCGATCGGCGTCTTCAGGAATTCGATGAAAGCGCGCGAGGCCGGCGTGTCCTTGGTGATCATGGCAAGCGTGCCGGCACCGAGAACCGGGTTGCCGAGTTCCGGCTTGCTGGCATAGGGCGGCATGTAGAAGAAGTCCGCGTCCTCACCGACGACCGTGCCTTCCGGGAAGAAGGACGGGATGAAGGATGCCTGGTGGTGCAGGTAGCACTTCGGCGGCGACGCGAAGAGGCCCTTCGGGCTGTCGCGGAAGTCGGTGGAGGCAACGGCAGCCGCACCGCCATCGACGAACTTGTCGTTCTTGGCGAACCAGCCGAATTCATCCAGCGCGCCGACGACGGAGGCGTCGGTGAACGGGATCTCATTCTTCACCCACTTGTCGTAGGTTTCGGGAGAGGCCGTGCGCAGCATCAGGTCTTCGACCCAGTCGGTCGCCGGCCAGCCGGTGGCGCCGCCCGAACCGAGGCCGATGCACCACGGCGTGCCGCCATCGGCGACGATCTTCTCCGTCAGCGCCTTCAGGTCTTCCATAGTCTTCGGCACTTCGTAGCCGGCGTCTTCGAAGTTCTCAGGCACGTACCAGACGAGCGACTTCACATCGATCTTGTAGGGGAAGGCATAGAGCGCGGCCGTGCCATCCTTGCCCTTATAGGTCGAGAGATCGACCCAGGACTGGCCGGCGGCGTAGTTGTCGAGAAGCCACTTCTGGGTCTCCTCGCCGAGCGGCGTCAGGTAACCCTTGGACGCGAGGTCGGCGATCAGGCCTGGCTGCGGGAGGATGGCGACATCAGGCGGGCTGCCGGCCTGGGTGTCGATGACGATCTGCTGTTCGTAGTTTTCCGAGGAGGAGTACTTCAGGTCGACGCCCGTCGCTTCGACGAAATAGGCATAGACATTCTTGAAGAGCGCTTCGTCTTCGCCGCGCCAGGGGCCGAAGATGGTCAAGGTCTGGCCCTTGAGGTCATGACCCTTCTTGAAGTCTTCGAAGCTCTGCCAGTTGAATTTCGAATCTTCGCCGGGCTTGAACTTCAAGTCGGCAGCAGCAGCGCCGCCAGCCATCAGAAGTGCCAGCGCAGCCGTCATCAGCAATGTCTTTTTCACGTGATTTGCCTCCCATAGCAAACCCGCCCTCCCAGGGCAGGCATCCTCTAAAATACCCCAAAATTCAAAGCGCTTTGGATTTCCTTTCATCCCATTTCCCCCTCACCCTCGTCAAGTACCCCCAAATCATTTCAAACAAAAACGACGTTTCTGACGCAGTGCAGCGTAGTTTTGCGCCGCAAAATGACCAAATCCGCTTTTCCTGAAGGAATTGCTGATGTTAGATGTCAAAACGCTTTGGGAACAATATGGGGAATATCAACGCACAATCTCCAAAGCGCTTTTAATGTTTCAAGAAAGCTAAGCATGTGAATCTCAAGCAGTTATCGCAATTGCTGGGTCTGTCGCAGACAACCGTCAGCAGGGCGCTGAACGGCTATCCGGAAGTCAATGCCGAGACGCGTCAGCGGGTTCTCGATGCCGTCCGGGAGACAGGCTATCGCCCCAACAGGGCCGCGCAGCGGCTTGCGACCGGCCGCGCCGGTTCGATCGGCCTGGTCATGCCGACCGCCGACGGCATCGAGTCCGACGTGCATTTCGGCGAATTCCTCGCCGGCCTCGGCGACGAGGCGGTCAAGCACGATTTCCACTTCGTCATCAATCCGAGCCATCCGGAGGACGAGGTCGCGACGTGCCGGCGCCTCGTGGCCAGCGGCAATGTCGATGCGCTGTTCCTCGCCTATATGCGCGAAAAGGATCCGCGCATCGCCATGATGAAGTCGCTGAAAACGCCCTTCGTCGTGCATGGCCGCTCGATGGGCATCGCGACGGACTATCCCTATCTCGATATCGACAATACCGGCGCCTTCTACGATGCCGCGCGCCTGCTTGCGCAGCTTGGCCACCGGCACGTCGCCCTCATCAACGGGCCCGACTATCTCACCTTCTCCAAGCGGCGGACAAAGGGCACGGTGCGGGCGCTGGCGGAACACGGCCTCGTGCTGCGCGACGAATGCAATTCCAATTCGCAGATGACCGACGAGCACGGGTTTCGTGCCATGGAACGCTTCCTGCAATTGGAGACCCCACCGACGGCGGTGCTGTGTTCCAGTACGGTTCTGGCGCTCGGCGCGGTGCGGGCGATCAACCAGGCGGAACTCAAGCTCGGCTCGGATATCTCGCTGATCGCCCATGACGACGTGCTGCCGATGCTGAAACCGGAGAATTTCATGGTGCCGCTGACGACGACGCGCTCGTCGCTGCGAGCCGCCGGCCAGCGCATCGCGCGGCGGCTGATCGCCGATATTCTTCAACTGGAGACCCTGCCGCAGCAGGAACTCTGGAAGACCGACCTGATCGTGCGCGCCTCGACCGGCCCTGCCCCCGCGGGCAAATAAAAAGGCGCCCCGCGGGGCGCCTTTTACATTCACGCGATCATCAGAATTTCGGCGGTTTCCTGCCGGCCTTGCGATAGGCGGCGATCACGGTGTTGGCCATCAGCATGGCAATCGTCATCGGACCGACACCGCCGGGAACCGGCGTGATGACGCCGGCGACCTTGGCGGCTTCGTCGAAGGCGACGTCGCCGACGAGGCGGGTCTTGCCTTCCGCCGTCGTGATCCGGTTGATGCCGACATCGATGACGGTGGCGCCAGGCTTCACCCAGTCCGCCTTGACCATTTCTGGGCGGCCAACAGCAGCGACCAAGATATCCGCATTGCGGCAGACACCAGCGAGATCTTTTGTCCGCGAATGGGCGGTCGTCACCGTCGCATTGGCGGCGAGCAGCAGGGCCGACATCGGCTTGCCGAACAGGTTGGAGCGGCCGATCACCACCGCATTGAGACCGGACAGGTCCTCGCCATGGGTGCGGCGCACGAAGACCATGGCGCCGGCCGGTGTGCAGGAGACGAGACCGCCGTCGAGATCGCCGGTCGCCACCTTGCCGGCATTGACGACATGCAGGCCGTCGACATCCTTTTCCGGCCTAATCGACTGGATGATCGGGTCCGAATTCAGGTGCTTGGGCAGCGGCAGCTGGACGAGGATACCGTGGATGGTCTCGTCGGCATTCAGCGTCTCGACGAGCGCGGCAAGCTCTTCCTGCGTCGTCTGCTCCGGCAGGGTATGCTGGATGGAGTTGAAACCGCATTCCTTCGACATGCGGCTCTTGGCGCCGACATAGGCGTGGCTTGCCGGATCATCGCCGACGATGACGACGGCGAGACCAGGCTTGACGCCGGCCTCGTTTTCCAAGGTCACGGTCGCGGCCTTCACGGCGTCGATCACGGAAGCGGCAACCTGCTTCCCATCGATAATGGTGGTCACATTTCTCTCCCTGATGAATTGCGCCCACTTTAGGAGCGCGGCTGCGCGGCGGGATGGCCTCTTAACGCCCTATGCTGTCCAAAACGCATAAATTCAAGCGTCCCGTTTCGCAAACAACCGGCCCAATTCGTTAACATCCGTTTTCCTCTCACTCCTGAAAGGGCTTTTGGGCGGCATGAGAGAGCCAATCAGATGCCCGTATCAGTCTTTTTTTGAAGCACCCGCCGCAAATATTTTTGCCCCGAAAGGGCCGAAAGCGACGGTAGCATCGCATGAAAAGAAAGTCTTTTCAGTGAGATAACATAGGCGGAACGCGCATGGTTAGCAAAGGATAAAAGCACCCCGCCGCCTTCTAACGAATTCCTTAAAAGCCCTTTCAGGCGGGCTTGTTACACCGGCTTCCAGCAGCACAAGCATTGCGGGAGCAGCATGAAGCCCTTTCCCACATTCCCGAAGCATCGAGCCAATTGGCAGGCCATGACGGCCGGCCGGTCCGGTCGCCAGACGTGCGGCGTCACCGCGAGAGGAGCCCTGTCATGAACCTCGTGTCAGGCAATATCGTCACCGCGCAACGCGACATTCTCGGTCTTCCCGTCTGCGAGCTCAGCTGGGCCGACGCCTTTACTTTTGCCGAAGAGGTAGCGACCATGCCCTTCGGCCAGACCGTGATCGCCTTCATCAACGCCAACAATGCGAACCTGATGATGCGTGATCCGGAATACCGCGCCGTGCTTGAGCGCCAGGTCGTCTTCCCCGATGGCCACGGCGTCGATATCGCCTCCATGGTTTTCCACGGCCGCAAATTCCCGGCAAACCTCAACGGCACGGATTTCGTGCCAGCGCTCCTGACCTATATCACCAAGCCGATGCGCGTCGCCCTGATCGGCACGCGCGCCAAGACGCTCCAGCGCGCGACGGAAAATTTCCGCCGCCATGCGCCTTGGCATGAATTCATTCCGATTTCCGACGGTTTCTTCGACCGGGCGAAATCCGACGAGATCATGGAGCAGGTGCGCGAGGCCAATGTCGATATCCTGCTGGTCGCCATGGGCAGCCCCGCACAGGAGAAGTGGATCGACCGCCATGTCGGTCCCGGCCATGCAAGGCTGGTGCTGAGCGTCGGCGCACTGTTCGATTTCGTCGCCGGCGACGTTCGCCGCGCGCCGCTTGGCATCCGCAAACTGCGCCTCGAATGGCTCTACCGGCTGCTTCAGGAACCCTCGCGCCTGTGGCGGCGCTACGTGATCGGCAACCCACTCTTCCTCTACCATGTCATGCGTTACAAGCTGTCGGGCCTGGTGGTGAAGCGCCCGGACGATGAAACGGCAGAAGCCGGCACGCGCTAGGCGGCCGGCTTCTGCAAAAACTGCCTCACCTCAGCGGTGGACCTAGTGTCCGCCGCTTTTTTCTGCCGGCTTCACTTCGGGCACTTCACCCTTCAGAAGCGTGACGCCCTTCTTGGGCGCCGGTTCTTCGAGAGAGGCGGTGGTGATGTAATCGATCTGCTCGACATAGACCTCAGCAATCACGTCTGCACCGAAACGACGATTAAGGCCTTCCTTGATGACACCGCGGAAGGCGTCGAGGTCAAAATCGCCCGCGGCCTTCACGTCGATCATCTTCTTGCCGACGAGCAACGTGTAAAGCTCGTCCGTGATCATCTGCGGCAGTGGTACGACCTGCTTGGCTGCCAGTTCCTTGTTCGCCTTGTAGGCTAGCTTGGTGAGCAAGTAGCCGTTGACCCCATCCTGACCGAGAACGGGGACGGTCGTCGTATAGCCGGTGACGAATTCCATCGCGGCTTCGCGCGCCGCGGCTTCCTCGTCGACCTTTGGGGCCGAGGCCATCTTCAGCGAAAAATACACCGCAGCAAGCGTGACCGCGAGGACCCAGACACCGGTGCCGATGAGCTTTATCATGTACCGTAACCCAGGCGGAACTGTTCCTGCGAATAGGTGCCGTCAGCTTCGAGGTCCTGTACGGCATTCTTCAGGATGGTCACGACCTCCCGCACCGCATCGAGATGGGCCGAGACGCGCTGGGCATTGGTGGCGAGCTTTTCGCGCACACGGCCGAGCTGCGGCGAGAAGCTCTGCGGAACCTCTTCCGGGCGCACGTCGCGCGTCAGCATGGCCAGCTCATAAAGGCAGCGGCTCTTGTGGGCATTCGACGTCGGCAGATCGAAATCGGGATCGTGACCGATATTGTCGTTCTCGTTGTCGATAATGGTTTCAAGCCGACCGAGCACGGAGCGGATTCGGATTTCGTTGCTTGCCTGTTCCATTTTGTTGTTCTCCGCTTATGCCGTTTTCTTGTGTTCTTTGATGCCGGGCGTCAGGTCGGCAAAGGCTTCCCGCTGCAAGGCCTGAACCATGCCGGAAGCGACACGGTCGGGATCGTTGTCCTTGGCGCCTCCCGAAATGCCGCTCTTCTTGGCGAGCGCCTCGGCGATGCCGATGCCGCCGCCCTTGCCGAGCGCCTCGCCCAGCTGGTCGGCCATCATGCCGCGCCACATTTCGCCGGCCGTGCCTTCGCCGTAGATCTGCTCGCTCTCGCTCGGCATCATCGATTTCACGAAGTTCTGCAGAACCATCGTCTCGAACTTGCGCAGATGTTCCGGCACGGCCGCCTTGCCGCCGACGGCGGAAACACCGTTGGACGCCGCGGTCGCGCCAGCGGAATCACGATTGAGAATGGTGCCGACGGCGGCCTGGAATCCGGCGCCTGCTTCGGCAAGACTGGTCGCTTCGAAGGAAGCGCGGTTCGATTTCAGTTTGGCTTGCGCTTCCTGAACCTGGGTGGGATCGGCAGCCCGCACGACATCGAGCACCAGATCACTGGGGGGGGTAATTGCCACGTCTCAAAGCCTTTCAGGTAAATCCTGCGAGCCGGACCCGTCCTCATGGCGGTCCGCCGGCCTCATGACCATCGGGACATCGGCTCACCCGCGCTGCACATCGCAGCTGCTTCGGCAAACTCTTCATCGTCCGTTGAGAGACTATCGCTGCTCAACCTTACGGGAGGCTGGTGGCGGATGACGATGCCGTGACGGCAGTGCATCCGAAATCCAATTTGAGGCAAGCTTGACCTTGCGCGCGCGAAAATGCTGTGTCGTCTCAGAAACTTGCGGACGATCTCAGTCGTCGCCGCCCTTATAGGCGATGTGCTGGTCGATCAGATCGTAGATAGCGTCATCGGCCGCCTCGCGCTCTTCGGCGCTGCGGGCTTCCTTCATGTGGTCTTCCATGCGATCGCCCTTGGTGCGCTCGCGCACCACGCGCATCTCATGCATCTGCTGGACGTTGGCCAGCATCTGGTCCTGCTGTTGCAGCCGGCTGTATTGGCCGGAATAGTGGCGCGAGAAGCTGCGATGCACCGGGTTCAGCGAATTGATCGCGTCGGCGACCGCATCCATGGTTTCGGCGGCTTCCTGGCGCTGGCGCGTGGTGTTGGCGAGATCGATCTCGGCCATCTTCTCGAGATGGCGCTGCACGGTAACGAGACGTTTGAGCTTTTCCGAACGGCTCTGCGCCATGGCTATTCCCCTCTGAAGACCGGAATGAAGCCGCTCGCGAAAATCTCGAGCAGCGACGATATACCGAAATAGAGCAGGAGCAGCCCCCCCGTGATGATGAAGGGCAGCGAGACGAAATAGATCGGGATCTGTGGCGCGAGCTTGTTGATCAGGCCGACGGAGACGTTGAACACCAGGCCGTAAAGAATGAAGGGGCTCGCCAGCCTGAGCATGATCATGAAGGTCTGGCTGAGCGTGTCGGTGAGCGTGATCAGCGCGCTCTGCGGATTGAAGCCCGCACCGATCGGCATGACATTATAGGATTCGATCAGCGCCCGCATGACGACATGGTGGAAATCCAGCATGAACAGCACGAGTAGACCGGCAAAGGACAAGAGGTTTGTCAGCTGGTTTTCCTGGGTATCTTCCAGCACATCGGGTGTCGGCGGCGCGTTGAAGCCCATCATCATGGTCAGCACCGTGCCAGCGAATTGCAGGCCAAGCACGTAGTAGCGGGCGATCAGGCCAATGACCGCCCCCGTCAGCGTCTCGAAGGCGATCATCGAAAGATAACCGTCGAGATCGCCGGTGGAGCGCGGATAGATGACGTCCCACATGATCGGCAGCACACCCATCGAGATCGCGATCGCCAGGAACAGGCGGATCTGGATCGAGATGCGGGCCGAAGAGAAGCCCGGCAAAAGCATGAAACACCCGCCGACACGGCAGAAGGCGGCGAACAGCGCCAGCACCGTGCCCTGCGGGTCGGTTATCATGAAATCGAGCCGAGGATCTTGATCTCGATGCCCTTGGCGAGCTCGACATGCGAGAGAACCGGCAATGTTGCAAACAGGCGTTCGATGATCATGCGCACATAAGAGCGGGATTCGGGCGACGTGACCAGTACAAAGGGTGTGCCGCGGTCGAGAAACTCGCGGATAACCCGGGTCGCCTGTTCGGAAAACTCTTCCAACTGGCGCGGATCGATGTCGAACTCGACGATTTCGCCCTTCGAGTCGCGCTTCAGCGCCTGGTGGAACACCATGTCCCACTTGTTGCCGAGGCGCAGCACCGGCAGCACGCCGTTGTCGGTCAGGTCGCCGCAAATCTGCTGCGCCATGCGGATGCGCACATGCTCAACGATCTGCTCGGTCTTGCGCACATGCGGCGCGAGTTCGGCAACGGCTTCGAGAATGAGATGCAGGTTGCGGATCGAGACGCGCTCGGCAAGCAGCAGCTTCAGCACGGCCTGCAGGCCGGAATAGGACATGTGCGATGAGCAGATTTCGTCGGCGAGCTTGCGGTATTCCGGATCAAGGCGCTCGATCAGCACCTTGACGTCCTTGTAGGACAGAAGCTGCGGCAGGTTGTTGCGGATGACTTCCGAAAGATGTGTCAGCACGACCGAAACGTTGTCGATCGGGTGGAAGCCTTCGCGGCGCAGGTCCTCTGCGAAGGTTTCGAGGATCGACACGGCCGGCATGCCGAAGGCGGGCTCGCGGATCTCGTCACCCGGCACGCTCGGCTTGCGGCCGCCGCCGGTGACGACGAGCACTTCGCCGACGCGCACGATGTTGGACGCGATCGTCGTGCCGTGGATGCGGATCTGGTAGGATTTGTCGGGAATGGCGATGTCGTCGGACACCTTGATTTCCGGAACGACGAAGCCGTATTGCCCGGCGAATTTCTTGCGCATCTTGCCGACGCGGAAGGCCAGTTCCTGGTGCGCGCCGAGCAGGCGGGTGGAGACCTGCTTGCCGAGCAGGAGTTCGATCTCGGCGGTCTTGAGCACCGATTTGACCGAGTCCTTCTCCTGGTCCCGCGTCGCCTGCACCTGCTGGGCTTCCGCGGCACGCTTGACCTGGTTCTCGGCCTCGATGCGGCGCGGAATGATCCAGCCGCCGAAGGCCATCAGACCGCCAAGCACCATGAAGGGCAGGAAAGGCAGACCCGGCATGAGGGCCAGCATGATCATCAGGGCCGCCGCGACCATAAGCGCGCGCGGATAACCGGAGAGCTGGTTGATAACGGCCTGGTCGGTGGAACCGGACGTGCCGCCGCGCGAGACGATGAGGCCTGCGGCGAGCGAAACGATGAGGGCCGGGATCTGCGAGACCAGACCGTCACCGACCGACAGCTTGACGAAGACGTCGGCGGCTTCGCCGAGTTCCATGCCATGGCGGAAATAGCCGATGATAATGCCGCCGAACACGTTGATGGCGGTGATGAGAAGGCCGGCAATCGCGTCGCCGCGCACGAATTTCGACGCACCGTCCATCGAACCGAAGAAGGAGCTTTCCTCTTCCAGCTCGCGGCGACGCAGCTGCGCCTGCTTCTCGTCGATGAGGCCCGCCGAAAGGTCGGCGTCGATCGACATCTGCTTGCCGGGGATCGCATCGAGGGTGAAGCGCGCGCCGACTTCCGCGATACGCGTCGCACCCTTGGTGATGACGATGAAGTTCACCACGATCAGGATCATGAAGACGATGATACCGATGACGAAGTCACCGGACATCACGAGGCTGGCGAAGCCGGCAATCACGCCGCCCGCCGCGTCGTGGCCCTCGTTGCCATGCGAGAGAATGACGCGCGTCGTCGCGATGTTCAGCGACAGGCGCACCATGGTGGCGATGAGGAGAACGGTCGGGAAGGCCGAGAAATCGAGCGGCCGCTGGATCCACAGCGAGACCATCAGGATCAGGACGGAAAAGGCGATCGAGAAGGCCAGGCCTATATCGATCATGAAGGCCGGGATCGGCAGGAAGAGGATCGACAGGATCGTCAGGATGCCCACGGCGAATGCGACATCGCGACCGCTGGGACTGACCTTCGGAAGGTTGATTGCCGGAACTTGCGCCATCTTTATGCTTCCCGTCTCATCATGAGAGGCGGCGACGCGGAACATGCGTCGCCCATTTCACCCGATGACCTACAGGGCGAAGCTTGTGCGAGGATGGGGAAAGCCACGCCGGCGAGGCGTAAAGCGCATCCGGAGGCGCGCTAGAAACCGCTCTGGATGCGGGAGAAGACGAGATCCGTGAAGATGGAGATCTGGGCGCCGATGAAAGGCGCCGAAATGGCGATCGCAACGAAGATCGCCAGGATTTTTGGCACGAAGGTGAGGGTCATTTCCTGCACCTGCGTGAGGGCCTGCACGAAGGCGATTGTGACGCCGACGATCATGGCGGCAAGCACGGCCGGTCCGGAGGCCACGACGACCGTCCAGATGGCTGCCTGCGCTATGTCGAGGGCGTCTGCCTCATTCAAGTCTTGGTTTCGCTTATCTTCACGCCGGGTCCGATGACGAGTTTCTCGCCCGAATCAAGCTTGGCCACGATACCGTCGTTGTATAGCGTCACTTCCTTGACCACACCAGTGATCTTGCCGTCCTCGCTGGTGACGGTGCGGCCGATGACGGAATTGGCTTCCTGCAGCGACGTGCGCTGGAGCAGGCTCTCGAAATTCTTGTTCGTCTTGATGGTCTGCTCGACCTGCGAGAAAGTCGCAAGCTGCGCCATCTGCTGGGCCGAATCCATCGGCTCGGTCGGGTCCTGGTTCTTCATCTGCGCCACGAGCAGCTTCAGGAAGCTCTCATAGTTCAGTGTCGCCGACTTTTCGGCAGTCGTCGCTTCGCTGCCGGACGAGGTCTGGGTAGACGTGGCGCTGCTTGCGGCGCCGACAGGCGTTACCATGGTGCGATCTCCCTGCGGATTTGTTCGATCGTGGCGGGCGCCATTTCCTGGTTGTTGAGAATGCGGTCCTCGATCGGGTAGAGCCCACGGATCGCCTTCAGCGCCTCGAAGGCGCGGCCCTGCGTGACGAGCGCGTCGACGCGCTTCAGCTCGGCCAGCACTTCCTCGTTCTTGAAGCAGGAGAGCAGCATGATGACCGACTTGCGGAACATAGCGATCGACTGCTCGGCGCCTTCCGGGTTTATCAGCGCCATCTGAGCGATGAAATAGAGCTGGCGAAGCGGGGTCGTCGCCTGCTCCGGCTGCAGGACGTGGTTTTCCAGAAGGAAGGTCACGTCGTTCAGGAATTCGACCGCCACCTTGCGATCGACCCTCAGAACGGCGCCGTTGACGAAAATACGTTCCCCAGACTTCAGCGATATACGCAGCGTACTTTTCATTTGATTCCATCCTTGATGATGGTTGTAATGTCGATAATGCCCTGGAAATTGGTGGATTCGCGTTTGCGGATCTTTTCGATTTCCTTGAGAATCCAGATCGCGATCGAGATCAGATTGGCACGCAGTTCGTCGTCGAGTTGGTTTTCCGGATTTCCGAGATCCTCGATGAACCGGATCCAGACGCGACGCGTGTAATAAACGGCTTCCACCGCTTCCTTGCCGTAGGTTCCACCGGCCGCGATTGCCGCTTCCAGGAGCGCAACAGACCGTTCGAGGACCTGCCGTTCCCGATCCTTCGAGACGGCAACGCCCTCCTCCATGATCTCGGCATATGAAAACTGGTACATTCAGACATCCTTCATGTGTGTCCGTATCCTCTGCTTCATCAGAGGTAGTTCAGCAGGCTCAGATTCTGGATCCGCGAGGTTAGCGTGTAGGCGAGCGAAAGCTGCGATTCGAGCGTTGTCACGCGCGTTGCCGCCTCGTAGGTATCGATACCTTCCATATCCTTGATGCTGGTGCTCAGGATGGTGATCTGGGCGTCGAGCGAGGTGTTGGCCTGGGTCACGCGGGATTCGGAAATGCCGAGCTTCGAGCGCTCCCCGTCGATGCCGGAGACGGCCCGACCCATATAGTCGATCGCCGCGTCGCTTACGACCTTACGGGACGCTTCGGAAATGTTAAGTGCGAGCAGCTCCTTGCCGATCACCAGGCCGAGTGCCATGTGACGCATGCCGTCCACATTGGTGTTGGTCGAGCTCTGCACCGTTTCGGAGGCGCTGATGCGGCTGTTCATGTTTTCGCTGGACGCATTCGACCAGTTGTTTTCCCAGTTTACGCCCATGAAGTCTGTTTCGAGCGCGTCGATGAAGGACTGCATGTCGGTGGGATCGATGGTCGAAACGGCCGCATCGGTCTGATCGAAGCCAAAATGCGCCAGGAAGGCCGCGTCGAAAGCGGTCTTGGCATCCGACACGGGCGACGTCTGGTCATAGTCGTTGAACGGCATCACGTCGGAATTGATGCCGGCGAACAGATATTCGCCGCTGAAGGACGTGTTGGCCGCCGCCGTAAAGGTCGACAGCGCATCACCGATATTCCTCTTGGCAAGCTGGAGCTGGTCGGCGGAGGTGATGCCCGACAGCGCGATCAACACGCCCATGGCGTCGTTTGCCGCCGTCGACATCTGGCCGAGCGCTTCCTGGGACGCGGCGAGGCGCTGCGTCGTCAAGGCATTGGTGCTCTTCAGCGATTCCATGCGCTGCAGGTCTCTGTGCAGGTTCAGGGTGCGGGCGGTCTTGGCGCCCAGTTCCGCGCCGACATCCGCATGACGGCCCGTCACGGACTCTTCCTGGACCTTCAGCATCTCCTTTTGCGCGCTCGCAACCGTGATGCGCATCGCGTTCTGGAGGGACATGTTGGAAACGAAAGAAGCCTTCATAGCTTAGCCTGCTGCCTGGAGAAGCGCGGTGATCATTTCATCGACCGCCGACACAAGTTTTGCCGATGCTTTGTAGGACTGTTCGAGGTCGAGCAGCAGCGCAAGCTCCTCGTCGAGGCTGACGGACGTCACGTTCTGCAGCGCTTCCTGCGTGCGGCCGAGCAGCGCCGTCTTGTCGTCGCTTGCCGTCGTTGCCGCGCTGCGCAGCTGTTCAAGCCAACCGACCGAGCCGGTCGAGAAAGCAAGGATCGTTGCCGTCGTGTCGATTGCCGCATCCGTGTCAAAGGTCATCGGCGTTTCGAACGCCGCGGCATAGCTTTTCAGGAGTTCGGAGAAGCTGGCATTGTTACCGGTGTTGAAAGTATCGTTGATACCATCGCGCAGCAGCATGGCGTTACCGCCCTGGCTGGTGATGACGGCGGGATTGACCCCGATCACCGTGGCCAGTCCCGACACGGCCGTATCGACACTGAAGTCATCGCCGACGCCGACGCCGTTGCGGACGAAAAGCCCGTCCACCTGCGTTCCCGAAACGTTTTCGGAGAACATGTTGATCAGGCTGCGCGCCGTCTCGTCAAGCTGCGTCTGGAAGGTTGGGGCCGTATAGTCGCGAATTTGCAGGAGTGCCCCGATGGAGCCCTGTGCGCTCGTGTTGCCCCCGGTGCCCATCTGGACGGCGACACCATCGATGTAAACCTGATTGCCGGTTACGGTCGCCGTATAGGTCGGAGTCGCCGTAAAGGTAACGGCACGTGGCTCCGTTTCGAACAGCACGGTGCCGTCGCTGGTATAGAGCGCCAGATCGTTGTTGGTGCGCTTCAGCGTGCTGACGCCAACGATCTGTGAGATCTGGGTCAGGAGTTTGTCGCGCTGATCGAGAGCGTCGTTGACGTCAGTGCCGGCGGCTGTGCCCTGCTTGACCTGGTCGTTATAGGTCTTGAATTCGGACAGCAGGCGGTTGAGTTCCGTCACGGCGGTGCCGATATCGGCATCTGCCTCTGCACGCATCTTCTGCACGGCAAGCGACGTACCGTTCAGCGAGTTGGCGACATCGGTCGCATCGGCAATGACGGTCTCGGCAAGTGAAACTTCGTTCGGCTTGTCGGCGAAGGCCTGGAGATTGTCGCGTAGCTTGGAAAGATAGGTGGACGGGGCGAGTTCGTAGTCCTCGCCACCGAGCATCATCTTCATATTGGTCAGCCCGGTCAGAAGCGTATTCTGCGCGGACGACTTGGAAATGCTGACGAGGTTCTGCTTCAGCAGCGCCTCGTTCTGGGCCCGTTGCGTTTCGACGACAGAGGCCCCTGTTGCGGCCGTGGCGAGAACCGCCGACCGGCGCGCATAGGATGCATCGCTTGCATTGGCAATGTTCTTCGACGCGACGGCCGATTGCAGGCCTACGTTCGAAAAGCTCGACTGAGCAGTCTTCATTGCTGTTGAAAGCGACATCGGATTTACCTAACTCTCGACTGCGCGCGGGGTTCAGGCCGCATTATCTCTTCAGGTTGACGAGGGTTTCCATGAGTTCCGAACCGGTCTGGAAGACCTTCGAATTCGCCGTGTAGTTACGCTGCGATTCGATCATGCTCGTCAGTTCCTCGGCGATATCGACGTTGGAATCTTCGAGCGCGCCGGAAATGATGCTGCCGTAGCCGTTGGTGCCGGCATAACCCATGACGACAACACCCGAGTCGTTGCTCTGCGAGTAGACGTTGCCCGGCAGCGGCTTGAGGTTGTCTGGGCTCTGCACCGAGGCCATCGCGATACGATACTTCGGTGTCAATTCGCCGTTCGAATATTTCAGCGAAAGCACACCGTCGTCGCTGATCTCGTAACCGGTGACCTTGCTGGCCGCATTGCCGTCGATCTTGCCGTTGGAAACGTCGAAGTCGGAGGCGAGCTGGGTGGAACCGCCGATGCTGATCTCAAGCGAAGCCAGGTTCGCCCCGCCAGTGGCCAGCGCACTCGTCGTGATCGTCGCCGGCGACGGGGTCAGCAGCTTGCCGTCAGTGCCGAAGGTCATGGCGATCGGGCCAGCGATCGACGTGCCGTCATAAACAGCTTCAACGGTCCAGTTGTTGTCCGACACCTTGGTGTAAGTGAATTCGATGAGACGCGAATTGCCCTGGCTGTCATAGGCCTTGAGCGAAGTCTTTTTCTCGTAACCATCGGCGGCATTCGACGGCAGGTTGACGTCGAGTGCGCCTTCGGTCGAGCCCGTGGCGCTGAGTTCACCGGAGGACAGGTTGATCTCTTCCAGGCCGTCGAAGCCGTTAACGACGATGGTCGGGTCTTCGGTCGAAGAGTATTGGTAGCCCATCAGCGTGAAGCCGGCGGAATTCTGCAGCGTGCCGTCATCCATCGGGGTGAAGGCGCCGGCGCGGGTCATGTATTCCTGGCCGTCGCTGCCCTTGACGATGAAGAAGCCCTTGCCGTTGATGGCGAGGTCCGTCGATGACGTCGTGTACGTGAAGGTGCCCTGCGAGGCGATGGAGTAGCGCACGTCAGTGGTTACGCCGCCCGAGTTATAGGCGCCACCGGTGGTGGGCAGAATCAGCGAGGAAAACTGGGTGGAGGCTTTCTTGTAGCCCGTCGTGTTCGCATTCGCGATGTTGTCGGCAACCGTGCTCAGGCGGTTTGCCTGGGCGTTCATGCCGGAAACACCCGTTCTCATCGTACCGTAAAGGCTCATGTCAAATCCCCGTTCATCTCGTCACCAGGACCCTATGGGACGGGCCTTGCGTGAAGCTGGCTGCAACGCGATCCGGCGCGGTCCGCATTCCCCCGCCGGATCGCAAATTTTCAGCCCTGCCAGTCGATGCAGTAGCCAAGGAAGCGCTTGGAATCGATCGGGTCGAAACCGAGCTTCTTGCGCAGCTTTTTGCGCAGCTTGCTGATGTGGCTTTCGACCACGTTCTCTTCGACGTCCTCGTCGAAAATGCCGTAGATCGCATTGAAGATCTGGGTCTTGGAAAGCCGGCGGCCGCGGTTGGCGACCAAATATTCCAGGATGCGACGCTCGCGGCGCGGCAGCGGAAAGATCTCGTCGTTGATTTCGGGATCGCGACCGTCGGAGAAAACCCTGATAGGGCCGATCTCGGTGAAGTTGGTCAGCGCCTTCAGGCGGCGCCGGATGGCCGCCGCACGGGCCAGGATTTCCCGGGGATGAACCGGCTTGCGCACGACGTCGTCGACGCCGCTGTCGAACAGCGCAAGGGTGTTTTCCAGCGAGGGTGTATCGCTGACCGCGATGACCGGAGCCTGCGAACGGTCACGGATCGCCCGCGGCAGTTCCATGCCATGCTGGCCCTGACCGATCAGGAATGCCTCGACCGCATCGATGTCGGAATCGGCGGCGGTATTGACCCACTCGCCGAATTCACGGGGATCGAACCCCGTCGAGGGCACGCCCTCGCGACCAAAAAGAGAAGTATAGCCGTCTTTCACGAGCTCGCGCTCATCAACCACTACGATCATTCGTCCGCCTCCGAATCAGTGTGGTGCCTCGTTCAGGCAGTGGTACGAATCGGGCGAATCACCGGCAACTAGAGAAAGTGACTGGGTGGTTTTAACAGTTGATTAAGAATTGCGTGCCGATTTGGTCTACATATAGTAGGTACGGACGGTTTTCGCCACAATTTTCCGGTGGAAAAGTTAACAAAGGTTAACGCCGCGCCTTGCCATGCCAAAACTGGGCGCATTGCTGCCACATTACGGCACAGACCGTTTGGGCTCGAATATTCAACTTTTAATAGAATTACTGGCAGAACGTTTTCGCGTTCGTCGTCCAGCTTCCATAGCCCGTCGCAACCAGATTGGCGATCACCCGGCAGACATAACGCTTCTGTGCGGGGTCGTTGTTCGGGCCCGCATGGTAGCGGGCAACGGCCATGGTCCAGGTCTCATGCCGGGCGTGGAGACGCGCAAGGAAGGACGCCGCATATTCGACATTCTTGCGCGGGTCGAACATTTCCGCCGGCGACGCGAACTGGTCGCCATGGAAATGGTGGTTGATCTGCATGCAGCCGAGGTCGATCAGCTTGGCGCCGCGTGCCCGCGCCGCTTGGAAGGCCTGCAGCGCCTCCTCCTGGTTCCGGCCGAAATAGGCCTTGCCCTCGATATTCATGGCATAGGGTTGCAACGATCCCTTCCGGCCGGTCTCGGTGAGACCGACGGAATAGAGGATGCCGGCCGGGATATCGTATTTCGCCGCCGCCGCGAGGATTTCACGCTCGCAGCTGCCCGACGTCGCCGCTTCAGAGGTAGACGCCGCCAGAGCGCACAGGCTGGCCGCCAGAGAGGCTAGAAGTGTTTTCCGACGTGTTGCCGTCATGGGAGGTTCCTTCGCCTGCGAAAGTGCGTGTGCCGTCGCCATTGCCGCCCTGGCGGCCGTTGCCGCCCTCACGGGTCTGGGGCTGACTGGAGAACTGCTGTTGTTGCTGGGAGGCCTGTCCGTCGCCCTGCTGCGCGCTGCTGCTGCGGTCGATCGACGACAACTGGACGCTGACCTGGTCGACGGCGAAGCCGTGACCGCGCAGCGCCTTGACGATGGCATCCTGATCGTCGCTGAGCTGGCGGTAGGCTTCGCCCGTCTCCACCTGCAGCGACACGACCAGTGCATCGCCGTGCAGGCGCAGCGTCGCCGTCACCGTGCCGAGATCGATCGGCTTCATCTGGATCTTAAGCGTATTGACGACCTTACCGGTCGCTGCCGCTTCCGAATGGCTGAGGCCGCCGGTGGAGCCGAGCGATGCCGCCCAGTTCGGATCCTGTGCAATGGCGGTCGTCACCGCACCGGCATTGCTGGTCGGTGCCAAGCCAATATAGCGGCGGGAATCGAGCACCGTCACCGTCTCCACCTTGCCGGCAGTGGTCTGGGCGGCATCACGTACGCTCGTCCGCTCGCCGATGCCCGAAATGCTCATATCGAGATCCCGGCCCTTGCCATCGGCGCGGATCAACCGGAAGAGCTGGTCCGTGTCCGATTGGGGGACCTCGCCTGTATCCGCCGCATCAGCGAGTAGCGCGGCATCCGCATTAGAAGCTGGCTTGCCGTCAGCCTTCGCAGCGAGCGCAAGCTCGGCCTTCGCTGACCCCTTCTCGCTCGTTTGCCCCTTCACATCCTGCATGAGGCCGGAAGCTGCCACCTGGACAGCAGCGCCATTGACAAAGGATTGCGGAATGACGGCAGGCGTGCTCAGCATTTCGAGGAGATTGCCCACATCGGTGTCAGCGGGGGCTTCCTCGACGGACTTGGCGTCCTTGGTGCCCTTAACCTCTTTGACGTCCTTGGTGTCGACGTGCACCGCCTGAAGCTCGTCTCCCGCCGCATGCTTTGACTTGGGCTCGCCGTCCTTTTTCGCAACGATTCCGCCCGTCTCATGCTCACCGGCTCGAATCTTGCGAAGCTGAAGCCCGTTCTCATCCGTTTGCGGAGTGAATTGCTCTTCGAGAGGCGTCGTTTCCGTCTTGGCGGATGCGGTAGCGCTCGCTTCCTGCAAAGCCTCGGCAAGTGCAGCAATGTCACGCTGGCCGCTTGTGCGCGTGTCGGTGGCCTGCTCGATCTGGATCTGGCTGCGGCTGGTCTCGGCAATCGCGATACGCCCGCCCTTGCGGCCGCTCTCGCCATCGCCTGCCTTGCCTTGCAGGCTGGCCACCGCGCTGGCGAAGGCGCCCTTCTCCGAGGTGTCCGCCGCCTTGCCTTGAACACTCTTGCCCTTGGAGGACGTTTGTCCTTGCAGGACGCCGCTAATACCGCTGCCGATGGTGCTCAACTGCCTTCTCCTTTCAAGAGCGCGTCGATCGCATCGAGTTTGGAGCGACCGCTCGACACGAAAGTGTCGAAAGCCGGATCCACGCCCGCCTTCCCCTGCTGCTCTTTTTCTTCAGTCCCGGACCCGGCGGCCACGACCGGAGTCTCTCCCGCGCCTGCGCGCGGGTCCATCGTCCGGTCGGCCGTTTCGGCCTCACTCAATCCGTCATAGGAGGGGTCTTCCCCCTCCGCCGGAAGAGCGGCCTGCGTTTGCGGCACGCTCTCTTCCAGTGCGGCCGTCTCCGGCGCGCGCAGCACTTCCTCGGCCACCGCCTTCGCCGCCGCCTTCAGCGCCCGGTCCTTGGGGGAAAGCTTGTCGTCCGGAATGGCGGCGATGGCTTCCATGGCCGTGGCGACATCACCCGAAGGCACTGAGGCCAGCCCCGAATAGAGATCCGCCAGCACCTTGGGCACGCTTTCGCCGTCGTCGGACAGCATCTGCGCGCGCGTGGCGGCGAGCGTCGCCAGCTTGTTCTTGCCGGTGATGGCCGCAAGGCGCGCCATGCGCAGATAGACCTCGCGCTGGCGCGGCACGTCCATGAAGGAGAGAACCTCCAGGATGTCCTCTTCCTTGAGTTCATCGAAATGATCGACGGCCAGCTTCACGAAGAGATCGGCAAACTGGCTGGCATAGGGCGAGCGCAGGTAGCGGCGCGCGTAGCGGTTGGCATAGACCATGCTCTTGTCGGTCCAGCCGGCCTCGCTGGTGATGAAGATGGAGCGGCGCAGCGCCGCTTCCTCGACGATCGTGCCGGGCGCGACGAGCCTCGCCCAGTCGAAATAGGTCAGTGCCAGCGCCGGATCCTTGCGGATGACCGAATTGGCCGAGACGAGCGCGAGATAAGGCCCAACGCGCGACCGCTTGTATTCCGGGAATATCTCCGCGAGCGACTTGACGCTCTGCGTGCCGCGGCCGGAGAGATAGGCGCGGAGCGCATCCGTCAGGCGGGAATCGAAATGGCCGTCGACGTCCTTCTTGATCAGCAGTTCCAGCGTTTCCGGATTGCCGCCGCTCATCGCATAGACAAGGGCTGCATCGACATTGCGCGGATCATCAAAGACGGAGGGCTCGGCCGTACGCAGCCGGTCGTCGATGGTGGTCAGCAGGAAACGCTGCATCTCCATGGCCGAGTGATCGCCGAGCACCACCGTGTCCTGTACATATTGCAGGGACCGGATCATCTTGTAGGGCTCGATGTCCTCGGGGCTGGCTGCACGCGCGGATGCACCGGCGCCGAACGCTGCGCAGAAAACCGTACCCGTCAGGAGAAGGCGGCGGAACAGACCCATCGATCAGCCGCCCTCGGCCTGGATGAGGATTTCGATACGGCGGTTTGCGTCGGCCATCGGATCGGACGGCACCTTCAGGCGCCGGTCGGCAAAGCCCGTGACCTGGCTCACGCGCTTTTCCGCAAGCCCGCCGCGCACCAGCATGTAATAGGCGCTCTGCGCGCGATCCATGGATAGGCGCCAGTTGTCGTTCTTGCCGCCGGCGAAGGGCCGGGCGTCGGTATGGCCGCGGATGGCGATGGCGCCGGGGCGGCTTTCGAGGATTTTTCCAATCTTCTCCATGGCCAGCACCATCTCGCGCTTGGGCAGCGCCGAGCCGATGTTGAACATGGGCGTGTCCATCTGGTCGGTAAGGCTGACGAGCAGGCCGCCTTCGGCCGGCGTAACGGTCAGGCCTTCCGCCAGCTTGCCGAGCGTGCCGATCTGTTCGGTGATCTCGGCCTTCAGCTTGTTGGCGTCGTCATCTTCCTTGGACTTCTTGTCCTCAGCGGCCTTTTCGGCTTCAGCCTTGTCGGTTTCGGCTTTGGCAGCCTCCGCCTTCTCCGCATTGTCCTTGGCAAGCGCCTCCTGCACGGTCTTGTCGCTGGCGACGGCAACCTGCTGGTTGGCCTTGCCTTCGCTGCCGTTGCTGGTCGCCTGGGAAATATCCACCTGCTGCGTCCAGAAATCGGGATCGAACGGGTCGCGATAGGCTTCGCCACCATCCGCGCCGGTCGCGGGACCGGAATTGGCGGCGCCGCCCTCGCCCTTGGCACTTACATTGGCCTGCTGGCCGACTTCCTGTGCGATCTCGGAGAGAACCGAATAGGGGTTCTCGAAATAGTTCGCCTCGGAATACTGCGTCTCCTCGCCCGCGGAGGTGCTTTCGTCCTTGCCGTTTTCGGCGCCATTGCCAGCGGCCTGCTTTTGGCCGGCTTCCTTGGACTTGTCCTGCGTCGCCTCGCCTTCCGCACTGTTGGCGGGCTTCTTCACCGATTTGTCGGCCGGTTTGTCATCGGTCAGCTTGATCGGATTGAAATAGGCGGCCACGGAGGCCTGCGTCTTCTCGTTGGCGGCATTGACGAGCCACATCACGAGGAAGAACGCCATCATGGCCGTCATGAAGTCGGCATAGGCGATCTTCCAGGCAGCCGAATGGTGGTCGCCGTCATGGTCGCCATGGCGCTTGACGATGATGATCTCGTTCTTGCCGTGGTGGTGATTTTCGCCTTCGCTCATGCAAGCACCTTGCGTACGGTGTCAGCCCAGGCCGCCATCCGCGTTACCAGGACGGTTTCGCCATACTCCACCGTCAGATCGACATCCTGCGTCTCGACATGCCGGAAGACCGGCGCGGGGTCGTCGAAACGCGCTTTCAACTGTTCGAAAAGGTTTGCCGGCCCCTTCACCGTGATGGTCACGCCCTCACCGTCTTGCAGCCCTTCAGTGATCATGCGCGCGAGATCACCGACGGCACCCTTGGTCAGGATCTGGTTCATGACGGGTGCCAGCACCTGCGCGGTCTGGGCGGCGACGACATCGGCCACCTCACCCGTCAGCATCGAGAAACGTTCGGCGAGCGCCCTGGCATAATCCTGCTCGTAGCGCAGGCGCAGCGTTTCCAGCTCCGCCTTATGCGCCTCTTTCAAGGCATCCATTTCTGCATCGAACTTTGCGTGCAACTCGGCCTCGGCTTCGGAACGTCCTTCCGCGAAGGCGGTGGCCCGCTCGGCTTCGATATCGACCGGCGGCAAGGCGAGCGGCATGGCGAAGGGTTCGGCAGCTGCAGCACCGCCTTCTTCCGTACCGAAGCTCGGCGGCTGGAAAGTCGGCGTCTTGGCGCGCGAGGGTGCGCCGAAATCCTTCAGGTAGCGGGCAAGTTGTGCGCTCATGCGCCCTCTCCCAGCTCTGCCGCGTGCCCGGCAAACGCAAACGAAGCCCGGCGGATGCTCCGCGGGCTGCTCGAACGCCTGCTCTTAAAAACACTGGAACCTGACAACACCGCTGACCTATCTCCACGGACACAGCGCCTTCCGGGAGGCGAAAGGCACACAATCTTCCTGATCGTGCCGCTGAGCCTAGGCGTTCAAACTTGTGCGAGGATGAAGATGAAGGGTGTTGGGCCGCGCCAGGGCAAGTCGCGCGGCCCAACCGCCCGCCCGGCCGATGACCAGCGGCCGGGTGGATTTCGAAGCCTTTCCGCCCTTACTGGCGGAAGAGCTGGAGGATGTTCTCGGCGCTCGAATTGGCGATCGAGAGCGACTGGATGCCGAGCTGCTGCTGGGTCTGCAGCGCCTTCAGGCGGGTCGATTCCTCGTTCATGTCTGCATCGACCAGGCGGCCGATGCCCTTGTCGATCACGTCGCCGAGGGTGGCGACGAAGCTCTCCTGCATCTCGATGCGCTTGGTGATGGCGCCGAGCGTGGAGGCGGCGTTGGTCAGGTTCTTGATGATCGAGTCCGTGACGCTGATCATGCCGTCGAGTTCGTCATAGCTCGTGTCGTTGTCGATCGCGATCGGGTCGCCGGCATCAGCCGATCCGCCCGAAACGTATTCCGACATGTCGATCAGGTAGTAAGGGCCAACACCGCTCGGCGGATCATCCATGACGTCGGCGACGTCGATGGACCGGGTGAGATAGCCCAGCTCCGGCGCTTCGATGTCGATCAGCACGGAGTTTGCGGTGTCAAAATCGAGCGTGGCGACTCGGACGTTGCCGTCGGCGCTGCGCACGAAGGACGCCACGACAGACTTGATGCCGAGTTCGTCGGTTCCCGTATTATAAAGCCAGTTTTCACCGGAAAACGAGGCCGACTGGGTCGCGGAGACGAGCTGGCTCTTCAGCTCCTTGATTTCGTCGTTGATCTTGGTCTTGTCGACGCCCGGTTCTCGCGCGGCGACCAGCTTCGCCTTGATCTCGCTCATCACGTCGATGACGTTTTCCAGCGAGGTATAGGCAGTATCGACCTTCGCGGCACCGAGGCCCAAGGCATCCGCGACGGTCGAGATCGCGCGGTTGTCGGAGCGCATGGTCGTGGCGATAGACCAATAGGCGGCATTGTCGGCCGCGGTTTCGACGCGCAGGCCGGAGGAAACGCGGGCCTGTGTCGTTTCGAGACTGTTATCGATGGAACGGAGGGTCTGCAGCGCCGCCATGGCGGCGGAGTTGGTCAGAATGCTGGTCATAGGACTTACCCTGAATATGTGTCGGGGGACATGCCGGAGTAAGCGAGGGACCGGTAACGAGGAGAGTGCTCATGCATCCGGCGCCGCTCGTTTGCCCTGGGCGCCAGTCCATCGTTCTTAATGAAGAGTTAACGGCCAATGGTTAACAAATGGTTAACGTCGTTAACGCTTTAGCAAGAAACATAAAAAAAGGATTACCGGCCGACGGCCAGTTCTGGCCTCAAAGGCCTTGCTTTCAACCTATGAGCGATTTCACGCCCCGACGGCCATGCCCGCAAGTGGCACAAAGCCGTACCAAACCGGCAAATTTGCGTATCATTTCCATCCAAAACGTTTCGACGATTGCAAGGATGTGTTGCATCGCGTTAACGTATTTTTAGAACTTGCTGCTTAGAACTTTCATTAGTTGTAAGAGTAATACCCATCTGGGTACTTACGACCCTGGCGTAGGGATCGGAGCCGCGATTAGGCTCCGGAAGCATGATGCCCTTCCGATGCGCTGGCTCGTTCGAGTCATGTTCCAAGTAAACATTGAATCGTCCGTCAGGACACCCGAATTGCTTCGCCAATAGCGGGTCCTATCGGACGTCCAACGCTGCAGCAAGCGCAGGACATGCTGAGTCTTCCGTGAATGGACCGTGCCGGGCCTTTCGCGATGTCGACTCGCAGGGACATGACGTTTGTGGACAGCCAACCAATCAAGGGCGCGTTCATGACTTCAATCGTTACATCTCTTTCGATCAACCAGATCAAGGCGCTTTCGTCGACCGCGATCCAGAACCTCACCACGACCGACATCGCAGCGCTGACGAGCACGCAGATCAAGGCTCTGAGCTCGACGCAAATCGCCGCGTTCGAATCGGACGACATCGCCACGCTGTCTTCCACGCAGCTCAGCGCCGTCACCGCCGCCGCCATTACCGGTCTCACCCTTTCGCAGATGGACGCGCTCAGCGCCACCAACATCGTCGGCCTCACTTCGGCCCAGATCAACGCGCTCAGCACGTCGCAGGTCGCACAGCTCGACAGCGACCAGGTCGACGCCCTGACGTCCACACAGATCGGCGCCCTCAGCGCCGCCGCCATGGGTGTGATGGCTTCGGACGAAATCGCGACCTTCACCTCGGATGAAGTCGCCGCCATCTCCACCAAGGTTCTGGCGCAGATTTCCACTGACGCGATCGCCAATTTCAACAGCGACCAGCTCGGCGCCCTCTCTTCAAAGCAGATCGCCTCGCTGACGTCCGCGCAGGTCGGCGTCCTGACCTCCGACCAGGTCGCGGGCCTGACGAGCGGCCAGGTTTCGGCTCTGACCGTCAAGCAGGTTGCTGCCCTCTCCACCGACGCCGTCAAGGCGCTCGACAGCGACCAGATCGCAGCCCTCTCCGCCAAGCAGGTCGCCGCGCTCTCGACCGACCAGGTCGCCATCCTCGACTCCGACCAGGTTGCCGCCCTTTCGAGCACGCAGATCGCCGCCCTCAGCGCCGCTGCACTCGGCACGATGGCTTCCGATGAAATCGCAACCTTCACGACGGATGAAGTCGCCGCCATCACCACCAAGGTTCTGGCCGCCCTTTCGACCGACGCGATCGCCAACTTCGACAGCACCCAGATCGGCGCCCTGTCTTCCAAGCAGGTTGCTTCGCTCACCACCGCACAGGTTGCCGTTCTGACCTCCGCTCAGATCGACGGCCTGACGACGGCAGGTGTTGCCGCCCTGACGACCAAGCAGGTCGCCGCGATGTCGACGGATGCCGTTGTCTCGCTCGACAGCGACCAGATCGCCGCTCTCTCGGCCAAGCAGATCGCAGCCCTCACCACCGATCAGGTCGAAATCCTGAACTCGGATCAGGTCTCTGCGCTCACCTCCACCCAGATCGCCGCCCTCAGCGCCGCTTCCCTCAACCTGATGGAATCGGACGAGATCGCGACCTTCACGACGGACGAAGTCGCCGCCATCTCCACCAAGGTCCTGGCCGCCCTTTCGACCGACACGATCGCCAACCTCGACAGCGACAAGATCGGCGCCCTGTCTTCCAAGCAGCTCGCAGCTCTCACCACCGACCAGGTGTCGAAGCTGACCTCCGACCAGCTTGCAGGCTTGTCCAGCGCCAACATCACGGCTCTCACAGCCAAGCAGGTCGCCGTCCTCACGACGGATGCCGTCGCAAAGCTCTCGACCGATCAGGTCGCGGCTCTCTCCGCCAAGCAGATCGCAGCCCTCACCACCGATCAGGCCGAAGCCCTGACCTCGGACCAGGCCGGAGCTCTGACGTCGACGCAGATCGCCGCCTTCGGCGCCGTTGCCCTCGACACCATGACTTCGGACGAGATTGCAACCTTCTCGACGGACGAAGTCGCCGCCATCTCCACCAAGGTCCTGGCTGCCCTTTCGACCGACACGATCTCCAAGCTCGACAGCGATAAGATTGCCGCCCTCAGCAGCAAGCAGGTCGCAGCCCTGACGACGGCGCAGCTTGCAACGCTGACGTCCGACCAGGTCGATGGCTTGACGACGGCCAACATCGTCGCGCTCTCCGCCAAGCAGATAGCGGCGATTTCGACCGACGCCATCGTATCGCTCGACAGCGACCAGGTCGCAGCCCTCACGGCCAAGCAGATCGCGGCCATGACCACCGACCAGGTCAAGACCCTGAACTCGGATCAGGTTGCTGCCCTGACCTCGACTCAGATCGCCGCGCTCACCGCCGCCGCCATGGACACGATGGCTTCGGATGAGATCGCGACCTTCACGACGGACGAAATCGCCGCCATCTCCACCAAGGTTCTGGCCGCCCTTTCGACCGACACGATCGCCAACCTCGACAGCGACAAGATTGCCGCCCTCAGCAGCAAGCAGATCGCCGCTCTGACCACCGCTCAGATCGCAACGCTTACCTCGGACCAGGTCGATGGCCTGACCTCCGCCAACATCGTTGCCCTGACGGCGACCCAGATCGTCAAACTCACGACCGATGCCATCGCATCGCTCGACAGCGATCAGATCGCCGCCCTGACGTCCAAGCAGGTCGCAGCCCTCACCACCGACCAGGTCGAAACCCTGACTTCGGATCAGGTCGAAGCCCTCGGCAGTGCGCAGATCGCAGCCCTCAGCGCCGCTGCACTGGGTGTGATGGAATCCGATGAGATCGCCAAGTTCACCACGGATGAAATCGCCGCCATCTCCACCAAGGTCCTGGCTGCCCTCTCCACGGCTGCCCTCGGCAACTTCGGAAGTGACCAGATCGCTGCCCTCAGCACCGCTCAGGTCGCCGCTCTGACCACGGCTCAGGTCGCAAGCCTGATCTCCGACCAGCTCGATGGCCTGAAGACCGACCAGGTCGTGGCTCTGACGGCAAGCCAGGTCGCAGCGCTCACCACCGACGCCGTCGCATCGCTGGAAAGCACCCAGATCGAGGTCCTGACCTCCAAGCAGGTCTCGTCGCTCACCACCGACCAGGTCGCCGTCCTGAACTCCGATCAGGTCGCGGCGCTCACCAGCACACAGATCGCAGCCCTCAGCGCCGCAGCGCTGGGCACCATGGCATCCGACGAGATCGCAACGTTCTCCACGGATGAAGTCGCAGCCATCAGCACCAAGGTTCTGGCCGGCCTGTCGACCGACATCGTGTCCTTCCTCTCGACCGATCAGGTCGGTGCGCTGAGCACCGGTCAGGTCGCCTCGCTGACGACGGCGCAGGTTGCGGTTCTCTCCTCGACCCAGGTCGATGGTCTGAAGAGCGGCCAGATCGCCGCCCTGACGGCAAACCAGATCAAGTCCCTCTCGACCGATGCTCTGGCATCCTTCGACAGCGACCAGATCGTCGCCCTGACCTCGACCCAGATCGCTGCGCTGAGCACCGATCAGGTAGCAACGCTGACGTCCGACCAGATCGAAGCGCTGACCTCGACGCAGATCGCCGCACTCTCCTCCGCCGCCCTCGACGCGATGGACTCGGACGAGATCGCGACCTTCACCAGCGACGAGATCGCAGCGATCAACGTGAAGGCCCTGCCGGGTCTCTCCACGGACGACATCGCCGGTCTGACCTCGGAACAGGCCCAGGCCTTCACGAGCGCACAGATCGCGGCTCTGAGCAGCTCGCAGGTCGAAGCCGTCATCGCAGCCTACAACGACGTCTGATAAGGACGCCAAAGCATCAAAACGAGGCGGCGCGGCTCCAACCGCGCCGTCTTTTCGTTTGGGGCCGAAACACCGGTTTTCCCGCAAAACGATCAGCCCGACGCAAGTCAACTCCGGTAGCAAGGCAGACGAGCTCATTGCGAGTCGTTCAACCGCCCGGCCGAAAGGCCGCCTTGCCGCAGGATGGCCATGACTGTCAGCACCCCCATCGTTCCCGATCCGAACGCAACCCTTGCCAACATTCTCGGCCGCGCCCGCACCCAGCAGCTTTCGCTTGCCGAACTCTTCCAGATGGCGGAGGGATTGTCGGCCGCCGGACAGCCGGTGCATGCCATCGAGCTTTATAAGACGTGGATCGCCTTCAACGACGGCAACCCGCTGCTGCATCTCGCCTATTTCAACTATGCCGTCTCGCTGTCGAAGTCCGGCGACGTCTCCGGCACGCTGAATGCGCTACGCGCCGCGCTGAAAATCAATCCGGATTTCGGCCAGGCCCATGTCAATCTCGGCCGCACGCTCGAGGATTGCGGCCTGACGGGCCAGGCCGTGCTGCAATGGCGCAGCTACGTCGATACGACCAATGACGTCACGCCCGACCGCATCAATCACCGCCATCTCGTGCTCCAGCATATCGGCCGCGTTCTCGAAGGCGCCGGCAAGCTCGAAGAAGCAGAAGCCGCGCTCTGGCAGGCGATGGAACTGCAGCCGCACCGCACCGAGGCCGCGCAGCACTGGATTTCGCTGCGCATGCGCCAGGTCAAGTGGCCGGTCATCACGCCCAACATCCACATTTCGAGCCGGCAGTTCATGGACGCCATGTCCTCCATGACGATCGCCTGCTACGCCGACGACCCGCTCTTCCAGCTCGCCAAGGCGCATCGCTACTGCACCGCCACGGTCGGCCGGCCGGATACGCGCGGCTTCGTGCGCAAGCCGGTGCGCCAGAAATCCGGCACCGGCCAGCGCCTGCGCGTCGGCTATGTCTCCTCGGACCTGCGCCAGCACGCCGTCGGCTTTGCGCTCAGCGAAGTGCTGGAGCTGCATGACAAATCCCAGGTCGAGATCTTCGCCTATTATTGCGGCGATCCGGCCCCGATCGACCATACGCAGGCCCGCATCAAGCAGGCTGTCGATCATTGGCGCGACATCACCAAGGTCAGCGACATCGACGCGGCCCGCCAGATCGTCGCCGACGAGATCGACGTGCTCATCGACGTCAACGGCTATACCAAGCATGCCCGCACGAAGATCTTCGCCTACAGGCCGGCGCCCGTGATCGTGAATTTCTGCGGCTATCCCGGCTCGATGGCGAGCCCGTACCACCAGTACATGATCGCCGACGACTATATCGTGCCGCCGGAAAACGAACTTTATTACACGGAAAAGGTCCTGCGCATCCCCTGCAACCAGCCGGTGGACCGCAAGCGCACCGTCAGTCCGCGCCCGACGCGCGCCTCAGTCGGCCTGCCGGAAGACGCCTTCGTCTTCGCAAGCTTCAACGGCATGCAAAAGATATCGGCCTCCTGCTTCTCGCGCTGGATGGCGATCCTGCTGGCCACGCCGGGCAGCGTTCTCTGGCTGCTCGTTGGGGACGACAGCGTCAACGAGCGCGTCAAGCAGATGGCCCAGCAGGCCGGCGTTTCGCCGGATCGGCTGATCTTCGCCGGCAAGGTGCAGAATCCGGATCATCTGGCCCGCATCGGACTTGCCGATCTCTTCCTCGACACCTTCCCCTATGGCGCCCATTCGACCGCCGCCGACGCGATCACGCAGGGCCTTCCGGTGCTGACCGTGCCAGGCAAGAGCTTCGCCTCGCGCTTCTGCGCCAGCATCGTCTCGGCCGCCGGCGTTCCGGAGCTGATCTGCACCGGGCCGGAAGACTATGTCGGCAAGGCAATCGCCTTCGCCAAGAACCCGGAAAGCCTCGCCGCGATCCGCCAGTCCTTGCAGGACCAGCGCGAAACCTGTGCGCTGCGCGACATGGATGGCCTCGTGCGCCGTCTGGAAGAGTTGTTCTGGCAGATGCAGGGCGACGCCGAGCGCGGCGAAACGCCGGTGCCGGACCTACGCAACCTCAATGTCTATTATGAGGTCGGCGCCGAGCTTGCCGCCGCCGGCATCGAATTCGAAAGCGAACAGGCCTACCGGCAGCGCTATCTCGATCAGCTGAAACTGATGGACGAACACGCGCCGCTGACGCCCGATGCTCGCCTTTGGAAGGGTGCTGCCGGCTGAGGGCCGGAGACCCGATTTGAAACACGAACCGTTCTGAACGACGAGGACCGCATGACCCCAGTTATCCTGGTGACCTTTGCCGGACGGCAGACGAGGATGGAAATCCTCACGCAATATATTCGCCGCGCGCTGGACCTCGGGATCATCGACGAGTGGCACATCTGGGACTTCACCCGCTCGGCCGACGACCATGCCTGGGTGACGCGCGAATTCGGCCCGGCCCGCTATATGGGCTCCAAGGTAGCCTACCAGAGCGCCGGCACGGTCTCGCCGAGCGCCTCGTTCCGCACCAGCGCCCGCATTCGTCACGACCTGCACATCGCCGTCATCCCGAACGATCGCCCACACGACTGCTACGAGATCGCGGTCGGGGGTTGGAAGAACACCCATTCGGTGCTGCGCAAGATCGGCCGCGACCAGCTTTCGCATTTCGACCGCGGCAACGAACAGACGCTCTGGAGCCAGCCGACCCCCGGCATTCTCTCGCCCGGCCGTCCCAACGACGTCACGCTTTCCGTCGATGCGGCCGGTGCGCCGATCCTGCGCATCAACGACGTGACGGTCGGCACCTGGCCGGAGATCAACCTTTCGGCCGGCGCAACCGTGCAGATCCGCGGCGGTTGGGGTGCGGACCTCGAACTCTGCGATGTCGATGCGCGCACGCGCCGCTACATCGGCAATCCGAACGAGCAGCTGCCCTATTATCAGGCCTATGACTACTACGCGAAGCGCTTCGAAGACTTTGAGGACGCTGTCTTCCTGAAATGCGACGACGATATCGTCTATGTCGATATCGACAAGCTCGACGGCTACATCCAGTTCCGCCGCGCCAACCCGCATTACTTCATCGTCTCGGCCAATGTCGTGAACAACGGCGTGTGCGCCTATCTCCAGCAGGCGGCGGGCTCGATCCCGGCATCGGTCGGCGAGTTCGAGCACCCGCCGGGCGGTTTCGGCGGCACGCTCTGGGAAAGCGCCGAACGGGCAGCCAAGCTGCACGGCTACTTCCTGGGCGAAGACGGCCGTACGCTGCCCCTCCCCCAGCCGTCCGTCGACTGGACCGAGCGACAGTCGATCAACTTCATCGCCTGGCTCGGCCGCGACCTTCTGCACATGGCGCTGCCGCAGGGCGACGATGAACATGCGCTCACCATCGGCGTACCGACCTTCCTCGGCCGCCCCTCGGCGATCTATTCCGATTTCACCGTCAGCCATCTGAGCTTCGGCCCGCAGGAACGCGGCTGGGATCCGACGCCACTCATCAAGGCCTATGAAGCCCTGATGCGCTCGCGCCTTTTCCCGGAAACCGAAAAGCCGGCGCTGCGCGCGGCCGGCTAATCGGCGCCCCGGACAGCATATTTCGCAGGGTGGAATAGAATGAGCGTGAAAGAAAAAATCCTCATCGTCGGCGCCGGTCTCTCCGGCGCCGTCATCGGCCGGGAACTGGCACAGGAAGGCTACCAGGTCGATATCCTCGACTCGCGCGACCATATCGGCGGCAATTGCCATACGGTGCGCGACGAGGCGACCGGCGTGATGGTGCATGTCTACGGCCCGCACATCTTCCATACCGACGATGCCGAGGTCTGGGACTATGTGAACGGTTTCACGACCTTCATGCCCTACAAGAACCGGGTGAAGACGACGAGCGGCGGCCAGGTCTTCTCGCTGCCGGTCAACCTGCACACGATCAACCAGTTCTTCGGCAAGACATTTCGGCCCGACGAGGCTCGCGTTTTCCTCGAGGAGCAGGCCGACAAGACCATATCGGATCCGCAGACCTTCGAGGAGCAGGCGCTGCGCTTCGTCGGAAACGATCTCTACGAGGCCTTCTTCAAGGGCTATACCCAGAAGCAATGGGGCTGCTCGCCGACCGAGCTGCCGGCCTCGATCCTGAAGCGCCTGCCCGTGCGCTTCAATTACGACGACAACTATTTCTTCCACAAATTCCAGGGCATGCCGGCAAACGGCTATACCGAGATGATCGAGGGCATTCTCGACCATCCCAACATCCAAGTTTCGCTGGAGACGAGCTTCCGGCGCGACCATGTGGCGGGTTATGCCCATGTCTTCTATTCCGGCCCGCTCGATGGTTACTTCGACTACGAGCTCGGCCGACTGGGCTATCGCACGCTGGATTTCGAGCGCTTCACTTATGACGGCGACTATCAGGGCTGCGCGGTGATGAACTACGGCGACGTCGCCGTGCCCTATACGCGCATCACCGAGCACAAGCACTTCTCGCCGTGGGAAGAGCACAAGGGCTCCGTCTGCTACCGCGAATTTTCGCGCGCCTGCGGTCCCGACGACATTCCCTACTATCCGATCCGCCTCGTCGAGGAAAAGGCGCAGCTGGCCGACTATGTCGGTCGCGCCGAACAGGAGAAGGGCGTCACCTTCGTCGGACGCCTCGGCACCTACCGCTACCTCGACATGGACGTGACGATCCGCGAAGCACTCGACACCGCAAGGCTTTACCTCGCCCGAAAGGACGAGGGAGCGGCCATGTCGGCCTTCCTGCATGCGCCGCTCTAAGCGGCCTATCCTGAATACACGAAGGCCCCGGATAAACCGGGGCCTTGCGAAACCGTCGAAGGATTTGAACCGCTTCTGCCGATTAACGGAAGAGGGTGAGGATGCCCTCGGCCGAGGAGTTGGCGATCGAGAGCGCCTGGATGCCCAGCTGCTGCTGCGTCTGGAGAGCCTTGAGGCGGGTGGACTCTTCGTTCATGTCGGCATCGACGAGGCGGCCGATACCGCTGTCGATTGCGTCGGTCAGTTTGGAAGCGAAATCTTCCTGCAGATCGATGCGCATGGAAATCGAACCGAGCTGCGAGGCAGCCTTCGTCATCAGCTGGATAGCCGCTTCCGTCAGGTTCAGCGCTTCAGCCATTTCGTCGTCGGTGAAGGCCGAGATGTCGAGCGTAACGACCGTGTCTGTGATCGTGTAGGTGTTGCCCGTCGCGTCGATATCGTCACCGGCCGAGCCGAGGATGCCGCCGGTGCTCTGCGTGTAGTCGTCGGTGTCAACGGTGCCGAACAGAACGTTCTGCGAGTCGGCGGTCAGTTCGTCGAGCGTGTAGGTCGTGGTGTTGACCTTGACGGTACCGGAAGCGTCGCGGACGAAGCCCGAAACGATCGTCTTGTCGGCAACGGCGTCGGCAGCGGTGCTGTCGAAAACGAGCCAGTTCTGGCCGTTGAAGGCGGCGCCGGACGAGATCGAAACCAGCTGCTCCTGCAGCTGCTTGATTTCTTCCTGAACCTTGGCCTTGTCGACGCCCTGTTCGGTCGCCGCAGTAACCTTCTTCTTCATTTCCTTGACGACGTCGATGGCGGCTTCCATACCGGCATAGGCGGTGTCCACCTTTGCGGCGCCGAGGCCGAGCGCGTCCTGAACAGCCGAAAGGGCCATGTTGTCGGAACGCATCGTGGTCGCGATCGACCAGTAGGCAGCGTTGTCTGCTGCTTCACCGACGCGCATGCCGGAGGAGACGCGACCCTGCGTCGTTTCCATGTCCGCGCCGATCGAGCGAAGGGTGTTGAGAGCGGACATTGCCGCGACGTTGGTCAGAATGCTGGTCATGTGATGCGTGCCCCTTGAATGGCTGACTGAGGAAGGGCATTCCGGATGTTACCGGTAAACGGTGGTCAGCTTCATGCCTGCTAACCGGTTAAGTTTCTTGGTTAACCCACCGTTTCGATGGGCTTAGAAAACCGCAATAAGGTTAAGGAATTCTTTAACGCGAAAGAAAAACGAAAAAAGGCCGCGCCCGTTTCCGGACGCGACCTTTTTGTAGGATCTGGCGGGGTCAGCCTTCCCGCCGTCTCCCGTCCGTTTATTAACGGAACAGCGAGAGGATGTTCTGCGAGTTGGAGTTCGCGATCGACAGCGACTGGATAGCGAGCTGCTGCTGGGTCTGCAGAGCCTTCAGGCGGGTCGATTCCTCGTTCATGTCGGCGTCGACGAGACGGCCTACACCCTTGTCGAGGGCGTCGGAAAGCTTGTTTGCGAAGTCTTCCTGCAGGCCGATACGCATGGAGAGCGAACCAAGGTTCGAACCGACCGTCGTGAGGTTCGTCAGCGCCGTTTCGATCGTGTCGAGGTGGCCAGCGACTTCATCGTCGGTCGTGGCGTCCGTCAGTTCGATAGCGAGCGTGTCGGCCAGGTAGCCCGAGCTGTCGTCAACTTCGCCGGTGGACGGATCATAGGCGCCGAACAGGGCATTTGCAGCCGAGTCGTAGCTTGCCGTCGTGACCTTAACCGTGCCGTCGTCGCCGCGCACGAAGCCGGTGACAACCGTGCTGTCTGCGCTGCCGCCGGCAAGCCAGTTTTCACCGTTGAACGTCGCCGAAGCGCCGATGCTCTTCAGCTGGTCCTGAAGCTGCTTGATTTCTTCCTGGACCTTGGTCTTGTCAACGCCCTGTTCGGTTGCGGTAACGAGCTTCTGCTTGATCGTCTTGACGACGTCGATGGCGGCTTCGACACCGCTGTAGGCGACGTCGACCTTTGCGGCGCCGAGGCCGAGAGCGTCCTGAACGGCAGAGATGGCTGCATTGTCAGCGCGCATGGTGGTCGCGATCGACCAATAGGCAGCGTTGTCCTTGGCCGCGCCAACGCGCTCGCCGGACGAAATGCGGCCCTGCGTCGTTTCCATGTCGTTGTTGATCGTGCGCAGCGTCTGGAGGGCTGCCATTGCAGAGGTGTTGGTGAGAATGCTCGACATTCTAGTTGTCCCTTTGAACGAAATACTGGTGGGGACATACCGGACTGAAAACTTACCGGTTACGGCGGTTCGGCATCATGCCAACTCGGTTTCTCCAGACATCCAGAGGGATACCAAACCCGTCGTGTGATGCCAAAACTCGCAGCCAATCCTTGCCAACTCCTTAAATCGGACGATGGCATTCAACCCGCTGAAAAACAGGGTTAATGGCGGGTAAGATTGTATGGTTAAGAACGTCTAATTGAAGGATCGGACAAGGCTGCCGACAAGCAGATTCCAGCCGTCGATCAACACGAAGAACAGAATCTTGAAGGGCAGCGAAATCGATGTCGGAGGCAACATCATCATGCCCATGGCCATGGTGATGGTGGCGACGATCATATCGATGACGAGAAAGGGCAGAACGACCAGGAAACCGATCTCGAAGCCGCGCCGAATTTCCGAGATCATGAAGGCCGGGATGACGACGCGCAGGTCCGCGACGTCGTTTTCGACGACCGTCTGGCCGCGCTCTTCGGCAAGCGAGATGAAGAGCTCGATGTCCTTGTCGCGGGTATTGGCGACCATGAACGCGCGGAAGGGTTCGGCGATGCGCTTGGCGGCCTCGGTCTCGTCAATCTGGTTGGCGATAAGCGGCTCGACGCCGTTCTGCCAGGCCCGGTCGAAGGTTGGCGCCATGACGTAGAAGGTCATGAACAGCGCGAGCGACACGAGGATCATGTTTGACGGCGTGGTCGAAAGGCCCATACCGGAGCGCAGGATCGAGAACGCGATTACGAAACGCGGGAAGCTTGTCACCATGATCAGGATGCCGGGGGCAACCGAAAGGATGGTGAGCAGCCCGAAGGTACGGATGATCCAGGAGGCGACCGAGCCGTCGACAGGCGCATTGAGAATATTGCCCGGCAGCTGCAACTGCTGTTGGGCATAGGCCATGCCGGTCATCGCCATGATGGCGACGAAGGTCAGAAGGGCTCGAATCATTCGATCACAAAGGTCCGGAACATGACGTTGGTTACGCGCCCTTCCGACCTGAGGTCAACCCGCTCTTGGAGGTCTTCCCGGAGATATTGGAAACCGCGCGGCCCCTGCACCTGCTGGAGCGTGACGGTGCGCATATACGCCATGATATCCTGGTGGATTTCTTCGGCGATCTTGACGTCGGCGGCCCCCTTGAACATCAGGGCGACTTCGAGCCGGATACGGTTTTCCGACGGATAGGCAAGGTTGCTGGTGATGGGATCGAGCAGCACGATGCCGTTTGCCGGTGTCGAGATATGCGCAACCTCCTCGCCGGCCGCCGCGCTCTTGCCGCCCTCACCGTGTCCACCCGCGGCAGGTTCGGCCTTTGCCACTTCCTCGGCCGGCTTTTCAGCCGGTGGCGGTGCGAGCATGTTGCCCACGAGCCAGCCGCCGCCGCCGGCAAGCAGCGTCAGGACGGCGATGATCGCGATGGTGATGACGATCGACGGCTTTTTCTCAGCGACGACCTGTTCTTCTTCCGCCATGTCTTTCTTCCCGGTTGACTGGGCCTGTCCGCGTCAGATCGGCGAGAACAGGTCTACGGCCTGCTGACCCCATGGCGGCTGCTGCACTTCGGTCAGGCGACCACGGCCGCCGTAGGAGATACGGGCTTCTGCGATCTTCTCGTAGGAAATCTGGTTGTTGGCATCGACATCCTGCGGCCGCACGATGCCGGCGACGTTGAGAATGCGAAGCTCGTGGTTGACGCGCACTTCCTGCGAGCCGCTGATCAGCAGGTTGCCGTTCTCGATGACGCCGGTCACGACGGCAGCGACGAGGAGGTTCAGCTTTTCGGCGCGCTCCGTGGAGCCGTCGCCTTTGCTGCTGGTCGAGGAACCGTAGGTCAGGTCGCCCTTGCCTTCGACGTCGGGCAGGTCGCCACTCATGCCGATGCCGAGGTTCATGCCGCTCTTGTTGGTGCGGGACCGGTCCGTCTTGTTGTCGAAGCTCGCCCGGTCGTTGACACGGATATTGACCGTCATGATGTCGCCGACCTTGAAGGCGCGCGAGTCCTTGAACAGCGCCGACTGCTGATCGCTCCAGATCGAATAGCCTGCTACCGCCGTGCGCGGCTGCTTGGGATACATCGCCATCTGCGGCGTTTCGGCATAGTTGAGGCCGCTGCCGATTGGGCTCATGGCGGGCGCTTTGCCGATCTCGTTGAGGGCCTGGCTGGAGCAGCTCGACAATGCCAGCGCAACGGCGAGTGCAGAGGCGGTCTTCTTCATGACGGGTCCTTTGAGGTGTTCGCATCGCCCGCGGCGGCGATGATGCGGGTAAGAAGCGCAGCCTTGGCAGCCGGCATTTCACCGAGAATGGTGCTGGACTGGCGCGGCGGCAGCTTCATGACGATCGCAGACGCGATTTCCGGATTGAGCTCCGCAAGCTGCGCGGCGGCGGCATCCGGCTTCATCTTCCGGTAGATCTCGACCAGTCCGCCCTCAGCCTGCTTCAGGAAAGCGTTTCGTCGGGTCAGCCAGTCCTCGTATTCCGCGCGGCGCGCCTCGAGCGTCTTGATACGCTCGTCGACGTCCTTCTGGAGGTTTTCCAGCTCCTGCTTCTGCAAGAGATAACGCTGGTCGCGCGCGGCGTCGGCTATGTTGGTGCAGAATTCGCGGATTTCGTCGGCGCTCGCATTCGTGGTCGTGATGACCGGGCGCTCCTCGGCGAAGGCACCGGGAATGGCCATCATGACGAAGCCGGCGAGTGGCAAAACAAGCCTGCGGGCAACGGTGGGGAGGGTCATGTTCGTCATTGCAGCACCAATTCTGCCTGGAGGGCGCCCGCGGTCTTGATGCTTTGCAGGATGGAGATGATGCCGTCAGGCTTGACGCCGATGCTGTTCAACCCTGCCACAAGCGAACGCAGGCTTGAGCCGTCGAGCACGGCGACGTTGCCGCCATTCTGCTGAACGAGGATGTCGGTGTTCGGCTCGACCGCCGTCACGCCCCTGGAAAAGGGTTCCGGCTGCACGACCTTCGGCATTTCGGTGATCTGCACGGTCAAGGTTCCATAACTGACGGCGACCGGTGAGATACGCACGTCCTGGCCGATGACGATCGTACCCGTGCGTTCGTTGATCACCACGCGCGCCGGCACGTCGGTCTCGATGACGAGATTTTCGATATCGGCCATCAAACGCGCAAGATCGGCCATCTTGGGCTTGGCGATATAGACCGACTGCGAATCGCGCGATTCGGCGATCGGATTGCCGTACTGCGCGGCTGCATAGCGGTTGATGGCATCGGCCATGCCAACCGATGTGGAGAAGTCCGGATTGCGCAGCTGCAGCACGAGATCGGACGAATCCTTGAAGCGCGACGGGAGTTCACGCTCGATGATCGCGCCGTTCGGCACGCGGCCGGCGGTTGTCACGCCTTGCTGGACGCTTGCCGCGTCACCGCTGGCGCTGATACCGGTCACGACGATCGAGCCCTGGGCGACGGCGTAAATCTGCCCGTCGGCGCCGGAAAGCGACGTCATGACGAGCGTGCCGCCGCGCAGCGACGCCGCGTCACCCAGCGAGCCGACCGTCACGTCGATACGGCTGCCGGGGCTGGCAAAGGGCGGCAGATTGGCGGTGACCAGCACGGCTGCGATGTTCTTGGCGCGCGTCTGCGTGCCGACCATCGAGATGCCGAGGTTCTGCAGCATGGCGCGCATGGATTGTTCGGTAAATGGCGACGAACGCATGCTGTCGCCGGTGCCCTGGAGACCGACGACGAGGCCATAGCCAATCAGCTGGTTGTCACGACCGGCCTGGAGCGAGGCGACATCCTTGATGCGGGCGGCCGGAAGGGCCGGACCGGCAGCGAGCATGATGCACGCGAGAGCGGCAACGACGCGGCGGAAGAAAAGCTGCATCATCGTGCCACCACATGTACGGTTCCGTCTTGCATGACCGTGCCGGAGACGATCACGCCGGAATCCTTGTTGCGAACCTTGATCAGCTCGCCGACGGCCGCATCCTGAAGCGGTGTGCCGGCCGCCCGCAGCATCAGCGACCCGTTGTCGAAGACAAGCTGGACAGTGGTCCCGCGGGAAACGGCGAAGGGCTCGCGCAGTGCCGAAACAAGAATGACGCGGCCGGCAAGCAGCGTGCGCTTTGTGATCAGGCCATCGACCTGGCCGATACTTTCGGCATAGCCCTTGACGATATTGGGGTTGGTGACCTCGACCTCTTCGAGTTGCCCCGCCTGGACTTCCTCGCCGGGATAGATCGTCCGCTTGGGCACGACGGCCATGCGGGTATCGGCGAGGGCCGCGTCGGCTGCGAAAAGACCGGCGAGCACGGCGCACGCGGCGAATGCCGCGTGGCTCGTGGCCGAAAGGGCCTTTGCTCTGCGAAGGGCTGCTATCAGGCGAAACATCATGTTCCCCGCGTGTCTGTCGGTTGCTATCTCAGGTTCTTGCTGACCACGGCCGCCATTTCGTCGGCCGCCTGGATGATCTTGGAGTTCATCTCGTAGGCGCGCTGGGCCGAGATCAGGTCGGTGATTTCCTTGACCGGATCGACGTTGGAGGCTTCGAGGTAGTTCTGCTGGATATAGGCGAAGCCCGCTTCGTCAGGCGCGCCGACATTGGCCGGACCCGAAGCTGCGGTCTCGCGATAGAGGTTTTCACCGAGCGGCTCGAGGCCGGCCTCGTTGACGAAGTTCGCCAGCGTGATCTGTCCGAGGTCCTGTTGCTGGCCACCGACTGTCGCATAGACCTGGCCGGACTTGCTGACGGTGACTTCGGTGGCATCCTGCGGCACCGTGATGCCCGGCACGACGGTGTAGCCGTCGAGCGTCACGAGCTGGCCATCGGCATTGGTGTTGAACGCACCTGCGCGGGTGTAGAGCGTAGAGCCGTCGGGCGCCTCGATCTGGAACCAGCCGCGGCCGATGAGCGCCATGTCGAAAGAGTTGCCCGTGGAGACGAGGCCGCCCTGCAGATGCAGGTTGCGCACGGCAGCGGTCTTTACGCCGAGACCGATGATGGCGCCTTCCGGCACCACGGCCTGGTTGGCGCGGTTGGGAACGCCGGCAGCGCGCTCGGTCTGGTAGAGAAGGTCGGAGAACTCGGCGCGGGCGCGCTTGAACCCGGTGGTGTTGATGTTCGCGATGTTGTTCGCGATGACTTCGAGGTTGGTCTGCTGCGCGTTCATGCCGGTGGCGGCGATGGCAAGGGCTTTCATGTCCGGTCCTCAGATCTGCATTCTTGCGACTTCGAGATAGGCGGTGACGACCTTGTCGCGGATGGCGATGGCGGTCTGCAGCGTCTGCTCGGCGTTCATGACGGCGTCGACAACTTCGCGGGTCGTCGCCTTGCCCTGGATGGCTTCGAAGGACTTGGTTTCACCAAGCTTCAGCGTGTTGGTCATTTCGGTGGCCATGTCGCCCATGACCTGGGCGAAGCTCATGCCGGTACCGGTTCCCTGCGCGGCGGCAGCCGAAACGCTGCTGGAGGTCTCGTTGACGCCCGAAAGGCCGTGGGTGGAGAAGAGCGATTTGACGCCCGTTACGCTATCGATCATTGCGAGGCCCTCAGGAGGTCGATGGTCGCGGAGATCAGGTCACGCGATTGCTTGATGCTCTGCAGGTTGGCTTCATAGGAGCGGTTTGCTTCCCGCATGTCGGCCATTTCGACCAGCATGTTAACGTTCGGCATCTTGACGATGCCCTTTTCGTCGGCAGCAGGGTTGCCCGGGTCGTATTCGGTCGAGAAATCGCCCTCGTCCTCGCCGAGACGCTCGACCTGGACCAGCGAGGCGCCGGTCGCCCGGTCGAGCTCGGCAGCGAAGGTCACCGTCTTACGGCGGAAGGGATCGGCACCGGGGGTGTCGCCCGTCGAGCGGGCGTTGGCCAGGTTTTCCGAAACGATGCGAATACGGGTGGATTGCGCCTCAAGTCCCGAGGCCGCGACTTTCAGTGAAGCTACGAGCGGATCCATTTTTTACCTTCTGACTGTCATCAGCATCATGCGATGAAAGGCCTTGACGAGGCCGGCATTCAACTCAAAGTCACGCTTGACTTGACCCTCTTTCATGAGTTCTTCGGCAATACCGACCGTGTTGCCGGATTCCTGCACGCCGATCTCTTCGGTGGGTTTGGTCTCGATGACGCGGCTTGCCATTTCGGTTTCGGTGAAATGGCCCGGCTGCGTCGCCGCCATGCGAATGCCCGTCGTCTCGAGCACCGCCTGAAAGGGAGTTACGTCCTTCGCCTTGAACCCGGGGGTGTTGGCGTTGGCGAGGTTGCCAGCAACGACACTCTGGCGGACCGAAAGCCAATCAGCTTGTTTCGTGGCCAGTTCAAACAGTTGTATCGGTTGCATGACAAGCTCCATCCTTGTTCGAGGCGAACCTAAGGAGCCAATCTTGCGTCAGACTTGCACCGCTACGATTAAGCTGCAAGTGCCTGTATTCCCGGGATTATATGTGCTCAAGCTGCAATAATCGCGGCGAGCGGGCGGCAGGTCCGGCAAGCTAGGACCGCCGAATCGGCGCGGGGCGACGTGCGCCCCGCATCCTTTAGTTGCGCTTGATGACGTCGCCGTTCGAGGTCACGATGACCCAGGCGCCGTCGCGCTGTTCCAGCGTCGCAAGGCGGCTGTTGTCGGGCAGAACCGAGCCGACACGCACGATATACATGCCGCGAGCGTCCTCGATCAGCGCCCGGCCGTTTGCCACATGCATCAGCCGGAAGCCGGTGCTGGCCGGCAGCGGCTGGTCAAGACCGTTGTCGATGGGCGCACCGAGCTTCGTCTCGTTGCCCTCATCCGTGGCGCTGGCGGTCGCGACCGGGTCCAGATTCGCACCGGGTCCCGAATCCTTGTCATCATCGACCATGGCGGCCGGCGACACGCTGACCACCTGCTTGGGGCCGGTTTCAGGCAGATCGCGGGTTGTGCCCTCCCAAAGGTTGGGCACGGAGAATTTTTCCGGATTGAGGAAGACATACCAAGGGAAGAAGGCGGCCATCGCCGCGAGCATCACGCCCGTCCCGGCCAGCACCTTATCACCGGTGCTGTAGCCGCGCCGATCTGCCCGCTTGAGTGGCTGGACTGCTTCGTCAGCGTCGAAATCCGTCACTGTCATCCCCTTCGCATACCCGGCGCACCGCCCTGCCCGGCCGCGTTCTTCAGCGCCATGGCAAGATCGGAGAACGAATCGGCAGCGGGCTTTTCACCCGGCGTCTGTTTGAGAACCTCGTAGATGATCGGCACCTGCTTGATCGCCATGTCGAGATCGGCATCGCCACCGGGGCGGTAACCGCCGATGAGACGCAGGTCGCGCGTTTCCTCGAAGCGGTGGATCAGCGCCTTCAAGCGCGACACCAGCTTCTCCTGGTCCGGCGTCCAGGCCTTGCGGGCGAGGCGCGAAATGGAGGCGAGCGGATTGATCGGCGGGTAGCGGCCCTCCTCGGCGAGGCTGCGCTCCATGACGATATGGCCGTCGAGAATGCCGCGCGTCGAATCGGCGATCGGATCGTTGTGGTTATCGCCGTCGACGAGGATCGAGATGATTGCCGTGATGCTGCCCGTCCCCTCGGCGCCCGGGCCAGCGCGCTCCAGAAGGCGCGGCAGCTCGGTAAAGACCGATGCCGGGTAGCCACGGGCGATCGGCGGCTCGCCAGCGGCGGTCGCCACTTCGCGGATGGCATGGGCAAAGCGCGTCACGCTGTCGATGATGAGCAGAACGTTGTCGCCCTGATCGCGGTAGTGCTCTGCAATCGTCACGGCCGTCAGCGGCGCCATCTTGCGCAACATCGGGCTCTCGTCACTGGTGGCAACGACGGCGACGGATTTCGCCAGGTTGTCGCCCAGCGTGTCCTCGATGAATTCGCGAACTTCACGGCCACGTTCGCCGACCAGCGCGATGACGACCTTGTCGAAGGCGTCCGCGCGCGCCAGCATCGAGAGCAGAGTCGACTTGCCCACACCCGAACCGGCAAAGATGCCGAGACGCTGGCCAAGGCAGAGCGGTGCGAAGATATCGATGGCGCGCACGCCTGTCGAAAAGCCCTTCTCGACGCGCTTGCGGGTCATCGAGGGCGGAGCGGAATTGTAGATGGATCGACGGTCGTCGCCCTGCGTCAGCGGACCGAGGCCGTCGATCGGCTCGCCGAGCGCGTTGATCGTGCGACCGCACCAGGAGGCTGCCGGCGCGACGCGGAAGGCGCCCTTACGGATGACCGTATCATGAATGCTGATCGGCTCGCCCGGCTCGATCGGGCAGACTACGACGGAATCCGGCTCGACGCGCACGACCTCGCCGAGATGGATGCCGGCCGGGCTTCTGTGCGCCACGAACTCGCCGAGCCGCACATGGCGCGACAGGCCGCTGACCGTGTAGTTGCCGGCCGAGATGGTCTGCACATGGCCGCCGTGGACGACCGAGAATTCCGGCGAGGAATAGCGTTTTACCACCCCGGCCAGCGCATTCAGCATGCGCCCGCCATCGGGAATGCGTCGCTCGTTGGGTCCCGTTTCCGCCGCCATGGTTTACTTGCTTCCGCCGAGGGTGCGCACCGCTTCGTTCATCGATTCTTCGCTGTCGCGCATCAGAGAGGCGATGCTTTCGAAGGCGCGCGTGACCTGGATGAGCTGGGTCATCTCGCCAATGGCGTTGACGTTGGACTCTTCGACATAGCCTTGCACCACGCCGGCATCGACACGGTCGACCACAGGCTCGGGCGGGATTTTCGAGATGATGCCGCTGTTGCCGGCGCGGGTGAAACCGCCCGAGAGATCGGCCGAGAACAGGCCGAGCGAGGCGACGGGGCGGCCGTTTTGGTTGAGCTGGCCGTCGGCGCTGAGCTGGATCGAGCCATTGGTCGCATCGATCTGGATGGGGCCACCGCCGGCATCGAGCACAGGATAGCCGTTCAACGTCACCAACTCCCCGGCATCCGTCAGCGTGAAGCGGCCGTCGCGGGTCAGCGTCGGGCCTGACGGCGTTTCCACCTGGAACCAGGCATCGCCCTTGATGGCGAAATCCAACGCGCCACCGGTCTCGGTGATGCCGCCGCTGCGCTGGGAGATGAACTCGTCGCCCTGCGAAACGAAGGCGACATCGGCGATCTTCTGATCGCTGACGACTTGGTTGAACTTTACTTCCGTGGCGCGGAAGCCGACAGTGGTCGAGTTCGCGACGTTGTCGGCAAGGGTCGTCAGGCGGCGGTCAAGCGCAAGCTGGGACGAAAGCGATACATAGAGCCCGGTCTGCATCTCAGCGACCTCCGAGTTTCAGGTTGTTGATGGAAAGCAGAAGATCCGTCGAAATGCCGATGAGGCCCGACGGCTGGAATGTAGAAAGCGAATCGACACCGCCCGTGGGATTTTCGAGTTCCCACATCGAGGTGAAACGCTCGAGAAACTTGCCGACCTTCGACGGGTCCTTGAACTCGTCCAGTTTCAGCACATCCTCGTAATAGGCGGCCTGACGGTCGATATCGGTGGCGGCGAATTCGGCGGGAAGCTGCAGCGCGGTGCGCACGACCTGCGCGATCGCGTCGTCGGCGATGATCGAATAGCCCGAGGTGATCGATGGCGCCATACGCTCGAAATAGAGCGCGAGTCGAACGCCGGTATTGTCCTCGCCGGCGCTGATCTCCAGCGTCTGGCGGGTGTACTTGTCGACCATGCCCTTCTGGGCACTTTCCATCAGGGTGGCGACTTCGCCGTGGCGGGCGAAGTTTAGCGATTCCGCCAGTGCCTTGTAGCGCGTGTCGGTCAGCTGGTTGGCGAAGGCATCCTTGTTGTCGACGCCCTCGGTCAGCACCTTGCGCATGAAGGCCTTGGCATAGGCCATATCCTCCAGCCCGTGCGCCTTCATAACGTAGTTATAAAGCCTGGTGTCGGCGAAGAAGTCGTCGATCGATTTCACATCGCCGATCTTCTCGAGGTAATATTCCGTCTCGCGCTTGACGTCCGGCTGCTCCGAAACGCGCTTCAGCGACGTCTGGAGGTCGGAAGAAATCAACTGGTAGCTCGTATAGGTGGTCGTCACGACAGCCCGCCAATCAAGGTGCAAGAGGGCGCGATGGCCCGTTATGAGCCATGATCCTGCGGGTTTTTGCTTGCGCGAACCTGATCGGTAAACCAGCCGTTAGGTACAGCTTCACGCAAGGCTGGAACCGTATTTCCAGAAGGGTCAGATCAGAATTGTGTCGGGACCCCTGCGCTCATGAATATCATCATAGGTCTAATCGTTACGGTCGGTTGCGTCTTGGGCGGCTTCATGGCCATGGGCGGACACCTTGCGGTGCTCAACCAGCCGTTCGAGCTCATGATCATCGGCGGTGCGGGCGTCGGCGGCTTCATCGTCGCCAATACGATGAAGGTCATCAAGGAGACCGGCAAGGCGCTGATGGAGGCCTTCAAGCACAAGGTTCCCAAGGAACGCCACTATCTCGATACGCTCGGCGTGCTCTACAGCCTGATGCGCGACCTGCGCACCAAGTCGCGCAACGAGATCGAAGCGCATATCGACAATCCGGACGAGTCGCCGATCTTCCAGTCGGCCCCGACGGTTCTTGCCAACAAGGAGCTGACGGCCTTCATCTGCGACTACGTCCGCCTCATCATCATCGGCAATGCCCGCAGCCACGAGATCGAGGCGCTGATGGACGAGGAAATCCAGACGATCACGCGCGACAAGATGAAGCCCTACCAGTCGCTCTCCACCATGGGCGACGCCTTCCCGGCCATCGGCATTATCGCCGCCGTTCTCGGGGTCATCAAGGCGATGGGCAAGATCAACGAATCGCCCGAGGTTCTCGGCGGCCTCATCGGCTCGGCGCTCGTCGGCACCATGCTCGGCATCTTCCTGTCCTATTCGATCGTCACGCCGATCGCGACCAACATCAAGGTCGTACGCGAGAAGCAGAACCGCCTCTACATCATCGTTAAGCAGACGCTGCTCGCCTACATGAACGGTTCCGTGCCGCAGGTGGCATTGGAATACGGCCGCAAGACCATCTCTTCCTACGAGCGCCCGTCGATCGACGCGGTCGAGCAGGAAATGATGAATCCGGGCGGCGGCGGCGACACGAAGGCGGCCTAAGCAATGAGTGGAGCGACCGTGACCACAACCCCATCTCTCGACCCGATCGTTCTGGCACGCCTCACCGGCAAGCTTGGCGACACGGCGACCATTTCGAAGCTCTGCGCCAGCCTGGGCGACGTTTTCGCCGAATTCCTGCCGGACATGCTGGAGAGTGAACTCGGCTTCGAGGTCGCGGTCTCCTATGCCGGTTTCGAAACCGGCAAATACGGGCCACTCGTCGAAGGACTCGGCGGCGCCATGGCGATGTGCGACGCGTCGTTGCGCGACTGGTGTGATCGCTTCACGCTGATCTGCGACAGCCCGATGATCATCACGCTCGTCGAGAACATGCTGGGCGCCGTCAGCGACAGCATCGAGGATCCCGAGGCGCGCCCGCTCTCCAAGATCGAACTGGACCTCGCCGCGATGATGTTTGATCGCATCTCCAGCGTGCTGAAGACCGCCGTGTCCGGGGCCAACGGCTACGAGCCCTTCCTCGGCCACGCACATAATGCCGAGACGCGCAAGGCAATCGATGATGGCTCCGAGAATGAACATGTTGCCATGGTCAACATGGCCGTCGGCATCGGTCCTGTTCTCTCGACCTTCCATGTCGTCATTCCGCAGAGCGTTCTGCTGAAATCGAAGATTTCGGCGCCAAAGGCGGCCAATGCGCCTAAGACCCGCGTCGAATGGAGCGAGCGACTCGGCGAACAGGTCCGTCGCTCGAAGGTGACGCTTGAGGCGCGCATCCGGCTCGAAGCACAGACGCTTGACACGATCAGCCGCCTGCAGGCCGGCGACATCATCCCGTTCAACGAATCGGGTGATGTGCGCGTCGAGGTCAACGCCAACGGCCGCAATCTCTATGTCTGCGAATTCGGCCGGTCGGGCGCGCGCTACACGGTCAGGGTCAAGGACACCTACGGATCGGAGGACGATCTCCTCCAGCACATCATCGGATAGTTTACGCATGACGCGTACGGGGCCGCGAGCCTCAGGCAAGTTTCGAATGGAATAGTGGTCATATGGCACCGAAGAAAACACCCATCGCTGACGACATCATGTCCTCCATTAATGCAGGCGACCAGGAATTGGAGCAGGCGATCGACGACCTGCGCGGCGTTCTTCAGAAGGATGCCTCCGGCTCGCTCGGTACCGATCTCGCAGGCGCAGATGATCCGCTCGCGGCTTTCGGCGGTTCGGACTTCGGTGGCTCCGATTTCGGCGGGTCGGCAGCGACCTCCGACTTCGGCGGCGGCGCAAGCTTCGGCGGTTCGGATTTCGGCGGCAACGACTTCGGCGGCGGCAATGATTTCTCCGCCGATCTTGGTGAAGCGCCCCGTCCGGGCAGCGCGATGGAGTCCAACATGGACCTCATCATGGACATCCCGATCGATCTGCAGATCGTGCTCGGCTCGTCCCAGATGCAGGTGTCCAGCCTGATGAATCTCAGCGAGGGTGCGACGATCGCGCTTGATCGCCGCATCGGCGAACCCGTCGAGGTCATGGTCAACGGCCGCATCATCGGCCGTGGCGAAATTACGGTTCTTGAAAACGACGACACCCGTTTCGGGGTGAAGCTGATTGAAGTGAAGAGTACACGCAAGGTCTGACACCCGGTTAAGGGTTCAGGGGGATAATCCATGATGGATTTCGAAAATTTCGGGACGTCCACGGCGCTTGGTTCGCCGCTATCGCCGGTCGAGAAGGCAGCAGCCGTCCTTCTCGCCATGGGCAAGGGCGTGGCCGGCAAGCTGCTCAAATATTTCACGCAAAGCGAGCTTCAGGCGATCATCGCCGCCGCGCAGAACCTGCGCGCCATCCCGCCGCATGAGCTGATCGATCTCGTCAACGAGTTCGAGGACCTCTTCACCGAGGGCGCCGGCCTGATGGACAACGCCAAGATGATGGAAGGCATCCTCGAAGAGGGCCTGACGCCGGACGAAGTGGACGGCCTGCTCGGCCGCCGCGCCGCCTTCCAGGCCTTCGAATCGACGATCTGGGACCGTCTGCAGGACGCCGACCCGGTCTTCGTTTCGAAGTTCCTGCTCAACGAACACCCGCAGACCATCGCCTATATTCTCTCCATGATGCCCTCGGCCTTCGGCGCCAAGGTTCTGGTCGAAATTCCCGAGGCCCAGCGCGCCGACATCATCAACCGAACCGTCAACCTCAAGGACGCGAGCCCCAAGGCAACCGCGATCGTCGAGGCGCGGATCATCGAGATGATCAATGCGCTGGACTCCGAGCGCAATTCGGTCGGTTCCAACAAGGTCGCCGACCTCATGAACGAGCTCGAAAAGTCGCAGGTCGACGAAATGCTGGCCTCGCTCGAAACGGTCTCGACCGAATCGGTCAAGAAGGTCCGTCCGAAGATCTTCCTCTTCGAAGACGTGCTCTACATGCCGCAGAAGAGCCGCGTGTCGCTGTTCAACGACGTTTCGGGCGACATTATCACGGCCGCACTGCGCGGCGCCTCGATGGAACTGCGCGAATCGATCCTCTCCTCGATCGGTGCGCGCCAGCGCCGCATGATCGAATCGGATCTCGCGGTCGTCGACGGCAACCCGCGCGAAGTGGCGATCGCCCGCCGCTCTATCACCCAGGAAGCCATCCGCCTGGCCGCAGCCGGACAAATCCAGTTGAAGGAGAAGGAACAGGAAGCCCAGGCGGCCTGATCCGCCTTGACACGACATCGCCGCAAGCGGAGCGTATCCAGCGGCCCGACTCTCCAGCAGTGGGTGTCGGGCCGTTTGCTTTTGGCTGCTTCTGCCAGCCGCGGGGTGCGCCATGTCGGACGAAGACAAAGACAGTAAAACAGAACTCCCGTCAGAGAAAAAGATCAGGGACGCGATGGAAAAGGGCAATACGCCCTTCTCGCGCGAGATCACCATCTTCGCCTCGACGCTGGCGATCTATCTGTTCCTCGTCTTCTTCCTGCCGGACGGCGTGGCGCGCATGAACGAGACGCTGCGCGACTTCTTCGAACAGCCGGAGGCCTGGAACCTCAAGTCAGGCACCGACGTCATCGCGATCTTCCGCCATCTCGGCTGGGAGGCCGGCGCGTTGCTTCTTCCGATCCTCGCCATGATGATGATCTTCGGCATAGCCTCCTCCGTGTTCCAGAACATGCCGAGCCCGGTTCTGGAGCGTGTACGCCCGCAGATATCGCGCCTCAGCCCGGTCGCGGGCCTCGGTCGCATGTTCGGCAAGCAGGGCATGGTCGAGTTCGGCAAGTCGCTGATCAAGATCATGCTCGTCTCGCTGGTCGTCGGAATCGCCATGCGCGGCAACTATTTTGCCTCGCTCGACACCATGTTCTCCGAGCCGGCGACGCTGATCTACCTGATGACGTCTGACATCAACAAAGTGCTGCTCATCATCCTCTTCGCCACAGCGATCATCGCGGGCATCGACTTTGCCTGGACTCGCTATCACTGGTTCTCCGAACTGATGATGACAAAGCAGGAAGTGAAGGAGGAAATGAAGCAGTCTCAGGGCGACCCGATCGTCAAGGCGCGCATGCGTTCGATCCAGCGCGACCGCGCGCGTCGCCGCATGATCACCGCCGTCCCGCGCGCCACACTCGTCATCGCAAACCCGACTCACTTCGCCGTCGCCCTGCGTTATGTGCGCGAAGAGGGGGATGCGCCCGTCGTCGTCGCCAAGGGGCAGGACCTTGTCGCACTGAAGATCCGCGAAATCGCAGAAGAGAACGGAATTCCCGTTTTCGAAGATCCGCCGCTCGCACGCTCAATGTTTGCGCAAGTCTCGGTGGATAGTGTCATTCCACCGGTGTTCTACAAAGCCGTGGCAGAGCTGATTCACCGGGTTTATGCAGCTTCGCCCCAGACCAGACGGGTAAACTAGATCCGATGAGAAAATGCACCTACTCCGCCGAGCGCGAGAAGATTGTTGCAGAGGCAATCTGCCCGGTCGCCACTGAGCTCAGACTGCTCGATGCTGCCGATCTCGTCTCGCTGTTGCGTTTCGAGTGCTACGGGAACCTGGCCGACCTCGTCTCTTCGGCTGCGGAGCTGTATTTCCTGCCCGGCACGATCAATTTCGGCGCCGGCGGCGACTATCGCCTCGACTGGGATACGGAACCGGAGGTGACGCTGGATATGGAGATCCGCCCGCAGGGCGTGACGGTCTATGCCAAGCTGCTGTTGCAGAAGGACACGGCCGGCGTGGAAGTCACCCATGTCGCCTTCAACGATCCGTCGCCCGATCCGGACGACAACACCGCTTTCCTGCGCAAGAGCCTTGCCGAATCGCGCTATGTGAAATCCAGTCCCGCGGCCTCACAGCACGCCCACTGAGGCCTGCGACCGGGCGCAAAACGAAACGGCCACGCAATGCTTGGCCGTTTTCTTTTTGTCAGGTGATATATCCAAGGCGGATGGCCTTGGCGATGGCCTGGATGCGGTTGACGGCATCGAGCTTGGTTGTCGCCGTGCCGAGATAGGCATTCACCGTATGCACCGAGAGGCCCATTTTTTCCGCGATGGCTTCGGAGATGCAGCCGTCGCCGGCCATCTGCAGGCAGGCAATCTCGCGTTCGCTCAGCGCCTCGGAGGGCATAAGCTTCTTTTCATCGACCGCCAGCATGTCGATCAGGATCTGGCAACTCTTCATATGCAGGTCGACGATGAGGTCGCTCGAGGGCGCGATGAAGGCGCCGGTGAAGATGACATAGCCGTTGCCGTGCGTCCCGAGGCGGACCGGAAAGGCGATGCCCGACCAGGGCAGAAGATAGGCCGGAAGACGCGCAGTGAAGGGCTCCGCGCCGGGTTCGACGAACTGGTTGTCCCCCGCCCCTTCCCAGATCAGCGGCAGCATGGACGCTTCGAGATGAGCAAGCATCGTCAGGCCATAGGCCTCGATCACCGCGCGCGCATTGCCATCGACATCATTTGCCCAGTTGTGCAGCGACAGCGTCAGCTTGCGGGCCGAAGGCAGGCCATGGCCGGCAACTCGCAGCACCGCGAAATGTTCAGCGCCGAGAATGGTCTGCATGACCTGCAGGCGGGAAACGAAATCAGATGCCCGCGCCGCTTTCGGCGGCCGCGCGAGCCTGACTTCTGTTTCCAGGGCAGCGGGGGCGGAAAGCTGGATACCCATGGCGTTCTCCTGTCTGCTGTTGTGCGCAATTCCAAACGCAAACCGCGGCACACTTTGCTGGAATCGCTTTAGACCAGGCTGTTGCGAACGGCCCAGGCGATTGCTTCGGACCGCGTTTTCGTTGCGGTCTTGCGCATCACGCTGGTGATGTAATTGTTGATCGTGTTGCGGGATATACCGAGGATGACGGCGATCTCATCGCTCGTCTTGCCTTCGGCAATCCAGTAGAGGCATTCGATTTCGCGCTCGGTCAGGTCCATCTCGCGGTCCTGCCGGAGGATCGCGCCCCGGCAGCAGACGCTGGCGAAATAGCCGGTCATGACACCGACATCGCGCAGCTTGCTCTGCGAGAGAATGAAGTGCTCCGGGAAGAGCAGCACGAGCGACATGCGCACGCGCCCGACATGAAAGGCGATGGTGCAATATTCGCGGCTCACGCCCGAGGGTACAGCGATCTCATCGCTCAGATGTGCAAAGCAGGGTTTAAGAAGGTTCAGGCACTTGTCCAGCTCGCTCATGCGCGACTGACTGGCGATGATGGCACCGGCAATGGTGCGCACCATGTCGAAGGGCCAGTCCGAAGCGACGACGGCTTCCAGTCCGGCTTCGGGTGATACGTCGTGACGAACAAGAAGATAATGGGAGGCACTGACGTAATCGGTCAGCGCCCGCAATCCCTGGGACAGGCCGGCCCGATCCGCACAGCGTCCGAGATGTTGAACCAGAAGCTCACGCGCACTCTTACGCTCACCAGACTCGGCGGAGAATCCATAGGATTCCCAGGCCGCGACATCCGACCGGATCGTTTCCATGATAGCCCCCTGTTCCGATTCCGAACGGAGAATTCTCGCCTCCTTCCCGTCAGCAATTCGGAACCGTCCGAACTCCTTCCGATCAGGCCGCATCGGCAAGAATCACCAAGCGAATCAGTAACTAAAGTGTACATCGACCACCGCTAAAAACCATCGCCCCCTTCTCGGGATTTACTTTTGGCGGCTTCTATGAGTCGCCGCAATCAAGGTGATTTGCCTTGCCTGCAGAGAACGGAACTGGCGACGACAGACCGCTTAAGATACTGTTAACTATACAATATTTGAAGGACTTCATTACGCTTCTCGAAAAAAGCGGCCGCTCACTCGATTCTGGATTGCAGCGCAACCCGGGCTTTCACAACCCGCCGGGCCGAAAAAAAATTTTCGCGGCTGACTTCGTCGAATCCGCTTCGGCCTTTAGGCGAGTCCAACGGCGAAAAAAATGCTCGAATACGTAGGGTGAGCGTTGCCGAAATGCGACATCAGCTTCGAAAACTGCAAAGCGCCAAATCCTCAAACGAAAGACGCGACCATTGCCGGCCGCGTCTTGATTTTCTTTCCCGGAAGCCCTCAGGCCGCTTCTTTTTCGATGGACCACTTGCGCAGGATCTTGGCAGCGCGTTCTTCGCTGATTTCGACCATGCGGCTGAGGCGGCGCTCCGGGCCTTCCTTGACGCGGCGGTTGAAGGCCCCATCGCTGTCGTCGCCAGCATTGAGCAGGTCATCCGTGCTGTCGAAGCCGAAGTCAGCGCCGAAGCCATCCATGAGCGTCGCACCAGGGCCGCCGATACCACCCGCAGCAGGGGAGAAGTCGGGCAGTTCAAGGCCGGCCGCGTCACTTTCCAGCGCATTGCCCGCAGCCGCGCCACCACCGGTGATCGAGCGGACTGCCGGACGCAGACCGAACCAGACCACCACCACCGCCACACCGAGGAAGGCGAGCGCATTGATGATGCCACCGAGATTGCGCGTCAGGGTTTCGGTGATTCCCGGGCCCGGCACCGCTTCATTAAGCAGCTGATGATCAAGGAATTCCATTGCATTGATCGTGACGACATCGCCGCGCTCGGTATTGAGGCCGGCCGCCGAGGAGACGATCTTCTGCATATCGGCGATATAGGCGTCGATCTTCGCCTGGTCCGCCGGCTCGCCGACCATCGCCGCGACGCGGGCACGGTTGACGACGACGGCGACAGAGAGCTTCTCAACCGCAAAGCCGTTGCGCGTGGTGGCGACGGTCTTGCTGTTGATCTCGTAGTTGGTCTGCTCTTCCTTCTTGTCCGCCTCATCGCTGGACTTCTGGCCGTCGGCCTTGCCCTGGGGGCCGCCCTGCGGAATGTTCTGCTCGACCGTCGCGGCCTTGTTGTCAGCCTGCTGCTGTGACTTCTGCGTTTCCCGCGTTACGCGGACCGAGCGCTCGACGCGCGATTCCGGATCGTAAACGGTTTCCTGGATCTGCTGAGAATCGGTGTTGAGCGAGGCAGTGACGCTGGCGCGGAAATTGTCCATGCCGAGGAAGGGCGCGAGCGCCTTTTCGATATTGCGTTCGACTTCGCCCTGGATGGTCTGGACGGCGGTCAGCGAGCGGTTCACCGCGCCGTTTTCCTCGTCGTCGCCCGAGGCGAGAAGCTGTCCGGCGGAATCGAGGATCGTCACGCCGTCCACTTCCAGGCCCGGAACGGAGGCGGCAACGAGATGGCGGATGGCGGCGGCGGATTCACGGCCGGCCTGCGCGCTGGCGCGGATCATGACGGAAGCGGTCGGCACCTGTTCGGCTTTGCGGAAATTGCCGCGCTCCGGCATCACGATATGGACGCGGGCTGCGGCGATGCCGGAGATCTGCTGGATGGTGCGGGCGATTTCGCCTTCAAGGGCGCGCACACGCGTCACTTCCTGCATGAAGGAGGTGAGGCCGAGCGAGCCGACCTTGTCGAAGAGCTCGTAGCCGGCATTGGCGCTGCTCGGCAGGCCGCGTTCGGCGAGATAGAGGCGCGCCTTGCCGGTCTGGCCGACGGGCACTTCGATACTGTCGCCCGCGGTTCCGGTGTTGAAATCGATGTTGGCTTCAGCGAGCGCCAGGCTGATCTGGTTCACGTCGGACTTTTCCAGTCCGACATAGAGTGTCTCGTAGGCGGGTTTGTTCACCATGATCCCGGCCGCGAGCACGAGGCCGACCGAAACGATGGCGGCACCGGCCAACATCGCAAGCTTCGCCTGCCCCAGCGAAGCCAGGTTCTTGTAGACTTTCGTCAACTGTTCCAACAGATTCATTCTGTTCCCGCACGGACTTGGCGCCTCACCACCTGGCTACATGCCGGCACTTGCAAGACGCATTTTCAATTTCGTGGGACGGAGCCGGCACATTTCCGCACGCACCGATCTGCCCCATGGAATACGCGGACCTAACTGATCCGGCCTGGAGCCTAGACGGCGAAACTTGCGCGAGCATGGCGTGACCATGCGTGCCAAACGGGCGTTCAAACGAAGAACGGCACCGCGAGGGCGCCGTCTTCATGATGGATTGTTGTTTCAGATCAATCAGAAAGCTTCGAAATCACCAGCCGCCTTGCCGAGCGGCTGCGAATGGCCGTGGCGTACACCGTTACTCAGCGCTTTCTGCATGTCGGCAAGCTTCACCAGGTTCAGCGCCGTCGTGATGTCGACGATGCAGCTATCCGGGATGCTCGCAGTGATGGTGTCGATGAATTCGGCGAGCCCACGCGTTTTCTGGACCGCAAGGTCGATGCCTTGCAGAACCATCATGCGCTCGAAGGCATGTTCGGGCACATCACCATGAATGGCCGCGAGCTGCGGCTCGATACGCTCGATGAGATAGGCGACATCGTGCAGTTCGGACACGATGCGCATCAGCACATCCGGAAGGGCTTCCTCCATGGCATTCGCGGCACTCAGATACTCGGCTTGCATGGGTGACCCTTTTTTGTACGAGCCGGCGGATGATGGACCGGCAACGCAATACTGTTCGTACTTTTGCTTCCAGGCGGCGAAACCGCCGCTCAGAAGAATTCGATCGAGCTTTCGACGGGCTTTGCGACAGGTGCGGGCCGCTGTTCCAGCGCCACCGTCTTCTGGGTCTCGACGCCCGTCAGCGCATATTGCCGGGCCCGACCGCTCGATGGCCAGTATTCCAGCTTGCGCCCATGCTCGCCCCCCGTGCTTTCGCCGACGACCTTGATGCCTTCGTCCATCAGGAACTGGCGGGCGAAGAGGGCATTCTGCTCGCCGACATTCGAGAAGCGGGCGATGGTGCGCGCGCCGCCGAAGATCTTGGCCTCCAGCCGGTCGCGCCGCGCGCCCTGCTTCAGAAGGCCGTTTATCAGCAGTTCCATCAGATGCACGCCGTAGCGTGTGGCGTCGCCCCCCGAGGCCAGAGCCTCCGCGGAGCCCGGCAGCAGAAAGTGATTCATGCCGCCGACGCCGATGACCGGGTCACGCATGCAGGCGGCCACACACGATCCGAGAATGGTGGTCAGCACCACATTCGGGTCGTTGATGACCTTATATTCGCCCTGAATGACATGGACGCGGCGCGTCCCGGCATCTGTGATCATTTCAAAGCCCCGAACACGGCTTCGATGGCCGCCTTCATTTTTTCAATAGTGAAGGGCTTGGCGAGGACGTTGTTGGCACCGAGTGCGGCGGCCTTCTGTACCAGCGCACGGTCGCCCTGTGCGGTAAGGATGATGAAGGCCGCCTTCTTGGTGGTCGGGTTCGACCGCACCGCCTGGAGGAATTCAATCCCGTCCATCTTCGGCATGTTAAAGTCGGAGATGACAAGATGATGCGGCTGCTGGGACATGATGGCCATGCCCTGTGCACCGTCACCGGCCGCCGTGATCTGCTTAAAGCCAAGCTGCTGCAGGGCATCACCCAGCAACAGGCGACTGGTCACCTGATCATCGACGATGAGGACTTTGATTTTTTCAGCGATAGACATTATTCGCTCCCTTCTCTACGGGCCGCAGTGATTTTCAAGATTTCCTCCCCAATGGAGGAGAGCGGAAACTGGTGTTCGACTGCACCCAATTCGAAAGCCACTCTCGGCATTCCATATACGACGCAGGTTTTTTCGTTCTGACCGATGGTCCGCGCCCCTGCATGGCGCATTTTCAGAAGACCGCTCGCACCGTCCCGACCCATGCCGGTCAGGATGACGCCGACGGCGTTGCGGCCGGCAAGCTCCGCCACCGAGTCGAACAGCACATCCACCGACGGACGGTGCCCGTTGACCGGGTCGCGTTCGAGCAAGCGGCAGGACGGCGCATGTGGGTTGACGATCTGGAGATGGCGGTCGCCGCCCGGTGCAAGATAGATCTTGCCGATCTCGAGCCGCGCACCATCCGTCGCCTCCTGCACCACCGGCGCGCAGAGACGGTTCAGCCGCTCGGCGAAGCTCTTGGTAAAGGTCGGCGGCATATGCTGGGTGATGACGGTCGGCGGGCAGTTGACCGGGAATTTCTGCAATACCGCGATCAGTGCCTCGACACCACCCGTCGACGAGCCGATGGCGACGACGCGGCGGCCGGGCCGGTAGGCGGCAGCCGGGTTGACATTGGCCGATGTCGGCGCCAGCGGGGGCGGCTCGGCCTGGAAGCGCCGCTGCGAACGGGCGGCCGCCTTCACCTTTTCGGCGAGATCGCCGAACGGGCGGGCATCCCCCGGCTGCGGCTTGCCGACACAATCGAAGGCGCCGATTTCCAGCGCCATCAGCGAGGCCTCGGCGCCGCGATGGGTGAGCGTCGAGACCATAATGACCGGCATGGGCCGGAGCTTCATGATCTTGTCGAGGAATTCGAGCCCGTTCATGTTCGGCATCTCGATATCCAGCGTCACGACGTCGGGATTGAGCTGCTTGATCGCGTTGCGGGCTTCCATGGCGTCGCCGGCCTGGCCGATGACGTTGACGTCGGGATCGGAATTGAGCACGGCCGTGATCAGGCCGCGCATGGTCGGAGAATCGTCGACGACGAGTACGCGCGCCGGTGCCATTATGCGCCCCTCCTATACTTGCCGGTGTAGCGGTAGGTCGTAATGCCGATATTGTCGAACTGGTTCTTCGCCTCGCCCGAGACGCGCTCGGAATGACCGATGTAGAGATGACCGTTATCGCCGAGCATGCCGGCGAAACGCGACCAGATCTTCATCTGCGTCGGCTCGTCGAAATAGATGACGACGTTGCGGCAGAAGATAACGTCAAACGGGCCCTTGAACGGCCACTGGGCCATCAGGTTCAGTTCGTTATAGGTGATGAGCTTCTTCACCCGGTCGTCGACCTGCCACTTCTGACGGCCGCCACCGGCGTCGACCTCGCGGAAAAACTGCTTGCGCATCGCCGGATTGACGGTCTCGAGCGCGTTGGCGTCATAGGCGCCGGCGCGGGCGATTGCCAGGATCTTCGGGTCGATGTCGGTCGCCAGGATACGGAAATCGTAGTCCGCGACATTCGGCATCATCGAGAGCACGGTGAGCGCGATCGAATAGGGCTCCTGTCCGTCCGAACAGGCGGCCGACCAGATGCGCACGCGGCCGCCGTTGCGGGCACGCGCCAGAAGGTCCGGTAGAACGTCGCTCTTCAAGTGGTCGAAGTGATGGTTTTCGCGGAAGAAGCGCGTGAAATTCGTCGTCAGATGCGACAGCATCTCCTTGCGGGGGCCGGCGCCGGCGGGCGACGAGACGAGCGCGCAATATTCGCGAAAACCCTTCAGGCCGAGCTGGCGGATATGTTTCGATAGGCGCGAATAGACCAGCGAGGCCTTGGTCTCGTTGAGATAGATTCCGGCATCGGCGTAGATCATGGCCGCAATCTCGGAGAGGTCCCTGCGGGTCAGCGGGTATTCGCCGCTGGCAAGGCACTCGTCCGGAGACTGTCTGCTATCGAAGGCCGGATGGGTCATGCAGCTTCGCTTTCCGAATGCGGGAACAGGGCATCGAGTTCGATATTGCAGATCATCCGCCCTTCGAGGGCGAAGATACCGCGGGCATAGGCCTTTGCCACTTCATTGGCGATGTCGGGCGTCGGTTGCATGTTGTCGTCGGTCACGGTCAGGATGTCGGACACCGCGTCGACAAGCAGGCCGACCACCTTCGGCCCGACCTGGGCGACGATGATGACATGGCGCACCGTCGGCTCGGCCGGCTTCATACCGAGCCGGAGCGACAGGTCAACGATCGGCAGCACGGCGCCGCGCAGGTTGATGATGCCGAGCACGTAAGGCGGCGCATGCGGCATCGACGTGGCCGGCGTCCAGCCGCGGATCTCCCGGACCGACATGATGTTCACGCAGAACTCCTGATCGCCGATCCTGAAGGCGATCAGTTCGCGTCCGTGACTGTGATTGTTGACCGCGTACGACATTGGATAATCAACCCGTGGCAGCAAGCGAGACGTCTTGTTTCAGGGACTGGCCGCGCGAGGCGGCAACCACCGCATCGACGTCCAGGATGAGTGCCACGCGGCCGTCGCCGAGAATGGTCGCGGCAGCGATTCCCGGTACGTGGGTATAGTTTGCTTCCAGGCTCTTGATCACGACCTGACGCTGACCCTGGATTGCATCGACCATAAGGGCACGCTGGCCGCCGCCTTCCGATTCGACGAGGAGGGCGACACCCTCGATCGGATTGGCCTGCGTGGCGCGGAAATTGAGAATCCGGCCGACATCCACCAGCGGGCAGAACGAATTGCGGATCGAAATGAGCCGCTGCGAAGCGCCGAAGGAGTGAATGGCGGAGGCTTCCGGCTGCAGCGTCTCGACAATGGCCGTCAGCGGCACGACGAGCGTCTGACCGGCGACCGTGACCACCATGCCGTCGAGAACGGCGAGCGTCAGCGGCAGGCTCATGGTGAAGACGGAGCCCTGGCCGGGCTTCGAGGAGATCGAGATGCGGCCGCCGAGCGCCTGGATCGAGCGCTTGACGACGTCCATGCCCACCCCGCGGCCGGACAGGTCCGAAACCTTGTCGGCGGTCGAGAAGCCGGCATGGAAGATCAGGTTGTCTATTTCCTCGTCCGACAGGTTGGCGTCGGCCGCGATCAGGTCATTGTCGATAGCCTTCTGGCGCACCTTCTCGCGGTTGATACCGGCGCCGTCGTCGGCCAGTTCGATGACGATACGGCCCGAACGATGCTTCGCCGTCAGGCGAACCGTGCCTTCTGGGTTCTTGCCGAGGGCTTCACGCTTCTCCGGCATTTCGAGGCCATGGTCCACCGCGTTTCGGATCATATGAGTCAGCGGTTCGGCGAGCTTGTCGATGACCGTCTTGTCGACTTCGGTGTTTTCGCCCTCGGTGATGAGGCGGACCGACTTGCCGGTGATATCGGCGATTTCGCGGACGGTACGGGCCATGCGCTGGAAGACGGGCTTTACCGGCTGCGCGCGGATGGCCATGACCGAATCCTGGATCTCGCGGGTGAGCTGCTGGAGCTCCTCGAGACCCATATTGATCGAGGATGTGCCGTTGGTGTCATTCTCGACGACGCTCTGCGAGAGCATCGCCTGGTTGATCACGAGTTCGCCTACGAGGTTGATCAGGCGGTCGACGCGGTCGAGGTCGACGCGGATCGTCTGGCCTGCGGCAGCGGCCTGGTTGGCCTGGGCAGCACTTGCGGCTGAGGCAGCAGCGGAGGCCGCTTTATTGTCGGCAGCGCGGCTCGCGGCCTGCGCGACCTTGGTGGCGGTTTCGGCAGCGGCGACGGCGGCGGCCGCGTCGCTTTCCATAACAGCCGGCTCGTCGCTGGCAACGGACGCGCCTTCATCGAGCATCGATAGGTCGAAGGGCACCGGCTGCATCGGCTGCTCTTCGTTTTCCGTCACCTCGCCGACGACGTCTTCCTCGATGGTCTGGATATCGAGATCGCAATCCCACTCGGCGAATTCGAAGACGGAGCGCACGCCGTCCTCGCCCTTTTCGGTGGTGACCGAGATCTTCCAGGAGAAATAGGCTTCCTCCGGGTTCATCTTGTCGAGCGTCGGCAGGGCATCCATGTCACAGTAGACGCTCATCTCGCCGAGGCGGGAGACGTCGCGCAGCAGGAGAACCGCTTCATTGCCCTTGGCGTAGAGGTCTTTCTTCGGCTTGAAGGCGATCTGGACGGTCGGCACGTAATGAGTTGCCGGCTCGTCGTCGAAATCACCGAAGGAGAAGGGAATGGGCTGGAAGCCTTCGTCGTTCACGGCAGGCTTTTCAACCACGACCGGCGCCGGGGCGGCCGCCTTGGGAGCTGCGGCTGCGGGCTTCGGGGCCGGGGCTTCGGCCGCGGCCGGAACCTCGCCATGGGCGAGCGCCTCAAGTTCGCGGATCAGGGTGCGGCTGCGCGCTTCGTCGACGCTTCCGCCGTCGCGTGCCGCATTTGTCAGGTCGGCCAAGACGTCGGCCGACTTGAGCATGACCTTCAGGACATCCTGGGTCGGCTCCAGCTTGTTGGATCGAACGCAATCCAGTGTCGTCTCGAACACGTGGGCGAAGGAGACGAGGTCATCGAGGCCGAATGCACCGGCACCGCCTTTGATCGAATGCACGGCACGGAACACGGCGTTGACCGTTTCCGGGTCGCGATCCCCGTCATTCAACTTCAAGAGACCGGATTCCAGTTCGGCGAGCTGCTCCTCGCATTCCTGGAAAAAGATCTCTTTGATTTCGTTCATATCCATCGGGAATAATCCTGGCTGAGGGATTAGGCGGTTACGCGCTCGATTGCGTCGATCAGCTTGGTCGGATCGAAGGGCTTGACGATCCAGCCCGTCGCACCGGCCTGGCGGGCGCGGTTCTTCTTCTCGGCATCGCTTTCGGTGGTCAGAACGAGGATCGGGATGGCCCGAAACTTCTCGTTGCGGCGCACGCCCTCAATGAAGCCGAAGCCGTCGAGGCGCGGCATGTTGATGTCGGTGACGATGACGTCAGGATTGGCATTCTCGAGAACTTCAAGGCCTTCAACGCCGTCTTCCGCCTGGATCGTCTCGAAACCCGCATTGTTGAGGGTCACGAGAAGCATGTTCCGGATCGTTCTGGAATCATCCACGGTCAAAACTTTTTTCTTCATTGCCCAGCCTCCTGTGCCAGCAAGTGATCAATATTCACGCCAATAAGTTGCATTGTCTTCATGAAAGGATCGGAAACCTTGCCGAAGGTGAAAGGCTTGCCTTCCTCCTCCCAGCTCTTGGCGCCGGCCATCAGAACCTGGACACAGAGCGCGCCGACCCGCTCGACCGCTGAGGCGTCGATGACGAGCGGATTGCCCTTGAGGCCCATGAGCTGCTGGTGCAGCGCCGTCGCCTCGTTGAGATCGAGCACGGGGGCAAGGCTTAAACTTTTCTGAGCGGCTTTCTTGCTCGCCATTACCGGGTTCCTTGTGTGAGCCAGTTTCTGGGGCTGCGTCTGTCTGAGGTCATCGTTCCCCCGTTCGGCGCGGGCGGCAGGCCGTCTTCCGAGGCGAGGCTGCGCGTCGTGGAGAACCAGTGTCTGGGTTGCCGCTTCGCCATCTCACCCTCCAAAGCCAACGGCCCGCGCCGTCAGGAAGTCGAGGGGAGCGGCATCCGCCGCCATGGGCTCTACAGCGGCGGGCGCCGTGACCGGGGCCGGGCGGACCGGGCGGGCATCGCGCTGTGCCGAAACGCGGAATTCGCGGATCGTACGGCCGAGTTCGAGGATGACAGTGTGAAGGTCCTGACCTTCGGAACCGATGCGGCCGGCATCCGATGCATCGGCCTCCAGCGCGCGGCTGGTGCGGCCGATCTCGGCCGTGACGCCGTCGAGCCCTTCGGCATCAACGGCGCTCTCACGCACGATGCCGGTGATCGCGTCATTGATACCCTCGACCTGGCGCACGATGTTGCCGATCGCATCCTGCGTGCGGTGTACATGCTCGACGCCGGTCTCGACCTGTGACTTGGTGCTGGTGACGAGCTGCTTGATCTCGCGCGCCGCGTCCGCAGAGCGCTGGGCGAGCGCGCGCACTTCCTGCGCGACGACGGCGAAGCCGCGACCACTGTCGCCGGCGCGGGCCGCCTCGATGCCGGCGTTTAGCGCCAGGAGGTTGGTCTGGAAGGCGATCTCGTCGATGACGCCGATGATCTGGCCGATCTTTTCCGCCGACGCCTCAATATCGGCCATCGCCGACATGGCCTCGCCGACGATATTGCCGCTCCGCGTCACCGAATCCTGCGTTGCGAGCGCAGCGGACTGGGCCTTGCGGGTCTCGTCAAGCGTCTGGCGCACGCGCCCGACAATGGCACCGAGCGCGTTGGCTGTTTCGATGAGGCTTGCCGATTGCTCGGCCGAACGGGCCGAAAGGCTGCCTGCCCCGGAAGCAAGCGCGCCGACGAGGCGGACGCTTTCCGTGGCACGGTCTCCGGCGGAAACCAGGTGCTTTTGGATCTCGTCCAGCGCGCCGTTCAGCGTATCGGCCATGTCACGCCACGCCTCGGGCATCTCGCCGGAAACGCGGGCAGAAAAATCGAGGGTCGAGAGGCTGCGGATCGTTTCGCCGAAGACGCGGTCGAGTTCGGCGCGATCTTCGCGACGCTGTTCGGTGAGCGCCCTTCCATGAGCGTGACGCAGTTCGTTGAAGCGCAGCGAAACGCCGATTTCCGCATCGACCATGGCGGTGCGGATGAAGGCGGAGACGAGTTCGGTCAGTTCCTTGCGGCGGGCCTTGCCGGCGCCGGGCAGGATGGATTTCGGCCAGTATTCCTCGATCAGGCCGGAGACGACCGTTTCGAGAACGACCGAATGGCCGGCAATGCGCCAGCGCGGGTCGAGGCCCATCTGGCTTTCGCTGTCGGAGAGGACTTTCACCCGCTCGGCATAGAGGCCGTCGAAACGCGCGTCGGTCAGGACGCTCCAGTGGGAGCTCTGGAGGTCGTGCAGGCGGTCGATCTGCCGCTCGCTCTGGAAATGGCGGGCGGCATCGGGAAAAGTCTGGAAGCGCTGGAAGAGATCGCGAAGGGCCGTTTCGACATGCCGTTCGAGCGTCTGGCGGTGGCGGCGGAGCGTTTCGCCCTGGGCTGCTTCGACGCCGGCAAAGCGCAAACGGTCGCGCAGGCTGGCTGCCTGTCCCGTTCGAGCGTTTTCTGACGGCATTTCCTGCACCAGTATGCTCCCAAACCAACGATGCCCGGTTGCGCTTGTGAGCGAACCGACCGAATTCTCGCATGGCGGAAAGGTTGCAAACCAAACGTGCTCTCAAAGCACGGGGCACCCGTCGATCCATGATCAAATTCTGTGAAACTCGAATACCGGCTTTGGTCCGGTACGGCGGGTCGGCATCATGCCTGGGTGAGAAATGGCGAATTTCCCATTCCGACGTGTAGAACCATGTTTATGGTTAATTCCTTGCCTGAAGGTTAATGCTTTATGGCTTGCTTCGGGGATCGCTAAAATTAAACATACCGCCTTAACGTCAGGCACACGCAAGCTCGCGCGCGTAGGGTGTCTCTATGTACTGACAATGATGTCAGGGGGAACGGACAATGATTGTTCTGGCATTGGGCGCCACGGTGATTGCAGCGGTAACGTTGGCCGCCATCACGCTTCTTCTCGATATCGACGCCGGCCGCGCCCCGGCCAAGGCCCGGGTTTTCTAAAACCCGCCAGCAAACATCCTCACGCCTCGTCGGCGAGCGCGCGCCAGCACGCCGCATAGCCGGCCGCGCCTGGCGGCAGATCTTGCGTCACCGAAACCAGCGCCGGCTCCGGTGCGCGTCCCGCTGCAAGGCAGGCGGCGCCGATGCTCGTGCCCGTCGCGCTGCCACCGGCCAGCACGTCCCGGCCCGTCGCCGCTCCCAGCATCATCAGGAAGGCCCTGTTGGCCGCAAACGGTCCCTCGACGATGACGGGGCCATCGGCACCGATGAGATCGAGGCAGGTCGTCGTCATCAGCGCGAGGTGGAAGGCAATCACGGCCTGCGCCTCGCCTTCGCTCAAGGCTTCGCGCGCAAAGGTCCAGCGCGCCTTTTGCCCGGGATAGGGTCCCGACTCCTCCGGCATCGACGGCAGCAGCATCGCGCCACGCTCCAGCACGGACGCAATGGCGGCGGTCGGCAGGTCGCCGGACTTGCCGCCGAGCGTCGAAAAGGCACGGCCGCCCATGAAGCGGGAGGACGGCACGGGATCGCCGAGCGCGTTAACGTTGATGAGCGTATCGCGCGCCTCGTCCAACACGACGGGCCGTGCGCCGATCGCCATGACCACGACCCAGGTGCCGGTAGAGACGACCGCATAGGGCGCCTTTCGCGTCAGCACGTAGGGCAGCAGCGAGGCGTTGGAATCGTGGATGCCGCAATGGACGGACACGTCGGGTCTGAGCCCCGTCGCCGCCGCGATTTCGGTTAGGATCTGCCCGAGCGTATCGCCTGCCTTGCGCGCCGGCGGCATCAGGCCCGTCCAGCCCTCGTCTTTCACAAGACTGGAGAAGCGGCCGTTGCGCGGTTCCCAGAGATCGGCATGGCAGCCAAGAGAGGTCACTTCGCTGGCGGCGACGCCGGTCAGACGGAAAGACCAGTATTGTGCATACATCAGGATGTGGCGCGTTCTGGCGAAGGCTTCTGGAAAACGCTTTGACTGCCAGTAAATCTGCAAGCCGGCATTGAGGCCCATAGGCATGATCGGCGTCCCGCTCTCCGCGAAGGACGGACGGATCTTTCGATAGGCCTCCGCAGCCTCCTGCGGGCCTTCATGCTCGTAGTCCAAGACGGGCAGGACAAGGTTGCCATCCTCTCCGACCAGGGCTGCGGTCGCACCGTGCGTCGTGACGGAGATAGCGTCGATCGGGCGCTCTCGGTTCAGCGCGGCAAGGCTTTCGACGATGAAGGCCCAAAGCTTTTCCGTGTCGAAATGCGGATAGGGCGCGGCGTTGACCACGCCATTCGGCATGGTGCGGGCGGCGACCTCGCGAAAAGTCTCGCCATCGACCAGCACGACCTTGGCATTCGTCTTGCCGATATCGACAACGGCAATGGTCTTCATCGGCTCAATCCATATGGAAGACGGTGACGAGCGGCACGGCGACGGGCTCATTGTCCGGCTTCGTCTGCATGATATCGGCCATATGCGCCCACCAGCGCTTCATGACGGGATGGTTCGGCAGGTCCGCCATCGTGTGGTTGTCGCGCCGCCAGAGCACGCCGAAGAGCAGATTCGTCTCCTCGTCGAGATGGATGGAATAATCGGAGACGCCGGCCTCCTTCAAAAGCGCCGAAAGCTCCGGCCAGATCGCATCGTGCCGCGCCTTATATTCGGCCGCGCAGCCGGGATTGAGCCGCATGCGAAACGCATATTTCTCCATGGCTCAATGGCTCCTGCGGCCGCGGAAACGGCGATAGAGGATCGGAAGCGCGATCACGGAGATCAGAAGCAAGCCGATGAAGATCGACATCACGATGCCAGGCACGTTGAGCAATCCGAAGCCGAACGTCACCATGCCCATGATGAGGGCCGCCAGCACGACGCCGGGAATGGTGCCGGAGCCACCGAGAATGTTGACCCCGCCGAGCACGACCATCGTCACCACTTCCAGCTCCCAGCCGAGCGCGATGGAGGGGCGCGTCGAGCCGAGGCGGGCCGTCAGGCAGATCGAGGCGATGGCCGCCATCAGGCCGGTCAGCAGGAACAGCACGAATTTCACCCGGCCGACACGCACGCCGGAGAACAGCGCGGCGGTCTGGTTGTTGCCGATGGCATAGACGGCGCGGCCGAAATTCGTCTTGTGCAGCACGACGCCGTAGATCACCGCAAGTGCTGCGAAGAGGCAGAATTCGAAGGAGAAGACCCACCAAACATAGCCCTGGCCGAACCAGGAGAAGCTTGCCGGATAGCCGGTGAAGGCCTGGTCGCCGAGGATGAGGAAGGACAGGCCCCGGAAGAGGCTCATCGTGCCGATGGTGACGACGATGGAAGGCAGGCCAAGGCCGGTGACCAGCAGGCCGTTGAAGGCGCCGCAGAGGAGACCGGTGGCAAGGCCGATCATGACGAGCGCGGGCGTATCGAAGCCGAGTTGCACGGCATAGCCCATCACCGTCGAGGTGAGCGCGATGATCGAGGCGACGGAGAGATCGATTTCGCCCGATATGATGACCAGCGCCATGGCAAAGGCGATCATCGCCTTTTCGGTGAAGTTAAACGTCGCGTCCGACAGGTTCCATGGATCGAGGAAATAGGGCGAGGCGAAGGAGTTCACCAGGAAGATCGCCAGCGCCACGGCGACCAGCAGCGTCTCCCAGCTCTTGATGAGGCGCGCGCCGCGGCTTTCCAGCCGGTCGGGAATGTGGCGCGCAATCGTCTGGACGTCAGCCATGGGCGGCCTCCGCTTTCCTGAGAATGACCCGGCCCTTGCGCTTTTCGGCGCGCGCATTGACGGCGACGGCGATGATGATGACCGCGCCTGAGATCGCCATCTGGGCGAAGGGCGAGATGTTGATGACGGGCAGCGCATTCTTGATGACGCCGAGGAACAGTGCGCCGAGCACCGCGCCGCCGACCGAGCCGATGCCACCGGCAATCGACACGCCGCCGATGACACAGGCCGCGATGATATCGAGCTCGAAGCCGGCCGCGATATCGACATAGGCGACCGCATAGCGCGAGACCCAGAGATAACCCGAAAGGCCGGCGAGCGTGCCCGAAAGACAATAGGCGAGAAAGCGCGTGCGGCCGACATCGATGCCGGTATAGACCGCCGCATGGGGATTGCCGCCGAGCGCGAAGAAGGCGCGGCCGAGCGGCGTGCGGCGCATCACGACGACCATGATGGCGATGATGACCAGCGACAGCCAGGAGAGTAGCGGGAAGCCGAGGATGCTGGTGCGTGGCAGGGCCTTAAAGGCATCACTCATTTGGTGCGCATTGATCCAGGCGCCGCCAGACAGAAGGAAGATTAAGCCGCGATAGATGGTGAGCGTGCCGAGCGTTACGACGATCGGCGGAATATCGAGCTTCCAGACGAGCAGGCCGTTGATCGAGCCGAGAGCCGCGCCGAGGGCGACGGCAGTGAGGATGATCAGGGGCACCGGCAGGCCGGGGAAGGCCGCGTTCAGCATCGCCGCAGCCATGCCCGACAGCGCGAGATTGGCGGCCATGGAGAGATCGATACAGCGTGTCAGGATGACGGCCATCTGGCCGAGTGCTAGGATGATCAGGATCGACGTGTCATTATAGACATTGGCGAGATTGCCGGGCGCCACGAAGGGCGGGAAGCGCATAGCGATCAGCGCCAGCAGCGCGATAATCGCGACGACCAGCAGCATCTCGCGATTCTTGAGAAGAAGCTTCATCACGCGGCCTCCTGAATGCCGGCGGCGGCGCGCACGAGTTTTTCGGCCGTCAGCTCCGTCCGCTCAAAGCGGCCGGCGATGCGGCCCTCGCGCATGACGATGACGCGGTCGGCCATGCCCATGATCTCCGGGATTTCCGATGAGACCATGATGACGCTGAGGCCCGAGGCGGCAAGCTCGCTCATGAAGGCGTGCACGGCAGCCTTGGAGCCGATATCGATGCCCTTGGTCGGTTCATCGAGGATGATGACCTTCGGCCGCGTCGCCAGCCATTTGGCGATGACGACCTTCTGCTGGTTGCCGCCCGAGAGCGTGCCGACATCCTGATCCAGCGAGGCGGCGCGCAGATCGAGCCGCGCCGTATATTCCCGCGCCAGTGCGAACTCTTCCGCCATGCGCAGAAAACCGGAGCGCGAGGTGCGCGACAGCGAGGGTAGCGTGACGTTCTGGAAGATCGGCAGGCCGATGATCGCACCCTGCCGGCCACGCTCTTCCGGCACATAGACGATGCCGGCTTCGATGGCTTCGGCCGGCGAGCGGATGACCTTGATCTCGCCATCCAGCCGGATTGCGCCGGCGGACGGTTTGGTGATGCCGATCAGCGACTGCATGAATTCCGAGCGACCGGCGCCGACAAGGCCGTAGAAGCCGAGGATTTCGCCGCGGCGCAGTTCGAAATTGATATCCTCGAATTCCGTCGGGTGGCGATAGCCCGAGACGGTGAGAACAGGTTCGCCGATGGCGACCTCCTGCTTGGGAAAGACCTGCCCGACATCGCGGCCGACCATCTGGCGCACCAGATCGTCCTGAGTGGTCTCCGAGATCAGCCCCTCGCCCACCATGCGCCCGTCACGGAAGACGGTGTAGCGGTCGGCGATGCGGAAAATCTCGTCGAACTTGTGGGAGATGAAAAGGATCGCCTTGCCGTCGGCCTTCAGCCGATCGACCAGTTCGTAGAGCTCGTGGATTTCCTTGTGCGACAGCGCTGCCGTCGGCTCGTCCATGATGACGACGCGGGCATCGATGGAGAGCGCGCGGGCGATGGCGACGAGATGCTTGTTCGCGATGCCGAGATCGCGCAGGCGTACCGACGGGTCGAGATCGGCGCCGACGCGCGACAGGAGCGCACGCGCATCCGCATTCATCTTTTTCCAGTCGATCAGGCCAAAACTGCCGCGCGGCGCATGGCCGAGAAAGATGTTTTCGGCGACCGAGAGCTCGTCGAACAGCACGGTCTCCTGGTGGATCGCCGTCACGCCGGCCTTGGCGGCGGCATTGGCGGTCGGGAAATGGGTCTCTGCGCCATCGACGCGGATGGTGCCCTCGTCGGGCTGGTAGATGCCGGTGAGAATTTTCACCAGCGTCGACTTGCCGGCCCCGTTTTCGCCGACCAGCGCCGTCACCGAGCCGGGATAGAGCGAAAGCGAAACGTCCGACAGCGCGCGGACGCCGGGAAAGGACTTCGAGATCCCCTCGAGCGCGACGGCGGGCCTGGTCCGCGATATGGTCGTGTCCTGTAGCAAATCTCGGTCCGCCGGAATTTCGGTTGCAATTGCCCGGCCACCGGCATGGCCGGTTTGGGCAGGATCAGCATGTCACGGAGAATGCCCCTCCCCCAGCGGGGAAGGGGCGGATTTCTGGCAAGATCAGAAGATCTTGGCGAATTCCTCGACGTTCTTGGCATCGTAGATGAACGGATCGGCCATGGCGCCTTCGTTCTTGTCGTCGAGCTTGACGGTGCCCATGCGGCCCATCTTCAGTTCGGCGCCGGGCTTTGCTTCCGCGCCGCCGATCAGGTCGTTGGCGATCATCGTGGCTGAGTAGCCGAGGTCGATCGGGTTCCAGATCGCGAAGGACTTGGAGGCGCCCGACTTCACGTGGCCGGCCATTTCCGAGGGAAGGCCGAGGCCGGTGACGTTGATCTGGCCGATCTTGCCGGCGTCGGTGACGGCCTGCGCGGCCGCGACGATGCCGACGGAGGTCGGTGCGATGATCGCCTTCAGGTTCGGATGCGACTGGATGAGGCCCTGCGTCTCGCGGTAGGACTTGTCGGCAAGGTCGTCGCCATAGACGGTCGCCACGACATTGATGCCCTTGTAGTTCGGCAGCACCTTGTTCATTTCCTCGATCCAGACGTTCTGGTTGGTCGAGGTGGCCGTGGCCGAGAGCACCGCGACGTCGCCGCCATCAGGCAGATTGTCGGCGGCGAGCTTGATGATCATGTTGCCGATAAGCGGGTTCGACGACGGGTTGAGATGCATCAGGCGGCCTTCAGGAGCGACGCCCGAATCCCAGGAGATGACCTTGATGCCGCGGTCCATGGCCTTCTTCAGGGCCGGTACCAGCGCATTGGTGTCGTTTGCTGAAACGGCGATGGCGTCGACCTTCTGGGCGATCAGCGAGTTGATGACCTCAATCTGGCCTTCGGCGGTCGTCGTCGTCGGGCCGGTATAGATGACCTCGACATCGCCGAGCTCCTTGGCGGCTTCCTGCGCGCCCTTGTTGGCGGCCTCGAAGAAGCCGATGCCGAGCGCCTTCACGACAAGCGCGATCTTCTTGGTTTCCGCCTGCGCGGTCGCCATCATCGCGACCGAAACGGCCGCCGTCACGAGCAAGGTTTTCAGAATTTTCACGTCATTTCCTCCCAGTGAAAAATCAACCCTCCGGCCTCATGCCGATGAGGATGCAGTCTCCGATCTGGTGCTCGCCTGAACGTTCGCGACGATCAGGTTGACACCGGCCTCCTCCAGCATCGCGGCGTCCCTGTCCTCGATGCCCGAATCCGTGATGATGGTGGCAATGCGCTTCAGGCCGCAGAGAATGAGGCTGGAGCGCTTGCGGAATTTGGTGGAATCGACCAGCACGACGAGCTCGTCGGCCTGGTCGATCAGCTTCTGTTCGGCCTGAATGAGCAGCGGATCGGCCTCCATCAGGCCGAGCGGGCCGATGCCCTGCGCGCCCATGAACATGCGGCGCGCATAGAAATTGCGCGTCACGTCATTGTCGAAGGGGCTGAGCACGATGTTCTGCTCGCGATAGATCGTGCCGCCGGACAGCATGATCGTGTTTTTCGAATGCTTCAGCAGGTGCTCGGCGATGTTGAACGAATTGGTGAAGACCTGCATGCGGCGGTTGGTCAGGAAATGCACCATCTGGAAGGTGGTCGTGCCACCATTGATGATGATCGGATCGCCATCCTCGCAGAGCGCCACTGCCTCCTTGGCGATCGCCTGCTTCTGGCGGGTGTTCAGCGTCTCGTTGACTGTGAAGGGCCGACCGGCAAGACCGACGAATTGCGGCGGATGCAACGCTTCCGCCCCGCCGCGCACCCGGCGCAGCTTCTTCTGCACGTGCAACGCCGCAATATCGCGCCGGATCGTCGCCTCGGAACTGTCCGTCAGGTCCACAAGCTCGGGCACGGTCACGACCGGCTTCTCCTGAACCGCGGACAGAATGATCCGGTGTCTTTCCTTCTCGTGCATGGCTCCTCCAGTGCTCGCAATGCTTCCATCAGGATCGCGCATTGTCAATCACAATCAATCATATTTTTTCATTGTGCAGTGCAGTATGATTGTTTTTGATCGTTTCTGATTGACATCGGCAAAAATCCCGTGTGATCTGAAAGCATGCCGTCGAGCGCCGCGATAGGTGCTGCCACGAGAAATACCGGGAGGAAATGCCGATGCTGGACAAGAACCAGGGCGCACGCCTTGCAAACCTGTGGGATGACGCCAAGGCGTCCGCCATGAGCGAGCCCGAGCGCCTGCTCTATCGCTCCAACCTGCTCGGTTCCGACAAGCGCATCACCAATTACGGCGGCGGCAACACCTCGGCGAAAGTCATCGAGAAGGATCCGCTCGGCGCGGGCAATGTCGAAGTGCTCTGGGTCAAGGGTTCGGGCGGCGATGTCGGCACGATCAGGATGGACGGCTTCGCCACGCTCTACATGGACAAGCTGAACGCCCTGAAGGGCCTCTATCGCGGCCTTGAGCATGAGGACGAGATGGTGGGTTATCTGCCCCACTGCACCTTCAACCTCAACCCCCGCGCCGCCTCCATCGACACGCCGCTGCATGCCTATGTGCCGAAGAAGCATGTCGACCACATGCATCCCGACGCGATCATCGCGATTGCCGCCGCGAAGAATTCCCGCGAGCTGACCCAGCAGATTTTCGGCGACGATATCGGCTGGCTGCCCTGGAAGCGCCCCGGCTACGAACTGGGCCTGTGGCTCGAAAAATTCTGCCTGGAAAACCCCAATGCGCGCGGCCTCGTGCTGGAGAGCCACGGCCTCTTCACCTGGGGTGACACGGCCAAGGAATGCTACGAAACGACCGTCGAGATCATCAACAAGGCGATTGCCTGGTTCGAGAGCAACAACACGGCCCCAGCCTTCGGTGGTGCGGTGAAGCCAGTTCTGGCGCCGGCCGAGCGCCGCGCGGTCGCGGAAAAGCTGATGCCGGTCATTCGCGGCATGATCAGCAAGGACGAGAAGAAGGTCGGCCATTTCGACGACGGCAGCGCGGTGCTGGATTTCGTTACGGCAAAGGACCTTGCCCCGCTCGCGGCGCTGGGCACCAGCTGCCCGGACCACTTCCTGCGCACGAAAATCCGGCCTTTGGTCGTCGATTTCGATCCGGCCAATCCTGATGTCGACAAGACGCTGGCCGGTTTGGACGATGCGGTCGCTGCCTATCGCGCCGACTATGCCGCCTATTACGAGCGCTGCAAGCGCGCCAACAGCCCCGCCATGCGTGACCCCAATGCGGTTGTCTATCTCGTGCCGGGCGTCGGCATGATCACCTTCGCCAAGGACAAGGCGACGGCGCGCATTTCCGGCGAGTTCTACGTCAACGCCATCAATGTCATGCGCGGCGCGTCGGGCGTTTCGGAGTATGTCGGCCTGCCGGAACAGGAAGCCTTCGACATCGAGTACTGGCTGCTGGAGGAAGCGAAGCTCCAGCGTATGCCGAAGCCCAAGAGCCTCGCCGGCCGCATCGCGCTCGTCACGGGAGGCGCCGGCGGCATTGGCAAGGCGACGGCGAACCGGCTGATGGCGGAGGGCGCCTGCGTGGTGCTGGCCGATATCGACGAGGCCGCACTTGCCGAGGCGCAGAGCGAGCTTGCCGGCCGCTACGGCAAGGATGTCGTGCGCGCGGTCACCATGAACGTCACCGACGAGGCGCTGGTCGCCAAAAGCTTTGCCGATACGCTGGTCGAATTCGGCGGCCTCGACATTCTCGTCTCCAATGCGGGCCTTGCCTCCTCCGCCGTCATCGAGGACACGACGCTCGAACTCTGGAACAAGAATATCGGCATCCTCGCGACGGGCTATTTCCTCGTCTCGCGCGAAGCCTTCCGCATTTTCCGCCGGCAGAAGGCGGGCGGCAATGTCGTCTTCGTCGCCTCCAAGAACGGCCTTGCCGCCTCCCCCGGCGCATCGGCCTATTGCACGGCCAAGGCCGCCGAAATCCACCTCGCCCGGTGCCTCGCGCTCGAAGGCGCCTCCGAGCAGATCCGCGTCAACGTGGTGAATCCGGATGCCGTGCTGCGCGGCTCGAAGATCTGGACCGGCGAGTGGAAGGAACAGCGCGCGGCGATCTACAAGACCGATACAGAAGGCCTGGAGGCGCTCTACCGCGAGCGCTCGATGCTGAAGCTCTCGGTCTTCCCGGAGGATATCGCCGAGGCCATATACTTCCTCGCCTCCGACATGTCGGCGAAATCGACCGGCAACATCGTCAATGTCGACGCGGGCAATGCCCAGTCGTTCACACGCTGAGGAATTTTCCATGACGATGATTTCCAAGGATGTGGTGGCGCGCGAGAACGACAAGCGTCTCGCTGACCTGAAAAGCGACTACGAGCATCTCGGTGCGCAGCTCGCCCGCCGGGGTGTCGATATCGACGCTGTAAAGACCAAGGTCGCGGCCTATAGGGTCGCGGTACCCTCCTGGGGTGTTGGCACCGGCGGCACGCGCTTTGCCCGCTTCCCCGGCGATGGCGAGCCGCGCAACATCTATGACAAGCTGGAGGACTGCGCCGTCATTCAGGAACTGACGCGCGCGACGCCGACCGTTTCGCTGCATATTCCCTGGGACAAGGTATCGGACCTCAAGGAACTGAGGGAACGCGGCGCGGCGCTTGGCCTCGGCTTCGACGCGATGAACTCCAACACCTTCTCCGACGCACCGCAGCAGGAGCATTCCTACAAATACGGCTCGCTCTCTCATGCCAATGCCGGCACGCGCCAGCAGGCCGTCGAGCACAATCTGGAATGCATCGCCATCGGCAACGCGCTCGGCTCCAAGGCGCTGACGGTGTGGATCGGCGACGGCACGAACTTTCCGGGCCAGGCGAATTTCACGAAAAGCTTCGAGCGCTATCTCGATGCGATGAAGGCGATCTACAAGGGCCTGCCGGACGACTGGCGGGTCTTCACCGAGCACAAAATGTATGAGCCGGCCTTCTATTCCACGGTCGTGCAGGACTGGGGCACCAATTACCTGATCGCCCAGGAACTCGGCCCCAAGGCCTATTGCCTCGTCGATCTCGGCCACCATGCGCCGAACGTCAATATCGAGATGATCGTCGCCCGCCTCATCCAGTTCAAGAAACTCGGCGGCTTCCATTTCAACGATTCGAAATATGGCGATGACGACCTCGATACCGGTTCGATAGATCCCTATCGCCTGTTCCTCGTCTTCAACGAGCTGGTCGATGCGGAAGTGCGCGAGGCCGAGGGCTTTGCGCCAGCGCATATGCTCGACCAGAGCCATAATGTGACGGACCCGATCGAAAGCCTTATGCGCAGCGCCACGGAAGTCTGCCGCGCCTATGCGCAGGGCCTCATCGTCGACCGCACCGCGCTTGCCGGCTACCAGGACGGCAACGATGCGCTGATGGCGTCTGAAACGCTGAAGGTCGGCTTCCGCACCGATGTCGAACCGATTCTTGCCATGGCACGACTGGAAGCCGGCGGCGCGATCGACCCGGTCGCAACCTACCGGGCAGCGGGCTACCGCGCCAAGGTCGCGGGTGAGCGTCCGGCGGTGGCGAGCGGGGGTGGCGGCATCGTCTGAGCCGTCACAAGATGCTTTCAATATTCTCTTGCTTTCCCGAAAACGGCTGCCACATTCAGCTTTGACAGAATGAGACTGTCACAAGGGAGCACATTATGGGCATTGAAAGCATTCTCGTTTTCCTCATCGTCGGCGCCATCGCAGGCTGGCTTGCGGGCCTCATCGTTTCGGGCTTCGGCTTCGGCCTCATCGGCAATATCGTCGTCGGCATCGTCGGCGCCTTCATTGCCGGATATCTCTTCCCCGCCATGGGCGTCAGCCTGGGCAGCGGCATTATCGCCGCGATCCTCCATGCCACGATCGGCGCGGTGATCCTGCTCGTGCTCATCAAGGTCATCAAACGCGCCTGATCCCCATCGCATCAAAACCGAAAGGCCATGGCGATCTCCGCCACGGCCTTTTCGTTTCAGTTGACGCTGACCGGCTTGGAACGCATGCGCGAAACCGTTTCGCGCTCCGCCCGCTTGCAGCGCATCGGCGGCAGGCCGCGATCCATCAGCGCCATGTCTTCCAGCACCATCTCGCCCATCTTCTTGAAGGCACTGTCGAGCGCGCCGGCGCGGTGGGCCGAGCGGACGAAACCATCCAGCTTACGCACCGGGTGATCGGCCGGCAGCGGCTCCTCGGGATAGACATCGCTCGCCGCAACGATATGACCGCGCTCCACCGCCGCCATCAGTGCCGGGAAATCAACGACATCGGCCCGGCTGAGCAGAATGAAGGCGGCCCCCCTGCGCATGGAGGCAAGTGCCTTGGCACCGAGAAAGCCCTTGTTCTCGCTCGTCACCGATGCGACCACGAAGACGAAATCGCTCATGGCAAGCACGTCGGAGAGCGAGGCCGGTTCGACGCCCGCCTCACGCAGGATCGACGGCGGCAGCCAGGGATCGAAAACCCGGATTTTTGCCCGGAAGCCAGAGAGGACGCGGTTCAGCGCCCGGCCCAGATCACCGAAGCCGATAATGCCGATCTCCGAGCCGGACAGGAGGCGCGCGGAAGCATTGCCATCGCCGCCCCAGAGTTCACGGCCTTCGCGGAAGGCGACATCCGCGTCGATCACGCCGCGCGCAAGGTTCAGCGCCATGGCAAGACCAAGCTCGGCGACCGGCTCGGCGAAAACCTGCCCCGTCGTCACGACATGAATGCCGCGGGCAAAAAGGATCTCGTATGGCATGTTGTTGATGAGATTGCTCTCGACATTCAGGATGGCGCGCAGATTGGGCATGCGGCCGAGCGTTTCCGCCGAAAGCGGCGGCTGGCCGATGATATAGCGGGCCTCTGACAGTACGGCATCACCGAGGCCGGCGATGTTTTCCGGATCGGCCTCGACGAGGCGGTAGGTGCGGCGCAGTTCCGCGTCAGCCTGCGGCGTGAAGATGAGATCGAGCGTTCGCGGCTCGGGCGCGCTGATCACCAGGGGCAATACATTGTCGGTCATGGCTCCTCCGGATTTGTATCCATGCTGTGGTAGCACGGGCGTAAGGAGCGTGCGACCTGGGTGCTTCCGCAATTCCGGACGCAAAACCGCTGCGCACTTCCGCAGGACTTGCTTAATATCCCAGTCCGCGCAGCGCACGCACGCTGGACGGCGGAAGCGCCGTGCCGCTTGCGGTTATGCCATTCTGTTCGCAGACATACATGTTGCGCGGCATCCAGCGGAAATCGCGGTCGCGCGCATACCCCACCGTCGGCTCGCAGGCCACCTGCCCCTTGCTCTTATACTCATCGGTGGCATCGCTCGGCGTCACGCCGGGCAGGTCCTTGAACACCTGCGCCTGGCCGCCGGCGGCGGACAGGAGGAGAACCAGAAGGGCAAGGGTGGCTCGTGTCTTCATCGTTCCATCCGTCTGAGGCCGGCCTTTCGCAATCCACAAAGAGATACCGCCGGCCGACGACATGCGCTATAGGCCTGCGAGCATTCCAATTGGTTAGATGGGGTTTTTCATGGCAAGTGCAATCCGGTATCACGAAGGTGACATCTCGGCGGCCGATGCGGCCCGTTATACCGGGGCGATTGCCATCGATACGGAAACACTCGGCCTCATTCCGCGCCGCGACCGACTCTGCGTCGTCCAGCTCTCGTCCGGTGACGGCTCCGCCGATGTCATCCGCATCGCCGCCGGCCAGAAGGAGGCCCCGAACCTTATCGCCATGCTGGAAGACCCGAGCCGCCAGAAGATCTTCCACTACGGCCGTTTCGACATCGCGGTGCTGTTCCACACCTTCGGCGTCACCACGACGCCGGTCTTCTGCACCAAGATCGCCTCGCGCCTGACGCGCACCTATACCGACCGCCACGGCCTGAAGGAAAATCTCAAGGAAATGCTCGACGTCGACATTTCCAAGCAGCAGCAGTCGTCCGACTGGGCGGCCGAGACCCTGTCGCAGGCACAGCTCGAATACGCCGCCTCCGACGTGCTGCATCTGCACGCCCTGCGCGACAAGCTCATGGCCCGCCTCGTGCGCGACGGCCGGCTTGCCCATGCCGAAGCCTGCTTCACCTTCCTGCCGACGCGCGCCAAGCTGGACCTGATCGGTTGGGAAGAGACCGACATCTTCGCCCATAGCTGAGCTCTCCCGTGCAGAACGGACAACAGCACCAGACCGGCCCGACGCTGGAGCCGCTCCGGCGGCTCATTCGCCGCCGGCTCGCCGCCTTGCCGCCGGGTCTCTCGGAATTCATCCTGTTCGGCTTGAAACAGGCCTGGGCCTGCCTGTTCGGCGGGCTGATGCTCGGGCTGATCATCCTCACCAAGCTCGTCTGGCAGCCCGACTGGCCGCTTCATCGCTATGACGCCCTCTTCCTGATGGCGCTCGCCATTCAGGTCACGTTCCTGTGCCTGAAGATGGAGACGCTCGAGGAAGCGAAGGTCATTCTCATCTACCATGTCGTCGGCACCGTCATGGAGATCTTCAAGGTCCATATGGGCTCCTGGACCTATCCGGAGGAGGCGCTGATCCGCATCGGCGGCGTGCCACTGTTTTCCGGCTTCATGTATGCCTCGGTCGGCAGCTACATGGCGCGCGCCATCCGCATCTTCGACATGCGCTTCACGCACTATCCGCCCTTCTGGACGACGGCGGTGCTGGCGATCGCCATCTACGCCAATTTCTACGCGCACCACTACCTGCCCGATATCCGCATCCTGCTCTTCGCCGCCACCGTGCTGCTCTTCGGGCGGGTGCGCATCTATTATACGGTGGAGACGAAGCCGCGCTGGATGCCGCTGGTTCTCGCCGCCTTCCTCACCAGCATCTTCCTCTGGATCGCTGAAAACATCGGCACGGCGACGGGTGTGTGGCTCTATCCCGGCCAGCATGTCTGGCACATGGTGTCCCTCAGCAAACTCGGCTCGTGGTACCTGCTGCTCTATGTCAGCTTCGTGCTGGTGACCATCGTCTGCCGACCGCAACCGCCAGAGACCCCTCAAATCCGGCTGTCGCAGACTTAACGTCCGGTTAACGGGCAGACAGCTATCCTTCAGGCGATTCTGGAGGTTGCCATCATGTTGACACCCCTGCAGAGCGCGCAGTCCACCGCGGCCGTTTCGGCACTGCAATCGATCGTCACGACGATCGAGGACCGCCAGCGCGAGGAAGCGGAAAAGGCCAGCGGCCGCAAGAAGGACGACCTCGTCCAACCGGCGCATCTGCGCCCTGACGCTGCCGCGCGCCAGGCCAATGCCCGCATCAACGAGCATTTCTTCGGCAACAGCATTCAAGACGGCGACACGCTCGCCAAGCTGATCTCCCGCTTTTCCGACGCGCTCGGCATAACCCAGCAGGAGGGCGAGACCGCCCGCAATTTCGCCCAGCGCCTTGCCGACCAGCTGACCCTCGTCGATGCCGTCGGGCTTCCCTCGAAGGGCAGCGAGCTCAATGTTTCGCTGCGGGCGCTCGGCACGACGCTCGATGCCGTCAAGCAGGCGATGAGCGGTCCCTCGGACGATGCCGGCGCCAATCTCGTCGCGCGTCTGGCGCTTGCGACCGGTGTTGCGCAGGGCGACGGCGAGGCCGACGCCGACTACGAACAGCGCCTTTCGGCCATGCTTGCCCGCCAGCGCGGCGAGCTGCCAGCCGATACGGCGACGATCGAAAAGAAGACCGGCCTGACCGATCTCGGCCTGCGCGCCAGCGATCTCGTGGCGGCGATCCGCAATCCCTATGGCGAGGAAGCCGGGCGCGTGAAGGATGCGCTGGCGGAAAAGGCCAAGGACGAAAAGGCGCTGACGCCGGAAATGCAGAAGGTGCTCGCGCGTCTGGAAGATGCTGCGAACCCCAAGACGATCGAGGAGCTGAAGCTCGAACGCACCAAGCGCGATCCGACCCGCATCGAGGATGCCGAAACGCGCAAGGAGCGCGAGGAGACGATCCGGAAACTCGAGGCTGGCAAAAAGCTCGAAGACGTCAAAGACTTGCAGGACGCGATCGGCCGCGCCCATGAGGACGCCGCCAAGGGCAAGACGGACGGCAAGAGCGGGAGAAGACCGTCACAGGATGCCGTCGATACGATCCAGCTTCTCGCGTCCGGCGCGGAGGCAACCAAGGCCGTTGAAAAGGCGTCGGGAAAACCCGATGACACGCTTCTCCAGCATAAGGACGCACCTGCGGAAACGACGGGCGAGGCCGTGCGCAACCTCGATGCCGCCGGCACGAAGGAGAAGGACGAGCGGGAGGACGCCAAGAAGGAAATCTTTGCCCTGCGCATCGACGATAACGGCATCTACGACCTCATCACACGCCAGCTCGTCGCCTAAACCTTCTTCCTGACGATGCCGAGCCTTGCGATCACCTCCGGCGGAATGCCGTAGCGGCGGATCGCGTCCTTCTGGCTGCGCAGGCCGCACATTTCGCGCTGGATGAAAAAGGCCCAGACCTTGTCGGCCGCGTCGTTCAGCAGGTCTTCACGCTCCGCCTCGCCGCAGCCCGCAGCAAGACGCTCCGAGAGCAAAGCAATCGCCTTCTCGACCTTCAACCCGTGCCGGCCAAGCGAATCCGCCCGCTCCGACATCAGCTCGTATTCGAGGATATTGAGCCCCGTCTCCTTGGTGAAGGAGGGGGCAAGCGCCTGTGGTGGGCGTACCGTCATCTTTCGTCTCCGTCAGGACCTCAAGATGGCGCGGCAAAGCCGCAACGGCAAGACCTCACACCGCGCGGGCACGCACCTCTTCGAAATGCCAGTCGACGAGCAGCTTGCCGTCGCGCCAGACCGGCTGCAACAGGTTGCGGCGGCCGGCGAGTTGATCGACGCGGGCGCCTTCAAGCCCGATATAACCCTCCACCACCGCCTGGCGGCCGGCCTTGGAAGCTTTCAGATTCATCGTCGCCGGGCGCTTATAGACGTCATGCCAGACGCCGGCGGAATCCTGCCTTGCATTGGCCTTCATGGCGAAGGAATAGGTGTCGCGGTTGACGCGCTGGAGCAGGCCCGCGCCCATGCCGAAGGCGATGTTTTCCGCCGAGAAGCCGAAGGCCTCCAGCCGGCCGAGAATGAGGCCGATATCGGCGGGCGAGATGCCGTCGCCCTGGATGACGCGCACGCTGTTGTCGAGCACCTTGTAGCCCTTGCCGTTCAGATGCGTGCCGAAGGCATAGGCAAGCTGGCGCAGCACCTGCACAGGGGTTTCCACCGGGTCGCCGCTGTCGGGCCGCACGACGAGCGTGCCGCCGGCCGCCTGCACGCGGTCCTTCAGCTGCTTGCCCCAGATTTCCGAGACCGCATTGTTGATGTCGTAGCTGTCGGAGACGACGGCATAGAGGCCCTTGCCGCCGAACTTGTCGATCATGTTGCCATAGGCCTCGGCTTCATGCTCCTGGCCCCAGGAGGTCATGGTCGAGTGCTCGGAGGCGGGAATGGAATAGCCAGCCATGTCGGCACCATAGTAGCGGCGCGCATAGAGCACGGCGCTGACCGTGTCCGTACCCATGAAATTGACGAGATGCGCAGCACCGCCGATGCCGGCCTGCTCGAAACTCGTCGTACCGCGCGCGCCAAAATCATGCAGGCGGAAGGGCAGGACGCTCGCCGGATCGTCGCAGGTTTTTTCCAGGAACGGCTGGATGATCTGCTTCACCTTGCGCGAATTGGAGGCGACCGTGCTCGGATACCATATGGCACGCAGGAAAGCCGTCTCGATATAGGAGGTCAGCCAGTAGCAGGCCGGATCCGTGTTGACGACCTGCGCAACCGGCACGCCGCGGCGCACCAGCGTGCCCTCCGGCAGGGCCTCGATCAGCAGCGGTAGGTAACCGCCATGTTTGTTGACGATATGCGTCCAGCCCTCACGGTTGAACGGCAGGCCATGCGCCGTGACGATCGCTTCTGCCTCATCGATATCCTGCATCGTCACCGGTTTCGACAGATATTCCTTGAGGAATACCTGGAGGCCGAAGAACAGCACTTCCGCATGGTCCGAATGGCCGCGCGCCCCGACATAGGACGAGATGGCACGGGTTTCCGGCGGATATTGCAGATAGTGGCTGAACTTGTAACTGTCGGTGTTGAGGATGATGTTGGTGAGGTTCATCGAAAAGTCTCCGCCGCATCCGCGGCCCGCTTCACCGGCGGCCAACAGTGCGGGCAAGATTTACTTGAGCTGAGCATAAGGGGCAAGTGCCGTCGAGCAGGACAATCCGGGTAAGTTTGCTGCGGCTGCGAAGGTTCTTTCGGTCCGTTAGGAATTCGTTAACCATAAAATGCCAAATGTAGGAGCCAGTAGTTGTTCGGAAGTTCGGGAATACCCCTCCGGCACAATCAAGCGGTTCAGTGCCTTCAGGTTTACCCGTCGCCTCCGCGTAAAGAGCCTGGTTCGTCCGGGCCGAAGCATCCCTCGCAGCGTCGCGCATGATGCGCCATCCGACGGACGATGGAACATTGGCAAGACCTTGCGAATGCTGTGCATCGGCAAGGTGGCGAACAGGAGGCAGGCATGCTGCCGCGCGTGGCACCAACGACCGGGACGACCCAGCCTACCCCAGCCCTTACGGCCGGGGCCTCGGTCGATGCCGCCGCCAAGCCTCCGCTTTCCGCTGCCGCTCTTGCCAATCTGCGCGCCGAAGTCGTACTGCGCCTCATCGAGACGCTGCTGAAGCACATGCCGCGCACCGGCGAGGCAAGCCCCAACCGCGACCTGCTCGAAACCTTGCTGACCGTCCTGAAGACACTGCCGGGTCGAGAGGGGGAAAGCGGCCGCAAGCTCGCCGACCTTCTTGCCAAACTGCCGCCCGAAATGCGCCCGGCCGTGGAAAAACTGATCAGCACCGTTCTCATGGCCGCGCCGACGCGCACCCTGGTGGAGATCGTTCGCAATCCAAACGGCCCGGAGGCGCAGAAACTCGCCATCCTGCTGGCCACGAACCTGACAGCCGAAGACCGCCACACCACCGAAGGCCACACTTCCAGCGCCCAGAAGCCTGCTGCGCTGACGGCGCAGCAACTGGCCGTTGTTGGCCGACACAGCCTGCAGCAGGCCACCCAGATGGCGCAACTGCTGAGTGGTGATGCCCGCACTCTGCAGGCAATGCTGAAACGCGTCTTCGACTTCGACGGCGGCAGCAAGCCGCGCGGCGTGACCGACCAGCCGGCGGGCGCGACGGCAGCCACGGCAAAGACCGAGAAAGCGGCAGCGTTTCTAAAAGCCGAAAGCGCGCTGAAGACGGAAGCGGCGGCGATAACGGCAAAAGCGGTAACAGCCGGCAAGGCGGAAATACACCCGACAACGACGGCACGAACCGAGCTTGCCGGCACTATCCGGCAGCCGAACGAAACGCCCGTCACTCAGCGAGCGCTCGAGGGACGCCCGGTCGCGGCCGCGCCCGTCCCGGTGGTTGCAGACGATCCCCCCCTGGTGGACACCCTCGAGAGTGTCAAGCCTCAACAGGTCGATAGCCAGGAGCCCGAGCATAGCAATTCAGCGACGATCAAACGTGAGGAGCCTCCGGTTCGGCAGCCGATCGCCACCAGCGCCGGCCAGGCGCTGGCGCGTAGCGTGCTGCAAGCAGTGGCCCGCGACCTGCCGCCTGCCCTTCTGACCGCAGCAGTCATTCACCTCGTCGAAAACCTCTCGCCCGAGGAGGCGACGTTCCTGCGCACGCTTCTTGAGCGTCCGCTCGACTTCGTGTTGCCGCCGGATGTCGACTTGACAGAGAACGGGCTACCGCCTGTCGTCGAGCCTGAAGCGGAGGCTATCACAGCCGCTGAACAGGGCGCGGACATGGTGGATGCCGACATATCGGAGGAAACTGCGCGCCTTCGGCACGATCCGACGCAAACGGCAGCCGTGCCGGCACGAGCGGCACCTGTCCTGACCGACGAGGCCCGCCCTGCTCAACGCCTTGCGGAAAACGCCGCTGCCCCGGCACAGGCCGCCACCCAGCTCGATCTTCCGCTAGCGACCATGGTCGCCCGCGAGGGAATTCCGCTCGCTTTCGTACCCTATCTGCCGGCCGAGGACGATCTTGAATGGTCGGAAGCCCAGGAAGCGGAAAAGGATGAGGACGCCGACGAAGATGGCTCTGCCGGAGAACAGGGCAGCGGCGAGGAAAATGCGCACGATACGGCCGAAGACGGCGAGGAATCGGAGACGCCGGATATAGCGCGCCGGCGCGAAAAAATGGCCGAGATGGTCGGCGTCATCGAACCCGGCCTCGTCTTCTACCAGAAGCTCGGCGACTACTCGACCTGAACGACCAACATCCCAAAACAAAAAAGCCCGCGGAGATCGCTCTCCGCGGGCTCTTCATTTCGTAAGCGAAGGCTTATTCGGCGTTGCCGCGGTTCTTCAGAGCCGCGCCGAGGATGTCGCCGAGCGAAGCGCCCGAGTCGGAGGAACCGAACTGTGCGACGGCTTCCTTCTCTTCAGCGATTTCCAGAGCCTTGATCGAAAGCTGGATCTTGCGATCCTTCTTCGAGAAGCTCAGGACGCGGGCGTCGACGGTCTGGCCGACCGAGAAACGCTCCGGACGCTGTTCGTCACGGTCGCGCGACAGGTCGCCACGGCGGATGAACGAGGTGAGGTCTTCGTGGTTGACGAGCTTCACTTCGATGCCGCCATCGTTGATCGCGATGACTTCAGCCGAAACGACGGCGTTCTTGCGCAGGTCGCCGGACGTGGCGGCATCGCCGACCGAGTCCTTGCCGAGCTGCTTGATGCCGAGCGAGATGCGCTCCTTGTCGACGTCAACATCCAGAACGACAGCCTTGACGACGTCGCCCTTGTTGTATTCCTCGATAACCTGCTCGCCCGGACGGTTCCAGTCGAGGTCGGAGAGGTGCACCATGCCGTCCACGTCGCCGTCGAGGCCGATGAACAGACCGAATTCGGTCTTGTTCTTGACTTCGCCTTCGACTTCCGTGCCAGCCGGGTGGCTGTGCGCGAAGGCCTGCCACGGGTTCTCGAGGGTCTGCTTGAGACCGAGCGAGATGCGGCGCTTCGTCGGGTCGACTTCGAGAACGACCACGTCGACTTCCTGGCTCGTGGACAGGATCTTGCCGGGGTGAACGTTCTTCTTCGTCCAGGACATTTCGGAGATGTGGATCAGGCCTTCGATGCCCGGCTCCAGCTCAACGAACGCACCGTAGTCGGTGATGTTCGTAACCGTACCGGAAATCTTCTTGCCGGTCGGGTACTTGGTGCCGATGCCATCCCACGGATCCGACTCGAGCTGCTTCATGCCGAGCGAGATGCGGTGGGTTTCCTGGTTGATGCGGATGATCTGAACCTTGACCTGCTGGCCAATGGACAGGATCTCCGACGGATGGTTGACGCGGCGCCAGGCCATGTCGGTGACGTGCAGCAGGCCGTCGATGCCGCCGAGGTCGACGAACGCACCGTAATCGGTGATGTTCTTGACGACGCCGTCAACAACCTGGCCTTCTTCGAGGTTCTGAACGATTTCAGAACGCTGCTCGGCGCGCGACTCTTCAAGAACCGTACGGCGCGAGACAACGATGTTGCCGCGACGCTTGTCCATCTTGAGGATTTCGAAGGGCTGCGGGTTGTGCATGAGCGGGGTGACGTCGCGGATCGGACGGATGTCGACCTGCGAACGCGGCAGGAAGGCAACGGCGCCGTCGAGATCGACGGTGAAGCCACCCTTGACCTGGTTGAAGATGACGCCTTCGACGCGCTCGCCAGCTTCGAACTTGACTTCGAGCTTGGCCCAGCTTTCTTCGCGGCGAGCCTTTTCGCGCGACAGAACAGCTTCGCCCAGCGCGTTTTCGATGCGCTCGACGTAAACTTCGACTTCGTCACCAACCTTCAGCGTGCCGTCCTTGGACTTGGCACCGAATTCCTTGAGCGGTACGCGACCTTCGACCTTGAGGCCGACGTCGACGATGGCGACGTCCTTCTCGATGGCCGTAACGATGCCCTTGGCGACGTAGCCTTCGGCGAGATCGTTAGACGCAAAGGATTCCTGCAGAAGGGCTGCGAAATCTTCGCGCGTGGGGTTTGCTTGAGACATTGAAACTCCTGATGTGCCAAAGGCACGGGCGCCGGGGGTTAGCGTTGACGAGGAACAAAACGATGCCCGCTGCCTTGAACGGCAGCAAATCCGGCGCGGGGGCAGGCTTTGTCCTATTGCTTAAGAGCAGCGTCGATGAACGACCGTGCTGCCGAAAACGCCGCCTCTATACTCATTTCCGAGGTGTCGAGCAAGTGCGCATCGTCGGCGGGCTTCAAAGGACTGTCCACGCGGCCCATGTCGCGCTCATCACGACGGCGAATATCCTCGAGGATCGTCTCATAATCGGCCACCCCGCCGCCGGCGAGGATCTCGTCATAACGGCGTTTCGCACGGACCTCCGCCGAGGCGGTGACGTAAAGCTTCACCGGCGCATCCGGGCAGACGACCGTGCCGATATCACGACCATCCAGGACCGTGCCCGGTTCACGCACGGCAAAGGCGCGCTGCGCCTCGACCAGCGCCCGGCGCACCGAGGGCATGACCGCGATCTTCGAAGCCGCTTCACCGATCGCGTGGGCCGACAGCACCGAACGATCGAGCCCGGCGAGATCGAGATTGCGTGCGACATCAGCGGCAACCGCCTCGTCGTCGAGCGGTAGGCCACGGTCTAGCAATGCCTTCGCGGTCGCGCGGTATGTCAGTCCGGTATCGAGATGATGAAAGCCATAGACGTCAGCAATCCGGCGCGAGAGTGTTCCCTTGCCGGCAGCGGCGGGACCGTCGATGGCGATCGTTTTCATGGCGTATCCGTGTGCATCACAGGCTCGTCATCAAGCGTTAGCGGAAGAAGGGGGGCGATGCCAAGGGCTTTACGCGCCTAGCTCGATCTTCGCGCCCAGTCCCGCCATCAGGTCCATGAATTCCGGGAAGCTCGTGGCGATCATCGTCGCGTCGTCCACCGTCACGGGGTTTTCCGAGACGAGGCCCATGACGAGGAAGCTCATGGCGATACGGTGGTCGAGGTGGGTGGCGACGGCAGCACCCGCAGCGTTGCCGAGGCCCTTGCCATCCGGACGGCCGCGCACGATGAGCGAGGTTTCACCCTCGTCGCAATCCACGCCGTTGAGCTTGAGCCCGTTGGCGACGGCCGAGAGGCGGTCGCTTTCCTTGACGCGGAGTTCTTCCAGGCCGTTCATAACCGTAGCGCCTTCGGCAAAAGCGGCGGCGACGGCGAGAACCGGGTATTCGTCGATCATCGACGGGGCGCGGTCTTCCGGCACTGTCACGCCCTTGAGCGTGGAGGAGCGGACGCGCAGGTCCGCCACGTCCTCGCCCCCGGCAAGGCGCGGGTTGATGACTTCGATATCGGCGCCCATTTCCTGCAGCGTCAGGATCAGGCCGGTGCGGGTCGGGTTCATCAGCACGTTGAGGATGGTGACGTCGGAGCCCGGAACGAGCAGGGCAGCCACCAGCGGGAAGGCCGTCGAGGACGGGTCGCCCGGCACGTCGATGACCTGGCCGGTCAGCTTGCCTCGGCCTTCCAGCCGGATCGTGCGCACGCCGTCGGCATCCGTCTCGACGGTGAGGTTGGCGCCAAAACCCTGCAGCATCTTTTCGGTATGGTCGCGCGTCATGATCGGCTCGATGACGGTCGTGATGCCGGGCGTGTTGAGGCCGGCGAGCAGCACGGCGGACTTCACCTGGGCGGAAGCCATTGGCACGCGATAGGTGATCGGCGTCGGGGTCTTCGGGCCGCGCAAGGTCACGGGAAGACGGTCGCCGTCCTCCGATTTCACCTGCACGCCCATTTCGCGAAGCGGGTTCAGCACGCGGCCCATCGGGCGCTTGGTGAGCGAAGCATCGCCAATGAAGGTGCTGTCGAAATCATAGACGCCGACGAGGCCCATGGTGAGGCGGCAGCCGGTGCCGGCATTGCCGAAATCGAGCGGCGCTTCAGGGGCCAGCAGGCCGCCATTGCCGACGCCGTTGATGATCCAGGTGTCGCGTTCCTTGCGGATCTTGGCGCCCATGGCCTGCATGGCCTTGCCGGTATTGATGACGTCCTCGCCCTCGAGCAGGCCGGTGATGCGGGTCTCGCCGCTGGCCAGGCCGCCGAACATGAAGGAGCGATGGGAGATCGACTTGTCGCCGGGAATGCGAACGGTTCCGGTGAGGCCGGAGGATTTGCGGGCGGTTGCGGGCCGGGCATTGGCGCCGTGCGACATGGGCGTCTTCCTTGATCGACAGAGGCTTCCCGGAAAGAGTGCCGGGGAGAACGCGGGCTAGCTATCACAAACGATTTAAATCGTCATCCTCCTGCCAGAAAACATTCGTCACGCGGCGCGGGCCAGCTTGCCTTGGAGTCAGGCCCCAAAGTTAGGCTTTGACAGGATTGCGCAAGACGATTAAGGGGACCGGCTAATCAATTTACCGTTCAACGCGCCGGACAACCGGCCCCGCCGGAAACATTCGGCACTCAGAAGGCTTTGACTGTGGCAAAAGCGGAACTCGGAACCAAACGCATCGACCCGGAAACGGGCAAGAAGTTCTACGACCTCAATCGCGACCCGATCGTTTCCCCCTATACCGGCAAGTCCTATCCGCTGTCCTTCTTCGAAGAGACCTCTGCGGCTGCCGTTCTTGAAAAGGAAGAGGACGAGGACGCCAACGAAGTCGATACCGAGAACACCGAAGTCGAACTCGTTTCGCTCGAGGACGCCGACGACGATGCAGCAGGCGGCGACGACCTGCCGGATCTCGGCGACGACGATGTCGAAATCGATGGCGACGACGACGACACCTTCCTGGAGCAGGAAGAGGACGACGATGACGACATGACCGGCATCATCGGTGTCGGCGGCGACGACGACGAAGCGTAAGATTTTGATTTACCGGCCGGTTTTAAAAAAAATCGGCCGGTTTTCATTTTTCGGCTTGCCATCTTTCCAGACGGGAAGTAATAAGCCGCCACACCGAACGGCAGCGCCGCTTCGGTTCCCGGAAACCGGCTTTGCCGGACCCGTTATGGGGCTATAGCTCAGCTGGGAGAGCGCTTGCATGGCATGCAAGAGGTCAGCGGTTCGATCCCGCTTAGCTCCACCAAACCTTTCATAAGATAGATATGCACAACATGGCAGTTCAGGGCGTTTGCGCTTTCAAGGTTGTTCGCGCATGCCCGGCGTCGCTTCGCGTTGATCGGCGTCTTCCAGATCTGTCTTCACGATGAACGTGTCATTGTGCTGGCGGGCGGCCTCGCGCAAGGCGGCAAGATTGGGAACGTCGTCGCCTTCGACTTCACTCGTACCGCTTTGGTCGATTTCGCGTTCGGCCTGATACCAGTGATCATCCGGCTTTCCGTCCGGCTGGCCTTGCTGCAGCCAGAGTTCGTGCGCGCGTTTGCGGATTTTGTCTTCGCGGTCGTCGGTCATGATGGGCTCCCTTCCTGTTCGATGAAAAACGGGCGGCGAGGCAGGATGTTCCCTTCCCGACGCGTCGCCGGAACGACTTTGCTTGCGTCATTCATGGAGCAAGAATAAGCATGATCCGCCAGGCGTCTAGGGATCGACGCAGCCTTGTCGGGGGACATCATGAGTTTTACGGAAACGACGACCACCTCCTGGTTTTCCAGACTGAAGGGGGCGCTGATCAAGATCGTGGTCGGCTTCATCCTTCTTATTGCCTGCATCTGGCTTCTCTTCTGGAATGAGGGCCGCTCGGTCAAAACCTATCGATCGCTCGTCGAGGGCGCCGGCCTTGTCGTTTCAGTCGATAACGGCAGCGTCGACCCGGCGAACGAGGGCAAGCTCGTGCACATATCGGGACCGGTCAAGCCGGTCGGCGTGCCTGAAGATGCCCAGCTGGGCATTTCAGCCGAGGGCGCGGTCGGCCTCGACCGTGTCGTCGAGATGTACCAGTGGGTCGAGGACTCGAAGTCGGAAACGCGCAAGCAGCTCGGCGGTAGCGAGGAAACGGTCACCACCTATTCCTACCGCAAGGAATGGAACCATCGCGAAATCAGCTCCGGCAGCTTCCGCCAGCCGGGCCATGACAATCCGCAGAAGCCGATCGACGATGAAAGCTTTGCGGTCGATTCGGCCAATATCGGCGCCTTCAGCGTTGATGGCCGCACGGCAGCCAGCCTCGGCGGCGACAGACCAATTCCGCTGACCGCCCTCGACGCCACCCGCGTCGGCGAGGCTGCAACGCTCGGCAAGCCGGTTTCGGCCCTCGGTGGCCAGGCCGTCTTCTCCTTCGATCCGCAGAACCCGCAAATCGGCGATATAAGGATTTCCTTCAAGCGGTCTGATCTGTCCGAGGCAAGCTTTGTCGGCGCGCAACGCGGCACGCGGCTTACGCCCTACAAGACGACCAATGGGCGCGAGCTTCTGCTCAGCGAGGCCGGGATCCACGATGCGGCGGCGATGTTCGAGACTGCGCAAAGTGAAAACACGATCATCACCTGGATCGTGCGCGTCGGCGGGCTCGTCGGCATCTTCATCGGTTTTGCCTTCATCTTCTCGATCCTCGGCGTGATCGGCGACGTCGTGCCGTTCGTCGGCTCCATCGTCAATTTCGGCACATCCATGATCGCACTGATCCTGACGCTGCTGATCGGGCCCGCGGTGATCGCCATCGCATGGATCGCCTACCGCCCGTTCGTCGCCATCGCGGTTCTCGTGATCGGCGTTGCGCTGGCTGCTGGTATCCTCTACCTGCGCAAGAACAAGACAGCTTCCGCGCCGGTCACCACCGGAGCTCTGGGGAGACAATAGCCGCAACAGGAGTGGGCGACGCGTGACTTTCTACATTTCGAAGATCTTCTGGCTCGTCGCCCAACCGCTCTCCCTCGCCTTCCTGCTCCTGCTCACCGGCCTCCTTGCTGGCCTGTTGAAATGGAGCCGCATTCGGACATGGGCGAGCATTGCGGCCGCTCTCATTCTCTTCGTCACGCTCTTCACCTCGATCGGCGCCGTATTGCTGCAACAGCTGGAGAACCGTTTTGCCCGTGCCGATCTGCCCGCAGGCGGGCCGAGCTGCATCATCACGCTCGGCGGCGGCTTCGAATCGGAGATCGTGAGCGCGCGCGGCGGGTTTGAAATGACGCAGGCCGGCGACCGATTCGTCGAAACGCTCCGGCTGGCACGAGATTTCCCGGCATCGCGCATTCTTGTTTCCGGTGGTGACGGCTCACTGAGCGGCGCCTACGAGGGAGATGCCGTCATCGCCGAGCGCTTCTTCTCCGCCTTCGGCATTTCCGCAGACCGGCTGATCCGCGAGACGCAATCGCGCGATACCTTCGAGAATGCCGCCAACACGGAAACGCTTCTGGCTTCGAACGGGCTGGAAAACTGCCTGCTGGTCACCTCGGCCTTTCATATGCCGCGCTCGATAGGCCTCTTCCGCAAGCGCGGCCTGACCGTGCTGCCCTGGCCCACGGATTATCGCACGACGGGTACGGCGAGCCTCGGGTTCGACTTCACGCAGCCTTCCGCCAACAGCCAGCTGATGGCGACGGCGGTTCGCGAATGGACGGGGTTGCTGTTCTATTATCTCGCGGGGCGCACCTCGTCGCTTGTCCCGCAATAGCCGCTTATTTCTTGGAAATCGTCTCGAAATCGGCACCGCGCACGCGCACCGTCATCGTGCAATATTCACTGTCGTCGCGTCCGCAGCTTGCGGCATTGGCTTTGAGTTCGAATACCATGTTTCCGAAGCGCTTCTTCATCGTATAGCCGTAGAGATCGGCATTGGCGGCAAGGAAGTATCCGCCTTCCGCAACATGGATATAGAATTGGTGCGGGCAGCCGACCTCACCGCAGAGGCCGCCCGGCACGCCGTCGCAGTTGACAGCACCGAGATTGAAGATCGCATCGACGAGCGTGTCGTTGTTGAAATCGATATTGTCGGCAAAGTCATCGCCATAGATCGGCGCCTTGCAGCGCTTGGCCACCTCGGCCTGCACCGTCGCCAGCGGGTCCTGCACGATTTCGGCCGCTCGGGCCTGCGCGCTGGTCGAAAGCAGCGCGATGGAAAGGAGCGCGAGGATTCTCATGCGGATGGCCATCTCTCAAACCTTTCCATGGCAGGCGATTCGGTCATTATGCGCTCGGGAGCGCGCGATTTGATTCTGTCGCGCGCGACTTTACCGTTGCCAAGCTGTCGCGAGGCTTGGCCGGAGGGGAGAGACACGTGACGATCCTGGAACTGCTCGACTACACCGGCGTCGCGGTCTTTGCCGCCACCGGCGCGCTTTCGGCCTCGCGAAAACAGCTCGACATCATCGGCTTCCTGTTTCTGGCGGCGGCTACCGGTATCGGCGGCGGCACGTTCCGTGACGTAATCCTTGGGGCCACACCGGTCTTCTGGGTCGTCAACCCGACCTATCTCATCGTCTGCGTCGCCGTCGCGCTCCTGGTCTTCGTGCTCGCGCACCGCATCGAGTCGCGCTATCGGCTGCTGCTCTGGCTCGATGCCATGGGCGTATCGGCCTATTGCGTGATGGGAGCTGCCAAGGGCTATGCCGCGACCAATTCGCCGACGGTGGCCATCACCACGGGCGTGTTGACCGCAAGCTTCGGCGGGGTCATCCGCGATCTCCTGGCAAACGAGCCCTCCGTCCTGCTGCGGCCAGAGGTCTATGTGACGGCGGCATTGGTCGGTGCCGCCGGTTTCACGGCGGCAACGGTTGCCGGTGCACCGCTCTGGCTCGCCTCAGCCATTGGCATTGCCGCAGCCTTCGCCGTGCGCGGCGGTGCGCTGCGCTTCGGCTGGCGCTTTCCGATCTACCGGCCCCGGCCAGGACGGCATCCCGACGATGTGATGTGAAAAGCCTCAGTCCTTCCCGCAGGGACGCAGGCGGATGATGACGTCGACATTGGCGATTTCCATACCTTCCGGCGGCTCCGGCAGGTTGCCGATCGCAATGTTGCTGACGGGAATGTCGAGAACGCGGTTCTCACCCTCGATGAAGAAATGATGGTGATCCGAGATATTGGTGTCGAAATAGGTCTTCGAGCTTTCCACGGCAAGGACGCGGATCAGACCCGCCTCAGTGAACTGGTGCAGCGTATTGTAGACAGTGGCGAGCGACACCGGCACGCCGGCCGTCACAGCCTCTTCATGCAGTTCCTCGACGGTCAGGTGACGGTCACCCTTGGCAAAAAGCAAATCAGCGAGTGCCACGCGCTGGCGCGTCGGGCGCAGGCCGGAATGGCGCAGGCGCGTTTCGATGGGCATCTCGTTTGCATGCGTCATGGGCGACGGGTCCGCTTGGCTTGGCCTTGAATAACAATCTTGAACTTTCGATATAACTTTAGCGGAAGCGGGATTCAATAGGAATGCGGCATCCGCAAGGCGCGCAACATGCGGAAAAACCGGGGCCTTTGCTTCGGCTCGGCCACTTTGCACTGGCTGTCACCGCCGGCATCATGTATGCGGACAGCGGAATAGACGTCTCATCCGCACTGGATGAGCTAGAAAAAACGAGGCGGGCGGGATGCTTCAAATCGCATCCGTCCTCCGCTAAATCTAACGCTGAGCAAGCGTGAACACGACCGGGGATGAAACATTCAGATGACGACCAGGCAATCCAGCTACAACTATGAGGAAATTCTGTCCTGCGGCCGCGGCGAGCTTTTCGGCCCTGGCAATGCGCAGCTTCCTCTGCCGCCGATGCTCATGGTCCACCGCATCACCGATATTTCCGAAACCGGCGGCGCCTTCGACAAGGGCTATATCCGCGCGGCCTATGACGTGAAGCCTGACGACTGGTATTTCCCGTGCCACTTCCAGGGCAACCCGATCATGCCCGGCTGCCTCGGCCTCGACGGCATGTGGCAACTCACCGGCTTCTTCCTCGGCTGGCTCGGCGAGCCCGGCCGCGGCATGGCGCTGTCCACCGGTGAAGTGAAGTTCAAGGGCATGGTCCGTCCCAACACCAAGCTTCTCGAATATGGCATCGATTTCAAGCGCGTCATGCGCGGCCGCCTCGTGCTCGGCACGGCAGACGGCTGGCTGAAGGCCGATGGCGAGACCATCTATCAGGCAACCGACCTGCGCGTCGGCCTGTCGAAGGACAAAGACGCTTAAGGACGGCCTTTGCCGTAAAAAGCCGGAGGGCGGCGCCTTAGCCGTCCCCAAGACAAGACGTTCTAAAAAAGGGCAGGAATATGAGACGGGTAGTTGTCACGGGTCTGGGGATCGTATCCTCCATCGGGAACAACGCGGACGAAGTGACGGCGTCGCTGCGCGACGCGCGCTCCGGCATCAGCTTCAGCCAGGATTTCGCCGACCATGGCTTCAAGTGCCAGGTCTGGGGTTCGCCCAATATCGACACGACGGATCTCGTCGACCGCCGCGCAGCCCGCTTCCTCTCGCAGGGCGGCTCGTGGAATCACGTCGCCATGAAGCAGGCGATCGCCGATTCCGGCCTGGAAGAGTCCGATTACGCTGCCAACGAGCGCACCGGCATCATCATGGGTTCGGGCGGTCCGTCCACCCGCACGCTGATCGAAGCGGCCGAGATTACGCTCAAGAACAATTCGCCCAAGCGCATCGGCCCGTTCGCCGTGCCGAAGGCGATGTCCTCGACGGCGTCCGCCACGCTCGCCACCTGGTTCAAGATCCACGGCGTCAATTACTCGATCTCCTCGGCCTGCTCGACCTCCGCGCACTGCATCGGCAATGCCGCCGAGATGATCCAGTGGGGCAAGCAGGACATCATGTTCGCCGGCGGCCATGAAGATCTCGACTGGACCATGTCGAACCTGTTCGACGCCATGGGCGCCATGTCCTCCAAGTATAACGACACGCCATCCACCGCCTCGCGCGCCTATGACGTCAGCCGCGACGGTTTCGTCATTGCCGGCGGCGCGGGCGTTCTGGTTCTTGAGGAGCTGGAGCATGCCAAGGCACGCGGCGCAAAGATCTATGCCGAAATTGTCGGCTACGGTGCGACCTCCGACGGCTACGACATGGTGGCCCCTTCGGGCGAAGGCGCGATCCGCTGCATGCGCCAGGCGCTTGCCACCGTGAAGGGCGATGTCGATTACATCAACACGCACGGCACCTCGACGCCGGTGGGCGATTCGAAGGAGATCGGCGCAATCCGCGAAGTCTTCGGCGACAAGATCCCACATATCCAGTCGACCAAGTCGCTGACCGGCCATTCGCTGGGTGCAGCCGGCGTGCAGGAATCGATCTACGGCCTGCTGATGATGCAGGCCGGCTTCATCGGCGAAAGCGCGCATATCACCGAACTTGATCCGGAATTCGACGGCGTGCCGATCGTGCGCAAGCGCATCGACAATGCCAAGATCGACACGGTTCTCTCGAACTCCTTCGGCTTCGGCGGCACGAACGCCACGCTGGTCTTCCAGCGCCACAACGGATGAACGGCATGACGGGTATCATGAACGGCAAGCGCGGCCTCATCATGGGGGTCGCGAACAATCACTCCATCGCCTGGGGCATCGCGCAGAAGCTCGCCGGCGCGGGCGCGGAGCTCGCCTTTACCTACCAGGGAGAAGCGCTCGGCAAGCGCGTGAAGCCGCTTGCCGCCGAGCTTGGTTCCGACTTCGTCATTCCCTGCGATGTCGAGGACATCGCCTCGGTGGATGCGACGATTGATGCGATCAAGGAAAAATGGGGTAGGCTCGACTTCGTCGTGCATGCCATCGGCTTCTCCGACAAAAACGAGCTGAAGGGTCTATATGCCGACACCTCGCGCGACAACTTTTCGCGTACCATGGTGATCTCGTGCTTCTCCTTCACAGAAATCGCCAAGCGCGCTGCGAACCTGATGACCGATGGCGGCGCGATGCTGACGCTGACCTATGGCGGCTCCACGCGCCTCATGCCGAACTACAACGTCATGGGCGTCGCCAAGGCGGCCCTCGAAGCCTCCGTGCGTTACCTCGCCGGCGACTACGGCCCGCAGGGCATCCGCGTCAACGCGATCTCGGCCGGCCCGATCCGTACGCTGGCCGGCGCCGGCATCTCGGACGCCCGCGCCATGCTGTCCTGGCAGCAGAAGAACGCACCGCTGCGCCGCACCGTCACCATTGAGGACGTGGGCAATTCGGCGCTCTACCTGCTCTCCGATATGTCGAGCGGCGTCACTGGCGAGATCCACTATGTGGACTCAGGCTACAATATCACCTCCATGCCGACGCTGGAGCGCCTGGCCAAGGCCGACAGCGAGTAGCAGAACGGCGCGGAGCTCCTGAACTTCGCGCCGTTTTCCTTTTACGAGCGCAGCATCAGCACCACGATCAGCAGGATCAGCGCCGCAAGTATACCGAGGAAGACCATCCTCACCCGGCTGTTCATTTCCAGCGGCTTGCCATCGGCGCCGCGCCTTAAAAAGGCGAGCGGCACCTCGGAGGTCGGCGTATGCCCCTCCCCTTGCTTCACATCTTTCGCGATAACATCCGCCACATCTTCCGTGATCGGCGGCCTGGCAGGTCCAAAAGCCATTACGGGTCTCCTGAACGGGAACGGTCCGGCGATGGTGGACCCGTTTCGGGAAAATGGCAATCGGCTGCGGCAATCGGCGTCAGCGATAGCTGACGCCTGCCAAAACCTTGGGCTTTAGCGCCTGCCGAAGAGCACCTTGAAGCGGGCGTTGCGGCAGACTTCGCCGCTTTCCTTGAAGGCTTCCTTCAGCACCGGCTCGTAGGGCAGGCCGCGGTTGGCGACCATCAGCAGGCGGCCGCCCGATTTGAGCGACTTGGCGGCCATGCGGATCATACCGGCACCCAGCGAATGGTCGGCAGCATGGCCTTCATGGAAGGGCGGATTCATGACGATAAGGTCATAGTGGTCGCGCGGCGTTTCCGCCGTCAGGTCGAACCAGAAGAAGCGCGCCGGAATGTTCGGGCAATTCTCCGCCATGTTCTCCTTCGCGGCTTCCAGCGCCTCGTAATGCGCCTCGAAGATATCGATGCCCTTCACCTGCGGCGCGCGGCCGCCGAGCATGACCGAGAGATAGCCCCAGCCCGCGCCGAAATCGGCGGCGTGGCCGTGGAAATCCTCCGGAATGCGGGTGGCGAGCAGTTCGGAACCCTCGTCGATGCGGTCATGCGAGAACATGCCGGGTGCCGCCGTGAAACGGCCGACGATGCGCACCGGCTTTGCGGCCAGCTTGGCAATCGCATCGGCCGGATCTTCCGGGCGGGCGAACCAGATGGCGAGGCCGTGATACTTCGGCATGTAGTCGCCGGTAAGGCCGAGCTGGTCGAGGCGCTTGCGCATGGACTGCACGCCGTCTTCCTTGCTGCCGGCAACGACGATCAGGCCGCCCGTGCGCACGAGGCGCAGCGCTTCGGCGATACGGTTCTCGTTCTCACCCTTGTGCTTGGTCATCAGGATGAGCGCGCCGTCGAAATCCTCGCCCTCGATGACCGGCTTTGCCGGTGCACGAACGGCCTCCAGCCCGCGATAGAGCGCGCGCTGCGGCTGCACGGCCTCCAGCGTGGCGCCAAAGCCTTCCGGCGGGCGCTGGCCGGCCTCCGCGCCGAGGAAGAGATAACGTTCGCCCTCGCCGGGCATGCCGAGCGTGCCGGAGGCAAAGGGATGGAACAGGGTCTTCAGGGCGTCGCGGGTCATGGTCGGCTTTCAGCGGTGGATACGGGCAGCGGAGGATAACGGATGGTCAAAGCAAAGGGGCGCGGAACGTACCGCTCCGCGCCCCCTCCATACAGGTAGAGTAGGCTTACTCGGCGGCTTCGCCGTCGCCCTTCTTCTCGGCAGCGACTTCCTTGCCGGTTGCCTGGTCAACAACCTTCATGGAGAGGCGAACCTTGCCGCGCTCGTCGAAGCCCATCAGCTTGACCCAAACCTTGTCGCCTTCCTTGACGACGTCGGAGGTCTTGGCAACGCGCTCCTGAGCGAGCTGCGAGATGTGCACGAGGCCGTCACGCGGGCCGAAGAAGTTGACGAATGCGCCGAAGTCGGCGGTCTTCACGACCGTGCCTTCGTAGATCATGCCGACTTCCGGTTCTGCGACGATCGAGTGGATCCACTTGCGGGCCGCTTCGATTTCCTTGCCGGAGGACGATGCGATCTTGATCGTGCCGTCGTCTTCGATGTTGATCTTGGCGCCGGTCTTTTCGACGATTTCGCGAATGACCTTGCCGCCCGTGCCGATGACTTCACGGATCTTGTCGACCGGGATGTTCATGACTTCGATGCGGGGCGCGAATTCGCCGAGCTGCGAGCGGCCTTCGGTGATGGCATTGGCCATTTCGCCGAGGATGTGCTTGCGGCCGCCCTGTGCCTGGCTGAGCGCGACCTTCATGATCTCTTCGGTGATACCGGCGATCTTGATGTCCATCTGCAGCGAGGTGATGCCGTCGGCGGTACCGGCGACCTTGAAGTCCATGTCGCCGAGGTGGTCTTCGTCACCGAGAATGTCGGAAAGCACAGCGAAGCGGTCGCCTTCCAGGATCAGGCCCATGGCGATACCGGCAACCGGCTTGGCCAGCGGAACGCCGGCGTCCATGAGAGCAAGCGAGGTGCCGCAGACCGTGGCCATCGAGGACGAGCCGTTCGACTCGGTGATCTCGGAGACGACGCGCAGCGTGTAGGGGAACTGTTCCGCTGTCGGCAGCATCGGGCGGATGGCGCGCCAGGCGAGCTTGCCGTGGCCGATTTCGCGGCGGCCCGGGGAGCCCATGCGGCCCGTTTCACCGACCGAGTAGGGCGGGAAGTTATAGTGCAGCAGGAAACGTTCCTTGTACATGCCGGTCAGGCTGTCGACATACTGCTCGTCTTCGCCGGTGCCGAGCGTGGCAACGACCACGGCCTGGGTTTCACCACGGGTGAAGAGAGCCGAGCCGTGCGTGCGCGGCAGAATACCGACTTCCGATACGATGGCGCGAACGGTTTCGAGGTCCCGGCCGTCGATGCGGCTCTTGGTGTCGAGAATGTTCCAGCGAACGATCTTGGCCTGGAGGTGCTTGAAGACGGCGCCGATAACTTCGGCGGTGTACTTCGGCTCAACGCCTTCCGGGAAGAAGTGGGCCTTCACCTTGGCCTTGACGGCGTCGACGGCAGCGTAGCGGTCGGCCTTCTGGGTGATCTTGTAGGCGGCGCGCAGTTCGGTTTCCGCGATGCCGAGCATTTCGGCTTCGAGTTCGGAATGATCTTCCGGCTGGAAGTCGCGCGGCTCCTTGGCAGCCACTTCGGCGAGCTTGATGATCGCGTCGATGACCGGCTGGAAGCCCTTGTGGCCGAACATGACGGCGCCGAGCATGATCTCTTCGTTGAGTTCCTTGGCTTCGGACTCAACCATCAGGACGGCATCCTGCGTACCGGCGACAACGAGGTCGAGAACCGACTCGTCCATCTCGTCGAGATGCGGGTTCAGGACGTATTCGCCGTTGATGTAACCGACGCGTGCGCCGCCGACCGGGCCCATGAAGGGAACGCCGGAGATCGTCAGAGCAGCCGAAGCAGCGACCATCGAGAGAACGTCGGGATTGTTCTCGAGGTCATGCTGAACGACGGTGACGACGACCTGGGTGTCGTTCTTGTAGCCTTCCGGGAAGAGCGGGCGGATCGGGCGGTCGATCAGGCGGGAAACGAGCGTTTCGTTTTCCGACGGACGGCCTTCACGCTTGAAGTAGCCACCCGGAATCTTGCCGGCGGCGTAGGTCTTTTCCTGGTAGTTGACGGTGAGCGGGAAGAAATCCTGGCCCGGCTTCGGCGCCTTGGCGGAAACAACGGTGGCGAGAACGACCGTTTCGCCGTAGGTCGCGAGAACCGCGCCGTCAGCCTGACGAGCGATCTTGCCGGTTTCCAGCTTGAGCGGACGGCCCGCCCATTCGATTTCAACCGTATGGGTATCGAACATGTCTTGTCCTTCTTGACGGATACGCGCACCGCCGCCTGAAGGCGCAGGTGGTCTATCCGATTTATGACACATCATGGGCAAGACAACGGGAGGCTTCCGAAGAATGGCTCGCGAGCCTGAAGCGTCCTGCAATCCTGCCCCATGACAGGTCATCGGTTGGTTCCGCAGGGCCGGCGCATCCGGCCTGCTGGAAGATCCGTTTCACGAGGCGGCCTCAACCGGCACTGGCGAAACGGTACGTCGAGGCTTACGCCCCGGAAATGAATGCGGCGGGCGCTCGTAAGAACGCCCGCCGAAAGTGCTTAGCGGCGAATACCGAGAGCAGCAATCAGCTTGCTGTAACGGGCTTCGTCCTTCTTCTTGAGGTAGTCAAGAAGCGAGCGGCGGCTGGAAACCATCGTCAGAAGGCCACGACGGGAGTGGTTGTCCTTCTTGTGACCCTTGAAGTGTTCCGTCAGGTTGTTGATGCGCTCGGTCAGGATCGCAACCTGGACTTCCGGCGAACCGGTGTCGCCTTCGACGGTTGCGTATTCCTTGATCAGCGCAGCCTTGCGCTCAGCAGTGATCGACATCGTATGTCCTTTCATGAATGGAGAACTAAAAGGTCGCCAAAAGCCGGGATGTCGTCCAGCGATGGCCGTGAAGGCAAGGAGGCCAAAGCCCCGCATTGCTGGCGGTGCCTATAAACCATTCCCTCATGAAAGGGAAGGGTGTTCTAACGCTGCTCCGCCGGCTGGCTGGGGGCCGCCTCTGCCGCGCCGCCGGCTTTGGGACAGACGACATAGGCGCCGAAGATCCAGCCGAGCTGCCGGCCATCCAGCGACACGAGCAGCCAACGTTTCGTGCCGAGTTTGCGTTCCTCGAGCACGGTGACGCTCATGCCGTTCTGCAGTGTCGTCAGGATCGTGCCGTTCGGCTCGGCGCGCACATTGAGCGGCGTCCCCGTGGGGTCATCGACCAGGCATTTGTCGAGGGCGAAGGCAGGCGCTGCAATGAAGAGGCCGGCAAGAACGGCAGCACGCAAAAGAACCGACATGAAATCACCCTGCGAAGAGAAATGCGAAAGTCGTCAATATACGGCCTCCTGCTGTGCATCCTCATCGCGCAGGCGGGCAAGCGGGATCGTTACGCGCCATTCGATACCGTCATCATGCACGATGAATTCCAGCGTAGCATCTAGTGCCATGCCAAGCATGCGCTCCAGTACCACGCTGCCAAAACCCTTGCGGCGGGTTGCGATGGCCTCCCGGTCGATCGATGCCTTGCTTTCACGCCAGACGAGCGCGAGGTTTTCGTCTGACGTCACCCAGCTCAACGAGACGATGCCGTGTTCATTGGCAAGCGCACCGTATTTCGTGGCGTTGGTCGAAAGCTCGTGCAGCGCCATGCCGAGCGTCTGGGATGCCTGCGGATCGAGCAACACAGCAGGTCCGGCAATGCTTACGCGCGAGGCGTCGTCGGGCGTAAAAGGTTTCAGCTGGTTTTTTGCGAGCTCGACAAGGTTGATGCCTTCGGTGGCATTGGCGATCATCAGGTCCGTCGAACGGGCGAGGCCAGAAACGCGCTTGCGGAAGGTTTCGGCAAAATCCGCGGCATTTTCCGCGCCCGACGCCGACTGGTTCAGCATGGCCTGGATGACGGTGAGCTGGTTCTTGGAGCGATGCGCCACCTCGCGCATCAGGAAACGCACCTCGTTTTCCGATTTCGCCCGGGCATCGGCGGCTTCCGACAGCGCACGCGAAACCGTTACCAGTTCAGAAATGGCATAGCGGCGCGCGGCAATCCGCTCGCCATGCCCCAGCCGGCGGGCATCCGCGGCAAGCAGGCGCACGTCGCGCGACAGGAGGCGCGCGATGCCGATGGCGCTGACGGCGGCAAGAAGCGCGAAAACCAGGCCCCCGATGGCCAGCCACAGGAACGAGGAAACAGCGGGCGCCTGCACATCGGCGGCTTTCGCCCAGGCGATCATGCGCCAGCCGGCAAGCGAGGAGAACTCTGTGACGACCTGGTAATCGGTCCCGTCCTGGCCCATGGTACTGACGCCAAGCCGGAGCGCCGGCACCACCCGCAGGAAGAACGGCTTGCCGCTTTCCTGCTTGTCATCCGTAGAGGCGATGACCGTGCCCCGGCTGTCGAGCACGGCGGCATTCCAGCCGGGAGACAGGATATCCGGATTGACGGCATGACGCAGTGCATCGGCATTCTTGGTCAGCGTCAAAAGCACATGGTCACCACTCGCAAGCCGCATGGGCTGATAGACGTTGAACACCCATCGCTGCGCGGTCTTGCCGAAGAAAAGATCGGAGACCATGCGCTCGCCACGTGCCAGCGCCATGCCGGCGGACACCGGATCGGAGGCCATCTTCAGCGGTGTGCCATAGGAGACACGCGTGTTGACGAGCTGATGCATCGTCTGATCGATGATCAGAAAATTGGTCTCCGTGCCTTCAAGCGTCTTGACCGCCTGCGCATGCAACGCAGCATAATCACCGTTTTGCAGGTTTTCCGAGGTCGAAAGGAAATTCAGCGTCGAGAACATGCCGGTAATCTCGCGCTCGACGGCGCGGTTCACGGCCGTTGTCGACGTGCGCAGCAGCGATTCGAAAATGCGCTCCTGGGCTTCGTTCGTGCGCTTCAGCACAACGATGGAAAAGAGGAAGGCCGGAATGACGATGACGAGGATCAGGCAGACGAGGTAGAAGGCAACCGGGTAGTGCATGCGCCGGCGGGCGTCGGCGGGCGTTGCGTCCACATCCCCAGCAGATACCGATCTGTCGGTCGGTGACATCGTCAACGGCCAGCCCTTTCCACCCTTCTCCCCAGAAAGACCGAACGGCAAAGCACCGCCCGGCGTACCCTGAAGCGAACCTCGCCAGCCCATAAAGCCTGTAGCTTATGGTGAAATCAAGTCGGGAGCCGTTGGTTCCGCCCCCCGATTATTAGCCCTGCTCTTAGCCCTGGAACACGCGCTTGGGTCGGAATTCGCCCCCGGCGATCTCACCGATCGCCACCAGCTTGCCGCGCGCCGAAGCATAGGCTTCGTCGGCCGAAACCGGCGCATCGCGGCCACGCACGATGATGGGATTGCCCATACGAAGGCGGTGCGCCTGGTCGTCGTTGATAACGATTTGCGGTAGGCTGGATAGCGCTTCGCCGGTATCGATCAGGAATGCATCGAGGGCCGCAAGCCGCTCGACCTCGTCCTCAATCTTTTCCAGCGCGACGAGATCGGCGAGCGGCACCATGTCGTCTTCGCCAAAGGGCGCGACGAAGGTGCGGCGCAGCGACGAAATATGACCGTAGCAACCGAGTTGACGGCCGAAATCACGGGCGAGCGCACGCACATAGGTGCCTTTGCCGCATTCGACTTCGAACCGGGCGGTATTCTCGTCAGAACCGATCAGCGTGAGCCGGTGGATTTCCACTTCGCGCGACGGGATTTCTACGACCTCACCTTCGCGGGCCAGGTCATAGGCGCGCTCGCCGGCAATCTTGATGGCCGAGAACTGCGGCGGGATCTGCTGGATGATGCCGGTATAGTCCGCGAGGATCGCCTGGATCTCGTCGGCGGTCGGCCGCTTGTCCGCACTTTGCGTCACCTCGCCCTCGAGGTCGTCGGTCGTACGCTCTTCGCCCCAGGTGACGGTGAATTCATAGATCTTGCGGCCGTCCATAACATAGGGGACCGTCTTGGTCGCGTCGCCAAGCGCGATGGGCAGCATCCCGGAGGCTAGCGGATCGAGCGTACCGGCATGGCCGGCCTTCTGTGCCTTGAACAGCCACTTGATCTTGGAAACAGCCTCGGTTGAGCCGAAATCGAAGGGCTTATCGAGGATCAGCCAGCCGGAAACCGGCCGGCCCTTGGGTTTGCGGGGTCTGGACATCTTGAACCTGGATTATTTGTCGTCTTCGCCGTCATCGGCGGAGAGATCGCGCGATACTTCCGGCGAGCGCAGGAGTTCGTCGATCTTCTTGTAATTGTCGAAACTGGTATCGTCGCGGAAGCGGACGTCCGGCATGTATTTCATCTGGCGCAGCTGCGAGCCCATACGGCCGCGGATATATTTCGCATTGCGGTTAAGCGCCTCGATGACCGTGTCGTGGTCCTTGACGCCGAGCGGCGTCACATAGGCCGTGGCATGCTTGAGATCCGGCGACATACGCACTTCCGATATGGAAATGACAGTCGTTTCAATCAGCGGATCGCGCACTTCGCCGCGCTGGAGAACCTGGGTGATCGCCGCGCGCACCTGCTCGCCCACGCGCAGCATGCGTTGCGACGGCGCTGAGGATGTTGCTCTTACCATGGTCGTCACCTTCAAAAAAATGCGAGCGCCGAAACGGTCCGGCGCTCGCACGATGTTTGGATCGCCGGACGCTTACAGCGTGCGGGTGATGTGCTCCACGCGGAAGCACTCGATTGTGTCGCCGGCGCGGATGTCTTCGTAGTTCTCGAAGGCCATGCCGCATTCCTGGCCCATCGGCACTTCGGACACTTCGTCCTTGAAGCGCTTGAGCGTCTTGAGCTTGCCTTCGTGGATGACGACGTTGTCGCGCACGAGGCGGACACCCGCACCACGCTCGACCTTGCCTTCGATGACACGGCAGCCTGCGACCTTGCCGACCTTCGTGATGTTGAACACCTCGAGGATCTCGGCATTGCCGAGGAAGGTTTCGCGGCGTTCCGGCGAGAGCAGGCCCGACATCGCTGCCTTCACGTCATCCACCAGGTCGTAGATGATGTTGTAGTAGCGGATCTCGAGACCGGCGCGCTCGGCGGCCGTACGAGCCTGGGCGTTGGCACGAACGTTGAAGCCGATGATGGCTGCGTTCGAGGCCTCGGCAAGCGAGATATCGGACTCGGTGATACCGCCGGCACCCGAATGGACGATGCGCGCGCGGACTTCGTCCGTGCCGAGCTTTTCGAGAGCACCGGCAATGGCTTCGATCGAACCCTGCACGTCGCCCTTGATGACCAGCGGGAACTCCTTGAGACCGGTGTTCTGCAGCTGGCTCATCATCTGCTCGAGCGAGCCGCGCGAACCGGCCTGGCGTGCCACCTGCTTTTCGCGGGCGAGACGCTGGCGGTATTCCGAGATCTCGCGGGCGCGGCTTTCGTTCTCGACGACGGCGAACTTGTCACCGGCGGCCGGGGTGCCCGACAGGCCGAGAATTTCGACCGGCATGGACGGGCCGGCTTCCTTGACATGTTCGCCCTTGTCGTTGACGAGCGCGCGCACACGGCCCCACTGGTCGCCGGCCACGATGATCTGGCCGGGCTTCAGCGTGCCCGTCTGGACGAGAACGGTGGCGACGGCGCCGCGACCGCGGTCGAGCTGGGCTTCGACGACGACACCCTCGGCCGTGCGGTCCGGGTTTGCCTTGAGATCGAGGATTTCGGCCTGCAGCAGCACGGCTTCGAGCAGCTTGTCCAGGTTGACGCGGTTCTTGGCCGACACTTCAACGTCGAGCGTTTCACCGCCCATGGATTCGACGAAGACCTCGTGCTGGAGGAGCTGGTTGCGCACCTTCTGCGGATCGGCTTCGTGCTTGTCGATCTTGTTGATCGCCACGATGATCGGAACACCCGCCGCCTTGGCGTGGTTGATGGACTCGATCGTCTGCGGCATCACGCTGTCGTCGGCCGCGACCACGAGGATCGCGATATCCGTCGCCTGCGCACCGCGGGCACGCATGGCGGTGAACGCCGCGTGGCCGGGGGTGTCGATGAAGGTGATCTTGTGACCGTTGTGCTCGACCTGGTAGGCGCCGATGTGCTGCGTGATGCCACCGGCTTCGCCGGCGACAACGTTGGCCTTGCGGATGGCGTCGAGCAGCGAGGTCTTGCCGTGGTCAACGTGGCCCATGATGGTCACGATCGGCGGGCGGTTTTCCAGATCGCCGGCATCGTCGGCAACGTTGAAGATGCCTTCTTCGACGTCGGATTCCGAGACGCGCTTGACGGTGTGGCCGAATTCGCTGGCGATGAGTTCAGCCAAGTCGGCGTCGATCAGATCGCCGGGCTTCATCATCTGGCCTTCCTTCATCAGGTACTTGATGACGTCGACGGCGCGTTCGGACATGCGCTGCGACAGTTCCTGAATGGTGATGGTCTCCGGCAGGATGACTTCGCGAACAACCTTTTCGCGGGTTTCCTGCATCTGGCTGCGCCGGAACTTCTCCTGACGGCGGCGCATGGCCGAGAGCGAGCGGCCACGCTGTGTCGCGTCCTCATCGGTCGAGGCTGTGGTCAGCGTCAGCTTGCCCTGGCGGCGGCCGTCGTCGGCCTTCGGACGGGCAGGAGCCTTGGCGGGTTCCGGGCGCTTCACGGGGCCGCGATTTGCAGGCGCGCCACCACGCGGACGCTTGTCGTCGTCCTCGTCGTTTTCGCGACGACGGCCGGCGACCGGCGTGGAAACCGGGCCGGGTGCCGGCGTGCGGCCGGGCTGCGGGCGGGTTTCGGCAGCGGCCGGAGCAGGCCTTGCGACCGGCTGCGCGACAACCTCTTCCACGACGGGCGCGGGAGCGGCGGCCTCAGCGGCGGCGCGTTCTGCCTCTTCCTTCTCGCGGACGAGACGGGCTTCTTCCTCGGCAACCCGGCGGGCCTCATCCTCGACCTTGCGGCGGGCTTCGTCCTCGGCGCGCTGACGGGCTTCGGCGGCGTCGCGGATCTGCGCTTCTGCAAGCGCGCGGCGACGGGCCTCGACTTCGTCAGGCGAAAGCTGGTTCAGCACCACGCCGCGCGGACGGTTCTGCTCGACCGGGCGCGAGGGCTGCTGGTGCACCGGGCGCGACGGCTGCTGTAAGGGGCGCGAAGGCTGCGGCGCGGGATGCGTCTGCTGCGGCTCCGGCTGGCGCTGCACGGGTGCTGCCGGCGCAGATGCCTGGCGATCTTCACCCGGACGGCTGAAGTGGCGTTTCGTGCGGGTCTCGACCACGACGGCCTTTGTGCGGCCACGACCCATGTCCTGGCGCACGGTTCCCTGCTGAACCCCCGAGGGCTTCAGGCTAAGGGTCTTCTTGCCAGCCACATTGATCGTCTTGTCGTCTTCGTTGTCGGTCATTCCGTTCCGTTCCTAAGATCAGAGCCGGATGCGTACCACCAGACTCTGTCGTTCAAATGTGTTCGTCCAATGCGATTTCGGCCGGCCGAATGCCGGTAACCGCGTCATTGGTTTGTCTGGCGAGCGCCACCCTGTGCCATCATTTGGCTGTCGCCCCGGTATTTCTCGAGCATGATTGCGCGCTTCACTACACCCTCACCCGCCTGCCCTGCAAGCGCTGCGGCATGGATAAACGCATTACTTCCCAAAAGGCCCTCCAATTCGCTCTCCGAAAAGAGCTTGAAGGAGGGTATTTCCGTTTCATCATCGGTGAGAAAGCTCGAAGCCTTCCGCGCCTGGTCTATTTTCCGCACACCGTCGGCCGCCGCATCCGTCGCATGGAAGACGGCAAGAGCCGCAAGCGCCCGTACGGCCTGATCAACCTTCGAGGAGCCCGTGATGAATTGACCCGCCTTGCGCGCCATGTTCATCATGCCGCCGAGCTGGGCGGCGATCAGCCGGTCCACCTCGGCGCCGAGATCGGGCGCCGCCTTGGCTTCCGTCTTCAGCGCACGCCCGAAAAGCTTCTTGGCGACCGCCTTGTCGACGATCGCCCTTTCAGCCTTTACCCAGCATCCGCGTCCGGGGAGTTGACGCTTCAGGTCCGGCACGACGCTGCCGTCGGGACCTGCGACGAAGCGGATCAGATCATCCGCCTCGCCCTTTTCGCGCGTCACGATGCACATGCGGTCGTTCACGCCGTCCTCGTCCTTCTTGCCCATATAGGTTTCCGTTTCTGCCAACGCAAACCGCTGTGCAAAATCAGCGGGCGACATGTTTATCGTTCAAGGACGCCGATCAGGCGTCCTGTTCGCCACCCTCGACGACCGGCTCTTCCTTTGCCAAGTCCTCTTCGGTGATCCAGCCGGCCGCAAGGCGGGCCTGGACGACCATGGCTTCAGCTTCGGCGCGGGAGACCTCGAACTTCGAGAACAGGCCCTCGAACTTCTTCGTCTCGCCGTCCTTGCGTTCCGACCAGCCGACGAGATCGTCCGCGGCGCAGCCAGCGAAGTCTTCCATAGTCTTGATGCCGTCTTCGCCGAGCGCGACGAGCATCTGGCTCGTCAGGCCGTCGATCTGGCGCAGGTCGTCGGAAACGCCGAGTTCCTTGCGCTTGGCGTCCATCTCGGCCTCGATACGGTCGAGATATTCGCGGGCGCGGGTCTGGATTTCCTGGGCCGTGTCTTCATCGAAACCGTCGATCGAGGCGATTTCGTCGAGATCGACGTAAGCCAGTTCTTCAACGGCGGCAAAGCCTTCGGACGCCAGAACCTGGCCGACCATTTCGTCGACGTCGAGCGATTCCATGAAGAGGTTGGTGCGCTCGTTGAATTCCTTCTGGCGGCGCTCCGACTCTTCGGCTTCCGTGAGGATATCGATGTCCCAGCCCGTCAGCTGCGAAGCGAGGCGCACGTTCTGGCCGCGGCGGCCGATGGCCAGCGACAGCTGCTCGTCAGGAACGACGACTTCGATGCGCTCGGCATCCTCGTCGAGAACGACCTTGGCGACCTCAGCCGGCTGAAGCGCGTTGACGATGAACGATGCCGGGTCCTGCGACCACGGAATGATGTCGATCTTTTCACCCTGAAGCTCGCCGACGACGGCCTGGACGCGCGAACCGCGCATACCGACGCAGGCGCCGACCGGATCGATCGACGAGTCGTTCGAGATGACGGCGATCTTCGCACGCGAACCGGGGTCACGGGCGACCGACTTGATCTGGATGATGCCGTCGTAGATTTCCGGAACTTCCATGGTGAAGAGCTTCACCATGAACTGCGGATGGGTACGCGACAGGAAGATCTGCGGGCCACGCTGTTCGCGGCGCACGTCGTAGACGAAGGCGCGGACGCGGTCGCCGTAGCGCATGTTTTCGCGCGGGATCATCTCGTCGCGGCGGATGATGCCTTCGCCACGGCCGAGATCGACGATGACGTTGCCGTATTCGACGCGCTTGACCGTGCCGTTGACGATCTCGCCAATGCGATCCTTGTATTCGTCGAACTGGCGGTCACGCTCGGCTTCGCGCACCTTCTGCACGATGACCTGCTTGGCCGACTGGGCGGCGATGCGGCCGAAATCCATCGGCGGCAGCGGATCGGCGATGAAGTCGCCGAGCTTGGCGTCCGGGTTGCGGTCGCGCGCCAGCTCCAGCGGGATCTGGGTCGAGTAGTCCTCGGCGTGATCGACGACTTCCAGCAGGCGCTGGAGGCGGATTTCGCCGGTCTTGGAATTGATGTCGGCGCGGATGTTTGATTCCGTGCCGTAACGCGAGCGGGCTGCCTTCTGGATGGCGTCGGCCATCGCGGCAAGCACGATCTCGCGGTCGATGACCTTTTCACGGGCCACGGCATCCGCGATCTGCAGAAGCTCAAGCCGGTTCGCACTGACTGCCATTGTCTCAGGTCTCCATGGTCGAGCCGGGTTTTTCGCCCCCGGCAATCGGGAGCGGCTGGGCCGCTCCGGTTCCGTCCTCTCCGTCCCGCCACTTCGGGCGAAACGCACGCACTTACTTATTCTTCGTCGTCGCCGTCTTCGTCGTTCTGGTTGGCCGCCTGCGCGGCCTTTGCCTTCTTGTCGGCAGCCAGCGCGTCGCGGATCAGCTCGTCGGTCAGGATCAGCCGGCCCTCGGCAAGCGCCGTGAAGGGAATGACGACCGTCGGCGCTTCGCCGGGTGCAGGCTGGTCACGCTCCAGCGTGAAACCGTTTTCGTCAGCGGCAACGATCTTGCCGCGGAAGCGCTTGCGGCTTTCGACGAGGATCGAGGTCTCGCATTTCAGCAGATGACCGCTCCAGCGCGAAAAGTCCGACTTGCGCACCATCGGCCGGTCGATGCCGGGCGACGACACTTCGAGATGATACGCCTTGTCGATCGGATCCTCAACGTCGAGCACCGGCGAAACGGCCATCGAGACGGTCTCGCAGTCTTCGACGGTCATGGTGCCGTCGGGACGCTCGCACATGATCTGCAACGTCGCGCCGTTCTGCGCCGACAGGCGCACGCGCACCAGCTGGTAGCCGATCTGCTCGATGGTCGGCTCGATTATGTCGGCAACGCGGCGGTCGAGGCCGGTCTCGACGATCAGGCGCGGCTCGATCGCCACGGTTTGCGTTTCACTCGTGTCGGACATGACATGCCCTCCCGGGATGGTCGTTATCATGCACCTGATCGCGGCAACAAAAAAGAGCGGGTCCTCGCGGGCCCACTCTTCATCTGACGATCAAGAATTTGGGAGTGATATAGACCGGGTTTGTCACAAATGCAAGGTCAGGCCTGAATGCGCCTGTGGGCGAGCGATTTGCGCGTCATCGCCTTGCCGCTTTTGTTCTTTGGACTAGATTGCAAGTGATCACTGCGTCGAGAATGAGTGCCCCACCGTGCCGGACCGGAAATCCCCCCTCGCCCCCTTCCGAAACGAAACCTTTCGGCTGATCTGGGCGGCGAGCCTGATCTCCAATTTCGGCGGGCTCATCCAGTCCGTCGGTGCGGCCTGGATGATGGCCTCGATCTCACCCTCCGCCAACATGGTGGCGCTGGTGCAGGCCTCGACCTCGCTGCCGATCATGCTGTTTTCCGTCGCCGCCGGCGCGCTCGCCGATAATTTCGACCGGCGCAAGCTGATGCTGACGGCGCAGTGTTTCATGCTGGCGGTCGCGATCGGCCTCACCCTCTGTACCTGGTATGGCGTCATCACGCCCTGGCTGCTTTTGACCTTCACCTTCCTGCTCGGCTGCGGGGTGGCGCTCAATAACCCGGCCTGGCAGGCCTCCGTCGGCGACATGGTGCCGCGAGAGGACCTGCCCGCCGCCGTATCTCTCAACAGCATGGGCTTCAACCTCACCCGCTCCGTCGGCCCAGCGATCGGCGGCGCGATCGTTGCCGCGGCTGGTGCCGCAGCCGCCTTCGCCGCCAATGCGCTCAGCTATTTCGCGCTGCTCTATGCGCTGATCCGCTGGAAGCCGAACGTCTCGCCGCGTGCCTTGCCGCGCGAAGATTTCGGCCGCGCCATCTCGGCGGGCCTGCGTTACGTCTCGATGTCGCCGAATATCGGCAAGGTTCTGCTGCGCGGTTTCGCCTTTGGTCTGGCGACCAGCTCCATCCTTTCGCTTCTGCCGCTGATCGCCCGCGATCTCGTGGCCGGCGGGCCGTTGACCTACGGCATCCTGCTCGGCTGTTTCGGCCTCGGCGCCATCGGCGGCGCGCTGATGAACGCACGGTTGCGTGAAAAATTCACCAGTGAGACCATCGCCCGCATGGCCTTCACCGGCTTCGCCATCGCAGCCACGGTATCGGCGATCAGCACTTCGGCGGCGATCACCGGCGCCGTGCTGTTGATCGCGGGCTCCTCCTGGGTCATGGCGCTCTCGCTGTTCAACACGACGGTGCAACTCTCCACTCCGCGCTGGGTCGTCGCCCGTGCGCTGTCGCTCTATCAGACCACCACCTTCGGCGGCATCGCCGCCGGCAGCTGGATCTGGGGCACGACCGCCGATACGCACGGCGCGCAGACCGCACTCCTCGCCTCCGCCGTCGCGATGATCGCGGGTGCGGCCCTCGGCCTGCGCTATGCGCTGCCCGAACTACAAAGCCTCAATGTCGATCCGCTCAACCGCTTCAGCGAGCCGGATCTGCCTCTCGACCTCAAACCGCGCAGCGGCCCGATCGTCATTCTCATCGACTACCAGATCGCCGAGGGCGACATTCCGGAATTCCTGGAGGCGATGACCGAGCGGCGGCGCATCCGCATCCGCGACGGTGCCGGTCAATGGGCGCTGATGCGCGATCTTGAGAACCCGACGATCTGGACCGAGACCTATCACGTGCCGACCTGGGTGGAATATGTCCGCCACAACCAGCGCCGCACCCATGCGGACGCCGCTAATGGCGAAAAGCTGCGCCAGCTGCACAGCGGCGCGGAGGACCCGCGCGTCCACCGCATGATCGAGCGCCAGACCATCGTCCCGCACGAATACGAGCGGTTCAAGCGGCAGGTGGACATGCACTAAGCGGAGGAAAGCCGCTTGGTGCTTTTGCTGGAAATGTTTTACCGCAGTTTAGATTTCAGCAAGGCATCCGGGTAGCAGGTCGGCGCAAGCCCGTTCTTCGCCTGCCAGTCGCCGAGCGAGCGGCGGGTCTTGTAGCCCGGCAGGCCATCGACCTTTCCGACATCGTAACCCTTGGCGACCAGCGCCTTCTGCATGGCCAGCACATCCGAGCGCAGCATCTTGCCGATATCGCCCCACTGGCCCTGGAACGCCCCGCCGCCATAGGCGATGCGATCGGCGAGATTGCCGAGGAAGAGCGCATAGAGGTCGGAGTTGTTGTATTCCTTGAGCACGTAAAAATTCGGCGTGACGATGAATTCCGGCCCATGCGTGCCTGCCGGAACCAACATCATGCCGGAAGCTTTGGCCTCGCCACCCGAAAAGCCCTTGCCGGAAATGCGCTTGATACCCGTCGCCGCCCAGGCCGAGATCGGCTTGGCGAGGTCAGGCCCCTCCTGCGCACAGGACACGCCATCGGGAATGGAGACCTCGTAGCCCCAGCTGCGACCGGCCTGCCAGCCCTTCTTGGCGAGATAGTTGGCAATCGACGCCAGGCTGTCCGGCACCGAGCCCCAGATATCGCGCACGCCGTCGCCGTCGAAATCGACGGCATATTGCAGGTAGCTGGTCGGCATGAACTGCGGCTGGCCGAGCGCGCCGGCCCAGGAGCCTTTCAGTTGCGCCACCGTGCGGTCGCCGCCATCGACGATGTGCAGGGCGGCGATCAGCTCCTTGCGGAAAAGGTCCTTGCGCGTCGACATGAAGGCCTTGGTGGCGAGCACCTCGACGGCAGAATAGGGGATCTTCGCGCTGCCGAAACCGGATTCACGGCCCCAGACGGCAACGACGATCTCGCCGGGAACGCCGAATTTCTGCTCGATCTTGCGCAGCGTCGAACCATGCGTTTTGGCAAGGCTGCGGCCGGTACCCGCCAGCCCCTGCAGGCGCTTTTCGGAGAAATAGGCACCCGGCGAGGAGAACTCCGCCTGGCTCTGCGCCTGCTCCTTCTTCGGCTTGGAGCCGGGCGGCACGAGATCGGGCAGATCCCAGTTGAGCGTCACACCCTCCATCGCCGCGCGAAAGGTCTTCTCGCTGACGCCGGTCTTCTTCGCAGCCGGCCAGAGATCCTTGTCGATCCATGCCCGGAACATCTTCTCGACCTCGGCCTTGGACGCGGCCGCCGCCGGCAGGGCCAAAGCGAGGGAAAACAGGGCGATGCCAATGGAGGCCTTCAAGGCTTTGCGCATGCTCAAAAGGGGTCTCCTCAGATCGCGGTGCGGGCGCGGAGTGCGGCCGTCAGGGTTCCTTCGTCGAGATAATCGAGCTCGCCGCCCACCGGCACGCCGTGGGCAAGCCGCGTGATCTTCACGTCTAGGCCCGAGAGCTGGTCGGTGATGTAATGCGCCGTCGTCTGGCCCTCGACGGTGGCGTTGACGGCGATGATCAGTTCGCGCACGCCGCCCTTCGCCACCCGGTCGACAAGGCCGCGGATGTTGAGATCGTCAGGCCCCACGCCATCGAGCGGCGAGAGCGTCCCGCCGAGCACATGATAGGCCGCGTTCATCGCGCCAGCGCGTTCCAGCGCCCAGAGGTCGGAAACGTCCTCGACGACGATGATCATCGCGTGGTCGCGGCGCACATCCGTGCAGACGGTGCAGGGATCGCTGGTATCGACGTTGCCGCAGCAGGAGCAGATGCGCACCTTGCGATGCGCTTCGCCCATCGCGTCGGCGAGCGGGCCGAGCAGCTGATCCTTCTTCTTGACGAGATGCAGCGCCGCACGCCGCGCCGAGCGCGGCCCGAGGCCCGGCACCTTGGCCAGGAGCTGGATGAGTTTTTCGATTTCGGGGCCGGTGACTCGTTTTGCCATTGCCGCTATCTAGAGCATTTCCGCGTTTCTTTGAATCGCGAAAACGCTCTGCCTTTTGTTTTGCGCAATTCCGGACGCAAAACCGCTTCGCACTTTTACTGGAATTGCTCGGCCCCATATCAAGAGGAAACGGAATCTTTGGAGATCGACGCTTGATCAAAATCCTCGCCGTCTGTACGGGCGTCGCCCGCCCCATCCCAGGCAAAGGCTACAAGACCGGCATTTTCAAGGTGCCGACCGATGCGGCCATCGTCGTCGATCGCGAGGGACTTCTGGGCGACGCGATTTGCAACCGAAAGCACCATGGCGGCCCGGAACAGGCCGTCTATGGCCTTGGCTCCGTGGATCTCGACTGGTGGGCGAAGGAGCTTGGCCGCAGCATCGAGCCCGGCACGCTGGGTGAAAATCTCGTCATCCAGGGTATCGACAGCCGCTCCGTCTCCGTCGGCGACCGGTTCGAGACGGAGAGCGTGCTTCTCGAAGTGACCTCGACGCGTATTCCCTGCAACACGCTGACGGCGAAGATGGGCGATCCCGGTTTCGCACGCCGCTTCATGCAGGCCGGCCGGCCGGGTTTCTACTGCCGGGTCCTGCGCGACGGCGTGGTGCAGGCGGGCGATGCCGTGACCTATACTCCGTTCCACGGTGACCCCGTCACCATGCCGGAACTGCTGCGTACCTACGGCAAGAACATATCCGAAGACGACCGCATCCGCTATCTCGCCGCCCCTATCGCCGACAAGTTGCGCGCCGCGCTGACCGGCTGATCAGCGCGCGGCAATCGCCGCCGCGGCACCCGCCATGGTGCCGGCGCTGAGCCGGTTGGCGATGCGCACGGCACGCGGGCTCTTCAGGAACAGGCGGGCGCGGGAGGCGAGGAACACCCAGGCGAGATCGATCGCCACGAGCACGACGAACATCGTCACGACCAGTTCGGCCCAGCCGACCAGCGTAACGGCGCCGAGATCGATGATCGCAGGCAGAAGCGCCACGTAGAACATCATGATCTTGGGATTGCCGAGCGTCACCGTCAGCCCGGCGAAGAACAGTTTTGCGCCGGAGCGCGCCTCGGGCAGCGCCTCCTCCCCGGTGTCGGTCGGCGCGAACCACATTTTCCAGGCGAGATAGAGCAGATAGGCGACGCCGAGCCATTTGATGGCGACGAAGGCGGCGTGGAAGGTTTCGGCAATCGCGGCAAGACCGAGCACGGCGAAGGTGAGCCAGACACCCTCGCCGATCCACATGGCGGCGAGGAAGGGCAGCACATCCTTAGGCCCGCGCGACAGCACGCGGGCAACGAGGGCGGCAATGCTCGGACCGGGCGAACCGGCCGCCATCATCAGCGCGCCGGCAAAGACAAGCAGGGTCATCAGGCTCATCGGAAATCCTCCTCGGGAGCCCTTACCCTACAGGATCAGAACGGCAGTTTGAAGCCGGGCGGGATCGGCAGGCCGGCGGTCAGCGCCTTGGTCTTTTCGGCCGCCTGGGCCTCGGCCTTGTCCTTGGCATCCTTGTGGGCCGCGACGATCAGGTCCTCGAGGATTTCGACGTCGTCTTCCTTGAAGAGCGAGGGATCGATCTTGAGGGCCTTGAGGTTGCCCTTGCCGTCGAGCGTGACGGAGACCATGCCGCCGCCGGAAGAGCCGTTCACCTCAAGGGCGGCGATCTCCTCCTGCATCTTCTCCATCTTGGCCTGCATTTCCTTGACCTTGCCCATCATGCCCATGATGTCGCGCATCGGTCTCTCCTCTTATTTTTGGATATTAATGTTCAATATCGTCGCCGGGCAGGATGTCACCCTCGGCGGATTCCGCTGCGGCCGCGACCACGACCGTCTCGGGCTCATCTTCGGTTTCCTGTACCTTGATCCGTACGTCGGTGATCTTGGCGCCGGGAAAGCGTTGCAGAATGGCCGCGACGTCGGGGTCCTGGCGCGCGTCCGCCACACGAGCTTCCTGCGCCATCGTTTCGGCTTCCGAAAGCGTGGGGCCACCGGCCTCGCGCGACAGAATGACCAGCCAGCGCTGGCCCGTCCATTCCTGGAGCCGGTTCGAGAGGTCGGCGACCAGCGATTTCGGCGCGTCGTCGGTCAGACTGATTTCCAGCTTGCCGGGCTCGACGCTGACGGGCCGCACGAAGGCGCGCACCAGCGCCCGGAGGCGGATATCGCGGTTCTTGGTGCAGAGATCGGCGACGTCGGAAATCGAGTTGACCGGGACTTTTGGCGCGGCGGCCGGCTGGGCGGCAGGCGCGGTCTCAACCCGGCCGACTGGCTGCGCGGCGGGCTCGGGCTGCGGGACGGGGCGCAGCATGGTGACGGCGCCACCACCGGCCTGAGCCCGCAGCGGCTGATCCGGCTGGCGCGCGACGGCGGAAACGGAAGCCTGCGCCGATGGCTGGCCGCCATTCCCGCCCGATGGCGGTGCTCGAAAACCGTTGCCGCCGCCGTCACCGCTGGTGAGGTCGGCGAGCCGGCGCGCGGCGTCTTCCGGTGAAGGCAGGTTGGCCGCATGGGCGAGGCGGATGATAACCATTTCGGCGGCCCCGGCCGGACGGCTGGAGGCCTCGGCTTCCGGAATGCCCTTGAGCAGCATCTGCCACATGCGCGACAGCGCCGTGACCGCGATGGAATTGGCGAATTCGACGCCGCGCACGCGCTCGACCTCGCTCAGCGACTGGTCGCCGGTCGCGTCCGGCACATATTTCATGCGGGTGACGAGATGGGTGAAATCGGCAAGGTCCGTTAGCACGACGGAGGGGCTGGCACCCGCCTCGTATTGCGCGGCGAATTCGGCAAGGGCTGCCGCGGCATCGCCCTTCACGATATGCGCGAAAAGATCGACGATGCGGGCGCGGTCGGCAAGGCCGAGCATGGAGCGCACGGCATCGACTTCGACGCGGCCGGCACCGTGGGCGATCGCCTGGTCGAGCAGCGACAGGCCGTCACGCGCCGAGCCTTCGGCGGCACGGGCAACCATGGCCAGCGCATCCGGCTCGAACTCGACGCCTTCCTTGCCGAGAATGGTGGTGAACAGGCCGACGAGATCCGACGCGCCGATGCGGCGCAGGTCGAAACGCTGGCAGCGCGACAGGACGGTGATTGGAACTTTCCGAATTTCCGTCGTCGCGAAAATGAACTTCACGTGCTCCGGTGGCTCTTCGAGCGTCTTCAAAAGGCCGTTGAAGGCCTGCGTCGAGAGCATGTGCACTTCGTCGATGATATAAACTTTGTAGCGCGCCGAAACCGGGCGGTAGCGCACCTGCTCGATGATCTCTCTAATGTCGTCGATACCCGTATGCGAGGCGGCGTCCATCTCGATGACGTCGACATGGCGGCCTTCCATGATCGCCTGGCAATGTTCGCCGGGCACACGAAGGTCGATCGTCGGCTTGTCGATCTCAGGGGTCTTGTAGTTCAGCGCGCGGGCCAGGATGCGGGCGGTCGTCGTCTTGCCGACCCCGCGGACACCCGTCAGCATATAGGCCTGGGCGATACGGCCGGTCTCGAACGCATTCGTCAGCGTGCGGACCATCGGCTCCTGGCCGACCATGAGGTCCGAGAAATTCTTCGGCCGGTACTTTCGCGCAAGGACGCGATAGGCGGCGGGCTTTTCGGTGGACGGTTTGGAGGTTTCGTCGCTCATCGACCCTGCCGTTATTCAAATGTCTGTCCCGACAGGACGGCCAGAAGCAGGACGGTAAGGTGGGAGGCTGGCACGATGACCCGTGCCGGAGCTCGTTGGGGCTGCTTCCTTCCGGACCTGACCCGGTTGGCGAGTGGCTCGTCCACCACCAACCTCCCGTCCCCCATATCGGCAATATTCCATCCGAATGCAAGCGCGGCTTATAAAAAACTGTTGGAGGGAATTCGGGCCCATGGCATGAATCGTTGATAACAGCATGCGGGAGAACCCGATGAGCGATTTTCGACCCGACGACCGGCTGGCGCGCGACAGCGATCTCCTGACGAAGATCGGCCTGTGCGAGCTGCGCCTTATGAAGGACAGCCGCTGGCCCTGGCTGGTTCTGGTGCCGCAGCGCCCTGATGTCAGCGAGATCTTCCACCTCACGCCGCTCGACCAGACCATGCTGACCTTCGAGACCACGCTCGTCGCCGAGGCGTTGAAGAAGGTGACGGGGGCAACGAAGATCAATACCGGGGCGCTCGGCAATATCGTGCGCCAGCTTCATGTTCATGTCATCGCCCGCAGCGAGGGCGATCCCAACTGGCCCGGCCCCGTCTGGGGCTTCGGCACCGCCGAGCCGCGCTCGGCCGAGGAAACCAAGGCCTTTTCAGCCAAGCTTTTGGACGCAATGACCCCATGAAGCCATCGCTTTTCGATCTCTATCGCCCGCATGCGGAACCCAGCACCATGGTGGCCTTTGCGGAAAACACGCTCGACCGCCAATCCGAACACCGCGCCGCCGATTGCCTGGAACAGGCCTTCAAGGCGGAAAACGTGCATGCCTTCGCGCTCGCCAGCGGCAAGCTCGTCGTCAAGCATGACGAGAAGATCATAGATCCACTCTTTGCGCCCTACGAGCTTGCCGAACTCGATCCTATCCCGGACGAATCCATCCTGCTCGGCTATCTCAAGAACGGTGAGCCGCGGCTGGCGATCCCCGTGCGGGCCGATCCCGATACGCTGCAGGAACCGCTGAAGGCCACCGACGGGCGCACGCTCTATCGCCAGCAGATGCTCGACGACGACCTGCTCGGCCAGTTCGCCCAGGCCTCCAGCCTGATGACCTGGAACGGCAACAACCGGTTCTGCGGCAAGTGCGGTTCGCCCACCCGCTCGGAGATCGGCGGCTATCGCCGTGTCTGCGAGGCCTGCAACCACACGATCTTCCCGCGCACCGATCCGGTAGCCATCATGCTGGTCATCGATATAGAACGGGACCTCTGCCTGCTCGGCCGCTCGCCGCACTTCCAGCCGGGCATGTATTCCTGCCTCGCCGGCTTCCTGGAGCCGGGCGAGACGATAGAACATACGGTGCGCCGCGAAACGCTGGAAGAATCCGGCATCAAGGTCGGCCGCGTGCGCTACCATGCCTCGCAGCCGTGGCCGATGCCGCATTCCCTGATGATCGGCTGCTATGCCGAGGCGATCTCCTTCGACATCCGCCGCGACGAGACGGAGCTGGAGGACTGCCGCTGGTTCACCCGCGACGAAACGGCCGAGATGATCGAGCGCAGCGCCACGTCCGGCACAGCAGCGGGCACCACCACGCCGCCGCCGAAGGGCGCCATCGCGCACCGTCTGATGCGCGACTGGCTGGACTGGAAGATTTAGAGCGTTTCAGCTTTTCTTCGAATCGCCGAATTGCTCCAGTTCTTTGTTTTTACGCAATTCCGGACGCAAAGCAGCTTCGCACTTTTGCTGGAATTGCTAGAACGCGCTGCGCATCGGATGCGCCCGGTAGGTGCCGAGGATACGCACCTTTTCCGAGAAGAAGCGCAGTTCGTCGAGCGCGCGACGGACATGCGCATCGTCGGGATGGCCCTCGATATCGGCGTAGAACTGCGTGGCCGTGAAAGTGCCACCGATCTGGTAGCTTTCGAGCTTCGTCATGTTGATGCCGTTGGTGGCGAAGCCGCCGAGCGCCTTGTAGAGCGCGGCCGGGATGTTGCGCACGTTGAAGATAAAGGTCGTGACGATGATCTCGTCCTCGACGCGTTCGGCGACAACGGGCTCGCGCGACAGGACAACGAAGCGCGTGACGTTGCTTTCGGTGTCCTCGACATTTTCCGCGATGATCGACAGGCCGTAGAGATCGGCGGCGAGACGGGGCGCCAGCGCCGCCATCGAGCGGTCGCCGGTTTCCGAGACGAGCTTGGCCGCGCCTGCCGTATCGCCTGCGATGACGGGCTTCCAGCCGTTGAGGCGCACGATCTTGCGGCATTGGCCGAGCGCATGGATATGGCTGTGGACCGTGCGCACCTCGTCCTTGGTCACGCCGGGCAGCACCATGAGTTGAAAGCGGATCGGCATGAAATATTCGCCGACGATGTGCAGGCGCGATTCCGGCAGGAGATGGTGGATGTCGGCGACGCGGCCGGCAATCGTGTTTTCGATCGGGATCATGCCGAGATCGGCATCGCCGTTCTCCACGGCCAGCAGCGCATCCTCGAAGGTCTGGCAGGGCAGCGGATCCATGGTCGGAAACATGTCGCGGCTCGCCATGTCGGAATTGGCGCCGAACTCGCCTTGGAAGGCGATGCGGTTGGTCTTCATGGTCATGGCAGGATCCGATCAGATGGGATTGGCCGCAAGCATCAGGCGGGCCTTTTCGAGGTCGGCGGGAGTATCGACACCAAGCGGAACCGTGTCAACGATCTCAACATCGATGCGCATGCCGGCTTCGAGCGCCCGAAGCTGCTCCAGCGATTCCCGCTTTTCCAGCGTCGAGGGCTTCAGCGCGACGAAGGCTTCGAGCGCCTTGCGGCGGTAAGCGTAGAGCCCGATATGGTGATAGAGCGGGCCATTGCCGTGCGGCGCCGTCGCGCGCGTGAAATAGAGCGCGCGCAACCGGTTTTCGCCGATCGGCGAACCGACGACCTTCACGACGTTCGGATTGGTCTTTTCGTGCTCGTCGCGGATTTCCGTCGTCAGCGTCGCGATATCGGTCGCGGCGTTTTCCAGCGGACGAAGTGCTGCGCGGATCGTTTCCGGATCGATGGTCGGCAGGTCTCCCTGCACGTTGATGATCAGCTCGGCGCGGCCGTCCGGATCGCTCTTTGTGAGCGCTTCATGGATGCGGTCGGAGCCGGACTGGTGGTCGACGCGCGTCATGACGGCCTCGAAACCGGCCGCAACGACGGCGTCGAAGACTGCCTGATCATCGACCGCCACCACGACGCGTCCGACATCGGCAGCGGCAGCGCGGCGCGCGACCTGTACGATCATCGGCAGGCCGGCAATATCGGCGAGCGGCTTGCCGGGGAGCCGGGTCGAGGCCATGCGGGCCGGAATGAGCACGAGGGTCTTGTCAAATTTGGCGGAATTCATCGCAGGCCCTTCAAAACCCCCGGGAAAAGTGTCAAAAAGTCTCAGTGCGGGGGCTACAATCACTGTTGCAACGAAGCAGCAAAAGACATAGGTTCCGCGCGATTTCAAGACTGGCGGGTATCAGGTCCGCCGGTCGCTAGGGGAGCGTTTGGATGAACTCTTATGTGAACATGGGCGTGGGTGCCCTGCTCGGCACCGTTTTCGTGTTGATGTCCGTGTCGATCGCTTCTGAAGGCATTTTCCATTCGGGCCATCCCGAAAAGGAAGGTTTCGCGATCGTCGCCGCCGAAGGTGGCGAAGAGGGTGCGGCAGGTGGCGGTGAGGCCGCAGCCGGCACGCCGATCGCGACCCTGCTCGCCAGCGCCGATGCAACGGCCGGCGAAGCCGTCTTCAAGAAATGCGCAAGCTGTCACACCGGGGAGAAGGGTGGACCGAACAAGGTCGGCCCCAACCTCTTCGACGTCGTCAACCGCCCGATCGCCTCGCATGAAGGCTTCAGCTATTCCGCAGGCATGACCACCTTCTCCGAAGGCCACAAGGTCGTTTGGGACTATGATCACCTGAACTTCTTCCTGGAAGCGCCGAAGAAGCACGTTCCCGGCACCGCCATGGGCTTTGCCGGCCTGAAGAAGGAAGACGAGCGCGCCAACCTGATCGCCTATCTGCGCACGCTCTCCGACAACCCGGCCGCCCTGCCGACCCCGTCGGCCGAAGGCGCTGCTGCGACCGGCACGGATGGTGCAGCTCCCGCCGAAGGCGGTGCTGCTGCCACGACCGAGGGCGGTGCAGCCGCTACGACGACGGAAGCCAAGCCCGCCGAGGGCGGCGCTGCAACGACCACGACCGAGGGCGCAGCCCCGGCCGAAGGCACGACGCAGGGCACCACGACCGAACAGCCGGCCGCTCAGTAAAGCAGGCCAAGCCAGAACACCGAAAACCCGGCCTTCGTGCCGGGTTTTTTGTTGCCTGCCAATAAAGGTTACTCTCGCTGTCGATAGGTTCAGCCTTGTTTGGGACTTCCATTTTCTTCCCTCGCTCACCTACCCTCCTCCGTCATCCTCGGCCTTGAGCCGAGGATCCATGCCACAAGCGAGGCGGTGCGGAGGTGTGGATCCTCGGCTCAAGGCCGAGGCGACGGAGGAAAGGGTGTGGCTCCCCTCACCCCAAAAGCCAGGCCCAGAAGGACACGGTGAACACGCCGAGCGCCGTCGTGATGGTAATGGTCGAGGACGCCAGGCCGTGGCCGACGCCGAAATGGTTGGCGAGGAGCCAGGCATTGACGCCGGTCGGCACGGAGGAGGTGAGCACCATGGCCGCCGTCCATTCCGGGCTGAGGCCGAGCAGGCGGCAGGCGACGTAGACGCAGCCCGGCAGCATCACCAGCTTGAGGCCGGTCATGGCGAGCGCGATGCCGGCATTGCCGCCGACCTTGTATTTGTTGAGCGCCATGCCGATCGAGACGAGGGCCGCCGGAGCCGCCATCGCCGCGATCTGGTCGACCACGACCTTGACCGGCCCGACCAGCGGAATGCCGCCGATGTGAAACACGGCACCGAGCGCCAGACCGATGACCAGCGGGTTGCGTACCAGGCTTTTACCGATGCCGAGAAGCAGGCTGGCGAAACTCTGCGGCTCGCGTGTGCCTTCCTTGCGCTCGGCCCGCTCCATCAGGATCGTGCCGGCGATCATCATGGTCGGCAGATGCACCGAGAGCAGTACCGAGATTGCGACAAGACCATCCTGCCCGACGACGCGCGCCACGAGCGGCAGGCCGATGAAGACCGTGTTGGCGAAGCCGGCGGAGACGCCGGCCAGTACGCCGATGCGCCGGTCGCGTTTGAAGCCGATCGTCGCGATCAGATGTGCCACCGTCCAGGTGACGGCGACGCCGCCGAAATAGGCGACCCAGATGCGCCAGGGCGCATCGCCGGCAAATTCGGCTTCCGCTATGGTGCGGAAGAGCAGCAGCGGCACGGCGACGCGGAAGACGAATTCGCCGAGCCCTTCCCCCAGTTCCTCCCGGAGGTAGCCGGTGCGCACGAGCAGCCAGCCGATAAGAATAAGTGCGAATACGGGAAGAACGTTGAGGGCGACGTCGGACATGATGATTCCGGGCAGGAAGCAGACGGCGGCGCGCACCATCTCAAGATGACGTCATGGGTAGAGCAATCGCCCGGAGGGGTCCAGCGCGATACGGCCGGAAAGCGCACAAATGAAAAAAGCGAGGGTTATCCCCCCGCTTCCTCATCCCGGTCTGGCCGGGGAAGTGTTTCGCGCTGTGCCAGTACATCCGTGGTCACTGCGGTTCGAAACACGACTTTCGTGTCTGACGAGGTTCTACCGACCCCCTGTTACAAGGGTATGACAGAAACCGTCCGTCGATGAGATGAAGTCTGCCCCGATATGGTTAACAAAAGGTTAATGCGCAAGACCGGTAAAAAAATTCGCAAATCCAGCGATTGAACCGGCGACGTCAAACGTCTTTCCCCTGGTTCCATGCGCCATGCCCTTTCCATCCCTCACGGCTTCCTGTCTTTCGATTGACAAGCCGGCTCCGGGTTCGGACAGTGGCGGCGGCAACGAGACGGCAGCGGTAGGAGGACTTGATGTCTAAACGCGCATTCCTGGGTTTCTCGGCACTTCTTCTTTCCGTGATCGCCTCACCGCCCCTGCCGGCCCAAGCTGAAGAGGCCCGCTCCGTCGTCACGACCGAGAACAGCGACTATTTCGGCTTCGACCTGCGCACCGTGCAGGACGTGACGCTCGACCAGTGCAAGAGCGACTGCATCGACGACCTCTCCTGCCGCGCCTTCACCTACAATCCCAAGGTGAAATGGTGCTTCCTGAAGAGCGACTTCAACCAGCTCAACCATTTCCAGGGCGCGATTGCCGGCAAGATCCTGAAGGCCGACACGGCCGCCGATATCGGCGCGGCACCCGCCATGCCTTTCATCAGCGAATATATGCTGACCGACGCCCGCTCGTTCCGCGACAATCTCGCGCTCGCCGCCGATCAGGCCGGCCAGGGCGCGGAAAGCCTCGCCTCGCTCGGCCGCATCGAAACGGCGTCGAGCCGCTTCGACCAGGCGCTCGCCGCCTATCGCGGTGCACTGTCGCTGGCGCCTGACGATTATTACCTTTGGATCGAGACGGCCGAGTCGATGGGCCGCGCCTATAATAACAGCTATCTGGCCGGCCAGGGCGCGCTGGCCGCGATCAACGCCTACCAGCTGTCGCGCACCACCGAGACGCGCGCGCGGGCGCTCGCGGTGCTCGGCGACACGCTCGACAAGTCGAGCAACTACCGCGCCGGCATCAACGCCTACAAGGCGAGCCTCGACCTGAAGGACGACGTCGCCGTCCGCTCGGCCTATCTCGGCCTGCGCGCGCGCCAGGGCTTCCGTATCGTCAACCATACGATCGATTCCGACAGCGCGACGCCGCGCGCCTGCGTGGAATTCTCCGAGCCCCTGGTGAAGTCCGGCGCCGACTACGCCTCCTTCGTCACGCTCGACGGCGCGGCACCGAAGGCCATCGAGGCCAAGGACCGGCAGATCTGCGTCGAGGGCCTGACCCACGGCCAGCGCTACAAGATCACCTTCCGCGCCGGCCTGCCGTCCTCGGTCGACGAGCCGCTGGCCGCCGCCTCCGACCTCGATATCTACGTGCAGGACCGCGCTGCCATGGTGCGCTTCACCGGTGACGGTTTCGTGCTGCCCGGCAGCGTTCGCCGCGGCATCCCGATCGTTTCCGTCAACACCGACAGCGCCGATCTGAAGCTCTACCGCGTCGGCGACCGCGCCATTGCGGGCCTGCTCAACGAAAGCCGCTTCCTCACCCAGCTCGACGGCTATTCCGCCAGCCGGATCGAAAGCGAAAATGGCGAGCTGGTCTGGGAAGGCAAGATCGAGATTTCGCCGGAGCTGAACAAGGACGTCGTCACCAGCTTCCCGGTCGACGAGGCGCTGCCGCAGCGCAAGCCCGGCGTCTATGTGCTGACCGCCGCCGCCTCCAACGGCCGCAGCAACGAGTGGGACACCAAGGCGACGCAATGGTTTGTCGTCTCGGATGTCGGCCTTACCACCTATGCCGGCACGGACGGTCTGAACGTCTTCGCCCGCTCGCTCGACACGGCCGGCCCGCTTGACGGCGTCGAGCTGCAGCTGATCGCCAAGAACAACGAAGTGCTTGGCACGGCGACGACCGATGCGGACGGCCGCGCGACCTTCACCGCCGGCCTGATGCGCGGCACCGCCGCCAACACGCCCGCCGTTATCCTCGCCAAAAAGGGTGAAGGCGATTTCGTCTTCCTCGACATGACGCGGGCCGGCTTCGACCTTTCCGACCGCGGTGTCACCGGCCGCCCGGCACCGGGCGCCATCGACGTGCTGGCCTGGACCGAACGCGGCATCTACCGCGCCGGCGAGACGGTGCATGCCTCAGCGCTTGCCCGCGACATCGAGGCGAATGCCGTTGAAAAACTGCCGCTGACCTTCGTCTTCAACCGACCCGACGGCGTGGAAGACCGCCGCATGGTGTCGGATGGCGCAGCGCTCGGCGGCCATACGATCGATCTGCCGCTGCAGGAAAACAGCATGCGCGGCACCTGGACCATGCAGGTCTATACCGACCCGAAGGGCACGGCGATTGCCGAAAAAACCTTCCTCGTCGACGACTTCGTGCCCGATCGCATCGAATTCGACATGACGAGCGAAGCCAAGGAGGTCGAGGCCGGCGTCGCCGCTCCGGTTTCCGTCGAAGGCCGCTATCTCTATGGCGCGCCGGGTGCGGGGCTGGAAATCGAGGGTGACGTCGCCCTGAAGCCGACCCATCAGGATCCCGCCTATCCCGACTATGTCTTCGGTCTTGCCGATGAAGAGGCGATCGAAGAGAGCCGCATTCCGCTCGAAGGCCTCGACGTGCTCGACGAGGACGGCAAGGCGACTTTCGACATCAATGTCGCCGATCTGCCGGCCACGACCCAGCGCCTCGAAGCGCTCGTGACGCTGCGCATGATGGAGGCTGGCGGCCGCGCCGTCGAACGCAGCCTCACTTTGCCGGTCAAGTCGGAAGGCGCGATGATCGGCGTGAAGCCGGAGTTCAAGGGCGACCTCTCCGAAAACACCGTCGCCAACTTCAACGTCATCACCGTCGGTGCCGATGGCAAGAAGCAGGCGATGCAGGGCCTGCCCTGGAAGCTGCTCGCCGTGGAGCGGAACTACCAATGGTATCGCGACGGCAGCTCGTGGCGCTATGAGCCGGTGCTCTCCACCTCGCAGGTCGCCAACGGCACGCTTGATGTCACTGCCGACGGCGGCAAGATTTCCGTGCCGGTGACCTGGGGCCGCTACCGCCTCGAAGTGGAAAGTCCGGAGCCGGAAGGCCCCGCCACCAGCGTTGAATTCGACGCCGGCTGGTATGTCGCCGCAAGCTCGACGGAAACACCGGATGCCCTGGAAATCTCGCTCGACAAGGAAAGCTATGCAGTCGGCGACACGGCCAAGCTGAAGGTCTCGCCGCGCCATGCCGGCCAGGTTCTCGTCACCATCGGCGCTGAAAGCCTGATCGCGACCCAGACGGCGGCCATCGGCGCCGAGGGCGGCGAGATTGACATCCCCGTCACCAAGGAATGGGGTCCCGGCTCCTATGTGACCGCGACGCTCTTTCGCCCCGGCTCCGACCAGGAAAGCCGCATGCCGATGCGCGCCATCGGCATCACCTGGCTGAAGGTCGATCCAGCGGATCGCAAGCTGAACCTCTCGCTCGACCTGCCGGAAAAGACTCTTCCGCGCCAACCGCTCGACATTTCGCTGAAGGTCGCCGGCGCCGGTGTTGGCGAAGAGGCCTACATCACGGTTGCCGCCGTCGATGTCGGCATCCTCAACCTCACCCGCTATGAAGCGCCTGACCCGGCCACCTGGTATTTCGGTCAGCGCCGCCTCGGCATGGAAATCCGCGACCTCTACGGCCGCCTGATCGATGGTTCGCTCGGCACGACCGGACGGCTGCGCACCGGCGGTGACGGCGGCGAAGGCGCCCTTCAGGGCGATCCGCCGAAGGAAAAGCTCGTTGCCTTCTTCGCCGGTCCGGTGAAGCTTGATGCCGACGGCAATGCCAAGGTGCGCTTCGACATCCCGCAGTTCAACGGCACCGCCCGCGTCATGGCCGTCGCCTGGACCAAGACCGGTGTCGGCAGCGCCTCGAAAGACGTCGTCATCCGCGATCCTGTCGTCGTGACCGCAAGCCTGCCGAAGTTCCTGGCGCCCGGGGACCGTTCGGACCTGCGCCTCGACATCGCCAACACGGATGCGCCGGCCGGTGACTACACGCTGGAGATCACCCACAATGCCTCCGTGATGGTCGAACAGACCGGTGCGAGCCAGACGGTGAAGCTCGAAGCCGGCGGCAAGACCGCGCTGACCCTGCCGCTGATCGGCGGCGAGATCGGCGATGGTCTCATCTCGCTCAAGCTCTCCAACGGCAACGGTATGTCGCTCGAACAGGCGCTTAACGTGCCGGTGCGCCCGGCCGCCATGCCGATCACCACGCGCCGGCCGCTCGAAATCGCCGCCAATGGCAGCCTGACGATCGACGACCAGCTGCTCGCCGACAGCCAGTTGGCCGGCGCCTCCGTCAGCCTCAGCGTGTCGCGGGCCGCCGCCTTCGACATTCCGGCGCTGCTGATGGCGCTCGATCGCTACCCCTATGGCTGCACGGAGCAGACCTCGAGCCGCGCCCTGCCGCTGCTTTACCTCAGCGAGCTTTCCAAGCAGTCCGGCCTGCCGGAAGACACGGAAACGCAGAAGCGCGTGCAGGATGCCATCTACCGCGTGCTGGCCAACCAGTCGTCCTCGGGCAGCTTCGGCCTGTGGTCGCCGGGTTACGGCGATCTCTGGCTCGATGCCTTCGTCACCGACTTCCTGACCCGCGCCCGCGAACAGAAGTTCGACGTGCCGGAACAGGCGATGCTGCAGGCGCTTTCCAACCTGCAGAACTCCATCTCCTATGATGTCAACGTCTCCACCCAGGGCAACGAGATCGCCTATGCGCTCTATGTGCTGGCCCGCAACCGCAAGGCCGCGATCAGCGACCTGCGCTACTATGCCGACACGAAACTGTCGGAGTTCTCCTCGCCGCTCGCCCGTGCGCACCTCGCCGCGGCCCTCGGCCTCTATGGCGATGCCCAGCGTGCGACGACCATCTTCGAAAATGCGCTCGGCCTCTCCCGCGACAGCGTCATGACCGCCAGCCTCGCGCGCACCGACTACGGCTCGTCGCTGCGTGACGGTGCGGCGATCCTGGCGCTTGCCGCCGAGGCACGGCCGGTTCCGGGCATCATTCCGGAGCTTTCCAAGCTTGTTGCCAAGCAATGGGAGAACAAGCGCTGGACCAGCACGCAGGAACAGACTTGGATGCTGCTCGCCGCCCGCTCCGTGAAGGATGCCGACAAGGACCTGAAGCTGGAGATCAACGGCGCAGCCCGCGACGGCGGCTATGCCGCGCAGATGACGGGCAAGTCCCTGCTGGAGAACCCGCTGACCATCGCCAACCGCACCAGCGAGCCGGTGTCCGCCGTGCTCACCACGGTCGCGGCGCCCATCGATCCGCTGCCGGCCGGCGGAGACGGCTTTGCCATCGAGCGCACCTACTACACGCTCGACGGCGAGGAGGCGAATGTCACGGAGGCCCAACAGAACGAGCGCTACGTCGTGGTGCTGAAGGTGACAGAGCACAACAACTGGGCCTCGCGCATCATCATCACCGACCTCCTGCCCGCCGGCTTCGAAATCGACAATCCGAGCCTCGTCGATAGCGCGAAGCTCGCCAATTTCGACTGGCTCGGCGAGACGGAAGCGGCGCATACGGAGTTCCGCTACGACCGCTTCGTCGCGGCCTTCAACCGCAGCGAAGGCGACAACCGCGACGTGACGCTCGCCTATGTCGTGCGCGCCGTGACCCCCGGCACCTATGACCTGCCGGCCGCCCAGGTGGAGGACATGTATCGTCCGCAATACTCCGCCCGCACGGCGACCGGCCGCATGCAGGTCGTCAAGGCCGAATAAGGGGTTCTGGTGATGGCGCTGTGGCGCAAACTTCTGATCGGTTCCCTCGGCGGGGCGGCAGCGATTGCCGCCCTCGCCTTCGGGCTCGATTATGCCGACCGTGCCTATCCGCCACCGATCGCGGTGGCGGAAACCGTCTCCAAGGAAGTGCTCGACCGCGACGGCCGCCTGCTGCGCGCCTTCGCGACCCCGGAAGGACACTGGCGGCTGAAGACCACGGCCGCCGATGTCGACCCGCAGTTCCTGCGCATGCTGGTGGCCTATGAGGACCGGCGCTTCAACGAGCACGGCGGCATCGACCCCTGGGCGCTGCTGCGTGCCGCCGGCCAGTTCATCGGCAATGGCCGCATCGTCTCGGGTGCGTCCACGCTCTCCATGCAGGTCGCGCGCCTGATCGAGCCGCGCGAAAGCCGCTCCATGACGGCTAAGCTGCGCCAGATGGCCCGCGCCATCCAGCTCGAGCGCCGGCTTTCCAAGGCGCAAATCCTCGATCTCTACCTGACGCTCGCCCCCTATGGCGGCAATCTGGAGGGCGTGCGCGCCGCAAGCCTCGCCTGGTTCGGCAAGGAGCCGAAGCGGCTTTCGGTGGCCGAGGCCGCCCTGCTCGTCGCCCTGCCGCAGCTGCCGGAAAAACGCCGGCCGGACCGCCATCGCGACGTCGCGGAAAAGGCCCGCGAACGCGTGCTGACCCGCCTTGCCGTCTCTGACATCATCGGCGAGGGCGAGGCCGAACGCGCCGGCCTGGAAGCCGTGCCGGACCGCCGCCGGCAGCTCCCCTCCTACGCCGCGCATCTCTCGGAACTGGCGCTGCGCAAGGACCCGAAGGCGATCAAGCACGAGACCTCACTCGACCGCACGGTGCAGGACGGCCTCGAAACCGTCGCCCGCGAGGCGGCCGAGCGGCTCGGCCCGAAGATTTCCATCGCCATGGTGATGGCCGATGCCCGCACCGGCGAAATCCTCGGCGAAGTCGGTTCGGCGGATTATTTCGACGGCAGCCGCGCCGGCTGGATCGACATGACGCGCATCCGCCGCTCGCCCGGCTCGGCGCTGAAGCCCTTCATCTACGGCCTTGCCTTCGAAGAGGGTCTTGTTGCGCAGGAAACCATTGTCGAGGACCGCCCCGCCGATTTCTCCGGCTATCGCCCGCGCAATTTCGACATGACCTATCAGGGCGATATCAGCGTGCGCAAGGCGCTGCAATTGTCGCTCAACGTGCCCGCGGTGCGCCTGCTCGAAGCCGTCGGCCCGACGCGGATGATGGTGCGCTTCCGTCGCGCCGAAGTGCGCCCCGAACTGCCACCGGGCGAAACGCCGGGCCTCGCCATCGGCCTCGGCGGCCTCGGCATCACGCTTCGCGACCTGACCCAGCTCTATGCGGCGCTCGCCAATCGCGGCATGCCGGTGCAGCTCGGTGATGGCATCACAGGCGATGCCAAGGTGATCGTTGGTGATCCGCTGCTCGATCCCGTCGCCGTCTGGCAGGTTTCCGACGTCCTCTCCGGCGTCACCCCACCGACCGGCAGCCGCCGCCTCGGCATCGCCTACAAGACCGGCACGAGCTACGGCTACCGTGACGCCTGGTCGGTCGGCTATGACGGCCGCCATGTGCTGGGCGTCTGGGTCGGCCGCGCCGACAATGGCGCGGTGCCCGGCCTGACCGGCTACGGCGCCGCGGCCCCCATCCTTTTCGAAGCTTTTTCACGCTCCGGCGTGGCCATCACCGCGCTTCCGCGTGCCCCGGCCGGAGCACTGCGCATCGCACAATCCGAATTGCCGGCAAGTCTCCGCCGCTTTTCGACGACAGCGAACGGGCTGGTGACGGTGGTTTCCCGCGAGCCCGCACCGCAGATCGTCTATCCGCCGGAAGGCGCCTCCGTCGAGCTCGGCGCGACAAAGGGCACCGACATCTCACCCCTCGTCCTGAAACTCCAGGGCGGCCGCGCGCCCTTCCGCTGGCTCGCCAACGGCAAAGTGCTGCCCGAGGCCTCGCGCCGGCGCACGACGCAATGGATGCCGGAAGGCGCCGGTTTCTCGACGCTGACGGTGATCGATGCGGCCGGGCGGGCGGCGAGTGTTCGGGTGTTTATCGAATAGCGGAGGTAGGCTGCCCCTCATCCGCCTGCCGGCACCTTCTCCCCGCAAGCGGAGAGAAGGAACACGCCGTAACGTTTTCCTGACTATTTAACATCGCGATGGGGCACGTCCCCTCTCCCCGCCTGCGGGGATAGGATTAGGGTCAGGGGCTTATCAATACCGCCCTTACTTCACCGTATCGGCAGGCACCCAGTTCGCCTTGCGTTTTTCCAGGAAGGCGGCGATTCCTTCTGCTGCTTCCGGCGTCTCCCAGGTATCGGCAAGCCGCGTCAGCGTCATCTCGATCACGGCATCGTCGATCGGCGAAGCGAGCGCGTGGGCCAGCGCCTTCGTCGCCGCGACGGCCTCCGGCGACGTTGCGAAATAGGGCTTGATCTCCGCCTCTACCGCCTCGTTCAGCGCCTCGGGTGCGACGACGCCGCTGACGAGACCGATGTCGCGGGCTAACGGTGCATCGAACAGCCGCGCGGATGTCGCAAAGCGCAGAAAGGCGGCGGGGCCGATGCGGGCGGCGACATAGGGGCTGATCGTCGCCGGGATGAGGCCGAGCCGGGTTTCCGTCAAGCCAAAGCGCGCGCCCTCCGCGGCGATCGCCGCATCGCAGACACTGATCAGGCCAACGCCACCGCCATAGGCCTGGCCGTTGACGCGGGCGATCAGCGGCTTGGGCAGGTCGCGCAGCGCCTTCAGCATCAAGGCGAGGCGGCGTGCCTCGGCGATGCGCGCCTCGCGGCTTGCGGCGATCTGCTCCTTCATCCAGTTGAGATCACCGCCGGCGCAAAAACTCTCTCCCTCGCCCGTCAGCACGACGGCGCGCACCGCCTTGTCCTCGCCGAGCAGGCCGGCCACGGTCGTGAGTTCGCGGATCATCAGACCCGACAGCGCATTGTGCTGCGCATGGCGGCGGAGCGTCAGGGCCGCCACGCCGCGACGATCGACGGATACGGAGATGGTTTCGAAATGCATGGTTCTCCCTCCGTTACGCGCTCTTGCGGATATCAGCCTTGCCGGTGATGCGCCGCGCGAAGGCCGCGGCCGCGGCCAACTTCTCGCGGTCAAGCCCGGTGTCATAACCCTCCGCCGCCAGCATGTCAGCGACGGCGAGCGTATCGACATTGCCGCGTGCGCCCGGCGCATAGGGGCAGCCGCCGAGGCCGCCAACGGAGGCGTCGAAGACCGTCAGCCCATGATCGAGCGCCACGCGGATATTGTCGAGCGCCAGCCCGTTCGTATCGTGGAAATGGCCGGCAAGGTTTTCCGGGAAGGCGACGGCGAGCACGACATCCAGCATGGCTGCGACTTCGGACGGGCGGGCGCGGCCGACCGTGTCGCCAAGGCTCACCTCATGGCAGCCGAGGCGCAGCAATTGGCTCGTTACGCGCGCCACCGCGCAGGGCTCCACCGGCCCGTCATAGGGGCATTGCACGACGCAGCTGACATAACCGCGAAGCAGGATGCCGTCCGCCCTCGCCGCTTCCGCCACCGGCCGGGCGCGCTCGATGCTTTCGGCAATCGAGCAATTGAGATTGGCGCGGGAAAAGCCTTCGGACGCCGAGAGGAAGACGGCGACCTCATTGACACCGGCCGCCTTCGCCGCCTCGTATCCCTTCATATTGGGCACCAGAGCCGCATAGGAAATGCCGGGCCGGCGCTTGATACCGGCCATGACCGCCGCGCCATCGGCCAGTTGCGGCACCCATTTGGGGCTGACAAAGCTCGTCGCCTCGATGCGCTGGAAACCGCAGTCGGACAACCGGTCGATCAGCGCGATCTTGTCGGCGGACGCGATGATCGCCTTCTCGTTCTGCAGCCCGTCGCGGGCGGCCATTTCGACAATCTCGATGCGTCCGCTCATGCCGCCTCCTCGGGCTCGAGCGACAGAAGCAGCGCCCCTTCCGCCACCTGATCGCCCACCGCCACGGGAAGCGTGGCCACCACGCCATCGCGCGGTGCGGCCAGCACCAGTTCCATCTTCATCGCCTCCATGGTGACCAGTGCGTCACCCTTGGCAACGCGCGCACCCGGCGCGGCCGAGACGATGCGCACCAGTCCGGGCATCGGCGCGACAAGCCGGTCGCCGCCGGACGCCGCCTCGTCATGATGGCCCGCCTCTTCAGCAAGCGCGAAGGCATGGCCGTGACCGCCAAAGAAGACGGCGATGTCGCGCCCCTCCCGGTGAACCGTTGCCGAAAACACATGCCCCTCGAAATCGGCCCGGACCGAACGGCCGTCCGCCGATTGCACGCGCAGCTCCGTCTCGATGTCATTGTGCTCGACGCAGAAGCGATCCGGCGCGAGCATCGTCACGCGCAGCGCATGTTCCGCGCCGCCATGGTCGAGAAAAACGGTCTGCACCGGCGCACCCCAGAGGCGGAAACCGCGGATTTTCCCCCAAGGATCCGGATCGGCTGCGGCCTTCAGAAAGCCCAGTACCGAAAGAGCGGCGAGCGCAAAGACCTCTTCGGGCGCTTGCGGATCAGCCAGCAGGGTCTCGCCGGCCCGACCGATCAGGCCGGTATCGACATCGCCGACGGCAAAGGCCGGATGGCGGCAGAGGCGCACGAGAAAGCCGGCATTGGTCGTCAGCCCGCCGACGCGGCATTGTTCCAGCGCCGTCTCCAGCCTAGAAAGCGCCTCCGCGCGGCTGCGGCCGTGGGTGATGACCTTGGCGATCATCGGATCGTAGAAGGGCGTGATGTTATCGCCGGCCCGCACGCCGGAATCGATGCGGGCACCGTCCGGCACATCGAAAACCGTCAGGCGGCCAATGGCGGGAAGGAAATCACGCGCCGGATTTTCCGCATAGAGCCGCGCCTCGAAGGCCCAGCCATCAATAGTCAGCTCCTCCTGCCGCTTCGGCAAGGGTTCGCCGGCTGCGACACGCAACTGCCATTCCACGAGGTCGAGGCCGGTGATCGCCTCCGTCACGGGATGCTCGACCTGGAGCCGCGTGTTCATTTCCATGAAGTAGAAGCGGTCCTGCCGAAGCCCCTCGGAGACATCGGCGATGAATTCCACCGTGCCCGCGCCGCTATAGCCGATGGCCGCAGCCGCACGCACCGCTGCCTGCCCCATGGCCGCGCGCATTTCCGCCGTCATGCCGGGCGCCGGCGCTTCCTCGATGACCTTCTGATGGCGGCGTTGCAGCGAGCAGTCGCGCTCGAAGAGATGCACGACATTGCGATGCCCGTCGCCAAAGACCTGCACTTCGATATGGCGAGGTTTGGCCATGTATTTTTCGACGAGCACGCGGCCGTCGCCGAAGGCGCTCTCGCCCTCGCGACGGGCGCTTTCCAGGGCAGCGGCGAAATCGGCGGGATCGTCCACCCGCCGCATGCCCTTGCCTCCACCGCCGGCACGCGCCTTGATCAGCACGGGAAAGCCGATCGCCGCGGCCTCGCCGGCCAGGAATGCGTCGTCCTGCTTTTTACCGTGATAGCCGGGCACAACGGGCACACCCGCCTTTTCCATCAGCGCCTTGGCGGCATCCTTCAGGCCCATGGCGCGGATGGCATTGGCCGAGGGGCCGATGAAGACGAGACCGGCGGCCTCCACCGCCTCGACGAAATCGGGGTTTTCCGAGAGGAAGCCGTAGCCGGGATGCACCGCCTGCGCGCCGCTCGCCTTGGCCGCCTCGATGATCGCGGCAACGTTCAGGTAGCTTTTCGCCGCTTCCGCCGGGCCGATGCGGATCGCCTCGTCGGCCGTCTCGACATGCAGCGCGTCACGGTCGGCGTCGGAATAGACGGCGACCGTCGCCACGCCCATGCGCCTTGCAGTGCGGATAACGCGGCAGGCGATTTCGCCGCGGTTGGCGATGAGGATTTTCCTGAACATCCCGGCTCCGCTTCTCATTGCGCTGCGATGGCCTCGACTTCGAGCATCCATTTCTCGTCGAAGATCGCGGCGATGACGACGCTCATCGCCGGTGCGACGGCGCCGAGATACTCGCTGCGGATCTCGCGATTGGCCATGGTGTGATGCCGGTCGGCGAGGAAAGTCGTGACCTTGACGAGATCGGCCTTCGACATGCCGGCCGCCTTCAGCTGCGCATCGATATTGCGCCAGACGAGCCGTGCCTGGTCCTCGAAACTCTCCGGCACCGTGTCATCGCCGGACACCGGGATTTGGCCGCTGATGAACAGCAACGTCTTAAAATCCGTAAGCTTCACGGCCTGCGAATAGCCGCCACGCGGGGCGGGTGCGTTCTTGGCATTGATGGTTTCGCGGTTCATGACATTGCCTCCTCTACATCCTGAAGATGCCGAAACGGGTGGGCTCGATGGGTGCATTGAGCGCCGCCGAAAGCGATAGCGCCAGCACATCACGCGTCTTGCGCGGATCGACGATGCCGTCGTCCCAGAGCCGCGCCGAAGCGTAAAGGGGATGACTCTGGCGGGCGAACATGTCGATGGTCGGCTGCTTGAAGGCGGCCTCCTCCTCGCCGCTCCAGCTGCCGCCCGTGCGCTCGATGCCCTCGCGCTTGACGGTCGCGAGTACCCCGGCCGCCTGCTCGCCGCCCATCACGGCGATGCGGCTGTTCGGCCAGGTCCAGAGGAAACGCGGCGAATAGGCCCGGCCGCACATGCCGTAGTTGCCGGCACCATAGGAGCCGCCGATCAGCACCGTCAGCTTGGGCACATTGGCGGTAGCGACAGCGGTCACCAACTTCGCACCATTCTTGGCGATGCCTTCCGCCTCGTATTTGCGGCCGACCATGAAGCCGGTGATGTTCTGCAGGAAGACGAGCGGTATGCCGCGCTGGGCGCAGAGCTCGATGAAATGCGCGCCCTTCAGCGCCGCCTCGGAAAACAGCACGCCATTGTTGGCGATGATACCGACAGGCAAGCCATGCAGGGCCGCGAAGCCGCAGACCAGCGTCGTGCCGAAGCGCGCCTTGAACTCGTCGAAACGCGAGCCGTCGACCACGCGGGCGATCACCTCGCGCACGTCATAGGGGGTGCGCGTATCGGCCGGCACGATGCCCAGCAGTTCTTCGGGATCATAGAGCGGCGCATCGCCCGCACCCGATTTCGTAACCTCTGGCTTACGCGTATTGAGGTTGGCGGCGATCTGGCGGGCGATACCCAATGCATGACGGTCGTCGCGGGCGAGATGATCGGCAACGCCGGAAAGGCGGGTGTGCACATCGCCGCCACCCAGGTCTTCGGCCGTGACGATCTCGCCCGTCGCGGCCTTCACCAACGGTGGGCCGGCGAGGAAGATGGTGCCTTGATTTTCGACGATGACGGTCTCGTCGCTCATGGCAGGCACATAGGCGCCACCTGCCGTGCAGCTGCCCATGACGACGGCGACCTGCGGGATGCCTGACGCAGACATCTGCGCCTGATTGTAGAAAATGCGGCCGAAATGATCGCGATCGGGAAAGACCTCGTCCTGGTTCGGCAGGTTGGCGCCGCCGGAATCGACGAGGTAGATGCAGGGCAGCCGGTTCTCCGCCGCGACTTCCTGCGCGCGCAAATGCTTCTTCACGGTGATCGGATAATAGGTGCCGCCCTTCACCGTCGCATCATTGCAAACGATCATGCATTCGCGACCCGAGACGCGGCCAATGCCCGCGATCATGCCACCGGAGGGCGAGGCGCCGTCATAGAGGCCGTGGCCGGCGGTGAGGCCGATTTCGAGGAAGGGCGAGCCGGGGTCGAGCAATTGCGCGACGCGGTCACGCGGCAGCAGTTTTCCCCGCGCAACATGGCGTTCCCGCGCCTTCGCCCCGCCCCCATCCATGGCGAGACTGGCGGCCTCCTCGACCAGTTTCAGCGCATCGAGCATCGCCTTGCGATTGGTCTCGAAGGTCTCGCTGCGGGTGTTCACGGCCGAGGGGAGGACCGGCATCACAGCGTCTCCTGGAAGATTTCGCGGCCGATGAGCATGCGGCGGATTTCGGAGGTGCCGGCGCCGATCTCGTAGAGTTTGGCGTCGCGCAGCAGGCGGCCGGTCGGGTAGTCGTTGATATAACCGTTGCCGCCGAGCGACTGGATGGCCTCGAGCGCCAGCTTCGTCGCCATCTCGGCGGAATAGAGAATGCAGCCGGCGGCATCCTTGCGGGTCGTCTCGCCACGGTCGCAGGCGGTGGCAACGGCATAGACGTAAGCGCGGCAGGCGTTCAGCGCGACATACATGTCGGCGACCTTGCCCTGCATCAGCTGGAACTCGCCGATCGGCCGGTCGAACTGCCTGCGCTCATGGATATAGGGCACGACCACATCGAGGCAGGCCGCCATGATGCCGAGCGGGCCGCCCGAGAGCACGACACGCTCGTAGTCGAGGCCGGACATCAGCACGTTGACGCCGCGCCCGACGGTGCCCATCACGTTCTCCTCCGGCACCTCGCAATCGGTGAAGACCAGTTCACCGGTGTTGGAACCGCGCATGCCGAGCTTGTCGAGTTTCTGGGCGGTCGAAAAGCCCTTGAAGCCCTTCTCGATGAGAAAGGCGGTGATGCCGCGCGGGCCTGCATCCGGGTCGGTCTTGGCGTAGACCACCAGCACATCCGCATCCGGCCCGTTGGTGATCCACATCTTGTTGCCGTTCAGCACATAGCGATCGCCGCGTTTGTCGGCGCGCAGCTTCATCGACACGACGTCGGAGCCCGCCCCCGGCTCGGACATGGCGAGCGCGCCGACATGTTCGCCGGAAATCAGCTTCGGCAGGTATTTTTCACGCTGGGCAGGCGATGCGTTGCGCACGAGCTGGTTGACGCACAGATTGGAATGGGCGCCGTAGCTCAGGCCCACCGAGGCCGAGGCGCGGCTGATCTCCTCCATCGCCACGCAATGGGCGAGATAGCCCATGCCGGAACCGCCGAACCCTTCGGGGGCGGTGATGCCGAGCAGGCCGAGATCGCCCATTTCGCGCCAGAGCGGCATGGGGAAATTGTTGCTCCGGTCGATTTCGGCGGCCTGCGGCGCGATGCGGTCCGTCGCGAACCGCCGCACGCTTTCCCTGAGCGCCTCGATATCCTCTCCGAGCCCGAAGCTCATGCCTGCGTCGTACATGTCCGTCCTCCCCTCGCAATCGTCAGGCGATTGCCTTTTCCTTTTCTTCCGTCCTGTCGAAAGCCGCTCGCTTTTCGGCCTCGCGCGCCTTCACGCGCTTTGCCGCCTCTTCCTTCACGGGGCCGTAGCCCCTGATCTCGCCGTAAAGCGAAAGCAGTGTAACGGCGGCGTCGAGATTGTCGCGGCGAAGACCTTGCAGCACATGCGCGACCAAGGCCTCGTAGTCGGCGATGAGCTGGCGCTCCATGCGGCGCTCGGCGGTGCGGCCGAACGGATCGAAGGCCGTGCCGCGCAGGCCCTTGAGGCTTGCCAACACACCGAAGGCCGGCAGCATCCAGCGGCCGAAGCGGCGCTTGCGCGGCCGGCCATTGGCATCCTCGCCCTTCAGGAAGGGTGGGGCGAGATTGAAGGCGATCTTGTAGTTGCCGTCAAACTGCTCGGCGAGACCGGCCTTGAAGGCGGGGTCGGTGAAGAGCCGGGCGACCTCGTATTCGTCCTTGTAGGCCAAGAGCTGGGCATAGACATGCGCCACCGTGCGCAACAGGCGATCATCCGGGCTGAGCGCCTTTTCCGCGTCCCGCACCCGCTCCACCAGCGCCCTGTAGCGGCGGGACAGCGCCGCATTCTGATAGGCCGTCAGGTACTTTGCGCGGTGCGCGATCAGATCCGTCGTCGGCATCGTTTCCAGCGTCGCGACTGGCTTGCCGGGATGCAGCAGGCGCTCGGCGCGGGCGGGATCGGCGGCGATGAGGCGGCCCCAGCTGAAGGCGGAGAGCGTGGCGTCGACGGCCACGCCGTTCAGTGCGATCGCCTGCTCGATCGACTGGCGGGTCAGCGGGATCAGCCCCTTCTGCCAGGCGTAACCGGTCATCAGGATGTTGGTTGCCATGGCATTGCCGGCAACCTTTTCGGCAACCGTCGTGAAGTCGAGCAGAGTGGACGCCTCACGCAGCGCCGCGCGCACCGTGCTCTCCACATCGCGGCGGCGGAAATCGAAATCGCGCTTGCGCACGAAATCGGCGACCGGGGTCAGCCGCGTGTTGATCACGCCCGTCGTGCGGTGGTGGTCGCAGAGCGTCACCGCATCCTTCGAGGAGGCGACCACATCGTCGGCGGCGATCAAGAGGTCCGCACCGCCGGTGATGATGCGCGGCGAGGAGACGTCCTGGTCGTGCAGGCCGATACGCAGGTGGCTCATGACGGCACCGCCCTTCTGGGCGAGGCCGGCCATGTCCAAAATCATCGGCGACTTGCCATCGAGATGGGCAGCCATGCCGAGGATGGCGCTGATGGTGAGAATACCCGTGCCGCCGATGCCGGCGATGGCGATGTTGTAGGACCGGTCACCGATCTTCACGATATCCGGGTCCGGGATGCCTGATATGTCCGGGTTCGAGCGCGCCGCCTTGCGCAGCCGGCCGCCCTCCACCGTCACGAAGGACGGGCAGAAGCCCTTGAGGCAGGAATAGTCCTTGTTGCAGGTCGACTGGTTGATCTTGCGCTTGCGGCCGAGTTCCGTGTCGAGCGGCTCGACGGAAACGCAGTTCGACTGGGTGGAACAGTCGCCGCAGCCCTCGCAGACGGCGGGATTGATCATAAGGCGGACCGGCGGGTCCTCCATCAGGCCGCGCGAGCGACGGCGGCGCTTTTCGGCGGCACAGGTCTGCACATAGACGATGGCCGAACAGCCGGGCGCCTCTCTGATGTCGCGCATCACCCGGTCCAGCTCGTCGCGGTGGCGTACGATGGTGCCGGGGGCGAGCGTGGAGGACGAATAGGCTTCCGGGTGGTCGGAGACGAGATAGATCGGCGCGACGCCCTCATCGAAGAGCTGGCGCGTCACCGCCTCGGGGCTGATCGGCCCGTCGACGGCCTGGCCGCCGGTCATCGCCACCGCATCGTTATAGAGGATTTTGTAGGTGATGTTGACGCGGGCGGCGACCGACTGGCGGATCGCCAGAATGCCGGAATGGTAATAGGTGCCGTCGCCGAGATTGACGAAGATGTGCTTCTCGTCGGTGAAGGGCGCGATGCCCGACCACGGCACGCCCTCTGCGCCCATATGGGTGAAGGTCGCGGTATCGCGGTCCATCCACTGCACCATGTAGTGACAGCCGATACCGGCCGTCGCGCGACTGCCCTCAGGCACCTTGGTGGAGGTGTTGTGCGGACAGCCGGAGCAGAAATACGGCACGCGCTCGATGGGCGCGGCATGCGTCTTGCGAATTTTTTCGCGCTCAAGAAGGTAAGCGAGCTCATCGGCGATGACCTTCTTCAGCCCAGCATCGAATTCGAAATGCAGGAGCCGCGCGGCAATCGCCCGCGCCACCATGCCGACCGTCAGCGCCTGCGATAGCGGCAGGAACGCGTGGTCGTCATGGTCGAACTTGCCGATGATGCGCGGCCGCTCGCCATGGTGCCAGTTGAAGAGCTGCTGCTTGATCTGGTTTTCGATGATCTCGCGCCGTTCCTCGACGACGAGCACTTCTTCCAACCCTCGCGAGAACTCGCGCACGCCTTCCGGCTCCAGCGGCCAAGGCATGCGGACCTTGTAGATGCGCATGCCGATCTCGGCCATCTCCGCCGGGCCGAGCGACAGCTCCTTCAGCGCCTGCAGCACATCCTCATAGGCCTTGCCCGAGGCGATGATGCCGAAGCGGGCGCGCGGCACGTCATGCGTCACCTCGTCCACCTTGTTGGCGCGGGCAAAGGCGATGGCCGCATACCCCTTGTAGGTCTGGAGACGCTCATCCTGCGGCAGCGGCGGATCGGGCCAGCGCAGATCGAGGCCGCCCGGCGGCAACTCGAAATCCTGGGGAATGACGAACTGGCGGCGCTCGCCGGCAAGGTCCACCGAGGCGGTCGTCTCGACCGTGTCGGAAATGAACTTCATGCCGACCCAGCAGCCCGAATAGCGCGACATGGCCGTGCCGAGCAGGCCATATTCGACGAATTCGTGGATGGAAGAGGGATAGAGCACCGGAATGACCGCCGACATGAAGGCGTGGTCGGACTGGTGCGGGATGGAGGACGATTTCGCCGAATGGTCGTCGCCGGCAAAACAGAGCACGCCGCCATGTTTCGAGGTGCCGGCGGCGTTGGCGTGTTTCAGCACGTCGCCGCAGCGGTCCACGCCCGGCCCCTTGCCGTACCAATAGCCGGCGACGCCGTCGTAACGCGCGCCGGGCGACAGGTGCAGCTGCTGGGTGCCCCAGACGGCGGTGGCGGCGAGATCCTCGTTGACACCGGGCCGGAACACGATGTCGTGCGCCGCCAGGTGTTTTCCGGCTTTCGCCAGCTGCTGGTCGTAGCCGCCAAGCGGCGATCCGCGATAACCCGAGATGAATGCGGCGGTGTTCAGGCCCGCGGCGCGATCGCGCCGCATCTGAACAATCGGCAGGCGCACCAGCGCCTGAATGCCGGAAAGGAAGATCCTCCCACTTTCCGCCGTATACTTGTCCTCGAGAGAAAAGCTCTGCTTCAGCATGACTTCCTCCTCGATGGCCCTCCTCCACGAAAGCCATCCTTCCTATGTAGGAGCTTACGCAGAGATTGGGAGGAGCGGGTCCTTATTTTCCCCTTGCAACATCACGATTTAGGGATGGCATCCGCAAAACCGGCCGGCAAATGCAACGCCATCCTACTGCGGCGTCAGATCGGAACCCGGTGCGTGTTCTTGAGTTCGTCGAGCGCGAAGCTGGAATTGACGAAACCGACGCCGGGAAGACGCAGCAGCGCCTTCTTCAGGATTTCCTCGTATTGCCGCACACTGCTTGTCAGCACGCGCAGCACATAGTCGTGGTCGCCGGTCATGGAATAACACTGCACGACTTCCGGCATGTTCTTCACCGCCTTCTCGAACTCCAGGAGCGTCGCCTCGTCATGCTGCTTCAGCCGCACGAAACAGAAGACCGAAACCTCGTACCCGACGAGCTTCGGCTCGATGGCGATGATGCGGCCGCGGATGATGCCCTGTTTCTCCATCTCCTTGATTCGCCGCCAGCACGGCGTATGGCTCAAGCCCACGCGCTCGCCAATCTCGGCAACCGTCAGCTCCGGCTCCGTTTGCAGGAGGCGCAGGATCTTGCGGCTCGTCTCGTCCAGCCCGCCCTCGGCCATGTCAAACCAGCCCGCGCGAGGAGAGATTGCGCATCAGCGCGGCGATGCCGAAGGTCCAGGGCGGGCATTCGGTGGAGAGGCGCACCGTATTGGCAAGCGCGCCCAGTTCCGCATTGGAGATCACCACCCGGTCGCCCGTCTTGTGGGTAAAACCCTGCCCCGGCGCATCGCGATCCTCGACCGGCGCAAACAGCGTGCCCATGAACAGCATGAACCCGTCAGGATACTGATGATGCTTACCGATGGTCTGCGCGACGAGATCGAGCGGGTCTCGGCTGATCTCACGCATCGCGCTGCGGCCCTTCAGCACGAAGCCGTCCTCCCCCTCGATCATCAAATCGAGATCGGCCTTGCGCACATCGTCGATCGAATAGGTCTCGTCGAACAGCCGGATGAACGGGCCGATGGCGGAGGAGGCATTGTTGTCCTTCGCCTTGCCGAGCAGCAGCGCCGAGCGCCCCTCGACATCGCGCAGGTTGACGTCGTTGCCGAGCGTCGCGCCCTTGACGCGGCCTGCGCTATCCACGGCCAGCACGATTTCCGGCTCCGGATTGTTCCACCTGGAAACCGGGTGCAGCCCGACCGACGCGCCCCAGCCGACCGACGACAGCACCGGTGCCTTGGTGAACACTTCTGCATCCGGCCCGATGCCGACTTCGAGATATTGCGACCAGACGCCCTCCTCGATCAGCGCCGCCTTGACCTTGGCGGCCGCTTCGGAACCCGCCTTCAGATCGCGCAGGCTGTCACCGATGATCGCGGTGACGCGCCCGCGCGCCTTTTCCGCCAGCGCCGGATTGCCGGCCGCCTTCTCCTCGATCACGCGTTCGATCATCGAGCGGGCAAAGGTCACGCCGCAGGCTTTCACGGCCTGCAGATCACAGGGGGCCAGCAGATGCAGGCGCGAGAAATTCCCGGCGCCCTCGACGGACGCCTCCAGCACGGCATCGAGCGTGCCGAGCGATTCGCAGGGGGCGGCGCGCGAAATCGCGACCGGATCGTCCTTTTCCAACAAGTCCCGCATGGTCGGAACGTCGTTCGAGGTGATGTCGCAGAGCCTGCCATCCCTGAGCACCACCACCGCCGGCCCCTGCACATCCGGCCGCCAGACGCGCCCGACAAACGTCCCCCGCGAAAAATCACCTGCCGTCACGCGCCGCTCCTCCACAATCGTCGTTGGACGTTGTAACGCGAAAAGGGCGGACGGGAACAGGGTGAAGATGCCGATCAACTGTTCCAGCGATTAGTTGTTCACTTGAGGTATCTGGTGGATTGGATTTAGAATGAATCATCCGGCTCTGCTGTACGGATTTTGCAGATGTATTCGTGGGCGTGAGGCGCTCAGCGTCTTGAGCTGCGGGCATCCTCTCGACTTGCCTATTGGTCCGGTGGGTGATTCGGTTTGGTCAGTCGGTGCTTTGTACCAGTTGCTTCGTAGATTATGTCAAAGCGCATCAGTCGAATATGGTGTTGCGGTTGCCCGACTGATCGGAGAAATTGATACCATTGTCAGTCAAGATGGCAGACCTGATAAGGCATGGTTTAGACTTGTGCTGTGAGGACTCCCAGCAGTCTTTTTGTCAGCATGAAATGCCTCTCATTTTGACCGGACAGTCGAAAAGAGGGCTCAAGCATAAGCTTGGGGGACAGACTTATGTCTAACGAGTATCAACGCGTCGAGATGATCACGGGTGACGTCTGCTGTGGACGGTGGACAATTGAGCAGAAGCTGCCGATCATCGAGCAGATTTTCGAGCCAAGCGAAACTGTATCTTAGACCGCTCGCCGCCATGGCGTTGCTCCCAATCTGGTTTACCGGTGGCGCAAGCTGTAGAATGATGCAGGTACTGCAGCGGCGGATTCTGTCGAGCCGGTTGTTGGCACTTCGGAAGTGAAGCTGGAAGATCGTAATCGCAATTCTGGAGCGCGTACTCGGCCGCAAGACGATAGAGGTCGATATACTTGGTGAGTCTCTGTCCAAAGCCTGATTCGACTGATCGGGGTGACTATCCCGCCTTTTCTGGAACACGCGCCTCGATCGGTGCATGGATGCGCTTCAATCCAGTCCCTCGAACAAGGCCGAGAACTGGGCGGCCGTCAAAATGCATTGCAGCATTCGGCCTGAAACGAGAGCGACAGCAGCGAGATAATTCGTGGCAAGGCGGTGGTATCTTGTGGCGATGCGCCGCCAGTTTTTGAGCCTGCAGAACAAGCGCTCAATGACGTTCCTCTGCTTGTATGCGCCTTGATCCAGCGGGTAAGATTTCTTTCATGCCTACGATGATGGGATGATCGCCTTTATGCGGGCTTGCCTAGCCAGTCTCGAAGGCTGTCAGCATTATATACCTTGTCGGCGAGAAGACGCTTTGTGGGGCGAGCGATCTCCAGCAAAGGAATTGCCATTCTGATGTCTGAGACATTTCCCGGCGTCAGGCTGAAGGCGACCGGTCTGCCGCGATCATCGGCCAAGCAATGGATTTTGCTTGTTCGTCCACCGCGAGACGTACCAATAGCTTGTGCCCAAGCCCCCCTCTGAGCCTTGTGCAGAGCGATGCGCTTTGATGTGCGTGCTATCGATAGATAGCTCATGCGGGACCGGCCCCTTGGCAGCCATCTTCTCGAAAATACGGTGCCAGATACGGCGGCGTGCCCGGTGATATCGGCTGTAGACTGTCTTTGCAGGGCCGTATTCAGCCGGGACATCACGCCAGCGGCAGCCGACTTTCAGGACATAGAGAATGCCCGAGATGATGCGCCGATCATCGACGCGCGGAGCACCCGGCTGGTTCTTGGGAATATGAGACTCGATTGCCGACCAAGCCTCATCCGAAAGCCAGAAAAGATCGCTCACCAAGAGCCTCCCTGCGGTCAAAACCGAATAAGCAAGGAACCAGCCAATATCGGCAATAGTTTGATCAGGTCCCCATCCTAGGGGAACTCGCATCCTCAAGCCGTTTGGAGACCAGACACACGATATTTTCCCAAAAAATAACTAACGTCATTTGCGCCAATTATAGATTCCTGCGAATATTGATCAAGCGGATTCATACGCCCCCCTCTCTTACCAATAGGTCGAACGATGCCCTCTCATCATATTTCTTGCAAAATTTTCAATGATTTTTTCAGTGCTTGCTACGGGGATTAACGTTATGCCTAACATTAATAAAATAATATTATACAATGCGCTTCACAAGGTTCTTTCCTTATTATTTATCATTATCGGTTCCACCGCTCTACCACATACGCTGTGTGCAAAAGAAAAATATCCGCCGAAATGGTTGTTTAAGTCAAATTTTTCAGAATGCTATAGGATTCCAAGCCTAGTCTCTATTGGGGTAAATCTTATAGCGGTTGCAGAGAGGCGCCATGGAACAAGCGAAAGCAATCCAGACCAGCCTTCTCTTGCGAAGAAAGAAAATTTTAACTCAAAAAAATGCATGGATTGGGGGTACATTGATCTTGTGATGCGCCGCTCTGTAGACGGGGGTCGTAGTTGGAACGAGCAGACATCGATAGTTAGATACAGTAATTTTTTGCAATCACCCTTTAACATGGCTCTGGCAGGCAATCCAACGTTACTGGAAACGAAAGGAAAATTGATACTTTTATTCAACGTCACCAGAAGTTCTGGTGAATATAATGGAGCCAAATGCTCAACGAAACAGCCCCCCGTAACTTGTGGTTATTATTTTTCCAACCAAATATGGAAGATTGAGAGTAGCAATCTTGGCTCGACATGGACTTCGCCAGAACTGGTCGATATCTCTACGCCTGTAACGGATATGGTTCGGGTTGGGCCTGGTCACGGAATTGTATTGTCCAATGGCGACCTTCTAGTCCCCGGCTATCCTTGGTTACTTAAGTCAAGTGACGGCGGTATAACTTGGAGGAAGGCGGCAACGACGCGTAATTCTCCGCTTCGCGGAGGCGAGACGGCTGCAGTGGAAATCCGGCCTGGTCATGTCTGGGCTTTATTGCGGCCTACAAAACGGACTGCGATAAAGAATAGAAGTTCCTATCCTTTTCGCCTGTCCGCATCCAGTTTTGATTTCGGCGATAATTACGAGACAATAGAAGTAAACAAAGCCTTTTTGTCTCCGCTTGTGCAAGCCGGACTCACCAAATATGGTGATCGCATCGTGGCTTCCTATCCCGCCGCAAGTGCTGAGCAAACTGAAAAAGGGCCTGATAATGAGTCGATTAGAGATCGGCGCAATTTGATGCTTTCAATCAGTACTGATGATGCAGAAAGTTGGAAACGCTGCGATTTAACGGAGGGAGCCGCAGGGTATTCGGATATCGCCGCGATGCATGGGGGACTTGCTCTGATATATGAAGGTAATATCGACGGCACCCTCAAAGATGACCCTCGTCAAGGTGTGATTTACCGCTTTGTGACTGACGAATTTATGGCGACTTGTATCTCTAAATAGCTACAACCTGTTTACTAGAGCAGATTGGACTTAATCCGGATTATGTCCGGCTGCCTCGAAATAGTGCCGCCAATCCTCTGGCTTGAAAGCGGGGAGACAATTGGCGACGACGGACCAGAGTTCATCGATGCTCCTAGCCGCCCCCTATCTGAGCAGAGCCTTGAGCTTCGAGAAGGCCATCTCGATCGGGTAAAAGTCAGGGGAGTATGGTGGCAAGAACTGAACCGCACCGGGTTTGCCGGAGGCTCCAACTTCTGAGGGAGTGGAGCCGATATGAGCAAGACAACGAACAAGTTTTCACCCGAAGTCCGCCAACGCGCCATTCGTATGGTGCTTGATCACGAGGCAGAGCACCCGTCGCGGTGGGCGGCCGTTTCATCTATTGCGGGCAAGGTCGGTTGCTCGCCAGCCACGCTCCATGAATGGGTGAAGAAGACCGAGGTCAACAGCGGCAAACGAGCAGGCTTGCCGAGCGACGCGGCCGAGAAGATGAAGGCTCTTGAGCGGGAGAACCGCGAGCTTCGTCAGGCCAACGAGATTTTGCGCAAGGCGTCTGCTTATTTCGCGATGGCGGAGCTCGACCGCCCCTTCAAACGATGATCTCGTTCATTGACGAACACCGTAGCGTGTTCGGGGTCGAGCCGATCTGCAGGCTTTTGCCGATTGCCCCATCAACCTACTACGAGAACGTCGCCAAGCGCTTGGATAGGGACCGCCTGTCGGTTCGCGCCCGCAGCGATATCGGCCTGAAGATCGAGATACGCCGGGTGTTCAACAAGAACTTCCAGCTCTACGGCGTGCGTAAAGTCTGGCGGCAGTTGCAGCGAGAAGGCTACGCCATCGCCCGCTGCACGGTCGCTCGACTTATGAGGTCGATGAGCCTGCAGGGGATCATTCGGGGAAAGCCGGTCCGCACGACATTCTCGGATAAGGCAGGCCCGAGCCCACTTGACCGGGTAAACCGCCAGTTCAAAGCCCCAGCACCAAAACAGGCTGTGGGTCTCGGACTTCACCTATGTCGCGACCTGGCAGAGCTTCGTCTACGTGGCCTTTGTGATCGACGTCTTTGCCCGGCGCATCGTTGGCTGGCGGGCGAGCCGGACGGCACATGCGAGCTTTGTCCTCGATGCCCTTGAACAGGCACTTCATGATCGGCGTCCCGTTCATGGCGGCGGGCTCGTGCACCATTCGGACAGGGGCGTTCAATACGTGTCCATCCGGTATTCCGAGCGGCTGGCAGAAGCTGGCATCGAGCCGTCTGTCGGAAGTGTCGGCGACAGTTATGACAATGCCCTCGCCGAAACGATCAACGGTCTCTACAAGGCCGAGGTCATTCATCGGCGCGGACCATGGAGGAACTTCGAAGCGGTGGAATTCGCCACTCTGGAATGGGTCGACTGGTTCAGCCACCGACGACTTCTGGAGCCCATCGGAAACATACCGCCAGCCGAGGCTGAAGAACGCTACTACGCCATGCTGGACGAACCGGCCATGGCCGCATAACTCAAACCAAATGGCCTCCGGCAAACCCGGTGCGGTTCAAAGCCTAGAGGCATCCGTTCAATGCAATCGATAGCCGACCAGGGCGGTAGATACCTAGTCTGTACCAAACACGTCTCGAGTAAAAACTTTGTCACGAACATCTGTGATGTCATCAGATAGGCGGTTTGCGACGATAATGTCCGCGCGTTCTTTGAACTTAGCCAGATCGCGTACGATTTCGGAGCGAAAGAACGTGTCTCCAATGAAATCGGGTTCGTAGATAATAACCGGAATGCCCTTCGCTTTAACGCGCTTCATGATGCCCTGGATGGAGGAAGCGCGGAAATTGTCCGAATCCGCCTTCATCGTTAGGCGATAGAGACCTACAACACCAGGATTGTGAGCAACGATCCTTGCTGCAAGGAAGTCTTTTCGAGTTGAGTTGGCGTCGACAACTGCACGAATAAGATTTTGCGGCACTTCATCAAAGTTGGCTAAAAGCTGTTTGGTGTCTTTCGGAAGGCAATATCCGCCATAGCCAAAAGACGGATTATTGTAGTGCCTGCCGATTCTCGGGTCGAGGCCTACACCTTCAATAATTTGGCGGGTATCGATGCCGTGCGACATGGCATAGGAGTCAAGTTCATTAAAATATGCAACACGCATGGCGAGGTACGTATTGGCAAAGAGTTTTATCGCTTCCGCTTCACCGGAGCCAGTGAAAAGTGCGGGAATGTCCTGTTTTACAGCACCTTGTTGCAGCAGTCGGGCAAAATGCCGCGCTTCGGACGTATCGGCGCCCATCACAATCCGTGAAGGGTGGAGATTGTCGTAGAGCGCCTTGCCTTCGCGCAAAAACTCAGGCGAAAAAAATATATGGCTATCGCCCCGGGCTTTCCTCAATGCATCTGTATAGCCCACGGGAATCGTGGATTTAATAACAATCGTTGCCGTACTATTGAGCTTGCGAACTTCATTTATGACGTCTTCCACACTTTTCGTGTCGAAGGAGTTATTATCCGGATCATAATTTGTTGGCGTTGCTACGATGACAAAGTCCGCGTACGAAAAGGCTTCTACATTGTCAGTGGTTGCCTTAAGTTGGAGCGGCTTGGTGCGCAGATAGGTTTCTATATCAGGGTCGAGGACCGGGGACGTGCGCTCATTCAATTTTGCAACACGATGTGTATCGATGTCATAAGCGATGACATGGTTGTGTTGAGCAAGAAGGATAGCGTTGGCGAGACCGACATATCCGATGCCAGCTACGGTGATATTAACCATTCGAACCTCTGAGTGGCAGGTTGGCTTTATATAATGCAGCGAAGCCGAAAGCCCTCGGTTTTGGGATTCAGAGACTACGGTTTCGAAACGAGACATTCTCCCTGTAGCAGGTTTCCAGGAGAAGAAACGTTCTTATGGCGTGTTATCCGACATGTGAATGAAGGAGCTTCTGGCCCCATTTTTGAGAGCGATACGGCAACGACGACACTATCTATTCATTGAGCTACCTCGTGTCGAGTCAATCAAAGTCGAAGCCGTTGTTATGATATAGGCTGGATCGTGAGCGACTTCGACGGCGAAGCCGGAACGAAAGTATATTTTTAAACCTGCGGCTACCGCAGAAAATATCCGAATTTTAGGGCTATCAATCGAGGTGTAAGGGCGCTCGGGGGGAACCCTCGGAATTCATGGGGATGAGTAACTCTATTCTCAGTAAATGTTTTACGGCTCTCACCAAAATGCTTTCCCCATATCGCTAACCGACGGCTGGCTAAGCTGGCAGCATTCCTCGCCCCAAGAAGCCGCAGGCTGCCTTGGAAGATTTTCCAGTAGCCTGGGTAACCTTTCGAAACGTCAGGGATATCCTTCTGTCGCGATTCACCTTCGTACCGTCCACGACATCTGACTTTCGGCCTGGAATTTCGTGTGTCCAGTCATATCGGCTCGCCCCCTTCAGCAATATGCATGAGCGTGGATGGAGCAACACAGCAAGTGATCTGCAACTGGACCGTTCCCGAAAAATCATCTCGCATTGGGATAAAAGGCTTATGGAAATGATCGTGTCATCGAAACATGGCACACAATCAACGTGGGCGCTTATGCCTTGACCCGGCAAATATTCATTCGCAATCACTTGATCTGGAAAATCAACGAAATAGCCGCGCGCGACCAATCGTTCCGCAAGCGTTTCAAGCCATTCAGGTAGCTTACCCAGATAAGTGTCTGCAGTGACGGCACGCGCTCTATAGTCATAGAGATACCCAAAATGCTGCACGCGGCGCTTAAGCGTATTGCTCCATTCTCCGGCGTCGAGTCGATCTTTGATTGCCTCTTCCTCCTCTCGGGAAAGGAATTCCGTAATGTACATGGCACCCGGAGGTAGGATTGCCGCATCTAAGGCGTGATCCATTTATGACCAATCCTCTCCTTTAACCGAAAAACGTAGGTCACAAATTCGTCGCTCTCGTCGACGGTTCCAACGCCGTCGTCCTTCGTCTTCACATGCGAGTAACCCACATAGTCCGAAAAGCGGAACGGATAGGCAACAGGCAATGCGTAATTATTGCGCTCGACCGCCCCATCCATATCAAAAGCTCCATCATAGTGGGAGCTATTTACGACGGTAATCGCGACTTGCCCTTCGCCTGAAAGATGCGCCGCTGCACTCTTAAGAAAACACCGCACCAGGATATGGTTGGGATTTCGCCCGTAACGAGGGTTACGACTGCCGACATTCGGGAACTGAAAAACGATTAAATCAAACCGTCTTCGGCCAAACCACTGGGATAGATTTGTGGCATCAACACTTGCCATCGTGCGAACGCCTCTGCTCCGCAGAACTCTCGCATTTTGGCTCGTAATATCTGAATACTCATTCGTTGGCTGAAAGGTCGTCGCCGTCATGTTCGATGTTGCGCTACCCAGTAAATCCGAGAGGGCTACGGAAAACTGAAGTTGCCTTCTCCCACTAGGAGTGTTGGCCCGGATTTCGCTACCGCTTTGAAATCGAAAGGTGCCTTAAAATCAAGAGCGCGTTTTAGCGCGATCGCGGAAAGCCAAAATCTTTGCCAGGCAATATTGTCGGCGATCCTTCGAACAGCATGATCACCCTTAGACATTGTGCCTTACCTCATGATCCGCTCATTTTTCACAAGCGTCTCATGAGAGATGGCGCCGAGGACGCTAACCTATCGATTAAGCAACCACTTCGCGTCGCAGAGAAATTTCAATTTCGTTAAGGCTTTGAAATTATTGCAGTTAATTTTCTTAGCATCTCTTGCCCGATTGAGAGAAATGTCGTGAGTAAAATTTTTCATCCCCGCGGAGCTAATCGGTGAACGAAATTTTAAGCAGCTGTGTCCCTGTAGGTGGGCGCTGAACACGGCCATCCCGAGAAAGAGCTTTTCGTCCACCTGGTGCGGGATGAATTCGCTCAACGCTCGTGGCGATGAGCGGTGCAAATTCTTCCGGCGTAAAGCTTGGGCGTCGATCGTCGACCCTCTTCCGGACCTTGATGTCGGGGATTTCGATCTTGCCGGTGTATCCCCCACTTCAGAGCCTGCTGGAAAAGGGCTCGAACGATCACAAGCTCGCCACGCTGGCGACTTATAGAAGGCACCTCGTGCTTGGCAGAGCGCCGCGGGATTTTGCCACCGCGTTCATAGCGGATGTATCCGATGTCTTTTCCCGGCCCGGTCGTCCAATAGGTTCGTCGCCATTCGATATAGCGTTCAATATCCGGTTCGCGGATTGCATCGATGGACTTGTCGCCCAAAAAGCCGATGAGATACCGGCGAATGACTGGAGGCCAATCCCTCGGTTGGTACTCGCTGCGATTACCACGCTCGCTCTCGCTTTCAACAAGCTTGATGAACTCCTCTGCGACTTCATGAAAAGGATGGATAGTCGCTGTCAGTCCGTTCTTTACGCGATAGTCCGCCTCACTCCACATCTGATACGCCCGATGATGGGCCTCGTCATAGTCATCGGTGTCGAGGCTTTTCCTGATCTGCTTGCCACCGGATGAAAAGCGCACGGACCAGATACTGTCTCCGGGTTGCCGAAAAAAAGGCTAAAAGGTTGTTTGTTCAGCTTCGTACGCTGCAACATGACACTCTCAAGTTGTTACGTTGCTAGCCACCATGCGCTAAAATTGTGCTACAGCGTGACTGTGGTAGGCACGCCAAGCCTTGAAGGAAAAGAGCAATTTTTCGGGGTGTGCTAGACGTGTGCTAGCGTATTTCCAGCGCAAGCGGGCTCAAAGAGCTTTTCGAAAATTCAATGAATTTAAGGGCTTAATGGTGCCCGGAGGCGGATTTGAACCACCGACACGCGGATTTTCAATCCGCTGCTCTACCAACTGAGCTATCCGGGCATCTGCTTGGATTTCTGTTGGAAATCCGTGGGGCGTTTGGTTTCGCCCCGGAAGCGAGCGGGGTTATAACATCTTGCAAAAATGTGTCCACCCCTATCGGCGGTTTTTTGCGGGAAAAATGACAGTCTTTTCAAGTTTATGAAAAGATTGGCTTTTTACCATGCGCATACAGCTCACAGATCGTCGTCTTCGGCTTTTTCCTCCCCGTCGGCAACCGGAATCGCATAGGAGCCGGAGAGCCAGCGGTTAAGATCGACATCGCGGCAGCGGTTCGAGCAAAAGGGGTAATGCTCGCGCGCCGAGGGGCGGCTGCAGATCGGGCAGGGCACCGCCTTGCGCAGCGGTGCGACGCTCGCGGCGGGCTTTTCGGGCTCGTCCGTCATCAGGTGTGCGCCCAGCCGGCATGCACATCGAAACCCTCGCCCGACAACAGCGTCAGGGTCTCGTAGAGCGGAAGGCCGACGACATTGGTGTAGGAGCCGACGAGCTTGACGACGAAGGTGCCGGCGATGCCCTGGATGGCATAGCCACCCGCCTTGCCGCGCCATTGGCCGGAGGCGAGGTATTGTTCGATATCGGTAGTCGACAGCCGCTTGAAGCGGACCTTCGTGTCGATGACCTTCTGGCGCAGGGTCCTGTCAGGCGTGATGAGGCAGACCCCGGTGAAGACGCGGTGGCTGCGGCCGGAGAGCAGATGCAGCGCGCTGGAGGCCTCGTCGATCATTTCCGTCTTCGGCAGGATGCGCCGGCCGACGGAGACGACCGTATCGGCGGAAAGGATGTAGCTGCCGGCGAAGGCCGGATCACCCTTGATGGCGGCAAGGGCCGCCTGCGCCTTGCCGGTCGACAGGCGCCGTGCGAGCGAGCGGGGATGCTCGGACCGCTTCGGCGTCTCGTCGATATCCATCGGCATCAGACGCGCGGGCTCGATACCCGCTTGCGCGAGCAGTTCGACGCGGCGCGGCGAGCCGGAGGCGAGGATGAGCTTGTCGGTCTGCGCCATGGGATCTCCGGGAAAGCGCCGGGGGCGCCGGATTTCGCTCTCGGGCCAGGGGCCGAACGAGGGCGTTGCCCCAGGACTTTGAAAAGCGTCTTACTTGAAACGGTAGGTGATGCGACCCTTGGTGAGGTCGTAAGGGGTCATCTCGACCAGCACCTTGTCGCCGGCGAGAACGCGGATGCGGTTCTTGCGCATGCGGCCTGCGGTGTGCGCGATGATCTCGTGCTCGTTCTCAAGCTTGACGCGAAACGTTGCGTTCGGGAGCAATTCCGTCACGATGCCGGGAAATTCGAGGACTTCTTCTTTTGCCATGTTCGAGCGGTATTCCTTGGAGGTGGATTTGGGGCATGCCTTATGCCGGCCCCGAAAAGTTGCCGGAAACTACACAATCCCCGGGGCTTTGTGAACACCGAAGCGCAGGCTTTCTGCATTTGCCGGAAACATGGCTGTTTTGCGCTCAGCCGGGGGGCTTCAAACGCTTCTCGATCAAGAGCTTCAGGTGCTCGCGCACGTCGCGATAGGAATGCAGAATCTGGTCGCGCGTCCCGGTGGCGACGGACGGGTCGGGGGTGGGCCAGTACATGACATCGACGGCCATGGAGCGGGTGAGCTCCAGGGCGGCGTGATGGGCCTCTGGCGCAAGCGTCACGATGAGGTCGAAATAATCGTCCTCAAGCTCGTCCAGCGAATGCGGCGCATGGCGGCCGAGCGACAGGCCGACCTCACCGAGCACGGCATCGACGAAAGGGTCGCGCTCGCCGGGGCGGATGCCGGCGGAGGCAACATAGGTGCCGGGCAGCAGGCTGCGGGCCAAAGTCTCGGCCATCGGCGAGCGCACGGCGTTCATGCGGCACATGAAGAGGATCGAACGGGGTGTCCGTGATGGGGATTTGTCGAGTGCCGGAAAAACACCCTCCATCCGCTTACCCGCGCCAATAGAGAACGCAGACGAGCGTGAACAGCCGGCGGGCGGTGTCGAAATCGAATTTGATCTTGCCTGACAGCCGGTCCATCAGGGTCTGCGAGCCTTCGTTGTGGATGCCGCGCCGGCCCATGTCGATCGCCTCGATCTGGCTCGGCGTGGAGGAGCGGATCGCCTGGTAATAGCTTTCGCAGATCAGGAAATAATCCTTCACGATGCGGCGGAACGGCGTCAGCGACAGGATATGGGTCGCGACGTCCTCGCCCCCCTCCGTGCGGATGGCGAAGACCAGCTTGCTGTCGAGAAGCGAGATATTGAGGCGGTAAGGGCCGCCAGCATGACCGACCGGCTCGAAGGAGTTTTCCTCGATGAGATCGAAGATGGCAACCGCACGCTCGTGCTCTACATCAGGCGTGGCGCGGCCGATCGTATCGTCCAGCACCACGTCGCACAGGCGGAAGTTGCCCTTCGTGCCCATGCCTCAGCTCTCCAGATTGAGCCGGATGGCGACGGAACGGGCATGGGCGCCAAGGCCTTCGGCCTCCGCCAGCGTCACGGCAGCAGGGCCGAGTGCGCGCAGCTGATCGGGACCGAGACGCAGGATCGACGTGCGCTTCATGTAATCGAGCACCGAAAGGCCGGAGGAGAAGCGGGCCGAGCGGGCGGTCGGGAGAACGTGGTTGGAGCCGCCCACATAATCGCCGATGACCTCCGGCGTGTGGCGGCCCACGAAGATGGCTCCGGCATTGCGAATCTCGGGCATCAGCGCATCGGGATCGGCAGTTGCGATTTCCAGATGCTCGGCGGCGATGCGGTTTGCCAGCGGCACGGCCTTCTTCAGGTCCGGCACCAGGATGATGGCGCCGAAATCCCTCCAGCTTGCGGCGGCGGTTTCCGCGCGCTCCAGCGTCTTCAGCTGGCGTTCGACAGCGGCCTCGACGGCATCGGCAAGCTCGATGCTGTCGGTGACGAGGATCGACTGGGCGCCGACATCGTGTTCGGCTTGAGCGAGCAAGTCGGCGGCGAGCCAGTCCGGATCGTTGTCGGCATCGGCGATGACGAGCACCTCCGAGGGGCCGGCGATCATGTCGATGCCGACGGTGCCGAAGACCTGACGCTTGGCGGCGGCGACGAATGCATTGCCGGGGCCGGTGATTTTGGCGACGGGCGCGATGGTCTCGGTGCCATAAGCGAGTGCTGCGACGGCCTGCGCGCCGCCGATGCGGTAGATTTCATCGACGCCGGCAATGCGGGCGGCCGCAAGCACGGCCGGATTGATCTCACCTTCCTTGGCCGGCACGACCATGACAAGGCGCGGCACGCCAGCGACCTTGGCCGGCACGGCATTCATCAGCACCGAGCTTGGGTAGCTCGCCGTACCACCGGGCACATAGAGGCCGACGGCATCGATCGCCGTCCAGCGCGAGCCGAGGCCGACGCCGATATCGTCTTCGTAGATATCGTCCTTCGGCATCGCGCGGGCATGGTGCTTTTCGATGCGCTGGGCGGCGAGTTCAAGGGCGGCGATGATCTTGGGATCGACGGCGTCATAGGCCTGCTCGATCTCTTCCAGCGATACGCGCATGGAGGTCACGGAAAAATCGAGACCATCGAACTTCTTCGAGTAATCGGCCAGCGCCTTGTCGCCGCGGGCGCGCACATCATCGATAATGCTGCGCACGACAGCGTTGACGTCTTCGGAGACCTCGCGCTTGGTGGTCAGGAAGGCAGCAAACCGGCTTTCGAAATCGCTGCTCTGGTAGTCAAGTCTGATCGCCAAGTCTGTCGTCCCTGTCGTCTCCCGGCAAATCTGCCGGTTCATGCATTCAAACCGCTGGATGGCGGGGTTTCAAGCTGGTTTCCCACGCTCCGCCGGTATCTGCAAGCTGAACTTCGACGCATTCCACATCGAGCGCTACGGAAGCATTGCCCGACAGCACGACATCAAGCGTTCCTTCCGGGCCTTCGCCCTTCGGCGTGAAGTTTACGGCGAGCAAGGAGAAAACGGCGCTCGTATCCTTGCGGTCGATACCGATGGAGCGCACGGCGTTGACGCGCTTGAACGCGACGACGGCGCGGCGGCGCTCGAAACTCTTGCCGCGGCCTGCGGCATTTTCCCAGACGAAGCGGTTGACGACGACCGAAAATACATGCTGGCGGGCGTCGAAGGCGAGGCCGTCGGTCTTGAAGACCGCATCCTGGAGATGGGCCGAGACGACGGCGAGGTCTTCCGCGTCGAGGGCGAGCAGTTTCAGGCTGTCCATAATCCGTGTCCTTCCCGTGGATGCCGCCAGATGCGGCATCCTGTATATTCGCTCAACGAGATAGGACGGCACGTGGCGGACTGCAACGCCGCCGCGTGGGAAAGATCAATCGCTGACGCGTTCGACGATGGCGCCGCAGCGGGTGAGCTTCTCTTCGAGGCGCTCGAAGCCGCGGTCGAGATGATAGACGCGCGAGACCATCGTCTCGCCTTCGGCGGCAAGGCCGGCGATGACAAGCGAGACGGAGGCACGCAGGTCGGTCGCCATGACGGGCGCGCCGCGCAGGCGCTCGACGCCCTCGATCTTGGCCGTCTGGCCGGAGAGCGAGATTTTCGCGCCGAGGCGGGCGAGTTCCTGCACATGCATGAAGCGGTTTTCGAAGATCGTCTCGGTGATGTGCGAAATGCCGCTCGACTTGGTCATCAGGCCCATGAACTGCGCCTGCAGGTCCGTCGGGAAGCCCGGGAAGGGATCGGTGACGACGTCGACCGGCTTGATGCCGCCGCCGTTGCGCACGACGCGGATGCCGCTTTCCGTGGAGGTGATCTCGGCGCCGGAACGGCGGATTGCCTCAAGCGCGGTGTCGAGGAGAGATGCTTCCGTGCCTTCCAGCACGACGTCGCCACCGGTCATCGCCACAGCCATGGCATAGGTGCCGGTCTCGATACGATCCGGCAGGACGCGGTGGCGCGCCCCGGACAGCTGGGTGACGCCCTCGATGGTGATGGTGGAGGTGCCCGCACCCGTGATCTTCGCGCCCATGGCGTTCAGGCACTTGGCGAGATCCTGCACTTCAGGCTCGCGGGCGGCATTGCCGATGACGGTCGTGCCGCGTGCGAGCGTCGCGGCCATCATGAGGACATGCGTCGCGCCGACCGAGACTTTCGGGAAGGTGTAGCGCGCGCCGATCAGGCCGCCGGCCGGTGCCGTCGCCTCGATATAGCCGCCGTCGATCTCGAGCTTGGCGCCGAGCGCCGCAAGGGCTTCGATGAAAAGGTCGACGGGGCGCGTGCCGATGGCGCACCCGCCGGGCAGCGAGACGCGGGCCTTGCCTTCGCGGGCGAGCAACGGGCCGATGACCCAGAAGGAGGCGCGCATCTTCGAGACCAGCTCGTAAGGCGCCGTCGTATCGACGATGTTGCGCGAGGTGAAGGTGACGGTGCGCGAATAGCCCTCGCCCTGGCGCTCGCGGCGACCGTTGACGGTGATGTCGGCGCCGTGGTTGCCGAGAATGCGGATGAGCTGTTCGACGTCGGCGAGATGCGGCACGTTTTCCAGCGTCAGCGTGTCGTCGGTGAGCAACGACGCGATCATCAGCGGCAGCGCGGCATTCTTGGCGCCGGAGATCGGAATGATGCCCCTGAGTTCGTTGCCGCCTACAATCCTGATACGATCCATATGCGATTACGGGCCGGGCCCGCCTTTCTTGAGATATAGGCTTTCGGAGATTGCGGCCTCTTTAGAGCATCGCGAAAGAAAAATGAAGACCGTGCCGCCCGCCCGCTTTCGCGCACGCCGGCTGGACACCCACCCCCGTAGCCTTCGTGGTGAAGACAGTGTCGACTAACCGCCCGATTCGTCTTTTTTTGCGGCAGAAGCGCTCCCGGGCAAACCCGTCGTTTCATCCGCCTCGCCGGCACGGCGCGCGCGCGCCTGCTGCTTGCGGCGCTGGAGATTGTCGCGCAGCGTCTTGGCCAGCCGCTCCGCACGGATCTCCGCCTCCGTCCTGATTTTCCCGCTTTTCGTCTCGTCCTTGCCGCTCATATCCCTTCTCATAATGAAAACAGGCACGCGAAAAAAGCACCGCCATCATCAGTTTGTTGCGATAATCGCAAAATCGCCGCTTGCGCTGCCCATCCACCTATGGCAATAGGCCCTCGCTCACGCGAAAGCGCCTTCCGCTTCGCAAGATGCTGCTATAGCTCAGGGGTAGAGCACTCCCTTGGTAAGGGAGAGGCCGAGAGTTCAAATCTCTCTAGCAGCACCATTCTCGTTCATGTCATCGCCAGGCAATGTTCTCCAATACTAATTGAAGCTTCGACCGTCAGGATTGCGCTGCAGCAATTGACACCACATACCGGTCCGTATAATTTCAAAGGGATTGGTAAGCTTAGGAGTTTTCGCGTCAACGTAGCTTCAGAGAACTGAACACGGCTGAAGCTTAGTATCGTGATTTATGCGCTTCTGAGCAGCTTATGTTATATTTGCTTCAGGGCGTATATCATGCGGCGGTGCGGCCTCGCATTCAAGTGAACTGTTCAGCTCAAGCTCTCCACCTTAAATCTTATGTTCGAATGGAGACCCGATGCCGTCTATCGCATTTGTGGCTGCGCATGACTCCGAGTTTAAATGGTGCCATGCCACCTCACGCCGCTTCGAACAAGCCGGCTGGGATGTAAGCTTTCATACCGTTATGTCCGACTTCAAAGCAACGCCAGAACAAGTCAGAAACTCAGGGCTTGATTTCTCAGCATTGCGTATATTGACGATGACGGAAGCCTTACAAGCGTGGTCCACGGAAAACGCCGTAGTTTTTGTTACAAATGGCGACCTTTGTGAAAAGTACCTACTCGCACTAAGGCAGGCCACGTCCTCCTCAACAACTCGTCCAATCATGATCGCGGCTTACTGTGGCGTGGTCGTCACCAATCATTTGGCCGGCTATCTAGCGCGGGCAAGCGCGGATATCGTCTGCGCGAACTCTCCATTTGATGCTGCCCTATTTTCGGCAGCGGCGGCGGAACTCAAGCTTCCTGAAAAACAGATTCTTCTCACCGGACTCTCTATCTTGCCGGAAGTCATCAAGCCGATGAGAACAGGAAAGATAGATACAATCATCTACGCGGATCAGGCCGCCATCCCCCCAAGCCCAAATGATCGCTTTTATATATATCAAAGCCTAGCGGAATATGCCCGCCGCCATCCTGAGCGCACGGTTTTGGTGAAGCCAAGGTTTCGCCCGGGAGAAACATCATATAAAAAAGCAACATATTCGCCGGAAGAATTTTTTGCGCAGACGAGAAAGATTCCCACCAATCTCAAGATCACATATGAACCGATCGTTCATTTGCTGCCAAAAATAGATTTGCTGATCACAATTTCCTCTACGGCTGCACTTGAAGCTATCTGCGAAGGGTGCCGCGTCGCGATCGTCGCAGACATCGGGCTGAAGGAAGCATTTGGCAGCCCAATGTTTGTCGGATCAGGCCTTCTGCGTACCTTTGCTCAAATTTCAGATGACGATCTGGGCAGCGCTTCAAGAGAGTGGTTGCGCCAGCACGAAATTGAGCGTCCAGGCGAACTCCTGCGCCAAATCAATGAAATGCATAAGGCGAACATATCAGGACAAATGCCGAGAATACAATCGGCATATCTCGAGGCGCGTTCACACTTCACGTCAAAACCCTATTCATTTTCCGCTCAGAAAAAAGGAAGGAAACAGAGGAAAATCACGGTTCGCCGACCTGCCGCTATCCGCGCATTCAAATGGATAAAGTCGCGGATAAAAAAAATTATAAGCGGCAACTTAAGGAGATAAACTAGATGTTCCGATTCAAGAAAATTTCTTCGGCGGCAAATGGAATTCTTTTACGAAAATCACGAGCGCCCAAGCGCTCTCCGCTTGCAATTGTCTTCAGCTCCGTTAACTCAAATGGCTTCAGCTATTTTAAATTATTTGAAAAATTTCCAGATATTCATGTTCTATATTTAAGAGATCCTGCCGATTTATGGTATACGGCGGGCATAAACAAAAAAGTGAAAAATTGGGCGCAACTCGTATCCGAAATAGCCGCGATCCAAAAAAAGCTTCAACCTACTGCGACGATGACGTTTGGCTCATCAATGGGAGGCTATGCCGCCCTGAAGCTGGCCGCTTCATTGCCATGTGATTTATGCGTGGCCACCTCGCCACAAACCATTCTAGATACAAGGTTGCCACACACACCAGCGAATTCTGTTCGCCCGGAAGATGCTGACTTGAAGGACTATATAGAAAAAAATCCGATGCATTTCTCCGTACTATATTTCGGAGCCGCAGACTTTGTGGATATTTACAACGTAAAGCGAATTAATTGGATTAATACGAAGATTGTTCCGGTTGCAGATCAAGATCACCTTGTTGCAGCCTATCTGACCCGAATTGGCGCCTATGATCGCATCATAAAGGCGTTTAGTAAGGGCGAGCATCTCGACTCTGTTGCGATAGACGGGTTCATCAACAGAGACGATGATTGCCTTGAAGGCAAGTCCGTTGCCATCATTAACAGAATGGTCGAGACCTGCTATTTAGGTGGCGATGACGCGATAGAGGTCATGGCGAAAGAGCTGGACACCCTAGAGGGAAATTGGGCAGACGCTCAGCATTTGGTTTCCAAGGTTTTACTGCGGAACAACGACCCTACGGGAGCCACACACTACGCGAGAGAGGCAGCGCGCCGCGCCCCTCTATCCATAACGATAGCGGACACATACGCATCGACACTTGTCGCAGCAGGAAGACGTGATGAGGCCATAGAAGCATATAGGCGTTGCCTAGTCATTCGACCGAAGCACTATTCAGCCCTATGCTCACTGAGCGAGCTACTACTTGCTCGTGGCCAGCGAACTGAAGCGGTGAAGCTTCTTAAGACCGCCATAGAAATCCGGCCACGCTTGCCCCGCGCCCGGACTATTCTGAATAGCCTGAAAACATCCCCCAGCGTCCCTGAAAGATAACGCCCTCAATGCACAACTTCCATTCTCTAAAAAGCAAGGCACGACGCGGCATTAAAAGTGCGCTGAAAAAATTTTATGCCTTAACCAAGACAAAAGAGGCAAAGCCGGATGCGCCGGCCATCACGAAGACAGTCAAAAAAACAACAACGGCCGCTCAGCCCGCAGAAAAACTGAACCGCTTAGATGCCTTCGTTATCGAGAGGGACTTATCTCACCTGAGATCAAAACTCAAAAAGATAAAATCCCCCAAGAAAGAGCTATCCCTACCTGAAATAGAAATATTATCGGAAGTAAAATTTGCTCAATTCGATGCAACAATAGGAGAGAAATATACTCCTCCCACATCAATCGCCTTTATCACGATTGCCAACGGGAAGTTTATACCGGGACTTGAAGGATTATTACTTTCCTTAATTAAGGTTTACCCCAATTTTTCTTGCGACTTCTTCGTTTTTCACGATGGAACTATCTCAAATTTCGCACAAAGTTGCCTACGCCAAATATACCATAATATTACATTTGAAACCCCTGACATGTCTTGGTTCGACCAGATTCCAAGCACTAGTGGAAACCACAAGCGTATTGGCAGCTTAGGGTACATGAACATCATGGCCCTAAAGAAAGATCAATACCAGCGGGTGATCCTTCTTGATTCGGACATGCTCATTCTTGGCGACATAAGCGCAACATGGCGCGGCCTATCCGCAAGGGATTTTCCAACAGACTATGTAGAGCCGAATCTGGTGTTGGGTTGCTATGACGTGGGAGTTAATCCTTACGTCCCGAAGAGCCCAGCAACAGGGAGGCACATAATCAACAGCGGAGTATTATCTCTCCCAACACGATATCTAGGGGAAAATTATTACCAAGAAATCGAAGACCTCGTTCGCAAGTCCAACAGGCCTTACTGCGAACTCCTTGACCGCTTTGCCGATCAAAAAATCTGGAACCAATTTCTTTCCAATAAAGATGTTGGCATATTGCCGATAAACTTCAACTGCAATGCCAGATACGTCGAAAACTTCCTCCAGATGGAGACTGACTTCGTCAGAATACTTCACTTTACGGGAAGCAAGCCCTGGTTCAGGACAGAATACCTGAATCGTGATGAAATTCCATTTAGTTCCAAGGGTGTGCGCGCAACTCACCCTATTTGGGCAGATAATTTCCGCAAATTAAAACAGGTCCATCGAGCCCATGTATATTTGCAGCACAGAAAAAATAATCCGCTTATATCCATCGCAAAAAAAGCGCAGATAGATAACGTCCCCGCATGCGTTTTCATTGGGAACGGGCCGTCGCTTGCACAAAGCGACCTGAACCTGTTTTCTGGATTTGAAAAATTTGTCTTTAACTGGTTCATCAACCACCCGAACTTCGACAGCATGCAGCCGGAACACCTGGTTCTGTCATCCCACATGCTGTTCGGCGGTTGGTGCGTTCAGAAGCCGGCTTTGCCAGAATCTTTTCTCACGCAATTATATGAAAAACGATGGCGCCCCAAATTGTGGATTAGCTACTACTTCAGACCCTATGTTGAAGCAATTGGCCTGAATCGCGATTTCGATGTCGACTATATCTTGCTTGAAAAGCCGTTCAAAAAATTCATTGATCAGTGCAGCAATCCGAATCTAGATATCAACGCCTTCGCGATGGACGGCCGCACAGGGGTCTTGACGGCCGCGCTCCCTATCGCAATTGCCTTGGGATATCGCCGCTTCGCATTGGTCGGATGCGATAGCAACTACAATCGCACGGGAGGATCGAACTACTTCTACGATTCGGCTCAACACCAATCCATGTCTACACGCGAAGATAGTTTGACAAGCACATGGACTGAAGACGGACGCGGCCATTTTGCTTATGTTGTCACGCAGCGGGAACTGCTTACAAGGCAGATGAGCTTCATCGACTTCACAATTGACGGCTCCTTACCACTTCCCAAAAGAGCGCTAAGTAGCTTGCACGCGCTTCAGGAGAACCCCGTCTGAAAGGCAGCGGATATATCCTCGCTCGGCGTAAATGCTTGAGCGAGGATGAAACTCTTTGCTTTCCTTAAATGTCTTGGAATACCGAAGTCGTCAGCAACGGCAACACTTTTTCACACTCCAGTATCCCTGAGACAATGTGGTAAAAAGTGCTGGCAGGGGTCGGCTCGTCGGTTATTGCTTGCCCTCGTGGCCATTTGTCATACCAAAGACCATCAATTGGATGATCCAGGAACAAATCAATCGCATCAAGAGCCTTTAACGCGGAATTCATATACGCCACGCGCTCACCTTGATCGGCATACAAAGCCAGCCTAACTGACGCTTTTAACCATTCAATCTGCGGCCAAAATCGAGCGGTGTCGTTATGAACGGTAAAGTCGTCATGCAACGTCATCATTACAACGTGGCGATCTTGGCAGATACCGTGCGCCTCCCCGATCTTAAAAAGCCGTCTCGCGCTGACAAGAGCACGCTCGTTTTCACGCCGGAAACCCCATTGTGCTAGTAGCCAAGCCCATTCGAACTGATGACCGGGTTCCACGATGCGACCTTGATGGCTAGGCATAGGAGTCCAATCATGGGCAAAGAATTCTCGAAGTACTCCAATATCGGCGTCAATCAAGCGATGCAGCGCCAAGAATCCTATTTCATCAGCAAGCTTCGTCCATTCCTTAGCGCTCCCGGTAATGCCCTCCCACGCTAAAGCCGCCTCGAACAAATGCATATGAGGGTTGGAGCACAATGGCTCGCGTGGAGGGCGCGCCTCCTCAAAACCTGCGTCTGGGTGTTTATAACTTTCCGTCAGCACCTGAAGTATATCAAGCGCGCGCTGTTGCTGAATTCTCATCCGCTCTGGTTGTGCTTCCGCAATCGCAGCCATAGAAAATATAGCAAATGCTTGATTATAAAGGTCGAAAGAATCGTCTATAAGTCGATCTTTTGCATCCGACAATGAACCGTATAGGCCGGTTTCAAGCTTATATATTTTATCAAACCAAGAACTGCCATGGTCTATCGCTTTTTCCCACTCGCCATTCCAGCCCGAAATACCAGCCATGGCGTAACAATAGACCTGCCGAGGTTGTACGCGCGCGCGCCGGTCATCGCCCGACATCGGTACAGCATCTTGCGTGATACGTTCGTAAAACCCCCCTTCAGGGTGAGAGGCGCCCTTGATCCACCACATGGGTAGTGCATATTGATCCAACCACTTTCGCAGCTGACTGACACGATCACACAAAGCTGATAAGTGCATCTCGTAAGCGACGGTTTCATTGGACATTCTGAAGACTCACAAATTAAACTATTTTATGTTCTAATATTACGAATTCTCATGCCTTACGTAACAGGATAGAGAATATCGAATTGAGCCATGGGAAATACTTTATTTTCCACCCTTGGTATTTCCTTCCAAGGAAACTCGACTCTCCTCTTTTCTCTATTAGATAATTACGTAGCGTATCCGACATTTCAGCTCTCGGGGATCGTTCATCGATGGGCACCCGCGGCTCTTTAGACATTCGGATCGCCTCTTCGATTAATCCGGCGATTGTTTTTTCAGGATCCGCCACATAGCGCGCCAGCCAGTTTGGATTGGGCAGCACCGTGCTTGGCAGCGTGATCTCACTAAATGTCTGAATGAGCCCTGAGTCTAAGAAATAGCCCAAACCATAGTCATCGTGAGCCCCAAAATCGCCAATAATTACGGTTGGAACCCCTGCATTGACCGCCTCGGCGGCGACAGTGGAACTTACAGTGAGGCAAAGAGAAGCTCTACTCAAAAGAGCACCGGCTTTTTCGGAGCTAAGCCTCAAATTATCCGGCCACCCGCCAATTTCCCGAGCCGCAGTCTTTATCAAGGAATCAATAGGATGCCATGTCCTATGCAAAGTTGCATCCTTACCGATCGCACGGGGTTTAATGATAAACTCCGTGGCCGGATATCGCTTCACCAGCGAGATCAACTGCTTAACGAGGAAGAGCCTTTCGTCATGATAACGCGGAATAACTGCCTGCTCAAAGAAAACAACCGGCCCACTTTTGGAAATTTTGGTATTTCGATCGATCTTCTCCAACAGGGAGGCTATCCCAAAAACACGTGCCCCGCTGCTGTCAACGCCGAAAGCAGTACACATACGCACAAAATCATCGTGGTCAGCCTGACAATTCAACCATACGAGGTCGCTGCTGGTTCGCATGGAATATCCGTCGAGAGCATAACGCAGCACGAGACCTGGATATACGGAAATGAGCAGTGGGCGGTTGGGACCAAGCTGCCTGAGGTAATGAACAAGGCGCCTTGTGGAGAGTCCCTCCAGACACGAAAGCACTATATCGAACTCACCAATCTCACCGCTTTTGCAGAAATCCTCCAGAGAGATCCACCGTACTCCTCCGGTCAATCTGAACGATTCAAGTTGCTCTTGGCTAAGTTGCCGCCCCGCGCGCGAGCGAACCAGCGCATACTCAAGCTGACAGCCCGCTGCTTGAAAATGTGGAGCGATTAAGGTGGCGGCATTCAAAAAGGAATCGTAACCGGCAAGCGCAAGAACACGCATCGCGTGCTCCTAAGCTATATGATCATTGGCAAGCAGATATTCGCTCAGTTCTCGCAGTGCGCCTTTTCCACCCGCGTGGTTCAGTATGACGTCGGCTATCTTTTTAATACTTGGATGAGCATCAGAAGGGCAGAAACTGAGACCACACGCTTTCATGCATTCGATGTCGTTAATATCATTACCGATGTAAGCGACCTCCGACCATGCCAGCATCGAACCCATGCGCCAGACCTCAAGAGCGCTGAGCTTATCCTCAACGTGGTGTTGAACTGCCATGTTGAGTTTTTCCGCCCGTGCGCGGACTACCGGATTCTTCTCCTTGGAAAGGATAAGGAGTTTAAGCCCTTTACGCCTGAGCATTTCGATACCCATGCCGTCGCTTCGGCTACAGTACACGGATTCGGATCCATCCTGGTGAACGAGGACGCGGTCGTCGGTATGAACACCATCAAAATCGGTAACAAGCGCCTTTATTCTTTCCACGCGGCCACGAATCCGAGAGCTATCGTGCAACTGCGCAAAAACCTCCGCCACGGACCAGTCATCGGGCGTATCGATCTCGACAGGAAGCATTTCGGTTGGCACTAAAATTGTTTTTCCGCAAAAGCGATTCTCGCTTTCAAGAAAAGACGATACGCGCATCGCATATATAGCGCCGTTTTCTCGATATCGAGGCGTCATGTCCTGTCGACGCTTGCGAGGTTTGGTGTGATCGTGCGTGATGCCCGAAGCAGTACCATCTGGAGCGATCTCCCAGATGAATCCGTGATCTTCAACAGCGCTGAACGCGCTGTCAGCGCGCTTTTCGACAAGCTGCCTCACCAGTTCGTCAATTTGTTCACTTGTTGTAAACGGCGAGGTGCATTGCAAAAACACTAGGACATCTGGAAGCGCGCCTGCAGTGTCTTGTACATACCGTAAAGCATGAACGAGAGCGGATTCGGAACTAGCCTGAGAACCGGAGATGTCATTTGGGCGCACAATCGCCGATGCACCAAACTCTTTCCCAACAGATAGGATAGCCTCGGAATCAGACGAGACATAAACTTGAGAAATAAGTTTAGAGCCAACAGCAGCCAGAACCGATCGCCCCAGCAGGGGGATTCCGTTCAGTGGTTTGATATTTTTTCCGGGGAGACCAACAGAGCCCCCCCGTGCCGGAATAACCGCTACTACCTGCATTTAGGAAACTTGCCGAATCTGGGCGCCGTGCTTTTCTTCACGCCATTTCAACTTATTACGCTGAACAAGCTCCACATCAAGCATTTCCGATTCTTTATAAGCAACTGCGAGACGGACATTCTTGAGGTCGCGGCAAAGGCGGCGCATACCATCAGGCTCAAGGCTGGCGGCATGGTCCGTGCCCTTCCATGTACGATCTAGCGTGAAGTGGCGCTCGACATATTCGAACTCACCGCGACCATAGATGTTACGGCCGATGAGGCCGGCAGTCATAGCGGCGATATCGGCAGCGATACCAAGATGATGTCCCGAGAAGCCGATGGACTTCACGCGATCGCCATAGCGTTCTTGAAGCCGGTTGATTTCGAGGACGCAAATATCATTAAAGGCGACAGGGTAGCCAGAGGTGCAAGCGTACAGCACGAGGTCTTTTGCACGGCCACGATCTTCGTAAAACTTCACCAGCCGATCCGTCTCGTCGTGCGTTGTCATGCCGGTCGAGACATGGATTTCGCCGTCGTAATTCTTGCAGAGATAATCCTGCAAAATATAGTGCTGGTTAGTTGCTGACGGCAACTTGATGAGATTAGGCTGGAGAGTCGTGATTTCTTGCGCCGAGGTCAAATCCCAAACCGAGGTCGAGTAGTCGATGCCCATGGCACGGCACTCTTCCTGCAACTCCCTGTGTTGGCCCACGGAAAATTCGAGATACTCACGATGCTCGCCGTAAGTTTTGCCATAAGCGTTGGCGGGAACCGGATGAGGCGCATCATACTCCTCAGGCGTAAGTAGCTCACGGTTATGACGCTTCTGGAACTTTGCGACGTGTGCGCCGCAAACTTTGGCAGCCACCCGTATAAGCTCCTTGGCGATATCCATATCACCCAAATGATTGCAGCCGATTTCGGCGATAACCTTGATTTCTTTCTGCTCTGTCATCTCGGATTCCTAGCGTGAAACTTAAAACCGTGCAGCTATGCGCACAGCAACTCTATGCCTCTCGGCGCCAGATACGGTGCCCCGGCGGAGTGGCTCGTACTCCTATAGATTTCCCGATTGCAATGCAACGTCCTGCGCGATCGGCAAACAATTTGAATATTGCCGCTCACAAAGATAACAATTTCACTTACTGGGCAAATTTAGGGCGCCGTCATAACGGACGATCGCTACCGATGGCAATCGAGTTGCCCGCGTCGGGAAAAGATAATAATCGTCAGATGCTTAGAAAAAGGCGCAAGCATCAAATTCGTGAAACGCTTTGGATTTTCAGCTGGTGCTCGTTCATGGTTGGCATCTGAATATTGGAGAACATCTCATGACCGTCATCGACACCCTCAGCCCCCGCTCCCTTCGGGCGCCCGAAAGCGGGATCGTCGAAGTCGTGAATTATGCGCGCGGTCGGGACGGTCTCATTCCGCTCTGGGTGGGCGAAGGGGATTTGCCCACGCCCGACTTCATCGCGCGCGCAGCCTCGGACGCGCTGTTGCGCGGCGAGACCTTCTATACCTGGCAACGGGGGATACCGGACCTTCGGGCTGCCTTGTCGCGCTATTATGCACGGCGTTTCGGAGCGGCGTTGCCGGCGGAGCATTTTTATGTCGTAGGGTCCGGCATGCAGGCGATCACGCTTGCGATCCAGGCACTCGTCTCGCCTGGCGACGACATGGTCTATCTGACACCGGCCTGGCCGAATTTTGCGGCGGCGGCCGAGCTTTCGGGGGCCAATCCCATCGCCGTGATGCTCGATTTCACCGGCGGACGCTGGCAGGTCGATCTCGATCGTGTCGAGGCGGCGATCACGCCGAAGACGCGCGTGCTCTTCATCAACACGCCCTCGAACCCGACCGGTTGGACGGCATCGCGCGCGGACCTGAAGAACCTTCTCACCATCGCGCGCCGTCATGATCTCTGGATCATGGCCGACGAGATCTATGCGCTTTATCATTACGCCGGAGAGAGAGCGCCGTCCTTTCTCGATGTGATGGAAGACGGCGACAGGGTCGTCTTCGTCAATTCCTTCTCGAAGAACTGGTCAATGACCGGCTGGCGCGTCGGCTGGATCGTCGCGCCGCCCGAAATGGGCCAGGTGCTGGAAAATCTCATCCAGTATTCCACCTCCGGCGTGCCGCAGTTCCTGCAGCAGGGTGCCATCGTGGCGCTCGACGAGGGTGATGCTTTCCTGCAGGCGAATATCGACAAGGCGACGAAGAACCGGGATGTGTTCTGCGATGCCCTGATCGCTACCAACCGGGTCGAGACGCTGAAGCCGGATGGTGCGCTCTATGCCTTCCTGAAGATCGACGGCGTGACGGATTCGCGCCGTGCGGCTATCGACATCGTCGATCGCACCAATGTCGGTCTGGCGCCCGGAACGGCCTTCGGTCCCGGCGGCGAACTCTTCATGCGTGCCTGCTTCCTGCGCGATCCCGAGCAGATCGCCGAAGCCGCCGACCGGCTCGCTGGCTATATCGCGGCGCGCTGAGGCTCCTCATAGCCGGGCGAGCACGAAATCCGCCCGCTCGGCCACCGATACTTTCGGCAGGATGATCGTCTCATAGCCGAGCGCCTGGTAAACCTTTTCAAGCCGCTCGTATTCGGCGCGTGCGGCCTCAAAGCCATGGCGACGCTCCGGATCGCCAGTATAGATTTCGGGCCACGGCGGCGTGAGGAAAACGCTAGCGTTGTAGCGGTGCTGCGTGGCAAGCGGGGCCAGGACCGGCTCGCCCGAATGGGCCTCCAGTGCCGAAGCGGCATCGATCAGCCCGCGATCGAAAAAGACCGGGCCTGGGTGATCCCGCATCGCCTTCCGGTCGGCCAATGCCATGACGATAGCGCGGCGCGCGAAGGCCGCAAGATCGCGCCAGGGTAAGGCCTCACCATCCGTTGCCAGCTCCTCCTGTACGATGCGGCGGCCGGGTTCCTCCACCGTCGCATGACCGCGTCGGCTGAGTTCCTCCAACAGTGTGGACTTTCCACCACCGGAACAGCCGGAAAGAACGATAAAACGGTCGGACATGGCCTTGTCTTTCTGACAGGAGGAACACGCAGGCGCAATTGCGGTTGCGTCTTGTCTTCGAGCGCGCTGATATGCGCGAAATTCGAGCGATTCGGGGGATGACATGGCGGTTCTGGTAACGGGTGGCGCGGGTTATATCGGCAGCCATATGGTCTGGGCGCTGGTTGACGCCGGCGAAGAGGTGGTGGTGCTGGACCGGCTTTCTACCGGTTTCCGTTGGGCGGTCGCGCCCGAGGCGCGCTTCTACGAAGGCGACATTGCGGACACCGCACTCTTGTCCACCATCTTCGGCGAAAACAGCATCGACGCGATCATCCATTTCGCCGGCTCTATCATCGTGCCGGAATCGGTCGCCGATCCCCTCTCCTACTACGAGAACAACACCGTCAAGTCACGGGCGCTGATCGCGGCGGCCGTGGCGGCCAAGGTGCCGCATTTCGTCTTCTCCTCGACGGCGGCCGTCTACGGCACGCCCGATGGCACCGAGCCGGTGCTGGAGACCGCCGCCCTTCGCCCGGAATCACCCTATGGCGCCTCCAAGCTGATGACCGAGATCATGCTGCGCGACACCGCCGCCGCCCATGATTTCACCTACACGGCGCTGCGCTATTTCAACGTCGCCGGCGCCGATCCGCGCGGCCGCACCGGCCAGTCCGGCGCGGGCGCCACGCACCTCATCAAGGTGGCGAGCCAGGCCGCGCTTGGCAAGCGCGACGGCATGGACGTCTATGGCACGGATTATCCGACACCCGATGGCACCTGCATCCGCGATTATATCCATGTCAGCGACCTTGCCAACGCGCATCTCAAGGCTTTGCAGCGCATGCGCGCCGGCGGCGGCTCGATCGTCGCCAATTGCGGCTATGGCAAGGGTTTCTCGGTGCTTGAGGTGCTCAAACAGGTCAAGGCCGTGTCGGGCCAGGATTTCCCGGTGCGGTTTGCCGGCCGCCGCCCGGGCGATGCTGTGCTGATCGTCGCCAATCCCTCCATTGCGATGACGGAGCTGAACTGGCAGCCGCAGCATGACGACCTCGATTTCATCCTGCGTACGGCGCTCGATTGGGAAGAGCATCTCGGCAAGCGCAACCAGATCTGAAAAGACACTCAGCTCTCGCCGAGCTCAGCCTTCTCATACGCAATGGCATGCTGGATGAGCTGCGCCCAGATGTGTTCATAGAAGTCGCCATCCAGGCCGTGGGCGCGAGCATTCCGGTTGGCGTTGTCGCGCACTTCCTTCACACGCGCCGGCACGTCGGCGGGAATGCCCAGACCCGCCTTAATCGCGGCGGCACGGCGGATGAAACTCCAGCGCTCCTCGAAGAGCGCCATCAGTGCCTGGTCGACACGGTCGATGTTTTCGCGGATTTCCGCCATCGTCGTGCAGTCTTCAGCCGTCTTCGCCATTCCGGTCTCCTTTTGCGAGACCCGGATAGCAGAGGAATGATCGGGGGGAAAGGCATCACGCTGTCGCGAGACACTAGGCCACATGCAGGCCCGGGGGTTAAGCAAAAGGAGGGTGCGGTCCTGTCTTTCGCTTGCGGGCCTGCATGCTGGCCGAGGCGGAACCTAGGCATACAAGCTGGCGCGAAGCTGGATGCGGTCACGTTACGTGAAGTTACGTTCCGATCGCTAATTTAATAATCAATCCAAGCCCTGTAACCGCAAGAACGCCTCCCACCCAGAGGGCGACGAACCACAGGAGCTTCCTGGCGGTCGAGGTCTCCGGCATCAGTGATAGCCCTCTTCCGGATCGATTTTGCCGCGGAACACCCAATAGGCATAAACGGTATAGCCGAGGATCATCGGGATCAGCACCATTGCGCCGACCAGCAGGAAGGACAGGCTCTCTTCGGGCGCCGCCGCCTGCCAGATCGTCAGCGAGGCCGGCACGATATAGGGGTAAAAGCTGATGCCGATGCCGGCGAAGCCGAGCACGAAAAGGCCGAGCGCCGCAAGGAAGGGGCGCGAATCGTGCTCGGTTCTCAGACCGTGCACCAGAAGCGTAAAGCAGCCGAGCACGAGGAGCGGCACGAGCAGGCTGAAGATCAAGGTCGGCCAGCCGAACCAGCGCTCGAAGTAAAGCGGCTCGAGGAAGGGTGTCCACAGACTGAAGATACCCATCGCCGCAAGCGTTCCCACACCGGCCTTCAAGGCATGGCTGCGCGCACGGGCGGCAAGGTCACCGCTGGTCTTCATCACCAGCCAGGTGGCACCAAGCAATGCATAGCCGATGACGAGCGCAAGGCCGGTCGCAATGGAAAAGGGTGTGAGCCAGTCCCACCAGCCACCGGCATAGGCACGGTTTTCCACGGGAATGCCCTGGACCAGCGCGCCGAGCGCCACGCCCTGCGTGAAGGCAGCGACCATGGAGCCGCCAGCAAAGGCGATGTCCCAGAGGAATTCGCCGCGCTTGGTACGCCAGCGATATTCGAAGGCGACGCCGCGGAAAATGAGGCCGAGCAGCATGAGGATCAGCGGCATGTAGAGTGCCGGCAGGATGGTGGCATAGGCGAGCGGAAACACCGCCATCAGCCCGCCGCCGCCCAGCACCAGCCAGGTTTCGTTACCATCCCAGACGGGCGCCACGGAGTTCATCATCACGTCGCGATCGTGTTTCTCCTTGAAGAACGGAAAGAGGATGCCGACGCCGAGATCGAAACCGTCGAGAATGACATAGGCGAGCACGGCAAAGGCGATGATGGCCGCCCACATGAAGGGAAGATCAAGCGCCATGGTGGTGGCTCCCGTTGCTGAGTGCGGCGGCCGGCGTGATGCCGGTGGAACGGAGCGGCCCTTCGGCAAGGTCGGGCATCGGATCGCGCGGCAGCCGGCCCATCAGGCGCAAAATGTAGAATGTGCCAGCGCCGAAAACGAGGAAATAGACGATGATGAAGGCAATCAGCGAGGTTGCCACGGCCGGTGCATCGATAGGCGCGACGGACTGGGCCGTCAGCAGGTGGCCATAGACCGTGTAGGGCTGGCGGCCGACTTCCGTCGTCACCCATCCGGCAAGCACGGCGACGAAACCGGCAGGCCCCATGGCGATGGCGGCGCGGTGCAGCCAGCGGTTCTCGCCGAGCGTGCCGCGCCAGCGACACCAGAGCGACCAGAGTCCAAGGCCAAGCATCGCAAAGCCGATGGCCACCATGATGCGGAAGGACCAAAAGACAACGGCGACGGGCGGTTGCAGTTCTCTCGACACCGTATCGAGCCCGGCAAGCGGCGCATTCAGATCGTGCTTCAAAATGAGACTCGATAGTTTCGGGATTTCGATGGCGTAGTCGACCCGCTGCTCGGCAGAATTCGGAATGCCGAAGAGGATGAGCGGCGCGCCGTCGGGGTGGCTCTGGTAGTGCCCCTCCATCGCCATGACCTTGACCGGCTGGTGCTCCAGCGTGTTGAGCCCGTGCATGTCTCCGGCAAAGATCTGAATGGGTGCGACGATGGCCGCCATCCACATGGCCATGGAGAACATCTTTTTCGCCCGCTTCGGCGCATCGCCGCGCAGCAGATGATACGCGCCGACCGCGCCGACGACGAGAGCGGTGGTGAGATAGGCGGCCAGCACCATGTGCACGAGGCGATAGGGGAAGGACGGGTTGAAGATCACTGCCCACCAATCGGTCGGAACGAACTGTCCCACCTCGTTCACGGAAAAGCCGGCCGGCGTCTGCATCCACGAATTGGCGGCAAGGATCCAGGTGGCAGAGATCAGCGTGCCCAGGGCGACCATCAGCGTGGCGAAGAAGTGGAGCTTCGGGCCGACGCGGTTGAGGCCGAACAGCATGACACCGAGGAAGCCCGCTTCCAGGAAGAACGCCGTCATCACCTCATAGCCCATCAAGGGGCCGATGACCGGTCCGGCCTTGTCAGAAAAGACGCTCCAGTTCGTGCCAAACTGATAGGACATGACGATGCCCGACACGACACCCATGCCAAAGGCGAGCGCAAAAATCGTCTTCCAGAAATTGAAGAGCGCGAAATAGACCTCGTCCTTCGTCCAGAGCCACAGACCTTCCAACACGGCGAGATAGCTCGCAAGCCCGATCGAGAAGGCCGGAAAGACGATGTGGAAGGAAACGGTAAAGGCAAACTGGAAGCGGGCAAGCAGCGTTGCGTCCAACTGTTCGAACATAGGCCACGTCCTTTCATCAGGCGGTCGCCGGCCTTCTCAAGCCCGCGGCCGCCGCAAAGGATGCGGCTTCTAACAGATAAAAGTCAATTCGGCGCACACGCCCACGTTGCCGCACCGCGACAATCGCCCGCGTGCGGCATTTCGCTCGGCCACACGGTAACAAAAAACCTCCGCCGGGGGGAACGGCGGAGGTTTGACAGGCCGGTCTTCAGGCCCGAGGCAGAGAGGGGACGCCTCGCAACAGACCTGGCCTATGGCCGCGGGTCGTCGCGGTTAGTGGCGCGGTGCGGCGTCGCCGTAGCGGTTGGCAGCCGGATCGACGTAATCGACTTTGCCCTGCGGACCGCTGTTGCTGATCGAAGCCGTGGTGGTCTGGTCGATAACCGGCTTGCCGGCGTTCGGGCCATACTGCTGAACATCGGTGCGGCCGAAATTCGGGTTCTCAGCGAAGGCGGCGCCAGCGGAAAGCGACAGGGCGGCGATGGCGATTGCAAACTTGTTCATGGTCTTAACCTTTCGAATTTGGGAGGATCAGCCGACCGGAGCTGCCGGTCGGCGAAGGGCCTATGTGAGGCGTCGATTAACGGCCGGCGTAGGGAGCGCCGTCGCCGTAGCGGGTCGAGGACGAAAGCGCGACTTCCTGGTTGTCAGCGGAAGCTGCATCCTTGTGCGACTTGATCGATGCGGTGATCGACTGGTCGACAGCCGGCTGGCTGGCCTGGAGGTCCGTGCGGCCGAAGTTGGGGTTCTCAGCGAAGGCGGCGCCAGCGGAAAGCGACAGGGCGGCGATGGCGATTGCAAACTTGTTCATGGTCTTAACCTTTCAGATTTGGGAGGATCAGCCGACCGGAGCTGCCGGTCGGCGAAGGGCCTGTGTGAGGCGTCGATTAACGGCCGGCGTAGGGAGCGCCGTCGCCGTAGCGGGTCGAGGACGAAAGCGCGACTTCCTGGTTGTCAGCGGAAGCTGCATCCTTGTGCGACTTGATCGATGCGGTGATCGACTGGTCGACAGCCGGCTGGCTGGCCTGGAGGTCCGTGCGGCCGAAGTTGGGGTTTTCAGCGAAGGCGGCACCGGCGGAAAGCGACAGGGCGGCGATGGCGATTGCGAACTTGTTCATGGTCTTAACCTTTCGAATTGGGAGGATTAGCCGACCGGACCTGCCGGTCGGCGATGGGCCTGTGTGAGGCCTTGATTAACGGTTTGCGTAGGGAGCGGCGTCGCCGTAGCGGAGAACCGACGCGCTGTCCTTGCTGACGGCGCGCTCTGCGGCGTTGCCGGACTTGATCGATGCCGTGGTGGTGTGATCGACGGCGACCTGGCGGCCCTGCGGGAAGTCGTTGGCGCCGAAGTTGGGGTTTTCGGCGAAAGCGGCACCGGCAGAGAGCGACAGGGCGGCGATGGCGATTGCGAACTTGTTCATGGTCTTACTCTTTCCTATCTGATGGGGAGCGGTCGGCCTTCCGGCGCGCTCCGGGCTTGTTTCTGACGTTTTGCTCAGCGGCTTGCGTAGGGAGCGCCGTCGCCGTAGCGATTGGCAGCAGGGTCGATGTGATCGACGACGCCGTCGGTTGCGGCCGGGCGTGCCATATGCCCAACCGAAGAAGTGACCGTCTGGTCGGTAATTGACTGGCCGGCTTTCGGGCCTGACGTGAAGACATCGGTGCGTCCTGCATAGGGATTTTCCGCGAAGGCGGATCCGGCCGTAAGGGCGAGCAGGGCGGTGGCAACAACGAGCTTCTTCATGGTGGTATTTCCTTTTGTTCTTGCGATGCTCTCCAAGAGGTTGCCCCTGAAGACACCTTTGATATGGACCCTCATTAAATGGTACGCAAGTTTGAGGGCGGTAAACTAATTGTCAATGAAACGTTGACGATCAAAGCGCCATTTTGAACGGCGCCAAGGCGCACGCAAAAGCGCCCGGCGACGGGTATCAAACCGCCCGGACAATCAGACCATCTCTTTGATTTTTAATATTTTTATGCGCCGCCGATCACCTTGAGACGCGGGTATTTATCCCTCGTCAAGAATTGTGGCACAGGAAGGCCAAGCGGCAATTTCAAGGTTTTGCAACTCGCGATCGATCACATCCGCGTGCTTTTTCACGGGCACCGAAGGCAGGTTTCGTGGGCGGACGGGTCATGAAAAATGACGAAAAGGTGGCGAAACGGCCCGCCACCCCTTGCAAGCGGCACCGGATTCGCGATGCACAAACCCGGTCCCTTGCAAAAAATCGGTCAAGCGGCCCGAAGATAGTGCTCGGCAAGCTCCGTCCAGAAGGCCGCGCCGACCGGAAGCAGGTCGTCATTGAAGTTATAGCCGGGGTGATGCAGCGATTTGTCGTTTTCGCCGCTCCGGCCGCCCAGGAAGAAATAGGTGCCGGGGCGTTCCTTCAGCATATAGGCGAAATCCTCGCTGCCCATGAAGGGGCGTTCGAGGTCGACCACCTTGTCGGCGCCGGCGAAACGGATCGCCAGGTCGCGCACGAGATCGGTCTCGGCCTTGTGGTTGATGGTCGCGTCGTAGAAGCGCTGGTAGTTGACCGTGGCGCTCATGCCGTAGCTTTCGGCCTGCCGCTCCGCAATGAGACGGATGCGGCGCTCCAGCTCGTCGCGCACGCCCGGATCGAAGGAACGGATGCCGAGCACGATCTCCGCGCGGCTCGGGATGATGTTGCTCGCCGAGCCCGAATGGAATGAACCGACCGTCACGACCGTCGGGTCGAGCGGGTGGATGTTGCGCGAGACGATGGTTTGCAGCGCCATGACGATGGAAGCGCCGCAGACGATCGGGTCCAGCGTCTCCTGCGGCTCGGCCCCGTGCCCGCCGACGCCGTTGACCGTGATGCGCGCCTCGTCGACCGCCGCCATGATCGGGCCTTCGCGCAGCGCGAACTGGCCGAAGGGCAGATTCGGCTCGTTGTGCAGCCCGAAGACGGCATCGCAGGGGAAGCGGTCGAACAGCCCCTCCTCGACCATAATCCTGGCACCGCCGAAATTTTCCTCGGCCGGCTGGAAGATCAGATGCACGGTGCCGTCGAAATTGCGCCGTTCGGCAATTGCCTTGGCCGCGCCCAGAAGCATGGTTGTGTGACCATCATGGCCACAGGCATGCATCTTGCCGGGCGTCTTGCTGGCATAGGGCAAACCCGTCTCCTCGAAGATCGGCAGAGCATCGATATCGGCGCGGATGCCGATGGACTTGCGACCGGTGCCGTTCACGAGCGTGGCGACGAGGCCTGTCGTCGCGAGACCGCGCGTCACTTTATATCCATAGCTTTCCAGATGGCGCGCAATGACGTCGGAGGTGCGGAACTCCTCGAGACCGAGCTCGGGATGTTCGTGCAGGTCGCGGCGGATCGCCACCATTTCGGGCATGGAATTTTGAAGAGACGTATGAATGGACATATCAGGCACCACGTGAAGGGATTTTGCTTTCGAAATAGCGGAAGGCCACGACCAGAATGGCGGTGAGGCAGAGATAGATGAGCGCGAGCAGCAGCAGCGGCTCATAGGTCAGATAGGTCGCCTGCCGCACTTTGGAGATGACGGCATAGACGTCGATCACGGTAATTGTTGCGACCAGCGGCGTCGATTTCAGCTGCAGCACGGTTTCGCCGTTCAACGTCGGCAGCGCACGATAGACGGCACGTGGCAGCCAGATGCGGCGGAACATGGTAAAGGGGCTCATGCCATAGGCGCGCGCAGCCTCCAGTTCGCCCGGTGGCACGCCGGCAAAGGCGCCGCGCATCACCTCACCCTCATAGGCGGCGAAGGAAATGGTCAATGCCGCCACGCCATAGGGCCAGGCTTCACGCAGATAGGGCCAGAGGAACGAACTGCGGAGACCGGGGAACTGCGGAAACAGCGAACCCAGGCCATAATAGAGCAGCCAGAGCTGAAGCAGCAGCGGCGTGCCGCGGATGATGGTGCAGAACCCTTTGGCCAGCATTTTCAACGGCCACGGCCCCGTCACCTGCACGAGGCCGATCGGCACGGCGAGAAAGAAGCCGAGGATCGAGGTGGCAAACAGCATCAGCAGCGTCACGCCGACGCCATAGGCCAGCGCACCGGAATATTTTGGCACCCATTCCCAGCGCATGAACCAGATGACGCAGAACACGAAGATCGCGGCGATCACCATCAGCACGATACGGTGCGGCTTGAAGAAGCTCTGCTTACTGGGCAGTTCGGTCAGCGCCATCGCCGAAACGGTTTGCTCCGTCATCACGCCGTCCTCGTCATGCCGCGCCGGTAGTGGCGCTCGATGAAGCCGATCAGAACGTTGGATACGAGCGTGATCATCAGATAGAGCACGCCCGCCGCGCAGAAGAAAAGAAGGTAGGCCTTGGTGCTGCCCGCCGCCTGGCGCGTCACCAATGTAAGTTCGGAGAAGCCGACGACCGCGAGCAGCGCCGTATCCTTCGTGGCGATGAGCCAGAGATTGGAGAGGCCGGGAATGGCGTGCGGCAGCATGGCCGGTAATGTGATGCGGCGCATGATCTGGGTGGGCGACATGCCGTAGGCGCGCGCCGCCTCGATCTGCCCGGCCGGCACAGCCTTGATCGCGCCGCGGATGACCTCGGTGGAATAGGCGCCCTGCACGACGCCTATTACGAAGATGCCGGCGGCAAGGCCGCTGATATCGACCTGTCCCCAGCCGAGAGCAGCGGAGATCTGGTTCAGTACATCCGTGCCGGCGTAATAGAGAATGAGAATGAGCACGAGTTCGGGCACAGCACGCACGAGCGTCGTGTAGACCTCTAGCAGGTCCCTGGTGACAGGGCCGCCATAAAGCTTGCCCATGGCACCGCCCGTGCCGAGGATGAGGCCCAGCCCATAGCCGCCGATGGCGATCTGGATGGAGTTCCAGAGCCCTGCCAGCATCACGCCACCCCATCCGGGCGGCTCGAGGGCAAGCAGGCTCCAGTTGATCAGCGATCCGGCATCAGCCATGAGATTTTCAGTCCGTTCGAAGGGAAAGGCCGGCGGCAAAAGCCGCCGGCATCAGGCAGACGCGCGATCAGCCGCCGTAGATGTCGAAGTTGAAGTACTTCTTGGAGAATTCGTCATAGGTACCATTGGCGCGGATCGCCTTGATGGCCGCATTGATCTTGTCCTTCAGCTCCGTCTCACCCTTGCGCAGGCCGACGCCGACGCCGAGGCCGAGGATTTCCGGATCATCCTTCACAGTGCCCTTCATGTCGCAGCAGGCCGAACCCTGCTCGGTCTTCAGGAAGTCGCCGAGCGCAATCGAGTCGGCCTGGACGGCGTCGATACGGCCGGCGGCGAGGTCGTTGTTGGCCTCATCCTGCGTCTGGTATTCCTTGACCGTCGCACCGGCGGGCGCGAAATACTTGTTGGCATAGACCTGGTGGATGGTCGCGACCTGCACGCCGAGCGTCTTGCCGGCAAGACCTTCCGGCGTCGCGTCGAACTTCGCATCCTTGGCGCCAATGATGCCCGGAGGCGAGTTGTAGTACTTGTCGGAGAAGTCGATCGTCTGCAGACGTTCCGCCGTGATCGACATGGAGCCGATGATCATGTCGATCTTGCTGGTGGTCAGCGCCGGGATGATGCCGTCCCAGGCGACGGGCGTGATGACGCAGTCGAGCTTCGCTTCCGCGCAGATCGCCTTCATGAAGTCCACTTCCCAGCCTTCCCAGTTGCCCGAGGCGTCCGGCGAGGTGAAGGGCGGATAGGGCTCGGCGGCAAAACCGACGCGGACCTGCTCGGCCGCGGCGCCCGAAATGGCCGAAAGGCCGATTACGGCGGCAAGGGCGATTGTCTTCAAGGCACTCTTCATGATTTTCCCTCTGTTGGTTTTTTTGCTTCTCAGTGGATGGAGCTGATGAACTTCTTCAGCCGCTCCGATTTCGGTGCGCCGAAAATCTCGTCCGGCGGGCCCTGCTCCTCGATGACGCCGTTCGCCAGGAACACGACGTGGCTCGCCACGTTGCGCGCGAACTTCATCTCGTGCGTGACGAGGATCATGGTGCGCTTTTCCTTGGCGAGATCGCCGATGACGGTCAGCACCTCGCCCACCAGTTCCGGGTCGAGCGCGGAGGTGGGCTCGTCGAACAGCATGACATGGGGCTGGATAGCGAGCGCACGCGCAATCGCCGCGCGCTGCTGCTGGCCGCCGGAAAGGAAGGCCGGATAGGCATCGCGCTTCTCGTGAAGACCGACGCGGCGCAGCAGCGTTTCGGCCCGCTCGATCGCTTCGTCCTTCCTGACGCCGAGCACATGCACCGGCGCCTCGATGACGTTTTCGAGGATCGTCATATGCTGCCACAGATTGAAGCTCTGGAAGACCATGCCGAGGCGCGAGCGCAGGCGCTGCACCTGCTTGCGGTCCGAAGGCATCATGCCGCCGTGACCGTCGCTCTTCATGCCGATCGTCTCGCCATGAATGGTCACCGTGCCGGCGCTCGGCAACTCCAGCATATTTATGCAGCGAAGGAAGGTCGACTTGCCCGAGCCCGATCCGCCGATGATGGCGATGACGTCGCCCTCATGCGCGGTGAGCGATACGCCCTTGAGAACCTCGAGCGGTCCGAAGCGCTTGTGCAGTTGCGTGACCGCGATAGCCTCGGCGCGTTCCGTCATCGTGGAGAGATCTCCAGCGCACGGAAAATCGATGCATGACACATGCCAAATTCCCCTGTTTTTCAGCGTTCCCGCGGGCATCTTCGGCCCGTCGTTTCGTCCTGTGGATTGCATCGTGGCACTTGTTAAGAAATTGTTCAAGCGTATAATAGCGTCGTCGCTGACTTTTCTGGCAGCACCAGCCTTCGATCAAAAATTCCTTGGGAGTATTGAATGACCGCCTACGGTTCGCAGGAAATGTCGGCCCCTCTGATGCGCGTTCTCATGCGCCGCCCCGGTTCCAGCCTCGCGGCCGCCGATCCCGCCAAGTGGCACTACGGCCCGACCTTCGATGGCGCGCGCGCCGTGCACCAGTACAAGGCCTTTGCGGACATGGTGGAGAAATCCGGCACCGAGATCATCTGGCTGGAGGACGACGGCGACGGCTTGGCCGATGCCATGTTTACCCATGACCCCTCGCTGATGTCCGACCATGGCGCCATCCTGCTGCGTATGGGCAAGCCGCTGCGCGTGGCCGAAACCGCACTGCACGAAAAAGCCTATGCCGAGCGCCAGATCCCGATCCTCGGCCGCATCGAGGGCACCGGCACCGTCGAAGGCGGCGACTGCATCTGGCTCGACGCCAAGACGCTGGTCATCGGCCGCGGCGTGCGCACCAACCAGGAAGGCATCGACCAGATTTCCGCGATCCTGGCACCCCACGGCGTGACGGTTCTCGCCTATGACCTGCCGCTCTGGCAGGGTGAAGAGGCTTGCCTGCATCTGATGAGCGTCATGAGCCCGCTGGCCGACAATCTCGCGCTGGTCTTCGCGCCACTCCTGCCTGCCGCCTTCTACCAGCTCCTGAAGAAGCGCGGCGTGACGCTGATCGAAGCGCCGGCCGACGAATTTCACGCCAGCAACGGCCTGTCGCTCAACGTGCTGCCGACGAAGCCCTACGAGGTCATCATGGTGGAAGGCTTCCCGGCCACGAAGGCAGCCATGGAAGCGGCCGGCTGCACCGTGCAGACCTTCGAGGCCGATGCGCTGTGCATCGCCTGCGAGGGCGGCCCGACCTGCCTGACGCGGCCGGTGCTGCGCCGCGCGGCTTAAAGCAGTTCCAGCAAAAGTGTGCGCGGTTTTGCGTCCGGAACTGCGTAGAAACTAGAGGAGACCATATGGCCCGCCGGACCTTCCATCGCGCCCCCGAGGCCGAACGCCGTCACGATCTGATCGAGGCAACGCTCGACTGCATCGCGGAATACGGGCTGGAAGGCGCGACGGTCCGGCAGATCGCCATCAAGGCAGGCGTCACCGCGGGCCTGATCCGGCACTATTTCCAGTCGAAGGAGCATATCCTTCAGGAAGCTTACCGCGTCGTCATCGCCCGGCTGACCGAGAAGGCCGAGCGGGTGTCGGGCGACGCGGAAACGCGGCTGCGCGACTTCATCATCATCAACCTGACGGAGCCGGTCGCCAACAGCCATAGCCTGTCACTCTGGGCCTCGTTCATCAGCCGGGTCAGCGTCGATCCGGAACTGGCCGCGATCCACCGTGAAGGTTACCTCAGCTTCCGCGACACGCTGGAACACCTGCTTGCCGATTTCCTCGCCGTTCGCGGCGCGGAGTCCTCGCCGGAACGCTGCCGCAGGCTGGCGATCGCCATCAACGGCCTGCTCGACGGTCTCTGGCTGGAAGGCTGCCTGGCCGGCGAACTGTTCGGCGACAGCGAACTGGTCGAGATCGCCCTGACCTCGATCGAAACCTTGCTTGGATTACGCCTGAGATCGGTCGACGCCCCCTCGTCTGGTCATTAAACCCCCTTTAAATTTTCAAATGCGGAGAACGGCCATGCGCTATGCGTCCATCACAGACCGGCTTCAGAACCTCGGTTCGGAAAAATGGGCGATCCACGCCGAGGCGCGACGCATGAAGCGCGAGGGCAAGGCAATCATCGAGCTCACCATCGGCGAGCCCGACGTGCCGCCGGATCCCGCCCTGCTGGCCGAGGCCGTGCGCGCCATGCATGCCGGCCGCTACCGCTATTCCAACGGCCGCGGCGAGCCCTCTGTCGTCGATGCCCTCGTGCGCAAATACCAGAAGCGCCGCAGCGATGTGACCGCCGAAAACGTGCTGTGTTTCCCCGGCACTCAGACCGCGCTTTTCGCCGTCATGCTCGGCCTCGTCGAGGCGGGCGATGCCGTGCTCGTTGGCGATCCGCTCTATGCCACCTATGAAGGCGTCATCCGCGCGACGGGCGCGGTGCAGGTCCCCGTGCCGCTGCGCCCGGAAAACGGTTTTCACATGAAGGCCGCCGACCTTGAGGCCGCCATCACGCCCGAAAGCCGCGTGTTGCTGCTCAACACGCCGCACAATCCAACGGGCGCCGTCTTGACCGCCCAGGAAATCGCCGAGATCGGCGCCGTCTGCCGCAAGCACGACCTCTGGATCGTCTGCGACGAGGTCTACGAACAGCTCGTCTTCGGTGCAGCCTTCGCATCGCCCTTCGACAATGCCGATCTCGCCGAGCGCACCATCGTCGTGTCCTCCATCTCAAAATCCCATGCCGCGCCCGGTTTCCGCAGCGGCTGGACAGTCGGCCCAAAAGAGTTCTGCACGCGCCTGCTTGCCGTGTCCGAGACCATGTTGTTCGGCGGTCAGCCTTTCATCGCTGACATGACGGCTTACGCGCTCGACAATCCGATCTCGACCGCCGCCACCATGCGCCGGACCTACCAGGCCCGTTCCACCCGATTCGCCGAAGCGCTGTCGCGCGCGCCCGGCCTGACGCCGCTTTCGCCGGAAGCCGGCATGTTCATCGTCGTCGACGTGTCCGGAACAGGCATGAGCGGCGAGGATTTCGCTTGGGCGCTCTTGCGCGAGGAAGAGGTCGCGGTGATGCCCGGTTCCTCCTTCGGCGTCGAGGCGGAGGGCTTCGTCCGCCTCAGCCTGACCGTGCCGGATGCCGATATCGACGAGGCCTGCCGACGCATCGCCGCACTCGCCGCCCGATCCACCCTGCCGAAGGAGCGCCGCGCATGACCACCAAAACCGTAGGCGAAGTTCTCGTCGATCTCTTGGAGGCCAACGGCGTCGAGGTCGTGTTCGGCATTCCCGGCGTTCACACCGTCGAACTTTATCGTGGCCTTGCCGCCTCGAAAATCCGCCACATCACGCCGCGCCACGAACAGGGCGCCGGCTTCATGGCGGACGGTTATGCCCGCGTCTCCGGCAAGCCGGGCGTCGCGCTCGTCATCACCGGCCCCGGCCTCACCAACACGATCACCGCGATGGCGCAGGCCCGGCAGGATTCCGTGCCGATGCTTGTCATCTCGGGTGTCAACAAGCGCGATTCGCTCGGTCATGGCCGCGGCCTCTTGCATGAACTGCCTGACCAGCAGGGCATGATGAAGACGCTGGCGCTCTATTCGCACACGCTGCTCAACCCTGCCGACCTGTCGCTTGTTGTCGAGCGCGCCTTTGCCGTGCTGCTTTCCGGCCGCCCCGGCCCTGTCCATATCGAAATCCCGACGGACGTGATGGCAAAGCCGATCGAGACGGGGAACTTCCCCGCCGCCGTCGCGACGCGCCCGCGCGCCGATGCCGAAACGCTGCAACGCGCGGCCATCCTCTGCACCAATGCCTCGCGCCCCGTCATCCTCGCCGGCGGCGGCGCGATCACGGCGGAGGAGGAAATCCGGGGGCTTGCCGAGCGCATCGGCGCGCCCGTCGTCACCACGGTCAACGCGCGCGGCATGCTAGCCGGCCATCCGCTCTGCGTGCCGGCCAGCCCCAGCATGAAATCCGTGCGCCGCCTGCTGTCCGAGGCCGACCTCGTCGTCGCCTTCGGCACGGAATTCGGACCGACCGACTACGACATCAATGTCGATGGCGGTTTCCCGCGGCTGCGCTCGCTGATCCGCATCGATATCGACGCCGCCCAGCTTGCCCGCACGCCGCAATCGGGCCTCTCGATCTTCTCCAGCGCCAAGACGGCGGCGGCCGGCATGCTCGGCTTTCTCGAAGGCCACAAGGTCATCAGCAACGGTGCCGCCCGCGCCGAGACGGCGCGAAAAGGCTCCTGGGCCGAACTGACGCCGAAGATGCAGGCGGAAGTCGGCGTCATCGACGCGATCTACCGCACGCTGCCCAAGGCGATCATCGTCGGCGACTCAACCCAGGCCGTCTATGCCGGCAACTATTATTGCGCGGCACCGCGGCCGCGCAGCTGGTTCAATGCCGCGACCGGCTATGGCGCCCTCGGCTTCGCCCCGCCGGCCGCCATCGGCGCGGCGCTGGCCGAACCCGATGCGCCGATCATCTGCCTCGTCGGCGACGGCGGCCTGCAATTCTCGTTGTCGGAAATCGGCTCGGCCGCCGATGCAGGCGCCCGCGTGATCTTCCTCGTCTGGAACAATGACGGCTACCAGGAGATCGAGAACTATATGGTCGATGCTGGTATCACGCCGGAGGGCGTCAAACCCTCCGCACCCGATTTCATCGCTATAGGCAAAGCCTACAGCGTGCCCTCCGAGCCCATCGCAGACGTCAGGGACCTGCCGGCCGCGCTGGAGCGGGCGGCCGGTCGCAATGGTCCGAGCCTGCTCGAAATCCACCAGACCAAAACCAGGGGTGCGACCGCCTGATTCGGCCGCATACAATTCCTGCGGGTTTTCGTCGCTGCAACCTGTGGCGGCCGGCTCTTTGCAAATCGTCGTTTATTTGTCATGGATGCCCGGCCGTTGCCTTATCCTGCGCTGACGGTCAAAAACGGACCGGGTAGAGGGTTGACGGAACAGCAGATATTCCCAGGGCAGGCGTACGAAAAGCCGTCCGCCGGCATTCACCCCCCCAATCCCACGCTTCTACGGCGCGCGCTCGACTGGGTGCCGCTCCATGACCTCATGGCCGCCCATGTCGATTTTTCCGGACGATTCGATCGCGCGGTAAAGCGCCTCGATGCAGAGGGTGGCCATGCCTTGCCTGCCGCACAGGCGCATTTCCATTTCTTCGATGCCCTTCTCTTTTCCGTCGATCCCAAGGCCATCACGACGCGCCTGCTCGATTATGTCGTGGACAACGGTCATATCCGCTGGATCGGCACACATTTCCTCGATGGAGGCGACTGGCGTGCCATTCTTGCTCCAGTGAGCAAATCATACTCCCATGCGGAGATCGTCGAGCTTTGCAAGTACCGGAGAAACTTCCAGGAAGGGCCGCGCTACAAACGATATGCCGAACGGATCGCCAAGGGAGAAACGGTCCACCGCAACCGCATAGCACTCGACACGGCCGACAAGCTCGACGGCTATTTTGAATACTATCTCGCCCTGATCTCCGATATCGAAAAGAACGGTATCGTGCCGCATTCCGATCTCGGCCTGCGCGGCCAGACCGGCCGTCGGCACCGCTGGACACGCACATTCTGGCAGGATTTCGCAGAACGCGACATCGGTGTTGCGATCGATGCGGATGGCCGGCTCGTTCGTCACACCAACGGCAAGCACCGCATGGCGGTGGCGCTCGCACTCGGTCTGCCGCGTATTCCTGTCGAAATCCGCATGGTGCACGCGCGCTGGCTGCAGCGCCAATCCGAGACGCTCGGCCTGTCACCAAAGGATGCGCTTCTCGCAACACTGGAAGACGCCCGCGCCAACGGCTGGCCGGCAACGTAAAAGGCCCGGCGGAAACCGGGCCTTTCTTGAAAATCGTGGCTCACGAGCCTCAGGCGGCCGGGCGGCTCTTCAGGAGGTCGCGGATTTCCGTCAGCAGCTGGACATCCTCCGGCGGCGGTGCGGGCTCGGCGGCACCGGCTTCCTTTTCCTTCTCCAGCGATGCGCGCATGCGGTTCACGCCCTTGATCATCAGGAAGATGATCCACGCGAGGATGAGGAAGTTGATGAGAACGGTGATGAAATTGCCGTAGGCGAAGACGGCGCCCTGTTCACGGGCGGCAGCCAGCGACGTCGCCGTCACATTGCTCGACAGCGCGATGAAGTAGTTGGAAAAGTCGAAACCGCCCCCGGTCAGCGCACCGACGATCGGCATGACAAGGTCGTTGACGATGGATTCGACGATCTTGTTGAAGGCTGCACCGATGATAACACCCACCGCAAGGTCCATGACATTGCCGCGGGCGATGAACGCCTTGAACTCGTTGAGCATAAGCCTCTCCTTTTGCTGCGACGCAAAAGCAAAGTAGTGCAGTTTTTCGTGGGAGGAAACTGCGATCCATCAATATTGAGAGGTTTATCCGCGACGTCTTTCCATCTCAGACCTTCGATGCAATTTCCTTCGCGCCCGCTTTGGCCTATTCTGCCTGCAAAGGCCGATGGACTGCGGGAGGAAGCATGCCGGGCTCGCTGATATTCGCGCTCGCGCTCGCCTATCTCCTGCTGCTCTTCGCGGTCGCGAGCTACGGCGACCGCAAGGCCAAGCGGTCCGAGCGCGTCTCGAAGGGCCGCCCGCTCGTCTATGCACTGAGCCTTGCGATCTACTGCACCTCCTGGACCTATTTCGGCGGCGTCGGCCTCGCGACGACCCACGGCCTCGAATTCGCCGGCATCTATATCGGCCCGATCCTGATGTTCACGCTCGGCATGCCGCTGATCCGCCGCATCGTGACGCTGGCCAAATCCGAACGCCTGACGTCGATTGCCGATTTCGTCGCCGCCCGCTACGGCAAGAACCCCGGCGTCGCCGCCGTTGTCGCGCTCATCTCGCTGATCGGCTACATCCCCTATATCGCGCTCCAGCTGAAAGCCGTGTCGAGTTCGGTCTCGGCCATGGTCGATACGACCGGCTTCGGCATCGCCGCCTCCGGCGGGCTTGTCGACCTGCCGCTGGTCGTCACGCTCTTCCTCGCCTGCTTCGCCATCGTCTTCGGCACCCGCCACACGGATGCGACGGAACACCAGGACGGCCTCATTCTGGCGATTTCGATGGAATCGCTGGTAAAGCTCATCGCCATCGCCTCCGTCGGCCTCTACGTGCTCTATGTGATGTTCGACGGGCCGGGCGATCTCTGGCGGCAGGCCGCGCAGAACGAGCGCGTCATGCAGGCGCTGACCTATGAGACGCCGATGGCGCGCTGGATCCTGCTTATCGTGCTCTCCGCCTTCGCCATCATCATGCTGCCGCGCCAGTTCCATGTGACGGTCGTCGAGAACCGCACGGCCGGCGAATTGCGCACCGCCGGCATCCTCTTTCCGCTTTATCTCGTCGCCATCAACATCTTCGTGCTGCCGGTCGCCATCGGCGGCGTCATGACCTTCAACGGCACCGGCGACGGCGATCTCTATGTGCTGACCTTGCCCTTTTCGCTAGACCAGCCGATGCTGACCCTGATCGCCTTCGTCGGCGGCTTTTCCGCAGCCACCGCCATGGTCATCGTTGCCTCGGTCGCGCTCTCCATCATGGTGTCGAACGACATCGTCATTCCCGTCGTGCTCCGGCGAAACCTCATCGGCGGCGTGGAGCAGCAGGACGACCTGTCGCGCATGCTGCTCATCATCCGGCGGCTGGCGATCTTCTTCGTGCTGCTGCTGGGATACGCCTATTACCGCGCCGCCACCGCCAATGCCGGCCTCGCCTCGATGGGCCTGCTCGCCTTTGCCGCCGTCGCCCAGGTCGCACCGACCATGCTTGGCGGCCTGTTCTGGCGCAATGCCAATGCGCGCGGCGCCATGGCCGGCATGATCTGCGGCCTCGTCGTCTGGGCCTATCTGCTGTTCCTGCCGAGCATCGGGGTGGCCGACAATGCCTATGTCGCCGAAACCATTCTCGGCTTCCTCTTCCCCGGCTCCACCATCTTCACCGGCGCGAATGCCGATCCGCTGGTCAACGCCACGCTCGTCGCGATGATGGTCAATATCGGCGCCTATGTCATCGGCTCTCTGACGCGCAACCCGACCTCGCTGGAGCGCCTGCAGGCCGGCACCTTCATCCGCTCGAAACCCCGCCTCGAACGCGCCTTTCGCGGCCGCCGCACGAAGGTCACCGTGCGCGATCTCAAGACCACCATCGCCAAATATCTCGGCGAGGAGCGCATGCAGCGCTCCTTCCACACCTATGAGCGGCAGGTCGGCCGCTGGCTGGAGGACAATGCACCGGCCGATGCGGCCATCGTGCATTTTTCCGAACAATTGCTCGGCAGCGCCATCGGCTCCTCCTCCGCCCGCCTCGTGCTCTCCCTCGTGCTTCAGCGCATCGACGACACGCCGACGGACACCGACTGGCTGCTCGACCAGGCCAGCGAGGCGCTGCAATACAATCAGGACATGCTGCAGACGGCGCTCGGCCAGATGGACCAGGGCATCGCCGTCTTCGACAGCGCCGGCAACCTCACCGTCTGGAACCGTCGCTTCCGCCAGTTGCTCGACCTGCCGGAATATGTCGGTCAGGTCGGTTTCCCGCTGTCCGACATCGTGGAAATCCTCGCCGAGCGCGGCGATATCGCGGAGGAGGAGCGCGCGGCCACCATCACCCGCACCATGACCTATGACGAGCCCTTCGCGCTGGTTTTGGCCGGCGGCGAGCGCATCGTGGAAGTGCGCACCAATGCCATGCCGGAAAAGGGTTTCGTCTCGACCTATACCGACATCACCGACCGTGTGGCCGCCGACCGCGCGCTGAAACAGGTCAACGAAACGCTGGAACACCGCGTCGCCGAGCGCACCGCCGAACTGACCCGCGTCAACACCGAGCTTGCCGAAGCGCGTGCCGCCGCCGAAGAGGCCAATATCGGCAAGACCCGTTTCTTCGCCGCCGCCGGCCACGACATTCTCCAGCCGCTCAATGCCGCCCGTCTCTATTCCTCCTCACTGGTCGAACGACTCGGCGAAACGGAGAACCGCGAAATGATCCACAACATCGATTCCTCGCTGGAATCGGTGGAAGCGATCCTCGGCGCTGTCCTCGACATTTCCCGTCTCGATACGGGTGCCATGAAGCCGCGCGTGCAAACGGTGGCGCTGAAGGACCTGCTGAAGCGCATCGAGACCGACTTCGCGCCGATGGCGCGGGCGAAGAACCTCAAGCTGACCGTGCTTTCCAGTTCGCTCGCTATCCGCACCGACCCCAACCTTCTGCGCCGCGTCGTACAGAACCTCGTGTCGAACGCCATCAAATACACCCAGTCCGGCAAGGTGCTGGTCGGTGTGCGCCGCAAGGGCGGGCACGCCGTCATCCAGGTGCTCGATTCCGGCATCGGCATTCCCGCCTCGAAGTTCCGCACGGTCTTCAAGGAGTTCGCCCGGCTCGACGAGGGGGCGCGCACCGCGCCCGGCCTCGGCCTCGGCCTCTCCATCGTCGACCGCATCTCGCGCGTGCTGTCCCATCCCGTCGAGCTGCAATCGACGCCCGGCCGCGGCACCAGCTTCAAGGTGCGCGTGCCGGTCGATGCCGCTGCCAGCCGCCACATTGCCGACAAGCCGGCCGCGGTGCCCGTCAGCGACGAGCCGCTGAAGGGTCTGCGCGTGCTGTGCATCGACAATGAACCGAAAATCCTCGACGGCATGCGCCTTCTGCTGTCCGGCTGGGGTTGCACGGTGACGCTCGCCGAATCCGTCGCGGCCGTCGAAGCATTGGTCGCCGCCGGTCCGCCTGCCGTCGATGCCGTGATCGCCGACTACCATCTCGACGACGGCACCGGCATTGCGGCCATCGCAAGACTCCGCACCGCGCTTGCCCGCGAGGTCCCCGCCCTCCTCGTCACCGCCGACCGCACACCGGAGGTGCGCGCAGAAGCCGACCGAGACAATATCCTCGTGCAGAACAAACCGGTGCGCCCCGCCTCCATGCGCGCCTGGCTGACGCAGTTTTCAGCGTTGCAGCGGGAGGCGGCGGAGTAAGATCAGGCCGCCGCCTGAGCGGCGCCGATCTTGCCGAGCTGGATGACCGCCTGGGTGCGGCTATCGACATTGAGTTTTAGCAGGATTGCCGAGACATGCGCCTTGATGGTCGCCTCGGAGACGCCGAGTTCGTAGGCGATCTGCTTGTTGAGCAGACCTTCGGCCAGCATGGCGAGCACGCGGGACTGCTGCGGCGTCAGCGTGCGCAGCCGTGCGATGAGATCGGCCACCTCGCCGTCCTGTTCGGGCCCCCGCACATAGCCGCCGGGTGTGTAAATATTGCCGGCCAGCACCGAAGCGATGCCTTCACGAATATCTTCGATGGACGCCGATTTGGAGATGAAGCCGGAGGCGCCGAGATCGAGCGCACGGCGGATGGTGACGGGATCGTCGCTCGCCGAGACGATGACGACCGGCAGGCTCTGGAATTCGGCGCGCAACGAGATGAGGCCCGAGAGGCCGCTGACGCCCGGCATGGCGAGATCGAGCAGCAGCAGGTCGGCATTGGGGTTGGTCTCGGCGGCCTTGCGCGCCGCCTCGAAATCGCCGGCCTCGACGATATCGGGATTGCCCTCCATGCCCGTCAGCGCCTGTTTCAAGGCGCCGCGAAACAGCGGATGGTCGTCCGCGATGATGATCGTGAGTGCCGATGCCATGCGCTCCCTCCCAAGAGTAAATGGCCCAAGAGTATGGGACCTGACGACGGAGGCGGCGCGGGCGCAGGCTCTCCGTCAGGTCTTCTGCGGGTCCGCGCCTTTCTCGGGAACGGCTTTCTCCTCTCCGTCCTCGAGGTTTTTCACGATGCCCATGAACCTCTGCATCATCTTTTCCATGACGGTCATGGTCCGGTCAATCTCTTCATCCGTCGGCAGCGACGGTTTTGCATCCGTCAGCGCAGTTGTGCCGCCCTTTTCCAGCGCTTCAACGCGCTTGGTGAGGAGATCGAGCTCCTTCTCGAAGGCCGCGCGCTCGTCGGCCGCCATGCGGCAGACGATCTGGCCGTTCTGCTCGCGGCAGAGCGAGATATCGCCCGAGGCGGTGTCGAGACGGATGAAACCGGTATCGGTCTTTTCCATGCGGTAGCGGCCCTCGCCGTCCGCATGGGCGGAGCCGGCGAGGATGAGGGCGGCGAAGGTCAGGGGCAGGGCAGAGATTCGCATGCAAAATCCTCCAAGAGCCGGTTTCCGGGGCTTTCACCGGTGGACATCTGCCGTTCTTTCCGGCAAGCGCTACCGTAAAGACGGCAGGCAAGGGAGAAACGGACGCGATGGCCAAAACAATCTATAAGATCGTTCCGGCAAGTCTGTGGCAAAATGCCAAGGCAGCGGGGATTTTCGAAGGCGCCGCCATCGACCTGACCGATGGCTATATCCATTTCTCCACCGCCCCGCAGGCAAAGGAAACCGCCGCCCGCCATTTCGCCGGCCAGACGGACCTGCTGCTCGTCGCCGTGGATGGCGATGCGCTCGGCGACAAGCTGGTCTTCGAGCCGTCGCGCGGCGGCGATCTCTTCCCCCACCTCTATGCCGCCCTGCCGCTATCCGCCCTGCTCTGGGAAAAACCCCTGCCGCTCGGCGCCGACGGTGCCCACCAGTTTCCGGAGATGCTGTGATGTCCCTGCTTTCGACGCTTGGCCGCAAGGGCCTCTTCCTCTTCGATCCGGAAACCGCGCATGGCCTGTCCATCACCGCGCTGAAGACCGGCCTCGTGCCCGCCTGCCCCGCCAAGGCCGATCCGCGGCTAACCCAGACCATCGCCGGCCTGACCTTCCCCAACCCGATCGGCCTCGCCGCCGGCTACGACAAGAATGCCGAGGTGCCGGAAGCGCTGCTGCGCCTCGGCTTCGGCTTCACCGAGATCGGCACCGTGACGCCGCGCCCGCAGGACGGCAATCCGAAACCGCGCATCTTCCGCCTTGTCGAGGACGATGCCGTCATCAACCGCCTCGGCTTCAACAATGAAGGCCATGCCGCCGCGCTGGAACGGCTGAAGGCCTGCCGGCGCGATGCGCTGATCGGCGTCAATATCGGTGCCAACAAGGACAGCGAAGACCGCATCGCCGACTATGTCGCGGGCATCCGCACCTTCTACGATGTCGCGCGCTACTTCACCGCCAACATTTCCTCACCCAACACGCCGGGCCTGCGTGATCTCCAGGCGAAGGAAAGCCTGCATGCGCTGCTCTCCGCCGTGCTTTCCGCCCGCGCCGAGGAAGCGACACGCAGCGGCCGCCAGGTGCCGGTCTTCCTGAAGATCGCACCCGATCTCACCGAGGAAGGCCTCGACGACATCGCCGAAGTGGCGCTCGCCCACCCGCTCGATGGCCTGATCGTCTCCAACACGACCCTGTCGCGTGCCGGCCTGCGCAACGTCGCCCATGCAGGCGAGGCCGGCGGTCTCTCGGGAAAACCGCTCTTCGAGAAATCGACCGTGGTGCTGGCCAAGATGCGCAAGCGCGTCGGCGAGGCCCTGCCGATCATCGGCGTCGGCGGCGTCTCCTCGGCGGAAACGGCGGCGGAGAAAATCCGCGCCGGCGCCAACCTCGTGCAGCTCTATTCCTGCATGGTCTATGCCGGCCCGACGCTACCGGGCGAGATCGTCAGCGGCCTCTCGCGAATTTGTGATCGGGAGCAGCTCGCCTCGATTTCCGCGCTGCGCGGCACCCGCACCAGCTATTGGGCCGATCGCGCCCTCTGATCGCCACGCCCGCGTCATAGCGGAACCAAAGTCCTCCCGCAGGGTTTAGCTCTTGCGGGTGGAGTGTTCGGCAAAAGCCGATTCGCATCGACGGTAGCCTGCACCGATCCCGCCTGATAACGGCCAAAAGGCCAGGAAGGGATGACACCATGGACGATCAGAGCGAACGGATCCGCAAAAGGGCGCACGAGATCTGGGAAGAGGAAGGCCGGCCGGAGGGCCGCGAATATTCGCACTGGCTGCGCGCCAGGGCCGATATCTACGCGGAAGATGCCGAAAAGTCGAAACGGCCGGAAAATCCTCTCGATCTCCTGGGTCTCAGCCTCGGAAGCATCCAGCCGGCTTGAATGCCGGCTGCTTTGCCGGAGATCAGTTCCGGTTTGCCTGGGAAAACTGCCGGCCGGCGAGCGCCGGCAGGCGCAGCGCCAGGAAAATCCCTCGGAAGGCCAAAAAGAGATTGAGCGCCAGCCACAGGCCATGATTGCCGAACAGCGGCACGAAGACGGCGAGCGCTGCGAGATAGCCGACGAAAGCCGCCAGCATCATGTTGCGCATGGCGCTCGACCAAGTCGCGCCAATGAAGACTCCATCCATCTGGAACGCCAGTGCCCCGGTGATGGCCGTCAGGGCCGCCCAGGGCAGGTATTTCGCCGCCTCGGCCCGAACGCTCTCCGTGGTCGTCAGCAGGCCGACGATATCGCCGCCAAAGATCAGGAAAAGCAAGGTGGTGACGACGCCAAGCCCGAGCGACCAGAGGAAGGTGAGTTTGACAGCTCTGTCGAAGGCCGGCCGGAAATTCGCCCCGAAGGCGCGCCCCACCAGCTGTTCGGCCGCGTTGGCGATGCCGTCGAGATAATAACCGGCGACGAGGAAGATGTTCATGAGAACCGCATTGGCCGCCAGCGCCAGCGGTCCCATGGAGGAGCCGATGCGGGTCATGATGGCGAAGGCGCCGATCAGCACGAAGGTGCGGATCATGATATCGCGGTTGAGCGAAAACAGAGCCTTCAGCCGCGCCGGCGCAAAAATTTCCGCCCGCGAGGGACGGTCGGCGCGTTCGAAGCGCGAGACGACGATGGCAAGCCCTGCCAGCGTACCGACAGTTTCGCCGGTGAACGTGCCCCAGGCGATGCCGGCGATGCCCCAGCCGAGCCCGAGGCCGAATGTGATCGACAAAACGATGTTGATGCCGTTGATGATCGCCTGCAGCAGGAGCCCCGTCATGCCCTGCCCGCGCCCGAGCACGAAGCCGAGCAGCGCATAATTGGCAAGCGCCATGGGTGCGGAAAGCACGCGGATCATGAAATAGGTCGAGGCGACCTCGGCCACTTCCGGCGTCGGCGCCATCAGGAAAAGCCCTGCGGACAGCAACAGCGGCGAGAGCAGCATCAACACCAGGCCCGAACAGAGCGCGATGGTCAGCGAGCGCCAGAAGATCGCCTGCTCCTCGCGCCGGTCGCCGCGGCCGAAGGCCTGCGCCACCAGTCCCGTCGTCGAGGCGCGCAGGAAATTGAAGCTGCCGAGCAGGAGATCGAAAATGACGGCGGCGACGGCCATGCCGGCCAGCGCATCCGCCGATCCGAGCCGCCCGGCCACCGCCGTATCCGTCAGGCCGAGCAGCGGCGTCGTGAGAAAGCCGAGCGTCATGGGAATAGCGATCGCCAGCACCAGCCGGTGCGTCACCTCGAAGGGACCGGACCCGTCGTTTTCGCTCACCGTCGTGGCACTCATGCAAACTCCCCCTCAGGCCGGCTCTATTTCGCGTCCATCCGGATCGGCGTCACCGGCAGGAGACGCAGCGAGCGGACCATCGCGGCAGTCTGCGTCTTGTATTTGAGAAAATGCGGTGTGGCGAGGTGCGCCTGATAGGCCGCCTCGTCGGCATAGACTTCCAATAGCCGCACCCTTTCCGGCGCCTCGTCGATCGACACGGCATGCAGCATCAGCACGCCCGGCTCGAGCCGTATCGAGGCCTCGATCTCCTCGGCGAGCAATGCCTTGTAGGCATCGAGCTCTGCGGGATCGATCTCCAGATCCGCCATGCGCACGATCCTGCCGCCCACGCGTGCTCCTCAGCCTGACAGCACCATCGCCCAGTATGGTCGGCCGCCTGAAGCCGGATTCGAAACGACGGCAACGCCGAGCCCGCGATAGCTGGCACCCAGCATGTTGACGAGATGTTTCGGCGAGCGATACCAGGCGTCGAAGGCTTCCGCGGCGCTGTCCTGACCCACGGCGATGTTTTCCGCCGCCGGCAACGCGACCTCCATGCCCTTCATGCGCTTCAAGAAATTCGCGCCGAAGCCGATATTGTGCTCCATCTTGCCGGCGGAGGCCATGCGGCTCGCCTGATCCATCGCCGCACGTTGCGCCTGCTTGTCGATGACGAGCGCCGACAGGCCACGCTCGGCGCGAAGCTTGTTGACGAGGCCAAGCGAGGCGGCCGTCTGGTCGCTGCCGGTGCCGGCCGAAGGCGCCAGCACGCTGGTGGTTGAACAGCCGGCGGCAAGCGCCGCGATGGCCGCCGCCGATGCGGCAAGGAAGGTGCGACGGGTCAGCATGGTCAGCGGCGATAGCTCAGAAGGCGGATGAGGATGAAGACGGGAATGACGATCACAGCACCGAGCAACAGGTAATCGCCGAGGCGGCCAAGTGTCTTGAAGCCGGTGTGCCAGAGATCGAGGACAAAATCGCGCACGGCAAAGAGAATATCATCAGGGTAGAGCCCGAAGATCGACATCAGGAAGCCGACGGCCACCGACAGGATCAGAAGCTTGATGAGCACGCGCAGCGGGCTATCGCCCAGAAACCCGTTCACGCCATTCGACATCCGCTGATTCTCCAAAATTCGTTAGACCCTGAGATAAGCGTTCGTCCCGCCTGCGGCAAGCAACGGCCGCTCACGAGAATTCGCTTGCCTTTTGCCGCCGCCCTGCCATGTAGCGGCCATCCGTTTCCAGATCCGAGCCCCCATGACGAGCCCGCATTTCTCCTCCGGCGATCTCATCGCCGACCGCCGCGCCGATTATGCCCGCATGTTTGCGGAATCGGGCGAGTTCGCGGAGGCGCAGGAACTCATGGAACAGGCGCTCGAGCAGGTGCCGGGCTGGGCCGCCGGCTGGTTCCGGCTCGCCGAATATGCCGAGAAATCGGGCCGGAAGGAGGCAGCCGCCGCCGCGCTTGAAAAGGTCATCGCGCTCGACCCCTCGGATATTTTCGGTGCCAGCCTGAAACTCGCCGTGCTCGGGATGGCGGAGGCCCCCGCCGCCCCGCCGATGCACTATGTCGAACGCCTGTTCGACGACTATGCCGACCGCTTCGACACCGCGCTGGTCGAACGCCTCGACTACACCGTGCCGCAGACGCTCGCGAAACTCGTACGCAAACATACCGGCGACGATGCGCATTTCGGCCTCGTCGCCGATATCGGCTGCGGCACCGGCCTGTTCGGCGTCGAGTGCCGTCGCAATGCCAGCCGCCTCGAAGGCTTCGACCTCTCCGCCGGCATGCTGGCCAAGGCCGGAGAGAAGGCGGTCTATGACCATCTCGCGCAGGCCGACCTTTCGCTGCCGGCAGAAGACAGCGGCCTCTTCGGCGATCTGTCGGAAGCCCGCGCCGATCTCGTCAGCGCCGCCGACGTGCTGATGTATCTCGGCGATCTCGGACAGGTGTTTGCGAGCGTATCGCGGCTGGCCAAGCCCGGCAGCCTCTTCGCTTTCTCGGTGGAGGACGGCGGTGATGGCGACGCGCCTTCGCTGCGCCCGTCGCTGCGCTACGCCCACCCCGAGGCTTTCATCTGCAAGCGGATGGCTGAGACCGGCTTCGATCTGGTGGCGCTGGAAAAGAGCGTGATCCGCCAGGATGGCGGCCTGCCGGTGCATGGGCTGCTGTTCCTTGCGCGGCGCCAGCGATAGGCTTCACGCAAGCGACGACGCCCTATACAACGATAACATCATCGGAGATCGGCCATGGACGGCGACAAGCGGCGTTTCGGCTTCTGGAATCCCACACCCACCCGCCACACACCGCTGGAAGATGCGCAGGGCCTGTTTGCGAGCAGCATGATCGCGGCACTGGGACTGGCGCTGATGAGCAGCGCCGGGCTGGTTGCCAGCGGCACCGCCGGCGTCGCCTTCATCCTGCACTATCTCACGGGTATCAGCTTCGGCATCTATTACACCGTCGTGAACATCCCCTTCTACATTCTCGCGCTGAAACGCCTCGGCTGGGCCTTCACCATCAAGACCGTTCTGGCCGTCACGATGACCTCCATTATCACCGAGTTCCAGCCGCATTTCGTGCGCATCGAAAGCATCGATCCGATGTGGACTGCGGTGCTGGCCGGCATCCTGCTCGGCTTCGGCCTGCTCGGCCTTTATCGCCATCGCGCCAGCCTCGGCGGCGTGGGGGTGCTCGCAGTCTATCTGCAGGAACGCTTCGGTATCCGCGCCGGTCTGGTGCAGCTCGCCTTCGATCTCTTCGTGCTGATCGCCGCTTTCGCCGTCGCCGCCCCGTTCATCGTGCTGTGCTCGGTGGTCGGCGCCGTGGTGCTGAACCTCTTCCTCACCGTCAACCATCGCGCCGACCGCTATATCGCGATGTGATCCCTAAACGCATTCGGCCCTCCCGGATACCGGAAGGGCCGAAGACCTGCTTGGGTCAGGTTGCATGCGTCGAATGCTTAGTCGAACTGCATGCTGCCCGGATCGGAATCGCCGTAGCGGTTGGCGCCCGGATCGGCCAGCTGCTCTCTGGTCTCGTTCGGGACCTGACGCGACGTGTCGTTCGACGTGATGGACGCCGTGGTGCCCATATCGAGGTTGTTGACCGCAGGGTTCATCACCTCCTTGCCGGCATTCGGGCCGGACTGGATGATGTCGGTACGGCCGACATAGGGGTTTTCGGCGAGGGCCGCGCCGGCAGAAAACGAAAGGGCGGCCAGAGCAAGAACAATCTTCTTCATGGGAAATCTCCTATCAATTTCTCTGTCACGGGGCGGTAAACGGAGGGGCCGCAAAAAAAGTTTCATCTTTCTGCTGCGGTAACGGCCTCGTGTATGCCCTGTGAAAAACCGGCATCGTCTTCAAAGCCTCATGTTTCAGCGGGTGGCGGAGATAGTTGCAGGGAACGCTTTTTTTTCCGCCCGCGTGGATTAGCTTAACGCCGTGTCCGATTCTCACCTCAGCCAAGCCGCACAGGGCCTCTCTCTGTTGTCCCCGTCCTTCACCCGCTGGTTCGCGGACAAGGGCTGGCAGCCGCGCGCACACCAGATGGAGCTTCTCGCCCGCGCCCATGCCGGCGAGAGCCTGCTTTTGATCGCCCCCACCGGCGCCGGCAAGACGCTCGCCGGCTTCCTGCCGGCGCTGACTGATCTCGCCCAGCGCGGAAGGATCCCGCCGGGCTCCGCCTTCACCGGCATCCACACGCTCTATATCTCGCCGCTCAAGGCGCTCGCCGTCGATATCGAGCGCAACCTGATGAAGCCGGTCTCGGAAATGGGTCTGCCGATCACGGTGGAGACCCGCACCGGCGACACGCCGCAAGCCAAACGCCAGCGCCAGCGGCTGAACCCGCCCGACATCCTTCTGACGACGCCCGAGCAGGTGGCGCTGCTGATTGCCAACGGCGAGGCACCTAGGTTCTTCAAGGACCTGAAATACATCATCTTCGACGAGTTGCACTCGCTCGTCACCTCCAAGCGCGGCCATCTGCTGTCCCTTGGCCTCGCACGCCTGCGCCGCCTGGCACCCGGCCTGAAGACCATCGGCCTCTCGGCCACTGTCGCCGAGCCGATGGACCTGCGCCGCTGGCTGGTCGCGCAAACGCCGGATGCCGAGCATCACGCCGGCCTCGTCACCGCGCCTGGTGGCGCCAAGCCTATCATCACCATCCTCAAGAGCGAGGCCCGTGTGCCCTGGTCCGGTCATCAGGCGAAATACGCCATGCCGGAGGTCTATGAGGCGATTAAGCAGCACAAGACCGCACTGCTCTTCGTCAACACGCGCAGCCAGGCGGAAATCCTCTTCCAGGAGCTCTGGAACATCAACGAGGACACGCTTCCGATCGCGCTGCATCACGGCTCGCTCGATGTCGGCCAGCGCCGCAAGGTCGAGCAGGCCATGGCGGAAAACCGGCTGCGTGCCGTCGTCGCCACCTCGACGCTCGATCTCGGCATCGACTGGGGCGATGTCGATCTCGTCATCCATGTCGGCGCGCCGAAGGGCGCCTCGCGCCTTGCCCAGCGCATCGGCCGCGCCAATCACCGCATGGACGAACCGAGCCGCGCCATCCTCGTGCCGGCCAACCGTTTCGAGGTAATGGAGTGCCAGGCGGCGCTCGACGCCAATTATCTCGGCGCGCAGGACACGCCGCCCGTCGGCGACGGCGCGCTCGACGTGCTCGCCCAGCACGTGCTCGGCATGGCCTGTGCCGCCCCGTTCGACGAGGATGCGCTCTTTGCCGAAATCACCACCGCCTCGCCCTATACCGGACTTTCGCGCGAAAAATTCGCCCGCATCGTGCAGTTCGTCGCGACCGGCGGTTATGCGCTGAAGACCTACGAGCGCTATGCCCGCATCCGCAAGACGGCGGACGGCCTGTGGCGGGTCTCCAATCCTGGTGTCGCCCAGCAATACCGCCTCAATCTCGGCACCATCGTCGAAATGCCGATGCTGAACGTGCGCATGGTCAAGCGCGGCGCCAAGGGTGCCGTCGGTCGCGGCGGGGCGTCGCTCGGCAAGGTCGAGGAATATTTTCTCGAAATGCTATCCCCCGGCGATACCTTCCTGTTCTCCGGCAAGGTGCTGCGTTTCGAGGGCATTCGCGAGAACGAATGCCTCGTCAGCCAGGCCTTCTCGCTCGATCCGAAGGTGCCGGCCTATGCCGGCGGCAAATTCCCGCTCTCCACCTATCTCGCCGATCAGGTGCGCGCCATGCTGGACGATCCCGAGCGCTGGGGCGCGCTGCCTGAGCAGGTGCGCGACTGGCTCGCTTTGCAACGCGATGTCTCCTCCCTGCCGAAGCGCGACGAGTTGCTGATCGAGACCTTTCCGCGCGGAAGCCGCCATTACATGGTGGCCTATCCCTTCGAAGGCCGCCTCGCCCACCAAACGCTCGGCATGCTGCTCACCCGCCGGCTGGAACGCGCCGGCCGAAGGCCGCTCGGGTTCGTCGCGACCGATTATTCGCTCGCCATCTGGGCGCTGGACGACCTCGGCTACAGTTTCGCCATCGAGCGGCCGTCGCTTTCGAACCTCTTCGACGAGGACATGCTGGGCGACGATCTCGAAGCCTGGCTCGACGAAAGCTTCATGCTGAAGCGGACCTTCCGCAATTGCGCCGTGATTGCCGGTTTGATCGAGCAGCGCCATCCGGGCAAGGAAAAGACCGGGCGGCAGGTCACGGTCTCCGCCGACCTGATCTACGACGTGCTGCGCAGCCACGAGCCGGATCACATTCTCCTGGAGGCGACGCGCAACGATGCGGCGGCGGGGCTTTTGGATATTCAGCGATTGGGCGATATGCTGATGCGAATCAAAGGCCACATCACCCATCGCCGTCTTGACCGCATCTCGCCGCTCGCCGTGCCGATCATGCTGGAAATCGGCCGGGAGACGGTGGCGGGCGAGGCGCAGGATTCGCTTCTGGCCGAAGCCGCCGAGGACCTCATCGCCGAGGCGATGGGCGAAGACAGTGTTTAGGACGTGACGAATACGCATGCAGAGACTGGCGCTGGCATCGATGGAGATACAGGATTTCGGCGCGGTCTCCGCCCGCACCGTCGTGGCCGGCGTCGAGGCCGTCTGCGATCCGCTCGGCGCGCTCTATCTGCCGGAAACCCGCCTGCTCGTCGTTTCGGACCTGCATCTCGAAAAGGGTGCGGCCTTTGCCCGCCGCGGCATGATGCTGCCGCCCTATGACACGCTCGCCACGCTGAAGGTGCTGGAAGCCGTCATCTTGAGGCACGACCCGGCCATCGTCGTCAGTCTCGGCGACAATTTCCACGACCGCATCGGCTCCGCGCACCTGCCGGAAATCTTCCGCAGCAAGATCGCTGATCTTGCGCGCGGCCGTGAATGGATATGGATCAACGGCAACCACGATCCCGACGGCACCGTCGACCTGCCCGGCCAGTCGGCCGACGAGCTGCACTATGCCGGCCTCGCCTTCCGCCACGAGCCGTCGCTCCTGTCGCCCGCCGGCGAGATCGCCGGGCATCTGCATCCCGCCGCCACCGTGATCCGCCGCGAAAAGGCGGTGCGCCGTCCCTGTTTCGCGACCGACGGGAAGCGCCTGCTGATGCCAGCCTTCGGCATCATGACCGGTGGTCTGGATCTACGCCACAAGGCGATGACCGGCCTGTTCGACCGGCCGAACCTCATCGCCCACATGCTCGGCCGCGACCGCATCTACTCGGTGCGCTTCACCAATCTCAGGAGCTAGCTTTTTACCAGCCGCAGGATCGTCGATTCGCCGCCGCCCCGCTCTTCCGTCACCACGAAGACGGATCCGTCGGGCGCGACCTTGACGTCGCGGATCCGCGCGTCGAGCGGGACCCGTTCCTCATGCGCGACCTTGTCGCCCTCCATATGCAGCACGACGAGGCCCTTGCTGACGAGGCCGCCGATCAGGAAGGCGCCCTTCCATTCGGGAATGGCGTCGCCGGTGTAATAGGCCATGCCGGAGGGGCCGATGACGGGATCCCAGTAATAGACCGGCTGCTCGGTGCCTTCGAGCGCGGTGATGCCCTCGCCGATCGGCGCCCCGCTATAGTCGACGCCATAGGTCACCTTCGGCCAGCCGTAATTCTTCCCGGCCTCCGGCCGGTTCAGCTCGTCGCCGCCCTTCGGGCCATGCTCCACCGTCCATAGCCGGCCCTGATCATCCAGCGTCGCGGCCTGGAGATTGCGATGGCCGAAACTCCAGATTTCCGGCTGCGCGCCCTCCGTCTTGGCGAAGGGATTGTCGTCGAGCGCCTTGCCCTCGGCATCGATGCGGAAAACCTTGCCGAAACCGCTGGCGAGATCCTGCGCGCCGACACGGGTTTCAGGGTCCGAGCGCTCGCCGACCGTCACGTAGAGCTCGCCCTTCGGCCCGAAGACGAGGCGCGAGCCGAAATGTTTGTCGCCGTCATAGGTCCGCATCTGCCGGAAGATGACCTTCACCTCCTGCAGCAGAAACGTGCCGTCCTGCTCGATGAGTTTCGCGGAGGCGACCGAGGTGCCGTTGCCGCCGTCGCGCGGCTCGGAGAAGGAGAAGTAGATGCGGTTCGAGCGCTCGAAATCCGGCGCCAGCGCGACGTCGAGCAAACCGCCCTGCCCGCCCGACATCACCTCGGGCACGCCCTCGATCGGCGGGCTCGCCTGTCCGTCGTCCTGGAAGACGACATGCATGGTGCCGTCCTTCGCCGTCACCAGCATACGGCCATCCGGCAGGAACTCCATGGCCCAGAGATGCGGCAGGCCCTTAGCGACGACATCGACGCTAATCTCGGGAATAGCATCGGGAAGCGAAGCCCGTGTCTGGTTTTCGAAGGCCGGCTTTTGGTCAGGGGCATTTGCCTCCTTCGTTTCCGCCACCTTGCCCGCCTGGGCGAAGGCCGGGCCGGCAAGCATTGCGGCTGCAAGAAGGGTGCCGGTGAGAAGGGGACTGATCGTGCGCATGGTGGTTTCCCTTGTTCGAGGCGTGGCAGGTCCTATGTTGAAACCCGCCTTAACCGCCGAAGGGGTCAGCACCGTGATTTGTTTCAACACGCCTCTTCAAGAAATGGTTATCGCGCTCAGGCCGCACTCTGCGGCGCATAGCGTGCGAGGACCGCACCGTTCGACAAGGGCTTCGCCTCGCTGAGGTCGAAGTCGCGCCGCGCGCCGTGCTTGAAGAAGGGCGTGCCCTTGCCGAGCTGAACCGGCACGATCGCCAGCATCACCTCGTCGACGAGGCCCGCCGCGAGCAGGGCGTCGCAAAGAACGGCGCTACCGAAAATATAGATCGGTTTGTCGAGCGTCTGCTTACGCCTTGAAATCTCGCCGACGATATCGGCCGTCACCGCGGTGTTGTTCCAGTCGGAGGACGCGATCGTGCGCGAGCCGACCAGCTTCGGCAGGGCATTCATATAGGTCTTCACCTCGCCCTCCTCCTCCGCCGAGGTCCAGTAGGCCTTCATGCCCTCATAAGTGATCCGGCCGAAGACCAGCAGGCCGGCCGTCTTGCCGAAGTCGCTGCTCAGCGCTTCCAGTTCCGGCCCCCAGGCGCGGTTGTGAAAGTCGAGATCCCATTTCTTCTCGCCTTCGAAGAAACCGTCGAGCGTCACGAGATTCCAGATGATCACCTTTGCCATCGCCTTGCCCTCCCTTTCGCGGCCATGCCGCGCCTGATGTAACCAGTTGCTATTTGCAACTGGTTGATGGATAGCAAAACTGATTGTATTATGCAAGCAGTTTTGGAGAATCGTATGAAAGACTCGAACCGGTCCGGCTGCCCGATCAATCTGACGCTGGAAATTCTCGGCGACCGCTGGAGCCTCATCGTTCTGCGCGACATGATGTTCGGCAACCGCCGGCATTTCCGCGAGCTTCTGACGAAATCGGAAGAAGGCATCGCCTCCAACATCCTCGCCGACCGGCTGAAGCGCCTCGTCGCGGAAGGGCTGATCACCAAGGAAGACGATCCGAGCCACAAGCAGAAGGCGCTTTACAGCCTGACCGAGATGGGCATCGCGCTGGTGCCGGTCTTCGCCATGATGGGTGCCTGGGGCCGGCGTTTCCTGCCCGTCACGGAGGAACTGTCGATCCGCGCCGAACTCCTGGAGGACGGCGGCCCCGACATGTGGGCGGCCTTCGCGGACGAGCTGCGCGCCATCCACATGGGTGCTCCCATGCCCGCCCGCTCCGTCTTCGGCGAATTGCAGGCCGCCTATGAGGCGGCCGTAGCGCGGCGCGCCGGCTGATCAATCCTTGCGGAAGACCACGCTGGCAAGCCAGCCGGTCAAGAGCGCCAGCGTCACCGAGAAGGCGCCGTAGGCCAGCGAATTGTTGTAAGCGGCGTTCGAGATCATCTGCTCGATGCCGGTCTTCATCACACGCAGCGGCAGCGCCTTTTCAGCGATGAAAACGCCATCCCTGAAGAGATGCGCGCGCACCACATGGGTGCCGTTCGGCACGCTGGCCGGCAGCTTGACGGTCGCCTTAAAGAGGCTCGCGCTGATGAACTGCACACCGCCGGGATCACGCTGGTAGAAGCCGCCGCTTTCCTTCAGCCGGCGGAAGGCGTCGCGGAATTCCGTGATATTGCTGCCGTCGCCGACATAGCCGATCGGCGACAGGCGGATATGGTGGATGCCGACTCCGACACCGTTCAACATGGCGGTCGGGGCGATGGTCTCCAGATCGCGGGTGCTCGACAGCGAATAGGATTCCGGCACGAGCTCGAAGGTCATCGAGCGGCGGTTGACCCATATGCCGAAGATACGCTCCTTGACGCGCACCGTGTTGTTGTCCTTCGGGCCTTCCAGCGCCACGACGATATCGTATTTGCTCTGGGCGAGCAGCGCCGGGTCATAGCCTTCGATGGCGCCGAAGATCGTCAGGTCCGCGCCACGGAAATCCGAGGAAATGGCGATCTCGTCGGTGGAAATGCCGATCTCGAGCTTTTCCGGGAAATTGACGGGCTTGTCCTCCAGCACCTGCGCGCCGGCCGGCACCGCAAGGCCGATGAGGAGAAGGAGGGCGGCGAGCGCTCTCATCGATAGACCCCCTCGCTGACGACGGAGTAGATATCGGCGGGCGTATGCACGAGATCGACGGCGAGGCGGGCACCGACGGCAAGCACCAGCAGCGCCAAGAGCGCACGCAGCTGTTCGCCGCGCAGCTTCTGGCCGACGCGCACGCCGTATTGCGCGCCGATGACGCCCGCGACCATCAGGATGAAGGCGAGCACGATATCGACCGCATGGTTCGCCGTCGCCTGCACGATCGTCGTATAGGCGGTGACGAAGATGATCTGGAACAGCGAGGTGCCGACGACCACGTTGGTCGGGATGCGCAGGAGATAGATCATGGCGGGAACCATGATGAAGCCACCGCCGACGCCCATGACGGAGGTCAGTATGCCGATGCAGAAGCCGAGACCGACGACCGGAATGACGCTGAGATAGATCTTCGACTTCTTGAAGCGCATCTTGAGCGGCAGGCGGTGCACCCAGCTGTGCTGGCCGGGCCGGCGCAGCGAGACGGGCTGGTTCTTGGCCGAACGGCGCAGCGCCCGGATGCTTTCAAGCAGCATCAGCGTGCCGACGGTGCCGAGCAACGCCACATAGAGCAACGAAATGACGAGGTCGAGCTGGCCGACGCTGCGCAGCAGTGCAAAGATCCAGATACCGACGGTGGCGCCCGCCAGACCGCCGACCAGAAGCACCGTGCCGAGCTTCACATCCAACGTGCCGCGCCGGAAATGCGACAGCGAGCCGGAGACCGAGGAGGCAACGACCTGGTTGGCGCCGGTGGCGACCGCGACGACCGGGGGGATGTTGTAGAAGATGAGCAGCGGCGTGATGAGGAAGCCGCCGCCCACGCCGAACATGCCGGAAAGGAAACCGACGGCCGCGCCCATGCCGAGAATGATGAAGATGTTCACCGACAGCTCTGCAATAGGCAGGTACACAGTCACAACGATACCCCGATCGGCAATGTTTCCGCTCTCGCGGAGGCCACGTCTCTGTCAGCCGCTTTCCCCGTCCTGCGCCTGCCGCGGCTCCTATCGGCAGGCCGTGAATGCAGACAAGCGCCCCACCGCGAAAAGGGAACCCCTCCATCGGTCGGTCGCGCCCCGCATCACGCAAGGATCGGTCTTCGGACGAGCCCATGCGGCACGCCCTTCACCCCTCATCGACGAGGACGTTTCACGAACGCCTTATCATCTTGGAGAGACATGAATTTTCTACTGCATAATTCCGCAAATCGGGGCCGATTTAAGGATGAAATCGTGCATCGCACACAAAATGCCACAACGCCTGTTGCACATCGTGATCAGCGTGCGGCGTTGTGGTGAGCGTCATGCCCGCGGGTTGGACAAGCCAACCGGAGAAGCCCTTGCGTGGGCTCCTTCCAGAGAAAGCCGATCAGCTCGGCTGCTTGTTGCGCTTCAGGAGTTCGTTGACCAGCGCGTCGTCGATCTCGCCCGTCTCGGCCTGCCCGACGGACTTCTGGAAGGACTTGATGGCGGCGACGGTCTTCTTGCCCATCTCTCCGTCCGGCGTGCCGGCGTTGAAACCATTGTTGTTGAGGATGGCCTGGATGTTGCGGATGGCCTTCTTCATGTCGACGCTGGCGGTCTTGGTCGGCTTGCCGACCCATTCGTCGGGCAGTTCGGCCGAGTTCGCCTTGTCGTCCAGCGCCTGCGGCTTCCACAGCTCGACCTTCGCCTTGGCGTCGGAAAGCTGCTCGGGACGCATGGCATTGGCCACCTCGTCGCGCTTGGCGCCGGCATCGCGGTCGCCGTCGCGGGCGGCAATGGCGAACCACTTGTAGGATTCGACCAGGTCCTGCTTCACGCCGTTGCCGCGCGCATAGAGGATGGCGAGGTTGAACTGGCTGTCACGCACACCGAGTTCAGAGGCCTTCTGAAACCACTTTGCGGCCCCTTCGAAATCCGGCTGTGCCGTTCCGGTGCCCGTGGCGAGCAGAACAGCGAGGTTATGCATGGCGCTGGCATTGCCCTTGACGGCTGCTGCCTCATAGAGCTTGCGTGCCCGCTCCAGGTCGCGTTCGACGCCCTGGCCCTTTTCGTAGAGATTGGCGAGGCGGTATTCGGCCGGGGCGAAACCGCGCGCCGCCGAAAGCTCATACCAGTGCGCGGCCTGCGCGAGGTCGGTCGCCACACCGCGGCCGTCCGTGTAGCGCGCGCCGATCTCAAACAGCGCGAGCGCGTCGCCCTCGGTCGCAGCCTTGGAGAGCGACGGCGGGGTGATGGCCTCGGGAACGACGATGGCTGCCGTCTCGATCGTATCGACCGGTGCCTTTTCGGCGGCGGACGTGTCCGTGCCGGCAACCGGCCCGGCGTCCGGCGTCGTCACCGGCTCGAAGCCGGCCGTGTCGGCATCGCTGCCGGCCGCAGGCGCGGCCAGCATATCGGAGCCCGACGTCGGGATCGCCGTCGTCTCGGCGGCAGCAGCCTTGTCGTCGCCGGCCAGAACGTCATCCGCCGGAGCGGGATCGGCCAGCGCCTTCGTGTCGGCCTTGTCTTCTGTGACGGGCGCAGCAGCCGTATTGGCCGTCACGGCTTCGCCGGAACCGGTGGTCGTTTCAGCCGGCTTGGCATCGGAATTGACAGAGGTCTGCTCGACGATAACAGGCGCATCGTCGCCGCTGATGACGGCCGTGACGAGCGGATAGGACATGATCGCCAGGAGCACGGCACCGACGGCGAGCAGGATCGGCCGGCGGTGGCGCGCCAGCGCGGAGGCGGGCTTGTCGCCGGCCTTTGCCGGCTTGTCGCCCTTCTTGGCCGGAGCGACGCGCGAGATGGCATCGGCCTCCTCGGCGGCAATCTTGGCGGCGCGGCGGGCGGCGGCGATCTGCTGGGCGGCCTTGTCACCTTCGCCTGAAGTCACGGAACGGGCCCCTGCGGTCTGGCCGGCGCGCACGCGCTCCAGGATGCGGCGCACGTCCGGCACGCCCGAGCCGGGCTCCAGCAGCTGGTTCGCCTCTTCCGGCGCCAGTTCGTCGACCGGATCGAGCGCCGGTGCCGGATCGATCTGGTGGCGCTCGGCGACGGCGGCGGTTTCCTTGCGGCCCGGTGCGAAGCGGCGCTTCAGGCCGGCGAGCAGGCCGCCCTTCGCCTGGGGCTCGGCGGCGACGAGCGCCACAACCTGCTCAGCCGCATCCTCGACAACAGGGCGTTCCGGAACGTCGATATGCTCGACCTCGACTTCGGCAAAGCGGCTTTCCTCGCGCGGTGCTTCGGCCTCGGCCTTGCGGCCCGCATTGCCGAAACCATCGTCGTCGAAGGGATAGTCGTTGCCATAGAGGCTGGCAGCGGGCTCTTCGGCGCGGCCGAAATCCATGGCCGGCATCTCTGCACGGGGCATTTCCGCGCGCGGCTGGACGGCCTCGCGGCGGCCAAACGTTTCGCGCGGGGCGTCGAGCTGTTCGAGGCGACCGGCGATCTGCACCAGCGTGTCATGCAACGCGTCGAAGGTGCGCGCCGTGCGCTCCTCGCTGGAGCGGGTCAGGTCTTCCAATGCGCGCAGGTCGTCGGCCAGGCCGGCGATCGCTTCCATGTCGACGGCGGCCGCACTGGTCGGCCCGGCATGACGATAGGCTTCCATGACGGCTTCCGCTGCCTGGCGGGCAGCCTCGACGATATATTCGTCGTTGGTCGCCATATAGTCTTCGATCGTCGCGAGACGGTTTTCAACGTCCGGCGAGGTCGCGGCAATGCCGGCGGACGGCGTGCTGATCAGCGTCGAGAGATGGGCGATCTGTGCCTCGAGACCCCGGAGGGCTTCGTGGTCACCCGCTGGCGCGACGCGCGTGGCATCAAGGCGGTCCGCAATGGCCGACAGGCGGCCTTCGATCTGCGAGAAGCGGTCGTCCTGGAACGGGCTGCCAACGGGTGCGGTATCGAGATTGTCGATGCGGCGGGCGAGTGCATCCAGCCGCTCGGCAAGCACGTCGTTGACGCTGCCCTGGTCGAGCGCATCGATCTTGCGCGAGATATCCGAGAGATAATAGGCAAGCTCGTCGCTTTCGCGGGCGGGTGCCGCCTGCTGGCTCTGCTCCAGCATCAGCGACAGCTGCTCGATGCGCTCTTCGAGGCGCAGCGCCGCGCGCTCGTTGGAAAGCTCCTCGATGCGGCTGGCCAAAGCCTCGATGCGCAGGCCAAGACCCTGATCAGGAGCCGGCGCCGGGCGATGGGCGATCATGTCGAGCTGACCGGCGAGATCGGCGATGCGGCCTTCCAGGCGCTGCATCATGGTATTGTCGACCGACGCGGACTGCTGCATGCGGCCGGCGGCGGCGATGGCGCGGCTGATCTCGTCGAGGCGCGTATCGAGACCTTCGAACTGCGAGGTGACGGCGGAAACGAAATGGCGATCGTCCGGTTGTTGCGCCTGACGGGCCAGCATGTCGATGGCGCGCGCGATCGTCTCGATCTTGCCTTCCAGCGCGTGGATCGCCGGCGTCGCGCTGATCGCACCGATCTGTGCCTTCAGCTCGTCGAGCCGGTAGGCGAGCGCCACCAGTTCGTCGTCGCGGGTCTGGTCGAAGGCGGAGAGCTTCTTCTCGACGCCGGTCCAGCGGTCTTCCATGCGGCGCACGGAATCCTCGCGGGCGAGGCCGTCAAGCACCGAGCGCAGCTCGTCGAACTCGACGCGCAGGCCGTCTGTCTGGCTGGACTGGCGGCCGAGCTGGCCGATGCCCGCGGAAAGACGCGTCAGCTCTTCGCGCACGTCGTCGTTATTGCCACGGCCCTCGGCCATCTGGCGGATGCCGCGGATTTCCGAGCGCAGCGACTGCATCTCGCGCTCGAGACCGTCGGCGATGTCCTTCTTGAGGTCCTGGCGCAGCGAGACGAGTGCCTTGGCGATGTCCTCGACCGAGTTGTCCGCACGGGCGGGTGCGGCGTGCTGAGCGGCATAGGCGGGCTGCCGTTCACCGTAAGCGGCCTGCTGCCCGCCATAGGCGACAGCCTGGTTGCCATAGGCAGCATGCGCCTGCTGGGCTGCGGCGTGATGATCAGTCGAAACGGGGCGGCGTTCCAAACGCTGGGCGACGCGCTCGCGGCCGCCTTCGATGGCGCGCTGGCGCTGCATGATTTCGGAGACCGGGTCCTCGCGCAGCGGGATGGCGCGCTGCTGCGGCTCGTAGCGGGCCTGCTCGCCGCGCGGCGCATAGCGTTCGTCGCTGCGGGGGCGCGTGTCGCGGCCACCGGCCATCAGACCTTCGATGCGGGCTTCCAGCCCCTCGATGGTGCGATTGAGCGCGTCGAGCGAAGAGCGTTCGCCGGGACGTTGCGGGTTTCGCGATCCGTTCATCTTTCGCCTCACTTTGGCGGCCGCCTCGGCCTGCCGGGAGATACGCTTGAAAGCGCTGCCGCCCGGCTGCGCCCTTCATTCCATTCGGCGGGATCGTCCCTGTCCGTCCCGGCCGGAAGCCGGGCGCCACAGAGGGGAAACGAGATGATTCCCGATCCCACGCCCTCAGACGCCACAATTCACGAAACGTGGTAAACAAGCGGTTAACCGGCTCGGAAATTTTTTAACGATTTGCTCATAGAATGGCGTTCGGGAGGAATGGCGACCGGTTGCGGCACAGCACCCCGCCCAGAGGCGCATCCGCATCGCGTCCCTGACATCATCCATCCCGCCGCCTTCCCCATCCGACGAAAAATTCACCGCCCTTGCGTTTTGACGTTTACGCAAACGTCAAAGTTTTATAGTATCCAAACCCAAGGAGCGGACTCACGTCCGCGGGATAGGTGAGGAACGCAAGCAATGCCGATCTACAAGGCCCCCGTGAATGACACGCTTTTCATCTTGAACGACGTCCTGTCGCTGGAGCGGTACAACAACCTGCCCGGCTTCGCCGATGCGACGGCCGACATGGTGGAAGCGATTACCGGCGAGGCCGCCAAGGTCGCTGAAGAGGTGCTCTTCCCCGTCAACCTTTCCGGCGACCAGGAAGGCTGCGTCCGCAACGACGACGCGACGGTGAAGACGCCGAAGGGGTTCAAGGAAGCCTACGACCTCTACCGCCAGGGCGGCTGGATGGGTCTTGCGGTACCGGAAGAATTCGGCGGCCAGGGCCTGCCCTATATCCTGCACACCGCCGTCGGCGAATATATGTCGTCCGCCAATATGGCGCTCACCATGTATCCCGGCCTGACGCAGGGCGCGATCGCCGCGATCCTCGTGCACGGCTCCGACGAACAGAAGGCCGCCTATCTGCCGAAGATGGTCGAGGGCACTTGGACCGGCACGATGAACCTGACGGAGCCCCATTGCGGTACCGACCTTGGCCTGCTCCGCACCAAGGCCGTGCCGCAGGCCGACGGGTCCTACAAGATATCAGGCCAGAAAATCTTCATCTCGGCCGGCGAACACGACATGTCCGAAAACATCGTGCACCTCGTGCTTGCTCGCATCGAGGGCGCGCCCGAGGGCGTGAAGGGCATCTCGCTGTTCATCGTGCCGAAGTTCGTTCTGAAGGACGACGGCACGCCCGGCGAGCGCAACACGGTCGCCTGCGGTGCCATCGAACACAAAATGGGCATCCACGGCAACGCCACCTGCGTCATGAACTATGACGAAGCGAAAGGCTTCCTCATCGGCGCGGAGAACAAGGGCCTCAACGCCATGTTCGTCATGATGAACGAGGCCCGCCTCGGTGTGGGCCTGCAGGGCCTGTCGATTGCCGAAGTCGCTTACCAGAACGCCGCCAATTATGCCCGCGAGCGTCTGCAGGGCCGCTCACTGTCCGGCGTCAAGAACCCCGAAGGCAAGGCCGATCCGCTGATCGTGCATCCCGACATCCGCCGCACCCTGATGACCATCAAGGCCTGGACGGAGGGCGGCCGCGCCTTCACGCTGTGGACCGCGCTGAAATCCGATATCGCTCACCGCTCCGCCGACGAGAAGGAACGCCAGGCCGCCGACGACATCCTCGGCCTGATGACCCCCATCCTCAAGGGCGTGCTCACCGACAAGGGCTTCGACCATGCCGTGATGGCCCAGCAGGTCTTCGGCGGTCATGGCTATATCGAAGAACACGGCATGAGCCAGTATGTGCGCGATGCGCGCATCGCCATGATCTATGAGGGCGCCAACGGCATCCAGGCGCTCGACCTCGTCGGCCGCAAGCTCGGCATGAACGGCGGTCGCGCCGTCATGGCGCTCTTCAAGGAAATCGGCGATTTCTGCGAGGAGAACCGCAATGACGAGAAGCTCGCCTACTTCACCAAGCACCTCAAGAAGGGCTTGAACGACCTTCAGGTGGCGACCATGTGGTTCATGCAGAACGCCATGGCCAAGCCCGACAATGCCGGCGTCGGCTCGACCGACTACATGCACCTCTTCGGCCTCGTCGTCATAGGCTACATGTGGGCCAAGATCGCCAAGGCGGCGGAAGCGGGCCTTGCGGGTGGCGCGGGCGAGCGGGAGGATTTCCTGAAGAACAAGCTGATCACCGCAAAGTTCTTCATGGACCGCCTGATGCCGGAAACCGCGCTCCGCAAGACCCGCATCGAGGCCGGTGCCGACACCACCATGGAACTGGCGGCAGAGGCATTCTGATACTTCGCCCCTCTTCCCATCAGGAGACGGGGGGCTACAGTCGCAGGCCGCGAGCCAGGAATTCTAGGGCGCCTTTGCGCCGTCAGGGAGAAGAGAATGACCGACGTCTTCATCTATGATCACGTGCGCACCCCGCGCGGGCGCGGCAAGAAGGACGGCTCGCTGCACGAAGTGCCGTCCGTGCGTCTCGCCGCCAAGGCTCTCGAAGCGGTGCGCGACCGCAACGGGCTCGACACGACCAAGGTTGACGACATCGTCATGGGCTGCGTCGATCCGGTCATGGACGCCGGTTCCGTCATCCCCAAGGCCGCCGCCTTCGAAGCCGGCTATTCGACCAAAGCGCCTGGTATCCAGCTGTCGCGTTTCTGCGCCTCCGGCCTCGACGCCGTGAATCTCGGCGCTGCCAAGATCGCCCAGGGTGCCGATGATATCGTGATCGCCGGCGGCGTGGAGAGCATGTCGCGCGTCGGGCTCGGCATGTCCGGCGGTGCCTGGTTCATGGATCCCTCGGTCAACTTTCCGGCCTATTTCATGCCGCAGGGCGTCTCGGCCGATCTGATCGCCACGAAATACGGCTTCTCCCGCGACGACGTCGACGCCTATGCCGTCGAGAGCCAGAAGCGCGCGGCGCACGCCTGGCAGAACGGCTACTTCAACAATTCCGTCGTGCCGGTGAAGGACATCAACGGCCTGACGATCCTTGCCCATGACGAACACATGCGCCCCGGCACCGACATGCAGGCGCTCGCCCAGCTGCAACCCTCCTTCCAGATGCCCGGCGAGATGGGTGGCTTCGAAGCCGTCGCCATCCAGGCCCATCCGGAAATCGAAGGCATCAATTACGTCCACCACGCCGGCAACTCCTCCGGCATCGTCGACGGCGCCGCCGCCGTGCTGCTCGGCTCGAAGGAAGGCGGCGCCATCCTCGGCAAAAAGCCGCGCGGCCGCATCAAGGCCTTCGCCAATATCGGCTCCGACCCGGCGCTGATGCTGACCGGCCCCGTCGACGTCACGGAAAAGCTGCTCGCCCGCACCGGCATGACGCTCTCCGACATCGACCTCTTCGAACTCAACGAAGCCTTCGCCGCCGTGGTGCTGCGCCACATGCAGGCCTTCGACATCCCGCACGACAAGATGAACGTCAACGGCGGCGCCATCGCCATGGGCCACCCGCTCGGCGCGACCGGCGCGATGATCCTCGGCACCGTGCTCGACGAGTTGGAACGCCGCGACCTCAATACCGCGCTTGTCACGCTCTGCATCGGCGCCGGCATGGGCACGGCCACGATCATCGAACGGGTCTGACCATGACGCACCCGACCCGCCGCAGCTTCCTCGCCCTCATCGGAACAGGCCTCATCGCCTCCTCCGCCGAGGCCGGCGACAGCTTCACGCTGTCGGGCACCGTCACCTATGTGGCGAAGGGCGCCATTCCGCCCGGTCGGCTGACGATTCGGCTGGAAGAACAGGGCGTCATGGACGTCGCCGCCCGGCAGATCTCGCAGGCCACGGTCATCAGCAAGGGCAACCGGCACAGCATCCGCTTTACGATGCGGGTCCGGCGTTCGGCGCTGCGCAAGGCGATCGATCCGGGCTTCACCATCCGCCTCGAACGGCACGGCCGGCTCATCGCCACCAACACGACGAAACAGGGATATAGCGGCCGGGGCAAGGCCTCGCTGCAGATCGAACCCATTCTCTACTGAGGGGGAACACCCATGAGCGCATACAAGAACTTTTCCATCGAGACCGACGCCGACGGCATCGCGCTGGTCACCTGGGACATGCCCGACAAGTCGATGAACGTCTTCACCGTCGAGGTGATGGATGAACTCGACACAATCATCGACCAGGTCGTGGCCGACAGCGCCATCAAGGGCGCCGTCATCACCTCGGGCAAGTCCTCGTTTTCCGGCGGCGCCGATCTCTCGATGATCAAGGCGAGCTTCGACCTCCTGAAGGATGCGCAGGCCAGCGATCCCGCGACCGCCGTGCAAAAGCTGTTCGACGCCACCGGCCGGATGACCTGGCTGTTCCGCAAGCTGGAAACCTCCGGCAAGCCCTGGGTTTCGGCCATCAATGGCACCTGCATGGGCGGCGCCTTCGAAATGTCGCTCGCCTGCCACGGCCGCGTCGCCTCGAATGCCAAGTCGGTCAAGATCGCTCTCCCGGAAGTCAAGGTCGGCATCTTCCCCGGTGCCGGCGGCACCCAGCGCGTGCCGCGCCTTGCCAATGCGCAGGACGCCTTGCAGATGATGACCACCGGCTCGTCGCTCACGGCCGCCCGCGCCAAGGCGATGAACCTCGTGCATCAGGTGGTCGAGCCGGACCAGCTCATCCCCGCCGCAAAGCAGATGATCAAGGACGGCCTGAAGCCCGTCCAGCCATGGGATGAAAAGGGTTTCAAGGCCCCCGGCGGCGGTATCTGGACACCCGCCTCCGCCCAGCTCTGGCCGGCCGCCCCCGCGATCCTGCGCCGGGAGACATCGGGCAACTATCCGGGCGCGCTCGCCATCCTCAAATGCGTCTACGAGGGCCTTCAAGTGCCCTTCGAGACGGGCCTGAAGATCGAGCAGCGCTACTTCACCCATATCCTCCAGACGACCGAAGCCTTCTCGATGATCCGGTCGCTGTTCATCTCCATGCAGGAGCTCGGCAAGGGCGCGCGCCGCCCGGCCGGCGTTCCGAAGTCGGAGATCAAGAAGGTCGCCGTCGTAGGTGCCGGCTTCATGGGCGCGTCGATCGCCTATGTGACGGCCGCCGCCGGCATTCCGGTCGTGCTCATCGATCGCGATCAGGAAGCCGCCGACAAGGGCAAGGCGCACTCCCAGGGCCTCGTCACCGGCGCCATCGGCAAGGGCCGCATGACGAAGGAAGAGGGCGAGAAGCTGCTCTCCCTCATCACGCCGACGCCGGACTATGCCAGCCTTGCCGACGCCGATCTCGTCATCGAGGCCGTTTTCGAGGACCGCACGGTCAAGAAGGAAGTCACCGAGAAGATCGAGGCCGTGCTGAAGGAGGATGCGATCTTCGCCTCCAACACCTCGACACTGCCGATCACGGGTCTTGCCAAGAACTCCAAGCGCCCGAACCAGTTCATCGGCATCCATTTCTTCTCGCCGGTCGACAAGATGATGCTGGTCGAAGTGATCCTCGGCAAGGAAACGGGCGACAAAGCGCTCGCCACCGCCTTGGATTATGTCGCCGCCATCAAGAAGACGCCGATCGTCGTCAACGACACGCGCGGCTTCTACGTCAATCGCTGCGTCTTCCGCTACATGGCCGAGGCCTATGACATGCTGATCGAGGGCGTGCCGGCGGCGATGATCGAGAATGCCGCCAAGATGGCCGGCATGCCGGTCGGCCCGCTGTCGCTCAACGACGAGGTCGCCGTCGATCTCTCCTACAAGATCTTCAAGGCCTCCATCGCCGATCTCGGCGCCGAATCCGTCGATCCGCGCCATATGGAGCTGGTGACGAAGCTGGTGGAAGGCGAAGGTCGCCTGGGCCGCAAGGCTGGCAAGGGCTTCTACGACTACCCGCCGAAGCCGGCGAAGAAGAAGCTGTGGCCGGGCCTGAAAGATCTCTACCCGCAGCAGAAGCCCGAAAATGTCGATATCCAGGTGATCAAGGAGCGCCTGCTCGGCACCATCGCGCTGGAAGCCGCTCGCACCATGGAAGAAGGCATCGTCACCGATCCGCGCGAGGCTGATGTCGGCTCCATCCTTGGCTTCGGTTTCGCCCCCTATACCGGCGGCACGCTGTCCTACATCGACGGCATGGGCGTGAAGACCTTCGTGGCGCTCTGCGAAAAGCTCGCCGCGAAATACGGCAGCCACTTCCAGCCGACGGCCCTCCTCAAGGACATGGCCGCCAAGGGCGAGACCTTCTACAGCCGTTTTGCCCCGGAAACGAAGAAGGCCGCCTGAGTCCCGGCATCACAGGCAGGCAAGAGGCGGCCTTCAGGCCGCCTCTTTTCGTTTCCCGGCCTGTCGAAAACACTGAGAATACCGATGTCATGCAGCAAAAAACGGTCTCCTCCGCAGGAAAATCAGCTTTGGCGCGAAAATGACTGAACATTCGCGACGGGAAGTGATAGGAGGCTTCACGGATTTTTATTTTCGGCTACCAAAGCGGCTTAAAGCCGCGACAGAAAGGACATCCATTGCAGGTTCTCGTCAGAGATAACAATGTCGAGCAGGCGCTTCGCGTGCTGAAGAAGAAATTGCAGCGCGAAGGCGTTTTCCGCGAAATGAAGGCGCGCAGCGCTTTTGAAAAGCCGTCGGAAAAGCGGGCACGCGAGAAGGCCGAAGCCATCCGCCGCCAGCGCAAGCTTGCACGCAAGCAGATGCAGCGCGAAGGCCTGCTGCCTGCGCCCAAGAAGGCCGCGCGCACGCGCTAAACCATTGCGGCCGGGCGATTGCCCGGCCTGCCCCCGCCGGCAGAACCAGCCGCGTTATCGCTGCCAGACAGGCAGCCCGCCGCTCCGGCCTACTTCGTCACCGTCAATTTGGCATGCATGCCGGCTTCGTAGTGGCCCTTGATGTTGCAGAGCAGCAGATAGGTGCCGGCCTTCAGCTTGGCTTTCAGCGTTCCGTCCGCCCCCGGCTTCAGGTCGGAGACCTCGCCGAGGCTTTTCAGCGCCTTTTCATCCACGCGATGCTTCGCGGCGACCACGGGAACCTCCTCATTCGCCGTCTTCAGCCTGACCAGCACCATCTCGTGCGCCTCGCTGACCGCATCATTGTGCACGGCGAAGACGACACTGCCGGCCTTGACCGTAGACTGGTCGAGCGAAAGCGTCATGGGGCCCCCGCCTTCCCCGCCCTCGACGACCTTGATGGTTGTCGCGGCGAAAGCCGGAGCGCTGAGGCAGATGGCGGTAAGGGCTGCAAGCGTGGCGATGCGATATGTCATGGCGTGAACCTTTCTTCAAAGCCTGCATATTCGCTAGAGCGCGTCGCTGACACTTGGCTGAACGGTGGGAAAGCAGGGTCGGCAGAGAGCTGTTCCATCGGAAACAGCGGCACACGAAGGGATGTGTGATCTTCAGATCACCGGATGGGAGAGGCTCATCCTCAACCAGAGATCAGGAGAGACCCCATGCGCAAGTTCATCGTTTCCGCCACCGTTGCCCTCGTCGCCGCCGTCTCCTTCGCGGCCCCCTCGCAGGCCGGTTACTACGGCTACGACTACCAGCCGTACTGCTTCATCAAGAAGATCAAGTCCTACGACTACTACGGCAATGTCGTCATCAAGCGCATCAAGGTCTGCCGCTAAGCGACCCGGCCACTGACCTCCCCGAAGGCCCGGATGTTCCCCTGCATCCGGGTCTCTTGCCGTTTGCGCTCTACCGTGTGGCGTATATCCTCTTTTTTTATCCCCTCTTCCGCACCAGATTTTCCCCGCTCTCCGAACCCGTGCTTACAATCCTCCCATCCCGCCGCGGATACACTGCCAGGCGTGGCAGCGAGGCGGGATCGGCGCGGGGTGTGGGGAAGAGACGCAGAACCCCACACCCCGGGCCTGCGGAAAATGGTCTCCCTCCGGCGACATGGGGGAAGCGGCGGGGTGTCGGACCGACCCTTTCGTTTCATGCCCCAGACGGCGCGCCGGATGTGCCTGTGCGGCACGCAAGGAGGCCGGGACTGGCGGATGCGTCGGCATCGTCCGCCGGACGGGAACACGCTGGAAGGTGAAAACCTTCCGTCGCGATCGCCAGAGCGTGTGGTCGCGATGTCAAAACGGCGATGGCCCCTTCCGGAAACCGGCGAACGACATCAGCCATGCCGGACTTTGCAGAGGGACCGGAGTCGCAGGCAAAAACCGCTGAACGGGGCGCTGAAAGGTGCCACATACAATACATCAAACGAGGCAGCTTCCAGCGCCCCGTCCGGAATGCTCTTTGAAAACCCACGGGCGGAAAATCCGCCGCGTGGACGGTGGCGCATGGAATACCCCGTAATGGCCCATAAAGCCGAAGTCGCACCACGAAGGCGAGGGATCGATGCGGACACGAAGGGCGTTTATGCCGGCCGCGCCGCGTCGTTCATCCGCACCAGCAACTCCGCCCGCGTGCCGGCGGCACGGCTGGCATAGTCGAGCTTGGCGCCGAGGCTGGAGGCCATGGCGCCGATGATCTTGGTGCCCAGGCCGGTGCCGCGCACCGGGCCTTCGCCGCGCCAGCCGATACCGTCATCCTCGACAAAGAGCAGCGCATTGTCGGGATCGAGCCGGGTGAAACCGACGCGGACCTCGCCGCCGGCATCGCCATAGGCATATTTGAAGGCGTTGGTGACGAGCTCCGTCACGATAACGCCGAGCGAGACAGCACGGTCCGTCGGGACATGCAGCGGCTCCAGCGACCGGTTGAGGCGCACATTGCGTCCCTGGCTCTGCAAGGACGTGTCGAGTTCTGAGAGCAGCGTGCCGAGATAGGCGCCCATATCGACATGGCGCACGTCTTCCGACGTATAGAGCCGCCGGTGGATGCCGGCAATCGCGGTGATGCGTGCCTGCGTTTCCGACAGCGCCTCCTTGACCGCCTCGTTCGAGGCGCTCGACATCTGCAGGCGGATAAGGGCAGCCGCCAGCGCCAGCGAATTGCCGACTCGGTGGTTCACCTCGGCCAGCAGCACCTCGGCGCGCTCCTTGGCGGCGCGGATCTCCTGTTCGGCGCGCAGTTTGGCGCGCTTCAGCTCGGCATTTTCGAGCGCCTGACCCAGTGCATTGGAAAGCAGCGGCATGAAATCGTCGCCGACGGACTTGATGACGTAGTCCGCCGCGCCCGCCTTCAGCGCCTCGACGGCAACCTGCGCATCGTTCGAGCCGGTGACATAGACGACCGGAACGGCATCCGGCGTATCGGCAAGCTCCTTGAGGAAGGACAGGCCGGTCCCCGATTTCAGGAAATGGTCGAGCACAACGGCGTCCGCGCCGCCCTCTGCGAGAAGCTCGCGGCCACGCTCGATATCCTCGGCATGCCGCACCTCATAGCCGAGACGGCCGAGCGCCCGCTCGGCAAGCCGGGCGAGGATGGGATCGTCATCGATATAGAGGATGCGGATCGGGCCGTCCTTCATTTACTTGGTCTCGGGCATTTACTGCGTCTCAGGGATCTGGATCACGGAGAAGAACAGGCCGAGCTGGCGGATCGCATGCGCAAAGCTTTCATATTCGACCGGCTTGGTGATGTAGACATTGGCGCCGAGATCGTAGCAGCGCTGGATTTCCCGCTCGTCGTCCGTGGTGGTGAGGATCACCACCGGCAGGCGCTTGGTGTGGGTGTTTGTCTTGATCTTCTGCAGGATATCGATGCCCGACATGTCGGGCAGGTTGAGATCGAGCAGGATCAGCAGGAAACGGCCGGCGCTGGCGAGACCGGTACGGTCCTTGCCGAGCACGAAATCGAGCGCGTCCGTGCCGTTGGTGAAGGGCACGACCTCGTTATGCACCCCGGCGCGGCGGATGTTCTTCTCGATGAGGCGCGCATGGCCTTCATCGTCCTCGATCATCACGATGGTGACTTCCTTACCCAATCCGTTCATGCCTGCATACTCCTGACTACTTTGCTGAGGTCGGGCGGCAGACGCAGAACAAACGTCGTGCCTTCCCCGAGTGCGGATTTGACGACGATATCACCACCCAGATTGCGCATCAGTGAACGAACATGCGCAAGACCGATGCCTTCGCCGGGTTTGTCCTGCGTGCCGGAGCGGCGAAACAGCTCGAAGACCCGCTCGTGATCCTCCGGCGCGATGCCGCGGCCGTTGTCGGTGAACTCGATGACGGAACCGGCGCGTCCGTTATTGCGCGCGGTGACGGAAATGCGCAGCGGACGACCCGGCGTCTGGTATTTGATGGCATTGTCGAAGAGGTTGCCGAAAACCTGCTCGAGCGACAGCCGGTCGGAAATGACCGTTGGCAGATTGTTGCCAATGGTGACAACCCCGTCGGATTCGACCACCTGGTGATTGACGGTCGCAGCCCCCATCTCGACCAGGGCCTTGAGATCGACGCGCTCGATCTTCAACTCGCGGCGCCCGTCACGCGAAATCTTCAGGATGGCGTTGATGAGGCCATCCATCTTCTTGGTGGAAGAGCGGATGAAGCCGATCGCCTCCGGCAGGTCTTCCGAGGCGGCGCGGCGCGCTTCCAGAATATCGTCGGCGCTCGGCGGTTTGCCATCGGCCAGGACATAAGTCTGGATGGAGGAGAGCGATGCCTGCAATTCGCTGGTGAAACCCATGATGTTGACCAGCGGCGCGCGCAGGTCGTGGGTGACGATGTAGGCGAAGCGCTGCACTTCCTGATTGGCGCGGATCAGCTCCTCGGTACGCTCGTCCACCCGCCGTTCCAGCGTGGCGTTCAGCGTCTCGACCTCGCGCCGCGCCAGCATGATGTCGCGGGTATATTGCGCGACGACGAGAACCGCGCCGCCGAGCACGCCGATGATGGCGATGGCGCCGATGACCGTCGTCCATTGCAGCGCGCCGGCCGACCACAGCGTATCGACGATACCGACCTGAAGGCGATGATCGGCATCCGCCATGATGGCGCCAAGCTGTTCGCGCAACTGATCCATGAGGATGCGGCCACGGTCGGTCTTAACCTGAGCAATCGCATCGGTCGTGCGGCCCTGCTCCACGGCCTCGACCGTCTCCGCGAGCTCAACGAGTTTTTCCGAAACGAGCCGTTTGATATCGGGGCTGCGCCGTGCATAGTGCTCGAACTTCGCCGATTTTTCCTCGAGCGCCCTCTGCCGCTCGGCAACTGCCATCAGCGCCTCGTCATAGGGCTTGCGGAAGGTCGCCTCGCCGGTGATGACGAAACCGCGCTGGCCGGTTTCGGCATCCTTGAGGGTCGACAGCAGGTCGGACGCAGAGCTGCGGACCTCGCGTACCTCGACCAGTTCGGCAAAATAGGTCTGCACCTTGCTGACAAGCCAAAGCGACGTGCCGACGATGCCGAGCAACGCAATCATACCTGCTGCGAGCAGGATCACAGTCGAGCGCACGAAGGCGGCGTTCGATATCGGCATTCCACCCCCCGGTTAAAGCCGTCTTCAGGATCGCGACAATATCCAGATAGTAAACCTATGCAACCAATCGAAGCCGAGAAACCGGAATTCTTTTGGTTGCATCACCACTTAACCCGTCAGACCCGAACGCGGAATCGCCCGCCGAGCCGCTCGCGTGCAATGATGATCATGCCGGCGGAGAAGATGAGGGCGGCGCCTGCGAAGACGTTCGAGCCCGGCACGTCGCTCCAGATGAGATAACCGAGCGCGAAGGCCCAGACGAGCGAGGTATATTCGAACGGCGCCAGCACCGAGACCGGCGCACGGCGCATGCCTTCGAAGAGGGCGAATTGGCCGATGCCGGCCAGGATCCCCGTGCCGGCCATCAGCAGGAGATCGATCGCGGAAACCGGCTGCCAGACGAAGGGAATGGCAGAGGCGGTGAAAAGCAGGAAGAAGCCGCTGGAGATCGTCATCTGCACCTGCGTGCGCTCATGCAGCGCCGTCTTGCGCAAAAGCACCGTTGCGACGGCCCAGAAGATGGCCGCCTGCAGCGCCAGATAGACCGGGAGCGACAGCGTCAGCCCTTTTGCCGCGATGCCGCAGGCGACGACCACGCCGATGAAGCCGATCACGACGGCAAACCAGCGATAGCCCGGCACCTTCTCGCCGAGAACCGGCACCGAAAGGATCGTCATGACGACGGGCGAGGCATAATAGAGCGTGGTGAGCTCCGCGAGCCCGAGATCGCGCGCGGCGGTATAATAGCTGAGCCAGGCGGCGAGCAGCAGAAGATTGCGCAGGAAGAGCGGCTTCAGGACCGGCGAGGTGCGGGCATCCCGGATGATTTTCCGCCCGCCGATGGCGAGGCTGAGACCAAAAATTGTGACACTGCGCACGAAAAGAATCTGCCAGACCGGCAGGGCCACGACGAGCCATTTGACCGACGCGTCCTGAAGGGAAAACAGGAAATAGGCGAAGGACGTCAGCAGAATGCCGGAAGAGACGGTCTTGTGCACGGAAAGAACCTCGAGCGCGGAGCAGAGCCGCGTTTTCTAGATAGCCTGCCCGGCGAACCGGCGAAAGTGGCTGAAAATCAGGGGACAGGAAATTTTTCTTAATTTCTGCGTCGCACCTGGAAATATCCGGAATATGATAAGTTTCAGCGTGCATGCGCGGTGCACCGGGTATATGCGCGGGACATCATGGATTCCAAACGACTAGGCTACCTCTTCACCCTGCTGGCGATCGTGATTTTCAGCCTCCAGGATGCGATCTCCAAACACCTCGGCAGCACCTACCCACCTGTCTTCATCGCCATGTTGCGCTTTTGGGCCTTTGGAGCTTTCGCGATCGCGCTCGGCATGCGCAGCCCCGGCGGCTTGAAGGCGGCCGCGGCGACGAAACGGTTGCCGCTGCAAATCCTGCGCGGCGTGCTGCTGGCCGCCCAGATCGTCGTCGTCATTACGGCCTTCAGCACCGTGGGTCTTGCGCATTCGCAGGCGATCCTCGCATCGGGGCCAATCTTCGTTGCCCTGCTCTCGATGCCGCTTTTGGGCGAACGGGTCGGCTGGCGGCGCTGGCTGGCAATCGGTGTCGGGCTCGGCGGCGTGCTGATCATCGTGAAGCCCGGCAGCGACGGCTTCGATCTGAGCGTGCTCCTGCCTCTCGTCGGGGCGCTGTCTTTTGCGGTTTATGTCATCACGACCCGTCTCGTCAGCCGGGACGACGCGGCATCGACGAGCTTCTTCTACACCGGCGTGGCCGGCGCCGCTGCGATCTCGCTGGTTGGTCCCTTCTTCTGGACCAATCTCGCTCTCGCCGACTGGCTCTGGATGGCGCTTCTCTGCGTGACAGGCATATCGAGCCACTATTTCCTCATTCGTGCTTATGACCTTCTGGATGCCTCCGCCGTCCAGCCACTCACCTATTTCCAGGTGGTGCTGGCCGCCGTCATCGGCTCGACGGTCTTCGGCGAAACGCTGAGCCTCAACATGGTCGTCGGCTCCGCCATCGTCATGGGCGCGGGCATCTTCACGATTTGGCGCGAAAGCGTCGTCGCGCGCCGTCGTGCCGCAGAAAATGCGGGCGCAAACGAGAAAGGAAAATAATCCTTTTTTCTTTACTCTACGTCCCACCTTCGCTATGCTTCCGGTCAATCGGACCGGCAGAAGCCGGTCCGCCGCCTTGGCAGGGTTCTCAAGCATGTTTTCCCACGACCGGATCTGGGCAGCGATCGACGCCCTTGCCGAGCGCAACCGGCTCTCGCCGTCCGGCCTTGCGCGCCGCGCGGGGCTGGATCCGACATCCTTCAACAAATCCAAGCGCCAGGGGGCAGATGGCCGCCAGCGCTGGCCTTCGACGGAATCGATCGCCAAGGTGCTTGACGCGACAGGCACCTCGATCGACGAATTCCTCGCCAGTACGGCGCGCGATTTTGCACTGCCGCAGGGTACCTTCCCGCCGCAGGCTGGCAGTATTCCGCTGCTCGGCTTCGCGCAGGCCGGTGCCGGCGGCTTCTTCGACGATGGGGGCTTTCCGGCCGGCCAGGGCTGGGACGTGGTGGAATTTCCCGCCTCGCCCGACCGCAAGGCCGGCGTCTATGCGCTGGAAGTGCAGGGGGACAGCATGATGCCCCTCTATCGGGATGGCGACGTGTTGATCGTCGAGCCCGGCGCGCAGGTGCGCCGCGGCGACCGTGTCGTGGTCAAGACGCGCGAGGGCGAGGTCATGGCCAAGGTCCTTCATCGCCAGACGCCGCGCACGATCGATCTCGTCTCGCTCAATCCCGAGCACCCGAACCGCAGCTTCGATATCGACGAAATCGACTGGATCGCCCGCATTATTTGGGCAAGTCAGTAAGTAAGAGCTTACTGACTCTATCCACCGTAAAGATTGACCGGGAAATAGCGCAGGTAGATTTCCTGCAGGCGGCCGTTGCGCGACAGTGCCAGCAGCGCATGGTCGACCGCCGTGGCAAGGGCGGCATCCTCCTTGCGCAGCATGATCGTCAACCCTTCGCCGAGAAACGCTTCCGACAGATAGGGACCGTCGAAGAGTGCGCAGCAACCAGCTGACTCTGTGCCGTTCGTCCAGAAGGCAAGCTGCATGCCGTCGGAAAACACCGCATCCACCTTGCCGTCCTTGAGGGCGGCCAGGAGCGCCGTGCGATCGGCAAGTGCCTCTGCCTGTATGCGGGGGAAGAAGGCCTTCAGCATCGCCTCATGCGCGCTGCCTGTCACCACGCCGACCCGCTTTCCGTCCAGCGCTGCGGCCGTCTCGCCGGATGGCGGGGCCTTCTTGGCCACGGCGAAACGTGCCGGCAGGCGCATGAACGGGCGCGAAAAGGCGAACCGCGCGCGCAGATCCGCCGTGACGGCAACGCCTGCCGCAACGGCCTCGCCATTGCCGTCGACCAGCGCCTTTTCCAATTCGGGAAAGGTCACCGCCTGGATCTGGCATTTGTCCATCAGCGCCAGTTCCCGGCAGATTTCCCGCACCAGATCGACATGGAAGCCGGCAAGCTTGCCGGTCTGGTCGATGAAGTTGAACGGCGGAAAGTCCACCGTCGTGAGGAACCGGAGGCGCACGATGCCGGAAAGATCGGGCTTTGCGATGCGCTCGCGCGTGTCAAACAGGATCGGCAGATCGACCGACGGTTTGTCCTGAGCGGAGGCTGCCGTGGGGCTCGCCGCCCCCATCAACAGGCAGAGCGTAAAAAACCCATAGATTTTTAAGGATGAAATTGCTTTATTCCACATTACAATCAACTTGGGGTTTAACGGGGACGCAGCCGCTCACGCGGCAGCGCTGGCTGCATGCGACTGGCAGAATATCCCGACGACATCGCTTTCGCCACCGCAATCGGCATCCTGCCGGTCGGCCCTGCTCATCCGGCCGAAGAGCCGCATATCCCGTCCCGGCTAATGGCGGAAGCGCGGCTCTTCCGTCGGCTTGGCCTATCGAAAACCCTGATCTCCGCCATGCTGGTGCGGGCCAACAGGCATGGCACGACGCTGGAAGCGGAGTTGCTGGCAAGCGGCGTGCTCGCGGAAGATATCTACTACGAGGCGCTCGCCGAGATCCTGCACCTTCCCTTTCTCCGGCAGCTGGATCCCGCGCAGGTAGAAGACCTGCCCGGCGCCGACAGCCAGCTGATGGAACCGAGCATCATGCGGCTCCGCCACCCGACCCGGCCTCCCATTACCGCGATCGTGCCGAGCGCCGACCGGATCGAATCCTTCCGCGAGAGGCTCGAGCTTTCGCCGATGCTGCGCACCATGCTGACGGCGACAACACCGTCCGCACTCCGCACGGCACTCTGGCAGGCCGGGCGCATGCGGCGCCTGCGCGAGACAATCGACAGACTGTTCGGCACACTGCCGGAAGCGAGTGCCCGCATCACCCTTTGGGGGCGACAGGGCTTTTACGTCGGCACGGTTGTCACCACCCTTCTGGCGCTGGCCATCACGGAACCTGTCATCGCCTCGCTTCTTCTGCACATCGTGCTCACCCTCCTCTTTTTCGCCGCCTTCCTCGTCCGCCTCGTCGCGCTTTTGGCAGAGCAGCGGCAACAGCGAGGTGGAGCACTCACTTTGGTGCCGCCCGCAGGACCGCGACCAGTCTATTCGATCTTCGTGGCGCTCTATCGGGAGGCGGCGGTGGTGCCGCAGCTGATCGATACGCTGGATGGGCTCGCCTGGCCCACTGCCTGCCTCGACATTAAACTGATCTGCGAGGCAGACGACGACGCGACACTGGCCGCGCTTGCGGCCATGCGGCTTGGTCGACACTATGAAATCGTCGCCGTGCCGCCGGGTCACCCGCGCACCAAGCCAAAGGCGCTTTCCTATGCGCTGGGGGCCGCTCGCGGCACCTATCTCGTCATCTACGATGCTGAGGACCGGGTCGATCCCCAACAACTGGAGGAAGCCTGGCGCACCTTCGAGACAGCTCCATCCGACATCGCCTGCCTGCAGGCGCCGCTCATCATCACCAATGCGCGCGAAAGCTGGCTGAGCGCTCTCTTCGCTTTCGAATATGCCGGATTGTTCCGCGTCCTCCTGCCACGTCTTGCCGCCGCCCGCCTGCCGATGCCGCTCGGCGGCACCTCGAACCATTTTCGCACGCGCGTGCTTCAGGATGTCGGAGGATGGGATCCCTACAATGTCACCGAGGATGCCGATCTCGGCATGCGGCTCTATCGGATGGGCTATCGCTGCGGCACGATCAATCGACCGACCTATGAGGAGGCGCCGACGACCACATCCGCATGGCTCGGACAGCGGACACGCTGGTTCAAGGGCTGGCTGCAGACCTGGCTGGTGCTGATGCGGCGGCCCTCGCAGCTGGTGCGCGACATGGGCCTCTGGCCGTGTTTCGTCTTTCAGGTGCTGATCGGCGGGCTTATCCTCTCCTCGCTCGCCCATCCGCTGCTGATCGTTTACGTCGGCATGATCGCTTGGCAACTTTTCGGGCAATCCGCCCACATCACCAGTCCTTTGGAACTCACCCTCTTCGCCATCGATATCGTCAATATCTTCGGCAGCTACGGAATCTTCGTGGCACTCGGCGGGGCTGGCATGACGCCGGATGAACGACGTGCAACCGGTCGGCGCTGGGCGATGACGCCTGCCTATTGGCTTCTGATGTCGCTCGCCGCCTGGCGTGCCGTGCGAGAATTGCGCAGCAATCCGTTCTTTTGGAACAAGACAGCACACCGCCCGGCACAGACGATGGCGAGCGCCGGGTCGGTTGCAGAAACCGGGTAGAAGGGCCGGATCAGGGCGTCTGCGTCCAGATCGCCACATCGACGGGGGCAAGCTCCCGGCCGCCGACCAGGAAATCCGCGGTCGGCGAGGCGGGCACCGCTGCCGGCATGCTACCGTAGTTGAAAGCGAAATGCAGCTTGCCGCGCCGGGCGAGGCGCAGATCACCTAGATCCGGCAGGCTGTTCACGTTCGCCCAGCCGAGCGTGTCGCCCATTAGCTTCGACAGGAATTCGCCGCGCGGCAGCGTGCCGACATAGCGCGCCTTCGCATTGCCAATGATCGCGGGTGAACCCTGACGATGCCCGCCCTCGAAGGTCGCAAGCATGGTCTCGGTCGTGCGGATGAGCTCACGCCAGCCCGTCACCGCGTGGCTGGTATTGCCGTAGAGTACTGGTTCACAGTGATATTCGGGCAGGGATTCGACGCGCGTCACGCGAAAATCCAGGAGATCGGCAAGCGGGCCGGGCGGCAGGTCGGCCGGAATGTGCATCTCGCGCGTCTTGCTGCCGCTGCGCGGGCCGAACAGCGCCTTCGCACCGGAGGCCTTGAGCCGGGCGATGAAATCCGCATCGGCTATGACGAGATCGGGCGCGACGACCAGCTTGTAGCCGGAGAGATCGGCGTGCTGGCCGATGACATCGACATCCACGCCGAGGCGGGCGATGGCGGAATACCAGTCAAGGGCGATGGCCGAGGCGGCATAGCCCTGGCCCTGCGGCAAGGCGCGGGTGGCAAAGCGCGACTCGTAGTCGAGCACGATGGCGACTTCGGCCTTTTCGCGCGCCTCGCCCTCGGGCAGGCGTACCATCTCCTCGGCCACCTGCGCGACCTCGAGATAGCCCTGATCCACCTCGCTGTTCGGCAGGAGCAGGCCGGCATGGAACTGCTCCTGTGCAAAGGGCGCCTGGCGCCAGCGGAAATAGGAGACCATGTCGATGCCATGCGCATAGGCAAGCCAAGTCCACAGCCGCACCATGCCATCGGCCGGCGACTGGTTGTGCGCGGCCCAGTTCACCGGGCCCGGCTGCTGCTCCATCACCCAGACCCGGCCGCGGCCGACGGCGCGGTAGATGTCGTGGTTGAAGGCCGTCTGGTCGGGATCGCCGACGCGCAAGTAGCGGGCCTTCTCCTCGTCGCTCAGCCGGCCATTGATGAGACCGCCCATCGGATAGACATCCCAGGAGGCGATATCGATGTCCTCACCGACCTTGTAATGGTCGAAGTCGGTGTTCTGGTTCATGAAATTGTGCGTGACCGGGCGACCCGGCGAATGCCGGCGGAGGATATCCACCTGCACCTTGTTGAAGCTCTTCACCTGATCCGACGAGAAGCGGTAGTAGTCAACGAGATGGGTCGGCGTCGGCTCCTCGACGAGGTTGTTGGGCAGGTCCACCTCATCGAAGCTGTTGTAATGCATGCTCCAGAACTGCGTGCCCCAGGCGCGGTTCATTGCCTCGACCGTGCCGTAGCGGGCAGCCAGCCATTCGCGGAAAGCCCGCTTGGCCTCGTCCGAGTAGCTGTGGATCGTGTCGTGATCGCCGTATTCGTTGTCTGTCTGCCAGGCGTGCACGAAGGGATTGTCGCCATAGCGGCGCGCCATTGCCTCGGTGATGCGGGCGGCCTCCAGCCGGTAGCGGCGGCTGGAGAAACAATAGTGCCGGCGCGCGCCGAATTTGCGCACCACGCCGCGCGCATCGACCGGGAGAATATCCGGATAACGATCGACCAGCCATTTCGGCGGTGCTGCGGTCGGCGTTCCCAGGATGACCTTGAGGCCGGCGCAGCCGAGCACCTCGATCGCCTCGTCCATCCACTCCCACTGGAACGTGCCGGACTGCGGCTCGATATGCGACCAGGCGAACTCGCCGATGCGCACCCAGGTCAGGCCCAGCTCCACCATGCGGCGGGCGTCCTCGTCCCATTTTTCGCGCGGCCACTGTTCCGGGTAATAGCAGACGCCGAGTTCCAGCATGCCGGCATCCTTGCGGGCGGCATCGAAGCGGTTCTGTTTGGTCAGCGGCTTATGCACGTGCAGTAATCCTTGTCATCCACGGCGCCTGGGACGCCGCCATCGTTACGATTGCGATTGTCCATCGCTTCAACTGTTCCTGTTGCGGCGCGTCTTCACCACGCCACCGTCCGGCCGTCATAGGCGCGAAAACCGCCGCTCTCGGCCATCGTCGTACCGTCGATCAGCGCTTTCAGCCCCGCCGCGCTGACGCCGACGTCGATCGCTGCCTCGTCGCCACCCATATCGGTGCGCACCCAGCCGGGATGCAGCGAGATGACGGCAATAGCGTCACGGGCAAAATCTTGAGCGAGCTTGACCGTCGCCATGTTCAGGGCCGCCTTGGAGCAGCGATAGGCATAGTCGCCGTCGTCATCATCGAGCGTTCCCTCGGCCAGCGAGCCGGCGCGGCTGCTGATATTGACCAGCACCTTGCGCCTGCCGGCAGAAAGGTTCGGGCGAAGCGCGCGGGCAATGAGCAGCGGGGCCAGCGCATTGATGCGCATGACCTCGAGGAAATCGCCCGCTTCTAGAGACGAAAGGCCGCCGGTATCGCTGCGGATCGCGGCATTGTTGATGACGATATCGATCGGCTGACCAGCGAGCGTTTCGCCGAGTGCGGCTATGGAGCCGGCATCCGCCACGTCGAGCGGCAAGGCACCCTCCGCCGGCTGCCGCATGCAGCGGAGAACGCGCCAACCGGCCGCCGCATAGAGATCGGCGAGCGTGCGGCCGAGGCCGCGCCCGGCGCCGGTGATCAGCACCGTGCCGGCAGGGGTCTCAGCGGTGTTTGACGTCATATTTCTTCTCGATCAGGCTGACGAGGCTTGCCGCCGCCAGCGTCAGCAGGATGTAAAGGATGGCCGCCGAGTTATAGGGCGCGAACGGCAGGAAGCTCGCCGACTGGAACTCGCGCATGCGCTGCGTGATATCGCGGATCGACAGGATCGACAGCAGCGACGTGTCCTTCAGGATGGCGATCAGCTCGTTGCCGAGCGGCGGAATGACGATGCGGAAGGCCTGCGGCAGGATGACGAGCCGCGCCGTCTGCCAGCGGTTGAGCCCGAGGCTTCCCGCAGCCTCGATCTGGCCCGCCGGAATGGCATTGATGCCCGAGCGGAAGATTTCCGCGAGATAGGCGGAATAGGCGATCGCCATGGCGACAATGCCGCGCACGAGGTTCGGCGGATCGAAGACGCCGGCCGTCGCATCCTTCAGGGCGCCCGACAGCGGCAGGCCGACATAAAGCACGATGACCAGCATGGGGATGCCGCGGATCGTATCGACGATGAATTCCGAACCGATCGACAACGGATGGCGGCCATGCAGGAAACCGCCGAGGGTCAAAAGGCCGATCGCGATGGCGACGACGGCGAAGGTGATGCCGGCCGCGCGGTCGCGGTCGTTCAGTGCGTCGACCTGCCAGAGGCGCGGCCAGTCGGCAGGCACGGCGGCGGCCGGCAGCAGCGCGCCGCTGACGTCTTCCTTCTTCGCGACGGTCTCGATTGCCTGTTCCGGCGTGACGAAGGTACGCACCGGCGTTTCCGTCGTCGGGCCGCCCTCGTACTGACCGAAGCGCACAGCGCTGATCAGGCCGGCGGGCGTGTTGGTGACGATGCCGATCTTGCCCTCCAGCGTGCCCGCCAGCACATAGCTGTCGCGCGGCTGCAGCAGGAACCAGGCCGAGAGCGCGGCAAACAGCGCGGTCATGCCGATGAACAGCAGAAGGCTCTGGCGCGAATAGCGCAGTTTCAAAAGCCCGACCCAGACGAGGCCGAGAATGGCCGCGAGAATATAGGCGGCGATTGCCGCGCGGATGGTCGTGGCAAGGCCCGAGGCGAAAGCGAGATGGGCAAACAGGAAGACGAAGACGAGGCCGGCGCCATTGACGGCGCCGAGGATCCACGCCCCTGCCCGGCCGGAAGCACTTTCCGACGGCGCCGGCGCGCGGCTGCCGGCAAAGGTGAGGCCGAGGCCGGCCAGCAGCAGCACGGCATAGGCTGGCCAAAGCCAAGCCTCCACGCCGCGCACCATGAGATCGGCCGCTTCCGTCAGCTGGCGCGGCGTGGCACCCTTGACGACGAGATCGGACTTGAAGGAATCCACGCCGTTCGCCACCACCGACGCGATGAAGGGATGCACGAGATCGCCGGCCAGGATAGCCGCGGTCGCCAGCAAGCCGATAAGCCCCGCCGCCAGCGTCAGCCGCGGCCGAGCCGCCTTGAGGCGCGAAAGGAGGAGCACCGCAAAGCCGGCGGAGAAGGCAGCGGCCAGAAGCAGGAAGCCCGGCACGAAGATACCCGAGCCCAGCTCGATGCCGAGGATCGCGCGCAGCGAGCGCTGGTAATCCGGCGAGGAAGCGAAGAGATAGACGATGAAGGGCAGCGCGGCCAGGATGACCAGGTTGCTGGGTCTCACGCTTCTGACGAACGACATCACGGCCTCCGGCGCCAGGGCATCACGCCCGCGGCGCCGATGCCCTCTCAACTGCTTTTCGGCTCCGAAGCAAAACCCGCCGGAACCATCTGAACATGGAAAGAAACGCCGGAAGCACCCGCACAGCGCCTCCGGCGAAGAGACCTTACTTGAGGCCCCAATATTTGGCGACGAGCTTGTCGAGCGTGCCGTCGTCCCTGATCGCCTTTAGGCCTTCGTTGAAGGCGGCGATGTTCTCGTCGCCCTTGCGGAAGACGAGGCCCAGCGGGTCGGATTCGAGATCCTTGATCGAGGCGACGAGCTCGCCGGCGAATTCGCGCTCATAGGCGGCGGCATTGGCGCCGTTGATCACGACGCCGTCGACGTCCTTGTTCTTGAGCGCGATGATGGCGGCGCTGAAACTGTCATAGGCCGCGACGTTTTCCTTGCCGACGACGCCCTCGGCGACCTGGGCATCCGTCGTGTTGGCCTGGGCGGAGAGCTTGCGACCCTCGGCCTTGAACTTTTCCAGCGTCATGCCCTGGTCTTCGGCGCGCGTCAGCACGGCCTGGCTGTTGACGATATAGGGATCGGAGAAGTCCATCGCCTTCTTGCGCTCTTCGGTGATCGAGACACCGGAGGCGACGAGATCGAAATTGCCCTGATCGAGCGCGGCGAAGATGCCATCCCAGCCGGTCGTCACGAATTCGGCCTGGCAATTGATCTTGGCGCAGATGGCATTGACCACGTCGACATCGAAGCCGACGATCTGGCCGCTGGCCGGATCCACGCTCTCCATCGGCGGCGACGTCGTGTCGGACCCGACCTTCAGAAGCTTGCCGCCCAGATCGGCCGCATGAACGCCGCCTGCCGCAAGAACAGCCAGCGCCAAAGTCGCAACGAATTTCCTCATCTCTTCCTCCTCAACCATCGGCACCGCGCCAACCGGCCGGCACTCGACAAATTTACGGCGGGCGCATAAACGCCACGACCATTCCCGTGAAAACCGTAACAAGGAATAAAAACGTTTTCAATAAGAAATATAAACGTTTTTATATGGAAATTTTGAAAAGGCTCACCATGCCGCATCAGAGGAGGAACAAAGCAGGAAATTCATCGGGGGATTGGATCAGACGCTGGAGCGGGTAGCGGGAATCGAACCCGCGCGTTCAGCTTGGGAAGCTGACAGGCTACCATTACATCATACCCGCAGGGCAGCGCCGAGGCCGCAGTCATTCAACAGTTCGCGGGGTGTGTCAAGCGGTGGAGCGCGCTGGATCTCGCCGCTATAAGCCTGACTTTTTTCAGCACGCCCGCGCAGAACCGTCGCGAGCAACATCCCAACGGGGCAATTTTTCATAAATCCGGATGTCATCAATGAAAAGATGTTGCTTTAAATCGCAGTTTACTTGCTAATGTAGCGGCTCTTATTTTGACGCTGCACAGGAGATTGCGGAATGAAGTTCTGCTTCTGCGCCAACATGATAGCACTTTTAATGGCAGGACCGGCCGACATGGCGAACGGCCAGGTTCTTTCCACGAATGAAATAATAGATATCCTCAAAGACCGAAGCACAATACTAACCAGAAGCATTACGGTCGATGACATAGGAAATAGAAAAGACACGCCTGATTTCATCGAGAACGCGACGACGCGCGGGTTGAAAGTCGAGGAGCGAAGGCAGCGCGACAACTATGTTGCGACTTACGCCAGACTGTTGATTTGCACTGAGAGCTGACCCGGGATTTGCGCCGAGAAGTGACCCGCCTTAGGCATCGTCCGTCGTGGTTGGATTGGTCAAGTTCCTACGTTTCTCCTTCGTCGTTTTGGGCTCATGAGCTGAGCTGTTTTTGAAGCGGAAGCTGTCGTTTCCGGTTTCGAGGATGTGGCAATGATGCGTGAGCCGATCGAGCAGCGCGGTGGTCATCTTGGCGTCGCCGAAGACGCTGGCCCATTCGCTGAAGCTCAGGTTGGTGGTGATGATGACGCTGGTGTGCTCGTTGAGCTTGCTCAACAGATGGAACAGCAGCGCACCGCCTGAAGCACTGAACGGCAGGTAGCCCAGTTCGTCCAGGATGACGAGATCGGAGTGTGCCAGGCGGTTGGCGATCTGCCCTGGCCGACCTTGGGACTTCTCCTGCTCCAGCGCATTGACCAATTCCACGGTTGAGAAGAACCGAACCCGCTTATGATGATGTTCAATGGCCTGGACACCGATGGCCGTAGCGATATGCGTCTTGCCCGTGCCGGGACCGCCGACCAGGACGATGTTGTTGGCGTCGTCGAGGAAGTCGCAGCGATGAAGCTGACGGACCAGCGCCTCGTTGACCTCACTGCTGGTGAAGTCGAAGCCGTTCAGATCACGATAGGCTGGAAAGCGTGCCGTCTTGAGCTGGTAGGCCGTCGATCGCACTTCCCGTTCCGCGGTCTCGGCCTTGAGGAGCTGCGACAGGACCGGGATGGCGGCCTCGAACGCTGGCGATCCCTGCTCGGTGAGCTCGCCAACGGCCTGGGCCATGCCGTGCATCTTCAGTTGCCGCAACATGATGACGACAGCGCCACTTGCTGGATTATGACGCATGGCGAACCTCCGTCTTTCTGAGCGCGTCGTAGCGTTCGACATTGGCCTTCGGCTCGTTGGTGAGCGTCAGGGCCTGTGGCGCGTCGATGGTCGGTGGCGTGAAGGATTTGCCGTCGACGAGGCGATGCAGCAGGTTCAGCACGTGCGTCTTCGTGGGGACGCCGGACTTCAGCGCCATGTCGACCGCCGATAGCACGGCCTGTTCGTCGTGCTGGAGGACCAGCGCCAGGATATCGACCATCTCGCGGTCGCCACCCGGCTTCTTCAGGAAATATTGCTGCAAGGCCCGGAACGCATCGGGCAGTTCGACGAACGGTGCACCATTACGAAGAGCACCTGGCTTGCGTTGCACCACCGCCAGATAGTGCCGCCAGTCGTAGATCGTCTGTCCCGGCCGATCGTGAGAGCGATCGATGACGCGACGATGCTCGCAGACGATCTGTCCCTCCGCGGCGATGACGACACGATCCGGATAGACCCGCAGGCTCACCGGTCGATTGGCGAAGGATGCCGGGACGCTGTAGCGATTACGCCCCAGATGGACGAGGCAGGTCGGCGTGACCCGCTTCGTATATTCGACGAAGCCGTCGAACGGGCGGGAAACCGGCATCAATGCCAAGGCCTCCTCGGCCCAGATATCGGCGATGGTGCCGCGCATCTGGCCGTGAGGGGTCTTTGCCCAGAACTCCTTGCACCGAAGCTCCAACCAATCGTTCAAGGCATCCAATGATGGAAAGCGCGGAACAGGTTGGAAGAAGCGGTGACGCGCATCCTGAACGTTCTTCTCGACCTGCCCTTTCTCCCAACCGGACGCGGGATTGCAGAACTCCGGCTCGAACACATAGTGGCTGGCCATCGCCAGGAAACGGACATTGATGTCGCGCTCCTTGCCACGGCCGACCTTGTCGATCGCCATGCGCATGTTGTCGTAGATACCGCGGCCGGGAATGCCGCCAAACACGCGGAATGCATGATTGTGGGCATCGAACAGCATCTCATGCGTCTGAAGGAGATAGGCTCGTACGATGAAGGCGCGGCTATAGCTTAGCTTCGTATGTGCGGCCTGCAGCTTGGTGCGCTCATTGCCGATGATGGCCCAGTCTTCCGACCAGTCGAACTGGAAGGCCTCACCCGGTTCGAAGGCCAGAGGCACGAACGTTCCGCGTCCTGTCGTCTGGAATTCCCTCTGCCGGTCTGCCTTCCATTCCCGGGCAAAGGCTGCAACACGGCAATAGGAACCGTCGTAGCCGAGGCTCACCAGGTCGGTATGGAGTTGCTTCAGGGTGCGCTTCTGCTTGCGGCCCTTCTTGGATTCCGTCTTCAGCCAGGCCGACAGCCGATCCGCGAACGGATCAAGCTTGCTCGGTCGCTCCGGGACTTTGAACTTCGGCTCCACGCCGTCCAGGCGCAGGTATTTGCGGACAGTGTTCCGGGACAGGCCGCTCCTGCGGCAAATCTCCCGGATCGATAGATGCTCTCGAAAATGCCAGCGTCGTATTACGCTCAGTAACGCCATGTCGATCACTCCAGAGCCCCCGCTGAAACCTCGCGAGGGATGATTGAAACATGGGTCAAATCTCAGTGATAATTTCCCGCAATCCCGGGTCAGCTCTCAGTGCAAATCAACAAGGACTGCTTTGATGCCGTTGTCGATCTGTATACCGACCTGGCTGATCAGGACCGCGGCGAGGAGCGATCCGGCGACACCACCCAGTTGGAACTTCCCAAACTGGAATTTTCCGACCCAGTACCCAACGGCCAGTGAGAGAAACAGAGCGATTTCGGGCGATGCCGAAATATGTCGGCGAGGAAGGTCATCTATATTCCTTTCGATTGAAAAGATTCGGAATGACGTTCTGTTCTGTGTTGAAATAAGTAGGCGAACCACGCGCAACCTGTCTAGGCGCATCAGCAAAAATACTCGCCACGAAGTTGCCATGTTGGTTTACCGGGCATTAACGGTGGTTGTCATGAGGATTCGGCATTCGGGAGGATATTTACGCCTGTCGAGGAGCGGCGTGGGTTTCCGTGAGCTTCGCTTGCCGTATATTGCTATTACAGAATGGGATTTTCGGAATAAAATTCGGGGCTTGATGCCTCGCTGCTTGGGAGCATCCACTTCGGGGTTGGCCACTTATCGAAGCATGGACTGCCGCTCCGGCTAGTCACTAATCTGAACAGCAGTGATAACCCAAGGTACCTCTGCAGCGCCCCGATCAGTCGCCCGAAGCCCCCGTTTCATCTGCAGACTTCACGCCGCCTGGTGCGTTTTCAAAGTGGTCGCTGTGCCGCCACATAGCCTGTGCTATGGTACAAATCATATACATTCCTCACGGCGATCGTTTTCAGCCTCATGATTACAGTCAAGACCTCTACCGGCTTCGTCTCCGTTGACAACTGGGGTTACGAATTGCAGGGGTTGAACGGTTCGGCGCTCAAGCCGGATCTGCTCGCCTCCGCGGCGCATGATCTACTGGTGATCGACGCCTCAAGGGATGGCACGGATGCCGGGCGGTTTTCTGCTAGTGAGATCACCCGGATGAAGGACGGCATGGGCGGGCGATCCGTCGTTGTGTCCTATGTCTCGATCGGCGAAGCCTCCGATTTCCGCGACTACTGGCATTCCAACTGGACGACGACGGGGATCGCTACCGGCAAGCTGACCAGCGCGGCACCGGACTGGCTGGGGCCGGTGAATCCGGACTGGCCGGAAAGCCGCAAGGTCCGCTATTGGGATAGCGACTGGCAGAAGATCGTCTTCAACACGAAGAAGACCGGCGAGGTGGATGCCATTGTCAAAGCAGGCTTCGACGCCGCCTATCTCGACATCGTCGACGGCTACTATTTCTGGGGCGCGGAGGTTTCCGCCAAGGATCGCGAAAAGGGCGATCCGGCCAATGTGAAGCAGGCGGCCCAGCGCATGGTCGACTTCATCGTCAAGCTGACAGACCATGCGCGCGAAACCAACCCTGATTTCTTCGTCATTCCGCAGAATGGTGCGTGGATTCTCAACGATCTCGGCTCGGATACCGCCCGCAAGAAGGCTTATCTCAATGTGATCGGCGGCATTGCCGTGGAAGACCTCTACTATCGCGGCGATGCGGAGGAGAACAATCCGCTCGCACCCGACAAGGAGACCATCGCGATCCTGAAGCGCGATTTTCTCGACAAGGGCAAACCCGTCTTCGTCGTTGACTACATCAACGGCAGCAAGCGGGTGGCCGACTTCAACACGATGGTGCTGAAGGACGGCTTCATTCCCTTTGCCGCACCGGACCGGGATCTCGACCGGCTCGTTGGAACCCACGATGGCGATCCAGCCTATATCAAGCCAACGGAAAAGGCGGATGCGCTGCGCGGGTCGAAACTCGCTGACACCATCGATGGCTTGGGTGGCAACGACAGGATAAACGGCCGTGACGGAAACGACCGCCTTTCGGGCGGTGCCGGCAATGACAATCTAACAGGCGCCAAGGGAGCAGACACGCTGCGGGGCGGTGCGGGCTCTGACACATTCGTCTTCACGTCCGTCAAGGATTCGACCGTTGCCGCCGCGGGGCGCGATACGATCCGGGATTTCTCTCACCGGCAGGGGGACACGATCGACCTCAAAGCGATCGACGCCAACACAAAGATCGACGGCAACCAGACCTTCAGCTTCATTGCCACGCAAACTTTTCACAACAAGGCAGGAGAATTGCGCTACGAGATCAAGTCAGCCAGCACCTATGTGTATGGAGATGTGAACGGCGACGGTAAGGCTGATTTTTCCATCCGCATAGACGGCAGCATCGCCCTCACCAACTACGACTTCGTCCTCTAGGACTTCACCAGCCGGTCATCCGACCGCTCGATCAATTTGGGCATGATCAGCGTCTGCAGCGCTTCCGGCGCCTCGCCCTCCATCCGGCGCAGAATATAGCGGCCGAGCATTTCGCTTGGCTCGTGGATCGGCAGGAAATAGGTGGTGATGGGCGGGGCGAAATATTGGCTGACGTTGAGATCGTCAGTGGCGTTGATCACGGCATCGCGGCCGTGCACCAGGCCGCGGGCGTGGAAGCCGGAGAAGGCACCCAGCGCGGAGGCCTCGTTGGCGCAGATATAGGCGGTAGGCGGGTTTGGAAGGCTCGACATGTGGAGCACGTTTTCGCGGCCGAAGGCGGGGGTGAGATGGCCGTGCGCGGTGAGCGCCGGATCGAAGACCAGGCCCGCGATGTCGAGAGCCTTGCGATAGGCCTCCAGACGGGTCAGTGAATAACTGAGATCGGCCATCGGGTTGATCAGCGCGATACGGCTGTGTCCGCGTTCGGCAAGACGCGCCACAGACAGGCGGATCATCTGCTCATTGTCAGCATCGACATAGGCATGCGGAGCATTGTGGATCGTCGTGCCATAGGTGACGAAGGGGAAATCCGCCTCCTGCATGAGGCGCACGCGCGGATCGTCGGCATGGGTGCCCGACACGATGATGCCGTCGGCCTTTTTCAGCGAGACAATCTGGCGGATCGTGGCGATGCTCTCCTCGAAGGAGCGCACCGCATAGAGCGAGACGCGGTAGGGACTGTCCTCCAGCGCCCAGGAGATGCCGCTGAGCAGCTGGGCATATTCGACGCCCTCCCACTCGTTCTGCTTGGGACCGGGCGCCGTCATGATCGCGGCGACCTGATAGGTCTTTCCCGTGCGCAGCTGTACGCCATGCATGTTGAGCTGGTAGCCGACGCGCTCGGCAGCCGCCACGACGAGAGCGCGGGTTTCCGGCCGCACCTGCGGGCTGTCGTTCAGCGCCTTCGATACGGTGGCGATCGAAAGGCCGGTCTCCTGCGCGATGGTCTTGATCGTGGGTCTTGACATGAAAAGCCGTTTCGCCGTGGCGCCGCAAGGGAGCGCGGTTCACCGCACAATAAAAACGTTTAACTTTAATGTAAAGCGCCCGAACTTGCGGTTCAGCCGGCGCGGAAATGTTTGGAGAGCTTCAGGCCCTGCGCCTGGTAATTCGAGCCGAGGCCGGAACCGTAAAGGCCTTCGGGAGCCTCAAGCATGTGCTCATAGACGAGGCGGCCGACGATCTGACCATGCTCCAGAATGAAGGGCACCTCATGGCTGCGCACTTCCAGCACCGCGCGGCTGCCGGAGCCGCCGGCCGGGGCATGGCCGAAACCGGGATCGAAGAAGCCGGCATAGTGAACGCGAAACTCGCCGACCAACGGATCGAACGGCGTCATCTCGGCCGCATAGAGCGGCGGCACATGTACCGCCTCGCGCGACACGAGGATGTAGAACTCGTCGGGATCAAGGATCAGCTCGTTGCGGCCACGACTGAACAGCGGTTCCCAGAAATCGAAGATATCGTGCTGGTTCTTGCGGTCGACATCGACGACGGAGGTATGATGTTTGCCACGATAGCCGATCAGGCCATCCGGGCCGGTGCCCTTGAGGTCGATGGAGAGCGCAATGCCACCGCCGGAGACGTTCGGCGTCTCGCTGGCGACCAGCGTATCTGACACATGCAACGCCAGGAGTTCGTTCTCGTCCAGCAGGGCCTTGCCTTTGCGGAAACGGATCTGCGAGAGGCGCGAACCGCGGCGCACGACGATGGGAAAGGTGCGCGGCGAGATTTCGAGATAGAGCGGGCCGGAATATCCGGCCGGGATCTTGTCGAATTCCTGCGCGCGGTCGGTGATGACGCGCGTGAAGATATCGAGGCGGCCGGTGGAGCTCTTCGGGTTCGCGGAGGCCGCGAGGTCTTCCGGCAGGTCGAGGCTTTCCATGAGCGGCACGATATAGACGCATCCGGTTTCCAGCACGGCGCCTTCGGAGAGATCGATGACATGCAGTTGCAGCCGGTCGAGCTTGTCGGCGACGAGATGCGACGGCCCCGGCAGGAAGCTGGCGCGCACGCGAAATGCCTTGGCGCCGAGGCGAAGGTCGAGGCTCGCCGGCTGGATCTGGTCCTTATCGAGGGCGGCCTCGCTCTTCAGTCGTCCGCTGTCGAACAAGCCGCTGATGGCGTTGTCCGCCAGAATGCCCGTGCTGCGCGTCGCAGAAGCCATGATCGTCCCGTCCTGTCAGAGGGTTCGCACAAAACCAAATGGCGGCAATTGACGCAAGCGCGGGCGCGCAGTATTAGCAGATTATCCCGTGGTGATTTGGCCGGTCGGCTTGCAGCCACGTTAAACAAGTAGCTAAAAAGGCCGGGTTCGAAACCGGCCTGCTTTTGCGGCCGGTTTTTTTGTTTGAAGGCAACGATCACATGAGCAAGTCCTGGCGCCCGGCCACTCAACTCGTTCACGGCGGAACCACCCGCTCCCAGCACGGCGAAACTGCCGAGGCGATCTTCCTCACGCAGGGTTTCGTTTATGACACCTCTGCGGCGGCCGAAGCCCGCTTCAAGGGCGAAACGGACGGTTTCATCTACGCCCGCTATGGCAGCCCGACCAACGACATGTTCGAAAAGCGCATGTGCATGCTGGAAGGCGCGGAAGACGCGCGCGCCACGGCATCCGGCATGGCCGCCGTCTCCGCCGCGATCCTCTGCCAGCTGAAGGCCGGCGATCATATTGTCGCCGCCCGTGCGCTCTTCGGCTCCTGCCGCTGGGTGGTGGAGACGCTCGCGCCGAAATACGGCATCGAATGCACGCTGATCGACGGCCGCGACCTTGCCAACTGGGAAAGTGCGATCCAGAAGAACACCAAGGTCTTCTTCCTGGAAAGCCCGACCAACCCGACACTCGAAGTCATCGACATTGCCGGCGTTGCGAAGCTCGCCAACCAGATCGGCGCCAAGGTCGTCGTCGACAACGTCTTCGCCACCCCGCTCTTCCAGAAGCCGCTGGAACTTGGCGCGCATATCGTCGTCTATTCCGCCACCAAGCATATCGACGGCCAGGGCCGCTGCCTCGGCGGCGTCGTGCTGTCGGACAAAGAGTGGATCGACGAAAACCTGCACGACTACTTCCGCCACACCGGCCCGGCCATGTCGCCGTTCAATGCCTGGACGCTACTTAAAGGTATCGAGACGCTGCCGCTGCGTGTAAAACAGCAGACGGAGAATGCGAGCCGCATCGCCGATTTCCTCGCCGACCAGAAGCAGATCGCCCGCGTGATCTATCCCGGCCGCAAGGACCATCCGCAGGCGGATATCATCGCCAAGCAGATGTCGGGCGGCTCGACGCTCGTCTGCTTCGAGCTGAAGGGCGGCAAGGAAGCGGCCTTTGCGCTGCAAGATGCGCTTGAAGTGGTCAAAATCTCCAACAATCTCGGCGACGCCAAGAGCCTGATCACGCATCCGGCGACGACGACGCACAAGAACCTGACGGACGAGGCCCGCGCCGAACTTGGCATCTCCGCCGGCACCGTGCGCCTCTCGGCCGGCATCGAGGACAGCGAGGACCTGCTGGAAGATTTCGCCCGCGCGCTTTCCAAGGTCCAAGCCTGATCAGCATTCGGAAAACGGACAAATACGGGAGGCACCGGCTGAATAGGTCGGTGCCTTCTTTGCTTATCCTTGACGAAACCATAATCCTGTACAATAGCAGGACCTAATCAGTTCAAGGCTTGCCTATGTATCGTGCGCTGACCCGCGACATCGAAGTGACCGTAGAGCCGTATTATCTGGCCGATCAGTCCGATCCCGACGACAGCCGTTATGTCTGGGGATACAGGGTCGTTATTTCCAACCACTCCCCCATCGCCGTTCGCCTCGTGACGCGGTATTGGAACATCACCGACCAGAACGGCCAGGTGGACGAGGTCAATGGCCCCGGCGTTATCGGCGAGCAGCCGGTGCTGCGCCCGGGCGATACCTACGAATATTCCTCCGGCTGCCCGCTGGAGACGCCGTCCGGCATCATGTTCGGCCGGTACCGTATGGAAGCGGAAAACGGCGAGGCCTTCGACGTCGCTATTCCCGCCTTTTCGCTGGATACGCCGGGGCAGACGCGCACCCTCAACTGAGGATGCGCTATTGTCTTACTGCGGCAGCACTTCCGCCGCTTCAAAGCGGTAGGTCGTCGAGCAGAACTCGCAGGTTACCGCGATCTCGCCCTTGTCATCGGCCGTGTGCGCGATGTCGTCGGCGCTGAGGCCGGCCAGAACGCCCTTCAGCTTTTCACGCGAGCAGGAGCAGCGGTCGAAGACCTGCTGCGGATCGTAAACGCGCACGCCGCGCTCGTGGAAGAGACGGTAGAGCAGCCGTTCGGTGCCGACATTGGGGTCCGTCAGCTCGTCGGCATCGATCGTCTCGACCATGGCCTTCGCCTCGGCCCAGTTGTCGTCATCCTGAATCTTGTGGCCGGCCTCGTCGCCGTCGCCGCCGGGAAGATCGGATTGGCGCATGCGCTCCGGTGCTTGCGGCAGAAACTGCGCGACCATGCCGCCGGCCCGCCAGCGATGGCGGGATTTGCCGGCCTCGTCGCGATCGTAGAGTTCGGCGACACCAAGGCGTACCTTGGTCGGAATCTGCTCCGACTGGCGGAAATAGACGCCGGCGATCTCTTCGAGCGTGTGGCCGTCGAGCGGAACGATGCCCTGGTAGCGCTGCGTATGCGCACCCTGATCGATGGTGAAGGCGAGGATGCCCTTGCCGAGCAATTCATGCGGCTCCGTAGCACCGGCAGCGATCGCGGCGTCGAGCGCATCCTGATCGAAACGGGCATAGGCGCGCACATTCTCAGGTGCTGCAAAATCCGCGACCAGCAGGTCGACCGGGCCGTCGCCCTTGGTCTGGACGATCAGCTTGCCTTCGAATTTCAGCGAGGTGCCGAGCAGCACGGTGAGCGTGATGGCTTCGGCCAGCAAGCGCGCGACGGGGGTGGGATAGTTGTGCCGGCCGAGGATGGTGTCGAGCATCGGGCCAAGCTGCACGGCGCGGCCGCGCACATCCAGGCCTTCGACCTGGAACGGCAGGACATGGTCGTCGCCGGCAAAGCCGACTTCACCGAGTTTAAGGGCACTTTCAGCCATCATCGTTCTGCTCCTTGCGCACCGGGAAGCCACCGGGCCATGGGCCCGGCTGCTTTCGACCGGCGTTCTACCGTGATTTGAGCGCGCTCTTGCCCGATCATTCCATACCGGGCGGGCATACGCCAGAGAAAGCGCCTTCCGGCGCTCCGTGATGGTCCCTAGATCGTGCGGGCGCCACGGTTTTTCAAGACGCGTCTCAGACGGCGCCGAGGCACCAGGCGAGGATCGACTTCTGCGCGTGCAGGCGGTTTTCCGCCTCGTCGAAGACAACGGACTGCGGGCCGTCGATAACCTCGTCGGTCACCTCCTCGCCGCGATGCGCCGGCAGGCAGTGCATGAAGAGCGCGTCCTTATCGGCGCGCGCCATCAAGGTCTTGTTGACCTGATAGGGCTGGAAGATGTTGTGGCCGCGGGCGCGATGCTCCTGGTTCATCGAGACCCAGCAGTCGGTGACGACGAGATCGGCGCCGTCGACGAGCGCCTCCGGGTCGTGGCCGAGCAGGATGTTGCCGCCATTGTCGCGCGCCCAATTCAAGATCTTGTCATCCGGCTCGGAGCCCATCGGCACGGCCATCTTCATCGTGTAGCCGAAGCGGGCCGACCCTTCGACGAAGGAGTGCAGCACGTTGTTGCCGTCACCCGTCCAGGTGAAGGTCTTGCCCTTCGGCGAGCCTCGATGCTCCTCGAAGGTCATGACGTCGGCCATGATCTGGCAGGGATGCGTCAGGTCCGTCAGCGCATTGATGACGGGCACGGTGGCGTGCTCGGCCAGCTCCAGCAGGCGGTTGTGGTCCGTCGTGCGGATCATGATGGCATCGACATAGCGCGACAGCACCTTGGCGGTGTCGCCGATCGTCTCGGCGCGGCCGAGCTGCATTTCCGTGCCCGACAGGAACAGCGTCTCGCCGCCGAGCTGGCGCATGCCGACATCGAAGGAGACGCGCGTGCGGGTGGAGGGCTTCTCGAAGATCATCGCGAGCATCTTGCCGGCGAGCGGTCGCTCTTCCTTGCCGGCTTTGTTGGCTGCCTTGCGCTTATGGGCATCGTCCATGATGACGCGGAGATCGCTTTCCGAAACGGCGGAAAGGTCGAGGAAATGCTTAGCCATGATGTGTCCTGTCTGTCCCGGTCTCTGATCAGGCGGCTTTCGCCGCCGTCAGCTTTTCGGCTGCGCGCTCGATGCGGGCAAGCCCTTCGCGTGCCTCTTCGGCGGTGACGGTGAGCGGCGGCAGGAGCCGCAGCACATTGTCGCCGGCCGGCACGCCCAGCAGTTTTTCCGCGCGAATGGCCTTCAGGAGGTCGGCGACGGGGATCTTCGCCTTGATGCCGAGCATCAGGCCCTCGCCGCGCACGTCCTCGATAACCTCGGGGAAACGATCTTTCAGCGCCGCAAGGCCCTGGCGGAAGACCAGCGCGATATCGCGCACATGCTCCAGGAAGCCGTCTTCCAGCACGACGTCGAGCACGGCATTGCCGACGGCCATGGCGAGCGGATTGCCGCCATAGGTCGAGCCATGCGTGCCGGCAACCATGCCGGAGGCCGCCTCGTTGGTGGCCAGGCACGCGCCGAGCGGGAAGCCGCCGCCGATGCCCTTGGCGACCGCCATGATGTCGGGCGTCACGCCTGCCCATTCATGGGCGAACAGGCGGCCGGTGCGGCCGACGCCGCACTGGACCTCGTCGAGGATCAGAAGAAGGCCGTATTCGTCGCAGAGCTGGCGCAACTCCTGCATGAATTCCTTCGAGACGGGGCGGATGCCGCCTTCGCCTTGCACCGGCTCGATCAGGATGCCGGCGGTTTCCTCAGTGATCGCATCCTTGACGGCAGCGATATCGCCGAACGGCAGCTTCAGGAAACCCGGCGCCTTGGGGCCGAAGCCCTCGATATATTTCTCCTGCCCGCCGGCCGCGATCGTCGCAATGGTGCGGCCATGGAAGGCGCCGTCGAAGGTGAGGATATGGAATTTTCCCGGATGCCCCTTGGCGAAGTGGTAGCGGCGCGCGGTCTTGATGGCGCATTCCAGCGCCTCGGCGCCCGAATTGGTGAAGAACACCTTGTCGGCGAAGGTCGCGTCCGTCAGCCGGCGGCCGAGGCTTTCCTGGCCGGGCACTTCATAGAGGTTGGACAGGTGCCAGACCTTGTCGGCCTGATCCTTCAGCGCGGCGACGAGATGGGGATGGGCGTGACCGAGAGAATTGACGGCGACGCCGGCGGCGAAATCGAGATATCGCTCGCCATCTTCGGCGATCAGCCAAACGCCCTCCCCGCGCGTGAACCGCAGAGGCGCACGCATATAGGTTTCATAGAGCGGCGCGGCATCGGCCATGGCGCGGATCCTCCAAAAGAGATGCGGAAAAACAGGTCTCGCACTTGACTTTTCTGGACTCCAGAAAAATCAAAAGCCGCCTTTCGGCGGCATGCGGCACTATCGGCATTTCACCCGGGGATGTCAACAAAATCGCGCCCCCGAGTGACGCTGAACCTGCCGCAAGGTGAGGATTCACGGCACGCGCAGAAGGTGTCGCCATCGAGTCACACCCGACTAGCAAGTTGGGGAAAACCTCGAAATCGATTCGCGCCGATTCCTGCGACTCTTGTCACAGAGTCCACCGGTCTCTAGGTTAAAGACCAATTACTAGACTGCATGCGGCGGAACTAGTCACCAAAAGAGTTGAAGGCGTTCAGGTTCCGGATCTGTCCGGGACGCGACGAGGGATTCCCGCATCGAACGCCGAGCGGAGACGAAAAAATGAACTGGACAGACGAGCGCGTCGAAAAACTCAAGAAGCTCTGGGCCGAGGGTTTGAGCGCGAGCCAGATCGCGGCACAACTCGGCGGCGTCAGCCGCAACGCCGTCATCGGCAAGGTACACCGGCTGAACCTGCCGGGCCGCGCCAAGGCCGGCGGCACGCAGACCGCCGCCCGCCCGAAGCGCCCGGCGACGGCTGCACCGCGCGCCGCGACCTTCCAGGCCCGTGCTGTCACTCCGCGCACCGTCGCCCGGCCGGCAGCGATGGCCAAGGACGACATGGATACGGAATTCGAGGTTCAGGCCGAACAGCTTCCGGTTCCCGCCAGCGGCAACAATGTCGTCGTGCCGATGTCGCGCAAGCTGGAACTGACGCAGCTCACCGAGCGCACCTGCAAGTGGCCGATCGGCGACCCGCTGAACGACGATTTCCATTTCTGCGGCAACGAGTCCCCTGATAATTCGCCCTACTGCACCTACCACCAGCGTCTCGCCTACCAGCCCTCGGCTGAGCGTCGCCGGATGCGTTGATCGCAGTGGACATAGAATGAGAAGCGGAGCCGAAAGGCTCCGTTTTTGTTTATGGGTAGGACGAGGGATTTTCCGTCCTATTCCTTCTGCCTTTTGTCTCTGTCCGCTTCTCCGCCATCCTCGGGTCAAGCCCGAGAGGTATGAGGAAAAGGAACGGAAGCCGGGCTGCAATGGCCGGGACCGGGAATTGACTTTAAAGGAGAGTGAAGCCTCCCCTAAAACGCAAACAGGCCCCGCAGGGCCCATTTCCGTCCTTGGGAGGAATGGCGGATCGCTTAGGTCTCCAGCGAATAGCCTGCGCCGCGGACTGTGCGGATGACATCCTGCATATTGGCGAAATTCAGCGCCTTGCGCAGGCGGCCGACATGAACATCGACGGTGCGCTCGTCGACATAGATGTCATGGCCCCAAACACCGTCCAGCAGCTGCGAGCGCGAGAACACGCGGCTCGGCGAGGTCATCAGGAATTCCAGCAGGCGGAACTCCGTTGGGCCGAGGCGAACCTCGCGGGTACGGCGATGGACGCGGTGCGTTTCCCGGTCGAGCTCGATGTCGCCGCAACGCAGCACTGTCGAGACGACCTCCGGCTTGGCGCGGCGCAGCATGGCGCGCACGCGCGCCACCAGCTCCGGTGTCGAGAACGGTTTCACGACATAGTCGTCCGCGCCGGTGGCGAGGCCGCGAACGCGCTCGCTCTCCTCGCCGCGCGCCGTCAGCATGATGATCGGCAGGCGCTCGGTTTCCGGCCGCTGGCGCAGGCGCCGGCACAGTTCGATGCCGGAGACGCCCGGCAGCATCCAGTCGAGGATGAGGAGGTCGGGCATGCGCTCCTGCAAGCGCATTTCCGCCTCGTCACCGGACAGGATCGTATCGACCTCGAAACCCTCGGCTTCGAGATTGTAGCGCAGGAGAACGCTCAGCGCCTCCTCGTCTTCCACGACGGCTATTCTGGGCACCATGGACAGGGTTCCTGCTCAAACTTACTCGGACGGGTCGGCGATGTCGGCCGCGACGACCGATGTCGACGTATCGTCCTTCGGGCGCTCGCCTTCCGGCTGGGAGCCGGTCGCCATGTAATAGATGGTTTCGGCGATGTTGGTCGCGTGGTCGCCGATGCGCTCGATGTTCTTGGCGCAGAACAGGAGATGCGTGCAGGGCGTGATGTTGCGCGGGTCTTCCATCATGTAGGTCAGGAGTTCGCGGAACAGCGAGGTGTAGATCGCGTCGATCTCGTCGTCGCGCTCGCGGATCGCCTTGGCCTTGTCCACCGAGCGGGTGGCGAAGACGTCGAGCACTTCCTTGAGCTGCATCAGCGCCAGTTCGGCGAGATGCTCCAGCCCGCGGGCGAGCTTGCGGGGCATGCCCGAGCTCTGCACGGCGATCACGCGCTTGGCGGTGTTCTTGCCGAGGTCGCCGACGCGCTCCAGTTCGGCAGCGATGCGGATCGTGCCCATGATTTCGCGCAGGTCGGCCGCCATCGGCTGACGCTTGGCGATGGTGACGATTGCCTTTTCGTTGATCTGGCGCTCGGCATTGTCGAGGATGACATCCTCGGAAATGACCTTCTGGGCCAGCGCCACGTCGGTGGAGACGAGGGCGCGGACGGAATCCGCCACCATCTGCTCGGCCGTGCCGCCCATTTCGGAGATGCGGCGGGAGAGGTACTTCAGTTCTTCGTCGTAAATCGAAACAATATGGGTCGATGACATCGTTCTGTCCTTAATGCGCTCGGGTTTCAGGGGCGTCAGCGACGGAAGCGTCAGCCGAAGCGGCCCATGATGTAGTCCTGCGTGCGCTGGTCATCCGGGTTGGTGAACATCTTGTCGGTATCGTTCTCCTCGACGAGATTGCCGAGGTGGAACATGGCGGTGCGCTGCGAAACGCGGGCCGCCTGCTGCATGGAGTGCGTCACGATGACGATGGTGAAATTGGCGCGAAGCTCGTGGATGAGCTCTTCGACCTTGGCGGTCGCGATCGGGTCGAGCGCCGAGCAGGGCTCATCCATCAGGATGACTTCGGGGCTGACGGCGACGGCGCGGGCGATACACAGGCGCTGCTGCTGGCCGCCGGAGAGGCCAGTGCCGCCTTCATGCAGGCGATCCTTCACCTCGTTCCAGAGACCGGCCTTCTGCAGGCTCTTTTCGACGATGGCGTCCATGTCGGCCTTCGACTTGGCAAGACCGTGGATGCGCGGGCCGTAGGCGACGTTCTCGTAGATCGACTTCGGGAACGGGTTCGGCTTCTGGAAGACCATGCCGACGCGGGCGCGCAGTTCGACGACGTCGATGTTCGGATCGTAGATATCGTCCGTATCGAGCGTGATGCGGCCGGTGACGCGGCAGCCGTCGATCGTGTCGTTCATGCGGTTGAGCGTGCGCAGGAAGGTCGACTTGCCGCAACCCGACGGGCCGATCAGCGCCGTCACGGTGTTTTCGCGGACGTTGAGATTGACGTCGTAGAGGGCGCGCTTGTCGCCGTAATAGACCGAAACGTCCTTGCCGATCATCTTGTAGGAAATGTCGTTCATTTTCTTGTCCAGCGCTTTCTCGACTGCGGCTTCTGACATCATGTTCATAGGATCGGTCCTTCTACCAGCGCCGTTCGAAACGGCGGCGCAACAGGATGGCGCCAACATTCATGAGGATGAGGAAGATGAGGAGCACCATGATGGCGCCCGAGGTGCGCTCCACGAAGGCACGCTCGGCCTCGTTCGCCCACATGTAGATCTGCACCGGCAGAGCCGTGGAGGGTTCCAGCGGCGTTCCCGGAATATCGGCAACGAAGGCGACCATGCCGATGAGCAGCAGCGGTGCGGTTTCGCCGAGCGCATGCGCGAGGCCGATGATCGTGCCCGTCAGGATGCCCGGCATGGCGAGCGGCAGGACGTGGTGGAACACGGTCTGCATCTTCGAGGCGCCGAGGCCGAGTGCGGCCGAGCGGATCGACGGCGGCACGGCCTTCAGGGCAGCGCGGGTCGCGATGATGATCGTCGGCAGCGTCATCAGCGTCAGCACCAGGCCACCGACGAGGGCTGCCGAGCGTGGAAAGCCCGCGAAGTTGACGAAGACGGCGAGACCGAGCAGACCGTAGACGATCGACGGTACCGCGGCGAGGTTGTTGATGTTCACCTCGATCAGATCCGTGAAACGGTTCTTCGGAGCGAATTCCTCGAGATAGATCGAGGCGGCAACGCCGATGGGCAGCGACAGCACGAGCACGATCAGCATCATGTAGAGCGAGCCGACGACGGCGACGCCGAGGCCAGCCGCTTCCGGACGGCTCGATGCGCCGTTGACGAAGAGGCCGGTGTTGAAGTGTTTGGAGAGCGCGCCGCTTTCGACGAGCGTGTTCATCCAGCCGACCTGCTTGTCGGAGATCTTACGGTTGTTTTCAGCTACCGAGAGATCGATCTGGCCCTTGAAGGCCGAGTCGAGATCGCCGTGGGCGAGGAAGGTCACCGTCTGCGTGGTGCCGATAATCGCCGGATTGGCGACGACCATGTCGCGGAACTGCGTGCGAACGCTGTCAGAAATCATACCGTTGACGGCCTTGAGGCCGGCACGGTCCTTTTCATCGACGCCTAGAACCTTGGCGAGCGCGTTGCGGGCAACGACCGGATAGTTGGCCGAGACCAGTTTCTGCGGGTTGGTGGCGCGCTCGTTGTTCTTGTCGATCACCTGTTCGGAGAACTCGACCGGGATCGTGATCATCGACTGCTGGAATGCGGTGTAGCCCTTGGACACGACCGAAAACAGCAGAAGGAACAGGAAGAGGAGACCGAAGGCGATCGCTGCCATGCCGAAGAGGCGGAAGCGGCGCTCGGCGGCGTAGCGGCGGCGAAGGCCGATATCGCGGCGCTCGGGTTTGGCGGAGACGCCAAGGGCGGCCATCGAAGGGCTCGTGGAGACCTGGCTCATTCGTACTGCTCCCGGTATTTGCGCACGATGTAAAGGGCGTAGATGTTGAGGCAAAGCGTGATGAAGAACAACGTGATGCCGAGCGCGAAGGCCACCAGCGTCTGCGGCGAGGTGAATTCGAGGTCACCCGTCAGCTGGTTGACGATCTTGACGGTCACGGTCGTCATCGGCTCGAAGGGATTGAGTTGCATGCGCGCGGCAACACCGGCGGCCAGCACCACGATCATGGTTTCGCCGACGGCGCGCGACGCGGTCATCAAGAGCGCGCCGACGATGCCCGGAAGGGCTGCCGGCAGGATGACGCGCTTGATCGTTTCCGAACGCGTGGCGCCGAGGCCGAGCGAACCGTCACGCAGCGCTCGCGGCACGGCGGTAATGATGTCGTCCGACAGCGAGGAGACATAGGGGATCAGCATGATACCCATGACGAAACCGGCCGTCAGAACGCTCTGCGCCTGGATGAAGTTCGTGTAGTTGCCGGTGACGAGGCCGTTGAGCTGGGCGGAGATATCACGCAGGAACGGGCCGACGGTCACCAGCGCGAAGAAGCCGTAAACGATGGTCGGGATGCCGGCGAGCACTTCGAGCAGGGGCTTCGCTACTGAGCGGACGTGACGCGAGGCATATTCCGACATGTAGATGGCGGCGAAGAGACCGACCGGCACGGCGACCAGCATCGCGACGAAGCCGATATAGAGCGTGCCGGCAAGCAGCGGGATCAGGCCGAACTGGCCGGCGGATGCCGTCGCACCGGCGGCGGCGAAGCGCGGATCCCAGACCGTGCCGAAGAAGAATTCCCAGGCCGGCACCATGTTGAAGAAGTGCACGGCTTCCGTGAACATCGAGGCGACGATGCCGACCGTCGTGAGGATTGCGATCGACGAGGCGGCGATGAGGCCTACCAGCATCATGCCCTCGACGCGGTTGCGGGCTCGAAACTTCGGCGCGATCGAACGGTAGGAGAAGAAGGCACCGATTGCAGCCACGGCGATAGCGAAAACAGACAGCAGGGTGCTGCTCGTATTCGTCATGCGGTTGAGGTCATCGGCCGACTTCAGCATGTAGGGCGCGGGCTCGGCGGCGACTGGCACGCCCTTGCTGGCGAGCACGTCACGGGCAGTGGCACCATCCTTGAACAGCGCCTCGCGCTCTTCCGCCGTCAGAACCTTGAAGCCACGGGCGATGGCCGAGATCATGTTGTAATTGAGGTTCTGCGTGGCCTGCGGCTCGGCCTTCACCTCTTCAGGGAAGCCGGCGCGGACGGTCGAACTTATATAGACCGGGCTCGCGACGACCCAGACGAACACGACGACGACCGCCGGAAGAATGGTCCACAGGGCAACGAAGGAGCCGTAGTAACCCGGCCGCGAATGCAGGTTGGAAAGCTTGCCGCCGGCAAGCGCGTTGGCGCGCCAGCTGCCAATAAAATAGCCCACCGCGCCGATCACGGCGACGACGAGCAAAAGAAGGGAAATACTCATTGAGGAAACTCTCCCGGCGAGATCATCCGCGGTGTCATTCATGCGACGGGCGAAATTTGCCCGAAAGGAAGCGGCCGGCGCGGTTGCGCGCGCCGGCCAACGTCAATTACATGATCTTGCCGTCGACGAAGGCCTTGCGGACCTCTTCACGCTCGGCATCCGGAGCCGGAACGAGGCCGTATTCAGCCAGCGGGCTATCGGGGCCGACCATGTCGTCGCTCGTGAAGAACTCGACATATTCCTTCAGGCCCGGGATGACGCCGAGGTGTGCCTTCTTGACGTAGAAGAACAGCGGGCGCGAAACCGGGTATTCGCCGGAAGCGATGGTCTCGGTCGACGGAACGATGCCGCTGACGGTCGCAACCTTCAGCTTGTCGGCATTGTTTTCGTAGAAGGAGAGGCCGAACACGCCAAGGCCGGTCTTGTTGGCGGCGATGCGGGCCAGCGTTTCGGTGTAGTCGCCGTCGATGTCGACAGCCAGACCGTCCTTGCGAACGGCAATGCACTTGGCATGCTGTTCCTTTTCGTCGGCGACGGCAGCCTTGATAACGTCGAGAGCGCCGGTGGCCTTGCAGCCTGCGGCCAGCATCTTCTCGTCGAAGACTTCGCGGGTGCCGTGCTTTTCGCCCGGAATATAGGCAGCGATTTCAGCGTCCGGCAGGTCCTTGTTGACGTCCGACCACTTCTTGTTCGGGTTGGCGACGAGCTTGCCGTCGACGACGATTTCAGCGGCGAGCGCGAGGTAGAGGTCCTTCGGCTCAAGCTTCAGGTCGGCATTGCCGCTATCGGTGGCGAAGACGATGCCGTCATAGCCGATCTTGACTTCCTGAATCTCGGTGACGCCGGCTGCCTTGCAGGCTTCCTTTTCGCTGTCCTTCATGGCGCGCGACGCGTTGGCGATGTCGAGGGTCTCCGGGCCGACGCCCTTGCAGAATTCCTTGAGGCCGCCGCCCGTGCCACCGGATTCGACGATCGGGGTCTTGAAGTCGGGGAAGGTCTCGCCGAACGTCTCGGCGACAATCTTGGCATAGGGAAGAACGGTGGACGAGCCGGCGATCTGGATCTGGTCGCGCGCAACGGCAACGCCTGCGAATGCGGCGGAGGCAACGAGCGCCGCGAGGGTGAGCTTAAGAGATTTCATCTGGGTTCTCCCGAAGAGGACGTGTGTGGAAAGCGCTGTTTTCGCGCTCACTGCCGTTGACCGGCGGCTCTTCTCTAAACCCCGGACGCCTTCTCTTTTATGTCGGTTTGACGAAACATTTGTGACATGCCAAGTCACTGAAAATACTTTCGAATTTTCAGTGAGACGACAGGGCGGCGGTCCTTTATGTCAAAAACGCACGGTGAAGACCGTGCCCTTGCCCACCTCAGACTTCACCATCAGGCGTGCCCGGTGGCGGGTGAGGATATGCTTGACAATGGCAAGACCGAGCCCTGTGCCCTTCTTGGACCGGCTCGCTTCCACATTAACCCGGTAGAAACGTTCAGTGATGCGCGGGACATGTTCGGGTGGAATGCCCGGACCATAATCGGTGACCGACAATTCGACCGGCGCATCGCCGCCGCCCGTCAGCGCCACATCCACCCGCTTGCCCTCCTGACCATATTTGCACGCGTTCTCGATCAGGTTCTCCATGACCTCGACCAGCTCGTCGCGGTCGCCGTTGATCACGACGGCCTGCCGGGGCAGGTCGAGCACGATCTCGACGCCGAGATCGGTCGCAAGCGGCTGCAGGCTGTCGCGTACATGGGCAATAAGCGGCACCAGATCCACCGTCTGGTCGGGCGTGAGGTTCGAGCGCAGTTCGAGGCGCGACAGGGAAAGCAGGTCGTCGACGAGACGGCTCATGCGCGTCGCCTGTTCGTGCATGATGCCGAGAAAGCGCTCATGCGCCTTCACGTCATTCTTCGCCGGCCCTTGCAAAGTTTCGATGAAACCGCGCAGCGAGGCGAGCGGCGTGCGCAGCTCATGGCTGGCATTGGCGATGAAGTCGGAGCGCATCCGGTCGATACGCCGCGCCTGCGAGACATCGCGGAAGGTGAGGAGCCAGAGCGGTTCGCCGGTGGCGTTTTCGGCGAGCGGCGCGATGCGCACGACATAGACCGTTTCCGACGGCAGACGCTCGGCATGTTCCGTCTCGCGCGGCTGGCCGGCGGCGATGGCGTCGCGCACCATGTCGAGAATGCCGGGCGCGCGGATGCGGCCGGCAAGATCGCTGCCCACGGGGATCACGCCGAAAATCGCCTCGGCGGCGCGGTTCTGGAGTTTGATCGTTTCACTGCTCGAAAGCAGAATGGCGGGGGCATCAAGCGCACCGAGCACGGCGGCGATGGCGGCAAGCTCTTGCCTGTGCGGATCGGCCGGCGGCGTTTCCGGCACCGCGATGGCGGATGGACCGACAGCCATGGTCCGGCCCGTCTCGACCATGCGCCTGTCTGTGCGCAGCAGACCGGCGATGACAAGCAAAAGAACGGTGAACGACACCCAGCCCAAATGCAGTCCGGCAAGCCAGATCATGAAGCCGACAAAAACCGCCGCGGCGATCAGAACCCGCACGCCCCACAGCTGCGCTGCCAGCCAGCCGAGACCCGTCCGCTGATCCGAAACCGCCACCCATTCCCTCGCAAGCATCATATTCTCCGCGCCTCCACCGATTCTGGAGGAATAGCGCGGTTTCATGACATGTTTTTCACGGTACGCTTGAATTCGCAATGTGGTTGTGGCCACCTTCCGGACTATACGGGGTGAACCGCACTTGATATGCGAAGGAGTTGACCATGGCGGAAAAAGCCGAGAGCCGGGCGGTTGAGCTGGATATCCACGGCAAGAAGCGCGTGTTCGATATCGACAACCCTGTGCTTCCCGACTGGATCGACGAAAAGGCGTTCGCCTCGGATGACTATCCCTATGACAAGAAGCTCGATAACAAGGATTACGAGAAGACGTTGAAGCTTCTTCAGATCGAGCTGGTCAAGGTGCAGGTCTGGCAACAGAAGACCGGCACGCGCATCATGACCGTCTTCGAGGGTCGCGATGCCGCTGGCAAGGGCGGCGCCATCCACGCCACAATGTCCTACATGAACCCTCGCTCCGCCCGCGTCGTGGCGCTAACCAAGCCGACGGAAACGGAACGCGGCCAATGGTATTTCCAGCGCTACGTCTCGACGTTCCCGACGGCGGGCGAATTCGTGCTGTTCGACCGCTCCTGGTACAACCGCGCCGGCGTCGAGCCCGTCATGGGTTTCTGCACGCCCGAGCAATACGAGAAATTCCTCAAGGAGACGCCGCGCTTCGAAAAGATGATCACCTCGGAGGGCATCCATCTTTTCAAGTTCTGGCTCAATATCGGCCGGGAGATGCAGCTGAAGCGTTTTCATGATCGGCGGCATGATCCGCTGAAAATCTGGAAGCTGTCGCCGATGGATATCGCCGCGCTCAACAAGTGGGACGATTACACGGAAAAGCGTGACCGCATGCTGAAGGAGACGCATACGGACCATGCACCCTGGACCGTGGTTCGCGCCAACGACAAGCGCCGCGCCCGCATCAACCTGATCCGCCACATCCTGAAGACGCTCGATTACGAGGGCAAGGACAAGAAGGCGATCGGCGAGATCGACGACAAGATCGTCGGCGCAGGCCTCGGTTTTGTAAAATAACTCCTGCGTTCACTCACCCGGCTGGATGCGGACGGCATAGAGATTGACGCTCGCATCGCCGCCGGTGACATCGCTGTTGATGAGAAGATGACCCGGCTCGCTTGGCGAGAGCGAGCGATCGAACTCGACCTGGAAGAGGATGTCGGTGCGCTCGGAGACGGTGAAGCGATGGCGGCCGCAACCGCCCATCGTGGAGAAGTCGCACTCCACCGACACCTGCACCGGCTTGTCGCTCGCGGATTGGACCGTCAGCGCCACCGTCGAGGTCTTGCCGCCCATTTCGTTCAGCACTTCCGGCGAGACCTCAATGCGCACCGCGCCGTCGCGATCCGGGTTGGTAGACGTGATGCGCGTGGCCGGCCCCTCATTGGTACTGACGGCCTCGAAACGGCCGGCAGAACCCGCTGAAAGCTTTGCCGTATCGCCGGGCGAGAAGATCGCGCGCCAGTCGGCGGAGAAGCGGTTCTGCGTGTCGAGCGCCTTCTTGATCGGATCGTCGCCGGAAAAATCCTCGCCTGCGACGGTCGCCGGCGGGGTCGAGTCGTCCGCACCGTTCTGCAAGTCTTTCAGAAGACCGCTCGACTGCACCCACCAGGCCAACGCGCCGAAGGCGGCGACCAGGGTTGCTACAACCAGCAGGAAGGAAAACAGCCGGCCGCGACGCTTGCGAGCCTTGGCCACGCGCTCGGGCTTGAAATCCGATGCCTCGTTGACGGTGGCGCTTTCGGCAGTGGGTCTCGCATCCCTGGCAAAGCCGTCGGCCCGCTCGGGCCGGATGCCACCGATATCGCTCGCCGCGGCCTGGCGTGCCTCGGCCCTCGGTTCTGCATCGAGCACCGGCTCCGGTCGGATGTTCCGCTCGGCACGCAACTCGGGCTGCGGGCGCGTTTCGATGACCGGTTCGACGCGAACGTCACGGACCGGCGCAGGCGTGGCCGCAGCGCGCTCTTCCGCCTCGATTTCGTGAATGGTCTCTTCCAGACGATGGCGCTGGGCCGTGATCGTCTCGGGATCGTTGATTTCCTGCTTGCGCAGGCCCGCCTCCAGCGCATTGCGCGCTGACTGGTAGATTCGTGCCCGAACCTCGGCATTCGCACGCTCAGAGCGCGCCAGCGCGTTTCTGATTGCCGTTTCCAGTCCGCTCACATGAGACCCTTCTGCGGGAGCCGCCAGACGAGGCGGCCATGATCCATCTGTGGAAAGAGCCTTTCTTTCCGGCTTTTGTTAGGTTTTGCGTAACGTTTACCGCAACATTGCGCAAGCCTTACCGCCCAAACCGGCGCCCTTCGCCGGGGATAAGCGGGGTATGAAGATAACGTATGGGCACGGCATAACCTTCGGCCGGGCAGAATGTCTCTTCACGGCGGCAGTGAACAGCCAAGGCTGCTTACCTGCTCAAATGTCCGCAACGCGCTGCCAGCGTCGCAATGGCACGACACACGCCGTCGCGTCACCATCCCTCTTTTCACGGGCGATTCCCGCTGCTATTCTTTTGACGTTTTCGTAAACGTCAAAACCGGATTTGGATTTCCCATGGCCCTGCCCGCGATCCTCAAGGAGAAGCTGCGCCTGCCCGTCGTCGGCGCGCCGCTCTTCATCGTCTCGCATCCCGCGCTGACCCTTGCACAATGCAAGGCCGGTGTCATCGGCGCCTTCCCGGCCCTGAATGCGCGGCCGGAAGCCCAGCTCGACGAGTGGCTGGCGGAAATCACCGAGGGCCTTGCCGCGTACGACGCAAAACATCCCGACCGCCCGGCAGCCCCCTTCGCCGTCAACCAGATCGTCCATCGCTCCAACAAGCGACTCGAACACGACCTCATGATGTGCGTGAAGTACAAGGTGCCGGTCGTCATTTCCTCGCTCGGTGCCGTGCCGGAGGTGAATGCCGCGATCCATTCCTATGGTGGCATCGTGCTGCACGACGTCATCAACAACCGCCATGCCAGTTCGGCGATCCGCAAGGGCGCCGACGGCCTGATCGCCGTTGCGGCGGGTGCTGGGGGCCATGCCGGCACGCTCTCGCCCTTCGCCCTGATCCAGGAAATCCGCGAATGGTTCGATGGTCCCCTCCTCCTGTCGGGCGCAATCGCCACCGGCGGTGCAATCCTCGCCGCCCAGGCGATGGGCGCCGACATCGCCTATATCGGCTCCCCCTTCATCGCGACGGAGGAAGCGCGGGCGGCCGAGGCCTACAAGCAGATGATCGTCGACAGCGCGGCCGCCGATATTGTTTATTCCAATTATTTCACCGGCATCCACGGCAACTATCTGAAACCCTCCATCACCGCGGCCGGCATGGATGCCGACAACCTGCCGGAAGCCGACCCGTCCAAGATGGATTTCGAAACCGCCACGACCGGCGCAAAGGCCTGGAAGGATATCTGGGGCTGCGGCCAGGGCATCGGCGCGGTGAAGGCCATCGGGCCCGTGGCGGACCTCGTCGCGCGCCTCGACCGCGAATACCAGGCCGCCCGCGCCCGCCTTTGCGCCGGCTGAGCCCGGCGCGGAAAGAAACCACACGGGAAAAATGCGGAAGTTGAAACTCCCCGCTTGAAATCTTTTCCCATTGCGGTTATCAGCGCACCCATTCCGGCCCGATATGCTTCGGAGCCTTGGAAAGGCCGCTTTAGCTCAGTTGGTAGAGCACGTCATTCGTAATGACGGGGTCACGTGTTCGAGTCACGTAAGCGGCACCATTCAATTCAAGCATTTCACTCCTTTTTTCAGCAGGCGTCAAAAGCGCTGCATAATAGTACCCGAACATGGGCGACGCCCTTGGACTTGTCGTCCGAGCGTTTTGCTCCCCTTCGGCATGGCGTATCACACCTCCCCTTGTCGTTGAAATGGCATCTCTCACTTTCGCAACTTTGGCGGAAGTCCGAGATAACGGTTCGCAAAGATTTCCTGGGCTGGAAGTTGGCCGAGCTTGCCTTTGTTTGATCATAATTTAGTTTCCTCTTGTAGGTGAAGGGCGGATCAAACTGCAAAGGGAGAACCCATGGGATTACTTGATGGACTACAGAATATCGTCGGTGATGCCCTGAGTGGAAAGCCGGTCGATCTCATGGCGGTGGCAGGGCAGGTCTTTCAGAATGCCGGCGGCCTTGACGGCATCGTCAGCCAGCTCAATCAGGCCGGACTCGGGGAACAGGTTTCCTCGTGGATCGGGACCGGGTCGAACCTGCCGATTTCCGAAGACCAGATCAAAACCGCGCTGTCTTCCGAGACCCTGCGCAATCTGGCGCAGTCCTTCGGGGTCGACATGAATCAACTGCCCCAAATCCTTGCCGAACATCTGCCGAAGATGGTCGACACGGCCAGTCCGAACGGCGCCCTGCCCAGCTAATCGTTCCCAACCGCAAGCCCTCCTCAAATAGGTGATATCATGACCAAGAAACTGGTTTTCATTGCTGCCGGAGCCCTTCTCACCGCATTCGCCGCAGGCTCGCCCGCCTCTGCGCTGACGATGAAGGAATGCAGCGCCAAGTACAAAGCCGCCAAGGCGGACGGCAGTGCCACCGACGTGAAATGGAACGACTTCCGCGCAAAATTCTGCGGAGCGGATGCGGCTGCAGCCGACGCCGCCGACGAAGCCGATATCGCGAAAACCCCTGAAAAGGAGCCGGCGAAATCGACGGCGAAGGCGCCGAAGGGCGTCACTTTCCCGAGTGCCGTCGATAAGAAATACGCAAGCGAAGCCGCTGGGAAAGCCCGGCTTCACACCTGCGTGGATGCCTATCGCGCAAACAAGGAGGCCGGCACGCTCAACGATCTGAAATGGATCCAGAAAGGCGGCGGCTACTGGAGCCTGTGCGCCGCCAAGCTGCGCGCAAACGGCTGATCCCTCTTTTCTGACCCCTCGGGCGGCGCCTCTGGCGCCGCCCTCTTTCGCGCCAGCCCACGCTTTGGAACCAGCATCCGGTATTCAAGGGTGGACGTGGCCCTCCCGGTCTGTCAGAAGCGACATCGGACGCGACTGCCGATAGTTTTAGATCGGGGTCGGGCGACCGATTGACGTCACGTTGCTGCCGCGAGATCACGCTGGCCGTCCCGATTCACCGCCTTAGACGCTAGGCCGGTTTCAGCCGGGCTTTTTCCCGCGAGCATGGCGGCGACCCGCGTTGCGGATGACCGCATGCCGCGCTAGCGTCTCGTCATGAAAATCCTCGCCATTTCCGGCAGCGCACGTCGACTGTCCACCAACACAGCCCTGCTCCGTGCCCTGCACGCGATCGCGCCAGACGGCATCGTCGTGGAGGTTTATGACGGCATCGGAGACCTGCCGGTCTTCTCGCCAGATCGTGAAGGTGCTGATCTGCCCCCGGCGTCCGGCAGTTCCAGCGGGTCATTGCCGGTTGCGACGGGCTTATCCTGTCGAGCCCCGAATATGTGCGCGGCATTCCCGGCGGCCTGAAGAATGCCATCGACTGGCTGGTCTCGGGCGATCAGGTGGTCGGCAAGCCGATTGCGCTCGTTCACGCTTCGCATCGCGGCGACGACATGCTTGCGGCGCTGAGGACAGTACTGTCAACTATCAGCGCGAATTTCACGGAAAGCCTTTTCTTCCGCCTTCCGGTCATGAAGGAAACGCCGGAGGCGATCCTGCAGCGCCTGATAGGCGATCCGGGCGTGGCACAGAAATTTCTGCAGGATTTTTCGCACTTTTGCCGGGAAGGCGCAAACGAGCGATTACCGCAGGCCCCTCTCTCCTGAGACCCGCGCCGAACCTGCTAGAACGCACACTTGCGGAGACCAAACCAGTAGGCTCCGCAAGGCGCCGGCTCAATCGTCTTCGTCGCATTCCGTGATTTCGCACACCGATTCCTCGGTCGTGCGGTTGGCGCATTCCGTCAGCGCCTTTTCTCGCGCATCGGCCTCGTTGTCATAGCTGTAGCTGTAGCCGTAGCTGCCCTCTTCCGATACGGCGATGCAGCCCCAGGCGAGCGCCGATGTCTGCGAGGCTGCAAGAGCAGTCGTGAGGACAAGCGCGGCGAGCGCTGTCCGGCTGGCGGATGTCATGATGTGTTCCCCTCAAGTCGCGCAACATGCGCGGCGGAGACACTATGGCTCCGTCCCCTGCCTTTGCAAGCAATTGCGGCGGCTAATTTAGGGGAATTCATGCGGAGGCTCAGCTGACGCTGCGCTCCGCATCGGACCGGCCAGTCGGCTCCGTATGGGGATCGAGAATGATCGGCGACGGTGCGTCCGTTGCCTCCACTTCGCGGATCCATTCGCGCCAGATGGCCACAAGCAGGGCCATCAGCACGGGGCCGATGAAAAGCCCGAGGAAGCCCATCGTCTTCACGCCACCGATAAGGCCAAAGAAGGTGGGCAGGAAGGGCAGCTTGATCGGGCCGCCGACGAGGCGGGGCCTGAGGGTCTTGTCGACGATGAAGAGTTCGACGGAACCCCAGATGAGCAACGCGAGGCCCGCGACCGGAGAACCACTGGAGACGAGATAGACAGAAACCAGCGTAAACGAGAGCGGCGCGCCGCCGGGAAAGAGTGCCATGATGCCGGTGATGACGCCGAGCGTCACGGCGGAGGGAACGCCGGCGATCCAGTAGGCGACGCCGAGCACGATGCCCTCGCCGATGGCAATCAGCGTCATGCCGGTCACAGTGGAGCTGATGGTGGCCGGCACGATGCGGGAAATACGCTCCCAGCGCATCGGCAGGATACGCTCGCCGAGGCGATCCACCTGGCCCGCGAAGGACTGGCCGTCGCGATAGATGAAGAACAGCGCGATCAGCATGAAAAGCGCGGCAAGCAGCAGGTTGAAGGCCTTGCCGCCGGCGGCCAGCGCGACACGGTAGATATTGCCGATATTGGCGCCGCTGACGACCTGCGTCAGCTCGCCGATGGCGCCAGGATGATCGAGGAAGCGCGTCCACTGCATATCCAGCCAACCGCCGACGACCGGCAGCACGCGGATCCATTCCGGCGTCGGCGCGCCGGTGCGGTTCATTTCCACGCCCCAACCGATCCAGTCACGCACCTCGTGCAGGGCATAGGTGGAGGCGATGACGATCGGGCCGATGATGAAGGCGAGGATGAGCAGGATGGCGATGGAGGCGGCAAGCGTGCGGTTACCGTTCACCTGCGCCAGGAGGCGCGAATAGAGCGGCCAGCTAGCAAAGGCGATGACGAGCGCCGCCAGCACCGGAACCAGGAAACCATGGAAGAAGTAGATGCCGGCGAAGACGACGAGCACCAGCAGCCAGCGCGCCGCGGAGATCGGCGAGATGAGTGCCGCCCCGCTCGGGCGCGCGGCACCGAGAAACCTGGGCTCACTTCTGCGATGTTCCTGATGCAGCAAACTCATGCACTCCACTGTCTCCGGCGTCCGGCCGGCGTCCCCTAGATAAGGTGTACCCGATGAATGTTAAACATATACGCGCTTTTTTACCGGAAGGCGCGGTGAGACGCCGCAGTTCTGCACATCACGATCACGAAAACGCGAACGGGCGACCTCATGGGCTTATTGACGTTTACGTCAATGTAATATAGCGATAATCCTTGATGGCGCCTGCCAAAAGCATCATCTTGTCCGTGTCGTGTGGTTGGAGGACCATTCGGCGCCGGCGGGACGGACGATGCCCGCGCCCAAGGAGGAGAGCACGCATGACGGCCACAATCGAGGCCCCTTCCACCGAGCCGACCGGTCGTTTCTGGCTTGCCAACTATCCTGAGGGCATGTCGGGAGAGATTGCGCCGCTGGCGCATCCTTCCATCGGCGCGCTGGTCGAAAGCTGCTGCACGCAATATGCCGACCGCCCCGCCTTCACCAGCATGGGCAAGACGCTGAGCTTCCGCGATTTCGAGGCCGCCTCGAAAAAGATCGCCATCTGGCTTCAGGCGAAGGGGCTCGAAAAGGGCGATCGCGTCGCCGTGATGATGCCCAATATCCTGCAGAACCCGGTCATCATCTTCGGCATCCTGCGCGCCGGTCTCGTCGTGGTGAATGTCAATCCGCTCTATACGCCGCGCGAACTGGAGCACCAGCTGAAGGATGCCGGCGCCAAGGCGCTTTTCGTGCTGGAGAATTTCGCAAGCACGGTGGCGCAGGTCGTTGCGCGCACCGCTGTTAAACACGTCGTCGTCACCACGATGGGCGACATGCTCGGCCTTAAGGGGCTGATCGTCAATCTCGTCGTGCGCAAGGTGAAGAAGCTCGTGCCGGCCTGGTCGCTGCCGGGGCATATTCCCTTCAAGCAGGTGATGGCAGAGGGTGCGCATGGCGCGCTGAAGCCGGTCGCCGTTGCCCCCGGTGACACGGCCTTCCTGCAATATACCGGCGGCACGACGGGCGTTTCCAAGGGGGCGACGCTGACGCATGCCAATCTCTTGTCCAACATGGAGCAGATCAAGCTTTGGATCGAGCCGATCTTCCATGTGAAGCAGCGGCCGGACCAGCTCGTCTTCATCTGCGCGCTGCCGCTCTACCATATCTTCGCCTTGACGGTGAACGGGCTGATGGGCATCGCGCTTGGCGGCCACAATGTGCTGATCGCCAATCCGCGCGACATTCCCGCCTTCGTCAAGGAACTGGCGAAATATCGCGTCCATATCTTCCCCGGCCTCAATACACTTTTCAACGCATTGATGAACAATCCGGATTTCGCCAAGCTCGATCTCTCCGATTTGCTTTTGACGCTTGGCGGCGGCATGGCGGTGCAGCGACCCGTTGCCGAACGCTGGCAGAAGACGACGGGCTGCGCGATCATCGAAGGCTATGGCCTCTCGGAGACCTCGCCGGTCGCAACCGCCAACCGGTTCGACCGGGCGGAGTTCACCGGTACGATCGGCCTGCCGCTCCCCTCCACCGAGATCGCGATCCGCGACGACGATGGCAACACGCTTGCCTTGGGCGGTATCGGCGAAATCTGCATTCGCGGGCCGCAAGTCATGGCCGGCTACTGGCTGCGCCCGGACGAGACGGCCAAGGTAATGACGCCGGACGGTTTCTTCCGCTCTGGCGATATTGGCTTCATGACGCCTGACGGTTTCACCAAGATCGTCGACCGCAAGAAGGACATGATCCTTGTCTCCGGCTTCAACGTCTTCCCCAACGAGGTTGAAGAGGTGGCGATGTCGCTCGCGGGCGTTCTCGAATGCGCGGCGATCGGCGTGCCGGATGAGCATTCCGGCGAAGCGGTGAAGCTCTTCGTGGTGAAGAAGGATCCGGCCCTGACGGAGGCCGACGTAAAGGCGCATTGCGCGGCAAACCTCACCAATTACAAGCGTCCGCGCTTCATCGAGTTTCGCACTGACCTGCCGAAATCCAATGTCGGCAAGATATTGCGCAAGGATCTCCGGGGCTGAGCGCAGCCCTGTCCGGCCACCTCTAAATCGATTTAATTTTTTCGACGCAGGCGCGTTTTCGGTCTTGATTTGACGATGCCAAAGCGACTAGCTAGCGGCATCGTCCAAAGCAAGGGAAGACGCCGATGAACGCGCTTGTCGAAAAGCTGAAATCCATCGTCCGCGACACCAACGCCACAGACATCCGGGCGGCCTTCGCGGCCGATCCCGAACGGTTTTCCCGCTACAGCACAACGCTCGGCGACTTCCTTTTCGACTATTCCAAATGCGCGGTGAACGACGCCGTGCTCGATGCGCTGGAGACGCTCGCCACAGAGGCCAGCGTCGAGAAGAAGCGCGACGCGATGTTCGCAGGCGAGATTATCAACATCACCGAAGAGCGCGCCGTTTTGCACACCGCCTTGCGCAACCGCTCCAACACGCCGGTCCTCGTCGACGGCAAGGACGTCATGCCTGATGTCAACGCCGTGCTCAACGCCATGGGCGCCTTCTCCGACGGTATCCGGTCCGGCGCACTGAAGGGTGCGACGGGCAAGAAGATTACCGACGTCGTCAATATCGGCATCGGCGGCTCCGATCTCGGCCCGGTCATGGCGACACTGGCCCTTGCCCCCTATAATGACGGCCCACGCCTGCATTTCGTGTCCAACATCGACGGCGCGCATATCGCCGACACGCTGAAGACGCTCGAGGCCGAAACCACCCTCTTCATCGTCGCCTCGAAGACCTTCACGACCATCGAGACGATGACCAATGCCGCAACGGCCCGCAAGTTCATCGCCGACACATTGGGCGACGCCGCCGTCGGCAGCCATTTCTGCGCGGTCTCAACGGCGCTCGACAAAGTTTCGGCCTTCGGCATTGGCGCGGACCGGGTCTTCGGCTTCTGGGACTGGGTCGGCGGACGCTACTCGATCTGGTCGGCCATCGGCCTGCCGCTGATGATCGCCATCGGCAAGGAGAATTTTGGCGCGTTCCTGGCCGGCGGCCATGCCATCGACAATCATTTCCGCGAGGCTCCGATCCGGCAGAACATCCCGATGCTGCTCGGCCTGATCGGCTTCTATCACCGCAATGTGCTGAACTACCCGTCGCGGGCCATCCTGCCCTATGACCAGCGCCTGTCGCGCTTCCCGGCCTATCTGCAGCAGCTCGACATGGAATCGAATGGCAAGTCCGTGACGATGGACTCCAAGCCCGTCGCGTGCAAGACCGGCCCGGTCGTCTGGGGCGAGCCCGGCACCAACGGCCAGCACGCCTTCTACCAGCTGATCCACCAGGGCACCTCGGTCATCCCGACGGAATTCATGATCGCGGCCAACGGCCACGAGAAAAATCTCCGCCATCAGCACCAGCTTTTGATTGCCAATTGCCTGGCGCAGTCGGAAGCGCTGATGAAGGGCCGCACGCTGGAAGAGGCGAAGGCCCAGCTCACCTCCAAGGGCATGGACGAGGCGAAGGCCGACAGGATCGCACCGCACCGCGTCTTCGAGGGCAACCGCCCGTCGATCACCATGGTGCATGACAGCCTGACGCCCTTCGCGCTCGGCCGCCTGATCGCGCTCTATGAGCACCGTGTCTTCGTTGAAGGTGTGCTGTTCAACATCAATTCCTTCGACCAATGGGGCGTTGAACTCGGCAAGGAGCTGGCGACGGGCCTTCTGCCGGTCGTGGAGGGCAAGGAAAGCGCTGCCGGTCATGATAGCTCGACCGCCGGTCTCGTTGCCGCACTGCTGAAGGCTGCAAACTAATCAGCGCAGGCTGAGATGGCGTGCCGCGAAAGCGCCGCGCGGCACGCGGGTCAGATTGCCCAGGAATTCAAGGGCGCAGGCGCGCCAGCTATAGGTTGCCGCCCGGGCAAGCGCCGTTTCCTTCGGGATCTCGAGCGCGGCAAGAGCCGCCTGCCGCAGGTCCTCCGACAAGGCCCCTGCCTCCCCCAGCACATCGCGCGGCGCCGTTACCGGGAAGGCGGCGACGGGAACGCCGCTCGCCAAGGCTTCCAGCATGACATTGCCAAACGTATCCGTCCGGCTCGGGAAGACGAAGACGTCGGCCGAGGCATAGATCGATGCCAGATCCTCGCCGGTCTTGCGGCCGAGGAAGTGCACATCCGGATAGCGCTGGCGCAGCATGGCGAGATCGGGGCCGTCACCGACGACGACCTTGCTGCCCGGCAGATCGAGCGCCAGGAAGGCCGGCAGGTTCTTTTCCACCGCCACGCGGCCGACATTGAGGAAGATCGGCCGCGGCAGGCCGAGATCGCGGCGCTTGGCCGGATCGAACTGCTTCGTATCGACCCCGCGCGACCAGCGCTTGATCCGGGTAAAACCGCGCGCCGCCATTTCCGCGCCAAGCGATTTCGTCGCCACCATCATGCCCTGGCCGGAATTGTGGAAACGGCGCAGCCACCAATAGCTCCAGCTTTCGGGGATCGGCAGGCGCGCGCTGATGAATTCGGGGAAACGCGTGTGATAGGCCGTGGTGAAGGGCAGCCGACGCTGCAGGCAGGCGCGCCGCGCCGCCATGCCGAGCGGCCCTTCGGTGGCGATGTGGATATAATCGGGCGCGATCGCCTCGATCTCGGCCAGCACCTGGCGCTTCGAGGTCAACGCGAGCCGGATTTCCGGATAGGACGGCAGTGGCACCGTCGCGAACTTCTCCGGCGTCAGAAAAACAACCTCGACGCCCTCCTCCGCTATGGAGCGGGCAAGCTCCTCCAGCGTGTGCACGACACCGTTCAGCTGCGGGCGCCAGGCATCCGTGACGACGAGAATGGTGGGAGCCTGCCCGTCAGGACGGGCGGGAGCGAGCGAATCTGGCGCGGTGTGATCGAGCATGGCCCCTTTGACCATGCGGCGATGACAGGCGAATGAAGGGCGACCGGCTTACGCCAGCCCGATTTCCTTCGCCCAAGGCGGGTTAGCACCCGCGCGCGAGACCGTGACGGCGGCGGCCTTGGCACCGAGCGCCAGAACCTTGGCGATCTGGTCTTCCGAGAGCGCCGAAACCTGCTGCTTGGTGAGCAGGTTCTGCATCTTCAGCGAAGCGAGTACGCCAGCATCGAAGGTGTCGCCGGCGCCGACCGTATCGACGACCGTCACGCGTTCGCTCGGCACCGTGACTTTGTGCGCCGCCGTGTAGCCGACCGCACCCTGTGCCCCGCGCGTGACGACGACGAGCTTGGCGCCGTGATGCAGCCAGTGGCGGGCGAGCGCATCCTCGTCGCCTTCGAGGCCGAACCAGGCAAGGTCCTCATCGGAGAACTTGACGATATCGGCCATACCAGCCATGCGGCGGATGCGGGCCATATGGGCATCCTTGTCCTTGATGAAACCGGGGCGGATGTTCGGGTCGAGCGAGATGACGCGCTTGTCGTGTTCACGCTTCAGGAGCGCTTCGTAGGTCGAGCCGCAGGGTTCGGGAATGAGGCTGATCGCGCCGAAATGCAGCGCCTCGCAATCGTCGCCGAGATCCGGAAGTTCGGCCTCGGTGATCATGCGGCCGGCAGTGCCCTCGTCGTAGAAGGCATAGGTCGCGTGACCGTTGACCAGCTTGACGAAGGCGACGGTGGTCGGGCGCGACAGCGTTGCACAATAGCTGTAGTCGACACCGCTTTCGGCCAGCGTCTTGCGAAGGATGTCGCCCATCATGTCGTCGGAAAGGCCGGTGAAAAATCCTGTGGGAACACCGAGGCGGCCAAGCGCGATCGCCGTGTTGAAGATCGCCCCGCCGGCATAGGGCGCGTAGGCATCCTCGCCGAGCGTTGTCGTCCGCGGCAACATGTCGATCAGCGCTTCACCACAACACAGGATCATCAGCATTCCTCCAACTGATTTTCAATCGATTTAAACGATCTTGTTGCAAAGCGCCAGCGCCATTTACGACGTCGGCAGTTCCGACACGCCGCCATGGGCAGAGGACCAGACGAGCGGAGCGTCGAAGAAGGCCTCGACGGAGGCGAGCGTTGCGTCGTCGAACAGCTTTTCGGCACGCGCGACGGCCAGCACATCCCGCCAGGTGGCGATGTGGTGCAGCTTGACGCCGCCATTGGCGTAGCGGGCTTCGGCTTCCCTGAAGATGCCATAGTAGAACAGCGACATGCCGTGATCCACGACCCCACCGGCCGCACGGATGGCGTCAATGAAGGTGAACATCGAGCCGCCGACAGTGACGAGATCCTCGATAACGAGCACACGCGCTCCCTCGGGCATCACGCCCTCGATCTGCGCATTGCGACCATGGCCCTTCGGCTTCTTGCGCACATAGATCATCGGCAAGCTGAGGCGATCGGCAAGCAGCGCCGCGAAGGGAATGCCGGCCGTCTCGCCGCCCGCAATGACGTCGATGCGCTCGAAGCCGATATTGCGCGTCAGCGTCGCGGCGGCAAAAACCATGATGGCCGAGCGGATGCGCGGATAGGAGAGCAGCTTGCGGCAATCCATATAGACCGGGGAGGCCATGCCGGAGGCGAGCTTGTAGGGTTCCTCGGGGCGGAAATGCACCGCCTTGATCTCCCACAGCATTCGGGCCATCAGCTCCGCCATCACGTCTCTGTCCGGAAAGGAATTGGAAAACATCGGCATCTCCCGCATGATTTTATCCCCGTGCGCATAGCAGCAAGAGCCGCGGCTTTCCAGCACTCGCGAAACGAAAAACCCTCCCCGGAGGCCGGGGAGGGTTTCTGGAGGACCGGTTTTTGTCGTTGGCTCAAGCGCCGCGGCGCGCGTCGACCGAGATGGAGCCCGGACCGAAGGCGGCGAGGACGAGGAAGCCGCCGGCGATCGTGATATTCTTCCACATCATCAGGCCGTTGAAGACGGTGAGCAGGCTGTTGGCGCCTTCCGGGAAGTCCGGGTTGTTGATCGCGCCGCTATGGAAGACAAGAGCGGTGAACACACAGAAGGCAGCGAGCAGATAGGCGGCGATCTTCGTCTGGAAACCGACGAGGATGGCAAGACCGGCGACGACTTCGAAGATGCCGGCAAGATAGGCGAGCGCAGTGGCGGCCGGCAGGCCGGCATTGGAGATCATCCAGGCGGTGCCCGAGGGATCGATCAGCTTGGGAAAGCCGGCGGTGAGGAACATGAGGGAAAGAAGAATGCGTCCGACGAGGACGACGACGTTCTGCGGCATGGGAAGCTCCTGAGGCTTGGCGTTTGCGTTGGCAGAGAGATACCAGCTTTCCGTCGTCAAACTAGCCAGGGCATCAGAAGACAGATCGTTCTCATTTAGTGAACGATGACCTGTTCCCGCCGGAACAGAAACCGCGGCCGCGCTGTGCGAAAAGGAGACAACACCCCGCCTTTCTTCTCCGGATCCTCCATGCACCACTATTTTCTCGCCCTGGTCCTCGCTTCCCTATCCCTTGCCTTCAGTGCACCCGGCCAGGCCGACGCCTCCTATGCATATGCCCAGCAAGGCTATTACGGGCACTACCAGCAGACCTGCATCACCAAGCGCATGCGCACGGAAGACCGGACAGGCAAGACCGTCACAAAACGGGTGCGGATCTGCCAATAGGGTGGGGCCAGCCCAAACTATCCGTTCTTTTCTGTTGCAAGCGCTCACCGGCTGGGCGAAGATTTCGGTTGAGCGGCCCGTCTTCATCCTGTCAGGGGCGGCCGGGGGAAACCGGATATGAACGAGATCAACAAGAGTGCCGCGTTTTGGCGTTCTTTTCCGATTTTCGAGGGCTTCAGCAAGGAAACGATCGGCGAGATCGCGTCCATCGCGACCTGGCGCCGCTGGCCGGCGGGAACGGTCATCTTCCAGCGCGGCGACGAGGGCACCTATCTCATTGTACTCGTCTCCGGCCGCATCAAGCTGTCGCTGATCACGCCGCAGGGCAAGGAACTGTCGCTGCGCCAGCTCGAGGCCGGATCGATCCTCGGTGAAATGGCGATCCTCGACGGCCAGCCGCGTTCAGCGGACGCGACCTCGGTGACGCCGACCGAAGGCTATGTCATCGCCAAGCGCGATTTCCTCGACGTGCTCACCCGCAACCCGACCGCCGCGCACGCGATCATCCACTATCTCTGCACCAAGCTGCGCGAGACGACGGAACAGCTGGAAACCATCGCGCTCTACGATCTCGATTCCCGCGTCGCACGCTTCTTCCTGGCGACGCTCCGCAACATCCATGGCGACGAACTGCCCGACAGCGCCAATCTCCAGCTTTCGCTCAGCCAGGGCGAGATCGCCAGCATCGTCGGCGCGAGCCGGCCGAAGATCAACCGGTCGATCCTGGCACTGGAAGAGGCCGGCGCGATCCGCCGCAACGACGGCATCATCCATTGCCATATCGGCCGGCTGCAGAACATCGCCGAGCCGGATGACGACTAACAGGCCGGCGGCCCGAAAAGGGAGCGGCTGATCATGATCGCCAAGAAATACAGACCGCTTGTCGCCGGGCTCGTTGCGAGCCTTGCCGGCGCGCTTGCGCTGTACTTCATGGGCGAAACGGCTCTGGAGCAGCAGCGCGAATTCTATTTCGACGCGCTGACCCAGGCTATTCCGGTGGCCGAGAGCGACGAGATCGTTGTGGTCGATATCGATCGCAAGGCCTTCCAGAGCGTGCCGGGCCGCGAATGGACACGCAGCCAGACCGCCGATCTCATCGACCGCCTAGCCGCCGCCAAGCCCACCGCCATTGCCTTCGATTTCGTCTTCAGCACCGATTGCGCGGCCGAGGAGCCGGCCAATGCAGCACTTTCCGGTGCCATCGCAAAGGTACCGACCGTGCTCGGATTTCTGATCGGCGAGGCGACGGACGGCGCGCCTCATCCCGTGCCGGCGCTTGCCCTGCAAAAGCCGGTCACCGTCCCTGACCTCTGGTTCATCGACGGCACGGAAAGCTCCTGTCCCTTCCTGCAGGACAAGGCGATCTCGGCGTCCGCTTCCTTCCTCGTCGGCGACGAGGATGCCGTGGTGCGCCGCGTGCAGGCCTATGCCATCGTCGGCAACGCCGCCTATCCGGCGCTCGGTGTGGAGGCCGCTCGGCTGGCAGCCGGCGCACGCACGCCCATTCTCGGCGGCAACCCCGTGTGGCTGCGCCATGATGCACGCATCCTCAGGCTCGACGAGGACGGTAGCCTGCGCTTCGTCGCCAGCGTTGCGGCCGCCATCGGTGCGCGGACCTTTTCCGCCGCCGACGTCGTGGCGGGCAAAGTCCCTCCAGAAAAAATTGAGGGCAAGGTCGTGCTGATCGGCAGCAGCCTGCCCAATCTCGGCGGCTTGCGCGCCAGCGCCTCGATGCCGCTCGAACCCTCCGTGCAGATCCATGCCGATGTCGCCAATGCCATCCTGACCGACCATATCCCGACACGCGATCCCGGCCTTGCGCCTGCCGAGGCAGGTTTTGCCTTCCTCATGGGTGCGGCGGCGGCGCTGGCGGCGACGCGACTTCGCCCGCTCTTTGCGGCGGTCGCCGGCGTCACCCTCGTCGGCTTGGTCTTCGGCGGCTCCGGGCTGCTCTATCTTCGCACGGCGCTGTTGTCCGATGCGATCGGCGTCTCGCTGGTCGTCGCCACGGCGGCACTCGTCACCGGCCTCCTGCAATTCACCCATATCCGCCGTGCCGAAGCGACGGCGCGCCAGCGCTTTGCGCAATACCTGCCGCAATCGGTCGTCTCGCGCTACATCGACAATCCCGACATGGTCCGCGTCGCCGGCGAGGAGCGGCAGGTCACCGCCCTGTTCACCGACATCGAAGGCTTCTCGACACTCGCGCAAAAAATCGGCCCGCACGACCTCGTCAAGCTGCTCGACATCTACTTCTCCGAGGTCAACGCGCTGGTGGCGCGGCATGGCGGCATGGTCGACAAGGTGGTGGGCGACGCCGTGCACGCGTTGTTCAATGCTCCGGACGATCTCGAGCGCCATGTCGACAAGGCGCTCGCCTGCGCCGACGACATCCGCTCCCTAACCGAGGAGATGCGCCGCCGCCCTGCCTTCCTGGAGAAGGATTTCGGACGCACGCGCCTCGGCATCGAGACGGGCATGGCGGTGCTGGGCGAGGTCGGCATCGGCGGCAAGCTCGACTATACCGCGCATGGCGACGCCGTGAATCTGGCCGCCCGCCTGCAGGATGCCAACAAGTTCCTGGGCACCCAGATCTGCGTCGGCCCACGCGCAGCAAGCGAAACAAGCCGAACGCTGCGCGCCATCGGCAACCACGAGATTCGCGGCTTCGGAACGATGGACCTGTTTACGCTGGACTGATGGCCCCTAGACTATCGGCGTTCCCTTTGCCCAGAACGCTTCAACCTTACCCCACCATACGCGCGTTTCCGGCCGCAGCCACTCCAGAAAATCCTCGGGCTTTGTCCTCTGATGCAAATCGCAATTCTGTAGATCCTCAAGGAGGCCCACCGTTGCGGCCTCTTTCACATCTGCGTTTCCCTGGACATGCCACAGTTCGACAACATCGAAGACAGCATCGAAGTGCTGCGTATTTCCCGATTCCAGATCGCCGATCAAATGGCGAGCAAGCTCTGAAAGCGCGAAGTAAATCGGGAACTGTTCATCACCCCGGCCTTCATCATGGAGGGCTTGCCACCTCTGGTAAAACAGGGGGTATGCCTGCAGAAGCGGCTCGACCATGTTCACGCGATCGAACACGGACACTTCGGGATCGCCCTCACGCATCCTTCATGTTCCGTCCTAGCGGATGCCGACGCTGGCATAGGCCTCGCGGATCCGGGCCTCGCCCCACTTGATGACCTCGCCGGGAGCCGCACCCGGTGCACTGATCTCGACGCCCTCGCCGCCGGAGACGGATTTGGTTACACCACCGCCGGTGACCTCGACGCGACCATGCTCGACGAAGACGGCGAAGGGGGCCTTTCGGCTGGGGCCGGCGAAGAATTTCGTGCCGCGCACGCCGATCATGCCGAAGGTGGTGCGCATGGTGAGGTCGATCTTGGCGAGGCCCTCCGGCCGGTCGAAGACCATCTGGCCGGTGCCGAGTTCGATGATGCCCCCCTGACCCGCGATGAAGGTATCGATCAGAAGCTCCGTCTCGCTGCCGAGCATCAGGCTGGTATCCTCGCCGAGCGCCAGCTCGGCGAAACTTTCCTTGCCGGTCTTCACGAAGTCGTGGTCCATCAGGCTCGCGCCGGCCTTCAGGCCTTCCTGATGTTCGGCATGTTTGCGGCTGACATCGCCGGTGATCTCGACGGCCTTGCCGATGATCGTGTTGGCCTGCGTGGCGCGAAGCCCAGCGCCGAGAAGCGCCAGCGTGCTGCCGGCGATGAACAGCCGGCGGCTGAGGGTGACGGGACGGAACGTATCGAGCGTTGGCATGACACACCTTTCGCGGGACGGAGCCCGCCTGGATGAATTGAACCCGGGCGCCGCGCTACATCCACCGTGCACACCGCCAGCAATGACTACCCTTATGCGCCGCCTCCCGTCATCCCACTGTTCCCGCGGAAACAGCCGTTTTGCACCGTTCGTCTAAGGTGCCCCCATCAACGAAGGGAGACGGATCATGACTATGCGATCCAATATGCTGAAGACGGCTGGCCGCGCCCTTTTCTTCGCGGTCCTTCTGGCGGGTGCCGATGGCGCCCGTGCCGACACCATCGATGCCAAATGCGATGCCGCCGCCGGCAGCCGTTATGACATGACGCGCAACATGGCCTTCGCGCCGGTTGAGCTCCAGGACATCAAGATCGGCGCCGCGCTCTCGGCCTGCCGCGAAGCCTACAATTCCCTCCGCAGCCCGCGCATGGCCTTCCAGTTGGCCCGCGCCCTGGAGCGCGCCGGCCAGGATCTTGACGCGATGAAGCTCTATGCTGAGGCCGCAGCGCTCGGTCATACGGTCGCTATGGTCAATTACGGTGCGATGCTTGGAAAACGCGGCGATCCGGCTGCCGAATTCAGCCATTACAAGAAGGCCGCCGAACTGGGTGACATGCTCGGCGCCTACAATCTCGCCGTCGCCTATCGCGATGGGATCGGCACCGAAGTGAACGGCGCGGAAGCCGCCCGGTGGTTCGACAAGGCGTCTGCCGGCGGCGACGAGACCGCCGCCTTCAATCTCGGCGTGCTGCTCGACGACGGCAGCCTCGTCGCCGAGGACAATGCGCGCGCCGCCGCCTATTACAAGCTCGCGGCCGAACGCGGCAGCATCGATGCCATGATCAATCTCGGCCTGATGCTGGAGACCGGCGAAGGCGTTGCCCAGGACCTTACCGCCGCCGCCGGTTATTTCGAGCAGGCGGCCGACAAGGGCGACAGTTTCGGCAAGCTGAAGATCGGCCTGATGCAGCAGAGCGGCACCGGCATCGTCAAGAACATCGAGCAGGCCGTGACCAGCCTCGTCGCCGCCTTCGAAATGCGGGACGTCGATCTCGAAGTCATCCTGCGCGACCAGCCGGACCAACTATCCGCCGATGCGCGCCTTGCCATCAAACAGGTGCTGGCCGACCAGGACCTGATCGAGGACGCCGATACGGCGGAGATCGATCCGATCACCCTCGGCGCCATCGAGAAGCACTACGCTGCGAAGTGAAAAAGCAAAGCCCCGGAGCCGCAGGACGTCGCTCCAGGGCTTTTTGTCTTAGCGGATTTCACCGGCCTGCGGGCCCCAGGTGTCGGTCATGGCGAAACCGTCGGCGAGCGGATCGGTCGGGTCGAGCGCGATCTGGTGCAGGCCGAAGGTCCAGCCGCGGCCGGTGATGGTCGGGATAATCGCCTTGCGGCCGGCGACGACCGTTTCGGCTTCCAGACCCACCTCGAACTGTGAACCGATGATCGAGCGCGAGCGGAACGTGTCGCCGACCTTGACGAGGCCGCGGGCGTGCAGCGTGGCGAGGTTCGCCGAATTGCCGGTGCCGCAGGGCGAGCGATCGACGCGGCCGGGCCACATGGTGGTGGCGGTGCGCACAGTGCCGTCGGGATCGCGGTCGCGGAACATGACATAGGCGATGCCGTTGATCTCGGGGATTTCCGGATGCACGACCTTCATCGACTTGTTGATGAGATCCTTCAGTGCCATGCCGGCATCGACCAGCGCGCGGGCATTGGCCTTTTCGATCTTCGTGCCGATCTGGTCGACATCCACAAGCGCATAGAAGATGCCGCCATAGGAGATGTCGAAGCGCACGCGGCCCCAATGCGGGGTGTCGATCTCGACATCCAGCGCTTCCACGAAGGACGGCACCATCGTGAGCTTGACCTTCTCGCAGCGACCATCGCGGCAGGTCGCCGTCGCCTTGACGAGGCCGGCGGCGGTATCGAGCACGACGACGGTTTCCGGCTCCTTCATCTCGACGATGCCGGATTCCAGCAGCGCGGTCGTGATGCAGATCGAATTGGAGCCCGAGGAGGCATGCGCCTGATCGGCCTGCAAGATGATGAAGCCGGCATCGGCCTCGGGACGCTTGGCCGGCAGAAGCAGGTTCACCGAACCGGTCGCAGCGGCGCGCGGCTCCAGGCACAGGAAGCGGCGCAGGCTGTCGTCGACCGTGTTGATGTAGTTGAGCTGTTCGGCAATGGTGTTGCCGGGGATCTTCGGCACGCCGCCGATTGCCACCTTGCCGATCTCACCCTCGCAATGAACGTCCAGCAGCTGGATCGTGCGCTTCCATCTCATGTCGCTATGCTCCGTTTGGCCAGCCCGCCGGCTGTTTCGCCTTTCTGATATATCAGATTGCCGTCGCTTCCAACTGCTTTTCATGCGGCACGTTCGCACGCTACGAATGCATCCGGCGCGGCCTTCATCCTGCGCCTGAAATAACCCCGCCGCGAGACCCTTTCATGACCAAGCTCATTGTCTTTACAGATCTGCACATGGTGCCCGAGGGCACGAAGATCATCGGCCTCGATCCCTATGATCGGCTGCTTGCCGGCATCGAGCATGTCAACCGCTACCATGCCGATGCCGACCGGGTGATCTTTACCGGCGACCTGACACATCGCGCCGATACACTGTCCTATGAGCGCCTGCACGGCCTGCTCGCCAAACTCGTGCCCCCGGCAGCCATCACTATCGGCAACCACGACTATCGCGACCGTTTCCTGGAAACCTTCTCCCATGTCCAACCGGATGAGAACGGCTTCGTGCAGCAGGCGATCGATTTTCCCGACTGCCGCGTCGTGCTGCTCGACACGCTTTTCGCTCCGCCCTACGACTATCCTTTGAGCCATGCCGGCTATCTATGTGGGACCCGCCTTGCCTGGCTCGACAAGACGCTGGCCAGCGCCGGCACCCTGCCCGTCCTTCTCTTCATGCATCATCCACCGCACAAGACGGGCTTTACCGGCATGGATGCGATCCGGCTATCCAATGAGCACGCCTTCTACGATCTGGTGCTGAAGCACGGCAATGTGCGCCATATCTTCGCCGGCCATGTGCACCGTACGATTGGCGGCTCGCATCGCGGCATTCCCTTCTCGATCTTCAAGAGCCCGGTGCATCAACAGCCGATGCCCTTCGACGCGCCGAACGCCTCGCTTTCGGTCGACGAACCGGCCGCCTACGGCATTGTCGTGGTGACGCCGGAGGGGCTGCAGGTGCATCACGAGGACTACGAAATCGCCAAGCGGGATTCGGAAATCGCCTGAGGCGAGGATTACCGTGCGTTACACATCGTGATGTCCTTTAGACATGATGCGGGAACCGATTCCGACATGTCACGTTGTCTCCGCCGAAGGGGTGGGAAACCCAATCTTCCAAGGAGAAAGACATGCGTAAGATTCTTATGGCAGGTGCCGCTCTGGCCCTTATCGGCGCTTCTGTCGCCCATGCCGATGACCGCGACAAGGAGGTTCTCGGCGGCACCGCCATGGGCGCTGCCGGCGCCACGGCGGGCGCTGTCGTGGGTGGCCCTGTCGGCGCCGTCGTCGGCGGTATGGTCGGCTTCGCCATCGGCGCGGATGCGGCGGTTCCCGATGATGCCCGTGTCTATGTGATGCAAAACCCGACCCCGCCGGTCGTGCTGGATGGCCAGCTGACGGCCGATACGCGCTTCGACAACACGATTGCGCTGACGCCGATCCCGGACCATCCGGATCTCGCCTATGTCTATGTCGATAACCGTCCGGTCATTGTGCGCACGGATAGCCGCCAGGTGATCTACGCGCCCGAGGTCGAGACGACGGCAAGCATTTCCGGCGACATCCCCGAAGCGACCATTACTTATGTGGAACGCCATCCGGTCGAGCCCGTCGTGCTCGAAGGTCCCGTCCAGGCCGGCGCGGTGATCCCCGATACGGTGCAGATCGTCGAGGTGCCGGAAAATCCAAGCTACGGTTATATCTATGTCGACCAGCGCCCGGTGCTCGTCGATCGCAGTTCGCGCGAAGTGATCTGGGTCCGCTAAATCGGACGCAGAATTGAAATCGAAGGGCGGCTCCTTGTAGCCGCCCTTTTCTTTCTGAACCTACTGCCCGGCTGCCGTAACCGTCGTATCTTCGACCGACCGACCGAGGCGGCGCCATTGGTCGTCGTAGTTCTTACGCGTGACCGGATCGAAGACGGCGATCGGCGTGGAGACGACGATGCTCGCCGCACTGCCGACCGTCTCGGCCGTGCCCAGCGCTACGGCACCGAGCCGGTCGCCGAAGCCAACCTCGGAATCCGTCACCGTCTGACCGTCGATCAACCGGTTACCGATCAGGCGCACGACCTCAGGGCTTTCGGCGAATTTGCCGTGGTTCAGACTATCGCCGGATTTCAGCGCCGTCAGGTCGAGCACCGTTATACCCTGTTTTTCCAGCATAGAACGATAGGGCTCCTGCGAGGGGTCGATCTGGCCGAGCCGGTCGACATTGCCGGAGATGCGGCGCGACAGGGTCAGTGCCCGGTCGTCCCGCGAGACGAACAGTGTGAACTGCGGCCGCTCCTTGCCGAGCGCACGCAGCTGCTGGCCGAAAACGTCGACGTCGAGATCGGGCGAGGCGAGAATGACCTGTTGAATCTTTTTCGGCACGCGCCCTTTGCGGATTGCCATCTGGCGCAGCGTCTCCACCGCCAGCCACGTGCCCATGGAATGGGCCATGATGGTTATCTCGCCGACCTTAGGCGATGCGACCGCAGCATTCAGCAGTTCTTCCAGTGCATCGCGCGAATAGTTGGTGCTTTCCTTGTCGTAGGAATAATCGAAAATGCTGGCACGCGAAGGCCAGGTGAAGATGATCGGCGCCGCATCCGTCTTGGAATCATGCACGATCTGCGCAAAGCGGTAGACGGCATCCTCGTAGCGGTTGTTGAAACCGTGCACGAAGATCAGCACGCGCCGGCTTTTCGGCAGGTTGCGGTCAAGCCAGGCGCTCCCGGCCTTCTCCTTGTCGATCGCCTTGACGCTGACCGTGGAGAAATCCTTCATCGGATCGGCCGGCAGCTTCTTCGGCCATTGCACCTGGCCGATCTTGCGCTTGTCGTCAGGCGGAATGGAAATGGCGATGTCGCGCAGCTGGAGATCCGAGCCTCGTTCGCCGGAAAACAGCACGCCCGGCTGCTCGGAGGGGGCGCGCGTGGTTGCGACCAAGAGATCGACGGTCGAAACGCCCGGCGGCGTCTCGCCGCTCGGCACCAATACGCCCTCGGGCCGACCGGCACAGCCAGCCAGCAGAATGACCCCGGCGACAATCACGCGACGCAGTACGCGCGGCATTTCGCGGTGCATCATGTCCCGCTTCCTTCCGCTTTCCAGTTTTCGCCGGTGCGGCGCACCGATGTCCCTGCTTAGCGGAGTGAGGCGCGGTTTAGAAGACAAGCCGTACCAAAGCGCCCATCGACGTCGGGAGGCGTGGCATATCGGTCACGCCGGCCCGGACGACTGCCCGCCCAGCGCATCGGTGATGCGGGCGCGGCCGACGCGGATGACGTTTTCCATGGCGCGGCGTGCGCCATCCTCGTCGCGACGGCGGATTTCCTCGACGATGCGCATATGGTTTGCCGCAACATCGCCGATCTTGATGCGGTCGGACGCCGGCGAACTCAGCTTGAAAACGCCGGCCAGCGCCGCCTCGATCAGGCTGCCGACGGTGCGCATGAAGGGGTTCCGAGCGGCGTCCATCACGGCGAGGTGGAAGCGCAGGTCGGCCAGCGCCAGCGTTTCCGGCGTGTGTTCGGGATCACCCATCGCAACCGCGAGCAGCATCATCTGGTTGATATCCGCCTCCGTCGCGTGGCGCGCGGCAAGCGCTGCGGCCTGCGGCTCGAAGCCGAGGCGGATTTCACTGAGATGGATGAGGAAGACGTCATCGACGCCGACAGCGAAGTGCCAGGTGAGGATATCGCTGTCGAACAGGTTCCACTGGTCCTTCGGCGTCACCCGCGTGCCGATGCGGGCGCGCGGCACGACAAGGCCCTTGGCGGCGAGCGTCTTCATCGCCTCGCGGATGACGGTGCGCGACACACCAAAGCGCGCCTCCATCTCCGTATCGCCCGGCAGCGTCGAACCCACCGGAAACTCGCCGGCGATGATCGCCTTGCCGAGTTCGCCCACCACCTGCGAGTGGCTGGTGCGCGCCACCGCTCCGTTCATCATGGTTTCGAGCAGACCTGTTTTCCGCACCGCCCTGCCCTCAATCTAGAGGCAGAGTGGGCGAAGAGGGGGTGGCGTGCGCAGGAAATCACGCATGCCGCCTCCGCCGGTCCGTGACGTGGATCAGCCCCTTCTGCAACAGGATGAAGGCGAAGAGCAGCAGGCCGATCAGGATCTTCGTCCACCAACTCGACAGCGAGCCGTCGAAGGTGATGTAGGTCTGGATGAGGCCCTGGATGAGGATGCCGACCAGCGTACCCGCGATGAAGCCGGAGCCGCCGGTGAGCAGCGTGCCGCCGATGACGACCGCGGCGATGGCGTCCAGCTCTACGCCCACCGTCGCCAGCGAATAGCCGGCCGAGGTATAGAGCGAGAAGACGATGCCCGAGAGGCCGGCGAGGAACCCGGAGAGCGCATAGATTCCAATTGTCGTGCCCCCGATCGGCACGCCCATCAGCCGCGCCGTCGCAGTACCGCCGCCGAGCGCATAGACATTGGCGCCGAAGCGGGTGCGGTGGGCAATCAGGATGCCGAGCGCGAAGACGAGCAGCATCAACCCGCCGATCAGAGTGATGCGCCCGCCGCCGGGCAGCTTGTAATAGGCGCTCTTCAGCGTGGCGTAGAACGGATGTTTGATGGGGATCGAGTCGATCGACAGGACAAACGCCATGCCTCGCGCCAGAAACATGCCGGCGAGCGTGACGATAAAGGGGGGCATTTCCAGATGATGGATGATCGCCCCCATCAGCGCGCCGAAGGCCGTGGTGATGGCAAGTGCCAGTACGAAGGCGACGAGCGGATGGATCGACGTCGCCTGAAGCAGCACGGCGAGGAAGACGCCGGTGAAGGCGATGACCGCGCCGATCGAGAGATCGATGCCACCCGAGAGGATGACGAAGGTCATGCCGACGGCGGCGATGCCGAGAAAGGCATTGTCCGTCAGCAGGTTGCCGATGACGCGCGTCGACAGCATGTTGGGATATTGCGCGATGCAGACGGCATAGGCGATCAGGAAGATTGCGATCGTCGCAGTGAGCGGAAGGTAACGCGGGTTCATTTCGCCTCCCCGGCCGTCTTCTTTTCCGATGCGCGGGCACGGGAGAGAAAGACGAAGGCCGACTGCGCGCGCGGCGACTGGATGACGAGGATCAGCACGATGATCGCCGCCTTGATGATGAGGTTGAATTCCGGCGGGAAGCCCGAAAGCAGGATGCCGGTATTGACCGACTGGATGATCAACGCGCCGATCAGCGAGGCGGCAATCGAGAAGCGCCCGCCGAGCAGCGACGTACCGCCGACGACGACCGCCAGGATCGCATCGAGCTCCAGCCAGAGCCCGGCATTGTTGGCATCCGCCCCCCGGATATCGGCGGCGGCAATGATGCCGGCAAGCGCCGCACAGAGGCCCGACAGCACATAGGCCGCGATCAGCAGCACGCCCGTCGAGACACCCGACAGCATGGCGGCGCGGCGGTTGACGCCGAGTGCCTCGATCAGCATGCCGAGCGCCGTGCGCCGCACGAGGAGCGCCACGATGACTCCAAAGGCAAACCAGATCACAACGGGCATAGGCAGGCCGAACAGCGAACCGCTGCCGATGAAGATCAGCCCGGCGTCGTTGAAGGTGAGGATAGCGCCTTCGGTGATCAACTGGGCGATGCCACGTCCGGCGACCATCAGCACCAGTGTCGCGATGATCGGCTGAATATCGAGCACGGCGACGAGGATGCCGTTCCACAAGCCGCAGAGAATGCCGGTGCCGAGCGTGATCAGGAGCGTCATGGCAAGCGAATGGCCGGACGTGATGGCGGCCGCAGCCACCGCGCCGCAGATCGCCATGACGGCGCCGACCGAGAGGTCGATGCCCTTGGTGGCGATAACGACCGTCATGCCGATGGCGAGCAGCGCCACCGGCGCGCCTCGGTTCAGGATGTCGATCAGGCTGCCGTAGAGCCGGCCATTCTGCATTTCAAGACGGAAGAAGCCGGGAAAGGCGATGGAGACCATCAGCAGGATGACGGCGAGTGCCGCAACCTGTGGGAAGAGCCTGACCGCATAGGCTTTCAGTGTCGCGCTCATGCGTCCGCCTTCCCGGCAGAGGCGGCAATCGCCTCGACGATGCCGTCGGTCGTCACCTGGTTGCCGACGAGTTCCGCGACATGCGCCCGGTCGCGCAGCACGATGACGCGGCTCGAATAGGCGACGAGTTCTTCCAGTTCGGACGAGATCACGATTAGCGACATGCCTTTCCCGCAGAGCTCCTCGATAAGGCGAATGATTTCCGCATGCGCTCCGACATCGATGCCGCGCGTCGGCTCGTCGAGGATCAGGAAATCCGGGTTGGTGGCGAGCCAGCGCGCGAGGATCGCCTTCTGTTGGTTGCCGCCTGACAGAAGCCGGATCGGCTTTTCGCGGTCGCTGGTACGGATATCGAGCGCCTTGATATAGTCGTCGGCCAGCCGGTCCTGTTCGCTACGGCTGATCGGCCGCGCCCAGCCGCGCCTTGCCTGCAAGGCGAGCGCGATGTTCTCGCGCACCGAGAGATCGCCGATGATGCCGTCGACCTTGCGATCCTCTGGACAGAAGCCGAATTTTTCGCGGATGGCGGACCGTGGCGACGAGAGGTCGAGCGTGCGGCCATCAGCCTCCGCCGTGCCGCTATCGGCCCGCTCGGCACCGAACAGTATCTCCGCCGTCTCGGTGCGCCCCGAGCCGAGCAGGCCGGCAATACCGACCACCTCGCCCCTGCGCACATCGAGATCGAAGGCCTGGATATGGCCCTTGCGGCCGAAATTGCGAAAGCGGAAACGGACCTCGCCGCCCTCGCCCTTCGCGCCATGCTCCGCCGCCACCTCCTGCACCAGCTCGCGGCCGAGCATCATGGCGATGAGATCGCGGCGCGGCAGGTCCGCCGTCGCCCGCGTGCCGACGAGCTTTCCGTTGCGCAGCACGGTGATGCGGTCGGAGATGTCGTAGACCTGTTCGAGGAAGTGGGTGATGAATATGATGCCGAGGCCGCGCGCCTTCAGGCGGCGCACGATGCGAAACAGCATCGCCACTTCATGCGCATCGAGGCTGGCCGTCGGCTCGTCGAGGATCAGCACCTTGCCCGAGAGATCGACGGCGCGCGCAATCGCGATGACCTGCTGCACCGCCACCGAATAGGCGGCAAGCTCGGCGGTGACATCGATATCGAGGTCGTATTCGGCGAGCAGCGCTTTCGCGCGTCGGTTCATGTCGCGGCTGTCGATAAAGCCGAAGCGCTTTGGCTGGCGGCCGAGGAAGAGGTTTTCGGCGACCGTGAGGTTCGGCAGGAGATTGACCTCCTGGTAGACCGTGCCGATGCCGAGATTCTGGGCTTCCAGCGTGCTCTGCGGATCGACATCCGCGCCGTCGAGCAGGATGCGCCCGCCATCGCGGCGATAGGCGCCGGTCAGGCATTTGACGAGCGTCGACTTGCCCGCGCCGTTTTCGCCGAGCAGCGCATGGACCTCGCCGCGGTGAAGCGAAAAATCGACGCCGTCGAGCGCCCTGGCACCGGGAAAGATCTTGTCGATCGCCGTTGCCGAAAGAATGGAGGTACTCGCCTGCATGATCCCACCCGTGTGACGTCTGCCGCCCGCCGCCCCAACGGGAGACGGCAGGCGAACCGGCCGATCCGGCGAAAAACCGTATCAGCCGAATGCTAGGGGGCGGATGCCCCGCGTCAAGTTAGGAGCCGGACGCGGGGCTCCCGGGAGGAGATCAGTAGCCGAGGCCCTTCTTCTCCTCGTAGACCTTCTGCGGATCGTCAGCCTGGGTGTAGAGCTTGGATTCCGTCTGGATCCACTTCGGCGGCTCCTTGCCGTCCTTCAGGAAGGCATCGAGCGCGTCGAGCGCGGGGCCTGCCATGTTCGGCGTCAGCTCCACGGTGGCGTTGGCTTCGCCGGCCGCCATGGCCTGGAAGATATCCGGAACGGCGTCAATGGAGACGACGAGGATATCCTTGCCCGGTTTCAGGCCGGCTTCCTTGATCGCCTGGATGGCGCCGACGGCCATGTCGTCGTTATGGGCGTAGAGCGCGCAGATGTTCTTGCCGCCGTCTTCCGCCTTCAGGAAGCTTTCCATGACTTCCTTGCCCTTGGTGCGGGTGAAGTCGCCGGTCTGGCTGCGGATGATCTTCAGGTTGTCCTTGCCGGCGAGCGCTTCCTCAAAACCCTTCTTGCGGTCGATGGCCGGCGACGAACCCGTCGTGCCCTGCAATTCGACGACGTTGCACGGCTTGCCGGCAACGGTATCGACCAGCCACTTGCCGGCAACGTTGCCTTCATGGACGAGGTCGGAGGTGACGGCCGTCAGGTAAAGGTCCTTCGAGGCATCGACCGTGCGGTCGAGCAGGATGACCGGGATTTCCGCATCCTTGGCTTCCTGCAACACTTCATCCCAGCCCGTGGCGACGACGGGGGCGATCAGGATGGCATCGACATCCTGCGCGATGAACGAGCGCAGCGCCTTGATCTGGTTTTCCTGCTTCTGCTGGGCGTCGGCGAATTTCAGGTCGATGCCGCGCTTTTCAGCCTGCTGCTTGGTGAGCGTTGTTTCGGCAGCGCGCCAGCCGGATTCCGAACCGATCTGCGAAAAACCGATGGTGAGATCGGCGGCGGATGCGGCGCTGAACATCGAGGCAGCAAGGATCGTGGCACTTGCGAGTGCGATTTTGAATTTCATGATGTCCTCCCAAAGAAAGCTGCTCCTCAGCAGCAGGCTTAAAACATCATATTGTATTACTATTGTAAACGGCCAAAAGTTGCCTGAAGCGATTTTTTTGATCGCTTCGCGGGAATGCTGATTTCACAGCGGGGAAAACGAAAAAAGCGCCAAACGGCGCGTGAAGGATCGCCCTAGCAGGGCGCAATCAACCGGCCTATTCAGGAAGAGAAATGGCGCACCCGAAGAGATTCGAACTCCTGACCCCCAGATTCGTAGTCTGGTGCTCTATCCAGCTGAGCTACGGGTGCGCTGACAGCGGGGCGTTTGGTGCCCGTCTGTGAGGCGGTTCACTAAAGGGTACTCCGGGTTATTGCAAGCGCCTTTCTCAGAAAAAATGCACTTTTTTCACCGTCCCGTCATATCCGATCAGCAACCGCCTCGGAAATCAGGCGCGGTGACGGAAGGCATCGAGGGGGACGGGGCGGTCGGGCAGCTCGATGCGAAAGAGCGTGCCGGGCGTCGCCTTTTCAACGAGCGCGATCGTGCCGCCGTGGGCGAGCACCAGTTCGCGGGCGATGGCGAGGCCGAGGCCCGTGCCGCCGGAACGAACGGAGCCGCGGAAGGCGGCGAAGAGGTTTTCGCGCGCCTTGGCGGGCATGCCGGGGCCGTTGTCATCGATGGCGATCGAGACGACCGCACCGGTGCGCAGACCCGTCACCATGACGGCGCGGCGCTCGCCGCCGAGATCCTGCGCCAGCGCCTCCACGGCGTTGCGGCAGAGATTGTGAATGACGCGGAAGAGCTGCTCGCCATCGGCATCGACTTCGAGTGCCGGCTCGATCTGCACAACGAAATCGATATCGCCGCGCGTATCAAGCGCCAACACCTCCGACACCTCCTGCACCAGAGGGCGCAATGCCACGAAACGGCGGCGCGGTTCCGGCTCGCGCATGCGGCCGTAGGAGAGCACTTCATTCGTATAGCCCACCGCCCGGTCGATGCTGCGCAGCAGTTTCGGCGCGACGCGCTTGACCACGGGATCGTCGACGTCGGACAGGCGGTCGGACATCAGCTGCGCCGAAGACAAGATGTTGCGCATGTCATGGTTGATCTTTGAGACGGCCAGCCCAAGATCGGCGAGGTTCTTCTGTTCCTTCAGCGTGCGCTGCAACGTCTGCTGCATGGCGGCCAGATGGATGCCGGCGACAGCGATCTCGTCGCGGCCGCCGGAAGGCACCAGCACGCGCGCCGGATTAGCGGGATCGGCGGTGAAGGCCTGGATGTTTTCCGTCATCCGGCGCACCGGGCGGATCAGCAGGCGGTTGAGCGCAAAAAAGATGGGGCTTGCCGTGACCAGCGAGATGATCATCGAGAGGATGAAGACATTGCGTGCATAGGTGAGCATGGCGCGGCGCAGCTTCTGTTCGTCGAGCAGGAGCTCGATGCGCGTGCTCGTCTCGCCGACCGGCCCATAGACGCGGATGACGCGCTTGCCGCCGAAGAGCAGCGTGTCAAAGGCATCATAGATAGCTGTCGGCAGCGAGACGTCGGAAAGGTCGTATTGTGCGTCGATGCTCGGCGGCATGTCGACAGCCGCCACCATGCGCGAAGCATCCGCCTTCTTGAGCACGATCGCCTTGGCGCCGGTCGCCATCAGCGTTTCCTGCTGCACGGAGCGCGGCAGCTCTTGGTCCGGCAGCCCCTCGATGACGACGCTGGCCGCCGCCGCCGTGTTCAAGCGGTCGCGCAGCCATTGAAGGCGCATATTGGCGACCGAGGGGGCGAAGATGAGCACTTCGGCGATCAGCACGAAGGCGGCGGTGAGGAGCAGCAGGCGGCCCGACAGGCCGGACAGATACCCGGCCGCCGGCACCGGCGCTTCGGTCAGGGACGCCGCGGCGTCTCTCTCCATCATTTCTCAACTCCCGGCGGCAAGTGCTTGGCAAATGACAGCGGGCCGGAAGCGCGTCCCTGCGCCGCCTGCCCCGCCGATGCCGTAATTATAAGAGATTGCGGCGATTTTTCCAACGCCGGTTCAAAATGCAAAACGCGGCGGTGTCGCCACCGCCGCGTTATCATTCTCGCGATCCCTGTAAGGATCAGAACTCTTCCCAGTTTTCCTGGGCGACGGCGGCGGTTGCCACAGCACGGTTGCCGCCGAAGGCACGGGCGACATTGCCCATCATGCGGCGAGCCGGCGACTCCACAGGGCGGCTTTCCGCGCGGGCGGGCGCCACATACTGCGCGGCATCCCCGGTGCGGAAGCGGGCGACGAGATCGGCCAGGCTATCGGCCTCCCCTTTCAGCTTGTGCGTGGCGGCCGAGGTTTCCTCGACCATCGCTGCATTGTGCTGCGTCACCTGGTCCATCTGGTTGATGGCGGTGCTGATTTCCTGCAGACCGGTCGCCTGTTCGCGCGCGGCCGTGGCGATGGCATGGATGCGGTCGTTGATGGTGACGACACGGGTTTCGATGTCGGAGAGGGCAGCCCCCGTCTCCTGGACATATTTCACGCCGACGGCGACTTCACTGCCCGATTTGGTAATCAGGCCCTTGATGTCCTTGGCCGCGCTGGCGGCGCGCTGGGCGAGTTCACGCACTTCCTGCGCGACGACGGCAAAACCCTTGCCGGCTTCACCGGCACGCGCTGCTTCAACGCCGGCGTTCAGTGCCAGCAGGTTGGTCTGGAAGGCGATTTCGTCGATCACAGAGATGATCTGGCTGATCTCACTGGAAGCCTGCTCGATGCGCCCCATGGCATCGATGGCGTTGCGCACGATGGCGCCGGACTGTTTTGCGCTCTGCGTCGCCTCGCCGACCATCGAGGTCGCCTCGTTGGCCCGCTCCGTCGAATTCTTGACGGCAGCGGTGATCTCTTCGAGAGCCGCTGAGGTTTCCTCCAACGCCGCGGCCTGCTGCTCGGTGCGCTTGGACAGATCGTCCGAGGCGGTGCGCAGCTCGCCGGAATTGGCATTGATGGCGTCCGTCGAACCGCGCACATCGCGCATGGTGCGCTGGAGCGTGGCAAGCGTTGCGTTGACGTTCTGCTGCAGCTCGGCAAAGGCGCCGCGGAAGGCGCCGTTCATGGTCTGCGTCAGGTCGCCGTCCGCCAGCGAGCCGATGACGCGGCGGGTTTCGGCAATGCCTTCCTCGACGCCGGCCACCAGCTCATTGACGGAGCGGGCAAAGCGGTTGAGGTCTTCGTTGTGATAATCCTTGCTGATGCGCGAGGAGAAGTCGCCGGCGGCGGCCGCATGTACGACGGTCGCGATGGAGGACTGGAGATCCGCACTCTTTTCGCGCAGAATCTGTTCCTGGGCGTTGAGGTCGCGCACGGTGATGGCGTTCTGGCGGAAGACGGCAACGGCGGCGGCCATTTCGCCGATTTCGTCCTTACGGCCGGCATAAGGCACTTCCGTTTCAAGATCGCCGCCGGCAAGACGGTTCATCGTGTCGGTGACCTCCTGGATCGGGCGGCTGAGTTCGTTGGTCGCTATATAGAAAGCGATACCGCCGCCCAGAACGAGGCCGGCACCGACCGTGCCGAGCACGAGCGTCAGCATAAGGGCCTCGAAGGAGGCGATGTCGGCCTTGATCGCCGTCAGGTTCTCGTTGTCCGTCTGAACGACAGCATCGATTTCCTTCTGGAAGGCCTTGCGGTTGGCGCGGTTCAGTTCGTTATTGCCTTGCTCGTTGGCGGCGGCAATCGATTCCGTCGTGCCGAGGCGGGCCGTTTCCATGCGGAAAGTGCGGAATTCGGCGGCGCGCGAAACCACGGCGTCGAATGCGGCCTTCTGCACGTCGGGAACGAGCGGCTGCCACTCCTTGAGCGTCGCGTCGATACCGTCGAGTTCCTTGGCGATGCCATCGGCAAACTTCTTGGCACCCTCGGTGTCTTTGGCAGCATAGACGCCGCGCGCCTCCATGACGACGGCGGTGACCTGACGGTTCAGATGTTCGCCGAGGAAGGCGCGGTCGGCGGCGTTCTCGTATTGATGCAGCTTGTCACTGTATTCCGAGACCACATGGACGGCGATGGCGCCGATGAGGACGGAAATGAAGCCCATCACACCCACGATGAGGTAAATCTTGCCGCGTATCTTCACATCATACTCCAAAGGCACAGCTGACGACCAGGAAAACGACATCATCGTCCTCCCCAAGACCTCGACGGTAAACGCTAAAGGTTAATTAGAATTTGATGCAACCGCCCAGAAATCAGGCATTTAAGACCTCGCTTACGTTGCGGGCGCAAAAAATATTGAGGAAAATCAGGAATAAAGCCTGACGTTACGTTATCCAAATGTCACCAAGGACAAGGCGTGCGCAACCACAGATAGTTTCCATCTTAACGAATGTGGCAGCTGGACAGCCGTCAAAGCCGCAATTGACTTTTAAGCGTCTTTGCCCTTATAAGCCGCGCACGTCCGGACAGCCTGGCTTCCCGCGAGGGCAAGCCTGTGTCGGACTTTCAACGCTGATTGCGTAAAGCAAAACCCAAGAAGGGCCGCACACCGCGGTATTAAATAAATGTCGAAGCGTACCTACCAACCCTCCAAGCTTGTCCGCAAGCGTCGTCACGGCTTCCGCGCCCGCATGGCTACCAAGGGCGGCCGCAAGGTCCTGTCCGCACGCCGCGCACGCGGCCGCGCGAGCCTCTCGGCCTAAGGCCGTGTCTGCCCGAACAGAGGCGACGGGCATATGACGAAAAAAGTTAGACAATCTGCTGTCGGACGGCTGAAAAGCCGTCCGCAGTTTCTTTTTGTGCGTGAGGGCGAGAAGCGCAAGGGACCTCTGTTCCTTCTCGAAGTGCGCAACCGGCAGATGCCGGACGAACCGCCCCGCGTCGGCTTCACCGTTACCAAGAAGCACGGCAATGCCGTGGAACGCAATCGCATGCGCCGGCGCCTGAAAGAGGCGGTGCGGCTATCGGCCGGGTTTGCAATGGAGCCCGGACACGACTATGTGGTTGTCGCCAGAAGGGATGTGCTCGGCGCGTCCTTCGAAACCTTGAAGGCCGGTCTGAAGGACCGGATCGCGACGCGGCAGAAACAAAAGCAGCAGCGCCCTGCTGCTCCCGGGAAAGAGTGATGGAAAACAACCGCAATTATTTCGTGGCGATCGCACTGTCGGTGCTGATCCTCGTCGCGTGGCAGTTCCTCTATGTGAACCCCAAACTGGACAAGGACCGCGCCGCGCTGGAAGCGCAGCAGGCCACCCAGACGCAGCAGACGACGACGGCCGCCGACGGCACCGCGACGACGACGACCGCGACCAACGGCACCCTGCCGGGTGGCGCGGCCACGGGCACGACGACCGAAACGCGCGACGCCGCGATCGCCAAGTCCGCCCGCGTCGAGATCGACACACCCTCGCTCGCTGGTTCGATTAATCTCACGGGCGCCCGCTTCGACGACCTGAAGCTCAAGGAATTCCACGAGACCGTCGACAAGACGAGCCCGATCATCACGCTTCTGAGCCCGGCCGAGACCGAACACGGCTATTTCGCCGAAGTCGGCTATGTCGGCAGCGACGCGACGGGCACCGTTCCCGGCCCGCAGACCGTCTGGACGCAGGACGGCACCGGCAAGCTGACGCAGACGACCCCCGTGAAGCTCACCTTCACCAATGACAAGGGCGTCGTCTTCACCCGCACCGTCTCGGTCGACGAACACTACATGTTCACCATCACCGACAGCATCGAGAACCGTACGGACGCGGCCATCGCGCTCTCGCCCTATGGCCGCGCAACGCGCTTCTTCAAGCCGAAGGACCCGTCGGTCTACGTGCTGCATGAGGGGTTCATCGGCGTGCTCGGCGATCTGGGCCTGCATGAGGTGAAGTACAAGGAAACCGAGGACGACACAACGGTCTCGCCCGGCAAGGCGACCGGCGGCTGGCTCGGCATCACCGACAAGTACTGGGCGACCGCGCTCGTACCGCCGCAGGCCACCCCCTACGACACGCGTTTCTCCTACTTCACGGACGGCCGCCCGCGCTACCAGGCGGATTACCGCCAGGACGACATCACTATCGCGCCCGGCCAGAAGACCGACGTCAAGAACCTGTTCTTCGGCGGCGCCAAGGAAGTGCCCGTCATCGACGGCTACAAGACGTCCCTTTCGATCCCGCATTTCGACCTGATGATCGACTGGGGCTGGTTCTGGTTCTTCACCAAGCCGATGTTCCAGCTGATGGACTTCTTCTTCCGCTATTTCGGCAATTTCGGCATCGCGATCCTGATCACCACGATCGTCGTGAAGGGCCTGTTCTTCCCGCTCGCCAGCAAGCAGTACGCTTCCATGGCGAACATGAAGAAGATGCAGCCGAAGATGGAGGAGCTGAAGGCCAAGCACGGCGACGACCGCATGGCGCTGCAGCAGGCCACGATGCAACTCTACAAGGAAGAGAAGATCAACCCGCTGGCCGGCTGCTGGCCGATTCTCCTGCAGATCCCGGTGTTCTTCGCGCTCTACAAGGTGATCTACGTCACCATCGAAATGCGCCACGCTCCGTTCTTCGGCTGGATTCACGACCTGTCCGCGCCCGATCCGACGTCGTTGTTCAACCTCTTCGGCCTTCTGCCCTACGACGTGCCGCATTTCCTGATGATCGGCGTCTGGCCGCTCATCATGGGTGTCACCATGTTCCTGCAGATGCGCATGAACCCGACGCCGCCGGATCCGACCCAGGCGATGATCTTCACCTGGATGCCGCTGATCTTCACCTTCATGCTGGCGACCTTCCCGGCGGGCCTCGTGATCTACTGGGCCTGGAACAACACGCTCTCGATCATCCAGCAGGCGATCATCATGAAGCGCCACGGTGTGAAGATCGAGCTCTTCGACAATCTCAAGGGGTTGTTCAGCAAGAAAGCCAAACCATCGTCCTGACGCTTTCAGGATTGAGAGACACGAACCCCGGCCATGTGCCGGGGTTTTGTTTTTAAGGCCTTCCGCCAAGCCCGCTTGCGACATCGCCTCGTCGCTGGCATGGAAGCGGTGCGGGCGCATCCCTGTCATGCTCGCGACAATCCCTTTTCTGCGAGCGCCCATGTCCTCCGCCTCCACCCTTCCGGTCACGCCCACTCTCCCGGAAAGCCGCGGACAGGGTTTCGGCGCAGCCCTGGTGCTGGGCGCAGCCGTCGCCTGGAGCTTCGGCGGCACCCTGGCGCGTTTCCTGCATATCGAAGACGGCTGGACGGTCGTGTTCTGGCGCTCGCTCTTCGCCGCGCTCTTCCTACTGGGCTTCATGCTGGTGCGTGACGGGCCGCGCGGCACCGTGCAGCTCTTCAGGGGCATGGGCCTTGCCGGCATTGCCGTCGGCATCTGTTTTGCCACCGCCTCCACCTCCTTCATCCTGGCGCTCGCCTATACGACCGTCGCCAATGTCATGCTGATCCAGGCCGGCGTGCCGCTGATCGCCGCCCTGATGGCCTGGATGCTGTTTCGCGAAAAGATCGCCACGCATACCTGGATCGCCATTGCCGCCGTGATCGGCGGCGTCGCCATCATGGTCTCGGAATCGCTCGGCGGTGGCGCCTCGATGATCGGCGATGCGCTCGCTCTCCTCATCGCCTTCGCCTTTGCCAGCGCTACGATCATCACCCGCCGCTTCGCCCATGTACGCATGACGCCCGCCGTCTTCCTCGGCACGGTCATCGCCGGCACGACGGCGGCAAGCCAGGCCTCGGGCTTTGCCATCACGGCGAGCGAGCTCGGAATCCTCATCGTCTTCGGCGCGCTGAATTTCGGCCTCGGCCTCGCCCTCTTCGTGACCGGCGCCCGCCTGATCCCCTCCGCACTCGCCGCCCTGCTCGGCACCGCCGAGACGGTGCTGGGGCCGCTCTGGGTGGCGCTCATCCATGGCGAAATCCCGAGCCCCTATACGGTCATCGGCGGCGCCATCGTGCTGACCGCGCTCATCTGCTATCTCGGTGTCGAGCTGTGGCGGCAGCGCCGCGCTTGACTTTCGCGGCCAAAACCCGGAAGCCGGGGGCCTGATAACAAAGGCAAAGCAATGACAGAGACGACCATACCGGGCGACAAGCCGCTGTTCGGCAGGCCGTGGATCTTCATCCGCGGCGTGCCCGCCATGAAATTCCTGCCGCCCGAGGGACCGCCGGAGATTGCCTTTGCCGGCCGCTCGAATGTCGGCAAGTCGTCGCTGATCAATGCGCTGGTCGGCCACAAGGGCCTTGCCCGTACCTCTAACACGCCCGGCCGCACCCAGGAACTCAACTATTTCGTGCCCGACGGCTTTTCCGGCGAAGAAGGCGACCTGCCGCCGATGGCGCTGGTCGACATGCCCGGCTACGGCTATGCCCAGGCGCCGAAAGAGCATGTCGACGCCTGGACCAAGCTGGTCTTCGACTATCTGCGCGGCCGCTCCACGCTGAAGCGCGTCTATGTGCTGATCGACAGCCGCCACGGCATCAAGAAGAACGACGAGGAAGTGCTCACCCTGCTCGACAAGGCCGCCGTCTCCTATCAGGTCGTGCTGACCAAGACGGACAAGATCAAGGATGCCGGCGTGCCGCGCCTCATCGAGGAAACCCGCCTGAAGATCGTCAAGCGCCCTGCCGCCTATCCGGAGGTGCTGTCCACCTCCTCGGAAAAGGGCCGCGGCCTCGACGAGTTGCGCAACGCCATCCTGACGGCCATCGAGCGTTAAAAAGGCCGCCGGAAGACCGGCGGTGTTTCCCTGCATTAAAAAAAGGCCGCCGGAAGACCGGCGGCCAGGGCTGGCGAGGGACTGGTATCCCGCGCGGGTTCATGAACGACGCGGGACCTTGAGGCTCAGGCCTTCGGCAGCAGAACCTTGTCGATGACATGGATGACGCCGTTCGACTGTTTGACGTCGGCGATCGTCACGGTCGCGACACCGCCCGTCTCGTCTGTCAGCGTGATCTTGTCGCCATCCATCTTCGCCGTCAGCGTGCAGCCGCCGACGGTCTTGACCGGGTGCGCACCGCCATCGTCCTTGATCATCTTGCCGATCGCGTCCGACATCGCATCAGCCCCCACGACATGGCAAGTCAGCACCTTGGTGAGCTGGTCCTTGTTTTCAGGCTTCAGCAGCGTATCGACCGTGCCGGCCGGCAGCGCCTCGAAGGCTTCGTTGGTCGGCGCGAAGACCGTGAACGGGCCCTTGCCGGAAAGTGTCTCGACCAGACCGGCAGCCTTCACGGCGGCGACCAGCGTCGTGTGATCCTTCGAGTTGACGGCGTTTTCTACGATGTTCTTTTCGGCGTACATCGGCGCACCGCCGACCATCGGGTTTTCGGCATGGGCGGCAAAGGCGCCGAGCGTGAAGACCGTGGCAAGGGCGGCGGTGCGGAGCGTGAAACGGGTCATGGTGGGACTGTCCTTCTTTTCGGCCCGCGACATGCGGGACCTCCCATTGCGATGCCCATCGGGCGATCCTTGCGAGCAACGGGACCTTTCGAAAAAGAGTTTCAGACGGCACGATCTTTTTTATAGAGACCAGATTTTAAAACAAAAAAGCCGCGCAAAGCGCGGCTTGTGCGGCAATCCGGAAGATCATTCGAACCGGGCGGCTCCCGAGGCGATCACCGGGCCGGTCGCGCTTCCCGTCGGCGAACCGCCGAAAGGCTCAACGCTGACGGCCAGCACGGCCCCCTGCACGAGACGGCCGCGCATGACGGCGGGAACCGCCAGTTCCCCTTCGCCCGTCTGCGGCAGCACCCCGAGCGAGACCGGCGATTTGCCCTCCTCGACGAGCCAGAGCTCCAGCGATTTCTCTTTCTCCTTGCCAGCAGCGACGGGCGTGATGCGCAGCGCGCCATTGGCCTCGTCGTAGCGGGCGACGAGATTGATCGCCGCATTCTCGCCCGCGAGGTCCGCCACCAGCCGGCCATTGCTCATCGGGCGAGGCGCCATCAGCGTGCTCATCGACAGCGCAAGCCCGACGGATGTTACCAGTGAGGCAAGGGCGAGCGAACGCCACAGCGCCAGCGACTGCCAGAACCCGCCGGCCACCTTGCCGGAGAAGGCCGCATCCGGCGGCGAAGTGCCCAGAATACGCTGCTCGATGGCGGAGTAGGTTCGCGGCGGCGGTTGCAGCGCCTCGTAGTCGTCGTTGAAAGTCGAGAGGTTTTCCTCCCAGCGGTTCACCATGGCGGCGAACTGGCGATCCTTGGCAAGCCGTGCCTCCACCTTGCGGCGGTCTTCGGCCGAAAGCACCCCGAGCACATATTCGCCGGCGATCACCTCGTCGCGGCGGGGGTCTCTCATCTCTTTGTCGGACGCCGTCATCGGCTCATGCACTCTCTCAGTTTCAACAGGCTTCGGCGAAGCCAGGTTCGCATCGTGTTTAGGGGCACGCCGTGGATATCGGCAAGCTCTTCGTAGCTCAGACCCTCTATATAGGCACGCCGAACCGCCAATGCCCGATCGGGCTCCAGCGTTTCCATGCAGCCATCGATCCGGCGGCCCTCCGACCTCAGCACGACCGCCTCCTCTGGCGTCATGAGCGGGTCGGCGATATCATAGGCCGCATCGATATCCGATGCCACCGGTCTTCGCGCCCTGATGAGATCGATTGCCTGATTTCGCGCAATCGCCGCGAGCCATGCCATCGGGTTGGTCTCGCTTTCCACATAGCGGTCGGCGCGCTGCCAGATTTTCACATAGACGTCCTGCAATGCCTCTTCCGCCTCGCTTCTATCCCTGAGGATACGGAAACAAATGCCGAAAAGTTTCGACGCGCTTTTTTCATAGAGCACGGAAAACGCCTTGCGGTCCTTCAGGGACACGCGGCCGATCAGGTAGGATATCTCATTGCCGGCCACATGCGGCTCCCGTTGCTTGGGGCGAAGTCTTTTTCTGGCCCTACGCAGCAATGTGGCCGGCGGATCATTCCATCGTCACAAAACATGCGTTAAACAGGCGCCCATCCAATCCGACGAGGCCGCCATGTCCCTATCCGAAAGCGAAACCCAAGCCCGCCTTCTCGCCCAGGCCCTGCCCTATATGCAGCGCTACGAGAACAAGACCATCGTGGTGAAATACGGCGGCCATGCCATGGGCAACCCGGAACTCGGCAAGGCTTTCGCCAGCGATATCGCTCTCCTCAAGCAGTCGGGCGTCAACCCGATCGTCGTGCATGGCGGCGGCCCGCAGATCGGCGCTATGCTGACCAAGATGGGCATAGAATCGAAGTTCGAAGGGGGGCTCCGCGTCACCGACCAGAAGACGGTCGAGATCGTCGAGATGGTGCTGGCCGGTTCGATCAACAAGGAGATCGTCGCGCTCATCAACCAGACAGGCGAATGGGCGATCGGCCTGTGCGGCAAGGACGGCAACATGGTCTTCGCCGAAAAGGCCAAGAAGACCGTCGTCGATCCCGACAGCAATATCGAGCGTATCCTCGACCTCGGCTTCGTCGGCGAGGTTGTCGAAGTCGACCGCACATTGATCGATCTGCTCGCCAAGTCCGAGATGATTCCTGTCATCGCCCCGGTCGCACCGGGCCGTGACGGCCATACCTACAACATCAATGCCGACACCTTCGCCGGCGCCATCGCCGGTGCGTTGAACGCCACGCGCCTGCTGTTCCTGACCGACGTTCCCGGTGTGCTCGACAAAAACGGCCAACTCATCAAGGAACTCTCCGTCGCCCAAGCGCGCGAACTCATCAAGGACGGCACGATTTCCGGCGGCATGATCCCGAAGGTCGAGACCTGCATCGACGCCATCAAGGCCGGCGTGCAGGGCGTCGTCATCCTGAACGGCAAGACCGCCCATTCCGTGCTGCTCGAAATCTTCACCGAGCACGGCGCCGGCACGCTGATCGTGCCCTGATGCGCTCTGTCGGCGGCCCCGCGCCGCCGGTGTCCTACCAGAAGAGCAGGCCGAGGATGCCGCAGACGATCAGCAGGCATCCCACCACTTCCGTGCGGTTCACCCGCTCGTGGAACAGGAAGTAGGAGGCCATGAAGGTGAAGACGAGCTCGATCTGGCCGAGCGCGCGCACATAGGCGACCTGCTGCAGGCTCATCGCCGTGAACCAGCAGGCCGAGCCCAGCACCCCGGCAATGCCCACCAGCGCAGACGAGCGCCAACTCCGCAGCACCTGCACGATCTCGTTCTTGTCCTTCCACAGCATCCAGACCAGCATGAAGGCCGTCTGGAAGGTGGTGACGCAGGCGAGCGTCACCGCCGCGTTCATGATCGGGCCGGGACCATCCAGCGACAGCGACGCGCTGCGATAGGCAACGGCCGAGACACCAAAGACAGCACCCGAGGCGATGCCGATCAGCGCGGTGCGGCTGGTCAGCGCCGCAAACGTGTTGCGCCAGGAGAGCGGCGCGCGGGCAATCGAGATCAGCATCACCCCGATGACACCAACCACGATGGCAATGACGGCGCCGAAGGTTATGCGCTCGCCGAGCAGCACGAAGCCGAAGATCGCCGCCTGCACCGGCTCGGTCTTGGAATAGGCCGTGCCGACGGCGAAATTCCGGAGCGAGAAGAGATAGACCAGCAGCATGGTCGCGAAGATCTGCGCCAGACCGCCGACCACCGCCCAGAAGGCGAAGCGCCCATTGAGCGTGGGGAAACCAAGCCCGACACCCCAGTGCAGCACGACCACATAGAGGATCGCCAGCGGAAAGCCGTAGCCGAACCGCACGAAGCTCGCGCCGCGCGTGCCGAGCTTGCCCTGAAGGTGTTTTTGCAGGGCCGATCGCAGGTTCTGCAGGAAGGCGGCGGCGATGGTGATGGGGATCCAGAGTTCCATGCCCTGCCGCTAGCATGCGGGTTGCCGCAAATCCATCATCCGCACGGCCCGGCTCGCGAAAATTCCGTTTTCCTCGACGGTCCCCCGTGCCATAAGACGCCCTATGACCGATCTTCCGAACAAAGCCGATTTTTCCACCGTGCGTGACTGGGTCTTCGACCTCGACAACACGCTCTACCCGCATCACATCGATCTCTTCGCCCAGATCGACCAGAACATGACGGCCTATGTTTCGGCCCTGCTGGGTCTCACGCGCGAAGACGCGCGCGCCCTGCAGAAGCAATATTATTACGATCACGGCACGACGCTGAACGGGCTGATGATCCACCATAAGATCGATCCGGCCGACTTCCTGGAAAAGGCGCACGCCATCAATTACGGCGTGCTGTCGCCCGATCTGCCGCTCGGCGAGGCGATCCAGGCGCTGCCCGGCCGCAAGTTCATCTTCACCAATGGTAGTGTGAAACATGCCGAGATGGCCGCCAAGGCGCTCGGCATCTTCCACCATTTCGACGATGTCTTCGATATCGTGGCGGCCGAATATGTGCCGAAGCCGGCGGGTGCAACCTATGACAAGTTCATGGCGCTGCACCGGGTGGATACGCAGCATGCCGTGATGTTCGAGGATCTGCCGCGCAATCTCGTCGTGCCCAAAGCGCTCGGTATGAAGACCGTGCTGCTCGTGCCGCAGGACGCGAACCACGAATTCGTCGACGCCTGGGAAAAGCGCAGCGACGACGACCGGCATATCGACTATGCGACGTCGAACCTCACGGCCTTTCTCAACGCGCTTCTCTAATTAAGCCCGACATATTCCGGACATGGAAAAAACCCTTTTCTGCCAAAGGGTTGAATTACCAATTTGTAACTAGCACCGGCCGGCGTTCCCTCTATCCTGTCTTTCAAGGGACATGATGGATGAAAGGAACGACCATGGCTAAAAAGGAACTTCTTCTCGGCGCCGTCGCTGCCGGCCTTCTTCTCTCGGGTGCCGCGGCACCCGCTTTCGCCGCCAAGGGCGAAGGCAAACATCATCAGCGCCATGCCGCGATGATCGAACGCCTGGATACAAACAAGGACGGCAAGGTCTCGCTCGACGAGTTCAAGGCCAATGCCTCCGCCGCCTTCAAGACCTTCGATGCCGATGGCAATGGCCAGGTGACGAGGGACGAGATCAAGGCGCGCCATGCCGCCTTCAAGGCGGCCCGCAAAGCCGTTCACGATGCCGCGGATACCGACAAGGACAAGGCCCGCCAGGCGCTCCACGCTGCCGGCCCCTTCATCCTGCCCGGTGCGGGAAAAATGTTCGACCGGACCGATACGGACAAGAACGGCTCGCTTTCAGAAGCTGAAGTGCTCGCCGCGGCGGACACGATCTTCGCGCGCCGTGACGGCAACAAGGACGGCGCCCTCGATACGGCGGATGCCGGCGCGATGAAGGGCAAGGGCCATCACGGAAAGGGCCACGGCAAGGGTGGCGAAGAGCGCGCGGAGCGCATGCTGAAGCGTCTCGATACCGATGGCGACGGCAAGGTCTCGCAGGCCGAGATGCTGGCCCAGGCCACGAAGACCTTCGAGCGCTTCGATACCGACAAGAACGGTGAGGTCTCCAAGGCGGAGGTCGATGCCAAGCGGGACGCATTCCGCGATGCCCGCAAGGCGTTCCGCGCGGTGAAGTCGACCGACGACGAGGCTCGCAAAGCTGCCCGTGAGGCGCTTGGCGAAGCCCGCATGGACCGCATGGGCGCTCGCATGTTCGAACGCGCCGATACCGACAAGAACGGCACGCTAACCAAGGCCGAAATGGAAACCGCCGCCGCCACGCTGTTCAAGCAGCGCGACAGCAACGGCGACGGTTTCCTCACGCAGGATGAACTTGGCAAGCGTCCCAAGCGGTAACCTTCTTCCCGACAGCACGTCCGACTGAACGCCCCGGCCTCAAAACCGGGGCGTCTTTTTGCGCCGGCATCGCAAACAAAAAAGGCCGGCGTTTCCGCCGGCCTTCCTGTTAGGTTCGTTTGGCTTCGCCTCAGAACTCTTCCCAGTTGTCCTGGGCAAGTGCGGTGTTGCCGGCGACCTGCGGGATGGCGCGGGCGGTCGTGCGCGGTGCCTGGTAGCTGCTGCGCGCGGCGGCCTGCGGACGCGCAGCCTGCTGCATCGGCTGGGCAGCTGCCGCAGCGGCTCCGGCGCGGAAGCGGGCAACCAGCGACTTCAGCGTCTGTGCTTCGTCGTTCAGCGCCATCGACGCGGCGGTGGTTTCTTCCACCATCGCGGCGTTCTGCTGCGTCACCTGATCCATCTGGTTGACGGCCGAGTTGATCTCCTTGAGGCCGACGGCCTGTTCGGAGGCCGACTGCGAGATCTGGCGGATCAGGCCGTTGATCTGGATGACCTGATCGGCGATGTTTTCCAGCGCCTCGCCGGCCTTGCCGACGAGATCCACGCCTTCGCGCACCTGCACCTCCGAGGTGTTGATGAGCGCCTTGATCTCCTTGGCCGCCTTGGCCGAGCGCTGGGCGAGTTCACGCACTTCCTGCGCCACGACCGCAAAGCCCTTGCCGGCTTCACCGGCACGCGCCGCCTCGACGCCGGCATTCAGCGCCAGCAGGTTCGTCTGGAAGGCGATCTCGTCGATGACGCCGATGATGTTGGAGATTTCGCCCGAGGAGTGCTCAATACCATGCATGGCGGCGATCGCCTTCTGCACGACCTCGCCGGACTTACTGGCGTCGCTGCTGGCCGTTTCCACGGATTTGGCGGCAACGCGGGCATTGTCGGCACTCGAATTGACCTGCGAGGTCAGCTGATCGAGGGCGGCAGCGGTCTCTTCCAGGCTGGCCGCCTGTTGCTCGGTGCGGTGGGACAGGTCGGCCGCGCCGCGGGAAATCTCGCCCGTGCCGCCACCGATATTGCCGACCGAGGCGTTGACCGTCTGGATCGTTTCTTCGAGGCTGGCGATGGCCGAGTTGAAATCGGTCTTCAGCTTGCCGTATTCGCCGGGGAAATCGCCCGACAGGCGGAAGGTGAGGTTGCCGGTCGACAGCTGTGCGAGGCCGTCGCCGAGGCGGGCGACGATATCGCGCTGCAGGGCGCTGGATTCGGCGCGCTCGGCTTCCGAACGGCCGCGTTCGGCCTCCGTCAGCTGGCGCTGGCTGTTGGCTTCGGCTTCCAGGCGCTTGGTATCGGCAAGCTGGTGGCGGAAGCCCTCCAGTGCCTTGGCGACGGAGCCGGTTTCGTCCGAGCGGTCCTGGCCGGCGATGGGCTGGGTGTAGACGCCGTTGCTCAGTGTCGCGACGTCAGCGACGAGACCAGCGAGCGGCTTCTGCACGAAGGTGCGCACCGCGAAATAAAGACCAGCGAGCACGGCACCCAGAACGATCAGGCCGCCGATGATCATCATAAAGGTCTGATCCTGCACCGGCGCGTTGATCGCGGCGCGCGGCACGTCGACAATGACGGCCCAGGTCGTGTTGATGTCGGGCAGCGCGAACGGATAGACGACGCGGTCGAAGGAGGCGAGTTCGCCGAAGGTGAGGTTGGCGATATGGCCAATCTTGCCGGTCGCCAACGAGTCCTTCACCACCTCGTTGCCTTCGCCGTCATATTCCTTCATCAGCAGCTCGACCGTCGGCGCGACGATCCACTTGGCGCCTTGGGAGACCAGCATGACGCGGCCTTCGCCGAAGGGCTTCAGCTGGCTGAGCTTTTCATAGAGGGTCTTCAGCGATACGTCGACGCCGGTGACGCCGATCATCTTGCCATTGACATTGACCGGATAGGCGATGGAAGCCATCGTCAGGCCGTCGCCGGTGGACGTTTCCTGGTAGGGCTGGCTCATGGCGCCCTTGCCGCTCTTGGCGGCGAGCGAGTACCACTCGGCCTTGTAGTCGGATTCGAAGGTCGACAGCGTGATGTTACCGTCCTTGCGCTTCGTCCAGTAGGGATTGAACGAGCCGTCCTTGTGGGTGCCGGTCTCCAGCTGTTCCGCCATGCCGCGCGACTTGCCGTCGAAGGCATTCGGCTCTTCGGCAAACCAGCTGCCCAGTGCAAAGCTGTTCTTCTCAGTGTTGGCCTTGAGGATGGCAACGACGTTCTTGCGATCCATGAAGCCCGCGGCCTGGCCCTGCTCGATGACACCGCCCATGGCGCGCGCGGCACCGGCAAGCGCGCCGATATCGGCGGCGATGTCGGAGGCGATCGCCTTCGCTTCGGTATCGGCCTGCGTATAGACGAGATCGGAAACACGGCTCTGGGTCTGGCCGATCAGGACGGTGTTGGAAGCAAGCATCACCAAGGCGATCGTGCCGCCGGTGACCAAGATGAGCTTCGTCGCGAGCGACTTGGCCTTGAACTTGAACATGAAATCCTCACGATGATAGACGTCCGTGGCGGACAGCCACGAAGAAGCACATTCACTGGGCAGGGATCTCCATCATGGAGTGCGCGGCGCAGGACCAGCGCCAGAGACGGACCACCCCCTTCAAGGCGCGGTGTCTGAAGACTTCAGTAACCGATAAAATATTAATAAATAACCAAACGCTAACACCACGAAGTGGCTCAACTGGCTGAATTCTCAGGCATCGCACGCAATGCGATGCCTGATTTTCTATCTGCGAAATCCCGGTGACGTCGCAGTTGCACTGTCCTTAGATATTCGCATCTACGGTCGCGGCGAAGGGGATCGACGGCTGAGCGCCAGGTTTGAGGCAGGCAAGCGAGCCTGCGACGGAGGCCCGGCGCAGCGCATCCTTGAAGGCAAGGCCGGTATCGAGCGAGGCGGCAAGGTAGCCGCAGAACGTATCGCCTGCCCCCACCGTATCGACCGGCTCGATGGTAAGGCCGGAAGCGCGGAAGATCTCGCCCTTGCGGATCGCGATGACTCCATCGGCGCCGAGCGTCACGATGATCGTCTGGCTGCTTTCGGCATGCAACGCCCGCAGGGTCGCCTCGCGCGCCTCGTCCGACAGTTCACCCTTGCCGACGAACAGGTCGAACTCCGTCTCGTTGGCAACGAGGATATCGGCCATGGCACCGAGGCGGCGGGCCTCCGCGCTGAAGGGAGCTATATTGATGATCGAGGTGACGCCCTTCTGCTTGGCGGCGACGAGGGCCGTCTCGATGGAGGCGTTTGGGATTTCGAACTGCAGCATCAGATAGTCGCCGCGCGTCATGGCGCCGACAGTCCGCTTGGCGTCTTCCTCGGTGACCGTGCCATTGGCGCCGGGCACGACAACGATGACGTTTTCGCCGTCATCCTCGGCGACGAGGATATGGGCGGTGCCCGTGGCTTCGGCTGCCGAGCGCACCGCATTGAGATCGACGGCGGCATCGGCGAGCAGCGCGAGTGCCTGGCTGCCGAGGCGGTCGTCGCCGACGGCGCCGGCCATGCGTACCATCGCGCCGGCGCGGCGGGCGGCGAGCGCCTGGTTGGCACCCTTGCCGCCGGCGGCGGTTGTGAAGCTTGTGCCCATGACGGTTTCACCGGGCTTCGGCAGGCGTTCTGGCGTGGCGATGAGGTCCATGTTGATGGAGCCGAAGACGGTGATCATGAGAGTTGCCCCTGTTGTTTCCGCCGGACACTGCCCGAGGCGATCAGTCTTCGTCAACTATCCTCAGGCGCAACTGGCCTGACCGGCTTTCAACTGTTGCTTCCGCCTGTGGAGAAGGCGCCGAAACCGTCTCGAATTCCAGCTCGCCGATGCGCGCGCCGCGGCGCGCAAGCTTCTCCGTCGAGGTGAGAATCAGGTCCACGTCCTTCTGCGCCGACGTGAAATGACCGTGCAGCTTGCGCACCCGGTCGTCGAGCCGCGTCAAATCGTCCATCAGCCTGACGACCTCGCCCTGGATGACATGGGCCTGCTCGCGCATGCGCTGGTCCTTCAGAAGCGCCTGGAGCACCTGCACCGAGAGCATCAAGAGCGAGGGCGAGACGATGACGATGCGGGCGCGGTGCGCCTTCTGCACGACGGGCTCAAAATTCTCGTGAATGCTGGCGAATATCGATTCCGATGGCACGAAGAGGAAAGCGGTGTCCTGCGTCTCGCCGGCCAGAAGATATTTTTCGGCGATATCGCGGATATGGATTTCCATGTCGCGGCGGAACTGCTGGGCGGCAGCCTTGGCCGCCTCCGGCGAACGCCCATCCGACATCGCGTTCCAGGCTTCGAGCGGGAATTTGGCGTCGACGACGAGCGGCGGCTGGCCGTTCGGCATGCGGATGGTGCAGTCGGGCCGCACGCCGTTGGAAAGCTGCGCCTGGAACTGGTAGGCGCCCGACGGCAGGGCGTCGGCGATGATGGTCTCCATGCGCGACTGGCCGAAGGCGCCACGGGTCTGTTTGTTGGAGAGGATGGCCTGCAGGCCGACGACATCCTTCGCCAGAGACTGGATGTTGGTCTGGGCCGTGTCGATGACGGCAAGCCGCTCCTGCAGGCGGCGCAGGTTCTCGTGCGTCGCGCGGGTCTGCTCGGAGATCGACTGGCCGAGCCGCTGGGTCAGCCCGTCGAGCCGTGCGTTGATCGCGTGGTTGGTCTCCGACTGCTTGGCGCCGAAGACCTCGGCCATGGCCGCCACACGTCCCTGCATTTCCGTCTGCGCCTTCAGGAGTTCGGTGAAGCGCTGCTCCGCCATCGCGGCCTCTTCGCGTCGGTGCGCCCGGCTGCGGCGTGCCGATAGCAGAGCGAATGTGCCGAGAAGCACGGCTGCAAGCAGCACCAGCACCGGGCCGGGACCACCGAGCCGCGCGAGCAGAGAGGCGACGAGACTATCGAAGGAAGGATCAATCATGCAGCGACCATACCATGGTTTGCCGCGGAAACCAGATCATAACGTGAACAAATTCGATGTGCCGGCCGCGTCGTACAGGCCAAGCCGATTGAAAGCGCCAAAAAACCGCGCTAAGGAGGCGCATGACCATCAAGCCGCTGATTATCCTTCCCGATCCGATCCTTCGCCAGGTTTCGAGCCCAATCGCGACCATCGACAGCGAGGTGAAGAAGCTCGCCGACGACATGCTGGAAACCATGTACGATGCGCCCGGCATCGGCCTTGCCGCGATCCAGATCGGTGTCGCGCGGCGCATGCTCGTGCTCGACGTATCGAAGGACGGCGAGGACAAGCAGCCGCTCGTCTTCATCAACCCGGAAATCGTCGCCTCCACGGATGCGCGTTCGGTCTATGAGGAAGGCTGCCTGTCGATCCCGGATTATTATGCCGAGGTCGAACGCCCGGCCGGAATCACCGTCAAACATCTCGACCGCGACGGCAAGGAGCAGCTGACGGAGGCCGACGGCCTGCTCGCCACCTGCCTGCAGCACGAGATCGACCATCTGAACGGCGTGCTGTTCATCGACCATATTTCCAAGCTGAAGCGCGAAATGGTGATCCGCAAGTTCACCAAGGCCGCGAAGCTGCGCGGCAGCAAGGCGCTCTGAGGCCGCCTTAACCTCACGGAGGCTGACCGATGGCCCTTCGCATCATTTTCATGGGCACGCCGGATTTCTCCGTTCCGACGCTTGCGGCCCTCAAGCAGGCCGGCCACGAGATCGTCGCCGTCTATTCGCAGCCACCCCGCCCCGCCGGCCGACGCGGCCTGGAACTGGTGAAATCGCCGGTGCATCAGGCCGCCGAACTGCTCGGTATTCCTGTCCGCACGCCCGTCAACTTCCGCGAAGAGGCCGATCGCGAAGCGTTTCGCGAACTGGATGCGGATGTGGCCGTCGTCGTCGCCTATGGGCTGCTGCTGCCGGAGGCAATCCTCTCGGGCACGCGTCTGGGCTGCTATAACGGCCACGCTTCGCTCCTGCCACGCTGGCGCGGGGCCGCCCCCATCCAGCGGGCGATCATGGCGGGCGATGCCGAGACCGGCATGATGGTCATGAAGATGGACAAGGGGCTAGACACCGGTCCCGTCGCAATGACCAGCCGTGTCGCGATCACCGATACGATGACGGCGGGCGAACTGCACGACAAGCTGATGCAGGCCGGCGGCAAGCTGATGGCGGACGCCATGGGCAAGCTCGAGGCCGGCGACCTGACGCTGACGCCGCAGGCAGACGACGGCGTGCTCTACGCCGCCAAGATCGACAAGGCCGAGACACGCATCGATTTCTCCCGTTCGGCCCGCGACGTGCACAATCATATCCGTGGCCTCTCGCCCTTCCCCGGCGCCTGGTTCGAGCTGCCGATCGCCGGCAAGCCGGAGCGTGTGAAGGTTCTGGCAAGCGCCCTTGCCGCTGAAACGCCCGGCAAGCCGGCCGGCACGGTGATCGACGATCAGCTGACCATTACCTGCGGCGATGGCGGTGCGGTGCGGCTCGTGCGCCTGCAGAAGGCCGGCGGCAAGCCGCTCGATGCCGGCGATTTCCTGCGCGGCACGCCCGTCGCGGCGGGTCAGGTCCTTTCCTGATGCCGCGCTATCGCCTGCGCATCGAATATGACGGCACGCCCTATGTCGGCTGGCAGCGACAGGACAACGGTCCCTCCGTGCAGGGCGCCATCGAGGCGGCGATCCTGTCGCTGACGGGCGAAACCGTGTCCATTCGCGGCGCGGGGCGCACGGATTCCGGCGTGCATGCCAGGGGACAGGTCGCCCATGCCGATCTTTCCCGCGACTGGAAGGAACACACGCTGCGCAACGCGCTGAACGCCCATCTCGGCATGGCGGGCGAGCGCGTCGCCATTCTCGATGCGGCCGAAGTGCCGGATGATTTCGACGCGCGCTTTTCCGCGAAGAAGCGGCACTATCTCTATCGCATCATCTCCCGCAAGGCACCACTGGCGCTGGAGGCGCACCGGGCCTGGTTCGTCGCGAAGGATCTCGACCACGAAGCGATGCATGAAGCCGGGCAGATGCTGGTCGGCCGGCATGATTTCACGACCTTTCGCGCCGCCCAGTGCCAGGCGAACAGCCCGATCCGCACGATCGACCGGCTGGAGGTGACGCGCAGCGGCGATCTCATCGAGATGCGCGTCTCGGCGCAGAGCTTCCTGCACAACCAGATCCGCTCCTTTGCCGGCACGCTGAAGCTGGTCGGCGAAGGCAAGTGGACTGCGGAGGACGTGCGCACAGCACTCGAAGCGCGCGACCGCAAGGCCTGCGGCCCCGTAGCGCCGCCGGACGGCCTCTACTTCATGGCTGTGGATTATTAAGCCGGCAGGGTCCCGAGCAGCCCCTGCAATTCCTGTCCTGCGATCATTGGCGGCAACACGAAAATTGCCGTGATGGCAGCAGCGAGCAGCGTCTGCTTGCCGACGCACATCCACACCAGCCGGAATTGCAACACGACGCTTGCGCCAAAGATCACATAGAGCAGCAGGCCGGAAAAGGTAGCACTTGCTGGTAGAACAAGCGTCAGCGCAAACGGGATTGCGGCGGCATAGGCGAAGGGCACCGCAATCCAGTTGCTCGCCGTCACAACGGTTGCCAAGTATTTACCATAGCCAAGTGGACGGGCGAGCACGACCAGCAACGCCAGCGGCAGCAGCCAGCCGACGAGATCGATGAAGGCAAGCTTCATGAAGAAGTTCAGCCCGGCATGGGTCTCCGCGGGCATGCCAGCAAGATAATAGAGCCGCCACGAGGCCCAGATAACGGCGAAGGCGGGCAGGCACCAGACGATGGCCCAGAACGAGCGGGCGAAACCGCGCATCGTCAGGTCCAGCCAGCCGAAACCATCCTGCTTCTGTTTCAATAGCAGCAGAACGCCGGTCAAATAGTACAGGACCTCATCAAGTCCGGGCATCGCCGAACCAGCGTTGGATGAAGGTTTCATAGATCACGGTCAGCGTTTCCAGATCGGCGACCGCCACGCGCTCGTCCACCATATGCATGGTCTGGCCGACGAGGCCGAATTCCAGCACCGGGCAATAGTCCTTGATGAAGCGCGCATCGGACGTGCCGCCCGTCGTCGAGAGTTTCGGCGCGCGGCCGGTGACGGCTTCGACGGCGCCCGACATGGAGGCGATCAGGCTGTTGTTGCGCGTCAGGAAGACATGGCTCGGGCGCTCGGCCCAGGTGATGTCGTAGGAAAGCGGCGCGCGGCCGGGGCGCAGCTTCTCGTCGGCGGCCGCGGCATCCAGCCGGCGCACGATCTCCCCCATCACAGTCTCGGCCGTCCAGGTGTCGTTAAAGCGTATGTTGAAGCTCGCCGTCGCCTTGCCGGGCACGACATTGGTCGCGCGGTTGCCGACGTCGATGGTCGTCACTTCGAGGTTCGACGGCTGGAAGCCCTCCGTGCCGGCATCGAAGGGCGGGTGCATCAGCGCGTCGGTGAGCGCGACGATGCCGCGCACGGCATTGTCGGCGAGATGCGGATAGGCGGCGTGACCCTGCACGCCGTGAACGGTGACGGTGCCGGAGACGGAGCCGCGCCGGCCGATCTTGATCATGTCGCCAAGCCGGTCCGGGTTGGTCGGCTCGCCCACGAGGCAGGCATCCCAGCGCTCGCCGCGTTCGGCGGCCCATTGCAGGAGCTTTATCGTGCCGTTGACGGCTGGACCTTCCTCGTCGCCGGTGATGAGGAAGGAGATGGAGCCCTTCGGCGGGCCGTTCTTTGCGATATGGCGGGCGACGGCCGCGACGAAGCAGGCAATGCCGCCCTTCATGTCCACGGCACCGCGGCCGAACATCTCGCCGCCGGAAATCTCGGCACCGAACGGATCATGCGTCCAGGCGGCCGCATCGCCGACGGGCACGACATCCGTATGGCCGGCGAACATAAGGTGCGGCCCTTCTGTGCCGATGCGGGCGTAGAGGTTCTCGATATCGGGCATGCCGGGCTCGGTCGCCACCATGCGCTGCACCTTGAAGCCGAGCGGCTCCAGCATGGCGGCAAGGGCCGTCAGTGCGCCGCCTTCGGCCGGCGTCACGGAGGGGCAGCGGATGAGCGTTGCAAGGTTCTGAATCGGATCGGCAGAGGTCATGAGGCACGCGGTCACGGCATGAGAACAGGGAGAAGCGAGATGTAGCCCATGGCCGAGGGATTTGTCACGCGCGGGCGTGGGCTGCGACCGTCAGTCTTTGGGACGATTGGTCACGTGCCCGTAATCGTTCGGACCGTTGGTACCGGGCCAGACGAGGAAGGCGATGAGCGCGAAAATGGAGATGGCCGGAACGAACAGGCAGATGATCAGCGGCACAGGCAGGTTCATATCGTGCAGCCGCTTGATCGTCAAAAGGATGGAGGAGACCGTGGAGACGAGACCGACACCGACGAACACGAAGGACCAGAACAGGAAGGACGGATCTTCCTTAGGCACCATGACGATCTGCGTCAGCGCGGCCGAAAGCAGCATCAGCCAGAAGGCCCAGCCGAGCGCGAAGGGCGCGCGGCTGAGGCGGCCGGACCAGCCGAAGAAGAGCCAGGTGAGGCTCGGCCCCTGCTCTTCGACCGTGGCCATGGCTTAGTCTCGCAGCAGTTCGTTGATGCCGGTCTTCGAGCGGGTTTGGGCGTCAACGCGCTTGACGATGACGGCGCAGTAGAGGCCGGGCGCCGGCAGGCCGTTCGGCATGGTCTTGTCCGACGGCATGGAGCCGGCGACGACGACCGAATAGGGCGGCACTTCGCCATAGGTCACTTCGCCGGTGGCGCGGTCGACGATCTTGGTCGACTTGCCGATGAAGACGCCCATGCCGAGCACGGAGCCTTCACGCACGATGCAGCCTTCGACGACTTCCGAACGGGCGCCGATGAAGCAATTGTCCTCGATGATCGTCGGGCCGGCCTGCATGGGCTCCAGCACGCCGCCGATGCCCACACCGCCCGAAAGATGCACATGCTTGCCGATCTGCGCGCAGGAGCCGACCGTCGCCCAGGTATCGACCATCGTGCCCTCGCCGACATAGGCGCCGAGATTGACGAAGGAGGGCATCAGGATGGCGTTCGGCGCGATGTAGGCCGAGCGGCGCACGACGCAGTTCGGCACGGCGCGGAAGCCGGCCTTCTCGAATTCGTTGACGCTCCAGCCGTCGAACTTGGAGGGCACCTTGTCCCACCAGGAGGATTCGCCCGGACCACCCTTGACGATTTCCATCGGGTTGAGGCGGAAGGAGAGCAGCACGGCCTTCTTGAGCCACTGATTGACCGTCCAGTTGCCGTCCTCGCCGCGTTCGGCGACGCGCACCTTGCCCGTGTCGAGCAGGTTCAGCGCCGTCTCCACCGCGTCGCGGACTTCGCCGCGCGTTCCGGTGTTGATGCCGTCCCGTTCCTCGAAGGCGCGGTCGATGGTTGCGGACAATGCGGACAGGTTGGACGTGCTCATCGGAATTCCTTAAACTTCGACACTTATTTTTGATTGTCGGGATACCGGAAGGTCGATTTCATCAATCTGCAAGATGCTCTAGAGCAAGTGCCGGGAAAGATGAAGCCCCTTTCCGGCAGATACTGTCGCACGGGCGAAATGGTAATCCCGTGGGCGAAGAAAGCAGGACATCGCATGGCAAGATTGAAAAAGAAGAGCCTCCGCCGCAAGGACGGCGTGTGGGATCCGTTGGCCGACAGCGCGCAGGATAAGCACCGCGCCGCCGTGGTACCGCAGACGCCGCAATCGGCCCATCCCGCCTATCGGCTTGCCTATGTCGACGACGATTTTCTGTGCCGCGAGGAGCTGCGCCCAGTGCGTCTGCAGCTCGAGCTGCTGAAGGTCGAGATGATGCTCGCCGAGCGCGGCATCAAGTCGACCGTCGTGATGTTCGGCGGTGCACGCATCCCCGCCCCCGGACAGGAAGCCTGGGCGGCGCGCAACGAGACGCAGCGCGCCAATCTCGAGGCGGCCTCGGTCTATTACACGGAAGCGCAGAAGTTCGCGCGGCTCTGCTCGGAGCGCTCGGCGGAACTCGGCTATAAGGAATATGTCGTCGTGACCGGCGGCGGGCCGGGCGTGATGGAGGCGGGCAATCGCGGCGCGGCCGATGTCGGCGCGCCCTCGATCGGCCTCAACATCGTCTTGCCGCACGAACAGGCGCCGAACCCCTATGTAACGCCGGAGCTGAGCTTCAACTTCCACTATTTCGCGATCCGCAAGATGCATTTCCTGCTGCGCGCCAAGGCGGTCACGGTGTTTCCGGGCGGTTTCGGCACGCTGGACGAACTGTTCGAGACGGTAACCTTGATGCAGACCGGCCGCATGGCGCTGGTGCCGCTCATCCTGTTCGGCAAGGACTTCTGGCACAAGATCATCGACTTCGATGCCCTTGCCGCCTTCGGCACAATCGCGCCCGGCGATGTCGAGCTGATGCAGTTCGTCGAGACGGCCGACGAGGCCTGGGACATCATCGTCAAATTCTACGAGAAGATGGAAGCCGAACACGCGGCTGCCGCACACGGCTGAGGCGGGCTGCCCGCGCCTATTTGCGTTCGGTCGGCTGCGCCTGCAGCCGGCCGCGCGACCGTGAACGTGTCGCGCTGGCGAGACGCTGCGTCGCCTCCTTCAGCTCCAGTTCGGTAAACAGCGGCTGGTATTCCGGCCGCAGCATCAGGGCTTCCATGGAAAGTTCGGCCTTGCCCGCATCGAGCAGGCGCTCAAGCCCCGTCGTACCGGGCTTGAAGACGAGATCCTTCGCCGCGGCCACGCCGCCGTTCAAGAGCACGAAGCGGCGCAGCAGCACCGGGCGGAAGCCGAGTTCCGCGAAGCGGTCGTAGAGGCCCATCATCTCCTTGTGGAAACGGGCCTCCACCGCAGGGCTGGCACTGCGCGGCCCCCGCATCACAGGCGGCCGACGCGCTCGGTGAGCAGCGCGAAGAAACCGTCGGCATCGACATCCTTCATGACGCGCGCATTGTGCTTGCGGCCGGTGACCTGCCACCAGTCGATGACCGTCATGCCCACCGTCAGCGGCGAGGCCGTCTCGATCTCGACATTGCAATCGCGGCCAGCAAAGAGCTCCGGCTTCAGGAGATAGGCGATAACCGTCGGGTCATGCAGCGGGCCGCCGTCGGAGCCGTATTTCTCCACGTCGAAGCGCTCGAAGAATTCGAGCATCTCGACCAGGGCGGTCGCCGGACGATTGGCGATTTCACGCAGCTTGGCCACACGGCTCTTCAGCGTCAGCACCTTGTGCGTGACGTCGAGCGGCATCATGACGATGGGGATGCCGGACTGGAAAACGGCGGCGGCGGACTCAGGGTCGACATAGATGTTGAATTCGGCAGCCGGCGTGATGTTGCCGCCCTCGAAGAAGCCGCCGCCCATCATGACAAGTTCGCGCACGCGACCGGCGACATCAGGGGCTTTCTGGAGGGCCGTCGCGATATTGGTGAGCGGGCCGAGCGTGCAGAGCGTCACGCTGCCCTCGGGCTCATTGCGCAGCGTCTCGATGATGAAATCGACGGCGTGCTGCGCCTGCAAGGGCATCTGCGGCTCGTGCAGCTCCGGACCGTCGAGACCGGTCTTGCCGTGCACGTGCTCGGCGGTGATCAGCGGACGGGCGATCGGCTTGTCGGCGCCGGCGAAAACCTTGACGTCGGTGCGCGCGCAGAATTCCAGGATGATGCGGGCATTGGTCGAGGTGCGCGACAGCGGCACGTTGCCGGCCACCGTGGTGATGCCGAGGATCTGGAGTTCCGGGCTGCCGAGCGCCAGCATGATCGCGGCGGCATCGTCCTGCCCCGGATCCGTGTCGATGATGATTTTCCGAGGCTCGGACATGCCGTTTCCATCCCGTGTTTCTTATGATTCGTGGCGCGTCTCGCGCGGGCGAAGCGGCGACTATATTTGCGAAATCGCCGTTCGCAAGCGTCTTGCGCCGAAGACGCGCAATCACCATATTGCAGTCATCGGGATGCCGAGACCGGGTCCCGCCACAGTCGCTTGAAAGCCAAGGACTAGACGATGACACGCATGACCCCTTTTGCCAGCCCGCTGATGCTGGGTTTCGACGCCATGGAAAAGACCCTCGAGCGCATCGCCAAGGGCAATGATGGCTATCCCCCCTACAATATCGAACGCCTTCGTCCGAACGGCGATACCGGAGCGCCCGAGCGCCTGCGTATCACGCTCGCCGTTGCGGGTTTCTCCGAAGAGGAACTCGACGTGACAACGGAAGAAAACCAGCTCGTCATTCGCGGCCGCCAGGTCGACAATGGTGAGCGGGATTATCTTTACCGCGGCATCGCCGCCCGCCAGTTCCAGCGTACCTTCGTGCTTGCCGACGGCATGCGCGTTCAGGGCGCCGAGCTGAAGAACGGTCTCCTGTCGGTGGATCTCGTCCGGCCCGAGCCGGTTCGAATGGTAAAGAAAATTAACATTTCCGTATCAGACTAGATCATGAGCCGTTCCTGCGGGAACAACCGCCGGACCGTCTCGAGCGTAACCTGATCGCTGACGCACCGAGCGCCATTGTGGCCGCGGGCGCCCAGCGGCCGGCAGATGCCGGCATTGCCATGGAGGCAAAGATGGGACTGAAAATCGCAACCCCGACTACCGTTTCGAAGGCAGACCTTGCGCATCTCGGCGCCGGCGAAGTCGGTTACATCAGGAAGATGAAGGCCGACGAAGTGTCGCGTGTCTTCCCGGAAGCCCCGGAAATCGATCCGAGCCTGGATCTCTGGGCCCTGTTCGGCGCCGACGGCACGCCGATCCTGCTGACCGACAACCGTTCCAGCACCTTCTACAAGGCTGCCGAAGACGAGCTGCGCACAGTCAGCCTGCACTAAGTCTGAAGATCAGGCCTTCCGTTAGAGCCGACGGAAGGTGAGATAGGCCGACTTGCGGCCTTCGCGCTTGGCCTTGGCCTCGTAGCGCGTGCCCGGCCAGCCGGCATAGGGCGTGAGCCAATCGGCCGCGTTTTCCGCGGTCCACACGAAAGCGGGATGCGCCCCGCAGTGCATAAGCGTCCAGTTGACATAGGTGTCGATGTCGGACGCGAAGCAGAAGAGCCCGCCCGGCTTCAGCACGCGGGCAAAGCGGTCCAGATTGACCTTTGAGACGAACCGCCTCTTCCAGTGCTTCTTCTTAGGCCACGGATCCGGATAGAGCAGGTCGATCTGATCAATCGAATTGGCGGGGAGCCAGTCGAGCAGCTCTGTCGCATCGTCATCGTAAAGCCGGATGTTCTTCACGCCCGTTTCCTCGACGCGGCCGATCAGCTTCGCCATGGAATTGACGAAGGGCTCGACACCGATGAAGGCGGTCTTGGGGGTTTCCAGCGCGCGGTGAATGAGATGTTCACCACCGCCGAAGCCGATTTCCAGGCGCATGCGATCCGGCTTGAAGCCGTAGAGCGTGGTGATATCAGCCGGAGCCTCGGTCGTGAGATCGACCTTCAGCTCCGGCAGCAGGGTTTCGAGATGCTGCACCTGCCGCTCGCGCAGGGGTTTTCCCTTGCGCCGGCCGAAAAAGGCCTCGCTGGCGCGGGTGGGGTGCTCGGCATCGCTCATGTCAGGTCTCAGTTCTTCACGGCATCCTTGAGGGCCTTGGCGAGATCGACGCGTTCCCAGGAGAACGAGCCGTCGCGGCCGGCCTTGCGGCCGAAATGGCCGTAAGCGGACGTCTTGGCATAGATCGGCTTGTTGAGATCGAGGTGGCGGCGGATGCCCGAAGGCGACAAGTCCATGACCTTGCGGATTGCGTCCTCAACGGCGTCTTCGCTAACCTTGCCAGTGCCATGCAAGTCGACATAGACCGAGAGCGGCTGGGCGACGCCGATGGCGTAGGACAGCTGGATCGTGCAGCGGTCGGCAAGGCCGGCAGCCACGACGTTCTTGGCGAGGTAGCGTGCGGCATAGGCGGCCGAACGGTCGACCTTGGTCGTGTCCTTGCCGGAGAAGGCGCCGCCGCCATGGGGAGCTGCGCCACCGTAGGTGTCGACGATGATCTTGCGGCCGGTCAGGCCCGCGTCGCCATCCGGGCCGCCGATGACGAACTTGCCGGTCGGGTTGATGTACCAAGCGCAATCGTCGGCGATCTTGATGTCGTGCAGGGCTTCGCGAATATAGGGCTCGACAACCTCACGCACCTTCTTGGAATCCCAACTGTCATCGAGATGCTGGGTGGAAAGCACGATGGAGGCGACGTCGGCGGGCTTGCCGTCGACGTAGCGGACCGTCACCTGGCTCTTGGCATCGGGGCCGAGCTTGCCGGCATCGCCCTCGCCCTTCTTGCGGGCATCGGCGAGGAGCTGGAGAATGCGGTGCGAATAATAGAGCGGCGCCGGCATGAGTTCCGACGTTTCGCGGCAGGCGTAACCGAACATGATGCCCTGGTCGCCGGCACCCTCGTCACCCTGCTTGTCGGCAGCATTGTCGACACCCTGGGCAATATCGGCGGACTGCGAGTGCAGGAGCACGTCGATCTTCGCCGTCTTCCAGTGGAAACCGTCCTGCTCGTAGCCGATGTCGCGGATCGCCTTGCGGGCGGCCGACTTGAACTTGGAGGGATTGATGACATCCTTGCCGTCCTTGTCCTTCTTCAGGAGGCTCGGCGGCAGGCGCACTTCACCGGCGATCACGACGCGGTTCGTCGTCGCAAGCGTCTCGCAGGCAATACGGACCGACCAGGGATCGACCTTCGACTTCACGGCTTCGCGATAGACCAGATCGACGATCTCGTCGGAGATACGGTCGCAAACCTTGTCCGGATGGCCTTCGGCGACGGACTCGCTGGTGAAGAGATAGCTGCTGCGCATGCGGGAATTCCCCTCAAAGAAAAATGACTTCGACGTTGTTATTCAGTTCATCGGGGAAAGACAAGCACACAAGGACATAAGAATGTCTTTATGTCCCGGATTTCCGGGCGATCCGCCCCGTCGAAAATCAGGATACGCGACGGAAAAGGGCGGCCTGCCCGCCGCCCCTTCATCTCATGCAACAATGGATGGGATCACTCGACTTCGGCTTCGGCGGCCAGCGCCTTCACAAGATCGACAAGCTTGCGGCGCACCTTGGGATCGCCGATCTTCACGAAGGCGCGGTTGAGCTGCAGGCCCTCGGAAGAAGACAGGAAATCGACCACGTAATTGGAGCTCGACGCCTCGGCGAGGCCGGCCTGAGCATCCGACTGATCGCCCGGTGCGTCCTCGAAGAAGAAGGAGACGGGTACGTTGAGAATGCTCGAAATGTTCTGCAGGCGGCTGGCGCCGACGCGGTTCGTGCCCTTCTCGTATTTCTGAATCTGCTGAAAGGTGATGCCGAGGCTCTCGCCCAGCTTCTCCTGGCTCATGCCAAGCATGGTCCTGCGAAGCCGGATCCGGCTTCCGACATGAATATCTATCGGATTCGGCTTCTTTTTGTTTTCCATCATCACTTTCGTCCTAACGCGGAATGGCCCCACCCTTCCGGCAGCCTTAACGAAGACTTAACGTCACGTTGTATGCGCAACCTCTTAAGGGCTACCACAATACAGGAGAACGGCCGGCGGGTTGCACTATGCTATTTTAGGGGTTTTGGGTCAATTCATCCTGTTTCTAAAACCAATACGAGAAATCGCCGCCGCCGCAAATAGAGCAGCAAGCACGGCTATAAACGACCAACCCTGCCGTTTCGCCCTGTCGGCAACCTGAATTCTTCCCGGGAGGGTTGCATCGACAAATCCGGGCGTATCATATGATATACCTGTGACAATAGCCCCCCGGCTGTCCACCACGGCCGAAATGCCGTTATTGGCGGCGCGAATCAGTGGCAGGCCGCGCTCGACGGCGCGCAGGCGTGCCTGCAGGAAGTGCTGGTAGGGACCGGGCGTGTTGCCGAACCACGCATCGTTGGTAATGTTGAGCAGCGCCGCGGCCTGTTCTGCCGCGTCATTGATCTCCGAGGGGAAGATCGCCTCGTAGCAGATCAGCGGATAGAAGCCCTTGCTGGCAGCGGTCAGAAGCTGATGCTCCCGGGCGGCGGAAAAGCCGCCGGGCATGGCCGCGACGGCCGAGACGCCGAGGCTTTCGAAGGCCTCCTCGAAGGGCATGTATTCGCCGAAGGGCACGAGATGCACCTTGTCGGCGGCCGAGACAATCTGGCCCTTGCCGTCGATGACATAGATGGAATTGTAGTAGCGCGGCGCCTTGCCGGAGCCCGCGCTTTCCGTGCGCACGGCACCGGCGATCAGTACCTGATCGTCCTCGAGCACATCGGCGATGCGCACCAGCGCATCGGGATTGTCCGTGAGGATGAAGGGAATGGAGGTCTCCGGCCAAACGATGACATCGGGCCGCTTGCCGCCCTCGGCCGGTTTTTCGGCACTCAACTTCAGATGCTTTTCAAAGATTTCGGCGCGGGCGGAATCGTCGAGCTTCAGCGCCTGATCGATGACCGGCTGGATGAGGCGCACGACGGTGGCCTCGCCCGGCGGCGGCGTTACGAAATGAAGAATGTAGTAGCCGTAGCCGATATGGGCGGCGAAGAGCAGCGTGGCGAGCGCCAGGCCCGGCATGCGGCCGCGCCGCGTGCCGATCAGCGCCGGGGCGGCGAAGACGAAGACGGCAAGGGCATTGATCGCGGCAAGGCCGAGAACGCCCGACGACTGCATGAGAAGCGGGACCGGCATGGCGCCGTAGCCGACCGCATTCCACGGAAAGCCGGTGAAGAACGTGCCGCGCAGCCATTCCGCGACGCCGAAGGCGAAAGCGAGCGCCGCGATGCGGCCCATGCCATCCGACCAGAAGAGGCGTGCGATAGCGGCGGCGAGACCATAATAGAGCGCGAGGAAGGCCGGCAGGCCGAGAATGGCGAGTGGCAGCGCCCAGGCATAATCGTCGGCTTCCACCAGAAGCGCATTGCCGAGCCACCAGAGCCCGCCGACGAAATAGCCGAAGCCGAAGAACCAGCCGATACGGAAGGCGGGCGCGAGGCGCCTGAAAAAACCGGCTTCCGGCGCGGCACTTGCGCCGTCCAGCAGCCAGACGAGCAGGGTGAAGGACACGAAGAGCGCCGCGAAGAAACCGAAGGGCGGCAGCGCCAGCACCCCGATCAGACCCGCAAGAAATGCCACCAGCGCCCGTCTCGTTCCAGACAGGAGCATGACCGTGCCCGCGAGCCGCTCCATGCCGTCCCCTTTTTTGATGTCCCCGAATCAGCCGCGCCAGTCTTCCAAAAAACCAACGCCTTGTCCTACCGTAACACAGGACAAGGCGCAGATCATTTTAGGGATCAGGCAGATGGCGTCAGTCGGCGTTCGCCTTGCCGGCCTGCTGTTCCGGTGTCTGCTGACGGTCGGCGGCAGCGTTCGTGCCCTCGCCTTCCGGCCGGCGCTCGCGGCGGCGCACCGAGCCGGCGCGCTTGCGGGTGACGCGCACGCGCTTGACGCGGCGCGGATCGGCATCGAGCACATGGAATTCGAAACCGGGCACGGCCTGCACCACCTCGCCGCGCACGGGGATGCGGCCGAGCGAGGCGAAGATCAGGCCGCCGAGCGTATCGGCATCCTCGAGCTGTTCGCGGATGTCGAAATCCGGACCGATGGCCTCTGCCAGCTCTTCCAGCTCGACACGGGCATCGGCGATGAACACGTCGTCGCTGACGCGCTGGATCATCGCTTCTTCATCGTCGTGCTCGTCCTCGATATCGCCGACGACCATCTCGACGATATCCTCCAGAGAGGCGAGGCCGTCCGTGCCGCCATATTCGTCGATGACCAGCGCCATCTGCGTGCGGTCGGCTTGCATGCGCGCCATCAGGTCGGCGGCCAGCATGGACGGCGGCACGAAGAGAACCTGGCGGATGATGCCGGCTTCGGCGACGGTTTTCGACAGATCGACGCGGCCGAGGTCGAATTCGGCTTTTGGCGCACGGGCCGGCTTCTCGCCATTGGCGGGTGCCGCCTTGGCGCCGGTACGGCGCTTGTTGCGAGCCTGCTTGGTGACATAGGCGAGCAGGTCGCGGATATGCACCATGCCGCGCGGGTCGTCGAGGCTTTCATTGTAGACTGGCATGCGTGAGCGGCCGGAATCCTCGAAGATCACCATCAATTCCGCGATCGTAATGTCCTGATCGACGGCCTCGATATCGGCGCGTGGCACCATAACGTCCTCGACCCGTACTTCACGGAAGCGGAGAATGTTGTGCAGCATCGCCCGTTCTTCGGGCAGGAAGGCCGGCTCGCCGCCGGTGTCTTCCGTCATCAGGGCCTCGGCAAGATCCTTGCGCAGTGTAGAGGCACCCGTCATGCGCCAGAGCCGGGCTGCGCGGGACCAGAAGGATGTCCGGCCTCCGCTTTCCTGCTTCGGCGCGCTGGTACTACTGCCCGCCTCGTCCTGACTGGAGGCGTCCGCCTCGTGCTTTTCCGTCGTCGCCGACTGATTTCTGAAGTCGCTCATTGGTCCAAACTATTCATCGGGGTCATCCCCATAGGGGTCAGATAGGCCAAGCCCGGCAAGAATGCGAGTCTCCAGCCCCTCCATTTTTTCCGCTTCCTCGTCGTCCATGTGATCATAGCCGAAGAGATGCAGAAATCCATGCACCATCAGATGCGTGAGATGGTCGTCGAAGGACTTGCCGAGTTCGCCCGCCTCGCGGGTCAGCGTTTCCTCAGCGAAGATGATATCGCCGAGCATCGGACCCGGCATTTTTCCGGGCGTCACCGGGAAGGCCGGGAAGGACAGGACATTGGTCGGCTTGTCTTGGCTGCGCCATTGCGCATTGATGCCGCGGATCTCGGCATCATTGGTAAAGACGAGCGAGACTTCCGGTGCGCCGGTCTTCGGAAAGGGCTGCTTTTCCGTCTTGCGCAGATAGTCGACGGCGGCACCCAGCACGCGCGCGCTCATGTCGGCAAGGCGTTCCTCGGAGGGCCATTGGCCCTCCTCGATGGAGATCTGGATATCAAGTTCGCTCATCGGGTAACGACCGCTCAGCGGTCGGTCTGCTCGCTTTCGTCCTGCACGGCGGTCGTCGCCTCATAGGCCCGGACGATGCGGGCGACCATCGGGTGGCGCACCACGTCGACGTCCTTGAAGCGGACGACCGAGACGCCCTCGACGCCCTTGAGGATCTGCAACGCTTCGACGAGTCCGGACTTCACGCCGCGCGGCAGGTCCACCTGGCTCGGATCGCCGGTGACGATCATGCGGCCGTTTTCGCCGAGACGCGTCAGGAACATCTTCATCTGCATCGACGTCGTGTTCTGCGCCTCGTCTAGGATGACGGCGGCGTTCGCGAGCGTGCGGCCGCGCATGAAGGCAAGGGGCGCGATCTCGATGACGCCGGCGGTGATGGCCCGTTCGACCTTGTCGCCCGGCATCATGTCGTAGAGCGCGTCATAGAGCGGGCGCAGATAGGGATCCACCTTCTCCTTCATGTCGCCGGGCAGGAAGCCCAGGCGCTCGCCGGCTTCCACCGCCGGACGGGACAGGATGATGCGATCCACCGCGCCGCGCTCCAGAAGCTGGGCGGCATAGGCGACCGCGAGATAGGTCTTGCCCGTGCCGGCCGGGCCGACGCCGAAGACGAGCTCGGACCGCTCCAGCGCGCGGATATACGTATCCTGCGTCGGCGTGCGGGCGGCGATCGTCTTCTTGCGGGTGGAGATTTGCGACATGGAGAGCTTGGCCTTGCGCTCCATGGTCGGCAGCGACAGCTGATCGTCGGCGGCAATCGCCATGCGGATGGCGCCCTCAACGTCGGACAGCTCGATCGAGCCGCCCTTCTGGAGACGGTCATAAAGATAATCCAGCGCCCGACGGGCCTGGCTTGTCGCGACGACATCACCGGAGATGGAAACGGAATTGCCGCGGGCGCGCGCATCGATATGGAGGCGCTGTTCGAGCAGCTTCAGATGCTGGTCGAACTGACCGAAAAGCTCGCTTGCGTATCGATTGTTTTCGAACGTGAGCACGAATTGATTTACGTCGGTCTGGTTCTTCGACTGGCGCGGCGAGGACGTCATCAGTTCGTGTCCGTTCAAGCGGTCAAGCTCCTTGCGATCCGCCCGTCACCCGATCGCTTCTGCGAAGAGGCTGTTGGGCCCGGCATCGGTGATTCGTACTCTTATAATGTCACCGATTTCCGACGTTTTTGCATCAACATTCACGGGCTGAAGCCAGGGCGAGCGGCCGACGAGCTGGCCGGGCATGCGGCCGGGCTTTTCCAGAAGCAGATCGATTTCCTTGCCGATGCAGCCGGCGGCGAAGTCGCGCTGCTGGCGAAACAGCAAAGCCTGCAATTTTTCAAGGCGTTCGGCCTTCACGTCTTCCGCGACATGACCGTCCATCTCCGCGCCGGGCGTGCCGGGGCGGATGGAATATTTGAAGGAAAATGCCTGTGCATAACCCACCGCCTCAATGAGGCGCATCGTATCTTCGAAGTCCTGGTCGGTCTCGCCGGGGAAGCCGACGATGAAATCGCCCGAGATCGCGAGGTCCGGCTGGACGGCGCGGATGCGCGCGATCAGCGCGATATATTCGGCCGCCGTGTGGCGCCGGTTCATGGCCTTGAGGATGCGATCCGAACCCGACTGCACCGGCAGATGCAGGTAGGGCATCAGCTTGGGCAGGTCGCGATGCGCCGCGATCAGCCGGTCGTCCATGTCGCGCGGATGGCTCGTGGTGTAGCGCAGGCGCGCGAGGCCTTCGATTTCCGCAAGGCGACAGAGCAGATCGCCGAGGCTCCATTCGGCACCATCGGGACCAAGGCCATGCCAGGCATTGACGTTCTGGCCGAGCAGCGTGATTTCGCGCACGCCGCCTTCGACGAGACGCTCGGCCTCGGTGACGATCTGCGCAACGGGACGGGAGACTTCCGAGCCGCGCGTATAGGGCACAACGCAGAAGGTGCAGAACTTGTCGCAGCCTTCCTGCACGGTGAGGAACGCGGTGACGCCGCGAGCACGCGTCTTGGCCTTTTCCGGCGCGGGAAGATGCTCGAACTTGTCCTCGATCGCATAATCCGTCTCGACAACACGCTCGCCGCCCTTGGCCCGGCGCAGCGCCTCCGGCAGGCGGTGATAGGTCTGAGGGCCAACGACGAGGTCGACGGCCGGTGCACGGCGCAGGATTTCCTTGCCCTCGGCCTGGGCGACACAGCCGGTAACGCCGATCACCATATCGCGTCCGTCCTTGGCGCGGGCCCTCTTCATGTCGCGCAGGCGGCCAAGCTCGGAATAAACCTTTTCGGCGGCCTTTTCGCGGATATGGCAGGTGTTGAGGAGAACGAGGTCGGCCTCCTCCAGCACGTCCGTCGCCTGATAACCATCCTTCGACAGCGCATCCGTCATGCGCTCGCTATCATAGACGTTCATCTGACAGCCATAGGTCTTCACGAAGACTTTTCGCGTGTTCGGCGTGGCCGCGGAGGCCTCGGGCAATGTAAGGGACTGTTCGCTCATGGCCGCTTCCATAGTGGAAATATGCCGGAATTTGAAGCTTTATCTGCCGCGCAGCCTTGCGCCCAGCATGGCGCGAATGCGCGTCTCGACTTCGCGGCTTACCTGCTTGCGGTTGCTGGCTCGCGAATAGTCCACCCGCTCGCCGAAATCGACATCCACGTCGACCGCACCCTCGCGCATCACGCCCAGCAGATGCGGCCCGAGCGCGATATCGCCCGGCCAGGCGGCGAGCGGCCGGTGGAAGCGGCCCATCGCCATCCCGTGCACGCCCGTATAGGCAATCGAGACCGGCTGAATAAAGACGACGCCATCAGGCGCATGCGGCACGGCCGAGGCCGCGGCGCCGAAGAGCGAGGTCTTGACTTCCATCAGTCGGTTACCGTCGGAGGTCGTGCCCTCCGGGAAGAGCACGATGATCTCGCCGGCCGTAAGGCGCTCGGCGATCTCGTTCACCTGATCGCCCGTCTTCTGGCGCTGCTCGCGCTCGACGAAGATCGTCGCCTGGAGGCGGGCGAGCAGGCCGAAGATCGGCCAGCCGCGCACCTCCGCCTTGGCGATATAGGCGACGTCGGCCACCGAGCCGAGCACCAGGATGTCCTTCCAGGAGGCGTGGTTGGCGGCAAGCAGCAGCGGTCGCTTCGGCTCAAGCACGCCATGCACGCGCACGCGCAGGCCCAGCGCCCAGCAGGCGACACGATGCCAGAGGCGCGGCAGGCGGCGGCGGATCTTCAGGTTGAAACGCAGGCCGACGAGCTGAATCGGCAGCAGGACGAGCGTGACCGTGACAAGCACGGCAAGGGCGATGGCAATGCGCAGCCAGGTGATCAAGCGCTCACCGGTCCATGATCAGGGGGAGAGTGGCGATGCGCCTCACTCGCCCTCCTTGAGGGGAATGCCGTAAAGCTCCAGCCTGTGACCGACGAGCTTGAAACCGTGCTCGCGCGCGATGCGCTCCTGCAGGGCCTCGATCTCGGGCGAATGGAACTCGATGACCTGCCCGTGTTTCAGGTCGATCAGGTGGTCGTGATGCTCATCCGGCACCGTCTCGTAACGCGAGCGGCCGTCGCGGAAATCGTGGCGCTCGATAATACCGGCATCCTCGAAGAGTTTGACGGTGCGATAGACGGTGGATATGGAAATGCGCGAATCGACGGCCGAGGAACGGCGGTAGAGTTCTTCGACATCGGGATGATCGGCGGAGGATTCGAGCACGCGCGCGATCACGCGGCGCTGCTCGGTCATGCGCATACCGCGCTCGACACACAGCTCTTCCAGCGATTTTTCCGCGTCCGCCATCCCGTCTGCCCTTCTCTTGTCGCCCCCTGATAGGGGACTAGCGAAGATCGCGCCGCATGACAAGCGCCGCGGAGCGGCTGCCATCGGCAGCGGCATAATAGGCTTTGCGCTCACCGGCCTTGGTGAAGCCGAGCTTGCCATAGAGACCGCGCGCGGCATGGTTGACCTCATCGACCTCGAGGAAAATATCCTCGGCGCCGCGCATTTTCGCCTCGCGCAGCGCGGCCAGCATCAGCCGCCAGCCGAGGCCCGACCGGCCAAAGCGCGAATCGACGCTGATCGTCAGGATTTCCGCCTCGCCGGCCGCCGCGCGCGCCAAAACAAAGCCGCCGGCGGTGCGGCCAGGCACGCTCTGCTTCAGTGCCAGAAAGCCGAAAACCGGCTCCTGCAACAGCAGGGAATGGAATTCATCGTCATTCCACGGCTGGGGAAAACGCAACTGGTGCAGCGCCGCGGCCAGACCGGCATCGGCAGCCTCCAGCGGAAAAATTTCGAAAACGGGCTTGCGGGTGAAATAGTCGGTCAGGGACATGGCATCAGGCTCGGCGGATCGCGAAACCCGCCTGCGGCTTGGCATCGGGACCGCGCAGATAGAGCGGCTTCGGCAGATGTTTTTGCGGATCGAGGTGGGTGCCAATGCGGGCAACGGTCGCGATATCGACCCCGTCCGTCTCCACTGCCGCCCCCTCGCGCAGCAGGGCCGAAGCCGAGCCGGCAATGTCGCCATCATGCGCCTGCGCGATGGCGCGCGCCTCTTCAACGGTGGCGATGGCCGGCGACGTGGCCTCGCTGCCATCGGCGGCGAAGGCCTGCCAATAGACCTCATCGCGCTTGGCATCGATCGCCACCAGCAGCGGGCCGTTGCGGCCGGCAGCCAGCGCCGAGAGCGTGCTGACACCGACGGCGGGAATGCCGAGCGCCAGCGCCAGACCGCGCGCGGCCGCGACGCCGACGCGGATGCCGGTGAAGGAGCCAGGACCAATGGTGACGGCGATGCGGTCGATTGCGGGAAGATCAAGACCGGCGGCGGCGAGCGCGCCGTCGACGAATTCCATCAGCCGCTCGGCATGGCCGCGGCCGATATCCTCGCCGGCAGCGCCGAGCACGATATCCCGATTGGAATCATAAAGAGCAGCCGAACAGCCGGTGCCCGCCGTATCGATCGCAAGGACGATCATACTGGGCACCTGCGGCAGGCGGAGCGGGCCTTATGCGACGGCTTCAACTTCCTGCACTTCCGGTACGAAATGGCGAAGAAGGTTCTGCACGCCGTGCTTCAGCGTAGCCGTAGAGGACGGGCAGCCGGAGCAGGCGCCTTTCATGTTGAGATAGACGACACCGTCGCGGAACCCCTTGAAGGTGATGTCGCCGCCGTCCTGCGCCACGGCCGGGCGCACGCGCGTGTCGAGCAGTTCCTTGATGGTGGCGACGATCGTCTCGTCGCCCGCTTCGAAGAACTCGCCCTCGTCCTCGTCGCTGCCACCGAAGGCGCCGCTGGCGAGGATCGGCTGGCCCGACATGAAGTGTTCCATGATGTTGCCGAGGATGGCCGGCTTCATGTGCTGCCAGTCGGCATTGTCCTTGGTGACGGTGATGAAATCATAGCCGAGGAACACGCCGGTGACGCCGGGAACGCCGAACAGGCGGGCGGCAAGCGGCGAAGCGGCACGCGCTTCCGTCTCGTCGCGGAACTCGGCCGTACCGGTTTCCAGCACGACCTTGCCGGGCAGGAACTTCAGGGTCGACGGGTTCGGCGTCGATTCGGTCTGGATGAACATGGTCGTCTCCGTCCGGCCAGGCGTCTTCTTGGCCAAAATCTTAGAATAATTCAAAAGAAGATAGGCGTTTTGCTGCCGCTCTTCAAGACCGCAGTGTCAGCTCAGCGCGTCCAGTTCCTCGTCGCTCAGCTGGTCCGGGATCACCGTGACGGGGATCGGGAAGGCCTGGGCGCGGCTGGCGAGCGAACTGACCAGCGGCCCCGGCCCTTCCTTGGCCGAACCGGCCGCCAGAACGAGAATCGCGATATCGCGGTCCTCCTCGATCAACTCGTTGATCGCCTCGGAGGCGACACCCTCGCGGATCACCGTTTCCGGCTCGATGCCGATCGCTTCACGTAGCGCCTGCCCCGCCTTGGCGAGCACGGCTTCCGCCTCGTCGCGCGCTTCCGCCCGCATAATCTCCTCGACCCCCAGCCATTGCTGGAAATCGCCATTGGCGATCACATAGAGCAGCACGACGGCGCCGTTGGAATTCTTCGCCCGCATCCCCGCATAGTGAACGGCGCGCTGGCATTCCGGCGTGTCGTCGATAACAGCCAGAAATTTCCGGCGGTGGCCTTCCATACGGGAAAGTCGTCGAGAAACCATACGGCCCCCTTCTCTCAAAGACGTTTCGAGGCGACCTTACTGCACAAAACCGATGATGTCGCGGACTTCCTTCATGGTTTTTTCAGCCCGCGCCCGTGCCCTTTCGCCGCCGTCCCTGAGGATCGCGTCGATATGGGTTGTGTCGTCCATCAGGCGGCGCATCTCGTTGGTGATGGGCGAGAGAACGTTGACCGAGAGATCGACCAGCGCCGGCTTGAAGGCCGAGAACTGCTGACCGCCGAATTCCGAAAGCACTTCCGCCTTGGTCTTGTCCGACAGCGCGGCATAGATGCCGACGAGGTTTTCGGCTTCCGGGCGGCCCTTCAGGCCCTCGACTTCGCTCGGCAACGCGTCCGGATCGGTCTTGGCCTTGCGGATCTTCTTGGAGATCGTATCGGCATCGTCGAGCAGGTTGATGCGCGAGAGATCGGACGCGTCCGATTTCGACATCTTCTTCGTGCCGTCGCGCAGCGACATGACGCGCGGCGCCGGGCCGCCGATCAGCGGCTCGACCATCGGGAAATAGGCGTGAACCGGCTCTTCGCCAACGACGATGTCGACGCCTGTGCCGGCGTTGCGGATGTGATTGCCAAAGTCGATGTTGAACTTCTGCGCGATGTCGCGGGTCAGTTCGAGATGCTGCTTCTGGTCGTCACCGACGGGCACATGCGTCGCGCGATAGACGAGGATGTCGGCGGCCATCAGGCTCGGATAGGCGAGCAGGCCGAGCGAGACCTGCTCGGCATTCTTGCCGCCGGTCTTATCCTTGAACTGGGTCATGCGCTCCATCCAGCCGATGCGCGCGACGCAGTTGAATATCCAGGCGAGTTCCGAATGCTGCGGCACGGCGGACTGGTTGAAGACGATGTGCTTCTTCGGATCGATGCCGGAGGCGATGAAGGCCGCGGCGATCGAGCGGATCTGGTTGCGCATGTCCTCGTGCACCAGCTGCGCGGTCAGCGCATGCAGGTCGACGACGCAATAGATGCAGTCATTGTCGGCCTGCAGCGCGACGAACTTGCGGATCGCGCCGAGATAGTTGCCGAGGTGGAGATTGCCGGTCGGCTGGACGCCGGAGAAGACGAGAGGCTTGAATGCGCTCATGGCGGTGTTCCTTCAGGCGGGTGGAGGGCCTGATCCTGTTCTAGGGAAAACGATAGGACGCGCTTATGCACGCCGCCGGGGCGGCGATCAAGTGGCCGGGTCCGATGGCGGCGGCTTACCGCGGCCGCGCTTCAGGTTGCGCCGGAGCATGCCGAGATCGGCGCCGCCGATCAGGAAGGCGACGGAGAAATAGACCACCATGGCAAGGCCGATCAGCAGACCGAGCGCCGACAGCTGTTCGAAGAGCGGGGAGGTGGGCGCCAGACGGTGCGCGAGATAGCCCGAGGCATATTCCAGCGAGACGGCCATGACGACCGTGGCGATCAAGAGCCGCGCGACGCGCCAGGCGAGCGCCCTTTCCAGCGGCCAGTGACCGCGGCGCACCAGCGTCACGAAGAGCAGCAGCGCAGTGATCCAGCCGGAGACGGTTTCGGCCGTCGCGATGCCGCGCTCGTAAAACAGCGGGAAGAGCGAGACGGCAAGGATGCAGTTGATGACGACCGACAGCATGGTGATGCGCATCGGCGTCTTGGTGTCCTCGCGGGCGAAAAAGCCGGGATTGAGCGCCTTGATCATCACGAAGCCCGGCAGGCCGAGGCCGTAGATGGCGAGCGTGCCGGCGACCACGGAGGTGGTTTCCGGGCTGAAGGCGCCGCGCTCGTAGAGCACGCGCACGATCTCATCGGAGATGACCCAGAGGGCGCCTGCGGCCGGCAGCGTCAAGAACAGTACGAATTCCATCGAGCGGTTCTGCAGGTTGCCGGCCTCGCGCTCATGGCCACCCTTCAGCGCGCGCGCCAGTTCCGGCAGGAGCACCACGCCGACGGCGATGCCGACGACGCCGAGCGGCAGCTGATAGACGCGGTCGGCATATTGCAGGGCGGAGATCGCGCCGTCCTTGGTGGAGGCGATCATCTGGCCGATCAACTGGTTGATCTGGGTGATGCCGCCGGTAATGGCCGCTGGGAAGGCAAGCCAGAGCAGACGCTTGACGTTCGGCGTCATGCGCGGGCGGCGAAAGCCGATCTTCATGCCGGCCTGGCGCACGCCGGCATAGAGCACGGCCATCTGCAAGAGGCCGGCGGCCAGCACGCCCCAGGAGAGATACCAGGCCACCTGGAGCGGCGATGCGCCTTCCCAGAGGCCGTAACCCAGCGCGCCGATCAGCACGACATTGAGGAAGACCGGCGCGACGGCGGCGGCGAAATAGTGGTGCAGCGAGTTCAACATGCCCGACAGCATCGCCGTCAGCGACATGCACATAAGATAGGGGAACATGACGACGGCGAGCTTGACCGTCACGTCGAACTTTTCGGCATCGTCCACGAAGCCCGGTGCGATGACCCAGGCGACGATGAGCGGCATGAGCAGCTCCATCGCGATGGTCAGCATCAGGAGAACCGAGAACAGGACGCCGAAAACCTCTTCGGAAAAGCGCTTGGCACCGTCGAGACCGCCCGCCTCGATCTCCTTGGCGAAGAGCGGCACGAAGGCGGCGTTGAAGGCGCCCTCAGCAAAGAGGCGACGGAACAGGTTGGGGAAGCGGAAGGCGGCGTAGAAGGCGTCGGCCATCGGGCCTGTGCCGAGGGCGGCCGCCATCAGCGTCTCGCGCGCAAAACCGAGCACGCGGCTGCCGAGCGTCGCGCCGCCCACCGTCGCGAATTTTTTCACCAGACTCATTGTTGTGCCTTGACCCTTTTCGGTGTGGCGGGAACCGGCGCGATCATGCCGGACGGCATGCGGTCGCGCAGCTCGTCCACTTCATCGGCCATCACGGCCTTCAGCCGGGCGACGATATTGGCGTGCCGGTTCTCATTGGTGACCTTCTGGCCGACGAGGTCGGTAACGTAGAAGGTATCGATGACCTTCTCGCCGAAGGTGGTGATATGCGCCGAGGCGATGTCGAGCGAGAGATCGGACAACACGGCTGTGACCTCGGACAGCAGGCCCGGACGGTCGAGGCACTCGATCTCGATGACGGTGAACTTGTTCGACAGCGTGTTGGAAATGGTGACGGCCGGCGAGACGGTGAAGGTACGGCTGCGCTTGCGGCTTTTGGTGCGCGTCGCGATCACCTCGGGCAGGCGCTTGCGGCCCGACAGCACGTCCTCGATCATGCGCCCGATCGTGCCGCCGCGGCGCGTCTCGTCGGCATCGTTGAGGAATTCGCGGTTGACGAGGATCGTGTCGAGCGCCCTTCCGTCCGAGGTCGTGAAGATTTGCGCATCGACGATGTTGGCGCCGGCCGCGGCACAGGCGCCGGCAATCACCGTCAGCAGGCGCGGATGGTCGGGCGAGAGCACGGTGATTTCGGTGATGGCGTGGAAGGAATGCGTGCGCACCATGGTCGCCAGCGTATGCCCCGCCTTATCGGTCTCGCGGATGAAGGCGGCATGGCGCACCTGATCCTCCAGCGACACCGTCAGCAGGTAGGGATCGTAGTGCAGCTTGGTATAGGTCTTGCGGTCCTTCTGGCTCCAGTCGGCCGGCAGCGTATCCGACAGGATCTGCCGCGCCGCCTGAGCACGCTCCTTGCGCGACAGCTCGGAGAAGCCGCCGGAGATCAGCAGTTCCGTTTCATAATACAGGGTGCGCAGAAGCTGGCCCTTCCAGCCGTTCCACACGCCGGGGCCAACGGCGCGGATATCGCAGACGGTCAGCACCAAAAGCATTTTCAGCCGCTCCATCGACTGCACCTTCTCGGCGAAGTCGACGATGGTCTTGCGGTCGTTGAGGTCGCGGGTCTGCGCGACCATCGACATGGTCAGATGTTCCTCGATCAGCCAGACGACCAGCTCCGTCTGCTTCGGGGTCAGGCCGAAGCGCGGGCAAAGCTTGCGGGCGACCTTGGCGCCGGCCTCCGAATGGTCCTCCGGGCGGCCCTTGGCGACGTCGTGCAGCAGAACAGCGACGTAGAGCGGGATCTTGTCCTCGATCGAGGGCATCACCTGATAGCTCAGCGGATGCGCCTCTTTCTCGCGCCCCTGGTCGATATTGGCGAGAACGCCGACGGAGCGGATCAGGTGCTCGTCGACCGTGTAGTGATGATACATGTTGAACTGCATCATCGCGACGATCTTGCCAAATTCCGGGATGAACCTGCCGAGCACCCCGGCCTCGTTCATGCGGCGCAAGAGAAGGGCGGGATCGCGCGGCGAGGTGAGGATCGACAGAAAGAGGCGGTTGGCCTCGTCATTCTCACGCACCGCGCCGTTGATCAGCCCGAGCGATCGCGTCACCAGCTTCAGCGCGTCCGGGTGGAATTCCAGGCCGTTGAGATCGGCGATATGGAAGAGCCTGATGATATTGACCGGATCGCGCTTGAAGACCTCGGGATCGGCGATGGTGATGCGGCCGCGGTCTTCCAGAAAATCCAGCGTTCCCGCAATTTTGCGCGTGCGGCGGGTGAAGCGGCTGATGACCGCGGTGATGCCGGGCGCTTCCTTGGCCTGCTGGTCCTCCAGCGTGGCGCAGAAGATGCGTGTGAGGTCGCCGACATCCTTCGCCACGAGGAAATAGTGCTTCATGAAGCGCTCGACGGCGGAAAGACCCGGATGCGGCTGGTAGCCCAGGCATTCGGCGATCTCACGCTGGATGTCGAAGGACAGCCGCTCTTCCGCCTTGCCGGTCAGGAAATGCATGTGGCAGCGCACCGCCCAGAGAAAATCGTCCGCCTTCTGGAAGAGCTTGTATTCCTGCCTGGAGAGCACGCCGAGCTTCACCAGCTCGGCCGGGTCCTTGATGTGGTAGAAATATTTGGCGATCCAGAACAGCGTGTGCAGGTCGCGCAGACCGCCCTTGCCTTCCTTGACGTTCGGCTCGACGAGGTAGCGCGTGTCGCCGGCCTTGCGGTGGCGCTCGTCGCGCTCGGCAAGCTTTGCCGCGATGAATTCCGGGCCGGTGCCGCGCACGATCTCGCGGTCGAAGCGCACCGCCAGTTCCTCGAACAGCGAGGCCGATCCGCAGATGTAGCGGGCTTCGAGGATCGCCGTGCGGATCGTCATGTCGCCCTTCGAAAGCTGGATGCATTCCTCGATATTGCGGGTGGCATGGCCGACCTTGAAGCCGAGGTCCCACAGGATATAGAGCATGAACTCGATGGCCGGCTCGCTCCAGGCGGCGGGCTTGGCCGGCAGGAGGAAAAGCAGGTCGATATCCGAGCCCGGCGCCAGCGTGCCGCGGCCATAGCCGCCGACGGCCGTCACCGTGATGCGGGCGGCGGGCGGCGCCTGGCCGGCGCTGAAGACGTGGTTCAGCGCAAAGTCATGTAGCACGGAGATCAGCTGGTCCTGCAGCCAGGAAATGCGCGCGGCGCATTGCAGGCCGCTGCCGTCCACGAAAAGCAGTTCGCGGGCGCGGGCGCGGCCGGCGGCATTGGCCGCCTTGAACTCGGCGAGCAGTGCACCGCGCATGCGATCGCGATATTCGGCATTGGTGCTGGCGATGAATTCGCATCTGGCGCGCAGCGCCGGCACGTCGAGAAGGCCGGACTCAGCCGGTGCCAAGAGCTTGTGTTCCATCAGATGCCGGCCTTGAGTCCTGCTTCTCGTCCATCGCCCGTAAGGTTCGCATGCCTATAGACCCTTTCGGCATGCGAGGACAATGATTCTAGCCGTTACCGATTGCCAAGTTCTTTCTTCAGCGCATAGAGCGCATCCAGCGCCTCGCGCGGCGTCATGTCGTCGGGATTGAGGTCCTTCACGAGCGTCTCGATCTTCGATGGGCCGGCGTCGCGCTTGGCTTCCTCGCGGCGCACCGCGACCTGGAACAGCGGCAGATCGTCGATGAGCTGGCTTGCCGGGTTCTTGCGGTCGGCATCCTCGAGCTTGGCAAGCACATCCTTCGCCCGCGCCACCACGGAGGCCGGCAGGCCCGCAAGGCGTGCGACCTGGATACCGTAGGAACGATCCGCCGCACCGGGGCCAACCTCGTGCAGGAAGATCACATCACCGTCCCATTCCTTGACGCGCATCGTGGCGTTGGACAGGCGGCCAAGCTTTTCGGACAACACCGTCAACTCGTGGAAATGCGTGGCGAAGAGACCACGGCAGCGGTTGCCCTCGTGCAGGTGCTCGACGGAGGCCCAGGCGATGGACAGGCCGTCGAAGGTTGCGGTGCCCCGGCCGATCTCGTCGAGAATGACGAGCGAACGCTCGGTTGCCTGGTTGAGGATCGCCGCCGTTTCGACCATTTCGACCATGAAGGTCGAGCGGCCGCGTGCCAGATCGTCGGACGCGCCGACGCGCGAGAAGAGACGGTCGACGATGCCGATATGGGCGCTTTCGGCCGGCACATAGGACCCCATCTGCGCCAGAATGGCGATGAGCGCGTTCTGGCGCAGGAAGGTCGATTTACCGCCCATATTCGGGCCGGTGAGCAACCAGATCGCTCCGTAGCCCTTGCTGTCCGTCGGCGACAGATCGCAGGAATTGGCGACGAAGGCCGCAGCGTTCTGGCGGCGCAGCGCCTGCTCGACGACCGGATGGCGGCCGCCGACGATGGCGAACATCGTCGAATTGTCGACGACTGGGCGGCAATAGGCCTGCTCTTCGGCAAGCGCCGCAAGACCAACCGAGACATCGACGACGCCGAGCGCGCGGGCGGCCGCCTTGATGGCTTCCGCTTCCGAGACAACGGCTTCGACCAGACCGTCGAAGGCCGCAAGCTCGATGGCGAGCGCACGGTCGGCGGCATTGGCGATCTTGGTTTCGAGTTCCGACAGCACCGTGGTCGTGAAGCGCATGGCGCCCGCCATGGTCTGGCGGTGGATGAAGCGGGCTTTCGCCTCGTCCCCATCCGTGAGCGCCGAGGCATTGCCGGCGGAGACCTCGATGAAATAGCCGAGCACGTTGTTGTGCTTGATCTTCAGAGACTTGACGCCGGTTTCTTCCGCATATTGCAGCTGCAGGCCGGCGATGACGCGGCGGGACTGGTCGCGCAGCGCCCGCACCTCGTCCAGCTCCGCATCCGCCGCCGCGCGGATGAAACCACCGTCGCGCTTCAGGAGCGGCAGCTCGTCGGCCAGCATGAAGGACAGGCGGTGCGCGAGATCGACGGGGAGCGCGGCGATGGCCGCGCGGGCGCTCGCAAGCTCGCCTTCGAGATTTTCGCCACCCATCAGCGCCGCGATCTCGGCGGAGGCTGAAAGGCCCTGCAGGATGGCGCCGAGATCGCGCGGGCCGCCGCGGCCGAGCGCGATGCGCGACAAGGCGCGCGGCATATCAGGCAGACGTTTCAGCGCCCGGCGTAGATCCTCGCAGAACGACGGCCGGTCGGCCAGTGTCGAGATCGAGTCGAGGCGGGCGTTGATCGCCTCGGGATCGGTCAGCGGCGACATCAGGCGTTCGGCGAGCAGCCGCGCGCCGCCGCTCGTGACGGTGCGGTCGATCGCCTTCAGCAAGGTGCCGCTGCGCTCGCCCGACTGGGTGCGCACCAGTTCGAGATTGGCGCGGGTCGCCGGATCGATGAACAGCGTCGAGGCCGAGCTTTCGCGCTCCGGCCGGCCGAGCGGCGGGCGTTCGGCGATCTGGGTTTTTTCGACATAGGCGATTGCCGCGGAGGCCGCCGCGAACTCGGCGCGTGAAAAGCTGCCGAAACCGTCGAGCGTCGAGACGCCAAAATAGCGGGCGATGCGGCCCTCCGCCGTCGCGCTGTCGAACAGCACGGACGGCTGGGGCACGGCGACGCGGCCGAGCACATCGAGTACAGGGCGGAATTCCGGATCGTAGAACAGCGTATCCGGCACGATCAGCTCGCGCGGCTCGATGCGCAGGATATCGGCGAGAAGCTGGCTTTGCGCGGTCTCCGACAGACGAAAAATGCCGGTGGAAATGTCGATCCACGCGAGCGCCATCGACGGCTCGGCCCCGCCGCGAATACGCGAAACGGCCATCAGATAGTTGGCATCCGAGGGCGAAAGCAGCTTTTCCTCGGTCAGCGTGCCGGGCGTGACCAGGCGCACGACATCGCGCCGCACCACGGACTTGGAGCCGCGTTTCTTCGCCTCGGCCGGGTCCTCCACCTGCTCGCAGACGGCGACGCGAAAGCCGACGGAAATCAGCCGCTGCAGATAGTCATCCGCCGCATGCACCGGCACGCCGCACATGGGAATATCGAGGCCCATATGCTGGCCGCGCTTTGTCAGTGTGATACCGAGCGCGCGCGCGGCATCCACGGCATCCTGGAAGAACAGCTCGTAGAAATCCCCCATGCGGTAGAACAGCATGCTGTCGGGATTGTTCGCCTTGATCTCGATATATTGCTCCATCATCGGCGTCGCCGTGGCGCGGCTTTCGTCACTGGCAAGCTCTGCTGTCGAAAGGATATCGGTCTGGCGCACGATCTGATCGTTCACGGAGATTCTGTTTCTTCTAAAACGAGGGGTCTGTTCTTCCCAGAAAAGAGGTGTCACCCTAGCCACGCGGCGATATAGAAAACAACAGCTGTCCGCAGCTATGGGCCTATCGCCCACAAGAGTGTGAAGGGGGGAATATGCCGGGAACCGACAAAACCGATCGCCAGAGGGCAACCGTTACGGATAAGGAAGCGCTGGATTTCCACGCCAACGGCCGTCCCGGCAAGCTTGAGATCACGCCGACCAAGCCGATGGCCACGCAGCGCGATCTGTCGCTCGCCTACTCGCCGGGTGTGGCCGTGCCCGTCAAGGCCATCGCCGAGGACCCGGCAACCGCCTATGACTACACGACGCGCGGCAACATGGTCGCCGTCATCTCGAACGGCACCGCCATTCTCGGTCTCGGCAATCTCGGCGCTCTCGCCTCCAAGCCGGTGATGGAAGGCAAGTCCGTCCTCTTCAAGCGCTTCGCCGACGTCGATTCCATCGACCTCGAAGTCGATACGGAAAATGTCGACGAATTCATCAACTGCGTGCGGTATCTCGGCCCCTCCTTCGGCGGCATCAATCTCGAAGACATCAAGGCGCCCGACTGTTTTATCATCGAGCAACGCCTGCGCGAATTGATGGACATCCCGGTCTTTCACGACGATCAGCACGGCACCGCCATCATCGCCGCCGCCGGCCTCATCAACGCGCTGGCGCTGACCGGCCGTGACTTCAAGACGACCAAGCTCGTCTGCAACGGCGCGGGTGCCGCCGCCATCGCCTGTATCGAACTCATCAAGTCGATGGGTTTTGCGCCCGACAACGTCATCCTCTGCGATACCAAGGGCGTCATCTACCAGGGCCGCGAAGACGGCATGAACCAGTGGAAATCGGCGCATGCCGTCAAGACCGACCGCCGCTCGCTCGCGGAAGCCATGGTCGGCGCCGACGTCGTGTTCGGCCTCTCTGCCAAGGGCGCCTTCTCCGAAGAGATGATCCGCTCGATGGCGCCGCGCCCGATCATCTTCGCCATGGCCAATCCGGATCCGGAAATCACGCCGGAAGAAGTCGCCCGCATCCGTGACGACGCCATCGTCGCGACCGGCCGTTCGGACTATCCGAACCAGGTCAACAACGTGCTCGGCTTCCCCTATATTTTCCGCGGCGCGCTCGACGTTCGCGCCTCCACCATCAACGACGCGATGAAGATCGCCGCAGCCGAGGCGCTCGCCAAGCTCGCCAAGGAAGACGTGCCCGACGATGTCGCCGCCGCCTATCAGGGCGTTCGCCCGCGTTTCGGCGCGCAGTACATCATCCCCGTGCCGTTCGATCCGCGCCTCATCTCGGCCATTCCGGTCGCCGTCGCCAAGGCGGCGATGGAGACGGGCGTCGCACGCAAGGACATTGCCGATCTCGACGCCTATGCCCGCGACCTGCGTGCCCGCCGCGACCCGATCGCCTCGACGCTGCAGCAGATCTATGCCCGCGTGCGCCGCCAGCCGAAGCGCGTGGTCTTCGCCGAGGGCGAGGAAGAGCAGATGATGCGCGCCGCCATCTCCTACGTGAACGAGCAGCTTGGCACCGCCATCCTGCTTGGCCGCGAGGAGCACATGCGCGAGACGGCCGAACGCGCCGGCATCGACCTCGACCGGCCTGGCATCGAGCTGGTCAATGCCCGCATTTCCAAGCGCAACAACGTCTATATCGACTATCTCTACGCCCGCCTGCAGCGAAAGGGTTTCCTCTACCGCGATGCCCAGCGCCTGATCCACAACGACCGCAACCATTTCGCGGCCTGCATGGTGGCGCTCGGCGATGCCGACGGCATGGTGACGGGTCTGACGCGCAACTATTCCACCGCACTGGAAGACGTGCGCCGCTGCATCGATGCCAAGCCAGGCCACCGGGTCATCGGCGCGTCGCTGGCGCTCTGCCGCGGCCGCGCGGTGCTGGTTGCCGATACGGCCGTGCATGACATGCCGTCGTCTGAAGAACTGGCCGACATTGCGGAGGAAGCCGCCGGCCTCGCCCGCCGTCTCGGCTATGAGCCGCGCGTGGCGATGCTCGCCTATTCGACCTTCGGCCATCCCTTGGGCGAACGTTCGGAGCGCGTGCGTGAAGCGGTGAAGATCCTCGACCGCCGCCGCGTCGATTTCGAATATGACGGCGAAATGGCGGCCGATGTCGCGCTCAATCCGCGCCTCATGGAGCAATATCCGTTCTGCCGCCTGTCCGGCCCCGGCAACGTGCTTGTCATGCCGGCGTTCCATTCCGCGTCGATTGCCACCAAGATGCTGCAGGAACTCGGCGGCTCCACGGTCATCGGCCCGCTGCTCGTCGGCCTCGACAAGTCGGTGCAGATCGTATCGATGGGCGCCAAGGACAGCGACATCGTCAACATGGCGACTCTTGCCGCCTACAATTCCGGCTGATTTTTTCGCTTCCAGCCTCGTGTTCAGGGCCTTGTCGCAGCCGCGGCAGGGCCCTGAAGCTTTTGGACAGGCAAAAAACCGCCCGCCCCGGAAGCCGGGAGCGGGCGGTCAAATCAAGCTATGCTGACCTTCATGCAAAAGAATTAGCTGGCGAAACGTCCCGCGTCGGCGCCGTAATAGTTAAGGTAGCGGCCGGAAATCTTGCCGATCGGCAGCACGATCAGCACGTCCGTCGTGTTGAAGCCATGATCGACGACAGCGCCGGTGCCGACGGTCGCGCCAAGCCGCAGATAGCCCTTGATCAGCGGCGGCATGGCGGAGAGCGCCTTGCGGGCATCGATACCCTCAGGCGGCACCAGATCCATGGTGCGGAAGAGTTCCGGGCGGGCCGAAACGCTCCACTCGTCCTTGGCCTGCACATTGTGATGCAGGAAGGAGAGCGCCAGCGCATGCTCCTCCGGCACGATGCCATGGAAGGAGGCGCAGCCGAACATCACATCGATGCCGTGCTTCAGCGCATAGGCCCAGTTGCCCTGCCAGAGCAGCTCGACCGTGCGTTTGGTGCGGTAGGCCGGCAGCACGCAGGAGCGGCCGAGCTCCATGAAGCGCTTTTCCGGATGCTGGGCAATCAGCGCATCGACGTCGAATTCCGACTGCGAATAGAAGCCGCCGGAAACCGCCGCCACATCCTGGCGCAGCAGGCGGTAGGTGCCGACGATCTGCTCTTCCGCGTCGCCCTCGATGGAGGTGTCGAGCACCAGCAGGTGATCACAGACCATATCCCAAGCGTCGATGTCGCGCTTGCGGCGCACGGCGTCGGAGGACAGGCGGGCGTTCATTTCTTCGGCGAACACGCGGTAGCGCACGGCCTGGGCAGCATCGATCTCGGAGACAGAGCGGGCGATTCGGGTTTCCAGATTGCCGATGCGGCCGAGCACATCCGTTCCCGAACGTCCCGCGACCGGGGCGGTCTTCTGGGCGATCTCCACCGGGGCGATGGTCTGGGCAAGGTCGAGCGTCATGGCAGTATACCCGTTATCAGGAACTTCGTGAGGTTTAACCACGATTCTGCAACAAGATAATGACGCAAGTCCGGCTTGAGAAGATCAGACTGTCACAGAACGGCCGAGACGAGCGATTTCGGCAATCAGCTGGACCGGATCGGCGGGCTTGGCCAGCACCGCCTCGGCACCGACGGCCAGCAGTTCCTCGGCCAGTCCGGCGCGGCTGTCGGCGGTGAGAACGATGACCGGCACGCGGGCATTGCCGTAGTCACGCTGCACGATGCGGGCGATCATCTCCTTGCCGTCGCCCCCGGGCATGCCAAGATCGGTGACGATGAGATCGGCCGCGAACGGCCCGGCATCCGTGGCGCCGGCAAGCGCGGAGACGAGGGCCGGGTAATCCGGCACGTGGCGCACCTGATGGCCCGCCCGCTCCAGCACCGAGCGCACCAGCATGGCATTCACCGGGTCATCCTCGGCCAGCAGGATGCGCGCGCCGGTCACGGGAACCGGTGTCGGAGCAGCCTCAAGCGGCAGGTCCTTCAGGATCGGGCGGTTGTCGTTGATCGCATCGCGCACCTCGATGCCCTTCATGCGGCCGCGCAGCACCTCAACGAGCGAACGCTCGCGCAGCGGCCGGATCAGCCAGGAATCGTAGCCCTCGCCATTGCCGATGGCGCGGCCGGTCCGCTCCTCCGGATTGACGAGATAGATGCGGCGGGCGCGGCTGTCCTTGATGACGTTGAGGTCGGCGAGCTCGCGGCGGAAGGCGCCGGCAAGCCTGTTATCCACGATGATATCGGTCAGCGCCGCCTTGCGGCCTGCAAGCCCCTGCAACAGATCGAAAGCCTCGTCGATGGAGCTGGCGAGATGGCAGGTGCCGCCAAGCGCATCGACGGTACGCACCAGCGCCTTGGAGGCCGGGCCGGCAGGAGCGAACAGGAAGACGAGACTGCCCTTCAGCACGCCCTTGCGCGAGACGCCGGGCATCTTCTTCACATCGACGGGCATGCGGATGGTGAAGGTCGAGCCCTTGCCGGGCGTGCTTTCGAGCGTCAGCGCACCGCCGGCCTCGTTGAGGATGCGGGCCGAGATGGCGAGGCCGAGGCCGGTGCCGCCGCTACGCTGGGCCACACTTCCGGTCTGCTCGAACTCCTCGAAGATTCGCGCCTGTTCCTCGGCATTCATGCCGGGGCCGGTATCGGTGACGCGGATGACGACGGCACCGCGCTCCAGCGTGGTTTCCAGCGAAACGCCGCCGGTATGGGTGAATTTCACGGCATTGCCGACGACATTGTAGAGCACCTGGCGCAGGCGCGGCGCATCATAGGTCAGGAGACCCGGCACTTCGGGCGAGACGAAGGAGCCGATCTCGATGCCCTTTTCATGGGCGCGGTGCGACAGCATTTCGACGACGCTTTCCAGCATCGGCCGCACCGGCTCTTCCGACGGACGCAGCTGGAAACGGCCGGCCTCGATGGTCGAAAAATCGAGCAGGTCGTCGACGAGCTGCACCAGCGCATGGCCGGACTGGCGGATGCCGGCGAGGTAGTTCTTCTGCTCGGCCGTCAGGCGCGTCTGGCCGATGAGGTGCGACATGCCGAGAATGCCGGACAGAGGCGTGCGGATTTCGTGGCTGACGGTGGCGAGCAGGCGGGATTTGGCGGCACTCGCCTCCTCGGCACGCTGGCGGGCGCGCTCCCGCTCGCCTTCCGCCCGGCGCTCTTCCGTCACGTCCCGGGCGATGGAATGCACGACGAGATCGCCGGACGACGGATCGCGCACGGTGACGTCATGCCAGGAATAGATGCGCCTTCCGGCGGGGCCGTTCACGTCGACATCGTAACGATGAGCGATCGCCTGCGAACGGAATGTCAGCCCGATGGCCTCGCAAGTCTTTCCTTGGATATCGGTGAGGCCAGTGAGATCGGACAGCACGGCATTGGCGCGCAGGATACGGCCGTCGAGCGCGCGCATCATGACGATATCGCCGAGCACGTCATGAATGGCCGAGAGGATTTGCGAGGTCTCGCTGCGTTCCCAGGACTGGTCATGGTCCGTCTCGGCGGCGGCCGGGCGTCGGGTGCGGTAGAGGAACACGGCCCCCGCGATGCCGGCGAAGCCCAAGGCGACGGCAGCAATGTAGAAGCCCGTCATCATGCCGGTCGCCAGCACAAGGGCCGCTGAAAGCAAGCCGACACCCGCAATCACGCTGCGGATCGTCGCGTGGCTTTCTGGCTCCGGGCGCGGCACGACGATATCGGCCTCCGCATCGGGGGAGACGGTCACGTCCTCCCCGGACCGGGCGCGAGTGGAACGGCGCGGCGGTTCGGCAAATTCGGCCTGGAGCCGGTTCTGTAGCTTGACGGGTTCGCTCATGACGATCCGCTTATCACGCGGACCGTTCAAATCGGCTTCAGCAAGTCGCTAAAATCTTAGCGATCGCGGCGGCGCAGCAAAAGCAATTCGTCGAGGATGACGAGGCCGGCGCCGATAGTGATGAAACTGTCGGCGAGATTGAAGACGGCAAACGACCAAGTTTCGGTGTAGAACAGCACATAGTCGATGACATAGCCGAACAGCGCGCGGTCGATGAGATTGCCGAAGGCGCCGGCGATGATGAAGGCATAGCCGGCATGGGCAAGGCCGCGCTGCTTCGGCGTCTGGCGCCACAGCCAGATGACGAAGCCGACAACGAAGAGCCGGAGCGTGACGATGAACCAGCCCTCCATGCCTGACAGCATGGAGAAGGCGACGCCGTAATTGTAGGTGCGGTAGAGCGCCAGCATCGGCACGACATGCACCGCTTCCTGGAACGGCAGCCACATCTCGACAGCGACTTTCACGGCCTGATCGAGAAGCAGAGCGAGCAGGATGAAGACGACGACCGGCAGCGGCCGCGACATAAGGGGAATGCGATCGTTCATGCGCGCACGTCCAGCGTCAGCAGATGACGGCGCGCCTCGAAGAGCATGACGCCCGTGGCGATGGCGAGATTGAGCGAATCCGCCAGACCGACCTGAGGGATGCGGGCCAGCGCATCGGCCTCGCGGGCCAGCTCTTCCGGCAGGCCGGACTGTTCGTTGCCCATCAGGAGCACGACGGGTTTCTTCTTGTAATCGATGGTGCGGTAATCGACGGCGCCGGCGAGATGGGTCGCGACGACGGAGACGCCTGCGCCCTTCTTCCAGCCGAGGAAATCGGCCACGCTGGTCTTCACCAAAGGCACGGCGAAGACCGAGCCCATGGTGGCGCGCACGGTTTCCATCGAGAAGGGATCGGTGCTCTCGCCGACGAGGATGACGCCGCTCGCGCCCGCCGCATCGGCCGTGCGGATGATCGTGCCGAGATTGCCGGGGTCGCGCACGCGGTCGAGCGCCACATAGGTCTCGCCGCTTGCGGGCCTGAGATCGCGCAGGTTCGTCCAGCGTTGCGTGAAGATGCCGACGACCATCTGCGGGTTGTCGCGTCGCGTGATCGAGGCGAGCACCTTTTCGCTGACCTCAAGCACCAGCCCACCACGCGCCACCGTCTTCGTCGCGCATTGCACGACCTGCGGCTTGTCCTTGACGTTCTTGGCATAGACCAGCGTCCTGATCTCGAAGCCGAGTTCCAGTGCGTCGATGACCAGCTTCAGGCCCTCGGCCATGAAACTCTTCGTCTCGTCGCGGTCCTTCTTGTTGGCGAGCGCCTTGATGTCCTTGACGATAGGGTTCGAAAGGCTCGTGACCTCTTTCACCTGACCGACGCGGCGGCTCCCGTGTTGTTCCTGGCTCATGCACTGATCCATCGGCTGAAGAGGGAGGTGGAGAGCGCGCGGCCGGCTTCCTTGCCGTCCGTGCCGGTCTCGCGGATGACGAGTTCGCCCGATTCCACCGTGCCGCCGGCGCCGCGCATCGTTTCGCGCATCAGCTCGTGGATGGAATAGAAGCTCGCCCGGATCGAATAGGCCGTCAGCACGAGGCCGATGGCCTTGGGCGACAGGATCTCGCGGCAGATGTCGAGCATCAGCGGCAGATGATCGAAGAGATGCCAGACCTCGCCGTTCGGGCCGCGGCCGAATTTCGGCGGGTCGGTGAGGATGATGTCATATTTGCTGCCGCGGCGCTCCTCGCGCTGGATGAACTTCATCGCGTCCTCGCAGATCCAGCGGATCGGCAGCTTGTCCATGCGGCCCAAAGTCTGGTTTTCGCGCGCCCAGCCGATGGCCTTTTTCGAGGCGTCGACATGGGTGACTTCCGCGCCAGCGGAAGCCGCGACCAGCGAGGCGACGCCGGTATAGCCGAAGAGGTTCAGCACCTTGACCGGCCGGCCCGCCGTCTCGACCTTCTCCTTCATCCAGCTCCAGTGGGCGAGCTGCTCGGGGAAGACGCCGACATGGCGAAAGGCGGTGAAGCGGCCGTGGAAATCGACGCCGAGCAGCTGCATCGGCCACGTCTCGCCAAGGGCGGCCCTTGGGAATTTCCAGCGCCCCATGCCGTCTTCGTCGGTGTCACCGGTGAAGAGGGCGTCGGCCTTGTCCCAGATGCTGTCCGGCAGGCTGCGCTGCCAGAGCGCCTGAGCCTCCGGGCGCACGATGCGATAGGGGCCGTATTGCTCCAGCTTCTCGCCGGCACCGCTGTCGATCAGGCGGTACTGGTCGGAGCCGGCGGTCTCCAGGATGACCGGCAGGCGTTCGGCCGGCTTTGCGCCCTCACGGCGCATCAAGGGACGGGCAGGCAGCTCGGGGGCTGGACGCATCTCCTTGCTGCAAGCGGGCTTCGAGGCGGGCGTTTTGGCGGCCGGCGGTCTGTAGGCCTGCGCGCTGGAAGGCGTACGGGCTTTCACGGGCGCGGCGGGGCCGCTCTTCGGCCGGCGGGGTCTGTCCTTCACGATAGGTCGTCCGTCGTCGGGTGGATGGGTGCCGGCAGTGCCGGAAAACAAGCGGCTCCCATACCATCCCTCCCCCACTTGGCAAAGCGCTTTCCGATTGCGATAACTTGAACCGCCAAGGGAGGATCGATCATGGACATGACCGGCGAAGAACGTATTGCCGCTCCGCGCGACGCCGTCTGGGCAGCGCTCAACGACCCGGAGATCCTGAAAGCCTGTATTCCCGGCTGTCAGTCGCTGACCATGAAATCGCCTACGGAGCTGGAAGCCACCGTGAAGATCAAGATCGGCCCCGTCTCCGCGAGCTTCAGCGGCGAAGTGACGCTCTCGAACCTCAATCCGCCCGAGAGCTACACGATCTCGGGCGAGGGCAAGGGCGGCATTGCCGGCTTTGCCAAGGGTGGCGCGGATGTGCGGCTGACCGAGGACGGCGACGGCACGATCCTCGCTTATGACGTCAAGGCGCAAATCGGCGGCAAGCTCGCCCAGCTCGGCTCGCGGCTGATCGATTCCTCGTCGAAGAAACTCGCCACCCAATTTTTCGCGGATTTCGGCGCGCGGCTGAACGGCGCGCCCTGATTTATTTCGCCGGCAGGACGGCCTGCGAGGCGATCACCTCGGCGCGGGTGCGGTGCTTTTCCGCCTCCGAGTGCCATTTCATGGCCTCGACCGCTTCGATGCGCGCGCGCTTGCGGTGCTTGCCCTGGGCAAACCAGGTGGCGAGCGAACCGACGACCAGGCCGAAGATCACGGCGAGGAAGAGATAGACGAAGAACGGTGCGGTCACTGACAGCACGCTGTCTTCCGGCCGAAACGGATTGAGCGCCAGCGTCACCGCCTGACGGTTTGCCACCGACAGCACGATCAGCACGATGGCGATCGGCAGAAGCACGAGGACGTTGACTATTCTCTTGATCATGGCGTCACCTGTCTGGCGCGAAGCCCTCAGTCGTCCTGGTCGGCCTGGCCCGGATTGAGGCGTTCGCGCAGTTCCTTGCCGGTCTTGAAGAAGGGAACCCACTTCTCCTCGACGAAGACGGCATCGCCAGTGCGCGGGTTGCGGCCGGACCGCGACGGGCGGTTCTTGACGGAGAAGGCGCCGAAGCCGCGTAGCTCGACGCGGTTTCCGGCAGCCAGTGCATCGGTGATCTCGTCGAGCACCGCATTGACGATGTTCTCAACGTCGCGGTGATAGAGGTGGGGATTGCGCGCGGCGACAATCTGAACCAGTTCCGACTTGATCACTGTATCCCCCTCAAAAATTCTTGTTTTTCAATCACGATCAACCTGCCAAACCGAGACCAGACCGTCAAGAAACAACTTTTCGCCCGTCAGCTTTTCGAGCGCCGGTTGAAGATCGAGGGGCAAGCCAAGGACGGAGCGGGCAAATTCACGCATGCTGCTGCCGCCAAGAAAGGGGAAACCCGATTGGTTGGTCGCCTCATAATCGACGAAGGGCAGGTCCGCCGCCACCTTGCGGCCGTCGAGATAGGCGCGGATTGCCTCCGGTCCGCCGAGCGTGTCGACCAGCTTGTTCTTCAGCGCCTGCCGGCCGGTGAAGATGCTGCCGTCGGCCAGACGCACCACGTCGGCGCGTGGCAACTTGCGGCGCTCGGCGACGAGATCGACAAACCAGTCGTAGCTGTCCATGACCATGGCGCGAATCATCGCCTTGGCATCTTCGCTTGCCGGATGGAAGGGCGAGGGTTCGGCCTTCAGCGGCGCGGACTTGATCTCCTCCAGCGACACTCCGATCTTGTCCATCAGGTCCTTCATCTGCGGATATTGGAAGAGCACGCCGATTGAGCCGGTGATCGAGCTTTCGCCGGCGATGATCGTGTCGCCGGCCGTCGCGATCATGTAGCCGGCGGAAGCGGCGAGCGTACGCACGTCGGAGACGACGGGCTTCTTTTCCGCCACCTTGCGCAGCGCCTTGTAGAGGACCTCGCCGCCATAGGTCGTGCCGCCGGGCGAGGAGATCGTCACGACGAGCGCCTTCACACGGTCGTTCCTAGCGATGCCATCCAGCCGCTCAAGAAGCTCGGCATCGTCCTGGATGATGCCGGAAATCTTGACGCGGGCGATGTGATCGATCGCGCCCATGTCCTTGCGGCCCCAGCTTGCGGCGATGAATATCCCGGCAAGGGCGATGACAACAGCCGCGATGCGCCAAAAGGTCAGCTTGCGGCGCAATTGCCGGCGGTCGGCGATGGTGGCGTTATCCATTCCCTATCCTCAATATGCTGGCCCTTGCCGCGAAACGTGGCTTGCCGAAGGCCCTATCGATATGGCATTCCCGGCACAAATGGCAATTCGTCGCTGAAGTTTCTTGCGCATCCATTGTTTGTTCAGGAATAATCGCCATATGGGCCCCGTTATGCATTGGGCCCGTCGCTTCCGCGAGTGAAGGCCGGACGGCTCGAACCAAGCAGGCAGAATGCTCAACAGCGTGGCAGAGGCACCGGCAGGTGCACCAGGCATGAATGTTTCCGCCGAGGCCTATCGCCTCGCGAAGCGGCATTCTTCGCGCGTGCGCTTCCTGAAGGTCGCTTTGCCGATCGCAGCGGTCTTCATCGGAGCTATCTTCGTGGCCGTCTCGATCGTGCGCACCTGGATTCCCGCGGATCTGCAGGTCGAAAGCGCCTCCATCGAGGACGGCAAGATCGTCATGCGCAATCCGGCGATCTCGGGCCGCAACGATGCTGGCATTAGTTATTCGATGAAGGCCGAGCGGGCGCTTCAGGACATGAAGCAGCCCGACGTCATCACGCTTGAAAACATCAAGGCGAAGATGCCGGTCAACGAGACGACGGTTGCCGAAGTGGTAGCTGCAACCGGCATCTACGACCGCGGCAAAAACCTGCTCGACATGGTCGCGCCCTTCACCATCACGCTCAACACCGGTCTCGAAGCCGCTTTCCGCTCCGCCCATCTCGATATCAACGGCGGCAGCATGCAGACGAACGAGCCGGTTTCCATTCGTTCCCCGGAAGCATCCATTGTTGCGCAGTCGCTGCGAATGACGGATAAAGGCCGGACCGTCGTCTTTGAAGGCAAGGTCGTCGTCGACGTCGATCCCGCCGCCATCCGCAACCGAGAAAAGTAAGAGCGCCATGTTCGCCAGTCTCTCCCCCCTCAGGGCCGCCAGCCTTTTCGCTCTTGCCGCCGGCCTCGCGCTGGCTTCGGCCCCCGCGGGCGCGCAGCAGACCACGAGCCGCATGAAGGGCATGCAGCTTTCGAACGATCAGCCGATCCAGATCCAGAGCGACAAGCTCGAGATCCAGGACCAGCAGAACAAGGCCGAATTCACCGGCAATGTGAAGGTCGTGCAGGGCACGACGACGCTGCAAGCCGGCAAGATGATCGTCTTCTACAAGTCGGGCGGTGGCTCGGTCGCGAGCGGCGACGCCGACATCGAGAAGATCGATGTGTCCGGAAAGGTCTATCTCAAGTCCGGCACGCAGGAAGCGACCGCCGATACCGGCACCTTCAACCTCGTCAACGAGACGTTGCTGCTGAAGGGCGACAAGGTCGTGCTGTCGGAAGGCAAGAACGTCTTCGTCGGCTGCCAGCTCGCCGTCACGATGCGCACGGGCGAGGCCAAGCTCGATGCCTGCGGCGGCCGCGTCATGATCCAGCTCGACCCGAAGTCGCGCAAGACGACCAACTGATAGCCATCCCGTGTCGTTGCCCCTCCTCTCCCGGTTGAAGCACCGCCCGAAAAAGGGTGCGCAGGAAACCCATCACACCGCCGACCTCTCGCGCTACGAGGGGACGCTGATCGCGCGCGGCCTGACCAAGACCTATCGCGACCGTCGGGTCGTCAACGGCGTGTCGCTCGTGGTACGCCGCGGCGAGGCCGTCGGCCTGCTCGGGCCCAACGGTGCGGGCAAGACGACCTGTTTCTACATGATCACGGGCCTTGTGCCCGTCGATGAGGGGTCGATCGAAATCAACGGCAACGACGTAACGGCGATGCCGATGTACCGTCGCGCCCGTCTCGGCGTCGGCTACCTGCCGCAGGAAGCCTCGATCTTCCGCGGCCTGACGGTCGAGGACAACATCCGCGCCGTGCTCGAAGTACACGACAAGGACAAGGCGCGGCGCGAGCAGAAGCTCGACAGCCTGCTCGCCGAATTCTCGATCTCGCATCTGCGCAAATCCGCAGCCATCGCGCTGTCGGGCGGCGAGCGCCGCCGTCTCGAAATCGCCCGGGCGCTCGCGACCGATCCGACCTTCATGCTGCTCGACGAGCCCTTTGCCGGCGTCGATCCGATCTCTGTCGCCGACATCCAGGCACTGGTGCGCCATCTCACCTCGCGCGGCATCGGCGTGCTGATCACCGATCACAATGTGCGCGAAACGCTCGGCCTGATCGACCGCGCCTATATCATCCATGCCGGCGAAGTGCTGACGCATGGCAGGGCAAACGACATCGTCAGCAATGCCGATGTGCGCCGCCTCTATCTCGGCGACAATTTCAGCCTCTGAGATCCATCGCCGCCATCTTCACCAAGTTGGCGGCTGGCGCTTGACCAAACTCTTCAAAAAAGCAATTTTTGGGCCAGTTGGATTTTAGCTGCCTGGCCATCATGGTTCCGGGCGGATTTTTCCAGGAGTAGTGCGTCCGCATGGCCCTAGCCGCAAGCCTTTTCCTGCGCCAAAGCCAGTCGCTGGTGATGACACCGCAGCTGATGCAGTCGATTCAGCTGCTGCAGATGACGCATTTCGAGCTGAACCAGTTCATCGAGCAGGAAGTCGAAAAAAATCCATTGCTGGAGATCGCTTCAGGCGAGGACGGCGTGCGGGACTTCGAACGCGGCGGCGACGATTATTCCAGCGGCAGCGACGATCACCGGCATGCCGAAAACCCGGGCAGCGACGAAGGCTTTCAGCCGGACCTCTATGACAGTGCCACCACGGGCGGCGCCGACAGCGCGCCGGATGCCTTCGACGGCGGGCTCGACAATGTCTTTCCCGATGATGCCGGCCCGCGCAGCGCGGATGCGCCGGAACTGCTCGGTCAATGGAAATCCATGCCCGGCGGCGGCGAGGATGGCGAGGGCTACGACCTCGACGACTTCGTGGCGAGCCGCAAGACGCTCGCCGACGTGCTCAACGAGCAAATCCCCTTCGTCCTGCCCGACGCCATCGACCGGCTGATCGCCCAGCATCTCGTCGACCAGCTCGATGATGCCGGCTATCTCCAGGGCAGCACAGCGGAAACGGCGCTGAAACTCGGCAAGCCCGTTGCCGCGGTGGAACGTGTGCTGGCCCGGCTGCAGGAACTGGACCCGCCCGGCGTCTTCGCCCGCTCGCTCAGCGAGTGCCTCGCCATCCAGCTCAGGGCGCGCGACCGGCTCGACCCGGCCATGGCCGTCCTGGTCGACAATCTCGAACTGCTCGCCCGGCGCGATTTTTCGACGCTGAAGAAGCTCTGCGGCGTCGGCGAGGAAGATCTGCTCGACATGCTCGCGGAGATCCGCAAGCTCGATCCGAAGCCCGGCACGCGCTACGAGACGAGCGCCTCGGAAGCCGTGGTGCCCGACATCGTGGTGCGCGCCGCACCCGACGGCAGATGGCAGGTGGAGCTTAACCCCGATACGCTGCCGCGCGTTCTCGTCCATCGGGAGTATTATGCCGCCGTGTCACGCCACACGGACCGCAACAGCGAGGACTACGCCTTTCTCAATGAGTGCCTGCAGACGGCCAACTGGCTGACCCGCAGCCTCGACCAGCGCGCTCGCACCATCATGAAGGTGGCGACGGAGATCGTGCGCCAGCAGGATGCCTTTCTCATGCACGGCGTCGACCATCTGCGCCCGCTGAACCTGAAAACGGTTGCCGAGGCAATCAAGATGCATGAATCGACGGTGAGCCGCGTCACTTCGAACAAATACATGCTGACGCCGCGTGGCCTGTTCGAGCTCAAATATTTCTTCACCGTCTCGATCGGCTCGGCGGAGGGTGGTGATTCTCATTCCGCGGAGAGCGTGCGCCACCGCATCCGCACAATGATCACGCAGGAACTGCCCGATGCCGTGCTCTCGGACGACGATATCGTCGACATTCTTCGCAAGGGCGGCGTGGAGCTCGCCCGCCGCACGGTCGCGAAATACCGCGAGGCGATGAACATTCCTTCCTCCGTGCAGCGGCGGCGGGAAAAACGGGCGCTCGCAAAAGCTGCCGCCTCCTGACGAAAACGCTGGAAAACCGGCGCTTCCGGTTGACGGAAGTTAACAATGCCTGAATCCACTAATTGACTTCGTAAACGGGAAGGGCTAATGCGCGCCCCAATTCCGAAGGGAAGAAATACCGGACTTCCAAACATATCCCCGGTTTTCTCTAGCGTGCGGTGCAACACAGAGCGCATGCGTGAAAAGCTTGGAACGCAGATGAGGTTGGAATAGACTGGTGCGCGCAAATCATGAAAGAGAGGTAGCCTCCATGAGTGTGCGTGTGTCCGGTAAACATATGGAAATCGGTGACAGCTTCCGCCAACGCATTGAAGAGCAGGTGGAAGAGGCCGTAACCAAATATTTTGACGGAGGATATTCGAGCCAGGTCACCGTGGAAAAAGCGGGATCGCGGTACAGTGCCGACTGCAAGGTCCATCTCGATACCGGGATGGCGTTGCAAGCCAATGGCGAAGCAAACGACCCCCTCGTGGCCTTTCAATCGGCCTCGGAACGGATCGAGAAGCGCCTGCGTCGGTACAAGCGCAAACTCAAGGCCCACCACAATGGCAACGGTCACGACGCCTTTGCGGAAGTGGCCTACACGGTGATGGATTCGGTCCCCGACGAAGACGATGAGCTTCCCGAGGACTACGCACCGACCATCGTTGCGGAAAGCACGAAGAAACTGCGGACAATGTCCGTCGCAGGCGCTGTCATGGCGCTCGACATGACGGATGATCCGGTTCTTCTGTTCCGCAGCGCCGGGTCGGAGCAGCTCAATATCGTCTACCGACGCAACGACGGCAATATTGGCTGGATTGATGCAGCCAATATCAAAAGCTGAGTGATGGAAGCGTGGTGCCGGGACGGGCACCACGCTTCTTCAAACCTTCACCCAGCGCACGAGGACAAAAGCATGGCATTGGCAGGTCTACTGCAGCAGAGTGCGATTATTCCGGCGATGAAAGCCAATTCCAAGAAGCAGCTGCTTCAGGAGCTGGCGGTAAAAGCGGCAAAGATCACCGGGATTCCGGAACGCGAGATCTTCGACGTCATCCTTCAGCGCGAGCGGCTCGGTTCGACCGGCGTGGGCAATGGCATCGCCATCCCGCACGGCAAGCTGAAGGAGCTTTCGCAGATCACCGGCCTCTTCGCGAGGCTTGAAACCCCCGTGGACTTCGAGGCCCTGGACGACCAGCCGGTCGACCTCGTCTTCCTGCTGCTCGCGCCGGAAGGCGCCGGCGCCGACCACCTGAAGGCCCTTTCGCGCATCGCCCGCGTGCTGCGTGATCCCGCCATGGTGGCAAAGCTGCGCGCTTCCGACAACGAAAGCGCAATCTATGCCTGCCTCAGCGAGGAACACGCGTCCAACGCGGCCTGAGGCTTTTCAATTCACATGAAAAAACCGGCGGCCTTGCGGCCGCCGGTTTTTCTTTGTTTGAAAGGCAAAGTCTTCGATCAGGCCTGCGCGGTACCCGCGTCAACGGCCGGCGCCTTCGGGCCGCCCTTGGCGACGCCAACCATGGCCGGGCGCAGCACGCGCTCGCCGATGACGTAGCCGTCCTGCACGACCTGAACCACCGTGTTGTTGGGAACCTCGGCGTTCGGGACTTCGAACATCGCCTGGTGGAAATTCGGGTCGAATTTCTCGCCGATGGGCTCGAGCTTTCGCACGCCGTGACGTTCGAGGGCTGCCAGCATCGAACGCTCGGTCATTTCGACGCCTTCGGCCAGCGTCTTGACGCTGTCGTCGTTTGCCAGTGCGTCGGCTGGAATCGCGTCGAGCGCGCGGCGCAGGTTGTCTGAGACGGCCAGCATGTCACGGGCGAAACCAGCGACGGAATAGGACTTGGCATCCTTCACGTCGCGCTCGGTGCGGCGGCGCAGGTTATCCATCTCGGCGGCAAGGCGCAGATACTTGTCGCGCAAGTCGGCATTCTCCGCGCGAAGCACGTCGAAGGGATCCGGCTCGGACGGGGTGTCGGCCTCGACAGCGGCATCCGCCGCTGCTTCCGCAGCCAGGCTGATATCCACCACATCGTCAGGTCCGTGTTTCTTGCTCTCGTCGGTCATGACGTACTCCGAATTGCATGTGTCCTGAGGTTGGGCCCGATATCGAGCTTTGAGCCCGAAAAATCAAGGGCGGATGGGCAATTCAACGCGAAAGCCGCGACATCAGCTGCGCCGTATAGTCCACCATCGGCACGATCCGCGAATAATTGAGCCGTGTGGGGCCGATGACGCCAACCGCGCCGACGATCTTCTCGTCGCTGTCGCGATAGGGCGCGACTATGAGCGAGGAACCTGACAGCGAGAAAAGCTTGTTCTCCGAGCCGATGAAGATGCGTACCCCCGGCCCGGCTTCCGCGAGGTTGAGCAGCTCGATCAGTCCATCCTTGCGTTCGAGATCGTCGAACAGCATTCGCAGGCGGTCGATATCGTCGGCGCCGGCCAGGCCTTCGAGCAGGTTCGCCCGGCCGCGCACGATGAGCCGTGTCGGCTTGCCCGCCTCGAAGCCACCGGACCAAACGGCAAGGCCGCGCTCGACGAGATCCTGCGACAGCTTGTCCAGCTCGCCGCTGATCTCGCCGCGCAGCCGCTCCAGCTGCGAGCGCGCTTCGACCAGCGTATTGCCGGCAAGATGCGCGTTGAGGAAATTGGCGGCCTCGGTAAGCTGCGAGCCGGTGACGCCAGCCGGCAGCTCGATGATGCGGTTTTCCACCTGGTCGTGATCGCCGACCAGCACGACCAACGCCTTGGTCGGCTCCAGCCGGATGAACTCGACATGCTTGAGCACGGCATCGTTCTTCGTGGTGATGACGAGGCCGGCCCCCCTCGACATGCCGGACAGCGCCTGGCTCGCCTCGTTCATCATCGTCTCGACGGCCGTGTGCTTCTGGCCATGCGGGCGCACATGCCGCTCGATCGAGGCGCGATCCTCCGCAGAGATGTTGCCGATCTGCATGAAGGCATCGACGAAGAAACGCAGGCCGAGCTGCGTTGGCAGGCGGCCGGCGCTGATATGCGGCGAATAGATAAGGCCCAACTCTTCCAGATCGCTCATCACATTGCGCACAGAGGCGGGCGACAGCGACATGGGCAGGATGCGCGACAGGTTGCGCGAACCGAGCGGCTCGCCGCTTTCCAGATAGCTTTCCACGATACGACGAAAGATTTCGCCCGACCGCTCATCGAGCGACGAATGAATATCAGGACCCGGAGACCTCAAAACCATCTTTCATCAGCAACCTTGTTATGCCCTCAGAATATAGTGATTTCGACTGCCAGCGCAAAACGGATTTTCGCGGCGCACCATGCCGAGAAATCGGCGCTAGCGCGGCCGCGCCATTCCCTCATCCGGCGAACTGGTCTAAAGCACCTTTCAAGATATCATGAGACAGGAGTTCGTCATGCGGCCGTCCGGCAGAAAAACCGATCAGATGCGCAAGGTTTCCTTCGAGCGCAACGTGTCCAAACATGCCGAGGGATCCTGCCTGGTCAAGTTCGGCGATACGCATGTGCTGGTCACGGCAAGCCTCGAGGACAAGACGCCGCCGTGGCTGCGCAACAGCGGCAAGGGTTGGGTGACCGCCGAATACGGCATGCTGCCGCGCGCCACCGGCGACCGCATGAAGCGCGAAGCCGCCAGCGGCAAGCAGGGCGGCCGAACGCAGGAAATCCAGCGCCTGATCGGCCGGTCGCTGCGCGCCATCGTCGATCTTGAAGCGCTCGGCGAGCGCCAGATCACCATCGACTGCGACGTCATCCAGGCCGATGGCGGCACGCGCACCGCCTCGATCACCGGCGCCTTCATCGCTCTGCATGACTGCCTGAAATGGATGGAAGCGCGCAACATGATCAAGACGGAGAAGGTCCTGAAGGACCATATCGCCGCGATCTCCTGCGGCATCTTCGCCAACCAGTCCGTGATCGACCTCGACTATCTCGAAGACTCCGCCGCCGAGACCGACGCCAATTTCGTCATGACCGGCTCGGGCGGCATCGTCGAGATCCAGGGCACCGCCGAAGGCAAGCCGTTCACGGAGGAGGAATTCTCCAGCCTGATGACGCTTGCCCGCAATGGCATCGCCGAACTCGTCGCCCTGCAGAAGCAGGCGATCGCCGGATAAGGCACGACCATGACCGCCGCGATCGAAGGCATTCTCGAAACAGCGCTCTATGCTGACGACCTCGACGCGGCGGAAGCCTTCTATGGCGGCATTCTGGGGCTCGAAAAGATCACCCGGCAGGCGAACCGCCACGTCTTCTTCCGCTGCGGCCCCGGCGTTCTCCTGATCTTCAATCCGCAGGAGACCGTCCACCCTCCGCCGCCCCACGCCTTCCCCGTGCCGGTACACGGAACGACGGGTGCGGGACACGCCTGCTTCAAGGTTCCGGGGCCAGAGCTTGATTTCTGGGTGAAAAAGCTCATAGAAGCCGGCATCACCATCGAAGCGGACTTTCGCTGGCCGAACGGCGCCCGCTCCATCTATTTCCGCGACCCCGCCGGCAACAGCCTCGAATGTGCCGAGCCCGGTCTGTGGAACATTGCTTAGGAATCCTGATGCGCAAGCTCGACACCAAGACGATCGTCGTCGCCAGCCACAATGCGGGAAAAATTCGCGAGATCGAGGACCTGATCGGCCCCTTCGGCTTCTCCGCCAAATCCGCCGCCGAACTGAAGTTCGACGAGCCGGATGAAACCGGCACGACCTTTGAGGAAAACGCTGCCATCAAGGCGCTCGCCTCCGCCAAGGCCTCGGGCCTGCCGGCCCTTTCGGACGATTCCGGCCTCGTCATCGATGCGCTTGATGGTGCGCCGGGCGTCTACACCGCCAACTGGGCGGAAAAGGAAGACGGCACGCGCGATTTCGCCATGGCGATGGAGAAGGTCGAAAAGGCGCTGGCCGACAAGGGCGCCACCGACGCGAAGCACCGCACCGCGCGCTTCGTTTCCGTGCTCTGCCTTGCCTGGCCGGATGGCCACACCGAACTCTTCCGCGGCGAAGTGGAAGGCACCGTCGTCTGGCCGCCGCGTGGCGACAAGGGCTTTGGCTATGACCCGGTGTTCCAACCGGAAGGCTACGCGACGACCTTCGGCGAGATGAGCGCGGAGGAAAAGCATGGCTGGAAGCCCGGCGATGCCACGGCGCTGTCGCACCGGGCGCGCGCCTTCAAGATTTTCGTCGAAACCTGCCTGAAGGCTTGAGCGATCCATGACGGCAGTGCCCTTCGATATGCGGCCGAGCTTCACGCCGGATCTTTCCGATCCCGGCTTCGGCATCTATGTGCACTGGCCGTTCTGTGCCGCCAAATGCCCCTATTGCGACTTCAACAGCCATGTGCGCCACCAGCCGGTCGACCAGCCGCGCTTCGTGCAGGCCTTTTTGAAGGAAATGGCGACGATGCGGCGGCTCACCGGCTCGCGCACCGTCACCAGCATCTTCATGGGCGGCGGCACGCCTTCGCTGATGGCCCCGGAGACGGTGGATGCGATCCTCAACGGCATCGCCCGCCACTGGCATGTGCCTGACGGTATCGAGATCACCATGGAGGCCAATCCCTCCAGCGTCGAGGCCGAGCGTTTTCGCGGTTATCGCGCCGCCGGCGTCAATCGCGTGTCTCTAGGCGTGCAGGCGCTGAACGACCGCGACCTGAAATTCCTGGGACGCCTGCACGACGTCGCCGATGCGTTGAAGGCCATCCGCCTGGCGCGCGACATCTTCCCGCGCATGTCCTTCGACCTGATCTATGCCCGCCCGAACCAGACCGTCGAGGACTGGGACCGTGAGCTCAAGGAAGCCGTCTCCTACGCCGTCGACCATCTCTCGCTCTATCAGCTCACCATCGAGGAGGGCACGCCCTTCTACGGGCTGCACAAGGCCGGCAAGCTGATCGTGCCCGATGGCGAGCAATCCGCCGTGCTCTATGAGGCGACGCAGGAGATCACCGAGCGCGAGGGCATGCCGGCCTACGAGGTCTCCAACCATGCCCGCCCCGGCTCCGAGAGCCGCCATAACCTCACCTACTGGCGTTACGGCGACTATGTCGGCATCGGCCCCGGCGCGCATGGCCGGCTGACGACCGGCGGCGCGAAGATCGCCACCGCCACGGAGCGCAAGCCGGAGGGCTGGCTGAGCCTCGTCGAGGCCGAGGGCCACGGCATGGTGGACCAGGAGCTGCTGGAGCGCGAGGCGCAGGCCGACGAGCTGCTGCTGATGGGGCTGCGCCTGAAAGAAGGCATCGATCTCGTGCGCTGGCAGGCCTTGTCCGGCCGCGAGCCGGATCCGGCTCGCGAACAGTTCCTCATCGAGCACGGCTTCATCGAGCGCCTCGGCAATTCCCGCCTGCGCTGTACGCCGGCGGGCATGCTGATCCTCGATGCCGTGGTCGCCGATCTCGCCTGTTAGGCCGACCGGCGCTTGTCCGCAAACATCTTGAACACCCGCCCATCGATGGCTGCAAGGCCGACGGCGATCAGCGCCATGCCGGCAAAATGCTTGGGCGCCAGCACCTCGCCCAGAACCAGCGCGCCGAGCAGGATGGCACTGACGGGGATGAGGAACGTCACCAGCATCAGGTTCGTCGCCCCCGCCGTCGCAAGGATGCGGAAGAAAATGACATAAGCGAGGGCTGTGGCGAGCACGGCAAGGCCGAACAGCGCCAACCAGGCCTCGTGCGAGGGCATGGCCAGCGTCCAGGGACGATCGACGACCAGCGCCACGGGCAGCATGATCAGCGCGGAGGCCGTCACCTGCCCTGCGGCCGGCAGCAGCGGCGGCAGGCCCATGCGGCGGAAACGGCGGCCCCAGATGCCGGCAAAGGCATAGGACACGGCAGCCCCGAGCACAGCCAGCTGCGCCAGCACATTCGTGCCGAGATCCGACAGCACCGAAGGGCCGATCATCAGCGCGACACCGGCAAAACCGACGAGCACCCCCACCAGCCGGCCGCCTGTCATCTTCTCATCCTCTGTCAACACATGCGCGACGATGACGGCGAAGAGCGGCGTCGTGGCATTGAGGATAGAGGCGAGGCCGCTGGCGATATGCGTCTGGCCCCAGACGATCAGCGAGAAGGGGATGACATTGTTCAGCACGCCCATGCCGAGAAAGGCGAGCCAGACCTCGCGGCTGCGCGGCACGGCATGGCCGGACAGGCGCACGATGGTCCAGAGCGCAATCGCCGCCAGCGCCACGCGGGCGGCGACGATGGTGAGCGGCGGCAGCTCGCGCACGAGAATGCCGTTGAACAGGAAAGAGCCGCCCCAGAGCGCGGAAAGCGCGATGAGCAGGCCCCATTCGATCGTCGTCATAGGACGGTTTGACATGATGGTATCCTCAGAGATTTTTTCTAAACCGGATGAAAAGGCCGGATGTGAAGCACCGGAATTTGCGCTATCATTCCGGTAATTTCCGCCTGAGACAAACGATCATATTTCCCGATATCAGCGAGGAAAACTAAATCATGAACGGTCGCCTCCCCTCCCTGTCCGGCCTGCGCGCCTTCGAGGCGACGGCCCGCCACCTCTCCGTCACTCTTGCCGCCGACGAGCTTTCGGTCACGCCCGGCGCCGTCAGCCTGCAGATCCGTGACCTCGAAGAAGCGCTCGGCGTTCGGCTCTTCGAACGCAAGCCGCGCCGGCTGATCCTGACGGATGACGGCGAGGGCTACTTCAAAGCCATGCGCTCGGCCTTCCGGCTGATGCGCGAGGCGACGGAGGAACTGCTGATCCGCGCACGCTCACCGGCAACCCTTTTGATCAGCTGCACGCCGACCTTCGCCGCGCAATGGCTGGTGCCGCGCCTGCCGAAATTCGAGGAGCGCCTGCCCGGCGCCGATATCCGCATCAGCGCCTCCAACCGCCTCGTCGATTTCGCCCGCGACGGCGTCGATATCGCGATCCGCCACGGTTTCGGCCGCTATGAAGGGCTGGTGAGCGAACGGCTGCTGGACGACGACCTCGTGCCCGTCATCGCCCCTTCCCTGCGCGAGCGGATACCGCTCGACGAGCCTGGTGACCTCGAAAAACATGTGCTGATCCACGATGTGCACCGGCAGGACTGGCGGCTCTGGCTGGAATCCAACGGCATTACCGAGATCGACGCCCAACGCGGCCCCGTCTTCACCGATAGCAATGGCGCGATCGAAGCGGCAAAGGCGGGCGATGGCGTGGTGCTGGTGCGGCTCTCGCTGGTGGCGCGGGAAATCCAGGAACGGCGGCTGATCGCGCCCTTCTCGAGAGGGGTCGCGACAGGGCTCGCCTACTACATCGTCTATCCGCCCGGCGCGCTGGATCGCCCGGCCGTCGCCAGCCTCCGGCAATGGCTGACGGAGGAGGCCCGTGCGGTGCGCGGCAGCTAATCCGGAAAATCTTCCATCTGCTCTTTGTAAATCTCGAACCCTGCCCGCCTGTAAGTCGCCTGCGCCTTCGGGTGGTCGTTGGTATCGGTATGCAGCCAGATCCGCCGCGTCGCCTCACGCCAGACGGCCCGCAGCGCCGTGTCGAGCAGCCAGGGGCCGATGCGCCGGCCATAGGCGGCCGGGATGAGGCCGAAATGCGTAAGTTCGGTATCCTCGGTATCGGCGGCATCGAATTCGCAGAGGCCGATCGCCCGCCCCGCCTCGCGCGGGACGAAGGTCGTCGTCGATGATGCCGACAGGAAGGCCACCAGCGCCGCCTGCGGCATGTGCAGGCGGGAATCCCAGGTAAGCGGCGTGCCGATCTCCCGGTAGAGGAGCAGATAGTCTTCGACGGAGAGGCGTTCCGGCTGGACCGTCAGATGGGCCGCCGGTACCGGCAACGCCGGACGGCCCGCCGGCGGTTCCCGCAACTCCATATAGGTGACGAGCAGACGCATGCCGGTGTCCAGAATGCGAACGCCGTGCACATCCAGGGAATGGCACGGCATCACGCTAGAAGGGAAAGGGCCTATTCGTTGATCAGGCGCTTCAGAAGCTCGATCTCGTGGCTAAGCTTGGTATCGCCCGAGATCAGTTCCTCGATCTTGCGCACGGCATGCAGAACCGTGGTGTGATCGCGTCCGCCGAAACGGCGGCCGATTTCCGGGAAGGAGCGCGGCGTCAGCGTCTTCGAAAGATACATGGCGATCTGGCGCGGCTTGACGATGACGCGGGTGCGGCGGTTCGAGACCAGTTCCTGGCGCGAGACGTTGTAATGCTTGGCAACGACGCGCTGGATGTCCTCGATGCGCACGCGGCGCGGCTCGCCGGCGGCGACGAGATGGCCGAGCAGTTCGTCGACGCGCTCGATCGTCAGGTTCGGCTCGAAGGAGCGGCGGAACAGCAGCTGGTTGAAAGCGCCTTCCAGCTCGCGGCCGCTGGCCGTGATGTTGCGGGCGACGTGGCTCAGAATTTCCGGCGAGATATCGAGCGAGCCGTCTTCCTGCTGGGCTGCGGCCAGGCGGCGCTTGAGGATTTCAAGGCGCATCTCGTAGTCGGGCGCTTCCATCTCGATGGCGACGCCACCCTGGAGGCGCGAACGCACCCGCGGATCGAGCGATTCCAGTTCCCACGGCGCGCGGTCGGCGGCAACGACGACCTGCTTGGCGGAATCGAGCAGCATGTTGAGCAGATGGCAGAATTCGTTCTGGATCGAGTTGCCCTGCAGGAACTGCATGTCGTCGATGATCAGGAGATCGATGTTGCGCAGCGTCTCCTTCAGCGAGAGCGCGTCATTGTCGCGGATCGCGGTCGCGAAGCGCCACATGAAATATTCGGCCGTCAGATAGACGACGCGCGGATTGCGGGCGCTGGAAAGCGCACCGAGCGCGATGGCCTGGAGAAGATGCGTCTTGCCGAGGCCGACGCTGGAATGGACGAAGAGCGGGTTGAAGCGCACGGCGCCGGCACCGGCTTCCGCGATGGTGCGGGCGGCGGCAAGGGCGACGCGGTTCGACGTGCCCTCGACGAAGGCATCGAACGTGTAGCGCTGATCGAGCGGGGAGCCGAAGAGCGGGCCCGTGTGCTGGGCGCGCGGCTGGGCGGCGGGCGCAATCGAAGCAATGGCATTGGCGACGGGCTGCGGGCCACCGGCGGCGCGGCGCGGCTGGGCCTGCGGCGCGGGTTCTGCAACGGCAATGGCCTCGTCGACGCTGCCGGGACGCACGCCGCGGGTCGCGGTGCGTACCAGAATTTCCACCTTGAGGATCTCGGCATCCTCCTGCTGGAACAGGCTGGTGATGAGATCGAGATAACGATTGTTGATCCAGGACTTCAGAAACGTCGTGGGCACCGAAAGGCGCACGACACTCTTAGAAACGGAATGGATCTTCAACCGACCGAACCAGCTTGCGAAAACGTCCGGACCGACCTGCGCTTTAAGGCGCGCGCTGACCCTTTCGAAAATCGCGTCCTGCTTCATATCGGATGAGACCCCCGCCGCGGTCGCTTCTTCTGCCGGAAGCGCCTTGAGTGCATTTTCCCCGTTCGCGAATGCACCAGTCGTCCTGGCCGTATTCATCTGCATCTTGCCGCCTTCTTTCATGCTTCTTCGCCACGCCGGCAGTTCTGTCGACGCCTTCCATGTTTGCCATACCCCGTCCGTGTCGAGCCAATCGCCCGAACGGGTTCTGGTGTCCCTGACAGTGCCGACCCCCTACCTTCAGCACGGTCCTGTTTGTCAAACACAACTCGGGCCTCGAAAGATCCGGCATCATGCCTGATCCGCTTGGTCCGTCTGTGAGCCACGCCGTCCGCTCCCTCGTTGAGCGTCCGTCGGGCATGCCCGCATTCATCCGGCCGTCCTCGCGGCTCTCATCCGGCGCAACCAAGGTCACAAAAAGCCCTACCAGTGTGCCAGGGGCATCTGGGGCAAGCTTTGCCGGTTGGATGATTTTACGAAGCGTGGGCGGCTCCGTTACAGGAAACAAACAACCACCGCTGCCTTGTTAGACAGTCTTGCCGGCGATCATTTTCGGGATATGTCCGCGCCCCCTGTGGAAAGCATTTAGGCAGGATCACGCCCCAAGATCAATCACGAATTTTACGCAAAATTAAGGGGCAGGCGTTGACTCGGACAAGCGTTTTTGACTCGGGAAGCCCTCCTCGCAACAGAATCCGTTAGGAATCAATGGCTTTGTTTTCGGGTGAGTTTCGTGACGCTGGAAAAACGAAAAAAATAAAAATTCGCTTGACTCAGATTGCTGTCAAACTCCCGCTACGAAAGGTCATCGAGACGGGATAACCTCTCACAAGTAACTGAATTTAAATAGTTTTCTTCGTCACTCTTTTGACACGATCGAGCCTTGCACATTAACCATAGCGAGGCCGAAAAACAAAACAAAAAGCCCGGCGCAGGCGCCGGGCTTTTACTAATATTGCATAGCTCAGGTGAGCTGATCAGGCCGCCGTCATCGTCTTGACGCGGTTCGCCAAACGCGAAACCTTGCGAGACGCCGTGTTGGAATGCAGCACGCCCTTGGTGGCAGCGCGCATCAGTTCCGGCTGGGCAGCCTTGAGGGCGGCAGCAGCGGAAGCCTGATCGCCGGAAGCGATGGCTTCTTCGACCTTGCGGATGAAGTTGCGGACGCGCGAGCGGCGCGACTTGTTGACTGCGGTGCGCGCGGCGATCTTGCGGGTCGCCTTCTTTGCCGAGCTGGTATTGGCCATGTATGCCTCTCTTCAGAAATCTGACACGAACTCCACCCTCGCTGTGCCGGGTCACTGCGACCTGTCATCCAAGCAATTCGGGAGCAATATCGGAAAACCTCAGAACTCGGCTTTCCAAACTGTGGGCGGCGTATAGCTGGAAACCGCGGGGTCGTCAACGCGGATTCTGCAAGAAACGCCGCCTCTGACGATTCACCGGTTGCGGAACACAGGCTTGCGCTTCTCGATGAAGGCCGTCATGCCCTCCTTCTGGTCTTCCGTGGCGAAGAGCGCATGGAACAGCCGGCGCTCGGCGCGCATGCCTTCCGACAGCACCGTTTCATAGGCGCGACTCACCGCCTCCTTGGCCATCATGGTGGAAGGCAGCGAGAAGCCTGCGATCTTCTCCGCCGCCGCAAGCGCCTCATCCAGGAGCTTTTCCGGCGCCACGACGCGGGCGACGAGACCGCAGCGCTCCGCCTCCGCCGCGTCCATCATGCGGCCCGTCAGGATCAGATCCATCGCCTTGGACTTGCCGAGCGCGCGCGTCAGGCGCTGCGTGCCGCCCATGCCGGGAATGATGCCGAGCGTGATTTCCGGCTGGCCGAACTTCGCCGTCTCCGAGGCGATGATGAAATCGCACATCATCGCGACCTCGCAGCCGCCGCCCAGCGCAAAGCCGCTGACGGCGGCGATCATCGGCTTGCGGCAGGCCGCAACCTCGTCCCAACCCGCTGCGAGGTCTTCCACGACCGCTTCGGCAAAGCCGTAGGGTTGCATTTCCTTGATATCGGCGCCGGCGGCAAAGGCTTTTTCCGAGCCGGTGAGCACGATAGCGCCGATGCCGGCATCCGCCTCGAAGCCCGCAAGCACGCTTTTCAGCTCCTCCAGCAGCTTGCGGTTCAGCGCGTTCAGCGCCTGCGGCCGGTTGAGCGTGATGAGACCGACGCGTCCGCGTGTCTCCACCAGCAGGGTTTCATAGGCCATTCGTCTCGCTCCTTTTTGTTACGCTCTGCCGAACGCAAAACCGCTTCACACTTTTCCTGGCATTGGCTCTACTTCTGGCAGTCGGCACAGTAAAACGTCGATCGTCCGCTCTGCACGATACGGCCAATCGTGCCCGTACAGCCGGGTGTCCGGCACGGTTCTCCCGCGCGATCATAGGCGGAAAAGGAATGCTGGAAATAGCCGAGCGAGCCGTCGGCGCGAATATGGTCGCGCAACGTCGAGCCGCCGGCCTCGATGGCGTCGGCAATGACCTGGCGGATCGCCGCGGTCAGCGCAACCAGTTCCTTCTTCGGCTTGCCCGCCGCCGTCACCAGCGTGCCCGCCAGCCGTTCCGGTGAAAGATGCGAGCGCCACAGCGCCTCGCAGACATAGATATTGCCGAGGCCGGCAATGTTCTTCTGGTCGAGCAGGGCCGCCTTCAGCGGCGTCTGCCGGCCGCGGAATTTCGCGGCGATATAATCGGCGTCGAGCGTGTTGCCGGTGGGCTCGGCGCCGAGATCGCGGAAGAAGGCATGGGCGGCAATCTCCTCGCGCTTCGCGATATCCATGAAGCCGAAGCGGCGCGGATCGTTATAGACGACGCGGCGCTCGCCCTCCGGCGTCTCGAGATGAAAGACGACGTGATCGTGGCGGGTGTCCTTGCTGCGCGGCAGGTGGAAGTCACCGGGCGTGTCGCTGACATCCGCCCCCTCCACCCGGAAGGAGCCGGACATGCCGAGATGGGCGATGACGACATCGCCGCCCTCGACATCGATCAGCAGATATTTGGCGCGCCGGCCAAGCGATGTCACACGTCGTCCCTCGAGCTTTTCGGCGAAGGCAGGCGGAAAGGGAAACCGCAAATCCGGCCGGCGTAGCTCCGCCCGGCGGATGCGCGCGCCCTCCATGACCGGCGCCAGACCGCGCTTGACTGTTTCCACTTCCGGTAATTCCGGCATGTTCGTCTCCTTGAACGGGATTTAACCTTAGGCGCATTTGCCGCGCTCCGGCATTTCCCTCTCGGCAATCTATGCCCTATATACCCGGCGAAGCGTTCAGATAACGCGGCCAAAGCCAAATCGCTATGGTCTAAGTGGCGATATGGCTGCGACAGACCGGCCCATGGAGACGATGATGACGGAACAGCGCACCTCCGCAGACGGCGGCATGGAAACCTCCTACGGTTTTCGCGAGGTTCGCGAAGGCGAGAAGCAGGCGCTCGTCAACGACGTGTTCCACAAGGTCGCCAAGCGCTACGACATCATGAACGACGTGATGTCTGCGGGCCTGCACCGGGCCTGGAAGGACGCGATGATATCAAGCCTCAATCCGCGCAAGGATGCGTCCTACAGGACGCTCGACGTTGCCGGCGGCACCGGCGACATCGCCTTCCGCATCATTGAGGCCTCCGATCGCCTGGCGCATTCGACGGTGCTCGACATCAACGGCTCGATGCTGGCGGTCGGCGCCGACCGGGCGGCGAAGAAGGGCCTGTCCGCCAATCTCGACTTCGTCGAGGCCAATGCCGAGGACCTGCCCTTTGAGGCGAACAGTTTCGACGCCTATACGATCGCCTTCGGCATCCGCAACGTGCCGCGCATCGATGTGGCGCTGTCAGAGGCCTACCGGGTGCTGAAGCGCGGCGGCCGCCTGCTGGTGCTGGAATTCTCCGAAGTGGAAATGCCGCTGCTCGACAAGATCTATGATGCCTGGTCGTTCAACGCTATCCCGCAATTCGGCAAGATGATCACCGGCGATGCCGAGCCCTATCAGTATCTGGTGGAATCGATCCGTAAATTTCCCAACCAGGAAGATTTCGCCGCGATGATCCGTACCGCCGGCTTTTCGCGCGTGACCTACACCAATTACACGGGCGGCATCGCCGCGCTGCATTCGGGCTGGAAGCTGTGAGCATGGCCCGCTTTTCCTCCAGACAGCATCGTTCCGCATGAGTGTCATCGGCGCCTATCTCCGCCTTGCCCGCGTGGGCTGGGTTCTCGTTCGTGAGGGCGTCGTCTCGGCGCTGCCGACAGAGGGCATGCCGCCTCTTGCCCGCACCGCCCATGCCTTTGCCGGCCTGCTGGAGCGCCGCAAGGCCTCGCGCGAAGACCGCGGTGACCGGCTGGCCCGCGCCATCGAGCGCCTCGGCCCCTCCTATGTGAAGATGGGTCAGTTCCTGGCGACACGTCCCGACGTCGTCGGCGCCGAGATCGCGGTGGAGCTTTCCGCTTTGCAGGACCGAATGGCCACCTTCCCGCGGGAAGCGGCCGTCGCCACGGTCGAGGGTTCGCTCGGCCGCACGCTCGACGATCTCTATGTGGATTTCGGCGATCCCGTCGCCGCCGCCTCCATCGCCCAGGTCCATCCCGCGACGGTGCGCGATGCCAATGGCGAGCGCAAGGTGGCGGTGAAGGTCATCCGCCCCGGCGTGCGCCAGCGTTTCACACATGACCTCGAGGCCATGTATGCGGCCGCCCGCCTTCAGGAAAAGATCCTGCCCAACACGCGCCGGCTGAAACCCGTCGAGGTGACGCGCACGCTGGAACAGACGACCAAGATCGAGATGGACCTGCGCCTTGAGGCGGCAGCCCTTTCCGAACTCGGCGAGAACACCAAGGACGATCCCGGCTTCCGCGTGCCTGATGTCGACTGGGAGCGCACCGGACGTGACGTCGTCACAATGGAATGGATCGACGGCATCAAGATGTCGGATGTCGATGGCCTGCGCGCCGCCGGCCACGATCTCAACAAACTCGCCAATACGCTGATCCAGTCTTTCCTGCGCCATACGCTGCGCGATGGCTTCTTCCATGCCGACATGCACCAGGGCAACCTGTTCGTCGATCCGCAGGGCGTCATCGTCGCGGTCGACATGGGCATCGTCGGGCGGCTCGGCAAGAAGGAGCGCCGCTTCCTCGCCGAAATCCTTTACGGCTTCATCACCCGCGACTACCAGCGCGTCGCCGATGTGCATTTCGAAGCTGGTTACGTACCCTCATACCACGACACGGCAAGCTTCGCCCAAGCGATCCGCGCGATCGGCGAGCCGATCCATGGCCAGCCGGCCGAGACGATCTCGATGGCAAAACTGCTCACCCTACTCTTCGAGGTGACGGAACTCTTCGACATGGAGACCCGCACCGAGCTCGTCATGCTGCAGAAGACCATGGTCGTGGTGGAAGGCGTGTCGCGCACGCTGAACCCCCGCTTCAACATGTGGAAGGCCTCCGAAGGCGTCGTCGGCGACTGGATCCGCGACAATCTCGGCCCCAAGCGCCTGCTGACCGACCTGCGCGACGCCGCCCACGCCGCCCTCCGCCTCGCCGAAGCCGCCCCCGAGATCGCCGCCAAGGCCGAAAAGCTCTCGCAGGACCTGACCTCGATGGCCGAAAAAGGCCTGCGTTTCGACGCCGAGACCGCTGAAGCGATCGGCCGCTCGGAGGCCCGTCATGGCCGTTCGGGGCGCATCGCGCTCTGGGTCATTGCCGCAACGCTCGTCTATATCGCCTGGACGCTCGGCTGAGCTTGACCGGCGCCAGCCTGGCGCTAGTCTTTCCGTCATGACTGACGAACCGCTGAGCGTGACCGAACCGCGACCCTTTCTCGAACGGGCGCGGCGGCAATTGCGCGGGCTTTATTTCGGGCGGGACCGGGAGGCAGTGCGATTTCAGCTGGCGATGCTGTTCATCGACATCGCGGTGCTCGTCTTCTTCATCGCCGGGCCCTATCTGCGCACCGGTTCGGCCTACGTCATCATCGACTATGCGATTGCGGCGGTCATCGCCTTCGAGCTTGCTGCGCGGGCGCTGATTGCTCCGAACCTGCGCTATTGGCTGCTGCGGCCGATGACCTGGGTGGACATCGTCATTCTCGGCACGCTTCTATTTCCAAACCAGTTGCATAACTTCGCATTCCTGCGCGTGCTGCGCATCTGGGCAATCAGCCAGAGCAAGCTCGTGACGGTGCTTTTACGCCGCATCGGCTATGGTTATCTGGAAGACGTCATCCAGGCCTGCGTCAATTTCCTCGTCTTCCTCTTCCTCGTCACCGGCTTCGTTTACAGCAACTTCTTCTACGGCGCCGATGGTTTCGCGGGCTTCGTTGATGCGCTCTATTTCTCCGTCGCGACGGTCACGACGACCGGCTTCGGCGACATCACGCTGCCCGGCACGCTGGGAAAACTCACCTCGATCATCACGATGATCGTCGGCATCTCGCTTTTCGTACGCCTCGCCCAGGCGATCGTCCGGCCTTACAAGGTGACCTTCCCCTGCCCGCAATGCGGCCTGTCGCGCCATGATGCCGATGCCGTGCACTGCAAGGCGTGCGGTCATGTGCTCAATATTCCAGACGAGGGCGCCTGAGCGGGGAACCACCCCGTCTTGGCCCACAGCTGCGGCTTGCGGCAACATGTGAAGGTGTTACTTTAGCAAGGCCGGAACAACCGGCGCATTGCAGTGCAAGACCGTATTCTCCAAGGGCCAAAAGGGGAGCCGTCCCATGCGCAAGATCACGCTTTTATTCGCCGTTGCCGCCTTGTCGTTCAGCAGCCTCGCCGCACCCGCATTTGCCGGCAGGATGCCGGACGGATCGAGTCTTCAGACCGGCGGCACCGTCGAATTCGTGACCCATTACTACGGGCACAAGCCGAAGTGTTTCTGGAAGAAGGTCAAGAAATACGACTATTACGGCAACCTCATCATCAAGAAGGTGAAGGTCTGCCACTAAGGCATCCGCGCCGGCCAAGGCTTGGAAATGCCGCGGCAACGGGGTAGGACGGGGTGACCGTCCTCTCCAGGGCGGACTTGCGCCTCTTGAGTCCGGGACTTGCCATGCCGCTTGCAGGAAAACGCATTCTTCTCGTCATGTCGGGCGGCATCGCCGCCTATAAGAGCCTCGATCTCATCCGTCGCCTGCGCGAGCGCGGCGCGGAGGTGCGGCCGGTCATGACGGCGGGGGCGCAGCAGTTCGTGACGCCGCTGGCCGTCGGCGCGCTGTCGTCGGGCCATGTCTATACGGAGCTGTTTTCCCGCGAGGACGAACAGGATGTCGGGCATATCCGGCTGGCGCGTGATTGCGACCTGATCGTCGTCGCGCCCGCCACCGCCGACCTCATGGCCAAGATGGCGAACGGCCTTGCCGACGACCTGGCCTCGACCGTGCTGCTCGCCACCGATCGTCCGGTGCTAGTGGCGCCGGCCATGAACCCGAAAATGTGGGCGCACGCCGCGACCGGCCGCAATGTCGAGACGCTGCGCAAGGATGGCATCGCCTTCGTCGGCCCCAATGCCGGCGAGATGGCGGAAAGCGGCGAAGCCGGCTTCGGGCGCATGGCCGAGCCGATGGAGATCGTCGCAGCGGTAGAGCGCCTGCTCGATGATGGCACAAAGCCGCTGGCCGGCCGCACGGCCTTGGTGACGTCGGGCCCGACCCATGAGCCGATCGACCCCGTGCGCTACATCGCCAACCGCTCCTCCGGCCGGCAGGGCCATGCCATTGCCGAAGCTCTCGCGCGGCTCGGTGCGGATGTGACGCTCGTGTCCGGTCCCGTCACGATTCCCGATCCCAAGGGTGTGAAGGTCGTCCATGTCGAGCAGGCGGCCGAGATGCTGGACGCCGTGCTGGCAAGGCTGCCCGCCGATATCGCCGTGATGGTTGCGGCCGTGGCCGACTGGCGCGTGGCGACACCGAACAGCGAGAAGATCAAGAAGCAGCCGGGCGAAGGCCCGCCGCCGCTGATGCTGACGGAAAATCCGGATATCCTGAAGACCGTCGGCCACAGCGACAAGCGCCCGACGGTCGTCGTCGGCTTTGCCGCGGAAACGCAGGACGTGGAGAGCAACGGCCGCATCAAGCTTCAGAAGAAGGGTGCGGACCTGATCATCGCCAATGACGTCTCGCCGGAAACCGGCATCATGGGCGGGACGCGCAACAGCGTGAAGCTGATAACCAGCGACGGAATCGAGGCATGGCCGGACCTCTCCAAGGACGACGTGGCGGATCGCCTCGCCGGCTGGATCGCCCACCGGCTTACTTGACGAGGCTGAGCTTCGCTTCCATGGCGCTGGCCGGACGGCCGGCGGGCGAGAAGATGCGCACGTCCACGCCGTTTTCGCCGAGAACGACGGCGCTGCCGTCGGGGATTTCCACCCAGGCTTCCGTATCGTCGTTCAAGGGTTCGGAAACGAGGCAATAGCCGCCCGTCTCGCCCATCGGCGCGGCATAGAGCGTCGGGGCCTTGTAATCCGTCGCATAGCGCACGGCATAGAGCTGCTTGCCATCCGTGAAGGCGGCGGTGAACCTCACCAGAACTTGGCGATCGAGATGGGCAGCGAGGCGCTCGACGAAGGCGATGGTCTCGGCCATGGCGCCTAGCGGATCGCGCGCCAGGCCGAATTGCAGCGCCAGCAGGAACAGCAGCTCTGAATCCGTCGAGCCGGTGCGGGCGTGGTAGAGGTCGTTGTCGAGCATGGTTTCGAGCGGCCGGCGCAGATGCTCGAAATCGGCGATCTGGCCATTGTGCATGAAGGACCAGATGCCGTTGACGAAGGGATGGCAATTGTCGCGCCGCGTGCCGCCGCCGGTCGCCGCGCGCACATGGGCGAGGAAGAGCGGCGAGCGGACCTGGCTTGCAATGCTCCTGAGGTTGCAGTCCGACCAGGCGGGCAGGATATCGCGGTAGCGGCCGGGCTCCGGGCGCTCGCCATACCAGGCAATGCCGAAACCGTCGCCATTGGTGGCCGTCTTGGCGCGGGTGGCGCAGTGGGATTGCTCGATCAGCGAGTGCGCGGGCGAGGACACCAGTTCCTCAAGGAAAAGCGGCTCTCCGCGATAGGCTGCCCAACGGCACATGACACTTCCCGCTTGTTTGGACCGGCGCGAACCGGTGTGAGATACGACGCATTAACCATGGCACTGCCCGGATTTTCAACGCAAATGGGTAAAAATGCGTTAACGAATGTAAACGGGGCGAGACCATGCGTGTCATTCTGACGGCGGGCAGCGCGCGCGGCAGTTTCTGGTGAAACAGGATTTTGTGAACAGTCCGTTCTGCGGCGGCCAGATTTCGTGAACGATGGGCTGGGCGTATAAGGGCTCCAGCACTCCAAACGAAAGGACTTCCGATGTCCATACGCCCCATCAAACACGAAAGCATCGCCCGCCCCGCCATGGAAGGCGCCGGCGTGAAGCTGCACCGCGTCTTCGGCTTCGGCGATCCGTCCATGACCGATCCCTTCCTGATGATGGACGATTTCCGCAACGACGACCCGCAGGATTACATTCGCGGCTTCCCCTGGCATCCGCATCGCGGCATCGAGACCATCACCTATGTGCTCGCCGGCTCCGTCGAACATGGCGACAGCCTCGGCAATCACGGCGTGATGGGTGCCGGCGACGTGCAGTGGATGACCGCCGGCAGCGGTATCCTGCACCAGGAAATGCCGCGCGGCGATTTCGCCGGCAAGATGCACGGCTTCCAGCTCTGGGCCAACCTGCCCTCGTCGCTGAAGATGACCGCGCCGCGCTACCAGGATATCAAGTCCGGCGATATCCCCGTCGTCGTCGATGACGACGGAACGGTGGCTCGTATCATCGCCGGCAGTTTCTGGGGCAAGACCGGCCCGGTCGATGGCATCGCCGCCGAGCCTGTCTATCTCGACATCTCCGTGCCGCCGGGTCAGACCAAGCGCCTGCCGGTCGATACCTACCGCTCGGCCTTCGCCTATATCTTCGCCGGCTCGGGCACGTTCCGCGATGCGTCGAAACCGTTTGGCGTGAAGGTGGAGAAGGAATTCCAGGGCGAGGAGCTAAACATCCGCGACCTCTCAGGCAACCGCACGCTGGTCGTGTTCGACACCGGCGACGAGGTGACGGTGCAGGCCGGCGAAAAGGGCATCCGCTTCCTGCTCGTCTCCGGCAAGCCGATCCAGGAGCCCGTCGCCTGGCATGGCCCGATCGTGATGAACACGCAGGCCGAGCTGGAACAGGCCATGCGCGAACTGCGCAACGGCACCTTCATCAAGCCAGCGCATTGACGCCTGCCTGTGAAACTCTATCCTTCCGCCGTATCGCACGGCGGAAGGATTGTTCATGCGCATCGACGGGCAATGCCATTGTGGCTTCGTGACCTATGAGGCCGAGATCGATCCCGATGCGGTCATGATCTGTCATTGCACGGATTGCCAGCGGCTGACCGGTTCGCCCTATCGCGTCACCGTACGTGCCGCGCGCGAGGCCGTGCGCCTGACCGGAAATCAGCCGAAAATCTACACCAAGATCGCCGGAAGCGGCCGCCCACGCCTGCTGTCCTTCTGCCCCGAATGCGGCACACCGCTTTTCTCGACGGGAACGGGAGAGGCGGCAGCGACCTGGGGCATCCGCTGGGGCAGCATCAACCAGCGCGCGGACCTGAAACCGGTGCGGCAGATATGGTGTTCCTCCGCCGCCGACTGGTTCGGCGAGACCGCCGCCCTTCCCGGCACACCCCAGGAATAGAGGCATGGCCGCCGGGCGCTTCCAGATCCTGCGCACGGCCATCGACGGCATCGAGGCCGTTGTCGCCGACAGCAGCCACACATTCGCACGTCACAGCCACGACACCTATGGCATTGGCATGATCGAGCGCGGCGCGCAGACCTCGGCGAGCGGGCGCGGCAGGGTCGAGGCGAAGGCCGGCAACACGATCACCGTCAATCCCGGCGAAGTGCATGATGGCGTGCCTTTCGGCGATGCCCCACGCGCCTGGCGCATGCTGTATCTCCGGCCGGAGATCGTTGCGGCGGCGGCACGGGATATTTTCGAAGGCCGGCCGCGTGAGGAGTTTTATGCACCGGTTCTGGCGGATAGGCGTGTCGGCGCCCTGGCGTCGGCGGCGCTTGCGGCCTTGCTCGACGAACAGGCCGCGCCGCTTGGCCACGAGGAACGGCTGCTCCTGCTGCTCGCGGCCGTGCTGCGCGAACAGCCGGCAAAACGGGCCGGCATCGCCGCCTCGGGCGTCGATCGTGCCCGCGAAAAACTCGACAGCATGCCGGCGGCCACTATCACCCTCGAAGACCTTGCGGAAGAAAGCGGGCTTGGCCGTTTCCGGCTGGTACGCGACTTTGCCCGCGTGACCGGGCTGACGCCGCATGCCTATCTCATCCAGCGCCGCACCGAGCTGGCCCGCCGGCTGATCGCGGCGGGAACGCCGCTCGCCGAAGCCGCAGCGCAAGCAGGCTTTGCCGACCAGAGCCATATGACGCGCAATTTCACCCGCCGCTACGGCTATACGCCCGGCGCCTACCACGCCGCCCTCGCCTAGCGACTTTTCGCAATTCCGGACGCAAAACCGCTCCGCACTTTTGCTGGAATTGCTTGGCCGCAATTTCGTTCAAGACCACCCTGGCCGCTCCGGTGTTTCCTGCACGCTCCTCAGCATGGAACATCACATGACCACCGAATTCCTCATCACCTCGCTCGTCGTCATCCTGCTGCCCGGCACCGGCGTCATCTATACGCTGGCGCTCGGCATCAGCGGTGGCTTTCGCGCCGGCCTGCTTGCCGCTTTCGGCTGCACGCTCGGCATCATCCCGCATATCCTCGCCAGCGTCGTCGGCCTTGCCGCCGTGCTGCATGCCAGCGCGCTCGCCTTCGAGGTGTTGCGCTACGCGGGCGTCGCCTATCTCATCTTCATCGCCTGGAGCCTCCTGAAGGATTCGAGCGCGCTCGATCTCGGGCCGGATCAGCCGGCGGAACGGGCATCGCGCATCGTGCGGAAAGGCATCTTCACCAATATCTTCAACCCGAAGCAATCGCTGTTCTTCCTGGCCTTCCTGCCGCAATTCGTACCCGCACAGGCCCCTGACGTCACTGCGCGCATGCTCATCCTCGGCGCCATCTTCATGGCGCTGACCTTCCTCGTCTTCGCGCTCTACGCAGCACTTGCCGCAGGCCTGCGCCAGCAAGTGCTGAGCCGGCCGAGGATCATGGTCTGGACCCAGCGCAGCTTCGCCGCCGCGCTCGGCCTGATGGGCCTGCGATTGGCGCTTGCCGATCGCTAGCTCCAGAGCGCGTGAAAATGGTGCAGCGGGCCGTGGCCTGAGCCGACGGTCAGCGCATCCGAGCCGCGCACGGCGCCGGCAATGTAGCTTTTTGCCGCCGCCACGGCATCCGACAGCGTCTTGCCCTTGCCGAGTTCGGCCGCAATGGCGCTCGATAGCGAGCAGCCGGTGCCATGGGTGTTGCGCGTCAGGACGCGCACGCCCTCGAACCAGCGCAGGCGATCGCGCGTCGCCAGCACATCCGGGCTCTGGTTGCCGGGCAGGTGCCCACCCTTCAGCAGCACCGCCTTGGGGCCAAGCGCCAGCAGGCGGTTCGCCTGATCCGCCATCGTCTCCCGGTCCGTTGCCTCCGCCTCGCCGAGCAGGGCGGCCGCCTCCGGCAGGTTGGGCGTGAGCACCGTGGCGAGCGGCAGCAGGCGGCGCATCAGGGCATCGACGGCCTCGCGCGCCAGAAGCGATGCGCCACCCTTGGCGACCATGACGGGATCGAGCACCAGCGGCGTGCTGCGATGGGTGGCAAGCGCATTGGCCACCGCCTCCACGATATCCGCGGAAGCGATCATGCCGATCTTCACCGCATGAACCCGCACATCGGCGAAGACATCCCGAATCTGCGCCGCGACGAAATCCGCCGGCACGAGATGCACGCCCGACACCCCTTGCGTGTTCTGCGCCGTCAGCGCCGTCAGCACGGCCATGCCATAGGTGCCGCGTGCCGCGAAGGTCTTGAGATCGGCCTGGATGCCGGCGCCGCCGGAGGGGTCGGAGCCCGCGATGGAGAGGATGTTTGCGATGGTCGTCTCGGCCATGGAGCCTCCTTGCGACGGAGGCAGCCGTGGGGCGCAAAGCGATGAGGCACCCGTTCGACTCCCTCCGCCGGCATGATCCGGTTCAGGTTCAAAGGGTGCTTCTCAGCCCGCCTTGCGGCGGACGCCCCTGTCCAAGCATTGCTTTTCGCAAATGAAAAGCCGCCTGTCATCTTGAAAGTGACAGGCGGCAAAATGGCAGGCGCGCGTTACGCCTTGGTGACGTGATATTCCTTAATGGCCACCATCTTGATCGCCGGATAACGCTCCGCCTCGTAGCGCAGCGAGAAACTGTCCTGCGCCAGGAATACAGGGTCGCCATCGAGGTCGCGCGCGATATCGCCACGGCGCTGGGTGACAAACTTGTCAAGTTCCGTGGCGCTATCGGACGAAATCCAGCGGCAGACCGAGAAGCGCGACATCTCGAAGGAGACGGGCAGGCCATATTCCTGCTGCAGACGTTCCTTCAGAACGTCGAGCTGCAGCGCGCCGACGACGCCGACGATGGCGGGCGAGCCGTCTTCCGGCGAGAAGAGCTGTACGACGCCCTCTTCCGCCATCTGCTGCAAGGCTTCCTTGAGCTTCTTGGCCTTCATCGCGTCTTCCAGCCGCACGCGGCGCAGGATTTCCGGCGCGAAGTTCGGCACGCCTTCGAAGACCAGCGCTTCGCCTTCCGTCAGCGTATCGCCGATCCTGAGCGTGCCATGGTTCGGGATGCCCACCACGTCGCCGGCATAGGCCGTATCGGCCAGTTGGCGCTGCGAGGCGAAGAAGAACTGCGGCGCCGAGAGGCCGATGGTCTTGCCGGTGCGGGCAAGGCGCACCTTCATGCCGCGCTCCAGCATGCCGGAGCAGACGCGGGCAAAGGCGATACGGTCGCGATGGTTCGGGTCCATGTTGGCCTGGATCTTGAAGACAAAGGCCGTCATCTTGTCCTCGGCGGCATGGACCTTGCGCACATCGGCGATCTGGTCACGCGGCGGCGGCGCGAAGGCGCCGAGTGCGTTGATGAGATCGCGCACACCGAAATTGCGGAGCGCCGAACCAAAGAAGACGGGTGTCATATGACCTTCGAGGAAGGCTTCGCGGTCGAACGGACGGCAGGCCTCGCGCGCCAGTTCCATTTCTTCGACGAAGGCCTGGCGCTCGTTTTCCGGCAGGCTCTTGGCGACTTCGGCTGCGTCGTCCATCTTCGTCGGCTGCACCTGCGTGTCCGAGCCACGATAGGTGCGGTCGGCGAGGTGATAGGAACCGGAAAACGTCTTGGAACGGCCGACCGGCCAGGTGACCGGCGCGGTATCGAGCGCCAGCTTCTCTTCCACCTCGTCGAGGATTTCGAAGGGATCGCGGCTTTCGCGGTCCATCTTGTTGACGAAGGTGATGATCGGGATATCGCGCAGTCGGCAGACTTCGAAGAGCTTAAGCGTCCGCGGCTCGATACCCTTGGCAGCGTCGATGACCATGACGGCGGCATCGACGGCCGTCAGCGTGCGGTAGGTGTCGTCGGCGAAGTCCTCGTGGCCGGGCGTATCGAGGATGTTGAAGACGTTGCCGTCATATTCGAAGGTCATGACCGAGGTCACGACCGAGATGCCGCGCTCGCGCTCGATCTTCATCCAGTCCGACCGCGTCTGGATGCGGTCCTTCTTTGCCTTCACTTCGCCGGCGAGCTGGATAGCGCCGCCGAACAGCAGCAGCTTTTCGGTGAGCGTGGTTTTACCGGCGTCCGGGTGCGCGATGATCGCGAAGGTGCGGCGGCGGGAGACCGCCTCGGCGAGGGTTTCAGCCATTTTTTCTGCAATATCCTGTGAGTTGCCGGCGTCTTTACAGGCTCCGCCGCGAAGATGCAATTGACGCGCTGCCGCCACGGCCGGCTTATAGCCGCATGACCGCCCCCGCCCAGCCCACCCTTTCGCTCGTCCGCCTACCGCATGGCGAGGGCATCGATCTGCCCGCCTATGAGACGCCGGGTGCCGCCGGCATGGACCTGCGCGCCGCCGTGGAAGCCGATGCGCCGCTCACGCTCGCACCGAGCAAGCGCACGCTGGTGCCGACCGGCTTCGTCTTCGAAGTGCCCTTCGGCTACGAGGCGCAGATCCGCCCGCGTTCAGGTCTCGCCTTCAAGAACGGCATCACCTGCCTCAACACGCCCGGCACCATCGACAGCGATTATCGCGGCGAGGTGAAAGTGCTGCTCGTCAATCTCGGCGAAGAGCCCTTTGTGATCGAGCGCGGCATGCGCATCGCCCAGATGGTGATCGCCCCGGTCACGCAAGTAGCCGTGCGCGAGGCGACGGACGCCAGCGAGACCGCACGCGGCGCCGGCGGCTTTGGCTCGACCGGCGTGCGCTGAGACGATGACGGGCCATCCTGCGCTCGTTTTCCGCGCGAACTATTTCGGCGATCCGGCGGCTTCGCTGGCGCTTGCCGCCCTGCTCGACGACACGTTCGGCATCGATGTAACGATCCTCGACCGGCTCGGCGGGCCGGACCCGACCGGCGTGCCCTTCGCCTGGTTCGACGCATCCGGCACCTGCATCGCCAATATCAGCGCCTTCTCGATGCCGCTGGTCATCAACGGCAATTTCACCCGCGCCGCGGGACTGCAATCGGGCGCGGTGCGGCCGGATTTTCGCGGGCGCGGCCTGTTCCGCTCCGTCATGGAAGCCGCCCTCGACTATTGCGACAGTGAGGGTTTTGAAGCCGTGGCGCTGCTGACCGACAAGCCCACCCTCTACGAGCGCTACGGCTTCCGGGCGCTCGCGCAGCATCGTTTCGCAAGCCCGGCACCAAAAGGCGGCCGGGCTGGCGCAACGCGGCAACTCGATATGGCCAATGATGCGGATGTGACATTGCTTCGCCGGCTCCTGAGTGGTCGTCGCCCGGTTTCCGATCGTTTCGCGCCGCTGCGGCAGGTCGAGATGTTTCTGTTCAACGCCGCGCTGATGCCGGATCTCCGGCTCGACCTCATGGAAGAGGACGGTTCCGTCATCGCCTGGCAACAGGGTGAAGACGGAACCTTCGAACTGTTCGATGTGGCCGGTGCGCAAATCCCTGCCCTTACCGATATCCTAGCGAGCCTGCGGATCACGCCGTCAAAAATCCGCGTGCACTTTGCGCCCGATCATCTGGACTGGACCGGCGAGGCCATCGCCGACGAAGGCGGTATGGCGCTCATGCTCCGCGGGGCGGAAGGCCTGCTGCCGCAAAAACCCTTCGCGCTGCCGCCAATGGCAGAGTTCTGATCAGCGTCCCGCGTCCGTCGCCATGCGCAGCGCCAGCCCCGCCAGCATGGTGCCCATCAGCCAGCGCTGCACGAGCGCCCAGCGCGGGCGGGTGGCGAGAAGGGCGGCCACCGAGCCGGCGGACAAGGCTATCAGCCCGTTGATGCTGACGGCGATGACGATCTGCGTGCCGCCCAGCACCAGCGCCTGCAGGAAGACATGGCCCCTTGCCGGATCGATGAACTGCGGCAGCAGCGAGAGATAGAGTACAGCCACTTTGGGGTTCAGCAGATTGGTGAGAAGCCCCATGAGGAAGAGTTTGCGATTGCCGTCGCGCGGCAGGGTCTTCACCGCGAAAGGCGAACGCCCGCCGGGGCGCAACGCCTGCCAGGCCAGCCAGGCGAGATAGAGCGCGCCGGCAAAACGCAACGCATCATAGGCATAGGGCACGGCCATCAGCAGCGCTGTGATGCCGAGTGCGGCGGCAAACAAATAGAACACGAAACCGAGTGCCACGCCGCCGAGCGAAACAAGCCCCGCCGCCGGCCCCTGGCAGATCGAGCGGGAGACGAGATAAAGCATGTTCGGCCCTGGCGTCAGCACCATCCCGAGCGCGATGAGGGCGAAGGCGGCAAGGCTGGTCAAATCGGGCACGATATGTCTCCGCTGGATCGGTAAAGAAGGCTTATCTTCCGCCCCCTGAGGCCGCAAGAATCGCACTTGTCCCGGTGACAAGAGTGCCGGTAGCGCACGGCCAGCCGGACCATTGCCGGAAAATGCGGCTGGGCGTAAAAGGGAGGTGCCCAAGGAGATTCCCATGACCCTCGCCGTCCTCATCGCCTATAGCGGCGCCTTGTTCATTGCCGCCATCATTCCCGGTCCCGGCATTACGGCGATCGTCGCCCGCGCGCTCGGCTCCGGCTTCCGGCCGACCTTCTTCATGGGGCTTGGGCTCATCCTCGGCGATATGGTCTATCTGACGGCGGTCATTCTCGGCCTTGCCTTCATCGCCCAGACCTTCACCACCGCCTTCATGCTGATCAAGATCGCCGGCGCGCTCTATCTCGGCTACATCGCCTGGAAGCTCTGGACGGGTGGGCTGCTGCCGCAGAACATCGAGGAGCAGCGCTCCACCAGCATGACCATGTCGTTCCTGTCCGGCCTGTTCGTGACACTGGGCAATCCCAAGACCATGCTGTTCTATGTCGCGCTCGTGCCGACGCTGGTCGATCTCGAGTCGATCGGCCTCAAGGACTACGGCGTGCTGCTGGCCGCTACCTTCGTGGTTCTGCTCATCGTGGTCGTGCCCTATATCGCGCTCGCCGCGCGTGCCCGGGTTCTGCTCAAGCAGCCGAAGGCGTTGCAGCGGCTGAACCGCGTCGCCGCCGGCATTCTCGCAGGGACTGCGGCCTATATCGCCACCCGCGCAGCATGATGGTTTCTCAGGCTTTTGCCCGCTGGCAATCCGATTATTCCGTTTGAAACCGTTTTCCCGCGAAATCCGGACTCGTCTCGCGTCGCGTTCGCTCCTATCTTCTCTTCGACAATAACGAGGAGACCCCGATGAGCGAACCCCGCAAGCCCGGCCGCGGCCGTATCTACGCCTCCATCACCGAGACCATCGGCGATACGCCGATCGTGCGGCTCGACAAGTTTGCCAAGGAAAAGGGCATCGTCGCCAACCTTCTGGCGAAGCTCGAATTCTTCAATCCGATCGCCTCGGTCAAGGACCGCATCGGTGTGGCGATGATCGAGGCGCTGGAAGCCCAGGGCAAGATCACGCCCGGCACATCGACGCTGGTCGAGCCCACCTCTGGCAATACCGGCATCGCGCTCGCCTTCGCCGCCGCCGCCAAAGGCTACCGCCTCATCCTCACCATGCCGGAGACCATGTCGGTCGAGCGGCGCAAGATGCTCGCCCTGCTCGGCGCCGAACTGGTGCTGACCGAAGGGCCGAAGGGCATGAAGGGCGCCATCGCCATGGCCGAGGAACTGGCCAGCACTATTCCCGGCGCCGTCATTCCCCAGCAGTTCGAAAACCCGGCCAATCCGGAAATTCATCGCAACACGACCGCTGAAGAAATCTGGAACGACACTGATGGTGCCGTCGACATCCTCGTCTCGGGCATCGGCACGGGCGGCACGATCACCGGCGTGGGACAGGTCCTGAAGGCCCGGAAACCCGGCTTCCGGGTTGTTGCAGTCGAGCCGGCCGACAGCCCGGTTCTCTCGGGCGGCAACCCCGGCCCGCACAAGATCCAGGGCATCGGCGCCGGCTTTGCCCCCGCCATCCTCGACAAGGATATCTATGACGAGGTCGTGACCGTGAGCAATGACGAGGCCTTCGCCAATGCCCGCCTCGTGGCGCGGCTTGAAGGCGTGCCGGTCGGCATTTCCTCGGGCGCGGCCCTCACAGCCGCCGCGAAGGTAGGCAGCCGTCCAGAGAACGCCGGCAAGACCATCGTCGTCATCATCCCGTCCTTCGCTGAGCGCTATCTTTCGACCGCTCTCTTCGAAGGGCTTGCAAGCTGACGTCTTTCCGGCGAGCGCCGGTTTGGCGGAAGCTCCAAAGGTTTTGTCTGCCGTATCCCCCAAAGCCGAAGCGAACGCGCTTCGGCTGAATGGCTTGTGCATAAGATCGCCGCATGGCCCGGCCTTGCGGCATCCAAGTCCAAACCAATTATCGTCCTCTCCCCCATGCTTCACCACCTCTCTCTCGGCGTTCACGACATCGACCGTGCGGCGGCTTTCTACGACGCCGCGCTTGCGCCGCTCGGCTATACACGCGTCTGGTCCGACCTGCGGCCCGGCGAAGCCGGCCAGGCCGTCGGCTACGGGCTGCCGGGCGGAGGCGACAAGCTGGCCATCAAAGCCGATGACGATGCCCGCGCGCCCGGCGCCGGCTTCCACATCGCCTTTGCCGCACCGAACCGCCCGGCCGTCGATGCCTTCCACGCGGCAGCCACCGCTGCCGGCGGCCGCGACAACGGCCCGCCCGGTCTGCGTCTGCACTACGGCCCCACCTACTATGCCGCCTTCGTCGTCGATCCGGACGGGCATCATATCGAGGCGGTTTTCAAAGGACCGGGGTAACACCGGAGACAGCGGGCGGATGCATATTCGGCCCCGTTGACGTCGACCATCAGGCCGTGACGAGCCGCTCGCCGGCAATCCGGTAGGAAATCGCCTCCGCCAGGTGGATACGACCGACGATCGCGGCTTCGTCGAGATCGGCCAGAGTACGGGCGACCTTGAGGACGCGGTGATAGCCGCGGGCGGAAAAGCGCATCTTCTCCGCGGCATCGCGCAGCAGCTGGAGGCCGGCGGAATCAGGCTCGGCTACTTTTTCAACCAGCGCGGTCGAGGCCCGCGCATTGCTGGTCACCGAGCCCATGCCGAGGCGCGCGAAACGATCGGCCTGCAGGGCGCGGGCCTGGGCGACGCGCCTTGCCACAACCGCACTCGGCTCTCCGGCCATTGGGCGGATAAGATCCGTCGCGGAAACGGCGGGCACGTCGATGCGGATATCGATGCGATCCATCAGCGGGCCGGAGACGCGGGCTTGATAATCGCTCATACAGCGTGGACCGCGCGCGCAGCTGCGGCCGGGCTCGCCCGCCATGCCGCACCGGCAGGGGTTCATGGCCGCGACGAGCTGGACGGCGGCGGGATAGCTGACACGGTGATTGGCGCGCGCGATGATGCATTCGCCGGTTTCGAGCGGCTGGCGTAGCGCATCGAGCGCCTGCGGCGTGAATTCGGGGAGCTCGTCGAGAAATAGGACGCCATTATGCGCGAGCGACACTTCGCCGGGACGCGCCCGCGGCCCGCCGCCCACCAATGCCGCCATGGTGGCGGAATGATGCGGCGTACGGAACGGGCGGCGATCCGACAGGCGCCCGCCGGAAAGCTGGCCGGCAATGGAATGGATCATCGACACTTCCAGCAGCTCGGCCGGGGCAAGCGGCGGCAGGATGGCGGCGAGGCGCGCGGCAAGCATGGATTTTCCCGAGCCGGGCGGACCGACCATCAGGAGATTGTGGCTGCCAGCCGCCGCCACTTCCAGCGCCCGCTTGGCGCTTTCCTGTCCGCGAATATCCAGGAGGTCGGGCAGGTCGCCGGCTGCCGCGCGCACCGCCGGCACTGGGCGGGCGAGAACCTGCGTTCCCTTGAAATGGTTCGCGAGCGCGATCAGGCTACGCGGAGCGAGAATTTCGAGCCCTCCACCAGCCCAGGCCGCTTCCGCACCATTCTCCGCCGGGCAGATCAAGCCCTTGCCGAGTGCATTGGCACCCATGGCGGCAGGAAGCGCGCCGGCGACGGAGGCGACCGTGCCGTCGAGATTGAGTTCGCCGATGACGAGGAAATCCTCCAGCGCATCCGCCGGCACTGCGCCGAGCGCCATCATCAGGCCGAGCGCGATGGCGAGATCGTAGTGGCTGCCTTCCTTGGGCAGATCCGCCGGCGCGAGATTGACCGTCACCCGCTTGGGCGGCAGCGAGAGACCGGAGGCGTGGAGAGCCGCTTGCACCCGCTCGCGGCTTTCCGCCACGGCCTTATCAGCCAAGCCGACGATCTGCATGCCCATCTTGCCGGGCGCCACCATGACCTGCACATCGACAGGCACGCCCTCGATGCCTTGAAATGCAATCGTGCCAACCCGTGCCACCATGATCGCCCCGCCCGTCCTGCAGCGCGCTCAAAGCGCGATGACGCCACAACACTTTTATGCCGAAAGCAGTCCACCAACCCGCCTCTGGGTTGCAGCCGCAAATCTGGCATGAAACACGGAATGAAACAAGAACAATTATAGAACTCGCCGCACGATTTTCCGCGCGTCGGTTGCATTCGGTTGCATTTGTGGAACGAAGCCGGGACGTCCGTGAACAGAACGCCCCGGCAAGGATGGAAACGGCCTCAGCGCTTGCGTTCGATCGCGTCCCAGAGGAGGGCTGCGATGTCGGCGCCGCCGAATTTCTTGACCTCGCGCAGGCCGGTTGGCGAGGTCACGTTGATCTCGGTCATATAGTCGCCGATGACGTCGATGCCGACGAGCAGGAAGCCGCGCTCGCGCAGGGCGGGGCCGATGCGGGCGCAAATTTCCTTCTCACGCGCCGTCAGCTCGGTCGGCTCGGGGCGGCCGCCGGCATGCATGTTGGAGCGGGCATCGTGCTCGGCCGGCACGCGGTTGATCGCGCCCACCGGGTCGCCGTCAACGAGCAGGATGCGCTTGTCGCCCTTGCGGACGTCAGGCAGATATTGCTGGGCGATGAAGGGCTCGCGGAACATCTGGCCGAACATTTCCAGAAGCGAGGACAGGTTGCGGTCGTCCTTGGTGGAATGGAAGACGCCGGCGCCGCCATTGCCGTAGAGCGGCTTCAGGATCATGTCGCCCATCTCGTCGCGGAAGCGGCGGATTTCGGCGGGATCGCGGGTGATCAGCGTCTTCGGCATGAGATCAGCGAATTCGGTGACGAAAATCTTTTCCGGCGAATTGCGCACCCAGGCCGGGTCATTGACCACGAGCGTCTTGGGATGGATGCGCTCCAGGAGATGCGTGGACGTGATGTAGGACATGTCGAATGGCGGGTCCTGCCGCAGCAGAACCACGTCCATGGTCGAGAGATCGACGCGCTCGGGCGCGCCCAGCGTGTAGTGGTCACCCTTGACGTCGCGCAGTTCCATCGGTTCGACGCTGGCATAGACCGTGCCGTCGCGCAGGCTCAGGCGATCAGGCGTGTAATGGAAGAGCTTGTAGCCGCGGGCCTGCGCCTCGAGGCTCATGGCGAAGGTGGAATCGCCCGCGATATTGATGGTCGACACGTGGTCCATCTGGACCGCGACGTTCTTGATCTTAGCCATGAAAGTCCCCTCAGGAATGCCCGACACATTTAGAATGTCGCAGGCGTGAAGACAACGCCGCCGCGGCGAAATCGGCGCGTCTTCGGCAGCCCGGCAAACGGGTCAGAGTTGCAGGCCGAGGAAATGGAAGGGCTCGGCAGGGACGAAATCCGCCGTTGCATCGCCGGAATAGGTGTGATCCTGGTCCCTGCCGAGATCCAGCTTCAGCACCTTACCGGTCTCCGGTGCGAAATCGATTTTTTTCAGATCAACCCAGAACGTGTTCGGCGTGAGGGCGGATTCGAAGAAATAGAGGCCGCGCTTGTGATCGGCCACGGTGCGCCAGCGCGTTGAGGAAATGTTCGGCTCGTCCGGTGTCGTGATGCCGAAGGGCACGGAGACATTGCGGATCACGCTGAAGACGCTGGCCAGCGCGCGGTTCGGATCCTCCGCCTTGGGGATGGCATTCACATAGAACGAGGCGCGCGCAAAGCGGTCGGAAGCACGGTTGGTGCCTGGCAGCATGACCGTGCCGCCGATCTGCTTCCAATAGCTGTTGAGGGCAAGTTGCTGGTCGAAGGTCGGCGAATTGGTCATGACCTGATAGGAGCGGTCGTGGTGGATGACCTGCTTGCCGTCAATATATTCGATGATGGCGCTGTCGCCGCTCGCATCCGAAATGGAAAGGTGCAGGGTCGTCAAACGCTCCTCCCCGGGCACGTTATCCGACACGATGGTGAACGGTTCTTTCGCGAGATCGGCCACCGCCTCGTCAACCGTCGCGAAATTGTCGAGCACATATTGCGCCCAGGCGGCGATCGTTAGGCCAGGTTTGCTCTGGTCAAACTTCGGATATTCCGATTCCACCAGCCACAACACATTGGCGACGAGGCCGCGCTCGTTCATGCCGTCGGTCGTCGATACATCATAGCCCGTTGCGATAACGCTGCCGTATTTCGAGGTCCACTTCAGGGAGTTCGGTCCCGCCTCGCCGTTGCGTTCCATTCCGCGTGGGAAAACCCAGAGATTGGTCGCGACATCGAGCTTCCAGTCCATTGAACGGGCGGTGATGATGTTGTCGTTCGGCCCGAGATAGACGAAGCGCGTGCAGGCCTCGGCGGCTGGCGCCAGCGCCATGCAAGATGCGGCAAGTGCGAGAATGGCCGTCCGGGCTTTGAGCATAGTGGTGCGTCGCATGGTCTTCTCCCTGCGTCAGAAGCGGATGGACAGGCCGACGACCGGTCCATGCTGGGTCACGTTCCAGTTGAACTTGTTGCCGGTGAAATCATCACCTTCGTAATCCTGCGAAAGCACGCGATAGCCGACGCGCAGAATGGTCGGCAAATTGCCCATATGGGTACGGTAGCCGAGATATGCCTGGGCATTGACGCTAAGCTTGGAGCCGGTGCCGAAACCGCCGACATCGGCCTCGGCATTCACCGTCCACCGATCGTTGAGGTCGGCATTCAATCGCAGCCCGACGAAGGGATCTGTCCAATCCGCCCGCTTGGTCGTTTTGAGGAAGCCTGCGTCAACCGTTGCCTTGAGGCGCGTCCAGCGCACGCCGACGGTCGGCTCGACGGAAAAGCGGCGCGGCTGGCCAAAAACGGTGACGCCACCGAGCTGCTCTTCATAGACCTTGTAGAAGGCGCCTGCGGAGAGAATGGTGGTCTGAATGTCAAGGCCGAGCTGGTGATGGAAAACTTCCTCGTCCTGGCTGGTCAGCACATGCTGCCCATCGAAATAGACGCCCCATTGGCCATTGGTCGCCTCGACATTGCCCATGACCGCGAAATCGAGATGGCCAAGAACGTCGCTGAAAGGCACATCGACATCCGTCGTGCGGCCGGCGAGCGTCGCATCGCCTTTCAGAGAAGCGGCCCAGACATAGGGGCTGACAATGACCCGCCATTCGCTGTCAGAGTCGAGACGCGCCGGATCAAAATCGCCAGCGTGCGCGGATGGGCCACCCACGACAACGGTCAGAAGAATTGCAAACCGGCCAAACCACCGCAGCGCCATCAAACACCCCCTGAGTTGCGCCCAAAGGCTACAGCGCCACCAGCAATGCGCAAGACCATATTTGTGGCAAGGCTCGGAAAATTTCAGGCCGCAAGCCCACCGGAGGACGCAGTGATGCCGCGCAGGCGATCGCGCAACTTCAGCGCCAGATTGATCGGCGTCGGGAATTCCTTGCGGCAGAAGGCGATCTTGCGCACGTAGGTTTCGATGTGCCAGGTCGCCCAGCTCTTGCCGGGGAAATAGGCGATGTCGCCAGCCTTCAGCGTGCGCTGGCTGCCGTCCTCGGCGGTGATGTGAACCTCGCCTTCGAGGATCATCACCGTTTCGTCCCAGCCGAAATACCAGCGGAAGGTACCGGCCGTGCAATCCCAGATCGCCGTCGTCGCCTGATCGTCATAAGCGCGCGAATGCAGCGAGAGCCGTGCCTGCGGGTTGCCGGCGAGCACCCAGGTGGGTTCGATCGGCTTCGGCGCCATTTCAAGATCGTCGAGCGAGGCCGAGATCAACGGCCGCGGCATCTTCTCTTCGGCGGCTTTCGAACGCATGGCAGCGCCGACCATAGTGACGAGCATCAGTTTCAGGACCATTTCATCCCCCTTACAATCCAGGGGGAAGCCTTACGCGAAACCGGTAACAGCGCCGTTCAAACAATCCGTTGCATTTTATGCATCGGTCATCTTTCAGACGAAACCATCGATCCGGCAGGTGATCAGGTCGTGGTCAGACAGCGGTCGTCCGGAAGGGGAGAGCGACGAAACAATCGCAGTCTCAGAGACAGCAAGGCCGCGCGACAGGAACCAGTCGAGCTTCATCGCGCGTTCCGGCCAGCGGGTGATGAGGCTCGGCCGCGTCGTCATGACATCGAGCGGGCCGCCGTGGCGGATGAAACCACGCTCGGCGGCGCGGGCGAACAGGCCTTCTGCCTCGAAGTCGCCGCCGGCATGGTTGCCGGTGTTGAGATCGCCACCGATGAGCACGGGCAGTCCGGGGAAGGTGGCGTCGAGCGTATCGATGAGACCGACTACTTGCCGCTCGCGATAGGCGGCCGTCGTGGCGCTTTCCAGATGGGTGGAGACCAGCACGAGCGGGCCGGATTCGGTGTTGATGACGGCGCCGATCGCCATGCGCTCACCAAGCCGCGGCTGGTCGACCGCGCCCATGAACCACAGGCGTTCGCCTGCCAGACGAAGCAGGAAGGTCTGGTGTAGCGGCACGGTTGAGAGGAGGCTATTGCCGTGCAGACCCCGGCTGTTGAAATCGTCCTTGCAGAATTCCAGCTCCGTCTCGGAGCCGAGGCCGAGCTCGATGAACTCCACGCCATAGAGATAGGCCATGCCGAGTTCATCGGCGAGTTCGGCCGTGGTGTTTGTCTGGCGCGTGCGGGCCATGCCGTCGTCCATTTCCGACAAGAGCACGATCTCGGCGCCGGTTGTTCCCAGATGCTCGGCGCTGGGTTTGGGAGACAGGCAGCGCTCGAGGTTCCAGGCGGCCACGGTGAAGGGGAACGGCAGCGGCTCGGCGCGTTCGGCGCGACCGCCCGTCTCCACCGCATTCATGCAGGCGAGCTCGGCCATGCGGCCATCATGGGCGGTGATCGATTTTTCCAGCGTGGCGATCGCCGCGCGATCCTCCTGACTGGGAGCGGCCAGCCGGTCGACGGTGGTGCGGATCATCATGCGACGGCCTCCGGAGCAGCGGTCACAGTAACTTGACCGACGGCCTCGCCCGACCAGTCGATGCGCTGGCCGCTGGCCGTGTCGAAGAAATGCAGCCGGGACGGAGCGATGGAGAGCGAGGTCGTTTCAGGCAATGGGATTTCCGAGGAGAGGGCTGCGACCATCGCCTGATCGCCGACCATGCCATGCACGAGACGCTGCGAACCGAGTTCCTCGACATAGTCGATGCGGAACGGCAGGCTGCCCTCCGCATCCGCGTGCAGGCGCAGGTCCTCGGCGCGCAGGCCGACGGTGACGGCGCCCTGCGTCGGAACATTGGTGCCGAGATCGATCAGGGCCGGGCCGAGCGCCAGCTTGCTGCCATGCAGCTCGCCGCTGACGAGATTCATGGCCGGTGAACCTATGAAGCTCGCAACGAAGGTCGTTGCCGGGCGATGATAGACATCGAGCGGACGACCGATCTGCTCGATACGCCCGCCGGAGAGCACGACGAGCCGGTCGGCGAGCGTCATGGCCTCCAGCTGGTCGTGGGTGACATAGAGTGAGGTCGTGCCGACGCGGCGCTGCAGGCGCTTGATCTCGCCGCGCATGGAGACGCGCAGTTTTGCGTCGAGATTGGACAGCGGCTCGTCGAACAGGAAGGCCGACGGCTTTCGCACGATGGCGCGGCCCATCGCAACGCGCTGGCGCTGGCCGCCCGAGAGTGCGCGCGGCTTGCGCTCCAGATAGGGCTGGAGTTCGAGCATGCGGGCAGCTTCCGCCACGCGCGCATCGATCTCCGCCTTCGGCGTGCGGCGGTTCTTCAGGCCGTAGGCGAGGTTTTCGTAGACCGTCATATGCGGATAGAGCGCATAGTTCTGGAACACCATGGCGATGTCACGGTCGGCGGGATCGATATCGTTGACGGTGCGCCCGCCGATCGTCACCTCGCCCCGGCTGATCGTCTCGAGCCCGGCGACCATGCGCAGCAGCGTCGATTTTCCGCAGCCCGAGGGGCCGACGAGCACGATGAACTCGCCATCGACGATATCGATGTTGACGTCGCTGACCGCGGTCACGCCGCCATTGTAGATCTTGGATACGTCGCGGATATCGATCGACGCCATGGACGAAACTCCTTACTTGTCGCTTTCGGTGAGGCCCTTGATGAACCACCGCTGGAAGATCAGCACGATCATGACCGGCGGCAGCATGGCGAGGATCGCCAGCGCAAAGGCTTCGTTGTAATCGGGAATATTGGAGCCGACCCAGACGAGCAGGATCTGCTTGATGCCGCGCACCAGCGTGAAGAAGCGCTCGTCGGTCGTCATCAGCGTCGGCCAGAGATACTGGTTCCAGCCATAGACGAACATGATGATGAAGATCGCCGCGATCATGGTGCGCGAGAGCGGCACCAGCACGTCGATGAAGAATTTCACCGGCCCTGCCCCGTCGATGCGGGCGGCCTCCAGCAGTTCCTCCGGCACGGACTTGAAGAACTGGCGGAAGAAGAAGGTGCCGGTGGCCGACGCCAGAAGCGGCACGATGAGGCCGGTATAGGTGTTGGTCAGCGCCAGCTTGTTCATCACCTCATAGGAGGGAACGATACGCACTTCGAGCGGCAGGAGCAGCGTCGTGAAGATCATCCAGAAGAACAGCGTGCCGAGCCGGAAGCGGAAATAGACGATGGCATAGGCGGCAAGCATCGACAGGATGATTTTGCCCGCCGCGAAGCCCACGCCGAGGATCAGCGAATTCCAGATCATGCGCGCACCGGTTATTTCGCCGGTAAAACCGCCCTTGCGGGTTAGGACCTTGTCGTAGGTCTCGGTGAAATGGCCGCCCCAGGTCAGCGACAGGCCGTTGCGGTGGATGTCGGCGGCCTCGTGCGTCGAGGTCATGAAGGCGACCACGACGGGCGCCACCATGATGAAGACGCCGAGCAGGAGCACGAGATGATCGAAAAGGCGGATGCGGGTCATGGGTCTCGCCCTCTCAATTGTAGTGCACGCGCCGCTCGATGAAGCGGAACTGGAAGATGGTGAGCACGAAGACGACGATCATCAGGATGACGGACTGGGCCGAGGAGCCGCCGAGGTCATTGCCGCGGAAACCGTCCATATAGACCTTGTAGACCAGGGTGATCGGGTTGTTGGCGGCCTTGTCCTTCACCATCACGTCGATGACGCCGAACGTGTCGAACAGCGCGTAGGTCATGTTGATGATGAGCAGGAAGAAGGCAGTCGGCGCAAGCAGCGGCAGCGTCATCGTCCAGAAGCGGCGGAAGCCAGAGCGGCAGTCGATGGCGGCAGCCTCGCGCACCGAGACGGGAATGCTCTGGAGCCCCGAAAGAATGAAGATGAAATTGTAGGGTATCTGCTTCCAGACCGAGACGGCGATCATCGCGAAGGCGGTGTCGTAATAGTTCAGGCCGACCTTCATGTCCCAGCCGAACAGCGCCGCGAATTTCACGAGCGGGCCGATATGCTGGTCGAAGAACATCATGCCCATCAGGCCGGCAACCGGCGGGGCGATGGCATAGACCCAAATGAGCAGCGTCTTGTAGGTGGCGCTGCCCTTCAGCACCGTATCGGCCTTGACGGCAAGCAGCACGCCGATGCCGAGCGACAGGAAGGTGACGAGCGCCGTGAAGACCACGGTGAAACGGGCAATCGCCTGATACTGCACGGAGCCCAACGCATCGGAATAGTTGGAGAGGCCCACGAAGGTCGAGCCGAAGCCGAACGGGTCTTCTAGGAAGAACGACGACTGGATCGCCTGCACGGAGGGCCAGTAGAAGAAGACGAAGATGATCGCCATCTGCGGCGCGATAAACAGATAGGGCAGAAAGGGCGAGGAAAACTGCACGCGCTTCATGGGGCCACCTTCATAGCGGCGTGCCGGGAGCCTGAGACCCCGGCACGGATTTCAAGGAAGCGACGGATCAGCCGGCGGTCTTGGCGAAGCGGGCGAGCAGGTCGTTCGCTTCGGTCTCGATTGTCTTCAGAGCATCTTCGACGGAGGTTTCACCGGCGAAGATGCGGCCATATTCGCGTTCCATGATTTCACGGATTTGCGGATAGAAGCCGAGGCGGTAGCCCTTCGACCATTCGCCCGACGGCAGCATCAGCTGCTGGATGCCGACTTCGGCAGCCGGCTTTTCCTTGTAATAGCCTTCGGACTTGGCAAGCTCATAGGCCGCCTTGGTGATGGCAACATAACCGGTGGCTTCGTGGTAGAACTTCTGCACCTCAGGCGAGGTCAGGAACTGGAAGAAGTCGGCCGTGCACTTGTTTTCAGCGTCCGGCTTGCCGGACATGGCGAAGAGAGCCGCGCCACCGATGAAGGTGTTGGTGCCGGCACCCTTCACGCTGCCCCAATAGGGCAGGAAGGTTGCGGAAAACGGCTTCTGCGCGGTCTTCTGAAGGCCGCCGAACGAACCCGAAGAACCGATCCAGAAGGCGGCCTTGCCGTCTTCGAAGAGCTTCTGGTTGTCGTTCCAGCCGGCGCCGTAATAGCCGAAATAGCCCTCGTCAGCCCAGGCCTTGAGCTTGGTGAACATCATGACGAGGTTCGGGTCCGTCATGTTGATCTTGGTGTCGACCACAGAGTCGTAACCGTTGTTGTTCGTCGCGAACTGGATGTTGTGGCGCGAGAAGAAGTTTTCGGTGAACTGCCAGGTCAGCTGCGACTGGACGAGCGGCAGATAGCCGGCTTCCTTGAGCTTCGGGGCGATCGTCTCGAAGTCTTCCCAGGTCTTCGGCGCTTCGACGCCGGCCTTTTCGAGGGCTTCAGTGTTGACATACATGATCGGCGCCGAGGAGTTGAACGGCATGCCGACGAACTTGCCGTCAGGGGCGGCGTAGAAGTAGCGCACGCCTTCGATGAAGGCTTCGCGGTCGAAGGTGTAGCCGGCCTGGGTGATCAGGTCTTCGGCCGGAATGACGGCGCCCGGCGCGTTGATGATCGTCGCCGCACCGGCGTCGAAGACCTGCAGGATGTTCGGCTGTTCGCCGGCGCGGAAGGCGGCGATGCCGGAGGCGAGCGCCTCTTCATAGGTACCCTTGGAAACCGGCGTGATCGCGCAGGCCGACTGGGCCTCGTTGAACTTCTTGGCGACTTCGTTGATGACTTCGCCGTTGCGGCCGGCCATGCCGTGCCACCAGGTGATGTTGGTGGCGGCCATCGATGCCGTGGCGGACAAGGCGAGTGCGAAACCTGCGAGGGAAAGCGGCTTGAACATGGGAGCTCCTCTTCACCGGACTTGGTGTGAGGCGTGCACTAAGCAGCGACCATGACACGCGCGTTACGCTTTCATGTCAGTTTCGTTACATTTTCCTTTTACTTAAAACGCATCCACAAAGTGCTTTGGGAGCTGCCAGGGCAAGACCGCAACGATATCATATCGTAACGAAAGGCGATGGGCGTCCGGCTGGCGGGAGAGCCAGATGTCGCTTGCCGCGCGGATGCGGTGCTGGGCGGTTCCTGTGACGGCGAAGACGGCGCTATCGACATCCCGGCGCGCCTTGACCTCGACGCAGACGACGAGATCGCCGCGCCGGGCGATGATGTCGATCTCGCCGAGCTTCGTGCGGTAACGGATGGCGCGGATGCGGTAGCCTTTGGCAAGGAGATAGAGCGCGGCAAGATATTCGGAGACGTGCCCCCGGCGGAAGGCTTTCAGCCGGTTGGGGTCCGCCGCCTTATTCCGCATCGCCACCCTTGAGATCGATGAGACGCTGGTAGAGGTCGCGGCGCGGCAGGCCCGTCTGGCGGGCGGCTTCCGTCGCCGCCTTGCCGGCCGACATGTCCTTCACCAGGGCCGTCAGCAGGCGGTCGACATCCTCGGCTTCGGGCGCGGCAGCCTCGCCGGGCGGGCCGATGACAAAGACGATCTCGCCCTTCACGGTGTGGCCGTCGCTATAGTGGGCGGCGAGTTCGCCGAGCGTGCCGCGGCGGAATTCCTCGAAGGTCTTTGTCAGCTCGCGGCTGACACAGGCCGCCCGACCCTCGCCCAGCACGTCGGCGGCGGCGGCAACGGTCGCGGCGATGCGGTGCGGCGATTCGAAGAACAGCAGCGTTGCGGGCACGTTTGCCAGTTCGGCAAGACGGTCGCGCTTTGCCTTGTCCTTGGTCGGCAGGAAGCCGGCGAAGAAGAAGGCGTCGTTCGGCAAGCCCGAGCCGACGAGCGCGGCGAGCGGCGCGGAGGCGCCGGGGATCGGCACGACGCGGTGGCCGGCTTCGATGGCGAGCAGCGCGAGGCGATAGCCTGGGTCGGAGACGAGCGGCGTGCCAGCGTCCGAGACCAGCGCCACGGATTTACCGGCCTCAAGTGCTGCGATCAGGCGCGGGCCGGCCTCGTCGGCATTGTGCTCGTGATAGGCATAGGGCCGGTTGATGATGCCGTAGCGGTCGAGCAGCACGCGGGTGACGCGCGTGTCCTCGCAGGCCAGCACATCGGCGCCGGCGAGCGTTTCCAGCGCTCGCAGCGTGATGTCGGCGAGATTGCCGATCGGGGTGGCGACGAGATAGAGCGCCGGTTCCAGCGGCCGGGTGGGGATCACGGCATTGTGCAGGCGGAACGTCTTTCCGCCCTCGCCCGTGCCGCCTGCCGCTGTCTCGTCCCGCATTGCCATTCCCTTTCCGGCCGGCCCTTTCCGGCCGTTTGGACGGCCACGTATGTCTCCCCTTATGGGCGAGCGCCGATGGCCTCGCAAGAGACGACGGTTGACTATCGCGTGTCCCGCGCCGTTAGCACTTGCAATCGGGCGACAAATTCTGCCATTTTGCCCGTCCCATCTTTCCGGCCTCGCCGGAGTTTCAAGGCAATGCCGCGCCGGTTTCCGGCGTGCCAGCGGTCGAAAGCGGTACAGTTCATGCGCATTACTCTCGAGCGGTCCAATCTTCTGAAGTCGTTGAACCACGTTCACCGCGTGGTCGAGCGGCGCAACACGATCCCGATCCTCTCGAACGTGCTCCTGCGCTCCGATGGTGCCAGCCTCGACATGAAGGCGACAGACCTTGATCTCGAAATCACCGAGGCGACGCCCGCCCAGGTCGAGCAGGCCGGCGCCACGACCGTCCCGGCGCATCTGCTCTACGACATCGTGCGCAAGCTCTCCGACGGGTCGGAAGTGCTGCTCGCCACCAGCGCCGACGGCGCCTCCATGACGGTCGCCTCCGGCCGCTCGAAATTCTCGCTGCAGTGCCTGCCGCAGTCGGATTTCCCCGACCTCACCGCCGGCAGCTTCTCGCACACATTCCGCCTCAAGGCGACGGACCTCAAGATGCTGATCGATCGCACGCAGTTTGCGATCTCCACGGAAGAGACCCGCTACTATCTCAACGGCATCTTCATCCACACGATCGAAAGCGCCGGCCAGCTGAAGCTGCGCGCCGTCGCCACCGACGGCCACCGCCTCGCCCGCGCCGATGTCGAGGCCCCCTCGGGCTCCGAGGGCATGCCGGGCATCATCATTCCGCGCAAGACGGTCGGCGAATTGCAGAAGCTGGTCGACAATCCCGACCTGACGGTGACGGTCGAAGTCTCCGACGCGAAGATCCGCTTCACGATCGGCTCGATCGTGCTGACCTCCAAGCTGATCGACGGCACCTTCCCGGATTACCAGCGCGTGATCCCGACCAACAACGACAAGGAACTGAAGATCGACTGCCAGTCCTTCGCGCAGGCCGTCGACCGCGTCTCCACCATTTCCTCCGAGCGCGGCCGCGCCGTGAAGCTGGCGCTCGGCGAAGGCCAGCTGACGCTGACGGTCAACAACCCGGATTCCGGCAGTGCTACGGAAGAACTGGCTGTCGGCTACGACAACGACCCGCTGGAAATCGGCTTCAACGCGAAATACCTGCTCGACATCACCTCGCAGCTTTCGGGCTCGGAAGCCGTCTTCATGCTTGCCGATCCCGGTTCGCCGACGCTGGTTCGCGATCTTGCCGGCGACGACGCCCTCTACGTGCTCATGCCGATGCGCGTCTAGGACCGTTCGCGCGGCGTTGGGAAACCGTTCTGGAACCCGCCGGCCGCCGGCGGGTTCTTTTTTAAGCAGACGCTTTCGCATGTCGGGGAAACTTGCAGGTGGCGGCGCAATCAGACTTGTTTTTGACGCAAACCGCGTCACATATTTGCCATGGTCGGCGACGCGGATGGAATGAATCCTGACGCCGGCCAGGAGTGCACCATGAAGGGGGATGGCATGACGTTGCGCGTGAAGGTCAAGGAACGGCTCGGTAAGAAGTTCGGCGACGAAATCCGTTTCTTCAAGGGTTGGATGAACAATACGCGGGCCGTCGGCTCGATCATACCGACCTCCTCCGTCACCGCGCGCCGCATGGCAAGCGTCGTCGATGTGAAATCCGGTCTCCCCGTCCTGGAACTCGGACCCGGCACCGGTGTCATCACCAAGGCGATCCTGGAAACCGGCCTTGCCCCGGAAAAGCTGACCTCCATCGAATTCTCGACGGATTTCTACAACCACCTCGTCGCCCGCTTCGACCGCGTCAATTTCATCAACGGCGATGCCTTCGATCTAGACAAGACGCTCGGCGATCTGCGGGACACGACCTTCGACAGCGTCGTCTCCGCCGTGCCGCTTCTGAACTTCCCGATGCATATGCGCGTGTCGATGATCGAGGATCTCCTGTCGCGCATTCCCGTCGGCCGGCCCGTCGTGCAGATTTCCTATGGCCCGCTCTCGCCCGTCGTCGCCATGCCGGACCGCTACCAGATCACTCATCTCGACTTCGTCGTGCGCAACATCCCGCCGGCGCAGCTATGGACCTACCGCCGCACCCATTGAGGTTCGGCCATGTATGCCCTCTATATCACCCATCCGCAGGTCCAGATCGACCCGGCCGTGCCGGTGCCCGACTGGGGTCTTTCCGAACGTGGCCGCGCGCGGGCGTTGCTTGCAGCATCGTCGGGCTGGACGAAAGAAATCGGCCGCTTTGCCGCAAGCACCGAACGCAAAGCGATCGAGACGGCCGAAATCCTCTCTGCCGGGCGGCTTCCGGTCGAAACCGATCACGCCATGGGCGAGAACGACCGTTCCGCCACGGGCTTCCTGCCGCCCGATGCCTTCGAAAATGCCGCCAACTGGTTTTTCGCCCATCCGCAGGAAAGCTTCAAAGGCTGGGAGCGGGCGGCAGATGCACAGGCGCGCATCGTCGCTGCGGTCGAACGGGTTCTGGCCGACCATGATCCCGAAACACCCATCGCCTTCATCGGTCACGGCGGTGTCGGCACGCTGCTGAAGTGTCATCTCACGGGAAAACCGATTGCCCGCGACGGCGACCAGCCGGCCGGCGGCGGCAATCTTTTTGCATTCCGGCTTGCGGACCGCGCCGTCACATGCGACTGGACGGCAATAGAATCTTGGAAAGGGTTTTGACCATGTCCGCGCGCGACCGCCTGATCGTTGGCCTCGATGTACCAACCATCGCGGAGGCGGAAAAGGTGGTCCGGACGCTGGGCAGCACCGCCCTTTTCTACAAGATCGGCTACCAGTTGGTCTTTGCCGGCGGCCTGGAATTCGCCCGCGACCTTGCCAAGGACGGCAAGAAGGTCTTCCTCGACATGAAGCTGCTCGACATCGACAACACGGTGGCGAAGGGCGTCGAAAACATCGTCAAGATGGGCATGTCGATGCTCACGCTGCATGCCTATCCTAAGGCAATGGCCGCCGCCGTCGCCGCCGCCAAGGGCTCCGATCTCTGCCTGCTCGGCGTGACCGTGCTCACCTCCATGGATGCCAAGGACGTCATCGACGCCGGCTATGAATATGACCCGCACACGCTGGTGCTGCGCCGCGCCGAACAGGCGCGCATCGCCGGCATGGGCGGCGTGGTCTGTTCCGCCGAGGAAGCCAAGGCCGTGCGGAAAATCGTCGGGCACGACATGGCGATCGTCACGCCCGGCATCCGCCCCGCCGGCGCCGAGCTCGGCGACCAGAAGCGTGTGATGACGCCGGCCGATGCGCTGAAGGCCGGCTCCAGCCACCTCGTCGTCGCCCGCCCCATCGTCAAGGCTGACGACCCGCTCGCCGCCGCCAAAGCGATCCTCGCCGAGATGGACGGCGCGCTTCAAGCATAACCTGAGGGAGAGAATCATGCCGAAGGGCTACTGGATTGCACAGGTCGATGTGCGTGACCCCGAGCGCTACAAGGACTATGTCGCCGCCGCCAAGCCGGCCTTCGAAAAGTACGGTGCAAACTTCATCGCCCGCGGCGGCGCCTATGCGCAGCTGGAGGGCCGCGTGCGCGCCCGCAACGTGATCATCGAGTTCCCCTCGCTGCAGGCCGCCGTCGATTGTTACAACTCGCCGGAATACCAGATCGCCGCCGCCATCCGTCAGGAAGTGGCGGATGCGGAAATGGTGGTCGTCGAGGGTTTGTAAACCGCCACCGCCAAGCGCTTGCAAAACCGGCAAAAGAGACGCCTCGCCGCGCTTCACCTTGCCGGTTGTTTGGGCTATGTAGGCGCTACCTACCTATCCTATTCTTCAGGAGCAGCCATATGACCTTGTCCAACCTTCCGCCGCTCGTCACCGTCTTCGGCGGCTCGGGCTTCGTCGGGCGTCATGTGGTGCGCGCCTTGGCGCGCCGCGGCTACCGCATCCGCGTCGCCGTTCGCCGCCCCGATCTCGCCGGCTTCCTTCAGCCGATCGGCGGCGTCGGCCAGATCTCCTTCGTCCAGGCGAACCTGCGCTACCGCCAGTCGGTCGATCGCGCCGTCGAAGGCTCCGACCATGTCATCAACTGCGTCGGCGTGCTCTTCGAAACCGGCCGCAACACCTTCGATGCCGTGCAGGATTTTGGCGCCCGCGCGGTGGCGGAAGCCGCCCGCGCCGTCGGTGCGAAGCTTACCCATATCTCGGCCATTGGCGCCGATGAAAACTCCGCCTCCAGCTATGCCCGCACCAAGGCGCGCGGCGAGGCGGCCGTACTGCGCACCGTGCCGGATGCCGTAATCCTGCGCCCCTCCATCGTGTTCGGCCCGGAAGACGGCTTCTTCAACAAGTTCGCCACCATGGCACGCTATGCGCCCGTCCTGCCGCTGATCGGCGGCGGCAACACGAAGTTCCAGCCCGTCTATGTCAACGATGTCGCCGAAGCCGTCGCCCGCTCGGTGGACGGCACGATCGAACGCGGCCGCATCTATGAACTCGGCGGCCCCGAAGTGCTGAGCTTCCGCCAGTGTCTCGAACTGATGCTGCGTGTCACCGACCGCAAGAACCCGCTCGTGTCGCTGCCCTTCGGCATCGCCTCGCTGATCGGCTCCATCGCCTCGCTCATCCCCTTTGTCACGCCGCCGCTCACGTCGGATCAGGTGACGCTGCTGCGCGCCGACAACATCGTTTCCGACGCCGCCAAGAGCGAAGGCCGCACGCTGGAAGGCATGGGCATCGAGCCGGTTCTTGCCGAAGCGATCCTGCCGAGCTACCTCGTGCGCTACCGCACGCAGGGTCAGTTCACGAAGGTCGACAGGGCCGCCTGAGCCGCTTTACGACTCTGAAAACGGCCGCCGCGGGGCTTTCCCCACCGGCGGCCGTTTCTTTTTTTCGAAAGCGCTTTGGCCAAGCTGTTGCACTTATGCAGCGGTTAAAAAAAGCGTTGCGGCATTTACGCACGATTCAACATGTCGCGTTATTGCTTGTCGTCGGGCCAGCGAATAAACACCGCCCCCGTCGCGTCCTGCACAGAAGGCAGAGAGCGGCGTTTTTCAGGACTTCGAGAGGCTTATCCGCCCATGGGCAAGGCAATTGCAATCTTCTTCGGATTTTCGGCTCTGATCATCGTGGCCGGATCCTTTGCCGCGCCCACCACGGTGTCCGCCAGCAAGCACGGCTGCTCGCCGGCTTACGGCGTCGATCCGTGCACGACCGCTTCGGTCAAGTAAGCCCCGGCCAGTCTGAAGTGACCGGCCGAAGCCGGTCTTTCAACCCCAGATCAGAAGGGCGATCAGGCCCAGCGTGCCCACGATGATGCGCCAGACGGCGAACAGCGTGAAGCCGCGGCGCGACACGAAGTCGAGCAGCGAACGCACGACGAAGAGGCCCGCCGCGAAGGCGGCGATGAAGCCGACGCCGATGACGAGTAAGTCATCGGACGAAAGCGCATCGCGGTTCTTGTAGAGATCGAGCGCGAAGGCGCCGACCATGGTGGGCATTGCCAGGAAGAACGAGAATTCCGCAGCCGAGCGCTTGTCGGTGCCCATCAGCAAGGCGCCCGCGATGGTCGCGCCCGAGCGCGAGGTGCCGGGGATCATGGCAAGGCACTGGCAAAGGCCGATCTTCAGCGCCAGCGACGGCGGATACTGCATGACATCCGTATAACGCGGCGTGAGCGGCAAGCGGTCCACCACATAAAGAATGACGCCACCGACGATCAGGACAATGCAGATCAGCATCGGCGTTTCGAACAGCACCGTCTTGATGAAATCATGCGCGAGCGCGCCGATAATGGCCGCCGGCAGAAATGCAAGAAGAATGGAAAGCACGAAGCGGCGCGACTGCGGGCTCGACGGCAGCGAAAGGGCGATACCCAGGAGCTTGGAGAAATACACCGAGAGAATGGCGAGGATGGCCCCGAGCTGGATCAGGACGGCGAAGGCGTTGCCAGGCGACTTGAAGCCTAGAAAATGCTGCGCCAGCACGACATGGGCGGTGGAAGACACCGGGATGAATTCGGTCAGGCCCTCGATAAGGCCGAGAATGAGGGCGCTGACGATGGATTGGTCTGCCATGAAGGTTCCTTGGGAATTGGGAAAGGAAGGCATGATACGAAGCAGGCGTACGGCAAAAAGCCCGATTCGCTTGTGTTTGTACCACCAAATTTCTATAGGTTCGTCAAATCAGCCGTGACCAAATCAGCTCCCAACGAAGCGACCGGCCCGGCAAAGCTCCTTCCGCAAGACCAGCAAAGCAGCCCGAATGCCCACACTTTATCATCACCCGATGTCCGCCGCCTCCCGCTTCGTCCGCCTGATCCTCGCGGAATACGGGTTCCAGACGGAGCTTGCCGAGGAGCAGCCCTGGGAAAACCGGCGCGATTTCCTGGCGCTGAACCCGGCCGGCACGCTGCCCGTCTATGTCGATGACAGCATGCGCGCGCTCTGCGGCGCCAGCATCATCTCGGAATATCTCGACGAGACGCATGGTGTTCTGAAGCGCGACCGCCGTCTTCTGGCGGAAGATCCCTTCCAGCGCGCCGAGATCCGCCGCCTGACGGAATGGTTCCTGCAGAAGATGGAACAGGATGTGACGCGCCCCCTGGTCCGCGAGCGGATCTTCAAGCTGCAGATGACCTCGGACCAGGGCGGCGGCCCGCCCGACAGCAAGGTGCTGCGCAATTCGCGCGCCAATATCCGCCAGCACATGAAGTATCTCTCGTGGCTTGCCGGCTCGCGCACCTATCTCGCCGGAGATCGTCTCAGCTACGCCGACCTTGCCGCCGCGGCCTGTCTTTCGGTGCTCGACTATATGGGCGAGATCAACTGGACGGATGCGCCGCAGGCCAAGGACTGGTATCAGCGGCTGAAGTCGCGCCCGTCCTTCCGGCCGCTGCTGGCCGAGCGCGTGCGCGGCGTCACCCCCGTCTCGCACTACGCGGACCTCGACTTCTGAGGACGCGGCCATGTCGGGCGACGAAAAGATCCGGCGCCGCCTGACCGATTTCATCAAGGCGGAAGCGGCCGACAAGGGCTTTGATCTTTGTCGCATCACCGGGCCTGACTCCATTCCGCAGGCCCCGGCCCGCCTCGCCGATTTCCTTTCCAACGGCTATCACGGCACGATGGAGTGGATGGCGGAGACGCAAGCGCGCCGCGCCGATCCGCGCGTGCTGTGGAGCGACGTGCGCTCCATCGTTCTCTTCGCCATGAATTACGGTCCCGAGCACGACCCGCGCGCGGTGCTGGAAAAGCCGGATCGGGCGGCGATCTCCGTCTATGCGCAAAACCGCGACTATCACGACATCATCAAGGGCCGGTTGAAGGAACTGGCCACCCGCTTTGCCGCGCGCGGCGGGGCGGATGTCAAAGTCTTCGTCGATACGGCACCCGTCATGGAAAAGCCGCTCGCCGCCGCCGCCGGGCTCGGCTGGCAGGGCAAGCATACCAATCTCGTCAGCCGCACGCATGGCTCCTGGCTCTTCCTCGGCAGCCTCTTCACCACCGCCGACCTCTATAAGGACGAGCCGGAGCGCGACCATTGCGGCTCCTGCCGCGCCTGCCTCGACGCCTGTCCAACCGATGCCTTCCCCGCGCCCTACAAGATCGATGCGCGCCGCTGCATCTCCTACCTGACCATCGAGCATAAGGGTACGATCGATCCCGCGATCCGTGAGAAGATCGGCAACCGCATCTATGGCTGCGACGATTGCCTTGCCGCCTGCCCGTGGAACAAGTTCGCAGCAGCGGCCTCCGAAATGAAGCTTGTCGCCCGAGACGACCTGAAGACGCCCGCGCTCGCCGATCTCCTGACCTTCGACGATCCCGGCTTCCGCGCCCATTTCTCCGGCTCGCCGGTCAAGCGCATCGGTCGCGACCGCTTCGTGCGCAACGTGCTGATCGCCGCCGGCAATTCCGGCGACCGCGGCCTGATCGCGCAATGCATCAACCTTGCCGACGATGCATCCCCCGTGGTGCGCGGCATGGCCGCATGGGCGCTTTCCCGGCTGATGGACGCTTCCGAATTCGCACGATTTGCGGCAGGAAGGACTGACGACGCGGACGCGGATGTGCGCGCGGAATATGAGAGAGCGAGGGCCACCCCATGACGAAACACCTCCTGATCCTTGGCGCCGGTTTTTCCGGCAAGGCCATTGGTGAGGTTTTCAAGGCGGCCGGCTTCTCGGTTTCCGGCACCACGCGCTCCCCGGAGAAGGCCGAAAGCTTGCACGCCCTCGGCATAAACCCCATCGTCTTCGACGGCAGCACGATTTCCGCCGATCTTGCAGCCGACATGGCGCGCGCCACACATGTCGTGCAGTCCATCGCACCGGGCAAGGACGGCGATCCGCTGTTTCGCGCCGGCAGCCCGGCCCTCTCGGCCCTGATGCCGAAGCTCGAATGGGCCGGCTATCTCTCCACCGTCGGCGTCTATGGGGACCACAAGGGCGCCTGGGTGGACGAGGAGACGGCGCTGAACCCGGTCTCCGCCCGCTCCGTCGAGCGCGTCGAGGCGGAGAACCATTGGCTGGCCTTCGGGGAGGCCTCCGGCATCCCCGTCGCCGTGCTGCGGCTTGCCGGCATCTACGGGCCGGGCCGCAATGCGCTGCGCAACGTGGAAGAGGGCAGCGCCCGCCGCCTGATCAAGAAGGACCAGGTGTTCAACCGCATCCGCGTCGAGGACATCGGCGGCTCCGCGCTGTTCCTGTCAGAGAACCGTCTCGGCGGCGTCTGGAACATCACCGACGACGAACCCGGTCCGCCGCAGGACGTGGTGGCCGAAGCTGCCCGCCTGATGGACCTGCCCACACCGCCCGATATTCCTTTCGAGGCGGCGGAACTTTCTCCCATGGCGCGGTCTTTCTACGGGGAGAACAAGCGTGTCTCGAACGCCAAGCTCAAGGCTGCCGGCTTCGGATTCCGCTTCCCGAACTACCGTCAGTCGCTCGCCGAGCTCAAGGCTTCCGGGCGCTGGCGGGGCTAGCCGGCGTGTGGCCGGCAAAGGCCGCTTTTGCGATTTCGCACAACCATAAATTTATCTGCCCTATTTTTGCCGCCGAATTCCTGCGTAGTAATTGCTAATATTGAAAGTTTTTTCCGAAAATTTGCGGAAATGTTGCGCGACCATTTCACGCGACAAGTCGAATGAGTTTAGTCACTGATTCGCAAGATTCTTTTTTACCCCGTTAACGAAGATTAAAAATCCATCGTGGGCGATGGACTGTATATCCGGCAGCACTTCGACAGCAAGTGTGGCCGGTTGAGGCACGTTTTCGCCATTTTTGCTTCCTCATAGGGCGATCAATCAAAGGGGATTTCCGCAACTCGCCGTAAGGGTCACACGATACATGCTGTCAAAGTTCTCCAGCCTGGCGCTCGCCTCTCTCGTCGCCGCCTCCTCTTCCTTCGTTTCCTTTTCCGATGCCCAGGCCGCCGGTTGCGGTCGCGCTTCCTGGTATGCGCTGCACTCGCGCACCGCCTCCGGCGAGCGCATGAATCCGAACCTGTTGACGGCCGCGCATCGCAGCCTGCGCTTCGGCACCAAGCTGAAAGTCACCAATTCCAACAACGGCCGCAGCGTCGTGGTGCGCATCAACGACCGAGGCCCGTTCATCCGCGGTCGCGTGCTCGATCTCTCCAAGGCTGCCGCGTCCAACATCGGCATGATCGGCGCCGGCCATGCCAAGATCTGTTACGAAGTCATCGGCTGATCCATCCCCAAATCTGAGGGCGCCGGCTTGCTCTCGGCGCGTTCCGCCGCTACCACGACGCAAAACGGAGTAAACGGATGCGATTGGGTGGGCGGCTCTCGGGAGCCATCGAGGTTCTCTCGGATATCGAGACGCGGCGGCGCCCGGTCGCCGATGCGCTCAAGGACTGGGGCCTCGCCCATCGGTTCGCCGGCTCCGGCGACCGCGCCGCGATCGGCAACATCGTCTATGACGCGCTGCGCATGAAACTGTCGCACGCCTTCCTGATGGACGATGACAGCCCGACGGCCCTCGGTTATGCCGTACTGCTGCGCCAATGGGGCCTTTCGCCCGAGGCGCTCGCCGCCGAGTTCGAAGGCGACCGGTTTGCGCCGGAGGCACCGTCTGAAGAGAGGCTCGCCGCATTCCGCGCCCGCAATCTCGACTCCGCCGCCCCGCATGTGCAGGGCGACATCCCGGACTGGATCCAGCCGGCCTTCGAGGCGAACTTTTCGGACGACTGGCTGGCGGAAGCCAAGGCGCTGGCCGACCGGCCGACGCTGGACCTGCGTGCCAACACGCTCAAGGCAAGCCGCGACAAGGTGCTGAAGGCTCTGGAGCGCAACGCCGCCGTTACCTCCACCATCGCCCGCCAGGGCATCCGCATTCCCGCCGGCGAAGGGCCGTCCCGCCTGCCCAATGTCACCGCCGATCTCGCCTTCCAGAAGGGCTGGTTCGAGGTGCAGGACGAGGGATCGCAGATCGTCGCCGATCTCGTCGTGCCGCAGGAGGGCGAGCAGGTGCTCGATTTCTGCGCGGGCGGCGGCGGCAAGACGCTCGCCATGGCGGCTGCGATGAACAACAAGGGTCAGGTGCACGCCTACGACACCGACCGCAAGCGCCTCGCCCCGATCATCGAGCGGCTGAAGCGCGCCGGCACGCGCAATGTGCAGGTCCACGAGAGCCTGTCGAGCCTGGCGCCGCTCAAGGGCCGTTTCGACCGCGTGCTGGTCGATGCGCCCTGCACCGGCACCGGCACCTGGCGCCGCCGTCCCGACACCAAATGGCGCCTCACCGAGAAGAACCTGGAAGAGCGCATCAGCCAGCAGCAGGAAGCGCTAGCCAATGCCAGCGCCTTCGTGCGCCCCGGCGGTTTTCTGCTCTATGTTACCTGTTCGATCCTGCCGCAGGAAAACGAGGAGCAGGTCCATGGCTTCTGCCAGGCCAATCCCGACTTCGAGATCCTCTCGGCATCGGACACCTGGCAGAGCCTGTTCGGCAGCGGAAAACCGCAGCCGCGCTCACGCGACGGCAAGACCGTGACGCTGACCCCGGCCTCGACCGATACGGACGGTTTCTTCTTCTGCGCGATGGGTCGGAAGGCTTGACGCCTTGTGATCTGTCAAGCATCGGGAAACACCTTGAAATCGTTCTAAACTATACACTTTGACACCAGTTTTTATTTGGTCCATGACACCAAGGCCTGAATAAACCCGGCCCGGCTTCATGCCGGCTCACCCGGTCGGTCGCTTTTCTTGCGATGCCCGGTGTCGGGGGGACACGCCAAACAGGACACCAGGAGACGTCATGACCACTTCCTTCCTTCGCGCGGCCGCCTTCGTGCTTGCTGCCGCGACGTCGAGCCTTGCGATCGGCTCCGCCCATGCGGCAGCCGATCCGGCTGCGATCGTCAAGCACTATGCCGAAATCGCCCATGCCAAATTTTCCGACACACTTGACGCGGCCAAGGCCCTCGATGCGGCGGTCGACGCGCTCATCGCCAAGCCGAGCGACGAAACGCTTAAGGCGGCGCGCGAGGCGTGGCTAAAGGCGCGCGTGCCCTACCAGCAGACGGAAGCCTATCGCTTCGGCAACCCGATCGTCGACGATTGGGAAGGCAAGGTGAACGCCTGGCCGCTCGACGAAGGCCTGATCGACTATGTCGACGCGAGCTACGGCACGGAAAGCGACGAGAACGCGCTATTTGTCGGCAATGTCATCGCCAATCCGAAGCTGGAGATCGCCGGCAAGACGATCGACGCGACGACGATCACGCCCGCCGTGCTGCAGGAACTGCACGAAGCAGGCGAAGTCGATGCGAACGTCGCGACCGGCTACCACGCCATCGAATTCCTGCTTTGGGGCCAGGACCTGAACGGCACCGGTCCGGGTGCGGGCAACCGCCCGGCGACCGACTACGACAAAGACAGGTGCACCAACGGCAATTGCGACCGCCGCGCCGCCTATCTGAAGGCCGCGACGTCGCTGCTCGTCACCGATCTGGAAGAGATGGTAAAGGCTTGGGCCGCCGATGGCGACGCCACCAAGAACGTGACGGCCGATCCGAAGGCCGGCATCACCGCCATGCTGACCGGCATGGGCTCGCTCTCCTACGGGGAACTCGCCGGCGAGCGCATGAAGCTCGGCCTCTTGCTGCATGATCCGGAAGAAGAGCAGGATTGCTTCTCCGACAACACGCACAACTCGCATTACTATGACGTCGCCGGCATCCAGACCGTCTATACGGGCGAATATACCCGCCCTGACGGCTCGAAGCTGACTGGCCCGTCGCTTTCGGAGCTCGTCGCGGAAAAGGACGCAGCACTCGACACGGAGATGAAAGCCAAGCTCAACGCGAGCCACGCCGCCTTTCAGGCGCTGAAGGACCGTGCCGACGGTGGCGAAGCCTATGACCAGATGATCGGCGAAGGCAACGAAGCCGGCAACAAGGTCGTCCAGGCCGCCATTGACAGCCTGATCGACCAGACCAAGACGATCGAACGCGTCATCGGGTCGCTGGATCTTGGCAAGATCGAGCTTGAAGGCTCCGATAGCTTGGATAATCCTACAGCTGTCTTCCAATAAGAAAGAAGGCGGGCCGCCTCCCTTTCGGGGTGCGGCCCGGATTTCCTCACATGACAGAACGCCCTGCCCGTCGCCTGCTCGCGGTTTCCGCCGCGTTCACCGTCGCGGCAGGCGTTTTCGTTCTGGGGAGCGCGCAGTCACAGACGCGCGGCCGCGACGATCTCTCGGACAAGGACCTGAGACGCGTTCAGGCCATCACGGCCCTGACGACGGATTTCTCCAAGGCCGAGCCCTACGAAGCGATGTCCGCCGGTGCGGCGACCTCGCTTGCGAAAATCGACCGCAACAGCTTCTCCCATTTTTCCGAAAACATAACCTTCAAGGAGCGCGAGACCTTCAAGCTCGGCAACGCGCTGTTTCAGAAACTCTGGGTCTCCTCGCCCTCCTCCACGCAGGCTTCCGACGGGCTTGGGCCGCTCTACAATGCCCGCTCCTGCCAGTCCTGCCACATCAAGGACGGTCGCGGCCATCCGCCCGAGGACACGGCGGACGCCACCTCGATGTTTCTGCGCCTCGCCCGCCCGGCGGCAACGCCCGAGGAAGCGGCGGCACTGAAGAACTTTCAAGTAATGAGCTTGCCCGATCCGACCTATGGACGGCAGTTGCAGGATCAGGCCATTACCGGCCTCAAGGCCGAAGGCCGCATGGTCATCGCCTATACGGAACAGTCTGTGACGCTGGCCGGCGGCGACGTCGTCCGTTTGCGTCGCCCGACCTATTCCGTCGCCGACCTCGCCTATGGCACACTCGACGCGACGACGACGCTCTCGCCGCGCGTCACCCAGCCCATGCTCGGCCTCGGACTTATCGAGGCCATCCATGCGGCGGACATCCTCGCGCTGGCCGACCCTGACGATGCAAATGGAGACGGCATCAGCGGCAAGGCGGCAATCGCCGTCGATCCCAAAACGGGAAAGCCGGCGTTGGGGCGCTTCGGCTGGAAGGCGCAATCGGCCACCGTGCGCCAGCAGAGTGCCGACGCCTTCGCCTTCGATATTGGCATCTCGACGCCGGAGGTGCCGCTGCACCAGGGTGATTGCATGCCGGCGCAGACCGCCTGCATCGAACGCCCCGACGGCGCCCAGAAGCGGCTTGGTGACGCGGAAGCGCCGCCGCCGGTCATGGACCTCGTGACCTTCTACGCCGAAAACCTCGCCGTGCCGGCGCGGCGCAAGGCGAGCTTCGCGGAAACGCTCGCGGGAAAGCGCCTGTTCTACGAGACGGGCTGCGTATCCTGCCACCATCCGAAATTCGTGACCCGGCGCGATGCCGCCAACGCAGCGCAGGCCTTCCAACTCATCTGGCCCTATTCCGATTTTCTGCTGCACGACATGGGCGAAGGCCTTGCCGACGGGCAACAGGTGGGAGTGGCGAGCGGACAGGAGTGGCGCACGCCGCCACTCTGGGGTATCGGGCTTACAAAAACCGTCAACGGCCATACGTTCTTCCTGCATGACGGGCGCGCGCGCTCCCTCACCGAGGCCATTCTGTGGCACGGCGGCGAGGGCCAGAAGTCACGCGACCGCTTCGCCACGCTGGAAAAACACGACCGCGACGCCCTTCTGACATTCCTGGAGAGCCTCTGATGACCCAGCGCCCGCCTTTCCTCCGGTTCGGCTTCGTGCTTGCCGCCGCCTTCATGTTTGCGACGAGCCTGCCAGCCTTTGCACAGGAAGGCAGCGCGCCCGCCGTGCCCGAGCTGACCGAAGAGATCGTCACCGGCATCATGACGCGCGCCGTCGATGACGTGATCCGTCCCGGCTACCGCACCTTCGAGGCCTCTGCGGGCAAGCTCGCCGAAATGACGAATGCCTATTGCAAGGCGCCCTCGGACGAGGGCCGCAAGGCCGTTGACGCCGCCTTCCGCCAAGCCGTGACGGACTGGGGCCGCATCGAAATCGTGCGCATCGGACCCGTCATCGATGACAACCGCTTCGAGCGCATCCTGTTCTATCCCGACCGCAAGGGCACAGGCCTGAAGCAGGTGCAGGCGCTGCTGCAGGAGGAAAATGAGGCGGATGCTGACGCCGCGACCATGGGCAGGAAGAGCGTCGCGATTCAGGGTTTTGGAGCCATCGAATTCGCGCTTTACGGCACTGGTTCTGACGCCGTCGCAAAGGCGCCGAACGCCTTCCGCTGCCGCTATGCCGCCGCCGTCGCGACCCATATCAAGACGACGGCTGGCCAACTCGCCGCCGCCTGGGATGCGCCCGATGGCGTGCAGAAGGACTGGAAACATCCCGGCCCCGACAATCCCGTCTTTCGAACCAGCAAGGAGGCGATGACGGCGTTGCTCGGCATTCTCGTTCACGGCACGGAGGCGGTGCGCGACCAGCGCATCGAGACCTTCTACCGCAATGGCGGCATCGCCCGGCCGAAATCGGCGGTCTTCTGGCGCTCGGGCAACACCTGGACGTCGATTACGGCCAATCTCGAAGGCCTTCAGACCCTGTTCGACAAATCCGGCATGGGCGACCTCATCGATCCCAGCATCGCCTCGGTCAACGGCAATATCGATTTCATCCTGAAGTCGCTGCGCCGGATCACCCCAACCATCGACCCCGACATGGCGAAGGCGGTGTCCACGCCGGAAGAGCAGCAGAAGATCAGCTTCCTGCTCGTCAACACGCGCGAGTTGATACTCGCCTTCGACGGCGGCTATGGTGGCGCCATCGGTCTCGGCTCCGGCTTCTCCTTCTCGGATGGCGACTGATGCGCAAAGCGGGCGGCCAAAGCGCGCTTCTCGACCGGCGCGCCTTCCTGCGCATGGCGGGTGCAGCCTGGGCGGCAGCGCTCACCCCACAGGCCGCCTTTGCGCTGGCGCGCACCGAAGCCGTCTTCGCCTCCGGCTATAAGGCGTCCGACGGCAGCTTCGGCACTGCGGTGCTCGCCGAAGACGGCGGCGTGATCGAGTGCACGCCGCTGCCCGCCCGCAGCCACGGCATGGCCTTTTCGCCCACCACGAACCATCTCGTCGCCTTCGCGCGACGTCCTGGCACCTTCGCGCTGGTGATCGACCGTGGCGGCCAAAAACAGCCAGTCACCATCGCCGCCGCCGAAAACCGCCATTTTTTCGGCCATGGCTGCTTTTCACCCGACGGACGCCTGCTCTACGCCAGTGAGAACGATTTCGACGCCAATCGCGGCGTCATCGGCCTTTACGATGCAAGGGACGATTATCGCCGCATCGGCGAATACCAGACCTACGGCATCGGCACGCACGACCTCTCGGTCAGCGACGACGGCACACTTTTGATCGCCGCCAACGGTGGCATCGAGACCCATCCGGATTTCGGCCGCACCAAGCTCAACCTCGACCATATGGAGCCCTCGCTCGCCTTGATCGATGCGAAGACCGGCGCACTTGTCGAGCGGCACACGCTCCCGGAAAAGCTGCGCCAGCTCTCCACCCGCCATATCGATCTCGACGAGAAGGGCCGCATCTGGTTTGCCTGCCAGTATGAAGGCCCGCGCAACGACCTGCCGCCGCTCGTCGGCCATTTCGGCAAGGGCGAGGATTTGACCTTCCTGTCGCTGCCGGAGGACACCACGATCGGCCTTGCCAACTATGTCGGCGCCATCGCCGTCAACCGCCGCGAAAGTCTCGTCGGCCTCACCTCGCCGAATGGCGGCCGTTTCGTCGTGCTCGACGCGAAGACCGGCGGGGTCCTGCGCGATGAAAGCGTCCCGGATGCCGCCGGCATCGCCAGCGCGCCGCAAGGCTTTGCCGTCTCCTCCTATGACGGAGATTTTGCCGGACGTCGCAACGATGTCGCCTGGGATCAGCATATCGCGTCGCTGAAATCACGGGCCTGATTGCCTCTGGACGGTTTCGGCAAGCGCACTAGGTCAGGCACATGAACAACAAGCCCCTCGTCTATCTCGCCTTCCTTATTCTCGTTCTCGGCGGTGGCCTTCTGATCGGCGCCAACAATGTGCCCGGCGACTGGTATCAGTCTCTGGCCAAACCGTCCTTCAATCCGCCGAACTGGCTTTTTGCCCCGGTCTGGAGCGTGCTCTATGTCGTGATTGCTGTCGTCGGCGCGCGCATCTGGCTATCGCTTCGCCGCTCTATGGCCATGCGGCTCTGGTATGCCCAGCTCGTCCTCAATTTCGCGTGGTCGCCGATCTTCTTCGGCCTTCAGGATCCAACATCGGCCCTGATCGTCATCCTCGGCCTTCTCGTGACCGTCGGCGGCTTTATCATCGCGTCTTGGCGGCAGGACCGCACGGCGGCGCTTCTCTTCCTGCCCTACCTCGCCTGGGTCGCCTTCGCGACCGCGCTCAACGGCGCAATTGTCGCGCTGAACTGAAAGCCGCTTGCAGTGCAGCATGCACCATGCAAACGTCGGTCCGTTCCTTAGGGCCGCGCGCCCGCAAAGATGTGGGCATCATGACAGGCTTTCCACCGCCGGACTTCGCCGGCCGCATCACCAGAAGTTTCGGCCGCCAGCCGGCCATGGCGCTGATCGGCGCGGAACTCACCCGCGTCGAGCACGGCACCGTGGAAATCGAGTTGCCCTTTGACGAGAAGCTCACGCAGCAGCACGGCTTCCTCCATGCCGGCGTCATTTCCGCCGCCCTCGATACGGCCTGCGGCTACGCCGCCTATTCCGTCATCGATGCGGACGCCTCGATCCTGACCATCGAATTCAAGGTGAACCTCATGTCGCCGGGGCGCGGCGAACGGTTCCTGTTCCGCGGTGAGATCACTAAGCCGGGCTCCAACATCATCGTCGCCGACGGCCGCGGCTATGCCATTTCCGATGGCCCTGCAAAGCTCATCGCCTCGATGACCAGCACGATGATGGTGGTGCGCGGCCGCGAGGACATTACCGAATGAGTTTCGCCCTCAAGACCGTCGGTACGAAGCGCATCCTCTACGTCATGGCCGCCAGTCCCGAATATGGGCCGCATCTCAAGGCCCGCATCGCGCCGCTCATGACCGGCGTCGGCCCCGTGGAAGCCGCCGTGCAGCTGACGCTGGCGCTTTGTCATCTGGCGGCGGATGGCGACCTACCCGACTATGTCGTTTCGCTTGGCTCAGCCGGCTCCGCAACGCTGGAGCAGACGGAAATCTACCAGGCGACCTCGGTCTCCTATCGCGACATGGATGCCTCTCCGCTCGGCTTCACGAAAGGCGCGACGCCCTTCCTCGACCTGCCGGTCGAGGTTGCCCTGCCGATCCACATTCCCGGTATTCCAACCGCACGGCTCTCGACAGGTGCGAACATCGTCTCCGGTGCCGGCTATGCCCGCATCGATGCCGACATGGTGGAGATGGAAACCTTTGGCGCGTTGCGCGCCTGCCAGGCCTTCGGCGTTCCCCTCATCGGCCTTCGCGGCATTTCCGACGGCAAGGCCGAACTCACCCATATCGGCGACTGGACGGAATACCTCCACGTCATCGACGAAAAGCTCGCCGCCGCCGTCGACACGCTGGAAGCGGCCATCGCCTCGTCGACGATCGCACGCAACGGCTGAAAATCCGGCCATCCCCCGTTGCGCGGCGAAGAGATATTCTTTAAAGGCTCGCCATGACCCAGACAGCTCATCCCGACAGCGTTCTCATCATCGATTTCGGCAGCCAGGTGACCCAGCTCATCGGGCGGCGCGTGCGCGAAGCAGGCGTCTATTGCGAGATCATCCCCTTCCAGTCGGCGGAAGAAGCCTTCCACCGCATGCAGCCGAAGGCGATCATCTTCTCCGGCGGCCCCGCCTCGGTGCTCGACCAGGGCAGCCCGCGCGCCCCGCAGGTGGTCTTCGATTCCGGCCTGCCGATCCTCGGCATCTGCTATGGCCAGCAGACGCTCGCCACCCAGCTCGGCGGCACCGTCGAGGGCGGCCACGCCCGTGAATTCGGCCGCGCCGATGTGGAAATTTTGAAGTCCAGCCCGCTCTTCGACGGCTTCTGGGACGTCGGCAACAAGTATCCGGTGTGGATGAGCCACGGCGACCGCGTCACCGTCGCGCCCGAAGGCTTCGAGATCATCGGCACGTCGGAAAACGCCCCCTTCGCCATCTGCGTCAACGAGGCGAAGCGCTACTACACGACGATGTTCCACCCGGAAGTGGTGCACACGCCCGATGGCGCCAAGCTCTTGTCGAACTTCGTGCACAAGATCGCCGGCATCAAGGGCGACTGGTCGATGTCGGCCTACCGCGCCCGCGCCGTGGAAGCCATCCGCGAGCAGGTCGGCGACAAGCGCGTCATCTGCGCGCTGTCGGGCGGCGTCGACTCGTCGGTTGCAGCCCTCCTCATCCATGAGGCCGTCGGCGCGCAGCTCACCTGCATCCTCGTCGACCATGGCCTGATGCGCAAGAACGAGGCGGCCGACGTCGTCGCCATGTTCCGCGAGCACTACAATCTGCACCTCATCCATGTCGACGCCGTCGACCGCTTCGTCGGCGAGCTGGAAGGCGTCTCGGATCCGGAAACCAAGCGCAAGATCATCGGCCGCCTGTTCATCGAAGTCTTCGAGGACGAGGCCAAGAAGCTCGGCGGCGCGGAATTCCTCGCCCAGGGCACGCTCTATCCCGACGTCATCGAAAGCGTTTCTTTCACCGGCGGCCCCTCGGTTACGATCAAATCGCACCACAATGTCGGCGGCCTGCCCGAGCGCATGAACATGAAGCTCGTCGAGCCCTTGCGCGAACTGTTCAAGGACGAAGTGCGCGTGCTCGGTCGCGAGCTCGGCTTGCCGGATAGTTTCATCGGCCGCCATCCCTTCCCCGGTCCGGGCCTTGCTATCCGCTGCCCGGGCGGCATCACCCGCGACAAGTTGGAGATCCTGCGCGAAGCCGACGCGATCTATCTCGACGAAATCCGCAAGGCCGGCCTCTACGACAAGATCTGGCAGGCCTTTGCCGTGCTTCTGCCGGTCCAGACGGTCGGTGTCATGGGCGACGGACGCACCTACGAGTTCGTCTGCGCGCTGCGCGCCGTCACCTCCGTCGACGGTATGACCGCCGATTTCTACCACTACGACATGAACTTCCTCGGCCGCGCCGCAACCCGCATCATCAACGAAGTCCGCGGCATCAACCGCGTCGTCTATGACGTGACATCGAAGCCGCCGGGCACGATCGAGTGGGAATGAAGATAGCCTCCTCACCGCAGTGACATCTCGAAGCCCCGGCGCCCGCGTCGGGGCTTTTCTCTTTTTCTAGAAAAAATTCCGCAGCGATGTCACATCCGCCGTTCCGGCTTCGTCATGGTGGTGTAGAACTGAAAAGGAGACTGGAATGTCACCCCGCATGACCGATTATTTCAAACGCGCCGAACCCGCTTTCAAGGCGATGTTCGCGCTGGAAGCCGCCCTGAAGGCGAGCCCGCTCGATGCCATCCTGGTGCATCTGGTGAAGGTGCGCGCCTCGCAGATCAACGGCTGCGCCTATTGCATCCACATGCATGTCGGCGAAGCGCTGAAGGACGGCGAGGATTCGATGCGCCTGCATCTTCTGGCCGGCTGGCGCGATTCCTCGCTGTACACCGCGCGTGAACGGGCAGCCCTCGCCTGGACCGAAGCGCTGACGCTGGTTGCTGAAACCCATGCCCCCGACACCGACTGGGTGGACCTAGAAGCCGCCTTCACGGCGGACGAGCAGGCTTGGCTCACCATCGCCATCGGCGCGATCAATGTCTGGAACCGGGTACAGGTCGGGTTTCGCGCCGAACATCCGGTCGACCGGCGTCATGCAGCCTGATACGGCCACGCAAATCTTCGAAGCGCAGCGGCCGCGGCTGCTGCGCCTGGCCTATCGCATGCTCGGCTCGAGGACGGAGGCGGAGGATGTCGTACAGGAGGCCTGGCTGCGTTGGCACCGCAGCGATCGCAACGCAGTCGCCGAACCGGCCGCCTGGCTCACCCGCATCGTTTCGCGCCTTTGCCTCGATGTGATGAAATCGGCGCGCGCACGCCGCGAGACCTATCCCGGCCAATGGCTGCCCGAACCGCTGATCGAACCGGAAGACGACGAACTGCGCGCCGACAACATCACGCTCACCCTGATGGTGGCGCTTGAACGCCTCTCGCCGCTGGAGCGTGCTGCCTTCCTGCTGCATGACGTCTTCAACCAGCCGCTCGACGACGTGGCGGCGACGCTGAAGCGCAGCCAGGCCGCCACGCGGCAACTGGCGGCACGGGCCCGCGCCCATGTGCGCCTCGATCAGCCGCGCTACGAGATCGCCCGCGAAGACGGCGAGGCTCTGACGCGCGCCTTCTTCGAGGCCTGCCGGCTGGGCGACGCCGTGGCACTCGGGTCGCTGCTGGCGGCGGATGTGACGCTGCGCTCGGACGGGGGCGGCAAGGTGTTGACCTTTCCCAACGCCATCCAGGGCGTCGATCGCCTCATCCGGCTCTATCTCGGGCTTGCGCGAAAACTCGGTTCCCGCATGGAATTTCTCGGCCATGTCGTGATCGATGGCCTGCCGGGTTTTTTGAGCCGGGTAGACGGCCACCTGCAGACAACCGCCGTGGAAATCGTCGAAGGGCGCATCGCCGCCATCTATATCACCCGCAACCCGGACAAGCTGACCGGGGCGAAGCTCACCGGTTAAAACCCGAACGACTGCTGCGCCGGGGCCGGCGGGGCGAAGGAGACGCCTTCCAGGGCCAGCATCTTCACCTTGGAGATGGAACCGCCCGGCGCAGAAAAGCCGCCCACCTTGCCGCCGGCGGCGAGCACGCGATGGCAGGGGATGATGAGGGCGACGGGGTTTTTCGCCATGGCCTGGCCGACCTCGCGCGCCATTTCCGGGCCGGCGCCGAGATCGCGGGCAATAGTGCCGTAGGTCGTCGTCTCGCCCCAGTGCACGCGGCGCGCGGCGTCATAGACCTTCAGGAAGAAATCGCTCTGGCCGGCGAGGTCGAGCGGCACGGCAGTGAAATCGGCTTCCTCCCCGGCGAAATAGCGTTGTGCCGCCGCCACGGCCTGCTGGACGGCGGGCGGCGGTTCGGCGGCCTCGGCCTCGGGCAGGTGGCGCATCAGCAGGCGGCGGGTCATGGCGGCGTCTTCGCCAGGCAGCTGGAAGCGCACGACACCCGCAGCTGTCCAGGCGATGCCGCAGGGGCCGCCCGCCGTATCGAAAATCAGATAGTGGGTCTTGCCGGTCATGGGCGGCTCCTGTTGCCGTTTCCAGCACAAGATCGGGCTTCGCCCGGCGCGTTTCAACCCGTTTCTTGCGCGGCAAGAGGTGTCTTGGCCGGGGGCTTGCGTCCGCCGCGTCCAATTCGCATAAACCTTCGAAAAAACGATTCAGCGAGGGCGCGACGTGGAGACTTCGGACATCATCATCGGCGGCGATACGGCGGGCATCGAATGGCGCGTGCCGGTCTACCGCTTCAAGGGCAGCGATGCGGCCGCCCCCTCCGTCTACATTCAGGCGGCCCTGCATGCCAACGAGCTGCCTGGCACCGCGCTCCTGCATTTCCTGCTGGAGCGCCTGCGCAAGGCCGATGCCGAGGGCGCGATCCGCGGCGACATCACCGTCATCCCGCAGGCCAATCCGATCGGCCTCGCCCAGTTTCATTTCGGCGAGATGGAGGGCCGCTTCGATCTGGGATCGCGCACCAATTTCAACCGCGACTATCCGCTGATCGCGCTTGCCGAGCGCGAGACGCTGCTGGACAACCTCGCCCGCCGCAGCGCCGCCGACCGACTGAAGCGCACGCTGCTGCACACCGCCCTTGGCCATAACCTCGTGCTCGATCTGCACTGCGACGACGAGAGCCTGCAATATGCCTATATCGATGATGCCTTCTGGCCGGAGGCGGCCGACCTTGCCGCCGCCCTCGACATGCAGGCGGTGTTCCTCTCGGATGGCGAAAGTACCGCCTTCGAGGAGGCCGTCGGCTTCGCCTTCAAGCACCAGGGCGGCGACAAGCTGAAGAGCGTGCCGGGCCGCCTCTCCGTCACCGTCGAGCTGCGCGGCCGGCGCGATGTCTATCCCGATATGGCCAAACGCGATGCCGATGGCCTCTGGGCTTTCCTCGCAGGTCGCGGCGTCGTCAACGATCCCGCCAATGCAGCGAAAGCCTATACCGGCCCGGCCATCCCGCTCGACAATATCGAGATGGTGCGCGCGTCCGAGCCGGGCACCGTGCTCTTCCATCGCGACATCGGCGACAGCGTGAAGGCCGGCGATCTCTTGGCGACGCTGATCATCCGACCGGGCGCGCCCGACGGCACGATCGACGTGACGGCGGCGCATGACGGCCTGATCGCTACCCGCACCTCCGCGCGCTATGCGCGGCGCGGCGATGACCTGATGAAAATCGCCTGCCATGAAGCGACCCGCAAGGATCGCAAACCCGGCACGCTGGAGGACTGAGAGAATCTTCCCTGCGAGGGGCTTGTGCCCCTCGCAATCACGCCGCCGGAGGCAATATATAGGGAGGGCTTACGAGCCGTGGTTGCGGCTGTGGCTGGAGGAACGCGAGGGGTGGCCTGCACGCATCATGTTTGAGACTCTCTCCGCCTACTGGCCGCATATCCTCGTCGCCCTGTCGATCATCCTCGGTATCCCCGCCGCCATTCATGCGACAATGACGAAGGAAGAGGTGCGCGCGGCGATCGGCTGGGTCGGCGTCATCGTGCTCTCGCCCGTCGTGGGCCCCGTCATCTATGCCGTCGGCGGCGTGAACCGCATCCGCCGCAACACGCTGAACCTCAGCCGCGAGGGCCTCATCGCCGCCGGCTGGTATCACCGGTCCGAATACGACGTTTCCAACGAACACATGACGGTGGCCTATGGCGGAGCGCTCGCCGCCATGCAGCGGCTCGGCGATACGGTGGGCCGTTGCAAACTGACCTCCGGCAACCGGATCAAGCTGCTTGCGACCGGCGACGAGGCCTATGCCGCGATGCTGTCGGCCATCGGCGCCGCGGAGCGCTCCATCCTGCTCGAAACCTATATTTTCGACCGCGACGCGGCCGGCGAGCGCTTCGTGCAGGCGCTTTCGGCCGCCGTGGCGCGCGGTGTCGCGGTGCGCGTGCTGATCGATGCTGTCGGCGCCCGCTATTCCATTCCCTCCATCGTCTCGGAGCTGAAGCGGGCGGGCGTGCCGGTCGACGTCTTCAACGGCAACATCGTCATGGGCCTGCGGCTGCCCTATGCCAATCTGCGCACTCACCGAAAAATCCTGATCGTCGACGGCAGCGTCGCCTTCACGGGCGGGCTCAACATCCGTGCCGGCTTCTGCACCGAATTTTCCGACGCGGCGGCGCTCGACACGCATTTCCGCCTCACCGGCCCCGTCGTCAGCGATCTCTTCCGCATCGCCTACGAGGACTGGCGCTTTTCCGGCGGTGACGAGCTGTCCGGCGAAGTCTGGCAGATCGCCCCGCCGCCGGACGCGCCCGACAGCGGCATGCTGGCCCGCGTCGTGCCGTCAGGCCCCGACAAGAGCCTGGAAACCAACCACCGCATGCTGATGGGCGCCCTCTCGGTGGCGAAACATCACATCCGCATCATGTCGCCCTATTTCCTGCCCGACCGGGAGCTGATCAGCGCCATCGTCACGGCGGCGCGGCGCGGGGTAGAGATCGACATCATCGTGCCCTCTTCCAACAACCTGAAGCTCGTCGATCTCGCCATGACCGCGCAGTTCGACCAGATGCTGAAACACGGCTGCCGCATCTGGCGCGCCTCGGGTGCCTTCAACCATTCCAAGCTGACGGTGGTCGACGACGCCTGGTCCTATGTCGGCTCCTCCAACATCGACCCGCGCTCGCTCCGGCTGAATTTCGAGGTGGATATCGAGGTGATCGATCCCGATTTCGCCGAACTCATCGGCGCGCGCATTGACGCAGCCCTTGAGGGATCCGAGCAGGTGAAGCTGGAGGAGCTGCGGGCGCGGCCCTTCGTGCAACGCCTCGTCGAGCGCATCACATGGCTTGGCTCGCCCTATCTGTAGGCTCGGCGGAGCGCTCCGAGACGACCTTCAAATCGATATGCGCCTTGATCGGCAGGTGATCCGACGCAATGCGAGCGAGCGGAGAATCATGCACTTCCACCGATGTGACGAGATCATGCGGATGGCCGAGTGCCCGGTCGAGCGCCAGCACGGGAAAGCGCGAGGGAAAGCTCGGCACCGCGCCGGAGGCCGGATCGAAGGTCGGATGCAGGCGGGCAAGCGACGAGCCTCGCCCAACACGCCATTCGTTGAGATCGCCGACCAGCAGGGTCGGCATCACCTCGTCTTCCGCCAAGGAAGCGAGGATCGCCATGGCCTGCTGTTCGCGCGAGCGCTTCAACAGCCCGAAATGCGCGGCGACGAGGCGCAGCTTGCCGGTGGGCAGATCGAGCGTCACGACCAGCGCGCCGCGCGGCTCAACGCCCGGCAGCTTCAGCTGGCGCACGCCGCCGACGGCCCCCTTGCGGATCATGATCATGTTGCCGTGCCAACCGTGGCCGGTCGACGACAGCGCGGTAATGGGCACCGGCACGAGGCCACAGTCGCGCTCCAGCATATCGAGCTTCAAGAGGCCTGAGCGCTCGCCGAACCGCTTGTCGGCCTCCTGGATGGCGATGACGTCAGCATCGATCTCCGCGATGACGCTTGCCGTGCGCTCGGGATCGAAACGCCGGTCGACGCCGATGCATTTGTGCACGTTGTAGGAGGCGATGACGGTGTCACCCGGACGATTGCTCTCCGGCGGCCGGTGGCCGCGCCGGTTGCGAATGGCCGTCAGCAGCGCAGCCGATGTGTTCCTGGCGTTCCTGTCCAAGGGTCCTTCCTCGTGCGTTCTCTGCATCATATGGGCCGCCCCGCGCCATGGGCAACCGCGGAACTGCAAGAAGGTTCCGGAAAACGCCGTCAGGGCAGCGGGCTGACCTGCATCTTCGGGCTGTCGAGCAGGATGGTCGAGCGCAACGTCTTGATCTCGCCGATGCGCTCGAACTCGCTCCACAAGAGCCGCCGGTAATCGGCGACATCCTTCACGGCGATCTTCAGCAGGAAATCGAAATCGCCGGCCACCGTATGGCATTCGACGACCTCGGGCATGCGCCGCACCAGATCGATGAAACGCTCGCCGACTTTCGGCGCCGTCCGTTCCAGCGTCACCTCCAGAAAGGCCTGAAAACCGATGCCGGCGGCGCGCGGATCGACGATGACGGTGTGGCGGATGACGCCGCTCGCCTCCAGCCGCGCGAGGCGCCGCGACAGCGGCGCGGGCGACAGGCCGACCTTTTCCGCCAGCTGGTTGTTGGAGAGCCCCGCATCCTCGACGAGCAGGCGGATGATGCGCCGGTCGGTCTGGTCCAGTGCAACCTCCTCGCCCGTCTTTTTGTCCATATCGCGCGCTCCCGCAAAAATCTGCATCAATCTAGCGAATGGAAGCAAGAAGACAAAAGCTTCTTGCGCTTTCTCCGCAATATCATGGTCGATTTTGCGGATGCTTTGACTTAAACCACTTCCAAACAAACCCCAGACAGGAACCCGGCTATGTTCGATGCCCTCACCCGCCAACCCGATGACCCGTTGCTTGCCCTGATCGGCCTTTTCCGGGCGGATGAGCGTGCCGGCAAGGTGGATCTCGGCGTCGGCGTCTATCGCGACGAAACGGGCGCCACGCCGATCTTCCGCGCGGTGAAGGAAGCCGAAAAGCGCCTCGTCGAGACGCAACCGACCAAGGCCTATGTCGGCCCGGAAGGCGATCCCGTCTTCCTCGACCGGCTCTGGGAGCTGACGACGGCAGACGCCGGCCGCGGCCGCGCCACCGCCGCCCTCCAGACGCCGGGCGGTTCCGGCGCGCTGCGCCTTGCCGCCGATCTCCTGGCGCGCATGGGCACCAAGGGCATCTGGCTCGGCCTGCCGAGCTGGCCGAACCATGCCAGCATCTTCAAGTCCGCCGGGCTTGAGGTCATCACCTATCCGTTCTTCGACATTCCCGCGCAGAGCGTGCAGTTCGACCGCATGATGGAAGCGCTCGGCGGTGCTGCCCCCGGCGACGCCGTGCTGCTGCATGCGAGCTGCCACAACCCGACCGGCGCGAATCTTTCGGACGACCAGTGGCGCGCCGTCTCCGCGCTCATCGCCGAAAAGGGCCTGCTGCCGCTCGTCGATATCGCCTATCAGGGTTATGGCCGCGGCCTCGACGAGGATGCCGCGGGTCTGCGCACGCTGCTGACCGCTGTGCCGGAAGCGCTGGTCGCCGTCTCCTGCTCCAAATCCTTCGGCCTCTACCGCGAGCGCACCGGCGCGATCTATGCCGCCTGCAGCAATGCCGACACGGCTCTCTCCGTGCGCAGCAATCTCGCCGCACTTGCCCGCACCAGCTATTCCATGCCGCCGGACCATGGCGCGGCCATCGTCAGCATGATCCTCGGTGATGCCGCGCTGAAGGCCGACTGGATGGCCGAGATCGAGGCGATGCGCCTGCGCGTCACCGCCATCCGCGAGCGGCTCGCCGCCGGGCTTTCCGGCCGCTGGCAGGTGCTGACGTCGATCCGCGAGCAGGAGGGTATGTTCTCGCTTTTGCCGCTGGAAGAGGCGCAGGTGCTGAAGCTGCGCGCCGAGCACGCCATCTACATGCCGACCTCGGGCCGCATCAACATTGCCGGCCTGAAGACGGCGGAGGTCGATGACGTCATCGCCAAGTTCCTGAGCCTCTAGATTCTTTTGTTTTCGTTTGTTTTTTCGGGAAAACCGGTTCCCACTTTTCCCTGACAAACTCTGAGAGACACCATGTCCGTCGAACCTGCCAGCCAGGCGGAGGGCCACTCCGCCTATGAGGATCTTATTGCCATCGTCATCGGCACGCTGTTCGTGGCGCTCGGCGTGGTCATCTATACCAAGGCGGTGCTGCTCGCCGGCAGCACGGCGGGCCTGGCACTCCTCCTGCAATATGCTGGTGGCATCGGTTTCTGGTGGCTGTTCTTCGCCGTCAACCTGCCCTTCTATATCCTCGCCGTCAAAAAACTCGGCTGGGCCTTCACGCTGCGCACCTTCGCCGCCGTCACGCTGGTTTCCATCTTTAGCCGGCTAACGTCAGAGCTCATCAGCTTCTCCCATCTCGATCCGCTCTATGCGGCGGTCATGGGCGGCGCGCTGTCGGGCACCGGCCTGCTCATCCTCTTCCGCCACCGCACCGGCCTTGGCGGCATCAACGTGCTGGCGATCTATCTGCAGGATCGTTTCGGCCTGCGCGCCGGCTATTTCCAGATGGCCGTCGATCTCGCCATCCTCGCCGCCGCCTATTTCGTCATCCCGCTCGACCGGCTTGCGCTCTCCGTGCTCGGCGCCGTCGTCGTCAACATGACGCTCGCCATCAATCACCGCCCCGGCCGCTATCTCGGGGTGACGTGACCGTTTTGCCGGCTTATGAAGGCGGCACGGCATTGAAGGAGAGACACGTGACGGTCACGATCTACGGCATCAAGAACTGCGACACCATGAAGAAGGCGCGCACCTGGCTCGACACCAAGGGCATCGCCTACACGTTTCACGACTACAAGGCGGAAGGTATCGACGAAAAGAGCCTGAAGCGCTTCGTCGACGCGCTCGGCTGGGAGACGGTGCTGAACCGCGCCGGCACCACCTTCCGCGCCCTGCCGGATGAAGACAAGCAGAACCTCGACGCGAAGAAGGCGATCACCTTCATGCTCGCCCAGCCCTCGATGATCAAGCGCCCCATGCTCGATCGCGACGGGGCGCTCACCGCCGGCTTCAAGCCGGACATCTACGAAACGCTGTTCTGAGTTTCAGGGGCCGGCCTCAGACCGCCTCCCAGCCGTCCTTCTCGCTGGCGCGGTAGATGGCGTCGATGAGCTTCTGGTTCTCGACCGAGCTCTCCAGTGTCACCACCTCTTCGTTTTCGCCGAGCGCAGCCTTGGTGAAGGCTTCGGCCTCGCGCTTGTACTGGCGCGCATCCTGGAAGCGGAAATGCTGGCTCTCGCTATGCGAGGCATTGGTCAGCTCGATTTCCTCCGCGCCGTAGCGGTCGGCATTGAAGGGCGATTTCACCTCGATGAAGCCCTTGTCGCCGTGGAAGACCATGACCTGGCGATGGGCGAGCTGCGTCGAGATGTAGAAGGACAGTTCGAAATCGCCGAAATCTGCGCGCACGCTCGAATAGATGTCCGTGCCGAATTCCGGATCGCGGTCCGTACTCGCCTGCACTCGGATCGCCTCCTTGCCGGTGACGAAACGCGTGGTGATCGTCGGATAGACGCCGATATCCGGCAGGCCGCCGCCGCCGAGCGACGGCACGTTGCGCATGTTGCCTGGGTCGCGGTTGTAATAGGTGAAGACGCCCTGCACGTGGCGCAGCTTGCCGATGGCACCCTCGGCCAGAAGCGAGCGCACCTTGCGCCAGACGGGGCTGTAGGTGACCATGAAGGCTTCCGAAATCAGCACCTTGTTGCGGTCGCGCGCGGCAATCAGCGCATCGATCTCGCCGGCATTGAGCGCGATCGGCTTTTCGCAGAGCACGTGTTTGCCGGCATCCGCCGCCTTGATCGTCCATTCCACATGCTGCGAGGTCGGCAGCGGGATGTAGACGGCATCGATCGTGTCGGAGGCCAGCATCTCCTCGTAGGAGCCGAAGGCATGCGGCACGGAAAACCGGTCGGCCATGGCGCGGGCCTTGGCGAGGTCGCGGCTGGCAATGGCCGTCACGACGCAGTTTTCCGCATCCTGGATGGCCGGCACGACGAGCTCGCGGCCGATCTTGGCCGTCGACAGAATTCCGAAACGCAGCATGGCGATGTCTCCTTGATTTGGCCCGAAGACTATTCGCGAGGTACGTTCCTCGCAAGCGTGGACGCTCGCAAAAAATGCCTTGCCTGGCAGCGTGCAAAGCGGGCGCACCCGGCCTATGCTGCAAGAACATTTCAGCACGTATCCCTTGGAGGAAGCCCATGCAGTTTCGTTCCCTCGGCCGGACCGGCCTTTCCATCGCGCCCCTCGTCTTCGGCGGCAACGTCTTCGGCTGGACAGCCGACGAGAAGACCTCCTTCGATCTTCTGGACGCCTTCACCGGCGCCGGCTTCAACGCCATCGACACGGCCGACGTCTATTCCAGTTGGGCGCCGGGCAACCAGGGCGGTGAATCCGAGACGGTTATCGGCAAATGGCTGAAGCGCTCGGGCCTGTCGCGCGACAAGGTGGTCATCATCACCAAGGTCGGCTCCGACATGGGCCAGGGGCGGCGTGATCTGCGCAAGTCGTGGATCGTCGAAGAGGTTGAAAACTCGCTGCGCCGGCTCCAGACGGATCACATCGACCTCTATCTCTCGCACTGGCCCGATCCGGAAACACCCTATGAGGAAACGCTGGAAGCCCACGCCGGCCTCGTCAAGGCGGGCAAGGTGCGCGCCTTCGGTGCCTCCAACCTCGATGCCGGCCAGCTGCAGGCCTCCTTCGATGCCGCCGACGCGGCGGGCCTGCCGCGTTACGCCGCGCTGCAGCCGGAATACAATCTCTATGACCGTGCCGGCTTCGAGGGCGCGCTGGCCGATCTTTGCCGGAAGGAAAATCTCGGCGTCATCACCTATTTCAGCCTCGCCTCCGGCTTCCTGACCGGCAAGTACCGCACGGCGGCCGATACCGAAGGCAGGGCGCGCGGCGAGGATGTGGCGCGCTATCTCGACGACCGCGGCCTGCGCATCGTGGCCGCACTCGACCGGGTGGTGGAGGAGACGGGCGCGACGCCCGCCGAAATCTCGCTTGCCTGGCTGATGGCGAAACCCGCCGTCACCGCGCCGATCGCCAGCGCCACCAGCCTCTCCCAACTCGAAAGCCTGATGAAGGCGGCGGCATTGTCGCTCTCGGCCGAGCAGATTGCCGCCCTTGACGCGGCAGGAGCCTGACATGGCCCTTATTATCCGCGATCCACTGGAAAGCGATGAAGCGGCCTGGCGCAAACTCTGGGCCGGCTATCTCGCCTTCTACAAGACCGACGTGGCCGAGGAAGTGACCGCCTTCACCTGGGCGCGCATCCTCGATCCCGGCTCCCGCATGGCGATGCGCCTTGCCGAAGAGGACGGCGCGGTGATCGGCTTCGCCATCCACCACTATCACGACTCGACCTGGAGCATCGCGCCGGAAGGCTATCTTGAAGACCTCTTCGTCGATGGCACGGTGCGCGGCAAGGGCGCCGGCCGGGCACTGATCGACGATCTCATCGCGATCTCGAAACGCCACGGCTGGAGCGGCATCTACTGGCACACCGCGCAGGACAACGCCCGCGCCCGGAAGCTCTATGACAGTTATGTCGAAACGGACGAGCACATTCGCTACCGGCTGACGACCTAATTTCTGTAGCGAAAGAAATCGACGAAGGCGCGCAAGGCCGGGCGCATCTGGCGGCGTGAGGGATAGTAGATCGAGAAACCGTCGAAGGCGGGGCACCAGTCTTCCAGCACAGCCACCAGCCGGCCGGCGGCGATATCCTCGGTCACCCGCTGGTCGAAGACATAGGCGAGGCCCGCACCATCCATCGCGGCGGCGCGCATCAGCCGCTGGTCGGAGACGATCAGCGGCCCCGATACATCCACCGTCACCAGACGTCCGTCCTTCTCCAACTCCCAGCGGTAGATGCGGCCGCTGGAAAAGCGGCGACGGATGCAGCGGTGCTGCATGAGATCGCGCGGCTGAAGCGGCCTCGGATGTTTTTCGAAATAGGCCGGTGCGCCGACGACGAGGCCGCGCCACGGGCCACTCGCCCGGACCGCGATCATATCCGCCTCCAGATGCTCGCCGAGCCGCAGCCCCGCATCGAACCCCTTTTCGACGATATCCTCGAAGCGGTCGTCGGTGCGCAATTCCAGCTCGATCTCTGGATATTCCAAAAGGAAAGCGCCGAGGCGCGGCATGACGATGTCTTCCGCCGCGATCAGCGGCATGGTGATGCGCAGCGGCCCGGCGGGCCGGGTCTGCCGCTCGGCCAGCGCCTCCATGGCGGCGTCGATATCAGCCAGCGCCGGCGCCAGCGTGTCGAGCAATTGCCGCCCCTCCTCCGTCGGCGCGACGCTGCGGGTGGTGCGGGCGATCAGCCGCACGCCGAGGCTCGCCTCCAGCGCGGTGACGGCATGGCTGACGGCCGAGGGCGCGATGCCGAGCGTGGCCGCCGCATTGCGGAAACTGCGCACCTCGGCGACGATGGCCAATACGGCGAGTTGGGAAAGCTGGGTCCGGTTCATTGTTCCAACAGATAGAACAAGCCATTGGCTTTTGCATCCATTTTCAGCGGAAGCATCGCGCCCTAGATTAAGCCTACCGGATGACGGCGACCGCTTCGCCGCCCGGCCCGCGGACCTCTCCCACCGGTCCCATCCAGAAGGAATGCGTCATGAAACACAGACATCTCGGCACGCTCGACGTTTCCGCCCTCGGCCTCGGCTGCATGGGCATGAGCCATGCCTATGGTCCCGCCGACGACGAGACGGCGGCGATCAACACGCTGCACCGCGCCGTCGATCTCGGCATCACGCTGTTCGATACGGCGGAGGTCTATGGCCCCTACAAGAACGAAATCCTCGTCGGCAAGGCGCTGAAGCCGGTGCGCGACAAGGTGGTCATCGCCACCAAGTTCGGCTTCCGCATCGACGCGACCAAGCCGGCCGCCCAGATGATGGTTGGCACCGACAGCCGCCCGGAAAACGTGAAGGCCGTCGCCGAGGCCTCGCTGAAGCGGCTCGGCACCGATGTCATCGACCTCTACTACCAGCACCGCGTCGATCCCGCCGTGCCGATCGAGGAGACGGTCGGCGCGATGGCCGAACTGGTGCGCGAAGGCAAGGTGAAGGCGCTCGGCCTTTCCGAAGCCGGCGCGGAGACCATCCGCCGTGCGCATGAAGTGCACCCGATCGCCGCCGTGCAGAGCGAATATTCGCTGTGGAGCCGCGACGTAGAGGAGAACGGGGTGCTCGACACCTGCCGCGCCCTCGGCATCGGCTTCGTGCCCTTCAGCCCGCTCGGCCGCGGCGTGCTGACCGGCGCCTTGAAGAAACTCGAAGGCCTCTCCGCCGATGATTTCCGCCGCTCCCTGCCGCGCTTTGAGGCGGAGAATTTCGATGCCAATCTGGCGCTGGTGACGGCGCTAGAGGAGATGGCCTCGGACAAGGGTGTGGCCCCGGCGCAGCTGGCGCTTGCCTGGGTTCTGGCGCAGGGCGATTTCATCGTGCCGATCCCCGGCGCCAGCAAGGTTCCGCATCTCGAGCAGAACACTGCTGCCGCTGACGTCACGCTGACGCCGGAGGAAGCCGCCCGCCTCGGCGACCTGCTGTCCCCCGCCAAGGTCTCGGGCGGACGCTATTCGCAGCGCATGGCCGCGATGGCCAACCGGTAGGACCATCTGCCGGCCAGGCATGAAAGGGCGTGCCCGGAAATACCGACACCAAACAAAAAGGCCGCGGATCTCTCCGCGGCCTTTCGGCAGCCCCCCGCCGGAAAAATGTGGTTACTGGCCGACCGACGACACCATGACGGCATCGCCGTTTTCGATGGAGACCCAGCGGCCGGCATGGAACGAGGCCTGGCGCTTCAGGAAGCGGTAGGGCGTCGTCGTCCAGAGTTTGACCTCGTTGTTGAGGTTGTCGAGGATGAAATCGCCCTGCGTTGTGCGCAACGTCAGCACGGCATGGCCTTCACCATCCGGCTTGCGCACGACGGTGATCAGCAGGTCGCCGACGGCAAAGCCCTTTTCCATCAGCTTCTTGCGCTTCAGGAGAACGAAATCCTCGCAGTCGCCGGCGCCATCGGGATAGGACCAGAATTCGTCGCGGCCGTGCAATTCCTTGTCCGTCATCGGCGTGATGTCGCGGTTGACGTCGGCATTGATCTGGCGAACGACCGACCAGCCGAATTCCGTGACCTTGGCGGGCGCCTGATTGCGCACGCCAGCCTGGCATTCGGATTTGTTGGTCTGGCAGAATTCGTAATGGCCGATCGGCTGTGAGGTCACGCTGCCTGTCTTCATGGACAGGGCCGACGCGGGCGCCGTGAAAGCCGAGGAAGAAGAAATGAGCAGAGCAAAAAACGCCGCCGCCCCAGCCTTCGCACCAATCATTCGTGCCATGTAACGTCCCCTAATCGTTAACAAAGAGTTAACGGTGCCGCGGGGGTTTCGTCAATCATCAGAATTGGCGATGCCGTAATATGGTTAAGATGTGATCGGCGCGCCACGCTTCCCGTTATGGGAGACGGGCCAGACCCTCCGCAGCTTCCAGAATCTTGGCGATATCCTGCGGCCGCGATAGGCGGTGGTCGCCATCGCGGATCATGGTCAGCACCACGTCGTCGCCTGACAGATGCTCCATCAGCCGCACCGCATGGGCATAGGGCACGTCGGGGTCGGCCATGCCCTGCAGGATATGCACCGGGCAACCGGTTTCGATGACGCCCGTCAGCACGCGGTTTTCCCGCCCGTCCTCGATCAGCTTCAGGGTATAGATGTTCGGATCGGGGCCGTAGGGCGTCGGCTCCTCGAACTGGCCGCGCTCGGCAAGGGCGGTCCGCTCGGCCTCCGTCAGGTTCGGCTCGATCAGGTCCGAAGTGAAATCCGGCGCCGGCGCGATCAACACGAGGCCGGCGATCGCGACATCCTTGCACTTTGCAAGCTCGGCCACGGCGCGCAGCGCAATCCAACCGCCCATGGACGAGCCGACCAGCACGACGCGGCGGGTGCCCAGCGCCTCGGCCGCATGATCAATGACGGCAAGCGCCTCCTCCAGCCAGCGCGAGATCGTGCCGTCGACGAAGGCGCCGCCCGAGACGCCATGGCCGGAATAGTCGAAACGAATGCAGGCCGTGCCGATCCGTTCGGCAAGGGCGGCAAGCTCTACGGCCTTGGTGCCGCTCATGTCCGAGCGGTAGCCGCCGAGCCAGACGAGATGGGCAAGCGTGTTGCCGTTAGCGGCCGGCTGAAGCTCTACGGCAATCTGCCGGGCCGCCTCGCCCGTGCCCACCGTGATGAAATCCGCCCCCGCACCGTTGCCGTTTGCCGCCATCGTTCCTATCTCCTGTCCGTGCGCCGACCCATGCAAAAGCGCCTTTTTGCCAGTCTTTGGCCCCGACCTAGACCAGATTCGCGCGTGCAAGGACAGGTGGTGATTTTTTCCGCGCCGCGTGCTATTGACTTCACAAGCGCGATCAACACATTGCCGAAAACGCCGGACATACGGCAAAACGGCCCGGTCGCCGCACAGATTCATATCGTTCGAAACAGTTCGAGGAGAACACGACCATTCGCAGACCCTTTAAAGCGGAAGCCCCCGTCAAAGACGGCCCGCGTTCCAACCGGGAAATCCGTATTCCCCGCGTCCAGCTCATCGATGCCGAAGGCACCAACCACGGCACCGTTCCCACCGATCAGGCGCTCCGCATGGCGGAAGAAGCCGGCCTCGATCTCGTGGAGATTTCGCCGAACTCCGAACCGCCCGTCTGCAAGATCCTTGACCTCGGCAAGCTGAAATATTCCAACCAGAAGAAAGCAGCCGAAGCGCGCAAGAAGCAGAAGATCGTCGAGATCAAAGAAATCAAGATGCGCCCGAACATCGACACGCACGATTACGACGTGAAGATGAAGGCGATGAACCGCTTCTTCGAAGAAGGAGACAAGGTTAAGGTGACGCTGAAGTTCCGCGGCCGCGAAATGGCCCACCAGGAACTCGGCATGAAGCTTCTCCTTCAGGTCAAGGAAGATACGCTGGCGATCGCCAAGGTCGAAGCCGAGCCGAAGCTCGAGGGACGCCAGATGATGATGGTGCTCGCGCCGAAGTGAGCCCATCGGTCCCCGGACCGCACGGATCAAGCCGCCTTTCGGGGCGGCTTTTCCATTTTCGGCCATCGGAACCCGGTTTTGCGGAATCCGGTTGCGCTTTCTGAGGACTTCGGTTACAAGCCGCCGTCCGAACGGTCCGGCAGGGCATGCCGTGGCCGTTCTTTACGCTGGAGAGGCGCCTTCGTCAGTGTCTCTCGAATTCAAGAAGAATGGAGTAGCAAAATGCCCAAGATGAAGACGAAATCGTCTGCCAAAAAGCGGTTCAAGATCACCGCGACCGGCAAGGTCGTCGCTGCCGCTGCCGGCAAGCGCCACGGCATGATCAAGCGTTCCAACAAGTTCATTCGCGACGCACGCGGCACCATGGTGCTGGCCGAGCCGGATGGCAAGAAGGTGGTCAAGAACTACCTGCCGAACGGTCTCTGAGACTAATCGCGCTTTTGAAACGTTAAGGAGATCATGACATGGCACGTGTAAAACGCGGCGTAACTTCCCACGCCAAGCACAAGAAGACGCTGAAGGCAGCCAAGGGTTTCTACGGCCGCCGCAAGAACACCATCCGCGCCGCGAAGGCAGCGGTTGACCGTTCCAAGCAGTTTGCCTACCGCGACCGCAAGGTCAACAAGCGCAACTTCCGCGCTCTCTGGATCCAGCGCATCAACGCTGCCGTCCGCGAGCACGGCCTGACCTACGGCCGCTTCATCGACGGCCTGAACAAGGCTGGCATCGAAGTTGACCGCAAGGTCCTGTCGGACATGGCGATCCATGAGACCGAAGCTTTCGGCGCGCTCGTCGCAGCCGCCAAGAAGGCTCTGGAATACCTCAAGGACGCCGGCACGAAGAACGAGTTTGAGACCGCCGTCAACTAACCGGCGCTCACAACAAATCTTCGCTTCGTTGTGAAACCCGCGCCGGGGAACCGGTGCGGGTTTTTGCTTTCAACCAGGATCGCAGCCCCAGGATCGCAACCATGGACGGCAAGCTCTTCGCGCTCAACACGATCCCCAACATGACGGATGGGGATGTCGAGGCGTTGCTGGCCGCGCTGACCCGCGAAACGCGCCGCGTCGAGCGCGTGGACCTGTCCTTCGGCGCGGTCTGGATCAAGCGCTACGGCACCGAGCGTCCGCCGGTCTGGACGAAGGCGCAGACGGCGCTTTCCCGCCTGCTCGGCCAGCCCTTCCTGCGGCCCTCTCCCGTGCTTGACGGAGCGGGCATGATCGCGCGCGAGATCCGCCGCATCGAGACTTTCGCCGCCGCTGGCGTGCCCGTGCCGCGGGTGCTCTATTCCTCCGGCAGCGCACTCGTTCTTTCCGATGTCGCGCCGACGATCACGGCCCGCCTGAAAGCTCTCGCCGCGACCGACCCTGCCGCCCATGACGATCTGCTCGTTGCCTGCGCGGCCCATCTCGGTGCACTGCATGCCAAGGGCTTCTGTCACGGCAGGCCGCATCCGCGCGACTTCTTCCTTGCCGGCGAAGCCATCGGCTTCATGGATTTCGAGGAGGAGCCCGAGGCGGCCATGCCGCTTGCGACGGCGCAGGCGCGCGACCTCTGGCTGCTGTTCCTGCAGGTCGCCGACCGCGCCCTTCTCGGGCGCGAGACCGCCGATCGCGCCTTTGCCGCCTGGCGCCATGCCGCGCCGGCGGGGATCAACGGGGAACTGGTGAAAATGCTCCGGTTCCTCGGCAAGTTTTTGTCGCCAACCCGATTGATCGGGCGCGTGCACATGGGTAGTGATCTCCGGCGCTTCCTCGCCGCGACTGGCTATCTATCCGAGGTTCTCCTGAACGCTCCCCGCCCGGCCGACGCAAGCAAAGCAGGTAAAGATGACTGAACTCGACACACTGGAAAAGCAGCTCCTCGCCGATGTTGCCGCAGCCTCTGACGAGGCGGCGATCGAAGCCGTGCGCGTCTCCGCACTCGGCAAGAAGGGCTCCGTCTCGGAACTCCTGAAGACGCTCGGCACCATGTCGCCGGAAGAGCGCCAGACGCGCGGTGCCGCGATCAACGCGCTGAAGACGCGCGTGACGGACGCCATCACCGAACGAAAGACCGCGCTGCGCGACGCCGCCATCGACGCCCGCCTGAAGGCCGAGACGGTCGATGTCAGCCTCCCGGTCCGCTCCTCGCCGGCCGAGCGCGGTCGTATCCATCCGATCAGCCAGATCGTCGACGAGATCACCGCGATCTTCGCCGATATGGGCTTTTCCATCGCCGAAGGTCCCGACGTCGAGACTGACTACTATAACTTCACGGCGCTGAACTTCCCCGAGGGCCATCCGGCCCGCGAGATGCACGACACGTTCTTCTTCCCGGCGGACGAGAACGGCGACCGCAAAGTGCTGCGCACACACACCTCGCCGGTGCAGGTGCGCACGATGGAAGCGCAGAAGCCGCCGATCCGCATCATCATTCCGGGAAAAACCTACCGCCAGGACAGTGACGCGACCCATTCGCCGATGTTCCACCAGGTCGAAGGCCTCGTGGTCGACAAGAAGGCCAATGTCGCCAACATGCGCTGGGTGCTGGAAGAGTTCTGCAAGGCCTTCTTCGAGGTCGACAGCGTCACCATGCGCTTCCGCCCGTCGTTCTTCCCCTTCACCGAGCCGTCCTTCGAGGTCGATATCCAGTGCGACCGCTCGTCCGGCCCGATCGTCAAGTTCGGCGAAGGCACCGACTGGATGGAAATCCTCGGCTGCGGCATGGTTCACCCGAACGTGCTGCGCGCCGGCGGTCTCGACCCCGACGAATACCAGGGCTTTGCCTGGGGCATGGGCCTCGACCGCATCGCCATGCTGAAATACGGCATGCCCGACCTGCGCGACTTCTTCAACGCCGACGTCCGCTGGCTGAGCCACTACGGCTTCCGCCCGCTCGACATGCCGACCCTGTTCGGCGGCCTCAGCGCGTAACCGGCATCCAAGGAGAAACTATCCATGAAATTCACGCTCTCCTGGCTGAAGGACCACCTCGATACAGACGCTTCGCTGGACGAGATCTGCGCGAAGCTGACGGCGATCGGCCTTGAAGTGGAAGACGTCGACGACAAGGCGGCGTTCAAGCCCTTCGTCATCGCCAAGGTCGTCTCGGCCGAACAGCATCCGAATGCCGACAAGCTGCGGGTGCTGATGGTCGATACTGGCAAGGGCGATCCGATCCAGGTCGTCTGCGGTGCACCGAACGCGCGCGCCGGCCTCATCGGTGCCTTCGCCGCCCCCGGCACCTATGTGCCCGGCATCGATGTCACGCTTTCGATCGGCAACATCCGCGGTGTCGAAAGCCGCGGCATGATGTGCTCGGAGAAGGAACTCGAAATCTCCGACAACCATGACGGCATCATCGAGCTTTCCGCCGATGCGCCCGTGGGCACGAGCTACGCCGCCTATGCCGGCCTCGACGATCCGGTCATCGAGATCAACCTGACGCCAAACCGCCCTGACTGCACGAGCATTTTTGGTATCGCCCGCGACCTTGCCGCCTCAGGCCTCGGCACGCTCAAGACCCCGAAGGCCCCGTCCTTCACGGTCGAAGGCGAGACGCCGGTCAAGGTGAAGCTGGAACTCGGCGGCGACGATCACCTGTGCCCCGGTTTTGCGCTCCGCCTCGTGCGTGGTGTGAAGAATGGCCCGAGCCCTCGCTGGATGCAGCAGCGGCTTCTCGCGATCGGGCTCCGCCCGATCAACGCGCTCGTCGACATCACCAACTACATGACCTTCGATCAGGGCCGTCCGCTGCACGTCTTCGATGCGGCCAAGGTGAAGGGCAATCTCGTCGTGCGCCGCGCGGCCGAGGGTGAGAAGGTGCTGGCGCTCGATACGCGCGAATACACGCTGAACCCGTCCAACGTCGTCATCGCCGATGACAACGGGGTCGAATCCATCGGCGGCATCATGGGCGGCGAGCATTCGGGCTGCGACGAGAACACTGTCGATGTGCTGATCGAATCGGCTCTCTGGGACCCGATGAACATCGCCAAGACCGGCCGTTCGCATGGCATCATCACCGATGCGCGCTACCGCTTCGAGCGAGGCGTCGATCCGGAATACATGGTGCCCGGCCTCGAACGTGCCACCGAACTCGTGCTGGAACTGTGCGGCGGCGTGCCGGCCAAGGCCGATGTCGTCGGCTACAAGGGCTACACCCCCAAGGTCGTTGACTTCCCCTTCTCGGAAGTGAAGCGCCTGACGGGCCTCGACGTGTCCGAAGCCGAAAGCGCCAATATCCTGACCCGTCTCGGCTTCACCGTGACGGGCGCGGGCGAGCGCGTCGCGGTCGCCGTCCCCTCCTGGCGCCCGGATGTCGACGGCAAGGCGGACCTTGTGGAAGAGGTCATGCGCATCCATGGCGTCGATAACATCAAGCCGGCGCCGCTCGAAAGCCATGCGGCGGTCAATGGCCGCATCCTGACGACGCTGCAGATCCGCACACGCCTTGCCAAGCGGGCACTGGCCGCCCGCGGCATGCTGGAAGCCGTCACCTGGTCCTTCATTCCGAAGGCCCATGCCGAGCTGTTCGGCGGCGGCGCGCCGTCGCTGGCGTTGTCGAACCCGATTGCATCTGACATGTCCGACATGCGCCCCTCGCTGCTGCCGGGCCTGCTTTCGGCCGCCCAGCGCAATGCCGACAAGGGCTACGGCGACGTCGCGCTGTTCGAAGTGTCCGGCACCTATGAGAACGACCGGCCCGAGGGCCAGCGCCGCGTGGCCGGCGGTATCCGCCGCGGCACGGCGAGCCTCGCCGGTTCCGGCCGCCTCTGGTCGAATGCCGCCAAGGGCGGCGGCAAGCCGGTCGACGTCTATGACGCCAAGGCCGATGCGCTCGCCGTGATCGAGGCCTGCGGCCTGCCGATGGGCAATGTGCAGATCGAGCCCGGTGCGCCGGCCTGGTATCATCCGGGCCGCTCCGGCACGATAAAGATGGGCCCGAAGATCGTTCTCGGCTATTTCGGCGAGTTCCATCCGAAGACCCTCGGCGCGCTGGATGTCTCCGGTGCGCTTTGCGGCTTCGAGATCTTCATCGATGCCATGCCCGAGCCGAAGAAGAAGGCGACGCGCACCAAACCGGCGCTCGACCTTTCGCCCTTCCAGGCCGTGAAGCGCGACTTCGCCTTCGTCGTCGACAAGACGGTGGAAGCGGGCGCCATCGTGCGCGCCGCCACGGGCGCGGACCGCAAGCTGATCTCCGCCGTCAACGTCTTCGACGTGTTCGAGGGCGCATCGGTCGGCGACGGCAAGAAGTCGATCGCCATCGAAGTCGTCATTCAGCCCATCGACAAGACGCTGACCGACGAGGATTTCGAGGCGCTGACCGGCAAGATCGTCGGCAATGTCTTGAAAACGACCGGCGGCACGTTGCGTGCCTGATCAAGATCGAAACGGGGCGGCAACGCCCCGTTTTCCATTTCGTGAGGGATGGTCGCAATTTGTGAACGCACCGTCATCGGCGACTGCATTGCGGATTGGTTAGCAAGACCTTAATCCCCTCCTCAGGAGGGACAACGAGGTCGAAATGGAATCACTTGCCAATCTCATTCCCGTCGCCGCCATGGGCTTCGGCATCTATCTTTTCTTCCGCTGGGTCGTGCGCGACATGAACCGCCCGGCAGGGCAGTGATCACGCGTTGCCGATGAGCACGCCGGCCGCCAGAACGAGGCTACCGCCCAGCACGACCTGCATCGCCGCGCGCCAGAACGGCGTCTCCATGTAGCGGTTCTGGATGAAGGCGATCGCCCAGAGCTCCACGAACACGACGAAGACGGCGATGGTCGTCGCCAGCATGAAGTTCGGAATGAGATAGGGTAGCGCGTGGCCTAGCCCGCCGAGCGCCGTCATGATGCCTGAGGCAAGACCACGCTTGACCGGTGAGCCGCGGCCGGAGAGTTTGCCGTCGTCATGGGCCGCTTCCGTGAACCCCATGGAAATGCCTGCGCCCACCGACGCGGAGAGGCCGACCAGAAAGGTCTGCCAGGTATCCTGAGTGGCGAAGGCGGCCGCGAAGATCGGCGCCAGCGTGGAAACCGAGCCGTCCATCAGGCCGGCAAGGCCAGGCTGCACATAGGTCAGCACAAATTGCCGCCGCGCTGTCTGGTCCTCTTCTTCTTTCACATCTGCAGGCGTGTGTTCCTCGCCGAGTCGCCGGGCGAGCGATTCATGCGATTTCTCCGCCAGCGCCAGATCGCCGAGCAGTTTTCGCGTCGCCGCATCCTGCGTGCGCGCCGCCGCCGTCAGGTAGAAACGGTGCGCCGCGTCCTCCATGGCCTCCGCCTGCGCCCGAATGCTTTCCAGCGGCATGTTGCCGATCAGCCAGTCCGGCTTTCGCTCGGGAAAATCCCGCACGAATTCGCGCCGCACCAGCGGAATACGGTCGCCGAAGCGCGCGAGATGCCGATCAATCAGCATCTGTCGATGATGGCTCTCCTCAGCCGCCATCTCCTCGAAGACGCGCGCGGAATGCGGGTAGGCGTCGCGAAGCGCATCCGCATAGGCGAGGTAAATGCGTCCGTCGTCCTCCTCCGAGGAGATCGCGAGCGCCAGAATTTCCTGTTCGCTCAAGGATTCGAGGCTGCGTTTACCGGGGCCGAGAAGGCGGGAGAACATCTTTGAGGATCCAGTTTAGAATAATTCTAATTATAGGACGCGATGGCGTTTCGTCAACCTCGACAGGATGTCGCGCGCAGGGCTAGAGTGGAAGCCGATGAGACTGCAAGGGATGAGACGTGACCGCCGCACTCAGGCCGCTTTCCGCAAGCCGCGATACGCTGATGGACCGTCTCGGCCGAAGACTCGCCGATCGGCTGCAAAGCCAGACCTCCGGCTACGAGCCCTATACGCCCTCCGACCCGGAAACGCTGGCGCGCACGCTGAGGCCTGGCGATATCCTGCTCGTCGAGGGCAACCAGAAGGTCTCGGCGGCAATCAAGTATCTGACGCAATCGACCTGGTCGCATGCCGCGCTCTTCGTTGGCGATCAAGTGCCGCTAACGCTGGAGCAGGCGGCCCTGCCGGCTACGGAGCGGCCGCAGCTTATCGAGGTCAATCTCGGCGAGGGATGCGTGGCCGTGCCGCTCAGCAAATACCGCACCTACAACACACGCATCTGCCGGCCCGTGGGCCTGACGCCCGACGATCGCGACATGCTGGTCTCCTTCATGGTCTCGCGCCTTGGGATGAAATACGACCTGAAGAACATCACCGACATGTTGCGGTATTTCCTGCCGACGCCGCCGATCCCCGTGCGCTGGCGCCGCCGCATGATCGCCTTCGGCTCCGGCGATCCGACGCGGGCGATCTGCTCGACGCTGATTGCCGAAGCCTTCGAGCGCATCCGCTACCCGATCCTGCCCGACGTAACGCGCGCGCCCGGCCACGCCGCCGCAACCTCCACCTATTCGCGCGAGGAAATCCTTCACATCCGCCACCACTCGCTCTATACCCCGCGCGACTTCGACCTCTCGCCCTATTTCGAGATCGTCAAACCCACGCTTGAATACGGCTTCGACTATAAGCGGTTGGAATGGGCGCCCAACCGGGAGGGGCCCTGAGAAGGGGCGAAGCATTCGCCGCATGACCCCTTATCTGTGGAGGCGCCTCAGGCCTCTTCGTAGATCCGCTGCCCTTCGAGAAGCGCCGTGTCGAGCCGGCCGCCTTCGGGGAAGATCGACAGTGTTTCCGGCTTGTCGACGCCGCCCACCAGCCGGTGGCAGGTCTGCACCTTACCGAGCACGGTCGTGACGGGGATGACGCCGGCCCAGATCGGCAGGGCGAAATCTTCCTCGTCGTCGCCGACGCCCTTGGCGCGGACTTTTGCGGCGGCATCGTCGATCACCATGGCGATGATCGTCGTGGCCTTGGCCTCCTGCGGCGTGATGGGACGCAAGAGCGCGCTGCGCTCGGGATAGAAGCGGTCGACCACGTCGCGCATCGCCTCGATCTTCTCCGCCTCGTCGTCCACAAGCCGCGCCGTGCCGAAACACATGGCGGAGCGGTAATTGGCCGAATGGTTGAAACCGGAGCGGGCGAGCACCAGCCCGTCGAGATGGGCGACGGTGAGGCAGGCGGGCGTGCCGGCCTTCAGGTGGCGCAGCATGCGGCTCGCTGACGAACCGTGCCAGTAGAGCGTGTCGCCCCGGCGCCAGAACAGCGTCGGCGTGGCATAGGGCTGGCCGTCGATGACATAGGCGACATGACAGAGCATGGCCGCATCGAGAATGGCGTGGACCGCCGCGCGATCATAGCTGCCGCGCTCATGCATGCGCTTGACGCGGTTACGCGGGGTGACGGGATAGGTGGCGGTTTCAGTCTCGGCGGTCATGCGGGTCTTGCCTTTCGAAAAATCTGGCCACATGGTGCGTCATGATATTGGATCGAAAAAGCACCAATTCAGAGCAAAAAATCAGGACCAATCTGCCGGATTGGTCCGCGCTCATTCCCGTTCTGCCGGCGACGGGGAAACGCACGCCGGCGCTTTACCGCGAACTGCGCCGACTGATTGAGGCGGGCAACATCCCGCCCGGCGCCAAACTGCCGCCATCACGCGACCTTGCAGGCCGACTGAAGACGTCGCGCGGCAGCGTGATCGCCGCCTTCGAAATGCTGATCGCCGAGGGTTATGCCGTGGCGCGCACCGGCGCCGGCACCTTCGTGGCCGGACGGGTGCCGACGGTGAAACCCACAGCCCTCGCACCATCGGAGAGCGTCGTACCGAAAATGCCATTGCCGGGCACGCTCGGGGTGGCGATGGCGGATGCCCGCACGCTCGGCCTTTTCCGCACGCTCCTGTCGCGCCACCTCGCCCGCCCCGGCCCGGAGCATTTCTATTACGGCGATCCGCGCGGCGGCGATGCGCTGCGCCAGGCCATCGCCGCCTATCTCCGGCAAGCGCGTGGCGTGCGCTGCGAGGCGCGTTCGATCGTCATTACGACCGGCATCCAGCAGGGCATCGATCTCGTCATCCGCAGTGCGCTTGCCGTCGGCGACCGGGTGATGATCGAAGATCCCTGTTATCCGAGCGCCCGCGCCGCCCTTGCCGGTGCGGGCCTCGTCCTTTCGGGTCTGCCGGTTGACGAAGAGGGCGCGGATATCGGGCAGGCCGCGCGGGGCGCGAAGGCGGTCTATGTCACGCCCTCGCACCAGTTTCCGCTCGGCGTGGCGATGAGCATGCGCCGGCGGCTCGCCTTGATCGACTGGGCACGGGAGACCGGGGGCTGGATCCTTGAGGACGATTATGACAGCGAGTTCCGCTTCGCCGGCCCGCCGCTCGCCGCCATGCAGGGCATGGATGACAGCGGCCGCGTGATCTATCTCGGCACCTTCTCCAAGGTGCTGTTTCCGGGCCTGCGCCTCGGTTATGCCGTGATCCCCGATGCACTGCTCGACCAGGTCATCGCGCTGCGCATCCGCACTGACCGCAGCCCGCCGACACTGGCCGAGGCCGCGCTGACCGACCTCATCAACGAGGGTCATTTTTCAGCGCATCTGCGGCGGGCAAGGCGGCAGGCGCAGGCGGCGCGGGATGCCCTGGTGGCAGGGCTTTCGACGGCGCAAAACCTCACCGTCGATGTGCCGGACCAGGGCCTGCACCTTGTCGCGGCGCTGCCACCATCGCTTGCCGATACGGAAGCGGTCGAGATCGCCCGTCAGGCCGGGCTGGGTGTGCGCGCCCTCTCGGCCATGGCCGTCACCCATGCGCCGCGGCAGGGGCTGGTGATCGGCTTTTCCGGCTTTGCACCCGATGTGCTGGAGGCGGTCGCAAGGCGATTCGCGACCGCGATCGTCGACCGTTAGGCGACGCGGCGGGCTTCTGCCGCACCAATCGTCGCCACCCAGGCACGGGCCAGCGCAAGGCCGGTGGCGTCGGCGGCCGGGCCGTGTTCGGCGGCAAGGGCATCGCGGCGTGCATGCCATTCGGGCGCGGTGGTCCGGATCAGGTCCGGGAAGGTCTCGACCCAGGCCTCGACGACCGGCCGGCTCGCCTCGAAATGGAACTGCGTGCCGTAAATGGCGCGGCCGAGGCGGAAGGCCTGGTTCTCGGCGGCGGCATTGCCGGCAAGGCGGACGGCACCCTCGGGCAGCGTGAAGGAATCGCTGTGCCATTCGAAAATCGGGAAATCGCCGGCGGCGGCCGACAGCACGGGATCACCGGCCCCATCCTTGGTGAGCGCCACCTGGCACCAGCCGAATTCCGGATGGGTGCCGATCAGGTTCTCCGCGCCATAGGCCCGCGCCAGAAGCTGGCTGCCGAGGCAGACGCCGAGCACGGATTTTTCGGCATCGCCGAAGCGGCGCATCAGGGCGGCAAGGTCCGGCAGATAGGCGTGGTTTTCGTCGTCGCGGGCATTCTGCGGGCCGCCCATCACCACGATAGCATCGTGACCGGTCTCGTCGGCGGGGATGGCGTCGCCGGCATGGGGACGGCAAATGTCGAGTTCGGCGCCCGCTTCCTCAAGCGCCACGCCGATCTGTCCGAGCAGCGTTACCCTGTCGTTTTCCACCACCAGAACTCGCATGCGATACTCCCTTTCGATATCGCGCGAGACAATCACGCCCTTTTGCTTCGTTCAAGGGCTGAAACATAAAGAACCCGGCTCTTACGAGCCGGGCCAGGCGGGGAGGATTGATGAAAGGACGAAATCAGCGGCAAACCTTGATGCGCTTGATGACGACATTGCCGTAGTAGTCGTAGGACTTGATCTTCTTGATGAAGCAGTACGGCTGGTAGTCGTAGCCGTAGTAACCGGCCTGCGAGGGGGCCGCAAAGGAGACGGCGGCGACGAGGGCAACGGCGGCGGAAACGATGAACTTGCGCATGGGTCTCTCCTGATCTCTGGTTGAGGATGAGCCTCTCTCATCCGGTAATCTGAAGATCTCACATTGCCCGCCCTACCGCTGTTCCCACCGGAACAGTTCAGGGATAAATGACGCCCTTGCGCAGGATCACATTCGCATAGAGCCGCGGCTCGCTGGTCTGCACCAGCGTATGGGCGGCACGCACGCGGTTGTAGAAATCGGCGCCGACCAGCGGCACGACCCGGCGGTCCGGCTCGTGCCCGGCACAGCAGGCGATGATCTCGTGGTGGACGGGCTCCAGCCTGTCGCGCTCCTGGCGGAAGGTCGAGCGGAAGATCGCTTCCTCGACGAAATCGTCGACAGGCATGACGGACAGCACGGCGTTGAGCGCAGGGATGAGCGCAACGCCATCGAGGCGGACGAGGCGGCGGGCATGTTCGACACCGGGGTAATTGCCGTCGACGATGGCGATCTCGTCGCCGTGTCCCATGGCGCGCAGTGTCGACAGGAGCTCCGGGCTCAGGATGGGGTCGATACCTTTCAACATTCAGGCAAGCTCCTTGAAGAGGACGTTATGATCCGGAAGATAGCGGGAGAACAGCGGCAGGCTGGCACCGCCGACCGAGCGCGCGCGGCTGCCGACCGCGCCCTCGATGATCTCGGGCATGGTGACGCCCTGCAGGTCGAGCCGGGCAACGGCGGCCCGCGTGGCGGCGACGACGCGTTCGCGCACCCAGGCCGGAAAACCGCCGTCGATGATGACGGCCGAGAAGTCGATGACCGAGGCAGAGGCGACGACGGCCTGGGCAAGCGCTGCCGCCATGTCGTCGATCCAGATTTGCAGCGGTGCGCCAAAATCCACCCAGTCGTCGGGCGAATACCAGACGGGTTTCGGGTCGATGCCGTGCTCGCGCAGCAGGTTCTCGAGGCGGTAGATCGAGGCGATCTTCAGGAGCTGCACCGTCTCGCCGTTGCGGCCCTGCACGGGCAGCGGGCCGATGGCGCCGGCGGTGCCCGTGCGGCCGGTGAAGAGCGCGGAATTCAGCACTACGCCACCGCCGATGAAAGAGCCGATGAAGAGATAGAGGAAGTCGGGATATTGCGGCCCGAGGCCGAAGACCAGCTCGGCGGCGCAGGCGCTGGTCGCATCGTTCTGCAAGGTCACGGGATAGGGCACGCGCTTGGCGATCTCGGCCTCGAGATCGACCCCGCGCCATTGGTCCATATCGGCCTGCGGTGCACCCACTTCACTCGCCCAGCTCCACAGCTCGAAAGGCGCGGCGACGCCGAAGCCGGCGATGCGGGCGCGCTCCTCCGGCGTGATCGACGCTTCGAGCTCCGCCAGCCCCTCCTCGACGAAGGAAAGCAGCGATCCGGGCATGGGATAAGGAAAGGTCAGCCGCACCTGGCGGCGGATGCCGCCAACGAAATCCATCAAGACGATATCGGCGCTGCGCCGGCCGATCTTGAGACCCAGCGAATAGACCGCATCCGGATTGAGCCGCATCGGCACGGAGGGCTGGCCGACCTTGCCGCGCATCGGCTCTCCGCGCATCAACAGGCCCTCGGCCTCCAGCGCGCGCATGATGACGGTGACGGTCTGAGCCGAAAGGCCGCTGCGCCGCGCGATATCGGCCTTCGACAGGCTGCCATGCCGGCGGACCAGCGACATCACGAGGCGCTCGTTATAGGCGCGCACGCGCACCTGGTTGGCGCCACCGCTGGGATCGAGGATTTCGGCCGGCGCGGCGGGCGCCGTCGCGGCATGTTTGCTCATCGTCTCCTCCCGTGCCCTTCAGGATGCGATGCATCCCTTCAGGTCCTCTTATCGGCTGTCTTTCCGCTCTTCCATCGGAAATGTGACAGCCGGGGTCTCCGCCCATCTTGATCAGAGCATGCCACATCGAATTAATAATTCAATTCGATTTATTTATTGACAGGCATTTCTTTTGATGTTTTTCTCAAGCTCGGAAGCAGGGTCGGCTGGCGGAGGAGCCGCACGGCCCCTTGCGACCGGATGGCTCCAGGAGAGGAGCGCATCCCGTTTTGTCCTTGGGAGGATACAGATGAAAAAATCCATCATTTCCGCCGCTCTTGGCGCACTCGCGCTCGGCGTAGCCTTCTCGTCGTCGGCTGCCGCCGCTGACACCACCGCCTGCCTGATCACCAAGACCGACACCAACCCCTTCTTCGTCAAGATGAAGGAAGGCGCCGAAGCCAAGGCCAAGGAACTCGGCGTCACGCTGAAGGCCTATGCCGGCAAGGTCGACGGTGACTCGGAAAGCCAGGTCGCAGCGATCGAAACCTGCATTGCCGACGGCGCGAAGGGCATCCTGATTGCCGCTTCCGACACCAAGGGCATCGTTCCCTCGGTGCAGAAGGCCCGTGACGCCGGCCTGCTCGTCATCGCACTCGACACGCCGCTCGAGCCGCTCGACAGCGCCGACATGACCTTCGCCACCGACAACCTGCTCGCCGGCGAACTGATCGGCAAGTGGGCTGCAGCAACGCTCGGCGACGCCGCCAAGGACGCCAAGGTTGCCTTCCTCGACCTGACGCCTTCCCAGCCTTCCGTCGACGTTCTGCGCGACCAGGGCTTCATGAAGGGCTTCGGCATCGACGTGAAGGACATTACCAAGATCGGCGACGAGGACGACCCGCGCATCGTCGGCCATGACGTGACCAACGGCAACGAGGAAGGCGGCCGCACCGCCATGGAAAACCTCCTGCAGAAGGATCCGTCCATCAACGTCGTGCACACCATCAACGAACCGGCTGCTGCCGGCGCCTATGAAGCGCTCAAGGCCGTCGGCAAGGAGAAGGACGTGCTGATCGTGTCGGTCGACGGCGGTTGCCCGGGCGTCCAGAACGTCATCGACGGCGTCATCGGCGCCACGTCGCAGCAGTACCCGCTGATGATGGCGGCCCTCGGCGTCGAGGCGATCAAGAAGTTCGCCGACACCGGTGAAAAGCCGAAAGCCACCGAAGGCAAGGACTTCTTCGACACGGGCGTCGCCCTCGTGACGGACAAGCCGGCGGCAGGCGTCGAGTCGATCGACACCAAGGCCGGCAAGGACAAGTGCTGGGGCTGATGCCCCCGCCGGCCCGGTTTGATCGGGCCGGCCATCCGCCATGGACGGATCGGGTGGCGCGAACGCACCCTTGTTTTGACAATCGCGAAAAGACGTGGGCACCTTTCTCCCCAGGGATCAGCGGCATGGTATCGTGCTGCTGCACGGAGAAGGCCGCCCGAAGAAGGCGGCAGGTGCGCGAACGCGTCTCTACCGATACGTCCACGCACCCATTTTATCCGGCACTGCCGCGACGGTCGGCATCGGAAGGGGAGGAAAAGGATCATGAGTGAGACAACGACGGCCACACCGGCCTCGCAACCCTCGCAGGAATTCGAGAAGGTACTGACCGGCAGTTCGACGCAGGTCGCGTCCTTCGATACGAACGACAAGACACCCATTCAGAAATTCCAGCATTTCCTGCATGGCAGCCCGTCTGCCGTACCGCTCATCGTGCTCGTGCTGTCGGTCGCGGTGTTCGGCGCCATTCTCGGCGGAAAGTTCTTCTCCGCCTTCACCATGACGCTGATCCTCCAGCAGGTGGCGATCGTCGGCATCGTCGGTGCGGCCCAGACGCTGGTCATCCTGACGGCCGGTATCGATCTTTCGGTCGGCGCAATCATGGTGCTCTCATCCGTCGTGATGGGCCAGTTCACCTTCCGCTATGGCCTGCCACCCGCCGTGTCCGTCGTTTGCGGCCTCGCCTGCGGCGCGCTCTGCGGCTATATCAACGGCCTGCTCGTCGCCCGCATGAAGCTGCCCCCCTTCATCGTCACGCTCGGCATGTGGCAGATCATCCTCGCCTCGAACTTCCTCTATTCGGCCAACGAGACGATCCGTTCGCAGGATTTGGCCACGCAGGCGCCGCTCCTGCAGTTCTTCGGCAACAATATCAAGCTCGGTGGCGCGGTCTTCACCTATGGCGTCATCGCGATGGTGCTCCTGGTGGGCGTGCTCTGGTATGTGCTGAACCAGACCGCCTGGGGCCGCCATGTCTATGCCGTCGGCGACGATCCTGACGCGGCGGAACTTGCCGGCGTGAACGTCAAGCGCATGCTGGTCTCGGTCTACACGCTGTCCGGCCTGATCTGCGCACTGGCCGGCTGGGCTCTCATCGGCCGCATCGGTTCGGTCTCGCCGACCGCCGGCCAGTTCGCCAATATCGAATCGATCACCGCCGTGGTGATCGGCGGCCTCTCGCTCTTCGGCGGACGCGGCTCGATCCTCGGCATGATTTTCGGGGCGCTGATCGTGGGTGTGTTTTCGCTCGGCCTGCGCCTCATAGGCACGGACCCGCAATGGACCTATCTCCTGATCGGCGTCCTGATCATTTCGGCAGTCGCAATCGACCAGTGGATCAGAAAGGTAGCAGGCTGATGGCACTCGAACCCATTCTCACCGCCCGTGGCCTGGTAAAACGCTATGGTCGCGTCACCGCCCTCGACAATGCCGATTTCGACCTCTATCCCGGTGAAATCCTCGCCGTGATCGGCGACAACGGCGCCGGAAAATCCTCGATGATCAAGGCGATCTCTGGGGCCATCACGCCGGACGAGGGGGAAATCCGCCTCGAAGGCCAGCCGGTCAGTTTCCGTTCGCCGATAGACGCCCAGAAGGCCGGGATCGAGACGGTGTACCAGAACCTCGCTTTGTCACCGGCGCTGTCGATCGCCGACAACATGTTCCTCGGCCGCGAGATCCGCAAACCGGGCGTCATGGGCAGCGTGTTCCGCAAGCTCGACCGGACGGCGATGGAAAAATTCGCCCGCGACAAGCTGTCGGAACTCGGCCTGATGACGATCCAGAACATCAACCAGGCAGTGGAGACGCTTTCGGGTGGCCAGCGCCAGGGTGTGGCGGTGGCGCGCGCCGCCGCCTTCGGCTCGAAGGTCATCATCCTCGACGAGCCGACGGCAGCGCTCGGGGTCAAGGAGAGCCGGCGCGTTTTGGAGCTCATCCTCGACGTGCGCCGGCGCGGCATTCCGATCGTGCTGATCTCGCACAACATGCCGCATGTCTTTGAGGTGGCGGACCGCATCCACATCCACAGGCTTGGCCGGCGGCTGACGGTGATCAATCCGAAGGATTACTCGATGTCCGACGCCGTCGCCTTCATGACGGGCGCCAAGCTGCCGACGGAGGCTATCGCGGCATGATTTCGCCTCCCACCATCGTGGATGCACTCCAGCGGCGCGCGGGAGACGCGCGCCGCTTCCTCGTCGGCTTGGCCGGTCCGCCGGCCGCCGGCAAGTCGACTTTGGCCGAAGCCCTGCGCGACGGCCTTCTTGCGCGGGGCGAAAGCGCCGAAATCCTGCCGATGGACGGCTTTCACATGGACAACGGCATTCTCGCCGCGCGTGGCCTCTTGCCGCGCAAGGGCGTGCCGGAGAGTTTTGACGGGCGCGGTTTCGTCGATATCGTCAAGGCGTTGAAGCGGGCCGAGGGCGAGGTGCTGGTGCCGGTCTTCGACCGCGCGCGTGAACTCGCCATCAATGCCGCCCGCGCCATTCCTGTCGAAACGCGCTTCGTGCTGGCCGAGGGCAACTACCTTCTCTTCAAGGACGCGCCCTGGAACGCGCTCGACGGCGTCTTCGACTTCACCATCTTCGTCGGCCCGCCCTACCCTGTTCTGGAAGAGCGTCTGCGCCAGCGCTGGATGGGTTATGCCCTGCCAGAGGACCAGATCGGCTGGAAGCTCTACGGCAACGACCTGCCGAACGGAAAGCGTATCCTGGAAAACTCCCGGCCCGCCGATCTGCATATCGACCTTTTCTGAGGAATTGTCCTGACGTCCTGCGGGTGCTATCGCAGCCCCAAAGCAATTCCAGCAAAAGTGTAAAGCGGTTTTGCGTCCGGAATTGCGCTGAACAAAGGGATTGGAGCATGTCCGCTTGCGGAAATGCTCCAAGACGGGAGAGACGCCCCATGGCCAACACCACCACAGAAATCACCATCCGCCGGCCTGACGACTGGCATCTGCACCTGCGCGACGGCGCCATGCTGGAGGGCGTGATCGGCGATACCAGCCGCCACTTCGCCCGCGCCATCATCATGCCGAACCTCGTGCCACCAGTCGTGACGACAGCCGATGCGCGCGCCTATCGCGACCGCATCCTCGCCGCCCTGCCGAAAGGCGACCGGTTCGAGCCGTTGATGACGCTCTATCTCACCGAGCATACCAATCCCGACGACGTGGAAGCAGGCTTCAAGAGCGGTCTCATCCGTGCGGTCAAGCTCTACCCGGCGGGTGCCACGACCAACTCCCATGGCGGCGTGCGCGACATGGACAAGGCGATGCCGGTGCTGGAGCGCATGGCCAAGATCGGCCTGACGCTCTGCGTGCATGGCGAGGTGACGACGCCGGAGGTCGATATTTTCGACCGCGAGGCCGTGTTCATCGAGACGGTGCTGGATCCGCTGCGCCGGCGCCTGCCGGAGCTGCGCGTGACCATGGAGCACGTCACGACGAAGAACGGTATAGATTACATCAAGGCCTCCAAGGCCAATCTCGCCGGCTCGATCACCACGCATCACCTGATCATCAACCGCAACGCCATCCTCGTCGGCGGCATCAAGCCGCATTATTACTGCCTGCCCGTCGCCAAGCGCGAGGAGCATCGCCTCGCGTTGCGCGCCGCCGCCACCTCCGGCGACAAGCGCTTCTTCCTCGGCACCGATTCGGCGCCGCATGTCGATCCGCTCAAGGAATGCGCCTGCGGCTGCGCGGGCATCTACACTTCAATCAACACAATGAGCTGCCTTGCCCATGTGTTCGAGGAGGAGAACGCGCTCGACAGGCTCGAAGCCTTTGCCTCGATGAACGGCCCGGAATGGTACGGCCTGCCGGCCAATGACGAGACGATCCGCCTCGTCAAGCGGACCGAGCCTGTGTCCTTCCCGGCGAAGATCGAGACCGGTGCCGGGCCGGTGACGGTGTTCGACCCGATGTTCCCGCTGCATTGGGACGTGGAATAATCCGACCACTCAGATGAACGGGCGCGGTCCGCGTTGCAACCCTTCCCACCCGGCGAGCATCTGAAGCCCGTCAGCATCGAGGATTTCGCAACCCTTGTCCTGCCAGCGCATCAGATTTCGCTCGGCAAGCTTACGCAGCGTCTTGTTGGTATGCACAAGCGACAGGCCGAGCGTATCGGCGACGTGCTGCTGGGTGATCGGGAGCACCCGCCGCCCGCCGTTTACCCCGGCCAGATGCGCCCGCTGGTGGATGAAGGACAGGAGATAGGCCGTGCGCTCCAGCGCCGTGCGCCGACCGATCGACAGCAGGTGCTCGTCGAGAATGCGCTCCTCATGCGCAGCGATCCAGGTTAGGTCATAGGCCAGCGAAGCATGGCGCTCGAACAGCCGCTCCAGCTTGGAGCGCTCGAAGACGCAGAGCGTCACCGTCGTCAGCGCCTCGATGGAATGGTCCATCTCGCCCATCAGGCTGCCTTGAAGGCCAATGAGATCGCCCGGCAGCACATAGTTCATGATTTGGCGGCGTCCGTCCGGTAGAAGCTTGTAGCGGAAGGCCCAGCCTGACAGGACCGTGAAGAGATGGGCGCTGTGCATGCCCTCGACGAGGATCGTCGCGCCTCGCTCGATCGACAGTTCACCACTCTTGAACTGCGAGACGAAGTCCAGTTCCTTCGGTGTGAAGTCACGAAAATCGGGAAGACTGCGCAAAGGACATTGCTGGCAGGGCGTGCGCCATCTGGTCTGCTGGATGCCCACCGTACCACTCGCCATCACGCCTCCGGCCTGTCGATCGATACCAGCCGTAAAGCGCTGGCTCCCTGAAACGCGAAGAGCGCGCGTTTGTTCCACCACACGACACTATGTCTTTTTTAAATGACACTTTTTGGGATGATGCCCAATGTCCGCCTCCACGGCACCGTGATTCCGGTGCTTGCACATGGATTGGAGTGCGGCACCATGGACCGTTCTATACCGCACATCGTCATTGCCGAACGCGAGTTCCTGATCGCGCTGGATGCCGAGTACCTGATCAAATCGGCGCTGGATTGCCGCATCACCTTGGTCAGGCCGGAACAGCTCGACGAATGGGATGCGACCGCGCTTGCCGGCATCGATCTCTGCCTGCATGACGTGCCCCTCGATGCGACGCGGATCACCGCGCGTGTTAACCGACTGATCGAGGCGCGCGTACCGCTGCTGTTCACCACGGTCGCCGACATTCACATCCGCGGTGTCGAAGGCTTCGAGATCGTTCCTATCGCACGGAAACCCTACGATGGCGAGGCGCTGACGGCGCTGGTGAGAGGGCGGCTGCGGCAGATGCAGCAACCGCAGGAGACCGATTAGAATTGACGGCCGATTCTTGCGTCAACCGAGTGGCTGTTGGCCCCGCGTACCGCGAAGAAGAAGAAAATCAGCGTCCAAAGGATCGACTTCTCCGCGCCGCCGAGGCCTTCGCCCTGCACGATTCCGTGGAAATAGACCGTGACGGCCAGCACGATCATCGCGGCGAAGGATGCAGGGCGGGTGAACAGGCCGATGGCGATTAGGATACCACCGAAAAATTCGGTAGCCGCCAGCAGCGGCGACCAGAAAGCGCCCGGATAGAAGCCGAGGCTTTCGACCATGCCGCTTGCGCCGAAAGGATTGATGATCTTCCCATAACCATGGGTGACGAGCAGGAGGCCTGCGGCGACGCGCAGGATCGTCTCGGCACTCTCCGAAAGCTTGGAATAGAGGCCGCCGAGCGACGGGATGATGAGGCGCGGGCGGCTGGTGGCAAGCTCTGTCATGGTGTCTCCCGTGAGCATATTGCGGTGCAACACGTCTCCCCCAGAAATCGGTCTGCGACAAGATGTCCGCTGACAATACTTGATGAATTGAGTTGACATTTCCGTGAGGTGGCCGCGAGCCGAGGCGTGCCAAGCGGCACCGGCTGCTATATGCTTTCGCCATCGATCAGGAGGTTGCCATGTCCAGGGAAAAGCCGCGTATTTCCATTCTCTACTGCACCCAGTGCAACTGGCTGCTGCGCGCCGGCTGGATGGCGCAGGAGCTGCTGTCGACCTTCTCCGATGCGCTCGGCGAAGTGGCGCTCGTTCCCGGCACCGGCGGCAATTTCGAGATCCGTGTCAATGACGCGCTGGTCTGGGAGCGCAAGCGCGATGGTGGATTTCCAGGCCCGAAGGAACTGAAGCAGCGGGTGCGCGATATCATCGAGCCCGGCCGCGATCTCGGCCACGCCGACAGGGCCGACCAGACGCCGGCCTGATTTAGTATATCCTGAAAAGAAAACGGCGGGCCGAAGCCCGCCGCCTGTTCCAGCCCGGTCGCGATCAGCGATAGGGCGAATAGCACATACGATAGACGCCGCCGCCGGCATGGTAGCGGTTGGTATAGGGATCGTAAGTGCGGTAGCGGTTCATGCACCAGCGCACATGGGCGTTGCGCCCGCCGCCATAATAGCGCGGCCGTTCATAGCGCGGACGATAGTGCGGGCGATAATAACGGCGTTCTTCCCAGCCGTAATACGGGCGATGATGATGGCGGCGGTAGTAGCGCGGGCGCTCACAGCCATAACCGACGCAGAATTCCACCTGCGCCTTCTGCACGTCGCTCTTGGCCTGCAGCGGTACGGCAAGCGGCACGGCCTGGGCCGCTCCCATGGGCGCGATTGCGGAGGCGATGCCCATAACGCAACCGAAGACGAGATTTTTGATCTTCGACATGTGATCCTCTCTAGCTTTGGCGGGATTTCTCCCTGTCACGTCCCTGCTTTGCATTACGTTCACGCATTTTGTTTTATTCATGGTCGCGCGCCCGTCCTGTAGAGAGGATTTATCGCGGCGCGAACGATCCGCAAGAGGCAGAGGTGTTGCATGAGCCTGAAATTCGGAACCAGCGGCCTTCGGGGTCTCTCGGTCGATCTCGAAGGGCCGGCAACCGCGCTCTACGCCACCGCCTTCGCCCGCCATCTTCTCGCCTCCGGCATGGCCAAGCCCGGTGACGATATCCTGATCGGCCGCGACTTCCGCGGCTCGAGCCCAGCTATTTCGGCCATCGCCATCGCCGCGCTGCGCAAGGCCGGTCTTCAGCCACGCGACTGCGGCACGCTGCCGACGCCGGCGCTGGCGCTGCTCGGGCTTTCCCGCAAAGTCGCCTGCCTGATGGTGACCGGCTCGCACATCCCCGCCGACCGCAACGGCATCAAGTTCTATCGGCCGGACGGTGAGATCGACAAGACGGACGAGGCCGCGATCACCGCCGCCGCCGAGGCGATCAGCGCCGAAGGCACCGTCTTCGATACCGGGCAGGAAACGGCGCAGGACCTGCACGCCGAGGCCATGGCGCTTTATGGCGCGCGCAACCGCGCCCTGCTGCCGGAGGCAAGCCTTTCCGGCCTGCGCGTCGGCGTCTACCAGCATTCCACCGTGGCACGTGACCTCTTCGTCGAGGTACTTACGCATTACGGTGCCGATGTCGTGGCGCTTGGCCGCTCGGAGACCTTCATTCCCGTCGATACGGAAGCCGTCTCGCCCGAGACTGTGGCTCTTCTGCAAGGCTGGGCGGTTCAGCACGGTCTGCACGCGATCATTTCCGCCGATGGCGACGGCGACCGGCCGCTTGTGGCCGACGAGACCGGAACGCCGGTACGGGGCGACCTGATCGGACTCATCGCCAGCCGCTTCCTCGGCGCGACCGTGATCGCGACACCCGTCACCTCCAATTCCGGCATCGAGGCGGCTATAGACAGTCGCGTGCTGCGCACCCGCGTCGGCTCGCCCTTCGTGATCGCGGCTATGAACGAGGCCGTCGCAGCCGGCGAACCGGCCGTTGCCGGTTTCGAGGCCAATGGCGGCACCCTGACGGCGACGCCTTTCCACGTGAACGGTCATGACCTGGCGCCTTTGCCGACCCGCGACAGTCTGATGCCGATCCTGGCGGTGCTGGCGCTTGCAGCGGTCGAGGAAAAGCCGCTCTCCATGATCGTGGCCGGATTTGCCCTGCCTGCGGCCGCCAGCGACCGGCTGGAAAACTTTCCCGTCGAGACGAGCACCGCCCTGATGGCGGAGCTGCGCTCGGGGGCCGGGCCGCTCGCCGCCTTCCTCGCGCCCATCGGCGTGCCGCAAAAGGTCAGCGACATCGACGGGCTGCGCATCACGCTGGAAGACAGGAGCGTCATCCACTTGCGCCCCTCCGGCAATGCGCCGGAAATGCGCTGCTATGTGGAGGCTGCCGAAGAAGCCGCCGCCGTCAGGCTTCTCGCCGCCGGACTCCAGCGCATCCGCGACTGGGCCCAAAGCCGATAAACAAGCTTTTTGCCAAGCCGTTGCAAAAACTTCAAAAAGCCTGTTGACACCGGCGGGCGGTCCTTCTACATCGCTCTCCGTCGCCCAGATGGCGGAATTGGTAGACGCGCCAGCTTCAGGTGCTGGTACTCGAAAGGGTGTGGAGGTTCGAGTCCTCTTCTGGGCACCAAATTCCCCGCTTCCCTACCGGAAGCGTTGTCAAAAAAGCCCGGCCCAGCCGGGCTTTTTTGTTGCCCGAAACGGTACTGCTTTCCTTCTCCTCCGGCAAAACAGAATCTTCCCCGCAAATGCTTGCGTTAGCGGCGCGAAGGGCGGATAAGCCTTAAAAATAGTCACCTGCCTTGCAAAGATCAGGATCATCGTGGCCCCACCTCAACACGATGCCCATAAATCGGGCATCCTGGCCAAATTCCGGCTCTTCTCCCCCATCCTTGCCGGCGCAACGTTGAAGGAACGTCTGATCGGCTGCCTCGGCGCGCTGGTCGGCATCTGCCTCACCGGCTTCGTTACAAGCGTCTTCATGGGGCACGACCCACATCTGCCGCTGATCGTGGCGCCGGTCGGCGCCTCCGCCGTGCTGCTCTTCGCCGTGCCGGCCAGCCCGCTTGCGCAGCCCTGGTCGATCGTCGGGGGCAACATGGTCTCCGCCTTTGTCGGCGTCACCGTCGCAACGCTGGTGCGCGATCCCGCTATCGCCATCGGCCTTGCCGTTGCGCTTGCCATTCTCGCCATGTCGCTCACCCGCTCGCTGCATCCGCCGGGCGGGGCGGCGGCGCTGACGGCGGTCATCGGCGGGGCAGCGGTCGCGCGCGCCGGTTTCTGGTTTCCGATCGTGCCGGTCGGCATCAATTCGGCTCTCCTCGTCCTGCTCGGCATCGCCTTCCACCGCTTCTCCGGCCGGCAATATCCGCACAAGCAGGCGGTCGCCCCCGTCAACACGCACAAGACCGCCGATCCGCCTGCCGCCTTCCGCGTCGGCTTCAACACCGAGGATATCGACGCGGCCGTCGCGAGCTTCAACGAGACGCTCGACATCAGCCGCGCCGACCTCGACGTGCTGCTGCGGCAGGTTGAGTTGCAGGCGCTGAAGCGCCAGCGCGGCGACCTCGTCTGCGCCGACATCATGTCGCGCGATGTGGTGACGGTAACGGCGGAGGTAAGCGCCGAAGAGGCGCGCAGCCGGCTGCTCGATCACGATATCCGCACCCTGCCGGTGCTCGACCGGGAAGGCCGTCTTCTCGGCACCGTGGGCCTGCGGGAACTCGCCGCCATGGCGCCCGCCTCGCCCCTTCCGATCTCGCAGGCTAGGACCGCCAGTTCAGGCGACCCCGCCATCGGCCTCCTGCCGCATCTCACCGATGGCACAATCCATGCCGTCGTCGTCACAGACGACAACAACCGCGTCGTCGGCATCATTTCGCAGACCGATCTTCTAGCGACGCTCGCCAAAAGCCTCTCCCGGACAGGCCCGACGGGCCTGATGAGCGGGCACGGACAAGGAATCTGACCCCATGCAGAAACAGTGTCATCGCGGGCTGACCGGTGTGAAGCCGGCAGCCCCCTTCCAGTGATTTTTTAAGAAAAGACAAAAGGAGTGCCGTCATGGCGACTGTCGACGAGAAGCTTGAACCGATCCTGGCCCAGGTGCTGCAACGCAACCCCGCCGAGCCGGAGTTCCACCAGGCAGCCCGAGAAGTACTTGAAAGCCTCGGCCTCGTCGTCTCCAAACATCCCGACTACCTGAAGGACGCGCTGATCGAGCGCATCTGCGAGCCGGAACGCCAGATCATCTTCCGCGTGCCCTGGGTCGACGACAGGGGCCAGGTGCACATCAACCGCGGTTTTCGCGTGCAATTCAATTCGGCGCTCGGGCCCTATAAGGGCGGTCTGCGCTTCCACCCCTCGGTCAATCTCGGCATCATCAAATTCCTCGGCTTCGAGCAGATCTTCAAGAACGCGCTGACCGGCCTGCCGATCGGCGGCGGCAAGGGCGGCTCGGACTTCGACCCGAAGGGCCGCTCGGAAGGCGAGATCATGCGCTTCTGCCAGTCCTTCATGACGGAACTCTACCGCCATCTCGGCGAATATACCGACGTGCCGGCCGGCGATATCGGCGTCAGCGGCCGTGAGATCGGCTGGATGTTCGGCCAGTACAAGCGGCTGACCAACCGCTTCGAGGCCGGCGTCTTCACCGGCAAGGGCCTGAGCTATGGCGGCTCGCTGGTGCGCAAGGAGGCGACCGGCTACGGCGCGGTCTACTTCACCCGCGCCATGCTGGAAAGCCGCGGCACCGGCTTCGAAGGCACGAAGGTCACCGTGTCCGGCTCCGGCAATGTCGCGATCTACGCCATGGAACAGGCCATTGCCTACGGCGCCAAGGTCATCGCCTGCTCGGATAGTTCAGGCTATGTCGTCGACGAAGAGGGCGTCGACCTCGCTCTCGTCAAGGAGATCAAGGAAGTGCGCCGCGAGCGCCTGTCGCAATATGTCCAGACGAGGAAGGGCGCGCACTTCATCCCCTCCGGCAAGGGCTCGATCTGGGACGTGCCCTGCGACGTGGCGCTACCCTGCGCCACGCAGAACGAGCTGACTGGCAAGGACGCCAAGACGCTGATCAAGAACGGCGTCATCGCCGTCGCCGAGGGCGCCAACATGCCCTCGACGCCGGAGGCCGTGCGTGCCTTCCAGGAGGGCGGCGTGCTGTTCGGCCCCGGCAAGGCGGCCAATGCCGGCGGTGTCGCCACCTCCGCGCTGGAAATGCAGCAGAATGCCAGCCGCGACAGCTGGAGCTTCGAGACCGCCCGCGCCCGCCTCGGCCAGATCATGCAGGGCATCCACGACCGCTGCGCCGAGACGGCCGAGGAATATGGCGCCAAGGGCAACTACGTGCTCGGCGCCAATATTGCCGGCTTCATCCGCGTGGCCGAATCCATGCGCGCACAGGGTGTCATCTGACACACCTTCCTATCCTAGGCAGCACCCGGCCCCGGACCCTCTCCGGGGCCGTTTTCATTGGCGGCATGGAAAGCCTGACCAAAGCGGCCGCCGGCGACAAGGCGGATACGCGGACGCGCCTCCGGGACAGGCTGGGCGGATGCCGGCTGGTAGAGCACCTTTTCCAGCGCGACCCAGTCGCGCCGTCCCTCCGGCCGCTCGAAGGCCATGGACTGCCCCTCGCGCAGGCCGAGCAGAGCAAGGCCATAGAAGGTCGTGACCGGCAGGAAGGCGCCGCCGGGTACATAGGTGCCGGGCAGGCAGAGCGTCCTAACATCCGTCAGGCCACTGGCGCAGCGGAAGGTCACGCGGGCGTCGATCATCGCGAGATCGGCGGGGATGCCGCCTTCCAGCGCCAGCCGATGGCCTAAGAGCTTGCGGCGCAGGAGGGTGCGCCATTCCTCCGTCAGCGGCGGTGCGTCGGCCGCCATCTTTTCCAGCACGTAGCCGTCGCGCAGCGTCAACAAGGCGGGATTCTGTCCCATCGTCATTCTCCATTTGAAACCGTGGTGGAGAAGCCCCCTGCCCGCGCCTGCGGCGCAGGGGGTCACGATCCTGCGACGAGGCAGCCTCCGATGCGCCCGGCAAGGGAAAAGGACAGGAACTTCATGGCACGCGCGGCCTTCAGGAGGTCTGGGCGGCTTGGGGGGCCGCATGCACGGCGATCACGCTGAGCCGTCGCACCCGCCCGTCACGCCCCGCCCAGTCGATAGACTGGCCAGCGGAAAGACCGAGCAAAGCAGCGCCGACCGGCGTCAGCACCGAGATGCGCTGGCGGGAAATATCGGCGTCGCCGGGGAAGACAAGTTCGGCGCTCTGCGGCGCCTCGTCGTCGATGCGGAATTCGGCAAACGAGCCCATGCGCAGGATGCCGGGAGCCATGCGCGCATCATCGACGATCTTCGCGCGGTCGAGTTCGGCGGCGAGCTGTTCGGCGGCGTGCGGATCGCGCTCGGCCAGCCGGTCGGCCAGGTTCGACAGGCGCTCGTGTTCGGAACGGGCAATGGTGATGGCAGGCCGGCGGCCGCTCTTGGTCTTGGCAGTCATGGAAACCTCGCGCACGGGGTCACGCGGCCCTAAGGGGCACGCGGAAAATTCGGACTCTGGAAAATGGGTGTCGCGCTTTTCTGGCGCGGTGACGTGCTGGACGAAACCGCTATGCCCCCACGGCCGGGGCGCGACGCGACCAAGCCGAGGGGCTAGTGTCCTGCGAGAGGAAACAGCCGTTTCAGAAACCGGGCGAGGGAGGGCATCGTCGTCATGCCCTATGATGGGACGAGCGCGGCGGCAAAGTCAAGCAGAGCATGTTGGCTTGCCCATGGCTTGAAGGATAGGCTGCTTTCTGGTCTCAAATGCGGAATGCGGAGCAGAGGGAGGCTGAAGCGATGCCTGTCCGAATCAAGCGTGTCTATGAGGCGGCAACGGCCGACGACGGCACGCGTATCCTTGTCGACAGGCTCTGGCCGCGTGGAATTTCGAAGGAGAAGGCCTCTTTCGACACATGGCTGAAGTCCGTCGCGCCATCGACGGAACTGCGCAAATGGTTCGCCCACAAGCCGGAGCGCTGGATGGAATTCCAGACGCGATATCGCGACGAACTCAAGGAAAGTCCCGACCTCGACGACCTCAGAAAGCGTGCGGCGACCGGCACCGTGACCCTGCTCTACGGTTCTCGCAACACGGCGTTCAACCATGCTGCCATTCTGGCTGAGTTGCTGAAAGACAGCTAGGCCACCCCGCCACGAGAATTTATTTGTCAGCGTACTCGCGAAGCTCCATCCTGCTTGCCCGTGTGCCCGGCAATGCGGCGCGCCGGAGACCGCATTGCCGGGCCGGGTATCTGCAAGGAGGAGGATCCGATGGCAGACGACGACACTCCCGCCACCTTCGCCTCGCCGGCCTGTTTCCTGCACGAGATCGACCCGGCCTATGCCGGCCTGACGGGGCCGCTCGACGGGCAGATCTGGACGGAGGTGAACCGCTGGCGCAAGGCCGAGCGGGAGCGGCTGATTGCCGAACGCCTCGCCCTGCCGGCCGCGGCGCGTCGTGCCCATGGCGAGGCGATCGCGGCCCTTGTGCTTGATGAAATCGGCGATGTCACGGGCCGCATCGTCAGCGGCTACTGGCCGTTTCGCGGCGAGCCGGATTTCCGGCCTTTCCTGCAAGAGGTAACGGCGCGCGGCGGGCTGACAGCCCTGCCTGTCGTCGTGGAAAAGGGAAGGCCGCTGGAATTCCATCTGTGGCAGACGGGCGAGGCGCTTTCGCGTGGCATCTGGAATATTCCCATTCCCGCAGAGCCGAAACCCTGCCGGCCGGATATCGTCATCGCCCCGGTCGTCGGCTTCGATGCGGCCTGCTATCGGCTCGGCTATGGCGGCGGTTTCTTCGACCGCACATTGGCAGCGATGACGGAAAAGCCGCGCGTCATCGGCATCGGCTATAGCGGATCGCGCATCGCGACCATCTATCCGCAGCTGCACGACATTCCGATGGATATCGTCGTCACCGAGGCCGGCATCGTCACGCCTTAGACTTCCACCGTGCGCGCATTGACATAGAGCGCACGGCCGGCAAACCAGCCATTGATGCCCGCCCCGAGGCCAAGCAGCACGAAGAGCACGGCGCTCCAGGCAAAGCTGCCCGTCCAGCCCCGGATGAGGCCGACGACCAGCGGGCCGATGGCCGCCAGGAGATAACCGACACATTGCGCCATGCCGGAAAGGTGCGCGGCGACATGCGGATCGCGCGTGCGCAGCACGATGACGGTCATGGCGACGGCGATCAGCCCACCCTGCCCGATGCCTTGCAGAACCGCCCAGATCCAGACCGACCAGAGCGGCGCAAACAGCAGGCCGAGCAGTGCCACCACGGCAAAGCCGCAGAGCGTGACATTGATCAGCCGCTGGTCTTTTCCACGCACGGCGATATGCGGCGCGACGAGACAGGACGCGGCCTGCACCATGACGGACATGGAAACGATCGCGCCGGCCGTGACGCCGTCGAGCCCGCGTTCGCGCAGGATCGGCACCAGCCAGCCGAAGACGCAATAGGCGAGCGCCGATTGCAGGCCCATGAACAGCGTGACCTGCCAGGCCAGCCGATCACGCCAAAGTCCTTCCACACGAAAACCGGCGCGCTTAGCCTGCGTGCGGGTGGCCAGCACCTGCGGCAGCCAGAGCAGCGCGACCAGCAAAGCCGGGAGCGACCAGGCTGCCAGGGCGCCATCCAGCGAGCCGCCGAGCGCATGCTCGATGGGCAGCGTCAGACCAGCGGCGCTTGCCGCGCCGGCGCAAAGCGCCATGGTGTAGCAGCCGGTCATCAGCGCCGCGCGGTCGGCGAAATCGCGTTTGACAAGGCCGGGCAGCAGCACATTCCCGACGGCAATCGCACCGCCCGCCAGCGCCGTGCCGAAGAACAGCAGGGGAATAGAGGACAGGCCGCGCAGGGCCGTGCCGAGCGCCACCAGCAGGATGACCGCCAGAAGCGTGCGCTCCGTGCCGATGCGCTGGGCAAGTTTTGGCGCAAGCGGCGAGAACAGGCCGAGGCAGACGACGGGCAGGGTCGTCAGCAGGCTTGCGCCGGTGGGCGAGAGGCCGAGCACATCGCGGATTTCCGGCAGCAGCGCCGAGGCGCTGGAAAAGACCGGGCGCAGATTGAAGGCGATGAGCACGAGGCTGGCACCGAGCAGGATGCGCGCCGCCGTGCTTTTCGGCCGGTGCGGTTTGGGCGCCGGCACACTGTCGGCTTCGGCGTCGATCAGGTCGATGGCGCCGGGATCGTTGGGGAGGGTCATGACAGAAGCAGCTTGTCGAGGGCAGTGAGGACGGGCGCCATGAAGCGGCGGACGGCGGCGTCGGCCTTGTCGGGATCGCCGCTTGCGATGGCATCGACGATGGCGGCGTGCGCAGCCATGTCGGGTTCGGGAAGGTCGTCGTCGAGGGTGGCCGCGATGGTTTCGGCAATCACCGTGGAGAAGAAATCGTACATGCCGATCAGCACCGCATTGTTCGAGGCGGCGATGACGGCCTGGTGGAATGCGAGGTCGCGGGCGACGAAGGCCGCGCGGTCGCTGGCTTCGGAATGGCCGCGTTCGGACAATAGCGTGCGGAGCCCCGCCACCGCGGCCGGCGTCTGGCGCAGCGCTGCAAGGCGGGCAGCTTCCACATCGAGCGCCAGCCGCGCCTCGAACTGGTCGCGCAGGCCGGCGCGGCGGGCCATGGTGAGCGGGCGCGCGGTATCGGCGGTCGAGAGCACATAGGTGCCGGAGCCCTGCCGTGTTTCGAGATAGCCCTGCGAGGCCAGCACGCGCACCGCCTCGCGCACCGTGCCGCGGCTGACCGAAAGCATGGAAGACAAGGCTGCCTCGTTCGGCAGTTTTTCGCCGATCGCCCAGCGGCGGGCGAGGATTTCCGCGCGGATCGCCTCCACGGCGGTATCGGCGAGATTGGTTTTACTGAGGGCGTGCATGAGTTAAATCATAAAGTCATCGGATGACTTCATGATTATCGCGTCCTGATGGGATCGTCAAAGACATTCTGCCCGGTGCTTGGTGCGCACCGGGCAGAGGGAGGATTACTGCTTGCGCGGCCAGGTATCGGCCAGGCGGTAGCCGGCCGGCCACGGATCCTCGGGATCCAACATCACCTGGCTGGTGCCGGTGATCCAGGCGCGGCCGGAAATTTCCGGCACGATGGCCGGACGGCCGCCGACCGTGGTTTCGCTCAGGATGCGGCAATCGAAGCGCGAATCGAGGATCGAATAGCCGGAGAACGGCTGGCCGACCTTGATCTGGCCCTTGGCATGCAGCACGGCCATGCGGGCCGAGCAACCGGTGCCGGTCGGCGAGCGGTCGAGTTTTGCCGGCTGGATGACGACGGTGTTGCGGCCATGCAGAGCGCCGTCGCGCTCCTCCACCGGCAGCGTGAGCTGGCAGAAGGAGATATGGTTCCATTCCGGGTTTTCCGGATGCTTGAAACCGAGCTGCTCGTTCGCCGCCTTGGTGATACGGATGCCGGTTTCGGCCAATTCCCGCGCCTCGTCCGGCGTCACGGCAAAGCCGAGCGCGCGGGCGTCCGTGAAGACGAAGCTGTCGCCGCCATAGGCGGTGTCGACGGTGAGTGTGCCAAGGCCCTCGACCTCCAGCTTCACATCCAGCTTGTCGGCGAAGGAGGGCACGTTGGTGACGGTGATGCGCTCGGCCTTGCCGTTGCGGCAGGTCGCCACGACATTGACGAGACCACCCGGCGCTTCCAGCACCATATGGGTTTCCGGCTCGACCATCGGCACGATGCCGCTGTCGAGCAGTACGGTGGAGACACAGATCGAGTTGGAGCCGGACATTGGCGGCGTATCCTCGGGCTCCATGATGATGAAGCCCATGGTGGCGCGCGGATCCTTCGGCGGCACCAGCAGATTGATGTGGCGGAAGACGCCGCCGCGCGGTTCGTTCAGCACGAAATTGCGCAGCGTCTGGTCCTGGGCAATGAAGTTGCGTTGCTCCCAGAGCGTCGCGCCCGGCGGGGGCGCGACGCCACCGACGATGACGTCGCCCACCTCGCCCTCGGCGTGGCAGGAAACGATGTGAATGACCTTGCTGCTGCGCATGGCTCTCTCCGATATGCTGATTTCCCGCGGTGACGCCACCAACGGCTAGACGCGGATGACCCCTTATAGAAAAATTGGATCCAATATACAATATTCATTCTCAAGGCTTCGTTTGTTGCTCCGCCTCCGGTTTGCCCTTATGACCATAGGCGCGATTTTCAGGGGTTGGGCGTGATGAAATTTGCTGCCGTCGATGTCAGGCAGGCCGCTTCGGCGGCCGACCTCGTCTATGAGGCGCTGCGCAAGGCGATCATCGAGGGCAAGATCGCCGTGGGCGATAACCTGCGCCAGGAAGAGATCGCGCAGATGTTCAACACCAGCCGTATTCCCGTACGCGAGGCGCTGTCACGGCTGGAGCAGCACGGCCTCATCACCACCCAGCGCTACAAGGGGGCGGTCGTCGCCGGCCTGTCCATCGAGGAGATCGACGAGATCTTTGAGTTCCGCGCGCTGATCGAGGCGGAGGTCATGCGCCTTGCCGTGCCCAATCTCGACCGCGCGACGCTGGACAACGCGCGCGGTTATTGCGACGCCTTCGACCGGGAGACAGATCCACACCGCTGGGGCGAGATCAACCGCCAGTTCCACACCACGCTCTACGAGGCTTCCGGCCGTCCCTATTATCTGCAGAATGTGCAATCCTCGCTCGACCGCATCGACCGCTATCTGCGCGCCCAGCTGACCTTCACCAACGGCGTGCCGCGCGCCGGACGCGAGCACGAGGCGATCCTGGCCGCCTGCGAAAAGGGCGATGCCGAGCTCGCCTCACACCTGACGCGCGATCATATTCTCGACGCCGGCCGTTCGCTGATGACCTTTTTGCGTGACCAGCGCGGCTGATCGCCCCGACGCTTTTTTGATGGACCACAGGGCGGGATTTTTCCCGCCCTTTTCGTTTTCCGCCCGCAAAGCACTGGAATTGCTGAAATCACGCCTTTTGGACACTTGACGCGGCTTTCGGCAAAAGGCCCTCTTAAAACGATTGATAGCGCGGGCAGAGAATTGTATTTCTTTTGTCGACAAGAGGATTTTTCATGACCGAAACCGATTCCCTGCCCGAGCGTAAACGCGGCTCCGGCGTCAAGATGGTCTACGACCTGCTGCGCGACGAGATTCTCGACCTGAAGATCGCGCCCGGCAGCCCGATCGACGAGGTGCAGCTTGCCGAGCGGTTCAAGATGTCGCGCACGCCGATCCGCGAGGCGCTGGTGCGGCTCGCCGGCGAAGGGCTGATCGAGACGCTACCGAACCGCTCGACCATGGTATCGAACATCGACTTCATGAACCTGCACACCTTCTTCGATGCGCTGGTGCTGATGTATCGCGTGACGACGCGGCTTGCCGCGCAGAGCCACCGGCCGGAAGACATCGCCATTATCAGGGGCTTTCACGAGGACTATGCGACGGCGCTCAAGGCGCGCGATCACCTGACGATGATCGCCACCAACGCCGCCTTCCACGCCGCCATCGCCGAGGCCGGCCGCAACCCCTATTTCACCAGCCTGTTCCGCCGGCTGCTCGACGAGGGACGCCGCATCCTGCAGCTCTATTACCAATCCTACGAAGAGCACTTCCCGCAGCGCTTCGTTGATGAACATGCCGCCATTATCGCGGCGATCGAGGCGCGCGACCTGGAGGAAGCCGACCGGCTCGGTAAGGCCCATGCCGAGGCGATCGTCGCCCAGGTGCAGAAGCTGTTCAGCCGCAACGACAGGCTCGACATCGCCCTTTGAATCCATCGCGCCAGGCTTTGTATTTTTCTTGTCGACAAATAAAATGCAAGATGCTACACCTCACAATCAGAGAGGGGGAGGCCTGAGGCATCGTGCCGGCTGACCGCCCGATGAACCGCCAAAGGAGATCGACATGAAGGCCAAGATTTTTTCCGGTGTCATTCCCGCCCTGATGACGCCCTGCAAGGACGACCGCTCGCCGGATTTCGACCAGCTGGTGCGCAAGGGCAAGGAGCTCATCGCCAAGGGCATGTCCGCCGTCGTCTATTGCGGCTCGATGGGTGACTGGCCGCTGCTGACGGACGAGCAGCGCATGGAAGGCGTCGAGCGCCTCGTCAAGGCCGGCATCCCGGTCATCGTCGGCACCGGCGCCGTCAACACCGCCTCGGCCGTAGCGCATGCCGCGCATGCCCAGAAGGTCGGCGCGCAGGGTCTCATGGTCATCCCGCGCGTGCTGTCCCGCGGCTCGGTCGTTGGCGCCCAGAAGAACCATTTCAAGGCGATCCTCGCCGCCGCGCCGGATCTGCCGGCCGTCATCTACAATAGCCCCTATTACGGCTTTGCCACCCGCGCCGATCTGTTCTTCGCGCTGCGCGAAGACCACAAGAACCTCGTCGGCTTCAAGGAATTCGGCGGCGCCGCTGACATGCGCTATGCAGCCGAAAACATCACCAGCCGCGACGATGACGTCTCGCTGATGATCGGCGTTGACACTTGCGTCTTCACCGGCTTCGTTGATTGCGGCGCCGTCGGCGCGATCACCGGAATCGGCTGCGTTCTGCCGAAGGAAGTGCTGCACATGTGCGCCCTCGCCCAGGCTGCCGCCAAGGGTGACCCGGATGCCCGCGCCCGTGCGTTGGAACTGGAATCTGCGCTCGCTGTGCTCTCCTCCTTCGACGAAGGCCCGGACCTCGTTCTTTACTTCAAGCACATGATGGTTCTGAAGGGCGACAAGGAATACACGCTGCACTTCAACGAAACCGACGCGCTCACCGACAGCCAGCGCGGCTATGTCGAAAGCCAGCTGAAGCTGTTCGACACATGGTACGCCGAATGGAGCAAGCTGCCCGGCGCCGTGCAGACCTACAAGGTCTAAGCCTGCACGATCCCCCAATGAGAAAGGCCCTCCGCAAGAAGGGCCTTTTTGTTTTGCAGCAGCCCCGATGACCCAGATCAAGGTATGGCTCTCACGAAAACCGGCTGCCAGAGGCGGCTAAATATCGAAGAACACCGTCTCCCGCTCCCCCTGCAGATGAATATCGAAGCGATAGTGATCGCCCTCTCCCGCGGCGATCAGCGTCGTCACGCGCACGCGGTGTTCGATGCGGGCGAGCACCGGGTCCTCAGCGTTGGCCGCTTCCTCATCGGCGAAATACATTCGCGTGTTGAGGCCGAGATTGATGCCGCGGGCGACGATCCAGACGGAAATATGCGGGGCCATCGGGCGGCCGTCGCGGAAGGGGACGCGGCCGGGTTTGATCGTGTCGAAGCGGTATTCGCCGGTCACACCATCGGTGGCGCATCGGCTCCAGCCGGTGAAGTTGGGGTCGGCGCTGCCGCGCAGTTCGGACGGGCTGTTGTAGAGGCCGGCGGCGTCGGCCTGCCAGATTTCGAGGAGCGCGTCCTTCAGCGGCGTGCCGGTGCCGTCGAGCACGCGGCCGGTGATGGTGATGCGCCGGCCGAGCGTTTTGTCGTTGACCATCGTGGCGCCCAGATCAGTGTCATAGACACCGCCGATGCCGGCATGGTTGGGCGTCAGGCCGATATGGACATAGGGGCCGGCGGTCTGCGAGGCGCTTTCCTTGAGATAGCCGAGGGACTGGACCATCAATTGCCCTCCATGCGGTTTTCGAACAGCGTCGAGCGGCGGCCGCGCAGCACGATGTCGAACTTGTAAGCGCGCGCATCCATCGGGATCGTGTTGCCCCAGTCGAGCGCGGCGACCAGTTGCTCCACGGCCGCCTTGTCCGGGATCGTCTGCACGATGGGACACTTCCAGATCATCGGGTCGCCCTCGAAATACATCTGCGTGATCAGCCGTTGGGCAAAGCCGTGGCCGAAGACGGAGAAATGGATATGCGCCGGGCGCCAGTCGTTGACGCCGTTCGGCCAGGGATAGGGGCCGGGCTTGACGGTGCGGAAGGCATAGTGGCCGTCCGCATCGGTGATAGCGCGCCCGCAGCCGCCGAAATTCGGATCGAGCGGCGCGAGGTAACTTTCCTTCTTGTGGCGATAGCGCCCGCCGGCATTGGCCTGCCAGAATTCGAGCAGTGCGCCCGGCATCGGGCGCGCCCGCTCGTCGAGCACGCGGCCATGCACGATGATGCGCTCGCCGATGGCGCTTTCGCCCGGTTTTGCGAAATTGTGGATCAGGTCGTTGTCGAGCTCGCCCAGAATGGAGTGGCCGAAGACCGGGCCGGTGATTTCCGAGATCGTGCCGTCGAGTGAGAACAGTGCCTTTTGCGGCGAGCGCAGCACGGAGGTCTTGTAGCCGGGCGTGAGGCCCGGCGGGTGCCACAGGCGGTCGCGCGCGAAGAAGGCGCCGGTTTCGGGTTTTCGGTTGGGAAGATCGCTCATCGTCGCCTCAGGCCGCCTGTTCCGCATCCATTTCCGCAAAGACCTGTTTGGCCACGCGGATCGCCCGGTTGGCGGCGGGTACGCCCGCATAGATGGCCACATGCAGCAGTGCCTCGGCGATATCAGCGCGGCTCGCACCGGTATTGGCGGTGGCGCGCACATGCATCGCCACCTCCTCGTCATGGCCAAGCGCTGCGAGCAGCGCGATCGTCACCATGGAGCGCTCGCGCTTCGTCCAGCCGGGGCGCGACCAGACCGTGCCCCAGGCGCTTTCGGTGATCAACTCCTGGAAAGGCTGGTCGAAGGGCGTGGCGGCGGCGGTGGCGCGGTCGACATGGGCATCGCCCAGCACGGCGCGGCGCGTCGCCATGCCCTGCCGGTAGCGCTCGGATTGCGGTTCAGGCATGCAGCTTTCCTCCGGCGGGAATGGTGTCGATGAAGGCGCGGATCATCTCGGTCAGCATTTCCGGCTGCTCGACGCAGGGAATGTGGCCGGCATCCTTGATGACCTCGTAGCGCGCGCCGTGGATGAGTTTGGCGATGGACAGCACGACATCCGGCGGCGTCGAGCCGTCCTGATCGCCGACGACGCAGAGGGTGGGCACGGCGATGCGCTTCGTGGATTCGGTGAGGTCGGCATCGCGCAGGGCCGCACAGGTGGCGGCATAGCCGACGGCGGACTGGCGCGTCAGCATGGTGCGGTAGCCGTGATAGGCGGCATTTTCCGGGCGGCGGAAGGCCGGCGTGAACCAGCGTTCCATGATGCCGTCGGCTAGGCTCTCGATGCCCCTGGTCTCGACGCTTTCGATGCGGGCGTTCCACATGTCGGCCGTGCCGATCTTGTGGGCGGTGTCGCAGAGGACGAGGCCCTTCACGAGGTCCGGGCGTTTTGCCTCCAGCCCCTGGGCGATCATGCCGCCGACCGACAGGCCGCAGATGATGGCATCCCGGACGTTCAGCCGGTCGAGCAGGCCGGCGAGATCGAGCACGTGGTCGTCGATCGAATAGGGCACCTGGCCGAGATCGGAGAGGCCGTGGCCGCGCTTGTCATAGGTGATGATCGGGAAATCGCCGGCAAGGCGCACCACCACGTCGCGCCAGATTCGGAAATCGGTGCCGAGCGAATTGATAAAGACGATGACCGGCTTGCCGGCCGGCCCGCCGATCAGCTGGTGATGCAGGATCACGTCGTTGACGGTAGCGAATTGCACGTCTGTCTCCTCCCGTTGCCGCAGATTGATCCTTCAATCCGGTTCGGTAAAATGATATTTTCGGCCGATCTGATAACGTATGGGTTATGAAAAGCGTGATAGACAGCCGCATCAAGGTCCGCCATCTCCAGACCTTTGTCGAGGTGGCGCGCCAGAAGAGCGTGATGAAGGCGGCCGTCCTGCTGCATGTCAGTCAGCCGGCGGTGACGAAGACCATCCGCGAGCTAGAAGAGGTTCTGGATGTCGCCGTCTTCGAGCGCGACGGGCGCGGCATCCGCATCACCCGCATGGGCGAGGTGTTTTTGCGCCATGCCGGGGCGGCGCTGGCGGCGCTGCGGTATGGGCTCGATTCGGTCTCGCAGGCGCGGGCGGGCGAAGCACCGCCGGTGCGCATCGGTGCGCTGCCCACCGTCTCGACGCGCATCATGCCCAGGGCGATGCGGCTCTTTCTGGCGGAAGAAACCGGGGCGCGGATCAAGATTGTGACGGGGGAGAATGCGGTGCTTTTGGAGCAATTGCGTCTTGGCGATCTCGATCTGGTCGTCGGGCGGCTGGCGGCGCCCGAGCAGATGACCGGCTTTTCCTTCGAGCATCTCTATTCCGAGAAAGTGGTTTTTTGCGTCCGTGCGGGGCATCCGCTGCTGTCCGGCGGTGCCGTTTTTGCCGGCCTCGACGCCTATCCGGTGCTGATGCCGACCGAGGGTTCGATCATCCGGCCCTTCGTCGAACGCTTCCTGATCGCCAATGGCATTGCCGATGTGGCAAACCCGATCGAGACCGTCTCCGACGCTTTCGGCCGCGCCTTCGTGCGCGATAGCGATGCGGTCTGGATCATCTCCGAGGGCGTGGTGGCCGGCGATATCGCCGAGGGCGTGCTTTCGGCGCTGCCGATCGATACGAGCGAGACGAAGGGCGCCGTCGGCTTCACCGTGCGGGCGGAGATCGCCCCCTCCCTGCCGCTCGCCATTCTCATGCAGACGATCCGCGAGGCGGCGGGTGCGGTGGCGCCGCGGGCCTGACGGCGGTTGCATGGGGCGGTGCGCCGTGTCAGCCTCGTGGTCCAAACCGCACGAGGAGGGTGCCGCATGATCGTTCAGGCCTGCATCAACGGCGCGCGCGACGCGGCCTTTCATCCGGCCTTGCCGCTGACACCAGAGGCGATGGCAGCGGATTGCCTCGCCTGCATCCTCGCCGGTGCCCGCGAAATCCATCTGCACACCCGTGGCGCCGATGGGCGCGAGAGCCTTGCGGCCGAGGTCATGGACGAAACGATGCGGCTGGTGCGCGCGGCTGTGCCCGGCACGCTGGTCGGCGTATCCACTGGAGACTGGATCGAGAAAAGCGATGCGCGCACGCTTGCGGCCATCGCCGCCTGGCGGGAGTTGCCGGACTATGCTTCGGTCAACCTGTCGGAACCTGCCGCACCTGCCGTCATGCAAGCCCTCTCGGCGCGCGGCGTCGGCATCGAGGCGGGGCTCGCCTCGGTTGCCGACGCGGAGCGCCTTGTCGATCTTACGCTGGAGCGGCCGCCCTTGCGCATCCTCATCGAGATCGACGAGCAGGATTTTGGCGAAGCGACGGCGGTTGCGGACGGCATTCATGCAGTTCTCGACAAGGCCGGCCTGCGCCGGCCGATCCAGCTGCATGGCATGGACGAGACGGTCTGGCATTTTGCAGGAATGGCGGCCCGACGCTGGTCGACGCGTGTCGGCCTCGAGGACGGCCGGTTGTTGCCGGATGGTACGCTGGCGAAAGACAATGCGGCGCTGGTGCGGGCGGCGGTGGAAATCTACCGGCAGGTAGCCGCTCAATAGGGCAGGCCGACATAGTTTTCCGCCAGCGCCGTCTCGGCGGCGCGGGAATGGGTGAGGTAGTCGAGCTCGGCTTCCTGGATCTTCTGGTCGAATTCGCCGGTGCCGGGGAAACGGTGCAGCATGCTCGTCATCCACCAGGAGAAGCGCACGGCCTTCCAGACACGGGCGAGCGCCTTTTGCGAATAGGCGTCGAGGCCGGCATTCGAGCGGTCCTCGTAGTGCTCGATGAGGCCACTTGCGAGGTAGTGCACATCGCTTGCCGCAAGATTCAGGCCCTTGGCGCCGGTCGGCGGCACGATATGGGCGGCGTCGCCGACGAGGAACAGCCGGTCGAACCGCATCGGCTCGGCGACGAAGGAGCGCAGCGGCGCGATGGATTTTTCAAAACTCGGTCCCGTCACCATCGCCGCGGCATGATGGGCGGGCAGGCGGCGGCGCAGCTCGTCCCAGAATTGGTCGTCGGACCATGCCTCGATCTTCTCGTCCAATGCGCACTGGATGTAGTAGCGGCTGCGGGTGAGCGAGCGCATGGAGCAGAGCGCGAAGCCGCGCGGATGATTGGCATAGATCAGTTCATGATCGACCGGCGGCACGTCCGCGAGAATGCCGAGCCAGCCGAAGGGATAGACCTTCTCGAAGGTGCGGATGGCCTGTTCCGGCACGGCCTTGCGGCTGGCGCCGTGAAAACCGTCGCAGCCGGCGATGAAATCGCAGTCGATGCGATGCGCCACGCCGTCCTTCTCATAGGTGACATGGGGCGATCCGCCATCGAAACCGTGCGGCGTGACGTTGGCGGCCTCGTAGATCGTTAGCCGGCTTTCGGCCTCGCGAGCCTCGATCAAGTCCCGCGTCAGCTCGGTCTGGCCATAGACCATGACGCGCTTTCCCTGGGTGAGGCCGAGCAGGTCGATGCGGTGGTCGCGGCCGTCGAAGGCGAGCGAGAAACCGTCATGCGGCAGGCCCTCGGCCTTGAGGCGCGTGCCGACGCCGGCGGCCTCCGCCAGGCGAACCGTGCCCTCCTCCAGCACGCCGGCCCGCACGCGCGACAGGATATGCGCGCGGCTGGAGCGGTCGAGAAGGACGGTGTCGATGCTGGCCTTGCCCAGCAACTGGCCGAGCAACAGGCCCGACGGCCCCGACCCGATGATGACGACCTGAACGCGCATGCTGCCCTCTCCCTGACATTTCGCAAATTTTCCGAGAGCGGGCGGGCTTGCGCAATGGACGGATCGCGCCTTCGCTTGTACAAAACGAACATTGCCATTGGGAGGCGGCGGCATGGCGAAAACCGTTCCGACCTACGATCTCTATGGCGAAAGGGTCGGAAATTCCCCGGATTTCTGGCTGCATTGCGAGACGATACCGTCACGCAGCAGCCTGCACCGTTATGAGATCGGTCTGCACCGGCATGAGAGCTTTTTCCAGATCCTGTACATTTCCGCCGGATCGGGCGATGCGCGCTTCGGTGCCGAGACGGTGGCGCTGACGCCGCCGGCCATCGTCACGGTGCTGCCGGCAGTCGGCCACGGCTTTCGTTTTTCCCGCGATGTCGATGGCCATGTCTTCACGATGCTCGCCTCGCATCTGCGCCTTTCCGGCGCGGCGGGGCGGTTTGCCGCCGCGCCGCGCGTGACGCCGCTCGACGCCGGCGATCCGGATGGCGGCTTCGTGCTGGCGGCGCTGGAGCGGCTGGCCGGCGAATGGGCGGGGCGCAAGAGCGGCCGCACGGACCTGATGGAAGCCTATCTGGTCTCGGTGCTGACGCTGGCGGCGCGGCTGTGGAGCCGGGACAATCCGCTGGACGGGCCGGGCGAGGCGGCCGGCGAGACGGCGCGCCGCATGGAGCATCTCAACGGCCTGATCCAGCAGCATTTCCGCAGCCAGAAGCCGGCGCAGTTCTATGCACGGGAAATCGGCATTTCGCCGACCCATCTCAACCGCGTCGTCAAGGCGGCGACGGGGCTGACGGCGCATGCCTATATCGCGCGCAAACTGATCGACGAGGCGAAGCGCGCGCTGGTCTTCACCGAGGCGCCGGCGCAGGAGATCGGCCTTGCCCTCGGCTTTGCCGATGCGGCCTATTTCTCCCACTCGTTCCTGCGGGCGACAGGCGCCACACCCCGCGCCTTCCGGCTGGCGGAGCGGGCGCGGCTGGCGGCTCAGTCGTCGGAGTAGCGTTCTTCCGCCCATGGATCGCCGCGCATGTGATAGCCGTTGCGCTCCCAGAACCCGGCCTGGTCGCCGGGCAGGAAATCGATGCGCGTCAGCCACTTGGCGCTTTTCCAGAAATAGAGATGCGGCACGACGAGGCGCATCGGCCCGCCATGTTCGGCGGAGATCGGCCTGCCCTCCCAATGGGTGGCGAGAATGGCGTCCTCGGCGGCGAAATCGACCAGCGGCAGATTGGTCGTGTAGCCGTCATAGCTCGTCAGCATCACGAAATTCGCTTCCGGCCGGGGCACGACGCGGTCGAGCAGATCGCGGGTCGAAACGCCTTCCCAGCGGTTGTCATAGCGTGACCAGGTCGTCACGCAGTGGATGTCGGACAGTTTCTGGCTCTGCGGCAAGGCGAGAAAGTCCGTCCAGCCGAAGGAAACAGGGTTTTCCGCGCCGCCCTTCACATCGAGCCGCCAATTTTCCGGGCGGATGACGGGCTGCTGGCCGAGATCGAGCACGGGCCAGTTCGTCACCAGATGCTGGCCGGGCGGCAGGCGATCGGTTTCCGGCCGGGTGATGCGGCCGGTCAGAAACTTGCCCTGATCGGCCCATTGGCGCTTGGTGCGGGTGAGCTTGCTCTCGTCGTCGCGCATGGCGGCCTCCTGTTGCGCTGCAAAAGGTGGGGGCCGCGCCTGCGGTCTGTCAAGATCAGGCGAGCAAAGGCCGCAGTGCCGCCTGCACCGCGCGCATTGCCGGCAGATAGCGCTCGACCATCTCTTCCGCGGCGGCATGGGCGGCCGGTGCGCCGATATTGAGGGCCGCGACGGTGCGGCCACGGGCGTTTTCCAGCGGCACGGCGATGGAGCGCAGGCCGATCTCCAGCTCCTGGTCGATCAGGGCGAAACCCTGTTTGCGGACCTTCGAAAGCTCGTCCAGCAATGCGTCGGGATCGGTCTTGGTGAAGGGCGTGTTGGCCTTGCGGTCGGAGGCCGCGATGATGGCGCGGGCCTCGGCCTCGGGCAGGGCTGCGAGCAGCACGCGGCCCATCGAGGCGCAATAGGCCGGCAGGCGCGAGCCGGCCATCAGGCTGATCGACATGACGCGCTTCTGCGCGGCGCGGGCGACATAGACGATATCGGCACCATCGAGCACCGAGGCGGACGCACTCTGGCCGACCGTTTCGGAAAGCTGGTCGAGGAACGGCTGGACGAGCCGCGGCAGCGGGGTCGCCGAGAGATAGGCATGGCCGAGCCGCAGGATTTTCGGCGTCAGCTCGAAGAACTTGCCGTCATAGGCGGCGTAGCCGAGTTCGGCGAGGGTGAGCAGGCACCGCCGCGCCGTCGCCCGGTCGAGGCCGGTTTCTCTCGCGATATCGGTGATGGTGAGGCGCGGCTTCGTCTCGCCGAAGGCCTCGATGACCCTGAGGCCCTTGGCGAAGCCGCCGATGAAGTCCGTTTCCCGCATGGTTGTTCCCTTCCCGATCGCGACCTCTCCTCCGTCATCCTCGGCCTTGAGCCAAGGATCCACGCGGCAATCGCGGCGGGTGGACGGTCAGTCAAGCCCGACCACGACGCGGAGAGGGCAGGGCAATCCACTTTGTGCGCATATTGAACAAATGTCAAATAACGCACAAAATGCATTGCCGCTTTTCCCCTTCGGATCTACCTCTCTTGCCGACATCGGGAGATTGGCATGGACAAGAGCATCTCAAGTCTGGCGGAAGCGGTAGCGGGCATCGGCGATGGGGCGACGGTGATGATCGGCGGGTTCGGCGGCTCCGGCGCGCCGATCGAATTGATCCACGCGCTGATCGATACGGGGGCGAGGGACCTCACCATCATCAACAACAATGCCGGCAACGGACGTGTCGGCATCGCGGCGATGATCGATGCGGGGCGGGTGCGCAAGATGATCTGCTCCTTCCCGCGCTCCTCCGATCCGCGCGCCTTCACCGAAAACTATCTGGCCGGGAAAATCGAACTGGAACTGGTGCCGCAGGGCACGCTGGCCGAGCGCATCCGCGCCGGCGGCGCGGGCATCCCCGCCTTCTACACGCCGACGGGTTTCGGCACGGAACTCGCCGAGGGCAAGCCGGTCGCGGAATTCGATGGCCGCATGTATGTGCAGGAGCGCTGGCTGAAGGCCGACTTCGCGCTGATCAAGGCGCATGTGGGCGATACGCACGGCAACCTCACCTACAACAAGGCCGCCCGCAATTTCAGCCCGCTGATGTGCATGGCGGCGGGCAAGACCATCGTGCAGGTCTCCAGGCTGGTGGCGCCCGGCGGTATCGATCCCGAACAGGTCGTCACGCCGGGCATCTTCGTCGACCGGATCGTCGAAGTCGCCGATCCCGGCCAGGAAGAAGCACTGATCCGCGCAGGAGTGGCCTACGCATGACCGTCGATACACGCGAAGACATCAAGCTTTCCAACGCCCAGATCGCCTGGCGCGCGGCGCAGGACATTGCCGACGGCGCCTATGTGAACCTCGGCATCGGCTTTCCAGAGATGGTGGCGCGCTATCAGCCCGAGGGACGCGAGGCGATCTTCCATACGGAAAACGGCATTCTCGATTTCGGTGAGGCGCCGCCGCCGGGTGAGGAGGACTGGGACCTGATCAATGCCGGCAAGAAGGCGGTGACGCTGAAGCCGGGATCGGCCTTCTTCCACCATGCCGACAGCTTCGCCATGGTGCGCGGCGGCCATCTCGATGTGGCAATCCTCGGTGCCTATCAGGTGGCGGAGAATGGCGACCTTGCCAATTGGCGCGTCGGCTCCAAGGGCGTGCCGGCGGTCGGGGGCGCGATGGATCTGGTGCATGGCGCAAAATCGGTGGTCGTCATCACCGAGCATGTCACCAAGAACGGCGAACCGAAGCTGGTGGAGCGTTGCAGCTTTCCGCTGACCGGTGTCGGCTGCATCACCCGCATCTATACCAGCCATGCCGTCATCGACGTGTCGGGCGGCCGCTTCGTGCTGCGCGAAAAGCTGGCGGGCATGACGGTCGAGGAATTGCAGGCTATGACGGGCGCGACACTGCATATCGACGGCCCCGTCGCCGACCTCGTCGTACCGGAACTCTGAGGAAATCATGTCTGACGCCTATATCTGCGACTATATCCGCACGCCCATCGGCCGTTTCGGCGGTTCGCTCTCGTCCGTGCGTGCCGACGATCTCGGCGCGATCCCGCTGAAGGCGCTGATGGCGCGCAACACGGGTATCGACTGGGAGGCCGTCGACGACGTGGTCTATGGCTGCGCCAACCAGGCGGGCGAGGACAACAGGAACGTCGCGCGCATGGCGTCGCTGCTCGCAGGCCTGCCCGTTTCGGTCTCGGGCACGACGATCAACCGGCTGTGCGGCTCTGGCATGGATGCCGTCATCGCCGCCGCCCGCGCCATCAAGGCCGGCGAGGCGGAGCTGTTGATAGCCGGCGGCGTGGAAAGCATGAGCCGCGCGCCCTTCGTCATGCCCAAGGCGGAGACGGCCTTTTCGCGCAGCGCGGAAATCCACGACACGACCATCGGCTGGCGCTTCATCAATCCGGTGATGAAGAAGCAGTACGGCGTCGATTCCATGCCGGAGACCGGCGAGAACGTCGCCGAAGAGTTCAAGGTGTCGCGCGAGGATCAGGACGCCTTCGCCCTTCGCTCGCAGGCCAAGGCCGCCGCGGCGCAGGCAAACGGCCGTCTGGCCAGGGAGATCACGCCCGTCACCATTCCCCAGCGCAAGGGTGATCCGGTCGTCGTGGAGAAGGATGAGCATCCGCGCGCGACGACGATGGAAGCACTCGCCAAACTCGGCACGCCCTTCAAGAAGGAGGGCGGAACGGTGACAGCGGGCAATGCTTCCGGTGTCAATGACGGTGCGGCCGCGCTGATCATCGCCTCGGAAGCGGCGGTCAAGAAGTACGGCCTGACGCCCATCGCGCGCATTCTCGGTGGCGCCATGGCGGGCGTGCCGCCGCGCATCATGGGCATCGGTCCGGTCTATGCCACGCAGCGTCTCTGCGCCCGCCTCGGCCTCAAGCCATCGGATTTCGACGTGATCGAACTCAACGAGGCCTTCGCCTCGCAGGGGCTCGCCACGCTGCGCGAACTCGGCATTGCCGACGACGCGGAACAGGTGAACCCGAATGGCGGCGCCATCGCGCTCGGCCATCCGCTCGGCATGTCGGGCGCGCGTATCACCGGGACTGCGGCGCTGGAATTGCAGCTTTCCGGCAAGAAGCGCTCGTTGTCTACCATGTGCATCGGCGTCGGCCAGGGCATTGCCGTGGCACTGGAGCGGGTCTGAGGACACTCAGTCCGGGCGGTTGACAAGCCGTCCGGCATTTCGCACCCATGCGGTCCGATATTTTCGTTTCGATGACGGCCCGCCCATGTCCAAGACCACCCGCGCCACCCAGGCCCTCGCCAAGGCCGGCGTTTCCTTCACCGTCCATACCTACGACTACGATCCGACAGCCGACCGCGTCGGCATCCAGGCCGCCGAGGCCTTGGGAGAGGATCCGGCACGCGTGCTGAAGACGCTGATGGCGGAGGTGGATGGCAAGCCGGTCTGCGTCATCGTGCCCTCCGATTGCGAGGTCAGCATGAAAAAGCTCGCCAGCGCCTTCAAGGGCAAGTCGGCCAACATGATGAAGCCCGCCGACGCCGAGCGGTTGACCGGCTTCGTGGTCGGCGGCATCAGCCCGTTCGGACAGAAGAAGCAGGTGCCGACGGCCATAGAGGAGGCTGCGCTCGTCCATGAGGCCGTCTATATGAATGGCGGCCAGCGCGGCTTGCAGGTTCGGCTTGCGCCGCGCGATGCCTTGACGGCGCTGAAGGCGATTTCCGCATCCGTCATCGCCTGATTGCGCCTTCTCATTTGTTGCAGGGCACACTAAGTTTCATTCATCGATTTCAGAAAGACAGGCCTGTCATGACATACCCCGCCAATTCCGCTGCCGCCGTCGATCCCGCAAAACTCGACAAGCTCGCCGAGGTCGCCGTGCGCGTCGGCTTGCAGCTTCAGAAGGGGCAGGACCTCGTGATGACGGCCCCGATTGCCGCGCTGCCGCTCGCCCGTCTCATTACCAAACATGCCTACAAGGCGGGTGCAGGTCTCGTCAGCACCTTCTATGCCGACGAGGAAGCAACGCTCGCCCGCTATCACAATGCGCCGGACGAAAGCTTCGACCGCGCCTCGGACTGGCTCTACGAGGGCATGGCCAAGGCCTATGCCAACGGCGCGGCGCGCCTCGCTATTGCCGGCGACAACCCGATGCTGCTCGCCAATGAGGACCCGGCCAAGGTCGCCCGCGCCAACAAGGCCAATTCCATGGCCTACAAGCCGGCGCTGGAGAAGATCGCCAATTTCGACATCAACTGGAACATCGTCTCCTATCCGAATCCGTCCTGGGCCAAACAGGTGTTCCCGAACGATCCGGAGGACGTGGCGGTCGAAAAGCTCGCCAATGCGATCTTCGCCGCCTCGCGCGTCGATGTCGCCGATCCCGTCGGGGCCTGGGCCGCGCACAATGCCGGCCTTGCCAAGCGTTCGGCCTGGCTGAACGGCGAGCGCTTCGCCGCCCTTCACTTCAAGGGGCCGGGCACCGACCTGACGGTCGGCCTCGCCGACGGCCACGAATGGCACGGCGGCGCCTCCACCGCGAAGAACGGCATCACCTGCAATCCGAACATTCCGACGGAAGAAGTGTTCACGACGCCGCATGCGCTGCGCGTTGAAGGCCATGTCTCCTCGACCAAGCCGCTGTCGCATCAGGGCACGCTGATCGACGATATCCAGGTGCGCTTCGAAGGTGGCCGGATCGTCGAGGCGAAGGCGTCGAAGGGCGAGGCGGTGCTGAACAAGGTGCTGGACACCGACGAGGGCGCGCGCCGGCTCGGCGAAGTGGCGCTGGTGCCGCATTCCTCGCCGATCTCGGCGAGCGGCATACTGTTCTACAACACGCTGTTCGACGAAAACGCCTCCTGCCACATTGCGCTCGGCCAGTGCTATTCGAAGTGCTTCCTGGATGGCGCAAACCTCTCGCCGGAACAGATCCGCGCGCAGGGCGGCAATGAAAGCCTCATCCATATCGACTGGATGATCGGCTCCGACAAGGTGGATATCGACGGTATCCGCAATGACGGCAGCCGCGTCCCCGTCATGCGCGCCGGCGAATGGGCCGGCGAGCGCGCATGACGCATCTCGGCGTGATCGGTGGCGGTGGTTGGCTGGCCGGGGCTTTGCTCCGGCCGGTTCTGACCGACCGCATCATCAAACCCGCCGATCTCGTCCTGTCCTCGCGCTCCGGCAATATTTCCGGCTTCGAAGCGTGGCCGGGCGTGCATATGACGACGGACAATGCGATCCTCGTCGATGCCTCCGACGTCATTCTCCTCTCCATCCGTCCCGCCGATATCGAGGCGCTCGAGCTTGATCTGCGCGGCCGTTTCGTGATCTCGGTCATGGCTGGCGTGACGGTGGAAGAAATTTCCGACCGGTTCGGCGCACAGCGCATCGTGCGGGCGATGCCGAATGCCTGCGCCGAGCAGCGTCTGTCGTTCACGCCGTGGTTTGCAACGCGCGATGTGCGCCGGTCGGAGCTGGACTTCGCCCGCCGGTTCTTTGCCGCGTCCGGCCGCGAGCATGTCATCAGCGGCGAATACGAGCTGGATTATTTCACGGCGTTGACCGGGTCCGGGCCGGCCTTTCCGGCGCTTATGGCGGATGCGATGATCCGCCATGCCATCGAATCCGGCATCGATCCGGATACGGCCGATATCGCGGTGCGCCAGCTTTTTCTGGGCGCTGCGACGCAGATGGCGGGCATTGCACAGACGCCCGCCGATATTGTCGAACTCTTCATGGAATATCGCGGCACCACCGCCGCCGGCCTCTCCGCCATGGTCGAGGCCGACCTTGCCCATGCCGTCTTCAAAGGGCTGACAGCCGCGCGGCGGAAGGCGCACCGCTCGGACTGACCGTCTTTGCCGCCGGGGCCGATTGCGCCCATTGGCTGAGCCAGACGCTGGCGAGAACCACCACCATGCCCGTTATCTGGAAGGGGCTGAGGTCCTGCGCCAGTAGCGCCCAGCCGAGCATGACGGCGACGAGCGGGCTGAGAAAACCGAGCGGCGAGACGGTCGCCGGGTCGAGCCGCGACAGGCCGCGGAACCAGACGATATAGGTCAGCGCCGCGCCGATGCCGCCGAGATAGACGAAGCCGAGCAGGTTCTGCACGGAGGGAACCGGCAGAGCGGGTTCGAAGGTGAGCGCGACGGGCACCAGCAGCAGACCGCCGGCCGTCAATTGCCAGGCGGTGAAGGTGAGCGGCGGCACGGGCGGCTGCCAGTGGCGCGACAGAACCGTGCCGAAAGCCATCGAGACCGCACCCGCAAGGCCGGCGGCGATGCCGATCGGATCGAGTTTGGCGGCCGGCGTCAGCACGAGAAGCGCGACCCCGCCGATGCCGGCAAGGCCGGCGACGACGGCAAGCGGGCGCACCGTCGTACCCATCAGGGCGCGCGACAGGCCGAGAACGATCAGCGGCTGAATGGCGCCGACCGTCGCAGCAACGCCACCGGGCAGGCGATAGGCCGAAACGAAGAGCATCGCCCAGAAAAACGAGAAATTCAGCGCGCCGAGCAGGAAGGTGCGCGGCCACCAGATGCCCTTCGGCAGCTGGCGCACGAGCGCGAGCAGGATAAGGCCCGCCGGCAAGGCGCGCAGCATGGCCACCGTCAGCGGATAACCGGACGGCAGAAGCTCGGTGGTGACGATGTAAGTGCTGCCCCAGATGGCGGGGGCCGTTGCGGTGAAGAGGATGTCGGAGGTGCGAGACATGGATATCTCCATTCGAAGAATCTTGATGTCAAGATATATGATTTTATCTTGACGTCAAGATAGTTGCCGGCTTTAGTCGCGCCATGGATCATGTCGACAGAATTCTCGCCCAGTGGAACCGCGAACGGCCCGACCTCGATGTCGAGCCGATGGGACTTCTCGGCCGCATCGCGCGGCTGCGCACGCATCTGGCGCGGGAGATCGAAAAGGCGCTGGCCGCGCATGGGCTCAATTCGGCGAGTTTCGACGTGCTGGCGACGCTGCGCCGCTCCGGCCCGCCCTACCGGCTGTCGCCGGGCGACCTCATCGCCACGACTATGGTCTCCTCCGGCACCATGACCAACCGGCTCGACCAGCTGGAAAAGGCCGGCCTCATCGAACGGTCCCACAATCCGGACGATCGGCGCGGCGTGATCATCGCGCTGACGCCGAAGGGGCTCGCGCTGGTCGATGCGGCGGTGACGGACCATGTCGAAAACCAGCACAAGCTGCTCGACGGTCTCGACGCGCAGGAGCGCGCGGCGCTCGATGGCTTGCTGCGCAAGTTTCTCGGCGAATTCGAATAATTCAGATTTTGTCGACGAGTTTTTCGACGCGCAGAAGATGCGCGCGGCGCTTTGTGTCGTCGATGCGGTCCATGTCGTGTAGGCTGACCAGCTTGAAATCCAGCCCATTGGCGCAGAAGGCGGCGATGCCGCGCTTCAAAAGGCGCTTGACGGGATTGCCCATATAGAACGTCACGACCCACCAGGGCGAGCCCGTCGTGGTGAAAGCCCAGAACAGATGGATATTGCCGAGCCGCGGCTGGATGCGCCCGCCCTGCGGATCATTCTCGAAGGCGACGCCGGGCGCGAAGACGCGGTCGAAGAAGCCTTTCAATATGGCCGGGAAGTTGAACCACCACTGGGGGAAAACCAGCACCAGCCCGTCGGCCGCTTTCAGCCTGCCGATATAGGGTTCGGCTTCAGAGGGATCGTAGTCGGGCTCGAAATAGCGCCCGCGTTCGGAAACGCTGAGGCGCGGGTCGAAATTCTCGCGGTAGAGATCGAGAAGATCGACCGTGTGGCCGTTCTCCGTCAGCTTCCGGCGCACCGTTTCGGCCGTGCTGGCGGCAAAGCTGTCTTCCAGGGGATGGGCAAGCACGAGCAGGATACGCATGACGGCCTCAGAACAGCGAGCCTTGGCGCGGTGCCGGGTTGGCCGCCTCCGCCTCAGGCTTGGCCGGCTTCTTGCGCGGCGGCGTGCTGCCGCCCGGATTGGTGCCCGCGCCGGTGACGGCCTCCACGCTGCCGTCGGCGAATTCGATGGCGATGGCGCGGCCGGGGCCAAGCGCTGCGGCGCCCTTCACCGGCACGCCGTCCTCGTCGCGCACCAGCGCATAGCCGCGTTTCAGCACATTGCGGTAGGAGAGCGATTGCAGCACGCGATCCTGCGCCTGAACGAGGGCGCGGCGGCGCGAGAGATCGCCTGAAAGCGCGCTTTCGGCTCGCAAGGCGAGGCCCTTCAGCCTGTCGCGCGACCGCTCGGTCTGCGTCTTGATACGGGCGGGCGTGGCGCGCAGCGACACGTCGAAGGCGGAGAGGCGGGCGCGCAGCTGGTCGAGCCGGCGCTCGACGATGCGCTCGGCGCGCAGCACGCGATCGGCCACGCGCTGGCGGCGCTCTGCAATGCGGGTCAGCAGCATATCGGGCCGCAGATGCGCGGCGGTGCGCTCGAAGGCGCGGCGCTTGTTGACCGTGTTCATCTGCAGGCCGCGGCCGAGGCCGGCGGCGGCCTCGTCGAAGCGGCGGCGCGGCAGCGCCAGAAGCTGGTCGAGCGAGGGCAGCGCACGGGCAAGCGCGCGCACGCCCTGGCGGCGATTGTCCATCTGCCGGGCCGTCGCGCCACGCAGGCGGGCGGCAAGCGAGGCGATTTCGGCGTCGAGATCGGCCTTCACGGGCACCGCCATTTCGGCGGCGCCCGTCGGGGTGGGCGCGCGACGGTCGGCGGCGTGGTCGATCAACGTCCAGTCGGTCTCGTGGCCGACGGCGGAGATCAGCGGGATTTTCGAGGCCGCGGCGGCGCGCACGACGATCTCGTCGTTGAAGCTCCAGAGGTCTTCGAGGCTGCCGCCGCCGCGCGCGACGATCAGCACGTCCGGGATCTGGATCGGCCCGAGCGGATCGAGCGTGTTGAAGCCCTCGATGGCGGCCGCCACCTCCTGGCCCGAGCCTTCGCCCTGCACCTTGACGGGCCAGACGACGACATGGACGGGGAAGCGGTCGGCGATGCGGTGCAGGATGTCACGGATGACGGCGCCGGTCGGCGAGGTGACGACGCCGATGACTTTCGGCAGGAAGGGCAGCGGCTTCTTGCGCTCGGTGTCGAACAGGCCCTCGGCGGCGAGCTTGCGGCGGCGCTCTTCGAGCAGCGCCATCAGCGCGCCGGCGCCGGCGGGTTCCAGCGCCTCGATGACGATCTGGTATTTCGACGAGCCGGGGAAGGTGGTGATCTTGCCGGTGGCGATCACCTCCATGCCCTCTTCCGGCTTGAAGCGCAGGCGCGAAAAGCTGCCCTTCCAGATGACGGCGTCGATGCGCGCCTTGTCGTCCTTCAGCGAGAAATAGGCATGTCCCGAGGAATGCTGCCCGCGATAGCCGGAAATCTCGCCGCGCACCCTGACCTGGTCGAAGGCCTGCTCGATGGTGCGCTTGATGGAGCCGGACAGGTCCGACACCGAATATTCGGTGAGGTTGGTCGGCGAATCAGTGTCGGAAAAGAAGCTCATGGCGCGAATGTAGTGCGTTTGGCGCCGCAGGACAGGGTGGAGGGGGCGGCATCCCCAGTCTGTTTCGGATGCCTTCACGCACCCTCGAAATGTGCCCGCGTCTCGGCATCGGCGGGGAAGAAGCTTTCGATCAGCACGCCCTGCACGAGCGCGTCCTGTGTCGAGCCGAAGGAGGTCAGCGTGGTGATCCAGTTGAAGCGCTTCGCGCCGATCTGCATCTCGATGGGCAGGATCGGCAGGCGGTCGCCCTCCGGGAAGGTTTCGAGCGCCGCCTTGATATCCTCCTGCGCGGCGAGCCGTTCGATGCGCTTGAGAAGCGGGCTGCGCGGCCCCTGCAGCCATGCCTCCGCGCGGATGCGGTGCACCAGATCGGCGGCCGATTGCGCCCAGTTGACGACGATGGAGCGCAGCGGCGTCGGGCCGAGATAGGCATCGAGGAAATTGTCGCCGGGCGAAACGGCGATGCCCGCCATGCCGGCAAGACCGAGAAAGGCCTGGTTGGCGGTGAGCACATTGTATTCGTGATCGAAGACGACGCCCGGATAGGGATCGTGCCGGCCGAGGATGAGACCGATCGCCTCGGCGACGGCGGGCGGCACGGCAGCGAGGCTTTTGGCCGGCGCCGTGGCGAAGCGCGGGCGAAAGCCGGCGGCTGAAAACAACAGGCCCTGATCGCGCGCGGGAATGTCGAGCACCGCGGAGAGGCGGAGGATCATGCCCTCCGAGGGGCGCGAGCGGCCGGTTTCGAGAAAGGAGAGATGGCGCGAGGAAATGCCAGCCTCGTTTGCCAGTTCCAGCTGGCTCATGCGCCGGTGGCTGCGCCATTCCTTCAGGTGTTCGCCGAATTCCATTCTCGCCTCCGCTGATTGCCCGCGCACTCAACACGAGGCGGGACATGATTTCCATTACCTCTGACGTAATTGGTTTGCGACAGGTCACCGGGCAGGATCAGCCCATCGAAACGAAAGGAACCCATCATGTTCGCCACCCTCAACCGCAATCTTCTGAAGTCCATCATGCTGTTCGACGGCGTCTTCTCGCTTGCCACCGCCGGCCTGCTCTTTGCCTTTTCCGGCCCGATCAGCGGCCTTATCGGTCCGCTCGCCACGCCCGGCATTCTCCTGGCCTTCGCCGTCTTCTTCGTTTTCTGGGGCGGCTTTCACCTCGCCGTCGGCCGGCAGGAGCAGCCGTCGCCCGCCGCCGTGCGCTTCGTCATGATCGGCGATGCACTCTGGGTTCTCGGCAGCGTGGCGGTGCTCGTTCTCGACCACGCCAACCTGACCGCCGTCGGCATGGGCCTCATCGCTGTGGCCGCCGTCGCGGTTGCCGATATCATGCTGATCAAGCAGATCGGTCTCGGCCGCCAGCGCAGGGCCCTGCTTGCCTGACGCATGGGATCGTCCCGCAATCCGCCCCTGCCATTGGCCGGGGCGGATTTGCATTCTGGGCGAAAACCTACCCCGCGGGAGAGATTTCCCTTGCCGGAAAAATGCACTACCGTCGCGCCCAAATGACAATGGGGACTTTTCATGCGCATTATCTTTTCCGAGGACCACAAGCTCAGGAACGCTCGCAGCGAGCTTTACGGCGGTGAACTGGTGCCGCCCTTCGAGGCGCCGTTCCGGGCCGAATGGATTCTGGCCGCGGTGAAGGACGCCGGTTTTACCGACATCGCCGCACCGGAACGGCACGGCCTTGAAACCGCGCACAAGGTTCATGACGCCGGCTACCTGTCCTTCCTCCAGACCGCTTGGACGCAGTGGCAGGCCGCCGGCTACAAGGGCGAGGCGATCGCCACGTCCTTCCCCGTGCGCCGCACCTCGCCGCGCATCCCGACCCAGATCGACGGCTTGCTCGGCTACTATTGCAACGCTGCGGAAACAGCGATTTCGCCCGGCACCTGGGAGGCGGCGCTCTCCTCCATGCAGACGGCGCTGACGGCGGCCGATATCGTCGCCGGCGGTGCCAAGTCCGCCTTCGCACTCTGCCGCCCGCCGGGCCACCATGCCGGCATCGACAGTTTCGGCGGCTATTGCTTCATCAACAACGCCGCCGTCGCCGCCCAGCGCTTCCTCGACAAGGGCGCCAAGAAGGTCGCGATCCTCGACGTCGATTTCCACCACGGCAACGGCACGCAGGATATTTTCTACGAGCGCGATGACGTCTATTTCGCCTCGCTGCATGGCGATCCGGCCGAAGCCTTCCCACATTTCCTGGGTTACGCGGAGGAGACCGGCAAGGGCGCCGGTGCCGGCACCACGCAAAACTATCCGATGCCACCGGGCACGCCCTATTCCGTCTGGGAAGCGGCACTGAAAGATTCGCTGAAGCGCATCGAGGCCTTCGGTGCGGAGGTGATCGTGCTCTCGCTCGGCGTCGATACGTTCGAGGAGGACCCGATTTCCTTCTTCAAGCTGACCTCGCCGGATTATATCACGATGGGCAGGGTGGTCGCGGCGAGCGGCGTGCCGGTGCTCGTCTGCATGGAAGGCGGCTACGGCGTGCCGCAGATCGGCCTCAATGTCGCCAATACCCTGAAGGGCATTGCAGGCTGACATCTTGCATCAATTTTCCTGAAGCAAGGCGTCACGATTATCCATTTGTCTGATGGCAGACCCTCCTCTAGGACTGGTTGCCCTAGGGGAGGAGTTCTTATGGTAGATCAACAGGCGACGGCCAGCGGTGGCGGTCTTTCGGGCTCGGGCAATGCGGGGCTCTTCACAGGCATCCTGCTGTGCTTCGGCTCCATGTCGAGCATCCAGTTCGGCTCGGCCTTTTCGGCGACGGCGATCCATGCCTTCGGCCCCTCGACCACGACCTTCCTCCGCCTCGTGATGGCTGCGGTGATCCTGGCGCTGATCGTGCGCCCGCCGATGCGTTCCTACAGTCGTGAACAGTGGAAGAGTGCCGCCCTGCTCGGCGCCACCATGGCGGCGATGACGCTGTGTTTCTTCGCGGCGATCGCCCGCATTCCGCTCGGTCTCGCCGTCGCCATCGAGTTCCTCGGGCCGCTGGCGGTCGCCACCTGGTCGCTCGGCAAGGGCTGGCGGCTGGTCTGGCCGGTTGCCGCCTTCATCGGCGTCGTGCTCCTGTCGCATGACGGCGCGGGCTGGGTCGGCGATCCCGTCGGCATGCTGTTCGCCGTCGGCGCGGGCATCGGCTGGGGTACCTATATCATCCTGATGAAGAAGACCGGGGCGGTGTTCAAGGGGCTGGAAGGCCTCTCCATGTCGCTCCTGTTCGCCGCCATTGCTGCCGCCCCCTTCGGCCTGCCGCGCGTCGGTGAGGCCTTGAACCCGGAGGGGCTGGGCATGATGCTCGGCCTTGCCATTCTCGTGCCGCTCTTTCCCTATGCGCTGGAGATGATCGCGCTGCGCCGCATGCCCATGTCGGCCTTCGGCATCCTGATGAGCCTGGAGCCGGCGCTCGGTGCACTGGCCGGCTTCCTCGTGCTCAGCCAGCCGATGACGCCCCTGCAGATGCTTGGCACGGCACTGGTCGTTGCGGCGAGTGCGGGCGTCACATCGAGTGGAAACGGCGAAGGCGAGGGGAAAACCGCCTGAAAACGGCCCTCTTTCATGTTCCTGCCGCAATCGCTAGGTTGAAGCAGAATCATCGACGTTTCCGGGGACACTCCATGTTGAAGAAAGTTGCGCTCGTCGCGCTCGCAGCGACCTACCTTTCCGCCTGCACGACGACGGACCCGTATACGGGTGAGCAGAAGGTTTCCAACACGGCTGGCGGTGCCGCCATCGGCGCCGGCGTGGGCGCGGTCGCGGGCCTGCTCATTGGCAACAATCCGGTGCAGCGCCGCAATGCCGCGCTGATCGGCGCGGGTGTCGGCGCGCTCGCCGGCGGCGCCATCGGCAATTACATGGACAACCAGGAATCGGAGCTGCGTGCGCAGCTGCAAGGAACCGGCGTCTCGGTCAGCCGCGTCGGCGACCGCATCGTGCTCAACATGCCCTCGAATGTCACCTTCGCGACGGATCGCGACCAGGTGATCCCGCCATTCTATCCGACGCTCGATTCGGTGGCGCTCGTGCTGCGCAAGTTCGACAAGACGCTGATCGATGTCGACGGCCACACCGATTCGGTCGGTAATGCCGGGTACAACATGGATCTCTCCAACCGCCGCGCCAATTCGGTCGCCAATTACCTCGCCTCGCGCGGCGTCGACCAGCGCCGCATGTCGGCCATGGGTTATGGCCTGGAGCGCCCGATCGCCTCCAACGCGACGGAAGCCGGCCGCGCGCAGAACCGCCGCGTTGAAATCGCGATCTCGCCGCTGAAGCAGGGCTGATAGCGGCCACGCTCAGAACCGGATCATGCGAAGGGCCGTTTTACGGCTCTTTTGCTTTTGGGCGTGTACACACTCTGTCGCGTAGTCGCCAGTCTGTCTCATATTCTCCTCATCATGTCGGGTTTGGCCCGCAGATTCGCTGGCGGCCTTAAACGCGAAAAGTCCTGGGGGATGACACTTGCGTGATTGGCGCCTCACGCGCCTTGTCAACGCTGGAGCCCACGGCTAAGCAGTCCTCGCGCAGGACGACCTGCGCCTTGTTCGTTCCGGGGACGACCCCTTTTCTCGTTTGCGAGATCAGGATGGCCCGTCGAACCCTTCACCCTTTTCATCCCCCTCCGTTCGCGACTCGTCGCGGGCTGTGCCGTGCCCTGTCGCGCGCCGTCCGGCGGCCTTCGCGGGCGCACGTATTTTGAGGATACCGCATGGCCGGACCCATCGAGCAATTCGCGATCAAGCCGCTCATTCCCGTCGAGATCGGCGGCTTTGATCTGAGTTTTACCAATTCGTCGGCCTATATGGTCCTGACGGTGGTTGCGGCCGGCACCTTCCTGCTACTTGCCACGCGCCGCCGCGAACTGGTGCCCGGCCGCTTTCAGGCGAGCGCGGAACTTGCCCATGAATTCGTTGCGAAGACGCTCCGCGCCAATGCCGGCGAGGAAGGTATGCGGTTCTTCCCGCTGGTCTTCTCGCTGTTCCTGTTCATCCTCGTCGCCAACCTCATCGGCATGTTCCCCTATGCCTTCACGGTGACGAGCCATCTGATCGTTACCTTCGCGCTGGCCATGCTGGTCTTTGCGACCGTCACGCTCTACGGCCTGTTCCGTCACGGCGCCCGGTTCCTGAAGCTGTTCGTGCCGGATGGCGTACCGCTGATCCTGACGCCGATCATCGTGCCGATCGAGGTGATTTCCTATCTTTCTCGGCCGGTCAGCCACTCCGTGCGTCTCTTCGCCGTCATGCTGGCGGGGCATATCACGCTGAAGGTCTTTGCCGGCTTCGTGGTGTCGATGGGCGAGCTCGGAGCGCTTGGCATGCTCGGCGCCATTCTGCCCTTCGCGATGACCGTGGCCCTGACGGCGCTGGAACTGCTGATGGCGGGCATCCAGGCCTATGTCTTCACCATGCTGACCTGCATGTATCTGAACGACGCCTTGCATCCCGGCCATTGACTTGTGCCGAAGCGGGACGAGCACTCCCGCTTTCCGTTCACGGGATCGAAAGGCATTGCGTGTAGAAGAAGAGCCGATCAACGGAGCCTCTCCACATGCAGATTTCCGGCATCATGAACACGGCCCGCCAGGGCATGACAACGGAAACGGCGCGCTTCGACCGGGCCGCCCGCACCGTCGCCGGCGGCGCGTCGGCGGATGGTGATCTGGCCGCCGGCATGATGGATATCATTTCCGCCGAGATCGGCTTTCGTGCCAACGCGGCCGTCTTCGAAACGGGCGCGGACCTCTGGGAGGTCCTGGCGACGATCAAGCGGGATTGATCCCCATAATAAAAAAGGGAGGCATTGCCTCCCCTTTTCCTTCTTATTCGTCACCCATCTTGAGCGCGGCGATGAAAGCTTCCTGCGGGATCTCCACCTTGCCGAACTGGCGCATGCGCTTCTTGCCGGCCTTCTGCTTGTCGAGCAGCTTGCGCTTGCGCGTGGCGTCGCCGCCGTAGCACTTGGCCGTCACGTCCTTGCGCAGCGCCGAGATGGTCTCGCGGGCGATCACGTTGCCGCCGATGGCGGCCTGGATCGGGATCTTGAACATGTGCTTCGGGATCAGCTCCTTGAGCTTCTCGCACATGTCGCGGCCGCGCTTTTCCGCCGCCATGCGGTGCACCATCATCGAGAGCGCATCGACCGGCTCGCCGTTGACGAGGATCGACATCTTCACCAGATGGCCTTCCTTGTGGTCGGTGATCTGGTAGTCGAAGGAGGCGTAACCCTTGGAGATCGACTTCAGGCGGTCGTAGAAATCGAAGACCACTTCGTTGAGCGGCAGGTCATAGGTCAGCATGGCGCGCGTGCCGACATAGGTCAGCTCGATCTGGATGCCGCGGCGGTCCTGGCAGAGCTTCAGGATGCCGCCGAGATAATCGTCCGGCGTCAGGATCGTCGCACGGATCCACGGCTCGTGGATTTCCGAGATTTTCACGACGTCGGGCATGTCGGCCGGGTTGTGCAGCTCGCGCATCGTGCCGTCGGTCATGTAGAGCTGATAGACGACCGAGGGGGCCGTCGCGATCAGATCGAGATCGAACTCGCGCTCCAGACGCTCCTGGATGATTTCGAGGTGAAGCAGGCCGAGGAAGCCGCAGCGGAAGCCGAAGCCCAGCGCCGCCGACGATTCCATTTCGAAGGAGAAGGAGGCGTCGTTGAGGCGGAGCTTGCCCATCGCCGAGCGCAGGTCCTCGAAATCGGCGGCGTCGACCGGGAAGAGGCCGCAGAACACCACCGGCTGGGCCGGCTTGAAGCCCGGCAGGGCTTGTGCCGTCGGGCGCTTGTCCTCGGTGATCGTATCACCGACGCGGGTATCGGCCACTTCCTTGATCGAGGCGGTGATGAAGCCGATCTCGCCGGGGCCGAGGCTATCCATCGCCACCATCTTCGGCGTCAGCACACCGACGCGCTCGATGGTGTATTTGGCATCCGTGCCCATCATGCGAATGGTCTGGCCCTTGCTGATGCGGCCTTCGATGACACGCACCAGAACCATGACGCCGAGATAAGTATCGTACCAGCTGTCGACCAGCAGCGCCTTCAGGGGGGCCTTCTCGCCGCCCTCGCTCTTCGGCGCGGGCAGGCGCTGGACGATGGCTTCCAGCACATCCGGGATGCCGAGGCCGGTCTTTGCCGAGATCAGCACGGCTTCCGACGCGTCGATGCCGATGACTTCCTCGATCTGTTCCTTGATGCGGTCGGGTTCGGCCGCCGGCAGGTCGATCTTGTTGAGCACGGTGACCAGCTCGTGGTTGTTGTCGATCGCCTGGTAGACATTGGCGAGCGTCTGGGCTTCCACGCCCTGAGAGGCGTCGACGACCAGAAGCGACCCTTCACAGGCCGACAGCGAACGCGAGACTTCATAGGCGAAGTCGACGTGGCCGGGCGTGTCGATGAGGTTCAGCACATAGGTCTCGCCGTCATTGGCCTTGTAGTGCAGGCGCACGGTCTGGGCCTTGATGGTGATGCCGCGCTCGCGCTCGATATCCATTGAGTCGAGGACCTGTTCCGACATCTCGCGTTCGGCAAGGCCGCCGGTCGACTGGATCAGCCGGTCGGCGAGCGTCGACTTGCCGTGGTCGATATGGGCCACGATCGAGAAGTTGCGGATATGGTCGAGGGGCGTCGAAGAATTGGTGCTCATGCGCGCCATATAGCAGCGAGGGAGATTCCCGCAAAGCGGTAAATGAAGGGTTTCGGGACGGGAAGCGCCGCTATTCCGGGGCTTTTTCGCCCTCGACCAGCGCGCCGGCATTCGGCACCTGGGCACTTCTGATCTCGAAGGTCTCGCGCGCCGCTACCGGCACGGTCTCGCGGCGGCGCAGGCGGTGGGCGACGAAGGCGGCGTAGGCGACCGCGACGGCCATGGCGGCATAGATGAAGGTTTTGGGGCCGAAGGTCGGCGTCAGCGCGGTCACGGCGAGCGGTACGAGGGTGGCGGCGGTCGACCAGGCGACGAGGAGCGTCGAGGCAAGCGGCACGAAATCCTCCGGATCCGTGCGGTCGTTGGCATGAGCGTTGGCAATGGAATAGACGCTTTCGGTCGCCCCCGCCCAAAGCGCGAAAACCAGCATGAGGATCAGCAGTGCCTGGAAGGAGACGAAGAGCGCAGCGATGGCGGCACCCGTGATGAGCAGGCAGGTGAAGATCAGCACGACGCGCCGGTCTATGCGGTCCGACAACGTGCCGAGCGGATATTGCACGAAGAGCAGGCCGAACTGCATGACGAACATCAAGAGCGCCACGTCCTTCTGGCCGACATTGTTGGTGGCGGCGTAGATCGGCGTAAAGCCCTGGACGACCATGGAGAGGCCGCCGGCGGCCAGCACGCCGATGAGGGCGACCGGCGAATTGCGCCAGGCCATGGCGAAATCCACGCTGACGCCGGCGGGTGGCGGCGGCGTCGGAAGCCGGGTCAGGCCGATCGGCAGGATGGCGAGTGTCGTGACGAAGATGGTGACGAGCGGCGCGAGGTTGCCATCGGCCGGCATCTGGCCGAACAGCCAGGCGCCGACGCCGAGCCCCAGCACATAGGCCATGTAGAACAACGACATGGCCTTGCCACGCCAGCGGTTGTCGGCCGCGTGGTTCAGCCAGCTTTGGGCGATGATGAAATTCGCATTGCCCGCCGTGCCATAGATGCCGCGGGCCAAAACCCAGAGAATCGGATTGACGCCGAGCGCCACGAGGAAGGCCGCGATGAGAACGAGGGCCATGGAGCAGGAAAACGCCCGCGCATGGCCGACGCGGCGGATGACCGGGCCGGCAAGGATGCAGCCGAGCAGGCCGCCGAAGGCAATCGCCGTGACGGCGGCACCAGGCGTCCACGAGGGGGCATCCGCACGCGACAGCACATAGGGCACATAGGCGAGCATGATGCCGTTGCCGATGGCGACGAAGGTCATCGAGACGACGATGGCGGTGATGGAAAAGAGCGACGATGCCCGCTGTGTTTCCTCCTTCATGTGCCGCTCCCTCCGATTCTCGTGCGGCCACCATATCCGGTCAGGCCGATGTCGCATTGTCGCCGGAGCGCCATGGCCAGAAATTATTTTGGGATGAGGTCATGCCGGTTGACTCCATTATGCGGGAGAATTATTCCATGATAATGGAAAACGAAGAGGATCCCCTGGAAAGCGCCATCGGCGAGCGGCTGCGGCAGCTGCGCATGGCCCGCAACCAGACGCTGGACGACCTGGCCGGCGCCTCGGGCGTCAGCCGGGCGATGATCTCACGCATCGAGCGCGGCGAGGCGAGCCCGACGGCGCAGCTGCTCTCGCGGCTCTGCGCCGCGCTCGACCTGACGCTGTCGGCTTTCTTCGCCTTTTCGCAAGAGGCGGGCGATCCGCTGTCGCGGCGGGAGACGCAGACGGTGTGGCGCGATCCGGAAACCGGCTATCAGCGCCGCGCCGTCTCGGCCCCAAATACGGCCGCGCGCGTCGAGGTGATCGATGTCGAGTTTCCCGCCGGTGCGCGCATCGCCTATCCGCCGGAAACGGCGAAGGCCGGCATGACGCAGCATGTCTGGTTGTTTTCCGGCCGCCTGCGCATGACGGTTGCCGGAACCGTGCATGATCTTAACCCCGGCGACTGTCTCTATATGAGCATCACCGAGGGCCATGTCTTCGAAAATCCCGGCGATATGCCGGCGCATTATGCCGTGGTGCTGGACCGCGGCAGAGCCTGAGGGACCGATGAGCGATATCAGACTGCTCGACCAAACCGAAGCGCAGGCGCGCATCGGCGAATTGTCCGAAGTGCTGGCCGATTGCGTGGCGGGCGGTGCTTCCGTCGGCTTCATGGCGCCCTATGGGCCTGCCGATGCCGTGCCGTTCTGGCAGGGCGTGGCGGCGGCGGTCGGCGCTGAGGCGACGCTGCTCTTTGCCGCCGAGCGGGAGGGGCGCATCGTCGGCACGGTGCAGATCGGCATCAGCCAGATGCCGAACCAGCCGCACCGGGCGGATGTGAAGAAGCTGCTCGTCATGGAAAGTGAACGCGGTCGTGGCGTCGCGCGGGCCCTGATGACGGCGGCGGAAGCCGAAGCCGCAAGGCGCGGCAAGACCGTGCTGGTGCTGGACACCGCCACCGGCAGCCCGGCGGAAACCGTCTATGAGCGGCTCGGCTGGCAGCGGGCGGGCGTCATTCCCGACTATGCGCTCTATCCGGACGGACGCTTCTGCGCGACGACCTTCTTCTACAAGCGCATCGGCGCATGACGAAAACCCGGATGCAGGGGACATCCGGGTGTTCAGGCTGGTTTTCTGGGAGGTCAGCGGCAGGCTGGATTACTTGCAGACCTTGATCTTCTTGATCACCAGGTTGCCGTAATAGTCGTAGGACTTGACCTTCTTGATGAAGCAGTGCGGCTTGTGGCCGTAGCCGTAGTAGCCGGCCTGCGAGGGGGCGGCGAAGGAGACGGCGGCGACGAGGGCGATGGTGGCGGAAACGATGATCTTGCGCATGGGGCGCTCCTGATTGGTTGGGCCTGATCTCTGTGGGATGAGCCTCTCTCATCCGGTGTGACCAGACTTTCCCACGATCATCCGCCGCGCGCTGTTCCGCATGGAACAGGGCCGCGTTTATTCCGTCCCGATCTGGCGGATGGCGGCGAACAGCTCTCCGGCGAGCCGAAGCGCCGCGCCGCAGGCGACGACCATCTGCGGCAGGATCAGCCATTCGAGCGTCCAGGCGGCACCCGAGCGCTCCTGTTCGTGCACCGCCGCCTGGGCGATTCCGCCGAGCTGGGCGGCGTTGAAACGGGCGAGCGTCACGAGCGCTTCGGCGGCGACGGGGTTCTGCTTGTGCGGCATGGCGGAGGACCCGCCGCCGCCGGCAAGCATGATCTCGCCGCCGCGATCCGCCATCAGCACGATATCCTGGCCGATCTTGCCGAAGCTGCCGGTGATCGCGGCGAGAAGGCCGGCAAGCTCACCGATGCGGTCGCGCTGGCTGTGCCATTGCGGCGCGTCGACGAGGCCGAGTTCATCGGCCAGCGCGGCGCGTACGGCGGCAGCCGTGTCGCCAAGCTTTTCCAGCGTGCCCGCCGCACCGCCGAACTGCACGGCAAGCCCCTCCAGCGCAAAGATCTCCAACCGTTCGGCAACGCGCTCCAGCGGCTGGCGCCAGCTGCCGATGCGGTCGGCCACGGTGATCGGAATGGCCGGCTGCATGCGCGTGCGCCCCATCAGGCTGTGCGCGCCTGATGTTGAGGCGAGAGCGGCCAGCCCGCCGATCAGCCCGTCCAGCCGCTCCTCCAGAAGAGGCAGGACGCGCGACAGGCGCAGCATCAGGCCGCTGTCGATGACATCCTGGCTGGTCGCGCCGAAATGCAGGTGTCTTGCATGCGGCTCGCCAACGGCGGCGCGCAGCTGCCGAACGAGATCCGGCACCACGACGCCATCGCGTGCCGTCGCGGCACGCAGGCTCGCGACATCAGGCGAAAAACGATGCGCCGCGCGCGCGATGGCATGGGCCGCCTCGACCGGAATGACACCCGCCAAAGCCTCCGCCTTCGCCAGCGCCACCTCGAAGGCCAGCATGGCCTCGAGCTCCGCCGCGGCAGAAAAGAACGACGCCATCTCCTCGTCGCCGAGAAGGCTTGAGAGATAGGGATGGTCGAAGGGCGAGACGGTCATGGGATCCTCTTTCAGGAGGCAGCGTGTGCCGGATGGATCCCCTGGTCAAGCCCGAGGAAGACGCCTGCCGGTGGCACCGTCGCGCTCAACGAGAGCGGCCGTTGATGTGCGTCGTTACGGATGCCGATTGCCCGCACGGTGGCCAACCGGCATTCCGCAAAACCTTTCGCCGGCTAATCAACGCGTTGGGCGATCACGCGATTGCGTCGAGGCCCTTGTCCAGCAGGCGGTCGAGCTGTTCGATCTCGGCGGCGGTAAGCGAGACGCCCTCCGTCTCCGATTTTTTACGGGCCACGAAGCGACGCTGCGAAGGCAGGCGGGCGCCGGCGCCGACGATGGCTTCAAAAAGCGTTTCGGCGCGGGCGAAGGGATCGCCGGGGCGGCCCTTGGCGAAGGCTTCCGGGGACATGGCGATGATGAGCTCGCCGTGGAAGGGGGCAAGCGTCGTGGTCCCGAGATAGTCGAGCACCTCCGGACTGGTCAGATCGCCGATCATGATGCCGGCGAGAAGCTCGATCATCGTGCCGATAGCAGACCCCTTGTGGCCGCCGAAGGGCAGCATGGCGCCGGCAAGGGCGGCTTCCGGGTCGGTCGTCGGGTTGCCGTCAGCATCGATCGCCCAGCCCTCGGGCAGCTGCTTGCCGGCCCGGCGGTGCAGCTCGATCTCACCACGGGCGGCGACCGAGGTGGCGAAGTCGAAGACATAGGGCGAAGTGTCCTTGCGCGGCCAGCCGAAGGCGAAGGGATTGGTGCCGAGCAGCGGCTTGTTGCCGCCGGTCGGCGCGACCGTCGCATAGCTCGGGCACATGACGAGACCGGCAAGACCCTCGTTCGTCACGGCCTCGACCTCCGGCCAGAGCGCGGAGAAATGCGTGCAGTCGTTGATGACGAGCGCCGCGATGCCGAGCTTTTTCGCACGCTCGGCAAGGGCCGGCACGCCGAGTTCGAAGGCGGGGTTGGCGAAGCCGCCATCGGCATTGACCTTGACGATGGCGGACCCCTCGTTGCGGTCGAGCACCGGTACAGCGTCCGGCTTGACCTTGCCGGCCTTGACGGTACGCAGCGCGCCTTCAATGCGGTAGATGCCGTGCGACTTACACGCGTCCCGTTCGCCGGCGACGATAACACGGGCGAGTGCAGCGGCCTGTACGGTATTAAGGCCAGCCTTGAGAAAAATCGCCTCGACGCGCGAAAACAGGGTGTTGACCGGCAGAATGGTGGTTTGCGTCATCGTTCGTCTCTTCAGGCTGGTGCCGACCTATGCAGGTTGGCGATTGAACATTTGCATACATAGAGTATACAAGATTTTGACAAGTGCAATTCGCCCCTCTCACTCCTATATCGGGCGAACCCCATTCCGCAAGAAAGGTACGTCTCATGGCTTTCACCCCTCACGGTAAACACCTCGTCGCAGGCGAATGGCTTGACGGCAACGGCACGTTTACTTCTTCGCCCGCCCACGGCCCGGCGTACGACTTCGCCGTCGGCACGGTCGAGCTGGTGAACCGCGCCGCAGAAGCGGCGGAAGACGCTTTCCTGAGCTACGGCTATTCCTCGCGCGCCGACCGCGCCGCCTTCCTGCGCGCCATCGCCGACGAGATCGAAGCCCGCGCGGACGCCATCACCGAAATCGGCACGCAGGAAACCGGCCTGCCCGTCGCCCGCCTGCAGGGCGAGCGTGGCCGCACGACCGGCCAGCTGCGCCTCTTCGCCGACCATATTGAGAAGGGCGACTTCCTCGACCGCCGTTTCGATGCGGCACTGCCCGACCGCCAGCCGGCGCCGCGCCCGGAAATCCGCCTGATCCAGCGCCCCATCGGCCCGGTCGCCGTGTTCGGCGCCTCCAACTTCCCGCTCGCCTTCTCCACGGCCGGCGGTGATACGGCCGCCGCCCTTGCCGCCGGTTGCCCCGTTGTCGTCAAGGGTCACTCGGCCCATCCGGGCACGGGCGAGATCATCGCCGACGCCGTTCTCGCTGCCATCAAGAAGACAGGCGTGCATCCGGGGGTCTTCTCCCTTATCCAGGGCGGCAACCGCCAGGTCGGCGAGGCCGTCGTGCAGCATCCGCTCATCAAGGCCGTTGGCTTCACCGGTTCGCTGGCCGGCGGCCGCGCGTTGTTCAACCTGTGCGCCGCCCGTCCGGAGCCGATCCCGTTCTTCGGCGAACTCGGTTCGGTCAATCCGATGTTCGTTCTGCCGGAAGCCGTGAAGGCCCGTGCGGAAAGCCTCGGCCAGGGCTGGGCAGGCTCGCTCACCATGGGTGCCGGCCAGTTCTGCACCAATCCGGGCATCGCGATCGTTCAGGACGACGCGGACGCCGACCGCTTCACGGCCGCTGCCGTCGAGGCGCTCGCCAAGGTCGCCCCGCAGACCATGCTGACCGACGGCATTGCGAAGGCCTATCAGGACGGTCAGGCGCGCTTCGAAAGTCGCAACACGGTCAAGCCGCTGCTAACGACGCAATCCATCGGCCGCAATGCCCTGCCTAACCTCTTCGAGATCTCCGGCGACCAGTTCCTCGCCGACCACGCGCTGTCGGAAGAAGTCTTCGGTCCGCTCGGCCTCGTCGTGCGCGTCTCCTCGGTTGACGAGATGGTAAAGCTTGCCCGCAATTTCGAGGGCCAGCTGACGGCGACGATCCACATGGACGCCGGCGATCTCGACGACGCCAAGCGCCTTCGCCCGTTCCTGGAGCGCAAGGCCGGCCGCGTGCTGGTCAACGGCTTCCCGACCGGCGTCGAGGTGGTTGACTCCATGGTGCATGGCGGGCCCTACCCGGCCTCGACGAATTTCGGCGCGACGAGCGTCGGCACGATGTCCATCCGCCGTTTCCTGCGTCCGGTTTCCTACCAGAACTTCCCCGAGGGCCTGCTGCCCGAGGATTTCCTCAACTGATTCAATCCTGAAGCCTGCCTGAATCGGGCCTGACGGGGCCGGGTCTTTCGAAAGGAAGGCCCGGCTATTTTTTTGCATACGAGCTATATACTTTTTGCATATTATTTGTATTTTAGAGGAGATTTACGTCACGGCGCAGGACGGACCTCGCCCTAGTGAATCGTCCAGACCAATCCAGGGAGAGAGTAATGAAGAAGACCTCGGTCCTCGCCTTCGGCCTCGTGGCCGCCACCGCCCTCACCAGCCCGGCCAAGGCCGATAAGCTGGACGACATCATTTCCTCCGGCACGCTGCGCTGCGCCGTCGTTCTCGACTTCCCGCCGATGGGCGCACGCGACGAAGCCAACAACCCGATCGGCTTCGACGTCGACTATTGCAACGATCTCGCCAAAGCGCTCGGCGTCACCGCCGAAATCGTCGAAACGCCCTTCCCGGAACGTATCCCGGCGCTGATGTCCGGCCGCGTCGATGTCGGCGTCGCCTCGACCTCCGACACGCTGGAGCGCGCCAAGACCGTCGGCATGTCGATCCCCTACTTCGCCTTCGAAATGGCCGTCACGGCCAATGACAAGTCTGGCGTCAAGTCCTTCGAGGACATGAAGGGCAAGACGGTCGGCGCCACCGCCGGCACGTTCGAGGCCATCGCGCTCGAAAAGACCATGAAGGAATTCGGCGCCGGTGAATTCCGTCCGTACCAGACCCAGGCCGACGTCTTCCTGGCGCTGAGCCAGGGCCAGATCGACGCCACGGTTTCGACCTCGACGGTTGCCCAGGCCACCGTCAAGAGCGGCAAGTTCCCCGGCATCTCCGTCGTCGGCAAGGCGCCCTACGACATCGACTATGTCGCGCTCTTCACCAACCGCGAAGAATACGGCCTGATCAACTACCTGAACCTTTTCGTGAACCAGCAGGTCCGCACCGGCCGCTACAAGGAACTCTATGAAAAGTGGGTCGGCGGTGACCTTCCGTCGCTTTCGGTCGACGGCGTTTATCGCTAATCTGCCGTTTTGAAGGCGGCGCGGGAGCCTCTTCCGCGCCGCTCATCGTTTCCGAAGGGTGAGACGGCAATGTTCAGTTACAATTTCCATTGGAATCAGGCGTTCAAGGCCCTGCCGCAGATGCTGGACGGTGCATTGGTCACGCTCCAGATCGCCCTGCTCTCCATGGCTATCGGCCTTGTCGTCGCGCTCGCGCTGACGCTCTTCCGGCTGTCCGGCAACCGCATCCTCAACGGCTTTGCCACCGTCTGGGTCGAGATCGCGCGCAACACGCCGGCGCTCTTCCAGATCTACATGGCGCATTTCGGCCTTGGCAGCTTCGGCATCCACCTCAGCCCCTACACGGCGCTGCTGGTCGGCATCGCCTTCAACAATGCCGGCTATCTCGCGGAGAATTTCCGCGGCGCGCTGAAGGCCATTCCGGAAACGCAGACCCGCGCCGGCCGCTCGCTCGGCATGACGCCGCTTCAGGCCTTCCGTTACATCGTCATGCCGCAGATGCTGCGCATCGCCTTCCTGCCGGCCACCAACCAGATGGTCTGGGCGATTCTGATGACCTCGCTCGGCGTCACCGTCGGCATGAACACGGATCTCGCCGGCGTCACCCAGGCGCTGAACGCGGTGTCCTTCCGGACCTTCGAATTCTTCGCGCTCGCGGCCGTCATCTACTACGTGATCGCTAAGGCCGTGACGCTCGCCGCACGCCTCGCCGCCACACGCATGTTCCGTTACTGAGAGAGGGTAAACCATGTTCGATACCGCTCTCACGCTTGCCGACCTCGGCTTCCTCGCGCAAGGCGCCGTTATGACGCTGGCGGTCACGGCCGTCTCCGTGCTGGCCGGCACCATTCTCGGTGTCGTCTTCGGCGTACTGCGCAACCAGCTCGGCACCTATTGGTCGCTACCGATTACCTTCCTGCTCGACATCTTCCGCTCCGTGCCGCTGCTCATCCAGCTCGTGCTCGGCAATGCGTTGCAGTCGATCATGAAGCTCGGCTGGGCGCCGTTCACAACCTCCTGCGTGGTGCTGTCGCTCTATACGGCCGCCTACTGCACCGAAATCGTACGCGGCGGCATCTCCGCCGTGCCCGCCACGACGCGTCGCGCGGCCCGCTCGCTCGGCATGACCTGGTGGCAGGACATGCGCTACATCGTGGCGCCGCTTGCCACCCGCGTCTCGCTGCCCGCCTGGATCGGCCTGACGCTCGGCGTCATGAAGGATTCGGCGCTGGTGCTCTGGCTCGGCCTCATCGAGCTCCTGCGCGCCTCGCAGATCCTCGTCACGCGCCTGCAGGAACCGCTGTTCATTCTGCTGATCTGCGGCGCCATCTACTTCATCATCAGCTTCCCCATAGCCCGGCTTGGCGGCTATCTCGAAAAACGGTGGTCCAATGATTGAGATCGAAAACGTCCGCAAGTCCTTCGGCCAGCTCGAAGTTCTCAAGGGGATCAACCTCACCGTCCAGAAGGGCGAAGTGCTGACCATTATCGGCGGCTCGGGCTCGGGCAAGTCGACGCTGCTCACCTGCATCAACGGTCTGGAGACCATCGATGCCGGCCGCATCGTCGTCGACGGCACCGACGTCCATGCCAAGGGCACGGACCTCAACAAGCTGCGCCGCAAGCTCGGCATCGTGTTCCAGCAGTTCAACGCCTTCCCGCACCTGACCGTGCTGGAAAACGTCATGCTGGCGCCGGTTAAGGTGCTGGGCCAGTCGAAGGCCGAAGCCGAGGCGATGGCCGTCAAGCAGCTCACCCATGTCGGCCTCGGCGACAAGCTGAAGGTCTATCCGAGCCGCATGTCGGGCGGCCAGCAGCAGCGCATGGCGATTGCCCGCGCGCTCGCCATGTCGCCGGCCTATATGCTGTTCGACGAGGTGACCTCGGCACTCGATCCGCAGCTCGTCGGCGAAGTGCTCGACACGCTGCGCATGCTCGCCTCCGAAGGCATGACGATGATCTGCGTCACGCACGAAATGAAGTTCGCCCGCGAAGTCTCCGACCGCGTCGCCTTCTTCCACAAGGGTGTCATGGCCGAGATCGCGCCACCGGAAGAGCTGTTCGGCGCCCCGAAGGATCCCGAACTGAAGACTTTCCTCGCCGCAACGCATTGAGACCGTGATGAACACAGAGATTCAGCCCGGCGTCGTCATCATCGGCGCCGGCGTCGTCGGCCTGTCGGCAGCCATCGCCGCTCAGGCACGCGGCCTCACAGTCACCGTTCTGGAGCGCGATGCCCCCGCGGCTGGGGCTTCTGCCGGGAATGCCGGTGCCTTCGCCTTTACCGACATCCTGCCGCTCGCCTCGCCCGGCATCCTGAAGAAGGCGCCGAAATGGCTGCTCGACCCCCTCGGGCCACTCAGCGTTCCGCCGTCCTATGCGATCAAGATCGCACCCTGGATGTTTCGCTTCTGGCGCGCCTGCTCGGCCAGCCGCGTCGCCCATTCCACTGCGGCGCAGACTGCGCTCATGGACCTCTCCAAGGCCGAGCTGGAACCGTTCCTCGCCCAGACCGATACGCTTGGCATGCTTCGCAAGGAAGGCAACCTGCAGGTCTATGAAAGCCAGGCCGAGCTCAACGCCTCGCTGCCCGGCTGGAAGGCCCGCGAGCAGCATGGCGTCGAATTCCATCATCTCGATGCCGACGCGATGGCCGCGATCCAGCCCGGCCTTGCGCCGCGCTTCACGCACGGCACGTTTACGCCCGGCTGGTACTCCATCGCGGATCCCAAACTCTACACGCTGGCGCTGGCCGATCATTTCCGCGCCAGGGGCGGCACGATCGAGCGTATCGAAGTTTCCAGCCTGCACCCGATCGAGGGCGGCGTGGAAATCCGCACGGCGGACGGCCGTACGCTGCGGGCGCAAAAGGTCGTGCTGTCGGCCGGCGCTTTCTCGCACCAGGTCGCCAGCTCGCTTGGTGAAACCATTCCGCTCGAAACCGAGCGTGGCTACAACACGACGCTCCCCATCGACGCCTTCGACCTGCGCACGCAGGTAACCTTCGGCGGCCATGGCTTCGTCGTGACCCGGCTTTCGACCGGCATCCGCGTTGGCGGCGCGGTGGAGCTTGGCGGACTGAAGCTACCGCCGAACTTCCGCCGGTCGGAAGCCATGCTGGAGAAGGCGCGCGCCTTCCTGCCGGGCCTGAAGCCTCAGGGCGGCGTGCAGTGGATGGGCTTCCGCCCGTCGCTGCCCGACAGCCTGCCGGCGATCGGTCGCGCCCGCGCCACGCCCAAGGTCATCTATGCCTTCGGTCACGGTCATCTCGGCCTCACGCAATCCGCCGGCACCGCCCGTCTCGTCGCCGATCTCCTGACAGACCGGCCGACCGCCATCGACATCGCATCCTTCTCGCCGCAACGTTTCTAGGAACCGTCCCATGACAGCGCTCTCCGCCCGCAGCATTCTTGCCGGAACAGCCTCCGGTCCGATCATCGCCGCGGGCGAGGCGCTGAGCTTCTGGGGCGGCGTCGATCCGGCCACCGGCCGCGTCATCGACGTGCACCATCCGTTGCATGGCAAGACGATCACCGGCGGCATTCTGATGATGCCGTCGAGCCGTGGCTCCTGCACCGGCTCCGGCGTGCTGCTCGATCTGGCGCTGACCGGCCGCGCACCGGCCGCCCTTGTTTTCAGTGAGGCAGAGGACGTGCTGACGCTCGGCGCGCTGATCGCCGCGGAAATGTTCGGCAAGTCGCTGCCTGTGCTGCGCCTCTCGCATGCGGCCTATGACGCGCTCTGTCGTGCCAAGACGGCGAGGATCAGCGAAACAGCCATTGAAGCCGACGGCCTCGTCATCCCTGTCTCGCCGCCGGCCACGTCGGCCCTCGAGCTCACCGAAAACGACCGCGCCATGCTCGAAGGACGCGACGGCATCGCCGTGCAACTGGCATTGCGCATCACCGTTGCGATGGCGGCACAGCAGGGCGCCGAAAAGCTCATCGACGTCGTGCAGGGCCACATCGACGGCTGCATCTATGCGAGCCCCGCCAACCTGACCTTCGCGGAAAAGATGGCCGATATGGGCGCCAAAGTGCGCGTGCCGACCACGATGAACGCCATCTCCGTCGACCGTGCAAACTGGGAAAAGCAGGGCGTACCGCACGATTTCGGTGACCCGGCCGCTCGCCTCGCCGACTCCTATGTGCGCATGGGCTGTCGCCCGACGTTCACCTGTTCGCCTTACCTGCTCGACAGTGCGCCGAAGACGGGTGAGGCCATCGCCTGGGCCGAATCCAACGCCGTGATCTTCGCCAACACGGTGCTCGGCGCCCGCACGGCCAAGCACCCCGACTTCCTCGATCTCTGCATCGCGCTGACCGGCCGTGCGCCCCTCTCCGGCGTCTATCTCGACGAGCACCGCAAGGCCAAGCGCGTCATAGACGTCGAATTGCCGGAGAATGTCGACGACGCCTTCTGGCCGATCGTCGGCTATCTTGCCGGCCGCGCGGCACCTGACCGTATTCCCCTGTTGCGCGGGCTTGCCGCTGCCAGACCGACGCAGGACGACCTCAAGGCGCTCTGCGCCGCCTTCGGCACCACCTCGGCCGCGCCCATGCTGCATATCGAAGGCGTGACGCCGGAAGCCGACGGCATCGCCGCCGACACTGCCGACCACACGACCATGACGCGCGCCGACATGATCGATGTCTGGACTATGTTCAACGACGGCCCCGCCGAGGTCGAACTCATCGCCATCGGCAGCCCGCATGCCTCGGCCTCCGAATGCCGGGCACTGGCCGATGCATTGGGTGACCGCAAGCGCCATCCCGACGTCACCGTCATCGTGACAGCCGGCCGCGACGTCATAGCGGAATCCGGCGATGTCCTGACCCGGCTCCGGGCAAGCGGCGTGCAGGTCCTGCCTGATCTCTGCTGGTGCTCGATCTCGGAACCGGTCTTCCCGACCAAGACGCGGGCACTCATCACCAATTCCGGCAAATATGCCCATTACGGTCCGGGCCTCTCCGGCCGCACCGTGCGTTTCGGCAATCTCGCCGACTGCATCGAGGCGGCGCTGACCGGCCGTGTGTCGCCACGTCTGCCGGCCTGGCTCGCCTGACGCCTCAGTCCCGCTCGAAAACGTCGCGCGTGTAAACCTTGTCCCTCACGTCATCGAGCTCAGCGGAAAGGCGATTGGCGACGATGAGGTCGGCGCGGCGCTTGAACTCGTCGAGATCGCGTACGATCTCGGAACGGAAGAACGTGTCGTCCTCGAAATCCGGTTCGTAGATGATGACCGGAATGCCCTTGGCCTTGATGCGCTTCATAATGCCCTGAATGGAGGATTCGCGGAAATTGTCCGAATCCTTCTTCATTGCAAGCCGGTAGATGCCAACCACGTCAGGATTCCGCGCGACGATGTCGAGCGCCAGAAAATCCTTACGCGTCGTGTTGGCATCGACGATGGCCCGGATGAGGTTCTGCGGCACTTCGGAGAAATTGGACAGAAGCTGCTTGGTGTCCTTGGGCAGGCAATAGCCGCCATAACCGAAGGACGGGTTATTGTAGTGTTTGCCGATGCGCGGATCGAGCCCGACGCCTTCGATGATCTGGCGCGTGTCGATGCCATGCGTCATCGCGTAGGAATCGAGTTCGTTGAAATAGGCGACGCGCATGGCGAGATAGGTATTGGCGAACAGCTTGATCGCCTCCGCCTCGCCCGACCCGGTGAAGAGCAGTGGCACGTCGTCCTTCACCGCACCCTGCTGCAGCAAACTCGCAAAGAGCCGCGCCTCCGGCGTATCCGCCCCCATGACGATGCGCGACGGGTACAGGTTGTCATGCAGCGCCTTGCCCTCGCGCAGGAATTCCGGCGAGAAGACGATGCGCGCGTCACCGCGCTCGTCGCGCAGCGCCTGGGTATAGCCGACAGGTACGGTGGACTTGATGACGATCGTGGCATGCGGATTGATCGCACGAGCCTCGTCTATGACTGCCTCGACGCTCTTCGTGTCAAAGTAATTGTATTGCGGATCGTAGTTGGTCGGCGTCGCGACCAGGATGAAATCGGCGTTGGAAAAAGCCTCAGCCTTGTCGGTCGTCGCCTTCAGCCGGAGCGATTTCGTCGCAAGATAGTCCTCGATCTCGGCATCGACGATGGGCGAAAAGCGCTGATTGACCTTCTCGACCCGTTCCGCGGAAATGTCATAGGCGATGACATCATTGTGCTGGGCAAGCAGCACCGCATTGGAAAGCCCGACATAGCCGATACCGGCAACCGCAATCGCAACCATGAAAATCCCGTCGGCAAAGCCATTGAAACAAATGCTGCGGGCACGGCAAGAGCCACGTCCGGCGTCAATTCAGCAAAGATTACAGGAGGAGGGTTACAAAAGAATGGCGGACAGAGAGGGATTCGAACCCTCGATAGAGTTTCCCCTATACACGCGTTCCAGGCGTGCGCCTTCAACCACTCGGCCACCTGTCCGTCCGCTCGCTGCCGATGGTTGGTCCGGCGCGGGTCGCTTTCCTGTTTCCATTCCGGCGAGACGGCGCGATATATACCGAGGTTTGGCGCGCAATCAACCGCTTTCTGACAGTTTTTTGAAGGATATGCCGCATCGCGGCGAAGGATTGCGCAAGGCCGCCCGTCTTCCTATCTATAGGCAGCAATGAAGCGGAGCGGAATTCGGCTCCCAGGGGCACCGGGAGGGTGCGCATGATACGGTTTGTCCTGAAGGCCATCAGTCTCTTTGCCCTCGTCGTCGCGGTCATGGCCGGCACGATCGATGCCATCCAGTCGGTCTCTGCCTCCGAGCCGGTGCTGACCCCGCTCGCCGTCGCATGGAGCACGGCAAGCCCGGATACGATCGCGCTCGTCGCCGACGGCATCATGCGCAAGTTCCCCTATGCATGGGATCCGGCAGCGCTCTGGGTGCTGTCGCAACCGGCCTTTGCCGTGCTGCTCGCCGTATCCTTGTTTTTCTGGGTGATCGCCTACCGGCGCCCGCCCATCGCGGGCCGCTTCACCGCCTGACAAAACTTATCCCCGCGCAATTCCGGACGCAAAACCGCTTCACACTTTTGCTGGAATTGCTTTAACCGGCCAGGAGGCCATCCATGTTCCTGATCGATATGTTCAACAAGAAGACCGTCATGCCCGCGCCGGACGCCGCCCTTCCCGGCCGTGACCAGCCGATCCCGACCTCGGAAACCCATTTCGTCAACGGCAATCCGCTGAAAGGCCCCTATCCGCAAGGTTTCAAGACTGTGCTGCTCGGCATGGGCTGCTTCTGGGGCGCCGAGCGGCTCCTGTGGAAAATTCCGGGTGTCTTCGTGACGGCGGCCGGCTATTCCGGCGGCTTCACGCCCAACCCAACCTATCACGAGACGACGACGGGCCTGACCGGCCATACCGAAGTGGTGCTCGTCGTCTACGATCCCGCCACGGTGACGCTCGAAGCGCTGTTGAAGGCCTTCTTCGAGGCGCATGATCCGACACAGGGCATGCGCCAGGGCAACGACATCGGCACGACCTACCGCTCGGCGGTCTATCTCGACGACGAGGGCGACCTTGCGACGGCGCGGCGGGTGCGCGACGCCTATCAGGCCGCCCTCTCCGCTGCCGGGCGCACCGACCGCATCACGACGGAGATCGCCAAGGCCGGGCCGTTCTACTTCGCCGAGGACGTGCACCAGCAGTATCTCGCCAAGAATCCCGGCGGCTATTGCGGCCTGCGCGGCACGGGCGTGGCCTGCGCCATCGGCTGAAGAGGCTTGAAAATTCGGGGAAATCCGCGCCGTCGCGAACAGGGTTTTATCTTCCTGTTGGCGGCGGCTTGTATTTTTTACCATCTGAAAAATTTCTGGTGAATTTTTCCCGGCGCCGTGCAAGGATGCCGCCAGCCTGACCCAAGGGAACGGGTCGGTGGCTCCGCCGCGCGCCCATCCAGCGCCGCGCGGAAGGTCCCTATAAGATCAATAGCGAACAGGGCTGCACAATGAAAAAAACCCTTCTCACCCTTCTTGCCACGGCCGCCATGTCGGCGACGGCTTTTGCCGCCGATATCAAGCCGGCGATCATCTATGACCTCGGCGGCAAGTTCGATAAGTCGTTCAACGAAGCAGCCTATAACGGCGCGGAAAAGTTCAAGACCGAGACCGGCATCGAGTACCGCGAATTCGAAATCGCCAACGACGCCCAGCGCGAACAGGCCCTGCGCCGCTTCGCCGGCGACGGCAACAACCCGATCGTGATGGCCGGCTTCTCCTGGGCAGCGCAGCTCGAGAAGGTCGCCGCCGAATATCCCGACACCAAGTTCGCCATCATCGACATGGTCGTCGACAAGCCGAACGTTCGCTCGGTCGTCTTCAAGGAAGAGGAAGGCGGCTGGCTCGCGGGCATTCTCGCCGGCATGGCGTCCAAGTCGAAGACCGTCTCCTTCGTCGGCGGCATGGACATCCCGCTCATCCACAAGTTCGCCTGCGGCTACATCGGCGGCGTGAAGTCGCTCGGCGCCGACTACAAGGTGCTCGAAGCCTATACGGGCACGACGCCGGACGCCTGGAACGACCCGGTCAAGGGGGGTGAAATCGCGAAGTCGCAGTTCGACCAGGGCTCGGACGTGGTCTATCACGCTGCCGGCGGCACGGGTGTCGGCGTTCTCCAGGCTGCGGCCGACGCCGGCAAGCTCGGCATCGGCGTCGATTCCAACCAGAACGGCCTGCACCCGGGCAAGGTGCTGACCTCGATGGTCAAGCGCGTCGATGTCGCCGTGTACGACGCGTTCATGACCGCCAAGGACGATGCATTCAAGCCCGGCATCAACGTGCTCGGCCTGAAGGAAAACGGCGTCGACGTCGCCATGGACGACAACAACGCACCGCTGATCACCCCGGAAATGAAGGCCGCCATCGACAAGGCGCGCGCCGACATCATCGCCGGCACGGTAAAGGTCCACGACTATATGACGGACGAGACCTGCCCTTACTAAGCGGCATCGACGGCCCGTTTGCTTGGAAAGCAGACGGGCCGATTCCGTTTTCGGGCTTTCCCCTTTGTCGAACGATCCGCTGCGGCGCTGTTGGCTCAGTAATGCGGCGGGCGGGTGATGGCCGGGGCTTCGCGAGACCCTTCTTCCAGCATCAGAAACCGCTCCCTCAGCCGGTCGAGCTTCGTCCGGACCTGCTCGACCACACGCCACTGCTCGGCGAGCTGGTCGGAGAGTTCCTCGATCGTAACGGCCTGATGGGCGACATGCTCTTCCAGGCGGGCAATGCGCTCGGCGTCGGTCTCTTCAGGCAGATCGGTCATGGCTGTCCTCGTCGCTTCGTGCGGCAGGCCCGACCTATAGCGGCGGAGCTCCCGGCCCGCAATCGGGCTGGACAAGTGCTGCGGAAGCAACAAGACTACGACCCGGCAGGCCGAAAAACGGCCCGCTGGCCCTAAATCCCCGTAAGAGTGGATCGTCATGAGCGAACTGGCAATCGAACTGAAGGGCATCGACAAGAGCTTCGGCCTCGTCCACGCCAACCGGAACATCAACCTGAAGGTCCGCAAAGGCACCATTCACGGTATCATCGGCGAAAACGGCGCCGGCAAATCTACCCTCATGTCGATCCTCTACGGCTTCTACCAGGCCGACCACGGCGACATCCTGATCAACGGGCAAAAGGTCAATATCCGCGATCCCAATGCGGCGATCGCCGCCGGCATCGGCATGGTGCACCAGCACTTTATGCTGGTCGAAAATTTTACCGTGCTTGAGAACATCATGCTCGGCGCAGAGGAAAGCCAGATTCTGAACGCCGGCATCACTAAGGCGCGCGCCGAGCTGAAGCGGCTCGAAAAGGAATATGCGCTGGAAGTCGATCCGGACGCCGTGATCGAGGAACTGCCCGTCGGTATCCAGCAGCGCGTCGAAATCCTGAAGGCGCTCTATCGCAAGGCCGATATCCTCATTCTCGACGAGCCGACGGGCGTGTTGACACCGGCTGAGGCCGATCACCTGTTCCGCATTCTCGGCCAGCTGAAGGACCAGGGCAAAACCGTTCTGCTTATCACCCACAAGCTGCGCGAGATCATGGCGATCACCGACGAGGTCTCCGTCATGCGCCGCGGCGAGATGGTGGCGACGCGCACGACGAGCGAAACCTCCGTCGAGGAACTGGCCGAGCTGATGGTCGGCCGCCGGGTATTGCTACGCGTCGAAAAGGGCGAAGCCAAGCCCGCCGACGTCAAGCTTTCGGTCAAGAACCTCACGGTGCGCGACAGCCGCGGCGTGACCATGGTGGACGACGTGTCCTTTGACCTCAGGGCCGGCGAGATCGTCGGCATTGCCGGTGTCGCCGGTAATGGCCAGTCGGAGCTGCTCGAAGCGATTTCCGGTATCCGCCGCGCCAAGTCCGGCATGGTGCTGCTCAATGGCCGCCCCGTCGATGTGACCGGCAATGCCGACCCGGCGGAGCTGCGCAAATGCGGCCTCGCCCATGTGCCCGAAGACCGCCACCATGTCGGCCTGGTCCTGAAATTCGAGGAGAGCGAGAACGCCATCCTCGGCTATCACGACGATCCGAAATACCGGAAGGGTTTCACCCTCGACATCGACGCCATCAGGGCCGAGGCCGAGGAGAAGATCGCGGCCTACGACATCCGCCCGCCGAACCCGCGGCTGAAGACCGCCAATTTCTCCGGCGGCAACCAGCAGAAGATCGTCCTGGCGCGCGAGATGGAACGCAATCCCGACGTGCTGATCATCGGCCAGCCGACGCGCGGCGTCGATGTCGGCGCCATCGAATTCATCCACCGGCGCATCATCGAGATGCGCGACCAGGGCAAGGCGGTGCTGCTCGTTTCCGTCGAACTCGACGAGATCAGGGCGCTCTCCGACCGTATTCTCGTGATGTTTGCCGGCCGCGTCGTCGGCGAGCGCGCCCCGGACGCCACCGAAGGTGAACTTGGTCTGCTGATGGCCGGTGTGGAAGGCCCGAAGGAGGCCGCGGAATGAGTGTTCCCTATGCAAAACTGCCGGCCTGGGCCGAATATGGCCTGATCCCGCTGGTCAACCTCGCCGTCGCCTTCCTGATTTCCGGCCTCGTCGTGCTGATCGTCGGCGAAAGCCCGTTGGAAGCCGCCTATCACATGATCAACGGCGCCTTCGGCCGGGGCGAATATATCGGCTTCACGCTCTACTACACGACGACCTTCATCTTCACCGGCCTTGCGGTGGCCGTCGCCTTCCATGCCGGCCTTTTCAACATCGGCGGCGAGGGCCAGGCCTATGTCGGCGGCATAGGCGTGGCGCTCGCCTGCCTGGCGCTCGATCGGACGCTACCCTGGTATCTCGTCTTCCCGATCGCCATTGTCGGCGCTGCCTTCTTCGGCGCGCTCTGGGCGATGATCCCCGGCTGGCTGCAGGCCAAGCGCGGCAGCCATATCGTCATCACGACGATCATGTTCAACTTCATTGCCGCCAGCCTGATGAACTACCTGCTCAACAAGGTGTTCAAGCCGCTCGGCTCGATGTCGCTGGAAACCCGCACCTTTGATGCCGGCGGCCAGCTGCCCAAGCTCGACTGGCTCATGTCGATCTTCGGCCTTTCCGTCGGCAATGCACCCTTCAACATCTCCTTCCTGCTGGCGCTCGTCGCCGCTTTCGGCGTCTGGGTGCTGATCTGGCGCACCAAGCTCGGCTACGAGATGCGCACGATGGGCCACAGCCCCGCCGCCGCACGCTATGCCGGCATCAAGGAAGCCAAGATCATCGTCATCACCATGATGATCTCGGGCGGTCTCGCCGGCATGATGGCGCTGAACCCGATCATGGGCGAGCAGTTCCGCATGCAGCTGGAATTCGTGCAGGGCGCAGGCTTCGTCGGCATCGCCGTGGCGCTGATGGGCCGCTCGCATCCGGCCGGCATCATTCCCGCCGCACTGCTGTTCGGCATGCTCTATCAGGGCGGCGCGGAAATCTCCTTCGAGATGCCCTCCATCTCGCGCGACATGATCGTCATCATCCAGGGTCTGGTGATCCTCTTTGCCGGCGCGCTCGAACACATGTTCCGCCCCGCCATCACCCGTCTCGTCATCGGTCTTTCGCCGAAGGCGCGCGACGTTGCCGCCACCAAGGGAGCCTGATCCATGGATTTCTTTCAGGTCTTCATCGAACTCGCGCAATCGACCGTCCGCGTCTCGACCCCGCTGATCCTCGCCGCCCTTGCCGGCCTTTTCACCGAACGGGCCGGCGTCTTCGACATCGGTCTCGAGGGCAAGATGCTGGGCGCTGCCTTCGCCGCCGGCTGCGTCGCCTACATCACCCAGTCGGTCTATATGGGCCTGCTGGCCGCGATCGTCGTCTCCGTGCTGCTATCGCTGGTGCATGGCTATGCCTCGATCACCCAGCGCGGCAGCCAGATCGTCTCGGGCGTCGCCATCAACTTCGTGGTCGCCGGCTCCACCGTCATTCTCGGCGAAGCCTGGTTCAAGCAGGGCGGCCGCACGCCGGCTCTGTCGGAAGACGGCCGCTTCGGCACGATCCATTTGCCCTTTGCCGATGCCCTGCGCGACGTGCCGATCCTCGGTCCAATCTATTCCGGCCTGCTGTCGGGTCATTCGCCGCTGACCTATCTCGCCTTCCTGATGGTGCCGGCGAGCTGGTGGATCCTCTACCGCACGCGCTTCGGCCTGCGCCTTCGCGCCGTCGGTGAAAATCCGGGCGCGGTCGATACCGCCGGCATCTCGGTGATCTGGCTGCGCTACCGCGCCGTCATCTGCTGCGGCATTCTCTGCGGCATCGCGGGCGCCTATCTCTCGCTTTCAGCCGGCGCCGGTTTCACCAAGGGCATGACGGCGGGAAAGGGCTATATCGCGCTCGCCGCCCTCATCTTCGCCAAATGGCGGCCGAAGAACATTCTCTTCGCCTGCCTGCTCTTCGGTTTCCTCGATGCCTTCGCCATCCGCTACCAGGGCTTTGCCTTCCCGCTGATCGGCAAAGTGCCGGTCCAGCTGATGCAGGCCCTGCCCTATATCCTCACCGTGATCCTGCTAGCAGGCTTCATCGGTAAGGCCATTCCGCCGAAGGCCGGCGGCGTGCCCTACGTCAAGGAGCGATAAACGATGTCCCACGATCTCTTCGAGGCGGCGCGCGCGGCGATGGCCTTTGCGCATGCGCCCTACTCCAAATTCCCTGTCGGCGCGGCGATCCGCGCCGAGGACGGAAAAATCTATGCCGGCGCCAATATCGAAAACCTGTCCTTTCCGCAGGGCTGGTGCGCCGAACCGACCGCGATCAGCCACATGATCATGGCCGGCAACAAGAAGATCGTCGAAATGGCTGTCATCGCCGAAAAGCTGCCGCTCTGCCCGCCCTGCGGCGGCTGCCGGCAGAAGATCGCCGAATTTGCCACCGCCAAGACGCCGATCTATCTGTGCGACGAGACCGGCGTGAAGAAGACCATGACCATGGACGAACTTCTGCCGCACAGCTTCGCGACGGATATCCTCGGATGAGCGTTCAGACCACGGACTTCCTGATCTCCCGCCTCGCCGGTGTGCTGCCGCGCTACGGCATCGTGCTCGGCTCCGGCCTGGGCTCCCTTGTGGAGGCCGTGCAGAACCCGCTGCGTATTCCCTATGCCGATCTGCCAAGCTTTCCGGTCAGCTCTGTCTCGGGCCATGCCGGCGAACTCGTCATCGGCTATCTCGGCGCGGTGCCCGTCATCATGCTGTCCGGCCGCGTGCACTACTATGAGAGCGGCGATGCGAACGCGATGCGCGCGCCGATCGAGGTGCTGAAGGGGCTTGGCGTGACATCGCTGATCCTCACCAACTCGGCTGGCTCCCTGCGCGAGGACATGCCGCCCGGCTCGGTGATGCGCATTTCCGACCACATCAATTTTTCCGGCACCAATCCGCTGATCGGGCTGGACAGCGACGACCGCTTCGTCGGCATGACCAATGCCTATGATGCGGAGCTTGCCGCACGCATGGAAGCGGCTGCCCAGAAACTCGAGATCCCGCTGTCGTCGGGCGTCTATATGTGGTTCTCCGGCCCGAGCTTCGAGACGCCGGCGGAAATCCGCATGGCGCGGGTCTTCGGCGCGGATGCCGTGGGCATGTCGACCGTGCCGGAAGTGCTGATCGCCCGCCATCTCGGCCTGAAGGTCGCGGCCGCCTCCGTCATCACCAATTTCGGCGCCGGCATGACGGGCGGCGAACTCAGCCATCATGAAACCAAGGACATGGCCCCGATCGGCGGAAAGCGGCTTGCCGCCATCCTCGCCGAAATGATCGCGGGCGGAGGCAACGACCATGCTTAAGGACACCGCGCAGAAGGCGCTCTCGCTGCTCGACCTGACCGACCTCACCGACACGTGCGACGCCGCGGCCATCGAAAAGCTCTGCGCGCAGGCCCAGACGCCCTTCGGCACGACCGCCGCCATCTGCATCTGGCCGCGATTCGTCGCGCAGGCCCGCAGCATCCTCGGCAAGGGCCATGCGGTGAAGATCGCGACCGTCGTCAACTTCCCCGCCGGCGACCTGACGGTTGCCGAAGTGATTGCCGAAACGAAACAGGCGATCGCCGACGGCGCCGATGAGATCGACCTCGTCATTCCCTACCGCGATTTCATCGCCGGCGACGAAGGCGCCGTGACGGAGATGGTCGAAGCCGTCAAGGCTGCCTGCGCGCCGCCCGTCCGTCTCAAGACCATTCTTGAAACCGGCGAACTCAAGGACCCCGCACTGATCCGCGAGGCCGCAGACCTTGCGATTGCCGCCGGCACGGATTTCATCAAGACCTCGACCGGCAAGGTTTCCGTCAACGCCACGCTGCCGGCCGCCGAGATCATGCTGAATGCCATCAAGGCCAGCGGCAAGCCTGTCGGCTTCAAGCCGGCCGGCGGGGTGCGCACGGTGGGCGATGCCGCCGACTATCTCGCGCTCGCCGCCAAGATCCTCGGCGAGGGCCGGGCTACGCCCAAAACCTTCCGCTTCGGCGCCTCGGGCCTGCTCGGCGATATCCTCTCCGTGCTCGGCGGCCAGGCCGCGCCGTCTGCGCCCGCGAGCTACTGACCAATGCTGCCGCAGGAGACGATCCTCCGCAAGCGCAGCGGCGAGCCCCTCACCCGTGAGGAGATCGCCCGCTTCATCGCCGGCGTGACGGATGGCAGCGTCTCCGAAGGCCAGGTGGCGGCCCTTGCCATGGCTATCTGGTTCAATGGCATGGCGCGCGACGAGACGGTGGCGCTGACGCTTGCCATGCGCGATTCCGGCGATGTGCTCGACTGGTCGGATATCGACCGGCCGATCGCCGATAAACATTCGACCGGCGGCGTGGGTGACAATGTCTCGCTGATGCTGGCGCCGGTCGCGGCGGCCTGCGGCCTTGCCGTGCCGATGATCTCGGGGCGTGGCCTCGGCCATACCGGCGGCACGCTGGACAAGCTGGAATCCATCCCCGGCTATACGATCATGCCCTCGGCCGAACTCTTCCGCCGCACGGTGAAGGATGTCGGCTGCGCGATCATCGGCCAGACCACCGCACTCGCCCCCGCCGACAAGCGCATCTATGCGATCCGCGACGTGACGGCGACGGTCGATTCCGTGCCGCTGATCACCGCCTCCATTCTCTCCAAGAAACTCGCCGCCGGTCTGCAATCCCTCGTGCTGGATGTGAAGGTCGGCAACGGCGCCTTCATGACGGATGCGGCGGAGGCCGAGACGCTTGCCCGCTCGCTGGTCGAGGTGGCGAACGGTGCGGGGGTGACAACCTCCGCCCTCATCACCGACATGAACCAGCCGCTGGCCGACGCCGCCGGCAATGCCGTCGAGATCGCCAATTGCATCGCCTTCCTGAAGGGCGAAAAGGCCGGCTCGCGGCTGGAACGCGTCGTGCTCTCTTTCGCAGCCGAGATGCTGGTGGTGTCGGGTTTGGAACCAAACAAACCGGCTGCCGAAATGCAGGCGGCACAGGCCCTTTCCAGCGGTGCGGCTGCCGAGGTTTTCGGCCGCATGGTGCACGCGCTCGGCGGCCCCGCCGATATTGTCGAGAGATCGGGAACCTATCTCCAGCCGGCACCGGTCATTCGCTCGGTCATAGCCGCGCAGGCCGGGTATCTCAGCGCCTGCGATACGCGCGGCGTCGGCCTTGCCGTCATCGAGCTTGGCGGCGGGCGCAGTCGGCAGGACGATGCAATCGACCATCGCGTCGGCTTCGACCGACTTCTACCGCTTGGTAGCAAGGTGGAAAAGGGTGACGAGATCGGCCGCGTGCATGCCGCCCATGCGGACGATGCAGCACGGGCGACGGAGCGGCTTGCGGCGCTCTACGCAATTGCGCCGGAGGCTCCAGCCTTGTCGCCGGATATCCTGACGCGCATCAGCGCGTGAGATGCAGGCGGCCGTCCTCGACCTTGTAGGAGGCGAGGCCCTTCAAAAAGCTCATGCCGATCAGCGTGCCCGACAGGGCCTTGTCGTCCATCACCATGGCGCCGACATTCTCGACCTTGATCGGCCCGATCTCGACCTTGTCGAGCTTGACATAGGCCGCGCGCGCCCGGCCGTTGGCCGTATCCACGGCATAGCGGAAATTGAGGCTGGCCTTGTCGATGCCGAGCCGCTGAGCGGTCGTGACATTGAGCGCGATCATGCTGGCGCCCGTATCGACGAGGCCCTCTTCCTTGCGGCCATTGATGGAGAACAGGCCTGTGAAATGGCCATTGGCATCGGCGTCGATCACGGCGCTGCGATTGCCCGTGTAGCGCGCGGCATCCTGGCCCGCCGGCACGGAAGCCTTTTCGACCGTCGCTTCCGGCGTCTTGCTGTTCGTTCCCTCGAGATAGCGGGTCGCAACACCGGGCACGACGGTGGCGGCAACGACAACGGAGCCGACGAGAAAAACGAGGCTGCGAACGAACATGGACAAATCTCCGGAAGGATTTGTCCCGAAATAACACGCCTCCGGCTAACGGACGGCAAAAGGGGCGCTCGACGGAGCCCCTCTCCACGATCTTCGCTTCGCTTGGTGAACAGCCGGTTAACGGCTCACTTCGTGCCGTACATGCGGTCGCCGGCATCGCCGAGGCCGGGCACGATATAGCCCTTCTCGTTGAGCTGGCGATCAATGGAGGCCGTATAGACCGGCACGTCCGGATGATGCGCGCGGAAACTCTTGATGCCCTCAGGGGCGGCCAGCAGGCAGAGGAAGCGGATGTTCGTCGCGCCGCGGCTCTTCAGCGTGTCGATCGCGGCGATCGCCGAATTGCCGGTCGCCAGCATCGGATCGACGACGATGACGAGGCGTTCGTCAATGCTGTCGGGCGCCTTGAAGAAGTATTCGACGGCCTCCAGCGTCTCGTGATCGCGGTAAACGCCGATATGCGAGACGCGGGCGGACGGCACCAGCTCCAGCATGCCTTCGAGCAGGCCGTTGCCGGCGCGCAGGATCGAGGCGAAAACCAGCTTCTTGCCTTCGAGAACAGGCGCGTCGATCTCCTCGAGCGGCGTCTTGATGCGCGCGGTCGTCAGCTCAAGATCGCGCGTGACTTCGTAGCAAAGCAGCGTGGAGATTTCACGCAGCAGGCGGCGGAAACTGCCGGTGGACGTCTCCTCCTTGCGCATGATGGTCAGCTTGTGCTGCACGAGCGGGTGATTGATGACTGTAACGCCGTCCATGGCCAACCTTCCGAAAGTAAGTAAGTGCGTACTTCTTCCACGGAACGGCCGGGACCTGCAAGAGAAGACAGCCGGCCGCGGGCAACATCCCCACAGTCGGCTTGTGTCTCAGAGCTTGGCCAGCAGTTTCTGCCGCGTCGGCTCGTCGACGAAAGCCGCCTCGATGGCGGTGCGCGTCATGCCGAGGATGTCGGCGTCGCTGAAGCCCATCACGGTCGAGGCAACCTCGTATTCACGGGCAAGCGAGGTATGGAAGAACGGCGGATCATCGGAATTGAGCGTGACGCGCACGCCGGCCGCGTGGAGCGCGCGCAACGGATGGCTCTCGAAATCCTTGAAAACGCTCAATGCCACATTCGAACCGGGGCAGACTTCCAGCACCGTGCCCTCATCCGCCAGACGTTTCACGAGATCGGCATCCTCGATGGCGCGCACGCCGTGGCTGATGCGCGACGGCCTGACATGATCGAGCGCATCGCGCACGCTGAAGGCGCCGGAGAGTTCGCCGGCATGAATGGTGATGCCGAGGCCGGCATCGCGCGCAATGTCGAAGGCGCGGGTGAAATCGGCGACGCGATGCATGCGCTCCTCGCCCGCAAGATTGAAGCCCGTGATCAGCGGATGCGGCCGGCGCGCGGCATATTCCGCCGCCTTCACCACCCGCTCGGGGCCGAAATGGCGGATACCGACAACCAACAGGCGCGTCTCGATGCCGGTCTTTGCCTTGGCGCGCTCGGCGCCCTCGGCAAGCCCGCGCATATAGGCATCCGCGCCGATGCCCACGGCATCGCCCTGGTCGGGCGAGGCGATCAGCTCGCTGTAGATGGCGCCGGCCTCGGCGATCTCGGTCAGATAGGTCTCGGCGAGCAGCGCATAATCCTCCTCCGTGCGGAAGAGATTGGCGGTCGCGTCGTAGCTCTGCACGAAGCTGGTGAAATCCTGCCAGGAATATTGGCCGTCCTTAATGAAGGAGGACGTGTCGATGCCGTAGCGTTTCGCCTGGGCGACAGCGAGCGCCGGCGAGGTCGCGCCTTCGATATGGCAGTGCAGCTCAGCCTTGGGAATGGTCTTCGTCACAAGAAGCTCCTTCCGTGCGGGCCGGGCGCGATGCCGAGATGGCGAGCAACGGTTTCGCCGATATCGGCGAAGGTCGTGCGGGTTTCGATGAGGCGCGAGCGCAGGCCCGGCCCGAAGCTCAGGATCGGCACGCGCTCGCGCGTGTGGTCCGTGCCGCGCCAGGTCGGATCGCAACCGTGGTCGGCGGTGAGGATGACGATATCGCCCGGCTTCAGCTTGCGGTCCACCTCCGGCAGGCGCCGGTCGAAGGCTTCGAGCGCCGCGGCATAGCCAGCGACATCGCGGCGGTGGCCGTAGAGCATGTCGAAATCGACGAAATTGGTGAAGACGAGATCGCCGTCCTTGGCCTCATCCATGACGCTAAGCGTCGCGTCGAACAGCGCCATATTGCCGTTCGCCTTGGTGAGCGTGCCGATACCCTGATGCGCGAAGATATCGCCGATCTTGCCGACGGCATGCACCGTGCGGCCAGCCTCCGTCAGCCGGTCGAGCAAGGTCGGTTCCGGCGGCAGCACGGAATAGTCGCGCCGGTTACCGGTGCGCTCGAAGGTCTCGGGCGTCTCGCCGATGAAAGGCCGCGCGATCACGCGGCCGATGCGCCCGCCCGGGCGCTCATCGAGGATTTTTCGCACGGTCTCGCAGAAGGAAAGCAGGCAGTCGAGGCCGAACGTGCCTTCATGCGCGGCGATCTGGAAGACGCTGTCGGAGGAGGTGTAGCAGATCGGCTTGCCGCTGCGTCTGTGCTCCTGTCCGTGCCGGGCGATGATATCCGTGCCGGAAGCGTGGCAATTGCCGAGAATGCCGGGCACCTTGCCGGCGGCGCAGATCGCTTCCACCAACTCGGGTTCGAAGGCGTCGCCTTCCGACGGGAAATAGCCCCAGTCGAAGGAGACGGGCGTGCCGGCGATCTCCCAATGGCCCGACGGCGTGTCCTTGCCGTTCGAGACCTCGCTCGCCGCTCCGTGATAGCCGAAGACGCGCGGCGGCACGTCCATGCCCTCGGGAAAACGGCCGGTCGCCGCGCGGGCGGCATGCAGCAGGCCGAGCGCCGACATGTTGGGCAGCTTCAGCGGGCCCTGCCTCAGGCCCGGCCTGTCGGCAACGCCGGCCGCGCAGAATTCCGCGATATGGCCGAGCGTATCCGCACCGAGATCGCCGAAGGCCGCCGCATCCGGTCCACCACCGATGCCAAAACTGTCGAGAACGAAGAGAAAGGCTCGCGCCATCTATCACCTGCCGTCTGTCCGCATTCCCTCTCGGAGCGACGGGAATGAACCGGAAGACATGGCACGGGCGGCAAGAGGGGTTCAAGAAAAAATCGCGCGATGATCCGTCGTCAGCAGTCGGCGCATGTAATCTTTTCGCCGCTACGCTGGCGGAAATAGCTCGTCTTGGAAAGATTGATCTGATTGAAGGAAGAGGCAAGGCTGGGCATCATCGAGAGCAATTTGTAAGGCACGGTCAGTTCCGTGCGCACGATGAAAGTGCTCTTGGCCTCCAGCGTCGAAGGCAGCGTCACGACCAGGCCGGTTGCATAGGGCTGCTGTGCATTCTGGTCCCGGGACCAGGCAACCGTCGCCTTACCATCCGCAGCAACAGCAATGCCGGTAATCTTCAGCGAATAACCGTCCTCAGAGAAGGGTGCGATCACGGTCTTCGTGACCGTCTTCATCGTATCGAGCGTCGCCTTGTTCGTGCTCTGGTTCTGCGTGAGAAGGTCGGACACCGTCGCAGAAGCGCGGTTGACCTTGCGCGAAACGGTCACGGCAACGGAAATCTCGAAAGCGCAGACATAGAACATGATCAGCAGCGGAGCGGCGATCGCAAACTCGATGGCGCCGACCCCGCGGCGATCCGTGATCAGGCGGCGCAATTGACATATCACGCCCCCCTTGACCGGCTTTTCGTTGCGGATGACATCCCTACACAAGACCAGACTTCCCATCTCTAGTAAGCCTCGTTCTGGATCACGACGCTCGCGACCATCAGATAGTTCTGCCGCGAGCCGTCCGCTGACCTGATGTTCGAGAGAAAGGGACGAACGAGGTCCGTGACGATATCCCATCGATAATAGGCTCTGACGATGTTGATCGACTTGCTGCCGCCGGGTGCGAACTTGAAATCGTTGATGTTCAGATCCGTACCGCTATATGGGATCGTTTTCGGGATATCCGTGAACTTCGCGAAGGTGCGCACGTCGATATAGAGCTTGTCCGGCGTCTCTAGTTCGTTGGCCGAGCAGGTCATCAGTAGCGCGATCTCGTCGCAAAAAAGTTTGCGAAACTGAGCCGGCGTCTTATCCGTGCCGGCCTTGCCGAGCTTGTAGGTAATTTCGCCGGTGCGGATCTTGCGGGCCATCGTCTCCGTGGCATTGGCGAGGAGTTGCTCGGCCGAGAAAGCAATGAACGTCTCGATAGAGGCAATGACGATCAGGAAGAACGGCAAACTGAGCACCGCGAATTCGATCGCCGTCGCACCGTCGCGCCGAACGAGGAAGCGACGGAACAGGTCTTTCATCGACCGCCATCGAGTGTCTGTCGTATGATCGAGCATCATCGCGATCCATTCCCATATGCTGGATGGGAAGAGACTAGACCGCCGATCCTTTATTTTTCGTGTGTACGCATGCGAGGAATTGAACGGTTTCCCGCTTCTGGCCAACCGAAGCGGCACACCCCGTCAGCCGCCCGTCTGATCGCTGCTGGCATGCTCTTCGCAATTGGGTGTGCAGGAAAGTACGGACCGCTCCGTCTGACGGAAAACGCGCACGGTGTTGCCTTCATCGATCGATACCAGAATCCGTTCATCGACAATTGCGTTGCCATCGGCGTCGAGCAGAACAATGTTGGTGGTGCCGAAGCTGCGGCCCGTCAGCACGATCGTCTTGGCATCGGCCACCGTCGCATCAGCCACCTTGGCATTGCCAACGATCACCTTGCTGACCGGCCGATCCAAGCGGAGGACGCGCGCATGATCCATGTAGACGCGCATGAAGGGCTCCTCCGCGACGGCCGCACCGGCCATCGGCAGCACAATACAAGCGCCCGTCACAAGCCTTCCGGCCCTCGCGGCAAAGTTCCAGTCGCGTCCCATAATCACTCATCCCGGCAAGAATACCTGAACAGCATCGCCGGGAATGGTGAATGAAGACTTAAGGCGAGATGCCGCAGGATGGCACACTGTCCCGAGGCAGACATTTCAATTGCGCAGAATACGCGCGCAAGAAGATTAACACTTTTGACACCCTATTTCCGGGAGCAGAAGATAGAGAAAAAATTAACCGACTTCCTTAAGTCGATAGCAATCGCCCGACGCTAGGTTGCAGTCATCCGAACAACGGAAACAGTTGGCGGACGTGCTGAACCAACACTCGTGGAGCTAGGAGAATACCATGACCAAGATTTTTGCTCGCCTTATGAAGGACGAATCTGGCGCAACCGCCATTGAATACGGCCTGATCGCAGCCCTGATTTCCGTTGCCCTCATCGGCGGCGCAACCGCCCTCGGTAGTGGCCTGAACGCCCAGTTCAACTTCCTGAACGACCGGCTGACGGAATCCCAGAACTAAGATCCGTTCGGGACGTTTCGAAACGGAAGCCGCCATCCTCGGAGGGCGGCTTCTTCATTCCAGGATTTCACCGATCGCAGCCAGACCGGCTGGGAGGAGGACGTCGCGTGACACAGGCTCTGATCTTCGTGATCTTTCCGTTCTGTCTTGCAGTCGCAGCATTTTCCGACCTCTTCACGATGACCATTCCCAACCGGGTCTCGGCCATTCTGCTTGGCGCCTTCCTCCTCGCCGCCCCGCTTACTGGCCTCGGTCTCAACGAGATCGCGATACATCTCGGTGCCGGCCTGCTTGTTTTTTCGATCGGCTTCGCGCTCTTCGCGCTCAATGTCATGGGTGGCGGCGACGTGAAGGTACTGTCGGCGAGCGCCGTCTGGTTCGGCTTCACTGCCTCGCTTCTTGAATACATCATCTTGGTATCGTTCTTCGGTGGGCTTCTCACTGTCGCGATCGTGATGCTGAGAGGCAAAAGCACCCAGATCTACGCCGCCGGCTTGCCCGTTCCTACGCATATCCTTTCCGGCAACAAGGTGCCCTACGGTATTGCGATCGGAGCCGCGGCCTTTGCCGCCTATCCCTCCTCGCCGCTGATGCTCGCCGCTCTCGGCTGACAGCCATTCCTTAAAGAGGAAACGGATTGACCGGGATGGCCCTGCCTCCCGGTTTTGTTTTTTTGGCCTAAGGCAATGTCCTCGGCGACCCCGTTAGTTGGACGTTAACCATACCCGTAAGGTCCTTATTAACCATAATTATACCATTGCCGGTCAATGTGGGTGGATAGAAGTGTCCGCAGCCCCAGGGAATCCATATGAGACCGGCGCGAATCATCATTCTGGCAGTGGCCGTCGTCTCCGCCGGCGTCGCGGGGCTCCTTGCGCTGCAGGTCGCCCGCGGCGGCAAGGCGACCATCGTCCAGGGCGATCCCGTCATCGAGCGGGAACCGACCGTCAACGTTCTTGTCGCACGCGAAAGCCTGCCGGTCGGCTCACGCCTCAAGCCCGATTCGCTCAGCTGGGCGGAATGGCCCCAGGCCTCCGTCGTCGAAGGTTTCATCACCGATCAGAACCGGCCGGATGCGATGGAAAGCCTCGACGGCGCCATCGCCCGCATGCCGATCTTCGATGGCGAGCCGATCCGCCAGGAAAAGATCGCGGATTCGAGCAATCGCATCATGTCTTCGCTGTTGCCAGCCGGCAAACGGGCGGTCGCCACCGAAATCTCCGTTGCGACAGGCGCCGGCGGTTTCATCCTGCCGAACGACCGCGTTGATGTCATCATGGTGCGCAAGACCGACATCGGCTCGTTCCTGACGGAGACCGTGTTGTCGAATGTGCGTGTGCTCGCCATCGACCAGCAGATACAGGAAAATCCCGACGGCTCGAAATCGGCCATTGGCACCACCGCCACGCTGGAACTGACGCCGGACCAGACCAAGGTGATCACCGTCGCCCAGCAGATGGCCGAGCGGCTGCAGCTGGCGCTGCGCAGCGTCGCCGATGCCCAGGAACCCGATACGATTGCCGCCGATTACTTGCTTTCCGGCGGTGACGGCGTGCCGCTCGTCACGGTGATCAAAAGCGGCGAAATCGTCAACGGCACGAATGCCGCCAAGCAATGACCAGGAGCTGACCGTGTTTGGACTTGCTAAGACTTTTCGGGCTTCTGTTGCCGGCGGGCTGAGCGTTTGCCTCGCCTTGTCAGGCTTTCCGCTTGCTCCCGTCGCAACCGCCGAGGCGGCGACCGCCTCTGTCATCCGCATCAGCGAGAGCGGCCCCGGCGCCCGCAAGGCCGTCAAGCTCGGTCTCAACAAGGCGATCGTGGTGGACCTGCCGTCGGATGCGCACGACATTCTCGTCGCAGACCCCATCAAGGCCGATGCCGTGACGCGCAGTTCGCGCCGCATCTATCTGTTCGGCAAGGAAGTCGGCCAGACCAACATCTTCATCTTCGGGCCTGGTGGCGAGGAAATCGTCAGTATCGACCTCACCGTCGAGCGCGACATCGATGGGCTGCAGGCGAACCTGCGCCGCTTCATTCCGGATTCCGACATTCAAGTCGAAATCATCTCCGACAACATCGTGCTGAACGGCACGGTGCGCACGCCGCAGGATGCCGCCCAGGCGACGCGGCTGGCCGAAATCTTCCTGAAGGGCGGCGAGGCGACCACGCGCAACATCACGGCCCAGGGCAACAACGGCGACGCCGCGATCTTCGGCGAAGACCGCCAGCGCTCGCAGGTCGTCAACATGCTGAAGATCGACGGCGAAGACCAAGTCACCCTCAAGGTGACGGTTGCGGAAGTCAGCCGGCAGGTGCTCAAGCAGCTCGGCTTCAACGGCTCCGTGCAGGGCTCGTCGGGCGGCATTTCCTTCCGCAATCCGACCAATCTCGGCGGTGCCGCCGATTGGGTGTCCAACGGCGCCCTCACCGGCAGCGTTGGCGGACTGAACCTGGCAAGCTATGTCAGTGCCATGGAGCAGGCTGGTGTCATGCGCACGCTGGCCGAACCGAGCCTCACCGCGATCTCCGGCGAAGAGGCCAAATTCTATGTCGGCGGCGACTTCCGTATCCCCACGGAACAGGAAATCGCCAAGGACGACAACAATGACACCACGGTCAAGCGTACCATCGATGAAGTCGAATACGGCATCCGTTTGAATTTCCGGCCGGTCGTCCTTTCACCGGGGCGGATCAGCCTGCGTGTTCAGACGGAAGTATCGGAACCGACCTTCGAGGGATCCGCGACCTGGGGCGGCACCAGCAGCATTCCCGGCATGACGGTGCTCGGCATCCGCCGGCGCGAGGCGACGACCAGCGTCGAGCTGCCGTCCGGTGGCTCCATCGTGATTGCCGGCCTCGTCAAGGACGATATCCGTCAGGCGATGTCGGGTCTTCCGGGCCTGTCGAAAATCCCGATCTTCGGCACGCTGTTCCGGTCCAAGGACTTCGTGCGCAACGAGACGGAAATGGTGATCATCGCCACGCCCTATCTCGTGCGGCCGGTCGCGCGCACCGCGCTGTCGCGTCCCGACGACAATTTCAATGCGACCAACGACGCTGCGAGCTTCTTCCTCGGCAAGGTGAACAAGGTCTACGGCCGCAAGGAAGATGCGATGCCCGCAGGCAGCTATCACGGCTCCATCGGCTTCATCTACAAATGACGGGCAGGTCCATGAGCGAAACGATCCAGAACTTCCGTCCTTCCGCAAGGAGCCGCCCGATGCGCATCGCGCTCGCCGCTACCCTCGTCCTGTCAGCCGCCGCCCTTTCCGGCTGCGGCACGAAGCCGGACCGCAACGCCACCGGCTCGATCCCGGACGACTACCGCACGCGCCACCCGATCGTGCTGACCGAGGACGCCCAGACGCTCGACATCCCGATCGCCACTGGCGACCGGGCGCTGACGACGGGCGTTCGCGACAACATCCGCGGCTTCGCCTCCGACCACGCCGCAAAATCGCGTAGCGCCGTGCAGATCATGCTGCCGCGCGGCTCGGCCAATGCGGCGACGGCCGACCATATGCGCAAGGAAATCCGCGCGACCCTCATTGCGGCCGGGGTCAAGCGCGACATGCTGATCGAGACGGCCTATGACGCCGCCGCCTATGGCCCGAACGCGCCGATCCGGCTTGCCTTCTTCGCCATCACCGCCAAGGCAGGTCCCTGTGGCGAATGGCCGGAGGATCTCGTCGAAAACACGATGGAAAACAAGAACTACCACAATTTCGGCTGCGCGACGCAGGCCAATCTCGCCGCCCAGATCGCCAATCCGATGGATCTCGTCCAGCCGCGCGGCATGAGCGCGATCGACGCCGAGCAACGCAATGTGGTGATTCAGGACTATCGCAAGAACGGCCAACCGGATTTCTGACGGCAGGTACGCGAAACCACTCCCACCGGTCCGCCGGATACCAGGAACGGGCATGACGATGAGCACAGTAGACTACACCATTGAGCGTGCCGACGACGGAATGGCGGACGAGGCGGTCCGGCCAACTGATCTGGAGACCGTGCGCCCGCTGCCGCGCATCTCTGTGCATGCCTTCTGCGAAAGCGAGGCGATGCTGCGCACCATGGAGCGCTGTGGCCAGGACCGCCGCATGGCCAAGGTAAGCCTGCGCATATCGAGCGCCAGCATAGCAGCCGCCGCCAACATGTTCGCCTCGGCGCCAACGCCCAACCTACTGATCCTGGAAACCGCAACCGAGCCAGGCGGCATCATGGACGAGCTTGCCCCGCTCGCCCAAGTCTGCGATCCCAGCACCAAGGTCGTCATCGTCGGCCGCTACAACGACATCCCGCTTTATCGCGACCTCATCCGCAACGGCATTTCCGAATATATGGTCGGACCCGTCGGCATGGCCGAGGTGCTGAACGCCATGGCGGCGATCTTCATCGATCCGGAGGCCGAGCCGCTCGGCCGCACCGTCGCCTTCATCGGCGCCAAGGGCGGCTGCGGCTCCTCGACGATCGCGCATAATTGCGCCTTCGACATTTCCAACCTGTTTCAGACCGAGGTCATCCTTGCCGATCTCGACCTGCCCTATGGCACCGCCAATATCGACTTCGATCAGGATCCGCCGCAGGGTATTTCCGAAGCGATCAGCGCGCCGGAACGGCTCGACGAGGTCTTCCTCGACCGCCTTTTGACGAAATGCTCGGATCACCTGTCGCTGCTGGCCGCCCCCTCCATGCTGGATCGCGCCTACGATCTCGAACGCGGCTCCTTCCAGCCGATCGTCGAGGTGCTGCAGCGCAGCGCGCCCGTGACGGTGCTGGACGTGCCCCATGCTTGGTCGGAATGGACGCGAACGTTGCTCTCAGAAGTTGACGAGGTCATCATCACCGCCGTGCCGGACCTCGCCAATCTGCGCAATACGAAGAACATGCTGGATGCGCTGAAAAAGCTCCGGCCCAACGACAAACCTCCGCATCTGGTGCTCAATCAGGTCGGGATGCCGAAGCGGCCGGAAATCGCACCCGACGACTTCTGCGAACCCCTCGGCATCCAGCCCATCGCCGTCATTCCCTTCGATGCGCAGCTGTTCGGCACGGCTTCGAACAGCGGCCGCATGATCGCGGAAATGGACAAGAAATCGCCGACGGCGGAGACCTTCTCGCAGCTCGCGCATATCGTCACGGGCCGCTCGACGGTCAAGAAGGCCAAGAAGGCCGGCCTCGGCAAGGTATTGGGCCTGCTTGGCCGGAAGTAAGCCTTTAGGGGCATCAACAGACTGGATGACAAGGCATGTTCGGCAAACGCGGCAATGAAGGTTCAGGCAAGGGCGGCTCGGTTGGCCAACCGGTGCATGCCGTGGCGCACGCCACCCAGACCGTGACGGCGGAGCGGCCGGCCAGCGCAGCGCCGGCGCAGCCCGTCTTCGAACCGGCGTCCGCGATGGCGCCCGCACCCGCTGCAACGGCACGCCGCCGCACGCCGCGCACCGAGGACTATTACGATACGAAGAGCCAGGTGTTCTCCGCGCTGATCGACACAATCGACCTGTCGCAGCTCGCCAAGCTCGACACAGAGAGCGCGCGCGAAGAAATCCGCGACATCGTCAATGACATCATCACGATCAAGAACTTCGCGATGTCGATCTCCGAGCAGGAGGAACTGCTCGACGACATCTGCAACGACGTTCTCGGCTACGGCCCGCTCGAGCCGCTTCTGGCGCGCGACGACATCGCCGACATCATGGTCAACGGTGCGGGCAAGACCTATATCGAGGTGGCCGGCAAGGTGCAGGAATCGGAAATCCGCTTCCGCGACAACGCCCAGCTCCTGTCGATCTGCCAGCGCATCGTCAGCCAGGTCGGCCGCCGCGTCGACGAATCGAGTCCGATCTGCGACGCGCGCCTTCCCGACGGCTCGCGCGTCAACGTGATTGCCCCGCCGCTGGCCATCGACGGCACCGCGCTGACCATTCGTAAGTTCAAGAAGGACAAGCTGACGCTGGACCAGCTCGTCCGGTTCGGCTCGATCACGCCCGAGGGTGCGACGCTCCTGCAGATCATCGGCCGCGTGCGATGCAACCTTGTCATTTCAGGTGGTACCGGCTCGGGCAAGACGACGCTGCTCAACTGCCTGACCAACTATATCGACCGCGACGAACGCGTCATCACCTGCGAAGACTCCGCCGAACTTCAGCTGCAGCAGCCGCATGTCGTGCGTCTTGAAACCCGCCCGCCGAACATCGAAGGCGAAGGTGAGATCACGATGCGCGATCTCATCAAGAACTGCCTGCGTATGCGTCCCGAACGTATCATCGTCGGCGAAGTGCGCGGACCGGAGGTCTTCGACCTCCTGCAGGCGATGAACACGGGTCACGACGGCTCGATGGGTACGATCCACGCCAACACGCCGCGCGAATGCCTGAGCCGTATGGAATCGATGATCGCCATGGGCGGCTATACGCTGCCGGCCAAGACCGTGCGCGAAATTATTGCTGGCTCTATCGACGTCATCATCCAGGCCTCGCGCCTGCGCGACGGGTCGCGCCGCATCACCCACATCACCGAAGTGGTCGGCATGGAAGGTGACGTTATCGTCACCCAGGATCTGATGCGCTTCGAGATCCAGGGCGAAGACGCCAACGGACGCCTCATCGGCCAACATACCGGCACCGGCATCGGCAAGCCGCATTTCTGGGACCGCGCCCGCTACTTCAACGAAGACAAACGCCTGGCGGCAGCGCTTGACGCGATGGAAAAACCGTAGGGGAGCGGGCGATGTTCGGACTGGATATCACCATCGTTGCCATCTTCGCGCTGGCCGCACTCTCGACGGCGGGCCTTGCCTACGGCGTGCTCTTCTCGCGCATCGAAACGGAGAAGAAGGCAGAAAGCCGCGTGCGCCGGGTTCAGGCGGCGGAAACCGACCAGTCCAAGGCCAAGGCTGCGCGCGACCGCATGCAAGAACTCTCCAAACGGCGCAAATCCGTGCAGGATTCGCTGAAGGACCTGGAAAAGAAGCAGAAGGAGCAGACGAAGCGCGTCGCCACCACGCTGAAGGCCAGGCTCACCCAGGCAGGCATGTCGACGACGGTCTCGCGCTTCTATGTCTATAGCGGCCTCTTCGGCCTCTTTGCCTTCGTGCTGTCGTTGATCGCCGGCGGCGGGCTGCTCGTCGCCCTCGGCGTTGCAGTCATCGCGGCGCTGGGCCTGCCGCGCTGGTTCGTCGGATTCATGATCAAGCGCCGCCTGAAGAAGTTCCTGGCCGAATTTCCGAATTCGCTCGACGTCATGGTGCGCTCCATCAAGTCGGGCCTGCCGCTGACCGACGCGCTTCGCCTCATCGCCGCCGAAGGCCAGGAACCGGTGCGTACGGAATTCCGCAAGATTGTCGAGGCTCAGCAGGTGGGCTTGAGCGTGCCGGAAGCCTGCGCACGCATGTTCACCAGCATCCCACTGCAGGAAACGAACTTCTTCGCCATCGTCATCGCGATCCAGAGCCAGGCCGGCGGTAATCTTTCCGAGGCACTCGGCAACCTGTCGCGCGTGTTGCGCGAGCGACGCAAGATGCGCGACAAGGTCAGCGCACTCTCGATGGAAGCGAAGGCGTCGGCCGCCATCATCGGAGCCCTGCCCTTCATCGTAACCCTCCTCGTCTACCTGACCTCGCCCGACTACATCATGATCTTGTTTACGGATCCGCGCGGTCACCTGATCCTGGGCCTCGGCCTCGGCTGGATGTCCATCGGCATCCTCATGATGCGCAAAATGATCAACTTCGACATCTAGGAGTGCAGGCATGTCCGGACTCGTCAGCACCCTCACCGACCCGACCGTTCTGCTGCCGGCCTTTGTCATGATGGCGGTGCTCGCGACCGTTTACACGTTGGCCGCGCCTTATCTCGACCGCGGCGATCTCGACAAGCGCATGAAATCGGTGGCACTTGAGCGCGAGCAGATGCGCGCCCGCGAACGTGCCCGCCTGAATGCGGAAGCCGTCGCGAGCAAGGCTTCGCTGCGCACCCAGCACAACACTTCGGTCCGCCAGATCGTCGAGCGGCTGAACCTGCGCGAGGCACTCGTCGACGCCAACACGATGAACCGACTGCGCCAGGCCGGCTACCGCTCGCAGAACGCCCTCAATATCTTCCTGTTCGCCCGCTTCGCGCTGCCCTTCGTCTTCGGAGCCGTCGGCGCCTTCTACATCTTCTATCTCGGCTATCTCGGCGAAAAACCGTTCTTCATGCGGCTTCTGGCGGCCCTTCTCAGCGCCTATCTCGGCTTCTATGCGCCGAACATCTTCATTACGAACAAGATCAACAAGCGACAGAGCTCGATCCGCCGGGCCTGGCCGGATGCGCTCGACCTCATGCTGATCTGTGTGGAATCGGGTATTTCCATCGAGGTCGCCTTCAAGCGCGTGGCAGACGAGATCGCCATGGCCTCGCCCGAACTGGCCGAGGAGCTGGTGCTTACCACCGCCGAGCTCTCGTTCCTGCAAGAGCGGCGTGCGGCCTATGAAAACCTCGGCACCCGCATCGGCCTCGATACGGTCAAGGCCGTCGGGCAGGCGCTTATCCAGGCCGAACGCTACGGAACGCCGCTCGCCCAGGCGCTGCGCGTGCTAGCCCAGGAATGCCGCGACCAGCGCATGAACGAAGCGGAAAAGAAGGCGGCCGCCCTGCCGCCGAAGCTCACCGTGCCGATGATCCTGTTCTTCCTGCCCGTGCTGGTCGCCGTCATTCTCGGCCCCGCCGGCATCCAGGTTTCCGACACCTTCAAGTAACGGCTTTCCCGCCCTCCAAAAAGAAAACACCCCGGTCAGGAAAAAATCCTGCCGGGGCGAAGGCGTCCTTGGGAGGGACTATTCGAAAGGTCGATATCCGGTTCTCAATTCGTACCGTTGTCGTCGGCGGCGAGCTTTTTCCAGGAATTCTGCTGGGCGAGCATGGCGCGCAGATATTTCACATTGGCTTCCGCCTGCTCGGCGGTCAGTTCCTGCCGCGCGATATTTTCCGCTTCCTGGAAGCGGCCCTGCAGGCCGATGGTGAGCGCCAGGTTCTGGCGCACGCTGCTGTCGGCGCCGGGTTGCGAGGAGGCGGAACGCAGATAGGTTTCCGCCGTCTTCAGATCTTTCGAAAGCAGGTAGGACATGCCGAGATTTGAGAGCACCGAGGGCTCGTTCTGGTTTATGTCGAGCGCTTCGCGGTAGCGCTGGCGTGCCTCGCCAGAGCGGCCGAGTTGGTCGAGGATCGCCCCTTCGGCCGATTTCAGCCGCCAGTCGGGCCGGTCGGGAGTCTGGGCACGTCCAATGGTGTTCAGTGCCTGCTCCAGCTGGCCGGCGGCGGCCTGCGCCTTGCCGTAGGCTGCGAGCACGTCGCGGTCGCTCGGGAAATTGATGGCGACTTGCTGCATGACAGCGAGCGCCTGATCGTTGCGCCCGTTCATGCGCAGCACATTGGCGTAGTTGAGGCCGATATTGCGGTCCTTCGGGTTCTTCGCATAGGCTTGGCCGATGCTGTCGGCGGCACCGCGAAGTTCCGTCGCGTTCATCTGGTCGATGGGCTTTCCGCTGCGCGAAATGGAGCCGGTGGTGAGGTTGCTCTTTCCGCCGGCACAGCCAGCCACCGCCACGGTGATGGCGAGAAGGGCGGCGCCCCTCAGGAGCCCTTTGCGAAGTGACGAACGCGTGCGGTAAGCGGTCATGATCAGTCCCCGAAGCGATTTTTCCGCATGACGCGGCGGTTCAGAATCACGCCGCAATCTCCGCACCAGCAATAATCTGTTAACCCTAACAGATTGTTAATTGGCCGATTCTCGCGGCTTACTCCAAAGGTTCCCCATGGCCCCCTTCCAGTTCATCGACCGGCCCTCTCCCTTCAACACGAAGAACGGGAAGACCTTGCCGATCTTTGCGATCACGCCGGCGCATATCGAGACCGGCACGATCGATCCGATCGCGCTGGACTGGGCGAAGAGAGCGGGCTTCAAGGCGGAATCCGGCGCACTGCTGATGGTGCCGACAGCGGACGGTCATCTCGGCGGCGCGCTGTTCGGGCTGGGCAAGAACCCGTCCGACGCCCCCTTTCTGACAGGAAAGCTCGCCCGTGCATTGCCCGCCGGCGACTGGCATGTCGAGACGGCGCCGCTGACGGCAAACCGCCTGGCGCTCGGCTACGGCCTCGGCAGCTACCGTTTCGAACGTTACAAGGCCTCCGTTTCCGAGGCGCCGAAGCTGCTCATTCCGAATGACGCCGACGCCACCGACATCAAGCGCCAGCTGGCCGGCGTGTTCCTCGCCCGCGACCTGATCAACACGCCCACCAACGATATGGGCCCGGACGCGCTGGAGGATGTTTTCCGCGGGCTCGGCGAACACTACAAGGCGAAGGTCTCGGTCATCTCGGGCGACGACCTGCTCAAGGAGAATTTCCCGCTCGTGCATACGGTCGGACGCGCCTCCGAACAGGCGCCGCGCCTGCTCGAACTGCGCTGGGGCAAGAAGGGCCACAAGCGCGTGACGCTGGTCGGCAAGGGTGTGACCTTCGACACCGGCGGTCTCGACATCAAGCCGGCCGCCTCCATGCTGCTGATGAAGAAGGATATGGGCGGTGCCGCCAATGTCATGGGCCTCGCGCTGATGATCATGGACGCCAGGCTGAAGGTGGACCTGCGCGTGCTGGTGCCCGTTGTCGAGAATTCGATCTCCTCCAATGCCTTCCGCCCCGGCGATATCTACAAGAGCCGCAAGGGCCTGACCGTCCAGATCGACAATACCGACGCCGAGGGCCGGCTGATTCTGGCCGATGCACTGGCCTATGCCGACGAGGAAGAAGCCGACCTGATCGTCGACATGGCGACGTTGACGGGCGCTGCCCGCGTAGCGCTTGGCCCCGACCTGCCACCCTTCTTCACCGACGACGAGGATCTGGCGCAGGATCTCACCGAAGCCAGCCTCACGGTGGACGACCCGCTATGGCGCATGCCGCTCTATATGGGCTATGACAAGGACGTCTCCGCCCGCATCGCCGATCTCACCAACGCCCCCTCGGGCGGGATGGCGGGCTCGATCACGGCGGCGCTCTTCCTGAAGCGTTTCGTCACGCGCAACAAGCACTGGGCGCATTTCGATATCTATGCCTGGGCGCAGGCCGAACGGCCACATTCGCCCGTCGGCGGCGAGGCGCAGGCCATTCGCGCGCTCTATCACCACCTGCGCACGGTCACCGCCTAGCAATTGCAGCAAAAGTGCGAAGTGGTTTTGCGTCCGCAATTGCGGCATTCAAAAACTTCCGTTTCGAGAACCGGTACGGTAGCGTAACGAAACGCTAACGCAAATGCGGGACAAAAGCCTGAGCCGCCCTTTCGCCGGGCGGACAGGCTGATCCCCGGAGGCGCCGTGCCGGTAGACTTGACCCCATCGCAGGCACTCGGCCTCTGGCACGAGGTGACCATGCAGCAGGTGCATGCGGATGGCCGCGATCTGACGCTGCGCCAGCTCGCCATCCTGCTCGAAATCTACCTCGTGCCGCCGCCGCACACTGTGCGCGGGCTTGCCGCCAAGCTCGGCGTGACCAAGCCCGTCATTACGCGCGCTCTTGACACGATGGGCGAACAGGGTCTCGTTACCCGCATGCGCGACGACCGCGATCGCCGCAATGTCATCATCAAGCGCACCGTGGACGGTGCGCTTTATCTCGAACGGCTCGGCGACCTCATCATCGCCAGGGGCCATACGCTCGTTCCGTGAGACGCCCATGAACGCCCTGCCCGACCGCCGCCTCAACGCCTATCGTCCCGACCTCGCCGAAGAGGCGCTGCGCGGCAGTGTGGAAGCGCCGCATTACGTGTCCGGCACGCCCGCCCATGTCGCCGTGCCCGTCGCATCGCTCCGGCCCCGGCCGGATGCTGCTGCCGGCATCGACACGCAGGTGCTGTTCGGCGAGGCCGTGCAGGTGCTCGACCGGGCAGACGGCTGGGCCTGGGTGAAATCGGGCTTCGACGGATATGTCGGCTATATCGAAGAGGATGCGCTATCCTCGGAGGTGCCCCCCCCAACCCACATCGTCGCGGTGCCCCGCACCTTCGCCTATAGCGGGGCGGATCTTCGAACGCCCGCCGCCTTCGCGCTTTCGATCGGAAGCCGGCTAACGGTCGTCGGCGAGAGCGAAACGCGTGGCACGCGTTACCTGACGCTGACGAGCGGTCAATCCGTCGTCGCCGGCCATTGCCTGCCCATTGGAGAGGCCGCGAGCGACGACTATGTCGCCATCGCCATCCGCTTCCTCGAAGCGCCCTATCTCTGGGGCGGCCGGTCCGGCTTCGGGCTCGACTGCTCGGCGCTGGTGCAGCTCTCGATGATGATGGCCGGCCGCACGGCCCCCCGCGATTCCGACATGCAGGCCGCCGGCCTCGGCACGCCGATCAGCCGCGAAGAGCTGCGCCGCGGCGACCTCGTCTTCTGGAAGGGCCATGTGGCGATCATGGAAGACGATGCGACCATCCTCCACGCCAACGGCCACACGATGAGCGTGGCGCGCGAAGGGCTGGATGCCGCCATCGAGCGGATCGGCTGGCTCTACGAGCGGCCAACGGGCTACCGCCGACCCTGATCTTAATAGCCTGCGTTGCGATCGACGAGGTGTTCGAGCGGCTTGCCGCTTTCGAGACGCGCGATCTGCTGTTCGACATGGCGGAAAAGCGCTGCGACATCCGAGGCGGCGGCGGCATGCGGCGTCAGGAAGGCCTTGTCCATCGACCAGAGCGGGCTTTCGAGCGGCAGCGGCTCCTGCTCGAAGACATCGAGCGAGGCGCCATGGAGCGTGCCGTCGTTGAGGCTCGCGAGGATATCGGCCTCGACCTGGCTGCCGCCGCGGCCGGCATTGATGAAGACGGGCGCGCCGAACGGCCCATTGCGGCTGAGGCGCGTGAAGAGACCGGTGTTGAAGATGCCCTTCGTGTCCGGCGTCAGCGGCAGCAGGCCGACGATAATATCGCTCCTGCCGAGGAAGACATCGAGGCCGCTATCGCCAAAAGTCTCGAAACCCTCGACCTTGCGGCCGCTCTTCGACCAGCCGATGACGTTGAAACCGATCGTCTTCAGCTTTTTCGCCGCATCCTGGCCCAACACGCCGAAGCCCATGATACCGACGGTGAAATCCTTGGCCTCGGGCTGGGAAAGCTCGCGCCAGATGCGCTTGTCGCGCTGCGCCTCGTAAAGCCGGTGCTGGCGCATGTGCAGGAGGCATTGCATGACCACCCACTCGCTCATGCGGGTCGTCAGCGTCTCGTCGACGAAGCGGACGAGCGGCACATCCGGCAGGCCCGGCAGCGTCAGCACGTGATCGACCCCCGCGCCGCCGGAAAACACGACCTTCAGATCCTTCGCCCGCGAAAAGAGATCGGCGCCCGGCTTCCAGACCACGGCATAGTCGATGCCGGAGAGATCGCGCTTGCGATTGCCCGGATGCAGCAGGTTGATGACCTCGCGATCCGGAAAGGCTCCCTTCAACGCCGCCGCGACCTCCTCCTGATCGAATTTCAGATCGATGATCACAGGGCTTTTCATGGGCAGTCTCTTCTTGGCTTACTGATGGATGCTCTCGACCCTGACGGCTTCGAGATTGAAGGCGGCGGCCATGAGGGCCTTGGTATAGGCCTCCGTCGGACGCTCGATGATGTCTTTCGCCGGCCCCTTCTCCACGACGCGCCCGGCGCGCATGACGATGATGTCATTGGCGAGCGCCCGCACAACCTTGAGGTCGTGACTAATGAAGAGATAGGCGAGATTGTGCTTGGCCTGGAGATCACGCAGCAACTCGACCACCTGCGCCTGCACGCTCATGTCGAGCGCGGAGGTCGGCTCGTCGAGCATGACGAATTCGGGTTTGAGCACCATGGCGCGGGCAATCGCGATGCGCTGGCGCTGGCCGCCGGAAAACTCGTGCGGATAGCGCCAGCGGGTCGACGCGTCGAGGCCGGTTTCCTCAAGGGCCGACGCCACCCGATGGTCGCGCTCGGCCTCCGACAGCGCGGGCTCGTGGATCTTCAGGCCCTCTGCGACGATATCGGCCACCGACATGCGCGGCGACAGCGAGCCGAAGGGGTCCTGGAAGACGATCTGCATGCGCCGGCGCAACGGCCGCATTTCTGCGAAGGAGTGTCCGGCGATATCCTGCCCGATAAAGGCGATACGCCCCTGCGAGGCGATGAGCCGCGTCAGCGCGAGACCAAGCGTCGTCTTGCCGGAGCCGGATTCGCCGACGACGCCGAGCGTGTGGCCGGCGCGCAGCGTCAGGTCGATGCCGTCGACGGCCTTCACATGATCGACGACGCGGCGCATGAAACCCGCCTTGATCGGGAACCAGACCTTGATGTCGTCGGCCTCGATGATGACGGGCTGGCTTGCATCGCCCTGTCGCGGCTCGCCCTTCGGCTCTGACGCAAGCAGGTGGCGTGTATAGGCATGCTGTGGGTTGGAGAAGATCTCTTCGACCGGGCCGGTCTCGACGATCTTGCCCTTGGTCATCACGCAGACCCGGTCGGCGAATTTCCTGACGATGCCGAGGTCGTGAGTGATGAAGAGCATGGACATGCCGTGCTCTTCCTTGAGTTTCTTCAGCAGTTCGAGAATCTGCGCCTGGACGGTCACGTCGAGCGCCGTCGTCGGTTCGTCGGCGATCAGCAGTTCGGGACGGTTGGCGAGCGCCATGGCGATCATGACGCGCTGGCGCTGGCCGCCGGAAAGTTCATGCGGATAGGCGGCGAGGCGCTTTTCCGGCTCGCGGATGCCGACCTGATTGAGCAGCTCCAGGATTTTGGCCCGCGCGGCCACGCCTTCGATACCTTGGTGCAGCTTGAGGATTTCACCAATCTGCCGCTCGATCGAATGCAGCGGATTGAGCGAAGTCATCGGCTCCTGGAAGATCATCGTGATGTCGTTGCCGCGCACATTGCGCAACGTCGCATCCGATGCGTTCAAGAGGTCCTTGCCGTTGAAACGGATCTCACCCGAGGGGTGGCTGGCGGCAGGATAGGGCAGGAGCTTCAGGATGGAGTTCGCCGTCACCGACTTGCCGGAACCGGATTCACCGACCAGCGCCACGACCTCGCCGCGGTGGATGTCGAAGGACACGTGGTCGACGGCGAGCGATGTCTTGCCGCCCTGATGGAAGGCGACCGACAGGTCTTTGACGGACAGGAGGATTTCGCGTGTGCTCACCGGAAGGTCTTCCTCGGATCGAAGGCGTCGCGCGTCGCTTCACCGACGAAGATCAGAAGCGACAACATGACGGACATGACGACGAAGGCGGTGATGCCGAGCCACGGCGCCTGAAGATTGTTCTTGCCCTGCGCGATCAACTCGCCCAGTGACGGCGAGCCCGGCGGCATGCCAAACCCTAAGAAGTCGAGCGAGGTGAGCGTGGTGATCGAGCCCGAGAGAATGAAGGGCAGGAAGGTCAGCGTCGCCACCATCGCGTTCGGCAAAAGGTGCCGGTACATGATCGTGGCATTGCCGACGCCGAGCGCGCGCGCGGCCCGGACATATTCGAAATTGCGGGCGCGCAGGAATTCCGCACGCACCACGCCGACGAAGCCGACCCAGGAGAACAAGAGCATGATGCCGAGCAGGATCCAGAAGCCGGGCGGCAGGATCGCGGCGATGATGAGCAGGATGTAGAGCACCGGCATCGACGACCAGATCTCGATGAAGCGCTGCATCAGAAGGTCGGTCCAGCCCCCGAAATATCCCTGCACGGCCCCGGCCGTCACGCCGACAATGGCCGAAGCGATGGTGAGCGCCAGACCGAACAGAACCGAGATGCGGAAACCGTAGATGGCGCGGGCGAGCACGTCGCGCGCCTGGTCGTCGGTGCCGAGCCAGTTGAGATTGCTGATCGTGCAGTTCGGATCGTTCACGCCGCCGGGATAACCGGCGCAACGCTCTTCCTTCGACATCAGCCAGAAGGGTTTCGTCGGGGCGGAATGCGGGATGTTCGAATTGGTCGAGCTGTAGGAATAGCGGATCGGCGGCCAGATCATCCAGCCGTTGGCGTTGACCTCTTCCTGAATGAAATCCGAGCGGTAATCGGTCTCGGCCAGGAAGCCGCCGAACTTTTCCTCGGGGTAATCGACCACGACCGGGAAGAGCAGCTCGCCCTTGTAGGAGGCGATGATCGGCCGGTCGTTGGCGATACCCTCGGCAAAGAGCGACAGCACGAAGATGACCAGGAAGATCCACAGCGACCAGTAGCCGCGCCGGTTCGCCTTGAAATTCTCCCAGCGCCGCAGATTGGTCGGGTTGAGCAGCCCCTTGCGCGGGGGTGCGACCGGCTTTGCATCCGTCACGGCACTCATCACACGTCCCTCCGGTCGAAATCGATGCGGGGATCGACCCAGGTATAGATGAGGTCGGAGATGAGGCTGACGACGAGGCCCATCAGCGAGAAGATGAAGAGCGTGGCGAAGACGATCGGATAGTCGCGCCGCACGATGGAATCGTAGCCGAGACGACCGAGGCCATCGAGCGAGAAGATATATTCGATGAGCAGCGATCCCGTGAAGAAGGCCGAGATGAAGGCGCCGGGGAAGCCGGCGATGATGATCAGCATGGCATTGCGGAAGACGTGACCGTAGAGCACCTGCCCTTCCGTCAGCCCCTTGGCGCGCGCCGTCGTGACATACTGCTTCTTGATCTCGTCGATGAACGAGTTCTTGGTGAGCAGCGTCGTGGTGGCGAAGGCCGAAAGCAGCAACGTGATCAGCGGCAGCGTCATGTGCCACATGTAATCGAGCGGCTTCTGCCACCAGGCGAGGCTGTCGAAATTGTCGGAGACGATGCCGCGCAGCGGGAACCAGTCGAGGAAGGACCCGCCGGCGAAGAGCACGATGAGCAGGATGCCGAACAAAAAGCTCGGCACCGCATAGCCGACGATGATGACACCCGAGGTCCAGACGTCGAAAGCCGAGCCGTCCGACACCGCCTTCTTGATGCCGAGCGGGATGGAGATGGCGTAGGAGAACAGCAGGATCCAGACGCCGAGCGAAATCGAGACCGGCATCTTCTCGGCGATCAGATCGACGACCGAGGTGTTGCGGAAGAAGCTTTCGCCGAAATCGAAGCGCATATAGTCCCACATCATCGTGAAGAAGCGCTCGAGTGGCGGCTTGTCGAAGCCGAACTGCTTTTCCAGCTTGGCGATGAATTCGGGATCGAGCCCCTGCGAGCCGCGATACGCGCCCTCGCCGCCGGCATTCTGCAGCATGTCGCCGCCGCCGGAGAGACGGTCGCCCGCCCCCTGGTTGGTAAGGTCGGAAATGACCTGCTCGACCGGCCCGCCCGGTGCGAACTGCACGATGGCGAAAGAGATCGCCATGATGCCGAAAATGGTCGGGATCATCAGCAGGAGACGACGCAGGATATAGGCGCCCATCAGCGACGCTCCACCGGAAGGACGCGCCCGTCTGCGGCACGCCGCCGCTTCGATATCCTGTCGATCAAGCCCAGACCTTCTCGTTTTGCCACCGCAGCCGGCAGCGGTGATTCGCTGTCGCTATATGGAGCCCAGCCGGCTTTGCGGCGCAAGCCCCGGCTCATTTCGCAGCGTTCTTCGACCACCAGACATTCGGAAAACCGAGCCCGTAATAGGGTAGGTCCTGCGGACGGGCGAGATTGTTCCAATAGGCGATGCGCTGCGCCTTGGCATAGAACAGCGGCACGACATAATGATGGGCGAGCAGAACGCGATCGAGCGCATGGGTGGTCGCCACCAGTTCGTCGCGGTTCGGCGCGAAGATGATGCGCCGGATAAGCTCGTCGATCGCCGGATCGGAAATGCCGGCATAGTTCTTCGAGCCTTGCTGGTTGGCCGAGGCCGAGCCCCAATAGTCGCTCTGCTCGTTGCCCGGAACGAGCGACTGCGCCCAGATGCCGTAGATCATGTCATAGTCGAAGCTGCGCGTGCGGTTGGTGTATTGCGAGGCATCGACGGTGCGGATGCGCGCATCCACGCCGATCTTCTTCACGCTGTTGACGAAGGGCGTCACCGTGCGTTCGAAGGAGGGATTGGAGAGCAGGATCTCGAAGCCGAAAGGTTCGCCCGTCTTCACATTGACCAGCTTGCGATCCTTCAGTTCGTAGCCGGCCTCCTTGAAGAGATCGAGCGCCTTGCGCAGATTGGCGCGCACCTTCTGCGGGTCGCCGTTGACGGGGTTGGTATAGGGCGTGGTGAAAACTTCGGCGGGAACCTTGTCCTTGAGTTCCTCAATGATTTCCTTCTCGCGCCCCTCCGGCAGGCCGGAGGACGCCAGTTCCGTGCCCCAGAAATAGCTGTCGACGCGCTGGAAGGCGTTATAGGCGAGGCTGCGGTTCAGGTCCTCGAAATCGAAGGCATAGTTCAGCGCCTCGCGCACCTTCTGATCCTTGAACTTGTCGCGACGCAGGTTCGGCACGAAGGCCTGCATGATGCCGGTGGCGCGCAGCGGGTTCTCGATCTCCTCGCGCACCACGCGCCCGTCCTTGGCAGCCGGGAAATCGTAGGACGTCGCCCAGTGGCTGGCGCTGTTGTCCTGGTAGAACTGGACATTGCCGGTGCGGAAGGCTTCGAATTCGACGGTCTTGTCGCCGAAGAACGTATAGGTAATCGTGTCGAAATTGTTCTGGCCGACATTCACATTGAGGTCCTTGCCCCAATAGTCGTCGCGCCGCTCGAAGCGGATGGAGGCGCCGGCCTGGAAGGCGCCGATCTTGTAGGGGCCGGAGCCCATCACCGGTTCCAGGGTCGTGCGGCTGATGTCGCGCTTGTTGCCCTTGGCGTCCGTTCCCTCCCACCAGTGCTTGGGGATGACCGGGAACTGGCCGAGAATGTTGGGCAGTTCGCGATTATTCTTCTCGTCGAAGCGGAAGGTGATGTCGCGATCGCCGGTCTTTTCCGCCAAGATCACGTGGCGGTAATAGTTGGCATAGAGCGGATTGTGCTCCTTCAGCTTTTCAAAGGAATAAACGACGTCCTCCGGCGTCACGGGCTTCCCGTCCGCCCATTTGGCTTCCGCGCGCAGGCGGAAGGTCGCCGACGAGAAGTCGTCGGGATAGGAAACGCCTTCGGCCAACAGGCCATAGGAGGCGGTGATCTCGTCCTCGGCGGATTTCAGCAAGGTGTCGAAGACGAGCGAACCGACGCCGGTCGCCGCCTCTCCCTTGGAGAGGATGAGGTTGAACGTATCGTAGGTGCCGGTTTCGGAGAGTTTCAGCTCGCCGCCCTTCGGCGCGTCGGGATTGACATAGTCGAAATGCGCAAAGCCGTTGGGATGCTTCAGTTCACCGATGGTCGAGATGCCGTTGCGCCAAACCGGACTTGCAGCATCCTGAGCAGCCACTCCCGTTGCGAGCCCGATCGCCAGTATCGCCGTGACCCATGTTCTCCCGTAGGCTGCCTTCATGCCACTTTCCTTTCCATGCGTTTGCCGAAGCATGCAGCGGAGAATAGGCAAAATCCGGGCAATTGACAGGCCTGCCATGAAAGCGGCGGTTTTTGCCGTCCCTATCCGACACGACGATTCATTTCCGCGAAAGGATGATCCTTTAACCTTTCGTGAGCGATTGCGACTTCGAGACCTGCCAATGCCCCTGCCTTCAAAGCTTATCCGCCTCATCCCGTGCCTGATGGCCGCCGGCCTCGCGCTGACCGCTTTTGCCAGCCCCTCCGCCGCCGAGGACCGGCCGGCCAAGGAGCTGTTCGGCGCCAAGCGCCTCCCGGCGAAAATGGCGACGAACCCCTACGGCTCCTATGCCAAGGGCTGCATTGCCGGCGCCGTGGCGATCCCGACGGACGGCCCGGCCTGGCAGGCGATGCGCCTGTCGCGCAACCGGCGCTGGGGTCATCCGCAGATGATCGCGCTTCTGGAGCAGTTCTCGCAGGACGCCCAGAAGCTCGGCTGGCCGGGCCTGCTGCTCGGCGATATCTCGCAGCCGCGCGGCGGACCGATGTTGTCGGGCCATGCATCCCACCAAGTGGGACTCGATGCCGACATCTGGTTCACGCCGATGCCGGACCATCGCCTCTCGGCTGAGGAGCGCGAGAAGCTGCCCTTCACCTCCATGCTCGACAAGAGCAAGTTCCTGACCGTCGATTCGCGTCGCTGGACGTCGACCCATGCCAAACTCGTCATGCAGGCGGCGAGCTATCCGCAGGTCGATCGCGTCTTCGTCAATCCGGCGATCAAGAAGAAGCTCTGCGACACATGGCAGGGCGACCGTTCGCTGCTCGGCAAGGTGCGGCCGATCTATGGCCATGACGAGCACTTCCACATCCGCATCAAATGCCCGGAAGGCGCGGCCGGCTGCAAGCCACAAGCCCGCGTGCCGGCCGGCGACGGCTGCGATGCCTCGCTTGCCTGGTGGTTCACCAAGGAGCCCTGGTCCAAGCCGAAGCCGAAGAAGGACGACAAGCCCGTAAAGCCCTGGTATCTGACGATGGCCAACCTGCCAAAGGCCTGCGCCACCGTGCTGGCCAGCGCCTCGCCTGCCTCCGAGCAGGAAGTGACCTATCAGGGCAATGGCGGCGTCTCCTCCACCGCGCTCGCCTTCTCCGGCGGCGGGGACACGCCGGCGAGCAGCATCGAGGCGGTCATCGCCAACGACACGGCGCTACCGGCCGTCGTGCCGATCCCGATCCCGCGTCCGTTCCAGTAAGCCACCTTCAGCGGCGGGGCTTTTCAAGCCCCCACCGCTTTTGTATAAGGCATCAAATCGATTTAAATTTCCCCGTCGTGCCCACGAGGAACGCCATGTCCCGCCGCAAATGCTTCGCCCTCATCGCCCATGACGAGAAGAAGGACGACATGGCGGCCTTTGCGCGGCGCAATGAAAAGGTGCTGGCGCAGGCGAAGATCGTGGCGACCGGCACCACCGGCGGCCGCGTGCTGGAAGCCTGCCCCGGCCTCGACGTCACGCGTCTCAAGAGCGGCCCGCTCGGCGGCGACCAGCAGATCGGCGCGCTGATTGCGACCGGCGAGGTGGACGTGTTGATCTTTTTCGTCGATCCGCTCACCCCCATGCCGCATGATGTGGACGTCAAGGCGCTGATGCGGCTTGCCATCGTCTATGACATTCCGATGGCGCTGAACCGCGCCACCGCTGAACACCTGCTCGACTTCGCTGCCGATTGACGGCACTGTTGAGCCCGGATAGGCGATACGCCAAAATTACTACGCGAAGTACGGGATAGCTTGATGGCAAGACCGAGCGACAACGAGACCAACCTCCCCTTCCCCATTCTCGTCGGCGATATCGGCGGCACCAATGCACGTTTCGCGCTGCTGCTGGATGCCTTTGCCGAACCCAAGCAGTTTCCGATCGTCCAGACGGCGGATTTCGCCAATATCGACGATGCGTTGCAAAAGTGCATTCTCGACACGAGTTCGGTGCAGCCGCGCTCGGCGATTCTCGCGCTCGCCGGCCCGATCCAGGGCGACGAGGTGCCGCTGACCAATTGCCCGTGGGTGGTGCGTCCGCGCGACATGATCGCCAATCTCGGCTTCGAGGACGTGCTGCTCGTCAACGATTTCGAGGCGCAGGCGCTCGCCGTCGCCTCGCTCGGCGACACTGACCGGGAGAAGATCGGCCCCGGCATCGAGCGCAATGCCGCCTCGCGCACCGTGCTCGGCCCCGGCACCGGGCTTGGCGTCGCCGGTCTCGTCTATGCCCGCCACAGCTGGATCCCGGTTCCCGGCGAAGGCGGCCATGTCGATGTCGGCCCTCGCAGCGAGCGCGATTACCGCATCTGGCCCTTCCTGGAGCCGATCGAGGGCCGCATCTCCGCCGAGCAACTGCTCTGCGGGCGCGGCATCATGAACATTTACCGCGCCATCTGTGCGGCCGACGGCGTGGACGCGACGCTCGCCAAACCGTCCGACGTGACCGCCAAGGCGCTGGCGCAGGAGGACCGCGCGGCGGTCGAGACCGTCTCGCTGTTTTCGACCTATCTCGGCCGTGTGGCCGGCGACATGGCGATGATCTTCATGGCCAAGGGCGGCGTTTTCCTGGCCGGCGGCATCTCGCAGAAGATCCTGCCCGCCCTGCGCGGCCCGGAATTCCGCGCCGCCTTCGAGGACAAGGCACCGCACAGTGCGCTCCTGAAATCGATCCCGACCTATGTGGTCACCCATCCGGTCGCAGCGCTTGCCGGCCTTGCCGCCTTTGCGCGCATGCCGGACCGTTTCGGTGTTGCAACCGAGGGACGCCACTGGAAAAGGTGAGGCCTTCGGAAGCGCTGGACACCGCCGCGGACTCGCCAAAAGCCGATCGACACCCTATAGAGCGGCCAAAGCGCCGGTTTTGGCCGGCCGCCCGAGAGATCGTGCAGGAAAGTCAGTCTATTGGCCGATAAGAGTCGTCCCGAGCGCCCCCACGTCAGCTCCGACACCGTCACCACCGTGCTGAAGCGCGTCATCGCCGAGAACGGCCGTGACCACCTCAAGGGCTACGGCCTTGCCGTGCTCAGCCTCGCCATCGTCGCCGCCACTACGGCCTTCACCGCCTGGATCATGGAATCCGTCGTCAACGAGGCCTTCGCCAACAAGCGCGCCGACCTCGTCATTCTGATCTGCGGCTCGATCTTCGTCGCTTTCGTGCTGCGCGGCTTCGCCACCTATTTCCAGGCCGTCATTCTCTCGAAGATCGGCAACAACATCGTGGCGCGCTACCAGCGCCGCATCTATTCGCATCTGATGGCGCTCAGCGTCGGCTTCTTCTCGGAATCGCGCTCGGCCTACCTCGCCGCCCAGATCAGCCAAAACGTTACCGGCATCCGCGACGTGCTGAACATGACGGTAACGTCGGTCGCGCGCGATTTCCTGACGCTGGTCGCGCTCATCGCGGTGATGCTGTCGAAGGACTGGATCCTGACGCTGATCGTGTTCTTCGTCGCGCCGCCGCTGCTTCTCGGCCTGCGCTACGTTTCCAAGCGCCTGCGCAGCGCGACACGCGAATCCGTCGTGCTGAACAGCCATGTGCTCGGCGCCATGCAGGAGACGGTACAGGGCATCACCATCGTCAAGGCTTTCACCATGGAAGCCCAGCTGAAGGAAAAGGTGGAAGGCATCATCGCGCGGGCGGAAAACCGCTCGAACCGCATCGCCCGCCTGTCGGAGCGTACCGCGCCGATGACGGAAGCCTTTGCCGGCTTCGCCATTTCCGGCGTTCTCGGCTATGCCGCCTATCGCTCGATCTATGGCGGCATCCTGCCGGGCGCCTTCTTCTCCTTCGTCACCGCACTTTTGATGGCCTACGAGCCGGCCAAGCGGCTGGCCCGCCTGCAGGTCTCGCTGGAGCGCGCGGTCGTTAATGCCCGCATGATCTACGAAATCCTCGACCTCAAGCCGCGCCAGGCCGATCGGCCGGATGCCAAGCCGTTGGCCGTGACCGATGCCACCATTACCTTCAAGGACGTGCGTTTCGGCTATACAGAGACCGAGACGATCCTCAAGGGGCTAAACTTCACCGCCGAGGGCGGCAAGACGACCGCACTCGTCGGCCCTTCGGGCGCGGGAAAATCCACCGTCATCAGCCTCATTCCGCGGTTCTACGACCCGGCGGAAGGGCAAATCCTGATCGACGGGCAGGACATCGCCGACGTCACCAAGCAATCGCTGCGCAATGCCATCGCCTATGTCTCGCAGCAGCCCTATCTGTTCGAGGGCACGATCCGCGACAACATCCGCTACGGCCGCCCCGAGGCGACGGATGCCGAGATCGAGGATGCCGCGCGCCATGCCTATGCGCATGATTTCATCCTTGCCCAGCCACTCGGCTACGAGACGCCGGTCGGCGAGAACGGCGTGACGCTGTCGGGCGGCCAGCGCCAGCGGCTGTCTATCGCGCGCGCGCTGGTGCGCAACGCACCGATCCTGCTGCTCGACGAGGCGACCTCCGCGCTCGATACGGAATCCGAACAGGCCGTGCAGAAGGCGCTGGACGAGGCGATGAGCGGACGCACCGTCGTCGTCATCGCACACCGCCTGTCGACCGTGGTGCGCGCCGACAAGATCATCGTGATGCAGGACGGCGCGGTCGTCGAGGAAGGCTCGCACACGACGCTTGCGAGCCGCGAAAACGGCCTTTACGCTCGCCTCAACAGCCTGCAGGCGCCCGTCGCAAACACCGACAAGAATGCAGAGTAGGAAGAGCACATGAGCGGCACCGCAATGAAGCTGGTCGTCGTCGGCGCCGCCGGCCGCATGGGTCAGACGCTGATCCGCACCATCCACGCCATCGAGGGGGCGGAGGTGTTCGCTGCCGTCGAGCGTGAAGGATCGCCCTTCATCGGCCGCGATGCGGGCGAACTTGCCGGCCTCGGCCCGATCGGCGTTGCCATCACCGACAAGCCGCTCGAAGCCTTCGTCGCCGCCGAAGGCGTGCTCGATTTCACGGCACCCGCCGCGACCGTCGATTTCGCCGGGCTCGCCGCGCAGGCCCGCATCGTGCATGTCATCGGCACCACCGGCTGCTCGCCCGAAGACGACGAGAAGATCAAGGCGGCCGCCCGCCATGCCCGCATCGTCAAATCGGGCAATATGAGCCTCGGCGTGAACCTGCTCGGTGTGCTCACCGAGACCGCCGCCCGCGCACTCGGCCCCGCCGACTGGGATATCGAGGTGCTGGAAATGCACCACAAGCACAAGGTCGATGCGCCCTCCGGCACGGCGCTGTTGCTCGGCCAGGCGGCTGCCAAAGGGCGCGGCATTTCGCTGGCCGACAATTCCGTGCGGGTGCGCGACGGCCATACCGGCGCGCGCCCCACGGGCACGATCGGCTTTGCCACGCTGCGCGGCGGCTCCGTCATCGGCGAACATTCCGTCGTCATTGCCGGCGAAGGCGAACTGGTGACGCTGTCGCACAGCGCCACCGACCGCTCGATCTTCGCCCGCGGCGCGGTGCAGGCCGCACTCTGGGCGCGCGACAAGAAGCCCGGCCTCTATTCCATGCTCGACGTGCTCGGGCTCAATTGATCAAACCTCGGAGACAGACCCTATGAGCGGAACCCTCGTCCTCGTTCGCCACGGCCAGAGCGAATGGAACCTGAAAAACCTCTTCACCGGCTGGCGCGATCCCGACCTGACCGAACTCGGCGTCGAGGAAGCCAAGACCGGCGGCAAGGCGATCGCCGAGACGGGCATCAAGTTCGACATCGCCTTCACTTCGGACCTTTCCCGCGCCCAGAAGACGCTGAAGATCATTCTCGACGAGATCGGCCAGCAGGGTCTAGAAACGATCCGCGACCAGGCGCTCAACGAGCGCGACTACGGCGATCTCTCCGGCCTCAACAAGGACGACGCCCGTGCCAAGTGGGGCGAGGAGCAGGTGCATATCTGGCGCCGGTCCTACGACATCCCGCCGCCGGGTGGCGAGAGCCTGCGCGACACCGGTGCCCGCGTCTGGCCCTATTACCTCACGGAAATCCTGCCCCGCGTGCTGCGCGGCGAAAAGGTTCTGGTCGCCGCGCACGGCAACTCGCTGCGCTCGCTGGTCATGGTGCTCGACAAGCTGACCAAGGACGAGATCCTGAAACTCAACCTCGCGACCGGTGTACCCATGGTCTACACGCTGAACGCCGATTCGACCGTCAAAACCAAGGACGTTCTCGGCGACATGTCGGGCGCGCACTGAGCGGTTCCCAACACCTTCGCAAATGAAAAGGCCGGCATCTCTGCCGGCCTCTTTCGTTTCAGGCCTTGCCCGATTCCCAGCCAAGCATCGCCCGCTTGCGCGTCAGGCCCCAATGGTAGCCGGTAAGCGCGCCGCTCTTGCCGAGCGCGCGGTGGCAGGGCACGACGAAGGAGATGGGGTTGCGACCGACTGCGGCACCCACCGCGCGCGAGGCGGTGGGCTGTCCCAGCGTTTCGGCAATCGACGAATAGGTGACGGCGCAGCCCATGGGAATGCGCAGCAGCGCCTCCCAGACGCGGACCTGAAAATCCGAGCCGATCAACACGATGCGCAGCGGCGCCTTGGGATCCCAGCGCGTCGGATCGAAGATGCGGGCGGCATAGGCGGCGGTCGCCTCGCTGTCCTCCACATAATGGGCATTGGGCCAGCGCGAGGACATGTCCTCGAAGGCATCATCGCCACCCGGTTCGTCGGCAAAGGCAAGGCCGGCGAGGCCGCGGTCGGTGATCATGACGAGGGCGCGGCCGAAGGGAGACGGGTGAAAACCGTAGCGGATCGTCAGACCGGCGCCGCGCGCCTTCCATTCGCCCGGCGACATGGCCTCGTGCGTGACGAAGAGATCGTGCAGGCGGCTCGGGCCGGACAGACCGACCTCGAAGCTGGTTTCGAGCAGCGGCAGCTCTTCCTGGCGCAACAGGCGCTTGGCGTGATCGAGTGTCACGGCCTGCAGAAAGGCCTTTGGCGATAGGCCGGCCCAGCGGGTGAATGTCTTTTGCAACTGCGTCGGCGACTGGCCGAGACGACCGGCAATGTCGTCCAGACCGGGCTGGTCGCGATAGTCGTCCGTGATCATTTCGATGACCTGGCGGACGGTCGTGTAATCGTCGCCCTCGGGCGTGATGTCGGTTTGCAAAGTCGCGGCAATGTTCATCGCTTTTCTCCTGTGCCGCCAGAAAAGCATGGCGCGCGCAGGCTCGCCACCCGATTCCTGCAAGCCTCGTCAGTAGCCGCGTTTCACCCGCGCCAGCGCACCGGAAAAGGCCGAGGCGAAGCGCTCGCGGTCGTCGAGCGGCAGGAAGGTGCCGACATCGGTCTCGCGGCCGTTGCCGCGGACATGCATGGCGGTGATGCCGATCTCGGCCTTGCGCGAGACCTGGAAACGCGCCCAGAACGGGTTGAAGACATGTTCCGTCTCGCGCCCGGACGGGCTGATCTTGCGGATGGAAATGTTGGTGCGCGACAGCGAGACCACCTCGCGCGCCTTGGCGGCGCGATTGTTCAGCCAGAAGGCGCCGAAGAGGATCAGGAAATCCGCGCCGAAGAACAGCACCACGGGCCAGGCACCGGAGATCATGAAGACCGCCATATGGGCAAAAGTGAGTGCACCGGCGATGACGAAGAAGATGCGATGGCCGTTGCGTCCGAGCGACCGATAGGGGTGCAGCTCGGCCGAGAAGACCGGCAATTCGTTCATCGTGATGTCAGCGTTGCCTTGCGTCATGGGCGAGGATTATAAGCATGTCGCGCAAAAGTGTGTAGCGGTTTTGCGGCCACGATATGCGCCCTGCGGAAGCACGATGGAAAACGGAAAGATCAAAAAGACAGTGGCCCCGCGCAGCAAGGGGCCGGCCCGGCCGAAAAGCCTCTATTCGCAGGACGAGCTGAAGGAGATCTTTCGCCGCTTCTCCATCCAGCGGCCGGAGCCGAAGGGCGAGCTCGAACATGTGAACCCGTTCACGCTCGTCGTCGCCGTCGCCCTTTCCGCGCAGGCGACCGATGCCGGCGTCAACAAGGCGACGCGCGCGCTCTTTGCCGTTGCCGACACGCCGGAAAAGATGCTCGCGCTCGGCGAAGAGAAGGTGCGCGACTACATCAAGACGATCGGCCTCTACCGCAACAAGGCGAAGAACGTCATCGCGCTCAGCCAGATGCTGGTCGATCGCTTTAACAGCGAGGTGCCGCGCACCCGCGAGGAACTCGTTATGCTGCCCGGCGTCGGGCGCAAGACGGCAAATGTGGTGCTGTCCATGGCCTTCGGCCAGGCGACAATGGCAGTGGACACCCACATCTTCCGCATCGCCAACCGGCTGCGCCTTGCCCCCGGCAAGACGCCTGATGAGGTGGAGGAGAAGCTGATGCGTCTCATCCCCGACGAATATCTCTACCACGCCCACCACTGGCTGATCCTGCACGGGCGCTACTGCTGCAAGGCGCGCCGGCCCGAATGCGAGCACTGCGTCATCGCCGATCTCTGTCGATCGCCGGAGAAGAGTTGCGACGTGCCGGCGCCCCTGGTGGAACTGCCGGCCCAGCTGTTCGGCCCTACGCCTTGAGACCGTCGATCAGGTCGGCAATCGCCGCCTCATAGGCCTTGCGGTCCGCTCCGGCCTCGATGGCGATTGCCGCGCGGTCAAAGGCGGCGGAGAGCAGATCTGTCAGCACCTGGAGTTTTTCCGCACCCACATGCGGCCCGAGCAGGTCGGAAAGGCCTGTTTTCAACGTGCCCTCGGCATTCTCCTGGTCGATCGCAGATGTGCCTTCGAGGCCAATGACGGCGGGGGCCTCCAAAAGCAGAAGCCGCGTGCGGCCGGGTTCGGCCATCGCGTCGAAATAGGCGGCGGCACCGGACAGCAGCGCCTCGCGCGGCGTGCCGGAAGTGGTCGAGATCGTCTCGATCTGTGCGGCGACAGCTTGCGCCTCGCGCTCCAGCGTCGCGCGAAACAGCGCCCGCTTGTCCTCGAAATGGTGATAGAGCGCGCCGCGTGTCACGCCGGCCTCCGCCACGATGTCGGGTGTCGCCGTGTCCGCATAACCCTTTTCCACGAACAGCCGCCGCGCCGCCTCGATCAAAGCCAGCCGCGTCGCTTCCGTTCGTTCCCTGTTACTGCGTGCCATCTCGCCTCTTTACATACAATCTGCATGTATGTTAATTGATAGAAAGATGCAGACTGTATGTTTTTTCACGCCGCAACTCCAGCAAAAGTGTGAAGCGGTTTTGCGTTCGGGATTGCGCAGGAGACGAAAGGCAAAGCGATGAAAACGACCAACTACTATCCCGTGATCATGACCGACGACGTGGCGGGGACCGCCGAATTCTACACGGCGCATTTCCGGTTTGAGGCACTTTTCACCAGCGACTGGTACATCCACCTCCAGTCAAAGGAGGACGAGAAGGTGACGCTTGCGGTGCTCGATGGCAGCCATGAGACGATCCCGGCCGTGGGGCGCGGCAAGGTCTCAGGGCTTCTGTTGAATTTCGAGGTCGAGGATGTCGATGCGGTCTATGACGCCGTGCGCGCGGCCGGGCTGCCGATCCTGCGCGACATCAGGGACGAGGATTTCGGCCAGCGCCATTTCATCACCGCCGATCCGAACGGCGTGATGATCGACGTGATCAAGCCGATCCCGCCGAGCGCCGACTATGCCGCCCTCTACGACGCGTCAGTTCTGCCGCAGTGAAAAACCGGAATCCTTGCGGCTCAAGGCTTTGTGGAGATGCACCATGAGGCCGGCCGCAAAGAGCGGCGTCAGCAGGTTGACGATGGGTATTGCCAGGAAGGCCGCTATCAGCAGGCCGGCGAGCAGCACAGTAGACCCGTGTTTGGCGCGAAACAGCCGTGCCTCCTGAGGCGGACGGTAGCGCATGGCGGCGAATTCGAAAAATTCCCGGCCGAGCAGGTAGCCGTTGACCACGAAGAAGGCGACGAGATTGACGCCCGGAATGAACAGCAGGAATAACGCGATCAGATTGCCGAGGATGACGATGCCGAGGAATTTGATCGAACCGGCAATGGCTTGCCCCATCGGCAGGGGAACACCCGGCTTTTCCGCGGGATAATCGCGCTTCTCGATCACTTCGGCGACATCGTCGAGGAAGAAGCCGGCGATGACGGCCGTGACGGGGGCGAGCAGCAAGGCAAGGCCGAGCGCCAGACCGATGCTGGCGATAACGCCGAAGACGAGGGTGAGCCAGCCCGCCCAATCCGGCAGGTCGGGCATGAAGGCGCCCTCAAGCCACGGCCAGGCGAAGGCGATGAAGGTTTCGCGCAGCCCGAACCAGATGACCACAAGGGCAAGCAGCGTGAGGCCCAAAACCTTCCAGAAGACGCCACGCGTCTCCGGGGCGAAGAGATTGGCCAGCGAAAGCCGGGCGGCGTCGAAGATCATCGCAAACTCCTGTTCGCTCCCGCATGTAGGGTGTGGAAAAGCGCCCGGCAAGGCAGGCCTTCGCAACGCCCCATTAAGCCGGTGTTAAACGCCCGCGCCTAGACTCTCGCGCACTCGCACGTCGCCGTGCAAACACCAAAAAAATCAGGGAACTGTCATGCGCAATGTCCGGATCAGCAGGCTCTTGCCCGCCCTCTTCGTCCTTATGGTGGTGCTCGGCGGCCTGCAGGGTGCCGTCGCCTTCCGCTCGCTGTCGGCGATGACCGGCCATATCGAGCGCATCGGCACGGACCGCATGCCGCAGATGAGCAGCATCCTGCAGCTGAGCCACGCCTTTTCCGAGTTGAACGCCACCTATTCCGAACATCTGCTCTCGATGGATCCGGACGAGATCGGTCGCATCGAGGCCCGCATCAAGGAGCGCGCCGATGCCTTTGCCGGCATGGTCGACAGCTATGGTGCGGCCAATACCGGCGACGCGGCGACGACGACCGAGGTGGACGGCATCAAGGCGACGCTGAAGACCTATCTCGACGGCGCCGCCAAGCTCATCCAGTTTTCCGCCATCGCCGCCAAGGGGCCGGCGCTGGAAGTCTACAAAGGCCCAATGCAGGCGAGCGCCGATGCGATCACCGCCTCGCTGAACGACCTCGTCGCCCGCACCCAGAAGGTGACGGACGAGACGATCCTGTCGGCCCGCGCCGAGGAAGGCTCGGCCTTCGCGCTGACCTGGGCCTCGCTTGCCGCGGCCATGGGCATCGCGCTTGCCGCCATTTTCCTCGTCAACCGCCGCGTCGTGAAGCCGCTCAACGGCCTGGGTGCCGCGATGAAGCGGCTGGCCGAAGGCGACACGACTGTCACCATTCCGCATGCCGATCGCACCGACGAGATCGGCGAAATGGCCGGCACCGTCGCCATCTTCCGCGACAATGCCGCCGACCGCCAGCGCCTGGAGCGCCAGAGCGAGGAGGACCGCCGCCGCGCTGATAGCGAGCGCCAGGCCCGTGACGCCGAGCGCACCCGCGACAGCGGCCGCGTGCAGGAGGCGGTCGCCAGCCTTGCCGACGCACTCGGCAAGCTCGCCGCCGGCGACATGACCTGCCAGATCGCAAAGCCCTTCGACGGCGATCTCGACCGGCTGCGCGAGGACTTCAACGCCTCGGTCGCGCGCCTCAGCGACGCTCTGCGCGAGGTGGGCGAAAACGCCCGCGCCATCGATGCCGGCGCAAGCCAGATCCGTGCCGCCGCCGACGACCTGTCGCGCCGCACCGAGCAGCAGGCCGCCGCAGTCGAGGAGACCGCCGCCGCGCTCGAAGAGATCACCACCACCGTCAAGGATTCGACCAAGCGGGCGGAAGAGGCCGGCGCGCTGGTGGGCCGCACCCGCACGGGCGCGGAAAAATCCGGCGAAATCGTGCGCCGCGCCGTGTCAGCCATGCAGGAGATCGAAAAGTCCTCCAGCGAGATCACCAATATCATCGGCGTGATCGACGACATCGCCTTCCAGACAAATCTTCTGGCACTGAATGCCGGCGTCGAGGCGGCCCGCGCCGGTGAAGCCGGCAAGGGTTTTGCGGTCGTCGCGCAGGAGGTGCGCGAGCTTGCCCAGCGCTCCGCCAAGGCCGCCAAGGAGATCAAGTCGCTGATCAACACCTCCGGCGAGCAGGTGCGCACCGGCGTGTCGCTGGTCGGCGAAACCGGCCGCGCCTTGCAGACCATCGTTACCGAGGTGCAGGAGATCAACAGCCATGTCGTGGCGATCGTCGAGGCCGCGCGTGAACAGTCGACCGGCCTTCAGGAGATCAACACCGCCGTCAACGCCATGGACCAGGGCACGCAGAAGAACGCCGCCATGGTCGAGGAGACGACGGCGGCGAGCCACGGCCTCGCCTCGGAAGTACAGGCGCTGAACGCCCTGATCGGCCGCTTCAATGTCGGCGGCAGCGCGGCCGCCGACCGCTCCATGCAGGCGCCGCACCTCCACATCGTGCCCTCCACCCCTTCCCCGCCCGTTATCTCCGCGCCGGAACCGACCGTCGCCCGCAAATCGCCCGGCCAATGGAACGTCAAGGCTGCCAGCGCCAAATCCCGCCCGGTCAGCTCGCCGGCCCTCGCTCTCAGCGAAAAGCTCGCCGGCGCGCTGGGCGTGCGGCAGGAGAAGGGCAATGACGGAGACTGGGAAGAGTTTTGAGAAAGGCTTTTAAGGCCTAATTCTCTTCCGGCGGATAGCGATGCGTCTCGCCGCGGAAATCGCGCAGGCGGAAACAGCCGTCGTCGGCCTCTTCCACCGCCATGGAATCCGCGCGTACCTTGCCGTGGCCGCCGGGGATGTCGAGGATATAGGCGGGCTGGCAGAGGCCGGAGACGCGGCCGCGCAGGCGCTCCACCAGCGCCCGGCCTTCGGCGAGCGTCAGGCGGAAATGCGCGGTACCGGGGGCGAGGTCCGGATGGTGCAGGTAATAGGGCTTTATCCGGTTCTCGACGAAGCTGCGCATCAGCGCGGCCAGCACATCCTCGTCGTCGTTGACGCCCTTCAACAGCACCGTCTGGCTGATCATAACCAGGCCGGCATCGACGATGCGGGCGATGGCGGCGCGGGCGTCCTCGGTGAATTCGCGCGGATGGTTGGCGTGCAGCGCGACATAAGTGGTCTTGCCGGAGGCTTTCAGCGCGTCGATCAGTTCGGCATCGATCCGGGCAGGATCAACGACCGGAACGCGGCTGTGGAAGCGCACGATCTTCACATGATCGATCGCTGCAAGCCGCTCCATCATGTCGCGCAGCCGGCGCGGTGACAGCACGAGCGGATCGCCGCCTGTCAGAATGACTTCCCAGATTTCCGGCCGCCCGGCGATATAGGCGATGGCGGCATCGAGCGCAGCGGGCGTCAGTGTGCCAAGGCCTTCCGGCCCGACCATCTCGCGGCGGAAGCAGAAGCGGCAATAGACGGGGCAGACATGCACGGCCTTCAAGAGCACGCGATCGGGATAACGGTGCACGATGCCCTCGACAGGACTGTGCGCGAGGTCACCGATCGGGTCGGCGCGCTCTTCCGGCAGCGTCACCAGCTCGGCGGCATCGGGCACGAACTGGCGGGCGATGGGATCGTTGGGGTCGTCTGCATCGATGAGCGCGACGAGCGGCGGCGTGACGGCGACCGCGTAGCGCTCGGCGACGGCGGCCGTTTGCGCGCGCCTGTCGTCCCGCACGAGACCGGCGGCGACCAGATCGTCCACGGTTGAGAGGCTACGCGATACGGTCAAGGGGCGGTCTCCGCCACGGGCGCCCAGATCACCTGATCGATGCGTGACGCGCCCGTCGCCAGCATGACGAGCCGGTCGAAGCCGAGCGCGATGCCGCTTGCCGCGGGCATTACCGCCAGCGCCGCCAGAAAATCCTCGTCGAGCGGATAGGTCTCGCCATAGACACGAGCTTTTTCGGCCATTTCCAGCTCGAAGCGGCGACGCTGCTCGGCGGCGTCCGTCAGTTCGCCAAAAGCGTTCGCCAGTTCCACGCCGCAGGCATAGAGCTCGAAGCGCTCCGCCACGCGGCGATCGTGCGGCGCGGGGCGGGCCAGGGCGGCTTCGGCTGTGGGATATTCGCAGAGAATGGTGGCACGGCCGAAGCCGAGTTCGGGTTCGACCTTCTCCACCAAAACGCGGCTGAACAGATCGGCCCAGGTGTCGTCTTCGGCAACCCGCAGGCCCGCAGCGCGCATAGCTGTCGCAAGCGCCTCGCGGTCCGTCGCGCCGTCGGGAGCGATCGTCGCCAGAAGATCGATGCCGGCATGGCGATGGAAGGCCGCGGCGACCGCCAGCCGCTCGGGTACAAGCGTCGGATCGCAGGTGGCACCGCGATAGGTGAGCATGGAGGCGCCGGTGACCTCGGCGGCCAACGCCAGCATCTCTCCGCAATCCTCCATCAGCATGTCATAGGTCTCGCCGGCGCGATACCATTCCAACATGGTGAATTCCGGGTGGTGCAGCGGTCCGCGCTCCCGGTTGCGATAGACATGGGCGAAACAGGCAATGCGCTTCTCACCGGCCGCCAAAAGCTTCTTGCAGGCGAATTCCGGCGAGGTATGCAGGTAGAGCGGCGTCTCCGCGCCCGAATGGCCGATGGCGGTCGTCCGAAAGGCATGCAGGTGCGCCTCGTTGCCGGGGGAAACCTGCAGCGTCGCCGTATCGACTTCGACGAAATCGCGCGCGGAAAACCAGACGCGCAGCGCCGCCTGGATGCGGTTGCGGGCCATCAGAAACGCCCGGCGATCTGCATGGACGTCAGGCGTCCACCAGGGCGAAGGTTTTTGGCTTGTTACGCTCATATGACAGGTTTCTTCGACCATGCGGACGGCAAGACTGGTCTTTTGCCGTGATATAGGGTAGTTGCGGCCCCGAATACAGATTTTCAGCGTCCGGGAAGCGTCCTTAACGGTCCTCTACGACGCGAACCATCCACTTACAAGGAAGACTTATGGTAAAGATCATCGCCTCTTCCGTCCGCAAGGGCAATGTCCTCGAGGTCGAAGGCAAGCTCTATGTCGTGCTGACGGCGCAGAACTTCCACCCCGGCAAGGGCACGCCGGTCACGCAGATCGACATGCGCCGCATCTCCGATGGCGTGAAGGTCTCCGAGCGCTACCGCACGACCGAGCAGGTCGAGCGCGCCTTCGTCGAAGATCGCGAGCACAACTTCCTTTATGAGGACGGTGAAGGCTTCCACTTCATGAACCCGGAGAGCTACGACCAGCTCACCATGTCCCAAGAGGACATCGGCGACCTCAAGGCCTATCTCCAGGAAGGCATGACGGTCATCCTGTCGGTGCATGAAGGCGTTGCCATCGCCATCGACCTGCCGCGTCACGTCACGCTCGAAATCGCCGAGACGGAACCGGTCGTGAAGGGCCAGACGGCTTCGTCGTCCTACAAGCCGGCGATCCTGTCGAACGGCGTTCGCACGCTGGTGCCGCCGCACATCTCGGCCGGCACGCGCGTCGTCATCGCGACGGAAGACGGTTCCTACGTGGAACGCGCCAAGGATTGATCCGCTTTCGCCGACATCAAGCCGCCCGCCGGAAACGGCGCGGCGGCTTTTTTCTTTCAAACTCCGCAAAAACCATTATGACCAAATCCCGGCTCTTACTTTTTTGACGCATGCCGTTGCCGCAAAACCGCTGAACACTTTTGCGCGGCAGGCTTATCGAGACGGGACTTCCGCATGACCAAATTCGACGTGCTGACGGTCGGCAATGCCATCGTCGACATCATCGCGCGCTGCGACGAGAACTTCATCACGGACAACGGCATCATCAAGGGGGCGATGAACCTCATCGATGCCGAACGCGCCGAACTGCTCTATTCGCGCATGGGTCCCGCCCTCGAAGCCTCCGGCGGCAGCGCCGGCAACACCGCCTCGGGCGTCGCGAGCTTCGGCGGCAAGGCGGCCTATTTCGGCAAGGTGGCGAACGACCAGCTCGGCGACATCTTCATCCACGATATCCGCGCCCAGGGCGTGCATTTCGAGACGAAGCCGCTCGCCGGCCCTCCGCCGACCGCCCGCTCGATGATCTTCGTGACGCCGGACGGCGAGCGCTCGATGAACACCTATCTCGGCGCTTGCGTGGAGCTTGGTCCCGAGGATGTGGAAGAGCAGGTCGTGGCCGACGCCAAGGTCACCTATTTCGAGGGTTATCTCTGGGATCCGCCGCGCGCCAAGGACGCGATTCGCGAATGCGCCCGCATTGCGCATGCCCACGGCCGCGAAATGTCGATGACGCTGTCTGACAGTTTCTGCGTGCACCGCTACCGCGGCGAGTTCCTCGACCTGATGCGCTCCGGCACCGTCGATATCGTCTTTGCCAACAAGGCCGAAGCGCTGGCGCTCTACGAGACGGAAGACTTTGAAGAAGCCTTGACGAAGATTGCGCAGGATTGCCGCCTCGCGGCGGTGACGATGAGCGAGGAAGGCTCGATCATCCTGTCGAAGGGCGAGCGCACCAAGGTGGAAGCGATCAGCGTTCCCTCGGTCGTCGACACGACGGGCGCCGGCGATCTCTATGCCGCCGGCTTCCTGTATGGCTATACTGCCGGCCGCACGCTTGCCGATTGCGGCCGCCTCGGCAGCCTTGCCGCCGGCCTCGTCATCCAGCAAATCGGCCCCCGGCCGCTGCAATCGCTGGCGGCGGAGGCCAAGAAATCAGGCCTTATTTGAAGGCTTCGCCCGGATAGGCGCCCCAGATCTCGTTCTGCGAGACCCAGCCGGCCGTGCCGTCCACTTCGGCACGGCACCAGTCGCCGTTGCACTCGCCGACCTTGACGACGACGCCGGGCTGGATCTTGGCCACCAGTGTGGCGTTCGACATGCCCTCACGGCGCATGTTGACGAAGACGTTCTCGCCCTTGCCGCGCATCCACGGCGCGGTGACGGCCGTGCGCTCGCCCGACAGCAGCGCCTGGTTCACCCAGCCTTCCGTGCCGTCGGCATCGCGGATGCGGCGCCAGTTATCGTACTCCTGAATGATCTCGACCGGTACGCCGGATTTCAGATAGCGCCAGGACACCGCATAATCGACGCTCGGGCCAACGCGCAGATTGACGCTCTTGGCCTTGAGGCTGACGAAGCGCGGCAGCGGCAGGCCACTCGGGCCCTTGGCCGCCTGGGCATGGGCCGACTGGAGGCCGGCGACGGAAAGGATGATGCCCGCAAGGGCGACGAGGCTGAGACGCACGACAAGGTTACGCATGGACGATCCGCACAGATTTTGAGGAGGCATCGGGCTGCCATGCCGGTCAGCGGTAGCAAATCGCGGGGACCGCACGACGGGCGGATTGTCTTCGCGACCGGGTCTGGTAGAAAATGCCCCTGATGAAGCAATCCTTGCCCAACTTGGTTAAGGACCCGTCAACAGGACGCCGGAACATCCCATGACGCAGAAGAAAAAACCGAAGGTCTATATCACGCGCCGCCTGCCCGAGGTGGTGGAGACCCGGATGCGCGAACTGTTCGACGCAGAGCTCAACATCGACGATAAGCCGCGCAGCCAGCCGGAGCTCGTCGCCGCCGTGAAGAGCGCCGACGTTCTGGTGCCCACCCTCGGCGACCGGATCGATGCCGCGCTGATCGAGCAGGCCGGCCCTCAGTTGAAGCTGATCGCGTGCTTTTCCAACGGCGTCGACAATGTCGACGTGGAAGCGGCCGCCAAGCGGGGCATCACCGTTACCAACACGCCGAACGTCCTGACCGAAGACACCGCCGACATGACGATGGCGCTGATCCTCGCCGCCCCCCGGCGCCTTGCCGAGGGTGCGCATATCCTGACCGACCGCAAGGGCGAATGGGCCGGCTGGTCGCCGACATGGATGCTCGGCCGCCGCATCTGGGGCAAGCGGCTGGGCATCATCGGCATGGGCCGCATCGGCACGGCGGTCGCCAAGCGCGCCAAGGCCTTCGGCCTCTCCATTCACTATCACAACCGCCACCGCGTGCGCCCGGACACGGAAGACGCGCTGGAAGCGACCTATTGGGACAGCCTCGACCAGATGCTGGCGCGCGTCGATATCGTCTCGGTCAACTGCCCCTCGACACCCGCGACCTTCCATCTGCTCTCGGCCCGCCGGCTCGAGTTGATGCAGCCGACGAGCTATATCGTCAACACGGCGCGCGGCGGCATCATCGACGAGACGGCGCTGATCAAGTGCCTGCGCGAGGGCAAGATCGCGGGTGCCGGCCTCGACGTCTTCGAAAACGAGCCCGCGGTCAGCCCCAAGCTCCTGAAGCTCGCCGCCGAAGGCAAGGTCGTGCTTCTGCCGCATATGAGCTCGGCGACGATCGAAGGCCGCGTCGACATGGGCGAGAAGGTCGTCATCAACATCCGCACCTTCTTCGACGGCCACCGCCCGCCGGACCGCGTGCTGCCGAGCCGGATCTAGTCGAGACGCTTACGCATCTCGACCGAGGTGATGCGGGTAAAACCGGGATGGGCGTTTTCGGCCGTCCGGACGAAACCCCAGTGCGCGAAGGTTACGTGATTGCCGGTGAGTTCGATGCGCGTTTCGAGCCGCAATGCCGGCAAGCGCAGGCCGCGTGCCAGCTCTTCGGCCGCCGCCATCAGCAATCGCCCCACGCCCCGGCCCTGAAGGGCCGGCGCGACGGCGAGCTTGCCGATGTAGAGCGCTTCGGGTTCGGGCCGGCAGAAGATGCAGCCGAGCAGCCTTTGGCCCTCCACGGCCGCGTAGGCGATTTCAGCCCGTGCTCGGGCGGCGAGCGAGGCCGGGGTCAGCAGGTGCGCGGAAGACGGCGGGTCGATGACCCCGTCCATGGAGGCGAAGGCCTCGAGGATGAGCGCCAGGAGGTCGTCCCACCGCTGAAAGCCTGCATCGATGCGGAGGATCGCCGTCACGCTCCGGCGACCCGGCGCCTTGCATATTTCATGGTTTCGAAACGGGCCGCCAGCCCGTCATAGAGTAGAAGCCGGCCAACCAACGGCTCGCCGGCGCCGGTCACCAGCTTGATGACCTCCATCGCCATCAGCGTGCCGACAACGCCGGTCAGCGCGCCAACGATGCCCGCCTCCGCGCAGGCCGGTACCACACCGGGCGGGGGTGCGGACGGGAAAAGGTCGCGGTAGCCGGGATTGTCCCGGCCGTCCGCGGCTGTCTCATAGGGCTTCAGCACGGTCAGCGAACCATCGAAACGGCCGACGGCGCCGGTCACCAGCGGGATGCGCGCGGCCTCCGCCGCATCGGCGGCAGCATAGCGCGTGTCGAAATTGTCGGAGCCATCGACCAGGAGATCATAGCCGGCTAACAAGCGGGCCGCATTCTCCGCGGTCAGCCGTTCGGCGAGACCGGAAAACCGCACATGCGGATTGAGGCGGGCGACGGCAGCCTCGGCGCTCTCGATCTTCGGCGTACCCAGGCCCGCGGTGTCGTGGATCACCTGGCGCTGGAGGTTGGAGAGCGAGACGGTGTCGTCGTCGAGTACACCGATGTGGCCGATGCCGGCGGCGGCGAGATACTGAATAACAGGCGCTCCGAGACCGCCCGCGCCGACGACAAGCACATTCGCCGCCTTCAGCTTCTGCTGGCCGGAACCGCCGATTTCGGCGAGCACGATATGGCGGCGGTACCGGTCGATTTCTTCAGGGCTGAGCGGATCGGTCATGCCAAAATGCCTCCGTTCGAGACGGTGAGAAATTGCGCTCGGTCGCCGAGCGCATCGAACATCGACCGGTCCGTGCCGGTCATGAAGGACTGGCCGCCGAGTGCATCGACCCGGTCGAACAGCGCGGCGCGCCGGCCCTCGTCGAGATGGGCGGCGATCTCGTCGAGCAGCAGCACCGGCGCATGGCCGGTCATGCCGGCGACAAGCCCGGCATGGGCGAGGATGAGGCCGATCAAGAGCGCCTTCTGCTCGCCCGTCGAGCAGCGCTCGGCCTCCATATCCTTCTCGCGATGGCGGATCAGCAGGTCGGCACGGTGCGGCCCGTCCAGCGTGCGGCCGGCGGCGGCGTCGCGGTAACGTCCGCTTTGTAGCATATCGAGATAGATTTCCTCGATCTCGTATGCCGGGCGCTGCCATTCGTCATCGAGAAAGCCGGAGAGGCGAAGCGTGGCGGAGGGGAACGGCCCGTCGTCGCGGGCGGCCTCCACCAGGCCGGAAAGCAGGCTGACGAGCTCGTGGCGGGCATGGGCCATGGCTATGCCGAGTTCGGCCATCTGCTTTTCCAGCGCCGTCAGCCATGCGGGATCGGGCCGGTGGTCGGACAGGAGCCGGTTGCGGCCGCGCATCGCCTTTTCGAAATCCGCCGCGCGGCGGCCATGTTCGGGATCGAGCGACAGCACCAGCCGGTCGAGGAAGCGGCGGCGATCAGCCGAGGGGCCGGTGAAGAGGCCGTCCATGGAGGGCGTCAGCCAGACGACGCGCAGGTGATCGAGCAGCTCATCGACGGTTTTCACCGCCGTGCCGTTCAGGCGCAGCTTTCGCGCCGTGCCCTCATCGCCGCCGTCCGTGCCGGTGCCTATATCGACCTCGCCCATCATGCCGTCGAGCGTGACAAAGACGGAGAAACCGCCATCGCTGCCGGCACGCGGCACATCCGCATAGGCGGCGCGGCGAAGACCCCGGCCGGGCGAGAGGAAGGAGACGGCCTCCATGAGGTTCGTCTTGCCCGCCCCGTTCTGTCCGGTCAGCACGACATGCCGGCCGTCGAGCGACAGCGACAGGCCCGCATAATTGCGGAAATCCGTGAGCTTGAGGCGGGAGAGGGAAACCTTGTGCGGCATGGTTCGAGAGCTAGAGCATTTTTCCGCGAAGGGGAATCGTTTGTCGGCGCATTCTGCCGCGAGCAACAGAAAGATGGGGTTGCGGGTGCGCCGCATCAACATCACAGGCGCTGCGCGGGACACGAAGGCGTGAAGCCGGTTGCCTGCCCGGACGGGAGCGGGTAATTCAAAGCTCCCGCCGCGCTTTGCGCCTCCCCTCCCCGGCCAGCAGGTTTTCATCTTGTCCCTTTCAGCCCGTCCCGTTTTCGACCGCAGCTTTTCCGCCTTCCTTTTCGACATGGACGGCACGATCATCAATTCCATTCCGGCAACCGAACGTGTCTGGAGCAACTGGGCGCGCAAACATGGGCTCGATGTCGCGGCCTTCCTGCCGACCATGCATGGCGTGCGCGGCATTGATACGATCACGCGGCTCGGCCTGCCCGGCGTGGATCCGCTTGCCGAGGCGAAAGAGGTCGAGCGGGCGGAGATGGAGGATGTCGAGGGCATCGTTCCCATTTCCGGTGCCATCGAATTCCTTTCGGCGCTTCCGATGAGCCGCTGGGGCATCGTGACCTCGGCGCCGGTAGCGCTCGCCCATCGCCGCCTTGCCGCAACCGGCATTCCGCTGCCGACGGTCATCGTCACCGCCGATGACGTGACGAAGGGCAAGCCGGCGCCGGATGGCTATATCCTCGGCGCAAAACGCCTCGGCTTCGATCCGGCCGATTGCCTGGTTTTCGAGGACGTGCCGGCCGGCATTCTGGCGGGCGAAGGAGCGGGCGCGCAGGTGGCCGTGATGACGGCAACGCATCATCATCCGATCGAAACCAGTCATCCGCTTTTGAAGAGCTATGAGGGCGTGACATCCGCGGTGGATGCCGACGGCAAACTGCGCCTTCTGCGCACAGCCGACTGAAGGCTATGCGGCTGGCTGCGTGACGATGCCGGCCAAAACCGTATCGATCACGGCGTCGATCTCTGCGTCGGTCACGTCGAGCCGTTCCGTCAGCAATCGGCCCCAGGCGAAGCTGGAGATGAGTTCCGTGGTCAGCGTGGGATTCACATCCGCGCGCACCTCTCCGCGCGCCTGCGCCTTCTCGATGATCTTTCCGCTCTGGCTGCGACGATCAACCATATAGGCCGAAAGGGCGGCCAGCGCATCGCGATCGCCCTGCGCCTTCGCCACCACGCAGCGGAACACTTCGCCGCCCGTGCCTTCGCGCCAGGTCGCCAGGATGCCTGTCAGATAGGCGCGCAGGTCTTCGCGGATGTTGCCCGTGTCCGGGAAGATGAAGCTGGTGCGCTTGCGGCAATGATAGACGTCGAGCAACAGCGCGGCCTGCGAGGGCCACCAGCGGTAGATCGTCGGCTTGCCGGCCCGCGCGCGCTTGGCCACCGCCTCGATGGAGAAGCCGTTCAGGCCGTTTTCCAGAAGCACCGCTTCGGCCGCAGCAAGGATCGCCGCCTCGCTCTCGGGATTGCGGGTCGCGCCGATCGAGCGGCGGGCCGGCTTGGTTTCGGTAACTTGGGCAGTTTCGGACACGGGGATTTTCCTTTTTTACCCTTCTAGCATGAAAGGTACTTGAACGGAACGTTTCGTTTCTATATAAACGAAACGTTCCGTTTTATAAAGGTTCCTCCCATGACCGCTGCCTCTCATCCCCGCAAGCTTTCCCGCATCCATCTCGCACTCGCTACGCTCGTGCCCGTCTATCCGCTGATCACCACGATCCTCTATATCGTGCTGCCGTTCACCGAGGGCTGGACGATCTGGCAGCGCACGGCCGTCATCGCTCCCATCATGGTCTTCGCCATGGTCTTCTTCGTCTCGCCCTTCGTGCAGAAGCGGTTTTCGAATTTCTTCCTGCGCGCGGCATGAAAAAAGCCGGGTGTTTCCACCCCGGCTTTTTCTTGGTCCTCAGGCCGAATCAGCCCTCGAAGAATTCCTTCATCCGCGCGAAGAAACCCGCGGATTCCGGATTGTTGTCCTTCGAGGAAATCTCCTCGAATTCCTTGAGCAGCTCGCGCTGGCGCTTGGTCAGCTTCTGCGGCGTCTCGATCTGGATCTGGATATAGAGATCGCCGACCTGGTTGGAGCGGAGCACCGGCATGCCCTTGCCCTTCAGGCGGAACTGTTTGCCGGCCTGCGTGCCCTCCGGCACCGAGACGCGCGACTTGGTGCCATCGAGCGTCGCGACATCGAAGGTTCCGCCAAGCGCCGCCGTCGTCATCGAGATCGGCACGGCGCAGTAAAGATCCGCCCCGTCGCGCTGGTAGAATTCATGCGGCTTGACCGACAGGAAAATATAGAGATCGCCCGCCGGACCGCCGCGAACGCCGGCTTCGCCCTCGCCCGACAGGCGGATACGTGTGCCGTCCTCGATGCCAGCCGGAATGTTCACCGACAGCGAACGCTCTTCCGTGACGCGGCCGTTTCCGTGGCACTTGGTGCAGGGGTCGGTGATCGTCTGGCCGCGGCCATGACAGGTCGGGCAGGTACGCTCGATCGAGAAGAAGCCTTGGGCGGCTCGCACGCGGCCGGAGCCTTGGCAGGTCGCGCAGGTTTTCGGGCTGGTGCCCGGCTTGGCGCCGGTGCCCGTGCAGACGTCGCAGGTGATCGACGTTGGCACGCGGATCTGCGCGGTCTTGCCGGCGTAGGCCTCTTCCAGCGAGATTTCCATGTTGTAGCGCAGGTCGCCGCCGCGCTCGCGTCCGCCTGAGGATCGCCGCTGGCGCCCGCCGCCCATCATCTCGCCGAAGATGTCCTCGAAGATGTCGGAGAAACCGCCGCCCTGGAAGCCGCCGCCACCGCCCCCCATGCCGCCCTGTTCGAAGGCGGCGTGGCCGTAACGGTCATAGGCTGCGCGCTTCTGCGCGTCCTTCAGCGTCTCATAGGCTTCATTGACTTCCTTGAACTTCTGCTCGGCAGAGGCATCGCCCGGATTCTTGTCCGGATGATACTTCATCGCCATCTTGCGGAAGGCGCTCTTCAGCTCCTTCTCGTCGGCGGTCTTGGAGACACCCAGCGTCTCGTAAAAATCAGCTTTTGCCATTCGGGTTCACATCCGTTTCGCGGGAACGGTCTTCTTGTTATGGATGAGCAAACTTGCCTTCAGCCTGCGCGCCTGAAAAGCGCGCATGAAAAAAGGCGGGAGCCGGTGCGAAAGACAGGGCCAGGACATCGTCACCGCTGAAAACGGGCGTGATCATCTCGGCCTTGTTCCCTTCGCGCTGACTTCCGCCTTTTCGCTGTCCAAGTGCACCGGCCGCGTAAAACGCGGCCGGCATGTCTGGAGGCTTAGGCCGACTTCTTGTCGTCCTTGACTTCCTCGTAGTCGGCGTCGACGACGTTGTCGCCAGCGTTATCAGAGGAGGCGGCTTCTTCAGCCTGCTGGGCCTCGTAGATCGCCTGACCGAGCTTCATGGAAACCTCCATGAGCGTGTTGGTCTTGGTCTTGATGTCTTCGGCATCCGGCTCGGAGGCTTCGACAGCCGTCTTGAGGTCGGCGATCGCGGTTTCGATGGCCTTGCGGTCGTCTTCCGTGACCTTGTCGCCATATTCCTTGAGCGACTTTTCCGATGAGTGGATCAGGCTTTCAGCCTGGTTCTTGGCCTCGACGGCCTCACGGCGCTTCTTGTCGGCCTCGGCATTGGCTTCGGCATCCTTGACCATCTTCTCGATGTCGGCGTCGGACAGACCACCGGAAGCCTGGATGCGGATCTGGTGCTCCTTGCCGGTGCCCTTGTCCTTGGCCGAAACCTGCACGATGCCGTTGGCGTCGATGTCGAAGGTGACTTCGATCTGCGGCATGCCGCGCGGTGCCGGCGGAATGCCGACGAGGTCGAACTGGCCGAGCAGCTTGTTGTCGGCTGCCATTTCGCGCTCGCCCTGCGAGACGCGGATGGTCACGGCCGACTGGTTGTCCTCGGCGGTCGAGAAAGTCTGCGACTTCTTGGTCGGGATCGTCGTGTTGCGCTCGATCAGACGGGTGAAGACGCCGCCCAGCGTTTCGATGCCGAGAGACAGCGGGGTCACGTCGAGGAGCAGAACGTCCTTGACGTCGCCCTGCAGAACGCCGGCCTGGATGGCCGCGCCCATGGCGACGACTTCATCCGGGTTCACGCCCTTGTGCGGCTCCTTGCCGAACAGCTGCTTGACGACTTCCTGCACCTTCGGCATGCGGCTCATGCCGCCGACCAGAACGACTTCGTCGATCTCGGCCGCCGTGACGCCGGCATCCTTGAGGGCTGCCTTGCACGGTGCGACAGTGCGCTGGACGAGGTCATCGACCAGAGCTTCGAACTTGGCGCGCGTCAGCTTCATCGTCAGGTGCTTCGGACCGGAGGCATCCGCCGTGATGAACGGCAGGTTGATTTCGGTCTGCTGCGAGGACGAGAGCTCAATCTTGGCCTTTTCGGCAGCTTCCTTGAGGCGCTGCAGGGCGAGCTTGTCGTTCTTCAGGTCGATGCCCTGGTCCTTCTTGAACTCGTCGGCGAGGTAGTTGACCAGACGCATGTCGAAGTCTTCACCGCCGAGGAAGGTATCGCCGTTCGTCGACTTCACTTCGAAGACGCCGTCGCCGATTTCCAGAACCGAGATATCGAACGTGCCGCCGCCAAGGTCGTAGACGGCGATGGTCTTGCCGTCCTTCTTGTCGAGGCCGTAGGCGAGTGCCGCAGCCGTCGGCTCGTTGATGATGCGCAGAACTTCAAGGCCGGCGATCTTGCCGGCATCCTTGGTTGCCTGGCGCTGGGCGTCATTGAAGTAGGCCGGAACCGTGATGACGGCCTGCGTGACCTTTTCGCCGAGGTAGGATTCAGCGGTTTCCTTCATCTTCTGAAGGATCATCGCGGAGATCTGCGAGGGGGAGTAACCCTTGCCCTGCGCCTCGACCCAGGCGTCGCCATTGTCGCCCTTGACGATCTTGTAGGGAACGAGACCCTTGTCCTTCTCGACGAGCTTGTCGTCGTAGCGGCGGCCGATGAGGCGCTTCACTGCGAACAGGGTGTTTTCCGGGTTGGTGACGGCCTGGCGCTTTGCCGGCTGGCCGGTCAGGCGCTCGCCATCATCATTGAAGGCGACGATCGAAGGGGTCGTACGCGCGCCTTCCGCATTTTCAATGACCTTCGCGTCCTTGCCGTCCATGACGGATACGCAGGAATTGGTCGTCCCGAGGTCGATACCGATTACTTTAGCCATGTCATTCTCTCCTTCAAGCGAACTGCCGGAACCCATTCAGGCATTCTGTTGGCAGCCCCTAATGGTATGGTCTTAGCGAAAGCATCGAACGGATCCGAAGCTTTGCGGGGTATATAAGGATGCCTCCAGACGACTGCAAGACATTGCCGCGCCGCAAAGCGCGCAAAATCAGCATGTCTAAGACGGATAAGCGATCCCCGGCGGCAATGTGGGGGCCTTCCTGACAGGCGTCAAGCCGGCAACAGCATCAGCCGCCCAGGAGAACGTCGAGAAGGGTGGTGCGCCGCGTGGCCGGCTGGCGCTGTTCGCCGACATCGGCTGGCGGCGTCATGCCGTCGTCAAGAGGGACCGAGCCGGTCTGGTCGGTCGCGACGGCCTGACCGTTGCCGGCGGGCTGTTCGTCCGTGCCGAGCGTGCGGGAGATGATGTCGAAGAGCTGGTCGCCTTCCGGGGTCGGTTCCGTGCCGCCGGCTGCCGGCAGCTCGACGCCGCCATTGGCCGTACCAAAGAGCGGCGATGGCGCAAGGCCGGTATGGGCGGCGATCATGAACTGGCTGAAGGCCTTGGCCGGCAGCCCGCCGCCCGTGACCTTCTTCATCGACTTGCCGTCGTCATTGCCAAACCAGACGCCGGTCGTCAGGTTGCTGGTATAGCCGACGAAGAGCGCGTCGCGGAACGACTGGGTCGTACCCGACTTGCCGGCGACCGGCCAGCCGGGGACGCGAGCATTCTTGCCGGTACCCTCCGTGATGACGCGCATCATCATTCCGTTCATCTGGGCAACGATGTTTTCCGCCAGCACGCGCGGCGGGTTGTCATAGGTATTTTCGTAGAGCACCTTGCCGTCGGCCGTCGAAATGCGGCGGATAATATGCGGCGTCGCCTTGTAGCCGCCGTTCATGAAGGGCGCATAGGCGGAGGTGAGCTCCACCAGCGTCACTTCCGACGTGCCGAGCGCGATGGAGGCGTTCGACTGCAGCTCCGATTCGATACCGAGCCGGCGGGCGAGCTTGATCACCTCGTCGGGACCGACTTCCATGACGAGTTGAGCGGCGATTGTGTTCAGCGAATTGGCAAGCGCGGAGGCCAGCGTCACCTCGCCGCGATATTTCTGGTCGTAGTTCTCCGGCGTCCATTTGCCGATCCGGACCGGCGCGTCGTTGCGGATGGAGAGCGGCGAGCGGCCCGCTTCCAGCGCCGCCGCATAGACGAAGGGTTTGAAGGCCGAGCCGGGCTGGCGCTTGGCTTTGGAGGCGCGGTCGAACTGGCTTTCGGCATAATCGCGCCCGCCGACCAGCGCGCGAATGGCGCCCGTACCGTCGATGGAGACGAGGGCGGCCTGCGAGGCGTTCAGCTTGGCGCCCTCCTTGTCCATGACCGCAGTGATCGCCTCGTCGGCCTTCTTTTCAAGGTCCAGGTCGATCGTCGTATCGATGACGAGGTCTTCCTTGATATCGCCGATCATGCCGGGAAGCTGGGCCATAACCATGTCGGCGGCATAATGCTGCGCACCGGACCAGTAGCTCTTCGCCCGCGCCGGCGTCTGCGACATGGCGGTCTTGATTTCGTTTTCGGTGACGAAACCTTCTTCGCGCATAGCACCGAGCACGACCTGCGCGCGGGCTTCGGCGGCTTCCGGATCGCGCGCCGGCGACAAGCGCGACGGCGCCTTGAGGAGACCGGCAAGAAGGGCAGCCTCGCCGAGATTCACGTCGCGCGCCGACTTGTTGAAGTAGCGCCGCGATGCAGCCTCGACTCCGTAGGAATTCGAGCCGAAGAACACGCGGTTCAGGTACATCGCGAGGATCTGGTCCTTGGTGTATTTGTGTTCCAGCCACAGCGCGAGCAGCACTTCCTGCACCTTGCGCTCCAGCGTGCGGTCCGGCGAGAGGAACATGTTCTTCGCCAGCTGCTGCGTCAGCGTCGAGCCGCCCTGCACCATGCGGCCGGTCGTGACATTGGTCAGCATCGCGCGCGCAAGGCCGAGCGGATCGATGCCGAAATGCGAATAGAAGCGGCGATCCTCGATGGCGATGACGGCCTGCGGGATATAGGGCGACATGTTTTCGAGCGACAGCGCCTCGCCGCCGGTCAGGCCGCGATTGGCGATCGTATCGCCGCTGACGGCGAGGATCTTGATATTCGGCGGACGGTCGGGGATCGACCAACTTGTGGCGCTCGGCATGCGCGCGCCGTAGTAAAGCACAAGCCCCCCGACGCCGATCGCGCCCCAGATGCCGAGCACGACGCACCAGTAGATGAGCCGGCGCACGAGACCAAAAAGGCCACCGCCACCCGAACCACCCCGCTGGCGGCGTGCGCCGCGCTGCGGCTTCTCGGCCTTCGCCGTCTTGCCGCGCGGCTTACGCCCGCCACTCCCTGCCACACGATCGCCGGCGCCGACATGAAAGTCGTCGTCGTCTCGGCCCCCGGATGCCTGGAACGAGGGCTCGATGCGCTGGGATTTGCGATTGGCTGCCATGAACGGTCGGATATACCCTTGAAAACGTTGCGGTGCCTGAACCTTAAATGAGGCGATTTAAGGGGTGGTTAAGGAATAGCAAACGCTCCATCCCGGTTTTGGGGCCTTCCACCGACCCTTAATACGCCGCGAAACCGGGCCCATTTCAGCTACGCGCATTCAAGCCACCGCTAATCCACTGAGATATTTGGTAAAAATTGGGTGATTTAGAATTCGTTAACCATAACCACGCTTACTCGGCATGACCTTCCCGGCCCATGATGGGCACAATCCCCTTTTGAATGATTTGATATGACCAGCATCCTGACGAATGCGGGCGCGGTTTCCGCGCTCCAGACCCTTCGCGCGCTCAATTCCAGCATGATGGACGCGCAAGGCCGTGTTTCCAGCGGCCTTCGCGTGCAGACTGCCGAGGACAATGTCGCCTATTGGGCGGTCGCCACCACCATGCGCTCTGACAGCATGGCGCTGGATGCGGTGTCCGACGCGCTCGGCATCAGCGAAAGCATCGTCAACACCGCCTATGCCGGCATGTCATCGGCCATCGAGGTCATGCATCAGGTCAAGGCGAAGCTCGTGGCTGCCCATGAGGATGGCGTCGACAAGGTGAAGATCAACACGGAACTCGACCAGTTGAAGGACCAGCTGCGGTCGATTGCCTCCTCGGCCTCATTCGCCGGCCAGAACTGGCTGCACATGACGGATCCGACCGACCCGATGCAGAACGGCGTGAAATCGCTGCCCGCTTCCTTCGTACGCAACGAGGCCGGCGGTGTCTCGATCACCAACATCAAGTTCGACATGACCGCCGTGTTCGACACAGATCAGGTCTTCTACCTTGTTTCGGATGGAGGCTGTGACGGCATCATCACCAATTCCGGATTTGCCACCATGCAGGGCTATAGCCAGGACTGGGTGCTGATCAGCGGCGCCAATCATGTCGGCCATCCGGAAATCACGCTTACCCCGGAGACGACGCGGCAGGAACTCGAGGAAATGACCGTGGTCGTCGACCTGATGACGGAACGCATGATCAAGGTCGCCTCGATGTTCGGCGCGCTGGAGAGCCGCATCTCGCTGTCGTCGGCCTTTCTGGAAAATCTGAGCGACGCCATCGGCCAAGGCATCGGCCGACTTGTCGATGCCGACATGAACGAGGAATCGACCCGGCTCAAGGCCCTGGAAACCCAGCAGCAGCTGGGGATACAGACGCTTCAGATCGCCAACTCCAATGCGGAGGGCGTCTTGAGGCTGTTCCAGTAAGTCCCCGGAGCAATTCCAGCAAAAGTGTAGCGGTTTGCATCCGGAATTGCGACCAATCTAAAAAGATCGGGCGACACTAAGGCCGCCCGTCTGAAAACCTTAGTAGTAAGGCGAATAGCACTGGCGGCGGCCGCCATAGTTGGGCTGGAACGTGTTGTCGTAAGCCCGGTAGGACCGATAGCGCGAATAGCACCATTCGGTGTGACGCGGATTGATCCCCTCGTAACGCGGCTCGGCATAGCCGTCATTGGCAATGGCACCGCCGATGATTGCGCCCGCGCCGAAGGCAGCCAGCGGATACCACCAGCCATCCGAATGGCGGCGATAGCCATGGCGATGATGCCTGTAACCGCGATGGCCACCATGCCAGCCGCGACGCTCGCGATACTGCACCTGTTCAACATCGCTCGTCTGCGCAATACCGGCCTTGGCCAGGGGCATGGCAATGGCCGGTGCAGAGACGAAGGTGGTGGCGAACATGGCGACGGCCATGGCAGCGGCAAAACCGCTCTTGATCGTTGTCTTCATGTCGATCTCCCTTGATATCACTGTTTTACAGTGCACTAGACGGATCACACCATGAAAGAATTCGGCTGAACCCGCGATGAACCAAAACTATCCGTTGTATCAGTCTTCGCTGCTGCCGAGCCGCGCGAGGAACCGCTGGCGCTCGTAGATGAGAATGACCACCAGCGCCATGATGAACGGAATGATGAGGTAGAACAGCCTGAAGACCGCGAGCGCCGCCAGAACCTTGGCGGGATCGATATCCGGCAGACCGGCGATGAAAACCAGCTCGAGAACGCCGATGCCGCCTGGCGCATGCGAGAGCAGGGCGACCGAGAAGGAGGCGAGGAAGATGCCGAGCACGACGAAGAAACCAGGATTGCCCTCCGCCGGCAGCACGAAATAGATGATCGCGGCGGCCCCGATCAGCTCGATCGGCGCGATGAACAGCTGGCGGAAGACCAGCGAAGGCTTTGGGTATTCGAGCTTCAGCCAGCGCGTGTTGATCGGCCGGAAGCCGACGAGGCTGCCGATCACATAGAGCACGACCAGCCCGAGAATGAAGATGCCGGTCGAAAAGGCCGCCTCGATCGGCAGGACATGGGAAAAACGCCCGACGATCTCCGGCTCAAACACCAGAACAAGGCCGAACAGCATCACCGTGCCGAGCGCGAAGGTAAACGAGCAGAAGGCGACGAGAACGCCGACCTCGGATGCCGTCAGCCCCTTTGCCGTATAGGCCCGATAGCGCACCAGCGCACCGGAAAAGACCGAGGCGCCGATATTGTGCGAGAGCGCATAGGTCGTGAACGAGGTGACGGTGATGAACCACAGCGAGATGCGGTGGCCAAGATGCTCCAGCGCCAGATGGTCATAGGCCGCCAGCGCCGCATAGGCGACGAGTGTCGCGCAACAGGCCAGCACCCAGCCCGAGACGGGAATGGCGTGAATGCTCGCCATGAACTCGTCAAGCGATAAGCCCCTCAGGTCCTTGTAGAGAATATAGATCGACAGAATGATCGCGACCGTGCTGACCAGCGGCCAGAAGAATTTCTTCAGTCGCTTCATTCCGCCTTCCCCCGCATGCCCGGCGTCCCACCGCCGGGGCCGCAGGGGTTTCCCGCATTTGCCCCGTAAAAAGCCATCTCGTTATCCCCACCGTCCGGTCCTGTCATTCGCCTTGCGGCGACGCGGCCCTTTGTTCGGTCAGTGGACCAGCATTTCCGTGTCATCGGGTTAACGCTGGCCCAAATCGTCATCACATCTTGGTCAGCGCGCCGCGAGCGCGGAGAGAATGCGCACCCAGGAGCGGATGCCCTTCTCGAAGGAGCGCAATTCGTATTTCTCGTTCGGAGAATGGATACGGTCGTCCGAAAGCGCGAAGCCGACGAGCAGGGATTCCATACCCAGCATCTTCTGGAAATCGCCAACAATCGGGATGGAGCCGCCCATGCCGATGACGACGGCCGGCTTCGGCCACTCGTCGGACAGAGCCGATTTCGCCTTGGAGAGCAGCGCCGAATCATAGGGCAGCTGGATGGCCGGCGAGCCGCCATGGGCGTGGAACGTCACCGAGCAATCCGCCGGGATTTTTGCACGCACATAGGCGCGGAAAGCGTCGCGGATCTTTGCGGGATCCTGCTTGCCGACGAGACGGAAGGAGACCTTTGCCGAGGCTTCCGCCGCGATGACCGTCTTGAAGCCTTCGCCGGTATAGCCGCCGGTGATGCCGTTCACTTCCGCCGTCGGGCGTGCCCAGGTCAGTTCCAGCACGGAACGGCCCTTCTCGCCCGAGGGGATCGACAGGCCGATCTCGCCGAGGAAGCTTTCCGCCGTCTTGCCGAGCGTTTCCCAGCCAGCCTTGATCTGCGTCGGGGTCTCCTCGACGCCCTCGTAGAAACCGTCGAGCGTCACGCGGCCGGTCTCGTCGTGCAGGCCGGCGAGGATCGTCGTCAGGATGTGGATGGGGTTGGCGGCGGCACCGCCGAAATAGCCGGAATGCAAGTCGCGATCGGCCGCCTTGACGATGACCTCCTCGCCGACGAGGCCGCGCAGGCCCGCAGAAATGGCCGGCGTATCGGCGTCCCACATGCTGGTGTCGCAGACCAGCGCGAAATCGGCAGTCAGTTCGGCGGCATTGGCTTCGAGGAAGGGCTTCAGCGACGGCGACCCGGATTCCTCCTCGCCCTCGAACAGGATGGAGACGCGGCAGGGCAGCGAACCCACGGTTTCCTTGTAGGCGCGGCAGGCCTCGACGAAGGTGAGGAGCTGGCCCTTATCGTCGGATGTGCCGCGGCCGGTGATGATGCGGCGGCCTTCGCCGGCATCGCGCACCGCCGGATCGAAGGGATCGTGGTCCCAGAGGTTCAGGGGATCGACCGGCTGGACGTCGTAATGACCGTAGAACAGCACATGCGGCGCATCAGGCTTGCCGGCATCGTGATGGGCCACCACCATCGGGTGGCCGGGCGTGTCGCGCACCGTCGCATCGAAACCCAGCGAGCGCAGCTCGGCCACCAGCCATTCGGCCGCCCGGCGGCACTCCGGCTTGAAGGCCGGATCGGTGGAGATGGACTTGATGCGCACCAGCTCGAACAGGCGATCGAGGCTAGCCGGAACATTGGCGCTGGCGCGGTCGAGGACGGGCAGGATGTTGGTCATGGCGAATTCCCTAAACATGGCGCGCAAGGCCGTTTCTCGGCCCTTGCGTGGACACCACGCGCAAATCAAATGGCGTTCGGGCGCGACATTAGACCGATCGTGTCGGCGAGGGCAAATCGTATGACGATTCTGCGACGTCAGATCCTGGGGTCGCGGCCGAGATTGGCCAGCACCATGCGCATATATTCGAGCAGCAGTTCGCGCTCGAAGCGCCTGAAGCCCTGAAACAGGGCATCTTCGGTTTCCGAGGCCGCCGCCATTGCCGTCTCGCGCAGCGCCTTGCCGCGTGTCGTGAGGTAAACGAGCTGGGCGCGCTTGTCCTTGGGGTGTTTCCTGCGGGAGACCAGCCCGTCGCGCTCCATGCGCGCCAATGTATTGGCCATGGTCGCCTGTTCGATGTCGAGCCGATCGAGAAGTTCGCGCTGGGTGAGGCCGTCGCCGCTCCACAATTCGAGCAGGACCGGAAACTGACCGGGCGCCAAGCCGCTGCCATCCGCCCGCGCCTGCAGCGCGCGCGACGCTCCCTTCGCCACGAGATTGGCGAGGTAGGCAGCCGACTCCTTGCGGTCAAAATCCATGAACGGAGGCTATGCCGGTTCGCGGCAACTGGCAATGATAGATCGTAGGCAATACAATCACCCCAAACAGGAATGCAACCGCCCAAAAAGGAGAAGCCGCCGACGACAGGAGGCTTGTCGCGGCGGCTTCTCACGAAAGATGGACAAAGGCCCGGAGAGGGGGATGAGGCCTTTGTCCTTGTCTGGCGCGGCGGGGGACAGGCCGGGATGCCAGACAGCGGCTTGATCAGGTGCCGATGAGGAATATTTGTGGGTCCGAATGTGGCTTTTCAAGGGATTCCGAGCCCCCCGAGAATTACAAATTGGTAACGTTCGTGTGAGGCTTTCGCGCGCCTCGGAAAGCCCTCCCGCCGCAATGAACGATGGACGCGGAAGGAAGCCCGCGCTATCCATTCACCCCATGAAAAAAGGTGATCATCTCTTCCTCGTCGACGGCTCCGGCTTCATCTTCCGCGCCTTCCACGCCATCCCGCCGCTCAACCGCAAATCCGACGGTTTGCCGGTCAATGCCGTCTCGGGTTTCTGCAACATGCTGTGGAAGCTCCTGAAGGATGCGCGCAACACCGATGTGGGCGTCACGCCGACGCATTTCGCCGTCATCTTCGACTATTCCTCGAAGACCTTCCGTAACGAACTCTACGATCAGTACAAGGCCAACCGCACGGCGCCGCCGGAAGACCTGATCCCGCAGTTCGGCCTGATCCGCCATGCGACGCGCGCCTTCAACCTGCCCTGCATCGAGAAGGAAGGCTTCGAGGCCGACGACCTGATCGCCACCTATGCGCGGCTTGCCGAGGCCGATGGCGCAGACGTCACCATCGTCTCCTCCGACAAGGACCTCATGCAGCTCGTGACCGACAGGGTCTCAATGTATGACAGCATGAAGGACAAGCAGATCTCCATTCCCGAGGTGATCGAGAAATGGGGCGTGCCGCCAGAAAAGATGATCGACCTGCAATCGCTGACCGGCGATTCGACCGATAACGTGCCCGGCGTCCCCGGCATCGGCCCGAAGACCGCCGCCCAGCTTCTCGAGGAATATGGCGATCTCGACACGCTTCTCGCCCGCGCCGAGGAGATCAAGCAGGTCAAGCGCCGCGAGAACATCATCGCCAACCGCGACCTCGTGCTGATCTCGCGCCAACTCGTCACGCTGAAGACCGATACGCCGCTCGACATAGGTCTGGACGAGCTGACGCTCCACCCCCAGGACGGTCCCAAGCTCATCGCCTTCCTCAAGGCCATGGAATTCACCACGCTGACGCGCCGTGTCGCCGAGGATTGCGCCTGCGACGCTGCTGCCATCGACGCGGCCAATGTGCCGGTCGAGTGGGGTACGGAAGCGCATGGTCCCGATCTCGACAAGGGCGATGTCGCAGGCCCGGCGCTCGATCTCGACGGCAACGAGACGGCTGCCGAGGCTGCCGAGACGCTGCTGCCCACCGCCGGCCCCGACGGTGCCACACCGACATCGCTTGCCAGGGCGCGGGCGGAACGCTTCTCCGCCGCCCCGATCGACCATTCGACCTACGAGACGGTGCGCGACCTCGAAAGCCTCGACCGTTGGATCGCCGCCGCCCGTGAAACCGGCCTCGTCGCCTTCGATACAGAGACGACGTCGCTCGATGCCATGCAGGCCGAACTCTGTGGCTTCTCGCTCGCCATCGCCGACAATGCCAAAGACCCGACGGGTGTAAAGATTCGGGCCTGCTACGTGCCGCTCAACCACAAGACCGGCGTCGGCGACCTGCTCGGCGGCGGGCTGGCCGAGGGACAGATCCCGGTGCGCGCCGCACTGGAGCGGCTGAAATCGCTGCTGGAGGACCCATCGGTCCTCAAGGTCGCACAGAACCTCAAATACGATTATCTCGTCATGCGCCGCCACGGCATCACCGTGCAGAGCTTCGACGATACGATGCTGATGTCCTATGCGCTCGATGCCGGTGCCGGCACCCACGGCATGGACACGCTCTCCGAACGCTGGCTAGGCCACAAGCCGATCGCCTACAAGGACGTCGCCGGCTCCGGCAAGGGAGCGCAGACCTTCGACATGGTCGATATTTCCCGCGCCACAGCCTATGCGGCCGAGGATGCCGATGTGACGCTGCGCCTCTGGCACGTCCTGAAGCCCCGCCTCGCCGCCGAGCGCATGACGACCGTCTACGAGCGGCTGGAGCGCCCGCTGGTGCCGGTGCTGGCGCGCATGGAAGAGCGCGGCATCACCATCGACCGGCAGGTCTTGTCCCGCCTGTCGGGCGAACTGGCGCAGGGTGCCGCCGGCTACGAGGAGGAAATCTACGAGCTGGCCGGCGAGCGCTTCAACATCGGCTCGCCCAAGCAGCTCGGCGACATCCTGTTCGGCAAGATGGGCCTGCCCGGCGCCTCCAAGACCAAGACCGGTCAATGGTCGACCTCCGCACAGGTGCTGGAAGACCTCGCCGCCCAGGGCATTCCGCTGCCGCGCAAGATCGTCGACTGGCGCCAGCTGACCAAGCTGAAATCGACCTATACCGATGCACTGCCCGGCTTCGTGCATCCTGACACCAAGCGCGTCCACACGTCCTATGCGCTCGCCTCCACCACGACGGGCCGCCTCTCCTCCTCCGAGCCGAATCTGCAGAACATCCCGGTGCGCACGGCGGAAGGCCGCAAGATTCGCACGGCCTTCATCTCGACGCCGGGCAACAAGCTTGTTTCGGCAGACTACAGCCAGATCGAGCTGCGCGTGCTGGCCCATGTCGCCGATATCCCGCAGCTCAAGCAGGCCTTCGCCGATGGCGTCGACATTCATGCGATGACGGCGTCGGAAATGTTCGGCGTTCCCGTCGAGGGCATGCCGTCGGAAGTCCGACGCCGCGCCAAGGCGATCAATTTCGGCATCATCTACGGCATCTCGGCCTTCGGCCTCGCCAACCAGCTGTCGATCGAGCGTTCGGAAGCGAGCGACTACATCAAGAAGTATTTCGAGCGTTTCCCCGGCATCAAGGACTACATGGACAGCACCAAGGCCTTCGCCCGCGAGCATGGCTATGTCGAAACCATCTTCGGCCGCCGCGCGCATTACCCCGAGATCAAGTCGTCCAATCCCTCGGTGCGCGCCTTCAACGAACGCGCCTCGATCAACGCACCGATCCAGGGTTCCGCCGCCGATATCATCCGCCGCGCCATGGTGAAGATGGAGCCGGCACTCGCCGCCGCCGGCCTTTCCGCCCGCATGCTGCTCCAGGTGCACGACGAACTGATCTTCGAGGTCGAGGACGGCGAGGTCGAGAAGGCCATTCCCGTCATCGTCGATGTCATGGAAAACGCCTCGATGCCGGCGCTGTCCATGAAGGTACCGCTGAAAGTGGATGCGCGCGCCGCGACGAACTGGGACGAGGCGCACTGAGGAGCATCGCCACGCGGACGCGCGGCGGTTGCAATCTCTTAAGCCTGTTTGCGGAAGGCCGCGCGGCTTAACGCGGCCTTAACATCGCAGGCGTCTTGATCGGCGCGATTGGGCGCGATGGTGTCGCCCAGCGGCGTCGTCGCTCGTGCGATTGCGGCGCTCGATCCCCTGCTACGGATGACCGCGATGAACCCTGCCACCCTTGCCGCCTCGAATGTCTCAGCGCCGCTGGCCGTGCAGGTCGTGCGCCAGTACATCCCGAACCGCGGCGGGCTGGAGGATGTCGTTGCGCAGCTGTCACGCCAGCTCCTGTCGCGCGGTTTTCGCGTACGCGTCATCACGCTCGACCGGCTGTTTTCCGCACCCGACAGGACCTTGCCGGCACGCGAGATCATTGACGGCGTCGAGGTCGTGCGCATCCCGTATTCCGGCAGCACGCGCTATCCGATCGCCCCGCAGGTCTTCCGCCATCTCTCGGATGCTGCGATCGTGCATGTGCATGCCATCGATTTCTTCTATGACGCGCTCGCCTGGGGCTGGCTGGCGCATCGCAAGCCGCTGATCGCCACGACCCATGGCGGCTTCTTCCACACGGCGAAATTCTCCGGCCTCAAGACGATCTGGTTCAACACGACGACGCGGCTTTCGGCGCTCGCCTATCGCCGCATCATCGGCTGCAGCGCGCAGGATACCCGAACCTTCCAAAAGGTCGCCGGCAGCCGCGTCGTGCGTATCGACAATGGCGCCGATACCCAAAAGTTCGGCGATGCCGGCGCCCGCGATGCCCGCCGCCGGCTGATCACCGTCGGCCGCTTCTCCGTCAACAAGCGCCTCGACAGGCTGATGGACGCAATGGTGCAACTCGCCGCGACCGACCCAACCTGGCACCTCGACATTGCCGGCGTGCCGGGCGACCATTCCGCCGAGGACTTGGCCGGCATGGTGCGGGCGCGTGGCCTCAACGCCAATGTCACCGTGCATATCGGTCTCCCCAACGAGGCCGTGCGCGGGCTGATCGGCGATACCTCACTCTTCGCCTCGGCCTCCGAATACGAAGGCTTCGGCCTCGTCGCCATCGAAGCGATGAGCGCCGGCCTCGTGCCGGTGCTGCACCCGAACGTTGCCTATACCGACCTCGCCGCCAGCCATCCGGAAATCCGTCTCTGCGATTTTTCCGATGCTCGCAGGGCCGCCGAGGCTATTGCGGGTGCCCATGCCATGCTGGTGCTCGATCCCGCCGGTTATCGCCGCGCGGCGATGGACGCGGCGGCAGCCTATTCCTGGGATCGCGTGGCGGATCGCTACGCAGACGTATATCGTGCTACCCTTGGCGGGACCAAGTACGGCGAGCCCCGTGGGCTTCTCGCGGAACGTCCGGGCGCCTGACACGTTCGCTCCCTTTGTTTTCACGCAGGTCCGGCGGCACCAAACCCGGAATGGAGACAGCCATGGTATCCTCGGGCCGCGCATCGGCACTCTCGAAACTGGTGGTGGCGGCCATGGTCTCGCTTGCGATCCCGGCTCAGGCGAGCGCCGGCTGCCTGCGCGGCGTCAATCTGGCCGGCGCCGAGTTCGGCAAGGGCCGTGGCACCTATGGCAAGGATTATGCCTATCCTTCGGCCGAGACGATCGCCTATTTCGCCGGCAAGGGGTTCAACGCCGTGCGCCTGCCGTTCAAATGGGAACGGCTGCAACCACGCCTCAAGCGCGGTTTCGAAAAGGCGGAGCACAAGCGGCTTTCCGAGACCGTGAAGGCGCTGCGCGCTGCCGGCATGACGGTCATCCTCGACCCGCACAACTACGCCTATTACGGCGACAACCAGATCGGCTCGGCCAAGGTGCCCGACAGCGCCTTCGCCGACTTCTGGAAGCGGCTGGCCGAGGACTACAAGGACGATGCCGGCGTGCAGTTCGGCCTGATGAACGAGCCCCATGACGTGACGGCGATGCAATGGCTCGCCTCCGCCAATGCCGCCATCGCCGCCATCCGCGAGACGGGCGCAAAGAACCTCGTGCTGGTGCCGGGCACGATCTGGACGGGTGCACACAGCTGGGAAACGGAGCGCGACGGCGGCGCTAACGGCACCGTCATGCTCGGCATCGAGGACCCCGCCAACAACCACGCCTATGAGGTGCACCAGTATCTCGACGACGATTTTTCCGGCAAGGCAGAAACCTGCGCGCGCGCCGACGATGCGGTCAAGGCGCTTGAGGGTTTCACCGACTGGCTGAAGCGCAACGGCAAGCGCGGTTTTCTGGGCGAGTTCGGCGGCTCCGCCGACAAGGCCTGCCTCGACGGCCTGGCCCGAATGACGGCGCTCGTCAACAAGGAACCGGCGGTCTGGACCGGCTGGACCTATTGGGCCGGCGGCGACTGGTGGCCGGCGACGGAAGCGCTGAACATCCAGCCGACCGCCGACGGCGACCGACCGCAGCTCGCAGCCCTCATCGCCGGCGGCGGCCTGCCGGCAAAGCCCGGCGCCTGCCCGGCCCTTCCTTAAGCTGACTTTTCAAGCCCTGAAGCCGCCAACCCCACACGCTTTCAGAGTATGGCTAACGCAATGCAAACGGCAACACACCGTGCCATTGCAGGACAGTGGAGATTGCGCGCAACACCCTGAAAAAGCAGGGCCATTCTGTATTTTTTCACGAAGCCTCGGTGATGCCCGGTTCAGAACGGAGCGCCCACTTTTGCGGCTTCACAAAATCTTATCCATGTCCCTTCAGCCGATCTTATCAACCGTCGGTTATATCTTTCTCGAAGAATAAGCACAGCCAGCCCCGGCCGGCCGAGAAACGATGGAGAAGAACATGAAGCAGAAGATCCGTGATATCCTGGGCAAACATGGCGGCCTCCCGGTTCCGGTCGAGACGCTCGCCGACGATGCCGATCTCTATGCGGCAGGCCTGTCCTCCTTCGCCTCCGTGCAGGTGATGCTCGGCATCGAGGAAGCCTTCGACGTGGAATTCCCCGACAACCTGCTCAACCGCAAGTCCTTCCAGAGCGTGGACGCTATCACGCGTGCGGTGTCGAGCCTCGTCGGCAATGCGGAGGCCGCCGAATGACCCTCACCGTCGGTTCGGGCCTTGCGGAACGCGCCGAGCGCGTTTCCGCCGTGGCCGCAGCGCATGCCGACGATGTGGACGTCAAGGGCCGCTTCCCGCGCGAAGCAGTCGACGCGATGATCGCCGAACGGCTGTTGTCCATCCAGATCCCCGCCGCGCTCGGTGGCGAGGATGCGTCCCTTTCGCAGATCGCCGAAGTCTGCTCGCTCATCGGCCAGAGCTGCTCGGCCGCCGCCATGGTCTTCGCCATGCACCATATCAAGCTGTCGAGCCTCGTCTCGCACGGCGCTGGCGACACCTGGCATTCCGGCTTCATGCGCCGCGTCTCCGACGAGCAGCTGCTGCTCGCCTCTGCGACGACCGAAGGCGGCATCGGCGGCAACCTGCGCAACAGCATCTGCGCGATCGAGATCGACGGCGACACCTGCCGCCTGACGAAGGACGCCACCGTCATCTCCTACGGTGCGCACGCCGACGCGATCCTCATCACCTCGCGCGCCCATGCGGATGCCGCCTCGACCGATCAAGTCATGACGGTCTTCACCAAGGATCAGTACACGCTGGAGCAAACCCATGTCTGGGATACGCTCGGCATGCGCGGCACCTGCTCGGACGGCTGGCTGTTCAAGGGCGAGGCGCCGAAGGAACAGATCCTTCCGAAACCCTTCGCCGAGATCGCCGCCCAGTCGATGCTCGCCACTTCGCACCTGCTGTGGAGTGCGGTCTGGTACGGCATCGCCGTCAACGCGGTCGCCCGCGCTCAGGCCTTCGTCCGCGCCGCCGCCCGCAAGAGCCCCGGCGTTGCACCGCCCGGTGCCCTGCGTCTGGCGGAAGCCTCCAACCTGCTGCAACTCGTCAAGTCCAACACGATCGCCGGGCTTCGCGAATACGAAGCGGCCAAGGCGGATCCGGACCGGCTCTCCTCCATGGGTTTTGCGGTGGCGATGAACAATGTGAAGATCGCCTCCTCGGAAACGATCCTGTCCATCATCAACCAGGCCATGCTGATCGTCGGCATCATGGGCTACAAGAACGGCACGCCGTTCAGCCTCGGTCGGCATCTGCGCGATGCGCATTCCGCCCAGCTGATGATCTCCAACGACCGCATCCTCGGCAACACGTCCAACCTCCTGCTTGTTCACAAGCAGGACACCAGCCTGATCGGGTGACACCATGGATATGCAGACTTCGCTTCTCGACCGGCTCTTCGATTCCGGTCTGCTCATCGATACCGGCGTCGAAGGCCTCTATGGCCGCTCGGGTGCCTTCGAAGATGTGATCGCCCGCTTCGAGCGGCTGATCGATGCCTTCGGCGGTGCCGACGGCGCGGAGGCCATGCGCTTTCCGCCGGGCATGAACCGCGCGCATTTCGAAACCTCCGGCTACATGAAGAGTTTTCCGCAACTCGCCGGCACCGTGCACAGCTTCTGCGGCGGCGATGCCGACCACATGAACCTGCTGCAATGCATGGAAGTAAACGGCGACTGGACCAAGGACCAGAAGGCGACGGACATCGTGCTGACGCCGGCCGCCTGCTACCCGCTCTATCCGACCATCGCCAAGCGCGGCCGCCTTCCGGCCAAGGGCGGTCTCTACGACCTGCAGTCCTACTGCTTCCGCCACGAGCCCTCCAATGACCCGGCCCGCCAGCAGCTGTTCCGCATGCGCGAATATGTCTGCATGGGCACACAGGAACACGTCACCGAGTTCCGCCAGACCTGGATGGATCGCGGCCTGGAAATGATGGCCAAGGTCGGCCTCGACGTGACAATCGACGTCGCCAACGACCCGTTCTTCGGCCGCGCGGGCCGCATGATGGCCAACAATCAACGCGACCAGAACCTGAAGTTCGAGCTACTGATCCCCGTCACCTCGGCCGCCAAGCCGACGGCCTGCATGAGCTTCAACTATCACCAGGACGCTTTTGGCGCGAAGTGGGGCCTGAACCTCGAAAACGGCGATGTCGCGCACACTGCCTGCGTCGGCTTCGGCCTGGAGCGCATCGCGCTCGCACTCTTCGCCCGCCACGGCATGGATATCGCGCTGTGGCCGGCTGAAGTCCGCAAGACCCTGGGATACCAGGACTGACATGGCTGCCGTCTTCGCCGGGGCCAATCCCGAGACCTACCGGCCGCATGCCCTGCACGACGCGGAGCGCATGTGGCCGGAGACGAATTGTTACGTCGACCTCTGGATCGAGGTGCTGAATGCGTTCGGCACCCAGCCCGAGGCGGTGCTCGGCTTCTCGCTGACGCAGGATTTCGAGGGCGACCAGTTCACCTTCTTCAAGGTGCCGCTGGAAGACCTCGAAGCACTCTACGGCATCCGCGCGACGGAACTCGCCATCTTCGACACGGTGGAAAGCCATGTCGCGACCCAGATCGCCCGCGGCCGCCTCTGCCTCGTCGAGATGGACAGCTTCTACATGCCGGATACCCGCGGCGTCGCCTACCGGCAGGAGCACGGCAAGACGACGGTCGCGATCAACCGGCTGGATCTCGAGGCAAAGCAGCTCGACTATTTCCACAATGCCGGCTTCTTCCGGCTGGAGGGCGAGGATTTCGACGGGCTGTTCCACCTGAACGACGGCCCCGAAGACCTGCCTTTCCTGCCCTATACGGAATTCGCCAAATTCCCGGAAAAGCAACCGGACGAGGCGCATTTGCGCCATGAGGCAAAACGCCTGCTCGCGTTCCATTTCGCACGCCGTCCTTCGCAAAACCCGGTCGCGGCCTTCGCAAAGGTGTTTCCGAAGCAGGTCGAGGCCGTGGCGGATCGCCCCTTCGGCTTCTTCCATAAATATGCCTTCAACACGCTGCGCCAGCTCGGCGCCAATTTCGAGTTGGCCGGCAGCCATCTCGACTGGCTCGGTGTCGACGGCAGCGACGCCGCGCGCAAAATCTCGGAGACGGCGAAGTCCGTGCAGTTCCAGCTCGCCCGCGCCGTGACGCGCCGGAAATTCGATCCGCTGGCGACGGCGCTCGATCCGGCGATCGAAGCGTGGGATACTCTTATGGCTGACTTGGCCACCCGCATCGACTGAAGGAAGACGAGATGTCCGAGACCGGTAAGGCGCTTTCCACCGGCTGGCGCATGGCGTTGACAGCGGCCCATGCCGCCGCCGACCCGGCCGCGCTGGAAAGCCTTTCCGATCTCCTCGACGCGCCCGTGCCCGGCACCGTCGCCGGTGCTCTGGAACGCGCCGGCCGCTTCGACCGCACCGCCCCCGCACCGCTCGATCATCTCGACGCCTGGTATGTGCTCGACCTCTCGGGCGAAGCGCCGGGCGACGCCGTGCTGCATTTCGATGGCCTCGCGACGATCACCGAGATCTGGTGGAACGGCGCGCTCGTGCTGTCCTCCGACAGCATGTTCATCCGCCACGCCTTGCCCATCACGCTGACCGGTAACGACCGCCTCGGCCTGTGTTTCCGTGCGCTAAAACCGCATCTGGAAAAACGCGGCCCCCGCGCCCGCTGGCGCCCGCAGATGATCACGCCGCAGGGCCTGCGCCTTGTGCGCACCACCCTGCTCGGCCGCATGCCCGGCTGGTGCCCGGAGGTCCATGCATCCGGCCCCTGGCGGCCGGTGCGCCTGACACGGCCGACACCGGCCATCGCGACTGATATCCGCCTCTCCGCCCGCCTGCTCGAAAGCGGCAAGGGCCAGCTGGAGATTGGCTTCACGCTCGACGCTGCGACAGCCCCTGTCGTGGAATGTGCCGGCGTCAGCGCCGCAGCGATCCCCAGTGGTGAGAACAGTTTCAGCGCCAGCCTCACCATCCCCGACGTCAAGGCCTGGTGGCCACGCACGCATGGCACGCCCGTCCTGCACGATATTTTCCTTGTGGTGGAAGGCGTCAGGCAAAAGCTCGGCCGCACCGGCTTCCGCCGCATCGAGATCGACCGCGGCGCCGATGGCCGCGACTTCGCTCTCGTCGTCAACGGCACAAAGATCTTCTGCCGTGGTGCGGTCTGGACCAATGCCGATATCGTCGATCTGCCCGGCACGCGTGAGCGCTACGAACCGCTGCTCAAGCTTGCCGCCGACGCCCATATGAATATGCTGCGCATCGGCGGCACCATGGCCTATGAGACGCCGGACTTCTTTGCGCTGTGCGACGAGCTCGGCATCCTCGTCTGGCAGGATTTCCAGTTCGCCAATTTCGATTATCCGGCGAACGATCCGGCCTTCGCCGCGAATGTGCAGACGGAGGTTTCGCAATTCCTCGACGCCACCGCCGCATCGCCGTCGCTCGCCGTGCTCTGCGGCGGCAGCGAGATCGACCAGCAGGCGGCGATGCTCGGCCTGCCGGAGGCGGCCTGGGCCGGACCGCTGACGCTCGACATCCTGCCGGCGCTCGTCGCCACACACCGCCCCGATGTGCCCTATGTCGAGAATTCGCCCAGCGGCGGCGCCATGCCCTTTTCGCCGAATGCCGGCGTCACGCACTACTACGGTGTCGGCGCGTATTGCCGGCCGCTGGAAGACGCACGCCGCGCCGAGGTGCGCTTTGCCGCCGAAAGCCTGGCCTTCGCCAATGTGCCGGAGCAGGAAACGCTCGACGCGCACCTGCCCGTGCCCGCCGTGCACGATCCGCGCTGGAAGGCGCGTGTGCCGCGCGACCGTGGCGCCTCCTGGGATTTCGAGGATGTGCGAGACCACTATCTCGGCCTGCTCTATGAGGAAGACCCAGCCCGCCTGCGCCGCGAAGACCCTTCGTTCTATCTCGACCTCTCCCGCGCGACCGTCGCCGAGGTGATGGAAGCGACCTTTGCCGAATGGCGGCGCGAGAAATCGACCTGCAACGGCGCGCTGGTCTGGACCTATCAGGACCTGCTAACCGGCGCCGGCTGGGGCACCGTCGATGCAACGGGCCTGCCGAAATCTGCCTGGCATGCGCTGCGTCGCGCTTTCCGCCCCGTGCAGGTCACGCTGTCCGACGAGGGCACCAACGGCCTCGACGTGCATGTGCACAACGACAGCGCCCACGAACAGCACCTGACGCTAGACCTCGCCTGCCTGCGCCGCGGCCGGCAGACCATCGTCTCCGGCAAGCGCGACATAGCGCTCGCCCCACACTCCTCCACGACGCTGCCGGCGACCGATCTGTTCGGCGCCTTCTTCGACACGACCTACGCCTTCCGCTTCGGCCCGCCCGCCCATGACGTCACGGTCGGCCGGTTGCTCGATGGCGGGGGGCGGATGGTGGCCGAAGCGTTTCATTTCCCGCGCGGCCGGGCGAAGGCAATGGCGCCTTCCATCCTTTCAGCAGAGTTGCGGCAGGATGCGGAGGGCTGGGTGCTCGATCTTTCGGCGGACCGCCTCGCTCAGTCCGTCGCCATCGAGGCGGAGGGCTTTCTGGCCGATGACAGCTGGTTCCATCTGGCGCCGGGCAGGATCAAGCCTGTCAGGCTCTCGCCGCGCACCGGCACCGCCCCCGCGGCAAAGCCGCATGGCACCGTCCGCGGCATCGGCGCGGAAACCGTCATCTCCTTCTAAAAAATCAGCCGGCTTTCAGGGCTGCATCGAGCAGCAGCGCGCGATAGGCGGCCTGCGCCTGCGGCGGGGAAAGGTTGTGATCGGCGTCGGAGATCGTCTCGACCGTGACATTGCCGTGGTGGGAGAGGCCCCGACGGCCGAAATCAAGTTTTAAACGCTCCAGCCCGACATCGCCTTCGCTGTAGATCAGCAGGACAGGAACCTTGCGGGCCGCGAGATTGTGGAAATCGCCATGCGCCGCCAGGCTCAGCCGGCCGGCGCTGGTGAAGCGGCCGAAAAGACCGGGGGAAAGCGCGATAAGCCGGCGAAGGATCTGCAGGCCGACATTGGAAAGCGCCCGGCCGAGATTGATCTCTCCGGCGAAAAGCCGACGGAAAGTCGCCGGATCGAACAAGCGCTGACGATAATCGTCGAGCGAGCGCGGATTGACCTTGAGCGCCTCGTCGACCGACATGTCGGGATCCCAGCGGAACGTATAGGCATTGACCGGCACGACGGCGGCGATACGGCGGTCATCGACGGCGGCGCGGAAGGCGAGATAGGCACCGCTGCACCGCCCCGCTGCCACGACCGGTCCGAGACCACGTTTGTCAAGCAGATCGACGGCGGCGCGGGCGTCGGCCAGCTGGGCGTCACTGTATTGCACCTGTTCGGGTGCGGCCGGAGCCGGCGGGCTATCGCCGACATTCGCGGCATCGAAGCGTAGCGAGGCAACGCCGTTTCTCGCGAGGTTCCGCGCCGTTTCCGTCACGCCCCGCGCCCAGCCGGCCTGCCGGTCATAGGCCGTGCCGAACAGCAGGACCGTGGCACCACGGCGCGTACCGGCGGGCAGGCAGAGCGTGCCGAACAGCCGGGCGTTGTCGCCGAACCGCACCGGCTCCTCGACAAAGCCATCACCGGCCAGATCGACTGCCGTCGGCAGGGGCTCCGATGCATCCGCATTCGCGCCTTTATAGGCAAGCTGCGCAAGCCATTCCGCAACACCATCGATCACCGCCAACGGCTGATGCGCCAGCGTGGGGTTGGAAACGAGATCGTCATAGCCGGCATAGTCCAAACGGGCGATCGTGGTGCCCAGCGCGGCGAGATGGGCGGCGAATGCCGCATCCTTTTCCCGACCCGGCCTCTCCACGATGAGCGCCCTCGCGAAGGGCTGGGCTTCAAGCCGTTCAAGATTGAAGCCACGCACCGTCTCGGCGATCTTTTCCGGCAGGACGAGGCCGGCAACGGCGGTGCCTTCAGTGATGCGCTGCTCCTGCCGCAGACCCAGGCCTTCATCGACCATCTTAGACCATGCGGAGAGTTCGCGCAGATAGAAACGGCCACTGACAACGGGCGCCATCAACACCGCGGAATCGGCGCCGAGCACCTTGGCCAGCCGTGCGGCGAAGGTCGCGCCCAGGCCATGGCCGATCAGGACCAGCCGGCGGGCGCCAGAAAAGCGGCGTAGCGTGCGAGCCGCCTCGATGATGCTGTCGTCCCAGGCCGCGAGATCGGCGGGCTCCGAAAGATCGAGCGCATCGCCGGTCCCCGGATAATCGAAGCGCAGGCTGGCGAGACCCAGCGTCGCGGCACGCTCGGCCAGCAGACGCCAGAGTTTTCGCGTGCACATTTCCTCGAAACCCCAAGGGCTGAGAAACAGCACGGCGGCATCCGAAAGCAGGCTTCCCGCCGCCGGCGGCGTATAGAGGCCGACGGTTGCGCCGAAAACGACGGGATGCGCCGCCTCACCGGAATGCCAGGCGGATCTGGCGATCTGCTCCGACTTTGCCTCTGTCTTCTCCTCGCCCAAATACATACGTCCCCTCATTCCCCCGCCGGCTGGGCGGCCGGCATCGGCACCACGAAGGCCAGCAGACGGCGCGCGATACGGCCGGGTTTCATGGGCAGCGATTTCAGCATGCCGTCAATGACCGCGCCGTCTTCCGGCGGCACGGCGCGTAACAGGCGCAGCAGCGCCGCGTAGGCGATCGCGCCGGCCAGGATACCCGCGACGACGCCCGCAAAACCGCCGATTTCCTCGGCGACCGGCCAGGCGGCGAGGCCGCAGCCCGCGCCCGCCAAGGCCACCTTGATCAGCACGCCCGGCAGCTGCGCCGACATAGCGCCGCGGCCGACGCCGGTCAGAAGCAGAACGGCGATGACGGCAAAGACCACGCCGCGTACGGTCGCCGCCCCCGCCCCGCCCCAGGTCGGCACCACGAGCAGGCAGCCGATGACCATCAGTGTGGCACCGATGCCGGAGGCCACAAGCCGGATTTTCACCCGGTCCATGGAATAGAGATATTGCGTGACGAGCTGACCGAGCACATAGGCCGGAGACCCTGCCGCGAGGATCGCAACGATCAGCCCGGCCTCTGCAAAGGGCGCGCCATAGACTGCTGTCACCAGCGGGTGGGCGATGGCCGCCAGGCCGAAGCACAGCGGAAAGGTGATATAGGCAAAGCTGCGCACAACGCCATCGAACACCGCGACATGCACCGTGCCGCCCGAGGCTTCGCGCCGCTCGGCATAGTAGGGCAGCAGACTGCCCGTCAGCTGCACAGGAAGCTGCAGCGCCAGATTGGCCAGCGACAGCGCCACGGCGTAATAGCCGACCTCGCCGAGCGAGCGGAAATGCTGCAGGAAGAACAGTTCCGGGCGGCTGAGGAAGATCGCGCTGACGACATACTCGAAGAACAGAACCGCCGAGGTGGCGAGCAGGTAGCGGCGGCGATAGCCGGCATTGTCGCGGCGCACGCCAAACAGACTGAGCGTGTAGAGGAACTGCACGCACTGGCCGGCGATATAGCCGAACAGCGCGCCATCGATACCGTAAAAGGCGGCGCCGGCGATGACGAACGTCATCTGAAGCAGCGACGACAGCGCGGTGATGCGAAAAAAGGTGCCGACGCGTTGCTCACCGATCAGGAAATTCTTGGAGAACGAACCGATCGACTGGATAATCAGCAGGGCGGCCGTGAGCACGACGATGCCAGCCGTGACATCCGTGCCATAGAGCAGCGGGGTCTTGAAGGCCAGACCGAAATAAAGCGCGACGAGGAGCAGCGTCGAGGCAATGACCGGCAGCGCGAGATAGGCGGCAAAGCCGCGCCGGCCCGCCTCGTCGACGCCGCGCGCCTTCAATTGCGGCAGAAGGCGCAGAAGCAGAACGCCGGTGCCAAGCTCGGCGACCAAAGCACCCGTGGCGCCGATCCAAAGCGCAAACGCAATCGTGCCATTCGCCTCCGGCCCGAGCAGGCGGGCCACCAGGATCGAACAGGCAAAGCCAGTCACCAGCAGCAGCATTCCCGCCGCCGCGTTCATGATCGAATTGGACATAATGCCCTTGCTCATCGGTCGTTCCATCCGCCGCATGCGACCGCGGAAACGCCGCGGTTCTTCAGCGGGGAACCCTAGGACGAAACCCTTAAGATATCGTCCTTCCCGAGGTTGCCGAGCGCCAGCCGGACCAGCGTCCGGCGAGGATTTCCCGCGAGCGGCGGGCAAGGGCGGAGCGGCCGGTCACCGTATAAACCGCCATGCCGGCGATCGGGCGTAGAAGATGAGGAAGGTAATCAAAAAACCGGTAACCATGTTTTCGCATGACGTAACCGAGACCAGCACCATAGACGCGCATCTTGCGCGCACCATCGGGCGTTTCGGCGAGCAGGCGGTCATCGGGATGGTGGCCGGTGAGCGCGGGGTCGTAACGGCCCTTCGCGCCGTTAGACAAGAGGTTCAGAGCCAGGTCCTGCACCTCATAGGCCCCCCAAGGCGTGCCGGAGCCGGGGCCGATGCGCGCATCGAATCCACCCGCCTTGGCGAAGGCCTCACGGCGGACGAACAGCATCCATTCGATCAGCGTCGTCCAGACATTGTCCCGCACGATGGGCTGCGGCTCCAGCGAAAACCGCCCCATGATGGTCTCGCCTTCGGCATTGACGGCGCGGCCGCAATAGAAATCCGCGGGTTCTGCGGCGGCGATGGCATCGAAACGCTTCAGGAGATCGGCAGGATACCAGCAATCGTCGTCGGGGAAGATCAGCCATGTGCCGCGCGCCTCGGCGGCGCCGAGATTGCGGGCGCGGCAGACGCCGGGGCGGTCGGTCCTGAGATGGCGGATCGTCAGGCGGTCGGCCCACGCAGCAACGATGGGAACGAGCCGGTCGTCCTTGTTCTGGTCGACGAGAATGACTTCGAAATCGCGCCGACCGAAGGCGGCAAGCGAAGCGAAGAGCGCGTCCAATTCATTGGAACGGCCGAGCGTCGCGACAATCATCGAGAGGAGGAAAACCGGATCGTCCGGAAACATGAGCAGGCCTTGCAAACGATCGATGATAGCGCAGATTGGGCGGTCTTCCGCCGTCTCACGCAATTTGTCTACAAAACCTTAACCCAGGATGAACACTACCGGGAATAGCCGGGCCATGCGTGCCGTTCTCCGATCATGCCGTCAAAACCCGACGACAGGAAATTATCCATCATTTCCTGTAGGGTGCGTATGGGCCGTCAGAAGAAAACGTGCAGCGGCCATTGCACCGGGCGGCGGGCCGATGAAAGGCGGCTGCCTTCGAGGGGCAGGCGCTCTTCGGTGACGCTGCCGGCCGTGTCGGCCTGCGCGGATTGTTCATCCTTCGGCTGAAAGCCGACCGGATAGAGATTGAAATAACCAAGCGTCACGCCGCCGAGATACATCATGTGCAGCTCCCGTATTTTTAACGTCCCGGCAAACATGATGGCGAAATCGTGGCGAGTGTCAATAGTCTACAGAATTGGTGCATTATTCTGCGCTTGCCGTTGAGGCCTCCGAGCGGCTAGGAGGCGTTAACCCGAATGGACGCCGCCCCTTGTACACGCTGGACCAGACCGAGCATTTCGAGCAGGAAATCCGCAAGAGCCGGTTCCTGGCGATCGCCTGCCCGGTCGAGACCGAGGCGGAGGCTAAAGCGCTGATAGCGGGGGTTTCCGACCTGTCGGCCAACCACAATTGCTGGGCCTGGCGCGTCGGCCAGGCCTATCGCTTCAGCGATGACGGCGAGCCAAGCGGCACGGCAGGCAAGCCGATCCTGCAGGCCATCGACGGGCAGGCGCTCGACCGCACGCTGGTAGTCGTCACGCGCTGGTTCGGCGGCATTCTTCTCGGCAGCGGCGGCCTGATGCGCGCCTATGGCGGCACGGCGGCGCTTTGCCTGCGCGCCGCCGCCAAGACGGAATATGTCGAGCGCGCGGCGCTTTCCGTTTCGCTCGGCTTTTCCGATCTCGCCCTCGTCAAGGCGCGACTTGCAGCGCTGCCGGGCTTGATGTTCGACGACGAAGTTTTCGATGACAGCGGCGCGCGCCTGTTCTTCCGCATTCCCTCGGAGCGGGCGGAAGAAACGCTGCGGCTGATCGTCGATCTGACCAGCGGGCGCGCCGAAATCGGCGAATAGCGCCTGTTTTACGGTTCCCGCGAAATAAAATCACCTTTCCATTCGCAAGCGGCTTGGCGGAACGGTTTGGCGTGCGATTCAGGAGTCGCCGAAAGCCTTCTTTCCAGCGGCGGAAACGGCGCAAAGATGCGCTCGCCGCCCTTCGTCCTTCGGCACCCGGCCGCTATAGGCAATCGGAGATTTTCGGTCTATTGAACCGCCCGGATACACTTTTCGCGGGTTCTGCCTGCGATCGCGCACGACAGAGAGGACCATCCCATGAGCCTTCGCATCAACGACATCGCTCCTGATTTCACCGCCGAAACCACTGCCGGCACGATCAATTTCCATGAGTGGATCGGCAATGGCTGGGCCGTGCTCTTCTCGCACCCCAAGAACTTCACCCCGGTCTGCACCACCGAGCTCGGCGCCATGGCCGGCATCGAGGGCGAGTTCCGTAAGCGCGGCGTCAAGATCATCGGCATCTCCGTCGATCCGGTCGACAGCCACGCCAAGTGGAAGGCCGATATCCGCACCGCCACCGGCTTCGACGTCGACTATCCGCTGATCGGTGACAAGGATCTTGCCGTCGCCAAGCTCTACGACATGCTGCCGGCCGCCGCGGGTGATAGCTCGGAAGGCCGCACGCCCGCCGACAACGCGACGGTCCGCTCCGTCTTCGTCATCGGCCCGGACAAGAAGATCAAGCTGATCCTCACCTATCCGATGACGACCGGCCGCAATTTTGCGGAAATCCTGCGCGCCATCGATTCTATCCAGCTCACCAGCAAGCATCAGGTCGCAACGCCCGCCAACTGGCAGCAGGGCGACGACGTCATCATCACCGCCGCCGTCTCCAACGAGGACGCCATCGCCCGCTTCGGCTCCTTCGACACGGTGCTGCCGTACTTGCGCAAGACCAAGCAGCCGGCTGCCTAAGGCACCTGCCCTCTCCTCCGTCATGCTCGGGATTGACCCGAGGATGACATTGGTGGGGAGGAAAAGGGAGAGAACAGAACAGCCCCGGAAACCGGGGCTGCTTTCGTTTGGGCTACTGGATGAGGATTGCCCTGAAATCGTTGACGTTTGTTCCGGTCGGTCCCGGAACAAACAGGTCGCCGAGCGCGTCGAAGGCCGTCCAGCTGTCATTGCGCGACAGGAACTCCGCGGCATCCTTGCCCTTGTCGGCGAGACGCGCGACGGTGGTGCCATCGGCGAAGGCGCCGGCATTGTCTTCCGAACCGTCGATGCCATCCGTATCGGCCGCGAGCGCGTAGAGGCCTTCAAGGCCATCGGTGGCGCAGGCGAAGGAGAGCAGGAATTCGCCATTGCGGCCGCCCTTGCCCTTGCCCTTGATCGTCACGGTGGTCTCGCCACCCGAGAGGATGACGACCGGCTTCTTGAACGGCCGGTCGCGGCGCACGACCTCGGCAGCGATGGCGGCATGGACGCGGCCGACTTCCGAGGCTTCGCCCTCGATGGCATCGGACAGGATGACCGCTTCGACGCCCGCCTTGCGGGCGGCGTTGGCGGCCGCTTCCAGCGACACGGCGGCGGAGGCGACGAGCTTCACCTCGTTGCGGGAGAATTGTGCGTCCGTCGGCAGCGGCGGCTCGTCCTTGCCGCCCTGGATATGGCGCATGACGGCTTCCGGCAGGTCGAGGCGGTAGCGCTCGATGAGGCGCAGCGCGTCGGCGCGGGTGGTGGCGTCAGCGATGGTCGGGCCGGAGGCGACGAGCGCCGGATTGTCGCCGGGGATATCGGACACGACCAGCGAGACGACGCGGGCCGGATGGGCAAGCGCGGCCAGCCGGCCGCCCTTGATGCGCGAGACCTGCTTGCGCACGGCATTCATGGCGCTGATCGGCGCGCCAGAGGCGAGCAGCGCCTTGTTGACGGCGATCTCGTCCGCGAGTGTCAGATCGCCGGCCGGGGCCGGCAGGAGGGCGGAGCCTCCACCGCAGATCAGTGCGACGACGAGATCGTCCTCGGTCAGGTCGCGCACGGCAGCCATCAAGCGGCCGGAGGCGAGAAGGCCGCTATCGTCGGGCACGGGATGGGCGGCTTCGAGGACTTCGATACGTTCGCAGGGCACGGCATATCCGTAACGCGTGACGATCACGCCAGTCAGCGGCGCGTCCCACAGGCGCTCGAAGGCGCGGGCCATCTGCGCGGCACCCTTGCCGGCGCCGATCACCACAGTGCGCCCCCTAGGCTTTTCCGGCAGGTTGGCGGCCAGAACCTTGTCCGGATCGGCTGCGGCGACCGCAACGGAGAACAAATTTTCGAGAAAGGCGCGCGGGTCTGCGATAGCGGGCATCGGTTCCTCCAAGTCTGCGGTGCGCAGGTCTTATAAAACATAACCCCTCATCCGCAAGCCGCACCGTTCCCGGATGAGAGAAGGCGCGGCGGGATGAGGGGTCTGTCTCCTCCGAAAGGGTGACCGGGCGGGGCTCCCCTCCCCGCCCGGTCAGGCCGTCATGCGACGGCGTGGTTCGCCATGCGCTCCAGCGCCGTGACGAGACCTGAGTGATCGAGGCCGGCATCGCCATGGGCGGCGCACTGGTTGAAGAGTTCCTGCGTCGAGGCGGTGTTGGGCAGCGAAACGCCCAGCGCCTTGGCGCCCTGGAGAGCCAGGTTGAGGTCCTTCTGGTGCAGCGAGATGCGGAAGCCAGGATCGAATGTCCGCTTGACCATGCGGTCGCCATGCACTTCGAGAATGCGCGAGGAGGCAAAGCCGCCCATCAGCGCCTCGCGAACGCGGGCCGGATCCGCGCCGGCCTTGGACGCGAAGACGAGCGCTTCGGCAACGGCTTCGATGGTGAGCGCCACGATGATCTGGTTGGCGACCTTGGTCACCTGGCCGTCGCCGCAATCGCCGACGAGCGTGATGTTCTTGCCCATCAGCTGGAAGAGCGGCAGAGCACGGTCGAAGCTCTCCTGCGAACCGCCGGCCATGATCGACAGCGAGGCGTTCTTGGCACCGACTTCGCCGCCCGAAACCGGACCGTCGACATATTCGGCACCGGTTTCACGGACCTTCTTGGCGAATTCCTTGGTAGCGATCGGCGAAATCGAGCTCATGTCGATGACGAGCTTGCCGGCCTTGAGGCCGAGGGCGACGCCGTTTTCGCCGAACAGGACATCCTGCACTTCCGGCGTGTCGGGCAGCATGAGGATGATCGTGTCGACGGTCTCGGCCAGCGCCTTGGGGCTGTCGACGATCTGCAGGCCGTTATCGACCAGATCCTTGTGCGGCGGGATGAAGAACTTCGAGGTGATGACCGTGTGGCCGGCATTCTGCAGGTGGCGCGCCATGGGGGTGCCCATGATGCCGAGGCCGATGAAACCGATATTTGCCATGATTTTGTCTCCCAATCTAAAAGTACTGTTTGTTCAGCGACCGACTTCAGCGAGCCAGCCGAGACCTTCCTCGGTGGTCGTGCGCGGCTTGTATTCGCAGCCGATCCAGCCGTCGTAGCCGAGCGCGTCGAGTGTCTTGAACACGAAGCCATAGGCGATCTCGCCGGTGCCCGGTTCGTTGCGGCCGGGATTGTCGGCAAGCTGCACATGGGGGATTTTCCCCTGGTGCTTCTTGAACGTGCCGATCAGCTCGCCCTCGGTACGCTGCTGGTGGTAGAGGTCGTACTGGATGTAGAGGTTGTCGGAACCGACGTCCGCGATGATCGAGGCCGCCTGGTCCGGGGTGTTCAGGTAGAAGCCCGGAATGTCGAAGTGGTTGATCGGCTCGATCAAGAGCTTGATGCCGTGTTTGCCGAGTTCGCTTGCGGCGAGCTTCAGGTTGGCGACGAAGGTGGCGCGCAGCACGCTGTCCGGCACGCCGGCCGGGGCGATACCCGACAGGCAGTTGATCTGCTTGCAGCCGAGCGTCGTCGCATAGTCGATGGCCTTGGCGACGCCTTCACGGAATTCGTCGACGCGATCCGGCAGGACCGCGATGCCGCGCTCGCCACCGGCCCAGTTGCCGGCCGGCAGGTTGTGCAGCACCTGCGTCAGGCCGTGTTTGTCGAGTTCGGCACGGATCGCGTCCTTGTCGAAATCGTAGGGGAAGAGATATTCGACGCCTTCGAAGCCGGCCTTGGCGGCAAGCGCGAAACGCTCCATGAAGGGCGCCTCGTTGAAGAGCATGGTCAGGTTGGCCGCAAATTTCGGCATGGTCGTCTCCCTTTATTCCGGTGCGTTTCCAGGGGAGCCGCCAAACGGCTCCCCTGAAGTTGCTAGCTCTTAGTCGAGCAGCGCAGCAAGGGTTGCGGTGGGCGCATCTTCGCCGCGTTCTGCCAGTTCCTCGAACTCGACGACGGCGTTGATATCGGCGCCCATGGCGATGTTGGTGACGCGCTCGAGGATGAACTCGATGACGACGGGAACCTGGTGTTCCTTCATCAGCTTCTGCGCCGTGTTGAAGGCTTCCTGGAACTCGTTGGCGCTGCGGACACGGATCGCTTTGCAGCCGAGACCTTCGGCAACCGCGACGTGGTCGACGCCGTAGCCGGCTTCCGAATCGCCGGTCGCATTGATGTTGTCGAAGGCGAGCGAGACCTCGAAGTCCATGTTGAAGCCGCGCTGGGCCTGGCGGATGAGGCCGAGATACGAGTTGTTCACGACGACATGCAGGTAGGGCAGCTTGTGCTGGGCGCCGACGGCCAGTTCCTCGATCATGAACTGGAAGTCGTAGTCACCCGAGAGAGCGACGATCTTGCGGTCCGGATCGGCGGCGCGGACGCCGAGCGCTGCCGGCAGCGTCCAGCCGAGCGGGCCGGCCTGGCCGCAGTTGATCCAGTTGCGCGGCTTGTAGACATGCAGGAACTGCGCGCCGGCGATCTGGGAAAGACCAATGGTCGAGACGTAGCAGGTGTCGCGGTCGAAGGCCTTGTTCATCTCTTCATAGACGCGCTGCGGCTTCAGCGGCATCTGGTCGAAATGCGTCTTGCGCAGCATGGTGCGCTTGCGGTCCTGGCACTCGCCGGCCCAGCTGGACCAGTCGCGCAGCTTGCCCGCCGCCTTCCATTCCGTGGCGACTTCGACGAAGACCTGAAGGGCAGCACCCGCATCCGAGACGATGCCGAAATCAGGCGTGAAGACGCGGCCGATCTGGGTCGGCTCGATGTCGACGTGAACGAACTTGCGGCCTTCCGTGTAGGTCGGGATGTTGCCGGTGTGGCGGTTGGCCCAGCGGTTGCCGATGCCGAAGACGAAGTCCGAGGCGAGCAGCGTCGCATTGCCGTAGCGGTGCGAGGTCTGCAGGCCGCACATGCCGGCCATCAGCGGATGGTCGTCCGGGATCGCGCCCCAGCCCATGAGGGTCGGGATAACAGGAACGCCGGTGATTTCGGCAAGCTCGACCAGCAAGTCGGAAGCATTGGCATTGATGATACCGCCGCCGGCGACGATCAGCGGACGCTCGGCCGCGTTGAGCATCGTCAGGGCCTTTTCGGCCTGGGCGCGGGTTGCGGCCGGCTTGTAGGGCGTCAGCGGCTCGTAGGCGTCGATGTCGAACTCGATTTCGGCGAGCTGGACGTCGATCGGCAGGTCGACGAGAACCGGACCGGGACGGCCCGAACGCATCGTGTGGAATGCCTTCTGGAAGACATAGGGAACGAGGCCCGGCTCCATGACCGTGACGGCCCACTTGGTGACGGGGGCAGCGATCTTGGCGATATCGACCGCCTGGAAATCTTCCTTGTCGAGGCGGGCACGCGGCGCCTGGCCGGTGACGCACAGGATCGGGATCGAATCGGCGGAAGCCGAATAGAGGCCGGTGATCATGTCGGTACCGGCGGGGCCGGACGTGCCGATGCACAGGCCGATATTGCCGGGCGCGGCGCGGGTATAACCTTCAGCCATATGGCTTGCGCCTTCGACATGGCGGGCCAGGATGTGGCGGACCGAGCCGCGGGCCTTCAGCGCCGAATAGAAGGGATTGATCGCAGCGCCCGGTACGCCGAAGGCGCAATCGATGCCTTCCTTCTCCAGAACCAGAACAGCTGCATCGACAGCACGCATTTTTGCCATGGGTTTTTCCTCCGTCTCTTGGGATGGAAGGTAGCGGATTCCGTTCGACGTGCAATCATAAAATGGAAATCGATCCCATCAGATGGAAATAAACATTTTCAACGAATCTGGAACAATCACCGCGAGCCAGATATGGAATGATGCGGCGACGAGGGAGAACGGCTATGGCGGAGCATCAGGAAAAGACACGCGGGCGGCCCGGCCGCAAACCGGCGGCAGACGCCGCACCGTCTTCAGTACAGGTGCTGGACAGGAGCCTGAAACTGCTGGATCTCGTGGCGCAGGCGGATGGCGCAGGCCTGACCGACCTTGCCGACCAGTCCGGCATGGCGCCCTCCACCGTACACCGGCTGCTGACCTCGCTTGCCCAGCACGGCATGGTGACCCATGACGGCGAGACCGGAGCCTGGACGATCGGCGTCAAGGCCTTCGAGATCGGCACCGCCTATCTGCGCTTCCGCAAGCTCGGCACGATCAGCCGGCCGTTCCTCAAACAATTGATGGAGGGCTGCGGCGAGACCGCCAATATCGCCATCGAGGATGACGGCGACGTGGTCTTCATCTCGCAGGTCGAGAGCCATGCGCCGATGCGCGCCTTCTTCCGCCCCGGCCGGCGCGGGCCGATCCATGCGTCCGGCATCGGCAAGGCCATCCTTTCCACCTGGCAGGATGCCCGCATCGAGGCGCTGCTTGCCGGCCGAACGCTCGCCCATTTCACCGACAAGACCCGCGACACAATCCCGACGCTCCTTGCGGATATCGCGACAATCCGCACCCGTGGTTGGTCGATAGATGACGAGGAGCACACACTCGGTATGCGTTGTGTGGCCGCGCCGATTTTCGATGAATATGGTGAGGCGGTCGCCGGCATTTCCGTATCAGGCCCGGCCGTACGGCTGCCTGATAGCAAGATCGAAGCCTTCGGCCCGGTCATCCGCGCCGCGGCAGAAGCATTGACCAAGGCGATGGGTGGGCGGGCGAAACGTGCTTGACTTCACCGGCGCCATGGCCAGTCTGACGGCGGTATAATGAAAGGATTTGCCGATGGCCAATATCCATTTTGCCGTTGTCGCAGCAACCCTGCTTGCCGCAAGCCCGGCTTTCGCAAAGATCCCGCTCATCAACGCCACCTGCCCCGGCAATATCGAGGTGCATGCGGATGAGGGCGGGCCGATCTATATCAACGGCGAGGAAGCGAAACTTCACGTCTTTAACGACAATTACTACGAGGCCAAGGGCCACGGGGTTACGGTTTCGCTCTCCATCAACCCGGATGGTTCGGCCGCCGTCTCCTATACGGGACACGGCGGCGCGAACGGTGTTTGCACGGTCAAATAATCAGGCGTTTTCGAGCAGCCGGCTTGTCGCCGCCGCACGTTTTCCCTTGGCCTTCATCGGCTTGCCGGCGACATAGACCTCCGCCACGCAGCGGTCGTCGCCCATGGTCTGGAGGATGAACAGTTCCTCCAGCAGGGATTTCGCCGTGCGCATGCGGTATTCCATCGCCGACTTGCCGCTGGAATCCAAGACAACGATATCCGCGTCCGCTCCCGCATGCAGCGAACCGATCTGTTTTTCCAGGCCGAGCGCGCGGGCATTGCCGAGCGTCATACGATAGAGCGAGTTGAACGGCGTCAGCTTCTGGCCGCGGAGGTGCAGCACCTTGTAAGCCTCGTCCATCGTTTCCAGCATGGAGAAGCTGGTGCCGGCGCCCACATCGGTCGCGACCGACCAGCGGGCACCCGCCTTGTCGAACCGGTCACGGTCGAACAGGCCCGAACCGAGGAAGAGGTTCGAGGTCGGGCAGAACACGCCGACGCTGCGGGTCTCGGCGAGAACGCTGATTTCCCGGTCGCTCAGATGGATGCAATGGCCGAGCAGCATGCGCTCGTTCAGAAGACCGTAACGGGCATAGATGTCCGTATAGTCCTTGGCCTGCGGATAGAGCGAGGTCGCGAACGCGATCTCGTCGTGGTTTTCCGAAAGATGGGTCTGGACGTAGCAGGTGGGGTGCTCGGCGACGAGCGCCTGGCTCATCTCCATCTGCTCCGGCGTCGAGGTGATGGCGAAGCGTGGGCTGATCGCATAGAGCGCGCGGCCGCGGCCGTGCCACCTCTCGATCAAGGCCTTGGTCTCGTCGTAGCCCTGTTGCGGCGTGTCGCGCAGCGCGTCCGGCGCGTTGCGGTCCATCATCACCTTGCCGCCGATCATGCGCATGCCGCGCGCTTCGGCCGCCGTGAAATAGGCGTCGACGCTTTCGGGATGCACCGAGCAATAGGCGACGGCGGTGGTGGTACCGTTCGACAGGAGTTCGTCCATGAAGCGGTCAGCCACGTCGGCCGCATGGGCGGCCTGGGCGAATTTCTGCTCCTCGACGAAGATATAGGTGTTCAGCCATTCGAGAAGCTGGGCACCGTAGGAGGCGATTGCCTGGGTCTGCGGGAAGTGCAAATGCGTATCGATAAGGCCCGGCAGAACGAGGTTGGGCCGGTGATCGGCCACCTCGACATCCGCGCCAGCAAGCTTGCTGATGTCAGCATAATCGCCTGCGTCCACCACCTTGCCGCCACGTACGAGAACGGCACCGTCCTCGAAATAGCGGTAGGAGGCCGTGTCGTCGATGCCCTGGGGCTCGGCGACGAAAGTCAGCACCCGTCCGCGGATCAGGCACGCGCTCATTGGGTCTTCTCCCCGCTGACCGCGCTCTCGTACCAGGCGACGAAGAGTTTGCGTTCCTCGTCCGAGACCTGGGTCACGTTGGCCGGCGGCATCGCGTGCGAGCGGCCGGCCTGGAGGTAGATCTCGCGGGCATGCTTGGCGATATCGCTGTCGCTTTCCAGGGTCACGCCCTTCGGTGGCGTGACCATGCCTTCCCAGCCCGGCTCCTTGGCATGGCACATGGCGCAGCGGCCTGCGATGGTGTCGCGCACCTTCGGGAAGGCTTCCGCCGTCACGAAGGGCTGCTGGGCGGCCGACACCTTGGCGTCGGCCGTCTCGCCGGTCAGGATTTTCGGCACCGTGGAGAGCCACATGATGGCGACGAAGAGCAGGGCGGTGACGAGCCAGGTCCAGGTCGGATTGCCCGTGCCGGCATGGGTCGTGTTGAAGTAGTGGCGGATCGTGACGCCCATCAGGAAGACCAGTGAGGCGATGATCCAGTTGAATTCCGTGCCGAAGGCCAGCGGATAGTGGTTCGACAGCATCAGGAACAGCACGGGCAGCGTCAGGTAGTTGTTGTGCGTGGAGCGCTGCTTGGCGATCTTGCCGTATTTCGGATCGGGCGTGCGGCCGGCGATGAGGTCGGCGACGACGATGCGCTGGTTCGGCATGATGATGAAGAACACGTTCGCCGACATGATCGTTGCCGTGAAGGCACCGAGATGCAGGAAGGCGGCACGGCCGGTGAAGAGCTGCGTATAGCCCCAGGCGACGACGACGAGGATGAAGTACAGCGCGACCATGAGGCGCGTGTTGTCGTTGCCGAACGGCGACTTGCAGATCAAGTCGTACATGATCCAGCCGAAGGCGAGCGAACCGAGCGAGATGGCGATGGCCACCGGCTTGGAGACGTTCAGCACGTTCGGGTCGATGAGATAGAGGTCGGCACCCGCATAATAAACGAGACAGAGCATGCCGAAGCCGGAGAGCCAAGTGGCATAGCTTTCCCATTTGAACCAGACCAGGTGCTCCGGCATCTTGGCCGGCGCCACGAGGTATTTCTGGATGTGGTAGAAACCACCGCCGTGAACCTGCCATTCCTCGCCATGAGCGCCGGCCGGCAGGTCGGGATGCTTCTTCAAGCCCAGGTCGAGCGCGACGAAATAGAACGACGAGCCGATCCAGGCGATGGCTGTGATGACGTGCAGCCATCGGACGGCGAACATGAGCCAATCCCAGGCTATGGCGTATTCATACATGGAGACCTCCTCCCGATTTTCAGGGAAATGAATGCCATCAAGTTATTTTCTAGGAAATCCCGGCGAATCGCCAACACTTTCAAAAAAAACTAGAAGATAACCGCCTCTTTGTTCCACACGCCGATGTGGTAGAAAGAACCATGTCCTATCTCGATAATGTGCGTGTCTTCGTTCGCGTGGTCGAACTCGGTACCCTCTCGGCGGCAGGGCGCGACCAGCGCGTCACGCCGGCGGTCGCCAGCAATCGCATCAAGGAACTCGAACGCCATCTCGGCGTGCGGCTGTTCAACCGTACGACGCGCAAGCTTTCGCCGACCGAGCATGGCCGTGTGTTCTACGAGGGGGCCGTCAAGATCATCGAGGCCGTCAACGAAGCGGAAGCGGCAATCGCCGACCTGTCACGCAATCCTAAGGGTTCGCTCCGGATCACCGCCCCGCTCGGCATCGGCCGCCGGCTGATCGCCTCTGGCATTCCGGAATTCCACGACAAATATCCCGATATCGAGGTGCGCGTGCGCCTGTCGGACCACAATGTCGATATCCTCGCCGAGGGCGTCGATGTCGCCTTCAAGCTCGGCGTGCTGGAAGATTCGAACCTGCGCATGCGCGGCATCCTCAAATGCGAGCGCGTGCTCTGCGCCTCGCCGGACTATCTCGCCCGCCGCGGCACGCCGAAGAATGCCGATGCGTTGATTGCCGACAAACACGACTGCCTCCTGCTGCGTTATCCGGGATCGAAAGAATATTTCTGGACGCTCGTCACACCCGAAGGCAGCCGGAAATTCGAAGTCGGCGGCCCCTATGACAGCGACGACGGCGACGTGCTGACCCATTGGGCACTGGAAGGGCGCGGCATCATCAACAAGCCGCTGTTCGAGGTAAAAGCCCATCTGACCGAAGGCCGCCTGGTGGAGATCCTGAAGGATACCCCGCCCGCCTCCGTCCAGCTCGCCGCCATCTATCCGCACAAGCGTTTTCAGGACCCGAAGGTGCGCCTGATGATCGACTTCATGGCCGAGCGATGTCAGCGGCTGATCGGCAAGCTGCTCGGCGAGGAGCCGGTGGTTGAGACGGCCGACGAGGACTGAGTTCCTTTTGCAGACCATGTCAGAGCCGCCGTCATGATCTCCGACGCGGCAAGCGTCGCGATGACGGCCGGACGCTTGTCCTTAACCGCAGTACCGCCGATCGGGCAGATAAGGTTTTTGAACAGATCGGGCTGGCCCACTTCGCGCGACAGCCAGTTGCGGAAGGTGGCGCGCTTGGTCTTGGAGCCGATCATGCCGACATAGGCGGCGTCCGGGCGCTTCAGTGCTTCGGCGGCGATCAGGAAATCCAGCGCATGGTCATGGGTCAGGATGACGAAGCTGCTGCCGGCGGGCGCGTCGCGCACCACGGCCTCGGGCATCGCCGTCAGGCACGTCTCGATGCGGGGCACCGTCGAGGCGATCAGCTCGTCCTCGCGCGTATCCACCAGAATGACGCGCAGCGGCGCAAGCGACAGCGCCATGGCGAGCGCGTCGCCGACATGGCCGGCGCCGAAGACATAGACATGCGGACGCGAGGCCATTTCGCGATCGCTGCGGGCAATGAGGTCACGCGCAATCGTCGGCGTCACTGCTGTGAAGGTCAATCCGACCCGGCCGCCGCAGCACTGACCGATCTCCGGGCCGAGCGGCACATCCATCGGCTCGGCGGCGACGTTGAAGCGCAACGCCCGTCGCGCATGGTCGATCGCCATATATTCGAGCTGCCCGCCGCCGATCGTCGCGAAGGTGCCGCGTTCGGACACCAGCATGAAGGCATCCGTATCGCGCGGCGTCGAGCCCGCCGCGCCCGTCACTTCCACCAGGATCGCTGCCTGCGCCCGGCGCAGAAAGTCCCTGACATCTTCACGCGCGGCGGACATCGTTTTACCCCTTCTTCCGGGCCTTGAGACGTTCGATGGCCATCAGCACGCATTCCGGGGTTGCCGGCGCATCGAGTTGCGGGCAGATCGTGTGATCGGCCACAGCCGCCACCGCGTCCGACAGCGCATGCAGCACGGCCAGGCCGAGCGGCAACGGCGGTTCGCCGACCGCCTTGGAGCGATGGACCGTCGGCTCGTAGGCCTCCGACCAGTCGGTGAGGTTGACGTTGAAGATTTTCGGACGATCCGAGGCGAGCGGGATCTTGTAGGTGGAGGGCGCGTGCGTGCGCAGCCGCCCCTTGCCGTCCCACCACAGTTCCTCCGTCGTCAGCCAGCCCATGCCCTGGATGAAGCCGCCCTCGACCTGGCCGATATCGATGATCTTGTTCAGCGAACGGCCGGTATCGTGCAGGATGTCGGTGCGCTCAACGACATATTCGCCGGTCAGCGTATCGACGGAGACTTCGGAACAGGCCGCGCCGTAGGCGTAGTAGTAGAAGGCGTGGCCGCGGCCCTTGGAGCGGTCCCAGTGGATTTTCGGCGTCTTGTAGAAGCCGGCCGCCGAGAGCTGGATGCGCGCCATATAGGCCTGCTTGACGAGATCGTTGAACGCGATCTCGGCATTGCCGATGCGCACGCGGTTCGGCAGGAAGACCACCTGGTCGCGCGGAATCTGGTATTTTTCCGCCGCGAAATCGATCAGCCGGTCCTTGATCTGGCGGGCGGCATCCTGCGCGGCCATGCCGTTCAGGTCGGCGCCCGAGGAGGCAGCGGTCGGCGAGGTGTTCGGCACCTTGGCCGTCGTCGTCGCGGTGATCTTCACCCGGTCAAGGTCGATCTGGAACTCTTCCGCCACCACCTGCGCCACCTTCAGGTGCAGGCCCTGGCCCATTTCCGTGCCGCCGTGGTTCATGTGCACGGAACCGTCCGTATAGACATGCACCAGCGCGCCGGCCTGGTTGGATTCCGTCTTGGTGAAGGAGATGCCGAATTTCACCGGCGTCAGCGCAAGGCCCCGCTTGATGAAGCGGCTGTTCGCGTTGAACTCCTGGATCGCCTTGCGGCGGCCGGCGTAATCGGCGCTCTCTTCCAGCTCGGCGACGATGCGCTGGATGATGCAGTCCTCGACCTTCTGGTGGTAGGGCGTGACGTTGCGTGTCCCATCGACGCCCATCGGATCGTAGAAATTCAGCTTGCGGATTTCGAGCGGGTCCTTGCCGACGGCAAAGGCTACCTCGTCGATGACGCGCTCCGCGCCGACCATGCCCTGCGGGCCGCCGAAACCGCGAAACGCGGTGTTCGAGACCGTGTTTGTGTGCAGAAGCGCAGACTTTGCGTGCACATGCGGATAGAAATAGGCGTTGTCGCAATGGAAGAGGGCACGGTCGCCCACCGGGCCGGAGAGGTCCGCCGAGAAACCGGCCCGGAGGGCGAAGGTGTAGTCGATCCCAAGGATGCGGCCCTCGTCGTCGAAGCCGACATCGTAATCGATGGCGAAATCGTGCCGCTTGCCGGTGGCGACCATGTCCTCGTCGCGGTCGAGGCGAACTTTGACGGCGCGGTTCAATTTCTTGGCCGCGATGGCGGCGAGCGCCGCGCACTGGTTGGCCTGCGTTTCCTTGCCGCCGAAACCGCCACCCATGCGGCGTACTTCCACCGCAACCGCATTGCTCGGCACGCCGAGCGCATGCGCGATCATGTGCTGCGTCTCGCTCGGACCCTGCGTCGAGCAGTGGACGAGAACCTCGTCATCCTCGCCTGGCACGGCGAGCGACACCTGTCCTTCAAGGTAGAAATGGTCCTGCCCGCCGAGCCGCATGCGGCCCTTCACGCGGCGCGGCGCGCTTTCGAGTGCAGCGGCCGCATCGCCGCGCTGCAGCGTCAGCGGCGGGAAGACTTGGGGATGCGTCGTCTGGTCGAGATCCCAGATGTCGATATTGGCCGGCAGCTCCTCATATTCGATCTTGGCGAGGCGCGCGGCGCGACGGGCCTCCTCGCGGGTTTCCGCGATGACGCAGAAGATCGGCTGGCCGTGGAACTGCACCTTGCCTTCCGCCAGAACCGGGTCGTCATGCATGCCCGAGGGCGAGATGTCGTTGACGCCGGGAATGTCCTCATAGGTCAGCACGTCGACGACGCCTGGGGCGGCGCGAACGGCCGAGAGATCAACGGATTTCAGCAGGCCGTGCGCGACGGTGGAGAGGCCGAGGCCCGCATGCAGCGTGCCGGCCGGCTCGGTGATGTCGTCGATATAGACGGCGGTTCCGGCGACATGCTTGTGCGCGGAATCGTGGCGCACGCTCGCATGGACGCCGCCTTCGATTTTCTCAGCCTTGAGATCGGGAGTGTGCTTGTTCATGGCTTCACGCAGCCTCGTATCTGGACACTTGCGCGGTAGCCGCGCCTGAGGTCGTTTCCGTGTAGAACCGCAAAAGCAGGTTTTTCGCCACCAGAGCGCGGTATTCGGCGGTGGCGCGCATGTCGGTCAGCGGGGTATAGTCCTCCGCATATTTCTCCATGGCCACTTCCACCGTCGCTTCAGTCCATTTCTGGCCGAGCAGCGCCTTCTCTACGGCGAAGGCGCGCTTCGGCGTCGCCGCCATGCCACCATAGGCAATGGTGATGCCGGTGACGGTACCATCGGCCGAAAGCGACAAGCGGAAGGCGCCGAGCGATGCGGTGATGTCCTCGTCGCGGCGCTTCGTCACCTTGTAGACGGCGAATTTTTCGCCAGCGGCGGGCGCGGGCACATGCACCGCCTCCACGAATTCGCCCGGCTGGCGATCCTGCTTGCCATAGGCGATGAAGTAATCTTCGAGGCGAATGGTGCGCCGTTCGGACCCCTTGCGCAAGGTCAGCGTCGCATCGAGCGCGATCAGCGCCGGCGGGGTGTCGCCGATCGGCGAGCCATTGGCGATGTTGCCGCCGATCGTGCCCATGTTGCGCACCTGCTGGCCCCCGATACGCTCGATGAGCGGCCCGAGCGCCGGCACATGGTTCGCCAGCGTCTTCAGCGCTTCCGTATAGGTGACGCCGGCGCCGATGGTGACGGTGTCGCCCGCGACCGAAATGGACTTCAGTTCGTCCAGCCCGGCGATGAAGACGACGGGCGAGATATCGCGCATATGCTTGGTGACCCACAGGCCGACATCGGTGGAGCCGGCAACGACGGTCGCGGTCGTCGAAGCCTCCAGCACGGCGGCGAAATCGTCGAGACTGGCCGGCACGACGAAGCGGCTCTTGCCCTCGCCGATCTCGACGCGGGCGCCATCCTTCAGCGCCTTGAGGCGCGCAATCATCGCGTCGCGCTCGACGAGCAGCGGATCCTTCTCCGTGCCGCCATAGCTGGAAATGGCGCGGGCGGCACGCAGGATCGGCTCGTAGCCGGTGCAGCGACAGAGATTGCCCTGCAGAGCGGTCTCGATCTGCTGGTCCGTAGGGTTCGGCGTCTGCATCCACAGCGCATAGAGCGACATGACGAAGCCCGGCGTGCAGAAACCGCACTGCGAACCATGGTAATCGACCATCGCCTGCTGCACCGGATGCAGCTTGCCATCGCGCGCGGCGACATGCTCGACCGTCACGACATGACAGCCGTCGAGCGAGCCCATGAAGCGGATACAGGCGTTGACGCCCTCATAGACGAGGCCGCCAGAGGGGGTGAGCCGGCCGACGAGCACGGTGCAGGCGCCGCAGTCGCCCTCGGCGCAGCCTTCCTTGGTGCCCTTGAGCAGCTTGGAGAGGCGCAGCCAGTCGAGCAGCGTATGGTCCGGTGCGACGTCGCGCAGCGAGACGTCTTGGCCGTTGAGAATGAAGCGCAGTTCGGAGCGGATTTTTGGGGCCGCCATGGCATTAGCTCCCGCGGTAGGTGGAATAGCTGAAAGGCGAGACGAGCAGCGGCACATGATAATGCGCGCCCTCGTCGGCAAGGCCGAAACGGATCGGGATGATATCGAGGAACAGCGGGCCGTCACCCGAGCGGCCGAGATAGTCACCGGCGTGGAAACGCAGTTCGTAGGTGCCGGATTTCATGGTCTCGCCGGCTAGAAGCGGCGCATCGCAGCGGCCGTCGTCATTCGTCTGCGTGGTCTTGATCAGGTGGAAGGTTTCGCCCTCGACCCGGTAGAGATCGATGCGCAGGCCTTCTGCCGGCTTGCCGCGCGCCGTATCCAGAACGTGGGTCGTGAGCCGCCCGGCTCCCTGGCTATGAGACTGCATGTTTTCCTCCCGAGCACACTACGCCTGCCATCACTATCCGTCACCCTTTATCCACTGAAAAGCGGTGAGATCGTTCGAGACTTTCAAATTTTCCTGAGGAATGTCACGCGCAAATTTCGGGTTAGCATTTGGCAATCGAAAGCGTTTGGAGGAGCGTTCCATGCGATATTGCCGCGACATGCACGGATATGGTCAGATCCCGCCGAAGGCTCAGTGGCCCGGCGATGCCCGTGTCGCCGTCCAGTTCGTCCTGAACTATGAAGAGGGCGGCGAGAACTGCGTGCTGCATGGTGATGCGGCCTCCGAAGCCTTCCTGTCGGAGATCGTCGGCGCCGCGCAATGGCCGGGCCAGCGCCATTGGAACATGGAATCGATCTACGAATACGGCGCCCGCGCCGGCTTCTGGCGCCTGCACCGCCTGCTGACGGAAAAGAACGTGCCCGTGACGGTCTATGGCGTGGCGACCGCGTTGCAGCGCTCGCCCGCCCAGGTCGCGGCGATGATCGAGGCCGGCTGGGAAATCGCCTCGCACGGCCTGAAATGGGTCGAGCACAAGGACATGAGCGCCGAGGACGAGCGCGCGGCCATCGCCGAAGCGATCCGCCTGCACACACTGGTGACCGGCGAGCGCCCGCGCGGCTGGTATACCGGCCGCTGTTCGGTCAACACGGTGGATCTCGTCGCCGAGGCCGGCGGCTTCGACTACATCTCCGACACCTATGCCGACGACCTGCCCTACTGGTATGAGCACAACGGCAAGCCGCAGCTGATCATTCCCTATACGCTCGACGCCAACGACATGCGTTTCGCCACGCCGCAGGGCTTCAACAGCGGCGACCAGTTCTTCACCTATCTGAAGGATTCGTTCGACGCGCTCTATGCCGAAGGCAAGGCCGGTAGCCCCAAGATGATGAGCATCGGCCTGCACTGCCGCCTGATGGGCCGTCCCGGCCGCGTCATGGCGCTTGCCCGTTTCATCCATTACATCCAGAGCCATGAGAAGGTCTGGATCCCCCGGCGCGTCGACATTGCCGAGCACTGGGCGAAGACCCATCCGACGCAGCCGCAAGCCGAGCGCCCCTCGCAGATGCCGAAAGAGGCGTTCGTCAAACGCTTCGGCGATATCTACGAGCATTCGCCCTGGATCGCCGAGCGCGCCTGGGCGGGCGAGCTTTCGCCGGCCAACGACACCGCCATTGGCCTTGCCGCAGCACTCGCCTTCCAGTTCCGCGCCGCAAGTGAGGAGGAGCGCCTCGGCGTGCTCGTCGCCCACCCGGATCTCGCCGGCAAGCTGGCAGCCGCCAAGCGCCTGACGGCAAGCTCGACGGACGAGCAGGCCTCCGCCGGCCTCGATGCCCTGACGGACGAGGAGCGCGCGCGCTTCACCGATCTCAACGCGCGTTATGTTGCGAAGTTCGGCTTCCCCTTCATCATCGCCGTGCGCGACAACACCAAGGCCAGCATCCTCGCCGCCTTCGAAAAACGCATCGCCCATGACCGCGACGCCGAATTCGCCACCGCCTGCAAGCAGGTGGAACGCATCGGCTACCTGCGGCTCAAGGCGCTGCTGCCGGCCTGAGAGACGCCGCCATGTCGACCGCCGCCCTGCCCGCCTTCGCGCGCGGAACGATCAACCTCGCCTCGGCTGGTCTCGGGGCGAAGGGGCTTTGCGCGACGGATGAGTTCTTCGGTCCGCTCTCGCGCATGCTCGCCGACGAGCCCGCCGTCTACCACCCCGGCGTCTACGATGCGCATGGCAAATGGATGGATGGGTGGGAAACCCGGCGGCGGCGCGGGCCGGGGCATGACTACGCCGTGATTGCGTTGGCGACCGCAGGCCGCATTCGCGGCTTCGATGTCGATACGGCCTTCTTCACCGGTAACTACCCGACGGCCTGCGCCATCGAGGGCTGTCTTGCCCCTGATGGCCCGGACGAGGCGACGCAGTGGGTCGAGCTCCTCTCGGCAAGCCCGCTCGGGCCAAGCGCCCAGCACTTCTTCGACTGCGCCGCGGACGTCCTCATCAGTCATGTCCGGCTGCGGATCTATCCCGACGGCGGAGTGGCGCGGCTTCGCGTCTATGGTATTCCGGCGCTCGCGCTGGCCGAAGGGCCGATCGATCTCGCCTCCGCCCTCGCGGGCGGGCAGGTCGTCGCCTTCTCGAACGGCCACTACGGTCATCAGCGCTTGCTCGCGCCCGGCCGTGGCGTCAATATGGGCGATGGCTGGGAAACCAGCCGACGCCGGCAGCCGGGCCATGAGTGGATCGTGGTCAAGCTTGCCGCACGCGCGACGGTCGCAAGCATCGTCGTCGATACCGCCCATTTCAAGGGCAACTACCCGGATGCCTGCTCCATGCAGGCCGCCGATCTGACCGGCACGACGGGGGACCTCCCCACCCTTGTCACCGCCGCGTCGATGTTCTGGCAGGAAATCCTGCCCGAGCAGAAACTGGCCGCCGACCGTATCCATACGTTCGATGGCCATCTCGTGAAGCAGGCGGGTGCCGTGACGCATGTCCGCCTGAACATTCATCCGGACGGTGGCATCAGCCGTCTGAGGGTTTTTGGCCACACGGCCGAGGGAGGAAAGACATGAAGACCATCGAAATCAGAGAGCTGACCCGCGAGGCCTTCGCGCCCTTCGGCCAAGTCATCGAGCAGGAAGGCGCGCACAATTTCCCGATCAATGCGGGCAAATGCACGCGCTACCACGATCTCGCCAATATCGAGACGACGGGCGAGAAGGCCCGCCCGATGATCAGCCTCTTGCGTGGCGAGCCTTATCCGCTGCCGCTGGAACTGAAGATGGTGGAGCGCCATCCGCTCGGCAGCCAGGCTTTCATTCCACTCAGCGACGCCACCTTCCTGGTCGTCGTGGCGGAAGAAACGGAAAGCGGCCCTTCCGAGCCCATCGCCTTCCGCACCGCCCCCGGCCAGGGCGTCAATATCGGCCGCAATGTCTGGCACGGCATACTGACCCCGCTCGACAAGACCTCGGATTTCGCCGTGGTCGACCGCGGCGGCGAGGGCGTCAACCTCGAGGAACATTTCTACCAGGAAACCTTTCTGGTCCGCTGATCCACCACCGGGGAGACGCGGATCCGCCGGCCCGCCTCCACGGGCCGGCTTTTGCATATCCGGCTTTGCCAGTCTCCAAACGCAAACGGGCCGCGCAGATCGCGCGGCCCGTTCTGTTTTGGCTTGGGTCGTCCCGGTTACTCCGCGAAGAAGGCGAAGCGGATGACGAAGAGGACGGCGACGATCGCCGTTGCCGGGTGGATGTCCTTCCACTTGCCGGTGAAGAGCTTCATGACGACATAGCTGATGAAGCCGAAGGCAAGGCCGTTGGCGATCGAGTAGGTGAAGGGCATGGCGAGCGCGGTCAGCGCAGCCGGTGCGGCTTCCGTCAGGTCTTCCCACTCGATTTCCGTCAATTCGCGCATCATCAGGCCGGCGACATAGAGCAGGGCCGGCGCCGTCGCGACACTCGGCACCGAGCCGGCAAGCGGCGAGATGAAGAGGGCGGCGAGGAACAGGATGGCGACGGTCAAGGCGGTGAGGCCCGTGCGGCCACCGGCCTGGACGCCCGAGGCGCTTTCGACGTAAGCCGTGGTGGAGCTGGTGCCCATCAGCGAGCCGGCGACGATGGCCGTGCTGTCGGCGAGAAGGGCGCGGCCGAGGCGGCTCTTCTTGCCTTCCTGGATGAGGTTGGCGCGCTTGGCGACGCCGATCAGCGTGCCGGTCGCATCGAACACTTCGACGAGAACGAAGACCAGGATGACATGCAGCAGGCCGCCATGCAGCGCACCCATGATGTCGAGCTGCAGGAAGGTCGGCAGGATCGACGGCGGGGCCGAGACGATGCCCTGGAACTGGCTGACGCCGGTGACCCAGGAGAGAATCGTGACGGCGAGAATGCCGATCAGGATCGCGCCCTTGACGCGCAGCGCATCGAGCACGGCGATGATGAAGAAGCCGAGGATGGCGAGCAGCGGACCGGTCGCCTTGAGGCTGCCGAGGCCGACGAGGGTCGCCGGATTGTCAACGACGATGCCGGCGTTCTTCAGCGCGATGATACCGAGGAACAGGCCGATACCGGCGGCAATCGCGCTGCGCAGCGAATGCGGAATGCCTTCGATCAGCCAGCTGCGTACGCCAGTGACCGTCAGGATCACGAAGATGAGACCGGAGATGAAGACCGCGCCCAGCGCCTGCTGCCAGGTGAAGCCCAGCGCCGCGACGACGGTGAAGGCGAAGAAGGCGTTGAGGCCCATGCCGGGTGCCATGCCGATTGGCCAATTGGCCACAAGCGCCATGACGAGCGAACCGAGCGCGGCCGCCAGACAGGTCGCGACGAAGACGGCATCCCGGTCCATGCCCGTGGTCGACAGGATGTCCGGATTGACGAAGATGATATAGGACATGGTGAGGAAGGTCGTCAGACCCGCCAGAACCTCGGTGCGCACGGACGTGCCGTGCTCACTCAGCTTGAAAAGCTTCTCGAACATGTTTTCTCCCCCTGGCGCGGCCTGAGGCTGCACCGTGCTGAACCTCCGGGCGAATGCTCCTCCAGCAGCCCGGAACCATGCCGACGCCTCGCGACTGCGAACCGCCTGCCCGCGGGACACCCCCGCGTCCGCGCGCCGCTGTCCGCCGGAAGCCGGCCGCGGTTGATCACAGTTTCGTCATATTGCTTGTTTGGGCACAATTTTGCCAGCGGGGCATTTCCCCGGATTTGCGCGAAACTCTTTCACGATTAGCCCGTCGGCACCGAGATCAGGTCACTCGCAGACATCAACCCATTCGCCCTTGACGAGGCTTGCCATGCGGTCAGGCGCAATGCGCACCGCCGCATTTGTCGCACCTGCCGCAGGAACGACCGTGTCGAAAGGTTTCAGCGATACGTCGCAATAGACCGGAACCGGTGCAGGAAGGCCGAAGGGGCAGACGCCGCCCACCGGATGCGACGTGACGGCCAGCACCTGTTCGGCGTCGAGCATGCGCGGCTTTGCGGCAAAACGATCCTTGAACTTCCGGTTGCTAAGCCGTGCCGTGCCGGCCGCGACCAGGAGCACGATCTCCTCGCCGATCCGCAGGCAGATCGTCTTGGCGATCTGTTCGGGCGCCACGCCATGCGCCTCAGCCGCGAGCGTCACAGTCGCCGAGCTCTGCTCGGTGACGAGAACGTCGATGTCGGGGGCGTTTTCGGCGAAGAAGGTGCGGACGGATTCGAGAGACATGCCATTTCATAACCAGTCCGGCGGCCCCGATGCAAGGGCCGCCGGAAGGCAATGCATGCGATGCTTTCTTCAGGCGTAGATGCCGCCCGTCGGATTGGTGCCGACGGTGGAGCCGGGAAGATAAGTCGTCGCCTTGCCATAGGTGTTGATGACGCCGTTCGTCTCGGCGATATAACGGCTACCCGTCGCCGCACCCGAGATTGTCAGGTTCGACAGCGCGATCGAAGCGCAATTGGCCGCCGCAAGGAAATGCGTGAAGGCGGGCGTGCCCGTCAGCGTGATCGTGCGGTTTGCCCCGACCACATAGCCCATGCCGATATTCATGTGCCGTCGCCCGCCGCCGGAGATCGTATAATCCTCCTCGATGGCGATATGGCAGGGATTGTCCGCGAAGATATGATCCGCATTGGCGCCAACCGCGCCGAATTCGAGTTTACCGGTGCGCAGATAGACGCCGTTGCCCACGGAGAGCGCGTGGATGAGATCCGTGGCAATGACGAAGCGCAGGCCGGCGACGCGCACCTGCGCGCCGTTGCGAAAGCTCAGGCCCGAACTCAGGACGACGGAAGCCGGCGTCGTCTCGTTGCCCTTGATGATCAGCGTGCCGCCGCCCATGAGCGGCCGGGCGACGGTGGCGCCGGCGGCATAGGTGCCGTTCGCCAGCTGGATCGTCACGTCGAAACTCGCGCAATCCAGCTTGTGCGCCTCGTCGATAGCCTTCTGCAGGGTCGCAAAGGCGGCGCCCGCGCTGAGGCCGGTATTACTGTCGCTGCCCGTCGTCGCGACAAAATAGGTGCGTGCCGCGGTGAGCTGGATGCGCAGGCCCGTCGCACCGGCGGGGAAGGAAACACGCCCGGAGTTGCGGTCGACGGTGACGGCATCGACAAAGGTGGAGCCGTTCGCGCTCACCTTGAGGCGGAAATCGTCGCTTCCAGTCGTACCGATCTCAGCCCTGCCCGAAAACGCTGTCTGGAAGAGAATGGATGCGGTGTCCGTGGCTGCCGCCTTGTTGATCTTGAGCTGGTGCCCCGCGCCCTCATGGGTGAACAGCGAGGCGTCGCCTGCGAGCGCGAGCCGGTTTGGTGCCGCCGCGGTCGCATTGAGGCCGAGCCTGTCCGGCAGGGCGACGTTAAAGGCCGACAGCGCCCAGTCGCTGGAGCCGAAGGTAAGAAGAGCGCCTTCATCCACGACATGGGCAAGCCAGCCGATGCGCGGCATATAGAACACCCAGGCACCATCCTGCCAGGCAGCGACATGCTTTTCGCGGCCCGCCCATGCGCCCGTCGCCCCCGCCGGCACGATGTAGCGGACACCCGCGGCAGGCGATGGCGGTGGCGTGGCGACGCTCCGGCTCGTCATGGCAAGCTGCACGACCGCGTCCAGCGCCTTGATAGCCTCGTTGTGGGTGACATGTTTCTGCGACTGGGAGGGCAGAATGTAGGGCAGGGCAAGATTTTCGGTGGCGTCCATGATCGTCCGGTTTCCAGTTTGCGTTCGCACGATTTTAGGGCGCTTCGGCAAAGCGGGGAAAATCAGCGGGGATATTCGACGGACGCCGTTCCGGACGGAGCGCGCGGGATGGGACGGTCGAGATGAGCCTTGGCGAATATCCGCAAACGCTTATCAATCTGATAGCCTTATAAAATGCGCGCGTTGACTTTTGTCAGCGCTAATGACTAATGTCAGAACACCAAACGAAAGAGCCGCAATGCCTGTCCGTCCGAACGACCAGATCATTCACAAGGCCGCCTGGCTCTACTACACGCATGGCCTGCGACAAGACGAGGTCGCGCAGCGGCTCGGTATCTCCCGCGCCTCGATCGCGATGTATCTGCGCAAGGCGCGCGAGATGGGCATCGTCACGATCTCGACTTCTTCGGAACTGTTTTCCGACGACGTGCTGGCCCGCGAGCTGGAGGACGCGACGGGGCTGACCACGGCCTGGCTTGTGCCGGAAGACCGGCAGGCGATGGACCCGGCGGCGGAAATGCCCGTCGTCGCGGCTTCAGTCTTTCTCGAGTTGATCAACAAGGGCGACCGGATCGGCGTGGCCTGGGGCCGCACGGTCTATCACATCGCCGACGTCATGCCCTTCGCCGATCTGCGCGGCGTCACCGTCGTGCAGCTCTGCGGCAATCTCGGCGCGCCCTATTCCTACCGCCCCGACCAATGCACCACGGAAATCGCTCGGCGGCTGAATGCCGAGGGCATCAATTTCTATGCACCGCTCGTGCTCTCCTCCGAGCGCCTCGCCGAGGAACTGCGCGGCGAACCCGTCATCCGCGAGCAGCTTGCAACGATCTCGGATTGCAACCTCGCGCTCTATTCCGTCGGCGGCATCGAGGATGACAGCCACCTTGTCAAATGCGGCGCACTCTCGGCCGCCGACATGCATGCCATGGGCGAAAAGGGTGCGGCCGGCGTCATCGCCGGCCAGCTGATCGATCACGACGGCCAGTGGATGGACTGCAATCACAACCGGCGCTGCATTTCCGCCGATCTCGATTCTATCCGGGCGATCGAGAAGCGCATGCTCGTCGTGCAGGAAGACAACAAGTTCGAGCCGCTGATGGCGGCACTGAAGGGTGGCTTCGTCTCGCATCTCGTGGTTACCACGTCGATGGCGCGACGCATTCTGGAGCGTTGGGAAAAGGGCGGCTCGAGCAAAGCTTGAGCCAAGACTGTTTGGGGTCCGCCGATGCCGGCCGGGCCGGTTTATCGGGAGGCTGACACAATGGAAAATCTCTGGCGCGACGACGAAGCGGAAAAGGTCGTCGCGAACTATACCGCAAAGGGCGTCAACCGCGATCTGGCGCTGCGCACCTATACGACCCGCCTGCTCGGCGGCGAGCCACGGCTCGTGCTGCATGGCGGCGGCAACACCTCCGTGAAAACCGAAGTGACGGATCTCGTCGGCGACACCCATGCCGTGCTCTGCGTCAAGGGCAGCGGCTGGGACATGGGCGTAATCGAGCCGCCGGGCCTGCCTGCCGTGAAGATCAGCGCACTGCTGAAAAGCCGCAAGCTCGACAAACTCTCGGACGAGGACATGGTAACGCTGCTGCGCGCCAATCTTGTCGATCCCGCATCCCCGAACCCCTCTGTTGAAGCGCTGCTGCACGCCTTCCTGCCGCACAAATTCGTCGACCACACCCACTCGACTGCCATTCTTGCGATCGCCGACCAGGCGAAGAGCCGCGAGATGAGCGCCGAACTGTTCGGCACGAAGATGGGTTTCGTGCCCTATATCATGCCCGGCTTCGCGCTCGCCAAGGCCGCTGCCGAAGTGTTCGAGCAGGACCCGACGGTCGAGGGCCTGATCCTCGACAAACACGGCATCTTCACCTTCGGCGACACCGCCAAGGAAGCCTATGACCGGATGATCCACTACGTCACGATCGCCGAGGATTACGTCAGGAAAAGCGGCCGCAACCCATTCACGCCAGCCGCTCTGCCCTCAAAGCTCGCAAGCCCCGCCGATATTGCCCCGATGCTGCGCGGCGCCGTCGCAGTCGACAAGGGCGAGGGCCGCTATGAGCGCATGGTCAGCGTCTTCCGCGCCTCGCCGGCAATCCTCGACTTCGTCAACGCCGCCGAAGTCCGGGACATGGCGGCGCGCGGCGTCTCGACGCCCGACCTTTCCATCCGCATCAAGACCGGCCCAATGGTGTTGCCGCCACCGGCAAGCGACGATCTTGACGGCTACCGCGCCGTCATCGACCAGCACGTCGCCGCCTTCGCCGACGACTACACCGAATATTTCAGCAGCAACGACGCCCGCGACGACGTCAAGCGCATCATGCTCGATCCCATGCCGCGCCTGACGCTGGTGCCGGGCCTCGGCATGTTCGGCCACGGCCGGACCTTCAAGGATGCAACCATCGCCGTCGATGTCGGCGAGATGTGGATCGAGGCGGCGCGCGATGCCGAATCCGTCGGCCGCTTCGAGCCGGTCAGCCGGCCCGATCTCTTCGACCTCGAATATTGGTCGCTGGAACAGGCGAAGCTCGCCGGCGCCAAGCCGAAGCCCTTCACCGGCCAGGTCGCCATCGTCACCGGCGGGGCCGGCGCCATCGGCGCGGCCGTCGTCAAGGCCTTTGCCGCCGAGGGCGCCCATGTAGTAGCACTCGATCTCGATGGCGAGAAGGCGGCGGCGGTCGCCAACGCGGCCGGCAACAATTCCATCGGAATCGCCTGCGATATCACAGATCCCGTCTCCGTCCGCACCGCCTTCGACAAGGCGATCGCTACCTTTGGCGGTGTCGATATCGTGGTTTCCAATGCGGGTGCCGCCTGGGAAAGCCCGATCGCCACGATGGACGACGCGCTGCTGCGCAAGAGCTTCGAGCTGAACTTCTTCGCCCATCAGACAGTGGCGCAGAATGCCGTGCGTATCATGAAGGCGCAGAAGACCGGCGGCGTGCTGCTGTTCAACGCCTCCAAGCAGGCGGTCAATCCCGGCGCGAAATTCGGCGCCTATGGCCTGCCGAAGGCCGCGACGCTCTTCCTGTCGCGGCAATACGCGCTGGAGCACGGCGCCGACAATATTCGCGTCAACGCCGTCAATGCCGACCGCATCCGCTCCGGCCTGCTCAACGACGAGATGATCGCCAACCGCGCCGCCGCCCGCGGCCTCTCCGTCAAGGACTACATGGGCGGCAACCTGCTTGGCCTTGAAGTGACTGCCGAAGACGTCGCCCGCGCCTTCGTGCACCACGCCCTCGCCGACCGCACCACCGCCGACGTCACCACCGTCGACGGCGGCAATATCGCAGCGGCGATGCGCTGATTTCCGGATCGGGGCAGGCAACTGCCCCGTTTTCGTCTTGACCGGACATGCAAAAGGGGCGGCCCGATGGACCGCCCCTTCTTCATTCCATCCTGTCGAAATCAGGGCTTCGGCATCCATGCGGGCATGGCGACATCGGCATGGGCGAACTGCGGCAGCTTCGTGCCGAGCTCTTCCATGTTCTTGATGTCCTGATCGTTCAGGTCCTTCTGGGTGATCAGCGTCGGCGGCACGATGACCTGCTTGCCCGGATCTTCACCGGCGAGCAGCATGGCAAGCGAGCGCACCGAGACCTGACCGACTACGGCCGGGTTCGTCGCAGCCGTCGCGGCCCAGGCCGAACCGGATTCGCGCATCGCGGCAATGTCGGAGGTCGAGATGTCGGCCGAGTAGATCTTGACGCTGGAGGACAGGCCCGCTTCGTCGACGGCGATCTTCACGCCCTTGGCGAATTCGTCATAGGGAGCGAACATCACGGTGATGTCGGGGTTGGCGGAGATCACCGACCGCGCCTGGTTGGCGACCGAATTGGCGATCGGATTGTCCATCGTGCCGAACTGGGCAGCCTCGTTGATACCGGGATATTTCTTCTTGAATTCCTTCCAGGTCTCGTCGCGGCGGTCAAGCGGCGCAATGCCTGCGACATAGACGTAACCGGCCTTGAAGCTCTCGCCATTGTCCTTGATCGCCTGCTCGAGCGCGAGGCGGGCGAGGTCGCGGTCGGACTGCTCGACCTGCGGGATCTTGTCGTTTTCGACATTGACGTCGAAGGCGACGACCTTGATGCCGGCATCGACGGCACGCTGGGCGGCTTCCTTCATGGATTCCGTCAGGCCGTGCTGGATGATGATGCCCTGCACGCCGAGCGCAATCGCCTGATCGACCATGTCGGCCTGGAGAGCTGCGTCCTGACGGCTGTCGAAGACCTGCAGCTGCACGCCGAGCGCCTTGGCCTGCGCTTCCACGCCGGCGAGGTAGGACTGGAAGAAGTCGCCGGTCGAGAGATAGCGCACGAGCGCGATCTTCACGTCGTCGGGCTTGTCGAACGGCTTGGGCATGTCAGCCGCAAAGGACGGCACGGCAAACGATGCCGCGGCCATCAGCCCCAGCGTCAGCTTACCCAGGGTTCTACGCGTAAAATTCATGTCAGTCTCCTCCACTGGTGAACTTTGGTTATCCGCCGAGGCTCCCCCTCAGCGTTTGCCTCTTTTCGAGAGCGCAAAGGTGAAGATCAGGGCGATGACGAGCACGGCGCCCTTGACGAAATCCTGTGTGTAATAGGGCGCGTTCATCATCGTCAGGCCCTGCAGGAGGATGCCGACGAAGAGCGCGCCCACGGCCGTGCCGAAGGCGTTCGGCTTGGCGGCGCCGAGCACGGCGAAGCCGATGAGTGCTGCCGCGACGGCATCGAGCAGCAGGTTGTTGCCGGAGGCGATATCGCCGCGCCCAAGGCGAGCGGCAAGCAGGATACCGCCGATCGAGGCGAAGACACCGGAGATGACATAGGCCGAGATCTTGTAGGCATTGACCGGTGCGCCGGCGAGGCTTGCGGCGCGCTCGTTGGAGCCGACGGCATACATCATGCGGCCGAAGCGGGTGTATTCGAGGAAGAACCAGATGACGATGGCGAGCACGATCAGCACGACCACCGAGACCGGCACGAGATTGGGCAGGATCAGATCGAAACGGTGGCGGCCAAGTGCCAGGAAGGCCGGGCTGAAGGCGCCGGTTGCCGTCGAACCATCGGGCAGCGTCATGCCCGTCGCAATCGAACGCCCCTCGGTCGGGATGCGCTGGAGGCCGAGCAGCAGGAACATCATGCCGAGCGTGGCGAGCAGATCCGGCACGCGCATATAGACGATGATGATGCCGTTGATCAGGCCGACCAGCACGCCAACAGCGAGGCAGACGAGCGTCGCCGTCAGCGCGTCACCGCCCATCACCACCATGACATAGGACGAGGCCATCATGGCCGTGGTGGCGACGGAGCCGATGGAAAGGTCGAAACCGCCGACGACGAGCGTCGCCGTGACGCCGAGCGCCAGAATGCCGGTGATCGACACGGACTGCAGGATGAACACGGCGCTCTGCGGCGAGGCGAAGCCGCCCGTCACCGCCGAGAAATAGAGCACCATGCCGGCGAGCAGCACGAGGAAGCCGTATTTGATCGCGGTTTCCCGGATGTTGAAGACGGCCGGCGGAACGGTGCCCGTGGCTGCGTTTGCGGCGGAGTTGCTCTGTTCGCTCGTCATCATGCACTGACCTGTTGATAGAATTGCCCGGCGATCTCGGAGAGCAGCCGCTCGACATCGATATCGGCATTGCGGTGCTCGCCGACGATGGTCTGCTCCGACATCACCAGGATGCGGTCAGCGACCTCGAAGGCCTCGTCGAGTTCCGTCAGGAAGAGAATGGTGGTGCGCCCGGCAGCGGACGCGCGCAGCTTCTCGCCGATATCGCGGCGGGCGGCGATGTCGACGCCCTGGAACGGTTCGTCGAGGATGAGCAGGCGCGACGGTTCAGACAGCCAACGGCCGACCATGACCTTCTGCTGGTTGCCGCCCGACAGCGTCTGCATCTCGTCGCGCTCGCTGCGGCAGACGACGCCGAGCGACGAGATCTGCTGGCGGGCCTTGGTCTTTTCAGCACGGCGGCTGGCAATGCCGACGGACGAGAGACGGCGCAGGAACGGCAGGCTGATATTCTCGTAGATATTGAAGTCCGGCACGATGCCGCTAATCGCGCGGTCCTTGGCGACGAGGAAGACGCCCTGTGCAATCGCCTGCCCCGTCGTCTTCGGCGCATAGCGCTTGCCGTCCAGCGTCATCTCGCCGGCCGCAGGCGCGCGGGCGCCAAACAGCGTTTCGGCAAGCGCCGTCTTGCCGACGCCGACAAGGCCGGTCACGGCGACGATCTCGCCATCGCCGAGATCGAAATCGAAGGGCCGCGTCTGTTCGGAGAGTTTCAGCCCGCGCACGCTGAAGACGGGCCGGCCCGCCTCGCGCACCGCGACGGCACCGGCCGAGACCTTGCGGCCGAGCATGGCATTGACCGCGCCTTCATAGTCGAGTTCCGGCCCCTCGAAACGGCCGGTGATGCGGCCATCGCGCAAAGCAAGGATGCTGTCGGCAAGCCGGCGGATATCCGACATGCGGTGCGAGATATAGAGAATGGCGACGCCGCGCGCCTTCAGGCGGTCGACGAGATCGAACAGACGGTCGGCCTCCGCGCTCGACAGCGACGAGGTCGGCTCGTCGAGGATCAGCACCTTCGGCTCATGCGCCATGGCGCGCGCGATCGCCACCATCTGGCGGTCGGCCAGCGTCAGGTCGTTGATATTGGCGGTGAGATCGATCGACAGGCCCATGCGGGAGGCGACGACGGCAGCCTCGCGGCGTACCCGGCGCGGATTGAAGAACAGCCGCGCACCGCGCCCGTTCAGCCGGTCGAGCGTCAGATTGGTCGCGACATCGAGGTCGGCGACGACGCCGTCATTGATGTTCTGGTGCACGGTGACGACGCCGGCGCGGATCGCCTCAGCCGGCGTTGTCGGCTCGAAGGGCGTACCCGCCAGCGTGATTGTGCCGGCGTCCTTTGTGTAGACGCCCGAAAGGATGCGCACGAGTGTGGATTTGCCGGCGCCGTTGGCGCCCATCAAAACCGTCACTGCGCCTGCCTTGAGGTCGAGGTCCACACCCTGAAGCACCGGTACCGGGCCAAAGGATTTGCGCACGCCCTCAATGCGAAACACTGCCTGTTCGCTCATTCCATCCTCCCAATGACGCCACGTTAGGATAGGCTCTCATCAAATGTCAAGGCCGTTGACATTTGACAGAATGATGCCTTAGCTGTGGGTACAGACGGCATGGCGGCAGGCAATGGAGGCAGCCCCGTGCGCAGGAGGAGAACACCATGAACAGTCCCGTCTTCGAGGCGCTGAGCGCCGAGACATTGCCGGAAAGGCTTGGCGGCAACGCCGCCCTCACCGAGAGGATCGGAAGCGATTCGGCGCGCTGGACAATCAAGGAAGTCGGTGACGGAAACCTCAATCTGGTCTTTATCGTCACGGGCGAAACGGGCGCCGTTATCGTCAAGCAGGCGCTGCCCTATGTGCGCCTCGTCGGCGAGAGCTGGCCGCTGCCGCTCAAGCGCTCCTTCTTCGAATACCACGCGCTGAAGCGCCAGGGCGCGCGCGATCCCGGCATGGTGCCGGAGGTCCTGTTCTTCGACGAGGCGCAGGCGATCATCGTCATGGAATTCCTGACGCCGCATGTCATCCTGCGCCGCGCGCTGATCGATGGCCGGGAGTTGCCGAAGATCGGCCGCGATCTCGGCCTCTTCGTCGCCCGCACGCTGTTCCGCGGCTCCGACCTCTCCATGGTGACGCGCGAGAAAAAGGCCGATGTCGCGCTGTTCTCCGACAATGTCGAACTCTGCGACATCACGGAAAACCTCGTTTTCTCCGATCCCTATTTCGAAGCCGCGCTCAACCGCCACACCACGCCGCAGCTCGATCCCATCGTCGCCGAACTGCGCGCCGACCGCGACCTCAAGGTCGAGGCGCAGCGGCTGAAGCACCTGTTCTCCGCCAAGGCCGAAACGCTCTGCCACGGCGACCTGCACACCGGCTCCGTCATGGTAACCGACGACGAGACCCGCGTCATCGACCCGGAATTCGCCTTCTACGGCCCGATCAGCTTCGACGTCGGCATGCTGATCGCCAATTTCTGGATGAGCTATTTCTCGCAGGCCGGCCACGAGACCTCCCCCGGCGCGCGCGACAGCATGCGTGCCTACCTGCTCGACACGATCGATACGCTCTGGGAGACGTTCCGCGCGGAATTTTCCCATCTCTGGCGCACCGAGCGCAAGGGCATCCTCTACCAGGCGAGCCTCTTCGAGGACCGCAACGACCCCCTCGCCGCCGAGCAGGCGCTCAATATCGTCATTGACGAGATTTGGCGCGAGATGCTGGGCTTTGCCGGCATCGAGATCCATCGCCGCATTCTCGGCCTTGCCCACAATGCCGATTTCGAAACCATCGCCGACCCCGACCGCCGCGCGCCCTGCGAAAGCAAGGCGCTGAAGTTCGGGCGTCACCTCGCCGTCAACCGGCAGCGCATCCACAGCCTCCGCGATATCCGCGAGACGGTGGAGCGGCTTGAAAAGGAGATCCTCGCGTGAAAGTCGGAGAACGACACTACCATACGATCTGGCTGAACGAGGACGGCCGCGCCGTCGACATCATCGACCAGCGCTGGCTGCCGCATGAATTCCGCGTGGTCACGCTGAAGACCGTCGCCGATGTCGCCGTCGCCATCAGGGACATGTGGGTGCGCGGCGCGCCGCTGATCGGCGTTACTGCCGCTTACGGTATCGCCATTGCCATGGCCAAGGACCCGTCCGATGCCCATCTCGATGCCGTCTGGGAAGAGCTGAACGAGACCCGCCCGACCGCCATCAACCTGCGCTGGGCGCTGAATGCGATGCGCGATCATCTTCGCCCGTTGCCAGAAGGCGAACGCGCTGCCGCCGCCTATGCGCGCGCCGCCGAGATCGCGGAAGAGGATGTCGAGCTCAACCGTGCCATCGGCGCCAACGGCCTCGACGTCATCCGCAAGATCGCCGCGAAGAAGAAGCCCGGCGAGCCCGTGCGCATCCTCACCCATTGCAATGCCGGCTGGCTTGCGACCGTCGATTACGGCACCGCGACCGCGCCGATCTACATGGCGGTCGAGGCGGGCATACCCGTCCATATCTATGTCGACGAGACGCGTCCGCGCAACCAGGGCGCCTATCTCACCGCCTGGGAGATGAACGGCCATGGCGTGCCGCACACGCTGATCGTCGACAATGCCGGCGGCCACCTGATGCAGCACGGCGATATCGACATGGTGATCGTCGGCACCGACCGCACCACGGCGAACGGCGACGTCTGCAACAAGATCGGCACCTATCTGAAGGCGCTTGCCGCGCGCGACAACGACGTGCCCTTCTACGTCGCGCTGCCCTCGCCCACCATCGACTGGACGGTGCATGACGGCGTGAAGGAAATACCGATCGAGGAGCGCACCGCCGACGAGGTGAGCTTCGTCCAGGGCCGCGCCGCCGATGGCTCAATTGCCAGCGTGCGCATCTCGCCGGAGGGCAGCCCCGCCGCCAACCCCGCCTTCGACGTCACGCCCGCCCGCCTCATCACCGGCCTCATCACCGAGCGCGGCATCGCGACGCCCTCGCCCGAGGGCCTGAAGGCGCTCTTCCCGGAACGGAGCTGAGACGATGAGCCTGCCCAACCGGAAATCCACCGAGGAGATCGCGCTCGGCATCCGCCGCCGCGTGTTCTTCCACACGATGAAGCACAATGGCGGCTATCTCAGCCAGGCCTGCTCGGCCGCCGAAAGCCTTGCGCTGCTCTATAACGAGGTGCTGAAGCTCGGCGAACCGACATTGCCGAAGGTGCCGCTGCCCTTTCGCGGCGTGCCATCGGCGCACAATCCGGATGCCTTTACCGGCGCCGGCTACCACGGCCCTGTCGGCCCGGATTATGACCGCTTCTTCATCTCGCCGGCCCACTATGCGCTCGTCATCTATTCCGCGCTGATCGAGACCGGCCGCATGGACGAACACGCGCTCGACCATTTCAACAAGGACGGCGGCTCGGTCGAGATGATCGGCGCCGAGCACAGCCCGGGCATGGAAGTGACGACGGGCTCGCTCGCGCAGGGTCTCTCCATGGCCTCGGGCGTCGCCTGGGCGCGGCTGCGCAACAAGGAGCCCGGCAAGGTCTGGGTCTATATGTCGGACGGCGAATTCCAGGAGGGCCAGACCTGGGAATGCCTTGCGGCGATGAGCTATCACAGGATCGACAATATCCGCGTCATTGTCGACGTGAATCGCCAGCAATGCGACGGCGCCATGTCCTCGGTTCTCGATCTCGGCGATCTCGCCTCGCGCGTCGCTGCGTTCGGCGTCACCTGCCGCTCGGTGGATGGCCATGATCTCGGCGCGCTCAGCGAAGCCGCTGAAAGTGCCGAACCCGGCAAGCCGCTCGTCATCCTCGCCAACACCTCGCCCTATCAGGGCATGGGCTTCCTGAAGAAACGCTTTCCGCGCCTGCACTATGTGCGCTTCAAGAGCGCCGAGGAGCGGCTGGAAATGCGCGACGCTCTGGCCGCCGAACTCGGCATCGATCTCACCGCGATGGAAGGGGCCTGACCATGGTCGAAATCGTCAACCGCCCCTACGCCAAAGCCTTCGAGGCCTTCGCCACCGCACGTCCCGAAGTCCTCTGCCTGTCGGCCGATCTCACCTCCTCCTGCGAGGTCGACGGTTTTCGTGACCGGCATCCGGACCAGTTCCTGTCGCTCGGTATGGCCGAGCAGAACATGCTGTCCTTCGCCGGCGGGCTTGCCATGCAGGGCTTCCGGCCGTTCATCCACACCTTCTCGGTGTTCCTCTACCGCCGGCCCTATGACCAGCTGATCAACTCGATCGCCTATTCCAACCGCAAGGTCCGGCTGATGGGCTTTCTGCCCGGTATCACCACGCCGGGCGGCATCACGCATCAGGCCATTGAGGACATCGCGGTGCTGCGCGCCGTGCCGAACATGACGATCCTCGAAACGGGCGATGCCACCGAAGTCGAGACCGTGCTGGAGGTCGCCGACAGCATCGACGGTCCGGTCTATGTCCGCATCCTGCGTGGCGAGGTACCACGCCTGTTCTCGACGCCTTTCGAGTTCAACAAGCTGCGCACACTCTCTGAGGGCGACGACATCCTCGTCGTCTCCTCCGGTGTGTGCACGGAAGAGGCGTTGCGCGCTACCGGGCCAATCGCGGCGCGCGGCATCGGCGTCCACCATCTGCATGCCTCGACGCTGAAACCCTTCGACCGTGACGGCCTCCTGAAAGCCGCGCGTGGCAAGAAGGGCGTGGTCACGCTGGAGAACCACACGATCGTCGGTGGCCTCGGCTCGCTGGTCGCGGAAATCCTCGCGGAGGAAGGACTCGGCATTCGCCTGAAGCGCCTCGGCCTCAACGACACCTTCGCGCACGGAGCCTCGAAACCCTATCTCATGAAGAAATACGGCCTCGACGCCGGCGCGCTGGTCGCGGCCATCGAAAGCCTCGTCGGCAAACCCCTTGGCATCGGCGAGGAGGAGCTGGCGGAAGTGCGTCTCGACCACGTGCATTCCGCCCAAAAGGCTGAGGCGCTCTGATGGCACCGCGCTTCACGGTCACCTATTTCGTGCGCGCCGCCGACGAGGCGGAGGCCAAGGCGCGTGCGCTCGACATCGCGCTGGAACAGACCGTAGAAATCCCGCGCAACGTCGTGCCAAAGGGCTATGTCGAGGATGAAATCCTCGGCCGACTGGAAAGTCTGCAGAGGGATATCGAGGGCCGGCCAGGCTTTGTCGCTGCGATCTCCTATTCGGAGGACGATGTCGGCGGCGATTTCCTGCAATTCCTCAATATTGTCTTCGGCAACAGCTCGATCAAGCCGGGCCTGAAGGTCGAGGATATCGGTCTCTCGCCCGGTCTCCTTGATCTCTGCAAAGGGCCGCGCCACGGCATTGCCGGCCTGCGCGCTCGCGCCGGCATCGGCGAAAAGCCGCTTCTGATGTCGGCCATCAAGCCGGTCGGCCTATCGACCGCACAGCTTGCACGCCTCGCCCATGATTTCGCGCTCGGCGGCATGCATTTCGTGAAGGACGACCACGGCCTTGTCGACCAGAAGACCGCGCCGTTCGACGAACGGCTGAAGGCCTGCATCCAGGCGGTCGGCGAAGCGAATGCGAAGAGCGGCGGCAAAACGAGCTTCGTGCCCAACATCACCGGCCCCGCCACCGCCATGATCGAGCGTGCGAAGCAGGCGCAGGAGCTTGGCGCCGGCGGCGTGATGATCGCACCGGCGCTCGCCGGCTACGACATCGTGCGCACGCTCGCCACCGATCCGGATTTTTCCCTGCCGATCGTCTCGCACCCGGCTTTTTCCGGCGCCAATGTCGTCTCGCCCGATTGCGGCTTCTCGCACCGCGCCTTCTTCGGCACGCTGCACCGCCTGATGGGCGCCGATGCCGTGGTCTATCCGAATTTCGGTGGCCGCTTCGGCTTCACGCGTGAAGAATGCCAGTCGATCGCAAAGGCCTGCGCCGTGGATATGGGCGGTCCGAAGGCCATCGTCGCGGCCCCCGGCGGCGGCATGACCTTTGCCCGCATCCCCGAGATGCGTGACGCCTATGGCAATGACGTCATGTATCTCGTCGGCGGTGCGTTGCTCTCCGAACCGGACCTCGTCGGCGCCTGCAAACGTCTGGTCGCCGCCGTCGAAGATTGAAGCGTCAGGGCTTGCCGACGCCGGTCAGCTCCGTCCGCGCCAAAAGCCGCACGACCCAATCAACAAAGACGCGCACCTTGTTGCTGAGGTGCCGGTTCGGCGGATAGACGATGTAGAGCGGGACCGGCTCGATATGCCAGTCGGCCAGCACTGGGACGAGCTGTCCTCTTGCAATGGGTTCGCGCGCCATGAAACAGGCAAGCGGCGCGACACCAAGCCCCGACAGCGCTGCGGCCAGATAGCTGCGCGCATCGTTGACCGAGAGAATGTAGCGGCTGTTGATTTCCAGCGTCTCGCCATCCCGCGTGAATTCGAAGGGCATGATGCGGTTGATCTGAGCCAGGAAGTAGTTCACGCAGTGATGCGCCGCTTCCAGGTCGGAGGGATGCTCGGGCATGCCGAAGCGTTCGATATAGGCGGGCGCAGCACAGGCCACCAGGCCCATCTCCCCAACACGACGCGCAATCAGCGAGGCATTGCCCGGCGAGCCCGCGCGCAACGCGCAGTCGACATTCTCCGCCAGATAATCCACGGTGCGGTCGCCCACCCCGAGATCGACGTTGATATCGGGATATTTCTCATGGAAATCATTGAGTTCGGGAATGATCAGCAGATCCGCGAAGGCCCCCGACATTTCCACGCGCAGGCGCCCGCTCGGGCTCATGCGGGAGTGCGAAAGACTGCCGTCCAGCTCGTCGATCTCGGTGACGATCTGATTTGCCCGCTCGTAGTAAAGCGCGCCGTCCGTCGTGACCATGACGCGGCGCGTGGTGCGGTTGAGCAGTTTGGTCTGAAGGTGCGTTTCGAGATTCTGAATCAGGTTGCTGACGGTCGCCTTGGGCATGCCGAGCGCGGCGGAAGCGCCGGTGAAGCTGCCCGTCTCCACCACACGGAGGAAGACGCGCATCGCAGAAAGCTGATCCATGGAACATTCCCACGTTGGAAGCTATGATTGTTCGAAATTTTGGACAGTGAAATCCGTTTTACCACACTTATCTGGGCAAAGTGACTGACGATATAAATGGTGAGGGACCAGCTTATTTCCAAGCGGTCCATAGGACAAGATCGATGCCCGTAGAGATCAAGGATATGACGTTCGACAAGGTGGCCATCGGCCCCGTGTCGGTGCGCGTCTATCAGGGCGCCGAATATGCCAAGGGCGCGCCCGTCCTGCTCTATTTCCACGGCGGCGCCTTCACGGAAACTGGGCTCAAACATTGCCCGCTTGCCGAATGCATCGCCTCGACCGGCGCCATCGTCGCCGTGCCTGACTACAATGCGCTCGGCGGCGGCATCTTCCCCAAACCGCTGGAAGTCGGTTTCTCGATCTTCTCCTACCTCGCCAAAAAGCGCGCCGGCCTCGGAGATCGCAAATCGCCGCTCCTCATCGGCGGCGAGGAGGCGGGCGGCAATATCGCGGCCGGCGTGGCGCTGAAGGCGCGCGACCACTTCGCCGACGAACTCGACGGCCAGGTGCTGCTTTCGCCGCTGCTCGATCCCTTCATGGCCAGCCGCTCCTTCCGCGAGGCAGACGCGATCGGCATGCGCCAGCGCTGGGCGGATGGTTGGAGTCACTATCTCAGCGGCGGTGTGTGCCACCCCTATGCCGCGCCCTGCCTGTGTTCGCGTCTTTCCGGTCTTGCCCCGGCGCTCGTCCTGACGGCGGCGGACGATCCGCTGCACGACGAGGCGCTGGGTTACGCCGATCGCCTCTCTCAGGCCGGCGTCAAAGTTCAGCAGCATGTCCTTCCCGCAGGAACAGGCTGGCCGACAATTTACAGCGGGACATCCAATGGAACCGGGCCCTGGGCCAGCAGCCTTGCCAGCCAGTTTTCCGGTTTTGTTCAAAATATTAGAATTCACTGATTTTACGGAACCCAAGCATAGCGTGGCCTGAGGCCACAAGGAGAAAACAATGCTATCGAAGCGCAAACGCTGGGCCCTCACGGGCACCGGCCTGGGTTTGGCTGCGTCCATTTTCGGCGCCGCCCTGATGGTTCAGGTCCCGAGCAAGCCCGCAAAGGCGGAAGCGGCGGCGACGGCCGAAGTGCCTGCCGTGCCGGTCACCGTGGCCGTCGTTGAAAACAAGAATGTCGTGACGTGGCAGGAATTTTCCGGACGCCTGGAAGCCATCGACCGCGTTCAGATCCGCTCGCGCGTCGCCGGCGCCATCCAGTCCGTCGATTTTCGCGAGGGTGCGCTGGTGAAGGCCGGCGACCTGCTCTTCACGATCGATCCTCAGCCCTTCAAGACCGCGGTTACCCAGGCCGAGGGGCAATATGCCTCGGCTGAGGCCCGCGTCAAACTTGCCAAGACCCAGCTCGAGCGCGGCGAACGCCTCGCCCACAGCAACAGCGTCTCGCAGAGCGATATCGACCAACGCCAGAACGCCCTCTCCGAGGCTCAGGCGAGCCTCAAGACGGCGCAGGCCGCACTCGACGCCGCCAAGCTGGAATTGAGCTATACCAAGGTCCGCGCGCCGGTCTCCGGCCGTGTCGGCAAGGTGGAGATTACCACCGGCAACCTCGTCGCCGGCGGCTCGGCCTCCCCGGCGCTGACGACGCTGGTGTCCGTCGATCCGATCTATGCCGGCTTCAATGTCAGCGAGGAGATCGTCGCCGCAGCCCTCGCAGCGCTACCCGCCTCCGACGGTGCGCTCCAGCCAATCGAGCAGATTCCGGTCGAAGTTGGCACGCTCGCCGACGAGGGGACGCCGATCCGCGGCAAGCTCCAGCTCATCGGCAACGAGGTGGATGCCGCCAGCGGCACCATCACGGTGCGCGCCGTCTTCGACAATCCCGGCGGCAGGCTGATCCCCGGCCAGTTCGTGCGCATCCGCATGGGCGAGCCGAAGCCCGAGAGCAAGATCCTCGTCAGCGAGAGGGCCGTCGGCACCGACCAGGACAAGAAGTTCGTCTTCGTCGTCGACAAGGACAACAAGGTCACCTACCGGCCGATCGTGCTCGGCAGCCTTTCGGGCGGCGAGCGCATCGTCGAAAGCGGGCTCTCCAACGGCGACAAGGTCGTCGTCAACGGCCTGCAGCGCGTGCGCCCGGGCGTCGTGGTCGATCCGCAGGAACAGGAAAGCGTCGCCTCCGTGAAGTAACGGCGGCCGGCGGGGCGCTGGCGCGCCCTGCCCCGTAACCCAGCAAATCAATGTCCGCCGGCGGAGCCTTGCCCGCCGGACAGGGCCGTTCGTCCGAATTTCATCCTGGAGAGGGTGCTAACATGAACATCTCCCGTTTCTTCATCGATCGCCCGGTCTTTGCCGGTGTGCTGTCGATCCTTATCGTGGTCGCCGGCCTGATCGGCATGCGATCGCTGCCGATTTCCGAATATCCCGAGGTCGTGCCGCCCTCTATCGTGGTGCGCGCCGTCTATCCCGGCGCCAATCCCGTCGTCATTTCCGAGACCGTCGCGACCCCGCTCGAAGAGCAGATCAACGGCGTCGAGGACATGCTCTACATGAACAGCCAGGCGACGTCGGACGGCGTGCTGACGCTGACCGTCACCTTCAAGCTCGGCACGGACCCGGACAAGGCCCAGCAGCTCGTGCAGAACCGCGTGTCGCAGGCCGAACCGCGTCTGCCGGCGGAGGTGCGTGCGCTTGGGGTGACGACCGTCAAGAGCTCGCCCGACTTCATCATGGTGGTCAACCTCGTCTCGACGACCGACCGCTATGACGTCACCTATCTGCGCAACTACGCGACGCTCAACATCAAGGACCGGCTTGCCCGCATCGAAGGCGCCGGCCAGGTTCAGGTCTTCGGCGCCGGCGACTATGCGATGCGCGTGTGGATCGATCCGCAGAAGGCGGCCGAACATGCGCTGGCCGCCAGCGACATCAGCAATGCGATCCGCGAACAGAACGTGCAGGCCGCCGCCGGCATCATCGGCGCCTCCCCGACGCCGAACGACGTAAACCTCCAGCTCAACGTCAACGCCCAGGGCCGCCTGCGCACGCCGGAAGAATTCGGCAACATCATCGTCAAGACGGGCGCGTCCGGCGAGATCACCCGCCTGCGGGATGTCGCCCGCGTTGAGCTGGGGGCCGCCGACTACACGCTGCGCTCGCTGCTCGACGGCCAGCCCGCCGTCGCCATCGCCGTGCTTCAGGCGCCGGGCTCGAACGCCATCGAGATCGCCGACAATGTGCGCGCCACCATGGATCAGCTCCAGCTCGCCATGCCCGACGGCGTGAAATACGAGATCGTCTACGACACGACGGAATTCGTGCGCGCCTCCATCGACAAGGTCGTCGATACCTTGCTCGAAGCCATCGCGCTGGTCGTGCTCGTCGTCATCGTCTTCCTGCAGACCTGGCGCGCCTCGATCATTCCGCTGCTCGCCGTGCCCGTCTCGATCATCGGCACCTTCGCCGTCATGTATGCCTTCGGCTTCTCGGTGAATGCGCTGACACTGTTCGGCCTCGTGCTCGCCATCGGCATCGTGGTGGACGACGCGATCGTCGTCGTCGAAAACGTCGAACGCACTATCGAGAACGGCCTTTCCCCCCGCGAGGCGACCTACCGCGCCATGCGGGAAGTCTCCGGTCCGATCATCGCGATTGCGCTCGTGCTCGTCGCCGTCTTCGTGCCGCTCGCCTTCATCAGCGGCCTCTCCGGCCAGTTCTACCGCCAGTTCGCCCTGACCATCGCCATCTCGACGGTCATCTCGGCGATCAACTCGCTGACGCTTTCCCCGGCGCTGGCCGCCCTTCTTCTGAAGGATCACCATGCACCGAAGGATTGGCTGACCCGCCTCATGGACGGCCTGTTCGGCTGGTTCTTCCGTGGCTTCAACCGGGTCTTCAACGCCGCCGGCAACGGCTATGGCCGCACCATCGGCGGGCTCGTCACGCGCAAGTCGCTGGTCATGATCGTTTATCTCGCCCTCGTCGGCGCCACCTACACGGTGTTCAACGCCGTGCCCGGCGGCTTCGTGCCGGCGCAGGACAAACAATATCTGGTCGGCTTCGCCCAGCTGCCCGACGGCGCCACCCTCGACCGCACGGAAGACGTCATCAAGAAGATGAGCGATATCGCGCTGGCGCAGCCCGGCGTGGCACACGCCATCGCCTTCCCTGGCCTGTCGATCAATGGTTTCACCATCGGCTCGAATTCCGGCATCGTCTTCGCCGTGCTCGATGATTTCGAGGAGCGTAAGACGCCGGATCTCTCCGGCGGGGCGATCGCCATGCAGCTGAACCAGAAGTTTGCCGGCATCCAGGATGCCTTTATCGCCATGTTCCCGCCGCCGCCGGTCAACGGTCTCGGCACGACGGGTGGTTTCAAGCTGCAGATCGAGGACCGTGCGGGCCTCGGCTACGGCGCGCTCAACGAGGCGACGCAGGCCTTCCTCGGAAAAGCCTACCAGACGCCGGAACTGGCCGGCCTGTTCTCCAGCTTCCAGATCAACGTGCCGCAGCTCTATGCCGATCTCGACCGGGCCAAGGCCCAGCAGCTCGGCGTGCGGGTAACGGATGTATTCGAAACGCTGCAGATCTATCTCGGCTCGCTCTATGTCAACGACTTCAACGCCTTCGGCAGGACCTACAGCGTGCGCGTCCAGGCCGATTCCGCCTTCCGTGCGAAGCCGGAGGATATCGGCCAGCTGAAAGTGCGCTCGCAGTCCGGCGAGATGATCCCGCTCGCCGCCCTCCTGAAGGTCGACGCGACGACCGGCCCGGAGCGCACCACGCGCTACAACGGCTTCCTCGCCGCCGACATCAACGGCGGACCGGCACCGGGCTTCTCGTCGGGCCAGGCCCAGGCCGCCGTGGAAAAGATCGCCGCCGAGACGCTGCCCGCCGGCATCGATTTCGAGTGGACGGACCTGACCTACCAGCAGATCCTCGCCGGCAATTCGAGCATATACGTCTTCCCGCTCGCGCTGTTGCTGGTCTATCTCGTGCTGGCCGCCCAGTATGAAAGCCTGACGCTGCCGATCGCCATCATCATGATCGTGCCGATGGGCGTGCTCGCGGCACTCGCCGGGGTCTGGTACACGGGGGGCGACAACAACGTCTTCACCCAGATTGGCCTCGTGGTGCTTGTGGGCCTCTCGGCGAAGAATGCGATCCTGATCGTCGAGTTCGCCCGCGAACTGGAATTCGAGGGACGCACGCCGATGCAGGCGGCGATCGAGGCCAGCCGCCTGCGCCTGCGGCCGATCCTGATGACCTCCATGGCCTTCATCATGGGCGTCGTGCCGCTGGTGCTCTCGACGGGGGCGGGTTCCGAAATGCGCGCCGCCATGGGTCTCGCCGTCTTCTCCGGCATGATCGGCGTCACGTTCTTCGGCATCTTCATGACGCCGGTCTTCTACGTCCTGCTGCGTCGCCTTGCCGGCAACCGCCCGCTGGTCCAGCACGGCCGCTCGACCATGGCCGACGACGGGGAAGGTGTGCCGGCCGTGCAGCACTGAGTAAAGCGGCATGGCCTGCACGCGTCATCGAGCAGGCCCACATCCACTCAGAAACGGTCCGGGGTCGCAAACGCGCTCCCGGATCTTTGATATTCGGTGTTGGCGACACCGGAAGACGGGGATGGCCGGGCGGGCGAGCGCACACGTCACCTTCGCACAACGACGGCGCCACCGGTTTGGATCGCGGTCCATCCGTTCACCTTGGTCTTACGCGAGAACCGCATATTCAGTGTTGAGTTTTCCCTGGTGAAGGACGAGGATCAGCTGTCCATTCAGCTTGGAGTTCCCCATGACCTCAGTAGCAGTTCTCGTCGGCAGCCTCCGCAAGGAATCCTTCAGCCGCAAGATAGCCAAGGCCCTAGCCGCGCTGACGCCCAGCCTGACTTTCGACTTTCTCGATATCGGCGCGGTCTCGTATTTCAACCAGGACCTCGAGGCGTCCCCGCCTGCGGACTGGACGACGTTCCGCAATGCGATTTCGGCCGCAGATGCCGTGCTTTTTGTCACTGCCGAATACAATCGTTCGGTCCCCGGCGTGTTGAAAAACGCAATCGACGTCGCGTCGCGGCCCTATGGCCAAGGCGCCCTGGCCGGCAAACCGGCCGCAATCATCTCGACCTCGATCGGCGCAATCGGCGGCTTCGGCGCCAATCACCATCTGCGGCAATCGCTTAGCTTCCTGAACATGCCGGTGCTTGGACAGCCCGAGGCTTATATCGGCGGCAGCGGCGGATTGTTCGACGAGGGTGGCCAGCTGACGAACGACGGTACGCGGGATTTCCTGGTCAATTTCGGGAAGGCGTTTGAGGCGCATATTGCGCGCAACTTGCCGCGATGAGATCATCGCGTTTCCGAATGTAGAAAGCCCCGCGACACTTCTGTCAGCGGGGCTTTGTTGTTTAGTTTCAGAAGGCCGGCCCAGTCTTCGGAGCGGAATTCGCGAACGAGCAGGGCGACAAAGCCGACATGTTCATCAAACGCGTGCCGACCGCCTGAAGAGATACAGCTCGAAGAGCAGCCGAATATTGAACAAATACTCAATCTCCTCCGCCGTCAGCTGCAGAAACACCGCACCTCGATGTGAAAGGATCTTTAGCAGCCCTCTTTTTGAGGTTGATAGGTCTCGATCTCGCGCTTCGCCTCGGTATTTCTGCGAGGTTCATTCAAATAATTTCAAAAACTTCTGAAAAGATCGCCCATCAAGCGCCTATACTCCGCCTCTGGCCTGCCATAACAGTCACGCGCGAAATCCTCGAGGGCCGCGCGATCGCGGATAACGACGCTGCCTCGGAGAGAACGGATGAGGCCTTCACCTTCTAAGACATGCAGCGCCGTCGTTACGCTAGGTCGCCTCACGCCAAGCAGAACCGAGAGGAGTTCGTGCGTGACGGCCATCTCGTCGCTTCTCGAGCGGTCGTGGCACATGAGGAGCCAGCGGGCGAGGCGCTCGTTGACTTCGTGCACCGCGTTCGACACCGCTGTATGCGCCAGTTGAACGGCGAAACCTTCCATCGATCTGTTCATGATATGAACGAAGGGCTTGCTCTGTTCCATCCATCGACGGAAATCGTCGAACTCCATGCTGTACCCTTCGGCATCGATCTGGATTGTGACGTCGTAGGAACTGATCCGTGCGCCTGTCACCGCAGCAGTCGGGATATATCCGTCGAAGCCGAATATGCCTGCTTCCGCGCGCCGACCTTGCGGCGTCATGATCACTACGGACCCAATACCCGATGTGAGAAAATGAACAGCGTCGATCGGCTTGTCGCGATATGCAAGAGGTGTGCCCTTGGGGAAAACATGGTGCGTTATGTCAGGCGCCAACATCTGGAAATCGATATCCGGCAAGAGCTGCAGCAGGTTGTTGGCGGGTGCAGAGCGCAACGATGCGGTCATGGTCCCGCCTCCGTTTTTGGCCGAAGCTTTCGGCGTATCCCTCACCAGGGATGATGAAAGAACAAGCTTACGCCTTCTTGCCCGGGGAGCAAAGAGCCGTAGCAAACGTGTGCCGGAACGCAAGGAGGGCCGGCCCGTCTGATCGCGGGCCGGCCTTTTATTGAAAATGCAGTTGTTTGGCGGTCAACGCCGGTAGCGCAGGCGCTCCTGCTCGATTTCAGCGGGACCATACGGGTCGAGCGTTTCATCGAAGCGCGTCCAGCCCTGTTCGGCATAGGCAGCGCGCCGCGCGGTCGGATCGACCCAATTGGACTGGCGCAGGACCGCTTCGGCTTCGGGATAGAGGGCTTCCTCCACGCGGGCGGTCACTAGCGTGCCACCGCGGCGCACGCCTTCGGCATAGACATGTGCGTGCTCTTCCGGCACGCCGGATTCAGTCATAGCGCCGATGAGACCGCCTGCCGCACCACCGGCGACAGCCCCTGCGGCAGCACCGGCCGCTGTGGCGGCGAGCCAGCCGGCGGCGACCACGGGGCCGACGCCCGGGATGGCCATGATACCAAGACCGGTCAGGAGGCCGCCAACGCCGCCGACGGCTGCACCAATGCCCGCGCCGGTTCCGGCACCTTCGGCGGCATTCGTATCGCCAGTCGAGCGGTCGTTCACATTGTTGGAAACGATGCTTATATCATCCGAAGGAATGCCCCGCGCTTCAAGAGCGCTGACTGCAGCGCGCGCATCGGAGTAATCGTCAAAAAGTCCAGTAGCGGTTTTCTTCATGGGAATATCCTCTTAGTTGGCAACGATGTTGCCTTGGTAGTCGAGCGTGACGTTGATGGATTTTCCGTCCTTGGTCGCGGTGCCGCGCCAGACGCCCTTATCATCCAGCTTCAGGCCGGTGACGTCGGCGTAGCCCGCTTCGATGATGCGCTCCTTAGCCTGTTCCTCAGTGAAGCTGTTTGCGCCTTCGACCGGCGCGGTAGCGTTCTTGTCGTCAGGGGTAGCAATCGCCGGTGTATCGCCGTCGGTGGCAGGTGCCGTGGAGGTCTGCGCGAAGGCGCCAAGGGTCGATGCGCCGACAAATGCGGCGGCGAGCAATAGCTTTTTCATGATGTCTCCTCGTTTTCAGCCTTTGAAGGCAAGGAGCAAACCAGTCTAAGGGCGTTTGGTTCCTCGGAACGTTTAGAAATGTAAAATAAATTCAGCCTGATGCTGGAATCTTTCAATCGGCAACGACCATCTGCCGCACTATTCTTGCGAACGCGCGTAAGGGACTCTATCGACCTATTTCGCTCGAGCGCAAAAATATTTAACGTCTAAACGGCTCGGTTCGCTTGCGCGGATTGTTGTTTTGCCCGGACTGGAGTCGCGCTCCCTACCCGGCGGTCGATCGGATTCAGGCTCCGGCTCCGCGAGTATCTATTGCGCCATCACATTTGTGCGCCGACCTAGCGGAAGTTTATTCGACCTTGAGAATATTGCTGCAAAAGAGGCTAAATGGCGCGAGCGATCAGGTTTGCAACGCTGAAAGGGCGAACCGGCTTTGGCTAGACGCCGTCCCTTGTATAGAACATACGGGCTGACGCTTCTATGATCGTCCGATGCTTGAGTGGATCGAAAGTGACGGCCGGGAAAGTCTCGAAAAGATACTTGGCGAAACTTTCTCTGGCCTCCGCCGATGAATCGAACCAAGATTGCGACGTGAGTTCGTCAAAGACTGACTTCAATGCACCCAACTCGTGAGGTTCGTAGGTTCCCTTGGAAGTGTAGCTGCCCACACCCGCCTCCTCTTTGCGACGGACATGAGTCTAAGAGCGGGCAGACGCAATTCAAAGCGAGAAAATGGTACGAAATCGTACGGCCCTTAATCCATCCCCTCGCGGTCGAGATCGCGCCAACGCCCGCGATGACATTGATCCTGCAGGAGCGAAAGCATGATTATGCACCCGGGCGACCAATCTCGTCCTCAAGCATCTTGCGTGCGCGGTTTACCCGGCTTTTCACGGTGCCGATCTCGCAGGCACACAGTCGCGCCGCATCGATATAGCTGACACCCATCGCAACGAGCAGCAACGTACGGCGCGAACGCGGCGGGATTCTGCTCAGGGCACGGCGCAGTTCACTTCGGCGAACTGCCCATTCCTGCGGGGCCGTGATGCTGCCGCGTTCGAAAATCCCTTCATCCAGTCCCACGGGCTCCCGGCAGCGCCGGCGATACTCCGTATTGAAGCTGTTTCGCATGATCGTAAAAAGCCACGAACGGAGCTTCGTATCCGGATGAAACTGGTGTGCAGATCGAAGCGCGCGCATGACTGTTTCTTGAATCAAATCCTCGCGGTCGGTCGCAGAGCGGGTGAGCTGCTGGGCAAACCGCTTTAGCGCAGGCAACTGAGATTCAATTCCATCGTGAACCGTCTGGGTAACGGGCTCGGAAACCAACGCGTCCATTCATTCCTCCATTTCGAAGGAAACGAGACGGCGTGATCGAGGTTGCGGTACGATATCGTACAGATGCAGAGGAAGAAAATGGAACACTTGGCGGCTTCGCCGGTCTCTATGAAAGCAATGACGCTACGAGGCGACCATGACCCATTACTTTTTTCACATCTGCAGCCGCACGGAACGGATAGAGGATCGCGAAGGCGCGGATTTCACCACGCTGGAGGCGGCCCTCGTCGAAGCCCACTTTGCGGCCCGCGAGATTCTAGCCGAGGAGTTGCGCAAGGGACATGTCGATAAAACGCGCCTGTTCGAGATTGTCGATGACGAGGGGCAAGTGGTGGCGTGCCTACCCTTTCAGGAGGCGATCAACTAGCGGGCCGCGAGACAACAGCTCCGATGAGTCGCTCGTATTCCCTCTCACATTCGCCATAGGCATCTCGCGCAAAAGCCTCGAGGCCGGCCCTGTTGCGCACGCTGACGACACCGCGCTCAGAATAGATGAGCTTCTTTCCTTCCAGCACGTGAAGGGCGGTCGTGACGCTGGGGCGCCGCACCGCGAGCATGATCGACATGAATTCATGGGTCAGGCTGATATTCGAACCGTCCACCCGGTCGTGGCACATCAATATCCATCGCGCGAGTCGCTCGTCGATATGGTGCACGGCATTGGAAAGCGCCGTGTAGGCCTGCTGTACGGCCAGTGCCTGCGTGTAGCGGGAAAGAAGCTTGTGCACCTCGCGATCCTCGGCCAGAATCGCTTTCAGGTCCGCAACAGAGATTCGGCAGGCCTCGCCCGGCATCTGCATATGGATCGAGAAGGGATCGGCGTCGGCATCGAGGATAGCCGATACCGGGCACATGCCATCGCGTCCGATGATCCCGATTTCGCTATGCTGCCCCTCTGGAGACCGGATGACGACCGATGCGATCCCGCTCTCGAAGAAATAGGCATGTTCCATCGGCTGATGGGGCGAGGAAAGCTTATGTGAACGAGGAAGCCCCACGCGCTCCAACCGCACGGCGAACCGTTGCTGGCTCGGTACCGGTAAACGCCTTAGCAGGGTGTTTCGAAACCTGCCCTGGCATATGTCATCCATCCAACAATCCTATGCGGTTCAGCGACCGCATATCCGCCAAAGGCTTCGGTCTCTCCTAAAGTCAATGGCTGTCCATCTATGGCCATAAAATCGGTGACACAACCCGGCGTGTGGCGTCGGTACGGAAGCGGACGGAAATGAAAATATGCGCAAGCGAAAAGGCCGGCGCACCGGTTCGCCCGCTTTTTGCTGCCTCACCGGCAGTAAGGCCTTGCTTCCGGTTCACAGCTCCTGTGAGCCATGCGGAATTGCCTCGAGAACCAATCGGAAAGTAACGATGGGCACACGGTTGGCGTCCTGCAATTCGACGGAGATACTGTCCACCGGCTCGCTCGGCAGGCCATCGACTGCCATCTCGGCCAGAAGCGTCCTTGCTTCTTCTTTGGCCTTCTCGATATCCACAAACTCAAAGCCGCGATCGGGCTGCAACACACCATCCTGATCCTGAATCTTGAAATAGTATCGTTCCATTGTCGCCTCCCGACTTGAGCGCACAATGTCGAAGCCAGGCAAACGTTCCGCTGTAAGCACGCCCTGCAAACCATCTGATCCGGGGTATCGTAAACCAGCGGATACTTTGGCCGGGAGCGATGGAACGACCTTTACCGCGGAAACGGAGATCAAGGGACCAAAGGGGTGCGGGTCAGATTGCCCGGCTTAGATAGCGGGATCCCTTGATGGCGAAGCGCCACGGGCGTTCGGCAGCCTTGCTGATGCCGATGCGCTTACCGCTTGCCGATACCGGCAGTTCAGACGGCGGTGTCAGAGAAAATGGATCGGCGAGAACCGACAATCCGTTCAATTCCCTGTTGATGGCGAGCGCCTTGCACAGATTGCCTGGGCCGGCGCAGAGTTTGCGCGGCTCGCCGATCGCCCGCCGCTCCATCATCGTTTCAAGCCCATGCGTCGGCTCCAGCGCGCGGATGAGAACGGCGCTGCCGCGTTCGCACACGATATTGAAGCACCAATGCAGGCCATAGGATCGATAGATATAGACCCGGCCCGGTTCGCCGAACATCGCCGCGTTTCCGGCGGTCTGCCCCCGAAAACTGTGCGACGCCTCGTCGTCTTGCCGGTAGGCCTCGGTTTCCACGATGAGCCCGCCGATGCCATTTACCAGCATACGGGCGCCGAGAAGACCGGCAGCGACGGTGACGACGTCGCGGGCGAAGAAATGCTCATCCATCCTGCCGGTCCGTCACATAATCCCGCATCGCCAGTGCATTTTCGATGGCGGCGCCGGAGGCTGTGTTATCGAAGACGCACCACGTCTCACCACCGAGATGCTTTGCAAAAGTGCCGATTTCTGCGTCGCTGTAGCTGGAATAATAAATTTGGGGGGTGCCGTGCAATCGGACATATCCGGGCATCTCGCGAAAATCGGATAGCGGCCAGACGGGTGCCGGATCGGCCAGAACGCGATCGATGGCGTATTCCTGGAGAAGCGTGTGTGCGGCAGGGGATGCCCAGCTCTTGTGGCGTGGCTCGATCACCAGCGCGCCCGAGAAGATGCGGCGCATCGACGAGAAGGCCTTCTCCACTTCGTCGGCGTCGAATCTGAGACTTGGTGGCAATTGACACAGCAAGGGACCCAGCTTGTCCTCCAGCATAAACACCTCGTCCACGAAGATATCGAAGAGCGGGCCAATGTTTCGCAGACGCGCTTCATGCGTGATTTCGCGCGAAATCTTCACCGCGAAACGGAAATGCTCCGGGACCGCGCTTGCCCAACGCTCGAACGTCTTCTTCTGGTGATGGCGATAGAAGGTGGAATTGATCTCTACGCCATTGAAAACAGCGGCATAGCGTTCGAGGCCGCTGCCCGTTTCGGGAAAGCGGTTGGCGACCTTCTTGGGGATCGACCATGCCGCCGTCGCGATGAAAGGACCGGTCTGTCGCATCACCCGATCTCCAGGTCGGCACAAAGCGGCAGGTGGTCGGATGCCCGGCGGGCAAGCGGCGTGTTGTGGACGAAGGTCCGGCTTGCGGTAACCCCTGCACCGATGAAGATGTGGTCGATGCGCAGCAAAGGCAGGCGGGAGGGAAAAGTCGCGGCGGGCCGCCCGCCGGCATCGATCTGCGCATCCCGAAGGCGTCGTAACAGCATGCGATAGGACGGCGAGCGGGAAATCGCGTTGAAATCGCCGGCGAGGATGACGCGCGCATCGTCAGGCATCGGCGCTGTGAGCCATCCCGGCCCGATCAGAGCCTCGGTCTGGCGCACTCGCTCGGCGCCGAGCAGGCCGAGATGGGTGACGAAGATCTGCAGCTTTACATCATCGACAGGAATCTCCACCCACAGTGCACCCCGCGGCTCGCCGCGCGAGGGAAGCCCATCGGCCTTGACGAGCCGGGTCGGCAGCGCCGTCAACAGCGCGTCGCCATAACGCTCCTCCTCAAGATGCAGGGCTGGGTGGAAGTGCGAAACCATGCTGAGATGGTTGGCAATGGTCTGCGCCTGGTCGATGCCGCCGCTACGCGCCCGTGCGACGTCCACCTCCTGCAACGCGACGATATCGGCCTCGCATTCGGCGATGACCGCGGCGATGCGCCCGGGATCGAGCTTCCTGTCCGTGCCGAAGCAACTGTGCACGTTGTACGTCATGATCCTCAGCCGCCTGCCCATGCCTTCCTCTTGTCGTTTCTGACGTCTCGGGAACACAAAAGCCCGGTTTTCGTTCCGCACCGACAGAACGGTAAGGATCCGCCGCATGAAACGAACTCATATCCTCCACGCGCTCATCGCCCTTGCGGTTCTCGTCGCAGGATGGCTGATCTATCGAACGCTGTCACAATATTCCTGGGAGGATATCAGCAACTCAGTCGCTTCCATTCCCAAGGGGAACTTCGCCTTGGCGCTCGGCTTCGCGGCCTGCTCCTATCTCTGCCTCACAGTCTTCGATTTTCTGGCGCTGCGCTATGTCGGCAAGCCGCTTTCCTATCCGCGCGCGGCACTGGCCTCCTTCACAAGCCTTGCCATCGGCCACAATGTGGGGGTCGCGGCGCTTAGCAGCGGCGCGGTGCGGTATCGGTTCTATTCCCGCTGGGGCCTCGATTCCGAAGAGATCGCCAAGCTGATCGTCTTTTGCGGCGTGACCGTCGGGCTGGGGCTGATCACCCTGGCCGGACTTTGCCTCATCCTGCTTCCCGGCACCGCGGGAAAGATCGCCGGGCTTGGAGCCACCGCGTCCGCCGCTCTCGGCGTGGCCTGCCTGGTGGTCGGAGCTGTCTATGTGGCGCTCTCCGCATTCCTGCGTGGCGAACTGAAGGTCCGCAGCTGGCGGTTCAAGCTGCCGCCGCTGCGCCTTGCCGTCTTGCAGATTCTGGTCGGTACGGTCAATTTCGCCTTCGTCGCCGCATGCCTGAATCAGCTTTTGAACGGCGAGGTTGGCTACATGGAAACGACTGCCGCCTATGTGGTGGGCAATCTAACCGCGTTGGTCAGCCATGTCCCCGGTGGGCTTGGCGTGCTGGAAGCGACGATCGGCTTCCTGCTTGGCGGTTCGGCCTCAATCGGCGCGCTGATCGCCTTCCGCGTCGTCTATTTCTTCATTCCGCTGCCGCTTGGGGTCGTTTTGCTGCTTGCCAGCGAGGCTTTGTTGGCACCGAACGCCGAAGCAGGATTGCGTAAGGGCGCAAGCTGACGGTTCAGAAACCTTCGCGTTGCGGCCGTCCAGGCCGAAATCGGCCACCAGGGTCCGATAGGATCGACGATGCCGGTTCCCATGACCGCAGTAACCGCGCCCTTGCCCGCCGCATCGCGAAAGGGCCTGAGCCCGCGCTGACGTGTATTGAACGCGTCGATTGTTCGGCCCAACGCTTGTTCCGCACCAACCGCAGCCGCAAAGCTAGCAGGATCCGTGTCGAGATGTTCGGCGAGCAGACGGTTCCGCAGGGCAAGAATGCGATGGCGCTCGGCATCGGTACGCGCCTCGACGGCGATGTCGAGCTCGGTATCCAATCCCTCGCTGCGCTGGTTGAGATTGGAGGAGCCGATGCGCAGGAATGTGTCGTCGACGATCACCAGCTTGGAGTGAATGACGATCTCCTGCTCCGTGCCATCGGGTTTCGGCACGACAGGGTAGAACGCTCGCATGCGGCCATACTTATCGCACTGGCTCAGGCGACGGATGAAACGATCGCGGTTCGCGCCGAGCACGAGGCGCTCGATCGTGCCGTGCGAACTCAGTGTGGAGACCAGGACGACCTCGGGTCCATCCGGTTCGGAAAGCCGTTCACACAGCACGTCGCAGACCCGGCTCGACGCGAAATATTGGCTTTCGATATAGATATGGCGTCGCGCAGCCTTGAGCGCCGCGACGGTGAGGTCCATGGCCTCCGTCACGGGGGGGCGGCCGCGGATGGCAGGCTCCGTGCGCGCGAAGGCGACCTCCACATTCGTCATCATCTCCGTTGCACCATCCAGACGGATTTGCGCCGCAGGCACGATTGGCGGAATGGCCTCATCCGTGGCGAAAAGCCAGCGGCGGCGGGCTATATCCCCCGCAAGGCGCGCCGCTTCGCCCTCAAGCACCACCTGCATATCATGCACCGGTTCGTAAGGTGTGCCGGAAGGAAGTTTGCGTCTGGGATCGTCGACAAGGTGCTCGCTCGTATCCCAACGCTTGGCGGTGAGATCGATGCCGCCAACGAAGGCGACCGTGTCGTCCACGACGACAAACTTCTGGTGATGAGAACCACGGATTGGATGGCGACTATCGAAGGTAAGCACGATGCGCGGATGGGACGACCAGCGGCGCCTGCGGAACATCTTCAGCGACTTACCGGAATAGATTGGTCCCATAGCCCACACGAGCACACGGATCGTCAGGGACGGCCGCTCCTCCACGAGCTTCAGCAGGAAGGCGCCGAGCTTCTGGGATTGCGGCACGCCAGGCTGCATCGGTATATCCGGATTGAAATCCCAGCCAACGATCCATATCTCTCGGCGCGCCTGCGCCAGAACACCCTCAAGCGCTTGAAAATAAGCCTGCCCATCCACGAGCACGTCAAGGCGCCCGGCTTTTGCTGTGCGCCAGACATTTTGTCCGGGTTGGATGATCGCAGGGTTTGTACCGACCTCTGGAACGCGCAATGGGGTCTCTTCGCTTCGCACTGTCTGCCGCCTGTCTGTTTGCTTCCACAGCGCGGAAATTCACGGCACCGTCTTTGGTTCCGGTCGTGTGCCGGCATCGGAACATTTGGTGCCCGCTGGCATTCCCTCGTTTTGAAGCGGGAGAACGAGCTTGGCGCCGAGAGCGAACTGGAAGGGCTTTCTGAAAGTGGGCGAACTGGTGTGTCCGGTTGCTCTCTATACCGCGGCATCGACCAGCGACCGTATCGCCTTTCATATGCTCAACCGAAAGACCGGCCACAGGCTGCACCGGGAGTTCGTTGATAGCGAAACGGGCAAAGTGGTGGAACGAGAAGATCAGGTGAAGGGCTACGAAGCGGGTGAGAACGACTATATCGCGCTTGATCCTCAGGAAATCGCCGCCGCGATTCCCGAGAGCGACAAGACGCTGGAGATCGACGCCTTCATTGCCTGCAACGACATAGACGACCTCTATTTCGACAAGCCCTATTACCTGGCGCCTTCCGACCCGCATGGAGCAGAAGCCTTTGCATTGATTCGTGAAGGCATGAAGGCGAAGAAGGTGGCAGCGGTAGCCGAAACCGTTCTCTTCCGCCGGGTCCGCACCCTTCTCATACGCCCCGACGGCGAGGGCCTCATCGCAACCACGCTTAATTATGATTACGAGGTCCGTTCGGCTGAGGAGGCCTTTTCCGATATCCCTGCTCTCAAGCTCAAGGGCGAGATGCTAGAGCTTGCCGAACACATTATCAAAACGAAGAGTGGTCGTTTCGATCCGAAGAAATTCGACGACCGCTACGATGCCGCGCTGGCAGAGGTGGTAAAAGCCAAAATCGAAGGCCGCAAGATCAAACCCGTCAAACCCAAGGCCGAAGGCAAGGTCATTGACCTCATGGAAGCACTGCGGCAAAGCGCTGCGAAGGATGGCAAACCGGCCAGGGGCAAGACGAAGAAATCCGCGGCGGCGGGCCGTCGCAAGGCAGGTTGACCGTGGCGACCCTGGACTCCTACCGACAGAAACGGAACTTTAAATCCACCTCCGAGCCGCGTGGCCGTAAGGCTCGCAAGAGCGGCCAAAGCTTCGTTATCCAGAAGCACGACGCGACGCGTCTTCACTACGATTTCCGTCTCGAAATGGACGGCGTTCTCAAGAGCTGGGCCGTCACGCGCGGCCCAAGTCTCGCGCCGACGGAAAAGCGGCTGGCTGTGCATGTCGAAGATCATCCGCTCGCCTATGGGGATTTCGAAGGCACCATACCCAAAGGGGAATATGGCGGCGGCACCGTCATCGTCTGGGACCGCGGCACCTGGAAGCCTATTGGCGACGCGCGAAAGGCCTATGCCAAGGGACATCTGGAATTTACGCTCGACGGCGAGAAGCTGCACGGCCGCTGGCATCTCGTGCGCATGCAGGGCAAGCCCGGCGAGAAGCGGGAAAATTGGCTGCTGATCAAGGGCGACGACGAATTCGCGGTCGAGGGCGAAGACAACCTGCTTGAAGAGCGACCTGAATCGGTAAAGACGGGGCGGGACATCGAAGACGTCGCGGGGGAGGAGCCCGGCTGGTCTTCAAAGACGGGCCGCATCAGAAAACCCTCGAAGAAAAAAGCCGAACCGACGGCGCAAAAGCAGGAAGAGGCTACTGTTAAGGCACCCGATCCCTCCGGCATCAAGGGTGCACGCAAAGCCAGGCTGCCCGATTTCCTGCCGCCGACATTGGCGACGCTCGCCACCGCGCCGCCGACCGGCGACCGCTGGCTGCACGAAATCAAGTTCGACGGCTATCGCCTCCAGGCCCGTATTGAGGCCGGGCGCGTCAAACTTCTAACCCGCAGCGGACTGGATTGGACGAAGAAGTTCGGCAAGACCGTGGTGTCGGCACTTGCCGAGCTGCCGATTGGCTCCGCGCTCATTGACGGCGAGCTCGTGGTGGAGACCGGCGCTGGCGCATCCGACTTTTCCGCTCTTCAGGCCGATCTCAGCGCCGGGCGTGACGACCGTTTCACTTTCTATCTCTTCGACCTCCTTCATCTCGACGGTTATGATCTGACCCGCCTGCCGTTGGAAACACGCAAGGCCCTTCTCGAAAAGCTGGTGCCCGGAATATCCGGCATTCTTCGTTACAGTGGCCATTTCGATGAGAACGGAGCGCTCGTGCTGCGCCATGCCTGCCGTCTCAGCCTTGAAGGTGTCGTCTCCAAGCTGCGGGACGCGCCCTACCGCGAAGGCCGTAGCAAGAGCTGGGTAAAGTCGAAATGCTCGGCTCGGCAGGAGTTCGTCATCGGTGGCTATGTGCCGTCCACCGTCTCGCGTCAGGCCATCGGCTCACTCGTTCTCGGCGTCCACAAAAACGATAGGCTTGAGCCCGTCGGGCGTGTCGGCACCGGTTTTTCTGCCGCTGTCGCTGCCGATCTCTTCAAGCGCCTCTCGCGCATGCGCACAGACGAAAGCCCTTTTGGCCGCAAGTTGACCGCGGATGAAGCTCGGCAGGTGCGTTATGTGCGGCCGGAACTGGTTGCCGAAGTGGAATACCGCGCCTGGACGGGTGACGGGCATTTGCGCCATGCTTCCTTCCGCGGCTTGCGGGAGGACAAGCCTGCCAGGGAGGTTGTCGCCGAGATGCCGAAGTCTAAGACCGCCGCCGCGCCGAAAGCTGAAAAACAGCCGCGCCGCACCGTGCGTCTCACCCACCCCGACCGGGTCTATTGGCCAGACGAGGGTGTCACCAAGGAAGGTCTTGCCGACTACTATTGCGAAGTCTGGCGCTATATCGCGCCACATATCGTTGGCAGGCCCCTCGCCCTCCTGCGCGCGCCGACCGGCATTGAGGGGCAGACCTTTTTTCAGAAACATGCCTGGAAAGGCATCAATGCCAAGATCATTGAGGTGCGGGACCCTGCGGAAAAAGACGAGGAGCCCTATGTCGCGATCGAGGATCTTGACGGGCTGATGGGCCTTGTGCAGTCGGCCGTTCTGGAAATCCACCCCTGGGGCTCGACGCTCGCCGACTGGGAGCGGCCCGATCGCATCATCATGGACCTCGATCCCGGTGAGGGGGTCGAATGGCAGGCCGTAATAGACGCGGCCGAGGAAACCCGCATGCGCTTGGAAGCAGCCGGGCTCGCGACATTCGTCAAGACCTCCGGCGGCAAGGGCCTGCATGTGTGCGCACCGCTGAAACCCTCGGCGCGCTGGCCAGCCATCAAAACTTTCTGCAAGGCGATCGCCGATGCCATGGCGAAAGACAACCCGGACAAATATGTCTCGACCATCACCAAGTCGAAGCGGCGCGGAAAGATCCTCATCGACTACCTGCGCAACCAGCGCGGCATGACAGCGGTGGCGCCCTATTCCACCCGCGCCCGTCCAGGCGCAGCCGTGTCTATGCCGCTCGCCTGGGACGAACTCAGCGCAAATGTCGGCCCTGCCTACTTCACCGTGGAGAATGCGCCAACGCGCCTTCGGACGCTGACCGCCGACCCTTGGGCAGATTTCACGACGTCAGCCCAGCCGCTGAAAGCCGGAAAGGCGAAAGGCTGATCTATTTGTCTTTCCCCTCCGCCTTGATGCTCCTGCGCAAGGCATCCATGATGTTAATGACATTGCCCGCCGGCGGCGGAGTCTTGGCCTTTGCGGGGCGCTTGCGGCCTTTTTTCTTCGCAGCGATAATATCGAGCAGCCGATCCTGCACAGGATCATCCGCCATCTTTGGATCCCATTTTCGCGTGCGTTCCTCAATCAACGTCTTGACCAGCGCCATGGCCTTGGAATCCGGTTTTGCTTGTTTGAGGCCTGCGAAATATTCTTCCGCGCTACGCACCTCGTCCCCGTAACGCAGCGTCCACAGCACGATGCCGTTGCCGCGCGGCTCCAGCATTACCGCCCGCTCACGGCGATAGAGAACCAGACGCGAGATGCCGACGGTACCTGTCGAGGCCATCGCCTCGCGTATGACGGAAAATGCCTCTTCCCCGACTGTATCGTTCGGCACGAGATAGTGCGGGGAATCATACCAAATCCATTCGATGCTTTCGTGCGGCACGAAGGTCTCGATGTCGATGGTGCGCGTGCTTTCCAACGCCACCGCCTCGATCTCATCCTCCTCCAGCACGACATGGTCATCTTCGCCGCGTGGATAACCCTTCACCTCGTCGTCCTCGCTCACCGCCTTGCCCGTGACGGCATCGACATAGCGGCTGACGATGGGATTGCCCGTCTTGCCGTTGAGCGTGCGGAAACGCACTTTATCCTCCTGCGATATCGCCGGTGACATGGCGACCGGACAGGTCACCAGCGAGAGCTTGAGATATCCCTTCCAGAACGCACGCGGCGCCATCATCCCTTCCTTTCGAGCGGCAGGTGTTTCGACAAGGCAAAGCGTTCGGCGAATGCAATGTCCTCCTGCGTGACGATCGGGATGGGATCAGAGAGAATGGCGAGCAACGTTTCGCGCGAAATAGAATCCTCTTCCAATACGTCCATCAAAGCGCCGCGCGTCTCGCGTTCCGCCCGCAGCAACGCCGCCAGCGCGAGGATCAATCTGTCTTTATTGTCCATGGGAACCTCCGAAACGTGTCTTATCCAACGTCGATCAGAGCGATGCCAAGATCCACTCGATTCCGACGCAGCAACCCGACAGGCGTTTCCCTCAGCACAACCTCCAGGGTAGGGCGATAGCCTCCCTGGCCACCCTTCGCCTGAAAATCGAAGAATGCGATCGTGGAACACGGAAAGCGCCGATAGCGGTGATTGATGCTGCGGTCACCTTTTTTTCGACAAAGGCAGTGATGCATTCAAAGTCATCGCCTTCATCGAGGACCAAAATGAATGTAATCTCGCCCGCATCGTCTGCCAGAAGTCTGTGCTTCACCTTCTACTCCCTGATCGGGGTGAAAGGCTCAAAGCGGCGTTCTGTTCCGTATTTGGCATTGAAAACGTGCACATCCATGGCATGTCCTGACTTGTGAGCGAACCGCCATGTATGTGAGAACGGATATAGAAATGGGTTGTCAGCGCATGAGGACGCCAGGTCGACCTTTAATGCGCTCTCAACGACTTCTGTGACCCGCCGATTCCCGGCGAATGGATTTTGGATCAGCCCTAGGTTTAGCGAGTGCTTATGCAATAAGACGTTCAAGCAGAAACTCACACCCTGCTGGAAGTGAGCCAGAATCCATTGGCGTTTCGCATTGCGGCAACTACCATCTTGGAACCTTTTGCGGCAGACCTATATTGCAATGCAACAATAGGAGAGAAGCCGTGACAATCAACGTGACGAACCCCATTGCAAATTTGCGGAAATCCAAAGGCTACACTAACGAGCAGCTTTCGCTGATTTCCGGACTCACCGAACTTGAAATAGCCAAGCTCGAGAACGGCACACTCGTGGATCCAGCGAAGTTAACAAGGCTCCTCGCAGCGGTTGGTGTGAAATCGGTTTAACCAGTGAGAGTTTGACGCACACCAGAGAGGGGGCGAATCAACGCCCCTTTCCTTCCAATGTTCACATGGACGTGCCCTGATCTGGCAAAGCCGATACAGAGAACTGCTTGTCGAGAATGTAATTGACATGCGGGGACAGCCACCTAAAGCCGCCGCTCTTACATAGAATTACTCTTTAAGCCCGGTAGCGATCCCGCTTGCGACGATCCCCTGCGCTAATGCATTGCCGACGAGAAACGCGTTTTGCGTCACCAGGCAGAATCGGCGAATTTCGCCTTCAGCGACACGGCCGTGCGCCGGCCGTAATACGGCCAGCCGAAATTCGACTGTGAGCCGAAAACCCATTGAAAATCGATAAGGCTCACGTCGTTACAATTGCTGCAAGCACGCTCACGCAATCGCCAGATTTGACGAGACCTGAGAAATGGCGGGCGACAAGAACGCCATCCATTCTCGCACTGATTTCAAGTGGCTCAACCCCGGTACGTCCGACTGGATAGATGAGGGCAACGACATCGCCATTCCTCACCTGATCGCCCAGATCGAACAGCGGCTCGATCAGCCCGCCATCCTCGGCAAACGAGAAGCAGTTGCCGTCCGGCATGTCGAGCCAGGTGGTCTGCGCGGCCTCGACCGTTCCCGTCAGGATGCCGGCGGCTTTCAGCACGTTGGCGACACCCGCCTTGGCGATGCCAACGCTCTTTGCCGTCGACGTTCCACCGCCACCGAGTTCAGTGGTGATGAAGATTTTTCCCATTTCTTCCGCCGCGGTGTCGTACATGCCGACCGCGTCAATCTCCAGCATCTTCATCGACCAGGGCGCGCCGAAGGCCTGGACGAGATCGAAGGCCCTCGCCTCCTGCGTCTTGTCGGGCAGGATATGGGCAGCACAGAATGGCAGGAAATCGAGCGTCTTCCCGCCCGAATGGAAATCCAGCACGATATCGGCTAGCGGCAGCAGCGTACGCTGAAAATAGTCGGCGATCTTCTGGGTCACCGTGCCATCGGGCGCGCCCGGAAAGCTGCGATTCATATTGCCCTTGTCGATCGGCGAGGTGCGCGTGCCGGCAAGGAAGGCCGGATAGTTCATCGCCGGCACGATGATGACGCGGCCGGACACATCCTCGGCCTTCAATGTGCGGGCGAGGTCGAAGAGCGCGATCGGCCCCTCATATTCATCGCCGTGGTTGCCGCCGGTGAGAAGGGCCGTCGGCCCCGCCCCGTTCTTCACCACCGTCAGCGGGATCATCACCGAGCCCCAGGCGGAATCGTCCCGACTATAGGGCAGCCGCAGGAAGCCGTGCTGGACGCCCTCGGCCGAAAAATCGACCGTGGCGCTGATCGGCGACGGACGAAGGTTACGGTCTGCCATGGCTCAATCCTTCACGAGAAGCTTGCGCGGTACATTGGCGAGGCATTCGACGCCCGTCTCGGTGATCAGGATGCTTTCCGTCGTCTCGAAGCCCATGTCTTCCAGCCACAGCCCCGTCATGAAGTGGAAGGTCATGCCGGGCTTCAGCTCGCTCGTGTCGCCGGGGCGCAGGCTCATCGTGCGCTCGCCCCAGTCCGGCGGATAGGAAACGCCGATGCCGTAGCCCGTGCGGTTGTCCTTGACGATGCCGTATTTCTTGAGGACCGCGAAGAAGGCGTTGGCGATGTCCTCGCAGGTATTGCCGGGTTTGGCGACCGCAAGGCCCGCCTCCATGCCCTCCAGCGTCGCTTTTTCCGCATCGAGGAAGGCCTGCGTCGGCTTGCCGAGGAAGACGGTCCGCGAAAGCGGCACGTGGTAGCGATGGTAGCAGCCGGCGATCTCAAAGAACGTACCCTCGCCGGATTTCATCGGCCGGTCGTCCCAGGTGAGATGCGGCGCGGAGGCCTCGACGCCGGAGGGCAGAAGCGGCACAATCGCCGGATAATCGCCGCCGATGCCGTCGACGCCGCGCGTGCCGGCATCGTAGATTTCCGCCACCAGGTCGCATTTGCGCATGCCGACCTCGATCTTGTCGAAGATGCGCGCGTGCATCTTTTCGACGATCCTCGCGGCATTGCGCATATACGTGATTTCCGTCTCGCTCTTGACCGCACGCTGCCAGTTGACAAGCGCGGTGGCATCGACGAAGCGGGCGTTCGGCAGGTGCTTCATCAGCGAAGCGAAGGCGGCGGCCGAGAACCAGTAATTGTCCATCTCAACGCCGATCGTCAGCTTGTCGAGACCGCGCTCCGTGAGCTTGACTGCGAGATAATCCATCGGGTGGCGTTCGGTGGACTGCACGTAGTGATCGGGATAGCCGATGATGTTCTCGTGCTTCAGATAGGCGGTGAACTTCGCGCCGTTGGCATCCTGTCCGCGACCATACCAGATCGGCTCGCCGGTCGGCGGCACCACGACACATTGATGCACATAGAAGGACCAGCCGTCATAGCCCGTCAGCCAGTTCATGTTCGACGGATCGCTGACGATCAGTACGTCGATGCCCTTGGCTTCCATGGCCTTCCGCGTTTTTTGCAGACGCGCTTCATATTCCGGAAGTGAGAACTTCAGGTTCGCTTGTTTCATCGGTTTTTCCTCTATACCCGGCGAGAAGCCGGTCTCAACTCTCGAAGGTCGTGCCGGCGCCGGCCGCTACTGCTCGGGCGGCGGCGAGTGTTGCTATGGCCGTGTCCTGGATGCCCGTGCCAGTGAGATCCGCCACGGTAATCTGCTCGGGGCCGCTGCGGCCCGGTTTTCGCCCGGCGACGATCTCGCCGAGTTCGGGGAAGCCCATACCCTCCGTTACGAGGCCGGCTTCAATGGCATGATGCAGCTCGCCGAGACGGCGGGTTTGCTTCAGGCTGTCGGCGACATAGAGCCCGGCGCCGGTGATAACCGCTGGCTCGATCTCGTTCTTGTGCTCGGCATCCGAGCCCATGGCCGTGACATGCTGGCCGGGCTGGAGCCATTCGGCCTTGAGCAACGGCGTTTCCGACGGCGTGGTCGTGACGATGATATCGGCGCCATCGACCGCCGCCCGGCCATCAACTTTCGCATGGATGGGGAAGCCGAGCTTCAGCGTCAATTCGGAGGCTACCGCCTCGGCCTTTGCCGTATCGCGCGCCCAGATGCGCGCCTCGCGGATCCGCCGCACGAGGCTCAGCGCCTCCAGTTGCAATTTCGCCTGCATGCCGGCGCCGAAGATGGCGGCCACACCGGCGTCCTGGCGCGAGAGATGGCGCGCCGCAACCGCACCGGCGGCGGCTGTCCGCACATCCGTCAGGTAACCATTGTCGAGCAGCACCGCCTGCACGAGGCCGGTCTTCGTCGAGAACAGCACCATCAGGCCGTTCGTGCTCGGCAGGCCGATGGCCGGGTTGTTGAAGAAGCCTGGGCTGATCTTGATGGCAAAACCATCGAGGCCCGGAACGTAAGCGGTTTTCACGTCCACCTCTGCGCGCTGCTCCGGCATGTCGAGCCGGAGGATCGGCGGCATGACGACGGCCTTGGTGGCGAGCGCGTGGAAGGCATCCTCGACGCAGGCAATCGCTTCGAGATCGAGCGGCACGATGCGCCGCAGCTCCGCTTCGGTCAGGATCTTCATCTTGGTCATGCTGCCTCCGCGCTATTCATGACCCGCCGGTGCAGGCCCATATCCACATTGCGGCCGGATAGGACGATGGCCACCGGGCCGTCCAGCCGGCCGAGCCGCCCTGAAAGCAGAGCCGCGATACCCACCGCGCCCGCGCCTTCGACCACCTCGCGCTCCTCGGCATAGGCATGCCGCATGCCAGCGGCGATCTCTTCCTCGGAAAGCAGGATCACATCGTCAAGCAGAGCGCGACACATGGCGAAGGTGACTGTATTGTCGAGGCCGATGCCGCCGCCGAGCGAATCCGCCAGGCTCGCCACCTCTTCGACCTGCACCGGCCGGCCCGCATCGAGACTCGCCTTCATTGCCGCGCCACGTTCCATGGTGAGGCCGATGACGCGCGTCTTCGGCGAGCGGCCCTTGACCGCCGCGGCGACGCCCGCCGCCAGCCCGCCGCCGGACAGCGGCACGAGCACGGTCGCGACGTCAGGCAAGGCGTCCACGATCTCCAGTCCGAGCGTACCCTGCCCGGCAACGACCGCCTTGTCATCGAAGGGTGGCACCATGACGAGGCCGTCTTCGGCGACCAGCCGGTCCACCTCCAACTGCGCCTCGTCCTGCGACCGGCCGACGATGCGGACATCGGCGCCGAGCCGGCGGATTTCCGCGACCTTGTTTTCCGGCACGAGATTGGACATGCAGATCGTCGCGACGGAGCCTTCGGCCTTGGCCGCATGGGCAAGGGCGCGGCCGTGATTGCCGGTCGAGGCCGCCACGACACCGCGCGCCCGCTGTTCGGGCGAAAGGGAGAGCATTGCGTTGGTCGCGCCGCGCAGCTTGAAGCTGCCGGTCGCCTGGTGATGTTCGAGCTTCAGACCGACCACCACGCCCAGGCGCTCCGACAATGCCGATGAGAGAACGAACGGCGTGCGCAGGACACGGCCCTCGATGCGGCGAGCCGCCTGCTCGATATCTGCGATTGTTACGGGAAGGCGGGTATCCGTCATGGTTCAGCGCCAGGATAGGCGAGCGTCATCAGCCGGCCGAGTTCCGGCCGTAGCGCTTCGTCGCCGCAGAGGCGCAGGCAGGCCCAGGCGGTGGCAAGGTTGCTGGTGACGACGGGCTTGCCGATGGCGGCTTCGATCTGCGCCGCCACGCCGGCGGCGCGGACGGCCGTGCAGGAGATGAAGAGCGCATCGGAATCGGGCGCCATGGCCTCCTTCGCGAAGGCGACGATTTCCTCCGGCGCGATCCGCGCCATGTCCCGGTCGTCGGTGAGGCCGAGGCAGGTGAAGCGGGCGATGTCGAAACCGAGTGCAGCGAAATAGTCGGCCATCGGCCGGCTGGTTTCCAGCGTGTAGGGCGTGAGCACCGAAATGCGCCTGGCGCCGAAGGCCTTGAGGCCGGATACGGCCGCGGCCGTGGGCGTGACGACGGCGGCCTCCGGCTTGGCGGCCTTCACCGCGGCCTCCACCTCGGCATCGCCGATGACGACCGACGCCGACGTGCAGGAATACATGACGACGTCGAGCGGCTCATCCGGCAGGATGAGCGCCGCACCCGCCGTCAGCGAGGGCTGCATGGCGCGCAGGTTTTCCGGCGTCACCGGGTTGGCGTAGGGAATGCGGGTCGCATAGACGCCGATCCTGTCGCTTGCCACCATGCGCTGGAAATCCACCTCGGTCGTGTGGTCGGTCGCCAGGATGATCAGGCCGACGCGCTTGTCCAGCGGGCGGTCGTCTAGTTTCGGCCCACGCGTGGCGAGGGTGAGATCGAGGGTCTGCATCAGCGTTCCTCCACGCGGGCATAACGTTCTTCCAGCCAGCGCAGGAAGACGACGGAGATCAGGCTCATGATCAGGAAGAAGACACCCACCATGGTCATCGGCTCGATGTAGCGGTAGCTGCTGTTGGCGACGCTTTTCGCCTGGTTCATCAGTTCCAGCACCGTGATGGCCGAGAGCAAGGGCGTCTCCTTGAACATGGCGATGAGATAGTTGGCGAGCGCCGGGATCATCGGCGGGATGGCCTGTGGCAGGATCACATGGATCCAGGTCTGGCGGCCGGAAAGGTTCGTCGCCTTGGCCGCCTCCCACTGTCCGCGCGGCACGTTCTCGATGCCCGCGCGATAGACTTCCGCCGCATAGGTGCCGTAGTGCACGCCGAGCCCGATGACACCGGCCAAGAGCGCGGGCAGGCGGATGCCGATATCCGGCAGCACATAAAAGATGAAGTAGAGCTGCACCAGCAGCGGCGTGCCGCGGATGAACTCGACGATGAAACCCGTGGTCCGCGCAATCGGCTTCGGCGCGGTCATGCGCAGGATGGCGAAGAGAAGGCCGACGACGGCGGCGACCGCGGCACCGAGCACGGTCGCCAGAAGGGTGATCTTCAGCCCCTCGAGGAGGGTCGGCAGGATCTGCCAGACGAAATCCCAATCCCATTCCATCTTCAGGTCCTCACGCCGTCGAGGCCACGGGTGACGCGGCGTTCCAGCCAGCGCATGCCGGTGGAGATGGCCAGCGCCATCAGGAAATAGAGCACGAGGATGACCGTGAAGGGGATCAGCGTGCTGCCGGTCTGAGAGCGCACCACCTGTGCCTGGAAGGTCATGTCGGTGAGCGAGATCAGCGACACGACGGCGGTGCCCTTCAGGAGCTCGATCGCATTGTTGCCGAAGGTCGGCAGCATGAGCGGCAAAGCCTGCGGCAGGATGACATGGCGCATCGCCTGGCCACGCGTCAGGTTGAGGGCGATGCAAGCCTCGCGCTGCTCGCGGCCGATCGCCTTGACGGCGCCGCGCACCACCTCCGCGCCATAGGCGCCGACATTGAGGCCGAGCGCCAGCACCCCGGCCTGGAGCGGCGACAGCGTAACGCCGGCGAAGGGCAGCACGAAATAGACCCAGAACAGCTGGACGAAGATCGACGTGCCGCGGAAGAACTCGATATAGGTGGTGGCAAGCGCACGCACAGCCATAAAGCGGCTGACGCGGCCAAGGCCGGCAAGAAACGCCATGATGACGGCAAGCACCGAACCCATCACGGTGAGCTCAAGCGTCACGAGCGCGCCTTGCAGGATCAGCCCTATATAGCCGGACCAGTCGGTCATCGTCTTCCCATTCAAGAGTGGATCAAGGTGTCCTCTCCCTTGGTTAGGGAGAGGGCGAGATGGAGACCGCGCTTACTTCGCCGCGCAGAGCTTGTCGCGCGTGGTCGACATCGCGGCCGCGGCCGAGAAGCCGTAGGGCTCGATGATCTTGGCGAATTCGCCACTTTCCTTCAGCTTGGCGAGCTCGACGTCGAAGGCATCGCGCAGGGCCTCATTGCCCTTTTTGAAGGCCGCGCCGTCGCAATAAACGGGCGCGCCTTCGACCGGGGCGACGACCTCGATGCTGGGATCATTCGCCTTGGAGACGAGATCGTTGATCGATAGGACCGGCAGCGAATAGACGTCGATGCGGCCGTCCTGCAACATCTTCAGGCCACTCTGGCCATCCGGCACGACGATGACGCGGTCGCGCGGCACGCCGGCTTCGAGCGCCAGCTTTTCTTCCGTGCCGCCGCCCGGCGCACCGATCCTGGCATCCGGATTGTCGGCGATGTCCTTGTAGCTCTTCAGCTTGAGCGGATTACCCTTCTTCAGCGCAAAGGCCTCGGCGTCGCACAGGATCGGCTCGGAATAGGCGACGGCGGCGCAGCGCTCCGGCTTCATGAAGAGGCCGGCGGTGATGACATCGTGGCGACCCGCTTGGAGGCCGGGGATCATCGCGCCATATTCGGAGATCGACGCGACGATATCGGCGACGCCAAGGCGCTTGAAGACTTCGCGGGCGACATCGGGGGCCGCACCCGAAACCTTGCCGTCGGCGGCGACCGCGGTGAACGGCGGCTCGTTGGCGATGGCGACGCGGGCGAAGCCCTGCGCCTTCAGCTCTTCCAGCTTGGCATCGTCGGCGAAAGCGGGGGTGACGACGATGGCCGCCATCAGCGCGCTTGCGCCGGCGGCCAGGGTCAAAAACGTCCTCATGCTCATGTTGCGAACTCCTCTGGCTGTTTCTGGTTGTTTGTTTGGGGCTTTATTCCGAGGCGGACCTTAGACGCGGTGCCCTGCCGCGATGATCTTGCGCAGGAAGGTCTGTGTGCGTTCCTGCCTGGGATTGCGAAAAATCTCGTCCGGCTTGCCTTCCTCGACGATCTTGCCGCGATCGAAGAACAGAACCCGGTCGGCGAAATCGTGGGCGAAGCCCATCTCGTGGGTGACGAGCAGCATGGTCATGTCGGTCTCGGCGGCGAGCTTGCGCATAACGTTCAGCACCTCCTCGACCAGCTCCGGGTCGAGCGCCGAGGTCACTTCGTCGAACAGCATGATCTTGGGCGAGAGCGCGAGAGCACGGGCGATGGCGACACGCTGCTTCTGTCCGCCGGACAATTGGGCGGGCATGTTCTTCGCCTTGTCGGCAAGGCCCACCATGTCGAGAAGCTCCATCGCCCGCTTCTCCGCCACGGCCTTCGCAACGCCCTTGGTCAGCATCGGCGCGAGCGTGACATTGTCGAGTACGCATTTGTGCGGGAAGAGGTTGAAGTGCTGGAAAACCATGCCGATCTTCTCGCGCATCCGGTGCAGGTGACGGTCGTCGGCCGGCACGAGGACGCCGTTCTTCGGCATGTGATAGAGCTGGTCACCCTCGACCTCGATATGGCCGCCACTGATCGTTTCGAGCGTCATGAGAATGCGTAGGATCGTCGTCTTGCCGGAGCCGGACGGACCGATGAGGGCGAGCTTTTCGCCCGGCAGCACCTCCATCGACAACCCATCGAGCACGGTCAAGTGACCGTAGCGCTTAATAATGTTGTCGATGCGGATGATCGGTGCGGCCATGCCTGTCTCTCCCTGTGGGGACAAGTGATGGCCTAACGATGCGCGGCGATCAAAATCATGTCAATCCGAATAATAATCTCATGACATTTATTGTTTTATTGCGCGTTTGGCGGGCAATGGCGCTAAATCGCGAGCAGCAACGCCTCCGGGTTTCCGCTGGCCAGTGAAGCCAGAATGCCAAGACCGGTGCGAAGTTCCTGCTCCGTCGTGGAGCCGAGCGAGATGCGCACCGCCGGATGCCATCCCTGGTCGACAGTACGGAAGGACGAGCCCGGCGCGATGGCGACGCCGCGCAGGCGGGCCTGCGAGACGAAGCCTTCCTCCGTATGCCCTTCCGGCAACGGCAGCCAGACATGCAGGCTCTGCGGGTGGGCGTGATAAGGCAGCCCCGCGAAGGCCTCTTCCGCGATGGCATGGCGAACCGCCAGCGCACGGCGCTGCCAGTTGACCAGTTCCATGGCCGTGCCGTCGCCGACCCAGCGGGTGGCGATCTCGGCGATCGACGGCGTCGCCATCCAGTTGGAGACGAGGTGCCGGTTGGCGACGGCGGCGACATAGCGGTCGGGCGCCGCGAGATAGCCGATGCGCAGGCCCGGCACCGTGATCTTGGTGAAACTGGTGACGTAAAGCGTACGCTCCGGCGCAAAGGCGGCAAGCGGTGGCGGCTTGTGCTCGACGAGCGGACCGAGGATATCGTTCTCGATGATCGCGATGTCATGGCGCCGCGCGACGTCGGCCAGCGCCTGCCGGCGCTCGGCGCTCATCAGCGTCGCCGTCGGGTTGATCACGGACGGTTGCAGGAAGACCGCGCGAATCACGCCCCGCCGGCAGGCTTCATCCAGCGCCTCGGGGATCATGCCATCGCGGTCGATCGGCAGGCCTTCGAGATGCAGGCCGAGATAGGTGGAAAGCGGCACCAGCGTGTGGTGGCTGATCGCCTCCGTCGCGACGGTGGAGCCGGGCGGGGCGACGCTCATCAGCGCGACCGTCATGCCCGAGGTCGCGCCATTGGTGAGGCTGATGTTGAGCGGCGAGACCTCAAGACCGCAGCGGGCCAGCCATTCGGCGGCGACGGCGCGGTGGCGCGGGAACACCATGTTTGGGCGGAAAGACAGCGCAGAACTCGATGGCAGGTTTTCCGCAAGCCAGCCGAAAGCCTCCCGCATACGCTCGAGATGGAGCTGCTCGCAGACGGGCTTGAGAATGGACAGGTCGACCAATTCGCCCAACCGCTCCGGCAGATAGGGCGGTTCCGGCTCCTTCGGCTGCGTCTGCACGAAGGAACCGCGGCCGACCTCGCCGGAGATGAGGCCGCGGCGGATCAGCTCGTCATAGGCGCGGCTGACAGTCTGGACGGAGAGCTTCAGGTCGTCGGCGAGCTTGCGATGGGGCAGAAGGCGTGTACCGTTCGGCAGCAGTCCTTCCTGGATGGCGCGGGCGATCTGCTCGGCGAGAGAGAGGTAGGCCGGCCGGCGCAATTGGGATGGATCGGGACGCCAATTTGTCATGATTTAAACAGTGCTCAAATTCAGTTCAATTGACAACGCCAAAATGCCTTTCCATTGTCTTTTTCTCCGCTCTGACATGATCCCCGCCCGGAGGGCGACCGCATGAAACTTGACGCCATCGACCTGCGCATCCTGGAGGCGATCCAGGAGAACGGTCGCATCACCAAGCTGGCGCTGGCGGAGAAGGCGGGGCTGTCGCCGACGCCCTGCTGGCTCAGGCTGCGCAAGCTCGAAAGGGCGGGCATCGTGTCCGGCTATCACGCGCGGGTGGCGGTGCGGCGCGTTGCACCGGTCGCCAGCGTCATGATGGAGGTGACGCTCGCCAACCACCGGCAGGCCGATTTCGAGCGCTTCGAGCGGGCCGTGGCGGCAACACCTGAGATCGTCGCCTGCTGGTCGGTCGGCGGCGGGGTCGATTACATCCTGAAGATCATGGCGGCCGACATCGACGCCTACCAGCGCCTCGTCGACAGCCTGCTCGACCGCGAACTCGGCATCGACCGCTACTTCACCTACATCGTCACCAAGACGGTGAAGGAGGAGACAGTGCTGCCGCTGGCCACCCTTCTGCCGGCCTCCGGATGAGGCCGCTGTAGAGAGATCGTCTATGACCGGCCGGCGATTTAGCCAAAGTCTCTGCCTGCCGCCCCGGCTATAGACAATCTGCCGCCCGGCCTCTGGCAGACTCCTCTCACACAGCCAGAGGAGGCCGCCATGACCGCCCAATTCGCCCGGACTATGTTTCACGACACGCTCGCCCGCCTCGCCGACCCTCACCTGCTGCGCGAACTCTCCTATGTCAGCGGTCGCTGGGTTGCCGGCCGTGACGGCAGCAGTTTCGCTGTGACGGACCCCGCGTCGAACGCGACGCTCGCCTGGGTGGCATCCCTCGATGCCAACCAGACGGCGGAGGCCGTTTCGGCGGCCACGTCAGCCTTCCCAGCCTGGCGGGACCTGCTGCCCCAGCAGCGCGCCGCCATCCTGCGTAGATGGCACGGCCTGATCCTCGATGCGCGCGAGGACCTTGCGCTGCTGATGACACTGGAACAGGGCAAGCCGCTGGCGGAATCGCGCGGCGAGATCGACTATGCCGCCTCGTTCATCGAATGGTATGCCGAAGAGGGCAAACGCCTTAACGCCGAGAGCGTGACGAGCCACCTGCCCGGCGCGGAGATGATCGTGCGCCGCGAAGCGCTCGGCGTCGTCGGCATCGTCACGCCCTGGAATTTCCCCTGCGCCATGATCACCCGCAAGGCCGCCGCCGCACTCGCCGCCGGCTGCACCGTGGTCGCCCATCCCTCCAGCGAGACGCCGCTTTCGGCTTTGGCGTTGGCCGAACTCGGCGAGCGCGCCGGCCTTCCAGCCGGCGTCTTCAACGTGGTGACGGGCGATGCCGCCACTATTGTCGGCCGCATGAATGCCGATCCCCGCATTCGCGCGATGAGCTTCACCGGCTCGACGGATATCGGCAAGCTGATCGCCGGCCAATGTATGCAGACCATGAAGCGGCTGGTGATGGAGCTTGGCGGCCACGCCCCGCTGATCGTCTTCGCCGATGCCGATATCGACAAGGCCGCCGAGATCGCGGTCAATGCCAAATTCGCCACATCGGGCCAGGACTGCCTTGCCGCCAACCGCATCTATGTCGAGCGCCCGGTGCTCGCCGCCTTCACCAAGGCTTTCAAGGCGCGAATCGATGCGCTGAAGGTCGGCGGCGGGCTTGAACCGGGCGTCGAAATCGGTCCGCTGATGCACGAGCGCGCCATCGCCAAGGTGGAAGAGCAGGTGGCCGATGCGCTGAAACACGGCGCCAGGCTTCTGACCGGCGGCAAGCGTCATGTGGCAGGCTCGCTGTTCTACGAGCCGACGCTTCTGACGGATGTGCCGGACGACGCGCTCATCATGCGCGAGGAGACCTTCGGCCCCGTCGCCGCCGTCGCGGCTTTCAATAGTGAGGCGGAGGTGATCGCCCGCGCCAACGACACCGAATACGGCCTCGTCGCCTATCTCGTCACCGGAAACGGCGCGCGGCAGATGCGCCTTGCCCGCGCGCTGGAATACGGCATGGTGGCGGTCAATCGCGTGAAGATCACCGGCGGGCCGATCCCTTTCGGCGGCTGGAAGCAATCCGGCCTTGGCCGTGAGGGCTCGCGCCATGGCATGGAGGCCTTCACCGAACTCAAATATCTCTGCATCGACACCGCTGCCTAATCCCGGCGCCTGATCTGACGCTAAGCATCATACGAAAGGACCAACCATGCTCGACGGAAACAACGAACTAATCGCCTGGGACCGCGACCACTTCTTCCATCCCTCGACCCATATGGGCATGCACGCCCGCGGCGAGACGCCGACGCGCGTTATCGGCGGCGGCGAAGGGGTCTACATCACGGACACGGCGGGCAAGACGAGCCTCGATGCCTTTGCCGGGCTCTATTGCGTAAATGTCGGCTACGGCCGCAAGAAGATCGCCGACGCGATCGCCCAACAGGCGAAGAACCTCGCCTATTACCACGCCTATGTCGGCCATGGCACGGAAGCCTCGATCACGCTTTCCAAGATGATCATCGACCGCGCGCCCGAGGGCATGAGCCGCGTCTATTTCGGGCTGTCGGGCTCGGATGCCAACGAGACCAACATCAAGCTCATCTGGTACTATAACAACATCCTCGGCCGCCCCGAGAAGAAGAAGATCATCTCGCGCTGGCGCGGCTATCACGGCTCAGGCGTCATGACCGGCTCGCTGACCGGCCTCCACCTCTTCCACAATGCCTTCGACCTGCCGCGTGCGCCGATCCTGCACACGGAAGCGCCCTATTTCTTCCGCCGCCCGGATCGCACGATGAACGAGGAGCAGTTCTCGCAATATTGCGCCGACAAGCTGGAGGAAATGATCCTGGCCGAGGGGCCGGACACCGTCGCCGCCTTCATCGGCGAGCCGATCCTCGGCACGGGCGGCATCGTGCCGCCGCCGAAGGGCTACTGGCAGAAAATCCAGGCCGTGCTCGACAAATATGACATCCTGCTCGTCGCTGACGAGGTCGTGACCGGCTTCGGCCGCCTCGGCACGATGTTCGGCTCCGACCACTACGGCATGAAGCCGGCCCTTATCACCATCGCCAAGGGGCTTACCTCCGCCTATGCCCCGCTGTCCGGCACCATCGTCTCCGACAAGGTCTGGGACGTGCTGGTCAAGGGCTCGGACGAACTCGGCGCCATCGGCCATGGCTGGACCTATTCCTCGCATCCGATCTGCGCGGCCGCAGGCGTCGCCAATCTTGAACTCATCGACGAACTCGGCCTGGTCGAGAATGCCGGCGCCACCGGCGCCTATTTCCGCAGCGAGCTTGCCAAGGCCGTCGGCGACCACAAGCATGTAGGCGAGGTGCGTGGCGACGGCCTGATGGCGGCCATCGAGTTCGTCGAGGACAAGGACGACCGCACCTTTTTCGACCCTGCTAGGAAGATCGGCCCGCAAATCTCCGCAGCTCTTCTCGAGCGCGGCGTTATCGGCCGCGCCATGCCGCAGGGCGACATCCTTGGCTTCGCCCCGCCTCTCTGCCTCACGTATCAAGAGGCCGATGTAATCCTCAAGGCGACAGCAGAGGCCGTGAAGGCTGTCCTCGGCTAACGCTTGAACCGCGCGAGGCAACGGCTACGTTGCCTCGCAACTGCATCCGTATCTCAAGGCCCACCATGACTTCTACGCATGATCGTATCCTCAACGCAGTCGACCGGCTTTTCGACGAGCAGATCGTTTTTCTGGAGCGGCTCGTGCGCTTCAAATCGGTGCGCAATGAGGAGGTGGCCGTTTAAGATTTCATCGAGACAGCGCTAAAGGAAAGAGGATTCGATGTCAGCCGTTTCCGCACCGATGCCTCGCAAATCGGCACACATCCGGCTTTCTCACCTGCAACCGTCGACTATGATGAAAGCTGGAATGTCGTCGGCCGAAAGCACGCGGCAGGCTTTGGTGGGCGATCACTGGCGTTCAACTCGCATGTCGATGTGGTGCCCGCCGGAAGTACGCATCGCTGGACATCTCCGCCCTTCGAGCCCCACCGCGATGGCGACTGGCTTTACGGACGCGGTGCGGGCGACATGAAGGCGGGGTTGACAGCCTCGATTTTCGCGCTCGACGCTATCTCGCCGCCGGCCCGTCTTTGCTCGCAGACGTGCAGATACAGTCCGTTGTGGAGGAAGAGATCACAGACAACGGGGCGGCGACTGCCTTTGCCCTCGGCTTCACTGCCGATGCGCTCGTCAGCCCCGAGCCGACCGACGAGCAGCTTGTGCACGCAAATGCCGGCGTCATTAAGTTCAGACTTGAAACAAGAGGGCGTCCGGCGCACCCGCGCGGTCCCGTCTCCGGCCAGAGCGCTATCGATCTCATGATCCGCCTGATCGACCATCCGCGTGTGCTCGAGCGGCAATGGATCGCAGAACGAGAGGGGAGACGTTGGTTCAAGGACATTACCAACCCTGTTGCCTTGACCATCGGCACGATTTCCGGCGGCGACTGGATCGCTTCCGTCCCAAGCGATTGCGTCGCGGAAGGACGGATTGGCTTCTATCCCGGTGACGATCCGAAGCTGCGCGCAGCTGAAGTCGAGACGTTTGTCGAGAAAATTCAATCGGAGGACCAAGCCTTCGCCGGTGAAGGCCTCGTCTCGCTCACCTGGATCGGCGTCATGCATGCCAGTTATGGTCTGCCGGAGGGTACCGAAGCGGAGAAATCCCTGCGTGCTGCGCATGTCGAAACGCATGCCGGTGCCGAGCTTAATTCCTATGTGATGGCCTGCTATCTCGATGCGGCCGTCTTCTCCGTCCACGGGAATATCCCATCGCTCGTCTATGGACGCATAACGGAGTATATCCACGGCATCGACGAGCGCGTCAGTCTCTCCTCCTTGAAGCGTGTCACGAAGACCCTAGCCCTTTTCACCGCAGATTGGTGCGGCACGAGAAATGTCAGCGCGCCTAAATAGAACGTTTCACGAAGCGGAAGATGACAACGATAAATCTACCCCTATGTTCTGCCCCCATCATCTCCGCTAAATGCTATAAGGAACACACCAACTGGGCACCAAATCTATAATCAATCTAGTGATAAACAGATGAGTACTAGGTGGTCTGAAAAGTCCGGAAAATTCGATCCGACTGCCCGTGCACCGACCATGGCCGCTCGACACCACCAAGTGTTTCGCCGACAGCAAGGCCAGCCTGGATGGCATCCTCGTGGAAACCAGATCCGAAATATGATCCGCAGAACCACGTGCTTGCCTCGCCCTGCAGCGACCATAGCTGCTTTTGTGCGGCAAGCGTTGCAGCATTGAAGAGAGGATGCTGGTAGAGCCCCCGCCATATGACCTTGTCTTCGGCGGGAGCGTGTAAGGGGCTAAGTGTAACGAAACAGGGGCGAGGATCGGATATTCTTTGCAATCGATTCATCCAGTAGGTGACACAGGGCTTGCGCGATGCCGCACCGTCACGTCCAGATTGCGCGAGATAATTCCAGCTTGCCCAGACACGCCTGCGACTTGGCATCAGGGTTTCATCCCGGTGAAGCACAGTCTCGTTGTCGCCATAGGCGAATACACTCAAAAGCTCGTGCTCACGTGGGGAACGATCGGCAAGCATTTGCAGGGCCTGGTCTGCATGAGCACCGATCACGACATGGTCGAACCATTCGGCCTCCGCACCGTTCGCGGAGATTTCCACTGCGCCGTTGACACGGCGAATTGACCTCACCGGCGCATTGGTCCGGATTTTGTCGCGGAATGGCGCCGTCAGCCGCTCGACATAGGCACGGCTGCCACCGTCAACCGTTCGCCAGATGGGCCTGCTCACGAATTTCAGCAAACCGTGGTTCTCGCAGAAGCGCACGAAGGAAAGTGCCGGATAGTTGCCGATCTCAAGCGCCGGCGTCGACCAGATTGCGGCCGCCATGGGATAGAGGTGATCTTCTCGAAACGCCTGTCCGAAGCCAGCGCTATCGAGATAGTCGTCAAGGCTCGCCGAGGGATCGAGATCGCGGACGCCGCTCGGCGCCTGACGGTAAAAACGCACAAGGTCGCGCAGCATGGACCAGAAGCGCGGGCTGGCGAGGTTGCTGCGCTGGGCGAAAAGACCAGCGAGATTCGTACCGGCATATTCCAGCTTCCCACCGTCCATCGAAACAGCGAAGGACATTTCCGACGCCCTGGTCGGGACGTCGAGATGCGTAAACAGCGCGGTGAGGTTAGGATAGGTCACTTCGTTATAGACGATGAAGCCAGTGTCGACCGGGACACCGCCCGCGTCCACCGTGTGCGAATGGCCGCCTATACGATCGTCGGCCTCGAAAATGGTGACCTCGTGGCGCTTCGATAGTAACCATGCCGCTGAAAGGCCGGCGATGCCCGTGCCGACAATCGCGATTTTGAGTGGCCGATCCGATTGAGGAAAATGGCGCATGACGATCCTTTTGCGGCTTTCGAACTCTGGACAACTATCTGTATCCTTTACGGACGGGGACTTTTGACGGATCACTGCGAAGGACGATATCGCATAGTGTGATCCGCTTCGGAGAGCACCGCGTAGAAGGATGCATGAATGAAGCATCGAAACCCGTTGAGAGTAATCACAAACCCGGTCTCCAGACCGGCCGGCGGCTTGCCGTGGTGAGTTCAAGGGACAAACAACAGACGCCTTCGCCCGATGCGCTTGTCGAAATGATGCGACAGGTGGCGCAGGATCGAGACCGTCAGGCTTTTGCCCTCCTCTTTCGCTATTTCGGACCGAAGCTGAAGACCTTCTTCCTTCGCTGGACGATGTCCTCCGTCGCGGCGGAGGATCTCGTGCAGGAGACGATGCTGACCGTTTGGCGCAAGGCCTCTTATTTCGATGCGGAACGCGCTGGGGTCGCGACCTGGATCTTTACGGTCGCGCGCAACATTCGCATCGACCATCTGCGACGACACAGGAACCCATCGGCTCTGCCGCCGGATCCTGAGAAGGCGATGGATACGGTTGAGGATGGAATGCTCGGCGCCGAGCGGGACGCTGCGGTGCGTAACGCGCTGACCGCGCTCTCACCCGAGCAACAAACGATCATCCGCCTCGCGTATTTCAGCGAGAAATCGCAGACCGAAATCGCCGATGTACTGGGCATCCCGCTCGGCACCGTGAAATCTAGAACACGCCTGGCCATGAACCGGCTGCGCGCGCTGCTGGAAGACAAATCATGACCACCACACATCATGCAACCGACGAGACCCTGATGCGCTATGCCGCTGGCACGCTTTCGGCCGCGCCCGCCATTGTCGTCAAGGCGCATCTGGCGAGTTGTCCGGTCTGTCGCGCCCGTGTCGGCCAATACGAGGCCCTCGGCGGCGCGCTTTTGGAAGAAACGGAACCGACGCAGATGTCGGCAACTACACTGAACGACGTGCTTGCGATGCTCGACGACGAGGATGCCACCCCCCTCACCCCGCCGCCGCTGGCGCCGGTGGAGATCGAAGGCATTCGCCTGCCCGACGCCTTGCGCGGCTGCGATATCGGACGTTGGCGCTGGATCGGCCCCGGCATGAAGATGAGCCGGGTTGGCGTGCCACAGGACCCCGATGCTAACCTCATCCTCCTCAAGGTCGGCCCAGGTCGAGCTCTTCCCGACCACGGGCATGTCGGTACCGAATTCACCTACATCGTATCGGGATCCTTTTCCGACCGCTTCGGCCGGTTCAGCCCTGGAGATCTCGCTGAAATGGACGAGGATGTCGAGCACCAGCCGGTTGTCGACAAGGATGGCGAGTGCATCTGCCTGGCCGCCCTAGAAGGTAAGATGCGCTTCAAGAACGTCATGGGCCGCATGCTGCAGCCGATCTTCAGGATTTGAACCATGTCGGCGGCGGCGCTCTTCCTTCTTATGGCCACCGCCATCTCACTGGGCATGACCGCCGTCTGGTTTGCGGTGGTACAGGGCGCAGGATCCGGTTGGGTCGATACCGTATGGTCCTTTCTGGTGGGTGCAGCCGGTGTGGCCGCTGCACTTTTTCCGGTTTCGGGCTGGGAGGGCGATTGGCAGCGACGGCTTCTCCTGGCAGCGGTGGCCGCGCTCTGGTCGTGTCGTCTTGGTGTGCATATCCTGCGGCGCACGCTGAAGGGCGGTGAGGATCCTCGCTACGCGAAACTTAAGGAGGAATGGGGCGAACGCTGGCGCTGGCGTCTCTTCCTGTTTCTGCAGATCCAGGCTGCCGCAGCACTTCTTTTGAGCACGACGATCTTCGCCGCGGCACGCAACCCTGCCATGGGTTGGCAGTGGAGCGATATTGCCGGCATCGCGATCATTGTCATCGCCGTCGTCGGGGAAGGCGCTGCCGATGCGCAGCTGGCACGGTTTCGCAGCGACGACACCAACAGAGGCAAGGTTTGCGATGTCGGGCTCTGGGGCCTGTCGCGCCATCCCAACTATTTCTTTCAGTGGCTCGGATGGGTTGGTTACGCGGCCGTGGCTATCGGCCCGGCCGGCGATTGGGGCTGGGGCTGGCTGGCGCTTGCAGGCCCCACCCTGATGTATTGGCTGCTGGCGCATGTTTCAGGGATTCCGCCGCTTGAAGCGCACATGATGCGTTCGCGCGGCGTGGGTTTCACCGCCTATGCCAGGCGTGTCAACGCCTTCTGGCCGGGTCCGCAAAAACGGGAGCAGACGACATGAACCTTGCCGTGACCGCCATCGCCGCCGCGGAGCGCCTGCCGCTACCAGATCAAGCCTTGCGCTTCGGTATTAGCCGGCTCGTTGGCCGCACATGCCGGCTGCTTTCAGATGGGACCGCTCCGACGGACAAGGACTTTTCGCGCTCCATGAGCGAATGGCCCATCGCCGTGCACACCGATGACGCCAATGCCCAGCATTACGAGCTTCCTGCGGCATTCTTCTCGCTTGTGCTCGGCCCGCACCGCAAATATTCGTCCTGCTTCTATGCCTCGTCCGCCACGACACTCGAGGAAGCAGAAATTGCGGCCCTGGAGGAAACGTGCCTGCACGCTGACCTCGCCGACGGGCAGAACATTCTCGAGCTTGGCTGCGGCTGGGGTTCCCTCTCGCTGTTCATGGCGAAACGCTTTCCGTCGGGTCGCATCGTCTCCGTTTCGAATTCATCGTCGCAGCGGACTTATATCGAGGCGGAGGCCAAGCGGCGCGGCCTTCGCAATCTGACCGTGATCACCGCCGACATGAATACGTTCTCACCGGTTGCCACCTTCGACCGCATCGTGTCGGTGGAAATGTTCGAGCACATGTCCAATTGGCACTCCCTACTCAAGCGTGCACGCGGCTGGATCAGCAATGACGGCAAGCTTTTCCTGCACGTGTTTTCGCATCGCAAGACGGCCTACCGCTTCGACCATGCCGACAAGGCGGACTGGATTGCGCAGTACTTCTTCACCGGCGGTATCATGCCGAGCCACGGACTTATTCGCGAATTCGACGACTGTTTCATTGTCGAGCGTGACTGGCGCTGGAACGGCAAGCACTACGAACGCACCGCGCGGGACTGGCTCTATAATTTCGACCGAAACCACGACGCGGTACGCGCCATCTTCGAAGCGACCTACGGCAGGAATGCACCGGTTTGGATGCGGCGCTGGCGGATGTTTTTCCTGGCGACGGCCGGGCTCTTCGGCCATGCCGATGGGGAAGAATGGGGTGTGAGCCACTACCGCCTCAGCCCTGCCGGCGTAGACCGGTGATCTACCTCCTTAAACGCCTGGCCGTGATGGTGCGGGCCTATACTTACCACCCAGATCCACGCGTCGCTGCGGCGAATATGATTTCTTTGCTGGTCGCGTCCAACCAACCTTTTTACCCGCTCTATCTTTACTGGCTGGTGAGCACCGATGTCACAGCCGCCTTGTTCACGTTTCTGTCGACGCCGCTCTTTCTCGCCGTGCCTGCCGTGGCGCGCTGGAACAGTGTTGTGGGACGGGCGCTGCTGCCATTGGCGGGGATCGCCAACACCGTGCTTTCATCATGGCTCTTGGGAACGGCCTCAGCGGTCGAAATTTTCCTTATTCCGTGCGGGACCATCGCGCTTCTGCTGTTTCGCCCGCAGGAGCGTATCTTGGCCCTTGCGCTTACCGCGCTCGCCTTCGGCGTTTTCCTATTGCACGATGTCTATGCTCTACCGATCGCGCAGTACAATGCAGCGCAATACACTGCCCTAGCGCGGTTAAACGTGATGAGCGCCGGCATGCTGACCGCTTTCGTAGCCATTCTGTTTTCCGGGATTCTTGCTGAAACCGAACGGTCAGCCAACGCGACTAGCCAGAAGAAACCCGACTGATGCGCCAACCGCGGTGACGAAAGCGCCCCACGGAATATCGGCGAGCGTAACGGAAAGCGGCCAGTCCTTGAGCGTCGACTGGTTGGTGAGGTCATAGGTCGCATATGCCACAAGACCAAGGATCGCCCCGTTCAGGGCGGCCTTGCCGAGCCCCCCACCCTCGAGCGCAGGCATCACGGCAAAAAACACGATGCCGGCAACATAGATCAGATAGAAGACAACGGCCGGCGCCATGTGAAACTGTGGTGCAAGCTTGTCGCCCAGGAGCGGCCGATACAGCATATCCGCCATCGTCGAGAGCCAGATGGCGTCGACGATCAGAAAGGCGATTCCGGTCGCCAGATAGGCGATGACGATGGTTTTCATACCGGTGTCTCCCAGGACGTTTCTCGACATTTCTACGCCTTTATTGCTGCGACGGATCACCTCGGGTGAACCGATCCGCCCGCGGGTGCGTAGTCAAGGACAAGGAAGGAGAATTGAGCAATGAGGATAACCGTTCTGACTGCATTTTCCGCCCTGATGATGACTGCCGCGGCGTCTCACGCGCAGCAATCGGCCGATCCAAGTGGAGTCTGGCTGCGTGACGACGGAAATGCGCGTGTGCGCATCGCCCCATGCGGGCGCAATATTTGTGCGACCAATCTCTGGATCAGGGATACCAGCAAGGGCGAAGAGGCCGGCGACCGCCTCGTCATGTCGCTTCAACCCAAGTCTCCTGATACGTTGTCTGGAACCGCCTATGACGCGAAACGTGAGCGAACCTATTCGATCACGGTGCAAGTTTCCGACAATTCGCTTCTAACGCGTGGTTGTATCCTCGGCGGTATCCTTTGCAAGAACGTGCGCTGGCAGTCGGCCAGATGACGACCGGGAAGAAGCAAGGCATGAAGCAGGTCCGGATCACCAGCATGGCTCAGAACGGTCCACCGCCCGCTGCAGCCGGCACGCTCTATCCTGGAAAGGTCATGCATCAGAGGCTCCACCCTTTCGGCCATCGCTTCAGCTATAGCGTCTTTTCCCTTCTGGTGGATGTCGACCAGCTCGTCACCCTTGCCGGAATGACCCGTCTGCTGACCGTGAACTGCGCGGGGATCCTGACATTTCACGAGCGCGATCACGTCGAGGAGGACGGCGAGACGCTTCGACAGTACGCCGATCGTCTGCTGGCATGCGCCGGTCTTGAAAGGCCCGCGGCCCGTATCCTGCTGCTCGCCTACCCGCGTATGTTTGGTTATGTCTTCAACCCGCTTTCGACCTACTTCGCCTATGACGATGATGACCGGTTGATTGCTGTCATCTACGCGGTCAGGAATACTTTCGGCGAACGGCACAACTACGTGGTCCCGGTCCTTGCGGGCGACCTTACCCCCGCTGGCATCAGGCAGACGCGGACGAAGGTCTTTCATGTATCCCCCTTCATGGACATGGGGCTGCGTTACCATTTCCGCATCCTCCCGCCCGGCAAGACCGTGCGGGTGCGAATTCACGAAACTGCCGGCAAGGAACCCGTCATGGCCGCCACGTTCAATGCAGACGCGGCGCCTCTGACGGACGCCACTCTAGCGCGCTACTTGATCAGGTTCCCTTTCATGACGATGAAGATAATGGCGGGCATCCATTGGGAGGCCTTCAAGCTGTGGCTAAAGGGAGCGCGTTTCCGTACAAGTCCGTCGCCGCCAGAAACAGCAAGTTACACAGATTCTACATAACTGCTTTCCAACGCACGACAGCTGGGCGCGTCTACAGGGTGGCTTGCTTCGAGGATGTTATGCTTCTCCGCGTCGCGGCCCACGACGCTCTAATCGGATAGTTCAAGGAGCATCGACGAAGAGACTTGCGGATCGCATTGCTCCCGCTGTTAGTATTGTGGAGCGATGTTGTTTTTTCCGGGTATAGAACGTCGAAAGCCCCCGTGCATTTCTGCGACGGGGGCTTTT
>NZ_QWBU01000019.1 GCF_003432075.1 Shinella sp. WSJ-2 | reverse complement strand
GCTCAGTAACGCCATGTCAATCACTCCACAGCCCTCGCTGAAAACTCGCGAGGGACGGTTGAAACATGGGTCAATTCTCAATGGAAATATCGGGCTATGCCGGGTCAGTTCTCAGTGGCAATCAACAGGTCTATCACCACCGCGTAGTCATCGGCATCTTCAGCGTAGCCCTCGAAAACTGGGTAATTTCCTGACGCGCAAAGCCGCCATGCGATTACCGAGCGATGACGGTAGTGAAAGGTGCCGTCGCTTAACCCGTCGGCAAACACCGCCACGAACCCAGGAGCGGCCGGGATGACCGGGATGAACAAGTCGCGGAGGGAGTCACTGCACGTATCCACATATTGCTCTCCGCCCGTGGTCAGCAGGATCCTTGTCTGGCCGTTCCGCAATGTGGTGAACTGCACGACGTGCGCGGGATTGATGTTCAGGCCTTCTTCGGTAGTGATAAGACGCAAAATTCCTCCTAGGCCGGCTCACGGCCGGTTTTCATGATGATGATGATGTGGATGTTGAGCGCTAAACGAACGCCGGTGCGCCTATTAACAAAGGCGCGCTGAAGCCGCTCAAGGGCAGATCACGCTGCAGTCCTCGCCGAGATCCTTTGATCGAGCCAAGCTTCAACCTCCGATCGAACGAAAACGATCCGTCGCTCGGTAATGGAAACTGCCAATGGAAAGCGCCCGGCTGCACGGAGCTTGTTGATCATGGCGCGACTGAGTGAGGTGGTCTCGCACACCTCTGTCATGGTGATTAGGCGGGGAACATTGTCGTTGTCAGCTCTCAATTTTTTCTCCTCTGGGGCTTGACTACATTTTAAAAGTCTGCGAATGTCTATTGACGATATCGGTAAAGTTATCGTACACGTTTAACATCTACATATATTACAAAATCAGATTTTTGTCAAGCGAAATCTGTTACTAGCTTGCGCTAGCGCAAAATGCCGCCCAGTCATCCATCAGTTTTCGACGCTTAGCCAGCGCGTCTCCGCGGCGATATGCGCGCTCGACAGCGTCCCCAACCGCGTGTGCGAGTGCGGCTTCGACTACCTCGCGCTGGTGCATCGTTTCTTCGGCGGCCCATGTAGATAGGCACGACCTGAACCCGTGCACAGTCCATTTCGAGGCACCAAGATCATCGAGGACATTCGCGAGTGCGGCGTCCGACAACGGTCGTTTTAGTTTCTTTCCAGGAAAGACGAGATCGTTGACGGCCTCGTCCCTCATCTTTTTCACTATTTCGATGGCCCGATCGCCGAGGGGCACCCGATGCTCGCGGGGCTCCTTCATTCGTTCTTTAGGCACGGTCCAAACCCGCTTGGCCAAGTCGAACTCCGTAATGGGAGCCCCCCGGGTTTCGCCGCTCCGCGCTCCCGTCAATATAGTGAACTCGAGCGCCCGCGCTGCCACGCCTGGAAGCGCGCGGAGTCGCTTCATAAAAGCCGGTAGTTCAGAATACGGCATAGCGGCATGATGGCCCCTTACCAGTTTTTTGGGCGGAGGAAGTATTTGATCCAAATGGCCAGCCCATGCCGCCGGGTTGTCACCGCTCCGAAGCCCCCTGGCTTTGGCGTGGTCGAGCACTAGCTTGATACGCTCTCTGGTTTTAGCCGCTGTTACGGGCTTCGAACTCCAGAGTGGTGTCAGCACTCGTACAACCGCGTCGGTGTCGACGTCGGTTACAGGTATCTTCCGGAGCCCCTTAGCGTAGGTCGCCGCGAAACGCTCCCACGCCGGCAACGTCTGCCTTCCACGCCACTTTGGCGACATTGTCCTAATATACTCATCGGCAAGCTCGCCGAAGAGGACCGGTTTCACCTTTCGCTGGCGCTCTTCCATTTCGGCGAATGGGTCGCCGCCTCGGCCGAGTATGGTCCTAATCTCTTCTGCTTTCTGCCGGGCAGCAGCGAGAGATACCTGCCCGGTCCCGCTGCCGAACGGTCCAAGTCCCATCTCTCTCCGTCGGCCGTGCCGCACGAAGATAAAAACCCAGTTACGGTTTCCACTCTTCGATGTGTGGAGCCATAGCCCGTCGCCGTCACGGAGCTTAGGCTTCGCTGCGGCCTTTATTTCCGCGACAGTGAGCAGATTTCTCGCCATCTTGATCCTAACATCGCTCCCAATGTGAGGTGCGCGCTACACGTGTACGCGTGTAGACACCCGTGACACCTATATAAATGAAATTAGGAGCATGAACCAAGAGGGTTACAATAAAAGACAGCAGTATCAGCTACTTAAATCCGGCCCGGGGAGCCAGTTTCTTCAGCTAGCATGCTGATTATAGTTTAGGGGTCGGTTCTTGATTGAGCCGGCCCCTATATCTTTTTATTATTCGTTCTCAGATCAACGCGGCGGCCGGCGCTAGTCTTGATCGACGGCGATGCCCGTCGCAGCATCGATGTTGATCTCAACACGGGCCTTATCGGTGGTGCGGTACTCGATTTCGTAATAGCCCTTGTCGTTCCAAGACAGCGAGTCGAGGCGCGCGAAATCCGGCCGGCTCTCTATCTCGGAAATAATCGTGGACGGCTTCTTGCCGGTCTCCGCCACAGGCTTATCCTTTGCCTCCTGCGCGTGCGCGACAGCCGCAAGCCCCGTCCAGATACCGAGAGCAAGGGTCGCCATTCTTTTCGACATGCTGATCTCCATCTTTTGCCACCAACAAAAACGTCGCAGCACCCGGCCCTAGCGGAGGTTCAACGGTGGGCGTTTTGTGTTCATCTGGAGTTCGTGGCGAGTGGCAAAGCGGCCGAAGAGGAGAAGCAGTTTTCGCTCCTGCGCCTTGTCGATACCATTCTTGCGGCAATGGTCCACAACATCGTGGACGACGCGGGTCTCACGCGGGGTGAAGCGGCTAATATCGATGTGATGGGTCATGGACATTCCTCCGTTCGCATGGAGGAGAAACACGGCGGGAGGCACTATGTTCCCCCGACATGCTGTTATTTATGGACTTTTCGGGATCAGGGAACGAGCCCCGCCCCCATCTGGCCCGCCAGTCGGATGATGCTGTAATCGCGCTCGTCTACGCTGTGGCGGAAGGCCTGGTTGCGTTCGCGCGAACGGACAAAGGCGTCGGAAAGCGGCATGCCAATCATTCCGTCAGCGAAGGTGCCGGTTGCGACATCGTCCTCATGTTCGATCGACTTGGGCCGAAACAATCCGAAAAGCATCATCGTATCTCCTTTTCCCGTTCCAACGGACGGGCGAGGATTCCGTTCCCGCCAGCGCGCCGGATAGACGCAAAATTAACCATGTTTGCTAACAGCCCGTTAAAGGTCGAGCACATTTTAGCGGTGTCGCGATTTTCTTGTGATCCAACATCTCAAGATTAACGTCTTGGCGTTGAGAGCCATTAACGCTAGCTTCCCCTTACATCGGGTTGGCAGAGGGACAATCGATGACGATTGAAATGATTTCAGAAAATACATTTTTCGCAGGCGTGCATTTAACGCCGGACACGGTTTCCGAAAAAACCAAGGGATTGCCCTTCAAGGCGCAGCTCGTGCTGCGCGGCCTCGTGAAGCTCGAAGCCGGCACGCTCGCCATGAAGATCCCCGGCGGACAGACCTTTATCATTACGGGCAAGATGCCAGGCCCCCGGGCCGCCGTGACGCTCCATAACTGGAAACTCATGCACAGCGCCGTCGGCGGCGGGGTGATCGGCGTTGCGGAAAGTTACATCGATGGCGACTGGGAAAGCCCGGATGCCGGCGCCTTCATGGAGCTTATCCTCGTCAACAGCAATGTGGTGCGCCACTATTCCAACGGCCCGCGCGGCCTCTTCCTGCTGGTGGAGAAGTTCCGTCACTGGCTGAATGCCAACACGCGGCGCGGCTCGAAACGCAACATCTCCGCCCATTACGATCTCGGCAATGCCTTCTATTCCGCGTGGCTCGACCCCACGATGACGTACTCCTCGGCGCTCTACTCCCAAGGCGCAAACGACCTCACCTCCGCGCAGCTTGCCAAATATCGCGCACTCGCCGAAGCGACGGGCATCGGATCAAACGACCATGTGTTGGAAATCGGCTGCGGCTGGGGTGGTTTTGCGGAATTTGCGGCCAGCGAGATCGGCTGCAAGGTCACGGGTCTGACGATCAGCCGTGAACAGCTCACATTCGCCCGCGAGCGCATAGCCAAGGCCGGGCTCTCAGACCGCGTCGAGCTGAAATTCCAAGACTATCGCGATGAGACCGGCACCTATGACCGCATCGTCTCCATCGAAATGTTCGAAGCGGTCGGCGAGAAATACTGGCCTGCCTATTTCTCCAAGCTCAACGAATGCCTGAAACCCGGCGGCCGCGCCGGCCTGCAGATCATCACCATCCTGCAGGAAGCCTTCGAGGACTATAAGGCCAACCCGGACTTCATCCAGAAATACGTCTTTCCCGGCGGCATGCTGCCGACCCGCGAGCATCTCTCGGCGCTCGGTCGGCAGTTCGGGCTCGGCATGGCGTCGGATATGGGTTTCGGTCCGGATTATGCCCGCACGCTTGCCGAATGGCGCCACCGCTTCTGGGCGGCCTGGGAGCGCATCGTGCCGCTCGGCTTCGACGAGCGCTTTCGCAAGCTCTGGGAGTTCTATTTCTATTATTGCGAGGCGGGGTTTCGGGCGCGCAATATCGATGTGCGGCAGGTGGTATACACGCGCCCGCTTGCCTAATGCGCGCGGCAGTGGAAAAAATCCCTCTTGAAGCCCTCTTCCGGGGAACGCGTTTTCTTGCAAAGCGTAGCTTGCCGGCCGAAAAGACGGTTCCAAATCTAGGCACATACAGCGAGGCTCGTCTCCCATGTCCATTCTTCCGTCCGTTCTGGATGCAATCGGCAACACGCCGCTGATCCGCCTCAAGGGCGCCTCGGAGGCAACGGGCTGCGAAATCCTCGGCAAGGCGGAATTTCTGAACCCCGGCCAGTCGGTGAAGGACCGTGCGGCGCTGTCGATCATCCGCAAGGCGGAAGCGGCCGGACAGCTGCGTCCGGGCGGCGTCATCGTCGAGGGAACAGCCGGCAATACGGGCATCGGCCTCGCGCTCGTCGCCAAGGCGCTCGGCTACCGTGCGATCATCGTCATCCCGGAGACCCAGAGCCAGGAAAAGAAGGACGCCATCCGCGGCCTCGGCGCCGAGCTCGTGGAAGTGCCGGCGGTGCCGTACAAGAACCCGAACAACTATGTGAAGCTTTCTGGCCGGCTTGCCGAACAGCTCGCCAAGACCGAACCGCACGGCGCGATCTGGGCCAACCAGTTCGACAACGTCGCCAATCGCGACGCTCATATCGAGACGACCGCCCCGGAGATCTGGCGCGACACCAATGGCAAGGTCGACGGCTTCGTCTCTGCCGTCGGCTCCGGCGGCACCCTGGCCGGCGTGGCCGCAGGCCTTCGGTCCAAGAACCCCAACATCAAGATCGCGCTGGCCGATCCGGATGGCGCGGCACTCTACAGCTATTATACCAACGGTGAACTCAAGTCCGCCGGCAGCTCGATCACCGAGGGCATTGGCCAGGGCCGAATCACGGCGAACCTTGAGGGTTTCACGCCGGATTACTCCTACAATATCCCGGACTCTGAAGCCGTTCCGATCGTCTTCGATCTCATCGAAAACGAGGGCATCGCCATCGGCGGCTCTTCGGCCATCAACATTGCCGGCGCGATCCGGCTTGCCCGCGACCTCGGTCCGGGCCACACGATCGTGACGATCCTCTGCGACTATGCTAACCGCTATCAGTCGAAACTCTTCAATCCGGACTTCCTCGATTCGAAGGGCCTGCCCGTTCCGGCATGGCTGAAGGCGAAATCGGGGATCAAGGTCCCCTATCAGCCAGTCGAATAGGTCTCATGCCCCTTCCCACCACTGCTCTCTTTCGCGACGATTTCTATCTTTCGACACATGAGGCAGTGGTGACGGCGGTGCACGAGGACGGCGGCATCGAGCTCGACCAAACCTGTTTCTACGCGACGTCGGGCGGTCAGCCCGGCGATACCGGCTTTCTCGAACGCGCCGACGGCAGCCGCATCGCGCTCGGCCCGGCCGTCACCGGCGCGACGAAGGACATCATCATCCACCGCCCGCTGGAGGGCGAGACGCAGCCGATCGTCGGCGAGACGGTCGTTGCCCATATCGACTGGGCGCGGCGCTACAAGCTAATGCGCATGCACACCGCCTGCCACCTGCTCTCAGTCGTCTGCCCCTATCCGATCACCGGGGCGGCGGTGGGCGAGGAGGACAGCCGCGTCGATTTCGACATGACCGACACGATCGACAGGGACGAGGTGACGGCGAAGCTGATGAAGCTCGTCGATGAAAACCACCCGATATTCGTCCAGTGGATCACCGATGCGGAGCTTGCCGCCAATCCGGGTATCGTCAAATCCAAGAACGTGCGCCCTCCCATGGGGCTCGGCCGCGTCAGCCTCGTCTGCATCGGCGAGAATTCGTCCATCGACAGCCAACCCTGCGGCGGCACGCATGTGTCGGAAACGCAGGAAGTCGGCGCCATTCACATCGCCAAGATCGAAAAGAAGGGCAAGGAGAACCGCCGGTTCCGCATCCGTTTCGGTGCGCCCGGTTCCGAGGCCTGAGGGAGACCAAACATGTCCAACGACAAGAGCAGGTTCGTCGTCTCGGCGGATTGGGTGGAAAAGCAGCTCGGCGCACCGGAATTCCGCGTGGTCGATGCCTCCTGGTATTTGCCCGCACAAAACCGCAACGGCGCGGCGGAATATGCCGCGGGCCACATTCCCGGCGCCGTGTTCTTCGATCAGGACGTCATCGCCGACCATACGAGCAGTCTGCCGCACACCATCCCTTCGGCCGAATTCTTCGCCACCGAAGTCGGCAAGCTCGGCATTTCCGACACGGACACCATCGTCGTGCATGACGGCCCCGGCATCTTCACCGCGCCGCGCGTCTGGTGGCTGTTCCGCACGATGGGCGCGAAGAACGTCTTCGTCATGGATGGTGGCATCGACGGATGGAAGAAGGAAGGGCGCCCGCTGACAACCGACCTGCCCGAGCCGGCACCCGCCGTCTTCCACACCAATTTCAACCCCTATGCCGTCACCTCCTTTGAGGAGATGCGCGGCATCGTCTCGACGGGCTCGAAGCAGATCGCCGATGCCCGCGGGGCTGGCCGCTTCACAGGCGAAGAGGCGGAGCCCCGCGCCGGCATGCGCTCCGGCCACATGCCTGGTGCCAAGAGCATGCCGTCGGGCACATTCTCCGTCGATGGCAAATTCAAGGATCTCGCGAGCCTGCGCCGGCACTTCGAGGAAACCGGCATCGATCTCTCCAAACCTGTCGTCACCAGCTGCGGTTCCGGCGTCACGGCGGCCATCATCACGCTTGCCCTCCATTCGCTGGGCCACGAGAACAATACGCTCTATGATGGATCCTGGTCGGAATGGGGCAGCCGTGAGGATACGCCCGTCGTGACCGGAAAGGACTGACTATGGCGAAGAAGGTCCAGCCCGCGCCCATCGCCGTGCATATTACTGCGCTCGAAATGACCGCACCGCCTAAGCAGAGCCTGCCGGTGCCGGTCAATGTGCATACGGCCATCCTCAGCGCGCCGGACATTCCGCTGGCCTTCTACCGCTTCCTCTACCGGCAGGTCGGCAGCCGCTGGCACTGGGTCGATCGGCTGCGCATGGACGATGCGACCTTGGCGTCGACGCTCGGGAACAAGCGCAACTCCGTCACCGTGCTCTACGTCAACGGCGCTCCCGCCGGCTTCTTTGAGTTGCTGCAACTTGACGACGACGTCATCGAGCTCTCGCATTTCGGCCTGCTCGAGCGCGCGCTCGGCTTGGGCATCGGCAAGTGGTTCCTGCTCCAGACGCTCTATGCCGCGTGGGCGCTCGGCCCGAAGCGCGTGACGGTGACGACGAACAATCTCGACCATCCCCGCGCCCTCCAGCTCTACCAGATGTTCGGCTTCTCGCCAGTCGGCACGCGCGACGCCGAAGTGGTGCCGCTCTCGGATGCTGAACTGCTGGCCCTCGCCAAACGCGACTGTCTGATGCCGGCGGAACCCCGTTAAACAATCTGAACGGGAGATAAAGGCGGGGTTCAGGTCTGCTTCAGATCGCAAATGGCACTTTGGCGCCAACAAACGATCAGGACCAAGGAGACCACATCATGCAACGCCGCGCCTTTCTGACCGCGCTTTCCGCCGCCTTCGCCGCTCCGCTCTTCTCGAACGCCGCGCTGGCACAGGAAACCCCGTCGGCAGAAATCATCCTGCGTCGCCTCGATGCAGCGCCGTCGCGTCGTCTGCGCAACGAGGAGCGTGTGACCGTGCGCGAATTCAAGCGCCGGCCGGACCTGCGTGGTGCGGCTTCCTCAATCAACATCCAGTCGATCAACTTCGCCTTCGGCTCGGCGGAAATTCCACATTCGGAATATCGCAAGGTCCGCCAGATTGCTCGCGCCATGGAGCAGTTGCTGCGCCGCCGCCGCCATGCCGTCTTCCTCATCGAAGGCCATACGGATGCCGTCGGCTCGTTCGAATCGAACCAGATCCTGTCCGAACGCCGCGCCGAATCGCTGAAGCGCGTACTTGTGCAGGAATTCCTCCTCCCCGCCCGCGCCCTCGAAACGGTCGGCTATGGCGAGGAATACCTGCTGGTCCAGACCCAGTACGAAGAATGGCGCAACCGTCGCGTCACGCTGCGCCGCATCGACGAATTCGTTCGCTAACGCCTCCAACCGCCGGCCGCGCGTCGGCGGTTTTGTTTGCCGTGGCAAGTATCGGGTGTCGCCAGAAGCGGGAATGGAGAAGATGGCCTCCAGTCCAACGATCGGAGCCCTCCATGTCCATCCGCTTCTTGCCCATGCCCACCGAGATCGCCGCCGCCTATTGGGGCGGCGGCAATGACGCCTATGGCCTGAAACCGGAACGGCAGGTATCCGACGGCGACGGTGTGCCCTGCCGCCATTGCCTGCGGCTCGTCGGTGCCGGCGAGCCCTACCTGATCCTCGCCCACCGCCCCTTCCCGGCCCTTCAGCCCTATGCGGAGACCGGTCCGATCTTCCTGCATGCCGAGCCCTGTGCCGCACACCAGCCATCAGCGGACATGCCGCCGATGCTGACCAGCCGCGATTATATCGTGCGCGGCTATTCCGCGGAAAACCGCATCCTTTACGGCACCGGCTCTGTGGTGCCGAACGCCGATATTCCCGCCTACGCGCAGGACCTGCTCGACCGCGAGGATGTCGCCTATCTGCATATCCGCTCCGCCCGTAACAACTGTTACCAGTGCCGCGTCGAGCGGGCATGAAAAAGGCCCGGATCGCTCCGGGCCTTCTCAGTTTCGCATCTGAAAAAATCAGGCGACGTTCAGCACGGCTTCCGGCGCGAAGGCATCGTAGCCGAGGGCTTCGGCCACCGGAGCGTTCGTCACGCGGCCCTTGTGCACATTGAGGCCAGCACGCAGGTGGCGGTCTTCGGCAATGGCCTTGAGACCCTTGTCGGCCAGCTGGAGGCCATAGTGCAGCGTCGCGTTGTTCAGCGCATGCGCCGAGGTGACCGGCACGGCGCCCGGCATGTTGGCGACGCAGTAGTGCACCACGCCGTCGACCTCGTAGGTCGGATCGGAATGGGTCGTTGCATGCGAGGTCTCGAAGCAGCCGCCCTGGTCGATGGCGACGTCGACGATGACGGCACCCTTCTTCATGCCCGAGAGCATTTCGCGGGTCACGAGTTTTGGCGCGGCAGCACCGGGGATCAGTACGGCGCCGACGACGAGATCGGCGGAGAAGACTTCCTCTTCCAGCGCGTCGATCGTCGAATAGCGGGTGTGGATGCGGCCGCCGAAGAGATCGTCGAGCTGGCGCAGGCGCGGGATCGAGCGGTCGAGGATGGAGACGTCGGCGCCGAGGCCGGCGGCCATCTTCGCCGCATGCAGGCCGACAACGCCGCCGCCGATGATCGCGACCTTGGCCGGCAGCACGCCGGGCACGCCGCCGAGCAGAATGCCGCGGCCGCCATTGGCCTTCTGGAGCGCCGTGGCGCCCGCCTGGATGGAGAGACGGCCGGCAACCTCGGACATCGGTGCCAGCAGCGGCAGGCCGCCGCGATCATCCGTCACCGTCTCGTAGGCAATGGCCGTGACGCCGGAGGCCAGCAGTCCCTTGGTCTGCTCCGGATCGGGCGCGAGATGCAGGTAGGTGTAGAGAATCTGTCCGTCGCGGAGCTGCGCCCATTCGGAGGGCTGCGGTTCCTTGACCTTCACCACCATGTCGGACTTCTGGAAGATATCCGCGGCGGTGGCAACGATCTTCGCGCCGGCGGCGCGGTAGGCATCGTCATCAGCGCCGATGCCGGCGCCGGCCTTTGTTTCGATGATGACGTCGTGGCCATGCGCCACATATTCGCGAACAGCACCCGGCGTCAGACCGACCCGATATTCGTGATTCTTGATTTCCTTCGGACAACCGACACGCATGCGCGTTCCTCTCCTGTCTCGTTGCAATCTCCCGCGCTCCCAGCGGGGGACCACAATGGAACCAGAGGACGCGCGCAATGTCCTTGCAAAGCGCGTTTGCGAAACTGCTCTCAATCGAATATTCTTCGAATATTAGATATTTTTTCGAAAGAAATTCGAATGGCACAACTGGATGCGATTGATACTACGATCCTGAAGGTGATTCAGCAGAACGGCCGGATTTCGAATGCTGAACTCGCCGAACGCGTCGGCCTGTCGCCCTCGGCCTGTTCGCGGCGTCTCGACATTCTGGAAAAATCCGGCGTCATCAACGGCTATCACGCCCGCGTTTCACCCAAGGCGCTCGACTACAAGATGATCGCCATCGTGCACATCTCGCTCTCGGGCCAGTTCGCCAAGACGCTTGCCGAGTTCGAGCAGGCGGTGAAGCTCTGCCCGAACGTGCTCGTCTGCTACCTGATGTCAGGGGAATACGACTATATCCTGCGCGTCGCCGCCAAGGATCTGGAAGACTATGAGCGCATCCACCGCGACTGGCTGTCGGCCCTGCCCCATGTGGTGAAGATCAATTCGAGTTTCGCGTTGCGCGAAATCATCGACCGGCCGAATGTCGGTATCTAAAAGCGCAGGTTGATACCGGCGCGGCGCAGCAGCCAATAAAACAGCGCGGTTGCACCGATACCCAGCATCATCGCCCAGAAGAATCCAGTTTCACCGACGCTGAACGGCAGGCCGGCCGTGTTCATGCCGAAGACGCCGACGACGAGCGTACCTGGCAGCAGCAAAGCACTCATAACGGCCATAGCCTTCAGGCTGCGATTCGATTCGTCCGCCAGCTCCGCCGCCATTTCCTCCTGCAGCAGGCGCGCGCGGTCGTTGACCATGACGATTTCGCGGTCGAGCCGTTCAAGCCGCATCGACAAGCGGCGCAGCACCGCATGGGCATTGTCCGAGAGCGCCCAATCCTCCCGGTCCTCCTCCTCGAACAGCGCCACCATGCCGGCAACCGGCCGATGCAAAGATACGGCGAGACGACGGACCTCCTTGAGGCTTCGGCGTTCGTCGCTCAGCCGCTCCGTGACAAGCCGATCCTCTACCGCGTCGAGCATGGCCGAAGCCTCCTTCAGCTTGATAGCGGTGTTCTTGCAGAAAGCCGCGACGATCGCCTCGAAGAGTTCGTAGGCCGTCGCCGGGCAAAACCCTTCGGCAAAAGACCGGCGAACCCGGTTCACCGCCTCCACGGGATGGCGCCGCCCGGTGACGAGCAGGCGCTCCGTCAGCGCGAAATGCAGCCGCCCCACTGTGGTGGAGGCGCGTTCGGTCTCCTGCTGCTGGAGATCGGCGATGACGCCATGCGTCATTCCTGCCTCATGGCCGAGCACAAGGCTTTCGTCATGGCCTTCGAGGATGGCGCGGGCGGCAGAAGGCAAGGCGCAACGGCCCGGCAGCCAGGCTTGCGTGCGCTGGTCAACGAGATCGACATGCAGCCAGACCCACCCGTCAGGTGCTGCCAGCACCGCCTCGATATCCTGCGCTGCTACAGGTACGACGGGCCCGCCGGGCGAGGCCCGGTAGGCTCCGACGAGGCCCGGCGTGAGGCCCCGCTCCGTCTGGTCGAGAAGGCTCAAGGGCGGAGGCCGGTTTCAGTAGACATCCGGCACATACATCTCATCCGGTGGCTCATGACGGATATAGTCGTCATGGCGTACGCGCTCCGGCAGGTCGATCGCCTGTTTCGGCACGTCCTCGTAAGGCACCTGCGCCAGAAGATGGGCGATGCAGTTGAGGCGGGCCTTCTTCTTGTCGACGGCCTCGACAATCCACCAGGGCGCTTCCGGGATATGGGTGCGCGAAAGCATCTCTTCCTTGGCCTTGGTGTAGTCTTCCCAGTGGACGCGGCTTTCCAGGTCCATCGGCGAGAGCTTCCACTGCTTCAAAGGATCGTGGATGCGCATGCGGAAGCGGAACTCCTGCTCCTCGTCGGTGATCGAGAACCAGTATTTGATGAGGATGATACCGGAGCGCACCAGCATGCGCTCGAATTCCGGCACCGAGCGAAAGAACTCTTCCAGCTCCTCAGACGTGCAGAAACCCATGACGCGCTCCACGCCGGCGCGGTTGTACCAGGAGCGATCGAACAGCACCATCTCGCCGGCACTCGGCAGATGGGCGGCATAACGCTGAAAATACCATTGATTGCGCTCTCGCTCGGTCGGCGCGGGAAGCGCCACGACGCGGCAGACGCGCGGGTTGAGACGCTGCGTCACGCGCTTGATCGCACCGCCCTTGCCGGCGGAATCACGCCCTTCGAAGAGAACGACGACCTTAAGCTTCTTGTGCTGCACCCAGTCCTGCAGCTTCACCAACTCATGCTGGAGACGGAAAAGCTCGCGGAAGTAGACCCGGCGCTCCAGCGTTTGAGCCGGCACTTCCGACATGCCCTCGGCAACGAGTTCGTCCAGACGCTCCTCCTCGATCTGCATTTCCAGCTCCTCATCGAAGCTGTCGGCGATTTCGGCCTTGATACGGCTCAGATGGTGGTCTTCGAACATGATCGCTATCCGTCCATGGGAGAGGCTCTGCTGCCCGTATAGGAAGCACATATGAACCTTTTGTGACGGACGATTTTTCAGGCTGCGAGCGCCCAAAAACGGTGCAGGCCTATTCGGATATCACGCGGTTGCGGCCGGCGCTCTTGGCGGCGTAGAGCCTGCTGTCAGCGGCCGAGAGCAGTGCGTTCAGCGTCGTGCCGTCGGTATAGCTGTTGGCGACGCCGATGCTGACCGTGACCGGCACGCCATCCGGCCGGCGGATTTCTGTCTCGACGGCGCGGCGGAGGGTTTCGGCCCGCTCAGCTCCAGTTACAGGTGCGATATCCCCGCAGATGACGACGAATTCTTCCCCGCCGAAGCGGAAGAGACGGTCATTCGTCCGCAGTGCGCGTTGCAGGCAGGAAGCAGTGTCCTTCAGCACGCCGTCGCCGGCAAGATGGCCGAACCGGTCGTTAACGTCCTTGAAGTGGTCGGCATCGATGATCATCAGCGCCATCGGCTTGCCGTCCACCAACATGGCCGAAAGCAGGCGCGGCGCCTCGAATTCCAGCCTGCTGCGATCGTAGACGCCAGTCAGTGCATCACGGCCGGATCGATCCAGCAAATCCTCGTAGCGCTCGCGGAACGTGAGGTCGGCGAAGATATCAGCGATCGGCCGCGGCGAGACGGGGATGGCGGAAATGCGCGAATAATAAAGATAGACGGTGATCAGCACCGCATAGACGCAGGCTGCCAGCATCTTGGCGATCCAGCCGCCCCAGAAGACAGCGATCGGCGCACCGTTCAGGAGATGTAGCGCGGAATAGAAGCCGATCTGGTCGAAGGTGAGCACGAACACGCCCGACACGAAGAAGCGCAGCGCCGTGCTCTTCTTGAAGACACGTCCTAAGCGCTCATAGAGCAGGATGATGGCGAGCGCATCGACATAGAGCAGCATTGTGCCCCAAAGCATCAACCAGCCCATCTCGTCGATGAAGGCCAGATCGGCGATGCGGCCTGGCACGGCGCCGATCGTTTGGTGATGACGCAGGAAGAAACTGAGGCCCACCGTCAGGAAATTGCCGGCAAGCAACCCGTAGATCGGGGCGCGCACGACGGCGGCATCCTCCTTCACATAGAGAAGAAGGATCATCATCAGCTTGCCGGAAAACAGAACCGAAGAGCCCGGCGAAATCACGCCGAAGGGCAGCTCGATATAGAAGACGGCGGCAAGATAGGTCTCGAGGAAGTGCATCACGCCGAGCGCTGCGACGAAGACGCCGATGCCGAGTTGATGGCGCAGATGCAGCAGGCCCACCATGAAGACGAAATAGAACCCGGCCTCGATGAGAAGCAGGATCAGATTTTCAGTACCCATGATCGATCCGCAGAATTCGTCGACTGCCGGCAGCTAACAACACCGGCATAGTTGCAACAAGTCACTTGTGCTGCGGATACAGCCATTCGCGCCAGTACTCCAGCGTCCCGGCACTTTTTGTATGACTTTTATTGGCTAAAACAGCTTTATCGAGCAGGATCAAACCTGTCGGCTGTCCACACCGTCGCTGAACAGGGAGACGCCGTGCTGATCGGCAATCTGCTTTGCCTTGCGGAAGGTCGAAGCGACCGTGTCATCCCGTGAGGAGAACAGATCGGCGCGAATGAAGCTGCGGGTCAGCACCCGATCGCCGTCGCGCTTTTCGATCCGCCCGGCTAGGCGATACTGGCCGCCTTCAGGAATGGGCGCTGCGACAAGGGTGAGGTCGTTGTAAGCCTCGGTTTCCTCCGCCAATTTTGACGGAGTTGCCGTATCGCCGCCGCGACCAAAGAGTTTTGAAAAGAAAGAAGCCATGGCCGATTGCTAACACAGGCCGGCACGCCCTCCAAGAGGCGAGCGCGCCCATCCATGCCAGTCCCTAAATAATAAGATTTGCGAGAATTTCGTTCTCGGTGATGTCCTGATAGCCCATGCCCGCGCCGTCGAAGGCCTTCTTGAGCGCCACGAAATTCTCGGGCGACTTGGTTTCAAGGCCGATGAGGATCGAGCCGAAATTGCGCGCGGATTTCTTCAAATATTCGAAGCGGGCGATATCGTCATCCGGCCCGAGCAGGTTGAGGAAATCGCGAAGCGCGCCGGGGCGCTGCGCGAGGCGCAGGATGAAGTATTTCTTCAGCCCCTTGTGGCGCATCGCGCGTTCCTTGACATCGGGCAGCCGCTCGAAATCGAAATTGCCGCCGGAGACGACGGCGACGACCGTCTTGCCCTCCAGCTTTTCGCGGCCCAGTTCCTCCAGCGCCGCCAGCGACAGTGCACCGGCCGGCTCCAGCACCACGCCCTCGACGTTCAGCATGTCCACCATGGTCACACAAATCGCGTTTTCCGACAGAAGCATGACCTGATCGGCCGAGAACCGGCGGAGAGCCGAGAAATTCAGTGCGCCGATCTGGCCGACGGCGGCACCGTCGACGAAGTTGTCGACCGTTTCGAGCGTCACCACCGCGCCACTTTCGAGGCTGCGCTTGAGGCTTGGCGCGCCTGATGGCTCGCAGAACAAGAAGTTGGACGGCCCGATCGTGCCGTCGAAATAGCCCGTAACGCCGGACGCGAGGCCACCGCCGCCGACCGGCAGAACCACAAGATCCGGCAACTTGCCGTCGCCAAGCTGTTCGACGATTTCCGCCGCCACCGTCGCCTGGCCCTCGATGATGTCGGCATGGTCAAAAGGCGGCACCATCAGCGAACCGGTCGCTTCCGCATGGTCGCGTGCGGCCTTGTAGCACTGGTCGAAGAAGTCACCGACCAGCTTGATCGTGACGAATTCGCCGCCAAACATGCGCGTCTTGTCGATCTTCTGCTGCGGCGTCGTCACCGGCATGAACACCACGCCTGGCACGCCGAAATGGCGGCAGACGAAGGCAAAGCCCTGCGCGTGATTGCCGGCCGAGGCGCAGACGAAGCTGCGTGGTGCGCTTTCCTCCGCCAGAACTTTGCGGAAGAAATTAAAGGCGCCACGGATCTTGTAGGATCGCACCGGCGAAAGGTCTTCGCGCTTCAGGTAGATCTCGGCGCCGTAGCGGGCGGAAAGGTGCTCGTTCAGCTGGAGCGGCGTTTCGGGGAAAAGACCGCGCAAGGCCTCCATGGCCGAGTCAACATCGGATTTCATGCTAATGGTCCGTCTACAAAAGGGTTCAGGTTCAAAACGGCATGCCGCACCTTCACAGGCAGGGACAGAGGCACCACAAGCCGATCATTCTTCAAACCTTTCAACGCTCTCAGGGTGGCAGAGTAGCCTATCCTTGAGTTTGGGCGATGCAAACGCTATTGCATATCGCAGCGACGGACACCACCCGTCCCGGCCGCGCGGCCTTTCGAGACCAACTTGAGCCCAGCCGGCACGCAGGACACCCGTGAACGCCACCATCTTCCGGTCCGCCATCAATATCGCCGCCATCAGTGGCATCTATCTTTCGGTCGCGATGCTGCTGCCCGCGTTGATCGACGTCTATTATGGGCACCCCGACTCGGAAATCTTCTTCCTCTCGGCGTTCTTCACCGGCGCGCTGTCGCTGGCGACGGCGGCGGCCACCCGCGCCGGCCCGCCGCCCTTCAACAAGCGCATGGGCTTTCTTGTCGTCAACATGCTCTGGCTCTCGGGCAGCGTCATCGGCGCGATCCCGCTCTGGCTGTCGTCGCTCGACCTAACCTTCGCGCAAGCCTTCTTCGAATCGGTCTCGGCGATCAGCACAACCGGTTCCACCGTTATCGTCGGTCTCGATCATGCGCCGCCCGGCGTCCTGATGTGGCGCTCGCTGCTACACTGGCTCGGCGGCGTCGGGATTCTGGCGCTCGGCCTCTTCATCATGCCGTATCTGCGCGTCGGCGGCATGTCGTTCTTCAAGCTCGAATCCTCCGATACCGCCGACAAGCCCTTCGCGCGCATCGCAAGTTACACGCGCGCCTTCCTCGCCATTTATGTGGCGATCACGCTGATCTGCGCCGTCGTCTATGCCGCGCTCGGCATGAGCCGCTTCGATGCGCTGAACCACGCCATGTCGACGGTCGCGACCGGCGGGCTTTCCACCCACGACGCCTCCTTCGGCTACTTCAAGAGCCTGCCTTTGCTCTGGGCCGCAACTTTCTTCATGACGCTGTCGAGCCTGCCCTTCTCCGTGCTGATCCTCTTCGTCGTGCGCGGGCGCATCGACGCGTGGCGTGACCCGCAGATCCGCGTTTTTCTCGGTTATCTCGCTCTCTTCGCCATCGCGGCCAGCGTCTTCCAGCGCCTGCAGAACGGCGTCGATTTCCATCAGGCGCTGGCGCATTCTTTCTTCACCGTCTCCTCGATCCTCTCGACGACCGGTTTTGCCAGCGACGACTATACCCAATGGGGCCATTTCATCGTGGCGCTCGCCTTCGTCGCGACCTTCATGGGTGGCTGCTCGGGCTCGACGGCCGGCGGCCTGAAGGCCTATCGCCTCATCATCCTCTTCAACTTCATCCGCACCGGCCTCTACCGCCTGATCTATCCCGACGGCATCCACGCCGTGCGCTACGGGCCGATGACCGTCGATGCCGATCTCCAGCGCAGCGTCTTCCTTTTCTTCATCACCTATGTGGCGATCTCGGCCTTCGCAGCGATCGCGCTTAGTCTCATGGGCTACGACGTGTTGACGGCGCTCTCCGCGGCAGCGACTTCGCTTTCCAATGTCGGCCCTGGCGTGACGCAGGCTATCGGCCCCGCCGGCACGTTCGCGGGGTTCCACGATGCGGCGCTCTATCTGCTCTCTTTGCTCATGCTGCTCGGACGCCTGGAAATCCTCACGGTGCTCGTCATATTAACCCCACTCTTCTGGAAGAGTTGACTGTTGTCACGCTTATTCGCATCCTGCGGCCATCCGGCTGGAGGTTGAGTGTATGGTCGTGTCGAAGTCCCTGTTGCGCATGCTGTTTATCGCTGCGCTAATACCGGCGCCCGCATTTGCCGGACCGCTTGCCGATGCGGCGAAGAAGGCCGAGGAACAGGCCGCCGCCGGCGATACGGTCGGCGCGCACAATACAATCCGCGACGCCTATGGCGCGTTTGCCGCCACGCTGCCCTTCTCCATCGGCAAAGCGGTCTTCGTCTCCGCCCCACCCGAGGGCTACGGGATGTTCACCGCGCGCCCGGAGGCCAGTTTCAAGGCCGGCGAAGCGCTGATCTCGTATGTCGAGCCTGTGGGTCTGACCTGGCGGCCCGGCAAGGACGGCGCGCTCGAATCGCATTTCACCGTCGATCTGGAGCTCCTCGACCCCAAGGGAATCGTGCTTGCCGAGCAAAAGGCCTTCGGCTCGTTCGATTTCAAAGGAACCGTCCGCAACCAGGAGATCTTCGCCAAGCTGACACTTAACCTCAGCGGCCCTCCAGCGGGCGACTACGTCCTGCGATACCGCTTCCGCGATGCCGCCAGTGGTGCCGTCGCCATCAGCGAACAGCCGTTCAAGATAGTCCAATAGGCGTTTACCGAACGCCAAGAGAATTGTGACAAGCGGCGAATCAGCGCTTTCCAGCGCGTGCTCGCTCAATTATGACAGCCGCATGACAACCCCAGCCAGGTAAGGGGCATCCATGCTTTCGCTGTTTCGCAAACTCATGCCGCGTGAAGACCGTTTCTTCGATCTCTTCGAGCAGCATTCCCGCACCGTCGTCGGCGCCGCCGAGGCTCTGCAGGCGCTTCTGGCCGGCGGGCCGGATATGGAAAAACACTGCAACCGCATCGTCGCGCTGGAAAACGAGGCCGACGCCATCACGGCCGAGGTCCTGCTTGCCGTGCGCCGCAGCTTCATCACGCCCTTCGACCGCGGCGACATCAAGGACCTGATCCAGTCGATGGACGACGCCATCGACATGATGCACAAGATGGTCAAGACCATCCGCCTCTACGAGCAGACGAGCTTCCAGCCCGGCATGCAGGAAATGGGCGCCACCGTCGTCAAGGCCGCCCATCTCATCGCCGAGGCCATCCCGCTGCTCGACAAGGTCGGCGTGCATGCCGACCGCCTCAGCGCGATCGCCCAGGAAGTCACCCGCGTCGAAGGGCGCTCGGACGAGCTGCACGATCAGGGCGTGAAGGCGCTGTTCAAGGAATTCGGCAAGTCCGACCCGATGGCCTATATCATCGGCAGCGAGATTTATGCCGAACTCGAAAAGGTCGTCGACCGCTTCGAGGACGTGGCGGACGAAATCAGCGGTATCGTGATCGAGAACGTCTGATGGACGCGACCCTCGCCCTTCCGCTGCTGATCGCGCTCGTCGGCATCGCGTTGCTGTTCGATTTCCTGAACGGCCTGCACGATGCGGCAAATTCGATCGCCACGATCGTCTCGACGCGCGTCCTGCGCCCGCAATATGCCGTCATGTGGGCGGCGTTCTTCAACTTCATCGCTTTCCTGTTCTTCGGCCTGCATGTCGCCGAAACGCTGGGCAAGGGCATCATCGATCCCGGCATCGTCAGCCCGCTCGTCATCTTCGCGGCGCTGATGGGTGCGATTATCTGGAACGTCGTCACCTGGATCTTCGGCATCCCCTCGAGCTCGTCGCATGCCCTGATCGGCGGCCTCGTCGGCGCCGGCCTTGCCAAGACCGGCTTCAGCGCCGTCGTCTGGAGCGGTCTCATCAAGACGGCGAGTGCCATCTTCCTGTCGCCGATGATCGGCTTCGTATTGGCGCTCATCCTCGTGCTCATCGTCTCCTGGCTCTTCAGGCGTCAGACGCCGTTCGCCGTCGACCGCACCTTCCGCGTCATGCAGTTCATCTCCGCCTCGCTCTATTCGCTGGGCCATGGCGGCAACGATGCGCAGAAGACGATGGGCATCATCGCCGTGCTGCTCTATTCGCAGGGCTATCTCGGCGGCGAATTCTACGTGCCCTTCTGGGTCGTCATCTCCTGCCAGGCCGCCATGGCGCTCGGCACGCTGATGGGCGGCTGGCGCATCGTGCACACGATGGGCTCGAAGATCACCCGCCTCAACCCGATGCAGGGTTTTTGCGCGGAGACCGGTGGCGCGCTCACCCTGTTTGGCGCCACTTGGCTCGGCATCCCGGTCTCGACCACCCACACGATCACCGGCGCCATCATCGGCGTGGGTGCCGCCCGCCGCGTCTCGGCCGTGCGCTGGGGCCTTGCCGGCAACATCGTCTGGGCCTGGATCATCACCCTGCCCTCGGCGGCCGCAATTTCGGCGCTGTTCTATCTCGTGTTCAACGCCTTCGGCTGATTCTGTAGCGCGGGGGATTTTTATCCTCCGCGCGCAGATGGCGATTTCAGCCCCGCCCCTTAGGCCTGCGGATTGACGAACCCCTGTTGTGGGTCCATCAAGACGGCGAAACCACGCGCTTTTCAGAACTGCACTGGACCCCATGAACGACAAAGTTTTCGACACGCTGACCGGCATGTATTTCACCGTCGACGATCCCGATGGCAGCTACGGCACCGGCCAGGTCATCCGGCTTGCCGCCGAAGGCATCTACTTCATCCGCTATGACGGCAACGAGGTGACGCTGCCTATGGAACTCGTCTCCATCGGCGAAATGCTCGAAACCACCGACGACGAATTCAAGCTCTGGCGCTTCTTCGATACAATCGAGGAACGCGACACCTGGATCGAATGGCTCGACGCCCCCTCCAAGCCGCGCGTCATCTCACTGGTGAAGCCGACCAAGTAATTTCCTGAGAGTCTGGAAACTGGTGCGGGCGGCGGGGATCGAACCCGCACAGCCAAGGCCGAGAGATTTTAAGTCTCTTGCGTCTACCAGTTTCGCCACGCCCGCATGGCAACAGTGGGTAGCCGACGCGATCATCGGGATCAAGTGGCCGACGGAGACACACCCGTTTTCAAACAATAAAAAAGGGTGCGGCCCCTGACGCTGGCCGCACCCTCTTTTTCAGCGACGTTTCAGGAGAACGTCAGGCCGAAAGCTTTGCCGCGAGCTTGGCGACATGAGCGCCCTGGAAGCGGGCGGCGTCGAGTTCGACCTGCGAAGGCTGGCGCGAGCCGTCGCCGTCGGTGATCGTGGAAGCGCCGTAGGGCGAACCGCCCTTGATTTCGTCCACACCCATCTGGCCCTGGAAGGCATACGGCAGGCCGGCGACGACGAGGCCGTGGTGCAGGAGCGTCGGGATGAAGCCGAGGATGGTCGATTCCTGGCCGCCGTGCTGGGTGGCGGACGACGTGAAGACCGAGCCGACCTTGCCGACCAGCTTGCCGGCAGCCCACAGGCCACCCGTCTGGTCCCAGAAATTGCGCATCTGCGAGGCGACCGTGCCGAAACGCGTACCTGCGCCGACGATAATGGCGTCGTAGTCGGCCAGTTCCTCTACCTTGGCGATCTCGGCCTTTTGGTCCATCTTGTAGTAGGAAGCCTTGGCGACCTCTTCCGATACCAGTTCCGGAACGCGCTTGACGGTCACGTCGGCACCGGCCGACTTCGCACCTTCCGCGACCGCATAGGCCATCGCTTCGATATGGCCGTAGGCCGAATAATAGAGAACCAGTACTTTCGCCATTGTCGTCTCCTGTTCGAAAAGGCTTTCCGCTTGATCGCGGCGTCGGCTTGGATGTAGCACTTTGGGTGAGCGGCGTCAGAAGCTGCCCGGTCGACAGACTGTTCACCTGCCATTGACAATGCCTGCCTGATCGGTCGGCATTTCTTACGAAATCCAGGAAGCACCCATGAGTTCCACTGCGATCGCCACCGCCGCCATGCTCGCCATCGGCGACGAACTGCTCTCCGGGCGCACCAAGGACAAGAATATCGGCCAACTTGCCGACATGCTTTTCCTCGCCGGCATCGACCTCAAGGAGGTTCGTATCGTCGGCGACGAGGAGGACGATATCGTCGCGGCGCTGAATGCGCTACGCGCTCGCTACACCTATGTCTTCACGTCCGGCGGCATCGGCCCGACCCATGATGACATCACGGCGGATGCGATCTCCAAGGCCTTCGGCGTGCCCTGCCTGCACGATCCGCTTGCCATGCAGCTGCTCGGCGCGATGTATGAGAAGCGCGGCGTGGAGTTTAACGAAGCCCGCCAGCGCATGGCGCGCATGCCCGAGGGCGCTGTCCATATCGAAAATGCCGTCTCCACCGCGCCGGGCTTCCATATCGGCAATGTCTATGTGATGGCCGGCGTGCCGCAGGTTTTTACCGCCATGCTCGGCACCGTTGTGCCGCAGCTCGCGGGCGGCAAGCCGATGCTCTCTCGCTCCGTCGCCTCGCCCTTCGGCGAAGGCGACATCGGCAGCGCGCTGGCGGCGATTCAGAAAAACCATCCGGACACCAGCATTGGCTCCTATCCGCGCTTTTCGGAGAATCGGTTTTCGACGGAAATCGTCATCCGCAGCCGCGAGGAAGCACCGGCGGAAGCGGCCGAACGTGATATCATGGCGATGATCGCCGAAATCGCCACAGCCAAGGCCGTGTCTTGATCCTGATCAAGGTTTTCCGGTCTTGGCGAGGGGATGCTGGCGCAGAACCAGACAGGAGGCCGAAATGACCTACAAGACCATCGTGGCGGTGTTGAGCGCCACTGAGGACGCCGGAAAAGTCACGGATCACGCGCTGGCGCTTGCGCGCCGCACGGGTGGGCATGTCATCGGTATCCACGCTGAAGCGCCCGTCGTCGTGACGCTGATCGCGCCGATGGAATATCCGGATCCCAACGCCGTGCTCCAGCTCCAGGAACGCGCCCGCGAGCAATCCCGGACCGTCGAGCAGGCGTTCCGCTCGCGCTGCGAACGCGACGACATCTCCTATGAGTGGCGGCTCTTCACCGGTTCAGCCGGCTATGCCTCGGCCGGTGTGATCGACAGTGCGCGTGCGGCCGATATCGTGCTTGCCGGCCAATTCGATCCCGATCTCGATGGCCCAGCCCGCGAGGATATCGAGGACCTGCTGTATGAGAGCGGGCGGCCGGTCTATCTCGTCTCTAACGTGCCGGCCGGCCCGGAACCGATCGATCGTGTGCTGCTCGCCTGGAACGGCTCGCGTGAGGCGACGCGCGCCGCCTTCGACGCCCTGCCCTTCCTGACGGCCGCTAAGGAAGTCGAGATCTTCACCATTGATCCACCCGACAACGGCATGCAGTCGGCCGATTTCTGCGGTGCGGAACTGGCTGCCACGCTTTCCCGTCACGGCGTGAAGATTTCCACCGCGTCCGCATCGTCGACCCATCATTCGGTTGCCGAAACACTGAACCGCCGGGCCACGGATATCGATGCCGGCCTCATCGTCATGGGCGCCTACAGCCATTCGCGGTTGCGCCAGCGCCTGTTCGGCGGCGTCACCAGCGCCATGATGCGCGGCGCGCGTGTGCCGGTGCTGATGTCGCGGTAGGCGGACTTGCCTGTGGATCGCCCGGCTTGCATGACCGGGCGATCATTTTCTTGACCAGCGAAGTGGATTAGAAAAGAGGAATCTTCTTTTTCCGCCTAGCAGGAGTCCCGCCATGTCGCTGCCCGACAAAGCCTTTCCCGTATCCTGGGACCAGTTCCACCGCGATGCACGGGCGCTTGCCTGGCGGCTGGCCGATGGCGACCGTGAATGGAAGGCGATCGTTTGCATCACCCGCGGCGGTCTCGTCCCAGCCGCCGTCATTTCGCGCGAGCTGAACATCCGCCTCATCGAGACGGTCTGCGTCGCCTCCTATCACGACTATGTCTCGCAGGGCGACATGCATGTCCTCAAGGGCATCTCGCCGGAGCTGACCCAGCATGGCGGTGAAGGCATCCTCATCGTCGACGACCTCACCGACACCGGCAAGACCGCCGCCCAGGTGCGCGCCATGCTGCCGAAGGCGCACTTCGCCGCGGTCTATGCAAAGCCGAAGGGTCGTCCACTGGTCGATACTTTCGTCACCGAGGTCAGCCAGGACACCTGGATCTATTTCCCCTGGGACATGGGCTTCACCTATCAGGAGCCGATCGCCAAGGGCACGCGCGGCTGACGTGCCGCAAAACTGCGGTAAATCGATCGAAGGTTGCGCCGCAACGTCCTGATTTGACAAATTTTCGTGAAAAGCCGGCGGAGTGCGCGCAGCACTCCGCCGGCTTAATCTTTCCGCAATGCCTGCAAAAGATAGTCCTTATGTTCGCCGATCGGATCGGTGATGGGAGGCGCGGAACAGTCATGCCCTATCAATCGCCGGCATTGGCGGCGGCCCTTGTCATCGCGCTGCTCCCGGCTGCACCGGTGGACGCGCAGCAGGATATTCGCATCACCGCCGTCGCCGACTATGTCGAAGCCAATGTGCGCCCTTGGCTGACCGAGCCTGCCATCATCAATGCCGTCATCGCCCAGAATGCGCTTCATTCCCGTTTGAGCCAGGCGGACATCCAAGATTTCGATGCACGCTGGCGCGCCGAACTCTTGAGCGCCAAGCGACCATTGATCGACGCGGCACTCTCCAACCCGCTGTCGCTCTACCTGAAGGGCCAGCAGCGTGCGACCGAAGGGCTGATCACCGAAATCTTCGTCATGGACAATCGCGGCCTCAATGTCGGTCAGAGCGACATCACCTCCGACTACTGGCAGGGCGACGAGACCAAATGGCTGAAGAGTTTTGGTGCAGGGCTGGTGCATATCGAGGAGGCGGAGCGAGACGAATCGACTCAGCTCATGCAGTCGCAGGCGAGCCTTCCCATCCGCGATCCCGGTAATGGAGAAATCATCGGCGCCATCACCGTGGGCGTTAATCTGGACGCGCTCTGACGCCACGGACGAGAATCACTTTATCCACGGATCACAAGTCACCTTCCTTGGCTATTGCTTGAAGTCGGGGTGTAAAAAAAACCCGCATTTTCACCCGTGATTTTTTTCGCTTTTCCACAACGGCGTGGCTCGCCACCTCACCTTTCGCCCGGAAGCCGCTGATTTTTCAGGCATCCCGTGCTGTCCCCATTTTCCACAGGCAGCAGGCACAAGATATAGGGTTCAAACTTCGTTCACAAACCAGCCCTTGACGAGAATCGGCCTGATGAGGTTAATGAAATCCAAGTTGCGGCGGCGGCTGAACCGTATTGTTACGAGGTCGGTTCTCATCACGAAATCGCGTTCCATGCGCATGTGGCCGGGTGGATGATCCGCTCGCTGCACGAGGGTGTTTGCGCAGGATTTCCTGAAGCGTCATTGCGATCCATGGGACTGGAAAGAAGAAGCTGTTGATACTATATTTAGTGTTTGCAGCTAAACTCACCGCAAGATACAGGATCCCGAGATCGATCGGGATTTCCAAACGGATTGGAACATCGAGGCTGGCTGCGAGTCATGTCGTGGCCGGACGGGGATAATTGCGCCCTGGCTTGAAGGCAGGATGCGGCAGAAGAGGACAACGGACATGCGCATAGAACGTCGTTTCACCAAACCCGGCCAGTCGGCCTATGCGGAGATAGAATTCCGCAAGGCCACCAGCGAGATCAAGAACCCGGATGGCTCCATCGTCTTCCGCCTCGCCGATATCGACGTGCCCGCACAGTTCTCTCAGGTCGCGGCCGACATCCTCGCCCAGAAGTACTTCCGCAAGGCCGGCGTGCCCGCGCGCCTGAAGAAGGTCGAGGAGAACGACGTTCCCTCCTTCCTGTGGCGCTCCGTGCCCGACACCGACGCTCTGGCGAAGCTCCCCGAGGGTGAGCGCTTCGGCTCGGAAACCGATGCCCGTCAGGTCTTCGACCGTCTCGCCGGCACCTGGACCTACTGGGGCTGGAAGGGCAAGTATTTCGCATCGGAAGAAGACGCTGCTGCCTTCAAGGACGAGCTTGCCTATATGCTCGCCACCCAGCGCGTCGCCCCGAATAGCCCACAGTGGTTCAACACCGGCCTGCACTGGGCCTATGGCATCGACGGCCCCGGCCAGGGCCACTTCTATGTCGACCCCTTCACCGGCAAGCTGACCAAGTCCAAATCGTCCTACGAACATCCCCAGCCGCATGCCTGCTTCATCCAGTCGGTTGAAGACGATCTCGTCAACGAAAACGGCATTATGGACCTGTGGGTGCGGGAAGCCCGCCTCTTCAAATACGGCTCCGGCACCGGCTCCAACTTCTCGCATCTGCGCGGCGAAGGCGAAAAGCTTTCGGGCGGCGGCCGTTCCTCCGGCCTGATGAGCTTCTTGAAGATCGGCGACCGCGCCGCCGGCGCCATCAAGTCGGGCGGCACGACGCGCCGTGCGGCCAAGATGGTGGTGGTGGATATCGATCACCCGGATATCGAGGCCTATATCAACTGGAAGGTCAAGGAAGAGCAGAAGGTGGCGGCCCTCGTCACCGGCTCGAAGATCGTCGCCGGCCACCTCAAGGCCATCATGAAGGCCTGCGTCAATTGCTCGGCCGAAGGCGACCGTTGCTATGACCCGGCGGAAAATCCGGCCCTCAAGCGCGAAATCCGCGCTGCCAAGAAGAGCCAGGTTCCGGAAAACTACATCAAGCGCGTCATCCAGTTCGCCAAGCAGGGCTACAAGGACCTCGAGTTCAAGACCTACGACACCGACTGGGATTCGGAAGCCTACCTCACCGTCTCCGGCCAGAACTCCAACAACTCCGTCTCACTGAAGGACGACTTCCTGCGTGCCGTCGAGAATGACGGTGACTGGAACCTGACCGCCCGTAAGGACGGCAAGGTCATGAAGACGCTGAAGGCTCGCGACCTCTGGGAGCAGATCTCCTACGCCGCCTGGGCATCGGCCGATCCGGGCCTGCACTTCAACACGACGATGAACGACTGGCACACCTCGCCGGCCGAAGGCCCGATCCGCGCCTCCAACCCGTGCTCGGAATACATGTTCCTCGACGACACGGCCTGCAACCTCGCCTCGCTGAACCTGCTTCAGTTCAAGGATGCGGCCACGAAGAACATCAACATTGCCGACTATGAACATGCCGTGCGCCTGTGGACCGTCGTGCTCGAAGTTTCCGTGATGATGGCGCAGTTCCCCTCGCGCCAGATCGCCGAGCGCTCCTACGAATACCGCACGCTCGGCCTCGGCTACGCCAATATCGGCGGCCTCTTGATGTCCTCCGGCATCCCGTACGACTCGACGGAAGGCCGCGCCATCGCCGGCGCGCTGACCGCCATCATGACGGGCGTGTCCTATGCGACGTCTGCCGAAATGGCGAGCGAGCTCGGCCCGTTCCCGAATTTCGAGCCGAACCGTGACAACATGCTGCGCGTCATGCGCAACCATCGCCGCGCCGCCTATGGCGAGACCACCGGATATGAGGCCCTCTCGGTCAACCCCGTCGCCCTCGTCCACGACGAGTGCCCGGACCAGACCCTGATCGTCCATGCCAAGGCCGCCTGGGACAAGGCCGTCGCACTCGGCGAAAAGCACGGCTACCGCAACGCCCAGACGACGGTTATCGCGCCGACCGGCACGATCGGCCTCGTCATGGACTGCGACACGACCGGCATCGAGCCCGACTTCGCTCTGGTGAAGTTCAAGAAGCTCGCCGGCGGCGGCTACTTCAAGATCATCAACCGCGCCGTACCGGAAGCGCTGCGCACGCTCGGCTACTCGGAAAGCCAGATCGCCGAGATCGAGGCCTATGCGGTCGGCCATGGCAACTTCAACCAGGCACCGAGCGTCAACCCCGGCTCGCTGAAGGCCAAGGGCTTCACCGACGAGAAGATCGAAGCCGTCAACGCCGGCCTGAAGTCCGCCTTCGACATCAAGTTCGCCTTCAACCAGTGGACGCTCGGCGCCGACTTCCTGAAGGACGTGCTGAAGGTTTCGGACGCCCAGCTCTCCGACATGTCCTTCAACCTCCTGGAGCATATCGGCTTCTCGAAGAAGGAAATCGAAGCCGCCAACATCCACGTCTGCGGTGCAATGACGCTGGAAGGCGCGCCCTTCCTCAAGGCCGAACATCTCGCCGTGTTCGATTGCGCCAATCCCTGCGGCAAGATCGGCAAGCGTTACCTTTCGGTCGAAAGCCACATCCGCATGATGGCGGCCGCCCAGCCGTTCATCTCGGGCGCCATTTCCAAGACGATCAACATGCCGAACGAGGCGACCGTCGAGGATTGCAAGAACGCCTACATGCTCTCCTGGAAGCTCGCGCTGAAGGCCAACGCCCTCTACCGCGACGGTTCCAAGCTCTCCCAGCCGCTCAATGCCTCGCTGATCGAGGACGAAGAGGACGAGGACGATGCGATCGAGGCGCTGGTCGCGGCCCCCGCCGCCGCCCAGGCGGTCACGGTCACCGAAAAGATCGTCGAGCGTATCATCGAGCGCGTCGTGCGCGACCGTGAGAAGCTGCCGAACCGCCGCCAGGGCTATACCCAGAAGGCCGTCGTCGGCGGGCACAAGGTCTATCTGCGCACCGGCGAATTCGGTGATGGCCGCCTCGGCGAGATCTTCATCGACATGCACAAGGAAGGTGCGGCCTTCCGTGCGATGATGAACAACTTTGCCATCGCCATCTCACTGGGTCTCCAGTACGGCGTGCCGCTCGAAGAATATGTGGAGGCCTTTACCTTCACCAAGTTCGAGCCGGCCGGCATGGTTCAGGGCAACGACGCGATCAAGAACGCCACGTCGATCCTCGACTACGTCTTCCGCGAGCTTGCCGTCTCTTATCTCGGCCGTCACGACCTTGCGCATGTCGACCAGTCGGACTTCTCGAACACCGCGCTTGGCAAGGGCATCCAGGAAGGCAAGACCAACCCATTCTCGACCGGCTGGACGCGTGGCCACAAGCCGACGCTCATCCAGGGCGGCCAGACCGAGCGTCAGCTCTCCGAGCCGAAGGGTGCCGCCACCGCCGCCCCCGCCAAGGCAGCCTCGACGGGTAACGTGACAGCGTTTGCTGGCAACACCGCCCGCAAGCTGGAGCCGACCGTCGCTGCCAGCACCCACGAAATCGTCGCCTTCAAGCGCGATTACGAGGAACGCGCCGCCGAACTGGCCGAGGAAATGGCCGACGACGCTGCCGAGGAAGCAGAAGGCATCACCGCCCTCTTCTCCGACAAGGCCGCCGCCGAAGCCGCAAGCGCCAAGGCCGACGCCAAGAAGCTCGAAAACGAACGCCGCATGCGCTCCATCGCCCAGGGCTACACGGGCAACATGTGCTCGGAGTGCCAAAACTTCACGATGGTGCGCAACGGCACCTGCGAGAAGTGCGATACCTGTGGTGCGACGAGCGGGTGCAGCTGAGGCCCCAGGAACCTTCCGAAACCGTCATGAATACCCCGGCAATCGCCGGGGTATTTTTTTGTATGACCTTACCTATCTCAAAGGACAAAAATCAATCAATACGTGTATATTTTACACTTTCAGTAAATAAAAATGAGGGGTATTCGCCGCTTAGTACAACCGATCCAGAGCCTCAACATCCAGGACACAAAAGAATTATCACCTTGATTGTCTTGACATAATTCCTCAGTCGATCAACCTATCGCCACCATTGCGCGAGTCATTGGAAGCGGAGAGGCCATGCCCGAAAAGAGGGGAAATTTCACCGAAGGATTGCGCGTCTTCAAGACCGACCTGGGTTGGTGTTGGGAGCTTTACGATCGCCGGGGCAAAAAGATCGGGCGATCGATGTTATTGTTTCCTAGCAAGGGTTTGTGCCTTGAAAATGCAATGCAACATGGAATGACGCTCCCACCGGACGAAGAGCATGACGTATTGGATGACATGCAGTTCGACGAAGCGGCAATACGTGCGGACATCAAGCTCATCGAGGCAGTCCGTGCAGAAAGGCAGCGTCTATCGCCCAGCGGCTTTTCGGAGGGCGGCGATCAAGAGCTCAAGCATAAGTCCTACGTTTACATCGTCTCTTCACCACCCCGCAACGCCCTCATCGTCAGGGTAGATACCGACCTCCCAGACATCCTTAGCGAGCGCCGGAAGAAATCCCTGCGCGGCGCAACACCTGAGCACCAGATGGAAACACTCGTCTGGTACGCGATATACGACACGTTCGAGGATGCGCTCTTGCGGCAAAAGGCCATTCAGAAATGGCCTAGGCAAAGGAAGATCGGCTTTATCGAAGCGTTGAACCCGGAATGGGCGGATATATCCCATCTGATAGCGCCCTTATCACCCCCTTCACCGGGAACGGGATAAGCAGGGCACCTGTGCAGGAGAGCCTTTCCTAGCGGTCGCTCAGTGGCACCTTGTCATTGCAGCGCATGGATGCACAGGCTACATGCTAGCCTCCCGTTACGGGAATCGCGCTGAACCGAATTCCGTGATGCAGAGGGAACAGTCGATGCTGACAGCGCCGCGCCGGGGGCCGATTACCATGGCTTACCGTGTCCTCGTCCTGCCGGGCGTCATCGCCTATCTCTTTGCCGTCAGCATCGTGGTGCTTGCCGCCGACCGGTTCTGGCTTGTCGATCTGCTCACCTTCGCCTGGCCCTATGTTGTGGCGTCAGGCGTGCTGCTGGTCGTTGCGGCACTTGTCACGCGGCGGGTGAAGGCGATCGTGATTGCGCTTGCGGGCCTTGCCGTCGCCCTCATTCCCGCCTTCGACGTGCCAACCGCCCGCCCCTCCGCGGCCGGCAACGGCTTGAAGGTGTTGACCGCCAATCTCTTCGTGCAGAACCCGGAAGATCCCGCCGTTTTCATCGATCTGTTGCGGCGGGAAAAGCCCGATATCGTCGTCCTGCAGGAAACCACAGGGCGCTGGGCGGCAGCCCTTTCCACGGCCGGGCTCTTTCCCTACGAGAGTGGGGCGGAAGCCCTGTCGCGCGACAGTATCAAGGTCTATTCCACCCTGCCGATCCGCGCAGAAACCGAGTTGAAGCGCGCCTTCACCGAGCCCAAGGCCTACAAGCAGCCGCTGCGGCTCGAGCTCGACATGCGCGGCAAGCCGCTCTTCCTCTATGCCTTCCATCCAGAGACGCCGCGCCGGCTCTGGCAGTGGCGCGACCGCAACGCCTATCTCTCGGCGGCGGCCGATGCGGCGAAAGGCGATCTCCAGCGCGCGCCGGTCATCGTCGCCGGCGACTGGAACACGCCGACCTGGTCGCCCTTCTATCGCAGCTTCCTGCGCCAGGCCGGCCTCGCCTCCACCGAAGGCGGCTGGCTGCAACCGGTCACGCGCTTCAGCCTGAAGCTCGACTGGCTCGCCTATATCGGCGCCACCATCGACCATGTCGCCGTATCGCCTGACATTTCGGTGCGCAGCCACCGTGTCGGCCCGGCGTTCGGTTCGAACCACCTGCCTGTCATCGTCGAACTTGCCATGCCGGAGACCTGACCCCTCGCCCTTTCGGGAAAATTCCCTATCTTCTAGGGAAGGCAACCCAGGAGAAGACGATGGCCACGGAGAAAGACAGCCCGAAAGCCTCGCTCGAAAAGGAGCGCGCCCAACAGCAGGACAAGGCTGCGAAGGCGGAACAGGACGATTATCTCGAAGAGGCACTGGAAGAGACATTTCCCGCCAGCGATCCGATCGCGCCCGGCGAGGTAAAGGACCATGCCAAGTAAACCGACTGCCGGCCCGATAGATATGACCACGGCATGAGCCCGCCTTTCCTGTTCGATGGCCCTGACGACGCGCCCGTCACCCTGCTGCTCGCCCATGGCAGCGGCGCGCCGATGGATTCGGCGGCGATGAACGCGGCAACCGCAGCGCTCGCCGCGGAAGGCCTGCGGGTCGCCCGCTTCGAATTTTCCTACATGGCCGCGCGCCGCATAGACGGCAGCCGCAAGCCGCCGCCAAAGGCCGAGACGTTGAACCCGGAATTCGTGGCCGCCGTTGCAGCGCTTGGCGCCAAGGGGCCGCTGATCATCGGCGGCAAGTCGATGGGCGGGCGTGTCGCCAGCATGGTGGCGGATGAGCTGCACGCCAAGGGCAAGGTCGCCGGCCTCGTTTGCCTCGGCTATCCTTTCCACCCGCCGGAAAAACCGGCCCAGCTGCGCACGACGCATCTGATGGACCTGAAGGTGCCCACCCTGATCTGCCAGGGCACGCGCGATCCTTTTGGCACGAAGGACGAGGTGCTGGGTTACGACCTGCCGGAGCGTATTCGCATTCTCTGGCTTGAGGACGGCGACCACGACCTCAAACCACGCAAAAGCCTATCCGGCTTCTCCGCTGCCGACCACCTCGCCACTATGGCAAGGACGGTCAAGGCCTGGACTGAGACGCTGCGCTGAGCCGCTGTTCCATGCGGAACAGCGCACAAGGTCCCGTCATGCGAAGGTCCGGTCACTGGATGCAACGAGCCATCCGCAACCGAACCCTAGGGGAACAGACCATGCGCAACATCCTCCTCATCGCCGCCCTTGCCCTTGCATCGGTCTCTTCCTTCTCGTCTCCCTCGCAGGCTGGTTCCTACAGCTACGGCTACCAGCCGCATTGCTTCATCAAGAAGGTGAAGTCCTACGACTATTACGGCAACCTGATCATCAGACACGTCCGCGTCTGCCGCTGAGCGGAGCCCCTCGACAGGGGTTGTTCGACGCGCGGCTCCCGCCGGCACGACGGCCTCACGGACGGACTGAAGCCCGGATGCGATCTTCGCCTCCGGGCTTCAGCGTTTTCAATTGCCGCTGATCTGGCCGGCCCAGCTCTGTGCGCCGGTCTCGCCATCCAGGAACGGCAGGGCGGTGCTGACGAGCGCGGGTGCTGCGAAGGTTTCGTAATGTGTCAGGCCGGGCAGGATGGCGAGGCGGTTCTTCGACATGTTTTCCCGCATCCAGCCGGCATCCCGCAGGCCGCCGCCGAGCTTCTGGTAGAATTCGATCATGTGTTCGGGCCGGATCATGTCGCTGTCGCCATAGATCAGCATGACGGGCATCGAGAGCTTTGCGACCGCGTCGGAGGCGTCATACGGCTCGCGCATCGCAGCCCCCATGGCGTCGAGCAGCTTGGGGAACTGCGAGACATCGGGCGCTACAGCCGCGTAGGATTTGTACATCGGCGTCTCCTTCATCATGTCCGCCATGGCGCCGGATACAGAGGCCTGCTGCGGCAGCATTTCAGCGAACAAGCCGTTGCGGGCAAACGGTGCGGACGCGATGACGAGGCGACGCACCTTGTCCGGTGCCTGCGCGGCCATCTGCAGCGCGACACCGCCGCCGAAGGAATAGCCGAGCACATCGACCTGCTCATAACCGAGCTGGCTAACGAGCGCGGCCATGTCGGCGCCGATGGCCGGGATATCGATCGGTCGGTTGCCGAGCGGCGTGCGGCCATGGCCCTGGAGATCGACGCCGATGACCTGGCGCTTCTCCTGCAAGGTCTTGAGGTTTTCGCCATACATCTCGATCAGGCCAAGGCCGCCATGCAGCAGAAGCAGCGGCTCGCCCTTGCCGCGGATTTCATAATAGTAGTCGATGCCGTTGATCGACAGGTGGCCGGCCTTGTCGGGCTTGCCGACGATGCTTTGCAACGGGTTTTCCTTGATCTCCTCCGCCTGCGCCGCGGCGGGTGCGAAGGCGGCAAGGGCTGCGGTCAGCAGGGTGATGACGGTCAATTTCGGCATGTCTCTCTCCTCGGTTTCAGCCGGCGCCTTGCAGGCTTCATGCACCAAGGACGCCCATGATCGTCGCATGCCGACAGGGCGAGGAAAATTTTCGGGCGCGCAGCTCGCAAGCTGAATCAAGTCGCTGCGGATTCGATTCCGGATTTTGTTCTATACCATTGAATTATAAGAGAGACGGCCGCACGAAGGAGGTCTTAGGAGGAAGAAATTTTTAACGGATACAGGTGCATATTAGCGCTAGACCAGATGCTTCCGGGCCGGCCATGACGCACAGTTTCTCCTACACCCATTACGATCTCGACCTGCAACGCGGCGGGACCGTGGTCGAAATCACGCTGTCGGCCATCGCCAATGTCCGCTTGATGAGCCATGCCAATTTCGACCTGTTCAAGAATGCGCGCCAGCACAAGTTCCTCGGCGGCGTCGCCAAGCAATCGCCGATCCGGCTGAAAATTCCGGAAAACGGTCACTGGCACGTCGTCGTCGATATGGAAGGACATCCGGGCAAGGCGCAATCGTCGATCAAGCTCGTGCCGCTTGCGCCACAGAAGCCGGCGCAGCGCTTCAGCGCCGCTTAGCCGTCACCGCGCTCCTTGCGCAGCTTCGCCCACCAGTCGAGCCGCTTGCGGAGCTCCCGTTCAAAACCGCGTTCCGGCGGATCGTAGAAGGTTTGGCGCCCCATCTTTTCCGGGAAATAATCCTGGCCTGAAAAGGCATCCGGCTGGTCGTGGTCGTAACGATAGCCGTCGCCGTAGCCCTCGCCCTTCATCAGCTTGGTCGGGGCGTTGAGGATGTGTTTCGGCGGCAGCAGCGAGCCATGCTCCTTCGCCGCCCGCATGGCGGATTTGTAGGCGGTGTAGATGGCGTTCGATTTCGGCGCGGTCGCGAGATAGACGCAGGCCTGCGCCAGCGCCAGATCGCCTTCCGGCGAGCCGAGGAAATCATAGGCGTCCTTCACCGCATTACAGACGACAAGCGCCTGTGGATCGGCAAGGCCGATATCCTCAACGGCCATGCGCACCATACGGCGGCAGAGGAACAGTGGGTCTTCGCCGGCATCGAGCATGCGCGTGAGATAGTAGAGCGAGGCATCGGGATCGGAGCCGCGCACCGCCTTGTGCAGGGCGGAGATGAGATTGTAGTGGCCGTCCTGCGACTTATCATAGACCGGCGCGCGGCGTTGCACGATGCGGAAGAGATCGTCCTGCCCGAAAGTCTCGCCGGCACGGGCGGCGCGCCAAACCTCCTCGGCGAGCGTCAGCACCGCGCGGCCGTCGCCATCGGCCATGCGCAGCAGCGAGGCGCGCGCCTCCTCATCCAGCGGCAGCGGCTTTTCTTCGACGGCCTCGGCGCGCTTCAAAAGCTCTTCCAGACTGGTCTCGTCATGCGGCTTGAAGGTAAGCACGCGAGCGCGCGACAGGAGAGCGGCGTTGAGTTCGAAGGACGGGTTTTCCGTCGTCGCACCGACGAGCACGATCGTGCCATCTTCCATGACCGGCAGGAAACTATCCTGCTGGGCGCGGTTGAAACGGTGGATCTCGTCGACGAACAGCAGCGTCTGGCGGCCGCCCATGCGGCGCGCGCGGGCGGCCTCGAACACCTTCTTGAGATCGGCGACACCGGAGAAGATCGCCGAAATCTGCTCGAAGGCAAGGCCCGTTTCGCCCGACAGCAGCCGCGCCACCGTCGTCTTGCCCGTGCCGGGCGGCCCCCAGAAGATCATCGAACCGAGCGAGCCCGCCTCGATCATGCGCGAGAGCACGCCATCCGGGCCGGTCAGGTGTTCCTGGCCGGAGACTTCGCTCAGCGTGCGAGGACGCAGGCGGTCGGCCAGTGGCCGTTTCGCCTTCATGTCCTCCGGCTCACGCGGGGCGAAGAGATCGCTCATCGGAAGAACTGGCGGATGCGCTGGCCGTCGCGCTCGATCTCGACACGCCAGATCGACGGGTCTTCGCCGGTAAGCTTGGCGAGCGTCTCGGTGGTCGTGACGGCGGTGCCGTTAAGTTCGATGATGATGTCGCGCGGCTGGAGGCCGATGCGCGCGGCCGGCGAGCCACGGTTGACCTCGGTGACCACGACGCCGTTCGTCGTGCCCTGACCGGACGGCATGCGCAGCTCTTCGGCAACACGCGGCGAGAGATTGGCAACGACAGCGCCCGAGAAGGGGTTGCGGCCTTCGATGAGGCGTTCGTCACGCGGCGTGGTCTCCGGCGCACGGTCGAGCGAAAGCGTCAGATCCTGTGGCTTGCCGTTGCTGACGACCGTGATGCGCGCCGTGCCGCCAATGCCGACGGTGGTGAGGCGATAGCCGAGCGCATCGGGATGCTCGACGGGGATACCGTTGACAGCGGTGACGATCTGGCCCGGCTTCATGCCGGCTTTTTCCGCCGGGCTGCCGGGCTGGACCTTTGAAATCAGAGCACCGCGGGCACGGTCGAGACCGAGCGCCTCCGCAACCTCGGAGGTAACAGCCTCGAACGTGGCACCGACGAAGGGGCGGTCGAAGCTGGCGCTGCCATTTTCGGCGCTGGCGATAAAGGTCTTCACGAGATTGGCCGGAATGGCGAAGCCGACGCCGTTGGAGCCGCCGCCGCGCGAGAAGATCGCGGTGTTGATGCCGATCAGCTCGCCGTTCATGTTAATGAGGCCGCCGCCGGAATTGCCAGGATTGATGGCCGCATCCGTCTGGATGAAGAAGCCGAAATCGCCCGAACGCACCTGGTTGCGGGCGAGCGCCGAGACGATGCCGCTCGTCACGGTCTGCCCGACGCCGAACGGATTGCCAATGGCGAGCACGAGATCGCCCACCTCGACCGCGTCGCTGTCGCCAAGCGGCAGGGTGGCGAAATCGCCCTTCGCCTTGATCTTGAGCACCGCGAGATCGACGCGCTCGTCCTTCAGTACGACGGTGCTTTCGTATTCGCGGCCATCGGCCAGCGCCACCTTGATGTCGCTCGCCCCCTCGATGACGTGGTTGTTCGTCACCACAATGCCGCTGGCGCCGACAATGACGCCCGAGCCGAGTGAGGACTGTTTCTCGCTGCGGTTCGGCATCCGCTGGCCGAAGAACTCTTCGAAGAAGGGATCGCCGTCGAAGAGCGAGCGGCGCTCGACGACGCGCTCGGCATAGACGTTGACGACGGCGTTCTCGACCTGCTTGACCAGCGGCGCAAAGGAGAGCTGCATTTCCGTGCGCGATTGCGGCACGATGCGCTCCTCGGCCATGGCGGGCGTCATAAGGGCCAATGCCATGGCAAGCTGCGCGGCAAGCAGAATGCGGATATGCGTCATAAATTGAGTCTCCTTCGTTTCCGCCTCACGATCAGATAGGATTTCGCAGGAAAAAAGGCAAACTTTGCAATCTTCACCACTCGCGCAGCTTCACATAATGCGCACGAAAAAGTGGTCGCAAGAAATATTCGCGGCCGTTGAAACAACATGCTCCGCCGTTACGTAGAAGCAGGGAAACAACCAACCAGTCGAGCCACACCATGTCTCTCTACCGCCCCACGCGCATCGCCTCTTCTGAAATTACGCCCGAGCGCTGGTTCCTGAACCGCCGCGGCTTTCTGGCAGCGGCAGCCGGCGGCGCCCTTGCCGCGGCGGGAACGCCAGCCTTTGCGGAAGCGCTGAAGGCGTCCAAAAGCAAATACACGGTCGACGAGACGCTGACGCCCGAAAAGGACGTAACGGGCTACAATAATTTCTACGAATTCGGTCTGGGCAAGGAAGACCCGGCGGCGAACTCGGAAAAATTCAAGCCGACGCCGTGGACGGTGAAGGTGGACGGACTGGTCGGCAAGCCGAAGGAATTCGGCCTCGAGGAGCTGCTGGCCATGCCCCTGGAGGACCGGGTCTACCGCATGCGCTGCGTCGAGGCCTGGTCGATGGTCATTCCCTGGGTCGGCTTTCCGCTGGCGGCCCTGCTCGACAAGGTGGAGCCGCTGGGTGATGCCAAGTACGTTGCCTTCGAGACGGTGGTGCGACCGGAGGAAATGCCGGGCCAATCAGGTTACTTCCAGTCGCTGCCCTGGCCATATGTCGAGGGCCTGCGGCTCGACGAGGCCCGCCATCCACTCGCCATCCTCGCCGTTGGCGTCTACGGCAAGACGTTGCCTAACCAGAACGGCGCGCCGATACGTCTCGTCGTTCCCTGGAAATACGGCTTCAAAGGCATCAAGTCGATCGTCAAGATCACGCTGACTGACAAGCAGCCACCCTCGACCTGGAATATTTCCGCGCCGAATGAGTACGGCTTCTATGCCAACGTCAATCCGGAGGTGGACCATCCACGCTGGAGCCAGGCGAGCGAAAACCGCATCGGCGAAGGCGGCTTCTTCGGCGCGAACCGCCGGCCTACATTGCCCTTCAACGGCTATGCCGACGAGGTCGCCAGCCTCTATAGCGGCATGGATCTCAGGGCGAATTACTGATGCTGCCCACCCTGCCCCGCAAATACCATGCAGCCTCGATCTGGCTGCTCTATGCCGCTGGGTTACTGCCCGCGGCCTATGGCTTCTGGCTCGGCGCGACGGGCCGGCTGCCCGGCAATACGGTAAAGGAATTCGAACACCTGCTGGGGCTCTGGGCGCTGCGTTTCCTTGTCGCCACACTGGCGATCACGCCGATGCGCGATCTCTTTGGCATCAACTGGATCCGCTACCGTCGGGCGCTCGGGCTGCTGGCATTCTGGTACGTTCTGATGCACTTCCTGACCTATATGGTGCTGGACCAGTACCTGAACTTTTCCGCGATTTTCGTCGATATCGTGAGAAGGCCCTTCATCACGATTGGCATGGGCGCCTTCATAATGCTCATTCCACTAGCGCTGACCTCCAACAATTGGTCGATCCGCCGTCTCGGGCCGCGCTGGGTGAAGCTTCATAAGCTGATTTATATCATCACCGCAGCCGGGGCGCTGCACTTCGCCATGTCGGTGAAGGTCGTGGGGTTCGAGCCGTGGACCTATATCGCGTTGGTGGCAGTGCTTCTCGCCTACAGGCCGATCCGGCCGATGCTGCGCGGGAAGAAGCGGAGGCCGTCGGGACCGGCTCTGAGAGAAAGCGAGCGCTCAGCCTAGCGGCGGCTTGCCGCCTCGCCATCGTCTTTCACGACGAAGAGTTTGGGGACGGATGCCGTTGAAACCTCGGCGGCGTTGCTGACCACCCGGTTCCGGCCACTGCTCTTGGCGAGATAAAGCAGCCGATCGGCGCGGCTGATTGCGTCGTGGATCGAATGGTCGCCGGCGGCTGTGACCGCGACACCGAAGCTCGCAGTGATCGCGCGGTCAATGCCGATGCTGCGGAAATCACGCTCGGAGAGCGCAAGGCGAACCGTGTTTGCCAGCGTGTGCGCGTCCTGAAGCCGACAATTGGGTAAGTAAGCCACAAACTCCTCGCCGCCGAAACGCGCGACAGCGGCCTCCGGCCACGACAGTGTGCGTAGCAACGCCGCCACTTCACGGATGACATCGTCGCCGGTTGAATGGCCATAGTGGTCGTTCACCGACTTGAACCAGTCAATATCGGCAACAATGATCGCCGCCTCTCTACCGGTGGCGTGACCCCGTTCGCGGATGAACTGGTCGAAGCCACGGCGATTGAGCAGGCCGGTCAGGGGATCTTCCTCCGCCGCCTTGCGATGCCGCTCGACGATACGCAGCGCGACAGAAGACAGCGCCGTCAGAGCCAGAACAAGCGCACCGATGGTCGACGTTATCTGCATGATATAGGCGTAACTCGAGCCGATGAACTCGCCCATCGCCAGCGTCCCGGCCATGACGAAGAAGACAATCGTCCGCACAGACGTCTCCAGCATCACGAAGATCACTGCGCCCAGCAGGGCGCGATCGACCCAATTGCGCCGCCGACGCCAGGAGGAGAGCGTAGCGACCAGCATCAGCAGGCTGCAGGCGATGTCGTTGATGAAAAGCTCGTAGCGCAGGCTCCCTGCGATCAGAACCGCATAGGTCGTGCCAGCATAGGCGACAGCGGCAATTGTCAGACGGGCGCCGAGAAGCCGTTGCGCCTCGAAATGCGTGACGAGCCCGTGGCTGTAAAGCAGGAATGCAGCAAGGAATGCGGCATCCGCCATCATCGCGACAACAGGCACGGAAACGATGATTTCAAGAAGCGGCGCGAGGAAGCCGAGCGCCGCGCAGAGATAACCGGCGCCCCAGAAAACGGCGGAGCGATTGCCAAAGCGGCCGACGATGAGAAACGCGACGCCGAACAGAGTGAGAACCACCGGCAGCAGGAATGCGAAGTTCTCGCTCATCATTCGAACCCGATTTTAGATGCTGGTGAATTTTAGGAGTAAGGGCTGAAAACAATGCCTAGGGACATGGTTTCCGAAATCTTGCCCCACCTTTCACACGCAGACCTCGCCTTCACGCAAAGAAAAAGCCGGACGCGGTGGCGTCCGGCTTCAAACCGTTCGGATCGAACGGTGATGCTTATGCGGCTTCGGCAGCTTCAGCTTCAGCGGCAACGCGGGCCTTGTCGGCTGCACCCTTGGCATCGACATCGCGTTCAACGAACTCGATGACGGCGAGCGGGGCGTTGTCGCCGTGGCGGTAGCCAGCCTTCATGATACGCAGGTAGCCACCGTTGCGGCTGGCGTAGCGGGTTGCGATTGCATCGAACAGCTTCGAAACAACGGCAACGTCGCGGATCTGCGAGATCGCCTGGCGGCGAGCATGCAGGTCGCCGCGCTTGCCCAGCGTTACGAGCTTTTCGACGATCGGGCGAATTTCCTTCGCCTTCGGCAGCGTCGTTACGATCTGCTCATGCAGGATGAGCGAGGCAGCCATGTTGGCGAACATCGCCTTGCGGTGGCTGGCAGTACGGTTGAGTTTGCGACCGGAATTCTGGTGGCGCATCTCGGGTCTCCTTCACATGCAGGCTGTTGCCTGCCGTTTGATGGGGCGCATGTCCGTCCCGCGCTCCGCGGGACCAAGGTAAATGCGCGTTAATCATGCTAAGGCCAGCTTTACGCGCCCCGAGGGGCGCGTGCGGCCTTAGTATTGGTCTTCGTAGCGCTTGGCGAGATCTTCGATGTTCTCAGGCGGCCATGCCGGCACTTCCATGCCGAGGTGCAGGCCCATGGAAGCGAGAACTTCCTTGATTTCGTTGAGCGACTTGCGACCAAAATTCGGAGTGCGAAGCATTTCGGCTTCGGTCTTCTGAATGAGATCGCCGATGTAAACGATGTTGTCGTTCTTCAGGCAGTTCGCCGAACGGACGGAAAGTTCCAGTTCGTCGACCTTCTTGAGGAGCGCCGGGTTGAACGCCAGTTCGGTGACCGATTCTTCTTCGGCTTCCTTCTGCGGTTCGTCGAAGTTGACGAAGACCGAGAGCTGGTCCTGAAGAATGCGGGCTGCAAACGCGATCGCATCTTCGCCGGTGACGGAGCCGTCAGTCTCGATGGACATGGTCAGCTTGTCGTAGTCGAGAACCTGGCCTTCACGGGTGTTTTCCACCTTGTAGGACACTTTCTTGACCGGCGAGTAGAGGCTGTCGACCGGGATGAGGCCGATCGGAGCGTCTTCAGAGCGGTTACGATCGGCCGGGACGTAGCCCTTGCCGTTGTTGACCGTGAACTCCATGCGGATTTCCGCGCCCTCGTCGAGGGTGCAGATCACATGGTTCGGGTTCAGGATCTCGATGTCGCCGACCGTCTGGATGTCACCAGCCGTTACGACGCCCGGGCCCTGCTTGCGGACAACCATGCGCTTGGAATCGTCGCCATCCATCTTGATGGCGATTTCCTTGATGTTGAGCACGATATCAGTCACGTCTTCCCGGACGCCGGGAATGGACGAGAACTCGTGCAGGACGCCGTCGATCTGCACGGCGGTAACAGCCGCACCGCGCAGCGACGACAGGAGAACGCGACGCAGCGCGTTGCCGAGCGTCAGGCCGAAGCCACGCTCCAACGGCTCGGCAACAAGGCTTGCCTTGGTGCGGCCGGAGGAGGTGAATTCCACCTTGTTCGGCTTGATCAGTTCCTGCCAGTTTTTCTGGATCATATGTTTTGCCTTCCGTTCGCCGCCACCATTCAATCGTGACGGCCGAGCCCTGAAGTTCCGTGGAAGCCGGATGGCCTCCACGGTTGTTCGAATGCGATGATCAGACGCGGCGCTTCTTGCGCGGACGGCAACCGTTGTGCGGGATCGGGGTCACGTCGCGGATGGACGTGATCATGAAGCCGGCAGCCTGGAGGGCGCGCAGAGCCGATTCACGGCCGGAACCCGGACCGCAGACTTCGACTTCCAGCGACTTCATGCCGTGTTCCTGAGCCTTCTTGGCGCAGTCTTCAGCAGCGATCTGGGCAGCGAACGGGGTCGACTTACGCGAACCCTTGAAGCCCTTTGCACCGGCCGACGACCAGGCAATGGCGTTGCCCTGTGCATCGGTGATGGTGATCATCGTGTTGTTGAACGAAGAATTGACGTGAGCAACACCCGAGGTGATGTTCTTGCGTTCGCGACGGCGGACGCGTGCGGCTTCCTTGGCCATGGATAGTCCTTTCGTTGATCTCTACACCGCCGTAATGCCAGCGGCTCCACCGGGCCGGGACGAAACCCCTGCCCTGAATAAAATTTGCACACGCCCCGAAGGGGAACGTCTGCGGCGATATCGTCACTGCCGTAGTGCCAGCAGCTCCACCGACCGGGACCTCTTGATGAAAAACAAGGCCCCGCTCGAAACTCAAAAGAGGCCGGCGCGAAGCGCCAGCCCCTCGTTCCCCGTTTCCGGGAAATTACTTCTTCTTGCCTGCGATTGCCTTCGCCGGGCCCTTGCGGGTGCGGGCGTTGGTGTGCGTGCGCTGACCGCGGACCGGAAGGCCACGACGGTGACGCAGGCCACGGTAGCAACCGAGGTCCATGAGACGCTTGATATTCATCGAGGTTTCGCGACGCAGGTCGCCTTCGACCTGGTAGTCACGGTCAATGGTTTCACGGATCTGCAGGATGTCTGCGTCCGTGAGCTGGTGCACGCGACGATCAGCCGGAATACCGACCTTCTCGATGATTTCCTGTGCGAATTTCGGGCCGATCCCGTGGATGTAGGTCAGCGCGATGACTACGCGCTTCGCGGTCGGGATGTTGACGCCAGCGATACGTGCCACGCCTGTTCTCCTTGCTTCCAGTTGCCATCCGGCAAGTGGTTTTCTTCATTCGATACGGCCGAAACGACCGCTGCTCAATTGATGTTCGGGACACGTCGAAAACGACCGTACCCGGACTTCGTTCTTGGAAGTCCGCGCCGATCGCAAGGTTCATGTCGCGAGTTGGCGCTGTCTTAAGGGGAATCGGCCGAAAAAGTCAACTCCCCGGCCGTCCTTTTTAACCTGATATCAGGCGTTCTCCAGGATTCCACCGATCTCGGCAGTCACCTTGTCGACATTGGCCATGCCGTCGACCGTCTGAAGCTTGCCCGTCGAAGCGTAGTAATTCGACAGCGGCGCAGTCTTCTCGCGGTATTCCGTGAGACGACGCTTGAAGGCCTCCGGATTATCGTCGGAGCGAACCGTACCGCCGGCGGCGATCGTTTCGGCAACGCGATTCTCCATGCGCTTGACCAGCGCGTCCTCGTCGACCTTCAGTTCGATGACGGCGTCGAGGGCAATGCCCTTGCCGGCAAGGATTTCGTCGAGGGCCTGCGCCTGCGGAACCGTGCGCGGGTAACCGTCGAGGATGAAACCCTTGGCGCAGTCAGCCGAATCGATTCGATCGGAAACGATTTCGTTGACGATCGCGTCGGAGACGAGCTGTCCGGCGTCCATGACGGCCTTGGCGCGCTTACCGACATCCGTGCCGGCGGCGACGGCCGCCCGCAGCATGTCACCCGTGGAAAGCTGCGGAATGCCGTACTTTTCCGTCAGGAGCTTGGCTTGGGTTCCCTTCCCGGCCCCCGGCGGTCCCAGAAAAATCAGTCTCATCGTCCCCTCTTTCCTCCACGCAGCTTCGACTTCTTGATCAGCCCCTCATACTGCTGAGCAATCAGGTGACCCTGTATCTGTGCTACAGTATCGAGGGTCACGCTGACAACAATCAAAAGCGACGTACCACCAAGGTAGAACGGCACCCCGGTCTGCGAGATCAGGATTTCGGGAAGAATGCAGACGAACATCAGGTAGGCCGCGCCGATGACCGTGATGCGGGTCAGCACGTAGTCGATATATTCGGCGGTGCGCTCGCCCGGACGAATACCGGGGATGAAGCCGCCGTGCTTCTTCAGGTTATCGGCCGTGTCCTTCGGATTGAAGACGATGGCCGTGTAGAAGAAGGCGAAGAAAGCGATCATGGCGGCGTAGAGCACCATGTAGAGGGGCTTGCCATGGCCGAGCGACGCGATGACGGCGGTCGCCCAGGAGGGCAGCTCGGATGTGTTCGAGAAGCCTGCCAGCGTTGCCGGAAGCAGCAGCAGCGACGACGCGAAGATCGCCGGAATGACGCCCGAGGTGTTGAGCTTCAGCGGCAGGTGCGAGGTATCGCCCTGGAACATGCGGTTGCCGACCTGGCGCTTCGGATACTGGATCAGAAGGCGGCGCTGGGCGCGTTCCACGAAGACGATGAGCGCGATGACGACGACGGCCATGAGCACGACGGCGAGAATCACGCCGAAGGACAGGGCGCCCGTGCGGCCGAGTTCCAGCGTGCCGGCCAGAGCGTGCGGCAGGGCTGCAACGATACCGGCAAAGATGATAAGCGAAATGCCGTTGCCGATGCCGCGCGAGGTGATCTGCTCACCGAGCCACATCAGGAACATCGTGCCGCCGAGCAGCGAGATAACGGTGGAAATGCGGAAGAACCAGCCCGGATCGTTCACGAGGCCCGCCCCGCTCTCCAGGCCGACGGAAATGCCGTAGGCCTGCAGCGTGCCGAGTAGCACCGTGCCGTAGCGGGTGTACTGGTTGATGATCTTGCGGCCCTGTTCGCCTTCCTTCTTCAGCTGTTCCAGCGAAGGCACGACGGAGGTCATCAGCTGCACGATGATCGACGCGGAGATATACGGCATGATGCCGAGTGCGAAGATCGCCATGCGCTCGACGGCGCCGCCGGAGAACATGTTGAACAGGCCGAGAATGCCGCCGGACTGGCCGCGGAAGGCCTGGGCAAAGGCTTCGGGATTGAGGCCCGGCAAAGGGATATAGGTGCCGAGACGATAGACGAGCAGCGCGCCCAGCGTGAACCAGAGGCGCTTCTTCAGGTCTTCCGCCTTGGCGAAAGTCGAGAAGTTCAGATTAGAGGCAAGTTGTTCCGCTGCCGAAGCCATGCATTTCTCCGCGTAGCCGATCCGGCGGCGGTGAAGCCCGGCCAGGTCCGGAATGGCTGATCCGTTTGGCACCTGCGCCCTGCCCTCCCCGGACCGGTCACGCCGATGCTGAAATTGGTCGTGCCCGCCTGCCGTTGCAGCAAATCGGGCGGATGGAGCCTAAACCGGTTGAAACGCGGATTGTCAAGCAATCCCGGCCTCACCCTGGTTTTAATTCCGGATAACGATGCAGATTTGAGAATCCGTCTATCGTCGTGAGGCTCACATATGGGAGCAAAATCGCCCGGTGTGAAGCACACCGGGCGATTAAATGTCGAATTATTCGGCGGCTTCTGCGGCTGCCACCAGCAGCTTGATCGAGCCGCCGGCCTTTTCGATCTTTTCGATCGCGGGCTTGGAGGCGCCGGCGACTTCGAAGGCAACCTTGGCCTTCAGCTCGCCGTCGGACAGAACGCGTACGCCATCCTTCTCGCGACGGATAACACCGGCTGCCTTGAGGGCAGCGGCATCAACGGTCGCCTTGGCGTCAAGCTTGCCGGCGTCGATGGCCTGCTGAACGCGGCCGAGCGATACGGTGACGAAGTCAGACGCGAAGATGTTGTTGAAGCCACGCTTCGGCAGACGACGGTAGATGGGCATCTGACCGCCTTCGAAGCCGTTGATGGCAACGCCCGAACGAGCCTTCTGACCCTTGACGCCGCGACCACCGGTCTTGCCCTTGCCCGAACCGATACCGCGACCGACGCGCTTGCGGTTCTTCGAGGAGCCTTCGTTGTCCTTGATTTCGTTGAGTTTCATGATCTATCCCCTCACTTCTCTTCGACGACGCGAACGAGGTGCTGGACGGCACGGATCATGCCGCGGACAGACGGCGTGTCTTCCAGCGTGCGAACCCGGTGCATCTTGTTGAGACCCAGGCCAACGAGCGTCGCGCGCTGGATGGCCGGACGGCGGATGGGGCTGCCGATCTGCTCGACAGTCACCGTCTTCTTGGCGGTTTCTTTCTTAGCCATGATCAGTGCTCCTTATTCTTCGGCAGCAACGCCGGCAGACGTACGGCGAGCCTGCAGCGTGGCGTACTTCATGCCGCGCTGAGCTGCGATGTCCTTCGGGTGCATCTGGCTCTTGAGGGCGTCGAACGTCGCACGGATCATGTTGTACGGGTTCGAGGAGCCGGTCGACTTGGCGACGACGTCGTGAACGCCGAGCGTTTCGAAGACGGCGCGCATCGGGCCACCGGCGATGATACCGGTACCGGCCTTGGCCGAACGAAGCAGAACCTTGCCGGCGCCGTGACGGCCGTGCACGTCGTGGTGCAGCGTGCGGCCAGAGCGCAGCGGTACGAAGATCAGGTCGCGCTTGGCGGCTTCGGTGGCCTTCCGGATCGCTTCCGGAACTTCACGAGCCTTGCCATGGCCGAAGCCGACGCGGCCCTTCTGGTCGCCGACGACGACGAGAGCTGCAAAACCGAAACGACGGCCGCCCTTGACGACCTTCGCGACGCGGTTGATCGCGACGAGCTTATCGACAAACTCGCTGTCGCGCTCTTCGCGGGGCTGGCGGTCTTCGCGACCGCGCTTTTCCTGTGCCATTGTCCTTTTCCTTTTTCTTTTCCGGGTGCAATCGGCAGATTGTCGAAAGCCGCCACCATTCAGGAAATGGTAGCGACCAGTACCCTACTGAGTGATCGGCGGGGCACGAAAAGTGCCCAGCCGAATGATCAGAAGTTCAGACCACCTTCACGGGCGGCTTCGGCGAGAGCCTTGACGCGGCCGTGATAGAGGAAGGCGCCACGATCGAAGACGACATCGGTGACGCCGGCCTTGACTGCGCGCTCGGCAATGAGCTTGCCGACGGCAGCAGCAGCTGCCGTGTCAGCGCCCGTCTTCAGCGACGAACGCAGATCGGTGTCGAGCGTGGAGGCAGCCGCAAGGGTCTTGCCGTCAACGTCGTCAATGACCTGTACGTAGATGTTCTTCGACGAGCGATGAACCGACAGGCGCGGACGGCCGTTGGCCACCGACTTGAGGGTACGGCGCACGCGGTTGGCGCGGCGCACGAGAGCTTCTTTGGTGCTAGCCATTTCGCGTGATCCTTACTTCTTCTTGCCTTCCTTGCGGACGATGCGTTCTTCCGCGTACTTGACGCCCTTGCCCTTGTAGGGCTCGGGGCCACGGTACTCGCGGATTTCCGCAGCGACCTGGCCGACCTGCTGCTTGTTAATGCCGGACACGATGATTTCGGTCGGCTTCGGAACAGCGATCGTGATGCCTTCCGGCGTCTGGTAGACGACGTCATGGCTGAAGCCGAGTGCCAGCTGCAGGTTCTTGCCCTGCAGCGACGCGCGGTAACCGACGCCGTTGATTTCGAGCTTGCGCTCGTAGCCGTCCTTGACGCCCTTGAAGATGTTCTCGACCATCGTGCGGGACATGCCCCACTTGGAACGAGCGTCCTTCGACGTGTTGATCGGCTGAACGACAACGGCGTTGTCTTCGAGCTTTACCGAAACTTCGTCGTTTGCGACGAAGAACAGTTCGCCCTTCGGGCCCTTTGCGGTGACCTTCTGACCATCAACGGTCGCGGTGACACCAGCGGGAACCTGAACGGGCTTCTTACCGATACGAGACATTTTTATATCCTGTCTGTTCGTTATGGAGATCCTTGCCCGATCTTAGAAGATCGAGCAAAGAACCTCGCCACCAACGTTCTGTTCGCGTGCCTGGTGATCGGCCATCACGCCCTTCGGGGTCGAAAGGATGGTGATGCCGAGGCCGTTCGCGACCTGCGGGATGGACTTGACCGAGACATAGACCCGGCGGCCCGGCTTGGAGACGCGGTCGATCTTGCGGATCACGGACGCGCCTTCGTAGTACTTGAGTTCGATGTTCAGCTCGGACTTGCCGTTGCCGAATTCGACTTCCGAATATCCGCGGATGTAGCCTTCAGCCTGAAGGACATCCAGAACGCGGGCACGCAGGTTGGAAGCCGGCGTGGAAACGCTCGACTTGCGGCGTGCGGCGCCGTTGCGGATACGGGTGAGCATATCGCCCAGGGGATCAGTCATTGCCATGTACCCGTCTCCTTACCAGCTCGACTTGACAATGCCCGGCACCTTGCCGGAATTGCCCAGTTCACGAAGCGCAATACGCGACATACCGAGTTTACGGTAATAGGCGCGCGGACGGCCCGTTACCTGGCAACGGTTGCGGATGCGGGTCTTCGAACCATTGCGCGGCAGCTCGGCAAGCTTGAGGGTTGCCTTGAAGCGCTCTTCGATCGGAAGAGACTGGTTCTGGATGATCGCCTTGAGGGCTGCACGCTTGGCAGCCTGGCTGGCGACCAGTTTGCGACGGCGGTTATTCTTCTCGACTGCGCTGGTTTTAGCCATAACAGTAATCCTTCTTTACGCTTGTCGTTACGGTCAGGCGCGGAACGGGAAGCTGAACTCTTTCAGAAGAGCGCGTGCTTCGTCGTCCGTCGGTGCCGTCGTGCAAACGATGATGTCCATGCCCCACATCTGATCAACCTTGTCGTAGTTGATCTCAGGGAACACAATGTGCTCCTTGATACCCATGGCGAAGTTGCCACGGCCATCGAAGGACTTCGGGTTCAGACCACGGAAGTCGCGTACGCGGGGCAGCGCGATGTTCACGAGGCGATCCAGAAATTCGTACATGCGGGCGCCGCGCAGGGTAACCTTCGCGCCGATCGGCATGCCTTCACGGACCTTGAAGCCCGCGATGGAGTTGCGAGCGCGCGTGATGACCGGCTTCTGGCCGGCGATCGCTGCGAGGTCGGCTGCGGCAACGGTCGGCTTCTTGGAGTCGCCCGTGGCTTCGCCCACGCCCATGTTGATCACGATCTTGTCGAGCTTCGGGATCTGCATCTCGTTGGCGTAGGAGAACTGCTCCTTCAGCGCCGCGCGAATACGCTCGACATATTCCTTCTTGAGCCGGGGCTCATACTTGGTGTCAGCCATCGATCGACACTCCCGAACGCTTTGCTACACGAACCTTCTTGTCGCCCTCGACCTTGAAACCGACGCGGGTCGGCTTGCCGTCCTTGGGGTCGGCGATCGCGATGTTCGACAGGTGGATCGAAGCTTCCTTGGTGATGATGCCGGCTTCCTGGGTCTGGGTCTGGCGCTGGTGACGCTTCACCAGGTTGATACCCTTGACGACCGCACGGTCTTCCTTCGGCAGCACCTGCACGACTTCACCGGTACGGCCCTTGTCCTTGCCGGTGAGTACGACGACCTTGTCGCCTTTACGGATCTTCTGCATAGCCATCGCTCCTTAGAGTACTTCGGGAGCCAGCGAGATGATCTTCATGTGGTTCTTGGCGCGGAGTTCGCGCGGAACCGGTCCGAAGATACGGGTGCCGATGGGCTCTTTCTTGTTGTCGATCAGGACAGCGGCGTTGCTGTCAAAACGAATGACGCTGCCATCGGGGCGGCGGATGTCCTTGGCGGTGCGAACAACAACCGCCTTCATCACGTCACCCTTCTTCACGCGGCCGCGCGGAATAGCTTCCTTGATCGAGACAACGATAACGTCGCCGACCGAAGCGTACTTGCGCTTGGAGCCGCCCAGCACCTTGATGCACATGACACGACGTGCGCCGGAATTATCCGCCACGTCGAGGTTAGTCTGCATCTGAATCATGTCAGGTCGCCTTCTTGTTTCACCAGACCGGTTGGGCCAATCCCGATCAAGGAAAGGCCCCCTGTTCCAGCATATGGAAATTCATGTCTTCGCGCGGGAAGATGTGTTGCCAGGGTGGTTTCCCTTCGGCGAACCGACGGACCTTCCGTGCGCTCAAAGCAAAAGACGCTCGTGATTCCGAGCGTCCTTGCGCTGCTTCATACAGTGTTTCGCGCCAGACGCAAGGGCCGGGCGCGAAATCTACTGATTTTAAGCCTGGGCCGCTACGACGGTCCAGCGCTTGTCCTTGGAGATCGGGGCGCATTCCTGGATGGAAACGACGTCGCCGACCTTGTACTGGTTGGTTTCGTCATGCGCCTTGTACTTCTTCGACCGGCGAACGGTCTTCTGAAGCAGGGGATGGGCAAAACGGCGTTCGACGCGAACGACAACGGTCTTGTCGTTCTTGTCGCTGACAACAGTGCCCTGCAGAATGCGTTTCGGCATATTTTTTGGTCCTTAGGCCTTGGCTTCTGCCGCCTTCTGGCGGGCAATGGTCTTGACGCGCGCGATGTCCTTGCGGACTTCGTTGATGCGCGAGGTCTTTTCGAGCTGGCCGGTCGCCTTCTGGAAGCGCAGGTTGAACTGCTCCTTCTTCAGCTTGGCCAGTTCGTCGTTCAGCTGGTCGGCGCTCAGCGCCTTGACGTCTGCGGCTTTCATGACGCTCGCTCCTTACTCTGCAATGCGCTGTACGAAGCGCGTCTTGACCGAGAGCTTGGCCGAGCCGAGGCGGAGCGCTTCACGCGCGATTTCCTCGGAAACACCGTCGATCTCGAACATCATACGGCCGGGCTTGACCTTGGCTGCCCAGTATTCGACCGAACCCTTACCCTTACCCATGCGGACTTCCGTGGGCTTAGCGGTGACCGGGACGTCGGGGAACACGCGGATCCACACACGGCCGGCACGCTTCATGTAACGGGTGATCGCGCGGCGGGCCGCTTCGATCTCGCGAGCGTTCACGCGATTCGGTTCCTGAGCCTTCAAGCCGAACTCGCCGAAAGCGAGGTCGGAGCCGCCCTTGGCGACACCCTTGATGCGGCCCTTGAACTGCTTGCGGTACTTGGTACGCTTTGGCTGCAACATTTTTTTACTTCTCCGATATTGGCTGCCAAACGCGACTGTTACGCGTTTTCACGACGACGGTCGCCGCGATCGCCGCGTTCACGGCTTGCGGGACCCTGGCTGTCACTTTCGCTTGCGCGACGCTCAGAGGCCATCGGGTCGTGCTCAAGGATTTCGCCCTTGAAGATCCAGACCTTGATGCCGCAGATGCCGAATGCGGTTTCGGCTTCAGCCGTACCGTAGTCGATGTCTGCACGCAGCGTGTGAAGCGGAACGCGACCTTCGCGGTACCATTCGGTACGTGCGATTTCCGCGCCGCCGAGGCGGCCGGCGCAGGTGATCTTGATGCCTTCGGCGCCAAGACGCATGGCCGACTGAACAGCGCGCTTCATCGCACGGCGGAAAGCCACGCGGCGTTCGAGCTGCTGGGCGATCGACTGAGCGACGAGCGTTGCGTCGACTTCCGGCTTGCGCACTTCAACGATGTTGAGGTGCGTTTCGGAATTCGTCATTTCGGAAAGCTTCTTGCGGAGCTTCTCGATGTCTGCACCCTTCTTGCCGATGATCAGACCGGGACGAGCCGAGTGGATCGTGACGCGGCACTTCTTGTGCGGACGCTCGATGACGACCTTGGCGATACCGGCCTGCTTCAGCTCTTCCATGACGAAAGCGCGGATCTTCAGGTCTTCGTGGAGCAGCTGGCCGTATTCGGCGTTGTCGGCGAACCAACGGCTGTCCCAGGTACGGTTGATGCCGAGGCGGAAACCGATTGGATTAATCTTCTGGCCCATTATGCGGCCTCCCCTTTGGCTTCGACTTCACGGACGACGATCGTGAGATGCGAGAAGGGCTTCTCGATCCGCGATGCGCGGCCGCGGCCACGAGCGTGGAAACGCTTCATGACGATCGACTTGCCGACATAGGCCTCAGCGACGATCAAACTATCGACGTCGAGGTCGTGGTTGTTTTCTGCGTTGGCAATCGCGGACTCGAGCGTCTTCTTGACGGTCTCGGCGCTACGCTTGCGCGAGAACTCGAGCTCGGCGAGAGCGCGGTCCACCTTCTTGCCGCGGATGAGCGCAGCAAGCAGGTTGAGCTTCTGGGGGCTGACGCGGATCGTGCGCGCGATGGCCTGCGCCTCGTTATCCTTCAGCCGGCGTTCGGCTTTAGCCTTACCCATCGTTACTTCCTCTTCGCCTTCTTGTCCGCACCGTGACCGTAGTAGGTCCGGGTCGGAGCGAATTCACCAAACTTGTGGCCGACCATGTCTTCGTTGACAGCAACCGGGATGTGCTTGCTGCCATTGTAGACGCCGAAGGTCAGTCCAACGAACTGCGGCAGGATCGTGGAGCGACGGCTCCAGATCTTGATTACTTCGCTGCGACCGCCTTCACGAACCTTCTCAGCCTTCTTGAGAAGATAGCCGTCAACAAACGGGCCTTTCCATACTGAACGAGCCATTTCTGACTAACCTCTCTTACTTCTTCTTCAAGTGGCGCGAGCGCATGATGAACTTGTCGGTCGACTTGTTCGAGCGGGTACGCTTGCCCTTGGTGGGCTTGCCCCACGGGGATACCGGGTGACGACCACCGGAGGTGCGGCCTTCACCACCGCCGTGCGGGTGGTCGACCGGGTTCATGACGACGCCGCGGTTGTGCGGGGTCTTACCGCGCCAACGCGTACGACCAGCCTTACCGTCGTTGATGTTGCCGTGGTCCGGGTTGGAGACGGCGCCGACGGTTGCGAGGCAGGATGCGTGAACCAGGCGCTGTTCGCCCGAGTTCAGGCGAAGGATCGCCATGCCCTGGTCGCGACCGACCAGCTGTACGAAGGTACCGGCCGAACGGGCGATCTGACCGCCCTTGCCCGGCTTCATTTCGACGTTGTGGACGATCGAACCAACCGGGATGTACTGCAGCGGCATGGTGTTGCCGGGCTTGACGTCAACAGCCTTGGTGGAGGCGATGACCTTGTCGCCGGCCGTCAGGCGCTGCGGAGCCAGGATGTAGGCCTGCTCGCCGTCGGCATAGTTCACCAGAGCGATGAACGCCGTGCGGTTCGGGTCGTATTCCAGACGCTCGACCGTGCCTTCGACGTCGAACTTGCGACGCTTGAAGTCGACCAGGCGGTAGGTACGCTTGTGACCGCCGCCGATGAAGCGAGCGGTGATGCGACCGAGGTTGTTACGACCGCCGCTCTTGGACAGACCTTCGGTCAGAGCCTTGACGGGCTTGCCCTTGTAAAGGCCGGACCGATCGACGATGACCAGCTGGCGCTGGCTCGGAGTGGTCGGGTTGTAGCTTTTCAATGCCATTTTCTTGTTTCCTCTTTAGCCGACTGCTCGATTAGAGCCCGGTGGAGACGTCGATGGACTGACCGTCAGCAAGCGTGACGATCGCCTTCTTGACATCTCCCTGCCGGCCGGCGAAGCCGCGGAAACGCTTAACCTTGCCCTTGCGGACGAGCGTGTTCACAGCCGTGACCTTGACGCCGAACAGAGCTTCCACAGCAGCCTTGATTTCAGGCTTGGAGGCGCGCTTGGCGACGTTGAAGACGATCTGGTTGTTTTCGGATACCAGCGTCGACTTTTCGGTGATCGAAGGAGATACGATCACATCGTAGTGGCGAAGATCCGTCATTTGAACCGCTCCTCGAGGGCTTCTACAGCAGCCTTGGAGAGCACGAGCTTGCCGCGGCGCAGGATGTCGTAAACATTGATGCCCTGGATCGGCAGAACATCCACGTTCGGGATGTTGCGTGCTGCGAGCTTGAAGTTGCCGTCAAGTTCAGCGCCGCCGATGAAGAGGGCATTGGTGAGGCCGAGCGAAGCGAACACGCCGGCCAGAGCCTTCGTCTTGGCTTCCGAGGCAACGAGGTCGTCGATGATGATAACGTCGTCGGACTTCAGCTTGGCCGAAAGGGCATGACGCAGGCCAAGAGCGCGAACCTGCTTCGGCAGGTCGTGAGCGTGGCTGCGAGCGGTCGGGCCATGAGCCTTGCCACCGCCGCGGAACTGCGGAGCGCGAGCCGAATGGTGACGAGCGCGGCCCGTACCCTTCTGCTTGAACATCTTGGCGCCGGTGCGCGACACTTCAGCGCGCGTCAGCGACTGGTGCGTGCCCTGCTGCTTCTTTGCGAGCTGCCAGCGAACGACGCGGGCAATAATGTCTTCGCGCGGCTCGAGGCCGAAGATCGCGTCGGAAACGGAGACCTTGCCGGCGTCCTTCCCTGCGAGGGTCGTGACTTTGAGATCCATGATCAGGCTCCCTTACTTAGCTGCGGCGCGCACGGCGGCCGGACGCGGAGCGTCGGACGGGGTGCCGGACTTGACGGCGTCGCGGACCACGATCCAGGCGCCCTTGGAGCCCGGGACTGCGCCCTTGACGAGAATGAGACCGCGCTCTTCGTCCGTGGAGACGACTTCGAGGTTCTGGGTGGTGACGCGCGTCTGGCCCATGTGACCAGCCATGCGCTTGCCCTTCCAGACCTTGCCCGGGTCCTGGTTGTTACCCGTCGAACCGTGCGAACGGTGCGAAACGGAAACGCCGTGCGTTGCACGAAGACCGCCGAAGTTATGGCGCTTCATGGCACCGGCAAAACCCTTACCGATCGTGGTGCCGGTAACGTCGACCAGCTGGCCGGCGACGAAATGGCTGGCGGTCAGTTCCGCGCCGATTTCGATGAGGTTGTCTTCCGAAACGCGGAATTCAACGAGCTTGGCCTTGGGCTCGACGCTTGCGGCAGCAAACTGGCCACGCAGAGCCTTTGCCGTGTTCTTCACCTTGGAAGAGCCGGCGCCGAGCTGAACAGCCGTGTAGCCGTTCTTGTCCTGCGTACGCTGAGCGACGACCTGGACGTTGTCCAGTCGCAGTACTGTTACAGGGATGTGCTCACCTGCGTCATTATAGACGCGAGTCATCCCTACTTTCTGTGCAATCACACCTGAACGCATGGTTCAATCCTCTTAGAAGTCCTGGCGGGATCGTGACGCCCCGTCATGCCTCTTGGTTTAAGGATTCCACTCGGGCTCTGCGGCCGTCGGGTTTCCCGTTTTTAGAAGACGTCGGCTTTCGCCACGTACCTTCCTTGTTATTCGGCTTGCGCCAGGACTTAGAGCTTGATCTCTACGTCCACACCGGCCGCAAGATCGAGCTTCATGAGAGCATCGACCGTCTGCGGCGTCGGATCTACGATGTCGAGCAGGCGCTTGTGGGTGCGCATCTCGAACTGTTCACGGCTCTTCTTGTCCACGTGGGGCGAACGGTTGACGGTGAACTTTTCAATACGGGTCGGGAGAGGAACGGGACCGCGGACGCTTGCGCCGGTGCGCTTTGCCGTCGACACGATTTCACGCGTGGAGGCATCAAGGATCCGGTGGTCAAACGCCTTGAGGCGGATGCGGATGTTCTGGCCGTTCATACGACTTTTCCTTAGTTCGTTATTCGCGATTCGCTTGGGGAATACGCGCTTTTTTGATTCTGCGGTTCCCATAACGGAACGCACATGAAAACACAATGCCGAAAGGCCAGTCCGCTAAATTATCAAAGACCGGAGGGGCAGGATGTGATCCTGCCCTTCCTATTTCAGCGGCCTGGGGCCTTAAGACTTACTCGACGATCGATGCGACGATGCCGGCGCCGACGGTGCGGCCGCCTTCGCGGATTGCGAAGCGCAGCTTTTCTTCCATCGCGATCGGAACGATCAGCTCAACCGCAACCGTGACGTTGT
>NZ_QWBU01000018.1 GCF_003432075.1 Shinella sp. WSJ-2 | reverse complement strand
GCGAGTTCGTCGGCCGCCAGAAGCGCCGCCGCTCTCGTTCGATGGCCGGGTTATAGGCCCACACTTTCAGGCCGTCAACAGACGATTTCATAAAAATGCAGAAAAGTTGTAAGTTATTGAAAATAAACGAATATTTTAGATGATTGGGACGAGAACCGAACTGAGCGGGCCGAAAAGCCGCGATTCCGCAGATCGGAATCTTGTCCAGGTGGTAAATTTTTTTGCCCGCCCCGCAGAACGTGTTTCCGGGAGATCGAGGCGCCCTACCGCTCTTTTCCGGACTTCACCGGCGGGCTATTCAGGTGCGAACAGAGCAGTTCCGGCCCCCGCCTCTATATTATAAGGATATGTAAATCGATCATGGCCTCGATATCAGGGACACTACCGGAACTGCCGATAACGGATGTGCTGCCCGAACTCGGAGCGACCCTTTCCGCCGGCACACGCGCGGTGCTCTCGGCGCCGCCCGGAGCCGGCAAGACGACACTGGTGCCGCTTTACCTGCTGGAACAGGCATGGCGCGGCAATGGCAGGATCATCTTGCTCGAACCCCGGCGCCTCGCGGCGCGCGCGGCGGCCGGGCGCATGGCATCCCTGCTCGGTGAGACGGTGGGCGAAACCGTCGGCTATCGCATGCGGCTGGACAACCGTATTTCCGCGAAGACGCGCATCGAGGTGGTGACGGAAGGCGTCTTTGCCCGGATGATCCTCGACGATCCGGAATTGGTGGGTGTTTCCGCCGTTCTCTTCGACGAATTCCACGAGCGCTCGCTCGACGCGGATTTCGGGCTGGCGCTGGCGCTCGACGTGCAGGCGGCCTTGCGGGAGGACCTCCGGATCGTCGTCATGTCGGCGACGCTCGATGTCGACAGGATATCTGCGCTGCTCGAGCATCCGCCTGCCATCGTCAGCGAGGGCCGCAGCTATCCCGTCGAGATCCGCAATCAGGATCGGCCTTCCGGCGAGCGGATCGAAGACGGCATGGCGCGCGCCATAATGGAGGCGCATCGGGCGGAAAGCGGATCGATCCTCGCCTTCCTGCCGGGGCAGGCCGAGATTCTGCGTACGGCCGAGCGGCTTGAAGGGCGCTTCGGGGCCGAGACAACAGTGGTGCCGCTCTACGGCAATCTCGGCCAGAAGGAACAGGACGCGGCCATACGGCCGGCACCAACCGGTACCCGCAAGATCGTGCTGGCGACCTCGATTGCCGAGACCTCGATCACCATCGACGGGGTTCGCATCGTCATCGACAGCGGTTTGCAGCGCCTGCCGGTCTTCGAGGCGGCGACCGGCATCACACGCCTGGAGACGGTGCGCGTCTCCCGCGCCTCCGCCGACCAGCGCGCCGGCCGTGCCGGGCGAACCGAGCCGGGCGTGGCGATCCGTCTGTGGCATATCGGCCAGACGGCGGCGTTGCCGGCCTTCACGCCGCCGCAGATCCTGTCCTCCGACCTCTCCGGCTTCATGCTCGATGTCGCCCATTGGGGCGTCGCCGATCCCGCCACGCTGCGGCTGGTCGATCCGCCACCAGCGGCCGCAGTGGAAGAGGCGCGCAACCTGCTGCGCCTGCTCGGCGCGCTGGATAATGGCGGCGCGCTGACGCCGGTGGGAAAGCGCATCCGCGAACTGGCGCTGCCGCCGCGGCTCGCCGCGATGATCCTATCCGCCGCCGAAACCGGCGAGCAGGCGGCAGCCGCGCGGCTGGCCGTGCTTCTCACCGAACAGGGGCTGGGTGGCCCCTCGGTGGATATCGAGGAGCGCCTGCGCCGCTTCTCCCAGGAGCGCGGCGAACGGGCCGATGCGGCGCGAAAACTCGCCCGGCGCATGGCCGAGGGTTTTGGCACGGCCAGGGGTGGAACGACGAGCACGCCGGGGGCGCTGCTGCTGCATGCTTTTCCCGACCGCATCGCCCTGCAACGCGGCGGCCGGGGGCGCTTCGTCATGGCGAATGGCCGCGGCGGCGAAGTGCCGGAGACCGAGCGGCTGGCCGGGGCCGACATGATCGTCGTCGCCGACCTGACCGGACAGGCCGGACGGCAGCGCATACTCGCCGCCGCAGAGATCGACCGCGCTACCGTCGAGGCCGAGCTTTCCGACAAGATTGTGCGCGAGGACCAGTGCATATTCGATCGGGCGAGCCGGCAAGTCAGGGCACGCCGGGTGGTGCGCCTCGGCGCGATGATTCTCGAGGAGGCGCCGCTCAAGCGCCCGTCCGGGCCGAAGGCTGGGCAGGCGCTGGCGGACGGCGTTCGCCAGCTCGGCCTGCAAGCCATCCCCTTTTCGCGCGAGGCGGCGCAGTTGCGCGACCGCATCGGTTTCCTGCACCGCTCGATCGGTGCCCCCTGGCCCGATACCAGCGACGACGCCCTGCTGGCCACGCTCGACACTTGGTTCACTCCCTTTCAGGAAAACACCCGTGGGATCGACGACATCACGGCGGCGAGCCTCCAGGACGGGCTGATGGCGCTGGTGCCCTACGACGTGCAGCGCGATATCGGCAAGCTCGCGCCCACCCATTTCGAGGCGCCGACGGGACAGCGCCACCCGATCCGCTATGATGGCGACGAGCCGGTGCTGGCGATCCGCGTGCAGGAGCTGTTCGGGCTGAAGCAACACCCGTCCGTCGCCGGCGGGCGTCTGCCGCTGCTGCTCGAACTCGTGTCGCCGGCCCAGCGGCCGATCCAGACGACGCGTGACCTGCCCGGTTTCTGGGCGGGCTCGTGGCGGGATGTGCGCGCCGACATGCGCGGGCGCTATCCCAAACATCCCTGGCCGGAAGACCCGGCCGAGGCCATGCCGACGACGCGCGCCAAGCCGCGCGGCACATGACGGAAGAGAAGGGACGTATCATGGCATTCTATCAGGATATCGACTTCGAGGGTTCCGGCCGGCGGCTGCGCCTGGAAACGCTGATCCGCCTGCGCTGGCTTGCCGTCGCCGGGCAGTCGATCAGCGTGCTCGTCGTCGCCTTCTGGCTGAAATTCCCGTTGCCGCTGCTGCCGGCGGCGGTGCTGATCGCGCTGCTTGCGGCGGTCAATTTCTTCCTCGCCGTACGCTTTGCCCCGGCGCACCGGCTGACGCCCGCCTCCGCCTTCACGCTGCTTGCCTTCGATCTCTGCCAGCTGATGGCGCTGCTCTTCATTACCGGCGGCCTGGCCAATCCCTTCGCGCCGCTGGTCTGCGTGCCCGTCATCATCTCGTCGTCGCTCCAGCCGATCCGCTTCAGCCTGACGCTCGGCGGCCTTGCCGTCGCCGGCATCACGGCGCTCGCCTTCACGCCCTTCCCGCTGCCCTGGTATGTCGGCACGCTGCTCGTCGTGCCGCCGGTGCTGACGGCAGGCTTCTGGTTCGCCATCGTCTCCACCACCGCCTTCGCCGCCTTCTATTCTTACAGGGTGTCACAGGAGGCGAAGGAGCTTTCGGATGCGTTGACCGCCACCGAGCTCATCCTCCAGCGCGAAAAGCACCTCTCGCAGCTCGACGGTCTCGCCGCCGCCGCCGCCCATGAACTCGGTACGCCGCTCGCCACGATCAGCGTGGTGGCGCGCGAAATGGAGCGCGAACTCGGCGGCGACGAACGCTTCAAGGAAGACGTGCAGCTGCTGCGCAGCCAGAGCGAACGTTGCCGCGACATCCTGCGCCGGCTCACCACGCTTTCGACGGAGGACGAAGCGCATATGCGCATGCTGCCGCTCTCCTCGCTGATGGAGGAAGTGCTGGCGCCGCATCGCGAGTTCGGCATCAGGCTCAACCTCGTCGAAGAGGGCGGGCGCGACGGCGAACCGGTCGGCAGCCGCAATCCGGGCATTCTCTACGGTCTCGGCAATCTCCTGGAAAACGCCATCGATCATGCCCGCGAGGCGGTGACCGTCACCGTCGGCCATACGCCGGACAGGGTGTCGATCGTGATCGAGGACGATGGCGACGGCTATGCGGCAGACGTCCTCCAGCGCATCGGCGATCCCTATGTCACCAAGCGGCAGAAGGATGAGCGGGCGGGCGGGCTGGGGCTCGGCCTCTTCATCGCCAAGACGCTGCTGGAGCGTTCCGGCGCCAAATTGACCTTCGGCAACCGCACGGGCGACCAGCCGGGCGCACGCGTCTCGGTCGATTGGCCGCGGGCCCGCATGGAGGCAAAGGGCGTGAAATGACTTTACCGGCACAGCCTTAGGGGTGATAAGCTGATCCCGATCAAGACTGGACGACATCCGCGACGGAAGACGAAAATGGCTGAAAACACCGAACCGCAGACCGCATCCGACGATATCGGGCCGGATCCCTCGCTTCTTCTCGTCGATGACGACGCGCCCTTCCTGCGCCGTCTGGCGCGCGCCATGGAAACGCGCGGCTTTGCCGTCGATACGGCCGAATCGGTCGCCGAAGGCATTGCCAAGGCCAAGACCAACCCGCCGAAATATGCCGTGGTCGATCTTCGCCTCGGCGATGGCAGCGGCCTCGATGTCATCTCCGCCATCCGCCAGCGCCGCGACGATACCCGCATCATCATGCTGACCGGCTACGGCAACATCGCCACCGCCGTGAACGCGGTGAAACTCGGCGCGGTCGATTACCTCGCCAAGCCCGCCGACGCCGACGACATCTTTGCCGCGCTGACGCAGCGCCCCGGCGAAAAGGTCGAGCTGCCGGAAAACCCGATGTCGGCGGACCGCGTGCGCTGGGAACATATCCAGCGCGTCTATGAGATGTGCGACCGCAACGTCTCCGAGACGGCCCGCCGCCTCAACATGCACCGCCGCACACTTCAGCGCATCCTCGCCAAGCGCGCGCCGAAATAGGGCACGCTATCACGCACAGGGTGCTGAAAAGGGATAGCGGTGGCAAGCAAGAGGATACGGCGTAGGATAGGCGATATTCTGCAGATCGATCTTGGCGATGGTCAGCATTGTTATGCGCAGGTCTCCGGCGAGCCAGTGATGGTCTTCTTCGATGGCATTTTCACCGAAGCCATCTTGATAGACGATATTCCCACGCTCCCCGTTGCCTTTAGACTGTCCGTGTCCAACTTCGCGGTCACCAGAGGGGTTTGGCCCGTTATTGGCTCAAGGCCTTTGACGCCCGAGAATGCTGAAGAGCCATTCTTCTACAAACAAGACGACAGAGGCCGCCTTTTTCTCTACCACTCGTCGTTCGCCTCTCAGAATTATGAGCGACCAGCATCCTTGGCGGACTGCATCGGGCTGGAATGTGCTGCCGTATGGGACCCAGAACATGTCATCGATCGATTGCGCGATCATGCTCTGGGTAAACCCAATCGATGGGTTGAGAGCCTGAAAGTAAAGGCTCCCTCAATTCCCGGCTGACGGTGCGCGGTACAGAATCAACAGCTATGCCGGTTCATCGCGCCGCCCCGAGACGATCGCCGACATATCCGGCCCGTCGCGGCGCGAATCCATCGCAAACTCCGCCAGAAGCAGCCGGCCTGCGGCAACACGGGCGAAGGCGAAGGTGACGGCCTTGCGCGTCGGGGCGGTCAGCTTGTGCTCCGGCGCCTCGCGCAGCATGTGCGCGCCATAGCCGTCGGAGAGGATGAGACCGCACTCCTCCGGGAAGATATCGAGCGGCACGTCCTTGTGGGTCGCGAAGAACAGCCGGTCGCAATGGCGGCGGTAGTCGGGCCATTTGCGGTCGACGCGAAAATCCTCGATCGACGTCTTGATCTCGACGATCCAGATCTCGCCCTTGTCCGACAGGCTGATCAGATCGGCGCGCCGGCCGCTCGCGAGCGTCAGCTCCGGCAGCACCGCATGGCGCATTTCCATCAGCATGCGCTGCACGCCGCGGCGCACCATCATGGCACGATCCGACTGGCGGCCGTCCAGCAGCGGATTGTCGTTGTGAAGAGAAACGATCGTCATCGGTCAAAACCTCGCGAATCACATTCTAGCCGTCGATCCCGCGAAATCGATTCGGCCCTGCCGGAAAACGTTAAGACAGCGGGCAAAACTGCGGCGAGAAAAAGACTCTGTTAACTGCGCGACTTTGTTCTTGTGCGGCTTCGACCCGATAGGCGGCAAGGCTATTGAATGGCGCGCGGCGGCGTGCTTGGCACTGTCTGGGCTGAGCGGAAGCGGCGGGATACCGGTATTGTTGTTGCAAAAAAACAATCCGGCAGCTTTTTGCTTTCGCATAAGCCCATGCCGCAGCGCACACACTTGCATTGACTGGTTTAATCGAAAATAAACCATAATCGATGAAAGTTCCCGCGTCCCGGAACTTCTTAATTCCTTTACAAGAGACTCTCATGCGCTTCCGCAATGCCCTCCTCCTGTGCGGCCTCGCAGCAGCCGTCACGCTCGCCGGTTGCTCCTCGTCCTCGACCTCCCTTCCGGGCGAGAAAGTGGCGACGAATGCCATCTTCACGTCGGATTACGGCGCCGTCGAAGACAATGGTTATGCCCTGCCGGCAATCCCGATCAACAAGGTGAACACCAAGTTCCACCGCCAGATCGTCGATTACGCCACCAGCGAGAAGCCCGGCACGATCGTCGTCAATACGCCGAACCGCTTCCTTTACTATGTGCTGCCCGGCGGCAAGGCCGTGCGTTACGGCATCGGCGTCGGCAAGTCGGGTTTCGCGTGGCAGGGTGAAGCCTACATCGCCTGGAAGCAGGAATGGCCGACCTGGCATCCGCCGAAGGAAATGGCAGACCGCAAGCCTGACGTCGCACGCTACGTCAAGGACGGCATGGGTCCGGGTCTGAAGAACCCGCTCGGCGCGCGCGCCATGTATCTCTTCAATGAAAAGGGCCAGGACACGCTGTTCCGCCTGCATGGCACGCCGGAATGGGCCTCCATCGGCACGGCCGCCTCGTCGGGCTGCATCCGCCTGATGAACCAGGACATCATCGACCTCTACAGCCGCGTCCGCCCCGGCAAGGGCGCCCGCGTCGTCGTCCAGCAGTAAGCAGACGACAGTCTCTGTATATAAAGAAGACGCCAGAGCGATCCGGCGGCTTCTTTCGTTTGGGGCATTGAACGGCAAGGCGATCAACCGCCTTGCCGGAAGGCACATCAGGCCGCAGCGGCCTTCAACTCGAGGCGGCGGCGGTGCAGGACCGGCTCGGTGTAGCCGTTCGGCTGCGCGCGGCCCTCAAGCACGAGTTCGACGGCGGCCTTGAAGGCGATAGAGCCGTCGAAATTGCCGGCCATCGGGCGATAGAGCGAATCACCGGCATTCTGCCCATCGACGACGGCGGCCATGCGCTTCATCGTCTCAAGAATCTGGGCTTCGGTGATGACACCGTGGTGCAGCCAGTTGGCGAGGTGCTGGGCGGAGATGCGCAGCGTCGCACGGTCCTCCATCAGGCCGACATCGTTGATATCGGGCACCTTCGAGCAGCCGACGCCCTGGTCGATCCAGCGCACGACATAACCCAGAATGCCCTGCGCATTGTTGTCGAGCTCGCGCTGGATTTCCTCCGGCGTCCAGTTCGGCCGCACCGCGACCGGGACGGAGAGGATGTCGGTGAGCTTTGCGCGTGGACGCGTGCGCAGCGAGGCCTGCACCGCAGCGACATTGACCTTGTGATAGTGCGTCGCATGCAGCGTCGCGGCCGTCGGCGAGGGAACCCAGGCGGTGTTGGCGCCGGCCTTGGGATGGGCGATCTTCTGCTCCAGCATCGCCGCCATCAGGTCCGGCATGGCCCACATGCCCTTGCCGATCTGCGCATGGCCCGACAGGCCGCAGGCGAGGCCGATATCGACGTTCCAGTTCTCGTAGGCGGAAATCCAGGCGGCCTGCTTCATGTCGCCCTTGCGGATCATCGGACCCGCTTCCATCGAGGTATGGATCTCGTCGCCGGTGCGATCAAGGAAGCCGGTATTGATGAAGACGACGCGCTCCTTGGCGGCGCGGATCGCCTCCTTGAGGTTGACGGTCGTGCGGCGCTCCTCGTCCATGATGCCCATCTTCATCGTGTTGGGCGCCATGCCGACGGCGGCCTCGACGCGACCGAACAGCTTGGACGCGAAGGCGACCTCTTCCGGGCCGTGCATCTTCGGCTTGACGACATACATCGAGCCGGCCGGCGAATTCTGGCGGCGGCCGTTCGGACCGACATCGTGCAGCGCGATCAGCGCGGTGACCATGGCATCCATGATGCCCTCCGGCACCTCGTTGCCGTCGCGGTCACGGATCGCCGGATTGGTCATGAGGTGGCCGACATTGCGCACCAGCATCAGCGAACGGGCGCGCAGCGACGCGGCAGAACCATCCGGCGCGGTGTAGGCGCGGTCGGGGTTGAGTCGGCGGGTGATGGTCTTGCCGCCCTTGGCGACCTCCTCCGTCAGGTCGCCCTTCATCAGGCCGAGCCAGTTGCGATAGACGACGACCTTGTCGTCGGCATCGACGGCGGCGACGGAATCCTCGCAGTCCATGATCGTGGTCAGTGCCGATTCGATCGCGACGTCGGAAATATGCGCCGCGTCGTCCTTGCCGGTCGGCGTCGTCGCATCCACGCGGATTTCGATATGCAGCCCGTTGTTGCGCAGCAGAATGCGCGTCGGTGCAGCGGCCTCGCCGACGAAGCCGGCGAACTTCGCTTCATCCGTAAGACCCGTCTTGCCGCCGCCGATCAGCGCGACGACGAGCTTGCCGCCCTCGACGGCAAGGCCCGCGGCCTCGCGCCAGGACGTGCCAGCAAGCGGTGCGGCCTCATCCAGGAAACCGCGCGCCCAGGCGATGACCTTGGCGCCGCGCACGGGATTATAGCCCTTGCCCTTTTCCGCGCCGTCGGTTTCCGGAATGGCATCCGTGCCGTAGAGCGCATCGTAGAGCGAGCCCCAGCGCGCATTGGCGGCGTTCAGCGCATAACGCGCATTCATGACGGGAACGACGAGCTGCGGGCCGGCAAGGCTGGCGATCTCCGGATCGACATTGTCCGTCGTGACGGAGAAGTCGCCGCCCTCGGGCAGGAGATAGCCGATCTCGCGCAGGAAGGCTTCATACGCCGCCATATCAACGGGCGCACCGTTTTCACGATACCAGGCGTCGAGCTTTTCCTGCAGCGCATCGCGCTTGGCGAGCAGGGCGCGGTTTTCCGGAGCCAGATCATGCACGATGGCGGAAAAATCGGCGAAATAGCGCTCCGCATCCACGCCCGTGCCGGGAAGGGCCTCCGTGACGATGAAATCGTAAAGGGCGCTGTCGATCGAAAGACCGGCTTTTTCGGTATAAGACATCTGAAAAGGCTCCGAATGGGCGGGACAAGGGGGAGTATCCCGAATGGTCCCACTTTCCGGAGGTTTCATTGAGTGTCAATTCGGCAAGGGTATAAAGAATTTATTCCGCTCGGGAATAAATCCTACTTATGCCTCTTCCGCGATGCGTGGCCGGCCGCTGGCGGTGGCCGTAAAACGCGCCTCGATCAGCTTGCGCGACCCCTCGACTTCAGGCGCATCTATGGCCTCCGACAGGGCGACGACCGGCTCGTCCGCCCCATTGGCCCGCGCGGCCTGCAACGCAGCCGTCATCGCCCGTTCCTTGGCCAGCGAGAAGGCTTTCTCCTCATCGATAAGGCGTACGCTGTCGCCGGCACCGTTGACGATGAAGATGCCCTCTTCGGGCTGGGTCACGAAGACCGTCACGGCATTGCGCACCTGGCCGACGACGGCCCCGACGGCATTGGCCACGCCGGCATCAGCGGGAATAGAGGATTCCGCGCCCAGCATGTCGGCAATGGCAGGATAATAGACCGGCGCAGAGGCGCCGAGGCCCACCAGCGGCCGGTCGAGCGCGATGCGGAATTTCACGATGCCGGGAACGCGGTGCAGCGCCCGGTCGATCGAGATCGAATTGGCCGGATCGAGCGCGCCGACGCCGTCATCGGCCAGGCAGGCGGAGAGGATGACATCGGCCGATTGCCGCGTGAGGCGGTCGACCAGCGTGCGGGCCAGCACTTCCGGCGTCTCGGCAATTGGTTTCCCGGTGCCGTCTTTGGTGCGGGCGGCAAGTTCGAGGCCGAGACGGGCGGCGACGGCATCCCATTGCCCCTGCCCGCCCAGCACATGCATGGCATCCGACGGCGTGATGCCGCAGATATGCACGAGACCGCGCGCGACCAGCCGGTCGAGCGTCGCCTTCTGCGGTGTGGAGACCAGCAGGCCATCGAGCGGCAGCGGTGTGGCACCGATCTTGTCGTAAAGCGCCTGCTCCTGCGCCGTCAGGCCGCTCGCCAGCCGCTCCGGCACGCCGGTGCGCACGGCAAAACGGCCATCATGCCGGCCCATATGCGGCGCGCGCAGCTGGCGTTCCAGCACGGGAACCACCGCTTCGGGATGCAGCTGCGAGGCGAGGCTGAGCGGCATGAAGCGGCGCGGCCCGAGATCAATCTTCGCCTTCAGCCCGCGGTCGTTGATACGCACTTCCGAATCACCGCCCAGCCCGAAGGTCCGCATGGCGACGGCTTCCACCATGGTGCGATAGCCGCCGACGACGGCGCCTTCGGCATCGAGCTTCGGCCGGCCGTTGTCCAGCACCGCGACGTCGGTCGTCGTGCCGCCGATATCGGAGACGACGGCATTGTCGAGGCCCGTCAGGTGGCGCGCGCCGACAAGGCTTGCCGCCGGGCCGGAGAGAATGGTCTCGATCGGCCGCAGCCGCGCTTCCGCCGCCGAGATCAGCGCACCATCACCGCGCACCACCATCATCGGCACATGGATGCCGCGGCGCTGGAGATAGTCCTCGCAGGCGCCAATCAGCCGGTCGATCATCGAGACGAGGCGGGCGTTGAGCAGCGTCGTCAGCGCCCGGCGCGGGCCGCCGAGCTTCGAGGACAGTTCGTGGCTGCACGTGACCGGCAGGTGCGAGACCGCGCGGATGCGGTCGCGCACGCGCTGCTCATGCGCCGGGTTGCGCACGGCGAAGTAGCCGGCAACGGCGAAGGAGGAGACGGTTTGCGACAGCTGCGGCAAGGCCTCGTCCAGCGCCATCATGTCGAGCGGCGTCTCGTTACCATGCACGTTGTGGCCGCCGGGCAGGAAGAGAACGGGGTCGTTGCCGAGCGCGTCGGCAAGCCCATCGCGCTTGAGATCGTCAGGCCCAAAGCCGATCATTACGAGGCCGGCGCGACCGCCCTGCCCTTCGACCAGAGCATTCGTGGCAAGCGTCGTCGACAGCGAGACGAGGCCGATGGCCGCGACCGGCACCTGCGCCTCGGTCAGCACCGCCTCCACCGCGCCGGATATGCCAACCGCAAGGTCATGTCGCGTGGTCAGCGCCTTGGCGCGGGCGACGACGCCCCTGGTTTCGCTGTAGAGCACGGCGTCCGTATAGGTGCCGCCGGTATCGATGCCGAGTAACAAATGGTCTGCCACGAGAATTCTTCCGGAGAGATCGCCGTCTCTTTTCAAAGCGGGTGTGGAATGGTGTTATTGCATGTCCAGGCCAAATGCCACCATCCCGCCGGCGACATCAGGTGAAAGAACGAGGAGCATTCCAGTGATCCACCCCTCCCTCCGACGGCCGCTGCTGGCGCGCCTGCTTCTTGGCGCCGCGCTCGCTGCCGCCAGCCTGCCCGCAAAGGCCCAGGAAAATGACGAAGAAGAGTACAAGGCGCAGATTCCCGATGTCGCGATCTACAAGGCGATGCTGGACGCCAACAAGCAGACCGGCTGGGTGCAGTTCCGCGAATTCTCCGGCCAGCAGCTCATCTATTTCACGGCTTTGCAGACCATGCATTGCCGGCTGAAGGAGGTGCGCTATTCGATCAATTCCGACACGCTGGACAAGACCTTCCCGATGGCCGCCTGCGATCCGGAACTGCCCTTCAACCTGCCGTCCGACGACAGCCAGAACTGGCTCTACCTCAACCTGAAGCCGGGTGAAGCGCAGACGATTGCCGTGCAGGCGGTGTGGGACGACGGCAGCGGCAGCGAGATCGTCGTTTACCAGCCCTGCAAGAACCCGGAAGCGACCTGCGCCTCGATCAAGACGATCAAGAAGCCGAAGAAGCGTGGGGACGAGCCTGCACCCGCAACGCAAGCCCGTTAGCCGGCTGCGTCGTCAGGCGCTGCACCGGCCAGGGCTTCGTGTCCTCGGTCATATCGAAGCGGAAACGGTGCATCAGAACACCAAGCGCGATAATCGCCTCCTGCATGGCGAAGGTCGCGCCGATGCAGATGCGCGGCCCCGCGCCGAACGGCAGGTACTGGAAGCGGTGAATCGCATCCCGGTTCTGCGGCAGGAAACGCTCCGGCATATAGGCGCGTGGTTTCTGCCAGAGCAGCGCATGGCGATGCAGCGTCCAGGGCATGACGAGAATGGTGACGTCACGCGGGATCTCGACCACCTCGCCGGACGGGCTCGTCCAGCGGTCGTCGGCAATCGCCTCGCGGTTGATCGAGGGTGCGGGCGGATAAAGCCGCATCGCCTCCTCGAAGGCCGCCCGCGTCCAAGGCATCAAATCCAGCCAGTCGACGGGATCGGCACCGCTTTCGACGACCCGGTCGATCTCCTCTTCCATCGCGTCGCGCACATGCGGGGAATTGGCGACGCAATAGAGCGTCCAGGCGAGCGCCCGCGCCGTCGTCTCGTGGCCGGCGCCGATGAAGGTGAGGATGTTGTCCTCCACCTCCTCCATGGTCAACCCTTCCGGCCCGGCCGCGCGCAACAGCAGCGTCAGGAAGTCGTTCGGCGCATTCCCATCGTCCGCCGCCATGCGCTTTAGGCGCAGATCCATGGTATCGCGCACGATCTTTCGGAATTTGCCCAAAACCCTGAGGCCGCCGATGCGCGTCACGCGCGGCACCCAGGAAGGTGCGCGCAGAAGATCCATCGGATCGACCCGGCCCATGGAATGCAGAAGGTCGTCCACGTCGTCGGCGAAATTGTTGGAGGACGTGACAATCTCGCCGGAAAACAGCGTTTCGGAGAGGATCGCGAAAGCCAGCTCCGTCATGTCGTTGCCGATATCGAAGACCTTGCCGTCGGCGCCGTCATACTTCCTTGCATAAAGCTCGGACTGCGCCAGCATCTGGGTAGCAAAACCCTTGGCATGGCGCGGCGTGAAGATCGGTGCCACCGCCTTGCGCGACCGGCGCCACACCGCACCCTCCGCCGTCAGCAATCCGTCGCGCAGGATGGGGCGCAGCACGAGCTGGCGCACCACGGCCATCTTGTAGTTCTGGGCATTGTCGACGAGCAGATATTTGATCAGGCCGGGATCGTTGACGATCAGCGTCTTCTCGCCGAAGAAGCTCGTCATGATCCAGGGCAGCGTATAGGACGGCTCACCCCATAGTTCGAGCGGATTGCGGAAGACCGTCCTGATGATCTCGAGTTTCGAGGGCGGTACGGTGCGCGGGATCGGGGCCGGCGGTTCGAACGGCTCGGGACGCATGTCCATCATCTGCCTCCTTATGATCGGTCCGTCTTACGGGAAGACTGAGCCGATATGGAGGCGGAGGTTAGAGCAATCCAGTAAAAGTATGGAGCGGAAAGCCGGTCAAATTCTTAATGAGCATTCATCGCCCATTTGCGAAACATCGCGAGAAGCGAATGAAGATGAAGGGGACCACCTGCACCGTGAAACACGTTGTCCTCGGTCCAACACGCCCACCAATCAGTTTCATGATCATAGTTGTAAGTAGTCCGATCAAGCGACCGGCCGTCGCAGTCCGTCCCTGTAAGATCGATTTTTATCGACCAGCCCGGATTGTCGACAGTGTTGATCGACACACCAAATTCATGCTCCCAATCGCCGTTACATTGGGAATTGTACCAGTGGGAAAACCATTCCAATACATCCATATGCCAATGCTATCGGAGTGGCGGCATGGCGAAAAGAGCCATAACGCTTCTACAGCGTCCTAGGCGACTGACGTGGCTAAAGCAGCCCCTGAAGCTCCGCCAGCTTGTCGTTGATCAGCCAGCCGTAATAGTTCTCTTCCGGCCAGGTGACTTCGCCGGCGGCGCGGCGCGCGGCAAAGGCGGCGGCGCGGGCGTCGGGGTTGCCGATATTGTAGAGCGTCGAGGTCAGGCCCGGATTCTTCGAAATATCAACGCCGGCGATCTTCTTGTAGGCATCGATCGAGCGGCGGATGGAGGCCGCCATATAGGCGAGCGAGATATCGGGATCCATGATCGCCTGGTAGACGCCGGCCGCATCGTTTTCATCGAGCTTGTCGTAACCGGAGATGCGCGCCACGTCGTCGGTCAGGGTCAGCGCCGTCAGCGGGTTGATCTGGCCGAGACCGAAAGTCTGGCCGGCATAGAAGGGCTGGAAGAACACCGCGCTGAAGCGGTTGTTCGGGAAGGACGTGCCGCCGACCGTCTCGCCCTTGAATGTGCGGTTCCAGACACCCTCGCGGCAGGTCCACAGCGCGTAGGAGCCCTTCTTGTCGGCGCATTTGGCAAATTCCGGCCGCGCGACGAAATCGGCGACATTTTCGCCGTCATAGGCGAAGCGGAAGTTGCCCGTATAGGAGGCTGCCTTGACATAATAGCTCTGCAGCCGGTCATAGGCGTCGACATTGTAGGTGTGCTCGCCGACGATGGCGCCGACCATATGAATCGGGGCGATGCCGTATTTTGCAGCGGTCGCCTTGATCTTGCTCGTCAGCTGGCGATCGCTCGCCAAGAGGTCGCGCACCTTCTCGTATTTGGCATCGAAGGAGGTCTTGCCCGCTTTGGTGCGGCGTACGGAGGCGCCGGGAATGGCCGGCTGCTCGGCATTGCGGTTGCCTTCGGGCACCACGTCCATCGCCATGACCGTGGTCTGGCTCTGGAAAACGAGCGTGGCGGCAAGGGCAAACACAGGGATGAGCTGTCGCACGGTTGCGGTTCCTGTCTGATCGAATCTGTCGGCGATGGCAGGACCGATGCAAGACAATCGTGTCGGAATGATGCCAGCGCGGGCAAAGGCCTAGGCCGCGTCGCCTTCCCTGTCGAGCAAAAAAAGTGGCACCGGCGACGCCGAATGGGTCGCCGGTGCCGAAAGGTCACAGGATGTAGCGCGACAGGTCGGTGTTGGCCGCCAGCGTGCCGACATGCTTCTTCACATAGTCTGCATCGATAACCAGCTTATTGCCGCCCTTGTCCGGCGCCTCGAAGGAGATCTCGTCGAGCACCCGTTCCATCACCGTCTGGAGACGGCGGGCGCCGATATTTTCCACGCTCGCATTGAGCTGCACGGCGACATCTGCCAGCGCATCGAGCGCATCTTCAGTGAAATCGAGCTCGACGCTTTCGGTCTCCATCAGCGCCTTGTACTGGCGGATGAGGCTCGCCTCCGTCTCCGTCAGGATGCGGCGGAAGTCCTCCTTGGTCAGCGCTTTCAGCTCGACGCGGATCGGCAGGCGACCTTGCAATTCCGGCAAGAGGTCAGACGGCTTGGAGACATGGAAGGCGCCCGAGGCGATGAAGAGGATATGGTCAGTCTTCACCGGCCCATATTTCGTCGCCACCGTCGTGCCTTCCACCAGCGGCAGCAGGTCGCGCTGCACGCCCTCGCGGGAAACGCCCGCGCCCATGCCGCCGTCGCGCGCGGCGATCTTGTCGATCTCGTCGATGAAGACGATGCCGTCGTTTTCGGCCGAGCGGATCGCCTCGCGCTGGATCTGCTCGTTATCGAGCAGCTTGTCGGATTCGTCGTCGATCAGGATCTTGTAGGAATCCTTAACCGTCGTCTTCACCTTCTTCGTGCGGCCGCCCATCGCCTTGCCGAACATTTCCGACAGGTTCAGCACGCCGATATTGGCGCCCGGCATGCCGGGGATTTCGAAACCGCCGGGGGTACCGGTATCGGCGACGTCGACTTCGATTTCCTTGTCGTCCAGTTCGTTGTTACGCAGCTTTTTCCGGAAACTGTCGCGCGTCGCCGGCGAGGCGGTGGCGCCGACCAGCGCGTCGAGGACGCGTTCCTCGGCATTGGCATGGGCCTTGGCCGTCACCTCGGCGCGCTTCTTCTCGCGCACCAGGCCGATGCCGACCTCGACGAGGTCGCGCACGATCTGCTCGACGTCACGGCCGACATAGCCGACCTCGGTGAACTTGGTGGCCTCGACCTTGACGAAGGGTGCGCCGGCGAGTTTGGCCAGACGGCGGGAAATCTCCGTCTTGCCGACACCGGTCGGGCCGATCATCAGGATGTTCTTCGGCATCACCTCGTCGCGCAGGTCGGGCGAAAGCTGGTGGCGGCGCCAGCGGTTGCGCAACGCGATGGCCACGGCGCGCTTGGCGTCGTGCTGGCCGATAATGTAGCGGTCGAGTTCGGAGACGATCTCGCGGGGGGAAAAATTGGTCATGGTTTCCTCTAGCAACGGTCCCGGGCCATCATCAGCACCGGGCCATCCTCAGTCATGCGTTGATCGAAAACATGGAATCCGGCCTTTTCATAGGCCCGGATGGCATGGCTATTGTCGGGATGCGGATCGAGCACGACCCGCTTCACTCCCTGTGAAAACACCGTCTTCACGAAGGCGTCGATCATCGCCGGCCCGTGGCCGATGCCGACCATGTCGGAGGGGCCGATGAACTGGTCGATGCCGACGGTGCGGTCGGGGCGATCACCGAAGGACAGGTCCTGGGGGTCGATCCTATAGGCCTGCAGATAGGCGAACGGCGTTCCGGCATGGAGCACCACGAAGGATGTCATGGCCGGATCGTCGAAATCCGCCGCGATGCCGGCGACCTCGTCGGCCGGTTCACCCCACCAGCGCCGGACATGCGGCGCATTCAGCCAGCGCTCCAGCATCGGCAGGTCGGCAGTTGTCACCGGCCGGAAGGTGTAAGCCTCAGCGGTCGGCATCCAGCGTCTCCACCACGAAATTGTGGTTGGTATAGACGCAGATGTCGCCAGCGATCTGCATCGCCTTGCGAGCGATCTCTTCCGCCGACTTGTCGCTGTCCATCAGCGCGCGCGCCGCGGCATAGGCGTAGTTGCCGCCCGAACCGATCGCCATCGTGCCATGTTCCGGCTCCAGCACGTCGCCATTGCCGGTCAGCGCCAGCGTGACGGTCTTGTCGGCCACCAGCATCATCGCCTCGAGACGGCGCAGATAGCGGTCGGTGCGCCAGTCCTTGGCAAGCTCGACGGCCGCGCGCATCAGCTGATCTGGATATTGTTCGAGTTTGGCTTCCAGCCGCTCAAGCAGTGTGAAGGCGTCAGCCGTCGCGCCGGCAAAACCGGCAATCACGTCGCCCTTGCCAAGGCGGCGCACCTTGCGGGCATTGCTCTTCATGACGGTCTGGCCAAGGCTCACCTGGCCGTCGCCCGCCATCACCACTTTGCCGCCCTTGCGGACGGTGATGATCGTCGTGGCGTGCATGGAAGCGTAAGGATTATGTTCACTCATAGGATACCTCTGGGGCCCGGAAACCGGGCGGGTACACCGCCAGCGAGGCGGCCTCGTTGTGTCCTATGTAAGCGGCGTTTCGCCAATTGCAAACGCCGCCATCCTGTCGTCCGGCCCTGGTTGCGCACGGTAGGTGGGACAAGGACACGGCCGCCCAAAATAAGCCTTGCTTTCCCGCCCTGATGAGCAGGTTATGGTCTCCCAACAACACGAAGGGGTTACGGCAATGGCAAAAGGGCAGGTCCGCAGCAACAAGGAAACGCGCAAACCCAAGAAGGACAAGGTGGCCGCCAAGGCCCCGCCGGCGCTGGGATCGCAGGTGAAGAGCAGCGAGAGCGCGACGAAGAAAAAGTGAAGCGCAACGGGGATGTCGGCAGACCCGCATCCCCCTCATCCTCCTTTCCTTCTTTCCTCTTCTCTCCACAGCGCGCCCTCTCCGCCATATCGCGGCTTTCAAGCCCAGAATGACGCCGTTGAGGCTTGCCAAAAAAAGCTCGGACAATACGAACCCGACGCCCCCCACAACGCCATTCCGGTTGCTTGGCTTTCGCGCTGCTCCGCCGATCATTCCCTCCTCCTGGCGGCAAGCCGTGCGGGCTTCTCCCGCATGCGCCGAAACCCCTCGAAAGACTGGTCTTTTGTGAAGAGCCCTGTTATGGAGCGGCGGTAAAATTACCGGAGACTGCCATGAGCCGCACCGCCAGCGTTTCGCGCAAGACGAACGAGACCTCCGTATCGGTCACCGTCGACATCGACGGCACCGGCACGTCGCGCATTTCGACGGGCGTCGGTTTCTTCGATCATATGCTCGACCAGCTGTCGCGCCATTCGCTCATCGACATGGAGATCAAGACCGAAGGCGACCTGCATGTCGACGACCACCACACGGTAGAAGACACCGGCATCGCCATTGGACAGGCCATCGCTAAAGCCCTTGGCGACCGCCGCGGCATCACGCGCTATGCCTCGCTCGACCTTGCCATGGACGAAACAATGACGCGCGCCGCCGTCGATGTCTCCGGCCGTCCGTTCCTCGTCTGGAACGTCAATTTCTCCGCCCCCAAGATCGGCACGTTCGACACCGAGCTGGTGCGTGAATTCTTCAACGCGCTTTCCCAGCATGCCGGCATTACGCTGCATATCCAGAACATCTACGGCGCCAACAACCATCATATCTCGGAGACGTGCTTCAAGGCCGTCGCACGCGTGCTGCGCACCGCGACCGAGATCGATCCCCGCCAGGCGGGCCGCGTTCCCTCGACGAAGGGTTCGCTGGCCTGATCCAAGGGCAAAGCTGGAGGCCGTCATGGCCACATTCCTCGTTCTGATACCGCCGGGCACGACATCCGGTGACGAAAGCGCCCGTATCGTCCGCGACCGATTTTCCTGGGTCGCGTTCGTCCTGCCCGTCATCTGGCTCCTCTGGCATCGCGCCTGGCTTGCCGCAGCCCTTGCCTTCGCCGTCCAGGCGCTCGGCGCGGCGATTGCGGATCATCCTATCTTCGGCCTTGCCGGCCTCGGCATCTGCCTTGCCACCAATCTCATCGTCGCCCTCGAAGGCCCTGCCATGTTCGTCGCCGGCCTGGAACGCCGGGGCTGGACGGTCGATGCGGTGATTTCGGCCGACGATCGCGCCACGGCGGAGGAGATTTATTATACGCAAACCCCGGCCGGTGAGGCGGAAACGCGCGACAGCGTTTCGCTCCCGGCCTCCGAAACCTCCGCGCGCCGGCACGCTCCCATGCTCGGCCTCGTCGGTTTCAAGGAAGGACGCTAGAATGCGCGTTGCAATCATCGATTACGGCTCGGGCAACCTGCGCTCGGCCACCAAGGCCTTCGAACGCGCCGCCCGCGAGGCCGGCATCGCCGCCGAGATCGACCTGACGGACAAGGCCGAGCGCGTCGCGAGCGCCGACCGTATCGTGCTGCCCGGTGTCGGCGCCTATGCCGATTGTCGCCGCGGCCTCGATGCCGTGCCCGGCATGGTGGAGGCGCTGCGCGAGAGGGTCGAGGCGAAAGCCCGCCCCTTCCTCGGCGTGTGCGTCGGCATGCAGCTGATGTCCTCGCGCGGCCTCGAAAAGACCACGACCGAAGGCCTCGGCTGGATCAAGGGCGACGTCGTCAAGATGGCACCCGGCGACCAGAGCCTGAAGATCCCGCAGATCGGCTGGAACACGCTGGATCGCAGACAAGCCCATCCGCTGTTTGACGGCATCCCGGAGACGCTGCACGCCTATTTCGTGCACTCCTACCATCTTGCCGCCGAAAACCCTGAGGATGTGGTCGCGACTGTCGATTACGGCGGCGCGATGACCGCCTTCGTCGCCAGCGGCAACAAGGCCGGCGCGCAGTTCCACCCGGAAAAGAGCCAGACGCTCGGCCTCGCCCTCATCACCAATTTCCTGCGCTGGAAGCCCTGACATGATCCTCTTTCCCGCCATCGACCTGAAAGACGGCCAGTGCGTTCGCCTGAAACTCGGCGACATGGACCAGGCCACCGTTTACAATCCCGACCCGGCCGCCCAGGCGAAAGCCTTCGAGGACCAGGGCTTCGAGTGGCTGCATGTCGTCGATCTCAACGGCGCCTTCGCCGGTGAGAGCGTCAACGGCGCCGCCGTCGATGCCATCCTCAAGGCGACGAAGAACCCGGTGCAGCTCGGCGGCGGCATCCGCACGCTCGATCATATCGAAAACTGGCTGTCGCGTGGCCTCTCCCGTGTCATCCTCGGCACCGTTGCGGTGCGCGATCCGGCGCTCGTTATCGAGGCCTGCAAGCAGTTTCCCGGCAAGGTCGCCGTCGGCATCGACGCCAAGGGCGGCAAGGTCGCCGTCGAGGGCTGGGCGGAAGCCTCCGAGCTCGGCGTCATCGAGCTCGCGAAGAAGTTCGAGGGCGCCGGCGTCGCCGCGATCATCTACACCGACATCGACCGCGACGGCATTTTGGCCGGCATCAACTGGGCATCCACGCTGCAGCTTGCCGAGGCCGTCTCCATCCCCGTCATCGCCTCGGGCGGCCTCGCCTCGATGGACGATATCCACCGTCTCGTCGCCCCCGACGCCCGCAAGCTGGAAGGCGCGATTTCCGGCCGGGCGCTCTATGACGGCCGCATCGATCCCGAGGAAGCGCTGGCTGCCATCCGTGCAGCACGGGGAGAAACCGCATGACCCTGAAAGCCCGCGTCATTCCCTGCCTCGACGTCAAAGACGGCCGCGTCGTCAAGGGCGTCAGCTTCCTCAATCTCGTCGATGCCGGCGATCCCGTCGAATCGGCCAAGGTCTATGATGCGGCCGGTGCCGACGAGCTTTGCTTCCTCGACATCACCGCCTCCTCCGACAATCGCGACACGATCTTCGACGTCGTGGCGCGCACGGCCGATCATTGTTTCATGCCGCTGACCGTTGGTGGCGGCGTGCGCACGGTTGCCGACATCCGCAAGCTGCTGCTCGCCGGCGCCGACAAGGTCTCGATCAATTCGGCGGCCGTGTCGAACCCGGATTTCGTAGCGGAAGCCGCCGACAAGTTCGGCAACCAGTGCATCGTCGTCTCGATCGATTCGAAGAAGGTGTCTGCCGAAGGCGAAGAGGGCCGCTGGGAGATCTTCACCCATGGCGGCCGCAAGGCGACCGGCATCGACGCCGTCACCTTCGCCGAGAAGATGGTCGAGCGCGGCGCGGGTGAACTGCTGCTCACCTCCATGGACCGCGACGGCCAGAAGGGCGGTTATGACATCGCGCTGACCCGCACCATTGCCGACCGCGTCTCCGTGCCGGTCATCGCGTCCGGCGGCGTTGGCACGCTCGACCACCTGGTCGAGGGCGTGCGCGACGGCCATGCGACGGCCGTGCTCGCCGCATCCATCTTCCACTTCGGCACCTACACGGTCGGCGAAGCCAAGCGCTACATGGCCGAGCATGGCATCGCCATGCGGCTGGACTGAGGAGGCCCCCATGAGCACCTTCACCCTTGCAGACCTCGTGGAGATCGTCGACGCCCGTTCGAAGGCCGATCCGTCGGAAAGCTGGACGGCCAAGCTCGTGGCTTCAGGACAGCAGAAAGCGGCAAAAAAGCTCGGGGAAGAGGCCGTCGAGACCGTTATCGCGGCGATCGAGGGCGATAAAGCCGCCTTGACGAGCGAAACGGCCGATTTGCTCTATCATCTGATGGTCGTATTGAAAATCGGCGGGGTGGCGTTACAAGATGTGATGGGGGAGCTGGAGCGGCGTACGAGCCAATCCGGTCTCGTGGAGAAGGCCAGCCGGAAAAGCTGATGATTCAGGCAGCGCGTGACAAGGACCAGCCGGATATTCCGGATGATTTCGGCAACCGGGATTATTCGCCCTACCGCTTTTTCACGGCAGACGAATGGGCCCATTTCCGGGCCGACACGCCGCTCACGCTGACGGCTGATGAAGTCCAGCGGCTGCGCTCGCTGAACGACCCGATCGACCTAGACGAGGTCCGGCGCATCTACCTCTCGCTGTCGCGCCTGCTCTCGGCCCATGTCGAATCCTCGCAAATGCTGTTCGAGCAGCGCAAACGCTTCCTCACCCTGTCGGACGAGGCGAAGACGCCGTTCGTCATCGGCATTGCCGGCTCTGTGGCGGTCGGCAAATCGACCACAGCGCGTATTCTCGCCGAGCTCCTGTCGCGCTGGCCCTCCAGCCCCAAAGTCGACCTCGTGACGACGGATGGTTTCCTCTATCCGAATGCCGTGCTCCAGCGCGAAAACCTGATGGAGCGTAAGGGTTTTCCGGAAAGCTACGATATCGGCGCGCTCCTGCGTTTCCTCTCGGCGATCAAGGCCGGTAAGAAGGACGTTCAGGCACCAACCTATTCGCACCTCACTTATGACGTGCTGCCCAACACCTTCCGCACCATCGACCGACCGGATATCCTGATCTTCGAGGGCATCAATGTGCTGCAGTCGCGCAATCTGCCGGCCGACGGCAAGATCGTGCCGATGGTCTCCGACTTCTTCGACTTCTCGATCTATATCGACGCCGAGGAGACGCTAATCCATACCTGGTATGTCGATCGCTTCATGCGCCTGCGCGAAACGGCATTCCGCAACCCGGATTCCTACTTCCACCGCTATGCGACGATCAGCGAGGCGGAGGCATTGGGTATCGCGGAAAATCTTTGGCGCAACATCAACCTGAAGAATCTGCACCAGAACATTCTTCCCACCCGTCCGCGCGCCGACCTTATCCTGCAAAAGGGCAAGAACCACCTCATCGAGACGGTGGCGCTGCGCAAACTGTAGCCGGATTCAAGGGTTCACGCGGCGAAGCGTCAGGTTGATGCGCCCGGCATTCTTCAGCAGCGTCGAGGTACCGGGATAGATCCGGTCGACGCCGTGAAAGATCAGCCGGCTTTCTCCGCCAAACACAAAGACATCGCCACTCGACAGCCGGAACGATCGCGTCGGATCGTTGCGCGAGACACCGCCGACGCGAAACAGGCATTGATCGCCCAGCGAGACGGAGACGACCGGCGCGTCAAACTCGTTTTCGTCGCGGTCCTGATGCAGGCCCATCCTGGCATCCGGATCATAGAAATTGACGAGGCAGGCTTCCGGCGGCCTGTCGAAGCCGGAAACATCCGCCCAGAGCGCCAGAAGCGCCTCGGGAATGGCCGGCCAGGGGCGGCCGGTCTCTGGATGGGTGGGCTGGTAACGGTAGCCGCGCTCCTTGTCCGTCACCCAGCCAAGCGATCCGCAATTGGTCATGCGGACCGACATGGGTTTACCCGTCTTCGGCATGCGCGGCACGAAGAGCGGTGCCTCCGTCACGACCTGCCTGATGGCCGCGACGAGGGCTTCCTGCGCGGCACGGTCGAAATGATCGGGGAGGTAGCGCAGCCCCGGAGCGAGGCCGTGCCCGGACGCTGCCACTTACGCTTCCGAGAGGTCCGGAATGCGCAGCACCTGGCCGGGATAGATCTTGTCCGGATGGGACAGCATCGGCCGGTTGGCATCGAAGATCAGCGTGTGTTTGGTGCCCTTGCCCTTGCCGTAATGCGCCTCGGCGATCTTCCAGAGATTGTCGCCCTTCTTCACGGTGTAGAGCGTGGGGGCGGCGGCCGGCGTCGAGGTCTTCAGGAGTTCGGTCAGGTCGATCTTCTCGAGCTTCAGGCCGGATTCGGGCGCGACCTTGAGCTCGGCGGCTTCCACCTTGGAAATGCCGAGCGTGTTGCCCACAGCAATGACAGCCTTTTCGAAGGCGGTCTGGTCGGCCACGACGCCCTTCAGAACGCATTTGTCGCCTTCGACGGAGACTTCGACATTCTTGGTGCCGAGATCGAAGGAATCGAGCTCCTTCTTGACCGCTTCGGCTGCCGGCGCTTCCTCGTCGTCGCCGATGCCGAGCTTCTTGCCGGCGTTCTTGATAAAGCTGAAGAGACCCATGCCTACCTCCCTGATTTTTCCGAACGGAACCTGCCGGGTTCCAGGTTTTTGTTTCGTTTGTCCTTTCGGGAAAACCGGTTCTCGCTTTTCCCTGACAAACTCTAAAGCAGAGCCTTCCTGTAAAGGAAAGGTTTCGTTTCCATCCCACGCATAAACGGCCAAGTTGCGGCAATCATTCGCCGCCGGGCTTGGCCCGCATACGTTTCACGTCCGACCGGCCGGATTTTTCCTTGAGCCGGCGTTCGATCGACCCTTTCGTCGGCTTCGTTTTCTTTCGCGGCGGCGGTGGCGGCGCCGCCGCCTTGAGGATCAGCTCCTTCAGCCGCTCGCGGGCATCCTCTCGATTGCGCTCCTGACTGCGAAAACGGCTCGCCTCGATCATCAGCACGCCGTCCTTTGATACCTTGCGCCCGGCTAGTTTTTCCGCGTTTACCTTGACACGCTCGTTCAACGACGGGGAATTCCGCAGGTCGAAGAACAGCTGGACCGCGGTCGAAACCTTGTTGACGTTCTGCCCACCCGGACCGCCCGCCAGCACGAACTGCTCGGTCAGTTCCCAGCCGGCAAGGGTGATCGTGTTGCTGATATAGAGAGGGTCGCTGGCCATGGAAATTCCTTTCCGGGCCGTTGTAACCGGCGAACAGACAAACGAAAAGCCGTTTGCACAGACGAAAAACCCGGCATTATGAGCCGGGTTTCACGTGAATCATTACCGAGAGCTTACTCGGCAGCGGCCTTGAGGCCGGGTGCTGCATCGCGCACGCTGCCATCCACCTGGTCCTCGAACTTCTCGAAGTTGGCAATGAACATGTCGACAAGCTTCTGGGCCTGCTTATCGTAAGCGGCACCATCGGCCCAGGTCGAGCGCGGGTCGAGGATCTTGGTGTCGACCTCGGGAACCGAGACCGGGACCTGGAAGCCGAAATTGTCGTCGCGGCGGAACAGCGCGCTCTTCAGCGAGCCGTCGAGGGCGGCGGCGAGCAGCGCGCGCGTCGCCTTGATCGGCATGCGGCGGCCTTCGCCATAGGCGCCACCGGTCCAGCCGGTGTTGACCAGCCAGCAATCAACGCCGTGTTCGGCGATGAGTTCCTTGAGCAGGTTGCCGTAAACCGTCGGGTGACGCGGCATAAAGGGGGCGCCGAAGCAAGTCGAGAAGGTGGCTTCCGGCTCGGTCACGCCACGCTCGGTGCCCGCAACCTTGGCGGTGTAGCCGGAGAGGAAGTGGTACATGGCCTGGTCGGGCGTCAGCTTGGCGATCGGCGGCATGACGCCGAAGGCATCGGCGGTCAGCATGATGATCGTCTTCGGATGAGGCGCACGGCCGGTCTCGCTGGCATTCGGAATGAAGTGTAGCGGGTAGGCGCAGCGGGTGTTTTCCGTCAGCGAGCCGTCGTTGAAATCCGGAACGCCATTGCCGTCGAGGATGACGTTCTCAAGAACGGTGCCAAAACGCTGGGTCGTCGCGTAGATTTCCGGCTCGGCTTCGGCCGAAAGACGGATGGTCTTGGCGTAGCAGCCACCTTCGAAGTTGAAGATGCCGTTTTCGCCCCAGCCATGCTCATCGTCGCCGATCAGCGTGCGGTTCGGATCGGCCGAGAGCGTCGTCTTGCCGGTGCCCGACAGGCCGAAGAACACGGCGGCGTCGCCATCCGGGCCGACATTGGCCGAGCAGTGCATCGGCATGACCTTTTCCGACGGCAGCAGCCAGTTCAGAACGGTGAAGACCGACTTCTTCATCTCACCGGCATAGTAGGTGCCGGCAATCAGGACGATGCCGCGGGTCAGGTCGCAGGCGATCATGGTTTCGGTGCGCGCGCCGTGACGGGCCGGATCGGCCTTGAAGGTCGGCAGGTCAATGATCGTCAGCTTCGGCGCGAAGCCGGCCAGATCCTTCTCTTCCGGGCGGATGAGCAGGTTGCGGATGAACAGCGAGTGCCAGGCAAGCTCGGTCACGACGCGGGTCGGCAGCGCGTAGTCCTGGTCGGCACCGCCGATGAGGTCCTGCACGAAGAGATCGCGGCTGCCGGCATGGGCCAGCATGTCGGCATGCAGCGCATCGAAATGCTCGCGCGACACGGCCTTGTTGTTGTCCCACCAGATGGCGTTTTCGGTGTTTTCGTCGCGGACGACGAACTTGTCCTTCGGCGAGCGGCCGGTATGCTGGCCGGTGAGCGCGCGAAGGGCGCCGTGAGCGGTCTTCACAGCTTCGCCGCGACCGAGCGCCTCTTCATAGAGAGCCTCTGCTGCAAAGTTGTACCGAACCGTGCCGTTGGTGTTGATACCCATCGCGGTGAGCCCCAGAGCGGGGTTGCGAACGCCGATTTCCTGCATGGTCCAGATTTCCTCCGTGGACGAAGACCCATGGTGAATTTTGCCGGAAGCTAATCTGCTCTTGTCATAAAAACAAGAGGCGAATGGAAATTAGGCAATAATATCAATTAATTAATCGATTTAAATATTTGTCTGACTTTTTTAATCGGTTGAATAATCGATTTAAAAGCCGATTGAAAAACCGCCATGAAACGTCATCCTTTATCTCTGCCACAATTTGTTCCACCTTTACCCCCAGGAAGGCGCATCACATCCAGGACAGGAACTCGGATCCGAGGTCGGGAAAGGCGCCGATGAATATGGAGACTAACAGGATGCAGACGATCGCACTCGTCGACGACGACCGGAATATTCTCACATCCGTGTCGATCGCTCTGGAGGCCGAGGGCTATAAGGTCGAGACCTATACGGACGGTGCGTCCGCGCTCGACGGCCTTCTCGCCCGCCCGCCGCATCTCGGCATCTTCGACATCAAGATGCCGCGCATGGACGGCATGGAACTCCTGCGGCGGCTCCGCCAGAAATCGGACATCCCGGTCATCTTCCTCACCTCCAAGGATGAAGAGATCGATGAGCTGTTCGGTCTCAAGATGGGCGCCGACGACTTCATCACCAAGCCGTTCTCGCAGCGCCTGCTCGTCGAGCGCGTCAAGGCGATCCTGCGCCGCGCGTCCAGCCGCGAGGCCGCTGCCTCGGCCGGCGGTGGCGCCACCGGCACACCGGCCAAGGCCGGCGAAGTGACCGCCCGCTCGCTGGAGCGCGGCCAGCTCGTCATGGACCAGGAGCGCCACACCTGCACCTGGAAGGGTGAACCGGTGACGCTGACGGTCACGGAATTCCTCATCCTGCACTCGCTCGCCCAGCGCCCCGGTGTGGTGAAGAGCCGCGATTCGCTGATGGACGCCGCCTATGACGAGCAGGTCTATGTCGACGACCGCACCATCGACAGCCACATCAAGCGGCTTCGCAAGAAGTTCAAGATGGTCGATACCGATTTCGACATGATCGAAACGCTCTATGGCGTTGGCTACCGTTTCCGCGAAGCGGCTTAAAGTTTGCCAGGAAAAGTGGGAACCGGTTTTCTCGGTAAGGCAAACGGAAACAAAGAAATTGAGACTCCGTTTGGTTCATCTAGAACCAGACGGAGTCTCAGGCGTAAAATCGCTTGCATGAACCGCGGCAGCGATGGCATGCCGCGGTCGGCGGCGTGATGCCGCCCGCATGAGGGACAGAATCAGGTGTTGCAGACCGTGCCGGACAGGGATGGAGACGACGTCGAGGGCAGGCCCGCGCCGCGCTCGCTGCGCCGCCGCTGGACGCATCCCTTCACCATCGCACGCCGCATCTTCGGCAATGCCGTCTTTTCCAGCCTCACGCGCCGCATCCTGTTCTTCAATCTCGTCGCGCTGGTCGTGCTCGTCGCGGGCATTCTCTATCTCAACCAGTTCCGCGAGGGGCTAATCGACGCGCGTGTGGAAAGCCTACTGACGCAGGGTGAAATCATCGCCGGCGCGATTTCGGCCTCGGCCTCCGTCGATACCAACTCGATCACCATCGATCCGGAAAAGCTTCTGGAGCTGCAGGCCGGCCAGAGCATCACGCCGCTGCCGAACGACGAGGATCTTGAATTCCCGATCAATCCGGAGCGCGTCGCGCCGGTCCTGCGCCGGCTGATCTCGCCGACCCGCACGCGCGCCCGCATCTACGACACCGACGCCAATCTGCTGCTCGATTCACGCCATCTCTATACGCAGGGCCAGGTGCTGCGCTTCGACCTGCCGCCCGTCGAGCCGGAAAGCTCGAGCATCGCCGAACGGCTGAACGTCTGGTTCAACCGCATGCTGCAGCCGGGCAACCTGCCGCAATACAAGGAAGCGCCCGGTGGCGATGGCTCGATCTACCCGGAGGTGATGAATGCGCTGACCGGCGTGCGTGGTGCTGTCGTGCGCGTCAACGACAAGGGCGAGCTGATCGTCTCGGTCGCCGTGCCCGTACAGCGTTTTCGTGCGGTGCTCGGCGTTCTCCTTCTGTCAACGCAGGCGGGCGATATCGACAAGATCGTGCATGCCGAACGCCTCGCCATCATGCGCGTCGCGGGTGTCGCGGGCCTCGTCAATATCGCGCTGTCGCTGTTGCTTTCCTCGACCATCGCCAATCCGCTGCGCCGTCTTTCGGCCGCGGCGATCCGCGTGCGGCGCGGGGCAAAGGAACGCGAGGAGATCCCCGATTTCTCGGTGCGCCAGGACGAGATCGGCAACCTCTCGATTGCGCTGCGCCAAATGACGACGGCGCTCTACGATCGCATCGATGCGATCGAGAGCTTTGCCGCCGATGTCAGCCACGAATTGAAGAACCCGCTGACCTCGCTGCGCAGCGCCGTCGAAACCCTGCCGCTCGCCCGCACGGACGATTCGAAGAAGCGCCTGCTCGACATCATCCAGCATGACGTGCGCCGCCTTGACCGCCTGATTAGCGACATCTCCGATGCCTCGCGGCTCGATGCGGAACTGGCGCGCAGCGATGCCCGTACCGTCGACCTCGAAAAGCTGCTCGGCGACCTCATCGACATCTCGCGCCAGGTCAACACACGCAAGAAGCCCGTCAGCCTCGACTTCGTCGTCGATCGCAAGGACAATCCGAAGGTCAAATTCGAGATTTCCGGCTACGAGCTGCGCATCGGCCAGATCGTTACCAACCTGATCGAGAACGCCCGCTCCTTCGTGCCGGATCCGGGCGGACGCATCGTCGTGCGCCTGTCGCGCGGCCGCAACGACCGCTGCATCATCCAGGTCGAGGACAATGGTCCCGGCATCCAGGCGGAAAATATCGACCGCATCTTCGAGCGCTTCTACACGGACCGCCCGGCAACCGAGGACTTTGGCCAGAACTCCGGCCTCGGCCTCTCGATTTCGCGGCAGATCGCCGAAGCGCATGGCGGCACGCTGAAGGCCGACAACATCGTCGACAAGAAGACCGGCACGATTTCGGGCGCGCGCTTCACCCTCTCTCTGCCAGCCGGCCCCCAGAAATGACCGCGCCCACCAACGTGCACGCAACGGCCATCGTCATCGGCACGACGGGACTTCTCTTCACCGGACCCTCCGGCAGCGGCAAAAGCGCCATTGCTCTCCACTGCATCGAGGAAGCCCGCGGGCGCGGTCTGTTTGCCGCCATGGTCAGCGACGATCAGGTTCTGATCTCCGAGGCCAACGGCCGCCTGATCGCGCGGGCGCCCAAAAGCATCGCCGGCCTTGCGGAGGTGCGCGGCGCCGGCATCGTGACCGTCGAAACCATCGAAGCAGCGGTGCTGCATCGGGCCATTCGGCCGATGGAGGCGCCCTTTGCCGAACGGATGCCGCCGCAGGCGGAACGCCTCGCGGTTCTGCCCGCCCGTTCCTTGCCGCTGACCCGCCTGCCGCTCTTTACCGGCGCCACGGCCTTCTCGACTTTGATCGCAATTCACCCGGAATTGCTTGATCCTTGACCGCAAAAGCTCCGCCAAAACGCAAAATCGGCCATTTAGGGCTTGCACTTGGGCTTTTCATTGACAAGATGGCCACCCCAGCGGTGGACGGAATTGTTGCATTGCGGTATTCGGCCGACCGTTTCGAGTTGGGAAAGTGGAGCGATTGCTGATGATCGGACTGGTGCTTGTCACCCATGGCAGGCTGGCGGAAGAGTTTCGTCACGCCCTCGAGCATGTGGTCGGTCCGCAGAAAGCGATCGAGACCGTCTGCATCGGCCCCGAGGACGACATGGACCAGCGCCGCCAGGACATCCTGGAAGCGGTGCAGCGCGCCGACCAGGGCCACGGCGTCATCATCCTCACCGACATGTTCGGCGGTACGCCTTCCAATCTCGCTATCTCCGTCATGTCCGGTGAGAAGATCGAGGTGATCGCCGGCGTGAACCTGCCGATGCTGATCAAGCTCGCCGGCATCCGTGGCGAAAACAACATGGAAAAGGCGCTAATCGACGCGTCCGAAGCCGGCCGGAAATATATCAACGTGGCAAGCCGCGTGCTTAGCGGCAAGTAAGGTCTCCTGCCCTCCATGACCGTCTCGAAAGAGCTTCTCATCATCAACAAGCGCGGCCTGCATGCCCGTGCTTCGGCAAAATTCGTCCAGACGGTCGATGGCTACGACGCGGAAGTCACCGTTTCCAAGGACGGCATGACGGTGGGCGGCACCTCGATCATGGGCCTGATGATGCTGGCCGCCAGCCCCGGCTGCTCCGTCTTCGTGACAGCAACGGGTGCGCAGGCGCAGGCCGTTCTCGATGCGCTCGATGCGCTCGTCGCCGACAAGTTCGGCGAGGAGATGTAAGTCTCCCGTTAATATAAGGATATAAAGACTTCTTTATGTCCGGTTGCTCCAGCGGCCGTTTCCTGATAGGAAGCGCCATCAATCAAAGCCAGAAGGCTGGAGCTCTTCATGACCACCACCCATGACTACCACGTCGCCGACATCGCGCTTGCCGATTTCGGCCGCAAGGAAATCCAGATCGCCGAAACCGAAATGCCGGGCCTGATGGCCTGCCGCGAAGAGTTCGGCGCATCCAAGCCGCTCAAGGGCGCGCGCATCACCGGCTCGCTGCACATGACCATCCAGACCGCCGTTCTCATCGAGACGCTGGTGGCACTCGGCGCCGACGTGCGCTGGGCCTCGTGCAACATCTTCTCCACGCAGGACCACGCCGCCGCCGCGATCGCCGCCGCCGGTATCCCGGTCTATGCCGTGAAGGGCGAGACGCTGACGGAATACTGGGAATACACCGACAAGATCTTCCAGTGGACCGATGGCGGCTTCTCCAACATGATCCTCGACGATGGCGGCGACGCCACCATGTACATCCTGCTCGGCGCCCGTGCCGAAGCCGGTGAGAACGTGCTCGTCAATCCGGGTTCGGAAGAAGAAGAGATCCTGTTCGCCCAGATCAAGAAGCGCCTTGCCGCCTCCCCGGGCTGGTTCACCAAGCAGCGCGACGCCATCCAGGGTGTGACGGAAGAAACCACCACCGGCGTCAACCGTCTCTACCAGCTGCAGCAGAAGGGCCTCCTGCCCTTCCCGGCAATCAACGTCAACGATAGCGTCACCAAGTCGAAATTCGACAACAAATATGGCTGCAAGGAATCGCTGGTCGACGGCATCCGCCGCGGCACCGACGTGATGATGGCCGGTAAGGTCGCCGTCGTCTGCGGTTACGGCGACGTCGGCAAGGGCTCGGCTGCCTCGCTGCGTGGCGCTGGCGCCCGCGTGAAGGTCACCGAAATCGATCCGATCTGCGCGCTCCAGGCCGCCATGGACGGTTTTGAAGTCGTTCAGCTGGAAGACGTCGTGTCCTCCGCCGATATCTTCATCACCACGACCGGCAACAAGGATGTCATTCGTATCGAGCATATGCGCGAGATGAAGGACATGGCGATCGTCGGCAATATCGGCCACTTCGACAACGAGATCCAGGTCGCCGCGCTGCGGAACCTGAAGTGGACGAACATCAAGCCGCAGGTCGACATGATCGAGTTCCCGAAGGGCAACCGCATGATCCTGCTGTCGGAAGGTCGCCTGCTCAACCTCGGCAACGCCACCGGCCACCCGTCCTTCGTGATGTCCGCCTCGTTCTCCAACCAGGTGCTGGCGCAGATCGAGCTCTACACCAAGGGTGATGCTTATAAGAACGAGGTCTATGTCCTGCCCAAGCAGCTCGATGAGAAGGTCGCCCGCCTGCACCTCGCCAAGCTTGGCGCAAGGCTCACGGAGCTTTCGGACGAGCAGGCCGGCTATATCGGCGTGACGACGACCGGTCCGTTCAAGGCTGAACACTACAGGTACTGATCCTTACCCGGATTATCCACAACATCTAGAGGCGGCGCGCTTGACACAAGCGCGCCGCCTCTTTTTTGGGCCGATGCCTTCCCGTCGATTCGGGAAACAAGTATCGTTTAAAGCATTGATTCGGCGTGCAGATGCGGACCCTTCGCGCCGGATTGGGATGTCTTGTCGATCAGGCGGCAAACGGACGGAGACATACCGGGGATGATGTCGGAATTGAAACGAGGCCGTTCCAGGCAGGCTTTCGGCGTGCCGGAGCGGGATTGCGCGCATGGCTTTGCGCTGCAAAATGTATTTATGGTTAACAACTGGTTGACGAGTGGCCGACGCCGTCTCGTTTCGGCACTGTCGGCTGGCTCGGCGCTGATGGCCTTTGCGAGCCCCGCCCATGCCGCCGGCCGCTACTTCGCCACCACGGAAATCGTCACGGGCTCCATGCTGATCGGCGTCATGTCGGCGGCGACGGTTTCCGCACTCTGGATGGGCCGCCAGCGCGCCAAGATGGCTGCCGAAAGCCGCGCGCTGAAGGCCAGCCTGTCCGATGCCAGACACAATGTATCCCGTCTGCAGGCGCTGATCGGCGACAAGGACCGCCGCATCGTCGTGTGGGACGGCCGTTCCGGCAAGCCGGAGTTTCTGGGTCAGCTGCCGGCCGAGACCGGTGCACCCCAGGCCGACAATGAATTTCTGGCCTTTGGCCGCTGGATGAAACCCGCCTCGGCCGGCGAGATCGAGCGCGCCGTCGAAAAGCTGCGCTCCCAGGCCCAGAGCTTCGACCTCGTCGTGGAAACCAACCGCGACGAAGTGTTGGAAGCCCAGGGCCGCGTGTCTGGCGGACAGGCTTTCGTGCGTTTCGTGGCGCTCAACAATCTGCGCGCCGAGGCTGCCGAGCTGAAGCTCGAGCGCGACCGCTTGGTCGCGGCGCTCACCACCCTCCAGGGCCTGCTCGACCAGATCGACCAGCCCGTCTGGCAGCGCGCCGCCGATGGTTCCCTCGCCTGGGTGAACGACGCCTATGCCGAGGCCGTCGAGGCAAAGGACGCGGCAAGCGCCGTGCATGAAGGCCGCGAATTGCTGCCGACCATCGCGCGCGAAAAGATCCGCGCCACCAGCACTTATGACATGCCTTACCGAGACAAGGTCTCGACCGTCGTGCACGGCAATCGCGGCTTCTTCGACGTGGTCGATGCCCGCAGCCCGACGGGCTCGGCCGGCATCGCGATCAATGTCTCGGATGTCGAGGCCGTGCGCGAGGAACTCGTGCGCACGCTGAAGAGCCATGCAGAAACGCTCGACCATCTCGCCACGCCCGTCGCGATCTTCGACGGCGACCAGCGCCTGCAATTCTACAATCAGGCCTTCCAGCATATGTGGGAGGTCGACATGGCCTTCCTCGAAGGCAAGCCCGGCAATGGCGAACTCTTCGACAAGCTGCGCGCCGCCGGAAAGCTGCCGGAACAGCTGAACTGGAAGCAGTGGAAGGAGACGGCGCTTTCCGTCTACCGCGCCATCGAGACGCAGACCGACCTCTGGCACCTGCCGAATGGCCAGACCCTGCGCGTCTTTGCCACCGCCCGCCCGCAGGGCGGCGCGACCTGGGTCTTCGAGAACCTGACGGAGAAGGTCGATCTCGAAACGCGCTACAACACGCTGGTGCAGGTGCAGGACGAGACGATCGACCATCTGGCCGAAGGTGTGGCTGTGTTCAGTCCCGACGGGCGCATCCGTCTCTCCAACCCGGCCTTCCGGGCGCTCTGGGGTATCAGCGAGGCGGAAGCGAAATCCGGCACGCATATCCGCGCCATCGAGCAGGCCTGCGCACCGTCCTATGACAAGCCGGACGGCTGGAAGCGCTTCGCCCATATCATCACCAGCTTCGATGACGAGCGGCCGTCCTGCCAGGGCGTGCTGGAGCTGCGCACTGGCCTGGTGCTCGACTTTGCTGTCATTCCGCTCTCCAACGCCCAGACGATGCTGACCTTCGTCAACATCACCGACAGCGTACGGGTCAGCCGCGCGCTCACCGAAAAGAACGATGCGCTGCGCAAGGCCGACGCGCTGAAGAACGATTTCGTCCAGCACGTCTCCTATGAGCTGCGCTCGCCGCTCACCAACATCATCGGTTTTGCGGATTTGCTGAAGACGCCAACCATGGGCGAGCTCAACGACCGCCAGTCGGAATATGTCGACCACATCGCGACCTCCTCGGCGGTTCTGCTCACCATCGTCAACGACATCCTCGACCTTGCGACCGTCGATGCCGGCATCATGGAGCTCGACTATACCGAGATCAATCTGACCGACCTTCTTGACGACGTGTCGATGCAGTTCGCCGACCGGCTGCACGAGGCGCAGGTGACGCTGGAAATCACCGCGCCCGACAATCTCGGCACCATCATCGCCGACCAGCAGCGCCTGAAGCAGATCCTCATCAAGCTGCTCGGCAATGCCGCGAATTTCGCTCCGGCGCACAGCTCAATTGGCTTGCGCTGCTGGCGCGAGGGCGTCGATCTCGTCTTCACGGTCACGGACCGTGGGCCGGGCATCCCGCAGGACGTGCTGAAGACGGTGTTCAACCGCTTCGAAAGCCACGGCCGTCAGGGCGGCGCCGGCCTCGGCCTCTCGATCGTCGAGAGCTTCGTCAGCCTGCACCACGGCACCGTCTCCATCGACAGCCAGGAGGGCCGCGGCACGAACGTGACCGTGCGCATTCCCTCGGCGACGATGACCTCCTTCGCAGCCGCGGAATAGAAGGCCCGCATGGCGCTCTCACTCTTCCTCGCCGATGAAGCCGCGACCATCCGTTTCGGCGAGGACATGGCGCTTGCGGCCAAGCGCGGCGACTACATTGCGCTGTCGGGCGATCTCGGCGCCGGAAAATCGACCTTTTCGCGCGCCCTCATTCGCGCGATTGCCGACGATGCCATGCTCGAAGTGCCGAGCCCGACCTTCACGCTGGTGCAGACCTACGACCTGCGCGTGCCGGTCGCGCATTTCGACCTTTACCGCATCGCCGACGCCGCCGAGATCGACGAACTCGGTTTCGACGAAGCGCTGTCGGACGGCATCTGCCTCGTCGAATGGCCAGAAAAGGGTTTTGGCGCGCTGCCGGCGGAAGGCATCACGCTGACCTTCACGCATGAGGGCGACGGGCGACGCGTCACTATCAATGGCGCGGCATCGGCTTTAAGCCGGATTGGCCGCTCGCTGGCGATTCGCACCTTTCTCGATGACGCCGGCTATCAGGCCGCGACGCGCCGTCATCTGACGGGTGACGCCTCGGTGCGAGCCTACGAACATGTCTATTTTGATGACCAGCGTTTCGTGCTGATGGACGCGCCCCGTCACACGCCGGGGCCGATCCTTGCACAGGGCAAATATTACCAGCAGATCGCCCATATCGCCGAGGACGTGAAACCCTTCATCGCCGTAGGCCGGCATCTCGTCGCACGCGGTCTGCGGGCACCGGAAATCTACGAGACGGATATCGAGCAGGGCATCCTGTTGATCGAAGACCTCGGCAGCGACAGCGTTCTCGACGAGCACGGCGTGCCGATCGACGAGCGCTATCGCGAAAGCGCGGCGTGCCTGGCCCATATGCACGGGCAGGCTTTCGCGCGCGACCTGCCGGTGGCCGAAGGCATCCAGCATCACGTGCCGGATTTCGACCGGGATGCCATGCAGATCGAGGTAAGCCTTCTCACCGACTGGTACCTGCCCTGGAAACGCGGCACGCCGGCGAGCGACGACGAGCGCAAGGCCTATGTCGCGATCTGGGACGACCTGATCGCCAGCCTTTCGAGCGCCGAGCACAATCTGCTGCTGCGCGATTTCCATTCGCCCAACATCATCTGGCGTCCCGAGGCTTCCGGCACCGATCGCGTCGGCATCATCGACTTCCAGGACGCGATGATCGGCCCTTCGGCCTACGATGTCGCCTCGCTGGTGCAGGATGCCCGTGTCGACATGCCCAAGGGTATGGCGGACGCGGTGCTCGACCATTATCTGTCGCTGCGCGAAAACCATGCCGGCTTCGACCGGACGCGCTTCCTGCGCGACTGGCATGTCATGGCGGCGCAGCGCAACTGCAAGCTCGTCGGCATCTGGGTGCGGCTGATGCAGCGCGACGGCAAGCCGGCCTATATGCGCCACATGCCGCGCACCTTCCGCAATCTGACGCGCGCGCTCTCCCATCCCGACCTCGCCCCCTTGCGCGACTGGTGCGAAAAGGCTGGAATCCTCGCGACCGAATCATAACCGCGAGTGCTTGATGAAGATCGAAGACGCCATGGTGCTGGCCGCCGGCCTTGGAACGCGCCTGCGCCCCATCACCGACAGGATGCCGAAGCCGCTAGTGCCGATCGCCGGCAAGCCAATGATCGACTATGGGCTGGATGCGCTGGCGGAGGCGGGCGTCAAGCGCGTGGTCGTCAACGTGCATCACTTCGCCGACCAGATGACGGCACATCTCGCAAACCGAAGCCAGCCCGAGATCATCCTGTCCGACGAGACGGCGCAACTGATGAATTCCGGCGGCGGGCTTGCCAAGGGCCTGAAGCTGCTCGGCCCCGCACCCGTGCTCGTCATGAATGCCGATCTCTTCTGGGTCGGCGAAAAGCCGGGTGAAAAGACCAATCTTCAGCGCCTTGCCGAAGGCTTCGACCCCGATCGCATGGACATGCTCATGCTCTGCGTGCGGCTGGAGGACACGACGGGCCACAACGGCAAGAAGGATTTTTCGATGGACACGGACGGGCGGCTTACCCGTTACCGGGATGAAAACGGCAACCCGGTCGTCTATGCCGGCGCCATCGCCATGATGTCGGCGCTTCTCGACGACGCCCCCGACGATGCCTTCAACCTCAACATCTATTTCGACCGCGCCATCGAGAAAGGCCGGTTGTTCGGCCTGATGCTGGAGGGGCATTGGATCACCGTCGGCACACCCGACGCCATCGATGCGGCGGAAACCGTCATCGGCCGTTTCCACGAGGCGGCGGCGTGACCAGCGCGCGCGGCGGCCGCATCTTTTCGATCCCGGCTAGCCTGCCTTTCCTGAAGACGGTGGCGGCAAGCCTCATCGACGGCCGCCTCGTGCCCGGATTCACCTATGATCCCGCCGATCCGCTGGCGCTGGCCGACGTCACGATCTATGTGCCGACGCGGCGCTCGGCCCGCGTGCTGCGCTCGGAATTTGTCGATCTCCTCGGCGGCAAGTCGGCAATCCTGCCGGTCATCCGGGCGCTCGGCGAGACCGATGACGACAGCGGCTTCTTCGACGAGGTGGCACCGGCATTGCTCGACATGGCTGAACCGCTCTCCGGCCCGGCGCGCCTCATCGAGCTTGCCCGCCTCGTGCTCGCCTGGCGCAACAGCCTGCCCGCCGCCGTCACCTCCGTGCATGCCGAAAGCCCGCTCGTTGCGCCGGCAAGCCCGGCCGATGCCGTCTGGCTTGCCCGCAATCTCGCTGAGATCATCGACGCGATGGAGACGGAAGAGCTGGACTGGGCCGCACTCGACGGCCTCGATGTCTCCAACCATGCGCTCTGGTGGCAGCTCACGGCCGAGTTTTTGAAGATCGCCAGCGAGTTCTGGCCGGCGCGCCTGGCGGAGCTTGGCCGCTCCTCGCCGTCGCTTCGGCGCAATGCGACGCTGCATGCCGAAACCGAGCGCTACCGTCATTCGCCGCCGGCAGGCCCCGTCATCATCGCCGGCTCGACCGGTTCCATCCCCGCAACTGCCGGGCTGATCGCCGCCGTGGCAAAACTGCCAAACGGCGTGGTGATCCTGCCGGGTCTCGACCGTTTCATGTCGGATCCCGAATGGCTGCTGGTCGGCCATCAGGGCGGCGCGGCGGGCGGGCAGAAGCCGGACGCCGCCGCACGCAGCCATCCGCAATACGGCCTGCACCGCCTTCTGACCCGCATGGGCGTGACGCGCAACGATGTGGAGCCGCTCGGCTCTCCCCCCGACGATCTGGAATATCGCTCGAAGCTCCTCTCCAGCGCCTTCCTGCCGACACAGGCGACGGCCGGCTGGGGCGAGGTGCGCGGCGCGCTCGATGCCGACCGCATGGCCGCGGCGTTTCGTGACGTCTCCCTCGTCGAGGCGGCCAATGAACGCGAGGAAGCGCTGGCGATCGCCATTGCGCTGCGGCTTGCGCTGGAAGAGAGCGACGATGCCCAGGCGGCCTTGATCACGCCGGACCGGAAACTTGGCCGGCGTGTCGCCGCCGAGCTTGCCCGGTTCGGCATCGAGGCGGACGATTCGGCCGGCACGCCGCTCCTCTCCACGCCGCAGGGCACCCTGCTGCGGCTTCTCGTGGAAGCAGCGCTGCGCCCCGGCGACCCGGTGCCGCTCGTCGCACTGCTGAAACATCCGCTCGCCCGCTTCGGCCTTCCCGTCGACGACCTCCGCACGGCCGTGACCGCGCTGGAGTTGACGGCGCTGCGCGGCGGCACGGCGGAGATCGATATTTCCACGCTGGAGCCGCTGCTCGCGGCTGCTCTCGAACGACAGGCTGGGGATCGCCACCCGCCGGTCTGGCGCACCGCACTGCCGGAGACGGCGATCCCGCTCGCGCAGGACCTGACGCGCCGCGTCACCGCCGCCGTCGAGCCTCTGGCCGGTCTTCTCGTGCAGGAGACCCGCACGGGGCGGCGTTTCTCCTCGAAACTGCCGCTGTCCGATTGGGCCGAACGCACCGGCCGCGCGCTGGAAGCGGTGGCGTTGGATGAACGCGACAATCTTGCCGCGCTCTGGTCGAGCGAGGCCGGCGACAGCCTCGCCAATCTCCTGAAGAGCGTGATGGAGACGGACGGGCAGATCGAGGCCGACGGGCCGCAATGGTGCGATATCATCGAGGCGCTGGCGGCGAGCGAAAGCGTCAAGCCGCGCTCCATGCGCCATCCGCGCGTCTTCATTTTCGGCGCACTCGAATCGCGCCTGCAAAGCGTCGATACAGTCGTCATCGGCGGACTCAACGAGGGCACCTGGCCGGGACAGGCGGCGAACGACGCCTTCCTCTCGCGCATCATGAAGGTGGAGATCGGCCTGGAGCCACCGGAGCGGCGCATCGGCCAGCTCGGCCACGACTTGCAAATGGCCGCCGCCACGCCGAAACTGGTTCTGACGCGGGCGTTGCGCAACGGCACCGCGCCCACTGTCGCCTCGCGTTGGCTCCAACGTTTGCTCGCGGTTGGCGGCCCGACATTGGCCGCCGATCTGCGCAGCCGCGGCAGAAACCTTATCGACTGGGCAGGCGATATTGACCGGAGCGCCAGCGTGCCGACCGCACCGCGCCCCGCGCCGAAACCGCCGGCGGATTTGCAGCCGAAGAAATATTCCTTCAGCGAGATCGGCCGCCTGCGCCGCGACCCCTATGCCATTTATGCCCGCCATATCCTGCGGCTGCACCCGATCGCGCCCTTTAACCTCGATGCCGGACCGGCCGAGCGCGGCTCGCTCTACCATCGCATCGTCGATCGCTTCGTGCGCGCGGAGGGGAGCGGCGAGCCGCTGACCCTCATCGGCCATATTCTCGATGAGGAATTCGACGTCATCGCGCTGCCGCCGCATATCGATGCCGTCTGGCGGCCGCGCTTTGCCGCCGTCGCCCGCGCTTTCGTCGATTGGCACCTGAAGCGCGCGCCCGGCGTGCGCGAAAGCCTAACGGAGGTGCCGGCCTCGCTCGATCTTTCCGTCGGCGGCATCCGCCTGACGGGCATTGCCGACCGCATCGATATCCTGCCCGATGGCAGCGCCGATATAATCGACTACAAGACCGGCAGCACGCCGTCGCTGAAGGTGGCGCGCGCGCTGCTCGATCCGCAGCTGGCGCTGGAAGCCGCCGCCATCCGCCGCAGCGCCTTCCGCGGTTCCGGCCAACGCGAGCCGGCGAACCTTCTCTATGTGCGCCTCAAACCTGGCGAACGGTTCGAGGCCGAGCAGGTCAACAACGAGGGCGCCAAGACCAATCCGAAATCGGCCGTGGACCTGGCGGAGGATTCGCTGGCCGAGCTGGAAAAGCTGCTGACCGGCCTGATCGACGGCCGTTTCGGCTTCGCCTCGCGGCTCATTCCCGAGCAGGAGCGCGACTATGGCGGCGAATACGACCATCTGGCGCGCGTCGCCGAGTGGTCATCCGCGGAAAACGGTGGAGAGGGCGACGATGCGTGAGAGCGAAGCCGAAGACCGCCCCGCTTCCGCCGATCCCGCGGCATGGCTGAGCTGGACATCGCAGAAACAGGCGACGGCATCGGACCCGGCCCGCTCCGCCTGGGTTTCGGCCAATGCCGGCTCGGGCAAGACGCATGTGCTGACCCAGCGCGTCATTCGGCTGCTGCTCGCCGGCTGCCGGCCCTCGGCCATTCTCTGCCTGACCTATACCAAGGCGGCGGCCTCCGAAATGTCGAACCGCGTCTTCGAACGGCTGGCCGAATGGGCGACGCTTTCGGACGAGGCGCTGTCCGACCGTGTTGCCGCCATCGAGGGCAAGCGGCCGGACCTTTTCAAGCTCGCCGAGGCCCGCCGTCTCTTCGCCCGCGCGCTGGAAACTCCTGGCGGGCTGAAGATCCAGACGATACACGCCTTCTGCGAGGCGCTGCTGCACCAGTTTCCGCTGGAAGCGAACGTCGCCGGCCATTTTTCGGTGCTCGATGACCGTGCTGCGGCCGTGCTGCTGGCGGATGCGCGCCGCACGCTCCTGACAGCCACGGCGAACGAGGACGACCGGGCGCTGGCCGATGCTTTTGCGACAGTGCTCGACATCGCCGACGATACGGGCCTCGAAAAGCTGATCTCCGATATCGTTGCGGCACGCGGCCCGATCCGCGCCTTCATCGACGCCGCCGACAAGGCCGGCGGCGTGGACGCGGTGCTGCGGCGGGAAACCGGACTTGCGGCAACGGAAACCGCCGACACCATCCTTTCCGCCTTCTGGCCGCTCGACGGTCTCTCGGGCACGACGCTGGAGGCCTATCTTTCGGCGGCGGAAACGCTTGGCAGCGAGACCGTGAAGAAATCTGCCGCCGGTCTGCGTGGCCTGATCCGCCTCACGGATGCGGAGGCGCGTCGCGCGGCCCTGCACAAGTTGTTCTTCACGGACAGCGGCAGTCCGCGAAAGATCGACAATGCCTTCTTCTCCGCCGCGCTGAAAAAACAGTTTCCGCAGTTCGAGGACGCACTGATCGCTGCGCAGGCGCATGTCGTGGCCTGCACCGAGCGGCTGCGGCGCCTGCGCATGGTCGAGGCGACGCTGGCCGCGCTCACCATCGCCGAACGGCTGATCGGCGACTACGAAGATCTGAAGCGGGCGCGCAGCCTGCTTGATTTCGACGACCTGATCGACCGAACCGCGACGCTGCTCACCCGCGAGCGGGTCAGTGCCTGGGTGCATTACAAGCTTGACCAGGGCATCGATCATATCCTCGTCGACGAGGCGCAGGACACCAGCCCGCGGCAATGGCAGATCGTGAAGGCACTGACCGACGATTTCTTTGCCGGCGAAACGGCACGGCAGGTGGAACGCACGATCTTCGCCGTGGGCGACGAAAAGCAGTCGATCTACTCCTTCCAAGGTGCGCGGCCGGAACGCTTCGCCGAGGAAGGCCGCGAGGTTTCGCGGCGCACGCAGAGGGCGGAGGCCGCCTTCAGCCCGATCCGGCTGCTGCTCTCCTTCCGCTCGACGCGCGACGTGCTGTCGGCCGTCGACCAGGTGTTTCTCGACCCCGCCAATGCGCGCGGCCTTTCGCCCGATGGCGATGAGATCGTGCATGCCTCCAACCGCGGGCGCGAGCCCGGTGCCGTCGATGTCTGGGAGGTGATTGCCGCACCGCCCGGTCTCGAGGAGGAGGACTGGACGGCGCCCTTCGACGCAGTGGCCGAGGAGGCGCCGATCAATGTGCTGGCGCGGCGCATCGCCGATACGCTCGCCTTGTGGATCGGCCTCGAGACGGTGACGGAAAAGGGCAAGGCGCGGCCGATGACGGCGGGCGACGTGATCGTGCTGGTGCGCAAGCGCGACGCCTTCGTGAATGCGCTGACGCGCACACTGAAGCAGCGCCACAACCTGCCCGTCGCCGGTGCCGACCGGCTGGTGCTGACAAAGCATATCGCCGTGCAGGACCTGATGGCGCTCGGCCGCTTCGCGGTGCTGCCGGAAGACGATCTCTCGCTGGCCGCGCTGATGAAAAGCCCGCTTTTCGGCCTGAGCGAGGAGACCGTCTTCGAGCTTGCCGCCCGGCGTGAGGAGCAGCAGAGCCTCTGGATGCGGCTGCGGGCGATGGCGGAGACGAATGCTGCCCTCGAACCGATCGTTCGCCGGCTTGCCGATCTCATCAGCCATGCACGCGAACAATCCGTGCATGATTTTTATGCCCGCATTCTCGGTGCCGGCGGCGGGCGGCGGGCGTTCCTCGCCCGGCTCGGGGCGGAGGCAGGCGAGATCGTCGACGAATTCCTGACTTTCGCGCTGGAGCAGGAGGAAAACGGCCTGCCCGGCCTGCAAGCCTTCGTTTCCACGCTGGAGCTGGAGGCTCCGACGGTCAAGCGCGAGCAGGACAAGGCGCGTGGCGAGATCCGCATCATGACCGTGCACGCCGCCAAGGGTCTTGAAGCACCTGTGGTCTTTCTCGTCGACGGCGGCTCGAAGCCGTTCAATGCCAACCACATGCCGAAGCTGCGGTTCCTGGCGGACGGCGGTGTCGAAGGCGGCCTTCCCGTCTGGCTGCCGCTGAAGGATCTGGGCAACGGTCTGACGGAGGCCGATGCCGAACGCATCAGGGCCGGCGCGGAGGAGGAATACCGGCGGCTGCTCTATGTGGCGATGACACGTGCGGCTGACCGCCTCGTCGTCTGCGGCTATCGCGGCCGGCAGGAGGCCAAGGACACCTGGCACGCGATGATCACGGCAGCGCTTTCCGCCGACGCGGCGCGGTGTCGCGAGACGACCTTTTCGACGCCAGGCGAAAGCTGGCAGGGTTTCTCCTGGCGCGAGGAGGGCGCGGCGGATATCGGCGCCATATCGGTTGGGGCGGCCGAAGAGTGGGCGAAGATGGTGTTGCCGGAAGCGCTCGGCAAACCGCTGCCACCGCAGAAGGCCTTGCCGCGCCCCTTGAGCCCTTCGGGTGCGGCAGCCGTCATCGAGACCGATGCGGCTGATCTTCTTGTGCCCTCCGCGCTGTTCGGCCGGAAGGGTGGCGGGGTACCCGGCAGCGGGCTTGCGCTGGAGCGCGGGCGCATCCTGCACCGCTTCCTGCAGATTCTGCCGTCCTTTCCCGCAGAAGAACGCCCGGCGGCGGCACGGCGCTATCTGGAGCGCGCGGTTGCGCATTGGCCGGACCATGCCCGTGCTTCGCTGGTGGAGGCCGCGCTGGCGGTGATCGGCGACGTGAGCCTTGCAACGATCTTCTCGCCTTCGGGGCGCGCGGAAATTTCGATCATGGGCACGCTGTCGCTCGGCCATCGGAATTTTGCGGTCTCCGGCCGCATCGACCGCATGGTCGTCAGCGGCGACGCCGTCGAGATCGTCGATTTCAAGACGAACCGCGTGCCGCCGGCTTCCGTTTCCGACATTCCGTTCGAGCACCGGGCGCAGCTTGCCATCTATCGGGCGATCCTCGCGCCGCTCTATCCGCACAAGGAAATCCGATGCGGGCTGATCTATACGGAAGCGGCGAAAACCTTCTGGCTGGAGCCGATGCTGCTCGATGCGAGCCTTGCCGAACTCACGGCAAAGTGAGATACCGGGCGAGACGGATCGCGCCGGCGCGGCAATTCAGGGCTTGAAACCGAAGGCCCGGCGCATCACATTTCATGCAACAATCACCGTTCAAGGAGAGCCTCATGGCTACCGTAAAAGTCGACCAGTCCAACTTCCAGGCTGAAGTCCTGAATTCCGCAGAGCCTGTCGTCGTCGATTTCTGGGCCGAATGGTGCGGCCCGTGCAAAATGATCGCACCGGCGCTCGAGGAAATCTCGACGGAACTCGCCGGCAAGGTGAAGGTCGCCAAGCTGAACATCGACGAGAACCCGGAACTGGCCGCGCAGTTCGGCGTGCGCTCGATCCCGACACTTGCCATGTTCAAGGGTGGCGAAGTGGCAGACATCAAGGTTGGCGCTGCCCCCAAGACGGCACTTGCCTCCTGGATTTCCAGCGCCGCGTGATCGGTCCGACTGGTCCAAAGAAAAAGCCCGGCTGAAGCCGGGCTTTTTTGTTTCTCAGGTCGGTGGCGTCCCATTATCGGCGAGCACATCGCCGACGAGATAGAGCGAGCCGCCGATCAGGATGCGGGGCGGCACGGCGTCTTCCGCGGTGATGCGGCCGATTTCGGCCAGCGCTTCTGCAACGGTCGAATAGGCTTCTGCCTCTAGACCCGCGCGCGCGGCATCCTCGGCCAGCGCCACCGGATCGAGGCCGGCGTCGGAGCCACGGATCGGCACTGTGAAAACGCGCTCGGCCAAGCCACCGAAGGGCTCGAAATAGCCAACCGGGTCCTTCGTGTTGATCATGCCCGTCACGAGGAAAAGCGGGCGGGCCTCGCGCTCCTCGAAATTCGCCATGGTCTCGGCGATCACCTGGCCGGCACCGGGATTGTGGCCGCCATCGACCCAGATTTCGCTGGCGCGCGGGGCGATGCGGGCAAGCGCACCGTCCGTCAGCCGCTGCAGGCGGCCCGGCCATTCGACGTGGCTGAGGCCCATTTCGAAAGCGTGTTCGGAAATCGTGAAACCGGCGGCTTTCACTGCGCGGATCGCAGCGGCGGCGTTGGCATATTGGTGGCGGCCAGGCAGGCGCGGCAGCGGCAGATCGGCGAGGCCGAATTCATCCTGATAGACGAGACGGCCGTATTCCTGATGCGCCATGAAATCCTGGCCATAGACGGTATGCGGGCAACCGAGCCGCTCGGCGGTCTCGATCAGCACGTCACGGGCAGCATCTTCAGTCTGGAAGCCGATGACGACGGGCGCGCCGCGCTTCATGATGCCGGCCTTCTCGGCAGCGATCAGCTCGACGCGGTCGCCGAGATAGGCCTGGTGATCGAGCGAAATCGGCATGATGATGGAGACGGCCGGGCGCGGGATGACGTTCGTCGCGTCGAAACGGCCGCCGAGGCCGACCTCAATGATCGCGACATCAGCCGGGTGCTCGGCAAACAGCACGAAGGTGACGGCGGTCAGGATTTCGAAGACGGTGATCTTTTCCCCGCCATTGGCGTCGGCGACACGGCGCACGGCATCCGCCAGGACCGCGTCTTCCACGAACTGCCCACGGCCGCCTTTGACACCGAGACGGTAGCGCTCATGCCAGTTGACCAGATGCGGCGAGGTGTGGACGTGCACGCTGAGGCCCTGAGCCTCAAGGATGGCGCGGCAGAAGGCCGTGACCGAGCCCTTGCCGTTGGTGCCGGCCACATGGATGACCGGCGGCAATTTCAGATGCGGATCGCCGAGGGCGGAAAGCAGCCGCGTGATCCGGTCAAGCGAAAGATCAAACCCCTTGGGATGGAGACCGAGAAGCTTCTCGATCTCCGCTGCCGCCTCGCTGACCATCACGCTGGTCATCTTACTGGGCCGCGATGGCGACGGCGCCGTTGGTGACCGAGGCGGCCGCTGGCTTCTTCATGAGAATTTTCAAAAGTCGGGCCAGCGTTTCGGGAATGTCATGGCGCTTGACGACCATGTCGACCATGCCGTGCTCCAGGAGGTACTCCGACGTCTGGAAGCCCTCGGGCAGCTTTTCGCGGATGGTCTGCTCGATGACGCGTTTGCCGGCAAAGCAGATTTCGGCGCCCGGTTCGGCGAGATGGATATCGCCCAGCATGGCGTAGGAGGCCGTAACACCGCCGGTCGTCGGGTTGGTGAGGACAACGATATACGGTAGGCCCGCTTCCTTCAGCATTTCCACGGCAACGGTGGTGCGCGGCAGCTGCATCAGCGAGAGAATGCCTTCCTGCATGCGTGCGCCGCCCGAGGCGGGGAACATAACGAGCGGGCACTTTTCGGCGATCGCCCGTTCGAAGGCTTTGATGATCGCTTCGCCGGCGGCGATGCCGAGCGAGCCAGCCATAAAGCTGAATTCATGAACAACCGCGACGAGCTTGACGCCGCGCACCTTGCCGACGCCGGCAACGATCGTGTCTTCAAGGTCTGTCTTGGTGCGGCTTTCCTTAAGGCGATCCGTATATTTCTTCGAATCGCGGAACTTCAACGGGTCCTGCGCCACCTTCGGCTGCTGCAGGGCTTCATAGACGCCATCGTCGAAGAGATCCTTGAGGCGGGCCTTGGCCGGCATCTTCATGTGGTAGCCCGAAGCGGGGATTACCCACTTGTTTTCCTCGAGATCGCGATGGAAGACCATCTCGCCGGTTTCCGGGCACTTGATCCAGAGGTTTTCCGGTACATCCCGGTCAGGGCGGCCAAGCATCGAGTTGATCTTCGGCCGAACGTAATTCGTGATCCAGTTCACGGTCTAGACTCCCGTTATAATGGTGGTTCCCATGTGGGAACTTTATTCCGCCGCCGCAAGGCGCGACGCGCGCACACCCGATGCGAGGCTCATGACCAGCGTTTCGACACCGGCAACGGTGGCTGCACTGGCCTTGCCGTCCGCCGTCAGGCTGGAGGCGATCTGGTTGACGATAGCCGTACCGACGACGACGCCGTCCGCCGAAGCGCCGATGGCACGGGCGTGTTCGGCCGTCTTGACGCCGAAGCCGACGCAGACCGGCAGCCTGGTATGCGCCTTGATGCGGCCGACGGCGCCGCCGATCAGCGACGGGTCCGGCAATGCCGAACCGGTGATGCCGTTCATCGAAACGTAGTAGACGAAGCCCGACGTGTTCTTCAGAACGGCCGGCAGGCGCTTCTCATCGGTCGTCGGCGTGGCGAGACGGATGAAGTTGATACCCTTGGCAAGGGCCGGGATGCACAGTTCGTCATCCATTTCCGGCGGCAGGTCGACGACGATCAAGCCGTCGATGCCGGCTTCCAGCGCGTCGTCGAGGAAACGATCGACGCCATAGATGTAGATCGGGTTGTAGTAGCCCATCAGAACGATCGGGGTCGCGTCGTCTTCCTTGCGGAAGTCGCGCGCCATCTGGATCGTCTTGGCGAGCGTTTGACCGCCGGCGAGCGCGCGCTGGCCAGCCACCTGGATCGCCGGGCCGTCGGCCATCGGATCGGAAAAGGGCATGCCGAGTTCGATGACGTCGGAGCCCGCCTTCGGCAGCGCCTTCATGATCTCCAGCGAGCTCGCGTAATCCGGATCGCCGCCCATAAAATAGGTGACGAGGGCCGGGCGGCCTTCCGCGGCGAGATCCGCGAAGCGTTTGTCCATGCGTGCGGTCATGCTCAGAGCTCCATGCCGAGGATCTTGCCGACGGTAAAGATGTCCTTGTCGCCGCGGCCGGAGAGGTTCATCAGGATGATCTGGTCCTTGCCCATCTTGGGGGCGCGCTTGATCACCTCTGCAATGGCATGGCTCGGCTCGAGCGCCGGAATGATGCCTTCGAGTTTGGTCAAGAGCTGGAAGGCTTCCAGCGCTTCGTCGTCCATGATCGGAACATATTCGGCGCGACCGATCTGGTGCAGCCAGGCGTGCTCCGGGCCGATGCCGGGATAGTCGAGGCCAGCGGAGATGGAGTGTCCTTCCTTGATCTGGCCGTCGGCATCCTGCAGCAGATAGGTGCGGTTGCCGTGCAGAACGCCTGGCGAACCGGCTGTCAGGGAGGCACAGTGCAGCTCGCCGTCGAGGCCCTTGCCACCGGCTTCGACGCCGACGATCTGGACGTTCTTGTCGTCGAGGAACGGATGGAAGATGCCGATGGCATTGGAACCACCGCCAACGGCGGCGATGACCATGTCCGGCAGGCGGCCTTCGGCTTCGAGAAGCTGCTCGCGGGCTTCCGTGCCGATGACGGCCTGGAAATCGCGCACCAGCTCGGGATAAGGATGCGGACCGGCGGCGGTGCCGATCAGGTAATAGGTGTCGTCGACATTGGTGACCCAGTCGCGCAGCGCCTCGTTCATGGCGTCCTTCAGCGTGCCGCTGCCGGCGGTGACGGGTTTCACCTCGGCACCGAGCAGCTTCATGCGGAAGACATTCGGCGCCTGACGCTCGACGTCGGTGGCACCCATATAGACGACGCAGGGGAAGCCGAAGCGCGCAGCAACGGTCGCCGAGGCCACGCCGTGCTGGCCGGCGCCGGTTTCGGCGATGATGCGCGTCTTGCCCATGCGCTTGGCGAGCAGGATCTGACCGATGCAGTTGTTGATCTTGTGCGAGCCGGTGTGGTTCAGCTCTTCACGCTTGAAATAGATCTTTGCGCCGCCGAGATGCTGCGTCAGGCGTTCGGCATAATAGAGCGGGCTCGGGCGGCCGATATAATGGGCACCGAGGTGCTTCAGCTCCGCCTGAAAGGCCGGATCGGTCTTGGCCTTGTCCCATTCCGCCTGAAGTTCGAGGATCAGCGGCATCAGGGTTTCGGCGACGAAACGACCGCCGAAAATGCCGAAGCGGCCGTCCTCATCGGGACCTTCGCGATACGAATTCAGGTTGGGTGACTGGTTCACTTGCCTCTCCCTGCGACGGCGGTCATGTCGTCCGCCTTGTTCGCCGCCTCAAAAAACGCTTCCATCAGGCCGAGATCCTTGACCCCAGGCGCACTTTCGACACCCGAACTGGTGTCGATGCCCGGCGCGCCGGTCAGTTGAATGGCCTCGGCGAGGTTATCCTTGTTCAGCCCACCCGAAAGCATGTAATCGACGCTTCCGTCAAGCAAATGCATGAGGTTCCAGTCGAAGGAGACCCCGTTGCCGCCCGGAAGTTCAGAGCCTGCCGGCGGCTTGGCGTCAAACAGGAACCGGTCGGCGATACCGATATAGGGATCGATCTTCTTCAGATCATCCGCCTCGCGCACCGAAAAAGCCTTCATCACGGGCAGACCATAGACTGCCTTGACCGTCAGCACCCGCTCGGGGCTTTCCTTGCCGTGCAACTGGAGAATATCGGGCGAGAGCTGATCGACGATCTCGTCCAGCGTGTCGCTGTCGGCATCGACGGTCACCGCAACGATCTTCACGCGGCCGCGCACCCGGTCTGCCAGACGGCCGGCGTCGGAGGGCTCGATGTTGCGCGGGCTTTTCGGAAAGAAGATGAAGCCGATATGGGTCGCACCGAGCGCAACCGCCTTGTCGACGGCCTCTTCGGTCTTCAGCCCGCAGATTTTAATGTCGCGTTTCATGGGGAAGGGGTTCGCACGAATCACCGGAAGAGTCGAGCCGAAAGACGGCGGCAATAGGACTGGAAACGCCACCCTTGCACGGCCCACGATACGGCCCATATGGAAGGAAACGACAGACCGGAGACATCCATGCGGCTCATTATTGCCATCCTCCTGCCCTTTCTCGTGTTTTTCACTATCGGGCGACCGATCGCCGGCATTATATGCCTGATTTTGCAAGTGACGCTGATCGGCTGGCTACCGGCCGCGATCTGGGCAGTCTATGCGCTCGGCCAATACAACACCGACAAGAAGATCAACGAAGCGCTCGGCAGCCGCCGCTAGTTTTTTGCGGAAACGGCTTAGCCAAAATCCAGCGCATGCAGCAAACTGCCGTTGCGCTTCAACCAGCGCTTGGCCTCTTCCGTTGCCGGGCACAGTTTTTCGCACAGAGCCCAAAAGGCTGAGCTGTGGTTCATCTCCTCGAGATGCGCCACTTCATGGGCTGCGAGATAGTCGATGACATGCGGCGGGGCCATGGCGATGCGCCAGGAGAAGCTGAGCGCGCCATCCGCCGAGCAGGAGCCCCAGCGGCTGCGGGTATCGCGCAATGTTAGCGACTTGACCTTTCGGCCGATCCTTCCTGCATGGATGGTGACCAGACGGTCCAGCTCCAGCCGCGCCTCCTTTTTCAGGAAATCCGAGATGCGGCGGGGAATACTCTCCTCCATGCCGCCGACGCGCAGCACTGCCTCGTCATCGACAACGACGGCCTCAGTCAAACCGCGCAGCCGGCCGGTCGCCTCGATGCGATGGGCAACGCCGCGGATCATGACGTAACCGCCGTCGGCCAGCTCATTCGTCGTGCGGAATTTCGCGAGCTTCGTCATCAGCCAGCCCTGATGACGATCGAGAAAATCGCGGATTTCGCGTTCGGCGATGCCTGACGGCACCGTCATGCGCAACGCCCGGCCACCGGGTTCGATGCGCAGCGTCAGGCGCGTCGCACGCGAATCCCGCTTGATGGTGAGCGGCAGACGCCGGCCATTGACGTCGAGCTCGCGCCGTTCGGGCGGCGGCGGCGTCTTCAGAGCCTTTCGGGGCTTGCGCAACGAGGAAAACATGCTGCCTTTCATAGCCGATTCGAGGCCGGCTGAAATGCCTCAACGAAAAACCGGCGCTCACGGCGCCGGCTCTGTTTGCAAGGATCCTGATCGTATCAGGTCGCCGGGAAGCCCGGTACGTCGCCCTTCCCTTCGGCGCGGCGTTCGCGCATGAAGCGGTCGAACTCCTCCTGGTCCTTGGCACGGCGCAGCTCGCGGCTGTAGGCATCGAACTGTTCGCGCATCTCGTCGAGCTTGCGGCGCTCTTCGTCGAGGCGGGCGAGTTCGGCGTCACGCCAATCGTCGAAAGCGACATTGCCGGTGGTGCTGCGGAACGCAGGACCACGACCGCCGCGGAACTTGCTGCGGCAGGAGGCGAACAGGCCGTCGAGATTGTCGTTGGCGTCTTTCTTGAAGTTTCTCAGGCGATCGCCGAAGATGATGTAGGCAAGCATGGCAAGGCCGAGCGGCCAGAATACCACGAAGCCCAGCACCATCAGGGCGATGGTCGCAGGCGTCCAGTCCGGACGAATGAGCGCTGACTGGTTCATGTGCAATCTTCCTCACGATCGACGGAAACCACCTCGGTTTCCGGTTAAACCGATGTGGTTAGACCGCCCATCGCGTTCAAGACGATGGCGCATGAATTCGGGCAAGTACCTGAAACGAGCCTGAAAAATCAGGAGGCCGCTTCAGCCTTGCCACCTCTGATGACGCGCGGCGCAGGCTTTGCCTTGTTGGCTTTGCCGTGGGTCTCGATAAAGGACAGGATGCGCGGCGCGATCTCCTTGCGGAAGCGCGAGCCGTTGAACACGCCGTAATGGCCGACATCCGGCTGCATGTAGTGCATGCGCATGTCGTCGGGAATGTTCGTGCAGATCGTCTGCGCCGCCTTGGTCTGGCCGACGCCCGAGATATCGTCGTTCTCGCCCTCGACGGTGAGCAGCGCCACCTTGCGGATCGCCGTCGTATCGACGCGACGCGAGCGGTGCATCATCTCGCCCTTCGGCAGCGCGTGTTTCATGAACACGGTTTCGACGGTCTGGAGATAGAACTCGGCCGTAAGGTCCATGACGGCAAGATATTCGTCGTAGAAATCGCGGTGCTTTTCAGCCGCATCGCCGTCGTTCTTCACGAGATGGGCGAAGAACTCCTTGTGCGCGACGACATGGCGATCAAGGTTCATCGACATGAAGCCCGAAAGCTGCAGGAAGCCCGGATAGACCTGGCGCATGAAGCCCGGCTGCGGCCACGGAACCGGCATGATGACATTGTCGCGGAACCAGTCGAGCGGCTTTTCCTTGGCAAGGTTGTTCACCGCCGTCGGGTTGATGCGCGTGTCGATCGGTCCACCCATCAGCGTCATGGTGGAGGGCGACAGCGGATCGTTGTCGGCTTCCATCACGGCTACGGCGGCCAGCACCGGCACTGCCGGCTGGCAGACGGCGATCACATGCGTATCCGGCCCCAGCGCATGCAGCATCTGGATGACATAGTCGATGTAATCGTCGAGATCGAAAGTGCCTTCTGAGATCGGCACCATGCGTGCATCGATCCAGTCGGTGATATGCACTTCGGCATGCGGGAGCAGCGCTTCGACGGTGCCGCGCAAGAGCGTCGCATAATGGCCAGACATCGGCGCGACGATCAGGACTTTCGGATCCTTGCGATGGCCGGCGGGCAGACAGCGCTCGAAATGGATGAGATTGCAGAAGGGCCGTTTCCAAACGATCTTCTCGTGAACCGAGACGTCCTTGCCGTCGATCGGTGTGGTGGGCAAGTCGAAGGCGGGTTTGCCGTAACGCCGGGTGGTGCGCTCGAGAACCTCGAAGCCCGCGGCCATCGTGCGGCCGAAATAGGTATGGGAAAGCGGGTTGAGCGGATTGCGGAAGGCGATCCGCATCTGGTCCGCCGCGGCGCGCCAGGGCGCCATCATCGCATGGTTGAGTTCGTAGAGCTGATAATACATCGGACGCGTTATCCCATTTTCCCGGTGCGGGGCTCATGCCCGCACACCGTCTCACCCGGTTTCCGCACTTGCGAAAACACTAACAGGTTTTCGCTGCGTGGCAACATGCCACAGCGGCATCCTACGCCCGCGAACCTTTCGCGGACATGAACGAAGTCCAACCTCTTCAGATGGGTGCGCGCGTGGACGGGCTTATTCCGCAACGCAAACGATAGCCTTGATCAGACCGGCCTTCTCGGTTGCCCAGCGCGCAAGGTCGGCGGGTACATCACCCAGCGTCGTGCGGTGGGTGACGAGTGCCTCGATCGGCACATGGCCCGCGCGGATACTCGCCATGACATGCTCGAAATCGACCCGCGTCGCATTGCGGCTGCCGATCAGCATCATCTCGCGCTTGTGGAATTCCGGATCGGAGAAGCGGATCTCGTCCTTCACCACGCTGACCAGCACCAGCGCCCCGCCATGGGCGACATAGCCGAAAGCCGCTTCCATGGATTTGCCGTAACCCGTCGCGTCGAAGACGACGTCAAAGCCGTCGCCATCCGTTACCCGGCTGACGTCTTCGGCGGCGGTCGCTCCGGCAACCAAGCCGGATGCGAAACCGAAACGCTCCGCCGCCATGGCCAGGCGTTCTCGCGACGTATCCATCAAGGTGACGTCATGGCCCGCAATGCGCGAGAAGAGCGCAGTGCCCAAGCCGATCGGGCCAGCTCCGATGACGAGGGCACGGGAACCGGCCGGCGCTAGCGAGCGGCGCACGGCATGGGCGCCGATGGCCAGAAACTCGACGGTCGCGGCGGCCTCCAGCGAAAGACCTTCCGCCGGGTAAAGATTCTCCGGCGGGACGGTGATTTCCTCGCAAAAGGCGCCGTCGGTGTGCACGCCGAGCACGCGGATGGCGGTGCAGCAGTTCGGCTTGTCCTTCCGGCAGGCGACGCAGACGCCGCAGGAGATATAGGGGTTCACAACGACGGGTGCGCCGACGACAAGGCCGCTTGTGCCGGGCTCAATAACCGTCGCTGAGACTTCGTGACCCATCACGCGGGGGTATTCGAGGAACGGATGTTTGCCCTCAAAGATATGATAATCCGTGCCGCAGATGCCGACATGGCTGACTGCCACGCGCGCCCAGCCCTCCGGCACCGCAGGCCGTTGCCGTTCGACCGTCTCGAGGCGGCCGGGTTCTACGCAGACGACAGCTTTCATCTCAGCGGCTTCCGCGGCGACGCAATTGGTCGAAATAGACGATGACGATGATCAGAAGGCCGGTAATGATGCGCTGCCAGAACGAATTGACGTTGAGTAGGTTCGCGCCGTTATTGATGGTGGCGAGGATGAAGGCGCCGAGCAGCGGGCCATGCACCGAACCCACCGCACCGAACAGGCTGGTGCCGCCGATGACCGAGGAGGCGATCGCCTGCAACTCCCAGCCTTCCGCTTGCGTGGCGTTGCCGATGCCGATGCGCGAGGCGAGCAGCAGGCCGACAAAGGCGGCGCAGGTGGCCGACAGGATATAGGCGAGATAGATCGTGCGGTTGACATTGACGCCCGACAGGCGTGCGGCTTCGCTGTTCGAGCCGACCGCGAAGAGATAGCGGCCGAAGCGTGAGAGATGCAAGAAGACGAAGGCCGGGATCGCCACGAGGATGACCATCCAGAACAGGCTCGGCACGCCGAGGAAATCCATGCGCGAGAAGTTGGTGAAACCCTCATGGTTGATCGAGATCGTCGAACCATTGGTGATGAGCAGGCCGATACCGCGTAGCGAGGTGAGCGTCGCGAGCGTGATGATGAAGGGCGGCAGCCCCATGCGCACGATGCCGAAACCATGGAACGCGCCGATCGCCACACCCATCAGGAGCGTCAGGATGATCGAGGCCCAGAGCGGAACGCCAGCCTGAAGCAGCCAGGCGACGATGACGCTGGTGAAGCCGACGATCGCCCCGACCGAGAGATCGATACCGGCGGTGATGATGACGAAGGTCTGGCCGACGGCAAGGATCGCCGTCATCGCCCCCTGGCGCAGCAGGTTGGAAATGTTACCCGGAGTCCAGAAGGCGTGGGTGGACAGGCCGAGCGCCAGCCACAAAGCTGCGAGAAGCCCGAACAGGGTCAGGCCGAGCAGGATGTTCCGGCCCTTCCTCGGTGCCGGTGCGCTTTCCGTCGTCGTGTCCACGCTCATGTTTCTTCTCCCTTTTTTCGCGTAGCGCTCAAATGCCGATAGCTTGGGTCAAAACGTCTTCATGGGTGCCGGCACGATAGTCGTGGCTCGCGACGAGACGGCCGCCGCGGAAGACGTGCAGCCGGTCGGAGAGTTCATAGACTTCCGGCAGGTAGGACGAGATCAGGATGATGCCGGCGCCCCGTTTCAGGAGTTCGCCGAACAGCCGATAGATTTCCGCCTTGGTGCCGACGTCGACGCCGACGGTCGGCTCATCGAAGATGAAAAGCTTCGCCCCATGGCTCAGCCACTTGCCGATGACGATCTTCTGCTGGTTGCCGCCGGACATGGCCGAGGCCAGCACGCTGCGCGACGGTGTCTTGATGCGCAAGTCCCGGATCTGCCGCTCGGCATTGTCCGCTTCGTCGCCCTTGCGGATGACGAGCCCCGAACTCAGCCGCTTGAAGACCGGCAGGTTGATGTTGAGACCGATCGACAGATTGAGGCAGAGGCCCTGGTCGCGCCGGCTTTCCGGGGCGAGCGCGATACCGAGGTCCATGGCCTTGCGCTCGTTGGAAATCTCGACCTTCTGGCCCTCCCAGAGGATTTCACCTGATTTCACCGGCTGGCGACCATAGAGGCCGAGCGCGAATTCGCTGCGCCCGGCACCGATCAGGCCATAGAGGCCGACGATCTCACCGGATCGCACCGTCAACGAAACATCCTCGAAACCCGGGCCGGACAGGCCTTTCGTCTCGACGATCGGCTTGCCGATGACGACCTTCTCCTTGTGATAGATTTGCTCGATCGAGCGGTTGATCATCAGCGCGATCAGCTCCGCCTCGTTGGTCTCGCCGATCAGCCGCGTGCCCACATGGGTGCCGTCGCGCAGAACCGAGACACGGTCGGCCAGTTCGAAGACTTCTTCCATGCGGTGGCTGATATAAACGATAGTGACGCCCTGATCACGGAGGCGACGAATGAGCCGGAAGAGTTGGGCGGATTCCTGGCGTGTCAGGTAAGCGGTGGGCTCGTCGAAGATGAGGAAACGGATGCCGCGCATGGCGGCCTTGGCCGTTGCGACCAGTTGCTGCTGGCCGATGGTAAGGCTGCCGAGAGGCGCTGCGGCCGGAAGCTGGAAGCCGAGATCGTCCAGTACGGCCTGCGCTGCCTTTTCCATCGCGCCTTTGCGCATCAGGCCATAGCGGTTCATCTCGTCGCCGAGGAACATGTTGGCGGCGACGGAAAGATGCGCGCAGAGAACGACCTCCTGGTGCACGGCGTTGATGCCGCGCGAAATCGCCTCGTTGGGTGTGGCGAGTTGCACGGGCTTGCCGCACCAGAAGACCTCGCCCGCCGTGCGCCTGATGACGCCGGTCAGAAGCTTGATGAGCGTGGATTTTCCCGCACCGTTTTCGCCGACGATGGCGTGGATTTCGCCGGCCAGGAACGTCACCGTCGCCGGTTTCAGCGCTTCAACGAGGCCGTATTTCTTCTGCAGGCCGCGCAGTTCGAGGATGGGCGCACCGCGCGGCACGGTGTCGGACTCGGCCAGTTTCGCCTGGTCGTCATGCCGATGGCTGAGCTCTTCGAGGCTGCTCATCGCGTTCTCCTCCCTGACTGCGGAAAGCGTCCCGCCCGGATGATGCCGCCCGGGCGGGACAGGGTCAAACCGTCATGATTTTCCCGTCATTTGATCTTGGGGTTCAAGAGGGCGTCGATCTTCGGATCCGCCATATTGTCCTTGGTCACAAGATTGGCGCCCGTGTCGACGAAAGCCTCGACCTTCTCGCCCTTGGAGACGGCAAGCGCCGTCTTCACGCCGTCGTAGCCCATGCGATAGGGATCCTGCACGACGAGGCCGGCCAGCACGCCTTCCTTGAGGAAGCCGACGGTCTTCTCATCCGAGTCGAAGCCGATGACCTTGATCTTGTCGCCGAGCTTGTTTTCCGCGATCGCCTGGCCGACGCCCTGCGCCATGATGAGGTTGGAGGCGAAGACGCCGACGAGGTTCGGGTTGGCGGTGATGAGGTCGGTCATCATGTTCAGGCCGGTGGTGGCCTGCCCGTCGGCATATTTGTCGGCCACGACCTTCAGGCCCGGATACTTGGTCTTGACCTGGTCGAGGAAGCCTTCGCGGCGCTGGTCGAGCGAGCCGACGCCCGGCAGGCTGGTGATGATGGCGATCTCGCCCTCTTCCTTGCCGGTCGCGGCCTTGATGGCAGCGGCAAGGCCGTCAGCGGCGATGCGGCCGCCCTGTACGTTATCCGTCGTCAGGAATGATGTGAAGGCCTTGGAATCCGCCGAGGAATCGATGCCGATGATCGGAACGGATTTTGCGGCTTCGTCCACCGGCTTGCCGAGCGCCTTGAATTCCGTCGGCGAGATGACGACGGCGGCAGGACCGCCGGCCACGGCGTTTTCCAGAATGCTGATCTGACCGTTGATGTCGGATTCCGACTGCGCGCCGAGCTCCGGCACGGTAACGCCGAGATCCTTGCCGGCCTGGCGGGCGCCGGCGAGCACGATCTGCCAGTAGAAGGATGTCGTGTCCTTGACGATGATCGGAATGGTGACATCCTGCGCGAAGGACGCTGCCGGCGTCAGGGTGGCGAGGACTGCGGCACCCGCCAGTGCCGTGAAGGCGCGGCGGGACAGAAGCGATCTTACAATGCTCATCAGGTTTCTCCTCTCAGATGCTTCCTGTCCTCCTTGAGGGATCGTGTTGCAGGAAGCGAACAACTCGATCTTTTATCGATAAAAAACATTTATTGCGGCACGCTACACCCGAGCCGGTGTCCTGGCAAGCGGGTGAAATTCACGAAAAAATCTGCAATTCCTAGCTTTCCAGTCCATCGCCGCCGTCCTCCCAAACGGTGGCCGCCGGGTTCACGAAACCCGGTAGACCTCATGCGGGTGCAGAACACCCTTCTTCAGAATGATATTGCCATAGAGGCGGAATTCCGTCGTGGCGACGATATAGGCCGCCTTCTTCGCCATCTCGTAGAAGGCGAAGCGCTCGACCGAATGAACGGTGAAATCCCCCGCCAGCCGGTTCACCAGATCCTGAAACGTCGCACAGACCTCCGGCACCGCCGTGGGATCGCCGACGACCTCCATGCGCCACGCCGCCTGGGGCACAAACGTATCGAGCGGCATATGGGCCAGTATCGCCTCGGTGATCGCCACGGCATCGACACCATCGGCGCGGATGACCTTCGGACCTAAAAAGCTCGACGGGAAGTTGGCATCGGCAATGACGATGTCGTCGCCATGCCCCATCGTTCTGATCGCGTGCAGTAGTTCCGGCCCGAGCAGCGGATGAATGCCTTTCAACATGGTCTTGCGATCCTTTCCGATCGAAATCTATTGCCTGACAGCGTCCTGACCCAATTCGGGCGCCACCAGAGTATGCGGCTCGAAAGCCGGGTAAATATCCTTGCTCAAATCCAGGCGCGCGAGCGCCATATTGCGGTGCAGGCTCTCCGGCTTTGCCGTCCCGATGAGCACCGAGGCGACGGCGGGATGCTCCAGCGGAAACTGCAGCGCCAGTGCGGCCAGCGGCACGCCGCGGCTTTTCGCAATCTCCATCATCGCACCGACCTTGCCGGCAATATCGGCTGTGGCTGGCATATAGTCAAAATGCGCGCCCTCGACCGGGCCGGTCGCGAGAATACCTGAATTGAACACGCCGCCAACCACCAGCGACGTGCTTTTTGCCGCGCAAAGCGGCAACAGGTCCGCCACGGCCGAACGATCCAGAAGCGTATAGCGGCCGGCAAGCAGGATGCAGTCGAGGTCGGTCTCGTGCAGCACGTCGAGACAGACGGGTATCTCGTTGACTCCAAGGCCGAAGGCCTTGATGGTCCCTGACGATTTCAGCTCCTGCAAGGCTTTCAGGCCGGAGTCGAAAAACTGGCGCATATGAAAGGCATTGCGCTCGGCGCCATGCGTATAGACGCCGATATCGTGCACATAGAGCATGTCGATGCGGTTGAGGCCTAACCGCGCATGGCTGAGTTCGACCGAGCGCATGATGCCGTCATAGCTGTAGTCGTAGCGCACATCGAAGGGCAGCGGGTCGACATAGCCATAGCTTGGCACCTTGTCGTCCGGCACCGGGAACATGATGCGGCCGACCTTGCTGGAGAGCACATAGTCGCTCTTCGGTTTGTCGCGCAGGAAATCGCCAGTCACGCGTTCGGCGAGGCCGAAACCATACCAGGGCGCGGTATCGAAATAGCGTAGCCCCTCGTCCCAGGCGGCTTGCAGCGTGGCCATCGCTACATCGCGCGGACAGGCGCGGTAGAGACCGCCGAGCGCTGCGGTTCCGAAACTGAATTCGGTCACGGCAAGGCCTGTCCTCCCGATGGTCCGCGTCTTCATGTCTCCTCCCCGCCAGCGTCCTCTGCAAGCACTTTTGTCTTTTATCGACAATAGACAGATCGTCGTCAATGGGTAATATGACGAGAGTAAACGCGGGAGGATGCGGCGAGTGGCATGAGCCGCGCGTCTGGCCATTTGCCTGCACAATGACTAAGGGACGCGAACCCAACAACCGGCGACACCCATGGCCAAACAGAACACCGTCTTCAAGGACGCCTTCAATCGCTGCCTCAAGCTCTTGGAGCAGACGGCAAGCCTTCCGTCCGAGCCGGAGCTTGGCGCGGCATTGGGCATCAGCCGCACCACCGTACGCACCATCCTGACCCGGCTGGAAGAGGTAGGGCTCCTCGCCTGGGAGAAGCGCCGGAAGATCGTGCTGCGCAAACCTGTGGCGGCTGATTATTTCCCGACGGAGGAAACGGATTCGCTCTCCGAAATCATTGAGCGCAGCTTCATGCGCCGGATTCTGGCCGGCGGTGCCGAGCCCGGCATGCAGATCAACGAGCTGGAACTGGCGCGGGAAATCGGTATCGGCACGACGAGCGTGCGCGAATTCCTGATCCGCTTCAGCCGTTTCGGCCTGATCGAGAAACGGCCAAACAGCCATTGGGTTCTGAAGGGTTTCACCCGCGATTTCGCGTTGGAGCTGACGGAGGTGCGCGAAATGTTCGAGCTTCGCTCCGCCGCCGCCTTCGTGCATCTGCCAGAAGAACATTCCGCTTGGCAGGAGCTCGACGCCATCGAGGCGGTGCATCACGCCATCCTTGCCGACATCGAGAGCCGCTATCTCGACTTCTCCGAGCTCGACGAGCGCTTCCATCTCCTCGTGCACCGCGCATCGAAGAACCGCTTCGTCGTCGATTTCTACGATGTGATCGCCATCGTCTTCCACTATCACTACCAGTGGAACAAGACGAATGCGCGCGAGCGCAATGCCCGCGCACTGGAAGAGCATCTCGCCTATATATCCGCGCTGCGCTCGCGCGATCCGGCCCGAATCGAACATGCCTGCCGCCAGCACCTGAAGTCGGCGCGCGAAACCCTCCTGCAATCGATCAACTGACGAGACGGCTATGAAAACGCCCATCCTGCAATTCGGAACGAGCCGCTTCCTGCAGGCCCATGCGGACCTCTTCGTCAGTGAAGCCCTGGAGCGGGGCGAGGCGCTTGGCCGCATCACCGTCGTGCAAACGACCGGTTCACCGGAGCGCGCCGGACGGCTCGAGGCCCTTGCCGCGCCGGAGGGCTATCCTGTCATCGTACGCGGCCGAAAAGATGGTCTAGAGATCGACAGCCGGCAACGCGTCATTAGCATCGCCCGCACCCTTTCGACGGTGACGGACTGGGATGCTGTAAAAACGGTCTGTCGCGATGAGGCCGAGGTCGTTATCTCCAATACCGGCGATACCGGCTATCAGGTCGGCCCCGACGATCTTGCCGGTGCCGTGCCCGCCTCGTTCCCGGGCAAGCTGCTGGCGCTGCTGCACGATCGCTTCCGCGCCGACCGGCCCGGCCTGACGGTGCTGCCCTGCGAACTCGTCGCGCGCAACGGTGACGTGCTCAAGCACCTGATCCTCGATCTTCAGGCTGATCGTTACCCGGATTCTGTTTTCCGACACTGGCTGTCCTATGAAGTGATCTGGGCCAATACGCTGGTCGACCGCATCGTCTCCGAGCCGATCGAGCCGGCAGGCGCGGTGGCGGAACCCTATGCGCTCTGGGCGATCGAAAAGCAGCCGGGCCTGACGGTGCCGTGCACGCACCCGAACATTCTCGTCGTCGACGATCTCACGCCCTATGAGAAGCTGAAGCTGCACATTCTTAATCTGGGCCATACCGTGCTCGCGGATATCTGGCTTCGGGATGGCAGGGCCGCGGACGAGACCGTGAAAGCGATTCTCGCGGATATCAGCGTTCGGGAGCGGTTGCTCTTTCTCTACAGGCAGGAGGTCGTGCCGGGCTTTGCCGCCAAGGGGCTTAAGAGCGAGGCCGAAACCTATGTCGCCGCGACACTGGAGCGCTTCGACAATCCCTTCCTCGATCACCGGCTGCGCGATATCGCCAATCATCATGCGGAGAAGCTCGTCCGCCGCATTGTCGATTTCCATGCCTGGACACCCGATGTGCCCAAGCCCGAACTCCTGACGATTGCCGGCGGTCAGTAACCGCCGCCGCGCTTTTCCGCTTCCTTTTCGCCGAGGAAGCTGCGGCGCAGGTTCTCGACCGCCGAAACAAGGCAATTGACGTCGGTGCCGATCGCCAGGAAATCCGCGCCGAGATCTCGATAGACTTCGGCCTGTGGCAGCGAGACGGTCATGATGCCCCGCGCCTTGCCGTGCGCCTTGGTGCGCGCGAAAATATGCTTGATCGCTTCCAGCACCTCCGGCGCGCCGGGATTGCCGAGATGGCCCATATCGGCCGCCAGATCAGACGGGCCGATGAAGATGCCGTCGACACCGTCGACCGCCGCGATCTCATCGACCGCCGCAAGGCCCGCGCGGTTTTCCACCTGCACGATCAGGCAGATCTGGTCATTGGCGGTCGTGATATAGTCAGGCGTGCGGTTGAAATCGCTGGCCCGGCCAAGGCCGGCACCAACGCCGCGAATGCCGTGCGGCGGGTAGCGCAGGGCGCGCACCAGAGCCTTGGCCTCTTCGGCTGATTCGACCATCGGGATCAGGAAGGTCTGGGCACCCTGATCGAGCAACTGTTTCAAGATCCACGCCTCGCCCATGGGCGGGCGGACCATGGCATGGGTGGGCGTGTGGCGCAGCGCGCCGATCTGCGCGCTGATCAGCGGCATGTCGTTCGGGCCGTGCTCGCCGTCGATCAGCAGCCAGTCATACCCACTGGTCGAGAGGATTTCCGCCGCATAGGCGCTGCCGAGCGCCGCCCAGAGACCAAGCTGAAACCGGCCCTCGCGAAGGGCTGCCTTGAAGGCGTTTTTGGGTGCTGTCACGTTTTTCCCTCTCGAAACAAAACCGGCCGGCAGAAAAATGCCGGCCGGGTCATCAGATTACAGGCTGCTCATGCAATACCGCCGAGGCAGACATATTTGATCTCGGTGAACTCCTCGATGCCATAGCGCGAGCCCTCGCGGCCGAGGCCGGAGAGCTTGACGCCGCCGAACGGCGCTTCCGCCGTCGAGATCAGGCCGGTGTTGACGCCCACCATGCCGTATTCCAGCGCTTCGGCCACGCGGAACACCCGCGACAGTTCCTTGGCATAGAAATACGAGGCAAGCCCGAACTCCGTGTCGTTCGCCTGCGCGATCACATCGTCCTCGTCCTTGAACCGGAACAGCGGCGCGACAGGGCCGAAGGTCTCTTCCCTTGCAACCGCCA
>NZ_QWBU01000017.1 GCF_003432075.1 Shinella sp. WSJ-2 | reverse complement strand
ATATGAAAAAATACAGTATTTCTGGCACAGACCGGACGTCACGCAACAGCGCTCACCATGGAGGACTTCATCATGAAATATGCCATCCTTATCGCCACGCTTCTGGCCGCCGGCACCGCGCAGGCCGCGGAAATAAAATTCCCGGCCGACGAGCCGGTTGCCTCGATCACCATCCCGGATGGCTGGAAAACCACCCCGACCGAAAGCGGCATCGAGGTCCAGGCGGACGATGACTCGGTTTATTTCTCTATTGACGCGCAGGACGGCAAGGATACCAGCGAGACGGTCAAAGAAGCCGTCGAATATCTCGCAAGCCAGAATGTCACGGTCGATGATTCGACCAAGAAGGAAGAGGAAGGCAAGCTCAACGGCATGCAGGCCTACAATGTCTACTGGTCGGGCAAGGACAGCGACGGCCCCGTCACCATCGGCCTGACGGCCCTGGTGGCCGGCGCCGACAAGACCCTCGTCATTACCTATTGGGGCGGCACCGAAGAACAGAAGGCCCACGGCGACGAGATCGGCGCGATCTTCAACTCCCTGAAGCCGATCACCCAGTAAAGTTGACCGAGGCGTCCTGAAGCTTCGGCGTGATGCGGTCTGGCTTGAAGACCTGCCGTTCCCGACAACGCTCAGGACGCTTTCTCCCAATACCAAGCGACATACATTTTCTTGCGGTCATGCTGGCGCGATTTGAGGCTGGCTCTGATGACGCGGATATCGTCCTTTTCGCAGGCGGCCCAGACGAATGTTCCCTCGTCCAAGGTCGCAATGGCGTTCTTCGCTTCGTCCAGAAGAGATCCGCTACCATTACTCCGGTGCAGCCAGCGGACATCGAGCGTACCGTTCGAGGGCAGCGGCTGCTCTTCTGCCGCTTCCTGGACTTCAATGATCGCCTGCATTCGCGTTCCCGCCGGCACCTCCGCGACGATGCGCGCGATGGCCGGCAAGGCGCTTTCATCGCCGATGAACAGGATCGACTCGGCTGACGGCAGATCGCCGCCGCCCGGTCCGAGAAGGGCGGCCACGTCGCCGGGCTGCGCATCGCGGGCAAAGTCCGCGCCCGGCGTTGCCACACCCGGCGCCGGATGCTGCAGGAAGTCGATCCACAACTCGCCGCGTTCAGCATCGACGGCGCGGATCGTGTAGACGCGTACCAGCAGCGCATCCTCGCCCTCTGGCCATGCGATACGCCCGTCTTCCCGGAAGCCGGGCCAGACGGGTACATTGCCTTTCGGCGGCACCAGCAGACGGACATGCATATCACCGCCGAGAAAGGGGGTGACATCCGCGCAGGAGAAGATGACGCGGCGCATATGCGGCGTCACGTTCTCAGCAGAAACCACCGTCACTTCATGCAGGTTCGGCAGTGCCGATAAAGAGGTCGGCTCCGACCATGTCAGTTCAAAGGGCTGATCTTCCGCGAAGTAAAAGAGATGTTCTGCGAGGATTGTGCGGCTCATCTGCAAGGCCTCGGCGGTCGGGCAGTCGAGATCGATCAGCAGGCGGCCCGTGTCGATGCGGATATGGGCAAGGCCGACATTGCTTCTCAAGAGAGCCAGGTCGCCGGTCCGCTCCACATCGGCATGCTCGATGAAATGCTCGCATATTTCGTCAAGCATGCCGGCGGCATTGCTCGGAAGGGCAACACCTGAAAGCTTGAAGGACGACATCTCGTTCATGCGCGTTTCTCCTGTTGTTGCGGATTGGCGATCCGGTGCCGGCCGATCGGCAGCATGATGGGACGGCCGGATATGGGGTCGGTGATGACCCGGCTTTCCAGCCCGAAAACCTGCCGCACGGTCTCCTCCGTCAGCACCGCTTCCGGCGTGCCTGATATGTGCACGTGGCCGGATGCCAGCGCGACGAGATGGTCGGCATAGCGGGCGGCGAGATTGAGGTCGTGCAGGACCATGACCACGGTCGTGCCGCGGGTGTGGTTCAGATCGATCAGAAGATCGAGCACCTCGATCTGGTGGTTGATGTCGAGAAAGGTTGTCGGCTCGTCGAGCAGCAGGATATCCGTCTGCTGCGCCAGCGCCATGGCGATCCAGACGCGCTGGCGCTGGCCGCCGGAGAGCTCGTCGACCGGCCGTTCGGCCAGATCGGAAGTTTTGGTGGCCGAAAGCGCGCTGTCGACTGCCTCGTCGTCCTGCCGCGTCCAGCGGGAAAACAGGCTCTGGTGCGGATGCCGTCCCCGGCTGACCAGATCCGCGACGGTGATGCCTTCCGGGGCGATCGGCGATTGCGGCAGAAGGCCCAATGTACGGGCGAGATCGCGCGAGGGCATGCGGTGGATAGATTTGCCGTCCAGCAGCACCTGCCCGGCCGTCGGCGCGATTAGCCTTGATATGGTCCGAAGAAAGGTCGACTTGCCGCAGGCATTGGCGCCGACGATCACCGTGATCTTGCCGGGGGGAACCGTCAGGTCGAGGCCATGGAGGATTTCGATGTTCTTGTAGCCGGCCGATAGGCCGCTGGCAGCGAGCAGATGATCGGTCACAGCGTGCCTCCGATCCGGTTGACGCGGATGATCAGGTAAATCAGGTAAGGTGCCCCGAGCGCGCCGGTCACGACACCGACCGGGTATCGTCCGGGCAGGAGGTGTTGCCCGATGTAGTCAGCCGCAAGAACGAGCACCGCCCCCGTCAGCGCCGAGGGGATGAGCAACGATCCGTCGTTTTTGACGATGCGGCCGGCGATCGGTCCGGAGAGGAAGGCGACGAAGGCGATCGGCCCTGTTGCCGCCGTGGCGGACGCGATCAGGCCGACGGCCGCGATGATCACCAGCATGCGGGTTTGCGCCACACGGGTGCCCAGCGCAGCGGCCATGTCGTCACCCAGACGCAAAGCATCCAGATCGCGGCTGCGGCTGACGAGGAGACCGCCGAAGACCAGAAGCGCGAGCAGCAGCGGCAAGGCCTGATCAAGCTGTGCACCGTTGACGCTTCCCGTCAGCCAGCGCATGGCCTCCTGCAGACTCCAGGCGGGGGCGGATTGCAGGATATAGGCGATGACGCTTTGCAACATGGCCGAGACGCCGATACCAACCAGGATGAGCCGCGTGCCGGCGACGCCGTTGTGAAACGACAGGCCGTAAACAAGCATCGCGACGCCCAATCCCGCTACGATGGCGAACACCGATACCATGGGACCGCTCATGGACAGGACGACGATGGCGAAGACGGCTGCGGCCCCTGCGCCGGAGGTGATGCCGATAATATCGGGGCTGGCGAGCGGATTGCGCAGCATGACCTGGAAGGCCACGCCTCCAAGCCCGAAGCAAAGCCCGGCGAGGACCGACAGGACGGCACGCGGCAGCCGGAGCTGCCCCACGCTGAAATCCGCGCCGGGCACCGCTTCGCCGAGCAGCACGCGCAAGACTTCTGCCGGTGGCGTGATGGTCTTGCCGATCGATAAGGTGACGGCGAAGATCGCCGCGACAAGCGCCAGCAGAACCGCGAGCACGACGGCATAACGACGCGCCCGCCCCCGGCGGTTGGTAATGACGACGTCGATTGCGGCGCTCTGCATGGTCACAGATCCTTCACCCGCTGCCGCCGGACGATCCAGATGAAGAAGGGTGCACCGATCAGGGCGGTGACGATGCCAACATCGATCTCCGCAGGACGGGCGACAATGCGTCCCAATACGTCGGCTGCCAGAAGCAGGCAGGCGCCGCCGAGCGTCGAGAACGGCAGCAGCCAGCGATGATCGACCCCGACCAGAAGCCGGCAGACATGCGGCACGACGAGCCCGAGAAAGCCGATCGGTCCACAGACAGCCGTCGTCCCGCCGCATAGGAGGATGGCGCCAAGCGACGCGACGGCCCGCGCGACCGCGACGTTCTCTCCAAGCCCGGCGGCCAGTTCGTCACCGAGCGCGAGCGAATTCAGCTTTCTGGCCGACAGGAGGCTGATGGCAAAGCCAGCGAGCAGGAACGGCAAAACCGGAACAAGGCGCTCATAAGTCGCGCCGCCGACGCCACCGACCTGCCAGGACTGGATGCCACCGGCAATATCGCCGCGCGGCAGTACGATGGCGATGACCAGGGAAGCGAAGGCGACGGAGGTCGCGGCGCCGGCAAGGGCCAGCTTGAGCGGCGTCGCCCCACCGCGCCCCAGGGAGCCGATGGCATAGACGAAGATCGCAGCAGCACCCGCACCGACAATCGCCGTCCAGATATAAGCATAGCTTGAGGACATCCCGAACCAGGCGACACCGACGACGACGGCGAGCGACGCGCCCATATTGACGCCGAGAATGCCGGGATCGGCGAGCGGATTGCGAGTCACGCCCTGCATGATAGCGCCCGCCAGGCCCAGTGCGCCACCGGCAAGTAGCGCCAGCAATGTCCGGGGAATACGAAGCGCGACCGCCGCTCGGCCGATCGTATCCTGCGCGCCGCCGACCGCGGCCACGACATCGGCCCAGGCGACATCACGCGTTCCGACGGTGACGGAGAGGACAACGAACAGCGCCAGGAGAACAACAAGTCCTGCCAGCCAGAGGCTTCTGGTTCGGTTGGAGCCGGATGCGGCCGACCAGCGGGTGGTCGATGTGTTGAGTGTTCCGGCGGTCATTTCGACTTCTTGGCCGCCTCGCTCAGCAGCGTCACATAGTCCTTCAGCACCCAGCGGATGGACAGCGGCGTCGGATTGGCGCCGGTGCCGACCGCATTGTTGCCGAGCATGACGATCGATTCTTTCGCCACGGCCGGCATATGCAGCATCAGGGCATTTGCCTTTACAGCATCGAAAAGCTTGCCGTCGCCATAGGTCACGAGAATATCGACATCGTCGAAAGCGTCGATCTCTTCCGCGCTGACCGAACCGGAGAACTTGCCCGGCTGCGAGGCTTCGATGACGCTTTTCGGCGAGGTTAGACCGAGATCGGCGAAGAACCGCACTCTCGTGTCATTGGTCGTGTAGAAGTTGACGGTGCTGAGATCCCACGAGCTCAGATGCGTGATGAACATCGCAGACTTGCCCTTGAGTTCTGGATACCCGGCGAGCACGGCGGCGATGTCGGCCTCGATGCCGGCAATCAGTGCCTCGCCTTCCGCGGCCATGCCGATGCCGGCGCTGTCCAGCCGGATCGTCTCGCGCCAGTCCGTCGACCAGGGCGCCTGCGGATAGGCGATGACGGGGGCGATGGCGCTCAGTGTATCGTAGTCCGCCTGCGTGAGGCCGGAATAGGCAGCGAGGATGACATCGGGACGCGTGGCGGCGACCGCCTCGAAATCGATGCCGTCGCCCTCGTCGAAGAGGACCGGCGTCTCGGCCTTGAGTTCTTTCAGCCGGGCGGCGGCCCAGGGCAGGACGCCATCACCATCGTCATCGCCGAAATTGGCGCGCGCCATGCCGACGGGAACGATGCCGAGCGCCAGCGGCACCTCGTGGTTTGCCCAGGCAACCGTCGCGACACGCTCCGGCTTCTTTTCTATGACGGTGGTGCCGAAGGCATGTTTGATGATGAGCGGATAGGAAGTGCTTTCGGCGGCAAACACGGTTCTGCCCGCGCAGATGAAAACGAAGATCATCATTGCCAACCCGGCAAAACGAAGCCGCTTCATCATCCACTCCATTCAATGCGATAAGTTGACCCCAAATCTCAGCTTAATTCCGTGACGTCAACGGTGAAGCGGCCAATCCGGAGAAAGTGCGTGGAGATTTCCGGCGGATCGTACAAAACCGGAGAAATATACAATACTAGACAAATATGCTCCAGTTAATAGCAGATCATTGGCGCAAGGCCTTCAGGTGGGGGACCGGTCGGACGAGGCGTCATGCGTCTTGAACAACCGAACGCTTGAGGCTCGGCCGCATCAGCAGCTACGGAATTGGAATGTGACCATGGATATCGATCAAAAACGCCGTCGTGCAACACGGATTCCGGCCCGATTGCGAGACGCGCGTCTTCTCGGTTGCACGGCGCTTATCGCGCTGACACCCGCCCTGTCCTTTGCGCAGGATGCCGCCACGACGGGCGGTGATGCAACTGCGCTGGAAACGATCGTGGTCGAGACCTCCGGCGGAACCATACTCAACACGCAGAACGATTCGAAATCGATCGTCGCGACCCAGACGACCGGCGCCGGCAAGATGCCGACCGACATCCTCGTCGCGCCAGCGGCAGTCTCCGTCATCACCTCCAAGGAAATCCAGGAGCGTGGTGCCGATACCGTCGAGCAGGTCGTGCAATACACGGCCGGCGTCGTGACCGACTTCTATGGCTCGGACGACCGTTTCGATTATTTCGATATCCGAGGCTTCACCCCCTACACCTACCGGGATGGCCTCGCCATCGGCCGCACGTTCGCCGGCGTCCGGGAAGAGCCCTATGCCTATGAGCGCATCGAGGTCCTGAAGGGGGCCAGTTCTTCGAGCTTTGGCGCGGCGGAACCGGGTGGCTCGGTCAACTACGTCACCAAGACGCCGAAGAGCGAGCGCTTCGGCGAAGTCTATGGCACGGGCGGCTCCTTCGCCCACAAGGAGCTGGGCTTCGATTTCGGCGACAACATCACTGAAGACGACACGCTGTCCTACCGCCTGACCGGCAAATTTCAGCGGGCCGACACGGAATACGATCACTCCCGGGATGACGAGAACTTCATCATGGGCGGCGTCACCTGGCGCCCGACGGACGCCACCAGCCTGACATTCGTCTTCGACCATCTCGACAAGGACGGCGTTCCCGGCAGCGGCGGCCACCCGCTCGGCACGGATTTCGACCGCGACGTATTCTTCGGCGAGCCGGACTATTATTTCAGCGAGACGAACCGCAACAGCTACAGCGTGCTGTTCGATCACGATTTCGGAAATGGTCTGAGCTTCAGCTCCAATGCCCGCTACAGCAACCTGAATGACGGCTTCGGCAGTGCGTATATCGGCAGCACACCGACCGACGGCTCGACCGTTGCCGGCCGCTACTTCTTCGGCAACGAGAAATCGACCGAACAATTCGTCATCGATGCGCATCTGATGTACGAAGCGAATTTCAACGACGTGGAGAGCCGCACGCTTTTCGGCGGCACCTACAACAAATACAAATCCTACAGCGACAGCTACTATACGTCGGCACCCTCGATCGACTGGGAAAACCCGATCTATTCAGGCGGCCCCGGCGCGATCCCTCCCTATGCCAGCGTGAACAACGACCAGCAGACCACCGCTATCTACCTGCAACAGGATCTGACCTTTTTCGACAGGCTGACCGTAAGTGCCGGCCTGCGCAACGACTGGCTCGACCTGAGCGAGACCGATCTGTTGGCCGGCACGACGAAGGCCGCCGATCACAGCGAGTTCACGAAGAAATTCGGCGTGAGCTACAAAATCACCGACGAGCTTGCACCGTATATCAGCTATGCCGAATCCGTCGCGCCGCCGGCCGTCGGTGCTGATCCGACGACCGGAAAGCAGTATGAAATCGGCATCAAGTATCAACCGGATGCCTTCCCGGCCCTGATCACCGCTTCCGTCTACGACCTGACCAAGGGCAACATCACGGTCTTCGACCAGGTGACCTACATTCCGCAGACCGTCGAGAAGGTCCGCCATCGCGGCTTCGAACTCGAAGCCAAGGCCGAGGTGACGAACAACATCAACATCATCGCCGCCTATAGCTATATCGACAGCGAGATCGTCGAGCCCGGTGGTACCAATGACGGCCACCGCCTGATGCGCGTGCCTGAAAACATGGCTTCGATCTGGGGCACCTATACGCTGGAAGGCGAAGGCGGGCGCGGCGACATGACCTTCGGTCTCGGGGCGCGCTATTCGGGTGCCTATTACACCAACATCGAGAACACCAAGAAATCGGACAGCGCCGTCGTGTTCGATGCCGCCTTTACTTACAAGGTGCAGGAGAACACGACGTTCCAGCTGAATGTCAGCAATGTGTTCGACGAAAAACATGTGGCGAGCACGGATACCGGTGCCGTCTACTACAATCCGGGCCGCTCCATCCTCGCAACGCTGCGTCAGACCTGGTAAGAAAGACATGTCCCGCCCGTTGCTTCGATGGGCGGGACGTTACGGACGCCGCAGCTGCTGCGTCCGCCTCCACGCCGCCGGCGTCTCCCCAACAATCTGGCGGAAGACCTTCGTCAGATGCGCCTGATCGGAAAAACCGAGCTGTGCGGCGATGCTGGCGACGGGAAGCGCGCTTTCACGAAGCAGTTGCTTCGAACGTTCGACCCGTTTGCCAAGCTGCCATTGCAGGGGTGTATGCCCCGTCGTCTGCTTGAAGACATTCGCAAACCAGCTTTCGGAGAGGCCGACGACCGCCGCCATATCGGCGACGGACATGCGATAATCCCCCAGCTCTTCGACATGCGAGAGGAGCTTGTTCATCTGCCCCTGCGTCAGCCGGCCGCTGACGCGTTCTTCGCTTTCCGTGGGGATATCCAGAAGCCCGGCGACGATGCCGCCGATCAGGCTTTCCGCATAGACCGCATGCCGGGAGGGACTTTTGATCTCGTCCGCCAGAAGTTTGGCCAGAGCATCGATGGCGGCGACATCTTGCAATTCAGCCGGGCGGCGCAACGCCGTCTGCGCCGCGGACCCTCCAACGGACGGCGTCAGGTAGCGCAATACCCGGTCCCGGTGAAGATGCAGGTTGAGATGGCTGAAACTGTGTGCCTTCCGGCTACCCGTCCATAGGGGCACGCCGGCGGGAACGTAGACCGCCCGCGCCATGGGGCGGGAATTGCGCGAAAAATCATCGTTCTCGTTCGAGATGCGGACATGCGGGGATACATCGTTGAAGAAGAACATGATGCGAGGGTCGTCGGCCAGATAATAGCCGCTGGCGCCCGCCTGACTTTCCGCCTCCCAGAGAACGCTGACCAGTCCGTCATATTGCCGCCACTGGACCGGCGACGTGACCCGAATGCCTTCGGTTTTCCAGGACATGGAATGCCAAAAGCCCATCTTCGATCACTTCTTCCATTACAAATCTGGGACTTGCCACCGGCCGCAACTGCAATCCCGCGAGCCGGGCGGCACATGAAAACCTATAAGTTGACTACATTAATCATATTTTTGTTACATGGCAACACACCCCGATGCGGTTTCACCGGAACCGAACGCGCAGGAGCCACCTCCCAGCGAAACCGCATCACATCAAGCGAAGCCCGTCACGGTAGAGCGTCGGATCAGGAATCGGTACGGCGGCCATCAGGTTGCGAGTATAGTCGTCGCCCGGGTTTTCGAACACCTGCCGGCGCGTGTCCATCTCGACGATACGGCCGCCCCGCATGACCGCAACGTGATGGGACATCCTCTCTATCACCGCCATGTCGTGCGAAATGAAGAGATAGGCAAGGCCCATCTGCTCCTGCAATTCCAGCATCAGGTCGAGCACGCGGGCGCGTACGGAAACATCGAGCGCTGCCACGCTTTCGTCGGCGACAATCAGCTTCGGTTCCAGCGCCAAGGCACGGGCGATGCAGATGCGCTGCCGCTGGCCACCGGAAAACTCGTGCGGATAGCGGCTGACGGCATCCCTGGGCATGCCGACGCGGGTCAGCAATGCCGCCACCCGGTCCTGCCGTTCCGAGCCATTGCCGACATTGTGGATGACGAGCGGCTCGGCAATCGCCGCGCCGACCGTCATGCGCGGATCGAGCGAGGCATAGGGGTCCTGGAAGATCATCTGGGCGACGCGGCGCACGGGACGCATCGCGGCGGGCTTCAGCCCAGCTGTTTCCCGCCCGTTGATCTCAACGCTGCCTTCGAAGGGAATGAGATTCAGCACCGCCTTGCCGGTGGTCGATTTGCCCGAGCCGCTTTCGCCGACAAGGCCGAGCGTCTCGCCCGCCTTGATGGAGAAGGAGATGCCGCTGACCGTTGCCGGCGCGGCCGGCGACCGGTTGAACCAGCCGGCGCGCGCGCCATAGGTGACGCTGAGGTCCTTGACGACCAGCACCGACTTTTCGGCGGCAGGTGCGACCGCATCCGTCAGGCGCGGCGGCGCATCGGTACCGGCATGCGCGCCAAGCCGCGGCACGGCGGCCAACAGCTGCCGCGTATAAGGCTCCGTCGGACTCGCAAAAATATCGAGCGCATCGCCCTGCTCGACGATCCTGCCCTGCTGCATGATCGCCACCCGGTCCGCCATTTCCGCAACGACGCCCATATCGTGGGTGATCATCAGGATAGAGGTGGAGAATTCGCGGCGCAGCTCCCGCATGAGGGTCAGGATCTGCGCCTGCACCGTCACATCAAGCGCCGTCGTCGGCTCGTCGGCGATCAGCACCTTGGGACGGCAAGAGAGCGCCATGGCGATCATCACACGCTGGCGCATACCGCCCGAAAGCTCATGCGGAAACTGCTTCAGCCGGCTTGCCGCTTCCGTCATGTGCACGGCATCGAGCATGGATCGTGCGATCGTCTCCGCGCCCTCGGAAATATCCTCGCGGTGCTCGCGGATCGCCTCCACCATCTGGTCGCCGATGGTCATGACCGGGTTCAGCGAGGTCATCGGCTCCTGAAAGATCATCGCGATCTCGCCGCCGCGGATTTTTCTGAGCGCCCGGTGCGGGATGCCGAGAATATTGCGATCCTCCAGCCGGATTTCACCCGAGGAGACCTTCAGCGACGCCTTCGGCAGCAGCCCCATGATCGCAAGCGAGGTCACGGATTTGCCCGATCCCGATTCCCCCGCAAGGCAGAACGTCTCGCCCGCGGCGAGATCGAAACTCACCCCGTCGAGGATGCGCTTCAGCCCTTCGGGCGTGCGCGCATCGACGCAGAGGTTGCGGACGGAGAGAACCGGGGCGGCATTGCTGGAGGTCACGCGAAGACGATCCTCGGGAAGTAGAAGGAGACGACCCAGTTCGGCATGTCGACGATCTCGCTGATCCGGAGATCGCCGCAGACCGAGCAGAGCATATAGGCGTCGACGGGGCTGTAGCCGTGTTCGGCGACGAGCAGGTCGATCATGCGCATCAGTGCCTCCCGCGCGCCCGTCATCAGGTCCGGGCCGATGCCGGTCGTCACCTCGTAGCCGGCGCCGTCGAGATGGCGCGTCACGGGTTCGGTCGTGGTGAAGCGCGGCGTCTGGAGATTGGCGCCCTTCACGAGGTCGAGGGTCAGCTCGACATTCATCTGGCTTTCGATCGCAGTGCCGCAGACCTCGCCGTCGCCCTGTGCGGCGTGGGTATCGCCGACGGAAAACAGCGCCCCCTCCACCTCGACCGGCAGGTAGAGCGTCACGCCGGCTGTCAGGTCGCGGATATCCATATTGCCGCCGACGCGGCGCGGCGGCACGACGGAGTGCAGGCCGGATTCGGCCGGTGCGACACCGATTGTGCCGGTAAAAGGTTTCAGCGGCACGCGACCGCCGGGGCCGAAGGCCGAGGGTGCCATGGAGGCCGTGTCATAGGACCAGATGTGCAGCGCCGGGTCCTTGAACTGGTCGGCAAGCAGGCCGAAGCCCGGAATATTGGCCGTCCAGCCATGCCCGGAGGAGTGGAACTTGCGGATTGTCACCTTCAGCGCATCGCCGGGCTCGGCACCCTCGACATAGACAGGGCCGGAAACCGGGTTCACCTTGCCGAAATCGAGCGCAGCCAGCGTTTCCAGCGTCGCATCCTTGCCGAGCTGGCCGCCGGAGGAATCGAGGCATTCGAAGAAGATGGTCTCGCCGGGCTTGGCGGTCAGCGCCGGCGGAAAATCGCGGTTCCAGCCGAAATTATGCTGCGCGCGGTGGATGGTATGGGTGCAGGCGACGCACATGAAAGCCTCCCGTCGTTTGTTGTTCTTGGAAGGCTCTCCCCGCTCAGCAGGGAGAGCGATATCAAAGGCTTAGGGCTTCACGAAGATCGCGTCGTAATTGATGACACGCGTCGGATCGATGTAGATATTATCAGGCCCGCCCATGCGCAGCGACTTTGCCACGACGCGGCGCTCGTTGATGACGGGCACCCAGGGCGCATCCGCCATGACATCCGTGAAGATCTTGCCCCAAGCCGCCTGGCGCTCCGCAGCCTTGGCCGGATCGGACATGGCATCGGCCTCGCCGGCGCGCTTATCGATCGCCTCGTTGCAGTACCACGGCCAGTTCCAGCCGCCCGAGACCGCGCCCGAGCAACCAAGGATCGGGCCGTAGAAATTGGACGGATCCGGGAAGTCGGCGATCCAGCCCATGCCGCCGGACCAGATCATCGGCGCTTCGCCTTCCGTGCCGCCGGCGGCGATCACGTTGCCTTGCGCCAGCGCGCGGACTTCGGCCTTGATGCCGATGGCGGCGAGATCCTGCTGTATCGCCTGGGCGATGCGCGGCTGCGGATCGGTGTTGGTGGAATAGAGAACCGTTTCGAAACCATCGGGATGGCCGGCTTCGGCGAGCAGCGCCTTGGCCTTCTCCACGTCATAGGCATAGCCGGTGAAGGCCTTGTCGTAACCTGGCATCAGCGGCGGCAGGATCTGGTTTGCGGCCGTCGCGCGACCGTTCAGGATGCGCGTGATGCGCTCCTTGTTGATCGCCATGTTGACGGCCCGGCGCACCTTCACGTCATCGAAGGGTTTTACCTTAGTGTTGAGCGTGATGTAGCCGGTGTGCAACTGCTCGCCGTCGACGATCATCGCCGCACCCTCAGGCGAATTCTTGATCTCTAGGAACTTTGCCGGCGGAATGCCGTCGCCGGCGATGTCCACCTCGCCCTTCTGCAAACGCAGCAGCGCGACCAGCGGCTCCTGGCCCACCTCGACCGTCACCTTGTCGACATGCGGCACGTCCTTGACGAAATAATCGGGGTTGCGTTCGAAGACGAGCTTCTGGCCGATCGTCCAGTCCTTGAGGATGAGCGAGCCGGAACCGACCGGCTTCTTGCCGAAATCGCCGGCCGCCGCCTCGACGGCCTCCTTGGGCACAACGGAGGCGAAGTTGATCGCCATGACGTGCAGGAAGGTCGCATCCGGGCGCGAGAGGTGGAAGACGACGGTCTGGTCGTCCGGCGTTTCGATGCCCGAGAGCAATTCCGACTTGCCGCCCGTCAGGTCGTCAAAGCCCTTGATGGCGCCGAAGAAGCCGGCGCCGGGGCCCTGCGTCTTCGGGTTGACCGCGCGCTCGATGGAATATTTCACGTCGCCGGCGACGATCTCGCGACCATTGGTGAACTTCACGCCCTTGCGCAGCTTGAACGTATAGGTGAGGCCATCGGGCGCCACTTCAAAACTTTCGGCGAGCGATGGCACGAGATTGGCGGTGCCCGGCTCATAATCCATTAGGCGCGAAAACAGGCTCTTGATCATCGACCAGTTGACCCAGTCGTAACCGATATGCGGGTCGAGCGTGGTGATGTCATCCTTGTAGGTCACGACGATCTCGCCGCCCTGGGCGGGCGTTTCGGCATGGGCCAGCAGCGGAGAAAAGGCGAGCACGGCCGCCGTCGTGGTAGTCAAAATCCAGCGATTGAACATTTTTAAAGTCCCCCTTTTTGGTTTCAATGCGAACGGATGCGCGGATCGATCATCGGCGCGATGAGGTCGGCGACGAGGTTGCCGACGATGATGGCGAAGGCGGAGGTGAGCGTGACGCCCATGATGATGGGAATGTCGACCTGCTGGATCGCCTGCCAGGCGAGCTGCCCGATGCCGGGCCAGCCATAAACGGCCTCGACCACCACGACGCCGCCCATGAACTGGCCGATATCGATGCCGATCATCGCGACGATGGGCAGGATGGCATTGGGCAGCGCATGGCGCAGCACGACACGACGGCCTGAAAGGCCCTTGGCGCGGGCGGTGCGGACGAAATCCTGGTTGAGGACGTCGATCATCGCCGAGCGCGCCATGCGCGCATACCAGCCGGCCCCGAGAATGCCGAGCGTCATGGCCGGCAGGACGACATGGGCGACCGTGCCGTAGCCGCTCATCGGAAACCAGCCGAGCGTGGCGGCAAAGACGTAGAGCAGGAGCAGGGCCACGACGAATTGCGGAGCCGAGACGCCGACGAAGGCGGAGGCCATGACGATGCGGTCGATGGCGCCGCCACGGTTCAATGCGGCGACGATGCCGAAGGTGAGGCCGAGCAGCACCTCGACGAAGATGCCGGCCGCCATCAGCGTCAGCGTCGCCGGCAGGCGCGCGGCGATCAGCGTCGCGACCTCGGTCTTCTGCGCGTAGGAGCGGCCAAGATCACCCTGAACGAGATTGCCGAGATAGTGCAGGAACTGGCTGAGCAGCGGCTGGTCGAGGCCGAGTTCGCGGCGGATGTTCTCCACCGTCTGGGCCGTCGCGCTGCGGCCGGCCAGCATGCGCGCGGGGTCCGCCGGCAGCGCATAGAGCAGCACGAAGGTGATGGCGGCCACACCGAGCAGGATCAGGCAGGATTGCACGAGACGTTTTGCAAGCAGCGTCGCCATCAGCCGCGGCCCCGCTGCGTCGGGTCGAGGATGTCGCGCAGCGCGTCACCCACCAGGTTGAAGGCGAGCGCCGTCAGGAGGATCACCGCGCCGGGGAAGAAGACCAACCAGGGAGCGGCCTGGAAATAGCTCTGGCTCTCGAAGATGATGTTGCCCCAGGACGGCTGCGGCGGCTGCACGCCGATGCCGAGGAAGGAGAGTGTCGCTTCGAGCAGCACGGTCGTCGCGATGCCGAGCGTGCCCCAGACGATGGCGGTCGGCAGGAGATGCGGCAGGACATGCAGCAGCACGATGCGGGCGTTGCCGGCGCCGAGCGCCCGTTCGGCCATGATGAAATCGCGCTCCACCAGACCGCGCGTCTCCGTATAGACGATGCGCGCCACCTGCACCCAGTTGACCAGCGCAATGACCATGGCGACGATCCACAGGCTGGGTTTGAGGATGGCGGCGAGCACGATCGCGAGCAGCAGGGCCGGAAAGGCCATCATCAGGTCGGTAAAGCGCATGAGGAGGCCGCCGACCCAGCCGCGCATGTAGCCGGCGGTCACGCCGACGAAGAGACCGATGGCGACCGCGATGCCATTGGCGACGAGGCCGATGATCAGCGAGGTGCGCGCGCCATAGAGCAGGCGCGAAAGCAGGTCGCGGCCGAGCGTATCCGTGCCGAGCGCGAACTGCTCGCCGGGCGGCATCGGCGCTCCCTCCAGCGTCAGGCCATCGAACATTTGGTTATCGGGCGCATAGGGCGCAAGCCATGGAGCCGCGATGGCCGCGAAGACGACGGCGAGAACGATGACGAGACCGAAAACCGCAGCGGGCTGGCGGCACAATTCCTTCAGGACCCGCATCAACCAACCTCGCGCAGGGTTTCGGAACCACCGAGGAAGAAGGCGGCAAGCTGTTCGATGGGCATGCGGCGGCGCATGGCGCAGTCACGCAGGATGGCATAGGCCTTCTCGTCATCGATATGCCGCTCGGCCTTGAGGCGAACGATGGCGGCAAAGACGATGGGCCTGAGCTTCAGCCGCTCTTCGAGATGGGCGATGCGACGCTGTGCTTCCATCCGCTCGGCATGGATGGAGACGGCAAGCACCAGCGCCGGGTAGACGGCGGAGGCCGCGACCGGCTTTGGGATGATCGCGCCGGCACCATGGCGCAGTGCAAAGGAGATACGGCCCGGCGCTTCCGACCCGAGCAGCGCCACCACCGGGCAGGCCGGCGCGGCATCGGAAACGGGCAGAAGCTCATCCCAGCCCCGGTCGGCATCGATCAGGACCAGATCCGGCAGGTCGCACGCCGCAAGCGGCGTCCACTGGATGGAGACGGCTATGCCGAGCAGGCCGAGCTGGCGGCGCAGGCGATCCGTGTTGCCATCCGCCTCGCTGAGGATAACGGCGCGCCAGCCGGTGAAATTCGGGGTCCTCGTCGTCATGACACGACCCTCAGGCGCGGCACAGGCTTGGTGGATGCTCCCGTCAAATAGGGGTCGGCGGCAAGCGCCGGGGCGGAGGCGATGACGTCGAAGCCGCGCCGGTCATTGATGCGGCCGAGCAGAAAGGGCAGTGCGGCATGATTGGTCGCCGCATCCACCCGCATGGCACCGAACAGCGACGGCCAGTCGCGGGCGAGAACTTCCGTGCGCACACGCTCCGGCGCATCGGAACCGGCAGCCTCGATGGCGGCGATGCACAGGCTTACGGCCGTATAGGCGCTGGCAAAAAGGCTGGAGACGATTCGCTCGCCGCCGCTCCAGGCGGTCAGCCGTGCCTTGAAGGCCTTGTTATCAGGTGTGTTCAGCGTATCGAAATAGGAGGCGGCGCAAAGCTGGCCGAGAGCGGCACCGTCCCTGATTTCGCCGAGTTCGCATTCCTGCAGGTCGCAGCTGGCGACCGGGCAGTGTTCCGGCAGAAAGGCCGGGTCGCGCTCGCCCAGTTCGCGCATGGCGGCAAGGAAGGCGTAGCTCGACGGCCCCACCAGATTGTTCAGCACAAAGCTCGGCCGCTTCTCGGCGATATCGGCGACGATGCGCGCAACGGCGGTCTCCTCCAGCGGCAGATAACGCTCACCGAGCACCGTGCCGCCGGCATTGTGGATCAACTCGCGTGCCAGCCGGTTCATCTCCCAGCCCCAAACATAGTTCGCGCCGACGAGATAGGGCCGCGCGCCGTGCCGGGGCAAGAGATAGTCGAAGAGCGGGATCAGGTGCTGGTTGGGGCAGCCGCCGATATAGATGACGTTCTCGTTCGCCTCGAAACCCTCATAGGGGCACATGTACCACAGCAGGCCATCGTGCTTCTCGACGAGCGGAATGACTTCCTTTCGCGCCGAAGAGGTAATCGTACCGATGATATGGCGGCAACCGTGGTCCCGGATGAGGCTGCGCGCCCCCTCCAGATAGGCCGAGAGATCGGCGCGCGGATCGAAGAAGACAGGCTCGATCTCGGATCCTCCGCGGGCGCGATAATCGTGAAAGGCGAATTCCGCGCCGGCATGCGCATCCCGCCCCATCGCCCCATAGGGTCCGGAGGTCGAATAGAGGATGCCGATCTTCACGCTTTCCTGCATCAGCCACCAAAACGAAAAGCCCACAGCGGGAAGCCCCGGAAACCGGGCCGCTGTGGGCGCTACTGCCCTTCGACAAACGAAGTCATGTGAGATGTCGGGATAACTGTCCCGCATATTGGATGGATTGAAATACGCTCGGTCAGCCTTTGTCAAGAACCCCAGCCGGCAGCTTGAGGTGCGCAATGGCCGACGTAAGCCATTCTCGTCACTGAGATCTCCGAGAACCAAGAAGCCTTGGCGGACTGCCAAATCACCGCGGTAAGGCCGGCGCCAAAGATGGTGTGGCATCCATCGTTCATTCCCCGCTCTGTGGACGCGGAGTATGGCCCGCACGAATGAGAGCTATGATATCCTAGAGAAGCGTGTCGTCTCTGCCTTTGGCATATCCCGGAATAAGCCCATGACAATCATTTCGCCAGATACCCACCATCGGCTTCAAAGCACGCGCCCGTGACGAAAGACGCAGCATCCGAGAGCAGGAAGAGAATGACATTGGTGATCTCGTCTGCCTGTCCAACCCGCTGCATCGGGTGTAGTGCGGCTGCAGCGTTGCGCTTTTCATCGCTAAGATGGCCGAGCAACGGCGTGTCGATGAAGCCCGGCGCAACGGCGTTGATGCGAATGCCGTGCGCCGCATGGTCCAGAGCGGCCGCCTTGGTGAAGCCGATGACACCGTGTTTGGCGGCCGTATAGGCCGGTTGTCCGGGAAAACCGCGAAACCCCATGATGGAAGAGACATTGACGATGGATCCGCCGCCACGCGCCAGCATGGCCGGAATCTGATGCCGCACCGCGTTGAACACGCCGGTCAGGTTGACCGCAATGATCCTGTCCCATTGCTCGGCCGGATAAGACGCGGTCTCGCAGCGCGGCAGGTCGATGCCGGCGGAATTGACGGCGAGATCGAGGCCGCCGAACGTGTCGACACCCCGCTTGATCGCCTCTTCCACACTGGCGATCGCCGTGACGTCGACCTCGACCGCCAGCACGGTCTCCGATGGGAGCGTTTTGGCAAAGGCGTCCAGCCGTATCCTATCCCGATCCACGAGAACGAGCTTTGCACCGAGATCGGCTAGTCTGCGGGCGGTCGCAGCGCCGATACCCGAAGCGGCGCCTGAAATGAAGGCAACCTTGCTCGAAAATGCCGCGGGATCAAAAAGGGGCGACGCCATGCGTTTATGCCTGCCGTGATCTATTTGTAAACGCCGACCCAGATGATGATGGTCGGTTCGGTCTTCGAGGGATTGTGTGAGCGGTAGGTCGACGAGCGATTGAAGCGGTAGCTGTCGCCCTCGACGAGCTCGAATTTTTCTTCATCCACCCAAAGCTCCAAACGCCCCTTGAGGATGTAGCCGTATTCAGCGCCCGACGTTGGCACGTTCTTGGGTTCCGTCTCAAGGCCGGGCTCAAAGGTCGACATCATGAATTCGACATCGGAATCGAGCTGCGGCGTCAGGAGTTCCGTTCGTGCACCCCGATGCAGCATGAAGCGGCGTTGGCCGCTGCGAACGACGATATCCTTTTCGCGCTCCGCGTCCGGCTGCTTCTCTTCCAGATCGACAAACCAGCTCATCGGCACGCCGAAGATCGTACAGGCGGCGTAGAGGTCCTTCAGTGTCGGCTGCGACAGGCCGCGTTCGAGCTGACTGACATAACCCGTGGAACGATTCAGCCCCTCTGCAAGCTGCTGAATGGTAATGCGGCGAGAGCGCCGGAGCTCACGCAGCGTCTTACCCACATGATCGGGCGTCGGGGCTTCGAAAACGGAATTGGACATCGAACATAACCTGATAAATTCACTTGAATGATGGAATTGATCAAACACTTCATCGAGTCAACGCCAGCCTTGGTTTGCAATCTCCGCCGGACCGGTTGTCCCCATTTACCGGACCGCCTCAGCCAAACGTTCCCGCCGTGGTGCCGCCATCCAGCATATAGACCATGCCGTTGGCATAACCCGCCTGCGGCGACAGCAGGTGGTCGATGGCATCGGCCACTTCGTCCGGCCGGGCGAAGCGACCGAGCGGCACGCGGCGCTCGTAGAAGGCCCGATCATAGCCACCGCCGCTTTCCTTGAGGAGACCATCCGCCATTGGCGTGTCGACGAAACTCGGGCAGACGACATTGCTACGAAGGCCCTGGGGTCCATGATCGAGCGCCATGCAGCGGATCAGGCCAACCACGCCATGTTTGGATGCGCTGTAGGCGGCATAACCGCGTGAGCCGCGCACGCCCGAGTCCGAACTGACCGCGACAAAGGCGGAGGACGGATTGCGCAACAGGTGCGGAACCGCATGTCGTGCCAACAGGAAGGGACCGGTAAGATTCACAGCCAGCGTGATCTCCCAGGTCTCGTCGGTCAGTGTCGTAACATCACCTTTCCGCGCGATACCGGCTGCGGCGACCACACCGGAAAGAAAGCCATGTGCTTTGACGGCCCGGCTGACGGCAGCGGCGACATCGGTATCCAGGGAGGCGTCACCTGCCGACGCGATGACCGCCGCTCCCCGGTTTCGGCACGCGCTTTCCACCTCCGCCATCGCCGACGCGTTGCGATCGAACAGGGTGAGCGCCACCCCCTCTTTGGCCAGACAAATCGCGGTGGCCCGCCCGATTCCGGAGGCCGCGCCGGATATCAGGATGGATGTCTGGGCTTTGGACATGTTTCCTCCATATATCGCCAGTCAGGCGCCGAGATAGGCGGCTTTGAGATCGGGATCGTTGAGCACGTTGTTTGCGCCCCCCTCCACCGAGCAGCGGCCGGCGTCGATCACATAGGCATAATCGGCGATTTCCAGTGCCACCGCCGCATTCTGCTCGACGACGATGAGGCTGATGCCGGATTTCGACAGCGTGATGATGATCTCGAAAATCTGGTTGATGATTTTCGGCGCCAGACCGAGCGAAGGCTCGTCCAGCATCAAAAGCTCGGGCGTTGCCATCAGCGAGCGGCCGATCGCCAGCATCTGCTGCTGGCCGCCACTCATACGGCTCGCCAGCGAATGCCGCCTCTCCTTGAGGATCGGGAACATGTCGTAGACCTGGGTCCGGATCTCATCGAAGCTGCGCCCGCGACCGGGGATGTAGCCGGCCAGCAGGTTCTCCTCGACCGTCAGCCGCTGAAGAATCTGGCGACCCTCGGGGCAATGGGCGAGACCAAGGCGGGTGATCTCTTCCGGCGGCAGTCCCTTGATCGGTCTGCCCTTGAATTCGATCTCACCGGAATAGACCTGCGTCAGGCCGGAAATCGAGCGTAACGTCGATGTCTTGCCCGCGCCGTTCGCGCCGATGATCGTGACGATCTCACCGGCACGGACTTCCAGATCAATGCCGAACAATACCTGCGTTCGCCCGTAGCCCGCCTTGAGCCCGGCGACTTTGAGCAAGCTTGCGGATGTCGTCGAGTTCTTCCGTGGTTCCAAGATAGGCCTCCTGCACTCTTTCGTTCGTGCGAACCAGATCCGGCGTGCCGGAGCAAAGCAGCTCGCCATAGTTCAAGACGTCGATCCGGTCGGAAATGGACATCACCATGTCCATGTCGTGTTCGACGAGGATGATCGCGCGGTCTTCACGTTTCAGGCCGGCAATCATCGCCGCCATGTCTTTTGTTTCGGTATGGTTGAGACCGGCGGCCGGCTCGTCGAGCAGCACGATCGGCGCTTGCGTGACGAAAGCGCGCGCCAGTTCGAGGATCTTCTGCCGGCCGTAAGGCAGGTCACCTGCCAGAACATCCGCCACATCCGACAGATGAAATTCAGCGAGGCAGGCGTGGCAGATTTCGAGCCGTTCGGCCTTGCTCAGCCGTTTCGCGCCCGTCAAGAAGGTCAGCCACGACTGCGGGAAGAAGCAGACCTCCAGGTTCTCCAGAACCGTCATGCCATCGAAAAGACGGAGGTTCTGGTAGGTACGCGACACGCCGAGTTGGGCGATGCGATGCTTGGGCAGCCGATTGAGCGCCGTCTCGCCGAGCCGGATCGTGCCCGATGTCACCGCGTAAGAGCCGGCGATCATATTGACGACTGTCGACTTGCCGGCACCGTTTGGCCCGATGATCGAGTAGATCGACCCGACGTCGAAGGACAGCGACAGGTTGCGGATCGCAACGAGCGAGCCGAAATGCTTGCTTACGTTTTCGAGGGCGAGAGCCATAGGGTCCGGACCTTTCGAATGATGAAGCCGAGGTTGAAGCGGGGTGAAACCAAGCCGCCGGGGCGAAGAACGATGACGGTCACGAGCACGACGCCGTAGATCAGCAGGCGGTATTGCGCGGCGAAATGCAGGATTTCCGGTAGAACCACGAGCACGACCGCCCCGGCGATGACGCCGACGATATTGCCCACCCCGCCGATGATGATGATCAGCACGACGAGCAGCGATTCCTGAAAGGTGAAGCTCTCCGGGCTGACGAAGCGCTGGAACGCGCCGAAGATCACCCCGCCTGCCCCGCCGATCGCCGCACTGAGCGCGAAGGCCAGCAGCTTAAGCGTCGTCGTGTTGATACCGAGACCCCGCACCACATCCTGGTCCTCGCGCAGCGCCCGCCAAGCTTTGCCGAGGATCGAGCGTTCCATGTAATAGACGCCGGCGCAGACGATGATGGCCAGCACAAGCAGCAACCAGTAGAAATGCACCGGCGTGGTCAAGGGCAGCCCGAAGAGGCTCGCCCTGTCGAGGCCGGCAATGCCCTGCGGACCGTTGGTCAGATCATCGGCATTGTTGATGGCGATGCGAATGATCTCGCCGAAGGAGAGCGTGACGATTGCGAGATAGTCGCCGCGCAGCTTCAGCACCGGAAAACCGAGGAGAATCCCTGCTATGGCGCCGGCCGCGGCACCGATGAACAGGACGACGATGAACGGCAGGTGGATGTCGAATTGCCCGCTGGCAAGCATGGCATAGGCATAGGCGCCCACCGCGTAGAACGCGATAAAGCCGAGATCGAGCAGACCCGCATAACCGACCACGAGATTCAAGCCGACAGCGAGGATGATATAGATCAGAATACTGTCCACGACGCGGACATAGTAGGACGGAAAATACGGCACCAGCGCAAGCAGAACCACGCAGAGCGCGAGAACCGCAAGCAGGCCGAGCCGCCGGGCGATCACCGAATTCCCCATGGGTCAGTAATCCTTCTTTGCGACGGTCGTTTCTTCCGAGACGGTCTCGCCGAGCAGGCCGGCGGGCTTGAACAGAAGAACGAGGATGAGAACGGCGAAGGCAAAGACATCACGATATTCCGTGCCGATATAGCCGAAGGAGAGGATCGGCAGGAAAGCCGTGCCGAAGACTTCGATCGCACCGAGCAGGAAACCACCGAGCATGGCGCCCGGAATGGACCCGATGCCGCCAAGAATAGCAGCCGTGAAGGCTTTCAGGCCGATGACGGAGCCCATGGTCGGCTGCATGATGCCGTAGTAGGACGCATACATGATACCGGCCATCGCACCGAGCCCTGGGCCGATGAAGAAGACGAGGCTAACGGCGCGGTTGACGCGGATACCGAGCAGGCTCGACGTTGTCCAGCTCTCGGACGCCGCGCGGATCCAGATGCCGAGCCGCGTGCCGTTGACGAAGAGCGTCAAGCCCACCATCAGCAAGACAGCCGCAATGAGGATGCCGAGCTGTACCGTCGTGACCATGCCGCCAAGTGCGTCGATCGGCGTGCTCGGCACGATGGCCGGGAAATGGACCGGCTGCGGCCCCACCGTCACACGGACCGCGCTTTGCAGCACGATGGACATGCCGAGCGCGCTCAACATCGGAGCAAGGCGGCCATAGGCGCGCAACGGCCGATAGGCGAAGCGCTCGATTGCCACGCCAAGCAGACCGACGATGACGAAGCTCGCGACGATGGCGATGGCGGAGTCCAGCACCGGGGCTAGGCCTCCGAGACCGACGAGCCCGCTGAACAGGAACGTATAGATATACGGGCCAAGCATGAAGAACTCGCCATGGGCGAAGTTGATCAGGCGCATCACGCCGTAGACCATCGTGTAACCGAGGGCAATCAATCCGTAGATAGCACCGATGGCGAGCGCGAAGATCAGCTGTTGTAGAAAGTAATCGAACAAGGGGATCGCCTCTATGACGACGGGCCGGCACGGACTGCGCCGGCCCCGTTGAACAAACGTTCGGCTGATTACTGCTTGATCAGCTCGAATTTTCCGTCCTTGACGACGTAGAGGTACATCGGCGCAGTCGTGTTTTCACCATTCTCGTCGAAGGCGACCGGGCCAAGCAGCGTGTTGACCGTGACGCCATGCAACTGCGCGAGAACGCCTGCACGGTCCAGGCTTTCAGCCTTTTCAACGGCGGCGGCCATCACCTGCGCATTGGCAAAACCAAGCGAGGCATAGGGACCGGGTGCGCGGCCGAAGCGGGCCTGGTGGCGATCGGAAAAATCCTTCAGTTCCGCCGAGGAATCGTAGGGCGGAAGCTGGAAAGTCATGAGCGCGCCTTCAGCGGAAGCCGCACCGACCTGCGTGATGAAATCGACGGTAAAGCCGATATCCGGGCCGATGAACTGCGCTTTAAGGCCCTGCTCGCGCATCTGCTTGAGGAACAGAGCAAGCTGCGGCATGCCGGCGCCCATATAGACGACGTCAGGGTTTTCCAGCTTGATCGAAGCGATCAGCGCCGAAAAGTCGACGTCCTCGGGGTTTGTGCCGTAGGTACCGGAGACCTTGCCGCCGCCGGCTTCGAAATTGTCCTTGAACACGCCGGAGATGCCCTGGCCGAAGACGGTCTTGTCGTGCACGAGCACGGCATTCTTCAGGCCGAGCTTCTCCGTCACATATTTCGCCGGCAAAGCGCCCTGCACGAAGTCGTTGGCGACGGGGCGCACAACGGTCTTGAAGCCCATGCGCATCAGTTCAGGGTTGGTCGCGGGGACGACCTGCGGCATGCCGCATTCCGAGTAGATATCGAGGGCCGGCATTGTGACGCCGCTGTTCATGTGCCCAATGACGCCGATGACGGCGCTGTCGTCGCAGAACTGCTGGGCAACGAGCGTGCCCTGGCGCGGATCGGCGCGATCATCGAGCGGGCGGAAAACCACCTTGTTGCCCTTTATGCCGCCCTTCTCGTTGAGCTGGTCGAAATAGAGCTGGGCACCATCGATCTGCGACTGGCCGAACTCGGCCTGTGCGCCGGACATCGGCGCGCTGCCCCCCAGCACGATGTCGTCCGCCAACACCGGCATGGCGCCGGAGGCGAAGAGGAGTGCGGCGGCAGAAAGAAGTATATGGGTTCTGTTCATTTTGGTTCCCCTTTTGCTCGTTGAGATTCGTTGCACGGAACTCCCGTCCGGGCAACGAATGCATGAAATTATGCGATACATTCTTCACGACAGTGACCAGGCGCGCGACTACCTGAAGTTTCCCTTCACCCTCCTCATTTCGCGAGATAACCACCGTCCACCGCCAGCACGTGGCCGGTGGTCATTGCCGAGGCCGGTCCGGCCAGGAAGATCATGGCAGAGGCAACTTCCTCAGGTTCTGCCAGGCGCTTCAGCGGCGTCAGGCTGCGGATCTTGTCCATCTGCGCTCCGTCGGCCATCAGATGATCGATCAGCGGCGTCCGGACCCAGGTCGGCGCTACCGCGTTGACGCGAATGTCGTGATCAGCCCATTCGACGGCCAGCGTCCGGGTGAGGTTCACCACGCCGGCCTTGGTCGATTGGTAGGAGACGTTCGGATGCAGGCCGCCGCCGGAATAGCTCATGATCGAAGCCGTGTTGATCACCACGCCGGGAATGCCGCGGGCGATCCAGGAGCGGGCGGCCGTCCGTGAGCAAAGGAACATGCCCGTCAGGTTGACCGAGACGACGCTGTTCCAGTCTTCGATCGCAAGCTCCGTCGACGGCCTGCGGATCGAGATGCCCGCATTGTTGACGAGGATGTCGAGACCGCCGGCCTCCTGCTCCGCCGCAGCGAAGACAGCCAGGACGTCGGCCTCGTCGGTGACGTCGAGGGCGCAGGACGTCGCAACACCGCCAGCCTCCCGCACCTCCCGGCAAACGGCTTCCGCCGCTGCCCGATCCCGGTCGAGAACCACTACATGCGCCCCGAAAGCAGCGAACATCAGCGCCGCAGCGCGGCCGATACCTCCACCGCCACCGGTAATGAAGACCCGCTTTTGATCGAGTCTGAACATCTTTTCGGGCGCTTTTGCACACATCATGTGTACGGTTCCCTGTTAAGCCCGTTTCAGCCGACGATCTTGCCGAAGCCGAGGACGAAGTTGGCGACGATCATTTCCGCGCCGACGATCTCGCGGATCTGGAAATCGGAGAACGGATCGCTGGCGCTGCCGCCGATCTTGATCTCGGCCGTGCCGAGGGCGTGGCGGAGCGTTTCGGAGTGACCCAGCGAGTTCTCGATGATCTGCGTTTCGACGTCCGCACTTTCCGGCGACGGAATGATACGGGTCTGGAAACGCGGGTGCAGAGCCGGCTTCTCGAAGGCAGGGCCATCAGCCTTGAAGTCGATCTCGATCAGCGAGGTGCCGCGGCGCGAGAGCTTGGCCGTGATTGCCGTATCGCTCGCCTTCCACTCCACGTCGCCCATCTTCTTCGGATAGCCCCAGACCTCGCGGCCGACCGCCATGGAGTCGTCATTGGTGACGATCTCGTACAGCACGTGACCGCCCGGGCGCCCCTGATAGCTCATCGGCACAACGATGCCGCCTTCCGCATAGGACCCGAGCGCGCCGCCGGCCGGCACGTCCATGATGAAGAATTCGATCACGTCGCCCCGGACGTCGAATTGCTCAGGCAAAGCCGCGCGGATCGCCGCCTCATCAACGCGGCAGAACACGCTGACCTTGCTGAAGGCTTTGTAATCGAACGGCGGCGCCTGATAGAGGGGGGCGCGCTGCGGAAGGGCATAGGCGTTCTGGGACATGGCAGAGAGGGTCTTTCCTGTGTGTTCACTTCGGTATGAAGTTCACACTAATGAAAAAATGAAGTCAAGATTTCATTTTGGTGATTTTCACAAATTCGTCTGTGAAACGAACTTGATCGTCTGGAACGTCTCCAGCGCCTCCGGACCACCCTCGGAGCCGTAACCGGAATCCTTCACGCCGTTGAAGGGAACCTCTGCATAGGCAAGGCCGTAATCGTTGATCGAAAGCATGCCCGTTTCGATATCTTCGGCGAAACGCTGCGCGTGTTTCTGGGACCGCGTGAAGGCATAGGCGGCCAAGCCGAACGGCAGACGGTTCGCCTCGGCAATGGCCGCATCCACCCCCGCGAAACGGTTGACGACCGCGACAGGCCCGAACGGCTCCTCGTTCATGATCGCGGCGTCCAGTGGCACATCGGCCAGCACCGTCGGCTCGAAGAAGAAGCCGGCATTGCCGATGCGGTTGCCGCCGGTCAACAGGCGGCCGCCCTTGGCGATGGCATCGCCGATCAACCGGTCCATCGCGTCGAGGCGGCGGGCATTCGCCATCGGCCCCATGTCGATACCGTCGGAGAGGCCATCTCCTATTTTCACGGCCTTCGCCGCAGTGACGAAGTCTTCGAGGACATTGTCGAAGACGGGCTCTTCCACCAGCACACGCGTCGGCGCGATGCAGACCTGACCGGCATTGTGGAACTTGTGGCCGGCCAGCATCGAAACGGCGGACGAAAGGTCCGCGTCGGCGCAGACGATGTAGGGCGCATGGCCACCGAGCTCCATCGTCACCCGCTTCATGTGGGCGCCGGCGAGCGCGGTCAGATGTTTGCCGACCGGCGTTGAGCCGGTGAAGGACACTTTGCGGATCACCGGATGCGGAATGAGATATTCGGAAATTTCCGAGGGTGTGCCGTAGAGCAGGCTGATCGCGCCATCGGGGAAACCAGCATCGGCAAAGGCGCGCACCATGGCCGCACAGGAGGCCGGTGCCTCCTCGGCGGCCTTCAGGATGACGGTGCAGCCGGCGGCAAGCGCCGCACAAATCTTGCGGATCGCCTGGGCGACCGGATAGTTCCACGGCGTGAACGCGGCGACGACACCGATCGGCTCCTTCATGACCATCTGCTGCACGCCGGGCTTGCGCGCCGGGATGATGCGGCCGTAGGAACGGATGGCCTCCTCCGCGAACCAGCGGATGACGTCATCGGCATTGCGCAGTTCCGAGCGGGCTTCGGCAAGCGGCTTGCCCTGCTCCATGGTCAGGACGGGCGCGATATCCTCGATACGGGCGCGCAGATTATCGGCGGCTGCGTGCAGCAGTTTTGCACGCTCGCGCGCCGTCGTCTTGCGCCACAGTTCGAAGGCTTCGGCGGCAGAGGCAAGCGCGCGATCCATGTCTGCGGTCGTTGCTTTCGCGACGCGACCGACTTCGCCGCCAGTCGCCGGGTTGAGGACGGGCAGCGTTTCGCCGCCCGAGCCGTTCGTCCATTCGCCGGCAATGAAGAGTTGGGTATCGGGATACATGGTCAGCCTCGTTCGATTTCGTCGGTCAGCGGTCGAAGCACACGAGCGTGCGGGCAAGAACGCCCTGCTCAAGCCAGCGGAAGGCTTCATTGATCTGTTCCAGCGGCACGCGCGCGCCGACCTGGCGGTCAAGGTCGAAACGGCCGGCACGGTAGAGCCCGAGGATGCGTTCGAAATCACGCTCCGGAACCCCGCCACCGTAGTTACTGCCGATGATGCGCTTCTGAGTATTGGGCAAGGTCGAGGCTGGCAGGGAGACCATCTCGCCCTTGGCGGCGATGCCGACGGAAATCACCGAACCGCCGAGCCGAACGCTGTCATAGGCAAGTGCGATCGCCGCAGGCCGTCCGGTGCAGTCGATGATACTGTCGGGCCCCCGGCCTCGGCTGAGCGCCTTCAGTTCCGCGGTGACATCCTGTGTCGCGGAATTGAGGAAGTGGGTCGCACCGAAGGACCGCGCGACCGCCTCCTTTTCCGGATTGATATCGATCGCGACGACCGCCTCCGCCCCAGCGACGGACGCCGCGTGGATGGCGTTGATACCAACGCCGCCGACGCCGATGACGCCGACGATCTCGCCGGGCTCGACGCGGGCGTCGTTCACCACGGCGCCGAAGCCCGTCGTCACCGCGCAGCCGACGAGAGCCGCGACCTCGAAGGGAATGTCGTGTTCGATCTTGGAGCAGCCCGCTTCCGGCACAACCGCAAGCTCTGCAAAGCTCGAAACGCAGGTGAAATGATTGACCGGCTTCTGCGCGCTGCCGAGACGGCGGGCGCCCTTCCAGAGCGTGTTGCCGCCCGCAGCATCACCATAGGTGTCGCACATGGTCGGCAGCCGCTTGTGGCAATAGAAGCATTCGCCGCAATTGGGCGCCCAGGAAAGAATGACGTGGTCGCCCTTCTTCACCTTCGACACCGCCGAACCGGTGCGCTCGACAATGCCAGCCGCTTCATGGCCGAGGATAATGGGCAGCTTGGGGCGCGACTTGCCCTTTGCGGCGCTGAGATCGCTGTGGCAGACGCCCGTCGCGATGATGCGCACCAGCACCTCGCGGTCGCCGGGATTGGCGATCGGCACATCCTCGATGACGAGGTCTTCATTGAACGTGTAGAGAACGGCGGCCTTCATTCTGACTGTCTCCCCTTGGGGTATGCGGTTATGTGCGTATCGGGACCGGACCTTATCGGCCGGTGCGCTGCTGCCTGTCCCAGCTGCCTTCGACGGATGCTGGCAGCCGGTGCTTCATGATGCGCTGGCTCGGCGTGCGCTCGAAATCCTCTACCAAGGCGAGGTAGCGTGGGTTCTGGAACGGCGCCAGGCGATGGGCAAGCCAATCGGAGAAGGCCGGATAATCAATCGCTGCCCCTTCCTTCGGCTTGATGAACAGCTTGATCTCCTGTTCGCCGACCTCGGCCTTGACGCCGATCAGCGCACAGTCTTCGACCATCGGATGACTGCCGGCGACATGCTCCACCTCGAAGGCCGAGACGTTCTCACCCTTCACCCGCACGCTGTCCGTCAGGCGGCCGAGGAAATAGAGGTTGCCGTCCGCATCGATCATGCCGAGGTCACCGGTGTGGAAACCATCCGGCCGCAGCGCCTTGGCAGTCGCCTCCTCATTACGGAAATAGCCGGCGAAGACCGCGCCCGCCTGACGCGGGTGGACGACGATCTCGCCATGCACGCCCGCCGCCACGGGCGTACCCTGTTCGTCAAGAATCTCGACGGAAAGCCACGGCACGGGCGTGCCCACCGAACCGACTATGCCGGCCGCATTGAACGTGGTGATGCTGGAGGATTCCGTCATGCCGTAGCATTCGCGCAGCGGCGTGCCGAAACGCTCCTCGAAGGCGCGCCAAATGTCGCGCGGGCAGCCGCCGCCCCAGGCGACGCGAACCTTGTGGTCACGGTCGCGCGCGCTCTCGGGTTGCTTGAGAAGAATCTGCAAGACACCGCCGAGATAGTGGATCTGCGTCGCGCCGCAGTCGCGCACCTGATCCCAGAAGCGGCTGGCGCTGAAGCGCTGCACCATGGACAGCTTGACGTCGCGCAGCAAAGGAATCGGGATGAGCTGCGCACCGCCAATATGATAAAGCGGCTCCCAGACGAAGAAGACATCGCCATCGCGCGCATCCGAGCAGAGCATTGCGCCTTCGGCCGCGTAGCGCAGCATGCGATGGGTGACGCGGACGCCTTTCGGACGACCGGTCGTGCCGGAGGTGTAGTTCAGCGCAAAAAGATCATCGGCAGCCGGCAGCGGCTCGGCGAAGACGTGATCGCCGCTGGCAAGCCGGTCGAGCGACTCGGTGTCGCCGGCCTCCGCGACAAGCCGGAACGCCGAGATGTCGGCACCGCATTCCAAGATATTCGGGAACAGATCGCGATTGGCGAAGACGACGCGCGGGTCGCAGTGCTCCAGGATGTATTTCAACCCGTCGCCGCGCAGCTGCACATTCACCGGCACCCAGACGGCGCCGCACTTGGCGATGGCAAACAGCACGGCGAGGCTGTCGGGGCTGTTGCGCAGCATCAGCGCGACACGATCGCCCTTCTCGACGCCAAGGCGACGAAGCGCGGCCGCAACATTGTCCGACTTGCGGTGCAGATCGGCAAAGGTGATCGGTTCGCCGTCGAACGTCGCATAGATGGCGTCGGGCGACGCGGCGGCCCGAGCCGGCAGGCGAGAAATGAAACCTTGGTCTTCCACGCTATAGTCCTGAAAAGTCATTGATCTTGAAACGCGACGGCAGGTGCGGCTCAGCCGGACTTCGCCTTGGATTTGGCGGCGAGAAACTGTTCCATCATACGGTTGGGCTCACCATCGCCATAGGCGATGCGCTGGTTGCGAACGCCGGCCGCAAGCGCGTCGCGGAAACGGGCCTCGGTAACCTCGCGGAAGCGCTGCTTGTTGAGCTTCATGGCGAGCCGCGGCTTGGCGGCAAGCTGTTCGCCGAGTGCTAAGGAGGCTTCCAGCACCTCCTCGCGCGGGACGAGCCGATTGATGAGGCCGATGGCGACACATTCCGCGGCCTCCATCATGCGGCCGCTAAGGGTCAGATCGGTGGTGCGCGCAAGCCCGATCATCTCCATCATGATCCATGGGCCCGTCGTACTGGCGATGCCAGAATTGATCTCCGGCTGTCCCATCTTCACGCCATCGTGGCCGATACGGAAATCGCCCAACAAGGTCACCTGGAAAGCCGAGCCAGCTGCCAGGCCGTTCAGCGCCATGATCAACGGCTTGGAAAGGCTGCGGATCCGATCATAGAGCCGCTCCCATTCACCGATCCAAAGTTCCGCGCGGTCGGGGTCGAAGGTCTTGGTCTCGTTGAGATCCTGCCCGGCTCCGAAGGCGCGCTCCCCTGCCCCGGTCAAAATGATCGCACCGACAGCGGCGTCCTCTTCAGCGGACTCCAGCGCAGCCATGAGGTCAAGGCGCATCTGGGAATGCCACGCATTGAGGACTTCGGGGCGGTTCAGCGTGATCACGCGGCAGGAGCCGCGCTGCTCTGTCAAAACGAAATTTGTCATGCGATCCATCGTATTGTATTGTGATACTTTGTATCGTAATTCGATACATGAAATTGTCAATCGGATTTTTCACGGCATAAAAAATCCCTCGCCGGCAAGCCGACGAAGGCTCCAGATTTGCCTTTAGAATACGTTAGAAGGTGGAGGAGGCCTGTGAGATAGACCGCGCGGCGGCGACGACGAGAGGCGCGAACGTCTCTTCTGCCTTTTCGGGGGTGTAGCGCGCGTTGGACACGCCGATATTGACCGCCGCGACGGGACGTCCGGACTGATCAATCACCGCGGCAGCGACCGAGAGATCGCCTGGAAAGAATTCGCCCCAGGTCGTCGCATAACCGGCACTGCGCGCAGCATCGAGCCGTTCGACCAGCCCGTCGACCGTGTGCACGGTCTGCGGCGTGAAGGCCTGCAAGGGCGACCGCTCGATGAGCGAAAGCGCCTCCGCCGCCGGCAGTCGGGAGAGGATCGCCCGGCCTGGTGCCGTGCAGAAGGCCGGCATGCGCGTGCCGACGACGACATCGGTGTTAAGCATGTGCCGGCTCATGAAACGGGCGGCAAAGACGATCTCCATTCCATCGGGCAACGTGAGGTTCACCGCCTCCTCCGTCTCGCGGCTGAGATGGAGGAGATAGGGCATCGCCTGGTTGACCAGCGGGTTGGCGGTGATGAAATGGCGCGCCATTTCGAGACTGCGCAGGCTGAGCTCGAAACGCTTCGTCACCGGGTCCTTTTGCAGGTAGCCCAGTTTGTTCAGCGTATGGGTAAAGCGTTGCGCGGCACTCTTGTCGAGGCCGACATTCGCGCCGATCTGCGCAAGGCTGAGGCTCCGGTTGGTGCCGTCGAAGGCCTCCAGCACCCGAAACGCCTTTTCCACCGATCGCACCATCAGCGGATCGGTATCGTCGGCACTTTTCGGGTCATCAGAGGACAAGCTCGTCACCATGGCAATCGCTTCGCCGCGCCACGAAGGCGCCATTGCAGAACTCGTCTCGTGTAGCCCGGCCTCCCGATATCGGCAAGCCCGCCGGATATCGGCATGTCACCGTCGAGATTAGACGGCAATAGTGTCTGCGGAACCGGATGCGGAGAGCGGGTTCTAGTGGTTTTCCAAGATCCAACAGCGTGTGCGCGGTCCCTGCGCGGTATTCGCTGCAGCCGAAATCACTTGACGCGCATGGAATCATGGATAACAAATTTCACATGGATGAATTTATGCAATCATTTTTTCATTCATCCTCAACTTCTCCCAAAGGCCCCAAGGCAGCTATGACCCGAATTCCGCTACACGATGCCAACAACATGCCCCTCCAGGCGCCGCTGATCCCAGATCCTTTCGTACCCTATGAATGCCCAGGCAACCGCAGTCTCCACGCCATCTGCCAGGGCGACCCGGCAATCCTCGGCCAATATCTAGAGAACACACCGTTCACGCTCGCTGGCGACCGGTTCCTGGTCTATGTCTCGGACTTCACCAACTGCCGCAAGGCGCCCTTCATGGATGCCGGCATCGTCATCCCCGTGCGTTTCGGCGATCGCGAAGGCGGCTATTTCCTGTTCGAATACGAGGACAATGACGCAGCCATCGCGGCCGGCCGCGATCTCTGGGGTTATCCGAAGAAATTTGGCACGATCGAACTCATCGAGCGTACGGGAGGGGCGATGGCAAGCGTCGTCCGCCATGGCGTACCGCTGATCACCATCGACTGCACCTTCGACGGCACTCAGGCCGAACCGCTGAAGACAACCCCGCATCTCAACATCCACATCCAGCCAGCGCCGGACGGAAAGATCCTCAACAAGCGGGTGATCGCCCGCGACACCTCGCCGGATTTTCGGATGACGTCCTGCCGCTGGGGCTCGGCTGCAGTCTCGCTCGGCGCGCTCGCCACCGACCCGCTCTCTCCGCTCGGCCCGGTGCGGGTTCTGGCCGCCAACTATGTGATCGGCGATTTCTTCGCCACCGAACAGAACGGCTGGGGCAAAACGATCGCCAACCTGGTCACAAACGGCATCCCGGTTGAAGGCGCCTGATATAACCGAAGTCGCAACCAACGACGGGCTGCTTCTGGTCGGATGCGGCAATATGGGGCGGGCAATGCTGCAAGGCTGGCTGACGGCCGGCTTCATCCATCCGAACGACGTGCATGTGGTCGAGCCCGCGGAGGCGCTGCGCGCTGAAGCCCGCGTGCTCGGTGTCAGGACCTATGCATCGGCCGAGATGCTGCATGCGGGGTTCAGTCCGGCGACTGTCGTCCTCGCGGTAAAGCCGCAGATCATGGCGGCGGTGCTGCCGGCCTACCGGCCCCATGTGACGGAAAGCGTCGTCGTCAGCATCGCCGCCGGCGTTCCCGTTGCGACGCTGGAAGCGAGCCTTGGCGAGGTGCCCGCGGTGCGCGCGATGCCGAATACACCGGCCGCGATCGGCAAGGGGTCGACGGTCATCTTCGCCAATGCGCGCGTCAGCCCGCAGCAGGCCGAACGGGTGACGAGGCTCCTCTCTGCCGGCGGTGCGGTGCATCGCGTCGAGCACGAGGCGCTGATCGACGCGGCTACGGCCCTGTCCGGCTCCGGCCCCGCCTATGTGTTCCACTTCATCGAGGCACTCTCTGCGGCAGGCACGCAACTCGGCCTGCCGCCGCGAACGGCTCTCGCACTTGCAAGGGAAACCGTATTCGGCGCCGGCGCCCTGGCGATGGCGGCCAGTACACCCCCTGCGGAACTACGCCGCCAGGTCACCAGCCCCGGCGGCACCACCGAGGCAGCGCTGCGTGTGCTGACGGAAGACGACGCCCTGAAAACACTCGTTAGAGCCGCGGCAACCGCAGCGTATCGGCGCGCTGTCGAGCTTGCTCGCACGGCGTGAGTTGGCCGACACACTCGGCTAAGGCGACCCATCTTCATGGGGAACCACATGGGTCGCTCATCGGAAATGGAGGACCCGGCTTGTATCGAACCGGTGCTTCCAATAGCGTTGGCGAGCGGTTGCGACATCGTCGCGGCATCGGTTATTGCGGGTTGCGATATTTGCTTCCGGCCCGACTTCATCACGAGGAGTATCCTTTTGCGCTATATTCGCCCAAGTTCATTGGAGGATGCCGTCGGCCTGCTGGCGAATGCCTCAGGCAAGGCCGCGATCCTGGCCGGCGGAAGCGATTTGCTGGTGAGAATGAAAGGCGGGTTCATCGAGCCCGACGTCATCATCGACATCAAAGCGATAGATGCCTTGGGACGCATCATCGAAAACGACGACGGCTTCGTCATCGGTGCTGCGGTACCTTGCGCGGTTCTGGGCGAAAACACAGCCCTCCGGAACGCGTGGCCCGGCGTCGTGGAGGGCGCCAGACTTATTGGTTCCAAGCAGGTGCAGGGGCGCTGCACGATCGTTGGAAATCTTTGCAACGCATCCCCGGCCGCTGACAGCGTACCGGCATTGGTGGCGGCCGGCGCCAGGGCTCTTGTCCGAGGCCCAGCGGGGTCTCGGACCATCGCTGTCGAAACGATCCCGGTCGGCCCCGGCAAAACATCGCTCGCACCCGGCGAGATCATCGAAGCGATTCTGCTCGACAAGCGCCAGCGCCATTCGGGCGACGCCTACCAGCGGTTCACGCCACGCACCGAAATGGACATCGCCGTCGTTAGTGCTGCGGTCAATCTCACCCTCAATGATCAGGGCGTCGTCGAGAAGGCGCGCGTCGCACTCGGCGCCGCGGCACCGACGGTGCTGCTGGTCGAAGAGGCGGCCGATATCCTGGTTGGCTCCCGTGTTGACGATGGCGCGCTCGAACGCCTTGCTGAAGCCTGTTCCGCTGCCTGTCGCCCTATCGACGACAAGCGAGGCACCGTGGAATTCCGAAAGAAAGTCGCGGGCGTTCTGGCCAAGCGGGTCGCGCTGACCGCTTATCAACGTGCAGGACAAAAGTGATGGCAGGCATAGCAGTTTCGACGACAATCAATGGCGATCAGGCCGAGTTCCTCTGTCACCCCGACGAGACGCTGCTGGAAGTGCTGCGCGAACGCCTGGGGCTCATGGGGGTGAAGGAAGGCTGCGGCACAGGCGACTGCGGGGCCTGCAGCATCATCCTCGACGACCGGCTGGTCTGCTCCTGTCTGGTGCTCGGGGCCGAGGCGGAAGGCCGCCGGATCGCCACCGTGGAGGGCATGGCGCAGGGCGACAAGCTCCATCCGCTGCAACAGAAATTCCTGGAGCACGCCGCCCTGCAATGCGGCATCTGTACGCCCGGCTTTCTCATTGCCGCCAAGGATCTTCTGGCCAAGAACCCGGACCCGACCGAGGAGGAAATTCGCTTCGGCCTCGCCGGAAATCTCTGTCGTTGTACCGGCTACGACAAAATCGTGCGCGCCGTTCAGGACGCCGCCAGCGTTATGAGAGGAGCATGACCATGACTTTTGATCCCAGCCACGCGGCACGCAGCTTCTCCTCCGTCGGCACGCGCCCCATCCGGCCCGATGGCGTCGATAAGGTAACGGGGCGTGCGCGCTACGGTGCCGATTTCAACATGCCCGGCCAGTTGATCGGACGGATCCTGCGCAGCCCGCACGCCCATGCCGTCATTCGCAAGATCGACACGTCGAAGGCCGAGCAGCTTCCCGGCGTCAAGGCCGTGGTGACGGCGGCAGACCTGCCCGATCTCACCAACGGCGACACGTCGATGTATGACATTCTCGACAACTGCATGGCGCGCAGGAAGGCGCTCTACGACGGGCATGCCGTCGCTGCCGTTGCGGCGATCGATGCACACACCGCCAGGCAGGCGCTCAAGCTCATCGACGTCGAGTATGAACTCCTGCCGCACGTCACCGACGTCGACCAGGCATTTGCTGCGGATGCTCCGCTCATCAACGACACCATCATCACGAAGGGCGTCGATCCGAAGCCGGATCGCGCATCCAACGTTTCGATGCGCAGCCAGTTCGGGCACGGCGATGTCGATGCCGGCATGGCAAAGGCGGATTTCGTGGTCGAGCGGACGTTCAGGACCGAGCAGACCCATCAGGGCTATATCGAGCCTCATGCCTGCGTGGCAAATGTCAGTTCGGACGGCACCGCGGATCTTTGGGTCTGCACGCAGGGCCACTTCGTCTATCGCCAGCATTGCGCGCAATTGCTCGGCCTGGAGGCCTCCAAGCTCCGCGTAACGTCCTCGGAAATCGGCGGCGGTTTCGGCGGCAAGACCCATGTCTGGGCCGAGCCGGTCGCGCTCGCGCTGTCGCGCAAGGCCGGCAGGCCGGTCAAGCTGGTCATGACGCGTGACGAGGTGTTTCGTGCAACCGGCCCGACCAGCGCCACGTCGATCGACGTGAAAATCGGCGCACTCAAGGATGGAACGATTATCGCCGCCGATGCGACGCTCCGCTACTCGTGCGGACCGTATGCCGGATCATGGGCCGAAGTCGGCGCCATGACGGCATTCGCCTGCTACAAGCTCGAGAATGTCAGGACCGTCGGCTACGAAGTGCTGGTGAACCGGCCGAAGACGGCGGCCTATCGTGCGCCTTCCGCGCCGATGGCCGCGTTTGCCGTGGAAAGCGCCATCGACGAGCTTGCTAAGAAGGTCGGCATGGATGCGGTGGATTTCCGTATCAAGAACGCCGCACAGGAAGGAACCAAGGCATCCTATGGCCCGGTCTATGGTCCGATCGGCATCGGCCCGACACTGGAGGCCGTGAAAAATCATCCACACATGAAGGCGCCGCTCGGCAAGAACCAGGGGCGCGGCATGGCATGCGGCTTCTGGTTCAACTTCGGCGGCCAGACATGTACCGATCTGAATATCGGGATGGACGGCACGGTCTCGCTGGCTGTCGGCACGGTGGATGTGGGTGGTTCGCGCGCGTCGCTCTCGCTGGTTGCAGCAGAGGAACTCGGCATCGACTACGCGCAGGTCAGAGCCGTGATCGCCGATACGTCGAGCCTCGGCTACAACGACATGACCGACGGCAGCCGCGGCACCTTCTCGTCCTCGATGGCCACCATCTCCGCCGCCCGCAACGCAATCAAAATTCTCCGCGCCCGCGCGGCGCAGATGTGGGACATCCCTGTCGAGGACGTGACCTGGGAAAGGGGCCATGCCGTCGCCAAGGGCGAGACGCATGGAAACCTTCCCAATCTGTCTTTGAAGGAAATCGCGGCCGCATCCGGCACTACCGGCGGGCCGATTGCCGGTCACAGCGAGATCGTGGCCGATGGCGCTGGCGTGTCCTTCGCGACCCATATCTGCGATATCGAGGTCGATCCCGAAACCGGGGCCACGAAGGTCCTGCGTTACACCGTCGTGCAGGACGCCGGCAAGGCCGTGCACCCGACCTATGTCGAGGGACAGTACCAAGGGGGTGCTGCGCAAGGCATCGGTTGGGCACTCAACGAGGAATACATCTACGGCAAGGACGGCCGACTGCAGAATGCAGGTTTCCTCGACTACCGCATACCCGTCTGTTCGGACCTGCCCATGATCGACACGCAGATTTTGGAAATTCCCAACCCCAACCATCCCTATGGAGTGCGCGGCGTCGGGGAAACCTCCATTGTCCCCCCGCTTGCGGCCGTGGCCAATGCGGTGTCCAATGCGGTGGGCGTGCGCATGGAGCATATCCCCATGTCGCCGCCGCGTATCCTGGCGGCGCTCGAAGCATAAGGAGGCCCGATGGTCGAGGTGACGCTCTGGGGTGCGCTCGCCGCAGCGGCCGAGGGCAACAGCAAAGTCGAGGTCGAGGCAAGAAACATCAGGGAACTGTTCAAGAGGTTGAGCGAGCGGTTCCCTGGGCTCACGCCACTGATGGACCGGGGGATTGCGGTTGCGATCAACGGGACGATCTATCGCGACACGTGGTCCAAGGAACTGCCGGCCGGAGCGGAAATCTATCTCCTGCCGAGGCTGGCCGGCGGATAGTGCTGACGATAAGATCGCGGCGATGAGGTTAACTTGGACATCATCGCCCCGCTGTCGCGGTGTCGTCGCCCTCGACGCTTTGCTTAGCTCGGCATATCGTGGGCGGTTGAAAGACCCTCATTACGACTGCAATTTCTTCAGCTACGCGATCCCCATATGCTCATTCACGAAGGCGACACCAGAACCCACGCGATCGACGTGATGCTGGCCTCCATTCTTTCAGTCGTGGCAGGCAGCGTTAACAGCGCGGGCTTCATGGCCTATCACTTCTTTTCCGCCAATATGACCGGCAACATCTCGATGGCGTCCGAACTGTTGGCTATTTCCCAGTTTGATGCGGCGATCAGCTTTCTCACCATCGTCGTGATGTTCATATTGGGCGCTTTCACTGCCTCGGTCCTCATCGAGGTCGGCAAGCGGCGGCAACGTCGCAACATCTACGCCCTCACATTGATCGTTGAAGCCGCAATTCTGGTGCTCGTCGGACTAACCTTGTCCGGGACGACGGCGCTGCCGAATGGCACGGTGCTTGTAGGACTCTTGAGCTTCACCATGGGCATCCAAAACGCTGCTTCGACAAGAATTTCGGGCAGCCGTGTGAGAACGACCCATGTCTCGGGCGTAGCCACCGACATCGGTGTCGGTCTCGCCATGCTTGCGAGTGGTCAAGCCAATGAAAAGACGGCGGTCCTGCGCCGTTTAAGCCTCCATCTTGCAACGGTGGCCGCCTTCGCAGTTGGAGGCATTTTGGGCGTGATCGGATATCAGCACTTCGGAAGCATGGCTTTCTCCCTGTTTGCCGTTCCACTGATTGTCTTGAGCGTGCTGTATCTCAGATAGCGGAAGCGAAATTCAGTTTACCGAAGGTCGCTAGGGGCCGCTTTTGTAACAGCAGCGAACTTTTCGATATCGACCCAATCTTCGGTCCGCGTATGGGGCTCGCCCCCCACATGAGGCTCTCGTCGCGCCCGCGAGTACCCCCGCGTCGAAACGCGGGGGCGAATCGTGATGTCCTGCGCGACGATCAGGCGTGCGTGATCTTCGTTCCGAGCACGTTGAGGCACTCGCGCATAAAGGCGGCAAGTCCGGTCCAGCCCTTGGCCGAAACCATATTGCCGTCAACAAAAGCTTCCGTCGGTTTCACGTCGATAAAGGTGCCGCCGACTGCCGTCACTTCGGGCTCGCAGGCGCCGAGGCCGGCGACCTTTCGACCCTTGAGCACACCGGGGACAGCCATAAGAATCTGCACGCCATGGCAGATCGTGAAAATCGGCTTGCCGGTCTCGTGGAAATGGCGAACCATGTCCTGGATGCGCTTGTCGGTGCGGATGTATTCGGGGCCGCGGCCGCCTGCCGCATAGACCGCGTCGTATTCTTCGACCCGAACCTCGGAGAACGTCTTGTTGATGTCCGCGTAGTGGCCGAGCTTTTCTGTATAGGTCTGGTCGCCTTCGAAATCGTGCAGCGACGTCTTGATACGGTCTCCAGCCTTCTTGTCCGGGCAGATGACGTGGACCGTGTGGCCCACCGCTTCCATCCCCTGCTGGAAGACGAAAATCTCGTATTCCTCGGTGAACTCGCCGGTCAGCATGAGGATCTTCTTGCCGCTCATGTCATATCTCCTGTTGTCAATGATGGGACGATGCCCGGACGGGCCGGGCATCGCTAAGGGTCAGAACGGGGAATCGGGGAAGTAGAACTGATCGGCGTTATCAGGCGTGATCAGCGGAGCTCCGAGCAGGAAGGAACCGCGCACCGGCGCCTGGCCGTTGAACTGGGCCGCGGTCATGTAGATGGCGGACTTGATCATCGACGGCGGATAGGGCGTCGAGATCGGCGTGCGCTCGTTCTTCTCCTTCACCATCTCGATGACCTGCTTCATGCCGTTGCCGCCAAGAGCGTATTTGATGTCCTTGCGGCCGGCATTGTCGACGGCCTCGATGACGCCGAGCAGCATATCGTCGTCGTTTGCCCAGACGGCATCGATCTTGGGATACTTCGCAAGGTAGTCCTGCATCAGCTTGAAGGCTTCGTCCTGGTTCCAGTTGGCATACTGGATATCGAGGATCTTGATGTTCGTCTTGGCGATGACATCCGAGAAGCCCTTGATGCGCTCGTCGTCGATCACGGTCGGAATGCCGCGCAACACGACGATCTGCCCTTCGCCGCCGAGCTTGTCGGCGAGCCAGTGCGCCGTGTTTGCGCCAACCGCGATATTATCGCCGGCCACATAGAGATCCTGGACCGACGGATCCGTAAGACCACGGTCGACCACGGAGATAAAGGTGCCCTTCTGCTTGATCTGCTCGACCGGCCCGGTCAGTTCTTCCGATGTGAAGGGCAGTATGACCAGCGCATCGAGCTTGCGACTTGCCGAGAGGTCCTCCAGTGCGGAAACCTGCGCGGGAGCTGAAGAAGCGGTGGACAAGACGACATCGATATTGGGGAATGCCGCCTCAATTTCTTTTTCGGCCTGCTCGGCATGATAGACGACACCTCCCGTCCATCCGTGCGTCGCCGCAGGAATAGAGACGGCAATGGTGACCTTCTCCCCTTCAGCCCGTGCGCTGCCGAGCGGCAGAGCCAGGACAAGTGCGGCAGTCGACAACAACAGACCGGCTTTCTGCATAATAGACTTCATTTTCTCCTCCTTTGAAGTCAGTGCTGTTTTCAGCGGTTGGCGGTAAAGCGATGCGCCAGCATGGCGATGATGATGATCGCGCCCTGCACGGCGGCGACGAGGTATTCGGAAACCATATCCGAGAGGACCATGACGTTCGCGATCACCTCGAGAATGAGCGCGCCTGCCACGGTACCGCCGATGCGTCCCCGTCCACCGCGCAGAAGGGTGCCGCCGATCACGACGGCGGTGATGACTTGCAGCTCCCAGAGCTGACCGGTTGTCGGCGTCGCGGCACCGAGACGCGGCACGTAGCAGATCGCCGCGACGGCGACGCAGACACCCTGGATGACATAGGCAATGGTGCGAACGCCCGCGACATTGACGCCGGAAAAGCGGGCAACCTCGACATTGGAGCCTGCCGACGTTAGCCGACGACCGAACTTCGTCTTGTAGAGCAGGAACGCACCCAGCATCACCACGACGAAGGTGATCAGGACGGGATAGGGAATGCCGAAAAGGCTGCCGAAATAGACCGGCCGATAGGCTTCACGCAGGCTCCGGTCGATCGGCAGCGATCCGCCGTCCGTCATGAAGGTGATGAAGGCCCGGAAGATGCCCATCGTGCCGAGCGTGACGATGAAGGGTTCTATTTTCCCGACGGTTACGATGAGTCCGTTGAAAAGCCCGCACAGCGCACCGACGACAAGCGCCACGCCTGCCCCCATCGGAAGAGCCCACGTCCCGAATGCCGGCGCGAGATGGTTCATCACCATGATCATGATGCCCGTGACGAAGGCCATCATGGAGCCGACGGAAAGGTCGAGGCCACCGGATGAAATGACGAAAGTCGCTCCGACCGCGATGATCGCGACGAAGGCGCTGCGCGTGATGACATTGATCAGGTTTGCAGGCGCAACGAAGTTGGAATTTACCAACGCACCCAGCAAAACGATCACGGCCAGAGCGATGAACGGCGCAAGGTCTGCCCAGCGGATGCGGCTTCCTTCGTCAGTGGGGGTTATGGTTGCGGTCGCTGCGGTCATGTTCGTCCTCCCGGTCATCTGAGCGCCCGCCAACGGTGGCTGCGTAGACGACGTTTTCCTCGTTGATTTCTGTGCCGCGAAGTTCGGCGACGATCCTGCCGGCGCGCATCACCAGCACGCGGTCGGCGAGCCCCACCAACTCCGGCATCTCCGACGATATGACGATGCAGGCTTTGCCTGCCCGCACCATGGCGTCGATGAAGTCGTAGATCTGGCTCTTGTTGCCGATGTCGATGCCGCGCGTCGGTTCATCGATGATCACCACTGAGGGATCGGCAAGCATAACCTTGGCGAGCAGCAGCTTTTGCTGGTTCCCCCCCGATAGTTTTCCCGCTTCGAGGCGAAGAGAGCGGACGCGGATGTCATAGTCCGCCACGGCCTTCTCAAGGCGGGAAAGTTCTCCCCGCTTGTCTAGAACTGACCCCGGATTGACGGCATCGAGTGCCTGAAGTGTCAGGTTCGGACCAAGCTTCTCCTTCAGAAGCAGGCCCTTTCCTTTTCGATCCTCGGTCAGATAGACGAGGCCGGCTTCCATCATTGTGCGGACCGAGCGGTGCCTGATCTCCCTGCCGTTGAGAACGACATTGCGCGCCTGTGACGGGCGAAGCCCCATCAGCCCTTCGATGAGTTCTGTGCGTCCCGCGCCGATCATGCCGCCGATACCGAGTACCTCCCCTGGCCGGACATCGAAGCTGACGCGATCCTCACCATGATCGACCGCCAGATCCGCAACAGAGAGGATCGGCGTGTCGGCAGCAGGAGGTCGCTTGTGGGGATAAAGCATCTCCAGTTCCCGCCCGACCATCAGCTCGGCCATTTCACGCTGGCCGAGGCCTGCGGCCGACCAGGTGCCGATCATGTGGCCGTCACGCAGCACGGTAATGCGGTCGGCGAGCGCCTGCACCTCATCGAGGCGATGAGAAATATAGAGAACTGCCACGCCGTGATTGCGTAGCATCCGCACGATGTCGAGCAGCGCCTCGACCTCGTCGTTGGCCAAAACCGCCGTAGGCTCATCCAGGATAACCACTTTCCGATCATCAAGGAGTGCACGCGCAATCTGCACGAGCTGGCGTTGGGCAAGCGATAGCCCACCGACACGATCGCGCGGCCGCGCCGTTGAACCTACTTTCGCAAGAAGTTCGGCGGTCCGGCGGTTCATTCCACGATCGTCGACCATCAGACCGCGACCCATTTCACGCCCCAGAAACAAGTTTTCTGCGACGGTCAGATCGGGTGCCAGCAGAATTTCCTGGTGCACCAGCACGATGCCAGCCTGCTCCGCTTCCACCGCGTTTCGGAATTCGACAAGCTTGCCGTCCAGGAAGAGCCGCCCTTCGGACGGCGCGACATGACCGGATAACAACTTCATAAGCGTCGATTTGCCGGCACCGTTTTCACCGATGATGGCATGAACCTCTGCGGTACGTACATCAAGGGTAACGTCAGAAAGGACGGTGATCTGGCCATAAGCCTTGCCCAGATTTTCGGCCCGTAGGGCAGCCGCGGCCGCATCCATCGGCGGCGCGAGGGATTGAGGAGAGAGGACCGCGTTCATTCGAAAGCCGAAAGCAGCCGGTCGCGCGAACGTTCAATATGGATGCGCATGGCATCATATGCCGCCTGTGGATCACCCGATCGAAATGCCGCGAGCAGGTTTTCGTGCTCCTCGAGTGCCTCCTGCGTCACACGGGTGTGGAACATGAGGCGGAAGATGTGCAGGTGAACATGCTGGTTCGACAGCGTGTTGCGGATGACCTCGTTTCCCGCGATCTTGAGGATCGCATCGTGGAAATGCGCATCGGCGCGCGCGAAGCGGGAATAACGCGTGTTGCGATCGACGGGGGCTGCACCGTTGCCCATGTCCGCGGCGGAATTTTCAAGCTGCTGGAGCGCGTCGGGGGTCATGTTGAGCGCGGCCAGTCTGGCAGCCTCCGGCTCGACCAGCAGGCGGAAAACGTAAAGATCCTCGAACTGCTTCCTGGTCCATTGTGGTGCTGCGCTGTATCCGACAAGATGCTCTTTGCGCACGAGACCTTCGCGTTCCAGGCGGCTCAGGGCCTCGCGGATCGGTGTCTGAGAAACGCCGATTTCACGGGCGAGCACGTCGATCGGAATCCGGGCACCGGGCGCGATCTCCAGCGACATCAGCCGATGGTAGATATTGTCATAGACGCCATCGACCACACTGCTCGGTCGAAGGCTGGCCCCTCGGGCTTCCCGTTCCGTTGCAAATGCCACTTCCGTTCTCCAGCTGCTTCTTGACATATTGGCATTTGTTGCAAATAAGATATCTCATGTCAAATACAATATCGTATATGATCTGATATAGGATATAAAATGAAACTCGCGCCGGCACGGCTCCACGGATTGGCAAGCGCGCTTCTCGAAGCACGCAACGTCCCGTCCGCAAATGCTCGCCTTCAGGCTGACCTTCTTCTGGAAGCTGAATTGCGCGGCCTGCCTTCCCATGGCCTGCAGCGACTGCCCCTCATCCTTTCACGGCTGGATAAGGGCCTTGCCAATGGCGAGGCGCGCGGGCACGGAACGTGGCGCAGGCGCTCATTTCTCAGCGTCGATGGCGAACGCGGGCTTGGGCCGGTGGTGGTCATGCAGGCCTTACAGGCTATGCGTCCTGTCGTGGACGAGACAGGGATCGCTATCGCCGCGATCCACAATGCCAACCATATCGGCATGCTCGCCTACTACGCGGAAGCGGCGGCGGAAAGCGGCCTGGTCGGTATCGTCATGTCGACCAGCGAGGCGCTCGTTCACCCCTTTGGTGGAACGCAGGCAATGCTGGGCACCAATCCCGTTGCCATCGGGATTCCTTCCGGCGATCAGCCTTTCGTCCTCGATCTTGCGACGAGCGTCGTCTCTATGGGCAAGATCAACCATTATGCGATGCGTGGCATGCCCATCCCGCACGGCTGGGCCGTGGACGCAGAGGGCCGGCCGACGACGGATGCGAACGCAGCCAGGACAGGTGCCATCGCCCCATTCGGCGGCGCCAAGGGATACGGGCTGGGCCTTGCGATCGAGCTTCTGGTCGCTGCGCTGGCCGGCTCGGAGCTAGCACCCGATGTGCACGGCACACTCGACGATAGCCACGCCGCCAATAAGGGCGACCTCCTCATTCTCATCAATGCGGCAGCGGGAGACGGCAGTACCCGGTCGCTTGCATCCTATCTCGACCGTCTGCGCGGCTCCCACCCGTCCGATCCCGTAAGCCCGGTGGCCGTTCCGGGCGATGGCGCGCGCCAGCGCCGAGCCGCGACGGAGCACTCGGGAATAGAGCTGCCCAAACCGCTTTTGGAACACCTTTTGGCGCTCGAAGCCGCCTGAATTATCGGAGGAAAAACGGAATGAACCTTTTCGGCACATTGAGAGCGCCGCGCGAACTACTGTTCGGCGCGGGACAGCGACATGCTCTCGGCAGCGTCGCCGCAAGTCTCGGCCGGCGTGCGCTTGTCATCACGGATACGCGTCTTGCGGGCGATGCCGATTTCCTCATGCTCGTCAGGCAGCTTGAAGAAGCCGACATAGCGGTTGCCGTCGATAGCACGACCCTCCCGGACGTCCCCGTCGAATCCGCCGTACAAAGTGCCGAGAATGCCCGGAACTTCGCGCCCGACCTCGTCATCGGCATCGGAGGCGGCTCTTGCCTCGACATGGCCAAATGCGTCGCCCTACTTCTCGCACATGACGGGCGACCTCAGGATTATTATGGCGAGCATGCCGTACCCGGCCCGGTCATGCCGTTGATCGCCATTCCCACCACCGCCGGGACCGGTTCGGAAGTGACGCCCGTCGCCGTACTTTCCGATGCCGAACGAAGCCTGAAGGTCGGCATTTCGAGCCCGCATCTCATTCCGACCGTCTCCATCTGCGACCCGGAGCTTACCCTCTCCTGCCCCCCGGCACTCACGGCGATCGCCGGAGCCGATGCATTGACACATGCACTGGAGGCCCTCACCGCAATCCGCCGTGAGCCTGTTCCCGGCATTGCACAACAACGGGTCTTCGTCGGCAAGAACGAACTCTCCGATCAGTTCGCGCTCAGCGCCATATCGCTGCTCTGGCAGGGCTTGGAAGCAGCGTGTACGAATGGCGGCGACCGTGCGGCGCGCGAAAAGGTCATGCTTGGCGCGACACTGGCAGGGTTGGCCTTCGGCGTGGCGGGAACAGCCGCCGCCCACGCCATCCAGTATCCTGTCGGCGCCCTCACCCACACCGCGCATGGCCTCGGCGTCGCCTGCCTCATGCCCTATGTCATGACATGGAACGCGCCCGTCATCCATGATGAGCTTGCCAGGATAGCCCAAGCAGCGGGGCTGTCAGGGCCCGAGGATGTCATTCCTGCACTCGCGTCCCTCTTCGCTCGGATCGGCATCCCGTCAACCCTGCGGGACCTTGGGCTTGAAGAAAGCCGGCTTACCTGGGTGGCTGAACAGAGCATCGGCATCGCTCGCCTCATCCAGAACAATCCGCGCCCGTTGAACCTCGACACCATGCAAAACCTTGTCGCCGCCGCCTACCATGGTGACCGGTCGAACCTGAACTGAAAAGGATTTCCACCATGACATTCCATGCGGCGATCACCGGTTATGCCGATCCCGCCTTGCACGCACAAGGTCTTTACACAGGCGGAAAATGGCACAAGGGAGACGGAATAACGGTCATGAATCCGTCCACAGGGGAGAAACTGGCCGAGGTAGCGGATGCTTCCGTCGAGGACGCGATACGTGCCATTGATGCCGCAGAAGCTGCGGCCTCCAGCTGGCGGGCGACGCCTGCCCGGCAACGTTCGGAAATTCTGCGCCGCTGGTTCCAGCTCATGACGCAGCACGCCGAGGAGCTGGCCACGCTGATTGCGCTTGAGAACGGCAAGGCGCTACCCGACGCACGCGGCGAAGTCGCCTATGCCGCCGAGTTTTTCCGCTGGTACGCGGAAGAAGCAGTCCGCGTAGCCGGCGAATATCGGTGCACGCCTTCCGGTTCGCATCGCATTCTCGTCGATCATGAGCCGATTGGCATCGCCGTACTAATCACGCCCTGGAATTTTCCGGCCGCCATGGCCACCCGCAAAATAGGCCCGGCGCTGGCGGCGGGTTGCACCGTAATCCTCAAACCGGCATCTGAAACGCCGCTGACGGCCTACGCCATGGCCCGCCTTGGCGAGGAGGCGGGCGTGCCGCCGGGCGTCGTCAACGTGCTTACGACAAGCAAGCCGGGTGCGGTCACGAACGCCATGCTTGCCGATCCGCGTGTGAGAAAGCTTTCTTTCACGGGCTCCACCGGTGTCGGGCGAACACTTCTTGCCGAAGCCGCAAAGTCGGTCGTTAGTTGCTCAATGGAACTCGGCGGCAACGCCCCCTTCCTGGTCTTCGACGACGCCGACTTGGAAGCTGCTCTAGATGGCGCGATGATTGCCAAGATGCGCAACGCAGGCGAAGCATGCACCGCCGCCAATCGCTTCTATGTCCAGGCAGGCATACACGATGCCTTCGTCGCAGGGCTCACGGCACGCATGAATGCGCTGAAAGTGGGACCGGGATACGACCCCGCCACACAATGCGGCCCCATGATCACCACGAACGCGGTCCGCAAGATAGACCGACTCGTTACAGATGCGATTGCGCTGGGCGCTCGCGCGACGACCGGCGGCAAACCATTGATGGAAAACGGCTATTTTTACCCACCGACCGTCCTCGAAAATGTGCCGCCCGACGCAGCAATCGCACGCGAGGAAATCTTCGGCCCGGTCGCTCCGGTCTATAAGTTCGGCAGTGAGGCGGACGTCATCCGGCTTGCCAACGACACAGAATACGGCCTTGCCGCCTATATCTACAGCCAGGATCTAAAGCGCGCCATGAGAGTGGGAAAACAACTCGAGACGGGCATGCTCGGCATCAACAGAGGCCTCATGTCGGACCCGGCCGCCCCCTTCGGCGGCGTCAAGCAGAGCGGTCTCGGCCGCGAAGGCGGTGTTACCGGCATACTGGAGTTCATGGAGGCAAAGTACTACGCAGTGGATTACTGACCGTAAAGGAAACCACAATGACGTCCCAGGACCTCTACCGGATTCGTGACTTCGTTCCCGATTTCGATGCTATTGCCGCCGAATTTACAGAACGCAGCCGGACGCTTTCAGAGGCGGCGGAGGTTTTGGCCGATATCCGCTACGGCGTGCGTGACAGGGAGGTTCTGGACGTCATTCTGCCTGCGCACCTCAAGGCGGGTGCCCCGCTTCATGTGTTCGTCCACGGCGGCTATTGGAGGTCGGGTGAAAAGGAAAACTATCGCCTCGTCGCCGCGCCGGTCCTTGCGGCCGGCGGCGTCGCCGCCATCGTTGAATATGACCTGATGCCCGGCCAACGCCTCGAAATGCTGGTCGACCAGGTGCGGCGGTCCGTGCTCTGGCTCGAGAAGCATGCCGGGGATTTTGGCGCTGATGCGCGCAGGCTCACGGTCAGCGGCCATTCGGCAGGCGCGCACTTGGCGTCCTTTCTCGCAGCGATCGGCCCAGAGGAGAAGGCGGCTCCACCCCTGCCCTCCATAAGCGGTCTTCTTCTCGTGAGCGGCATTTACGATCTTTCGGAAATTCCTGGCAGCTTTCTGCGCGACGAGGCCAGGATGACGCCTTCGGAGGCGGCGGCGTGGTCGCCTCTGACCTCAAGCCAGCTTCCCGGCCCTCAACGGATCATCGCGTTCGGCGCAGACGAAACACGTCCCTTCCACAAGCAGGCTGCAGCTCTGAGCACGCAGCTCCATAGTGAGGACAGCGCCTCGGAACTCCTCTCGGTGCCGAGCCTGAACCATATGAGTGTCGTGCTGGACCTCGCAGATCCCGCAGGTACTTTGGGCGGCCGTCTCAAGAACATGGTCGCATCGCTTTGATGAGGAAAGCCTTCCTGAAATCCACGTTTTGTCGCCAGCCTCTCCTGTGCTTTCCGCAAGACGTTGCGAGAAGGGCGCTAGGCGGTAGCTCGGCAAATGTCGTCTTGATCTGCTCGGCTGAAACGAGCTGGTGCTGGAATGGCTTGAACGAGGCGCCGCTGGCGAGATCATCGACTTCCCGAGCCGGCCTCCATCGCCGGCTCCCTGACCGGGCGGCAATGGCGAAGTCACGCATCGTGGCGACCGCCTCGACACGTTACAATGCCGAACTTTAAGGACAAGCTCGGTACGCCCGAAAATGAGCATTGGGTACATGACCCGGCAACATGATATCGCGTTCTGCGAAATGCCTGAAAAGTTCGTGATGGTGTTTTCGCTGATCTTCTAGTGGCGAACCGTCGCCCTCTCGCGATAGCTCGCCAGCATGAAGAACACCACAACGGCGAGAACACCGATCAAGCCAGCCGCGATAGACAGCAAGATCGAATGGGTTGCGGTGAAAGCCGTTTTTCCGGCGTCGATCAACGCTGCGCCTTGTTCGGCAGCAAGTCGATGGCTTACCAGATACGTGTCCCCGATCGACAGAACGGCCTGCTCCGCGTCGTCGGAGCCGAGACCCTCCGGGATTGCAATAGCGTGCTGGTATGCTGCGGAAATGAAGACGCCGAACAGGGAGATGCCCAACCCGGTGCCAAGTTCGTAGCTCGTTGCCTCAAGCGAGCCCGCAGCACCACCCTTGCTTGCTTCGACGGATCCCATGATCGCGATGGAGGATGCGGTCAGACCGATGCTGAGCATTGATCCTAGTACCGCGAGCAGCACCGGTACGGCCAGCCCTGGCTCATTAAAATCGCTTGCCGCGAGAAATCCGAGCGCAATGGCCGAAACGAACAATGACAGGCTAGCCACCAGTCGCAATCCGAAGAGATTGGACAGATAGCCCGCGACCGGTCCGCCAATTGCGGCCGCCGCCATGATCGGAATCATGAAGACACCTGCCTGAAATGGTGTCTTGCTCAGAACATATTGCAGTTCCTGCGCCAATGTTAGCTCGACGCCAGCCAACGCGCCGCTCGCGACCACGGCAATAATCATTCCCGCAGCGATGGCCGGATGTGAGAACAACGCCAGATCGAGCATCGGCTCGTGCGCATGCAACTGTTTGCGCGCGAAGAGCACCAACATCGCCAGCCCCAGGGCCAGTGTCAAAAACACGATGGCAAGCGGCTGCTTGGCGCCGACTCCGGCCTTGAGGCTGTAGACGACGGAGATCATGCCGGCAATCAGCAAAAGTGCCTGACCGATCGCCCATTTTCCCGGGCTCGTGAGCTCAGCGCGCGGCAGGAGCAGATAACACGCAGGAGCGACAACCAGCATCACCGGCGCGTTGATCAGGAAGACCGAGCCCCACCAGAAATGCTCGAGCAACGCACCGCCGATCAGCGGGCCGACGGCCGCACCGGCCGCGCCGACCGTACCCCATAGGCCCAAGGCCATAGCCCGTTCATTCTCGTTCTCAAAGGCGCGGCGGATAGTGCCGAGAACGCAGGGCATAATCATCGATCCCCCGAGAGCCAACAACATGCGTGCCGCGATCAGGATCGTCGCGCTCGGCGCAAAGGCGGCAAGCACGGATGCTACCCCGAAAATCGTCAGGCCAATGAGCAGGATCCGCCGCTGGCCGATGCGGTCGGCCAGCGTGCCCATCGGCACGAGCAGGCCCGCCATCAACAACGGATAGATATCAATTATCCACAGAACCTGTGTGCTGGACGCGCCCAACGCTCGGGTTAGTGTCGGCACGGCGATATGCAGGATCGTCATATCGAGAACAACCGGCAGGAAGGCGAGCATGACTGCCAGGAGGATCAGCCAGCGTCTCGGGTCGGCGGGGTAACGGACATGGTTCACCGGAAATATATTGCCCGATCGATATAAATACATACATATGGATTTCAATATAAAAACCCAGAGATCGGATAAAGAATGGGCCGAAAACCGACAATCACCCGCGGACAACTCCTGGACATCGCTGAAGAAATCGTTCGCACCGAGGGCGCCAAGGCGCTGACGGTGGAAGCGCTGGCCCGTGCCGCTGGCATATCGAAGGGCGGAGTACAATATTCCTTCGCATCGAAGGATGAACTGGTACGCGCGCTGATCGAGCGGTGGACCAGCCAATTCGACGCGATCCTCAATACGGACGAGACATTGAGCGCCGTCGATCTGATCCGCAGCTACATCCGTTCGATGCGCGCCTCGCAGCCGGCTATGAATGCCAAGATGGCGGCGCTGATGAGCACCTATCTTCAAAACCCGGCAAACATGCTGGAGACGCGACAATGGTATCAGGGCGTCTTCGACCGGATCGGAACGGCGTCCGCGGAGGCGCAGGCAGCACGCGTGGCGTTTCTTGCCGTCGAAGGGTTGTTTCTCCTGCGTATTGTCGGGATCGACGAGGATGGAGCCTGGGCCGAATTCCTCGACGATATCGAAGCGATGCTGAACAGGCTACTGGACCTTGCTTGAAGAGGACAGCAAGGGACAGGATCAAGACCGGGGTCATCACGACGACGCCGATCCTCAGAAAGCTCCTAGCGCCGAGCCCAGTCTTTCGCGACGCATCGCGTTAGGCCACGGTATCGTAGCAAGTTCCATTGATCGAGAGACTGCGCCGAAATCGGCGGTGATCAGCAATGCGCCAGCGATTTCGTCGGACACATCCACCGCCTGAACCAAACTACTGGAAACCAGTTCCCGCCGGGAGATTGTTGATGAGGTTGACCCCCAGCACCACCATCATGCCTATAGCCGCCGACTCTCGCCAATCCCACAGCGGTTAGGCGATCCCAACGGATAAGAATACGCTACCTCACGAACGGCGGAGAATGCTGATCGTGACGCGTGGTGATAGCATTTGCTCGGGAATGTCTAAAGCCGGATCGCCTTCCTGGAACAGGGACGCATCCATGCTGAAGGTCTACCACAGCAATTGTTCGGACGCGGTGCCAGCGCACGTCTCCACCAGTTCATCTGCCGCTTCATGCGGAGTTAAGCGATTCAAACGGCGATCTCGTAAATGAGAGCCGAGGCCTTGACTCCAGACGTGCGCCATCTGCCTGGCGCGATCAATTCACAGATTGGCGGGCGGAATGCGCCCGCCTGAGTTACGGTGGCCTGCTTTACCGAAACCATAATCTGCAACCGCCGTCATCTCGTCACGCAGTTGGAACCGTCCCGCCATCGATTACGTGCTCGGTTCCGGTAATCGACGAGGCCCGGTCCGAGGCCAGGAAGGCAATCAGGTCGGCGACCTCTGCCGGCTTGGCCGGCCGTCCCAGCGGGATGCCGCCAAGCGAGTTCATGATCATCTGGACGGCCTCGTCGTAGCCGATGCCGGCTTCCTCCGCGATACGCAGGGCAAGACCATTGGAGCCAGGGTCGGCTATCCAACCGGGAGAAACCCGCACCACCCTCACGCCCTTGGGGGAGACCTCCTTGGAGATGCTCTTGCTGTAGGTGTTGAGCGCCGCCTTCGCCGACGCGTAGCCTGTCGTCGCCTGGTATAGCGGAAGAATCCTTTGGATCGATGTCACGTGAATGACAACCCCGCTTCCTTGGGCAATCATGCCGGGAATAAGAGCGCGATCCAGCCTGACCGCCGGAAAGAAATTGAGATTGAGCTCTTTCTCCCACTCCTCTTCGGTCAATGCCGCGAAGCCGCCCGATGGCGCCGAGGAACCGCCCAAAACGTTTACGAGAATATCCAATCCGCCCAGCTCCCGGTGAACGGCGGCGACGACTGTTTGGACGCCCTCTACCGTTGTGAGGTCAGCTTCAACGAACGCCGCTTCGGAGACGTCCGCAGGCTTATTGCGAGCAGTGGTGAGCACACGGGCACCGAGCTCCTTGAATAGCGCGACCGTTGCAGCGCCCGCGCCAGAGGTGCCGCCAGTAATGAGAGCCCGCCGACCCTCCAGGGTAAGAAACGCGCTCATACGGTGACCTCCAGTTCGGCGACCTTGTCGTCCGCAAGCACGAAAAGGAAACGCAGATCGATCGGGCTGCCGGGAAAGGTGCCGGCGACGTGGGCGGTCACCTGGGTCTTGCCGCCCTCAATGCCCATAAAGAAGGGTTCGACCGTGTAGGTGTAGAGCTGACCAGCCTCCACCATCCACTCACGGATAGCCCCGCGCCCACGATAAGTCTTGCCTTTATCCTTCACGACACCGCTTTCAACGAAAGCGGCTGCGACCGCATCTGGGCTGCCTGTCCGGTCCGCCTCAAAATAGGTTTGGATGGCTTTGGGTAGTTGGATCGTCATTCAGTGTCTCCAGTCCTGTCTGAGCCTTGGTGGCTTCCGTTTGAAATCGACTGACGAGAAGGTAGAATAATGCTATTGACCGGATAAGCGGGATGAATGAGGATGAGACATTGCGAAAAGAGGGACAATGACGCGCTCTGTTCTTGCCGACCTTGATGCCGTTCTCAGCATTGCCCGCCTCGGATCGTTCAGGGCTGCCGCACTTGATCTCGGCATATCCACGACGGCCTTGAGCAACGCCATTGCCAAGCTCGAACAACGTCTCGGCATACGGCTGTTCAACAGGACCACGCGAAGCGTCTCGCTAACCGAGGCGGGAAAGACTTTCGTAGAACGGGTAGGCCCTGCGGTGACAGACATCCACGATGCGATGCTGGCAGCTCAGTCCCTTCAGGAGGTGCCGACAGGGACTTTGCGCATCAATGCGTTCGCCACGGCGGCTCGGGAAGTGATGGAGCCGCTCATCCTTTCGTTCCTGCAGCGCCATCCCCAAGTGCATGTCGACCTGGTCACCGAAGGACGGATCATCGATATCGTCGCGGCCGGTTTCGACCTCGGCCTGAGGCCGGCCGATCTCGTTCCTGCCGATATGATCGCCTTACCTCTGGGCCTCAGGCGCAGCAATGCCGTGGTCGCGTCGCCACAATTCCTGCAAACGCATGGAAGACCGGCTATACCGACGGACCTCTACCGGTTTCGATGCATCCGCGCGCGTCTTCCCAATAACGCGCTGCTCCGCTGGAAATTCGAGAAAGACGGGGAAGCCATGCAGATCGACGTTCAAGGTTCAATTACCTTGGACGAGCCCAGCCTGGTCAAAATAGCCGCGCAGAACGGTGTCGGCCTCGGATATGTCATGGAAGCGGACGTGCGCGAAGACATCGCAGCCGGACGGCTTGTGCGTGTCCTGGAGGACTGGACTCCCTCACTGGCGCCGCTGGCGCTATACTACCCCGGAAGGAAGAACCCTCCGGCTGCCTTCACTGCTTTCCTTCAAGCAGCCCGCGAATATGCAAGAAACTAAACCGGCCGTTTTTGGCGGAGGCTCCAATTTCCTAGGAAGTGGAGCTTCGTCGTTGAGCGCACTTATTCATGATCAGCGTCCCGCTCATGGCGGCGGCCTCGTGCATCACTTGCATCGTAGCATCCAATATGTGTCCATTAGGTATTCCGAGCGACTGGCAGAAGCTTGCATCGAGCCGTCTGTCGGAAGCGTCGGCGACAGTTACGACAACGCTCTGGCCGAGATCACCCATCGGCGCGGGCCAGTGAGGAATTTCCAAGCGGTGTAATTCGCCGTCCTGTAGTGGGGCGACCGTTCAACCACCGACGCCTTCCGAGCCATCGCCAACATTCCGCAAGGCCGAAGAACGGTACCACGCCATAATGGACGAACAAACCAGGGCCGCATAACCTTAAACCATACGGCACCCCGCAAATCCTGGCGGTGCAAACCGTATCGTGCGGCCAACCCGTGAGTCACGCCAGACCGTGGTCAAGCGTCCGTAAAATCCGCCATCTCGACATGGTAGAACGTCTTCGTGCGGGGGCCGGAGAGGATTGGATCGATCCGACGCACACATTCCTGATAATGCGCGGTCTTCCGGTGCTCGTCGAGTGCCTCCGCGGACTTGAAGACCTCGTAGATCGTGAAACTGTGATCGTCCTGCGGGTCGCGCAACACATCAAATCTCAGGTTTCCCGGCTCCTGTCGGGTGCCTTCGTAATTTATGCGGAATGCCTCCAAAAATTCTGCGGCATGGCCCTGCTTGACATTGATGCTGACCATCTGGATGAGCATGTCTAAATCCCTGTTATGTTGAAATCTCGGCTGAAGGGGTCAAAGGCCCGGCGCCTTCCACATGGCCGTGGTGACGCCCTCGTCGACGAGCTGGCGCTGCAGCGCATAGGCCCGTGCCCAGCGCTCGCCGGCGTCGTCGTAGATGGCTTTGTGTTCGAAGTTCGGCTCGAATCTCTTGTCCCAGCGCACCCAACCTTCCGCCGCCTCGACGAAATCCCGGCGCAGGCCGATGCCGATCGCCGCCGCCGCCGCGCAGCCAAGCGCGGTCGCTTCCTTGACGACGGGCGTGACAACCGGAAGCCCGGTCGCGTCCGACAGGATCTGTGACCAGTGGGCGGATTTCGATGCGCCCGCGGCGAAGACAATCTTGTCGGGCGTTTTACCGGAGAGCTTGAAGATCGCCGAGAGGTTTCGTGCTGCCACGATAGCGGCATTTTCCTGCAATGCGCGGAAGATCGCGGCCTTGCCGGACTTCTCCGGATCGATGGAAAGGTTCAGTAACGACGGCGCGGCGTGATACCAATTGCCATAACGCATGACGTCGGAGAAGACCGGGATGATACCGTAGGCGCCGACCGGCACCCCGGCCGACTTCTCCTCAAGCAGCCTATAGGCATCACCGCCCGGACCCGCCGCAGCGACTTCCTCCGCGCCAAAACTGTCGCGGAACCAGCGCATGACGATGCCGACGAAAAAGCTGATCGCCTCTGCCTGGTTGAGACCGGTGACGACATGCGGATTGATGCGCAGGTTCATCGACGGATCGGATACGGCGGGGCCGACATTTACCACCTGCTGCCAGAAGGTACCGCCAAGCACTGCGCAGTCGCCTTCATTGACGACGCCGATCGCTGCCGCGCCACTCTGGCAGTCACCGCCACCCATGACGACACATGTGCCGGGAGCAAGCCCCGTTTCCTCTGCAGCCCTGTCCGTGACGCGGCCGATGACTGTGCCTGGCTCGACGCTCTCGGGAAAGATATCCCCGCGCATGCCGGTCTTCGCCATCGCTTCCGGCACCCAATCGCGCTTGGAAAGGCTGTAGAGGCCGGTCGTTCCGGCATTTGAGGGGTCGCTTGCAATGATGCCGGAAAGGCGGGCCAGGACCCAATCCGACAGCATGCTGATGCGATCAATGTTGGCATAGACATCCGGCAGGTTGCGCTTCAACCAAAGAAGGCGCGGCAAGGCGCCGAGTGCGAAGGTTTGGCCAGTCTCCGCATAGAGATCGTGCTCCAACCCGGGATAGTCGCGTTTCAGATCCCGCACTTCGCTGACCGCACGGCTATCGACATTGGCGCAAGCCCAGATTTCCCGCCCGCCACGATCATAGGCAACGAAGGCTTCGCGCATGCTGGTTGCGCTAACGGCCCGTATATCGCTTCTTGCAATGCCGGCTTCGGATATCGCCTGCCGGATGGCGCGCGAGAGCAAGGACCAGTTACCCTCCACGTCGAAATCCATCGAGCCCGGGAAACGCGGGTCGGTCTTGTGCCACCATTCATGCTGGGCGCTGGCGATCTGGTTGCCGCTCTCATCGAAGATCACGGCCCGGCCGCTGCCTGTGCCGGCATCGACGGCCAGCAGATAGGAAGTCTTCATAATTCAGTCCTTGAGTTCGATGAGACCAGCAGCCGTCGTCTCGTCGGTAATGAGGATGCCGACGAATTTTCCCCGTAGCGCCGCGTGTATGGCCTGCACCTTCTGAAGCCCACCGGCAGCCGCGACGACCTTTTCGGCGCGCGACAAAGCCGCGAGCTTCACGCCGATCACCCGATCATGCAAAGGTAGGTCGAGCGGCTCGCCGCGCTCGTTGTAAAACTGGCAGAGGATATCGCCGACCGCGCCCTTGCGGCGTAGCGGTTCCACCTCGTCGGGACTGACGTAGCCGGCGCGGACCACCGTCGAGGCCGCAGAAAGCTCACCAATACCCACAAGCTGATAGGTAGCGTTAAGCGCCATGTCGAGCAGGTTGGAGACGGCAGGTTCGGATGAAAGGTTGCGCGCCACACTCGGGTCGCGCACGACAAGCGGCGCGGGCACCAGGTGCACGCCGCTGCCCCAATTGGCCGTGCGCATGCCATCGACATAGGTGCCGACGCCGCCGGTGAGACTGACGAGGCCTATATTGCGTTCGTTGGCCAGATGGCCGAGCCGTTGGATGGTGTTCGAGACCGTCGCACCCCAGCCGACCGCTAGAAGGTCGTCCGTCTGCAACCGTTGCATAAGGAACTGCGCGGCTGCTTGGCCGAGTCGGTCGCTCGGGTCCTGATCAGGAAGTTGCGGCACGACATAGGCTTCCAGAAGACCATAGCGCTCCTTGATCTGACGCTCCAGCGCAAGACAGCCCTGATAGCGCGAGTTGATGCGCACCTGGATGATGCCCGAGCGGCGACCACTTTCGAGTAGGCGCGACACCTTGATGCGCGACATGTTGAGCTTTTCGCCGATCTCATTCTGCGTGAGCCCGTCGTTGTAATAATACCAGGCGATGCGGGTGAGGATCTCCTCGTCCGTATCGGCGTAGCTCCATTCCCCGTTATCCGACGCCATGCAAGCGGCCCTCTCGGTCGATTTGTGATCATTTGAATAGCAAAAAAACTTTTGATACGTCAACGCATCCGGGCGGCAAAAAATTCTTGACCGTCGCAATTCCTTGATTTTTGCGGATAAATCATATTTTGCAGCGCAATATTATGCAATTTCCACCTTGACGCCTGTTCTGCGCATATTGACGACCTCGCATCGCTATGATCACATGATTGATATAAGTTACATATGAACAGGTGCAGAATGGCGTATAGCCCGGCGACCGGGAGGGTCGCGAAGCTGACCGACATCTGGAAGTCCTACGGCGTCGTACCGGTGTTGAAGGGCGTTTCGCTCACCCTCAAGGCGGGAGAGGTGCATGCCCTTCTCGGCGGCAACGGCGCCGGCAAGTCCAGCCTCATGAAGATCATGTCCGGCGTCATCCCAGCCAATTCCGGCGCGGTCGAGATCAACGGCCGGGCGCTGGCCCATGCCTCGCCGGCTTATGCCCAGGAGCTCGGCCTTTATCTGGTGCCGCAGGAAGCGCATATCCTACCCAACCAGAGTGTCCTCGAAAACATCTGCCTCGGCCTTACCGCCTCGCCCAGGGCGCTGCGTCCGCGTGTCGAGCAGCTTATCGCCGAACTCTCGGTGTCTCTTGACCTGGACGCCCAGGCCGCCGGCCTCGAAATCGCCGAGCGGCAGATCGTCGAGATCCTACGCGGCCTGGTGCGCGATGCGCGCGTGCTGATCCTTGACGAGCCCACCTCCGCCCTCACCCCCTTTGAGACGAACGCACTTTTCCAGCGCGTGCGTAAATTGCAGGCACAGGGCGTCGGCATCTTCTTCATCTCCCATAAGCTGCGTGAAATTCGCGAAATCTGCGGCACGATCAGCGTGCTGCGCGACGGCGTGATCGTACTCTCCGGCCTGCTCGACGACTACAGCGACGCCGACGTTATCGAGGCTATGAGCCGCGTGCAGATCACGGAAACGTCCGGCAGGGACGGGACCGGCCGCAAAATCTCGCAGATCGGCAAGCCCCGCCTCAGCGTTAAGGGTCTCAGCGGCGAAGGCTTCCGCAACATCAGCCTAGACGTCAGGGCCGGCGAAATCCTCGGCCTAGCCGGCGTCGTTGGTGCGGGACGCACGGAATTTGCCGAAACGCTTTTCGGCCTTCGCCCCCAGATCGCGGGCAGCGTCGTCTTTGACGGTACGGAACTGACGAAACGCTCTCCGCGACGGTGCATCGACCGTGGGCTGGTCTACCTGCCGGAGGATCGTCAGCAACACGGTCTCTTCCTCGAAGCGCCGCTGTTCTGGAACGTCTCGTCCTATCTCGTGCACCGCCTACCCTTCTTCCTGCGCCCCGGCGCGGAGCGAAAGGTATTCGACACATTCCGTACCAGCCTGGGCATCAAGTGCACGGGCCCCGGCCAGGAGGCGCGCGGGCTTTCAGGTGGCAACCAGCAGAAGGTGTTGCTGGCGAAGTGCCTGTCCGCCCGGCCGAAGGTGCTGATCCTCGACGAACCGACACGCGGTGTCGATGTGGCAGCCCGCAACGATATCTACGACATCATTCGCCAGCTCGCCGACGACGGCGTCGCCATCATTCTCATCTCGTCCGATTTCGACGAGATCGAGCAACTCGCCAACCGCGTCGAGGTCATGGCCTTCGGCCAGTCCGGCGGCGAACTCACGGATGACATCTCGGTCGACGCCATCGCTCGCCTCGCCTTCGGCGCCTCGGAGGCCCGCCATGCTTGACCTTATCGCGCGCAACCGCGTCGCAACGCTCATCGCCGTTCTCGCCGTCGCCTATGCCGCCATCGGCGCCACCGCGCCCGGCTATCTCTCCGTCGCCACAGCCTCCGTCGTCGTCTCCAACAGCCTCGTGCTGATGCTCATATCGCTCGGCACGATGATCGTCATCCTGACACGTAACATTGACGTCTCGAGCGGTTCGATCCTCGGTCTCAGTGCCGCCGTGCTCGGCCTGTCGCTAAATGCCGGCGTCAGCTTACCGCTCGCCGTTGCCTTCTGCCTGGCGACCGGAGCACTCGCCGGCGCCTTCAATGGGCTCATGGTCGCGTATCTTGGCATTCCCTCTATTGTCGCGACGCTGGGTACACTTGGCCTTTATCGCGGTATCATGCTGGTTCTGACGGGTGGACGTTGGATCGAGGACTTGCCGCAAGGCTTGAAGGCACTCGCCGCCAATCTCGGCTTTGGCTTCTCGGCACTGACGGTGGTCGTGCTTGCTCTCGTCGTCCTCGCATGGGCCGTACTACGCAAGACACGCTTCGGCCGGTACTTCTATGCCGTTGGCGACAACAGGGCAGCCGCGCATCATCTTGGTGTGCCGGTCAAGGTTGTGCAGTTCACGGCCTTTGTCGCCATCGGCGTCTGCGCCGCGTTCGCCGGCCTCGTCTTCGCCGCACAGATCGGCTTCATTCCAAACCAGGCCGGCAGCGGCCTCGAGCTGAAAGCCATCGCTGTCAACGTGCTCGGCGGAGTAAGCCTGTTAGGCGGCACCGGTTCGGTTGCGGGCGTCTTCTCCGCCGTCATCTTCATCACCTCGATCGACAGCGCACTCGTCTTCCTCAAAATCCCCGCTTACTGGAACGACTTCATCGCCGGAGCAATCCTCCTGTCGGTGCTGCTGCTCGACGGTCGCATCCGCCAGATCATCGACCGGCGCATCCGTGCTCGCCGGTATACCGTGCACGAGCGTAGTCACACCCCATCCAGCGAGCCGACGGCGGCACTCACCGTGGAGGCAGGCCGATGAAAAAACTGTTCTTCCGCTGGGAGACCGCCCTTCTCGCCATGCTCGTCGTCGAACTCGTCGTCTTCGGGCTTGTCAATCCGCGCTTTCTCAACATCGCGAACCTGATTTACGGCACATCGGACTTTGTGCAGATCGGCATCGTCGCCCTGCCGTTGACACTTGTCATTATAGCCGGCGGCATCGATGTCTCCTTTGCCTCGGTGATCGGCCTTGCGGCCATCGTCTTTGGCGTCGCCACCTTCTACGGCGTCCCGCTGCCGCTTGCTATCGCGCTTGCGCTGGCCTCCGGCGCGCTCTGCGGGCTTCTCAACGCTAGCATCATACATCTGTCGAAAATTCAGCCGCTCGTCGTCACACTCGGCAGCCTGTATCTCTTCCAGGGAACGGCGACGGTCGCCTCCGGTCTTGTCGGCGCAGGCGGTTACGAAGGCATCGGCAACTTCCCGGAGGCCTTCAATGCCTTCGGCTATGCCGAATTCCTCGGCCTGCCGGCACCTCTCGCCCTGTTCCTCGCCCTCGCATTGGTGCTGGTGGTTCTACTGCATTTCACCCGATTTGGTCGTGCTGTTTTCCTGTGCGGCCAGTCAGGAAACGCAGCGCGCTTCGCCGGTATCCAGGTCGCCCGCGTGCAGACGATCACCTATGTCGTTACGGGCGTCTCAGCCGCCATCGCTGGTTTGGTCATGTCGGCTTATTTCGGCTCGGCGCGCGTCGATCTCGGCTCGGCGACGCTACTGCCGGCCGTTACCGCGGCGGTGCTCGGCGGCGCCTCCATCTATGGCGGCCAGGGCTCCATCCTTGGCACGCTCATCGCCACTTTCGTCATCGGCTATCTGCAGCAGGGCCTGCAGGCGGCCGGTGTCCCCAGCCAGATTTCCAGCGCACTTTCGGGAGGGTTGCTGGTTGTCGCGGTCGCATTGCGTCAAGGAAGCGCAATACTGGCCGATTTCATCGCCGTCGCCCGGCAAAAGAAACAAACCCGGGCGACAATCACTTCAGGAGGAGAATGAGAATGAACAAGACCGTATTGAAATCCCGTGTGCTCGCCGCCGCGCTTCTTGCCGGCACTATACTTGCCGCCGGCGTGGCAAATGCTGAAAGCCAGATCGCCTTCATCCCCAAGCTGGTGGGCGTCGGTTTCTTCACGTCAGGCGGCGCGGGCGCGACGAAGGCTGGCGAGGAACTGGGCGTCAAGGTCACCTATGACGGCCCCACCGAGCCCAGCGTTTCCGGGCAGGTGCAATTCATCAACAACTTCGTCAATCAGGGCTATAACGCGATCATCGTCTCCTCCGTCTCGCCGGACGGCCTTTGCCCGGCGCTGAAGCGCGCAATGGATCGCGGCGTTCTTGTCATGACCTGGGATAGCGACGTCAACCCGGATTGCCGCAGCTACTATATCAACCAAGGCACACCCGAACAGCTCGGCGGCCTCCTGGTCGACATGGCGGCCGAAGGCGTGACTAAGGAAAAGGCCAAAGTCGCCTTCTTCTATTCGAGCCCGACGGTGACTGACCAGAACGCATGGGCGGAAGCCGCCAAGGCGAAGATCGCCAAGGAACATCCGGGCTGGGAAATCGTCACCACCCAATATGGCTACAATGATGCACAGAAGTCGCTCCAGACGGCCGAAAGCATCCTGCAGACCTATCCGGACCTCGATGCGATCATCGCACCCGACGCCAACGCGCTGCCGGCCGCCGCGCAGGCTGCGGAAAATCTGAAGCGCGCCGATGGCGTCACCATCGTCGGCTTCTCGACGCCGAACGTCATGCGCCCCTATATCGAGCGTGGCACTATCCAGCGCTTCGGCTTGTGGGATGTGACGCAGCAGGGAAAAATCTCGGTCTTCGTGGCCGATCATGTCCTGAAGAACGGCCCGATGAAGGTCGGGGACAAGCTGGAAATCCCCGGCGTTGGCACCGTCGAGGTTTCGGCCAACAAGGTGCAGGGTTACGACTATGAAGCCGATGGCAACGGCATCGTCCTGCTACCGGAACGCACCGTCTTTACCAAGGACAATATTGCCAACTTCGATTTCTGATAACGCGTGAGCGGCGGGCGGCTCCGGCTGCCCGCCGAATTCATTCAACGACAGGACGACCCGCAGGCAAAGCCGCTGAAATGACGAGGACGCCGCCTGTTACGTGGAGGCTGCGCGGGGTGGGCGAAGCGCTCGGCTTGCAGGCCTTCCCCCCGTTGAAGACCCGCAATCATCCGAACATTTACGATCCGAACATGGGCTCCCTGCTGCGGACGAGCCTAGGCTCAGGCCTCATTGATTAGATTCAGAAGAGATTGTTTCTCGCTTTGTGGCGCAGTTGGTAGAGCATTTTGCCGTATTAACTAGAACCGCGCAGGGTTTGGGGCGGCTTCAACTTCTGAGAAAGTGGAGCTGATATGAGCAAGACAAAAAACAAGTTTTTACCTGAAGTCCGCTAACGTGCCACCCGCATGGTGCTGGATCACGAGGCAGAACACCCATCGCGGTGGGCTACCGTTTCGTCTATCGCGGCCAAGATCGGCTGCTCAGCTAATGGGTGAAGAAGAGCGAGGTCGACAGCGGCAAGTGCGCTGGCTTGCCGAGTGATGCAGCGGAGAAGATGAAGGCTCTTGAGCGGGAGAACCGCGAGATACGCCGGGTGTTCAATGAGAACTTCCAGGTCTATGGCGTGCGCAAGGTCTGGCGGCAGTTGCAGCGAGAAGGCTACGACATCGCCCGCTGCACCGCTTATGAGGGCAATGGAGCAACAGAGCATCATCCATAGCAAACCCGTCAAAATTACCGTGTCGGACTAGGCCGCACCTGCCCGCTCGACCGGGTGAGCCGCCACCTCTTCGCGCCTGCGCCAAATATGCTCTGGCTTCTGATTTCACGTGTTTGGCCACTTGGCAGGGCTTCGTTTACGTCGCGTTCGTGATCGATGCCTTCGCTCGCGCATCGTCGGTTTGCGGGCAAGCCGGACTGCCCAAGCGGGCGTCGTGCTCGATGCCCTCGATCAGGCACTTCGTGACCGGCGGCCAGTTCACTATGGCGGGTTGGTTCACCATTGCGACCGCGGCTCGCAATATGTGTCCATCCGCTATTCTGAGCGGTTGTCAGAGGCGGGCATCGAGCCGTCTGTCGGGAGTGTCGCCTACGGTTATGACAACGCTCTCGCCGAAATGATCAATGGTCTTTACAAGGCCGAGGTGATCCCATCGGCGAGGACCGTGGCGGAACTTCCAAGCCGTGGAGTTCGCCACGCTCGAATGGATCGACTGGTTCAACAACCCGTCGCTTTCCCGGAGCCCAACGGCAACATACCGCCAGTCGAAGCCGAGGCGAACTACTACGCCAAGCTGGACGCACCAGCCTGGGCCGCATAACTTAAACGAAATAGCATCGGGCAAACCCGGTGCGGTTCAAACGGTGAGCATAATAGGGCGCGCAGGAGACGACCAGAAAGACCAGGACCTGAAGCCATCAGGCATTTATATGCTCCCAACAGAGTGGCAAGACGTTGATTTCCACTGAGATTTGACTCCGCGCCGGCTCAGTTCTGCATGGAAACCAAGATGACGGGTTCAGATCAAGTCAAAGCGGATAGAAAGCAGCGCATACTCCTTGTGTGCATGACACCGAGGCTCCAAGTCAGAATTTAAGCAGCGTCTACATATTAGACCCGACAAATTTTATGCCCCTAGAAGACGGCGTTAACGATGATCGCGCGGCGGGAGAGAAACAGCAGCCTGCGACCAGGGAAGTCTCCTCACCC
>NZ_QWBU01000016.1 GCF_003432075.1 Shinella sp. WSJ-2 | reverse complement strand
CACGACGGCAGCGCCGTCACGGTATCTTGCCTTCGGCAAAAACCGGGTAACGCGGGGTGGAGCAGCCCGGTAGCTCGTCAGGCTCATAACCTGAAGGCCGCAGGTTCAAATCCTGCCCCCGCAACCAAACAAAAAGCCCCCGTCGCAGAAATGCACGGGGGCTTTCGACGTTCTATACCCGGAAAAAACAACATCGCTCCACAATACTAACAGCGGGAGCAATGCGATCCGCAAGTCTCTTCGTCGATGCTCCTTGAAACTCCTGCAGACCGGGGGGGCAAGCAGCATCGAACACATTAAGGTTCGGAAAATTGCAAGTCGGTTCGTACGGCCTCAAGAGCCAGTTCACGACAAGTATGGTGGTGAAAACTACTCAAAAAGTTCAACGCCGGCCATCGTTTTGATCAGCAATGTTGCGGATACCGCGCCGGGGTCTGCATGGCCGAGCGAGCGCTCGCGCAAGCGGGCGGCGCGGCCCTTCGTGGCGATCATCGTGGCGGTCGCAGCAGCGCCGTTTTCGGCGGCGGCGTTAACGTCCTTCCAAAAGTCCGGCGCCGAACGATTGTTGGCGACCGCCGCTGTCGCGGCCTCTGCGGCAGGCAGCCAGACGTCGAGCATCGTCTTGTCGCCACGCTGCGCCTTGCCGCGATCGCGGATGCCTTCGGAGATAGCGACCAGCATGTCGCGGAAGGCTGGGAGGTCCAGTTGGTGGCAGCCGACAAGTGCTTGAGCGGCGCGGCGGAAGCCCGTCGCGTAAAGTGGGCCGGTGGAAGCGCCGACGGCATCGAGAAAGCCGCTAGCCGCGGTCGACATCACATCCGAAGGGCTCGCGGCATCAAGATCAAGCGCGGCCAATGCCGCAGTCACCGCCTTGAAGCCGATCGACATGGTGATGCCATGGTCACCATCGCCGATGGCGCCGTCCAATTCAGAAAGGTGATCCTTTTCCGCTTCGATGACGTCGGCCATCCGTTCGAAGATCCGGGCCAGCATACGTGCGGCAGTTTCCGACATGTCTTCCTCCCTTGGACGCAAGCGGCCTCAGCCCTGTGCCGCTTTGTCCGTCTCCGGCGCATTAATGGTCAGGATCGCCGTCTGGCACGGATGGTGCAGCAGATGGGTCAGCTGGCGGTCGAGATGCAGGATCGAGATCGAGGCGCCCACCATGTCGAGCGAGGTGCAATAGTGCCCGACCCAGTTGGCCTCGATCTCGATATTCTTGGCGGCGAGCCGCTGTTCCACCCGGCGATAGAGGATGTAGAGTTCCATCAGCGGCGTGGCGCCGAAGGAGTTGACGAGAACCGCCACCTTGTCGCCCGCCTCCACCTTCATCTCCTTGAAGATGTTGTCCATAATCGCATCGACGATCTCGTCGGCGGTGCGCAGCCGCTCGCGCGACACGCCGGGCTCGCCATGGATGCCCATGCCGAGCTCCATGTCGTCAGGGCCGATCTCGAAATTGTGCCGCCGTGTCTGCGGCATCGAGCAGGATTCAAGCGCGACGCCCACCGTATATGTGCGGTCGTTCGCCTTGCGGGTGATTGCCTCGCATTCGTCGAGCGTCATGCCGAGATCGCACGCTGCCCCGGCGATCTTGAAAACGAAGAAGTTGCCGGCCACGCCGCGGCGTCCCTCCTTGTCCTCGACGGGCGACGAGGCGATGTCGTCGGTCGTCAGTACTGTGCGGATCGGAATGCCCCGTTCTTCGGCAAGCTCGGCGGCCATCTCGAAATTCATCACGTCGCCGGCATAGTTGCCGTAGACGAACAGCACGCCCGCGCCGCCCGAGGCCGCCATTGCGCATTTGACGATGGGGTCGGGTGGGGGCGACGAGAAGATGTTGCCGAGCGCCACAGCGTCGGCAAGGCCCTTGCCGACATAGCCGACGAAACAGGGTTCATGCCCCGTGCCGCCGCCGATGACGAGGCCGACCTTGCCGGGCCGCGGGCCGTTGCGCGCAACGAGTGCCCGACGAGAATTGCCGACCGTTTGCAGATAAGGCTTGTGCGAGGCAATCAGGCCGTCGAGCATCTCCTCGACCACGTCATTGGGATTGTTAAGGAACTTCTTGACGTGAGTGCGATAGCTATTGGCAACCGGCGTGCTCTTCTGGCGCTGCAGGAGCTTGCCGTCGAGGCTGGTGACACCATCGGCGCGCAGGATGCCGGCGCCGGTCGCCGCGTCCGTGACCAGCACATTGGCATAACCGCCGCGCAACGCCGCAAGCAGCGCCGGCACCTTGTCGAAGCCGCCGGCCACGGCGACACGGGTACCGATGCCGCGCAGCATCTCGAGCGAGATACCGATGGTACGATCGTCGAGCGGGCCCGCGACGGGACGGCCGCGTTCGTCGATGAACCGACCGGCGAGAACGCCGGCGGCGCCCTTGGCGAGATAATGTTGCAGTGGTACGGATTCGAAGAAGCCGCTGGTGTGGATCGTCGAATTGGGGCGCAGCGACGATATGCCGAAGACGATGCGATTGGCGCGCGCCAGCGTGTCGAACTGCTCGCGGATCACGGGTTCGGCCAGCAGCAGGTCGTGTATTTGCGACGACGCTACGACGGCGGGGGCGGTGATGTTGACGCAACGCGCGGAGATCGCTCGTGCGACGGCAGCGGTCGTCAGTTCCGGCGTATAGGCGAAGCTTGCGGTGGTGCCGCCCGTCGCCTGTACGACGGTCACGTCCTGCAAGGCACCCATCTCCAGATGTTCGCCGACGGAGAGGATCGTGCGCCCCCAGGCGACGGCGATCGTGTCGCCGGATTTGATCATCTTGGAGAGCGCCTGCGCGCCTGCGGCCCCGAGCCTACCGATCAGCGGGCGGGTATCGTCGTCGTTGGGCACGACGAGGCAGTCGGCCAGGCCGAAATGGCGTTTCAGTTCCTGGGCGATGGTGAGTGAGGCGAGACGGGCGGGCTCGATGGAGATATTGACGATACCCTTCTCGCGGGCGTCGGCCAGGTAACTGTTGACGGTGGCCCGCGACACTCCCATCGCCTCGGCAATCTCGCCTTGCGTCATGCCGTCTTCGTAATAGAGCCAGCAGGCCCAGACATAGGGGTCATCGCCATAGCGCAGCGGAATCGTCTCGATGCCGTCCGGTCCATTGCCCCGGCCGGGGCCGCCCTTGCGCGGTGCGGAAGTCTTCAATGCCATCGGTTTCGCCGGTCCCCCATCAGGCGGCGACCATGAAAGCAACGCCGCCGGTTTGCAACATGCCTTGGCAAAAAAGCGGTGCGCGACCCGTCACGATTGACAGGCCGCGCATCCTGGGAGGAACTTTGCGCCTGTCTCAGGCAAGCCGGACGCGTGCGCCGTCGGACAGTTCCTTGAGAATGATGGCGCAGGAGGTGGCGCCGGCATCCAATACGCCAAGCGATCGTTCACCCAGGCGGCTGGCACGGCCGATCTTGGCCACAAGATTGATCGTCGAGTCGCGGCCAGCCTCGGCTGCCGCGACGAGCGCCTCAAGCGCCTCGCCGAACGACTTGCCGTCCGCCGTCGCCGCGTCGAAGGCTTCGACCGCGGGTACCAGGGTGTCGAGCAGCGTCTTGTCGCCAACCTTGGCCGATCCGATCGACTGGATGCCGGCAAGGCCGGCATGCAGCATCCTGCTGTAGGCTGCGGCGTCGACCTTTTCGGCGCCTTCGATGGTTTCGGCGAATTCCGTGAACATGACGCCATAGAGGGGGCCCATCGAGCCGCCGATCTCCGTCATCAGAACGGTGCCCAGCGTGTCGAGAGACTGGGCGAGCGAGGCGTCCTTGCCCTTCAGGCGCTCGGCCGCCATTCCGAAGCCCTTGGCCATGTTCACGCCGTGGTCGCCGTCGCCGATCTTGCCGTCGATCTCGCTGAGATAGGCGCGGTTTTCGACGATCCGTTCAGCCATCGACACAACGATGGCGCCGGCGGAAGCATTGTCGAAAGTCTGCATCTTGTCTTCCTCCGTTACAGGATGATCGTGCAACGCGTCTCGACGTCGAGCAGCGTCTTGAGTTCGTCATCGAGCGCCATGACGGTCAGCGTCGCGCCGACCATTTCCAGCGACGTGAAGTAGTTGCCGATCCACGTCTTCACGATCGTCAGGCCACGCGCCGAAATCTCGCTCTCGATCGTATCGTTGAGGATGTAGAGCTCGTTGAGCGGCGTCGCGCCCAGGCCCGAGACGAGCACGGCGACCTCGGTGCCCTCCGGCAGGTTGTGATCGTCGAGCACGATCTTGACCATGTCCTTGGCGACCTCTTCGGCTGTCTTGAGCTTTTCGACGCGCACGCCCGGCTCTCCATGGTGGCCGATGCCGACTTCCATCGTGCCTGGCTCGATCTGGAAATTCGGATGGCCGACCGCCGGTAGCGTGCAAGGCCCGAGGCCGACGCCGATCGAGCGGCAATTGTCGATGGCCTTCTGCGCGGTGACGCGGACCTCTTCGAGGCTGGCGCCGGTCGCGGCCTTGGCACCGCCAATCTTCCACATGAAGATCTCACCGGCCACGCCGCGGCGCTTTTCACGCTCCGCCGGAGGCGCGGAGCAGACGTCGTCGTTGGCAACGACGGTTGCGACCTCGATCCCGTCCTTGGTGGCGAGTTTCGTTGCCATCTTCACGTTCATATTGTCGCCGGCATAGTTGCCGTAGAGCACGACGACGCCCTTGCCGCCATTGGCTTCGCGGATGGCATCATGGAAGCTTTTCGCAGTGGGCGACGAGAAGAGTTCGCCGACGGCGACCGCATCCAGCATGTTTTTGCCGGTATAACCGATGAAGGCCGGCTCATGGCCGGAGCCGCCACCCGTCACAACGCCGACCTTGCCGGCAAATGGGGCATTCTTTGCGACGACGACGCGCGGGTTCTCCGCAAGGCGCACGATGTCCGAATGCGCTTTTACGAAGCCTTTGACCGTATCCTCGACCACGAGGTTAGGATCGTTGATGAAACGCTGCATGGAAACTCCTTGAACTTCGCGAGTTTATAAAACCCGAACATCTGCCAACCTTGAACGCTCGCGCGACCGGGTGCGAACCCTCTCTTCATGTTTTCCGCTCGTATGCGCCATGCCGGACATCCGTCCGGCGGTGTGGCACTGCGTCGCCGACAAGACGCGACGAAGGGGTCCGGTGGGAATTGTCCTGCACTGCCATGGCAACCCGCTCCTCCTCGGTGGCCCGACGAAACTTTCTGATTTCGGGTTTACAAATAACATAAGTTGTTAGACAAATGTCAACACAGGAGAACGACAGATGACGAAATTCGATTGTCATATGTAGAGCGGTGAGCATGTGGCCCGGCAGCTTGAGGGATCGCTTCGCTCGGAAAGGCTGAGTTTTCAGCATCCTTGTGGCTTTGGCGGAACTTCGGCAGCGGTTTCATCGAGCTATTGACAAGCGCCACTACTATCTGACAAATGTCAGAGCATGATGATCTGACGGCACGCGGAAGACTATGGAGGCATGGCAACTCGGGCTGGAAGCTCATGGAGGAGGATCGATAATGAGTTTGCGACTGGATCGGCAGACGCTTTTTCTGGCAGCCATCAATGGCATCGTCCTGGTCGCCGGTGCGTTCCTGGCCGGGCGCGGTTTCCTTGACAGCTATAACCTGCAGTCTATGGCGGCCCAGGTTCCGGAGCTCGGTTTGCTTGCCCTTGGCGTGATGCTGGCCATGGTGTCCGGAAACGGCGGCATCGACCTCTCCGGCATCGCGCTCGCCAACCTCGCCGGTATCGTGGCGTTCGGCATTGCCAGAACGCTTGTCCCGGTGGCCGACGATCCGTTGCTCTTTTCCTGGACATTCGCCGCTCTGGCGCTGGTGATCGGCCTCGCCGGTGGTTTTCTCAACGGGATGATCATCGCCTATGCAGGCCTGACACCGCTGATCGCCACGCTCGGCACGCAGCTTCTCTTCACGGGGCTTGCGATCTATCTGACCAATGGCTCAGCCGTCGGTATGGGCTATATCGAACCGCTTGACGACTTCGGGAATCTGCCCGTCTTCGGCATTCCGCTCTGCTTCGCCCTCTTCCTGGTCATCGCGGCAGCGCTTGGATTCAGCCTCATTTACACCCGCTTCGGCGTGCAACTGATGCTGCTCGGCAGCAACGCAAAAGCGGCCCGTTATGGCGGCATCAACGAGCGGCGCATGCTGTTGGTGACTTACACGATCTGCGGTGTTCTGGCGTCGGTTGCCGGTATCATCATTGCCGCGCGCAATTCATCGGTGAAGTGGGACTATGGCAGCTCCTACGTCCTGATCGCCATCCTGATCGCTGTTCTTGGCGGAGTTAAGCCCGAGGGCGGTCACGGTAAGGTCATCTGCGTGCTTTTGGCGTCGACCGCCCTCCAGATCCTCTCCAGCCTGTTCAACTTCATGAACATCTCGAACTTCTTCCGGGATCTGGCCTGGGGCCTGCTGCTGCTCATGCTTCTGGCATCGGCGCGCGTAAATCTCGGCATCTGGCTCAAACCCAGTCGCTAGCCGGTTTCCGGCGGCGATCGCCCTCGGGCGCTCGCGATACCAAATCCCGCAACCGCATCTGCCATTTGGCGAGACGGGGAGGGGAGACGTGAATTTGCTCACTTAAACGGAGGAGACGTATGAGCATGATCTCGAAACTCGCAGCCGGCACCGTGCTGGCAGGCCTCATGGCAATCGGCGCGGCGCATGCCGAAGACAAGCCGACGATCGTTACCGTGGTGAAGGTAACCGGTGAAAACTGGTTCATTCGCATGAACGAGGGCGTCGACGCCTATGGCAAGGACAATCCGGGCGTCGACGCCAGCCAGATCGGCCCGGCAAAGGCGGACGCTGCCCAGCAGACCCGCATCATTGAAGACCTGGTCGCCAAGAACGTCTCGGCAATCGCCGTCGTTCCGATGGACCCCTCGGCCCTCGAAGGTGTTCTGCGTCGTGCTTCCCAGCGCGGCATCAAGGTCATCACCCACGAAGGCGACAGCCTCGTGAACACCGATGTCGACATCGAAGCCTTCGACAACAAGGCCTTCGGTGCGCGCATCAACGAAAAGCTGGCCGAGTGCATGGGCAAGTCCGGCAAGTGGTCGAGCTTCGTCGGCTCGCTCGGCAGTCTCACGCATAATCAGTGGGTCGATGCCGGTGCGGAAAATGCCAAGCAGTATCCGGAAATGGAACTGGTTGCCGAGAAGAACGAATCCTTCAACGACGCTAACCGCGCCTATGAAAAGGCCAAGGAAATCCTGCGCAAATACCCTGACATCAAGGGCTTCCAGGGTTCTTCCGCTATCGACGTCATCGGCATCGGCCGTGCGGTCGAGGAAGCCGGTCTTCAGGACAAGACCTGCGTCTACGGTCTCGGCCTGCCGAAAGACACCGGTCCGTATCTCGAAACCGGTGCTGTCGACCAGATCTTCTTCTGGGATCCGAAGGATGCCGGCTATGTCATGAACAAGGTCGCCGATCTCGTCCTGAAGGGCGAAGAGATCAAGGACGGCATGGATCTCGGCGTGACCGGCTACAACAAGATGACTGTCACCAAGGGTCCGGGCAAGGGCATCATCATCCAGGGCCAGGCCTGGGTTGATGTCGATAAGTCCAACTACAAGAACTACCCGTTCTAAGATCGTGTGCGGACGCGGCGGCTTCAGTCGCCGCGTCCGCATTGTCGCGCCTTTCAGTCTTAAGCCGTTCAGGATTTCTCGATGAATGCCGTCCCGCCATCAGCATCGGCCGAAAAACCGCCCTTCCTCGAGATCAGGAACGTCAAGAAATCCTTTGGCGGCGTGCGCGCCCTCAAGGACGTCAGCCTGACCATCGAGGCCGGCAAAATCTATCATCTGATGGGCGAGAACGGCTGCGGAAAGAGCACGCTGATCAAAATCCTCTCGGGCGCGCAGAAGGCCGACGAGGGGGAAATCCTGATAGACGGCAAGCCGACTGGTGCCGTTGCCGGCGATCTCGGCGCGATCGGCGCCTTGGGCGCCGGTATCGAGACGGTCTATCAGGATCTCTCCCTGCTTCCCAATCTTTCGGTTGCCGAAAACGTTGCCTTTACGGAGCAGCTTGTGGCGTCGTCCGGGCGCCTTGCCCGGCGCCTCGATCTCGCTACGCTGCATGCGACGGCGCGCCGGGCGCTGGCAGACGTGCACTTGCCGACAGACCGCAGTTTCCTGACGCGGCGCACGGACACTTTGCCGCTCGCCACCCGGCAGCTCGTCGCCATCGCGCGTGCGATCGCATCCGATGCGCGGTTGGTCATCATGGACGAACCGACCACCTCGCTCACCCGGCAGGAGGTCGAGAACCTGATCAAGGTCGTCGCCCGCCTTCAGGAGCGCGGCGTCGCCGTGCTTTTTGTCACGCACAAGCTCGATGAATGCAAACAGATCGGCGGGCGAGCCGTCATCATGCGCGATGGTATGAAGGTGACCGAGCTGGACGTCGCCACGCACAGCAAGGCCAAGTTCAGCCATTGGATGACGGGCCGCGAGATCAGCGAAACGCGTTACCGCACCGACCCGAAACTGGGTGACGTGCTGCTCAAGGTCGAAGGCCTTTCCAAGGGCGTCGCCTTCGCGGATGCGACCTTCGAACTCCGTCGTGGCGAAATTCTCGGCATTACCGGCCTGCTCGATTCCGGCCGGAACGAGCTTGCTCTTGCACTGGCCGGTATTTCACCCGCTTCTCATGGCACGATCCGGCTGGACGGCAAGACGATTGCGCCGCAATCGGCTGCCGAGGCGATCGGCCACGGCATCGGTTACGTGCCGGAGGACCGACTGACTGAAGGTCTGTTCCTGGAGAAGCCGATCCAGGACAACATCACGCTGCCGATCCTGGATCGCCTGAAGAATGCTTTCGGCATTATCAGTGCCGGCAGGGCACGCCGCACCGCCGAGGAAAGTGTACGTGATCTCCAGATCGTCGCGCCTGAAGTCTCGGCGCCGGTGCAATCCCTTTCGGGCGGCAACCAGCAGCGCGTTCTCATCGGTCGTTGGCTGACCATCGATCCGCGGCTTCTGATCCTGCATGGCCCGACGGTGGGCGTAGATGTCGGATCGAAGGACACGATCTTCCGCATTATCCAGCGGCTCGCCGATGGCGGCATGTCGGTCATCATCATCAGCGACGACCTGCCCGAACTGCTGCAGAACTGCGACCGCATTCTCATCATGCGCCAGGGCCGGATCATTTCCGACGACAGTGCCGTGTACCTCAATGAAGACAGCATCTATCGCGCCATGGCCGGACATACGAAGGAAACCATCTGATGAGCGACGCGATTTCCGTTTCCGGTGCAAGTGATCAGCAACGGAGCCTCGGTCGGCGATTGTGGGACATTCTGGGTGCGCGCCCGGAACTGTTCACACTCATGCTCGTGGTGGCGACATGCGTTGTCGTCATCATCGCCAATCCCGATTTCCTGCAGATGAGCAATTTGGTGGATATCCTGCGCGCCTCCGTGGTGCGCGGATTGTTTGCCATGGGCGTGCTCGTGGTTCTCGCCGCGGGCGGTATCGACGTCTCGTTCACCGCCATTGCCGCATTCGTCATGTATGCGCTGACGATGCTCGTCATCAATGTCGCGCCTGATATGCCGCTGGTGGCCATTCTCGTCATCGCCGCAGCCGGTGGTGCCGGGCTCGGCGCACTGAACGGCCTTCTGGTGCACAAGCTCAGCGCGCCATCGCTCATCGTCACGATCGGCACGCAATACGTTTATCGCAGCTTCCTGCTGACCTTCGTCGGCACTGCGCTGTTCATGAACATTCCGGCGGCGATGGACAATTTGGGCAAGGCGTCGCTCTACACCCATGTTTCGTCGAATGGGGTCGCCTCGGCCTTGCCGGCGACGGTGCTGGTGCTTGCCGTCGCCGCCCTCGTGACGTGGTTCATCCTCGAGCGGACACTGATGGGGCGCGCCATCTTCGCGGTCGGCGGCAATCCGCAGATCGCCGAGCGGCTCGGCATCAAGCTCTTCACTGTGCGCGTCTTCGTTTTCGCCTATGCGGGCCTGCTGGCGGGCGTCGCCGGTGTCGTTCATGTCGCGAGCAACCGGTTGGCGAACCCCTTCGATCTCGCCGGTATGGAGCTCGAAATCATTGCAGCCGTGGTTCTGGGCGGGGCGCGCATCACGGGCGGATCCGGCTCGGTGATCGGGACGCTCCTTGGCGTTCTGCTCATCACCCTCGTCAGCAACGTCCTGATCTTTGTCGGCATTCCCAGCACGTTGCAGCTCTTTATCGTCGGCCTGTTCATCCTGATCGCCGGCACGATCTTCACGCTGCGCAATCGCGGGTGAATATATTTGAAAATGGGAGGTTTTCGTGGCTCATGATGTTTCCGTCGTCGGGCTTTACATTCTGGACGTGCTTGGTCGGCCGGTCGATGCGATACCGGAAGGCGGCAATGTCGAATTCATCGACGAGATCCGTCTGACGGTTGCCGGTACGGCGGGTGGAACGGTCGTCGATCTGGCGAAGCTCGGACTGAACTGCCTGGCGGTCGGCGCCGTCGGCGAGGATGAAAAAGCCGATTTCGTTCTGGCCACCTTGCAGCGCTTCGGGGTCGATACCACGGAAATGCAGCGCCTCAAGGGCGTGCCGACGTCAGCCACCATCCTGAACATTCGCCGCAACGGCGATCGTCCCGCGCTGCACGCCCGCGGCGCATCGGACCATTTCGACGTTCCTGCCGACCGCCTCGATGCGGTGCTGGCCGCGCCCATCGTGCATCTCGGCGGTACGGGGCTTCTGGCAAAACTCGACGGCGAACCGAGCCGCAGGCTACTGGCCGCGGCCAAGCAGCGTGGTCGCATCACAACCTTCGACCTGCTTGGCGCCAATGATGGCACGCTCGGCCTCATCGAGCCGCTGTTCCCGCATATCGATTATTTCATGCCGTCCATCGAGGAGGCCAAGCAGATTTCCGGTGCGGCCGATGTTGAAAGTGCCGGGCGGTTCTTCCTCGATCGCGGCGTGAAGCATTGCGTCTTCACGCTCGGGGGAGATGGCGTCTGCTTCATGGATGCGGCGGGCGCCGTCGTGCGCGAGCGGGCTTTCGAAATCGAGGTGGTCGACACGACCGGCTGCGGCGACGCCTTCGATGCCGGTTACATCACGGCGCTTCACCACAAGATGGATCTTACGACAGCGCTGAATTTTGCACAGGCGAGTGCTGCGCTCGTCGCCACCGGTCTGGGCTCGGATGCGGGCATCCGCTCGTTCGATGAAACGCTGGCCTTCATGAACAGCGCCCCGCGCAAGGCTGCATGACAGCGGCTCATAGGGCGGCGCCTGCCGCCGCCCTAGTCCCGAAGCAATTGCTCGGCGGACGCCATGTCGGTGACGAGATGGGTGGCATAGCCGCCCTTCAGGACGGCGCGGATCGCATCCGTCTTGTTGGCGCCGCCGGCCACGCACAGGCGGCGCGGCAGTCTGCGCAACTCGTCAAGCTCGATGCCGATGACCCGACTGTCGAAATCGCGGGTGATCTGCTGGCCCATATTGTCGAGGAACCGGCAGATGAGCACCGCGACCGCGCCTTCTGCGGCATATTCATCGATCTCGGTATTGTCGGTGACATCGGCGATGCGCATCGTGCTGTCGGGCCCCAGCGCGCCGACGCCGAACACGATCAGATCGGCTTGGCCTATGCGTTCGAACTGGCGGCGCAGCACCGGTTCGGCCATCAGCGCATCCCGCAATCCTGCCGAGCTCAACACCGCGGGAGCCACCATATTGACGCTGACGGCTCCCAGATTGCGCGCCATGATGGCGGTGCAGAATTCAGCCGAGAATGCTTTGTTGCCGGTCGACGCGCCGGTGACCTGCACCACGCTCAGCCCTTCAAGCGGGCGCGGCAGATCGAGGGCTTCTGCGACGGCGAGAACCGTTTGTCCCCAGGAAACGCAGATCGTATCGCCGGGCTTCGTCAGGCGTTCGATCAGGCGGGCGCCGCCGGCGCCGAGCGCCTTGAGCATCGCCGTCGGGCTTTTATCCTCCGTACCTGGAAGCACCATGACCTGTTCGAGGCCGTATCGTTCCGCGAGCCTGCGGGAAATGTCCGTGCGGGTGGCCACTTCCGCATTCATCAGAATGCGCACGATCCCGCGTTTTCGCGCTTCCTGGAGGTAATTGACGATGGTCGCACGCGAAACGCCCAGAAGTTTTGCAATCTCGTTCTGGGTGAGTTGATCCTCGTAGTAGAGCCACGTCGCCCACACGACGGCATCGTCGAATTCCGCCGGAGTTGGTTGCGCAGTCGGCGCGAGGTCGTCCCGTTTCATGAAGCGTTTCCAGTGAGGTCTCCGCGATTGACTGACACGAATTGCAGAGTTGATCAACCATGCGACATGGTCCATTGACTAATGTCATAACATGATGGCAATTGTAATTCGAGTTGATTTGGGGATGGCGCGTTGCGACTTTGCCCCGCTGACAGGGCGCGTACGTCGTCCGCAAGGGAGTTCTTATGCAGTCGAAATGGTCGCAAGCGGAGTTTGATGCAGTCGTCGGTGCTTATGAGCAGGCAGGCGTGAATCGTGATGTTGCAATCCGAACCTATACGACACGCCTTCTCGGCTCGGTGCCTCAGCTGGTGCTGCACGGCGGCGGCAATACGTCGGTCAAGACCACGCTGATCGACCATGACGGTACAGCAGTCGAGGTTCTTTGCGTCAAGGGCAGCGGCTGGGACATGGGCAAGATCGAGCCCGCGGGTCTTCCGGCACTTCGCCTCGCGCCGCTGAAGGCCATGGTCGAATACGAGACACTGAGCGATGACGATATGGTCATGCTGCAGCGCCGTCTTCTGCTCGACCCTGCTGCACCCAACCCGTCGGTCGAGGCAATCCTTCACGCCATCCTGCCGTTCAAGCATGTCGATCACACCCATGCCAACGCGATCGTCGCCCTGACGAACCAGCCGAACGGTGAAGCAATCATCCGGGAACTGTTTCCCGAGATGATCATCGTGCCCTATGTGATGCCGGGCTTCGATCTTTCGAAGGCCTGCCTCGAAGCGTTTTCCAAACGACCGGATGCACCCGGCATGATCCTGTTGAAGCATGGCATCTTCACCTGGTCCGACGATCCACGCGAAGCTTACGAAAACATGATCGCGGCCATCGACCGGGCGGAAAAGCGCATTGCCGAGGGCGAGGCCTCTCCGTTCGGACGCTTCATTGCAAAGGCGGAGCCGCTTGCATCCGTTTCCGATATTGCGCCGATCCTGCGCGGCGCGATCGCGCTGCCGGGACAGGAGGAGGGGCGTTTCCGGCGCTTCGTGCTCGAACGTCGCGCCAACGATCGCATCCTGGATTTCTGCGGCGCTCCGAATGTCGCGGATCTCGTTCGGCGCGGGAATGCGACGCCCGAACATGTCATCCATATCAAGCGGTTCGGCATCGCGCTTCCGGCGCCGCAGGCCAACGAGCTTGAAACGTGGGGTGAGAAGGTGACCGCTGCGGTCTCGGCCTACATCTCCGACTACAAGGCCTATTTCGAGCGCAACAATGCCCGCTGCGGCGGCGGCAAGACAATGCTCGATCCGATGCCGCGGGTCTTCTATATCGAGGGTATTGGCCTGTTTGCTGCTGGCCCGACGCAGAAGGCGGCGCGGATATGTGCCGACGTTGCCGAAGCCACCATCGAGGTCATCCGAGGCGCTGAGGGGATCGACAGGTTCGAGGCGCTTTCCGAAGAAGACCTGTTCGATATCGAATATTGGTCGCTGGAGCAGGTGAAGCTGGCCAAGCAGGTCGAGAAGCCTCTGACACGCCAGGTCGCGGTTGTCACCGGCGGAGCCGGCGGCCTCGGGCTTGCCGTCGCGGAAGCTCTCCGTGCACAGGGTGCAGAAGTGGCCCTGATCGATGTCGACGCGGACCGTGCCGAGAGTGAGGCGCGGCGTCTCGGCGCGCTTGCCGTTGCCTGCGACCTGACGGATGAGAAAGCGGCCGTTGACGCGATCGCAAAGGTAGCCGAGACCTATGGCGGGATCGATATTCTGGTCTCCAATGCCGGAGCGGCTTTCCAGGGCGCACTGCTCGATGTTGCCGACAGCACTTTCAAGGCCGCCTTCGACCTGAATTTCTGGAGCCATCACTATATCGCCCGCGCAGCGGTGAAAGTGATGCGCAAGCAGAAGACCGGTGGTTCGATTGTTTTCAATGTCAGCAAACAGGCGGTCAATCCGGGATCGGACTTTGGTCCCTATGGCACCTCCAAGGCGGCCTTGATGGCATTGATGCGCCAATATGCGCTGGAACATGCCGCGGACGGGATTACGGTCAACGCCGTCAATCCCGACCGGATCAGAACGCGCCTCATGACCGATGCGATGGTCGAAGAGCGGGCCCAGGCACGCGGTGTCACACCCGAGGTCTACATGCGCGGCAACCTGCTTCAGCGTGAGGTTACCGCAAACGACGTCGCCGATGCTGTCCTTCACCTTGCCACCGCCCGCACTTCGACAGGGGCCGTCATCACGGTCGATGGCGGCAATGTGCCGGCGATGATGCGATAGCCGACGCGCGTTCGGCGGCCTGCCTAGCGGGCCGCCATGCGCGAGATGATCATTTCTGCGATCGGCAAGGCCGAGGTGGCCGCGGGGGACGGGGCATTGCAGACATGCAGCATCCTGTCCGTTTCGGCGAAGAGGAAGTCGTGGATCAGGGTGCCGTCCTTGTGCACCGCTTGCGCGCGGATACCGGCCTCATATGGAAGAAGGTCGCCCAGGTCGAGGCTTGGGCAGTACTTCTGGCATTCCTTCAGATACCCGGCCTTCCAGAAGGAGTTTCGGAATTCCTGAAGGGCCGACTTTCGATGGGAAAAAGCGGTTTTCCAGAACCCGGGAAAGCGCACGATATCGACCGTGTCGGAAAGATCAACGGAAAGACGTGGATACCCTTCGCGCGCAAAACCGATGACCGCATTCGGCCCCACCGTCACGCCGCCATCGATCATGCGCGTGAGATGTATGCCCAGAAACGGCAAGGCCGGGTCGGGGATGGGGTATATGAGGTGGCGGACGATGGCGCTCTTCTCGGGCGAGAGGCGGTAGTATTCGCCGCGAAATGGGATGATGCGATGGTCGATCGAGAGGCCGGCCGACATCGCCAACCGGTCCGATTGCAGCCCGCCGCACACGATCAGTTTTTTCGCCCGCCAGCTTTTGCCTTCGCAGTCTATATCCACGGCGGCCGCCGTCTCGCGGATGCCGGATACCCGGGTCGACAAGTGGATCTCGCCGCCTAGGGCCTCGATACGGCAGCCCATGGCGCGGCATATTTCGGAATAGTCGACGATACCGGTAGAGGGAACAAGAAGTGCGCCCTGACCACGGACATTCGGTTCCCGCTCTTTCAATTCCTCGGCACCAACCCTTGCAACCTCGATGCCGTTTTGTCTCGAGCGTTCGTAGAGTGCCTCCATCCTTAAAACTTCGGCAGCGGATGTCGCGACAAGGAGCTTGCCGCAAACATCGAAACGGATGCCATTTTCAGCACAGAATGTTTTGGTTGCCACAGAGCCTTTGCGGCAAAGTTCTGCCTTCAGGCTTCCCGGCGGGTAGTAGATGCCGGCATGGATGACGCCGCTGTTGTGCCCGGTCTGATGCTTCGCGAGCCGATTTTCCTTTTCCAGGACAACGAGACTGCTGCCCGGCCTGGTTTCGAGAAGTCGCATGGCAGTTGCGAGGCCGACAATACCACCCCCGATAACGCAATAGTCGAAGATCATGCCAAACGCTCTCGATTGCTCAACTCTCGCGCCACCACCGCGTGGTTTACATTGCTTCAAGCGGGGGCAAGCGATAGCTCTGCCCCGCCGCATTGAAGAGGTGGAGCTTGGCCCTCTCCGCCGTGAAACGCACCTTCTCGCCACGCTTGATGTCGAGGATGCCGGGGATCTTGGCGATGATCGGCTCGTTGGCAACGAGGCCATCGATATAGAGCAGCGTCACCTCGCCGAGCGCCTCGACGATCGACACCGTGCCTTCGAACAGGAAGTCGTCGCCGGTCGAGATTTGAAGATCCTCCGGCCGCACGCCGAAGCTTGCGGTCTTGCCGACTTCGGAGGCGGCCGTCGCGATATCGACGCTGGAGACGCGGCCGCCCGTCAGTTCGACCGAGGTCGCCGCACCCGCCGCCGTGATCTTCGCCGGAATGATGTTCATCGCCGGCGAGCCGATGAAGCGGGCGACGAAGAGGTTGGCGGGACGCTCGTAAAGCTCCAGCGGCGGGCCGACCTGCTCGATATGACCGGCCGAGAGCACGACGATGCGGTCGGCGAGCGTCATTGCCTCCACCTGGTCATGCGTCACGTAGATCATTGTCGTATCGGCCATCTGCTCGTTGAGCTTGGCGATCTCGATGCGGGTGGCGACACGCAAGGCAGCGTCGAGGTTCGACAGCGGCTCGTCGAACAGGAAGACCTTCGGGTTGCGGCAGATGGCGCGGCCGATGGCGACGCGCTGGCGCTGGCCGCCCGAGAGCGCCTTGGGCAGGCGGTCGAGATACTTCGTGAGCTGGAGGATTTCGCCGGCCGAGCGCACGCGGCGGTCGATCTCCTCCTTGCTCTCGCCGGCGATCCGCATGCCGAAGGCCATGTTGTCGTAGACGGTCATGTGGGGGTAGAGCGCGTAGGACTGGAACACCATGGCGATGCCGCGCTTGGAGGGCGGCACGTCGTTGACGCGCTCGCCATCGATCGTCATGTCACCGCCGGTGATCTCCTCCAGACCGGCGATCATGCGCAACAGCGTCGACTTCCCGCAGCCGGACGGGCCGACGAAGACGATGAACTCGCCCTGCTTGATGTCGAGATCGATGCCGTGGATCACGTCCACCGCACCGTAGGACTTGCGGATATCCTTGAGAACCAGCCCTGTCATGCTTTTGTCTCCATGTTGACGTCCGTAGCCGCGTTACCTCAGAAGATCGAACATCAGCTTGAAGAATCGGTCGGCATCCACCTCGTAGGCAATGCGTGCATTGTCCGGCTCACCGCGCTCCTTCCAGAAATCGGCAACGGTTGCGCCGAATGTGTAGGTGCCATTGAGGTCGACGCCGATGTGAACGGGTTTGGTGCGCACCAGCGTCGGATCGATTACGAGGGCGAGCGCGAGCGGGTCGTGCATGGCGCCGCCGACGCCCATCGAGTTGCGGTGCAGTTTCTCATAGAAACGCAGCCAGTCCATCACCAGCTTGCCGAGCTGCGTGTCGATCTTGCCAAGCTCCTCATACTGTTCGGCCTCGATCAGCACCTGCATGGTGACATCCAGACCGACCATCGTAATCGGCACGCCGCTGTCGAGCACGATCTTCAGTGATTCCGGATCGCAGAAGGCGTTGAATTCCGTCGGCGTGATGATCTCGCTCTTGCGATAGAAGACGCCGCCCATCCAGATCAGTTCCTTGATCTTGGACAAGACGTCGGGATGCTTCAATACGAGCAGACCGATATTGGTGAGCGGCCCCGTAGCAACGACGGTCATGGGTTCGGCTGCGGCGGCAAGCTTCTCTGCCAGGAAATCGACGGCATGCTGGGCGATGGGGCCGCGCTTGGGCTCGGGTAGGTAGGGAGAACCGTCCATACCGCTCGGGCCATCGGCCGTGCCGAGAACCAGAGGACGGGCAAGCGGGCGGGCGCAGCCGGCGGCAACAGGCACATCGGTTGCGCCCAGGAAGTCGAGAACACGGATGGCATTGGCCGTCGTGCGTTCGAGTTCGGCATTGCCGCAGGTCGTCGTAACGCCGAGAAGTTCGATTTCCGGCGAGCGATGCGCCATGACAAGCGCAATGGCGTCGTCGTGACCGGGGTCGCAGTCATAGAGGATAGGAGTGGCCATGGGTCTGATCCTTCAGGCTGCAGCGCGGCCGTAGCGCGCCATTGTCGTCTTGAACATTTCGAGGAAGCGGCGACCGTCAAGGCCCGTGCCGATCCGGGTGGTCTTCGGGCCATCGCCGCCGGGCAGGATCTGGTGTCCGCGATAGGCGACAGTTTGGCCGCGCGCGATGCCCTTTTCGATCACGACATCGGCAAACAGCGGAGCGGTGGTGGTGACGAGATCGGGGTCGATGGCGAGCGCGACGGTGATGACGTCGTCCATCGGGAAGCCGACAAGACCGAAGAATTCGCGCCAGATATCGATATAGATCGGGAAGACCTCGCGGATCATGTCGACGACGGCGTTGTCCTTCGAGACGCTGGCCATGTCGGCGAGATCGTCACGCGTCAGCATGCTGTCGGCGACGCGATTGTCTTCGCAGATATCGAGGGGCACGAGGATTTTCGGGCAATCGGCATTGAGCACGATGCGTGCGGCTTCCGGGTCCGCCCAGATATTGTATTCCGACAGGGGCGTCATGTTGCCGGGCGTCGAAAAATTGCCGCCCAGGACCAGCATGTTCTTGAGGAGCGAAGGCAGTGCCGGCTCTTGCAGAATGGCCATGGCGGCATTGGTCGTCGGGCCTGTCGTGACGAGGGTCAATTCGCCCGGATGCGCCTTGGCCGTCTCGATGATGAAATCGACGGCATGGCCCTGCGTTGCCGCACGTTTCGGTATTGGGGCAGGAGGATTGAACGTTTTCAGCCGGTCGCCGAAGCGGGCGGTCAACCGCTTTTCGAAATGGACCGGAGCTTCCATATCTGTCTTGGAATTGCCGACCATCGGACGCCAGGCGCCGGCATGGACGGGAATGTCGTCGCGGCCCGCGAGCGAGAGCGTGTTGAGCACGACATTGGTGACCTGCGTGATCGGACCGGCGGCGCCGGTTACCGTCGTGACACCCTCGAGCTTGATATCGGGGTGGGCGGCAGCGAAGAGAACGGCGAGAATATCGTCGCCAGCGGAATCGACGTCGAGGATGATGCGTTGCATGACAAGCCTTCGATTGATGTGAGATCAGGAACGGTTGGATCGGGTGTCCGGCGTTTCGGATTTCGCCGGATGAACGGAGAGCGCGCGCTGCATCGTCTCTATCGTTTCGCGGATGAGCTTCGGCCGTGCCTTCCAGGAGAGTGCAAACAACGCCGTGAGAGCAACGGTATAAGGAACCGCCAGCACAAGATAGGACGGGAAGCCGAAGGTCTGCAGGCGCAGCGACAGCGCGTCGGCAAAACCGAACAGCAGGCAGCCCGCCAGCACGCGCCAGGGATCGCCACCCGAGAAGATCAGAATCGCGACAGCCATGAAGCCGCGTCCGGAAGACATGTTCTCGGTGAACATCGTGATGTAGCCGAGCGACATATGCGCACCCGCAAGTCCGGCGAGCAGGCCGCACAGCAGGGCGGCGGTGTAGCGGACCTTGGCGATCGAAATGCCGAGTGCTTCGGCAGCTTCCGGCTTCTCGCCGACCACGCGTATATAGAGGCCGAGACGCGTGCGTCCATAGATGAGGATGAGGAGGGGCACGGCGATGAACGCCACATAGATCAGCGGTGTGTAGCCGGAGATCAGCTGGGCGTATGGCCCGAGGATATCGCGAGCGCCAGGAATCTGCACCTTCGGCAGACCCACGATGCCGCGGCCGACGATCGATCCGCGCGTGCCGAAGATCGCCTTCATCAGGGAGATGGTCATGCCGCCCGCAAGAATATTGAGCGCCAGGCCAACCACCACCTCATTCGCGCGGAAGCTGATGACCAGCACTGCGAAGACCAGGGCGAAGACGAGCGCTGCCGCCACGCCGATCACCAGTCCGCCGAGGGAGGAGCCGGTCCAGATCGAGCCGAGCACCGCGAAGAAGGCGGCGATCAGCATCTGTCCTTCAAGTCCGATGTTGAAGATGCCGGCCTTGGTGGTGAAGGAGCCACCCAGGGCGACGAGAAGGATCGGTGCCGTGGTACGGATCGTCGCGACGATCAGCGCGACATTGAAAATGGTGCTTAGAACTTCCATCGACGCTCTCCCGTGCGATCGCCGCGCCGGCGCATCATAAGGTCCGCGGAGACCGCAAGAATGATCAAGGCCTGGATGACCGTAATGATCTCGCGCGAGGCCGTCGTATCGACTTCAAGCAGCAAGGATCCGGCTCGGAGTGCCCCGAAGAACAGCGCGGTGAAAATCGTGCCGATCGGTGATCCGTTGGCGAGAAGAGCCGCAATCAGGCCGTCGAAGCCGAAACCGGGAGCGAAGCCTTCCATGAAGCGGTGGTGCACACCGAGCGTTTCGACGCCGCCGGCAAGGCCACCCACCGCGCCCGAGGCGAGGAGCACGCCGAAGCCGACCTTACGAACGTTAATGCCGCCATATTCCGCGAATTTCGGTGCGGAGCCGACCATCGTCACCCCGTAACCGGTGGAGGCCCAGCGGAAGAAAACAGCGGTTGCGATCGCCAGGAACAGGCCGATCAACAACCCGACGTTTAGTCGCGAGAAGCTGAAAAGCTCTGGCAGATAGGCAGTCGCCAGGATTGGCGGCGTTTCCGACCATCCACCCGGGCGCTTGAAGAGGAAGATCGTGAAATAGGAGGTGAGCAGGATCGCGATGTAATTGGCGAGGATCGTGGAGACCACTTCATTGGTGCCGTAGCGAACGCGGAAAAAGGCGGGGATCGCGACCCAAGCGGCACCGGCAAGAATGGCGCAGGCGATGGCGACGACGACATGCAGGACCGGCGGCAGCGCAAAGGCGAAGCCGACCCAAGCGGCTGCAAAACCGCCCAAGAAAAGCTGGCCCTCGATGCCGACATTGAACATGCCGCCACGAAGCCCGATGCAGGCGGCAATGCCGCAGATCAGGATCGGCGTCGTCTGCAACAGGGTCCCGGCGATTTTCTCGGCATCGCCGAAGGCGCCGCGCATCAGCGTCATGAACACCGTCACGGGGTTCTCGTCGATCAGCAGGATGATCACGGCGCCGAGCGATAGCGCGACGGCGAAGGCAAGGACCTGCCCGGCGAGAGTGCGGGTCAGGCCGTCTGGCAAGAGGGCCGTTTTCATTCGTGTTCCTTCACGTCTGATGGATCCACGCCGGCCATCATCAGGCCGATCGTGTCTTCATCCATGGTATTTCCCTCGACGGTGCCCATGATGCGCCCCTCGAACATCACGATGATGCGGTCGGCGAGCGCCTTCAATTCGTCGAGCTGGGTGGAGATGAGGAGGATCGCACGGCCTTCCGCGCGTTGCTGCATGATCTCGTCGTGGATCGCTTCCTGCGCGCCGATGTCCACGCCGCGGCTCGGTTGGTCGATCAGGAGCATGTCGCCGCCCGCGGTGAACTCACGCGCCAGCACGACCTTCTGGATATTGCCGCCGGACAGGCTTTTCGCCACATCCTTCGGACCTCGCGCGCGGATGTCGAAGCGCTTGATGAGGGCGCGCATCTCGTCCTGAACGACGCTCCAGTTGATGATGCCGTTTTTTGCGAAGGGTGCCTTTCTCTGGCGGCCCATCAGGATGTTCGTCGACAGCGAGGCATTGCGATCGACGCCGCGGGCAAGGCGATCGCCGGGAACATGTGCCAGTCCGCGGGCGCGGATTTCGGCGGGCGTGTGGCCGGTGATCTCCTGACCGTAAAGCTTTGCGCTGCCATGGCTTGCCTCTCGCAAGCCCGAGAGCACTTCGGCAAGCTCGGTCTGGCCGTTTCCAGCAACGCCGGCAATGCCGACGATCTCGCCGGCACGAACGGAGAAGCTGGCGGATTTCAGCGCAGCAAGGCGGCGGTCGTCGCGCGCCCACAGGTCGTTGACTTCCAGTACGGCGTCACCCTGCGTTGCCTCGCGCGGGCGGCGGTCGAAGCTGACATCGCGGCCAACCATCAGTCGCACGAGCTCGCGCTTGGTGAGTTCCTGCTTGGGGCGGGTCGCAACCACGCGTCCGTCGCGGAGAACAGTTATCGTATCCGAAACGGCCATGACCTCTTCAAGGTGATGGGAAATGAAAATGACGGTCATGCCGTCGTCGACAAAGCTGCGCAGCGTCTCGAAAAGGTCACGGCTTTCCTGCGGCGTCAGCACGGCTGTCGGTTCGTCGAGAATGATGGTGCGCGCGTTGCGAGCGAGCACCTTGAGAATCTCAATGCGTTGTTCGATGCCGACGGAAAGACCGGCAACGCGCTCCTGGGCATCGACCTTGAGGCCAAACTTTTGCGATAGAGCGCGTGTACGCTCGACCTGCGCAGCGCGATCGATCAATCCGCTGCGGCGGATTTCCATGCCGAGGAAAATATTGTCGGCAACCGTCAGCGAGGGCACGAGCTTGAAGTGCTGGTGCACCATGCCGAGGCCCTCATTGATGGCAACGGCGGGGCTGTCGATCGCCATGGTCTTGCCATTGATCGAAATCGTGCCTTCATCCGGCTGCAACAGGCCGAAAAGCACGTTCATCAGCGTCGTCTTGCCGGCACCGTTTTCACCGATGATGGCGTGAATCTCGCCTTGCCGGACGGCAAGGTCGATGCCGGAATTGGCCGTAAAAGCGCCGAAGCGTTTCGTGATGCCTTTAAGTTCGACAGCAAAAGTCATGTTTCAAGCGATCATAACAGGCGTGCAGCCGGGCTTGCGCCGAAAAGCAGCCTTTCAAGGGAAAAGGGCGGGGCTTTCAATGGCGGACAGGGCAGGTTCCCCCGTCCTGTCCGCCGGCTCAAGCCTTATTTTGCCTTGGTGATCGCGATTTTGCCGTCGACGACTTCCTTGCGGATCTCCTCGATCTTGGCCGGAATCTCGGCCGGCAGCTTGGCGGCAACGTCTTCGCAGAGTTTCACTTCGACCCCGCCCGAGGCGAGGTCGAACGTGCGCACGCCCGCCTTGACGGGCTTGCCTTCGACCTCGTCCTTGATGATCGAATAGACCGCGATGTCGCCGCGCTTCAACATGCTGGCAAGCACGTTGCCCGGCGCGCTGGCGCACATGTCGACATCGACGCCGAGTGAATATTTGTCGGCGGCGGCACTGGCCTGCATTACGCCTTCACCGGTCGGACCGGCGACGTTGTAGACGATGTCGGTGCCCTGGCCGTAGAGCGCCATGGCCAGTTCGCTACCCTTCGCCGGGTCATCGAAGGTGCCAGCGAAGACGGAGTTCACCTTCACATCGGGAACCGCATATTTCGCGCCCTGTTCGTAGCCGCCAAGGAAGTTGCGGATGACGGGAATGTCGCGACCGCCGACGAAGCCGATGGCCTTGCCGTCACCGATCTTGTCGAATTCGGGGCCGAGATTTTCCACCAATGCGGCAAGCGCACCGGCAATGAACGATCCCTGTTCTTCAGCAAAGCTGGCGTAGATGATCTTGTCGCTGTCGAGCACGCCGTCAATGAAGACGAAGCGCTGGTTTGGATAGGCGGCGCTGACTTTTTGCAATGCATCGACCAGTTCCCAGCCCATGACGAAGATGAGGTCGTATTCACCTGTCTTGGCAAGGTTGCTGAACTGCTCCTCATAGTCGAGCGCGCGGTTGCCGGTATCGACGAGCTTCAGGTCGATGCCGAAATCGGCCTTTGCCTTGTTCAAGCCTTCGACGATCGATACGCCGAAACCCTGGGCAAAGTAGCCGGAGATGGCGGCGACGTTAACCTTTTCGGCAGCGAAGGACGGCATTGCGGATGCAGCGAGCACAACGCCGGCTGCCAAAATCTGCTTGAAATTCTTCATGGCGGTTCAATCCCTCTGATGGTCAACAGGCGATTCCATCGCATCGGTCTTCAGTGCCGATTTCATTGATGGTCGTACAAAAGATTGCGCATCCTATTTTTTGTTGTCAATGGTGTTTTGAGCCAAGGCCCGGCCAAAAATTTGTGATGATGTGATGAGTAATGCCCAATAACTGGCAGTTTTTTTCAAGGTGGCGCGATTTTGCCGGCATCGGCTTGACATTTCCCGGAACGAATAGAATTGTTTCCACTCTAACAAGTTTTGGGAGCATGATATGGCGGACGTGAAAGTACGCAAGATTGTCGTTTCGGTCGACGAGATTTTCCACGAAGGCGGACCGGCGGCGACAGTCCCGCTGAAGCGGGCAGCCGTTCTTGCGGTTATCGAAAATCCGTTCGCCGGCGGTTATGTCGAGGAAATCGCGCCTTTCATGGATGCGCTGCGTCCTCTCGGCCTGGACATGGCCAAGCGGCTGATCGATGCCCTCGGGGGTGATCCGGGCGTAGTCGAAGGATATGGCAAGGGGGCAATTGTCGGCGCGGCCGGTGAGCTCGAACACGCCGCACTCTGGCACAATCCCGGTGGCTATGCGATGCGCGAGCTCCTGGGAGACGCGAAGGCGATCGTGCCGTCCACGAAGAAAGTCGGCGGGCTTGGAACGCACCTGGATATTCCGATCACGCATGTCAACGCATCCTATGTTCGCAGCCACTTCGATGCGATCGAGGTCGGCATCAACGACGCGCCGCGTGCCAATGAAATGGTGGTCGTTCTCGCCATGACGACTGGTCCGCGTATTCATGCGCGTGTGGGGGGCTTAAAAGCCAGCGACATCAAGGGGGAGGACGGCCTGCGATGAGCGACATCGGAACCGCGGGTATTCGCCGCATCGTAACGGTCGTGGAGGAAACCTTTTCGGAAGGCGGCATGGTACTGGACAAGCCGACCCGTCGCGCCGCTTCCGTGGCCATTATCGAAAACCCTTTCTCGGGCCGATATGTCGAGGACCTTGCGCCGCTCATGGCGATTGGCCGTACACTGGGGCGCATCCTGCCGGAGCGGGCGGTTGCCGCCCTCGGCGTAGCCTCCGAAAAGGTCGAGAGCTTCGGCAAGGCGGCGTTGGTCGGCGAGGATGGCGAGCTTGAGCACGCCGCCGCCTTGCTGCATCCGGAGCTTGGGGCGCCGTTTCGGGATGTGCTGGGGGGCGGTGCGGCTCTCATACCGTCGTCGAAAAAACGTGGTGCGCCCGGCGCTCCGTTCGATATTCCGCTCGGTCATAAGGATGCCGCGCGGGTCAGAACCCATTTCGATGGCATGGAGGTGCGCGTTGCCGATGCGCCGCGCGCAAACGAAATCGCCGTGGCGATTGCGGTTACCGATTCCGGTCGTCCGCATCCGCGGGTGGGCGGCCTGACGGTGGACAAGGTTGTGGGCAGGGATGGCCTGGTCTAATCGTCCTGTCCGCTCGGATGAAACGAAGAAGGCCCGCCAAAAAGCGGGCCTTCTTCGTTTGGGAGGTTGAGGTCAGGCCGCCTGGGTTTCAGGCACAAGAACGGAGGGGGGCGTGTTGCGGCTGCGTGCCGTGCGCTGGACCCCGTCGACCAGGATCATGCCGATGCCGGGCAGATTGCCGAGGGCCATGCTGTCGAGCACGCCATCGCCGGCGCCACCCATCGCCTGATCGATGAAGACGAGATCGGCCGCAAGGCCGGGCGCGATACGGCCGCGGTCGTTCAGACCGCGCAGCTTCGCCACGTTCCCGGTCGCAAAGCAGACGGCGACTTCAGGGGAGACACCGCCGAGCGAGGCGAGCATTGTTACGAGGCGCAGCATTCCAAGCGGCTGAACGCCGGACCCGGCGGGTCCGTCCGTACCCAGCACGAGCCTGTCGAGGGCGCCGACGTCCTTGATGACGTCGAGCACGAAGAGCCCTGCCTTCATATTCCCGTTATGGATGATCTCAAGTCCGCGCTTGCTTTCCCGGCAGATCAGTTCGAGGTCGGAGAAGGAAAGGGAGGTCGGTCCGCCATTCATGTGGGCGGCAACATCCGCATCTACTTCCAGCACGACGTCGGCGCCGATCCGCGAGGATCCCGGGATGGAATGCCCGCCGGTATGGGTCATCGACGTCATGCCGTATTTGCGGGCCCAGTCGATCATCTTGCGGCCCGTCGGGCCATCCTTCACCGTGCCGAGGCCCACTTCGCCGACGAGTGTGACGCCGGCATCGGCAAGTTCGCTGAAGTCCTTCTCCTCGAGGCCATGCTCGAGGATGAGGGCTCCGGCCAGAACCTTCATGCCGGTCGGGGAAAAGTTTGCGAAGGCGCGTTGTGCGGTGATCGCCAGTGCCTTGACTCCGATCACGTCCCGCGGGCGGCCCGGCAGGTGCACCTCGCCGGCGGAGACCAGGGTCGTCACGCCACCATGCAGCGTTGAATCGATCCAGCCGAGCTGGTTCTGGCGCGGCGTCCAGTCACCCATGACGGGGTGGGAATGGTTGTCGATCATGCCGGGCATGACCGAAGAGCCTTTGGCATCGATCACACGCTTGACGCCGCTGGCATCGATATTGGCCTCGCGGCCCACGGCAGCGATCTTTCCATTCTCGATAAGGATCGTATCCGCGTCCGCCAAAGGCGCGGAGAGCTCACCGGTGAGCACGGCGCCCAGGTTTCGGATCAGAAGGCGGTCGGCTTGAACGGCAGCATTTGACATGGGTTGTCCTTACAATCTGTCGGTATGGTCAGAGTCCGGGCGGCAACCATGTGCATGGTGGGCTGCGTCCGGTTTATTCGGTCGGTTCCGGTCCGCTGATGCGGTTGAGAAGTTCAAGAAGTGTTGCCTGTTCGGCCGGGGTCAACGGTTCCAAAAGCGTGCGCGCGACCTGCATGCTGTGATCCAGCAGTGGCAGGGTGTAATGCACGCCGCGGTTGGTCAGGGTGATCATCGTCATGCGCTGGTCGGTTTCCGAGCGCTTTCGCGCGATAAGGCCGCGCTTCAGGAGCGCTTTCACCACAAGGCTTATCGTCGATGGGTCCATCTGGCTGATGCGTCCGAGATGGTTTTGCGAAAGCTCACCTGCCTTTAGCAACGTCACCAGCGCGGCAAGTTGCGTGGGTGTCACATCGCTGACCGGTATGATTTCCTGAAAGCAGGCCGTTGCTCGCTGGTGTGCCCGGCGGATGATGTGTGCCGGGTGATGTTCCAGCGAGTAGCCGGTGCGGGCGACATAGGCCAGAATTTCGTCGCGCCCGAGTTCCGGCGGCTCCGATCCCTGCTCGACGCCCGTTTCAACGTGCGTTTCGTCTTCCATCGTTTCGATATTGCTCAAGTCCTGCCCCACCGGTTCACGCCGCAATCTGATTGGCGATGGTAGCGCCTCCGCTCAGGGCTGCAACAACAGCCTTAGAATCCGAGACGACACCGAAATGGGTGCCGATGTCATAGAGTGAACTATCCTGCTCCCGTTTTCCGGTCGCCGCGCAGGCATCGGCAGGAACGACAACTTCGTAGCCGTTGAAAAAGGCGTCATGCACCGTGGAGCGGACGCAGATGTTTGTCACGACGCCGAACACGACGAGCTGATCGATCTTCATGTCTTTCAAAACGAGATCGAGATCCGTCTGGAAGAAGGCCGAGTAACGGCGCTTCGTCACATGAATCTCATCAGGGCGGGCGCCGAGATCCTCGATGATCTCAACTGCCCATGTGTTTTCAAGGCAGTGCGGTGTGCGTTTGGCCCATTCGTGCTCGTGTCGCATACCAGGGCGGTGAGCGTCGTGGATCCAGATCACGGGCGCATCGTTTAAGCGGGCCGCATCGATGATGGCGCGCTGCGGTCCGACGAGCGCTTCATATCCCGGCAGAACCATTTTACCGCCCGGTTTGCAGAACTCGTTGATCATGTCGACCACGATGATCGCTGTTCTTTTCGCGTCGAGGCGTACCTCTTGCTCGTTGCGGTGCGCGGAAAAGACATCAAGTGACATCGATCAGGTTCCCTTTGTTGCTCGCTGATGCGGCTTTTATTTGATAATCAAACAATCAAGTCCGGTGGTTCAAAGTCAAGGGCTTTCTGAGATTTTTTGCGCGAAATCGATAAAATAGGGGTGTTTATGGCGCGTTCTCAGCAATTTTTTGTCGCGATAGTCAGGGCATGTAGCCGCTTGACAAGACGGAAAAGCTGATCCTTACTTGTATGACCATCAACGATATGGTCGACGGTGCACAAGCGCCGAGCGTAGCAATACAAGGGGTTCGCTATGCCGTTTTCTCAGCCAGTTCATGCCCGTATTCCCCAAAACGCCCGCCGCCGGTCGGCCTTGCGCCTGCTTGTGGTCGCCCTCAGCCTCTCGGCAGCCTTCATGCCGGCTTCGGCAAACGCCGATGGTGTTACGTTGAAAGTGTTCGGCGGTTCCTCCCTCGACGTTCTTGCCCCACGGGAGACGCCGGAGGTGCAAACGAAGATCCGCGAGGAAATCGTTGCCGGTTTTCTGAAGGAACACCCCGAAGTCTCTGCCGTCGAATGGGATGCGCAGGGTCCCCAGTCAGGTTCGCTCCAACGCCTGATGACCGCCAAGCTTTCCGGCCAAGAGATGGATCTGATCGCCTGCTCTGCCTATTGGGTCAACGGCGCGTATGTGCGCCGCGGGCTCTTGCGGCCGATTACGGACGAGATCCAGCCCTTCGTCGCAAATGTCGATCCGGCCAGCCTCGGCGCGTTCAATGTGAACGGCAAGGTTTATGGCGTGCCGATCACGTCGCTGTCGACCTCGACGATCTTCTACAATGTCGACCTTTTCAAGAAATTCGGTATTCCCACGCCGCCGACCTATGCGGACCTCAAGTCCGCGGTGCCGAAGCTGCAGGAAGCGGGCGTCATCCCGCTGCTGCATCAGGGATCGAACAGCGTCATGTGGCCGATGTGGTATTTCGAGACCTTCTCGCAAGCAAGCGGTGACCCTGTTGGCGTCACGCAGGCGCAGCTTGAAAGCAAAGAGAAGTTCGACAATGCTGCCAGCGTCGAAGCGTTCCGACTGATCAAGCAGTGGGTCGACGACGGCATCCTTTCCAAGGATTCTCTCTCCGTCGATATGGAGGGCATGCGCGCCGCCTTCGCCAGTGGCAAGAGCGCCATGTACTACGGCGGCACCTGGGAGGTTCCGTCCCTGAAGGAAAACGTAAAGGGCTTCTCCTGGGGTGTTTTCCCGTTCCCCAAGATGGAGGGAACGCCGGGTGAAGCCAAGCACGGCGGCGGTGCCGATAACGGCATGTGCCTCTCTGCTTCCATTCCGGAGGAAAAGGTCAAACCGGCACTCGACTTCGTCGCCTATCTGACGAAGCCGGAGGTGGCAAAGATCTATCTCGATGCGGAGCAGCCGATCGCGACGTCCATCAAGGGTGTCGAGGGTGTCGACGAACAATATGCCAAGGATCTGCGCGCCACCGCGTTCCCCAACACGATCAAGTTCCTCGACTGGATTTGGCCGAGCGAAGTGACGACGGCAGTGGCATCCGGCATTGCCGGGGTCGTGGGGGGCACCGCGACACCGGAAGAGGCCGCGCAGAGCGTGCAGGCGACGTTCAAGTCGCTTGTCGACGAAGGTAACTGGCCGCCGAAGGACTAAGCCGGCGCCGCACGGCGGCGCGCCCTTCTCCAGCGCGCCGCCGAAATTTCCCCCCGACATTGCCGTGCGCTCTGCAGAGCGCCTGATCATCCGTCCGTTCGAAAGAGAAAGCCATGACCCGTTCTGCACGCCAACGTTTTTCCATCGGCTATCATCTAAACAGCTGGGACCTGACCGGACAGCCCTTGCGCCCGGCGCTCGATTTTCTTGCACAGGAAGGTTTTGGCTGGTTTGAAATTCTCGCCTTCACCAGCCTCTCCGACCAGTTTGCCCGCAAATACATGCAGCTTGGCGATCTGCCGCCTCCGGGCGTAACGACGGATACCGACATCCTGCGGCGCTACGCGCTACTTTCCGAAGCACAGAGCGATCTGGGTATCCGCCTGTCCTCGCTCTATGTGAACGCGACCTTCGTCAATCCCGTGCTGTGGGAGCAGGAGCGTGCCTGCCTTATTTCTCTTGCGCGCATCCTGAAGGGTTTCGATGCTCCGGTTCTGGTGCTCGGCGGGGGGCCGTCGGAAGCGTCGGGCAACAAACATCTCCCGGAAGACTACAAGGCCTTCTGCCGTGCGCTTGAGGATATCGGCCGGCGTACGGCCGATCTTGGCATTGCCACAGTATACCACCCGCATCTCGACACCTTCATCGAGCGGCGCGAACAGCTCGACCGGATGATGGATGAGCTGGATACGCGGCATGCGGGGCTCTGCATCGATCCCGCCCATCTGGCGCAGACCCATTCGGATCCGGTGGACGCGCTCCGCACCTACATGTCCGCCGTGCGATACATCCACCTCAAGGATACGCGGGTGGACGACAGCCTCGTCGGCCCTGAGCGCTATGCTGCGTTCAGCGAACTCGGTGCAGGCGTGGTCGATATGCCCGGGCTTGTCGACGTTCTCCTGGACGCCGAGTATGACGGTCTTGCGATCGTGGAGCTCGATGCCTCGCAGAAGACCGCAGAGCAGAGCGCAAGAGAAAGTGTTGCTTATCTCACTGAAACGCTTGGACTTGTGCTGAACCCTAGCAAGCGCTGAAGGGGTTTGGGATGCTCACGCGTATAACGAGGATCATCCGGCGGGATGACGACGCGACGGTCGCGGCTTTCATGCTCGCGCCTGCCGCCGTCCTGTTTTCGCTGTTCTTTCTGTGGCCGTTCCTGCGCGGGCTCTGGATCAGCCTGACGCGGTGGGACGGGTTTTCGGCGCCGGTTTTCATCGGCGTCGCCAACTACGCTAAGCTTTTGGGTGATAGGCTGTTTCTCGGTGCGCTCGAGAACAATCTGATTTTCGTTGTCCTCATCCTGCTTCTAAAGAACGTGCTGGGCCTTGGTCTGGCCATCCTGCTGGACCGGGCAATTTTCCTGCGTGGGCCGATCCGGGCCGCAGTTTTCATTCCGGTCACGCTTTCCTTCGCGGCCACCGGCCTTCTGTGGTCATGGATTTACAATCCGGTGTTCGGCCTCCTCAACGCGGCACTAGACGGGCTCGGCCTTTCAGCACTGAAGTTGTCATGGCTGGGGGATGCCGATATCGCGCTCTATTCGATTATCGTGGTCGATGTCTGGAAATGGCTGGGGTTTCACGCCGTCATCTATCTCGCCGGCCTGCAGACCATACCGGACGAGCTTTACGAGGCCGCCCGTATCGATGGTGCCGGCGCGGTGAAGCGTTTCAGGCATATCACCCTCCCACTCATGATGCCGGTCGTGCTGATCAACATCATTCTGGGCCTGTCCGGTGCCTTTGTCCGCAACTTCGATATCGTACAGGTGCTGACGCAGGGCGGGCCGAACCACGCCACCGAAGTGGTGATGACCTATATGGTCAAGACTGCCTTCCAGGACGGCAATATGGGTTATGCCAGCGCCATGGGATACGCGCTGTTCCTCATTGTCGCACTGTCCTGCGTCCTGCTTTTGGGCCTCATGCGGCGCAGCAAGGTGGAGATGTAGTCATGGAACACCACAGCTCTATTCGCCCCGCCCGTGCCCAGCCGCCATTCTCTAGCCACCTATTCTGGAAGGGCTTGCTCGCCGGCCGTACCGTTAGTGAGCTGGTTCTCGTTTACGGCCTGTTGGCAATCGTGCTTGTCGAAACACTCTATCCGCTCCTCTGGGTGCTTTCCGGCTCCTTGAAGACGAAAGAAGAGGTCATCGCCAATGTGTGGGGATTGCCGTCAGGCTTTGCCTGGCAAAATTATACCGAGGCGTGGCGGGTTGCGGGCATCGGTGCGCGCATCCTCAACAGCGTCGTCGTGACGGCAACGGCACTTGCGCTTCTGCTGCTGGTTGCGACCCCGGCCGCCTATGCCTTGTCTCGCCTCAGGTTTCGTGGCCGCAACGTCATCCTCGCGCTGGTCGTAGCGGCGATGCTGATACCGCCGCAGGTCATGGCGATCCCGCTCTTCATGACGGCGCGTGATCTCGGTTTGGTCAACAGCCGGATCGGCATTGCCATCATCCACGCGGCTTCCAACCTGCCGCTCTCCATTTTCATTCTGCGCAGTTTCTTTCTGTCCTTGCCCGCAGAGCTGGAGGATGCCGCGCGGATCGACGGCGCCAGTCGGCTCCAGATTCTCGGCAAGGTCATGCTGCCACTGATCCGGCCCGGCCTCGCTTTGGTGACGATCTTCGGCTTCATCGAAATCTGGAACGATTTCTTCCTCGCCTTCCTCCTGCTGCGCGATCCTGCCCTGCAAACGATACCGCTCGGCCTCGTCGCGTTCTTCCAGCAGTATGGATCGATGTGGAACCTCTATTTCGCGGCACTGGCGATGACGACGCTGCCGGTCATCATCGTCTTCGTGCTCATGCAGAAACAATTCATCGCCGGATTGACCGCCGGCGCGGTCAAGTCGTGACCGGAATATAAGGAGTTCACAATGACGGCTTCCAACCCCATAACGCCGATCGGCGTCGGCGTGATCGGTTGCGGCGAAATCGCGCAGCTGATGCACCTTCCTGTTATTCACGAACTTCCGGAGCTGCGTCTGGCAGCGCTTTGCGATCTTTCCCGGACGGTTCTCGAGACGCTGAGCGCGCAATATGGCGTCGCCGCCTGCTACCGGGAATACCAGGCGCTGCTTGACGACCCGGCCGTCGATGCTGTGGTCATCTGCACCTTCGATCATGGCCCGGTTGTCGAGGCCGCCATCAAGGCCGGCAAACATTTCATCGTCGAAAAGCCGCTGGCCTTCACAGCCGAGGAGGCGCGTCCGCTTGTGAAGGCGGCGAATGAAAGCGGGCTGGTCGGTCTTGTCGGCTACATGAAGCTTTATGATCCCGGCTATCGGCTCGGCCTCGAAAAGATCGGCCAGATCGGCCGGCCGAAAATGATCCAGGTGCATGATTTCGCGGGCCGTTTCGATCGCTATCAGCAGCTTTATACGCAGGTGCGCGGCAAGGACGGCGATATCGAGCTTATCAAGGCGACCCAGGCGGATGTGGCTGCGCGCGTCGCAGCCGGACTCGGACAGGACCATGCCGGTTACGCTGACCTCTACATGACGCTTCTGATGCTCGGCAGTCATGATCTTGCGGTTCTGCGCGGTGCTTTCGGCGTCGCGGAGCGCGTCGATTATGCGCAGGCGGTGGGACCGACACATATCATGGCCGTGCTCGGTTTCCCCGATGGTGTTCCGGCGCTGCTGGAAGTGGCGTTCGGCGCGCAGTATGAATGGTGGGACGAATGGATGACCGTTCACGGCGAGAAGGACGAAGTGCGCATCGATTTCCAGAACCCTTATGTGCGGAATGCCGCGGCGACGGTGCGTCTGCGCGAGGCTGCCGGCGAGGGGCCGAGCGAGCGCATTCTGCCCGGCACGCCGGAAACCGCGTTCCGCCGGCAATGGCGGCATTTCATCGCCTGCGTTAAAGGAAAGGCCGCACCTATCACACCGCTTCAGGGGGGGCTCGATGATCTCGAGTTGGCCGAGCGCATCATCAGGGCACTGCCCGTAAGGCCGAAGGGAGGGCAGGCATGAGCCGCATCCTCGTCACCGGATCGAGCGGCCTCCTGGGCCGGCACGTCGCTACGGCATTGCGGGATGCGGGACACGTCGTAACCGGTCTCGATATGATGGCCCCGCCGCCGGACTGCGGCTGGGCGCATATCACGGCGGACGCTGGCGATCTCGGCGTGCTTGCCGAACTGGCGGCCGACAAGGATGTGCTGGTGCACATCGCCGCGATCCCGAGACCCACGGGGCGTGCTGCTGCCGACGTGTTTCGGGTCAATATGGGGGCCATGTACGCGGCGACCGAGGCTGCGCGTATCGCTGGTATACGGCGGTTTGTCTATGCCTCGTCCTTCAGCGTGCTTGGTTATCCCTTTTTTGAAAAGCCTGTCGTGCCGCCTTACCTGCCGATCGACGAGGGGCATCCCGTGGGAGCGCAGGATATTTACGCCATTACGAAATGGCTCGGTGAAGAAATGGTCGATGCCTCGGTCCGGCGCGGGGTATTCTCGGCTGTCAGTCTGCGCATGCCCTGGATCCAGACACCGGAGAGCTTTCACGCCCAGATCGGCCCGCGGCGCGCGCAGGCTGAAGCCGCCCGTGATCTCTGGGCGTATCTCGATGCGCGCGATGCCGCTTCTGCTTTCCTGTCCGCCGTTGAGCGGCCGGTGGAGGGACATCTTCGCGCGTTCCTGAGCGCTGCGGACAGTTATATGGACCAGCCATCGGCCGGGCTAGCCGAGGCGGCCTATCCGGGCGTCGCCCATCGCCAGCCTCTTGTCGGGTTTGCGTCGCTCATCGATACCGGCGTCGCGCGCGATGCTCTCGGATTTGTTCCACGATGTTCCTGGCGCGACTACCCGCCGGCGCCCGGCCACGATTTGAGAAGGAATGACGATGCGTTTTGAAAACAAGACCGTGCTCGTGACCGGTGCTGCCGGCGTTATCGGCTCTGCCGCGGTGCGTCGTTTTCTTTCGGAAGGTGCCCGCGTCGCCATAGCCGATCTCAACGGTGCCAAGGCGGAGGAGGTTGCGGCTGAATTCGGCGATCGTGCCAAGGCGTTCGCTGTCGATGTGGCCGATCCGGCTGCGGTCGAAGCCATGGTCGGCGCCGTCACCGCTCATTTCGGCGGCATCGATGTCCTGTTCAACAATGCCGGCATCTCCGGCACGGTCGCGCCCGTGCACGAGCTGTCGATTGAAGACTGGCAGAAGATTGTTGGCATCAATCTCAACGGTATCTTCTATGTTCTCCGCGCGACCCTCGCCGCCATGATTGCCGGCAAAAGACAGGGTGCCATCGTCAATATGGGGTCGTCGATGGCGGGCTGGGACGTTCTGTCCGGTGGGGTCGGCTACGCCGCAACCAAACACGGTGTCGTCGGCATCACGCGTATCGCAGCGCTTGATGCGGCGCCTTACGGTATCCGCGTCAATGCCATCTGCCCCGGCGTCATCGAAACTCGTCTGGGTGTTCCGGCAGAGGACGAAGCGGCCTACTCCGCGGGCATCGAGCGCTTTGCCCACCGCATTCCCTTGCGCCGCATCGGCCAGCCCGAGGATGTTGCCGCTGCTGTCGCCTTTCTTGCGTCCGACGATGCCAAACATGTGACGGGTGTCGACTGGCTGATCGACGGCGGCCAAACGCTGCAAAGCTGGGCAAATGCGCCTGACAGCGATCGTTTCCCAAACTTCACATGAGGATTTGCCAGATGTTCTAGGCGGCTCATCAATTGGCGTATTAGGAGATTTTAGTTAGTGTCCTACCTGTCGGATGGGAGCGGTCCTAGCCGAGCGAGATGAGTTCACGGGGCAGCCGGTTCATCGTCTGCGCGCCATCCCTGGTGATAACGAACTGTTCCTCGATCATCAGCGCGCCGATGCCATTGGCATAGAAGGGCGCCTCCAGTGCCAGCACCATGTCGGGTTCGATAACGATGGCATTGTCATGCGAGAGGAACGGCCATTCCTCGATTCCGGCGGCGGCCCCCACGGAATGGCCGAAATGGCCGCGATAGTACTCGTTGAAGCCGCGCCGGCGCATGGCGGCGAGCATCGTTTCGTGAACCTCGCCAAAACGCAGGCCGGGCCGCAAAGCCTCGACACCGACCAGGAAGGTTTCCAGCAGCGCCTTGTAGATATCCGCGGCAAGCGGCGAGGGCTTGCCCCAGACGAAGGTGCGGGCACCGTCGGAGGAATAGCCATCGACCAGCGTGCCGACATCGGCCTTGATGAGATCCCCGTCGCCGAGTGCTGCGCCAGCATCTTGCAGGTCGGCACCTACAGAGATGTAATCCCAGTGGCCTGAGAGCGCGTGTCCGTTGCGCGCCGCTTCGTTCCGTGCGCCGGAAAGCCAGGCGGCCGAAAGATCGGCGGCGCGCAGGCCGGGGTGGGCAGCTTGGGCGAGGTTTTCCAGCCCGGCCTCGGCGCAGGCGGCCGCCCGGCGCAGCCGTTCGATCTCGCGCGGGTTCTTGATGAGGCGCAGCCGCCGCAGCACGTCGGAAGCATCCCGCCAGTCTATATCGGGCAACAGGCTCTTCAATCGCGCGAAATCGGCGGCCGGCATGAAATCGAGATCGACGCCGAGAGTCGCACGGGAGAGGCCGCGTTCGGCAAGCAGATCGGCGAGCAGGCGGAAACAGGCATCCTGGTCGAACGTCTCCGGCCGGGGTCCGGTGTTGCCGCCGGCGCGGTAGGCGGCATCGACCTGATCGATGGACGTGGCGTTCGCGACGGTGACGCCGTCGATCCAGATGCGGTGCGTGCGGATATCGATGGGCCGGGCGTTGCCGGCGGCATGGTCGCTCATGACGGCGGCGAGCGGCGCGTCCGCATCGGCCGGAACCAGCGCGATGGCCGAGCCGGCACGGCCCCACATCGTCGCGACCCCGGCGGCAAGGCCGGTCGCATAGCGAAACGCCTCCGGCCGAAAGAGGACCATGCCCTCCAGCCCTTCCGCTGCCAGCAGCTTTTCCGCTCTTGCGCGATCGATGTCGCTCATGTCGTCCTCATGCTCTTATGTAATGGCCGCATCGCGGGCGCGAAAACTATCCATGGATTTAGCCTTCGTTGAAAGACAATTCCCTTTAATTTCCGCAAATTGGAGTGGGCGAGGATGTCATGCTCCCGCAAGGGCAAATACAATCGCCACCAGAACGCCGGCAGACGGCGATCGCCAAACAGGAGAATGACATGAGCGGTTCCAAAATCCGCAACCGGGCACTGACGACGGCGCTTGTGGCCGTCCTTGCCGCCGGGGTCCTTAGCCCCGCGCTGGCCCAGGAGGCCAATCCGGACGCCACGATCAATATCGGTTCGCTCTACGAGCCGCAGAACCTCGACAACACGGCGGGTGCGGGCCAGGGCATCAACGAAGCCTTCAACGGCAATGTCTATGAAGCGCTGTTCCGCCTGACGGATGCGGGCGCGGTCGAGCCGGTTCTTGCCAAGGACACCAAGGTCAGCGAGGACGGCCTGACCTATACGTTCACGCTGCAGCCGGGCGTCACCTTCCATTCCGGCGCGCCGCTCACAGCGAAGGACGTGAAATTCTCCATCGAACGCGTGACGGCCGAGGCCTCCAAGAGTTCGCGCAAGAACAGCCTGAAGTCCATCGCCGGCATCGAAACGCCTGACGACGCGACGGTCGTGGTGAAGCTCGCGTCCCGCTCGATCTCGCTGCCCTATAACCTCAGCTATGTCTGGATCGCCAATGACGAGGCGACGGATTTCCAGGCGAAGGAAGACGGCACCGGTCCCTATGCGTTGCAGGAATGGCGCCGCGGCTCGTCGCTGGCGCTTGCCCGCTTCGACAAATACTGGGGCGCGAAGCCGAAAAACGGCGAGGTCGTCTTCCAGTGTTTCACCGAGGCGACGGCGCTGAACAACGCGCTGCTTACCGGCTCGGTCGATATCATCACCTCCGTGCAGAGCCCGGATTCGCTGGCGCAGTTCAAGGACAACCCGGAATTCACCGTCAGCGAAGGCAAGTCGACGACGAAGCTGCTGCTCGCCTATAACGACCGCGTCGCGCCCTTCGACAATGTGAAGGTCCGCAAGGCGCTCACCCGCGCCATCGACGACGAGAAGCTGCTGAAGGCCGTCTGGGGCGATTACGGCACGCTGATCGGCTCCTTCGTGCCTCCGACGGATGCCTGGTATGCCGATCTTACCAAGACCGACGCCTATGACCCGGAAAGCGCCAAGGCCCTGCTGAAGGAAGCCGGTTATCCCGATGGTTTCACCTTCACCATCGATACGCCGAACTACGATCCGCACCCGATCGCCGCGCAGTTCATCCAGAGCGAACTGGCCAAGATCGGCGTCAAGGTCGAGATCAACGTCATCACCGCCAACGAGTGGTACACGAAGATCTACAAGGCGCACGATTTCCAGGCGACGCTACAGGAACACGTCAACCACCGCGACATCGTCTTCTACGGCAATCCGGACTTCTACTGGGGTTACAACAATCCCAAGGTCGTTGACCTGATCAAAGAAGCCGAAGCGAGCGCCACCGAGGCCGAGCAGACCGAGAAGCTCAAGGAAGCCAACACGCTCATCGCGGAAGATGCGGCCAGCAACTGGTTCTATCTCTATCCGCAGATCGTCGTGTCGAAGGCAACGGTCAGCGGCTACCCGGTGAACGGTCTCAATTCGCAGTTCTTCGCCTACGGTATCACCAAAGCAGAATAAACTGTCCCGCAAAGGCAAGCTCGACACCGGACGCCGCCTGACCTATTTTCAGGCGGCGTCCGCGCTTGTGAGAGGTAACCACCATATTTTCCTACATAATCCGCCGCTCGGCAATTCTGGCGCTGTCGGTCGTCATTGCCGCCGTCATTCTGTTCGTGCTGCTGCGCCTCCTGCCGGGCGATCCCGCAAATGCGCTGGTCTCCGTCGGGGCGGATGCCGCGCAGATCGAGGCGGCGCGCAAGCAGGTCGGCTCGGACCTGCCGCTCTATGAGCAGTTCCTGCGTTTTGCCGGCAGCCTGGCCCGCTTCGATCTCGGCAATTCCTTCGTCTCGGGCGCACCCGTTCTGGCTGAGATCGGCAAGCGCCTCATCGTTACCGTGCCGCTGACGCTGCTCGCCTTCATCGTCGCCATCGCCGTCGCCGTGCCGCTCGGCATCCTCTCGGTGGTGCGCCAGAACCGCTGGTATGGCGGGCTGATCTCCGTCGTCTCGCAGCTTGGCATCGCGGTGCCGGTGTTCTGGATCGGCATCCTTCTCGTCACTCTCTTCGCGGTCAATCTGCGGCTCTTCCCCTCCGGCGGATTTCCCTCGCGCGGCTGGCAATCGCCCGGTGTCGCTTTGCAGGCGCTCGTCCTGCCGGTCGCGACCATCGCCATCGTCATGTCGGCTTCGCTGATCCGCTATGTGCGCTCGGCGACGCAGGACGTGCTCGGCAGCGATTACCTGCGCACGGCGCGGGCGCTGGGTGCGACCTTTTCCGAGGCATTGATCCGCCATGGTATCCGCAACGGCGCGGTGCCGGTGATTTCCGTGCTCGGCATCGAGTTGGCCTCGACGCTGCTCGGTGCTGTCGTGGTGGAGCGGGTCTTTGCGCTGCCGGGCCTCGGCTCCATGCTTCTGCTCGGCATCGAGCAGCGCGACTATCCCAATGTGCAGGGCTTGCTCTTCGTCTCGACGCTGCTGGTCCTGCTGCTCGGCTTTGCCGCCGATCTTCTCCAGCGCCTGATCGATCCGCGCCTGCGTGGCCGCATGGCCGGAGGTGCGGCATGACTGTGCCGGAAACGCTTGACGCACATGTGCCGCAAAAGTCCGCGCTGCCGTGGCCGCTCGTCGTTGGCGGTCTGCTGGTGGGATTGCACGTCGTCGTGGCGCTGCTTTCGCTCGTCTGGACGCCCTATGGTGTCGGCGACATGGTGGGCGGCCGGCTCGAGGGGCCGTCGTTCCTTCATTGGGCCGGTACGGACCGGCTCGGCCGTGACCTGATGACGCAGATCATGATCGGTTCGCGTATCGCGCTCGTCGTCGGTTGCGGTGCGGTCTTCCTTGGCGCGTTGATCGGCGTTACCGTCGGCGTGTTCGCCGCCTTTGCCACGCGCACGCTCGACGATGTGCTGGCCGCCGCCCTCGATATTCTCATCGCCTTCCCGACGCTGCTGCTCGCCATGCTGATCGTCGCCTCCAGCGATGGCGCAAGCCTCGGCACCGCGATCCTCGCCATCGGCATTGCCGGTTCTGCCATCGTCGCCCGGCTGACGCGCATTCTCGCCAAGCGCATTCTCGCGATGGACTACATCACCGCCGCGCGGATTTCCGGCACGTCCTGGCCCGCCATCGTGCGCATCCATGTCCTGCCCAATATCTGGCCGACGCTGATCGTCAATTTCGCGCTTCAGTTCGGGCTTGCCGTCATCGCCGAGGCGTCGCTCTCCTATCTCGGCCTCGGTGCCCCGCCGCCGAATGCCTCCTGGGGACGGTTGCTGCAGGAGGCGCAGGCCTCCGTCTATACCGCCCCCTTTGGCGCTATCGCGCCCGGTCTTGCGCTGGTTTCGCTGGTAATCGGCCTCAATCTCTTTGCCGATGGGCTGCGTGACGTCGCCGACCCGACCCGAAGGAGAAGCCGGTGAGCGCCTTGTTGTCCGTCGAGAACCTCGACATCCGCGCCGCCGGGCGCACGCTCGTCTCCGGCGTGTCCTTCTCGATCGGCGCCGGGGAGCGGGTCGGTCTGATCGGCGAATCCGGCTCCGGCAAGTCGCTGACGGCGCTCGCCGTGCTCGGCCTTTTGCCGGACACCATGCGCGTCGGCGGCTCGATCCGCCTCGACGGGCATCAGGTGATCGGCGCGCGCGACCGCGATCTCGTGCCGTTGCGCGGCGTCAGCATCGCCGCCGTGTTCCAGGAACCGATCACCGCTCTCGATCCGCTGATGCGGATCGGGGATCAGGTCGGGGAAGTGGTGCGCCGCCGCGCGCTCCGTGATGGCGAAAGGCCAGGCAAGGCCGAGGTGCGGAGGCGTGTCCTCGCACTTCTCGATCGTGTTGCGTTGCCGGAACCCGAGCGCATCGCACGAGCCTATCCGCATGGCGTTTCCGGCGGGCAGCGTCAGCGCGCGGCCATCGCGATGGCGCTTGCCTGCCGGCCGAAACTTTTGATCGCGGACGAGCCGACGACGGCGCTCGACGTCACCACCCAGGCCGAGGTGCTAAAATTGCTTGAGGGGCTGGTGCGTGACGAGGGGATGGGGCTTCTGTTCATCAGTCACGACCTGCCGGTCGTCGCCACCATCGCGGAACGGGCGCTGGTGATGCGCCATGGCGAGCTGATCGAGGCCGGCTTGGTCGGTCCGCTCTTCCAGCACCCCGCCCATCCCTATACGCAAGGTTTGGTCGCGGCCGCTCGCGCCTTTGACAAAGCCCTGGAGACCACCCTGTGACGCTGCTCGACCTCTCCGGTGTTTCCTTCGGCTACACGAAGACGAAGCCGGTGCTGCATGGTATCGACCTCACCGTGACCGCCGGCGACAATCTCGGCATCGTTGGGGAATCCGGCTCCGGCAAGACGACCCTGCTGAAGCTGTTGATTGGGCTGGAGCGCGTCTCCACCGGTGCGATCGCGTTTCGCGGCAATCCTCTCGATACGTCCGATCGCGCCTTCATGCGCGGCTTCCGGCGCAGCGTGCAGGCAGTTTTCCAGGATCCCTATTCCTCGCTCGATCCGCGCCAGCGTGTTTTCGACATCATCGCGGAACCGCTGCGCTCCCTCAAGGTCGACACCGACATCGCCGCGGCGGTAATGCAGGCCCTCAAGGATGTCGATCTGCCCGCCGATGCCGCCGTGCGCTACCCCCACGAATTTTCCGGCGGCCAGCGCCAGCGGATCGCCATCGCGCGGGCAATCGTCGCGAAACCCGATCTGATCATCGCCGACGAGGTGGTGAGTGCCCTGGATCTGACCACGCGCACCCGCATCATCGATCTGCTGCGCACGCTTTCTGAACGAATGACTTTTATCGTTGTTTCGCACGATATCGCCCTCGTGGCTCTGCTGTGTGAAAGACTGGTGGTGCTGGAAAAAGGCAGGATCGTCGAGCAAGGCGCGACCCGGGAAATCCTTGCCCGCCCTAAGCATTCCTATACCCAAAAACTGCTTGCCAGCACGCCCAGGATGCCAGGCGGCTAGACGACCGTCCAATGCTGTATCGGGAGCCAGGGAGGGACCTTGTCCCTTCTCGTCACCGTCCCTCGGTGATGCGAGATCGTTTGCCTGCGCGGGCATGAACGCCAATGCATTTTACGAATGACGCAAATATTGGAATTGCCGTCTTTGATAATCCACAAAATCCATGGAAAATATAAATTATAAAAGTGTGAGGGCGTCATGAAGATCCTGGGAATTTCCGGCAGCGTCAAGCGGCCATCACGCACGGCGCATGTTGTCGAGCGCATTGTGGCCGCGATCGGGCGGGTGGCCGATGTATCGGCCGAGGTAATCGACCTTGCCGATGCCGCGCCGGTGCTGTTCCGGGCGCTGCGTGCCGACCAGCTCGACGACGCCGGAAGGGCGCTGATCGATGCCGTCGAAAGTGCGGACGTGCTCGTCGTCGGCTCGCCGGTCTATCGTGCCTCCTATACCGGCGCGCTCAAGCATCTCTTCGATCTCGTCGATTTTCGGGCCTTGCAGGGCAAGCGCGTCGTCCTTGCTGCGACCGGCGGCACGCCACTGCACGGACTGATGCTGGAGCACCAGTTTCGCCCGCTGCTCGGCTTCTTCGGCGCCGTCACCGTGCCGACGACGGTTTACGCCGTCGAGGCCGATTTCACCGAATACACGCTTTCGAACCCGGCCGTCGAAGCCCGCATCGAGCGCGCCGTCGCCGACCTGTTCGATCTATTGCCCGCCACGGTCCTTGCCGCCGGCGACACCCATCCGGCCCTTCGCGTCGTTGCGCGCGAAACGGCCGCCAACTGACACAGGAAGAGAGGAGTACCCCATGACTGAACAGAGCAGGGACGCCGTGAAATTCGCCTATTGGGTGCCGAATGTCTCCGGCGGTCTCGTCATTTCCAATATCGAGCAGCGCACCAGCTGGACGATCGACTACAATCGCAAGCTCGCCCAGATCGCGGAAGCGAGCGGCTTCGACTATGCGCTGAGCCAGATCCGCTTCACGGCCGGATACGGCGCGGAGTTCCAACATGAATCCGTCTCGTTCAGCCATGCCTTGCTGGAATCGACGACGACACTGAAGGTTATCGCGGCGATCCTGCCCGGCCCTTGGAATCCGGCGCTCGCCGCCAAGCAGATCGCCACGATCAACCACCTGACGAACGGTCGCGTCGCCGTCAACGTCGTCAGCGGCTGGTTCCGCGGCGAATTCCACGCCATCGGCGAGCCCTGGCTCGACCATGACGAGCGCTACCGCCGCTCGGAAGAGTTCATCCGCGCGCTGCGCGGTATCTGGACGGAAGACAACTTTACGTTCCGCGGCGATTTCTACCGCTTCAACAACTATTCGCTGAAGCCTAAGCCGATCGATCCGCAGCCGGAAATCTTCCAGGGCGGTTCATCGCGCGCTGCACGCGACATGGCATCGCGCGTCTCCGACTGGTACTTCACCAACGGCAACACGCCGGAGGAAATCGCCAAGCAGGTCAACGATATCAGGGCGAAGGCGCGGGAGAACAACCATTCGGTCAAGGTCGGTGTCAATGCTTTCGCCATCGTGCGCGAGACCGAGGAAGAGGCGAAGGCCGTTCTTGCCGAAATCATCGAGAAGGCCAATCCCGAAGCGGTCAACGCCTTCGGCCACGAGGTGAAGAATGCCGGCAAGTCTTCGCCTGAGGGCGAGGGCAACTGGGCGAAATCGAGCTTCGAGGACCTCGTCCAGTATAATGACGGCTTCCGTTCCAACCTCATCGGCACGCCGAAGCAGGTGGCCGAGCGTATCGTGCGCCTGAAACGCGCTGGCGCCGATCTCATCCTGCTCGGCTTCCTGCATTTCCAGGAAGAGGTCGAGTATTTCGGCAAGCACGTCATTCCGCTGGTGCGCGCGCTGGAAGAGGCCGAGGAGAGCGCCGCCATCGCGGCTGAATAAGCCAAACGAACAAACGGAGCGGCGGCTCGGCCGCCGCTCCCTGCAACGCGGGCGCGATCGTGTCCGCGAAGGGAATCCTGTGCCCGGTGGGCAATGGACGGAACGGACCATGTCGGCATCGAATTTTCTGCTCGTCGGCCTCAGCAGCGAGGTGGCTGTCCCGCCCGACATCGCGGAGCATCTTGCTCTGCGGGGTGCGGCTGCGGAGGCGCCCGGCCCCCGGACGGACGCGGCGCTTGCGCTGGAACTGCACGGCATCGATCTGTCCTTCGGCGGCGTGGTGGCGCTCAAGGATGTCGATCTCTCGGTTCGTCATGGCGAGATCCGCGCGATCATCGGCCCGAACGGCGCCGGCAAGAGTTCGTTGATCAATGTCATCTCGGGCGTCTATAAGCCGGACCGCGGCCATGTCGCCATCAACGGCGCCGCCTACTGGCCAGTGCCGACACAGAAGCTGGCCAAGCTCGGCGTCGCCCGCACCTTCCAGAATCTCGCCCTCTTCAAGGGGCTGAGCGTGCTCGACAATGTCGCCGCCGGCCGTGCCTATGCCGGGCGCTCGAATTTCCTGAGCCAGATCATCGGCCTGCCGAATGCGCGCCGCGAACAGGCGGATGCGCGCGAAAGGGCGCGCCGCGTCATCGATTTCCTGCACTTGGCACCTTACGTCGACCGGCTCGCCGGCACGCTGCCCTATGGTCTGCAGAAGCGCGTCGAGCTCGCCCGTGCGCTGGCTGCCGAACCGCGCATCCTGCTGCTCGACGAACCCATGGCGGGCATGACGGCGACGGAGAAGAACGAGCTTGCCGACTACGTGCGCCTCGCCCGCGACGAATACGCCATCACCGTCGTGCTGATCGAGCACGATATCGGGGTCGTCATGGGCCTGTCCGACCGTATCGCCGTGCTCGACTACGGCCGCAAGATCGCCGACGGCACGCCGCAGGAGATCGCGAGCGACCAGCGTGTCATCGACGCCTATCTCGGCGTACCGCCGGAAAACGAAGACGGGGAGGGCATCTGATGGCCGAATTCGACTGGCTTTTCTTTACCGAGGTGCTGATCGGCGGGCTGCTCTCCGGCGTGATGTATTCCCTCGTCGCGATCGGCTTCGTACTGATCTATAAGACCTCGGGCGTTTTGAATTTCTCGCAGGGTGCACTGCTCCTCTTCGCTGCGCTCACCTTCGTCAGCCTCGTAGAGAAGGGCGTGCCCTTCGCCGTGGCTTTTGCCATCACCTTCGCGGCGATGGTCGTCATCGGCATCGCCATCGAGCGCACGGTGCTGCGGCCGCTCACCAACAAGCCGCCGATCACGCTGTTCATGGCCACCCTCGGCCTTTCCTACATCATCGAGGGGGCGGCGCAGCTCATCTGGGGCACGCAGGTTCATGGTCTCGATCTCGGCATCGAGGATATCCCCTTCGATGTCGGCGGCGTGTTCATCAGCCAGTTCGACATCTTCGCCGCCCTTGTCGCGGCCGGCATGGTGGCGGCGCTCTCGGCCTTCTTCCGCTACACCCGCATCGGCCTCGGCTTCCGCGCCGTGGCGGACGATCAGTTCGCGGCCCTTGCCGTCGGTCTCAAGCTGCCCTGGATCTGGGCGAGCGTGTGGGCGGCGGCCGGCCTCGTCGCGCTGGTCGCCGGCCTGCTTTGGGGCGCGCGCCTCGGCGTGCAGTTCTCGCTGTCGCTGGTGGTGCTGAAGGCGCTGCCGGTGCTGGTCCTCGGCGGCTTCGATTCCATTCTCGGCGCCATCGTCGGTGGTCTGATCGTCGGCGCATCCGAAAAACTCGCCGAGGTCTATATCGGCGATTATTTCGGCGGCGGCATCGAGGGCTGGTTCGCCTATGTCGTGGCACTCGCCTTCCTGCTTGTCCGCCCCTCCGGCCTGTTCGGCCAGAAGCTCGTGGAAAGGGTCTGACATGTCCGCCGTCACAGCCGATCTTTCTCCGCCCCTCTCGCTGCCGTTCCGCGCCGGAACGCTTGCGGTGCTGGCCGTCGCCTATCTGGTCGTGCCCTTCATCGGCTCGAGTTATCTCTTCGAGGCGATCCTGCTGCCTTTCCTGGCGCTGAGCCTTGCCGGTGTCGGGCTCAACATCCTGACAGGCTATGCCGGCCAGGTCTCGCTTGGCTCGGCCGCCTTCATGGCCGTCGGCGCCTTCGCGGCCTATAATTTCAACCTGCGCGTCGAGGCGCTGCCGCTCATTGCCTCGATCGTGCTCGCCGGCCTGTCGGCGGCGGCGATCGGCATCGTCTTCGGCCTGCCGAGCCTGCGCCTGCGCGGTTTCTACCTCGCCGTCTCGACACTTGCCGCGCAGTTCTTCGTGCAATGGGCGCTGACGAAATTCGGCTGGTTCTCCAACAATTCCGCCTCCGGCGTCATCGATGCGCCGCCGCTGTCGCTTGCCGGCCTTTCCTTCGAAGGCCCGGTCGGCCGCTATCTCTTCGCGCTGACGGTCGTGGCGGTCCTCACCTTCCTCGCCCACCGCCTCGTCTCCTCGCAGACCGGCCGCAACTTCATCGCGGTACGCGACAACGAGACCGCTGCGCGCATCATCGGCGTGCCGGTGCTGCGCACCAAGCTGCTCGCCTTCGGGGTTTCCTCCTTCATCATCGGCGTTGCCGGCGTGCTCTGGGCCTTCGCCTATCTGCGCACGGTGGAGCCGGCCGGCTTCAATCTCGACCGGTCGTTCCAGATCCTGTTCATCGTCATCATCGGCGGCCTCGCCTCGATCCGCGGCGCCTTCTTCGGTGCGGCGCTGATCGTGGTCTTCCCGTTGGTGCTTTCCCGGCTCGGGTCCTTCCTGCTCGGCGACGTCTTCGATTCCGGCGTGCTCGACATGACGCAGCGCATCGTCATCGGCGCCTTCATCATCCTGTTCCTGGTGCTTGAGCCCGATGGCCTCGTCGCGCTGTGGGACCGCCTGAAATCACGCATAACGGCCGCCCTCCGGCGGGCGTGAAACCTCGAAGCTTCCGGCTTCCAACAACAAAAACTCTTGAACCCTGACAGCAACCGGACGGCCGAGCGCCGCCGACAGACGGAGTGTGTCCAGAATGACCCTTTACACCAAGATCAGAGCCGCCGCTTTCGCCGCCGGCATCGGCCTTGCCGCCATCGCTTTTCCGGCGGCGGCAGACGAGCAGCATTTCCCGTTGCAGAGCTACCGCGTCGGCCCCTATGCGGCCGGCGGCACCGGTTTCTTCGGCGGCTTCATCGATTATCTCAACCTCATCAATACCAGGGACGGCGGCGTCAACGGCGTGAAGCTCACCTGGTCGGAAGCCGAGACCCAGTACGAGGTCGAGCGCGGCGTCGAGGCCTATGAGCGCCTGAAGAGCAACCAGGGCATCGCCGCCTGGAACCCGCTTTCGGTCGGCATCGCCTATGCCATGATCGACCGTATCACGCAGGACAAGGTGCCGCTGATCACCATCAACCACGGCCGCACGGATTCGACCGACGGCCGCGTCTTCCCCTATGTCTTCCCGCTGCTGCTTAACCCCTACAGCGAGACCTCGGGCATCGTGAACTACATCGCCTCGAAGGAAGGCGGCCTCGAAAGCCTGAAGGGCAAGAAGATCGTCGTGCTCTATCACGGCTCGCCCTATGGCAAGGAAACCATCCCGATCTACGAACTGCTCGCCGAAAAATACGGTTTCGAGCTGCAGCAGATCGAAGTGCCGCATCCGGGCAACGAGCAGCAGTCGCAGTGGCTGACGATCCGCCGCGCCAAGCCTGATTATGTCGTGCTGCGCGGCTGGGGCGTGATGAACCCTGTCGCTCTGAAGACGGCCGCAAAGACCGGCTTCCCGGTCGATCACATCATCGGCAATGTGTGGTCGAACTCGGAAGAGGACGTCATCCCGGCGGGTGATGCGGCCAAGGGCTATACGGCCATCACCACGCAGGCGTCGGGTGCCGAATATCCAGTCGTCAAGGAGATCGTGAAGACGGTCTATGACGCCGGCAAGGGCAACCTTGAGGACAAGAACCGCATCGGTTCCGTCTACCACAATCTCGGTATCGTCAACGGTATCCTGAACGTCGAGGCCGTGCGCATCGCGCAGGAAAAGTTCGGCAAGCGCACGCTGACCGGCGACGAGGTGCGCTGGGGCTTCGAGCATCTCCAGCTCGATCCGGCCCGCGTCGAGGCGCTCGGCGCCAAGGGCCTGTTCCACTCTATCAACGTGACCTGGGACAACCATGAGGGCAACGGCTACGTGACCTTCCAGCAATGGGACGGCAAGAAGTGGAACGTCGTCTCCGACTGGATCGCCCCGGACTGGGCGCTGCTGCGGCCGATCATCGAAAAGTCCTCCGAAGCCTATGCCGCCGAAAAGGGCATCAAGCTTCGCACGGCCGAAGATGCCGAGGCTGCGACGAACTGATGTCTTGGGCCGGGCACCGGATGGATGCCCGGCCGCACATCCCGGGAAACCAAGGAAAGCCTTCGACATGACTGATGAGAACCGGCTGCTCGCCGTGGAGGGCGTCCATGCGACCTACAATCATTCCATTACCGCCCTGCATGGTGTGACCTTGTCGCTTGCCCGCGGCGAAATCGTCGCCCTTCTCGGCGCGAACGGCGCCGGCAAGACGACGACGCTGAAGGCGGTGTCGAACCTGCTGCCGGCCGAACGCGGGCAGATCCTTGCCGGAAGCGTACGGTTCGAAGGCCGTGACGTGACGCGTGAGGCGCCGGCAAGCCTGGTGCGGCGCGGCCTCGTGCAGGTGCTGGAGGGACGGCACTGCTTCAGGTCGCTGACGGTCGAGGAAAACCTCGTTTCCGGCGGGCTTGGGCGCAGCGCTTCCCGCGCCGAAATCGCCGACGATCTCGAAAAGGTCTATGCCCATTTCCCGCGGCTCAAGGAGAAGCGCCGGGTGCTGTCAGGTCTCACCTCCGGCGGCGAGCAGCAGATGACGGCGATCGGCCGGGCGCTGATGTCACGCCCGCGGCTGCTGGTGCTTGACGAGCCCTCCATGGGCCTCGCGCCGCTCGTCGTGCAGGACATTTTCCGCACGCTAAAACGGCTCAACCGGGAGGAAGGCCTGTCGATCCTCGTCGCCGAGCAGAACTCGGCGGTGGCGCTCACCTATGCCGACCGGGCGGTCATTCTCGAAAACGGCGTCAGCGTGCTCTCGGGCAGCGCTGCCGATCTCAAGGCGCGCGACGACGTCAAGGCCTTCTATCTCGGGCAGAAACCCGCCGCGGCTGCCCCTGCCTTTGTCCATTGAAACCCAACTCAAGAGGAGACTTGCGATGACCATTTCGAACGTCAACACGAAGGGCGCCGTCGAGGGCGTTCCGGCCGTGCCGCGGCCGAGCGAGCCGGCTCATATCATCAAAAGCGATGCCGAGGCGATCGCGGTCGCGAAGGCGCTTGCGGCAGAAATCGCGCCGGGAGCGGCGATCCGCGACCGTGACCGCATCTGGCCGGTCAAGGAGCTCGACGCCTTCTCGCAGAGCGGCCTGTGGTCGATCAACGTGCCGAAGGCATTCGGCGGTCCGGAAGTCTCCTATGCAACGCTCGCCAAGGTGATCGAGATCGTCTCGGCGGCGGATTCGTCCATCGGCCAGATCGCCCAGAACCATCTCGGTGTCGTTGCGGCCATCCGCACGGTCTCCGACGAGGCGCAGCAGAAGCTGCTCTTCGCCGAGGTGCTGCGCGGCACGCGCTTCGGCAACGCCTTCTCCGAATTCGGCTCCAAGCGCGCCGCAGATTTCGAGACGAAGTTCACCGATGCCGGCGACCATGTCGTCGTCGACGGCCAGAAATTCTATTCCTCCGGCGCACTGCTCGCCCATCTGGTGCCGATCGTCGCGCTCGATGAGGAGGGCCGCGCCTGGTATGCGATTGCCGAGCGCGACGCGCCGGGCCTCACCGTCATCGACGACTGGTCGTCCTTCGGTCAGCGCACCACGCTGTCGGGCACCGTCATCCTCAACAATGTAAAGGTGCCGAAGACCCATCTCGTGCCCGGTTACAAAGGCTATGCTGTGCCGACGGCCGATGGCGCGATCTTCCAGATCATCCAGGTGGCGGTCGACACTGGTATCGCGCAGGCGGCGATCGACGAGACCGTCTCCTTCGTGCGCACCAAGAGCCGCGCCTGGGTGGACAGCGGCCTGGAGCGCGCCTCAGACGATCCCTACACAATCCAGGCCATCGGCGACCTGACGCTGCGCCTTCACGCCGCCCAGGCGCTGCTCGAAAAGGCAGGTTACGCCATTGATCGGGCCATCGAGAACCCTAATGCCGACACGGTCGCAGAGGCCCAGATCGTGACCGCCGAGGCAAAAATCCTCTCGACGGAAATCGCGATTTCCGCCACCAACAAGCTGTTCGAGCTTGCCGGCACGCGCTCGACGCTCGCCGAACATCATCTCGACCGGCATTGGCGCAATGCCCGCACCCACACGCTGCACGATCCCGTGCGCTGGAAATATGCCATTCTCGGCAACTATTTCCTCAACGATGAAAAGCCGCCGCTTCACGCTTGGAGCTAGGCAGCTTGCCTTGCTTCCTATTCGAAGGTTCTCGCGCGGGGTGAAATCGCGTCCAGATCGCGGGCACAGGGTTGAACCGCATATCGCTGCTGCAAGAAACCCGTGTGGCTGCCAGCAACTGCCGAGCATCACGAACGTCGGGGCGGAAAATAATCAATCGAGTTCCGTCGAAGGGGAAATTGCCTCTCCGATGAAACTATAAGCCCTCGCTTCCTACATGAAGTCTCTGGGGAGGCGCTTTTCGAATGTCTTGCGGAAGACTTCGTTTTCACCTTCGTAGGCGACGAGTTCGGCGGTCGTGACCCATTCTTCCGCAGTGCAGGAGAGACGGGCGGTGGAGATGGTTCGCAGGAACCAGCCGTCGCGCTGCATGTCACAGGTCCACGTGGACTGACCGTTCATCGACAGCGGGTCGTCTGACCTGATCGACCATACTTCCTCGCGCACCTGACGGGTCGAGAGACCCGTGCCGGGGCGCTCTGAAAGCCCGGTGTCCTCTTTGATGTGATAGTCGGTGCGATTGGCCGTCATATCCTTCGTCACCAAGCGCCGCGTGGTGCCGGGTGTATGCTCGGTATACTTCGGCAGCGGATTGGGGTTTTCCGGTTCCTTGACCGTGATCTTCTCGTGTGCGCCGAGCTTTGGAAGCGCAAGGCCGAGCGAGGCGAGATCGAGAGTTACACCCGGATCCGTCGGCGCAGGCAGGATCATCGGCCAATAGGCGGTCGAGATCGACAGGCGGATGCGGTGGCCTTTACGGAAACGATAGCCGCAAGCATCGAGTTCGATGCGAATCTTGGTCTTCTCCTTCTGGGGAATGGCGCTCGGATTTTCGTATCCATCGCGATGGGCAAGATTTAGGACCCCGAATGACACACGCGTCGCGGTGCCATCGGGGTGCACGTCGACAAGACGCGCGCAGAGATTGGCCCAATCCTCATCGCAGGCGACCTCGACCGTCAGCACCGGGCGGCCGAGGATATCAGTATCCTCTTCAAGCACGGCCGTTTCCACGACCATCGAGCCGGCGTCATCTCCGCGTTGGTCGAGCGCCATTTCCGCATCGGGCTTGAGGGTGAAGAATTCTCCCGAAGCCGTGCCCGTGTCGAGGGGCGAGCGGATATAACGGTCATGTCCACGGGCGCCGGGGATCGGGTTTCCAGGGTTCAGCATGCCGAACCGGTCGACGTAGAAATGCGCTGCCTCCGGCTTGCTCCAGTGCTGTTTTCCGATCCAGAAGCCGTTGTCGAAATCGCGCCGAGGGGCAGGGCGGATATCGTCCATGATATAGGCGCGCACCTGTGGCAAGGTTTCGATGCCGTTCTCCTCGCCGCGTAGCCACCGGTTCCACCAGCGGATCGCCTCGCCAAGGAAGTCAGCACGCGGCTTTGGCCAGGCAAAATGCGGATATTTATGCACCCAAGGACCGATCAGGGCTTTGGCTTTGTCGCCGAGGCCTTCCACCGCCTTCAGAGGCGTGTTGCGGTAGCCGTCCGCCCAACCGGCGATAACCATAGCCGGAATCTCTATGTCGCTGAAATTCTCACTGATGGAGCCGTGTTTCCAGAAGGCGTCGCGGCGCTGATGTGCCAGCCACTCCTCCATGAAATAAGGCTCTTTTTCCAGCCGCTCGAGCCACATCTCGCACCACCGGTCACCGACAAGTGCGGGGTCCGGCGAGCGCGACTGATAGGCCAGCATGGTCGCAGCCCAGGAAAGCTGGGCGGAAAGATGCGTGCCGTTCTTGTAGTGTATGTCGTCATTGTAGCGATCGACGGTCGAGGCAATGGAAATGACGGCTTTCAGCGCGGGCGGCCTCAGGGCTGCGACCTGCAGGCAGTTGAAACCGCCCCAGGAGATGCCCATCATGCCGACGGAGCCGTTCGACCAGGGCTGGGCAGCAATCCAGGCGATGAGTTCGCAGGCGTTTGCCAGTTCCAGCGGGGTATATTCGCCGTCAATGATGCCGTCGGACTCGCCGGAGCCCCTGATATCGACACGCACACCCGCAATGCCCGCGGCTGCGAATTCCGGATAGGTGGAATCGTCTCGCAGGCAGGTTCCATCATGCTTGCGATAAGGCAGAAATTCGAAAACGGCGGGCACCGGATCGCTCTCGGCATTCTCCGGCATCCAGATACGGGCGGCGAGGCGCGTGCCGTCGGCAAGCGTGATCCATTCATTCTCGATGATGCTGAAGGGGCGTTTGCCAGACATAGTTCTGGATACTCCATTCGGGAGCGTTTGCCGCGCAAACGCTCCGAAGTCCTATAGGGTACTGGGTTGCTGAGCTTACGCGTCGAGCCAGACGCGGCTACCGATATAGCCATTCGACATGTCATTGCCGATGTCGTTGACATAGCCTTTAACGCTCCGGCTCTGCGCCATGACATAGTCGTTGAAGACCGGCAGGATCAGTCCGCCCTCGTCCCGCACCATAAGCGCCATGGTGCGGTAAAGAGCCTTGCGCTTGGTGTCGTCGAGCTCGGAGCGCGCCTGCAGTACCAGCTTGTCGAAATCCTCGCGCTTGAAACGGGTGTCGTTCCATTCCGCTGTCGAGAGGTAGGAGGTCGAGTAGCGGGAATCTTGCGTCGGGCGGCCGCCCCAATAGGTGGCGCAGAAGGGCTGGGCGTTCCAGACATTCGTCCAGTAGCCATCTTCCGGCTCACGTCGCACCTCGATGTCGATGCCTGCCTTCTTTGCGCTTTCCTGGAAGAGCACGCCGGCGTCCACGGCGCCGGGGAAGGCTGCGCTGGAGGTGCGCAGCAGGACGGAACCCTCATGGCCGGATTTCTTGAAGTGGAATGCGGCCTTGTCCGGATCGTAGGTCCGTTGCTCGATGTCGTCCGGAGCCAGCGCATAGTTGCCGTTCACCGGATAATCGTTGCCGATGGTGCCGTAGCCGCCCAGCACCTTGTCAAGGATCGCCTGCCGGTCGATGGCATATTTCAAGGCTAGCCTGAGATCATTGTTATCGAAGGGGGCGGTGTCGCAATGCATCAGGAAGGCGTAGAAGCCCTTGCCGGCGTTACGCACGATCTCCACCGTTGGTGCGCGCTCCAGCAGCGGCACGGTCTTGGGGTCGATGGTGTTGATGAAGTGCACCTGGCCTGAGGAAAGGGCGGCAATGCGTGCTGTGGTGTCGTTCATTACGATGATTTCGACACTGTCGACGAAACCGCGATCCGAACGCCAGTCGGCGGCGTTCTTTTCGAAGGTCGTGCGCACGCCCGCCTCGAAACTCTTCAGTACATAGGGCCCGGTGCCGATGGCAGCGTTGAGGTTTTCCACCCCGCCCTTGGGTTGGATGATGAGGTGATAATCGGTCAAAAGCAGCGGCAGGTCGGCATTGCCTTCCGAAAGTGTCAGGACCAGATCACCCGCCTTCTCCTCTATGGTCTTGATGGAGGAGAGAAGGCCGAGTGCACCGGATTTCGAGTTGGCATCCGCGTGGCGCTTCAGCGTGGCAACGACGTCAGCGACCGTCATTTTGGTCCCGTCGTGGAAGGAGACGTCGTCGCGCAGCTTGAGGGTCCAGACGGAGGCATCCGCCGAAGGTTCCCAACTGGTGGCGAGGGAGGGGAGTGCCGCGCCGGTTTTCGGGTCGGATTCGACCAGCGTGTCGCCCCACAGACGCCCGACAACGAAGAGGACGGAAGCGCTATAACCCGCGGGGTCGAGCGTATCGCTGGTTGCGCCGCCGTTCATGCCGAGCTTGAGATTACCGCCGCGCTTTGGCTCATCGGCCGCGAGGGCGGATTTCGGCATCAAGATGCCACCTGGGCTCAACGTCATCGCGGCGCCAAAGGCAGCGGTGGCGCCCAAGAATGCGCGACGGTCGAGTGCGCCAGCGGGCATGGTTGCACTGGGAGTCTTGCCGAAGTCTGACATTTTTTCGTGGTTCCCATTATGGTGTTGTCGGAACCGAGCCTAGCGTTGCGGGAATGTTGTGCAACTTCGCAAGTTGATGCTACTTTAAGCGAGTTTAAGCTATGATAAATAGGTTGATGCTTGGAGAATTTTCTGGAAAACCTGAAGTCGGCCTGCGCCACGCAACGCTCGATTTCGCATATTTGCCGGCAGGTCGCGATCAATCGTCAGCAATTCAACCGCTATATCAACGGTGACACACAACCTTCCGCGTATAATCTCGCCCGTATAGCTGACTACTTCGGTTTGGCGGCCGGCGATTTCTCGCTGCCGCCGGCGATTTTCCGCCAACGCCTGCAGAAGCTGGAGCCACCTGTTGCGGTACGGGCCGGTTTGCTCGAGGGGTTTCCGGGTGATATCGAAGCGCTTCGCCGGCACACTGGCTATTTCCAGACCTATCATCGCTCTCCCTCCTGGCCCGATCTCGTGATCTGCTCGTTGAGCCGGATTTACGAGGAGCATGGCGAAATGCGCGTGAAGTCCATGGAGCGCATTCGCGACAGCGACAGCGAGATTCGCCAGGATTCGAAATATACCGGCCTCGCCGCTTTCTGGCGTAACCGTATCTTCATCACCGAACGCAGCCTCGGGGTGAATCCAATGTTGTCGCAGACCATCCTTATTCCCTTCGAGGCGGCGCACCAACGCGTCTACCTGCGTGGTGTTACCCTAGGTGTCGCATGGAGACAGGGAAACCTGCCCTATGCCTCACGCATGATCTGGCGCCACCTCGGCACGAAACCCAACCTGCGGGCGACACTGTCCCGCTGTGGTGTGCTACCGCTGAACGCGCGACAGTTGCCGCCAACGGTGCGGAGCTTCCTCGACGGCCCTCCTGCAGAGTTGTTGACCGTGCCGACGGAGTATTGACCAACCTCGGCCAAGTTGGCGAGTCCAGGGCCGAGCGGCTACGACCCACGCGAGGGGATCCAAAGATTTCGAGGCTGGTACACCTGAAAATATAGACTGGATTATGCCTCCCGCGCGTCGTTTGACAAATTATCTGATCTGCCCGTTTTTCCGCAATGTCTCGCCACCAGTGCATAACTTCAGGTTTGGTGAGGAGGCAATTTTTTCGCCCTGCTCAGCGCGCGGTAGAATGCTAACATTCTCTCAATAACAACGGGAACAGGGCCGGAAGCGGAAATTCCGACGGCCAAATCATAACCAGGCAGCTCAGGCGATAACCAGCCCGCAAAGGCGGCGCGCGGAGTGCTGATCTATTGGGGGTCACGATGATATGGATGGTGCCATCCTTTATCTGCGGGAAGACGATCGGCTGCATGGCAGGGTGCAACCCGCGATGATGCCAGCCTCGACCGATGTCCTCATCCGCCTCAAGTCTCTCAGCAAGCACTACGGCACCCATATCGTTCTTGACGGTATCGATCTCGATGTGCGTTCTGGCGAGGTGCTTGCCATCATAGGGCCCAGCGGCTCTGGCAAGAGCACGCTGCTGCGTTGCATCAACTATCTCGAACCGCCGGATGGCGGCATCATAACGATCGGCTCGATGACGATCGACGCTGCCCGTCCGGTTGCGCGGGCGGAGCTTTCCGGTCTTCGTCGGCGGGTCGGGATGGTGTTCCAGTCCTTCAATCTCTTCCCGCATATGTCGGTTCTGCGCAATGTCAGCCTTGCGCAGGAGCGTGTTCTTGGTCGCAGCCGCGCGGAAGCCGATGAACGCTCCATGCAACTTCTCAAGCGGGTCGGGCTCGCGGACAAGGCGGGACAGTTCCCGGTCCGTTGCTCCGGTGGTCAGCAGCAGCGCATCGCCATCGCGCGCTCTCTTGCCCTCGACCCGGAGATCATGCTTTTCGACGAGCCGACCTCGGCGCTTGATCCAGAGCTCGGGCTCGAGGTTCTCGCCGTCATGCGGGAACTCGCAGAGACTGGCATGACGATGATCGTCGTCACCCACGAGATGGGGTTTGCCGAGAACGTTTCCGATACGGTCATGATCATGGCCGACGGACATATCGTGGAGAAGGGACCGTCCAAGGACGTCATGCGCAATCCGCAACAGGAACGCACGAAGCGTTTCCTTCGTGCGGTACACGACCGATGAGCGCGGCGGACCTTCTGCCACTCCTGCGAGGTCTGACCTGGACGGTCGCACTCACAGCTGGCGCGTTTCTCATCGGCGCCGTACTTGGTGTCCCGCTGCTTGCGGCGCGCCAAAGCCGCCTCTGGCCGCTCCGTTTCCTTGCGATGACTGCTATCCAGATCGTGCGCGCCATTCCGCCGATCCTATGGCTCTTCATCATCTTCTTTGGCCTCGGCATGGGCGTGATGCCGATCAGCCCTTTCAATGCCGCTCTGATGGGCCTCGGGCTGATCGCGGCCGCGAACATGGCGGAAATCTACCGAGGCGCCGTCGCTTCTATCCATTTCGGTCAATGGGAGGCCTCCGCGGCGCTTGATCTCGGCCGTTGGTCGATTTTCCGCGATATCATTGCGCCGCAGGCCTTCCGCGTCGCGCTGCCGTCGGCGGCGAGCTATCTGATCGGCCTGATGAAGGAGACTGCGGTTGCCTCCACCATCGGTGTGGCGGAGCTTGCCTATCAGGGCAACCAGCTTTCGCAGCTGACGTTCCGCGGCCTCGAAGTCTTCGCGCTGGTCGGGCTGTTCTACGTGCTCCTGAGCCTGCCGATCGCCTGGCTCTCGCGCGTCGCAGACGGTTATCTCCGGGCAAAGGTGGCACGCTGATGTTTCCGACCCAAGACGAAATCTCCGCCTGGCTCCCGGACCTTCTGGGCGGCCTCTCCATCAGTCTCCAGGTAACGGGCCTCAGCCTGCTGATCGGTATTCCTTTCGGGCTTGTTTTGGCGTTGGGCGTTCTCGCCAAGAACCGCTTGCTGAAAGGTGTCAGCCTCTTTCTCGTCGAGGTTGGTCGCGGCGCGCCGGCGCTGGTGCTTCTGCAGTTCATCTATTTCGGCCTGCCCTCGACCGGGTTGACGCTTAGCTCCTTCTCGGCCGCAATCATCGCCCTCGCCTGGAACACCGGCGCCTATACCAGCGAGATCATCCGCGCCAGCCTGCAGTCCGTCGCGCTTGGCCAGCGCGAGGCAGCCGAAGCGCTTGGCCTCAGCCGATTCGACGAGCTGCGCTACGTACTGCTGCCGCAGGGCCTCCGGGTCGCGCTTCCAGCGCTGCTCGGTTTCTCCATCCTTATTTTCCAGGGAACTTCGCTCTGCTTCACCATCGCGCTACCGGAGCTGGTGAGCCGGGCCTACGAGATCGGTTCGACCACCTTCCGCTATTTTCCTGCGCTGCTTGCCGCGGGGGTGCTCTACGCCGCCATTTCCATTCCCGCCGCGTTTCTCGTCAATCACGTCGAAAAGCGTGCCGGTCTCTACGCGCAACGTTGAAACCAAGCTGAAAGGATACCTGCATGCCGAAAACCAAAACCACCACGCAGTTCCTCCTTGCCGGTATTGCCGGTCTGGCCCTGTCGGTCGGTGCCGCATCCGCCCAGGAGTGCACGCCCAAGCATCAGTTCACGACGGTCGAGGCGGGCACGCTGACCGTGGCGGTCACCACCTATGTTCCCCATTCCTTCGTCGATGACAGCGGCAACATGAAGGGCATCGACGGTGACATCGCCGCAGAATTCGCCAAGCGCGAATGCTTGAAGGTCAAGGCCGTTGCGGTCGATCCGGCCGCGGCTATCCAGTATGTCCTGTCCGGTCAAGCCGACATCGCGACCGGAGACTGGTACCGCACGGCCGAGCGCGCGAAGGTGATGAGCCTTTCCGCTCCGCTCTACACTGACCAGATGGGCATCTATTCGAAGGAAGACTTCAAGAATGTTTCCGATCTCGAAGGCAAGCAGGTCGGTACGGTGCAGGGTTATCTCTGGGTTGCCGACCTGAAGGCGATGCTCGGCGGTTCGCTGAAGCTTTATCCGAACTCCGTCAACATGCAGCAGGACCTGTCGTCGGGCCGCATCGACGTGGCGGTCGATGGATATTCGACGGGCGTCGTCGCGGCGCAGAAGGGCGCTCTTGGCGACGTGAAGGTCAATGTCGCTGCGCCGGACGAGCGTGTGAAGGCGACGAAGGAAGCTGCGCAGGCAGCCTTCCCCTATTCGCTGAACGCCAAGGAATTCGGCGTTGCACTGGATGCCGCGATTGCCGAAATGCATGCGGACGGCACGATCGTCACCATCCTCAAGTCCTACGGCCTGGATGGCACGGCCGCCGATACGGGCGCGCCGCGTCTCGTCGAGTAACGAACCACAAGGCGGGAGAGGGAACTCTCCCGCATTTCCCTGACATGGAAATCGGAGAGAACAACGATGACTGTCTATACGGTCACGCGGAAGACGCAGTCGTGGTACGGTGAGCAGATCGGCATCCTGATCCTCGATGCCGCTTATCCCTGTGTGCCCGGCAATGTCGGCAATGCGACGACCTATGATTATCCCGTGCGCTTCCAGGAGGTGCGGGGTGCGTCGATCGACCGCCTGCTCAACCAGCGTGATCCTGCGCTGAAGGAAGTCTTCATCGAGGCTGCCGTCGAACTGCAGAACCGAGGTGTCAAGGCAATCACGGGCGCTTGCGGTTTCATGGCCTATTTTCAGGAAGAAGTCGCGGCCGCTGTCGAAATTCCGGTTTTCCTTTCGAGCCTGATGCAGATTCCTTTCATGCATGCTCTGTGCGGTGGGCGGGTCGGCGTCATTACCGCCAATGCCACGCGATTGACCCCGCGCCACTTTGCCGCCTGCAACGTCGCCGACCACGTTCCTCTTGCGGTTGCCGGTATGGAAGAGCAGACGGAATTTCGAGAGGCCATTCTGGAAGAGCGCGGAACGTTGGATTCCGCTGCGATCGAGCGGGAAGTGACGGAGGTTGCCCGGCGTCTCGTGGAGGACAATCCCGATGTCCGCTCCATTCTGCTTGAGTGCAGTGACTTGCCGCCCTATGCCCATGCCGTGCAGGCGGCGACCGGCCGACCGGTCTTCGACTTCATCACCATGATCAACTATGTGCAGCAGAGTACCGCACGCCGCCCTTATATGGGCGCCATGTAGCGCAGGTGCGTCACGCACAATGAAGGACCGACGATGTCGCTCGATCATTACTATCTTCTAGGCCGTTCCGGATTGCGGGTAAGCCGCCTTGCGCTCGGGACCATGACGTTTGGCAATGCGGGTATCCGCGGTATTGGCGGCTCTTGGGGCAGTGACGAGGCGAGCGCTCGTGCGATCTTCAACCGTTATGTCGAGGCGGGCGGCAACTTCATCGACACGGCGGATTCCTATGCGGGGGGTATGAGCGAGAGCCTCGTCGGCAGTTTCGTTGCCGATGCGGGGCTTCGTGACCAGGTGGTCATCGCGACAAAGTTCTCCAACAACCTTTCACCCGGAAATCCGAATGCTGGCGGCAATGGGCGCAAGAACATCATGCGCGCGGTCGAGGCTTCGCTGCGGCGTTTGAAGACGGATTACATCGACCTCTATCTCCTGCACACCTGGGACCGCATGACCCCGGTGGAAGAGGTGATGCGCACGCTCGATGATCTCGTGCGCGCCGGCAAGATCCGCTATGCGGGCCTGTCAGACGTGCCGGGCTGGTATGCGGCGCGGGCGCAGACCTGGGCGGAAGCCCATGCGCTGACCACGCCGATCAGCCTGCAACTTCCCTATTCACTGGTCGAACGCAGCATCGAGCACGAATTCGTGCCGCTTGCCGAAACGCTTGGACTTGGCATTACCGCCTGGAGCCCGCTTGCCATGGGGCTGCTTTCCGGCAAATACCGCGCCGGCGCACAGGCAGGGCGCCTTGCGCTGGATGCCTCCGGCACCGGCCTCGGCCTGTTCAACGAACGCAATGCCCGCATCGTCTCCACTCTCGAGAAAACGGCTGCGGAAGTGGGACGCAGCATGGCACAGGTGGCTCTCAACTGGGTCGTCAATCGCCCAGGCGTAGCTGCTGCGATCGTTGGGGCGAGCAAGCTCGATCAACTCGAAGACAATATTGCGTCACTCGACTTCGAGCTAGCTGTCGAGCAACGCGCCGCGCTCGACGCAGCCAGCGCCACCGAAGCGCCTTACCCCTACAGCCTCTTTGCCGACGACTATCAGGCGGGCATTCTCAACACCGGCAGCTCTGTTGGCGACAAGCCAAAGACATATCGGTCCGATAGCTTCCTGCCGAAGGTGGCCGACTATGTTTTCGGTCAGCCGAAAAATCAGAAATAGCAAGGACCTGGAAGGACCGAGACCATGCTGACCGACCCGCACTCCCACGGCCTTTGGGAAAAAACGGCACCGCCTGCTCCGGCAACACAGCCGTTGATGGGCGATCGGCAGGCAGAGGTCGTCATTGTCGGCGGCGGGTTTACCGGGATTTCCGCGGCCCTCCATCTGGCCGAGGCAGGACGCCGCGTGGTCGTACTCGAAGGGGCGGAAATCGGCTTTGGCGGGGCCGGCCGTAATGTCGGGCTGATCAATGCCGGCATGTGGGTGATGCCGGACGATTTGCCCGGTGCGCTCGGCGATATCCACGGCGAACGTCTGCTCGATATGTTGGGTAATGCACCACAACTGGTCATGGACCTCATCGAAAAACACGGAATTGCCTGCGAGCTGGAGCGCAAGGGGACATTGCACTGCGCGGTAGGTGCCGAAGGCCTCAAGGAGATCACAGAACGGGCGAACCAGTGGCAAAAACGCGGCGCGCCCGTCATGCTTCTCGACGCGGCGGAGACGGCGCGCCGCATCGGAAGCCGAGCGTATGCCGGATCGCTGCTCGACATGCGGGCAGGTACGTTGCAACCGCTCGCCTATGTGCGCGGTCTGGCAAAGGTCGCGATTGCTGCCGGCGCTGTCATCCATACGGGTTCGCGCGTTGTCGCCTGCGAACGTTCCGGGGATGGCTGGAGGGTGCGTACCGACCGTGGTTCCGTCACCGCGCCTTGGGTGATCGTCTCGACGGATGCTTACAGCACAGGTCCCTGGAGCGATGTTCGTCAAGAGCAGGTGCATCTGCCATATTTTAATTTGGCAACGCAGCCACTGTCACCGGACCTCCTGTCGTCGATCCTGCCGGGGCGCGAGGGCGTCTGGGACACGAAAGAGATTTTGTCGTCCTTCCGCATGGACCAGGCTGGCAGGCTGATTTTCGGCAGTGTCGGTGCGCTGCGCAATACCGGCCGCGCTATCCATGTCGCGTGGGCGAAACGTGCGCTGAAAAGGCTCTTCCCCCAACTCGGTCCCGTCGAATTCGAATGTGAATGGTTCGGCAAGATCGGGATGACCGACAATGCCCTGCCGCGCTTCCATCGCTTCGCCGACAAGGTGGTCGGCTTTTCCGGCTACAATGGCCGCGGTATCGCGCCGGGCACCGTATTCGGGCGCACGCTGGCACAGTTGGTCCTTGGCGAGAAGACCGAAGCCGAACTGCCCTTGCCGCTCAGCGATCCAAAGGAACCGGGCTTGCGTCCACTGAAGGAGCTCTATTACGAAGCGGGCGCGCAAGCTGCCCATTTCGTGGGTGAAAGGTTTTAGCCGGTATCAGCATTTCCCGTGGGCTGCAGAACGCCGGCATCGGCATCCTGCTCGATCAGCCAGTCGCGGAAAAGTTCCGTCCCGCGTTTCGGCGGGCGCTGTGCCGGCATGATGATGTGGATCGCGTGCCCCGACCGATAGGATTCCTGCAGGGGGAGAACCAGCCGTCCGGCCCTTATATGGTCGTGAACGAGATGCTTCCAGCCGAGCGCGATACCCTGGCCAAGCACCGCCGCCTCGATGGAGCCCAGTGCATCGGTGAAGACGAAATCCTGCTTCAGGCGGGCAACTGGGACTGCATGGCGCTCCAGCCATTCGCGCCAGCCAAGACGGGTGCGGTGCCTTTCCTCGAAATTCAGCAGCGTATGCTGAAGGAGATCAGCCGGCTCATGGATTGGCCCATGGTCCCTCAGATAGTCCGGGCTGCACACCGGCAGCACTTCCTCCGTCACAAAACGCCAGGAGTGAATGCCCGGCCATTTGCCGTTGCCGAGGCGAGCGGAAAGATCGATGTCCTCTTCCACCAAATCCTGATCGTCGCGGCTGCTTTCTTCGATGCGCAACGAAACATCTGGGTGTTTGGCCTTGAAGTCTTTCAGTCGCGGTAGAAGCCACAGCTGCACGAACGATGCGGAAAAGGAAACACGCACCACATCGTTGGAGTGCTTTTTCTGCAGCGACGAGATTACCATGTGCAGATGGTCGAAGGCTTCCTGCGTCTCCTTGTAGAGTCGCTGTCCCTCTGCCGTCAGTTCCAGCCGTGTATGTTCGCGGCGAAAGAGCTTTAGCCCGGTCGCCTCTTCCAGCAGGCGGATGGTCTTGCTGACGGCTGGCTGGCTGACATTCAACTCCTGTGCGGCGGCCGTAAAACTGCGCCTTCTGGCTGCGGCTTCGAAGCAGAAGAGATAGTTGGCGGACGGGATGAGGGAGCGGAGTCTGTGCATAATCTGAGGTTATGCCCCTCGGCAATTTTTAGCAAGATTACAGGCCGAAAGGGCGTTTGTAGGTTGGTGAAAACCAATTCGAGGGAACCTTTTCATGCAAACTCATGCTCGCGCCGTCGTTATCGGCGGTGGCTGCGTCGGCGCCGCCATTCTTTACGGTCTCACCAAGCGCGGCTGGACGGATGTCGCGCTTCTGGAGCGCACGCAGCTTACTGCCGGCTCGACCTGGCACGCTGCCGGTCTCATCCCCTCCTATGCACGCAGCATCAATATCGGCCGCATGATTGCCAAGACCATCGAGATCTATGAAGGCCTCGAGGCTGAAACCGGTCAGCATGTCGGATGGCACAAATGCGGTCAGCTGCGCATCGCCAACACGCGCGACCGCCTGGACGAATACAAGAGCTATATGAGCGTTGCCGCCGTTCAGGGCATCCGCGCCGAACTCGTGACGCCGCAGGAAGCACGCGAGCTCTGGCCGCTGCTCGAAAACAACAAGGATATGCTGGCTGCGCTCTACCATCCCGACGACGGCCACATCGCCCCCGCCGACGTTACGCAAGCCATGGCAAAGGGCGCGCGCGACCGCGGCGCGAAGATCTATCTCAACACCGAGGTCAAGGGTTTCGAGCGCCTCGCCAACGGCGAATGGAAGATCATCACCAACAATGGCGAGATCATCTGCGAGCATATCATCTCGGCGACCGGCAACTATGCCCGCCAGACCGGCGCTATGCTTGGCCTTGAAATCCCCGCGATCCCGATCCTTCACCAATACTGGATTACCGATGCGGTGCCCGAGATCATCGAGCGCAAGCGCCAGGGTTTGCCGGAAATGCCGATCCTTCGCGATGAAGGTTTCGAGGGCTATCTGCGCGAGGAGGGCGACGGCCTGATGTTCGGTCCTTACGAAAAGACCGAGCACCTGAAGCTTTTCGCCGAAAACGGTGTGCCAGAGTGGTTCGGTGCCGATCTCGTCGAAGAAGATTTCGACGCGGTCGCCTGGAACTGGGAAGCCGCGATGGAAATGGTGCCTGCACTCGGCCGCGTCGGTATCAAGGCGAATGTGCGTGGCCCCTTCCAGATGACGGCGGACGAGCTGCCGCTCGTCGGCCCGGCCTGGGGGCTGGAAAATGTCTGGATCGCCGAGGGTGTTCCGGGCGGCATCCTGTGGGGCGGTGCCATCGGTTACTATCTCTCTGAACGTATCGTCGAAGGTGCCAACAGTCTCGATACGTCGGAACTCGATCCGCGCCGCTTCGGCACCTACGCCAACAAGGAATGGACGCGTCACAAGGTTAAGGAGAGCTGGGGTACGCATGCGGAATTGCACTATCCGGGGCAGGACATGCCTGCTGCCCGCCCGCAGAAGACCGCGCCCTCCTACGATATTCTATCGCAGCGCGGTGCCGTCTGGGGCGTTCTGAACGGGTGGGAAGTACCGAACTGGTTTGCGCCCGAGGGGGTGGAAGCCAAGGACCAGTATAGCTGGCGCTGGACGCAGAAGGGCCATTACGTGGCCGAAGAAGTACGCGCGGTGCGCGAGGCGGTGGGTCTCGTCGAGATGACGCCGATGACGAAGTTCGAAGTCTCGGGCCCCGGTGCCGAAGCCTGGCTCGACACTATTCTTGCCAATCGCCTGCCGAAAATCGGTCGCGTCAACCTCAGCCATCATCTGACGAAGAACGGTGGCGTGCAGGCGGAATATGTCGTGGCGCGCCTTGAAGACGGCAGCTTCTACCTGATCTCCACGCCGCGCGCCGAACGCTGGAATTTTGACGACCTGTCGAAGCTTCTGCCGAAGGACGGCAGCGTGCAGCTGCGCAACGTCACGAACGAGCGCGGTTGCTTCACGGTCGTCGGCCCCAAGGCGCGCGACGTGCTGCAGGGCCTGACCGAGATGGATCTTTCCAACGAGGCGTTCCCGTGGTTCGGCGCCAAGTCCGGCACAGTCAGCCTGGCGACTGACGTTCGCATGTTGCGTGTCAATTATGAAGGCGAACTTGGCTGGGAACTCTATCATCCGCTGCCCTATCAGCGGCAGCTCTTGCAGGCGATTCTTACGGCGGGTGAGCCGCACGGCCTTCGCCTCATCGGTTACCATGCGCTGGAATCGCTTCGCCTCGAAAAGTCCTACCGCGCCATGTATCGCGACATGAATCCGGAATTGACAGCGTGGGAAAGCAGCCTCGACCGCTTCATCCGGCTCGATAAGGGTGACTTCATCGGCAAGGCGGCGCTCGTGCGCCAGCAGCAGGAGGGCGTCAAACAACGCTCCGTAACGATCGCCATCGATACGGACGGTGCTAGCTCGCTCATCCATGAAGGCGTCTATCACGAGGGCAAACTTGTCGGGCGCGTTACCTCCGGCAGCTATGCCTATACGGTCGGGCACGATATCGCCTTCGCCCTGCTGCCCGTTGCGCTCGGCACGCCCGGCACGGAGCTGGAAGTGCCGATCCTCGGCGAACGCCGCAAGGCGCGGGTGATCGCGGAATCGCCCTACGATCCTGAAGCCCTGCGCGGCCGCATGTAACGAGTGGGAAGGAAGCCATGAAGATCTTGGTCCCAGTGAAGCGCGTTGTTGATTACAACGTAAAGATCCGCGTCAAGGCGGATGGGTCAGGCGTTGAGCTTGCGAATGTGAAGATGTCGATGAACCCGTTCGA
>NZ_QWBU01000015.1 GCF_003432075.1 Shinella sp. WSJ-2 | reverse complement strand
ATTGAGATTCGCTTCCCTTTGACCACGGATGTACTGGCACTGCTGGAAGCTATTTCATGGAGGCCAGGCGTTTTGCCTGGCCTTTTTCGTTTCGGTTGCCAACCGAATTCATTGAGGTTCCATGACAGAAGCACACAGCAAATCCCGCCAGCAGGCCGAGATCGCCTTTAGCAACGAGCAGAGCCAGTTCTTTGCCAAGAACAATGCGGTGGAAGAACTGGATTCCGTTGCTCAGGCGCGGGATGCCAAGACCCTCAGGCTGCGAGAGGCACGTCTTGCCAAGGAGTTAGCCGACCGCATGTCGGCGACATCCAATCTCATCGCAAAACGCGCCAAGTCGTGCTGATCGCCACACCACTCGCTATCGGGATAAGAATGAAGAACGCCAGAAACAACGAAGTCGCCGACCGCCGCTCCTCATCCGCTGAGGCCAAAGCCGCTCTGCTCGATGCTTACCGTGCCGCAAAGACCGCGGCAGAACCTGCCAGGATCGCAAGGCAGGCGGAACGCACAGCCATTTCCAACGCTCGTGAAGAACGACGTGTTGAACGCGAGCGCGTTAAGCTTGAGGAGCAGACGCGTATCGAGACCGAGGCGGCGGGGCGGCAGGCAGCCGCTGAGGCCGCGGTGGCCGCTGAAACCGAAGCGCGGGAGCGCGCCGAAAAAGCCCGGATAGCGAGGGTGGTCGACGATGAGGCGCTGCGAAAGGCCGAGCGCGACAGGCGTTACGCCAACCGCAAGGCAAGGAAAGCCTAGTTCTTGGTTCGTACCGACTTAAGTCATGACGCCGTCATGTAGAGGTCCAATCACAGAAGGGAGCCCCCCTACATGGCACCGAATATGAACGAGCTTCAGGCAATCAACACGGCGTGGCAAATCGCAATCCAGGAAATCCTGCGCATCGTCATTCGTGACATGTACCACGCTGGCGGCGAGGCAAATTTCAAGGCACATATCAAACGCATCGAAGAGGCCGCCGTCGACAGCATCTATACCGATCTGAGACTTCGAGGGACCAACGAGTGGACCGAGGTGCTCGTCAAGGAGAGGGCGAGCAATTTCGTAACGACTTTGCTGACTTCTTTCACCTACGATCGCGCTTGACTGTCAGTTTGCAACGGGAGTTGGCCTGGGTTTACACCGTGAAGTGGCTCTCATGCACATGTTCTAACGTGTAAATCCGCAGCCAATCGAACTCAGATGCTCTTCGTAGCGGCAAGCTACTCCGACGCTGATCTGCAAAGCCCGAAAGGGCTACCGACCGGCGTTGAGCATCTCACTTACCTTTTTCGCAAACGAGTCGATTGCAAATGGCTTGGTGATCATCTCCATGCCTGGCGCGAGGAAATCAGCACGTGATGCTGCGGTCGCCGCATAACCCGTGATGAACAGAATTTTCAGCGAGGGGCGGGTGGAGATCGCGATCTCCGCCAATTGCCTGCCGTTCAGTCCTGGCAACCCGACGTCAGAGACCATGAGATCGATGCGTCCCTTGCCCTCGATGACGGGCATCGCCACTGCGCCGTCGATGGCTTCGATGACCCGATATCCGAGTTCCTTCAGCAGATCGACGACGAGCATGCGAACCGAATCGTCATCCTCGACGACCAGTACCGTTTCGCCCTCGCCGCGGGGCGGAGCGCCACCCTGTTTGAGCGTGGCCTCATCCGGCGACGCGTCCTCGAGGCTTCGCGGCAGGTAGAGCTTGATCGTGGTACCCAGACCGACACGGCTGTAGATATGCACATGTCCGCCGGACTGCTGGGCGAACCCATATATCATCGAGAGGCCGAGACCCGTTCCCTGGCCAATGGGCTTGGTGGTGAAGAACGGGTCGAACGCCTTCTCGATCGTCGCTGCTGACATGCCGATACCGGTGTCGCTGACGGCGAGTACGACATAACTTCCCGGCTGCAACGTCTCGCCTTGGGCTATATCGGCTGCGGAAAGGGATACGTTGCTCGCCTCGATGGTCAGTTTACCGCCTTCTGGCATCGCGTCACGTGCGTTGATAACGAGGTTGAGAACAGCACTTTCCAACTGGTTCAGATCTGTGACGGCCTTCCAGGTATCCGGAGCAAGGTTCGTGAGCAGTTCGACCTGCTCGCCGAGGGTGCGGCGGAAAAGATCTTCCATAGAGGCCACGAGGCCGTTCACGTCGACCGGCTGGCGGTCAAGGGGTTGCCGGCGGGAGAAGGCGAGCAGGCGATGGGTGAGGGCGGTCGCGCGTTCGGCGGACGACATCGCCGCGTTGATGAATTTGTCCAGTTCATCCAGGCGATTGGCTGCAATGCGTCTCTTGATGAGTGACAGCGCGCCGATCACGCCCGTAAGCATGTTGTTGAAATCGTGTGCGATACCGCCGGTAAGCTGCCCGACGGCCTCCATTTTCTGCGCCTGGCGCAATTGCGCTTCGGTCTGCTCGAGAATTGCCTTCTGTTCCTTCTCTACCGTCACATCGCGGCCATAGGCGAAGATCCGGTCGTCCTCCCTCGCCGTTCTCCAGGAAATGGAGCGTGGCGTTCCGTTCACGTGAGACAGGCGGATTTCGAGATCGTTGTAGACGTTCTCGGCCGCTCTGCGCATTTCCGCGCGCACGAGATCAGCGTCCTCGGGCCAGACGAAGTCGGCGATCGGCCGGCCGATGACGTCGTCCGGATCATGGCCGAGGATCTCGACCCACGCCGGGCTTACATCGCGAAACACGCCGGCAATGTCGAGCACCACGAGAAGGTCGCGAGAATTGTTCCAGACGCGGTTACGCTCCCGCATGCTTTCGCGCGCGAGGTTGGCGAGGGCTTCGTTGGCCGCGTGCAGGCTTTCCTGGGTACGCTTGGCATCGGTGATATCGAAGATCACCCCGACATAACGCCGACCACTGCTCTTGGTGTCGTCGACATATTCACCGCGGCGTGCCAGCCAGCGCTCGGCGCCGTCGTCGGCGCGCGTCACGCGAAACTCTATATGCCGGTCGTTCTGGAGGGCATCCGGATCGCTGAGGTCGATCACCCGCTCGTCGTCCGGGTGGATGAGATCGTTCAATGTTCCGATGGGAAGGACACGCGTCGGGTGCAGGCCGAACAGTCGGCAGAACTGTTCTGAAACACTAATCGTGCCATAGCCGACAATATGCTCGAAGGTGCCGATCCCCCCTGCCGACTGGGCGATCCGAAGCTGCTCGCTGACCCGCTTCTGCTCGGTGATGTCGACCAGCATGCCGCTGAACTTCAAGGGATCGTCATTCGCATCGAGGATCGTCTGGCCGCTGGCATGCACCCAGCGGTATCCACCGTCATTGCGGCGAAGCCTGTATTCCTTGGAGAACACCTCCGACCCGGCCAGCATGCCGGCGACGGCGAGCTTCACCCGCTTGAGATCGTCCGGATGAATGGCGGCAAAAAAACGGTCAGGTGAGGTTCCGTCCGCGAGTGCAACGGGGTCTTGGTGCGTGATCGCCGCAAATCGTGCGTCTGCAAAGAAACGCTTGCGCTGGATATCCCATTCCCATCCGCACGTCTCACCGGCCGCATCCAGGGTCAATTGCAGGCGGCGGCGGGCATGTTCGAGTTCGGTCTCGAAGTGCCCCAAAGCGTCCGTTGCCTCGCCCCTATCCTCAGTCATGACCAACGCCGATACGCATCCGCGCCCTTCACTCGTTTTCCGTCATCACGCGATCGATGAATGCAGCGATGAGCTGTTTGAGGTTCTCCAGGGACGGCAGGTCCATGATCATGGCGATATAGCCGCGGATGTCCCGTTCCCGGACGGAGAAGTTGATATAGAGGAACAGCACGAAGTTCTCTTCGCCGCCGCTGACGAGGGTCTCGAAAAGCAGCGCGCTGTCCCCGCGCCGAACGTTGGGCAACGACATTTTCAGCGTGTGCTGCAGCATGTTCGCCATCGAACCGAGACAGCCATTGAGGATGACATTGCCGGTCTCGGCAAGCGCCTCGTCTTCCATCTCGATCAGGTCGGCTTCGGTCATCTCATCGCCGACGATGGCGCGAATGAGAGACAGCCCGTTGCTTTCGGGGAAAATGAGCAGCGCCCGGCCGGAGAAGGGACCTTCGAACTGCTGTTGCACGGCGATCAGGGTTTCGATTTCACGCTGGCCTATCAACGAAGCCGCCGATTTCCGGGTCACGACCTCGACGGATGGCACGGATAGGATGACCTGCTTGTTGACCATCTTGCGCAAACTTGCCGCAGCCCGGCTGACCCCGATGTTGACGAGTTCGGTGAGCGCGTCGCGCTCGAGTTCATCGAGCTCCAGGGTATTACCGCTCATGCTCCGGCCTTTTTAAGCCGGAGCGCCGCTCCGGAAAGAAATCCGGCCAGGGCTTCTTGTGTGACCGGCTTTGCGACGAAGGTGGCATTCAGCGCGCGAACGCCGGCGATGATCTCGTCCTGAACGTTGGCGGTGATGACGGCGATCGGCATATTGGGACGCATAGCCCGAAGCTCAGACGCCAGTTCCAGGCCATCCTTGTCCGGCATGTTAAAGTCTAGAACGGCGATGTCGATCGGCTGCTCCGCAACGATTGCCAGGGCTTCAGCGGCATTGTTGGCCTCGATGCGCTGCCATTCGGGTTGAAGCGCCGCAAGCGCCTTGCCCGCTACGATCCGGGCCAGTTTGCTGTCGTCCACGAGGAGGACCGTAATCGTCATTTCGCACTCCGAATAGTTGCCGTAACCTGCCGGTCACAAGCCTCAACTACACTTATTTGTATGATCAGGGGTTCGCAAGTTTTACGTCTGCTCTCCCCGGTTTTCGTCAAGATAGCTATGCAGCGCCGGCAGCACCTGGCCCGCAGCAAAGGGTGATGCCGGCGTGCCGCTAACGACGGGCTTGAACACCATCAGGGCCTGCCAGAGCGCCGTATGGATGGTCGTGGCCGCGCCGAGATCCACCGGCAGGTCGGGCCGGCGCTCCATATACCCGACGAGGTCTTCGACCTCTTCGACGCCGCACACTCCCCTCAGCGTGATCGCGTCTTCTTCCAATGTGACCGTCATTGGATAAGCTCCTCCAGATCCAATACCAGCAGAACCTTTCCATCGCCCAGCAGTGTCGTGCCCGCGATACCGGGAACGCCTTTGAGAACGCCCGTCAGCGGCCGTGTCAATGTTTCCGCGCGCTCGGCGATCGCGTCTACAGCGACGCCGATCAACTCGGCTCCCGACCGCACGATGAGGACTTTGAGATCGTCGGACGGAGCTTCCGAAGACGGCAGGCTCAGGAGGTCCGACAGCCGGAGCAGTGGGATGGTACGATTACGCAGGACGAAGGCACAGCCGGACTTGACCGGCTGAATGGCGCGCATCGGCAATTTCTGGGTCTCGACGACGTCGGAGATCGGGATGCCGTACCGTTCGCCGCCGACCTTGACGACCATCAGCTGCGCCATCGAAAAACTGACCGGCAGCCTGAGCTTGAACGTGGTGCCGAATCCGACCGTGCTCTGCAGGTCCAGCGTACCTCCGAGGCCTTGAATGGAGCGCTGTACGACATCGAGGCCTACGCCGCGCCCCGACAGATCCGTCACGGAAGCGGCGGTGGAAAAGCCGGGCACAAAGGCGAATTGCAGGATTTCCCGTTGTGACAGTGTCGTCGCCTGGCCTTCGGTGAGAAGGCCCCGGGCGATCGCTGTCGCCTTCACGCGCTGCGGATCCATGCCGCGGCCGTCGTCCGAGACCTCGATCTCGATCTGGTCGCCACGCTGGCAGGTGCGCAGGACGATGCGGCCGCGCGCCGGCTTGGACTGTCGAAGGCGGTCCGCCTCCGTTTCGATGCCATGGTCGAGGCCGTTCCTGATAAGATGCAGCAGCGGCTCGAACAAGTTCTCGACGATTTCGCGGTCGGCTTCGACGGTTTCGCCTTCGATGACCAGATCGACGGCCTTTCCCACCTTCGACGATGTTTCCCGGACGAGGCGGGGGAACCGGCGGAACGTATACTCGAGGGGGATCATGCGCGCCCGCGTCACGGCGCTGTAAAGCGAGGCGACGAGACGCTCGATCTCGGCATGGCTCGCCGCGATCTGCCTTGCAAGAGGACCGTTGCCGTGGTTGCGGGCATCGTCCGCGAGCGGAGCGAGCCCGTTCTTGGCGATGACCAGTTCGCCGGCAATTTCGATCAGCCTTTCGATCCGGGCCGAGTTGACCCGCAGGGTCGAACCCGGCCGCACGGAGGCGTTATCCGAAACGGTGGCCGGCATTGCTCCGCCGGCCGCCCCGGAGATGGGCACCAGTTTCACCTGGTCGGGGATGAGGCGGAAGACGGCGTCGACGTCGGCAAGCGAACCGGCCGACACGGCTTCGATCAGCAGATTGGAGCGGAAGGGATCGTAGGTGCCGGGCGCGGGCGCCGGTTGCCTGAGGGAAAGCGAGAGGTGTCGGATCGCGGGCAGGCGTGCCATTGTCGCCAATGGGTCGTCGCCGTTGAAGAAACATTCAGGGTGCGGTTCGTACCGTATCGCAACGACAGTCTCGTCATGGTCCGACGCCGCGACGCGCTGCTGCAGGGCTGCGGCCCAGTCGGAAATGGATGCCGGGCTGTCGCCTGTCGCGTCGATGTCAGGCCCGGCCGGTTCCGCCGACAGAAGCCCAAGCAACCGCGCGGCCTGCCTCTCCTGCGCCTCCGGCAGGCGCCCCGCCTGCGAGATGCCGTCGATGCTGTCGTCGACCCATGCGATCACGGCAAAAAGAGGCTCGATGAGATCGGCGTCGACAAGGATTTTTCCGGCGCGGGCCTGGGATAGGAGGTCTTCGGCGCGATGCAGGACACGCAGCATCGGACCGAATTCGAAAAGCGAGGCGGAGCCCTTCAACGTATGGAACGCCCGGAACGCGCTTTCCAGCCGCTCGCGACCCGCCGGGTTGCCTTCAAGCGAAAGCAGGTCCTCCGACGCTTGCTGCACGAGTTCGCGCGCCTCGATGGCGAACTGGGCGATCAGCTCATCCATTCGCCCGTCCCCGTCTCTCGGTAAACGATGGCATCCGGGAAGCGCACCGGTTCGAAGGTTTCCGAAATGCGCGACATGGATTCCGTGTGGCCGAGGCAGATATAGCCGCCGGGTTGGAGCAGCGCATGCAGGTTGTGCGCGGCCGTCTCTCGGGCCACCTCGTCGAAATAGATCAAGAGGTTTCGGCAGAAGATCACATCGAAGCGGCCGAGTGCCGCCAGGCTCTGCCGGTCGATGATATTGCCCTTGGCAAAGGTCACAGATTCGCGCAGGTCGCCGATCAGCCGCCGCTGCTGGTCCTCTTCCGGCTCGAAGTATCGCTCGAGGATATCCGCTGAAAGGCGCGAGAGGGACCGTTGTCCGAAATAGCCCCCGACCGCCTGCTGCAAGATGGCGGTATCGATGTCCGATCCGACGATCTCGATATTGTAGGCATCCACAAGATGCCAGTTCTCAAGCAACCAGAGCGCGATCGAGTAGGGCTCCTCACCGCTGGAACAGGGCATGGACCAGATGCGGATACGGTCACCCGCACCTTTCGAGCGGATGATTTCAGGCAAAATGGAATTGCTTAGGCAGGCGAGCTGGTGCTGTTCGCGGTAGAAATAGGTCTCGTTGACCGTGAAACTGTTGATCAGCAGCTCGGTCTCGCGCCTGTCGCCGCGCAGAAGCGAGATATAGTTCCTTACCGTTTGTGCCTTGCGCTGACGGATCAGGTCGGTGACGCGGCGCTCGATATAGTAGCGCTTGGTCTCGCCGAACACCATGCCGCTGCGTTTGTAGATGATGGTGCAGATTTCTTCTAGGTCCGCCGCCGAAAGCTGCGGCGCAAGGTCAGTAGGAACGGGTGGGGGAGGTGCCATCAGCAAACCCGATCCAGAAGGCAGGCGCCGATCTCGTCGACCCGCCTGATTTCGCTCGCACCGTCGAGCCGGACCAACTCCCCCGGCATGCCCCAGACCACGGCCGTTTCCTCGGCCTCGGCGATCGTGTGGCCGCCGGCAGCCCGCAACGCGGTCATCGCGGCAGCACCGTCGTCGCCCATGCCGGTCATCAGCACGCCGATCAGATCGCCCGGCGGGACGTGTTTCATCGCCGACTGCACCATCCGATCGACACTCGGATGCCATCGGTAGCCGGGATCGCTCGGGGCCGGTAAGGCGACAAGAGACCCCGAGCGGTACGACACGAGGATATCGGCGTCGCCCTTGGCGATGTAGATATTCGCGGGCTCGATGCGCGTCTGCTCGGTCACTTCGCTGACCTTCATTGCGCACAACTTGTCCAGGCGGCGGGCGAAGGGACCGGTGAAGGATCCCGGCATGTGCTGCGCCACAAGGATGGGCCAGTCGAAATCTTCCGGCAGGCCGGCGAGGACCGCATCCAGTGCCGGCGGTCCGCCGGTCGAGGCGCCGATCAGCACAAGACCCCGTTTGCCGGACCGAACATATTCGACGCGTTCCGGGCGGCGACTATGCGCGCCAGCGGTCGGACGGTTTACGGGTCTCTGCCCCAGACGGACGCGTTCTGCCAGCCGCAGGCTGCGGCGGATGCGCACGGCGGCGGCGGTGCGAACCTTCTCGACGAGGCGCGGCGTCAGCGCGTCGATCTCGAGCGAAATCGCGCCGGCCGGCTTGGCGATGAAATCCACGGCGCCGATCTCTAGTGCCGTCAGCGTCTCCTCGGCGCCGTCGGCGGTCAGGGCAGACACCATGACGACAGGGCAGGGATGTTCGAGCATGATGCGGTCGAGGCAGGTCAGGCCGTCCATCGAGGGCATATGGACATCGAGGGTGACGACGTCCGGCCGGAAGCGCGCGATGATCTCAAGGGCCTCGACGCCGTCGCGGGCGAATTCGATCTCGAAATCGCCTTCGGCACGGAAGATCTGGCCCATCAGTTTCCGCATCAGGGCGGAATCCTCGACGATCAGGAGACGGATCACGGACCACCCGCCAGGGTGTCGTCAACAGTCATCGCGGCGACGATCTCCCGTTCGGCGCGGGTCAGGAGCGCCTGAGGATCGATTAGAAGGATCATGCGGCCATCGGATTCGATATGTGCGATGCGATCGAAGACATCCGTCTGATCGGAGGAGAATTCCGGTGCCGTGGAGAGGTCGGCCGATGACACTGCTTTCACTTCTGAAACGCCATCGACAACGAAGCCCGCCTGGAGGGATCCGAGGGTCAGAATGATCGCGCGTGCCTTTGTCGTCGCAGGTGTCGCCGACGTCGCGAAGCGCGTGCGCTGGTCGATCAGCGGAATGGCCTTGCCGCGCAGATTGATGACGCCCATCACGAAACCCGGCGCGCCGGGCATGCGGGTGATCTCGCCCGGAACACGGATCACTTCGTCCACTGAGGCAATCGGCAAGCCATAGGCTTCATCTCCGAGCTGGAAAATGAGCAATTGCTCGATCGCATCGTGCGTGCCGGGCATCACCTCCACGGATTGCGCTCCTGTGTTGTGTTCGATCGCCTGCGTGACGGCATGGTGGCCGAAAAGCTTGTCCGGGGACAGGATGGATATTAACAGGCCGGATTCGGTAATCCGGCCGATCGCGGCGATCTGACCGTCGCTGCGCCCGCGCTGCAGCACGGCGGGCACGACATCTATCGCGTCTTCCGGCAGGCGTCTGATGACATCGACCTCGTCGACGACGAGGCCGATCCGCTCGCCCTCATGCTCGACGATGATCATGTAGCGGCCCTTTTCTACCGGATCCCCGATTCCAAGCAGTGCAGCCAGGGACATGAGCGGCAGAATGCCGTGACGCATCTGAACAAGTCCGATCAGCGCACTTGCCGCGTTGGGGGGCGCCGCGGCTTCGTCGGCAAGCAAGCTGACCTTGCTGATGTCCTTCAGCGGAAGGCCGTAAAGCTGGCCGGCCACATGAAACGATAGCAAGGCCGTCAGCGTCTGGGCCGATTGCTCCACGCTGTCGGCTGCAGCGTACTTGCCTCTTTCCACCGAATTGCGCCGGGCAACCTTGAAGGATGCATCGAGCAGATCGCCCAGCCCGTGCAGGGGTATCGAGGCGTGTTCGGCCGATAGGCGAAGGACATCGTCGACGAGAAGGCCAACCGCTCCGCCGTGGTCATAGACGATAATCCTGCCGTCACCCCGGTGCGCGTCCGGCCCGCAATCCATGATCCGGCGCATCGAGAGTACCGGCAGGGGGCGTCCGCGCAGGTTGGCGATGCCGGCCAGTGCGGCCGGGCCGTGCGGCACGCGGGTGATGGCGGGCACTCGCATCACCTCGAACACCCGCTGCGCGTCGATATCGTGGCGCTGCTCCCCGACCTGGAAGACCAACCGTCGCTCGTCTGTTTCGAACGTGGAAGAGGACCCCATCATGATCTCAGCTTCCGGAAATCTGCAATTCGTCCGCCAGGGACGCGATTTCCTCGACTGCCGCGGCAAGGTCTTCCGCGCCGCGCGACTGCTCGCGTGCGGCCGTTGCGGCCTGTTGCGACGCGGCGCTGGCCTCCTGTGCGACCGAGGCAATCTGCTGGGTTCCCGACTGTACCTGTTTGGCGGCGACGAGAATTGCCTGCGCAGCCTCGAGGATCGACGCATTGCCGCGTGCCATCAGGCTCACATCGGCTTCGGCGGCGCCGAGGCGTTCGGCAATAAGCTTGCTCTTGGCAATCTCGGCCTCGCAAGCCGTCACAATTATTTCCAGTTCGCGTTGAACGACTGCGATCTGGCTTTGGAGCAGACGCACGGTGTCCTTGACGCCATCAATGTTTTCAGCCGCATCCTGTGCGAGCCTGCGGATGTCGGTCGAGACGATCGCAAAGCCGCGCCCCGCATCACCCGCCCTTGCCGCTTCTACCGAGCCGCTAACCGCGAGCATGCTTGTCTGCACCGCCACGAGAACGATCCGGTCCACTGTACGCTCGATCTGGAAACCGATTTCGCCCAGCGAAGCCAGATCGGCCAATGCGTCGCGCGTAACGGCAAGCGCATCGCCTATGCCGGCCGCAATTTCGTTGAGGCCGGCTTTGTTCTTGCCAACTAGAGTCCCGATCTCTTCCGCCCGAACGCTCGCCTGCCCGGCATTTTCCTGGGCTCGCGCGGCGCTTTTCTCGATCTGCGCCATCGCGGCATTGGCTTGCTGAGTCGCGGCGGCCTGGGCCTCCGCGCCACGGCTAATCTGCTCGATCGCGATGAGGATTTCCCCGGCCGCGCCCGACAGTTCCTGCACCGTAGCAGACAGCTCTTCCGCAGCCGAACTCAGTTCTTCAGTCCGGGAACCGCGGCCGGTGTCGTTCATCAGGTCATCGGCAAGCACGGCAAGAGCCTGTGCGGTCTGCTGGCTCTCTTCGAGCGCGGAACTCTGCTGTTCGACCGCCCGTTGCGCCTGCGCTGCCGCAGCCGACTGCTGCTCGGCAGCGGCGGCAACGGTTTCCGCGCCTTTCTGCGCTTCGCGCGTTGCGACTTCAGCCTCGACCGCCGCGATAAGGACGGCCTGGCTGTTCGCGGAGAGGTTCGTCAGCCCGGAGCGAACGGCATGAAGCTCGTCGGTGACCGTTTGCCCGGTCTTTGTCTGGGCCTGAGCCTTCTCTGCCGCTTCGGCAATTCTCGCGGCAATTCGCGCAACACCGCCGACGATCGTTTCCGCATGTTGGCTGACGTCGCGCGAGCTGCGTTCGGCAATTTCGGCAAGCGCGCGGACCTCGTCAGCGACGACGGCAAAGCCGCGGCCATTCTCGCCGGCGCGGGCCGCCTCGATGGCCGCATTGAGGGCGAGCAGGTTCGTCCGGTCCGAGATGTCGGCGACGGCCACGGTGGTCGCACCGATGTTTTCCGCCTGGGATTGAAGCTTGGCGATAACGGCGACAGATGCGGTCTGCCGGGAGGCATTGGCCTCAATCGCGGAAATCGACGACTCAATCTGCGCGGCGGATTCGAAGATTGCCCCTTGAAGCTTCTCGGTGCGGCCGCGCGCGGCTTCGGCCTCGGAGCGGGCTTCGGAAAACCGGGTGAAAAGGTGCGTCGTCGCGGATAGGGATTCATGCGCCGCGCCTGCGGCCTCTTCCGCCCCGCTTGCGATCTGCTCCAGGGCGCGCCGAAGTTCTTCCGACGCCGATGCCGCCTCGGCGACGCCGGTTGCCAGTTCCTCCGTAGCGGCGCCGATGCGCTCCGCGGCCTTTTGCCGGCGAAGACGGGAGCGATCCTGCGACCGGCGCGAGGCGGCAGCCTTCCCATCGGAGACGGTCGGGGGCTCGATTTGAGTGGTTTTGGCCGATGAAGCCTTTGCGCCCAGTTGAGATGTCTTCACAAGTGCCATGGACGATCCGATATCTTGAGGGCAGGTAGGCAAGGGGAGAGATGCTGTGCACGACGAGGCTGCCTATTAGGCGTATTTTTATGGCTTAAAGGTCGAGGCAACGCAATCAATACCGGCCTATTCGATTAGATGCTCTTTGATATGGTTTATGATGCGGCCGATTTCATAGGGTTTGGAGAAAAATGGAAACTGGTCCGACACGTCGCTGAGCGGCACTTTCAAATAACCCGATGTTAGTAAAATCGCGACATCGGGGCGTAGCTCGCGCACAGCTTTTGCCAATTCCAGTCCGTCCATCGAGCCGGGCATATCGATATCCGTAAAAAGCGTGTCTATCTCAGGATGGGCCTCCAAAAGTCCCAGCGCCTCCTCCGCGTTGCCTGCTTCGAACACATGAAAATCGGCGTCTTTCATATCTTCCGCTACGCTCATCCGAATGAGGAAGTCGTCTTCGGCTTTCCACTACAGCACCGCAGTGGACGCCAATCCCGTTGAAAGTGACTCGCTCTACAACATAGAAGGCGTGATCGGCACCACCGGCGCGGACAAGATCACCGGCTACGAGTCTGGTGACGGTATTGGCGTCGCCAACAAGTTCTATGGTGGCCTGGGCGATGATGGCTTGCTGGGTGGGTCGGGCAACGACCTGTTGCAGGGCGGCCTCGGCCGCGATTTCCTGGATGGCGGCACCGGCACGGATACGGCCGACTTTTCCGACAAGACGCTGAGCGTCAAGGTGACGCTCGCTGATGGTGATACGCGGTCCTATTCCTACATCAACAACAGTACGACAGCCGAGGATACGCTCGTCCGCATCGAAAACCTGACGGGTGGATCAGCTGCCGATCAGTTGACGGGAAATTCCGGCAACAACGTGCTGACAGGCAATGGCGGCAACGATACGCTCAAGGGCGGTGCGGGTTACGATACGCTTGACGGCGGCGCGGGCATCGACACGCTCGATGGCGGCAGTGAAAACGACATGGCGATGTACAGCCTGCTCGGGATCACGGAAAATCTCTCCGTTACCTTGAACAATGGGGCAACGGTGACGGCGTTCATCAACGGCGTGGCAAACGATAAGCTGACGGCCATCGAGTCCATCTACGCCGGGAGCGGCAACGACACGCTCGTCGGCGATGCCGGGTACAATTCGCTCAACGGCTCCTACGGCAATGACACGATCACCGGTGGGGGCGGCAGCGATTTCCTTGAGGGCGCCAACGGCTTCGATACGCTGGACTTGCGCACGGAAAGCGGCGGCTGGTCTGTAGATCTCGCCTACACCGAAGCGCGACGGGGCGGTGTATCCGCGGCCGTCGAGGACTATGTCTACGGTTTCGAGCAGATCAACGGGGGCAATAGCAACGATACATTCACAGGTGACCGCTTTGCGAACACATTGAACGGCGGCGGCGGTGCCGACGTGCTGAACGGCCGCGGCGGCGTGGATACGCTCAGCGGTAGCGCTGGTGCCGATACATTCCAGTTCGGCGGATACAATGCGGACTACTGGGCACCCGGACCGCTGACCGTCAGCGCTATGGGCATCGATATCATCAAGGATTTTGCCAAGGGTGACAAAATCCAGCTCAACCATGAGACCTTCGCGGCATGGCCCGCCGATACGACGGGAACCGTCTATCCGGTGGCGCTTAACGCAGTGAACTTCTCTTCCGGGAAGAACGTTTCCGCGATGCAGGCCGATGATCGCATCTTCCATGATACCGATGATGGCTCGCTCTTCTACGACGGTGACGGTGGTGGATCCGGCTCCGCTGCGATCCAGTTCGCCACTATCGCCAACAAATATCTGCTCTCCGCGTCCGACTTTCAGATCGTTTAGTTCTCAATATGAGCCGTTCGGAAACGCGTGAACAGCTCCAGAGGTGGTCACGGCTTGCACTCTAACCGGGCGAATTTTGTCGCCGGCGAGCGGCTGGCGTGAGTTTTTCACGTGCAGCGCCGACACGCACAACACGTTCAACGGTTGAGATGGCTCACATGATCCTTCGAAGACGGCCGGGCTTGCCCACTCGCAATGCCGCAGAGCGAGCGCTGCAGCACGGCCTGTTCGTCGTGCTGGAGAACAAGGGCCAGGATATCGACCGTCTCGCGATCGCCACCTGGCTTCTTCAGGCAATATTGCTGCAAGCTCTTTAATGCAGCGGTAGGTCAATGAACGGAGTGCCATTGCGCAAAGCGCCGGGCTTACGCTGCACCACCGCCAGATAGTGCCGCCGGTCGTATATCGTCTGTCACGGTCGGTCATGGGAGCGATCCATTACGCGTGGATGCTCACAGACGATCGGGCCCTCCGCAATGACCACAATGATGTCGTTAAGTTGGGCCGCTGAATCATTGGTTAAGGATGAAGGTACGATACCCGACAACATGGTTGAAGTATCAATGGCAGAACAAGCGATCGCCTCAGCGACGCCCCACCGCGGCTTCAACTGGACCGCCAACGACACCACGTGTGGCTGCGCCGTCGACAATACCGAGAGTGGCTCCATCTCCATCTCCAAGAGCGGGAGGCACGATGCAAGTGCGTGAGACACGGATGCAGGGAGAGGGGAGGCAGAGGTTGCGGGTTTCGTGACCATGATGCTCTCCTGATTCTTGACGGCGCAACCTAGCCAACAAGAATCAGAAACTGGCGCGCATGACAGCAAGAAGGCTGCGTCGCGGACCTGGTACCTCGTAGGCCATATCGACATGATTGTCGAAGATGTTTAGCAGCGTCAGGCCGAGCTCGATATGCCCCGTCGGCGATTTCCAAGTCAGCGCCGCATCGGTCGTCGCGTAGTTTTCAACATTGACGAAATACGGTCCGAAGACTGGTTCGTAACCTTTGCCGCCCACCCGCTTGCCGATGAAGTTCTGCGCAAGGCTGAAGGTCACGCGAGAGGGATGCACATAGGTGAAGCCGATCTGCGCGAAATAGTCGGGAACCAGCGGAACCCGTGTGTCGCCGCCGATCAGCGGGGTCGTGTCCACGCTATCGTTCCATGTGAACGAGCCGAACAGACCCAATCCATCCCCGAGCCAATAATTCGCGCTGACATTGACCCGGTCGATCTCGCCGGTTGCCGTATCGAAGAGGCCGGATAGACCTGGGATGCCCAGGCTTAGGCCGTCGAACCTTACATGCTGATAATCGACGGAGGTGAAGAAGCGATCGCTCCATTCCGCATCCCACCGCAGCATGACGGTTTCCTTCTCGCCTTCCATGAATAGCGGAATATCGAGCGGCACCAGGCCGACGGTGGAAACGGGCGATAGGGTCTGGCTGACCGGATATTGCGTGTCGCGGCGATAGGCGGCACGCATCCAGTGGTTTTCCAGGGGCGCCCAAGCGACCCCGAAACGGGGATCCACCGCCTCGAAGGTTCCGCTTCGAGAATCGAACCAGGAATAGTAAGCGCCGGTCTGAAGCTTCAGGTCGTCCGATATATCGACAGTAGCGTCGGCGTATATACGCCTGGCCTGCCAGTCAGACGCATAATGCACCTCAGAGAAAACATCACCTGATGGCAGGTCAAACTCACGAGCGACATTCCACGAGGTGCGGTCGTATATCTCTGCACCATAGCGCACGGTCAGCGGCCCTGCGGCTAAAAGGTGGCTTACACCGCCGCTGATGCTGTCACTTTCCGATGTCTGCTCAAACGCGAAGGGACCGATGGCGTCGACGCCCTCATAATGCTGAAACGAGTCCATGTGTTCGTACATGGCGAAGGCTTGGACGACATTCTTTTCGGAGATCGTGTGGCTCCAGCCGCCTCCGATTGTGTCACCCCTGCTGGTAACCTCGTCGTTTGGCGTTGGGAAAAAAAGTTGGCCCGGATAGCCGATGCGCGTCTGGTTGAGATGGCCGAAGAGATAGATGTTGTCTGCGAGCGTTGGGCGCAGGCCCAGCTCGAATGCCCCACCTTCGAAATCGCTTCTGTCGTTTTCGCGTACACTTTCCGGCCGGGAAATCTGGCCCAGGAAGTTGTAGCTGAGCGGAATGACGTCATAATTCGTGCCGTGCACGCTGATGTCGCTGCTCCAGCCACTGACACCTGGCTGTGCGGAGAATCCGCCTGTCAGCGAGGTCTCCATGAACGCCCGGCTTTCGAGCGCGTTGATGCGCTGCTGCGAGGCGACGCCCATCGGGTCGAGCAGAAAGTTCTGGATGTTGGTGGGCAGGAAAATAGAGCCCGTACCGAATCGGTCGAGGCCGGTCGGCGGTGTTGTGACGAACGGGTTGAACTGCCCCGCGGCTTGTTCGTCGTCATAGCTTGCGGCGAGGAATGGATCATAGGCGCGTGCCTTGTGGTATTTTCCCCATTCCGCCAAGCCGATGTTTTCCAGCGCATCGCCGAGAACGGACGACGCTTGACGGTGCACGTCATAGCCGGAATAGTAGCCGCCGCGCACCTGGCGGCGGCGTAGGGCTTCGCGCGCGCTCTCGATTGCTTCGTCGGCGCGGAACTGGTCGATGGCGACCCCGGCGCGGATCATGGCGATCGTCGGATCGTCCCTGTCGAAGCGGTCGGCATTGTCGAGCGCCTGTTCAGTCTCCGCGACGGCGCCGCTTTGGTAACTGGCGATGGCCAGGCCCACCAGAGCATTGCCATAGGTCGGGTTGATGGCCGCCGCTTCCAGAAGAACCTTCGTACCCTCGTCCGTCTTTCCCATGCGCAGGAGATAACGCCCCTTGGCAGCCAGTACGGCATAGGTGTCGGGGTCTAGCGCCTCGGCTGCGTCGAGCTCGCGCTTTGCCGCGGTCATCTGCTCGTGACCCATGAGAAACAGGGCATAGTTGGTGCGGACGGCGATATTGTCAGGGTTGAGCGCGACGGCGCGGCGATGGGCGGCGTCCGCCTCAATCGTGGCGCCGCGATCGCTCTGGATGCCGGCGAGATCATCCCATGCAGCGTCGTTGCCCGGGGCGATCTCGACAGCGCGTTTTAGGTCGGCGAGGGCGCCATTGATATCGCTTGAAACGGCCGACAGATAGCGGGCGTTCGTCGTTAGATAGCCGATGTCGTCGGAATCGATCGCCCGGGCGCGGTCGAGGGCGACGTGTGCTTCCTCGCGCCGGTCAAGCTCGAGCAGAAGGCTTGCGCGCATGGCCGTCAGGCCGGCGTCGTCGGGAAATCGCTTCTCCGCTTTTTCGAGAAGGGCAATCGCCTCCGCCTGGCCATCCAGATGGGCGACGACCGAGGCCTGGACGGAGGCTTCCCCTGCGGTGGCCGGCGTGCGGGCGAGATAGGGCGGCGCCTTCTTCGTATCGGGATTGGCGAGCGATGCGGCGACCCATTCGCCATAGTCGGCCATCACGCGCCGTTCACCGGAAAGTCCAGGCCGCGCCTTGCGAAACAGCCGGATCGCTTCATCATAGCGCAGTGCGTTGCCAGCGATCATCGCTTGGACCAGCGTCACGCGTGCCTCCATCGCTGCGGGAAGGGGGCGCGGCAGATGCGAGAGGGCGTCCTCCGCCGCCTTGCGGCCATCGACGCTCAGCGCCAGTTCGGCGAGTTTCAGCCAGTCCTCCCGGCTGCGCGACGCTTCCGGCTTGTCGAGAAGCCGCCGCCGAGCGCCGCGCGCGTCGATCGTATCCTCGCCGGAGATCGGCAGCGTGATGAACAGGCCGCGGATGTCGCCATAGAGTAGGATCTGCTCCCGCTCGTCGAGATTGACGAGCACATATTTGCGCGGAGCCTGCCCTAGGGTCGCCACGGCCCCTTCGCCCTGATTGACGGTGACGCTGCCCTGGGCGTTGCTGAGTTCCACGGTGCCTTCGAGCACGGTGAGCGTAGTGCGATTGCCGTTTGTGTTGAGCGCCCAGTCGGTGCCGCGAATGGCGGCTGCTGCGGCCGGCGTATCGATGACGATGCCGCTCCCGCCGCGCTCGGCACGGCCCCAGATCGTGCCGCCTTCGAGGTTCAGCAGGCTATCGGAGGCGCCGTCGATCTTGCGGACACGCAACACCGTCTCGCGCGCCATGCGCACCAGGGTATTGTCGGCAAAGCGGATGGCGAGGCTGCCCAGCGCATTGGTGCGCAGCGTGTCGCCGGCCAGCAGGTCCTGGTTGACCTCGACGCCACGCCAGTCCTGGGCCTCGACGAACTGCACCTCTTCGCCGGACTTTCGCTCCACGACGGAGCCGTCTGCGGCGGAGACGCGCGGGAGCACGTCGGCAAAAGCCGGCCCGACATTCCAAACGAAAGCCATCGCCGCAACGCCCATTCTCAATGCGTGTCTGACTTCTTGATGGCTACTCAAGTCGACCTGCCCATTATTTGCACGCCTTTAGTGCGGAGCGGGATGAGCAACTCTTCAGGGCACCTTTTGCTCACCACAACGCTGTCGATAACGCCGAAGTCCACGACGCTGTATGCCGAAACTGAACCAAGCTTCTCCCTGGAACCAAGGGCAATAGTTTCGGCGGACCGGCTACATATCGCGCGCTTTACCGCCGCTTCCTCGCGGTCACCGGTCGTCAATCCATAATCAGCGTGGATGCCAGTCACCCCCATAAAGTAGATATCTGCACGGATCCGCGAAATAGCTTCGATCGCCACCGCTCCTATTGCGACATTCGAGTGTTTAAAGATGCGGCCGCCGATTGCCTCCACTTCGACCCTTGAGTGGTCGATAAGTGCAGATGCAATGTCCGGGCTATGGGTGACCACTGTCAGACTGATATCCTTTCTCAGAGCGCGAGCCAATCGAGCGGTTGTAGTGCCGCCATCGAGAAAGATGATCTGCCCTTCCTTGACCATAGCTGCTGCTATCTTACCAATTTCCGTCTTGTCATCCGCGGAAACGTTGCCTCGTGTGGAGAGGTCAGCAAGTGCCTTCGAAGCAGGGAGGGCCCCTCCGTGAACGCGCTGAAGCAAACCTTCGCTCGCGAGTTCCCGAAGGTCGCGGCGAATGGTGTCTTCCGACACGTCCAGCTTCCGGCTGAACTCTTTTGCAATGATCCGACCGTCTTTGTCGAGCGCGGCCATGAGCAGCGCTTTACGCTCTGTGGTTAGCATTTCGCCTCCTCTGACCGCAGCACGACATTGCACGAGTCTACGAATCGCGCAATAACGTGCGTGAAATTATCATTTCTGCCGCATCCCGCCTGTGTGTGGCGGCGCAGCGAGAGTATCTCGATGTTAAATGCGGGACAGCGCACGGCTGTCACGCGACGACCATTGCGCTTCCGCAAATTCTGCTTGCACGACTACAATGAAGGTTTCTTATTATATCTTGTATTCTTACAGTGGGCATGGCTTGAAATCATCGCGCGAAACAATTGCATTAAGCATGAATGTGAAATCATTTCTAGAAAACTTAATTCAGATACCAGCTGGCGCCATAAAAATGCGCGACGACAGGACGAACACAGTTTGGACCGAGAGAATTGAAACGTTCCAGCTGGGCCGGTATCCCGTTACCCGTTTGCTGTATGCTGAGATAATGGAAAGACAAACCCCGGCCAAGAGCGAACAGTATCACCCAGTTCAGAATGTCTCCTGGCTCGAAGCGGCTAGCTTCTGCAATCGCATGTCGTCGCTTTTTGATATGCCAAAGTACTACACTTTCGATCCTGACGGCGGGGACGCGGTGTCAAGCGGAGAGCGCGTCGGATTCAGGCTCCCGTCCGAAGCAGAATGGGAATTTGCCTGCCGTGCAGGCACTCTAGGTCCCCGCTTCGGGAACCTCGAAGACATAGCATGGTATGAGCGAAACTCTGGGGGCGGAACCCGGCCGGTAGGCCTACTGAAGCCAAACAACTGGGGTTTGCACGACATGCTGGGAAACGTTTGGGAGTGGTGCGATGATGTTTATGACCCAAGCGTCTATGGTCAGTACAGAGTCTTCCGCGGCGGAGGATGGGCAGACCAGCCGCGCGGTTGTCTTGCCACGAACCGACGCCGCAGCCATCCGACATTCGCGATTGATGATCTGGGGTTCCGGATTGCCGTGAGTGCTTAGTCTAGAACCTGTCCTCGACCGGCATATCCTAGAAGCTGGCAACGACGGCTTCCGCTTCAAGAATAGCTCGGCCCATGAGCCCAGAACGACGAAAGAGAAGCTAGGAACTTGGCCACACCGCAAACCCGAAACATACCGAACAGGCTGGCCACTTCTCGGTGAAAACGCCGGGGCCAGTTCTCAGTGGCAATCAATATACAGCTCGTGCTCAGGAGCAGGCAGCCCCATCCCGGCTTCTTTCGCCTTTGCGCCAAAAAGAGACGGGGGCGTTGAGTTAGAATGAACGCCGATAATGGAGCCAGACGCATCCTTTGTCGAGCGTCTTTGCACTGATCAATTCCGGGCTCGACCTGAAGCCTGTTGGCGGGAAAAGAGGCCGCCCACCGCCAAGCAGCTCAGGAATTATGCAGATCTCGATTTCATCCAGCGCGCCGCGTTCCATGAACGCCATCTGCAGGATCCCTTCGCCCTGCATCTAACCATCACCATCGTCGAGCCCTCGAAGCTCGGCGATGAGGTCGTCAACACTGTCTCTGACCTCAAGCGACTCTTTAGGATACTCGACTGGAGCATATTCGATCAAATCCGGGGGGTTGCCGTAGATGTCTTGAAACACCGCAACGACGCCACAATCGGCTTTCTTCGGTTCTCGCGCGACTCGATGCCGCGATCTACGAAGGGCCCATGATCGCGCTCCCGCCTTGGATCGCCGGTTGGCTGTGATGGGTGCTCGTTCGCACCCCGTGCGATCCGGTGCAAAGCACCGTCTCCGCCGCTTCGTCCCACAATTACGCAGCGTTTGTCCTCGTCCAGATGATAGGATCGCCGACGAGATGGGAGCAGAGTTTTCGGACGGAGAAGGCGATCGCTTCGTCGTCGTCATGGACGACCAGCGCGACCCGATATCATCGCTTTCGATGGAGCAAGCTACGGAGGGTGCTGATGGCTTTCGCGCATCTTCGCCACGGAAGTTGGCTGAATTGAGCATAGAATTCGTCTTCCGATCGGTCCTTGCGACCCCGTAAATTATTAAAAAGTGCGGCGGCAACGACAGCGTGGATCTCATGCATCAGTAAAGTCCTCTTAAACAACGAGGCCTTTGAACTATCCTACGAAAATGGATGTTGCGACAGACGATAACGTAGTATGTCTTTCATTTATGAAAGACATAGCTTGGGATGCCTATCAACTATTTTTAGCGGTCGCCCGTCAGGGCGGGTTGACCGCAGCAGCCGAAACGACCGGCTTAAGTGCGGCGACGCTTGGGCGTCGAATGGTCGAACTGGAGCAGGCGCTGGGGCGCGAACTCTTCTTGCGCAGTCAGACCGGCTATCGTCTGACGAGTGACGGCAGCCAGCTGCTGGAGCATCTCGCCGAGCTGGAGGCCGGAAGTCGACGGATAGAGGACTGGCGAGGCGGCACGGCGGGCCAGTCACTGGTTCGAATTAGCCTCGGAACATGGATTGCGTGGTTGCTTTGCCAGAACATGTCGTTGATTCGCACGCCCCGTGACCAATTTCGCATCGATCTGAATGTTGCCGAACAGCGCGCTCGTCTCTCGCATCGGGAGGCGGATATCGGCATTCGCGCCTTCGAGCCCGAAGAATCGAACCTCGCCGCAATGCCGGCAGGCGAGGTAGCCTACGCGAGCTACAAAGCCCGCAATAGGAAATGGAAGGGCCCGGAGCCTTGGATCGCAGTCGATGATGAGAACGCCGTCTCCGCTTATCTGCGCTGGCCGCGCCAGCAGGCGGCCGAACGCGTTTCGGTCATCGTCAATCGCCCACGTTCGCTCAGGGATCTAATCAGGGCCGGCGCAGGTGTGGGAGTCTTGCCTTGTTTTGTGGGCGACCTCGATCCGAGGCTGGAACGGGCGGGAAACGAAATTCCCGAACTGCGCCATCGTCAATGGATCGTCATGAACAACGACGACCGGCATCGCAGCGATGTCCGCGCAGTCGCTGACCGACTGTCAAGGCTGCTAAAATCCCACCGGGATGTGTTCGCCGGTAAACGCCCAAGCTCGAGCAATTGAGCCGCCAGCCTAATCCTATCGTGAGGCGCTTCGTCGATGCAGGACTTCCTCGCGCCGAGCCAAGTGCTAATCAGCTGTTCACGACTGCTGGCGAGGCGTTCCACAAACGCGCGGCTTTGGAAAGGTATGCACGCTTACGCCCGACGATACGCCCTAGATATCGCGATCGAGGACTGGTTGCATGCCCCGAAAATCTTGGATTATCTGTTCGCATTTCGGAGCCGCGCCACTTTAAACATACTGTCGTCTATCTGCTGCTCGGCAGCTACCGTGTAATCGTCGTGTCGAAGAGGTCATCGAGCCAGAAAGCTTGATCTGCAACTGCCTCGGCGGCTTGCGAGCCATGCGGCGGATTGGCGAACTCTATCGGGTAGACGTAAAGTTGCGCAGTCTCACGGCAGAACGTCGCATCGCCGGGGGTAGGAGCGAACAGGCCTATCGCTGACTTGGCTGACGCTTCATCGCGCGCGTCGCCGGCAAATCGCCGCTCGACGAAGCGCTTACTTGAATTGCCGAATACTGGGATGGGCTCTGTGTCTTCTTTGTCGAAAGTCAGATCGAGCTCGACAACAATACCGTGAAGCGGACCATCAGGTCGATTGCGTTGGGTCGAGACAATGCTGCTCTATTTGCTGGATACGATGCGGAAGTGGAGAACTGGGCGACCATCGCCTCGCTCATCGAGACCTGCAAGCTCAACGCTGTCGATCCGTTCGACTATCTGAGCGCAGCGTTGATCTCCATCGTCAACAGCCGCAGGCAGAGCCAGATCACCGAGCTAATGCCGTGGACTTTTTGCGCCGGACAAACGGCTAGAGTCTTCCGTCAGCTCGAAGCGGTCGTTGAATACCTACGCGACAAGACCCTTGTTCATTATAAAGTTGGATAACGTCTCCCCGCGTTTTTTGACCTGCTGGCTCTTCAGGACGCGAAACCCTCGCCGCTCGAAAAATGGTCGCGCAGTTATGCTCGCTTTTGTATGGATGCGGTTGAGTCCCAGTTCTCGTGCCTTCTGCTCAACCTGCTCCAGCAAAAGGCTGGCAACACCCAGTCCCTGATATTCAGGATGGACAAACATCATGTCGATATATCCATCTAAGACAAGATCGGTGAATCCGACCGCCTTGTACTCCAATTCGGCTATCCAGGCAGCGCGACTGGCCCTTCGGTTCGCCCATGTCGCTCGGTCGTCAATCTGTGCCCACGCGTTGATTTGTCCCGGCGAGTAATCTTTGGCAGCAACCTCGCGAATTGCGCGAAGAAAAATGTCGGCCGTAGAATCGGCATCTGACGGCAGAAGGGGCCTAACAGAAATATTGTTCATGCCATCCTCTATCGCGTATTTGTGCACACTTACAACGCCAGGGTACAGCGCAGTGTTACCGTCAATGTTTCTGCGGCAGCTTCCATGGCAGCCAGAACGCTAGATCGATGTGTCGGAATACTACCGCTGGCATATCAACACAATGATCTTGCCAAATGCAGCGAGCAGCAGGCGGCCGCAGGTGAGGAAATCGCAGCGGCGCTGAGCAAATCACAACGGTTGTGAAAGCCTCCGTCAAGCGTGCCCATAAAGCTGGCCATTTCGTCTCTGGCGCTCGCAGATCTGCGCGAGTTCGGAGGGGGTGGTCGTCTATTCGCGCAACTCCTTGCCTGCCGGCCAAATTTCGATGAGAGCTGGCATGAGCCACTCGGCCAATCTGCGTCCGGGGTCCATTAGCGATACGTTGCGAACCGAACGGTGGAAGAGCTTTACCTTGAGACGTCTCTCGAGTCCGGCGACTGCGTGACTTAGTACCGACGGCGTCTGGCCGCGCGTTCGAGATGCAGTGCGAAACCCTCCGTGCTCGGCGACGGCAAGAAATGCAGCTAGCTCTCCGGAGGAGTGAGCCAACTGTTCGAGTTATCGGCATCATTGCGTGTAACGTTAATTCATCTGGTTCACGAATGCCATGCGTTTATCGTTCGGGCAGGTCGAGTGCCTGAAAGAGTAAGATCACGACATCACCGATCCCGTTCGGGCAATTGCCACGTGACTTCAGAAGCATACCGGCGGCCTTCGGACGGCCGAGCATCTGCGCAAGACGATGGAGCAAGGGGCAGGCACGTCGGTGCTGCTCGCGGGCTCGCCTCTGGTGGAGGGTATCCCGGTAGATATTTCGACGACTACCAGGAGGCGCCGGTCGTCGATGATCGCGGATTAGGACCGTTCAAGGGGCTCGCGAGATACGCAGTCGATCTAGAAAACGCTTTCCGACTGTGGGAGATGGCGACGCGGATGGTCTCATCGCCGCTGTAGTTGAAGTAACTGCCGGACCACGAACGGACCGGCAGGTCGGCTTCTTCGGAGCGTTGCGACGCGATCAGGCCTTTGCCGCAACCGGAAGACGGAACGGCGCGCCGAGACGATTGAAGGCGTTCATCGCGGCGATCGTGATCGTCAGATCGACGAGGTCCTTGGGTTCGAAGGCGGCCGCAGCGGCCGCATAAGCCTTGTCAGACGCGTGGGTCTGGCTAACGTTCGTCACTTCCTCGGCCCAGGCGAGGGCGGCCCGCTCCTGGTCGCTGAACAGGTGCGGCACCTCGTCCCACACCGGCACCAGCGTGATCTTGTCGACGGACATCGTCTTGCGGAGATCACGGCTATGCATGTCGATACAGTGGGCGCAGCCGTTGATCTGCGACACGCGCAGAAAGACGAGGTGGATCAGCTCGGCCGGCAGGTTCGTCTTGGCTGTGACGTAGTGGTGGACACCAAACAGCGCCTTTGCGCCGTCCGGGGCGACTTCGGACCAGTTCATGCGGGACATATTGTTTTCCTTTCTTGTGGACGCGGTTCTCCGTTCGCCGGTGAAACCGTCGTTGCTTGTGCGGTGGTGGGGGGGTGGATCTGGTAGGTAGCGCTATGGCTTGCGCGGCGTCGTCAGGACGGTGTCGTCGGTATCGACGACGAAGACGGCGAGCAGCTTCGCCGGCTCGGTCTTGCTTGCATTGGCGCTGACGTCACGGCGGTCGCCTGGCAGCTCGGTGAAGTTCTGACCAGCGGTAAAGGTCTTCGTCTCGTCGCCGTTGACGGCGCTCTGGATCGCTCCCTCGAGAACCGTGGCGTAGATGAGTGCGGACTTCGCAGGTGTGTGAGCGGAGTTGTACCCGCCCGGCCCGTATTCGACGAGCACGCCCTTGACGCTCTTGCCAAGGACGTCGGGCAGGGGATGCTCGTAGACGAGCGTCACCTCAGCGTCCTTCGTATCGTAGGCTAGTCCTGGCTTAGCGACATCGTGAGCGGACGAGGTGGCAAGGGTGGCCGCGAGTGCCGCAGCCGCATATGCAATGGTCTTCATGATCGTGCGCTCCTTCTATGCTTTAAGCCATTCGGCGACCGTGACGCGGCCTTTGATGTAGTCTCCGCCGGGAACCAGAGAGCCTGCGACGACCGGAGCTCCGAAGTAGTCGACTGCTGCGTCGGCGGCCACAGGTCGAGCATCGCTCTTGGAGCCGAGATACGCCCGGATGAATGACTCTAAGGTTGCCCGCTCCGGCCCGGCGAGATCGACGGTTGCGTTCTTAGGCTCGCCCACCGCGGCCTCCACCAGGGCAGCGGCAACGTCGTCGGCAGCAATCGGCTGGAAGTCGATATCCGGCACGTTCACCACGCGGTCGGCTGCATATGCGCCGACGAGGGTTTCGATAAACTCGTGGAACTGCGTTGCTCGGACGATGGTATAGGCCTGGCCCGACAATGCGACTGCGTCTTCCTGCGCCAACTTGCCTGCCATGTAAGGGTTGGCCTCGATCTGATCGGCATTGACGATCGAGAGCACGACGTGATGGCGCACGCCCGCAGCTTTTCCGGCGCTCGTCAGGTTGCGGCTCGACGTGCTGAAGAAGTCAACCAGGGCTTGCCTGTCGAAGGACATCATATTGGACACGTCGATAACGGCGTCGGCACCCGCAAGCGCCTCTATCAGTCCTTCGCCCGTGTAGGCATTGATCCCGTTACGGGAGCTGGCGGCCACGGCTTCGTGGCCGGCTTCCTGCAGCAGCTTCACTGCCTTCGAGCCGATCAGGCCCGTGCCGCCGATGACGGCGACCTTCTTCATCTCGCTCATGGTGCTTCCTCCTAAAACGACGCGCGATTGCCCGTCTTGCGTTCGTGGAGTTCGAGGAAGGCGCATCCGCGGGCGGCGATACCACCGTCGTCGTCTGCGCCAAGATCCGCCAGAAGGTCCGCGACGGAAACCTTGGCGAGTTCTGCGCGATATGCCTTCTCGGCCCTCAGCATCGCGGCGTTGATCTGGCAGGGTTTCGTAAAGTAGCGCTGTGGCAGCGGGTTCGGCCCCCGCTGGCGGATTTCCGCGCAGCGAAAAGCGGGCGCCGGTCCTTCGACCGCGAGGACGATGTCGAGGAGGCTGATGTCCTTGGGTGCCTTGGCCAGTCGATAGCCGCCCTTCGGCCCCGGCGTCGTCGCAACAATGCCCGCGCCAGACAGCGCCTGCAGGTGCTTCAGAAGATAACTCGTCGAAACGCCGTGCAGTTCGGCGAGCGCGGCCGCCGACAGGACGCCGTCTTCCGACAGCCCCGCTAGGAATGCCGTGCAATGGATGGCCTGCTCTACGCCTTCGCTCAGTTTCATAACCGATCTCCTAATCGTAGATATAAAATATCTATGATTTGGTTTGATGTCAATCCCTCACCACGGCGTCCGGCGGAGCACATGAAACTGTTTGGCGTCAGTCGTTATGTTAAACTCTCTGAACACGCAGTGCTGGCGACGGTGCGGCTGAACCTGTACATTCGATTGCTTTGCGCGGGTGATCAGTATGCCCTGAAACTGGAACACGGGTTCGACGACCGTTTCGGTGAGCTGCCCGATGAGGTATCCACATGGATCCGCGTTGCCGACTTCGCGTTGCCTGCGGCATAGGTGTCTGCAGGATCGATGCTGGGCCTCGTGGCTTGGCGATGAGTTTTGCGTCAAAGCCCACCGTTAAGCAGCGCAACACGCTGACGAAGTTCTGTCAGGCCGAGTACCACGATGAGCGGCTCGTTTCACGGTATCGATGGGTGACCGCCCAAAGTGGTTTTCATTCCTGGAAAAGGTCTTCCAACAGACGGCGCCAACCGCACGTGCAGTTGGCCACGCTAACGGAACTTCCTGCTTTATCGACCGTTTTCTCCGGCCATCATAGGAGAAACACGCATGCATGTCGAAGATGAAAACGAAAAGGTCTGGGAGCTCGCCGAAAAAATCGGGTTCTGCATGCTGACCACGCAATCGGGGTCAGACCTCAAGGCGAGGCCAATGTCCGCCCATTGCGAGCGCATCGAGAATGCCTTCTATTTCCTCACTGACGTCGACAGCCATAAGGATGACGAGGTCGCGGCGCACCCGAATGTCTGCCTGGCGTTTGCGGACTCGAAGGAGCAAAAGTATGTGTCCATTTCTGGGATCGCCGAGGTGCAGAACGATCGTGAGAAGATCCGCGACCTATGGTCAACGCCTGCAAAAGCGTGGTGGGACAGTGCCGACGATCCGTCGATCCGCATCTTGAAGGTCACGCCACGCTCGGCCGAATATTGGGACAGCCCTGGCACCGTGATCAGCTACATCAAGATGGCCGCCGCAGCCGTCACCAACACGAGACCTGATCTGGGCGACAACGCAAAGGTTGAGATGTAACTGAGATGGCGGGCAAACCATGCCCGCCTGTTCTCTCGCAACCTAATACATACCACGAGGGCCGACGATGACCGATACCTTCAAGCCAACAGCAGCGGTCGCCAAACAGGCAGCAAAAGGGTTGGAACTGCGAGAAAAATTCAAGCGGGGCGGCACGGAGATCGGCGTGGCGCGGGCTCGCGATCTCCAAAACCAGCGCGAACTAAGTGTAGACACGGTCAAACGGATGAAGAGCTACTTTGCGCGGCATAACGTCGACAAGCGCGCGAAGAATTTCGGTGATGACGACAATCCGTCCGCCGGCTACATCGCGTGGCTACTATGGGGCGGGGACGAGGGCCGCGACTGGTCGTCCAGCAAGCTCGAATAGCACTCGTCGGCGCCGTGCCCCAAACTCCTAGGAGATATCAGTATGGCGAAAAAACTCAGCAACGGCGACAAGGTCGAATGGGAAACAGCCCAGGGGAAGACTGAGGGTAAGTCGTCAAAAAGCAGACCACCGCGACTAAGATCAAGGGCCATGAGGTCAAGGCTTCCAAATCGGATCCCCAGTACATCGTCGAGAGTACGAAGACAGGCAAGCGGGCCGCTCACAAGCCCGGCGCTCTTCATAAGGCGTAACAGCTTGGTTCCTGCCTCCGGTTCAATTCGTTAGGGTGCTTGTCAAAGAGCCGCGTGGCTCAGTCAGAATGCAGGGCGAAGTCGATGTACTTTTCACGTTGTCAGGAACTACCCCTGTAGCGTCAAAGATCCATCCCCCTCTGCGCGCCGACAGACGAGGGCTCGGGTGCTGGAGCGGTTACACGCCTTTTTCGTTGGTCCGTATTCTGACTGTTGAGAGCCTTTTGAAAATCTGCCGCGCCAGACGAACGAAAGGCCACAACGAGAAGTAATGTCCTATTCAGCGGTCGGCTTGGAGCCGGCTGACGCTGTTGTAGGTCCGCCGATTTTGAACCTTCGAGACAGCAGCGGTATTTGAGATCGTTTTGCTTAACCGATAGGTGGCGATGGTACGCCAAGCCATCCGTTTTGGCGCTCTCGTCCATGGGCGCATTCTTAGCTTGAACACAGCTCCCAAAATTGCCCGCGAGGCTAATCATCTGACCATCGAATAGGGTCGCGACGCTTTTGGTGATTACCACAAAAATAATTTACGGTCGCGCTGGCATGTGCCCTCCAGATCGTGTTTCCAGCAGTATTAGATTGCGTTTAAGCGTGAAGCTGTAGCAGGGTTTACAAGGTGCACCGAATGCTTAGTCTAGCCAGAAAGTGCGGTCCGAGACCGCTGTTGTGCCCGCAACTTCTCTTATAATCGAGCGCGCGCGGCAGGCAACTGCGGGCGGAACGCGCCCTTCGATGACGATTGCCTGCGGCTGCAACGTGATGTTTATCGTGTAGTTTGAGCACACATCATCATAAGCCACTGCGGCCCTCACAGAAGCATACAGCCCCCACTCCTGCGCGCCAAATCCCGCGGCGAGAGATGCCTGAAACATCTCATCCTCCCGTTTTTTCGAATATGTGAAAAAACGAATGAGGGGCTTTGCGGTTCCGAAGTGGCGTATAAATACCCCGAAATTTTAGGGGGAAATGGGGTGCCCGGAACTATGCATATAGCGAATTAATTGGTGAGGACGGTATGGCCTTTGTGGTGAGGGGCCAATACCGTTTCCGGCGGCTGCCCCCGGTAAATCAAGATTATCGGTGTGGGCGGCCGCCACCTTACCAGGCGGTGGATTGACGCAAAAAAGACCCCTGAATCGGGACCTTTCCTATGGCGCTTCTTTGAAGGGTGCTTAGTTGTTACCAGCCCATTCGCACACGCGGGTATCACCCTCGCTACGTGCCGTGGCACCGTTCGTCGAGCAGTCCGACTTGATCTTGGCGCGCTGCTCATCCGTCAGGCCGGCCCAGTTCTTCGCCCACTCGGATTCCGGGCGCAGGGTGCGAGCCTTCATGTCGCTGTAGAAGACGTTACCGGTGGCTTCGTCCATCTGCATCATCTGAGCCTGGTCGGCTGCATTCGTCGTCTCGGACGCCGTATCGCCGCTGGTCTGAGCGAAAGCCGAAAAGCTTACAAGAGTGGCAACAGCAGCGACTGTGGTGAGTTTGGCAAACATGTTCTTCTCCTCTTGAGCGGGATAGTCCGCGTGGCAGACAGAACACGCAGAGCGACCTATGGTTCCGCGCGCGATGATGGACTCCAAGCGGGAGACGGTCGAGTACGGGGCCGTCGGCACCGCGGACCACCGTCCTGACCGAAGCCGAAGATGCGATGGTCGTGGCAATCCGGCGTCATGCGCTTCTGCCGTTAGACGATTACCTTTACGCCCTACAGCCCTCGATCCCCCACCTGACGCGATCTGAACTGCACGGGTGCCCGCAACGGCATGGCATATCACGCCTGCCTGATGTGGAGGGTGACAAGCCGAAGCGGTCGAAGTTCAAGCGCTACCCCATAGGGCTCGTCGATATCGATATCGCCAAGGTTCAGACCGCTGACGGTAAACTATATTTGTTCGTCCAACTACCGCAGCATCTGCTTGATCGTTCCGACAATCTGCTCTTCACGGTAGGGTTTTGCGAAAAAAACTGTTTCAGCAGGTATCTGATCACCAGGGTCGTCAAGATAACCGGAAACGACGATCACCTTGATGGGTGGCCACCTGTCGCGAATGATGACCGCAAGGCGCATCCCGTCAACGCCGCGCGGCATATCGACATCGGTGAAAACGACACGAATGTCGTTGCGCGCCTCAAGAATCGCCACTGCCTCGGTCGCGTCGGCAGCTGCAACGGCTTCATAACCCGCGGCTTCGATGAGATCGATTGCAGCAAGCCGCAAAAGCGGCTCATCTTCCACCACCAGGATGATTGCAACCTCCTTGCTGACTTCGCCTACCGACATCACGATTGCCTCAACTGTGAAACCAATCCGCGCATCGTAACTTTCAGCCCATCCGGGTGATAATCGACTTCGACACCGCCTGTTCCCATCAATCCGAGACGTATGAGTTTTGATCCAAACCCCTTTCCGGACGGTGTGATGACCGGGGGGCCGTGATGCTCTTTCCATTGAAGGACAAGCGTACTGTCTCCGCCAATTCCTTCCGTCGTCCAAGCGACGGCCACGGTACCGGCTTCGCTTGACCAAGCTCCATATTTCAAGGCGTTGGTGCCAAGTTCGTGCATCAGAAGTGCGAGGGAAAGCGCCGAACGTGGTCCAAGTTCAAGGTCCGGACCAGCAATCGAGTAGCGTTCCGGCATGGAAAGCTGACGAAGCACGGAATGGATCACTGCAACCATGCGCGCCGACGACCAATCCTGGCCGAGCAGAACCTCGTGCGCCTTGGAGAGAGCATGTAGCCGGCTCGTGAACGCCTCCACGGGACCTCGGTCGGTGATGGGCCGCAAGGTCTGCGTCGCAATCGCCTGAACCATGGCCAATGTGTTCTTTAGGCGATGACTGATCTCGTGGTTGAGGACCTGTTGTTCCTGTTCGGCGCGGATCCTGGATGTCGCCTCTCGCGTACGGTCTGCGATGGTGCGCACGAAATCGCGCTCTTCCATCGTGAAGTCGTGAGGTTTGTCGTAATGAACAAACATTACTCCGACGAAAGCACCGTGCTCAATGATCGGTACATTGACCAGAACCGAGATACCGATCGAATGGAGCAGGTCGGCTGAGGCAGAAGTGCGCTGGTCTGCCGCCACGTCTGGAATGATCACCATTTCGCCGCGCTTGAGATCTTCGATAAAGGATCCATAGTCTCGGAACTGGTGCAGGCCTGCGACTGTAAGAACGCCTGGCGCACACCAGTCGGGCAGCATTTGAACCGTTTCTGCGACAGGATCGACCAAGCCGTAACCTGCTCTCGTTGCACCTGAGAGGTTGCGGGCCATGATCTCTGCGGCAGCGAATGCGACATCCGCCACATTGTTTAGATCGCGAATTTTGTCACCGAGCTCCAGGAATGCCAGTTGCCGGTCTTCCGAGAGCTTCTGTGATGTCGCGTTTCGCGCCACCTTTATGAAACCTGACATCGCCGAAGCACCGTGGCTGGGAACTGGTCGAATTGTCCCGTCGAGGAACCCCCTTGATCCGTCAGCAACCTGATGCCAACGCCTATCCATGCGCACGCCATTGGTTGCGGCTTTTCGCACTTCCTCGCCCGGAACACCGGCTGCTCGATCTTCTGGTGTGAAAATCTCCTCGAACCGCCGCCCTAGCATTTCGGCTTCCGGCCATCCGAAAGTTTCCTGCGCACCGCCAAACCAGCTCGTTATCATCGATCGTCAGGATGATATAATCTTTTGCACCTTCAACGATCAACCTTAGCTTGGTCTCGCTATCCCGGAGCGCCTCGACTGCCTGCATGCGGTCCGTTACCTCGACAAAGATGATGACAAATTTGTCGTCACCGGTCGATTGTATATAGCCGTCGAACCAGCGGTCGAGCGTGCCGACCTTCCGGACAAATCGCTTATTTTGGCCGCTTTCGACGACCTCGGCGACATCGGAAACCCATTCTTCTTCAAAGCTTGGGAAAATTTCTCGAATTGTGCGGCCCGGCACGTTGTCCGCGGGATAACCGACCAGTTCGCCAAATGCCGGGTTAACGGTGTCATATCGCCAGTCGACGATGCTACCATCGACATCACGGACGACCGAGCCGACGATGATGCCTTCTTCCAGTTGTTCGAACAGCGAACTCCATCGGCGCTCGGCCACAAATGTGGCGATCTGGTTGGATGCCACCTTGCCGATACGGCTAAGCAGCTCGAGTTCGTTCTCGCTCCAGGTTCTCGGTTCGCCGTCAATCGCCGCCAGTGCCCCGATCACCATGCCGTCCGGCATCGTCACCGGTACGCCCATATAGGAGATCACGCCCAAATCCGTGATAGCAAGATTGTCTCTGACCAAATCGTGGATAGTGGCGTCACCGATGACCAACGGTTTTTTGTCGCGCACGACGTGTTGACAGAACGAGTGGGTGAGAGGGGTCTCTGCGGCCTCTGCCCATTTATCCGGTAGACCGAGGTGAGCAATGAAAACCTGGCGGTCTTCATCCAGGATAGACACAAGCGCCACCGGACAGTTCAGCCCGGCTTTGACCACTTCGATAATGTCCTGAAATTCTGACTGGACCGGAGCATCGAGCAGGCCTGAATTTCGAACGGCGCCAATGTGCTCCGACGGTGAACTCACTGTGGATCCTTTGCCGCGCAAATGCGGAGTTGATCATGCCGTAAGGGTGGCAAGGACGGCAGGGGAGAGAACAAGACTTGGAGGCGGAACCAACGACGTAGCACGACCATCGACGACGCTTTCAAGAAACTTCATGGCGTTTTGCAGCCCGTTCATCGTGTAGGGCTTTTCGATTGCCCCGAGCGCTCCAGCGAAATCTTCCGGAATCCGTTTGAGGTTACCCGAAACGAACACGAATGGTATCGCTTTGGCCGAAAGATAGCGGCCGACATCAATGCCCGTCGGTCCGTCCAGCAACTGGATATCGAGAAAAGCGAACTGAGGCGCGGTGGTATCGATGAGCTCGATAGCTTGCCGGCTGTCAACAGCAGTTCCGACAACGATATGGCCTGCGTCCTCCACTTCGCTCTCCAACTCCATGGCAAGCAGGACTTCGTCCTCGACAATTAAGATATTCAAGGCAAACCCTCTCAGTCCTTAACGGACAACGTGACGCTAACATCTGTCCGATGGCCGGTCACGACTCGATCCATTTTAGCGCGTAGCTGCTTAAGGCATGCCTCAAGCATGGTTTCGCTGAACGCCGCTTCCTCTTGATCGACATCGACCGGCGAGACCGTATCCACGACCCGGATCAAAAAATGACCGTTGAGCCGTCTGATCTCGAGGTGGATTTCTCCACCCCCATCACTCAGACCTCTGCGTATCGCGTCACCGACCAGTTCGTTAATGATGAGGGCCAATGGTGATGCTTTAGTCGCCGGGACGACTACCTCGCGGAGATCCGTCGTCATCCGTATGTCCGAGCGCTTCAGTGCACCAATCTTGTCGAGCATCAAAGTATTTGCGAAGTCGGCAACATCAAAATGCCCGACCTCTTCGTCGTTCAGAAGTTTGCGTTGAACAGTACTGAGTGCCTCGACCCGATTGAGGACCGACATCAGCGTCCGTTCGACGACACTATTTTCGGTCATGCGGGCCTGAAGCTTGACGATCGAAGCGATTGTAAGCAGATTATTTTTGACCCTGTGGTCGACCTCGTGAACCAGCGTGGTCTTGGCGCGAAGCGCGTCAGTCAAATCAGCCGTACGCAGCGCCACTTCCTCTTCGGCCAGGTGACGGGCACGGGCGAGTTCGGCTTCCTTGCTTTTGATGTCCGTGAAGTCTAGTTGTGAAGCGAAAAAATAGATAACTTCGCCCGATGCGTCGCGGACCGGGCTAACAAAGAGCGCATTCCAGAACTTGGATCCGTCCTTTCGGTAATTGAGGATGTCGATCGCAAGGTCTTCCTCCGCGTTAATTGCTTGCCGAAGCCTCGAGACAGCGCTGGGGTCGGTATCAGGACCTTGAAGAAGGCGACAATTGGTGCCGATCAGCTCGTCGTTCGAGTAGCCTGTCAGTTTACAGAACGCCGAATTGCAAAAAATTATTGGGTTGTCTTGCTGACGCGGATCGGTGATCAGCATAGGCATGCGGGTTGCTTTGAAAGCAGCTGCAAACGGGTCTTCAGAAGCGTGGCCTGCAACAAGACGCTCCCCGGCGTCTCTGGCGTCCTGCCGGTTATGGGCGTTGTCGGTCATGCTGGGTCCTGGGATGGTAACGCTTTTGAATGCGCTAGGAGCGGTTTTGTTCCACGAAACTAGGTATATTAGCGCGCGATTTTCTTGTTCTAATACAACTCTCCTTCGGTTTACGGCCTACCTACTCTTTGAATGTCGGGCCAAAGGGCGTGAAGGCAGCATGTTGCCAGGGACCGTTAAGATAGGCCCAGAGATCGAGGCCAACGATGTTGATGTGACAAGGGCTAAAGTTCACATATAGTTCGCGATGAAGTGCATCTGCCTTTGCTCGAGTGACTTTATTTTGGATGGTGATGTGCGGGTGCCAAGTTTGTCTATCCTGAGGACCGAGCCAGGATACAAACTCGCTTTTCAACGCCGCACGAACGCCATCGAGCTCTGGGCTGGCGATTACGAAGGCGACGCCGGCACCCAAGTGCCTGACAGCACTGACCTCGGCTGTGAAAGGTTTCATTTTCTCGACCCTTTGGTAAAGTCGCTCGACAATCAGCGCCTGATATTCTCCGGGGAGCCGATGAAACATCGTCAGGTGGGCACGGAGGAAGTTTCGGTTTGGCGGGAAATGCGTCTGTCTTAGTCGGTCGAATGGCTCAAGATCCCGTTCCTCGATCCGGGCAGTGAGAATGAGCGGATAGCGCGTCTTCAATCGATACTCCTGTTTCAAGCCGAGCACGACCACGCTATTTCGGCGGCGGTCAAAGAGGATGCGGACGGACTCTCGATAACATGATGCTGTCAAGTGATGAATTCGCCCTTGATAGGAGCTGACTTGATGGGGTTGGACCCTTGTCTTGGAGCCGGTGGGTGCAGCAGCTCTGTCGACCATCTGGACCTGGGAAGCTATCGCCGGTTGGCTTTTCCTTGTCATCTTCGCGTCACTGATCGGCTACAGCATATATATGCAGCTCTTGCGCGACATCGGCCCGGCACGAGCCGGGGGTTCGCCTTCGTTTCGCCAGCCATCGCAGTCGGCGTCGGTGGGGTACTGGTTGGCGAGGTCATCACGCTCCAAAGCGCCGCCGGCATGACTACGATGATGCTCGCTTCGATAGGTTGTCTGTTGGCAGATCGGATTGGCCCCGTCGTTTTGGCGTTAAAGAAAGCTTGTGCAACCTATCGAAGCCAGTCCAAACGGAGCCAGAGTGAAGACGCTGTTTTCATGCGCACGTTCACTTGGACGACGTGTCCCAATAAAGTAGAATGGTAGAATATTGTCTAACCAGGTAGAACGGAGAGCCGTTCCATGAGGCTCAATGTCAAGGACCCCGAAGCGGACCTTCTCGCTCAGGCCATCGCCCATGCGACCGGACAGAGTATGAGCCGCGTCGTGACCGACGCTCTGCGTGAGCGGTATGAGCAAATTCAGAAACAGAGGGGAAGGGCTTCTGTGGAAGAACTTCTGGCGATCGCCGACAGGGCTGCAGCTCATCTAAAACGACCTTATGCCCATCACGCCGAGTTGCTCTATGACGAGGACGGTTTGCCGAAATGATTGTCGACACATCCGCGATGGTGGCAATTCTCTTCGGCTAGCCGGAAGCCATTTCTTTCACCCGACTGATCCACTCTCGCGTGTCGACAAATAGTGGATAATTTTCAGTCGCCCGAGAATGTCCGGCATCAGAATCAGTAGTCGCCCACCTTCCACTTAGCACGCAATATGCGCCTGTCTCGGACGAGCTTTTCTGCTGTGAAAACAGCGCCCTGTATCAGGGCGGCGCTGCTCCCATTGCCGGGTGTCCTCAATAGTCGCGCCTCAATCAGAATCAGGCACGCCGCATTCAACTGACGAACGCGGTAACCGCTGAGTGATCCCCACTTCTGAATTGTTTACGCGCGGCTGCCGCGCTTGGCCGTTTCCCGGGGCCTGGTCTTCGTCACGCCCGTCACGTCTCGACCGGCCCTGTCTTGTGCTGGATTTGACTTTGCGTTTTTATACACGACAATTTATGAGAGAAAGACCAATTGAGCGCACTTGGAGCCTCGAACATTTGAAAAAGCAACAAAAGAACTTTGTCGTTGAGTACAAGGGTGCGCGTCGAAAAACCGTCCCGCAATCCAACTCGATCTGGGGCAGCGTGTCCGTCGTCGAATGATTTGAGACTTTTCGGGCTCTGGAAGAATGGAGTTTTCGGCTCGGTTTTCGGATTGATCTAAGCTGCTTTTCTCTGGTGGTTCAAGCGGCGCAGTCTGATGGTCTCTCGTTTGATCCTTTCACGTTCGAGCAGGATGGTGTGGCCGCGCCCGAAGTAGACGTCGGCCGGTGTGAGATTGTCGAGGCTCTCGTGGTATCGGCGATGATTGTAGTGCTCGACGAAAGCCGCGATCTGCGCCTCGAGGTCTTCCTGGAAGAAGTAGTTTTCCAGGAGGATGCGGTTCTTCAGGGTCTGATGCCAGCGTTCGATTTTCCCTTGCGTCTGGGGATGGCCCGGAGCACCATGGACCTGCTCGATCTTGTATTTCTCCAGCCATTCACCGAGATCGGAAGCGACGTAAGACGGGCCGTTGTCGGATAGCAGGCGCGGCCGGTGTTCGACCTTGACCTTGTCGCAGCCTGAAGCCGCCAGCGCCAGGTTGAGCGTGTCGGTGACGTCCTCTACCTTCATACTGGTGCACAGCTTCCAGGCGACAATGTAGCGCGAGAAGTCGTCGAGGATGGTCGACAGATAGAACCATCCCCAGCCGATGACTTTCAGGTAGGTGAAGTCAGTCTGCCACATCTCGTTCGGTCGGGTGGTCTTGTCCTTGAACTCGTCATTGGCTTTGATGACGATATAGGCTGGCGAGGTGATCAGGTCGTGGGCCTTGAGCAGGCGATAAACCGAAGCCTCTGAGACGAAATAGCTTTCCGTGTCGGTGAACTTCACCGCCAGCTCGCGCGGCGACAGGTCAGCATGGTCCAGCGCCATGGTGATGATGCGATCCTTGACGCCATCTGGAATGCGGTTCCACACCCGTGACGGCGCGGACGTTCGATCCTCCAGGCCTTCCACGCCGCAGGTCAGGAACCGGTCATACCACCTATAGAACGTCGGTCTTGGAATGCCGAGCTTGTCGAGGGTTTGCCTGGTCGACAGATGCGATTGCTCGACGAGCCGGATGATCTCAAGCTTTTCGGTGGCGGGGTATCTCATTCGTCGTCGCCCCCATGCCCGATCATGCTTTTTTTGAGCAGGCGGTTTTCCAGGGTGAGGTCGGCCAACGCCTCTTTCAGGTCGCGGCTTTCAGGCGCAGCGCCTTCACTTCGTCAGTGGTCGCTGATCGGGCGGTGTCACCGGCAAGCCGCTTCTTGCCTGCTTCGAGGAATTCCTTCGACCAGCTATAATATAGGCTCTCAGCAATCCCCTCGCGGCGGCAAATCGTGGCGATGCCGTCTTCACCGCGAAGGCCTTCCAGCACGATGCGGATTTTATCCTCCGCCGAATGGTGCTTGCGCGTGGCGCGGCGGATGTCCTTGATCGTCTTCTCAGACGCTGACGACTGCGGCCCGGATTTCTGTCTCATCTTCGCTTCCTTTGATTGAGCTACGATGAGCCGAAAATCCTCTCTTCTCAACTAAACCAGTTCTGTCTCAAGGGCGCTGACCCGGGACACCGCGCGCCATCTGCAAAGGCTTGCCAAGCGTCGTCGCGAAATCGCCGCGGAAATTTTTGCGCCGCCTCAAAAGGCTTATGCAGACTTTGTACGCCGTTTCCCCTATTCGGAAACAGCGCATCAAACGTCCGCTATTCAAGCGGTCTTGCAGGACCTGAGCTCTGGAAGGCCGATGAACCGCCTCGTCTGCGGCGACGTTGGTTTTGGGAAAACCGAAGTCGCTTTGAGGGCTGCGGCCGCAGTCGCCTTATGTGGCGCGCAGGTGTTGGTTATAGCGCCGAAGACAGTTCTGGCGCGGCAGCATTATCTCATATTCCAGCGTCGATTTGCCAACACGAACGTCAATGTCGAGATGCTGTCGAGGGTGGTCGAGCGAAAGACGGCAGAACAGGTGAAAACCGGCTTGGCCTCGGGCGACGTTGGGATTGTCATCGCCACCCAGGCCGTTCTTGCCAAGAGTGTGCGTTTCGCTCGGCTTGGCCTTTTGATAATTGATGAAGAACACAAGTTTGGAGCGCGCGACAAGGAGGCGATGCGGTCGCGCTCCCCCGCGCTGCATGTATTGACCATGTCGGCAACCCCGATCCCGCGGACATTGCAATCGGCGATGATCGGCATCCAGGACGTTAGTATTCTCGCGACTTCGCCGTCAAAGCGCCGTCCAGTTAGAACGACGCTGGGACCATTCGATGGCGTTTCGATGCGTGTTGCATTGTTGCGCGAGTTTCGCCGTGGCGGACAGAGCTTCGTCGTAGTGCCGCAAATTGAAGATATCGACGGTGTTCACAAAATTCTAAGAGATATCGTTCCCGAACTTTCGGTCCGCGTCGCACACGCTAAAATGAAAGCGTCTGAGATGGACGCGGTCATGGTCGGGTTCGGCGATGGCGACGGCGACATTCTGTTGTCCACCAATATCATCGAGAGCGGCCTCGACGTACCGCGTGCCAACACCATCTTCACCTGGCGGGCCGATCGTTTTGGCATTGCGCAGTTGCATCAATTGCGTGGCAGAGTGGGACGCAGCCGAAGACAGGGTTCAGCCATGCTTCTGGCCGAAGACGGCATCGCGCAAGAAACACGCGCCAGACTGTCGGCGATGGAGACCTACGATCGTTTGGGCGCAGGCTTTGCTCTTAGCATGCAGGACCTCGATAAGCGCGGCGCTGGTGACATTGTTGGCGACGATCAGGCCGGTCACATCAAACTGCTTGGCATTAGTCTTTACCAGAAGCTGTTGGAGCGCGCGGTGCTGGCACGCACCGAGGGTTTCTCTCGCGAACAGCAGGATGTCCCGATCAACCTCGGCGTCACCCAAATCATACCATCCGGTTACGTCGGGGACAGCACGGTCAGACTGAACCTCTATGCCCGGCTGCTGCGCGCTCGTGATCAAAAAGCCTTGGACGAGTTCGAAGAAGAGTTTGAAGATCGTTTTGGTGAACTGCCTGATGAAGTGTCCATCTTGATCCGGCTGGCCAGGCTTCGCGTTGCTGCCAGCCAAATTGGCATTTGCAAGATTGACGCTGGACCACGCGGCCTAGCTTTAACTTTCGAAGCGACGCCCAGCCGCAAGCAAATTGAAGCAATAATGACGGTCTACCAGGGTGAATACCGTAACGAACGGCTCATATTCACGCTCCCAACGGGAAACGGGCTTCAGCGGCTAACATTCCTCGAGAATATTTTGCGCAGACTTATACCAGCCCGAAGCTAAACCCTACATGCGCGATCCATTTGGCTGAGCGTCGGAATGTCGCAAACATGAAATTAGGTCAGATACAAATACCGCACGGTTATTGCGACACACGCTAGGGGACGCAGGGGGCAGCCGACGGTTCCCGGCGACCTTTGACATAACGGGGATGTTGCTCACGACCATGACGGCTTTCGTGGAGAGGTCTGAGTTGGCCGTTGTGATCCTACGCGATGTGCCAGTCTGGGGCGAGAACAGGCGTAGACCACGCTCATCGTGGCTCCTTCAAATGACGAGCTTAATAGCGCCATCCACGAGCCCCGGACCGGGTATCCAGCGGCATTGGAGGGTATCGGCCCCGTGGGCGATCGCGCGCAGTTTGGGGGCATCAAAATCAATACACTCCAGCTACAAATAGTCGCGAAGCGGCGTCATTGATCATTGGACGGCTTCGCTTTCGAGGATCTTATCGATCGTGATCGGCAAGTTTCGGATGCGCTTGCCAGTCGCATGGAAGATCGCATTTGAAACAGCGGCGGCGACGCCGACGATGCCGATTTCGCCAAGTCCCTTCACACCAATCGGGCTTGCCCTTTGATCTTGCTCCTCAACGAATATCACATCGATGTCGTGAATATCGGCATGGGCAGGTACATGATATTCCGCAAGATTGTGATTCATAATGCGGCCGGTGCGATGATCGATCAGGCCTTCTTCATGCAGAGCCATGCCGATCCCCATTACAACGCCGCCCAGGATCTGGCTACGAGCGGTCTTGGCGTTAAGGATTCGACCGGCCGCGACTGCGCTCACAACGCGCGTTACACGCACGACGCCCAGCTCTTCATCGATCTTGACCTCAACGAAGACCGCTGAATGGCTGTAGGCGGCATAGCGCCTCATCGACAAGATATCCGGCCCCACCTTGGCCTGCTCCTCGACTGCGTCGAGGCCCGCCGCGGCCATGATGTCGGCAATCGCCGTGCCGACCTGGTGATTGGCTTCAAGAACAAGACGTCCTTCAGAAATTTCGACCTGCTCTTCGCTCGCCTCGGCGAGCGGCGAATTCTCCATCGACTGGGCATGACCCAGAAGCGTCTTCACGACGGCTTTCGCCGCCGCCTGGACGGCCGAGCCGGTGGTCGCGGCCGTCCAGGAGCCGCCTTCGACCCCGGTCTTTGGAAGGTTGGACCTGCCGATGTCAACCGTCACCGCATCGATCGGACAGTCGAAGACCTCGGCCGCAAGCTGGCCGAGGATCGTATATGTTCCGGTTCCGATGTCCGAGGCCGCCGCGCTGACCGTGACGTGCCCATCGGCCGACAAGCGGACCTTTGCTTCGCCTTTCGACATCATGGCTTCCCAGATTCCGCCTGCCATGCCCCAACCGACGAGGTCGTTGCCATCGCGCATGGAGCGCGGTGTAGGCGAACGCGCCACCCAGCCGAAACGCTCCGCGCCCTCCCGGTAGCAGGCATGCAGCGCCTTGGACGTGATGGCTTTGTCCTGGTTCTGGTCACGATGGACGAAGTTTCGAACTCTCAGTTCCAGCGGATCGATGCCGACCTCGCAGGCGAGTTCATCCATCGCGGTTTCGAGCGCTGCCACGCCGCTCGCTGCGCCGGGCGCGCGCATATCGCCGGGCGTTGCGAGGTCGAGCTTTACGAGTTCGTAGGAGATTTTCACATTATCGCATTTGTAGGCGAGGCCGGACCAGTTCGCGACATTCTCCTGGTAATCCTCGTGGCGGGAGGTGGTATGCACCGCGTGGTGCAGGACGGCCTGAAGGTAGCCTTCGTCATCCGCCGCCAGCGAGACGGTCTGCACGCAGGACGGCCGCCAGGAGAGATAGAACATTTCCCGCCGCGTCATCTCGACCTTCATCGAACGGCTGAGATCGAGGCTTGCCATGACGGCGAGGAAGAGGTGGTGTTTCGGCCGCAGTGCCTGGCCAAAGGCGCCGCCGACAAAGTCGTTTTTCACGATCACCTTGTCGGGGTCGAGGCCGAACACGCCGCAGACGTAGTCGCGGCTGTTCTGCGAGCCTTGCGTCTTGTCTTGAATGGTGAGCCTGCCTTCATCTTCAAAGCGCACGGTAGCTGCAAACAGCTCCATCGGATTGTGATGTTCACCTGGCAGCACATAATCGGCAGAAACCTTGTGCGGTGCCGCGGCGAAAGCGGCCTCGGCGTCGCCGCGCGGCGGCGGGGGCAGAAACTGCTTCATGCGCGCGACCGGCGGCTCGTAACTGTTGTGCTGTTCCGCCACGATATGGGTGTTCGGGGTTTCGGCGGCATAATGCACATGGATCAAGCCGGCGGCGTCGCGTGCGGCTTCCGGCGTTTCTGCGACCACGAAAGCGACCGGCTGGCCATCGAACAGCACGCGGTCATTCTCCAGAGGACGGAACGGGTGGCCGGGCAGCGCCACGGCATCCTTCCACTTGCTATCGCGATAGGCCGCTTTCGGTCGGTTCTCATGGGTGTAGATCTTGACAACGCCCTGCAAGCGTTCCGCCGCGCGCGTGTCGATTGCCAGGATGCGGCCAGCTGCAATGGTGGCGAGCGCCACATGGCCGAACAGCATTCCGGGCTCGAAATGTTCTGCTGCGTATTTGGCCGCCCCCGTCACTTTGAGGGGCCCGTCGATGCGCGATACCGGCGAGCCGACGATTTTAGAACGGTCGAGCATGCTTGCCTCCTACTGGATTGCCTTGAGCGTTTGACTTTGGGGCCTGCCGCTAGCTGCCTGGCGCAATGCGCGCACGATCGCTTTGCGGGCGAGGAGAATCTTGAAGTCGTTTCCGCCAAGCCCTTTCGCCTCAAAGAGCAGGCGGTCGGCCACGCGCTGGAATGTTACATCCTCCGCCGGCGCACCGGCATATTCCGCTTCGACGAGGGGATCGCGCCATGGCCTGTGTGCTACACCACCAAGCGCGATACGAAGGTCGACGATGCGACCGTCGGCGATTTCCATCGCGGCGGCCACGGACACCAGAGCAAAGGCATAAGACAGACGATCTCGCAGCTTCAGATAGGTGTGGTGGCCGGCGAAACGATTGGCTTCCAGACGGATACCGGTAACGAGCTCATCGCGCGCAAGGGTATTGTCCCGCTGGGGTTCGTCCCCAGGCAAGCGGTGGAAATCCCCAAAGGCAATGTCCCTTGCGCTGTCGGGCCCCACCACCTCCACGGTCGCGTCCAGGGCCGCGAGCGCAACGCACATGTCCGAGGGGTGAACGGCGATGCATTTGTCGCTGGCGCCGAGGATGGCGTGCATGCGGGTGAGGCCGCCAATGGCTGCGCAGCCGCTGCCCGGTTCGCGCTTGTTACAGGGGGTGGAGGGGTCGTAGAAATAGGAACAGCGGGTTCGCTGCAGGAGGTTGCCGCCCGTCGTCGCGGCGTTGCGCAATTGCGGCGAGGCACCAGCGAGGATGGCGCTTGCAAGCAAGGGGAACCGTGCCTGAATCTGGGCATTATAGGCGACGGCGGAATTGCTCGCCAGCGCGCCGATGCGAAGGCCGCCATCAGGCAGTTCCTCGATTTCCTTCAAGGGAAGAGAATTAATGTCGATAATCGCGTCCGGGCGCTCCACGTCGTATTTCATGAGATCGACGAGATTGGTGCCGCCAGCCAGAAATTGGGCTTGCGGGCGGTCAGCGAGAATTGCGACGGCATCTGCAACGGTCTCGGCGCGTGTGTAGGTAAAGCGTTTCATTCCGCAGCCTCCCGATAGGAGGCTCTATCTGCGAGCACCTCCTCGATGGCGTCGGCTATGTTGGTATAGGCGCCACAACGACAGAGATTGCCGCTCATCAATTCGCGAATGTCTTCACGCGTGGAAGCATGCCCTTCGTTCAGCAGCCCGATGGTGGAACAGATCTGCCCCGGAGTGCAGTAGCCACACTGAAAGGCATCATGCTCGACGAACGCCTTCTGCACGGGATGCATTTCCTCAGGCGTGCCAAGACCTTCCACGGTGGTGATCGCAGCTCCCTCCAACGTGACGGCGAGCTTGAGGCAGGCGTTCATCCGCTGTCCCTCGATGAGGACCGTGCATGCGCCGCACTGGCCATGGTCGCATCCCTTCTTGGTGCCTGTCAGCTCAAGATCGCTGCGCAGAAGGTCGAGCAGCGTCGTCCAGGGATGGACGTCGAGCGTGTAGGGCTTGCCATTGATCGTGAGGGAGAGGGGACAGGTCGGAAAACGGTCTTCAAGCGCGGTGTCCATGGTGCTGCCTTTCATCACGAGGATGGGTCGCTAACGGGGGGCGATAGGCTTTGTTCCGCTGAACGATTGGTGAGGTGGACTTGCCGAAGCAGTCGGTAGTCGAGGATGAAGCTGTTCTTTTCTTCCTTGCGTCGTTCGTCTTTGGCTTTTTCGCTGTGGTCAGTCTTCTTCACCAGAATAAGGCTGCGCCTTGAAGAGGCGGGCAGCATGCGCCGTGTTGCGGGCGACGAGATCGAGCGTGGACCGCACGACCTCGGGGATTTCCGTCAGATCGACGAAATTGACCGAACCCATCGCTTCCCCGACCCAATAGGTCACGGCGTTGGCGGGAATGGTGAAACCGACATCGTTCAGCGCCTGAAAGAGTTCGGCTGAGACGTGATGAGCGCCGTCCTCGTTGCCGACGACGGCAACGGCGGCGACCCGACCATACGAAACCATCCGGCCTTCTTCGTCCTTTTCCTCCAGAAAGGCGTCCATACGCTCCAGCGCCCGTTTGCAGACGCTGGAGGGCTGGCCCATCCAGATCGGTGTGCCCATAATCAGGATATCGGCGTCGAGGATCCTCCGGCGGATATCGGGCCATGCGTCGCCTTCGCCTTCGTCAGAGGTCACACCGGGCTTGATGTCGTAATCGGCAAGCTGCATGAACTGCGTCGCTACGCCCAACGGTTCCATCGCGGCAGCGAGCAACTTCAACATGCGATCTGTCGATGATGGGTCTTCGGCGTGCGTCGTCTTGAGCGTGCAATTTAGTGCCAGGGCAGTCAGGGACATGACCATCTCACGATTTGGGTATGGATACCAACCGCCTCACTTCCCGGTTGTTCCCGCAATGACTCCGAACCTTTCAACCGCGTGCTTGTTCCATGCCCTATGGAGTGCAGCTCGCTTCTTTGCTCTTACTCTCGTCAGCCGTCGCTCCCACCGTGTCGGCGACGAAGGCGCCGCGCGCACCCATTGGGCGAGGCGGGCCCGTCGTCGTGTCCCGCGCTGTCTGATGTTCAAGCTCCGCATTCACCTCGGCACCCACGATAAGAATGCCAACCGACAGCCAAATCCAGATGAGCAGACCCATCAGGGCACCGAATGCTCCATAGGCAGCGTTATAGTCGGCGAAATTGCTGAGATAGAAAGAGAAGCCGGCGGACATGACGATCCACGCGACCACTGTCAGACCCGCACCCCATGTCAGCCAGCGCAGGCGCGCAGGCGCGCGGCTTGGTCCATACCGATAGATACAGGTCACGGCAACGAAAGCGAGCACCAAAAGTAGCGGCCATCGCAGGATCAGGAGGAGGCGCTCGTCGGACCCGTCCAGCCAAAGATAGGTCAGAGTAGCGGGCAATACGGCAACTAACCCGATCAACACGGTGAGCCCCAAGATTCCGCCGCTGGTGAACGCCAGCCCAATCATGTTTCGCTTGAAGAGACCGCGCTTTTCGTCTTCATCGTAAGCGACATTCATCGCGTCGAAGATCGCGAGAACGCCGTTTCGCGTACTCCAAAGTGCGATGATCAGGCCGGCGAAGAAGGTCAATCCCAGCGTTCGGTCCCGGCTTGCCGCAAGACTAGCGACCTGGTCGGCTACGATCTCGAAGGAGCCTGGTGGGAGAAGGGTTGCCAAGGCGTTCAGGTGATCGGCCATGGTCGATGGATCGGCGACAAGGCCATACAATGAAACCAAGGCCGCCAGAGCCGGAAAGATGGCAAGCAGGAGGTAGAAGGTTACCCCGGCCGAGATAAGCATCACCCGGTCTGTGGTAATCTCATGGAACACCCGCCAGAATACGTCACTAAGGCCGCGCACCGGTATCGATTCCGGCACTTCCGCTTCACGACCATGCGCATCGATCTTCTGCTCATCAGGATCGAGTGCGGACGCTCGCCTCTTCTGCGCCTCCGCCCAAAGCCCCACGCCTGCAAGTACCGCGAACGTGACCAGAACTGACAGACTCCTCTGGCTCGCGCGACGACCTTTCGACATTTCAGAGACGACCAGTCGGTTCTGTCATCAATAGACTCTCCTTCTGGTCCCATACCCGGCGCCCATAATGAAGGACAAGGCGGTAACGACGCCGATGGCCGTCAGGGGATGCTCGCTAATCATATGCTCTATACGGCGTGCGATCACACTGCCCCTATCACGGGTGGCGTCAGTGGGGTACGTGACGGCTCGGAAGCGGTCCTGGAGGTTCTCGAGATCGCGCCGGATCGCGCGAAGCTCGGCGGCACGATCATCCCGCGAAGCATAGGGCTTGGCCGATGGGTGGAGCCCCAGAAGTTCACTCTTCTGGTGCTCGGCCTCCACAGCGTTTGAACCGGTCGCGGTGGCGGTATGCGTTATCGAGACCGGGTCGGACGCAGGAAAAGTGTCTTCCAGTCCCCTGTCCAGTCGTGTCTTATTTTTTGCGCTCTGCTCCGCCTGCTCATTAAGCAATGACAAAACAGCTGGCGTAGGTTCTTTATCCACATCTACCTCCATAAGCCCAGGCAGCTAAATTAGCTTGGAAACGGCCTGCCCTCGACAGACGAAAGTTCTGAACCGGCGTCGTGTCGCTGTGCAAATCGGGAAATGTCCATGATTGCCAGACAGATGTGCTGCTCGTGATGAAACTGGCCCATGCCAAAGTGGGAAGGAAGGCAAGGCTCAAGCCGACCTGAGCAAGTTCGTTCCAAGCGTTAAGTCCGCTTTTTGAAACGGCGTCCTCCGCATCGGACGCGTCGCCAAGGGCCGGGTAGGCTATGATCCCACGAGGGATAGGCTCACCGATAGGGTTATTGCTCATTGGGTGATCTCCACATCATGATCGCAACCGAAACCAAATCCTGGAGGGGAAGTTCCCGGCTTGCCGAATTTTCCAGGCAATGATGGCGGGCAGCGGATGGAACAGACTTGCTCCTTGCGTCAGGGTGGAGAGTTCAGTCAGCGGACGTCAGCTGGGTGAGATTTTCGGACGGAACGGTCCGGCGTTGTAAGTCGATCTTGCGTTATCTATCTCTCAGTGTGTATTTCAGAGGTCGCGACATTGGCAAAACGCGCAGGAAGCGCCGATCTTCCCCTGCATGGCGGAAAAGTTCCGAGATGGCTCGGGGAGCGTATGACGCGGCTCGGCGCGGTCATCACAGAGGCAATAGTTCATCACTATGGGCGTGACGAGTATCTGCGGCGGCTGGCCAATCCATTCTGGTTCCAGTCCTTCGGCGCCGTCATGGGAATGGACTGGCATTCCTCTGGCATCACGACCAGCGTTCTGGGAGCCCTGAAACGCGGTCTGGTGCCGCTCTCCGGCGAGCTGGGCCTGCATGTCTGCGGCGGGCGCGGCGCCCAGTCGCGCAGGACGCCAGACGAACTGATGAGCGTCGGCGATCGCGTCGGCCTCGATGGCGCGGCACTCTCAACGACCAGCCGATTGGTCGCGAAGGTAGACAGTGCGGCGGTGCAGGACGGGTTCGAGCTCTATCTGCACGGCTTTGTGGTTGCCGATGACGGCAAATGGGTTGTCATACAGCAGGGAATGAACGGTGACCGGCGGCAGGCCCGACGGTATCATTGGCTGTCTGAGGGGCTGAGCGGTTTCCTAGACTCGCCGCATGCGGCAATCGAGGGGCGGGACCAAGGGAAAATCGTTAATCTCGCTGACGCACGCGCCAAGTTGTCACGGGAGAGGCAACTTGATCTCCTCGGAACGCTCGGGCCGGACCGTATCATTCGTGAACTGGCCTTAATCGAGAAAGTGCCCTCGTGCAGCGCGAACGAAAATGGCGCGCAACTCACCTTGCCCCATCTCGTTATGCCTACACACCACGATGTTCGCGAAAGCGACGTGAACATGCGGCGCCTGCACGGCAATCTCGCCGCGGCAGCCGAGCGAGGACCCGCCGACTTCGAGGATCTGCTCCTCACCCCAGGTGTGGGGGCGCGCACCGTTCATGCGCTCGCGTTAGTGGCCGAGGTTGTGCACGGAACGCCATGCCGCTTTTCCGATCCCGCCCGGTTTTCGCTTGCCCACGGTGGCAAGGATCGGCACCCTTTCCCCGTGCCGTTGAAAGTCTATGACGAGACGATCGGCGTAATGAAATCGGCGATCCGAAAGGCACGGTTGGGGTTCGACGACGAACTGCAGGCGCTAAAGAGGCTTGACGAGCAAAGCCGGCAACTCGAGCGCTATGTGACGGGGCCAGACCTAAAGGAGATCGTCGCCGTTGAACTCAGCCATTCCGCCGATCTTGATGGTCGAAGCGTGTTCGGCTGGGAACGAGATCTCAGGAGGCCGACTTCAGATCATTAGGCTTGTCGCCGCAGTATGTGCTTGCCACGAAACAATGGCTCGTCGAGTTATATGAATTTACTGGCCATGGTGTTGTCCTTGCGACGCGTTGTCCCTCCCGCAGTCTGGGAGAAGAATGCGGTAAATGCTTCTTCCAAATCGTTAGCGATGTTGCTGTCTCACCTTGATGGGCGGCTTTATCTACTTGGAGTCGGATTGTCTCTGAAATTGGCGACGAGGGCTGCGATTGAAGCCTCAGTTGAAAATGCCAACTAGGTCGTCGCTGGATAAAGGCAGGTTTTCTGATCATCAGTCGGCCGCCTACTAGCCGGTGTTTAGCTCCGGACCTTCCTCTAATTGGCCATGACTTCGTGTATAGCACCAGCTACCGAAGCCGGATCGTATGGTTTCGGGATGAAGGTGGCAACAACCGGAAGATCGTCTCTCGTGAGCTTATGCTTGCCCGAGGTTATGATGATCTTGATTGGTGGCCAACGCCCTCGCACCAGCTTGGCAAGCCGAAGTCCATCCATGTCACCCGGCATGTCGATGTCGGTGAACATCACCTCGATCTCAGGGTGTAGCATCAACTGCTCGATTGCCTGTTGGGCGTTGCACGCTTCGAAAACGCGAAAGTTCAGGTCCGTCAGATCATCGGAAATGCCAATGAGGATCAACGCCTCGTCCTCGACCACGAGAACGGCGGTTCTAGGATCAGGCACGGTGCGCTCGTTTCTGCTGGAGAAAATGTACGGTATCGTACACAACAATCAGTCGCTGGTATAGGTTCCTTATCAATCAGCGGCGGATTGGGCTGATTGAGTTGTAACGGTGACGAAGGTTCCCATGTCTTAGGTGCGCGTCAACGAAAAATGCGATCTCACATACACGGCCCTGCTGTTCTTGTTCATCTGTCAAGGTAAGTTGGACGGGCGGGTGGCTTTGTGCGTCAACCCGACAGCACGGAGGGGTGACGATGGTGCAGCAACAGTCCCAGATCAAGAACAAGCTACTCAACATCTTGCCGGAGCGAGACATGAATGTGCTTGCGCCCCAGCTTGAGCTCGCGAGCCTCCCGAGAGGTACATTGATCGCGAAAAGAGGCGAAAGCATTCAACATGTTTACTTCCTGGAGAGCGGGATTGCATCGGTTGTTGTTACGACGCCTGGCGGATACCAGGGGGAAGCAGGCATCTTCGGGAACGAGGGCTATGTTCCAACATCTGCGGCCGCAGGTGTGGACAGCAGTTCGCACGATATCGTGGTGCAGATGGATGCAGAGGCCTATCGGATGGACTATGAGAGCTTCCGGATTGCGATGGAGGAAAACCGCAGCCTTTGGAAGGTTGTGGTCCGATCCATCGAGGCGTTCTCTGTTCAGCTTGCCTATACGGCCGTCTGCAATGCAATCCATGATGTAAATGAACGATTGGCCCGGTGGCTGTTGATGTGTGAGGACCGTATTCAGGCGAACGAGCTGCCCCTCACTCACGACTTCCTGTCAATGATGCTGGCGGTTCGGCGTCCCAGCGTTACCACCGCCATGCATATCCTTGAGGGAAACGGCTTCATTCGTGCCTATCGGGGTAGTGTGGTTATCAAGAATAGGGCAGCCCTTGAGGAATTTGCTCATGATGCCTACGGAATACCCGAGGCCGAATACCGGCGGCTGATGTCCGACCTGTTTTAGTGGTCGGCTGTGCGCCGGGTTGCGCCGGTCGTGGGGCCACTAGGCTGCTAGTGAGGACCCAGCAACAGTTTCGACGGAAGCCGCGAGGCTGACGATCATTACTGTTTTGCCTTCGCCATCCACGACATTGACGGTCATAGATGACAGGTCCTTCTTCTCCAGCAAAGAGTGCCGCACCAGTTCCTGGATGGTTCCGACTGCTTCGGCCCGCACTTCAGCGACGTTTGTGCATTCGGAGCCGACATCGTCACAGGACTGCTTGCCGTTGTAGATGTTGAAAAAGTAGAGTGACATTGGATGCCCACCAGCGAGAAGAGGAGATCGTCGCGACCAAACCTGTTCTCACCAAGGAGGCACGGGCGCTATGCGGGCGTCGGATTAGGCCCGGTTACTCCTCAACAGAGCGGTAGCAGAGAAGTTCCACCACATATCACCGGATGTGCCAGGCTGGGCCCTTGCCTAAAGTCTCGTCACCGTCTTCCTAAGCCGAGCTCCAGGCACGTGCGGTCCTGGTACGGCAATGCCAAGGCAGCAACTCATCGATGCGGTTCTGCTTGTGGCCATTTACGATGGCGGTGAGCGTGGCGGTTAGATAGGCCTGCGGATCAATGCCATTGAGCTTACAGGTCTCGATCAAAGAGGCGATGGTTGCCCAGTTCTCGGCTCCCGCATCATGACCCGCAAAGAGTGCGTTCTTCCGATTAAGGGCAATCGGACGAATGGTCCGCTCTACGCTGTTGTTGTCGATCTCGATGCGGCCGTCGGTCAGGAAGAGCTTCAAACCATCCCAGTATTTGGCGATATAGGCCAAAGCCTCGCCGAGCGGAGATTTGGTCGCGACATGGGCGCGGTGATGGATTAGCCAGTTATGGAGGCCCGCGACAAGTGGCGCTGATCGTTCCTGCCGACCTGCAAGGCGAGCCTCAGGATCAAGGCCGCGCAATTCTCCTTCAATGCGATACAGCCCGCCTATCCGTTTGACACCGTCCTCGGCAATCGGTGCTGTTCCGTTGCGAGTGACCTCCACCAGCTTGCGCCGGGCGTGTGCCCAACAATAGGCAAGCTGAATGTCCGGGCCGACGCGCTCTGGTGCGATCAGCCTGTTATACCCGGCATAGCCATCAACCTGCAGGATGCCAGCGAAGCCCTGCAATATCCGTTCCGCATGATGCCCGCCTCGACCGGGTGCATAGGTGAAGGCCACGCCCGGTGGAGCGCTGCCATTCCAAGGTCGATCATCCCGCGCCAGCGCCCAGAAATACCCCGTTTTGGTTTTGCGGGAGCCGGGATCGAGAACCGGAGCACGCGTCTCATCCATGAAGAGCTTGGTTGACCGCTTCAGGTCCACCATCAGTGCGTCAAAGACAGGCCGCAGTTCGTAGGCCGCCCGACCGACCCAGTCAGCGAGCGTGGATCGGTCGAGGTCAATGCCCTGGCGGCTCATGATCTGCGCCTGCCCATAGAGCGGAAGATGATCGGCATATTTGGAGACCAGCACATGGGCGACGGTCGCTTCCGTCGGCAGCCCAGCCTGGATAAGGCGAGCCGGGGCTGGAGCCTGAACGACACCGTCAGTGCAGGCACGGCACGCGTACTTGGGGCGACGGCTGACAATGACACGGAACTGTGCCGGGATCACGTCCAGCCGCTCGGAGACATCCTCGCCAATGCAGTGCATGCAACCACCGCAGGCGCAGATCAGGCTTTCTGGCTCAATCACCTCCTCGATACGCGGAAGATGCTTTGGAAGGGAGCCGCGATTGATCGCACGTGGCTTGCTAATCCTGTTTCCTGCAGGAGCGTCCGCCTCATCCTCGGCATGGATGGCAGCCATGGCCGTTTCCAGGTCTTCCAGTGCCAGATCGAATTGGTCGGGATCGGTCTTCTCGGATTTGCGTCCGAAGGCGGCCTGTTTGAAGGCTGCGACCAGCTTCTCAAGCCGTTCGATCCGCTTATCCTTGCGGGCGATATGCTCGTCCTTACTGACTATCGCAGAGTCCTTGGCCGCCTCGCGTGCCTGCGCCGCGATCAGCATCGCCTTCAGAGCAGCAACATCATCGGGAAGGTCGGCGGTATCAAGCATGGCCAAAACCTACCAAATCCAAAGCCGATTTACCCTCGGAATTTGCCCTGCTGAGTCATCGTGCCGCAGCTATTCGATGGCCTGCGGCGTTTTCGTCTGGATGGCGTGAACCCGCCGCCAATCTAGGCCTGCGAACAGGGCTTCGAACTGGGCGTGGGTGAGTGTCATCAGGCCATCCTTAATGCCAGGCCAAGTGAAGCGGTGCTCTTCCAGCCTCTTGTAGGCCATAACGATCCCAGAGCCATCCCAGTAGATCAGCTTCAACCGGTCAGCCCTGCGTGAGCGGAACACGAAGACCGTTCCGGTGAACGGGTCCTTGTGCAGCTCGTTCTTGACCAAAGCCGCCAACCCGTCATGACCCTTGCGGAAATCCACGGGTTTGGTCGCCACCATGATCCGCATACGGTTCGATGGAAAGATCATGTTGCCGACAAGGCACGTGCGATGGCAGCGATCCGGGCCACAGATGCCCCTTCCTCAAGACGGATGATCACTTGACCGAGGACGATCTCAGGGCGACCAACCGCGTTAGGCGGCGGTTCTGAAATAAGCGGATCGACGATCACCGCCGCGAACTCCACCGCATCCTCCGGCGCTGGCAGGATCAGTTTGCCCTGCCGCGCCATCGTTCGCCAGGTGGAAAGGCTGTTGGCTCGCAATCCATAGCGCTGTGCAACTTCATTGACCGTCGTGCCAGGCCTCAAGCTTTCCGAAACGATCTTTGCCTTGATCTCGTCCGGCCAATGTCGGTGAACCTCACGTCCAGGCTTGCTGGTTGTGAGAAACTATAGTGTAGTCTCCATGGAGAAACTCCCGTTCTGCCCATGGATACGCCGATCACAGATCACGCGACAGCGCGCAATGTGGGGGCAGAACACCGGTTACATTGAGGGCAATCGGCCGGATGGAACGCTCGATGGTATTGGAGTCGATCTCGATACGGCCGTCATCGATGAAACGGATCAACCCATCCCAGCGTGAGATCGTGTAGCGGATTGCTTCGGCGAGCTTGGTCTTCTGGCTGATAAGCGAGAGTCGCTCGGTCAGCCAAGGCGCGAGACTGTCGATGATCGGACGGCTCTTGGCCTGCCGGACGGCGCGACGTTCTTCGTGGGTGATACCGCGGATGTCGTCCTCGATCTTGTAGAGTTCGGCGATGCGCCTGAGCACTTCGCTGGCAATAGGCGCGGGACCGGCCGCCGCCAATTCATAGAAGCGCCGACGCACATGACTCCAGCAGAATGCCAGGGAAACGCTGTTGCCAGCGGCGAGCGCTCGATAGCCCACGTACCCGTCGACCTGCAGGATGCCGACGAAGCCATCAAGATGCGCCATTGGGCGTTCGCTCTTGCGATCGGGCGCATAGACATAGACGACACCGGGCGGGTCGGCTCCCTGCCATGGCCTGTCATCACGAGCATAGGCCCAGAGCTGCCCGGTCTTAGTCTTCCCCCGACCCGGATCGAGCACTGGGGCGGTCGTCTCGCCGGCGAAGAGCTTGGACGAGGCCTTCAGATGCTCGAGCAGCCTTTGATGAACCGGGCGCAAGTGCCAGGCAGCGCGACCGACCCAGTCGGTAAGTGTCGAACGGTCAAGATCGATCCCCTGTCGCTTGTAGATATGCGCCTGCCTGTAGAGTGGCAAGTGGTCAGCATATTTGGAGACCAGCACCTGGGCGACGGTCGCCTCGGTCGGAAGACCGCCCTCAATCAGCCGTGCGAGAGCCGGAGCTTGGACGACAACCTCCTCACAGGCGCGACAGGCATATTTTGGGCGGCGCGTCACCAGAACGCGGAACTGGGCCGGAACGATGTCGAGCTTCTCGCTGACATCCTCGCCAATCCGATGCAGGCCATTGCCGCAGCAGGGGCAGTCATGGCTTTCAATGTCGATGACCACATCGATGCGCGGCAGATGGGCGGGAAGTGATCCGCGGTTTATCCGCCGCTTCGCAGTCCGTTCTCGGCGCAGATCGCTCGATGCCTGCTCCCTATCTTCCAAGCCATCGGCCTCGACCTGTTCGGCTTCTTCGAGCCCGAGGAGAAGCTGATCCTCGGGAAGGGTCTCAGCGCGGCGGCCGAAGCGATGGCGCTGTAATTCCTTGATGATCTGGCGCAGCCTGGCGTTCTCGAGTTCGCGCGAAAGCACCATCGCCTTGAGCGCGTTCAGGTCGTCGGGAAGCTCGTCGGCCGTCATCGTCATGGAACGACAACAGCATATTCCGGCGACCAAAACGAGGGCGCGGGCGAGCCTGATTCAATTGGTCGCGGCGACTATCCCGCCTGCTCCGGAACACGCGTCTCGATCGGCGCATGGACGCGCTTCCAGTTCAGCCCCTCGAACAAGGCCGAGAACTGGGCGGCCGTCAGACGCATCGCACCATTCTGCATTTTGGGCCAGTGGAACTCGCCATCCTCGAGCCGTTTGGAGACCAGTCACACACCGCTGCCATCCCAGAAGACGAGCTTGATCCGGTCCGTCCGTTTGGCCCGGAACACGTAAATTGCCCCGGAGAACGGATCAGCACCCGTCTCAGCCTTGACCAGCGCCGCCAGGCCCTCCGCACCTTTGCGGAAGTCGACAGGCCGGGTGGCGACCATGACCTTAACCGCTCCCGACGGACCGATCACGATTGTGCCTTCACTGCCTGGATGACGGCAGCAATCGTGGCCGCATCCGCGCCGGATGCGATCCTGACGATCGCCCCGCCGATCTCCAATTCGATTGCGCCGCTCCCCGGCTTCTTTCTCGACGCACGCGCCGGTTCCGGCTCTTTGGCCACCCGCTTGGTAGGCACGTCCAGGACCGCTGGCGCAAACATCGGAACGTCCTCAACATCAGGCACAACTTCGAGCGGCTTGCGGGCGAGCCGACGCCAGCTGAACAATTGCTGCGGGGTCAATCCGTGACGCCGCGCGACAGCGCAGACCGTCACGCCTCGCTCATAGCTCTCCGCGACGATCTCAGCTTTGCGCTCGCCACTCCACTCACGCCGCCGGCCGTTGCCCGTGAAAACCTCGAACCGGCGCACCGGCTCTTCATCCCTGGATGTAAGCGTAAGCTGTGAAATCGACATATGTCCAAGCCCTCGTTCGGGTTCAACATCGTCAATCACGCACTGATCCGGAAGGTGCGGTCAAAACACCGCTTACTTTGAAGTGCCATGTACAAATGCTGGTTCCCGCACCTTCAATACTTAATTGGCCCCTGATTAAACTGCGATCTGGCTGTACCGATGCGTATGTTGCGCAGCCAGATATCGTGCCTCATCCTCCGGCAGCGGAGGCGAGAAAAGATAACCCTGGACACTGGTGCCGCCCAACGCTTTGAGAGCTTGAAGCTCCTCTTTCGTCTCGACACCTTCGATGACACAATCCAAGCCCATATCTGCACTCAGTGCTAAAAGCGACTTCACGATTTTGTAACTCGCAGGCTTCGTGTGCAGATTCGCAACAAAGCTCCGGTCGATCTTGAATTTAGTTAGCGGCAACGCGTGCAGCCGTGTGAGGCTTGAATAGCCTGTGCCGAAATCGTCGAGCGATATGCCGCACCCAAGGCGCCGCAACATCTCGACAGAATGAGTAATTTGCGCGAAATCATGGGCGAAAGCCGTTTCGGTAATTTCGAGATCAAGCCGCTTGGGATCAAAGCCGCTTCTTTCGACAACGCTCAGGATCGCGAGAGCGCTTTCGTTCGAATTCAAGTCGTGCGCCGACAGATTGAATGCGAGTCGCAAATGTGCATCCCAGCACGTAGCAGCAGCCAGTGCCTTCCTTAAAAGGGTCTTCGTCAATTCGCCGATGATGCCGGCTCTTTCGGCGACAGGAATGAAACGTGCTGGCGAGACTTCGCCCAAGGTCGGGCTGGCCCACCGAGCCAAGGCTTCAAAGCCGAGGATGGCGTGATCGCTGACATTAACGATAGGCTGGAAGACCAGAGAAAGCTCCTTTTCGAGATTCGCCTGCTTTAGGACGCTCTCAATTCGTGCATCGAGGTTGATCTTGTCTTTATGGGCAGTATTAAAAAGGACCGCGCCGCCGCGGTGCCTCTTTTTGGCATGGTAAAGCGCGTAGTCGGCCCGGTCGAAAAGCTCCTCTGGGCTCAGTGCGAGGTCGGGAAAGACGGCAATCCCCATGGAAGCCGAGATGTGGACGACACCTTCTGGCATTTGATAGGGTTGCCTCAACTGCGCAGCGACATTATTCGCATTGATTAGAAGTTCGGTATTCTCCGGCGGAAGCGGAGCGATGATTGCAAACTCATCTCCGCCCAGCCGGAAGGCTGTACTCGCCGTCAGTGTCTCAGACAAGCGATTGGCAACGTCGACCAGAAGACGGTCGCCCACGGAGTGACCGTAAAGATCATTGACAGGCTTGAAGCCATCAAGGTCCATAACCGCGAGAGCCATCCGTGTTCCGCTAGTGCTTGCCCTCCTGAGATTGACCTCTAACGCCGCGAAGAATGCGCGGCGGTTTCCAAGTCCCGTAAGGCTGTCCAGGTTGGCAAGCCGGAAATTCTCGTTGCTCAGCGCGTCGCTTTTTTGCTTCGAAACCACCATGCTCTCGAAGTTTCGATAATTCGTAAGAAGGATGGACATCATGCCTGCGCAGACCAGCAGGATGTTGATCGCGATTGCGACGAATGTCGGCTGAGCCGTTGAGACAAAGAATGCGATGAAAGCGCCGTTGACGACAATTGTCACGATGAACGCTGCTGAACGCAAATACATCAAACAGAAGATGCAGGATATTACGGTGATCGCCATGTAAAATGCGACGTGCGAGCGGGTGTAAGCGTCGCCATAGGGAACAAGCGCGAACGACCAGAGTGTAAACGCGCTGGCGATAGCGCCCGCCAGACGATTGGTGCGTTGCAAAGCTGTAAGCGCGAGTTCAGGTGAAGGATCGACATTTCTCGTCCGAAGCCAGAAGAACACCCTCAATAGGCATCCGACGGTAAACAGTGATGGAACACCAAGCGTAAGCCAGTATGGCGCCAATCCTAAATGCGTTACCGCAAGCGCCCAAGTGCTGGTAAGCAAAATAAGATACATCATCGGCATTTGATGGGTGAAAGCTCGATACTGAGCTTTTAAAAGCTCGGGGTTCGTGCTCTGCACCGCCATGAACTGCTGAATCTTGCGCTGCACATTCCATATATTCATCGTTCAGCCCATCAATTTATGGTGAATTCATACCACATCGATGCCTTCGACAACGCAAACTAGTACGGTTAACAAATTCGATGGGTCACGTAGATGGACCCCGACTGATCGATGGGTAAATTCGGGACATCCTTCCTCCCCATATCAGAGCGTGCGTTCAGAGTTTTACGGGCGAGCAGAAGTCCCTGTTTTTAAGATGTGGTTCGACCAGACTCAAACAAAGCCTGCGATTTGTGGGGCGAAGTTGCAGTAGAACCGGCAGGCCGGCCATGAACCGATGTAAGGCGTTCAACGTCATCCTACTCGGGGAGCATGCCGTCTTTGAACGGCGGTTCGCTCATGGCACGAGTGTGTCGGCTGGCCGATGCTGCCGGGAAACGGTTGAGCGCCTGGCACTTCGTCAGCGCGCGCTGACCAGAGTAAGCAGGAGGGGTACACTCTGGATGCATTTCGGGCCTTTCCCGCGAGATCGCCGTACCGCGCCGCCTGGATACTCGTGCCCTCGACAGCAGCAGCTGCTGCTCTCTCCGCCACTGCTGTCTAATCGCAGATCGCGAGGCGGTCCAGCGTCGTTATCAACCTCACGCTAGTCCCCGCGAAAGCTCACCACGGTCATTCTTTTGCATATATAAAGTGGCTTGATATACCTGCGGTAATGCTGCATTGCAAAACGACGACGCAGCAATTCAGCAGCGCGGTTTCGGTGCGGTTGCCATATGAAGCCGAATGAATTGAACGTACTTGTTATCGACGAGAACCGCATCCGCGCCGCCATCATCGAAGAGGGGCTGCGGGATGCGGGTTATGACCAGGTCACGGTGATCGACGTCATGCATGGCTTGGCGCGTCGCATCGCCGATCTCAATCCCGATATTATCGTAATCGATTTAGAAAATCCGAACCGCGACATGCTGGAAAGCATGTTCCAGCTGTCGCGCGCCGTAAAACGCCCCATCGCCATGTTCGTCGACAAGTCCGACGAGGCCTCCATCGAGGCGGCGGTCGAAGCGGGCGTCTCGGCCTATATCGTCGACGGGCTGAAGCAGGAGCGGGTGCGCCCCATCCTGAAAATGGCGATCAGCCGCTTCAATGCCTTTTCCCGTCTCAGCCGGGAGCTGGAAGAGACGCGCGGGGAACTGGAAAACCGCAAGGTCATCGACCGCGCCAAGGGACTCCTGATGCGCTCGCGCGGGCTCTCCGAAGAGGCGGCCTATGCGCTGCTTCGCCGCACGGCGATGAACCAGAACCGCAAGATCGTCGAGATCGCCCAGAGCCTCGTCACGGCGGCCAGCCTGCTCGACCCCGGAGGAACGGAATGACGACGCGCCACGCCATCACCGCCGGTTTTGTGCCGCTGCTTGACAGCGCGCTCCTCGTCGTCGCCCGCGAAATGGGCTTTGCCGAGGCGCAGGGCATCGATCTCACCTTGCTGCGCGAGCGCTCCTGGGCGAGCATCCGCGACCGTCTTGCGGTGCGCCATATCGATGTCGCGCATATTCTCGGCCCTATGCCAATCGCCGGCAATCTCGGCCTGAACCTTCCCGCACCCGAGATGATCGTTCCGATGGCGCTCGGCCTCGGCGGCAATGCGGTGACGGTCTCGCCGGCGCTCTGGCAGGCGATGGCGGATCATGGTGCGACGGCCGATCTCGATGCGCGCGCCAATGGCGCGGCGCTCCGCGCAGCCATCGCAGTACGGACGGGCGCGCCGCTGCGCTTCGGTGTCGTGCATCCCTATTCGGGGCACAATTACGAACTGCGCTACTGGCTGGCTGCAAGCGGCATCGACCCGGATCGAGACATTGAGATCGTCGTGCTGCCGCCGCCCGACATGGGTGATGCGCTCTCCGAGGGGGTGATCGACGGCTATTGCGCCGGCGAACCATGGAACACGTTCGGCGTGCTGCGGCGCGGCGGGCATCTGGCCACCGTCAAGGCGGCGATCTGGCGGTCGAGCCCGGAAAAGGTCCTTGGCGTTAATGCACGCTGGGGCGCGGCCAATCCGGAGGCGATGGCGGCGCTGCTTGTTGCGCTGTATCAGGCGTCGCTCTGGTGTGCCCGACCGGAAAACCACGCGGCCCTTGCAACGCTGCTGGCGCAGCCAGCCTATGTCGGGCACGATGTGGACCTGCTGCTTCCCGCCCTCGATGGCAAGCTGCCGGTTGGTGGCGAGACGGTGCGCACCGTCGGCGATTTCTTCGTGCCGAACGCCAAGGCCGCCACCTTTCCCTGGAAAAGCCACGCCCTCTGGTTCTACACGCAGATGGTGCGCTGGCGGCAGATCGGGCATACGGCGGAGCGCCAGCGCCTTGCGGCGGAGACCTATCGACCGGACATCTACCGGGCCGCGCTGAAGGACCTCGGTATCGCCATGCCCTCGGTCAGCGCTAAGGTCGAAGGGGCCTTGACCGTCGCAACGCCCGTCGGATCTTCCGGCGTCCTGACGCTCGGTCCCGACGGCTTCTTCGACGGTGGCCGCTTCGATCCTGATGATGTCGAAGCCTACATCGCGTCGCAGACGGTTGGCTGAGTGTGCGCGGCGCTTAATTATGCGCACTGCACAAAAAATGGCTACGTAGATGCACGAACAGCGAGGCGCTTCCAAGCCTTCGAGAGTCGCGAAGAAATTATTATTATTGAAGATCAATAGCTTGATTAAATTGGCACACCGATTGCTTGTTAGAGCGTAGACCTTCGGGTCACGACATCGGCGTCCAACGACGGGCGCTTCACCAGCAAAGCCGCTGATCAGGATCCGTGCGCATGGGGCAACCATGGGGCATGTGCCTGGCCAGTGGCTTTTTGTTTTTCAACCCCGAGATTGGAGCGGCACGACCTTGTCGGGCCTCGGAGAAGCCATGTCTGAGATCAAGCAGCCCACATCCACGCGTGAACGCGCTGTCGCGCTCTGGATGTCCACCTTCGCCTTTACCATCTGTTTCGCCGTCTGGACGATCTTTGCGATCATCGGCATCCGCATCAAGGAAGACCTCGGCCTGTCGGAAGCCCAGTTCGGCCTGCTCGTTGGCACGCCGATCCTGACCGGCTCGCTGGTGCGCATCCTGCTCGGCGTGTGGACGCCGCGCTTTGGCGGCCGCCTCGTTTACACGCTGACGATGCTAGCCGCTGCCTTGTCGACGCTCCTCCTGTCTCACGCCACGACCTTCCCGCAGATGCTGCTTGCCGGCCTCGGCGTGGGACTAGCGGGCGGATCCTTTGCCGTCGGCGTGGCCTATGTCTCGCCGTTCTTCCCGGCGGAAAAGCAGGGCACCGTGCTCGGTATCTTCGGCGCGGGCAATGTCGGAGCGGCGCTGACGAAATTCGTCGCGCCCTTCGTTCTCGTCGCTGCCGGCTGGCAGATGGTTGCGCAAGTCTGGGCCGCGGCACTGATCTTCACCGCCTGCCTCTTCTGGTTCACCACGAGCGATGATCCGGCCTTCAAGAGCCGCCGCGAAAGCAAGGGGCCGAAGCGCAGCCTGCGCGAGGAATTCGCGCCGCTGAAGAAGGCCCAGGTCTGGCGCTTCTCGCTCTACTACTTCTTCGCCTTCGGCGGCTTCGTGGCGCTCGCTCTCTGGCTGCCGCGTTACCTCGTCGGCGTCTATGGCTTCGACATCGCCACGGCAGGCATGGTCGCCGCCGCCTATTCCATTCCCGGCAGCATCTTTCGGGCGCTTGGTGGCGTGCTGTCAGACCGCAAGGGCGCACGCTCCGTCATGTATGGCATGTTCGCCGTCTCGGCCGTCGCGACGCTCATCCTGTCGCTGCCTTCGGGCATCACGCCGGCCGTCTTCATCGTCGTGGTCTTCGTGCTCGGCTTCGTCATGAGCCTCGGCAAGGCTGCCGTCTACAAGCACATTCCGGCCTATTATCCCGATAGCGTCGGTGCCGTCGGCGGTGTCGTCGGCATGGTCGGCGGGCTCGGCGGCTTCATCCTGCCCATCGCCTTCGGCCTTCTCAAGGATGCGAGCGGCCTCTGGTCGAGCTGCTTCCTGCTGCTCTTCGCCGTCGTCGCCGTCTCGCTGATCTGGATGCACCTCTCCATCCGCCAGATGGAGCGCCCCTCCGTCTCTGCCGTCGCAGCGTAATCGCAAGGAAAGACCATGAACGAGAAACTCGTCATCATCGGCAATGGCATGGCGCCGGGGCGCATGCTGGAGCACCTCCTCGAAAAGGCGCCGGGCCGATACGCGATCACCATTTTCAACGCCGAGCCGCGCGTCAACTACGACCGCATCATGCTCTCGCCGGTGCTGTCGGGCGAGAAGGACTACGAAGAGATCATCATCCACGGCGACGGCTGGTACATCAAGCACGGCATCACGCTCTACAAGGGCCACCGCATCGTCGCCATCGACCGCGATGCCAAGACGGTGACGTCGGACCATGGTGTGACCGAGAGCTACGACAAGCTGGTCATCGCCACTGGCTCCGTGCCCTTCATCCTGCCGGTGCCAGGCAAGGAATTGCCCGGCGTCATCACCTACCGCGACCTCGACGACGTACAGGCCATGCTGCTCGCCGCTCAGTCGCGCGAAAAGGCCGTCGTCATCGGTGGCGGCCTCCTCGGCCTTGAAGCCGCCGCCGGCCTTGTCGGCCGCGGTATGGATGTCACCGTGCTCCATGTCATGCCGACGCTGATGGACCGGCAGCTCGATCCGGCCGCCGGCTATCTCCTGCAGAAGGAGCTGGAACGGCGCGGCATCAAGGTCCTTTGCAAGGCCAACACCAAGGCCATTATCGGCAACGGCAAGGTCGAGGGTATCGAACTGGAGGATGGCCGCATCATCCCGGCGACGCTCGTCGTCATGGCCGTCGGCATCCGCCCAAGCGTCGGGCTTGCCAGGGAGGCGGGGCTTGCCATCAACCGCGGTATCGTCGTCGACCACGGCATGCAGACCTCCGACGGCAGCATCTGGGCGCTCGGCGAATGCGCCGAGGTCGGCGGCATGGTTTATGGCCTCGTCGCACCGCTCTACGAGATGGCACGTGTCGCGGCTTCGCATCTCGCCGGGGAGCAGGGGGCGGCATTCGTACATTCGGATACGCCGACCAAGCTGAAGGTGACGGGCATCGAACTCTTCTCGCTGGGCGATTTCGCCGATGGCGACGATCGCGAGGAGATCGTGCTGCGCGATGCCTCCGCCGGCGTCTACAAGCGGCTGGTGCTGAAGGGCAACAGGATCATCGGCACGGTGCTTTACGGTGAAACCGCCGATGGCGCATGGTTCAACGACCTCAAGAAGAAGCAGACCGACATCTCCGAAATGCGCGAGACGCTGATCTTCGGCCAGGCCTATCAGGGGGGCGCTCCGCTGGACCCTATGGCGGCCGTTGCAGCCTTGCCGGATGATGCGGAAATCTGCGGCTGCAACGGCGTCTGCAAGGGCAGGATCGTCTCGACCATCACCGAAAAGGGCCTGACGTCGCTGGACGATGTGCGTGCCCACACCAAGGCGTCGGCCTCGTGTGGCTCCTGCACCGGTCTCGTCGAGCAGCTGATGACGCTGACGCTCGGCGACAGTTACAATCCCGCCGCCGTCCAGCCGATGTGCGGCTGCACCGATCTCGGCCATGACGACGTGCGCCGCCTGATCAAGGCGAAGGGGCTGAAGACCATTCCGGCGGTCATGCAGGAGCTGGAATGGAAGACCTCCTGCGGCTGCGCCAAATGCCGCCCGGCGCTCAACTACTACCTCGTCTGTGACTGGCCGGATGAATACGCCGACGACTACCAGTCGCGCTACATCAATGAGCGTGTGCATGCCAACATCCAGAAGGACGGCACCTATTCCGTCGTGCCGCGCATGTGGGGTGGCGTGACCAATTCCGGCGAGCTGCGCGCCATCGCCGATGTCGTCGACAAGTTCGAGATCCCCCTGGTGAAGGTCACCGGCGGTCAGCGCATCGACCTGCTCGGCATCGAGAAGGAGGATCTGCCTGCCGTCTGGGCCGATCTCGGCAAGGCAGGCTTCATCTCCGGCCAGGCCTATGCGAAAGGCCTGCGCACCGTAAAAACCTGTGTCGGCTCCGACTGGTGCCGCTTCGGCACGCAGGATTCGACGGGGCTCGGCATCCGCATCGAAAAGTTCATGTGGGGCTCCTGGACGCCGGCCAAGCTGAAGATGGCGGTCTCCGGCTGTCCACGAAACTGCGCGGAGGCGACCTGCAAGGACATCGGCGTGATCTGCGTGGATTCTGGGTTCGAGATTCACTTCGCCGGTGCCGCGGGCCTCGACATCAAGGGTACCGAAGTGCTCGGCCTCGTGAAGAGCGAGGACGAGGCGCTGGAGCACATCGTGGCGCTGACGCAGATGTACCGCGAACAGGCGCGTTATCTCGAGCGCATCTACAAATGGGCGAAACGCATCGGGCTCGACGAGATCCGCCGCCAGATCATGGGCGATGCCGACAAGTGCAAGGCCTATTATGACCGCTTCGTTTTCTCCCAGAAATTCGCCCAGGTCGATCCCTGGTCGGAGCGCGTATCCGGCAAGGACAAACATGAATTCCGGCCGATGGCGACCATCGGCTACGGACAGGCAGCGGAATAGGAGGTCGGACATGAACTGGTTTGCCATCGGAAACATCGCCGACATCCCGCTGCGTGGCGCCCGCTGTGTGAAAACTCCGCAGGGCAAGATCGCAGTATTTCGCACCGCAGAAAACGAGGTTTTTGCCATCGAAGACCATTGCCCGCATAAAGGCGGGCCGCTGAGCCAGGGCATCGTTCATGCCAAGGCCGTGACCTGCCCGCTGCACAATTGGGTGATATCGCTGGAAACCGGCACGGCGCTCGGTGTGGACGAGGGCGCGGTGAAGACCATCGCGCTAAAGAATGACGGCGGCGCGCTGTTCATCGCGCTCGAAGACCTGATGGTGGCGGCCGAATAGGATGGAACAGGCGGTCAAGACAACCTGCCCCTATTGCGGCGTCGGCTGCGGTGTCATCGCGACGGTCGCCGAAGACGGTGCCGTTTCCGTCAAGGGCGATCCGGACCACCCGTCGAACTACGGGCGGCTCTGCTCAAAGGGCTCGGCGCTTGCCGAGACGATCGATCTCGATGGTCGCATCCTGCATCCCGAGATCAGGGGCGAACCGGCGTCCTGGGACAGCGCCCTCGATCTCGTCGCCGCAAAGTTTGCCGCCGCGATTGCCGAGCACGGCCCCGATTCCGTGGCGTTCTATGTCTCCGGCCAGTTGCTGACGGAGGATTACTACGTCGCCAACAAGCTGATGAAGGGGTTTTTCGGTTCGGCCAATATCGACACGAATTCCCGGCTCTGCATGTCCTCCTCCGTCGCCGGCCATCGCCGGGCTTTTGGTTCGGATACGGTGCCGGGGACCTATGAGGACCTGGAACTGGCCGATCTCGTCATCCTGACCGGTTCCAACCTCGCCTGGTGCCACCCCGTGCTCTACCAGCGCCTTGCCGCCGCCAAAGAGCGCCGTCCGGGCATGAAGGTCGTGGTCATCGATCCGCGCCGCACCATGACGGTCGATATCGCCGACCTTCATCTGGCGATCCGCCCCGATACGGATGCGGCATTGTTCGTCGGCCTATTCTCGCATCTCGTCTCGAACAACGCCGTCGACCAGAATTATGTCGCGGCGCATACGTCGGGCTTTGCCGAAGCCTTCGAGACGGCGGCGGGCGTTTCCTTCGGCGAGGTGCTGGAGCGGACGGGGCTTCCGGCCATGCAGCTTCGCGAATTCTATCGCCTGTTCACGACGACCGGGAAGGTCGTCACCTGCTACAGCCAGGGCGTCAACCAGTCCTCGTCCGGCACAGACAAGGTCAACGCCATCCTCAATTGCCACCTTGCCACCGGCCGCATCGGCAGGCCGGGCATGGGGCCGTTCTCGCTGACGGGGCAGCCCAACGCCATGGGTGGCCGCGAGGTCGGCGGTCTCGCGAACATGCTGGCCGCCCATATGTCCATCGAAAGCGCTGAAGACCGCGACCGGGTGCAGCGCTTCTGGGCGTCGCCCGTCATCGCGGAAAAAACGGGCCTCAAAGCGGTCGATCTCTTTCAGGCGGTGGCGGACGGGCGCATCAAGGCGCTGTGGATCATGGCGACCAACCCTGTCGTCTCCATGCCCGATGCCGTTGCCGTCGAGGCGGCGATCAAGGCATGTCCCTTTGTCGTTATCTCCGACATTATCAAGGACACGGACACCGCCCGCCACGCGCACGTTATGCTGCCATCGCTCGGCTGGGGCGAGAAGAGCGGGACCGTCACCAATTCCGAGCGCCGCATTTCCCGCCAGCGCGCCTTCCTTGCCGCGCCTGGCACGACGCGGGCGGACTGGTGGCAACTAGTCGAAGTCGCGCGCCGCATGGGCTTTGCCGATGCTTTCGCTTATGAAACTCCGGCAGAAATCTTTTCCGAACATGCGGCCCTCTCGGCTTTCGAGAACGATGGCCGCCGTGATTTCGATATCGGTGCGCATGTTGGTGTCGGGCAGGTTGTTTATAATGCGCTTGAACCCTTCCAATGGCCGCAGCCGGCAGGACAGGCCAGGACGGAAAGCCGCTTTTTCGCCGATGGCGGCTTCTACCATGAGGATGGCAAGGCACACTTCGTCGCAGTCGAGCCCGCCGAAACCGACCGCGCCAATCCCGACTACCCCTTCACGCTGAACACCGGCCGCATCCGCGACCAATGGCACACCATGACGCGCACGGGAAAAAGCGCGCGCCTGTCGTCCCACATCGCCGAACCCTTTGCAGAACTGCATCCGCGCGATGCCGTCGAGATCGGCGTCGGCAATGCCGGGCTGGTCGAGATCGAGAGCCCGCTGGGCAGCGCCGTGGTGCGGGCGCTGATCACCGAACGCCAGGCGCGGCGCAGCATCTTCGCCCCCATGCACTGGAACGATCAGTTTGCTGCCAGGGCCCGCATCGATGCCGTCGTCCCCGCCATCACCGACCGTTTTTCCGGCCAGCCCGCCTCGAAGAACGTTGCGGTCGCGGTCAAGCTGTTCAAGGCACGGCACTATGCCTTCGCCGTCTCGCAGGCGAAGCCGGTCGAGCCGGATGCGGCCTATTGGGCGCTCGCCAAAGCCGATGGCGGCTGGCGGCTGGAACTGGCGTTCACCACGCCGGTCCAGCACTGGGCGGACTGGTGCCGCCGCGTCTTCACCATCCCCGACGGCGTCGAGCCGCTCGGCTATGCGGATGCGCCGACCGGCGATGTCAGGCTCGCCTTCTTCGACGGGACTCGGCTTCTCGCCGCCTTCTTCCTAGCGTGCGAGCCCGTGGCAGTCGCCCGCAACTGGGCGATCGCCCAACTCACCGCCGAACACGCCAACCTGCGCAAGCGTTTCGCGCTCGTCGCCGGCCGGCCGGGTGCGGACAAGCCGGACCCCGGCGCCACCCTCTGTTCGTGCTTCGGCGTTGGCGTCAACCAGATCGTCGCCGCCGTGCGGGGCGGTTGCCACAGCGTCGAGGCCGTCGGCAAGGCGCTCAATGCCGGAACCAATTGCGGATCGTGCCGCGCCGAGATCAAGGGGATCGTCGATGGATGTCTCGCAGCCGCCGCGGAATGAAGCGCGCATAGAACCGCTCGCCAAGCTGCCGGTCTTCTGGGCGCTGGAGGGTGAACGTGTCGTCGTCGCCGGCGGCACGGATGCCGCGATGTGGAAGGCGGAACTGCTTGCGGCCTGCGGTGCCCGCGTTGATGTCTATGCGGAAACCTTCGGCGAGGTCTTCGAGGCGCTCTTCGCTCGCCCACCGGATCATCCGGCGGCAGGACTGACGCGCCATGCCCGGTGCTGGACGCCATCCGATCTGGCTGGTGCTGTGCTGGCGATCGGCGATTGCGAGGACGATGCGGAAACGTTCTTCAACGCCGCCCGTGCTGCGGGCGTGCCGGTCAATGTCATCGACAAGCAGGCCTTCTGCCAGTTCCAGTTCGGCTCGATCGTCAACCGCTCGCCGGTGATCGTGGCGATCTCGACGGACGGCGCGGCGCCGATCCTGGCACAGACGATCCGCCGCAAGATCGAGACGCTTCTGCCGCGCAGCCTGAAGGCTTGGGCGGCGCTGGCACAGTCGCTGCGCGGGGCGGTCAACCTGCGCCTTAAGCCCGGCCAGCCGCGCCGCGTTTTCTGGGAGCGGTTCTCCGACAGGGTCTTTTCCACGCTGGATACGCCGGAGGAGGGCGTAGGTGGGGTGCTTCTCGCTGATGCCGAACGGCTCGCGGAAGCCCCCGCCATCGGTCGCGTGACATTTGTCGGCGCGGGGCCAGGCGATGCTGAGCTCCTAACGCTAAAGGCCGTGCGAGCGCTGCAGGCGGCCGATATCATCCTCTTTGACGATCTGGTTCCCGGCGAAGTGCTCGAGTTGGCGCGCCGCGAGGCGACGCGCATGCCCGTAGAACGATGCGGCGGCGAGAGCTGCCGACAGAAAGAGATCGGAGACACTATCGTCAAGTTCGCTATGGCCGGCCAGTGCGTGGTACGGCTGTCACCCGGCGATCCGGTGATCTTCGGGCGGGCCGAGGACGAGATCGCTCACCTCAAACGCCACAACATTCCTGTCGACGTTGTCCCAGGCATCACGGCGCCAGCTATATGACCTCACGTTCTGGCCTGTCTTTAACCGATCGTCACCACCTGAAATCGTTGCGTCTCGACGTTCCTCGCGCGAGGGACTATCCAATAATGTCGCCTGGAGAGGCGTCGCAGAGGTTGGGACCGTCGCGGCATTCTACATGAACTTGCGACAACAGGTCTGATCGTAGAGAAGTCACCGATAAGTTGCGGCGGTAGAGGCCTGCAATCATCATTAACCAGCGTAATCGAACCAGCCATGCCGGAAGCCGGAGTGAAACGCTCCAGACTCCATATGGCGGCCTCGACTAGCTGGTGCCCTTCGGCTCCATTTGGGACGCCGGGAGAAGTTAACGCCCTCGTCATCTCCTCGTTTCCGACTGTGCGGCTCTTAGGTGGAAATCATAGGCGCTCAGGCGGTGGAACAGTAAACTGCCTGTTTGACTTCAGGTTTCGCGGAGCGACCGTGCTCGACGGCCGCGCGAACCGTCTGAGAAGGAGGACCATTCGTCGAATTTCCGGCCGTTCGCAGACCCAGCGATACTGTCTAGTTAGTTGTTCTTTATTTGACACAAGTCAACGACTGACCGGAGCTAACGATCCAATGGTCTCGCAACGATCCGCGGGAATGCCTTGGAATGAAAATCGTACGTCTCCTTCTTTTGCTGTGTGCCAGTCTGTGCTTGGTGGCGCCCGCCCATGCCCGTACGGTTCTGGAGCAGTACCTGCCTGCTGCAGCCGCGTCAGACCTCGTGCCCGGTGCGGAGGGTTTCGGTTCGATTCGCGAGGACCTAGCGGTGGCGCCGGTGCTGAAGCGCGGCCAGACGGTGGCCTGGGTCTTCATGACATCGGACTTCGTCGGGACCACCGGCTATTCCGGTAAGCCAATCCATACGCTCGTCGCGATCGGCACGGACGCCAGGATTGTCGGTGTCAAGCTGGTCAAGCATTCCGAGCCCATCGTCCTCATCGGCATACCCGAAGCGAAGGTGAATGCGTTGGTGGCCAGCTATGCCGGCCTGGACATCGTTGCCGAGGCGAAATCCGGTGGCACGGGACATGAGGTAGACATCATCTCCGGGGCGACGGTGACGGTGATGGTGATCGACGATTCCATCGTCCGCTCTGGACTGAAGGTCGCGCGTGCGCTTGGTCTCGGAGGGCTCGCGCCGGAAGCGGACGCGGCTGGGCCGCGCTTTGAGATTGACCGGGATGCCGCAGGTCCTACCGATTGGGCGGAGGCCGAGGGCGACGGCACGCTGCGCCGGTTAACGCTCGATGTCGCTCAGGTCAACGCAGCCTTTGCCGAACATCCCGACGAACGCGCGCGCGATCGTTCCATCACCGAAGCGCCGCAGACCACCTTCATCGACATGCAGGCCGCGCTGGTTTCGGTTCCCGCAATCGGCAAGACACTGCTCGGTCCAGCCCAGGATGCAAATCTGAGGAGCTGGCTGAAGGAGGGTGAGAACGCCATTGCCGTCGTAGGACGCGGCCTCTACTCCTTCAAGGGCTCGGGTTATGTGCGCGGCGGCATCTTCGACCGCATCGTGCTTATACAGGACGACGTTTCCGTGCGGTTCCGCGACCGCGATCATCGCCGGCTCGGCGGTATCGCGCTTGTTGGCGCGCCGGAATTTTCAGAAATGGACATGTTCCGCATTCCCGCCGGCCTCGGCTTTGATCCAGCCAGGCCCTTCCGCATTCAGCTTTTGGCACAACGCGAGGTCGGGCCGATCGAGAAGGTCTTCCACACCTTCGATCTCGGCTACCAGCTGCCGCAGAGATACCTGCGCGCGATCGCGCCACCCGTGCAGCAGGATGCCGTCGCCTCACCGCAAGAAGAGGTGAGCGCGCAGGCAGATCTCTGGAAACGCATCTGGCGCGATTCCAAGCTGAAGATCGTGGTTCTCACCGCCATGCTGGTGGTGCTGACAGGCGTGTTCTTCTTCCAGACTTATGCGGTCAAGAACGCCAAGGGCTTTTATATCTTCCGTATTGTCTTCCTGACATTCACACTGATCTTTCTCGGCTGGTACGCCAATGCGCAGCTTTCGGTCGTCAACCTGATGGCATTGTTCGGCAGCCTGGTGAACGGCTTCAGCTGGCAGGCGTTCCTGCTGGATCCGCTGACCTTTATCCTTTGGTTTGCCGTTGCCGCCGCGCTGCTTTTCTGGGGTCGGGGCGCCTATTGCGGCTGGCTCTGCCCCTTCGGCGCCCTGCAGGAACTGACCAACCAGATCGCCCGCAAGCTGCGCATTCCGCAATGGACGCTGCCCTGGGGACTGCACGAGCGCCTCTGGCCGGTCAAATACATGATCTTTCTCGGTCTTTTCGGCGTCTCGCTGATGAGCGTCGAGCAGGCCGAACATCTCGCCGAGATCGAACCTTTCAAGACCGCGATCATCCTGAAGTTCATCCGCGCCTGGCCGTTCGTGGCCTATGCCGTAGCACTGCTGGTCGCCGGGCTCTTCGTCGAGCGGTTTTATTGCCGCTACCTCTGCCCGCTCGGCGCGGCGCTCGCGATCCCTGCGCGCATGCGCATGTTCGACTGGCTGAAGCGCTACCACGAGTGCGGAAACCCCTGCCAGACCTGCGCCATCCAGTGTCCGGTTCAGGCGATCCACAAGACCGGCGAGATCAACCCGAACGAGTGCATCAACTGCCTGCACTGCCAAGTGCTCTACCAATCCACAACCGTATGCCCCGTGGTGATCAAGAAGATGAAGTCGCGAGCCAAGCTCGCGGCGAGCCCCGGGGGCCCGGTCCCGGAACCCGCAGCCAGAGTTTAACCAAAGAAGGAACCCGACCATGGAATCGAAGGAAAACAAGGGGCTGAGCCGCCGCGCGCTCTTCAGCGCCACGGCAGGCTCGGCGGTTCTCGCCGGCACGATGGGGCCGGCCGCCCTCGGCCTCGGCGCCGCTGGCCTTGCGACGCCGGCCCGCG
>NZ_QWBU01000014.1 GCF_003432075.1 Shinella sp. WSJ-2 | reverse complement strand
GGCGCCCTGCCGATCGAGATCGTCGGCGTCGTCTCCAATCACTTCGATTACCAGAAGGTCATCGTCAACCACGACATCCCCTTCCACCACATCAAGGTGACGAAGGAGAACAAGCCGCAGGCCGAAGCCCGCCTGATGGAAGTGGTCGAGCAGTCCGGCGCCGAACTCATCGTTCTCGCCCGCTACATGCAGGTCCTGTCGGATGCCGTCTGCAAGAAGATGTCGGGCCGCATCATCAACATCCACCACTCGTTCCTGCCGTCGTTCAAGGGGGCCAACCCCTACAAGCAGGCCTTCGAGCGCGGCGTGAAGCTGATCGGTGCGACGGCGCACTACGTTACCGAAGATCTCGACGAAGGTCCGATCATCGAGCAGGACGTCGCGCGCATCACGCATGCGCAGTCAGCCGAGGACTATGTCTCGATCGGCCGCGACGTGGAGAGCCAGGTTCTCGCCCGGGCCGTGCATGCCCACATCCACCACCGGGTCTTCATGAACGGCAACAAGACCATCGTCTTCCCGCCGTCACCGGGCTCCTATGCCTCCGAGCGCATGGGGTGATTGAGAGCTATATGAAATGAAAAAGCCGGCGTTTCCGCCGGCTTTTTTGTTGGCCTCAGAGGCCGAAGGCGTCCTTGAACTGGTACCACCAGGAGCCGATGGTCGAGTACTGGGCGCGGAACATGCGGCCGCCGGGGAAGGGGATCCAGGGCAGTTTTTCGAACTGGCTGAAGCGCGAGAGATCGCCGTGGATCGCTTCGCTCAGAATCTTGCCGAAGAGATGCGAGCCGGTGACGCCGTGGCCGCTGTAGCCGTGGGCGAAATAGGTGTTCTTGCCGATCTTGCCCATCTGCGGCACGCGCGAGAAGGAGAGTGCGAAATTGCCGCTCCAGGCATAGTCGATCTTCACGCCCTTCAGCGACGGGAAGACCTTTTCGAGGTTCGGGCGGATCTTTGCGCGCACATCGGCCGGGTCGGTGCCGCCATAGACGGTGCCGCCGCCGAAGATCATGCGCTTGTCGGCCGACAGGCGGAAATAGTCGAGGATGTAGCGCACATCCTCCACGCACATGTCGCTGGGGATCAGCGCATCGGCGCGGTCGCCGAGCTGTTCGGTGGCGACCATCTGGGTCGAGACCGGCATGACGCGCGAGACGAGTTTCGGCACGACATGGCCGAGATAGGCATTGCCGCAGATGACCGCGGTGTTGGCCTTGACGCTGCCCTTGGCCGTATAGATGACCGGCTTTTCGGCATCGTGCTCGACGCGGATGACCGGCGACTGCTCATAGATCACACCGCCGAGCGATTCGAGTGCTGCCGCTTCGCCGAGCGTCAGGTTGAGCGGGTGCATGTGGCCGCCGGTCGTGTCCAGCATGCCGCCGATATAGGCGTCGGTCTTCACCAGCTTCTGGATCGCCGCCTTGTCCAGCATCTGGTGGTCGTCCATGCCGTAGCTCTTCCACAGCGCCTTCTTGTGCTCCAGCTCCTTCATATGGGCGGGCGTGTAGGCGGCGTAGATATTGCCGGTCTTCATGTCACAATCGATATTGTACTGCGAGACGATGCGGCGGATGATTTTGCCGCCTTCCTGCACGAGGCCGCCGACGAAGGCGCCGGCCTGGTCGCCGTAGCGGCGCTTGATCGTGTCGAGGCTGGCATTCAGGCCGTTGACGATCTGGCCGCCGTTGCGTCCCGATGCACCCCAGCCGATGCCGGCGCCCTCGACCATCACAACCTTGTAGCCCTTTTCGGCGAGATGGATGGCAGTGGAAAGGCCGGAATAGCCGGCGCCGAGCACGGCGACATCGGCGGTGACGGCGCCCTCCAGCACTTTCGGCGTGCGGATGATGTTGCGGGAGGCAGCGTAGTAGCTGTCGGGATATTCGCCGTTGCCGGCATAGGATTGTGTGTTGGCCATCAGACGATTTCCAGGTAGGCGCTGAATTCGAAGTCGGTCACCTGTTCGGCGAAACCGGCAAGTTCCTGCCGTTTGCAGGCGATCAACATGGAGCGGAGATCCGCATCAAAGATTTCCGAGACGATCGGGCCATTCTCGAAGGCCGTGACGGCAGAACCCCATTCGGAAGGGATGCGCGGCAGCTGCGATTGATAGGCGCGGCCCGAGACCGGTGCCGGCGGCTCCCACTTGTTGCGGATGCCGACCAGCGCCGCGCCGAGGATGGCGGCCATGACGAGATAGGGGTTGGCGTCGGCACCGGCGACGCGGTGCTCGATGCGCCGTGCCTTGTTGCTGCCGCCGGGAATGCGGATCGCCGCGGTGCGGTTCTCGTAACCCCAGGAGACGGAGGTCGGCGCGTGCGTATCGGGCCGCAGGCGGCGGTAGGAATTGAAATGCGGCGCAAAGAGCAGCGTTGATTCCGCCATGCCGCGTGTGAGGCCGGCGACCGCGTGTTTCATGATGTCGGAGCCTTCGGCCGTGCCGTTGTCGAAGACATTGTTGCCCTCTTCGTCGACCAGGCTGAAATGCATGTGCATGCCGCTGCCCGAGCGCATGCCATAGGGTTTTGCCATGAAGGTGGCGGCAAAACCGTGCTTGCGCGCGATGCCCTTGACGATGCGCTTGAAGAACAGCGCGTCGTCGGCCGCCTTCAACGGATCGTCGGAATGCATGAGGTTGATCTCGAACTGGCCGATGCCGTTTTCGGCGACGGCCGAATCCGCCGGCACGTTCTGCCGCTCGCATTCCGCATAGACGTCGGAGAAGAACTGGCCGAAATCGTCCAGTTCGTCGATGGAGAGAATGGCGTCGGAATCGAGCCGCTTGCCGGTATAGGGCGAAATCGGCGGCTGGGCATGGTCGGGCTCGGCGTCGATCAGGTAGAATTCCATTTCCGAGGCGACGACGGGTTTCAGGCCCATTTCGTGATACTGGCGCACGATATTGGCGAGCGCCTGGCGCGGATCGGCGAGGAACGGCTCGCCGCTCTCCTTGAACAGCCAGAGCGGCACGACGGCCGATGGCTTCAGCGTCCAGCTGACGGGAAGCGCGCCGCGGCCGGTCGCCGCGCAGATGCCGTCCATATCGCCCGAGGCGAAGACATGGCTCGAGCCGACGATATCCTCGCCCCAGACGTCGACACCGACGATGGATAGCGGCATGCGGATGCCGCCCTTCAGCACCTTTTCCGCCTGCCCGACGGGCACGCGCTTGCCGCGCAGGATGCCATTCAGGTCGCAGACCACGGCCTGGATGCTTTCCACGCCATCGGCGCTGATCAGCCATTCGGAATCTTCGCTCAGAGCCATGGGTCCCTTCCCTATCACATAATTATTTTTGTGATCACATTTTCAAGATATGCACACTTTCTTGTCGCCGGTCAAGCTGCTAGAACCTCTGGATAAGGATAGGTTAGCAACCGACAGCCTGTCACAGGAGGAATGGATTGGGCAACCTGGCGCTGGAACCTCTGGACCGACCGGACGGCATGACGACGCATGAATATGCGCATCGGCGCCTGCGCCAGGCGATCATGGTCGGCTCGATCCGGCCGGGCGAATCGCTGACGATCCGCGGCATCGCCGAAGCCATGGAGAGTAGCCCGACGCCGGTACGCGAGGCGTTGCGCCGCCTCTCCTCGGAAGGGGCGCTTCGGGTTCTCGACAACAGGCGCATCATGGTGCCGCGCATGACGGCCGACCGGTTCAGCGAGCTTGTCTCGCTGCGCTCCGTGCTCGAACAGCATGCCGCCCGCCGCGCCGTGCCGCATATCACCGAGCGCTGTATCGACAGGCTCGAGGAGGTCGACAGGGCGCAGGACGAGGCGATCGCGCGCAAGGACAATGCGGCCGCGCTGCTCCTGAACCAGGAATTTCATCGCACGCTCTATTCCGCCAATCCCGAGCAGGTGATCATGCCGATGGTGGAGAGCATCTGGCTCCAGCTCGGCCCCTTCCTAGGCATCGCCATGGAACATGTCGCGCAGCTCTATTTCGTCGACCGTCATCAGGAGGCGATCGCCGCCCTGCGCAAGCGCGACGAGGATGCAGTGGCGGCGGCCATCAAGGCCGACATTTCCGAAGGCATCGGCGGCTTCGAGCGCACCGCAATCGAAAATCTGCTGCGGCTGGCCGGTCAGTAAGATTGTTCGACGCTGACGGCGTCGCCGGATGCGATCCGGCGCGCCGTGACGACCTTTGCCAGTACGCCAAAACCACCGCCGCCATGTTTGGCGATGGCGTTCAGCACATCCTTGTCGAAGGGAAGGTCGGGCTGCCCGAGTGCCGTGAAGGCGCAGCGCGTGCAGGGCTCGGTGATCTCGACGACCGCGTCTCCGATCGTCAGCCGCTTTCCGATGAGCCGCTGCTCGACGAAATCCACATCGCCTGCCGCGGTCTCGACGAGGATATTCGGCCGGAAGCGCCGCGTATCGATGACGGCCGTTGGCAGAAGCGCCTGTAGGCGGGCGAGCGAGCCGGTCGTCAGGATATGCAGGTGACCGCGATCGTAACGCGGCGCGGCATCGGCCTCGCCGAAACGCTGGAAGCGCACTGGAAAATCCAGATGCTCCGACGCGGTTCGGTCGGCATCCGGAGAGGGCATCGCATGCCAGACGGCGCCATCGCGGCTGACCTGCGGACCCTCGGCCGCCATCCGCGACCGCAGCCCCGGCACGGGCCGCCAGCGCCGTTCGCTTTCGGGTGCCGCGACATCCGCGCTGCCGGCATCGAACAGGCCCCATTGCCGGTCGCCGGCAACGCCCGTGCCGTCAAGATCGACGGCATCGAGCTTTTCGCCGGTCAACGAACTGACCGGATAGCGCCAGAGTTCACATATCGTACCGACCTGCACGCCGTTTCTCCCTGTCCATGGCCGCGTGAAGTTAGCCGCCCGGTTGCGGACTGTCGATCTCTCTTCCCTAATGGCGCTTTGACGCAAGCAAGCGTCTTGCATCCGCGGTTCCGGCCATGCAATGGATCACGGCATGTGAGTGTGGAATATGGGGCAGCACATGAAGACGGATGTTATCGTTCTCGGCGCGGGCGTGATCGGCATTTCGACCGCCATCCACCTGGCGCGGCGCGGCAAGTCGGTGGTGCTCGTCGATCGGCGCGGTGCCGCCGAAGAGACATCTTACGGCAATGCCGGCCTTATCCAGCGTGAAGGCGTCTTCCCCTATGGTTTCCCGCACGATTTCGGCGCGCTGTTCCGCTATGCGCTGAACAACACGATCGACGCGCATTACCACCCCTCCGCGATCCCTGGCATCATTCCCTTCCTCGCCCGTTACTGGTGGCATTCCGGCTTCCGCCAGCATCAGAGCATCGCCCATCTTTATGCACCGCTCATCGAGAACTCGATTTCCGAACATGCCGACCTGATCACCGCCTCCGGTGCCGAGGATCTGATCCGTAAGGACGGCTGGATGAAGGTTTTCCGGTCTGAGAAGGCGCGCGATGCGGCTTACGCCGAGGCTGAAAAACTCTCGGCCAATTTCGGCGTCAACCACCAAAAGCTGACGACGGCGGAAGTGGCGCAGATGGAGCCCTCTATCCGCGCAGACCTGACCGGCGGCCTGCGCTGGACGGACCCGTGGTCGATCCTCGATCCGCAGAGCCTGATGAAGCGCTATCTCGCCTATTTCCAGTCGCTTGGCGGCCAGTTGAGATCGGGCGACGCGGCAACGATCGAGCATGTGCTGGAAGGCGAAGGCTGGCGTGTCGCGACCCCCGAGGGCCCGCTCGAGGGCAAGGAAGTCGTTGTGGCGCTCGGCCCCTGGGCTGACACGGTGACGCGCAAGCTCGGCTATCACTTCCCGCTCGCCGTAAAGCGCGGCTATCACATGCATTATGGTGCCGAAGAGGGGGCGAAGCTCAACAACTGGGTGCTCGATGCCGAGCGCGGCTACTTCCTGGCGCCGATGCAGCGCGGAATCCGCCTCACCACGGGCGCCGAGTTCGCCCGTCGCGATACGCGCAAGACCCCGGTACAGCTGCGCCGTGCCGAAAAGGTGGCGCGCGAATTCTTCCCGCTCGCCGAGCGCCGCGACGAGGAGCCATGGATGGGCTGCCGTCCCTGCACGCCGGATATGATGCCCGTCATCGGCAAGGCCCCGCGCCACGCCGGCCTCTGGTTCGCCTTCGGCCACGCCCACCACGGCATGACGCTCGGTCCCATTACCGGCCGCGTTCTGGCGGAAAAGATGCTGGGCGAGCGCACGGTGATCAATATCGGACCATATCGCCCGGAGCGCTTCATCGCGTAAAGGTAGGGGCTTTGAGCACTCCGCACTTTTGCGAATGACACGCCACGGCTCCACCCCACGACGTCATCCCAGGCGTTGCACCGAGGGTTCCGTGCATTTCTGCTGACTTAGGGGTACTTAACCCCGTGCTAGCGAAACACCCTTTGGGACGCAAAAAAGGCCCGCTGCCGTTTCCAGCAGCGGGCCTTTTCATTTGGATCGTCCCGATCAGCCGCGCTTGTTGCGGGCGGCGAGGGTGCGCAGGCGCAGCGCGTTCAGCTTGATGAAGCCGGCGGCGTCCTTCTGGTCGTAGGCGCCCTGGTCGTCCTCGAAGGTGACAAGCTTGTCGGAATAGAGCGATTTGTCCGATTCGCGGCCGATGACCATGACATTGCCCTTGTAGAGCTTCAGCGTCACTTCGCCCTCGACATGCGTCTGGCTCTTGTCGATCAGGGCCTGCAGCATCTCGCGCTCCGGCGAGAACCAGAAGCCGTAATAGATGAGTTCCGCATAGCGCGGCATCAGCTCGTCCTTGAGATGCGCAGCGCCGCGGTCGAGCGTGATGCTCTCGATGGCGCGGTGCGCGGCAAGCAGGATCGTGCCGCCGGGCGTCTCGTAGACACCGCGCGACTTCATGCCGACGAAACGGTTTTCCACGAGGTCGAGACGGCCGATGCCGTTATCGCGGCCGTACGTGTTGAGCGCGGCCAGCAGCGTCGCCGGCGACATGCGCACGCCATTGATCGAGACGGCATCACCCCGCTCGAAGCCGACCTTGATGATGGTCGCCTTGTCGGGTGCAGCTTCCGGCGAAATGGTGCGCATATGCACGTATTCGGGGGCTTCGATGGCCGGATCTTCCAGAACCTTGCCCTCGGAGGACGAGTGCAGCAGGTTGGCATCGACAGAGAAAGGCGCTTCGCCCTTCTTGTCCTTGGCGACCGGGATCTGGTGCTCTTCGGCGAATTCGAGCAGGTGCGTGCGGCTCTTGAACGACCAGTCGCGCCAGGGGGCGATGATCTTGATGTCGGGGTTCAGCGCATAGGCCGAAAGCTCGAAGCGGACCTGGTCGTTGCCCTTGCCGGTCGCGCCATGCGCGATGGCGTCGGCGCCGGTCTTGGCGGCGATCTCGATCAGGTGCTTGGAGATCAGCGGGCGGGCAATCGACGTGCCGAGCAGGTAGACGCCTTCATAGACCGCATTGGCACGGAACATCGGGAAGACGAAATCGCGCACGAATTCTTCGCGCACGTCCTCGATGAAGATCTCCTTGATGCCGAGCATCTCGGCCTTCTTGCGCGCCGGCTCCAATTCCTCGCCCTGGCCGAGATCGGCCGTGAAGGTCACGACTTCGGCGTTGAGTTCGGTCTGAAGCCACTTCAGGATGATCGAGGTGTCGAGGCCGCCGGAATAGGCGAGAACGACTTTCTTCACGTCTTTATGTGATGCCATGATGATGAGGTCCGTTGCATGGAGAGGATCTGCGGCAAGCCCGCAAGGCCCGGTGTCGCGGGCACTTTTAGCGAGATTGGCGCGCGGCGCAAGGGCGATGCCCGTCGCATCCTGCCGCAGGCAGGGTTTGACGCCGCCGCGAGCGACCCCATATTGCGCAGGACTGGACCATGGAAGGGGATGAACCCATGACCGACCTCAAGGACATCATCAAGCAGGACAACGTCGCCGTCGTCACCGGCGGCGCCTCCGGCATCGGCCTTGCCGCCGCGCGGCGCTTTGCCGAGGCCGGCATGTTCGTGACGATCGCCGACCGCAATGCCGACCAGCTCGCCGAAGCGCGCGTCGAACTGGAGGCCATCGCCGGCGAAGCCAATATCATGGCGGTGGAGACCGACGTTGCCCACCGCCACGAGCTGGAAGCGCTGGAGCGCGCCGTCCAGCAGCGTTTCGCCCGCGTGCATGTGCTGATGAACAATGCCGGCATCCAGCCGGACACCTCGATCTTCAGCGCCGAGGCCAACTGGGGCCATATCCTCGCCGTCAACCTGATGGGCGTGATCCACGGCACGCAGGTCTTCGGGCCGAATATGCTGGCGCATGGCGAGCCCGGCCTTATCATCAACACCGGCTCCAAGCAGGGCATCACCACGCCGCCCGGCAACCCCGCCTACAATGTCTCGAAGGCCGGCGTGAAGGTCTTTACCGAAGCCTTGCAGCACGAGCTGCGCAACACCGAGGGCGCGAAGCTCTCCGCCCATCTGCTGATCCCCGGCTTCGTCTATACGGCGCTCACCAAGGGGGACCGCACGGAAAAGCCGGACGCCGCCTGGACGCCGGCCCAGACCGTCGATTTCATGCTGGAAAGCCTCGCACGGGGCGATTTCTACATTCTCTGCCCCGACAACGACGTGCCGCGGGCGCTGGACGAGCGTCGCATGGCCTGGGCGATCGGCGACATCATCGAAAACCGTCCGCCGCTCTCACGCTGGCACAAGGATTATGCCGAAGCCTTCCGGACCTACCTGGAAGACCGATAGGGCCCATCACAAAGCTTGATTGGTAATTGCCGAAAAGCCCGATTAGGGATTTCGTCTCCGTTCCGCTTTTCAGGCTTCACCATGGACCTCCTGCCCACGATTTCGACGCTTCTCGCTTTCACGGCCGCAAGCTTGCTCCTGGCCGTGACGCCCGGCCCGGACATGACGCTGTCGATCAGCCGCGCTCTGTCGCAGGGCCGTGGTCCGGCGCTTTATGTCGTGGTCGGCACCAGCCTGGGCATCGTCGTGCACACGCTGCTCGTCGCCTTCGGCATTTCCGCCCTCATCACCGCCTCGCCGACGGCCTTCCTGATCCTGAAGACGGGCGGTGCCGCCTATCTGCTGTGGCTCGCCGTCCAGGCCATCCGCTACGGCTCCAGCTTCACGGTGAAGGCCGCGGCCGGCCCGCGCGGCACGGCCTTCGCCAATATCTCCACTGGCTTCTGGGTGAACCTGCTGAACCCCAAGGTCATCATCTTCTTCATGACCTTCCTGCCCCAGTTCATCTCGGCCGGCGATCCCGATGTCACCGGCAAGCTGATCGTGCTTGGCCTGCTCTTCATCGCCATCGGCATGCCGGTGAACATCCTCGTCATCCTCGGCGCCGACAAGCTCGCTGCCTGGCTCCAGCAGAACCCCAATGTGCTGCGCGGCATCGACTACACCTTCGCCGGCGTTTTCTCGATCTTCGCGGCGAAAATCCTGCTCACGCAGGCGCGATAAGCCCTTACACGCGATAGCGATAATGCCCGGTGATGGGGTAGGCGAAGAGCACATCCTCGAGCCGGACACCGGCACCGATATTGTGCACGACGAACGGTCGTGAGCCGTCGGCTGTACGTTCATCCGCGACAATTCCGATATGCGGCAGGTTTCCGGGCAGCATATGGGAAACGATATCGCCCGGCCGATAGTCCGCGCCCGCCTCGCTGATCGCCTGCGCCGCACCGGCCCGCCTGAAAAAGGCCTGGAGATTGGGTACCCGGCGATGGTCGATGTTGCGATCCGTCTTCTTCAGACCCCACAGTGCTGGATAGGCCGAGAATGCCTTACGCATGTCCTCATGGACGAAAACCTGAAGATCGATGTCGAGCGCATCGCGATAGGCGCGAACGATGACATCGGTACACACGCCACGCTCGCGTGGAACGTCGCCGCCGGGATAATCGAGTTTCGAATAGGCGGCGTCATAGGTCAATGTGACACCGACCTGACGGCGCGCCGCCGCCACGAGCCTGCCGGCGGGTTCGCTTCTGGTATCCGCCCTTACGATCACCGGCAGCGCGAGAACCAGACCCGCCGAGAGACCGCCCAAGAGACAATCGCGACGCAACAGCATGTTCACCTCCCACATCCGACCGCAAAAAACTGCGGGCGGATTCAGGCGGTTTGTTGGCGCCTCAGCTGATCAGCAGCGCGTCGTCGTCCAGCGTCTGGCCGCGCATCTTGCGGAACATCGCGATCAGGTCCTCGACCTGAAGATTTTTGCGGTTGTCGCCTGCGACGTCGAGCACGATCTCGCCGCCGTGCAGCATGACGGTGCGGTGGCCGTAGTCGAGCGCCTGGCGCATGGAATGCGTGACCATCAGCGTTGTCAGCTTGCGCTCCGAGACGATCTTCTGCGTAAGCGTCATGATGAACTCGGCCATGCCGGGATCCAGCGCTGCGGTGTGCTCGTCGAGCAGCAGCACATCGGAGCCGGCAAGCGTAGCCATGACCAGCGAGACGGCCTGGCGCTGGCCGCCGGAGAGCAGGTCCATGCGGTCGCGCATGCGGTTTTCGAGGCCGAGATTGAGTTCGGCGATGCGCTCGCGGAAGACGGCGCGACGCTGCGGCCCGAGCGCCGAGGACAGGCCGCGACGTTCACCGCGACGGGCGGCAAGCGCCAGGTTCTCCTCGATGGAAAGCGCACCGCAGCTGCCGGTCAGCGGATCCTGGAAGACGCGGGCGACGCGGCCGGCGCGGCCGGCGGTGCCCTGGCGGGTGACGTCGGCGGTGCCGATCTTCACCTGTCCCTCGGTCGCGATCACATCGCCGGCGAGAACGCCGAGCAGGGTCGACTTGCCCGCACCGTTCGAGCCGATGACGGTGACGAACTGGCCTTCCTCGATGGTGAGGCTGACACCGTTCAGCGCCTGCTTCTGCAGCGGCGTGCCCTTGCCGAAGGTAACCTTGATATCGGAAACGGAGATCATCAGGCGGCTCCTCCGCGGCGAAGGCGCGGCAGGACGAGCGCCACGGTGACGAGCAGCGCCGTCACGAAATTGAGGTCGGAGGCCTGCAGGCCAAGCACGTCGGAGGACAGCGCAAGCTGGATGGCGATGCGATAGAGGATCGAGCCGAGCACGCAGCCGATGAGCGCCATCAGGATACCGCGTGTGCCGAACAGCGTTTCGCCGATGATGACGGCGGCAAGGCCGACGACGATGGTGCCGACACCGGAGGTGACGTCCGCGAAGCCGTTGGTCTGGGCAAAGAGCGCGCCACCGAGGGCAACCAGCGCGTTGGAAAGCGCAATGCCGAGATAGATCTGGCGGTTGGTATCGACGCCCTGTGCGCGGGCCATGCGGGCGTTTGCCCCGGTCGCGCGCATCGAGAGGCCGGCATCGCTTTCCAGGAAGCGCCAGACGAGGACGACGGCGAGGACGACGAGAACGAAGATGAAGAGCGGCCGGACGTAGAAATCCCTGAGACCATGGCCGAAGAACGGGCTCAGCATCGTCTCGGCATTGATCAGCGCGACATTCGGCTTGCCCATGACGCGCAGGTTCACCGAGAACAGCGCAATCATCGTCAGGATCGAGGCGAGCAGATTGAGGATGCGGAAGCGCACATTGAGCATCGCCGTGACGAGGCCGGCACCGGCACCGGCCAGCATGGCCACGAAAGCGGCAAGCCAGGGGTTGATGCCCGCGATGATCAGCACGGCCGTGACGGCGGCACCGAGCGGGAAGGATCCGTCCACGGTCAGGTCCGGGAAATCCAGCACGCGGAAGGCAAGGTAAACGCCAACGGCGACGAAGGCATAGACCAGCCCCAGTTCGACGGCACCCCAGAAGGCAATCAGGCTCACGGCTCTCGGCTTTCTCTTTTCACCCGTTCCGCAGGTGTGGCGGGATGGGTCTCTTTAACAGATCAACCGCTGCCGGCGATCCGGCAGCGGTTGATCCCGATTGGTAATGTAAAACGGAAACTTATTCGATGACGCGGGTCGCGCGGCCGACGAGAGCTTCCGGCAGGGTGACGCCCATCTTGGCGGCCGCACCCTTGTTGACGACGAGGTCGGTGCCGGCGGCAACCTTCACGGCGATATCGCCGGGGTTTTCACCCTTGAGGATGCGCACGACGATTTCACCCGTCTGCTTGCCGACGTCCTTGTAGTTGAAGCCGAGCGCCGCGATAGCGCCGCGCGAGACGGAATCCGTGTCGGCGGTGAAGAGCGGCAGCTTGGCTTCCTCGGCGACGGAGACGGCACCTTCCAGAGCGGAGATGATCGTGTTGTCCGTCGGGATGTAGATGGCGTCTGCTCGACCGACGAGGGCGCGCGCGGCACCCTGCACTTCGGCAGACTTGGTGGCGGCGGATTCGACGACCGTCAGGCCGGCCTTTTCCGCTTCCGCCTTCAGCACGGCGAGCAGAGAAACGGAGTTCGCCTCGCCGGAATTGTAGAGGAAGCCGATCGTCTTGGCGTTGGGCAGGATTTCCTTGATGAGGGCCAGATGCTCGGCAACCGGCGACATGTCGGAAAGGCCGGTAACGTTGCCGCCAGGCTTGTCCATGTCCGTCACGAGCTGTGCGCCGAGCGGATCGGAAACGGCGGTGAAAACGACCGGGATGTCCTTCGTCGCGGAGACGACGGCCTGCGCCGAAGGCGTGGAGATCGGCACGATCACGGTCGGGTCTTCGCCGACGAACTGGCGGGCGATCTGCGCGGCCGTCGCGGGGTTGCCCTGCGCCGATTCGTAGATGAACTTCAGGTTCTCGCCTTCCTTGTAGCCGGCGGCTTCCAGCGCTTCCTTGACGCCGTCACGGGCGGCATCGAGCGCCGGATGTTCGACGATGGCGGTCACGGCAACCGTGACGTCCTCGGCCTTTGCAGGAAGGGAAATCGCGACCGTGGCCGCGAGAGCGAGGAGAAGTTGACGCATGAAGGTCTCCCTAGAATGATTTCAGGGCGTTTCTAGGCAAAACAGCCCTTCAGATCAATTCTCGGAAAGCGCTTCATCAATCACATTTTCTGATAGAAGCCTGCGGCAAAACGGCCTCAGTCGTCCTCGCCATGACCGACGATCATCATCGCCTCGAAAGCCATGCGCTCGACCTTGCGCATGCGCTCGGATTCCGACTTCAGCTGGCCGCAGGCGGCGAGGATGTCGCGGCCGCGCGGCGTGCGGATCGGCGAGGCATAGCCGGCCTGATTGATGAAATCGGCGAAGCGCTCGATCTGCTCCCAGTCCGAACACTGGTAGTTCGTGCCCGGCCAGGGGTTGAACGGGATGAGATTGATCTTCGCGGGAATGCCTTTGAGCAGTTGGGTGAGCAGCTTGGCATCTTCCAGACTGTCGTTGACGTCCTTCAGCATCACATATTCGAAGGTGATGCGCCGCGCATTCGACAGGCTCGGATAGGCGCGGCAGGCGTCGAGCAGTTCCTTGAGCGGGTACTTCTTGTTGATCGGCACCAGCATGTCGCGCAGCTCGTCGCGCACGGCATGCAGCGAGATCGCCAGCATCACCCCGATCTCGGAGCCCGTGCGATAGATTTCCGGCACGATCCCGGAGGTCGAGAGCGTGACGCGTCGCTTGGAGAGCGACAGGCCATCACCGTCGGTGGCGATGAGGAGCGCCGTCTTGACGTTCTCGAAATTGTAGAGCGGTTCGCCCATACCCATCATGACGATGTTGGAGACCTTTCGGCCCTCGGCGGGCACGATGGCGCCGGCCGGCGTGTCGCGGTCCGGGAAATCGCCGAGCCGGTCGCGGGCGAGCAGCAGCTGGGAAAGGATTTCCTCCGAGGTCAGGTTGCGCACCAGCTTCTGCGTGCCGGTGTGGCAGAAGGAACAGGTGAGCGTGCAGCCGACCTGGCTGGAAATGCAGAGCGTTCCGCGGCCTTCTTCGGGAATGTAGACGGTCTCGATCTCGACCGGTCGGCCAGCGCCGCGCGCGGGGAAGCGCAAAAGCCACTTGCGGGTACCGTCATTGGAAATCTGCTCGTCGACGATCTCCGGGCGGGCAATCGTGAAATGCGTCTTCAGCATTTCGCGCATGTCCTTGGAGACATTGGTCATGTCGTCGAAATCGGAAACGCCGCGCACATAGAGCCAGTGCCAGAGCTGGCTGACGCGCATCTTCACCTGGCGCTCGGCCACACCCTTCTCGACCAGCGCGCGGCCCATGTCTTCACGAGAAAGACCGATCAGCGTCGGCTTTTCCGCGGCCGGAATGGTGCGGACGACCGGCGCCTTGACCGGGTCGGCGGTATTGAGAAAATCCATGCTTGCCATCGGGTCACTCCTCAAGAACAGGCGGCGCCGGCGCAGGCTTTTGCGCCACGGCGGTCCATGCTCGACTGAAGTTCATTGCAGGCCAGGAAATGCCGGGAAGTGCGGCGTATGGCCCAGTTGCCGGCCCTTTAGCATTGTTCTGCCGGAAAGTCACTGCCCATCAGGCCGCAGGCAGATCTCGCGCAGGCAGGCCCGCAGCCAGCGATGGGCCGGATCGGCATCCATGCGCGGATGCCAGAGCAGCGAGACGGTGAAGCCGGGCAGATCGACCGGCAGCGCGAAAGCCGTCACGCCGTCGCGAAACGACAGCGTCGACCTGTCGGAGACCTGCGCGATCAGGTCGGAGTTTTTCGCAAGCGTCACGGCCTCGGTAAAGCTTGGCACCGTCACGGCTATGGTGCGCGTCAGTCCCTTCAGCGCCAGCGCCTCGTCGACCGGCCCGCGCTCCCGCCGGCCGCGCGAGACGAGGATGTGGCCGCCGGCCGCGTAGCGCTCCGGCGTGATCGGCCCGTCAAGCAGCGGATGTCCGTCGCGCACGATGCCAATGAAGCGATCGCGGAAGAGTGCCTGCGCGCGTACCTCCGGCCCCGTCGTATCGCCGATCACGCCCGTTTCGAGATCGACGATCCCGTCGCGCAGCGGCGTGCTCTCCTTGTCGGGCTTCGGCACGAAGCGCAGTTTCACGCCCGGCGCTTCGCGGGCCACCCGCGCCAGCAGCGCCGGGCCGTAGGTATCGACGAAACCCTCGCGGTTGCGCAGCGTAAAGGTCCGCACAAGGGTCTTCAGGTCGAGGATCTCGGCCGGCCGCAGCAGCGCCTCCGCCTCTTGCACGATCTGCCCGACCCTCTGACGAAGCTCCGCCGCCCGCGGCGTTGGCACAAGGCCGCGCCCCGCCCGCACCAGCAGCGGATCGCCCGTGACGTCGCGCAGCCGTGCTAGCGCCCGGCTCATCGCCGAAGGGCTGAGCCTGAGCCGTCGGGCGGCCTGCGCAACGCTGCCTTCAGCAAGCAGCACGTCGAGCGTCACGAGAAGATTGAGATCGGGCCGAGACATGCGCGATCCTAGCACGTCGGCGGTAAAATGACATGGCGTCAGACGCACGAATAGAATGCAATCCGTGCGCATTCCGCCATTCCAGGGAAAGGCCTATCTGCTCCGAAGAACCAAGGAGCAGTCCCATGCAAGACACGGAAACACCAACGGCGAACCGGAACAGGCTCGGAACCCTCGCCGGCCTGTCGCTCGCCATCCTGTTGTCCTCACTCGGCACGAGCATCGCCAATGTCGCCCTGCCGACGCTCGCGCAGCACTTTTCCGCCCCCTTCCCGCATGTCCAGTGGGTCGTCCTCGCCTATCTGCTTGCCAGCACCGTGCTGATCGCCGGCATCGGGCGCCTCGGCGATCTCTTCGGCCGCCGCCGGTTGTTGCTGGCGGGCCTTGCGGTGTTTTCCGCTGCCTCGCTTCTGGCCGGGCTCTCGCCGTCGCTGCCCTTCCTCATTGTCGTCAGGGCCGTTCAGGGCGCGGGGGCGGCGGCCATGATGGCGCTTGCCATGGCCTTCGTCAGCGAGACCGTGGCGAAAGAACGGATCGGCAGCACGATGGGCCTGCTCGGCACCATGTCGGCGGTCGGCACCGCATTCGGCCCCTCGCTCGGCGGCCTGCTGATCTCCGCCTTCGGCTGGCCTTCGATCTTCCTCGTCGCCGTGCCCTTCGGCATCGCCGCCTTCTATCTCCTGCGACATGTCCTGCCCGTCGACCGCAAGGCGACCACCGCAAGCCGCTTTGACCTCATAGGCGCCATGCTGCTGGCGATATCGCTTGCCGCCTATGCACTCGCCATGACGGCCGGCGGAGGCCGCATCGGCCTTGTGAACGCCGCGCTCGTCGCCACCGCCGTCATCGGCGCGATCCTCTTCGCCGTCAGGCAGCGCCGAACCGCCTTTCCGCTGATCCGCCCGGCCGCCTTCCGCCGCACCGGCTTCCCCGCCAGCCTCGCGGCCAACATCCTCGTCGCGACCGTCATCATGGTGACGCTGGTCGTCGGGCCGTTCTACCTGTCGCGCACGCTCGGTCTCCGCCCGGCGGAAGTGGGCTTCGTACTGGCGATCGGCCCCATCGTCTCCGTTCTGACCGGCCTGCTGGCGGGGCGCCTCGTCGACCGCTTCGGCCCGTCCCCGATGGTTGCGACCGGGCTTGCCACGATGGCGGCCGGTGCGGCCGCCCTGCCCGTGCTCTCCGCCTGGTTCGGCCTGCCCGGCTATGTCGCGGCCATCGTCGTGCTGACGCCCGGCTATCAGATGTTCCAGGCCGCCAACAACGCCGCCGTCATGACCGGCATCGCCGCAGACGAGCGCGGCGTCATCTCGGGCCTGCTCAATCTGTCGCGCAATCTCGGCCTCATCACCGGCGCCTCGCTGATGGGCGCGATCTTCACCGCCGCCGCCGGCACGCGGGATCTCGCCGGCGCCGACCCGGCCGCCGTTGCCTTCGGCATGCAGGTGACCTTCATCGTGGCCGCGACCCTGCTCGTCGCCGCACTCGGCCTGTCGCTGCCCGGTTTCCGGCGCGCCCCAGCCTGAACGGCAGGAAACAAAAAGGCCGGGAGAAATCCCGGCCTTTCTGCAATTACGGCAATGAAACCGTGATCAGTTGAACGTGCGGATATCGACGAAGTGGCCGGCGATCGCGGCAGCCGCGGCCATGGCGGGCGACACGAGATGCGTGCGGCCCTTGAAGCCCTGGCGGCCCTCGAAGTTGCGGTTCGAGGTGGAGGCGCAGCGCTCGCCCGGCTTCAGGCGGTCGTCGTTCATGGCAAGGCACATGGAGCAGCCCGGCTCGCGCCAGTCGAAGCCGGCGTCCTTGAAGATCTTGTCGAGACCTTCGGCTTCCGCCTGCTCCTTCACGAGGCCGGAGCCCGGAACGATCATGGCATTGACGGTGGACGCCACCTTCTTGCCCTCGACGACCTTGGCGACGGCGCGCAGGTCCTCGATGCGGCCGTTGGTGCACGAGCCGATGAAGACGCGATCAATGGCGATGTCGGTGATCTTCGTGCCCGGCTTCAGGCCCATGTAATCGAGGGCGCGCCACTTGGAGGAACGCTTGGTCTCGTCTTCGATATCGTCGGGGTTCGGCACGACGCCTTCGACGGAGACGACGTCTTCCGGCGAGGAGCCCCAGGACACGATGGGCGGCAGGTTGGCGGCGTCCAGGACAACGACGCGGTCGAAATGCGCGCCTTCGTCGGTGTGGAGCGTCTTCCAGTAGTCGAGCGCCATTTCCAGCGCCTTGCCCTTGGGCGCGCGCGGCTTGCCCTTGATATATTCGAAAGTCTTCTCATCGGGCGCGATGAGGCCGGCGCGCGCGCCGCCTTCGATCGTCATGTTGCAGACCGTCATGCGGCCTTCCATCGAGAGCGAACGGATGGCTTCGCCGGCGAATTCGATGACGTGGCCGGTGCCACCGGCCGTGCCGATCTCGCCGATGATGGCAAGGATGATGTCCTTGGCGGTCACGCCTTCCGGCAGCTGGCCATCGACGCGCACCAGCATGTTCTTCGCCTTCTTCTGGATCAGCGTCTGGGTGGCCAGCACGTGTTCCACTTCCGACGTGCCGATGCCGTGCGCGAGCGCGCCGAAGGCGCCGTGCGTGGAGGTGTGGCTGTCACCGCAGACGATGGTCATGCCCGGCAGCGTGAAACCCTGCTCGGGACCGACGATGTGCACGATGCCCTGGCGCACGTCCTTCTCGGAGTAATATTCGACGCCGAATTCGGCCGCGTTGTTGGCGAGTGCCTCGACCTGGATGCGGCTTTCCTCGTTCTTGATGCCCTGGGCACGATCCGGCGAGGTCGGAACGTTGTGGTCGACGACGGCGAGCGTCTTGCCCGGCGCGCGCACCTTGCGGCCGGTCATGCGCAGGCCTTCGAAGGCCTGCGGCGACGTCACTTCGTGAACGAGGTGACGGTCGATGTAGAGAAGACAGGTGCCATCTTCCTGGCGGGAGACGATGTGGTCGTCGAAAATCTTGTCATAGAGGGTACGGGGTGCGCTCATGGCTTTTCATCCGTCTGGCATGTTTGGGAAAGGGAAATCGACAGCGCGAGGCTGCTGGACCGCGAGCGATCAGGATAGAAGGCTGATAAGCGCCCCGAAGACGCGCGCAAAGAAGCGTGCCGGCAGGCGCTTGTGATCCTGCAGCACGACGACATGCTTTTCCGTGCATCCGAACTTGGATTCCATATGCCCGCATATAACGATTTTTTGACAGCGCGGCAAGTTGGCCGCAGGCATCGCCGTTTACGCTCCTTCCGAAAATTTCCAGCGCGCCTCCTTGCCGCCATCCCGAATTTTTGACACTCGATAGACGTATCCGGCAGGGACCGGTTTAGGGGACAGATATGAAGACGATTACCTGGCGCGACCGCCTGCGCTACCAGTTCGACAAGAGCATGGCGGCGGGACCGATCGCGCTGATCGGCTGGCTTGCCGTGATCTCGCTGGTGGTCATCGTCATCGCCGGCCTGTTTCTCGCCATAACCGGCATCGCGCAGGAGGGCGGCACACCCGTCTCCTTCATCGAGGGTGCGTGGGAATCTCTGATGCGCACCATGGATGCGGGCACGATGGGCGGCGATGCGGGCTGGAGCTTCCGCGGCGTCTCGCTCGTCGTCACCGTCGCCGGCATCTTCGTTTTCTCCGCGCTGATCGGCGTTCTCTCTTCCGGCCTCGACGAGAAGCTGGACGAGCTGCGCAAGGGCCGCTCGCATGTGCTGGAGAAGGACCACACGATAATCTTCAACTGGTCGCCCTCGATCTTCGACGTGATCTCCGAACTGGTCATCGCCAATGAGAGCCGGCGCAACCCGCGCATCGTCATCATGGCCAACAAGGACAAAGTGGAGATGGAGGATGAGATCGCCGACAAGATCGCCGATCTCAGGAACACCCGCATCATCTGCCGCAGCGGCGATCCGACCGATCTCTACGACGTCAACATCGTCAATCCGCAGGCCTCGCGCTCGATCGTCGTGCTCTCGCCGGAAAGCGACTATGCCGATTCCGAGGTCATCAAGACCGTGCTCGCGCTCGTCAACGATCCCGACCGCCGCAGGGAGCCCTACCAGATCGCCGTCGAGATCCGAGACGCCAAGAATGCGGAAGTCGCCCGCATCGTCGGCGGTTCGGAGCTTCAGTTGGTACTGGCAGACGAGCTGATCTCGCGCATCGTCGTCAGTTCCTCGCGCCAGGCCGGCCTTTCGGCCGTCTATACGGAACTGCTCGATTTCGACGGCTCGGAAATCTATGCCGTCGAGCAGCCGGCACTGGTCGGCAAATCCTTCGGCCATGCCGTGATGGCTTACGACACCTCGACGCTGATCGGCATCTGCGACCTCGATGGCGTCGTGCATCTCAATCCGCCCAACAACCGCGTCATTGTCGCCGGCGAGCGAGCGATCCTGATTGCCGAGGACGATGCCGCCATTAAACTACGCGCCGACGATTTCGAGGTGGATCGCGAAATCGTGCGCCCGCCGGTACAGCGCACGCAAGGGCCGGAACGCACGCTGCTGCTTGGATGGAATCGCCGTGGACCGATCATCGCGCAGGAACTGTCGCGCTATGTGGCGCCGGGCTCCGAACTTCTGATCGCCGCCAACCGGCCGGATCTCGAAACGATTGTCGAGGGGCTATCCTATCTCAAGGAAAACCTTACCGTTCGCTGCACCGTCATCGACACGACGAACCGCGCGGCGCTCGATGCGCTGGATGTGCCGTCCTACGATCACGTGCTGGTGCTCGGCTACAGCGACGACATGGCGCCGCAGCCGGCCGACACCACGACGCTGGTGACGCTCTTGCAGCTGCGCAAGATTGCCGATGCCGCCAACCAGCATATCGGCATCGTCAGCGAGATGATCGACGTGCGCAACCGCAACCTGGCCGCCGTCACCCGCGCCGACGATTTCGTCGTCAGCAACAAGCTGGTCAGCCTCATGCTGGCGCAGGCCTCGGAAAACGAGCTGATGGCGCAGATCTTCGACGAGCTGCTCGACGAGGACGGTTCGGAAATCTACATGCGCCCGGTCACCGACTATATCGCCATCGACCGGCCGGTGAATTTCTACACCGTCACGCTCGCCGCCCTCATCCGCGGCGAAGTGGCGCTCGGATACAGCCGCGCGACCACATCCAGCAACGACCCACGCAACATGGGTGGGGTCGTGGTCAATCCGGTGAAATCCGAGAAGCTGTCCTTCGATGCTTCGGACCGCCTGATCATCCTCGCCCGCCAGTAAGGCGGGTCAGGTCCGCCGCATGCGCCGCTCGAGGCCGCGTAGGCCCAGCGACAGGCCGATGGTGAGGATCAGATAGACATAGGCGACGATGGAATAGGTCTCGAAGAACCGGAAGGATCCGGAAGCATAGACCTTGCCCATCTGCGTGATGTCGGCGACCCCCAGCACGGAGACGAGGGACGAATCCTTCACCATCGCGACGAAATCGTTGCCGAGCGGCGGCAGGATGACGCGCACCGCCTGCGGGAATACGACGAGCCGGAAGCGCTGGAAGCGCGACAGGCCAAGCGCCTTGGCCGCCTCCACCTGCCCCTTGTCGACCGACTGGATTCCCGCGCGAAAAACCTCGGCGATGAAGGCGGAATAGCCGATCATCAGCGCGATGATCGCCCGCCACATCAGAGAGAGATCGCGGACCAACACGGGTTCCATGGCGCCGGCGGACACCAGCGGGCTGATCACAAAGTTGATGACCGCCACCAGCGCCGGCGCGCCGACGAAGGCGATATAGAACAAGAGCACCAGGATCGGCACACCACGGATGACCTCCGTGTAGAAGCGGGCGATCTGGCGCAGCGCCTTGTGCTCCGAAAGCGCCATCAGGGCGACGCCGAGGCCGAGCACGGTGGCGAGTACAAAGGCGACGAGGGTCACGAAGATGGTGACCCACAGCCCCTTCAGCACGACGCCGAACACCTGCGCGTAGAGATCATTGGCAATGATGACGCCAGCGAGCGCCAGCGCGATTGCCGCAAGCGCGACCAGCCACCAGGGATAGTCGCCCTTGCCGGCGTCAGACGAAACGGGAGCCATGACCGCCCGTCACTGACCCATCTTGTAATCGAGGAACCACTTCTTGTTCAGCGCGTCCAGCGTGCCATCCGCCTTGAGGGCTGCAATCGCCGCATTGATCGGCGCGACGAGGTCGGAGCCCTTGGGGAAGATGAAGCCGAAATCTTCCGTGCCGAGCGGGCCGCCGACGACCTTCAGCTTGCCGCCGGAGGCATCGACATAACCCTTGGCCGCGACGCTGTCGGTGAGCACCAGATCGACGTCGCCGGCCTGCAAGGCCTGCACGGTCGCGCCGAACGTCTCGAACAGCTTTATGCGCGGGTTCTGTTCATTGCCGTCGAGGATTTCGTAGACGGCGGTGTAGAAGGGCGAGGTGCCCGGCTGGGCGGCGATCAGGCCGTCCTTGAAGGCGCCGAAGGTCTTGGCATCCGTGAACCGGTTTTCATCGGCGCGCACCAGCATGAACTGCTGCGAACGCATGTAGGGGTCGGAGAAGTCGACCTTCTCCTTGCGGTCGTCCTTGATGGTGATGCCCGTCATGCCGATATTGTACTGGTTGTCGGAGACGGCCTGGATCATCGCGTCCCAGGAGGTATTCTGGTACTCGACCTTGAAGTTCAGCCGCTTGGCGATCTCGTTCATCGCATCATATTCCCAGCCGATCTGGTTGCCGGTCTTGGGGTCGACGAACTGCAGCGGCGGATAAGCGTTCTCCGTGACGACGACGACGGACTTGCCTGCGAGATCGGGCAGATCCGAAGCCATGGCGGCGACGGGCATGAGGGCAGCGGCGACGAGGCCTGCAAGAACGGTGCGGCGGGAAAACATCAAAATATGCTCCTGATTGTGGCGGCGGAACACTGTCACAGGTTCAGGCGGTGAAGCAAGCACGACACTCGCGCGCAAAGGCTTTTCCGTAAAACAAAAAGCCGCCGGCCAGGGCCGACGGCTTCGAAATCCCTGAATGCGACTGCCGGATTATTCGGCGGCGGCTTCAGCAGCCTTTGCGGCTTCGGCGGCAGCGGCCTTCTCGGCAGCTTCGGCTGCAGCCTTTTCAGCGGCGAGAGCCTGGGCGGCTGCGACCTTCTCGGCTTCCAGACGTGCCTTTTCCTCGGCAACGGCGGCGCGCTCGGCGTCGTTCAGCTTGCGGGCGCGCGTGCCGGTGTTCTCGATGATACGAGCCGACTTGCCGCGACGATCGCGCAGGTAGTAGAGCTTGGCGCGGCGGACCTTACCGCGGCGGACGACTTCGACGCCTTCGACGAGCGGCGAGTAAACCGGGAATACGCGCTCGACGCCTTCGCCGTAGGAGATCTTGCGGACGGTGAAGCTTTCGTTGATGCCGCCGCCGGAACGGGCGATGCAGACGCCTTCATAGGCCTGTACGCGGGTACGCGAGCCTTCCGTGACGCGCACGTTGACGCGGACGGTGTCGCCCGGGGAGAATTCCGGGAGCTGGCGCTTGGCTTCGATTTTCGCGGCCTGTTCGGCTTCGAGCTGCTGGATGATGTTCATCGGTCTAAACCTTCGGTTTTTCTGAAACAGCCAGAGCGCTCGACGATCGCCTTGGAGGTCACGCCTCGTGAGGGTAGTCCGTTGCCGGACGGAGCGGGTACGCCATTCTTTGCTTGCAGGTCGGCTGGGTAATCCCAAATCCGTGCGGGCCAATACACCAGGTAAAGCCGTTTGTCATCCCCTCAAGACAAAAGAATCCGACCGGGAATGGCGGTTTTTCCGGCCTTGCCGGCCTCGTAGCACCACGATATCACGCTTTGCAGGAGGAGACAGCGGCCGATGGCCGTTGCCGCGAGGAGTGCCATGACCTTTGCCGATGCCATTTTACTGTTTGCCGCTGGCTATCTCTCCGGCGTGGTCAATGCCATTGCCGGCGGCGGCACCTTCCTCACCTTCGGCGCCATGACGCTGACCGGCCTGCCGCCGATCGTCGCCAATGCCACCTCCTCCATCACGCAGTTCCCCGGCTACGTCACCTCCTCGCTCGCCTATGCCAAAGAGATCAAGGCGGACTGGAAGGAAGCGTCCCTGCTCGGCGCGCTGTCGCTCGTCGGCGGCCTTGCCGGCGCGCTCCTGCTACTATCGCTCGACAATCCGTCCTTCCGCGCGCTAGTGCCCTGGTTGCTGCTGGCTGCGACCATCATCTTCGCCGCCGGCCCCTATCTCAAGCCGAAGACGCTGCATGCCGAAACGCCGGTTTCGCCGCTCGGCCTCGCCGGCCAGTTCGTCACCTCGATCTATGGCGGCTTCTTCGGCGCCGGTATGGGCATCATGATGCTCGCCGTTCTCGGCCTCACAAAGGGTGGCGATTATCACCGGCTCAACGCGCTGAAGAATTTTCTGGCCGTCGTCATCGCGGGCGTCGCCATCGTCGTCTTCGCCAGCGGCAAGGTCGTCGGCTGGCCGCAGGCCGCCGTCATGGTGCCGGCCGGCGCGCTCGGCGGCTGGTCCGGCGTCTGGGCGGCGCGGCGCGTGCCGCAGCCGGTCATCCGCGGCCTGGTAGTCGCGGTCGGTATCGCGCTCACGATCTATTATTTCGTAACCGGCTGAGACAGCAGGTCGGGCCGGCGGGCGCGTGTGAGGGCCTCGGCTTCTTCCCGCCGCCACCGTTCGATGGCCGCGTGATTGCCCGAGGTGAGCACACCGGGAATTTCGCGGCCTTCCCAGACCTGCGGGCGCGTATAGTGCGGATGCTCCAGCAACCCGCCTTCAAAACTCTCATGCTCGCCCGAGAGCGCATTGCCCATCACGCCGGGCAGGATACGCACGATGGCATCGAGGAGGATCATCGCCGCCGGCTCTCCGCCGGAGAGGATATAGTCGCCAATCGACACCTCTTCGAGCTGGCGTCCATCGATGACCCGCTGGTCGACACCCTCGAAACGGCCACAGACCACGATGACGCCCTCGCCGGCCGCCAATTCGCGAACCCGCTGCTGCGTCAGTGGCTTGCCGCGCGGGCTCATCAGCAGGCGCGGACGGTTGTCGCCTTCCGACGCATGATCGATCGCCCTGGCCAGCACATCCGGCTTCAGCACCATGCCGGCGCCGCCGCCAGCCGGCGTGTCGTCGACGGTGCGGTGGCGGTCGGTGGTGAAATCGCGGATCTGCACGCAATCGAGCGCCCAGTCGCCGCGCGAAAGCGCCTTTCCCGAGAGCGACTGACCGAGCAGGCCGGGAAACATTTCCGGATAGAGCGTCAGGATGGTGGCGCGGAAAGCCAAATCAGTCCCCGTCGTCTTCCGGTGGACGGCGGCGCCGGCTGCCGGGACCATTCTGCTCTTCTTCCTCGAGGCCGGCGGCGATCGCATCGATGACGAGGCGTCCGCCCTCGACGTCGATTTCCAGCACGGCGGCTTCGGAGAAGGGAATGAGCACCGGCCGCTTGCCGGGGCCTTTGAGCTCGAGAAGATCGCCCGCGCCGAAATCGAAGATGCCGGTCACCGTGCCATGGCTGCGGCCCTGCGTGTCGACGGCCTCCAACCCTTCGAGATCGGCATAGAAGAATTCGTCCTCGTCCAGCTCGTCATCCGGCAGGTTTTCGCGTTCGATATAGAGGTCGGTACCGGTGAGCGCCTCGGCAGCGTTGCGGTCGTTGACACCGCGGAACCGCACGACGACGACGTTCTTCGCCTCGCGCACTTCCAGCACCTCGAAGGAGCGGCCGTCTGCTGTGTGCAGATGGCCGTAGTCGCCGATCGCCGTCGGGTCGATCGTGAAGGATTTCACACGGACTTCGCCGCGCAGGCCCTGGGCCGCGCCGATCGTGCCCATGAGGACGGGATTTTCCAGTTTCGCCATGGTTTCGTTCCGAGCGTTCGTGAGGAGCCTCATACGACGTCTCGGCCGAGGCTCCTAGAGCAATTCCAGCAAAAGTGCGTGAGCAGCCGGGGCTGACGCAAATGAAAACGGGCGGCATGAGACACGCCGCCCGTCTTCGGAAAGGATTATACGGGCGGATTATTCGCCAGCGGCGGCAGCAGCGGCGTCTTCTTCCTTCTGCTTCTTCTCGGCGGCGCGCTCAAGCGCCTTCTTGCCCGGCTTCGCCTTGGTCGGGTTGGAGCGGGCGTCACGCTTCAGAACGCCGGCTTCGTCGAGGAAGCGGGCAACGCGATCCGTCGGCTGGGCGCCCTTGGCGAGCCATTCCTTGGCGCGGTCGGCGTCGATCTGCACGCGGTTTGCGTCGTCCTTGCCGAGCATCGGGTTCCAGGCGCCGAGCTTCTCCAGGAAGCGGCCGTCACGCGGCGAGCGGGCGTCGGCAACGACGATCTGGTAGTACGGACGCTTCTTGGAGCCACCGCGGGCGAGACGAATTTTCAGGGACATGTCATTACTCCTTGGATGTGGTGAACCCGCGCCTTGGTTTAGGCGGGGCTGTTCTGGTTTGCGCCGCTGTGTTCAGCGGCAATGGCTTCATGGTGCCGGATCACCTCGCGGATGATGAAGTTCAAAAACTTCTCCGCGAAATCCGGATCCAGATTGGCATCCTTCGCCAGGCGGCGAAGGCGCTCGATCTGGTATTCCTCGCGCGCCGGATCTGCCGGCGGCAGTTCATGCGTCGCCTTCAGCACGCCCACCGCCTGGGTGCAGCGGAAGCGTTCGGCAAGCATATGCACAAGGGCAGCGTCGATATTGTCGATCGACTGCCGGTATTGACCCAGTTGTTCCCTGACCTTGGGATCGATCGCCATGGTTCAGCCCCTCACTTCTTCTTCGGCAGGCCGGGCAGGCCCGGAAGCCCGCCGCCGAGACCGGGCAGGCGCAGACCGCCGCCACCGAGACCCGGCAGGCTGCCAGGCTTGATGCCCGCGGCTTCCGCCTGCTTGGCCAGCGCTTCGAGCTGCTTGGGGTCCATGCTGGACAGATCCGGCATGCCGCCCATGCCGCCGCCAAGGCCCATCTTGCTCGCAAGACCGCCCATCATCTGCTTCATCATGCCGCCCTTCTTGCCGCCCATCATCTTCATCATGTCCGCCATCTGGCGGTGCATCTTCAGAAGCTTGTTGATGTCGGCGGCATCGGTTCCGGAGCCGGCGGCGATGCGCTTCTTGCGGGAATGCTTGAGCAGGTCGGGATTGGCGCGCTCGGCCTTGGTCATCGAATTGATGATGGCGATCTGGCGACCGAACAATTTGTCGTCGAGGCCGGCGGCCGACATCTTGTCCTTCATGCCGGCCATGCCGGGCATCAGGCCCATGATGCCGCCCATCCCGCCCATCTTCTGCATCTGGCGCAGCTGGTCGGCGAGGTCGTTCAGGTCGAACTTGCCCTTGGCCATCTTGGCGGCCATGGCGGCCGCCTTCTCGGCGTCGATATTTTCCGCCGCCTTCTCGACGAGCGAGACGATGTCGCCCATGCCGAGGATGCGGTCGGCGACGCGGCGGGGGTGGAACTCTTCGAGCTCGCCCATCTTCTCGCCGACGCCGATCAACTTGATCGGCTTGCCGGTGACGGCGCGCATCGAAAGGGCGGCACCGCCGCGGCCGTCGCCGTCCATGCGGGTCAGCACGAGGCCGGTGATACCGACGCGGTCGTCGAAATTGCGGGCGAGGTTGACGGCGTCCTGACCGGTCAGCGCATCGGCAACGAGCAGGATTTCATGCGGATTGGACTTCCGCTTGATCTCCGCCATCTCGATCATCAGCGGCTCGTCGATATGGGTGCGGCCGGCAGTGTCGAGGATGACGACATCGTGGCCGCCGAGCTTGGCGGCCTGCACGGCGCGCGCGGCGATATCGGTCGGCGACTGGCCGGCGATGATGGGCAGCGTGTCGATGCCGGTCTGCACGCCGAGCTGGCGCAGCTGCTCCTGCGCGGCCGGACGGCGCGTGTCGAGCGAGGCCATCAGGACCTTCTTCTTCTCGCGCGTCTTCAGCCGGTTGGCGATCTTGCCCGACGTGGTCGTCTTACCCGAGCCCTGCAGACCGACCATCATGATGACGACGGGGGCGGGCGCGTTGAGATCGATGGACACGCCCTCGGAGCCGAGCATGGCGACCAGCTCGTCATGCACGAGCTTGACGACCATCTGGCCGGGCTTGATCGACTTCAGGATTTCCGCGCCGACGGCCTTTTCGCGCACCGCATCGGTGAAGGAACGCACCACTTCCAGCGCCACGTCCGCTTCGAGAAGCGCACGACGGACCTCGCGCAGCGCCGCGGCGACATCCGCCTCGGAAAGCGCGCCACGGCCTGTCAGTCCATTCAGAATGGAGCCAAGGCGGTCCTGGAGTGTTTCAAACATCACGTCTTCCTTCTTGTTTCCGTTCGTGGCGGAAACGTCGGTGCTATCGGCGGCAAAAACAAGACGCAAAGCCAAAAAGCACCCGAGGGCGCATCGCGCTGTCGGGTGTTGACCTCCGGGATCTGTTTATACCGCAATGGGTCCCGGTCGGCGGCTTCAAGCATTCGTACTTGTCGCAGATGCGCGGCTTAAACAGCAATGGGGCCGGAAAGTCAAGGATAGTGACACGCGGAACGCCGCATCTCACGGGATCCGAACTGTTTCGCCGGGCTCAATGGAGCCTGTGGCTCTTCACCAGCAAGGAATACACCATATCGATCATTGTGGTCGCAAGGACATCCGCATTCTCGATGGTGACGCCATCGCCATAAATTGTGCGGACATCGAACCCCAGCCCCACCGCAGCGACACGCAAGGACTGCTCATCTTCAAGACGCCCCAATACGCTCTTCAGATGCTCCAGGAGATAGGCTTCACCGTTTTCGAGAGCCGTTGAATCATCCATTGGGACACCGTCGGACACGGTGAGGAGGATTTTCTTCGCCTGCCTGTGCTTCATCAGACGACTGACCGCCCACTCAACAGCTTCGCCGTCAACATTTTCCTTCAAAAGGTCCGGCCTCAGCATGTTGCGAAGGCGGTATCCCAAGGTGGGAGAGTCGTCTTCGTCAGCCGATCTGTAGACGATATGCAGCAGGTCACAGAGCCGGCCGGGCCGGTCCCGCCTGCCGGATCTTTTCCATTTCTCTCGCGACAACCCACCCTTCCATCTTGAAGTGGTAAAGCCCAGGACTTCGACCTTGCAGCCAAGGCGCACCAAAAACTCGCATGTGATTTCCGCTGCGGCCGCGGCAAGAAGGATCGATTGCCCTCGCATCGAACCGGAATGATCAACAAGCAAAGAAAACACAGTGTCCTGCCTTTGAGCCGGTGTTAGTTGCGCCGTTATTGTCTTCGCCTTTTCCAGCCCCTGTAGTGCGCCTGTCGTCTTCCATGACGTCAGTGCGAATTCAAAGGCATTCCAGGCTTTTGCGAGCTCGATGGCCTCGTCGTCGGAAAGCCGGTTGAGTACGCGCGGCAACTCGTCTTGCTTGACGATGCGGTCATATTCACGCGTGTAGACCCGATAATCGAACGTCTGCTTGCGACGTTTTTCGAATAGTCTGGAAAGAAATTTCGGGGTGAACCGCATATCTAACTTTTCTGCGAGTTAAAGCCGGCACATTGCGACCGGGGTGGCCAATACTTATACTTTCATGATGAACCGTCGCAAGTTTCTGAAATGGTCTGGTATCGGCACGCTGGCCACCTTGGCCGGCGGCGCGTTTGCGAGCCGCAGCATGGCCGCAAACCGATATTATGACGGCCCCGTCAGCAACCATTTCGATGGTACGCATTTCTTCAATCCCGGTGGCGAGGAGCCGAACAACTTCTTCGAACTGATGCGCTGGCAATTTGGCGGCGGGCGGGTGGCATGGCCGGCGGACTGGCCGAGCCCGTTTCCGCCAGCAATACCGGAAGCGCGCGTCGAGGGCGATCGGCTGGTCGTGACGATGGTCGGCCATGCCTCACTGCTCATCCAGACGGCCGGGCTCAACATCCTGACGGACCCGGTCTGGAGCGACCGGGCGAGCCCCTTCTCCTTTGCCGGGCCGAAGCGCGTCAATCCGCCCGGCATCAAGCTGACGGATCTGCCGAAGATCGACGCCGTGCTCGTCACGCACAATCACTACGACCATCTTGATCTCGCGACGCTGAAGGCGCTTTCCGAGCGGGACAATTGCCTGATCTACACGCCGCTCGGCAATGAAAGCATCATGGAGCCTGTCGTCGGCGAAGGGCGTATTACGACCATGGACTGGGGCGGCAGCACGCCCTTGTCCGTGGGCGTCACGCTCCATTGCGAGCCGTGCCACCACTGGTCGGCGCGCGGTCTGGGCGACCGGCGCATGGCGCTGTGGTCGGCCTTCCTGATCGAGACACCGGGCGGAAAGATCTATCACATCGGCGATACCGGCTTTCACCAAGGCATCAATTACCGGGCGATCCGTGAGAAACATGGGGCGATCCGCCTCGCCAACCTGCCTTTCGGCGCCTATGAGCCGCGCTGGTTCATGCGCCCGCAGCACCAGAATCCGGATGAGGCAGTCAAGGGCATGGTCGCCTCGGGGGCTGCCTATGTCGCCGGCCACCACTGGGGCACGTTCCGGCTGACCAACGAGGGCGTGGACGAACCGCTGGCGGCGCTGGAGGCAGCGCTTCATGCGGCCGGCATCGAACGCACGCGATTTCATGCTCTGAGGCCCGGTGAGGTCTTCGAGGTTCCGTTCGCCACAGTCTGAGCAAGGCACTGGAAATCCGCGGGCTTTTCCGCCATATACGCCGCAACGGGCCGCCTTCGGCCCAATCGGGCAGATGTGATGACAAAGACGGTCGAATTCGCAAGGATGAACGGGCTGGGAAACATGATCCTGGTCGTGGACATGCGCGGCCGCGCGGATGCCGTCACACCGGCCGCCGCGATTGCGCTCAATGCCGATCCCGCCACCCGTTTCGACCAGATCATGGCGATCCATGATCCCCGCGTCGATGGCACCGACGCCTTCATCGACATCCTCAACTGCGACGGCACCAAGGCGCAGGCCTGCGGCAACGGCACGCGCTGTGTCGTGCAGGCGCTGGCGAGCGAAACCGGCCGCAAGGTTTTCACCTTCCAGACCGTCGCCGGCATCCTGAACGCCGTCGAGCACGAGGACGGTACGATCTCCGTCGACATGGGCAGGCCGGTCTTCGAATGGAACCGCATCCCGCTCGCCGAGGAATTCTACGATACGAGCCGCATCGAGTTGCAGATCGGCCCGATCGACGCGCCGATCCTGCATTCGCCCTCGGCCATGTCGATGGGCAATCCGCATGCGATCTTCTGGGTCGACCGCGACCCGATGAGCTTCGATCTCGACCGTTTCGGCCCGCTGCTCGAAAACCACCCGATGTTCCCGGAAAAGGCCAACATCACGCTGGCGCAGGTGACGTCGCCGACGTCGATGACGACGCGCACCTGGGAGCGCGGCGCGGGCCTGACGCTCGCCTGCGGTTCCGCGGCCTGCTCGGCCGGCGTTTCCGGCGCGCGTACCGGCCGCACTGGCCGCAAGGTCGAGATCACGGTCGCCAGCAGCCCGAACCGCGGCAAGCTCACCATCGAATGGCGCGACGACGACCATGTCGTCATGACGGGACCTGCCGAATGGGAATGGTCGGGCACGCTCGACCCCGTCACCGGCGCCTTCCGCCGCGACGATGACGCCGGGGCGGCCGCCCTTTGAGCGGCGTCGACGTCATAACCTTCGGCTGTCGGCTCAACACCTACGAATCGGAAGTGATGCGCGCCGAGGCCGAGAAGGCGGGGCTGAACAACGCCGTGCTGGTCAACACCTGCGCCGTAACCGGCGAGGCCGTGCGCCAGGCACGCCAGGCGATCCGCCGCGCGCGCCGCGACAATCCGCATGCCCGCATCATCGTCACCGGCTGCGCCGCGCAGACGGAGAGCGAGACTTTCGCCGCGATGCCGGAGGTGGATGCCGTACTCGGCAACGAAGAGAAGCTGAAAAGCGCCTCCTACCGGGCGCTGCCGGATTTCGGCGTCTCGGCGGAAGAGAAGCTTCGCGTCAACGACATCATGAGCGTGCGCGAGACCGCGCCGCAGATGGTGCGGCTGATCGACGGCCATGTGCGCGCCTTCGTGCAGGTGCAGAATGGTTGCGACCACCGCTGCACCTTCTGCATCATTCCCTATGGCCGCGGCAATTCCCGCTCCGTGCCGATGGGCGCGGTGGTCGAGCAGGCGCGTAAACTCGTCGAGAGCGGCTATTGCGAGATCGTGTTGACCGGCGTCGACGCCACCAGCTACGGCGCCAACCTGCCCGGCAGGCCGAGCCTCGGCCAGCTTGCCAAGACGCTGCTGAAGCAGGTGCCGGAAATCCAGCGTCTGCGGCTCTCCTCCATCGATAGCATCGAGGCCGACGCGCATCTCTGGGACCTGATCGCCGAGGAGCCGCGCTTCATGCCGCATCTGCATCTCTCCTTGCAGCATGGCGACGACATGATCCTCAAGCGCATGAAGCGCCGCCACTCCGCCACCGATGCCCGCGCCTTCTGCGGCCGCGTGCGCGATCTGCGGCCTGACGCCAGTTTTGGCGCGGACATGATCGCCGGCTTTCCGACGGAGACCGAGGACATGTTCGCCAATGCCGGGAAGCTCGCGGAAGACTGCGGCATCGCCCATCTGCACGTCTTCCCCTACAGCCCGCGCCCCGGCACGCCGGCCGCCCGCATGCCGCAGCTCGACCGCGCCCTCGTCAAGGAACGCGCCGCGCGGTTGCGGGAGACTGGAAAACGGCTGCACACGACCCATCTCGACCGGATGGTGGGCAGCGCGCAAACAATCCTCGTCGAGAACAACGGCCTCGCCCACACCGAAAATTTCACGCTCGTCGATGCCGCCGGCCTGAAGCCGCGCGACCTTGTGCCGGTCACCATCACCGGCCACAATGGCAAGCACCTGACGATGCGGCCCGAAACCCGCCTTCTCGCATAACCAGCGGATACAATCATGGCCCTCGGCTTCATCAAGAAGATCTTCACCTTCGGAAAAGACACCGCCCCCGAGCAGAAGCCGGAGGCCGAGGCCGCCGTCACAGCGCCAGAGGTGGAAGAGGCCGCCCCCGAACAGGTCGTCGAGGATGCCGTCGCTGCCGAAGAGCGCGATGCCCTGCTCGAAGAAGCCGAAGCGGCCAATCCCGAGGCGGCAAGCCACGTCCCTGACGAGCCGGAACCGGATATCTATCCGCTGCCGCATGCCCCCGCACTGCCGGTCGCCGAAGATCCGGTCGCACCCGCAGAGATGGAAACGGCCGGCGGACCGGCCGATGATATCAGCGAAGATGAAGACGCCGTCGCCGAGGAAGAACCGGTTGCGGCGGTAGAGGCTGTCGTCGAGGACGAGCCGGAAGCAGTCGTCGAAATCGAAGACGTCGCTGCTCCCGCAGAGGAGGCGACACCGGCCGAAATCGAAGACCCCGTTCTCGAAGAAGTCGCTCGCCTCGAGCCGAAGGCTTTGCCCAAAGGCTTTGCGAGCACCGAGGACAACCCGGTCGAAGTGGTTGCCGCGCCGCAGGCCAAGCGCACCTGGTTCCAGCGTCTGCGCGAGGGCCTGTCGCGCACCTCGTCGCAGCTCACCGGCCAGATCACCAGTCTCTTTACCAAGCGCAAGCTGGACGACGACACGCTGCAGGATCTCGAAGACCTGCTGATCCAGGCCGATCTCGGCGTCGAGACGGCGCTGCGCATCACCGACACGCTCGCCTCCGAGCGCTACGGCAAGGACGTCACCGGCACCGACGTCTCGCGCATCATGGCCAGCGAGATCACCAAGGTGCTCTCGCCGGTCGCCAAGCCTCTGGCGCTCGACCTCAATCACAAGCCGCATGTCATCCTCGTCGTCGGCGTCAACGGCACCGGCAAGACGACGACCATCGGCAAGCTCGCGGCAAAACTCTCCGGCGCCGGCCTGAAGGTGATGATGGCCGCGGGCGATACGTTTCGCGCAGCCGCCATCGAGCAGCTGAAAATCTGGGCGGAGCGCACCGGCTCCGAGATCGTCTCCTCCAAGCTTGGCGCCGATGCTGCCGGCCTCGCCTATGAGGCCTATGAGCGGGCGCGCGAAAAGAAGAGCGACGTCCTGATCATCGACACGGCCGGCCGCCTGCAGAACAAGACGGAGCTGATGGCGGAGCTGGAAAAAATCGTGCGTGTGCTCGGCAAGCTCGATCCGGATGCGCCGCACACCGTGCTCCAGACGCTCGACGCCACCACCGGCCAGAACGCCATGAACCAGGTCGAGATTTTCCGCAATGTCGCGGGCGTCACGGGCCTGATCATGACAAAATTGGACGGTACGGCCCGCGGCGGCATCCTTGTGGCCATTGCCGCCAAACACAAGCTGCCGGTCTATTTCATCGGTGTCGGCGAAGGGATCGACGATCTCGAACCCTTCGAGGCCAAGGATTTCGCGGAAGCGATCGCAGGAGTTGGAGCATGAGCAAGGTTTCGCTGGAAACGCAGGCCAAAACCGAGGAGAAGGTCAGCCCGCTCCTCAAGATGGTGCTGGAACTCGGCCCCCTCGTCGTCTTCTTCTTCGCCAATTCGCGCGGCGAATGGCTGGCGGGGCAGTTTCCGGTTCTCGCGGAAATGGGCGGCCCGATCTTCATCGCGACCGGCCTCTTCATGGCGGCCACCGCCATCGCGCTCCTCGTCTCCTGGATGCTCACCCGCACGCTGCCGATCATGCCGCTGATCTCGGGCATCGTCGTCTTCGTCTTCGGCGCGCTGACGCTCTGGCTGCAGAACGACACCTTCATCAAGATGAAGCCGACCATCGTCAATTCGCTGTTCGGCTTTATCCTGCTTGGCGGCCTCGTCTTCGGCAAATCCCTGCTCGGCTACGTCTTCCACGCCGCCTTCAAGCTCGATGACGACGGCTGGCGCAAGCTGACGCTGCGCTGGGGCCTGTTCTTCCTGGTGCTTGCCGTGATGAACGAAGTGGTCTGGCGCAACTTCTCGACGGACTTCTGGGTCGCCTTCAAGGTCTGGGGCACCATGCCCATCACCATCCTGTTCACGCTCGCCCAGATGCCGCTCATCATGCGCCATTCGATCGAGACCCCGGAGAGCAAGGCGCCCTGACATCGATCGTCGCGCCGACCATGCGCCGGCGCAACAGATCGTTTCAAACGGATCAGAACGTCGCCGTCACCGGATCCGGGCCGATGCGCTTGCCGTCCTTTTCGAGCGTGGCGAAGGTCGCCATGTCCTCGGCGTCGAGCTTGAAATCGAAGACCCTGAAATTCTCCTCGATGCGCGACGGCGTCACCGATTTCGGGATCACGACCAGACCGTTGTCGATATGCCAGCGGGTGATGACCTGGGCCGGCGTGCGGCCATGCTTGGCGGCAACCTTGGCAACGACGGGGTTTTCCAGCAGTTGACCCTGGCCGAGCGGGCTCCAGGACTGCGTGACGATCCGGTGCTTGTCGTGATAGCTGCGGGCGTCCTTCTGCGGGAAATCCGGATGCAGCTCGATCTGGTTGATGACGGGCGTAATACCGGTCTCGTCGATCAGAAGCTGCAGGTGCTCGGGATAGAAGTTTGAGACGCCGATGGAGCGGGCGCGGCCATCCTTCTGCAGCTGGATGAAGGCTTTCCAGGTATCGACGAACTGGCCACGCTTCGGCGCCGGCCAGTGGATGAGGTAGAGATCGACATAGTCGGTGCCGAGGCGCTTGAGGCTGGCATCGAAAGCCTTCAGGGTCGAATCGTAGCCCTGCTCGGAATTCCAGAGTTTCGTCGTGAGGAAGATTTCCGGGCGCGCCACACCGGAGGCGCGGATACCCTCGCCGACACCCTCTTCGTTCTCGTAGATCGCAGCGGTATCGATATGGCGGTAGCCGGCGTTCAGCGCCGCCTTGACGGCCGTGACGGCCGTGTCGTTCGGGGTCTGCCACACGCCGAGACCGACCTGGGGAATGCTGTTGCCATCGTGAAAGAGAATTGTCGGCTGATCGCTCATGAGAATGTCTCCATGAAAAGGGATGAACCCGGGCGGGTTTTGGGAAGGCGAGGCTGCATATAGGTCGCGGCCGCTGCCATTTCAGCGCCGCCGGCAGAAAATGTCAGAGCACGCGCACGACCGTGCCGCGGCGCATATGTGGCAGGATGCGCAGCATGTCCGGCCGGGAAACCGCCACGCACCCGGCCGTCGGCTCGTAGCCGGGGCGGATGAGGTGAAAGAAGATCGCCGAACCGGCATTGCGCCGGCGCGACGTCACGTTCCAGTCGAGCACGAGGCAGAGATCGTAGAGCTCGTCCTTGCGCTGCATCTCCTCATGGCTCGGCGCGAAGGGGGCCTGCACGAGCCTGTTGTAGCTGGGGTGGCCGGACGCGTCGCACCACAGCATCGACGGGCGGGTGCGCTTGAGCGGCAGCGCCGTCTTCGGCTGGCCGAGCCGGTCGCCGCGCAGGAAGCCGGAGAGCACTTTCATGGCCGCGATCGGCGTTGCGCCGTCGCCCTCGCGCTTGCGGCTGGTCCGCCCCGAACGGCCGATGGCGGCGGGTATGCGCAGCGGCCCGACCTGCACGATAGCGCGCGCCTTTCTGCCTGGCGCCGGCCGCACCACAATAGTCTTCACGGATTGTTTAGGAGATGTGATCCGCCGCATTCGTCCCTGCCATAGTCCCGCCATGCCACAATTCGACTGGCTAGGCCGACCATAGGCCGCGAAGGCCGTCCCTTCCATTTGAATTTTGGCCCTAACTCCCTTACTTTGCTCAGAAATGCCGAGAGGAAACGCATGACATCCCGCACGATCCTTCTTGTCGACGACGACAACGACCTTCGCGAGACGCTCGTCGAGCAGCTTTCGCTCTACGAGGAATTCACGACGCTGGAGGAAACGACCGCCGGCAAGGGCATCCAGACGGCGCGCGCCAACCAGATCGACCTGCTCATCATGGATGTCGGCCTGCCCGACATGGATGGCCGCGAAGCGGTCAAGCTTCTGCGCAAGGGCGCCTTCAAGGCGCCGATCATCATGCTGACCGGCCACGACACGGATTCGGACACGATCCTCGGCCTCGAAGCCGGCGCCAACGACTATGTGACGAAGCCCTTCCGCTTCGCCGTGCTCCTTGCCCGCATCCGCGCGCAGCTGCGCCAGCACGAAAGCAGCGAGGACGCCACCTTCACCGTCGGTCCCTACACGTTCAAGCCCGGCCAAAAGCTGCTGACGCTGGAAAACGGCCAGAAGATCCGGCTGACGGAAAAGGAAGCGGCGATCATCCGCTATCTCTACCGCGCCGACCAGAAGGTGGTGACGCGCGACGTGCTCCTGGAAGAGGTCTGGGGCTACAATTCCGGCGTAACGACCCACACGCTGGAAACCCACGTCTATCGCCTGCGCCAGAAGATCGAGCGCGACCCTTCCAATGCCGAGATTCTCGTGACAGAGAACGGCGGCTACAAGATCGTACCGTAATCAGGAACCCCCCGCCGTGGCTCTCAGCGACGACATCGCCCTTCTCGCCCGCGTGCCGCTGTTCACGGGTCTTGCCGATGACAAGCTACGGCTTATGGCCTTCGGCGCCGAACGCCGCCGGCTGGTCGAGGGCCAGACGCTGTTTCGCGAGGGCACCTCGGCCGATTGCGGCTTCGTCGTCGCCCACGGCTCGTTCCAGCTTACCTCGACGCTGCGAGACGGCGCGACGAAGGAAGAGGGCATCGCGGACTACGGCACGCTGTTGTCGGAGCTGGCGATGATCTCCGCCGTCGAGCGGAAATATACCGCCGTGGCGCGCGAGGACAGCGAGGTCATCCGCATCAACCGCCCGCTCTTCCGTCGCATGCTGGAGGAATATCCCGACGTCGCCGTGCTGGTCGATGCGCGGATCCGCGAGAACCTCACGGCGATGATCACCCAGATGCGCGGCCTCGCCCGGCGTTTCGCCTGATTTTTAGAAATCAAACTCAGCGATGACAGGCACGTGGTCCGAGGGCCGCTCCCAGCCGCGCGCTTCGCGGATGACGGAAATGTTGGTGAGATGCGGGTCGAGATCGGCGGACGACCAGATATGGTCGAGGCGGCGGCCCTTGTTGGCGGCCTGCCAGTCGGCCGAGCGGTAGCTCCACCACGTATAAAGCTTCTGCTCCGCGGGCACCTTGCGGCGCATCAGATCCACCCAAGCACCCTTGGTCATTACCTCGATCAGACCTGCGGTCTCGACCGGCGTATGGCTGACAATCTTAAGGAGCTGCTTGTGCGACCAGACATCGTGCTCCAGCGGCGCGATGTTGAGATCGCCGACGAGGATCGAGGAAATCCCGGCCTCGGCTTCGGCATGCAGGAGCTTCATCTCCTCGATGAAATCAAGTTTGTGGCCGAATTTCGCGTTGATCGTGCGGTCGGGCTCGTCGCCGCCGGCCGGCACATAGAAATTGTGCACGCGGATCGACTTGCCGCCGTGATGCAGGAGCACCGAGACGTGGCGTGCATCGCCGACGCCGCAATAGTCGCGCCGCTCGACGATCTCGGTCAGCGGCAGACGGGAGATGGTGGCGACGCCGTGATAGCCCTTCTGGCCATGCATGACGATATGCTCGTAACCGAGCGCCTTCAGCGGTTTGGAGGGAAACTGGTCGTTCGGGCACTTGGTTTCCTGCAGGCACAGGATATCGGGCGCGAAAGTCTTCAGGAAATGCTCGACGAGCGGCATGCGCAGCCGCACGGAGTTGATGTTCCAGGTCGCGATCGAAAGTGCCATGCCGGGTCCGCCTCAAAAAGCATCCGGCCCGTCGAGCGGGCCGGTTTCAGGGCGTCTTAGAGCATTTCCAGCTGAACGGAAACGCCGATTATTTGGCGCCGCGCTGGCGAACCTCGTCATAGGGGATCGTGAACACCTTGTCGTCGAGGGGAATGCCTGTCTTCACGTTGAAGATCATCACCGACGTGTCCTTGCCCTGAGCGTCGGTGATCGTCCACTGGCGCAGATCATAGGTCTTCGGGTCGAACATCATGGTAATGGTCGAATCACCGAACATGTTGCGATCGCCGAGCACGATCGTCGTCAGATCGGCCTCTTCCTTCACAGAGCGCACCATTTTGGCCGAGAGGTCAATCTTGTTGCCGAGCAGCAAGTTCAGCGGCGTCTTGGAGAGCGGGTAGAGATCCCAGGTCTTGAGCTTGCGGTTGCCGATGACGACGGATCGACCGTCGGCGATCACACGCATCGGCGAGGGGTCTTCGTAATTGAAGCGAATCTTCCCCGGACGGTCTATGAAGAACTTGCCGCCGGTCTGCTCGCCGCGCGGACCGAACTGCACGAATTCGCCGGCCATGGTCTTCACCGAAGCGAAGTGATCGGCGATCTTCTGGGCGGCGGCGCTGGCCTGCGCGGAGGCCTCGACGGGCGACAGCAGCGAAAGGCCGGCAGAGAATGTCAGGGCCATGAGGCCGGTGAAGCCGCGGCGCGTCAGCGTACCGGCTTTTTCGGATCGGTTCATCTTGGTCTCCTTCATGCGTTTTTCATGCGGGCCAAACGCGGCGCCATAATGGCATTCAGCCCAAGCAGAAATAATGGCGCGAGACTTGCCGGTCGAAACGTCGCAGAAGGCACTCCGTTCCCCGTCATCGTCCCGAAATTTCGTCTTCCGTCGGCACGAGGATTTCGCGCTTTCCGGCGTGGTTGGCGGGGCCGATCAGTCCCTCCTTCTCCATGCGTTCGATCAGCGAGGCGGCGCGGTTGTAGCCGATGCCGAGACGGCGCTGGATATAGGATGTCGAGGCCTTGCCGTCGCGCAGCACCACGGCGACCGCCTGGTCGTAGGGATCGTCGGAATCCTCTAGGTTCGCCGTACCGGCCGGACCATGCCCGTCGTCGCCGTCCTCGTCGTCATCCTGGGTGATGGCATCGAGATATTGCGGCGCGCCCTGCGCCTTGAGATGCGCGACAACGGCTTCCACCTCGCCATCCGAGACAAACGGACCGTGCACACGCTGAATGCGCCCGCCGCCGGCCATGTACAGCATGTCGCCCATGCCGAGCAGCTGTTCGGCGCCCTGTTCGCCAAGAATGGTGCGGCTATCGATCTTCGACGTCACCTGGAAGGAGATGCGTGTCGGGAAATTCGCCTTGATCGTGCCGGTGATCACATCGACCGACGGACGCTGCGTCGCCATGATGACATGAATGCCCGCGGCGCGCGCCATCTGTGCCAGACGCTGCACGGCGCCTTCGATATCCTTGCCGGCAACCATCATCAGGTCGGCCATTTCGTCGATGATCACGACGATATAGGGCATCGGCTGGAGATCGAATTCCTCCGTCTCGTACATGGCCTCCCCGGTCTGGCGGTCGAAGCCGGTCTGCACAGTGCGGGTGATCGTCTCGCCCTTGGCCAGTGCCTGCTCGACACGGCTGTTGAAGCCGTCGATATTGCGCACGCCGATCTTCGACATCTTCTTGTAGCGCTCCTCCATCTCGCGCACCGTCCACTTCAAGGCGACGACGGCCTTCTTCGGATCGGTGACGACGGGAGAGAGCAGATGCGGGATGCCGTCATAGACGGAGAGTTCGAGCATCTTGGGGTCGATCATGATCAGGCGGCACTGCTCCGGCTTCAGGCGGTAGAGCAGCGACAGGATCATGGTGTTGATCGCGACGGATTTACCCGAGCCGGTGGTACCCGCAACGAGCAGGTGCGGCATCTTGGCGATGTCGGAAATAACGGGCTCGCCGCCGATCGTCTTGCCGAGCGCCATGGCAAGGCGGGCTTTTGACGTCTCGAAATCGCGCGAGGCGATGAGTTCGCGCAGATAGACCGTTTCGCGGCTCTGGTTGGGCAGTTCGATACCGATGGCGTTGCGGCCGGGCACGACGGCGACGCGGGCGGCGATCGCGCTCATCGAGCGGGCGATATCGTCGGCAAGGCCGATGACGCGCGACGACTTGATGCCGGGCGCCGGCTCCAGCTCATAGAGGGTGACGACTGGACCGGGACGGACATGGATGATCTCGCCCTTGACCCCGAAATCCTCCAGCACGCCTTCCAGCATGCGGGCATTCTGTTCGAGCGCATCGGCCGAGAGCGTCGCATCGCGGACCTGGCCGCGCGGCTCGGCGAGCAGATGGATCGGCGGCAGCTGGAAGCCCTCGGCGCCGACGAAGGAGGACTGCGCTTCACGATCGATCCGCTGGCCGGGCTTCGGGCGTGACGCAGCGGGTGCTACGCGGGCGCTGGCCGCCGATGCCGCCTGGCGGGCCGGTGCGCGGCGCGGCGCCCAGTCGGCGGCGATGTCGTCGGAATCGTCATCCGGCAGAATGCCGCTCGGATGCGCCAGGCGCTCGTGCGTATCGAAAGGCAGATCGCCGTCCTCGTCGTCGAGCGCGATCGACGGGGCCTCGACGGCACGGCGGCCGTCCATCGAAGGCTCGACGCGTTCGCCGGAACGGGTTGCCGCGCGGGCGCGCACCGGCTCGTTCAGCGTGCCGAATTCGTCCTCGTTGAAATCATAGGGCTGCTCGATACCGCGCGCCTTGCGGCGCTGGCCAGTCAGGCCGAAGATGCGGCGAACGCGCGCCTGTCCAGTATACCAGGCATGCGTCATCGCGCCGGCAAACACGGTGAGCGGGCCTTCCCGCTCTTCGTCTTCCTCTTCCTCGGCAACCGTACGAGCGCGGCTCTGGACAGGAGCCGGCGCGAAGTCCTCTTCATCGTCGATCGTCACCGTGCCGACAAGGCCGGCACTGAACACCATCAGCCAGGCCGCCGGAAGGGCGATGATGCCGCCGAGGATGCTGGCCAGCATGCCCGTCGGGTAGGCGCCGGTGAAGAGGGCGGGGAAACGCAGGATCATGTCGCCGAAGACGCCGCCGAGCCCCGTCGGCAGTGGCCAGGTCACCGGACCAGGCACGCAGGCAAGCGCCGCCGAAGCAAGGATCGCGCCGCCGAGCCAAGCCGCCGCGCGCTGCGGAATGCGGTTGAACCGGCGGCCGCTGATCAGCCCGATCGCCCAGGCGACGACCGGCAGCAGTGCGATCACGCTGGCAAGGCCGAAGAACTGCATGAAGATATCGGCGAAGACGGCACCGGGATAACCGAGCAGGTTCACCGGCGTGCCGCTCGAGGCATAGGACAGGCTGGGGTCGGAGACATTCCAGGTGGAGAGTGCTGCGATCGCCAAGGCGAGGCCGAGGAATATCGCGAGCCCGAAAAGGACCTGCACCTGCCGCCAGACGAATGCCGACAGAACGAAACGGTCGTGACGGTTGTCCAGCCCTGCCGAAATGCTTCTGCTCATGGTTTCAGCCTGTGCCCACGCAATGGAATACCCACATCTCCGCGCGATTCGCGGATGTGCCTGACTGCAAACCCTACGAAGGAAGTTTTAATGGCGCGTTAACCATGCCACCCCCTGTCATGGTTTCACGTGCGTAAACGAAAAGGGCCCGGACCAGGGTCCGGGCCAAGGGCGGTCTGGTTTCCCAGGCCGCGACGGGTGCGTGGCGACGGCCCGCAGGCCGCCGCGATCTTTTTACGAGTGGTAAGCGGCTTCACCGTGCGACGAGAGGTCGAGACCTTCGCGTTCGGCTTCGACCGAGACGCGCAGACCCACGATCAGATCGACGACCTTGTAGAGGATGGCCGAGACGACGCCGCACCAGACGATGGTGATGACGACGGCGGTGAGCTGCGTCATGAACTGCGAGGCGATCGAGAAATCGGCCGCACCCGTGCCGCCGAGCGACGGGGCGGTGAAGATGCCCGTGCCGAGCGCGCCGACGAGGCCACCGACGCCATGGACGCCGAACACGTCGGCCGTGTCGTCGTAGCCGAACTTGTTCTTCACGACGGCGACGAAGAAGTAGCAGATCGGCGAGACAATGAGGCCGAGCACGATGGCGCCGAACGGACCGACGGAGCCGGCCGCCGGGGTGACGACGACGAGGCCGGCGATCATGCCCGAGGCGGCACCGAGCAGCGAGGCCTTGCCGCGGGTGAAGGCTTCGACCACCGACCAGGCGAGAATGGCGGCAGCGGTGGCGACGAAGGTGTTGACGGTGGCGAGAACTGCGCCGCCCGAGGCTTCGAGGTTGGAGCCGGCGTTGAAGCCGAACCAGCCGAACCACAGCATGGCGGCACCGACGAGGGTGAGCGTCATGGAGTGGGGGGCCATCATGTCCTTGCCGAAGCCGGTGCGCTTGCCGACCATGATCGCGCCGATGAGGCCTGCAACGCCGGCATTGATGTGAACGACGGTACCGCCGGCGAAATCAAGCGCGCCCATGTTGAAGATCAGACCGTTGCCGTCCCAGACCATGTGGGCGATCGGGAAATAGACGAAGGTGGCCCAGAGCACGGTAAACAGGATAACGGCCGAGAACTTGATGCGTTCGGCGAAGGCGCCGATGATCAGTGCCGGCGTCAGGGCGGCGAAGGTCATCTGGAACAGCATGAAGATGTATTCCGGAATGACCACGCCCTCGGAGAAGGTCGCCGCGGTGCTATCGACGGTCACACCCGACAGGAACATCTTGGCGAAGCCGCCGAAATAGGGGCTCGTCGAGCCGCCGAAGGCGAAGGAATAGCCATAGGTGACCCAGACAATCATCATGACGGCGCCGATAACGGTGCACTGCATGAGGACGGACAGCATGTTTTTGGCGCGCACCAGGCCGCCGTAGAACAAAGCGAGGCCTGGGATCAGCATGAAGAATACGAGCAGCGTTGCGACGAACATGAAGACCGTATCGGCCTTGTCCGGAACGGGCGCTGCGGCAGCGGCTTCGGTGGCAGCGGGCGCGGTTTCCTGCGCGAAGGCGACCACGGGCGCAAACACGGCCGCCGTGGCGGCAGCCACGCGGGAAAGGGTGTGAGAAAGCTTGAATGACGACATTGTAACTGGGCTCCCTGAAAGGCCGTTTGCTTAGAGCGCTTCGGTATCGGTTTCGCCGGTGCGGATGCGCACGGCATGGTCGATGGCGTAGACGAAGATCTTGCCGTCGCCGATCTGGCCGGTCTTGGCGGCAGAGGCGATCGCCTCGACGGCCTTGTCGGCAAGGTCGCCCGGCACGGCGATCTCGATCTTCAGTTTCGGCAGGAAGCTGACGGCATATTCGGTGCCGCGGTAGATTTCCGTGTGACCCTTCTGGCGCCCGTAACCCTTCACTTCGGTCACGGTCAGGCCCTGGATGCCAACGGCGGTGAGGGCTTCGCGCACCTCATCGAGTTTGAACGGCTTGATAATGGCCATTACGATTTTCATCTGGTTTCCCATCCTTCGTGCTTGTCCCCCAGCCGGGGCCATCTCCTTGCCGTTGGCAAACGCAACGACTGAGACCTACACATTCAAAGGGCGTGCCAGATTCGAACGGCTGAGCTAACGCGCTGATTTTCAAACGATAAAAATAGCTCTTATGCTGCGGCGCAAAAAATCGTCACCACGAATGATTAAAATATAGGCGATATTAGTATTATGAATGAAATTTAATCAGTTGCCTTTTTCCGAATCAACCCCTCCTGGGCAACGGAGGCAAGAAGGGTGCCGGAACGGCTGAAAATTGCGCCACGCGTCATGCCGCGCCCTCCGAAAGCCGAGGGGCTGTCCTGGCTGTAGAGCAGCCAGTCGTCGAGAACCGGCGGGCGATGGAACCACATAGCGTGGTCTAGGCTCGCCACCTGCAGCCTGCGGTCCAGCACGGAGGTGCCGTGCGCGAAGAGCGAGGTGTCGAGCAGCGTCATGTCGGAGAGATAGGCGAGCACCGCCGCCTGCAAATGCCGCTCGGCCGGCACCGGCCCGGTCGTGCGCACCCAGATGTCCTGGTTCGGCTCCAGCTTCTCGGTAGAAAAATAGTGGTCGAGCGCGACGGGACGCAGCTCGATCGGCCGCGGGCGTTCCCAATAGGCACGGATATGGGAGGGTGCCTGGGTCAGGAACCGCTCCTTGAGCTCCGCCTCCCCGAGCAGCGTTTCAGGCATCGGCACATCCGGCATCGGCGCCTGATGCTCAAACCCATCCTCGTCATCCTGGAAGGAGGCGGTCATGAAGTAAATCGGCTTGCCGTGCTGGATGGCGGTAACGCGGCGCGTGGCAAAGGAGCCGCCGTCGCGGATGTTCTCCACATCGTAGATGATCGGCACGGAGGGATCACCAGGCCGTACGAAATAGGCGTGCAGGGAATGCACGAAGCGCCCTTCTTCCACCGTGCGCGTCGCCGCCACCAGCGCCTGGCCAATCACCTGCCCGCCGAAAACCCGCTGCCAGCCGGCCTGCGGGCTCTTGCCGCGAAAGAGCCGCACCTCGAGCTGCTCGAGATCGAGCGTCTCGATCAGAAGGTCCATGGCGGGGTTCTTGGGCTGATGGCGCGACATTTGGACGTGGCTCCGATACATGGCCTGAGGTAGGAAAGCGGCCCCTCCTCCTCTATATAGGGGGAAACAAGACCTCAAGCGGCCAGGAGTCTCCCCATGACCGACGTGATCGAGCCCGACGCCATCAAGCCTGACGCTCCCATGCTCGACGTGCTCGTCGCCGGCGGCGGCTATGTCGGCCTGTCGCTGGCCGTCTCGATCAAGAAGGCCGCGCCGCACCTTGCCGTCGAAGTCGTCGATGGCGCCCCCGAGCATGTCTGGCAGAAGGACGAGCGCGCCTCGGCCATCGTCGCGGCCGCGCGCAACCTGCTCGACGTGCTCGGCGTCTGGAACGAGATCGCCCCGGAGGCCGAACCGATCCGCCGCATGGTCATCACCGATTCGCGCACCGCCGATCCCGTGCGCCCGGTCTTCCTGACCTTCGAGGGCGCCGGCTCCGGCGATGACGGCCAGCCCTTCGCCCATATGGTGCCGAACCGCGCCATGACCGGCAGCCTGCTGCGCCAGGCCGAGCTTTTGGGCATACCCGTGCGCTGGTCGACATCAGCCGAGGGCTTTGCCACCGGCCAGCACGCAACCGACGTCAACCTCTCCGACGGCTCCGCGCGAAAAACCCGCCTGCTCGTCGCCTGCGACGGGGTGCGCTCGAAACTGCGCGACATGGCCGGCATCAAGACCGTGCGCTTCGATTACGGCCAGTCCGGCATCGTCACGACCGTCGAGCACGAGCGCCCGCATGACGGCACGGCAGAGGAACACTTCCTCCCCGCCGGCCCCTTCGCCACGCTGCCGCTCACCGGCAACCGTTCCTCGCTCGTCTGGACCGAGCGCACAGAGGACGCCCGCCGCCTCGTCGAGAGCGACGATCTCGTCTTCGAAGAAGAGCTGGAGCGTCGCTTCGGCCACAAGCTGGGCGCGCTGAAGGTCGTCGGCGGGCGCCGCGCCTTCCCGCTCGGCCTCACGCTCGCCCGCGCCTTCATCGCGCCGCGCTTCGCGCTGGCGGGCGATGCCGCGCACGGCATCCATCCGATTTCCGGCCAGGGCCTCAATCTCGGCTTCAAGGATGTGGCGGCACTGGCCGAAACCATCGTCGAGGCCGACCGCCTCGGCCTCGATATCGGCGCCGTATCGGTGCTGGAGCGCTATGAGACCTGGCGCCGCTTTGACACGGTGCGGATGGGCGTCACGACGGACGTGCTGAACCGCCTGTTCTCCAACGACGCAACACCGATCCGCGTGCTGCGCGACGTCGGCCTCGGCATCGTCGACCGCCTGCCCGGCCTCAAATCCTTCTTCATCCGCCAGGCCGAAGGCACAACCGGCGGCGGTCATCCGCGCATGCTGGTCGGTCAGCGGATTTGACTCGCGGCTGCCTGCTGCCACGATCACGTCTCCGTCATCCTCGGCCTTAAGTCGAGGATGACAAAAGAGAGATTGTGGCAACTTGCGACGACGCCCGCGCCCTTTCCCCTCAATCCTTGATTTCCCGCGCCTCGGAAATCAGCATGATCGGGATACCGTCACGGATTGGATAGGCGAGCTTGGCCCTTTCGGAAATCAATTCCCCGGCCTGCGCGTCATAGTGCAGCCGCCCCTTGGTGAGCGGGCAGACGAGAAGTTCAAGCAGTTTGGGGGCAACCCGGCTGGTGCTGTCGTCCATCGATCCCGCCCTATTGCAGCCGCGTGTCGACATCACCGTAGCTGCGCGCCAAAACGATCTCAGTGATGGCAATCAGCGTTTCGGCGCGGGTCTTGAGGTCCGGCGCTTCCAGCAACGCCTGCTTTTCGGCCGGGCCGTAGGGCGACATCATTGCCATGGAATTGACCAGCGTCGTGTTGCTGGCGCGCTCCACACTCTCCCAATCCGCCTCCAGCTTGTTGGCGTCGAGATAGGCCTTGAAGGCGGCGAGCAAGGCGTCACGATCGACGGTCTTCTCGTCGTCCTGGGCGGAAAGGTCGCCGATGAAGGGCGCGATGCGAAAACTGCGGTAGGACTTCGCGCTGGAGGCTTCCTCCAACAGGCGGTAGCGGCACACGCCGGTCAGTGACACGACGTAGCGCCCGTCGCCGGTCTCCGCGAAGGAGGTGATGCGGCCGATGCAGCCGACCTTGCAGAGTTCGGAATTGTCGTGGCCGGCCTCTTCCGCGCGGTGCTCACCGAAAATCGGCTGCACCATGCCAATCAGCCGGTGCGAGGCGAGCGCGTCGTCGAACATGGAGAGATAACGCGGCTCGAAGATATTGAGCGGCAGCTGACCGCCGGGCAGGAGGAGCGCCCCCGTCAGCGGAAAGACGGGGATCGTCTCGGGCAGGTCCGCCGGCTTCAAATAGCGCGCATTTCCCACATGCATGGCATTGCCTTCCATTCCGTGGCGCGGTGCTGCGTCCAGGCTCCTCCGTCCCGGCCCCTCGCCGACGCGCCTTTCTCCGAATGTGGGGCGGGCGCGCCGTTTCTCAAGGGATGCTGCCCTCTCCCGGGCAAAAAACCTCAGGAAAACAGGATAGACGAGAGCTTGCGGCGGGCAGACATCGTCGCCGGGTCCTTCGGTCCCCAGACGTCGAAGAACTGCAACAGTTCGCGGCGCGCACCGTCATCCTCGAAGGTGCGGTCGCGCTTCATGATATAGAGCAGGTGTTCGGCCGCCGCCTGGCGATCGCCCTCGACATTGCGGATTTTCGCAAGGTTCAGCCGGGCGGCATGATCGTCGGCATTCGCGGCCAGCGCCTGTTCGAGCGCTGCGGGATCGCCGAGCTTGCGCGCCTCTTCGATCTGGTCGAGCTTCTTGAGAACGGCGACGACAGCGGGATCCGCCGCGACCGCGTCCGGCAGGTTGCTCAGCGTCTGGCGGGCGTTTTCGATCTGGTCGACGGCGATCATGCAATCGGCGATGCCGGCCAGAGCGACGGCATTTTCCGGATCGGCCTGCAGCAGCGCGCCATAGAGATCGGCGGCACCGGCGACATCGCCGGCCTCGAACAGGGTCTTGGCTTCAGCAAGCAGCGCCTCGATCTCGGCCTTCTCATCGGCGCCTGCGGGACCGGCGACCTTGTCGATGAAGTCGCGGATCTGGCTTTCCGGCACCGCGCCCATGAAGCCATCGACCGGCCGGCCGCCGACAAAGGCGACGACGGCGGGAATGGACTGGATGCCGAGCTGGCCGGGGATCGAAGGGTGATCGTCGATATTGAGCTTGACGAGCTTCACGCGGCCGGCGCTTTCGCGCACGACCTTTTCGATGATCGGCTGAAGCTGCTTGCAGGGGCCGCACCACGGCGCCCAGAAATCGACGAGAACGGGCTGCTGGCGCGAGGCTTCCATCACATCGCGCGAGAAATTCGCCGTCGTCGTGTCCTTGATCAGGTCGTCCGCCGCCGGCGCCGCGCCGCCGCCATAGTTCGCCGAAACGTTCATCTGGCCGCCATAGGACGATGCATAGGGGTTTTCGCCTGCACTCATGGTCTCTCCTGTGGCGCCAAGCGCCCAAATCACGTGTCTGCGCCCAAAATCGTATGTCAGGCGGTGACTTTCAAGACAAGCGGCTCATGTCCCGTCGCCTCGATGAAGCGTAACAGATCCTTCGAAGCGATCGAGGTCGTCGCATCGTTGCGCAGCGGGTGGCAGTTGATCGTGTCATATTCCATGAGATCGGCATCGACGATCATCTTCACCTGTCGTCCGGTATCATTGATGACACCGAAGGCCGTGACGGCGCCGGGAATGACACCGAGATATTCCATCAGCTTTTCCGGCTTGCCGAAGGAGACCTTGCTTGCTGCACCGATGACCGTATGGATCGTCTTCAGGTCGATGGTCGCATGTTCCTCGACGGTCATCAGGAAGTAGTTATCCTTCTTGTCCTTCACGAAGAGGTTCTTCGTATGGCCGCCAGGGATTTCGTCGCGCAACGCCACCGATTCGGCGACGGTGAAGACCGGCGCGTGTTCCTTGGTCGAATGAGCAATGCCCAGCCCGTCGAGAAACTGGAAAAGGTCCTTGTCGGTCTTCGGCGGCACTTCGCTCATTTCGTCATTCCTAGCGTGAATTGTCCCTGCCCGCTGATAGGGCTTCGGTCCCTTCAACGCAACCGCCTGAGAATTCGGCGCTTTGAAAGCGGCTGTAATTTTTTCTGCAAAATCCGAAATTTCCCTGTTGCGTTTTAAAAGGGCTTGGGCCATATACCGCCCGTCGCCGCAACGCAGCGACCTTCGGCCAAGCGATCTACCCCAGGCCGTTGTAGATGAGCGGGTGTAGCTCAGGGGTAGAGCACAACCTTGCCAAGGTTGGGGTCGGGCGTTCGAATCGCCTCACCCGCTCCATTCTTTCCAAGACGTCGCAAGCCTCGGTTCGCCGGGGCTTTTTTGATTCCTGACGCGGTTGAGATCGCGACACCGGAAACCCCTCCGGGATGCGCGGCCGCCGTCGGGTCACCCGCTCAAATATTCTGCATTGCAGGGCTAGCGTTGGGACGCTTGCAGTCGGCTTTTTGCCTACGCACAAGCACACGTCATGAGGCTCCACGGCTGTTGTTTCACGGCGAGTCTGAAGATGAATTCGCCGGACCATCACAAGCGTATCGCGCGATTCCCTCCGTCATTTGCACTGGCTAGCGGTACTACGATGATAGCCCCTATAGGCGGGCATGCCCAATTCGGTCGCGAGAGGAAGTGCAGAAGCAAGAATTCAAGCATAATATTTTTTCAAAAATTTCGTTAAACCGCCCAACCAGTAAAAATATCTTTTGACGATTTTCGTTGTTTTTGTGAGTAATTTCGCCCGCACGGTTGCACGATTTCCGTTGATTTGAATAACCGCCCTTGTTTTTCCCGCAGAAAAAACATATCTTCTCCTCGTCGAACCTTGTTTATGACCTTTGTCTTCGCCTCATTGGCCCGGTCAGATTTCCTATCATCGTCGATTTACATGCGCTCATTCTGGGCGTTTTTTCTCATGCGATTGAAAGGATATCGTTATGAATTCAGGTACAGTTAAGTGGTTCAACAGCACCAAGGGTTTTGGTTTCATTCAGCCTGACGACGGCTCGACGGACGTCTTCGTCCATGTTTCGGCCGTCGAACGTGCAGGCATGGGCGCGCTGAACGAAGGTCAGAAGATCAGCTACGAGATTGTCCGTGACCGCAAGTCCGGCAAAAACTCGGCCGACAACCTTCGCGCCGCTTAAGGAATTTTCGCTCGCTCCCGCTGACCACGGATGTACTGGCAGCGGTGAGGCGGACGATGGGAAGAGGTCGGGTTAACGCCCGGCCTTTTTGTTTCCGCAGATAGCGCATCGCGCAAAGGAGCTCACGATGAGCCGAGCAATTTACGCTGTTGGCGACACAGTCAAGCTCAAGCCGAATATCCTGCGCCGAGCTGAAACCGCTCCGATCTGCCGGATTATCGGCATTCTGCCTGCCGATCACGGGGAAACGCAATATCGCGTTCGGCTCGGCAACGAGACGTTCGAGCGACGTATTCTCGCCAGCGACATCGAAACGCCAGAGACCAGGATTCCCCAGCCCAGCGGCATGGCGCCATCCTCCGCCGGTCGCAACGAACCATGGCTCAAGCCCGTCAGCATACGAACAAAGAAATAATCACTCGGCACGGCTCGCATGCCGGGACAGATCTTGCAGGTTCTCGTTCGGGACAACAACGTCGATCATGTCCTCAGGGTGCTCCGGAAGAAGATGCAGAGTGAAGGGTTGTCTCGGGCCCAAGAGGAAAGTTTCTGCCGGCGGTGGATAAGTGTAAACTAAGGACGATTCAATGACGGCCACGAAACAGAATTTTTTCAAGCCGACGAAGGTCAGCGCGGAAACGAAGGCGGCTGACACCAATGCTGCGGCGCGCGGGATCGTCGCGCAGGAAGCAAACGCTCGCGAAAAGAAAACCGAGAGACTGCGGGCTTTGCGCCTTGCAAAGGAAGCCGCCACTCCGCCCGCGCCGCTCCCCAAAAAGCGCGCGAAGAAATAGAATACAGACGCTTGGTATGTGGCGCGCCGAGAGAAATCCAGGCCGGCACCCATCGCTTCGCCATGACGGTCCAGCATGCGGCCATGGCGCCGGTCAGAAGCTCGGCCAGACGGACGACGTCCCAGCAGGCAAGGGCGTTTCGAAACAGCATGCCGCAATGATGCAGACGGCGGCTGTGGGAGCAGCAGGATCTGCGTCGCCGCCGCCGAGCGAGATCAGGCCCGCAGTTGCCGAAAAGGTGGCAGCTCATCAGAAGGACAACCTGGGATCATTCCGGGGTCCGTACGGGCGTTGTGCTGCACAAAGGTTCGATTGTCTTGCGTTTTGCCAATTGCCTTTGGGGCAGGGGGCTGCTTCAGGCCTTGCGGAAGACGTAATCCGTCTCCTGCCGCAGCGTCTCGCCGGGCCGCAAAACCGCTTTCGGGAAATGCGCGTGGTTGACGGCATCGGGCCAGACCTGGGTTTCCAGACAGAAGCCGGCGAAAGCACCGTAGCGGCGGCCTTCGAGGCCGGGAACGGCAGGGCCGACCTTGGAGCCGGTATAGAGCTGCACACCCGGCTCCGTCGTCAGCACGGCAAGCGAAACGCCCGAAACGCGGCTGCGCACCTCGGCGACGGGACGCTTGGCGACGCGCTCCGGCGAAAGGCAAAAATTGTGGTCGAAGGCGACGCCGCCCTCTTCCGTCTGGCGGGCAAGCGGGGTCCATTCCCGGAGATCGAAGGGCGTACCGGCGACGGGGCGGACCTCGCCGGTCGGGATAAGGTTTTCGTCGACGGGCAGGTAGTGTTCGGCAGCCAGGCGGATCTCGTGGCCCAGCGCGTCCGCGCCGCCGTCGAGGATGAAATAGCTGTGCTGGCAGAGATTGACCGGCGTCGGCGCGTCCGTCACCGCCTCGTAGACGACGGAGAGCACGCCCTCGCCCGGCAGGCGATAGGTGCAGGTGATGGCGCAATTGCCGGGATAACCGGCGCGGCCATCGGGATCGGTCAGCGTGAGCGTGACGAAATCGGCGCCCTTTTCGGCGATGCGCCAGTTCTGCCGGCCAATGCCGTCGCTGCCGCCATGCAGATGCGTGACGCCACGTTCGTTGCGTTCCAGCTGGTAGTCATTGCTATCGATGGAGAAACGGCCGCCGCCGATGCGGTTGGCGCAGCGGCCGGGCGTGGCGCCGAAGAACGGCGAATGGTCGAGATAGGACGGCAAATCCTCAAAGCCGAGCACCAGCGGCGCGTCGTGCCCGTCAAGCCTGAGATCCTGGATGACGGCGCCCCAGGTCAGGACACGGGCGGTCAGTCCGCCGCCCGATATCGTAACGCGCTCCACCGCTTCTGCCTGATCCAGCCGACCGAAGATATCCTGTTCCTGACCCACGCTTGCGTCTCCTCCGCCGGCTTTCCCCGCGCGGCAACCTGCTTCAATTCCTCGCCGGCCGCAACCGAAAAGTCATACTATTGGACGATCCGTCAGAGGTTCTTCTGATAGACGATGAAAGGGGTCTTCTCGGCGATGCGGTCGTAGAGCTGGCGCGCGGTGGCGTTGAACTCCTGCGTCATCCAGTAGACCTCCGGCGAGCCCACCTCCTTCGCCTTGGCATAGACGCCTTCGATCAATGCGCGCCCGATGCCGCTGCCACGCACGTCGGGATCGGCGAAGAGATCCTGCAGGTAGCAGACATTGCCAAGCGTCCAGCACGAGCGATGGAAGAGATAATGCGCCAGGCCGACAGGCTTCCCGTCCAGGGTCGCGATGAGGCCGCGATACTCTCCCTCCGCAACCTCGCCGGTCAGCCGGGCGAAGGTCGCGGCAAAAACCTCTTCCGGCAGAACCGTCTCGTAGAAGGCGAGATAGGCGGTCCACAGCCGGCGCCATTCGCCTTCATCATCCTTGTGCAGCGGGCGAATAACGACACGGCTCATGGTCAGGCTCCCGTTCCGATCTTTTCAAGGTCATAGGGCGTGGTCTGGTAGATTTCGTTGATCCAGTTGCCGAACAGCAGATGCGCATGGCCGCGCCAGCGGTTCTGCGGCGCCAGGGCCGGATCGTTGTGCGGGAAGTAGTTCCTCGGCATTTTGATGGGCACGCCGGCCGAGACATCGCGGAAATATTCGTCGGCCAACGAGGTCGAATCATATTCGACATGATTGAAGATGTAGAGGCGGTTGCCCGCCTTCTCCTCGACGAGGCAGACACCCATCTCGTCCGAATCGAGCAGGATTTCGAGGTCCGGCACGGCGCGGATATCTTCCGCGCGGATCTCCGTCCAGCGCGAGACCGGCACCTCGAAATCATCCGAGAAGCCGTTCAGGTAGATCGACGAGGGCTTGCGGTTGTGGTGACGGTAGACGCCGAACGCCTTTTCATCGAGCGTGTATTTGGGCACGCCGTGGAAATGGTAGATCGCCGCCATGGCGCCCCAGCAGACATTGAGCGTCGAATGGACATTCGTCGTCGTCCAGTCGAAGATCTGCTTCATCTCGTCCCAATAGGTGACTTCCTCATAGTCAAGGGTCTCGATCGGAGCACCGGTGATGATGAAGCCGTCGAACTTGCGGTGCTTCACCTCTTCCCAGGTATCGTAGAAGGCAAGCAGGTGCTCCTCCGACGTGTTCTTCGCGCGGTGAGCGCCGACGCGCACCAGCGACAGCTCGACCTGAAGGGGCGAGGCGCCGACAAGGCGCGCCATCTGCACTTCCGTCTTGATCTTGTTGGGCATGAGGTTGAGCAGCCCGATCTGCAGCGGGCGGATATCCTGCCGGATCGCCACCGTTTCGGTCATCACCCGCACGCCCTCGTTGACGAGGGTCTGGAAGGCGGGGAGCGTATCGGGAATCTTGATGGGCATGTCTCAACTCGATCCAAAACAAAAACCGGCCGCAACGATGTCGCAACCGGTCCACGTAAGGCTCTTCCTCGCGCGGCCCTTTAGCGACTTGTTTAACGTGGCTGCAAGCCGGCCGGCCAAATCACCACGAGGCATTTCAATAGCGCCACTGCGCCTGCGAATCAATCCGTCAGCCCTTGAGTCTATAAGGCCCGGATGCGGCGGGCATCCGGGCCTCGGTCAGAGATGGCGGCGAAGGGCTCAGTAGTAGCCGAACGAGAAGCTGTAGCCGTTGTGGCTGTTGTAGCCGTAGCTACCGTAGTGCTTCTTGTAGCCATAGTGCTTCTTGTAGCCGTAGTGGCCACCATAATGTTTCTTGTAACCGTGATGCTTCTTGTAGCTATGATGCTTGTGGCCGTAGCCGTAATTTTTATAGCCGTAATAGCCGGCCTGAGATGGGGCGGCGAAGGATAAGGCAGCGACAGCGGCGACGACGGCGGACATGATGAACTTGCGCATGGGAGGCTCCTGATCTCTTTCGGGTTGCAGGATGAGCGCTTCTCATCCAATGACCCGACTGTCCCATGGCCTCGTCATCTGCGCTGTTTCGGATGGAACAGGCCTTCAATCTCCGCCACCGCCGTCATCCTCGGCCTCGAGCCGAGGATCCATACCGCACCGGAGGCGATGGATGCTCGGGTCAAGCCCGAGCATGACGACGGAGAGGGCAGCGCGTGCTTCGGACGCACTCAGCCCTCCAGTTCCTCCCGCAGCATTTCCAGTTCCAGCCATTCCTCTTCCATCTTCGTCAGCGAGGCGCGCAGCTTTTCCATCTCCGCAGCAAGCTTGTTGAAGGTGGCGGGGTCCTTGGTGAAGAGGTTCGGGTCGGCCATCTTCGCCTCGCGGGCGGCGATCTCCTTTTCCGCCTTCTCCATTTCCTTCGGCAGGTTTTCCAGCGCGAATTTCTGCTTGTAGGAGAGTTTTGCCTTGGCCTTGCCGTCGGAAGAAGCGGCAGCCGGCGCGGCTTCGGCGGCCTTGGCCTTTTCGGCCTTGTCCGCCTTGCGCTTTTCTTCGATCGCGCCGCGGCGCTGCGCCATCATGTCGGTATAGCCGCCGGCATATTCGATCCAGCGTCCATCCGGGTTTTCCGGATCGGCGGGTGCGATGGTCGAGGTGACGGTGCGGTCCAAAAAGTCGCGGTCGTGGCTGACGAGCAGCACCGTGCCGGCAAAACCGGCGACGATTTCCTGAAGCAGGTCCAGTGTCTCAATGTCGAGGTCGTTGGTCGGTTCGTCGAGGATGAGCAGGTTGGTCGGCCGCGACAGGATGCGCGCCAGCATGAGGCGGGCGCGCTCGCCGCCCGAGAGATTGCGGATCGGCGTGCGGGCCTGTTCCGGCTGGAAGAGGAATTCCTTCATATAGCCGGTGACATGGCGCTGTTCGCCGTTGACCAGCAGGTTCTCGCCGCGCCCATCGGTGAGGTAATGGGCAAGCGTGTCGTCGAGGTTCAGGTCCTCGCGGCGCTGATCGAGCGTGGCGATCTCCAGATTGGTGCCGAGCTTCACCGTGCCGCTGTCGGGCGCGAGCTGGCCGGTGAGCATCTTGAGCAGCGTGGTCTTGCCGGCACCGTTCGGGCCGACGAGGCCGATGCAATCGCCGCGATGCACACGGATGGAGAAGGGCGCGACGATGGTGCGCTCGCCGTAGCTCTTGGTGATCTTTTCCGCCTCGATGACAAGCTTGCCGGACTCCTGCGCATCGGAGGCGCTGGCCTGCACGCTGCCCTGGGGGCCCTTGTGGCCGCGGTAGCGGGCGCGAAGGTCGTGCAGCGCGCCCAGGCGGCGCATGTTGCGCTTGCGGCGCGCCGTCACGCCGTAGCGCAGCCAGTGTTCCTCGCGCTCGATCGCCTTGCCGAGTTTGTGCTGCTCCAGTTCCTCGGCCTCCAGCACCTCGTCGCGCCAGGCCTCGAAATGGCCGAAGCCGCGGTTCAGCCGTCGCGACTGGCCGCGATCGAGCCAGACGGTGGCGTTGGAGACCTTTTCGAGAAAACGACGGTCGTGCGAGATCACGACAAGCGCCGAGCGGGTCGATTGCAGCTCGCCTTCCAGCCATTCGATGGTCGGCAGGTCGAGATGGTTCGTCGGCTCGTCGAGCAAAAGGATATCCGGCTCCGGCGCCATGACGCGGGCGAGCGCCGCACGACGCGCCTCGCCGCCCGACAGCGACTTCGGATCCTCCGTACCGTCGAGGCCGAGATGCTCGAGCAGGTAGGTGACGCGGTAAGGATCATCGCTCGGGCCAAGGCCCGCTTCTGCATAGGCCGCGACCGTGTCGTAGCCGTCGAAATCCGGCGCCTGGTGCAGGTAGCGGATCGTTGCCGAGGGGTGGCGGAAGACCTCGCCCGACTGCGCCTCGGCCAGGCCTGCGGCGATCTTCATCAGCGTCGACTTGCCCGAGCCGTTGCGGCCGACAAGCGAAATGCGGTCGCCGGGTTCCACTTGCAGGTTGGCGCCTGCAAGCAGCGGCGTGCCGCCGAAGCTGAGGAAGATATCATCGAGTTTGAGAATGGGCGGTGCCAAGGATCAGGCTCCTGAGAGATCATAGGGCCGGGCGATGAGGATCGCGCGGCCGGAGGCAAGCGAAAGGCGGATCGGGCCTTCGGCGACGTTGGAAATGGTGCGCGACGAGCCGAAGGGCAACGAGAAATCATTCAGCGGATAGCGCACATTGCCGATGAAGAGGCCCGCCAGCGGCGAGAGGCCGAGGATCGAAAACAGGCTGCCCTTCGGCAGGTCGATATTGCGGCTGCCCGGCAGGAGCGGCCAGGCTTCCTCCTCGCCGGAGGTAAGCTTGATCGCATGGCCGCCTTCGGCAAGCGACACCGCATGGAGCAGATGCATCAGCGCATGGTCGCTGCGATCGCCGCCGAGCGCGCCGACCAGCACGATGTCCTTTGCGCCGCGATCCGTGGCGACGGAAACGGCGATCGCCCCATCGGTTTCGTTCTTGGCGACGGGATAGGGTTGACGCTCGACGCCGGGCCAGGTGGCGATGAGATCGTCCGACGTAGAATCGAAATCGCCCACCCAGATTTCCGGTGTGACGCCAAGCGTTGCGGCATGCCGCATCCCGCCATCGGCCGCGACGAAGCGCGCGCCGACGATATCGGCCCGCACCCGCGGCGTCACCGCAAGCGCGCCGCCGAGAAGGACGACGAAGGTTTGGTCTATCGGGGCCGGTATGGTCATGGCTGATGCCCTTAGCGCATGTTCCGGCGAAAGGGAAAGAGTTTGGCGGCAATGCTGGCCCCGAGACGCCGAATTGCCAACGGCTTCACCCACGCGGCGGATTTTCCGCCCGTGGGTTTCCAAAGAGCATTTCGGACGGGGCGCTGGAAGCTGCCTCGTTTGATGTATTGTATGTGGCACCTTTCAGCGCCCCGTTCAGCGGTTTTTGCCTGCGACTCCGGTCCCTCTGCAAAGGCCGGGATGGCTGATGTCGTTCGCCGGTTTCCGGAGGGGAGAGCGCCGTTTTGACATCGCGACCGCACGCTCTGGCGATCGCGACGGAAGGTTTTCACCTTCCAGCGTGTTCCCGTCCGGCGGACGATGCCGACGCATCCGCCAGTCCCGGCCTCCTTGCGTGCCGCACAGGCACATCCGGCGCGCCGTCTGGAGCATGAAACGACAGGGCTGGTCCGACACCCCATCGCTTCCCCCATGTCGCCGGAGGGAGACCACTTTCCGCAGGCCCGGTGCGTGAGGTTCTGCGTCTCTTCCCCACACCCCGCGCCGATCCCGCCTCGCTGCCACGCCTGGCAGTGTATCCGCGGCGGGATGGAGAAATTGTAGGCACAGGTTCGGAGGGCGGGGAAAACGGGAATGTGAAATTGCCAGAAGGTTTGCCGTGTGGCTATGGATCCTCCCGGCAAACGCACATCGAACGGAGGGCAGGGGAGCCGATCTGTCTCCCGGGCTCCCCTTGCGTGCATCAAAGGCGGCAAGAAGAAACCGCTACCCGATCCGCCGTGCCGCAAGAATCTCGGCGATCTCCTCCAGAATGGCGGGATCATCGATCGTCGCCGGCATCTTCCAATCCTCCCGGTCGGCGATCTTCTGCATCGTACCGCGCAGGATTTTTCCCGAGCGGGTCTTGGGCAGACGCTTCACGCAGATCGCCATCTTGAAGGCGGCGACGGGGCCGATTTTCTCACGCACCAACCCCACCACCTCCGCCTCTACGAGCGATGATTCACGTGAAACATTGCTCTTCAGCACGAGAAATCCGGCCGGCGCCTGGCCCTTAATGCCGTCGGCAACGCCGATGACCGCGCATTCGGCCACGTCGGGATGGCCGGCGCAGACCTCCTCCATCGCCCCCGTCGAAAGGCGGTGGCCGGCGACATTTATGATGTCGTCGGTGCGCGACATGATGAAGACGTAGCCGTCATCGTCGATATAACCGGCATCCGCTGTCTTGTAGTAGCCGGGGAATTCCGACAGGCAGGCGACGCGGAACCGTTCGTCGGCATTCCAGAAGCTCGGCAGGCAACCCGGGGGGAGGGGGAGCTTGATGGCGATATTGCCGAGCGTGCCGGCCGGGACCTCGTGACCCGCATCGTCGAGCACATGAAGATCGTAGCCCGGCATGGGCACGGTGGGCGAACCATGTTTCACCGGCAGCGCATCGAGGCCGAGCGGATTGCCGACGATCGCCCATCCGGTCTCCGTCTGCCACCAGTGATCGATGACGGGAACGCCGAGCACGGCTTCGGCCCAGCGCAGCGTATCGGGATCGGCGCGCTCGCCGGCGAGGAACAGCGCCCGCAGGCTGGAGAGATCGTAGTGTTTCACAAGGGCACCTTCGGGATCCTCCTTGCGAATGGCGCGGAAGGCCGTCGGCGCCGTGAAAAGCACGGAGACCTTGTACTCCTCCACCACCCGCCAGAAGGCGCCGGCATCCGGCGTGCCGATCGGCTTGCCCTCATAGAGCACCGTCGTGCTGCCGTTCAGCAGGGGCGCATAGACGATATAGGAATGGCCGACGACCCAGCCGATATCCGACGCCGCCCAGTAGACCTCGCCGGGTTTCACGCCGTAGAGCGCCCGCATGGTCCAGGCGAGCGCGACCATATGGCCGCCATTGTCGCGAATGACGCCCTTCGGCTGGCCTGTCGTGCCTGACGTGTAGAGGATGTAAAGCGGATCGGTCGCCGCCAGCGGTGCGCAGGCGACGGTGCGCCCACGGGCCGCGTCAAGCGCGGCACCCAGATCGATATCCCGGTCATCCTGCAGCGTCGCGGCAAGCTCCGGCCGCTGCAGCACGAGGCAATAGTCCGGCTTGTGGCGGGCCAGGTCGATGGCGGCATCGAGCAGCGGCTTGTAGGCGACGACACGGTTTGGCTCGATGCCGCAGCTCGCCGTCACGACAAGCTTCGCCGCCGAATCGTCGATGCGCGCGGCAAGCTCACTTGCGGCAAAGCCGCCGAACACCACGGAATGGATGGCACCAATCCGCGCACAAGCCAGCATGGCGAAAATCGCCTCGGGGATCATCGGCATATAGAGGATGACCCGGTCGCCCTGTTCCACGCCCTGATCGACCAGCACCGCGGCCATGGCGTTGACGCGCTCAAGCAGTTCGGCATAGGAGAAACGGGCCTTCCGGCCGGTCACCGGGCTGTCATAGATCAGCGCCGCGACGTCACCGCGACCCGCCGCCACATGGCGATCGACGCAGTTATGACAGGTATTGCCGCGCGCATCGGGAAACCATCGGCCATAAACCCCCTGGGTGCTATTGAAGATCTCCGTCGGCTCCGTGAACCAGTCGATAGCCCGCGCGGCCTCACGCCAATGCGCGTGGTGATCGTCCTTCCACGCCCGATAGATCTCGGCATAGGTTTTTTGCATCGCTTCCTCCCGCCATGCGCAGCCGATCAACGGCCGGTTCCTCGGCGGGAAGAATAGGAGAGGGCGGGCAATCCGCAAAGCCAGACCAAAGCCTCAAAAGGCCGGCTCGTTTCTTGCCGTTCGTCAATCCGGGAACGGCGCGTTCCCGACGTCAGCGCGTTCCGAAGATCGCCGAACCGACGCGCACCGAGGTCGCGCCAAAACCGATGGCGACGTCGTAGTCGCCGGACATGCCCATGGAGAGTTTTTCCAGACCGCAGCGCTCGGCGAGCTTGGCCAGCAGCGCGAAATGCGGGCCGGGATTTTCCTCCGCCGGCGGAATGCACATCAGCCCTTCGATGGAAAGGCCGAGTTCCTCGCGGCAAAAGGTGACGAAGGCCATCGTATCGTCGGGCGCAATGCCCGCTTTCTGCGGCTCGAGCCCGGTATTGACCTGGACATAGAGCCGCAGGCTGCGGCCCTGCCGCTTCATCTCCTCGGCGATGGTGCGGGCAATCTTTTCACGATCGACCGTCTCGATGACGTCGAACAGCGCCACGGCCTCGGCGGTCTTGTTGGATTGCAGCGGGCCGATCAGGTGCAGCTCGATACCGTCGGTCTCGGCGCGCAGCTCCGGCCACTTGCCCTGCGCTTCCTGCACGCGGTTTTCGCCAAAGACACGCTGGCCGGCAGCGATGGCCGGGCGGATGGAATCGGCATCGAACGTCTTCGACACCGCGACGAGCGTGACGGCATCCGGCTTGCGGCCAGCTTCCGCTGCCGCCTTCTTCATCCGGCCCTGAACCTCTGCGAGGCGGTCCTGAAGCTCCATCGTCACTCTCCTCTGGTATCGAGGGTCAGGACCTAGCGAAAACGACGCCGCTTGCCAAGCGCGACAAACCGGCCCGAGGCCGGAAAACTTGACGCTTCGGCGGTTTCATGATGAAGGTCTCGCCACTATATTCGCATGGGCGAACCGCTCGCCAAAACTCCCAAAAGACTTCCGGAACATCAAAGACATGGCCACCGAACGTTACAATCCGCGCGATGCCGAGCCCCGCTGGCAGGCAAAATGGAACGACGAGAACGTCTTTCTGACCGACAACGACGATCCGCGCGAAAAGTATTACGTCCTAGAGATGTTCCCCTATCCCTCGGGCCGCATCCATATGGGCCATGTGCGCAACTATGCGATGGGTGACGTCGTCGCCCGCTACAAGCGCGCCCGCGGCTACAATGTACTTCACCCAATGGGCTGGGACGCCTTTGGCATGCCCGCCGAAAACGCCGCCATGCAGAACAAGGTCCACCCCAAGGGCTGGACCTATGAAAACATCGCGACGATGCGCAAGCAGCTGAAGTCGATGGGCCTGTCACTTGACTGGTCGCGCGAATTCGCCACCTGCGATGTCGAATATTATCAGCGCCAGCAGCACCTGTTTCTGGATTTCCTGGAAAAGGGCCTGGTCTACCGCAAGCAGTCCAAGGTGAACTGGGACCCGGTCGACCACACGGTTCTCGCCAACGAGCAAGTCATCGACGGCCGCGGCTGGCGCTCCGGCGCGCTTGTCGAACAGCGCGAGCTGACCCAGTGGTTCTTCCGCATCACCGATTTCAGCCAGGACCTGCTCGATTCGCTGGAGACGCTCGACCAGTGGCCGGAAAAGGTCCGGCTGATGCAGAAGAACTGGATCGGCCGTTCCGAGGGCATGCTGGTGCGCTGGCAAATGGCCGAAGGCGCTGAGACGGCCGAAAAGGACGTGACCGTCTATACGACGCGTCCCGACACCCTGTTCGGCGCCTCGTTCCTGGCGATCTCGGCCGATCATCCGCTGGCCAAGGAAGTGTCCGCCGCCAATCCCGAAATCATGGCCTTCTGCGAGGAATGCCGCCGCGCCGGCACGTCGCTGGCTGCATTGGAGACCGCCGAGAAGAAGGGCATGGACACGGGCATCCGTGTGCGCCATCCCTTCGATCCCAGCTGGGAACTGCCGGTCTATGTCGCGAACTTCGTGCTGATGGACTACGGCACGGGCGCCATCTTCGGCTGCCCGTCCGGCGACCAGCGCGACCTCGACTTCGCCCGCAAATATGACCTGCCCGTCGTTCCGGTCGTCATGCCAAAGGACGGCGACGCCGCAACCTTCGCTATTGGTGACGAGGCCTATGTCGGCGACGGCGTCATGATCAATTCGCGCTTCCTGGATGGTCTCAGCACCGACGAGGCCTTCGAAGAGGTCGCCAAGCGCCTTACGGCGGCCACGCTCGGCAACGCGCCGGTCGGCGAGCGCAAGGTGAACTTCCGCCTGCGCGACTGGGGCATTTCGCGCCAGCGCTATTGGGGCTGCCCGATCCCGGTCATCCATTGCGAAGCCTGCGGCGTCGTGCCCGTGCCGAAGGCCGACCTGCCAGTGCAGCTGCCGGACGACGTCACCTTCGACAAGCCGGGCAACCCGCTCGACCGTCACCCCACCTGGCGCCATGTCGCCTGCCCGCAGTGTGGAAAGGATGCCCGCCGCGAAACGGATACGATGGATACCTTCGTCGATTCGTCCTGGTATTTCGCCCGCTTCACCGCGCCCTGGGAAAACAACCCGACGGATCCGGCCGCGGCCAATGCGTGGTTGCCGGTCGATCAATATATCGGTGGCATCGAGCATGCGATCCTGCATCTGCTCTATTCCCGCTTCTTCACCCGCGCCATGCAGGTGGCCGGTCATCTGGACCTGAAGGAGCCCTTCAAGGGTCTCTTCACGCAGGGCATGGTCGTGCATGAAACCTATAGCCGCGCCATCGACGGCAAGCGCGAATGGGTGACGCCGGCCGAGATCCGCATCGAGGAAGTGGACGGCAAGCGCCGTGCGGTTCATCTCGATACCGGCGAGGACATCGCCATCGGCTCCATCGAGAAGATGTCGAAGTCGAAGAAGAACGTCGTCGATCCCGACGATATCATCGCCTCCTATGGCGCCGATACCGCCCGCTTCTTCGTTCTCTCCGACTCCCCGCCGGACCGTGACGTCATCTGGTCGGAAGCCGGCGTCGAAGGCGCACATCGTTTCGTTCAGCGCGTCTGGCGCCTCATCTCCGAAGCGGCCCCCGCGCTCAAGGGCGCCGAAAGCCGCCCGGGTACGGAAGGCGAAGCTTTGGCCGTCTCGCAGATCGCCCATAAGACGCTGAAGGCGGTTCAGGCTGATTACGACAAGCTCGCCTTCAACAAGGCCGTCGCGCGCATCTACGAATTCGTCAATGCGCTGGCCGCACCGCTGACCAACGCCGCCGCAGGCACCGCTTCGGCTGATTTGCTCTCGGCGCTGCGCGAAGGCGTAGGCATCCTGATCCGCATCGTCGCCCCGATGACGCCGCATCTCTCCGAAGAGGCCTGGCGCGAGATCGGCGGTGAAGGTCTCGTCGCGACCGTCGCCTGGCCGACCTATGATGACCGGCTTGTCGCGGAAAACGAAATCACCATGCCCGTTCAGATCAATGGAAAGAAGCGAGCGGATTTGACAATCGCCCGCGATGCGGACCAGAGTGCGGTCGAGGCGGCCGTGCTCGTGCTCGAGCCCGTCAAGGCCGCGCTCGCCGGCCAACGTCCCAAGAAGATCATCGTCGTACCGCAGAGGATCGTGAATGTTGTTGTCTGACGGAACCGGCCTCTCGCGCCTGGCAAAACTCGTCGCCGGCATCGCCCTTGTCGGCGCGCTGACAGGTTGCCAGGTTCGCCCACTCTATTCGACTGGTTCCGGTACGGATACGAAGTTGGCAGCCGTCGAGATTTCTGAGGCCGATACCCGCGTGGAACAGCAGGTCCGCAACGATCTGGTTTTCCTTTTCGCAGGCGGTGCCGGCGAGCCGCAGTCGGCGCTCTACCATCTGGAGCTGAACGTGTCGGTCCGCAATATCGGCGTACTCGATGACGTCAAGACGGACATCGCCCGCGCCGGCCGTATCGTCGTGTCGGCCGACTATAACCTGACGAAGTCCGACTCCGGCGAAACATTGGCTTCGGGTAAACGTTCGAGTGTTGCCCTGGTCGATTTCCCGGTCCAGGAATTTGCCAAGCTGCGCGCCGTGCGCGACGGCGAGAACCGTGCTGCTCGCGAGCTTGCCGAGTTCATTCGCGCGGACGTCGCCTCGGCTCTCGGCCGACGCTGAGCCGGCTATGGCCGAAGTCAAGTCGCATGAGTTCGATGCTTTCCTGAAACGGAAGCCTCTGCCCGTGCGGCTCTTCCTCGTCTATGGACCGGACCGTGGCCTCGTTTCCGAGCGTGCCGCAGCAGTCGCCTCTGCAAGCGGCGTCAATCTCGGAGATGCCTTCTCCGTCGTGAAACTGGAAGCCGGGGAAATCGGCAGCCAGGCCGGGAAGCTGATGGACGAAATGAACGCCATTGGCTTGTTCGGCGGCGAGCGCCTCGTTTGGATCCGCAATGCCGGCAGCGAGAAGGGCGTCTCGGACGCGCTGGACATGCTGGCGAAAATGCCTCCGGGCGATTCGACATTGGTGATCGAAGCGGGCGACCTCAAGAAGGGCGCGGCACTACGCAAGGCCGCCGAGTCGGCGTCGCAGGCCGTCGCCATCGCTTGCTACGCCGACGACGGCCGCGCGCTGCAGGCGTTGATCGACCAGGAGCTCGCAAGCGAGGGTCTGCGCATTTCCCCTGCCGCACGCGACCGCCTGATGGAAACAATCGGCGGCGACCGCCTCGCCTCCCGCAACGAAGTGCGCAAACTCGCGCTCTATTGCCGTGGCCGGGAAATCATCGAGGAGCAGGACGTCGAGGAGATCGTGGGCGATGCCAGCGCCATCTCCACCGATGATGCCATCGATGCCATTCTCAAGGGCGATCGCGAAGCATTTTTGCACGCCATCCAGAAGATCGTTTCATCGAAGACACCTGTCTTTCTCGTCCTACAAGGATGCCTGCGACAGTTTCAGCTGCTGGAGATCATGCGCGCCGAGATGGATGAAAAACGGGTGCCGGCCGGACAGGTCATCGCGACACTGGGCCGCCACCTGCATTTTCGCCGCAGGCCGATCGTGGAAAACGCCCTGAAAATCTGGACCGGACCGGCCATTCGCCGTGAAACCCAGCGCCTGCAAAGTGCCATCCTGCAAAGCCGCCAGCGCGCCTCGCTGGAGGATACGATCGCCATGCAAACCATGCTGGCGACCGTGCTGCAATCCGGCAAACGCTGAATCCGGCTAAATAGCCGGCTTTGCCGTAAATCGTTCAGCGGCGCTCGAGAAGGCGGCAGATTTCTTCCAGCTGCTCCAGGGTCTTGTAAGAAATCCTGAGCTGACCGCCACCGGAGCCCTTGTGGTTCACGGTGACATCGAGACCGAGCACGTCGGACAGCGTGCGCTCCAACGCCAGCGTGTCCGCATCCTTCACATCCTTTGGCACTGCCTGGCCGTGGTTCGGGTCGGCCTGCGCCTTGATGTCGTTCTGCGCCAGCCTCTCCGCATCGCGTACCGACATGCCTTTGGCAACGACCGCCCTGGCGAGCGCGATCGGGTCCGATGTTGGAATAAGGGCGCGAGCATGTCCGGCCGAAAGTGTGCCCGAGGCCAGCATGTCACGGACCGGTTCCGGCAGCTTCAACAGGCGAAGGCTGTTTGCTACATGGCTTCGGCTCTTGCCGATAATTTCGCCCAGATCGTTCTGCGTGTAGCCGTGATCGGCGATCAGCAGTTCATAGCCCATCGCCTCTTCGAGCGGATTGAGGTCCGAACGCTGGACGTTTTCGACGATCGCGATCTCAAGCGCCGTGCGATCATCGACATCTCGGATGATGACGGGAATCTCGATCAGACCTGCAAGTTGCGCGGCGCGCCAGCGTCGCTCACCCGCGATGATCTCGTAGCGATTGTCTGCCGTGGTGCGCACGACGACCGGCTGAACGATGCCGTGCTGGCGAATGGATGAAGCTAGATCCTGCAGTTCCGATTCATCGAAGTAACGGCGCGGATTGCGCGGGTTACGACCGACGAACTCGATTGGGACAAGCCGATCCGGATTGACCGCCGGGCGTGCGCCCATATCAGCAGCCGGAAGCTGGTCCATCTCACCGATCAGGGCTGCAAGACCGCGGCCAAGGCGCCGCTTTGAGTTGTCATCGTTCATCGGTTCTACTCACGGATACTGAAATCAGGCAGCCTTCCGCTGCCTTTCACGCTGAATCACTTCAGAAGCAAGCTGAAGATAAGCCTGGCTTCCGGCGCATTTGAGATCATAGAGTATCGCCGGCTTGCCATAGGACGGTGCTTCGGAAACACGGACATTGCGCGGAATGAGCGTGTGATACACCTTCTCGCCGAGATGGGTACGGACATCGTTTACGACCTGCTGCGCCAGATTGTTGCGCGAGTCGAACATGGTCAACACGATGCCCTGGATATCGAGGCGCGGATTGACGGTTTGGCGCACCTGATCGACGGTCTCCAGCAGCTGACTCAACCCTTCAAGAGCAAAGAATTCGCATTGCAGCGGCACGAGCACGGAATGCGCTGCCGCCAGCGCGTTCATCGTCAGGAGGTTGAATGACGGCGGGCAATCGACCAGCACGTAAGAGTAAGACAACGCCTCCTGAGAGGCCAAAGCGCGCTTCAAGCGGAAGACCCGGTCATTCTGCTGTGCGATCTCCATCTCGACGCCGAGCAGGTCCATCGTCGAGGGGATAATGGAGAGGTTCGGGACCGCTGTCTCCAATGCAGCCTCGGCCACACCATGACTGCCGACCATCAGATCATAGGAAGAAAGCGCCCTGCTGCGACGATCGATACCCAGACCGGTGCTCGCATTCCCTTGCGGATCGAGGTCGACGATGAGCACACGTTCACCGATTGCCGCAAGGGCCGTCGCGAGATTGATGGCCGTCGTCGTCTTGCCGACGCCGCCCTTCTGGTTCGCAATGGTGATGATCCGGTTTTTTTCGCCTATCATGGACGCCGCCAATAATCCCTAGGAATTTCGAGAGAGCTTGGACAGTTCGAGCACGACGGAATCCGGCTCGACGACACTGGCATGTTTTACCAGATCGAATCTCCAGCGACCAAGCGCTTTATCGACCTCGCGCCGGTAATCCCGGCCTTTGTGGAGGAAAAAGCGCAAATTCGGATTGCGTTCCGCCCAAGGGAAGCCGAATTCCATCAGGAGATCCAAGTCAGCGAGGGCACGAGCCGAAATCGCGTCGCATTCCGCGATGACCGACGGGGCCTCTTCGATCCGAATCGCATGCACAGAGGCTCGCGCGCCCGTCTCAAGGATCGCCGTGCGCAGGAATGCGGCCTTCTTGTTGTTACTCTCCACAAGATGAACCCAGCCGTCACCCGTATCGGAGAGCAAAATAGATGTCACAATACCGGGAAATCCGCCGCCGCTGCCGAGGTCCACCCAGATTTGCGGGCCCGGATTGAGCGCATAGATCTGCGCGCTGTCGGCGATATGACGGCGCCAGATTTCCACCAGGGTCGAAGGAGCCACCAAGTTGATCGCCTTGGCCCACTTTTGGAACAGGGCAACGAATGTGTTCAACCGGTCGACCGTTTCACGTGAAACATTCAGACCGTTCAATTCGCGCGGCAGACTCGTCATGCGTGAGTAACCTGTGAATGACCTTCTTCCGGCAAGCGCTTAAGATGCACCAACAGAAGTGTCAACGCTGCCGGTGTCATGCCATCCATTCGTGCCGCCTGAGCGAGATTGGCCGGCCGCGCAGCCGAAAGCTTCTGGCGCAGTTCGATCGAAAGGCCCGGAAGCGCGCCGAAGTCGAAATTGGCCGGAATCTTCCGCTCTTCCTCGCGCCGGGTTTCGACGATGTCATTCTGCTGTCGGTTCAGATAGACCGCATAAGTCGCTTCAATTTCCACTGCCTCCCGGACCCTGAATGCATACCGGTCAAGCGCCTCCGGCCAGATAGTGACCAGCCGGGCGTAATCGATATCCGGGTGGGCGAGCAAATCATATCCGCTCCGACGAACGCCATCCTGATTGAGCTTCAACCCGTGAGTAGCAGCCTCGTTGGGAGAAAGCCTTAGATTCTGCAGCGTTTCGCGCGCCGACGCCATATCACTGGACCACTCTGAAAACCGCTTGCGGCGATCCCGACCAACAAGGCCGAGTTCCAAGCCGAGCGGCGTCAGGCGTGCATCCGCGTTGTCGGCGCGAAGAGATAGACGGTATTCGGCACGGGAGGTGAACATGCGATAGGGCTCCGTCACGCCACGCGACGTGAGGTCATCCAGCATCACACCCACATAGCTTTCCGTCCGGCTAAAGATATAGCCATCATGCCCACCAGCACGTCGAGCGGCGTTCATCCCGGCGACCAGACCCTGCGCCGCCGCTTCCTCATAGCCCGTCGTTCCGTTGATCTGCCCCGCGAGAAAAAGACCAGGCAAGCTTTTGACTTCCAACGTGGCGGAGAGTTCGCGGGGATCGATATGGTCATACTCGATTGCATAACCGGGCTGAAGAATCGAAACCCTTTCAAGCCCGGGAATGGTCCGGATGAAAGCATCCTGGACGTCCGCCGGCAACGAGGTCGAGATACCGTTCGGGTAGACGGTGGGATCATCAAGGCCTTCCGGCTCAAGAAAGATCTGATGGCCGTCGCGCTCGCCGAACTTGACAATCTTGTCCTCGATCGACGGGCAATAGCGCGGGCCAACGCCTTCGATCTGGCCGGAATACATCGCCGATTTACGGATATTCTCTTCGATGATCCGGTGCGTCTCCGGCGTCGTTCGGGTCACGCCGCACTCGATCTGCGGGGTCGTTATCCGGTCCGTCATGAAAGAGAAGGGAACCGGTTCTTCGTCAGCACCCTGGCGCCCGACCGCATCCCAATCGATCGTCCGCCCGTCGAGGCGGGCGGGTGTGCCAGTCTTCAGGCGACCGAGCCGCAGCCCCAGGCGTTCGAAGGCAGCAGAAAGCCCAACAGATGGCTCTTCGCCAACACGACCAGCCGGAATCTTTTCGTTTCCGATATGAATGAGGCCCCGCAGGAACGTGCCCGTGGTCACAACCACCGCACTGCAGGACAGATGCCGGCCATCCTTCATTTGGATCCCGGAAATCGTCCTATCCCGAATGTCGAGATCGAAAGCGTCACCTTCGATAACATCAAGATTGGCGATCTCACCAATCTCCTGCTGCATCGCCTCTCTATAAAGTTTCCGGTCTGCCTGCGTCCGGGGACCACGGACCGCTGGGCCCTTGCGCCGGTTCAGCAGGCGGAATTGGATACCGGCGCGATCCGCGACCCGCCCCATCAGGCCATCCAATGCATCCACTTCGCGAACAAGATGGCCTTTCCCGAGGCCACCGATCGCCGGGTTGCAGGACATGACCCCGATTGTTGCGGCTTTGTGGGTTACAAGGGCTGTTTTTGCGCCCAGACGCGCGGAGGCCGCGGCCGCTTCAACACCGGCGTGTCCGCCACCGATAACAACAACGTCATAGTGTTCTCTGGTCATTCCTGTTCACCTGCCTGTTTCACGTGAAACGCCCGATAGGACTCGTGCACGTTGTGCTGTTTCACGTGAATCATTTGCCGACGCAAAATTCCGAGAAAATAACGTCGAGAAGATTTTCAACATCAACTCTGCCGGTCACCCGCCCTAATGCCTGTCCGGCAAGACGAAGGTGTTCGGCTTGAATATCCAGACCCGCCATTTCCGTCGCCAAAGCGCGCTCAACATGGTCACGCGCCTCCTGCAGATTGGAAAAATGCCGCTCGCGGGTTGGCAAGGACAAAGCACCGCCAGATTCCAAATCCGGCAGGAAGGCGCGCACGGTGTCCAGCAGCTCCGGCACGCCTTGTCCGGTTTTCACCGAGATTATAACATCGGCACTGCCATCCGGCCAAGAGGTGTGCTGCACATCCACCTTCGTCAGAACGCGGATGGTTGGCCCGGTATAAGGCCCCGCGAGGCTCTGCCAGTCGATATTGGGCTCGCTTGAAAGAAGCAGGACGAGATGGGCATTGTCGATCGACCGCTGCGTTCGCCGGATACCTTCGCGTTCGACGATGTCATCCGTCTCCCGCAAACCGGCGGTATCATGTAGGCGGACGGCGTAGCCGGCGAGATCCAGATCGACGTGCAGGACATCACGCGTCGTTCCCGGAATATCGGTGACGATCGCGATATCCCTCTGCGCTAAATAGTTGAGAAGGCTTGATTTTCCGACGTTTGGCGGACCCGCGATCACGACATTCAAGCCATCGCGCACGATCTCGCCCGCCCGACTGCCCGATAGATGGTTAAAAATGTCCTGCTGCAGCTGCCGCATATCCTGCCAGATCGTCGATGCGATCGAACCCGGCACATCATCTTCATCGGCGAAATCCAACTCCGCTTCGATCATCGCGCGCGCATGCGTCAAACGTTTCGCCCACGAATCGTAGAGGACCGAAAGATGGCCGGAAGCGTGTTCGGCAGCGAGGCGGCGCTGCATTTCCGTCTCGGCGGCGATCAGATCCGCCAATCCCTCCACCGCCACGAGATCCATTTTTCCATTCTGGAAGGCGCGACGGGAGAATTCACCGGCTTCGGCAGTACGAAGACCAGGCAGTTCTCCCAGTGCGGATAGAACTGCCTTAGCGGTGGCCCTGCCGCCATGAATCTGGAATTCGGCGGTATCCTCACCCGTGAAGGATGCGGGGCCGGGAAAGAAAAGCACCAAGCCTTCATCCAGCAATAAACCGTTTCGATCACGAATCGGTAGAAGGGAAGCATATCTGGGCGCCGGGACACGGCCGCATGTTTCCTCGACGGCAAACCGGCATTGCGGGCCGCTCAGCCGTATGATCGCCACACCCGAAGGCAGGCTCCCGCTCGACAGGGCAAAGATGGTATCCTGGCTCACAGCATCATCCGGTTAAACGTTACCGATCCGAATCGATCGAATCATTTCGGGAAAGAATCGATATTTCCGCTTTAAACGAAAATGGTCCCACCTTGCGGCGGGACCACACCAATCCGGGGAAGTCGAGACCAATCAGGTGTTCATTGAATCGAAGAAATCGCCATTGGTCTTCGTCTGCTTCAGCTTGTCGATAAGGAATTCGATCGCATCGGTCGTACCCATTGGCGCAAGGATACGACGCAGGACGAAGATCTTCTGAAGATCCTGGCGCGGGACAAGTAGGTCTTCCTTGCGCGTGCCGGACTTGAGGATGTCCATGGCCGGGAAGATACGCTTGTCGGCCACCTTGCGGTCCAGCACGATTTCCGAGTTGCCGGTGCCTTTGAATTCTTCGAAGATGACTTCATCCATGCGGCTACCAGTATCGATAAGCGCCGTCGCAATGATCGTCAACGAACCGCCTTCCTCGATGTTACGGGCGGCACCGAAGAAGCGCTTCGGACGCTGCAACGCGTTGGCGTCGACACCGCCGGTCAGGACCTTGCCGGACGACGGTACGACCGTGTTGTAGGCGCGGCCGAGGCGGGTGATCGAATCGAGCAGGATGACAACGTCACGACCATGCTCGACGAGACGCTTGGCCTTTTCGATGACCATTTCGGCAACCTGGACGTGGCGCGTCGCCGGTTCGTCGAAGGTCGAGGAAACAACCTCGCCCTTCACCGAGCGCTGCATGTCCGTCACTTCCTCAGGACGCTCGTCGATGAGGAGGACGATCAGGTAACATTCCGGATGGTTAGCGGTGATCGAATGCGCGATGTTCTGCAGGAGAACGGTCTTACCCGTGCGCGGCGGGGCGACGATCAGGCCACGCTGGCCCTTGCCGAGCGGGGCGACAAGATCGATGACGCGCGGCGAGAGATCCTTCGAAGTCGGGATCTCCAGCTCCATCTTGAAGCGCTCGTTCGGATAGAGCGGCGTCAGGTTGTCGAAATGGACCTTATGGCGGATCTTTTCCGGATCGTCAAAATTGATCGTGTTGACCTTGAGAAGGGCGAAATAACGTTCGCCTTCCTTGGGACCGCGGATCGGGCCTTCGACCGTATCGCCCGTCTTCAGCGAGAAACGGCGGATCTGGGACGGCGAGATGTAGATATCGTCGGGACCGGGCAGGTAATTCGCATTGGCCGAGCGCAGGAAGCCGAAACCGTCCTGCAGCACTTCCACCACGCCCTCACCGATGATTTCGACATCCTGCGACGCCAGCATCTTAAGGATGGCAAACATCAATTCCTGTTTGCGCATCGTGCTCGCGTTTTCGACCTCGAGTGATTCGGCAAAGGCCAGGAGATCGGTCGGAGTCTTGTTCTTGAGGTCTTGTAGCTTCATTTCGGCCATGAATGGTCCATGCTGCGGGGTATCGGGATGGGAAAAGGCGTGCGGGTCAAGGACGAACTGCGGGGAAAACGGTGCAGTTCACTGAACGAATACACATGCCATGAAGATGAGATGCGCGGAAAATAGCGGTTCCGGTGCGCCGTCGCAAGGGGCCTCGTGCATTTCGTCCGTTTTGTCGCGGCGCGGCCTGAGCATTTCCGGCCGAAACAGGCTCACTTCGGCCTCGAAGAATGGCTTCAGAACGGTTTGACGACGGCCATGATGACGATGAGCACCATCAGCAGCGCCGGTACCTCGTTCCAGATGCGCCATTGGCGGCCGGTTTTTTCATTTCGATCTTCGGCAAAAGCTTTTACCGCGCGGCCGAAATAGTGGTGGACGCCTGTCAACAGCACGACAAGAGCGAGCTTGGCATGCAGCCAGCCGCCCTGGAAACCATAGACGGTGTAGGCGAGATAGAGGCCGAGCAGCCAGGCAAGCCCCATGGCCGGCTGCATGATCGTACGATAGAGCCGCCCCTCCATGACCTTGAAGGTTTCCGACTGGGCGGAGCCTTTGGGTGCGTCGGTGTGATAGACGAAAAGACGCGGCAGGTAGAGCAGGCCGGCCATCCAGGAAATCACGGCCAGGATGTGCAGCGCCTTGATCCAGAGATAGAGATTTTCGGGCGGATAGAGGATCAGCAGAAGCGCGAGCAGGGCAAAAATCACGAGCGCGACGGCTGCGCGCAACCGCGCCCGTCGTCCGGCATTCTCGCCTGTCTGTTTCTCGCTCATCGGTTCTCTCCCCGCACCCGCGCCACCAGACGCGTGACATGCTCGGGGTCGGCCTGCGGCGTGATGCCGTGGCCGAGATTGAAGATCAGCGGACCGTTTCCAAGCGCCTGCAGGATCGCATCGATGCCTTCGTCCAATGCCGCACCGCCGGCCACGACGCGCATCGGGTCGAGATTGCCCTGAACGGGGCCATCCTTCTGCAATTCGGCGGCAAAGGCGAGCGGCACGGACCAATCGAGGCCGATCGCATCAGCGCGTGTCGCCTGTCGATAGGTTTTCAGAAACAGCCCGGCCCCCTTCGCAAAGGCAATGATCTTGGCCTGTGGCCTGCGGGCCTTTACCGAATCGATGATTTTCCGGACGGGCTTGATGGCGAATTCCGAAAATTCCTTTTCGCCGAGGACGCCCGCCCAGGAATCGAAAATCTGCACGGCATCGGCGCCGGCATCGATCTGCGCGACGAGATAATCGGCCGAGAGCTCCGCAAGCGTGTCGAGGAGATGCGCGAAGGCCTTCGGCTCCCTGTATGCGAAGAGGCGGGCAGGCGCCTGGTCGGGCGTGCCGTGGCCGGCGATCATATAGGTCGCAACCGTCCAGGGTGCGCCACAGAAGCCAAGCAGGGTCGTTTCCTCGGGCAGGGCACCGCGGATACGGCCGACGGCCTCCATGACCGGCTGGAGGTGTTTCAGCACGTCCTTGCCGTCGAGCTTGAGGATCCCGTCCGCGTCGATCGGATCGAGGCGCGGTCCATGCCCTTCTTCAAAGCGCACATTCCGCTTCAATGCATCGGGGATGACAAGAATGTCGGAAAACAGGATTGCCGCGTCGAAGCCATAACGGCGGATCGGCTGCAGCGTCACTTCGGTCGCCAGTTCCGGCGAATAACAGAGATCAAGGAAACTCCCGGCTTCCGCGCGCGTTGCCCTGTATTCCGGCAGGTAGCGCCCTGCCTGACGCATCAGCCACAGGGGAGGGGGAGAGATCGTCTTCCCGTTCAGGACATCGACGATCTTCCGGCTTTTCGCGCTCACTATGGGCTTCTCCCAATAAAGAAATAATCTCTTAGAGAAGGTTTCTATTTCTTAGAGTCGGTGACTATCAAGGATTAAATCCTGTCCACATGAGTCCTGCTTTGTTCCAGGGGTTGGGGAAAACAGCGAAGGCATCAGCTGTTTTCACCCGAAAATCGCGGAAAAGCCGATTCACCGAATGGAATCAAAATGATCTGGTGGGGCTGAAAATTGACAGCTTGTGGATAGTCTGTGGAGAAGCGCGACACTTTGCCGTGTCATGAGTCTTATCCACATGTCGCGGAAATCGCTTTCCCGGAAACCGCCAATTGTGGAAAACTTCGCCTTTATCCCCTTGCGTCCGAACCCCTCCCGCTTTTACCTCACCGCTGTCCCAGTCCATCAACAGGGCGCGGAGGATATTGTGGAAAGCACGAAAAATTACTTCCATCTGCACCTGATATCGGACTCGACGGGCGAGACGCTGATCGCGGCGGGCAGGGCCGCGGCCGCGCAATTCCAGTCCTCGCAGGCGCTCGAGCATGTCTATCCGCTGATCCGTAACCGCAAGCAGCTGATGCCGGTGCTCGATGCGATCGATGGCGCGCCGGGCATCGTGCTTTATACGATCGTCGACCGCGAGCTTTCCGACATCATCGACCAGCGCTGCCGGGAGATGGGCGTGCCCTGCGTTTCGGTGCTCGAACCGGTCATCGACCTCTTCCAGTCCTATCTCGGCGCGCCGTCGCGCCGGCGGGTAGGCGCCCAGCATGTGATGAACGCGGAATATTTCGCGCGAATCGAAGCGCTGAATTTCACGATGGACCATGATGACGGCCAGCTGCCGGCCGATCTCGATGAGGCCGATGTCATCCTGATCGGCATCAGCCGTACTTCGAAGACGCCGACGAGCATCTATCTGGCCAACCGCGGCATCAAGACGGCCAATGTGCCGATCGTGCTTGGGGTTGCCTTGCCCGAACGGCTGTCGACGGCGACCAAGCCGCTGATCGTCGGGCTGATCGCCACGACGGATCGCATCGCCCAGGTGCGGCAGAACCGAATTCTTGGCCAGACCCAGGAATTTCGCGGCGACGACTATATCGACCGGGCGCAGATTTCCGAGGAGCTGAAATATGCCCGCGCGCTCTGTGCCAGAAACAATTGGCCGATCATCGACGTTACGCGCCGCTCCATCGAGGAAACCGCCGCCGCCATCGTTGCTCTTCGCCCGAAGAGCCGGTAACGCGGGAGGATGAATCGGGAGAAATCGATGACGCTGATCCTTGCCTCGCAAAGCCCGTTCCGGCGCATGCTGATGGAAAATGCAGGCCTCGCCTTCACCTCGGAAGCGGCTCGCATCGACGAGCGCGCGGTGGAAACGGCCCTTGCCGCGCAAAATCCCTCGCCGCAAGACGTTGCCGAGACATTGGCGATCGAGAAGGCGCGCGACGTCGCGGGCCGCCATCCCGGCGCGCTGGTGATCGGTTCGGACCAGACCCTGTCGCTCGAAGGTCGCGTGTTCCACAAGCCGGCCGACATGGCAGAGGCGAAATCGCACCTTGCTTCGATGTCGGGTCGCAGTCATTCCCTGAACTGCGGCATCGCGCTGGTGCGTGATGGCGAAACCCTGTGGAGCCATGTTTCCATCGCCCATCTGACAATGCGGCCGCTATCGGATGCCTTCATCGATCGTCATCTGGCGCGCGTCGGCGACAGGATCCTGGCGAGCGTCGGCGCCTATCAGCTGGAGGGCGAAGGCTTGCAGCTGTTCGAGAGGATCGACGGCGATTATTTTACCATTCTCGGCCTGCCGCTGCTTCCGCTGCTGGCTAAGCTTCGCGATCTCGGTGCCATCGATGCATGATTCACGTGAAACATTGTTAAGAAATGCCTTTGTCACGGGCTGTCCCGTCAAACATTCCCGCTCGCCGCTGATCCACAGCCATTGGCTGACTGTGCTGGGTCTTCAGGGATCCTATACGCGCCAGGAGGTCCTGCCGGAGGATTTCGCCGGCTTCCTATCCCGGCTGAAGAGCGGTGAATCCGGCTTCGTTGGTGGCAATGTCACCATTCCGCATAAGGAGATGGCGTTCAAGCTCGCCGACCGGCCGGATGCGTTGAGCAAGGAGCTGGGTGCCGCCAACACGCTCTGGCTAGAGCACGGCGCGCTTCACGCCACCAACACGGATGGCTACGGTTTCCTCGCCAATCTCGATGCGACGGCGCCGGGTTGGGACAAGACCGATCGGGCCGTGATCCTCGGTGCCGGCGGAGCCAGCCGCGCGATCATCCAGGCGGTGCGCGATCGCGGTGTCGGCGAAATCCATGTGGTCAACCGCACCCTGGCGCGGGCGCAGGAGCTTGCCGACCGCTTCGGTGCGAAGGTGCATGCCCATGCCATGGTGGCGCTGCCGGAGGTGATGAAAGGGGCCGGCTTGTTCGTCAACACGACCTCGCTCGGCATGGATGGCGACGAAGCGCCGGAATTCGATTTCTCGCCGCTGGCAAACGGCGCCGTCGTCACCGATATCGTCTATGTGCCGCTGATCACGCCGATTCTGCGCCAGGCGGTCGATCAGGGTTTTGCCGTGGTTGATGGTCTCGGCATGCTGTTGCATCAGGCGGCCCCCGGCTTTGAAAAATGGTTCGGCGTGCGCCCGATGGTGGATGAAGCGCTGCGCCAGCTGATCCTTGCGGATATGGAGAAACATGGATGATCGTGCTCGGCCTCACCGGATCGATCGGGACGGGCAAGTCGACGACCGCGGGAATGTTCCGCGATCTCGGCGTGCCGGTGCATGATGCCGATGCGACGGTGCATGATCTCTATCGCAAGGAGGCCGTGGCTCCGGTCGCAGCGCTTTTTCCCGAAGCGCTCAGGGGTGGCGTGATCGACCGGAAGGTTCTCTCCGCCATTCTGGCGCAGGCGCCGGAGCGGTTCCGAGAGCTGGAAGCGGTGATCCATCCCTTGGTGCGGGCGCGCGAAACGGCTTTTTTGGAAACAGAACGGGAGAAGGGATCAACCCTCGTCGTGCTCGATATCCCGCTTCTCTACGAAACCGGCGGTGAAAAGCGGGTCGACAAGGTCGTGGTCGTCACCTGTGATGCGCAAACGCAGCGCCGCCGCGTGCTCTCGCGGCCCGATATGACCGAGGAGAAATTTACGCTTATCCTCTCCCGCCAGATGCCCGATGCTGAAAAGCGGGCGCGGGCGGATTTCATCGTCCATACCGACGCGGGGCTTGAAGCGGCGCGCAAACAGGTGGAAGAGGTGATTGAAACCTTGAGAGAAGAGCGGGACTGATGCGCGAGATCATCTTCGATACGGAAACCACCGGCCTCGACAACAAACTCGACCGCGTCATCGAAATCGGCGGCGTCGAGCTGGAGAACCATTTCCCGACCGGCCGCACCCTGCATCTCTATATCAATCCGGGTGATCGCAAGGTCCATCCCGATGCGCTTGCCGTGCACGGGATCACGGACGAATCGCTGAAGGACAAGCCGTCCTTTGCCGAGGTGGTCGAGCAGATCCTCGAGTTCTTCGGCGAAGGCCGCTGGGTGGCGCACAATGCCAACTTCGACATGGGCTTCATCAATGCCGAGCTCGACCGGCTCGGCCGCCCGCCGATCCTGCAGGAGAAGGTGACGGATACGCTGGCGCTCGCCCGCCGCAAACATCCGATGGGGCCGAACTCGCTCGATGCGCTCTGCCGGCGCTACGGCATCGACAATTCGCACCGCAAATATCACGGCGCGCTCCTCGACTCCGAACTGCTCGCCGAAGTTTATATCGAAATGATCGGCGGCCGGCAGGCCGCACTCGGTCTGGGTGCGGCGGAAAACGGCCGCAAGACGCTGGTCGAGAATGAAGACGAAGTGATCCAGCCGCTCGGCATTCGCCCACGACCGCTGGCGCCCCGGGTGACGGAAGCCGAGCAGGCCGCGCACAATGCGATGGTGGACAAGATGGGCGGCAAGGCGATCTGGGCGAAATACGGCGCCTGAATCCGGCTCATTATCTTCTGTACCCAATCTTCTGCGCAAAGAAAACGCCCGGTCAGCAAGTGGCCGGGCGTCTTTGTCTGGGATTTCGCAGTTCGGCTTAGTTGGCCTGAACCTTTGCCTTGACCTGTTCTTCCGCCATGCGCTGGGAGAACATCTGGGCGAAATCGATCGGGTCGATCATCAGCGGCGGGAAGCCGCCGTTGCGGGTGGCGTCGGAAATGATCTGGCGGGCGAAGGGGAAGAGCAGGCGCGGGCACTCGATGAAGAGAACCGGCAGCATGTGCTCCTGCGGGAAGCCCGTGACACGGAAGACGCCGCCATAGGCGAGCTCGGCGTTGAACAGGACCTTGTCGCCATCCTTGGCTTCGGCGTTCAGCGAGAGGATGACGTCGAAGTCGGTCTCGGAGAGCGGATTGGCGTTGACATTAACGCTGATATTGATGGCCGGAGCCTTGTCGCGCGCCTGCAGCGACCGCGGAGCACCCGGGTTTTCGAAGGAGAAGTCCTTCACATACTGCGCCAGGATGTTGAGCGACGGGCTTGCGCCGTTGGTCTCGGTTGCTGCTTCGGTCATGGAAAGTATCCTTGGAGACTCTGGAAAGTCAGGCCATCTAGCATTTCAGCCCGGGCCTTACAACCCGGGGCCTAGGGCCGGTCGCCGCGATGAAAATCGTTTTCGTCGAGATCGATGGTGCGCTGAGGCCCGGTCTGCGGCTGTTCGCGGCCGGGACGCATGCCGCCGACATTGACGATAACGACGTTGCGCATCAGCCGGTTCCAGAGAAAGGTCCGGACCGGCGGCAGGAATAGCGCAAGGCCGACGATATCGCTGAGGAAACCGGGAATGAGAAGCAGGATGCCGGCAATCAGGATCATGGCCGCGTCGAGCAGTTCCTTGCCTGGTGCGCGGCCGTCCTGGCCGGACCGCCTCAGCCGTGTCAGCACGCCGAAGCCCTGGATGCGCATCAGCACGATGCCAGCGACGGCGGAGAGGATGACGAGCGAGAGCGTCGGCAGAAGGCCGATGCGCCGTCCAACGAGAATGAAACAGGCAATCTCCGCCAAAGGCAGGAGAAGAAAGAAGAGGGGAAGAAGGATTCTCAGCATGCCGTTCCAATCTCGCACAGAATTGCGCCGTTCGATACTGCCGGCGAGCCATCCGCGCGTCTTCGCCGCATTCACGTCATCGCCATTTGAATGATCCGGGTTTGCGGACTATATGGAAAAGGAACAAAAAACAGAAACCGCAGCGGATCGATAATGGGCTCATTCGACTTTGTAACGATTTTCTTCCTCGTGGCTGCGGTGGTCATCTTCCTGCAATTGCGCAGCGTGCTTGGCCGCCGCACCGGCAGCGAGCGCCCGCCCTTCGATCCCTATTCGAAGCGCGAGACCGCCGCCGAGGCTGATTCGGCCGATCGCGGCAAGGTGGTGACGCTGCCCAAGCGCGATGCCGACGAGGAGGAAAATCCCTACGCTGCCATCGATGCGTTCACGCCGGCCGGCACCCCGCTCAACGAGCAGCTGCGCGCTTTGGTCAAGACTGATCCTTCCTTCAATCCGAAGGAATTCGTCAACGGCGCCCGCATGGCCTATGAGATGATCGTCGTCGCCTTCGCCGATGGCGACCGCAAGACGCTGAAGAACCTTCTGTCGCGCGAAGTCTATGAAGGCTTTGACGCCGCGATCTCCGAGCGCGAGAGCAAGGGCGAAGTCGTCCGCTCCACCTTCGTCGGCATCGAGAAAGCCGATCTGGTCGGCGCCGAGGTCAAGGACAGCGAGGCCAATGTGACGCTGCGCATCGTCAGCCAGCTGATCTCCGCCACCTATGACAAGGCCGGCGCGCTGATCGATGGCGATGCGGAGACGGTGGCCGAGGTCAACGACCTCTGGACCTTCGCCCGCGATATCCGCTCGCGCGATCCGAACTGGAAGCTGATCGCCACCGAATCGGAAGGCTGAGCGAGGCACGCCCATGGACTATCGCCTGGTTCCGGCCCGGTTTTCGGCGCTTCCCGGCTGGGGCGAGGACGATCCGTCGCCGCTGATGGCGGGCATGTTCCGCTGTCGCGATCACATCCGCAACGTCAAAGCCTATAAGACGGGCTCGCTCGGCATCACCGCCGGCGAGCTTTTGACGTTGCTGGATGCGGCAGCGGCCGAGAAGCCAGAGGGGGCCGCCGCCGTGCGCGCTTTCTTCGAGGCGCACTGCGTGCCGTTCCGGATCGAGAAGGCGGACGGTTCCGCCGGCTTCGTCACGGCCTTCTATGAGCCGGAAGTGGCGGTGAAGGCCGAGCCGGATGCCGATTACCGCTATCCCTTCTACCGCCGGCCCGACGATCTCGTCGATATCGATGACGCCAACCGGCCGGACGGCTATCCGCAGGGCTACGCCTTCGGCCTGCTGAAGAACGGCGACATCGTCGAACACCCCGACCGGGGCGACATCGAGCGCGGTTATCTCGATGGCCGCGGCCTCGAAATCGCCTATGCCCGCTCGAAGGTCGATGTGTTCTTCGCCCATGTGCAGGGCGCGGCGCGGCTCGTCTATCCCGACGGATCGGTGAAGCGCATCACCTATGCGGCCAAGACCGGCCATCCTTTCTCGCCAATCGGCAAGCTCCTGATCGAGCGCGGCGAGATCGACGCCGCCACCGTTTCCATGGCCTCGATCCGCGACTGGCTGGCGCGGCATGAGGATCAGGTGGATGCCATGCTGTGGCACAATCGCTCCTTCATCTTTTTCAAGGAGGCGGCGGTCGAAGGGCTGGCGCTGGGTCCAATCGCGGCTGCGAAGGTGCCGCTGATCGCCGGCCGCTCGCTTGCGGTCGATCGCCTGATCCACACCTTCGGCCTGCCCTTCTTCATTTCGAGCGACAGTCTGACCCATATGGACGGCGGTAAACCCTTCCGCCGGCTGATGCTGGCCCTCGATACGGGCACGGCCATCGTCGGCCCGGCACGCGGCGATATCTTTACCGGATCGGGAGACGCGGCCGGCGCGCTGGCGGGCAATGTCCGCAATACCGCGACCTTCCATATCCTCATCCCGAAGGCGGCAGCGGAGCGCTACCTCCATGCCCAGGGATAAGGCGCTCACCAGCGAGGACCGCATCCTCTGGGGCAAGGTGGCGCGCTCGACGCGGGCCATGCCGGGCAAGCTTGATGCCTTGACGGAATTCGAGGCTGTCTTCGCTGAGAAGGCCCAGGAAGAAAAAGCGCCCGAGCCGAAGAAGGTCAAGGCCGACCAGCCGGTCGCCGAAGGCATCGCGCTCACCATCGGACGCGGCAAGGACACCAAGCACCATCCGCTGGAACGGCCCGTCAAGCGCAAGATCGCCAAGGGTCGCCTGGCGCTGGAAGCCCGCATCGACCTGCACGGCATGATCCAGAGCGAGGCGCATGGCTTCCTGCTCGGTTTCCTTATTAAGGCGCATGAGCGCGGCCTGCGCCATGTGCTCGTCATCACCGGCAAAGGCACCTCGCTCGGCAGCGAAGGCGCCTTGAAGCGCGCGGTGCCTCTATGGTTCTCGCTGCCGGAATTCCGCCCACTGATCTCCTCCTACGAGCCCGCTGCCCGTAACCATGGCGGCGAGGGCGCGCTCTATGTCCGCCTCGCCCGCCTGCCGGGAGAGAAGCGATGACGACGCCCTTCGGCAAGGCGGTGCGCCATCTGCGCGATCGCAAGGGCGTTTCGCAGAAGGAGATGGCAGGGGCGCTTGGCGTCAGCCCGGCCTATCTCTCGGCGCTCGAGCATGGCAAGCGCGGCATGCCGAGCTTCGATTTCCTGCAGCGCGTCGCCGGCTACTTCAACGTCATCTGGGACGAGGCGGAAGAACTGTTCCGCATCGCGCAGATTTCCGACCCTCGCGTGGTGGTCGATACATCGGGCCTGCCGCCGGAATATACGGCCTTTGCCAACCGTGTTGCGGCCGAAATCGGCAACCTGCCGCCCGAGACTGTGCGCCGCCTTGCCGGCATTCTCGAAAAAGCGTGCAATAACCGGGTAAAACCCTGACGATCCCCTGATTTCTGCCGCCTTTATGGCGCTCGGATTTGGAACTTGGGGCCAGAATCCCTATATTCCAAGACATGGAAAGCGGTGATTCGCCGCGTCCCGCTGTCTGCGAAACTTCTGGCCGCGAAACTTCTGGAAAGACGTTTATATGACTGACACACCCGAGACCGAAAACGGCCCGGCCGAGTATGGCGCAGATTCGATCAAGGTCCTGAAGGGCCTCGATGCCGTGCGCAAGCGCCCAGGCATGTATATCGGCGACACCGATGACGGCTCGGGTCTGCATCACATGGTCTATGAGGTCGTCGACAACGCGATCGACGAGGCGCTGGCCGGCCATGCCGATATCGTGACGGTCACGCTCAATGCGGACGGCTCGGTAACCGTGACGGACAACGGCCGCGGCATCCCGACCGACATCCACAAGGAAGAGGGTGTCTCGGCGGCCGAGGTCATCATGACCCAGCTGCATGCCGGCGGTAAGTTCGACCAGAATTCCTACAAGGTCTCCGGCGGTCTGCACGGCGTGGGCGTTTCGGTGGTGAACGCGCTCTCGGTCAAGCTGAAGCTGAAGATCCGCCGCGCCGGCAAAATCCACGAGATGAGCTTCACGCACGGCGTTGCCGACGGTCCGCTGGTGGTAACGGGCGAATGCGGCAGCGAGACCGGCACGGAAGTGACCTTCCTTCCGTCCACCGAAACTTTCTCCAACATCGAATTCGTCTATTCGACGCTGGAACACCGCCTGCGCGAACTCGCCTTCCTGAATTCCGGCGTGCGCATCCTGCTGACGGATCGCCGCCATTCGGATATCAAGCAGGACGAGCTGATGTACGAAGGCGGCCTCGAAGCCTTCGTGACCTATCTCGACCGCGCCAAGAAGGCCCTCGTCGATAAGCCGATCGCCATCCGCGGCGAGAAGGACGGCATCACGGTCGAAGTCGCCATGTGGTGGAACGACAGCTACCACGAAAATGTGCTCTGCTTCACCAACAACATACCGCAGCGCGATGGCGGCACGCATATGGCGGGTTTCCGCGGCGCACTGACGCGCCAGGTCGTCTCCTATGCCGATACATCCGGCATCATGAAGCGCGAAAAGGTGACGTTGCAGGGCGAGGATTGCCGTGAAGGCCTGACGGCGGTGCTGTCGGTAAAGGTTCCCGATCCGAAATTCTCCTCGCAGACCAAGGACAAGCTCGTCTCCTCGGAAGTGCGCCCGGTCGTCGAAAACCTTGTCAACGAAGCGCTCTCCACCTGGTTCGAAGAGCATCCGGCGGATGCGAAGATCCTCGTCGGTAAGGTCGTCGAGGCCGCCGCCGCCCGCGAAGCCGCCCGCAAGGCGCGCGAACTGACGCGTCGCAAGGGCGCGCTCGATATCTCCTCGCTGCCCGGCAAGCTCGCCGACTGCTCGGAACGCGATCCGGCCAAGTCCGAAGTCTTCCTCGTCGAGGGTGATTCCGCAGGCGGTTCGGCCAAACAGGGCCGTTCGCGTGAAAACCAGGCCATTCTTCCCCTGCGTGGAAAAATCCTGAACGTCGAGCGCGCCCGCTTCGACAAGATGCTCTCCAGCCAGGAAATCGGTACGCTGATCACCGCGCTCGGCACGTCGATCGGCAAGGACGAGTTCAACGCCGACAAGCTGCGTTACCACAAGATCATCATCATGACGGACGCCGACGTCGACGGCGCGCACATTCGTACCCTGCTGCTCACCTTCTTCTTCCGCCAGATGCCGGAACTGATCGAACGTGGCCATCTCTATATCGCCCAGCCGCCGCTCTATAAGGTGGCGCGCGGCAAATCGAGCCAGTACCTGAAGGATGAAAAGGCGCTGGAAGAGTACCTGATCAATGCCGGCCTCGACGATGCGACGCTGGAGCTGGGCTCCGGCGAGGTGCGCGCCGGACAGGATATCCGCGAGCTGATCCAGGATGCACTGCGCCTGCGCACGCTGATCGATGGTCTGCATTCGCGCTACAGCCGCTCGATCGTCGAGCAGGCAGCGATCACCGGTGCGCTGAACCTCGAGCTCAGCCACGACCGGGACGCCTATGCCGCCAAGGCGGAGGAGGTTGCCCGCCGTCTCGATCTGATCGCCGAGGAGACGGAACGCGGCTGGACCGGGTCCGTCGCGAGCGATGGCGGCCTGCGCTTCGAGCGCATGGTGCGCGGCGTCAAGGAGTTCGCCCATATCGACATGGCGTTGATCGGTTCGGCCGATGCCCGCCATATCGATCAGCTCTCGCCGCGGTTCCAGGACGCCTACCGGGTTCCGCCGACGCTGCGTCGCAAGGATGGTACGGTAGAGCTCACCGGGCCGCGCGCTCTGCTCGACGCCGTCTTCGCAGCCGGCCGCAAGGGCTTGTCGATGCAGCGCTACAAGGGGCTGGGCGAGATGAATGCCGAGCAGCTCTGGGAAACGACGCTCGATCCGAACGTCCGCTCGCTGCTACAGGTCAAGGTGACGGATGCGACCGATGCCGACGGCCTGTTCGCCCGCCTGATGGGCGACGAGGTTGAGCCGCGCCGCGACTTCATCCAGGAAAACGCATTGAGCGTCGCCAACCTCGATATCTGACAACGATTGGAAAGCCCGCCGTCATGCGGCGGGCTGGTCCGGCTTACAGTATTTGCAGGCCCGGTAGCCGGCTTCCGAGTCTCGGCGGATATCGCATAGAACCGGACATTTTTCCGAAACGGTGGCCGGGATGGACAGCCTAAGCGGCAGTAGGTAGATGCCGCTCCGTCAGAGCGGCCCAAAGGCGGCCGTCATCTCTTCTGTCCATCGCATCGCTTCGGCTGGCCGGATCAGGGCGCGTTGAAGCGTCCTTCGGAGATGAACTCAGCGACTGTCTTGCGCCCGCTTGGCACCTCGCGTTTCAGGAGGTCGTCCGGCAGGGTTTCCTTCGGCGCAATCTTGCCGATGGCGACAGCCGCTTCCACCCGAAAACCATCGGGAATGCCGAGAACCTCTTTTGCCTTGTCTCGATCGATGCCGCCCATGCCATGGGCGTGATAGCCGGCATGGACCGCCTGCAGCGCAAGGTAGCCCCAGGCGGTGCCGGTATCGAAAGCATGGGTATAGGCCAGGCGCATCTCGCCGGCGGCATTCTTGCGGTGCGTCTGGGAGACGATGACGATGAGGACGGAAGCCTTGTCGGCCCAACGCTGGTTGCCCTCGTCGAGCGTGTCGTAGATCGTCTGGAACGCCTCCGTGCCGCGATGGCCATAGACGAAATACCAGGGCTGGCCATTGGCGGCGGAGGGGGCCCAGCGTGCGGCTTCGAACAACGACAGCAGCGTGTCCTGCGGCATGGCCTCGCCGGTGAAGGCGCGGGGCGACCAGCGGTCGAGGAAGATGGGAGCGATGGCGTGGTCGGCGGAGCGTCCGGTGGGATGGGTCATGGTAAGCCTCGTGTCAAATCAGCATGCCGACCTTAGACGCCACGCCCGGTCTCGCGAAGCGTCAAAATCGCATGCCTGCCGCATTGTCGAAGGGGTGGCGGAGGCAATATAACGCTGCGAGAAGAGACGCATCGCGAAATGGGAGAACTCCGATGACCTTGAAAGACCCTAGCCTTTTGCGGCCGGCGGCGTTGGTTGGCACGCGCTGGATCGAAGCGGATGGTAGCGGCATCGCGGTGAAGAACCCGGCGACGGGTGAACTCGTCGGTTACGTGCCGAAGCTCGGCGCTGCCGAGACGAAGGAAGCCATCGATGCGGCCGCGGCAGCCCAGAAGGGCTGGGCGGCGAGGACCGCCAAGGAACGCTCGGGCATCCTGCGCAAGTGGTTCGAGCTGATGATCGACAATAAGGACGATCTCGGCCGTATCCTCACCATGGAACAGGGCAAGCCGCTGGCGGAAGCCACCGGCGAGATCGTCTATGGCGCAAGCTTCGTCGAATGGTTCGCCGAAGAGGCCCGTCGCCTCTATGGCGACATCGTGCCCGGTCACCAGAAGGACAAGCGCATCCTCGTGATGAAGCAGCCGATCGGTGTCGTGGCGGCGATCACGCCGTGGAACTTCCCGAACGCCATGA
>NZ_QWBU01000013.1 GCF_003432075.1 Shinella sp. WSJ-2 | reverse complement strand
ACCAAATCAGGCCCTATTCTCACCAGCTCCATCAGGAAACCTTAGAGCGAGTTCGTCGGCCGCCAGAAGCGCCGCCGCTCTCGTTCGATGGCCGGGTTATAGGCCCACACTTTCAGGCCGTCAACAGCGATGTGACACTTTTTTGAAAAAATCTTCGGGAAAATGCGTTTACCCGTTATTTACCGCACTGCAACGCCTGATTTTCCGGGATTTTGCACTGCAAAAAGCGCAAACAAGGCAAACTGCCCTCAGAATTTCACAATCCGCGCTCCTATAGAGACGCATAAGAACCGGCGCGATTTGACTCACGAGCATACCTGCGTGCATCTTCCCGCGCTGAAGCGACAATACAGGGCGAATGCAATCGGCATGACCACCGACCGGAACATGATCCGATCCCTCGGCAATGAACCGCCGATCCTCGCCGACGGGCGCAAGGCGCCCGACCGTCGCGAGATTTCGCTGCGCTGGCTGTCCGGCACCTTCCTGACCGGCATCACCTCTTCCATTCTGATGGGCGTCGCTCTTTTTGCCGCCCTCGACGGTCGCCAGCAGCTTGCCATTCCGGCAGAAGCCTATGCCGCGATTGGGACGGCCAACCAAACGAACAAGACCGGCGAAACAGCCAAACGCGGGGAACGCGTGCTGGAGCCCGCCATCGTCGCCAAACCCGCCGACAAGAAGATCATGGAAATCTCCACCATGATCCATGACGGCCAGAAGGAAGTGGTGCGACGCCAGCCTTTCGCGCATGTGAAGATGGCACTCGCCGCTAATCACGCAACGACCGAGGACTACCCGCGCTTCGATCCGCTGGCGATTTTCTCGACCAACGGCAAGGATGCGGCATCGGCTCCGCGCATGGGCACGATCTATGGTTCGGATGTCGAATCCGAAGTGGCCTTGCAGACCGACGCCTTCCCGACCGGCGGCTCGGCGCTCGACTATGCCGACCAGATGTCCATCGAAGAGGTCGAGGAGAATGTTCGCACCAACGGTTCCGTCCTGACGGACGGCGATACGCAAGTCGCCTCCCTCTACTATGTCGATCCGCAGCGCTTTGCGTCCGAGGGATCCGACCTCGACCTGCTGCAGGGGCTGACGGCGCGTGTGGTCGAAGAGAACATGAGCGTTTCGAACTTCGATACGGCGACCCCTGACGATACCGAATATGCCGACGACGTCATTCCGGTTCGTGCCTCGGCCGATATCACCGAGATCATGACGGCCGCGGGCTATACCAAGGCCCAGGCCGAAGATCTCTCGGCCTATCTCGAGGGCCAGTTAGGCAGCAAGCAGCTCGCGGAAGGCGATGTTCTGCGCATCTGCATTTCGCAACAGGGCAAGGAAGCCAGCATCGTGCGCGCCAGCGTCTATTCGCGCGGGCACCATGTCGTGACAGCCGCACTCGATGATTCCGGCCGCTTCGTCAGCGGCGCCGAACCGCCCGTGCTCGATGCCGTGGCCACCGCCTTCGATGCCGACGACCGGCCGACCATCATCGCCGGCCGTGATCTGCCGCGCGTCTATGACGGCATCTATCGTGCCGCGCTATCTTACGGCATGGGCCAAGACATGACGGCGGAAATCATTCGCGTTCTCGCCAGCAATGTCGATTTCCAGGCACAGCTTCGTCCAACGGACTCGCTCGAGGCCTTTTTCTCGGTGACCGATGAAAAGGGCCTGGCGACGGAGGATTCGGAAATCCTCTTCCTCGACGCCAAGTTTGGCGACTCGGAAACCCGGGTCTACCGTTTCCAGAACCCGGAAGACGATTCAGTAGACTATTACGACGAAGACGGCAAAAGCATTCGCCAGTTCCTGCTGCGCAACCCGGTTCCGAACGGCACATTCCGCTCCGGTTTCGGCATGCGCCGCCACCCGATCCTCGGCTTCTCGCGCATGCATACCGGCGTGGACTGGGCCGCGCCGCGCGGCACGCCGATCATTGCGGCCGGCAACGGCGTGGTCGAAAAGGCTGGCTGGGATTCAGGCGGCTACGGCAACCAGACGCTGATCCGCCACGCCAATGGCTATGTTTCCTCTTATAATCACCAGAGCGCCATCGCCAAGGGTGTAAAGGTCGGCGCGAAGGTGCGGCAGGGCCAGGTGATCGGCTTCGTCGGCACGACCGGCCTTTCGACCGGCCCGCATCTGCACTACGAATTGATCGTAAACCGCAACAAGGTGGATGCACTGAAAATCCGCCTGCCTGGCGGTAAATCGCTGGAAGGCAAGGCGCTGGCCCAGTTCGAGACCGAGCGCAAGCGCATCGACGACCTGCTCGGCCGCGGCGACCCGACACAAGTTGCCGAAACCCACTAAAACAAAAAAGCGCGGGCCAGGACCCGCGCTTCTTTTTTGACATTGCCGGCTTAGGCGGCCTTGTTCACCGCGGCATTGCGCGGCGAGAAGAGCAGCCGGTCGGAACCGGCCGTCACCTTGACGGTCGAACCGTCGAGAATATCGCCCGAGAGGATCTTCTCCGCCAGCGGATCCTGCAGGTGCTTCTGGATCGCCCGCTTGAGCGGACGGGCACCATAGACCGGGTCGTATCCCTTCTCGGCCAGCCAGTGCACGGCCTCCTCGTCGAGATCGAGAACGATCTTGCGATCGGTGAGCAGCTTGCGCAGCCGTGCCAGCTGGATATCGACGATCGCGCCCATTTCCGACCGCTTCAGGCGATGGAACAGGATGATCTCGTCGACGCGGTTCAGGAATTCCGGACGAAATGCCGTCTTCACGACATCCATCACCTGGTCGCGAACCGTATCGCTGTCCTCGTTCTCGCCGAGCGCCGTCAGATATTCCGCACCGAGGTTAGACGTCATAATGATCATCGTGTTGCGGAAATCGACGGTGCGGCCCTGGCCATCGGTCAGGCGGCCGTCGTCGAGAACCTGCAGGAGCACGTTGAAGACATCCGGATGCGCCTTCTCGATCTCGTCGAACAGCACGACCTGATAAGGCCGGCGGCGGACGGACTCGGTGAGCGCACCACCTTCCTCATAGCCGACATAGCCGGGAGGCGCACCGATCAGCCTGGCCACGGAGTGTTTCTCCATGTATTCCGACATGTCCATACGCTGGATCGCCGTCTCGTCGTCGAACAGGAAGCGGGCGAGCGCCTTGGTCAACTCCGTCTTGCCGACACCGGTGGGCCCAAGGAAAATGAACGAGCCGATCGGCCGGTTCGGATCCTGCAGGCCGGCACGGGCACGGCGAACGGCACGCGACACCGCCTGAACGGCATCGCCCTGGCCGACGACCCATTTGGCGAGTTCGTCTTCCATGCGCAGCAGCTTGTCGCGTTCGCCTTCCAGCATCTTGTCCACGGGAATGCCCGTCCAGCGGGAGACCACATGGGCGATGTTGTCGGGGGTCACGACCTCCTGCACCATCGGATCGACGTCTTCGGCATCACGGCCTTCGGCATCCTCAAGCTCTTTCTCGAGCTTCGGGATGATGCCGTAGGCCAACTCGCCGGCGCGCTGGAATTCACCCTTGCGCTGGGCAATGGCAAGCTCGTTGCGCAGCTCGTCGAGCTGACGCTTCAAGTCGGCGGCGCGGCCGAGTTTCGACTTTTCCGCCTGCCAGCGGGCCGTCAGCGCATCGGCTTCCTCTTCCAGCGCGGCAAGATCGATCTCGAGCTTTTCGAGGCGATCCTGCGACGAGCGGTCGGTTTCCTTCTTCAGGGCCTCGCGCTCGATCTTCAACTGGATGATGCGGCGATCGAGTTCATCGAGCTCTTCCGGCTTGGAATCGACCTGCATGCGCAGCCGCGAGGCGGCTTCGTCCATCAGGTCGATCGCCTTGTCCGGCAGGAAGCGATCCGTGATGTAGCGGTTGGAAAGCGTCGCGGCGGCAACGAGAGCCGAATCGGAGATCCGGACCTTGTGATGCTGCTCGTACTTTTCCTTCAGGCCGCGCAGGATCGAGATCGTATCCTCGACGGTCGGCTCGTCCACCATGACGGGTTGGAACCGGCGGGCAAGGGCCGCGTCCTTCTCGACATGCTTGCGGTATTCGTCGAGCGTGGTCGCGCCGACGCAGTGCAGCTCGCCGCGGGCAAGCGCGGGCTTCAGCAGGTTGGAGGCGTCCATCGCCCCGTCCGCTTTGCCGGCGCCGACCAGTGTGTGCATCTCGTCGATGAACAGGATGATCTCGCCGTCTTCCGCCTGCACTTCGGCAAGAACGGATTTCAGGCGCTCCTCGAATTCACCGCGATATTTCGCACCGGCGATCAGCGCGCCCATGTCGAGCGCCATCAGCTTCTTCTCTTTGAGGCTTTCCGGCACGTCGCCATTGACGATGCGCAGCGCAAGCCCCTCGGCGATCGCCGTCTTGCCGACGCCGGGTTCACCGATCAGAACCGGGTTGTTCTTGGTGCGGCGCGACAGGACCTGGATCGTGCGGCGAATTTCGTCGTCGCGGCCGATGACAGGGTCAAGGCGGCCTTCGCGCGCATCGGCGGTCAGGTCACGGGCGAATTTCTTCAGCGAATCGAAACCCTGCTCGGCGCTCGCCGTATCGGCGGTGCGGCCCTTGCGGATGTCATTGATGACCTGGTTGAGCTTGGCGGCGGTCACGCCGGCTTTCGCCAGAATGCCCGAGGTCTCGGCAGATTTTTCGATGGCAAGCGCCAGAAGCAGGCGTTCGACCGTTACGAAGCTGTCGCCGGCCTTCTTGGCGGCGTCTTCGGCGGTGGAGAAAACCTTGGCGAGCGGCTGCGAGAGATAGACCTGGCCGTTGCCGCCGGAAACTTTCGGCAGTTTGGCAAGGGCAGCGTCATTGGCCATCCGCGCATCGCGCGCATTGCCGCCGGCCCGCTCGATGAGCGATGCGGCCATGCCCTGCTCGTCGTCGAGCAGCACTTTCAGCACATGTTCAGGCGTGAACTGCGGATGGCCATCGGCCAGCGCCTTGGTCTGGGCGGACTGCAGGAATCCACGCACGCGTTCGGAATATTTTTCAATGTTCATATAGGCCTCCAGGACTCGGCCGGCCCTTCAGGCACCGGTCGACGATTTGAAGATAGGCTCCCATCAAGGCGAACCTTTCATGCTTGCGGCGCGCCGGCCTTGCGACCGGTCAACCGCCTGAAAGGAATATGGTGGAGGACATTTGCGAATTAAAGGATCGCCGCGAGCCCTAGCTGATATTTTTCCAAGCGACCTGCGTAAACGCAAGAACCCGGCACAAGGCCGGGTTCCTGATGGTTCTGACACGCGCTTCGTTACTCCGAAGCGGGCTCGAGCGCCGGAGAATCGTCGCCGGACGATGCACCGTCTTCACCTGCAGCCTGACCTTCGCCACGACGCGGGCGGCGCGGACGCGGCGTATTGCTGCGGCGGCGCGGTGCGCGACCGGCAGGCGCTGCGGCTTCTTCTTCAAGCGCGACTTCGGCCGGCGTTCCGTCGATGACCGGCTGAGGGCCGGATCCATCGATGACCGGTTGCTCGACGACCGGCTTGGGCGCCGGCTTCGGCGCAGGCTTGACGACAGGCGCCGCGGCAACGGGTGCCGACTCTTCCACGGGTGCTGCATCGCCATCGTCCTGATCGCGATCGTAACCGTCATTATCCTCGTTGCGCTCGACATTGTCGGCGCGCTCGTCACGCGGGTAGCGTTCCTGCATCTGCGCCTGCGCTGCCGCGATGATGCGGTTGTAGTGCTCGGCGTGCTGCAGATAGTTTTCCGCCATGACGCGGTCGCCGGCGCTCTGGGCGTCGCGTGCAAGCGTCGAATACTTCTCGGCGATGTGCTGGGCCGTACCCCTGATCTTCACGTCCGGACCCGAGCTGTCGTAGGTCCGCGTCAGAGGATTGCCGCCCTTGCGGTGGTTGTTGTGGTTATTGCTGTTATTGTTGTTGTTATTATTATTGTTGTTACGCCCGCGGCCGCGCTTGTTTTGCTGTCCTGGCCTCATATTTCACTCACCTAACGTATCGTGTCTGGATGATCATGTGTCTGCACGCTTGATCCGGCCATGCCAAATCAAGCATCCTTACCCGCGGGCAAACCACGCCGGTGGGTGGTCCTGTCGCCGTAAGACGTTAAATTAACAGGTACCCGCACAGGGCAGTCTTCAACCCTATCAACTCTTCGAGAGAGCAATCCTCGATCGGGGTCATGCAGGAACGAATCTCTGTGTCATGACCGCTTGCCCAGTGCGTGGCCGCAACCTAGCCCGCTTCCTTCACAATTCCAAGCCTTTTCTTCAGGCCCAAGGAAATTGCTGCGCACATGCAGCAAAACGTCAAAAAACCGGCAATTTTTCAAAGACAAGCACCCGGTCATTGCCACCGAGATCAGCCACCGCTTCGATCCGCGAAAAACCTTTTTCGCACATGATTGCGGTCACCGTGTCCTTCTGATCATAGCCGATTTCGTAAGCCACCAGGCCGTTTTCCTTGAGGTGATCGCCTGCCCCGGCAGCTATGGCGCGATAGGCATCAAGCCCGTCTTCGCCGCCATCCAGTGCCAGAATTGGATCAAAGAGCCGGACCTCGTCGCCCAGCGTTCCGACCACGGAACGCACGATATAGGGCGGATTTGACACGATGATGTCGAAGGCCCCGGTTATGGCTGCAAACCAGTCGCTCTCGATCGCTTCGAAGCGATCGGCGACACCATTGATGTCGGCATTGCGTTTCGCCGTTTCAAGGGCACCCGCCGAAAGATCCGCCCCCACCCCTTTTGCGCCCGGCACGAGATCGAGCAGTGCGAGGCAAATCGCCCCGGTGCCCGTGCCGAGATCGAGAATGCGGCAGCCCCCCGTTTCGGCAACGAATTTCTGCACATAAGGCACGAGCGTATCGACAAGCACTTCCGTATCCGGACGCGGCTCCAGCGTTTCGGGCGAAAGCGCAAGATCGAGCCGGGAAAAGGCGCGGTGGCCAAGGATACGATGAACCGGTTCTCGCGCCACGCGGCGGGCAACAGCCGCCTCGACGGCCGACTGTTCGGCAGCGCCCAGAACGCGAGCCCCCTCGGTAAGGATCGCCGTCGAGGAAAGCTTGAGGATGCCGCAAACCAGGGCACGCGCATCCTGCGCCGCATCCGCAATACCGCCATCCGCCAGCCGACGCCGCGCCGCGGCCAGAACCTCGGCGAGCGTCGCGCCGCTCATCGGCCCTGTTCGCCGAGCTGGGCGAGCTGGCCCGCCTGATAATCGGCCACCAGCGCATCGACGATCTCGTCGATCTCACCGACCATCATGCGGTCGAGCTTGTAGAGCGTCAGGTTGATGCGGTGATCCGTTACGCGGCCCTGTGGAAAATTGTAGGTGCGGATGCGCTCGGACCGGTCACCCGAGCCGACCTGACTCTTGCGGTCGGCGGAACGTTCGCTGTCGGCGCGCTGGCGCTCGATATCGTAGAGCCGAGAGCGCAGCACCTGCATGGCCTTGGCGCGGTTTTGGTGCTGCGACTTTTCAGAGCTGGTGACGACAAGGCCGGTCGGCAGGTGGGTGATGCGCACGGCCGAGTCGGTCGTGTTGACATGCTGGCCGCCGGCGCCCGAGGAGCGCATCGTATCGATACGGATGTCTTCCGGGCGGATTTCGATATCGATCTCTTCCGCCTCCGGCAACACCGCCACCGTCGCCGCCGAGGTATGGATGCGCCCGCTCGCCTCGGTCTCCGGCACGCGCTGAACGCGATGCACGCCGGATTCGAACTTCAGCTTGGCGAAGACGCCGCGCCCCGTGATGGTCGCGATGATTTCCTTGAAGCCGCCCGCCTCCCCCTCACTGGAGGAGAGAACCTCGACCTTCCAGTTGTGCGCGGCGGCGTAGCGCTCGTACATGCGGAAGAGATCTCCGGCAAAAAGGGCTGCTTCCGAACCGCCCGTGCCGGCGCGGATTTCCAGGATCGCGCTCTTCTCGTCAGCCGCATCCTTGGGGAGAAGCAGGATCTGCATCTCCTTTTCGAGACCCTCGAGGCGTTCCTTTAGGTCCGGCAGCTCCATCTCGGCGAGATCACGCATCTCGCGGTCGGTCGTCTTGTCGTTCAACAGGGCTTCGAGGTCGGCGATTTCGCCATCGACCTTCTGGTATTCGCGGATTTTCGTCACGACCGGCTGGAGCTCGGAATATTCCGAGGCGAGCCGCACATAGGTCTCCGAATCCGGGCCCGCCGACATGCGTGCCTCGATCTCGCCGAAACGGCGTTCGAGTTCGCGCATTTTTTCAACGGGAAGCTTCGCCACCGTTCAAACTCCAATCATTTCTTTAAAGCGGAATGCCGTTCTCGGCCGCGAAGTCGGTGAGGATCTGGCGAATCGAGGCCGTCGGCTTCGTATCGTCGATTGCCGGCATCAACAACGCCTCGAGCTTGCCGGCATCGAGCGAAAGCAGCATCGACTTGACCGGGCCGATGGCGGCCGGCGACATCGAGACGGAGCGGAAGCCGATGCCCAGCAGCGCCATGGCTGAGATCGGCTTGCTCGCCATCTCACCGCAAAGCGTGACCGACGTGTCGTTGCGTTCGCCGGCGCGCACGATATCGCGCAGGATACGCAGGAATGGGCGGCCGAGCGTGTCGAAACGGTCCGACACACGGGCATTGCCGCGGTCGACGGCCATGGCGAACTGGAAGAGATCGTTCGAGCCGACCGAGACGAAATCCACCTCGGCCATCAGCTCGTCCATCTGCCAGAGCAAAGACGGCACTTCGAGCATGGCACCGAACTGCAATTTCTTCGGCAGCTGCTCGCCGATCTTCGACTGGCGCTGGATTTCCTTCTGAAGGAGATCACGGACCTCCTTCAGCTCGGAAACCTCGGTCACCATCGGCAGCATGAGCCGGAGATCGGCCCCCGCCGCCGCGCGCAGCATGGCGCGCAGCTGCGTGCGCAGGAGGCCCGGCCGGTCGAGCGACAGGCGGATGGCCCGCCAGCCGAGCGCCGGGTTTTCCTCTTCCGCCGCGCGGAAATACGGCACGACCTTGTCGCCGCCGATATCGAGCGTGCGGAAGGTCACCGGACGCCCGCCCGCCTGCTTCAGCACGTTACGGTAAAACGCTTCCTGCTCCTCCGCCTTCGGCATGGTTGAGGCGATCATGAACTGGAGCTCGGTGCGGAAAAGGCCTATGCCCGACGCGCCGGATTCGTTGAGATGCGGCAGATCGACAAGAAGACCCGCATTCATCTGCAAATTGATATGGCGGCCATCCTTCGTGACAGGCTCGACGGCGCGCAACGCGCGATATTGTTCCTGCCGGCGCGCGCGGAAGCGCACCTTTTCCTCATAAGAGCGCTGGAGATCCGAGAGCGGGCGCAGATGCACCCGCGCGTCGTCACCATCGACGATGATCGCGTCGCCGTTTTCGGCCAGCGCCACGGCACCGGCCGCCTGGCCAACCACCGGAATGCCCATAGCGCGCGCAACGATGACCACATGGCTGGTGACCGCGCCCTCTTCCAGCACGAGGCCGCGCACGTTCTGACGCGGATAATCGAGCAGTTCGGCGGCCCCCATGGCGCGCGCCACGACGATCGCATCGTTCGGGAAGCTGCTGGCCGAGAGCTTCGCGCCATAGCCGGTCAGCTGGCGCAGCAGACGATTGGCCAGATCGTCAAAGTCGTGCATACGCTCGCGCAGATAGGGATCCGTCAGGCGGATCATGCGCGCCTTGGTCTCGCTCTGCACGCGCTCGACCGCCGCTTCCGCCGTCAGACCGTTGCGGATCGCCTCCTCGAGCTTTCTCACCCAGCCGCGGTCATGCGCGAACATGCGGTAGGTTTCCAGAACCTCGCGATGTTCGCCTTCCATGGAGATTTCGCGACGCGACAGCATGTCGTCGATGGAGATGCGCAGCGATCCCAAGGCTTCGGCCAGTCGGCCGAGTTCGTGTTCGGAATCCTCGTTAAGCAGGTTTGTGACGACGATGCGCGGCTCGTGCAGCACCACATAGCCGAGGCCGATACCTTCGCCGAAGCTTGCCCCTTCGATGGCGACAGGGCGCGACAGGTCCAGCTCCAGGCCAGGCTTGGTGAGCTTCTTCAGCTCGCCGGTCGCCACCATTTCCGCAATCACCATCGCCGTCGTTTCGAGCGCCTCTACCTCGTCTTCGCGGTAGGTGCGGCTCGCCCTGTTTTGCACGACAAGCACGCCGAGCGCCCTGCCGGTGCGCAAGATAGGAACGCCGAGGAAGGAGTGATAGATCTCCTCGCCCGTTTCCGGCAGATAGGTGAAAGCGGGGTGCGACTGGGCATCCGACAGGTTTAGCGGCCGCGCAGAGGCCGCGATCGTGCCGACGAGGCCCTGCCCCATCTTGAGCTGGGCCAGATGCACGGCGCCGGGATTGAGACCTTCGGTCGCGTAGAGCTCGAGAACGCCGTCGGAACGCAGCACGTAGACGGAACACACTTCCGCGACCATATTCTGCGCGATCTGGCGCACGATCTGGTCTAGGCGCTCCTGCGGCTCGAGCGGCTCCGCCATCAACTCGCGCAGCCGCTTGAGAAGAACGCGCGGACCCGCGGAGAGATCTCTCATCGCGTGGCGTCTCCCGAAAATGACGTTACCTCACCGGCGCTTGGCCAGCGCTGGTGATCACAGGATCGGCGCCGACTCGGCTGGTAATTACTTCTTATCCAGACCGTAGACGGAATGCAAAGTCCGAACGGCGAGTTCCGCATAGGGACCGTCGATCAGAATGGAAATCTTGATTTCCGAGGTCGTGATCGCCTTGATGTTGATGCCCTTCTCGGCCAGCGCGCGGAAGGCAGAGGCGGCAACGCCGGCATGGCTGCGCATGCCGATGCCGATGACCGATACCTTCACGAGGCCCGTTTCGTGCTGGATCACGTCGAAACCGACCTGCTCCTTGGCGCTTTCGAGAACCTTGAGCGCCTTTTCGACATCACCGAAGGGAACCGTAAAGGTCATGTCGGTCTTGGAACCATCCTCGGAAATGTTCTGGACGATCATATCGACATTGATATGGGCCTCGGCCAGCGGGCCGAAGATCGCGGCCGAAACGCCCGGCCGGTCGGCGACGCGGCGGAGCGAGATCTGCGCTTCATCCTTGGCATAGGCGATGCCGGTTACGACTTCCTGTTCCACGATCTCATCCTCATCACAAATCAGCGTACCGGGCGGGTTCAGAAGATCGCCCATGCCCGGCGCATCGGGATCCTCGAAAGACGAGCGCACGAAGGTGCGCACTTTGTGCACCATGGCCAGCTCCACCGAGCGCACCTGCAGGACCTTGGCGCCCAGCGAGGCCATTTCGAGCATTTCCTCGAAGGCGATCTTCTTCAGACGGCGGGCCTTGGGCTCGATGCGCGGGTCGGTCGTGTAGACGCCGTCGACGTCGGTATAGATGTCGCAGCGATCCGCCTTGACGGCCGCGGCGATGGCCACGGCCGACGTGTCGGAGCCGCCTCGGCCAAGCGTGGCGACGCGGTTGTCCGGGCCAAGGCCCTGGAAGCCGGCGATGACGGCGACCTGCCCTTCGCCCATGCGGCGGATCATTTCCGCGCCGTCGATATCGAGGATGCGGGCAGCACCGTGGGCGTTGTCGGTGCGGATCGGGATCTGCCAGCCCTGCCAGGAGCGGGCATTGATGTCCATCGACTGGAGCGCGATGGCGAGAAGGCCGGCGGTGACGAGTTCGCCCGAGGCGACGATGGCGTCATATTCGCGCGCATCGTAGAAGGGCGAATTGGCACCCGTCACCTTCGGCATGTTCTGCACCCAGGCAACAAGCTCGTTCGTCTTACCGGACATGGCCGAAACGACGACGGCGACTTCGTGGCCGGCATCGACCTCGCGTTTCACATGGCGGGCCACATTGTGGATACGGTCGAGGTCAGCGACGGACGTTCCGCCGAATTTCATCACGATGCGTGCCATGAGTGTGTACCGCTATTTTCGATGTACGCGCGAGCGCGCGGGAGAAACCGCGGGGTTCTTAGCGGAAGACCCCGCGCTGTGCAATGCGCAAACTGTACCAATCGGTACGGTTCGGGCAAAAGGATCGGACGCCGCCCGCTCCCGGCACAGGGCCGGCAATGAAAAGGCCCGCGCGCCTTATCGGACACGCGGGCAAAAAGGGATCGGATGATAAGAAAGACGGGCGGCGAACCGCCCGTCTACGCCTTGTTACTTCTGCCAGCTCTTGACGAGTTCGTCATAGTTGACGGTGAGCGGCTTTTCCTTCTCGTTCTCGATCTTCAGCTGCGGAGCGAGGTTGCCCTTTTCGACGGCATCCTTGTTCCAGTAGGCGAGATCGTGCTCTTCGGCGAGCTTCGGGCCCATTTCGCCCTGAACGCCAGCGCGCTCGAGGCGTTCCAGCACCTTTTCCTGCTCGGCGCAGAGCGAGTCCATAGCTTCCTGCGCGGTCTTGGCGCCCGAGGACGCATCCCCGATCGCCTGCCACCACAGCTGGGCGAGCTTCGGATAGTCCGGAATGTTCGTGCCGGTCGGCGACCACTGAACGCGGGCCGGCGAACGGTAGAACTCGACCAGACCGCCGAGCTTCGGCGCACGGTCCGTAAACGACTTATGGTCGAGCGTGGACTGGCGGATGAAGGTCAAGCCGACATGGCTCTTCTTCACGTCAACAGTCTTCGAGGTCACGAACTGCGCGTAGAGCCAGGCGGCCTTGGCGCGGTCATCCGGGGTGGACTTCATCAGCGTCCAGGAACCCACGTCCTGATAGCCGAGCTTCATGCCGTCCTTCCAGTAGACGCCGTGCGGCGACGGGGCGAAGCGCCACTTCGGCGTGCCGTCCGCGTTGACGACGGGCAGCCCTTCCTTGACGAAGCTCGCCGTAAAGGCCGTGTAGGTAAACATCTGCTGGGCGACTTCACCCTGCGATGGAACCGGACCGGATTCGGAGAAGGTCATGCCGGCGGCAGATGCAGGAGCATAGGCCTTCAACCACTGCAGGTACTTCTCGATCGAGTAGACGGCTGCCGGGCCGTTGGTGTCGCCGCCGCGGGCAACGCACGAACCGACCGGCTGCGACTTTTCGTTGACCTTGATGCCCCATTCGTCGACCGGCAGGCCGTTCGGGATGCCCTTGTCGCCGTTGCCGGCCATCGAGAGCCAGGCGTCGGTGAAGCGCCAGCCGAGCGACGGGTCCTTCTTGCCGTAGTCCATGTGACCATAGACTTTCTTGCCGTCGATCTCACGGCCGGTGAAGAACTCGGCGATGTCCTCGTAAGCGGACCAGTTGACCGGAACGCCGAGGTCGTAGCCGTACTTCGCCTTGAAGTCCGCCTTGTTTTTCTCATCGTTGAACCAGTCATAGCGGAACCAGTAAAGGTTCGCGAACTGCTGGTCGGGCAGCTGGTAGAGCTTGCCATCAGGCGCGGTCGTGAAGGACGTGCCGATGAAGTCCTTGAGGTCGAGGTTCGGGTTGGTGACGTCCTTGCCTTCGTTGGCCATGAAGTCGGTCAGCGAGCGCGCCTGCTGGTAGCGCCAATGCGTACCGATAAGGTCGGAGTCGTTGACGTAGGCGTCGTAGATGTTTTCGCCCGACTGCATCTGCGTCTGGAGCTTTTCGATGACGTCGCCTTCGCCGATCAGGTCATGCGTGATCTTGATGCCGGTGATGGCGGTGAAGGCCGGTGCGAGAACCTTCGATTCATATTCATGCGTGGCGATCGTTTCGGAAACGACCTTGATGTCCATGCCGGCGAAGGGCTTGGCGGCATCGACGAACCACTGCATTTCCGCTTCCTGGCCGGCGCGGTCGAGCGAGGACAAGTCGCCGACTTCCGAATCCAGGAACTTCTTGGCGGCATCCATATCCGCGAATGCGGAGCCGGTGAACGCCAGCAGCATGACTGCCGTCGTCGTCAGAAGTTGCTTTCGCATTTTGATCCTCCCTTAGGGTTTTGCGATTGCGACTGCACGTGCGGAGGCCCCATTTCTCCCCGAGGCCTCCATTTTCTTTTGCCTTAGACGAAGCGGAACACGCCGACGGCGTAGACCACGGACAAGGCAAGAGCCCACCACAGGTTGGGGCCGACAAGCCCCAGCCATGCGAGATGAATGAACGCCGAGCCGAGCAGCGACACGAAGAGCCGGTCGCCGCGGGTCGTCTCGAAGCGCAGGATGCCGACGCGCGGGTTGCCACCCGGACGGGCATATTCCCAGACCGCCATCAGCGCGATCAGAAGAAAGATCGTCAGGAAGAACATGGCCGTGGGGAACGACCAGGCCATCCAGCCGCCGGGGATGAGCGACGCGAACCAATCGCGTGTGCCGTCCTTAACCGGCAACGCCATCACGAGGAGGCCGGTGATGAGGGCATAGATGCCGAGCACGGCGGCAAGCGCCACGGGCCAGCGGTTTTTATGGTTGGCGACGGCGGCCATTAGCCCCTCCCCTTAGACCCGGCCAAGGGCAAAGCCCTTGGCGATGTAATTGCGGACGAAATAGATCACGAGCGCGCCGGGAATGATGGTCAGCACGCCGGCTGCGGCCAGCACGCCCCAGTCGAGACCGGAAGCCGAGACCGTGCGCGTCATCGTGGCGGCGATCGGCTTGGCATCCGTCGTCGTCAGCGTGCGGGCGATCAGAAGCTCGACCCAGGAGAACATGAAGCAGAAGAAGGCGGCGACACCGATGCCGGACGCGATCAGCGGCACGAAGATGCGGCCGAAAAATTTGGGGAACGAGTAGCCGTCGATATAGGCGGTCTCGTCGATCTCCTTCGGCACGCCCGACATGAAACCTTCCAGGATCCAGACGGCGAGCGGCACGTTGAACAGGCAGTGCGCGATGGCGACCGCGATATGCGTGTCGATCATGCCGAAGGCCGAATAGAGCTGGAAGAACGGCAGCACGAAGACGGCCGGCGGCGCCATGCGGTTGGTGAGCAGCCAGAAGAACAGGTGCTTGTCGCCGAGGAACCGGTAGCGCGAGAAGGCATAGGCCGCCGGCAGCGCCACGGAAACCGAGATCAGCGTGTTCAGCGCCACATAGATGATCGAGTTGATATAGCCGGAATACCAGGCCGGATCGGTGAAGATGACGGCATAGTTCTTCAGCGTCGGCGACTGCGGCCAGAGCGAGAAGGTGCCGATGATCTCCTCGTTGGTCTTGAAGCTCATGTTGACGAGCCAGTAGATCGGCAGCATCAGGAAGACGATGTAGAGCGTCGGCACGATCCAGGACAGGTCGCGCTTGGAAGGGGCGCGGGTGGGAAGCGTGTTTGCGGCGTTTGCCTGTGAGGTCATAGAAATCGAGCTCATGGTCTCCTCCCTCACGCCTGTTCGTCGCTGCTGGTCATGACCGTGTAGAAGATCCACGAGAACAGCAGGATGATCAGGAAGTAGATGATGGACATGGCCGCGGCCGGGCCAAGGTCGAACTGGCCGATCGCCATCTTGACGAGGTCGATCGAAAGGAACGTGGTCGAGTTGCCCGGACCGCCGCCGGTGACGACGAAGGGTTCGGTATAGATCATGAAGCTGTCCATGAAGCGCAGCAAGAAGGCGATGAGCAGCACGCGCTTCATCTTCGGCAGCTGGATGTAGCGGAAGACGGCCCAGCGCGAGGCGCCGTCGATCTTGGCGGCCTGATAGTAGGCCTCCGGGATCGAGACGAGGCCGGCATAGCAGAGCAGCACGACAAGGCTTGTCCAGTGCCAGACGTCCATGACGATGAGCGTCGCCCAGGCATCGAAGACGTCGTTGACGTAGTTGTAGTCGAAGCCGAGACCATCGAGCACGCGGCCGAGCAGACCGATATCGACGCGGCCGAAGACCTGCCAGATCGTGCCGACGACGTTCCACGGGATGAGCAGCGGCAGCGCCATCAAAACGAGGCAGACCGGTACGCCCAGGCCCTTTTTGGGCATGTTGAGCGCGATCAGGATGCCGAGCGGAATCTCGATGGCGAGGATGATGCCGGAGAACAGCAGATTGCGGCCGAGCGCTTCCCAGAAGCGGTCGGATTCGAGCACGTCCGAGAACCAGCCGACGCCGTTCCAGAAGAACGCGTTGTTGCCGAACGTGTCCTGCACCGAATAGTTCACCACCGTCATCAGCGGGATCACCGCCGAGAAGGCGACGAGCAGCAGCACGGGCAGGACCATGAACCAGGCCTTATTGTTCCAGGTCTTGTTCATCGTCAGCCCTCCCTGCCGACACGCCAGCTATCGGCGTAGATGTTGATGGCGGCGGGATCGAAGGTGATGCGCGGATCGGCCGGGATCTCGCCATCCTCCGGCACGACGATGGCGATCGGCTTGCCGGCGAATTCGGCGCGCACGATCTTCTGGCGGCCGATGTCCTCCACCTTGCTGATCGAGACAGGCATGCCTTCGCGCGACAGCGAGATGAATTCCGGGCGGATGCCGAGTTCGGTCTTGGCGCCGGCGGCGATCTGCGGCTTGTAATCGAGCGTGAGCGTCTGCTCGCCAACCTTGATGCTGCTGCCGTCGATGGCGGCCGGCAGCACGTTCATGCCGGGCGAGCCGATGAAATAGCCGACGAAGGTGTGCTTCGGCTTTTCGAAAAGTTCGGCCGGTGTGCCGATCTGCACGATCTGGCCGTCATACATGACGACGACCTTGTCGGCGAAGGTGAGCGCCTCGGTCTGGTCGTGCGTGACATAGACCATGGTGAAACCGAACTGGCGGTGCAGCTTCTTCAACTGCGAACGCAGCACCCATTTCATATGCGGGTCGATGACGGTCAGCGGTTCGTCGAACAGGATGGCGTTGACGTCGTTGCGCACGAGGCCGCGGCCAAGCGAGATCTTCTGCTTCTGGTCGGCGGTGAGGCCCCGCGCCGTCTTCTTCGCCCAGCCGGCGAGATCGATCATCTCAAGGATGTCGCGCACGCGGCGGTCGACGTCCGGCTCGGCGACGCCGCGGTTGCGCAGCGGGAAGGCCAAATTATCGTAAACCGTCATCGTGTCGTAGATGACCGGGAACTGGAAGACCTGCGCGATGTTGCGCTGCTGCGTCGACAGATACGTGACGTCCTTGCCGTCGAACAGGATGCGCCCCTCGGACGGCTGCAGCAGGCCCGAGATGATGTTGAGCAGCGTGGTCTTGCCGCAACCCGAAGGGCCAAGCAGCGCATAGGCGCCGCCGTCGTTCCATTCGTGGTGGACTTCCTTCAGCGAATAGTCCGCTTCCGACTTCGGCTTGGCGCCGTAGGCGTGGCGGATGTGATCGAGATTGATGCGTGCCATGGTCTCCTCCTCAGGCCGCCGCGACGGCCGGCTCGGCGATCGCCCTGCCGTCCGTACCGAAGGCCATCAGATGGCGCGTGTCGACGTGGACGGTGATCACCGCATCCGGCTCGATGTCGTGGATGCCAGGCGAGAGCATGACCCAGCGGCTGCCCTCGAATTCGATATGGATGAAGCTTTCCGAACCCGCGATCTCCGAAATCGCCGTGCGGGCCTGAAGGCCGGCCGAGGCCGCCGTCTGGCTGGCCAGCGAGAGATGGTGCGGATGGAAGGCGATGGTGCAGGGACCATCCGGCACGCCGGCCAGATGCGCCGGCACCGGCAGGACCGGCTTGCCGCCGACCTCGAACTGGCCGCCCTTCTTGGCGACCTGCATCGTGTTGAGCGGCGGATCGGCGAAGGTGCGGGCGGTCAGCAAATCGTTCGGACGGCGATAGACGTCGATGGTGCGGCCGAACTGCGTGATGCGCCCTTCCGACAGCGCCGCCGTGTTGCCGCCGAGCAGCAGCGCCTCGGACGGTTCCGTCGTCGCATAGACGAAGATCGCGCCGGACGCGGCAAAGATCTTCGGCAATTCGAGGCGCAGTTCCTCGCGCAGCTTGTAGTCGAGGTTGGCAAGCGGCTCGTCGAGCAGCACGAGGCTGGCATTCTTGACGATGGCGCGGGCGAGCGCCGTACGCTGTTGCTGGCCACCCGACAGGTTGAGCGGCGTGCGGTCGAGATAGGGCGTGAGCTTCAGGAGATCGGCCGCCTTGCGCACTTCGCGGTCGATGGTGGCCGTATCGGCCCCCTTGATGCGCATCGGCGAGGCGATGTTCTCGTAGACGGTCAGCGCCGGATAGTTGATGAACTGCTGGTAGACCATGGCGACGCCGCGGTCCTGCACGCGCACGCCGGTTACATCCTTGCCGTCGAACCAGACGGAACCTGAAGTCGGCTTGTCGAGGCCGGCCATCAGCCGCATCAGCGAGGTTTTTCCGGACAGCGTCGGGCCGAGCAGCACGTTGAGCGAGCCCCGCTCGAGCACGAGATTGCTCGGGTGGATATGCGTTTCCGCCCCCGCCACCTTCGCGATGTTTCTAAGTTCAAGCATTCCTATCTCCGTCGTTCCTCCCAGCCACCGGATCAGGGTGTGCTAGTGGGGCGCCGCCTGTGCGGCCGCCATGTAGTCTTCGAGTGCCGCCGCTTGCGCGGCCGTAAGGTGCAATCCTCGTTTGGTCCGCCGCCACAGCACGTCTTCGGCGTGCCGGGCCCATTCTTCCTGCATCAGCCAGCGCACTTCGCGCTCGTAGAGATCGCTGCCGAAATGCTGCCCGAGATCCGCCGCACTCTTCGCGCCCTCCAAAAGGGCCGCCGCGCGGGTGCCGTAGAGGCGCACGAGCCGGCGGGCATGAGCCGGGACCAGGAAGGGGAAGCGCGCCGAAAGCGCCTTCACTTCCGCGTTGAAACCGTCGACCTTGAAATCGCCGCCGGGCAGGCGGGACTGCGCGGTCCAGCGGTTGCCCTTCGCGCCGATCGATTCCGAAATCTTCTCCAGCGCGGATTCGGCAAGACGCCGGTAGGTGGTGAGCTTGCCGCCGAAGATGTTGAGCAGCGGCGCCTGGCCATCGCCGCCCTCGACCTTCAGGACATAGTCGCGTGTCGCTTCCTGCGCCTTGCTGGCGCCGTCGTCGAAAAGCGGGCGCACGCCGGAATAGGTCCAGACGATGTCGTCGCGCGTCACCGGCTCTGCGAAATATTCGCTGGCCGAGGCACAAAGGTAACCGATTTCCTCGTCACTGATGCGGACATCGCGGGGGTCGCCCTGATAATCGCGGTCGGTCGTGCCGATCAGCGTAAACTCTTCCTGGTAGGGAATGGCGAACATGATGCGCCCGTCCGGGTTCTGGAAGAAATAGGCGCGCGGATCGGAGAACTTTTTCTTCACGACGATATGGCTGCCCTGCACGAGGCGGACATTGTGCACGTCGTTACGGCCGAAGGCGGAGGACAGAACCTTGTCGATCCAAGGACCAGCGGCATTGACCAGCATGCGGGCGCGCACCGTCTCGCGGGTCCCGGTCTCGACATTCTCCGTCTCGACATTCCAGTGACCGTTCTCGCGGCGCGCAGCAACGACCTTCGTGCCGGTGCGGATATCCGCGCCACGGTCGGCGGCGTCGCGGGCGTTCAGCACGACGAGGCGCGCGTCGTCCACCCAACCGTCGGAATATTCGAAGGCCTTGCGGAACAGCTTCTTCAGCGGCCCACCGGCCGGATCCTTGGCAAGGTCCACCGTGCTGGTCGCCGGCAGGAGCTTGCGGCCGCCGATATAGTCATAGAGGAACAGGCCGAGGCGGATGAGCCAGGCCGGGCGCGGCCCGCCCTTCTGGAAGGGCAGCACGAAACGCATCGGCCAGATGACATGCGGCGCCATCGCCCAGAGCACTTCGCGCTCCATCAGCGCCTCGCGCACGAGGCGGAATTCGTAATGTTCGAGGTAACGCAGGCCACCGTGAATGAGTTTGGTGGAGGCCGAAGACGTGCCGGAGGCGAAGTCTTTCATTTCGGCAAGCACGACCGAATAGCCGCGCCCCGCAGCGTCGCGCGCGATGCCGCAGCCGTTGATGCCGCCACCGATGACAAAAATATCGCGGATGCCGTTGCCGTCCAAGTTCCCCTCCCATTTCGCATTGCACAATATGCGCGCAGTTGCGAAAGCAAGTGGAGTTAAAACGAAAACATTTCGAATGTCAAACGAATGCGAGAAGAAATAGCACGTCGTTGTGTCAGGCCTGTGAAGCGGTCTCCACAAGGCGCACGTCATGGTCCTGGCAAATGGCCCGGATGCCCTCGAAAGGACAGCTGTCGGTGATGAACGTATGGACCTGCGAGAGGTGGCCGATGCGCACCGGCGCGGTCCTTTCGAATTTCGTCGAATCCGAAACCAGGATGACATGGCGGGCATTCGCAATGATCGCCTGCGCCACCTTCACCTCGCGATAGTCGAAATCGAGCAGCGCACCGTCCTCATCGATGGCCGAAACACCAATAACCGCGTAATCCACCTTGAACTGGCGGATGAAGTCGACGGCCGCCTCACCGACAATGCCGCCATCCGCGCCGCGCACCACACCGCCGGCGATCACCACCTCGATCGAGGGATAGACACGCAAGCGGTTGGCGACATTGATGTTATTGGTGATGACCATCAATTCCTTGTGGTCGAGCAGCGCCTCGCCGACAGCCTCCGTCGTCGTGCCGATATTGATGAAGAGCGATGAATTGTCCGGGATCACGGCGGCGGCGGCACGGCCGATCGCCTGTTTTTCGGGGGCCGCGATGGAGCGGCGCGCCTCGTATTTGACATTCTCGTTGCCGCTCGGGAAGAGCGCGCCGCCGTGGATGCGCGTCAAAACCTTGTTGTCGCAGAGGTCGTTCAGATCCTTGCGAATGGTCTGCGGCGTCACGGAGAAGCGTGCCGCCAGATCTTCCACGAGCACACGCCCCCCGGTTTTGGCGAGATCCACGATCTCCGCCTGCCGACCCGTCAGAAACATAGGACCTCCCACTGCTTTCGTTTTTTTTCATCATATGCAAAAACGAAAGCACATCAATTGATCGATCCTGCCTTCTTGGAGTGTGCGCCACTTTTTGTGATACTGCGCCGATCGCAGGTGACCGGGAGGACAGACCATGTTTCATCCAGCCTTGTTCAAGGGCGCGAATGTCGTCGTCACGGGCGCCGGCCGCGGTATCGGCCTGGAGATCGCCCGGCAGTTTCTGGATTGCGGCGCCCATGTACTGCTGCATGGCGGCCGCGCCCCGGCGGGGCCTCTGCCGGAATTCCTGGAGACCGCCGTCGCGGAGGCGCGCGCCCATATCGTCTATGCGGATTTTCTGGAGGAAGGCGGCATCGGCGCGATCCTTCAGCGCGTGGACAGCCTCTTCCCGCATGTAGACGTGCTCGTGAACAATGCCGGCACCATGGTCGGCCGCTTCCCGGCTGCCGACCTCACGGACGAGCAGTATGAAACCGTCGTACGTCTCAATCAGACCTCCGTTGTCGAAGTCACACGCGCCCTGCTGCGGTCGCTGCGCCGCGCGCCGCACGCGGCCATCGTCAACACGGTGTCGATCTCGGCACTAACAGGCGGTAGCCCCGGCTCGGCGATCTATTCGGCGACGAAAGCCTTCGTCTCGACCTATTCGAAGGGCCTTGCCCGCGAACTTGCGCCCGACGGTATCCGCGTCAACTGCGTATCACCCGGCACCATCACCACGGATTTCCACGAGCGCTACTCGTCTGCCGAAAAGCTGGAAGCGACGCGCAAGACGATCCCGCTGCAACGGCTCGGCACGGCGGAGGACTGCGCCCCCGCCTATCTCTTCCTCGCCTCCAACGCGCTCTCCGGATACATCACCGGCCAGGTGCTCGAGGTGAACGGCGGCCAGCTCATCTGCTGACTGCCGCCGCCAGATCCATCAGGCGTTCACGTCGACGACCACGCGTCCCTTCACCTTGCCCTCCAGGATCTGGTTGGCAAGGTCAGGCAGATCGGACAGCCGGTGTTCGACGACCATGGCCTCCAGCTTGTCCATCGGCAAGTCGGCGGCAATGCGGTTCCAGGCATCCACGCGCTGATCGTAGGGGCGGTTGACCGAATCGATGCCAAGCAGGCTGACGCCGCGCAGCAGGAACGGAATGACCGTGAAGGACGGCACGACGGCACCCGCCGCAAGCCCAACAGAGGCGACCGCGCCATCATATTTCATCTGTTTGAGCACCCGCGCCAGCATCTCGCCGCCGACGGCATCTACCGCCCCCGCCCAGCGCTCGGATTCGAGCGGCTTGCTGTTCGGTTCGGCTAGGTCAGCACGGTCGATGATGGTTTCCGCGCCCAGTTCCTTGAGATAATCCGCCGTCTCCGGCCGCCCCGTGACGGCCGCGACCGAGTAACCGAGCCGCGCCAGAAGCGCCACGGCCACCGAGCCGACGCCGCCAGCCGCTCCCGTCACCAGAACCTCGCCCTTCAACGGCGACAGCCCGGCCTTTTCCAGCGCGATGACGGACATCATCGAGGTGAGCCCCGCCGTGCCGATCGCCATGGCCTGCCGGGTCGACAGTTCCTCCGGCAGCGGCACCAGCCAATCGGCCTTCACTTTGGCGCGGGTCGCATAACCGCCCCACCAGACCTCGCCGACACGCCAGCCGGTCAACACCACCCGGTCGCCCGGCCGGTAGCGCGGGTCGTCGGAGGCCTCCACCGTGCCGGCGAAATCGACGCCCGGTACATGCGGGAAGGCCCGCACCAGACCGCCCTTGCCGTTGATGCACAGCCCGTCCTTGTAGTTCAGCGTCGAATATTCCACCGCGACGGTGACATCGCCATCGGGAAGCCGCGCGTCGTCGAGCGTCTGGATCGATGCCGTCACCGCGCCATCGGCGGCCTTCTCTACCAAGAGTGCCTGAAACGTCATCCTCGTCCTCCTCGTTTTCGCTGCGTTGCACCAGATATAGGGCGGAGCCCATTGGTGCCGCCACTGTTCTTTTGTATCAAGAGGGCGGAGGCGCGCTTCTGACATGATAGACAAGCTCGAATATTTCATCGCGCTCGCCCGCGAGCGGCATTTTGCCCGTGCGGCGGAGGAGCTCGGCATTTCGCAGCCGACGCTGTCGGCGGCGATCCGCCAGCTGGAAGACCAGCTCGGCGTGATGCTCGTCGTGCGCGGCTCGCGCTTCCAGGGCCTGACGCCGGAAGGCCAGCGCGTGCTGGAATGGGCGCGCCGCATCGTCGGCGACACCCGCACCATGCGCGAAGAAATGCGGGCGGCGCGAAAAGGCCTGTCCGGCCATATCCGCCTCGCCGCCATCCCGACGACGCTCGCCATGGTGCCGCGCATCACCGCGCCCTTCCAGGAAAAGCACCCCGACGTCACCTTCTCGATCGTCTCGACGACCTCGATCAAAATCCTCGGCCTGCTCGAAAACCTCGAGATCGATGCCGGCCTGACCTATCTCGAAAACGAACCGCTCGGCCGCGTCACCAGCGTGCCGCTGCTGCACGAGCATTATTGCCTGATCACCGCTAAGGGCAACACCTTCTCGGATCGCGAAACCGTGACCTGGCAGGAGGCCGGCAGCGTTAGGCTTTGCCTATTGACCGCCGACATGCAGAACCGCCGCATCATCAACCGCCACTTCGCTGAGGCCGGTGTCACCGTCGAGCCATCGCTCGAAGCCAATTCGATGATCGTGCTGTTCTCCCATGTCCGCACCGGACGCTGGTCGAGTATCATGCCGCGCAATGTCGCAAAATCCTTTGGATTTCCTGAGGAGATTAGTATAGTTTCGCTGACCGATCCCGAACCGCACCACACGGTCGGCCTCGTCGCCACCCATCGCGAGCCCTTCACGCCGCTCGTCTCCGCCCTGCTGCACGAAGCGCGCGTGCTGGCCGAGAAGGGAATGAACTGATAGGAATTTCCTATCAGTCAACGGCTTTCCTTTATTGACCCGCCGCCTCCCGGCTGAGAAGCTATCGGGATTGTCCGCGGGGATCGACAGGGTTCCGGTCTTCGCCGAAGAATTTCAATAGCATCGGCGCGACGGAACCCTTATTCTGCCCGTGGTTCATTCGTGTCGGTTGGGAGGCCTGGCCATGAATGTGCACGTTACCGGCAGCGATGTCGGCGCCAGAACGCTGGCAATCGTCAGCGAACTGAAGGGGCTCGAAGGGCCGCTTCTTCCCATTCTGCATGAAATCCAGGCCGAGTTCGGCTATGTGCCACAGGAAAGCCTGCCGGTCATCGCGCGCGAACTGAACCTGTCACGCGCCGAGGTGCACGGCGTCGTCACCTTCTATCACGATTTCCGCGACCACCCGACCGGCCGCCACGTGCTGAAACTCTGTCGCGCCGAGGCCTGTCAGTCGATGGGCGGGGACGCGGTCGCCGAGAGCATCAAGGCGCTGCTCGGCATCGATTTCCACCAGACCACGCTGGATGGTGCCGTGACGCTCGAGCCCATCTACTGTCTCGGGCTCTGTTCCTGCGCACCCGCCGCGATGTTCGACGGCGAGGTGCATGGACGCATCGACGCCGACCTTGCGAAAGACCTCATTGCGGAGGCCCGCTCATGACCGTTCGCCTCTACGTTCCCCGTGATGCCGCAGCCCTCGCCCTTGGCGCCGACCGCGTCGCCAAGGCGCTCTCGGCAGAAGCGCATTCCCGCAAGCTCGACATCGTCATCGTGCGCAACGGCTCGCGCGGCATGCACTGGCTGGAGCCGCTGGTCGAGGTCGAGACCGCCGAGGGCCGCATCGCCTATGGCCCGGTGAAACCGTCCGATGTCGCGGGCCTCATCGATGCCGGCCTGCTTGAGGGCAAGGCTCACCCGCTCTGTCTTGGCGGGACGGAAGAGATTCCGTTCCTGAAAAACCAGACCCGCCTCACCTTCGCCCGCTGCGGCGTGATCGATCCCGTATCGCTGGAAGACTACAAGGCGCATGGCGGCCTGAAGGGCCTGGAAAAGGCGATCGCCATGGCCCCGCTCGACGTGGTGAAGGAGGTCACCGACAGCGGGCTGCGCGGCCGCGGGGGCGCAGGCTTCCCGACCGGCATCAAGTGGAAGACCGTGCACGATGCACCCGGCGCGCAGAAATACATCGTCTGCAATGCCGACGAGGGCGACAGCGGCACCTTCGCCGACCGCATGATCATGGAAGGCGATCCCTTCGTGCTGATCGAGGGCATGGCGATTGCCGGCCTCGCGACCGGTGCCACCAAGGGCTATGTCTATACCCGCTCGGAATATCCGCACGCCATCGCCGTGATGAACGAGGCCGTCGCCGTCGCCCGCGCCGCCGGCGTGCTCGGCCCCTCGGTACTGGGCTCGGGCAAAGCCTTCGACATGGAAATCCGCGTCGGCGCAGGCGCCTATGTCTGCGGCGAGGAGACGGCTCTCCTCAACAGCCTGGAAGGCAAGCGCGGCATCGTACGCGCCAAGCCGCCGCTGCCGGCACTTCAGGGTTTTCTCGGCCGCCCGACGGTCGTCAACAACGTCATCTCGCTCGCCTCCGTGCCCATCATCATGGACAAGGGTGCCGCCTATTACCGGGACTTCGGCATGGGCCGCTCGCGCGGCACGATCCCGATCCAGATCGCCGGTAATGTCAAACAGGGCGGCCTCTATGAGACCGCTTTCGGCCTGACGCTCGGCGAGATCGTCAATGAGATCGGCGGCGGCACGGCCTCCGGCCGTCCAGTCCGCGCCGTGCAGGTCGGCGGCCCGCTCGGCGCCTATTTCCCGCGCGCGCTGTTCGACACGCCCTTCGACTATGAGGCCTTCGCGGCGAAGGACGGCCTGATCGGCCATGCCGGCATCACCGTCTTCGACGACACGGTCGACATGCTCAAGCAGGCGCGCTTCGCAATGGAATTCTGCGCCGTCGAAAGCTGCGGCAAGTGCACGCCCTGTCGCATCGGCTCGACGCGTGGCGTCGAGACCGCCGACAAGATTGCCCAGGGTATCGAGCCGGAGAAGAACCGCGAGCTGCTCGCCGATCTCTGCAACACCATGAAGTTCGGCTCGCTCTGCGCGCTCGGCGGCTTCACGCCCTACCCGGTCATGAGCGCCATGACTCACTTCCCGGAAGATTTCTCTCCGGCGCCGATGGTGGAGGCTGCGGAATGAGCGAGACGGAAAAGGTCAAAGGCCCGGCCTCCTATTTCCCCTCCATCGAGAAGAAATACGGCCAGCCGATCGAGCATTGGAAAGCCATCGTTCGCGCGCAGGATGGCAAGGCGCATATGCAGATCGTCGCCTTCCTCAAGGAAACGCACGGCCTCGGCCATGGCCACGCCAATGCCCTCGTCGCGGCGACGCTCGCCGAGACGAAATCGTAAGAATTGAACCCAAGTCGCCGCTGAAACGCGGCGCGAGACGATCCGGAGGTTCCCATGTCCCTCGTTCCTGAAATCGACTTCGGCACGCCCGCCGCCCGCTCGGAAAAGATGGTGACGCTCACCATCGACGGGAACGAGATCACCGTTCCCGAGGGCACCTCCATCATGCGCGCCTCCATGGAGGCCGGCATTAAGGTGCCGAAGCTCTGCGCCACCGACATGGTCGATGCCTTCGGCTCCTGCCGCCTCTGTCTCGTCGAGATCGAAGGTCGCAACGGCACGCCCGCCTCCTGCACCACACCTGTCGCCCCCGGCCTCGTCGTCCATACCCAGACGAGCCGGCTGAAGAGCATCCGCAAGGGCGTGATGGAGCTCTACATTTCCGACCACCCGCTCGACTGTCTGACCTGCGCGGCGAACGGCGACTGCGAATTGCAGGACATGGCGGGTGCCGTCGGTCTGCGCGACGTACGCTACGGCTACGAGGGCGACAACCACGTCAAGGCGCGCAGCAACGGCGAGACCAATGCCCGCTGGATGCCGAAGGACGAATCGAACCCCTACTTCACCTATGACCCGTCGAAATGCATCGTCTGTTCGCGCTGCGTGCGCGCCTGCGAAGAAGTGCAGGGCACCTTCGCGCTGACGATCGAGGGCCGTGGCTTCGACAGCCGCGTCTCGCCCGGCATGCACGAACATTTCCTCGAATCCGAATGCGTCTCCTGCGGCGCCTGCGTGCAGGCCTGCCCGACGGCGACGCTGACGGAGAAGTCGGTCATCGAGATCGGCCAGCCGGAGCATTCGGTCGTTACCACTTGCGCCTATTGCGGCGTCGGCTGCTCGTTCAAGGCGGAAATGCGCGGCGAGGAACTGGTGCGCATGGTGCCGTGGAAGGATGGTCAGGCCAATCGTGGCCACTCCTGCGTCAAAGGCCGTTTCGCCTATGGCTACTCGACCCACCGTGACCGCATCCTCAATCCGATGATCCGCGAGAAGATCACCGACCCCTGGCGCGAAGTGACCTGGGAGGAGGCCTATGCCCATACGGCTGCCGAATTCCGCCGCATCCAGTACCAATACGGCCGTGACTCCATCGGCGGCATCACCTCGTCGCGCTGCACGAACGAGGAGACCTACCTCGTGCAGAAACTGATCCGCGCCGGCTTCGGCAACAATAACGTCGATACCTGCGCCCGCGTCTGTCATTCGCCGACGGGCTACGGTCTCGGCCAGACCTTCGGCACCTCGGCCGGCACGCAGAATTTCGATTCTGTCGAGCACACCGACGTGGTCATCGTCATCGGCGCGAACCCGACGGACGGCCATCCGGTCTTCGCCTCGCGCCTTAAGAAGCGCCTGCGTCAGGGCGCCAAGCTGATCGTCATCGATCCGCGCCGCATCGACCTCGTCTCCTCGCCGCATGTCCAGGCGTCCTATCACCTGCCGCTGCGTCCCGGCACCAATGTCGCTGTCGTCACGGCCCTTGCCCATGTCATCGTTACGGAAGGCCTCTACGACGAGAAATTCATCCGCGAGCGCTGCGACTGGTCGGAATTCGAGGACTGGGCCGCCTTCGTCGCCGAGCCGCGCCACAGCCCCGAGGAAACCGAAGCGCTGACCGGCGTACCGGCCGAAATGCTGCGCGCCGCCGCCCGCCTCTTCGCCACCGGCGGCAACGGCTCGATCTACTACGGCCTCGGCGTCACGGAGCACAGCCAGGGCTCGACGACCGTCATGGCTATCGCCAACCTCGCCATGGCGACCGGCAATATCGGCCGCGAGGGTGTGGGCGTGAACCCGCTGCGCGGCCAGAACAACGTGCAGGGCTCGTGTGATATGGGCTCCTTCCCGCACGAACTGCCGGGCTACCGCCACATCTCGGACGATTCGACGCGCGAGATCTTCGAGAAGCTCTGGGGCGTGACGCTCAACGACGAGCCGGGCCTGCGCATCCCCAACATGCTGGACGCCGCCGTCGAGGGTACGTTCAAGGGCATCTATATCCAGGGCGAGGACATCCTCCAGTCCGATCCCGATACCAAACACGTCTCCGCCGGCCTTGCCGCGATGGAATGCGTCGTGGTGCAGGACCTGTTCTTGAACGAAACCGCCAACTACGCCCATGTCTTCCTGCCGGGCTCGACCTTCCTGGAAAAGGACGGCACCTTCACCAATGCCGAGCGCCGCATCAACCGCGTGCGCCGCGTCATGACGCCGAAGAACGGCTATGCCGACTGGGAGGTGACTCAGAACCTTGCCCAGGCCATGGGGCTGGGCTGGAACTACAGCCACCCTGCCGAGATCATGGACGAGATCGCAGCGACGACGCCGAGCTTCGCGCTGGTCTCCTACGACTACCTCGACAAGGTGGGCTCCGTGCAGTGGCCCTGCAACGAGAAACATCCGCTCGGCTCGCCGATCATGCATACGGACGGCTTCGTGCGCGGCAGGGGGAAGTTCATCCGCACGGAATATGTCGCGACCGACGAAAAGACCGGCCCACGCTTCCCGCTGCTGCTCACCACCGGCCGTATCCTGAGCCAGTACAATGTCGGCGCCCAGACGCGGCGCACCGACAACGTGCTCTGGCACGAGGAAGACCGGCTCGAAATGCATCCGCACGATGCGGAAAACCGCGGCATCCGCGATGGCGACTGGGTACGGCTGGCGAGCCGCGCCGGCGAGACGACGCTGCGTGCGCTCGTCACCGACCGCGTCTCGCCCGGTGTCGTCTATACCACCTTCCACCACCCGATGACGCAGGCCAATGTCATCACCACCGATTTCTCCGACTGGGCGACCAATTGTCCGGAGTATAAGGTGACGGCGGTGCAGATCTCGCCGTCGAACGGTCCGTCCGACTGGCAGGTCGAATATGACGAACTGTCGCGTCAGTCCCGCCGCATCAAAGGCAAGCTGGAGGCAGCGGAATAGGAACGCGCGTGCTGGATTTCCCGACCCACAGCAAAGTCACCGAGACGGCCCGCCGCAACGGGCGGCTCGCCGACGGCGAACGCTTCGTTCCGGAGGAAACCCCCGTTGCCTTCTCCTATGCCGGCTCGACCCATGCCGTGATGATGGCGACACCCGCCGATCTCGAGGATTTCGCCACAGGCTTCAGCCTCACGGAGGGGATCATCACCGATCTCGCCGAGATCGAGGCCATCGAGGTTTTAGCCGAGGACAAGGGCATCGACCTGCAGATCCGCCTTGCTGACGCGCAGAACGACGCGCTGACCGCCCGCCGCCGCCACATGGCGGGTCCTGTCGGCTGCGGCCTGTGCGGCATCGAATCGATCGAGCAGGCCGTGCGCGTCACACCCTCCGTACGTTCGTCTTCACTTACGCTTTGCGAGGACGAGGTCGTCGAAGCCATACGGCTTCTCAACGGCCAGCAGCCGCTGCATATGGTGACGCGTGCCGTGCATGGCGCGGGTTTCTACGTGCCGGGTCGAGGCCTCGTCGCGGTGCGTGAAGATGTCGGCCGGCACAATGCGCTCGACAAGCTCGTCGGTGCCGCGAGGCGAACGGGTCACGCGGGTCGTGCCGGCGCGGTCGTCGTCACAAGCCGCGTCTCCGTCGAAATGGTGCAGAAGACGGCGATAACAGGCAGCCCCTTCATTATCGCCATATCGGCACCGACAGCGCTCGCCATCCGAACGGCGGAAGAAGCCGGCATGACGCTGATCGCGCTGGTGCGCGGCGAGGATTTCGAGATTTTCACCGGTGCGGAACGCATCGTGCCCGGCGCCGCGCGGCGCCTTGGCAACGGTTAGGAGACGAGCATGTCCGAAGGCAACAAGATCATCCGGATGGCAAACCAGATCGCCACCTTCTTCCATTCGCAGCCGGCCAGCGAAGGGCCCGGCGGTGTTGCCACCCATATCAACAAGTTCTGGGAACCGAGGATGCGCCGCCAGCTCTTCGACATCGTCGACAATCACGGTGGCGAAGGCCTCGACAGCCTCGTGTTGAAGGCGGCGCCGCTCATTCATCGCCCTAAGCCGGCCGAAGTGCCCCCGGCCGCAACAGTCTCCGCTTGACGTCGTCTCCGCATCATACAAAACGGCCGGCAATAATGCCGGCCGTTTTGCATTTCAGGATCGTAGATCAGAACTCTTCCCAGCCCTCCGCCGCCACCGCGGCATTGCCGGACGACCGCATGGTGCGGGCGACGGCATGAAGCTGTGCAGTCGGCGCAGAGGAGACGCCCCGTGGAGCGCGGGTCGTCCCCTGCCCGCCCAACGCTCCGTTTCCGGCAAGCCGGAAACGGCGGATAAGGGCGTGCAATGCATCAGCTTCGCGCGCCATGGCATGGCTCGCCGCCGTGCTCTCCTCGACCATCGCCGCATTCTGCTGCGTGGCCTGGTCCATCGAATTGACGGCGGTGTTGATCTCGCGAAGGCCGGTCGATTGCTCGCGAGAGGCTTCGACGATCGCCGCAACGTTCGTGTGCACTTCGTGCACCTGCGTCAGGATTTCCTCAAGCGCACGGCCCGTCTCGTCGACAAGCGCCACGCCGCTCTTCACCTGCTCGCCCGAGGTGGTGATTAAAGCCTTGATGTCCTTCGCCGCGCTGGCAGAGCGCTGAGCCAGTTCACGCACCTCCTGTGCGACAACCGCAAAACCCTTACCGGCTTCGCCGGCCCGTGCCGCTTCCACGCCAGCATTCAGGGCCAGAAGGTTGGTCTGGAAGGCGATATCGTCAATGACGCCGATGATGTTGGAGATTTCACGCGACGACTGCTCGATCTGCCCCATGGCATCAATCGCCTTCTTGACGACGATACCGGATTTCTCCGCGCCCGCCCGTGTCTTGGCAACCAGCGAGCCCGCTTCGTCGGCACGGCGGCTGGAATCGCCGACCGTCGTGGTGATCTCATCGAGTGCAGCAGCCGTCTCTTCGACGGAGGCGGCCTGCTGCTCGGTGCGCTTGGCGAGATCATCCGCCGCCGAGCGGATTTCCTGTGCACCCGACGCGATCGCATTCGCATTGGCTTCAACCGTACGCATCGCCTCGTGCAGGCCGGCAACGGCTTCGTTGAAGTCCTTGCGCACCACTTCCATGGACGGCACGAAAGCCGTCTTGAGGTTCTGCGTCAAATCCCCTTCAGCAAGCGCCTTTAGCGCACCTCCGAGTGCATTGATGGCCGACATGCGCTCGGTGACGTCGGTCGCGAATTTCACGACCTTGTAGACGCGGCCGTTGAAATCGCGGATCGGATTATAGGCGGCCTGGATCCAGATTTCCTTGCCACCCTTGCCGTAGCGCACGAATTCATTGGAGATAAACTGCCCGTCGGCGAGATTCCTCCAGAAATCCGCATATTCCTGCGTCTGCACATAGGCGGGATCGCAGAACATACGATGGTGCTTGCCGCGGATTTCCGAGAGATCGTAGCCGAGCCCCGCGCAGAAATTCTCGTTGGCCGTGAGAATCTCGCCCGTCGGCGTGAATTCGATGACCGCCTGCGAGCGGGAGATAGCGTCGAGCTTGGCGGCATCTTCCGTCGCCCGCATCTTCACATCGGTAATATCGCTCGCGAACTTGACAACCTTATAGGGCTTGCCGCCGCGGAAGACTGGATTGTAGCTCGCCTGGATCCAAATCTCCTTGCCATCCTTGCGCAGACGCTTGTAGCTCGACGAATCGTACTCGCCACGTCCAAGCCGTGCCCAGAACTGGCGGTATTCGTCGCTCGCCGTATAGGCGGCCTCGCAGAAGATGCGGTGATGTTTCCCAACGATCTCCTTCAGATCGTAGCCGAGCGCTTTACAGAAGTTTTCATTGGCGGTGAGGATATTGCCGTTGAGATCAAACTGGATCACGGCCTGCGAGCGCGAGAGCGCATCGATGATATGGCCTGCATCCATGGATTTCGCAAATGAAAGCATGACCTGTTTCCTTATACGTCGGCCACGGTTTCAATGGTGATTGCCCGCGTGGCGATCGGTCTGTTGCTCATGTCGCATGAACTGCGGCGCAGCCCACGGAATCAAATCGTTATTCTCAATCTGCGCAGGAGGACATCGCTTCGTCGCCGGATTGCCTGACTACAATCAAAGATGGAACGACAGCTTTAACAATTGATGAAAATCAAAAGGCGAATTTTAAGTTCTCTTATATAACAATAGCTTACAATAGCATATAGTTTGATGTTGCTTACGTTACGTCAGGAAGACCTTTAGCAGACCACTCGCGAAATCTCTCAGTGGTTGTATTCAAAGGTAGAGAACAAAAAACCGCCGTGCGCGGGCACGGCGGCTTGTGATTCTAAACAGATGGGATGAGCGCTTAAGCCGCCATATCGTCCATGTCGCGCTCCTTGAACATGCGCGCGAGGTTCAGGAAGCAGATCATGCCGTTTTCGTGGGCGATGATGCCTTCGGCATAGGCCTTGTCGAAGGAGGTCGTCACTTCCGGCACCGGCTGGATCTGCTCGCTGCGGATGGTGAGGATGTCGGACACGCGGTCGACGACGAGGCCGACGACCATGCTGTGCACTTCGGCCACCACAATGGCGCTGCGTTCATTGGCTTCCGTGCTCTTCATACCGAGCTTATGCGCAAGGTCGATGATCGGAATGACCGTGCCGCGCAGGTTCATCACGCCGATAACATCCGGCGGCGAATGCGGGATCGGCGTGGAGGGCGCCCAGCCGCGAATTTCGCGGATCGTCGTCGTCTTCACGCAGAATTCCTGCTCATGCAGACGGAATGCGATGATTTCGAGCGTGTCGCCGGCAAAGGTGGCGGTAGTGATGGAGGTCATCGGGATCTTTCCAGGTTGGTCTGCGTCGTGGTTTGATCCTATGCACGTCCTGGTTAAAATCTTTCAAACATCGAAAGCTTTGCGGCATCCGGTCATAAAAAAGGCCTCGCATCGTTGCGAGACCTTGATGTTTCAGAACCATCGCACCCTGTCAGGTGCGCAGGACCGCTTCGAACTGTTCCAGCGCCCAATCCACCTGATCGCCGGTAATGACCAGCGGCGGGGCGATGCGGATCGTGTCGCCATGCGTATCCTTGGCGAGGATACCGCGCTCCTTCAGCGCCTCGCAATATTTGCGTGCACCGCCGGCGGCCGGGTCGAGCTCGACGGCGAGCATCAGGCCACGGCCGCGCACTTCCTTGATGATGTTGGAACGGATGCCTTTGAGGCCCGCCTGGAAGCGGTCTCCCATGCGCTGCGAATTGCCGATCATGTCTTCTTCGACCAGTACCTTCAGCGCGGCGCGGGCGATGGCACAGGCCAGCGGATTGCCGCCGAAGGTCGAGCCATGCTGGCCGGGCTTCAGCACGCCCAGCACCTCGCTGTTCGAAAGCACGGCCGAGACGGGATAGAAACCGCCTGACAGAGCCTTGCCGACCAGCGTTACATCCGCCTCGATGCCTTCATGCTCCTCGGCCAGCAGCTTGCCCGTGCGGCCAAGGCCGGTCTGGATCTCGTCGAGGATCAGCGTGATTCCGTGTTTGGTGCAGAGCTCGCGAACACCCGTGAAGTAACCCGTCGGCGGGATCAGCACGCCGGCCTCGCCCTGAATCGGCTCGATCAGGAAGGCGACCGTGTTTTCGTTGATCGCCGCGCGGAAGGCTTCAAGATCGCCAAAGGGTACATGGCGGAAGCCCGGCGCGAAGGGGCCGAAGCCAACGCGCGCATCCGGATCCGTCGAAAAGCCAACGATGCCCATGGTGCGGCCATGGAAATTGTTCGAGCAGACGATGATCTCGGCTTGGCCTTCCGGCACGCCCTTGACCTCATAGCCCCATTTGCGCACGGCCTTGACGGCCGTCTCGACCGCTTCCGCGCCGGAATTCATCGGCAGCACCTTGTGCGAACCGGTGAGTGCTGCGATTTCCTCATAGAAATGCGCGAGCTGATCGTTGCGGAAGGCGCGCGAGGTGAGCGTCAGCTTCTGCGCCTGGTCGATCATCGCGGCCAGAATCTTGGGGTGACAGTGGCCCTGATTGACCGCCGAATAGGCCGAGAGGCAGTCGAGATAGCGGTTGCCGTCGATGTCCCAGACATGAACGCCCTCCCCCCGCGACAGGACGACGTCGAGCGGCTTGTAGTTATGGGCGCCGAGGCGGTACTCGGTTTCGATCAGGCTGGCAGTCGACGGCGTCATGGGGTCCTCCGGTTGTTTCAGGCGCTGCGGGTCGGCCGGTCGAGAATGCGGCGCCCGAAAAGGCTGGCTGTGAGTTCGACGAGAATGCGCGCGCTCTTGCCGCGATCGTCGAGGAAGGGGTTCAGTTCGACCAGGTCAAGTGAAGAGACGAGACCGCTGTCGCAGAGCATCTCCATGATGAGATGCGCCTCGCGGAAGGTTGCGCCCCCCGGCACCGTCGTGCCGACGCCCGGCGCCAGTTCCGGATCGAGGAAGTCAACGTCGAGGCTGACATGCAGCAGGCCGTTCTCCGCTTTTATACGGGCGATGATGTCATGCATGATATGCGCCATGCCGATCTCGTCGACCGCGCGCATATCATAGACATTGACGCCGTGCTCGGCGATTTCCTCGCGCTCGCGGGCATCGACCGAACGGATGCCGACCTGGAAGACGTTCTTCGGATCGACCAACGGGCGGCCGGCTTCGAGGATCGGCGTGAACTCGGCCTCGCCGCAGAAGAAGGCGACCGGCATGCCGTGCATATTGCCCGAAGGCGACGTCGCCGGCGAATTGAAGTCGGCATGGGCATCGAGCCAGAGCACGAACAGTGGACGGCCCAGATCGGCGGCATGGCGCGCCATGCCCGATACGGACCCCATCGACAGCGCATGATCGCCGCCAAGGATAAGCGGGAATTTGCCGCTGCGGGCCGCGTCATAGACGGCCGTATCGAGCGCACGCGTGAAGGCGGCGACGACCTGAAGGTTGTTGGCCTTCGGGTGGTTGGCAAGATCGCGGGCCGGCACCGGTCGCAGGTCGCCCTCGTCCGTCACCGTATGTCCGAGATCCGCCAGCGTCGTATCGACGCCTGCAATGCGCAGTGCCGTCGGGCCCATCGCCGCACCGCGGCGGCCGGAGCCTTCCTCAAGAGGCGCGCCGATCAGCGCGATATGTTTTTCATTTTCAGCCATGATTTCCCCGCGGGTGCGTGAGAGCCGGTTTGCCCGGTTTTGCACGATTATTGCCGTTCGCGCTGTTGGCAAAAAGAGGAAAAACTGACAAATAGTCGGACGATTTATACATTTTGCGTAGCACCGGATGACAAAATGGTAAGCCTTGACGATCTCGACCATGCGCTGATCAGTGCACTCCGTCACAATGCCCGCACCCCCGTCTCCTCACTAGCGGTCATGACCGGCGCCTCGCGTGCCACTATCTCCGCCCGTATCGAGCGGCTGGTCTCCTCCGGCACCATTGCCGCCTTTACCATCAAGACCGGCGCGGAACTGGCCGGCAGTGGCGTGCGTGCCATCGTGATGATCGAGGTGCACGGCAAGATGGCTGACCGTGTTAGCGCGCAACTGCGCGGCCTGCCGCAGGTCCGCGCGCTTCACTCGACCAATGGTCGCTGGGACTTCATCGCGGAACTGGAAGATCGCGATCTCGGCACCTTCGACGAGACCCTGCACCGCATCCGCCTGATCGACGGCATCACGGTGACCGAGACGAATATTCTCCTGAAAACGACGAAGAACGCGCTGGCCTAAGGGAATACTGAGGGCGGGCAAGCCGCCTCAATATTCCTTTTCGTAGAAGATGCCCGCACCAGCGCTTCCGCCGCTGCCCGCTTCGCCGCGCAGTTTCAGGCCGCGGCCGACATCGAGGTTGATGACAGCCTTGGCGCCGTTCGTCTCGGGGTCCTGCTTCAGCTCGATGTAGGTCCGCTCGTTGAGATATTTGCCCGCCGAGACCGCCGCGCGCCCCTCGGCATCCGTGGTGATGTCGAGGTCGTCGACGCCAAGCTTGCTGCGCAGGCTGTCGAGCAGGCCCGTTGACTTGCCACCCGCCAGCTGGCTGGCTGCGGAGGCAAGCTGGGCGATCTGCACCGCCGACAGGTTCGACATCGAGCGGTTAAAGATCAACTGCGCCAGGATTTCATCCTGCGGCAGCGAGGGCGAAGAAGCAAAGGTGACAGTCGGATTGCTGGCGAGGCCGGCGACCGTGACGGTGATTTCCGTGGTACCGGCGGAGCTTCCTGCAACGAGATTGACCGTCGGCACCAGGCCGCCGGCAAAGCCGATATGGGCGGAGGTGAAATCGAGCCGGCGCGTCAGGATTTCCATGCGCCCACGCTCCAGTTCAAAACCGCCGGAAACGATCGGCGACGAGGACGTGCCCGTCACCTTCAGGCTGCCGCTCAGTTCAGCATTGATACCGCGGCCGCGCACGAAGAGCTGGCCGGGCGCCTCAATCGTCAAATCGAGCGCAATGCCACGCGCAGCGCCGTCGCCACCCTGCGCGCGATTGACATCCGCCGTCATCCGCTTGACGTCGGCGGGCGCGTTGCGATGCTTGATGGAGATTTCGGACAGCGAGGCAGGCAGCTTCTGCGGAATGACGACGCTTGCCTTGTTGATGTGCACCTTGCCGCCGAGCGCGAGGTTCGCCACCGGCCCCTTGAGCGTCAGGTCGCCGGCGACATTCGCCGTTACCAGCGTTCCGTCGACATAGACAATGTCGCCGAGCTTGATCGCCACATCGACCGGGAAACCGCTCGCCGGATCGATGCCGACGCTGCCCTTCGCCGAAAGCTGGCCGCCGCTCGTCAGCTTGCCGGACACGGTCTCGATAACAGCCTGCTTGCCGTTCATATTCACGCGGATCATCAGGTTCTCGACGGCGAGATTACGGCGCACATCGACCAGGCGGGCACCGCTTGCCGTGATGCTGCCGGTCACCGAGGGCGCGGCCGCCGTGCCGCCGATCGTCACGTCCACATTGGCATTGCCCGTCAGCACGAACCCTTGGGCGGAAAGCTGGCTTTGCAGCATGCTGAACGGCACCGAGCCGGTGAATTTTAGGCCAAGCGGCGTGGTGCCCCCGATACTGACCTTGCCGCCGCCACGGAAGGATAGGCCGCCACCGCCTGACAAAGCCGTGTCAAGCGTCACCTGGTTGTTGGCGAAAACACCCTTAGCGTTGATGGTGAGCGCGCCGATACCGGCGCTGCGCGTCTGGCTCGTCACCGCGCCGCCCCAGTCGAGCGCATAGTTGACCACCGGTGCGGCCGCCCTGCCTTTGACCGTCACCGTGCCGCTGATCGTGCCATCCGCATCGAGGCCCGCCGCGAAATTGTTGACGAGGGCGGCGGGCAGCGCATTCAGGCGCACCGATAGATCGAGATTTTCGCCCGCCTTGCCGGAGACGGCGACCGTGCCGCGCCCCGCCTGAATGGTGAGACCATCCAGCGTCGCCACGCCGTTCGTCACGCCGATCTTCGTCGCCTTGGCAAGTTTCAGCGGAATGCGCCGGGGCGCCGCCTCGAACGCATCCAGCGCGACATCCAGCCCGCCGTCGCGCTGGAGCACCTTGCCCTTGGTGATGAGAGGCGCGCCATCGAGGCGGCCCGAGAGGTCGAAATTGGTGGCCTGCCCCGCGCGGGAGAAATCGAGCGTCAGCGCCTCCAACCGGTTCTCGCCCGAAGCGACGCGCTCGGCGCGCACCGTGCCTGAAATCGCGGCGGTCGCAAGGTCGGCGATGTCGAGATCAACCGCCGGTTTGGTGATGCTGACCGCATCACGGCTGATCGCCGAGCCGGACGCCTGGACCGTCGCCGAAGTCTTGCCCTTGCTTGTGGCGATTTCCACCTGCCCCGCGAGATCGCCGGCCGCCTTCTGGCCGGCCATCGCGGCGAGCAGCCCGAGATCAGGGAAATCGAAGCGGATCGTACCGTCGGGCATGAAATTCTGCGCCAGCGCCAGCGAGCCCTTCAGCGTGTTCGGCCCGATCTCCGCTTCCAACACCGGTACGGAAATGCGCCCACCTTCCGAGGTGATGCTGGAGCGAACATTGATCGCCTGACCATCGAGCGCACCGGTCGCAGTCAACTCGCCGGAGGGGCTGTCAGCAACGGCTTTGCCTTTCAGCGTCACCACGAGGTCACTCAGCGTGCGGCCCGACAGCGTCGCACCGCTCGATGTCACCGTGGCCGAAACGTCGAGCCCGTCGATAGGGCCGGTCGCGGAAAGATCGAAGGCCGCCTCGCCCTTGGCGTCGGCCAGCAGCTTGCCAAGGGCCAGAACCTTGCCGCTCAATGCTGCCTGCAGATTGCCCTTGCCGAGCGAGACGGTGCCTGCCGTCTCCAGCGTGCCGGATTTGACGTTGAGGCCGGAGAGCTCGATCGCGCCATCGCTCGCCAGCTGGACGCGTCCCTCCATGGCGATCGTTGTGTCGATCTTGCCGGTCAGCGCCGGCGGCAGCACGGCGGGCAGCGCGAAGAGGCGGAAATTGACGTCAGCTTCGCGGCTTTCCAGCCCATAGCGGCCGGAAAGCGTGCCGCCGATGCTGGCGCTTTCCAGCGTTGCCGGATCGAAGGCGATCTCGGTCGGCGAGACATTGAGCGTCGCCACGATTTTGGCCGGCCCCTTCACGGTGCGGTCGAGATCGGGATTGGCAAAGGCCGTCATGCCGGTCTCGACCGTAGCATCGATGCGGCCGGACTGGCTTGCGACGTTGAAGGCATCGCTTTTGGCAGTGAGGCGGATGTTCTCGACACGCCCGGCCGGGAGTTCGGCCGAGACGACCGAGATATTTGCGTTCAGAGCCGCACTATCAGCCTCACCCTTGAGTGACACATCGGCACCGGCGATCAGCAAGCGGGCATCGCCCTCGGCGAGCGGCCAGCGGAAATCAATCGGCCTGTCGCGGCCGGACAATTTGACGTCGAGATCATTTGCGCCCTTGGCGCTGACCGTCCCCGATGCGGCAAGCGTCATCGCCCCCGTCGAGATCGAACCCTTCTCGATGCGCAGCATATCGGTGCCGTCGAAGGCGGCGACCACGTCGATGCCGGTTTCGCCCGCAAACAGCGGGCGAAGCTGCGGCGGCATCAGCGCGTCGAACGTGCCGCCACCGGCCAGCGAAAGCGTGTGCAGCCCGTTCGTCGCCAGATCGTGCCGCCCGTCAATATGCAGCATTTCCGTGCCGTCGAGCGCAGCCGAGAGGCGGCCCTTCCACTGCGAAAGCGGACCATCGCCCGTCAGGCGGATCGCCACGGCGGGATCGTTCGGCAGCTTGAGCAGCGCGGCGAGAATGCCGCCCTTCGGCTCGGCGACGTCGGCCTCAAGACGGAGCTGGTTGTCGGCAGGATTGAACACGATATCGGCCACGACGCGCGCGTCAGGCCGCGCCTTTTCCGAGGCCGAGAGTTTGACCGCGACGCTTTCGGCCGTCGCATCGCCGCTGCCCGAGAGAACGATACGCTGGTCACGGCCAGCAACCGTGCCCGAAACGAAAAGCTCCGGCACCTGCAAGGCGCCGACATGCACCTCGACCGGCAGCGTGAAGGGCGCATCGGATTTTTCGGCATCCGCCTTGGGTTCCGGCAGGCGCAGCAGGGAGATGGACGAGGCGGAAATGCGCTGCGCATCGAAACGGAAGCCAAGCAGGCTCAGCGGCGACCAGTCGACCGACAGGTCCTTGAGCTCCGCGTAGGTGCCCTTGGCATCGCCGACGGTGATGGTCTTCGCCCGCAGCCGCCCGGTGAGCAGGCCCGAGGGTTCGCTGATTGAAACGACCTGCCCGCTCGCCTCGGCAATCTTCTCCACATAGGCGACGGCAAAACGCGCGCCCGCATCGGTAAAGCCGACAAAACCGACAAGCCCGACAAGAACAAGCAGAAGGATGACGATGCCGTAACCGAGATAACGGAGCGTTGCGCGGAGAATTCGGGACAGCCTGTTCATGCTTCATCCATTTCGCGTGCGGGGAGCGCAAAGAATCGCTCATGTCCGTCTTGAATCCGAATCGCCCGGCCGATCAAGAGTCTAGACAGAAATTCGGGCGGCCGTCAGAACGACTGGCCAATGCCGGCATAGACCCCGAAAGAGGTGCCGCCATCATATTTCTTGAGCGGCACCGCCACGTCGAGGCGAAGCGGCCCGAAGGGCGTGGCATAGCGCAGGCCGATACCGGCGCCCGCCCGTATATCCTTGAAGTCAGGCACTTCATCGGTCGAGACCGTGCCGACGTCGAGGAATGGTACAAGGCCGATCGTCTCCGTAATCCCGATGCGGGCTTCGGCAGAAGCCGAAACATAGGACCGGCCGCCGAGGAGCTTGCCCTTGCCGTTCCGAGGCGAGATTTCCTGATAGCCATAGCCGCGCACCGTTCCGCCGCCGCCGAGGAAGAAGCGACGCGTCGCGGGGATATCGGAGAGCTCGTTGCCGCCGATGATTGTGCCGGCCGCTAACTTGCCGGCAAGCACAAAACGCTTCTCCTCGCCCAGTGCCTGATAGCCGGTAATGGCGCCCTCGAAGCTGGAGAAGACCGTGCCGCGGTTGAATTCGTAGCTAGGCTTGGCGTTGATCAGCGCGCGGTAGCCTTCGGTCGGGTTCAGCTTGTCGTCGCGCGTGTCGCGGACATATTCGATCGGGATTGCAGCCGTCAGATATTTGTTCTTGCCGAAGGCGTCCTCGACATCGCTCCACATTACCTCGCCGCCGGCGCTCACCGTATCCTGGTCGGACAGTTCCACGCTGACGCCGGCCGCGGCCGTCGTGGTGAACGCCTTGTAAGCATCGGGATCGACGATTGAGGCCTTGAGGCTCGCATTGAAGGTCGAGGCCGGGCCAAACGCGCCGGGCTTGGAAAACAGGATGGCGGTCGAATAATCCATGTCGCCGAGCGCGGACTGGCCGATGCGGCTGACCGAACCTTCGATGCGCAGGGACTCAGCCTGACCGAACAGATTGCGATGGCCCCAATAGCCCTGAAGGCCGAGACCATCCGTGTTCGACACCTGCGCACCGACGCCGAAATACCGATGTTTGCCTTCCGAGACCTCGATGGTCATCGGCAGCGATCCGTCCGGCGCCAGCTTGTCAGCCTCGCGGATTGTGACGCTGGAGAAGACGCCGAGCGTGCGCAGCCGTTCGGCTGCCTTGTTGAGCGCTTCCGGCGAATAGGGCTGGCCGGCATTGATGCGCGAATAGCGCTGCACGAAATCCGCATCGACCGTCTTGGTGCCGGTCACACCGACCTCACCGACAGGCGCGACCGGCCCGCCTTCGGCAGCGATCACCACATCGACTGTCTGCGTCTTGTGGTCAGCCGTCGCGTTCCGCTCGGTAAGCTTGGCGAGCGGCCGGCCTTCAGCCTTGAGATCGACGACCATTTTCTCGCCGGCCTTCAGGATAATGGTGGAATCCGCGCGAGCGCCGGGCACGAGACCATAGTCGGCCGCATTGCGTCCCTCGGCATCGCCGGAAAAGACAATATCACCAAAGGTGAAGACCGGGCCGGGCTCGACGGTTATCGTAACGGGAATGGCGCCGCGATCAGGAAATTCCGGATTGGGCGGCAGCTGATCGAGGTCCTGTCCATCGACCGTTACCTTTACCACGCCGCCGTAACGGGCCTTTTCATACAGAGCAGCGAGGATGCGGTCGCGGTCGTCGCGCGCCTTGATGACGAGGCCGAGATCGCCCGAGACCGGCTTGCCTTCGTCCTGCTTCAGCAGCGCGGTATTCTCGATCGCGTCCTTGAGTTCGCCGTCGTCCGTGCCGGGATTGAGCGTCAGCGTATAATTGACGGGATCTATGACCTCGGCCGTATCTTCCTCGCTCTCGAAGAACTTCATGCCGAAGATTTCAAAGGCGAAGGCAGAGGACGCGGAAAGGGGGGCGACAGCCAACGCGGCAGCCACCGCGAGCGCGGTGCCAGCTTTCAGAAACGCAAAACTCTTTTCCGGCCGGTTCACTTTATCCCGCATCCGCAGCTATCCGTCGCCTTTCTCCGTAAGGTGCGGGGCTTACGGCGGACCGGCAGCTTTCCGTCACAGACTTCAGGCGCCCTGGTTCATCCAGAGCTTTCAGGCAGGAAAAGACCCTAACGCGTTAGGTTTTCCGTAATGTTAACGGCGGTTTTACACGGTGACGGAGAGGATTTGAAGCACCGAAGGGCATTTTATCCCGACGCGCATAGGCAAAAGCCCCGGAGACGATCCGGGGCTTCTCAAGAGTTGCAGCTTACGGGTATCAGTAACCCGACGGGCAGCGGTCGATATAGCGACGGCCGTAGCGGTCGCGGTAGTAGCACTGGCCGGGCTGTTCGGCGACGGAGCCGATCACAGCGCCAGAAACACCACCGATGGCAGCACCCACGGCAGCGCCGCGGACGTCACCGGTGATCGCGCCACCGATGATCGCGCCGGAGACGGCGCCGATGCCTGCACCCTTTTCCGTCTGCGTGCAGCTGGCGACGGCCAGACCGACCAGGACGAGCGCAATGACTTTCTTCATGAAGATGTTCTCCAAAGTTGAGATGCGCCCCGTTTTCGGATCCGCACTATCCCCTTCTTACGTTACGCAACACACGCCGCCGTCTTGCACGGTCAGGTCTGTCCGAAGTTCAAAATATAGCCGGAATCCGGGAAGTCCATGGGACTAAACTATTTTTTTGTTGTGCGAATAAACAGCGTTTCCGTTTCGTTTGTTTGACCCATCAAACACATCCGGTCACGAGAAATTTCGATTTACCCTGAAAGTACCGGTTGATCCCCGCCGCAAAAAGTCAAATGATATGATTGTTGGTGCCGCGCCGACGGGAGGAGAACCCCGCGCGACATCTCGCCGTAATGAAATGCACGCGAATTGAATGCTGGTTTCGTTTGATCCCACGCCCGCGTCGCGACGACGCCCGCTGCATGCACACTCGGATCGATCGGCCCAGCGGCTCTGCAACCGCCAGGGAGGAACGAATGGCGAAAGTGGCAATGACCGTCAACGGCCGGAAGGTGAGCAAGGAGTGCGAAGACCGCACCCTTCTCGTGCACTTCCTGCGCGACACCCTCAGCCTCACCGGAACCCATGTCGGCTGCGATACGTCCCAGTGCGGCGCCTGTGTCGTGCATATGGACGGCAAGGCCGTGAAAAGCTGTTCCATCCTCGCGGCCCAAGCCGCTGGCGCCGACATCCTCACCATCGAGGGCCTTGCCGCGAACGGCGAACTGCATCCGGTGCAGGCGGCCTTCAAGGCCCATCACGGCCTGCAATGCGGCTTCTGTACGCCCGGCATGGTGATGACAGCCGTCGACATGATCAACCGCTATGGCGCCAAACTCGACGAGCAGACCGTCCGGGAAAACCTGGAAGGCAATATCTGTCGATGCACCGGCTACCATAATATCGTCAAAGCCATCCTTGCCGCCGCCGAGGAAATGGGCGCGGCAGAACGTCAGGCTGCGGAATAACGCCGACGGCGGTCCTGCCAGCGGCTGCGATTATTTTACGCTCGCCCGGCTGACCGCCTTCAGCATGTCACGCGATCGATATCTCTGGAGGAGATGAAAATGGGTGTCGAAGGCATCGGCGCGCGCGTTGCGCGAAAGGAAGACAAGCGGTTTCTCATGGGCCAGGGCAAATATACGGACGACATGTCCGTGCCCGGCATGCGCTACGCCGCATTCGTGCGCTCGCCGCACGCGCATGCGAAGATCAGGAGCATCGACACGTCGGCGGCCGAGGACATGCCCGGCGTCATCGGCGTGCTCAACGGCAAACAGATGCTTGACGACGGCATCGGCAACCTGATCTGCGGCTGGATGATCCATTCCAAGGACGGCTCGCCGATGAAGATGGGCGCCTGGCGGCCGATTGCCCATGATACGGTGCGCTATGTCGGCGATGCCGTCGCCGTCGTGGTCGCCGATACGATGGGCGAGGCGCGCGACGCCGCTGAAGCCGTCGTCGTCGAATATGACGTGCTGCCCGCCGTCACCGATGCGGTAAAGGCACTCGAGGCCGGCCAGCCGCAGCTGCATCCGGAAGCGCCCGGCAACCTGATCTACGACTGGGAGATCGGCGACGGTTCCGCCGTCGATGCGGCCATCGCGTCCGCCGCCCATGTCACGGAAATGAAGATCGTCAACAACCGGCTTGCGCCGAACCCGATGGAGCCGCGCGCAGCGCTCGGCATCTACGATTCCGCCGAGGACCACTACACCTGCTACACGACGAGCCAGAACCCGCATGTCGCGCGCCTCGTCATGAGCGCCTTCTACAATGTAGCACCTGAAAACAAGCTGCGCGTCATCGCGCCGGATGTCGGCGGCGGCTTCGGCTCGAAGATCTATATCTACCCGGAGGAGATCGTCTGCCTCTGGGCCTCCAAACGCACCGGTGTGCCGGTGAAGTGGACCAGCGACCGCACAGAAGCCTTCCTGACGGATGCCCATGGCCGCGACCACGTCTCGACCGTGAAAATGGCCTTCGACGCCAACAACCGCGTCACGGCGCTGAAGGTCGATACGATCGCCAATTTCGGCGCCTATATGTCGCTGTTCTCCTCGGCCGTGCCGACCTATCTCTATGCGACGCTGCTCTCCGGCCAGTATAACTTCCCGGCCATCCACGCCAATGTGCGCGCCGTCTATACCAACACGGTCGCCGTCGATGCCTATCGCGGCGCCGGCCGGCCGGAAGCAACCTATCTGCTCGAACGCACCATGGAGACGGCGGCACGTGAGCTCGGCGTCTCACCGGCGGAGCTGCGCCGCATCAACTTCATCCGCAGCTTCCCGCACCAGACGCCCGTCATCATGAACTATGATGCCGGCGATTATGAAGCCTCGCTGGAAGCGGCGATGCAGGCCGCCGACTGGGCCGGTTTCCCGGCCCGCAAGGCGGAAGCGGCAAGCCGCGGCATGAAGCGCGGCATCGGCATGAGCTGTTACATCGAGGCCTGCGGCATCGCGCCGTCGGCGGCGGTCGGCTCGCTCGGCGCCGGTGTGGGCCTCTGGGAATCGGCGGAGGTGCGCGTCAATGCCGTCGGCACCGTCGAGGTGCTGACCGGCTCGCACAGCCACGGCCAGGGCCATGAGACGACCTTTGCCCAGCTCGTCGCCGACCGCTTCGGCGTGCCGCTCGACAGCGTCTCCATCGTGCACGGCGATACCGACAAGGTGCAGATGGGCATGGGCACCTACGGCTCGCGCTCCGGCGCCGTCGGCATGTCCGCCGTCGTCAAGGCGCTCGACAAAGTGGAGGCGAAAGCCAAAAAGATCGCCGCCCATCTGATGGAGGCCGACGAGAGCGACATCGTCATCGAGAACGGCGCGTTGAAAGTCGCCGGCACCGACAAATCGGTCCCTTGGTTCCAGATGGCACTCGCCGCCTATACCGCCCACAACCTGCCATCCGGCATGGAGCCGGGCCTCAAGGAAGGCGCCTTCTACGATCCGGCCAACTTCACCTTCCCGGCCGGCTGCTACATCGCTGAGGTTGAGGTCGATCCGGACACCGGGAAAACGAAGATCATCCAATTCGTCGCCGCCGACGACTTCGGCAACATCATCAACCCGATGATCGTCGAGGGCCAAGTGCATGGCGGCATCGCGCAAGGCATCGGCCAGGCACTGCTGGAAGGCGTGCATTACGACCCGGAAACCGGGCAGCTGCTGACAGCAAGCTACATGGACTACACCATGCCGCGCGCCGACGACCTGCCGTCCTTCCAGGTCTCGCATCAGATCACACCCTGCCCGAACAATCCGCTTGGCATCAAGGGCTGCGGCGAGGCGGGCGCCATCGGCTCGCCGCCGGCGCTGATGAACGCCATCACCGACGCCATCAGCAACAACGACCTCGACATGCCGGCAACGCCCCAGAAGGTCTGGGCGGCGGCACGGGCAGCAGCAAACTGACGGGAGGACGCCATGTACGCAACGAACTATCACCGCGCCGCCTCGGTCGCCGACGCCGTCAGGCTGCAGTCCGCCTCCGACGAGGCGAAATACGTCTCCGGCGGCATGACGCTGATCCCGACCATGAAGCAGCGGCTCGCCGCGCCTTCGGATCTCGTGGATCTCAGGCACATCGCCGAAATGAAAGGCATCTCCGTCAACGGCAGTCGCGTGCGCATCGGCGCGGCCACCACGCATTACGAGGTCTCCACCTCCACCGAACTGAAGGTAGTCTGCCGGGCGATCTCTCACCTCGCCGCCCATATCGGCGACCCGCATGTCCGCCATATGGGCACGATCGGCGGCTCCATCGCCAACAACGACCCGGCGGCCGACTATCCCTCCGCCATGCTGGCGCTGGGCGCGACGATCATCACGAATATAAGGGAAATCCCCGCCGAGGAGTTCTTCACCGGCCTATTCGAAACCGCGCTCGAAGCTGGCGAGATCGTCGTCGCCGTCACCTTCGACGCGCCGGCCAAGGCAGGTTATTCGAAGTTCCCCAACCCGGCCTCTCGTTACGCCATGGCCGGCGTTTTCGTCGCGAAGACGGGGGATGGCACCGTGCGGGTGGCAGTGACGGGTGCCGGTTCGAACGGCGTCTTCCGTCATGCCGGCCTTGAAGCGGCGCTTGCCGCCAATTGGTCGGTGGATTCGGCCGCAGGCGTCGATGTCGATGCTTCCGATCTGCTCTCTGATCTCCACGGCAGCGCCGAGTACCGAGCAAACCTCGTGAAAGTCATGGCCAAGCGCGCGGTCGCGGCCGCCTGATTTCCACCAAAAACCTGAAACTGGTTCGATTAAAAGGGCGGTTGAGACCGTCCTTTTTTCGTGCAGACTTGACATGCATCAACAGGAAATGGCCTTTGGGCCCCTAACATACATTGGAACGGTTCAAAGGTGGCGCCGATTTGCCGCAGCGGATGTCGTTGCAGCGAAACGGCCTCGGGTGTAGCCGATTGAACGACCGCCAACGACGATGATGTCCGGGTTTTCGCCGGACAGGAGACTCTGGATGGACTTCGAGACTTTCTTCAAGAACGAGCTGGATGGCCTGCATCAGGAAGGCCGCTATCGCGTGTTCGCCGATCTGGAGCGCCAGAAGGGGAACTTCCCCAAGGCGACCCGTTACACGGCCGAAGGCCCGAAGGACGTCACCGTCTGGTGTTCCAACGATTATCTCGGCATGGGCCAGAACCCCAAGGTGACCGAGGCGATGAAGCTCGCCATCGACCAGTGTGGCGCCGGTGCCGGTGGCACCCGCAACATTTCCGGCACCAACCACTACCATGTCCTGCTTGAGCAGGAACTGGCCGACCTGCACGGCAAGGAATCCGCCCTGCTCTTCACCTCCGGCTACGTGTCCAACTGGGCGGCGCTTGGCACGCTCTGTTCGAAGATCCCCGGCCTCATCTGTTTTTCGGATGCCGGCAATCACGCTTCGATGATCGAGGGCATTCGCCACTCCAAGTGCGAGCGCGTGATCTGGAAGCACAACGACCTCCGAGACCTCGAAACCAAGCTCGCCGCCGCCGACCCGAAGGCGCCGAAGCTGATCGCCTTCGAATCGGTCTATTCGATGGACGGCGATATCGCCCCCATCAAGGATATCTGCGACCTCGCCGACAAATACGGCGCGATGACCTATCTCGACGAAGTCCATGCCGTCGGCATGTACGGTCCGCGCGGCGGCGGCATTGCCGAACGCGAAGGCCTGATGCACCGCCTGACAGTCATCGAGGGCACGCTCGCCAAGGCCTTCGGCGTGATGGGCGGCTATATCGCAGCCTCCACGGCGCTCTGCGATTTCGTCCGGTCTTTCGCCTCGGGCTTCATCTTCACGACCTCGCTCCCGCCGGCACTTGCCGCCGGCGCGCTCGCCTCGATCCGTCATCTCAAGGACAGCCAGATCGAGCGCTTCGCCCATCAGGAGCGCGTGCGCAAGCTGCGCGCCGCCCTCCACCGCAACGGAATTCCGCACATGCCGAATCCGAGCCATATCGTGCCGGTCATGGTCGGTGACGCCTCGAAATGCAAATGGATCTCGGACCTGCTGCTCGACAATTTCGGCATCTATGTCCAGCCGATCAACTACCCGACCGTGCCGCGCAAGACCGAGCGCCTGCGCATCACGCCGACGCCGCTGCACACCGATGCCGATATCGAGCATCTCGTCGGCGCGCTGCATTCGCTATGGTCGCGCTGTGCGCTGGCCCGCGCCGTCGCCTGATAAAGCGAATGACCTGATTGCTCAGATGAGCCCGGCGGCCACCCGTCGGGCTTCTTCGTCTGCGGCGAAGACATCGTCCATTGAGGATGCCGGCGGCAGATGGGTGAGTCCGTCCATTACCTGCTCGGCAATATCAGCCATCGACAGGAAACCGATGCGTCCGCCGACGAAGGCATGGAAGGCCACCTCTTCCGCCGCATTCATGATCGCGCCCTGAAGACCACCGCGTTCCAATGCGGTGCGAGCAAGCCGAAGTGCCGGGAAACGCGCCTCGTCCGGCGCCTCGAAATCGAGTCTAGAGAGCTTGGCAAAATCCAACCGGTCGACATTGAGCGGTGAGCGGGTCGGATAGGTCAGGGCATAGCCGATCGCCGTGCGCATATCGGGCGCGCCGAGCTGCGCCAGCACCGACCCGTCGACATAGCCGACCATGGAATGAATGATCGACTGCGGATGCACCACCACCTCGATCTGGTCCGGCCGGACGTCAAAGAGATGCTTCGCCTCGATCATTTCCAGCGCCTTGTTGAACATCGAGGCGCTGCCGATCGAAATTTTCAGGCCCATCGACCAGTTGGGATGGGCACGCGCGATATCCGCCGTCACGCCTGCCATCTGCTCGCGGCTCCAGGTGCGGAACGGGCCGCCCGAGGCCGTCAGCACGATGCGCTCGACGGCATGGCGCTGGTCGTCCTCCAGCGCCTGGAAGATCGCGCTGTGCTCGCTGTCAACGGGAATGAGCCGCCCGCCGCCTTCGGCAACCGCCTGAACGAAGAGATCGCCGGCCGAGACCAAGCATTCCTTGTTGGCAAGCGCGATATCCGCGCCCTTCTTCGCCGCGGCCAGCGTTGGCGCAAGGCCGGCCGTGCCGACGATCGCCGCCATCACCCAGTCCGCATCGCCGGAGGCCGCCTCCATGAGAGCAGCGCGACCCGCCGCCGCCTCGATGCCGCTGCCGGCGAGCGCATCCTTCAATGCGCCGTAGCGGCTCTCATCCGCCGTAACCACCAGCTTCGCGCCGCAGTCTTTCGCCTGGGCGGCCAAGAGCTCGATATTGCCGTTGCCGGTCAGCGCCACGACCTCATAGCGGTCGCGCCCGCCAAGCTGGCGCACCACGTCAAGCGTGCTGGTGCCGATAGAGCCTGTCGAGCCTAAAACGGTGATGCGGCGCGTCTGCCGCGCATCGAGAGCCATGATGGTTTCCGCACTTTTCTGTGTTCTGCCCTTGGCTCTACAGGCGAAAGACGCCCGCAACAAGCCAGTAATGGCCGATCGGCGCGGCGGAAAACCGCCGCAGTTCCGGTCTTGTGGAACCCGCCGCTTGACCTTTTCGCCCGGACAGCCATAACGTCCCCGCAAAGTGCCTTTACGCCCGACGCGATTGGAGAAATCTGTGCATCGACGCCTGAGAGTTTGGACCCTCGCCTGCCTCGTGCTTGCGGCAGCAGCTCCGGCCTATGCCGACGAGCCGGTCCCCGGCGGCCTCGGCGGCGCCTGGCTTGCCGAGGATATCGGCGGCAACGGCGTCATCGACGATCTGCAGACGACGCTGGAAATCAAGCCAGACGGCTCCTACGGCGGCAACGGCGGCTGCAACACCTATCGCGGCAAGCTGAAGGTGCAGAACGGCACCATCGCCTTCGCCCCCGCCGCCGCGACGCGGAAAATGTGTGCCCCCGCCATCATGGACCAGGAACAGAAGTTCTTTGACGCGCTCGGCACCGTCACCTCGTGGAAGCTCGAAAACGGGATCCTGCACCTCACCGGCAAGGAAGGTGCGCCCGCCATCCGCCTTTCCGGCCTGAAGAACAGCACCGATATCGTCATCCGCCTGCCCGGACCGGAGCAGAGCGTGGCGCGCGAGACGATCAGCTACCAGTGTGACGCCGATCAGCGCGTCGTCGCCGAATACATCAATGCCGGCGCCAATGCGCTCGCCGTGCTGAAGATCGGTGAGGAAACGCTGATCGCCGCCAATGTCATGGCCGCCTCTGGCGCCAAATATGCCGGCGGCCGCTATGAATGGTGGACCAAGGGCGACGAGGCGACGCTCTACGATCTGACCAAGGGCGAGAACGCGCCGGGCATCAACTGCCGCAAGACCGGCTGAGCTCGAACGGCTTTCCGGTCTTTACGCAGGCGATAGGGGGACAACCGCATGCCTACATTCCATGTCGGCCAGAAGGTCGTTTGCATCAACGACCGCTTCAAGAACGTCTCCATCGACCAGGGCATCCGCAAGGGCCAAATTTACACGGTCCGCTGGGCCGGCCACTACCGCCACTATGTCGATGGCGATTTTTACGGCATCAAGCTGATGGAACTCCACCGCGGCAATGACGATGGCCCGGAAGGCTACGGCGCCGTGGACATGCCCTTCCGCGCCAGCCGTTTCCGCCCGCTGGTGTCCGATCGCATCAAGAGCATGCTCGGCATGAAAGCACCACCGCCAAAGAAGGTTGTCAGCAAGCCGTCGATGATCCCCTCGGTGCGTGCCAAGCCGCGCGTCATCACGCCGGAGCGCGAGAAGGAAGACGTCTGATGCTGGCCGATCAGGCCTGAAGCCGCGTCGTCGCCAGGCCGGCAAAAGAGGTCAGCTGCGCCAGGTTTTCCTCCTGCTCGTAGATGATCGCCCGGCCACGGCCGGACTGCTTTGCCCAGTAGAGCGCTTGATCGGCACGCTTCAGGCACGCATTCGCATCGCTGGAACAGTCGGCGATAAAGGTTATGCCGACGCTGACCCCCACGACAGCGGAAAATCCGTCGATCAGATAGGGCGCGCTCACGATCTCGATGATCCGCTCGGCGAGTGCAAGGCTCTTCTCTTCCCGATCCGCACCATCCTGCAGGACCGCAAATTCGTCGCCGCCAAGCCGCGCGACAAGCCCCTGCTCTGCAACGCAGGCCCGCAGTCGATCCGCGACCACGCAGAGCAGCGTGTCGCCCGCGGCGTGGCCCAAGGTATCGTTAACCTGCTTGAACCGGTCGAGATCCAGATAGAGCAGCGCGCGCCGCTTGCCGTTCAGCGTATCGGTAATGGCATCTTCCAGCCGCTGGCGCAGCATCACGCGGTTGGCGAGATCGGTCAGTGCGTCATGATGGGCAAGATGCGCCACATGGGTTTCGCTCTGCTTGCGCGCATCGATGTCTTCGATCACACCTGCCCATTGCAGGACGGCACCGTTGTCATCGTGCACCGGCCCACCGCGCTTGCGTACCCAGAGCCAGCGCCCGCCGACGACGCGGAGTCGAAACTCCACATCGACCATGCGGCCGGCCTCGCGCATCTCTTCCAGTGTCTCGACCAGTCGTAAGCGATCCTCTGGATGCACGTGGTCGAGCCAGCCCATTCCGAGCGCATCGCTCTCCAAAGTGCCCGTCAGCACCGACCAGCCCTCGACCCAGCTGAGATCCCCGCGCGCCGACCAATGCCAGAGTGCAAGCGCGCCCGCCTGGGCCACCGTTTCCAGCCGCCGCTCGTTGTTGCGTCGCGCTGCTTCGGCGGCCTCCACGCTGACCCGCAGCGTTTCGAATTCCCGCACCAGCGATTTCGGGATGGGTGGCAGCGCATCCGCCGGATGGTCCGACGCGACGGCAGCACTATGCACGGCCAGTGCTTCGACGGGCCGAAGGATCAGCCGCCCGATCCACATGGCCGCGACAGTCGCAAGCCCGAGCGCAATCAGCGCACCGAAGGCGAGCCCAATCACCGGGTCCTTCCAGCGCGCGTTGAAGACAGCGGTCGGCTCGCCCACCACCAGCGCCCAGCCGGGCGTGCCGTCCAGTTTTTCGAAGGCGAGGATAGTCTTCGTTTTCTCCGTCGTCACCGCTTCGAACCAGCCGCTGCGTGCATTGCGTGCCTCGAGCTTGTGCCAGTCTGGTGCCCGCAGACCAATGGTACGTTCCGCGTCACGGGATCGCGCGATAATCCGCCCATTGCCATCGGTGACGGCGACGAGAATGCCGCTCAAGGCCTCATTTTTCTGCTGCAAGGCACGGATAAGCTGCTCGGGCGCTACCGAGAGCACAAGCGCCCGAATGTGCGGACCTTCCGCGGGTAACGGCAAGGCGAGATCGATCCGAAAATCCGCCCGCTTCCGTCCCAGATAGAGGTTGGAAAGTGCTGGAGCCTGCTTATTTGCTGCCTCGCGCGCGACCATGGCAATCCGCCGATCGACCTTGCCGACGGGCGTATCTGCATCGAAAGCGACGAGGGTAACCTGCCCGTCCAGTCCAATGCCCTTGAAGCGGCTGGATGTCAGCGTCGTCAAAACCATATCGCCGGAGAAGGTCCGCAACGTCGCGAAGGTCGTGAGCGCCGTAAACCGTCCCTCGATATCAGCCTCGATAGCGCGGGCGAGCGTTGCTGCCGTGTCGGATAGCCGGGTCGTCGCCGTCTCGCGATAGGCTTCTCCCGCCCGCCACATGGCAAAGCCGGAGATCGCGAGAATGGGCAACAGGCAGGCAAGGGTAAGCGCCAGAAGGTAGACATTTAGTCCCACGCTCCTTCCGACCAAAAACGTCTTGGGCAATCCCGCAACCTCCGCCATGCATGAGACGTCAGTTGTATGCGGAAAGCCTTAAAAGTCTCCTTCGCTGGAATGGTGATCCCGCCGCGATTCGAACGCGGGACCCCCAGATTAGGAATCTGGTGCTCTATCCTGCTGAGCTACGGGACCACTGTGTGCACCCATACAAAAGCTCTGGCTTGAAGCCAAGCGATTTTCGGGCCGGCGCGCGGCGGGTTCCATCGGGAACAGCGCGAAAGCCCGGGACATGAGACATTCGGCTCATCGGATGGAGATGGCTCCACCCATAAACCCACAAGGAGAATGTCTATGCGCAAGATCATGCTTTCTGCTGTCGTCGCCACTGTCGCAGCGCTTTCCTTCGCCGCACCCTCGCAGGCCGGCGGCCTTTCCATCGGCTTCGATTTTGGCGGTGGTCATGGCTGGGGCCATGGTTATCACGGCCACGGCTGGGGCCACTCCCAGGTCACCTTCTACGATGACGATTATGGCTACGACTGCTTCTGGAAGAAGGTGAAGCACTACGACAAGTGGGGCAACCTGATCATCAAGAGGGTCCGCGTCTGCGAGTAAGATCGCGACGCCCTACCGAACCTCCCCCCGACTTGCCCGGCTGTCTGTCCCTGCAGCCGGGCGCTTTTTCGTCAGGCGGCCAGCCGGCTTTCAGCGAGCTTGACCCAGTAGCTCACGCCATGCGGGATGGCGTCGTCGTTGAAGTCGTAGGCCGGGTGATGCAGGCCCGCCGTATCGCCGTTGCCGAGGAAGATGAAGGCGCCGGGGCGCGCAAGCAGCATGTAGGAGAAATCCTCGCCACCCATCATCGGGTTGAGCGACGGATCGACCGCGGCGACGCCGGCAATATCCTGCGCGACGGAAACGGCATGGCCGGTCTCGTCCGCATGGTTCACGGTGACAGGATAGTTGCGGTGATAGGTGACGGTGATCTCCGCACCGTGGGCGGCGGCCAGACCGCCGCAGATCTGGCGGATGCGGGCCTCGGCCTCCTCGCGCATGTCGGGGCTCAGCGTGCGCACCGTGCCGGCAAGCTGCGCGGTCTCCGGGATGACATTGTGCGCGAAGCCGGCATTGAACTTGGTGACGGAGACGACCAGCGAGGCGATGGGATCGGCGACGCGCGAGACGATGGTCTGAAGGGCCGTGACGACATAGGAGCCGATGACGATCGGGTCTATGGTCTTCTGTGGCAAGGCGGCGTGGCCGCCACGCCCTTTCACCGTGATGTTGAACTCATCCGTCGCCGCCATGATCGGACCGGGGCGCGTCCCGAATGAGCCGACCGGCATGCCGGGCAGATTGTGCATGCCATAGACTTCGGCAATGCCGAAGCGCTCCATCATACCGTCCTTGACCATCTCGTTGCCGCCGCCGCCGCCTTCTTCGGCCGGCTGGAAGATGACCGCGACGGAGCCGGAAAAATTGCGCGTTTCGGCAAGATATTTCGCCGCACCGAGCAGCATGGCGGTGTGGCCATCATGGCCGCAGGCATGCATCTTGCCCTTGACGGTCGAGGACCACGGCTTGCCGCTCGTCTCGTCGATCGGCAGCGCATCCATGTCGGCGCGCAGGCCGATGGTCCGTCCTTCACCCTTGCCGCGGATGATGCCGACGACGCCGGTGCGGCCGATGCCGGACACGATTTCGTCGACGCCGAATTCCTTCAGCTTCTCCGCCACGAAGGCGGCCGTCTTTTCCACGGCGAAGAGCAATTCCGGCTCCCGGTGGATCTGGCGGCGCCATTCGGCGATTTCATCCTGCATTTCGGCGGCGCGATTGAGAACGGGCATGCGGGTTTCCTGTCATGTTCGGCCGGAAAATTGGCCATCTCGCTCCGATGGCTTTGCCATCACGGTGCCATATAGGTTAAATAGGGCGACGGTTCGAGACAACTCCCGATTTCGAGGACAGACCTTTGCAGACGAACGGACGACCGGTGCGCCGGGTTGCTGCGCTTGTGAGCGCCGCCCTGTTGCTTACAGCCTCGCTGGCAAATGTTGCAGATGCCAATCCGCGCATGCTGGTGGATGTCAACACGCTGCAGGTCATCGAACACGAGGATGCCTTCCAGCGCTGGTATCCCGCCTCGCTCACCAAGCTGATGACGGCCTATACGGTCTTCCGCGCCATCAAGGCGGGCGAGATGTCGCTGGAGAGCCCCGTCATCATGACGAAGAACGCCGCCGCCGAGCCGCCGAGCAAGATGTATTTCAAGCCCGGCCAGAAGATGACGCTCGACAGCGCACTGAAGATCATCCTTGTCAAATCAGCCAACGACGTGGCCGTCGCCATCGCCGAATCGATCGGCGGTTCCGAGCAGGGCTTCGTCGACCGCATGAATGCCGAGGCCGCCCGCATCGGCATGAGCTCATCGCATTTCATCAATCCGCATGGCCTGCCCGGCAAGGGCCAGTACACGACGGCGCGGGACCTTGCCGTTCTCGCCGTGACATTGAAGCGTGAATTCCCGCAATATTCCTCCTATTTCGCGCTGGAAGGCTTCACGACCGGCAAGAAGCAATATCCCAATTACAACAAACTCATCGGCCGCTTCGACGGCGCAGACGGGATGAAGACGGGCTTCATCTGCGCCTCCGGCTTCAATCAGGTCTCGTCTGCCACGCGCAACGGCCGCTCTGTCGTGTCCGTCGTGCTAGGCTCCGAAAGCCTTGGCGCCCGCGCCGACATTTCGGCGGGCATGCTGGAGAAGGGGCTGACGATGCGGGCCGGCAAGGTGCCGACACTCGGGCAATTGCGCCCCTATGGCGAGACACGCAATATCGTCGCTGATCTCTCGCAGGAGATCTGCTCCAAGCACGCCGCCAAGGTGCGCAGCGAAGGTCGCGACGAGGCAGGCCGCCAGAAGCTCGCTTCGCCCTATATCCACGAATTGAATCGGCCCCTGAAGCTTGTGTTCGCCGGCCTGATGGGCGGGGACACCGCTACGCCCGCCGGTGGTGACGAAGTCGCCTCCCGCGATATGGGCGATGCCGTCAACATCCCGATCCCAATTCCCCGGCCGGCCTTCTGATTGGAGAAGACATGACCCTTCCCGAGCGGCGTGTGCCGGTTTCCGTGCTCACAGGCTTTCTGGGCGCAGGCAAGACGACCTTGCTTAATCGTCTGCTGAAGGACCCGACGCTGACCGATACGGCTGTCATCATCAACGAGTTCGGTGAAGTCGGCATCGACCATTTGCTCGTCGAGCAGTCCGGCGACGGCATCATCGAGCTTTCGGACGGCTGCCTGTGCTGCACCATCCGCGGCGAGCTGGTCGATACGCTCGCCGACCTGATGGACCGCATGCAGAGCGGCAAGATCCAGCCGCTGAAGCGCGTGGTGATCGAGACGACCGGCCTTGCCGATCCCGCCCCCGTGCTGCAGGCGGTGATGGGCAATCCCGTGCTTGCCCATTCCTTCAGCCTCGATGGCGTCATCACCGTCGTCGATGCGGCAAACGGCCTCTCGACGCTGGCCAACCATCCCGAAGCGGTCAAGCAGGTCGCCGTTGCCGATCGCGTGCTGATCAGCAAGACGACGCTTGCGGACGCTGTGACGCTGGAGGCGGTGAAGCGCGAAATCGCCGCGCTCAATCCGCGGGCTTTCGTGTCGGATGTCGATACACCCGGTCTCGTCGGTCCCGACCTGCTGGCCAACGGGCTCTACGATCCCGGCAGCAAGATCGCCGACGTCCGCCGCTGGCTGCATGACGAGGCCCATGGCCACGCCGGCCATCACCATCACCATCACCATCATCACGACCATGACCACGGACATGATCACCACCACCACGGGCACGATCATCACCATGATCACGGCCACCAGCACGCCCATGACGTGACGCGCCACGATGCGACGATCCGCTCCTTCAGCATCGTGCACGACCGGCCCATTGACCCGATGGCGCTCGACCTGTTCGTCGATCTTCTGCGCTCCGCCCATGGCGACAAGCTTCTGCGCATGAAGGGCATCGTGCAGCTCTCGACCAATCCTGAACGGCCGGTGGTGCTGCACGGCGTGCAGAGCGTGTTCCACCCGCCGGAGCGGCTTGCCGCCTGGCCGGATGCGTCCGACCGCCGCACGCGGCTCGTGCTCATCACCAAAGACCTGCCGGAAGCCTTCGTGCGCGACCTCTTCGACGCATTTACCGGCACGCCGAAGATCGACCGGCCAGATCGGGCGGCCCTGGAAGACAACCCGCTCGCGGTTCCAGGGTTTCGGTTCTAGAAGGCGGCGCCAGGAAGTCCGCCGGGAGGAGAGGTTTACGCATGGCGAAGCTCGTATATGCCTTGAACCAGTCCCTGGACGGCTATGTCGATCACATGGCCTTTGCCCCGGAACCCGCGCTCTTTCGCCATTTCATCGACGACATCAGCAGCGTCGCCGGCACCGTCTACGGCCGCCGCATGTATGAGGTGATGCGCTACTGGGACGACGACCAGGCCGAATGGGGTGAAGAGGAACGCGCCTATGCGACGGCATGGCGCAGCCAGCCGAAATGGGTCGTCTCACGCACGCTGGCATCAGTCGGGCCGAATGCGACCCTCATCACCGGCGATCTTGGCGCAGCCGTCGGCGCGCTGAAAACGCGGCTGGATGGAGTGATCGAAGTTGCCGGCCCCGAACTGGCGCAAGGCCTGACCGACCTTGGTCTCGTCGACGAATACAGGATGTACATGCACCCCTTCGTCGTCGGCAGCGGCAAGCGGTATTTTGCCGGCCCGCGGCCGCCGTTGCGCCTTACAGCAAGCGACCGCATCGGCGAAAACGTTATCCGGCTGACCTACGTTCCCGCATAGGCGCCGAAGCCTCGGGAGGCTCTCGCGCGCTAAATCTTCTTACGGATCAGGAACCGGTGCCCGGCTTCGACACGCTCGCTGGCTTCCAGCGCGTGGCCGTCCTCATGGCAGAAATGCGGAATGTCGATCACGGCAAGCGGATCCGTCGTCTCGACCCAGAGGCTGGCGCCTGCCGCCATCGTCGAAAGGCGCTTTCGCGTCTTCATCACCGGCAGCGGACATTTCAGCCCGCGCAGGTCGTAGATTTCGGCCTCGCCGGCTGCCGTGGTCATTTCTGCCAAAACTTCCAGAACGGCTTCTTGGTGGTCTCTTCGACGACCTGCTGGCCCGCCTCGCCGCCGGCGACGGGAAGGGTGGCGACAGCATCGGTATTCGTCTCAACGGTCTTGTTGACAGAGATCGCGGTTTCGCCGGCCTTGACCGACGGCTGACCACCCTGAAGCGTTGCCTGTTCGGCCGTCCCGTTCACCATTGGCTGGGCCTCTTCAACCCTGCGCGGCTGGCTTCCTCCGGTCAAAGTCTGCCAGAAGGACTTCTTTTCCTTCTTCTCGACAGCCGCCATGCCGGGATTTTGTTCCGGCACCGGCAGGGCGCCCTCGCCCTTGGCCAGCTTTTCCGCCTTTTCGGCAGCGACGTCGGCCGCGAAGTCGGCCGCAGCCTTGTTCTTGGCTTCCTCGGCTTCACGCACCGCGCGTTCGGCGGCTTCGACCTTGCGCCGCTCGGCCTCTTCGGCCTTGCGCTTCTGTTCGGCGATCTCGCGCTCGGTCATCAGCTTGCCGGCATCGAGCGAATTGCCCGTCGGCGCATAGGCGAGTTCGCGGCCCTTGCGCTGGTCGGCGACGATCGCCTTGCGCTGGGCTTCCGACGGCTCGATCCACACCGTGCCGTCATATTTGCGCATCGCGGTGGCGTAGGCCGCGGCATAGGTCTTGTTGTAGCTGGCGAGCGCGGATTCGAGCGCACCGGGGGTCGTCATGGCCGGGCAGGCGCCGCCAGCCGAGAACGGCTTGTCGGATTGCTGGTTGAAGACGTATTTCTTCTCGCAGACATTGACCTCCGGCGGCCGCTTGGTCACCTCGAAATGGTCGTAGCCGACCTTCAGCATCTTCCAGAATTCGATATTCGGATTGTCGCGATGCCGCGCCATGTTTTCCGCGGTCATGCGGAAGGGGAACGCCTGGAGTTGGATGGTCGACTGGCCGCCGCCGAAGGCGTCGCGCGCGAAGGCGAAGATTTCCAGCATCTGCTCGTCCGTCATCGAATAGCAACCGGACGACGAACAGGCGCCGTGGATCATCAGGTTCGTGCCGCTCGCCTTCTGGGCGCGGTCATAGCTGTTCGGGAAACCCGTGTTGATCGCCAGGAAGTAGCTCGAATTCGGGTTCAAATTCGCCTTGGAGAGCGGATAGAACCCTTCCGGCGCCTGCCGGTCGCCTTCCTTCATCTTGGGCCCGAGTTTGCCCGACCAGGCACAGATCTTGTAGCTGCGCAGTTGCTGGAACCGGTTCGAGCGATCCGCCTTCCAGACCTCCAGCCGGCCTTCCTCCTTGAAGATGCGCAGCATGATCGGCGAGGCGCGGTCCATATTCATGGCCGACATCTTCGACAGCACAGACGGCGAGAGCTGGTAATTGGTCTTACTGGACACCCTCTTGAGATCGACGTCGGCCTTGTCGAACGTGTCCAGGGTCTCGTTGGTGCAGCCGGCGGCGGCCACAGCGAGAAGCGATACAGCGGCAAGAACAGTCAGGCGCATTCGAAGGGTCCGTCAACAATCGTCAGATCGCATGCCGTCGCGCCGGGCGGGCGGACGCGCAGTCGTAACCGGCTTATACTTCATAAATTCTTAACCGGAAATTCTTTCGCCAGGCTGCCGGAAACCCGCAACCTCTCAGACACAAGGAATGTGGCCGAGATTTGGCAAGGGCGGCACCGGGCCGCCCCTCATCGCCTCAAAGTTGGCGGCCGATGTTCAGGTATCGCTGGCGGCGGTCCTTGCGCAGCTGGTCGCCCGGCTTGGCCGAGAGTTCCTTGATAGCCGCAGCAATCACATCGCCGGTGCGGCCGATCACGGCGGCGGGATCGCGATGTGCGCCGCCGACAGGCTCGGGGATGATGCCGTCGATGATGCCGAAGCCCTTCAGGTCCTCGGCGGTGATCTTCATGTTGCTCGCCGCTTCCTTGGCGCGCGTGGAATCGCGCCAGAGAATGGAGGCAGCGCCTTCCGGCGAGATCACGCTGTAGATCGCATGTTCCAGCATGTAGACGCGGTCGCCGGTGGCGATCGCGATGGCGCCGCCCGAACCGCCCTCACCCAGCACGACCGAAACGATCGGCACGCGGATGTTGAGGCACATTTCCGTCGAACGGGCGATGGCTTCCGCCTGGCCTCGCTCTTCCGCGCCGATGCCCGGATAGGCGCCGGCGGTGTCGATCAGCGTGATGACCGGGAGACCAAAGCGGTCGGCCATTTCCATGACGCGGATCGCCTTGCGGTAGCCTTCCGGCCGCGCGCTGCCGAAATTGTGCTTGAGGCGCGACTTGGTGTCGTTGCCCTTTTCCTGGCCGATGATGGCGACGGCTTCGCCGCGGAAGCGGCCGAGACCGGCCTGGATCGCCTCGTCCTCGGCAAACTTGCGGTCGCCGGCCAGCGGCGTGAACTCTTCGAAGAGCTGACGGGCGTAGTCGAGGAAGTGCGGGCGCTGCGGGTGGCGCGCAACCTGCGTCTTCTGCCAGGGGCTCAGCTTGGAATAGATGTCGGCCATCGCCTCGCGGGCGCGCACTTCCAGCCGGCCGACCTCGTCAGACGTGTCGATGCTCTCATCTTCTTCTTTGAGCTTCTTCAGCTCGTGGATCTTGCCTTCGAGATCCGAGATGGGCTTTTCGAAATCGAGGTAGTTGTGCATGAGATGCGTTTCCGATCGTTTGCTCAAACCGCGCCGGGCGGGTGTCGGCCAAAATGGGGGCCAGTCGCGGGCGAAGGGTCCTAATCCGGTTTTTTTGCCTGTTTGGCAAGAGGGTGATGGGTCTGAACGAGTTGGTGGAGCCGTTCTTCCAGCACATGCGTATAGATTTGTGTCGTCGAAATGTCCGAATGGCCCAGCAGTTCCTGCACCGCGCGCAGGTCCGCGCCGTTCTGGAGCAGATGGCTGGCAAAAGCATGGCGAAGGACATGCGGCGACAGCGTTGCGGCGCGAATTCCTGCCCGGCCCGCCAGCGCCTTGAGGTCGCGGGCAAAGACCTGCCGCGGCAGAAAGCCCTCCTTGCTCTGCGCCGGGAAGAGGAAAGCGCCCGCAGCCGGATCGTCGCCGATCTCCGCCGCCAACGTCTCGCCGTAGGCCTCCATGGCGGACACCGCAGCGCGCGAAAGCGGCACCAGCCGCTCCTTGTTGCCCTTGCCCTTCACGACGAGGAAGCGCCCGGTCTGCGCGAGAACGCTGGCCGGCAGGGAGACGAGTTCGCTGACACGCATGCCCGTCGCGTAGAGCAGTTCGACGAGCAGATGCATGCGCCGCTTCATCAGAAGATTGCCGCCCGGCTCCGCAGCCTCCGCCTCCGCCCGCGAGATGAGACGGGTCACGTCATCGACACTCAGGGTCTTCGGCAGCGAACGGCCCTTCTTGGGCGCATCGAGAATGCCCGTGGGATCGTCGCCGCGCAGGCCCTCACCATACAGAAATTTGAAAAACTGGCGGAGCGCCGACAGCCGCCTCGCCTGTGAGGAGGCGGCAAACCCCTGCTTGGCAAGATGGCCGAGATAGGCGCGCAGGTCATCCGGCATGGCCTCCGTGAGGCGCACGCTCCGCTCGTTGAGAAAGGATTTCGCGTCCTCGAGGTCGCGCTCATAGGATTGCAGCGTATTCACCGCCGCACCGCGCTCGGCGCTCATCATTTCGAGGAAGGATTCCACCTGAAGCCCGGACGGATCCCTCATGGCTGCGGATTCACCCGTTCGGAAGGGATGCGGATCGTCACCTCGCGTTCCGTCGGCTCGACGAAGGTCACCAGCGCCACCATGACGCCATAGACCGATCCGACGATCACGGCGCAGAAGAACAGGAAACGGAACAGGGTGGGCATGGCATTCTCCGGGGCGGATGCCGTTTATATTGCCTCGCCACCCGCCGAGCGCAAGGCCGGGTATCCGCCGACATCCGGGATGAAGGCTGCGGCAGGCTTGACGCTTCCGGTGCTTTTGTCGATACGGAAAGGGACGAAACCCCGGAAACACCAATGACAGAGCCGACCGACCAGGCCCCTCCCGCACTTGCCCCCACGCTTGCAAGTGAGGCCCGTGCCGCGCTCGGCAAACGCAACCTCGTGCTGATCGGCCTGATGGGTGCGGGAAAATCGGCGATCGGCCGCATGACGGCGCAGGCGCTCGGTATTCCCTTCGTCGATTCCGACCACGAGATCGAGCGCGTCTCGCGCATGTCGATCACGGATCTGTTCGCGGCTTATGGCGAGGCCGAGTTCCGCGCGCTCGAAACCCGCGTCATCAAGCGCCTGCTGCGCTCCGGCCCACGCGTTGTGTCGACCGGCGGCGGCGCCTATATCAACGACAACACCCGCAAGCACATCAAGCGCGGCGGGCTCACCGTCTGGCTGAAGGCCGATCTCGACGTGCTCTGGGAGCGCGTCAACAAGCGCGACACACGCCCGTTGCTCAAGACGGAAAACCCGCGCCAGACGCTCGAAAACCTCATGAACGCCCGCTATCCGATCTATTCGGAAGCCGATCTCACCGTGATGTCGCGCGACGTGAAGAAGGAAACCATGGTGGAGGAGGTGCTGGCTGCCATCACCGCCACCCGCAAACCCTGACGAGATGCCCATGACCGCTACTGCCACCGCGCGCCGCACCGTGCGGGTCGAGCTTGCCGACCGCTCCTACGACATTCTGATCGGCCCCGGCCTGATCGCTGCCGCCGGCCGCGAGATTGCGGGCCGCCTCAAGGGCCGCAAGATCGCCGTCATCACCGACGAAAACGTCGCGCCGATCTATCTCGATAATTTCCTGACCGCCTTGAAGGTGGAGGGCATCGATGCCGTCTCGCTCGTGCTGCCGGCAGGCGAGAAGACCAAGAGCTTCGAGCATCTGATCAGCGTCTGCGACAGCGTGCTGGCCGCTCGCATCGAGCGCAATGATGCGGTCGTGGCGCTGGGCGGCGGCGTCATCGGCGACCTCACCGGCTTTGCCGCCGGCATCGTGCGTCGTGGCTCGCGCTTCATCCAGGTGCCGACCTCGCTTCTGGCGCAGGTCGATTCCTCCGTGGGGGGCAAGACGGGCATCAACTCGCCGCACGGCAAGAACCTCATCGGCGTCTTCCACCAGCCCGATCTGGTGCTCGCCGATACCGACGTGCTCGACACGCTCTCGCCGCGCGAATTCCGCGCCGGCTATGCCGAAGTCGCCAAATACGGCCTGATCGACAAGCCCGACTTCTTCGCATGGCTCGAAAACAACTGGCAGGCCGTCTTTGCCGGTGGCGATGCCCGCATCGAAGCCATCGCCAAAAGCTGCCAGGCCAAGGCTGACGTGGTCGCCGCCGACGAACGGGAAAACGGCCAGCGCGCTTTGCTCAATCTCGGCCACACCTTCGGCCATGCACTGGAAGCCGCCACGCAGTATGACAGCGCCCGCCTCGTACATGGCGAGGGCGTCTCGATCGGCATGGTGCTCGCCCACCAGTTCTCCGCCCGCATGAACCTGTGCAGCCCCGACGACGGCAAGCGCGTGGAAAAACATTTGCGTGAAGTCGGACTGCCGACCAGCATGGAGCAAATCCCCGGCGGCCTGCCGCCGGCGGAGGTGCTGATGGACACCATCGCGCAGGACAAGAAGGTGAAGGGCGGAAAACTCACCTTCATCCTGACACGCGGCGTCGGCCAGTCCTTCGTCGCCGATGATGTGCCACAATCCGAAGTCGTCGCTTTCCTGAAGGAAAAGCTACCGAAATGACCGTCGAAGCGCCCGCAGCACTCGCTCCCTTTCCGTGGCTGCTGATATCGGTCGTTCTCGGCCTGATCCCGCTTGCCATCCTGCTCTTCCGCTTTCGGGCACCGCTCGCCACGCTGTGGCGCACGCATCAGGAGGCGCGAGAGGCAGAGGGAGAACGGCGGCAGACCGAGAGCGCATTGACAAAGCCGGACCGCGAAAAACTGCTGGGCATGCTCGATCTCGACGCGCTCGAAGTCTCCGACATCATGATCCATCGCACCACCATGCGCGGCCTCGATGCAGACGACCCGCCGGAGGAGATCATCAAGGCCGTGCTGGAAAGCCCCTACACGCGCATGCCGCTCTGGGCGGGATCGGTCGACAATATCGTCGGCGTGGTGCACGCCAAGGATCTCTTGCGGGCGCTCACCGAACCCGGTGTCGAGCCGAAGAACCTCGACATTACCAAGGTCGCGCAAAAACCCTGGTTCGTGCCGGATACGACAACGCTGAAGGAACAGCTCGCCGCCTTTCTGCGCAGACAGGAGCATTTCGCCACCGTGGTGGACGAATATGGCGAGGTGCAGGGCCTCGTGACGCTTCAGGACATTTTGAAGGAGATCGTCGGCGACACCTCGGACGAGGCAGCCATCGACCTGCAGGGCGTGCGCCGCGAGGCGGACGGCTCTCTCGTCGTCGATGGTGGGGTGGCGATCCGCGATCTCAACCGCGCCTTCGGCTGGTCCCTGCCGGACGAGGAGGCAACGACCATTGCAGGCCTCGTCATTCACGAATCGAAATCGATCCCCGAGGAACGCCAGGCCTTCACCTTCCACGGCAAGCGCTTCATCGTCATGAAGCGCGTGAAGAACCGCATCACCAAGCTGCGCATCCGCCCAGTGGAGCCGGTCCGAACCAACAGTTGACTACCAGCGCGTCGGCTCGCCGGGCGCCGCCGCCTCGACGGCGAGCGCATGCAGTCCCGCGTCGAACTCCGCCTTCACCAGATCGTTGATCGCGCGATGCCGCGCCACCCGGCCCATGCCGGAAAAGGCCGAAGCGACGATGCGCACGCGCAGATGCGTCTCGCCTCCTCCGTCGAATTCCGGCTTGTGGCCGGCATGCAGGTGGCTCTCGTTGACGACCTCAAGGCGCTCGGGCGAAAAGGCCGCTTCGAGCTTCCCGGTAATGCTGGATTTCATGGACATGAGCGAACTTTCGGCGGCCGGAAAATCACGCGCCGCAACGCAACAAAATAGTTTCACAAAGCCAGCAACATTCCGCTTTGTCAATTCTTGTGGCGGTCTCTTCGCAACCCCATAATGTGCGCCATGAAACTCGATTCCAAATACTTCGACCGCATCCGCACGAAGCGGCGCGTGGAGCGTCCCGAACGCTCCGCGCCGACCTGTCAGTGGGATGGCTGCGAGGAGAATGCCAAACACCGCGCGCCCGTCGGTCGCAATGCCGATGGTCAATATTTCATGTTCTGCTTCGAGCATGTGAAGGAATACAACAAGGGCTACAACTACTTCTCCGGCCTCTCCGACGGCGAGATCGCGCGCTATCAGAAGGAGGCCATCACAGGCCATCGCCCGACCTGGACGATCGGCGTCAACAAGGCCGCCAAGAACGGGCCGGCCCAGGGTTCGGCGCGCTCCGGCTCGGCCGGGGCAAATCAGCGCATCCGCGATCCTTTCGGCCTGTTCAACGAAGGCAAGGGCCGCCGCCCTCAGATGGAACCGCGCGCCAGAAAACTGAAGACGCTGGAGGCCAAGGCCTTCGACACGCTCGGCCTTTCGGCCAATGCGACGGGCGACGACATCAAGACGGCCTACAAAACGCTTGTCAAAAAGCATCACCCGGATGCAAATGGCGGAGACAGAGGCTCGGAGGAGCGTTTTCGCGCGGTCATCCACGCATATCAATTGTTAAAGCAGGCCGGCTTCTGCTAGAGCATTTGGCGGCCGGGCGGAATCGCCCGGTATCGTCCTTCTGCGTCAAGCAAAAGGCATGGTCGGCGAGCACTAAGGTATTGGGGTGGAGGAGAACCCGCCGCCCGCGGAGACGTGATGAGCAAGATGGATCTCGATATTTCCAACCTCCCCGATACGACTGTATCTGTCCGGGAGGTTTTTGGCATTGATACGGACCTGAGGGTCCCGGCCTATTCCAAGGCGGACGCCTATGTGCCGGACCTCGATCCGGACTATCTGTTCGACCGCGAAACGACGCTGGCCATTCTCGCCGGCTTTGCCCATAACCGCCGCGTCATGGTGTCCGGCTATCACGGCACGGGTAAATCGACCCATATCGAGCAGGTCGCCGCCCGCCTCAACTGGCCGTGCGTACGCGTCAACCTCGACAGCCATGTCAGCCGTATCGACCTCGTTGGCAAGGACGCCATCGTCGTCAAGGACGGCCTGCAGGTCACCGAGTTCAAGGACGGCATCCTGCCCTGGGCCTACCAGCACAATGTCGCGCTCGTCTTCGACGAATACGACGCCGGCCGCCCGGACGTGATGTTCGTCATCCAGCGCGTGCTGGAATCCGCCGGCCGCCTGACCCTGCTCGACCAGAGCCGCGTCATCCGCCCGCACCCCGCCTTCCGCCTGTTCGCCACCGCCAACACGGTCGGCCTCGGCGATACGACTGGCCTCTATCACGGCACGCAGCAGATCAACCAGGCGCAGATGGACCGCTGGTCGATCGTCACCACGCTGAACTATCTGCCGCATGACCACGAAGTCAGCATCGTCGCCGCCAAGGTCAAGCGCCTCTCCGGCGGCAAGGACGGCCGCGACACGATCTCGCGCATGGTCCGCGTTGCCGATCTCACCCGCGCCGCCTTCATCAATGGCGACCTGTCGACGGTCATGAGCCCGCGTACGGTCATCACCTGGGCGGAAAATGCCGAGATTTTCGGCGACATCGCCTTCGCCTTCCGCGTCACCTTCCTCAACAAGTGCGACGAACTGGAACGCACGCTGGTTGCCGAACTCTACCAGCGCGCGTTCGGCGTCGAGCTGAAGGAAAGCGCCGCCAATATCGTCCTGGAGGCGACGGCCTGAGGCCCGGTAAAGCGCATGGCAGCTCGCGGTGACAATTCGAAGCCGAGACCGGGCGGCGTGGTCGACATGGAGCCGTTCCGCCGTGCGGTGAGCGGCTGCGTCCGCGCCGTAGCCGGCGACGGCGAGGTGGAGGTTTCCTTCGCCAACGAGCGTCCCGGCATGACCGGCGAGCGCATCCGTCTGCCGGAACTCTCCAAGCGCCCTTCGCCGACCGAAGTCGCGATCACCCGCGGCCTTGGCGATTCGATGGCGCTGCGCAAGGCCTGCCATGACGCCCGCATCCACGCGACCATGTCGCCGCAGGGTGCGGACGCCCGTGCGATCTTCGACGCCGTCGAGCAGGCGCGCGTCGAAGCCATCGGCTCGAACCGCATGCAGGGCATGGCGCAGAACCTCAGCACCATGCTGACGGAAAAATACGCCAAGGCCAATTTTGGCGCGATCACCCGTCAGGCCGATGCGCCTCTGGAAGAAGCCGTGGCGCTGATCGTGCGTGAAAAGCTGACGGGGCAGGCTCCGCCCGCCTCCGCCGGCCAGGTGCTCGATCTCTGGCGCGATTTCATCACGGACAAAGCCGGCAAGGACATGGAAGGCCTCACCGCCGCCATCAACGACCAGCAGGCCTTTTCGCGCGTCGTGCGCAACATGCTCGCCTCGATGAACGTCGCCGAGCAGTACGGCGAGGATGAAAACGAGCCGGACGATTCGGAAACGCCCGAGGACGAGAACCAGCCGCGCAGCGACGAGCAGGAAGACAACAACAGCCAGGAAGAGGCCGGCGACGACTCTGCCCCCGCCGACGAGAACGAAACGTCCGACGAGCAGATGGAAGAAGGCGAGATGGACGGCGCGGAAATCTCCGACGACGATCTCGTCGACGACGACGGCGACGAGACGGAAAAGCCCGGCGAGGTCCGCCGCCCGAATCAGCCATTCTCGGATTTCAACGAGAAGGTCGATTACGGCGTCTTCACGCAGGAATTCGACGAGACAATCACGGCGGAAGAACTCTGCGAGGAGGCAGAACTCGACCGCCTGCGCGCCTTCCTCGACAAGCAGCTCGCCCATCTTCAGGGCGCCGTCGGCCGCCTTGCGAACCGCCTGCAGCGCCGCCTGATGGCGCAGCAGAACCGCGCCTGGGAATTCGACCTCGAAGAGGGCTACCTCGACAGTGCCCGCCTGCAGCGCATCATCATCGATCCGATGCAGCCGCTTTCCTTCAAGCGCGAGAAGGACACGACCTTCCGCGATACGGTCGTGACGCTGCTCATCGATAATTCCGGGTCCATGCGCGGCCGGCCGATTACCGTTGCCGCCACCTGCGCCGATATCCTCGCACGCACCTTGGAGCGCTGCGGCGTGAAGGTCGAGATCCTCGGCTTCACCACCAAGGCCTGGAAAGGCGGCCAGTCGCGCGAGAAGTGGCTGGGCAGCGGCAAGCCGCAATCCCCCGGCCGCCTCAACGACCTGCGCCACATCATCTACAAGAGCGCCGATGCGCCGTGGCGCCGCGCGCGCCGCAATCTCGGCCTGATGATGCGCGAAGGCCTGCTCAAGGAAAACATCGACGGCGAGGCGCTGATCTGGGCGCATGACCGCCTGCTCGCCCGCCCCGAGCAGCGCCGCATCCTGATGATGATCTCCGACGGCGCGCCGGTCGACGATTCGACGCTGTCGGTGAACCCCGGAAACTATCTTGAACGGCACCTGCGCGCCGTCATCGAGCAGATCGAGACACGCTCCCCGGTCGAGCTCCTGGCCATCGGCATCGGCCACGACGTTACGCGCTACTATCGCCGCGCGGTCACCATCGTCGATGCGGATGAACTGGCCGGCGCCATGACCGAGCAGCTCGCCTCGCTCTTTGCCGACGAATCGACCAGCCGCCGCCCCACCGGCCGCCGTCGTGCCGGTTGAACGGGCGCCCAAGCGCTGCAAAAGAGGCCTCCTGCGGGGCCTCTCTCTCCTCGCAATCAGCGCCGCTCTTTCGCTGCCTCTGGCATCCACTGCTGCAGCGGAGAGCATCGACCTGCCCGTTTCCAGCCGCGCCTTCTCCGAATTCGCCATCGGCTCGGACAAGCGCATGTTCGGCAAGCTCGAATTCCTCGGCGGCCTCAGCTATTCCTCCACCAATCCGCTGCTCGGCGCCGTCTCGGCCATCCGCTTTCGCGACGATCATGAAAATTTCGTCGCCGTGCTCGATACCGGCCACTGGCTGACCGGCCGTGTTGAACGCGATGCCGAGGGAAAGTTGAGCAGGCTTGCGGATTTGAAGGTCCGCTCGATGTTCAACAGCGCCGGGCAGGACGAAAACGTCAAATACCAGATGGATTCCGAGGGGCTGGCCATCGGCAAGGGAGAACTTTTCGTCAGCTACGAGGTGTTCCACCGCATCGATGCTTATCCTGATCCCGGCTTCATGGAGGCTACCCCTTCGCGCAGCCTGCCGCTGCCCTTCCCCCGCAGCGAGATGCGCAACAATCGCGGCATGGAGACGCTGGCCATGTCGCCGGAGGCCGGGCCGCTCGGCGCTACACTCGTAACCGTCACGGAGCGCAGTCTCGATGCCGACGGCAATGTGCTTGCCGCCGTGCTCGACGGCCCGCTCAAAGGCGCCTTCGCGGTCAAGCGCAACGATCCCTGGGACATCACCGACGGCGCCTTCCTGCCCAACGGTGACCTCCTGCTGCTGGAGCGTCGCTTCCGCCTCTCGGATGGTGTGGGCATGCGCATCCGCCGCATCGCCGGGACAAAGATCCGTCCGGGCGCGGTTGTCGATGGCGAGGTGCTGATCGATGTCGATCTCAGCCACCAGATCGACAATATGGAAGGCCTCGACGTGGTGAAGATGGCGGAGGACGACATCCGCCTCATCGTCGTTTCCGACGACAACCACTCGATCCTCCAGCGCAACCTGATGCTGGAATTTCGCCTGCTCCAGACAAAATAAAAGCCGCCGGCGCAGGGCGGGCGGCTTTAATCCTCGAGAGATCGACAGGCCTCAGGCCGGCTTTTCGATGCCCGGCATGGGCTTCAGCTTGCTCATCAGCGCGCCATAAGGCAGCAGCATGACGATGCCGACCAGTACCTTCACGCTGAAATCACCGAGCGCCCAAGAAATCCAGCGCGGGGCCTCGGCGGTCAGAACACCGAGGATCGGCGCCCATTCGATCGCGAAAGCATCGTTCGGACCGAAGACCGAAAAGACCGGCGCGAAGGCGAAGGAGAAGAAGATCATCGTATCCAACACCGAACCGAACAGCGAGGCGAAGAGCGGCGCGCGCCACCAAGTCTGCCGCCGAAGCTGGTTGAAGACCGAGATATCCAGCAACTGGCCGAACAGGAAGGCCGAGCCGGAGGCAATGGCGATCCGCGGCGAGGCGACGGCGAAGGAGAAGACCACGGCGACCAGGAAACCGGCGGCAACGACGCGACGTGCGATACGCGGGCCGAACTGGCGGTTGGTGAGGTCGGTTATGAGGAAGGCGACAGGATAGGTGAAGGCACCATAGGTCAGGAGGTCGCCGAGATTGATGCCCAGCAGCGTGCCCGAAAGCGGATACTGCACCAGCACGTTGGAGGCGACAACGACGGCCGTCATCAGAAGGACATAGAGAAGGGTAATGCGGTTCGCTAGCATTTTTTTATCCTGGGTGATGCCACCAGTTGGAGTGCTCTAGACAATTTCAAAGCGATGCCTCGCCCGAAACTGCGTGATGTCAGCGCAAAGCATTGAGGCCTGCCCGGAACCCGGTCAAGCCTCAATGAAAACGATCTGGCTTAATGCCTGAAATCAGGCAGCAGCAGCGGTCTTCTTGGCGATCTGGCGGCGCAGCAGACGAGCGCGCATCGACAGTTCGTTTTCTTCGGCCTTCAGGAGGAAGGCATCGAGACCACCGCGATGCTCGACGGAACGCAGAGCAGCAGCCGAAACGCGAAGACGGAAACGCTGGCCGAGGGCGTCGGAAATCAGCGTGACACTGCAAAGGTTCGGCAGGAACCGACGCTTCGTCTTGTTGTTCGCGTGGCTCACATTGTTGCCCGACTGGACGCCCTTGCCGGTCAATTCGCAACTACGGGACATGGTACACCTATTTTTTCTTGGTTCTGGACAATACGTTTCCGGCACCGAAACCGGCCGCAGTCCATCTGGCCTTTTTGAGAAGTCGCGGTTCTATAGTCACACTCACCAGCGACGTCAAGCCAAACCTGCCGTTCAGCCTGAATTCAGTTGCCAAAAGCCATGATTTGCAGGCAATAGCAACGATATCAGGATTGGGCCGTGGCGTAGAATTGCCGCATTGGCCGATTAGGCGGAGCGTCTCAATGGGAGTCGTCAGGATGAATGGGCAGAGTTGGATTGCGGGCGCAGCCCTGTCGCTTCTCACTGCCGTGAGTGCCATACCCGCCGCTTCGGCCGAGATCGAGCACCGAACGGACTACAGCATCCGCCTCTCCGGCCTGCCGGTCGCGACCGCGACCTTCCGCTCGCAGTTCAACGGCGACCGCTACAAGATTTCCGGCAGCATGCAATCCGCAGGCCTTGCAGATATCTTTTCCAGCACGCACGGTTCGACATCGGTTTCCGGCGTCGTCAGCCACGGCCGGCTGCACGCCACCAGCTATTCCGTCGATTACAAGAGCGGCAAGCGCAGCCGCGCCATCGACGTGACCTTCCGCAACGGCAATGTCGTCACCGCCAGCATGACGCCCCCGCGCAAGAAACCGAAGAACTGGGTCGCGGTTTCCAAGGCCGACATGCGCGCGGTGCTCGACCCGATCTCCGGCCTCATCATACCCGCCAGCGGCCGCGTCTGCCCCAAGACGCTGCCGATCTTCGACGGCGAGTCCCGCATGGACCTGAAGCTTAGCTCCAAGGGCACGAGACCCTATTCCACCAAGGGCTTCCAGGGTGATGCTGTGGTGTGTGGCCTGCGCTTCATTCCGAAATCGGGCTACAAAAAAGGCCGCGACGACGTGGAATATCTGCGCAAGCTGAGCACGATGGAAATCTGGTTTGCCAAGGCCGACGGAGCAAATGTATATGCTCCCGTCTATGTGAAGATTCCGACCTCGCTCGGCCCTGTCACCGTCTCGGCCACGCGCTTCGGCGAATGACATTGCCCACGGGGTCGCGACCCCGTGGAGTGACCGGCCTTGAAGACGCGTGCAACCCTGATCGGCTTTACGGCCATCCTCATGTGGGCGTTGCTCGCCCTCTTCACTGCCGCCTCCGGAAAGATGCCACCCTTCCAGCTTTCGGCCATCTGTTTCCTGATCGGCAGTCTGCCCGGCCTTTTCGTGCTGGCAACCCGGCCTGAACGCATCGCAAAGCTCAGGCAGCCGGCAAAGGTGTGGCTTACAGGCATTTTCGGCCTGTTCGGCTATCACTTCCTCTACTTCACCGCGCTGCGCAACGCGCCAGCCGTCGAGGCGAGCCTGATCGCCTATCTCTGGCCGCTGCTCATCGTCACCGGCTCGGCGCTTCTGCCCGGCGAGACGCTGAAATGGAACCACGTGGTCGGCACGTTGCTCGGCCTTGGTGGCACCGCGCTCATAGTCGGCCGCAACGGTTTCGATTTTGACAGCGCCTACCTCATCGGCTATGGCGCGGCCTTCCTTTGCGCCTTCACATGGGCCGGCTATTCGCTGGCCACGCGGCGCTTCGAGGCCGCCTCGACCGATGTCGTGACCGGTTTCTGCCTGGCCACGTCCATCCTCTCGCTCCTCTGCCATCTGATGCTGGAAACGACCGTCTGGCCGCAGACAGGCTTCGAGTGGCTCGCCGTCGCCGGCCTCGGCCTGCTGCCGGTGGGGGCTGCCTTCTATGTCTGGGATTTCGGCGTGAAGAACGGCGATATCCAGATTCTCGGGGCCGCAAGCTATGCAGCCCCGCTGCTGTCGACGCTGGTGCTGATCCTCAGCGGCTTTGCCGAACCGTCCTGGAGCATCGGCCTTGCCTGCCTGCTCGTCACCGGCGGCGCGGTGCTCGCCGCCAAAGACATGATCTTCCGCAGGCGCACCGTCGCTGCCTGAACCTCAGAAGCGGTCTTTCCGCGCCCGGATCTCGGCAAAGACCTCCGCGTCGCTTGCGGCCTCCATGCCGAGATAGCGGCGGATTGCGGGATCGGCGGCGCGCAGGAAGGGATTGGTCGCCTTTTCAAGGCCGATCGTCGTCGGCGCAGTGAAGGTCCCCGCCCCGCGCTGCTTCTCGATTTCCGCGACACGACCCGCCAGCGCGGCATTGTCGGGATCGACCGTCAGGGCAAAGCGGGCGTTGGACAGCGTGTATTCGTGCCCAAAGTAGACCGTCGTATCATCAGGCAGTTTTGCCAGACGGCTCAGTGCATCCCACATCTGGGCCGGCGTGCCCTCAAAGAGCCGGCCGCAACCGAGCGCAAACAACGTGTCGGCGGCAAAGAGAAGCTTCTCCTCCGGCAGATGGAAGCAGATATGGCCGAGCGTATGGCCCGGCGTCAGAATGACTTCTACGCGCCGGCCGGCGAAGTCGAACACATCGCCACCATCGACCTTGCGATCGATGCCGGGAATGCGCGGCGCCTCGCGGGCCGGGCCGATGATCTCGGCGCCGAAGCGCTGCTTCAGGGCCAGATTAGCCTCGACATGGTCGTTGTGATGATGGGTGGTTAGGATATGGCTGAGCACCCAGCCACGGCGCTCCAGCGCATCGAGGATCGCCTGCTCTTCCGGTGCGTCGATGCTGGCTGTGGCGCCGGAGACCGGATCGTGCAGCAGCACGCCGAAATTATCGCTACGGCAGGCAAAGAGGTCGATTTCCAACGGGGTCATGGCTTGGTCCTCGCATAAGGCGTTCGGGTTTGGCGCGAATGTACGGCAATCGACCTTGAAGTCCACCGGGCCATCGCTAACATCTTTCCCATGCATGCAGACATCGTCGACCTCCGCGAATTCTACCATTCCCCGCTCGGCCGCCTCGCCGATCACTCGATCTCCATGGCGCTGGCCTCGCTCTGGGCGCGCCTGCCGGACGAGCGGCTGGTGGGGCTGGGCTATGCCGTGCCCTATCTCGAGCGCTTCCGCGCCGATACCGAGCGCACTTTCGCGTTCATGCCAGCCGGCCAGGGCGCGGTGAACTGGCCGCCATCGGAGCTTTCCTCAACGGCCCTGGTCTTCGACGAAGAACTTCCCCTGCCGGATGCCTCGGTCGATCGTGTGCTGATGGTGCATTCGCTGGAATTCGCCGAAAACCCGCGCGAGACGATGAAGGAACTGTGGCGCGTGCTTGCGCCCGGCGGGCGGCTCGTCATCGTCGTGCCGAACCGGCGCGGTGTCTGGGCCCGCATGGAGCATACGCCCTTCGGCTCGGGCCGGCCCTATTCGCGCGGTCAGCTGACGGCCCTGCTGCGCGAGACCAATTTCACCCCCGGCGCCAGCGCCGAGGCATTGTTCTTCCCGCCCTCGAAGCTGCGCAGCGTGCTGAAGTTGCGCGGCGTCTTCGAGAAGATGGGGCGCATGCTCTGGCCGATGTTTTCGGGCGTCATCGTCGTGGAAGCCCAGAAGCGGCTCTATCAGGGCCTGCCCGTCGCCACCCGTGCCTCACGCCGCGTCTTCGTGCCGGTGCTCGCCCCGCAGGGCGTGCCGACCACGCGTGACCGCGCCAAACGCTGATCCCCTCGACAAAACAGGGCCTGCCCGCTAGAGCGAAACGACGAGCGAGAGGACGACGCATGACGGATGGACATTTCGAAAAGATCACATTGATCGGCATCGGCCTCATCGGCTCCTCCATCGCGCGCGCCGTCAAGGCGAAGGGCCTCGCCAAGACAGTCACGATTTCCAGCCGCAGCCAGGAGACGCTGGACCGTGCACAGCAACTGGAACTCGGCACCCACTATGTGCACGATGCAGGCAAGGCCGTCGAAGGCGCCGACCTTGTCATCGTCTCGGTGCCCGTCGGCGCCTCGGGCAAGGTGGCGGAAGAGATTGCCCCGCATCTGAAGCAGGGCGCCATCGTCACCGATGTCGGCTCCACCAAGGCCTCGGTTGTGGCGCAGATGCTGCCGCATATCCCGAAGGGCGTGCATTTCATTCCCGGCCACCCGCTCGCCGGCACGGAGCATTCCGGCCCCGACGCCGGCTTTGCCGAGCTCTTCCAAGGCCGCTGGTGCATCCTCACCCCGGTTCACGGCACGGACAAGGACGCCAAGCGCAAGCTCGCCGCCTTCTGGGAGGCGCTCGGCTCGAAGGTCGACGAGATGGATACCGAGCACCACGACAAGGTGCTCGCCATCGTCTCGCACCTGCCGCATATCATCGCCTACAACATCGTCGGCACGGCCGACGATCTGGAGACGGTGACCGAATCGGAAGTCATCAAATATTCGGCTTCCGGTTTCCGCGATTTCACGCGCCTCGCCGCCTCAGATCCGACCATGTGGCGCGACGTCTGCCTGCACAACAAGGATGCGATCCTCGAAATGCTCTCCCGCTTTTCCGAGGACCTTGCCTATCTGCAGCGCGCCATCCGCTGGGGCGATGGTGAAAAGCTCTTCGACCTCTTCACGCGGACCCGCGCCATTCGCCGCTCGATCATCGATGCCGGCCAGGATACCGCCGCACCGAACTTCGGCCGCCCGGTCGAAGACAAGAAGCGCTGACTTCAGAAGGGTGGGATGAAGGCGATCGGGAAGAGCCCGAGATAGACGGTTCCGTCCTCGACGTTAAGTTTCACAACCGCACGGTCATTGCCCTTCGACAGACCCTCGATAGCCTGCGCCACGCGCGCCGCCGTCTCGGCGATTTCGGGGAACGCCTCGGAAATCCGGTCCCGCCAGACCGTGATGCCTGCGATATCGAGATCGAGCGTTCCGGAGAGATAGCCGTCGTCGCCGACCTTCAGCGGGCCGGACAGCGTCATCACCTTGCCATCGCCGAGATCGAGCGATAGCCGGCGCAACTCCGCGTTTGCACCAAGCGGCGCATCGGCCGGCGGCCCTTCTGCGGAAATCCACCGGGCGGCATCGGCAAGCGTCATGTCGAGCGCGACATCGAGCGGTTGCAGGACGCGGTCGCCGAGATCAAGCGAAAGCGCATCGAAAGAAGCGGCAAAATCGAGTGCATCGCCAGACTGGCGGACGTGTTTTTCGCCATGAGTGGCGGCAATACCGAGCGAGACACCCTCGGAGGGCACGTTCAGCCTGCCCTTCAGCCCGTCATAGGCCACGGAGGCGCGGTTGAGACCATCAGTCCAAGCCGTGGCGCTGGCATGGAGCAGGTCCCAGTCCGCATCGAAGACCAGATCCGGCGTGATGCGAACCTGTGCGGGACCATCAAGTTCCAGCACCGCATGCCCCGGCCGGTAAACCTGCGCCGCCGAGCGCAAGGCGCCGAATGTCGCGGAAAGGCCGGTCGCCCGATCGTCGAAGGCGACGGAATCGCAGAACAGGCCGATGCGGAAGGGGAAGCCACGCACGTCGAGATTGCTGCACGAGGCCGAATGCAGGCCCTGTCCGGAGGCGGCAAGCTCCCGGTCGAGCGTCGTCTTCACCCAGCTCGCGGCATAAAACCAACCGCCCGTATAGATCGCCAGGACGACAATGACGGCAACGGCGAGCCGGATCAGTTTGCGCGTGACGCCGGAAGCGTCCGTGCGGCTTGACGATGCCATGATGTTCTCCAATGGTGGCGGATGTGATTTGCCCGCCTGCGCGACAAAGCTGGCAATTGCGGCGGCTTTTAGAGAGTTATTGTTTGTGACGGTGGATATGAACGAATTCTGGGTGTTCGGCTACGGATCGCTGATGTGGAATCCGGGATTCGAGTTCGAGGAACGACAGCCTGCCCATCTCTTCGGCTTCCGCCGGTCGCTCTGCGTGCGCTCCTGGGTGCATCGCGGCACCGAGGAGAAACCTGGCCTCGTGCTGGGCCTCGATCGCGGCGGCTCCTGCCGTGGCGTGGCGTTCCGCGTGGCGCCGGAAAACCGGGAAGCCGTGACCGACTATCTGCGCGAGCGCGAGCTGGTCACCCATGTCTACAAGGAGCGCATCCTGCCGGCGACGCTCGGCGACGGGCGGCGCGTCACGACCCTCGCCTATATCTGCGACCGCGCCCACCATCAGTTCGCCGGCTCCATTACGGTCGAAGAGGCCGCCGCGACTGTCAGTTCCGCGTTCGGCAAATCCGGCCACAACATCGACTATGTGCGCAACACGTTGGCGCATCTGCGTGAAATGGGGATCCGCGATCATTGGCTGGAGGATGTCGGCCGCAAGGCAGACAGGCTGCACGGCCCTGTCACGGCCTGATCAGGCCGCCCGCGCCTTCAGCTCCGCCAGACGCGCCACGGCTGTCGGCGGTAGCGGCAACGCCGGATTCGCCTCGACCGTCTCCACCAGCAGGCGGTCACTCGCCGTTTCCATGACGTCGATGAGATGGGCAAGGAAGGCATCCGGCTCCATGCCCGGCTGGATCGCCGGCAGGATTTGCACCTTGAAATGGCCGGGATAGCGCATCGTCGTACGCCGTGGCCAGAACAGACCGGGATGCATCACCACCGGCACGACCGGCACCTTGAGGTCCCGGTAAAGGCGGGCGATACCGTATTTGTATTCCGGAGCAGCGCCCGGCGGGCGGCGCGTGCCCTCCGGATAGATGATGAGCTGACGCCCGGTGCTCATCTCGGCCTTGGTGCGCGCCATCATGGCGGCCATCGCCTTGCCGCGCGCCCCGCGATCGACCGGCACCATGCGCTGCTTCTTCAGATAGAGCCCGAACAACGGAATCCACGTCAGTTCCCGCTTCAGGATATAGAGAGGATCGTCAAGCCAGGGCAGCGGCGCATAGGCATCCCAGAAGGACTGATGCTTCGGTGCCAAGATGTAGGCCCCCGTGGGGAGGTTCTCCAGACCCTCGACCTCGAAGGTCGTGCCGACGATCTTGGCAAAGAGCCAATGGTTGCTGCGCGCCCAGTTCTTGGCAATGCCATAGGACTTCTTGCGCGGCAGCAGGAAATAGGCCGGCGTCATGATGATCATCTGTCCGATGAGGTTCATGTAGAAGAGGGTGTTGAAGAGCATGGAGCGGAGAGAGATCATTGAGCGGCCTGTCTGCGGAGCGGTCTTTTCCGCCTACACGATATTGCCGGTCGGGGAAACTCCCGTCCGAGGAACTCAGCCTCCCGACATGCCCGCCAGATCGCCCCTGAGACCCGACCAGCTGCGGGCGCCCGCCATGGCGCGTACACGCGCCAGCGTATATTTCAGATATTCCGACAGCATGGCCTTCACGACGCCCGGCTGGCGCAGCCAGTTGCCGTTCCTCAGATCCGTGTTGACGACGGGATAGGCGATGAACTCGGTCTGAGGATCGCTGACCTCCAGTTCCAGCAGGCTGCGCGGCATGTGGTAATTGTTGGTGACGACAAGGACGCGGCGGAAACGGTGGTCGTTGATCCAGCGCGCCGTCTCGTTGGCATTGCCAATCGTATCCACGGCGTCGTAGCCGATATCGACGCAGCATTCGAAGAGGGTCGACGAGCTTTGCGTGAGCTTGCGAAGCTGGTTGCCGCTCGTCGTGGGGTTGACACCCGAAATCAGCAGCCGCTCGCCGGCACCGCGCTTGAGAAGGCCGATCGCGTGATCGATCCGCTGGTAGCCGCCGGTCAGCACCACAATGGCATCGGCCTTCGGGTCCCGTGGCGCTTCGAGTGCGGCGACCGTCTCGGCGAAATGCAGGAAGCCGGCCAGGAGAATGGCGGCACCGAGAATGAACAGGGCAAGCAGCACGCGCACGGCGATGCGGATGGGGCCTTTGCGCCTCCGCCCGTCCATCTGTGGTCGGCTACCGTCAGACGGCGCCGTCTTTGCCCGTTCCAACCCGCTCATGACAGCGTCCATAGAATCCGATTGCGGCAACGGCGGGCCCGTTTCGCGGCGATGGTTCGGCTGCGGCAGATCATGTGTCGGGGAGCTGATCGGTGCGCGACGGATCGGAGCGGATCTGGTCGATCTCGTGGATGGTCCGCATCACGGTGAAGCGTGCCGTCAGCGTCGTTAAAAGTGCGATGATGACGATGGTCGCGGCGATTCCGAGATAACCCGTCAGCCCCATGGAAAAGGAGCCGAACAGCGCGGTCGCCTGATCGCTCTGTGGTGTGGCTATCGAGCGCCCCTGCCAAAAGCCTGCGACGGCAAAGAACAGCGCCGCAAGTGCCCCACCGGCGACGGAACCCTTGAGGCTGATCTTGAGAAAATGCTTCTGGAACTCCGAGGCGACAAAACCGGCCTCCGCGCCAACGAAATGCAGGACCTCGACGATATGGCGGTTGCCCGACAGCGCGCCGCGCGTCGCGAAGACCACCGTCAGCACCATCGCCGAGAAGACCAGCACCAGCACACCCGTGCCGATGAAGGCCGTTGTGCGCGCCATGGCGACGAGACGGTCGACCCAGGTCCGGTGATCGTCGAGAAAGGCCTGCGGCACCTTGGCTGTCAACGCCTTGCGCATGGCCGTGAAATCCGGCGGGTTCTGCTCGTCGATGGTGACGATGACGAGACGTGGCACCGGCAATTCGTCGAGGTTCAACCCGGCACCGAGCCAGGGTTCGAGAAGGCGGGCCGTCGCCTCGCGATCGACAATCGTGCCGTCGCGCGTGCCGGAGAAGGTGAGCGCGAGGTCGCGCACGTCCTTCAGCGCCTGCTCCATGTCGAGATCGTCGTCGGGCTTGATCTGGATGGTGACCTCGCGGGAGATCTGGCTCTGCCAGCTCGCCGCGGTGGCGCGAACCATGTTGACGGCACCGAACGTGAGGCAGGCGAGGAACGCCATGATGGCGATGACGGCCATCAACGCATTGCCGGAAACATTCGACGGCGGCACGATGGGTGCCGTCGGGCGCACCTTCATTTCCGGCCGGCGGGCGGTTTGGCCTTCCTGGTTGGTCTCGCGGGGGGCATCAATCATAGATGTCGAGCCGCCCCTGCGAGAGAATCATGCGCCGCGCCTCCACCTGATCCATCAGCGAGAGATCGTGGGTCGCGATGACGACGGCCGTGCCGAGCCGGTTGAGTTCGAGGAACAGGCTGAGCAGGCGCTGCGCCATCGGCGGATCGACGTTGCCGGTCGGTTCGTCGGCCAGAAGCAGCTCCGGCCGGTCAATGAGCGCGCGGGCGATCGCCGCACGCTGCTTTTCTCCGCCGGAAAGCACCGGCGGTAGCACGTTGATTCGCTCGCCGAGGCCCACCCATTTCAGAAGCTCCAGCACATCGGCCTTGTAGCTCGATTCGTCCTTGCCACGTACGCGCAGCGGAAGAGCGACGTTTTCATAGGTCGTGAGATGGTCGAGCAGGCGAAAATCCTGGAAGACGATGCCGATGCGCCGGCGCAGCATGGGCAGCTCGTCGCGCGGGATGGTGGAGACCTCCCGGTCGAAGCTGCGGATGATACCGCGCGTCGGCTGAAGCGACAGGAAAAGCAGGCGCAGCAGCGTCGTCTTGCCGGCACCCGACGGGCCGGTCAGGAACTGGAAGGACCGGCGCGGAATATCGAAGGTCAGGTCGCGGAGGATTTCCGGCCCCATCCCATAGCGCAGTCCGACATTTTCGAAGTGAATCAAGGGTCAATCCGGTTTCTAAGAGCGTTCGCCTGAGCGCGTGGCGCCATCCTAGCGGATGTCGCAGAAGAAAGCGGCTCTTTCACGGTCAGGTTTCCGAAGCATTAACCAGTATGGTTTACGTTTCGTAAGGATTTCATTCAATGCCCGACTTTTCGCCCCTGATTTTGCGCGGAACCGGGAAGCGGGGAGTTCGCGATGAACGCCTTCAGAGCACGACGCGAGGCCAAAGGCCGGATCGACCTCCTGCCGCCCGAGCCGAAGACGCCGGTGGAAAAACACGCGCGCCGTGCGCCGGCGCGGCTCGAAGTGGTCGATGCCGATTTCGTGGTGATCCGCAGCGCTTCCGCCCGCACCTCCAACGACAATGTTCGCCCGCAATACACGGTCCAGGAACCCGTCACCGTGCAACAGATGCTTCTGCGCATCGCCGTGGCCGTTGCGCGGCTCTGCGAGACGGGCCTCCAGCTGCTTTCCGGCCGCGCCTTTGCCGGCCTCGTCGCCACGCTCTTCATCTTCGTCTTCGCCTATGCTGGCGGTTTGACGGCGTTGCGGGCGGCCCTGCCGACCGGCAGCCCCGATGCCACGCTGCGCATCGCCGACGTCATCACCACGATCGACGACCGCAACGGCATGAAGGTTCTGGCCGTCTATGGCCGGCTGCACAACGGCACCGAGACGGCGCAGGTCGTGCCGGCGGTCGATATCGTCCTCGAAGGTGCCGGCGAGCCGATGCACCGTCGCGTGGCGCTGAAAACCGGCACGCTTGCCCCCGGCGCCAGCGAACACTTTGCGCTGCGCATACCGCACAGTGGCGGAAAAGTGCCGAAAGTCTCGGTTTCGCTTGCGAGCGAGGGTGCACCGATCAACTGACTGTGCTAAGCGGCACCTTTGTTTCTGCGCAGAGTGCGGCCCGTTGAGCCCCTGCGCCACCAGGGAGCCGCCTCGCGATGCAGATTGTCCGCGGAAAGAAGATCGAAACCCTCTATGACGCCGGGCAGATCGCCAAGCGCAACGAAGAGCTCGCCGCGCAGATCGCCGCCGGCCCGACCAGCGACCTCCTCGTCATCGCCGTCCTCAAGGGCTCCTTCATCTTCGCTGCCGACCTGACGCGCGCCCTGCACGCCGCGGGCCTTGCCCCGGAAGTCGAGTTCATCACGCTCTCCAGCTACGGCACCGGCACGGTCTCGCAGGGCGTCAAGGTCATCAAGGACATCGACAGCGACGTGCATGGCCGCGATATCCTGTTGATCGACGATATCCTCGAATCCGGCCGCACGCTGAGCTACGCCAAGGAACTGATGTACGAGCGCGGCGCGCGCAACGTCACCATCGCCGTGCTGCTCGACAAGCGCGAGAAGCGCAAGACCGATCTGGAGGCCGATTATGTCGGCTTCGAATGCCCCGACCATTTCGTCGTCGGTTACGGCATGGACGTTGCTTATGCCTTCCGCGAACTGCCCTTCGTCGGCGTCGTGACAGGCGACGCGGAATAAACGTTCCAATTTCCCCTATCGGCCGTTTACCGATCGACAAGGAAAGTCTGGTCTTTTCCTCGAAGCTGCTGCACCGGAATGAACCGCTTCGCAGCGTTGCACTTTGATGTCGCGCATCCTGCGATGCGTATGGGACACAGGCCGGATGGACGGCCGAAGGGGAACCGATGGCGAAGATTCTGATCACCGAAGACGAGGATTCGCTGCGTATCTTCGTGGCACGGGCGCTAAGGCTGGATGGTCATGAGACCGTCGAGGCGCCGGATGGTGCCGCCGGCCTCGATGCTCTCACCGACGGCGGCTTCGACCTGTTGCTTTCCGATATCCGCATGCCCGTCATGGACGGCATCGAGCTTGCTCACAAGGCGTCCGCTGCCCACCCGGCGCTGAAAATCCTGTTGATGACCGGCTATGCCGACCAGCGCGAACGCGCCGACGACCTTTCGCAGAAGATCGTCGATGTCGTGAGCAAACCGTTCAGCCTGCCGGATATCCGCCGCGCCGTCGCACTGGCGCTCGCCGCCTGATCCTTCGATAAAGGTAGGACGCGGCTGAACTCAGCGAATGCCGAGCAGCCGCTCCAAATAGTCCCGCTCGAAGCCCGGCGACGTGCCGGTGCCGAGCCGGCGGCGAATCTCGTCAAGAATTTCGCGCGCACGCTGGATATCGATTTCCTCGGGGATCTTCGTCGGACCGCCGAAATCGGGGCCCTGGCCGTTGACGTTGCGCTCGCGGCCAAGCGGGTCGCGGCCATTGCGGCCGGCCTGCGGCATGCCTTCGCCCGGCCCCTGGCCCTCGCCCATCGCCTGCATCTGGCTCATCATGCTCTGCGCACCCTGGCGCAGCGCTTCCAGCGCCCGGCCCTGGCTGCCGACGGCGGGCTCGCCCTGACCGTCGCCAAGCGCTTCGGAGGCGCCCTTCATCTCGCGCCCGGCCTTGCCGAAACCTTCGCCGGGATCGAGGCCCATATCCTTCAGGCCCTTCTGGACCTCGCCAAGCTGCTTGCCGAGCCCATCCTGCTGCGCCTTGAGGTTTTTCAGCGCCTGCTGCAACTGTTCGGCGGTCATCTGATCCGTCGAGGGCTGGCCCGCACCGTTGTCGCCGGGCTGCTGCTCGCCTTCCTCGCCCGGCTGCGGATCGCCGCGCTGCTGACGGTCACGCAGGGCCTGATCGAGCTTGAAGGTCTCTTCCATCAGCTTCTGCTGCTGCTGCATCAGCTGGCCGAGCTTGTCCATTTGCTGGCGCATGGCATCGTTCTGCTGGCCCTGCTGGCCCTGTTGCGGACGGCCGGCCTGCAAATTGTTCATCATGCGCTGAAGTTCGGACAGCATCTGCTGCGCCTGATCCTTGGCGCCGGAACGGGCCAGATTCTCGATCTGGTCCATCATGCGCTGCAAATCCTGCTGGCGCAGCACCTGGCCCTGCTGCTGGGCATTCTCACGCATCTGGCCGTTCTTGGCGGCTTGCTTGGCGAGTTCCTGCATATAGGCCTGCATCGCCTCGCGCAGTTCCTTCATCAGGCCGGCGATCTCCTCGTCCGAGGCATTGCGCTCCAGCGCTTCCGACAGCGCTTTCTGCGCCTCGCGCAGGCGCCGGTCGGCGAGCGAAAGATTGCCGTCCTCGATGCCGAGCGCGATCTCCCAGAGATAATCCGCCGTCTCGCGCATCTGGTCGTCCGTGCGGGAAAGCTTCATGCGCGCATTCGCCGATTGCAGCAGCAGGTAATGGGTGAGATTCGGGATCGTCTCTTCCGGACGGATCGTCAGCGCTTCATTGAGCGCGATGGCAAACGGCAGCAGGTTGGCATCGAGTGCGAAAACCTGCCGCTGTTCGGCGACGGCGGCGGCGAGCGGCTCGAAGAAGGTTTTTGCCGGCAGGATCATCTCGACCGGCTGGCTGCGCCCTTCCTGCCCCGCCGCATCCTTGGCGACCAGCGTGATCTCCACCCGCTTGCCGGAGAGCGGATGTTCGGAGAGATTGCGGCTCGTCGTGCCCTTGGCCTCGCGCGCGCTGCGGCGCGGCAGGTCGAGGCGGTATTCCGGCAGCGGATAGAGCGGACGCGCATCCTTCGCTTCTTCGACCGGCACGATTTCGGCCCGCGCCTCCTGAAGCCCGTAATCATCCTTGGCGATGAAGCTGATTTCGAGCGCGGCGGCGACCGTTTTCTTCGGAATGCCGTCGAAAGCGATTTCCGGCACGCGGTCCGGAATGACGCCGAAGGTCCAGGTGCGGTCACCGACCTTGAGCGTGCCGTCCTTCAGGATCTTGTAGTGCATGGTCTTGGCGCCGGCCACCGCCGCCACCTGGGCCTTCGACGCATCCTTGGTATCGCCGACCTTCTCGCCCTTCGGTTTGTCTTCGTCGGGAAGGATCGCCGTCGCGTCTTTCTCGCCGGTCACCTGATAGCTGATCGCCTCGTCGCCGCTGCCGGTCACGCGCACAGTGAGTTCGCTGAATTGCGGAATGCGGATCTCGCCCTTGACCGGGTCCGCTTCGCCGCCCTGCCCCTTGCCGGTCAGGAAGACCGGTGCGCGCGATGTATGCGCCGGCGGCGTCACCCAGGCATCGATACGCACGTCCGGCGCCGATTCGGCCGGCGCGCGGAAGGACACGACGTCGGTGAGCAAGCCGCCACGATTGGAATAGGAGAAGGCGAAGGCGATGACCACCAGAAGTATCGGAATGGCGCGCAGCGCATGACGGTCGTGGCGGGCAATGTCGGGCTCGGGTGCACCGATATGCAGCGAACCGACGAGCCGCGCCATGCGGGCCTGATGCTCGCGCCACAGCGCCTCCGCAAAGGCATCGCCGCCGGCCGGCCGGTCGTCCTGCACGCGGATTGCCTGATGGACGAGCGCATTGCGCGTCTCCAGCATGCGGTAGGCATTGTCGGTGGAGGGCCACGCGAGACCACGCAGCCGCAGAAGCAGGGCGATCAAACCAAGTGTAAAGGCAACGAGCGTCGTGATATGCAGCCAGGCCGGCACGTAACGGAAAAAGCCAAACCAGGTCAGCGCGAGGAAGCCGGCGACGAGCAGCAGGATCGGCAGGAGTCGCGGAGCGAGCGCTTCGAGATAGAGAACGGTCTGGGCGGCAAGGCGTTTGCCCGCAAGCCGGCGCGCCAGCGGATTGCCGCCTGCCCCCGCCTTGCGCTGCTTTTCAATCGCCATCGTTCACCGCTCTCCGCATGTTGTCACGGCTTGAAGGATAACACGCTTTGTGGCGAAGACGAGGGCGCGCGCGAAATCGTGACCGCGCGCCACAGGTTTGTCAGGCAAGCCAGGCCGGAACAGAATCGAGGCCGATCAGCTCGTCATAGGAGAGACGCGGGCGAACGACGTGGAATTCCGCGCCGTTGACCAGCACTTCGGGGATCAGCAGGCGGCTGTTGTAGGTGCCGGCCTGCACTGCGCCATAAGCACCAGCCGAGCCGACCGCGATGAGATCGCCCGGCTTCGGCTGCGCCATCTCGCGGTCCTGCGCCAGATAGTCACCCGTCTCGCAGACCGGACCGACGACATCGGCGCGGATGCGCGGCGCGTTCGCCGCCGAGATGACGACCGGCTGCACCTCGTGCCACGCTTCATAGAGCGTCGGGCGGATGAGGTCGTTCATGGCGGCATCGACGATGACGAAAGTTTTTTCGCCGCCGTCCTTCACATAGATGACCTCGGTGACGAGGATGCCGGCATTGCCGACGATCAGGCGGCCGGGCTCCGTGACGATCTTGCAGTTCAGCCCCTTGAGCTGGTTCTTGACGATCTCGGCATAAGCATCCGGCAGAGGTGGCGGCGTGTTGTCCGTCTTGTAGGGAATGCCGAGACCACCGCCGACATCGACGTGATCGATCGTGTGGCCATCGGCGCGCAGCGTATCGACCAGTTCGCGCAGCAGCTTGAAGGCGTCTTCGAAGGGCTGAAGCTCGGTGATCTGGCTGCCGATATGCATGTCGATACCGGTGACCTGGATGCCCGGCAGGCTGGCGGCGCGCGCATAGACGGTGCGGGCGCGCTCCCAGGAGATGCCGAACTTGTTTTCCTTCTTGCCCGTCGAGATCTTGGCATGGGTGCGGGCGTCGACGTCGGGATTGATGCGGAACGAGACATGCGCGACCTTGCCGGCCTTGAGGGCGCGGGCGTTCAGCACCTCGAGTTCCGGTTCCGACTCGACGTTGAAGCAGTAGATGCCGGCCTCAAGCGCCAGGTCCATCTCGCGCGGCGTCTTGCCGACGCCGGAGAACATGATGCGCGAAGCGGGAACGCCGGCGGCGAGCGCCCGGCGCAATTCGCCTTCCGAGACGACATCGATGCCGGCGCCGAGTTTCGCCAGCGTCTTCAGTACCGCCTGGTTCGAGTTTGCCTTCATCGCATAGCAGACCATGGCATCGACGCCGTCGAAGGCCTTGGAGAAGACCTTGTAGTGGCGCTCCAGCGTGGCCGTCGAATAGACGTAGAAGGGCGTTCCGACCGCCTTGGCGATTTCAGGAACCGGCACGTCCTCCGCATGGAGGATGCCGTCACGATGCTCGAAATGGTTCACGGTTGCTGATCTTTCAAAGAAGGGGATCGAGAACGAAGGGCTTGTCTTTGACCTGCTCGACCTTCTTGCCCTCGGAATTCGTCTTGAAGACCGGCTTGGCGCCACCCGGCAGGTCGAGATCGCCCTTGCGGCCGCAGGCGGAGAGAACCGCCACGGAAAGGCCAAGCACAAGAGCCAGCCTGCCGATATCGCTGAGTGTCATGAAACGTTCCCTGGAATTGCCGTGGGCCTAATCCTTAGCGAATTCGCCCGCCCTTGTGCACCCTTAATCTACTGATGAGTCCTGCAAGCCCTTTGATCAGTTGCGCTGCCGCCACCAGGCGATCTGTTTCCTGACTTCGGACGGCGCCGTGCCGCCATAGCTCTTGCGGCTGGCGACCGAGGCCTCGACCGTCAGAACGTTGAAAATGTCGGCTGTGATCGCGGCATGGATCGCCTGAAGCTCATCCAGCGTGAGTTCCGCGAGGTCGCAGCCCTTGCTTTCGGCAAGCGCCACGGCGCGGCCGGTGACATGGTGGGCGTCGCGGAATGGCAGGCCCGCCTCACGCACCAGCCAGTCGGCAAGGTCGGTCGCGGTGGAATAGCCGGAACCGGCAGCAGCCTTCATCCTGTCGGTGCGGATGGTCATGTCGCGCACCATGCCGGTCATCGCGGCGATGGCGAGTTCCAGGCTTTCGGCGGCATCGAAGACCTGTTCCTTGTCTTCCTGCATGTCCTTGGAATAGGCGAGCGGCAGGCCCTTCATGACGGTCAGCAGCGCGATCAGCGAACCGTTGATGCGGCCGGTCTTGGCGCGCACCAGCTCGGCGGCATCGGGATTCTTCTTCTGCGGCATGATGGAGGAGCCGGTGGAGAAGGCATCCGACAGGCGGATGAAGCCGAACTGCGGCGTCGACCAGATGACGATTTCCTCCGCCAGGCGCGACAGGTGCACCGAGGCGATGGCGGCAATCGACAGGAATTCCAGCGCGAAATCGCGGTCCGAAACCGTATCGATGGAATTGCGCGTCGGCTCGCGGAAACCAAGCGCCTTGGCCGTCATGTGGCGGTCGATGGCGTAGCCGGTACCGGCAAGGGCAGCGGCGCCGATCGGGCTCTCGTCGAGATGCTCGATGGCGTGGCGCACGCGCAGGCGGTCGCGGCCGAACATTTCGACATAGGCCATGCAATGGTGCCCGAAGGTCACCGGCTGGGCGGTCTGGAGATGTGTGAAGCCGGGCATGACGGTCTCGGCATGCTCTTCCGCACGGTCGAGGAAGGCGGCGATGAGGCCGGTCAGCGCCTTCTCGGTCTTCTGCAACTCTTCCTTCACCCAGAGGCGAAAATCGAGCGCCACCTGGTCGTTGCGCGAGCGGGCGGTGTGCAGGCGGCCGGCGGCGGAACCGATCAGCGTGGCGAGCCGCGCCTCAACATTCATATGGATGTCTTCGAGCTTGCGCGAGAATTCGAAAGCGCCGCTTTCGATCTCTGACAGGATCGTGTCGAGACCGTGAACGATCTTTTCCTTATCCTCGGCCGAAATGATGCCCTGATGGGCAAGCATCTCTGCATGCGCCTTTGAGCCGCGGATGTCCTGGGCATAAAGCTTCTTGTCGAAGCCGATGGAGGCATTTATCTCCTCCATGATTGCATCCGGTCCCGAAGCGAAGCGGCCGCCCCACATCTGGTTCGAGGATTTCGTCTCGGAAGTGCCGTCTGCCATGGGTGCCTGCCTGGAAAAGTGTCCTGGAGAATGAAATGTCAGTGAAGAAGACCCTCGGCCTGCCGGCAGGAAAGCTCATCGCCATTGCCGGCCTTGCCGGACTTCTCGCCGGTGGTGCTGCGATATACGTGAAGGAGAGCCTATCTGGCAATGCCACGGGCGCCGTCGCGTCGGCCGATCCCGCCGCCTGCCCGCTCGCCGCCACCAGGGCGGAGGCCATCACACCCTTCTCGAAGGGCCAGGTCGCCGCCATGCGCACGGTTGATGAACACCGCGCGCTTCCCGATCTTGTCTTCGACGGTCCCGACGGCAAGAAGAAGACGATCGCCGATTTCGCCGGCAAGACCCTGCTCGTCAATCTCTGGGCGACATGGTGCGTGCCCTGCCGCGAGGAAATGCCGGCACTCAACGCGCTCCAGAAGGACCTCGGCTCCGATAAATTCGAAGTGGTCGCGATCAACATCGACACCGGCGACGACGAGAAGCCGAAGACCTTCCTCGACGAAACCAAGGTCCACGACCTCGGCTATTACCGCGATGCCTCGATGGGCGTCTTCAACACACTGAAGAAGGAAGGCCTCGCCTTCGGCCTGCCCGTGACGCTGCTGATGGACGACAAGGGTTGCCTGATCTCGGCGATGAACGGCCCCGCCGCCTGGGACAGCGAGGACGCCAAGGCGCTGATCAACGCCGCGCTGACAAGCCCGAAGAGCTGACCTCAAGCCGACGCATACACCCGCGCGCGGCGAATCTGGAGGAAACCCGCCTCGCCCTTGCGGTGCGGAAATTCCGGTGCGGTATCGAATTCCACCGGCTGACCGCTACCGGTCATCGCCAGCACGCGCCGCGAATCCGGCCGGTCGATGACGCGCACGATCTTTGCCGCGATGCCCTGCCCGTCTTCGCGCCAGGTGACGTCGGCCGGGCGAAACAGGATCTGTCCGCCACCATCGGCAACGCCATCCGCCTCGAAGGCGACGTCCTCGACATAAGCCTTGCCGCCGCGGATATCCGCATCCAGCCGATTGGCGTCACCCAAAAAATTCATCACGAAGGCGTCGGCCGGGTTGCGGCATACCGCCTCCGGCGTGCCCTCCTGCACGATCCGGCCCTTGTTGAGGATGACGACGCGATCGGCGAGATCGAGCGCCTCTTCCTGGTCATGCGTGACGAAGAGCGTGGTGATGCCGAGTTCGTCATGGATCTTTCGCAGCCAGCGGCGCAGATCGCGCCGGACATTCGCATCGAGCGCGCCAAAAGGCTCGTCAAGCAGCAGCACGCGCGGATCGACAGCGAGCGCACGCGCAAGCGCCACACGCTGGCGCTGACCGCCAGAGATCTGGCCGGGAAACCGATCTCTGAGGCCGCTCAGTTGCACGAGATCGAGCAGCTCCTTGACCCGCTCGGCAATCGCCTGCGGCGAGCGCTTCACCTTGGAGACCTTCATGCCGAAGGCGATATTCTCGCCGACAGTCATATGCGGGAAGAGCGCATAGTGCTGGAAGACGAAGCCGACGCCACGATCACGCACCGGGATATCCGTGGCATTCTCGTCGCCGAAATAAATCGCGCCGGCATCGGCATATTCGAGACCGGCAACCATGCGCAGAATCGTCGTCTTGCCGGAGCCGGAGGGGCCAAGCAGCGCGACCAGTTCGCCGCTTTCGATATCAAGCGAGACGCCGTGCACGGCACGAAAGGTCTCGAATTCCTTGACCACATTGTCGAGGCGGATGTTCACGGCTTGACCTCCGGAGTGATGCTGTCGGCGCCCGCAAGAGCGGAGGGACGCTGGACGCGGCCCGCGCCCTGCCGCTCCAGCGCCACTTTGGCGATGAGCGTAACGATGGCGAGGCCGGCGAGAATGGATGCGGCGGCAAAGGAGCCGGCCGCGTTGTAATCGTGATAAAGCAGCTCGATATGCAGCGGCAGCGTGTTCGTCTGGCCCCGGATATTGCCGGAGACAACGGAGACTGCGCCGAACTCGCCCATGACGCGTGAATTGCACAGTACGACGCCATAGAGCATCGCCCATTTGATGTTTGGCAGCGTAACCGAGAAGAATGTGCGCCAGCCGCTGGCGCCGAGTGACGTCGCCGCCTCCTCCAGATCGCGCCCCTGCGCCTGCATCAGAGGAATCAGCTCGCGCGCCACGAAGGGCGCCGTCACGAACATGCTGGCGAGCACGATGCCCGGCAGAGCGAAGAGGATCTTGATCTCTGCGGCCTGAAGCGCATGGCCGAACAGCCCCTGCAAGCCGTAGACGAAGAGATAGGAGACACCCGCGACGATCGGCGAGACCGAGAAGGGGATTTCGATGATGACGGTAAGCAGCCGCTTGCCCCAGAAATCATGCTTGGTGATCGCCCAGGCCGCCGCCACGCCGAAGGCCGTGTTGATGGGCACGGCGATCAACGCTGTTATGACCGTCAGCATGATCGCGTGGCGGGTATCCGGATGTGCGATCGAAGTGCCGAAATAAGCGATGCCCTTCGAAAAGGCCTCGACGCCGATGACGACGAGCGGGGCGACGATCATCAACCCGACAAGCAGGAGGACGATAGTCAGCAGCGCGCGCCGGAAGATCTTGTTGTCGCCGACGCGCGGCGGCTTGCCTTTGCCCTGATGCGTCATGATCAGCCCCTCGCCGTATAGCGCAGGGCGCGGGCCTGCATGAGATTGGTGATGGCGAGCATGACGAAGGCCGTCAGCAGCATGACGGAGGCAATGGCCGCCGAGGCCGGATAATCGTATTCCTCAAGCCGGATGAAGGCGAGAAGCGCGGTGATCTCCGTGGAGAACGGCTGGTTCCCGGCGATAAAGATGATCGCGCCGAATTCGCCAAGGCTTCGCGCAAAAGAAAGCGACACGCCCGCCAGAAGCGCCGGCGTCAGAAGCGGCAGGATAACGCCGAAAAAGATCGAGAGATCGCTGGCGCCCAGCGTCTGCCCTGCTTCTTCCAGCGCCGGGTCGAGCTCTTCCAGCACCGGCTGCACCGTGCGCACGATGAAGGGGATGCTGGTGAAGCTCATAGCGACCATGATGCCGAGCGGCGTATAGGCGACCTTGACGCCGATGACCGACAGAGGACCGCCGAACCAGCCATTGGTGGCAAACAGCGTAGTGAGCGCAATGCCCGCGACGGCGGTTGGCAGGGCGAAAGGCAGATCGACCAGCGCATCGACGAGGCGGCGACCGGGAAAGCGGTAGCGCACCAGAACCCAGGCGAGCGCCATGCCGAAAAACAGGTTGAACACCGTCGCGACCAGCGCGCAGGTCACCGTCACGCGGTAGCTGGCGACGGCGCGGTCCGAGGAGACGATGCGCCAGTAATCCTCCGGCCCGAGGCTTGCCGCCTTGAAGACGAGGGCGGCCAGCGGCAGCACCACGATGATGGCCACATAGACGAGGGTGATGCCGAGCGCGAGCGGCAATCCGGGCAATACACGCCGTCTCAAAGCGCGCGTCCTTTCTCATGCACCAACCGGCGGGATTTCGCCCGCCGGTCGTTCGAAAACAACAATGGATGGGATCAACGGCTGCCGTAGATCTTGTCCAGCGTGCCGCCTTCGGCGAAATGCTCTTCAGAGATCTTCTTCCAGCCGCCGAACACGTCATCGACATTCACCAAGCGGATTTCCGGGAACTGGTCCTTGAACTCGGCGGCGACCTTCTCATCGTGGACGCGGTGGCCGAATTCGGCGGCGATCTTCTGGCCCTCGGGCGCATAGAGGAAATCGAGATAGGCTTTCGCCAGATCACGGCTGCCATGGGCATCCGCCACCTTGTCGACCACGGCGACAGGGAACTCGGCGAGCAGCGAGACGGAGGGTACGACGCTCTGGAACTTGTCCTCGCCGTACTGCTTGGCGATCGACTTGGTTTCCGCTTCGAAGGTGATGATCACGTCGCCGATCTCGCGCTCGACGAAGGTCGTCGTCGCCGCGCGGCCGCCGGTGTCGAAAACCGGAACATTGTCGAAGATCTTGGTGATGAAGGCCTCGACCTTGGCCGGGTCGTCCTTGAAGGCTTCCTTGGCGTAAGCCGTGGCGGCCAGATAGGTGTAACGCGCATTGCCCGAGGTCTTCGGGTTCGGGAAAATCACCTTCACGTCATCGCGGGCCAGATCCGACCAGTCCTTGATGTTCTTGGGATTGCCTGCGCGGACGAGGAAGGACGGGAAAGAGTAGAACGGCGAGGCATTGTTCGGGAACTTCTGCTGCCAACCCTCGGCAACGAAACCGTTCTTCGCGAGGAAATCGATATCGGTAACCTGGTTGAAGGTCACGACGTCGGCCTCGAGACCTTCGACGATGGCACGTGCCTGCTTGGAGGTGCCGCCATGCGACTGGTCGATGGTGACGCCCGGATGCTGCTTCACGAAGGCTTCGTTCTCGGCAGCAAACAGCTCGCGCGCCACGTCATAGGATGCGTTCAAAAGCTTGTCGGCGGCATGCGCAGCGGGCGCGGCGAGGCCGAGAAGGGCCACGCCGAGAAGGAGCAAACGTTTCATCTGAAATCCCCGAATGAAATTGAATTCGGCCAGACAATAGCGGCGGGATCACCACCATCCGAGGCATGACCTGTCACCGCACCGTCGACAGGCGAAACATTTTTCCGCAAAAGGCTTTAGACGAGGAATTCGGTCGACTTAGCGGGTGGGGACCGGGACATCGCCGCGATAGTCGTAAAAACCGCGGCCGGACTTGCGGCCGAGCCAGCCGGCCTCGACATACTTCACCAACAACGGGCACGGGCGATACTTCGAATCGGCCAGACCGTCATGCAGCACCTGCATAATCGACAGGCAAGTGTCGAGGCCGATGAAATCGGCAAGCTGCAACGGGCCCATCGGGTGGTTGGCGCCGAGTTTCATCGCCGTATCGATGGCATCCACCGAACCAACACCTTCATAGAGCGTGTAGATCGCCTCGTTGATCATCGGCAGCAGAATGCGGTTGACGATGAAGGCCGGGAAATCCTCGGCAACCGTAATCGTCTTGTCCAGCTTGGCGACGAATTCCTTGGCGGCCGAGAAGGTCTTTTCCTCGGTGGCAATGCCGCGCACGAGTTCGACCAGTTTCATGACCGGAACCGGGTTCATGAAGTGGATGCCCATGAAACGCTCCGGCCGGTCGGTGGCCGAGGCAAGGCGGGTGATGGAGAGCGACGACGTGTTGGTGGCGAGGATCGCCTCCGGCTTCAGCACGGAACAGACCTGCGCATAGATCTTGCGCTTGACGGTCTCGTCTTCCGTCGCAGCCTCGATGACGAGGTCGGCATCCGAGAGATCGTTGATGTCGGCGGAGCCCTTGATCAGCGCCATCGCCTTTTTGCGCTCGTCCTCGGTCATCTTGCCGGAGGAAACCTGACGGGCGAAATTGCCGTTGATCGTGGCAAGTCCGGTCTCGATGCGCTCCGGCGACAGATCGTAGATATGGACCTTGTAGCCGGCAACGGCTGCGACATGCGCGATCCCGCACCCCATCTGGCCTGCACCCACAATACCGACGTTCTTGATCATAGCGCCCATCGCCCCGTCATCTGCGCCCGCAGTGCAGGCAAAAAAACACCGGGCCGGTCAGACCGGCCCGGTGAATTGATAAAGGCACGCGGCGACTTTTTCCAGTGAAATCATCGTCGCAAAAGCCCTGACCTAAGGTCAGATTCAAAGCGCCTTGTGCAATTCCGGCAGGGCTTCGAAGAGGTCTGCGACGAGACCGTAGTCGGCGACCTGGAAGATCGGTGCTTCCTCGTCCTTGTTGATCGCGACGATGACCTTGGAGTCCTTCATGCCGGCGAGATGCTGGATCGCCCCCGAGATGCCGCAGGCGATGTAGAGCTGCGGTGCGACGACCTTGCCCGTCTGGCCCACCTGCCAGTCGTTCGGCGCATAGCCGGCATCGACGGCAGCGCGCGAGGCACCGACGGCCGCACCCAGCTTGTCGGCGACCGGCAGGATCACTTCCTGGAACTTCTCCGACGAGCCCAGCGCACGACCGCCCGAGATGATGATCTTGGCAGATGTCAGTTCGGGACGGTCCGACGAGGATAGCGCATCCTTGACGTGGGTCGACAGGCCCGGGTTCGCTGCGGCCGCGATCGTCTCGACCGGCGCATTGCCACCTTCACCGGCTGCGGCAAACGACGCCGTGCGCACGGTGATCACCTTCTTCGCATCGGTGGACTGGACCGTCTGGATGGCATTGCCCGCATAGATCGGACGCTTGAACGTGTCGGCACTGACGACCTCGACGATCTCGGAGACCTGCGCGACATCGAGCAGGGCGGCCACGCGCGGCA
>NZ_QWBU01000012.1 GCF_003432075.1 Shinella sp. WSJ-2 | reverse complement strand
GCTCAGTAACGCCATGTCAATCACTCCACAGCCCTCGCTGAAAACTCGCGAGGGACGGTTGAAACATGGGTCAATTCTCAATGGAAATATCGGGCTATGCCGGGTCAGTTCTCAGTGGCAATCAACATCCATTGCCTATGCTGCTCTTGGCGACACCATGGCAGTAAGACTGTTCGGGTGAGGGGCGTAACGCTGAACGCGCTGTCAATCACGTCATCGAAAAGCAGAGGAAGGCGGCTTAACGGTCGTCTGCATCGAGTCGAGACTGGTGTGTCGGATATGGTGGCGGTCCATCGCGTGACGCCTCAACTTCAAATCGTAAATCAGCGACGTCATCGCAAAGCCGCTGTCGTAGGCGATCTTCAGCAATGGCGATAACATCACCAACTGACCAATCGTCGTGGTCGCACCAGACAGGCACGAGCGCAACCAGTTGGCGTTGACGCGTCGAGTACGCTTTGACGATTGTCATGCCAGCCATGTCGAACCCCGCCAATCATAGGTCGATTGGTGACAACGCTACAGCTTAAAGGTTTATTCGGCAAGGACCCTTCCGACCACATGCCGCCACACTTTCGCCCATCTTCTAACTGCGACAAATGTCGGCTAGAATGCGCCGCATGGGCAGCGAGCTTCAATTAGCGGTCATGTACGGGATGGTAAGCGCGATCTGGTTCGCCGCGATTGTGTTTGGTTGGTGGTACATCACGCGCCCGTGATTAGTTCAGGCGAAGCACCGATTTGAACGGCACCGTCTCGACAACGTTACCCGTTTCGTCGGCGATCTCGAACCGCTGACCGTCGATGTGTTCATTCGCAATCAGCTTCTCTGCCAGCATTTCCCGCGCCGCCTTTCGGGCGTCCACAACTGCGTCTTCAAGAGAAGCGAATTCCAACCCGTCCGGGTCGATTTCATGGACGTCGCCGTCGCGAATATGAAAATAAAACCGTGGCATAGTTCGTGAAATCAAAAATTGCCCGCAATGTTCCGCATGGTCCCCTTGGCGCTGTCCAAGTCCCCAAAAAAATTTCAGTCGGGATGCATCCAGTCCGCTTGCTTGTGCGTACTTGGCTGGAGCAGGAGACAGCATGCAAACTTTATACGCGTACCAAGTGTCACCCGGCAGCGATGACACGCTATTTTTCGCCTTGACAGTGGAAGAATGCCGAGCAGCCGCCATAGCGCAGCGACGTGAATTGCGCATAGACACGGACAGCGACGAGATTGGAGCGATGGCGATGTACGAATGCCTTTTGCGCGTTGATCTAATGTCCCTGCTCGACATCCTGAATTTTCCGGAAGACGGCTATCGTCGGCTGCTCGTCTCAAAGAAGATGATCGGTCTGGTTGTCGATTAGCGTGGGGAGATAGCGCGTTGGCAAAGGCTGAACCGACAAAGCGATTGCACGCACTAATCGACTATCTCGACACTGTGCAATTCCGCCGCTGTCCTACCGGGGTTGGGCTGAAGACCGCGATCCGTGCCCGGGATTTAGGCCTTGTGGAATTTGATGACGATGAGGCCGACCGCTGGACGTATCGTCTGACCGATAAAGGTGCCGAGTATCGCGGCGCTCTGGCGGCAAGCTCTTCGCGATCCACCGGAATTGTGCGGCTGCACGGCTGGCAGAAGACGCCAAGCTGAAGGTCTGGCAGGAGAGTGCCAAGCGTCGGTGCATCGCTGCCAAGCAGGCCTTCGTAGGACAGCCATTCGCATTCCGGAACAGACATGGTTCCTATTATGTTCCGCGTGGAATTGGAGTCAACCGCTTGAAAATCGTACTCGACTGCGTACACTGAAAACCGTCGCCAATGGGATGGCGCAGTCCAAAGGTACCCCTTGCACCCGGTTCTTCAGAGCCGGGTTCTTTTTTGCGCGCTCGATTAGCGATGTCGCATATAGGAAAATTTGTCGCGGCGAGAACAAATCATGGACTTGTCGCACGGAGCGCGTATCGTGCATCTAACGGCAGCTTTTTCTGGTCAGGGCGCTGCCTCTGGAGTTTGACACCTTCGCCCGATGCGAGGTTCGGCAGTGCGGCTCAACTCAATCATTATGTTCGAAGAAAACGAAGAGTGGATCGTTGTCCTTGTTGAAGGCGGCGAACAGATGCGTCGTTCGTTTAAAAACGAGCGCTTTGCGCGCAACTGGTATGATGGGCAGCGAGCGCGCCTCGGACTTTCGATTGTGGATGACGCTTGACCAAAAGTGGCGGCTTCCTATCTTCGCTTCAGGAAGCCCCCTCCAAGGTTTCCGGGGATGAGGGCGCGCAATTGCTGGAGCGGTTGCGCGCCTTTTTCGTACGCTAGCGCACGTGTTGATCCTGTAATGTACAGGCGTTCGCCTCTTGTCGCCGTTTACAGGCGCACTATCTCAGCTTTGTCGCGGTTGTGTTCCCCCAGAATCTCCTTCCGCGACATGAGCCGGGGTGGTGAGTTGCAACACGCCCCGGCTTTCGCATTTTCTGATTGGACAAAGAAAAACCCGGCACCTTTCGGGAACCGGGTTTTTTCTGTGATTAGTAATCGCTCTCAGTCAAATAGTGAGAACCGTTGACGAAGCCTATTCAAGTTTTCCATGTGGTCTGTCGCCATTTCACGAAAACCTTTCTTCAGCATCGTCATGATGTCGTGATGGTATCCGTTTAGAAAATCGTTGCGCGCTTCCTTATCTGCGTACATTTGATCGATGATGTTATGCATTTACGGGTGTTTTACTCTCTCGTGGTGTGAGCTTTCTTTTCTTGTGTCTAATTTTTTGCGGTGTGTAGTCTACTTCTATCGTTTCGCCTCTCTCCTGTAATTTTTGCAGCGCCTTTGCTTGGCATTCCGCGATGTATTTCATTGCATTTTCAATGGCTTTGTACCGGTTCTCCAGCACGAGACCGTTGCCGTACCAGCCGTCTATTCCTTGCGTGTGACCCATTATTTCGGACCGGACGCTGTCTTGTGCATGTGAGTTGCGTAGGGCGTCTTCAAAGTAGTGTCGGAATGAATTCCACGACCTATCAATCTGCACCGCCTTCAGCATGCGGTTGACTTCGCCGCGCGCTTCTTCGTCACCCTTGTCATGCCGGCATTCGGGGAAGCCTTCAGGATGGCGTTTCATCGCCTCTAATGCTGGTCCCCAAAGTGGCAGCGCGCGGGGGCGATTGTCATTTTTCAAAGCCGCCCTGAAGCGGTTAGGGCGCAAGATGATGTGCGGGTACTCGTGATCGAGGAAAATGTCCTCCGCTGCCAGACCGAGCAATTCGGTCATACCGGCACCAGTGCACAGTGTTAGGTCCATCAAGTCGCGCGTAACTTGGTAGCGCGGCTGTAGCTGGTTCACGACAAGCATTTGCTCGTCTGTGAAGGGCTTTGTGCTCTTCTCGTGCTTGGGTTTGGCTTTGATCGTGACCTTATGAAAAGGGTCTTCGTCAATGTTGTAGACCTTATGGAGAAGGTCAACGACGATCATGGAGACCTGATACAGCTTCATTCGAGCCGTTTCGATGGTCATTTCCTTCTTGTCAGCCCGTTCCACCAGCCAGTTCATGAAGTTGTTGGCGTGTGCTCTGGTGATGGTCCGGATGTCGAGATCACCAACGCGATTGATGAAATCGAGCATGGATAGTTCCCAACGGCGCTTTTTCCGCTCACGCGCATGGGGTTTCAGGTCCAAGAACTTTGCACGGTTTTCTGCCGCGTACCGTTCGGTTGCTTCTGACACCAGAATGCCATTGGGGTCGGTCGCGCCATAAACTGCCGCGATGACCTCTTTCGGTGGATCGGGGAAATCTTTGATGAAGCCGTGCGCTTTCATGACCATCAGCACCGAGTCTTCGAACTCAGCGTGGAGGAAGTCCTTGCTGGAAACGTGAGGCAAGCCAAGGTCGGTCTGCACCTTCGCGACAGCCTTCGGTTCCTTCGTTTCCATCAGATCGGCAGGCGACAGGCGGCGATCCGAGCGGAACAACAAATCGTATTTGTTACGGATGGGTTCGACGCGTTTCACCGCTTCAGCAAGATCATCTGTGCCGAGAGAAAGCCAGATTTGCGTACAGCCAACCTGATCGATGCGGGATTTTGGTACGGCTTTGAGAAAATACCACATGTGACCTTCAGCACATTTACGCATGTGCAAATTTTTCACCTTAACATTTGCCATTTCGTCTTCGTCCAATATTGAATTTTGCATGATTAATGACGGCTGTTTGCCGGTCCTCGAAAGTTTATTCGTGATGGGGATTTGATGGGTCGCCACGGCAGCGCCAAAAAAGCGCGGCTTGAAAAGGCGAACTAATGCTTGTACAAGCACAAAAATCCGAATATTCTTTAGCAGAGCCATCGTCAAGCAATATTTTCGCTCCGGCGTGTAAAAAACCGTTTCTCCAAAGTTTGAAATCAAATCAAATTCTGCATTTTGCGATTTTTTCCACAATTTGTTCTCAAAACAAGTTTTCACTTTCGGAAGTAATCTGATGCTTAGTTTGCGCTCTTTAGCGCGAAATTTAGCACGAAAACCCCTATTTTGCATGTATCTCGTTGAAAAGGCTGAGAAAATTGGCACGTATCGCTCTCATAGATATTGAACGATCACTGTAAATGCGAACGGCCAGGCTGCCGGCATTATTCTTTGTTTTTCGGCGCCCATTTCAGGGTGGGGTGAATTCCCCCTGCATAACGGTCCCCTTTGGCCTGCAAGCATTGACCCCGAAGAGGGGGGAGGCGATTGTCCGGCCATGCCTTTCCGCTTCATCCACACCGCAGACCTGCATCTCGATTCGCCGCTTTCGTCGCTGGCCCTGCGCAATGCCGAGCTCGGCGACCTCGTGCGCGGCGCGACACGCAAGGCGCTCTCGCGCATCGTCGATCTCGCCATCGGCGAGGCGGTGGATGCCGTCCTGATCGCCGGCGATCTTTATGACGGCGCGCAGACCTCGATGGCCACCGCGCTCTTTCTGATGGGCGAGATGCGGCGGCTGGACGCGGCCGGCATCCGCGTCTTTCTCATTCGCGGCAACCACGATGCGCAGTCGCAGATCACCCGCGAGCTGACCTTTCCGCCCAACGTGCATCTCTTCGACGGACGCGGCAAACCGGCCAAGGCCGGTGCGCTGGCAAACGGCCGGGAAATCCACGTGCATGGCGTCAGCTTCGCCCAGCCGCACGCGCCCACCTCGCTGCTGCCGACGTTTCGCGCACCCGTCGCGGATGCCGTGAATATCGGCATGCTGCATACGAGCCTTGCCGGCGGCAGCCGCCATGATCCCTATGCGCCGACAAGCGTCGCGGAGCTTGCCGCCCACGGCTTCGATTATTGGGCGCTCGGCCACATCCACCAGCGCCGCGTCCATCAGGAGCGGCCTTGGATCGTCATGCCCGGCAACCCCCAGGGTCGCGATATCAATGAAGGCGGCGGCAAAGGCGTGACGCTCGCCACGATCGGCGAGGATGGCGTCATCACCTGCGAGGAGCGTCCCGTAGCCGTCGCCGTGTTTGAGCGGCTATCCGTCGATCTCTCCGGTATTGATGACTGGTCGGGCATGCTCGATTGCACGGAAGCCGTGCTCGCCAAGGCCCGCGAGGCCGCAAACGGTGCCCATCTCGTCGCGCGTCTCGCCATGACGGGAGCCACCCCGCTCGCCTGGCGTTTGCGACGCGATGAAGACCTGCTGCTCGGTGAGGTGCAGAACATCGCGGCTTCGCTGGGCGAATGCTGGATCGAGGCCGTCGAACTTGCCGTGTCCGCGCCGCTCGTCGAGGCCGGTATCGATGCCGGACCGGTCACGGAACTCGCCCGGCTGATTCGGGAGGATGTCGTTTCGACACACGCCTATCGCGCGGAGCTGCGCGAGACGCTGGCGGACATGCTGCGCCAGTTGCCCAAGGAGGCGCGCAGCCTGCTGGCAGGAGATGAAGCGGCGGAAGAGGCCTTGCTCTCCGAGCTCGCGCTGGAGGGATCGGATGCCGTGTTGGCACGCCTTAGCGGCGAAGGCGAGAGGGCCTGATGCGTCTCGACCGTCTCGATCTCACCCGCTACGGCAAGTTCACCGAGCGCAGACTTGATTTTGGCGCCGCGCAACCCGGCAAGCCGGATTTCCACCTCGTTTACGGCCCCAACGAGGCCGGCAAGTCGACGCTGTTTTCCGCCTATCTGGATGTGCTCTTCGGCATCGAGCGCACCAGCGCCTACGGCTTCCTGCACCCCTATCCCCTGATGCGTGTCGGCGGTCGCTTCTCCATTGGCGCGGAGCATCACGAGGCCTATCGCCTGAAGCGCAATCAGGCCTCGCTCGTCACCGCCGATGACCGGCCCTTGCCGGATACGCTTTTCGGCGCCGTGCTGGGCGGCATGGACCGCAATGCCTATCGCACGATGTTCTCGCTCGACGACGAGAGCATCGAAAAAGGCGGCGAGGATATTCTGAAGAGCGAGGGCGAACTCGGCGCCATGCTCTTCTCCGCCAGCTCCGGCCTCTCCGACATGGCGTCCAGCCTTGCCGCGCTGAAGGCCCAGGCCGATGAATTCTACCGCCCCTCCGGTCGCCGGCATGGGCTCTCCACCTTAAAAGCGGAAATCGAGGCGCTTGCCGCCGAACGCAAGGCGCTCGATATCGCGGCGCGCGACTACGGCATTCTCGTGCGTGAGCGGGACGCCGCCGCCGAACGCCATGATACGGCGACGGCCGCCCGGGCCGCGGTGCGCGCGTCCCTCCAGCAGGCCGAACGCTATCTCACCGCGCTGCCGTCCCTTGCACGCCTGCGGGCACTGCGCACGGAGTTGGGTACTTTCGACCTCGGTGAAACGCCGCCTACGGCGTGGCGAGGGCTGGTGGGCGAGCTTGCCCGCGAGGAGGCGGAGATCGCAGCACGCGCGGCGCGGGTGTCCGGCGAGCGCGAGCGCTGCATGGCGGAACGGGCAGGGCTTGCGCAAGACGATGCGGTCTTTGCCGTTGAGGCAGATTTCGCCGCGCTCTCCGGCTCCGCACTGGAGGCGCGGTTCCGCACGGCGACGCTCGATCTCGCTTCCCGCATTGCCGACCGCGACAGGCTCGTCGCGATGATCGCGGCAAATATCCAGGCTCTCGATCTTCCTGCGCAGACGGACCCCGCCGATATCCTGCTGCCCGCCGGTCTTGCCGAGCGGCTGACCGGGCTGCTTTCCCGCCGCGCAGCACTTGCCGAGCGGCGCGAGATTGCCCGGCGCGAGTTGAAGGACGCTGAGGAGGCGCGGGAGGCTGTTCGCCAAAAGGTGGTAGCCTTTGCCGGGGCAGAGGCTGATAGCGACGACGAAACGCAAGCCGCGCTCTCCGGCGCCCTGCGTGCCGCCCGCTCCGGCGATCTTCCGGCCCGCCTGCGCGAAAGCCGCCGCCTCGTCGCGCTGGCACGGCGGGACGCTGACATCGCAAGGACGCGCCTTGCACCATGGTCCGGCACGGATGCTGCGTTGGAAGGCATGACCGCGCCGACCGCATCGGTGCTTGAGGACCTGCGCCGGCGTCAGGAAGCTGCGGCGGAGGCGCTTCGTCGGCATAGTGAGCAGGTTGTGACGGCCGAGCGCGAGGCCATGTCAGCCAAGACCATGCTGGCCGCGCTGGTGACGGCGACGGGGGCGACGGGCGACGAGCATGCCGGCCAACTCCGGGACCTGCGCGATGCGGCCTGGCAGGCCCATCTCGCCCGTCTCGACCGTGAGACGGCGGCTGCCTTCGAGGCGCGTATGCAGGACGACGACCGCGCTCGCGAGGCACGGATGCGCAATGCCGACCGCCTCTCCGAAATCCGTCTGCTGGAGCGCTCCGTCGCAGAAGGGAGCGCGCGGCTCGATCTTCTTATGCGCGAAACGGCGCGGCTCGCGCAGGCCTTGGCGGATGTCGAGGCAGAGGTTGCCGCCCGTGTCGAAAGCATGGGTCTTCCGGCTGAGTATACATTGCAGGACCTTTCCAGCTGGCTGGAGCGGTGTGCGCTCGCGCTGGAAAAGGCCGCTGCTCTGGAGCGCCAGATGGTCGAAGCCGGGCTCATCGAGAATGAGGCCCGCGATGTCGCGGCCCGGCTTGCGCAATTCCTGCCGGACGGCGTGGCGCAGGGCACGAGCTTCGAGGAAATGCTGTTCCTCGCAGAAGACCGGCAGGATGCCCTGAAGGTGGCGCAGACGCAGCGGCTCGCCGCAACTGACCGGCTGGCCCGAGCGACGGCGGATGTCGAGGCGCGAGGCAGGGCAGCGGAGGAGGCGGCAGCCGCCGACGCCGCATGGCTGGAGACATGGCATCAGGCAATCGCCGGCACCTGGCTCGCGACGCGCGCCGCTCCCGCGGAGCCCGAGCGCATCGGCGCTCTGCTGCCCGGATTGCAGACTCTCGCACAGAATGTCGAGCGCCGCGCCGAATTGGATCACCGCATCGCGGCGATGCAACGGGATCAACAGGACTACGGCGATCACGCAAGGCGTCTCGCCGCTGCGCTCGCCCAGCCTTTCGACGCGGATGATCCGCTCGCCTCCGTTGCCGCCGTCGGTCGCCGGCTCGCCGAGGCGAAGACGGTACGTGACAAGGCCAAGACCATCGAAGACACGGTGGTCAGGCTGGATGAGGAGGAGAGGGCACTCGACGAGCGCCGTGCCGTGCTGACCGCGCGGCTGGGCGAAGTCTTCGCGTTCCTAGGCTGTGACAGCCTCGCGGAAGCCGAAGTCCTGCTCGAAGCCCATCGGCAGCGCGACGAACTTCGCGGCCGCATCGCCGACGTCGGGCGCGACCTCGTCCAGCAGATGCGTGTCGCCACCATCGACGAGGCCGAGGCGCTTCTGACTGTTGTCGACGAAGCCGAGCTTGTGGCGGAAAAGGTCGATCTCGCAACGCGGCTCGATGGTCTCGACAAGGAGGTTGAAGGGCAGCATGTTGCGCGGGCGCGGGCCGAGGAAGCCATGGCAAAGGTCGCCAGTAGCGATGCGGCGGCGGTGCTTGAGGAGCGACGGCGCACGGCCTTGGTGGATCTGGCGGAAAAATCGCGGCGCTACATGGCGACACGCGCGGGCATTCTGGCGGCTGAACAGGCCTTGCGTCTCTACCGCGAGCGCCACCGCAGCGCCATGATGGAGCGGGCGTCGAAGACATTTCGCGACATCACCGGCGGCGAATATGCCGGCCTTTCGACGATGCTGGAGAAAGAAGGCGAATTCCTCGTCGCCAATGCGGCCTCCGGCGCCTCCAAACTGGCAAAGGATCTCTCGAAGGGCACGCGCTTCCAGCTCTATCTCGCCCTACGTGTCGCGGGGTATCACGAGATTGCCGCCAGCCGCGAGATCGTGCCCTTCATCGCCGACGATATCATGGAGACCTTCGACGACGGCCGTGCCCTCAATGCGCTCAGGGTGATGGGAGGCATGGCGACGGGCGGACAGGTGATCTACCTCACGCACCACCAGCATCTCTGCGATCTCGCGCGCGAGGCCTGCCCCGAGGTCACGATCCATCATCTCTGAGGGCTGAAACGTTAGACACGGCAAGGAAGCATTAACCGCTGAACTTGACTTGGCAGGGCGTAAATGGTTCTTGGCGCACCATCGGCATTGCTGCGAACCCTGCTTCGCGCCGTGCTCCGCCTTCGAAGAAACGGATGGGAATGACTGGTAGAACCGGCAAAGAGGCGAGGATGTGGGAGCGGGGTTTTGCACCCCTCAGCTTCCTCGTGCTGCTCTTCACCGTGTTTCTCTCGCAGTTTCCTCTGCCAGGAGATGCTCCGCGCCATCCACAGCGTACGGCCGCCGAGGGCGGTGTCGCGCCATCGCCGCTCTCGGCGGCCGGCGACGAGTTGTGGTTCCCGGCCAATGGTCATGCCGAACGGCGGATTGCCAAGGCGAAGACCGGTCCGCCGGAAGGCGAGGGCGCCGGCAAGGCGCTCACTCCCGGTGTCGGCCTGCTGCTTTACCCTTTCGAAGTCGCCTCGAATGTGGCCGCAGTCGTTGTCGATGACAGCGCGCCGGCCGCGGATCATCCCGCATCCTTCCGCAGCCGTGCGCCCCCGGCCTTTGCTGCCTGAGGCCTTGTGGCGCTGACGTGCTGCGCCATTCTTTTGAAATTCCGATCCCATGGAGGGCGCCGGCTTGTGGTCGCGCCTTTCCCGCAGTTGAAATGGAACAACCCCATGAAAACCTCCAAATGGGCATTGTTTGTCTCCGCCGCCATCATCCTCTTCGGGATGCTCGCGGCCGTGCCGAACGTGCTGACGCCTGAGCAGCAGGCGAAATACGGGCGTTATCTGCCCGCCAACCCCGTCACCCTCGGCCTCGACCTGAAGGGCGGCTCGCACCTCGTGCTCGAAGTGGATTCCGCGGCACTGCGCAAGGCGCGCATGGATTCGCTGTTGAACGACACGCGCGCCATCCTGCGCACCGCCGGCGAGCGTGCCTCGGCCGCCCGCCTCAACGGCGCGACCCTGACGATCACGCTGCCTGACCAGGCGGCCCTCGACAAGGTTCTGCCGGAAGTGCGCAAGCTCGCCGCGCCGACCTCGACGCTCGGTTTCGGCGGCGGCTCCTCGGATATCGACGTCACCAACACCGATCTCGTGATCAATGTCACGCTGACGGAAGCCGGCATCAACGAGCGCATGTCGGCCGCCGTCGAGCAGAGCCTTGAAATCATCCGTCGCCGCGTCGACCAGGTCGGCGTTGCCGAACCGCTCATCCAGCGCGTCGGCGGCGACCGTATCCTCGTGCAGCTGCCGGGCCTTCAGGACCCGACGCGTCTGCGCCAGCTGCTCGGTTCGACCGCGCAGATGAGCTTCCACATGGTCGACCAGACCGTGGACCCGAACGGCGTCGCCCCGCGCGGCGTGCTCATCCTGCCCGGCGCCAACGACAACAACAAATATGCTGTCGAAGAGCGCGTCGCGATCTCCGGCGACCGTCTGGCCGACGCCAAGGCCGGCTTCGACCAGCGCACGAGCGAGCCGATCGTCTCGTTCAGCTTCGATTCGACCGGTGCGCGCCAGTTCGCGGAAATTACGCAAGCCAATGTCGGCAAGCCTTTCGCCATCGTACTCGACGGCAAGGTGTTGACCGCGCCCGTCATCCGCGAGCCGATCATCGGCGGCCAGGGCCAGATCTCAGGCAACTTCAACCCGCAGGAAGCGACCGTCCTTTCGGCGCTCTTGCGCTCCGGCGCCCTGCCGGCGCCGCTCACCATCATCGAAGAGCGCACCGTCGGCCCGAACCTCGGCTCGGACTCGATCCGCATGGGCCTCTATACCGGTCTTGCCGGCCTAGCCGCCGTCGTGGTGCTGATGCAGGTGCTCTACGGCTCCTGGGGTCTTATCGCAAACCTCGGTCTCGTGCTGCACACGATCCTGACGATCGGCCTGCTCGGCATCTTGGGCTCGACGCTGACGCTGCCGGGTATTGCCGGTATCATCCTCGGCATCGGCATGGCCGTGGATGCCAACATCCTCATCAACGCCCGTATCCGGGAAGAGACGGCGGGCGGGGCAGGCGCCATGAAGGCGCTCGATGTCGGCTTCAACAAGGCCTATGCGACCATCGTCGACGGCAACATGACGACCATGGTCGGCATGATCCTGCTCTTCATGTTCGGCTCCGGTCCGGTGCGCGGCTTCGCGATCACCATGATCATCGGTCTTGCGATCTCGATGTTCACCTCCATCACCTTCGTGCGCTTCCTGATGCGCGAAGCCGTGATCCTCAGAAAGATGAAGAAGATCGAGATTCATTCGATCTTCGGTCAGGTCTGGAACATTCCGACCTTCTCCTTCATGCGCGGCCGCTATATCGCGATTGCAATGTCGGCCTTCATCTCGACGAGCTCGATCATCCTGTTCTTCACGCCGGGCCTCAACTACGGCATCGACTTCGTCGGCGGTATCCAGGTGGAGGCGACATCCAAGACGCCGATCGACCTCGGCCCGCTGCGCGAGAAGATGGAAGGCCTCAATCTCGGCGAAGTGGCGCTGCAGGAATTCGGCCAGGGCACGTCCGTACTGGTGCGCGTCCAGCGCCAGCCGGGCGGCGAAGAGGTGCAGACCGCAGCGCTCCAGAAGATCCGCGACGGTGTTGCGGAAGTGATCCCGGATGCGAGCTTCGAGCGTACCGAAGTGGTCGGCCCGACGGTTTCCACTGAACTTGCACGCTCCGGCTTCCTCGCCGTCGGCCTCGGCATGGTGGCGATCCTGATCTACATCTGGTGGCGCTTCGAATGGCACTTCGCGGTGGGCGCCATTGCGACGCTGATCCTCGATATCACCAAGATGATCGGCTTCTTCTCGCTGATGCAGATCGACTTCAACCTGACGGCCATTGCTGCCGTGCTGACGCTGATCGGCTACTCGGTCAACGACAAGGTGGTCGTTTACGACCGCATGCGCGAGAACATGCGCAAGTACAAGTCGATGCCCTTCTCGGAATTGATCGATCTGTCGATCAACCAGGTGGTCATGCGATGCATCTTCACCTCGGTTGCCGTTGCAGCGTCGCTGCTGCCCATGGCGATCTGGGGTGGCGATACGGTCAAGCCCTTTGCCTGGCCGATGCTGTTCGGCGTCATCGTTGCGACGACCTCGTCGATCTATATTGGTGGCCCGATCCTGCTTTTCCTCAACCGGTACTGGAAGGATCGCAGCGCAACGCGCCCGGCCGGGACGCCGGCAGCGGAAGCTTGAAACAAGAACGGGCGCCCTTGAGGCGCCCGTTTCGTTTCAGGGGAAGCGTGCAGGACTGAAGGTGTCTGCCCCGATACCCTCGCGGGCCAGCGGCTCGGGCGTGGGGCTTTCCGTGAGAAGGGCGGCGGCAAGGCTGCCGAGGGCGGGCGAGGTGAGGATGCCGTAGCCGCCCTGGCCGGCGAGCCAGAAAAAGTTTTCGGCATCTTTCGCCGGGCCGATGACGGGCAGGCGGTCCGCGGAAAAACTGCGCAGGCCCGCCCAACTCTTGAAGATGCGGCGCACATTGAGCGTCGTTGCCTCCTCGACATAGTGGGCGGCATAGGCGACGTCGAGCTCTTCCGGCTGCACGTCGGCGGCTTCGCAGGGCGTGGCATCGGCGGGTGACGCGAGCAGGCGGCCGCCCTCCGGCTTGAAGTAGAAGGTATCTTCGATCTCGTTGATTTCGGGCACGCGGCTGGCGTCGACGCCGTCAGGCAAGTCGACGGTGATGGCGGTGCGCCGGTGCGGCACGATCCCCATGGGAGTGACGCCGCAGAGCTCGGCAACCGAATCCGCCCAGCCGCCGGCGGCATTCACCACCCTGCCGGCGCCGATCGTTTCCTCGTTCGTCTCGATGAGCCATCGATCCCCGACGCGTCGGGCACCGGTCAGCTGCCGCTTTTCGAGAATTTGCGCGCCGTGGCGGCGGGCATGGCGGGCATAGGCTTGCAGCAGGGCATCCACCTCGATGTCCCAATAGTCGGGGTCGAAGTAGGCGGCGGCGGCATAGCTGGGCTTCAACATCGGCGCACGGGCCAGCATCGCCGCCTCGTCCAGCCATTCGACGGCAATGCCTTGCGCCTTTGTCTGCTCGAAGCGGGCACGCACCAGCGCCGCCTTGTCCTCGGTACCGAGAATGATGCTGCCGCGCTCGATGAGCAGCGGCACATCGGCGAACCCTGCGGGCGGTTCCATCAGGAAGGCATGGCTGGCGCGGGCGAGCGCATTCACGAGAGGCGGATTGTCCCGCAGGGTGAACTCCGCCGCCGAGCGGCCGGTGCTGTGATAGCCGAGCGCATCTTCCCGTTCCAGCACCACGACCGAGCGATGCGGGCTTAGGAAATAGGCGAGCGAGATACCGGCAATGCCGCCGCCGATGATCGCGATGTCGAAAGTCTGCATGGCCCCCTCCGGTGTCTTGAAGGAAATAGGCCTAAGCAAGCCGTCGACATTTTTCAAATTTATAGCAATGACGGTCGATATTAGTTCGATTGATGTGGATCGCCCCAGCGCCACGGCGGCACGTCGGCGATATGCGTGAGAAAGGCACGCTCGGCAGGATTGAGCGCCGAGCCTGGATTGGTGATGCGAAAGGTTTCCGTCACCGGCAGGTCGTCATAGGGCGGCAATTGCCACAGTTCCCCGGCAGCAAGCGCAGCCCCCGTCAGGTGCGCCGGCAGCATGCCGATGCCGGCATTGGCGACGACGAGGCGCAGCACTTCTTCCACATTGAACGCAAGCGCGCGGACCTGCTGGCCAAAGGAGCCGATCGCCCGCACGGCCGTTACCGGCCCCATATGCGGCCCGCCCAACACATCGGCGAGGAAGCTGACATAGGGCTCGCCGCGCAAGTCCTCGAGCTTGGCGTCTACCGCGCCGAAGAGACGGTGTCCGCGCCCGCAATAGAGCGCGTAGCGCTCGTAGCAGAAGGGCGCCTTGTCCAAACCTTCGGGAATGATTCCGTCGGAGAGGCCGAGCGTCGCCACGCCACGCTCTACCGAGCGGATGACGTCCGTCGTCGTCTCGACGGTCACGCCCACGGTGACGCGCGGATGCAGCCGGAAGAAATCGGCGATGGCCCGGTCCCATCCCGGGTTCATGGCATGGCTGACCGCATGGATAGTGATATGGCCGGCGACGTCCTCACCGGAGGGCTCCATCGCCTCCGGCAGGCGTACGATGGCGGAAAAAATATCGTGGCAGAGCGCATGCAGCCGCTCGCCCGCTTCGGTGAGCTGGAAACGGCCGGGGCTGCGGTCGATGAGCCTGTGGCCGACGGATTGTTCCAGCCGCTTCAGCGCCATGCTGACGGCGGGCTGCTGCAGAAGCAGGCGGTTCGCCGCGCGCGTGATCGAGCCTTCCTCCACCAGTACAACAAAGGTGCGCAGCAGGTTCCAGTCGAGGTTGTGGGCAAAGCGTTCAAGGCGATTTATCGGCATGCGTGTAGTTAGGATGACAGCGCAATGAGAGGCAAGCGAAGCTTGGGTTGCGCGGCCAAAGAATGTGATCGGCGGCCTTGTTTTTTCCCGGAACCAATTCCGTTTCCGGCGCATTGAGCACCCCGAGGAAGGGGAAATGCCATATGTGGGAACGGTTTAGCACCAGCGGGCTCGCAGGGTCCTATGTGGATGACCTGCTGGCGACAGGCGTAGAAGCACGCATGGATTTTCGGCCACGACGGGCACTCGACCCGTTTCCTTTCCTTGTCAGTCCGATTGGCGATGACGAGGCCGATCCATTCATATCGGCCGCCTACTGCATGACGGAGAACGTAGGAAACGCCCAGCCGGGTCCGTGAGGCCGGAAAAGAAAAGGGACGGCCGAAGCCGCCCCAAAATCCTTACTTCATCGTGTAGATATCGATGGAGAAGTACTTGTCGTTGATCTTCTTGTATGTGCCGTCCTCGCGGATTTCCTTCAGGGCGGCGTTCAGCTTTTCGCGAAGATCGTTGTCTTCCTGGCGCACGGCAATGCCCACGCCTTCGCCGACGAACTTCTTGTCGGTGATCGGCTCGCCGATCAGTTCGCAGCAGGCCTTGCCGTCGTCGTTCTTGGTGACCCAGTCGAGCAGCGGGATCATGTCGCCGACCTGCAGGTCGAGACGGCCGTTTGCCATGTCGAGGTTCACTTCATCCTGCGTCGGATAGAGCTTGATATCGGCATCGGGATAAACGGCGGCGGCATAGTCGGCCTGCGTCGTGCCGCCCTGGGCGCCGATCGTCTTGCCCTTCATGCCTTCATTGGTGAAATCCGTAATGCCGGAATTTTTCGGCGCGGCATGGGTCATGGCGGCGAGATAGTAGGGGTCGGTGAAGTTGACCTGCTTCTTGCGCTCTTCGGTGATGAACATCGAGGCGATGATCATGTCGTATTTCTTGGCGAGAAGGCCGGGAATGATTCCGTCCCAATCCTGGCCGACGACTTCGCATTCCACCTTCATCTTCTCGCAGAGCGCAAGGCCGATTTCCACGTCGAAGCCACCGAGCTTGCCGTTGGAATCTTGGAAGTTGAAGGGCGGGTAGGCGCCCTCCGTGCCGATCTTCAGCGTTTCGGCGGAAGCGGCTGCGGAAAGGAGGGTGGAGCCTGCCAGCGCCAGTGCGAGCAGCATTTTCTTCATGGTCGTTCCCCTGTTGTTGTCGTGACCGATGGGGAACGGTAACGCGAGGCTGCGCATAAACGAAATAGATAGACCTGATGTCGGCTATCATTTCCGTTTATGCGCTCGCTTTGATTTACCAGCGATGCTGAACATGCGGCGCGACGAGGCGGTAATAGATCTCGCGCGTCGCTTCCATGACGTCTTCCGGGATCGCGGGCAGGCCGGCGGCCTTGGCATTGGCCTCGGCCTGCTCAGCATTGCGGGCACCGGGAATGACGACGCTGACGGCATCTGCCATCAGGATCCAGCGCAGCGCGAAGGCCGCCATGGTCTGACTTGCCGGCACCAGCGCGCGGATTTCCTCGACGGCCTGCAGGCCGGTCTCGAAGGGCACGCCGGCAAAGGTCTCGCCGACATCGAAGGCATCGCCGTTGCGGTTGAAGTTGCGGTGGTCATCGGCGGCAAAGGCCGTTTCGCGGGTGATCTTGCCGGAGAGCAGACCGCTTGCCAGCGGCACGCGGGCGATGACGGCGACCTGGCGCCGGGCGGCTTCCTTGAAGAACAGCGCCGCCGGGCGCTGGCGGAAGATGTTGTAGATGATCTGCACGCTGACGACGCCGGGATATTCGATCGCCTTCAGCGCTTCCTCGACCTTCTCGACGCTGACGCCGTAATTGGCGATCTTGCCGGCGGCCTTGATCTCGTCCAGCGCCTGGAAGACCTCGGGGCGGTAATAGACGTCGGTCGGCGGGCAATGCAGCTGCACGAGGTCGAGGCGCTCGACGCCGAGGTTTTTCAGGCTGCGGTCGATGAAGCCTTCGAGATTGGCCTTGGTGTAGCCGTCGGCGACATGCGGCGAGAGCCGGCGGCCGGCCTTGGTGGCGACCATCGGGCGCTGGCCGCCGCGATCCTTTAGCACATCGGCGATGATCTTTTCCGAGCGGCCGTCGCCATAGACGTCGGCGGTATCGATGAAGCTCATGCCGGCGTCGAGCGCGGCATTGAGGGCGGCGCGGCCGTCGGTCTCGCTGACGTCACCCCAGGCGCCGCCGATCTGCCAGGCGCCGAAACCGATATCCGTGGTGGTAAAACCCGTGCGGCCGAATTTGCGATGTCTCATCAAAATATCTCCCGGCAAAAATTGATGTGCCGGGAGGTAGCACTCCACAGAAGTGCGGACAAGGAAATCGCTTGCGCCGATGGCTCAGGCGGGAGTGATTTCTACCAGATAGAACGCGCTGCGTTCGCCAGCGGCCAGCACGTCGGCCTTCTCCGAGCCGCCGAGCACCAGAGCATCGAGCGGCTGGAGGCCGATCAGGCCTTCCGCGGTGGACACGCCGAGTGGTTCGAGCGCCAGCAGCAGGCGTTCGCCTGACGATGCCGGAAGCGCCGTCGAGCCCGTGACGACATGATGCGTGAGCGTATGACCGAAGACACCGCGCCGTGTCATCACGTTGAGATCGGTGATCGGGCCGTGGGTCAGGCGCGCCGTGGTGGGTGCATCGGCGGGGAAGGGCAGCGGGGCGGAAGCCGGCGTCAGCAGCCGGTCACCCAGGCCCTCGATGGAGAGATCCATGCCCTCGCCGGAGAGCACCGCCAGCGTGCGGTCGATGCCGGGAAAGACCGAGAACGGCCCGTCGCTCGCCACAGTCGCCATGCTGACGCGCCAGCAGAAATCCGAAAGGCTCGCGCCTTCCGGATGGACGATCACCTCGACCGTCTCGCCGCCGCCGTTCTTCCACGGCATGCGGCGATGGTCGGCGTTGCGAAGGAGCTTCGCCATCAGTTGCCGAGGATGCCCGGCAGGCGCAGGCCCTTTTCCTTCGCGCAATCAAGCGCGATGTCGTAGCCCGCATCGGCGTGGCGCATGACGCCGGTTGCCGGGTCATTCCACAGCACGCGGCTGAGGCGCTCGGCTGCCGCATCCGTGCCGTCGGCGCAGATGACGACGCCCGAATGCTGCGAGAAGCCCATGCCGACGCCGCCGCCGTGGTGGAGCGACACCCAGGTCGCGCCCGAGGCAGTGTTGAGCAGCGCGTTGAGCAGCGGCCAGTCGGACACGGCGTCCGAACCGTCCTTCATCGCTTCCGTTTCGCGGTTCGGCGAGGCGACGGAGCCCGAATCGAGGTGGTCGCGGCCGATGACGATCGGCGCCTTGAGCTCGCCATTCTTGACCATCTCGTTGAAGGCGAGGCCGAGGCGGTGACGATCACCGAGGCCGACCCAGCAAATGCGCGCCGGAAGGCCCTGGAAGGCGATGCGCTCCTGCGCCATGTCGAGCCAGTTGTGCAGGTGCTTGTTGTCGGGCAGCAGTTCCTTCACCTTGGCGTCGGTCTTGCGGATATCCTCCGGATCGCCGGACAGGGCCGCCCAGCGGAACGGGCCGATGCCGCGGCAGAACAGCGGGCGGATATAGGCCGGCACGAAGCCCGGGAAAGCGAAGGCATTTTCCAGGCCCTCTTCCTTGGCGACCTGGCGGATGTTGTTGCCGTAGTCGAAGGTCGGGATGCCCATGTCTTGGAAGGCGATCATCGCTTCGACATGTTCGCGCATCGAGGCGCGTGCGGCCTTTTCGACGGCCTTCGGGTCGCTTTCGCGCTTTGCCTTCCACTCAGCCATCGTCCAGCCCTTGGGCAGGTAGCCGTTGATCGGGTCGTGCGCGGAGGTCTGGTCGGTCACCATGTCGGGGCGAATGCCGCGGCGAACCATTTCCGGCAGGATTTCGGCAGCGTTGCCGAGCAGGCCGACGGATTTGGCTTCACCGGCCTTCGTCCAGCGGTCGATCATCGCGAGCGCTTCGTCCAGCGTCTCGGCCTTTTCGTCGATATAGCGGGTGCGCAGGCGGAAATCGATCGAGTCGGGGTTGCACTCGACAGCAAGGCAGGAGGCGCCGGCCATCACGGCTGCGAGCGGCTGGGCTCCGCCCATGCCGCCGAGGCCACCGGTCAGCACCCACTTGCCCTTGAGGTCGCCGTTATAGTGCTGGCGGCCGGCTTCCACGAAGGTCTCGTAGGTGCCCTGAACGATACCCTGCGAGCCGATATAGATCCACGATCCGGCCGTCATCTGGCCGTACATGGCAAGACCCTTCTTATCCAGCTCGTTGAAGTGATCCCAGGTCGCCCAGTGCGGCACGAGGTTGGAATTGGCGATCAGCACGCGGGGCGCATCCTTGTGCGTGCGGAAAATGCCGACGGGCTTGCCGGACTGCACGACCAGCGTCTCGTTTTCTTCGAGATCGCGCAGCGACGCGACGATCTTGTCGAAATCGGCCCAGGTGCGGGCGGCGCGGCCGATGCCGCCGTAGACGACCAGCTCATGCGGGTTTTCCGCAACGTTCGGATCCAGGTTGTTCATCAGCATGCGCAGCGGCGCTTCGGTCATCCAGCTCTTGGCGGTCAGTTCGGTGCCGGTGGCGGCGCGCACGTCGCGGATGTTGTGGCGAGGATTGGCGGTCATTGGCTGTTCTCCCGGTTCAGCGTGTCAGGGTGGAGGCAAGCGCCTCGATGCGTTGCAGGATGTCTTTGAGAGGAATGCGGAGCTTTGCGGCCTTCGCCTCGTCGAGATCGAAGGGCGGGGCCTCCGTGGCAAGGTGGCTGACCTGTGCAAGCTCCATCTGGATGGCGTGCACGCCGGTCTCCGTCTTGCCATAGTGGCGTGTCGTCCAGCCGCCCTTGAAGCGGCCATTGAGGATGCTGGTATAACCTTCGGCCGAAGCGCAGACCTCGTAGGTCGCCATTTCGATCGCCTTGTCGCAGGTGCGGCCCATGTCGGTACCGACGTTGAAATCCGGCAGCCGGCCTTCGAACAGGAAGGGGATTAGCGAGCGGATCGAGTGGCAATCGTAAAGGATCGCCACGCCGTGGATCGCCTTCACGCGCTCGATTTCAGCAGCGAGGGCCGCGTGGTAGGGCGCGTGGAAATTGGCGAGCCGATAGGCGATATCGGCTTCGGTCGGCGCCTCGCCGTCCTTCCAGATCGGCGTGCCGTCGAAATCCGTTTCTGGAACGAGGCCTGTCGTGTTCTGGCCGGGATAGAGGCTGACGCCCGCGGGATCGCGGTTGGCGTCGATGACATAGCGGTGGAACGTGGCGCGCACGGTCGTCGCGCTCGCCAGCAGGCCGTCATAGAGGCGTTCGATGTGCCAGTCCGTATCGGCAAGGATGCGGCCGTTGTCATCAAGGCGCGCCCAGATATCGGCCGGGACATCCGTGCCGGTATGCGGGAAGGCGAGAATGACGGGCGAGGTGCCCTGATGGGTTTCGAAGACCGCCACCTTATGCCCCCAGCACCGGCAGGATGCCCTTGGAGACCGAAGCGGCCAGCGCAGCCGAGGTGACGAAGGTGCCGGCGGCGGCAAGGTCCGGCGCCATGTAGCGGTCTTCCTCCAGCGTGGCGACGACGGTGCGCAGCGCCGCGATGACCTTCTGCAACTCCGGGCTGGTGACGAGCGGCGCGCGGAACTCGATGCCCTGGGCTGCGGCGAGCGCTTCGATGCCGACGATGGCGGAGAGGTTTTCCGTCATGCGCAGCAGGCGGCGGGCGCCGTGGCAGGCCATGGAGACGTGGTCTTCCTGGTTGGCGGAGGTCGGCGTCGAATCGACCGAGGCCGGATGCGCCATCTGCTTGTTTTCGCTCATCAGCGCGGCCGAGGTGACTTCTGCGATCATCAGGCCGGAATTGAGGCCCGGCTTCTTGGCAAGGAAGGCCGGCAGGCCGAAGGACAGGGCCGGATCGACCAGCAGCGCGATGCGGCGCTGGGCGATCGCACCGACTTCGCAGACGGCGATGGCGATCTGGTCGGCGGCGAAGGCGACCGGCTCGGCGTGGAAGTTGCCGCCCGAGACGACGCTGTTGTCGGAGAGGACGAGCGGGTTATCGGTGACGGCATTGGCTTCGATTTCGAGCGTGCGGGCGGCCGAGCGCAGGAGATCGAGGCAGGCACCGTCGACCTGCGGCTGGCAGCGGATGCAATAGGGATCCTGCACGCGCTCGTCGCCGGTGATGTGGCTTTCGCGGATGACGGAGCCGGACAGTAGTGCGCGCAGCGAAGCGGCGGCGTCGATCTGGCCCTGGTGGCCGCGCAGCGTGTGGATATCGGGATGGAACGGTGCGGAGGAGCCCATCGCGGCATCGGTGGAGAGCGCGCCGGTGACGAGGGCGGCCTGGGCGGCGCGGTGCGCACGGAAGAGGCCGGCGAGCGCCAGCGCGGTGGAAACCTGCGTACCGTTGATTAGGGCAAGGCCTTCCTTGGCGGCGAGAATGACGGGTTTAAGGCCGGCCTTGGCGAGGGCTTCGCCGCCACGCAGACGTTCGCCGGCATAGAAGGCTTCCCCTTCGCCGAGCATCGCCGCCGCCATATGGGCGAGCGGTGCGAGATCGCCGGAGGCGCCGACGGAGCCCTGTTCCGGAATGACCGGGATGACGCCCCTGGCCTGCATGGCCTCGAGAAGGCGGACGATCTCGATGCGCACGCCGGAGGCGCCGCGGCCGAGCGAGATCAGTTTCAGCGCCATGACGAGGCGCACGATGTTTTCCGACAGCGGTTTACCGACGCCGCAGCAATGCGACAGGATCAGGTTGCGCTGGAGCGTGGCGACATCGGCCGGCGCGATCTTGATCGAGGCGAGTTTGCCGAAACCGGTGTTGATGCCGTAGACCGGCGCGTCGCCGGCGGCGATTTCCGCGATCCGGGCGGCGGCCTTCTCGATGCCGGCGTCGAAGGAGGCGTCGAGCCTGGTGGCCTCGCCGGTCCAGTAGATGGTTTCAAGGGTTTTCAGGGGCACGGAGCCCGGGTGAAGCGTGATCGTCATGTTTATTCCCCGATGCAGCTCTCGGCTGCGCAAAGAGTGATCAATGTCCGCTGCGGATACGGGCAAACATGGGGTTGAAGCCCATGCGATAGACCAGTTCCGCCGGCCGGCCGATGTCCCAGAGGACGAAATCGGCCCATTTTCCAGCCTCCAGCGTCCCCACTTCATCGACCAGGCCCAGCGCACGCGCGGCTTCGCGCGTCGTGCCGGCGATGCATTCCTCGACGGTCATGCCGAAGAGGGTTGCGGCCATGTTCATGGTAAGGAGGAGGGAGGTCAGCGGCGAGGTGCCGGGATTGCTGTCGGTGGCCACGGCCATCTTGACGCCGTGCTTGCGGAAGAGATCGATCGGCGGCTTCTTGGTTTCACGGATGAAATAGAAGGCGCCGGGCAGGATGACGGCGACGGTGCCGGCTTTCGCCATGGCGGCCGCACCCGCATCGTCGGTATATTCGAGGTGATCGGCCGAAAGCGCGCCATAGTCGGCGGCAAGCGCTGCACCGTGCAGGTTGGAAAGCTGGTCGGCATGCAGCTTTACCGGCAGGCCATGCGCCTTGGCGGCATCGAAGACCCGCTTCATCTCGTCCGTCGAGAAGGCGATGCCCTCGCAGAAGCCATCGACGGCGTCGGCAAGACCCTCGGCAGCGACGGCCGGCAGCATCTCGTTCACCACCTTGTCGATGTAGGCGGTCTTGTCGCCCTTCATTTCCGGCGGCAGCGCATGCGCCCCGAGGAAGGTGGTGCGCACGGTGATGTCGCGCTCATCGGCGACACGGCGGGCGGCACGCAGCGACTTCACTTCGTTTTCCGTATCGAGGCCGTAGCCGGATTTCAGCTCGACCGTCGTCACGCCTTCGGCGATCAGTGCATCAAGGCGCGGCAGCGTCTGGCGCACGAGATCGTCCACGCTCGCGTCCCGCAAGGCCTTGACGGAGGAGACGATGCCGCCGCCGGCCCGCGCGATCTCTTCATAGGAAGCGCCGGCAAGACGCAGCTCGAATTCATGGGCGCGGTCGCCGGCATGGACGAGGTGGGTGTGGCAATCGACGAGGCCGGGGGTGATCCAGCGGCCTTCGCAATCGACGCTTTCGGCCGCGGCAAATTCGGCGGGAAGATCGGCCTCGGGGCCGGCATAGGCGATGCGGCCGTCCACCACGGCGATGGCGCCGTTCTCGACGATACCGAGACCCGGTAGGCTTTCCTTGAGCGTCGCGAGCCGTGCATTGCGCCAGACGCGGGCCGTGTCCTTTTCCGTTGCCGTCATGGTGATTGCCTCTTCCCTGTGATGGATATAATGTATATACATAATCATCAGGGGCGCAAGAGGCATTTTGCCGGTTGGGCGTCAGGCAGGGACAATCGGGAAGGGAGGGACGGGCAATGGCCGTCATTCATGCAAGGCAGGCGCTGCTCGCCAGTGGCTGGGCAAAGGATGTTCGGATCGCCGTCGAAAGCGGTCGTATCGCATCCGTCGAGACCGGTGTTTCATCCGTTGCAAGCGACGAGCGCCACGACACGGTGGTCGCGGGCATGCCGAACCTTCATAGCCACGCTTTCCAGCGCGGTATGGCGGGCCTTGCGGAAATGCGCGGCCCCGGCAGCGATTCGTTCTGGAGCTGGCGCAATGTCATGTACCGCTTTGCACTGTCCATGACGCCCGACGACGTCGAGGCCGTCGCCGGCCAGCTCTATGTGGAAATGCTCGAAGCCGGTTTCACCCGCGTCGGCGAGTTCCACTATCTGCATCATGACAAGGATGGCGGTCACTATGGCGATATCGCCGAGATGGCCGCGCGCATCGCATCGGCCGCGTCGGCGACGGGGATCGCGCTGACGCTGCTGCCGGTCTTCTACGCCCATGCCGGCTTCGGCGGTAGGGCGCCGGGCGAGGGGCAGCGCCGCTTCATCAACGACCGCCAATCCTACGGCCGCCTGCTGGAGCGCTGCCGGTCGCTAACGAATGCGCTGCCGGAAGGCATCACGGGTGTCGCGCCGCACAGCCTGCGTGCCGTCACGCCGGATGAGCTGACCGACGTCGTCGCCATGGCGGGCGACAAGCCGGTTCACATCCACATTTCCGAACAGATGAAGGAAGTGGAGGACAGCATCGCCTGGTCCGGCCGCCGCCCGGTGGAATGGCTGCTGGACAACCAGGCGGTCGATGGCCGCTGGTGCTTCATCCATGCCACGCATATGACGGAGGCCGAAACGCGCGGCATGGCGGAAGCCGGCGCCATTGCCGGCCTTTGCCCGATCACCGAAGCCAATCTCGGCGATGGTACCTTCCCCGCGCCCGACTTCTTCGCCGCCGGTGGCCGCTATGGCGTCGGCTCCGATTCGAATGTGCTGATCGGCCTGCCGGATGAGTTGCGCCAGCTCGAATATTCGCAGCGCCTCTTCCACCGCGCCCGCAATGTACTGGCGGTACCCGGTGGTTCCACCGGACGCGCGCTGTTCGATGGCGCACTGATCGGCGGTGCCGCTGCCCTCGGCGCCGAATCGGGCATTGCGGCTGGAAAGGCCGCCGATTTCGTCAGCGTGAAGACCCGCCACGGCCTCGATCTCGACGGCGATGCGCTGCTTGACGGCTGGATCTTCGCCAATGGCGCCGAGGTCGATTGCGTCTGGGTCCATGGCCGCAAGCAGGTCAAAGGTGGCCGCCATGTGGCGCGCGAGGCGATCGGCCGGCACTTCACCGCGACCATGCGGGCACTGGCCGAGGCTTGAGCCCGCCTTGAAAGGCGTTATGACTTTGCCACCGGGCGATTCCGCGCCCGGCAAGCCGGAGGCGACCATTTCCATCGATGAGGACAGAAGCGTGGTCGAGGCCAAGGAGCCCTCGCTGCACCGCCGCATCCTGGAGGATGTAGAGGGCAAGATCCTGTCGGGCGAATGGCCGCCGGGCCACCGCATTCCCTTCGAGCACGAGCTGACCGAGCAGTATCAATGCTCGCGTATGACGGTGAACAAGGCGATCACCGAGCTCGTCAAACGTGGCCTCATCGAGCGGCGCCGCAAATCCGGCAGCTATGTCACGCATCCGCATGCCCAGTCCGCCGTGCTGGAAATCCACGATATTCGCCTCGAGGTCGAATCGCTCGGCTTGCCTTATCGCTATGAGCGGCGCGCGCGGCTAAGCCGCGCCGCCAAGGCGGCCGACCGCCGTCTGATGGAGCTCGCCGAACAGGCCCGCCTCGTCGAGATTTCCGCCCTGCATTACGCCGGTGCCCAACCCTTCTGCCTGGAGGAGCGCCTCATCAACCTTGCTGCGGTGCCGGAGGCGATAAACGAGAGCTTCGAGGCCACGGCGCCGGGGGCCTGGCTGATCAGCCAGGTGCCGTGGAGTGCTGCCGAACATCGCATCCGCGCCGTCGGTGCCGATGCCCGCACCGCCGAGCTTCTGGCCATCGCGCCCGGGACGCCGTGTCTGGTCGTCGAGCGCCGCACCTGGAGCGGCGGTGTCTACATCACCCATGTGCGGCTGACCTATCCCGGCGAAAAACACGAACTCGTCGCCGAATTCGCCCCGAGCCATCCCAAGCAGGCCCTCTGAGCCTCACGCGCCGCCAGCAAATTGCGCCGCGCGGATCGTCTCATAGTAGGGCGCGAGCACGGGGCTTGCCTCCGAAAGCGCATCGAAGGCCGCGTCGTCAGCCGTCAGGCGGCCGGCATATTTATCCGCGATGAAGCGGGCATGCGTGGCTTTCGCCGCCTCCGGCAGGCTACGCACGGCGGTGAAGACGGGCGCGGCGGCAGTCCGGCCTTTCACCGTGATGCGGTCGAGTTCGAGCACGGCAAAATGTTCATCGGCAAGCTCCGCTGTGCGCTCGCCGATGAGCAACGGCACGCCATAGGTTTTTGACGCGCCCTCGAGACGGGAGGCAAGGTTGACCGCGTCGCCCAGCACCGAATAGTCGAAGCGCTGCGAAGAGCCCATATTGCCCACCACGCAGTCACCCGTATTGATGCCGATGCCGATACGCAGCATGTGATAGGGCGTCCCGGTAGACTGCGCTTCCGCGCTAAGTTCGGCATTGAGCGTTGCCATCGCGTCCAGCATGTCGAGCGCCGCGACCACCGCATGGCGGGCATGCTCGCCATCGTCTAGCGGCGCGTTCCAGAAGGCCATCAGACAATCGCCGATATATTTGTCGATGGTGCCGCCATGTTTCAGCACGATATCGGAGAGGGGGGTGAGCAGCCGGTTGATCAGCGTCGTCAGCTGCTCCGGATCGTCCTTCAGCGCCTCCGCAATGGTGGTGAAGCCGCGCACGTCGCAAAACAGGATCGACAGCGTGCGCCGCTCGCCGCCGAGTTTCAGCTGCGAGGGATCGCGCGCCAGCCGCTCGACGAGGGCAGGGGACAGATATTGCGAGAAGGCGCGCACGATCTCGCGCCGCTGCCGGCGTTCCTCGGCATAGTCGAAGGCGGTCTGGCCAATGGCGACGAAAAGCAGGGCGAGCGTGGGGCCGACGGGCGAAATGAAGAGGTGCGCCTCGCGGAGGAGTACGAAGCTGAGGAAGCCGATGAGCAGCGTGGCGAAAAAGCTGAGCGCGGCCGTCTCCCAGCGCGTCGCGCGGCGCACGAAGATTGCCGAGACAAGGGCAGCAAGGGCGATAGCCGCGATCGCGAAGGGCGTACCGGCTTGCCGGATGGCTGCGCCCGCTGTCAGGTTGTCGAAAATCGTCGCCTGGATCTCCGCGCCCGGCACAAGGCGGCCGGTATGCACTGTATAGGAGGTGGCGAAGGCGTCCGCGCCGCCCGAATTGATCACAGGCGCGTTCTGCAGGCTGAGCCCGACGATCACCACCCGGCCCTTGAATGTGTCCTGCGGCAGCATGTTTTCAGGGTCGAGCGCCTGGTAGTAGGAGACCGTCGGATAGCTGCGCGAAGGGCCGAAGGATTGTAGCAGCCGGCCATCCGGCGACACGCTCTTTCGGCCGGCCACGCGGGCGAGCGACATCGCAAAGCCGTCTTCATAGCGGGGAAGATCACGGAAAACGCCGTCACCGCCGAGCGCTATGGAGGCGATGCCGGTCACGGCTCCCGCTTCGGTGAAGGCCGGCAACGGCGTCGTGCGCAGCAGCTGGTCGGCCTGCGGCGTGACGATCACGCTTTCATCCCCCGCCAGAACGACATCCGGGCCAAGTGCTTTTGCCAGCGCCGCATCGGAGGCCGGGTTGGAGGGCTCGGCGAAGATGATGTCGACGCCGATGGCGACCGCACCGGCCCTGCGCAGGCTTTCGATGAGGCGCGCATGCAGCTCGCGCGGCCAGGGCCATTGCGCGTTGATCTCGGCCAGCGACGGCTCGTCGATTGCCACGATGATCGGGCCGTCTGGAGGCGGGCTCGGCGTGTCGATCGTCGAGAGATAGTCGAAGGCACGCAGATCCGCGAGCGCCCAGCCAGGCAGCTGCGCCAGTGTCGAGACAAGGGCCGCGACCGCAAATGTCAGCAGCGCCAGCCGCTTCGAGCGCCGCGACCAAAGACCGGGATGGCGAAAGGCGCGGCTCATACTGCGCTCCCGGCCGGGCAATTGAGGAAGGCAGTGAATGATGGTCCGTGGCAGCATGGGCGATTGTGCATGACCGCCAGCACTCGTGATCCCCCCGAAAAAGTCAAGCCGGACCGCATTGCAATCCGGAGGCGCTTCGCTATCACGTTGAAGCAAGGCAAGGATGAAGACATGGCAAAACCCGATGAACGCGCGGCAATCCTGCAACCGGTGGTCGACGGCACCGAAGGCATAGCACTCGAACATTTCGACCATATCCGCCGCGTCAACGATGTCTTCTACGACCAGGTGAAGCTTTCCGACCAGAAGGCCGCCTATATCTTCACCTTCATGCTGGCGCTGCTGGTGACCTCGACGGAAAGCCGCGCCGTCTTCACCTGGTCGCGCTACGCCGAGGGTGACTGGACCTCGGACATCTTCTCCGGCCTCCTGGCGCTCGCGCTTGTCTTTTCCATCGTCTCGGCGATCCTCGTCGTGCTGCCTCGCCGCGTCGACAATTCGACGTCGCTATTCTGGGGCGCCTGGCCGCATCACCGCGAGGGGTTTCGCAAGGCCGCGCTCGCGCGTGACATTGACTATCTCTTTGAACAGTACATGCAGAACGCCGACGCGATGGCCTCGATCGCTCGCGAGAAATACCGTTTCGTCGGCTTCGCGTTCCGGGGTTTGCTGCTGACCGTGCTGGCTTATGTGGCGCTGCTCGCAACCCGCTGACGTCTCTATTAGCCGTTGCCGTCAAAGCGTGAGCGTGCCGTTTTCCTCGCCATCCCAATATTGCACGCGTTTGCCGCGCACCTGGATGAGGACAAGGCCGGGTGTGTCCACGCCCTCCGTGAACCAGCGCTCCAGATCGGGAACCCAATGGTCCCTGAACTGGGCCTTGTCCTTGCTGATGCGCGCCTCGCCTTCGATGGAAATGAAAATTCCGGGCTTGCCGAGTAGGCTCGGCGGCTCCGTAAAGGCCAGGGTGACCTGCGGGTCGCGGGTGATATCAGCGATCTTATTGGTGTCTTCAAAGGAGAAGAACCAGGAATCACCGTCATAATCGACGTCACCATTATTGCTCATTGGACGGTTTGTAATGGCGGACGATCCGCCATGCGTCGACATCATGCAAAAATCGATCTTCTTCAGTTTGCGCGCAATTTCGGGAAGCGTCATCGAAGACATGAGGCGTGACCTTTTTTAAGGGGCTACGTAATGAGACGGCCCGGACAGGTGAGGCACGCGACTGCCGCTTGTCGCCATGGTGAGAAACCGGAAAAACCACCATAATCTACATCCCTGTCGCGTCCGGTTGACACGGTCCGCAATCGCTAGGGGAATGTCGTTCGTTGGTGAAGGTTCCTTAGCGCAGTGCAAATGATGCGCTTACACAGGGTTAACCATGGAGTGCTGAAAAACGGAACTTCGCAATTCGCCACGAATTGCTTTTCGACAGGAGGTGAAGACGATGACGAAGCGATTCGACGAACTCTACATCCCGCGCGGTGAGCATCGGGAAGTCGTGTCCTTCTATCAGAAGGTCGTGGCGCATCTGTACCGGAAACTTCAGGAGATGAGGGCGGAGGCAGACGAACGGGCCTTGCATCGAGACGGTCCGACAATGCGCGATGCAAAGCCGCAGCTCGAATTCTTCAATGTCGTGAGGATCAATTTCGGTCCGCGCCGCTCGGGATGAACCACTATCTGCAGGCCGTTTTTGGCTCCATGGGCTTTGCCCAGGGTATGATCTAACGGGAGCCATTAAGCGGAATGAGATGGTGGGCGATGAGAGACTCGAACTCCCGACATCCTCGGTGTAAACGAGGCGCTCTACCAACTGAGCTAATCGCCCGCCGCGTTGGTGGCTGTGATCTATGCGGAACCGGATTGAACCGCAAGAGGCAATCGCAAAGTTTTTTGCATTTTTTTGAATGCCCCCATGGCGATCCAGAAGGGTGTGGAAACATTTCGCGCCGCGTCATTGTTTTGTCTTGAAACCTGCTTGACACCCAAACACGAACCCCGTAGTTAGCCGCTCATCGAACGGCGCAGGCCGCTCGGGACGGGTGTTTCGCCCGGACGCTTTCGAGGATGCGGGTGTAGCTCAGTCGGTTAGAGTGCCGGCCTGTCACGCCGGAGGTCGCGGGTTCGAGCCCCGTCACTCGCGCCACTCGAAAGGCCCAAGAAACATTCAGGACCGAAAGGTCCACAAGATGCGCGGGTGTAGCTCAGTCGGTTAGAGTGCCGGCCTGTCACGCCGGAGGTCGCGGGTTCGAGCCCCGTCACTCGCGCCATTCTTTCTTCTCCTCCAAGCAATTGTCGGTTTTTGCTCGCGTAAGACTTTACGTGCCGATTTTCGTTGTTTGCGCCGAATGTTTGCAGCGCTTCCTCCGTCTTCGTATAGCCTGCCCGATCGAAGAAGAGGATTCGCATGCGTTATGTCACGATGGCTCTGTCCGGTTTTGCCGCACTTGTTGCGCTCAGCATTCTCTTTGGGTCGTGGTTCACCATTGATCAGGGCGAGCGCGGCGTGATTTTGCGCTATGGTGCCGTTGCGGGCACGGCGGATCCCGGTCTCGGCTTCAAATTGCCCTTGATTGATTCTGTCGTGCGGATTTTCGTGCAATCAAAGGCCGTGGTCTATGAAAAGATGGAGGCCTATAGCCGCGACCAGCAGCCGGCCGATATCCGTCTTTCCGTGAATTACCGGATCCCCGCCGATCGCGTCGAGGCCGTCTATGCCAATTACGGCGGCGAGGATGGGCTGCTTTCCCGCCTGATCGAGCGCAAGGTTTTTGAAGAGACAAAGACGGTTTTTGGCCGCTTCAATGCGGTGACGGCGATTCAGGAGCGTGGCCGGCTGAATTCCGAGGTCGCGGCGGCGATCCAGGAGGGCATTGCCGGGCCGGTGCTGATCGAAAGCGTCCAGATCGAAAACATCGATTTTTCCGAAGCCTATGAGGCGAGCATCGAGCAGCGCATGCTGGCCGAGGTGGAGGTGCAGCGGCTGCGCCAGAATGCCGAACGCGAAAAGGTGCAGGCGGAAATCACGGTGACGCAGGCGCGCGCCCAGGCCGATGCCCGCCGCGCGGAAGCCCAGGCGCAGGCCGATGCGGTGCGTCTGGCGGCCCAGGCCGAATCGGAGGCGATCAAGCTCAGGGGTGAGGCGGAAGCCGAAGCGATCAAGGCGCGCGGTGACGCGCTGAAGGACAATCCTGGCCTTGTCTCGCTGACCCAGGCGGAAAAATGGGATGGGCAATTGCCGCGCACCATGCTGCCGGGCGGATCGATCCCGATGCTCAATCTGAACGCAAATTAACCAGGAGGGGCGACCCGCCACGGCTTTTCCGCCGCATCCGCGATGAAAATCGTGTCATAAAGGCGAAACACGCTTCATAAAATCGTAACGATTTAAATGGACACGCCGGCTGCCTTTCGAGGTGGCCGGTAAAAGAACACAATGATTGCGGCGAAAGCCGGACAAAGCCTTGCGCCGACACGCTCGCTGCGCTAACGACATGGCGTTGCAACATACTTTCTCGGCTTGCAGGTCTTGGACCAACAGGCGTCTCTCCGGCGCCGACAGCAGGCAGGATGGACGCCAATGACTGAACTTCTCGGTTCCTATCTCCCGATCGCCATCTTCATCGGTATCGCGCTCGTTATCGGCATTGCACTGCTGGTCGCGCCGTTTGCCGTCGCATACAAGGCGCCTGATTCGGAAAAGCTTTCCGCTTACGAGTGCGGCTTCAATGCGTTTGACGATGCGCGCATGAAATTCGACATCCGCTTCTATCTGGTGTCGATCCTCTTCATCATCTTCGACCTCGAAGTGGCTTTCTTGTTCCCGTGGGCGGTGTCCTTCGGTGAGCTCGGTTGGTTCGGTTTCTGGTCCATGATGGTCTTCCTCGGTGTCCTGACCATCGGCTTTATCTATGAATGGAAGAAGGGAGCACTCGAATGGGAGTAGCTCATACCAGCAGCACGCTCGTTGCCCAGCAGCCTAAGGGGATCATCGATCCCAATACCGGCAAGCCCATCGGCAGCAATGATGCGTATTTCGGCGAGATCAACAACGAGCTCGCCGACAAGGGTTTTCTGGTCACGTCCACGGACGAACTCATCACCTGGGCCCGCACCGGCTCGCTGATGTGGATGACCTTCGGTCTCGCCTGCTGCGCCGTGGAAATGATGCAGCTGTCGATGCCGCGTTACGACGTCGAGCGTTTCGGCTTTGCGCCGCGCGCTAGCCCGCGCCAGTCCGACGTTATGATCGTCGCCGGCACGCTGACCAACAAGATGGCACCCGCGCTCCGCAAGGTCTATGACCAGATGCCCGAGCCGCGTTACGTCATTTCGATGGGCTCCTGCGCCAATGGCGGCGGCTACTATCATTATTCCTATTCGGTGGTACGCGGCTGTGACCGCGTGGTGCCGGTCGACATCTACGTACCAGGCTGTCCTCCCACGGCGGAAGCGCTCCTTTATGGTGTGCTCCTGCTGCAGAAGAAGATCCGCCGGACCGGTACGATCGAGCGTTAAGGGCAGGGGACTTTAGACATGAGCGAAGCCCTCCAGGAGCTTTCCTCCTATATCGGCGAAGCGGCCGGCGGTCTGGTGACCGCCTCCGACATCGCCTATGGCGAACTCACCCTGAAGACGGACGGTGCGCGCATCCTCGATCTTCTGACCTTCCTGCGCGACGACGTGCAGTGCGGTTTCGTCAATCTCATCGACGTCTGCGGCGTTGATTGGCCGGCCCGTGCCGAGCGTTTCGACGTGGTCTACCATCTGCTGTCGCCGCGCCAGAACCAGCGCATCCGCGTCAAGGTCGCGACCGGCGAGGACGTGCCCGTTCCCTCGGCCTTCTCGGTCTATCCGGGCGCCGACTGGTTCGAGCGTGAAGCCTACGACATGTACGGCATTCTCTTCACCGGCCATCCGGACCTGCGCCGCATCCTCACCGACTACGGCTTCGAGGGGCACCCGCTGCGCAAGGATTTTCCGACGACCGGCTTCGTGGAAGTGCGTTACGACGACGAGGTCAAGCGCGTCGTGTATGAGCCCGTCGAACTGAAGCAGGAATTCCGCAACTTCGACTTCCTCTCTCCCTGGGAAGGCACAGAGTACGTGCTGCCGGGCGACGAGAAGGCGAAGACGAACTGATTTTGGGTCGGGCGACCCGCTAGGGCGCCGGCCTCTGGAGCAAGCGGCATGAACGAGCACAACGTTCGCAATTTCAATATCAACTTCGGCCCGCAGCATCCTGCGGCGCACGGGGTTCTCCGTCTGGTTCTGGAGTTGGACGGTGAAATCGTCGAACGCGTCGATCCGCATATCGGCCTGCTGCATCGCGGCACCGAAAAGCTGATCGAGACGAAGACGTATCTTCAGGCTGTTCCTTACTTCGACCGCCTCGACTACGTGGCGCCTATGAACCAGGAGCATGCTTTCGCGCTTGCCGTCGAAAAGCTGACGGGCACGGAAGTGCCGATCCGCGGCCAGCTGATCCGCGTGCTCTATTCGGAAATCGGTCGTATCCTGTCACACCTGCTCAATGTCACGACCCAGGCCATGGACGTCGGCGCGCTGACGCCACCGCTCTGGGGCTTCGAAGAGCGTGAAAAGCTGATGGTGTTCTATGAGCGCGCCTGCGGCGCGCGCATGCACTCAGCCTATATCCGTCCGGGCGGCGTGCATCAGGACCTGCCGCACGAGCTGGTGGAAGACATCGGCAAGTGGATCGATCCGTTCCTGAAGACCGTCGATGATATCGACGAGCTCCTGACCGGCAACCGCATCTTCAAGCAGCGCAACGTCGATATCGGCGTGGTGAAGCTGGAAGATTGCTGGGCCTGGGGCTTCTCGGGCGTCATGGTGCGCGGTTCGGGCGCAGCCTGGGACCTGCGCCGCTCGCAGCCCTACGAGTGCTATTCCGACCTCGACTTCGACATTCCGATCGGCAAGAACGGCGACTGCTACGACCGTTACGTCATCCGCATGATCGAGATGCGCGAAGCGGCCAAGATCATGCGCCAGTGCGTCAATCGCCTGCTCGGGGACGCCAAGGTCGGCCCGGTCTCCTCGATCGACGGCAAGATGGTTCCGCCGAAGCGTGGTCAGATGAAGCGTTCGATGGAAGCACTCATCCATCACTTCAAGCTCTATACGGAAGGCTATCACGTGCCGGCCGGTGAGGTGTACGCAGCCGTCGAGGCGCCGAAGGGCGAATTCGGCGTCTATCTCGTCGCGGATGGCACCAACAAACCCTACCGCTGCAAGATCCGCGCGCCGGGCTATGCCCACCTGCAGGCGATGGATTTCATCTGTCGCGGCCACCAGCTCGCAGACGTCTCGGCGATCCTCGGCTCGCTCGACATCGTGTTCGGCGAGGTTGACCGCTGATGCCGAAAGTCGTCTTCGCCGCCATCGCTCTTCTCGCTGCCACCGCTGCCCATGCGCAGGACGCGGAGACGGGCAGCGCTGCCAAGACGATGGGCCAGCTGGCGAGCGAAGGCTACGAAATCAAGGCGGCGGCGCCGAACGGCAGCCGCTACGTCATCTTCATGCAGAATGACCAGTCGGCCTATGCCTGCGAATTCGTCAATACGGCGAATACGCAGTGCAGGTCGATCAACTGAGACAAGGCGTTACAGAATGTCCGTTCGTCGACTAGCCGATGACAGTGTCCAGCCCGCCAGCTTCACCTTTACCAAGGAGAATGCGGCCTGGGCCCAGGCAACCATCAACAAGTATCCGAAGGGCCGTCAGCAGTCTGCGGTGATCCCACTTCTCATGCGGGCGCAGGAGCAGGACGGCTGGGTCACCAAGGCGGCGATCGAATCCGTCGCCGACATGCTGGATATGGCCTATATCCGCGTGCTCGAAGTCGCGACCTTCTACACCCAGTTCCAACTGTTGCCGATCGGCACGCGCGCCCATATCCAGGTCTGCGGCACCACGCCTTGCATGCTGCGCGGCTCGGAAGACCTGATCAACGTCTGCAAGAAGCGCATCCACCCGGAGCCCTTCCACCGCAACGAGAGCGGCACGCTCTCCTGGGAAGAGGTCGAGTGTCAGGGCGCCTGCGTCAACGCGCCGATGGTCATGATCTTCAAGGACAGTTTTGAAGACCTGACGCCGACGCAGCTCGAGCACATCATCGATCGCTTCGATGCCGGCAAGGGCGCGACCGTCGAGCCGGGTCCGCAGATCGAACGCGTCTTCTCCGCGCCGGCCGGTGGTCTCACCAGTCTGAATGAGCCGGAAGCCGCCGCCAAAAAGCCCTCTGCCCGCGCCAAGAAGGCCGGCGAGGAGAGTGTCAGCGTTCCTCCGTCGAATGCCGCGCGCGCCAAGACGGATGCGGATGAAACCGACGCCAAACTGAAGACCCCGGCCAATGCCAAGGCCGAAGCGGCAGCCAATGCCAAGGCGAAGGGCGACACCCGCGCGGAAGGTGGCGATGCCGCCGTCAAGCAGCCGGTCGCTGCCGCTGTGGGCAAGCCGTCGCTGGACGACAAGAACCGTCCCGCCGGCATCGAACGTCCTGCAACGCCTGACGACCTGAAACTCATCTCTGGCGTCGGCCCGAAGATCGAAGGCATTCTGCATGACCTCGGCATCTTCACCTTCGCGCAGGTTGCGTCGTGGACGCCGGAACAGCGCGAGTGGGCCGACGGCTATCTGAATTTCAAGGGCCGCATCGAGCGCGACGACTGGGTCAGGCAGGCCGAGGCGCTCGCCAAGGGCGGTGAAGCGGAATACATCCGCGTTTTCGGCAAGAAGCCGCGGTAAAGAGGTGAATCATGCTTAAAGATCAGGATCGCATCTTCACCAACATCTACGGCACCAAGGACAAGTCGCTGAAGGGCGCCATGGCCCGCGGCCATTGGGACGGCACCAAGCAGTTGCTCGAAAAGGGCCGCGACTGGATCGTCAACGAGGTCAAGGCGTCCGGCCTGCGCGGCCGCGGCGGCGCCGGCTTCCCGACCGGTCTCAAGTGGTCCTTCATGCCGAAGGAATCCGACGGCCGTCCGCACTACCTCGTGGTGAACGCCGACGAATCCGAGCCCGGCACCTGTAAGGACCGCGATATCCTGCGCCACGATCCGCACACGCTGATCGAGGGCTGCGTCGTCGCGTCCTTCGCCATGGGCGCCCATGCCGCCTATATCTACGTACGCGGCGAGTTTATCCGCGAGCGTGAAGCGCTGCAGGCGGCCATCGACGAGTGCTATGACGCCGGTCTCCTCGGCAAGAACAACAAGCTCGGCTACGACATCGACATCTATGTCCACCACGGCGCCGGCGCTTACATCTGCGGCGAAGAGACTGCGCTGCTCGAAAGCCTCGAGGGCAAGAAGGGCCAGCCGCGCCTGAAGCCGCCGTTCCCGGCCAATATGGGCCTCTACGGCTGCCCGACGACCGTCAACAACGTCGAATCCATCGCGGTTACCCCGACGATCCTGCGCCGCGGCGCCGGCTGGTTCTCCTCGTTCGGTCGTCCGAACAATGTCGGCACCAAGCTGTTCATGATGTCGGGCCACGTCAACACGCCCTGCACCGTCGAGGAAACGATGGGTATCTCCTTCAAGGAGATGGTCGAGAAGCACGGCGGCGGCATTCGCGGCGGCTGGGACAACCTGCTCGCCGTCATCCCCGGCGGCGCATCCTGCCCGGTGGTGAAGGCCGAGGACATGATGAACGTCACGCTCGACTTCGACGGCCTGCGTGACGTGAAGTCGTCCTTCGGCACCGGCGGCATGATCATCATGGATCGCTCCACCGACATCATCAAGGCGATCTGGCGCATCTCGGCCTTCTTCAAGCATGAGAGCTGCGGCCAGTGCACGCCGTGCCGCGAAGGCACCGGCTGGATGATGCGCGTCATGGAACGAATGGTGAAGGGCAACGCCCAGAAGCGTGAAATCGACATGCTGTTCGACGTCACCAAGCAGATCGAAGGTCATACGATCTGCGCGCTCGGCGACGCCGCCGCCTGGCCGATCCAGGGCCTCATTCGCAATTTCCGCCCGGAGATCGAGAAGCGTATTGACCAGTACACCGCCAACGCCATGGACCATGGCGCAGTGCTGGAAGCAGCGGAGTAAGACGATGAAGAAGCCGGCAGGACAGGATGCGAATGCGACCAATGTCCCGCCGGCTGAAGCCTCCGGCGCCGATCCCTTTGGGTTCTCGCCATGGCTGAAGCAAATGCCGGATATGTCGCGGCACCCGCTGATGGCAAATCCGGTGACGGCGATTGCAGCGACCACCGCGCTCGGGTTCAGCATTGCGGGCCAGATGGCCGGGATGATGCTGAGCGTCATGCAGACGGCGGCGGAGCAGGTAAAGGCGGCGATCGATGAAGCGGCCGAACAGGCCGCTAAGACCGAGGCTGAAGAGGCAAAGGCCGCGCCCGTCAAGGCGAAGCCGGAGCTGAGGGTGGTTCCCAGCGAGCCGGTGATCAAGGCGGAAACGCCGGTTGCCGAGCCCAAGGTGAAGGTGGCGCGAGAGAAAAACGCGACGCCGAAGGCGACGGAAGCCAAGCCGGTGCGCAAGGCGCCGGCGGCGAAGGCCGCCAAGACCGATGACCTGAAGGTGATTTCAGGCATCGGGCCGAAGCTGGAGCAGGTGCTGAATGGCATGGGTTTCAGGCGTTACGCCGATATCGCGGCCCTCAAGGCCGAGGATGTGGCAAGGATCGAAGCCGAACTCGGGTTCAGCGGGCGCATCGCCCGCGATGGCTGGGTAGAGCAGGCAAAGACGCTGGCGAAGGGCAGGGGCTGACCCCACCGGATCCGGCAGACGGAACAAAGGCGAACGGGAAGGGCGAGAGCCCGAACGGACGCTGGAGAAAAGGCGCTGGCGAGACGCGAGCTTCGTGTCAAAGCGGGAATTGAGATATGGCAAAGCTGAAAGTCGACGGAAAAGAAATCGAAGTCCCGGATCACTTCACGCTGCTTCAGGCGTGCGAGGAGGCTGGCGCCGAAGTTCCGCGCTTCTGTTTCCACGAGCGGTTGTCGGTTGCCGGCAACTGCCGCATGTGCCTCGTTGAGGTAAAGGGTGGGCCGCCGAAGCCGGCAGCCTCCTGCGCCATGGGCGTGCGCGACCTGCGCCCCGGCCCGAACGGCGAAGCGCCGGAAGTCTTCACGACCACGCCGATGGTCAAGAAGGCGCGCGAAGGCGTCATGGAATTCCTGCTGATCAACCACCCGCTGGATTGCCCGATCTGCGACCAGGGCGGCGAATGCGACCTGCAGGACCAGGCGATGGCCTTCGGCATCGACAGTTCGCGCTATTCCGAGAACAAGCGCGCGGTCGAGGACAAGTATATCGGCCCGCTCGTCAAGACGATCATGAACCGCTGCATTCACTGCACGCGCTGCGTTCGTTTCACGACCGAGGTCGCCGGCATCACCGAGCTTGGCCTGATCGGCCGTGGTGAGGACGCCGAGATTACCACCTATCTCGAGCAGGCGATGACGTCGGAGCTTCAGGGCAACGTGGTCGACCTCTGCCCGGTCGGTGCGCTCACCTCCAAGCCTTTCGCCTTCACGGCCCGCCCGTGGGAGCTGAACAAGACCGAATCGATCGACGTCATGGACGCCGTCGGCTCGGCCATCCGCGTCGATACGCGCGGCCGCGAAGTCATGCGCATCCTGCCGCGCATCAATGAAGAGATCAACGAAGAGTGGATCTCCGACAAGACGCGCTTCATCTGGGACGGCCTGAAGACCCAGCGCCTGGATCGTCCGTACGTCCGCAAGGACGGCCGTTTGCAGCCGGCAACATGGGCTGAGGCTTTCGGCGCGATCCAGACCGCTGTTGCCGGCACCTCGGGCGACCGCATCGGCGCGATTGCCGGCGATCTTGCGTCCGTCGAGGAAATGTTTGCGCTTCGCGAACTGATGACGTCGCTCGGCTCGAAGAATATCGACTGCCGCCAGGACGGTTCGCAGCTCGATCCGGCGCTCGGCCGCGCCAGCTACCTGTTCAACCCGACCATCGAAGGCATCGAGCAGGCCGATGCGCTCCTCATCGTGGGCGCCAACCCGCGCCTCGAAGCCGCCGTGCTCAACGCCCGCATTCGCAAGCGCTGGCGCGTGGACAACTTCCCGATCGGCGTGATCGGCGAACAGGCCGAGCTGCGCTACGGCTACGAGTATCTCGGCGCCGGCACGGACACGCTGTCTGCCCTTATCGAAGGCTCCCTCTCCTTTGCCGAAAAGCTGAAGACGGCAGCCCGCCCGATGATCATTGTCGGCCAGGGCGCGCTGTCGCGGGCCGATGGCCTCGCCATTCTCTCGGCCGTCTCGGCGCTTGCCGACAAGGTGGGTGCGGTCAAGGCGGATTGGAACGGCCTGGCCGTGCTGCACACCGCAGCCTCGCGCGTGGGCGGTCTCGACCTCGGCTTCGTGCCGGGCGAGGGCGGCAAGACAGCGGCCGACATGCTTTCGGGCACGGACGTGTTGTTCCTGCTCGGCGCAGACGAAATGGACTTCGCCAAGAAGTCCGCCTTTACGGTCTATATCGGCTCGCACGGCGACAACGCGGCGCATGTCGCCGACGTCATCCTGCCGGGCGCGACCTATACCGAGAAGTCTGGCACCTGGGTCAACACCGAAGGCCGCGTCCAGATGGGCAACCGCGCCGGCTTCGCACCGGGCGATGCCCGCGAGGACTGGGCGATCCTGCGTGCGCTTTCCGACGTGCTCGGGAAGAAGCTGCCGTTTGATTCGCTGCTCCAGCTGCGCGCAAAACTCTATGCCGCACACCCGCATTTCGCCGCGATCGACGAGATTGCATCAGGCGAAGTCGCCGATCTCTCGGCCCTTGCGAAAAAAGGCGGGACGATGGCGAATTCCGGGTTTGCGTCTCCGATCAAAGACTTCTATTTGACGAACCCGATAGCGCGCGCCTCCGCGGTCATGGCCGAATGCTCGGCGCTTGCCCGCAACAATTTCAAAGCCGCGGCGGAATGAGCGCGAAGGAATAAGACGTTATGGACGCTTTCATTTCGACCTACGTTTGGCCCGGCCTGATCATGGTGGCGCAGTCGCTGCTGCTGCTGGTCGCGCTTCTGGTCTTCATCGCCTATATCCTTCTGGCCGACCGCAAGATCTGGGCCGCCGTTCAGCTGCGCCGCGGCCCGAACGTCGTCGGTCCCTGGGGTCTCTTCCAGTCCTTCGCCGACCTCTTGAAGTTCGTTTTCAAGGAACCGGTCATTCCGGCGACGGCCAACAAGGTGATCTTCCTTCTGGCCCCGCTCGTCTCCGTGACGCTGGCGCTTGCCACCTGGGCTGTCGTGCCGCTCAACAACGGCTGGGTCATCGCCAACATCAATGTCGGCATCCTCTACATCTTCGCGATCTCGTCGCTTGAAGTGTACGGCATCATCATGGGCGGCTGGGCTTCGAACTCGAAGTACCCGTTCCTCGGCGCGCTACGCTCCGCAGCACAGATGGTGTCCTATGAGGTGTCGATCGGCTTCGTCATCGTCACCGTCCTGCTCTGCGTCGGTTCGCTGAACCTGACGGATATCGTCATGTCGCAGAGCGATGGCCTCGGCACGCGCCTCGGCCTGCCGCCGTCGTTCCTCGACTGGCATTGGCTGGCGCTGTTCCCGATGTTCATCATCTTCTTCATCTCGGCGCTCGCCGAGACGAACCGCCCGCCCTTCGACCTTCCGGAAGCGGAATCCGAACTCGTCGCCGGTTTCATGGTCGAGTACGGCTCGACCCCGTACATGATGTTCATGCTCGGCGAATATGCCGCCATCTGCCTGATGTGCGCGCTGACGACGATCCTCTTCCTCGGCGGCTGGTTGCCTCCGGTAGACGTCTGGTTCCTCAACTGGGTTCCCGGCATCATCTGGTTCGTGCTGAAAGCCTCCTTCGTCTTCTTCATGTTCGCGATGGTGAAGGCCTTCGTGCCGCGCTACCGCTACGACCAGCTCATGCGCCTCGGCTGGAAGGTCTTCCTTCCCCTGTCGCTCGCCATGGTGGTCATCGTTGCATTCGTGCTGAAGCTCACGGGCTGGTCCGCATGACCGCCCTGAACAACAGCAGCATTGGAGCTTGAAATGGCTAGTCTCTCACAAGCCGTAAACTCGCTGTTCCTCAAGGAATTCGTCGGCGCCTTCTTCCTGTCGATGCGCTACTTCTTCCGCCCGAAGGCGACGGTGAACTATCCTTTCGAAAAGGGCCCGGTCTCTCCGCGCTTCCGCGGCGAGCATGCGCTGCGCCGTTACCCGAACGGTGAAGAGCGCTGCATCGCCTGCAAGCTGTGCGAAGCGATCTGTCCTGCTCAGGCCATCACCATCGAGGCGGGTCCCCGCCGCAACGACGGCACGCGCCGCACGGTGCGTTACGATATCGACATGGTGAAGTGCATCTATTGCGGCTTCTGCCAGGAAGCCTGCCCGGTCGACGCCATCGTCGAAGGTCCGAACTTCGAGTTCTCGACCGAGACGCGCGAAGAGCTCTACTACGACAAGCAGAAGCTCCTCGAGAACGGCGATCGCTGGGAGCGGGAAATCGCCCGCAACATCGCGATGGACTCGCCTTACCGCTGATCGGCGGAAGGCATACTGAATTTCAAGTGCCTGACGAGTGCGTTCGTCAGGCTTCGACGGGGAGGGGGGACCTTCTCCGGGGAAGACGAAAAGGCACCAAAATGGGTCTGCAGGCTCTATTCTTCTATATCTTCGCCTTCGTGGCGGTGGCGTCCGCCTTCATGGTGATCGCGTCCAGGAACCCGGTTTATTCCGTGCTGTTCCTGATCCTCACCTTCTTCAATTCGGCGGGCCTGTTCCTTCTGACGGGCGCCGAGTTCCTGGCGATGATCCTGCTGGTCGTCTATGTCGGCGCCGTCGCGGTTCTCTTCCTCTTCGTCGTCATGATGCTCGACATCGATTTCGCCGAATTGAGGGCAGGGGCTCTCGAATATGCGCCGGTTGGCGCGCTGATCGGTATCATCCTGGCCATCGAGCTTGTCGTCGTTGTCGGCGGCTCGACGCTCTCGCCGGAGATCGCCAGCAGCGTTTCGATGCCGATCCCGCCGGTCGCGCAGCGTGAAAACACCGCCGCCCTCGGCGACGTGCTCTATACGAACTACGTCTACTTCTTCCAGATTGCCGGCCTCGTGCTGCTGGTCGCCATGATCGGTGCGATCGTGCTGACGCTGCGCCACAAGCCGCATATCAAGCGCCAGAACATCTCGCAGCAGGTTGCCCGCACGCCGGAAACCGCCGTCGAGGTGGTCAAGGTGAAGCCCGGTCAGGGCATCTGAGGCAGCGCGAGACAAGGAAAAGAAAAATGGAAATCGGTATTTCCCACTATCTCACGGTCAGCGCCATCGTCTTCACCCTGGGCGTCTTCGGGATCTTCCTGAACCGGAAGAACGTCATCGTCATCCTGATGTCGATCGAACTGATCCTGCTGTCGGTCAACATCAACATGGTGGCATTCTCGCATTTCCTGAACGACATCGTCGGCCAGGTCTTCGCGCTGTTCATTCTGACCGTCGCGGCTGCGGAAGCGGCCATCGGTCTTGCAATTCTCGTCGTCTTCTACCGCAACCGCGGTTCGATCGCCGTCGAAGACGTCAATATGATGAAGGGCTGATCGGGTCATGGATACCATCATCAAGGCAATCGTCTTCCTTCCGCTCACCGGCTTCCTGATCGCCGGCATCGGCGGCAATACGATCGGCGCCAAGGCGTCCGAATATGTCACCTCCGGCTTCATGATCATCGCGGCCGTTCTGTCCTGGATCGTCTTCTTCGACGTCGCGTTGGGCGAAACGGAGATGCTCAAGGTCAGCGTTCTGCGCTGGATCCAGTCCGGCGGCTTCGATGTCGAATGGGCGTTCCGCGTCGATACACTGACGGCCGTCATGCTCGTCGTCGTCAACTCCGTCTCGACGCTCGTGCATATCTATTCGATCGGCTACATGCATCACGACCCGCATCGGCCGCGCTTCTTCGCCTATCTCTCGCTCTTCACCTTTGCCATGCTCATGCTGGTGACGTCGGACAATCTCTTGCAGATGTTCTTCGGCTGGGAAGGCGTGGGTCTGGCGTCCTATCTGCTGATCGGCTTCTGGTACAAGAAGCCTTCGGCCTGCGCCGCCGCCATGAAGGCCTTCATCGTCAACCGCGTCGGCGACTTCGGCTTCGCGCTCGGCATCTTCTCGGTCTTCGTGCTGTTCGGCTCGATCAACTTCGAGACAATCTTCGCCACCGCCGCCACCTACCTGCCGGCTGAAGGCGCTGCGGATGCCGCCGAGCCTGTCATCAACCTCTTCGGCATGACGCTCGACAAGTCGCAGGCGCTGACCGCCACCTGCCTGCTGCTCTTCATGGGCGCGATGGGCAAGTCGGCACAGTTCCTGCTGCACACTTGGCTGCCGGATGCTATGGAAGGCCCGACCCCGGTTTCGGCCCTCATCCATGCCGCGACCATGGTCACCGCCGGCGTTTTCCTGGTCGCCCGCATGTCGCCGATTTTCGAACTGTCGCACACCGCGCTTCTGGTCGTGACGCTGGTCGGCGCCATCACCGCCTTCTTCGCGGCCACCGTCGGCCTCGTGCAGAACGACATCAAGCGCGTCATCGCCTATTCGACCTGCTCGCAGCTCGGCTACATGTTCGTGGCGCTTGGCATCGGCGCCTATGGTGCGGCGATCTTCCACCTCTTCACGCACGCCTTCTTCAAGGCCCTGCTGTTCCTGGGGGCCGGCTCCGTCATCCATGCCGTCGATGGCGAGCAGGACATGCGCTACATGGGTGGTCTCAGGAAGCACATCCCCGTGACTTTCTGGATGATGACGATCGGCACGCTGGCGCTGACCGGCGTGGGCATTCCGGGCACCGTCATCGGCTTTGCCGGCTTCTTCTCGAAGGATGCGATCATCGAATCGACCTTCGCGTCGCATAGCCCGCTTGCCGGCTTCGCCTTCACGCTGCTGGTCATCGCCGCTCTCTTCACGAGCTTCTACTCGTGGCGCCTGGCCTTCATGACCTTCTTCGGCAAGCCGCGCGCCTCCGCAGACGTCATGCACCATGTGCATGAATCGCCTGCCGTCATGCTGATCCCGCTCTACTTGCTGGCTGCCGGCGCGGTTGCCGCGGGCGTGGTCTTCGTGGAATATTTCTACGGCCACCACTATGCCGAATTCTGGCAGGGCGCTCTCTTCACGCTGCCGGAAAACGAGCTGGTCAACGAGTATCATCACGTCCCGCTCTGGGTGAAGTGGAGCCCGTTCGCCGCCATGGCAGTCGGCTTCGTCACCGCCTGGTATATGTACATCCGTTCGCCGGAAACCCCGAAATACCTCGCCGAGCAGCATCGTGGTCTCTACCAGTTCCTGCTCAACAAGTGGTACTTCGACGAACTCTACGACTTCCTCTTCGTGCGCCCGGCCATGTGGCTCGGCCGTACGCTGTGGAAGAAGGGTGACGGCGCCGTCATCGATGGTCTCGGCCCGAACGGCGTTGCCGCCCGCGTCGTCGACGTCACCGACCGCGTCGTGCGCCTGCAGACCGGTTACCTTTATCACTACGCATTCGCGATGCTGCTGGGTATTGCAGCACTCGTTACCTGGATGATGCTCGGGAGCTCCCTCTGATGACCGATTGGCCCATTCTTTCAGCGGTCACCTTCCTCCCGCTCGTCGGCGTGGCGCTCCTGCTCTTGACGCGGGAAGACAGCCCGTACGGCCGCCGCAACATCCTGAACGTCGCGATGCTGACGACGATCGTCACCTTCCTGCTTTCGCTCTTCATCTGGATCGGCTTCGATTATTCGAACCCCGGTTTCCAGATGACGGAAAAGCATGAATGGCTCGGCACCGGCATTTCCTATCATCTCGGCGTCGACGGCATTTCCATGCTGTTCGTCATCCTCTCGACCTTCCTGATGCCGTTCTGCGTGCTTGCAAGCTGGCATTCGGTCGAGAAGCGCCTGAAGGAATACATGATCGCCTTCCTGCTTCTGGAAGTGTTCATGGTCGGCGTCTTCGTCTCGCTCGACATCGTTCTCTTCTACGTCTTCTTCGAAGCAGGCCTCATTCCGATGTTCATCATCATCGGCGTGTGGGGCGGAAAGGATCGCGTCTACGCATCCTACAAGTTCTTCCTCTACACGCTGCTCGGCTCGGTCCTGATGCTGCTCGCCATCATGGCGATGTACTGGCAGGCCGGCACGACCGACATCACGGAACTGCTCGCCTATAACTTCCCGGCCCATATGCAGACCTGGCTGTGGCTCGCCTTCTTCGCGTCCTTCGCGGTGAAGATGCCCATGTGGCCGGTCCATACCTGGCTTCCCGACGCGCACGTTCAGGCGCCGACGGCAGGTTCGGTCATCCTGGCCGGCGTGCTCCTGAAGCTTGGCGGCTACGGTTTCATCCGTTTCTCGCTCGCCATGTTCCCGCTGGCGTCCGACTATTTCGCGCCCTTCGTCTTCACGCTGTCGGTCATCGCCATCATCTACACCTCGCTGGTGGCGCTGATGCAGGACGACATCAAGAAGCTGATCGCCTATTCGTCGGTCGCCCACATGGGCTACGTCACCATGGGTATCTTCGCGGCGAACATGCAGGGCCTGCAGGGCGCCATCTTCCAGATGCTGTCGCACGGCATCGTCTCCGGCGCGCTCTTCCTCTGCGTCGGCGTGGTCTATGACCGGCTGCACACCCGCGAAATCGCGGCCTATGGCGGCCTCGTCAACAATATGCCGAAATACGCCGTCGCCTTCATGATCTTCACCATGGCCAATGTCGGCCTTCCCGGCACGTCCGGTTTCGTCGGCGAAATCATGACGCTGGTCGGCGCCTTCCAGGCAAACACCTGGGTCGCCTTCTTCGCCACGACGGGCGTCATCCTCTCCGCCTCCTACGCGCTGTGGCTCTACCGCCGCGTGATCTTCGGTGCGCTGGAGAAGGAAAGCTTGAAGTCGCTGCTCGACCTGTCGGGCCGGGAGAAGGCGCTTCTCTACCCGCTGGTGATCCTGACGATCTTCTTCGGTGTCTATCCGGCACCGGTCTTCGACGTGACGGCGGCTTCGGTCGACGCACTTCTCAATCAATACTCCGCGGCTCTGCAAGCAGCGCAATCCGTTGCGCTCACGGCGAACTGAGGACGGGACCAAGACATGACCGCTGATACTCTCCTTGCCAGCCTTCAGCTCTCGACGCCCGAGATCATTCTCGCCGTCGGCGCCCTGGTCCTGCTGATGATCGGTGTGTTCTCGGGCGAGCGCTCGGGCACCACCGTGATCGGCCTTGCCGTCGCCGTCCTCATCATCGCCGGCCTCTGGCTGGTGCTTTCGACCGGCGAAGGCCAGGCCTATGGCGGCGCCTTCGTGTCGGATGCCTTCGCCAAGTTCATGAAGGTTCTGGCGCTGATCGGCTCCATCACCGCCATGGTGATGACCGTCGGCCACGCCCGCTCGCAGCAGCTCGACCGCTTCGAGTTCCCGGTGCTGATCGTGCTCTCGACGCTCGGCATGCTGCTGATGATCTCGGCCAACAGCCTGTTGTCGCTGTACCTCGCGCTGGAACTCCAGTCGCTCGCCCTCTACGTGGTCGCCGCGATCAATCGCGACAGCCTGCGTTCGACGGAAGCCGGCCTGAAGTATTTCGTGCTCGGCGCGCTCTCCTCCGGCATGCTGCTTTACGGCATGTCGCTGGTCTATGGCTTCACCGGCCATATCGGCTTCCAGGACATCGCTGCCGCGCTCACCGCCGAGGGGCGTTCGCTCGGCCTCGTCTTCGGCCTGGTGTTCATCCTTGCCGGCCTTGCCTTCAAGATCTCGGCCGTGCCCTTCCACATGTGGACGCCGGACGTTTATGAAGGTGCGCCGACCCCGGTCACCGCGTTCTTTGCCGCGGCCCCGAAGGTCGCCGCCATGGCCATGCTGGTGCGTATCGTCATCGAGGCCTTCCAGCCCGTCGTCGCCGACTGGCAGCAGGTCATCGTCTTCATCTCGATCGCCTCCATGCTGCTCGGTTCCTTCGCGGCCATCGGCCAGACGAACATCAAGCGCCTGATGGCCTATTCGTCGATCGGTCATATGGGCTATGCGCTCGTCGGCCTCGCCTCCGGCTCCATGGCCGGCGTGCGCGGCGTGGCGCTCTATATGCTGATCTACATGGTCATGACGCTCGGCACCTTCGCCATCATCCTCGCGATGCGCCGCAAGGATGGCGAGAATGTCGAAGAGATCAGCGATCTTGCTGGCCTCTCCTCGACCAATCCCTTCATGGCAACCGTCCTGACGATCCTGATGTTCTCGCTCGCCGGCATCCCGCCGATGGCAGGCTTCTTCGCCAAGTACTTCGTCTTCATGGCGGCCATCGAGGCGCAGCTTTATGCGTTGGCCATTATCGGCGTGCTCTCCTCGGTTGTCGGTGCCTACTATTACCTCCGTGTCGTCAAGGTGATGTGGTTCGATGAGGCGACCGGCGAATTCGCTCGCACGGCCGGCGAACTGAAACTGGTCTTCGGCCTCTCGGGTCTCTTCGTTCTCGGCTACGTGCTGATCGGTGGCCCGATCGGCAACGCGGCCGAAGCTGCGGCACGGACCTTCTTTTGATTAGGTCCGATAGCGCTGGCCTTATGTCGCTTGACGACTTCAGGCACGAGGCGCTGGCCGAAGTCGGCTCGACCAATACGGAATGCCTGGAGCGCGCCCGAAAGGGCGCGCTTTCCGGTCTTTGGATCACTGCCGATCGCCAGACGGGCGGGCGCGGCCGGCGCGGGCGCGCATGGTTCTCCGAACCCGGCAATCTCTACGCCTCGTTGCTGTTGATCGATGCCGCCCCGATGGAACGACTCGGCTCGCTGCCGCTGGCTGTCGCGGTGGCCGTGCAGGATGCCGTCAGCCGCGTCATGCCGCTCAACGCGCCGGACGTCCTGGTCAAATGGCCGAATGATATCCTCATCGAGCGCCGGAAGATCTGCGGCATCCTGATCGAGGGCGAGACGCTGCCCGATGGCCGGCACGGTCTCGTCATCGGTATCGGAATCAATGTGTCCGTGGCGCCGGATGCTGGCCTCTATCCCGTTGCGACGCTGCGCGATTTCGGCGTCTCGGCTTCCCCCGACGAGCTTTTCGCCTATCTCTTCCAGTCGATGGCCGAGACGTTGACGCTGTGGAACCGCGGACGCGGCATCGCCGCCGTCATGGAGCGCTGGAAACGGGTGGCCGGCGGCATCGGGGAAAACATCACGGTCAATCTTCCCGACCGTTCTATTTCCGGGCGCTTCGCCGGAATTGATGATACAGGTCTCCTCAAGCTGGAGACGGATGACGGCGGCACGCGACTGATCGCGGCCGGCGACGTATTTTTTGGATAGGAATTTTTGAACCCGATGGCAAAAGAAGACGAACTGGTGTTCCTGCCGCTTGGCGGCGTCGGCGAAATCGGCATGAACCTGGCGCTTTATGGCTACGGCCCGAAGGCCAACCGCCAGTGGATCATGGTCGATTGCGGCGTCACCTTTCCGGGACCGGACCTGCCGGGCGTCGATCTGGTGCTGCCCGATATCCGCTTCCTCGCCAAGGAGCGCGAGAAGCTGAAGGGCATCATCATCACGCATGCGCACGAGGACCACTACGGCGCGCTGAACGATCTCTGGCCGGGCCTCAACGTGCCGGTCTATGCCTCGCCCTTCACGGCCGGCATGCTGGAAGCCAAGCGCGACTACGAGAAGAGCCGCGTCGATATTCCGGTGACGATTTTCAAGCAGGGCGACCGCATCAATGTCGGGCCCTTCGAGATTGAAGCGATCGGCGTCAACCACTCCATTCCCGAACCCATGTCGCTGGCGATCAAGACGCCGCTCGGCACCGTCATCCATACCGGCGACTGGAAGATCGACCTCGATCCGTCGCTCGGCCCGCTGACCGACGAAGCGCGCTTCCGCAAGCTCGGCGATGACGGCGTTCTGGCGCTGATCTGCGACAGCACCAACGCGGTGCGTGATGGCGTCTCGCCCTCCGAGCATGAAGTGTCGGAAAGCCTGACCAAGATCATCGAAAGCGCCGAGGGCAGGGTGGGCATCACCACCTTCTCGTCGAATGTCGGCCGCATCCGCTCCATCGCGCAGGCTGCCGAAGCCGCGGGTCGTGAAGTGCTGCTGCTCGGGAGCTCCATGAAGCGCGTGACGAATGTCGCGCGCGACATCGGCCTGATGGAAGGTTTGAAGCCGTTCATCGAGGAAGACGAGTTCGGCTATATCCCGCGCGACAAGGTCGTGGTCATCCTGACGGGCAGCCAGGGCGAGCCGCGTGCGGCCCTTGCCAAGATCGCCCGTGATGAGATGCGCAACGTCGCCTTCACGGATGGCGATACGATCATCTTCTCCTCGCGTGCCATTCCCGGCAACGAGAAGGCGATCAACGACATCAAGAACGGCTTGATCGAGCAGGGAATCAACGTTGTCACCGATGCCGAGGCGCTGGTGCACGTCTCCGGCCATCCGCGCCGCAACGAGCTGCAGCAGATGTACGCCTGGACGCGCCCGAAAATGGTCGTTCCCGTTCATGGCGAGGCCGCGCATCTGGTGGCCCATGCCGAGCTGGCCGAACAGTCCGGCATTGGTGAGGTGCCGCGCGTGCGCAACGGCGATGTGCTGAAGCTGGCACCGGGTGAGCCGGAAGTGGTGGATCACGCGCCCTTCGGCCGTATCTTCAAGGACGGCAACCTCATCGGCGACTATGACGAAATGGGCATCGGCGACCGCCGCAAGCTCGCCTTCGTTGGCCATGTCGCCGTCAGCATACTGCTCGACAGCCGCTACGACTTCCAGGGCGATCCGGAAGTGGAACCCTTCGGTCTGCCGCAGTTCGACGACGAGGGCGAGGATATGGGCGACACGCTCTATGACGCCGTGCTTGGAGCCGTCGAAAGCATTCCGCGCGCCCGCCGCAAGGATCTTGAAATGGTGCGCGAGGCCGTGCGTCGCGCCGTGCGCTCCACCGCCAACGAGATCTGGGGCAAGAAACCCGTCGTCACGGTGTTTTTGACGAAGGTCTGATCCTTACCGCGCGTGCCAGGCCGGTAAGGCGCGGCCCGCGTGAACTTGGTTGCAGCAATTCCGGGCCCGGCGCGTAGCGCGCCGGGCCCTCCTTCATCTTGCATAGACGCGTCGGAGATGAAGAGGTGTGACAGCACGCCGCCATCCGGCCGTTTGAACTTCGCGAGCAAGCGGCGTAAAAGACCCGCTGTCGCACGAGGGCCTGTCCATGCAGCTGTTTTCCATTTTCGCCGTCTACTTCATCGTCTGGTGGCTGACGCTCTTCGCCGTCTTGCCGTTCGGCTTGAAGACGCAAGCCGAGGCGAATGATGTGGTGCCCGGCTCGGTGGAAAGCGCGCCTGCCCGCTTTCGCGGCGGCCGTATCGTGCTGATCACCACGCTCGTCTCAGCCGTGATCTATAGCGCGTGGTACGTGCTGTCCGTACGCCTCGGCTACGGACTGGATTCGCTGCCGCAGTTCTACCCGAACTACGAATAGCGTCGCCATAAAGGTTAACGGCCGTGAATGGCGGATGGGTAAGCGATTTCGCCCTTCCGGCCTTTGACGGAAAAGTCTTTCGTTTGTGTTTCGTCAAAAAACTTGTTCAACAATCCGCTTTGGCCTGTCTGGCAACCGGAAATAGGCTGATTTCCCCCGAGTGAACCTGGCGTAACGTGAGGCGCAGTGTCGCAGGGGACTTGCGTGCCGATTTCCGTCGCTCGGAAATAATAGGAACGTGCACGGCGGAGCGCGGAAGTTCAGCAAAAGGCAAAAAAAAACAAGGCTGAAAGCCTTGTTTTGCAGGTATCGCGTGATCTTTATCCGTTGTGCGGTGGCAGCGTCTACGCGCGCCTAAGATCTGATCCTCCCAAGACTTGACCGCGAAAATGGCTGGAATTTGCACTTCCTGCCTGTTTTGTGGCCTGAAACTAGCCCAAACGTTAGGCGTTGTCATCCGCTTTTTTTGCATTTTTGCTACACTGGAATAAATTTTTTCGATTGACAACACGTGCGCAATTTCTGTTATTGGCGCCCTCATTTTTCCGCCACAATCGCCGGTCCCGCCAAGAGCGGTGGACAGTTTTTCGTGCTGCGATGCCGGCTTGGCCTGCCGGGTTTCTTTCCGCCCGCGAAGCGTTTATGAACGCGTGAAAATCAACGTCATTTTGCCCGATTCCCGGAATAGGGCGGATCAGTCACACCGGAAACCGATATGCGCCTTTCCCGCTTCTTTCTGCCCATCCTCAAGGAAAACCCCAAGGAAGCCGAAATCGTCTCGCACCGCCTTATGCTGCGTGCGGGCATGGTCAAGCAACAGTCCCAGGGCATTTATACCTGGCTGCCGCTGGGGAAGCGCGTTCTCGACAAGGTCAACGCCATCATCCGCGAGGAGCAGAACCGCTCCGGCGCGATCGAGCTTTTGATGCCGACGCTGCAATCCGCCGAACTCTGGCAGGAGAGCGGCCGCTACGACGCCTATGGCAAGGAAATGCTGCGCATCAAGGACCGCCAGGAGCGTCCGATGCTCTACGGTCCGACCAACGAGGAAATGATCACGGACGTCTTCCGTTCGTTCGTGAAGTCCTACAAGGACCTGCCGCTCAACCTCTATCACATCCAGCTGAAGTTCCGTGACGAGATCCGCCCGCGCTTCGGCACCATGCGCTCGCGCGAATTCCTGATGAAGGACGCCTATTCCTTCGACCTGAACCGTGAAGGCGCCGTGCATGCCTATAACCGCATGTTCGCGGCCTATCTGCGCACCTTCTCGCGCATGGGCCTGCGCGCCATCCCGATGCGTGCCGATACCGGCCCGATCGGCGGCGACCTCAGCCACGAATTCATCATTCTTGCCGATACCGGTGAGTCGGAAGTCTTCTGCCACAAGGACTTCCTGAACTTCGACATTCCCGGCATCGATACGAACTTCGATGACGTTGCCGGCCTCAAGGGCATTTTCGACAAGTGGACCTCACGCTACGCCGCCACGTCGGAAATGCACGACGCGCCGGCTTTCGAGGCGATCCCGGAAGGCGAGCGTCTGTCGGCGCGTGGCATCGAAGTTGGCCACATCTTCTATTTTGGCACGAAATATTCCGAAGCCATGGGCGCCAAGGTTCAGGGCCCCGACGGCAAGGAGCACACCGTGCATATGGGCTCCTACGGCATCGGCCCGACGCGCCTCGTGCCCGCCATCATCGAGGCCTCGCATGACGAGAACGGCATCATCTGGCCGAAGTCGGTGGCACCCTTCGAGGCAATCGTCATCAACATGAAGTCGGGCGATGCCGCCTGCGACGCCGCCTGCGAAACGATCTATGGCGCGCTTCTGAATGCCGGCGTCGACGTGCTCTATGACGACAAGGACGAGCGCGCCGGTGCGAAGTTCGCGACGGCTGACCTTATCGGGGCGCCGGTGCAGGTCATTGCAGGCCCGCGCGGCGTCGCCAGTGGCGAAGTCGAGATCAAGGACCGCAAGACCGGCGAACGCGAGACGCTGACCATCGAGGCGGCGATCAACCGCCTGACGTCCGGCAACTGATGTCGGCTTGAGCCGGGAAAACAGGGAGACAGCATGGCTGACGCAGCGAGCGGGGCGACAGAGGCCCAGGCCTTCAAGAAGAGCCGCCCGTTCTCCGCTTTCGAGCGGATGGTCGCCTGGCGCTACCTGCGCTCCCGGCGCAAGGAAGCCTTCATCTCGGTCATTGCCGGCTTCTCCTTCATCGGCATCATGCTGGGCGTGGCGACACTCATCATCGTCATGGCGGTGATGAACGGCTTCCGCACCGAGCTGATCTCGCGCATCCTCGGTATCAACGGGCACATGATCATCCAGCCGATCGACAGCCCGCTGAACGACTACGGCAAGCTCGCCGAACGTCTTGCCGCTGTTCCCGGCGTCACCATGGCCATTCCGCTCGTGGAAGGCCAGACGCTGGCGCAGGGCACGGCTGGCGGCGGCACGGGCGCTCTGGTCCGTGGCATCCGCGCCGACGATCTCGCCAAGATGAAGTCCGTCTCTGACCATATCAAGGAAGGCGACCTCGTCGGCTTTGCTTCCGGCGGCGGCGTTGCCATCGGCGCGCGCATGGCCGAGCAGCTCGGCCTCAGCGCCGGCGGCCAGATCACGCTCGTGGCGCCGGAAGGAGACGTCACGCCGCTCGGCGTCAATCCGCGCGTAAAAACCTATACCGTCTCGGCGATCTTCGAGATCGGCATGTCGGAATATGATGCTTCGATCATCTATATGCCGCTCGATGAGGCCCAGCTCTACTTCAATTCAGAAGGGGTTGTGCAGTCGATCGAGCTCTTCGTGTCCAATCCGGACCAGATTGACAGCTTGCGCCAGCCGATCGAGGCAGCGGCCGAGCGGCAGATTTTCATCACCGACTGGCGCCAGCGCAACCAGACTTTCTTTTCGGCCCTTCAGGTCGAGCGCAACGTCATGTTCATGATCCTGACGCTGATCGTGCTCGTCGCCGCACTCAACATCATCTCCGGCCTGATCATGCTTGTGAAGGACAAGGGCAGTGATATCGCTATCCTGCGCACCATGGGCGCCACGTCGGGCTCCATCATGCGTATCTTCTTCATGACGGGGGCAGCCATCGGCACGGTCGGCACTTTCGCCGGCGTGCTGCTTGGCGTCATCGTCTGTCTGAATGTCGAGTCGATCCGCCAGTTCTTCTCCTGGATCTCGGGCACGACGCTGTTCAACCCGGAACTCTATTTCCTTAGCCAGCTGCCGGCCGACATGAATGCCGGCGAGACTGTCACCGTCATTGTCATGGCGCTGGCGCTCTCCTTCCTCGCGACGATCTTCCCCGCCTGGCGTGCCTCCAAGCTCGATCCGGTTCAGGCTCTCAGGTACGAATAGGAATTCAGCATGGCAGCGCGCGTCGCTTTGGAACTGAAGGGTATCGAACGGCACTACGGTCAGGGCGAGACGGTCCTGTCGATCCTCAAGGGTGCCGATTTCACGCTGAGAAGTGGCGAGACCGTCGCGCTCGTCGCCCCATCGGGCACCGGCAAGTCGACGTTGCTGCATGTCGCGGGCCTGCTCGAAAAGCCAGATGCCGGTGAAGTCCTCGTCAACGGCCATTCCTGCGCGGAGCTTTCGGACGACCAGCGCACGGCGATCCGTCGCAGCGAGATCGGCTTTGTCTACCAGTTCCATCACCTGCTGCCGGAATTCACCGCGCTCGAAAACATCATGATGCCGCAGCTGATCGGCGGCCTTTCCAAGGCCGAGGCGGGCGAACGCGCCGCGCAGCTGCTCGATTATATGCGCATCGGCCACCGCGCCGATCACCGTCCCTCCGAGCTTTCCGGCGGTGAGCAGCAGCGTGTCGCCATTGCACGCGCGGTCGCCAACGCGCCGCTGCTGCTTCTCGCCGACGAGCCCACCGGCAATCTCGACCCGGAAACCGCCGGCTATGTCTTCGAGGCGCTGGAAGCGCTCGCCCGCCAGTCCGGCCTTGCCGCGATGATCGCCACGCACAACCACGAGCTCGCCGGTCTGATGGATCGCCGGGTGACGATCGAAGACGGGCTGGTCAAGGAACTGGTCTAAACGACCTGCCGTTCGATATCACGCCGCGAGCGTGACGGTTTCTGCCCTGCGCTCGACGAGCGCCCAGATGTGCCCGAACGGGTCGAAGATCGACGCGACGCGGCGGCCCAGCACATCCACCTGCACCACATCCCGCGTTACGGCGCCGGCTTCGATTGCTCGTTGCATCGCGCACTCGATGTCGCCGACGATCAGCGTGAAAATCGCGCTGACAGACCCGGCGGCTTTTGGGAAGAATGGTCCGCCATAGGACGGGTTCTCCTCACGCCGCGGGTTCGATCCCGCGACCGCGACCGGCATCGCGCCGAAGCGCATGGCAAAGCCCATCAGCACCCCGTCAAGACTGTAGGGCTCGACCACGATTGCGCCAAAGGCGGAACTGTAAAAATCCACGGCCTCCTGTTCGCGTCCGTGCTCGACGAACAGGGATATTTCAAAGCTGATGTCGTCGGTCATCGCGATTGCCCTTCCGTGTCGTCACCCTGCTATCAGTTATCCAACCCGCAGATGGAGCGGGCGGTCTCGTCCTTCCAGTCCTTAAGCAGCGCGAATTGTGCCTGTCCGGCAACCGGACCACCGCTGGTCTTGCCCTTGCCAGTCAGCACATTGAGGTCGCATTCGGCGCTGGCATTCGGGTCGAGCGTATCGTAGCTCGCATAAGTGTACCCCGCCACGATGAAATCGAAATTGCGGTAGGCGATGGTCAGCGACTGCCGCCAGCGGTCGCGTCCGACTGAATCGTTTTTGGTCGTGATCGTGAAGGAGCCGTTTGCGAGCGCGGCAAGCTCCGGTTCGCGACCGGACATGGTGAGGTCGCCCCAGACGCTGTTCGGCAGCGACAAGGCAAGCGTCAGACGGTTTTCGTCGGGATTGGCGAGGTAGATGTAGAGACCGTTGTCGTCACCGCCGTCATCGTCCGGCGTTGCGATCACGGCCAGGTCCGCCGTGCCGTCCTTGTTCCAGTCGCCGCTCGCCATGGCGACGATGCGGTCTGCCGGAAAGTCTGTAGCCATCGTTGCGGCGGGCAGAACAATCGAAAATGCGAGGGCGGCGGCAAGCGACTTCATCTGATTCCTCCATGGGTCGGGGCGACCTTATTGCGCTGGGCGGCGCCGGTCCAGAGGGTGACGGAAAGCCATTGACATGAGAACAATAATAGAACAAAATAAAAACATAAAAGGAAAGAGAGCCACAATGACCGATTTTCTTCGTGACTTTGCAGCATTCACCTCCATCGCCCTGTTCGTCGCCAGCTTCTCCGTTCTCCTGTTCGGAATCTGAAGGCACAACTCTATCCATTGATCATTTGCGCTTTCCGTGCGGCCTCGTCCGGTGGAAAGCGGGCGCAAAGCCAAGAACCGTCTGGACGAGACGGGTCCGAATCCGCTTAAGGTCTTTCTTCTGATCGGAAGGACGTTTGACATGGCGGAAGCGGCGGAAGTAACGGTTGGCGAGAAGATCGCCGAGACGCCCGAATTCGTGCATCTGCGCGTGCACTCGGCCTTCTCGCTGCTCGAAGGCGCTTTGCCGATCAAGAAGATCATCGGTAAGGCCGTATCCGATCATCAGCCGGCGATTGCCATAACCGATACGAACAATCTGTTCGCGGCGCTCGAATTTTCACAGAAGGCCGTCGGCGACGGCATCCAGCCCTTGATCGGCTGCCAGCTGTCGATCGACATGGAAGACGAGGGCGAGGGGGAAAGGCGCGGCGGACAGGCGCAACTTCAGAAACTGCCGTCGATCGTCGTTCTTGCCGCGAGCGACGCCGGCTATGCACGGCTCGTTGAACTCGTAAGCCGCGCCTATCTCGGCGGTGAAAGCGGGCAGGCGGTTCGTATCGCCTACAGTTGGCTGGCAGCGGGCGGCGCGGATGGACTGATCGCGCTGACCGGCGCGCGGGGCGGTCCTGTCGACATGGCCTACCTTGCCGGGCAGCCTTCTATCGCAAAGGCGCGGCTCGATGCGCTGAAGACAGTGTTCGGCGATCGACTTTATATCGAGTTGCAGCGCCATGGGCGTTACGACAAGTCGCATGAACGGCGCATGGTCGAGCTCGCCTATGCGCAAGACGTGCCGCTGGTCGCGACCAACGAGCCGTTCTTCCCGTCGCCGGACGATTACGATGCGCATGACGCGCTGATGGCGGTGGCGCACAATGCGATGGTGTCGGACGACAACCGCTTCCGTCTGTCGCCGGATCACTACCTCAAGAGCCGCAAGGACATGGCAAAACTCTTTGCCGACCTGCCGGAGGCGCTCGAGAACACGGTCGAGATCGCCAAACGCTGCTCCTTCGTGCTGAAGACGCGCGGGCCGATCCTGCCGCGCTTCACCGGCGCGACGGACGATCCGGAAGAGGCGGAACGCGCGGAATCGGCAGAGCTGCGCCGCCAGTCGGTGGAAGGTCTCGAGAACCGCATGGCGCTGCTCGGCCTATCGCCGGGTTATACGGAGCAGGATTACCGCGAGCGGCTGGATTTCGAGCTCAGCGTCATCGAGCGCATGAAGTTCCCCGGCTACTTCCTGATCGTTGCCGACTTCATCAAATGGGCCAAGCAGCACAATATTCCTGTCGGTCCGGGCCGCGGCTCCGGTGCGGGCTCGCTGGTGGCCTATGCGCTCACCATCACCGACGTTGATCCGCTGCGCTTCTCGCTGCTCTTCGAACGCTTCCTCAACCCGGAACGCGTCTCGATGCCCGACTTCGACATCGACTTCTGCCAGGATCGCCGCGAAGAGGTGATCCGCTACGTGCAGCAGAAATACGGTCGCGAGCAGGTGGCGCAGATCATCACCTTCGGTTCGCTGCAGGCCCGCGCGGCGTTGCGCGACGTCGGCCGCGTTCTCGAAATGCCCTATGGCCAGGTCGACAAGATCTGCAAGCTCGTGCCGAACAATCCAGCCAATCCGACACCGCTCTACAAGGCGATCGAGGAAGAGCCGAAGCTGCAAGAGGAGGCGGAGAAGGAGCCGGTCGTCGCCCGCCTGCTCGATATCGCCCAGAAGATCGAAGGCCTCTACCGCCACGCCTCCACGCATGCCGCCGGCATCGTGATCGGCGACCGACCGCTGTCTCAGCTGGTGCCGATGTACCGCGATCCGCGCTCCGACATGCCGGTCACGCAGTTCAATATGAAATGGGTGGAACAGGCCGGCCTCGTGAAGTTCGACTTCCTTGGCCTGAAGACGCTCACCGTCCTGAAGACCGCCGTGGATTTCATCCGCAAGCGCAATATCGAGGTCCATCTCGAAAGCCTGCCGCTGGACGACCAGCTGACCTATGAGATGCTGTCGCGGGGCGAGACGGTCGGCGTGTTCCAGGTGGAAAGCGCCGGCATGCGCAAGGCGCTGATCGGCATGCGGCCCGACTGCATCGAGGACATCATCGCGCTGGTCGCGCTCTACCGTCCCGGCCCGATGGAGAACATTCCGGTCTACAACGCCCGCAAGCACGGCGAGGAGGAGATCGAATCGATCCATCCGACGATCGATCATCTGCTCAAGGAAACCCAGGGCGTTATCGTCTACCAGGAACAGGTGATGCAGATCGCCCAGGTGCTGTCGGGCTATTCACTCGGCGAGGCCGATCTCTTGCGCCGTGCCATGGGCAAGAAGATCAAGGAGGAGATGGACAAGCAGCGCGCCCGCTTCGTCGACGGCGCGGTGAAGAACGGCGTGTCGAAGCCGCAGGCCGACCTCATTTTCGACCTGCTTGCCAAATTCGCCAACTACGGCTTCAACAAGTCGCACGCCGCGGCCTACGCCATCGTCTCCTACCAGACGGCCTATCTGAAGGCGCATTACCCGGTCGAGTTCCTCGCCGCGTCGATGACCTACGATATGTCCAACACGGACAAGCTGAACGATTTCCGGCAGGACGCCGGCCGCCTCGGCATCGCCGTCATCCCGCCGTCGGTGCAGACGTCATTCGCGCATTTCGAAACCGGCGAGAACCGCATCTATTACGCGCTCGCCGCCATCAAGGGCGTCGGCGAGGCGGCGGTGCAGCATATTGTCGAGGTGCGCGGCGACAAGCCGTTCAAGAGCCTCGAGGATTTCTGCACGCGCATCGATCCGAAATTCGTCAACCGCCGCGTCTTCGAAAGCCTGATCGTCGCCGGCGCCTTCGACTGCTTCGGTCACGACCGCGCCGCCATGATCGCCGGCCTCGACCGTCTGTTGGGTGCTGCCCAGCGCGCGCAGGAAAACAAGACGAGCGGGCAGGGCGACATTTTCGGCATGGGCGCGGCGACCGGGCCGGAGGTCATCACGCTGCCGGCCTACACGCCCTGGCTCGCCTCTGAAAAACTGCACCGCGAGTTCCAGGTGCTCGGCTTCTTCCTCTCCGCCCATCCGCTCGATACCTATGCGCCGCTGCTGGCGAAAATGCGCGTGCAGACTTTCGGCGATTTTTCCGCTGCCGTGAAGCGCGGTGCGACGGCCGGCCGCCTGGCCGGCACGGTCACCTCCAAACAGGAGCGCAAGACGCGCACCGGCAACAAGATGGGCATCGTCGCCTTCTCGGATTCGTCCGGCCAGTTCGAGGCCGTGCTGTTTTCCGAAATGCTCAACCAGTATCGCGACCTGCTGGAGCCCGGCAAATCACTGGTCATGACGGTGCAGGCGGAAGAGCGCCCGGAAGGTATCGGCTTGCGTATCCAGACCCTTCGCTCGTTGGAGGAGGAGTCGCTCCAGACCCAGAAAGCGTTGCGCGTCTATGTCCGCGACAGTGGCCCGCTGCGCTCCATCGCCGCCCATCTCAACACGAAAGGCGACGGCCTCGTTTCGTTCATCGTTATCAAGGACAACGGCCAGCGCGAGATCGAGGTGGAGCTGAACGAACGCTTCCGCATCTCCCCCGAAATCGCCGCCGCCCTGCGTTCGGCGCCGGGTGTGCTGGATGTGGAGCTGGTCTAGCGGGCCGGCTCAAAGCTTCAGCGCGTCATTGATGGCGACCTGTGTTTGCCCCGCCATGACCATGGCAGTCAGGACGGTGATCGCTTCGCCGAGCAGAGCTGGATTTATCGAACCGGAACAAAGTGTGAGTGTGGGCCGGCAACCTCAACGCGTCGGCCGCCGGCTTGCGTGAGCCGAGTTCGATCCTGTCGGCAAGACACAGCACGTCGCGGCCGTCGCAGGCGAGTTCCCGGTCGGTGCGTTCCACATAGAGCAGGTCTTCGGCCGGCGGCGGGCTTGAGCCGCTTCGCGCACGTCCGCAGGCGATATGGACGATGTCGAGCGGGTCCTCCGGAGAGGCGAAGGCGAGAGACAGGACGAGAAGGTCATTCTCTTCGGCGAAGACCTCCTCGACCTGGAAACAAACGGCCGTCTGCTCCGTCAATTCACGACCGTGATCGATGACGTCTTTTTCTTCCTTTTCTTGGTGCCCTGCACCGCCGAGGCATCGGCCTTCTGCTGCACCTTGCGCGTCACGGTGATGAAGTCCGTGCCGTCACCGGTTTCCGGGCCAAGGCCGGTGTCGGAGATCGACAGCGAGGCGCCTTCGCCCATCAGCTCGGAGATACGCAGGCGCGTGTCGGCGGGGATGTCCAGCCGGTCGAGCGTCTTCGCCAGCGCGTCCGGCTGCGTGGCGTCGGCTTCGGTGGTGATGCCGAGGCGCTTCAGCGTAGTGGGCGAGAGCTGGTTGTCGACGCTGACGCCGAACCAGTCCGCCTTGCCCTTGTCGCTATCGACGTCGCGGGCGAGCAGGAAATGGGTGCCGAGCGCGATTTCCGGGTTGCGGATGGTGATGGCGGCCTCGACCAGCGGCTTGAATTTCTGGCGCACGAGGATCTGGCCGTTCGGCGGCGCGCCCTTGCCGGCTTTGGCGTAGACGGCGGCGACGAGTTCGGGCGTCACCATGCCGTCTTCCTTCAGGCCTTCGGCAAGCTGGAAGGCGCGAATGGCGATGACGGTCTGCTTGCCGTGCAGTCCGTCCGGTATCCCGGCGTCATAACCGAGCGAGGTCAGCAGCGTCTGGAGGTCGATCATCATCTCGCGGTCGCCGCGGCGGGTGACGAGGATGCGGATCGGGTCCTGCTCGGTCTTCTGTACGGCCGGCGTGAGGATTTCCGGCTTGGGATCGGTCATCGCGACCTCGACGGCCTTGTCGCCGGCCTCGATCAGGCCGGGCCGCAGACCCGCCTGGGAGAGAAGCGGTGTATCCGGCACCACGACGACGGGCTTGAACAGCGCCGCATGAACGATTTCCTGCGGCACGATCTCGCGGTCGGTGATCAGCACATGGCCGCCGCGCCGCGTCACGCTGAACAGCGTCTTGGCAAAGGCGTTCGGCAGGCGCACGCAGCCGTGCGAGGCGGGATAGGACGGCACACTGTTGGAGGCGTGCAGCGCGATGCCCGACCAGGTGAGCCGCTGCATGAAGGGCATCGGCGCGCTGTCATAGATATTGGAGAAATGCGTGCGCTTCTTCTCCAGGATCGAGAAGATGCCCGTCGGCGTCGAATGGCCGGCCTTGCCGGTGGACACATGCGAAGTGGCGACGACCACGCCGCCATCGTAGATCTTCAGTTCCTGCAGATCCTTCGACACGATGATCTGCAACGGCCCTTCGAGCGTGCCCGCAAGCGCGGTACCGCAGCTCAACAGCAGGCCAAGTATGCTCATACCAGTCGCCAGGCGAAACTTCATGTTACCCATCCGTACGCAATACAAACCGACGGCAAGCCTAGTGCATCTGATTTAAGGAAGGCTTGATGCACCCGGCCGATCCCCCGATCTGTGCCAACCCGATGCAGGGAAGAACGCCGGTTTGCCGGGATTTATTCGGTGGGGTCGTCGATTTTTCCGGCCGTCTTGAAAGTCAACTTTCCGTGAAAGCGGTCGGGGCCGGATTTGCCGAATGTATAGCCGGTCTCGACACTCGCCTTGCCGAATTTGTCGCGCAGAATGTTCATCGCCGCTTCGGCGGCGGCACGGCGGCCGGCGGCGGGATCGACGAGATCGGGCGGGTCGGCGCGGCCGGGATCGGTGAGATCCGTGACGCCGATGCCAATCAGGCGGTATTTCGTGCCGTCGGTCTCCTTGCGCAAAAGCTCGATGCCGGTGCGGAAGATGCGGTCGGCGAGCATGGTCGGGTCTTCGAGCTTGCGGTTGCGCGTGCGGCTCTTGAAGTCGGCGGTCTTCAGCTTGAGCACGACGGTATGGCCGGCGATGCCGGATTTGCGTAGCCGCGCGGCAACCTTTTCGCTGAGACGGCGCAGATGCGCGACGAGTTCGTCATAGCCGGAGAGATCATCGAAGAACGTGGTTTCGGACGAAACGCTCTTTGCGGCGTCGTTCAGGTGGACCTCGCGGTCGTCCTGGCCGCGCGAGAGGTTGAATAGCCGCTTGCCCATCACGCCGTAGCGGCGCATCAGGTCGGTCTCTTCCATGGTCTGGAGCTGGCCGACGCTGCGGATGCCGTCGCGCTCCAGCGTCTCCGCAAAGGTCTTTCCGACGCCCCAGATGAGGCGCACCGGTTTATCTTTAAGGAAATCCAATGCTTCCTTCTCGCCGATGACGGAGAAACCGCGCGGCTTGTTAAGATCGGAGGCGACCTTGGCGAGAAATTTGCAGTAGGAGAGACCGACGGAAATGGTGATGCCTATCTCCTTTTCCACGCGCTGGACGAAGCGGGCGAGCACGCGGGCAGGGGGATCGTGGTGCAGGCGTTCCGTACCCCTCAGTTCCAGAAAGGCCTCGTCGATGGACAGTGGCTGCACCAGCGGGGTCAGCTCCTGCATCATGGTGCGTACCTCGCGGCCGACCTTGACGTATTTTTCCATGTCCGGCGGAATGACGATGGCATTGGGGCAGGCCTCCAGTGCCTTGAACATCGGCATTGCCGAACGCACGCCGTGGATGCGGGCCACGTAACAGGCGGTGGAAACGACGCCGCGCTTGCCACCACCGATGATAACCGGTTTGTCGGCAAGCTCGGGATTGTCGCGCTTTTCGACGGCGGCATAAAAGGCGTCGCAGTCGATATGCGCCAGCGTCAGGTCGTAGAGTTCGTCATGATAGATGAGGCGCGGGCTGCCGCAGGCGCTGCAGCGGCGCAGGTCCGCCTTCTGCCCGGTCAGGCAGTCGCGACAGAAGCCCGGAAAGTGTGGTGCGGCAGTACGCATCTTTAGGAACAAACATTGAACATCGCGACATTAGTGCCTAAATTCACGAGTCTCAAGTGTCGCCCGGAGTGTAATGCATGACCGTACACAGACAGGCGCGGGAACGCTGTCTGCCGCTGCCGACTCACCAGTCGGCGGGGCCTGACAGTACCGCATGGGCGTGCACGACTGCTTCCGGTTTGGTGCCGGTCGCGTCGCAGAAAGCCAGCAGATCCGGCTCGTGGCTCATCAGGAAATCGACGATGCCCGCGAGGAAGCCGGTATCTTTGACGGCTGTACGCACTTCGGACGGTGAGACACCCGTCAGCGCCAGGAAACGCGATAGAAGTTCCGGCTCGCCGGCAAGCCAGCCGAGAATGGTGACGGCAGTTGCCTCCGCAGCCTCTGCCGCAAGTGTATCTTTTTGGCTTTTCATTCTTTTCCCTCGGGAAATTTACCTTTTAATCAACCAAGTGACGCTAACGTGGCTGCGGTCAGGCTGGGTGATTTCGGCTTTGCCGCAACTTATCCATCTTCCGATGGGTTGCAAGGCCGGTCAGAGGAACAGGGACTTACGATGCCCAAGCAGGTCATGATTGTCGAGGACAACGAGCTCAACATGAAGCTCTTCCGGGACCTTATCGAGGCGTCCGGCTACACGACCATCCAGACCCGGAACGGTATGGAAGCCCTTGATCTTGCCCGCAAATATCGCCCCGATCTGATTTTGATGGATATCCAGCTTCCGGAGGTCTCCGGCCTTGAAGTCACGAAGTGGCTGAAAGAGGACGACGAGCTTCACGTGATCCCTGTCATCGCGGTTACGGCCTTTGCGATGAAGGGCGACGAGGAGCGCATCCGGCAGGGCGGTTGCGAGGCCTATGTCTCCAAGCCGATTTCCGTGCCGAAATTCATCGAGACGATCAAAACCTATCTCGGCGACGCGTGAGGCAGGGGCGCGACCATGACAGCACGCATCCTCGTCGTCGATGATATTCCGGCCAACGTGAAGCTGCTTGAAGCGCGGCTGCTCGCGGAGTACTTCGACGTGCTGACGGCCGAAAACGGGTATGAGGCGCTATCGATCTGCGAGCGTACCCAGGTCGACCTCATCCTGCTCGACATTATGATGCCCGGCATCGATGGTTTCGAAGTGTGCGAGCGGTTGAAGGCCAATCCGCGCACTGCCCATATTCCCGTTGTCATGGTCACGGCGCTCGACCAGCCGTCCGACCGCGTGCGCGGCCTGAAGGCCGGTGCCGACGATTTTCTCACCAAGCCGGTCAACGACCTGCAGCTGATGTCGCGGGTGAAAAGCCTCGTTCGCCTCAAGACGCTGACGGATGAACTGCGCATGCGCGCAACGACCGCCCGCGCCATCTCGATGGAAGACGGGCTGGACAGCAATCTCGGCGACGAGCCGGGCGACATTCTGTTGGTCGACGGCCGTGCGAGCTCGCAGGAGCGTGTTGCGCGTGCCCTGAAGCCCATCGCCGAAGTCACCTGCATGTCCGATCCGCAGGCGGCGCTATTCCAGGCGGCCGAGAGCAATTACGAGCTTGTCATCGTCAACGCCAATTTCACGGATTACGACCCGCTGCGCCTTTGCTCGCAGTTACGGTCGCTGGAGCGCACGCGCTTCCTGCCGATCCTGCTGATCGCCGAGCAGGGCGACGACGACATGGTTGTGCGCGCGCTCGATCTCGGCGTCACGGATTACCTGATCCGGCCGATCGACCCCAACGAGCTGATAGCCCGCAGCCTCACCCAGATCCGCCGCAAGCGCTGTAACGACCGTCTGCGCGCGAGTGTGCGCCAGACGATAGAGCTTGCCGTGACGGACGGCCTGACGGGGCTGCACAACCGCCGCTATCTCGACAACCACATGAAGCTGCTGATCGACCGTGCGACGGCGCGTGCCCGGCCGCTCTCGGTCTGCATTACGGATATCGACCGTTTCAAGCTGGTCAACGACACCTATGGCCATGATGCCGGCGACGCGGTACTGCGCGAATTCGCCAACCGTGTGCGCTCGGCCGTGCGCGGCGCCGATCTCGCCTGCCGCTATGGCGGGGAGGAGTTCGTGCTCGTGATGCCGGACACGACGCCGGAAATGGCGGCTGGGGTGGCGGAGCGCCTCCGCACGATCGTCGAACTCGAGCCGTTCCGCATTCCGGGCACGGATGTCCTGTTGCCGATTACCGCCTCGATGGGCACCGCTTCCGTCCTGCCAGCCGGCGATAGCCCGGACAGCTTACTGAAGCGCGCCGATACCGCGCTTTACGAAGCCAAACGCTCCGGTCGCAACCGCGTTGTGGCCGCTGCGGCCTGAGCCACATCCGAACTGACTTCCGCCTACGCTTTTTCCACAGGCTCAAACGCTTTTCGGGCAAGTGCCTAATTTTTAGGGCGCTTGTCCCTCAGAAGATTTTTCCGGACATGAACCAAATCGAGGGTTCATACTGTGGCCCGTGTGGTCAAATTTGGCTATAAATCGTACGATTTACTTTTCCGATGGATTTCAACGGGTTGTACAAAATGTACTCACGCCTTGCGAAGTTGCGTCTATTTTTTAAGGTTGTATTAAGTGCGCGCAATGGTTGCTTTGCTGGGGCGAGCTTACTGTTATCTTCTATAACGTAGATGCCGCTTGCTGAGACAATCAGCCGCTCGGCGGTTAACTATGAGACAAGGAGTCTTGGCGGAAACGTTAAGAATTCGTTGATTTTTTTTCGTTTTGGCGCGATGCTCAACTCATGGGCGGCAAACAAGCCCGCACAACCGGTTACCCCATGATGCTAGGTCCGCCGCATCTCCTGGGTCGTGGGGTCGGTCGGTCGGTTACGACAAATACGGAATCCTCGTGCCGTCGTCGTACTGACCGACCCCCATTCAACGCCGCTCCCGGCAAGGGAGCGGCGTTTTTGATTCTATCCCCGCGGCCAGGTTGCATTTCGCAAGTCTAAAAAAGGAAAGGCGCCGGACGTTTCCGTCCAGCGCCTTTGCGAACCTGAAAAGGCTCCCAAGATTACTTGATCTTGGTTTCCTTGAATTCGACGTGCTTCTTCGCGACCGGATCGTACTTGGTCTTGGTCATCTTGTCGGTCATCGTACGGCTGTTCTTCGTCGTTACGTAGAAGAAACCGGTGTCGGCCGTCGACAGCAGCTTGATCTTGATGGTGGTAGCCTTGGCCATGGTCGTCCTGCCTTTATCAAAAACGAAGCCGCGGACAGCCAGTCTGCTCCACGGCTTAAATCTGGGCGGAAACTACAAATCGCGCCCGAAAAGTCAACCCCGTTTCGGTCGGAAAACGATCCGGCCCAGGGAAAGTACGAGGTAAAAGCCGAAGAAAGCAACGATTGCCCAGGCAAAACCGTCATTGCCGGACACATCCATCGCCGCGCCGATCGCCTGGGGACCGACAACCGTGCCGACGGCATAACAGAAGATGAAGGCCGCATTGGCTGCCGCGAGATCCGCGCCGACGAGTCGCGAGCCGAGGTGGCTGAGACCGACCGTATAGAGGCCCGCAACGCAGCCGCCCCACAAGAGCAGCACGACGGCCATCAGAAGCCAGTTCTGCGACACCCAGGGCAGCGAAAGAGCCCCCACAAGGCCGATGACTGCCATGATGGTGAGAAGACGCCTGCGGTCCTTCATGCGGTCGGAGATCATGCCCAGCGGGATCTGGAAAGCCATGTTGCCGATGCCCATCACCGTGAGCAGCAGGGCCGCCTGCGGCTCGCTGAAGCCCGCCCGCGTGGCATAGATCGGGAAGAGCGACAGGCCTCCGACTTCCACGGCGCCGAAGATGAAAACGGCGGCTGTCGCCGTGGGCACGAGAAGGATGTAGCGCATGAAATGCAGCTCCGGCTTCTCGTCGATGACGGGGCTCTCGCTGCGGGCGATGAAGATAGGAATGGCGGCGACGAGGATGATCAGGGCGCCGACGGCAAAGGGGCGCACGCCGTCGCTGCCGAGGATGGAGAAGAGCAGGGGACCGGTGGCGAAGCCGAGCGACAGAACCGTCGCATAGATGCCGAGCACCAGGCCGCGGCGGCGCGGCGGCGCTGCCGCGTTGATCCAGAATTCTGACAGGATGAACAGCGTGGTGATCGCGCCGTGGAAGACGAGACGGAGCGGAAACCACAGCCAGAAGTTCTCGATATAATAGAAACCGAGGCCGCTGATCGCCGACAGCAGGATGGCCAGAAGCATCGTCGTCGATGTGCCCCAGGCATGGGCCAGGCGCGTGGTGAAGGGCGCGGCGGCCATGGCGGCGACACCGGCCATGGCAGAGTTGATGCCGATCATCGTGGGGGAAATGCCGCGCTTTTCCATGATGATGGAAAGCAGCGGGAGACCGAGCCCGATGGCGATCCCGACGGCGGAAATGGCGGCGACGGCTGCGATGAGCGATCGCCAGTGGATGTGCTCCACCGGGCCGGAGGTGCCCGATTGCGGCTGCGTCATATGTAATCGACCCTTAAAGCAGGTCCCGGAGGAAGTGACCGTGCCTGTTGCGATAGAGCGGCGCCGGTCTTCCGAAGGGGAGAGACTTGTCTTCCTGAATGCTTTTTTGAAGTTCTTCAAGGATCAAGACGGTTATGTCGGGCATCTCGATGCCCGTGTGGTCAAAAATATCCACCCAGCGCACATCCTCGAGCTCATGACTGGCCGCAGCACCGGAAGGGTCGATGCCGGCCTCATCGGCAAAGAGCGTGAAGAAGCGCGTATCGAAGCGCCGCACCATGCCGGTGGGCGTGATGGCGCGGGCCAGGAAACGGAGCTTCGAGAGATCAGGACGGAACGGCAGTCCGCCTTCGGGCACGTCGGCAAGCGGCGCGCCGACGCTGAGCCCTGCCTCCTCGTAAAGCTCCCTCAGCGCTGCGACGGCGAGCGCACGCAGCCGCGAGCCCGAACAGCGTGGCACGCGCACGGCCATGCGCTCCAGCGCCAGCGGGTTCAGAGGGCTCGCGATGGAAACGAGGCGGTCGCCCGCATCACGCCGGCCGCCGGGAAAGACATAGACGTCGGGCATGAAGACATGCCTGCTGCTGCGCTTGCCCACCAGCACCCGTATCGTCCCGCCCGACCGGTCGAGAAGCAGGATGGAGGCTGCGTCGACGGGACGGACAGGCGTCATGCGGTTTTATCGCGGTAAGCGGGCGTTGCATCCTCATCGGCATCGGGCTTTTCGCCGAAGCCATGCATCCTGACCGCCCATTGCAGGCCGATCGTACCGCCTTTGACGGGTTGGAGCATTATCAGGGAGAGGATGATGGTGATCGGCGCCCAGATGGCGAGATGCTGCCAGGTGGTGAGCGGCCAGACGAGATCCGTCGCCATGTAGCCACCGAGAACGATATGGCCGACGATGGTGATGACGAGATAGGGTGGCAGGTCGTCGGCGCGCTGGTGCGTGTAGTCCTCGCCACAGGCGGCGCAGTTTTCGACCGGCTTGAGGAAGGACTTGAACAGGCGGCCGGTGCCGCAAGCCGGGCAATGGTTCAGCATGCCGCGCTTGATGGCGCGGCCGACCGGACGATCCGCCGGCTTTCCGCTTGCGGTATCGCCGAAATGCAGCCTTTTGCCGTCGGTCTCGTTCGCGTGCATATCCTGTCCTTCCTTGCCGGAACTCGTCAGCGTCTTCCGCGCGGCGGGCGCGTGCCCGGCTGGCGCCGGGTTTCGCCGCCCTTGCGTCGGCCCGACTTGTGGAAGGAGCGCACGGCCGTCGGCATCTTGCGTCCTTCGCTGATCATGTCGAACCGGAGCGAACCGGCCAACGGCACCGCTTCGGCGAGCTTGACGCGAACCGTATCGCCGAGGCGGTAGCCGAGCCCGGTCTTTTCACCGGATAGAGCCTGATGCGCCTCGTCGTAGATATAATAGTCGCGTCCAAGCATAGATATAGGCACGAACCCGTCGGCACCATATTCGGGCAGGGTGACAAAAAGTCCCGCCTTGGTGACGCCGGAGACGCGGCCATCGAATTCCTCGCCGACACGCTCTGCGAGATGGTGCGCGATCAGCCGGTCGACCGTGTCGCGCTCGGCCGCCATGGCGCGGCGCTCGAAGGTCGAGATTTCGGCCGCGATATCGTCGAACACGGCTTCCTCATCCGGCGTGATGCCGCCTTCGCCAAGTCCGAGCGAGCCCACCAGCGCACGATGCACGATCAGGTCCGCATAGCGGCGGATCGGCGAGGTGAAGTGGGCGTATTTCATGAGGTTCAGACCGAAATGGCCGATATTTTCTGGGCTGTAGATCGCCTGGCTCTGCGAACGCAGCACCATCTGGTTGACCATTTCCTGGAACGGCTTGTCCGCCACCTTGGCGAGGATGCCATTGAAATGGTTCGAGCGCATGTTGCCGCCCTTGACTAGGGATATGTCGAGCGTCTGCAGGAACTCGCGCAGCACTTCCTGCTTGGCGAGCGACGGTGCGTCGTGCACGCGGTAGATCAGAGCCTGCTTCTTTTTCTCCAGCGTCTCGGCGGCCGCGACGTTGGCCTGGATCATCATCTCCTCGATGAGCTTGTGCGCATCGAGCCGTGGCGGGATGAAAACCCGATCCACGGTGCCGTCGGGCTTCAGCAGGATCTTGCGCTCGGGCATGTCGAGTTCGAGCGGCTGACGGCGGTTACGGCCGACCGTCATGATCTTGTAGGCCTGCCAGAGCGGCTTCAGGATCGTTTCGAGGATCGGGCCGGTCTTGTCGTCGGGCGCACCGTCGATGGCCGCCTGCGCCTGCTGGTAGGAGAGCTTTGCCGCGCTCTTCATCATGATGCGGTGGAAGGTGTGGCTGGCCTTGCGGCCGTCATGCGAAAAGACCATGCGCACGGCGAGCGCCGGCCGGTCGACGCCTTCCTTGAGCGAGCAGAGATCGTTGGAGATGCGCTCTGGCAGCATGGGCACGACGCGATCCGGGAAATAGACCGAGTTGCCGCGCTTCTGCGCCTCGCGGTCGAGCGCCGATTTCGGGCGAACATAATAGCTGACATCGGCGATCGCCACGGTGACGATCACGCCGCCTGGATTGTCCGGCGAGGTGTCCGGCTCGGCATAGACGGCGTCGTCGTGGTCCTTGGCGTCGGCCGGGTCGATGGTGATGAGGGGAAGGCTGCGCCAGTCCTCGCGGTGCGCCATGGTCGCCGGACCCGCGGCTTCCGCCTCGCGAATGACCGCATCCGGGAAAATGTGGGGAATGCCGTGGGCGTAAATGGCGATCATCGAGATCGCCTTTTCCGAGGCGACGGAGCCGACCACGCTCTTGACCTGCGCGCGCGGCAGGCCGTAGCGGCCCATGCGCACGACATCGATCTCCACGAGGTCGCCGTCCTTGGCACCCGCCGTGAAATCCGCATCGACGTCCATTTCGTCGCCACGGCGGTCGATCGGCATGATGCGGCCGCCACCGCCCGCCATGGTGCGGAACACGCCCATGCCGGAATTCTTCTTCTTGTCGAGAACCTTGATGACGCGGCCGGTATAGGCCGGGCCGCCGCGCTCCTTGGCCGGGAAAATCTTTGCCAGAACCCGATCGCCGAGACCGGCGACGGGCGCCTTGTCCTTGCGCGCGCCACTCGACTGGCGAATGAGCACCGCCGGAGCCACGCCGGCATCGTCAAGCCATTCCGCCGGACGGCCGATCAGCTCGCCATCGACGTCGCGCGTGGTGATGTCGAGTACGGTGACGGGGGGCAGCGCGCCGGGCCGCACCAGCGACTTGCGGCGCTTCTCGAGAAGGCCGTCCTCTTCGAAGGATTTGAGCAGAGCCTTCAATTCCACACGCGTTTCGCCCTTCAGGCCGAAGGCCTTGGAGATTTCGCGCTTGGAGGCCTGTTCCGGGTGTTCCGCGATGAAGCGCAACAACACGTCGCGCGGCGGAATGGCGCCATGGATGATCGGCGTCTCGTTGGCAGACGCTGCCTCACGGCCCGCGCGGCCAGGCCGTTTCGTTTGTCCTGCCCGGCTGCGTGGTTCCTTGCTCATATCGTCAGGCCTTCTTTGCCTTTGCTGCAGCCTTGGGCTTGGCCGCAGCCTTTGCCTTCGGCTTTGCGGCCTTCGTCTCGTCGGATTTGGCCGCCTTCGTGGTCTTTGCCTTGGCGGGAGCCTTGGCCTTACCGCCCTTGGCAGGCATCTTGCCGGCCTTTTCGGCGATCAGAACGAGCGCTTCTTCCATCGTTAAGCTGTCGGCGGCCTTGCCCTTCGGCAAGGTAGCGTTGACCTTGCCCCAGTTGACATAGGGGCCGTACTTGCCGTCGCGTACCGTGATCGGGCCACCGTCGGGATGGTCGCCCAGCGTCTTCAGCGCCGCCGGCGTGCCCCGCGCGCGACCACCTGGCCCCTTCGACGCCTTGTCGGCAATGACGGTGACGGCGCGGTTGAGGCCGATCGAGAACACATCCTCGACGGTTTCAAGATTGGCGTAGCTGCCGTCATGCAGCAGGAACGGTCCATAACGGCCGAGGCCCGCCGAGATCATCTTGCCGGATTCCGGATGCTGGCCGATATCGCGCGGCAGCGAGAGCAGCGCGACGGCCTTCTCATGGTCGATGCTGGCCGGCGTCCAGCCCTTGGGCAGGCTCGAACGCTTCGCCTCCTTGCCGTCACCGCGCTGGACATAGGGTCCGAAACGGCCGGAGCGCAGAGTGATTTCCTCACCCGTATGCGGATCCTTGCCGAGGCTCTGCGGCTCGTTGGAGGCGGCCGCCTCCGCATCCGAACCATTGTCGGCCGAAAGCTGGCGGGTGTAGTTGCATTCCGGATAGTTCGAGCAGCCGACGAAGGCGCCGAATTTGCCGAGTTTCAGCGACAGCTTGCCGGTGCCGCAGACCTGGCAGATGCGTGGATCGCTGCCGTCCTCGCGCTTCGGGAAGACCAGCGGAGCCAGTTCCTCGTTCAGCGCATCGAGCACGTTGGTGACGCGCAGTTCCTTGGTATCCTCGATCTGCGCGAAAAAGTCCTTCCAGAAATCGCGCAGAACCTGCTTCCAGTCGAGTTCGCCGGCGGAGATCTTGTCGAGCTTTTCCTCGAGATCGGCGGTGAAGTCGTATTCGACATACCGCGTGAAGAAGCTCTCGAGGAAGGCCGTCACGAGACGGCCCTTGGCCTCCGGGATCAGCTTGCGCTTGTCGATGACGATATATTCGCGGTCGCGCAGCGTGGCGAGCGTGGCGGCATAGGTCGACGGGCGGCCGATGCCGAGTTCTTCCATCTTCTTGATAAGCGATGCTTCGGAATAGCGCGACGGCGGCTCGGTGAAGTGCTGGGTGGCGTTCACCTTCTCCTTGGCGAGCTTTTCCTGGGCGTTGATTTCGGGCAGGCGGCCGTCGTCGTCACCGTCGTCGGACTGTTCGCCGTCTTCCTTCTGGTCGGTATAGGCGGCGATGAAGCCGTCGAAGCGGATGACGGAGCCGGTGGCACGCAGGCCGGCCTTGCGTCCGCCATTGTCGGCTTCGATTTCGACGGTTGTGCGCTCGATTTCGGCCGATGCCATCTGGCTCGCGATGCCACGCTTCCACACGAGGTCGTAGAGCTTCAACTGGTCCGGATCGAGATAGCGCTTCACCTGGTCGGGCGTGCGGTCGAAGGAAGTCGGGCGTATCGCCTCGTGGGCTTCCTGGGCGTTCTTCGCCTTGGTGGAATAGATGCGAGCCTTTTCCGGCACATAGCGCGCGCCAAACTGCTCGGCGACGGCCTTGCGGGCGGCATCGATCGCCTCGGGCGCCATCTGCACGCCGTCGGTACGCATATAGGTGATGAGACCGACCGTCTCGCCGCCGATATCGATGCCTTCATAGAGCTTTTGCGCCACCTGCATGGTGCGCGAGGCCGAGAAGCCAAGCTTGGAGGACGCGGCCTGCTGCAGCGTGGAGGTGGTGAAGGGCGGTGACGGGTTGCGCTTCGTGGGCTTGGCCTCGACGCTCTCGACGCGGTAGGCCGCACCTTCGAGCAGCGTGCGCAGGTTACTCGCCTCTTCGCCGTTGCCGACCGCCCTGGGGGGAAGCCGCTTGCCTTCGGCCGAAACAAGGCGGGCCTCGAACTCGTCGCCGCGCGGCGTCTTCAGGAGGGCGGAAATGTTCCAGTACTCTTCCGAGACGAAACGCTCGATCTCGGCTTCGCGGTCACAGACCAGACGCAGCGCCACTGATTGCACGCGGCCGGCCGAACGCGCACCAGGCAGCTTGCGCCAGAGTACCGGCGACAGGTTGAACCCGACAAGATAATCGAGCGCGCGGCGGGCGAGATAGGCATCGACCAGCGGCGTGTCGATGTCGCGCGGATTGCGCATTGCCTCGAGCACGGCCGACTTGGTGATGGCATTGAAGACGACGCGCTGCACCGGCTTGTCGCCAAGCACGCGCTTCTTCTTAAGCACGTCCAGCACGTGCCAGGAGATTGCCTCGCCCTCGCGATCCGGGTCGGTTGCGAGGATGAGGCCGTCGGAATCCTTTACCGCATCGGCAATGTCCTTGATGCGCTTGGCCGACGCGCTGTCGACCTCCCACAGCATTTCGAAGTCTTCGTCCGGACGCACGGAACCGTCCTTGGCCGGCAGATCGCGCACATGGCCGAAAGAGGCAAGCACCTTGTAGCCCGGGCCAAGATATTTGTTGATCGTCTTGGCCTTGGCGGGCGATTCCACAACTACAACATTCATCGTCATTTTCTCTGATACCACGCGCCGCGGCTTGTCTCACGCGGTGAAGGGCGCATCTCGCGCCGGAAAGTCGTGTTTCGACATGAACAGGGAAAGCGTTCGGGTCAAGAGGTAGGGCTGAATTTAGTGAGATACAACGCAATGCAACCAAAACGAGCTTAATCCGTGGTTGCAATTATAAATAATCGTTGTATCGTTTCCTAGGCGTAGGAATTGCAACCTATCGGTGATTCCAGATTACTGGCACAACGGATAAGTCATGAATTCGAAACCAGCCAAGCCCATGCTCCCGCCCCACACGGCATAAGAGAACATCGCCTATATCAGACAGATGCTCGCAGAACTGCGCACCGTCGCCGCAAACGAGGGAGCAGACATGCTGCGCTATCTGATCGAAATGGCCTATGTGGAGGCCGGCGACATCCAGTCGGGCCAGCGCCCGTTCTCAATTCGGCGCGATCGAGACGCCGCCACCGGCGTGCCGCTGAAGGCGGCCGGCAAGATCAAGCTCTAACAGGACGAGATAGACGCTCGCCGCGTCGATGCCGGTATGGCGAATGATCTCGTCGATCTCGGCCGGCACCTGGCTCAGAGCCTCGGCGATCCTCTCGCGGTCGCCGTCGCTCGGCGGCAGCCGCAAAGCTGGGGCCATATCATCGCCAGGTTCCCTCGCATCGGGACGGGAGGAGAAGAGGTCCGGCTCGGCTAGTGGCCGCAGCCCCTCCAGTACGTCTTCCGGTGTCGTGGTGATCGTCGCGCCGTCCTTCAGCAGGCCGTTCGTGCCTTCGCAACGCTGGTCGAGCGGCGAGCCGGGCACGGCAAAGACCAGCCGGCCGAAATCTGCGGCATTGCGCGCCGTGATGAGCGAACCGGAACGCACAGCGGCCTCCACCACGACGAGGCCGAGCGCCATGCCGGCGATCAGCCGGTTGCGACGGGGGAAATCGCGGGCGCGGGGTTCCCACCCAAAGGGCATTTCACTGACGGCGAGGCCCTCGCCGCCGGTGAGTTCATCAAGCAGGCCGATATTCTCCGGCGGGTAAGGCTTGTCGAGACCGCCGGCCATGGCGGCGATCGTGCCGGTCTCCAGGCTGGCCCTGTGAGCGGCCGTATCGATGCCGCGTGCCAGACCCGAAACGATGGAATAGCCCGCGCGGCCGATATTCCGCGCCAGAAGTCCGGCGAATTTCATTCCCGAAATCGAGGCATTGCGCGCGCCGACGATGCCGACGGCCGGTGCCGATGTCACCCTTCGATTGCCCTTGGCGGCAAGAAGCGGCGGGGCGCCGTCGATCTGGCGCAGCAAGGGCGGATAATCGGGCTCACCGATGCCGATGAAGGTGGCGCCGTGCCGTTCGGCGATTTCCAGTTCGCGGTCGGCTTCGGCCTTCGACGCGACACGGATGCTGCGGGAGGCGCCTCCACGGCGGGATAGTTCCGGCAGCATCTCCAGCGCCGTTTCCGCGCTGCCGAAATGGTTGATCAGTTCTCGAAAGGTGACCGGACCGACATTGTCGCTGCGGATGAGCCGCAGCCAGGCGATCCTCTGTTTTTCCGTCAGCGCAATTCCCCTTGTCCTTGCGCTGTGGTCGTCCATGGCTATCCCTTGCTGCCGATCTTGCTTTCCGTGCCGCTTAGAAGGCGGCTGATATTGGCGCTGTGTTTCCACCAGGTGATGACGGTGAGTAGGAGAAAGAGCAGTGCCACCTTCTCGTGACCGAGAAACCACAATACAACCGGAGATGCCGCCGTTGCAACCAGTGCTGAAAGCGAGGAATAGCGGGTGAGATAGGCAATGCCGATCCAGATGGCAGCAAAGACCGCGAGCATGACGGGGACGAGGCCGAGCAGCAGGCCGACATAGGTCGCAACGCCCTTGCCACCCTTGAAGCCGAGCCAGACCGGGAAGAGATGGCCGAGGAAGGCTGCAAAGCCGGCGGCAATGCCCGCGTCGAGCCCCCAGCGTGAGGCGATGGCGGCAGCAGCCGTGCCCTTCAGCGCATCGAGGAGAAGTGTGGCGGCGGCGAGTTTCTTGTTGCCGGTGCGCAGCACGTTCGTCGCGCCGATATTGCCCGAACCGATCTGACGCACATCGCCGAGCCCTGCCATGCGGGTGAGGATCAGACCGAAGGGAATGGAGCCGAGGAGATAGCCGAAGGCAAGGGCGGCGAGTGTCGGCAGCGCGCCGAGCTGCCAGGTGAAAATGTCGGACACGTGGTTCTCCCCCGAGATTTCATTGCGGCGGGTGCAACAAGGCCAATGCGGGGCGGCGTCCCTTCCGCCCCAGATGCATCAGCCGAGCGAATGCACCCGTTCGCCGGCAACATAGGTGCTAACTGCGCGTCCCGTAAAGCGGGCATCTTCGAACGGCGTGTTCTTCGAGCGCGAAACGAAGGTATCCTTCGTGGCGAGCCACGGCTCGTCCGGATCGATCAGCACGATATCGGCCCTCGCACCCGGCGCCAGCGTGCCGGCATCGAGGCCGAAGATTTTTGCGGGCCGCGTGGAAAGGGCATCGATGAGGCGTATCAGCGGGACCTCACCGCTATGGTGCAGCCTGAGTGCCGCCGCCAGCATGGTTTCGAGACCGATGGCGCCGTCGGCGGCATCCGCGAAGGGCAGGCGCTTGGTGTCGACGTCCTGCGGATCGTGCGAGGAGACGATGATGTCGATCTCGCCACGGGCCAGCGCATCGACCATCGCCTTGCGGTCGTCCTCGCTTCGCAGCGGCGGGGAGAGCTTGAAGAAGGTGCGGTATTCGCCGATATCGTTCTCGTTCAGCGTCAGGTGGTTGATCGACGCGCCGCAGGTGACATTCGCACCCCGCTCGCGGGCGATCTTCACCGCTTCCGCCGATTCCGGCACCGAGATCTGCGCGGCGTGATACTTGCCGCGCGTCAGGCCTGCGATGCGCAGGTCCCGTTCAAGCGGGATCAGTTCGGCTTCGCGCGGGCTGCCGGACAGGCCGAGCCAGCTCGCAAGCAGCCCCTCGTTCATCACGCCGCCGGCGCCGAGATATTTGTCACGGGTTTCAAGCGAAATGACGCTGCCGAATTCGCGTGCATAGGTCATGGCGCGGCGCAGCACCTGCGCATTGTGCATCGGGTTGCGGCCATTGGTGAAGGCGACGGCACCGGCGGCCTGGAGCAGGCCGAATTCGGTCATCTCCTCTCCGGCGAGCCCCTTGGTCAGGGCGGCTGCAGGGTGGATGTTGACGATGGCCTTGTCGCGGGCATTCTTCAGCACGAATTCGACCAGCGCGATGTCGTCGATGACGGGATCGGTGTCCGGCATGGTGATGAAGGTGGTAACACCGCCGGCGGCGGCTGCACGCGAGGCGGACTCGATGGTCTCCCTGTGTTCCGCGCCGGGTTCGCCGACGAAGACGCGGGCATCAACCAGGCCGGGGGCGGCGATCATGCCGCGGCCGTCGACGACCTCGGCGCCTTCGGGCGCACCCTGATTCTGCGCACTGGCGCCGATCGCGGCAATCCTGCCGTTCTCGATGACGATGGAACCCTTTTCATCAAGATTGCGCGAGGGGTCGAGGATGCGGAGGTTTTTCAGGACGGCCGTGCGGGTCATGCGCGGCCCCCCTGGTTCTGCGAGACAAGAAGCGTTTCCATGACGGCCATGCGCACGGCGACGCCCATCTCGACCTGCTGTTCGATCACGCTTTGCGGACCGTCGGCGATCTCGGAGGCGATTTCGACGCCGCGGTTCATCGGCCCGGGATGCATGACGAGCGCGTCTTCCTTGGCCGCCTTCAGCTTTTCCGCGTCGAGGCCGTAATAGTGGAAGTATTCGCGCACCGAGGGCACGAAGGCACCGGACATGCGCTCGCGCTGCAGGCGCAGCATCATCACGACGTCGGCGTCCTTCAGGCCTTCCTCCATGGAGTGATAGACTTCCGCGCCCATGTCGGCGATGCCCGAGGGCAGCAGCGTGGCCGGGGCGACGACGCGCACGCGGGCGCCCATGGCATTCAGCAGCAGGATGTTGGAGCGTGCGACGCGCGAATGCAGCACGTCGCCGCAGATGGCGACGATGATGCGCGACAGCTTGCCCTTGGCGCGGCGGATGGTCAGCGCGTCGAGAAGCGCCTGCGTCGGGTGCTCGTGCTGGCCATCACCGGCATTGACCACCGAACAGGAGACCTTTTGCGCCAGAAGCGCGGCGGCACCGGCGGACGAGTGGCGCACCACCAGCACGTCGGGGTGCATGGCGTTCAGCGTCATCGCCGTGTCGATCAGCGTTTCGCCCTTCTTCACCGAGGAATTGCCGACCGACATGTTCATCACGTCGGCGCCAAGCCGTTTGCCGGCCAGCTCGAAGGACGATTGCGTGCGGGTGGAGGCTTCGAAGAAGAGATTGATCTGCGTCAGGCCGCGAAGCGTCGACGTCTTCTTCTCCCGCTGCCGGGAGATTTTCACCGCCTCGTCGGCGCGGTCGAGCAGCAGGGTGATGTCCTGCTCGGTCAGCCCCTTGATGCCGAGAAGGTGGCGATGCGGAAAGAAGTGCATGGAACTCCGCCTCAACTGTCGTTGGATACGCGGGGTCTATAGAGCCTCGGTTCCACTGCGGCAAGGCGAAGCGGCCGGCGTTTCGCGCATTCCCACGCTTTTGTGTTCGCAACGGTGCCGCGCGGCTGAACGCCCCGTTTCGCCCGTCCGCGACTTGGGCTAGAACCCGCTCATGACTCGTGACACCGAACAGAAACTCGCCGATCTCAACCAGCCGCCGCTCTGGTCGGGCATCAACGCCTATCGCTCCGATCCGCTTCTGGTGGATGCGACCGACGCGATGCCGAGGGGCCTGCGCGACGAGTTCGATGCGATAGGCCGCTATGTCACCTCGCCGGAGGCACAGGAGCTGGCGCGCATGGCGAATGAGGGGGTGCCGCAGCTGCGCACCCATGGCCCGCGCGGCGAGCGTCTCGACGTCGTCGATTATCATCCCGCCTGGCATGCGCTGATGCGCCGCTCCATGGCAAGCGGGCTTCATTCGTCGTTGTGGGAAAACGTCGCCGAGGAGCAGGGCCGGGCGCACAAGGCGCGCGCCGTACGCTTCTACCTGACGGCGCAGCTCGAATGCGGCCATCTTTGCCCGCTGACGATGACGAGCGCCTCTGTCGCCGCACTCTCGGCGTCGCCGCAGGTGCAGCGCGAATGGGGCCGAAAGATCCTGTCGCGCAAATATGACAGCGCCAACAAGCCGGCCATGCAGAAGAGTGCCATCACCATCGGCATGGGCATGACTGAAAAGCAGGGCGGCACGGATGTGCGCGCCAACACCTCGTCCGCCGAGCGCGTCGGCGAGGGCATCTATCGGCTGACGGGCCACAAATGGTTTATGTCCGCGCCAATGAGCGACGGCTTCGTGATGCTGGCGCAGACGCGCGAGGGTGTCGGCTGCTTCCTCGTGCCGCGCCTGCTCGAAGACGGCGCCAGCAACGGCCTGCGCTTCCAGCGCCTCAAGGACAAGATCGGCAACCGCTCCAACGCTTCGTCGGAGGTGGAGTTCTCCGATACGTTCGGCTTCCTGCTGGGCGCCCCCGACGCCGGCATCCGCACCATTCTCGACATGGTCACGCTGACGCGGCTCGATTGTGCGCTCGCCTCCTCGGGCATCATGCGTGCCTCGCTTGCCGAAGCCGTGCACCACGCACGAGGCCGCAATGTCTTCGGCAAGCCGCTCGTCGCCCAGCCGATCATGACGCGCGTTCTCGCCGACATGGCGCTCGACGTTGCCGGCGCGACCGCGCTTTCCCTGCGTCTCGCCGAGGCCTTTGACAAGGCGCGCGACAGCGCGGAGGATGCCGCCTATGCCCGCATCATGACGCCGGTGGTGAAATACTGGTGCTGCAAGATCGCACCCGCCCTTATCTATGAAGCGATGGAGTGCATCGGCGGCAGCGGTTATGTCGAGGAACGGCCGATCGCCCGGCATTATCGCGAGGCGCCGGTCAACGCTATCTGGGAAGGCTCCGGCAATGTCATGGCGCTCGATCTGATGCGCGTCATCGGCCGGGGCAGGGATCTGTTCGAAATCCTCTTCACCGGGCTCGCGCGCGATCTCGGCTCGGCCGGCAAGAAGACGGTGGACGTGCTGCGCGCCTGCTTGTCGCTCTGTGAACGGGACGAGGGCGCCGCCCGCATGCTGGTCGAGCAGCTGGCGCTTGCCGCCGCCGCTGCCGAGCTCTATCGCGCCGGTGCCGGCCGCGTTGCCGATGCCTTCCTGGAAACGCGCCTCGCCTCCGGCTGGCGCTCGACCTACGGCATGCTCGATTCACGCTTCGATTCGGCCTATATCGTCGACCTGCTCTATCCGCCGGCCAGATAGGCCGTCGTCGCCAGCACCATGGGAATGGTGAAGAATGAGGCGATAGTCTGAAGCGTTGCGGCGGCGGCATAGAAGGGCGCATCGCCGCCCATCTGCTTGGCCAGCACATAGCCGTTCATCGCGGTGGGCACACTGGCGCCCATCGCGATTGTCAGAAGCGGTTCGCCACGCATGCCGAGCGCATAGGCCGCCCCCGTCATGACCAACGGCATGAAGACGAGTTTCAGCCCGACTGGCAGAAGCGCAAGTGGGCGCGGTTTCAGCGCATCGGCAAGCTTAAGCCCGGCGCCCACCATGATGAGGCCGAGGCTGAGCGACGTATCCGCCACCATTTCGACGGTCTGCATCAAGGGCTTGTAGATTTCGATCCCGAGCAGGTTGATCGCGACGCCCAGCACCGAGCCGATGATCATCGGATTGGTCAGGATTTTTTGCGCAAAGATCTTCAGGCTGCGCGTGCCGCCGCCAAACCAGACGAGCATGCCGATATTGTAGAGATTGATCGGGATGATGATCAGCGTCGCCACCAGCGCGACAAGGGTCAGGCTCTGTGCGCCGTAGAGCTTTTCGGCGATGGCGAGCGCGATGAAGGCGTTCCAGCGCGTCGAGGTCTGGAAGACCGAGGTGAAGGTCGGTGCCGCAACGCCGGCGGCGCGAAAGAGCGGCCAGCACAGCGCGAGCACCGCGGCAATCACCGTCACCGACCCGATGGAGCCTATGGCAATCCTGCCGGTCGCCATGCCGGAAAACTCCGCATTGGCGAGCGTGGTGAAAAGCAGCGAGGGAAACAGCACGAAGAAACCGAGCTGTTCGAGCCCGTTCCACATATCCCGGTCAATCAGCCGCCAGCGCTTGAGAAACGCGCCCAGCATGACAAGCAGGAAGACGGGCAGGATGCTTTCGAAGATGGGGAGCATGGAACCGGATAGGGCGAGGGGAGATATGTGCTCATTCCACGCCGCGCGCCGCGTGGCAAGAGGCTGGCCGCGGGCCTTCCCAAAAGGCGCCCATGTGGAAATTAACCTTACCGAATGGTTTCCGTTGCGCGATGAAGGTTAACGGGTGAAGGTGCCGTTTACTTGGTATTAACCATGCGAGTGAGTGTAAGCCATGGCCAGTACGGCCCGGATCTCGGTCATGACGACCATGTTTTCCTTCGCGGCGGTGGACATCGTCGTCCCGTTGCTCGTGATTGTGGGGAGCATCGCTGTCAGTGAAGTGCTCTTCGCTGCCGCCGATCTCGTTACGGCGAAGAGGAGGGCGGCATGAAGTGGTTCCTCATCCTGTGGGCAGGCCCCATCGCGCTCCTGGGAAGCTGGTACGGGCTTTCCTACTACGACATGAATTTCGGCTTCTTCATGCTGACGCGCCAGACGCATGATCTGGTATTCCAGATCTACGGCCACATCCTCGGCGTTCCGCCGGAAGACCTGCCGCTCCTGGTGCTGCGCGCGATCATCGTCGATAGCTTGCTTGTCTTCGCCATCCTCGCCTTCCGCCGCCGCAGGCAGATTTCCGCCTGGTGGCAGGCCCGGCATCAATCGCCGGCGGCTTCCCTTGCCAGCGATGAAAGCCTGTCCAGCGCACCCTGAAGAATGAAGGAGGCGGCGGCCGAATCGATGCGCTCGGCCCGCTTCCTGCGCGACACATCCATCTCGATCAGCGTCCGCTCGGCCGCGACCGTCGATAGCCGTTCGTCCCAGAAGACAAAGGGAATGTCGGTCTTGTCGGACATGGAGCGCACGAAGGCGCGCGTCGCCTGGACGCGCGGGCCGGCGCTGCCGTCCATGTTCACGGGCAGGCCGATGACGAAGGCCACGACCCTCTCCTTTGCTGCAAACGCCAGCAGCGTCTCGGCATCCTGCGTGAACTTCACACGCTTCAACACTGGCCGGGGTGTCGCCAGCCGGCGGCCGAGATCGGAGACCGAAAGCCCGATCGTCTTGGTACCCAAGTCGAGGCCGGCGATCGGCTGGCCGGGCAGGAGGCTTTGCGCCAGGTCTTCCAGTGTCAGCGTCGCCATGGCCAAACCTCTCAGCGCTTGCGGACGAATTCGGTGCGCAGCACCAGGCCGCGGATCGTCTCGTGCCGGCAGTCGATCTCATCCGGAGTGTCGGTGAGGCGGATCGTCTTGATGACGGTGCCCTGCTTCAGAGTCTGTCCCGCACCCTTCACCTTCAGGTCCTTGATGAGCACGACCGAATCGCCATCGGTCAGCACATTGCCGCCGGCATCGAGCACCACGCTCTTCGCCGCCTTTTCCGCAGCGATCTCGGAGGCCGGGCGCCACTCGCCGGTTGCTTCGTCATAGATATAATCGTCGTCGCTCATGGCGGTATTCCTCAATCTCGTCTGGCCCACGCTTATAACGATCCCGCGACGGATGGAAACGGCCTTCACCGGGACTATATTGCCTTGCGAATCCCAAATGGAGAACAAGCATGAAAATCACCTGGCTCGGCCATTCCGCCTTCCGCATCGAAACGGCGAAGGCGAAGATCCTCATCGACCCGTTCTTCACCGGCAATCCGGCCTTTGACGATGCGACCCGCAAGGACGCCGTCGCCGGCCTCACGCATGTCCTGCTTACACATGGTCATGGTGACCATGTCGGCGATACGATCCAGATTGCCAAGGAGACCGGCGCCACAGTGCTCGCCAATGCTGACCTCGCCGCCTGGCTGGGCGCCAAGGGTGTCGAGAAGGTCGATATGGGCAATACCGGCGGCACCGTGCATTTCGACGGGTTCTCCACCACCTTCGTCAATGCGCTGCATTCCTCCGCGCAAATCACCGAGGACGGCACCTCCCATTCGCTCGGCAACGCCAACGGCCTTGTCCTGCATTTCGAGGACGAGCCGACGCTCTACCATATGGGCGACACCGACATCTTTTCCGACATGGCGCTGATCAACGAACTGCACCAGCCGGAGATCGGCCTCGTGCCGATCGGCGACCGTTTCACCATGGGCGGTGCCGTCGCAGCACTGGCCTGCCAGCGCTTCTTCAAGTTCGACACGATCATTCCCTGCCACTACGGCTCCTTTGGCATCATCGACCAGACGGCCGACCTCTTCGTGCAGGCGATGGACGGTGGGTCCGCCAGGATCGAGGTGCCGAAGTCCGGCGGTGTGGTGACGCGCTAAGCGGCAGGAAAACGGGCGAGGGGGCGTGGAACGGGCCATTCCCCCGTTGCGCCTCCGGGGCTTGGTCAGTATAGCGGGTATGAAATTTCCTGTCGGAGACCGTCCATGTCCGTAGATCTAGCCACTGTGAAGCGCGTCGCGCGCCTTGCCCGCATCGCTGTCAGCGAGGAAGAGGCAAGCCGGATGACCGGCGAGTTGAACGGTATCCTCGGCTTCGTCGAGCAGCTTTCCGAGGTGAATGTCGAGGGAGTCGAGCCGATGACCTCAGTCACCCCGATGGAGATGCGCAAGCGCCAGGACATCGTCAACGACGGCAACAAGGCCGACGCGATCGTCGCCAACGCCCCGGCCACCGACCGCAATTTCTTCCAGGTGCCGAAGGTTGTGGAGTAATCCTTGACCGTCACAATCGACGTCGAAAGCCCGCTTACGGATGAGGTTCGCACGCTGATCGCAGAGCTGAACACGGTCCTGCTTGCGCTGTCGCCGCCGGAGGCGTGCTATAACCTCACCGTGGAGGAGATGGCCGATCCCACGGTAACCGTCTGGATCGCGCGCGACGGCGACGCCGCGATCGGCTGCGGCGCGCTGAAGCGCCACTCCGACACGGTGGGCGAAGTCAAGCGCATGTTCACCCGGCCGGCCTGGCAGGGGAAAGGCGTCGGCCGGCATGTGCTCGACAAGATCCTGGAGACCGCCGAACGGGAGGAGCTGGAGACGCTCGTGCTCGAAACGGGCGACCAGCATCCGGCGGCATGGGCGATCTATGAGAAGGCGGGTTTTACCCGCTGCGGCCCCGTGCTCGACTACCCGGATTCACCCTATTCCGTATTCTATCAAAAGCAGCTTCGTGCTGCCTGACCTGAAGTGACCGCACCCATGACCGACCTGACCCGCCTGACCATTGCCGAAGCCCGCGAAAAGCTCTCCGCCAAGGAGATCAAGGCGGTCGAGCTGACGGACGCGTATCTTTCCGCGATCGAGGCGGCCAATCCGGCGATCAACGCCTATGTCGCCGTCACGCCCGAGAAGGCGCGCGAGATGGCCAAGGCTTCCGACGCCCGTATCGCCGACGGCAAGGCCGGCGCGCTGGAGGGCATTCCGCTCGGCATCAAGGACCTCTTTGCCACCGACGGTATTCATACGCAGGCCTGCAGCCACATTCTCGACGGCTTCAAGCCGAAATACGAATCGACCGTCACCCAGAACCTCTGGAACGATGGCGCCGTCATGCTCGGCAAGCTCAACATGGACGAGTTCGCCATGGGCTCCTCCAACGAGAGTTCCTATTACGGCGCCGTCAAGAACCCGTGGCGCGCGCAAGGTTCCAACGCCGATCTGGTGCCGGGCGGTTCTTCCGGCGGTTCGGCCGCGGCCGTCGCGGCCTTCCTTTGCGCGGGTGCGACCGCAACCGATACCGGCGGCTCGATCCGCCAGCCCGCCGCCTTCACCGGCACCGTCGGCATCAAGCCGACCTATGGCCGTTGCTCGCGCTGGGGCATCGTCGCCTTCGCCTCTTCGCTCGATCAGGCCGGCCCGATCGCCCGCGACGTGCGCGATGCCGCGATCATGCTGAAGTCGATGGCGAGCGTCGACGCCAAGGACACGACCTCCGTAGATTTGCCGGTGCCGGATTACGAAGCCGCGCTTGGGCAGTCGCTGAAAGGCATGCGCATCGGCATTCCGCGCGAATATCGCGTCGATGGCATGCCGGACGAGATCGAAGCGCTCTGGCAGCAGGGCATCGCCTGGCTGAGGGACGCCGGTGCCGAGATCGTCGATATCTCGCTGCCGCACACGAAATACGCCCTGCCGGCCTACTACATCGTGGCTCCGGCCGAGGCATCGTCGAACCTCGCCCGCTACGACGGCGTGCGCTACGGCCTGCGCGTCGACGGCAAGGATATCGTCGACATGTACGAGAAGACCCGCGCCGCCGGCTTCGGCACCGAGGTCAAGCGCCGTATCATGATCGGCACCTATGTGCTTTCGGCCGGCTACTACGACGCCTATTACCTGCAGGCCCAGAAGGTCCGTACGCTGATCAAGCGCGACTTCGAACTGGCTTTCAATGCCGGCGTCGATGCCATTCTGACGCCAGCCACGCCGTCGTCGGCCTTCGGCATCGCCGACGAGGATCTGGCGTCGGATCCGGTCAAGATGTACCTGCAGGATATCTTCACGGTGACCGTGAACATGGCCGGCCTGCCGGGCCTGTCCGTACCCGCCGGCCTGGATCACAAGGGCCTGCCGCTCGGCCTCCAGCTCATCGGCAAGCCCTTCGAGGAGGAAAGCCTCTTCAAGACAGCCCATGTCATCGAGCAGGCTGCCGGCCGCTTCACCCCGGCCAAGTGGTGGTAAGGGGCGCCTCCGCCCCATAGACCGCCTATCCGCAAAGTTGTGTCGTAACGGCAACACTTGCCGTTACGGAAACTTACGCGTGCCGTTTTCGGCTTGAACCTTTTCCACGACGCGAATAAACGCGCCCTCCCGGTCGTTCAGCCGGTGCGGATGTCAACGGATGGAGTTTTCTGCTCCTCCCGCGCGAGGCGGCCCTGCCGTCGTCGTGTACGGATGCCCCGCACCAGAAAGACCGTTTGCGGACCTAGCTCAGTGGTAGAGCGCCGAACGAGACGTTCGGAGGTCGCGGGTTCGATTCCCGTTGTCTGCTCCATTGGATAGCTCAGTGGTAGAGCATCAGATTTAGATTCTGAAGTCGAAGGTTCAAATCCTTCTCCAACAGCCTTCCAAGCTGTCTCTTATCCGGTCCGGGGACCGGACTGCGGACGGTAGACCGGGGTAGGGCCGCAAGGTCCCTCTTCGGAAAGCCCGACGCCGGACATGTGCGGTCCGGTTGCCGGTGACGATCAAGCCGCCTTTCGGCCAGCGATGGAGCCGTGCTCCAAAGCCCGCCGAAAGGCTGCGCGGTCCTCTCCCGGAAACCCGCCGCCGATGGCCGTCAACCGGTTCCCGGATCATTGCATTCGCATGCCCCGCCCGCAGGTTTCCCGGGCGACCAGGGGTTTCACGGAGACTGGCGGCAAGCATGCCGCCGATGAAACAGCAACCGTAAACGAAAGGACAATCGGTTCATGACGTAGCGTATGACCGAAGGAGCAAGACCAATGACGATGTTTCTCGATATGATTTTGGGGCGCAAGCGCGTCCTCGTGAAGGCCAACGAGCGGGTGCTCGCCCTGTACAAGGGTACGGTTCTCGGTATTTTCGGCGCGGGCGAACACAGCCTGCCGAACCGCCGCGGGCTGCTCGAGCTGGAGCGTCACGACATGAACCGGCCGGTTTTCGCGTCGGCCTACGAGAAGCCGTTGTTCGATGGTCTGCCGGAGGTCGCACAGCGTGAACTGACGGTCATCCGCACCACGGCCCGGGAAATCTCGGTCGTCGAGCGCGACGGTGAACTCTACACGGTGCTGGCGCCGAACCAGAAGCTGGTGGTCTGGAACGCTGCCGGTCCGTGGACCGAGACGCGTGTCGACCTGACGGAACGGCTCGACATCGACCCGGAGCTGATGCGCCGGCTGATGCGCGCACGCCGCACGGAGCTCACGACCGCCTTCCTCGTCAATGACGGTCAGGTCGGTCTGCTCTTCGTTGACGGAACGCATCAGCGCATGCTGCAGCCGGGCATGCACGCCTTCTGGAATGTCGGCAAGACGGTCCAGGTGCGCGTGGTGGATCTGAAGCGCCAGTCGCTCGACGTGACCGGTCAGGAACTGCTCACCCGTGACAAGGTCACGATCCGGGTGAACATTTCCGCCGAATACCGCGTCGTCGATCCGCTGAAGGCGGTGTCGGAGGTCAAGGACTTCACGGACGCGCTGTACCGTGCTCTGCAGTTCGCCTTCCGCCAGACGCTCGGCACGCTGACGCTTGACCAGATCCTTGAACGCAAGGTGACGGTCAATGCGGAAGCCGCCGGGAAGGTTCGTGCCGACATGGCCGCCATCGGGGTCGAGGTCTCGGCCATCGAGCTCAAGGACGTGATCCTGCCGGGCGAGATGCGCGATATCCTGAACCAGGTGGTCGCAGCTGAAAAGCAGGCTGAGGCCAATGTCATCCGGCGCCGCGAGGAAACGAACGCTACCCGTTCGCTCCTGAACACGGCGAAGGTGATGGCCGAAAACCCGGTCATGCTGCGGCTGAAGGAGCTGGAGGCTCTGGAAGCCATTGCCGGCAAGGTCGAGCGCCTGACCATCCACAACGGGACGGCGGGCCTGATGAACGACCTCGTGCAGTTGCGCGACAAGTAGGGGATCGCCCGGTCGAAAGACCGGGCGGTTTCGTTTTTAGTCCCATCATCGCCGTGGATAGCCTTTCGTCTCCCTCGCCAAGCCGCCTGCGCAATGCTTTCATGGCATGGGAAAGGGCCGATGCATGATCACTGTTCGCAATGTCCGTGGAGATGATGTTCCGGAACTCGTCGAGATCGGCGTGAGAGCCTGGGGGCAGGCCGTCGTCGGCGTCGTCGATCTTCAGGTGCGCAGCGAACATGCCCGCAATGCCTTCCAGCAGTTCCTTGCCGAAAAATGGCTGCGCGTCAGCGTCGTGGAGAGTGAGGGCGTGCTGGCCGGTTGGGCCTCGCGCGAAGCGCTGGACGACGAGATCAGCGATCTCTGGGTCGATCCACCCCAGCAGAAGAAGGGCCTCGGTGCCGCTTTGCTTGCCGCCATGGAAGAGGAGATCGTCGCCGCCGGTTTCGAGGCGGCGCGGCTGCAGACCCATGCGCGCAACACGGCCGCCGTCGGTTTCTTCCAGAAGCACGGCTATTCGGTGAACTGGCTTTCGGTCGATTACTCCGAACGTCTCGACCGGGACGTGGAATCGGTCGGCCTGCGCCGGCAGCTCGTCGCCGATGAACCGATCGGCTACGGGCCGGGCAGATTTTAGAGGAGGCGCAGCTTTCGCCACGCCTCCCGTCTTTCACTGATTGTCGAGCTGCGACCGCACCAGAACCAGGCCGCGCTGCGTGATGCGGTAGGGCCTGCCGCCGGAGGAGGCGATGCAGCGCCGGCGTTTCAGCTTGCGGAAGAGGTCGAGGTCGAGACCACCGGCACGCCAGCCGTCCCGCGTGATGCAGGCGACGGTGATGATCTTGCGGTTGTCGTCTTTTTCGATGTCGATCCTGCCGCCCTGGGCGAGCAGGTGAAGAATGCGCTGTTCGGCGCGCGAAATGTCCATTGTCTTGAGTGTCCGTCGGGCGTTCGAATGAACGCGAAAAAACGTCCGCCACCCACGGGGTGGCAGGGTTCAGCGTTTTTTCGACCCTGCGCGCAAGCATGATGCGGGCAGGGCCCTCAGCAGGTCTCAGACGAGTTGGACATCAAAACTCCTTTTACGGACGTCTCGAAATAACCGGGGCGTCCGCAAAGGTCAATGCGTTGGCCAGATCAGCGAGTGGTGCAGGAAGACGGCGGTCTTCACGCCATTGGCCGAGGCAAGCGAAATATTGGCCGCGCCGAGAGCGATATCACCGGCTGCGTAGAGTCCGGGCAATGAGGTTTGGCCCATGTCGTCGGTGTGCAGAATGTTGCCGATGGGCGTTTCCCTTCGCTTCAGGCCGCGATCGTCCGGGATCGTGCTGCGCACGCGCGCTTCCGGTGCAACAAACAGCGCCTTGACGAGGGCGGGAATGCCGGGGCCGGTCTCGACGGAGAGCAAACCATCGGGACCATCCGAGATCGCGGTGACGCGGCCGGGGCGGAGTTTCACATTGCGCGCCTCGAGCACGGCGAGGTCCTTTTCATCGGGCTCCGGGACTTCATTGGTGAAGAGCGTGACGTTGCCCCAATCGGCCACGACCGCCGCAAAACGTGCGGCCTCGGAGGTTCGCGCCAGCACGCCGACCGGCCCGCCGCCGACCTCGTAGCCATGGCAATAGGGGCAATGCAGCACCGTCTTGCCCCAGCGTTCCGCAAGGCCGGGAATATCGGGCAGCTTGTCCTCGAAGCCGGTGGCGAGCAGCACGCGCCGCGCATCGATCCGCCCGCCGTCGCCGGTGATCACCGAAAACGCATCCCGCTCTCCCTCCAGCCTTTCGGCCGGCACATCGCCGAAGGTGACGGTCTCGTAGGCGGCAAGCTGACGGCGGGCATCGGCGAGGATCTCGCCGCCCGGCCGGCCGTCCTGCGCAAGGAAGCCGTGCGAATGGGCGGCAAAGCGGTTGCGTGGCAGGCCGGTGTCCAGAATGGTGATGCGGCGGCGGGCGCGGGCGAGCTGCATGGCTGCGGAGAGGCCGGCAAAGCCCCCGCCGATGATGATGGCATCTTCGGTCATGGTGGATCCTTTCGATGGAACGTGCGGCATCGTTCGCCCGGCGGTTACAGGGCGTTCGATGCAGGTCTTGGGATTTGGTTGCCGTCAGCCGGTATCGGCCCGGCAATGTTTCGCCGCCACCCGAAAATCGGCGGCGAGGTCGGCGAGCGTCGTGCCGGCAAAGCGCGCCATCAGGATTGCCTCGGCGTCCTTCAGGGCATCGCCGATAACGCGGTTGACGGATTTTTCGACGACGCAGCCCGGCATTTCCGTCGCCGGGCCGATCTGGAAGACGATCGGTTCGCCGAGCGCATTGTAGATATCGAGCAACGAGATATCGGCAAGCGGCTTGGCGAAATGCCAGCCGCCGCCATGGCCGCGGCCGGATTGCACGATGCCGGCATCGCGAAGCCCGGCCATGGTGCGGCGCACGACAACGGCATTGGTATCGAGGCAGAGCGCGAGATCGTCCGAGGTCATCGGCACCTCGCGTTCAGCCATATGCATGAGTGCATGAAGCACGGCGGAAAGGCGGCTGTTTCTTTTCATGTAACAATAATAGTTACGAATCGTGCCGCCTGTCAAGACAGGCCGGCTGGAAGGGTGTCAGCCGGCTAGCAACACGCGGACGATGGTGGGACCAAAAATGAGCCCGACGGGGGCAAAAACGGTGTGCAGAATCAGGATCGCCATCAAATACGTGCGAAACGGTTCCTTGCGCGTCTTGTGCCGCAGCAGGCGTTGCGCGGCAACGGCACCTAGGCTGCCGCCGAAGAAGGCGAATTGCAGCAGGCTTGCTTCAGAAACCCGCCAGCCGCCATTCCGCGCCGCATCCTTATCCCACCAGAAGAGGCAGAACGTCACGATATTGAGGAGAAGGAAAATGATCAGAAGCGCTGTCGTCATGTTCATGATGCGGTTTTAGCTAGCCAAGCTTGCGACTTGGCTAACGACGGTGCGACGCACCCGCTGAAAACCTTGCGCCGCCTGCCCATATGTTCTACCGAGACAGCACCGAAGACAGCACAGCAAGAGCCGAAAATGACCCTCGTCGACGTCCGCACCCCTGATCCGAAACGCTTCATCCCCGGCGCCACCGGCGATTGGGAAGTCATCATCGGCATGGAGGTGCACGCGCAGGTCCTTTCGAATTCGAAACTGTTTTCCGGCGCTTCGACGGAATTCGGCAAGGCGCCGAACGCCAATGTGTCGCTCGTCGATGCCGCCATGCCCGGCATGCTGCCCGTCATCAACGAGGAATGCGTCAAGCAGGCCGTCCGTACCGGTCTCGGCCTGAAGGCTGAGATCAACCATCGCTCGATCTTCGACCGCAAGAACTACTTCTATCCGGACCTGCCGCAGGGCTACCAGATCTCGCAGTTCAAGGACCCGATCGTCGGCGAGGGCAAGATCGTCATCTCGCTTGGCCCCGATCGCCAGGGCAATTTCGAGGACATCGAGATCGGCATCGAGCGCCTGCATCTCGAGCAGGACGCCGGCAAGTCGATGCATGACCAGCATCCGACCATGTCCTATGTCGACCTCAACCGCTCGGGCGTCGCGCTGATGGAGATCGTTTCCAAGCCGGACATGCGCTCGTCGGATGAGGCCAAGGCCTATATGACGAAGCTGCGCTCCATCGTGCGCTATCTCGGCACCTGCGACGGAAACATGGACGAGGGCTCCATGCGCGCCGACGTCAACGTGTCCGTGCGCCGGCCCGGCGAGCCCTTCGGCACGCGCTGCGAAATCAAGAACGTCAACTCCATCCGTTTCATCGGCCAGGCGATCGAATACGAAGCCCGCCGTCAGATCGGCATTCTGGAGGATGGCGGTTCCATCGACCAGGAAACCCGTCTCTTCGATCCCGGCAAGGGCGAGACGCGTTCCATGCGCTCGAAGGAAGACGCGCACGACTACCGCTACTTCCCTGATCCGGATCTGCTGCCGCTGGAGTTCGACAACGCGTTCGTCGCGTCGCTGCTCGCCGATCTGCCTGAACTGCCTGATGACAAGAAGATCCGCTTCGTCAAGGATCTCGGTCTCTCGGTTTACGACGCTTCCGTACTCGTCTCGGAAAAGGCGATTGCCGACTACTACGAGGCCGTGGCCGCCGGCCGCGACGGCAAGATTGCCGCCAACTGGGTGATCAACGACCTGCTGGGCGCCTTGAACAAGGACGGCAAAGCCATTGAAGAGACTCCGGTTTCGCCCGATCAGCTCGGCGGCATCATCGATCTCATCAAGGACGGCACCATCTCCGGCAAGATCGCCAAGGACCTGTTCGAGATCGTCTGGAACGAGGGCGGCAACCCGGCCGAGATCGTCGAAGCCCGCGGCATGAAGCAGGTGACGGACACTGGCGCCATCGAGAAAGCCGTGGATGAAATCATCGCCGCCAATCCCGATCAGGTCGCCAAGGTTCTCGCCAAGCCGACGCTAGCGGGTTGGTTCGTCGGCCAGGTCATGAAGGCGACGGGCGGTAAGGCCAATCCGCAGGCCGTCCAGGCGCTGGTCAAGGCCAAGCTCGGCATCGAGGAGTAATCCCGTGTTCTTCGTCCGCACGGCCTCCGAGCGCGATCTGGCGAAAGTCAGCGCGTTGCTTACTGAGACGTGGCATGCGACCTACGACGCGCTCTACGGCATCGAAAAGGTAAGCGAAATCACCGCGCGCTGGCATTCTGTGCCAGCGCTGAAGGCCAAGCTGGAGCGCAAGGACAGCGAGTTCGTCGTGGCCGACAACGGACGGGAACTTGCCGGCATGGGCTATGCCGCCATGTTGAAGGACAGGCCGAAGACTGCCTTCCTGCACAATCTCTATGTGTTGCCGCGCCATCAGCGGCATGGCATCGGCCGCGACATGTTTGCCGAGCTCGAAACCTGCTTTCCTGATGCGAACGCCATGCTGCTTGAGGTCGACCCGCGCAATGACGCCGCCGTCGCCTTCTACTACGCGCATGGCTTTGCAAAGGTCGGTGAAAACACGCATACGGCCGACAGTGTGTCCGGCGTGCCGCTGGATCTCTACGAGAAGCCCCTTGGCGGCTGAGCCCCGGCGAAAAGCCGTGGGCGAAGGCGCGGGAATCGCTGGACATTCGGCACCCGCCGCGCCATAAGCGGAAGAAATATTCAGTCTCGGGCCACATCCCAAGCGTGGCCCTCCCAAGGACGCCAGCCCATGAGCCTTCTCAAGCAGATTTTCACCTGGTGGAACGGTCAGACGATCGGCACCCGCTTTCACACCTGGCGCTTCGGCACCAAGGTCGGCCAGGACGAATTCGGCAACACCTATTATCAGGGCGGCGGCAAGGATTCCGAGGGCCGCACGCGCCGTTGGGTGATCTACAACGGCTATGCCGATGCCTCTGCGATTCCGCCGGGTTGGCACGGTTGGATGCACCACCGCACGGACGTTTCCCCCGCCGACGAGACGTATGTCGCGCGTGAGTGGCAGAAGCCGCACCGCCCGAACGGAACTGGTACGGCGCAGGCCTACCGCCCGCCGGGCTCCATTGCGGTCGCCGGCGAACGTCCGCGCGTGACGGGCGACTATGACGCTTGGACGCCGGGCAACTGATACCGATTTGGCCACATTTCGCCGGTAGCTCCAAGCAATCGGCGACGCCGGTTCAGATCGCAGGAGACGGCTTCATGACATCAGGGGTTTTAAAGGTGAACGCCGGACGGCGGTTCCTGGCGAGTGTGCTTGCAGCTGCGGCTGCCGGCCTTGCTCTGGCGCCCGTTTCGTCCGAAGCCGCCCGCATCGAAAACCCGGTTGCCGCCTTCTCAGGCATCGACAAGATCACCGGCCGCATCACAAATTTTGATGTCTATATCGGCGAGACCGTGCAGTTCGGCGCGCTCCAGGTGACGCCGAAGGTCTGCTACAGCCGTGACGACACCGAGGCCCAGAAGGTCACCTCGTTCGTCGAAGTCGACGAAATCACCCTCGACCGGAAAATCCGCCGCATCTTCACCGGCTGGATGTTCGCCGACAGCCCCGGCCTCAACGCCGTCGAGCACCCCGTGTATGACGTGTGGCTTGTTGAGTGCAAAGGCAAATCGGACGTGCCGCCGCCGGAAGACGGCGAGACGAAGAGTCAGTAAAAGGACGCTTCAGGCGTCTGGCGACTTTTTGCCGAAGAGGCCACGGAAGAAGCGAACCACACCCCCGAAAAGCAGTACGATCAGGAAGCCGCCTTTCTTGAGAAAGGCGAGAGCGACGGCGAGGAGGCCAACCTTGGCTGCGACCTTGGCGCCCGCACCAGCGGCGATAATGCCGGCTAGACCGTAGGCTGCAAGCTTGTCGCCCTGCTGATAGTCTTCGTAGGTTTTGCCCTTGTCGAACTGGACGAGCTTGATGACGCTGGGAATGGCAGCCTTGATCTCTTCGAGCTGCGAGAGGTCCGCCACGAAATTGTACTGGACCACGCCTTCGCGCCCAAGCAGGCGGACCGAGTAGTTCAATGTGTGCGATGTCGGCTGTTCGTTGCCGAAAATCAGATCGCGCGCCCAGTGGAGGGCATGCGCGGCTTGATCGTAGCGCGGCGCAGATGCCCAGCCGACCAGCGTAATCGTCGGAAATCCCTGTTTTTCGCGCTCGATATTGCTTTCGGCCACTGATTCTTTCAGCGTTTTCAGCAGGTCGTCATAGTCTGTGGTTGCTGCGTCGAGATCAGAAATATAGCCGTCGGCGCTGTACTCAACGAGTGATCCCCAGGCCTCAGTCTCGGTTGGAGCGTATTTTGCCGGGAAAATCATCCCGAGCATTCCTTCCGCAGCGTCTGCGGGGTTGCCCCAGATGTCTACGATGACGGTCTTGGTATCCTTGGGGTCGAGATAATAGAAATCGGCGGGAATGTTCAAGGTCGCATTCGCGCCCGGCAGCGGGATGGCGCCCTGTTTGAAATCCATTCCCTCCAGATACTTCTTGGCTTCGTCCGTGAAGTCGTTCCTTTCTGGGAACATACTCTGATAGGGCTGGGCAAGCGCGCTCCCCGCCAGCATTAGAACGAGAGCGGTCGCGACAGCATATATGCGTTTCAAATTGGTATCCCCCATGTGCCGGGTGACACTATACGAAGGGGAGGCAAAAGCAATCTTGGGGCGAGTTTTGAAAACGCTAAAATTGTAGATGCGGCGAGGCGAGCGCGTTGGCCAGCATGTCCTCATATTGAATCTTCGGCACATCGATCGCTCCAAACGTTTTCAAATGTTCGGTCGTGAACTGCGTATCGAGCAAGCGGAACCCGTGGGCTTTCAGGCGATCCACGAGATGCACGAGGCAGATCTTCGACGCGTCGGTGCGGCGCGAGAACATGCTTTCGCCGAAGAAGGCTGCTCCCAGCGAGACGCCGTAGAGGCCGCCGACAAGATCTCCGCCGTCCCATGCCTCCACGGAATGCGCATGTCCCATGCGGTGCAGCGTACCGTAGAGCGATTTGATCTTGGCATTGATCCATGTCGATGGCCGGTCCGGTGCGGCTTCGGCGCAGGCGGCGACCACGGCGTCGAAGGCGGTGTCGAAGCGGATGTCGAAGGGCTTCTGGCGGATTGTCTTGGCGAGACTGCGCGAGACATGGAACTTATCGAGCGGAATGACGCCGCGCATATCCGGCTCGACCCAGAAGAGTTCCGGGTCATCGGCCGAATCGGCCATCGGAAAGAGCCCGATGGAATAGGCGCGCAGAAGCAGTTCCGGGGTTATTTCCGGGTGCCGGCTGCGACGCCCTGCCATAACCGACGCCGCCTCAGGCGTCGGTGCTGTTGGCCAGATAGTTCTCCAGCCAATGGATGTCATAGTCGCCGTTGGCGATATCCTGGTTGCCGATGAGGTCTTGGAACAACGGCAGCGTCGTCTTGATGCCGTCGATGACGAACTCGTCGAGAACGCGGCGCAGGCGCATCATGCATTCGACGCGGGTGCGGCCGTGCACGATGAGCTTGCCGATCAGGCTGTCGTAGTAGGGCGGGATCTTGTAACCCTGATAGGCACCTGAATCGACACGAACGCCCAGACCGCCCGGCGCGTGGAAATGCGTGATCGTGCCTGGAGAGGGGACGAAGGTGCGCGGATCCTCGGCATTGATGCGGCATTCGATGGCATGGCCGGAAAATACGATCTCGTCCTGCGTGACCGAGAGGCCGGCACCGGAGGCGACGCGGATCTGCTCGTGCACGAGGTCGATGCCGGTGATGGCTTCGGTGATCGGATGCTCCACCTGAAGACGGGTGTTCATTTCGATGAAATAGAACTCGCCGTTTTCGTAGAGGAATTCGACCGTGCCGGCGCCGCGGTATTTCAGCTTCTTCATGGCGTCGGCGCAGATCTGGCCGATCTTCATGCGCTGGTCGACATTGAGGGCCGGGGAATTGGCTTCTTCCCAGACCTTCTGGTGGCGGCGCTGCAGCGAGCAGTCGCGTTCACCCAGATGCACCGCATTGCCCATGCCGTCGCCGACGACCTGGATTTCGATGTGACGCGGCTTGCCGAGATATTTTTCCATGTAGACGGCGTCGTTGCCGAAAGCGGCGAGCGCCTCGGAACGGGCCGTCGAGACGGCTTCTTCAAGATCGGCTTCGGTCTTGGCGACCTTCATGCCACGACCACCGCCGCCGGCGGTGGCCTTGATGAGCACGGGGAAGCCGATCTGGCGGGCGACTTCCAGCGCGTTCTCGGGTTTCACTTCGCCGTCGGAGCCGGGAACCACGGGAATGCCGAGTTCCTGCGCCGTCTGCTTGGCGGTGATCTTGTCGCCCATAATGCGGATATGTTCCGCCGTCGGGCCGATGAAGGTGATGCCGTGCGCGTCGAGGATTTCCGCGAACTTGGCGTTTTCCGACAGGAAGCCATAGCCCGGATGCACGGCGTCGGCACCGGTGATCTCGCAGGCGGCGACGATCTGATGGATGTTCAGGTAGCTCTCGCGCGACGGCGGCGGGCCGATACAGACACTCTCGTCTGCAAGGCGCACATGCATGGCGTCGGCATCCGCCGTCGAATGCACGGCGACCGTGGCGATGCCGAGCTCCTTGCACGCCCGAAGGACGCGAAGGGCGATTTCGCCGCGGTTGGCAATGAGGACTTTGGAGATCATGGGACCTGCCTTATTCGATGATGACGAGCGGTTCGCCGTATTCGACAGGGCTTGCGTCCTGGACGAGGATTTCGGTGACCTTGCCCGAGCGCGGCGCCGGGATCTGGTTCATCGTCTTCATGGCCTCGATGATGAGGATGGTCTGGCCTTCCTTGACCGTCGCGCCGACTTCGATGAAGGCGCGCGCACCCGGAGCAGGCGACAGGTAGGCGGTGCCCACCATCGGCGCCGTCACGGCGTTCTTGTTGTTGCGCGCGTCGGCCGGTGCTGCGGCAACGGCGGCGGTCGCGGCGACAGCAGCCGGTGCAGCGACGGCCGGTGCGGCGATCGGCGCCTGAACATACTGGGGCGTGCCGGCGCGCGAGACGCGGATACGCAGGTCGTCCTGCTCCACTTCGATCTCGGTCAGGTCCGTCTCGTTGAGGATATTGGCGAGATCGCGGATCAGAGCCTGATCGATGCCGTGTTTCTTGTCAGCCATGGGATTGAGCCTCTGGTTCTTCTTATGTCGTGATGGATGAAAGCGCATGCAGTGCGAGGATATAGCTCTGCACACCAAAACCGCAGATCACGCCCTTCACGGCGGGCGCGATCATCGACTTGTGGCGGAATTCCTCGCGGGCATGCACGTTGGAAAGGTGCAGTTCGACCACCGGGATCTTGATGGCGCGGATGGCGTCATGAAGCGCGATCGAGGTGTGGGTATAGGCACCGGCGTTGATGGCGATGCCGGCGGCGACGTCGCCGGCCTCGTGGATCCAGTCGACCAGATCGCCTTCATGATTGGATTGACGGAAATCGACGGCAAAACCAAGCTTCTCGCCTTCAGCCTTGCACAGCACTTCGATATCGGCGAGCGTCTGGCCGCCATAGATACCGGGCTCGCGCTTGCCGAGGGCGTTCAGGTTGGGGCCGTTGAGCACGAAAAGGGGTAAAGCCATTCGCAATTCCGCATGCTGGATCGAGGATTACCTATAGACCGGTGGTTTCCGTGAGGAAAGCCCCAAGGCACTGGGGTTTTCCGGTCATGGGGGCGTGTCCACAAGCAGCAAGGCCTGAACAGGCCAGCATGGCAAGAAGATGGCGGTTACGAGCAGCTTGCCTTGCCGCAGGCGCGGACATTGGCGATCTTCGCGCGCAGGTCATCCGCACCGACGGCACCGAACACCATCTCGTTGCCGAGAACGTAAGAGGGCGTGCCGGTGATGCCGAGGTCGTTCGCCAGCGAATAGGCTTCTCGCACGGCATCGTCATGCGGCTTTTCGGTCATGGTCTTGCGGATGTCGGCTTCCGAAACTCCCATGTTGGCGGCCAGCGCAATGGCGCTTTCTTCCGTGGCACGGCCTTCGCCGCCGAGCAGCGCGCGGTGGAATTCGCCGTATTTCTCCGGTGCGAGGTCGCGGAAGGCAGCGCTCACCTTGTGGGCGGCAAGCGAATCTGGACCGAGGATCGGCAGTTCCTTGAGGACGAAGCGGACGTTCTTGTCCTCTTTCAGAATGTCGTCCATGTCGGAGAGGGCGCGCTTGCAGTAGCCGCAATTGTAATCGAAGAACTCGACGATGGTAACGTCACCCTTCGGATTGCCAAGCGCGATATCATAGGGCGAGTTGTAGATCGCCTTTTCATTGTCGGTAATAGCGGATTTGGCCTTGGCCTGCTTTTGCGCTTCCTGCTTCTTTTGCAGGGCTTCTTGCACGTCCAGCAGGATCTCGGGGTTCTCGACGAGATATTCCTTGATGAATTCGCCGATCTCCTTCTTCTGCGCATCGTCGAGGGCGAGGGCCGGAAGGGGCGCTGCGACCGTAAAAAGAAGAGCCACGGTGGCCGCAAGCTTGGTCTTGAATGTCATGTCAGTCTGGTCCTCGTCGTGATGCGGCCCGCAGAAGTGCCATTGCCGGCGCTGCCGCGTCAATGCGGGGCAGGGCGCTTTCAACGACCTTATGAGCGGTGAGGCGCAAACGATAGGGAAAAAGCGGCGGATTTTCGGCCCTCGCGGGATTGTGAAGGCGCAAATCTTGCGGCAGGAAGGCCTCGATCCTTCAAACCGGAAGATAAGCCCCATGAAACTTTCCCGCCGCGGCGCCGTCGAACCCTTTCACGCCATGGACGTGCTCGCCGAGGCGACGAAGAGCCGCGCCGCCGGCCGGCCGGTGATCTCCATGGCCGTCGGCCAGCCGGTGCATCCGGCCCCCGCCGCCGCCCGCGAGGCCGCTCGCAAGGCGCTGGAGGTCGGCCGCATCGGCTATACGGACGCGCTCGGCCTGCTTTCGCTGCGCCACGCCATTTCGAATTTCTACCGGAGCCATCACGGCGTTTCCGTCGATCCCGGCCGCATCGCCATCACGACGGGCTCGTCGGCAGGCTTCAACCTGGCCTTCCTTGCGCTGTTCGATGCCGGCGACCGCGTCGCCATCGCGCGTCCCGGTTATCCGGCCTATCGCAACATTCTGGCGGCGCTCGGTATCGAGACGGTCGAGATCGAGGTGAATGCCGAAAACGGCTTTACCCTGACGCCGCAAGCGCTTGAGGCCGCCGGAAAGATCGATGGCGTGCTGCTCGCAAGCCCCGCCAATCCGACCGGCACCGTCACGGGCCGCGCGAACCTCGCGGCCCTCTCGGCCTATTGCCGGGACAACGGCATCGCCTTCATCTCGGACGAGATCTATCACGGCCTGACCTTCGTCGGCGAGGAGGCGACGGCGCTGGAATTCGGCGACGAGGCCGTCATCATCAATTCGTTCTCGAAATATTATTGCATGACCGGCTGGCGCATCGGCTGGATGGTGCTGCCGGAAAAACTGGTGCGCCCCGTCGAGCGCATCGCCCAGAGCCTCTACATTTCCGCGCCGGAACTGTCGCAGATCGCGGCGGAAGCAGCGCTTGGCGCCGAGGCGGAGCTGAACGTCTATCGAGACGCCTACCGCGTGAACCGCGACTTCCTGGTGAAGCGCCTGCCGGAAATCGGCTTCTCCATCGCTTCGCCGATGGATGGTGCTTTTTATGCGTATGTCGACGTCAGCCGCTTCACCAATGACAGCATGGCCTTCGCCCGCCGCATGCTGGCCGAGACGGATGTGGCGGCCACGCCCGGCATCGACTTCGATCCCAGGGATGGCCACCACACGATGCGTTTCTCCTATGCCGGCTCCTTCGAGGATATGAACGAGGCGGTCGATCGCCTCGCACGCTGGCTCGCCTGAGGCCGGAAAGGGATTCCGTTTCAGCACCTTGTGGCGGGAAACGGAATCGATCCGTCAGGGGCCTGAATCGCTTTCTCAGACCCGGTTGATCGACACGCCGCCATCGACCAGCATGGCCGTGCCGGTGGTGAAGCTCGATGCGTCCGAGCAGAGGAAGAGAGCTGCTTCCGCGATCTCTTCCGGTGCCGCGATGCGCTTGAAGGCGTTGAGGCCGGCGACGAATTGCCGGGCTTCCGGCGTGTTGGCGACCTCCCGGCCCATCGGCGTGTCCGTTGCGCCCGGCAGCAGCGCATTCACGCGAATGCCCTTCGGGCCATATTCCGATGCAAGCACCTGCACGAGGCCGACGAGACCGGATTTCGAGGCGGCATAGGCGGCAAGGCCCGGAAAGCCTGCGGTATAGCCGACGAAAGTGGAGGTGAAGACGAGGCTGCCGCCTCCACGCGCCTCCATCGCCGGCAGCTGGTACTTTGCCGCCAGGAAACCGCTCGTCAGGTTGACGGTGAGCACGTCCTGCCATTCCTGCTCGGAAAGTGATGGCAGCGGTCCGATCGGGCCGGTCGTGCCGGCATTGTTGAAGGCGATATCGACGCCGCCGAATTCCGCCTGTGCCGCCTCGACCAGTGCCCGGTGATGCGCCTCCTCGCCGACATCGCCAGGCAGGGCGATCACGGCGCCGCCTTCCGTGCGGATTTCGTCCGCGACATCGTTCAACCGTTCCTGCCCGCGGGCGGACAGAACGAGCTTTGCGCCACGGCGGGCAAAGAGCAGGGCGGTGGCGCGGCCGATGCCGGAGCTTGCACCGGTGATGATGGCGACCTTGTTTTCGAGGCGGGTCATGGATGTCTCCTTGCTGGTTTCTGACGACCGCCGATGTCGCAGAAGGCCGACCGGGCAACCACCCGATTCCCGCGTAAACGAAAAAGGCCCGGTTAAAACCGGGCCTTTCGAATTCTGCACTGCAAGCCGTTGCTTAGAAGAAGCCGCGGCGCTGCCACCAGCCGCCCTTCTTGGGCTTGTCAGCATCTTCTTCCGCGGCGGCTTCTTTCGTCGTGGAGGACTTCACCACCGGTTCGGATGCAATCTTGTTGATGTCGCGGTTTCCACGGGCGGGTTTGGCGGTGTCTTCGAGATCGGCCGCGGCTTCCTCGACGGCCGGCTCGACCGGCGTCGTTTCTTCCGCGACGGCTGCGGGCTGCGCTTCTATTTCCACCCGGGCCGCTTCGTCGGTCGTCACCTCTTCGGCAGCGGCCTTGGCGCGGCTCTTGCGAGCGCGCTTCGGCTTGGCCGCCGCTTCACCGGCAACAGCTTCGACCGGCGTTTCCTCGGCGACGACAGCGACTTCCACTACCTCGGCTTCGACGGCGACAACCTCTTCGGCTTCACCTTCACCTTCGTCACCGTCTTCATCGCCTTCACCGGCCGCTTCGACAGCACCGTCTTCCGGACGATTGCGACGACCGCCACGCTTGCCACGACGGCGACGCTTGCGGCGATCGCCAGCATCCTCCGAGGCCTCGGCAGTCTTCGGCGCTTCCGCACCGTCGTCACCCTCTGCATCGGCATCATCTTCTTCGAGGGCGTCTTCGTCGCCAGCCTGTTCGCCGCCGAAGGAGGCGGTGTCGGCACCTTCGCCATCGCGACCACGGCCACGGCGGCGGCGGCGGCGCTTGCGCTTGTTGTTGCGGCCGTTCTCATCCGAGGAGGCCGAAGTCTGGGTAGTCGGCGCGGCGGCGGCCGGACGGGCTGCTTCGTCCTCTTCCTCGTCGATCTCGTCCTCGATCACGACATCGTCGTCTTCGGGCTCAGGCTCGAAATGCAGGATCTGCTCGATCTTGACCGGGTTCTCGACAGCTTCGCCACGGTCGATCGCGAAATGCTGCGCGCCGACATGGGCATCGGCCTCGATGAGGATGGCGACGCCGAAGCGGCCTTCATAATCGATGATCGTGCCGCGCTTGTGGTTGAGCAGGTAGAGCGCGATATCGGGCGTCGTGCGCACACTGATATTGTGCGTGGTGTTCTTGAGGAGATACTCCTCGATGCCGCGCAGGACATGCAGGGCCACCGACGACTGCGAGCGCACATGGCCCGTGCCGTTGCAGTGCGAGCAGACCTGCATGGTAGATTCGAGGACAGAGGCGCGGATGCGCTGGCGCGACATTTCGAGCAGGCCGAAATGCGAGATGCGGCCGACCTGGATGCGCGCGCGGTCGTTCTTGAGATGGTCCTTCAGACGCTTCTCGACGGCCCGGTTGTTGCGCTTCTCCTCCATGTCGATGAAGTCGATGACGACGAGGCCGGCAAGGTCGCGCAGGCGCAGCTGACGGGCGACTTCTTCCGCCGCTTCCAGGTTCGTCTGCAACGCGGTTTCTTCGATCGAGTGTTCGCGCGTCGAGCGGCCCGAGTTGACGTCGATCGAGACGAGCGCCTCGGTCTGATTGATGATGATGTAACCGCCGGACTTCAGCGTCACCTGCGGCTGCAGCATACGGTCGAGCTGGGCTTCAATGCCCGAGCGCGAAAAAATCGGATGCACGTCGCGATAGGGCTGGACGACCTTCGCATGGCTCGGCATCAGCATCTTCATGAAGGCCTTCGCTTCGCGATAGCCTTCCTCGCCGGCAACGACGATCTCGCTGATATCCTTGTTGTAGAGGTCGCGGATCGAGCGCTTGATGAGCGAGCCTTCCTCGTAAACGAGGGTCGGCGCGGTCGACTGCAGCGTCAGCGTGCGAACGTTTTCCCACAGGCGCATCAGGTATTCGAAGTCGCGCTTGACCTCGACGCGGGTGCGGTTGGCGCCGGCGGTGCGCAGGATGACGCCCATGCCCTGCGGAACCTCAAGGTCGCGGGCGATTTCCTTCAGGCGCTTGCGGTCCTGAAGGTTCGTGATCTTGCGGGAAATGCCGCCGCCGCGCGCCGTGTTCGGCATCAGAACGGAGTAGCGGCCGGCCAGCGACAGATAGGTGGTGAGAGCAGCACCCTTGTTGCCGCGCTCTTCCTTGGCGACCTGCACGAGCAGGATCTGGCGGCGCTTGATGACTTCCTGGATGCGGTACTGCTTGCGCGGCTTGCGGCTGACGCGATCCGGCACCTCTTCCATGGCGTCTTCGGCGCCGACGGATTCGATGACTTCCTTTTCTTCACCGTTGTGATCGTCATCATCGTCGTCGTCATCGCGACGACGGCGGCGCTTGCGGTCGGAGGGCTCGGAGATTTCGTCGGTATCGACGGCCATGGCCATCGCGCCACCCGGCGTTTCGTCATCGCTGCCTTCAGAAGGAGCGGCGGCGTCCTCAGTTTCAGCGGCTGGGGCTTCCTCGGTCTTCGTCTTGGCCTTGCGCGTGCGGCGCGGCTTCTTCGGCTTTTCGGCCGGCGCGTCTTCCGCGGCGAGATCGGCGGAGGCCTCGACGACCTCAGGCTCGGCGGCGACGTCGACCGTTACTTCTTCGACGGCCGCGGCGACAGCGACGTCGGCTTCCGTTCCTGCCGGCGATTCGCTTTCCTCGGAACGGTCATTTGCCGTCTCGACATGTTCGATATCGTCGTCGCGGCGGTGTTCTTCGGCTTCCGCTCTCAGGAGCGCCTGACGATCTGCCAGCGGGATCTGGTAGTAATCCGGATGGATTTCGGCGAAGGCCAGAAAGCCGTGGCGGTTGCCGCCGTAATCGACGAAGGCCGCCTGGAGCGACGGTTCGACGCGCGTGACCTTGGCAAGGTAGATATTGCCACGGATCTGCTTCTTGTGTTCGGATTCGAAGTCGAATTCTTCTATGCGGTTTCCGCGTACGACAACGACGCGCGTCTCCTCGGAGTGAGACGCGTCGATAAGCATTTTCTCTGCCATGTAGATTGAACTCCTCGGCGCAGCCGCAATCCTGGCGGCAAGCTGTACCCTGAAGCGGGTGAGCCGGGGGAGGAGGGGGATGCGCCGGATAAGTAAGTTCTCGTTAGGCCCGGGTGAGGGGTAAGCGGACGGAGGAAGGCCGGAGCGCGAACGTCCCGGTGCCTGTTACCCTCTGATAGCGTCCGCTGCGTCAACATCAACGTCCAACGAGAATGCCAGTGCCATAGACCCTGAAGGTCCGATGAAATTGCCCTTTGGTAAGGGCGTTTGGTGGAAATCCACCTTGTCTGTTCCGGCCACCGCCGGTTTACGCGATCTGTTCGGCCGGGAAAAAGGGGCTATGACGGCGGATGAGGCCCCTGTTCGGCGCCAAGTCCCGAAGGAGTGGCTGCCTGCCCAGGGCGATTCTATCCCGTCTGGTCTTTTTCCCTGATTTTGCTTTTATGGCGGATATGTCACAATGGCAAGGGAAAAGCCAAAAGCGTCATAATCTTGATGGATTTGCCATCATGGTGCAGCGGTTGCGGCGGCACGCCTCCCGGCAAGCTTTGGTTAACCATATGGGGGCATCTATGAGGCTTGTCCTCAGCCGCGCCGCGCGGTTTTCACGCGTTCGAACGGACTGCCTGTGGTGATGCTACGCTTTCTCTGGGAAAAATCGCTTCGTCATTTGACGGGTGCATTTGCTGTTTTGCTGGCGCTGACCGTTACCGCGCCAGCCTTTGCCCTGTCCGCCACGGCTGCGCCGCTGCTGGCCTTTTCCGCGCGCATTGCCGGCGACGACGCCCGCACGCGGCTGATCATCGACTTCGACCGCAAGCCCGACTTTAAAGTCCACTATGTCGCCAGTCCCTACCGCGTGCTGATCGACCTGCCGGAGACTGATTTCGGCATCAAGGCCGAACAGCTCGAAGCGCGCGGCATCTTTTCGGAGATCCGCTACGGCACCATGGCCGAGGGACGCTCGCGCATTGTGCTGACGGCGGAGAAGCCGATCACCGTGGTACTCGCCGAGGTGCAGGAGGAGCAGGGGGCTGCAAGCTATCGTCTCGTCATCGATGCTGCGATCGTCAAGAAAGAGGCGTTCCAGGCGCAGATGGAAAAGCAAAGTTGGCAGGAAACAGCGACCCCGGCCAATGTCGAGCAGAAGCCCGTCATGCTGCCGGGCGGCAGCGCCGAAGGACCGTTCGTCATTGCTGTCGACGCGGGCCATGGCGGCATCGACAACGGTGCGCGCGGCGGCGTCACCAAGACGGAGGAAAAGCACGTCACGCTCGCCTTCGCCAAGGCGCTTGCCGATGCGCTCAATAAATTGCCAGACACCAAGGCCATTCTGACCCGCGACAAGGATGAGTTCCTATCACTCTCCCAGCGGGTGCAGCTTGCCCGCAATGAGGGCGCCAATCTGCTCATCTCCATTCATGCCGACACGCTGAAGCAGAAGGATACGCGCGGAGCGACGGTCTATACGATTTCCGACAAGGCCTCCGACAGCCTCGCCGCCAGCCTTGCCGAGCGTGAAAACCTCTCCGACCAGATTGCGGGTATCGCCTTCGTCGACGAACCGGCCGAGGTTGCCGATATTCTGCTCGACCTGACACGTCGCGAGACGCAGGCCTTCTCAATCAATCTGGCGCAGAGCGTGGTCAGCACCTTCAAGAACGAGGTGTTGCTGATCAACAATCCGCATCGCCATGCCGGTTTTCGCGTGCTGACGGCACCGGATGTGCCGTCGATCCTGCTCGAACTTGGCTTCATGTCGAACAAGGACGACGAGCAGCTTTTGATCGACCCGGCCTGGCAGACGAAGGTGGCCGGCCTTGTTGCGAAAGCGGTCGGCGAGTACCGCGCGACGGTCGTTGCGAACGGCGGTTAAGTCTATCCTGCCTTTGCCCGAGCAAGTATCGGGAGGCCGTGGTATTGTTCTGCCTGTGCCGGAAAAGTGACAGCGGCGGCCATTGTGCGGTGGCGAAGCCGGGATGCATGCTGTAAGCCCTATTTTCCTCACATTCCGATCGCTAGACGGGTGCGGGAAACGTGGGACGACTCGTCTTCGACAGGGCAGGCGCAACGGTCGTATTGGGCCGCGGCGACAAAAGGCCGGGCAGCAACTCTGCCCGATGAAATTAAAAGACATAAGGCATCGGTAACTGGCTCATGATCAGACTGATTGGATATTTCTTCGGGATCGGCGCCGTGGCGTTCCTCGGCGTGGCGGCAGCAGTCGCCCTCTATCTCGGAAGTGTCACCAAGGATCTTCCCGATTATGAAGTCCTCAACAGCTATGCGCCGCCGGTAACCACACGCGTGCATGCCGGCGACGGCGCGCTGATGGCCGAATATGCCCGTGAACGCCGCCTCTATCTGCCCATCCAAGCGATCCCGGACCGCGTGAAGGCCGCTTTCCTTTCGGCCGAAGACAAGAATTTCTATCAGCATCCCGGCGTTGACGTGACGGGCCTGTTCCGCGCCATCATGGTCAACCTGCAGAATTTCGGCTCGGGCCGCCGCCCGGTCGGTGCATCGACGATCACGCAGCAGGTCGCCAAGAACTTCTTGCTCTCGTCAGACCAGACCATCGACCGCAAGGTCAAGGAAGCCATCCTCTCGTTCCGCATCGAGCAGGCCTATTCCAAGGACCGCATTCTCGAACTCTATCTGAACGAGATTTTCTTCGGCCTGAATTCCTACGGTATTGCCGGCGCGGCACTCACCTATTTCGACAAGTCGGTCACGGAACTGACTGTCGCCGAGACCGCCTATCTCGCCGCGCTGCCCAAGGGCCCGTCGAACTACCATCCCTTCCGCCGCACGGAAGCCGCTATCGAGCGCCGCAACTGGGTGATCGACCGTATGGTGGAGAACGGTTATGTCACAAAAGCTGATGGCGATGAGGCGAAGACGCAGCCGCTCGGCGTGACGCCGCGCCACCGCGGCACCTATCTGTTTGCCTCGGATTATTTCTCCGAAGAGGTGCGCCGCCAGATTATCGAGCGCTATGGCGACAACGCCCTTTATGAAGGCGGCCTGTCGGTCCGCACCTCGCTGGACCCGCGCATCCAGATCGCTGCCCGCAAGGCGCTTCAGCATGGCCTGATCAGCTATGACGAGCGCCGCGGTTTCCATGGCCCGGTCAAGACGATCGAGATCGGCGGCGACTGGGGTGTCGAGCTGGCCAAGATCGAGCCGTTTTCTGATGTGCCGGAATGGAAGCTTGCTGTCGTGCTGGCGGTTGATGACGGTGGGGCTGATATCGGCCTGCAGCCGAGCAAGGAAGCCTCCGGCAAGGTCGTCGAACAGCGCGTGACCGGCCGCATAGAGGCCAAGGGCATGAGCTGGGCCTATCGTTCGGCCAAGGGCGATCGCAAGACGGCGAAATCTCCGGCCGGCGTTTTCAATGTCGGCGACGTCGTCTATGTCGAGCCGACCGAGGATAGCAACATCTATCGCCTGCGCCAGCCGCCGAAGGTTCAGGGCGGTCTCGTCGCAATGGACCCGCATACCGGCCGCGTACTGGCCATGGTCGGCGGCTTTTCCTATGGCCAGTCGGAGTTCAACCGCGCCACTCAGGCGATGCGCCAGCCGGGCTCGTCCTTCAAGCCCTTCGTCTACGCCGCCGCACTCGACAATGGCTATACACCTGCATCGGTTATCATGGATGCGCCGATCGAGATCGTCGCAGGCGGCCAGGTCTGGCGTCCGCAGAACTACGGCGGCGGCTCGGCCGGCCCGTCGACGCTGCGCCTCGGCATCGAGCGCTCGCGTAACCTGATGACGGTTCGCCTCGCCAACGACATGGGCATGAACCTTGTCGCCGAATATGCCGAACGCTTCGGTATCTACGACAAGATGCTCCCCGTTCTCGCCATGTCGCTCGGCTCGGGCGAAACCACGGTTCTCCGCATGGTCTCGGCCTATTCGGTGCTGGCGAACGGCGGCAAGCAGATCAAGCCCTCGCTGATCGACCGCATCCAGGACCGTTACGGCAAGACGATCTTCCGTCACGAAGAGCGGACCTGTGAAAACTGCAATGCCAACGACTGGGAAAATCAGGAAGAGCCCGTTCTCACCGACAACCGCGAGCAGGTCCTTGATCCGATGACCGCCTATCAGATCACGTCGATGATGGAGGGCGTCGTCACGCGCGGCACGGCGGCCGGCAAGATCAAGCTGGACCGCCCGACGGCCGGCAAGACCGGCACGACCAATGATGAAAAGGACGCCTGGTTCGTCGGCTATACGCCCGATCTTGTCGCCGGCCTCTATATCGGCTTCGACAACCCGGCCCCGCTCGGTCGCGGTGCGACCGGCGGCTCGCTCTCCGCGCCGATCTTCAACGAGTTCATGACGGCCGCCGTCGAAGGCACCAAGCCGACGAAATTCATCGTGCCCGAGGGCATGCAGTTCATTCCCGTCAATCGCAAGACCGGCATGCAGGCGAACGAGGGCGATCCGGATACGATCATGGAAGCCTTCAAGCCCGGTACCGGCCCGGCCGACGTCTTCTCGGTCATCGGCGGCGAGGAATATGCCAGCCCCGAGGAAATCCTGAAGAGCTCGCCGCAGGCCAACCAGGCGGTCACGGGCGGCAGCGGCGGCCTGTTCTGATCCATCATCATCTCGGATGAGGGCGGGCACGGGGCTTTACATCCGCGCCCGCCCTCTCTATTTCGAGGCCACCGAAACAGAGCATTGAAGAAACGGATATGCGCGCGGAAATCGAGAACGTCGTCGACGAAATCAAGCAGGCCATAAGCCTGCTGAGGAGGCATCTTTGACTGGGATCAGGCGGTAAGACGACTGGACTGGTTGAACAACAAGGCAGAGGATCCCAACCTCTGGAACGATGCCCAGGAAGCTCAGAAGCTGATGCGCGAGCGCCAGCAGCTGGACGAAAGCATCAATGGCGTGCGCGCCATCGAGCAGCAGCTGAAGGACAATATCGAACTCATCGAACTCGGTGAGGAAGAGGGCGATGCCGATATCGTCAAGGATGCCGAGGATGCCCTGAAGGCGGTTCGCACCGAAGCGTCGCGCAAGCAGGTCGAGGCCATGCTTTCGGGCGAGGCGGACACCAACGACACCTATCTCGAAGTGCACTCCGGCGCCGGCGGTACGGAAAGCCAGGACTGGGCCAACATGCTTCTGCGCATGTACACCCGCTGGGCGGAGCGCTCGGGCTACAAGGTGGAGCTTCTGGAAATACATGACGGCGAAGAAGCCGGCATCAAATCCGCGACGCTGCTCGTCAAGGGGCACAATGCCTATGGCTGGCTGAAGACCGAGTCGGGCGTGCACCGCCTGGTCCGCATCTCGCCCTATGACAGCAATGCGCGCCGTCACACCTCGTTCTCGTCGATCTGGGTCTATCCGGTCATCGACGATTCGATCACCATCGACATCAACGAGAGCGACTGCCGCATCGACACCTACCGTTCGTCGGGCGCCGGCGGCCAGCACGTCAATACGACCGACTCGGCCGTGCGCATCACGCACATCCCGTCGGGCATCGTCGTTGCCTGCCAGCAGGAGCGTTCGCAGCACAAGAACCGCGCCAAGGCGTGGGACATGCTGCGTGCCCGTCTATACGAGGCGGAGTTGAAGAAGCGCGAAGAAGCGGCCAATGCCGAGGCGGCCTCCAAGTCCGATATCGGCTGGGGCCACCAGATCCGCTCCTACGTCCTGCAACCCTACCAGCTGGTCAAGGACCTGCGCACAGGCGTCGAAAGCACGGCGCCCTCGGATGTTCTCGACGGCGAACTCAACGAGTTCATGGAGGCGGCCCTTGCCCATCGTGTGAACGGTGGCGCGGACGCGGTCGTGGACGACCTCAACTGAGTTTGAAATACACACTGAAAACGGGCGCTTCGGCGCCCGTTCTCGTTTCTGCGGCGCTCAATTCGTCGCGCGCTCGATCTTGATCTCGCCGAGATCGTCGATCAGCACCGTCCAGCTTTCCGGCTCCGTCGCCTTCGGGTCCGTCTTCAGATGGACGGTGGCGAAGAGGCCGGGCTGGGTAGTGACGCCGGAGGAATTCTCCGGTCTTATATCAGTGACATAGGGTTTCAGCGCAGAAAACTCGTCCAGAACAGTCGAGGAAACGATCTTGGGCCCTTTGGCGGTTGCCTCGATCTGCTGGAGATGGATCTGCGCCGTTCCGTCCTGCTGGCGCACGGCTATCAGCTTGTAATAGCCGCGACGCGGAGCGGGTTTTTCAGCAGTCGTCTTTTCAGCCGCCGCGGCAGCCGCATCGCCATCCGCCTCCGCAGGCTCTTCCCAGAACCCGGTGCTCACCACGAAGGTGATTGCTTCCGAGACCGGTGATTCTTCCTCGGCAAAAGCCGGCATGCCGGCGATCAGGAGAACGGCGAGAGCGGCGGTGAGGGCACGTTTCATGATCTGCTCCTGTCCCTGAAAAGGAGAGGGTGTCAGTAATCGAATTGTTCGGCAAGAATCCGGTCGGACCAAGAATGATCCGGGTCCGAGAGAATATGCGCGGAAAGGCCCTCCGATTCGGCAATCCGCACCGAGGTCACCGATTTGACCTCGGTATTGTCGGCCACGGCATTGACCGGTCGCTTTTCCGCTTCCAGCACCTCGATCTTGACGGTCACCTTGTTGGGCAGCAGAGCCCCGCGCCAACGCCGCGGCCGGAAGGGGCTGACCGGCGTCAAGGCCAGTAGCGGCGCCTCCAGGGGCAGGATGGGGCCGTGGGCAGAGAGATTGTAGGCCGTGGAGCCTGCGGGGGTCGCCAGCAGCAGGCCATCGCAGATCAGCTCTTCCAGCCGCACACGGCCATCGACGCTGACCCGCAGCTTTGCCGCCTGGTAGGACTGGCGGAAGAGATAGACCTCGTTGATGGCCAGCGCCCGCCGTTCCTGCCCGCTCGCATCGCTCGTCACCATTTCCAGCGGCCGGAAGGCATTTTCGACAGCGCCGCCGATGCGCTCGCGCAGGTTGGCCGAATCGTAGCGGTTCATCAGGAAACCGATCGAGCCGCGGTTCATGCCATAGACCCGCTTGCCGGTATTCATGGTCGTGTGCAGCGTCTGCAGCATGAAACCGTCGCCGCCGAGCGCGACGATCACGTCGGCCTCTTCCGGATCGGCATTGCCATAGATGGCGATCAGCTCGTCGCGCGCATCCTGCGCTTCGGGCGCCTGCGAGGCGACGAAGGAAAGGGTGTTCAACTCACGCGCCATGCCACTGATCCGCATCCTCAATGCAAAGGTTCAAGCCTCGCGCGGTGCACAAGGCCGGTCTTTGTCGCATGCCTTTACGGCATGCGCATCTGAAAAATATGACAATGATCTGTGAACTCGGCTGTGGATACGGCCGCCGGCGATCAGGCCTTGCGCGCACCAACACGCGCTTCAAGTGCCTTCAACGCCGCTTCACCGGCAGCTGCCGCCTCGAAAGGGTTGCGGAACGGGCCGATCAGAGGATTGGTTACGCCGCGGAATGTCAGCGCGACGAAAAATTTCCCGTCCGAGCGCTTCTCGATCTGGACCTTGGAGACCGGTTCTTTTTCTGTAGCCACGGTAAAATCCTCCGGAGCGCCGCGCGTGAAAAACCGGCCAGGCCGGCCATCCAATCTGTCGCGAAGCGGAAATAATGGTGCCCCCACCAGGACTCGAACCCGGGACCCCCTGATTACAAATCAGGTGCTCTACCAACTGAGCTATAAGGGCACGCAATGCGAGGGAGTTAGCATATTTTCCGCCGGAGTAAAGCGAAAAGGGAGGATCAGATCGACCAGTTGCTGTCGTCGGCGGGTTTGGGCACGATTTCCTGGCAGCGGTGCATGGAGCGCGGCAGGTTTTCGGCGAGGTGCTCGATTAGTGCCCGCACCGCCGGCAGCATGCCATGGCGGGAGGTGAAGACGGCGTGGACCGTCGCTTCCGTCGATGACCAGTCCGGCAGCACCGGGGTCAGTAGGCCATTGCGGAATCCGCGCTCGACGATGATGTCGGGCAGCAAGCCAAGGCCGATGCCCTCGATCGTCGCGCGTTCCAGCACGCTAAAATCCGAGCAGGTGAGGACCGGCGAGTGCGAGACGTCATGAATTTCTCCGCTCGAATGCAGCAGCGTCCAGATGGCGCGCGGATTGTTTTCCTGCATCGAGAGCGTGGGAATGCGGCCGATCGTGTGGAGATCGACGGGGCCGTAGCGCTTCAGAAAACGCGGACTTGCTGCGAGGTAGCGGCGCGTGGCGCCGAAACGGCGCACGATCAGCGACTGGTCCGTGTCGTAGCTGTCGCGCACGCGCAGCGCGACATCGATTCGCTCCTCGATGAGATCGACGGGGCGCCCGGTGGTGAGGATCGACAGGCGCACCAGCGGATAACGTTTCAGGAAACCCGGCAGCACATCGGCCATCATGGGGGCGAAACCCGGCGGCATGGAGAGCCGCACGGTTCCCGCCGGCTCCGCCTTGGCGACGGCGACGACCGCTTCCGCCGCCTCGACGCCTGACAGCACCGCCTCACAGCGCTCATAGAAGGACTGGCCGATGTCGGTGATGGCGAGTTTTCGGGTGGAGCGCTCGATGAGGCGCACGCCGAGCTGCTCCTCGAGGGCTGCGACCCGCTTGCTGATCTTCGATTTCGGCACGGACAGCGCATTTGCTGCCGCTGTAAAACCCTTGTGCCGCACAACGGCGGCATAGAGGGCGAGATCGTTCAGGTCCTGCATGTGGTGTCTCCGGTCATGACCTGATTATTGTTTCCCTGGTGAAACAGTCAATTGGATTTTTGCCGTCTAATCGCGCGATTGTTTTCAGATCATATGTTTTGCACCCAAACCGAACAGAGGTGCTGACCCATGAACGTTCTTCACATCGACTCCGGCATTCTCGGAGATCATTCTGTATCCCGTCGCCTGACCGCTGCCGTTGCCGCCCAGATCAAGGCCGAACAATCCGGCGCGACCGTCACCTATCGCGACCTCGTCTCCAACCCGCTGCCGCATCTCTCCGGCGCGCATCTGAGTGCCGCCAATGCCGCGCCGGACCAGATCGACACGCAGGTCGCCGCCGAGGTTGCCGAAAGCAAGGTCGTGCTGGAAGAATTCCTCGCCGCCGATACGATCATCCTCGGCGTGCCCATGTACAATTTCTCGCTGCCGAGCCAGCTCAAGGCCTGGATCGACCGCGTCGCCGTCGCCGGCAAGACGTTCCGCTACACGGCCGAAGGCCCGGAGGGTCTCGCCAAGGGCAAAAAGATCATCATCGTTTCCACCCGCGGCGGCCATTATAGCGCCGGCCCGGCAGCTGTGATGGATCATCAGGAAAGCTATCTGCGCGCCGTGCTCGGTTTCCTCGGCGTCACCGATATCGAGATCGTTCGCGCCGAAGGTCTCAACCTCTCGGTCGATTCGAAGGTCCAGGCGATTTCCGAAGCCGAGCGCACGATCAGCGACCGCAACGGCCTGAAGCTCGCCTCCTAAGCGAGATCAGATATCCAAAACAACGAAGGCCCGCCGGCATCCACCGGCGGGCCTTCGTTGTTTTCATGTGATGCGTGTTCAGCCGAGGAGATGGCGCTGCGTGGCGTAGAGCGCGATGGCCGCGGCGTTCGACACATTCAGCGACTTGATGGCGCCGGGCATGTCGAGGCGGGCGAGCGCCTTGCAGGTGGCGCGCGTCTTCTGGCGCAGGCCCTTGCCCTCGGAACCCATGACGAGCGCGATGCGCTGACCCGATAGCGTGCCTTCCAGCGGGGCGGGGCCTTCCGAATCAAGGCCGATGGTCAGGAAGCCTAGCTTGTGCAACTCTTCCAGCGCATCCGAGAGATTGGTGATCTGGATATAGGGGATCAGCTCCAGCGCTCCGGAGGCGGTCTTGGCCAGCACGCCCGATTCCGTCGGCGAATGGCGCTGCGTGGTGATGACGGCGCCGGCATTGAAGGCGACGGCCGAGCGCATGATGGCGCCGACATTGTGTGGATCCGTCACCTGGTCGAGCACGAGCAGCAGCGGGCTGTCCTTCAGCGCCTCCAGCCGGCGAACGGGCAGGGGCCGCGTTTCCAGCATGACGCCCTGATGGATCGCCTCCGGGCCGAGCACCTTGTCGAGGTCCGATGGCAGCACGGTTTCGACCGGGTAGGGCAGGGTCGACAAATCGGGCAACTCCAGCCGCTGGGCGGCGTTGAGGCTGACCGACAGCTTGATGATCTTGCGCTCGGGATTGTCGAGGGCGGCGCGCACCGTATGCAGGCCGTAGAGATAGACCTGATCGGGCGCGAGCGTGGGCGCTTTCCAGCCCTCGGCCGGCTTGCGGCGGCGGTCGTCCCGGGGTGTCGGGATATCGCCGCGCTCACGCTTCTGGTCGCGGTGCGCCCGGCGCAGTTTTGCGTAATGGGTGTCTTTTGCGGTCTTGCCGCCGGTATCGTCTTTGCTCATGGCGCCTTATAAAGCATGTCGCGCAAAAGTGTGCAGCGGTTTTGCATCGGCGACAGGCGAAAAATTCAAATGGCGCGCGGCGCGTGCAAATCGCGGCCATCCACAGGCGGGTGCTGGCGGCGACATTTTTCTCAATTTTTTCCGTGACGTCGTGTTGACAGGATGAATTGTGCCCGTCATATACGCCGCCAGATCGAAGGCGCCGCCGAAAAGGCACTGCCGATAGGTCGAACTGGTCGCTTGATCCCGACAGAATAATGGAGGGATGCCCGAGTGGTTAAAGGGGACGGACTGTAAATCCGTTGGCTCAGCCTACGTTGGTTCAAATCCAACTCCCTCCACCATTCTGTTGTACGGATCAAGACCTCCCCGCGGGTATAGCTCAATGGTAGAGCAGCAGCCTTCCAAGCTGAATACGCGGGTTCGATTCCCGCTACCCGCTCCATTTTCTTCCTTCACAAAAAGAATCAGCACTTCGCACTAAGGCTTTGCCTTGAAAAAGCGATTCCGCATGCCGATTTATGGTCCATCTGGCTTGCCTCAGCTCGTTTCCGGCGGTTTTCATCATGCATTTAAAGCTTGCGCATTCGTTGCGAAAGCCTTAAACGCCTGCCAAACCGGACGGGCCGGTTAGCCCAACTTTCGTTCAGTAGGAAATAAAGAGATGGCAAAGAGCAAGTTTGAGCGCAACAAGCCTCACGTAAACATCGGCACGATCGGCCACGTTGACCACGGCAAGACGTCGCTGACGGCAGCGATCACGAAGTACTTCGGCGAGTTCAAGGCGTACGACCAGATCGACGCTGCACCGGAAGAAAAGGCGCGCGGCATCACCATCTCGACGGCGCACGTCGAATACGAGACGCCGAACCGCCACTACGCGCACGTTGACTGCCCCGGCCACGCCGACTACGTCAAGAACATGATCACCGGTGCTGCCCAGATGGACGGCGCGATCCTGGTTTGCTCGGCTGCTGACGGCCCGATGCCGCAGACCCGCGAGCACATCCTGCTCGCCCGCCAGGTCGGCGTTCCGGCAATCGTCGTGTTCCTCAACAAGGTCGACCAGGTTGACGACGCCGAGCTCCTCGAGCTCGTCGAGCTGGAAGTTCGCGAACTTCTGTCGTCCTACGACTTCCCGGGCGACGACATTCCGATCATCAAGGGCTCGGCTCTGGCCGCTCTGGAAGATTCGGACA
>NZ_QWBU01000011.1 GCF_003432075.1 Shinella sp. WSJ-2 | reverse complement strand
CTCATGAGCCCAAAACGACGAAGGAGAAAAGGAAGAGCTTGACCGCAACCACCGACCCGAACGACATCTAATAGGCGGGTCAATTCTCGGTGGAAATGCCGGGTCAGTTCTCAGTGGCAATCAACATTCAGGGAAGATTATTGGCAAATGGACCTACCGCCTGACAGAACGCGGCGAAAATTATCGAACCGCCTTGCACCATGGTATTTCAGACATCCTTTTTCACGATCAGCATCCAGCTCGACACACGCCATGAACCAGCAATGGGGTCCGCACCGAGAGGGTCGCCTGGCTCGGTAGTAAACTGTCTGCGGTCAACCGGAACGGTGTGGCTGCATGATTAGCATAAGACACCAGGCCAAAGTTTGGGCAGAAGAATGCCCGACATGAGCACATCGCTGCCGCATTCATAGCTAACCAGTCAGGTTTCGACCGCGCTCTACATTCTTATTGTGTTCTGTTCGCGGATGTAGTCAGCGGACTTGCGATCACGCTACATTTTTAGTAACAAAATGCGGGGGCTTATCGAGTTTGACAAACGACAGTTCCGAAGGCGACGACCTCAGTTCGATCGAATGCGTTTTTGAAGAAATCGCGTCGCAGTCGTGGTTCGACCCTGAGGCGCGCTACCCGTTTTCTCGATATCTCGTCGAGACGTTTCCGGACGGGTCGTACAATCCCCGACGCCACCGCCAGATTGTCGAGGAAGTTGCGCGAACTCTTTTTCAGAAGAAGCTTGAACGCAAGCGGTGACGCGGGTTATGCTTTTTATGTACATGGAACCGCAGTCAGACTTCCAACCCGGCTTTAGGCAAAGCCGGGTTCCTTTTTGTTTTTCTTGAAACCGGCGGCCTGTGCGTTCGTTCTTGGCCTCTCCTTGGGAATGGCTTGACGGGGCGGAACGGGTTCTTATGTTCGCATTTGGACAGTCTTGTGGCTATCCGGGGAAGGCGCAAGATTGTTTGTGCGATCGCGCACCTTTGTCGTTGCCCCGTCTTGTCGCGGTTTCATAGCGATCTATCTCTCATATGTTGCGGCTTTCTTTTCCCAACCAGCCAGCCGTCACGAGAGCCGGGACGTTTGTGTGAGCGCCCCGGCTTTTCCATTTCTGGCTCTTGAAGCCCTATCAGGCGCCACTATTTCAAAACTGTCGCGGTCGGTTCCCCAACCTTCTCACGTCGCGACACAGCCGGGGCATTGTGTCGTAGCGCGCCCCGGCTTCCTATTGCCGCACTCATCAAGCAATCCCGAAACCTCATGCAATCCCTGCATATTGCAGTTGAGCGCTCCCTAAGTTATTGCTTTGGCTTACTCAAATCGCTTTGGGGTCAGACGGGCATGAAGAAGCGATTATTCGCAGTAGCGGCGGCTGCCCTCGTGCCGACGTTAGGGTTGTTGATCTATAACGAAGTCGCGACGCGGTACAAACGCTACGAGGAGCTGAGCATTCAGGCGGCGGCTTCCGCGCGCCTGGCCTCCTCCGAGATCGAACGTATCCTCGAAGGCGCCCGTAGCCTTCTCATCGCGGTCGCGGCGATCCCTTCGGTCAATAATCTGAGCGGTAACGGGTGTACCGATACGCTGAACAGCGTCGCGAGCCGGATTGACCAAACCGGCGCCATCCTGCTGATCGATAGCCAGGGTAAACTCGTCTGTGACAGCCAGGGACACGCGGCCGGAACGGATTTTTCCGACAGATCCTATTTCCAGAAAGCTCTTCAAGCGGACGATCTGGTTGTCGGCGACTATACAATCAGCAAACTGACGGGCGCGGCAGTCCTGCCCATCGCCATGCCAATCCGGCGCGATGACAAGGTCGTTGCTCTCCTCGGCACGGGGATACGCCTTCCCTGGTTGCAGCAGCGTATTAACGACCGTGGTGTGCAAAAGGGGGGCGCCGTCACGATTGCAGACCAGAATGGCACCATCTTGGCACGCGTTCCCTTCCCGGAGCGGTTCGTTGGAACGCGCATTCCGGAGCAGTTTCGTGCATTGCTGACGGCCAAGTCTGCTGGGACGATCGAAGTTGTCAGCCAGGACGGCACGGAACGGATCCTCGGCTACGAACCTATCACACCCTCGAGGCCGCTTTACGTGAGCGCGGGACTTTCCACAAAGGAGGCCTTCGCTGAGATTAATCGCGCGACTTGGGTAGGGGCTTTGACCCTACTCATGAGCACGCTGATTGCAATTTTTGCCGCGCACTGGGTGGGCAAATACTTCATTCTGCTCCCGATTGACCGTATCATGGGCGCACTCGAGCGCCGGCGCACGGGCGATCTCGCGGCACGGACGGGCATGTCGGGCACCTTCGAACTGGACGTCCTCGGGCGCTCCTTGGACACACTTCTCGATCAGATCAACCAGCAGAGCCTTGCACTCGAGGAAACCGACCAGAAACGCGCTTTGCTTGCCCGCGAACTGGCCCACCGCGTCAAAAACACCCTGACGATCATCTCGGCGCTAGCCCGCCAGACGTTTCGCGAACAACGCGCGGCCGCTGAGACGTTCTATGAGCGCGTGAAGGCGCTGAGTGGCGCCTATGACCTGATGCTTTCGGGTGCGGGCCATAGCACGGATCTCAAAACCCTCGTCACCAAGGCTCTCCAACCGTACGCCGACCTCGCCGATGAACGATGCCACGCCGACGGACCGCCTCTAGAGATCTCGCCGGAAATGGCGCTCGGTCTTTCCCTTGTCATTCATGAGCTAATGACGAACGCCATCAAGTACGGGGCCCTTTCGAATGAAACCGGTCATATCGACATCGGGTGGCAGGTGACGCGGGACAACGCGGTGTTTACCTGGCACGAGCGCGGCGGCCCGCCCGTCGTCCCGCCGGCGGAAGAAGGTTTCGGCTCGAAGCTCATCCGCAATGCCTTGCCCACGGAAAGCACGACGAAGATGAGGATCGACTATCTTACCGAAGGATTGCGCTTCATTCTGGTTTTTGCGTCTAAGGCGGTTAGTCCGCGATTGTGTTCTAAAGCTCAGGACAAGCCAAAGCCTCTATGAAGAGCTTTCTCAAGGAGTTCTTCATGGAATACGACTGGACGGGAAAACGAGCAGGCCAGCACCTCAAACTCAGAGCATTTACCGTGGCACTCGCCGCCGTCATTTGTAGTGCAGCGCTTTATATGCTGAGGTGAAGCCGTATCGCGCTTTCCGGGTTGATTCCACTCTTGAACAAGGCTCATACGGTCCACATATGGCGGACAAGGCTGACACGCCGCACGTTCCACCATTTATGAGACAAAGGGCCGGTTCCACTATGGGACATGCAAGGTTGATCTATTCCGTCGACGAGTTTGCCGATCGCTACTCACTGCCCCTCGACGAAGCGGCCGATTACCACCGCCGCTTCGGCCCCGATCGCGACGAGCTCGATGCTTTCATGGCCACCAAAGCCGAGGCGGATGCTAACCGTGCCCGGTTACGCCGTTGGAAAAATTAGAAACGGCGTCAGAGCCGCCGCGTCGCTCGTCTGCGCGAGCTTGATTTTCAATCATTTCCCTTAATACCAGGAGCGTCTCAAGAGGCGTCTTCCCATTGCTATGTTCGTTCGCCACGCGGGCCAGCAAAAGTTTCGTAAATGAAGACACGTGGCTCCTCCTCAAAGAGCAGTGGATATTTGGCATGAAATGCAGGCTAACATACTAAGACCAAGAACTTCGGCCCTAAGTCGGCGGTGCTAGATATATCGACCCTCACCGTCGCTTGCCGCGCGCAACCGAAAGCGCCGCTCCGATCGCACCACCGGTTACCACGCCCGCTGATCCACCGGCGAGAGCGCCAATCAGGCAGTAAAATACGATTGCAGCGTCGAAACTCGGAGCCACAATGACAGATGCAATGACCCCGAGTATCGCGCCAACGACGCCTAGCACGAAACCAAGTCCGGTGACAGCATCTGAGGGATCGATGACCCTCTTAACGTCGGGACGCGTGATCGGACGCGGGTTTTCGTGGCTCATCTTCATCCTCCATCGTCGAACTTCTTCTTTATCAATGACCAATGCGGCTTTCGTCTTCATCATCAAGCAAGATCCTGGCAGACGCTCCATCTAGATCCTCATACTGTCTTGTCTGCAGGGACCAGAGGAACGCGCCGACACCAGCAGCCCCCATGATCAAAGATAATGGGACCAGGAGGAGTAGAGCTGTCATATGGCACTGTCCGCGACGCTAAATTCAACATTTTCTGGACGCGTTTTCATTCTTAGTCGCAGGGCGTTCACAACGACGAGCACCGACGAGCTGGACATTGCGAGTGCTGCAATTAACGGCGTTACATATCCTGCAATGGCGATGGGCAAGGCGACGGCGTTGTAACCGAATGCGAGCGCGAAATTCTGCCGAATGAGTCGCGCCGCCCTTTCCACGCTGTCGAACAAATCCGTCACCACGCGAAGATCATTGCCGAGAAAAACGAAGTCCGCGGCGCTGCGGCCGACGTCACTCGCGGACGTCGGCGCCATGGATGCGTCCGCGGCTCGTAATGCCGGTGCGTCATTGATTCCGTCGCCGATCATTAAAACCCTCCGCCCAGCCGCCTGCAAATCCTTTACGGCTTGAACCTTTTCTGCCGGCAGGAGCCGAGCGCGCCGGTCGGCGATGCCCAGTGCGCCAGCAACCGTCTCGACAGCGTGTCGACTATCGCCGGAAAGGAGGATCACGTCGAGGCGCCGGTCCTTGAGCGTGCGGACAAGGTCTCTTGCGCCGCAGCGGATATCTTCGCTGAAGTGGAAATGCGCAACAGCCTCTCCGTTCTTCGAAAGCACCGTCGTTGCCGACATATCCTGTTCCGACAGCGCCCATTCCGCTCGGCCAAGCCGGTAAAGATCGTCTCCAAGGCGGCCTTCCAGCCCCACCCCCGCCTCTTCCCGGATATCGGCGAAGGCGGGCCGAGCGCCCCTGGAGTTAGCCGCGGCGGCAATCGCGTGGGCCACCGGATGGCTGGAGCTGTGCGCCAGGCCGGCGGCGAGGCCGAGCGCTTCCGGAGCGATCGCGGCGAGGTTGGCCAACCGCGGCATCCCGGTCGTCAGCGTTCCCGTCTTGTCAAAGACGACGGTGTCGATCTCGCGCAGGCGTTCGAAAGCGGAGCCGTCGGTCGCCATTACACCGCGCTCGAAAAGGCGGCGGGCGAGCATGACCTGGACCATGGGGACGGCGAGGCCGAGTGCGCAGGGGCAGGTGATAATGAGAACAGCGACCGCGACTGTCAGGGCAGCGTGCAAATTGCCGGTCGCAAGGAACCAGGCGACGAAGGCGAGTGCGGCGAGGCTATGGACGACGGGAGCGTAGAGGCTCGCCGCGCGGTCGGCGAGCCGGCGAAAGCGCGAGCGGCCGTTCTCGGCCGCTTCGATCATTCGCGTCATCTCAGCGACCGTGGAATCCGCCGGCGCCGCGGTGGCGCGAAGCACGAAGGGGTTGCCGAGGTTCAGTTCGCCCGCGCGCACGCTTCCTCCGGCGCGGACGCTGCGCCAAAGGCTCTCGCCGGTGATGAGGGCGGCGTCGAGCTCGGCGCTGCCGTCCTTAACCACACCGTCGGTCGGTACACGCTCCCCGGTCGCAATGGCGAGGCGCATTCCGGCCTTAATTTCTGCCAGCTCCACGTAGTCCAGTCGACCATCAGGCTGCACTACGCTCGCGCCGCGCGGTATAAGCCGCGTCAGGGCGGCGACGGCAGAGCGCGCCTTCTGGCGCATCGCACGGTCGAGCACTCGGCCGATCAGGAGGACGAAGATCAGCGACGTGGCGGCCTCGAAATATGCATGGGGAGCGTCAGTGATGGTGTCGTAGAGACTGAGCGCGAAAGTAAGGAGGATGCCGACCGATATTGGTACGTCCATATTGGTTCGGCGATGGGAAAGCGCCTGCCAGGCGGAGCGATAAAAACCAGCGCCGGAATAGAAAACCGCCGGCAGCGCAAGCAGTGCAGAGATCGCATGGAATGCTTGTCGGGTCTCCGTGTCCGCCCCCGACCAGACGGAAACGGACAGCAGCATGATGTTCATGGAGCAGAAGCCGGCCACGGCGAGCGCACGCACCAGTCCTGCAAAAACCTTATCCTCGCCATCGATCTCGGCTGTCGGAAGATCGGCCTGGTATCCGATGGACGCAAGTGCTCCGAGAAGGTCCGGCGGGATTTCTCGGTGTCGCCGCCAGTCGATCGTGACGCGGCGTAGCGAGAGATTGGCACGTGCCCGCTCCACTCCTGGCACCTCGGCGAGGATGCTCTCCACCGCGCCAATGCAGGCAGCGCAATGCATGGTGGGGATTGAGAGCACACTCTGCCGCAGGCCGTTGCCCAGATCCCTGCTGGCAATCGCAAGTTCGTCGGCAGAGCATCCGGCGCGCGACAGCGAGATATCCAGTCCGATCTCGGCGGAGCAGCAGGACATGGTGGCTACCGCATCTCTCTATAGGCATGCCAAGTGGCGTGCCCTAGCCAGGGGAAGACCACGATCAGGCCGAGAAGCCCGGTCGCGACGGAGAGGAGGAACAGACCGAGCACGATGGCGCCCCAGGCCAGCATTGGGGAGAGATTGTTCCATACCAATGCCGTGCTGACGCCCATGGCGGTCAATGCATCGACGCGACGGTCGAGCAGCATGGGAATGGAGAAGACGCTGACGGCGAATGCGAACCCGGCAAAGAGCGCACCGATCAGGCTGCCGACGACCAGCATCGCCCAACCTGTCGGCGTGGTGAAGAGCATGTCGGCGATGTGGTCGAGCCCAGGGAAGGGACGGACGCCGAAGAACAGCGCATAAACCAGAACGGCTGCGCGCATCCACAGGAGCATCAGCATGGTGAGCAACATGCCGGTAAAAAACACCTGCGCACCCGCCATCGGCTGTACGGCGAGCATGGAGCGCAGCGTCGGCCGTGCCCCGGCCTCGAGGTCGCGGCTCTTGAGATAGAGGCCGGCGGCGACGAGCGGGCCCACGATCAGAAAGCCTGCCAGTGCCGGGAACAGGAAATAGTCTCGTCCCGTATCGAACATGTAAACGATGAAGACGATTGAGGCGACGAAGACCGCGAGACCGTAGAGGAGGCTCGGCACGGGGCTTGTCCACAGGTCGCGCCAACCCCTGGCGAGCCACTGCAAGGGCGCCCGCGCGGAAAGGTGGCGCTTCCAGCGCTCGTTGCGGGTCTCCTCGATATCCGATACCTCGGATATGAGTTCGGGTGTCTGTTGCCTCGCGACCATCTCACCGTCTCTCCGTCAGCATGCGGACTTAGCCGCGCGATATCCGCCCGGCGTTCCGCTCTTGTCTTTCAGATGCGCTACGCATCCCGTCTCGCTGGAGACGGCGACGTAGACGAGATGGGCATTGGCGCCCACGAATACGATCATCGCCGCCGCTGTCAAAATCCAGAGGAGATGAAGCCGTCTTGCGGGGGCGGGCGCAGCATTCGTCATCTATGGTGTCCTCTTCCCGAGATCGTCGACATAGAGCGCCAGAACCTTGATCTCTACCGGCGTCAGCCGCTCGTCCCAGGTCGGCATATGGCCCTGCCGACCGCCATGGATGGTCGCGATGATGCGCTGCAGGCTGCCGCCATAGATCCACCTGTTGTCCGTGAGGTTGGGCGCGCCGAGTTCTGGATTGCCCTTGGCATTCTCGCCATGACAGGCGATGCAGGTCGTCTGGAAGACATCGCGCCCACGGTCGATCTGGTCGACGTTCTCGGCGGTGGAAACGGCGGGGTCGCTCAGCGAACTGACATAGGTGGCAACGTCCACGACTTGCTTGGCGTCGAGCATCTCGTCGCGCCCGAAGGCGGGCATCTGGCCGACGCGACTCTCCGCATGGCGGGAATTGACGCCCACCGTTAGGGTCTGGGCGATGGCTTCCGGCCCGCCGCCCCAGATCCAGTCGTCGTCGGTGAGGTCGGGATAGTTCTCGCGGCCCTTGCCGTCGCGGCCGTGGCAGGCGGCGCAATTGTCGCCGAAGAGCTGGTGGCCGTTGGTGCGCACCGTCTCCATCAGCCGCTCGTCGGCGCGGATTTCGTCAAAGGACAGGTTTTCGATGCGGGATGTCCATGGCGTCCGCGCGCCTGCACCCTCCTTGATCGAGGCTTCCACAGTGGTTTTCTGGTTCTCGCCGAGCACGCCCTTGGTGTAGGTCGTGCCCAGAGGCCAGGTCGGCATCAGTACCCACCAAAGCACGGCGAAGATGTGCGTGACGATCAGGAAGAGCAGCACGCCGCGCGGAATGGGCGTATCGAGTTCCCGGATACCGTTCCAGATATGGCCCGTCGTCTTGCGGCCGCTGACGGGATCGACCTCTTTCACTTCCATGGGCCATCGTCCTCGTCGAAAATCTCCCGCTCCGCCCGCTCGAAGCGCTCCCGGTTGGAGGGCAGGAAGGTGTAGATCAGCACGCAGATCGAAAAACCGATCAGGTAGAAGAGCCCCCACATCTTCGAGCCTTCGAGCAGTGTCTCATGGGTCAACGCCATCTCGTCACCTCAATTGTCCGGGTCCGGCATCTGTTCAGGTGCGGCGGTGTTCTCGTAGGCCGCGCGGGTGAGCTGGCCGAGCACCTGGAGATAGGCGACGAGCGCGTCCATCTCCGTCACGTTGGTCGTCACGCCGTCGAAGGCCGAGACCTGCGTAGCCTCGCCGTATCGTTCGGTCACGCCCGAGGCCTGTTCGCTGTCAGGTATAGCCTGGCCATAGGCGTCGCGCGCGGCGTTCTCGATCATCTCGTCGGTATAAGGCACGCCGACGGACCGCTGTGCGCGAAGAGCGAGCGGCAAATCGGCAAGCTTTAGCGGGGTCGTCCCCAGCCAGCGATAGGAGGGCATATTGGATTCCGGCACCACGTCGCGGGGATTGTTCAGATGGGCGACGTGCCAGAAATCCGAATATTTGCCGCCGATGCGGGCAAGGTCAGGGCCAGTGCGCTTCGATCCCCACAGCATCGGATGGTCGTATTGGGATTCGACGGCCAGCGAATAGGGGCCGTACCGCTCCACCTCGTCGCGCAGGGTGCGAATCATCTGAGAATGGCAGGCGTAACAGCCCTCGCGCACGTAGATGTCACGCCCGGCCAGTTCCAGCGGCGTATAGAGCCGCATGTCGGAAACGATCTCGACCGTATCGTGGATGGTGAAGAGCGGAGCGATCTCGACGATGCCGCCGACGCTGGCGGCAGCGATGATGGCCAGCATGAAGCCCGTAGCGGAGCGTTCCAGTTTCCTGTGCATCAGTTCCGGCATCGGCTACTCCGCAGGCGTGGGTGTTGCGCCACCGATCGGCTTCTCGTCGACAGGCAGATCCTCATCGAGCGGAAGCGTCGCGGTGGCGGAGCTACGCACGGTCATCCAGATGTTATAGGCCGCGACGATCGCTCCGATGAGGAAGAGAAGGCCGCCGAAGGCGCGCGCGATATAGTAGGGATACATTGCCAGCAGCGTATCCACGAAGGAATAGACGAGCGTGTTGTCAGGGGAGTAGGTCCGCCACATGAGGCCCTGGATGATGCCAGAATTCCACATTGCGAAGACGTAGATGAGCGTTCCGGCAAGTGCGAGCCAGAAGTGCACCTCGACCAAAACCGCCGAATACATCCGCTCGCGCTTCCAGATTGCCGGCACCAGCGTATAGAGCGAGCCGAAGGTGATCATCGCGACCCAACCGAGCGCGCCGGCATGGACGTGGCCCACAGTCCAATCCGTATAATGAGAGAGCGCGTTGACCGGGCGGATCGCGAGGAACGAGCCTTCGAAGGTCGACAGCCCATAGAAGAACGCCGCCATCATGATGAAGCGCAATGTCGCGTCGTCGCGCACTTTGTGCCAGGCCCCGTTGAGGGTCAGCAGCGCGTTGCCGGCAGATGCCCAGGAGGGCACGAGCAACATCACGGAAAAGGTCATGCCGAGATTCTGCACCCAGTGGGGCAGGGCGGTGTAGTGCAGGTGGTGAGAGCCTGCCCACATATAGAAGAAGGTAATGCCCCAGAAGCTAAGGATCGACAGCCGGTAGGAGAAGATCGGCCGCTCCGCACGCTTGGGCAGGTAGTAGTAGAGCATGGCCAGGAAGCCGGCGGTGAGGAAGAAGGCGACGGCGTTATGCCCGTACCACCATTGCACCATTGAATCCTGCACGCCCGCCCAGACGGTGTAACTTTTGGCGTGGGCGAAGGAGAGGGGAACTGCGAGGTTGTTGACGATGTGCAGGATGGCCACGACGAGGATGAAGGCCAAGTAGTACCAATTGGCCACATAGATGTGCGGCTCTTTGCGCCGGGCAAGCGTGCGCACGTAGAGCACGAAATAGGTCACCCAGACGATGACCAGCCAGATATCGGCATACCATTCGGCCTCGGCATATTCCTTGGACTGGGTGACGCCGAGGAAATAGCCGGAAATCGCGATGAGACAGAAAAGGTTGAAGCCGAACAGCACGATCCAGGGCGAAAGCTGGTCGGCAAGGCGGGCGCGAGAGGTGCGCTGCACGACATGGAACGAGGTGGTGATCAGCGCATTGCCGCCGAACCCGAAAATGACGCCTGACGTGTGCGCCGGGCGGATTCGGCCGAAGCTCGCCCAGGACGTATCGAAGTTGAGGCTTGGCCACGCGAGCTGCGCGGCAGCCCACACGCCGATGAACATGCCGAAGATCGCCCAGAACAACGTCAGCCCCACGCCGACCTTGATCGGATCGTCATAGTAGCGGGTGAGGCGGGCGGGGCTTGGCGAAGTTCCGAAGGCTCCGGAGAAAAGAACAAAAAGCAGTGCCAGACTGTAGAGGAGGACCATCGCGCCGTGAATGCCGAGGACATCGGCGCGCCCTGCAGCCGCCATCGCGATGCCGATGATCGCAAGGACGATCAGGATGATCGCACCGAAATCCCGCTCGCCCGTCGTGAGTTGCCCCATTGTCGGTTTCTCCCCTCCAGCAGCGTCTCGCCCAGCCTCTTGTCTAGGAACTTGCACGCGACGCGCCAAATTCAAGGGTGAAAGCAGTAAAAAATTTCGATTAGGCGCAAAAGAATCGACAGGCTTGATAAATAGCAAATTCGAGGACGTGGAGCCGGAACTTTTCACGCCCTTCAGAGCGAGTGCGTTTGTCAGGGTTCGGACAGTTTCCATATCTTGATTTGTAGATCACTTCAGTCGAACGTTAATTCCACCGTGAACGGGGACAAGGAACCACGAGTTGGCGATGGGATTCGAGAGTTCGGAAACAAGGGATGTGTTGTTCGACTTTGCGTTCGACCATACACCGATTGGGAGTGCTATAGGCGATGTCGTTCGTCGTACTATCCGAGGAAATGCCGCATGTGCGAATTGATCGGGCGTCCGCCTGTCGAGGTGACGAGCATGCCATTTGCCAATTTCACCCATCCTGAGAATATTAGGATGTGCTCGATGGAATACGGGACGGCAATTCGATCGAAAAGCTATCTTCGGTGGGACAGTGGGCAAGTGTGACTCTTCATTCACATTGCCGCCGCGCTCGCGAGAGGCCGATCGCGACGGCCGGCGACTGCGCTCTGCGACGACAAAAAGCCTAGAGTTCTACCTTTGCGTTATCGCCGACGTCGGGTTTGGCGCCGGTGATTGCGGACATCACCATTTTTGCCACCGCAACCATTTTGCCGGGACTGTCCCATAGCTCGGCTTCGTCAGGAGCAACCGTTATCAGACGGATTTCGGGATCCTGGGCGCTGTCCCACCAGGCCTCGTCGGTTTTCTCCCAAAGTTGCTCGATCTTGGAGCGGTCGTTGGTGACCTTCGCATGGCCAGATATGGTCACGTACTTGTAGCTTACTGTTGTTGCTCCATGCCATCGTCACCTTCGGGAAGCGCTCAAGCTGGCCGTTCTTGGCGCTTTCGGCATTGACCAGAAAGAAGATCGCATTCTCGTTGCGATGGACGCGGGCTGAGAGAGGTCGGGCGCGCGTATATTCCCCGTCCCAGGTTACGAACATGCACATGTCTATGTCCTCGGCAAGCTGCCAGATGCGGTCGATGGCTTCCTCCCGCGAGAGGTCGGATTTCTGTTCCTTGTGCTGCGGCATGATAAATCCTCGTTTGGGTTTGCGGACCTGAAGTCTCACCGGTCGGGTGACGTTCCGTATCTCAGAGAAATGCGCTCGCGCGGGCATGAATGCGGGAACGTAATTCGTCGCAATCTGTGTCCGGGCGACTGCACGTCGCGCAGTGAACTGTGGCGCGATAGGCACCTTCCTGACGGCACGACGACCAAGCGAGAAATGTCCGCGTGGTTGAAGGTCGTCATGACATCATTCGTCCTCCAAAGGCTTTCGCAAATTACGTGAACACGCGTGGAACTTAGTGCTGCCGATTGAGTTTTTCGGCGGAGCCTATTTAGCTGAAAACGAGGATAACATCATGAAAAAGCTTCTGTTTGCCGCCGCGCTCGTCGGCGCATCGACCTTTGGCGCTTATGCCCAGACCTCCACCACGCCGGCCACCGACGGCGATACCCCGGCTGTCGCCACGTCCGATACCAAGAACGCGACGGCGCCCGTCGAAGGCGCTAACAGCTTCACCGAAGACCAGGCGAAAGAGCGCCTCATCGAGGCGGGCTACATGGACGTCGCCAGCCTGAAACTAGACGACAAGGGCGTCTGGCGCGGTACAGCAATGAAGGACGGCAAGTCCGTCAACGTCGCGCTCGACTACCAGGGCAACATCGTCGCCAACTGATGCAATCGGAGGAAATGACCATGAAGACCGTAACCGGACTTTTCGACGACTATTCGGATGCGAGCGCAGCGGTGAACGCTCTTGAAGCGCGCGGCGTGCCGTCCGACGACATCAGTATCGTCTCGAACAATGCTGACGACCGCTACACCAAGGACAGCAATGCCGCGGAAGGCGCTGGTACTGGCGCTGGCATCGGCGCCGCCGTCGGTGGTGTCGGCGGCCTTCTAACGGGCCTTGGCATCATGGCGATCCCCGGCCTAGGCCCCGTTGTCGCAGCCGGCTGGCTTGCTGCCACCGCGGCGGGCGCTGCGGCCGGCGCTGTCGCGGGCGGTGCGGCAGGCGGCCTGATCGGTGCAATGACCGAATCCGGCGTCTCTGAAGAACATGCTCATGTCTATGCCGAGGGTGTTCGCCGCGGCGGCACGCTGGTCACGGCGCGCGTCGAGGACAGTCTCTATGCCGATGCGGAAGCGATCCTGCGCCAATCGAACTGGGTCGACCCCGACGTTCGCCGTGCAGCCTATGTCGAGCAGGGCTGGACCCGTTTCGACGATACGCTCGATCCCTACGGCCCGGCCGAGATCGACCAGGAGAGGCTTCGCTACCGCCGATAAGGGTTCGAGGGGCGGCGGCCGGGAACTCCTCGGCCGCCGGCCAGCCGCTTGCCGGGGGGAACAGGCTCGCTCGCCCAATGAGCCCTTCGCCCGGGGGAGCCTTCCGCCGGGGCGGACCTACTCTACAGGCAATGAATGTGCTGGTTCGTCCGGCGGTGCCAGGCTCCCGCCAGTTCGTTTTAGACAAAACTTGCCGTGTCACATCCACGATCATGGCAATCTCATGCGTCGGCGCCGATCGTGTCGGCCATGTAGGCTCCTCTGCGGCCCATTGCCTCTGGTGGTCCCGTCGTGCTGTCACGCGCCGTCTGGTGTTCGAGCAAAACGCCTTTCCCATCATTGGATTTGAGGACGCGCTCAGAGCCTTGTAGAATTGCATCCGGTTAGGCAGGCCCGTGAGAATGTCGTGGTGAGCAAGTCGGTTGACTTCGCCTTCCGCAGCAATTCGGTCGCTGACATCGGCGATGGTCAGGAGAAGCTGGCGTCTGCCCCCATCGTGAAGAAGCCGGACATAGATCGGAACATGGCGCTCGCTGCCGTCGGCAGCATACTGGCGCTAGACCGTCCGCGCATTGCAGTCGCTGCTGATGCGACGGCAAAGGCCAGTCATGGAGAAAGCGCCTTGCAGCTGAACCGATAATGTCACCGTGGGGAGAAAACAGCCGATTGGCCCCGGCATTCGCGAATACAATCATGCCAGCGGCATTGAGGATCAATGCCGCAGTCGGGCAGGCTTCAAGAGATGCTTTTAACTCTGCGGCAAGCATTCCTGCTCCGAACGAAACCACTTTCAGGATGCAACCGTCGAACGATATCGATTGACCGTAAAGAAGACGTTCCACCGGTCGGTTTGTCATTGGGGGGGCAGGTGGGGAGACGCGCCCAACCAAACCTCGTCCTTTGGGGGCCGTGCCGTTGCCTGGTGTTATCGGAGCCTGTTGTCGTCGATCGGGGCGCTGATCCCAGTCTGTCGGCACTTGTTATGCTCATTCCGAGCGGTAACCTCAAACCGAACCATCTAAAGCGTGTGCGCATTGTTCTTGAGGTGGCAGGTGAATACGATCTCAGACCTTGTTTTAGAGCTGACGAAAGCAGCGCACCACATGCATTCTCTGCCGGAGGGGGAAAAGCTCCGGCCGCTCGGCCGTGCGTATGTCACGATAAGGGAGGGTTGGCAGGTCCTCGGGGAGTCGGCGCGCCTGCGGGAAACGGCCGCCATGGATCTCGTTAACGCCGGCGAACTGCCCATGCATCTGCACGACGACGAGATCAAGGCGCTTCGCTGGAAGCCGCGAAGATGATCCGGGAGATACAAGCGGCCATCGAAGCGCAGGGCAATGAACACTCCAGTCCGGGATCTGGTTCGTAAGGCCGATGATCCCGATCTTGGGCCAAGACTGTCAGGTGTCTCCGTGGCGGCCGATTACCTCGTTCCCAGCCTGCCCTGCCAGAAGATCGTCTATGGTGATTTGGAGGATACCGTCGCCGCCAGCACCTGTTCGATCGTATTTTTCGCTGGCGATGGCTTCCAGAAGCGTGCGGTGGCGCTTGAGCAGTCCGACCGGGCCAACCGGATCGGAGTCGAGGCTTTGTAGTGCGCTGGCATAGACGAAAACATCGATTGTTGTGTCTTCCGGCGTCAACATCGGAAAGAATAGGCCGAGTTCCTTCGGGACAGCGGTACCGGTTTTCCGTATCAGGGGCATTTCGTTTCCTGCTTGCTTATCGATCTGCGGAGATCCGGAGCAGCGGAGGCTGTCCCGGATCTTCCCGCCCCATCCGCTTGAGTCGGATGAACGGCGGTGATCTGGTGCGCTGGAGCAGGAAGTCAATTGCCAATGCAGGTTTGCCGGTCCGATGCGGCTTGCTTGCTCGATCTATGCTGTGGACAAGCGCGAAACCCCGCGCCGCGTCGCGCCCTGCGGGATGACAGCGGGAAAGAGTCAGCGGAGGATTTAGCGCCCAAACGAGGAGGATACTATGACGACCACCAACGAGATTGCCGACAAGATTGCGGCCGACCATGGATTGACCAAGGCTCAGAGCAAGACAATTGTCGAAGCCGTGCTTGCCGAGATTACTGCTGCCGCTGTCGCAGGCGCAGAAACGTCGCTTCCCGGCTTCGGAAAGTTCAAAGTAAAGGACACCCCAGCGCGCGAAGCCCGCAATCCCGCGACCGGGGCCATGATCAAGGTGGCTGCGGGGAAAAAGGTGACGTTCACACCGGCAAAGTCGTTGAAGGTCGCTCTCAACAAATAGCGAAGGCTGGGATTTTGTGTCCTCGGGCAGCGGCGCCCGGATCCCAAATCCTGCCCTCTCGAATGAAATGCGCCGCGGCTGACGAAGTCGCGGCGCATCGACCATGCCCGATCCCTTCCGGCTCAGATCGCGCGGACGTTTTCCGCCTTGGACTTGCCGGACTTGTGATCCTGTCCGACATCGTAGCTGACCTTCGTCCCGTCGCGGAGCGGGCCGCCCGATTGCACGGCGGAGACGTGGACGAAGACATCGGTCCCACCATTCTCCGGCGTGATGAAGCCGAAGCCCTTGTCCTGGTTGAAAAGCTTGACGGAGCCGGTTGCCATGTGACCCTCGTGAACTGAGCGGCGGGGGTGCCGCAATCGACCCTATCCGTCTCCCATGAGCCTCGCAACCGGGCGGATTGTGCGCGCACGGAACAACCGTCGTGCGGGCGGGTTTTCCACGGCATCGCGTTTACGTCGCGCCAAGGAGACACCGCCTATGACCGACATAAGAGTGAAGGGTTTCGACAGTCCGGCTCAGTTGCGTGAGCACCTCGCCGAACTTGAGGAAGAATGCCCTGCTGAAGACCCGGCAATCGAGAAAGAAAAGCCACTCTCGCCCGAGCAGCAGATCGCGGCGCTTCGGCAGGACGTCGCCGATCTCCGCGCTCGGCTGACCGCAATCCGAACACAGACCGAGGGGATGGATGCGCGGCCTTCTCGAGGCGACATACATCCATGGCTCAGGGTCCTCGCCACGGCCGCCACGACCTATCTCCTCGGTCGGCTCGTGCAGCGTCTCCGTCTCGGCGCGCCCGGCGCGGCCGCCGTGCCGATGATCGCCTCGCAGATCGACCGCAGGATCTGGTGAGGTCGGTCATGGCAGCTGACAAGCTCTCGACCTACAAGAAGAAGCGGGACTTCAATCAGACGCAGGAGCCGAGTGGCTCGGCGGCCGTCAAATCCTCGAACCGGCTGCGCTTTATCATTCAGAAGCATGATGCCACGCGCCTGCATTACGATCTCCGCCTCGAACTCGACGGCGTGTTCAAATCCTGGGCTGTGACCAAGGGGCCATCGCTTGATCCGCATGACAAGCGGCTGGCCGTCGAAGTCGAGGATCATCCGCTAGACTACGGCGACTTCGAGGGGACCATTCCAAAAGGCCAATACGGCGGCGGCACGGTCATGCTGTGGGATCGCGGCTACTGGGAGCCTGAAGGCAACAAGTCTCCGGAAGAGGCTCTGAAGAAGGGGGATTTCAAATTCGTGCTCCATGGCAAGCGCTTGCATGGCAGCTTCGTTCTGGTGCGCATGCGCAATGATCGCGATGGCGGCAAGCGGACCAACTGGCTGCTGATCAAGCACCACGACGAGCATTCCGTCGATGAGAACGGCGCGGCCATCCTAGAGGAGAACCTGACCTCGGTCGCATCCGGCCGGAAGATGGAACAGATTGCCGCCGGCAAGGGGCGGAAGCCGACAGCGTTTATGACAGCCAGCGGCGCCGTCGAGGCCGATGCTGTCTGGGACAGCAAACACGGCCTTGCGGCTGACGAGCGCAAGAAGAAGGCCCGCAAGCACGTCGCGACATCGACGGCCGCAGACATGCCGGACTTCGTTCCTCCGCAGCTCTGCGAAACGCTCGAACGCCCGCCGGCCGGCGACAAGTGGCTGCACGAGATCAAATTCGACGGCTATCGAATTCAGATGCGGGTTGCAAATGGTGATGTCACGTTGAAAACGCGGAAGGGGCTCGATTGGACCGCCAAATACCCCGAGATCGCGAAGGCTGCCGCGGTGCTTCCGGATTGCATCATCGACGGCGAGATTTGCGCGCTCGACGACAACGGCGCCCCGGACTTTGCCGCATTGCAGGCAGCGCTGTCGGAGCGCAACACCGGCAACCTGGTCTATTTCGCATTCGACCTCCTGTTCGATGGAGGGGAAAACCTGCGCGAGAAGTCTCTGGTAGAGCGGAAAGCGCGACTGCAGGAACTGGTTGCGGACGCGACCGAGGATCCGCATCTGCGCTTTGTCGAGCATTTCGAGACCGGCGGCGACGCGGTTCTTCGCTCCGCCTGCAAGCTCTCGCTCGAAGGCATCGTCTCGAAACAGGCGGATGCACCGTATCGTTCGGGGCGTACTGACACGTGGGCGAAATCGAAATGCCGCGCGGGGCACGAAGTCGTTATCGGCGGCTATGCCAAGACGAACGGCAAATTTCGCTCCCTGCTGGTCGGCGTTAACAGGGGCGAGCATTTCGTCTATGTCGGCCGCGTCGGCACCGGCTATGGCGCCAAGAAGGTCGAGACGCTGCTGTCCAGGCTCAAAGCCGCCCAGGCAGACAAATCCCCGTTCACGGGGATAGGCGCGCCGAAGAAGGAGAAGGAAGTCGTCTGGCTGAAACCCGAACTGGTCGCGGAGATCGAGTTTGCCGGTTGGACGGCCGACGGTCTGGTCCGCCAAGCGGCCTTCAAGGGCCTGCGGGAAGACAAGCCCGCCGCGGAGGTCGAAGCCGAGAAGCCTGCCTCGCCGGCAAAGACGGAAATCCCGGAGCCAGCCGCGGCCGTGGAGGCGAAGCCCGCGCGCCGTAAAGGGGCGAAGGCGGAGGTCATGGGCGTGCTCATCTCCAATCCCGACAAGCCTTTGTGGCCGGACGCCGGCGACGGCAAGCCCGTCACCAAGGAAGAGCTGGCCCACTATCACGAAGCGGTCGGCGCCTGGCTCATCGAGCATGTGAAGGGGCGGCCGTGTTCGATCATCCGCGCGCCGGATGGCATCGGTGGCGAACAGTTCTTCCAGCGCCACGCCATGCCGGGCACCTCGAACCTGCTGGAACTGGTCAAAGTCTTCGGCGACAAGAAGCCGTACCTACAGGTCGACCGGGTCGAGGGCCTCGTCGCCATCGCCCAGATCGGCGGCATAGAGTTGCATCCGTGGAATTGCCAACTAGGGAAACCCGAAGTACCCGGCCGCCTTGTGTTCGACCTCGACCCCGGCCCGGACGTGCCGTTCTCGGCCGTGGTCGCGGCCGCGCGCGAAATGCGTGACCGGCTCGACGACCTCGGCCTTATCTGTTTCTGCAAGACGACCGGCGGGAAGGGGCTGCATGTCGTGACGCCGCTCGCGGTCAACGCACGCAAGCCGCTCTCGTGGGCCGAGGCCAAGGGCTTTGCTCACGACGTCTGCCAGGAGATGGCGCGTGACAACCCGGACCTTTACCTCATCAAGATGACCAAGAGTCTGCGAGAAGGTCGCATTTTCCTCGACTATCTGCGGAATGACCGCATGGCGACTGCGGTGGCGCCGCTGTCACCCAGGGCGCGGCCCGGCGCCACCGTCTCGATGCCGCTCACCTGGACGCAGGTCAAATCCGATCTCGATCCGAAGCGGTTCACGATCCGCACCGTGCCGGCGCTGCTGGGGAAGACGAGTGCCTGGGAGGATTACTCCGACGGCCAGCGCCCGCTGGAACAGGCGATCAAGCGTCTCGGCAAACACAAGACGGCCGCATGACCTTTGAACGGGTGAGCGTCGAAACCACATAGAAAGAATGAAGAAACACGACCTTCCCATTGAGCACCTGGCGCGCCTCCGGCGAATTCGCGGGCTGGCGCGACTGATGGATACTGCGCTACGGGTTCCCGGCACGCGGATTTCGCTCGGTGCGGACTCTGTTCTCGGCCTGATCCCGGGCATCGGCGATTTCGCGGCGGCGGCTGTCAGCCTCGTTATCGTCAACGAGGCCCGCCGTCTCGGTATGCCGAACGACAAGCTCGTCAAGATGCTGGTCAATGTCGGCTTCGATACGGTCGCGGGCAGCGTGCCGGTGCTGGGCGACGTCTTCGACGTTTATTTCAAGTCAAACCGCCGCAATCTACAGGTGGTGTTGGATCACTTCGGCCTCGACCATGCCGACCTCGACCGGCAAAGATAGTCACTCGCCGCCGGCCAATGTTTCCATATCGAAGACCGCGGCATTGTCCTGGACTTCGCGCAGGCCCTTGTAGGAGGCGTGGCGCAGATTGCCGTCGTCGGTCCAGCCGCGGAATTCGATCTCTGCGATGAGCGTCGGTCGCGCGAACACGTAGTTCTTGCCCTTCAGCGGCATAGCCGGTTTCTTCGTCTTCAGCTTGTCCAGCGTCTTGCGCAGATATTCGGCGTCCTTCGTCTTGAAGCCCGTTCCGACCGAGCCGACCGACACCCAGGTGTCGCCGCGCCGAGCCGCGAGCAGCAAGCTGCCGATCCCGCCGCGCGCCGCGGCGGATTGCTCGTAGCCGACGATCATAAAGCTTTCGCTCTGGACGCACTTGATCTTGATCCAGTCGCCGGTGCGGCCGGAGCGGTAGGGCCGGTCGCGATGCTTAGCGATGATGCCTTCGAGGCCCATCGAGCAGGCCTTCGCCAACAGTTCTGCGCCGTCGCCATGGGCTTCCTCCGACAGCTGCACCGCGCCGGTGGCTCCGTCGAGGAAATCCGAGAGGAGATGCCGCCGGACGTCGAGCTCCGTCTTGGTAAGATCGTGGCCGTCGAAATAAAGAAGGTCGAAGGCGAAAAAGACCGCTTCCGTCGACGCGCGCTTGCCCCCGCGGCCGCCAAGCGAACGCTGCAACGCCCCGAAATCGGCGTGCCCTTGCTTGTTGAGGACCACGGCCTCTCCATCGAGAATGGCGGTCCCGACGCCGAGCTTCTTTGCCGCTTCAGCGATGGTTGGAAACCGGCGGGTCCAGTCATGGCCGCCGCGGGTGATGATCCGCACCCCTTTCGGCTCGATGTGGATCGCCAGGCGATAACCATCCCATTTATTCTCGAACAGCCACTCCGGTCCCTCGGGCGGCGCCGGCCGGAGCAACGCAAGGCATGGCTCGACGCGATCAGGCATCGGATCGAACGGCAGACTCGGTTGCTCAGGATTGCGTTTTCGCACCGGGCGCGACTGCAGCGCCGTGCCGGAGTCGTCGAGCAGGGGGATGGCCGTTCGGCGCTTCACTTTCATGGAGATCCATCACGCGTGCGAGAGGAAACAAACATAGGCGACCCATGTGACGATTTCAGGAGGCGCGCTTGCCTTTTTCGCCGGCGAGGCTCTTACGCAGCGCGTCCATGATATCGATGACGTTGCCGCCTGATGGCCGGTCTTCACCTTTGGCCTTGCCTTTCCTCGACGGCTTTAGCGCCTTCTTCTTTTTGGCGATGATGTCGAGCAGCGCGTCCTGAACGGGATCTGAGACCATGTCCGGCGACCAGGTTTTCGTGTGCTGCTTGATGAACTTCTGGACGAGAGGAACGAGGTCGGGATCGGACTTTCCGTCGATATCCTCGAAATAGGATTCCTCCGGCCGCACTTCGTCGCCGAAGCGCAATGACCACAGCACGATGCCTTCGCCGCGCGGCTCGATCACGACGGCCCGCTCGCGCCGGCCGATGACCAGGCGTGAGACGCCAAACACCTTATCCGACGCCATGGCGTCGCGGATAACCGCGAAGGCCTCATGACCGACCGGATCATCGGGCACGAGATAATGCGGCTTTTCCAGATAGATCCATTCGATGCTGTCGCGCGGCACGAACTTGTCGATGTCGATCGTCTTCACCGTGTCGAGCGCCACCGCATCCAGCTCGTCGTCGGTAAGCAGGACATAGTCGTTCTCGCCCCGTGCATAGCCCTTCACCTCGTCCTCATCCTTGACGGGCTTGCGCGTGACGGCGTCGACATATTGCGAGACGACGCGGTTCCCGGTCTCGCGGTTCAAGGTGTGAAACCGGACCTTTTCAGACTCTGAGGTTGCCGGCGACATTGAGACGGGGCAGGTGACGAGGGAAAGCTTCAGATAGCCTTTCCAATAGGGGCGCGGTGCCATGGGCTCTCTCCTCAGCCGGCTTTACGCTGTGCAGCCGAGGGGCTGCCCGCTTTCGGCGCCGCGGCTCGCGCCGCCGGTTTGCGAGCGGTGCCCTTGTTGGCATTGGCGGCCGCGCGCTTCGGCTTGTCGCCGCCTGCCTTCAGCATCTTCGCGCTCTCCCGCAGTGCGACCAGCAGATCGTCGGGCTTCGAGACCTTGACCGCCTTGCGCTTTGGCAGCGACTTGCCTTCGATCTTCGCCTTGACGAGTTCTGCGACGGCTTCTTCGTAGCGATCATCGAATTCAGCCGGATCGAAGGTTCCTTTCTTCGTGGCGATGATGTGCTTGGCAAGATCCAGCATCTCGCCCTTGATCTTCAGCTTCGGCATCTCCTCGAACGCCTTGTCCGAGGAGCGAACCTCATAGTCGTATTGCATGGTCGTGGCGATCAAGCCCTTGCCGTGCGTGCGGATCAAGACAGTGCGCATCCGGCGAAACAGGACGGTGTGCGCGACCGCAGCGACTTTGGATTTCTCCATGGCGTCACGCAACGCGGTGAAGGCATCGGAGGAGACGCGGTCGGTCGGCACGAGATAGTAGGGCTTGTCAAAATAGACGTCATCGACGTCGGCGCAGGGGATGAAGGCTTCGACCGTCAGCGTCTTGTTGCTTTCGGGGATCGTTGCGGCCACTTCTTCCGGGTCGATCATGATGTATTGGCCATTCTCGATCTCGAAACCCTTTGTCTGTTTCTCGCGCTCGACCTCCTTGCCAGTGTCGCTGTCGACGAAGATACGGTTGACGCGATTGCCGGTCTTTTTGTTGATCGTATGGAACGAGATGCGCTCGGAGGTGCTGGCGGCGGTATAAAGCCCGACGCCGCAGCTCACCTCTCCGAATTTGATGAAGCCTTTCCACTGAGCACGCTGGGCCATCTCGAAACTCCTGACTCGACGCAACCAAAGCGAGTCAAGCGAATCACTTGCGAATTTGTTCCGATTCAAAAATGAATCGGAAATCAACAACTTAGCGGCCGCTCGCTTCCCTCATTGCGAGTCTGCAATATGTCCTTGATTCACAGCATCTTTCTTGCCGTTCCCTGCGTTCTTCCCGGACCACAACCGGGAAGGAATATTGTGATGACGAAGCGTGAGACCATCGATACCGGAACCGACAAGCGCTATGTCCGCCGTGACGAGAAGGGTCAGTTCAAGGAAAGCGTCGATGTCGGCCGCTCCCTCTCCGCCGATCGCCGCCAGAAGGCGAAAACCGAGGCCAAGCCCGGTGAAGGCGACCGGGGCGATCGGCATACAAAGCACTGAGTGCCTGCTATCCTGAGCACGGTGACGCCATGGAGGAGGAACGCGAGATCGGCCATGAGGCCGAAGAGGACGGCGAGCATGCCGCCGTGGCGTTTCTGTTCGACCGGATGACGGTGCAGCGGTTTCGCGAGACGTTCCCGCGCGCTCGCTGGAGCGATAGACGCAAGGCGTGGATCGTCCCTGGCAAGACGGCCCGCCGACGCATCGATCGCTGGATGGCGAAAGAGCAATCCCGCCTCGACCCCTATGCCGAAGCGAAGGGGAGGGACGCCTATGCCTTCGAACCCATCCTCAGCCCTTATCTCAGCGTCGACAGGGACGGGTTTCGCGTCAGGACGCCCTATTCGCGCAAACTCGTCGAGGAAATCCGGCAGGTTCGCTTCGCCCGCTGGGACGGCGCCGAAAAGGCCTGGCGCGTGCCCTTTTCTTCCTATGACGATCTTGTTCATCACTGGCAGGTCATTGAAGCGGAGGCGCAGCGCTGCGAACCAGAGGAAAGGCGCAAGCGCGCCGAGGCGCGCAAGGGCTCCGATGAAGAAAAAATAGCCCGCCGCCGCGCAGCCGAGCGCAAGAGAAGGCGCATCCCGCTACCGGCCGAGGATCCGCCACCGCTGGGCCGACCAGTCGCAACGGCGCGCTATGGTCTTATCGTCGTGGACGACGTCACCGGTGAACTCGTCGATCCAGGCGAGATCAGCGATCTCTATCCGGACTTTCACGATGACCACGTCTGGGCAGCGTGGCGCGTTCCCTCGCTCGAAGAGCTTGTTCATACGTGGCCATCGAGGGTCGAGCCGGGGGAATATGAACGTCAACGGGGGTGGTGGCTCCCAAGTCTTGAGGAGATGCGCGAGGCGCGGCGAACGGCACGGTCGCGCGAAAGGCGAATGATGACGCCGCCGTCACCATAGTCCTGGCGGCCTTGGATTACCGCTTGCCATGCCGAGGCTTCCGTAGAGAAGCCAGATGTCTTTCCGCCTAAAGTCCCACTGCATCGGACCAAAGCCCGATTGCAGGAACCACATCGACCGGTTTTCCGTTAAGCCAATGATTCCAAGCAACTTTCGCTACCTTCAGAGCGGCAACAATGTTTGATAATAGGAGGCTGGCATGAGAGCGATTGCCGCGTTGGCAGCAGGCGTATTGCTGTCGTTGGCGACATTTGTCGCGGGCGTGGTTGGCACTGTGGTCTATTTCGCCGGCATGCAGGCGCCGAACGCGCAGAAGAGTTCCGACGTTTCCGACCTCTGGACATCGAAGCCCGTGCTCGTCGCCACGGACAACCCGCGCCTTATCCGCGTATCTGCACGGTCTCCCCAGAAGGACGACCAGGCAGTACAGCCTTATACCCCTGACGGCGGTGAAACACCCGACGTCGACATGGTCGAGACGGGCTCTACACCCGATATTGAACAGGTGGCGCTTACGGACCACGCCCCCCACAATCCCCAGCATGTAGAATGGTGCGCGTCACGGTACAACTCGTATCGAGCGCAAGACGATACCTATCAGCCGTATCAGGGCAAACGTCGGCGTTGCAACTCGCCCTACCAAACCGTGGCCGATAATGAGATCTCTGCTTTTGCCGCCTCTGCACAAGATGTTGTGGCTTCACACCGGCTCGAGGACGAGGTTGGCGATACACTTACAGTGCAAACGGCCTATCTGGGAGATGAGGTGCATGCGCAGAGATGCAGCACGCGTTATCGCTCGTACCGGCTCGAAGACAACACCTATCAGCCGCTGAGCGGTGGCCCCCGACGTCAATGCCGGTAAATCATTGATATCGATATTGCCCAACAAACGTCGCGGCGATTTGTGGGTCGCCTCCTGCTCTCCCAACGTTCTAAGCATCATTCTATGCCGCGATTGGGAACCGTTCACAGGATCAGCTTCGTGCGATTGAGCGTGCTTGCATGCAACTGGCGTGACAGAGGCAAAGAATCTTCGTCGGTAAGTTACCGCCAAGCAGACAAAGCCGCTTTGAGCCTAGCTAGATCATATGTTCGAAATCTCTGCCTGCCACGTGAACAGGCGTTCCCGATCAGGGATCGTGCAGCGTTCGGCCTCGGTGGGAGCAAGGAGCAAAGCTGTGTCGGCGCCGAGTGTCCATCGTTTCTGGAAATCGATCGCGCGTTTGCCGCCGCCGCCATAGGCGAGGTCTTCGCTCGACCAGATGACCGACCACTGAGAATCGACCGGCGGTGCCAAGAGCGGGTCCGCAAGGCTCGTCACCGGCAGGTCTTTGCCGAGGTTGACCAAGAGCAACCGTTCTTCGCGCGGCTCGGTAGCGAAAAAACGCAGCATCAACGCCGAACGGTCCAATACGCTGCCATCCAGCGAAGGACGTAGTGTCCGACCGCCAGCCTCGATCGACTCGATGTGCCGACGGAGTGCCAGCAGGTCTCGATGCAATGCCGTAATATGGGCGTTCGCATCCCGCTCTGACCAATCGAGCTTCGAGCGCTCGAAGGTCGAGCGTTCGGATGGAACGGGCATCCGGAGCGTGAAGGCCTCATCATTGAGACTTGGAAACTGCTTTAGAAAATCGATACGGCCTTTACGGACGATTTCGGCGAGTTCGCACGAATTGTCAGCGAAATAGTAGAAGGGGCTCGATGCGCCGAACTCTTGCACCTGGAAAAGCATCGGAGTTTGTGGTCCGAGCAGCAGCAACGCCGTCAGCGCGCGAACCCTCGCTGGCGAGCCAAGCATTCCCATCCGCGCGCCCGTCCCAGAATTTGCGACTTGATCGTGGTTTTGCAGAAAATGAATGAAGTTGGTCGGAAAGAGATCCAGACCCGGCCTGCCGCGAGGCGCGTCCTGCCAGTCATATCGTTGCCCCTGGAAGAGATAACCGTACTTTGCCGATGACACGAACTCCTGGGCGTGCCCGAGGTGGTCATGGTAGTAAGCCTCGTTTCGCCCCGTCAGCGCGACCATGGCGGAGTGGTGGAAATCATCGTTCCAGAGTGCGTCGAGGCCGTAGCCGCGTTGCTTGAAACCGCGGACGAGCCGGGTGTCCTGCGGCTCGTTTTCTGCCACGAGATAGATTGATTTCGGGCCAGCTGCGGCGCGAGCCTCCCGGGCGATCGTCGCCATGATGTGTTCGTTGCTGTTGTCGTTGAGTGCTTGTGTTGCATCAAGACGCAATCCGTCGAGATGGTATTCATCGATCCAGTAGGCGGCGTTCTTCGCGAAGAATGTCCGAACGCCGGCGCTGTTGTTGCCATCGAAGTTGATGGAGCTTCCCCACTCGTTCCAGTAGGTTTCGGTGAAGTAGTCCGGCGTGAAATCCGCGAAACGGTCGCCAACGCCAAAATGGTTGTAGACGACGTCGAGGATGACGCCGATTCCCAGCTGATGTGCGGTATCGACAAACGATCGCAGATCGTCCGGTTCGCCGTAGAGCCTCGTCGGGGCATAGGGTAGGACGCCGTCGTAGCCCCATCCGAACGTGCCGCAGAACTCGTTGACCGGCATGATCTCGAGACAGGTAATGCCTATTTCCCTCAGGAATTCCAGTATTCCGATTGCGGCGGCGTAGGTTCCCTGTGGGGTGAACGTGCCGATGTGCATCTCGTACAAAACCTGACCGGACGACGTAATACCGGGCCAGTCCTTGTCGTGCCACTGGAAACGTGCTGGATCGACAACCATCGAAAAACCGGAAGGGCCGTCCGGCTGGAAGCGGGAAGCCGGATCGGCGGCTGGTTCCGGACTGGTTCCGAGCCTAAACCGATAAAGGGCGCCGGAACAGATGCCTTCCAGATCCAGCCGAAAATAGCCTGCGTCTTCGGGATTCATCCTCCACTCGCGGCCATCGTCCAGCAAAAGCGACACACAGGATTGCGCAGGTGCCCAGACGCGAAACGATACGCTGTTTGCCAGGATTTAGGCACCAACCGGATAGCGCCTCCTCTGTCTATCCGAAACGGAGGCGATAGACCCGTCGTGTGTCGTGCTCATGGGACATCCTAAGATCAGAGGGCCGCGAGCATCTGGCGCTTGTGCACGGGTCGAGCAGAAACATTTATTCGAACGAGTTGTTCCTTCGTCATTCCGCCACGGCTAAAACAGCGAATGCTTCGTAGGGCTTCAGATCGACCGTTGTTATCCAGTCTCCCAATAGGACCGTAATTGCTGATCAGGCAACGCCTGGACAGGTCCAGCTCGCACGGCAGGTCGAAGGAAGTTGGCCTTGCAGAAAAGTTCGCAACAACGACGAGACCTCAGCGAGCCGATATAGCTGAAGACGTCGGCATCCCGACCGAGATAGAACTGATACCGCCCATAGACGATGACCGGATGCAGGGTGAGCTGCAAGGTATCGTGGGCCTCCCGGTGACGCTTCGGGAGAACGCAAGTTCCCTCGCCATGTCAGCAATGTCTGTACTACGCGGTTTTGCAGTTTGTACCGACGTAGCCTGTGGCAACCTGCGTGGTCACTGCCGTTGGGTGTTGAGACCCTGCGGCCGGGCTAGGACTTTTCTCGCACTACACTGGTACCAAAGTCTGATCCGGGAACGCATGGTGATCGTCAGCGTTTTCGATGCTGTGAAAATAACAGGTGGCAGGTTTACGATGCTGAGCGAGTTATGGGACCCTGCAGTTGAAATAGTCATCGACGGTGGCGATCATTTCAAGAGTGTGACTAACAGCCGAGACGCGCTTGCGTGCCTCATGACCTGCTGGCCGAGCCGTGGCGGTAAATTTTTCGCGGCGGCCCGAAAAGCGTGCATAGAAGCTATCGAAGGCCGAGTGGATGTATCGGTCGCGGCCGAGGCCTTTAAGGCGGCAGCGACCGAAGCTGACATACTGCGTCGATAGTGATCCTGCCTCGCCTTGATGCCGCCAGAACGTCATCGAGGTTTGCCGCAACAAGGGCGAGCAAGAATACCCGAACCGTTGCTACGTCGAGGACGTTATAGGGGAGCTGATAGGAGGGCTCCTCATGAGGATCGACCATGGACATTGCTTCTGCGGCGCCATTGCCGCCACGTTTACGGGCGAACCCTTTTGGGTTTGCTATAATCACGATGACGACTGCCGCAGAGCGATTGGTGGACCTCTGACGATTTGGATCGGCTACCGCCCCGATCAGGTGCTATTTGATCGGGGCATCCCAAGACATTCACGAAGACCCGCGGTGTGATGCGATCGTTCTGCGCGAACTGTGGTACATCGATCGGCTACGTCGATGCCGGCCTTTCCGGTGAGGTCTATATCTGCACCGGGTTCATGGATGCGCCAGAACGGTTTCCGCCGGAAGCACACGGGTATTGGCGCATGCGTTTGTCGATCCGCTGCCGGTGATGGCGAGAAAGGCGTCGCCCGCTCGGAAAAAAGTAGCCCCGCCGGAGCGGGGCAAGTGCTGAACCTAGAGCGACGGCAAAATGCTTCCGACAGTGATTTGTTCCGGCTCAGGATCGTCAGCCGGATCGGGATCGTCCTGATAGGCTAGCGCCCGGTTTCTGGCGACATTTTTGAGTGCGGAATAGGCGATTTTCGGTGGCCAGCCCGCCTGAATGACGGCATCGACCAGATCGCGAGTCGCCATATCGATCGCAACTTCACAATCGATCTGCATATCCACATCGCTAGCCATTTGACGGGGAGAAGAAATTGATAGCGCCATTGTTGCCTCCAGTTGGTGGACTTGCAAACGACGATTTCAACTCAGTGTTCCAGCTTTGCTTAGATTCGACGCGCTTTCTCCCCGCAAATAATATGAAGCGGCCGCGTTGATGCAACGACACACGTTTGAAGTTGCGGCGGCGGGTTCCCACAACGCCAATGCAGTCGGTCTTCTGGCTAGCCTAGATGCTTGCGCCTTCGATGTGGCAAATGCAGCCGCCCTCGGAATAGGCCCCGGCGTTCGATAGGTTCGAAGACCTCTTCCGGCCCTTCAGGGTCGAGGATCTCGTTATCTGCGAGCCATTTTTCGAGATCGGACACCTCAGCCGTCTTATAGGGGACGAGAGTGCGTCCTGACTGGGACTTACGGAGAGTTTCAATTGCCGCAATCAAAGAGCCTGACTGTGCCACCGCGTGCTCCACCGTGCCAGGAGATACACCGAGATGTTCTGCCAGCAAGTCAGTTCTGAATTCTCCAATGCGCCGGCGAAATTCTTCAGAATTCCCCGCCTCAAGCGCGACATCGCATTCCCGATCAAAGCGCATGGACCGATTGTTCATGTTGGAAGAGCCCACGCGGATAATCTCATTATCCACGATCATAAGCTTAGAATGAACATAAATAGGCTGCTTCAGGGCAGTCACTGGGTGATACATCCGGAAGCGACCGTTGAGATCATGCCGTCTTAGTGACTCACGTAATCGTGCTCGTGCAGTATCCATCGCCAGCGCACCTAGCCAATTGTCCGAGGCGAAAGGGTTGACCAGCACGATCTCCGGTCCGTCAGGCTCCGCCAGCCGCTGAGCGATCGCTTGGGCCACTTTCCTTGACGCGAAATACTGGCTTTCCGCGTAGACAAGCTTGCGCGCGGCGGCAATCATATCGACGTAGAGTTTCTCGATTTCGATTACGCGGCTTTCGTCGAGATGCGCCGGTTCCGTGCGGGTGATGGCCAGATTTACTGAGCCGAAGGAAAAACCGGATCGTGCTGCGTGTTTGACTGGAGCCCTTGGAGACGGTTCGGACACCTCGGCTCCGCCCGCACGTCGCCACCGCATGTGACAAAGTTCTCCTAGAGCACGTGCGGCCTCGCCGGTGAACCTACTGGAGGCATCGTGCCACGGGCCGTAAGGCGAGCCATTGGGTCGCCGCCGCCGCGGGTTTTCGTCGAGATGGTCCCGCGTATCCCAGCGATCGAGTGTGACGTCGATGCCGCCGCAAAATGCTGTATCGTCATCCACCACAAGCATCTTCTGATGGTGCGAACTTCCAACGGGATGTTTTCCGTCCAATTTTACGGAGATCCGAGGGTGCCATTTCCATCTTAGGAGATAGGGAAGATTGGATGGACGCATCCAGCTTGCCAGAAGCGCAGGGCTCCAAAGAAGAATCCTGATCTCTAGATCAGGGTTCTTCCGCGCCAGCCAGATAATGAACTCCCCCACCTTCTGGGGCGCGCCGTCATCGATATCGGGCCGGCCAAGCGTTGTACCTGCATCGAAGTCCCAGCCCACGAGAAATATGGATCGTCGCGCGGATCGCATCGCGTCTCGGATCGCGGTGAAATAATCGTCGGCATCCACGATAATTGAAAAATCGTCTGCTTTTGACGTTCGCCAGCAATTGTGTCCGGGCCGAAACAAAGACCCTTCAGACATCCAGACCTCCCTTAGAGCGCTGAGCTAAGCTTAGACCGGCGTGGTATTTTCGATCAATCCTGGCCGGCGGGGTAAGCGCAAAATTTCTACCCGCCCGCCAAGTTGCCTCAGACGATGTTTTCGAACGCCCCCTGCTCGCCGGTCGAGAGATCGCCAAGGAACGTATCACACCAGCTGAAGACATCGTTGCCGCGCAAAGCCTTCATCATGCCTTTCCACCGGTCGCGGCGTTCTTCCAAAGGCATGGCGAGGCTGCGCGCGACCGCCTCAGCGGTTCCCTCCACGTCGTAAGGGTTGACAAGCACAGCATCCTTCAATTCTTGCGCTGCGCCCGCGAAGCGCGATAGGAGGAGAACGCCTGGGTCCGCCTCGCTCTGTGCGGCGACGAATTCTTTCGCCACGAGGTTCATGCCGTCGCGCAGCGGCGTGACGAGGGCGAGCTTAGCCATGCGGTATAGTCCCGCCAATGCCGGACGCCGTAATGAGCGATTGACGTAGCGGATCGGCACCCAATCCACAGTGCCGAGCGCACCGTTAACACGGCCCGCTTGCTCGGCCACCGCTCGCTGCATCGCCTCATATTCTGGCACTTCCGAGCGCGATTTCGGCGTAATCTGCAAAAGCGTCACCTTGCGTTGACTGTCGGGATTACGTGTGAGGAAGTTTTCAAAGGCATCGATACGCTGTGTGATGCCCTTCGAGTAGTCGAGCCGATCGACTCCGATTATCAAGCCTTTGCCGTCGAGGCTTTGGAGCATTCGCTTGTGCAGGCTGGTTTCCGCCGCCCGCTGCGCCAGTTTCGCGAATTCCTCCGTCTCGATGCCTATCGGATAGTGTCGTGCCGTGAATGATCGAGCGCCGACCGTGAAATGGGTATTGTCCGATCGGCTGCCGAGCCCTTGCCGAAGGAGGCAATCGGCGAAATTCTCACGGTCGTTTTCGGTCTGGAAGCCAAGCACGTCATAGGCGGTCAGGCTGGTCAGGATTTCGTCGTTGACAGGCATCGCGAGAAAAACGTCCGGGGCGGGCCAGGGAATGTGCAGGAAAAAGCCAATCCGGTTCTTTACGCCCTGTCGGCGCAGTTCCGCTGCGAGTGGGATCAGGTGGTAATCATGAATCCAGATGAGGTCGTCCTCTCCGATCAAGGGCAGCAGGCGGCTGGCGAAAAAGTGGTTGACGCGGAAATAGCCAGCCATTTCACGTCGGCCATATTCGGCGAGGTCCAGACGATAGTGGCAGATCGGCCAGAGAACGCGGTTGGCAAAACCCTGGTAATATTCCTCAACATCGCGATCGGTGAGATCGGTCAGCGCGTAGTCAATATTGCTATCTCGAAGCATCCTCAGCGGTCCGACGCCGTCCTGTGGGCAAGATTGCCCCGACCAGCCGAGCCACAAGCCGCCACGCGCTTCGAGCGCGGATTGAAGTGCGACCGCAAGGCCGCCAGCCGGTGCGGTTCCCTTCTTGTCCGGAACGGGAACGCGGTTGGAAACAACGATTAGACGACTCATGATGCATGGTACCAGATTGGGATTGATGACCTTCGTGGGGAAGGGAGCGAGAGCGAGGACATATCGCAAAGGCGAATTTGCCATCGCGGTTTAACGGCGACGCAACAAAACCCATCGGGAGATTAAAAAGTTCCATGGGTGCGGTGTGGTTGATACGGCAAAAGTCTGCGTTATCAACGCTTCAAGCGCGGAAGATCGCTTCGAGTATGAGCGAAGAGAGGGGCCGATGAGGAGCCGGATAGAGAAACAGACGATACGGAATGCGACAAGCGAACGGACGAGCTTGATCATTCCTGTCGAGGAGAACTATTGCTAGAGCTGTCACTACCGCGGGCATGATGTGGAGCGGAGTTTCGGTTATGGGCGTTGGTCGAAGCCGCAAAGATGGCTAATTTCCGCCGATTCCTATCGTCAGCTCGCCTGTGCGGACGACGAAACGAAGTACCGCGATGTTATTTCACTGGCAGGTACGGGTTTGCTAAAGAGATATCCCTGCAGCTTCTCACAACCTGAAAGCCGAACTGCCGTCGCTTGCTCCTCTGTTTCGATCCCTTCAGCTGTGACGGGCAGCGATAGAGCGTTTGCAAGAGCCACGGTGGCTTGAAATACGGCCCCTGCATTGTTGTCGCCGCTCAACCCAGTAACAAGCGAACGATCAATTTTCATGCTGTCGAAACCAAATTCCCGCAGTGTGCCAATGCTTGCATACCCGCATCCAAAATCGTCGAGAGCGATCTTGACGCCGAGAGCGCGCAGCCCGTCGAATGCACGCTTTGCTTGGCCGGGATTGGATATGAATACCCCCTCCGTGACCTCAATTGTCAACCGTGCGGGATCGAAGCCGGATTCTGCAAGAGCGTCTCTTACCTGGCGGCAAAAATAAGGGTTCCTCAGCTGTAGCGGTGAGACATTGACCGCGATCCCGATACTATGCCACCGCATGCCTTCGCGAAGCGCTGTTCTCAGGACCTGGAGGCCAAGTTGATCGATTAAACCAGCCTTCTCCGCCACTGGAATGAAGACGTCCGGTGGAACGGAGCCGCGAATAGGACTGCTCCAGCGGGCTAACGCTTCTACGCCGCTGAGCCTACGCGTAGACGCTTCGACTAGTGGTTGGAAAACGACGCTAATTTCGTTTGCCTTGAGACCACGTCTCAATTCCTGCTCAAGTTCCGAATGGCGTCCAGCTTCTTCGTCTAAAGACGGGTCGTAGTTGACCGCGATACCGCGCCCAAGGCTCTTGGCTCGGTATAGTGCTAGGTCGGCGCGCCTGAGCAGCTCGCTGCCTTCCTGCCGCTTAGTATCCAAGCACGCCCATCCAACACTGCCGCCAATCTCGATAATCCTGCCGTCGATCAAAAATGGCGTTGCCATCGTGTCGATGATCGACTGCGATAGTGCACTTGATCCGAGTTCGAGTGCAGACGTGTTATCAACGACCGCGAACTCATCTCCGCCGAGGCGCGCCACCGTTACGGTCGTTGGGAGGTTGCTCAAGAGTCGCGTCGCCACTGCCTTTATGAGTTGGTCGCCAACGAGATGGCCCCATGCGTCGTTCACGGGTTTGAAGCCATCGAGATCGAGAACGTGTAGGGTTGTGTGATTTCCACCGTTGGAAGCCAACGCCGCATCAAGCCGTTCGAGACATCCGGCCCTGTTCCAAAGACCTGTAAGTGCATCATGCTTAGCCTCGTACTGCGCCGCGCGTTCGCTGTTGAGAATTGCTCTCAAAAAGACAGCTCCACAAATGGCGACGGCTGCCAGCAAAGCCGTAAGAATGATCCCCGATGCCACTACAGTACGCCGCACCTGCTGATAGCTCGCTGAGCCTGGGTGCGCCGGCGGCCAAGTAACCCTGGCGATGTCCCGATTATGAATGTCCAAAACATCAGCATGGAGCATGGATTCGCTTCCGACGTCGTCACTTAACGTCAGACCCGCGATATCGTATGTCTCGGCAATCTCGGCTACGACACTCTGACTTAGCAGCTTGGCGAACACCAGAACCTTCGCGGCATTCATATCAAAAGCCGGATGTTTTGATGGCTGTACCGCCGCTGCGCCGATCAAGGCTATGCCGTCCCGAGTGTCCACGAAGGCGACAGGAAGTGTTTCAGCCGCATAGCCGGCGCGTCGCGCGGCTGCGATGACATCGACGAGATTCCCGAGGAAAAAGCTGTTCACGTCAGCGTCGTTAAATTCCACGCCCTTATGAAACGCGACAAGTGACCTGCCATCAGGCTCGACCACGAGCGCTGTATCATAGAGCGGATAGTCTGCCGTCGTGGCGCCCCAGTTTTCAGACGCCCAGTTTTTGGCCCCCCCATTCTCCAGCGATTCATAGGCGTCGTCCCAATACGCGTTGTCCCTTACGGTAGCACTAAGCTGCTTCTTCAAAGCGGCCAAAGCTGCCTTCGCTGCTGACAGGGCACGGGCGTCGTCCATCCGGTCCGCCGACGTCGCCATGAACTGGATTGAGCCGGACACAACATATCCAAGTCCACCGAGCGTGAGCAAGATGGCAAGACTGGTAACGATGACGGTAAGAGGACGCAACTGAGGCCGTGGGCTGCTAGCCATAGACAATTCCGTAGAGCGAGAGTGGCCTCGGTCATCGGGCAGCCAGACGGCATCATGCCTCGCGACAAGCGCTGGAGCCCGGAGAGTAGGTTGGCTTGCTGAAGGCAACGTTAAAACCGTATGTACGCTAGCGTACGGTACACACCGGAAGACCACGACGGGCGCTAGCGGAAAACCTGTAGCTCCGCCCCGGCCAAGTGCCTATTCCTCGCTATTGTCCACACAAGATAGTGCGCGAGGTTCCGGCCGGGTTTCGACTTCGGCTGCGGGCAGAACACGCCTTCCGTCACGGCGAGTGCGATCTGAAGTTTCTGATTATAAGGATGTGAACGATGACGGTCCCTTAAACGGATAGCGGTAGCGACTGAGGGTTAGGCCGCACCGGCTCACAGGAGTGCCCGCTAGGTATCGCAGACTGCAGACATCGACCAGATTGCCGTCACATGAGAGCCAAAGCGGGCGATAGGACTGCGAGCGCCGATCTCTAGACAGGCAGAAATTAGTCGGCGTCGTTTGGCGGGTCGATCTCAATTATAACAGGGGCGTGATCGCTGGTGTGCTCCCAGCTTCGCGGAGTCCGCCGAACGCTAGCCGATCTCAGCCATGGCGCAATATTCGGACTGAGCAGGAAGTGGTCTATACGCAGACCTGCATCGCGCTCGAAGGAGTTCCGCCAATATTTCCAGAAGGTGTAGATGCGCTCATCGGGATGAAGATGGCGGATCGCATCGGTCCACCCTTGCGCGACGAGATCGGCATAGGCCCTGCGAACCTCAGGGCGAAACAGCGCGTCGTCGCGCCAACGCTCCGGCGCATAAACATCGATATCCGTTGGCATGACATTGTAGTCTCCAGCAATTACAGCGGGAATGCCGAGATCAATCAGTTCCGCTGCATAGGCATGAAGGCGCCGGAACCATCGTAGCTTATAGTCGAACTTCGGGCCGGGCGCGGGATTGCCATTTGGGAGATAGAGGCAGCCGACGAGGATCCCATTGATGGCGGCTTCGATGTAGCGGCTGTGCGTATCGTCCGGATCGCCCGGCAGTCCGCGGCGCGTCAGAAGAGGGACCACACCTTTGGCCAGAATCGCGACACCGTTCCAACTCTTTTGGCCGTGCCAGACCGCTCCATAGCCGGCCCGTTCCAGTTCCCCGCGCGGGAAACGATCGTCTGGTGATTTCAGTTCCTGCAGGCAGACGATGTCGGGTAAGTCTTCCTTCAACCATCGGAGCAGCACCGGTAGCCGGCCGTTCACCCCGTTGACGTTGTAAGTGGCGATCTTCACGCGATCTCCTTGCCGCTCGGCACTCGTCCAGGAAACAGGGAGTGAGTACAAAAGTTCCTTTAGGAGCGACTGGCGGCCGACAGCTAAGGCGTGAACAACAAAGATCGCAGTTACTTAGGCAGGTCGCTCGCAAAGGCGAGCGCCCTTAATAGGCATGACTCTTAGGAGAGGAGTAAGGTATCACCCCACCTGCTCAACGGAGAAAGAACCTTCCGGGAGCGGCTTGATCAGCGATTTCGCGGAAACAGAAGGATCGAGCCAATCAGCCCAGGTGTCGCGTTCGAGGATGACGATCTGACGGTCGTGATAGGGAGCGATGTCCGGCGCGGGTTCCATCGTAAGCATCGTGAACGCCTCGCCGACGTCCTGCGTCTCGCGCCATATGCCGGCAATGGCAAAGATCGGTTCACCGATCTTGCGGAATAGCCATTTATCCTTTCGCTTCTTTTTCGGGTCGACTGGCGTGGTGAACTCGTAGAATCCATCGGCGACAATCAGGCATCGGTTCGAGGTGAACTCGCGGCCTTCGGAGCGAAAGTTGTAGACCGGCTTTCTGGTCGGGCTCGGCCAACTCCATCGTCGCTGGACGAGTTCGCCGGCGCCGCGCTCGCCGTCGACTGTACGGACAATCGGCGCGGTGTCGGTTATCTTGATATCCTCGCGTGCCTCGATATTGGGACGGCCCTCGGGAAATCGGATCTTGATCTTCAGGTGTTCGAACCCCTCGATCACCGAGGCAAGTTCGACCATCAGGCGGTAATCGTTGCACATGGTTCCTCCGAAGGACCGGCATCGACACAGCGTTGCGGCGCGTCGAATTGGCAATGTAAGGCACCTCGTCTGGATTTGCAGACTGTAGGCGCGGCTAGATCTCTAACTCCAACTGGTCCGTTTCGGTTTCCTCTTCGTCAATGAAAGAAGATAGCGTGACGCCGAGGAGACGAATGCCCTTGGGCACTCGGAACAAGGGCTCAAGGAGCGATTGCGCGACGGCCTCGAGATCGTCCAACCTCATGATGGGTGTTGATGTCGTCCTGCTACGGGTGATGATCTGGAAGTCGGCATATTTGACTTTCAGGGTCACCGTCCGCCCATGGAGACCCTTTGCCTCGGAATGGCGCCAGACCTTGGCGGCAAGCGGTGTGATTTCGGCACGGGCGGCGGCCAGATCGACGATATCGACTATGAAGGTATCCTCGGCGCCAACAGACTTGCGTGGCCGATCCGGTTGGACGGCGCGGTTATCGATGCCGCGGGAGATATTGTAATACCATGTGCCAGACTTGCCGAAACGCTCTTGGAGCCAGGCAAGCGGTTTCGACCTGAGATCCGCACCAGTCAGGATGCCAAGCCGTTCCATCTTGGCGGCCGTCGCCGGGCCTACACCATGAAATTTCTTGACCGCGAGCGCTTCGACAAAGGCCGGTCCGTTCTTGGGCGAAATTACTGCTTGGCCATTGGGTTTGTTGAGATCCGACGCCATCTTGGCCAGGAATTTACAATAGGAGATGCCGGCGGATGCGTTGAGGCCGGTGACCTCCTTGATACGCGCCCGGATGATCGTCGCAACCTCGGTGGCGACTGGAATGCCCTGCTTGTTTTCGGTCACGTCGAGATAGGCTTCGTCCAAGGACAGCGGTTCGATCAGGTCTGTGTGTTCGGCAAAGATCTCTCGGATCTGAGCGGAGACCGCGCGATAGGTGTCGAAACGCGGCGGTACGAAGATAAGGTCTGGGCACCGCCGTTTGGCGGTCACTGAGGGTAGGGCGGATCGCACGCCGTAGGCGCGCGCTTCATAGCTCGCCGCGGCAACGACACCGCGCGCCGCAGAGCCGCCGACAGCGACCGGTTTGCCCCGAAGTTCCGGATTGTCGCGCTGCTCAACCGACGCATAGAAGGCATCCATGTCGACATGGATGATCTTTCTCATTTGTGATGCTAGGGCCTCGCTCATCTCATTTCCACATGGAGCGCATTCGGGCGCCGACGTCGATGCGGATCTGTTTTGCACTGCGCTCGCCGGCTGCGGCCGAGACCTTCGGCCAGCTCGTGGTCTCGAAATACTGCAGCAGCGTGGCCGGAATGAAGCGGGTGCGCGACGCATAAACATGCCGATCGCCCTGGGCATTTTGACCGTGCGTGAAGAAGCGCTGCGGCGTAACCAGGGTGAGATTGTCCCGCGCTCGCGTCATACCGACATAAAGCAGGCGGCGCTCCTCTTCGAGCTCGGGAGTGGTGCCGGTGCCGAGGTCGGACGGAATGCAGCCGTCGACGACGTTGAGCATGAACACCGCACGCCACTCCTGTCCCTTGGCCGAATGGATCGTCGAGAGGATCAGATAATCCTCATCCAGCAGAGGCACGCCGGCCTGGTCACTGGTCGCGTCCGGTGGATCAAGGGTCAGCTCTGTGAGAAAGCGCTCGCGGCTGGCATAGCCGCTGGCGATCTGCTCGAGTTGGATAAGATCGTCTTTGCGGGTGTCGGCATCCTCATGAATGCGGTCGAGATGAGGCTCGTACCACATCCGCACCGTCCCGATCTCCGCCGGCCAGCCAGCCGCGCCTTTGCGGAGCGCGGTGACCAGCGTGATGAAGGCGGGCCAGTCGTCGCCGGTTTTTGCTGGCGGCGGAATTTCGGCCAACGACTGCAACGGCTCCGGATCGGCTGCTATCGTGTCAAGGATCCTGCCTGCCGTCTGTGGCCCGATGCCGGGTAGCAGTTTCAGGACCCGAAAACCGGCAACGCGGTCGCGCGGATTTTGCGCAAACCGCATGACGGCCAGCAAATCCTTCACATGGGCCGCGTCGAGAAATTTCAGGCCACCGAATTTGACGAAGGGGATGTTTCTCCGGGTGAGTTCGATCTCAAGCGCGCTGCTATGGCTTGACGTTCGAAACAGCACGGCCTGCTGCTTCAGCGTGACGCCTACCTCTCTGTTCGTTAACACCTGCTCCACGATATAGGCGGCCTGGTCGATCTCATCCTTGACCGTGGCAAGCACCGGCCGCTGCTCAGATGCACGGTCGGTCCAGAGGTTTTTCGTGTAGCGCTCCCGCGCCAGTTCGATGACCGCGTTGGCGGCGGCCAGGATCGGCTGAGTCGAACGATAGTTGCGGTCGAGCGTGATGACGTCGGCCGGCTTCGGCGAGAATTCCTGCGGGAAATCTAGGATGTTGCGGATGGTCGCCGCGCGAAAGGAATAGATCGATTGCGCATCGTCACCGACGACGGTCAGGCCGCGGCCGCCCGGCGCCAGCGACATCAGGATCGACGCCTGTAGGCGATTGGTGTCCTGATATTCGTCGACGAGAATGTGATCGAAGCGGTTGCCGACGTCCTCGGCCAGCTCGGGTTCGGAAACCATTTGCGCCCAGTAGAGCAGCAGGTCGTCGTAATCCAGGACGTTCTGTGTCTGTTTGGCCTCAACATAGGCGGCGAAGAGCTGCTTCAACTCTTCCTCCCATTCGAGTACCCAGGGATAGGAGGATTTCAGAAGCTCCTTGATCGAGACCTGAGAATTGACCACGCGCGAATAAATCGCGATGCAGGTGCCCTTCGTCGGAAACCTCGTCTGTTTTGCGGAAAAGCCGAGCTCGTGCCGCACGAGGTTCATCAGGTCCGCGCTGTCCTCGCGGTCGTGGATCGTGAAATCGACGTTGAGGCCAATCTGCTCGGCATACATGCGCAGGAGCCGCGCACCGATTCCATGAAACGTTCCAGCCCAGGCAAGCGCATCTGTCATGATGGCGGCGTTTTCGCCCAGCACTTGGCGGCAGATGCGCTGCACCCGGCGCGCCATCTCGGATGCTGCCCGCCGCGAAAACGTCATCAGCAGGATTCGGCGTGGATCGGCGCCGTTGACGATCAGGTGCGCGACGCGGTGTGCAAGCGTGTTGGTTTTGCCGCTGCCCGCGCCGGCAATGATCAGCAGCGGGCCGCCGATTTTTCCATCCGGCAGGCCAATGCCATGCTCGACGGCTTCGCGTTGCCGGTCGTTGAGCTTTTCGAGATGCGCAGCCGTCATTTGTCCCCAGCATGCCTAAGAAAAATTTCCTACCCCTCCGATCGCTGGATATCTCCTTGATGCAGCTAAGGGATTCGTTTCAAGAACTTAGCCGAGAAACAATTTCAGGACCGGAGGCCCGATTGACTCAGTTGAGCAATCGGAACAAATAATGAACATATCAGCTTAGAGAACCGCTGCAAACCCTCAAGGAGCAACAAATCCGCCGTGGCCAACCCTGCGCTAAACCCTGTCCTGGCGGAGCTACGCGAGCGCATCGGCCAGCTCGAAGGCGGTCCGCAACGCGCAAAGCAGGTTCTGCCTTTCGGCGTTGCGGAGGTCGATCGGGCCTTGCCCGGAGGAGGGCTTGCCTTCGGTTCTCTCCATGAGGTCGCCGGCGGCGGAGGGGGAACGGTCGACGGGGCCGCGGCTGCGCTCTTTGTTGCGGGCGTTGCCGCCAGAGCGCGGGGCAAGGTGCTCTGGTGCATGACGCGTCCGGACTTGTTTTTTCCAGCGGTTGCTCAGGCCGGGCTCCATCCGGACCGTGTCGTCTTCTGCGAAAGCGACCGGGAGGAAGAAGCGCTGTCAGCGATGGAGGAGGGACTATCCTTTGGCGGACTTGCAGCAGTCGTCGGCGAACTGGTCAGGCTGCCGATGAACGCGTCGCGACGCCTGCAACTCGCCGCCGAGAAGACGGGCGCCATGGGCATCGTGCTCCGACGCTGGCGACGACAGAATGAGGCCTTGGATTATGGGCAGCCGACGGCCTCGACGACGCGGTGGCGCATCAGCACGCTGCCATCGGAAAGATTGCCGGTCGCGGGCGTGGGGAGGGCCCGCTGGTTGGCGGAATTGATGCGGGTGAAGGCGGGCGAATGCGCCGAATTTGAAATTGGAGCCCCCGATGCCAAGGGTCGTATCTGTCTACTTCCCACAGCTCCCGACCGAGCGGATCAGACGACACGCGGGCGAAGCCTTGCCGGCTGACAAGCCGCTGGTCGTCGTTGCCCGCAGCGGCTCAAAGCGCTGGATTTCTGCCGCCGACACCGCCGCATTGAAGCTCGGTCTTCGCGTGGGAATGCCGGCCAGCAAGGCACAGGCCATGGTGGCGGATCTTCTGATGGTCGACGCAGCGCCAGGTGAGGATGCCGCCGCACTCGAACGGCTCGCGCTCTGGGCGCTCCGACAATATAGCCCGGTCGTCGCCGTCGATGGCGCCGACGGTCTCGTCATAGACACCGAAGGGGCCGATCATCTGCGTGGCGGAGAGGCGCTTCTGGTTTCCGGCCTCGTCAACGTGCTGAGGGGGCGGGGGCTGACCACACGCGCCGCCGTTGCCGACACCTGGGGTGCCGCGCATGCGCTCGCGCGGCTGCTTTCGGCCGAAACAACCGTCGTGCCGACGGGCGATGTGCCAAAGGCGGTCATCGATCTGCCGATTGTCGCTCTACGGCTGCCGGCAGAGACAATCCAGGGCCTGCGTGTTCTTGGCATCGATACGGTTGGTCAGCTTTCGGCCATGCCGCGCGCGCCGGTAACCTTGCGGTTCGGGCCAGAGCCTGCGCGCCGATTGGACCAGATTTTCGGGCGGGTCGCCGAACCGATTGAGCCGATCCGCACGCCGGAGCTGGTCGAGGTTGCGAAGAATTTCGCCGAACCTATCGGCGCGCCGGAAACGATCGCCAAATATGTCCGTCGGCTGGTCGGCCAACTCTCCTCCCGTCTTGCGGAAGACGGCCTCGGCGCGCGGCGCTGCGACCTCTTCATCCATCGCGTCGACAACACCAGGCAGCATCTGCGTGCTGGTCTTGCCAAACCTGTCCGCGATCCGGCGCGCCTGTCGAAGCTGCTCTGCGACCGCATCGAGACGATCGATCCCGGCTTTGGCATCGAGAAGCTGTTGCTTGTAGCGGTCTTCGCCGAGCCGCTGGAGGAGCGGCAGGTCGCCTCATCGCTCATCGAGGAGGAGGTCGCGGACATTTCACCGCTGGTCGACATTCTCGGCAATCGTGGCCATCGCCTGTTCCGCGTTGCACCTGTCGCGTCGGATGTGCCGGAGCGTTCGGTTCGCCGCATCGCCGCGACCGCGCCTGACATCGGTGAGGCATGGGCGGTGAAATGGCCGCGCCCGACACGGCTTTTCGCAAACCCCGAACGCATCGAGGTCATCGCACTTCTGCCGGACCAGCCACCGGCGGTCTTCACTTGGCGGGGCAAGCGGCGGAAGGTCGTGCGCGCCGACGGGCCGGAGCGGATTTTTGGTGAGTGGTGGCGGAGACCACGCGAGTTCCAGGCGGTGAGGGACTATTTCGTGGTCGAGGATGAGCTTGGTGAGCGCTACTGGGTTTATCGTGCTGGCGACGGCATCGATGCGGAAACCGGCTCCCACTTTTGGTTTGTGCATGGGGTGTTCGGATGACGCGCTATGCCGAACTGCAAGTCACGACGCATTTCTCGTTTCTGCGCGGGGCATCCAGCGCTGACGAGCTATTCGCTACGGCCGCCGCGCTTGGCATCGACGCGCTCGGCGTCGTCGACCGCAACAGCCTCGCCGGCATTGTGCGCGCCTGGGAGGCTGCCAAGACCACCGGCGTCCGACTGGTCGTCGGTTGCCGCCTGGACCTCACCGACGGCATGTCGCTCCTCGTCTATCCCATGGACCGGCCAGCCTATTCCCGGCTGACCCGGTTGCTGTCCCTCGGCAAGAGCCGCGGCGGCAAAGGCAATTGCCTGATTGATTTCGCAGATGTCGCCGACCATGCCGCCGGCATGATCGGCGTGCTCGTGCCGGACGAAGCCGACGAGACCTGCGGCGTGCAGCTTCGCAAGATGGCCGAACTGTTCGGTGATCGCGCTTATGTGAGCGTCTGCCTGCGTCGCCGGCCGAACGACAAGCTGCGCTTGCATGGCATCGCTACGATGGCGGCACGCCAAAGGGTCAGAACCGTCGTCACCAACGATGTCTTGTTCCACGAACCTGGCCGTCGGCAGTTGCAGGATGTCGTAACTTGCATCCGCACCCGCTCGACCATCGACGACGTAGGCTTTGACCGTGAACGTCATGCCGATCGTTTTCTGAAGGCGCCGGAGGAGATGCATCGGCTCTTTAACGAATATCCGGAAGCGCTAGCCCGCGGCCGCGAGATTGTGGAGCGTTGCAAGTTCGATCTCAAGGAACTGCAATACCAGTACCCGGAGGAGGCCATTGTGCCTGGCCTCGATCCGCAGCAGTCGTTGGTCAAGTTCACGTGGGAGGGGGCGGCCAGTCGCTACCCCGAAGGCGTACCGGACAAGGTTCGTAAATCTCTGCTCGACGAACTCGAGTTGATCAGGATCATGAACTACGCGCCATATTTCCTCACGGTTTTCTCGATCGTTCGGTTTGCCCGATCGAAGGGTATTCTTTGCCAGGGTAGAGGCTCTGCCGCCAATTCCGCTGTCTGTTATTGCCTCGGCGTGACCTCTATCGATCCTGATATGAACGACCTCCTCTTTGAGCGCTTTATCAGCCAAGAGCGAGATGAACCGCCGGACATCGACGTCGACTTTGAACACGAGAGACGCGAAGAGGTCATCCAATGGATCTTCGAGACCTACGGTCGGAGCCGAGCCGCCCTCTGTTCGACCGTCACCCGCTATCGGGCAAAGGGCGCCTTGCGTGACGTTGGCAAGGCACTGGGCCTGCCGGAAGACATGATCGGGCAACTATCGTCCGGAGTTTGGGGCTGGTCGGAGGGAGTATCCGAGCGCCAGATTCGAGAGAACAATCTAAACGCTGCCGATTACCGGCTGATGTTAACGCTGGAATTGGCGCAGCAGCTGATGGGCGCACCGCGCCATCTCGGTCAGCATCCCGGTGGTTTTGTCCTGACCCATGACCGTCTCGACGATCTCGTGCCGATCGAGCCAGCGCGTATGGACGATCGCCAGGTCATCGAATGGGACAAGGACGACATCGAGGCGCTGAAGTTCATGAAGGTCGACGTGCTCGCGCTCGGCATGCTGACTTGCATGTCCAAGGCCTTTGCCCTGATGGCCGAGCACAAGGGCGACGTTCGCGACCTCGCTTCGATCCCGTCCGAATGTTCACGGACCTATGCCATGATCCGTCGTGCCGACACGCTCGGCACCTTTCAGATTGAAAGCCGCGCACAAATGTCGATGCTGCCGCGGCTGAAGCCGCAAACCTTCTATGACCTCGTTATCCAGGTGGCGATCGTCCGGCCGGGTCCGATCCAGGGCGACATGGTGCATCCTTATCTGCGCCGGCGGGAGGGCAAGGAGCCGGTCGACTATCCAACGCCGGAACTGGAGGCGGTGCTTTCGAAGACCCTTGGCATTCCGTTGTTTCAAGAGTCGGCGATGAAGGTGGCGATGGTTTGTGCTGGCTTCACCGGCGGCGAGGCGGACCAGTTGCGGAAGTCCATGGCGACCTTCAAGTTCTCCGGCGGAGTCAGCCGGTTCAAGGACAAGCTCGTCGCTGGCATGGTGAAGAACGGCTACACGGCCGAATTTGCAGAGCAGACATTCTCGCAGCTGGAGGGGTTCGGGTCCTATGGCTTTCCAGAAAGCCATGCGGCCAGCTTCGCCTTGATTGCCTATGCGTCGAGCTGGGTGAAATGCCATCACCCGGACGCCTTCTGCGCGGCGCTTTTGAACTCGCAGCCAATGGGATTTTATGCGCCGGCCCAGATCGTTTCGGATGCGCGGGCGCATGGCGTTGAAATCAGACCGGTCTGCGTCAACGCCTCCCGGTGGGACTGCACGCTCGAGGAGATCGAAGGAAGCCGCCTCTGCGCCGTTCGCCTTGGCATGCGAATGGTCAAAGGGCTCGCGACCGCGGATGCCGCGCGGATTGTGGCCGCGCGTGCCGACGAGCCATTCGCCTCAGCCGATGATCTGTGGCGGCGATCTGGTGTGCCGACGGCTGCCCTCGTCACGCTTGCCGAAGCGGATGCCTTTTTGCCGTCGTTGCAGCTCCAGCGCCGTGACGCTCTATGGGCAATTAAAGCCTTGCGCGACGAACCGCTCGAGCTGTGGGCCGCGGCCGCCGAGCGCGAGGCGCGCCAGTTTGCTGAAGTGCAGGAGCCCTCGGTTGCTTTGCCCTCGATGAGGGCTGGACACGAGGTTGTTGAGGACTATTCCCATACCGGCCTTACTCTCCGCCAACATCCGGTTGCCTTCTTGCGCAGTGACCTTCGCGAGAAACGGATGGTCACATGCGCCGAAGCCATGGCTGCCCGGGATGGCCGATGGTTGATGACCGGTGGGCTCGTGCTTGTGCGCCAGCGGCCGGGTTCGGCGAAGGGTGTTATGTTCATGACGATCGAGGACGAGACCGGCATCGTCAACGCGGTCGTCTGGCCGACGCTATTCGAGCGCCAGCGCCGGCTTGTCCTTTCCGCCTCGATGCTGGCGATCAATGGTAAGATCCAGCGAGAAGGCGACGTCGTGCATCTCGTCGCACAGCGACTGTTCGATCTTTCCGATGATCTTGGCCAACTGGGGGAGCGAGGAGAGGCCTTTCCGCTCCCGCATGGGCGGGGTGACGAGTTCGCGCATGGGAACGGGGCGCCGGATTCACGGGACCGGCCGAAGGCCGCCGCGCCGGCGCGCGATATCTTCATCCCGGATTTGTTGATCGACCGGCTGAAGGTGAAAAGCCGGAATTTTCATTAGCCGACGGGGAGATCATCATCCCTAGTAAGGGGCCGCCCGAATGAATTCTAATGGCAATGCCATCCAAGATCGGTGTAGGTGAAGTCGTCACCCTTGAAGGCGATGCGGGTGCGGTAAGCCCGCGCGCAGGCGTAGGTGAAACAGTCGCCCATGTTCAGCCTGGCGGGATGGTTCATGATCTTGCCGAACTGCTGCGCGGCATCGAGGGCCTTGGCGCCTACGTCGCCGGAAATCATCGCTTCCTTGCAGTCCAGGTCGGAAATGAACTGATCGACCAGACGGCGTGCAGTATCCAGCATTTGAGGAGTTGCAGGCTTGTCGCGGCCCGCTGCCTCGGCTAGCCGCCGCGTGAGCGACAGCGTCGCTTCCATTCGTACGACCGCCGAGATGTAGTAGGGACCGCCGTCCTGCTCGAGCCGATCGATCAGGGTGGAGGCGTCTTCTTCGTCGGCGAGAATGGCAACGACAACCGAGGCGTCGATGAAGAGCATCAGTCCTCGCCCCACATCTCGTCGGTTTCCTGCTTGTGATCGCCGCGCGCAAAGGCACCGGCCTCGCGGGCCATGGCGAGGGACTTTGCAAGCCGCTCACGGACGGGAAGGTCGGCTCTGCGTTTTGCGATCTCGTGCTTCAGCGCAGCTTTGACCGCATCCACCTTGCTGGATTTGGTGATGCTGATAAGCTCCTCCGTGAGCCGGTCGACCTCGGGGTCTTTGATATAGAGCGGCATGGCAGCATATCCTTTCGAGGATATTATCATATCCTCGTTTTCATATCCTCGCCAGTCCGGATAATGACTGCCACGCGATTATTCAGACGGCAGGTTCGCGGACAAACGCATCTCGAACTCCTGCCGATCCAGCCGACAAAGCGTCCCGCTAACCGCATCGGTGAGACGCGGCAAATCGATCAAGCGATTGTCTCAAGGATCTCGTAGTCTGCAACAAAGGCGCCGGGGCCGCTGTTCAGCAATAACAAGATGTTGGAATGCGAGATCGGCACGGTCACCACCTTTTCGATTTTCGTGCTCGTCCACTCCATGTCTGGATCTGCCGCAAAGTCCTCGCGCATGGCGAGCACCGTGCGTCTTGCCTCTTCGAGATCGACAAAAAAGATGTCCCGCAGCCCAGTGGGTTTCCAGCGCTCCTCGAGAGGAAGCGCGGCCTCGGAATAGGTGTAAAAAGTATAGGCAAGTCCTTCAGCCAACGGTTTCCCCCTGAAGCAGTTTCGGCGGTGCGCCCCCGCCTTCCAATGCTCATTGACCCCATGATCGGGGTGTTGGAAACCGTGTGTAACGGCCCTGAGCTTTTAGTTCGGAGAACCCGGACATAGCGCCAGGCTCCCCGACCAAAAGGTCAAGGAGTGTGATGCTGTATCGGCCAGCATCAACTGTTCACAGGGGTTTCCACGCCCCGAAGCGGCGCGTACCGCTTCGGGGTGAACGACATGGCATCTCGTTTAATTTGTCCTGAAATTTCTTCGCAGCTCCCCCCACAACCCGCGACTTTTCAGAACCTAGACGTCTGTGCAGGTGGCCGGGAAACGGGAACGGCGCGGCGGTAAGGGAGGAAGAGGAGGGCTGGCCGGAGGAGGCGGGCTGGGAGGCTGGAGAGAGCATCCGGCCGGCCCGCCAAGGAGCCGCATCATGCCCGATCACCTTCAACCTCACCGCAAACCAGATCATCCTGCCTGCCCACCGCAACACCGCCCCTCAGCAAGTTGCGCGATCATCCCTCAGATCGCCCTGCCATTCGTTGTATCGTCGATCTCGGCCATCCGCCGCATTTCCATCACGCCGGAGATTTCGGATCTGCTCGCTCAGGGCGCCGCCGTGGCGATTGGCGTGTCCGGCGGCAAGGACAGCCAGGCTGCCGCCATGGCGACCTTTGAACATCTCGATCGCATCGGCCATACCGGCCCTCGTCTGCTCATCCATGCCGACCTTGGTTCCGTCGAATGGGCGGATTCGCTTCCGACCTGTGAGCGGCTATCCGACCATCTCGGCGCCGAGCTCGTCGTCGTCCGCCGCAAGCAAGGCGGATTGTTGCACCGGTGGGAAAGCCGTTGGCGGTCCAATGTCGCGCGCTACGAAAACCTCAGCACGGTGACGCTCGTCCCCTGCTGGAGCACGCCGGCGATGCGGTTTTGCACGTCCGAGCTCAAAACCTCGAAAGTTCATGCGAAACTCAAACGCCGGTTCACGCGGCTGCCAATCATCAGCGTGACCGGCGTCCGACGCGAGGAAAGCCCCCAGCGCGCCCGCGCCGCGATCATCGACCATAAGCCGGGCGAACGGATATGGACCTGGCGGCCGATCCTCGTGAGCGTCTCCAGCGTCGATGAACTGGAGCGTTGGCGCGCGGCGATGACAAAGACCCGCGTCTTCATCAAGGTCGACTTGGGCTTCTTTCGTGCGGGGGCATCGCCACAGGATGCAGGTCCACTGCTTGCGGCGGCGAACGCATACTCCGACGTGCAGGTCGATGGAATCTATGCACACATGAGCGAGCTTCCAACCTCAAAATCATCCGAGGCGGGGATCCAACTCCACCGGATGCGGGCGATCCTCGCCGAGGCCGAGGTGCGTGGAGACCGACCCGTCATCGCCATGATGTCGAGCACGGAGGGCGTTCTCACCTATCCGGAAATGGACATGGACGCTGTCGATCCGGGTGCGCTATTTGTTGGGTTACCGGAAAGTCATGCACCTGTCCGCCGTGTTGTCTTGCAACAGGCATTGAAAACGATTTGCACTACGGTCGTCGCTGTTAAACACGTCGATGCCTCCCTTGGTCCGGTCCCCGACCTCCCAGGCTTTCGGTCGGGGATGAAGCTCGGTGTTCTTGGCATGGGATGGGGTGACGGCCTCCCCCGGCAGGTTCCGCCTGGTGCTGAAGCGCTCGTAGGCGGTACGCGAGCCCGTCTCTTGCCGCCGGCTCATCTCGAACACGTGCGAATTGATCTCTCGAACGCCCCCGATGCCCGCTTCGGTGACAAGGTCGTGCTGCTCGGCAGGCAGGGAGACGAAGTCATCACACATGAGGAAATTGCGGCGGTTTGGGGGACCGATGTCGTCGGCATCTATGCGGGCCTGCGCGATCACATTCCGAGAATCTACACCTGAAACCACATCGAAAACCCAGAAAGGGGAACCAGATGAACATCCCGAAAATCACTGTCTTTACTGTCGTTCTGAGTATCTTGGCCGGAATGGCCAAGGCCGAGGATGCCAAGACGATCAGAATTGCCACGGAGGGGGCTTTCCCTCCCTGGAACTCGGTCGATGCGTCCGGGGAGCCAGTTGGCTTCGATATCGATGTCGGCGTAGCGCTCTGTGTGCGGGCGAACCTCAAATGCGAATTTGTCACCCAAGCCTGGGATGGGATCATTCCCGCTCTGACGGTCGGAAAATACGATGCCATCATGGCCGGAATGTCGATAACCGAGAAGCGCAAACAGATCATTTCCTTCTCGGAGCCCTATGCACTGACCTCCAACTATTTCGTTGTTTCAAAAGCGGTCGACCTTCCGACGATGGAGAGCGCCTCGAAGCTCGATCTCACAACAAAAACGGACGCCAGCAAGCGCGTCTTGGCGGACCTGAAGGAAAACCTGAAAGGGCGGTCAATCGGTGTGCAGGGCTCTACAAACGCTGAGGTATTTGTCAGGGATTACTTTGGCGACGCTGTCGAGGTTCGCAGCTACGACAAGCAGGACAGCCTCAATCTTGATCTCGTAGCTGGTCGGATCGATGGCGGTTTGGCGGACTTTTCCGTCTGGAAGGCGTTCTTGGAATCCAATGATGGAGACTCGGCCCAACTCTACGGGCCGCGCATCTCGGGCGGAGTGTTCGGACCCGGCGTCGGGATAGGTCTCAGGAAAGATGACGCGGTTCTGACAGAAAAGTTCAACGGCGCCATTCAGGCCATTTCGGAAGATGGCACGCTGAAGGCGATCAGTCTGAAATGGTTCGGCGCGGACTTGGTCACGCGATAGCCTGGGCTTGAGTTTCGCGAGACGTTGGCGTGAGTAGCCACGTCTCGCGCTTGGGGCAACGGTTCGTCCCCATAAGATACTAAGTACTGGCGCACCTTGCGGAACCAGTGACCCTTCAACCTACGCGCTTAGGGCCTGTCGGCCACTGCTATCAAAGCAACTCGTGGAAATGCAATTCTCGGCACCACTATGCTCAATCATCCCGGCTTTCGGATGCAACGTCACTGGCGCTGTCATCTAGAGATTTAGTTGCTTCACTAACCAGGAGGTCACCCGCTTTGATAAATGCAATGCTGATTAGACAGTGCAGAAAGTAAGCGTGGTGATTGTGGGCTAGGTCTCGCTACTCGTCCAACATTCCGAAAATACGCTAGCGTATCTGATGATGTGGGTGTTTGAATTGGGGGACGCTGTTCTTTCTCCTTCATCATTCTCTCCGCCGCGTCGTACTTTCTTGCCTGCATGACGGCCGGATACGACAACCTTGGTGCTTATTCACCAGAAAACAATCCTTGTGGCGGGAGAGTTGGAATGTCCGCCGTTGTGCAAAGTTAGAATGTCACAGGCCCATCATCCGCACGCCGATCAGCGCCCGAGCATGCGGCTGGTCGGGGTTGCAAGCGTGGTCGGGCGCGGGTGGTGGATACACCCCCTTCGGCTTTAGCCTCGAGACAATCCAGCCGCTCGTTCACTCCGCAGCATCGACCCGCGACAACGCTTTCTCCCGCCGCGCAACCACAGCCGGATCAAGCGTGAAATCCTTGCTCCGCCCCGGCTTGCGGCCAAGCGGTTTATAGCCAATCTTCTCGCTATTGCTCTTTACCTTCGACGAAGGCTTCTGATCCTGCAGCTCCTTGATGTAGGCCAGAACGTCACCAAGCCGCTTGTTCTCGGTGATCGCCGCATGCGTTACCCGCTGTTCCTTGTCGAACACCTGATAGGGCAGGGAATAGCGTTTCCAACGCACATCCAGCCGACCGTCAGCATAGGCATAGGTTTCGACATAGCGGCCAACCAGACCACGCGTCACCTCGGTCTCTTCCAGCATGATCCGCTTGCGCTCGAACGAAAAAGTCAGCTATGATCCGACATAACGCTGCTCGCGCTTGCACAGGATCTCCGTCAACCGATCCGGCGCCAGGTTTAGCAGCCGATGCAGATCGTCCGAATGGGCAGGGGTAACCGCAAATCGTGCATTGTAGTCCTCCATGAAGTCCGGCAAAAACGCGTTGCCGGCCTCCATGCTGTCGATGCCAGAAAGCCGCAACTCCTTGACCAACCGGTCCTGCAGCGTCCGGTTCATCCGGTCGACACGACCCTTGGCCTGGCTCGAATTTGCGCAGAGAATCTCGATGTTTAGCTCACAAAGCGCGCGCCCGAACTGGGTCATGCCCTGGCCACCCTTGGCATCCTTCTTCGCCACCCGGAACACCAAATGCTTGTCGGAGTAGAAGGCAATCGGCGCCCCATGACGCCCAAGATAGAGCGCCAGCGCCTCGAAATAGGTGAAGGCGCTTTCCGAGCGCACGAAGCGCAACTGCATCAATTTACCGGTCGCATCATCAACGAAAACCAGTAACGAACACGGCGGCCCACGATCCTCGAACCAGCGGTGCTCGGACCCGTCGATCTACACCAACTCACCATAAGCTTCGCGTCGCAGCCGCGGCTGATGAAACGTCCGTCGCTGCTTGCGCGACAACCAAAGTCCGGCATCGACCATCCAGCTGCGCAGCGTCTCTCGCGACACACACAAGCCATCACGCTCGGCAAGCTTCTCCGCCGCCAATGTCGGCCCGAAATCCGCATAACGTTCACGAACCAGCATCATCGCATAATCCCGAACCCCATCGCTGATCCGGTTGTTAGATGGCCGGCCGATCGCCTTGTGCCGGATCGACGCCGCGCCGCCAGTTCGTATCCGCTCCAACAGCCGACGCACCTGGCGCTCGCTCAGATCAAGCATATGCGCCGCTGACACCATCGTCATCCGGCCGGCGGCCACCTTCGACAAAATCTCGATCCGCTGCAGATCGCGCTCGCTCATCGCTATCAATCCCATCTGCAATCTCCCAGGCCTCAGTCAGACCGGGGAGTGTGACATTTCAACTTTCCAGAAACAGGACATTCTAACTTTGCGGCTACAATCCTAGATTGCATAATGTAGTTTATGGAACTATTGCTCGCGCGGTCATTTTCCCGTTAGCCGGCAATATAGGTGGTTCTACGCAGTTTGCGATTGCTGAACGGGCGCCTCGCTTTCGCACTCACCTTTATTACGTTGTGCGGAAATATACCTCGGTGGCTCGGAAAGCCCCGCCGAAACGCTTGCATTGAACAACGACGTCAATCGATGCTCTCAGCAAGTTCAAGATTTCGGCACGTTCCATATCTCGACCTGCGTCCGATTCCTTTATCAAGAGTGTCAGCTGCTCGAACGCGAGAGTGACGGAATCGGCGTGAACGGTGGTAATTGAGCCAGGGTGGCCGGAGTTGACGTTCCGGACATAGTAGAACGCTGTGCCGTCCCGAAGTTCCTGAAGTAGAATGCGATCAGGTCGCATCCGAAGACTGGATTCCAAAAGCTCCTTGGGCCCTGCATGGGACAGCCCCTGGCGGTCTTTCGAATAGAACAACCGCACATGATTGGGTTGTGGGATGATGAGCTCCGGCGTGTCCTCGATCGAAATGATCCGCTCACCCTCCGGAATGTGTTTGATCAAGGCTTTGGAGAGGGTAGTCTTCGCCGATCCCGTAGCTCCCGAAATTATGATGTTCTTCCGGGAGACGACCGCCTGTTTCAAGAATTCCTTGATCTGACCGTTGCTGTAAAGACTAAGCATTCGGCCGTCGTCGCTCGGGGCTTCCGTATCAGCGGTTCGCGTGCCTGCAAAGAACTGTCTTTCGGCCAGATCATCGAGCGTAAAATCCACGGACGACGGCTTGCGGATCGTAACGCTCACCGTTCCCTTAAGCGTTGCAGGGGGGATAACAATCTGAACGCGCTCATGCCCCGGAAGGGTCGCTGACAGGATCGGTCGTCGTTCGTCGATGGATTGGTGTGAAAAGCTGGCGACGGCCCGGGCAAGCCGCATGAGTTTGTCGAAGGAAAGCTCCGGAAGATCATGGGTCCGCCACCCACCGGGTCCTTCGGTCAGCACCTGCCCGGGCCGATTGACGATCACCTCATAGAGTGAGGGATCCTGCAAGAACGCCGAAAACGGCCTCAGCAACTCACGAACAACCGCCGCATCCTGCGCTTCTGTCATCGCCGCGCTACTTCGTTACCAGCTTCGAGTCGGGCGCGAAATCCCCCAGCGCCGCCCGATCGAGAATGCGGTTGCGTGGCTCCGTCACGCGTAGGCGATAGATTCCGGAGAAATCCAGATCGCGAGCGACGAAGATCGAGACAAGTTCGCCCTGATGCTTGTTCAGCGTCGGGGGGATGTTTATCGATTGCTCGACGGCGATCGCGGCCGCCTGTTGGCCGGCGCTGGTCGTGTTTTGCGCATCCACATCGCTATCCTGCAAGCGGCTGTTCGCGTAGCTGGTCGCATCGCCAACGATGGAAAGGAGCAGCGCACTGCCGAACCGTTCCCACCAATGGGTATCGACGTAGCCATCAACACCGGCGCGGCCAAGCGCATCGGTCGCAGGAGAAGCGAGCGTGACGATCACGCCCTTCGGCGTCTTGGCCCGGTTCCACAAGACGAACAGGCGCTTCTGCCCCCGTTGCAGTCCGCCACGACATTCACCAACGACCTGTGTGCCCTTCTCCATGAGGACGACCCTGCCGTTGTCGGAGAGAACGTCTCGATTGATCACGCAGCTGCTGAATCCGGGCTGGTCCGACGCGAGCGCGGTTTCCAGCACGCACGGGATCGACGTCCCCATTGCGACAATGAAGTCACGATTGCCAAGTGTCCCGGCCCTAGAACCTTCGAGCTTCGTCGGCCGCAACAGGCCGTCGAAACGCTGTTGATCACTGTTCTGCTGGTTCTGGCTCATCATGGTGCTGTCGAGCGGCAGGAAATTGCTGTTCGCAGCAGTATCGGAATTGTCCGCTTCACGGCGCTGCGTCGCATTTTTCTGCCCGCCACTGAAGGCCATCACCGGCGCGCGACGAGCAGAATCCAGCAATTCGTCCTTCTCCTCGGGAACGGGTTCCACAACTGGGGTCGGGAGCTTCGCCTCGGGGGCGACCTCCTTCGGCTCGACCCTCTCCCTGGCGGCTTCGAAGGGCGTCGTCTGGCGAATGACGATGCGTTCCGGCTGCGCGTTGTCGTCTTTCGCCTTTTTCCCAGTCGTCGACCACAGAGCAAATCCGATGAACGCCACGACGGCGAGCGCAACCGCGCCTCGTTTCAGGACCGGGCTGTTGTCGATGCGCCGGCCGGTGACGGTTTCGGCGCGCTCACCGGGAATGCGGGTTTCGTCTTCCTGGGCCATGGTCTCCCCTTCCCTATTGCGCCGCGGCATCGCCCTTGACGATGCGCTCTACCGACGGTGAGGTCGTGTTGGTGTCCGGATTTATGCCAACACGGTCGTAGGCCTCGTTGAAGACGCACAGCACGTCCTTGCCGCGGCGCAGGATGAACTTGCGGCTGATAGCGTGAACCATCACCAGGTTGCCATCGACGGATTTTGGAACCAAGCTCTCGGAGCCGTCGGAATTCTCCATGTAGATGGCGGGCATTTCCTGATTCCCGACAAAGGCGAACGTCGTAACCTTGCCGTTGTCGTAGACGCTCTGAGGCTCCAGCGCCTGCGGTCCCTGTGCTGAGTAGCGCCAGTTGCGCGGGCCATAGGCTTCGTGAAGCGCGAGCACATTGTCAGCTTCCTTCGCCTGGTTGGCCAACGCGCGAGCGGCGACCTGCTGGCGGCGAAGTTCCGCTTCATCACCGGGATAGCGGAATTTCACATAGAAATAGGTGTTCTGCCCGACGTCGACGGAGCCGTCGCGAACGGTGAGCTCCATCTGGTAGCTGCGCGTCGAGCCGTCCCGCCGGGTCGTCACCACGGAGATGTTCGTCACCGGCTGGTTCTCGCGCGGCTTCAGGAACAGGATGTTACCGGCCGGGGCCACCTCCCACGCGACGCTGTTGCCGAGCGCGACATGCGCGATCTCCTCGTCGGCCGCGAATTCGACCTGCACAGAGGAGCGCAAGGTGCCGACGATCCTGGTAATGTTGAAGGGCTGGTAGTTCACGAACCGGACGCGACTATCCTGTGACGCGCCGCGCGGAATTTCGAGCGCGGTAGCCGTCGAGGCGGCTCCGGCAAGTAGGGCCGTAGCGAGGATGATCTTTCTTATCAATTGATTGCCTCCGGATCGGCGCGGTACTCGCTGACGGCAAAGCCGAGGGGGTTGACCAGCCGGTCCGTCGACGACATCGGGGCGTTGGCATAGGAGTAGGTGAGGGTCGCAACCCAGTGGCTCGTGCGAACCTCATCGCCGCGCGTGATCGTGCGCATGTAACGAACCGAGACTACATTCTGATTGATCAGCGAGATCGAGGCGATGTTGATCCTTGCGGTCGCGGCGCGGCCGTAGGTGTTCTGCGGCGATTCCGGATTGCTTCCGCGATAAATCGCCGAGAACCGCGCCTGCTCGGCCTGCGTCGAAAGCAAAGCAATCGTGCGGAAGTTTTCCTGCGCCTCGCTCCAGACATACCCTTCTCGAGCGCGGACATATTTGGCCGCAAAATACTTGGTGACGGCCTCATCGTAGGTGCCGGCTGAGGAGGTCAGCGCCGAGACGACATCGACGATGCCCGTGGAATTGTCGACACGCACGACGAAAGGCTCGACGGTCTTCAGCGGGATCAGGCCTGCGACTGCGAAGACGGATACGCCGGCGATAACGCTGGCGACGACCGCGATCGACCAGGCGATCCGGTTCGAGCGCTCGATCTGCATCATCCGATCTTGATCGAAACGCCGCGCTTTTTCGAAATAGCCCTTGAGATTGTCTGTCGAGACCATGTCCTCACCCCGCGCAACGGCGATGCGAGCCGTCGATATCGAGATGCGCGAAAGCAGCCGGTTCCCTGCCCTGCTCGGCAAAAGGTGTGGCCGAGGTGGAGGACCGCCGATCCGAATGCGGGCGCTTCAAAGTGCTGTCGCCTTCCCATTCCCACATCGCCCGATTCAATGGCCGGCGCGAATAGCCGTCGCATTTGGGAAGCGGATAGGTCAGCGAAGCGCACCCTCCGAGTGCGACAAGCATGACGAGAGAAACGATGGGCTTGATCATATGGGAATGGCCTTTTCTTGTTATTGAGATGCGCTCATGCACCGGCGCTTTTCGAGCCGAACGCACTGCCTGCGAAGCGTGCGCCGCGACCGATCATCTGGCCTGTGTATCGGGTACCCCTCGCGAGCATCCCCTCATGCGCATCCCGCGCCGTGGTGTAGCCGTAGGCTAGCGATGCTCCGCCGGACGCAAGGGCTGAAGCGATCGCCGGCAGTTGGTAGAAGACATAGAGAGCAGCGATGCCGATGGCGCAGAGCGCGATCGGGCGCATGAGAACGTCGGTATAGGCATCGATCGCCGTAAAGGTGGAATCGAGGCACGAGATCAGTAGCGCGCCGACGGCGACGACGAGAACCTGGAGGATGACGAAGTTGGCGAGCTGCCCGATCCATGCCTCGGTGAAGCGACGCGTCGATTGGAACATGGCGAGCGCTATGAAGATCGGGCCGATGGCCAGTACGATCGCGAGTGCCAGCCGGGCGTAGAGCGAGACGACATAGCCGATGCCGGCGACCAGAAAGCTGACGCCGATCACCATCATGCCGCCGATACCGGTGACGATATCGACCGGCCAGGAGGCGCGAGACCAGATGTCGGTCGCGGAAGCCTGGCCCTTGTCGAGCAGACTGTCGAACGTGCTGGCGCTGGGCGTCGTGCCGGTGTTCAGTGCCTGGGCAATCTCGCGCGGAAGGATATCGAAAAAGACGTTGGTGACGTAGGTTTGATACTCGCCGGCGTTTTTCACCAGCATGACGATGATCGCCAGTTTCATCGCCCGAAAAGCAAATTCCAGAACCGGATCCTGCACGGAGCCGCGCAGCACAAGGTAGCCATACAACACCACATAAAGCGTCACGGCTGCCGTCAGCGGACCTGTGACCCATTCGGCGATGTTCGAAGTCCCATCGGCGACGAACATTTCGAGCGGTCGTTTGAATTGGCCGTCGATGAACTCGAACACATTATACATAGCGCCCTACTTCCCCAGCGCCTTGCGCATGTTCTGGAGGCGGAGCTTGCCGTCGGCTGCTTCCGCGTTCTGGCAGTTGGCCGTCTCTCGCAGCTCGCCCGGGTTGTTCCGGCACTCGGCCATGATACGAGACAGCAATCCCTCGTCGGCGGTCAGCTGGTCGACGGTATAGGTCTGGTCTGTTTTCTCGGAGCAGGCCGCGAGGAGAAGAAGCGCCAAAACGAGCAGAGATCGCCTCATTGCAGCGCCGCCTTCATCGCATCCATGCGCTGGCGCCAGTCCTCGGCCTTGCGCTGTTCGTCGACCTGGTTCTGCGCCTGCTGAACCATGCGCAGACCTTCCATCCGCAGCACATCGGTCTGGAGAAACGCCTGTTCCGCTTGCAACCGCGCCTGGAGGTCGGCGATTTCCTTGGCATCGCTTGCCGTCGAAATCTTCTCACGAAGCTGGTCGATCCCGTCAATGCGCTTGGTGGCAGCGTCGTAAATCTGCTGCCCGAGGCTTATCTGACCGGCGTTCTTGTTCTGCACGCGCGCGAGTTCCTTGGCGTAGAAATCGTCGGCATCGGTGCGATAGGTGGAATTGCCCTCCAGGAACTTCGAGGCGGAATCCTTGAACACGCCGGTTCCGTCGCCCTTCAGGAGCCCTTCGATGGCCGCGAAATCCGATGGAAGCGCTTTGCGGATCGCCGGATCGTTGAGCACGCTCGCCACGTCAGCCATATCGGTCAGCTTGTTGAGCGAACCGTAGAGTTGCTGGGCCTGCTCGATCTGCTGGTGAAGGGCGTCGAGCTGCGACTTCAGCTGCGCGATGCTTTCGATGTGTTTCAGGATTGCCGTCTGGTCGATTACCGGGATCCCCTGCCCTGCCGCACCGCCGGCGGACAGGACAATCGCCGCTGCGAGCGCCGCAGCATGGAGTCGATAGGAAGCCATCAGCTTGCACTCCTTCTTGCTTGGAAAACGGGTAGCCAGTCCTTTGGATCGTTGCCGACTTTGGCGCGGATCGCGTCGAGCAGCTCGACATTGGCCGTTCGACCGGAGAGGATCGCGAGTTCGTCGTCGAAGCCGTTGAAATTCAATTCGGCGACGACGCTGTTATGGCCCTGCTTCAACACGAACCGCCGGCTCTCGACGGAGAGTTCTCGCGCGATCAACTCGTATTCGCGCTCAGTCAGCTTGAACCCCTCCACATAGTCGGCATGGTTGCCGCGGGAGTTGGGCAGAAAGATCTGCGTGGGGCATTGCTCGATGATCGTGTGCGCAATTGGCGAGATCAGCGCGTCGCGCGGGCTCTGCGTGGCAAACAGCATCAGCCCGTTTTGCTTGCGGATCGTCTTCAGCTTGTTCTGCGCGAGGTCGCGGAAGCCTTCGTCCTGCAGTGCTTTCCAGAATTCGTCGATGACGATGATGATCCGGCGGCCGTCGATCAGCTGCTCGACGCGGTGGAAGAGATACGCCATCAGCGGGGTGCGGATTTCTTCATTGTCGAGGAAGTCCGTCATGTCATAGCCGATGAACTTGCCGTTGCCGCCCAAGTCGCCGAAACCGATATCCTCGATGACATTATCGAAGACCCAGCCAAGCGGCCCTCCCCTCTCCCAACGCCGCAGCCGGGCCGCAATCCCTTCCAGGTCGGTGTTGTTGAGGAAGGTACGAAGTGCGCCGATCGTCCGCTGCTCTGTCGGTAGATCGGCAAGTCCGTCGATGGCGCCGGCGATATCGCGAAGTTCGGTGACGCTCAGTTCACGCGAGCCGGAACCGACAAGCTTGCCGACCCAACGGGTCAGGAAGACCTTGTTTGCCGGTGTAAGGTCGAGAGCCTTGAGGGGAGCGCAGCCGGTGGGCGTGCCATTCTTGAGGGGGAGATAGGTGCCGCCGGCGGCGCGGACATAAAGGTCCGCGCCGCGGTCCTTGTCGAAGAACACGACATGCGGATCGTGTTTTTCAAGCTGCGACAGCATGAAGTTGACGATCACGGTCTTGCCGGCGCCGGATGGGCCGCACATGAAGGTGTTGCCGAGATCGCCATAGTGGAGATTAAAGTAGTAGGGCGACCCGGAAGCCGTCTTGAGCAAGGCGACGGCCGGTCCCCACTCGTTGTCGTCTTTCTGCCCGATCGGATAGGAATGAAATGGCGACAGCGCGGCGAAATTGCGGGAGGTGATCGCTCCCGATCGCGCGCGGTAGCGGAAATTGCCCGGCAACTGCGCCCACCAGGCGGCTTCGAGACCGAGATCCTCGCGTGCCACGACCGCGCCGCCGTTCGTCAGGCTGGCGCGGGCCTTTGCAAGGCTATCCGTCAACTCCTTCACTGAGGCGGCGAAGACGGCGAGTGTCAGGTGGTGCTCGCCGAGCACGAACCGGTTCGATTCCAGATCGTCCATCGCGTCATCGAGCTCGCCGATCTGTGAGGCCGCCTTGTCGCCACTGCTGACCAGCTGGTTTTGCTTGCGGCCCATGATGACGCGGGCATCCGCCTTCGAGGCGAAGCAGAAGGATTGCGACAGGATCAGTTCGAAGCGACTAGTCAGAACGCCGTCCAGCATCCCCGTCCTGGTGCGGGCAGGATATTCCTTGATGCTCAACATGCCGGCAAACCGGCTTTCCGCTTCGTGGCGAATTTCGATAGTCTCGCGGCCGATGATGACGCGATCGGAATAGATGGCCGAAGAAATCCGGCCCTCGGTCAACGGGACCGGCTCGCGCCGGCCGCCCACCAACTGGTGAAGCACCTCGCTCGGTTCGGAAAACAGGACCCCTTCATGTTCGTAGAGGGAGAGCACGCGCGGCTCGAACCGTTTCAAGCCGGCAACGACGTCCACGACTTTGTCCTGTAGGTGCTTCAGTGCCTCCCCGTCCAGCTCGACGCCGGACCGGTATCGCTGCCGCAATCGGGACAGTAGCTTCGCGGCCTTGTCGGCCGGATCGCGCGCCGGCGACCAGAGGACGGTCAGATACAGGTCGTTGCGAAACAGGTCCTCGCGCACCATACGCTCGCGATACTTTTCGTTGAGCGCGGCCGAGAACGGCGTTGCGAACGTCCCGTCCGGATAGTCGCGATCACGGCGACGAACAAGATGAGTCCACAAGGCAAGCCGCTCATCCGCAATATTTCGATACAGCGTGTTCAGATCACGATGGAGCGCGTTGAGGTCGAGAACGTCGGCGGTCTCGAAGGACACGCCGTCGAGTGCCACCATCACCATCAAAGTGCGGGAGTCGAGTGCGACGGTGGTTTCGTCGACATGGCGCACATAGGGAATGAAGGTTTCCGGCGTGAGTTCGCGCGATTTCAGAGTGGCGACGCTAGGCATATCCGAGGTCCCTTTCGTCAAAGCGTCGGGCAAGCTTCAGCGGCGAAAGCGTGGCTCCGCCCCAATAGGCACCGTTCCGGGTCCGGCCGCGCGTTTCCACCCAGGCCACCAGGATCCGGAACATGTTGTGGTCGTGCTTGACCAGCGCCCGGAAGACGAAATGGAAGACGACGCCGACGAGCGCATAGGCTATCGAGCCCGCCGCCAGGTAGAAGATCGTGGTCGCCATGACGTTGATTCCCATGGCTTCCATCGTGACGCCGGCGATCATCGCCGGGCGCGTGCACGCGATGAACAGCGTGTCTTCCTCGAGTTCGGGTCGAGCGGCCGCCATGGGATCAGCTCCCGATGATCGTGCTGACGAGTTCCGAGGAGCCGGCGATGACGCCGATGCCGACGATCCAATACCCTGCGCGCCGTAGGTCCATGTAACCGAACATCCAGGCGAGCGCGATCAGGATGACGGCGATGGTGGCGAACAGCCTGAAGATGTTGCCCTGCAAAAGGTCGACGACGTTCTGCAGGATCGTCTCGATGCCGGCGGCCTGCGCAAAAGCCGGCTCGACCAGCAACGCTACCATAGCGAATGCCATCGCAGACGGGGCCGCAAACGCGCGGATACGGAAACTGAAAGTCATTCACTCTGCTCCATTTGATTTTTCTGAAACACCAGGACGGAAGAGCCGCGCCGGCTGTTGAAGACGTCCCACGTCGGCGCGGAAGCGATCGAGGCGGTTTCCCGCTCGGAGTTTTCCGCAACCACTTCTGCGACGACGTCGACCGGGGCGGAGGCGGCAGGTTCGTCGATCCCCCTCCCCTCCCCCGTATCCATGATCGTCAACCGAGCAATGGTCGGACCGAGCCACTTGATCTCCCGGCGGACCTGACCGTCGTAGTTGACCATCGCGCCAACCGAGGGATCGTCACGGCCATAGTAGGACCGAAGCATCACTTGCTCGGCCCTGGCGGGATCTGCGCCGGCCTTGACGGCCAGACGGTAGTAGCCGTCCAGCAGCGTGGCCGTGGCTTGCAGGTTCAGGCAGGGATCGAAGGCGTCGGAAATAGAGAGCTTCAGCTTTTGAAGCTCTTCGATCCCGATGCCGCCAAGGCCGAGCTGGATGTCATGATGCTCGGCCACCAGCGATGTGGCAATCTCGATTGCCTCGGCCTTCGATGCCGGCTGTGTCTTGAGCGGCCGGCCACTGTTGATGCGAATATTGAAAGGCGCGAACCGACTCTCGAGACTCACCACGCCGGCCAGAGTTTCGGACGCAACAAAGGGTGCGCAGGTCTGCGCAAGATCGAGAAAAGCAACGGGCATGCCTAGAACCAGATCCTCTGCTTGCGGACGCCGTCGATCGTCACATCGACGTATCGAGGTTTCTCACGGACCAGTGGACGGCTCAGGGTGTGGGCCATGCACTGGGTGCGGCCATCGTTTTGCTGCCAGCGTGGCGAGATCACGGAGCCATTGCTCCCGCCGGCACTGTCTCTGTCGCGCCGGCACAGGCTGTCGCTCACCGGCTGCATCGACGTCGACACGCAGGTTCCGTCGCGCCCGGTCGGGCCATAGCCGGCTGACAAACGGTATCCGTCGTTGCAATAATAGGGTTCGTACCGAAGGCGGGAGCTTTGGAAGCCAACACCGCTGCAGGTCGGGAAAGAACGGCCCTTGGCGAGCCATCTCCAGAGCTTCTGGATAGGCGGACGGCATTCAGCATATTGTGTCGGGCCGCCGGGGTTGGATAGGCACAGGACAACCTGGCAACCCCATTCGTCGGCACGAGCACTTTGTCCAGAACTGAGATATAGTGAACCGAACCCTAACGCCGTTATGACCGTACGAAAGAAAAGGCTCTTCATGCCCCCTACCCTCCGATTGAAACTTCGTTGGACAGGATACGAAGAATCGTCTCTCCCCAACGCTCATACTATGCAAATAATAGATAGTTAAATCGATGGCAAGCAAATTGAGTGACGGATGGCAAAGCCAAGCGCTATCGGCCTTCGCCGTGCGTGAGATTCTCGAAAAACCGCTCGAAGACGAGACGGCGCAGTCCCGGATCAAGCAGATCGGCGTGTTGAACATCCTTTATATGATGCACCTAGCCGGCGAAGCATTAACCCTCTCAAATATCATCAAATTTACCGGAATGACCCGAGGCGGGGTCGTCGAGACGATGGACTTGCTCGTTGCGCGCGGAGTGCTCGTTGAAACGCTTGGAAAGAACTCAATGGGTCGCGGAACGGCTAGACAGTTTGCGCTGTCTCCGGCAGTTTTTGCATTGCTTCGTGCTGCAGTCGGCGGCAGCTAAACGCAATTTAACTGATCATGAAATTCTAAGTGCGCAGCGCCATGCAACTGGGGCTGGGCGGAGCATTGATACTCTCCTGATTCGCCTGTCTGGGTCACGTTGGCGACCACGAAACGCCGTACTTGGGCTCCGGGGCCTACCTAAATTGAGTTTTCGACTCTTTTCTGTTCGTCGATTCCTACGCGAACTGACGGCCGTGTTCGGCTTTTTTGCTAGTGTTTCCAGCGCTGTAAGGTCGCTGGTCCGCCAGTAGGAGAGAGTTCATTAAGATTCTGTTAACCTTAAATAGCTTGTCCGGCGAACAGAATCGGCGCTTATTGCAACAGCGGTCTTTGCGCTCATGGGCCGCTTCAAAGCGCTGTTGGGAAGAGATTAGGTAAAAGATGAATCAAAAGGCTGAAGCTAGTAGTGGACCCTTGACCCTCGTTGAGTTGATCGAGCGGCACTCAAGCGCCCTCGGTGCCCAGTTGCAGGCGCATCATCTCAGTGTATTCCCGCCCGTCGCTAAGAAGAGCATTCGTCATTTTGCACCTTCCGAAGCTGCGAAGTTGATTGGGGTGCGTGAGGTCTATCTCCGTCAAATCTCAAATGACATTGAAGGCCTTGATATTTCGACCACCGCAGGCGGGCGAAGAATGTATTCGATCGAGGATATCGACAAGATTCGCAGGCACCTCGACAAGGTGGGCCGTGCTGATCGCATGTATCTCCCTCATCGTCGCAGTCACGAAGCCCTGCAGATCCTTTCCGTTATGAATTTCAAAGGCGGTTCCGGCAAGACAACGACATCGGCACACCTCGCGCAGTACCTAGCATTGCGCGGCTATCGGGTACTCGCGCTCGATCTTGACCCCCAGGCTAGCCTCTCGGCGCTGTTCGGCAACCAACCCGAACTCGACGTCGGCGAAAATGAAACCGTCTACGGTGCGATCCGCTATGATGATGAGCAACGACCGCTTAAGGAGGTGATTAGGGAGACCTATATCCCTGGCTTGCATATCGTTCCTGGGAATTTGGAACTTATGGAGTTCGAGCACGATACGCCGCGAGCGCTGATGAAGCGCAAACCGGGTGAAGCGCTGTTCTTCGCTCGCTTGAGCAATGTCATCGACAATGTTGAGGGTGACTATGACATCGTTGTGATCGATTGCCCTCCACAACTTGGATACCTTACGTTGTCAGCTCTGACCGCCGCCACATCGGTCCTCGTAACGGTGCATCCGCAGATGTTGGATGTAATGTCCATGAACCAGTTTCTGGCGATGGTCGCCGATCTTTTGCGAGAAGTTCAAGCGGCCGGTGGTGACGTAAACTTCTCGTGGTTGCGCTATTTGATCACGCGCTTTGAGCCAGCTGATGGGCCGCAGAACCAGATGGTCGGATACCTGCGCTCAATCTTCGGCGCTCATGTTCTAAATCACCCAATGCTGAAGACCACCGCCGTATCCGATGCGGGCATCACCAACCAAACTCTCTATGAGATCGAGCGTGGGCAATTCAACCGTAGCACGTATGATCGCGCGCTCGATTCGATGGACAGCGTTAACGGTGAGATTGAATCTTTGATCAAGAAGGCATGGGGCAGAGCAGCATGAGCAGGAAGAACCTTCTCAACCTGATCCAAGTTGAGCCGGACGCGCCACCTACGGGAGCGGAGAACAAACTTGTCAAACAGGTGGCCAATCAAGTTCGCGAGGAGAAGGCCAGGCAAGCCCGTGCTGACGATATCGAGAAGCGCCTAGCGGAGGGCCAGGCCGTAATAGAACTCGATACCGACAGCATTGATCCTTCGTTCGTTCAAGATCGCATGGTCGGCGACATAGAGGGGCTGCGGTCTTCAATACAAGATCAGGGACAGCAGGTCCCGATTCTCGTTCGTCCCCATCCTGACATGCCGGGCCGGTATCAAGTTGCCTTTGGGCACCGCCGTCTGCGGGCTCTAAAGGAACTCGGCCGGAACGCGAAGGCCATCGTCCGTGAGCTCACCGACGAAGAGCTGGTTGTCGCTCAGGGTCAGGAGAATAACGAGCGCGAGGATCTCTCCTATATCGAGAAAGCGCGATTTGCCTCTCGGCTGAACGAGCGCTTCACTCGCGATGTCATCACCTCCGCGATGTCGATCTCGAAGCCGGAGCTTTCAGTAATGTTGTCTGTAATTTCAGGGCTTCCACCCGAACTCATAGACGCCGTCGGCCCGGCGCACGGGGTTGGCCGAAGAAGTTGGCAAGATCTGTCTGGCGCATTGGAGAAGGCCGACACATCAGCGCCGGCAATCCAGTTCGCATCGACTCTTCAGGCGCTCCCCTCTCATGACCGTTTTAAGGAGGTTCTGGCTTTTCTCAAGCCTCGCCGCGTGGAGCGTGGTGCAGCAGGCGTGCTGTCGGCACCCGATGGCCGCAGGCTGGCGCAAGTGAAGAATAGCAAGACAAAAATGGAAATCACGATCGACAAGAAGGCGACGCCGGAATTCGCGGCGTTCCTTTTGGAGTGCGTGCCCGCTCTCTTTGCAGAGCAGTTGGCAAAACGTGAGAAGGAAACGTAACCCGCAAAAGAAAAGAGCCCCCAAACGGTTGCCCGTGGAAGCTCCTCTCAATCTGTAGCAAGCTGAGAATCGCATTTCCACGAATCTTCGTCAAGAGTCTTTGGCACCGTTTCGGTGATCGAATTTCTTTTGCCTTGTGAGAGGTAGAAGGTGATGAATACGGGAAGTGTGGCGGTGCCCTTTGGGCCTCGACCGATTTCACTTGCCGCCGTGAGGCGACAACTCGCTGCGGCCGACATAAAGGTCGGCAAGAGCGTGAATAAATGGAAGCTCAAGAAAGACGCCTCAGCGGCTATGAACCAGCTCGGACTGCAGTCGAATAGCCTAGCAGTGCTCGACGCATTGTTGAGTTTCTATCCCGAGGACGAGTTGCGGCAGGATGCCCAATTGGTGGTTTACCCGTCGAACCTTCAGCTTTCGCTTAGAGCCAATGGCATGCCTGGGTCCACAATGCGGCGTCATCTCGGTGCATTGGTCGAGGCAGGGCTGATCCTCCGACGGGACAGTGCGAATGGGAAGCGATATGTGCGAAAGGGTAGAACCGGAGAGATAGAGACCGCCTTCGGCTTTGATTTATCCCCTCTCCTCGCTCGAGCGGAGGAATTGGCCCACTTGGCGCAGCAAGTCGTGGCTGAACGGGCCGCTTTTCGCAAAGCGAAGGAGGACTTAACGATCTGCCGGCGGGACGTGCGTAAGCTGATTTCAGCGGCCCTGGACGAAGGCGCCCATGGTGATTGGCTCGCGATCGAGGATATGTACATCAAGCTTGTCGCCCGCCTCCCCCGAACGCCGTCGATTGCTGACATCACCGATATCCTCGATGAGATGGAGCTTCTCAAGCAGGAGATCGTTAATCGCTTGGAAAGTCTATCAGAAACTGAATTTGCAAGCACCAATGACGTCCATACTGAGCAGCACATACAGAATTCAAAACCCGAATCCCCCGCTGAATTTGAACCTAGCTCTGAAAAAGAGCAGGGCGCGACGCCGAGTGCGACCAGGCACCGTAACAGCGAACCGCGTAAGACCTTTCCCCTTGGCATCGTGCTGAAAGCTTGCCCGCAAATCGGCGACTTCGGGCCAGGTGGAGGGGTCACAAGCTGGCGGGATCTCATGTCCGCTGCAGTTGTCGTTCGATCAATGCTGGGCATAAGTCCATCTGCCTATCAGGATGCTTGTGAAACAATGGGCCCGGAAAACGCCGCTGTCGCGGTTGCATGCATACTCGAACGCGCCAACCTCATTAACTCCGCTGGAGGATATATGCGTGATCTAACGCGACGAGCGGACCGCGGCGAGTTCTCGCTTGGACCAATGGTCATGGCGCTTTACCGCGCCAATTCGCACAGCGTGGAAAGGGCTGGATAGCCATCTATGATGATATCGAATTTCCGACGCCTAAGTGAGGTTATTGGTTGATATCGACCTGTAACGGAGGGTTCTAGCCGGTGGTCGGGCGCGCAGGTCGTTCGTTGGCAGCGTACTATGACGGATCCATGTCGGATTCCGACCTTAGCCAATCGTCTTTACTTCGCACGACCGGAGTACCTTGCCCGCTTCACTCAGGAGAAAGAAGATGAAGTTCGTATCCTATCTCAGCTTCGCCAGTAACTGCCGGGAGGCGTTCGAATTTTATGCCGAGGTACTTGGTGGCGAAACCGTCGCGATGACCACCCATGGCGAGACGGCAGCGGGCGAACACGTTTCCAAGATTGGCAGGACAAGATTATCAATGCCCCTCTTACCGTGGGCGACCAGGAGCTCATGGGCGCGGACTCCCCGCCGGATATTGGCGGCGCTGCCAAGGCGGGTTTCAGCATATCAATCCAGCTTGATGACGAAGCGGATGCCGAGCGCATTTTCAACGCCTTTACAGAAGGCGGCGCCGTTATGATGCCCTTTGGACAGACCTTCTGGGCGATACGGTTCGGCATGGTGACAGACAGATACGGAACTCCTTGGATGATCAACTACGGAACGGCAGGTTAGACTCTCCCCGCGGGCCTTTTGATCAGGCGCGTAAGCTCGACCTTCGACGAGCGCCAATCAAATGCTCGCATAGAGCGCGCTGGCCCCACTCGCAATTCTGCTCGGGGGGAGCAGTCCAAGCCCCTCTCCTCTCCCTCTTGTTTCGCATCAGTGATATGATGGGAGCAATGCGGCGCGCTCGACGGAGATGGATTAGGGGAAGACTTGCCCTACTGGCTGCAGTAGGACTGGTCTTCTGCATGGGGGTGAATCCCGCAATTGCGCAAAGAGAGTGGCGTGCGCCGCCTTGTCTTTATTCCGCGACCACCAGCACCGGATCGCTCTGTGTCCGCGCAACGAGCTTCAATCGCGACATCTGCGCGGCGCTTGCCCATTTTGCCGGGAGGAACGATCTACCGCCCGATTTCTTCGCACGGCTGATCTGGACGGAAAGCCGGTTCCGTCCAGATGCCGTCAGCCCGAAGGGCGCGGAGGGAATAGCGCAATTCATTCCCTCCACTGCAAGACTCCGCGGCCTGTCGAACAGTTTCGACGCTCTGGAGGCATTGCAGAAATCGGCCGAGTATCTCGATGACCTGCGGGACCGGTTCGGTAATCTCGGCTTAGCCGCCGCTGCCTACAATGCAGGGGAAATCGGAATGCGGACATTCCTGAAAACCGGAAGCCTGCCGCAGGAGACCCGCAATTACGTCCTAGATATCACGGCACATCCGGCAGAGGATTGGCGGAACAACGCGCCTACGGCGATCGATCTGCGTCTCGACGGGCAGAATCTTTCGAGGACGCCTGTATCGCACTTGCCGATACGCGGCGCCTCAAGCCTTTGGAATTCGAAGCAGAAGGCATTTGGGCGCCGTGGGGTGCGCAGCTGGCAGGACATTTCCAGAAGCCGGTGGCAGTGAGACTCTTCCAGTCGGTCGTCCGGTCCCTGCCCGCACCGCTGAACAAGGAAAAGCCGCTGATCCAGAAGGAGCGCAACCGTGCCTTCGGGGCAAGGCCTCGATACACCGCCCGCATCGGCCGCGAAACGCGGCAGGAAGCCGAGGCGGTATGCCGTGAAGTTCGCAAGTGCGGAGGTGCCTGCATCGTTTTTAAGAACTGACCGGGACCAGCGGTTACCCCTCCCCTCCTCGCCGCCGATCTCTCATCTCGACGCCGGCGTGAAAACGCGTAGCAGATGATACGGCGAAAGAGATCCTTCGGTGCGAATTCTGCCAGGGGAAGCGCTCCGCATGGATCTGCGTCGCGAAGTGCCCCTTCGCGAAGGAACAGGGAGGAGTTCAGCGCGGCGCGCCGACGTGCGCGTCGATTTTCTCACCGGATTTGCGGAGTGTTCCGTGGCTCGTGCCAGTTCGCCCAAAAGGCACGCAAACCGTTTTTGCTCGCCAACTCGGTGTCCCCTTCCAGAGCGCTGGTCAGGTTCGCTACACATCGATGAAGTGGGAGCTGGCCAACGAAGTTGAGCGCGTCTAGCCCATCATCGAGAAGCTCGCCGATCAGATTGTTGCAGTCGCCTTCGAGTGAGGGTTCGGGAATGAAGCCCGAAAGCTATCGGTCTCGACCGGGTGTTGATCGAACTGGCGTAGATCGTCTCGGGGACGACCGCGAGAATTTCACTTTGCGCGGCGCGCATTCGCCGGTTCGTGAAAATGCCGGTTTTGCTTCCACGAAACACGACCTTGATCGACAGAGGGTTACCATGTTGGACAACGTCAAGTCGTCTCGCCCACATACGAAACGCTAACGGCACGGCTTGTCTCAAGTCTGCTGCCGTCAAACCTGAGCTTCTCTCCCTTTCGGCCAAACAAAAATGGAGACTCACCTTGCCGATTGGCCGACTAGCCGCGCGTTTTTTCTACTAACGCCGCGCTGCGAGTCCTTGATCTCATCCAATCAACGCAGAAGTCGCCTAAAGTCGTCCTGACCGTCGCTAGATCCAGGACTCCTCTGACATATGGGCGACAGGGTCGACATGAATTATCCGCGGATAACTGCGCTAACTAATTGAAAGTTATGTCTTTTCCTCCTCGCTTTAGACCAATGGCTGGATGGTATTCAACCCAGGGCACACCGATCGCGGGAATAGATAACGACCCCCTAAATGATGAGCGGGGCAGATTGGCGAAGGAGCGGGATGATAAAATGAATATCTTTCAACGAGATAGCCAGGTTATCCGCGGATAACGATCAATAGCGAGACCGAGGCGATTTGATTGGCAACTGACCGAGGTGCTCTACGGCTCATCGCCCTCGCCTGTGGAGAGGTCGAGTCAGAGCCCCGAGAGTGCCTGGCGAAACTATTGTCCGGGCGAGCAGTCGTTGTCACGACATTCAAATCCCGTCACGTACCGGCGGGTCATCACTATCGTACGAGGCATGGGCGGTGACGTACAGGGTCAACCTCCCGTGCGTCCGCTGCATGTAGGTCCCTGGCGTGTGCATCTCGGGCCTGTCCGCGAGCGTTGAGTATGAACGGGCGGGGAGGGACGGCGGAGAGCACGAGGCCATGGTTCAAAGGTTCGTCTTTATGGCGTGCTGCTCGATGAGAGAGCGTTTTGTGATGAGCCTGTAATGAATAGGCCGTGGCCAATGAATGTCTCTCGGCTGCGGCGCCCCGCGGGGGAGGGGAGGGGCGGCGAGCCAGGCCCTGGCGCCTGACGCTCGTCCTATGCGTATGCGATACGCAGCGAGGACAGGTCGAAGCGGAGACTGCAAGCCGCGCGGCGATCGCCGCTGGTGCGCAGCCGGGAGTGATCAAGGTGCCATCGACCGTATCGAGTCGGACATTGGCCGCGGGCTTGGTCGCCAGCGATTTATGCCTAGCTCGCGCGGATATTCGTTCCGTTATTGTCTGGCCACCTTCCTCTTGGGGGGCGCAAGTAGCGCGAATGCGGGGGAGGGATGGCGGTGATGAGGAAAATAAAGATGGTAGCCCTCGAATGTCTGCCGCCAGTTGGTCAGTACCTCGACAAGCGCGCCGCTTTCCAGGTCCGGCTTGGCCTGGCTCTCCGGCAAATGCCCGAAGCCTGACAGGGCGGCCGGGTGGACACAGGACCGCATATCGAACATGAGTTGCCTATTAACCTTTACGCTATGCTCCCCGCCCCTTTACTGGAAGGTCCAGGCGAAATGCTCGCTATGGGTCGGTTAGAAGTTTCAACGATTCCGATTGATCGCGCCGTTTGTCGACGACTAGATAACTTGTTCAAACGATGAGCAGTTTGACAAATGATGATTTGTGAACGTCTCTCATGGCACGCGAGGAGAGACTCGGTTGCCGGCGGCGGTTCTGCAGGCTTCAGAAATCCTGCAGACCGTCCAAAAACTCGATCGAGGAAAATCTCGGCAGAAAATGATCCTAGCAGGGCACCCATTCTTCGCTTTCGTCAGAGCAGGCTCCGCGAAATGGGCTACTTTGAAGAATGAGATTCCACCCCACCAAATTCATTATGAGTGTTCGGACGGTCTGCAGGATTTTAGCGACAGCTTACGACCCCATTTCAGTCATTGACCTGGCAACCAACATTCTCCGATAGAGGACTCTTTGCCGTACGGTGCGGTCAGCGCCTGTGCCACGGTTCATTGACATGGGTGAGCCAGACCAACTCGGGTTCGAGGGCACGGACAAGCATCTGGCCCTCCGACGCAGGCTCGTCCAATTCGCCGAACCAGACAGCGACATCACCTCCGACGATTGTTGGGTGCGCACCCGACTCGATGACCACGATCTGCAAGCCGTCCGAATGGCCAGGTGCGGGAAGCAAGCGAATGCCCGGCAGAAGCTGGTGCTCGCCCTCGATAATCCGGTAGGACACACCGGGCGGATCGACCCATTCTGGAATGGTGTAATCTGCGATGCTGCGGGCATCTTCGAGTTCTCTGCGCTGAACATAAATCGGCCTGCCGGCAAACAGATGATTGTTGCCGCAGTGGTCGAAGTGAAGGTGGGTGTTGACGACGATGTCAATGCTGTCCGGATCGATGTCGAAGGGATAGAGCCGGGGATCCATGTCGGCGGCCATGGGGTGGATGTCTCTGACGCCGGTATCGATAAGAATGCGCGCTTCAGGATGATCGATCACATGCACATTGACTGGCATGCGCTCGTCTCCGGCCAGAAGATCGGCAACAAGATGGCGTGTGACCGTGATTGTTGTCATATTCGGCTCCGGTATCTAACCAGGGTTTGTGAGCGAAAGCGCGGGACGTTCTGTCTGAGCGACACCGTCGGTCCAGGTTTCATTATCCGGCATCATCTGCCCTCTCGTTGAAATGTCGGCATCATGACATCTGGTGACGCGGCCGCCGTGCGAAGGTCAGAGCGGTTCTGTCCACGCCGGAAAATAAGTTGACATCAACGCTATTGTCAAATTTGTTGCCTTGGACCGATACACGGAGATTTTGGAACATGGCGAAGATCGTATTCGGAATGAACCTGTCCCTCGATGGATATGTCGATCATCAGAATTTGCCGGCACCCGATGCCGCACTCTTTCAGCACTGGACCGAGCATGTTCGCGATTTGACCGGCAGCATCTACGGTCGCCATGTGTACGAAGACATGCGCTACTGGGACGATGACCAAGCCGATTGGACCCCGGAACAACGCGATTTCGCGGTGGTGTGGCGTCGCCAGCCGAAATGGGTCGCATCGCGCTCGCTGCAGTCGGTCGGCCCCAACGCCACATTGGTCGCCAACGATCTTGAGGCGGTGATACGCAAGCTGAAAGCCGATCTGACGGGAGAGATAGCCGCTTCCGGACCAGGATTGGCGCAAAGCCTGACCAATATGGGGCTGATCGACGAATATCGCCTCTACCTTCACCCCGTGGTGGTCGGTCACGGCAAGCCCTTCTTTCTTGGACCTCGGCCACCCCTGCGCCTTGTGGCCAGCGAACGGATCGGCGGTGAAGTCATCAGGTTGACCTTCGTTCCCGCTTGATTGAAGGCGCTGCTAAACACGTCCGCATTAAGGTGAAGGCCGCTGCTCACTTAGTACAAGAGGCCCGATTTTGAATTGGTTTCGCGTTTGACTTTTGCAACGTCGCAGGAACCAAGTTTCTGCGATCGCCTTTACCGTCGCTCGATGCTGCTTAGACAGCGCTGCGGCCTGATGAGGTTGTCCGAAACCGGTCCCGATGCCGCTGGTCGCGGCGGATATCTCGGCGGCGGCATGGCCGAGCTGCTTTTGCAGATGGCGCTCGTCGACCTCGGCCGAGGAGGCGAGGCCGGCAGGCGATGAATGGCCGAGGATTTAAGGCCCGCGCGATTTCCGGAAGATCACCGCGCATGCCGGCCTTCTCTCCGGTTATCGTGTGGTCATCCTCCGTTTCAACGCATCGACAAGAAGTGCGAATGCGGGGGAGGGGTGGCGGCGATGGGGATAATAGATATGGTAGCCCTCGAATGTCTGGCGCCAGTTGGCCAACACCTCGACAAGCGCGCCCCTTTCCAGATCCGGCCTGGCCTGTTCTTCGGGCAAGTAGGCCAGCCCAAATCCGGACAGGGCGGCCTGATGGACGCAGGACAGCGTGTTGAATACGAATTGGCCAGTGACCCTTATCCGTTGCTCCTTGCCTCCTTTGCGAAACGTCCAGGCGAAATACTCGCCATGGGTCGGAAGGCGAAGATTGATGCAGGAATGGGCCGTCAGGTCCTGCGGCGCATGGAGAGCCCGCCGGTCGCGCAGATAGATTGGGCTGGCGACGACCGCCATGCGGGTGTCCGGGCTGATGCGAACGGCCGCCATATCCTGGGAAACGAGGCCTCCGCGGCGTATCCCGGCGTCGTAGCGCCCGCTGACGATATCCGTGAGGCCGTAATCGGCGGTAATCTCAAACGATATGTCCGGATAAACCGGCGCCAGCTGCTCGATTGCCGGCCACAGGACGTGGTGAACGGCAAATTCGTCTGCCGAGATCCGGATCGTGCCCGCCGGCCTGTCGCGCAACTCGCTGAGGCTTGCGACGCCCTCGTCGATTTCGCGTAGCGCCGGGCCGATTTTCGCAAGAAGGCGCTCGCCGGCTTCTGTTGGCGCCACGCTGCGAGTGGTTCGGGAGAGCAACCGCATGCCGAGGCGTTCTTCAAGCCCGCGAATGCTTTGACTCAGGGCCGATTGCGACACGCCGAGACGGGCGGCGGCGCGGGTGAAGCTACCTTCCTCGGCGACGGTGGTGAAGGCATGCAGGTCGCGCAGGTTTTCCGCTGGCATTGATTAGCTCCGCTAATGTCGGCATGCGGATTATAGCGTCTAATCAAGGGGACGCTCCAGTCCTATCTTGGCTGCATAGATCAGAGAGCCAAGAGGAAATACGATCATGAAACCCGTGACGTTCAGGAACCGGACCTGGGATGTGGCAGCGAACCTGCATCTTCCGAAGGACTTCGACGAGAGCAGGAAATACGCGGCGATCGTCTGCGTGCATCCGGGCAGCAGTTGCAAGGGGCAGACGGCCGGCATCTATGCCGGGAAGCTCGCCGGGGAGGGGTTCGTCACCATCGCCTTCGATGCGTCCTTCCAGGGCGAGAGTGGCGGTGAGCCGCGCTACATCGAGGATCCGGCGACCCGCGTCGAGGATGTACGCTGCGCCGTCGATTACCTGACGACGTTGCCCTTCGTGGACGAGGAGCGGATCGGGGTGCTCGGCGTGTGCGCCGGCGGCGGCTATGCCGTGAACGCGGCCATGACCGAGCACCGCATCAAGGCGGTTGGAACCGTTGTCGGCGTGAATATCGGCCGCGCCTATCGCAGCTACGGCGCGATCCCCATGTTGGAAAACATCGGCAAGCAGCGCACGGCCGAAGCGCGTGGCGTCGAGCCCTTGATCGCCAACTGGATTCCGGACAGTGTCGAGGAACGCGAGAAGGCAGGCATGGACGATGTCGATATCGTCGAGGCTGTCGACTACTATCGCACGCCGCGGGGCCAGAACGAATGTTCGCCGAACAAGCTGCGCTTTACGAGCCTTGCCAGCGTGCTGGCGTTCGATGCTTTCAATCTGGTCGAGGACCTGCTGACCCAGCCGATCCAGATCGTCACCGGCGACGTCCCGGGGCAGTTCGGCTCGATGCAGGAGGGCAGGGACCTGTTCGCGCGCGTCAAGGGCGAGAAGAATCTGTTCGTCGTGGAGGGCGCCACGCACTACGACCTCTACGACCGGCCGGAACCCGTCGGGAAGGCGGTCGCAAGGCTTGCCCCCTTCTATCGCCAGCACCTCTGATCGGTGGAGATGCTGCGCGTGCCTTGCCTTCCGTGAGCTTCGAGGCCGGGTATATAAGAGGCCCGCCTTGACGGCGGGCCTCCGGGAGACGATCAGAAGTCCATGCCCGCGCCGGCCGGCAGGGCCGGAGCGGCATCCTTCTTGGGCTTCTCGGCAATCATTGCTTCCGTCGTGACAAGCAGGCCCGCTACGGAAGCGGCATCCTGAAGCGCGGTGCGGACGACCTTTGCCGGATCGATCACGCCCTGAGCGTAGAGGTCGCCGTATTCACCGGTTTGTGCATTCCAGCCGAACGAAAGATCGGCCTTCTCGCGCAGCTTGCCGACGATGACGGAGCCTTCCGCGCCGGCATTTTCAGCAATCTGCCGAACGGGCGCCTCAATGGCCCGGCGGATGATATCAATACCGACCCGCTGGTCCTGATTGGCCGCCTGGATATTGTCGAGAGCCTGGACCGCCCGCAGCAACGCAACGCCGCCGCCGGGCAGGATGCCCTCTTCGACAGCCGCGCGGGTGGCGTGCAGTGCGTCATCGACGCGATCCTTCTTCTCCTTCACCTCGACCTCCGTCGAGCCGCCAACGCGGATGACGGCAACGCCGCCTGCCAGCTTGGCAAGGCGCTCCTGCAGCTTCTCCCGGTCGTAGTCCGAGGTCGTCTCTTCAATTTGCGCACGGATCTGGGCAACGCGTCCGTCGATCTCCGCCTTGGAGCCGACACCATCGATGATGGTGGTATTCTCCTTCTCGATAGCGACCTTCTTGGCACGGCCAAGCATATTCAAGGTGACGTTTTCCAGTTTGATGCCGAGGTCTTCCGACACGACAGTCCCGCCGGTCAGAATGGCGATGTCTTCGAGCATTGCCTTGCGACGATCGCCAAAACCAGGGGCCTTGACCGCCGCAATCTTCAGGCCGCCGCGGAGCTTGTTGACGACGAGCGTCGCAAGAGCTTCACCTTCCACATCCTCCGCGATGATCAACAGCGGTTTGCCCGACTGGACGACCGCTTCCAGCACGGGAAGCATTGCCTGCAGGTTCGACAGCTTCTTCTCGTGAATGAGGATGTAGGGCTCTTCGAGCTCCACACGCATTTTGTCCTGGTTGGTCACAAAATACGGGCTGAGGTAGCCGCGATCGAACTGCATGCCTTCGACCACTTCGAGTTCCGTGTCGGCGGTCTTTGCCTCCTCGACCGTGATGACACCTTCGTTGCCGACTTTTTCCATGGCTTGCGCGAGATAACGGCCGATTTCCTCATCGCCGTTCGCGGAAATGGTTCCGACCTGCGCGATCTCCGCGTTGCTGGTGATCTTGCGCGCATTCTTCTTGAGATCCTTCACCACGGCATCGACGGCGAGATCGATGCCGCGCTTCAGGTCCATGGGGTTCATACCGGAAGCAACCGCCTTGGCGCCTTCCTTGACAATGGCCTGGGCGAGCACGGTTGCGGTCGTCGTGCCATCGCCAGCGAGATCGTTGGTTTTCGAGGCGACCTCGCGCAGCATCTGCGCGCCCATGTTCTCGAACTTGTCCTCAAGCTCGATTTCCTTGGCGACTGACACCCCGTCCTTGGTGATGCGCGGCGCGCCGTAGGACTTGTCGATCACGACATTGCGCCCCTTGGGCCCAAGGGTTACTTTCACAGCATTTGCGAGCACATCGACCCCACGCAGCATGCGTTCACGGGCGTCGGTGCTGAACTTGACGTCTTTGGCAGCCATTTCTTTAACTCCTCAATAGGCAGCTATGTGACTGGTTGGATGGGTGGGGTCGCTCAGGCCGCCTTCTTCTGTTCGGCTCGGCCTTCGAGGATGCCCATGACATCGCTTTCCTTCATGATCAGCAGATCCTCGCCGGCGATCTTGATCTCCGTGCCAGACCATTTGCCGAAGAGGATGTAGTCGCCGACTTTTACGTCGAGCGGCTGGATCTGCCCGGCGTCGTTGCGCGCGCCCGGGCCGACGGCGATCACCTCGCCCTCTTGCGGTTTTTCCTTGGCGGTATCGGGAATGATGATCCCGCCCTTGGTCTTTTCATTCGATTCAACCCTGCGAACGAGAATGCGATCGTGAAGCGGTCGGAACGACATGTTTTCCTCCAATGGACAAACAGTGATGACGATGTTCACCCGGAGCCGGACCGGATGACCGGTCCGGGCGGGTACAGGACCTCTCATGAGCGCCCTGCGCGCAAAAATCTGGATTGTCGATTTTTCCATTTCAAGAGGTTGGCCGAAAAAAATCAGCACTCGTCGGAAGTGGCTGCTAACATACTGTAATGCTACGAGAAAATCGAAGTTGAACGATGAAATTTGTTGATGATCGTGAACGATGGCGGCATCATTCCGGGGTCGAACAACGGAGATGAAAGCATGCGGTTTGCATCAGATCTGGAGCGCCAGCTCCAAGGCTACGGCCTGACAACTGCGCATATCCTTTATCGCATTCCCGACTTCGAATCCGTTCTCCAGACCTATGTCTGGCAGGACTACGATCTCGCCCCGGACTTTCCCGAAATGCACAAATTTCTAGATTTTTGGCAGACGTCGCTGGATGGGCCGTTGCACTCTGTGCGCTACACTCATCAGCGCCTGATCCGCGCGAACGAATGGCGGCGCGTCGAAGGCGAGTTCAGGCTGCACTGAACTGGCCGCAAAAAATTCTGCATCATGTCCTTGAAAGTCAGTTGAGGAAAAACCAGATCGATTGCCGCCAGCCGCTGGATCAGGGCTGGCCTTGCTGGGAGCGCCGTCTTTCGGCGCCCCGTACCCATGTTGCTTCAAGGAGGATATGGTTATGGCAACATCCTACGATTATGCGCCGCTCTTTCGGTCGAGCATCGGCTTTGACCGTGTGTTCAACCTGCTGGAAAACGCGCAGCGTGCGCGTTCAGTCAGCGACTGGCCGCCTTACGATATCGTCAAGACCGGCGATGACAGCTATCGAATTGCGATTGCTGTCGCTGGATTCTCGCGAGACGATCTCGACATAACCTTTCAGTCGAACCTGCTTACTGTGACCGGCAGGAAACAGGATGCGCCGGCGGAGGGTTACCTGCATCGCGGCATCGCGTCCCGGCCATTCGAGCATCGCTTCGAGCTTGCGGACCATGTTAGGGTCGACAGTGCAGACCTGAATAACGGTCTCCTCTCGATCGGACTTCTTCGCGAGATTCCGGAGGAGATGAAGCCGCGTAAGATTTCGATCGCGGGCGCGCCTGCGCTCGGAAAGCTCGAATCTCCCGCACAGATCGAGGGCCAGAAGGCCGCGTAAGAAGTGAACGATGCGACAACGGGCGCCGGTGGAGCGGCGCCCAATGGCATGACGGGTTGGGAAGGAGGAAAACATGAAACCCGATGTGTTTGCGAGACCTATCCAGATATTGATTGGTCTTGGGTTTCCCTTGGAAATCCGGACTGCGGCCGAGGCCTACAGGCATTTGGTCGAGTGGCCTCACCTGAACAAGGATGCCTCATACACTATAGCACTGAACGCATGCCGCGCAGCAATGCAGGGGGAGGTGGAGGTCGAGACCGCTCGCGGTCTCTATGTTGCTTTTGCCGAGAAGCACGACCTCCTGGTACCTCCGGGCGACCCTGTCATTGCCTACCGACGGCAGCGCGACCGCGATCCCCATATTCGATGAGGTGCGTATATGTTGGATGGAACGTTGCAGAAGGCTGCCAATGATGCGGTGATGATGGGGCCAGCGGTGTTAATCAACGGTAAGACTGAGCTTCGACGCCCCGGCGACATCGTCGATGCGCCATCTCTCTCAATCGACGACAAGAGGGCAATTCTTGCCGCATGGGCGTCGGATTATTACTCGGTGGAATCAAGGCCTGCACTTCGTCAGATTCCAGGCCTCGCCGAGCCCGTGACGATAGATGAACTTCAGTCGGCGCTGAAGGAGCTCGACCTCCGCTACGAGGCGTAGAGGACGAGGGGCTCCGATCACCGTCTCGCAGGGGAGGGGGTAAATCGGCGGCCTTCTGGGTTCTTTGCTCAGTTCTGTGTCGCACATCACTTGGCTATAGACCTGCAGCCTTGGTGAGATTGATCCGGAACCTGTCGCGCCGGCGCTGGTAGCGACGGGTCATTTCGGCCGAGGCATGGCCGAGCTGCTTCTGGACATAGCGCTCATCGACCTCGGCCGAAGAAGCCAGGCCGGCGCGCAGCGAATGCCCGGCAAACATTTGGCCGCGCTCGACCTCGGAAAGCTCACCACGCACGCCGGCGGCAAGCGCGGTCTTCTTGACGAGGCGCGCCACCTCCTGATCATTCAGACGGTCCGGCGCGACGTCCTTTCCCTTGCCGGTCACACGTCGGAAGAGGGGGCCTTTGGCGAGCTTGGCGAACCTGATCCAGTTTTCCAGCGCGGCGACGGGGCAGGTGGCGTCGGACGAGCCACGACCGATCTCGACCTCGCGCCAGCCGGTCTTGCCACGCAGGGTGAGCAGCGCACCCTTGTCGAGGATTTCGATCCAGCCCCGGCCGTCCTCGGTCTGATCGCGGCCGAGGTCCAGACCGGTGATTTCCGAACGGCGCAGGCCGCCGGCAAAACCGACGAGCAGCATTGCCCGATCCCTGATGCCGCGGAGGGTTCCCCGATCGAGGGTTTCCAGCATGGCGATGAGGTCTTCCGGCAGGAGCGCCTCCTTCTGCCGGGGCGGGGCGGCGTGCTTGTTGCGAATGCCGGCCATCACTGTTGCGATTGCGCGATCCTTTCGATCCAGGGGCATGCCGCGTTGTGAACAGTTCCAGCCGATGGCGGCGAGGCGCCGCTCGATCGTTGAGACGGAATTCGCCTTCATTCCGCGCTCGGCGGTCCCTGAAGCGCAGGCGGTGATGTAGAGCCCTACGACATGAGGATCCGGGGGGAGGGGGGATAGGTTGGAGCGCCGGCACCAGGCGGCAAAATGCTTCCAGTCGCTCGTATAGGCGCGGCGGGTGTTTTCGGAACTGGCCGCCTCGACGTAGCCGCGGGCGCGATCGATCAGATTCTGCAGGTGCCCCGGCAGGCTGGATATCGGCAGCGGGGACGGGGAGGGGGCGATATCAGGCAGATCGTCGTCGGCATCCGTGTCGCGGGCCATCACTACGCCGCCTCGATATCGGTTTGAGAAAAGTCGTTGCCGATAAACAGCAGCGGTTCGTCCGCCCGTTTTGCAAGTGCGTAGGAGAGGCAATCGGCAAAATTCAAGGCCGCCGGATGGCGGCCCTTGCCGTAGGCAAGCCAGGCTTGCGTCGCCAGATCCACGAGATCGGCATCGACCGGAATGGTGTTCGCCTCGATCTTGCTGAGCCACAGATCGATCTCGGCCAGCGCATGTTCGCCGCGCTTGCTGACCAGTACCATGCGCGCCTCAAGCACACAGGTCGCGGGAACCAGGCGGATTCGGTCAGCGACGAGGGCTTTTTCCAGCCGCATCGCTTCGGGCTCGTTGCGCAGGATCGCGACGATGGCGGAGGTATCGATCACCATCAGTTGGGAATTCCATGCTCGTCATAGCCGATGATCTCTTCATCGCTGCGGTTGTCCAGTTCGGGCAGTCGGCCCACCCGCTCCCGGATTGCCCGCAATTCGCCAAGCAGACGCTCTTGGGTCCCATCGCCGTATCCGAGGCGATGCAGACGTTCACTCAATGCCTGATGAATGGCCGCAGTCTTGCTGATACCTTGGCGGCGCGCCAATTCGTCCGCAAGTGCGACGGTTTCCGGGTTTTTGATGTTAAGAGACACAAGAGACTCCAATGATCTACCTTTTTTGCGATTTCTACCGCACAAGCGGAGTTATGTCAAATATGAACGATAATGCAAACTTATCGGACGTTTTATGCCGCCGACAGGCTGTGCGGTTCACACCGTTACCGCTAGCATAAACCGCGCATCTAATCTATGCTCCGTTGTATGGATTCGCTTCTGCCTGCCAAAGACCCAGCCCAAATCTGGTCGCCCCGCCTGCCAGGTTGGGCGCGGCTTCGAACTTACGACATAAGCGAATCCGACGCGGCCTTCTCTGCCGGTATCGCTCTGAAATCGCTCGACGATCTCATCCGAGCCAACCCACCATGGCTCGGCTGCTGCCGCGATCGACTCGCCTTAAAATCCGCCGCTGTCGCTGCCCGAATGCTCGGGCGAGGCGAGGAAGAAGCCGCCATCCGCGACGCTGTTTTGCTGACGGCCGTGGGCGACGATTCCGGCCCGGCCGGAAAACTGTTTCTGACCACACGATTGCTGGCGCGCCGAACCGGGACGATCACCACGCCGTTTGTTAGGGAAGTCGCCGAACTGCTGGGGATGGCGGGGACCGACAGCCTTGCCTCGATCCCCGAGATCGTCGATTCTGCAAATCAGTCCGGGCGAGCAGCGCCCTTCGCGGTAGCGGACCTGATAACGGCGATCTCTGCCGTTCGCCCGGACGCCGAGATGCTGGCCCTCGGCCTCGCCGAGCTCGTGCTGGCGCAAAAGCTGAACTGGCCGAAACCCGTGCCACTGCTACTTCCCGAGCGGTTTGGCCCGGCGTTCCGCACCATCGGCGGTCGCGGTCGCGTCCGGCCGGGTGAGCCAGCCTATCCGAAAGCGATCTGCCTGGCGCTGGTCGACGGCGTTGAGACAGCGCTACGGTCCGCGGCGGAAATCGATCGCCGCGCCGCGCGGTTGATGGCAGTGGCGCCGAAGGTGCGAACCAAAGGCGCCGAGCCGGTGATCCGTCGATTGCTGACCGAAGACGCCGTGCCGGCGTCCGCACCGGGGTCAAAACTGTCGCGCTGGGCGGCCAATCGACTGTTCGAGCGTCTGGAAAGTCTCGATGCGGTGCGCGAGCTCTCCGGCCGCGCCTCCTTTCGAATCTTCGGGTTGTGACGATGGCCGGATCTCCTGCTGCCAAGCAAACCCGTAAGGAGAGGACGAAGGTCGCAAGCGAACGCTTGTTTGATCGTGAGCTGGAGGACCTGCCGCCAGAAATGCGCTGGCGGGAATGGATGATGCGGGTGGAGGCGGTGATCTTTGCTTCCGCCGAACCGGTCAGCCGCGAGACACTGGCGCGGGTGGTGGGGAAAGATTGCAGCATCGATCTGCTGATCGACGACCTCGTCGAGGAGTTGCGCGACCGGCCCTATGAACTCGTGTCGGTCGCCGGCGGCTGGCAGCATCGGACCCGGCCACGGTTCGCCGAGACGATCCATGCGTCGTCGGCGCCGACACGAGGAGGGGCGGCGGCTTTGTCGCAGTTTGAGGCGATGGTGCTGATGGCGGTTGGATATTTCCAGCCGGTGACCCGCGGCGAGTTGTCGAAGATTTTTGGTAAAGAGGTGAGCCGTGACGTGATCGGAAATCTGCGCGGCGCTGGGTTCCTCGGCTCCGGGCCACGCAGTCCGACGCCAGGGGCGCCTTACACCTACGTTACGACGCCGCATTTTCTCTCGGCCTTCGGCATAGAGACGCTGCGCGACCTGCCAAACATCGAGGCGCTAGAGGATGCGGGCTTGCTCAGACGCGCGGGCGTTCAGAACGAGCCGCTTTCGTCTGAGACAGAGAGCGACGAAGAATAGACGAGAGTGGCAGCGTTTACGCTTTGTCGACCTGGCGGGTTCTTGCAACGCCTTTCCACAGTAGGGAAGGCCGCATCCTGCTGTCGTCGAGAATTCAAATAACGGCTCTGGGGACAGCGCAAAACTTGTAAGGCTTTCCAGTTTGGGGAAAGGGAGAACAGCTTTGATATTATCGCTTTCAATCTTGTATCTTCGATTGTTAAAGTTGCAGACGTGAACTTTTTCGCGGTAGTGTACTATGGATAACCGAGATATAAAATCGCGATGAAACGACTCCGAATTTTGCAAGTTGGTGATATTCATTTTCCGTGGTCAGAAAATGTCGCCCCAAGGGCCGATTTCGGCACCTCCCCCGATAACATTTCGGTAGTTTCCAGTTCGCTGAAAACTCCAGGAGTTGCCCTTAATAAACTGGCAGCTTCCATTAGAAATATCTGCGATCCAAAGCCAGATCTCGTGGTATTCGTCGGAGACTTCACCGTAAAAGGTGATCCAGACAACCTAGATAAAGCGGTGAAATATTGCCTAAATGGCCTGCTGAAGCCCATTTTTAGTCAAGAAGAGATCAGCGAACGGGTTTTGTTCGTACCCGGTAATCACGATGTCACCAGGCCGGTTGAGGGCAGCACCGACCCTTACGAGAAGTTCGAGACATACCGCCTTGCCATGGAAAACAATGGAATTACCAATCACTCAACGAGGAATTTTGGCCGAGTCACAGTGCCCGTGAGCGGCAGCACTGTATCGGCGTTGGGGATCAATACTTGCCTCGGGTGCGGGGAATTCCGAGCGCTTCCATCAAAACTGAGAACAGCAATTTCTGAAGCGATAAACGGATATCATATCCCGGCCACGGCGCCTAAACTAATTGAAGATGTATCGGAAATCGCTGAGCAACTGGACATGCCGCTGCTCGACCGAAAGGACATTGATGGGCTCGACGTCGAACTCACTGGGATCCACGGCAAGTCTCCCATCATTGTGGGGCATCATAACCTCCTGCCACAGAAAGAGACACGGGTACTGCCATACGGCGAACTAATTAATTCAGGCGTGCTACGCGAGGTCCTCGCCACGAAGGACTACCCTGTATTGTATCTGCACGGGCATATACATTCTGACCCGATAGAGTTGATACGCGATCCCCTCCATCACGACGGCGGGATATTGTCCATATCAGCGCCGATGATCACGGACGGTGTCAATATAGTTGATCTTTATCTTGATGCCGATCTTGAGCCGATCGGCGTCGATATAATACCTTGGCGATTTTCACCGACCCTTCAATTAGTAAGGAACCGCTCTCTTCGCATTTCCATGGCACACGGGGAAAATCGGCTTGCGTCACTTCCGGAGGAAGCGCGACGCATCTTCAGATATCTTGTGCATGCTGGCGACGCCGCTCATCGGCACCTTAGCCAGTTATCCGACGAACTAGGTTTAGATATCGATTTGATTGCGAGGAATTGCGAAGCGTTATCATGGGCTGGTCTAGTGCATGTTGCGAACGCGCATAAGTCACCACCCAAATGGGACATTAGGTTAGCGATATGAAAAATCCCGGCGCAGGTTCACTCGACAATCCCTTCTCTGTGCGACGGTGGGAGTTCGAAACCGATCACGTCGTCTGGGTCCCAGCCAAGGCAAAGAAGGTATTGGGACAATCTCCCTGCCACATTCAAGGAGTGCGCGGCTCCGGAAAGACAGCTTTACTTAGGCTGTCCGATTACTATACCAGAAAATCGAGTAGAATGCATGTATTCAATCCGTCTAACACCGTAGATAGGTGCTTAGGCGTCTACGTAAACTTCCTTGACGAGTTTACAGAGTACTTCGATTTATATGACCAATCTGAATATTATTATAATTATACGATACTTTATTGTTACGCCAAGGTATTCGATCTTCTCGACGATGCAAATCGAGACGGTGTGTTGACAATCAAGTTGGCTACCGAAACCGAAATTGTGAAGAAAATCACCCTACGCTTCGACATCAAGCCCAGCAAATACGAAACTATAGATTCGTTCGTATCCCTCGCGTCATTTCTGCGGCGTCACTGCAGAAAGCTAAGGGACGCAGCGCTTTCTGGATCGTCAGAAACTCCAGAGATAATATTGATGATCTCTGGGATCGAATTCGCTGATTGGGTGTGCTCGAAACTGCGAGAGACTGACGTCCTCACTTCAGACGGAGCAAATTATTTTATAAAAATTTCGGTCGATGACGCGCACCTCGCAAGCCCAGATTCACAGAAGAGAATAAACAATATCCTTTATCGAAGCCAGGCACCCATATTCTGGAATATTGCCTACGTTGAAGGTCAGTTTGACCCGTTCGCAATCGACAACCGAATGAAGTATGTTACTGCGCACGATCGCGAATTTGTTGATTTAAATTACCGAGATGAGCCCCGCGAGTTTTCATTCATTTGTGAGAAAATTTTTGAGATTCGCGTCACTAAGGAACTTGCGAGCGTCGCTACTGAGCAACCGTCTGATGGGCCCGTTGATCTTAAAAGCTACATCGGTCGTTTGTCATTTGAAGAAATGTTCGAACGAATGCTAGCAAAGTCCAAGAAACGTTCCGTCTTGGATTCTCTCAACGAATATAAAGAGGCTATTGCCGGCGCAATGGATCGCCCTAATAAGGTAAAGTCTTATCAGGCTTTCTTGGCAAGTTGCATCTTCCCATCAATTTCCGAGCTTCGAAACTTCCTCGATCAGAGAACTTCAGAACAGATTGATAACTACTTCAGGCAAAAAGGCGCTGCAGCCTTGGCCGTTGGAGCGCGGAGATTGGAACTGTCGGTCCCGTACGAAGGATTTAATACTTTGATGTACTTGGCTGACGGTTGCCTCCGTGACTTCCTATCGCTGTGTTCTGAACTATTTGAGCTTGATCAAGAACGCCCTCCCGCGAAACGTGCATTTTTCCACGGTGATCACTTACCGACAGAACTGCAAACGCGAGCATTCACTTCGTATGCGAAAAAATATTCGGCAGGCTTGCATGATCCTCGGCAGCCTTACTCACGTGAGTTGTCGAAGTTGATCCGCGGACTTGGGCACCTCACCTATCTCTTACAAACTGAAGACTATCGCATAGCAAGCCTTCTCCCCGACCGTGGAATATTCCGTATCGATTTCGAGCCTAGCCAACGCTCTCTATTCCTGGAAGAAGATCGGGCCTATGAGCGGTTAGTGCGTGAGATACTCAAAGAGGCAGTTTACACAGGGGCCGCTCGAATAGAGGATGGCAGTATCGGCATTAGCACGACTATCGACCTCCGGCTCGCAGGAGTTTTGTCTCCTGAGTTGCAGTTGGCGCCGAGAAAACCATTCCGAATATCGTCTATTTCGTACCTGCAGCTCCGCGACCTGATCTCACCTCAAAGTGGGATGGAGGCTGAGGATTGGAGCTATCGGGTTTACAACCAACTCAGCGAAAATATACCTAGTGAAATCGCTCATGAAACTTTGAACCCAAGGATGTTGTAATGATGCTCGGCCGGTTCGAATACTTCATGGAAAGTAATAAGGATGCCTCTGAAGTTGACGAGCGCTTTATTTCCTTTACATCAAAAAATGTGATTGATGCTGCTCCAGAGCTTGAGTCTATCATTGATCCTTTTAGTTCCACAATACTTACTCCAGCAGCATCCATAAAGATAATGCGCGAGACAAAGAATGCTATCATTCGCGCTTTAAACAATGGTTCGCGTGGACGTAATGTCGCGCTCAATATGGACGAGTTTTCACGTTCGTCAATTTGTTTAATAATTGGATGCATTATTTCCTTTTCATATTTTAAGACGATACGTCTTACGTATTCCACGAATAAATATAAGATTGCCGGTTCCGACCTTGTAGAAATGCTTCAGGGGGATGAGTTTTGGTTTCGCGTTCATGACTTTCCGTCGAAGTTAACCGCAATACCATACTTGGGTGGTCGCTTTGACGCCTCAAAATCGAAGTCAGTTTTTGTCTGCGGTGGTCTAGATTTTGGCCGCGTCCTGAATGTTTCCGCCCGCTGGGAGCCGTCGAAAATCTTTCTTGTGTCGCCGGAGGAATACGTTTCAATGAAAGATCCTGCCCTGGTTAATGCGTATGATTTCCTCCTGGCGGAGCATTATACGGTCGGTAGGCTTGATGTGCCGAACTTGATTTACGCACTCAACGAGTGGAAAGATTCGACGCTAAAAGATCGGCTGCAGCCCTTGTTGGTTATCGGCGGCTGGAAGATACATTCTATAATTTCCTGCCTTTGGGCGATCGAGAATACTAGAACGCCAGCGTTTCTTTGTGTTCCAGATTTTATCTCGCCAGGCGTTACGAGAGATGTGGGGGAAAGGTGGAGTCTTGTGATAACGGATACATCGACTGTGATCTAAATGGACTATCGATCGATAGCGCGCATCGAATTAGTCCCAGCACCGTAGGTGGACGTCTTGATGTAAGGAATTCGAAAGCCGGCAGCCTCAATGGATGCGGGAAAGTCGAAGCACTATAGGCGTTCGCTACGGCGCGTTGCCTTAAGCCATTCCGGAGGTGATCCATTCCACTAAGATTTGAGGTGTTCCTCGATCGCGCGAAGGATGCTCGAGAAGCCACGCCCTTGCGAATATAATAGAATGCGATCACCACGGTGTTCCCTGATGAATTCCGTCGCTGCGTGTTTTGCAGAGAGCCAACTCACAACAAAAATGTCCGCGTTCTCAGCCAAGGCCTTTAGGCGGACGGATCCTCCATGATCTGCAGCACAATCGACGTTCGCAGTTGGGGCCATTTCCTCTATGGCATTCTTGGCTTGACGGCTCGACGTCTCAGTTAGCGAGTAAATCGCGATCCGCAGCCCTTTCAGTTTCTGGCTAACGTCATCGACCGGTACGGATTCGACGTTCGTGCCGAGCGTATCCAGCGACCATCCAAGTTCGCTGGCGAGGCGCTTTACGGCTATCCGCTGAATGATACTCAACCGCCCGTAAAGTGGTGCCGTCCTAGCGAGGATGCTGTGAAGGAAGGCTTCGCGACTCTTGGCGTCCGGTGCGCTAGCCCGCATGAAGCTCTCGATCGTGTCGAGAACCCAGTAGATCATATCGGTGCCAAAGGCTTGCCCTGCCAACTCGTTGATATCTGCGATTAGTGATGCGTAATCCGCCTCGTTTATCCCTACTGTCAGGAGCGCCTCCACCAATACCTGGCTGGATTCGTAGACCGTGCCGCTGCGTGTCGAATTCAGCGCGAACAGGGTGAGGAGGTTCGCATAGATAGGCGCTAACACGGGTGCGGGGAAAGCAGCGTCTTGCTGAAGCCACGCCACTAGGAAAGGAAGGGCCTGCGCCGTCCTTTCCGATGCGAGCGGGTCATCCTGGGCGCGGTTGAGCGCCGTCACGAACGCAGCAACCTGGGACGGATCGCGCGCGGACGATTGAACAGACCACTCGTCTTTTCCGTGACGGGCTATCTCGAGAGCGTTGGTGAAGGACGGATCAGCCGTTTTTTCGAGCCACTCGATCCATGATGATGGAACACCGGCTGGAGCGTCTGCCTCGATAAGGCGAAATGCGGCGCTGAAGGGCTCGGCATCCCGAACTAAAGCGAGCTCCGCCGGCGCAAGCTTCTCCAGGGCGGCCAATGCTGCAGCAACGTTGTCGACAGCCTCGACCGCGTCCACCTGAACCAACGCGGCACGAGCATCGTCGAGTGGTGAGGTCGTTAGTGTCGAGGTTGCAAGAGGCGCGATAGCGCCAAGGTGCGTTTCCAGCTCGCCAGCAAGCCAGCCTAGCGAAGACTGATCGCCAGCAAGCGCTTCCTGAATATCTGACCGCGATGGCGACACCACCATTTCGAGGGCGTAGAGTTTCAACCCGCCGGGGGTTAAGGTCGATGGCAACGGCACAGAAAGCATCGGCTGAGCCAGGTCGTGAACGGTCGCTCGGTAGGTGTTATGGACGCTGGCGCTATCGCCAGCATCGAAAAAATCCGCCAGATGCGTGCGGTACAGCGCTTCCAGCAAGAGTGCGCTAATCGCGGGTGGTCTGCGAGCGAGCCGCAAGCTGCTAAAGCCTGCCAGCGAGACGATCGCTGCCCAGTCGCCGAACGCCGCAAGAAGTTGAACCTCGAGGAATTTGGTATTCAGTGCATCGAGCCGCAGTTCATCCTTGAGCCGCTCCAAAATAACAGTCGCGGCATTCCGGCGCCCGACGTTGAGATTGTCTTGAAACCTCGCCAGGAGCCAACTTGTAGGTTCTGGGACCGCGGATTGAAGATCGGGTGCGCGGGCGATCGTTTCACGGACGCGCATGAGCGCGCGCAAGGCCGACAAGACACTTTTGCGGTCTTGCGGGATTTGAATGACGCAGGTTGCGGCGGGCTGTGTCTGAGCAAGCCTTTGAGCAGTTGGTTCGCCAGGCGGGAGTGGCGCTGTGATGCCGCTGAAGGACGTCAAGGTCGGCCCCGCAAAGGCCTTGAGGACCGGCGCCAGCCTGCGCCAGGCCATCATTGTTGTCGCGGCGACCAAGATTTGCAGCCGACCGGCTGAATTTGTAATTGGAACAAGAGCGCCTGGAAATGCAGCATCCACGATAGTCGTGCGAAGCTGCCTGCAAACGTCCTCGACGTCGGGACCAAAGGTCGAGGTCGTCGACACCGTTTCGAGGTCAGAAAGAACCGATTGTGCGTCTGCAATATCAGAACCGATCATTTCAGGAGCCCTTCCCACCGCGACTCCAATTCGATCGTCTGCTCCGCTACGGACGCAGGATCTGTCCGGAGGATAAGATGTTCTCCGTTAATCGATATTCCGTTTAGCGTGAGATTCATTGACCCGCTCAAGAAAAAATCGGCACCGAGGAGACCCTTTGCGTGAAAATCCTTTTCGATTGTCCACCGCACCTGATCCCCGAAGATTGCTTTCAATGTCTGTAACTTCGCGATGAAGTATTCGTTGTGGCCGTGCTCGCGGATGATCAGGCGAACCTGCTGGCCGCGCGACAGAAGCGCCCGCAGCACCTCGGATAATCTTATCGGTGCGCTCGGCCAGTCCGGTTGGACCGACGCAAACTGTCGGGCAGAATTATCGATAACCTCGATGTCGGAAATCCACGCAAAGAAAAACCAGAGCTTCGGGCTAGGGCTGAGCAACTCTGCTATAAAAAGGCTCTGAAAGAGATCGCGAACCGCGCGCGACTGGGCGGGACCGTGCAGGTCACGTGAAGGTCCGAGCATCAGATTTGCTCCCGCAGTGTCAAAGTGCACAGGATCCGACCGGATGCTCGGTCGATACGTTCGACGACCGGGAAGAACTGCAGGACCCCGACATTAATCGGCGTTGCCGCGAGAACCACCATTGCTTCGCGTAGCGCCCCCGCATTTTCCGAAGCGGCGGCCAACTGGCAAATCCCATGCGTTTCGAATGCTTGGCTCAGTTGGGCAAACCAGTCGGGGGCGGCGAGTTCGACAGTTGGCGTAGACCTCGTCAGCACCATGTGGCGGACCAAAGCCGGGTCGGTGGTGCGCGGCTGCCGATAGGGATTATACGATTGAAGGGAGCGTAGCCGCACCTCTTCGGCCCGCGGCCAAAGCAAACTGGTGATGGCCGCCAGCACCGTGACGTTTCCGATCGCTGCTGTTGGCAGAGTGGCCGACAGAAACGAACGAACAGATGACGACAAAGCGGCGTCCTTGCTGCAAATGTAGGCGAATTCTCTGAGCCCGATCGACATTGCATATCGATCCTCGAGGAGGTCCCATTGAGATTGCAGATCGAGCAGAAGGTGGTCCAGTTGGGGTCCGCTACCGGCGCGCAAAAGGCGAATGTTCAGGGATACGGAAAGCGCATGGCTGACATCGATACCGCCCAGTCGTGTGAGACGTTGGGAGAGGGATCTCCAAAGAACAGCGCGCTCGCCATGCGAGTTGGTTGCACGCAATTGCGCAATTTCTCCCGCCAAGTTCGCGTCACTGAGGGCAAGATGGAGGATCTGGCGGAGGCCAGGGTCAACCAGTTCCAGATCGGTTGGAGCGAGAGATGCTTCGAGCGCCGTCAGGAAAATCTGAGGTTCGGATGCGAATTTTTCGGCAAAGGCTTGGAGAACGCCCGCCCCACCCAACGTCGCCTCGGTGATCCAGACGCTTGTATCGCCGCTCTCCTGGTCGTCACGAATGTCGACCAGAAGTGTGTCGACTGTTGCGTGCCGCGGTGCAGCGGCGATGCACGCCTGTAGCATTGCCTCTCCGAGCGTTTCCAGAATTAGAGCCCGAAGCCATGCCCCGAACGCTACCGGATCTGGTGCGCAAAGGAGTTGCGCTATTATCCGCATACGTTCTCGAACGATCGGTAGGCTGACCTGGTTCGCAAGTGCCTGCTGCAGGCGCCCCGGTCCTCGTCGCCGTTGAGCCGGCGGCGTGCCGACGCCGGCGTTGGCTGCGTCTTCGTCGTGCTCATCGTCGTCGTCCTCGTCATCCGGAACGACAGGCGGGAGCGCACCGAATAATTCGCTCATTGTGTCGTGGAAGATGCCTTCGAACCGAGGCTCGCTCAACACGTCCGAAACGACCTCCGGCAAGGAACGCTCTGTGTTGGCGGCATCCGCCAAAAGCGCCGAGACCATGATCTGGAAAAGCCATTCACGTTGGAATGGATTGAGGTCGCCAGGAAGGCCCGGGTCTTTCTTGAAAGCGTCACGCGCGAAATTCACCCTACTTGTCGCAAGCAACGATTCAGGAAGGGAGTTTACCGCGTCCTCGAAGCCCTCAGGCAGCCTCACATCGATCCGAAGGCCGTCAACCTCAAGCTCGAAACCAAGTGCGGCTGGCCGACCATCATCACTCTTGAAATGCACCGTAACGGGAAAATCGTCCTGTAGGGTCCGCACATTTGCATGCGCGGTTGACGCAAACCTGCGCACGCTGACGCTTGATCGAAAGCGGTGAAGGAAGAAGTCTATCGATCCAACCAACCGGCGCCAGCTTGAGCGAGGCGGGATGGGGACATTCAGGGCATCGCCATTCACAACGATGTCTGTTTGCCATGCGAGCCTCGCGTTGCTGCTCGGCAACGCGTCACTACGGGCAGCCTTTGTCAGGCGGACCGTCCAGGGACGAAATACAAGGATCGGCGCCGCGCCCACGTGTTCGTTGAACCGGCCAGCGAACTCTCCGACAAACTCGTGTTCCTCTGCGTAGTCGCTGATCCGGCAATCTTGTTCGGGATGTGAGGGGTCGACCGGCACCCAATGCGACAATGCGCCCCTTTCAGGGGCAAACCGTCGCGTGACACGCCCAGGCGCCAATTGATTGAGGCCCTGGAGAATGGGCATCATCTCCACCCGTTCGTCGTGATTTGCCGTTGCCGGAGGCAGGATGATCCTGATTTCCGGTAGGCTGAGGTCGCTGAAAAGGCTCCGCGGGACAAAATCTGGGAGAGGGTGATAATCGATCTTTAGATCAAGTTCGCCGGCCTGGCTCGGAAAAGCCAGCCGCCAGTTGCGAAATAGCCGCCGCACCAGAGTCGGGATCGCCTCGAGCAGAAGCGAGCGTGGCGGCTCCCAGAGAAGAGTGTTGGCCGTGGCCGCATCAATGCCCAATGCCGACGTGAGGTGTCGGGCGAGGTCGTCAATAGTGGCTTGATTGCCCTGAATGAGATCGGAGAGCATTGCCTTGCTGCGATCCAACACGGTCCGGACAGCATGGCTGGGGTGGTCCTGCGGTCGACTCAGCAAGTCCCACTGCCACGCCTTCTCGTAGCCTGCTGTTCGCGCGGCCAACCAATCGAACATGGCGTAGACAGCTTGGATCTTCAAAACATATGGGTTTCGGATCGGAAGGTTCTGCGGCTCGAGCGCGGGATCAAACAGGTGTTCGTACGCCTGATAAAAAACCCGATCGCGTCCATAGTCCGACAGGACAGTAAGCGTGATGGGGCGCATCGCTCGTGCGCGGCCGGCACGCCCCTTTCGCTGCAGGAACGATGCCATGCCACGTGGGGCCTTGTGTTGGATGACAGCACCGACCGTGGGATCGTTGAAGCCGACCTCGAGCGCCGTCGTGGCGACAACGATATTGGCTAACTGATTGACCCCAGCGTCCTGAGACGTCGTACGACCGACTACCAACCGTCTGTCGAGGGGGTGGTGACCAATATCTTCGCAAACCCGCCATCGCTGTCCCTCGACATCACGCAGTGCCGCGTCACCGCCGTCGCCGCGCATGGCCGCGAGCGGGCGGCGCTGATTGTCCGGTTGTCCGAAAATGGTGTACGCCTCTGCATCGCGCAGGTCGTCATAGAGTCGGTTTGTAACGTCGAGATCGTCCGTAAACAGAAATGCGCGACGGCCAAAAGCCCCGGAGACCTCTGCTGCTCCTGGCGGATCGAGAAGGCGCGGTACAAGCATCGCCGTCTGGATCGTGGTCGAAAGCAATGACGCGCGCGAGGTCGGATCGCCCCGAAGCAAGATCTGGTATTCGGCGCCTTCCTCCTCATACTCCGCTAGCGTCGGCGTAATCTCGACGACGCGATCGGGATGCGCTCCCGTCAGATCAGCAAAGAAATGCGACGCGTTGCCCAAGGTCGCCGACAAGCCGACCCAGGATATCGGCGACGCCAGTAGATGCCGCCATCGCCTGAGCGTTAAAGCGGCCTGAGCGCCTGATACGCCTTCATAGGTGTGGACTTCGTCAAGAAGACCAAAGAACGGGCGTTTGGCCTGGGGGAGACCAACGCCAAACAAGCCGCGCATCCAAGGATCGGAGAGCCGCTGATTCAGCATTTCGGTCGTCGTGAATAGAATATCCGGCGGCTGGCGCTGCATCCGCTCGCGCGTGAGCACGATTTCCGGTTCACTCACCGCCCCGCTGCACTCGGGTCGGGCGCAGCTGAGGCGCTCGGTTGCCGCCTCGATGTCGGCCCGTCGCCAGATCAGCTCGTTCGCGCAGGTCGGGCAGCGCAAGAATGGGCAAACAAAGTCTTGTCCCCGTCGGCTCCATTCCTTGTCTGCGAGTTCCTTCTCGGTGGCACGTCGTGGTGAGGATCGAAACAATGCACCGATTTTCATTGGCCGTCGCCCGTGCTGTGCCAGCGCTCCTGCGACGGTACGGGCCATCCGGAACGCTTCGCCGAACTGGTCCTTGAGCAGTTCAGTGCGGGGGTATATCGCAACCGCTTTGACCCAGTGGTCCGCGCCGATCGCTTCGCCGATCCGGATCATCGCCGGCAAATAGAACGCGATCGTCTTGCCGCTACCCGTGCCGGCAGTGACGATCGTACCGCCATCGTCGGTCGGAACGGTTAGCCTGACGGCGGCGCGTTCCTGGAAGGCCGCCAATTTCATGTCGGGCAGTGCGGTCAACGACCGAAAGAGATCTCGGCGCAGTGGGGTGGACGCGAGGATCGCGGCATGGTCGGTCAGGATGGCTTCTGGCAATCGGTCACGCTTGGGAAATCGCCGTGGCCGCCGGTCAACACGGAAGTCAGAGACAAGATGCGGCGCGCCCTGCCATGGCTTGTTCGGGAACAACTGACGGTTCGCCGCTGCCAAGCGCATCATTTCACCGAAACGAGATCGCAACCGGATCTCGCCGCCTGGGTTCTGCAACTCGAAGATAACCCGAGCGGCAATCAATTCTTCAATGGCATCGTCCGCTGCTGACGCGCTTCCGGCGGAGACCACCGATCTCGCCAGCGCAAGCACTTCACCCTCGCTCAGAGAACCGTCCGTGAAACCCCATTCAAGCGACCGCATTTCGATAGCTTCGATGAGATCCAGTAGCTTGGCTGCATTGAGCGAGAGCGCCATCAAAACTTACCTATTTCAACCGTATGCGAAACGATGCAACCAGATTTTGCTTGTCAAGCCAATGTCTTACTTCATCTGAATAAGAGGTAAGCGAAGCCCCGTCATTGGCAGCGTCGCGGATAAACTTGACAACACTCGGTGGAATATCATTTGCGGAAAGGTCGGACCACGATTTCTCATGCTCGGCCACGAGTGCGTCGAGCCTCAAGACGGTGGCCTTTGGATCTTCTGGAACTGTTTCACCCAAGGCCTCCACGGCGGTGCGGCATTGGCGTATACGGATAACGCTTGGGCGAAATTGCGGAATAGCGGCGAGGGCGTCGAGAATGTCGGACGAACCGAATTCGGCCCGTTTGCGGACGTGAGACCTCCATGACGCCGAGATCATCCGGTCCGCAGCTGTGGCGATGCTGGCCAGACGGTCCAGAAAGTCATACTTCAGATTTAAAGCCGGGTCGTTGATCGCAGACGGGTTGCCTGACATAGCGGTCCGAAGATCCTTCGCCCGTTCTGCAAGCGTCAACCCGTCGGAGGGAGCGAAATCGACTTCGATGCCAGCTTCTCGCATCTTTCTGAGAGCTTTTCGGACGGATGAAAGCTTCTCGGAGGCGGTCTTCAATTGGTTGGCGCGAGACTGAAACAGAAGCGCTTCGTCACCCGCTTTTTTGAGCGTTTGGTATTGATTGATCTTGTCGGCTAATCCGGCGGCTCTATCAAGCAGCATTGGAGGTCCCCCTAGACGTATCGTCCATCAATCGCAGATCGCTTTCGATCGCCTCCAATGCGCTGTTGATCGAGTCGACGCTCAACAGGATTGCGCTGTGCTTTGCATCCTGACTTTGGCTGTTGGCAGCGACGGTTTGATCAATCGCATCCAGAAATGCCTTCGCGGCGCTTGCCAGAGCGCTTCCGGCCTCTACCCCGTTCCGTCGTCCACGTCCAAAATGGCTAAGTGCCGACAGACCGTCGTCGAATTTGGCGAGAGCGCGCGCGGCAGCCAATGAATCGTCGAAATTGACGTTGCGGATCCGCTCAAGAGCTTCGGCGAGTGGCTTCGCAGTATTGTTCGACCCTATACCTGCTTCAGAGGCCGCAACGTGTGCCTTTTCCAAAGCGGCGGCAATGGCCGAGCGGGAGGCTCCCTCGCCAAAAGCTACTTCCATTTCCTCGAGCCACTGGCTTCGGTCATTCATCTCTGCCGTTGCAGCCGTTGGAAGCGCTGCCTGGATGCGACGATAAAGGGTTGCCAGTTCGGACTTGTCGTCGCTCGGAGGAATAAGCGTGAGGCGCCACTTCGATTGCCGGATATTGCGGATAATCGAAACCACCCGGGTCGGAGCCAACATAGCGCCGACCTGTCCGCCTTTCATACTGGATATCTGAGCGCGCGCAATTGCTGCCACGGTCTGACGCCCGTTTAGCAAGCTATCATAAGCGTCTCTCATCTCCTTTGAGCGGCTGGCGCATTCTTGCGGCCAGGAACTGAAGGCGCCATCGAGAAATTCCGCAATCGTTGCTTCGGGTTTGATCTTTCCTCCGATGGCCGCGCCGATGCAAAGGAGTTCCACCGCGGCACGGGCCTGGTTCCAGTCGGGAGTGGGGTTGCAGAACGCAAGCAACTGTTTTTCAACGCTCCGCGCCCAGATATCTACGCAGTCAAGAAACGCGGCGAGCATTCTGTCGCCGTCCGCGAAATCCCAGTTGAAGTCCCTTTTCGAGGCTTTTAGCAATCCGAGCAGGGCGCCAGTTGCCATGGCGGGCCGCAAGTCTCCTGGTATCTCCAGTTTCACACCGAGATCGGAGCGGACAAGGCTCGCTTGCCGTGCAAAGCTAATGCTGCTGCGCTGAAACGGGCGACTTGTCGTAGCATTCGCAAAGGCAGATTTGGCGAGGCCCAGCATATCCCAGTCGATTGCGTCTGATACCGCCGAATAGATCAGCCCTCTCAACTGATTGGCGATCGACGTGTCAAATTCGCCACCGTTGCTCCAGGTCTGAAGCAGGACCTCTTCGCGGCTCGCGACCGGTTTGTTCTTGTCTGCAGGTTGTTCGGCCACCGCCTCAAGGGCTGGTCGGAGTTCAGCGCTTGCTCCGGGGATTTCCGGTATGTCGAGCGCCGCCATCAGGTCCGCGTCTAGGTTCCTGATTTCGCCGGTACCGTCATACAATTCGAGAAATGCTTTCCAGCGGCCGGAATATTGCGGGCTTCTGGTATCAAGCTGCAATTGCGCGCCGACAGGGAGAAGTTTGACGCCCTTGAGTTTCTCCAGTAGCTGGAACGGCGGAAATGTTCCTGTGCGGATGCTATCACCACAATTATCCAACACCTCGACCAGCAGATCATTCTGAAGGATACGGGGGTTCAGACTTTCCGGTAGCGTGTCATTGGCGCGTTGCGCCGAGTTCCACAGCGCACGGGGCGTGAACGGATAAAGTCCGTAGCCGTCCACCTCACCGAAGATCGAATGACAGTCACTACGGTAAGCGCACGTGGCGCACCGCGACGGGGGATTGTCAGGGGCCGACGCATCGTTCGCCCAAACATCAATGTCTGTCCGTCCAAGCCGGACCGCATTGAGATATCGCGACACGAACCGAGCAAGGGATTCGCTTGTGACCAAATGTCCCCCCGCCCGCCCGGCAGAACGATCCATATCGACAATATGCGTGGTTCGCATATAGGCCGTTGCCGCAACACTTTCGAAGAAGCCGGTCGTCACGGCGATGGCCGAGCGCATCCTGCACAAGCGCTCGTCACCGTGGGATGTAATCGACTGAAGAAGTGCCCGGTCGATCCCCTGCAGGCGCGCAAATTCCTCAACAAGAAGCACAAGCTCCCGGCCTTGTAACTTCAAGTGCGCCCGCAATCGGGTCATCAGTTCCTCGACACGTTCGCCGGAGAAACTTAAGGTCCGGGCGATCGCCTTATCGAGGTTGGCATTGATTATGTCGACCGCAAGCTGCGTGTGCTTTTCGGTGTCCAGCGCGATGATTTTCATCGCGTCCTGCGCCAGTTTCGAAGCACTCGCGAAATCGAGACCACCAAGGGGAAGATCGCTGACCTCGAAGCTTCGCCGCGTCTCCGGACGATCCTTGGCGTTCGAAGGAGCGAAAATATGGTCGACGATTTCGGAAATGACGGTTTCGTCACCCAGAAAATGCGTCGCCCGCATATATGGATCCTGGAAAAGATGCGGGAGATACGACGCCAGTTCTTGCTCCATTTCGTCGGCGTCTGGAGAGAGGACTCCCTCCCTTATCACCTGCGCAAGGTCGTTGAGCAGTTGCTGTTTTTGTCCGGCACGGGTCTGCGTGCCGTCGCCCGCCGATTGCAGAGTTTCCAGAAAGCCTCTCTGTTCATCGGCCGGAAGTTCGTCGATGATCATTTTCACGATCGCCCGCAAACTCGTTCCTGATTTCGGGACGAGCAAAACAAGGCGCTGTTCATCGGAACGGATCTGAAACCGCATCCAGTGAACAAGATGCGACTTTCCAGATCCCGTATCACCGAGAATCGCGGCGAGCGCGTGCGGCCGTTCATCGCTCAAGAAATCCGCCACAAACTGGCGTTGGCTCATCTTGTCCCAGGACGCATCGGGGATCGCCTGAAACTTCGTTCCGACCGGCGGGGATACGTTGAGGTCCCAGTCGCTGTGCACCGCCTTGAAGAGGGTGTCCGGCATATGTTCGGCAAAGGGATTGATGACCTGACGAACCGCGCCGGGATCCCAACAAACGACATTACGCATCAGTTACTCCCCCGCAGGCCAATGTGGCTCACCCGGTCTTCACGAACGCCAAAATCAAGGATCCTGTCCGGAGCGTCAGCCACACTTCTCATCGTCAAGCGCTGTCGGTCCGCAAGCCTTTGCAGGGCGATACTCGTCGTGGCAGAAAGCCGCGTTTCGGCACCATTCAAGGGCATGAGCCGCATAGTATTGAAACGCTCCCAAACGCTCCCTTTCTCGAAGACTGGGTAGATAGCGGCCAGTCGCGCCAAAAACGTCTCGACCGGCAGTTCGTTACCGTCGGCGAAAATTGCCGGAAGGGCGTCATCGATGGCGTTGATGGGATCGGGGATGACCCGCCTAGTGGCCCCGACGCCAACCACCGTCGCAAAACCCAGATAACGCGCCCAATAGAGCATGTTTTGATAATTCAGCGCGATGGTGCATTCGGTCTTTCGGGCATTTTCCCCGAGCGTCATCTTGATCGCAGAATTTGGATCGTCGGAGAAGCTCATTGGCTTGAGCGGGTTTGTGCTCAATAGCCAGGTGAGAGCCAACATGAATGACTCCTGCTGGATCTCTTCCGCCCGGATCGGGTCGAACAATGTGCGAAGCAAATACTTGCGGAAATAAGCTTCGCTTCTTTCTCCCTTTTTCCCTCCGCCCCGGGCGTCTGCTGTCAACTGCAGCTTGTCGTCGATCTCCTCAACGAGGCCGATCCTGCGTGCCTCGACCAGAGAATTGACGAACAGTTTCGTTGGCGATCCGCCGCTATCTTCTGTCGTATTTTTCAGTGACGGTGGCGTGGCCCACGTTTCCAAGCGGTCCTTCGCCTCTCCGTTTTCAATGTCGAACAGCGAAGAGTATATTGCGTAGAGCCGGCTCGGGACCGCTTCAACGGTTGTGATAATGCTCACCGTGATACCCTTTCATTAAATTCTTCAAAGGTCAGGACTCTTCCGCCGAAAACATCACGCAGCCGCCGGCCGTCTGGGGCAGGTTGCCCGAGCGGCGCCATAAGAATACGTGGCGATTCCGGGCGGCTGGTGAGATTTTGTTCCTCTAGGGTCTGATTGCGCCCGATCAGTACGATCTCCGGTCCTTTTGGCAACCGGGATATCGCGAGCGATCCCACGTCGCTGACAAAAAACGGCGTGTTTGCCGAAAACTTAAGGACTTGAGCCATGTCGAAGGGCTGCGAGCCGAGCAGGAGAAGTTTTGCCATGTTCATGCGTTGCAGTCTTTGTAATGTTTCACCCAGTTTTCTTGAAGCCGCGCGCGGCAGGCTGTCGGGCTGGTAGGTGACAAGCAGCTTCAGGTTATTGTCGAAAAGCCTCGCCAGGGAGGGATGAACCGGGAGCAACCACGGTGCGATCGGTTCGCCGACGGTCTTCCCGAGGTGGCGTTTGCCTGCGTCCAGCCTGCACCGATCGCAGCGACTGCAAACTCTGGCCAATCGGTGCGCGCCGTACAACTCCTCGAAGATTTCGGCGGGACAGCGCTGGTCCTTGAGAAACTCTCGCATCAAATCGAGATTCCGCTTGCTCGCGATCCAGTCGCCAGAGCGCACCATTTCGACTTTATCGGCCCAGACGCGCTGCTCCAGATGATGGTCATCAAGAACGGCGACTTCTAGCCAATCTCCTTCTTTCCCGACTGGCGGATAGGGTGTCCCCAGAAGCTTTATAAGACCGGCGCGGGCCATGAGCGCCAACGTCCGCAGGTTCCAATCCGTGTTGGTCTCGCCGAACATGTCGATGTCTCGCTCGTCCGCGCCCGGCCGGCCGTCCACTTGCACAGCAAATCGCCCATTTCCCAGCGACGCTTTTCGAGTGAACATCGTGGACCAGCGGTGGAGACCGCGATCAACGCTGATGACCTGCTTGGAGTTGATCGTTTCGGCAATGGAGAAGTCTTTTGCCGATGGCATTGCAAGGGACAGCGAGACCATCCCGTCTCTACCGCCGCGTCCAACCTCCTGGTAGAAACGGTCGAGCGTCTCTGGAACACAGGCATGGACGATGCTGCGGGCATGGGCATAGTCGATGCCCAGGCCAAACGCAGAGGTCCCGACCACGATATCAAGCGCGCCGTCGCGCCATTCCGACACGATGCGCTCGCGCTCGGCTCTGCCAGTCTTGCCATGAAGTTTGCGAACTCGCCGAAATCCTTCCTTGACCAGCCTTCGATACCAGGCCTCCGCTTCGTCAACTTCGGTCACGTAGAGAACCGCTGGCCGCGGCGCGTGATGCAGTGCTTCCAAAACCCTTTCTACCCGGGTGACCTCATCTGTGATCGGCGCGATCCAGTAGTCGGGTTCCGGGCGGAGTTGGACGGCAGATATGCTCCCGAATTCACCATCCGAACCGAACAGCATGCGAAGCGTTTCCAGGGAGGAATCCGTTAACGTCGCCGAGAGCAACACAGTTCTTAGTCGGGCCTCTGGGGGGGCGGCACTTATAAGCTCCCGCCTAAGTCCGCTCAACTCCTGAAATTCGCTCCGAAACCCGGTGCCCCACTGATCGACAAGATGTGCCTCGTCGATCACGAGCGCTCGCAACAAGCCGGCTTCGGCGGCCCGCCTCAAAGGGTTGCGCAGTCTATTGCAGGCAGCCTCCGGCGATACGAAACAAATGCCTTGCGTTCCATCCGCAATACGGTCGGCGATGATGCTGTTTTCGGCATCGTTCCCGCCCTGAAAGGCGAGCGGACGGGCCAGGCCGCAAACTTTGACCGCTTCCTGCTCGTGGTTGACGCCCAAAGCCACAGTGGGAACGATCACCAGCGTGACCCCCCTCGTATCGGGAGTGCTGCCAACAAAGCCGACCTTCTGTGCGAGTTGGAAAATCATGCTCTTTCCCTCGCCGGTCGGAAGGGCGACCACTAAGGTCGCGCCAGCAGGCGTGGAAAGTGCGGCGCGGACAGCGGCGCGTTGTCCGGGGCTGCGGTAGGAAGAACGGCCAACAGACTGAAGGAAAGGATCGCCTTCCGTTCCTTCCGCATTAAAAACACGCCGGACGCTCTCGGACGATGCCAGCGTTTCCACGCCTTGGCCGTCGCCTTTCGACAACCACTTCGGCTGCCATGAGCGGGCGGTGATCAGCATCCCGTCAGGCGATTGAACCGCCGCAATCCCGACCTTGTCCCATCCTTCAAACTGCGCCAGTTTCGGATGCGCGATGCGCAAGGTGGGGGAGACCTCGTAGGCGCGCCGCGCATACTCATAGATCAAGACCTGGCGCACGAGGACGGCGAGGTCGAGAACGCTTGCGTCATTGCCTGTATCGCAAAGTGCGGCGCGAAGCCGCTCAATCGCAGGGGATTGCCCGCGCCACGCCTCACCATCGCCTATGCCTGCGAGCAGTTGCGAAAGTGCCGTAAACGCTGCATGCCCGTCTAAACTATCCATTAGCGGGGCTCTTTGGCGCATGTTGTGCGACAATAAAACAACCCATGGCGTCCAACCGAATAGAAGGCTGACGAATGGACTGGAGGATCGATTTCATCGCGTCGATATCGGTCTTGGCCGAGGCCCAGTCCCTCGAACTTTCTCGCGTTATCCGCCGCTCGTGGCGCCCGAGCTCTGTTTCCGCCATCGTGACAGCACGCGCAACAGCAGAGGCAATTTCATCCGCCGAGGCCAGCTGCTCGCGCGCCGCATCGCGGATGGAGAGACAGATTGTCTGAAAGGCGGAAGGATCGATGATGTCCGCAAGCAATTGAGGCCTGCTGCCAAGATTGATGTCCCTCGGGAAGCCGTCAACCGGTCTATCGGAATATCGCCGGCTAATAATAGCGATGAGTTCCGGATTTGTGACTGCGTCGCCGTTGAGGTCGATGTACATTGTATGCGCGGTTGGCGCCAGATACCGCTGGGCGTGCCGCCACAAGGCCAGATCCGACCGGGAAGGCGCGAGGAAATCGGTGAACTCGATCTGCGGTTCAACGACGAAACACAGCTTGAATCCGATCCATATCTCGTCGTTCCAATCTGGAACAACGCGGTACGTCGCAAACGCCGTACCGCGATCGTCCCACTGCGTGAACCGCTCAAGCGAGTCGAGCAGTGGCATTCCCGGCCGCAGAAGATTGGCTTCATGCCGGTTCGTGACGACGCGTCGTCTCCAGGTCAGAGCCGTTGAATGGTCGATGTGAAGCTCCGATTGCCACGGGACCCGCGGAATTAGCGTATGGCCGGTGGTCACTAACTTGAATGGGTCCTCCTCCGGCCATTTGAACGGCTGCTTGCGAATCTGAAGCGTCTCCACGAGCCATCCATCAACGGCGCGTTCTAGCGCCTCTTCGTCTTCTTCGGCGTCCTCCAAAGCTTCAATAAACGTTTCTACCCGCTCTTCAGCAAGCGTGATACGGTCCAGCGCATACTGCTCGTCTTGCGATCTACGCTCATCGGCGATCTGGGACCGGATATCCCCGGTCATGGCTCTCAGCGCGTCGGGACCATGTTGGAGAAGGGTTTCAAAGACTCGGACCTCCAACCGTTCCAGGAGAAACTGGACATCACTCGTCGAGCGGTTGAAGGCCATAAAGCCGTCGGCAACCATCTCGAACCACGCTGTCCAAGGGCTGACGTCTTCCTCGGACGGCAGTAGAAGGCGATGGCGGATCGAGTTCTTCCGCCGGCCAAATCGATCCAGGCGCCCGATCCGCTGTTCGATCCGCGCCACGGCCATCGGCAGGTCGAGATGGACGATCGCATCCGCAAAACTTAAATTGAGTCCCTCTTCACCCGAACGATCCGTGACCAGGATCGAAGACGTGCTGCGTCCGCTGAAATCCAGCGCGATCTTATCGATGTCAGCGGAGTCGCTGGTCAGCAAATACGCGGTCGTCCCGTCCCCGTCAGTTTGGAAGACGTCATGAAAATGGCGCGCCACCTGCGCGCTGGAGGCAAACACCACCACTTTAGGAAATTGCGCGTCGAGCTTGATCGCCTTGATCAACCGGGTCGTACTCTCGACCATCGTCTCGATCCGGGCGCGATCGTCCTGTTTTTCCGCAATGGCACCGAGCGCGGCGAGGAGTTCGTCTTCGCCGTCGAAAATCGGCTCCGCGTTTCTCAGCCATTCTCGCAGGGCATCGGCGCCCTCACTCACCGCACCGAGCAAGTCTCGATATCGAAGCGCGAAGCGTGCTGTCCCGCCGCCGTCGCTGATCGAAGACTCGGCGGCGCTGAAGCGCCAATCTTCCAGCGCTGTCAGCAGAGCCGACGCGATGTCGGCAGGATCTTCTTCGATTTTCACATGCGATAGGAGCGGTTCACCGTCGGTGATCGGCCCTCGCGGGACAAATTCCCAACCTGCTGCATCCACACGGCGCGATCGGATGAGGCGCTGATGTATACGGTAGCTGTTGGCAATATGATCCTTCAGGACCGAACATAGGTGGGTAAGATCATTGGAAGGATCCTTCGCTGCCTCGATCAGCTGCGGTGCAAACTCCTGCACGATCTTATCAGATGGGAACAGCCGTATGAGTTCAGCGCCACGCTGGCGAAGAACGATGCGTGGCCCATCTGGGGAGAGACTCAGGAGCAAACGCCCAATTTCTCGCCGTTGCTCAAGCTTGACTTTGAATCCGCTTATATCCTCGATCGGATGATTGATCGGATCAAGAAGGTTGAGGAGCGCCAGGAATTTTGCTTCTTCACCGAGAGCGGGTGTCGCAGAGAGCAGGAGGAGGACAGGCGCCTCACGGCTGAGGATGCGCAACTGGTTGGCGGCAGGCAGCAGTTGACCGGCATCGATGCCTACGAGGTGATGGGCTTCGTCGATCACCAGGATATCTGGAGCCTGCGATACCTGAGCCAGATCGGCATGGCCGAAGCACTCGAACCCCTTCGCGAACTGATCGAGCCGAATCTTTTCGACCAGTTCGCGATGCCACTGCCCGACGAGGTGATCTGGCACACAAACCAGAACGCGGGTCTCGGGATTGTCAATAAGATGCTGGCGGATGATAAGGCCGGCTTCGATGGTCTTACCCAAGCCAACCTCATCGGCGAGTAGGTATCTCTGGATCGGATCGCTCAAGACACGTTTGACGGCAGCAACCTGGTGGGCGACATAGTCAACGCTTGCCGAGGGCACTGAGGTGAGGCCCTGGGAGGCACTCCTCAGTTTCAGCAGCGCCCCCATCGCATCCTGTCGGCGGTCATGAAGGAACTGGGTTTCCGATGCTCCGATCGCAAGCATCTCGGCTGGATCTTCAGGAGCATTCCAAGGCCTAACTTGTAGTGCCCTCTCACTTAGATCCTCCGCTTTCCCATTAGGAAACTGAATCTCGTAGTCTATGTAGCCGTTCGCGGCTTGTGAGAACCCAATGACACGTCCCACGCGTGTTCGCCCATGACCTTGAACATAAACGCGTGTATGCGGGCTCAGATAGCCCCTCTTGAGCTGTGAAAACTCAATCTCGCGCGTCTCCACATTTCGAATCGATCGGAAAACTTTAATTGTCGAGATCAGGCCGGAAACAGCTTCAAGCTTTCCGAGACCCTTGCCATCAGGCAACGCAACAAACATGCCGAGGCTCAGCATGCACGTATCCAGATCAAATGGTTTTGCGTTGCAGGAACCCGCTCCTCCGCAACAAGCGACATGTCATGCACTTATGCTCACCTCGAAAGGTGCCGAACCCCCCGATTCGGCAATACCTAAGTGTGACATATATCTAGGTTGCAGGTTAAGGTTTGATTGCAATCTCCGTGATTATTGCTCAACGATTTCGGTTGAATCGGATGTTGCCGATAAAGCTATATTTGCCGGAAGTAAGACCGTTGTTTTGCAGGCAGTTAACTGCTGCAGTTGCAGCAATCACTTGCGAGTGTCTCCGCCGAGGTTTGCCGCTGTCCAACAGGCGGCAAATATCGCTTGGTCAGATCTTTGGTGTAGCCCTACGCAGGAATCAGACCCAGACGCTTATCTCGGTTCCGAATCCAAAACAGCACGGGAAGAGCAGCGATCACCATGATTGCCTTGCCGACAACCTGTCCAGCCAGAAAGTCGAGCGAACCGAATGCCAACCAGAGGAACATGACGCTGTCAACGATGAGGCCGGCAACACTGCTGGCGAGCGCAGCCTTGACCAGCCCCTTTTTCTGTAATGGCGTGAAAACCAGCAGGTCAGCGACCTCGGACGAAAGGAAAGCAGCAGCAGAGGCGAAGGCAAGGGCAGGGGCCGTGAAGGTCGTTGAGAGGGCGGCCCCTACGAGGATGGCGCCAAACGCCCACGTCAAACCGAGCCGGCGCTGAACGAGGTCGCGCAGCACCAGCGCAAGTCCAACCAGAAGAACGCCACTTGGCGCAGTCAGACCGGGACCTACGGGAATGATGCATGGGCCATTTGGGACACACACCGTACCGACATGGCCAATCATGTAGTTCGCCAAGGGAATGCAGGCCATAAAGCCGGCCAGGAAAAGGATACCTTCAGTGCGTTGTCTGCCCGTCGCGATCATCTCTTCGCCCTCGTTTCAAACCTGCTCTGCAACAAATCGCTGATATCCATTCGCCCGCAAATCGCAGGCCGGGCACGTCCCGCAACCGTATCCCCAGTCATGAAGGTCGCCGCGTTCACCCAGATAGCAGGTGTGGCTCTCCTTCACGATCGTTTGCACGAGGCGAGAACCTCCGAGATTCTCGGCCAACCGCCAAGTGTCAGCCTTATCAAGCCACATGAGGGGGGTGTCGAGAACAAACCGCTTTTCCATGCCGAGATTGAGCGCGACCTGCAGGGCTTTAATCGTATCGTCGCGGCAGTCTGGATATCCGGAGTAGTCTGTTTCACACATGCCGCCGACGATGTGTTTTAACCCCCGCCGATAGGCAAGTGCCGCAGCAAAGGTCAGGAAGATAATGTTTCTGCCGGGAACGAAGGTGTTGGGAAGACCCGTGTCTTCCATTTCGATAGCGATTTCACTCGTCAATGCGGTCTTGGAGATCTCCCCAAGCGACGCCAGCGAAATCGTATGATCTTCGCCTATGCGCTGGGCCCAGACAGGATTCATGGCGCTCAGTTCACGGCGTATGGTGTCACGGCAATCAAGCTCGATCCGGTGCCTCTGACCGTAATCGAAGCCCACCGTCTCGACGCGTTCGTATCGATCGAGTGCCCAGGCGAGGCAGGTCGAGGAATCCTGACCTCCCGAAAACAGAACAAGCGCTGTCGACGTCATCGTCCTTTACCTCTCAATTGCCATCGAATTCCGCCCAGCACATGGGCGTCTCGAATACCTTTACGGAACTCAATTCAGGGAGGAGGGGACGAACCCTCGTCCAGATCCATGTCGCAATGTTCTCGGCAGTCGGATTTTCGAGCCCCTCGATCTCGTTGAGTGTGTGGTGATCGAGTTGTTCAAGAAGGGGGCCGAAGGCCTTTTCCAGATCGAAGAAGTCGATGACAAAACCGGTGTCTGGATTGACTTTGCCGTCAAGCTGCAGTTCGACCCGATAGGAGTGACCATGCATCCGATGGCACTTGTGGGTTGCTGGGACATTCGGCAGGCGATGGGCCGCCTCGAAGGTGAAAGCTTGGGTGATTTTCATGGGATTCCGATCATCTTGTGTGTTTGTAGCGAAAGGCGCCACTTGGGGTGTTCCAGGCAGTACTCGGTCACGGCAATGGTGTTTTCAGCTCGCTTCGGCCCGTCCATGGGCTGCAGGAAATAATGCTCGAAGCGAACGTCCGGCAGGGCCTCCGGCAAAAGGTTAGGCTGCGGATAGACGAGCTTTAATTCACTTCCTTCTCGCAACTTGAGTGGCGCGCCCGCCTTCGGGCTGACGCAAATCCAGTCAACGCCGGCTGGCGGCTCAAGGGTGCCATTCGTCTCGATCGCAATCTCGAAGCCTTGCTGGTGAACGGCCGCGACCAGTTCGTCATCGAGCTGCAATAACGGTTCGCCGCCGGTGAAGACGACGTAGCGTCGATGCGTGGTGTCTCCCCAGGTCGAGGCGATCGCAATCGCGAGTGTCTCCGCGTCTTTGAATTTCGCCCCGCCTATTCCGTCAGTGCCGACGAAATCGGTGTCACAGAACTGGCAGACGGCCTGATCGCGGTCTTCCTCACGTCCGGACCAAAGATTGCAGCCGGCAAACCGGCAAAACACGGCCGCGCGGCCTGCCTGGGCGCCTTCTCCCTGCAACGTCTTGAACATTTCCTTGACCGCGTAGCCCATCACATGCTCGCTTGTTTCGGCTCGACATTGACGGCGCGACGACGTTTGACGTCTGCGCGCACGATACCGATGAGGTACTGCGCCAGGGTCACGATATCGCGGTTGACGTTCTGCACCGACTTCCAATTCCGGCGGTCATTTTCGCCGAAGTTCCATTCTCCCGAGGTCCAGGCCGTATTGTCGACCAGGCACGCCAACCCTTTCGAAAAATCCTCCCAAGTTCTGGCGCCATCGAGCAAGGCGAGCACTTCCATGACGTAGCCGAGCGACATGATGCCGGCGCCATGCACCAGTCGCGACGTTTTCGGCGTATGGCCTTCCCATTCGTCGCGAAACACAAACTGTACGGCCCGGTAGAATTCGCTGATGAGGCGGAAGCTGAGATCTGCTCCGTCCGGTTCACGGATCAGTTCGCGCATGACGCCATCGCTCATCGAGTTGATGACGACGCGTTGGATGGCCGTGTCGCGTATGATCCCTGTCGGGTTCGTGTGCTGGTAGATCTTGCCTTTGAGCGAGGAGCCGTCATCGTAATTGAGGCGGGCGGCGAGGTCCGCGGCGACGGAACGGTCGCCCAACCGGCGCGGCAAGCCCCGGACGGTCGGCAGCAGTTCATAGATCAGCGATTTCGGAAGCGGCCGCGTATTGTTGATGAGTACAAACTGACGCCTCAACTCCTCTTCGTCTTTGCAGACAATCGCGGACACAAATACCTGGAAATCCTTTTCCTCAACCTGGCTGAGCGCGGTCAGACGTTGCTGGCCGTCGACGACGAGACCGGGCGCACCGTCCGAACCGTCAATCTCCACCACGCAGCGGCCATCGGCTGTTTCATCGGAGATCTTGATCCCAGTCGTAAAGGCGACCACGATCGGGTTGGGGAGTATCGCTTCAGGCTTCTCCAGATAATCGCGGATTTCACGGATGTGACCAGCAATCTGCGGACGCTGAAAGCCACTCAATGCGCCGTCGACGTCGCGCGCAACGCGCTCGATCACGGCGAAATTCTTGAGGTCAGACGCCTTCGCTGCAAACGAAAGAACCGTGTGCGTCTCGCTCTGTTTCGCTCGGATCGCCGGAAATTTGAATAAGGTCATTGTTATCGCTATTGCTTGGAAGTTGATCGACGAGGGCGTTGTAGACGCCAAGATTATGGATGCCGCGACGCTTGTTGCGGTTGCTGGCGCGGAAAAGCACGACTTCAATTGAAAGTGCCGAGCAGATCGGGCAGGAGCATTTTTTCCAGGGGCGGTCCACGAGGGTCCGCTTGTACCTTTCGCGCAGGTCCTTGACCGCCTTGGCATCCGGCAGTTCTTCGACGGGCGATCCTGTCACGGCAGGCGCCGAATAGGCGATCACCGTATCAAGCGTTTCGTCGAGCCCAGCCTCGCCGCGGTCGTAGGCACGCAAAGCCGATAGGGCATTTTTTTCCATCTCGACCAGCGTTTCCTGGTGGAGTGCGCCGCGCTTGGCCAAACGCATCAGCTTGGGATTTTCGAGAGCCTGGGGTACGCGGATCGCAGTGTAGTAGTCGAGCTTTCCGCTTTTGGATGGCAAATAATAGTTTGCCTTTGCATCCTTGAAAGCGCGGATGAGGGGGGACGTCGTATCGAAACTGGTGATGTTGAACGAGCCAAACGTGTCGATCTCGTCGGCCTTCGCAAAACCGAGAATGTGGATCCGCGTTGATGCCGGAATCATGTCGCGAATTGCCGCGAGGCAGGACTTGATCTGCGAAGCCTTTAAGGGAACGGTACCACCGAGCGCAAGGTAGTCGTAACCCATCGCCACGAGTCGGCGAGCACCTTCCGCCATACTGCCGGGTGACCACCCCTGAATGACTCCCATCGGCGTGAACCGGGCCGACATGTGCGCGGTCGCGGTCCGGAAGGCTGAAGCATTTTCCAAGGTGATTTCGAAGCGGCGGCGCGCTTCTTCGGTGCCTCCGTCCATGCCCTTCAGGCCTTCGTCGAAATCGAAGATGATATGGTCGACCGAGCATCCATGCGTGAAGCGCGCGTCGTCGTAAAACTCCGCCGTGTCCTCTGGCGTGTAGGGTGGATTGTCTTCCTTATGATACGTGAAGGCTCCGCAGTCGCCGAAGATTGGCAGATGCTCGAATTGCGGCTTGTCGAGGCGCAGAAACTCGCGAGCCCCAACTCGCCTGAAACGCATGGCCTGCGCTTCAGTGTATTTTCCGCCGACGGCGACGCCGCCGACAATGCCGCGCGAGACGAGCATCCCCTTGTACGGCGCATAGCCCATGATCTCATGCGGATATGCGTCATCCCAGTAGGGCGTCCGCCCTTCGGAATACCGGTCGCGAAGGAAATCATATCCGGGGTCAACGTGGTCAAGGCTGTCTGCGAAAATAAACTTCATCGGGTCGCCTTCGATAGCTTGCGATCCAGCAGGATCAAATGTTGTGTGAGGCGTTCGATGTGCACTTGCGTGCCTTGGACTTCATTCCATTTCCAGCCCAGTTCGTCCCATTTGCCTGATGTCCAGCAGCAATGATCGCGCAAGCGAGCGAGCGATCGGCGGATGTCATCTTCGCCGTCACTGACGCTATCGGCGCGCACCATGATCGGATCCATCAGAGCCCCCATCGCTCTGATGCCCGCCATATGCATCAAGCGGCTCTTCTCCGGCGCCAGTCCCCATGCGTCCGGAAACGTATCGCGGACAGCCGACCAATATTTGACCAGGACGTGAAACATCTCGTCGGGGTCGCAGGTGCCATCGACGCCGAGATATTGGCTGAGCGCGCTTGAAGGCGTTTTGAGGTTGATCTTGATCGCGGCGATCAGCGCGGAGTCGCTCACAACTGCTGATTTGGCCTTGTGGTCGGAACGCCGCTTTATCAACTGAAAGAAAGGCGAGGCCTTTTGACTGTTCAGCAGATTGCATAGCTCGCTTGGCAGTTTATTGGCCGCGAGGTCACGCGGAAGCAAAGAACTAACTTCCGGCAAGAGTTCGTTGATAAGCCTCGTGTCGAGCGCCTTGACCTTATTGACGAGGATGAACTGCTGGCGCTGGACTTCCAGATCTTGCGAAACGAAGGCTATGACCGGGACGGGGATGTCCTTGTTTTCAGCTCGCGACAAGGCGATTGATCGCTGCTGGCCATCGACGATCCAGGCAATTTTCTTCCCGTCCATGCCAATTGGGAGATGGAGTGTTCCGGACGTACCGATTTCGATGATGTCAGAAGGCTTGGTGCCGCGAGCCGCCTTGAACTCAACCTCGTCCGAGAGAGCAAGTATGATCGCGTTGGGAAACAGAACCGGTCCGCTGTTCAGAAACTCGACGATGGAATTGACGTGGCTGCGGATTTCCTGGCGCTGGAACCCTTGCAGTTCTGCCTCATCGCGTTTGATGCGGCTGATCTCGGCAATCTGCATCACTGCGGATCCGGGCAAGAAAAATGCGTATACGTCGGTCCCATAACCCTGTTGGGTACGAACCGCTCGCACTACCATCGACTTGGCCTGTGTCATGGCTGCGCCCTTTCGGCGCGCACCGTTGCGGCTAGTCTGGCAAACCGGCCCTGTTCGCACGCTATTCCGAGTTCATCGCGCAACTTGCGGAGAAGTTGCGTTGAACGGCCTTGGACGGAATCCCACTCGATCCGGATTGTTTTTAAAAGTTCGCCGTCGTCTAGCCGGATGCCTGACTTCGAAACAGGGCGTCTCCAGCCGGCCTGTGCCATAATTACTTGCTGCGCATGGCCTTTCGCGTCTTCTCTTGGTGATACGGGCAGGATCTCTGTCACAAAATGTCGAAGTGCCCGTTGGGCAAAATCCCCGAGGGTGCCGGGAGTGGGGCCCCCATCAAGCCGCCGATCGTAAGGCATGTGATACGGCTTGAGCTCTGGGTCGATTTCATAGTGCTCGGATCCAGTGAAGACGCGTAGTCGGCCTTCCTTGAAGGCGGGCAACGCCTTGAGAAAACCGCCAAGCATCTTGAGATAGCTAGCCGGAAGAGCCACAAGAAGTTGGACCTGGTCTCTTTTTAGCCGAGCATCGAACCGGGCAACGCCCTCCTTCATCACAATTTGATCCCACCAACCTTCCTCGGTCGTGCCAGGAGGCAGCTTAGACATAATCGACGATGGAAGGCCCTTGGCTACGGTGAGATCGTAGCTCGGAATCACATCACTCGCCTCGACCAATCCCAGGCCCGCCGACGCGATAAAAAGTGTCGCTTTGGCCTCGGCTGCCGCTTTCTTGGCCTCCATCATGCCGCGTCCAGCATAAAGATCCCTGGCTTCCGCGACGCCGACGGCCTTAGCGATGCGACTGCGCCAGTCCTGGCCTACTGAATGAAGGCTTCCCTTCGATAGCGATGCCGCAATTAAAGCGGGATCTGGGGAAAACCGTTTCCGCATGGTGCAAGCTGTAAGGATAACTGTCATGCTATGAGCTCGCACGAAATACTGCAAATCACTTTCGAGTAGCTAAATAACTGTACGCCGCTCGTGGCACAAGAAATAACTGTTCGCTTGTTGCCAGACTCCCCAAAAAACTGCAATCCAGCGCTGATGTGAAACGTTGGCAATGCCATTGGGGCCGGCGGGGCACGGCGTGATAGTGCGCCGATAGCGCCTCGTTGCGACGTTGGTCCTACCGGATGCTGCTGGCCACGCAACAGCTATGCTGTCCTTCTCTTCGTTTCGGCCCTTCGGGTGCGTGCCTCAGCGGCACCCGGTTGGCGGACCTCCGTAACGAGCCGCGACTGGCGCGGTCTCCGGACGGAGATGTCGAAATGAGGAAAGAAGAAGTAAGGTGTGCTGACCGGCAGAGGCAGGAAGCTTCACGCAGGCTTTTGATCCTGGCTTGCTCTGCGACGAAGAAAGACGGGCCACGGTATCTCCCCGCTGTGGAGCGATACAATGGGCCACTATGGCAGACCCTACGTGCAACCGATCCAAAAGGGGAACTGGCTCAGGCTGCGTTTTTGTCTGCCCATCTTGGATTCAGGGCGGCCAGCACGCCAATTCCATCCTACGACGTCCCAATGACGCCGCAAATTGCTGCGGCCATGAAAGCAGGAAATCTTGGTACCCGCTGGCCCCAGAACAAGACGAAGAAACGTGTAATGCCGACCGGCGAGCATCCCGGAATGCATATCGCAAGCTTGACCGATTTTGGCAGCCGTCCTTTCGCGTCTGTCGCTCTGGCCGGCGGCTATCGTTACATCGAGATCATGCAGACACTTTTGAGGCTCTTCAGGGCCGGTGGTTACGTTGATCACAATGCCTCTGTCACAGTTATCAATGGGCCGATTGGCAAAATGCGCCGCGATCTTCGTGTTTGGCTGACCTCGGGCGGATCGGCAGACATTGAACACTCCGTCGTCAGTCGTGGATTGGCTGAAAGTCATGAATGATCCAATTGTCAAAGTGATTGTTGCGGCCAGGATATCGCTTCTGATTGAGAATAAAGCGCCAACTGGTCAGTTTTTCTCTTTGCCGCTCGAGGAGCGCTCCAATCTACGAAGAGCGATCATCCTCGATGCTGGCGTCCTGTGTTTTTCGCGGGAGATTGTGAAGTCGCTTACGATGGAGGAACTGAAACTCGAGTTGAAACGGGCAGTCACTGGTCGCACGGAGCCTTAGGGACCCTAGGAAAGGTGGCGGACATGCAGATACGGACAAGAGAGCAATCTGGCGCCCCACTTGAATGTCAGAAAAATATGGCCTATTTTCTGACACATGAAAACGATTGTCGCCTCTGTTCCCGATCGGATCATGAAGCGTGTGCGGGGGACCGGACGCGGAAGCGTCTACACGCCTAGTGACTTTCTCGATGTTGCAACCCGCACAGCGGTCGATCAGGCTCTCTCGCGGCTGGTGAAGTCTGGCAAGCTGCGCCGGCTTGCTCGTGGTCTTTACGACTACCCCAAAATCCACTCCCAGCTTGGCCCTTTGTCACCTGCTCCGGACGATGTCGCTCAAGCGCTCGCTCGTGAGACAGGGTCGCAAGTGCAGATCGCAGGGGCTCGCGCTGCGAATGCCCTCGGCCTCACCACCCAGGTTCCGGCAAAGAGCACCTATCTGACCGATGGGCCCTCTCGTCGGGTCGTCCTTGGCAAACGCGTCGTTGATCTTCGGCATGCCTCGCCGAAGCATCTGATTGCTCCAGGAAGTCCGGCTGGCACGGTGGTCCAAGCGCTGCGTCATGTAGGCCAGGTTCGTGCGGCCGACGTCGCTCAGGTGGCTGCTCATAGATTGTCACCGAGTGACAAGCACACGCTCGCAACTTCCGCTTATCAGGCGCCCGCCTGGATGAGGTCAACTCTTGTCTCAATCGCAACCGCGGGGGCGCCGGGCAGCGATGGATAAAGTAGCAAAGCTCGATGCGAAGGATCGTGCTGCCCTCTTCAACGAAACCGGAGCGATGCGCGGCATCGCGGAAACGATCATTGAGAAGGACTTCTGGGTCTGCTGGACGTTGCGGCGCCTCTTTTCTTTGACCGGCAAAGACGCTACCACTCTTGTCTTTAAAGGCGGAACGTCCCTCTCCAAGGCCTATAACGCCATTCGCCGCTTTTCCGAGGACATTGATCTGTCCTTCGACCGTGCCGATCTCGGCTACACTGGGGTCCGCGATCCGGAGACGGAGGGCATCAGTAGGAAAAAGGCCCGACAACTGATCGAAGATCTCGTCGCCGATGTCGAGCGACACATCGCCGACAAACTGCTGCCGGCGCTTCGAGGCGCCATCACCGACCACCTCGGCGCTCCAGAGACGGGCAAGTGGACCTTGGAAATCGATCCCACTGACTTGCAGACGATTAATTTCCATTACCCGACCGTGCTGCCCTCGTCAGAATATGAAGGCATGGCTTACATCACGCCTCGCGTGAAGCTTGAGCTTGGCGCCCGCGGCGATCCCTGGCCAACGGAGAAGAAGACGATCCGGCCCTATGCCGCGGACGACTTTCCCAACTTCTTCGAGGACGCCGACAGCGAGGTCACAGTCTTGTCTGCGCGTCGCACCTTCTGGGAAAAGGCGACCGCACTTCATGCGGAAGCGCATCGGCCGAAAGAGTCTCCGACACCGCAATATTTTTCGCGTCACTATTACGACCTCGCGATGCTCCTCGAAACGGCCGAGGGTCGTGAGGCGGCGAGAGACTTTGACCTTCTTGCGCAGGTAGCGAGACACAAAAACATATTTTTCCGGTCAGCTTGGGCAAACTACGACCTCGCCGAGCCTGGCACACTGCGACTAGTGCCGGAGGAGGCTCGTATCAAAGACTTACGAGCCGACTACAAGGCGATGGAGCCTATGATGTTCGATGACAGCCCACCGGCTTTCGACGACATCCTCGCGAAGATTGGAAATTTGCAAGCGGCGATCAACAAGTAAGACAACTATTCTGACGGTAACGGCCCGCTTGATCGCCGCGTATAGTCACGGCTGCCCGTCGTTGAGGGCGGAAAAAGCCTTCGAATTCCGGTGCGCGTTCGTAAAGCAGCTTATCGAGATCGCGGTGTGCCTCCTGTGGTGCGCTTGAAGGCATGGGTAAATGCGCTTTGCGACGTGTAGCCCACATCACTGGCGACGGTGTTGTCACATAAACGCGGCGTCAGTGAATTGAGCATAGAGACGGTGGGATGAAGACTCCTGCCGTCAGCTACAAGCGCCACCGTTTCCCGCAAGAGATCATCTCGAATGCGGTCTGGCTGTATTTCAGGTTTCCGCTGAGCTTACGCCTTGTCGAGGAAATGTTGCTGGAGCGCGGAATTGTTGTCTCTTATGAAACGATCCGTCGATGGGGTCGGAAATTCGGACCAGCCTACGCAAAGCAACTTCGTCGCAGGCGACCCTCGCGCCAGGATGTGTGGCATCTGGATGAGGTGGTGATTTCCATCGCCGGCAAAAAGCACTGGCTTTGGCGTGCCGTTGATCAAAATGGCTTTGTTCTCGACGAGATTGTTCAGAACCGACGCGATACGAAGGCTGCCAAGCGATTGCTCATCAGACTGCTGAAGAAAGCAGGCATGCCGCCCAAGCGGATCATCACCGACAAGCTTCGCTCATATGGCGCTGCCAAGCGTGAGGTTATGCCGGCTGTGGAGCACAGATCCCATAAGGGTCTCAATAATCGAGCGGAAAATTCCCATTTGCCACTGCGGAAACGGGAGAGGACGATGCAAGGTTTCCGATCACCGGGAAGTCTGCAGCGCTTCATCTCGATCTTCTCCGCACTTCGAAATCTCTTCGTCGCCCCACGTCACAAACGATCCGCACTGGCCACTCATATTCATCGCATTCGCGCAATGGCGCACTGGAAGGTCGTCACCGGCGCGGCTGCCTGATCGCAGACCCCTGCGACGAAGACCGCTCGCCGCTTGATAACGTGACAACTCCTCATCGATCTTTTGCTTGCCGAGCTTTGTCTACCGCGCGATTGGCACCGCGCTCTATTCGAACCTTCTCTCTCAAAAATAGTCGTATCATCGTCCGCAAAGCATTGCTTCCGCGGACCCTCACTCTATGCTTTGAAAGGGTTCATTATGACCACTGGCACAGTAAAATGGTTTAATTCCACCAAGGGCTTCGGATTCATCCAGCCTGACAACGGCGGCGCCGACGCGTTCGTTCACATCTCGGCCGTCGAACGCGCCGGAATGCGCGAACTCGTCGAAGGCCAGAAGATCGGCTTCGAGCTCGAGCGCGACAACAAGTCGG
>NZ_QWBU01000010.1 GCF_003432075.1 Shinella sp. WSJ-2 | reverse complement strand
GCGCCCGCCGCGCAAGCCGTTTGGCGAAGGTTCGCAGGCTGCATCCGAGGGCGGCGCACCGTCCGCCGGCAAGCGCGCCCATGGCGGCCGTCCCGCCCAGAAGCAGGGCGAGCGCCAGAACCGCAACCACGGCGGCGGCAACGGCCAGGGCCGCCCGCAGAACCACGGCAAGCCGCGCCGGCCGGAAGGCCAGCGCCGCGAACAGGCGTGATCGAATACTCCTTGAACGGAAAACGGCGGGCTTCGGCCCGCCGTTTTTGTTTGTTCAGGCCGTTTTGCGGTTTGTGAGGTAAACCCCGACCACCGAAATCGTCGTGCCCAGGATCATCGGGACCGTCAGCTCCTCGCCGAAAATCACGGCTGCCTGCAAGGCAGCGATCGGCGGCACGAGGTAGATCAGTGATGCCGCGCGCGAAACCTGGCCGCGGCGCAGCAGATAGAGCAGCAACAAGATCGCGCCCATCGAAATGCCGAGCACGGCCCAGGCGAGCAGAGCTACGAAGGTCAGGCCGAAATCGACATGCAGGTTTTCCAATCCCACGGCGAAGGGGAAGGTAACGATCAGCGCACCGACATATTGCAACGTCGCGATAGCGCGGATGTCGCCGGTCGGCAGATATTGTTTCTGGTAGATCGTGCCATAGGTAACCGCGGCCATGCCGAGCATGTTGACGACGATGGCAAAGGCCGGAATTTCCGCCGTGCCATGGCCGAAGAATTTTGGCAGCACGGCAAGCAGCACGCCAAGGAAGCCGAGGCCAAGCCCCATCTTCTGCGTGCCGCTCAACCGCTCGCCGATGAAGAAGGGGGCGGCCAAGGCGGTCATCAACGGCTGAAGCGCAGCGATGATCGAGGAGAGCGCTGCCGGGACGCCCTGCCCGATCGCCCACCAGACGGCCCCGAGATAAATGCCGTGCAGGAAGGCGCCGGAGATGACGGCGTGCACGATGGTGCGCCGGTCGCGCGGCCAGGCGGCACCCGAGACGAGACAGAAGCCGGCGAACAGGATCGCGGCGGTCAGATAGCGAATGCTCAGGAATGTCAGCGGCTCGGAAACGAAGGTGGCATATTTCGCCACGACCCATCCGGTCGACCAGAGCAGAACGAAGATGGCCGGGGCCAGGCGATCGAGGGACATGAGACTTCCGGCATCAGGACAAGCGTGCGCGAGCGATAGGCGCTGCCCCCATGATGGTCAAAGGAATTTCCTTGATGCTTAGGTTCAGCGAAAGGCGGCGCGACCATGCTTTCGGCATCTGCCCATCATTTCGGCAGAGGCGCCGCCAGCAGTCGTGCAGCCATCGCAAAAACCGTCGCCATGGCCGGTTTAAACGCACCCAAAGCGGTATGAGAATTCTTTCCCTCTCATTGAGCATGGTTCTTGCATTGCCGCTTATGTTGTACTCAAATGGCGAAAAATGGGGAACACGCCTTTGGCATTTGATGAAATGATGAACGCGGACAGCAACCCGCGGCAGCCCTACGAAAACTACCATGACTGGTATGAAGCACAGGATCGGGCTCGCCTGATCGCCAAATCAAGAGAAGCCGAAAATCTCTTTCGAAAAACCGGCATCACCTTCGCGGTCTACGGACACGCAGACAGCTCCGAAAAGCTCATCCCCTTCGACATCATCCCGCGCATCATTTCCGGCCGAGAGTGGCGCAAGCTCGCCCAGGGCATCGAACAGCGGGTCATCGCACTCAACGCTTTCCTGGACGACATCTACCACAAGCAGGAAATCATCAAGGCCGGGCGCGTGCCGCGCGAGTTGATCGAGCGCAACGTCGCCTTCCTGCCGCAGATGATCGGCTTCAAGCCGCCCGGCGGCGTCTATACCCACATCGTCGGCACCGATATCGTGCGCACGGGCGAAGACCAGTTCTATGTGCTGGAAGACAATGCCCGCACGCCTTCCGGCGTCAGCTATATGCTGGAAAACCGGGAAACCATGATGCAGATGTTCCCGGAACTGTTCCACCTGAACAAGGTGCGTCCGGTCGAAGACTATCCGAAGACACTGCGGCAGAGCCTGGCGTCGCTTGCGCCCCCCGGCTGTTCCGGCAAGCCGCGCATTGCGGTGCTGACCCCGGGCATCTTTAATTCCGCCTATTACGAGCATTCCTTCCTGGCCGACATGATGGGCGTGGAACTGGTCGAAGGCTCGGACCTGCGCGTCGTCGATGGCAAGGTGAAGATGCGCACGACCCGTGGCTACGAGGCGATTGACGTGCTCTATCGCCGCGTCGACGACGATTTCCTCGATCCCCTCACCTTTCGGCCGGATTCAGCGCTCGGCATTCCCGGCATCATGGATGTCTACAAGGCCGGCAACATCACGATTGCCAATGCGCCGGGCACCGGCATTTGCGACGACAAGGCGATCTATTCCTACATGCCGGAGATCGTCGAATTCTATACCGGCCGCAAAGCGATCCTCGAGAACGTGCCAACCTGGCGCTGCTCGGAGGAAAACAGCCTCAAATACGTGCTCGAACATCTCGAGGAACTGGTGGTGAAGGAAGTGCATGGCTCGGGCGGCTATGGCATGCTCGTCGGCCCGACCGCCTCGAAGAAGGAATGCGCGGCCTTCGCCGAAAAGCTGAAGGCTCGCCCTTCGAATTATATCGCACAGCCGACGCTGTCGCTCTCGACGGTCCCGATCCTCGTCAACAAGGGCATCGCGCCCCGGCACGTCGATCTCCGTCCCTATGTACTGGTTTCCGACAAGGTGCAGATCATTCCCGGCGGGCTGACCCGCGTGGCGCTGAAAGAAGGCTCGCTGGTGGTCAACTCCAGCCAGGGCGGCGGCACGAAGGACACCTGGGTACTGGAGGACTGAGCCTATGCTGGGAAGAACTGCAAACGGCCTCTACTGGATGTTCCGCTATATCGAGCGCGCCGAAAACATCGCCCGTCTCATCGATGCGGGCCTGCGCATGGCGCTGACACGCTCCGGCTCCTCGGACGAGGACTGGGACGGCGTCCTGCAAAGCGCCGGTGTGCGTGAGGATTTCGACACCGTTCATCACAAGCTGACGAGCGCCGACGCGATCGACTACCTGCTGCGCGACCACTCGAACCCGTCGAGTGTCATGTCCTGCATCGAGGCGGCCCGCAACAATGCGCGCATGGTGCGCACCGCATTGACGCGCGAGACCTGGGAAGCGACGAACGAGTGCTGGATCGAGCTGAAGCTGGCGCTCTCCAAACGGGTGAAGCCCGCCGACATGCCGGAGGTGATCGGTACGATCAAACGCTGCACCGCCCTCATCCGCGGCGCTTTCCACGGCACCATGCTGCGTGACGACATCTACAACTTCTCTCGCATCGGCACCTTCATCGAGCGGGCGGACAACACGGCGCGTATCCTCGACGTGAAGTACTATGTGCTGCTGCCGGCCATCGCCAAGGTCGGCTCGTCGCTCGACAACATGCAGTGGGAATCGATCCTGCGCTCGGTCTCGGCGCATCGCTCCTACAGCTGGGTCTATGACGGCGACTATTCCTCGACCAATATCTCCGACTTCCTGATCCTCAACGACCGCATGCCGCGCTCGTTGGCCTATAGCTACGACAAGCTCGTCAGCAATCTCGGTTATCTCGCCAAGCTCTATGGCGACAACCATGCGGCGCACGAGACGGCGTCGGCGACGCTGATGCTGCTGAGAAGCCGCAGCATCGAAGACATCATGGAACAGGGGCTCCACGAGTTCATCGAGGAATTCATCGTGCACAACAACCGCCTCGGGGAAGAGATCTCCGACGGCTATCGCTTCTATCGTTGAGCGGGGGGCGAGCAATGCGACTGAAGATCAGCCACACGACCGAATATACCTATGACGACCCGGTGCAATATTCCTTGCAGCGCCTGCGGCTGACGCCGAAGACGCAGCCAGGCCAGATCGTGCGCGCGTGGGCGACCACCGTGCACGGCGCCCGCGTCGAGGCCGGCTATACCGACCATTTCGGCAACCATGTCGATCTCGTCAGCACCAATGCCGAGCAGGTGACGATCCGCATCGTCGCCGAGGGCGAGGTGGATACGGAAGACCGCGCCGGTGTTTTCGGCCCGCATCAGGGTTTCGTGCCGCTGTGGCTCTATCTGCGCGAGACGCCGCTGACTAAGCCGGGAAAGCTCATCCGCGAGCTTGCCAGGGCCGTGACGGGGGATAACGAGCTGGCCCGCATGCACGCCATTATGGCCGCGATCCACACAGGCGTCGAATACAAGCCCGGAGAGACCGCCGCCGATACGACGGCCGAACAGGCGCTGGAGAAAAAGCAGGGCGTGTGCCAGGACCACGCCCATGTCTTCCTCGCCGCCGCCCGGCACCTCGGCATTCCCGCCCGTTATGTCTCCGGTTATCTGCTGATGGACGCGCCGGAGCAGACGGCAAGCCACGCCTGGGCGGAAGTGCATCTGCAGGGCCTCGGCTGGGTCGGTTTCGACGCCGCCAACAAGATCTGCCCCGACGCGCGCTATGTGCGCCTCTCCACAGGTCTGGACTATACGGACGCGGCCCCCGTTTCCGGCATGGTGCTGGGACGGTCGGCGGAGACGATGAGCGTCGCCATCAAGGTGGAAGCGGCCGGCCAGAGCCAATCGCAAAGCCAGAGCTGACGGCGGCCGTAACGACCGCCGTCTTTGCAAGTGTTAGCGCGATGCCGTCTCCAGCAGGCGGCAGAGTTTCACCAATGCCGCGTCATAACCGCCGCTATTGACGCCACGGCAGCGCTTGATCATCTGCTGCTTGTCGCTGGGCGACAGCTGGGCAAAGTCGTCAACGATCGCGCGATCCCGATCCTTGCCGGGGGTGGGACGGCCATCACCGGGCTTGTCGCGACCGGTGGGCGTGGTGGGTGTTACGCCGTCGTCGTCACCTCCAAGGCTGACGTCGACATCCGCGTCGATCAACCCGCCGCCGCCGACATTGGCGCCGATGCCAACACCGAGGCCGTTCGAGCCGCCAACCGTTGCCCGCGCATTCGCATCCAGCAGGCCACGGGAGCCACCGACATTGGCGTTGACGCCCGCATTCACGCCGTTGCGCCCACCGACCGACGCACCGACATTGGCATTCGCCAAGCCTCGCGATCCGCCGACCGTGGCGCCCACACCGGCGTTTACGCCGTTGCGTCCACCCACCGATGCACCAACACCGGCATTGGCCACACCCTTCGAGCCGCCGACATTGGCGCCAACGCCGGCGTTCACGCCGTTTTTGCCGCCAAGGCTTGCGCCGACACCGGCACTGGCCAGTCCTCGCGAACCGCCGACATTCGCCCCAAGGCCAGCTTTGACGCCGCCGACGCTTACGCCGACGCCGACACCAAGACCGCCGCCCTTCTTGCCGCGATCAGCCGCATGGACCGGCACGGCAAGAACCACGGCCGCGAGCAGCGCCATGGAGAGCTTGGGGATCGACACTTCGTTTGATGTTCCGAACATGGAAACCTCCCATTTCAGCGACCGATCCGGGAGTGGACCGGTATCGCGGAAGGAAGGGGAGCGCCCCGCCGCGGGTTCCTCGCATGACGCGCCTGGTCGCGACCAGGGAAAAGGAAAGGTTGCATTCGGCGGAGAGACCACCGCAATGCGTATCAAGACGATACAAATCGGGCGCGGCTTTTAAGGCCGCGCCCGCAAAACTCAGTGGCTGTCCTTGCCGACGGCATTGCCGCGGCAGCCCTTGAGGAAGTCGAGGTCGGCACCGGTATCGGCACCCTGCACGTGCTGCTGGTGCAGCCAGGCGTAGCCCGACGTCGGTAGCTCGTGGTGCGGCTTCCACTCTGCAAGGCGGCGTGCCAACTCTTCATCGGAAATATCGAGATGCAGGCGGCGGTTCGGCACGTCGAGCTCGATCATGTCGCCGTTCTTCACGACGGCCAGCGGACCGCCGACGGCAGCTTCCGGCGAGGTGTGCAGCACGACGGTGCCATAGGCGGTGCCGGACATGCGGGCGTCCGAGATGCGCACCATGTCGGTGATGCCCTTCTTGAGCACCTTCGGCGGCAGACCCATGTTGCCGACTTCGGCCATGCCGGGATAACCCTTCGGACCACAGTTCTTCATGACCATGACGCAGGTCTCGTCGATGTCGAGATTGTCGTCGTTGATCTTGGCCTTGTAGTCGTCGATATCCTCGAACACCACGGCGCGGCCGCGATGCGTCAGGAGATGCGGCGAGGCGGCGGACGGCTTCAGCACCGCACCCTTCGGCGCAAGGTTGCCGCGCACGACGACGATGCCGCCCGACTGCGTCAGCGCCTTTTCGGCCGGCAAGATGACGTCCTCGTTCCAGTTGACGACGTCCTTGACCTCGTTCCAGACGGTCTCGCCGGACACGGTGATCGCATCCTTGTGCAGCAGGCCCGCTTCGCCGAGGCGCTTCAGCACGACGGGCAGACCGCCGGCATAGAAGAACTCTTCCATCAGGTATTTGCCCGACGGCATCAGGTTGACGATGGTCGGCACGTCGCGGCCACACCGGTCCCAATCATCCAGCGTCAGGTCGATGCCGACGCGGCCGGCCATGGCCAGCAGGTGGATGACGGCATTGGTCGAGCCGCCGATGGCCGCATTGGTGCGGATGGCGTTCTCGAAGGCCTGCTTGGTCATGATGTCCGAGGGCTTCAGGTCGTCCTTGACCATCTGCACGATGCGGCGGCCGGTGAGCTGCGCCATGACCTTGCGGCGGCTGTCGACGCCGGGAATGGCGGCATTGCCCGAGAGGGCCATGCCCAGCGCTTCGGCCATCGAGGCCATCGTGGAAGCCGTGCCCATCGTGTTGCAGGTGCCCGAGGAACGGCTCATCGAGGCCTCGGCCTCGAGGAACTCTTCCTGCGTCATCTCGCCGGCCTTCACCATCTCGGAGAACTTCCACAGATGCGTGCCGGAGCCGACGCGCTCGCCACGGAAGTAACCGTTCAGCATCGGGCCGCCGGTGACGACGATGGACGGCAGGTCGACGGAGGCCGCCGCCATGAGCAGCGACGGCGTGGTCTTGTCGCAGCCGACCATCAGCACGCAGCCGTCCATCGGCTGGCCGCGAATGGTTTCCTCGATGGCGAGCGCCGCGAGGTTGCGATACATCATCGCCGTCGGACGGAAGGTGTTTTCCGAGGCGGAGAAGACGGGTACTTCCATCGGGAAGCCGCCGGCCTCCCAGATGCCGGCCTTCACCTTTTCGGCAAGCTCGCGCAGATGGCCGTTGCACGGCGTCATGTCCGACCATGTGTTGAGGATGCCGATCACCGGGCGCCCGTCGAACAGGTCGTGCGGGTATCCCTGGTTCTTCATCCAGCCGCGATGATAGATCACGTCACGGCTGGTGCCACCGTACCATTCCTGTGAGCGCAGCCTGCGTGGCCATTCCGCTTTCTTCGTCATCTTTCCAGTCCTCGAAGCGACCACCCGAATGCCGGGCGGCCTGTGTCTCACGCCAGGGTGTAGGCGGTCTTGACGGTTGTGTAGAATTCGTTGGCGTATTTGCCCTGCTCGCGCGAGCCATGCGACGAGCCCTTGCGGCCGCCGAACGGCACATGGAAATCGACGCCGGCGGTCGGCAGGTTGACCATCACCATGCCAGCCTCGGCATTGCGCTTGAAATGCGTCGCATGCTTGAGGCTTGTCGTTGCAATGCCGGAAGACAGGCCGAACGGCGTGTCGTTGGCGACGGCAAGCGCTTCCTCGTAGTCCTTGACGCGGATGACCGCGGCGACGGGGCCGAAAATTTCTTCCCGCGAGATGCGCATGTCGTTCGTCGCCTCGGTGAAGAGCGCAGGCGCGAGGTAGAAGCCGGGCGTGTCGCGCTTCAAAAGCTCGCCGCCAAAGGCAAGCTTGGCGCCCTCTTTTTGGCCGATCTCGATATAGTCGGTGTCCTGCTTCAGCTGGCTCTCGTCGACGACCGGGCCGATATGCGTGCCGGCCTTCAAGGCATCGTCGACGACGACACTCTTCAGACGCTCGCCAACGGCGGCGACGAACCGGTCATGGATGCCTTCTGTGACGATGACGCGCGAGGAGGCCGTGCAGCGCTGGCCGGTGGAGAAGAAGGCGGAGTTGACGGCCGCTTCCACCGCGACATTGAGGTCCGCATCGTCGAGCACGACGAAGGGGTTCTTGCCGCCCATTTCGAGCTGGTACTTGCGGTTATGCTCGACGGAGGCGAGCGCGACGCGCTTGCCGGTGCCGGTCGAGCCGGTGAAGGTGACGGCATTGACATCGGGGCTGTCGAGCATGGTCTGGCCGACGACGGAGCCCTTGCCCATGACGAGATTGAGCACGCCCTTCGGCAGGCCGGCGCGCACCAGGATATCGACGATCGCCCAGGAACAGCCGGGCACCAGTTCGGCCGGCTTGAAGACGACCGTGTTGCCATAGCAAAGCGCAGGCGCGATCTTCCAGGCGGGAATGGCGATCGGGAAATTCCACGGCGTGATAATGCCGACCACGCCGACGGGCTCACGAGTGATCTCGACGCCGATATTGGGCCGAACCGAAGGCAGCGTCTCGCCGGCAAGGCGCAGGCACTCGCCCGCGAAGAAATCGAAGATCTGGCCGGCACGCACGGTCTCGCCGATGCCTTCCGCCAGCGTCTTGCCCTCCTCACGCGACAAGAGCCGACCAAGCTCGTCCTTGCGGGCGAGGATCTCGTCGGCCGTCTTGCGCAGGATGGCGTGGCGCTCGAGGATGCCGGAGCGCGACCAGGCCGGGAAGGCAGCCTTGGCCGCGGCAATCGCCGTCTTGGTGTCTTCCACGGAGGCGCGGGCATAGCGGCCGACGACATCGCCCGTGTTCGACGGGTTGATGTTCTCGATGGCATCGGAGCCGACCCATTCGCCGGCAATCAGGTTCTGGTGGATGGTCATGGCCTCAGCCTCCTGTCCGTCGCTTACAACTGGCGGATTTCGATTTCTTCTTCCCTGGCGATTGCCAGGGGATTGCGCAACGGCAGGCCGAAACCGTCCGCACCGATCTCGAACACATCGCCCTCTTCCGTGCGGATGCCGTCGCCGAAGGACAGCGTCGCCGTGCCGAACATGTGGACGTGGATATCGCCCGGCGCGCGGAACAGGCCGTATTTGAAATGGTGGTATTCGAGATTGGCGAAAGTGTGGGACATGTTCGCCTCGCCGGAGACGAAAGGCTTTTCCCAGAGAACCTTGCCGCCGCGCACGATGCGCGAGAAGCCGCGGATATCGTCCGGCGCCGCGCCAATACGGATTTCCGGGCCGAAGCTCGCCTGACGCAGCTTCGAATGCGCAAGGTAGAGATAGTTAATGCGCTCCGTCACATGGTCGGAGAACTCGTTCGATACGGCAAAGCCGATGCGGAACGGCGAGCCATCGGCGGCGATGACATAGATGCCCGCCATTTCCGGCTCCTCGCCGCCGTCGAGCGCGAAGGAGGGAGAGGTTAGCGCGGAACCGGGGGCGACGGCCTGCGTGCCGTTGCCCTTGTAGAACCATTCCGGCTGCACGCCCTTCTCGCCGGCCTTCGGCTTGCCGTTTTCGAGGCCCATGCGGAACATCTTCATCGAGTCCGTCAGCGTCTCCTCGGCCACTTCCGAGGTCTTCTTGTGCATGGAATCGCGCGTCGCAGCCGAACCGAGATGGGTCAGGCCCGTGCCGGTCAGGTGCAGGTGCGCGGCGTCCGGATGGGTAATCGGCGGCAGCAGGCGGCCATCGGCATAGGCAGCCTCCAGATCGACCTCTTCACCGAGACCCTTGGCATCGATGGCGGCTTTCAGCGACTGCCCGCTGTTGGCGGCTTCCAGAGCCAGCGCATACACGCTTGTCGCGCCCTTGACGGCGCGGCCCTTGCCGCCCTCTTCCCGCACGACGACAGCAATCGAGCCGTCGTCCTTTGCTACCTGCGAAATCAGCATTTCCGTTTCCTTCCTGAGGTCGACACCAGCCAAAGCTCCGCTCCTGCGGCGGACAGACGTCACCACACTGGTCGCACTGGCGACCGGTCAAACTCTTCTGCAGTCGGTTGGATGACCGGTTTCCCGGTCAGCCCTTATTCTTGTTGTAGACATCGAAGAACACGGCGGCGAGCAGCACCAGGCCCTTGATGAGCTGCTGGTAGTCGATGCCGATGCCCATGATCGACATGCCGTTGTTCATGACGCCCATGATGAACGCGCCGATGACCGCGCCCGTGATCTTGCCCACGCCGCCCGAGGCCGAGGCGCCGCCGATGAAGCAGGCCGCGATGACGTCGAGCTCGAAGCCGACGCCGGCCTTCGGCGTCGCCGAGTTCAGGCGGGCCGCGATGATCATGCCGGCGAGTGCGGCAAGCGCGCCCATATTGACGAAGGTGTAGAAGGTCAGCCGCTCGGTATTGATGCCCGAAAGCTTCGCTGCCTTCTCGTTGCCGCCCATGGCATAGATGCGCCGGCCGACCGTCGTTCGCGTCGTGACGAAGGTGTAGAGCGCGATCAGCAGGCCCATGATGATCAGCACGTTCGGCAGACCGCGATAGGTCGAGAGCTGGAAGCCGATGAAGATCGCAACGATACCGATAATCGCCATCTGCACGGCGAAGAAGCCGAAGGGCTCGTTCTCAGTCTCGTTAGCCGCATTGAGGCGGCGCTCACGCAGGCCAGCATAGAAGGCATAACCGACGAGGAGCAGCACGGCGACGAGCGCGACATAGTTCTTGATCAGGCTGGTCGAGGGGTCGGTGATCGACAGAAAGTCCGGCACGAAGCCCGTGGAGAGGACCTGGAATTCTTTCGGGAACGGACCGACCGGACGGCCCGAAAGCACGACATAGGTCATGCCGCGGAAAACCAGCATGCCGGCAAGCGTCACGATGAAGGACGGGATCTTCTGGTAGGCAACCCAATAGCCCTGGGCTGCGCCCATGATGGCGCCCATCAGGATGGCCAGCGGCACGACGACCACGGCCGGCAGGCCCCATTTCACCAGCATGATCGCCGACATGGCTCCGGTGAAGGCGACGATGGAGCCGACCGACAGGTCGATATGCCCCGCCACGATGATCAGCAGCATGCCCAGCGCCATAATGACGATGAAGGAGTTCTGCAGCACCAGGTTGGTGATGTTGACGGGACGGAACAGCACGCCGTTGGTCAGGATCTGGAAGAAGATCATAATCACGACGAGCGCGACCAGGAGGCCGTATTCGCGGATGTTCTTCTTGAGATATTCCCCCACCGAAGGCTGGGTTCTCTGGGTCACGGTATCGGTGGACATTAATGCTTCTCCCCGGAGCGCATGATGGCGCGCATGATGGATTCCTGGCTTGCCTCCGCCTTCGAAAGCTCGGCCACGATGCGTCCTTCGTTCATGACATAGATGCGATCGCAGGTCCCGAGCAGTTCCGGCATCTCCGACGAGATCATGAGGATGCCCTTGCCCTCGGCGGCAAGCTGGTTGATGATGGAATAGATTTCGAACTTGGCGCCGACATCGATGCCGCGCGTGGGTTCATCGAGGATCAGCACCTCAGGATTGGTGAAAAGCCACTTCGACAGCACGACCTTCTGCTGGTTGCCGCCCGACAGGTTGACCGTTTCCTGATAGATCGAATGCGAACGGATACGCAGCTTCGATCGGTAATCCGAGGCGACCTTGACCTCCTGCCGGTCGTTGATGACCATGTTCGACGACACGCCATTCAGGTTGGACAGCGTCGTGTTGTGCATGATGTTGTTGATCAGCACGAGGCCGAGATGTTTGCGGTCCTCGGTGACATAGGCAAGGCCGGCATCGATTGCCTTGGGGATCGTGCTCACATCGACGGGCTTGCCGCGCATGGAAACGTCGCCTGTGATCTTGTGGCCCCAGCTCCTGCCGAAAAGGCTCATCGCCGTCTCGGTACGCCCCGCCCCCATCAGGCCGGCAATGCCGACGACCTCGCCGGCGCGCACCGTGAAGCTCACGTCATGCAGGAACTGCCGGTCGCGGTGGTGCTGGTGGAAGACGTTCCAGTTCTTCACCTCCAGCAGCGTCTCGCCGATGTCAGGTTCGCGCGCGGGATAGCGATCTTCCATCTCGCGGCCGACCATGCCCTTGATGATGCGGTCTTCGGAGATATCCTCGTTATGACAGTCCAACGTCTCCACCGTGCCGCCGTCGCGCAGGATGGTGATCTGGTCGGCGACCTTCTTGATCTCGTTCAGCTTGTGCGAGATGATGATCGAGGTCATGCCCTGCGTACGGAACTCCATGAGCAGCTTCAGGAGCGCGTCGGAGTCCTTTTCGTTGAGCGAGGCGGTGGGCTCGTCGAGGATGAGCAGGCGCACCTTCTTCGACAGCGCCTTGGCGATTTCAACCAGCTGCTGCTTGCCCACGCCGATATCAGTGATCAGCGTGCCCGGTGAATCCTTAAGACCCACCTTGTCGAGCAGTTCCTGCGTGCGGCGGAAAGTCTGCTTCCAGTCGATGACGCCCTTGGTGGCGACCTCGTTGCCGAGGAAAATGTTCTCGGCGATCGAGAGCAGCGGAACGAGAGCCAGCTCCTGGTGGATGATGATGATGCCCAGATGCTCGCTGTCGGAGATCGTGGAGAAGTGACGGACCTGGCCGTCGAAATGGATTTCGCCCTCGTAGGAGCCGGCCGGATAGACGCCGCTCAACACTTTCATGAGGGTGGATTTGCCGGCGCCGTTTTCGCCGACAAGGGCGTGAATCTCGCCTTCGCGGACCTTCAGGTTGACGTTGTCGAGCGCTTTTACGCCCGGGAACGTCTTCGTGATGCCACGCATTTCGAGAAGGGTCTTGCTCATGTACCAGTTTCCAGCGGCCGGTCGTCACCCTCAAGCGGGGAAACCGAGCCTATTCGCTCTGCAATCCGGAGAAAAGAGGGTTCGCGCAGGAAGCGCGAACCCCGGAGAGATTTAAGAACGATCAGTTCTTCAGCTGGTCGGCCGTGTAGTAGGCCGAGTCCGTGACGAGGATCTTCTCGGCATTGGACTTGTCAACGGCAACCGGCTTCAGCAGGTAGGACGGAACGACCTTGACACCGTTATCATAGGTCTTCGTGTCGTTGACCTCGGGTTCCTTACCTTCGAGGATCGCGTTGACCATGCCGACGGTGACCTTGGCGAGTTCGCGCGTGTCCTTAAAGACGGTCGAATACTGTTCGTCGGCGAGGATTGACTTGACGGACGGCAGTTCGGCGTCCTGGCCGGTAACGACAGCCATCGGCTGGTCGCCCGAGCCGTAGCCGACGCCCTTCAGGGCCGAGATGATGCCGATCGAAAGGCCGTCATAGGGAGACAGAACGCCATCGACGCGGCCATCGGTGTAGGTGGAGGACAAGAGGTTTTCCATGCGCGCCTGGGCAACGGCACCGTCCCAACGCAGCGTGCCGACAGTTTCCATGCCGGTCTGGCCCGACTTGATGACGATATCACCCTTGTCGATCAGCGGCTGGAGAACCGACATCGCGCCGTCATAGAAGAAGAAGGCGTTGTTATCGTCAGGCGAACCGCCGAAGAGTTCGACATTCCACGGTTTGGTGTTCGGGAACTTCACCTTCAGGCCATCGACGAGGCTGGTGGCCTGGAGAACGCCGACCTGGAAGTTGTCGAAGGTGGCGTAGTAGCTGACATTGCCCGAATCGCGGATGAGGCGGTCGTAAGCGATGACCTTCACGCCGGCGTCGGCAGCCTTCTGCAGGATATCGGACAGCGTCGTGCCGTCGATGGCGCCGATGACGAGAACCTTGGCACCCTTGGTGACCATGTTTTCGATCTGGGCCAGCTGGTTCGGAATGTCGTCGTCAGCAAACTGCAGGTCCGGCGTGTAACCGGCTTCCTTAAACAGCTTTTCCATCGTCTCGCCGTCGGAAATCCAGCGGGTCGAGGTCTTGGTGGGCATGGAGATGCCGACCATGCCCTTGTCTTGGGCGAAAACCGGAGCGACGAACGACGCGACGCTGATGGCAGCGGCCGCGAGAAGCGAGGTGATCATTTTCATAGAAAGGTCTCTCCCTTGTGCGCACTGGCCGTTGAGCCAGGCATTGTTCTGTGCACGGGCGGGGTCGCTTTCAGGCGACGGCCTGGACTGGTGAGCGTAAGCCCGCCGGTCCCCACTCCCAAGGACCCCAGCGCACATTGGCGAAACCTCGTACGAATTGCCATAACTGTCAAATGCAATGAGCTTCTAATTCGATACCAAAATTGGTATAGAGTGGCGGATATGTAATATTTTTACGACCGAGGTAACGTTGCGTTTGCACCATGACATCGACGAGCCGCTATTTCCCGACGAGGGCGGCGATAATCTGCAAGGAGTCGGCCTGCTGCGCAGCGGCCTGAAACTCAACCATCTGCGCATGATCGTCGCGATTGAGGAGCATAGCCAAGTAAGTGCCGCGGCCGATGTCCTCAACATTTCGCAGCCAGCAGCGTCACGTATGCTGACGGAAATGGAGACGATCCTCAAGGCGCAGCTCTGCGAGCGGGTGTCGCGCGGCGTGGCGCTGACGGCCTTCGGCCGGGCCTTCGCGCGGCGGGCGCGTACCATCCTGCTCGAACTGCGCGAGGTCGACCGCGAGCTTTCGGCGCTGAAATCCGGCACCGGCGGTTCGGTCTATCTGGGTTCCGTCACCGCACCGGCGATCAGCCTCGCCGTGCCGGCGATCCAGCAGGTCAGCGCCGCCTATCCCGGCATCGAGGTGAATGTGCGCGTGGAGACGAGCAACGTGCTCGCTCGCGAACTCTTGGCCGCCCGACAGGATTTCATCATTGCCCGCGTGCCCGATGATCTCAATCCGCGGCTGTTCAACGTCACCGAGATCGGTGTGGAAAAGGCCTGCCTTATCGTTCGCAAGGGTCACCCTCTGACGGAAAAGCCCGTCGTCGGCCTTGCCGACCTGCCGCATTTCGACTGGGTTTTTCAGCCGCCAGGCACGCTTTTGCGCCGGCGCATCGAGGAACTGTTCATCGCCGATGGCGTGCCGCTGCCTTCCACCGTCGTCAATACCTCGTCGATCCTGCTGACCACCGCCATCGTCTGCGGCTCGAATGCGATCGCACCCGTCGCCCGCGACATGGCGGTCTTCATCGCCGATGTCGGTGCGCAGGCCGGCGAGATCAGCATTCTCAACACGGATTTCGACATCGACATCAAGCCCTACAGCCTGATCTCCGTGAAAGGCCGGGCGCTCCCCCCGAGCGCCAAATTGCTCTATGATCTCATCCTGCAGCGCAGCCGGATGCTTTCACCGGACTGAACGGAGAAAGACCCAATGTTCGGCATGACCGTTTTCGAATCCGTGCTGGAAAGGCTGAAAGCCGAGGCGCGCCAAGCTGAAGAGGACGCCGCGGAAGAGGCTGTCGAAGGCGACGGCCCCGGCGAGATTCGCGGCCTGACCTCGGGTTTTGCCGGCATCGGCACCGGCGGCACCTTCGTCTCCGGTTCGCAGGCGGCCGCCGCCTATCTTGATCTCTATGAGGCGCCGCGCTCGGTTCCCCCGTCACCGCAGCCGGCGCCCGAGCCGCCCCCTCTCCCGGCGCCGCATCTTATGCGCACAGCACCGGACGAGATCGCCGAGGATCTTGCCCTCACCGGCAAGGAAGGTATGGACGACCTGCTCGCCCGCCGCCGCAGCTTCGCCCGAGAAAACCATCCCGACCGCGCGCCTGAAGACTTGCGCGCCAATGCGACGCTGCGCATGAAGATCGCTAACATGCTGATCGACGAGACGATCCGAAGACTGAAGGTGGAAGAGAGTCTCGGGCTTTCGCGCTAAAGCGCGTCGCGATCTTTCAGATTCGCGCCATGCGCTTTTCGCAAAACCGCTCCACACTTTTGCGCGACACACGCTAGCCCTTGGTTTCCTCCGGCGGCTTGGCGGCCGGGTCGGAGGGTTTAAAAAACAGGATGAGATTGGCAAAGGCATAGGCGGTCACGACGAGGAAGATCGTGCCCCAGGTCTGTTCGCCGTTGTAGAACTCGACGCCCGTCCATGCCGCGCAGGACCCAACCAACAGCACCCGCCGCCAGAGCGGTCGGTAGAACGGGTGGTCGGTGTCAATGATTTTCATGAACGTCTCCTCAGGCCTTCGACCGCCTACATATGCGGTTTTCCCGCAGGAGGGAACCTTCACGAACCGAGACGCTCAAGGAAGGCGGCGAGTTCCGACCGCTCGATGCCGACGAGATGGCCGTTTTCCGGATAGGCGCCGGAGCGTACGTCATCGGCATATTCGCGGAAGGCGGCGATGCGCTCCTGCTGGAGACGATCGTATTCCGCCGCGAAATTACGGTAGACCTTGGCATGGCGCGGATAGTGGCCACGGTTCTGGCCGAGCACATCGTCGGCAAAGAGATATTGCGCATCGCAGCCCGTGCCGGCGCCCATGGAGAGCATGACAAGCGACGTCTTGGCGCTGATCGCCGCCGCAATCTCGCCCGGCACGACCTCGATTTCGGCAGCAAACGCCCCGGCCTCCTCCAGCGCCTTCACCTGTCGGAAGATTTCCATGGCACTGTCCGTCGTCTTGCCGACGGCACGGAAACCGCCCGTCCAGGTGGCCTTGGAGGGAATGAGGCCGACATGGCCGCAGACCGGAATGCCCTCTTCACGCAAGCGCCGCACGGTGGAAAGGCCGGCCGCGCAATAGACCGCATCGCCCCCTGCCCGCATCGCCTGGAACGCCCCGCGCAGATAGTCGTCGGCGGTGATGAAATCGCCGTATTCCAGGCCCGGAAAGGCAAATACGGTCGGTGCCGCCTCGCGGAAGGCCGGCCCGAGCAGAGCGGGCGGCACTGAGACGAGGTCGATACCCGCCTGCTCGGCGGCTCCAGCCTCTTCCAGCGTGACGACGCGCAGCATGGTGAGCTGGCGCTTGCCCTTCATCGCCTGGATATCGGCAACGGTCGGTCTTTTGGTCTTCATGATGTCCTCCGGAACGCCGTTTACGCGGCGAGCAGTTTCTTGAGCTTGGTCTCCGGCGCGGCGAGCGCGGCCGGATCGGGATGGATGCGGGCGGCGATCAGCATTTCGGCGAGACGGATGTCGCGCGCCACCGCATTGCCCGGCCCGATGCCGCTCGCCGCGATCAGCCGGCCCTCGGCATCGAGATGGAAGAGAATGAAGACGCGTTCGCCCATATCGCGGCGGACCGTGCTGACGGCGCCATCGGCAAGGCCGGCGATCTGCAGCGTCAGGTCGTACTGATCCGACCAGAACCACGGCACGGCGGCATGGATATCCTTGCCACCCAGCATGTTGGCGGCGGCAAGCTGGCCTTGCTCCTGCGCATTGCGCCAGGACTCGAGCCGGATGCGGCGGCCGCCATAGAGCGGCAGCGGATAGGACGCGCAGTCGCCCGCGGCAAAAATATCGGGATCGGAGGTACGCAGCAGGCCATCGACGGCGATACCGTTTTCCACCGTCAGACCGGACGCTTCCGCCAGTTCCGTATTCGGCACGGCGCCGATGCCGACGACGAGCAGGTCCGCGCTGACGACGCGCCCGTCGCCCAGCGAAATCCGCACTTCGTCCGCCCGCTCCTCCATACCTGCCACCTTGGCGCTGCAGAGGATATCCACCCCCTCGGCGGCATGACGGCTGGCGACGATTTCGGCGATCTCGGCCGGCACGCCACGGGTGAGTACCCGCGGCAGGCCTTCCACAAGGGTGACACTCGCGCCCAGTTTGCGGGCGCTGGCGGCAAGCTCGAGGCCGATGAAGCCACCACCGAGAATGGCGATGTGGCTCCCCTCGACCAGATGGTCGCGGATACGCGCGGCATCGTCATGGCTGCGCAGCGCAAGGACGCGCCCGCCATGGGCCGCCCCCGGCAGCATACGCGGACGCGCGCCGGTGGCCAGAAGCAACCTGTCATAGGGAACGACCATGCTATCGCCCAGCACGACACGCTTCGCCAATCGGTCGATCCCTGACACCGTGCGGCCGAGCAGCAGATCGATGCTGGCCTCGACGTAACGCTCCGGTTCGGCGACGAATTTCGGGCCGGCGCCGGCCACCAGCGCCTCCTTGGAAAGCGGCGGACGCTCATAGGGCAGATGCGTTTCGCTGCCGATCAGGGTCAGCGTGCCGTCAAAACCCTTTTCACGCAGGGCAAAGGCTGCGCGCGCGCCGCATTCGCCGGCGCCGACGATCACAAAATTCGCCATGACGGTTTCCTGTCTCTTTGTTCTTTCGCGATTCCGGACGCAAAACCGCTCAACACTTTTGCTGGAATTGCTTTAGACGCTGATGAAGACCGTGCCGCCCTCGACCTTGACCGGATAGGTCCTGAGGTCGACGCAGACGGGCGCGCCCTTGGCTTCGCCGGTCTTGTAGTTGAAGCGGCCGTTGTGCTTGGGACATTCAATGATGTGATCCATCACCAGGCCATCGGCGAGGTGGATCTTCTCATGGGTGCAGAGCCCGTCCGTTGCATGATAGGTATCCTCGGGGCTGCGGTAGATCGCGAAGGTGCGGCCCGCATGGTCGAAGCGAATAACATCCTCCTCGTCGATGTCGTCGGCTGCGCAAACTTCAATCCAACTGTCGCTCATGGTCTCTCCTCCAGGATATCAGCTATTATTCGGCGGCGGCGAAGGCCGGTTGGGCGTGGAACTCTTCCTTGTAGGGACGCGCCGTCTCGGGCAGGTCGCGTTTGAGGAAGTAGTCCTCGTTGCGCAGCTGGCGCAGGAAGGCCGGCAGCATTTCGCTGTAGCCGTGCCACATGGACGGGTTTGGCGCCGGCAGATCATGCCTGATCATGGCGTGCAGCCGCGGCAGCGCGTGATAGGGCACCATCGGGAACATGTGGTGCTCCACATGGTAGTTCATGTTCCAGTAGATGAAGCGGCTCACCGGGTTCATATAGACGGTGCGGCTGTTCAGGCGATGGTCGATGACATTGTCGGCAAGGCCGCCATGCTGCAGCAAGCCGGTCATGACATGGTGCCAGGCGCCATAGAGCCTGGGCAGGCCGATGAACATCGCCGGCAGGATCGAGCCGAACGCAAAGCAGGCGCCTATCGTCGCGACATAAATGGCTAGCCAGATGCGGGCGACGCGGATCGCCTTCGGCTGCTCCATTTCGGGCACGAAGGTCTTTTCAGCCTCGCTCATGATGCCGGCCGCATTGCGCACCATGTCGATGACGGCATGCCAGGCATCGAGAATGCCGAAGAAGTTGAGCACGAGGCGCAGAAGGTCCGGCGGGCGCATGACGGCGATCTCGGGGTCGCGGCCGACGATGACCGTATCCGTATGGTGGCGCGTATGGCTCCAGCGCCAGGTCACCGGATTGCGCATGATCATGAAACAGGCGATCTGGTAGACGGCGTCGTTCATCCACATCGTCTTGAAGGCCGTGCCGTGACCACATTCGTGCCAGCGGCTGTCCGAGGCCGAACCGTAGAGCACGCCATAGATCAGGAAGAACGGAACGGCGGCCCAGCTTCCCCAGAACCACGCGCCGAGCGCGCCGGAGACGACCATCGCACCGAGCCAGATCGCGGTGTCGCGAAGGGCCGGCGCATCGCTGCGCTGCATCAGCGCCTTCATATCCTTGCGCGCGACATCGGTGTGGTACCACTCGGCCGCGGCCAGACCATTGGCAACGGCCGCCTCGGCATCGCGCCCCAGAAGACTGTAGTCCCGCTTCGTCGGCTTCATCGCTGTTCCTCCCGCAAGGCGCTGTCCGAGGACCCGCCATATCTGATGGACAAACGATAGCGCTGCTGCTTGCATCTCTCAATCCTGCCATGATAGAATGCATCAAATTACATCATTCGCTATCATTCAGTGCTGATGGAAAGATTTCACGGAGAGAGCCATGGCATCGCGACCGACAATTTCGGATCTGGCGCAGGCGGCCGGCGTCAGCGTCGCAACGGTCGACCGGGTGCTGAACGGTCGCCACAAGGTACGCGAAGAGACGGCGCGGCGGGTCTATGAGGCGGCCAATGCCATCGGCTATCACGCGCTCGGCCTCATCCGGCAGCGGGTCTTCGAGGATTTGCCGCAATATCGCCTCGGCTTCAGCTTCCAGCGCCCCAACCAGGCCTTCTACCAGAATTTCGCCCGCGAGATCGAAATCGCCTGCAATGCCTGCACGGTTGCCCGCATCGTGCCGCAGATCGAGTTCATCAATGCGCAAACGCCGGCGGCGATGACCGAGATGCTGCGCCAGCTTTCGACACGCAATCAGGCCCTTGCCGTCGTCGCACCCGACTATCCCGCCACGACGACCATGGCGGAAGACCTGAAAAACCGCGGCATTCCGCTGTTCTGCCTGCTGTCCGATTTCGCCATCGACGTGCGCCAGGGCTATATCGGCCTTAACAATATGAAGGTCGGCCGCACCGCCGCCTGGATGATCGCGCGCGGCGCCAAGCGTCCCGGCAAGGTGGCGATCTTCGTCGGCAGCCACCGCTTCCATGGCCATGAACTGCGCGAGATCGGCTTCCGCTCCTTCTTCCGCGAGAAGGGCCAGGGCTTTGAGGTGCTGGACACGCTGGTCAATCTCGACACCAGCGAGATCACCCACGAGGCGACCGCCAACCTGCTCGCCCAGCATCCCGACCTGGTCGGCCTCTATGTGGCGGGCGGCGGCATGGAGGGCGCGATCTCTGCGGTGCGAGAGGAAGGTTTTGCCGGCCGGATCCAACTCATCGTCAACGAACTGACGCCGGAATCGAAGGCCGGCCTTGTCGACGATGTCGTCACCATGGCCATCAGCACCCCCCTTTCCGCGCTCTGCCGCGAGCTCGTCTCGCTGATGGTGACGGCGATCGAGAAGGGTGAAAATACCGTGCCCGGCCAGACCTTCCTGCCCTTCGACCTGTTCACGCCGGAAAATATTTGACGAGCGTTTGAGAGAATTCCATCACGGTTCGTCGCTAATCTTTCAGCAATGAGGGCGGCATCGCCGCCTTGGCCTTTGACGACCGTCAAGCGCGTCCCGATCCTCATGCGTGCATGCGAGGCCACCCTGTCGGTGGCCCCGAGACCGGAGGACACCCATTCCATGCCGACTTTCGCCATCAACCATATGACGGCGCCCGCCCTCACGCTCGACGCCTTCTTCGCACTTGCCATCTCGCTTGGCACAAGCGCCGTTGAAATCCGCAACGACCTCGATGGCAATGCCATCCTCGACGGCACGACGCCCGCCGAAGTGAAGGCGCTTGCCGAGCGCCACGGCATCACGATCATCTCGATCAACGCCCTGCAGCGCTTCAACGAGTGGACGCCCGCCCGCGCCGCCGAAGCCAGTGAACTGATCGACTATGCCGCTGCCTGCGGCGCCAAGGCGCTCGTGCTCGTGCCGAAGAACGACGGCACCGGCCAGGCCGATGGCGAGCGGCAGGCCAACCTCCGCCAGTCCCTGACGGAACTCAAGCCGCTGCTTCAGGCCGCCGGCATCATCGGCCTCGTCGAGCCGCTCGGCTTCGAAATCTGTTCGCTGCGCTCCAAGCGCGAAGCCGTCGAAGCCATCAAGGCGGTGGGCGGGGAACAGACATTCCGTCTGGTGCACGACACGTTCCACCATCACCTTGCCGGTGAGCCGGAACTCTTCCCCGATTTCACAGGCCTCGTGCATATTTCCGGCGTCGAGGACCCCGCCATATCGGTTTCCGACATGCGCGACGGCCACCGTGTGCTCGTCGGCCCGGCGGACCGGCTGGCAAATACCAGCCAGATCAAGGCTTTGATCGCCGCCGGCTATGCCGGCCCGCTCTCCTTCGAGCCCTTCTCGCCCGCCGTCCACGGTGTGGCCGATCCCAAGGCCGCCGTTGCCGAGAGCATCGCCTTCATCCGCGAAAACATCTGAAAATCTTCGGCGGCGGAGCATTCCGCCGTCCTTTTCCCCCGCTTCGGCGGAAATCCCGTCCCACAAAATGGAACGGGCTTGACGCCATAAGCAGAAAATGGAATAAACATTCCGCAATACGGAATTCGCGGTTTGTTTATTCTGTTTTGGCCTTTTGCGTCCCGGGAGGAGCGGAGGGCCGGCTGCCCGCAAGGGCAAGCGATCCGGATCATTGAGTGGTGCGACCGGACACCACGTTGAGGAGGAGAACGACATGAAAAAATTCATTCTTGGGTCGGCGCTTGCCGTCATGATGTCCACCGCCGCCCACGCTGAAACGATCGGCGTTTCCATGGCGCTGTTTGACGACAACTTCCTGACCGTTCTGCGCAACGGCATGACCGATTACGCCAAGACGCTCGATGGCGTCGAGCTGCAGATCGAAGACGCCCAGAACGACGTCGCCAAGCAGCAGAGTCAGATCCAGAACTTCATCGCATCAGGCGTCAGCGCCATCATCGTCAACCCGGTCGATACCGACGCGACGGCCGCCCTTTCGAAGGCTGCCGCAGACGCCGGCATCCCGCTCGTCTACGTCAACCGCGAACCGGCAAACATCAACGAACTGCCGGAAAAGCAGGCTTTCGTGGCCTCCAACGAACAGGAATCCGGCACGCTGGAAACCAAGGAAGTCTGCCGCCTGCTGAATGGCAAGGGCAAGGTCGTCGTCATGATGGGCGAACTGTCCAACCAGGCTGCCCGCATGCGCACGCAGGACGTCAAGGACGTCATCGCGACCGACGAGTGCAAGGGCCTGACAATCGTCGAAGAGCAGACCGCCAACTGGTCGCGGACGCAGGGCGCCGACCTCATGACGAACTGGCTCTCCGCCGGTCTGGAATTCGACGCCGTCATCTCCAACAATGACGAAATGGCGATCGGCGCCATCCAGGCCTTGAAGGCCTCCGGCCGCTCGATGGACAGCGTCGTCGTCGCCGGTATCGACGCCACGCAGGACGCCCTTGCCGCCATGGCAGCCGGCGACCTCGACGTGACGGTGTTTCAGGATGCTGCCGGCCAGGGCAAGGGCTCGGTCGATGCCGCGCTCAAGCTCGCCAAGGGCGAGAAGGTGGAGACCAAGGTCTACATTCCCTTCCAGCTGGTGACCCCGGCCAACATCGCCGACTTCCAGGCGAAGAACTGATCGGCCCAAGGGTCGAAACCAGCTAGACTAGGTTATACAGGACGCGCGCACGCAGGCGTGCGCGCGTCCGATCCGTTTCAGGTTGCTCCGGGAGGGAGGGGACGATGGTCAGTCCGACCACCATGGCCGCGGTTCGCGCAAGCGGCGCCATTCCGAATGCCGAATATCTCCTGTCCGCGGAAGGTGTCCGCAAGGAATTTCCGGGTGTCGTGGCGCTCGACGACGTCCAGTTCCGGCTGAAGCGCGGCACGGTGCACGCCCTGATGGGTGAGAACGGCGCCGGCAAATCCACGCTGATGAAGATTCTTGCCGGTATCTACACACCCGACCAGGGCGAGGTGCTGCTGAAGGGCCAGAAGATCCGGCTACAATCGCCGCTCGACGCGCTGGAAAACGGCATAGCCATGATCCATCAGGAACTGAACCTGATGCCCTTCATGACGGTGGCGGAAAACATCTGGATTCGCCGAGAACCGAAGACCCGCTTCGGCTTCGTCGATCACGGCGAGATGCGCCGCAAGACCGCCGAGCTCTTCAAGCGCCTCAACATCGTGCTCGACCCGGAAACCCAGGTGCGCGACCTCTCCGTCGCCAACCGCCAGATGGTCGAGATCGCCAAGGCCGTTTCCTATGAGAGCGACGTGCTCATCATGGACGAGCCGACCTCGGCGCTCACCGAGCGCGAGGTGGAGCACCTCTTCACCATCATCCGCGATCTGCGCTCGCAGGGCATCGGCATCGTCTACATCACCCACAAGATGAACGAATTGTTCGAGATCGCCGACGAGTTCTCGGTGTTCCGCGACGGCAAATATATCGGCACCCACGCCTCCTCCGACGTGACGCGCGACGATATCATCCGCATGATGGTCGGCCGCGAGATCACCCAGATGTTCCCGAAGGAAGAGGTGCCGATCGGCGACGTCGTGCTCTCGGTGAAGAACCTGACCCTCAAGGGCGTGTTCCATGACGTCTCCTTCGATGTGCGCGCCGGCGAAATCCTCGGCCTTGCCGGCCTCGTCGGCTCGGGCCGCTCGAATGTCGCCGAGACGATCTTCGGCGTGACGCCGGCGACGTCTGGCACGATCGCGATCAACGGCAAGCAGGTCAGCATCGACAGCCCGAACACGGCGATCAAGCACCGCATGGCTTTCCTCACGGAAGACCGCAAGGATACCGGCTGTCTCCTGATCCTCGATATTCTCGAGAACATGCAGATCGCCGTTCTCCAGGACAAGTTCGTCAAGAACGGTTTCGTGGCCGAGGGCGAACTGACCAGGGTCTGCGAGGAGATGAGCAAGAAGCTGCGCGTCAAGACGCCGAACCTGTCGGAGCGCATCGAAAACCTGTCGGGCGGCAACCAGCAGAAGGTGCTGATCGGCCGCTGGCTGCTCACCAATCCGCGCATCCTCATCCTCGACGAGCCGACCCGCGGCATCGATGTTGGCGCCAAGGCGGAAATCCACCGTTTCGTGACGGAACTCGCCCGCGACGGCGTCGCCGTCATCATGATCTCGTCGGAGATGCCGGAAGTGCTCGGCATGAGCGACCGCGTCATGGTCATGCACGAGGGCCGCGTCACCGGCATTCTCGACCGGGCGGAGGCGACGCAGGTCAAGGTGATGGAACTGGCGGCCCAGTGAGAGTGGGCCTGTAAAGATCAGGGCCGCCAAGCGGCCGTTAGGGAGGTAATCATGAGCACGAATTCCGCCGCGCAGGCTCAAGGCGCCGCGCAGAAATCTGCCCGCCGGCTCCCGCCGGAACTCAACATCTTTCTCGTCCTCATCGGCATCGCGCTGGTTTACGAAATCCTCGGCTGGATTTTCGTCGGCCAGAGCTTCCTGATGAACACACAGCGCCTGACGATCATCATCCTGCAGGTCTCCGTCATCGGCATCATCGCCGTCGGCGTCACACAGGTCATCATCACCGGCGGCATTGACCTGTCGTCCGGCTCGGTCGTCGGCATGACGGCGATGTTCACGGCCTCGCTGGCGCAGGCCTCGACATGGCCCCGCGCGCTCTATCCCTCGATGACCGACTTGCCGGTCATCGTGCCCGTGGTGGTCGGCATCGGCGTCGGCCTTCTGGCGGGCTTCATCAACGGCCAGCTTATCGCCAAGACGAAAATCCCGCCCTTCATCGCCACCCTCGGCATGATGGTGTCGGCCCGCGGCATTTCCAAGTGGTACACGAAGGGTCAGCCGGTCTCGGGCCTGACGGAACAGTTCAATTTCATCGGCACCGGCATCTGGCCCGTCGTGATCTTCCTCGTCGTCGCCGTGATCTTCCACATCGCGCTGCGCTACACCCGCTACGGCAAGTTCACCTATGCAATCGGCGCCAATGTGCAGGCCGCCCGCGTCTCCGGCATCAATGTCGAATCCCATCTGGTAAAGGTCTATGCCATTGCCGGTGCGCTCGCCGGTCTTGCCGGCGTCGTCACCGCCGCCCGCGCCCAGACTGCCCAGGCCGGCATGGGCGTGATGTACGAACTCGATGCGATCGCCGCGACCGTCATCGGCGGCACCTCGCTTGCCGGCGGCGTCGGCCGCATCACCGGCACGGTCATCGGCACCGTCATCCTCGGCGTCATGACCTCGGGCTTTACCTTCCTGCGCGTCGATGCTTTCTACCAGGAGATCGTCAAGGGCGTGATCATCGTGGCCGCCGTCGTCGTCGACGTCTACCGCCAGAAGAAGCGCAAGACGTAACCAAACCCTCGCGGTTCGCCGCGGCGCTTTTGCGGGGCGAGCGCATCGCCCCGCCCCTCCTCCCGCATGGTCCCCAAGCGTGCGGCTTATTTGAGAGAATGAAGATGACTGTGAGATTTGGTCTTCTCGGCGCCGGCCGCATCGGCAAGGTTCACGCAAAGGCCGTAACCGGCAATCCCGACGCGGTGCTCGTCGCCGTCGCCGACGCCTTTCCGGCCGCCGCCGACGCCATCGCCAAGCAGTATGGCTGCGAGGTCCGCACCATCGAGGCGATCGAAGCCGCCAAGGATATCGATGCCGTCGTGATCTGCACGCCGACCGACACCCATGCCGACCTCATCGAGCGCTTCTCCCGCGCTGGAAAAGCCATTTTCTGCGAGAAGCCGATCGATCTCGACGTCGATCGCGTGCGCGCCTGCATGAAGGTGGTTGACGAAACCAAGGGCAAGCTGATGGTCGGCTTCAACCGCCGCTTCGACCCGCATTTCATGGCCGTGCGCAAGGCCATCGACGACGGCAAGATCGGCGACGTGGAGATGGTCACCATCACGTCCCGCGACCCCGGCGCCCCGCCGGTCGATTACATCAAGCGTTCGGGCGGCATCTTCCGCGACATGACGATCCATGACTTCGACATGGCCCGCTTCCTGCTCGGCGAAGAAGTGGTCTCGGTCTCCGCCACCGCCGCGGTTCTGGTCGATCCTGATATCGGCAAGGCCGGCGACTATGACAGCGTCTCGGTCATTCTGCAGACCAAGTCCGGCAAGCAGGCCGTCATCTCCAATTCGCGCCGCGCCACCTATGGCTACGACCAGCGCATCGAGGTGCACGGCTCCAAGGGCGTCGTCTCGGCCGAGAACCAGCGCCCGGTCTCCATCGAGATTGCCAATGGCGACGGCTACACCCGCCCGCCGCTGCACGATTTCTTCATGACCCGCTACACGGAAGCCTACGCCAACGAGATCGCCGCCTTCATCGCCGCGATCGAAAAAGGCGCCACCATCACCCCCTCCGGCGCCGACGGCCTCGCCGCCCTGGCGCTAGCCGACGCCGCCGTGAAATCCGTCGAAGAAAAACGCCAGATCTCCGTCGCCTGACGGATCAAAGCTCCCAAGGCAACTGGCCGGGCGATCATATCGCCCGGTCTTTTTTGTTGAGCAATTGGCGGAATCAAACTGCCTCGCAACCGCCATTCGGTTGTGTTTGCAATATGCCCGCTCAAGACGATCGAGAAATCCGCCCTTTAGTAGCCGCGTATTGGTATCACTGGATAATGCACGTACCCGGCCAATCACGGCATGAGTGACGCGCACATCCCACAGTGGAAAGACCGATAGCAACAACGCTTATGATGATAGCGATTCGGAGCATGATTTTATCCTCACGAATAGCGCGGCCGAAGGCTACAAATCACGAATGGAAAATGGCGCACCCGACAGGATTCGAACCTGTGACCTTTGGAATCGGAATCCAACACTCTATCCAGCTGAGCTACGGGTGCATCCCAAGGCGATGACTCGCCTGTCCGATGGAAGGGTCTTAGCCCAGGTGCGGGCGGGCTTCAATCGGGAAATTGTTGAAAGGGGCGCTGTTTTTGCTTTGCGAGAGCAGCCGCCTGAAAACGAGGGAGCCGCCGGGGATACCGGCGGCTCGTTTTGGGTCTGGCCGTATGATCAGGCCGTCTGCATGGCGCCGGGGCCGGGAATGGCCTTGGGTGGCACCTTGCCGAGGATGATCATCCCGAGCACTTCGTCCTTCGTCACGTCCTCGGTGCGGGCGTGGCCGACGACCTGGCCGTTCTTCATGACCGAGACACGATCGGCGAGGTCGAAGACGTCGTGGATGTCGTGGCTGATCAGGAAGATGCCGATGCCTTCCTTCTTCAGCTGCTTGATCAGCTCGCCGACCTGCGCCGTCTCCTGGGGGCCGAGGGCCGCCGTCGGCTCGTCCATGATCAGGATACGGGCGTTGAACAGGATCGCTCTTGCGATCGCCACCGACTGGCGCTGGCCGCCGGAGAGGGCCTTCACCGGCTCCTTGAAGCGCTGGAAGTTCGGGTTGAGGCGGCCCATCACTTCGCGGGTCTTGGCCTCCATCGCGACGTCGTCGAGCGTGCCCCAGGGGGTCCTGAGCTCGCGACCGAGATAGAGGTTGGCGGCAGCGTCGACATTGTCGGCGACGGCGAGCGTCTGGTAGATCGTCTCGATGCCGTATTTCTTGGCGTCGCGCGGGTTGTTGATGTCGGCGGCCTCACCATTGATCAGGATCTCGCCGCCATCGCGCTTGTAGGCGCCGGAGAGGATCTTGATCAGCGTCGACTTGCCGGCACCGTTGTGACCGAGCAGCGCCACGACCTCGCCGGGATAGAGATCGACCGAGGCATTGTCCACGGCATGGATGCCGCCGAAGGAGATGGAGATGTTCTTCAGCTCCACGAGGGGCGTACGGGTGGTGTCCGTCATTGGTCCAACTCCTGTTACTTGGCGCGGGCGCGATAGACCGTGTCGAGCCAGACGGCGACGACGAGGACCATACCGACCACGATGCGCTGGAACGGGGTGTCGATGCCGACAAGCACCATACCCGATTGCAGCGATTGCATGACAAGCGCCCCGAGCATGGCGCCGGCGATTGTGCCCATGCCGCCCGCCAGCGATGTGCCGCCGATCACGGCAGCCGCGATCGTGTAGAGCTCGTCGAGTTCGCCCTGCGCGTTGGTCGCGGCATTGAGGCGGGCGGTGGAAATGGCGGCGGCAATGGCACAGAGAATGCCCATCAGCGCGAATATCTTGACGGTGACCCAGCGGGTCTTGATGCCCGCAAGCTCAGCCGCTTCCGGGTTGCCGCCGAGCGCGAAAACGTAGCGACCGAAACGCAGGCGCGTCGAGATGAAGGTCATGACGATGCCGACAACAATGGCGATTAGCACCGGCACGGCGATGCCATGCGGGATGAACAGGCCGCCGTCCGGCCAGGCGATGCCATTGGCGTCCGCGAACTTGCGGGCAATGGCAACAGGCCACGGATAGGCGTTGACGATCCCGACAGCGCCGAGCACCAGCGCGCAGCCGATGGCGACGAGGAAATACTCCGCCCACATCGGGCGCAGCGGGAAGCCGAAGCGTTTGCGCTGCTTGCGGGAATTGGCGATCGTCGCGACGATGGCGGCACAGGCGAGCGCGCCGACGATCCAGCTCGCGGTGGCGCCGATCGAACCCTCGGTGCCGCCGCCCATCAGGCGGAAGGTGGCATCCATGGGGGCGACGGTGCGGCCGCTGGTGACGAACCAGGTGGCGCCGCGCCAGACGAGCAGGCCGCCGAGCGTGACGATGAAGGAGGGTACGTTGAGGAAGGCGATGATCGAGCCGTGCAGCGCGCCGATCGCGGCGCCCAGCAGCAGGCCGCAGGCGAGCGTGACGACCCAGATCGCGGGATGATTGAAGCCAAGCAACTGCGGCAGGAGTTCAGCCTGCAGCACGCCCATGCTCATGCCGACGAAGCCGAGGATGGAACCGACCGAGAGATCGATGTTGCGCGTGACGATGACCAGCACCATGCCGGTCGCCATGACGGCGACGGAGGCTGTCTGGACCGAGAGGTTCCAGAGGTTGCGGGGCGTGAGGAACAACCCGCCGGACAGGATGTTGAAGCCGATCCAGATGATCAGCAATGCGCCGACCATGCCGAGCAGGCGCGTATCGATTTCGGTGGCGCGGAAGAAGCGCTTCACCGGGTTCTCGCTTGCCGATCGCGCGCGATTGGCAGATGCGGTCGTCGTGATGTCGGCCATGGTTTGCCGTTCCCCCACTTTTGTTGAACGTGTCGTCCGAGCGTAACGAGGAGTCTTGCCGCATCATCCTCCGCCCGCTGCCCATCTTGCGCAAGCGCCGCAACGGAAGCCGCTGCGGCGCTTGTTGATGGTCAGGTCAATACCGGATGGTCGCTACTCAGTTGCAGGCTGCAACCGAGCCGGCAGCAACGCCCTGGCAAGCCGTTTCCTTGGAAATCCAGCCGGCGTCGATGACGACGTTCAGGTTGTCCTTGGTGATCGGCAGCGGTGCGAGGAAGACCGACTTCATTTCGACGCCCTTCGGACCGCCGTTGAAGGTGGTGACGCCTTCGATCTCGTCCATGGTCTTGCCGCTGGCGAGCTGGGCTGCGATTTCCGCAGCGCGCTTGCCGAGTTCGCGGGAGTCCTTCCAAACGGAGACCGTCTGGGTGCCAAGCGCAACGCGGTTCAGCGCGGCGTGGTCGGCGTCCTGGCCGGAGACCGGAACGGAGCCGGCAAGACCCTGTGCCGTGAGGGCTGCAATCGCACCGCCGGCCGTGCCGTCGTTGGACGCGACGACCGCATCGACCTTGTTGTCGTTTGCCGTCAGGAACTGCTCCATGTTCTTCTGGGCGTTTTCCGGCTTCCAGCCGTCGGTATAGGCTTCACCGACATTCTTGATCTTGCCAGCGTCGATTGCTTCCTTCAGCACTTCCTGCTGACCAGCGAAGAGGAAGTCGGCGTTCGGGTCGGACGACGAGCCCTTGATGAAGACATAGTTGCCTTCCGGCTTCACCTTGAACACTTCGCGGGCCTGCATGCGGCCGACTTCCTTGTTGTCGAAGGTGATGTAGAAGGCCGCCGGGTTTTCGATCAGTCGGTCGTAGCCGACGACTGGGATACCTTCGGCGGCAGCCTTTTCGATGGCCGGGCCGATGGCTTCCGAATCCTGGGCGAGAACGATGATGGCGTTGGCGCCCTGGGCGATCAGCGACTCGACGTCGGTCAGCTGCTTTGCGGCAGAAGACTGGGCGTCAGCGGAAATGTACTTGTCGCCGGAGGCCTCGAGAGCGGCCTTGATGGCAGCTTCGTCGGTTTTCCAACGTTCTTCCTGGAAATTCGACCAGGAAACGCCGACCGTGAGATCCTTGGCGTGCGCAATACCGGAATGCAGGGAAACGATGACGGCAGCCCCTGCCATCAACTTCAAAACGGACTTCATATTATCCTCCCAAGTGAACACCGGCCGTCTGGACGAACCTCCCGCCCGATCAACAGCCAGCCACGATAACACTGCCTCGATGCCCCTCCCGGCGTGCCGGGACTTTTTTCTCGACAGTCGAGAAAATAAATGTCAGAACTTTTCCAGGCTGTCAACACGGCTCGAAAGCCTTGAATGACGGCATGACTGATGCTTTGGGAGGAGCATGGGTTGCAGCCTGTGAAAGCGAGCGGATTGAAGAGATGCTGGTGAAATCGAGCACGGAGCTTGTGCGTCAGCAGAACAGTGCGCTCGTGCTTGCTTCGCTTCGCCGACACGGCCCGCTTGCCCATACCGATATTTCCCAGCAAACCGGGCTCGCCTCCGCGACCGTTTCGGCGATCACGACGGAGCTCGAAAAAGCCGAAGTACTAGAACGGCGCGAACAACAGGCATCAGCCGCGCGCGGGCGGCCCCGCGTCATCTTCGGACAGCGGCGGGATGCGGGCTATCTCGCCACCGTGCGCATCTCTTCCGACGTCGTGCAATACTCGCTGGCCGATTACGGCGGCACGCTGCTCGACCGGTTCGAAGAGCCGCGCAACCACGCCGATACCGCGACCCAGCCCTTCGCGGACGCCTTCATGGCGGCGCTGGAAAAGCTGGTAGCCCGCTCGCGCATCACGCGGGAGCGGGTTCTCGTCGTCTCGATCAGCAGTAAGGGACTGGTCGATCCGGCAGCGGCAAAGCTCGTCTGGTCACCGGTTTTTGGCGCGCAGCAGGTGGATTTCGCCGCCCTGCTCGCACCGCACTGGCAGGCGAAGATCCTCATCAGCAACGAGACCCTGCTCGTCGCCCATGCAATGGCCCTGCGCATGGAAAAGGCTGATGTGAAGAACCTTCAGGCGGTCGCGGCCCTCTCGCTCGGCCACAGCATCGGGCTCGGTATCGCCCGCTTCGAACGCACGGGCGAGCTGACCGTCACGGCTCCCAATTTCGGGCACATGCTGAACTCGTCGGATGGCAAGCTGTGTCGCTGCGGCTCGCAGGGCTGCATCGAGGCGTCCGCCGGCTTTTACGGTATCCTGCGCACCGCCTTCGAAGTGCCGCCGGATACGATCCCGGCGAAATTCGTGCCACTTGCCGAAATGGACAAGATCGCGGTGCGCGCTCGCCAAGGCCATCGCATGTCGGAATATGCCTTCCGCCAGGCCGGCCTGGCGCTCGGCCAAGGCCTGTCGCGCATGGTGAGCCTTTACGGAAACATGCCGATCGCCATCACCGGCCCCGGCACGCGCTATTTCGATCTCCTCCAGCGCGGCCTCGAAGAGGGGCTTGCCCAGTCGCAGCAGGTACGACTGTTCGGCGCACCGCCCATCTCCGTGGTGCCGGAGGAAGCGACGCTGGTGCTGGAAGGCCATCTCGACCGGGCGCTGGCGGAGATGGACCATGACATCATCACGGCCCGATCGGTGGGCGGCTGACTGGCATCACGCGCGCAGCGCCCCCTGTTTGGCATAGCGCCCTGGCGGCTGGCCGACATGACGGGTGAAAGCGGTGCTGAAGGTGCTGGCCGAACCATAACCGACGCGCTCGGCAACCTCGGCAATATCGGCCTCCCGGCGGCGTAGCAGGTCCTTGGCGAGCGCCATGCGCCAGCCCATGAGATACTCCATCGGCGCCACGCCGACATGGCGCGAGAAGCGCTCGAAGAAGGAGGAGCGGGACAGCGCCGAGGCCTTGGCAAGCTCGGCCATGGTCCAGGCGCGGGCGGGATCGCCATGCATCTGGCGGAGGGACTCGGCCAGACGCGCATCGCCGAGGCCGCGCAGCAGACCGGCCGGCGCATCCTGCGACGGCACCAGTCGCAGCGCCTCGACCAGCACGATTTCAACCAGCCGGGTGAGCACGAGATCGCGACCCGGCCGCTCCGACACCGCCTCCTCGATGAGCAGCCTCACCAAGATCGACAGACGCTCGACGCCGCGGACATGTACCTGCCCCGGCAGGAGCGAGACCAGCAGTCCGGAATCCTCGCCTTCAAAGACGAAATAGCCGCCGAGAATGCGAACGTCGGGCGGCCCATCCTGCCGTCCATGGCGGACTTCGCCGACGGCAAGTGCGGCGGCATGTGGATCGATGATCTGCGGCCGGACGGGCTCGAAACCTCTCATCGTAAAACCCGGCGTCTTCGGCAACAGGACGAAATCCCCGGCCTGAAGCGTCAGTTCGGGTTCTCCATCCACAGCGAGGCGGCAGGCACCCTCGATCACGATGGCGAAACTCGGATGGCCGAAATCCGTATAGCGCACACCCCAGCGCCCTGCCCCGCTGATGCCCTTGGTGAACACCGCATTGGGACGGAGCAGTCCGATGATTTCAGAGAGTGGATCGACCATTCCCGGACTTTAGCAAACAAAATATGGATCATCAATCGTATTTAGTCCGGCCATGCCGCGCTAAGTTGGCGTCATCACTTCAAAGGAGACGACGTCATGAAAACCATCCTGATCACCGGCACCTCATCTGGCTATGGCCTCGAAACGGCCCGCCACTTCCTCGCGCGCAACTGGACCGTCATCGCAACGATGCGCACGCCGCGCGCCGACATCCTGCCGCCCTCACCCAATCTACGCATCCTGCCGCTCGACGTCACGGACGAGGCCAGCATCGCGGCGGTCATCGATGCCGCCGGTCCCATCGATGTGCTTGTCAACAATGCCGGCATCGGCGTTGTCGGTGCCTTCGAGGCGACACCGATGGCCCATATCCGCAAAGTCTTCGAAGCCAACACCTTCGGTACCATGGCCATGGTGCAAGCCGTCATCCCGCAGATGCGGCTGCGCCGGTCGGGCGTCATCGTCAACGTGACCTCGAGCGTGGCGCTGGCGCCGATGCCGCTCGCCGCCGCCTATACGGCCAGCAAGCAGGCGATCGAAGGCTTCACCGGCTCGCTCGCCCATGAACTCGCGCATTTCGGCATCCGCGCCAAGCTCGTCGAACCCGGCTACGCGCCGACCACGCGTTTCGCGCAGAACAGTTCTGTCAAGGTCGAGGACCTGATCCCCGAGGCCTATGCCGATTTCGCCGCGCCCATCTTCGCGCAGTTTGCCAAGCCCGCGCTGACCACGAAGGAAACGGATGTCGCCGAAACCGTCTGGGCCGCCGTCAACGACACCCGCGGCACGCTTCGCTTTCCGGCCGGGCAAGATGCGGTGGCGCTCTTTCACGCGGCCTGACACTCACCCGGCGCGGAAACGGAAAGGGCGGCCTAGCAGCCGCCCTTTTTACGTCGCTACTTAAAGCAGGCTGGTCACGCTTCGCGCGTCATCTTCGACAGATTGGCGCGCAGACGCGGGTTGCGGATCATCGTGCGGCCAAGCGCGATGACGAGGCCGATGCCGAAGCCCGCGATGGCACCCGCGACGAGGCCGGCAACCAGCAGCATGCTGCGGCCCGGACCGTCCGCTTTCTGCGGCATGGAGGCTTCCGATAGAACACGGATATTGCTGCGGGCGAGGTTCTTTTCCTCGCTCGTCTCGCGCACGCGCTTCAGCACGGCTTCGTAGATCTCGCGGGCTGCCGTCGCGCGGCGCTGGAGATCGTTGAGGCCGACCTGGCGCTGCTGCGTGTTGTTCTGGAGAGATTTCTGGATCGATAGCTCCTTGGCGACCTGCTGCTCGGATTGCTGGGCTTGGGCAAGATCAGAGCGGGCGCGCGCGAGATTGCGCTGCAGTTCAGCCTGGATCTCCGCCTGGAGCCCCTTCAGCGAGGCCTTGGCGGCAAGAAGCTGCGGATGGCGGGCGCCGAGCGCACTTTCGAGGCTGCCGACCGTCGCGGCCTGCTGGGCATATTGCCGGCGAAGGTCGGTCAGAGCGGACGATGCCTGATCCTGCTGGCCATTCGCCGAAATCGCGTCCTCGAGCTTGAAGTTCACGGCAGCGTCCACCCGCGCCTTGGCCTCGATTGACGCCTTCTGCGCGGTGGTCAAAAGCTCGTTGAGCTGCACCAGCCGCTTGTCGGCAATCAGGTTGCCATCGGCGGTGACCATGCCATTGCTGGCCTTGTAGGTCTCGACCGCCTCTTCGGCCCGCTGGACCTCTTCGCTGAGTTCGCGCAGGCGGCTATCGAGGGCTGAATTTGTACGCTGGTAGATCGAGGAATAGGCGTTGTTTTCCTCTTCGAGGAAGACCTCGACGAGGGCGTTGGCAACCTCTGCGGACACCCCGCCGTCGCCCGTCGTCACCGAGAGCGTCACGACATAGGAACTTGCTTCCAGCGCTACTGTCGCAGAACGCTGCAATGTGGCGACGATCGCCGCCTTGCGCGTGGCCGGGTCACCGGCGATCCCGGAAAAGAGAGAACTGTCAGCAAGGTTCAGCTTGTCGACGGCCTGGCCGATCGCCTTCGGAGAAGTCAGGATTTTCGACTGGCTGTTAATCATCGACACGATGACTTCTGAGGACGCGCCGCTCTGCGAACTCGAGTCGCTGAGCTCAATCTGACGGGGATCGAAATAGATGCTGGTCTGCGCCGTGTATTTGCGCGGCATGGTCGGCACCAGCACACCGCCGATCACGGCAAAAAGTGCCATGAGGGCCAGGATCAACAGCCGATGGCTCCAGAGAGCGCGAAGCAGAGTGCCGATATCGAGCAGCGGAACGTTACCGGCAGGTTCCGGCGCGGCTGAAACAACGTCGGGTCCGGAAACGGGCTCGTGCACCCTACGTGACGGCACAGCTTCAACTACGGAAGGCGCGGCCGCTGAAGTCTCTTCCCGGCGCAATGCCGAGGTCTCACTTCTTCGATCAGGATGGTCTGCAGCATCCGTGGCAAAGCCGCGGCGCAGAGCCGGATGTGTCGACAGCACGGGGCTGCCCCGGCGTCTGCCCGGAAGCCCCTTCAGGTCGTCATGTTTTCCAGCTCGGCTCATAAAAAATCCATGCGATTCGTCGGCTTGGCCGATTGCGATCCGCATCGGAATCTATTGTCTTATGGTTAACGAGGCGTAACCTGCCCGCGCCTTTGGGTATTTGGCATCGTCAGGCCGGCGGCACGGTCGTACAGGATGTTGCATCCGGCTGTTTGCCCGGCGTCAGCGGCAAGGCCGACAGCTGCTTGCGGTCGCCCTTCTTCGTCGGCTGCACATTGTTAATCTCGGTTTCCGGCCACCATTCACCGGCGGCCCAGTAACTGAAGCCAAGCCATGCATCGGCGTTCTCGTCCAATGTCGCCGTCATCGCCTTGAGGCCGATCAGGCAGGCTTTGTCCTGCGAACCGCCGAATTCCCCCAGAAACCCCTTCTTACCGGTCTCACGCAGCCAGGCTGTGACATCGACGAGTGCGGCATTGGCGGCCTCCGCCGCTTCGCAGCCGCCTTTCGTACCCGACGAATCCGCATCCATATACTGATGGAATTCGTAGGCGTAGTTGTCGATCGGATCCTTCACCCCGCGCATCACCTCGGCGTTCGAACCGCCGGGATATTCCGCCCGCCAACCATGGGCGCCGCTCCAGCGCGTGCCCGGCACGAGCACGAGATTGCGCGCACCAACGCTGCGAATGCCGGCGATCGCGTCATTGGCTAGATCGAGCCATTCGGATGCGGAAATGTCATAGGGCTCGTTCATCAGGCCGAAGAGCACATCGGTTTCATTGGCGAATTCCGCACCAAGGCGGATCCAGAGATCGGTGAAGGCGAAGGCGGGCACCTCGGGCGTCCCGAGCCTGGCCTTGTCGTAATAACCGAACGCATGCGGATCCAACAGTACCGTCATGCCGTGATCACGCAACCGTTTGACCGCCGCTTTCAGCCGATCGAGTTCGACGGCGCTGAGCGGACTGTTCAGCGTCGGCTGCAAACGATCCCACGAGAAGGGGAGCCGAACGATGTTCATGCCCTTACCGGCGAAATAGGCGACGGTTTTCTCCGAGGGGTAGGTGAAATTGATGTTCTCGACGCCGTTGCGATCACCATATTCGGCGCCCGAGAGGTTGACGCCCTTGAAACACACGCCCGCCGCAAGCGACGGCTGGGCGACAGCAAGGGCGGCAAAAACAGCCGCAGACAACAAGCGCACAGACGGCATCAGGCCGACCCTGTCGGCGACAGATGCACGGCAGGCCGACGACGATTGCGCAGGAAACGATCGAGGGGCTTTTCGAAGAGATTGTGCAGCACCACCGCAGCGACCGAAGAGGCGGCAAGGCAGAGCAGAACGAAGAGCACTTCGTTGCGCATCCATTCGAAGGGCAGCTTGGCGTAAATCATGCGCGCGCCGGCGAGCACGAAGATATGGCTCAGATAGAGGCTGAAGGAAGCATCGCCGAGATGATTGAGCCAGCCGATCACCGGTTTGCGCGAAAAATCGAGCAGGGCGACGCCGCCAACGACGATTGCGGCGGGGAGACCGACGGAAAACAGGCGCGGCACATCCCATTCCATCCAGTCGTTGTAGAGCATGACCGCACCGGCAGCAGCGATGAAGGGCCAGGCGACCGTTCCGCCCAGGCGCCGGCCGTCGAGATAGAGCTTGCCGATAAAAACACCCAGAACGAATTCGAAAATGACGGAATCACCGTAGAAACGGGCCGCTGTCACATCCTGCGGCAAAAGCTTGCAGAGAATGAAGATGACAAGCAGCAGCCCCGCCAGCGCATAGGGACGGATCGCCTTCGACAGGCCAAGCAGCGCGCCGAAGAGCAGGTAGAAATACATTTCGTAGTTCAGCGTCCAGCCCGGCACGATGACGGGCGCGATCATGACACCCGCCGGGTCCGCCGGGTTGATCCAAGGCAGGAAAAGCAGCGTGGCGACGACATGCGGCAGATCGAAAACCGTCGATTTCAGGATCGACGGTACGATGAGGGCGACAGCGGCAGCCAAAAGCGACAGCGCCCAGTAGAGGGGCACGATGCGGATAATGCGGCGGGTGTAGAACTCCCGCGCGCCGATCGCCTTGTCGGCCGTGGTGATCCACATGACGAAGCCGCTCAGCACAAAAAACAGGTCCACGCCGCTCTTGCCGAAGAGCGCGCCGGACAGCAGCGCATCCGGCTGGACGTTACGAAGCTGAAGGATGGCGTGGAAATAGACCACCATGAGGGCGGCGATCGCACGCAGATACTGGAGCTGTACAAGCATTGCCTATCCTGAGCGGGCCACGCACCGGCCGCTTGGCCCTATGTCTGCTTGCGGACCGGGGTGACACCTGCCTGCAACGCGGGCGTGGGGTCACGGCTTTCGCGGCCGCCCGGCGCAAATTTGAGGTAACCGGCCAGAAACCAGAGCAGCGCTGCCACCTTGATCGAGAACACGGCATTTCCGCCGATCATCATGTTCACGAAAAGAAAAATAGAAAGTAAATGCGCAAACCGGCGCTGCTCGGCGGTCTTTCCAGCCGGGAAGAGGCAGACGAAAAGCCAGAAGAATATGAGACCGAAGACCGTGCCCGCATAGACGGCATAGACATAGCCGCTGTCGGCGAATTGCGCCGCCTTGGCGGCTTCCAGTCCCAGCACTGCGAAGATGTCTGTCTCCAGGATATGCTTGACCGTTAGTACGACGCGGCCATCCAGCGTATCGCCGCTGGCATCCGGCCGCAGGAAATAGACGAGGAAGCCAAGCAGCAGCACCAGCGGCATATAGACGAGCGTCCAGGCCGTCGGAATGCGTGGAAAGAGGAAGTAGCCGGCCAGGCAGACGAACGAGAACATCAGCATGGTGCGAGAATCGTTGGTCAGCAGGATCAGAACGATCGTGCTAAAGAACAGCAGCCGCTCGCCGCGTTTCAGATTGCTCCAGAACGTGGCGAGGAAGATCAGCAGCACGCCACAGAAATTGGCGAGCGACACCTGCTCCAGAAAGATCGAGGCGGCGCGGTGATCGATGATGCCGAAGGAAAATCGGCCAGGAATACGAAGCACGTTCTGGAACAGCTTGCTGCCGTCGAAGGAGATCTGCTCGAGGCCACGCGTGTTTTCGAAGTAGCTCATCGGATAGAACAGGGTGCCGTAGAGATCGAGGAAAAATATCTCGATCAGCAGGCCGCCGAGAATGCACCAGCACGACCATTTGAAAGCCGTACGCACCGTGCCGCGGTTCGACCAGGTGCCGAGAATGGCAAAGCAAAAAATGATGAGAACGTTGCGGAAATAATCGATGAAGACCGTGCCGTTGACCGCCGACATATAGGCGGCCATGGCCAGCGTGAAGACCGCAAACAGAAGAGCCCCGATGTCCTCCTCGAATAGCCCCTTTCGCAGGATGAAGACGAGGCCGCCGAACAGGATGAGGATTTCCGTGAGCGCCACGTGGGCAAAACCGAGCCGCATTACGTTCGCGTTGATCATCGCGAGAACGCAATTGTAGAGCACGGAGGAAACTACGACGCCGATCACATAATAATCGCGCGTCTCTAAGGTTCTGTTGTCTGTCACTGCGCCCGAAGCCGACGAATCGCTATCAAAGCAAGATACCAGAGCGGTGCATCGGGAAAAAGCGAAGCGACTCCGCCATCCATCTCAATGACCCGATCGTCTTCACGAAGGGTGATTTCCTGCGTTAAGGAAACGCTTCAAGTGGGAGGTTCTAGCTTCCAGCGGTCTCCAGCGCCTCCCAGCTTTCGTCCATAGCATAGGTTGGTGAGAGGAGCGGGATACCGATATGGCCGTAGCGCACGGAAAGCTGCCGCTCGGCTGTTTCCTCATCCACCTTAGCGACCTTGGCAAGGTAGATGACGGAGGCAAGGCCCGTGCGGTCAGCACCCGACCGGCAGTGAATGAGGATCGGGCGCGGCGCATGCTTCAGGATCGCAACGAGCCGCGCGGCACCCTCCGCATCGAGGCGCTGATCGGCGACCATCGGGAAATCGACGAGCCCGATGCCCAGGCGCTTGGCCGTCGCCGCTTCCGCCTCGTACCAGGCTTCCTTTTCATGGCGGCCGCGCAGGTTGATGATCGTGCGGATGCCGTAGCGTCCGGCATAGCTTGCGATCGCGGCGGCCGTCGGCTGGTTCGAGCGATAGACCTCGCCCGGCACGACGGCTGCGAAATTGCCGGTCAATTGAATGCCCACGAGATAGCCGCCCATCGCCACGACGCCTATGCCGAAAAAAAGCGCCGCCTTTTTGAGAAAACCGTTCATCTGCGATCCTGCCGTTGTTGGCGGCAACATCGGTCACACGGCTGACAGGGCGCTGAACGTCAGTCCGGCCGGCGCAACGCCGCCACATGCATGGACCGGCGCAGCGAAAAGCCGATCGTCTCGTAAAGGCCGATGGCGGCCATATTGCTTGCAAAGGCATGGAGATACGGCCGGGCGCCGGCCTTCACGATCTGCCCGGCGACATGAAGCGACAGGCGCCGTGCATAGCCCTTCCCACGATAATCGGGATGGGTGCAGACGCCGCTGAGCTCGGTGAAACCCGGCTGCCTCATGCGCTCGCCCGCCATGGCGACGATGCGTCCGCTTTCCCGCACACCCCAGAAGCGGCCGAGCGCCTGCGATTTCAGCGAGAAGGGGCCGGGCTTGGTCAGCGTCGCCAGCGCCAACATTTCCTCGGCATCCTCGGCGCCGAGCGCCACGATAGCCTCGTCGGCCGCGGCGACGGGAACATGCTGGGCGATCATCTGCACGGCCTCCGTCGCCACGACGGTTTCGAGACCGGCAGGGGCCAGGACAGGATCAGCCTGGAGAACATAGAGCGTTTCACCGGGGCGCACGAAAGCCGCGAAATCGGTTGCGGCCTGCGACGTGTCCACCGCCATTCCCGCCATGGGCAGAAACCCCGGCTGATAGCGCCGGGCGAGGCCATCACCCTCGGCCAGCCCCTTATGCGTGGTCGTCAGGGCGCTCCAGATCGGACGGTCGAGGAGGGTGATCATGGATGATTTCCTTCTGCCTTTCCGGCGCGACGATGGAGCGGCTTTTCCTTCAAGGCGTCCTCCAGCTGATCAAGGCGGTCGAGCAGGCTGCCGTCGAGGATATCGCAGACGTCGCGCACCGCCGCCTCGATCACTGGCCAGATTTCCTGTTTCGAACGGGCGATCAGCGCTGCGCCTTCCGGCGTGAGCGAGAGACGGCGGATGCGCTGATCGTCCTCTTCCTTGCGGGCGGTGAGGTAACCCGCCTCGGCCAGCAGGCCCGCCGCGCGCGTGACACCCGGCTGGGTGACGCCGAGCGCCGCCGAAAGTTCGCCGATTGAAAGCGATCCCAGCCGGTCGATTGCTGCCAGCAGCGGGTACTGTCCCGCCTGCAGATCCACGTCCATATGCTCCATGATGCGCTGGGTATCCGCCTGCACCTGCTCGCCGATGCGCTTCAGGCGGCTACCGAGGCAGAGATAGCCGAGTGCCCTTACAATATCGTCCGTCATAACTTCATTCCTAGTTATATAACAGGTTATATTACTGACGATGCGTGCAGTCGAGATCGGCCGCGGCTTGACGACCGCCGCACGCCGCGTATGCCTTGCCTCATCAGTGCTTGAGAAAAGGCCGGCGACCATGGACGCAACGATCTATCACAACCCGAACTGCGGTACCTCGCGCAATACGCTGGCGCTCATCCGCAATGCAGGCATAGAGCCCGAGGTCATCGACTATCTCGCAACCCCGCCTTCCAAAATGGAGCTGGCGGCGATGATCGCCGCAGCAGGACTGACTATCCGCGAGGCGCTGCGCGAGAAGGAAACGCCCTACGCATCGCTCGACCTTGCCGACCCTGCCCTCTCCGACGATGTCCTGCTGGACTACATGATCGCCCAGCCGATCCTCATCAACCGGCACTTCGTCGTAACCCCGCTGGGCACACGGCTCTGCCGGCCGTCGGAACGGGTGCTGGACATCCTTCCGGACACACGCAAAGGCCCCTTCGCGAAGGAGGACGGTGAGAAGGTCATCGACGAAGACGGCAGGCGTCTCGCCTGAGCCCGATCATGCCTCTGCCGGCAGTTTTTTAATGGCAAGCCCCAGCGCCCTGCGTAGCCGGGCCTCGCTTTGGCACGCAAAATCCTTCGCCATGCGACGACCCCGCGCAGCATCCCGCGGCGGAAGCGGACCGGCGAGGCGCAGAGCGACGCCCTCGGCCGTCGCGGCGACATGGGGAATGTTTTCGATGACGGCAAGGCGGTGCCCGAGCGATCCCTCCCGCACGACAACGGGAATGCCCAACTGCGCCGCCCGCCCCAAAACGCCGATGGCACGATCGCCCGAGGGCGGATAGAGGCACCAGACAGCATCGCTCGCCGCATAGGCGCCGAGCAATTCAGCATCCGAAAGGGCCCGATCAACCGCCACTCCCCCCGCCGCTCGAAACGCGTCGGCACGATGCGCAAGGCCCGGCTCCACCCTGCCGCAAGCGATGAAGCGGAAACGATCGCGCAGCCCCACGCAAATTCCATAACTTTCGCTGAACAGCGCAAACCCCTTGCGCGCGCTTTGCCGGCCGAGGGAAGTCAGGACCAGACGATCACCCGGTTGCCGCTCGCGCCGCAGGAGCTCCACCGCATCGCGTTCTTCATCCGTCAGATCCCAGAGTTCGACGTCGTAGATCCAGTCCTTTGCCACAAAAGCGGCGGCGGGAAAAACCGCGAAGGGAAGGATCGTCAGCGTCCGAACCGCCTCCAGCCGCTTGAGCCCATGCAGCAGCCCCCGCTTGATCCGGTAGTGCCACCGCCTCGACGCGACAAGCGGCAGCGGACGCAGAAGCAATCCCGCCGTCCGCCTACCGACGGCCGCGCGCAACAGGCAGATGGCGAGATAGGACAGGAAAGCCTCTTCGATCATCAGGAAAAGCACGGGGCCGCGCGACAGAAGAATCCTGCCCAGACCGGCCGACCGGGCACCGAACAGCCGATCCAGCGCACGAAGATAGGAGGGCCGGCGTCCGGCTTTGGCTGCACTGTAAACCAGAAGCGATTCAGGTGGTCGAGCCGACCGGGTCCGCGCCCACCGAAACCAGTTGCTTGCTGGTTTCAGCCCCTTTTCCATCGCCAGATCCGCTCGCACAGACGGACCCGATGCGACTGGCTCATCCGCGCCTGTCTGCATGGTCTTCCCCCGAATATGGTCGCAAAACTTTCCGCGCCTGTCCGCCCAGAAAGTGATGTCATGCCGCAGGCACAATCTTGCCCGCCCGTCTCAAGTCCGTATGAGCACAGGGTAGAATACGGCCAGGAAACACAACTTAATCATTAATAATATTAATCTTAGCGTGTTAAATTGAGAATACAAGCGGGACTATGCAACTCTGTCGCGATTTGAGAAAACCTTGCGTCCTTCACATCAAGATTTGCACCCTCTTCCCTTCGCTTGCCGCTCCGACACCAACGGTTCATAAAGGCCGGGAACCGACCGCTAAGGACGAAGGATGAATCTCAAGGAATTTGCCGCCCGCATCGGCCTGTCTCAAACGACGGTTAGCCGTGCGATGAGCGGATATCCGGAGGTCAAGCCCGAGACGCGGGCGCGCGTGCTGGAAGCCGCTGAGCGGCTGGGCTACCGGCCGAATATCAGCGCCCAGCGATTGGCAACCGGCCGGGCCGGCGCGATCGGCATCGTTTTTCAGGGCGGCGGGCGGTTCGGGCCGCATTCCAGCGAATTCATGGGCGGCCTTTCGACACGGCTCCAGCGGGACGGCATCGACATTCTCGTCTCGACCGTCGAGACGGAAGAGGACGAGGCCGCCGCCTATCGAAGGCTTGCGGCCAGCAAACGCGTGGACGCCGTCATCGTGCATACGCCCGCCTGCACGGATGCCCGCATAACGCTTTTGCAAACCCTCGGCCTGCCCTTCGTCGTGCACGGACGCAGTGAGGCCAAAAAACCCTTCGCCTTTCTCGACATCGACAATTTCGGCGCCATCGAGACGGCGACCCGCCATCTTGCCGGTCTTGGCCACCGCCGCATCGCGCTGATCAACGGCGACACCATCAGCACCTATGCGCGCGACCGGAACGACGGTTTTCGCGCGGCGCTTGCCGCCTGCGGCCTACCGTTCGATCCCGATCTGACAGGCCACGGCGAATTCACGGATGAAACCGGCTTCCGGCTGATGCATGCCTTTCTCAGTCTGCCCGCCCCGCCCACGGCGGTCATTGCAGGCTCGATGATGTCGGCGCTCGGCGCCATGCGGGCGATCCGCATTGCGGGACTGACCGTCGGGCACGACGTCTCGCTCATCGCCCATGACGATGTGTTCCCCTATCTGAGCCCCGACAATCTCGTGCCCGGTGTCACCACGACGCAATCGCCGATCCGCGCGGCGGGCGAGCGGATCGGCGACATGGTCTTGCAGCTGTTGCGGGGGAAAGCGGTCGAGACCGTGCAGGAGGTCTGGCCCGTCGAGTTCATCATCCGCGGCTCGACAGGCCCGGCTCCGGGCTGATCTCAGACCTTCATTTCCCGGCGCTCCTTCTCGGTCTCGATGGCGAGATCGAGGATCTTTTGCAGCTCCGCCGCATGGCGGAAGCCGGGTTCGACTTGTTTCCCGGCGGCTACGGCGGCCGCAAAGCGCTGGTAGTTCGTCGGCACCGTGCCGGCATCGAGATCGCGCCAAACGGCTTTTTCCACATCCTCGCCCAGGCAACCGCGCAGCTGTGATCCCTCCGTCGAATGGATCACCTCCAGCGCGCCCTTGTCGCCATGCATGCGCAGGCGAAGCTCGTTGAGATGACCGGTCGCCCAGCGGCTGGAATGGATGACGCCGAGCGCGCCATTGGCGAAATCGACGGTCATGGTGAAGCTGTCATTGGCGTCGAGATCGTACTCGCCGATGCGGTTGTCCGGCGCCTTGTCGAAGGCCTTCAGCCGGGCGAAGACATGCTCCACATCGCTGCCCGCACCATAGCTGGCAAAATCGAGAATGTGGATGCCGACATCGCCCAGCACGCCGTTCGAGCCGTGCCGGGTGGAGAGCCGCCAGAGCCATTGGCTTTCCGTCGCCCAGTTGCCCCAGGCCTTGGAGACGAGCCAACTCTGCAAGTAGGACGCCTCGACATGGCGCACGCGGCCGATTTCGCCCGCCAGCACCATTTCGCGTGCCTTCTGCAAGGGCGCGACGTTGCGATAGGTGAGGTTCACAATGGTGACGAGGCTGGAGGCTTCCGCCGCCCGCGCCATCTCGTCGGCCTTGGCGTAATTTTCCGCCAGCGGCTTCTCGCACATGACGTGCTTGCCCGCCGCCAGCAGCGCCAGTGTCGTCGGATGATGCGCGCGATCGGGCGTCACATTGGTCGCTGCGTCGAAATCGCCCCAGGCGATCGCCTCTTCCAGCGATGTGAAGACATTGGGAATGCCGTGCGTTTCGGCAAAGGCTTTCGCGCGCGACGGGTCCACATCGACCGCGCCGACCAGTTCGACGCCATCGATTGCGGAAAAATGCTGGGCATGGCTGTTGGCCATGCCGCCGGTTCCAAGAACGAGAAGACGCATGGAAACCTCAGCGATACCCGGCTTCGCCGGCCTGATGGAGTCGCGGGCCGCGCTCGACGATCGGCTCCAGCGCCTGTTCGACCGGCACGTTCGGTGCATCGTGGATCGCGGCATAGGTGCCCTGCGGGTTGAAGGCCCATTTCACGCCGTTGACCAGCACCTTCTGCACATTGGCATCGTGATAGGTCGGATAGGTCTCGTGGCCAGGACGGAAGTAGAAGATGTTGCCCGCACCACGCCGCCAGGTCAGGCCCGAACGGAACACCTCGCCGCCTGCAAACCACGAGATGAAAACCGTCTCCAGCGGTTCGGGAACGGAAAATTGCTCGCCGTACATTTCCTCGTTTTCGAGAACGAAATTGTCGCCGAGACCTTCGGTGATGGGGTGGCGCGGATTGATGTTCCACAGACGCTCGCGCTCGCCGGCCTCGCGCCATTTCAGCGCGCAGGGTGTGCCCATCAGCCGCTTGAAGATTTTCGAGAAATGGCCGGAATGCAGGACGAGAAGGCCCATCCCTTCCCAGACGCGCTTGGCGACGCGCTCGACCACCGCATCATCGACGGCGCCGTGGTCCTTGTGACCCCACCAGAGCAGTACGTCGGTCTCGGCGAGGCGCGCTTCCGGCAGGCCGTGTTCCGGCTCCTGGAGCGTCGCGGTCGTCGCTGAGATCGCAGCATCCTTGTTGAGCGCGTCGGCGATCGTGTTGTGCATGCCGTTCGGATAGATCGAGCGGACGATCTCGTTCGTCTGCTCGTGGATGTTCTCACCCCATACGATGGTGCGGATTGCCATGGGTCTTTACCTCTCGAAGCCGTGAAATTGAAAGCGGTTTCAATTCGGCGGAATCGATAAGGCCCGGCCCCGCTTTTGGCAAGCGGGGTTCGTTTCGATTCCAGCCTCTTTCAATGAAATGTCGACTTGGAGAAAAGGTTCAGCACAAGAACGCCAGCAATGATCAGCCCGAGACCGGTGATGGCGGCGAAATCGAGCTTCTGCCCAAAGACGAAGTAACCGACGGCCGAGATCAGAACGATGCCGAGGCCGCTCCAGATCGCATAGGCGATACCGACCGGCACATACCGCAGGCTCCACGACAGGAAGAAGAAGGCGACGGCATAGCAGACGACCATCATGGTCGTCGGCACGACACGCGTAAAATGCTGGGCCGCCTGCATGGCGGAGGTGCCGAGCACTTCGAAGACGATGGCGACAACGAGGACGGCATAGACAACGGTGAGGTTCATGGGTCTGTCTCCGGCGCGGCGCGCCTCAAAAATCCAATCAGAGGCGCGAGATCGCCAGCAGCCTGTCCATCATCGCGGCGCGGGTTGCGGCATCCATGGTCGGCGAGCCGAGCAGGTCGGCAAGCCAGAGACCATCCACCGCATAGCGCACCAGCATGGCATCGAGCGCTGAATCCGTGCCGATATTCTCCTGCAGGTGGCGATCCACCCATTGTCGCCAGCGTTCGCGCAGATGCGGCTCGGAAATCAGCGCGATCGTCAGCACCTGCCACTTTTCGCCGTCCGCCATGCCCTCGGGCTGGAAGAAGACCGCGATATAAGCGCGCGTGAAGCGCCCCTTGGGCTCGGGATCGTCGCGCATCTTCTCCGCCAGCGCCTGATCGAGCTTGTCGGTAAGATCGGTAAAAAGGCCATCGAGCAGCGAAAGCTTGTTGGGAAAGTGATGCAGCAGCCCGCCCTTGCTGACCCCTGCCGCCTGCGAGACCGCGTCGAGCGTTACGCTGCCCGGCCCCTTCTCCAGCGACAGCTTCGCCGCGACCTCCAGCAATTGCTGGCGGACGGCTTCCGGGTGTTTCTTGCGGTGATGTGCCTGGCTCATGAGAAAAACATACCGTCTGGACGGTTTCTTGTCAATATGCTGAAAGCCCGGCATTTGACACGCTTCGTCGCACTGGACGGGCGCGGCATTGCCTGCGGCGGAGCGCGGCGCTAAGACCTTGAGTATGACGGATACGAACGAGAACCAGAGCCGAGAGGGCGAGACGATCACGCTTTATGAGGCGGTCGGCGGCGATGTGGCCGTACGCGCCTTGACGCACCGCTTCTACGTGCTGATGGATACATTGCCGGAAGCCGCGCGCTGCCGCGCCATCCACCCACCGAACCTCTCCGGCAGCGAGGAAAAGCTCTACGAATATCTGACGGGCTGGCTCGGCGGCCCGCCGCTCTACACGGAAAAGCGCGGCCACCCCATGCTGCGCCGCCGCCATTTCGCGGCGCCGATCGGCCCGGCCGAGCGCGACGAATGGCTGCTCTGCTTCGTGCGGGCACTGGAGGAGACGGTGCCGAGCGAAGGGCTGCGAAAAATCATTCTCGAGCCCGTCACGCGGCTCGCACACCACATGCAGAACCAGGAATAGGAAGCCTCGTGTCGTTTTCGCTGCGCTCCGCCAGCCTTCTCGTCGCCGGCCTGATGGGCCTGACCGGCGTCGTCACCGCGGCTGCGGCCTCCCATGGCAGCGATCCGCGCCTAATGGCCGGGGCGTCGGCCATGTGCCTTGCCCATGCGCCGGCGCTGATCGCGCTCTATGCCGCGTGGCCCTCGATGCGTGCCGCGCCCTTCGCCGCGCTCCTCATGGCGCTCGGCACGGCGCTGTTCGCCGGCGACCTCGTCTTCCGCCATTCGACGGGATACGGGCTCTTTCCGATGTCGGCACCGACGGGCGGCGTGATCATGATGGCGGGCTGGCTGGTGGTCGCACTCGCGCCGTTCCTGCCGAAAAAAGACGGCTGAACAGCCGATCAGGCGCCTTCGACGACGCTGAAACCTTCGAATTTCGGCGGGCCGAGATAAATGGCCCTGTTGTCGGCGGCATTCTTGTGCGCCTGCCGAAAATTCTCCGATTTCGTCCAGGCGACGAAATCGTCCTTGCTCGCCCAGATCGAATGGGAAGCGAAGAGGGTAAAGCCCTCTTCGCTATTGGTATCGCCCCGCAGCAGGTGAAAGGACTGGAAGCCCGGCGTTTTGGCCAGGCTTGAATCCCGCTCCTTCCAGATGGCCTCGAAAGCCTCTTCGTGGCCGATGGCAATCCGGAAACGGTTCATGGCGAAGAACATGGGAAGACCCTGAGGTTAGACGGAATCCCGCCGTATTAGGCGCGGTGCCGGGAAGGCTACGACATTGTCGTTGCGCGCTTCAAGCCCATGCGTGTTCTCGAAGCTCACGGCCCGCGCCGGCTGGCGGGCGCTCGCCAGCGGAAACTCCGTGACATTCTCGCTTTGCAGCATGTCCGCACGGCGGGTCAGGAGGGCGTACAATTCCGGCACCAGGCCGTCGCCGTTCTGCGCGGCCAGCTTGTGCAGGCCGATCATCATGAAGGCTTCGGGTCTTTCGTCACTTACTGCGCAGTCTCTCCCTGGCTCATGCTCTGCAGGGCGCGCTCGAAGGAGGACTTGCTGCCGTTGCGCAGCGGCACGAAGGCCTTTTCCCACTTCTTGCAGCCCGTCTTCACACGGATGCAGGCATCATGGCTGATACAGTCGATGGGGCAGAAGACGCAGTCGACCGAGGGCAGCACGTTGTCGATGCGGGAAACCGCCTCGCGAAGGCCGCCGTCGTGATGGATGAGGTTGGCGCCATAGGAGCTGGCGATCTGGCGCAGATGTGCCACTTGGCAATCCCGGCCGCCGACATAAAGGAAGCTGCGCCCTTCGAGCCCCGCCTTGGCATCGGCCTTGTCGTCGGTTTCTGCCTCACGGCGGGCCTGCTGCTGCCTGTGCTTCTCGCGCATTGCCTTCCTCTCTGCTTCGCCGGTCCGGCGCTTGACTTTGCTGACTTCGACACTGCGCGGCGTTGGCGCCAGCTTCACTTCGATGGAGGCTGCGGCCTGAACGGCCGGTGCCATCGCCGCGGGCACGTCCTGCGCTGCCGCCGCCATCTGCTTCTTCAGCGCATTGAGCTGGCGCTCCAGATCGGCGATCCGCCGGTCGCGCTCGGCAATCGCTGCTTTCAAGACCGCTTCGATGCGGCCAGCCGTCATTCCATTCATGCAGCTTCCCCTTTGGCACTCCGCATCGACGGAGCCTCAGTTCGGCTGCAACCTACAAAACATGATTATCAGAGTAAAGTATAAACATGACCAATAAAGTCATATTTTCGTGCAAAAAATTCCCGCTTGATCGTTCCAGGCGGGAATGGTGGCCTCAGTTGAAGACGATCGGCACGTTGAACGCCCAGGACGAGCGCCCGGCAGCCTCAGGAATCTTCGCAAAGGGTGCTGCGCGCTGCACCGAATCGAGGGCGGCCCGGTCGAGCGCTGCGCTGCCGGAGCTGCGTGCGACGCGAATGCCGCTCGCCTGCCCGCCGGAGCTGACGGTGAAGCTCACCACCACACTGCCGCGCTCGCCGCCCGAAACACGCTTCTTGGCGCGGTTGATCTTGTTGCGCACCTTGCCCGGATAGTTGCTGACGGCAGCATTGCCGGCCGATGAGGAATTGCCCTTCTTCTGGCCGCCGACGGCCGCGCTCTTCACATCGGCTGAGCCATCGACCTCGCCGCGCGTCGCGTTCTGCTTGGCCTTGCCTTTCTCACCGGCCTTCTTGACCGGTTTTTCCTTCGGCTTCTTGCGCTCGACCTTCTTGACCGGCTCTTCCTTCTTCACCTCGGGAACCGGCTTGATCTCCTCTTCCGGCTCGATCACCGGCTTGATCTCGGGAACCGGAACGGCGGCGATCTCGACCTCGGCGGAGGGCACGATCAGTTCCTGCACCGGCTCGGCCACGACCGGATCGACAGGCGCAATCTCGGTCGTCTCGGGCTGGATCTCGGTCGGCTGGATTTCCGCCACTTGCTGCGGCTCGGGCTCGGTGAAATCAGGCTCGATCGTCTCGGGCTGAATGGCATCCTCGGGATTACCCGATTCAACCGCCTCGAACGCGCCATTGCCCAGCATCGCCACTTCCGCAACGACGCCACCGGCAATCAGGGCCTGCTCCTCTTCCGGCGCAGGCGACATGGTCAGGATGGCCGCCGCGGTTGCGTGTGCCAGCAGGGAAAGAACACCGCCGCCGACCCAAAGCCACTTGCTACCAGACATCGTACTCACCCGTCGTTCCGTTTACCCATTCGGCACGGTCCCGTGCCCGAGAGTGTCAGCCTTCGAGGCCGACCGTCGCCTTGCTGCGTGTGACGATGCCATCCATGCAACGCCCCTTCCCGATACCCGCGCCCTCGCAGACCGGAGCATCGTTGATCAGCAGGTTCTTCACGCCCTCGCACTTGATGCCCGGCACGTCGAACTGGCGCACCTTGGACTTGCCGGCCGGCAGGTCGCGGAAGTCGAGCAGCGCCAGGCGCTCGACCGTGCCCTTGTCGTTGAAGATCACGAATTCGAAGGAAACCTTGGACAAATCCTGCGCCAGGCCATTGCCGGCGACGAAGGTGAAGAGGCAACCCTTCTGCGAACTCGCCAGCGCATTCAGCTCCACGTCCAGTCCCTTGGCGGCTGACGCCTCCTGGGCGGCAGCGCCGGAAATAGCGGCAACGGACAGGAGGGCGGAAAGAAGAAGCATGCGTGCGGTCATGAGGTCGCCTGTTCGAATTCGGTTCGGGTGCCGGCCGAACGTGCCGGCCACGATCATCAGCCTGCGCCATCGGAAGAATTAACATGAGTTTAAGGCACCGGTATTGCGTGCATAGATAAATATGAGTAATGAAGTCAAGATAGTAATCGCCAGTTTCCCGGCAAACCCCTGTTCCGCCTCGATAATTTTCCGACGGAAGAGATTGCACATGGAACGGCGCCATGCATTGCGACGAAGGCCGAGCCCATGACCGAAACGACCCGACCGACCCCTGCCGAAATCCGCGCCTTCCGCGCCGACAATCCGAAGATGCGCGAGCGCGACATTGCCGCCCAGCTCGACATCTCCGAAGCCGCCCTCGTTGCGGCGGAAGTCGGCCTGACAGCGATCCGCATCGATGCCGATGCCAACCGCTTCCTGGAACGCGCCGAAGCGCTCGGCGAGATCATGGCGCTGACCCGCAACGAGAGCGTCGTGCACGAGAAGATCGGCGTCTTCGAAAAGATCACCACCGGCAAGCATGCCTCGATCGTGCTCGGCGAAAACATTGACCTGCGCATCTTCCCCGGCACGTGGGCACACGGCTTCGCCGTCACCAAGACGGATGGCGATCAGGTTCGCCGCAGCCTGCAGTTCTTCGACAAGGCCGGCATGGCCGTGCACAAGGTGCACCTGCGCCCGGCCTCCAATCTCGAAGCCTATGAGGCGATCGTCGCCGACTTCCGCCTGGAAGACCAGTCGCAGGATTTCGTCGAAATCGTCTCCACCAAGGTCGAGGAGACCGGTCCTGTCGATGTTGCGGCATTGCGCGAAAACTGGGCGGCGATGACCGATACGCACCAATTCTTCGGCCTGCTGCGCAAGCTGAAGATCGCCCGCCAGGATGCCGTGCGCAGCGTCGGCGAGGATTTTGCCCATGAAGTGCGCGCCGATGCCGTCGGCGACCTGCTGCGCGGTGCCGCCGAGCGCGATGTCGATATCATGTGCTTCGTCGGCAACCACGGCACGATCCAGATCCACACCGGCACCGTGAAGAACATCCAGCCGATGGGACCTTGGCTCAACGTCATGGATCCGACCTTCCACATGCATCTGCGCATGGACCACATCGCCGAGTGCTGGGTGGTGCGCAAGCCGACCGTCGACGGTTTCGTCACCTCGCTCGAAGCCTATGACGCCAGCGGCGAGATGATCATCCAGTTTTTCGGCAAGCGGAAGGAAGGCATGACCGAGCGCGCCGACTGGCGCGAAATTCTCGACAGCCTGCCGCGCCCCAACAGCGTCGCGGCATAAGAAGGATACGCCCCATGAGCAAGAGCTTCGATTTCCGCCGCGCCCGCCCGTGGGAAATGGCGCTGACCGTCCTCGCCCTCTCCGCCCCGCTGCTCCTGCCGCTCGTCGCGCCGGGTGCAGGCGGCTTCATCCGCAGGGCAGTGGCCGAGGATATGCAGAAGGTAGACAGCTCCAGGCTCGTGGCGATCGGCGGTGCTGTGACGGAAATCGTTTATGCGCTCGGCGAAGGCGGCCGATTGGTCGCCCGCGATTCCACCAGCACCTTCCCCGAAGAGGCGACGAAGCTGCCCGATGTCGGCTACATGCGCCAGCTCTCGCCGGAGGGCGTCATCGCCGTCAACCCGACCGCAATCCTCGCCGTCGAAGGCAGCGGCCCGCCGGATGCGCTGGCCGTGCTGAAGAGCGCCGGCATTCCCTTCGAGACCGTGCCGGAAGGCTATGACCGCGCGGCGATCCTGAAGAAAATCGATGTCGTCGGCACATTCCTCGGCGTGGAAGACAAGGCCAAGGAATTGGAAGCGCAGGTCGGCGCTGATCTGGATGCGGTCATTTCGGACGCTGCCAAGCGGCCGGAAAGCGAACGCAAGCGCGTGCTGTTCATCCTGTCCTTCCAGAACGGCAAGGTCATGGCGGCCGGCAGCCACACGGCGGCCGACGGCATCATCGGTCTTGCCGGCGCGGTCAATGCGACGGAGGGTTCTTTCGATGGCTACAAGCCGCTGACCGACGAGGCGATCATCAAGGCCAAGCCCGATGTCGTCATGGTCATGACCCGTCCCGGCGCCGGCAGCAGCGATGCGGAAATCCTGGCGCATCCCGCCATCTCCGTCACGCCGGCCGCCGCCAACAAGGCGATCCTGCGCATGAATAGCCTGCATCTCCTGGGCTTCGGCCCGCGCACGGCCTCCGCCATCCGCGATCTCAACAAAGAGCTCTACGGCAATGTCTCTCAATGATGCCGTGCGCGGCGATAGTGCGCGCGGTTTTTCCCTGATGCGCGCCGTCCAGTCATCGGCTGCCGGCGACCGGACGGCGATCGCTCGCCTGACGCTCGCCGTCCTGGTGCTCGTCTCGATCCTCTCGCTGGCGCTGTCGATTGCGACCGGCGCTTCCGATGCGTCGGCCATAAACGTGATCGGCGCGCTGTTCAGCGGCGCTGAAGAGACGGCGCTCAGCCTGCGCGACCGCATCATCGTCGTCGATATCCGCATGCCCCGCGCGCTGCTCGGCTTCCTGATCGGCGCCGCGCTTGCCATGTCCGGCGCCGTCATGCAGGGCCTTTTCCGCAATCCGCTCGCCGATCCCGGCCTCGTCGGCATTTCCTCCGGTTCGGCACTCGGCGCCGTGCTGATGATCGTACTCGGCGCGAGCCTGCCGGCCGGCCTGATGCTGACGCTCGGCGCCTTCGCCCTGCCGCTTGCCGCCTTCATCGGCGGCCTCCTGACCACGCTTCTGCTCTACCGCATCGCGACGCGCGGCGGCCAGACCTCCGTCGCGACCATGCTGCTCGCCGGCATCGCCATTGCCGCGCTTGCCGGCGCCGTCACCGGCATCCTCATTTACATCGCCGATGACAAGCAGCTGCGCGACATCACCTTCTGGAGCCTCGGCTCGCTCTCGGGCATGACTTGGGCAAAACTCTTCGCCGCCGGACCGATCATTCTGCTGGCGCTGCTCGTCGTGCCCTTCCTGTCGCGCGGGCTGAACGCCATCACGCTCGGCGAGGCGGCAGCCTTCCATATGGGCGTGAAGGTGCAGCGGCTGAAATATATCGCCGTCGTCGCGGTGGCCGGCGCGGTGGGTGCGTCCGTCGCCGTCAGCGGCGGCATCGGCTTCGTCGGCATCGTCGTGCCGCATCTCCTGCGCATCGTCATCGGCCCGGATCATCGCTACCTGCTGCCGGCCTCCGCTCTCTTTGGCGGCGTGCTGATGCTGGGTGCGGACATGCTGGCGCGCACTATCGTGGCCCCGGCGGAATTGCCGATCGGCATCATCACCGCACTTGCCGGCGCCCCCTTCTTCCTCTGGGTCCTTTTGCGTGACCGCGCGCGCAACGGCTGGTAGGTTTTCATGATCACCGCAAAGAACCTCACGGTCGCCCTTTCCGGCAAGACCATCGTGCATGGCGTCTCGCTTACCGCCAAGGCCGGCGAGCTCACCGCCATCGTCGGTCCGAACGGTTCGGGCAAAACGACGACGATGAAGGCACTGGCCGGCGAACTTCCAAGCAAAGGCGATGTGACGATCAACGGTCATGCCGTCGGCGCGCTGGAACCTTGGCAGCTCGCCGTCAAGCGCGCCGTGCTGCCGCAGGCTGCGGCAATAGCCTTCCCCTTCACCGTGCGCGAGATCGTGCGCATGGGCCTCACCGTCGGCCCAAACCGGCATGCGGAGCGCATCGACGCTATCACGTCCGAGGCGCTGGCCGCCGTTGATCTTTCGGGTTTCGCCGGCCGCTTCTACCAGGAGCTTTCGGGCGGCGAGCAGCAGCGTGTGCAACTCGCCCGTGTACTCTCGCAGATCTGGGATCCCGTTCTGGACGGCGAGCCCTGCTTCCTGATGCTCGACGAGCCGGTCTCCGCCCTCGACATCCGCCACCAGCTCACCATCATGAGGCTTGCGCGCCGCTATTGCGAAAGTGGTGGCGGGGTAATCGCGGTCATGCACGATCTCAACCTCACCGCGATGTTCGCCGACCATATGGTAATGATGAAGAGCGGCCGCATCGCGCGCGCGGGTGCCCCTGCCGAGGTCATGACTGACGACGCCATGGAGGCCGTCTTCGGCTGCCGCATGCGCATCAACAGCGTGCCGGCCTCCGGCCTGCCCTTCGTGCTGCCCCATACCGCTTTGGCCTGATTTCCCAGCGCCTGATGGAACCTTTTGCCTGCTGGCCCGTTATGTGTGCGGAAAACCGTTCCGCCAAGGGGGTGGAGCGCCGTTCGATCCGCGCCTTGGCGCGATCGACACGCAAAAAGGAGAAACGGCATGGCCAACGGATTGTTTTCGACCCGTAACAAGAAGAGCCTCCGCGACGGATTGCAGGACAATGCGCAGGCCGTCGAGGACCAGATCGCCGATCTGCGAGACGAGATCGCCGCCCTTGCGCGCGTACTCGCCAACGATGCCACAAGCGGTGCCAGCAGCATTCGCAAGAAGGCCCGTGCAGTGAAGGCGGATGTCAGCGACGCCGCTCACGACCTTAAAGGACGTGCCGAGACCGATATCCGCGACATGATCGCGGCCGGTGAGGAGCTGCTTGCCGACTTCCAGGACCGTTATCGCGACAGCGGCCGCAAGGCGCGCAAGGCGGTACAGGACAATCCGCTCACCACGCTCGGCATTGCAGCCGCTGCCGGCTTCGTGCTCGCCGCCCTGCTGCGGCGCTGATCCATCCCCAGAGCAATTAAACCTTCTATAGACAGGGGACGCCGCCAGGCGTCCCTCATGCATAGCAAGAACGGGCGGAGCACGAACGGCATGCTTTCACTAGGAGCCATCCTCCTGCAAAACCTCGTCACCCGCGTCACAGACCGGGTGGACGAAACCGTTGACACAGCGAAACGCAACGCCATTGCAGGCCTGATCATCGGCGTTCTCATCGCGACCGCCTACGGGCTTGCCATCGTCGCTATGGCCATCTGGCTTTCCGAGCATTACGGTGCCGTGCCGGCACTCTTCGGCCTCGCAGGTGGCTTTCTGTTGGTGGCCCTCATCGTGCTTGCCGTCGTTGCCTTGCGCAACAAGCGGGAACGGGAACTACGCCGTATCCGGCGCGACCAGCTTGCCGCCCGGCGCGACATGATGGCCGCCGCTGCCGCTGTCGCCACGAAACGGCCGTTCGCCGCAACGGGCGTCGCGCTTGCCTTGGGCTTCCTGCTCGCGCCGAAAAGATCCCGCCGCGACGACGACTGATCCAATCCATTTTATGAAGTGAAGTTGATGCCGCTTTATAGCGGCATCCTTATCACAGCCGTCACGCCCTTCGGCAGATATTCGACATGCACGCTGCTGCCGAGAATCTTGTCGAGGCTGCGCTCTATCAGCACCGAACCGAAGCCGCGACGGCCGCCGCGATCAACCGGCGGTCCGCCAACTTCGTGCCAAGTCATGTTGAGCACGCGCTGTCCCTCTTCGTTCATAACGCGCGCAGTGATCACCACCTTGCCGCTGCGCACAGAAAGCGCGCCGTATTTGCGCGCGTTGGTAGCGAGCTCGTGCAGCACCAGGCCGAGACCGACGGCCTGATCCGGCCCAAGCTCGACCTCGTCCTTATGAATTTCGACCTGCGCATCGTAATCCATCGCATAGGGCATAATCTGCTTTTGCAGCAGCATCTTCAGGTGAATGACGCCCCATTCGTGATCGGAGAGCAGGCCGTGCGCCTCGGAGAGCGATTGCAGCCGGCCGGCGAAGGCATCCATGAACTCGACAGGATCGCTGGTCTGGCGCAGCGTCTGGCGCGCCAGCGATTGCAGCATCGCAAGTGTGTTCTTCACCCGGTGGTTCAGTTCGCGCAACAGGAGACGGGTGCGTTCCGAAGCAAGCTGCCCATCCGTCACGTCGACGTTAATGCCGAGAAACACTGTCGGGCGTCCCTCCGCATCCCATTCGTGCACGCGTCCGCGTCCGAGCAGCCAGCGGCCCGAATTGGCGGCGCGGAACAACCCGTCATATTCCTTGCCCGATGACAGCGCACCACGCAGGCGATCGATGGTGAGCTTGCGGTCGGCGGGATGCACCGACGTGAAGAATTTTCGCGCGCTCATGGGCTTGGCAGGGGTAATGCCGAGCATGCGATAGAACGTCTCGTTGCCGGACACGACACCCGCCGAGATATCCCAGAGCCAGCTCGCGACATTGGCCGCATCGAGCGCCAGGGCGTGGCGCTTCTCGTCGCGCGACAGCACTTCCGCCGCCAGCATGCGCCGACGGGCCTCTTCCTTCAGCTTGAGCAACGAGGCGGCAAGCGAGGCAAGCCGTTTGAGGCGCGGCAGAAGCTCAGGCGCGGTTTTGGCATGCGGCTTGACGTCGAAAACACAGACGGTTCCGATCGGCTGGCCGTCCGCCATGATCGGTGCCCCCGCATAGAAGTGCAAATAGGGTTCGCCCGTCACGCTGGGCAGATCGGCAAAACGCGGGTCCTTGGTTGCATCGCCCACGACCATGGCCACGCCGGCGCCTTCCGCGATCATGCGCGCGCAGAAGGAATCCTCCGATGGCGCCCGGATTTCCCGCGTGCCCTCATGGGCCAGGAACCACTGGTCCGTCCTGCCAAGAATGGTGACGAGGGCAATCGGCGCGGAAAACAACTGCGAGGCAAGGACTGCAATATCGTCGAAATCGGCATCGGGGCCGGTAAAGGTCGGCATGGCGGCTTCAAGCGCCGTCAGCCGGTCTGGTGCTCCCAGGACCGCGGCAATATCGGACGGTAGTGGCTGAACATTGTCCTTCATGCGCGCTCGGCCAGCGATTTGGCGTCTGTCACAATCCCGGCTTAGCCGGCAGACGCATTTCCCGCCGCAATCCCCTCAGCTTTTTGGCGCGCCCGCCATCGTGGCGGGCGGCTCTTTGTTTATTCCGTCAGGAGGCGAAAGCGCGCGAGGTAATCGGCGCCGAGACGGCGTCCGGACCGTAGTCGCTTTCACCGCTCACCTGCAAGAGCTCCTGGAGGCGCTGGCGGGCACGATTCACACGGCTCTTGATGGTGCCGAGCGCGCAGCCGCAGATTTCTGCCGCTTCCTCATAGGAAAAACCCGAAGCACCGACGAGAATAATCGCTTCGCGCTGTTCGTCCGGCAGCTTTTCAAGCGCCTTCTTAAAGTCCTGCATATCGAGCGAACCGTATTGCGACGGATGCTGCGCAAGGTTCTCTGTGAAGAGACCGTCCGAGTCCTGCACCTCGCGGCCGCGCTTGCGCATTTTGCTGTAGAGCTCGTTTCGCAAGATCGTGAAGAGCCAGGCCTTCATATTGGTGCCCATCTCGAACTGTTCCTGTTTCGCCCAGGCCTTCATGATCGTGTCCTGAACGAGATCGTCGGCCTGGTCGTGGCGGCCGATGAGGGAAATGGCGAAGGCGCGCAGGCTTGGCAGTACAGCCAGGAGTTCGCGCTTGAAAGTCGTCTGTCCCTGGTCCATCTCGTCCTCACTCAGCCCGCTGAACACTGTTTTCAACAGCATCCAATTTCTCGAGAAGATCGAGGAAGCGCTGGGGAAGCGTCTCATCCTGTACGGAATGATAGAATGCGCGCAGCTTCGTTGCGATCTGCGCATTGGGATCATCCGCCCTCTTGGGAGCTTTTCTCCCGGTCTTTTGATTGTCTAAACTGTTCACTCTTGGCCACTTTCGTCGTTGCACCGCGCGATAGTTCGATTTCGGCTTGGAAATGCACCGCAGCAAAAAAAGTTCCCCTCCTCGGAACCTAAATTTGGTTCCCGCGTTCAAATCGTCAACTGCCACTGCAGCAAATCGAAAACAGGGGACACATCATGCCGATTTCCGACCGTATCGGACCGCACCTTCCGGCCTTGCGCCGTTACGCCCGCGCGCTCACGGGCACTCAATCCTCAGGCGACGCCTATGTCGCCGCCACGCTCGAAACCATCCTCATCGACCCCTCGGCCATGCCCGAATATGGGGACGACAAGGCCACGCTTTTCGGGTTGCTCAGCCGCATCATTTCCTCCCTCCCCGTCTCGATGAGCCGCGGCGCCGGCTCTCTCAAGCCGGGCATGGAAGCCCCCTTCGACCTCTCCGGGGTTCCTCCGCTTGGCCGCCAGGCGCTACTGCTCGCCACCGTTGAAGGGTTCGCCGTCGACAAGACCGCGGAAATTCTCGAAGCGGACATCAGCGTCATCCGTGGCCTGCTCGATTCGGCCTTCGCGGAAATCGCCGCTCAGACGGAAACCGGCATCATGATCATCGAGGACGAGCCGCTGATCGCACTCGACCTCGCGCATATGGTCAGTGGCATGGGTCATCGCGTCACCGGCATTGCCCGCACGCAGGCGGAAGCCGAACTTCTGTGGAGCGACAGCCAGCCCGGCCTCGTTCTGGCCGACGTGCGGCTCGCCGACGGCTCTTCCGGCATCGATGCGGTCAACACGATTCTGTCGCGCACCGATATCCCGGTCATCTTCATCACCGCTTATCCGGAACGGCTTCTGACGGGTGAACGGCCGGAACCGGCCTTCCTTGTCTCCAAACCTTTCAACCCGGAACAAGTGAAGGTCCTGATCAACCAAGCCCTTCTTTTCACGCCGCAGACGCGCGCAGCGGCGTGATCTCGCTCCCGGATAGCTGCTAGCGGCGGCGCGGCAGGCAGCGGTGGGACGGCACGCCCACCGCTGCCTCTCCATGTACCGAGATACACGTGGAGCATTTCGAACCAAAGCGATCTCTCTCGGCGTCTGACAAGGCTATAAGCACAAAAGAAAACAGCCAGCGCCTTCGAAGGGCACTGGCTGCTTGAGTATCCACGGACCGGAGGGGGACACGGTTACGTGGTCGATCACCAGTCGAGGGCCTCGCATCTTGGGGGATATGCGCAGACCGGTGACGCCAGAAAAACACGCGAACCGAAAATAGGTTCCGGCTGATTGTATATTTTTTCAAAAATCTTTCTTAGTCGATCGCTTCGAGTTCGGCACGATGCCGATAGAGCGCAAGAAAGCGGCGGTAGTCTCGGTCATAGGAGGCCTTGCGCGCCGGATCGGGATGGTATTCGCGACCGCCGGGATACATGCCGGCTCCTGCAGCCGGCAGGTCCGGATAAAGCCCTCCGGCGACTGCCGCCACCATGGCGGTGCCAAGCAGCACCGCGTCATTGGTCTCAGGTACGACGACGCGGCAGCCGGTGACATCGCGGTAAAGCTCCATCAGCAGCGGATTGCGCACATGGCCGCCGGTGACATGCAGCGTATCAAGCGGGTAGCCACCCTCCCCAAGCTTGTCGAGGATATGACGGATGCCCAGCGCAATCGCTACCGACGCTCGCCAATAAAGCCGGCAGAGCCCGTCGAAGGAGGCGTCGAGCGCAAGGCCGCTGATCACGCCCAATGCATGTGGATCGGCATATGGCGAGCGGTTGCCGTGAAAATCCGGCAGGACATGCAGACGTGTGGCGAAATCCTCGCCCTCTTCCGCCTGAAGCTCGCGGATGCGTGCGATGACGCGGGCGTGGTTCGCCGCCGTGGGTTCGCCTCCGGCGCTGTGCGTGCGCAGGAGATGATCAAGCAGCGCGCCCGTCGCGGACTGTCCGCCCTCGACGAGCCACCAGCCCGGCAGCACGGCCTCGTAGTAGGGGCCCCACATGCCGAAGCCGAAACGCTTTTCGCGCGAGAAGGCAACGATACAGCTCGACGTGCCGCCGATCAGCGCCAGTTTCCGTTCCAGGTCATCCGGCTCGCCGGTAAACGGACCGAGCACACCGAACGTGCCGGCATAGGCGTCGATCAGCCCCGCCGCGACGACGCAGTCCGTATCCAACCCGAGCGATGCTGCCGCCTCCGCCGTCAGCCTGCTGACCGCTTCACCGACGGCGAGCGTCTCTGTCGGAAGGGAGCCGCGTTGCTGCATATCTTCCAGGCCGATCGCCTTCAGGAAGCTTTCGTTCCACGGCTGCGCCTCATGCGAAAGGTAGTTCCACTTGGCGGTCAAGGTCCCGCGCGAACGGGCATTCGAGCCGGTCGACCGCCAAGTGATGAAATCGGCAAGATCAAAGAAGTAGCCGGCGCGTGCCCATTCCTCCGGCCGGTTGCGCTTCAGCCACATCAGCTTGGGCATTTCCATTTCCGGCGACATCACCCGGCCGGAATGGGCGAGCAGCGGATGCTCCGTCGCCGTGCAGAGATCGGCCTCCTTCAGGGCGCGGTGATCGAGCCATACGATCGTATCCCAGCGCGCCTCCTCGCCGCCCGAGACGGCCAGCGGCGCTCCGGCCGTGTCGCGCACCACCAGCGAGCAGGTTGCATCGATGCCGAGCGCCGCGACACGCGCAGAGGGCACGCCCGCAACCGCGCAGGCCGCCTTCACCGCCGTGCAAACCGCTTCCCAGATGTTTTCGCTGTCATGCTCGGCACGGTCTGCACTCGGCCGGCGCATGGCGATCGGCTGCTCGGCTCGCCCGAACAGGGCGCCGCTGCGGTCGAACACGCCGGCGCGGGCACTGCCCGTGCCGATGTCCACCGCAACGATCAGATCGCGCATCAATGCTCTTTCCCGTCGGCCTTTTCGTTGCGGACAAACTGGAGCAATTCCCGCATGTCGTCAAACAGGGCATCGGGTTTCAGATCAAGCAGCGTCGCGCGATGGCGCGGCGTGCGTGCATGCGAACCGCCGGTGAAGGCAACCACCCGCATGCCTGCGGATTTTGCGGCTTCGATGCCGGCCGGGCTGTCTTCCACGACCACGCAACGCGCGGGCTCCACCCCCATCGACGCACTCGCATGAAGGAAAAGATCGGGCGCCGGCTTGCCGCGCGAGACCATGGTGGCGCTGAATATATTCGGTTCGAACCGGTCGATGAGGCCCGTCACGGAAAGCGAGAGACGGATACGCTCCGGCTGGCTCGACGAGGCCACGCAATGGGCGATGCCAAGCCCGTCCACCGTCTCGGCAATGCCATCGATCGGCTGCAACTCCGCGCGGAACCGCTCATAGAGAACCTTGCGCATGGAGTCGAGGAACGCCGCATCGATCGCCAGGCCATAGTCGTCGTGCAGGATTTCCGACATGCTCTTCAGGCTGCGGCCGAGAAAGCGCGCATGCGCCTCCTCCTCGCTCATCGCGACACCGGCCGCGGCAAGCGCCTCGACCAGCACGGCGAGCGAGATCGGCTCGCTGTCGACCAGCACGCCGTCGCAATCGAAGATGACCAGTTCAGTCGCTGTGGCGGCCATGGCTTCCCGTTCCGTGTTCAGGCCCCCGTCCTACTGTCTGGCCTCCCCGATGGAAAGCCCTGGAAATTTTGGGGTTTCCTCAGTTGACCAGTCTGTCTTCCAGATAAAGCCTGAGCGTCGCCCGTGTGCCCTTCTGCTGCAACGACGTCAGGGCATTGGAGAAGCGCTTGCGGAAGAGATCCGACTCCGCCACCGCGCCAAAAATATCCTTGAGATCGAGGAAGGTCTCGGGATCGGCCTTCGCCGCCACGGCCGCCGCGTGGATACGGTCGATATTGGGATCGTTGAAGGCGATCGCCTTGCCGCTGTCGGTCGTTCCGACGAGATAGTGGCACCAGAGCGCGGAGACGAGCGCCAGGCCGGTGACGTCCTCCTTGCGCGACAGGCGGTCGGCGGTCGATGGCAGGATGAATTTCGGCTGGCGGTTGGAGCCGTCCTGCGCCAGACGCGGGATGGTGTCGGCGATCTTGGGATTGGAGAAGCGCCGCTCGATCAGGCCGAAATAGTCGCGCAGGTCCGTATTCGGCACGGGCGGGATGACGGGCACGATCTCGTCCAGCTCCAGCTTGGCGAGGAAGGCGCGAATATCGGGATCCTCCATCGCCTCGTGCACAAAATGGATGTCGAGCAGTGCCGCCGGATAGGCGATCGCCGCATGGCCGCCATTGAGGATACGGATTTTCATATGCTCGTAGGGCGCAACATCGGGCACGAACTGCACACCGACCTTTTCCAGCGCCGGACGGCCCTCGGGGAATTTGTCCTCAAGCACCCATTGCTTGAACTCCTCGCAGAACACCGGCCAGGCATCGTCGATGCCGTATTCGTCGGCGACGATGCCGATCTCGCGCGGCCCTGTCGCCGGGGTTATGCGGTCTACCATGCCGTTCGGGAAGGCGACATTGGCGTCGATCCAGTCGGCAAGACCTGGATCGGAGAGCCGCGCGAGACCGGACACGGCCGCATGCGTCACCTTGCCATTGTGCGGAATGTTATCGCAGGACATGACGGTATAGGGCGCGATGCCCTTGTCCCTGCGGGCTTTCAGGCCGGCGAGGATGAGGCCGAAGACGGTCTTCGGCTCGGACGGATTGGCCGCATCGGCGGCGATCGCCGGATAGGTTGGATCGAAGATGCCGGAGGCGGGATTGATGAAGTAGCCGCCCTCGGTGATCGTCAGCGAGACGATGCGGATGGCGGGATCGGCGAGCTGGGCGACGGTTGCGGCCGCATTGCCGGGCGCGACATAGTCGATCATCGCGCCGGTGACGCGGGCGCCGGAGCGGTTGTTGTCCTGCTCGACGACGGTGGTCAGGAAATCTTGCCCGGCGAGCTTTTCGCGCATCGCGGCGTCGGAGGGCAGGACGCCCGCGCCGATCAGCGCCCAATCATGGTCGAGGCCGAGATTGAAGAGGTCGTCGAGATAGATCGCCTGATGCGCCCGGTGGAAATTGCCGACGCCGAAATGGACGATACCCGCCGTGAGATTTTCACGCGCATAGGTCGGGATGCTGGCGGTCTTTGAGACCGCCGGAAGAGTGGCGAGCGACAGTTTCGTGGTCATGGTCCATTCCTTCCGGTTTGTTCCGGTCTATGCCTGTGCCAGGCGCGCGGCTGCGCGCTCAGCTCATCCAGTTGCCGCCATCGACATTGTAAGTCTGCGCGACGATGTAGTTGCTCTCCTGGGAGGCGAGGAAAATCGCCATGCCCGTCAGGTCGTCGGCCGTTCCCATGCGACCGAAGGGGACTTCCGCGCCGACCAGCCGCTTCTTCTCGCCGAGCGGCCGGTTTTCATATTTGGCGAAGAGCGCATCCACGCCATCCCAGTGCTCGCCATCGACCACGCCCGGCGCGATGGCATTGACGTTGATGCCGTGCTTTATGAGGTTCAGGCCCGCCGATTGGGTGAGGCTGATCACCGCCGCCTTGGTGGCGCAGTAGACGCCGACCAGCGCCTCGCCCCGCCGCCCCGCCTGGCTCGCCATGTTGATGATCTTGCCGCCCCGACCTTGTGCGATCATCTGCTTGGCCGCTGCCTGCAGCGTGAACAGCGTGCCCGCGACATTGATCGAGAAGAGCCGGTCGTAACTTTCCCGCGTGATCTCGACGATCGGCTGGAGGTCGAAGAGCGCGGCATTGTTGACGAGGATATCGACGCCGCCGGCCTCCTTCACGCAAATGGCGATGGCTGCGTCGATGGACGCCTGCTGCGTCACATCCATCTGTACGGCATAGGCCGCCGGGCCGATCTTCTGCGCGGTCGCGCTAGCCCGCTCCAGATTGATATCGGCAATCGCAACCCGCGCCCCTTCTCGCACATAGGCTTCGGCGAAAGCCCGGCCGATGCCGCGCGCCGAGCCCGTGATCAGCGCGTTTTTTCCCTCAAGCCGCTTCATCGAATTGCCAGTCCCTTGTCATCGAACCGATGGATGCGCGTTGCGTCGGGCGTCAGCCAGACGATATCGCCATGGGTGACGGGGAAGTCGCCGTCGGCACGGACGGTCAGCATGCCAATTCCCTCGACATTGACATGCAGGAACGTGTCGGAGCCGAGATGCTCGGCAACACCGACGACGCCCTTCCAGCTGCCGGTCTCCTTGGAGAGCTTGATATGCTCCGGCCGGATACCGACGGTCGGCGCATTGTACGGTTTCGCTGCCTCGCCCTTGACGAAGTTCATGCGCGGCGAGCCGATGAAGCCGGCGACGAACAGGTTGTCGGGCTTGTTGTAGAGATCGAGCGGCGAGCCGACCTGCTCGATATTGCCGGCATTCAGCACGACGATCTTGTCGGCCATGGTCATGGCCTCGACCTGGTCGTGCGTGACATAGATCATCGTGGTCTTCAGCTGATGGTGCAGCTCGGAGATCTCCAGCCGCATCGTACCGCGCAGCGCCGCGTCGAGGTTCGACAGCGGTTCGTCGAACAGGAAGGCCGAGGGTTCGCGCACGATGGCCCGGCCGATGGCCACACGCTGGCGCTGACCGCCGGACAGCTGGCCCGGACGGCGCTCGAGATAGTTGGTGAGGTTGAGCACGCGGGCGGCTTCCGTCACCTTCTTATCTATGGCCGCCTGGTCCATCTTCGCCATCTTCAGCGGGAAGGCGATGTTCTTGGCGACACTCATATGCGGATAGAGCGCATAGGACTGGAACACCATGGCAAGCCCGCGCTTGGCGGGCGCCGCACCGGTGACGTCCTTGCCGTCGATCTCGATTGTGCCCGACGTCGTGTCCTCCAGACCGGCGATGAGGCGCAAGAGCGTGGACTTGCCGCAGCCCGAGGGACCGACGAAGACGACGAACTCGCCGTCCTCGATGGTCAGGTCGATGCCCGGAATGACCTGCGTCGCGCCGAACGACTTGTTGACCTTTTTGAGAATGATCTTGCCCATGGTGGTTCCTCCCCGATCTCTGTTCTTACTTCACGGCGCCGAAGGTGAGGCCGCGGACAAGCTGTTTCTGGCTGAACCACCCCATGATCAGGATGGGCGCGATGGCGAGCGTCGAGGCGGCCGAAAGCTTCGCCCAGAACAACCCTTGCGGACTGGAGAACGAGGCGATGAAGGCCGTCAGCGGGGCGGCATTGGTCGTCGTCAGGCGGATCGTCCAGAACGCCTCGTTCCAGGCCAGGATGATGTTGAGCAGCATGGTGGACGCAATGCCCGGCACCGCCATCGGCGTCAGCACATAGACGATCTCGCCCCACAGCGACGCGCCATCCATGCGCGCGGCCTCCAGGATCTCGCCGGGGATTTCCCTAAAATAGGTGTAGAGCATCCAGATCACGATCGGCAGGTTAATCATGGTCAGCATGACGGTGAGACCGATGCGGCTGTCGAGCAGACCGGTGTCGCGGAAGATCAAGTAGATCGGCACGAGCACGGCGACGGCCGGCATCATTTTGGTCGAGAGCATCCACATCAGGATGTCCTTGGTCTTGGCCGTCGGCGAGAACGCCATCGACCAGGCGGCGGGCACCGCGATCAGCAGCGCCAGCAGCGTCGAGCCGAGCGACAGGACCACCGAGTTCAGGAAGAACTTGAAGTAATTGCTCTGCGCCTGGACGGCCTGGTAGCTCTCGATCGTGCCCGAGGGAATGATGTTGAAGCCCTTGATCGCCTCGGTCTCGGATTTGAACGAGGTGATGATCGTGTAGAGGATCGGGAAGAAGATGATCAGCGCGACGATCCAGGCGGCGATGGTGAAGACGACGGTGCGTCGTGTCGAGACGGCTCTAGCCATGATGGTTTCCTCCTATCCCTACTTGTCGAGGTTCTTGCCGACGGCGCGCATCAGGAAGAAGGCGACGATATTGGCGAGGATGACGGCGATGATGCCGCCGGCCGAGGCGCCGCCGACGTCGTAGCCGAGGAGCGCGGTGCGATAGATCAGGAACGGCAGGTTGGTCGAGGCATAGCCCGGGCCGCCATTCGTCGTGACGAGGATTTCCGCGTAGACGCCGAGCAGGAAGATCGTCTGGATCAGGATGACCACGGTGATCGAGCGGGCCAAATGCGGCAGCGTCAGGTAGATGAAGCGCGACACGAAACCCGCGCCATCCATCTCGGCTGCCTCCTTCTGCTCGCCGTCGAGCGACTGCAGCGCCGTCAGAAGGATGAGGGTCGCAAACGGCAGCCATTGCCAGGCGACGATGATGATGATCGAAAACAGCGGATACTGCGCAAACCAGTCGACGGGCTGCAGGCCAAGGGCACGATTGATATCCGCCAGCACGCCGTAGCCCGGATGCATGATCATGTTCTTCCACACGAGTGCCGCCACTGGCGGCATGACGAAGAAGGGTGAGATGATCATGATGCGCACGATGCCCTGCCCCCACATTGGCTGATCGAGGAGAAGCGCGATGCCCACACCGCCGATGACGGTGATGAACAGAACGCCCACCACGATCAGCAACGTGTTCCAGATCGACTGGAAGAAGGCGGGATCGGTGTAGAAATACTGGTAATTGAACAGGCCTGCCCAGCTGACATTGGCCGGGTTCAGGAGATTGTAGTTCTGGAACGAAAACCACAGCGTCATCGCAAGCGGCACGATCATCCAGACCAACAGCAAACCCACAGAGGGTGCCAACATCATCCGCGCCAAACCGCGCGTGTTCTCCGTCGCCATCGTCGTGACCTCCCCGTTTCGCCGGCAGCATTAGGCGCCGGACAGGCTTTCCACCCTCCCTTGGATGGAACCCCAGATATTCTCGTCACTGCTTTGGATTTTCCGGCGCGGGCGGCGGCGGGCCGCGCCGCGCCGGGAAGAAGCACCCCGTTTTCACGGCTGCCCGGAACGCATTCCGGGCAGCCTGTCCTTGGGGAGGAGGTTGGTTACTTGATGTAACCGGCGCGGGTCATCTCACGTGTGGTGACCGACTGTGCCTGTGCGAGTGCGTCGTCGACCGACATCTGGCCGGCAAGGGCTGCCGAGAAGAGCTGACCGACCGTCGTGCCAAGACCCTGGAATTCCGGGATGGCGACGAACTGCACGCCGACATAGGGCACCGGCTTGACGGCCGGGTTCTTCGGGTCAGCCGCGTTGATCGAGTCGAGCGTCATCTTCGCGAAAGGCGCTGCCTTCTGGTACTCTTCGTTCGCATAGAGCGAGGAGCGCGTGCCCGGAGGAACGTTTGCCCAGCCTTCCTTCTCGGCGACGAGCTTGGTGTAGTCCTTGCCGGTTGCCCAGGCGATGAACTTCTCGGCCGATGCGGTCTTCTGCGAACCTGCGGGGATCGCGAGGTTCCAGGCCCAGAGCCAGTTGCCTCGCTTGCCGAGGCCGGTGTCGGGCGCCAACGCGTAGCCGACCTTGTCGGCGACCGTCGATTCCTTCGGGTTGGAGACGAAGGACGCCGCGACCGTGGCGTCGATCCACATGCCGCAATTGCCCTGCTGGAACAGCGCCAGGTTCTCGTTGAAGCCGTTCGAGGAAGCGCCCTGCGGGCCGGCGTCGTTCATCAGCTTGACGTAGAAGTCGAGCGTGTTCTTCCATTCCGGCTGGTCGAACTGCGGGGTCCACTTCTCGTCAAACCAGCGGGCGCCGAAGGCGTTCGCGGTTGCCGTCAGGAAGGCCATGTTCTCGCCCCAGCCGGCCTTGCCACGCAGGCAGATGCCGTTGATGCCGGCATTGCGGTCGGTCATCTTGCGGGCGGCGTCCGCAATGAACTCCCAGGTCGGAGCATCGGGCATGGTGAGCCCGGCCTTTTCCATCAGGTCCTTGCGGTACATGACCATGGAGCTTTCACCGTAGAACGGCGCGGCATAGAGCTTGCCGTCTTCGCCGGTCAGACCGGACCGGATGGCCGGCAGCAGGTCGTCGACGTCGTAATCGGCGCCGAGATTGTCGAGCGGCACCAGCCAGCCCTGCTTGGCCCAGATCGGAACTTCATAGGTGCCGATCGTCATGATGTCGTACTGGCCGCCCTTCGTCGCGACGTCGGTCGTGACGCGCTCGCGCAGCACGTTTTCCTCGAGCGTCACCCACTCGAGCTGAATGTCGGGGTTCTTGGTGGTGAAATCTTCCGTCAGTCCCTGCATGCGCACCATGTCGCCGTTGTTGACGGTAGCGATAGTCAGCGTTTCGGCATGGGCGAAACCGCACAGGAGAGCAGCCGAGCTGACGCCCAGCAAAAGGGTTCTCAAATTCATCATCTTCCTCCCAGAAGAGTTATGAGCATTTGCTTCGCTCATGAGCAATTACCCACAAACAGACGTAGGAAGTCAACGACCAATCGTTGCTGCACCGCACAAGACGATGAGGCGACCATTGAATTGCATGGGAAATTTCTATGTGGAGAACGCGCTCAGAAGGGCGCGGAAAGGCCGCCGGTCAGGCCGAAAGCAGGTAACGCGCCGTTGCTTCGTCGGTGATGACACCGTTGATCATGCGTCCGCGCAGGGCGGCCAGGAGGGCAAGATATTTGCGTTTGCCCTTGGCGAGACCGATGACCGTCGTCGTCTCGCGCGGCGGCAGGGGCACGGAGGCGACACGCTCGTTGATGCTGCCGTCGAGCAGCTTGCCATCGCGGTCGAACATCCATCCGCAGATCTCGCCGGCGGCACCGTCTTCCATCAGCCGCGCCATTTCCTCCGGATCGAGAAAACCATCGAGGCAGAGCGGTGCATCCGCGCCGAGCTCACCAATACCGACAAAGGCGACATCCGCCTGGCGGCCGAGCTGCAGCGTCGACTGCACGAGGCTCTGCTTGTGCAGGAGATCGCGCTCCTCGATGGAGGAGACGAGAACGGGCAGCGGCATCGGATAGTGCCGTGCCTTGACCGCATCGGCCATCGAGAAGATTACGTTGTAATAGGCCGCCGAACCGTCCGGCCCGATATTGCCGGTCAGCGACATGATGCGGTGCTGCGGACATTCCATGGTCGGCAGCTGGTCGATCGCCGCCTTCAGCGTGCGCCCCGTGCCGACCGCCAGCACGATCGGCTCGGATTTCTTCAGCCACCGCTCGATTTCCGCCGCCCCCGCCTCGGCAATGCCGATCGTCGTCGAGCTGGAGCCCGGATCGCTCGGCACGATATCGACATGCACGAGGCCGAATTTCTTGCGCAATTGCTCGCCCAGTTCCAGGCATTCGGCGATTGGATGGTCGAGCCGCACCTTGATGAGACGCTCGGCGACGGCGAGCGAAACCAGGCGTTGTGCGGATTGACGGGAAATGCCCATGGTGGACGCGATTTCGTCCTGCGTTCGGCCCGCGACATAGTAGAGCCAGCCGGCCCGTGCCGCATCGTCCAGCCGTCCGGCCGTCTCCGTCCGCTTCGCCATTGTATTCCCCTTCTTTCTCCTGATTTGCTGCATCTTTTCCAGTCACCTGTCAAACCTCATATGATGACGCAGCAAGGACAGATGAGTTCACGGCTCTTTGTTGACGAGCGGAAAACATAACTGGAAACATCATGTTTATTTCCGCTGCGGGCACTGAAAAAGCAGCGTTTTTTCTGAAGTTTTACCGTTTGATAAAAAAATAAAGCTGAGTTACCGTTCTCCTATTCAAAAAGCCCACGCGAATGGGAGATAATCATGGGAACGACGCAATCTGGGATCCATCGGGGGCGTCTGACGCCTGCCGAATACGAGACGAACTTTTCCGACCTCCACCCGCGCCTCGACGACCATGAGGCGCTGGTCGCAGCGGACCGCTGCTACTTCTGTCATGACGCGCCGTGCATGACGGCCTGTCCGACCTCCATCGACATTCCGCTGTTCATTCGCCAGATCTCGACGGGCAATCCGATCGGCTCGGCGAAGACCATTTTTGACCAGAACATTCTCGGCGGCATGTGCGCCCGCGTCTGTCCCACCGAGACGCTCTGCGAGCAAGCCTGCGTGCGCAACACCGCCGAGCACCGCCCGGTCGAAATCGGTCGACTGCAGCGCTACGCCACCGATGTGGCGATCAGCGAAAACCAGCATTTCTATGAGCGCGCTGCGCGCACCGGCAAGGCGATCGCTGTCGTCGGCGCCGGCCCGGCGGGCCTCGCCTGCGCCCATCGGCTGGCCATGGCAGGCCACGACGTCGTGATCTTCGAAGCCCGCGAAAAGGCCGGCGGCCTCAACGAATACGGCATCGCTACCTACAAGGCCGTCGACGATTTCGCCCAGCGCGAAGTGGATTACGTGCTCGCCATCGGCGGTATCGAGGTGAAGAACGGCCTGAAACTCGGCCGCGACTTCACGCTCGCAGATCTCACCGCCAATTTCGATGCCGTCTTCCTCGGCATGGGCCTGTCAGGCGTCAACGCGCTTGGCGCGGAAGGCGAAAACCTGCCGGGCGTCTATGACGCGGTCGATTTCATTGCGGAACTGCGCCAGGCCACCGACAAGGCTACCGTCCCGGTCGGCCGCCGCGTCGTCGTCATCGGCGGCGGCATGACCGCCATCGACGCCGCCGTGCAGACAAAGCTGCTCGGCGCCGAGGAGGTGACGATCTGCTACCGCCGCGGCAAGGAGCATATGAACGCCTCGCCCTTCGAGCAGGATCTCGCCGCGTCCAAGGGCGTGATGATCCGCCACTGGCTCCAACCGAAGCGGGTGATTGCCCGCGACGGTCAGGTCGCTGGCATCGAGATGGAATATACCGAAATCCAGGACGGCAGGCTCGTCGGCACCGGCGAGACGGGCGTTCTCACCGCCGATCAGATTTTCAAAGCCATTGGCCAGACCTTCGAAGCGGCGGGCCTTGGCGCGCTCGCCCTGTCCGGCAACCGCATCGCTATCGACAGTGAAGGCCGCACCTCGGTCGCCAATGTCTGGGCAGGCGGGGATTGCGTGAAAGCCGGCGAGGACCTGACGGTCACCTCCGTCGCGCAAGGCCGCGACGCGGCAGATTCGATCAATCGCATGCTCGCTGCCGGTGCGCAGCCGGCCGCTGCCGTCGCTTGAGGAGATGAGACATGGCTGATCTTCGCAACAATTTCGTCGGCATCAAATCGCCCAATCCGTTCTGGCTCGCCTCCGCGCCGCCGACCGACAAGGCCTACAATGTCGAGCGCGCCTTCAAGGCGGGCTGGGGCGGCGTGGTCTGGAAGACGCTCGGCGAGGAAGGCCCGCCGGTCGTCAATGTCAACGGCCCGCGCTACGGCGCGATCTGGGGCGCCGACCGCCGCCTGCTCGGCCTGAACAATATCGAACTGATCACGGACCGCGACCTCTACACCAACCTGCGCGAGATGAAGCAGGTCAAGATGAACTGGCCGGACCGGGCGCTGATCGCCTCGATCATGGTGCCCTGCGAGGAGGAAAGCTGGAAGGCGATCCTGCCTTTGGTGGAAGAGACCGGCGCCGATGGCATCGAGCTCAATTTCGGCTGTCCGCACGGCATGTCCGAGCGCGGCATGGGTGCCGCTGTCGGCCAAGTGCCGGAATATATCGAGATGGTCGTGCGCTGGTGCAAGCAATACACCCGCATGCCCGTCATCACCAAGCTGACGCCCAACATCACCGACATCCGCAAGCCCGCCCGCGCCGCCAAAGCCGGCGGCACCGATGCCGTGTCGCTGATCAACACGATCAACTCGATCGTGTCAGTCGATCTCGACAGCTTCGCCCCGAACCCCACTGTCGGCGGCAAGGGCACGCATGGCGGCTATTGCGGCCCGGCGGTCAAGCCCATCGCCCTCAACATGGTGGCCGAGATCGCCCGCGATCCTGAAACCTACGGCCTGCCGATTTCAGGCATCGGCGGCGTCACGACCTGGCGCGACGCCGCGGAATTCCTGGTGCTCGGCGCCGGCAACGTGCAGGTCTGCACGGCCGCCATGACCTACGGCTTCAAGATCGTGCAGGAGATGATCACCGGCCTGTCGGACTGGATGGACGCCAAGGGCCACCGCAGCCTCGACGACATCTGCGGCCGCGCCGTGCCCAACGTCACGGACTGGCAGTATCTCAACCTCAACTACATCGCCAAGGCACATATCGACCAGGATGCCTGCATCAAGTGCGGTCGCTGCCACATCGCCTGCGAGGACACCTCGCATCAGGCGATCACGCAGTTCGTCGATGGCGTAAGACACTTTGAGGTGATGGAAGACGAGTGCGTCGGTTGCAATCTCTGCGTCAACGTCTGCCCCGTCGAGAACTGCATCACAATGGTTGGACTGGAGCCCGGTACGCTCGACCAGCGCACTGGCAAGACGGTCGACCCGAACTATGCGAACTGGACGACGCATCCAAACAACCCGATGGCAAGACAGGCTGCGGAATAAACGAAAGGGCCGGGGTTATGCCCCGGCCTTTTTTCCGAATGAGAATCTCTCTCGATCACGAGCCCTTGTTCCAAGTAAAGCCCGCCCCTCCTCTCCGTCATCCTCAGCCTTGAGCCAAGGATGACGGAGAGGAGGACGTCGCCCAACTCGGTAACCAGCGATGCGACCGAACCGGCCTCACCCGAAGAAGCTATTGCCGGCGCTGTAAGCCAGAAACCCGAGCGCCGCGAAATAAACGATCGTCAGCACCACCATCACATAGCCCGCCAGTACGATCAGGCCGTCGCGCTGTGAAATACCGGCGGCCAGCAGCAGGATCGCGACACCCGGCAGGGTATTGGAGAAGGGAATGAGCCCGAGCGGCGCCATGAGCAGGAGGCCAGCCCCCATCAGCACGAGACCGTTGACACGGTTCATCAGCGCGCCGGACGCAAGGCTCATCATGCGCGGCTTGAAAAACCGGTCGATCTTGCGCAGGAAGGTCACGCCGCGCTCCAGCACCGGCCGGAGCTTGCTGCTCTCCAACCGCCGGTCGGCGACCTTGGCCGGCAACCAGGGCAGACGGTTGAGCGTGATCGCCGCGCTGATCAGCACGATGCCGGCGCCGAACACCGTGGAGACGCCGGGAATGGACACCGGAAACAGGAAGGGCAAGGACAGGAAGGCGCAGAGAAGCAGGAGGCCACTTTCGCCCATCATCGCCAGCAGGTCGCGCAGTGTGATGTGCTCGCCCTTGATCGCGTGAATGATGTCCTCGAGCAATTCGCTCGTCTTGCGGTCGGTATCCTTGAAGCCGATGCCAGTCGTCATTGCCTCTCCTTTGCTGTCTCGCCGGATATGGGTGGCGATTGCGGTTTTCCTGTGGGGTGCGTCATCGCGCAGACGCGGGCACAAACCGCATCGCACTTTGGCCGGAGTTGCTCTATGACCATGCCGCGCCGCAGACAATAGGATGATTTTCTTGACGAAACGTATGCCGGCCCGGGCGGGCCTCTCCACCCATGCCACCGGCCGCGAGAAGCTCAAGGGCCATCTCGCCATGCTACTCTTCGCCGTGCTGATCGCCGGTTCGTTCTCTTTCGGTGGGCTGGCCGCGCGTTACATGGAGGCCGAGCCGCTGACGCTCTGGCGCTACATCATGACCATCGTCGTCATGGCTGTCCTTGCCTTCGGCGCCTTCCGGGTGCCGGCCGTTTGGCCAAAGGAAATCTGGCGGTTCCTTCTGCTCGGCGGGCTCATCGCTATCTACATGCTCACCATGTTCACGGCGCTGGAATATACCAGCCCCATCGCGACAGGCGCGGTCTTCACCCTGATGCCGCTACTCAGCGCCGGCTTCGCGCTGCCGGTGCTCGGCCAGAAGACGCGGCCCGGCGTGCTCGCCGGCCTCGTCATCGCCGCCGCCGGCGCCGTCTGGGTGATCTTCCGCGGCAATATCGCCGATATCCTCGCCTTCGATGTCGGCACCGGCGAAATGATCTTCTTTGCCGGTGTCGTCTGCCATGCGCTTTACGTGCCGCTGATCCGCCGCTTCGACCGCGGCGAACCCGCGGTCGCCTTCGGCTTCTGGGTTACCGCCGGCGCCACGATCTGGCTGATCGCCCCCGGCATCCGCGGCCTCGCCGAGACCGACTTCTCCGCCCTGCCGCTCACCGTCTATGCCGCCGTCACCTATCTCGCCGTCGTCACGACGGCCGGCACGTTCCTGCTCCTGCAATATGCCTCGATGCGCCTGCCGGCCTCGAAGGTTCTGGGCTACGGCTATCTCACGCCCAGCTTCATCATCCTGCTGGAAGGGATTCTGGGACACGGCTGGGCGAGCCTTCCGGTGCTGGCCGGCGCGCTCGTCACGGCCTGCGGCCTCGCGCTGATGGCCTTCCTGCCCGATTAAACCTCGGACGGCTGCTCGCTGACATTGAGCCCGCCGATGAAGAGCTGCTCAAGGAAGCGCGCCGCATCCTCGAACCGCCCTTCCCCGGCATTGTCCTGCCCGAGCACGGCGCGCACCTGCACGTCGAAGTCGGCATAATGCTGGGTCGTCGACCAGATCGAGAAGATCAGGTGATAGGGATCGCATTTGGCGATCTTGCCTGCCTTGGCCCAGGTGCGGATGACCTCCGCCTTCTCATCGACGAGCGCCTTGAGCGGCCCCTTCAGCTCATCCTCGATATTGGGCGCGCCCTGCAGGATTTCATTGGCGAAAAGCCGGCTTTCACGGGGAAAATCGCGCGCCATCTCCAGCTTGCGCCTGATGTAGCTGCGGATTTCCGAGACGGGATTGCCCTCGGCGTCGAACTCGCGCAACGGATCGAGCCATGTGTCGAGCACGCGGGTGATCAGCGCCCGGTGCATCGTCTCCTTGGTGCGGAAATAGTAGAGCAGGTTCGGCTTGGACATGCCGGCCACTTCGGCGATCTGGTCCACGGTCGCGCCGCGAAACCCGTGCAGCGAAAAGACCTCCAGCGCCGCCTCGAGGATCTGCTCCTCCTTCGCCTCCTGGATGCGCGTGCGCCGCTGTGTTCTGGCCGCCCTTGGTAGTGCCATCTTGCCCCCTGGCGCTTTCCGGGATTGCGAAAAGTGCCGCCAAATTCACCAGTTTAACCAGCCGCCATTTTCTTGGGCGAGACCTCAAGGTTTTTGGTTTTTCGGCTTGAGTGCCGCAACGGAAGCTGTAATGTTTACCAACCGGTCAAATTATCAGACAGTTATCAAGTAAAGGCAACTGCTGAGTCGGACAGGCGCAAAACAAACAAGCGCGCCGCCAGCCGGTGGGAACAGATTGAGGCTTTCAAAGCCCGAAGACGTGGGAGCATACGACATGGCCGCACCCGGCGAGAACATGCGTGTCAACGCGGACCGCCTGTGGGACACCCTCATGGACATGGCGAAGATCGGCCCCGGCATTGCCGGCGGCAACAATCGCCAGACGCTGACCGATTCAGACGCCGAAGGCCGCCGCCTCTTCCAGACCTGGTGCGAAGGCGCCGGCCTTTCCATGGGCGTCGACACGATGGGCAATATGTTCATGACGCGCGAGGGCGCCGAACCCGAGGCGCTGCCCGTCTATGTCGGCTCGCATCTCGATACCCAGCCGACCGGCGGCAAATATGATGGCGTGCTGGGCGTGCTCGCCGGCCTCGAAGTCATCCGCTCGCTGAACGATCTCGGTATCAAAACGAAGCATCCGATCGTCGTCACCAACTGGACGAATGAGGAAGGCGCGCGTTTCGCACCGGCCATGCTCGCCTCCGGCGTCTTCGCCGGCGTGCACAGCCAGGATTATGCCTATGGCCGCAAGGATCCCGAGGGCAAGACCTTCGGCGACGAGCTGAAACGCATCGGCTGGGTCGGCGACGAGACGGTCGGCGCGCGCAAGATGCACGCCTATTTCGAATATCACATCGAGCAGGGTCCGATCCTCGAAGCCGAGAAGAAGGACATCGGCGTCGTCACGCACTGTCAGGGCCTGTGGTGGCTGGAATTCACGCTGACCGGCCGCGAGGCGCATACCGGCTCGACGCCGATGAACCTGCGCGTCAATGCCGGCCTTGCCATGTCCCGCATCCTCGAAATGGTGCAGACCGTCGCCATGGAGAACCAGCCGGGCGCCGTGGGCGGCGTCGGCCAGGTGTTCTTCTCGCCAAATTCGCGCAACGTGCTGCCCGGCAAGGTCGTCTTCACCGTCGATATCCGCTCGCCCGACCAGGCGAAACTCGACGGCATGCGCGCCCGCATCGAGGCGGAAGCACCTAAGATTTGCGACGCGCTCGGTGTCGGCTGTTCCGTCGAGGCCGTCGGCCATTTCGATCCCGTCACCTTCGATCCGACGCTGGTTTCGGCCGTGCGCAAGGCGGCGGAAGACCTCGGCTACAGCCATATGAACATCATCTCCGGCGCCGGCCACGATGCCTGCTGGGCCGCCAAGGTCGCCCCCGCCACGATGATCATGTGCCCCTGCGTCGGCGGCCTCTCGCACAACGAGGCGGAGGACATTTCGAAGGAATGGGCCGCGGCGGGTGCAGACGTGCTCTTGCATGCGGTGATCGAGACGGCGGGCATCGCCGAATGATCTTTCCCGCCCGGCACGCCGGGCGGTCTTGCGCTTCAGGCGCCAGCAAAAATTAAAGACAGGGAACGAACCAACATGAGCACAGTCATCAAGGGCGGAACCGTTGTCACCGCCGACCTGACCTACAAGGCGGACGTCAAGATCGAGGGCGGGAAGATCGTCGAGATCGGCCCGAACCTCTCCGGCGACGAGGTGCTGGACGCGGCAGGCTGTTATGTCATGCCCGGCGGCATCGATCCGCATGTGCATCTCGAAATGCCCTTCATGGGTACCTATTCGGCCGACGATTTCGAGAGCGGCACGCGCGCCGGCCTTGCTGGCGGTACGACCATGGTGGTGGACTTCTGTCTGCCCGATCCCGGCCAGTCGCTGCTTGATGCGCTGATGCGCTGGGACAACAAGTCGACCCGCGCCAACTGCGACTATTCCTTCCACATGTCGGTGACCTGGTGGGGCGAGCAGGTCTTCGACGAGATGAAGACGATCGTCGAGGACAAGGGCATCAACACCTTCAAGCATTTCATGGCCTACAAGGGCGCGCTGATGGTGAACGACGACGAGATGTTCGCCTCGTTCCAGCGCTGCGCGGCGCTTGGCGCGCTGCCGCTCGTCCATGCGGAAAACGGTGACGTCGTCGCCGCCATGCAGTCGAAGCTGATGGATGAGGGCAACAACGGGCCGGAGGGACACGCCTATTCGCGCCCGCCGTCCGTCGAGGGCGAGGCGACGAACCGCGCCATCATCATCGCCGATATGGCGGGCGCGCCGCTCTACGTCGTGCACACCTCCTGCGAACAGGCGCATGAAGCCATCCGACGTGCCCGTCAGAACGGCATGCGCGTCTATGGCGAACCGCTGATCCAGCATCTGACGCTCGACGAGAGCGAATATTTCAACAAGGACTGGGACCATGCCGCCCGCCGCGTCATGAGCCCGCCCTTCCGCAACAAGCAGCACCAGGATTCGCTCTGGGCCGGTCTTGCCAGCGGCTCGCTGCAGGTGGTCGCGACCGACCATTGCGCCTTCACGACCGACCAGAAGCGCACGGGCGCGGGCGATTTCCGCAAGATCCCGAACGGCACCGGCGGCCTGGAAGACCGCATGCCGATGCTCTGGACCAACGGCGTCAACACCGGCCGTCTGACGATGAACGAGTTCGTCGCCGTGACCTCCACCAACATCGCCAAGATCCTCAACGTCTATCCACGCAAGGGCGCGATCCTCGTCGGCGCGGATGCGGACATCGTGGTGTGGGATCCGAAGCGCTCCAAGACCATTTCTGCCAAGAGTCAGCAGTCCTCGATCGACTACAATGTCTTCGAGGGCAAGGAGGTCGTCGGCCTGCCGCGCTACACGCTGACGCGCGGCGTCGTCGCCATCGAGGAGAGCACGGTGAAGACCCGCGAGGGCCACGGCCAGTTCGTCAAGCGCGAACCCTTCGCCGCCGTAAGCAAGGCGCTGTCGACCTGGAAGGAGATCACGGCGCCGCGCAAGGTGGAGCGCAGCGGCATTCCGGCGAGCGGCGTCTGATGCCGGCCGCCCGCGCCCTCCCCGCGCTCTTCATCTGTCTTCTGCTCGCCGGTCCGGCTGGCGCGGCGGCCGATATCGTCGACGGCAGCTATGGCGACAAGGACGGTTGCCTCTATTCCGAAACCGGCGAATCCTCCGGCTCCGACATCTTCTTCCTGCTCAACAAGGAGGGCGTGACCACCGCCGTCTCCTATTGCGAATTCAAGGGCGACGGCAAGCAGGTCGGCGGCGCGACGACAGTCACTGCCGAATGCCATGAGGAAGGTTCCGAGGACGTCACGCCCTACGAACTGACGCTGACGCCCGAAAATGGCGGCTATACGATCAGCTTCCCTGACGGCGCGCGCTGGGGGCCGCTGAAGCGGTGCAAGAAATAATGGGCGGGCGAAGACGTTTAGAGCAATTCCAGCAAAAGTGCGCAGCGGTTTTGCGTCCGGCATCGCGTGAAAACAAAGAGATAGAGCGTTTTCGCGATTCGGAGAAAAGCGGAAATGTTTTATCGCGGAACCAGCGCCTCGAGATGCGGCAGAAGCACCACGCTCTCCTGCTCGTGGGGATCTGTCCGGGCAATGACCGCCGACGCCGGCTGGTCGGAGAGATTGGCGGGCAGATGCGGCATACCGGCCGGGATGTAGAACATCTCGCCCGCCTTGACGATCACGTGGTTCTCCAGCCGCTCGCCGTACCAGGTATGCGCCTCGCCGGAGAGCATGTAGATCGCCGTCTCGTGGCTCTCGTGCATATGCGCCTTCGCCCGGCCGCCCGGAGGGATCGTCAGAAGATGCATGCAGATGCCCGAGGCGCCGACGCTTTCGCGCGCGATACCTTCGAAATAGCTGAACCCCTGCTTGCCGTCATAGGTGCTGCCCGGTCGCACGATCCTGCAGTCGGCTTTCGTTTCACCCGTCATGTTCCTCTCCCCCGAAAGAATTCCGTGCCCAAAGTGATAGCGAAGACAAAGCCGATTGCAATGCCGGAAAGGGACATGCAGTCTGCCGGAAACCGCGCCGTGCGAGGCGCCGAAAGATGATGAGCATGGCCCCAGCGAATACCGTCGTCTGTGCAAAGGATCTCGGCCTCACCTTCCAGACCGCCGATGGCCCCGTCACTGCGCTGACGGGCGTCAATCTCACTGTCGAAAAGGGCGATTTCGTCTCCTTCATCGGCCCGTCCGGCTGCGGCAAGACGACTTTTTTGCGTGTCATCGCCGATCTGGAAAAGCCAACCTCCGGCACCATCACCGTCAACGGCCTCACGCCGGAAGAAGCCCGCCGGCGCCGCGCCTATGGCTATGTCTTCCAGGCCGCAGCGCTTTATCCCTGGCGCACGATCGAGAACAACATCGCGCTGCCGCTCGAAATCATGGGCTATTCGAAGGCCGAGCAGCAGGCGCGCATCGCCAAAACGCTCGACCTCGTCAACCTCACGGGCTTCGGCAAGAAATATCCCTGGCAGCTGTCCGGCGGCATGCAGCAGCGCGCCTCGATTGCCCGCGCGCTCGCCTTCGACGCCGATCTTCTCCTGATGGACGAACCCTTCGGCGCGCTCGACGAGATCGTGCGCGACCATCTCAACGAGCAGCTCCTGAAACTCTGGGACGCCACCCAGAAGACGATCTGCTTTGTCACCCATTCGATCCCGGAAGCCGTCTATCTCTCCACGAAGATCGTCGTGATGAGCCCCCGCCCCGGCCGCGTCACCGACATCATCGAATCGCCGCTGCCCAGGGAGCGCCCGCTCGATATCCGCGAAACACCCGAATTCCTCGAAATCGCCCACCGCGTCCGTGAAGGCCTGCGCGCCGGCCACAGCTACGAGGAGCATGCGTGATGAAGCTCTCCTTCGTGCTCTGGCTGTTCGGCGCCACCGCCGTCTTCATTGGTGCGGCCACCTCGTCGCGCGCCTATATCGGCACCACGAACATTCTTTATCTGCTGCTCTCCATGGCGCTCTACATCGTCGGCAACCTGATGATGCTGAAGCTGATGCGCGAGGGCGGGCTCGGGCTTGCCATCTCGCTTTCGGCCATCACGCAGCTGCTTCTGGTCAATGTCATCGCCTTTTTCTTCTTCGGCGAGCGGCTGAGCCAGACGCAGCTGGCCGGCGTCGCGCTCGGCATCCTTGCCATGGGGCTGATGCTCATGCCCTCCCCGGCGCGGAGCTAAGCCATGGGGGAAGCAAGCTTTTTAAAAGACCGCCTTCTCCCCATCGGCACCGTGGTGCTCGCGCTCCTCGCCCTCTGGTATGTCTTCGTCGTGGTGCTGAATGCGCCCTTCGAGCGCGACACCGCCGCCCGCGCCGGCACGACGATCGGCTTCACGGAGCTCCTGCCGAAGACCATGGCGCAGGAGCGGCCCGTGCTGCCGGCACCGCATCAGGTCTTCGCCGAGCTCTGGGATACCACCGTCAACAAGGCGATCACCTCGAAGCGCAGCCTCGTCTATCATGCCTGGGTCACGCTCTCGGCAACGCTGCTCGGCTTTGGCATGGGGGCGGTGCTCGGCATCCTGCTTGCTATCGCCATCGTGCACAACCGCGCCATGGACCGTTCGCTGATGCCCTGGGTCATCGCCAGCCAGACGATCCCCATCCTCGCGATCGCGCCGATGATCATCGTCGTCCTGAACGCGGTCGGCATATCCGGCCTGATGCCGAAGGCGCTGATCTCGACCTATCTGTCCTTCTTCCCCATCGTCGTCGGTATGGTGAAGGGCCTGCGCAGCCCCGAACAGATCCAGCTCGACCTGATGCACACCTACAATGCCTCAGCCGCCCAAACTTTCTGGAAGCTGCGCTGGCCGTCCTCCATGCCCTATCTCTTCACCTCGCTGAAAGTGGCGATCGCCATCTCGCTCGTCGGCGCGATCGTCGGCGAATTGCCGACCGGCGCCGTCGCGGGCCTTGGCGCACGCCTGCTGGCAGGCTCCTACTATGGCCAGACGGTACAGATCTGGGCGGCCCTCTTCATGGCGGCGGCGGTTGCGGCCCTGCTGGTCATCGTCGTCGGCTTTGCCCATAGCCTTGTCCTCAAGCGCATGGGGGCACGGGCATGAACCTTTCTATCCTCTTTGCCGCCATCGTCTTCTGGCTTGCCGCCTGGGCGCTCAACGAATGGCTGGTGCGCCGGAAATTCGTGAACCCCGCGGCCAGTCGCGCGGCGCGCATCGCCGTGCCGCTGATCTTCGGCATCACTATCCTCGTGCTGTGGGAAGGCATCGTCAGGGGCTTCAACGTGCCCTCCGTGCTGCTGCCGCCGCCGAGCATGATCTGGGCACGGCTGATCAACTCGGTGCCGACGCTCTGGGCGGATTTCCGCCAGACCTTCCTGAAATCGGTGATCACGGGTTATGCGCTCGGCTGCGGCCTCGGCTTCCTCGTCGCGATCCTCATCGACCGCTCGCCCTTCCTGCAGAAGGGCCTGCTGCCGCTCGGCAATTTCGTCTCGGCGCTGCCGGTCATCGGCGTCGCACCCATCATGGTCATGTGGTTCGGCTTCGACTGGCAGTCCAAGGTCGCCGTCGTCGTCATCATGACCTTCTTCCCGATGCTGGTGAACACGGTCTCCGGCCTTGCCGCGACGAGCCACATGGAGCGCGACCTGATGCGCACCTATGCGGCCGACTGGTTCCAGACGCTCGTCAAGCTGCGCCTTCCCGCCGCCTGGCCCTTCATCTTCAACGCTCTCAAGATCAACTCGACGCTGGCGCTGATCGGCGCCATCGTCGCCGAGTTCTTCGGAACTCCCATCGTCGGCATGGGCTTCCGGATTTCCACGGAAGTGGGCCGCATGAATGTCGACATGGTCTGGGCCGAAATCGCGGTTGCCGCGGTGGCTGGTTCCGCCTTCTATGGGGCGGTCGCGCTCATCGAGCGGATCGTCACGTTCTGGCATCCGTCTGTCCGTGGTGGACAGGCGTAAAACAAAGAAGAAAGAGGGAACTGACATGAAAAAGACGATTGCTTCCATGCTTCTCGCAAGCGCCTTCTCGCTTGCCGCTTTCCAGGCGGAGGCCGCCGACAAGGTGACGCTCCAGCTGAAATGGGTGACCCAGGCCCAGTTCGCCGGCTACTATGTCGCGAAGGACAAGGGCTTCTACGAGGAAGAAGGCCTCGATGTCGATATCAAGCCGGGCGGCCCGGATATCGCCCCGGCACAGGTAATCGCCGGCGGCGGCGCCGACGTCATCGTCGACTGGATGCCCTCCGCACTCGCCACCCGCGAGAAGGGCGTGCCGCTGGTCAATATCGCCCAGCCGTTCAAGTCCTCGGGCATGATGCTGACCTGTTTGAAAGAATCCGGCGTCAAGGGTCCTGAGGATTTCAAAGGCAAGACGCTGGGCGTCTGGTTCTTCGGCAACGAATATCCGTTCCTCTCCTGGATGAGCCACCTGAAGATCCCGACCGAAGGCGGGCCTGACGGTGTGACGGTCCTCAAGCAGGGTTTCAACGTCGATCCGCTGTTGCAGAAGCAGGCGGCCTGCATCTCGACCATGACCTACAACGAATATGGTCAAGTTCTCGACGCCGGCATCAAGCCGGAGGACCTCGTGACCTTCAAGTATGAGGACCAGGGCGTCGCGACGCTGGAAGACGGCCTCTACGTTCTGCAGGATAAGCTCGCCGACCCGGCCTTCAAGGAAAAGATGGTCAAGTTCGTGCGCGCCTCCATGAAGGGCTGGAAATATGCCGAGGCGAACCCGGACGAGGCCGCCGGAATCGTGCTGGAAAACGACTCGACCGGCGCGCAGACCGAGGCGCACCAGAAGTTCATGATGGGCGAAGTCGCCAAGCTGACCGCCGGCTCGAACGGCGCGCTCGACGAGGCGGACTACAAGCGCACCGTCGCCTCGCTTCTGGCCGGCGGCTCCGACCCGGTCATCTCCAAGGAGCCGGAAGGCGCCTGGACGCATGAGATCACCGATGCAGCCTTGAAGTAGTCGCATCTTCCGATGGCATAGACGTGCGGGGCCACAAGCCCCGCACGTTTCGTTTCTGGGCATGGAATTCTGCGGCGACCGGTCGCGATTGCCATGGAAAAGCCAAACGTATAAAATAATGAGGCACCATTCCGTTGCCTCTTGTAAGGCTGACGGGCGCCAATTACATAGACCGCACAGTGGGAAACTTGGGAGAGGCCGACATTGCCGTTTCCGTGTCCGCTATACTGGCAGGAATAGGGTCCGGAAAACAAAAAGAACGCCCGGATCACGATCATATACGTCATGCTCTTTGGGAAAGTTCGGCCAATGGCTTTTGGACATAGGAAAGTCCTCTCTTTTTCGGTCGCCGCTTTGATGACGGCAACGCCGGGTCTCGTGCTCGCTGCCGATGCGGCAACGGCAACCGGCGAAACGAAGCAGCAGACCGAGAACCTGCCGGCGATCGTCGTCAGCGCCGCCGAGACGCGCACCATCGTCGACCGCGTCATCGCGACCGGCACGGTGCAGGCCGTCGAGGAAGTTTATGTGGTTCCGTTGGTCGATGGCCTCTCCATCCGCACGCTCGCCGCCGATGTCGGTGACACGGTCGCGGCGGACGGCACGCTCGCCACCCTGAACGACGATACGCTCATTCTGCAGAAGAGCCAGACCGAAGCCTCCCTCGCCAAGGCGAAGGCAGCACTGGCGCAGATCAAGGCGCAGCAGGTCGAGGCGAAAGCCAATGCCGACGAGGCCATCCGCGCCCGCGACCGTGCGTTGAAGCTGGTGAAATCCGGCTCGCAATCGCAGGCTAATGCCGATCAGGCGGTGGCAACGGCCGATGCCGCGCTCGCCCGCGTAAACTCAGCCGAACAGGCGATTGCCGTTTCCGAGGCCGACATCAAGGTCGCCGAAACCCAGATCGACGATATCGCCCTGAAGCTTGCCCGTACCGCCGTGAAATCGCCGGTTGCAGGCGTCGTCGCCGCCCGGACGGCGAAGATCGGCGCCATCGCCAGCGGCGCCGGCGCGCCGCTCTTCACCGTCATCCGCGATGGCGAAATCGAGCTTAAGGCTGATGTATCGGAAGATACCGTGCTTAAGCTGGCCGCCGGCCAGAAGGCGACGGTCAAGCTTGCCGGCGGCGCCGCGTCGCTGACGGGGACGATCCGCCTCGTCGAGCCGACGCTCGACCCGCAGAGCCGGCTTGGCCGCGTCTATATCCACTTCGACGAACCGGGCAAGGCCCGCGCCGGCATGTTCGCCAGCGCCGAGATTGTCGTCGCGGAGCGTGACGGTATCGTGCTGCCGCTCTCGGCCGTCACGACGGCCGACGGCAAGACGGTGGCGCGCAAGGTCGAGAACGGCGTCGTGAAGCTGGTGCCGGTCGAGACCGGTATACAGGACGGCCAGGTTCTCGAAATCGTCAGCGGCCTGAAGGCCGGCGACGAGGTCGTGGCGAAAGCCGGTGCCTATGTCCGCGACGGTGATAAGGTCAATCCGGTGCATGCCGAGCAGGCCTCGGCGACGAAATGACGTAAGGCCCTTTCCGAAAGGGCCTATAATGCCGGGCCGGGGCGCCTGGTGGCATGCGGGTGAGCCGGGAGGGGCCGGAACCCGTTAACGTCTGGTCTCTTTACAAGGACTTTGGGGACATGAACTTTTCAGCTTGGTCCATTCGCAATCCGATTGCGCCGCTGCTCGCGTTTTTCCTGCTGATCTATGTCGGCATTTCCTCGTTTTTTGCGCTGCCCATCACGCGGTTCCCGAATATCGACGTGCCGATCATCGCCATCAACGTGACTCAGAGCGGCGCCGCCCCGGCCGAGCTCGAGGTTCAGGTCACCAAGGAGATCGAGGACGCGGTCGCCGGCATCGAGGGCGTCAAGGACATCATGTCCACCGTCACGGACGGCAGCTCGCTGACCTCGGTGCTCTTCGAGATCGAAAAGCCGACGAACCAGGCGCTTCAGGACGTCAAGGACGCGATCGACCGCATCCGCAGCGACCTGCCGGCCTCGGTTGAAGAACCCGTCGTCACGAAGATCGATGTTGAGGGCCAGGCGATCCAGACCTTTGCCGTCTCCTCGCCCAACATGACACTCGAGGAACTGTCCTGGTTCGTCGACGACAAGGTCAAGCGCGCGCTGCAGGGCCAGGCCGGTATCGGCAAGATCGACCGCTTCGGCGGCGCCGACCGCGAAGTGCGCGTCGACCTCAACCCCGACAAGCTCGAATCCTACGGCGTCACCGCTGCCGATGTGAACCGTCAAATCCGCAGCATGAACGCGGATGCCGGTTCCGGCCGCGGCCAGATCGCCGGCGCCGAACAGGCGATCCGCACGCTGGGCGATGCCCGATCGGTGGAAAAACTCACCAACACGATGATCGCGCTGCCGAACGGCCGCTTCGTGCGCCTCGCCGAACTCGGCAAGATCACCGACACTTATGAGGAACCACGTTCCTTCTCGCGCTTCAACGGCAATCCGGTGGTCACCTTCGCGGTCTTCCGCTCGAAGGGCGCCAGCGAAGTGACCGTGGCGGAATCCGTCGAGAAGGCGCTTACCAAGGTGCGTGCGCAATATCCCGACGTGTCCATCGAGATGGTCGACGACAGCGTCTATTTCACCTATGGCAACTATGAGGCGGCACTGCACACGCTGGTCGAAGGCGCGCTTCTCGCCGTGCTCGTCGTGTTCCTGTTCCTGCGCAACTGGCGTGCCACGCTGATCTCGGCCGTGGCGCTGCCGCTGTCGGCAATCCCCACCTTCTTCGTCATGGACATGATGGGCTTCTCGCTCAATCTCGTGTCCTTCCTGGCGCTGACCCTGGCGACCGGCATTCTCGTCGATGACGCGATCGTGGAGATCGAAAACATCGCGCGGCACATCCGCATGGGCAAGACGCCCTACCGCGCGGCCATCGAAGCCGCCGACGAAATCGGCCTTGCCGTCATCGCGACGACCTTCACCATCATCGCGGTCTTCGTGCCGGTCTCCTTCATGCCGGGCATTCCGGGCCAGTACTTCATCCAGTTCGGCCTGACGGTTGCCGTCGCCGTGTTCTTCTCGCTGGTGGTGGCGCGTCTTATCACGCCGGTCATGGCAGCGTATCTCATGCGCGCGCATGATGCGGATGGCCATGGCGAGGAGAAGGAAGGCGCCTTCATGCGCGGTTACACCTGGCTCGTCAGCAAGACGACGGGCAAGTGGTATGCCCGCTACGCGACCCTGGTCGCCGCCTTCGCCTTCCTCGTCGCCTCGGTCATGCTGCTCTTCACCGTGCCCGGCAGCTTTCTGCCGCCGGAAGACGCCTCGCGCGTCGTTCTGTCGGTCGAGCTGCCGCCGGATGCGATGCTCGAAGATACCGACCGCACAACCACGCAGATCTTTGACCGGGTCAAGGGCATCAACGGCGTGCAGAGCGTCTTCGTGCTCGGCGGCTCCTCGCCCAAGGGCGACCTCGAACTGCGCCGCGCCTCCGTGACCGTCATCCTCGACAAGCTGGAACATTCGCTGCTCCACAAGCTGGTCAATGACGTCTTCGGCCGCATCCCTGTCATCGGGCCCTATCTGCCGAAAATGGAAGCCAACGGACGACTGCGTCCGCAGTGGGATATCGAGAAGGAAATCTTCGCGACGCTGCGCGACATTCCGGACGTTCGCATCATCAAGCTCAACGACCGCGGCGAGCGCGACCTGGCGTTCAACCTGCTCTCCAACAACGAGGCGGACCTCAACGCCACGGTCGGCGTGCTGGAAGCCAAGCTGCGGGCCGACCCGGTGCTCTCCAATGTCAGCTCGGAAGGCTCGTTGCCGCGGCCGGAACTGCAGATCCGCCCGCGCGACGACCAGATGGCCCGCTTCGGCATCACCACCGCGCAGATCTCGGAGATCGTGCGCGTCGCCACCATCGGCGATATCGACTCCCAGCTCAGCAAGGTCTCGCTGGATGACCGCCTGATCCCGATCCGCGTTCAGGTTGCCCGCGATTTCCGGGCCGATCTTGGCGCTATCCGGAACCTCAAGATCCAGACGTCCGCCGGTCAGTTCGTGCCGCTGTCGAGCGTCGCGGACATCGATTATTCGGAAGGCCCGAGCTCGGTGAAGCGCCACAACCGTAACCGCGTCGTGCAGATCGGCTCCGACCTTCGTCCGGGTGTCGCGCTCGACACGGCGACCGCCCGCTTCAAGGAGATCGCCGCCAGCGTCGACATGCCGCCCACAGTGCAGTTTGCCGAAAGCGGCGACGCAGAGGTACAGGCGGAAATGCAGCAGTCCTTCGGCAACGCCATGCTGCTCGGCCTTCTGCTCGTGCTGATGGTTCTCATCCTGCTCTTCAAGGACGTGATCCAGCCTTTCACCATCCTGCTCTCGCTGCCGCTCGCCATCGGCGGTGTGGCGGCAGGCCTGATCCTGACACAGAACGCGCTCTCCATGCCCGTCCTCATCGGCATCCTGATGCTGATGGGCATCGTGACGAAGAACGCCATCCTGCTCGTCGATTTCGCCATCGAGATGATGCACAAGGGCATGAACCGCGTGGAAGCGATGATCGAGGCCGGCCGCAAGCGCGCCCGTCCGATCGTCATGACCTCCATCGCCATGTCGGCCGGCATGCTGCCTTCCGCGCTCGGCGTCGGCGAAGGCGGTTCGTTCCGCTCGCCGATGGCAATCGCCGTGATCGGCGGCATCATTGTGTCGACCGTGCTCTCGCTCGTCGTCGTGCCGTCCTTCTTCCTGATCATGGACGACCTGTCGCGCCTGCTTGGCTGGCTCTTTGGCCGCTTCGTCGGCAAGAAGGATCAGGAGTTGCTCGCCATGGAGCCGGAGGCGCTGACCCGCCTCGCCGACCAGACGAGCCGCGATGTCGCCGATCTCGAAAAGCGCATAGAGACACTCGAGAAGAAGGCGACTGGCGAGCGCAAGCCATTTACCGTCGTGCATCACTCGCCGCTTGCGGCCGAATAGACCAGAAGGGTTTCGATCAAAAACGGCCGGTTCGATTGATCTCGAACCGGCCGTTTTCTCTGATTGATCGAAATCAAGTCGGGATTGCCCGACCTCGACTATCGTTCTCCCATTAAAGAGCAAGGAATGCCTGCGGGAGCGCGGAGTGAGATCGATGAACAGGCTGATGAAACCCGGTATACGGGAACGGGAAACCCTTCTGAATTCCGGCCTTCTGGCGGCGCTCGGCGTGGAAAGCGTCGCAGCGATGATGGAGATTGCGGTGATCGGCAACCTGCCGGCGCGCCAGATCCTTTTCCGCGAGGGTGAGCCCGCCGACCTCCTGCATTGTGTACTGTCGGGCTATGTCCGCGTCTACAAGCTCGATCCCGACGGCCGCGAGGCCGATGTTGAACTCTACGGCCCCGGTGACCTCATCGGCGCCAGCGTCGTGCTTGACGGCGGTCGCTACACCGCGACGGCCCAGGCTGCCGAACCCGCACTGATTGCCCGATTCGACCTGAAGCGTGTGCGCGACATCGCAAACCGCCGGCCGGACCTCGCCGTGGCGCTCACCCACGCGCTTTCCGCCCAGCTCGCAAAAGCCTTTGCAAGCCTCGCCAACGACCGGCTACATACCGCCCCGCAGCGCGTGGCGCGTTTCCTGCTCGCCCATTGCATCGTCGAGGGCAAGCCGGCAAGCTTCCGGTTGCCCTACCAGAAGAGCCTGCTTGCCGGCAAATTGGGGCTTGCGCCGGAAGCCCTCTCCCGCGCTTTCTCCATGCTGCGCGGCTACGGCGTCAATGTTCGCGGCCGCCTCGTCCATATCAACGACCCGGAAGCGCTTCGCCGGGTTTAAAGCGGGCCGTTATGCGCGGCGGCGACCGCCGCCGGCGGCAACGCGGCGGCTTGGCGCCAGCAGCTCGTCGCTCTCGTCTTCATGGATCGTCCGGTCGCGTCCGAACGACTTTGCGAGATAAAGCGCCCGATCTGCCGCTTCGAATGTAGCCTCGAACGCGCGCGCCGCCCCATGGTCGGCAATGCCGACAGAGAGAGTGACAGCGACCGGCCTCCCGCCGGTCTGGATACGGCGCGCGCCCACCGAGCGGCGAGCCTCCTCCACCAGCAGGGAGCAATCGCCGCGATCATCGCTGGAAATCAGCACGGCAAACTCCTCGCCCCCGAACCGGCTGACGAGGTGGGCTGGCTCGAAAACCCGCTTCAGCTCTTCCGCTACAGCAACGATCACCGAATCGCCAACCGCATGGCCATGCCTGTCGTTGACCAGCTTGAAACGGTCGATATCGAACAGCACCAAGAAGCCATTAACCTTCGTCTCCACCATCTCTGAAAAGGCACGCCGATTGAGAAGGCCTGACAGCGGGTCGAGCCGGCTCAACCGCTCGAATGCCGCCCGTGACAAGGAGAGTTCATGGACGGCCGTGCCGATCAGCCAAGCCAAAAGCGCCGTGACACTGGCAGCAATGAGGATGGTGGTCGACCCGCCGAAGCCGAGCGCGGTACCGAACGGATAGGGCAAAAGACCGAAATTCGCGAGGATCGCGGCAAACATCAGATAGGTCGCAGTCGCCAGCGCCGTCGCAACCAGAACGGCGTTCAGCACGAACGTCCAGATATCGGCGTTCGTTTCGAAGCCGCCCAAATCTATCTGTGCCCTCAGCCAAAGGGCCAGCCTGCCACGCATCGATCTCTCCATAATGTACGGAGGGACCATAGGACCTTTTCTTTCAGAGACGGCTAAAGCAATCGATAGAAGTTTAATCGTCCCGTTTTGAAACGTCGATCCCCGCGGGCGTCACCGGAGAGCATCGAAACGGTCAAGCCGGCGCCTGGCGATTTGCGACTCCGTCCAGCGCCGCTCGGCGGCAAAGGGGTGCCACTGCCAGCCCTCATGGCCGAAGCCGGCGAGGCAGACGCGGTCGTCGGGCGTGGCGATGTTGGCAAGCACGTGGGCAATCACAATCAACCCCGAACTCGGCACAACATAGGGCGACGGATCGAAGGCAGCGAGTTCGGCATCGACGGCGTGGTGCACCGCCGCAGGGACGACTTTCAGCACACGCCCCGTGACGCGGGCGAATGTCGCGAAGCCCTCCGTATAGTCGTCGCAGAAATCGTCGAGATCGGGATGGCTTAAGGCAAGCGGCGCCCGCATGGCGGCAAAAACCGAAGCCGTACGCACGCACCAGATTTCTTTCGCCTGCCGCACGGTCCGGCTTGACTTCCAGCGCCCGCCGGCCAGCATCTCCAGGGCCGGGCGACCGGTGTTGCAGGCGGCAATGATATCGGTCTTCCAGCCGCCACGCCCGGCCGAGCGGCAGCCGTTGAAGCGGATCACCAGATCGGCGCCGTCTATCAACCCCGCCAAGCCATCCGGAATGACGCCGTTCCCGACGATGGCAATCCTGCGCGACACCGGGCGTCCCTCAGTTCTGTTGTTCGTAAACGGCCTTCAACTCATCGGTCCGCTTGCGCGTGAGATCGGCTAGGCAACCGGAGACCAGCATCGGTTCCATGGACCCGCCGCGCGCCTCGAAACCGGCGAATTCGCACTGGCCATCGCGATAGCCGATCCAGGCCCGCTGGGCGCGCTTCAACGCATCAACCGCGCCGACATAAGCCTCACCCATGTCCTTGACGTTGTCATCCATCTCGCGCGCAGCGGCAACAGCCTTCTTGTAGGCGACGTTCAGCGCCTTGTCGGCCTGCTGGTAGTCCTTATCGGCGCAGATGTTCATGTCCATCTGCGTTTGGGCATTTTCGCAATCGATGTCCTCAGCGGCGCAAAGCGATGCCGAGGCGAGAAAGGCGGCGAGGAAAACGCCGGAGAAACGGTTTGATATCATGTCCTGCCCTCACGCCGCTTCCGCCGGCCTGCAGCCTTCGGCCTTGAGCACGCGCCGGGTCGAGGCCGGATATTTCACAAGCAGTGCTGCCGGCCGCACCGGCCGGCGCACGAAATCGCCGCCGCAGTTCGGGCAGGTGCCGCCCAGCACCGCCTCAACGCAATCGGCGCAGAAGGTGCATTCGAACGTGCAGATCAGCGCGTCCGGGCTTTCCGGCGGCAGGTCGCGGTCGCAGCATTCGCAGTTGGGTCGAAGCTCAAGCATGGTCTCCCCCGGTCGGTTTACAGGAGCGCGCTTCAGGAAGGGTGTTCCAGCAACGCGCCTCGCCTCCTCCGACTTTCGACATGCCGGCGCGGTTAGGCAAGCGGTAAATGAAGGGGACACGGTTTTCACCCTATCCCACCAAAGAAAAAGCCCGGCACGGCGGCCGGGCTTGAGGCAATTCGGTCGGGCGGCGTGCATGCGCCGCCCGTTCCGTGAAAAACCTATTACTGGTTTTCGACGTAGGTGTACTTACCGTCGTCACCCTTCTTCCAGGTGTACATCACGTAGTCAGGACGGGTGATGTCGCCCTTTTCGTCGAAGCCGAGTTCGCCGATAGCGGTCTTGAACGGACCCTTCGCCTTGATGGCTTCGGCAACGGCCTGCGGGTCTACGCCGCCGGCAGCCTTGGCGCCTTCAGCAATAACCTGAACAGCAGCGTAGGAGTACAGCGTGTAGGCTTCCGGCTCGAAGCCCGACGCGCGGAACTTTTCGACGAGTTCCTTTGCAGCTTCGTTCTTGCGCGGATCCGGAGCGAAGGTCATCAGCGTACCGTCGACGGCGTCGCCGGCGATCGAAGCCAGTTCGTTCGAAACGATACCGTCACCCGACATGAAGGTTGCCTTCAGGCCCTGGTCGGCAGCCTGGCGTTCCATCAGGCCGAACTCGGTGTGCAGACCGCCCCAGTAGACGACGGAAACGCCGGCTTCCTTCATCTTGGCGATGAGAGCGGAGAAGTCCTTGTCGCCGATGTTGACGCCTTCGTAAAGCGCTTCGGTGATGCCGGCTTCGTTCATTGCCTTCTTGGTTTCGTCGGCAAGGCCCTGGCCATACGGGGTCTTGTCGTGAACGACAGCAACCTTGGCGTCCTTGAAGTTGGCAGCGATGAAGGAGCCTGCTACGGCGCCCTGCTGGTCGTCACGGCCGCAGGTACGGAAGGTGTTCCACAGGCCGCGTTCCGTGTAGGTCGGGTTCGTGGACGCCGGCGTGATCTGCAGGATGCCGTTTTCAGCGTAGATTTCCGATGCCGGGATGGAGACGCCCGAGTTGAAGTGACCGACGACAAACTTGACGCCGTCAGCGACGAACTTGTTGGCGACCGAAACGCCCTGCTTCGGGTCGGAGACGTCGTCGCCGAGCACAATCTTGATCTGCTCGCCGTTGATGCCGCCGGCTGCGTTGATGTCGGCAGCAGCCTGCTCGGCACCCTTCTGCAGCTGTGCGCCGAAGGCAGCGTTCGGGCCGGTGATCGGGCCACCGACGCCGATCAGGATGTCGGCCCAGGCGCTGCCGCTGAAAGCGACCATTGCAGCCAAAGCAACAGCCGACATGAGAGACTTCTTCATATTATTACTCCCAAATTTGATTGCGGGTTCGTTTCAACCGGTCGCAACACCCACATTCATTGCGCCGGTATCTTTAGACCGCGGCCGACAACCGGTCGCGGCGTTCCCTCTGGTTACTTGGACTTCCAGGAAAAGGGCGAGGCCTTTTCATAGAGCCAGTAGTAGTTATTCGTCATTTGCCGCGTACGGTAATAGCGATAGCCGAGCGTAGCAAACAACAAAAGCACGACGGTGTCCACGACATAGTACTGTGGCGTGAGCATGGTGCCGTGGAACAGCGCGTGGTGCACGAAACGGATAGCAGCGCCCAGAAGAAGGACGTAGACAACAAGCGTTCCGTAGTTCTGCCAACCGTCCGCAACACTCTTGCCCGTGCGCCAGGCGGTCCAACCACCCATGATCACGGTGATGAAGAGGAACTGCCAGATGGACGGTTCTTCGTAGAGAATTCCCTGCATTTTCTTCTCCTCTCGACCGCCTTAGTGGCGTCCGCCTTCCAGGTAGGCGGCGCGCACTTCCGGATTGGCCAGAAGCTCCTTGCCCGAACCGCTCATCGTCACCTGGCCGTTGACCATCACATACGCCCGATGGGAGAGCTTGAGCGCGGCAAAGGCGTTCTGCTCGACAAGGAACACCGTTAGCCCCTGTTCCTCGTTCAAAACCTTGATGGCGTCGAAGATCTGCTTGATGATCAGCGGCGCGAGGCCCAACGACGGTTCGTCGAGAAGCAGCAACTTGGGACGCGCCATCAGCGCGCGGCCGATTGACAGCATCTGCTGCTCGCCGCCCGAAAGCGTGCCGCCGCGCTGAGACTGGCGTTCCTTGAGCCGCGGGAAGAGCGTGAAGATCTTTTCCACGTCCTCGTTGAAATACTTCAGATTGTCGAGGCTCGCGCCCATCTGGAGGTTTTCATAGACCGTCATGCGCGGAAAGATGCGGCGCCCTTCGGGCGACTGCGCGATGCGACGGCGCGCAATAAGATGCGTCGGCAGGCGGGTGATGTCCTCGCCATCGAAAATGATCGAGCCGGTGCGGGCCTGCGGGCTGCCGCAGACCGTCATCATCAAGGTCGACTTGCCGGCACCGTTGGCACCGATCAGCGAGACGATCTCGCCCTTCTTGACCTCGACATTGACGCCGGCGAGCGCGCGGATGTTGCCATAATAGGTTTCCACGCCCTGAACGCTGAGAAGTGTATCGCTCATCAGTGCGAGCCCCCCTGCGTGCCGTCGTTTTCCGCGATCACCTCGATCTCCTCGATCACCTCTTCGACCTCATCATCTTCAACACCGAGATAGGCCGCGATAACCTTCGGATCGTTCTTCACATGGTCTGGCGTGCCGTCGGAGATCTTCTGCCCGTATTCGAGCACGACCACATGATCGGAAATCTCCATGACGACCGACATGTCATGCTCGATAAGCAGGATCGACGTGCCGCTGTCGTTGCGGATCGAGCGGAGCAGATCATTGAGTGCTGCCGATTCACGCGGATTGAGGCCGGCGGCCGGTTCGTCGAGGCACAGAAATTCCGGTCCCGTACACATGGCGCGGGCGATTTCGAGACGTCGCTGCGCACCATAAGGCAGATCCCCGGCCGGGTCGTCGGCACGCTCGATGAGGTTCGCCTTCTCTAGCCAGTACTTGGCGATATCGATCGATTCTGCTGCTGCCTTCTTGTAAGTGGGCAGGCCGAGCAGGCCGAGGATCGTGTAGCCGGAGGCTTTCATCAGCGCATTGTGCTGGGCGACGAGCAGGTTTTCGAGAACCGTCAGACCCGAGAAGAGCCGGATGTTCTGGAAGGTGCGCGCCACCTTGGCATCGCGGTTGACCTCGAAGTCGGTCATGCGTTCCAGCAGGAACTCCTTGCCCGCCTTCTGACGCATCGTGATCATGCCCATGGTCGGCTTGTAGAAGCCGGTTACACAGTTGAACACCGTGGTCTTGCCAGCACCGTTCGGGCCGATCAGCGCGGTGATATCGCCGCGATGGGCTTCGAAGGAGAGGTCGTTGATGGCCATAAGACCACCGAAGCGCATCGAGAGATGCTCGACTTTCAGGATGGGATCGTTCGTCATCGTATTCGTCGCTATCTTCGTCTCGGGCGCCATCAGCCGTGCCCTTCCTTGGTGAAGCTGCCGGAGACGGACTTGCGCTCCCGAAGGAAGGCGGTCGGTTCACGGCTTCCGACGAAGCCGCGCGGCTTCCAGACCATGACGACGACCATCGCCAGACCGAAGATCAGCATGCGGTAGAGTTCCGGCGTGAAGTCCGGTCCGAAGACCGCCTTCAGGAAGGTCATCTCGCGCAGGAGCTCCGTGCCGCCGACCATCACCGCCGCCGCAACGGCGATACCGACGAGCGAACCCATGCCGCCGAGAACCACGATGGCGAGAATGATCGCCGATTCCAGGAAGACGAAGCTCTCCGGCGAGACGAAGCCCTGGCGCACGGCGAAGAAGGAGCCGGCAAAGCCGCCGAACATCGCGCCGATGGCGAACGCCGTCAGCTTGGTCGTGACCGTATTGATGCCGAGCGAACGGCAGGCGATCTCGTCTTCACGCAGCGCTTCCCAGGCACGGCCGATCGGCATGCGGCGCAGGCGGATCGTCACATAGGCGGTGAGCAGAGCCAGCGCCAGGATGAGATAGAAGAGGAAGATCTTGTAATAGGCCGACGACATCGGCAGACCGAAGGCCTTGGCGAAGTTGTTCGGCGCGCTGACGTCGAAAGACCAGATACCGAAGATCGAGGCCTTCGGAATGCCCGAGACGCCGAACGTGCCCTTGGTCACTTCCGTCCAGTTGATCAGCACGAGGCGGATGATTTCCCCGAAGGCGAGCGTCACGATGGCGAGGTAGTCGCCCTTCAGACGCAACACCGGGAAGCCGAGGATCATGCCCCAGAAAGCGGCCAGGATGCCGGCGAGCGGCAGAAGCACCCAGAAGGAGAAGCCGAACTGCTGCGATAGCAATGCGTAGGAATAGGCGCCGACCGCGTAGAAGGCGACGTAACCGAGGTCGAGCAGACCGGCAAGGCCGACGACGATGTTCAGACCCCAGGCCAGCATTACATAGATGAGGATCTGGATACCGAAGTTGTCGACCCATTTCAGCGAGCCCTGCACGCCGAAGAGCATGACCATCAGCGGCGGATAGATCAGCAGTGCTACAATCGCGATCTTGCTGAAATTGCGCTTGAAAAAGCTTTCTTCCGTATCGGCTGCTACCTTCGACGCCGCGGCCTTGCGGGCGGCCATCGAGGGCTGGAAATAGGCGACGGTCAGGAAGCGGCCGACGGCGGCGATGATCACGAAGATCGCCAGCAGACCCCAGCGCTGGTTCAGCACGAGTTCGTTGCGGATGTTCTGCGTGGTCTCGAGACCGACGAAGAGGACGAAGAGGCCGAGCGCGATGATGCCGGCAAAAATGCCCTCGCGCAGAGCCCGCGCCGTCAGGTTACCGCCGGCGCTCTCATTGGTGTTCGAAATGTTGGACATGATCAAACCTTCTCGACTTCCGGTCGTCCGAGAATACCGGACGGCTTGAAGATCAGGACGATGGCGAGGATGGAGAACGTCGCGACGTCCTTGTAGTCGATGGTGAAGTAGGCGGACCACAGGCTCTCGATGAGGCCGATGAGAAGGCCACCGAGAACGGCACCCGGAAGCGAGCCGATGCCGCCCAGAACCGCGGCCGTGAAAGCCTTGACGCCCGGAATGAAGCCGTCGGTGAAGACGGTCACGCCGTAATACATCAGGTACATGGTGCCGGCGACGGCCGCCAGCGATGCGCCCATGATAAAGGTCACGGAGATCGTGCGGTCAACGTCGATACCGAGCAGCGCCGCCATCTTGCGGTCCTGTTCGGTGGCGCGCTGGGCACGGCCGAGCGAGGTCTTGTTGACGATGTACCAGAAGACCGTGAGCAGCACGACCGTCAGCACCATGATGATCAGCTGCTTGAGCGAGATCGCGATGCCGAAGACGTTATAGACCGAGGAGACCAGCGGCGGGATCGGCTTGTTGCGCGGACCCTGGGTCACCTGGATGAAGTTCGACAGCGCAATCGACATGCCGATCGCGGTGATCAGCGGCGCAAGCCGGAAGGATCCGCGCAGCGGCCGGTAGGCCACCTTCTCGATCGTCCAGTTCCACAGCGATGCGGTAAGCATCGCCGCGGCGATCATGACCAGAAGCAGCAGCACGACCGGAAGGCCGGCGAAGACGCTGGTCAGAAGAAGGAAGGTGATGAGAGCGGCAAATCCACCCAGCATGAAGATATCGCCGTGGGCGAAATTGATCATGCCGATGATGCCGTAAACCATGGTGTAGCCGATGGCTATCAAACCATAAATAGATCCAAGCGTCAGCCCGTTGACGAGCTGCTGGATGAAATACTCCATATATAATCCCCCGGATGCGGTTCCTGAGGGCCGCATCTCTTGTTCTTGACGCTCATTTTTGAGCTTGTTTAGACAAGGGGGATTCCATACCGCTTTCGATACAAAAGGGAAGCCCAAAAAGCCCCGATCGACAATTTCTTTAGTAAGAAGCGTTAAATGACGTAATTAACGCCACGGAAACCAAAAAATCGGCAGGAAAATCGGCGTCTTTGCGCAAAATGATGCACAAAGCGCGAAAACGGCGCCGTCCCAATCTGGGACATCGCCGCCTCACGTTACGGGACAATCAGGCGCGCATTTTCGCGCCCGAGGGATCGAACAAAGGTTCGGCCTGAAGACGCGCCGGAAGCACCTCGCCCAGAAGTTCGATCGACCATCCGGCCGCAACGTCCGCGATCTCCTTTGGCACATAGCCGACGGCGACCGAAAGGCCTGACGCATGGGCATAGCCGCCCGACGTCACCCAGCCGCGCACTTCGCCATCGAGATAGATCGGCTCGTCGCCGATCACATCCGCATCCTTCGCCTCGAGGATGAAGGTGCGCAGACGCAACAAGCCGCCAGTCTCGCGTTCCGCTTTGGCCGCTTCCTTGCCAATGAAGTCGGCCTCCTTGCGCAGCGCGACGAAACGTTCCAGCCCGGCCTCCAGCGGGCCGTAGAGCGGGCGATATTCGCGCGACCAGCTGCCATAGGATTTTTCGAGCCGCAGCGCATTCAAGGCACGCAGCCCGAAGAGGCGGATGCCGAATTCAGCACCGGCATCGAGGATGAGGTCATAGAGATAGCGCTGGTATTGCGGCTTCATCCAGATTTCATAGCCGAGATCGCCGGTATAGCTGACGCGCCCGACAATGGCCGGCGCCATGCCGAGATCCATGCGGCGCACATCCATGAAGCCAAAGGCCGACGTGGACAGGTCCTGATGTGTCAGCTTCTGCAGCACATCGCGCGCCTTCGGACCGGCAATGGCAAGGCCGACGAGCGACAGGTTCAGCGCTTCGAGCGCCACCGAGCCATCGTCCGGCAAGTGGCTCTCGAACCAGCGCATGTGGTAGTCTTCCGCGATGCCGGAGCCGATGAGCAGGAAATCGCCCTCGCCGAGCTTGGCCAGCGTGAAATCGCCGATCAGCTTGCCGTCGTCCTTCAGCATAGGCGCGAGCGTCATGCGGCCGATCGCCGGAATGCGACAGGTCAGCAGCCGGTCGAGCCAGGCTTCGGCACCCCTGCCCTTCACCGCATATTTCGCAAAGCCCGACGTCTCCATCAGTCCGACGCTTTCACGCACGGCCTTGGCCTCCGCGCCGACCGTGTCGAAATCCGTCGAGCGGCGCCAGGAGAAATGATCCTCGACGCCCTCGGGCGCGAACCACAGCGGCGCTTCGAGACCGTAGGAGGCGCCGAAGACAGCACCGGCGGCCTTGAGCTTGTCATAGATCGGCGTGGTCAGCAGCGGGCGTCCGCCCGGCAGCTCCTCGTTCGGATAGCGGATGGAGAAGCGGCGGGAATAGTTTTCGCGCACCTTGGCATTGGTGTAGCCGAGTGTCGCGAAATCACCATAGCGCGCGACATCCATGGCGAAGACGTCGAAACCGGGATCGCCGTTGATCATCCAGTTGGCGAGCGCCAGCCCCACGCCGCCGCCCTGGCTGAAACCGGCCATGACCGCGCAGGCCGACCAGAAATTCGTCATGCCGCGCACCGGGCCGACGAGCGGATTGCCATCCGGCGAGAAGGTGAAGGGGCCGTTGATGACCTTCTTGATGCCTGCCTTGTTGAAGGCCGGGAAGTGGCGGAAACCGACTTCCAGCTCCGGCGTGATGCGCTCGATGTCTTCTGCAAGCAGTTCGTGGCCGAAATCCCAGGGCGTGTTGAGCGGCGACCAGGGACGGCAGGCCTTTTCATAGGTGCCCATCAGCATGCCGTTGCGCTCCTGGCGGAGATAGATTTCCCCGTCGAAGTCGACGCAGTGCATCAGTTCCTTGCCACGCGTCTGGTTGAACTCGATCACCTCCGGCATGTCCTCGGTGATGAGATACATGTGTTCCATGGCCAGAACCGGCAGTTCAAGACCGACCATGCGGCCGACCTCGCGCGCCCAGAGGCCGCCGCAATTGACGACATGCTCGGCGATGATCTCGCCCTTATTGGTGATGACGCGCCAGCTGCCGTCCTCGCGCTGCACGAGGTCTTCCACCTTGGTGTGCAGATAGATGTCCGCGCCGTTCTTCTTGGCCGATTTCGCGTAGGCATGCGTCGTGCCGTAGGGATCGAGATGGCCTTCGACGGGATCGAACACCGCACCGACAAACTGGTCGGGGTCGAGCAGCGGCATCAGGTCGTGCGCTTCCTTCGGCGTCAGCAGATGCGCGTCCAGCCCCATGTAACGGCCCTTGGCAAGGATCGACTTCATCCAGTCGAAACGGTCCTTGGTCGACGCGAGCATCATGCCCGACGTCATGTGCAGGCCGATATCCTGGCCGGAATAGTCCTGGATCTCCTTGTAGAGCTCCACCGTGTATTTCTGCAGCTTGGCGACGTTGGGATCGCCGTTGATCGTGTGCATGCCCCCGGCGGCGTGCCAGGTCGAGCCGGAGGTCAGTTCCGAGCGTTCGACGAGCACGACATCGGTCCAGCCGAATTTGGTGAGGTGATACAGGACGGAACAGCCGACGACGCCGCCCCCGATGACGACGACCCTTGCATGGCTCTTCATGAAAAACTCCGGCTTGGCGGGTTAAAGGGAACTTCGTGCTGCAGAAGAAGCACAGCCTATTTTGTCCCCCGGAGGCCTCACAAGCCCGTGGTGCGAAACCTCATGTCGCTTTGTCGATTTTGGATGTCGGGCAGCGGCGCGCGGACCGTCGTCAGCGCGTCGCGAAATCCACGGACAGGTCGTGGCTACGCGCCATCACCTTGAGATCATCGACCAGAGCCTCGGCGAAGCTGCGCATCACCACGAGGTCGAAACTCTCGTTTCCGGTACGGGCAAGGTTGATCGAAAGATGGCTGCACAGCACATTCGCCGCGCGCCCGACCGGGAAGGCATCCGCATGCAGATCGACCGCAATGCCGTTTGCAAGGATGCGGGCGGCATCCGGCCCCGACAAGGTCAGTACGACCCGGCCATGGCTCTGATCGACGACGAAGGCGAAATCGCCGAGCCGGACGGAAAGCTCGGCGGCCAGCGTTTCCGGCGCATGCACCTCCGACAGGACGAGCCATTCACCGGGACCGGAGAAGCGCGCCTCGAACTCACCGCTCGACAAAAGAATGCCGGCGGCCTCGGCCGTTTGGCCGGGAACAGCGAGCACCATGGCGACGGCCGTCGTGCGATGCACGGAGAGATGATTCGCCCGCCGCTCGGCAATCGCGCCGATCGTTCCGTCGAGGGCATGCACCGCCTGATATTCGTAAGCCATCGCCTCTACCTCACGCCATCAGCTTGGTGTTTTCGGGATCGACGAAGACGGGATCGCAGACCTCGGCAAAGGTCTCCACGCCGCGCAGCTGATCCCAGACCACGATTTTCTCGCCATAGCGTTCGCGGCCGGATTTCAGGAAGGCCAGCGCGATGTGACCGCCGAGCGTCGGCGAGAAACAGGTGGAGCTGACCCAGCCCTGGTCATTGATCGTCGAGGGCTTGACGCCATCCTTCAAGAGATGCGCGCCGGCCCGCATGTCCTTCTCCGGCTCCACCGATTTAAGGCCGACCAGTTGCATCCGGTCCGCCGCCGTCAGGCCGAAGCGAGTGGAGAGGCGCTTGCCGATGAAATCAGCCTTGCTCGTGCCCATCATACGGCCAAGGCCGGCGTCGTCGGGTGTCACGCGCCCGTCGAGTTCGGCATGGGTGACATGGCCCTTTTCGAGGCGCAGCACATTCAGCGTCTCCACGCCATACGCGCAGATACCGTGCGAGGCGCCGGCCCGCATCAGCGCATCGGCCACCGCTTCGCCATGTCCGGCCGGTACCGCCAGCTCATAGGCAAGCTCCCCCGAAAATGAGATGCGGAACAGCCGCGCCTTGAGATTACCCTTCAGCCGCACCTCGCGCGCCGCCAGGAACGGGAAGGATGCGTTGGAAATGTCGTCCTCGACCACGGCCTGCAGGATGGTGCGCGCCTTCGGCCCGGCGATCGACATCTGCGCCCACTGGTCGGAGACGGAGAGGAAGCGCACGCGCAAATCCGGCCACAGCACCTGCGCGGCGAATTCCATGTGCGAGAGCACGCCGGAGGCCATCGCCGTCGTGGTGGTGACGAAGAAATGCTCGTCGCCGAGCCGGCTTACGGTGCCGTCGTCATAGACCATGCCGTCCTCGCGCAGCATCAGGCCGTAGCGGGCCTTGCCGACGGGCAGTTTCAGCACGGGATTGCAGTAGAGCCGGTTGAGGAATTCGGCCGCATCGGGTCCAAACACTTCGATCTTGCCGAGCGTCGAGACATCGCACAGGCCCGCGTTTTCGCGCACGTTGCGCACTTCGCGATCGACGCTCTCGCGCCAGCTCTTCTCAACGGCCTTCGGGAACCAGGAGGAGCGATACCACAAGCCAGCATCGATGAAGACCGCGCCGTTGCGCGCCGCCCAGCCATGCAACGGCGAGCGGCGGGTGGGCATGGCATGTTCGCCGATCGATGCGCCGGCCATCGCCCCGAAGGACACCGGCGTGTAGAACGGACGGAAGGTTGTGGTGCCGACTTCAGCGGGGCTGACCCCGCGCATGCCCGCGAGAATGCCGATGGCGTTGATATTGCCGAGCTTGCCCTGGTCCGTCGCCATGCCGCCCGTCGTATAGCGCTTGGCATGCTCGACATGGCCAAAGCCCTCGCGCACGGCAAGGCCCAGGTCCTTGGTGTGCACGTCGTTCTGGAAATCGACAAAGGCCTTGGATTTCGCGCCCGGCACGTGCCAGAGCGCCGTGAAGGATGGGTCGGCTTCCTCGCCGATTACGGGCTGTTCGACACCGGACACCGACCGGCCGACCGCTTCCACAACGGCCGAAGCCTTGCGCGCACCGTCGTCAAAACATTCGGAAAGCAGATAGTGCCCCGCCGCAGCGCCGGCCATAACAAGCCCTGAGCCAACATCGGGTGCCATGAACGCCTGAAGCGCCTCCGACCAGACCGGCTTGCCGCCGCGCTGGCAGGCGAGATGGATGACCGGGCTCCAGCCGCCGGACATAGCGACCGCATCACAGGCGATCAGCTCTTCGAAACCGCCGCGATCGGCGACGACGGCGCGCACGCGGTGGCGGCCCTTCGTATCGACGATCGCGCCGCCGCGTAGCAGGCGCACACCGGCAGGTGCAATATCCCCAGATGCCGGGCGGCTATCGATCAGCGCCGCGATCTCGACGCCCTGTGCCGCCAGATCGCGTGCCGTACGATACCCGGACGCGCCATTGGTGAAAACGGTGACGGACTCGCCGGCCGCGACGCCGAACCGGTTGGCATAGGTGCTGACCGCACTTGCCGTGAGAATGCCCGGCCGATCATTGCCGCCGAACACCAGCGGCCGCTCCTCGGCCCCGGTCGCAAGGATCGCGTGTTTCGCCACGATGCGCCACATCCGCTCGACAGGCTTTGTCGCATCGACGACGGCGACGCCCTTCTGGACGCGCTCGACTGCGCCGAAAACATTGTCGTCGTACCAGCCGAATACCGTGGTGCGCGGCAGGAGCGTGACATTGGGGCTGCTTTGCAGTTCCTCGACCACGCGGCGGGCGAAGACATAGGCCGGCTCGCCGCCGATGGGCATCGCCTCAGAAAGCAGCGCACCGCCAAAAACGAAATCCTGCTCGGCAAGGATGACACGCAGACCCGAACGAGCTGCGACGAGCGCCGCTGACAGGCCCGCCGGGCCGGAGCCGACGACGAGCAGGTCACAATGCGCCCAGCTCTTCTCGTAGCTGTCAGGATCGCGCGGCAGGTCGGTGCGGCCGAGGCCGGCGGCGCGGCGGATCAGCGGTTCATAGACCTTTTCCCAGAAGGCGGCCGGCCACATGAAGGTCTTGTAGTAGAACCCGGCCGAGAGGAACCGCGACATCAAGTTGTTCACGGCGCCGATGTCATAGGCAAGGCTCGGCCAACGGTTCTGGCTGCGAGCCTCCAGACCGTCGTAGAGCTCGGCAACCGTCGCCCTGGTATTCGGATCGCGCCGCACGCCGCTGCCGATCGTCACCAGCCCGTTCGGCTCGGAGGGGCCAGCGGTCACGATGCCGCGCGGGCGATGATATTTGAAGCTGCGGCCGACAAGCAGCGTGTCATTGGCCAGCAAGGCCGAAGCCAGCGTATCGCCGGCATGGCCCGTGAGGGTCGCGCCATCGAAGGTGAAACGGATGCCATGGCTGCGATCGACAAGACCGCCGGAGGCAAGGCGATAGGCGGTCATCGTGCGCCCTCCCCGGCCTTGGCCGCATCGGTGACGCCGAACACCTCATGGGTAAAGTTGTCCCGCTCCACCACCAGCCAGCGCCGGCAGCCGGCAACATGCTGCCAATGCTCGCGAATGCGGCCGCGCGGATTGGCGCGCAGATGCACATAGTCATGCCACACCTCCTCGGCCGCCATCAGCGCCGGGCGAACGGGCGTGGCATCCCCGCGGATGAAAAACTCTTCCTTGGGGCGCGTGCCGCAATGCGGGCAGGAAATCAGGCTTGCCATGGTTCAGCTCAATGCAGGTTGGGCTGGGTGCCGGCACCCGCCTCGTCGATGGGGAAGCCGCGCTCGAAACGATCGAGCCGCAGCGCGCGCGCCACATGGTGGCTCTCGCCCTTGGCCAGGAGATGCGCGAAGCAGAAGCCGGAGGCCGGTGTCGCCTTGAAGCCGCCGTAGCACCAACCGCAATTGAGATAGAGATTTTCGATGGACGTCCGGTCGATAATCGGCGAGCCATCCATCGACATGTCCATGACCCCGCCCCAGCTGCGCAGCACCCGCACGCGAGAAAGACCGGGGATCATCGTCACCCCCTCCTCCATCACATGCTCGGCCGTCGCAAGGTTGCCGCGCTGCGCATAGGAGGAATAGCCGTCGATCTCCGCGCCGAAGACCAGCCCGCCCTTGTCCGACTGCGAGATATAGAAATGTCCCGCGCCATAGGTGATGACGTGATCGATGCAAGGCTTCAGGCCCTCCGTCACGAAGGCCTGCAGCACATGGCTTTCCAGCGGCAGCTTCAGCCCCGCCATCTCTGCGACGCGCGAGGAATTGCCCGCCGCCGCCAGCGCCAGCTTGTTGCAGCCGATGAAGCCCTTCGTCGTTTCGACGCCGGTGACGACGCCGTTCTCTCGGCGGATGCCGGTGACTTCGCAGTTCTGGATAAGATCGACGCCCAGCCGGTCGGCCCCGCGTGCGAAACCCCAGGCGACGGCATCATGCCGTGCGGTTCCCGCCCGGCGCTGCAACAGGCCGCCGATGATCGGGAAGCGTCCGTGCTCGAAATTCAGGAAGGGCAGCATGCCCTTCAGCGTTTCGCGGTCGAGAAGCTCTGCCGCAACCCCCTCCATCATCATGGCGTTGCCGCGGCGGATATAATGATCGCGCTGACCGTCATTATGAAAGAGGCTGATGATGCCGCGCTGCGACAGCATCACATTGTAGTTAAGGCCCTGCTCCAGGCCCTCCCAGAGTTTCAGCGAGAACTCGTAGAAGGGCTCGTTACCCGGCAGCATGTAGTTCGACCGCACGATCGTCGTGTTGCGGCCGACATTGCCGGAGCCGAGATAGCCCTTCTCGATGACCGCGACATTGCGGATGCCGAATTCCTTAGCGAGATAATAGGCTGTCGCGAGACCATGCCCGCCGCCACCGACGATGATTACATCGTAATGCGCCTTCGGCTCCGGCTCCCGCCAGACCGGCTTCCAGCCGAGATTTCCGGCAAAGGCTTGTTTCAGGATCGAAAGGGCAGAGTAACGCATGAGATATCCCAGATCAGTCGCGCCACATTCGCATATGCAGCACAAACGGCAAGACCATGGCGAAAGTCCCGCGCGGTTTCCACATGCAGTATTTGCTTTCCGGCAACGCCGCGGCTAAGCCAGAAGCAGAAAGGCCGGAAACGATGCAGGCAAAGGCAACAGAGCTGAAACGCGTGATGGAAAGTGCCGCGCTCGCCGCAGGCCGTGCCATCATGGCCGTTCACAATACCGGCCCCGATGTGCACTTCAAGCCCGACAGCTCTCCTGTGACACAAGCGGATGAGGAAGCCGAGAGCGTGATTCTCGAGGCGCTTGCCCGGTATTTTCCCGATATTCCAGTCGTTGCCGAAGAGGCGGTTGCCGCCGGCCGGGTGCCTGACATTTCCGGCGGCCTGTTCTTCCTCGTGGACCCTCTCGATGGCACCAAGGAGTTTGTCGCCGGCCGCAACGAGTTCACCGTCAACATCGCCCTGATCGAATCGGACGCACCAATCGCCGGTATCGTTTATGCCCCGGCGCTGGCCTCCGGCTTCATTGCCGTTGATGGCCGTGCCGAACGCTTCACCGTGGCAGATGGTCACACCCTCGCCAACCGTCAGGATATCGGCTGTCGCGGCCGCGGCAAGGCGCTGACCGCCGTCGCGAGCCGCTCGCACGACACGCCCGAGACCGCCCGCTTCCTGGATGATCACGGCGTCGAAGCCTGCACCGCGATCGGCTCCTCGCTGAAGTTCTGCCTCGTCGCCGAAGGTCTAGCCGACGTCTATCCCCGCTTTAGCCGCACCATGGAATGGGATACCGCCGCAGGTGACGCCGTGCTGCGCGCCGCTGGAGGCCAAACCCGCACCCTCGATGGCGCCTCGCTTGCTTATGGCAAACGCAACCAACTCCACGACACCGACTTCGCCAACCCGAATTTCATCGCCTCCGGTGCCGACTGGCGCAAGGCCGGCGGGTCATAAAATAACCCGATTGCTTGAGGAGAAAGCACGCGTTTGAGAGGACACAAATGCGAAAAAACCTTGATTGCAGGGCTGCTCTGCGGCATAGCCCACGGCATTTTTGTTGTCTGTAAAGGTTATTTCGAATAATCTGCCGAAGACAAGCATTTAGGCGACTAACCGTTTTCTCAGGAAAGAGTGGTTCGACGTGAAAGAAGAAAAGACCCCCGAGCCGGCGGAAGCCCAGCCCCACGTCGCCACTGGAGCCAGCAGCCTGCTTGATATCGCCAAGCAGCGCGCGCAACAGCGCGCCAGCGACAAAAAAGTCGTGCCTCTGAAAAAGGCGCCTCCGGCAAAGCGCCCCGCGGTTGCGCTCGCAGATGACGAAGAAGAGCTTGGCGCGCGCGCGCGTAAAGCAGCCGATATCGTCAAGACCATTCTGACGCTGCCTGAAATGCCGAAGCGGAAGCGTCAGCTCCCATGGACGCCGATTTCCTTCGGCCTCGTCGTGGCGATCCCCACGATCCTGACCGCGCTTTACTTCGCCTTCATCGCCAGCCCACAATATGTCGTTGAAACGCAATTTTCAGTTCGCGGCGCCGGGCAGGCCTCTCTCGGTGCACTGGGATTGCCAGCCTTAGTCGGCGGGGGAGCGCAATCTGGGGATTCTTATATCGTGGCCGATTACATTCATTCCGCCCAGATTCTACCCGATATAAAGTCACAGACAGGCGTCGATATTCGGACGGTATATTCCCGCCCAACTATCGATTTCCTCTATCGCGAGAACGGAACGCGTTCGCTGGATGAGTTCCGCGATTACTGGCGCAACATGGTGAATGTCAGCTATAACGCCACCACCGGAAACGTGACGATGCGCGTTTTCGCGTTCTCGCCGAGTGACGCCAAGCAGATTGCTCAGTCTATCCTATCGGTTTCTGAGCATCTTGTGAACGCTCTATCGGAGAAGTCGCGCCAGCAGGTCGTCGAGGCTGCAAACCAGCAGGTGGCGCGCTCCGAAGAAAGATTACGCAACATTCGCAAGCAGATGACTGAGTTGCAGATAACCGAGCAGGCGGTCGATCCGACGGCGGTTGCAACGATGGAAGCGACAATCATCAGTTCGCTCGAGCAGGAACTGGCAAACCTTCGCACACGCTATAAGGCACTCGTCGATACTGTCAGTAGCGATGCGCCTTCTGCCAGGGTGATCGAACGCAATATCAGCGCGCTGGAAGCGCAATTGGTCGAGCAGAAAAAGCGCCTTACCGGTGAGGCAAAAGGCCAGCCTGATGATGGCAAAAGGACGCGCGCGGGCGCCGATACGTCTAACGCTTTGCCTCAGATGATCAGTCGTTTCTCCGAACTCGGCGTCGAGCAGGAGTTTGCGGTGAAAGCCTATACGGCCTCCCTCGCTGCGCTGGAAACATCCATGCAGGAGGCGCAGAAGCAGGAACGGTATTTCGCCGTCTATGTGCCGCCACGCGAACCGGAAGTTGCCCTTTATCCGTTCAGCGTCCTGAACACGGGTATTGTTTTCTTGGCTTCATTCGGCTTCTGGCTCATCGGCTACTTCGTCTTCCGCTCCGTCAAGGATCATGCGATCTGACGGCGCCTGAAACCGAGCGGTACGATGAAGATAGCAACTGAAAAAAGTTTTGCTTATGCCCTTAACGAGAACATGCGGGTTATCGCCGCGCTTGTCGTGAGGAGCGCAGTGACGCGCTTCGGCGAAAGTCGCATTGGCTTCATATGGGTTCTGCTAGAGCCCATGGCCTATGTTGGCATCTATCTCGCCATCCACGCGTCGATGGGCACTCGGATTCCCTTCGGCGATAATGCGATTCTTTTCGTTCTCACCGGTATTTTCGGTTTTCGAATGACACGCGGCATTGCACGCAAGTCAGAACGGGGGATCATCAGCAATCAGCCGATGTTGACGTATCCACTTGTCCGTCCGCTGGATACCATCATCGCCACGTTCCTCACCGAAACGACGATCTGGCTCATTATCTGCTGGTTGTTCATGGGAGGGCTTTCCCTCACAATGGACCGCTCGGTTATCGTCTATCCCGCCCAATTCGCCGAATGCCTGCTGGCGATTCTGTATTTTGCGCTTGCCTTTGCTGCTTTTAATGCCACGGTCAGCGGTCTTGTTCCTCGCTATGATACATTTCTCAACGTACTGAACATGCCACTAATGCTGATGTCGGGGGTTTTCTTCTTGCCGACTGAAACGCCGCCAGAATTTCAGGCCATTCTTTGGTGGAACCCGTTCGTGCACTGCGTCGAGTGGTTCCGGACGTCGACCTATCTCGATTACAACCCGCTGCTCAGCAAGGAATACCTGCTTGGCCTTTCTACCGGTTTGCTTGCAACTGCCCTGAGCCTTGAGCGTATCTTTCGTAGAAGAATCATCAGCTCATGATTATCTTTGATAAGGTCAGTAAGGCCTACCCTCGCCCTGACGGTGGCAAGAAGACTATCCTTGAAAGCTTCACCGCGACCTTTCCTCCGGGCATCAATATCGGCATCCTCGGCAGAAACGGCGCGGGCAAATCCACCATGATGCGGATGATTTCTGGTAGTGAAATGCCGGATTCCGGACGTATTCTGCGTGAAGGCAGGATCTCTTGGCCTCTAGGTTTCAATGGCGGCGTTCATGGCAAGCTCACAGGCGCCCAGAACACCCGCTTCATTGCCGATATCTACGGCAAGCCGCGCAACAAAGTGCTCGATTTCGTCACGGAGTTTTCGGAACTGGGGCCTTATCTGGATATGCCGGTCAAGACCTACTCCGCCGGCATGAAGGCGCGGCTTGCGTTCGGCATTTGCATGGCGATCGAGTTCGAGTATTTTCTGATCGATGAGGTAATTGCCGTTGGTGACTCCACGTTCAAGAAGAAATGTAAGGAAGTCTTCGAGCAGCGACGAGAAAATGCCTCCCTCTTGCTCGTTTCACACTCTGCCGGCTTGCTCCGCTCGTTCTGCGACATAGGCGGCGTGATGCACAACGGCCAACTGACGTTCTTCAATGATATTGAAGAGGCTATTCAGGTCCATGAGGAAATTCTGCGCTCTACTGCGGCGCGATCAAAATCGGCCTAATGGCCTATTCTTTTATTTATCACAAAGGAATCAGTTTTTTGCTCTTTGAGCAGCGCGAAAGCGCTCGGATGTGTAGTCAACGACATCAGCCTGCAAACGCAGCTGACTCACTGATCCTGACACTTCATCAAGCTCGCGAAGCTTTGCCAGAAGCGAACTCGCAGCGACCTCCATTCCCTCATAAGCGTAAAAATCACCAGGCTGCAAACACTTCCGGGTGATCCAATTCAGATACTCGCGACGAAGGCTCGCTGGAGCCACATGACCGGATGACCAGAACTGATCAAGCTCAATGCCTTTCTTTACACAAAAGGCGAGATTTGGATGACGGTAAAAAGCTTGTCCCAGGACAGCAAGTGGAACACCATGCAGCAAAGCAGACAGGCCGGATGTGCTGTTGATCGTAACCATACCGGCAGAATGCCGGGTCAGAAGTCCTAGTGAGCCGCCATCAAGGATATGAACACGGTCCGCAACATTATTAAGAACGCTCACTTGGCGGATGAATTGGCTATCTTGGCTATGCCCGCGTTCCATGGGATGAATCTTGAACACAAGCTGGCACGCCGCCGGCGCATTCCGCGCAAAGGATACGATCGATTTCAGAATGAGTTTCTGATTGCTCCAACCGCTCGCAGCAGCACCAAGCTGACCGTCGTCATGAACCTGCAACGGTACCAGATAGTAACGTTTGTCATGATGCTCAAGCAAGCGCTCCATGCTGCGGTAGTTTCGGCCGAGATTGCTGAACTTTCGATAGTAGTTCTTGATCCAGTAAAACATCTCCCGGACGAATGAACGCTTAGGCTTGTGAAAAAGCTTGCGCTCGCTCAGCTTAGAAAACACACCCCGAACGGCGAAATAAGTATAGGCATAGGTTGCCATTGCACCGAATGAAGAAGGGTAGCTTACCCCCTTCGGCCGCTCGACGAGAGCGTCGGAGTCACCCTCTTCCGGCAGCTTGCCCATGATAGGAGAGCGCCAGTTGTTACCACCCAATTCCATCGTCACGAAACCGGGACGAATATAGCCCTCTTCAAGACAGAGAACCGGAACGCCGAGCACAACACATTGCTCGCGCGCAATCTTGTGGATTTCACGCTCGCAGCCGAAAAGAACAACATAATCGAAACCGTGTTCGCCGACAATCTCCGTGAACCATTCACGCCAAGCGTCCGCGGTACCCGAAAAATGTAGATTCTGGCTACCACGCGCAAAAAGCCGGTCGCCAGCATTGAAGCAAACGCGCCAAGCTTCGAAGCCGTTTTGATTGAGAAGATTTTGCACTTTCCGGAAGAACGGGCCGACCGGCCCCTGCAACAAAAGCACACGCGGCGCACTTTTCGAAGGGAAACGCTTCGAAAATTTGCGACGCAATGAAAGATTTATCAGGCGCGAGCCAATTGATGAAGCACTATCGGACTCAAATCGACCGGCCTTCAAATCTTTATCATGCTGCTCAGTCATGACAGGCTGGCTCAACTCGGAATGATGCTAGAAGCATCCGTCATGGCACAAAGCTGCCTCTTTAGCAATTGCATCAGCCGCGCTTCCCCAAAAATCCCCCATGCGATGTGGACGGGCAACAATCCCCATGATCCAATCGGCACGACATCTCCACCTTATGGTTGCTATACTACCGCAACCGGGAGTCGCGCAACAAGACCCCCAACCGGTTTATTTGTTGCGCCGCACCTAAAAAAAGCATGCCCAACGGACCGGACTTTTTCGTGGCGCCACCGGAAATCTCCGTGACAAGGTCTTCCGGCCGGCATGGAAGACCGCTTAGAGGATGCACATAGAGCGGATAGAGAATGAGGCTCGCAGCCACGAGCATGTCGAAATCGATCCTGCGCCGCCGGCGCGGGATAGCAAGGCGGTCTTCGGTGAGGCCCCAGCCGGCATAAAACGGCATGCCATGCACTCCGACCATTTTGCCGCGCAGAAGCGCTTCAAACCCGGTCAGCGACGTCATGGTCTCCACACGATCAGCCCAGGCGATCCACTGAAGGACGTCACCATCCAAGGCGATTCGGTCCGCATCACTCGGCGCATCGCCGCCGCCCCGCACACCGGAGACCACATCGGGGTGCATCTTGTAAACGATGAAGGCATCGGGATAGAGCTGCCGCACTGCCGTGACGAGGGCGGCATTGGATCGTACTTCGGGCGACCCGTAGCGGATGGAGGCATCCTTCTCCACCTGACCTGGAATGAGGATCTTCATCCGCCCCTCAGCCACGACAGGCAAGTTTGCAGCGGTGCCAAGATTATACTTCGAGACACCGCGCTCGATCAAAAGGCGGGCGAGGCTGCGTGCGCGGGCCAACAGGCGCTCGTCAAACACGCCTTCCTCGATCAGGGTTTCGAGGCGGCTCGCGCCGCGTGCGTCATAGTAGACATGATCGTCATCGATGGCGATGGAGGAAGGAAGCGTCAACGCCACGCCGAGCCCCTTCGAACGGATGAAGCCATCCTCGAGGCGGATCGCCGGCGCCGTATCGGGCAAGGGCTTGTCACTGCCCCACACGGCCACGATACCACCCGCAGCCTGTGCGGCCCGCACGGCGGCCTCCATGGAGCGCAGGTGAACGGGATCCCCCGCCATGCCCTTCAGGAACGGCGTCATGGCGCGGCGCTTCCATGGCGAGAACCCGGCTGTAAACACCTTGCGTGTCAAACGGGAGCGTTGGTTGCGTAGGGTGATCGCCTGCTCGATGGCGCATTCCGCAGAACAAAGCTGCCTTGTATGCAGGTCCAGATAGCGCGTGTAATCAAGAAAGGCCGCGTGAAAAACTTGCTCCAGAGAGGCCGGCCCCTTAGCCACATTGAGTTCCCCGTGATCCTCCGTCAGACCCCGGCCGGAATAATAGGTGGAGCCAAAGCAATGAACCGGACGGCCGGCCATTAGCGCTTCGAAGCCGAGCTGGCTCGACACGGTATAGACGCCGTCGGCCTCTTCCAGCAAAGGCCAGGGGTTCATGCGCTCGGGCACAACGATTGCCAAACCAAGCGCCGCTGCAGCTTGGCGCAGCAGGCTTTTTTCGCCGGCAGCTGGATGGGTGCGCACGACAAGCGTCTTGTCCGGATTGGACGCGGCGGCATGCTCCAGCATAAGCTGGAAACGTTCGGCATCAGCACCAGCACCGGCAATGGAGGCGTCACCTGCGACCTGATCGACGAGGAGCACGAACGGGCGGCCCTGCGGCACACCGGCGACTGCCGGGGTTACGAGTGGACTGTTGTTGTATTTGGAGAGGCGCTCCTCCCGCAGCCACGCCATCAGACGACGTGCCCGCTCCAGCGCCAATGGATCCGTCTGTGGCTGCGCCAGCAGGTTTTCGAGATCGTTTGGATGCCGTGTCTCGAAATAGATACCCTGCCGGTCGATCACATAGGAGTGGCTTGGTTCGGCCTGCCCCGGTGCAAAGCCCCGCAGGAAGCCATCCTCAAGCGTAAGGATCTCCTTGCCGAACCGCTTGGCAAGCTGAACGGCACGCATGCCAGACGGCCGCCGCCCCCAACCGATGAAACCATCGATCCTGTTGGTAAGAACAAAGGGCCATGCGACAATATCAGCGTCAAGCAAACGCGCAATATCGTTCCGCTGTCGCCAGAGGCCATGCGAAAGAAGCGCATAGGTTTTGCGTGCCCGCCCGACCATCCAGCTCCCTATCGATCGAACGCCTACCACCGGCCATCCGCAGCGTTTTCGACACTGCGGATGGCAGCACAACGCGTTTAGAGCGCCCTGGCAGTGCGTTGAATATTATAGGCTGCGCTGGACCCGCTGGAAAGAATACTCAGGAACTTCGCCAGATCCGTTGCGACATGCCGCGAAAGATAGATCACGTCCTTGTTCCGCACGGGGAAGTTCTGCGCAATGATGTAGCTCTGCGTCGCGCCGAGATCGAGGCGATAGACGATCGGATAACGGCCTTCACCATCCGGTGCCATGCCGCGCGAGATCAGATCACGGAAGCGATCGTCGCCGACAACGCTGCGATAGACGTTTTCGTTTTCGTAACGGAAGACGAAATAGCCCTTGGGGTCAGCCGTCGCGATATTGCCGCCGCCGGCAAGCGCTGCGGCCTCGACGAGGCTGAGCTTGGCGGCGTTGAACGGAATCTTGCCGCTCTTCTCCGTCTGGCCCAGCGCCGAGAAGGTCTGCGGGTCGTAGCTGACGTAGATCTGATCGTCCGGCTTGACGTAGATGTCTTCCTTCGGATTGTCGATGACCGTCTGCAGCAGAACCGAGCGCGAGCGACCACCGCGCTTCAGGCTGACATAGGTGTCGTAAGGCTGCTTTGACGCGCCGCCCGCCATGGCGATCACCTCGCTGAGGTGAACGCCGTTCAGGCCGAGCGGCACGATCGTCGATTTGTTCACATCGCCCTGCACCGAAACAGTGCGCGACGCGTTGTCCGCCATAGCTACGATGACGTCGGGCTCGACCGCCTTCGCTTTAAGCGCATCGACGATCGTCGCGCGGGCTGAATCGATGGTCATACCGGCGAAACGCACGGATCCGACATACGGAATCTGGCCATGACCATCCGGCTGCACAACGACAGGGATCGTCGTCGACTTACGCTCGACGGTCGAGAAGAGGCCATCGGGACCTGCTTCGAAAATCGTGACTTCCAGACGGTCGCCGACACCGATGACCGGCGTGCTGCCGCCGCCACCGAAGCCGAAGGTGCTGGACAAGCCCTGGCGAACGCCGGCATTGACGCCATTGGCGACGCGCTGGTCGATATCGACGACGTCGAAGATGAGCTTGGTCTGGGGAATTTCGTAGGTCTTGCCGCCTGCGCCGGCGGAAAGCACTTCCTGGGTCAGCGGTCCGTCATTCGGGACCACGCAACCGGCCAGCGTCAACACCGTACCGGCCGCAAGAATACGCGTAAATACGCTCAACGCCCTGCGCGGCCCATTCACGTCTTCAATTCCGATCATCACACTGCATTTCCTGTTGACCGCGTCTTCATAGACACGAGGCAAGAACCGGCCGCTCGCCACGCCGGATCGGCATAGACATGCAGTTCAGACGTTTCGTCAAGTCCCATGACCAAACCTTGTCCCAATCATGCACACTCACGGCCCCCGCCGACACCATGGAGCAAATCCCTTGCACATTCGTTACAGCCTGAAAAGCGGCCTTGCCCGTTTGTGTTCAAAATCAACTTTTTCCACCGGCTTTTTAATGGCGGGTGCGACAAAAAGAACGCAACCGCTCCACCCCGATAACAAGGATCAGCACGCCGGCCGCAGCCAGTCCGATGGAATCAGCTACACTTAAGTCACGGCTCCTTTTCGGAACCGTGCCTTGCCCGACCCTTTCGAGGGATGTGGGCGAAATTGAGAGAGCGTTACGAGGCCTCGATCGGCGCCGACTGAGCGACAGACTCCTGACGTTCTTCCGGCTTGATACGGAACCAGGCAATATACAGCGCCGGCAGGAAAAGCAGCGTCAGTACCGTGCCGACAATGATGCCGCCCATCATGGCATAGGCCATCGGTCCCCAGAAGACTTCGCGTGAAATGGGGATGAGCGCCAGGCTCGCCGCCGCTGCCGTCAGCATGATAGGCCGCATGCGGTGCTCCGTCGCCTCGCGAACCGCCGCCCACGCAGGCATACCCTCCCGCCTCAGATCCTCGATCTGCACGACAAGGATGACCGAGTTGCGGATGAGGATGCCGATCAGCGCCAGCACGCCGAGGATCGCTACGAAACCGAGCGGCGCGCCACTGCCGAGCAGCGCTATGACCACCCCGATCAACGCAAGCGGCGCCACGGCGAAGACGAGGAACAGCCGTGAGAAGCTCTGCAACTGCAGCATCAGGATGGTGGCCATCGCAAACAGCATCAGCGGCACGACCGCAACGATCGGCGCCTGGCTGTTGGCGCTTTCCTCCACCGAACCGCCGACTGTGATCTGGTAGCCGGAGGGCAGCGTTTCGCGGAAGCTCGCGACGTCCTTGTCCATCTGCGAGACGATCGTCGCCGGCTGCACACCGCCCGTAATGCTCGCCTTGACGGTGATGGTCGGCTGGCGCGAGCGGCGCCACACGACGGGCTGCTCCATCTCGTAGCGGAAGTTCGCGACAGCGGCGAGCGGCACCGAGGTACCGTTTGCCGTGGGCAGCTGCAACTGACGCAGGGTCTCGATGGATTCGCGCTCCACCGCCCGCGCCCGGCCGATGACATCGATCAGATAGACGTCGTCGCGAATCTGGGTGACGGTGGTGCCGCCGGTGACGCCGTTTAGCGCCGAGGCAATATCCTGCGAGGTCACGCCGAGCTGGCGGGCCTTGTCCTGGAGAACATCGACCTTCACGACGCGCGCCGGCTCGTTCCAGTCATAGACGATATCGCCGAGACGGGTGTTTTTGCCGAGCACTTCGCCGAAGGCCAGCGCGTGGCTGCGCACCTCCTGGATATCGGGACCGCTGATGCGATACTGGATCGGTCGCCCCACCGGCGGGCCGATATCGAGCAGTTTGACCAGCGCGTCGGTGCCGACGAAGGTCTTGCGCAAATAGTCCTGAAGGTCGGCCCTCAGGCGATCCCGCGCCTCGAGGTCCTTGCTGACGATGACCGTCTGGCCGAAGGCCGGCGACGGCGGCTGCACGTCGAAGGACAGCAGGAAGCGCACGGCCCCTTCCCCGACATAAGACGACCAGCGCTCGATATCGGGATTGCCCTTCAGCTTCTCCTCTTCGAACTTGGCAATCTGCGCATTGGTCTCGGCAATCGAGGCATTCTGCGGCAGGGCCCAGTCGATGACGAGCTCAGGACGGTCCGAAGACGGGAAGAACTGCTCCGGCACGAAACGCATACCGAAGACAGAGAGGACAAAGATGAGCACGGTCGCGACGATCGTTGTCCACTTCCAGCGCATGCAGACATCGAGGATGCGGGCGAAGGTACGGCCGAACCAGCCCTTCTGCTCATGATGGCTCTTCATGCTCTTCGGCAGGATCGTGACGCCGAGCAGCGGCGTGAAGATGACAGCCACCACCCAGGAGACGACGAGCGAGATCGCGATGACGACGAAGAGGCTGAAGGTGAACTCGCCGGCGGCACTGCTGTTGAGGCCGATCGGGATGAAGCCCGCTACCGTCACCAGGGTGCCAGTCAACATGGGGAAGGCGGTGGAGGTATAGACATAGGTCGCCGCCTTGCGCAGCGTGTCGCCCGCCTCAAGCCGCGCCACCATCATTTCGACGGCGATCATGGCGTCGTCGACCAGCAGGCCGAGCGCGATGATCAGCGCGCCGAGCGACACGCGCTGCAACGATATGCCGTCGTAATACATGAAGACGAATGTGATCGCGAGCGTCAGCGGGATCGAGAGCGCCACGACGAGACCGGCGCGGATGCCAAGGCTGACAAAGCTGACGATCAGAACGATGGCGACCGCCTCGAACAGCGCTTGCGTGAAGCCCGACACGGCCTCCTCGACGACCTTCGGCTGGTCGGAAACCAGATGCACGTCGACGCCGACGGGCAGGTCATGCGAGAGGATTTCGATTTCCTTCTCCACCTTCGCGCCGAATTCGAGCAGGTTGGCGCCCTGTTTCATGCCGATGGCAAGACCGATCGCCGGCTCGCCGTTGAAGCGGAAGAGACTGGACGGCGGGTCCTCGTAACCGCGGGTGATCGTAGCGATATCGCTCAGGCGGAAGAAGCGATTGTTGACGCGCAGATTGACGTCGCGCAGGCTCGCTTCGGAGGAAAACTGCCCGCCGACGCGCACGCTGACGCGCTCACCGCCGGCCTGGACCACGCCGGAGGGTGCAATGGCGTTCTGCGCCTGCAACGTCGAGACAACCTGCTGGGTGGAGATGCCGAGCGCCGCAAGCTGGCGAGTCGAGAATTCGAGATAGATCACCTCGTCCTGCGCGCCGACCAGATCGACCTTGCCGACATTCGGCACGGTGAGGATACGGGTGCGGGCATCCTCGACATAGTCGCGCAGTTGGCGCGGCGTCAGGCCATCGGCGGTGAAGGCATAGATGTTGCCGAAGACGTCGCCGAAACGGTCGTTGAAGGCAGGCCCGATAACACCGGAGGGGAACTGCCCTCGGATGTCATTGATCATGTTGCGAACCGTCAGCCAGGTACCGGGCACATCGCGGGCGCGCGTCGTCGGCTTCAGGTTAACGAAGACCAGCGTCTGGCCCGCCGTCGTGACGCTGCGGCTGAAGTCGAGCGATTCCAGCTCCTCCAGCTTGCGTTCGATGCGTTCGGTCACTTGCCGCGTCGTCTCTTCCACGGAGGCGCCGGGCCAGGCCGCGCTGATCGTCATCGTCTTGATGACGAAGGACGGGTCCTCCTCGCGGCCGAGGTTCTGGTAGGTGAAAAAGCCGAGCAGCGCGAAGACGATCATGAAGTACCAGACGAGCGATGCGTGTTCGAGCGCCCAGTCGGAAAGGTTGAACTTCTTCATAGGCTTGCCTCGTCTTCGATCTTCACTTTCTGGCCCTCTTCGAGGCTGTGCACCCCGGCGGTGACGACACGGTCGCCGTCCTTCAGCCCCTTGGCAACCGGCACATAGCGGCCGGCCACGGCACCCGTCTCGATGGCGGCGAGATGCACCTCGCCCTTGGCTGCATCGACCAGCCAGACATACGGCTTGCCGTCCTTTTCCAGCACGGCCGTTTCCGGCACCAGGATCGCCGTCAGGTTCGGGCCTTCCAGTTCCGCCGTGATCGTCGTGCCGAGCCGCACCGTATCCGGCGGGTTGTCGAGCGCGATCTTGACCCGGCGCGTGCGCGTGACGGCATCGGCCGACGGCGCGACCTCACGCACCTTGCCCTTAACGGTGACGGCAGGGTTGATTTGCAGCGACACCGTAAAGCGGCTTCCCATCGCTATGGTTTCCGCGGTTTCAGGGATATCGACGACGGCGTCGCGTTCTTCCGGGCGGGCGACCGTGACGATGGCCTCGCCAGGCGAAACGGTCTGACCGACCTCGGCGCCCGTTGCGATGACCACGCCGTCGAATTCGGCCTCGATTCGCGTGTAGGAGAGCTGCTCCTCGGCCTTCACCAGCGCCGTGCGAGCTCGAATGAGGCCTGCGTCGGCCGCCTCCCGCGATTGCTCGGCGCTTTCGACGGCTGCTTTCGCCGCAGCATTGGATTGCAGTAGCGTCTTCTGCCGCTCCTCGCTGGCGACGGCGCTCGCAAGCGTCGCCTCGGCGCTGGAAAGCTCCGCGCGCGCCGAGCGGACCGCCAATTCATAGGCCGTCGCGTCGAGCACGGCGAGCACATCGCCCTTCTTCACGAGATCGCCGACATGCACGGAGCGCGACACGAGCCGACCGGCGACACGCGAACCGAGGGCCGCCTGCACTTTCGCCTGGACCGTGCCGGCAAAGCGCGTACCAGGCAGCGCGGTCGGCGTTACGACGACGGAGAGCACCGGTCGTGGTGGCGCGGCGACTTCCTCTTCTTTCTTGCAGGCAGAAAGCGCCAGAGCGGCGGCGAGAGCAAAGGCGAGCGGGACGGGCGTCCTCATTGGGCGGCTCCTTCGAGGGCGGTCACGGTCTGGCCGGGGCGTAACAGCTTGGTGCCGTCGGCGACATAGGTCTCGCCCTCCTCGACACCGTCGAGAACCAGCGCCGAGCCGGTTTCGAAGGACAAAACCTGGACAGGGCGGAGGCTGACGGTGTTCTTCGCCTTGTCGACCACCCAGAGCGCCGGCTTGCCCGCCACGCCTGACAGCGCCTGCCATGGCACGACGGCCACGCGCCGCGGTGCCAGCGCCCCGACACCGACGACCGAGGCGCCAAGCGTCATTTCCGGCGGCGTCCGGTCCATGGCGATCTTCACGCGCACCGTGCCGGTCTGCGTGTCAATGGTCGGCGAGACCTCGCGCACATTGCCCGTCGTGCGCACCCTGTCGTCGCTGAGCAGGGTCACGATCACGCCGTCCTTGGCCGGCTGAGCGAAGAACAGCGATTCATAGACATCGAAGACGGCGTCGCGCGGGCCGGTATCGGCGATGGTGAACATGGTCTGCGCCGCCTGCGCCACTTGGCCGGTCTCGGCAAGACGCGCGGTGACGATCCCGTCCGTCGGTGCGCGCAGCTCGGTGTAGGAGAGCACATCCTTGGCCGTGTCGCGCTGGGCGATCGCCGATTCGCGGGCGCTCTCGGCAGTGCGCAAGGCCGTTTCGGCATCGTCGAAATCCCGCCGCGTGCTGATGCCGTCGTTCAGAAGGGATTTCTGGCGGTCAAAATTGGCGCGGGCAAGCTTGAGCTGGGCATCCGCAGCGCGCACGCCGGCTTCCGCCGCCTCGACATCCGCCTTCTGCTCTTCGGGGTCGAGCCGGGCCAGAATCTGACCTTCCTTCACTGCGCTGCCGACATCGACGAACCAGCCGGTGATGCGTCCACCGACGCGGAAGGACAGATCCGTCTCCACCCGTGCAACGACCTCACCCGTGATCGTGACCGATTGCTCACGTTCCTCGAAATGCACCGGCGCGATGCGCACCGGCCGCGCCAACCCATCGGCCCAAGCCGGCGCGGCGGCGGCAGACAGCAACAGGGCTCCCAGCATCATTCTGCCCGATCGGGTCATCGTCGCCTCCAGCTTTGCAGAAAACCCATTTAATATGGGTCCTCATTATATCGCGAAGATCAGACTGGCAAGCCTCGACACCATCAAGCGTTGCGCCAGCCCGACCGAGTGTGGCGAAGTTCAGGAAAAAAGCCAACCGGCAACGCGCGGCGACAAGAAAATATAATAAATCATATTTTTCAGCAGGCTAGCATACCGCAACGGCTCGAAGACGACACCGCGCCGAAACAACAAAGCCGCCGGCTGCCTTAAAAACCGACTGGTTTCTAGCGTGCAGCACAGCGGCTTTATCGGAGCATCATTCGTTGGACGCTTCTCTTCGGTCCCCTCTGGACCTGTCCAATAATAAGCAGGAAGCGTGCCAACCCGAGAGAATCCGGATTCAAAAGTGATTTCATATTACTAAAGTAATCTCTAAATCATGGAACATCCAAAACGGCCGTCGCAACCTGTGCAATTCGTGGGCAACGCACAAAAATTGCGCGGCTCTGCCGCAAAACAAAAAGGCGGCCCGTCACCGGACCGCCCTTCCCCTCAGCCCCAGGGGAAATCTCAGAATTCTTCCCAGTCCTGTACCGCCGCCGCGCTGGCCGTGGCGGCCTGCCCGCCGCCGAAGGCGCGGTTGAGCTTGTTACCGAGCGCACGGGCGCCGGACGCGGCCGGACGATGCTCGGCAGCCGAAGCGACGACCGGGCGCGAAGCCGTACTACTGGTCCCAAGGCGGAACTGCGCCAGCAGCGTATTGAGCGCCGAGGCCTCGGTTGCGAGCGCATGGCTTGCCGCCGTCTGCTCCTCGACCATCGCCGCATTCTTCTGCGTGCCCTGATCGATTGCGTTCACCGCGGCGCTGATCTCGTGCAGGCCCGTCGACTGCTCCCGGGCAGAACGTACGATGGCGGCAACGTTCTGGTCGATTTCCTGAACCTGATCAACGATTTCCGTGAGCGCCGAGCCGGTCTCGCCAACCAGCGTAACGCCGAGATTGACCTGCTCGCCCGACTTGGTGATGAGCGCCTTGATCTCCTTGGCGGCATTGGCCGAACGTTGGGCAAGCTCGCGTACCTCCTGGGCCACGACAGCAAAGCCCTTTCCGGCCTCGCCCGCGCGGGCGGCCTCGACACCCGCATTTAGCGCCAGCAGGTTGGTCTGGAAGGCGATTTCGTCGATCACGCCGATGATGTTGGAGATTTCGCGCGAGGAGGTCTCGATGCCGCTCATCGCCGTGACGGCGCGGCGCACGACCTCGCCCGACTTTTCGGCGCCCAGTCGGGTGCGCTCGACCAACTGGCCGGCGTCTTCCGCCCGCTTGGTGGCGTCCTTGAGCGAGGTGGTGATCTCCTCCAGGGCTGCCGCCGTCTCCTCGACGGAGGCCGCCTGCTGCTCGGTGCGTTTGGCGAGATCGTCGGAGGCCGAACGGATTTCCGCCGAGCCCGCCTGAATGGCATTGGCATTGCCGCCAACCGAACGGAGCGCCGCCTGCAGCTTCTCGACGGACGCGTTGAAATCCTGACGCACCTCATCGAGCGAACCGGCAAAGGCGCTGTCGATACGGTGGGTCATATCGCCATCGGCCAGCCGCTGGAGACCATCGGCAAGCGCTTCGACGGCCTGGCGTGTCTGGCGTTCCTGTTCGGCGGCTTGCTCGGCGCGCTGACGGCGTTCGTCTTCCGAAAGCGCGCGGTTCTGCTCCGCCTCGCCCTCAAGGCGGATCTTGGCGAGCGTCGCATCGCGCAGCACGGCCAGCGAACGGGCCATTTCGCCGATTTCGTCCTGACGCGCGGATTCCGAGAGATCGACATCCGTGCGGCCACGGGCGATCTCGCTGGTGGCGGAGATGACGGTGGCAAGACGCTTGCGGAAGCGCGTGGCGAGCAGCCAGCCGACGATGATCATCAAACCGGTCGCAATCGCGCTGACGATGATGGAGGTGATGGCCAGCGTCGAAAGGCTGGCGAACAGAACAGACTTCGGCACCGAGACGACGGCATACCAGATGGAACCAGGGTTCACATTGACCGGCACGGCAACCGCCATGGAGGCAATGCCGCTGGCATCCGTCAGCTCGAAGGCCTTGCCGGGATTGTCGATCAGCTGCTGCCAGGCGGCCGCATCAAGGCCCGAATCCTTTAGCGACTTGCCGAGTGCCGCCTTATCGGGGTGGCTGATGACGCTGCCGCCGGCGCTCAAGAGCGCAACGTAGCCTTCGCCGAGTGGCTTCAGCTTGGCGATATCGGCTGCAAGCGCATCGAGCGCAATGTCGGTGCCGGCCATACCCTTGAAGGTGCCATCGAACATCAGCGGCACCACGAAGGACGTCATCATCGTATCCTTGCCGCCGACATTATACTGATAGGGCTCGGAGAGGTAATCCTTGCCGGTGCTCTTCGGCACTTGGTAATAGTCGCCCGGACCCGGCTTGTCGTAATCGACCAGCGCCTCGATCGTCGTGCCGCCGTTCGCCCGGATCGTATAGGGAATATAGCGGCCGCTCGCATCATGGCCGGGCTTCCCGCTATAGTCGGCGTCCTTGCCGTCGAAGGCGTTCGGCTCCCAAGCCGTATAGACGCCGACAGCGATCGGGTTTTCCGTCAGCAACCGGTCCATCATCGCGTTGAACGCCTCGCGGCTCGGCACCTCGTCCTTTTTCATTGCAAAGAGCACGGAACGCATGTTCCAGCTCAGTGCCTTCACTCCGGCGAAGGTCGTCTCCACCTTGCCGGCGCTCGCCTGTGCCGCATTGACCATCTCGGAAACCGAACGCTCCTGCACCGCGTGGTAGGAGAGCCAGAGCAAAATACCCGCCGTCGCCACGGTCGTCGCAACGCCTGCCGCCACGATGGCGAACATGTTTCGGGCAGTCGCAGTCTTTGGCAGCATGAAACGTCTCCTGAAGGGCGCGGAACGCGCCGGCAATGGCTCAAAAATCGCGGGACATGCCGGCGGCGCGGCGGAACAGGGACGAAATCATTTCGCAGGCGGGCAGCGTAAGCGCATGCTGGTTTATGAATCGATAAAATTCGAATGAACGCCAGTGGGAACAGAACGGGTGGGTAAAACGCTGTTGCTGGGACGAATGAAGGCATGGCGCGCAAACGAGTTTTGGCGAAAGGCGCGCGTCGTTCAGAAAAAGTGAACAATCCGTTCGCCGCCCCCGGTCTTCCGGCAGTGCAGGCAAGGGGCGATATTCGCTTCAACAGACGGCCCCGACGGCGGGGCCGCACGAACATCCCGGACGTCTCCGGGGAGGAGTTTGCCATGACCCTTCAGCTTACCGGCATCCACCATCTGACCGCGATCACCGCCAACGCGGCGGAGAACCTGCGCTTCTACACCCAGGTCCTCGGCCTGCGCCTCGTCAAGAAGACCGTGAACCAGGACGATACCAGCGCCTATCATCTGTTCTATGCCGACGGGCTTGCCTCGCCCGGCTCGGACCTCACCTTTTTCGACTGGCCGGTCGGCCACGAGCGGCGCGGTACGCACAGCGTTTCCCGCACGGGCCTGCGCGTCGCGGCCCTTTCCACGCTCGAATGGTGGAAGGCCCGCTTTGCCGAGGAGAAGGTCAAGGCCGGCGACATCAGGGAGATCGGCGGTCGTGCCACGCTCGATTTCGAAGATGACGAGGGCCAGCGTTTCCGCCTGACGGTCGACAATGCCGGCGCGCCCTCCAACCCCTGGGACAAGAGCCCGGTTCCGGCCGAGCACCAGATCAAGGGCCTCGGCCCGATCACGCTCAGCGTGCCCGACATCCGCAACACGGAGACGGTGCTCGTCCATGTGATGAACATGACGCAGACCTCGACCTATCCGAACCCGGATGGCGAAGGCGAAGTTCATGTCTTCTCGATGGGCGAAGGCGGCCCGGCAGCCGAGCTGCATGTCGCCGTCGAACCGGACCTGCCGGCCGCCCATCAGGGTGCGGGCGCCGTGCACCACGTCGCCTTCCGCGCCCCCGATGTGGAAGCGCTGCATGCCTGGACGGAGCGCCTGCGCGGCTTCCGCCTGCCTTCCAGCGGCGAGGTCGAGCGCTTCTACTTCCGCTCGCTCTATTTCCGCGAGCCGAACGGCATCCTGTTCGAGATCGCCACCGACGGTCCCGGCTTTGCCGTGGACGAGCCGATGGAGACACTCGGCGAAAGCCTGTCGCTGCCGCCCTTCCTGGAGCCGCGCCGGGCGCAGATCGAGGCCAGGCTGAAGCCGCTCGCTTAACCACTTAGCGAAACCCCGGCGTGACACACCGTCCGCCGGGGTTTTTGATGTCTGAAAACGGAGAAACGACATGACGAAACTCGTCCTTATCTCGGGCAGCCTGCGCAAGGCCTCCTTCAACACCGCGCTCCTGCACGCCGCGCTGGCCATGGCGCCCGACGGCGTGGAAGTTGTAGAAGGCTCGATCCGCGGAATTCCGCTTTACGACGGCGACGTGGAAGCCGCGGAAGGCATCCCTGATGCCGTGACGCGCCTGAAGGACCTCGTCGCCGACGCCGATGGCGTCATTCTCTTCACGCCGGAATACAACAACGGCATTCCCGGCGTCTTCAAGAACGCCATCGACTGGATGAGCCGCCCCTCCTCCGATATCGCCCGCGTCTTCGGCAATAAACCTTTCGCCATTACCGGCGCGTCCCCGGGCAATTTCGGCACGCTGCTATCGCAGGAAGCCTGGCTGCCGATCATGCGCACGCTTGGCACGGTGCCGTGGTTCGGCGCCAAGCTGATGGTTTCGCGCGCCGGCTCGGTCATTGCCGATGGCACGATTGTCGATGACGCGACGGAGAAGAAGCTGCGCGATTTCGTTTCCGGCTTCGCGGCCTTCGTGGCGAACTACACCCGATAATCCAATGATGTGAAAAAGGGGGCGTACCTTGCGGTGCGCCCCCTTTTTTCTTTTGCCATCACCGGCATCAGCCGATGATGCGCTCCTTGTAGGCCTTGGCCAGTTCGAGATCGGCCGTGCCGATGTCGTGACCGGCGGCCAGCAACGTGCTTTCGACCGTCGCACCCGATGTCTTGAGCAGCGACTCGAGCTCCCCGGCGAAGCGGCCGTAGGGGTCGGACTGGCCCGAGACCATCAGCACATTGACGCCGGAGAGATCGGCCGCCGGCGCGTTTTCCAGCACATTCATGCCGCGCAGCAGCACCGCGTTGCGGATAATGCCGGGATGCAGCAGCATGACGGCGCCGATCATGTTTGCACCGTTGGAATAGCCGACGAACAGCGTTTTTGCCGGGTCGAGCCCGTAGGCCGCATTCGCCCCTTCCATGAAGGCCGCAAAGGCCTCCGCCTCGCCGACAATGTCCTTCTGGTCGAAGGTCGTCGCGGTGATGCGGCGGAAGAAGCGCGGATAGCCTTCGTCCGCGCTGCGGCCACGGGGGCTGAGCAGCACTGCACCCGGCGCCAATCGTGCGCCAAACGGCAGAAGGCTCGTCTCGTTGCCGCCGGTGCCATGCAGCAGCACGATCGCGGTGCCGTCAGGGGTTTCCGGGCGATGCACCCGGTGAATGAAAGGCAGGTCTCGTTCGGTCGTTCTTTCTTCTCCTGGCAAGGAAAACTGCGGAAGGCGCGCCCGGACATCCGCCGGATCGGCACCGAAATGCTTCGGGACGAAGAGCGTGGTGCCCAGCGTCTCCAGGGTTTCGTCGATCGTCATGCCGGGACCGTCGGTCGCATATTCGACAAGCGAGCCGCCGGGTTCTCGTACATAGAGCGAGTAGAAGTAGGTGCGGTCGTGCATGTTCATGTCGCCCGCATCGTCCGCCGCCAGCCTTTCGGCAACAGCCTCGACGGCCGCCCGATCCGGCGCACGCAGCGCGATATGGTCGATCGTTCCTGTGCCGGGCGCCGAGGTCCAGAAACCGCTGGCATCACGGATATCAAGGATATCGCCGGCATCACCGGCCAGCCGTTTGATGCCGTTTGCCTCGGCGACCGCCCGGAAGCCGAAATGGCTGCCGATGAAGGCCGCCGTCTCCGCCGGCTTCTCCGAAAAGATCGTCGCACCGCGGATGCGCTGAATGGCATCCGTGGCCGCGATCTCCTTCGTGACATGCGGCGCCGGGCCTTTCACGCCTGCCTCGCCGACCAGCTTGACGATGATGCCATCTGGATCCTTCAGCCGGAGCACGGGCTCGCCGAACTCCTGCGCGGGACCGCTCATGGCGATATTCTTCGTCAAGGCGCGCGTCAGCCAGAAGCCGATCGCCTCCGGCTGGATCGCAAAGGCGATCTCGGCGGGCTGACCGAGGCCAACCCGGCCGGGAGAACCATCCTCCCAGGCCAGAAAGGTGACCAGCGAACCGGGGCTGGCGGCCGCGTCGCCATAGAAGAGGTGAAGCTGGTCGGCGTCTTCGAAGCCGGCCGTGCGCTTGACGAGTTTCAGGCCCAGGAAGCCCGCGTAGAAATCGACGTTCGCCTGGATTTTCCGGGTAATCCCCGTGATGTGATGGATGCCGCTCTGCATGGGGCACCTCCTTTCGAGAGGTACCCAATCAAAATTCCGCACCCCGCGCCAGCCGGCGTCCGGTGAATGGATTGTTCACAAAAAGAAACGGGCCCTGCACAAAGCAAGGCCCGTCGTCAACCAGCACGAAACGGTGCCGATTCGTGAGAATTAGGGGTTCAGGCCGCAACATTGGCCGGGTTCACCGCCCGCTGTGCGGCGGACGGATCGTTGAGGAGACGCCGGATCGCCGCGCGCACCTCGTCTGCCGAGGAGAAGCGCTGCGAATCGAGATCCCATACCGAATATTTGACAGCCACAAACTTCAGTCGATCCTCATCGGGAACGACGACGCCCAAAGCTTCTCCACCGATTTCGATAACCTGCTTTTGCATAACAACTCCTGCCGCACCCAGAGGCACAGCCAATTTTCATTTGCGCTAAAATCGAAGAGGGAATTTCAGATTACATTCGACGGAGCGTCGATGTTTTCCCGGTAATCGCTTCACGACAGGAGCACGCCACACACGCGGAGGCGATGTAGTTGATATGGAACATGTCACACTCCCTCTGGTTGGCGCTGACGCTAAAAAAGGACGCGTCAGGATTGGACCGAAACAAAACGCATGCGGCCCTCATGCGATGCTGCAACAGATAATACGGTCTCCTCCTGATGTCAATGGAATCCGTAGAATTTTGGAATAAATTGCTGCCGGATTTGTGTGACAATTCGAATCACAAAATAATGTTCGCTCTTGCAGCATTTTTCAGGAAAATATGTCGCAAGAAGGGACATTCCTAGGAAATACCGAGGCGCAACCCTGCAGCGCAGCACGAAATAGCCGCTTTCGCAGAACGCGCACACTTTCTTGCTTGGGGCAAATGCTCCAGTTGCGCCACAGACACACCCGGCCACGGAAGCGGGGAAAAAACGCTGTGGGACCATTCTTTTTTTGTGAGGGACTCGATCTGCGGTCCAAACATGAATAAAGAGTGAATCGCAAATATGTTCCGTTAAGTGTGGCGTAAGGCCGGCAGGATATGATCATGAATTTCACCAGGACGCTTTTTCCCCTGAGCATGCTCCTCCTTTCGGGCTGCGTTGTCGGGCCCGACTACCAGAAGCCTGAAACCGCACTCCCGGCCAAATTCTCGGAGAGCAAATCCGCGAGTGCCGATAACGTGACGCTCAATCCGTGGTGGGAGTCCTTCCGCGATAAGCGCCTCAATGATCTCGTCCATCAGGGCATGAACGAAAACCTGACAGTCCTGCAGGCGCTCGAGCGCATCGACGCGGCCGAAGCGAACGTCATCGTTGCCGGCGCCGGCGCTCTGCCGAGCCTTGGCGCGTCGGCGGAGGGCAATGTCAGCGGTCGGGACGGCAGCTATCTGCGCCGCACAACCACCAGTGATCATTCCGAATCAAAATCCATCAGTGCCGGCCTTAGCGCTTCTTGGCTGCTCGATTTCTTCGGCCAGTACCGCCGCCAGAAGGAAGCCGCGAACGCCTCGCTCGACGCTGCTTATGACGACGTCAATGTCGCGCGCCTCGCCTATCTCTCGGACCTCGTGTCGAGCTACATCAATGCGCGTTACTATCAGGAAGCCCTGGCGCTCTCGCGCAAGAACCTTCAGTCCCGCCGCGAAAGCCTCAAGCTGACCAACGAGATCAAGGAAGCGGGTGCCGCCTCCAGCCTCGACGTGCTGCAGACCGAAGGCCTCGTCAACCAGACGCTCGCCGATCTGCCGGCGCTGGAAACCGGCTTCCACCAGTCGGCCAACCATATCGCGACTCTTCTCGGCGTTCCCGCCGCCACGATCACGTCCAGCCTGATCAAGGGCTCGTCTCAGCCGATGCCGCGTTACGCCACGCGCACCGGCGTTCCGGCTGACCTGATCCGCAACCGTCCGGACATCCGCGCGGCCGAGCGCCGCCTGCAGGCCGCGACGGCAGCGATCGGCGTGGCGGAAGCCGATCTCTATCCGAGCATTCAGCTCGGCGGCTCGATCGGCGCAACGCGCAACTTCAACCCGGTTGCCGGCAATCTCACCAGCTGGTCCTTCGGCCCGTCGCTCTCGCTGCCGATCTTCAATGGCGGCGCGCTCAAAGCGCAGGTCAAGATCGCCCGCTCGGAAGCCGAGCAGCAGTATCTGAACTGGAAATCGACGGTGCTGAACGCTGTCGAGGAAGTGGAAAACGCCCAGACCGCGCTGATCCGCGACGGCCAGACGGTCGCCGCCCTGCGCAAGGTCGTGAATTCCTACGAGCAGACGCTGAACCTTGCCCGCGAAAGCTATCGCGGCGGCGCCAGCACCATTCTCGACGTTCTCGATGCCGAACGCAACGTCGCAACCGCCCGCCTGTCGCTCGCTTCGGCGATCCGCCAGCTCGCCCGCGACTATGTCTCGCTGAATGTCGCCATCGGCGGCGGCTCGGCGATCGGCACCCCGGCCGTCGTGGCCACCAAATAACTCAGACTGAAAAGAACCCTTCGAGCGCTGCGGCCGTCTGGCCGTAGTGCTCGCGAAGGGCCCGTGCGGCCCCTTCCGCATCGCGCGCCAGCGCAAGCTCCATCAGCCGGCGATGTTCGCCGGCGACATCCCGCGCCCCACCGTTCAAGCTGACGGACAGGCGTCGGTAGCGATCCGCTCGCGAAAACAGCTTCTCACAGAGTTCCAGGAGGATCGGCGAGCCGCAGGCCGAAACCAGCGCTGCATGGAAGGCCGCATGCCGCGCCTCCCAGTCCTCCCGCATGGCCGAGGGCAGATCGTCCCGCACCTGCGGGATGCGCGCCATCAGGTGGTGCGCGGCGATCAGCCTTGCCTCCCAGTCCGCATCCCCCTTCAGCACCGATAGCCTGAGCGCCTCACCCTCGCAGAGCTGGCGCGTCGCCGTGACATCGCGCAGTTCGGCCAGCGACAGCGGCGCGACACTGTAGCCACGGTGGTCGTCGAGCAGCGTGAACCCTTCCGCCGTCAATCGGGCCAAGGCCTCGCGCACTGGGGTCACGCTCATGTTGCAGAGTGCCTGAAGATCGGCAAAGCGCAGCCGGTCTCCCGGCTTGAAGGTCCCCACGCCGATCGCCTGACGGATTGCATCATAGGCATCGCCTGCCAGCGTGCGGCCACTCGTGCGCTTCTGCTCCATGTCGCTCACTTATAAAATAGAACGGATTTTCGAAAATCGTTGACTCTATGTAAAACCGGATAGATGGTGCCTGCAACCGAAATCGGTCACACCGGCCACAAAGGCCGGCATTTGAATGGAGGACAGCATGAAACTGGTGCGCTTTGGCGCGGCGGGCGCGGAAAAGCCCGGACTGATCGATGCGGATGGGAAGATCCGCGACCTCTCAGGCGTCGTCGCGGATATTTCCGGCGATGTGCTGAGCCGCGCGGGCCGCGAGCGCCTGCGCGCGCTTGATCCGGCAAGCCTGCCGCTTGCGCCGGAAGGCAGCCGCTACGGCGCCTGCGTCGGCCGCGTCGGCAACTTCATCGCCGTCGGCCTGAACTATGCAGACCACGCCGCCGAAAGCGGCATGGCGGTGCCGGCCGAGCCCGTGCTGTTCAACAAGGCCCCCTCCTGCATCGGTGGCCCCGACGATACGATCCTCATTCCGCGCGGCTCGGAAAAGACCGACTGGGAAGTCGAACTTGCGGTCGTCATTGGCGAGCGCGCTTCCTACGTCTCGGAGGCCGATGCCCTGAACTACGTGGCCGGCTACTGCGTCTGCAACGATATTTCCGAGCGCGCCTACCAGATCGAGCGTGGCGGCCAGTGGACCAAGGGCAAGGGTTGCCCGACCTTCGGCCCGATCGGCCCCTGGCTGGTGACGGAAGACGAGGTGGATACATCCGATCTTGCGATGACGCTGAGCGTCAACGGCAAACTGGTGCAGAACGGTTCGTCGAGCACCATGGTCTTCAAGGTGCCGTTCCTCGTGCACTACATCTCGCAGTTCATGATCCTGGAGCCCGGTGACGTCATCACGACGGGCACGCCGCCCGGCGTCGGCATGGGCATGAAGCCGCCGCGTTATCTGAAGCCGGGCGACCGCATGGAAGTGTCCATTGCCGGCCTCGGCACGCAGCGCCAGATCGTGGCCGCCGGCTGAACGCAGCCTCAAAAGCGAGAGGGCCTCTGGGGGCCCTCTTTCGTTTCAGCGATCAGTGGAAAGTCGAAGGCGACGCTTGGTCATCGAGAATGCGGAAGGCTTCATCCAGTGCAGCCACCAGAATGTCCGTCAGTTCGTCTGCATCGTTTTCGAGAAGGAAAAGCGCGACCGTAGCATTGTCAGGATCGCTATAGCGCTCGAGGTCGTTCGACATATCATTGTCCTTTTTCAGCCGGCACCATCCCGGTTGACGCAAACCATAGCGACGCAGGCTTGCGCATGGCTTGTGCCGGAAAGACACATCGTTCGCAAGGAAGAATGTCAGCCGCACCAGGATTGATGCCGTCCCGTCCACGACCGGGCAAAGCCCTCCTGAACGAGCCGCTGGCCGATCGATCGGCCGTCGCGCATCACGAGATGTCTTCCCTCGCCCTGGGCTGCGACAAGCGAGACGTCGCCCTCGCTCAAGATTTCCCGCAGGCGCAGCTTTGCATCGCCGCCGCGTGAGCGCTCCGCATCGCATTTCGCCTCCGCAATGGCCGGCGCGTCGATATCGGCAAGCCGCACCTTCCGGCCGGCATAGAGGATCGTGCTGCCGTCGAGCACGCAATAATCGGTCTGCGTGGTGCAGATGAACCACTTTCCGGAAAAGGCCGGCAGCTTTTCGGCGGCAGGAAGCGCCAGTTCTTCAAGCTGTGAGGGCCGCTGTTTCGGCTTGACCTGCACCGCCTCGCGCTCGGCCTTCTTTTCCGTGCGTTCGATGGAAGCCGTACGAATGCCGGTCGCTGCAGGCTCCGGTCCCGGCCCGCGATAATCCATGTAAACAATCCCGCCGATCACCGCCGCACCCAGCACATACCAATGTGCCATGCCGCCATGCCGCGTGGCGGGCGATGCCCGCTTCGCACCCGTCGTTTTTTTCCGTCTCGTCGTCTTCTTCGCCATACCCAATCTCCTGGGCAGGACAGTGCGACGATCTCTTGAAGATATGGTTACCAAAACGCACCCGACGAGCCGAACGGGCAGCCGTCCACAGGAAGCCATGGCAATCCGCGCGGAATGCTGTAAGAACCCATGCATTGGCCGATCGCGCATGTGACGGCGCCTTTTTCGTCGACGATGGCAGCACTTACGCCCTATATATCGCTGGCAAAGCGTTTTCTCACCTTCGGGGGCGGCTCGCTCATCGGGGCGGTGATTGACTATGTGGCAACGCTGCTCCTGAGTTCCCTCATGGGTGTCTCGCCAAGCGTGGCGCTCGCCCTCTCCATGGCCGTCAGTGCCTCGGTCGTCTTCGCCTATCATGAAAAAATCACCTTTCCCGGCAGCAAGGCGGGATGGCAGCGGCGCTACATTCGCTTCCTGCTTCTGGCCGTCGTGGTTTTTGCTCTGCGCGCCCTTCTGCTGCACGCTTTCGTTCTCGCCGACGTTCCGCTTCCCATCGCCCTTGCCGTCGTCATCGTCATCGTCTCGGTGTTCAATTTCGCCGTCTCGTCCATGTTAATCTTCCTGAAGGGAAGCGAATGAGCACCATCGCGATCGTCGTTCCGATCTATAACGAGGCGGAAAACCTGACGGCTCTCGTGGAGAGGCTGAACCTCATCGCCGGCCGTCTTCGGGACGAGCACGGTGTGACGACCTCATATGTCTTCATCGACGACGGCAGCCGCGATGGCAGTTTTGACCTGCTCGCACGAACCGACTTCCTGGGTAGGGCCGTGCGCCTGCTGCAGTTCTCCCGCAATTTCGGCAAGGAGGCTGCGCTCTCCGCCGGCATCGAAGCGGCAGCGGATGTGGATGCGATCGTGATGATGGACGCCGATCTTCAGCATCCGCCCGAACTTGTCCTCGATCTCGTGCGCATCTGGCGTGCGGAGGGCATCGACAGCGTCTATGCGTACAAAGAAGACCGCCGCGTCTCCGAAGGCTGGCTGAAATCCGCCCTGACCGGCGGCTTCTACTGGATCATCAATCGCGGCACGCGCTTCGACATCACACAGAATGCCGGCGACTTCCGGCTGATCAGCCGGCGCTTCGCGAATGCCTTGCGCCAGCTGCCGGAAAGCGAACGCTTCATGAAAGGGCTTTACGGCTGGGTCGGCTTCCAGCAGCGCGGTGTGCCGATGACGCCGCCGCCGCGCCAGCACGGCGTTTCCAGCTTCAATGCCTGGCGCCTCGTGGCCCTGTCTTTCGATGCGATGACCAGCTTCACCACCGCACCGCTGCGGCTGATGGGCGTGGCGGGCCTCGTCATTGCCGGTCTCAGTTCGCTTTATGGTCTCTATATCGTCATCGAGCGTCTGTTCTTCATGTCGAGCGGCATCGGCATTTCCTCGGTGCTTGCGCTCGTTTCCTTCTTTGGCGGTATCCAGATGATCTTCCTCGGCCTTCTCGGGGAATATATCGGAAAAACCGTCCTCGAAGCGAAACGCCGCCCCGCCTACCTTCTGGCGCAAGACGTCACATTCGGCGCAACGCCAGAGATCGCCGTTCACCAGGCGACGGACAATCAGGCTTCTCCATGACGACAGGCAAAGACGCATTCTTCACCAGGACGACGCCCTTCATCCTGATCCATGCCCTCGTTTGGTGGTTGATGACCATCGCCGCAAAAACCGTGCTCGATGGGTATGGCGACATGGCGGAGGTCTATGCCTGGTCGCAGCACTGGCTTCTCGGATCCAGCAAGCACCCGCAGTTCCTGCCCTGGATGGCGAAGCTGTGGTTCATGGTTGCGCCGCAGAGCGTGGCATCCTTCTATCTGCTCTCTGCGGTCAATCTCGCCGTCGCGCTATTCGGCATCCGAGCTCTCGCGCGGGCATTGAAATTCGAAGAGCGGCACATCGCCGTAGCGCTTGCCCTGTGCGTCCTGGCGCTGCCCTATCTGACATTGAGCAGCAAGCTCAACATGAACTCGATCTGCCTCGCCACCTGGCCCTGGACGGCGTGGGCGTTCGTGCGCGTGACGACATCGGAGGGTGGTCGCAGAAACCTCTATGCCCTGCTATTTGGCGTCATCGCCGCCATATCGATCCTCAGCAAATACTATTCCGTCGTACTGCTCATCCCGCTTTTTGCGAGCACCTTCACATCCGCGCGACGGCATCTCTGGTTCACCGCCGTTCCCTGGATTGCTCTCATTGCCTTTCTGCTGATCCTCTCGCCGCATCTCTATTGGCTGCTCCAACACCGGGAAGCCGTGGCTTATGCGAGCGAACAAGGCAATGGCGACGGGTTGAAGGAGGCGATCTACTACATCGCAAAATTCGCGGTCTCTCCCTTCTTCTATTGGCCGGTGCCGCTAATCGTCGCCGCGCTCTTCCTTGTCGGAGGCTCGCCGCTGCGGCGCTTCGGAAAATTGTTGAAGCGCCCGGCAGGCGACAGCATGCTGTCATTCGTTGCCATCGGACCATGGCTCACCACGCTCGGCTTCGCAATCATCGGCCTCGCGGTCCTCTCCACACCCTGGGCAATTCCGATCGGCCTCGCCTTCACGCTCTATCTCGTGCGCAATGCCGATGCGCCGCTGCTGGAAACGAACGGCCCCAAGATCGTCTCTGCCTTCCGCTTCATCTGGCCGCTCATGATCGTTGGTGGCATCGTTTCTGGTGTCATGGCGAGCGTGAAGGGCAATACGGAGCAGTATACGCCGTGGGAAGAAAGCGCGCAGGTGATCATCGAGACCTGGAAGGGCGAACACACCCAGCCGCTGGCATGGATCGCATCGGGTAACAATGCCGCCAATATTGCCCTGCTGTCACCGGAAGAGATCGAGGCACTGCCGGCGCTTCCCGACCGGCTACCCGGCTATTATCCGCCACGCGCAAGCTGGAAAAGCGAAGCCGGCGTCGTGCTCTGCTCCCTGGCTTTGCCGGGCAAGGTCCAGACGGCCTGCATGAACGAAACAATCGCCTGGGCCGCAGAAAACGGCCTCAAGGCGGAGGCGAAAGTTCTGACCGTACATCGTTCGGGGTTCCGCTATCCCAAGCGGATCGATTTCGAACTGGCGGTCGTCTATATCTCGGCGGAGTGAGGGCACGATGCGGATCGCCGACGATTTCGGGCTGGGGCGCGAGCACGATCGGGTCATTCTGGACCTGATCGAGCGCCGCCGGCTGGACGGCACGTCGGTGATGATCGACGGAGGCATCCCGCCCGCAGACATCGAGCGGCTCCGCCTCTTGCGCAATCACGGCGCGCAGGTGGGACTGCACCTCAATGTCACACACGATTTCTCCGGGAAAGGTGCCCATCGCGGCATCGGCCGCCTGCTCCGCGCCTGCCTTTCCGGCAGTGTGCCAGAAGACATCAGGCATGAATTCCAGCGGCAGACGGAAACATTCCAGACCGTCTTCGGCTTTCTGCCCGACTACTATGACGGACACCAGCACTGCCACTGCCTGCCCGGTCTCGATGCCAGCGCGGCAACATTACCGCATAGGACGGAAACCTGGATCCGCATCCCGCTCCCTGCCACACTCTCCGGCCTCACGCTGAATGTCCGCGCCGGCGGTCCGAAGGTTTTGCTGATCGCCGCGCTCGCCGCCCGGGCGGCGCGAACCTTTCGCAAGGCGGGCTGGGCGACGAACCACGATTTCTCCGGCTTCCTGCGCCTCGACGATCCCGATCAGGTGGCCCGTTGGCTACCACGGCTACTTGATGCCGCCCCGGCGGACAGCCTCATGATGGTGCATCCCGGCTCGGCCGCGGACCCCATGCAATGCCCCGGCCATGCCGCCGAAAGCCGTCGGATCGAAGCCGTCATCCTCTCGGCGTAAAAAGGCCCGGCACGTGCCCGGGCCCTTCCGTTTTCGTCTGGCCAGAACGTCTTACTGCGCGATCGGCGCGTAGTTGCCGTTGCTCCAGCGGTTGATGTCGTAGCTCGCGTCCTTCAGGTCGCCCTTCTCGTCGAAAGTGACCGTTCCGACGACGGTGTCGATCGACTTGCCGTCCTTCAGCGCCTTGGCGACTTCGGTCGGATCATCCGAGCCGGCACGCTCGATGCCCTGGGCAAAGGCCTGGATCACGGCGTAGGAGAACAGCGTAAAGCCTTCCGGCTTGAAACCGCCGGCCTGGATCTTCGCGACGGCTTCCTTCGCTTCCGGCTTTGCCTGCGGGTCGGACGGGAAGACGAACAGCGTGCCTTCGCCGGCCGGACCGGCCACCTGCCAGAATTCCGGCGAGGCGATGGAATCGGGCATGATCAGCTGGAACTTATAAGCCTGCTCGGCTGCCTGGCGCAGGATGAGGCCGGCTTCCGGATGGTAACCGCCGAAATAGACGACGTCGACCTTGGCATCCTTCAGCTTGGTGACGAGGGCGTTGTAGTCCTTCTCGCCGGCATTGATGCCTTCGGCCAGCACTTCCTTAAGGCCATTGGCATTCATCGTGGCGCGCACCGCATCCGCGACACCCTGGCCATAGGCCGTCTTGTCATGCAGCACGGCGACGTTCTTGCCGGCATATTGCTTGGCGATCCACGGGCCGATGAAGGCGCCCTGCGCGTCGTCGCGCGTGTAGAGGCGCATGATATTCGTCCAGCCCTTGGCAGCGGCATCATCCGTCATGACCGGGTTCGACGACGCCGGGCTCATCATCAGCGTACCGTTTTCGGCGTAGACGGCCGAAGCCGGGATGCTCGAACCTGAGCAGGCATGGCCATCGACGAACTTGATGCCGGCAGCCGCGATACGGTTGGCGACCGAAACGGCCTGCTTGGGATCGCACTGGTCGTCTTCGAACTGCAGCTTGATCTGCTTGCCCATCACGCCGCCCTTGGCATTGATGGCGTCGGCGGCGGCCTGCGCGCCCTGCTTGAACTGGTCGCCGATAGTCGCGAGCGGACCGGTCAGCGGGCCGGCGACCGCAAAGGTAATGTCGTCCGCCCGCGCGGCGGTCCCCATGAGCAGGCCGAGCGCCGTGCCGAGGATCAGAATCTTTCGCATTGTCTCAACTCCCTTTTCGCCCGCTCTGGTACGGGCTTCTCCCAAAACAAAATCCCGGCCCTTTGAAAAAAGAACGGAGGACATTCGAACCACTACCGCAAGCCGGGAGCAAGCCCCGGTTGAGATGAATCCGCAGCGGCGATATCAAACGCCGACTGGCAGCAACTCAATCTTCGGGACCGTAACCCGGCATTCTATAGATGGTGTCGGAACGCTCCCGGATGTCGGACCCATAGACCTTCGCCATCCATTCCGCGTCCTTGAAATCCTCGATCCCGATCGACACAAGATCCTCGCCGCAGCCGAGCGTCGTTGTCACCGCTCTGGTGAGGGCTTCGGCCAGTGCCTGTTTCTGCTCTTCGCTACGACCCTCGAGCATTTTCAAGATGACGTGCGGCATCGTCCTCTCCATTGCATTTCGAGCGAGGAGCTTAGACTGAGCGAGAAGGATATCTCAAGCTGGGATGCGAAATTCCGCGCTGGACATTATTGCAGGTTTTCCAGCGCCGCTTTCACCCGAAGACGATCCTCGGCACCGAGCGGCAGGACCGGCCGCGGCGGGAGAACCCGGCAGAGGTCGAGCAACTCAGCGATGGCAAACATTACCCGGAAACTGCCGAATTGCTTGAACAACGCCCAGAGCGGTTCGAAAGTCGCATCGATCCGTTCGGCTTCCGCCCGGTCGCCAGCCATGGCGGCACGGGTCAAGGCGAGCGCTTCAGCGGGCAGAAGCCCGCCGACCACGCTGTACCAGGCATCACCGCCCGACAGCAGCGATTGTCCTGCCCCCCAGTCGCCACTGTAACCGATGAAAAAACCCTCCGGCGTCAAGGCGCGCAACCGGGCAAGCTCGCCGCGAAAATCGCCGTCAGCGGGCAGCGGCATCTTGATAGCGTCGATAAGGGGAAGCTTGGCGAGCCGCGCGATGAGATCATCGCTGAAAACGAAACGCGTCGTGCCCGGATTGTTGTAGATGCAGAGTGGCAATTCACCCGCCGCAGCAACGCTCGCCATGTGCTGAAAGACTTCCTCCTCCGTCAGCGGCGTATAGGACATGGGCGCAAGCAGCAGCCCATTCGCGCCCGCCGCCTTCGCATCGCGGGCGAGCGCCTCGGCCTCGTCAGTGCGCAAGGCGCCGACACCCACGATAACGGGAACCCTATCGCCAACGCGCTGCATCGCCGTATCCACCGCACGTCGCCGCTCGTCGCGCGAGAGAAAGGCATAGCCGCCCGTGCTGCCGAGAAGGCCGATGGAATCAGCGCCGGCGCGCGTAATGCGGTCGAGGAGGCGACCAAGCGTCTCGGTATCGACATGCCCTGCCGCGTCCGTCGGGGTGATGGTAAAGGCCGAAAGGCCACTAAAAAGCGTCATCCTGTTCTCCTCCCTTCCATCATAGGCTGCCTTGCAGTTTGAAAGCGATCGACTGCATTGTCACCGCGACAAATCCCTTCAGCGACGTCGATTACCCGCAGGCCAAAAGCGCTTGCTGCGAGTCAGCCCATAAAAAAGCCCCGCCAAGCGGGGCTTTTTCATCATTTTATGATGCCGATTTAGTTATTACCGGCCCATTCGCAGACGCGGGTGTCACCTTCGCTCCGTGCCGTGGCACCGTTCGTCGAGCAGTCCGACTTCATCTTGGCGCGCTGTTCGTCGCTCAGGCCGGCCCAGTTCTTCGACCATTCGGCTTCAGGACGCATCGTGCGGGCCTTTACATCACTGTAGAAGACGTTGGCGGTGGCATCGTCCATCTGCATTTGCGCTTGGTCGCCAGCGTTGGTGGTACCTGCGGCCTCACCGCTGCTGGTCTGGGCGAAAGCAGAAAAACCGATCAGGGTGGCAGCGGCGGCAATCGTGGTAAATTTCGTAAACATGGATATCTCCTCTTTGGCGCGGTCAAGTCCGCATGGTTCGAAGAACACCCCATGTGGAGGCAATGTTCCATCCTCACGGAAAGCAAGTTACGCCTCAGGCAATACCAGCACCAAAGGAGACGGATGGGGAACAAACGGGCGATTTATTGATTATCGCGTCACGATTATGTCCATGACATCTGACCGTTATGGAACGCTCCTTTCACAAAGAGACTAATCCATGCGAACGAACCTCATCGGCCTGTGCCTGCTCGCGACCTTCATCGTCATTTTCGGCTCGATCCTGAGCATGGCCCTCTTCACCTCACAGCAAGGACCTTCTGCTGTGAGCGTGGAGGCTGTCGCCAAAACACCGGCCGAATAAGGGATTTCGGCAGCAAGACCACGCCGTCCCGGTTATAGGTCGCCCGGCATTTTCCTTATCTCTCCAAAGCTTTCGCCAATACCGAATCCGCTATGATCTCGATGACGGTGGGCACGTTGCGGGCGGCCGATGCCGTCAGTTCGGCCTCCAGCGCGGCGATCGATCCCGGCCGCGACGCTTCGCAGCCGAATGCCCTGGCAAGCCCCACAAAGTCGGGCGTGAAGATATCGACGCCGATCTGCGGGATGTCGCGCTCTGCCATGAAAGCCTTGATCTCGCCGTAGCTCGTATTGTTCCAGATCACGACGGCGGTCGCGATGCCCGCTTCCACCGCACTCGCCAGTTCCTGTATCGAAAACTGCAGCCCGCCGTCACCGATCAGGCAGACGGACGGGCGATGGGGCGCGCCGAGCTTGGCCCCGAAGGCCGCTGGCAAGCCGTAGCCCAGCGTGCCGTAGCCAGTTGAAGAGTTAAAGAAGGAGCGCACTTGCGGCGCCTGATAGAACTGATTGATCGCATAGACCGGCTCCGTCTGGTCGCCCGCCACGGTGGCGTCCGGCAAGGTCCTGCTGATGATCTCCATCAGTCTTCCATGCGTGCGGCAGGCGGGCCAGAGACCAGCCTCAACCCTCTCGCGGACCGACTTCGCGCGGGCAGCGCCGTCGCCGGCCTTGCCGATATCGTCCAACGCGGCATTCAGCGCGGTGGCGGCGAGTTTCGCATCGGCGGCGATCGGCACGTCGGCGCGCAGCCCCGTGACGATCTGCGCCGGATCGATGTCGATGCGGATCAGCGGGCCGCCGAAGGAGAGCGGCTTCGGCTCGGGGTACATCTCCGTCTCGCCGAACTCCGTGCCGATGGCGAGGATCGCGTCGCTGGCTTCGAGTTCCGCAAGCAGCGGCGGCATGCCGAGATTGCCCGTCAGCGTCAGCGCATGGCCGGGCTTCAGGATGCCGCGGCCGTTGATCGTCATAAAGACGGGGGCATCGAGCTTTTCGGCGATGGCCGTAATCTCGGCAGCCGCATCAGCAGCCCCGCCGCCGGCGACGATCAACGGGCGTTTGGCCCCCTTGAGGATCGATGCTGCTCTCTCGATCGCTGCCGGATCGGCAGCGGCGCGGCCGGGCAGCGGCCAGGCGTCTGCCGACAGATGTCCCGCCTCCGCGACGATGACGTCAAGCGGGATTTCGATATGGACGGGCCGCGGACGCGCCGAATTGAACACCGTGAAGGCGCGCGCCATCACTTCGGGAAGCTGGGCGGGATCGAGCAGCGTGTGGCTGAAGGCGCAAACGCCCGCCACCAGATTGCGCTGCGAGGGCAGTTCGTGCAGCCGGCCCTGGCCCATGGCCAGTTGATCACGTGCATTCACCGCCGAGATGACCAGCATCGGCACGGAATCGGCATAGGCCTGGCCCATGGCGGTGGCGATGTTGGTCATGCCGGGACCGGTAACGATGAAGCAGACACCCGGCTTGCGGGTCACGCGTGCATAGCCGTCGGCCATGAAGCCCGCCCCCTGCTCGTGGCGGGGCGTCACATGGCGGATCTTCGTGGCCGGCAGGCCGCGATAGAGTTCCACCGTATGCACGCCGGGAATGCCGAAGATCAGCTCGACACCGTAGGATTCGAGAAGTCGGACGAGATATTCTCCCGTCGTGAGCCGAGTGTCTGCCATGGTTCTATTGCCTCTCGACGCCCGGAAGGACGCAAAGCATTTCAGGAAAGGGGTTCAGTCTTGTCGTCTGCGCTCAATGCAGGATCTGGCTGAGGAAGAGCTTGGTGCGCTCGTGCTGCGGGTTGTCGAAGAATTCGGCCGGCGAGTTCTGCTCGACGATCTGGCCCTGGTCCATGAAGATCACCCTGTTGGCGACCTGGCGGGCGAAGCCCATTTCGTGCGTCACGCACAGCATGGTCATGCCTTCTTCGGCCAGCGACACCATCGTGTCGAGCACTTCCTTGACCATTTCCGGATCGAGTGCGGAGGTCGGCTCGTCGAACAGCATGATCTTCGGCTTCATGCACAGCGAGCGGGCGATCGCCACGCGCTGCTGCTGGCCGCCGGAGAGCTGACCGGGATACTTGTTGGCCTGTTCCGGAATCTTGACGCGCTTCAGATAGTGCATCGCCACTTCCTCGGCGTCCTTCTTCGGCATCTTGCGCACCCAGATCGGCGCCAGCGTGCAGTTTTCCAGGATCGTCAGATGCGGGAAGAGGTTGAAGTGCTGGAACACCATGCCGACTTCGCGGCGCA
>NZ_QWBU01000001.1 GCF_003432075.1 Shinella sp. WSJ-2 | reverse complement strand
GGCCCTGGCTGGCGCGGTGGCCGCTGCCGCTGCGCGGCTTGCGCTTGCCGCCGGGGCCGGCGGTGACGACGGCCGGGGCCTCGCCGCTGGCGACGGTGATCTGAATGCCCATCAGCTTCTCGATGTCGCGCAGGAGATGCGCTTCATCCGGCGTGCAGAAGGCGATCGCGATGCCGTCGCGGCCGTTGCGGGCCGTGCGGCCGATGCGGTGGACATAGGCGTCCGCCACTTCCGGCAGGTCGTAGTTGTAGACGTGCGTCACGCCGGGAATGTCGATGCCGCGGGCGGCAACGTCGGTGGCGACGAGCACGCGGATTTCGCCGTCACGGAACGCCTTCAGTGCGCGCTCGCGCTGGCCCTGGCTCTTGTTGCCGTGGATAGAGGCGGCCTTGAAGCCGATATGGTCGAGATGCTTCATAAGCTTTTCGGCACCATGCTTGGTGCGCGAGAAGACGAGCGACAGGCCATCCGGGTTTTCGGTGAGCGTCTTGCGCAGGATCTGCGCCTTCTGGTCTTTACCGGGAACGTGATGGACATATTGTTCCACCTTGTCGGCGGCCTTGCCAGGCGGGGTCACTTCGACCTTCTTCGGGTTGACGAGATACTCGCCGGCAAGCTCACCGATCAGCTTCGGCATGGTGGCCGAGAAGAGCAGCGTCTGGCGGTTCTTCGGCACCATCTTCGAAATCTTGCGAAGGTCGTGGATGAAGCCGAGGTCGAGCATCTGGTCGGCTTCGTCGAGCACGAGATAGCGGGCCTGCGTCAGCGTCACAGCCTTGCGGGCGACGAGGTCGAGCAGGCGGCCGGGGGTGGCGACGAGGATGTCGGTGCCGCGGTTCAGCATCTCCGACTGCTTGTTGATCGACGCCCCACCGACGACGGTGACGACGCGCAGCGGGGTCTTCTTGACGAAGTCACGCAGATTGTCGGCGATCTGGTTTACCAGTTCGCGGGTCGGCGCGAGAATGAGGGCTCGGATGTTGCGCGGGTCGGGACGGCGGGGGTCGGCGAGCAGCTTCTCGATCATCGGCAGGCCGAAAGCGGCCGTCTTGCCGGTGCCGGTCTGGGCGAGACCGATCAAGTCGCTGCCTTCGAGAACGAGCGGAATGGCTTTTTCCTGGATCGGCGTTGCCTTTTCGAAGCCGAGTGCCGAGAGGGTGGCGACAATGGTCTTCGAGAGGCCGAGGTCGTGGAAAGTGGTCAAGTCAAATACCTTTCGGGGCGCCAAACAGGTATTGCCGGAACGCACCATGCGCTTCCGGTTTCGTCTGGCGTCAAGAACCCCGCGTGAATTGGGAACTTGTGGGTTGTCTGGTTATCGTCGGCGCAGTATCCGCAGATGGGAGGCGGATCGTCTCTTGCGCTTGTCCTTCTTGGCATCCCGTACAGGGAAATCGCTGGCTCGCTCACGCGGCGGCCGAAGGGCGACGCTACGGCTCATGTCGTTGTTTTGCGCCTAAAAGTCAAGTGCTACTTTCGCAGATGCGAAAGGGCGGGTGTTCAATTCATGCGCAGCTCGAAGTCGGCGGAGGCCGAAAGCGTTCCGTTGATGAGGACGTCTATGCGGTGGGTACCGGGATAATAGACGCGGGTGGTGATCGCGCGGATGGCGTGGTCCTTGACGATAGACTGGTGCCCGCCAGAGGGGAGGTCCAGCGTCTTCCACTTGAACACTTTCGCCGCCAGGGTGCCGTTCGCCTTCACGTGATGGATCGCATAGTCGATCATCAGCCGCTGCGGTTTCGCATCCGCGTTGTTCACGGTGATGGAGAAGCTGAGCTTGTCGCCGAAGGTGACGACGGGTGTCGTTACGAGCAGGCTGGCAGCAATGCCACGTGCGGCGGCAAAACCGAAATTGGCGAGCGCCTTGGCATCGCCCTTCTTCAAGAGCGTGCGTGAGGCATGGCGCAGCAGCTGGCGCCGTTCGGTTGAGGCGCCGTCGATATGGTGCTCCACGAAATCGGCGACGACGGCAGGGTGGTCCTTGGCGATATCATTGAGGCTGTTGGCGACGGAGCGGCGGACATAGTCCTCCGGATCGTCCAGGAGCGCGACGAGGATCGGCAGGATGGGGGCCGGCTCCTTGACCAGTGCCGGCAGGCGCATCGCCCAGGGTAGGCGCGGCCGGGTGCCTTCCGAGGCAAGGCGGCGGACATGGTGGTTTGCGTCCGTTACCCAGCCGGAGATTTCGGCCAGCGCCTGGTCCTGCTCCGCATGGATAAAGCGGCGGATACCGAATTCGGCGGTGAAGTGCGGCGTCAGTGCCTTGAGGAGGGCGAGCGACAGGTCGAAATGGCCAAGGCCGTGTTCGGAGACGTACTGGTTGACCGGCAGCAGTGCCCAGCCGGAAAGGCCCGACTTTCCTGTGTCGGGCAAGGCTTTACGCAGGATATCGGCTGCGGCGGCATAATCGGCGGGCAGCGTTTGCGTCAGTGCATCCTTGATCCGCTCGGCGCGCTGCATCAGTTCCAGTGTGTCCATGCCGTCTGTCGCCAATGCCGCGAAGCGCTCGGCATCGAAATCGGATGCCACGCGGGATATATGGCCGGCCATGTCCGTGACCAGTCCGGGATGCAGCAGGTTCTTTAGCGGTTCGGCCATGCGTTTTCCTTTTGTTCGAAACACCCTAGCGGGCCGCATCGGCGCAAGGATAGGGGCGGACAGGCTTTCCAACAGTTTCGTGAATGAGACCACCCGGAACATGCGGCGGGGGCTCGCGTTCCCATTAACGCGCCTCCCGTCGCAAGCGCGGGATGTGCTCGAAGGCAGATCCGCTGCCAATCCGCTAACCTCGCTACGGGAGTGAAACATGACCGCTACGACTTGGATTCTCGCCGCCGACGGCAACCAGGCACGCCTGCTCAAGGGAGTGAACCTGTTGAAGGATGGCCAGCAAAGCCCCGAGCAGGAAGTCTTTCGCTGGGAACCGAAGAAGGCGCAAGACATCATGGCCGACAAGCCGGGTCGCAGCCATTCCTCCGTCGGTCATGGCCGTTCCGCCATGGAATATTCGAGCGATCCTGTGCGGGAGGAACAGCAGAAGTTCACCGCAGAAGTTGCCGGACTGATCGACGGTTACGCCGCCGAAGGCGCTTTCGACCGACTCGTTGTCTGCGCCGCTCCGCAGACGCTCGGCGACCTGCGCAACAAGCTTTCCGACAAATCCAGGACATTGACCGTTGCCGAGATCGACAAGAATTTTTCGAACCTGCCTACGGACAAGTTGATCGCATCAGTTCAGGCGACTATTGGACGCTAAGACGCAAACAGGATGTTCAAACGATACGGGCAGGCGGAAGCCTGCCCGTTTTGACAGGAATACAACGTCAACGGCAAACACGCGCCCTGTACATGTCGCCCCAGGCGTCCTGCCGCCAAACGACATGGCAGACTGGATAATTGTTGACGACGATATACGGCCGGTAAACCGGGCGATAAACCGGCGGCGCATAGTGGCGCGGCTGCAATGCGTCGGCCACAAGCGCTCCCCCGATGAAGCCGGCGGCGAGGCCGGGCAGGAAGCGGTTGCGGGCCTCTGCCTGTGAGGTGGTTGCGAGCGTGGTTCCTGCCACGGTCAGCGCGATGAGGCTGGTGGTGATGACTGTCTTCAACGAAAACATGGTCTTTGTCCTGATCCGGGGATGACCGCCTATCGGTCATGAATGCTCGGACACCGTATAAATTCACCGCGAAGATGGTTGTTTCCAGGCAATTTCATTAAATTCCTGTTAGAAATCAGTGGGCACGCCCCCCTCTGCTTTCCGGCGTGCTACGAAGGCATCGAGTTCTTCCTCGATTGCTGGGTCGAGCGGGGGTTTCTCGTAGGTGTTGAGCTTTTCCTTGAACACCCGGTTGGCATGGTCGTAAGTGGTTGGCCGGCCAGCCTCCGTCCAGGTCTCGAAATTGCGCCAGTCCGACAGGATCGGCGAATAGAAAGCCGTTTCATAGCGCGCCAGCGTGTGCGGTGTGCCAAAGAAATGGCCGCCGGGGCCGACGTCGCGCACGGCGTCCAGACCGAGTGCATCGGGGCTGACGTCGAGTGGCGTCAGATATTCCGCCACCATCTGCAACATGTCGACGTCGAGGATGAATTTCTCGAAGGAGGCCGTAAGCCCCCCTTCGCTCCAGCCCGCCGAATGCATGATGAAATTGCCGCCGCCCTGCGTCAGTGCCCAGAGCGAGAAGGCCGATTCATAGGCGGCCTGTGCATCCAGCGTGTTCGAAGCGTTGGTGTTGGAGGTGCGGTAGGGGATGTTGTACTTGCGGGCAAGCTGGCCGCCGGCAATGACCGCCTTCATATATTCCGGCGTGCCGAAGGCCGGCGCGCCCGTCTTCATGTCGACGTTCGAGGTGAAGCCGCCATACATGACCGGCGCGCCGCGGCGAACCATCTGGGTGAAGGCGATGCCGGCGAGCGCCTCGGCATTCTGCTGCACGACGGCGCCGGCGATCGTCACCGGCGCCATGGCGCCCGCCAGCGTGAAGGGGGTCACGACCACGACCTGATTGCGCGAGGACATTTCGATGATGCCTTGCAGCATCGGCCCGTCAAGACGCAGCGGCGAAGACGTGTTGATGATGGTGAAGAGCGAGGGCTCACGCTCCATCTGCTCCATGGAAATGCCGCGGCCGATGCGAGCGATCTCGATGCCGTCGAGATTGCGCTGCTTGCCCAGCGAATAGACGTGGAACGCCTTGTCCGTCAGCTTCACCATATCCGACAGGCAGTCGAGGTGGCGGATCGAGGCGTGGATGTCGATCGGCTCGACCGGATAGCCGCCCGTCGTGTGAATGACGTCATAGCACTGGGCGAGCTTCACCAGCTTGCGGAAATCCTCCTGATTGCCGGCGCGGCGGCCGCCATCGCGGTCGGCCACGAAGGGGGCGGAGGCGATTTGCGCGAAGACGAGGTTGTTGCCGCCGATCTCGACATTGCGCATCGGATTGCGGGCATGCAACGTGAAGCCCGACGGTACGGAAGCCATCATATCCATGATGAGGCCGCGGTCGAAACGCACGCGGTCCGTGCCCTGTGTCACATCGGCGCCGGCCGCCTTCATGCGCTCACGCGCCTCCGGCAGGATGACATCCATGCCGATCTCTTCGAGGATGGTCAGCGAGGCCTGATGGATGGCCTCCAGCGCGTCATCCGACAGCACGGTGGACTTGGCCGTCATGTTGACGAGATTGAGATATTTCGAGGTGGCCGGTGCGCGCCGCGTGCGTTCGGCACCGCGTCCGCCGCCGCGACGGCGGCGCTCGACGGGGGCGTCGTCCGCCTCCGGTTGTTCGAGGTGATTTTCGAGTTTGATCACGTCACCCATGCAGCACAGCCCCGGTCTGGTTTGCTTCTTTTCGTTGTCGCATATCCTGCGACGCGATGGCCCGTCATTTGCGACAGGGAAATGCCGTCTTGGATAAGGGTCGCCTTTGGCAACGATCGGTTAACCATCCGTTCAAGGATTGGTGATACTCCGCAAGGGGTACAAATCTCTCTTCCGTCCCGCTTCGGGGAGCGCATTGCGTGACTGAATCTCATGACGAATTGCTGGTAGCGGCCATCGCGCGCGTTCGTGCGCATCCGCATCCGGCTTACGTCAAGAGCAGCGAACTGCGTTACCTCGCCGTCAACGATGCCTACGCAAGCCTGTTCGATCACAGCCCGGCGGAGATGATCGGCCTGCGCAGCGACGAGATCGGCGAATTGTCCGGTCATGGCGAGCGGGACGATCCGGAACGCCGCTGCCTGATCTTCGGAAATCCCGAACGCGCCCGCTTCGTGCACCCCTTCGGTGGTGGCAGTTTCGATATCGCGCTGAAGCGCGAGCGGCTTTCGGCGACGCTCTCCATCCTCGTCGCCCTCTTCACGCCCTCTGTCGAGGCGCTGGCCTCTTCGGGCCACGCGGTTGCCAATACGAATGGCAAGGCCAAAGCGGCAATGCGCACGGAAGACGTCGACGGCGTCGCAGATCCCGTCGAAAGCGCGCTGGAGGCCTTCGGCGCCGGTATCGCGATCTTCGGCGCGGACAACCGCCTGAGCTACGCCAACAACTGTATGCGGGAATTCTACCGCACGGTGGTGGGTGACCTTGCGGATGGGGCGATCACGCTTGCGAGCGTTACGGAGGCGCTGCACGATATCGAGGTCGGACGAACCACGCCGGCCGAGCGTGAGCGCTGGGTCGCCGCGCGCCTCGCCAGCTACGACCTGCCACTCTACGAGACGGTCGCTCGGTTGGCCGGCGGCTGGATGCGGCTCGTCACCCAGCGCCGTCCGGACGGACGGCTGGTCGCCTTCCTGCTGGATGTGACAGCGCTGAAGGACAGCGAAGCGCGGCTTGTCCAGCATTCCCAGGAAATCGGTCTCTATCGCGCGCTGCTCGACGAACTGCCCGTCGCCAGCTTCATGCGCGACGAAAACCAGCGGATGATCTTCGCCAACCGGGCCTATGTGGAGCTGACGGGCAAGCAGCCGGAAGAACTGCTCGGCCTTACTACGCTCGACATGTATCCCGTACAGGGCGACGAGTTCCATGCGCAGAACCAGCAGGTGCTCGACACCGGCGAGCTGCTCGAAACCGAGATCGAATACATACGCTCGGACGGTTTTATCCTGCCGACGATCACCCGGCTCCATCGCGTCACAACGCTGGACGATAAGGGCTATCTCATCGGCTCGCTCACGGACACGACCGTCCTTAAAAAACGCGAGGAGCAGCTGATCGAGGCGCAGCGCGAGGCCGAAGCGGCACGCGCGGACCTCGCAAGCGTCGTGGAATCGCTGCCCGTCGGCATCGTGGTGGTCGACGAGACCGGCACGATCGAGCTGATTAACGGCGCTTTCGCCGGGCTTTGGAACGGTGCGCTGCCGCCGATGAAGGATCGGCCGCTCGGCGAACTCCTGCATTTCCAGCATGTGCAGGGGGCGACATGCGAGGATGGCGCGCATTGCGCCGAAGGTTACGAACACCGCCTTTACGGCATCCGCGCCGGCGAAATGCCGGTGCGCGAAGTCAGCTACGCGAACGGCCGCACCTTGATCGAGGCCGGCTGCGCCATTTCCGGCGGCCGGTGCCTGCTCACCTATATCGACATCACCGAACGGCGCGAGCGCGAACGCGAGGTGCTGGAAACGCGCAGCGCGCTTGAGGAGGTCGGCACCCTCATGGAGGACGCCGTCTCCTCGATGGCTCAGGGCCTGCTCATCATCGAAGGCGACAGGGTGGTGCTGTCCAACGAGGCGCTGTCCACCATGATCGCCATGCCGGCGCACCTGCTGCAGCCGGGGGCCTCGATGAAGGATGTTCTGCAAAGCTGTATCGACCGCAAAATCCCCGGCTTTATCGGCGAGGAGCCGGTGGATGCGCGTGAATTCGGCGCCATTCTCTTCACCGGCAAGCCGGCATCGCTGACTGTGTTCAGCGGATACCAGCGCTGGCTGCGGCTTGACGTGACGCCGACGAGCCGCGGCCGCAACGTCATCGTCTTTTCCGACATCACCGACCTCAAGAGCCGCGAAGACGAGTTGCGCCGGCTCGTGTCGCGCGCTGAGACGGCCGACAAGGCGAAGTCGGAATTCCTCGCCAATATGAGCCACGAGATTCGCACGCCGATGAACGGCGTGCTCGGCATGGCGGAACTGCTCGCCAAATCCAATCTCGACACGCGCCAGAAGACCTTCATCGACATCATGGTGAAGTCGGGCAATGCGCTGTTGACGATCATCAACGACATCCTCGATTTCTCGAAGATCGATGCCGGCCAGATGACGCTGCGCGACGTCGCCTTCAACCCGGTCGAAGCCGTCGAGGATGTCGCGACACTGCTTTCGGCCAAGGCGGCGGAAAAGGATATCGAACTTGTGGTGCGCGGTGCCGCGCAGATGCCAGCAGCCGTGATGGGCGATGCCGGGCGCTTCCGGCAGATCGTCACCAACCTCGTTGGCAATGCGGTGAAATTCACCGATCGCGGCCATGTTCTGATCGATCTCGCCTCGACACCAGGCCCTGACGGCGCGGTGGAGCTCGAGATCCGCGTCGAAGATACGGGTGCCGGCATCCCGACCGAGAAGATGGCGTCGATCTTCGAAAAGTTCTCGCAGGTCGATGCCTCCTCGACGCGCCGCCACGAGGGCACCGGCCTCGGCCTTGCCATCACCGATGGGCTGACGCGGCTGTTCGGCGGCACGCTTGTGGCCGAAAGTGCCGTCGGCGCCGGCTCCGTCTTCACCGTGCGGCTGCCGATGACGCTCGCCGTCGCGGCACTGCCGGCCCGTATCATGCCGGTCCGCGTGTCGAGCGCCCGCATCCTCGTCGTCGATGCGCATGATCTCTCGCGCAAGGCTTCGCATGACCTGCTGCTCGGCTGGGGTTTCGATGCGACGGCGGTGGCCTCGGAAGCCGAGGCGCTGGCCGTGCTCACGGCGGCGGCCGATATGGGCCTGCATGTCGATGCGGTTGTCTTGGATTACCAGCCGGATCATTCGCCCGCCTTCGTGCGCACCCTGCGCGAGACTGCGGAAACGGCCGGAAGCGCGCTTGTCGTGCTGACCTCGATGAACCTGCCGGCCGACGACAAGCTTCTCTCCTCGCAGCATGTCCAGGCACATCTGATGAAGCCCGTGCGGGCCGATCTGCTGCGTGAAACTGTAAGTGAGGTCCTACGCGCGACGCGCGGCGGCAGGCCACGGCCGACCCCCGCGCCCGTGGCCGAAGGCAAGGTTCTGGCGCTCCGCCCGCACGCGGCTAATATGGCTGAATCGGAGGGCGAAGTCCTGGATGTGCTGGTGGCCGAGGACAACGAGGTCAACCAGATCCTCTTCACCCAGATGCTGATGGCGGCGGGTCTGCGCTTCCGCATCGTCGGCAATGGCGAGGAGGCGGTGGAACTGTTCCGCGCCAGCCGGCCGGGCATGATCCTGATGGATATTTCCATGCCCGTGATGAACGGCCTGCAGGCGAGCCGGGCGATCCGCGAGATCGAAAGTGGCACGGGCCACCGCGTGCCGATCGTCGCCGTCACCGCCCATGTGCTGGAGGGCGACCGGGAAGAGTGCCTTGCCGCCGGCATGGACGATTATCTGGCCAAGCCGATCAGCATCGAGAAGCTGGAAGAGCAGCTCGACCGCTGGCTGAAGCGCGGCAAGATTCAAGCCGCCAACGGCACGCTGCACTGAGCGCTCAGATCGCCGGTTTTTCTCCGCAGAGCATTTCCCGCTTGCCCGCAAAGCCCGGCCGGCGCTCCACCACGAAGCCCGCCGCCGCGAGATTGCGCCGCACGAAACCGGCCGCCGCATAGGTGCCGAACCGGCCGCCGGGAGCCGTCAGCCGGAAAACCGCGGCCATCAGGTCCGCCGACCACATGTCGGGATTGCGCGACGGCGCGAAGCCGTCGAGAAACCAGGCGTCGAAGGGTTCCTGTTCCTGGCGGAGGCTTTCCAGCGCCGTGCCGCAGACGACGGTAAGGTGGACGCGTGGTTCCAGTTCGATCTCGATGCGCTCCGCGGGCGTATCCGGCCATGTCTCTGTGAGGCGTGCGCGCTGCCTGTCGAGTTCCGGCCAATGGGCGAGCGCCCGGTCAATATCGGCCCGGGCCATCGGGAAGCGCTCGAAGGAGGTGAAGTGCAGGCTCGCCCCTTCCGGCGCCGTCTGCCGCCATTGCCGCCAGGTTTCGCAGAGATTGAGGCCGGTGCCAAAGCCGAGTTCGGCGATGCGGAACGGTTCTGGCCGCTGCCAGCGGGCCGGCAGGCCGTTGCCGGACAGGAAGACGTGGCCGCATTCCAGCCGGCCATCGTTGCGGCAATAAAAGTGATCGTCAAAGGCACTGGAATAGGGCATATCGCCCTCGTGCCAGTCGAGAACACCGAGGGTTTCGGGCGCAGTGTAGGGATCGTTTTCAGCCATGCCGAATGCCGATAGTCGCGTGAAGCCCGCCGGTCAACCGGCCGTGGACCTGCTCGTGGCCGGCGGCGGGGTCATGGGCCTCTGGACCGCGCTTTTTGCCGCCCAAAGGGGCCTTTCCGTTCATCTTGTCGATCGCCGGCATATCGGGGCAGGCGCAAGCGGCGGGGTGCTCGGCGCGCTGATGCCGCATTTGCCGGATCGCTGGAATGCCAAGAAGGCGTTTCAATTCGCGGCCCTGGTGTCGATCGAAGCGGAGATTGCCGCGCTGGAAGCCGAGACCGGCCTTTCCGCCGGCTACCGCCGGTCCGGCCGCCTCATTCCGGTGACGAAACCGCAGAACCGCGAGACGGCGATGGGCCACGCGCGGGATGCGCGGGCGGTCTGGTCGATGCCCGACCGCAGCTTCGCCTTCAAGGTGCTGGACGCCGCGCCGATTGCCGGCTGGCCGGTTGCCGAGACCATGCCGCACGGACTGGTTCACGACTATCTCGCCGCCCGTCTGTCCCCGCGTGGCCTGCTTGCCGTCTTGAAGGCAGCGCTTGAACGGCAGGCGAAGGTGACGATCACGCAAGGCGTCGGGCTCTCGGTAGTCGAGCCCGACGCCGGCCTTGCCCATCTCGACGACGGCACGCTCCTGTCCTTCGGCCATTGCGTGCTTGCCGCCGGTGTCGAGACCTTCCCGCTCCTGCAATCCCTGACCCCGCTTGCTAAGCCGGCGGGCATGGGCGTCAAGGGGCAGGCGGCGCTCCTTCGAGCCTCCGTTGATCCCAACCTGCCGGTGGTCTTTGCCGATGGTCTCTATATCGTGCCGCATGAAAACGGCGCCGTCGCCATCGGCAGCACGAGCGAAAACACTTTTGCGGATGCGCAGAACACGGATGGTCTACTCGACGCGTTGATCCAAAAGGCGCGGCTGATGGCGCCTGTGCTTGCCGATGCGCCGGTCATCGAACGCTGGACGGGCCTGCGTCCCAAGGCGATCGGCCGTGAGCCGATGGTCGGGAGACATCCGGACTACGCCAATCTCAGCCTGATGACGGGTGGCTTCAAGGTCAGTTTCGGATTGGCGCATGCGCTCGCCCGTGCGGTTCTGAACGAAATCGAGGGCGGCACGCTCGACGTACCGCCCTCATTCACCGTACCGGCACACTTCGAGGAAGCCGGTCGGATTTGACACCGCCTTACATCCAGTAGGGCGGGACGCCGTAATAATCGTGGATCAGCTTGCCGTTGCGGCGGTTCCAGTCGTATTCGGCATCGCTTTCATAGTGCGGCGCGGCCTCCACCTGTTCCTTCGTCACATCGACACGGTAGCCGCCGAGGCCTTCGTCATAGCGCAGCTTGCTCCATGGCAGCGGATAGTGATCGTGGCCGATGCCGAGGAAACCGCCGAAGCTGAGCACGGCATAGGAGACGTGACCGCTGCGCTTGTCGAGGATCAGACGCTCCACCGAGCCGATATGCTTGCCATCGGCGCCGTAGACGCTCGTCCCCTCGACCTTGTCGCTGGCGATGAGATCCTGAGTTTCACGAATGTTTGCATCCTGCATGACCATAAGTGTTTCTCCTTGCACGTGATGGACAGAAAACGGCGCAAGGCGGTAATGGTTCCTTTTGAAGGGTCGAATGCCCGTTTCAAAACCCGACTGTCCCCCTTCCGAAGGTGACCGCATGACTGACAAGATTTATCCGCGCGACCTGATCGGCTACGGCCGCAACCCGCCGCAGGTGCGCTGGCCGGGCGGTGCCAACATCGCCGTCCAGTTCGTGATCAACTATGAGGAGGGCGGCGAGAGCTGCATTCTCGACGGCGACCCGAACTCGGAAAACCTTCTGTCGGAAATCGTCGGTGCCGCCGTCTGGCCGGGCCAGCGCAACCTCAACATGGAATCGATCTACGAATATGGCTCGCGCGCCGGTTTCTGGCGCCTGCATCGCCTGTTCACCAGCCGCGACGTCACCACCACCGTCTATGGCGTAACGCTCGCCATGGCGCGCAACCCGGAAGCCGTCGCCGCCATGAAAGAAGCCGGCTGGGAAATCGCCAGCCATGGCTACCGCTGGCTGGAATACAAGGATTTTCCGGAGGAGAAGGAACGCGAGCACATCCGCGAGGCGGTGCGCCTGCACAAGGAGCTGACCGGGTCGCACCCGCTCGGCATGTACCAGGGCAAGCCCTCCGACAACACGCTGCGGCTCGTCATGGAAGAGGGCGGTTTCGTCTATTCCTCCGATTCCTATGCCGATGACCTGCCGTTCTGGGTGCCGGGCCTCGATGGTGAGCCCTTCCTGATCATTCCCTATACGCTCGAAACCAACGACATGCGCTTTGCGACGCCCCAGGGCTTCAACACGGGCGACCAGTTCTTCACCTATCTGAAGGACGCTTTCGACGTGCTCTATCAGGAAGGTGCCGAAGGCAGCCCGAAGATGCTGAACATCGGCCTGCATTGCCGTCTTGTCGGCCGTCCGGGCCGTGCGGCGGCACTTGCCCGCTTCGTTGATTACGTGCTCGGTCACGAGAAGGTCTGGATCCCGCGCCGCATCGATATCGCGCGCCACTGGATCGAAAACCACCATCCGTCGAAGGTGAAGGGCGCATGATCGACCGGGCCGATTTTCTCGACCGTTTCGGCGGCGTCTTCGAGCATTCGCCGTTCATCGCCGAACGGGCGCTCGACGCCAATGCCGTTGCCGAGCCGCTGACGGCCGGCGGCGTGCATGCCGCCCTCACCGATGCCTTCCGCAAGGCGAGCCGTGCCGAACAGCTCGGCGTGCTCGTCGCCCATCCGGATCTTGCCGGCAAGCTGGCGATTGCCGGCGGGTTGACGGAAGACAGCCGCAAGGAACAGGCCGGCGCCGGCCTCGACCGGCTGAGCGCTGCCGAACACGCCCGCTTCACCGAACTCAACAGCGGCTATGTCGAAAAATTCGGCTTCCCCTTCATCATCGCCGTCAAAGGCCTTGACAAGGACGACATCCTTGCCGCCTTCGAAAAGCGGATCGGCAATACGGCCGATGAAGAATTCGCAACCGCGAAAAGCCAGGTGGAGCGCATCGCGCTCCTCCGGTTGAATGCTCTGCTCCCCGGAGATTGACGATGCCTGATGACCTACGACCGCCCTTCCTCTCCCCGGGAGGGCTGTCCGATGGCTGAGAAGCTTGAAATACAACCCCTGACGCAAGAGGCCTTTGCGCCCTTCGGCACCGTCATCGAAGCCGATCCCGCTTCGATGCGCTACATCAACGGCGGCACGACCGAGCGCTATCACGCGCTCGCTGAGGCCGAGGCGGTGGGCGAGGATGCCAGGGTCATCATCAACCTCTTCCGCGGAACCCCGCGGGCGTTCCCCTATGCCGTCGATATGATGGAGCGCCATCCTTTCGGCAGCCAGAGCTTCTCGCCGCTCGACGACCGGCCCTGGCTGGTGGTGGTGGCGCAAGACGAGGGCGGCAAGCCGGGCAAACCGAAGGTGTTTCGCGCCGGTGGGCGGCAGGGGGTGAACTATCGCCGCAATGTCTGGCATCACCCGCTGATCGCGGTCGGTGCCGTCAGCGATTTCCTCGTCGTCGACCGTCTGGGCGGCGGCGTCAATCTGGAAGAGTTCTTCCTCGAGGAACCCTTCATCATAGAAGCCCCCTGAGAGGACTTATGAGCACGACCGGCCGCCTGACCACCCACGTTCTCGACACCGCGCTCGGCAAGCCCGCCGCGGGCCTGAAGATCGATCTCTTCCGGATCGTGAACGAGGAGCGCCAGCCCGTGACGAGCGCCGTCACGAATGACGACGGCCGCGTCGATGCTCCGCTTACGGACGGTGCCGGCTTTGCGGCCGGCACCTATGAACTGCTATTCCACGCAGGCGATTACCTGCGCGCCTCCGGTGCCGCCGTCACTGAACCCGCCTTCCTCGACCGCATTCCGCTGCGTTTCGGTGTGGCCGATCCGTCGAGCCACTACCACGTGCCGCTGCTGCTTTCGGCCTATAGCTACGCGACCTATCGCGGCAGCTAAAGGGTGGCCTTCATCGGCTTGCCTGCGACATAGGTCTCGCGCACCGCGCGATCATCGCCCAACGTCTGGAGCAGGAAGAGTTCTTCCGTCAGCGAGCGCACCACCTCCATCTTCAGCGCCATGGCGGGCGTTGCGGCGGCGTCGAGCACCACGAAGTCGGCATCGGTGCCGGCTTCCAGCGTGCCGATATGGTCGGCGAGCGACAGCGCTTCGGCATTGCCGAGCGTCATGTGGTAGAAACTCTCGAACGGGTTCAGCCGCTCGCCGAGCAATTGCTGGATCTTGTAGGCCTCGTCCATCGTCTTCAGCATGGAATAGCTGGTGCCGCCACCGATATCGGTGGCAACACCGATGCGCACGGGCTTTTCCCGCCGCGACAGCGCCTTCAACGGGAAGAGGCCAGAGCCGAGGAAGAGGTTGGAGGTCGGGCAGTGCACCGCCACTGCACCCGCCTCGCTCATCGCATCCGCCTCGCGCTCCGACAGATGGATGCAGTGGCCGAACAGGCTTTTGCGGCCGAGCAGGCCGTATTTCGCATAGACATCCGTATAGTCGATCGCATCGGGGTAGAGTTCACTGGTGAAGCGGATCTCGTCATGGTTTTCCGAAAGATGGGTCTGGATGAGAAGGTCGGGGAATTCGCGGGCCAGCGCCGCCGCCATCTCCATCTGCGCCGGCGTCGAGGTGATGGCGAAGCGCGGTGTGATGGCGACGTGGTTGCGGCCCTTACCGTGCCACTGCGCAATCACGGCGCGGGTCTCGTCGTAGCCCATGTCGGGCGTATCGAGCAGGCCCTGCGGCGCGTTGCGGTCCATCATCACCTTGCCGCCGATCATGCGCATACCGCGCTTCAAAGCCTCAGCGAAATAGGCGTCGGCCGAGGTCTTGTGCACGGAGCAATAGGCGACCGCCGTCGTCGTGCCCTGGCGGATCATCTCATCGTAGAAATGTCGGGCGATGCGCGCGGCATGCTCGCTTTCGACGAAGCGGCATTCCTCCGGGAAGGTGTAGGTGTTGAGCCATTCGAGCAGGTTTGCGGCATAGGAGCCGATTACCTGCATCTGCGGGAAATGCAGGTGTGTATCGATCAGGCCCGGCAGGATGAGATGCGGCCGGTGATCGATCTCCTCCACATCCTCGGGCGCCTCCGCACGCACCGTGGCGTAAGCGCCGACGGCGGCTATCCTGCCGTCCTCGACCAGCAGGCCGCCATCCTCCTCGTAGCGATAACTCGCCGCATCGTCGATCGTTTCTGGACGGCGCAGGAAGGAGAGCAGGCGCCCGCGGATGAGGGTTCTGGTCATGGCGGTCGGTGTCCTTTTGCTGCGGTGGGAATTCTCCCTTCCAGATAGAGCGCGCGGGCGGGGAGGGCAATTGCCGGGTGGAACCGAGGCCCTGCTGGGTGTATTCTGGGCCATGGCTTACGAACTCTATTACTGGACCGGCATTCAGGGGCGCGGCGAATATGTTCGTCTTGTCCTGGAAGCTGCTGGCGTGCCCTATCGTGATGTTGCGCGCGAGGAAGGGGACGGCGTCATTGCCCGGGTGAGCAAGGAGGCGGCGACGCCTTCCTTCGCGCCGCCCTTCCTGAGGGATGGCGACCTGATGGTCGGTCAGGTGGCTGCCATCCTGCTTTATCTCGGCGACAAGCTCGATCTTGCGCCGAAGGAACCGCATCAGAGGCTCTGGACGCACCAGATCCAGCTCACCATCGCCGACTTCATTCTTGAAGGCCACGACGTGCACCACCCGATCGGTGCCGGTGAATATTACGAGAACCAGAAACCGGAATCCTTGCGCCGCGCTCGCGAATTCCGCGAGGAACGCGTCCCGAAATTCCTCGACTGGTTCGAAGGCATTCTCGCGCGCAATCCCGAAGGTCCGGCCCATCTCGTGGGCAACCGGCTGAGCTATGCCGACCTGTCGCTGTTTCAGGTCATGGATGGCCTGACTTATGCCTTTCCGAAGCTGATGGCAGGTGTCGAGCAGCGCTATCCCGAGATCACGGCGCTTTGCCGCTCCGTTTCGCAACACCCGAAGATTGCCGCCTATCTCGCAAGCGACCGCCGCCTGCCGAGCAACGAAAGCGATCTTTTCCGCCACTATCCCGAACTGGATGGCCGGCCGTAGAGCCTTCCGCGGGCTGATTCAGGAAATAGCGACGATTTCCAGCTCCTGCCCGTTCAGCGTCACAAGATCGCCGGCGCCCTTGCCGAGCAGCAGGCGCGCGACCGGCGAGACATAGGAGATCGTGCCTGACTTGGGATCGGCCTCGTCCTCGCCGACGATGCGGTAGGTCTGAACCCGGCCGTCGTCGCGGCTGAATTTCACCGTGTTGCCGAAGGCGACGGTGTCTGACGATGTCGGGTCGGCCATGACTTGTGCGGTGCGCAGCCGCTCGACGAGATAGCGGATATCGCGCGAGGGGCCGGCGAGCTGGCGGCGTTTTTCGTTGATGTCCTCGATGGCATTGGCGGCCTCGAATGCCGCGCGCGCTTCCGAAAGCTGCGTCTCAAGCGCCTTCAGCCCTGTCTCGGTGACGAGGTTGGGGTGAGGCGAAATCGGCCGTTCGGGCAGCAGGGTTTCCGCCGCGGTTTCGGCACTCTCTTCCTTCATGAAGGCGACGCTCACGATCAAGACTCCCTGTTGCTTCCCGGCACTTTATGCCCGCTGCGGCATCGTCGCCAGAATCCAATCGCGAAACGCGCGGATTTTCAAAATGTTGCGCCGGTTTTCCGGATAGGCAAGCCAATAGTCGCGCCCGTCGTTGCAAGTGAGCTCGAAGGGCTGGTAGAGCAGGCCCGCGGCGATCTCCATGCGGAAATGGCCAGGATTGAGGATCGCCACCCCCTGGCCGGCCATGGCGACCTGCGCGTCGATGGTCTGGACGCCGAGTTCGTTGGGCGGATAGCGCTCAAGCCCCGGATTGTCGATGCCGGCGGCGGAAAACCAGGTGCGCCACCAGATATCCGGCGCGCTGATGATCGGCAGTTTCAGGAGATCGGCCGGCTCGTGCACGCCGCCGATCGTTTCCGCCAGCGCCGGATTGAGCAGGGGCGCGAAATCCATGCGCATGATGCGATGGCTCTCCAGCCCTACCCAGTCGCCCTTGCCCCAGCGGATCGAGATGTCGGCTTCTTCTCGCGAGAAATCGATCAGGTCCTGCGAGGTGGACAGCCGGACCGCGATGTTCGGGTGCTTGAGCTGGAAATCGCCGAGCGTGCGGCTCAGCCATTGCGTGGCGAAGGTCGGCGTCGAGTGTATGTGCAGCTTGTGCTCCGTCGCGCCCTTCAGGTCGGCCACCGCCTCGGCAAGTTTCGCCAGGCCTTCGCCCACCTTCGGCGCCAGGCGCTCGCCCGCCTCGCTCAGCAGCACCTGCCGCGGCTGGCGCAGGAACAGGGTTTCGCCGAGCGTCTCCTCCAGGAGCTTGATCTGGTAGCTGACGGCCGTCTGCGTCATGCCGAGCTCGTCACCCGCGCGGGTGAAACTCGCATGCCGCGCCGCCGCCTCGAAGACCCGAAGCGCGTTCAGCGGAAAGTTGCGCGACATCTTCATGGCCAAGTTCTCTTCATGCATGCAGACGAAGGTTCGATTGGAATTCCATCCTCAGCGGGCGCATCCTGCACGCAATGGATGGGATTCACGAGGTTTTACCATGACATGCACTATCGAAACAATGCCGGTGGGGCCAAAGCGGAGGCCGTTTACCGACCTCTTGCATAAGCTCTCTCTCGCCTTTATCGTCCGCAAGCATAACCCCACGCCGCGCCTGCACCCTGACGAATTGTCCGATCACCTGAAGCGCGATCTCGGTTTTCTGGATGGCCGAGGCTAGCCGTTGTTGCGGCGCCATTCTGCGAAGGCGAGCAGCACCTCGGACGCGGTCATCGCGGCGATGACCTCGGGGCGCTTGTTGTCCACTGCACTGCCGCCGATCGGTAGAACCAGCCGGTCGGCCGCGCTGCGCGGCATGCCCTGTTCGTCGAGATGATGCAGGAACATGCCGCGCTTCGACTGCGAGCCGACCATGCCGATATAGGCGAGGTCGGTCCGTTGGAGTGCTTGGCTGCCGATGCGGAAGTCGAGCGCATGATCGTGCGTCACGATGACGATGGCAGAGCCGGCTGGAATATCGGCGACCAGCGCCTCCGGGAGGGCGGCAAAGCGGTGATGCACCTCCGATGTCAGCTGGTCGAGCGCCGTTTCGCGCGCCTCCACCACGAAGACCTTGAGCGGCAGCATGGTCAGCGCGTCGGCGAGCGCCCTGCCGACATGACCGGCGCCGAAAATCCAGACCTGTGGTTTCTGCCGCTCCTCCTCCGCAAGGCGCCGGTCGAGCGCGCGGCGGGCCTCTTCGTCAGCGAAGGTGAAGCGCAGGGCGACGCGGCCGCCGCAACAGTCGCCGTTTTCCGGGCCGAGCGGAATATCGAGTGTCGCCTCGCCACCGGCATCCGCCAGCAGCTTGCGCGCATTCTCGATGGCCGCATATTCCAGCTGTCCGCCACCGATCGTGCCATGGATCTCCGTCGGCGCGACCAGCATGAAGGTGCCTTCATCGCGCGGTGCCGAGCCCTTGGTGGCGGTGATATCGACGATGACGACGCGATGTTCGCGGGCGAGAAAGCCCGTCAGGCTGTCTTGCAGAAAATTCATTTCGTCCTTCTTCGCGCATGAAGCCCGGCTGGGCCTGGGACCCGGCGGGAACCCCGCCGCGTCCGCGCGCCTTTTATTGGGCGGTCCAGCCGCCATCGACGGATATATGGGTGCCGTTGATCGATTTTGCCGCATCCGAGGCGAGGAAAAGCGCGATGGCCGCCACTTCGTCGGTGCCGACGAATTCCTTGGTCGGCTGGAATTTCAGCATGACATCGGATTTCACCTGCGCTTCGCTGATGCCGCGGGCCTTGGCCGTGTCAGGGATCTGCTTTTCGACCAGCGGCGTCAGCACATAGCCGGGGCAGATCGTGTTGGCGGTGATGCGGTTTTCGGCGACTTCCAGCGCGACGGTCTTCGTCAGGCCCATCACGCCGTGTTTCGCCGCCACATAGGCCGCCTTGAAGGGTGAGGCGACGAGGCCGTGCGCGGAAGCGATATTGATGATGCGGCCCCAGCCCTTGCGCTTCATATGCGGCACGGCATTGCGGATGGTGTGGAAGGAGCTGGAAAGGTTGATCGCGATGATCTGGTCCCATTTCTCAACCGGAAAGTCCTCGATCTTCTCGACATGCTGGATGCCGGCATTGTTGACGAGGATATCGACGCCGTCGAATTCCTCCACGGCCGTCTGGATGAGGTCGGAGATTTCGTGCGGCTTGGTCATGTCGGCGGGGTGGTAGAGCACACGCCCGTTACCGAGACCGTCGAGCTTGGCGCGGATCGCCTCGATCTCATCGGCATTGCCGAAGCCGTTAATGATGACGTTTGCGCCGGTTTCCGCGAAAGCGCCGGCAATGGCGAGGCCGATGCCGCTGGTGGAGCCGGTGACGACGACACTTTTCATGCTTGTACTCTCCAGGTCATGCTGCCCAGGTCATGTGGGTTGCGATAGCCTACGCCTAAAACTCAAGCGATGACAATTGTGTTTTCCGCACGTTACAGTCCCGCTGAGAGCGAAGCGGGACTTGCGTTTTATTTTCCTTTGACATTCGTTTTTGTATCGTATTGAAGATTCCGAAGGGCCTGGGAGAGGCCTTCCAAGGGGAGGACTGCATGAGCGGATATGTTCTCGCGATCGATCAAGGCACGACATCGAGCCGGGCGATCGTTTTCGACGGCAACCAGAAGGTCGTCGGTTCCGGGCAGAAGGAATTCACGCAAATCTTTCCGCAGTCCGGCTGGGTCGAGCACGATCCGGAAGAGATCTGGGAAAGCGTTCTTTGGTCCGTCAAGGCGGCGCTGAAGAAGGCCGACGTCAAGGCCTCCGACATTTCCGCCATCGGCATCACCAACCAGCGCGAGACCGTCGTCGTCTGGGAGCGCGAGAGCGGCAAGCCGATCCACAACGCCATCGTCTGGCAGGACCGCCGCACCGCCTCCTATTGCGACAAGCTGAAGAAGCAGGACCTTGAAAAAACCTTCACCAAGAAGACCGGCCTGCTGCTCGACCCCTATTTCTCCGGCACCAAACTCTCCTGGATGCTCTCCAACGTGAAGGGCGCGCGGGCGCGGGGCGCCAGGGGCGATCTCTGCTTCGGCACGATCGACACGTTCCTGATCTGGCGCCTGACCGGTGGCAAATCGCATGTGACGGATGCCACCAATGCCAGCCGCACGTTGATGTACAATATCGCGGAGAATGACTGGGACAGCGAACTCCTGGACATCCTGCGCGTGCCGAAGGCCATGCTGCCCGACGTGCTGGATTGCGCGGCGGATTTCGGCATCACGGAAAAGAGCCTTTTCGGCGCGGAAATCCCGATCCTGGGCGTTGCCGGCGACCAGCAGGCGGCGACCATCGGCCAGGCCTGCTTCGAGCCGGGCATGATGAAATCCACCTATGGCACCGGCTGCTTTGCGCTGCTCAACACCGGCGCCGACATGGTGCGCTCGAAGAACCGCCTGCTGACCACCATCGCCTACCGGCTCGACGGCGAGACGACCTATGCGCTCGAAGGCTCGATTTTCATCGCAGGCGCCGCCGTGCAATGGCTGCGCGACGGGCTGAAGGTTATCAAGGCCGCGCCCGATACGGGCGATCTCGCGGCAGAAGCCGATCCGACGCAGAACGTCTATCTCGTGCCCGCCTTCACCGGTCTTGGCGCGCCGCATTGGGATCCGGAGGCGCGCGCCGCCATCTATGGCATGACCCGCAATACGGGGCCGGCGGAATTCGCCCGTGCGGCGCTGGAGGCCGTCTGCTACCAGACGCGTGACCTGCTTGATGCCATGCACAAGGACTGGAAGGCCAACGGAAAGGAAACCGTGCTGCGCGTCGATGGCGGCATGGTCGCCTCCGACTGGACCATGCAGCGCCTCTCCGACATCCTCGACGCCCCCGTCGACCGCCCGACCATCCTGGAGACGACCGCGCTCGGAGCCGCCTGGCTCGCCGGCCAGCGCGCCGGTGTGTGGCCCGACCGCAAGGGCTTTGCGAAATCCTGGGCCCGCGACACGCGCTTCGAGCCCAAGATGGACGAGAAGACCCGCGCGGTGAAGATCAAGGGCTGGAAGGACGCGGTGCGGCGGACGCTGAGCGCGGGGTAACTTTCCGCTCCCTCTTCAAGGCGGCGCAGGCGGATGCTATGCGTCGCCCATGCATCCATCCCCGACCATGGTCCCCGGCCGATCCTGCGGCACCTGCACGCTCTGTTGCCGGCTGCCGGATATCGATCTGTTCGACAAGCCGGCGAATGCCTGGTGCCGGCATTGCATCGAAGGGAAGGGCTGTTCGATCTATGCGGACCGGCCCTCGGTCTGCCGCGATTTTCTCTGTCTGTGGATGACCGACGACGCGCTCGGGGAAGCCTGGGAACCGTCCCGTTCGCATATGATGATCTACCGGCAGGGGCCGCAGATCACGGTTCTCGTCGATCCCGACCATCCCGATATCTGGCGGCGCGAGCCGTATCATGCGCAATTGCGGGCCTGGGCGGATGAGGCCCAGCCCAATGGCGGTTACGTCATCGTGTTCTGGCAAGACGACGTGTTCAAGATCTGAGCCCCGCGATCTTCTGTCAAAAATCAAAAATAATCCGGTGCGCCCTGTCGGCTGAGACGCTACTCCTACGTCTTTCAGCCAACGGGAGTTCACCATGCTGTATGCCGTTCTTTGTTACGATTGCGAAAGCGAGATCAATGCCTGGTCGAAGGAACTGGACGACAAGGTCATGGCCGATCTCGGCGCCGTCAACCAGCGGTACGCCGAGGCGAGCAAGCTTGGTCCCGTCGCCCGGCTGATGCCGACGACGGCAGCCGTCACGGTGCGCAAGGGCGCGACCGACGACATCATCATGGATGGTCCCTTCGCGGAAACCAAGGAGCAGTTTCTCGGCTTCTTCGTGCTGGAAGCGGCGACGCTGGACGAGGCGATCACCTTCGCGCGCGAGCTTTCCGCCGCCAATCCGGCCAACGGCACCTATGAAATCCGGCCGTTGCAGTTCTTCAATCCGGGAGTACCCATAACATGACAGATCTTGCCTGGATCGATCTGGCGCTGACATCGGCACGGCCGCAGGCCATGGGGGCGCTGCTGCGCTACTTCCGCAACCTCGACCTGGCGGAGGAGGCCTTTCAGGAGGCCTGCCTTCGCGCGCTGAAGACCTGGCCCGAAAAGGGCCCGCCGCGCGATCCGGCAGCCTGGCTCATCTTCGTTGGCCGCAACAGCGGCATCGACCAGGTACGCAAACGCGCCAAGCACCAGCCGCTTCCGCCCGAGGAGGTTCTGTCCGATCTGGAGGATACGGAAAGCGACCTCGCAGACCGGCTGGACGGCGCGCATTACCGTGACGATATCCTGCGCCTGCTCTTCGTCTGCTGCCACCCCGACCTGCCGGCGACCCAACAGATCGCGCTGGCGCTACGCATCGTCTCCGGCCTCTCCGTCAAGCAGATCGCCCGCGCGTTTCTGGTTTCCGAGGCGGCGATGGAGCAGCGCATCACGCGCGCCAAGGCCAAGGTGGCCGCCGCCGGTATTCCCTTCGAGACGCCGGATGCCGTGGCGCGGGCCGAACGACTCGGCCTTGTCGCGGCGATGCTCTATCTCGTCTTCAACGAGGGCTATTCGGCCGGCGTGCCTGAAAGGGCCGATACGCCGTTCTGCGCGGAGGCGATCCGGCTGGCGCGCCTGCTTTTGACACTGTTCCCCTCCGAGCCCGAGATCATGGGGCTGACGGCGCTGCTGCTCATCCAGCATTCGCGACTCGATGCCCGTTTCGATGCGGATGGCCAGATCGTGCTTCTGGAAGATCAGGATCGCTCGCTGTGGGACCACGCACTCATCGATGAGGCGCTGGTGTTGATCGACAAGGCGATCCGCCACCGCACGCCCGGTGCTTTCCAGATCCAGGCGGCGATTGCCGCCCTGCATGCCCGCGCGGCCACGGCCGCGGAGACGGACTGGCTGCAGATCGATCTGCTCTACCAGACGTTGGAGCGCCTGCAGCCGTCGCCGGTCGTGCGGCTCAACCGCGCCGTCGCGGTGTCCAAGCGGGAAGGGCCGGAAGCGGCGCTTGCGCTGGTCGAGCCGCTCTCGGAGAAGCTCTCCGGCTACTTCTATTTTCATGGCTTGCGCGGTGGCCTGCTCAAACAGCTCGGCCGTTACCGCGAGGCGCATGAGGCCTTCGACCGTGCTATCGCGCTTGCCAGCACGCCGGCCGAAGCCGCCCATATCCGCCAGCATCTCGACTGCGTGCAGCGGGAAATGGCGGCGGCTGAAAAATAATTTGCATTCGATGTCGGATCGCTTCTCCGTGAGGCGTCCTTGATACGAACCAACCAAACATCCCATGAGGAGGACACCCATGACCGTCAACGCCGACATCAAGCCCGCCAACAACCGCGAACTCGTGCTGACCCGCGTGCTGAACGCTACGCCTGCTCAGCTCTTCAAGGCCTGGACGACGCCCGAGATCCTGAAGGAGTGGTTCATGCCCAAGCCCTATGAACTGGCGCTTGTCGATATGGAACCGCACGACGGCGGCAAGTTCCGCACCGTCATGACCGGCCCGGATGGTTTCCACATGGATTCGACCGGTGTCTTCCTGAAGGTCGAGAAGGACAAGCGCATCATCACGACCGATGCTTTCGGCCCGGACTGGAAGCCGACCGAAAAGGCCTTTTTCAGCGCCGAAATCCTGTTCGATGATCTCGGCAACGGCCAGACGCGCTACACCGCCATCGCCCGCCACTGGAGCGTTGAGGATTGCGAAACGCACGAAAAGATGGGCTTCCACGAGGGCTGGGGGCAGGTAGCAACGCAGCTGGAAGAGGTGGCGTCGAAGCTTTGAATCCATGGACGGGGCGGGAAACGCCCTGTTTTGTTCGGCGTAGACGGCGTCGTGAACACACTGTTTCCCGAAGGGGCCTTTCAAGCTGCGATATCCGCCCATATGTGAGGAGAAAACCTTTCATCTGGAACCTCTCCATGGAACTTGGCCTCTATACATTCGCCGATGTCGATCCCACCGCAGCCGACAAGGGGCGAGAAGGGGAGCGGCGGTTGAAGAACCTGCTGGAGGAGATTGAGCTTGCCGATCAGGTGGGGCTCGATGTCTTCGGGCTTGGCGAGCACCATCGGCCGGATTATGCCGCTTCTGCCCCAGCGGTCGTGCTGGCCGCGGCCGCCGCGCGGACGAAGACCATTCGGCTGTCCAGTGCGGTGACGGTGCTTTCGTCGGATGATCCGGTTCGTGTCTTCCAGCAGTTTTCGACGGTCGATCTCATCTCCGGCGGCCGCGCGGAAATCATGGCGGGGCGTGGCTCCTTCATCGAATCCTTCCCGCTCTTCGGCTATGCGCTTGATGATTACGATGTGCTGTTCGAGGAAAAGCTCGATCTGCTGCTGGCGCTGAACGAGAGCGAAAAAGTCTCCTGGAACGGCACGATGCGGGCACCGCTGCCGGGGCTCGGCGTCTATCCGCGTCCGGTGCATGGCAGGATGCCGATCTGGATCGCCGTCGGCGGCACGCCGCAATCGGTGGCGCGGGCCGGCGCCTGTGGCCTGCCGCTGGCGCTTGCCATCATCGGCGGCACGCCGTCGCGCTATGCGCCGCTCTTCGATCTCTACCGCGAAGCGGCGCGCCGCGCCGGCCAGGACGAGACGAAGCTGAAGACCAGCATCAATGTGCACGGCTTCATCGCCGATACGACCGAAGCGGCGGCGGATGCCTTCTATGGGCCGCAGGCCGCGGTGATGAACCGGATCGGCGGCGAGCGCGGCTGGGGCCCGACGAGCCGGGCGCAGTTCGATCAGTCGACCGGTCCGACCGGCCACCTCTTTCTCGGCGATCCCGAGACGGTGGCGAGGAAGATCGTTGCGCACCAGAAAGTCTTCAAGAACGATCGCTTCCTGTTGCAGATGGCGATCGGCCTGATGCCGCATGATCAAATTTTGCGCGGAATCGAGCTGTACGGCACCCGCGTCGCACCCTTGGTGCGCGAGATGCTGGCGGAGCAATCGGCCAGTCAGGAGCCTGCTTCCGCCTGACAGCTGCGCGCGAGCGTGATAGGACGCCCGCGAAAGAGAGAAACGATGACCCTGGAAAACGACGACGACCTCAACGGCCTGAAGGCCATCGGCCGGATCTGCGCCAATGTGCTGCAGCACATGCAGACGGCCGTGCGCCCGGGCATGACCACGGCCGAGCTCGATCTGATCGGTCGGCGCATGCTGGAGGCCGCAGGGGCGGTCTCGGCGCCGGAAAGCTGCTACAAGTTTCCGGGCGCGACCTGCATTTCCGTCAATGAGGAAGTCGCGCACGGCATTCCGGGCGACCGGGTGATCCAGGAGGGCGATCTCGTCAATATCGATGTCTCGGCGGTGCTCGACGGTTATTTTGCCGATACGGGCGCGTCCTTCGTCGTCGGGCGTTCGACACCTTCGGTGGAGCGGCTCTGCCGGGATGGCAAGCGGGCGCTCTGGGTCGGTCTCAAGGAAGTGAAGGCCGGCAAGCCGCTGGCGCAGGTCGGCAATGCCATCGGCGAATTCGCCCGCAAGAACCGCTACACTTTGATCGCCAATCTTGCCAGCCACGGCGTCGGCCGCTCGCTGCACGAGGAGCCGACGGAAATCGCCACCTGGCCCGATCCGCAGGAAACGCGCCGCATGACGGACGGTCTCGTCTTCACGGTCGAGCCGTTCCTCTCGCTCGGCGCCAACTGGGCCGAAGGCGGCGACCGGGACGAATGGACGCTCTACAGCGAGCCGAACGCGCCGACGGTGCAGTTCGAGCACACGGTCGTTGCCACGCGCAACGGGCCGCTGGTCGTGACGCTGCCAGGCTAACGCGCGCTCCCCCGAGCCTTCACCGGCGCTGATCCGTCGATCAATTAATCTCGTTTGTCGCGACCATGTTGCAGTGCGATGGTCGCGCCATGATGCAACGCACTCCAGTCCTGTCGCATGAGCCCGTCCGGGCAGCCCTTGCCGGTGCGGTCGCGATGGCCGTCGCCATGGGGCTGGGGCGCTTCTTCTATACGCCGGTTTTGCCGGGCATGATGGCGGGCCTTGGGCTGAATGCCGCTGATGCCGGGATTATCGCTGCCGCCAATTTCGCGGGTTACCTGCTCGGTGCGGTGCTCGCCGCCTATGGCTGGGCGGCCGGGCTCGAGCGGCGTCTTGCGATCGGAGCGCTGGTGTCAACCGTGGTGCTGCTCGTCGCCATGGGGTTGCTTTCCAGCGTCGCGGCGCTGTCCGTCGTTCGGTTTCTCGCCGGCCTTGCCAGCGCCTTCGCTATGATCTTCACCTCCGGCATCGTGCTGTCCATCGGACTGCGCCATGGCGATCCACGTGTTCAGATGGCGCATTTTTCCGGGGTCGGTTTCGGCATCGCGGTTTCGGCGCTGCTGGTCTATGTGCTCTCGCTCGCCGATACGGCGACGCTTGCGACCTGGCGCATCGACTGGCTTGCCGGCGCGGTGCTCGGTGCTGTCGGCCTGATCCTGGTGATGGGGCTCTTGCCGCGCCCGGAAAGCCATGCAGGCGCGCGGCGTGAACCGGCCATCGTCTGGACGCGGCCGCTTGTGGCGTTGACGCTGAGCTACGGCTTGTTCGGCATCGGTTATGTCGTCACCGCCACCTTCATCGTGGCCATCGCCCGTGAAGGTGCCCATAGTCCCTTGCTCGAATGCCTGACCTGGCTGGTGACAGGTGCTTCCGCCGCTGTCTCCGTCATCGCCTGGAAACCGGTGGAGCGCCGCTTCGGCGTGGCGGCGGCCTATCTTGCGGCACTGCTGGTCGAGATGGTTGGCGTGGCCGTCACCGTGACGCTGCCGTTTCCTGCCTCCGCACTGATCGGCGGCGTGCTGCTTGGCCTCACCTTCATCGTCATCACCGCCTATGGCCTGCAGCTCGGCCGAATTCTGGCGAGCGAAAGCCCGCGGCAGGTCCTGGCGCTGATGACGGCGGCCTTCGGCGTCGGGCAGATTCTCGGCCCGCTCGGGGCGGGCTTCCTTGCCGCGCGCACCGGCAGCTATGTCCTGCCCAGCCTCGCCGCCGCCGCTATCCTGCTTTTGGCCGCCGTGATCGTCGTGCTGGGCGGAACGCTTTCCATTAAATCTCGGTAATCCGGGCACTTGGCGATTGTTGCCTTCGGCAAACTCCTCTAGGTTCGGCGCGAACCGGCGGCGCTGCTGCCATCAGAAAACGAAAGTTTCGCGCCTTGTTCCATTCCTTCTTCCCGCAGCCGAAGCTGTTCTTCACCTCCGGCGCCGTATGGACCATCATCTGCATCGCCGTGTGGTACACGGTGGGGCCGCAAATGGGTGCGGCCATCGGCCTGCCGCCGCTCGGGCCCGACGAGAAGGCGCCGATCGGCCTTGCCTACTTCTTTTCGCCCGATAATCTCTGGTTCTATCTCTATTTCACGATCTTCGTGCTGATCTTCGGCTTCGTCTGGAAAGCCATCGCGCGCAACCATCCCTGGGCGAACTGGGCCATCTGGGGTTCGGCCTTCATCATCTTCATCGCCTATTTCTCGGTGCAGGTGTCGGTCGCGCTCAACAACTGGCGTGGCCCGTTCTTCGATCTTTTCCAGGCCGCGCTCTCCAAGCAGGGCAATGTGACGACCGACCAGCTGTTCACCTTGCAGCTGCGCTTCCTTGAAATCGGCATGGTTGGCGTGGTGCTCAATGTGGTCACAGCCTTCTTTACCAACCACTATGTCTTCCGTTGGCGCACCGCCATGAATGACTATTACATGTCGCAATGGTCGAAGCTGCGTCATATCGAAGGCGCCTCGCAGCGTGTGCAGGAAGACACGATGCGCTTCGCCAATATCCTCGAGGGGCTGGGCGTCACCTTCATCAATTCCATCATGACGCTGGTGGTGTTCCTGCCGTTGCTCTTCCGCATGTCGGAATATGTCGGCGACCTGCCGGTCATCGGCGCGGTTCCCCATGCGCTGTTCTGGCTCGCCATCGTCTGGTCGCTGTTCGGTACGGCGCTGCTCGCCATTGCCGGTATCAAGCTGCCCGGCCTGCAATTCCGCAACCAGCGTGTCGAGGCAGCCTATCGTAAGGAACTCGTCTATGGCGAGGACCATGCGGATCGTGCCGATCCCGTCACGGTGAAGGAGCTGTTCGCCAATGTGCGGCGCAATTATTTCCGCATGTACTGGCACTATTGCTACTTCAACGTGGCGCGCTTCGGCTATGGCCAGCTCGACGCCATCTTCCTGAACTTCATCCTCATCCCGACGATTGTGGCCGGCCGCATCACCATGGGCACCTGGCAGCAGATTGCCACCGCCTTCGGCGAGGTCAGCAACTCGTTCCAATATCTCGTGAACTACTGGTCGACGATCATCGAGCTGCTCTCGATCCACAAGCGTCTGAAGGCCTTTGAAGCGGCGATCGACGACAAGCCGCTGCCGGATATCGACGAGCGCTATCTGCAGCGGGCGGCGGATGAAGGCGAGCTAGCGGCCAACGAGCCGTAACGATCTTAAAGGGCGGCTTCGGTCGCCCTTTTTTCTTTGGCGAGAATGTCGAGGGCTTCGGCGTAGCTCACACATGCGACATCGCTCTTGCCGCAGGTTTCCGTGAGGAACGTGTCGAGCGCGCGCCAGTAGGCGCCCGCATTCATCTCCACGAAATGGAAGCCGAGCTGAAGGGGCACGCGTTCGCCGGCATATTGTTTGGCGAAGGCGGCGCGGTAGGCGGCAAGCGTGCTTTCCTCGAAGGCGGCGCTCTTTTCCGGGGCCTCCTTGCCCTTGGAATGGCGGACATAGAGATTGTAGTCCATGGCGATGACCGGGCGCTGCGCGGTGCCCTCCGGAATCAGCGGCAGGCCGAAGCGCTGGATCTCGCCGCTGGCGACCGGCATGGCCGGCCCCTTTGTCACGAGGCTGGCGTCATAGGTGAAGCCGCTCGCTTCCAGCGCCTTGACCAGGCCGCTGCCGGCCGAAAGGTAAGGCGCGCGAAATCCCTTGATCCCCTTCTCGGCAAAATCCTGCCAGCCTGCGGGCTCCCGTTCGCCGACGCCGGCACTTTGCCACGCGGTTTTCAAAGCCTGCTGGAAGAATGTGAACTCGGCCTTCCAATCCTCGGCGCTCCACTTGCCGCCATCGAAATGGCCGCAGGCATGGCTGCCGATGTCGTGGCCTTCCAGTTTTGCGAGCCAGATTTCGCCAAGCCGCAGGACGGTATCCTCCTTGTCGGGCGCGAAGCCGACATTGGAGCGACCGCGCTTTTCATGCGGCGCCTGGTATTGCGCGCGTTCCGATTTGGGGAAGAGGAAAGTGCAGGACAGGAAATAGGTGAAATGCGCGCCGGTGCGCTTGGCCATGGCCCGGCTCTTTTCCCACAGCAGGTTGTCGTGCGCGCCGTCGAAGGAGACGATGACGAGCTGCTTGCGTTTGGCCGGCTCGATCGCGTCGTCCTTGGCGAGAACCGGGTTTGCGGCAAGCACGGCGGCGAGGGGGAGGAGGAGAAATCGAGACAACATGGCTACCCGCGACAATTTGCAAAGGGTCTGTCATCGTTTCGGAATGCGGCAATCCTTTGATGGGCCTCTGATCGGGCTGGAATTGTCGCGCCGTGACGGCTATTCCAATGGAAACGGCCATCGGGCCGGCCTTTATTCAAGGGATATTTCCATGACTTTGCTCATCGTCGGTCTCGTTCTCTTCATCGCCTCGCATCTTCTGCGCCCCTTCGCGCCCGGCCTGCGCAATGCCGCCATCGCCACGCTCGGCAAGCCGGGCTGGATGGCGGTGCATGGCATTCTGTCGTTGCTCAGCCTCGCGCTCATTGCCTACGGTTTCGTCGATGCGCGGGAAAACGGTGGCACGATGCTCTATTCGCCGCCGACCTTCATGGCGCACATCGCGCTGACGCTGATGCTGATCGCCTCGATCTGTCTCGTCGCCGGCTTCCTGCCGGCCGGCCATATCCGCACGAAGCTGAAGTTCCCGATCCTCGTCGCCATCAAGATCTGGGCGCTCGCCCATCTGCTGGCAAACGGCGAGAGCTACTCGGTACTGCTCTTCGTCACGATCCTCGCCTGGGCCGTTATCCTGCGCATCTCGCTGAAGAAGCGCATTGCGGCCGGCGAGACCAAGCTGCCGGTTTTCGTTTCGGCGAAATACGACCTGATCGCCGTCGTCGTCGGTCTCGCGATCTATGCCGTGATCGTGCTCAAGCTGCACGAATTGGTGATCGGCGTCGCTCCACTGCCGTGATCCTCTGCGTTTTCGCGCCTGCCCCCTTACAACGCGGTGAAAATGGGGTAGAAGGCGCGAACTCCAATCGTCAGCAAGAGCCGGGCAGGGAATGGTAAATCAGGACGACAGCTTTATCCGCGAGGTGAACGAGGAACTTCGCTCCGACCAGATGCGTCTGGTCTGGAAGCGTTTCGGCCGCATCCTCATCGGCCTCGCCGTCCTCGTCGTTCTCGGGACGATCGGCAAGGTGAGCTACGAATATTGGCGCGACAGCGAGGCGTCGGCCGCCGGCGACAGTTTCCTTGGCGCGCTGACCCTTGCCCGCGAAGGCAAGAACGAAGAGGCGCTTGCTGCCTTGACCGCGCTCGAAAAGGATGGCTTCGGCTCCTATCCGGTGCTCGCCCGCATGCGTTCGGCCTCGTTGCTCGCAGCAACCGACGCGCAGGGTGCCGTCAACGCGTTCACGGCGATTGCCAAGGACAGCGCAGTGCCGGAAGCGCTGCGTGATGCCGCCCGCCTGCGCGCTGCCTATCTTCTGGTCGATACCGGTACCTACGAGCAGGTCTCTGCGGAAGCCGAACAGCTTGCCACGCCGCAGAGCGCGCTTCGCCACTCCGCTCGCGAGGTTCTGGGCCTCTCCGCCTACAAGCATGAGGACTATGCCCGCGCCAAGGAATGGTTCGAGGCCATCATCAACGACAGCGAGAGCCCGCGCAACGTTGCTAACCGCGCGCAGATGCTGCTTGACCTGATTGCTGCAAGCGGCAAGCTGTCCTCCTAAAGCCGGTCTTTCGCCGGTCACGAAACGGAACACGTCCATGAGCTTCACCGTCGCCATTGTCGGACGCCCGAATGTCGGCAAGTCCACCCTGTTCAACAGGCTCGTGGGCAAGAAGCTTGCGCTTGTCGACGATACGCCCGGCGTGACCCGTGACCGCCGGCCGGGTGAAGCCAAGCTCATCGACCTGAAATTTCACATCATCGACACGGCAGGCCTCGAAGAGGCGGCACCTGAGACGCTGCAGGGCCGCATGCGCGCCCAGACGGAAGCGGCAATCGACGAGGCCGACCTCTCGCTCTTCGTCGTCGATGCCAAGACGGGCCTGACGCCGGTCGATACCGCGCTCGCCGATATGCTGCGCCGCAAAGGCAAGCCCGTGGTGCTCGTCGCCAACAAGTCGGAAGCCAAGGGCTCCGACGGCGGCTTCTATGACGCCTACACGCTCGGCCTGGGCGAACCGACACCGATTTCCGCCGAACACGGCCAGGGCATGCTCGATCTGCGCGACGCCATCGTCGCGGCGATCGGCGAGGAACGCGCCTACCCGGAAGAGGACGAGGCCGTCACCGATATCGACGTGCGTGCCGAACTGGCGGACGCGGCCGAAGAGGACGAGGATTTCGAGCCGGAATATGACGAGACGAAGCCGCTGCGCGTCGCCATCGTCGGCCGTCCGAATGCTGGGAAGTCCACGCTGATCAACCGCTTCCTCGGTGAAGACCGTCTTCTGACCGGCCCGGAAGCCGGCATCACGCGCGATTCAATCTCTGTGGAATGGGATTGGAAAGGTCGCACGATCAAGATGTTCGATACCGCCGGTATGCGCCGCAAGGCAAAGGTGCAGGAGAAGCTGGAAAAGCTCTCCGTCGCCGATGGCCTGCGCGCCATCCGATTTGCCGAGACGGTCGTCATCGTCTTCGACGCGACCATCCCCTTCGAAAAGCAGGATCTTCAGATCGTCGATCTCATACTGCGCGAAGGCCGTGCCGCCGTGCTCGCCTTCAACAAGTGGGACCTGATCGACGACCCGCAGGCCGTGCTGGCCGATCTGCGCGAAAAGACCGAACGCCTGCTGCCGCAGGCGCGCGGCATCCGCGCCGTGCCGGTGTCCGGCCAAACAGGGCGGGGCCTCGACAAGCTGATGCAGTCGGTGATCGATACGGACCGCACCTGGAACCGCCGCATTTCGACCGCCAAGCTCAATCGCTGGCTCGATGCGCAGCAGACGCAGCATCCGCCACCGGCCGTTTCCGGCCGCCGCCTTAAGCTGAAATACATGACGCAGGTGAAGGCCCGTCCGCCGGGCTTCATGGTGTCGTGCACGCGTCCGGAAGCGCTGCCGGAATCCTATATCCGCTACCTCACCAACGGCCTGCGCAACGACTTCAACCTGCCGGGCGTGCCGATCCGCATCCACTTCAAGGCGACGGACAATCCGTTTGCTTCGAAGGCGAAGAAGAAGCGCTGATTTCAGGATCGGGCCGGATGTGTCCGCGAATAGCGCTTGGGGCGAAGCCGAAACGTGCGCGGAACCGCGCCGCAAAGCGCGATTGCGATTCGTAGCCGATTGCCTCCGCGATGCGCAGGATCGATAGGTCGGTGGATTGCAGGAGCTGCATGGCGATCGACATGCGCACATCGATCAGCAAGGACTGAAACGACCATTTCTCCGCCGCCAATTTACGCCGCAGCGTCGCCTCGCTGACGCCGAGAGGGTCGCACAGGCGTGCGCTCGTCCAGTCTTGGGCGGGATCGGCGGAGAGGAGGTCGCGCACGCGGTCGCTGAAGCGGGCCGGCCGTGGCAGCGCGAAGCGCCCGCCGGCGAGATCGAGCCAGAGCAGGAGTTCGCCGAGCCGGTGACGGGCGATCGCATCGGGAATGCCGCCGGGCTCGACGATCGCCTGGGCGCAATCGGCAAAAGCACTGAAAAATCCCGCATGCGGCGACAGGACCGGAAAGGCGCGCGGGAAGGGCTGGCCCTGGCCCGGCTTTCCGGCAAAGGCGGTGACGGTGTCGGGTTCGAAGGCGATCCAGCGCGCTTCATAGGCCCGCTCGCCTTCGGCAACATTCATCACATCGAAGGTCTCACCCTGGGCGAGCGCGATGCAGCCGCCTGCGGGGACGGCCCATTCCTCGTCATTGCTGCGCAGGATCTTCGTGCCGCGCTCGACGAGGATGAGCACCGGGCGATTGATCAGGATATTGGCATAGCGCAGCCGGTTATATTGCACGATGCGGGCCGAAGCGCCGATATCGGGGCGTATGGCGATGTTCATGCGGTCCATTCCCTGCCTCGTCCGAGCCTATCCTTTCGGGACCGGCCCGGACAAGACATTTGCTGTCAGCGCTTACCCTTCGCCGAGATCGTTGCGGTGGCGAGCGCGTTCATATTACTGACGAAGCCGACCATGGCGGGCGTGGCATTGTCCGGCACTGGAAATTTATCGATGCCGAGCGCCTTCACGGTGATCGTATAGTCATGCTCCGGCCCTTCCGGCGGGCAGGCGCCGAGGAAGCCGGGCGCACCCATATCTGTCGGCGTCATGCGCGCGCCGTCGGGCAGTTTCGCCTTGCCATTGCCGGCACCGGCGGCGAGCGAATTCGCATCGGCCGGCAGGTCGATCACCACCCAGTGCCACCAGCCTGAGCCAGTCGGTGCATCCTTGTCATAGACTGTCACGACGAAGCTCTTGGTGCCCGCGGGCGCATTCGACCAGCGGATATCGGGCGAGAGGTTTTTTCCGGTGCAGCCCATGATGTCGGAGAACTGCGCTGGTTGCACCGTGCCGGAGGCGAAGGCCTCGCTGGTGACGGTGAAATCGGCCGCTTGCGCCGTGAGCGGGCAAAGCGAGAGGGTGGCGGCAAGCGCCGCAAGGAGGCGTGACGGGGTCATGGATCTTTCCTGTCGTCGATGAGAGGCAGGGAAAGATTAGGATGGATTTCACCCCGCGTCGGCGCTCAGCCGATCGATTTTGGTGCCGATCCGATCAATCAGCCTTTCGGCAGCTTGTCCTTTGCCACCAGTGCGCCGTGGTGCTGGATGACGGCGGCGGCTACATCGGCGGCGAAGCGGGCGGCGGCCTCCGGGTTATCCTGCACTGCCAGGTGGGCGAGGAATGCTCCGTTGAAACTGTCGCCGGCGCTCGTCGTATCGACGATCGTTTCGACCTCGGCGGAGGGGACATGGCTGCGCGTGTCGCCGAAGACGAGCGTCGCACCCTTGCTGCCATCTTTCACCACCAGCCCGCCGACGCCGAGCCCACGATAGCGGGCAATCGTGTCCTCCAGCGTAGAGTCGCCGAAATGGGTGGTTTCGTCATCCAGGCTCGGCATGACGAGCGTTGCGGCGCGCGCGCCCTCGGTGATCGTCGCACGCATATAATCCACATCGTCCCAGAGGCGGGGGCGGATGTTCGGGTCGAAGACGACGCGTTTTCCGGCAGCCTTTGCGCGGCGCAGTTCCGAAAGCAGCGTCTCGACATCCTCCGCCGGCAGGATCCCCAGCGTTATGCCGGAAAAGACGATGATGTCGGAGGCTTCAATGGCGGCGCGCAGCCGGTCGCCGTCGCGTGCCAGAAGCTTTGCGGCCGAAACGGACCGCCAGTAGGAGAAGCTGCGCTCGCCCTTGTCGAGATGGATCATGTAGAGGCCGGGTGAGCGGCCCTCGATGCCGGCAATGGTTTCAGTGCCGATGCCATGGCCGGCGATGAAGGCACGCATCTCCTCGGAAATCCGGTCGACGCCGATGGCAGAGAAATAGTCAACATGCCAATCGGCCGGAAGATATTGGCGGGCGTAATAGGCGGTGTTGAATGTGTCGCCGGCGAAGCTCTTGCGCATCAGGCCGCCCTCGGCCTGCATCAGTTCCACCATGCACTCGCCGATCGAGAGCAACCGTCCTGCCATATCGAAATTCCTCCCGGTCGAGCATTTCCAGCCGAAGCGGTATCGCTTCGGCGCCGGACGATGCGTTCTAGTTCCGCCGGAAAGAGGAAATACTGTCAAAGAGTTGGCGGGGCAAGCGGATGCCGGCGCTTTCCGCCGCCCGCTGCCGTCTCCTCCTGTCCAGGCCGGGGATATGGACGTTGTAGTCGGTCGAAAGCCGCGCGGCCTGTTCGGACAGCCGAGTGGAAAAATGATCGGCAAAGAGCTGCGGTGAGAGTGCTAAGACGAAGAGCCCTATACCCGGAGAGCTCTCGCCCGCCTGGAAATCCGGAGCATCGAGCGACCAGTTGCCGCCGGTGAGGCCGGCGGCGATCACTTCGACCATGAGGGCGATATTAGCGCCGCGACTGCCGCCGAAGGCGACAAGCGCGCCTTGAATGGCGGCGAAGGGATCCGTCGTCGGTTGCCCGTCCTGATCGATGGCCCAGCTGTCCGGGATGGTGGCGCCACGGGCGGCCGCATCGCGCACATTGACCAGCGCCGTGGCGCTCGACGACTGGTCTATCAGCAAGATGTCGTCTCCCACGAGTGGTGCGGCAAAGGCGAGCGGATTGGTGCCGTAAACCGGAGTGCGGCTGCCTGCACCGGCCAGCACGGCATGGCTGTTGGTCGCGGCGATCGCGACAAGACCGTCGCTAGCAAGGCTTGCGGCATACCAGCCAAGCTCACCCGTCGTATAGCTGTTGCAGATGGTGAAGACCGCGATACCGAAGGTTTTCGCCTTGGAGACCAGCTCTTCCCGCGCAACGGAAAAGCCGTGCTGGGCGACACCGCCCATCGCGTCACATTTCAAGATGGCCGGCACCGGCGAGGTGAGGAGCGGTTCGGCCTTCCCGGCGATTCGTCCGTCGACGAGGCTTCTGAGATAATCGGCCAGGTGCGCAAACCCGACGGTCGGCTTGCCAGCCGTTTCCGCCTCGACGGTTGCGTGTGCCAGCGCCATCGCGGCTGGTTCGGCCATACCGACGCGCGTCAGCGCCGTCTTCGCCAGTGCGATCGCTTCGCTTATGGAAAGGATGACGTCATCGGCCATGCTATCAACCTTCTCTATGGAATTTGCCGGCATCATTCAGGCGCAGGGCTGCTTCGTCAACCTTCGAAAAATCAGGGCCATGGCCGTTTACGCCCTCAGGCCCCCGCGTTACATCTTCGCAGGACGCATCGGAAAACGGAGCAGCGAAGCATGGCGAAGTCCCCCAAGAAAGCCGACGACTGGTGGCGCGGCGCGGTCATCTACCAGGTCTATCCGCGCTCGTTTCAGGATACGACCGGCGACGGCATGGGGGATCTCAGAGGCATCACCAAACGGCTCGACCACATCGCGTCGCTCGGTGTCGATGCGATCTGGCTCTCACCGTTCTTCAAGTCGCCAATGGGCGATATGGGCTATGACGTCTCGGACTATTGCGATGTCGATCCGATGTTCGGCACGCTTGCGGATTTCGATGCGATGCTGGCCGAAGCTCACAAGCTTGGCATCAAGATCATCATCGACCAGGTGATCTCGCACACCTCCGACCAACATCCCTGGTTCGTCGAGAGCCGCTCCAGCCGGTCCAATTCCAAGGCGGACTGGTATGTCTGGGCTGATCCGAAGCCGGATGGAACGGCGCCGAACAACTGGCTTTCGATCTTCGGCGGGCCGGGCTGGGAATGGGACGGCGTGCGCAAGCAATATTACATGCACAACTTCCTGATGTCGCAGCCGGATCTCAATTTCCACAATCCGAATGTGCAGGACGCGCTTTTGAAGACCGTGCGCTTCTGGCTCGATCGCGGCGTGGACGGCTTCCGCTTGGATACCGTGAACTTCTATTTCCACGACAAGAAGCTGCGCGACAACCCGCCCCACGAGCCGGATCCCGACGGCATCGGCCTCGATGCGCCCGACGTGAACCCCTACGGCATGCAGACGCATCGCTATGACAAGACGCAGCCTGAGAATATCGCTTTCCTCAAGCGCTTCCGGTCGCTACTCGATGAATACAAGGACCGCATGACGGTCGGCGAGGTTGGGGACGGAGCGCGGTCGCTGAAGACCGTCGCAGAATATACGGGCGGCGGCGACAAGCTCAACATGTGTTACACGTTCGACCTGCTGGGGCCGGATTTCACCGCCGAACATGTGCGCAAATGCGTGCAGAGTTTCCAGCGTGCGGTAACGGACGGCTGGGTCTGCTGGGCGTTTTCCAACCACGACGTGACGCGCCATGTCAGCCGTTTCATTCAGGTGCCGGAGGAGCGTGAGCGTGTCGCCAAGCTCGCCATCACGCTTCTCTCGACCCTGCGCGGTTCGATCTGCCTTTACCAGGGCGAAGAGCTCGGCCTGACCGAGGCGGAGCTTGCCTTCGAGGACCTGCGCGATCCCTACGGTATCCGCTTCTGGCCGGCCTTCAAGGGCCGCGACGGGTGCCGCACGCCGATGCCCTGGAGCCACAATGAGGCGCATGCCGGCTTCAGCACGGGCAAACCCTGGCTGCCGGTGCCGGAAGACCACGCTCGCCACGCTGTCGATACGCAGGAAAAGATCGCCGGCTCCGTGCTGAACCACTACCGCGCAACAATCGCTTTCCGGAAGCAGCATGATGCGCTGCACGACGGCGACATGGCCTTCGTGAATTCCAACCACGACATTCTTGCCTTCACTCGCGAGAAGGGTGGAGAAAAGCTGCTCTTCGTTTTCAACCTGACGCGGGAAAAGGCCGAATTCGTGCCGGCCAAATCGCTGAAGCTCGGCGAGCCGCTGCCCGTGCCCGGCTTCGGTGCGAAGCTGAAGAACGGTGCGATCGAGCTGGACGGGCTGGATATGGCGTGCGTCCGGCTGTGATGATCAGGTGGCCGGACGTTATATCGTCCGGCCACGATCCATGAGGCATCACCCGATCAGTGCAAACTTGTCCACATCCACCATGCCCCGGTCCGAAATCTTCAGGTGCGGGATGACGGGCAACGGCAGGAAGGCAAGCTGGAGGAAGGGTTCTTCCAGCGTGGCGCCGAGTGCGAAGGCGGCCTGGCGAAGATGGTGCAGGGTGTCGCGCACGCTCTCATAGGGCTCGAGGCTCATCAGGCCGGCGACGGGGAGCGCGATCTCGCCGGTGACCTTGCTGTCTTCCACCACCACGAAGCCGCCCTTGATTTCTCCGAGACGGTTGGCGGCGAGCGCCATGTCGTCCTCGTCGACGCCGACGACGCAGATGTTGTGGCTGTCATGGCCGACGGTTGAGGCGATTGCGCCTTTCTTCAGGCCGAAGCCCTGCACGAAGCCGTTGGCATGATTGCCGTTCTTGCCGTGACGCTCGATGACGGCGACCTTGATGATGTCGCGCGCGAGGTCGACCGATGTCTGGTTGCCGCGCGCCGGCAGGCGATAACGGCGATGCTCGGTGATGATCTTGCCCGGTAGAACGCCGATAACAGGCGTTTCGCCATCGCTAACCGGCACCGCGAAATGCGCGGCATTGACCGGCCGCGCCTTCACGCTGTCGAGACCGACGGGGGCGACGGGCTTGCGGGTGCCGAAGAGCGCGTCATTCACCTTGCGGCCGGCGGAAAACACCATCTCGGCCTTGCAGTTTTCCAGCGTGTCGACGACGACGAGGTCGGCCCGCCAGCCCGGCGCGACAAGGCCCCGATCCCGGAGGCCGAAGGCCTTGGCGGCGGAGATGGAGGCGGCGCGATAGACGGCGAGCGGTGCGCGGCCATGGCCGATCGCGGTGCGGATCATATAGTCGAGATGGCCCTGTTCGGCGATGTCGAGCGGGTTGCGGTCATCTGTGCAGAGCGCGATGAAGGGGGAGAGGCGCTCGGTGAGGATGGGCATGAGGGCATGCAGGTCCTTGGAGACGGACCCTTCGCGCACGAGGATATGCATGCCCTTGCGGATCTTTTCCAGCGCCTCCTCGGCGCTCGTGCATTCATGCTCGGTGCGGATGCCGGCGGAGAGATAGCCGTTAAGGTCATTGCCTGAAAGCAGCGGTGCGTGGCCGTCGATATGACCGCCCTGGAAGGCTTCGAGCTTGGCGAGACAGACGGGATCCTTGTGGATGACGCCCGGAAAATTCATGAATTCGGCAAGGCCGATGACCTTCGGGTGATGGCGGAAGGGCAAGAGGCGCTCGATCGGCAGGTCGGCGCCGGACGTCTCCAGATGCGTCGCCGGCACGCAGCTCGACAGCTGCACGCGAATATCCATGATGGTTTCCAGCGCGCTGTCGAGGAAGAATTCGATGCCCTCGCTGCCGAGCACATTGGCGATCTCGTGCGGATCGCAGATGACCGTCGTCACGCCATAGGGCAGCACGCAACGGTCGAATTCATGCGGTGTGACAAGCGAGGATTCGATGTGCAGATGCGTATCGATGAAGCCGGGCACGACGATGCGGCCGGTGATGTCGATTTCCGTCCGGCCTGTATAGGGACCGCAGGTGCCGACGATGCGCTCGCCCGAAATCGCGATATCGGAGGCGACCAGCTCACCCGTCACGAGATCGAAGAATTGCCCGCCCTTGAGCACGATGTCGGCGGGTTCCCGGCCGGTTCCCTGATCGATGTAGCGTTCCAAATCGGCCATGGCGATGTCTCCCGAATCCTTTTCAAAAGACTCTAGCGACGTCCCGGCGAGAAGAAAGGCCGCTCAGCCGGGAAAGGTGACGGAGAAGGCGAAACGGCGGCTTTCTCCCGGTGAAAGCTCCGTCGTGAAGGGGCGATCGCGCAATTCGCGCGACCCACCGAATTCCGCCGCCGTGCCGTGCCAGGGCTCGATGCAGAGGAACGGCGCGCCCGGTTTGGTCCAGAGTGCGAGGTTCGGCAGGTTCTCGAAATGGAATTTCAGCGCAGGCCCACCCTCGGCGGCATAGGTCAGGCCGTCGCCCGCGCCTTCGGGAAAGACCATCGCATCGTCGAGGAACTGATCCTGCGCCAGCACGATCCGGCCCTTGTCGAAGGGGGAGGGCGTGCGGCCTGTCGAGAGCAGTCCCTTTTCCAGCGGCTGGCGCTTCGGCTCGCCGGCATTGTCGAGCGTCACCGTGTGGGGTTTTTCCGCTCCGCCGGGCAGCGGCCAGAGGAAGGCGGGGTGATAGCCGAAACCGAACGGCATGGCCGTCTCGCCGCGGTTTTCCACGGTGGAGGCCACGGTCAGCGTCCGGCTGTCGAGGCTGTGCTCGACGGTGAGCCCGAAGTCGAAGGGATAGACGTCCCGCGTTTCGTCGGAGGCTTCGAGCCGGTAGCGGCAGGCGTTAGCCGTCGTGCTGTCGAGCGCAAATTCCCGCCGCCGGGCAAAACCGTGCTGAGCCATCGCATAGGCCGTCCCGTCGATCATGATCGTGTCATCGGGCGCTTTGCCGACGATGGGAAAGAGCACCGGCGAGCGTCCCGTCCAGAAGGCGGCGTCGCCATTCCACAGCCAGGCCTTGCCGTCCATCGTGGTGATCGACTGCATTTCGGCGCCAAGCGAGGAGACTTCGACCGAAAGGTCAGCATTGGCAATGCGGGTGAGGCTCGGCATCGAATCTCCTTTCACGGACTATTGTCGCAGTCTAGCGCGGATCGCCGGGTTTTGCGCGCCGGCTGTGGGGGAATTCGGTTGATAGCACCGGAGCACCGAAATAGGATGACGGCATGAAACAAGACGACAAGGCGGGGCCGATCATCGTTTTCGATGCAGAGTGCATTCTCTGCTCGGCCAATGCGCAATTCGTGCTGCGACATGATCGCAACCGCCGCTTCCGTCTCGCGTCCATGCAGAAGGCCACGGGGGCGGCGCTCTATCGCCGTTTCGGCATCGATCCCGCCAATCCGGAAAGCCTGATCATCGTCGATGGCGATGCCGTGCTGAAGGACAGCGACGCTGTGCTGGCGATCTATGCCGCTCTCGGCTGGCCGTGGAAGGTCCTTGCCGTGCTGCGGTTCATTCCGCGCTTTCTGCGCGATCCCGCCTATCGCTGGCTGGCGCGCAATCGCTACCGCCTCTTCGGGCGGCGCGAGACCTGCTGGGTGCCGTCGCCCGGCGATGCAGATCGCGTGCTTTGAGAAGCGTCGTCGTTCTCGGCGGTTACGGTGGGTTCGGCGCTCGTCTCTGCCGGCGGCTGGCGGCGGATGGCTGGGCGGTGCTGGTGGCCGGGCGCAATCGCGAAGCCGCCGCGCGCCTTGCGTCGGAATTGCCCCAGGCGCAGGCGCTGGTGGCCGACCGGAATGGTGATCTGCGGCCGGTTCTCAGGGCGCATCGTCCCTTTCTCCTGATCGATGCGGCCGGGCCGTTTCAGGGCAGCAGCTACCGCGTCGTTGAGGCCTGCATCGCCTGCGGCGTGCACTATGTCGATCTTGCCGATGCACGGGATTTCGTCAGCGGTATCGGCCGGCTGGATGCGGCGGCGCGGGCGGCCAATGTGGTCGTCATCTCCGGCGGATCGAGCGTGCCGGCGCTTTCCGGTGCCGTCATCGCCGCGCTGAGCAAGGATATGGGGGACGTGCGCTCGGTCGAGATGGCGATCAGCGCTTCGAACCGCGCGACGGCGGGGGCCTCGGTCGCTGCGGCGATCCTGAGTTATGTCGGAAAGCCGTTCAGCCTATGGCGCGCCGGGCGCTGGCGCGAGGAGACCGGCTGGCACCGGTTGCGGCGCGAACGTTTCGAGGTGCCGGGTCGGGCGCCGATCCGCCGCCTGGTGGCGCTTGCCGATGTGCCGGATCATACGATCGTGCCGGAAACCGTTCCCGGCCGCCCGGCGACGATTTTTCGCGCGGGGCCGGAATTCGCCTTCCAGCTTCTCACGCTCTGGCTGCTCAGCTGGCCGGTGAAATGGCGATGGCTCGCGTCGCTGTCGCCCTTCGCGAAATGGCTCCTGCCGCTGCAAGGCCTGAGCGCCCGCTTCGGCTCGGATCGCTCTGCCATGGCGATCGAAGTGAAGGGTTGGGGCGCGGATGGCGCGCGGGTGCGGCGCTGGACGTTGATTGCCGAAGAGGGAGACGGGCCGGAAATCCCGACCATCGCCGCGCATTTGCTGGCCAATGCCATCGCCGCGGGCACGCTCGCGCCGGGTGCGCGCCATGCGGCGGGCGCGGTTGCGCTGGAGGATTTCGAGCCGCATTTTTCGCGGCTGGCGATTGCCCATGCGGTGGAGGACAGGCCCTATCTGCCCCTCTACCGCCGTTTGATCGGCCCGGACTACGATCGTCTGCCGCAGCCGGTCCGCGGCATGCATGACGTCATCGGCGATGGCGGCGCTGCGGGACGCGGGCGGGTCCGGCGCGGCCGCGCGCTGCTGGCCCGGCTGGTCTGTGCCGTCATGCGCTTTCCGCCGGAGGGCGAACATGATCTGCATGTCGCCTTCGAGGAGTGCGAAGGGGTGGAGCGCTGGACGCGGGATTTTGCCGGCAACACCTTTTCCAGCGAACTCAGCCAGTCCGGTGCGCGCCTTGTCGAACGCTTCGGCCCGATGCGGTTTTCCTTCGATCTGCCATGCGACGAACACGGCCTGACGATGGTGATGCGCGGCTGGTCCGTCTTCGGTGTTCCCATGCCGCTCCGGCTTGCACCGAAGAGCAAGGCAAGGGAATGGGCCGACGGCGAGGCTTTCTGCTTCGACGTGCCGATCGCTTTGCCCGTTATCGGCACCGTCGTGCATTATTCCGGCCATCTGCGCCGGCTTTGATCCCCAAACGAAAATGGCGGCCGAAGCCGCCATGTCCGTGGTCGTGATAGGCTGATCAGATGTTGTTCTGAAGCACGTCGCGCAGCTTGCCGAACAACTCGTCGATCTGAGGCTTCTCAATGATCAGCGGTGGCGAGAGCGCGATGATGTCGCCCGTCGTGCGGATCAGCAGGCCTTTCTCATAGGCCTTGAGGAAGGCATTGAAGGCGCGCTTGGTCGGCTCGCCGGCGATCGGCGAGAGCTCGACGGCGCCGATCAGGCCGACATTGCGGATGTCGATAACATTGGGGCAATCCTTCAGCGAATGCAGGCCGTCCTCCCAGTAGGAAGCGAGTTCGGCGGCGCGGGTCAGCAGGCCTTCTTCCTTGTAGGTGTCGAGCGTGCCGAGCGCGGCGGCGCAGGCGATCGGGTTGCCGGAATAGGTGTAGCCGTGGAAGAACTCGATCATGTGTTCCGGGCCGTTCATGAACGTGTCGTGGATTTCCGACGTCACGAAAACGGCGCCCATCGGGATCACGCCGTTGGTCAGGCCCTTGGCGGCGGTGATGATATCGGGCTTCACGTCGAAATACTGTGCGGCGAAAGGCGCGCCGAGGCGGCCGAAACCGGTGATCACCTCATCGAAGATCAGCAGAATGCCGTACTGCGTGCAGATCTCGCGCAGCTTCTGGAGATAGCCCTTCGGCGGAATGAGCACGCCGGTGGAGCCGGCGACCGGCTCGACGATGACGGCGGCGATGGTGGAGGCGTCATGCAGTGTGATGATGCGCTGCAATTCGCTGGCGATATCGCCGCCATGCTCCGGCTCGCCGCGCGAGAAGGCGTTCTTGTCGGGGAAGTGGGTGTGCGGCATGTGGTCGACGCCGGTCAGAAGCGTGCCGAACATCTTGCGGTTCGAGACGATGCCACCGACGGAGATGCCGCCGAAATTGACGCCGTGATAGCCGCGCTCGCGGCCGACCAGACGGAAGCGCGAACCGTCGCCCTTGGCGCGGTGATAGGCGAGCGCCACCTTCAGCGCGGTCTCGACCGATTCCGAACCGGAATTGGTGTAGAGCACGTGGTTCATGCCCTCAGGCGCGATGTCGACGAGGCGGTTGGCAAGCTCGAAGGCCTTGGGATGGCCGAGCTGGAAGGCGGGCGCATAATCGAGTTCACCGGCCTGTTCGCGGATCGCCTCGGTGATCTTCGGGCGACAGTGACCGGCATTGACGCACCAGAGGCCTGCCGTGCCGTCCAGCACCTGACGACCGTCATGGGTCGTGTAGTACATGTCCTTGGCGCCGACGAAGAGCCGCGGTTCCTTCTTGAACTGTCGGTTGGCCGTGAACGGCATCCAGAAGGCGCGCAGATCGTTGGGTGTGTTGAGGCGGTTGGACATGCGGTCTCTCCATGATGTTTGGAATGTGGGGATACTTGGGGCCTTGGCCGGACGGTGATTTTTACCCGATGGTCAAATTATCAAGACGCCCAAGAGCGTCAAGCGATGTTCGCCGGCCGGTCGGTCCGCTCTTCAGCTCAGCCGGCCTTTTCGAAAATCAGTTTCACCACGAACTTGCCGTTCGCTTTTGCCTTGGTCTTGGTTGTCATTTTGACAGGCACGCCGAAATGCGCCTCCACCTTCGCGATGGCATCCCGCGCCTCAGCGACCGCGGCCAGATAGGCGCTGTTGTCCCGTTTCGGTTCGTTGACGATATCGCTGACGAGCGCGTCCATTTCGCTGCGGGATTTGCGCATGGTCTTGCTCCAACGGTTGCGTACAGCCGAACGGCTTGGTCCGGTGTCTTAGCCCGCTTCGCGAATACCGCGCAACGTGACGTGCCAAAGCAAAACGCCCCGGAGATGATCCGGGGCGTTGTCGGTCGATGGGCTCGACAGTTCAGGCGATGCGGAGTTTCTTTTCCGAAGCGCCGTTGCCAGGGGCCTTGTAGATGCGGTCGAGCGCCGCAAGCACGGTCAACACGGCATCCGATTTGCTGGAATAGTAGATCGTCTGGGCGTCACGGCGGGTGGTCACCAGATTCTGCGCACGCAGCTTCGACAGGTGCTGGGAGAGCGCGGACTGGCTGAGGCCGACCTGGCCGGCGAGCGCGCCGACGGCGATCTCGCCCTCAACAAGAACTTTCAGAATCAGGAGGCGCTTGGGGTTCGCCATGGCGGAAAGAAAGTCGGATGCAACTTCGGCCTGCGCATGCTCTGCGTCTGAAATCTTGTCCATCTGAAACTCCTTTGGGCGTTTCCGCTTCAAATCATGTGATTTTATGTGAATGCGCTTGTTAGCATATAAACAAAACCTCCCCCATCAAGAGCAAGAAATGGGGGTAGGGCGCACGCATAGCGATAGGCTGGCTGCTTTCGACCCCGAAAGCGTCCGGCTGGACGGATACGGAAACGCTGATCTATCAGTCCACTGCCCTTGCTTCGCGAAGCAAACGCGCAAGCTCGCCGCGCAGTTCCGAGGCCTGATCAAGTTCGCGTGAATATTCCAGGCGCTTCAGTTTGTCGCCGCTTGCAAGGTCAATTCCCGCGGCATCGAGGCCGACGATGATCCAGTCGCCGTCCTTGGCGCCGCAATAATGGCGGGCATAGATGCCGGCGGCCTCGGCGTGATCGCTGTTCATGTGCTCGATGGCGCCGGTTTCCATCGCGGCGAGCGCGCCGCGGGCGGCTGAACGAATCAGTAGATCCTCGGCCGACAGAACGAAAGCCTTGCCGAAGCCGCCGTTGAGATGGGCGCGCAGCGGTACGAGGCGGAAGAAGGCGAAGTCGGGGAAATCGACATAGAGCTTTGCCTTGGGGTGGCGGCGCACGAAGCGTTCGCGCAGGGCCGTATGGATATCGCTGTCGCGGGCGACCTCTTGGGCCTCGCAGATCACGGTGAGGCGCGGATGGGCGAGTGGATCGCCCTTGCCGGGCTCGCCTGCGAGCAGCGAGGCGCGGGGGTCGGCGCGTAGCGCCTGGGTGTGGACGGAGAGCGCTGAGACGAGGATGACGGGGGTGCCGTCCGTATCGGTGCCGGTTAGCGTGCGGCTGGCAAAGGGCGTGCCGGTTTCCGGTTCGAGGACCGCGAGCGCGCAGCTGCGGGCGGAGCGCAGCAGGGTGCGGGCGAGGCGGCGGGCATCGTCGTCCGTTTCGCGCAGAACGCTCGGCTTGTCCTTCTCGGTCATCTCGTTCTCCCGGTCTTCGCGAGGAAAAAGGCAGCGCCCGTTTCGGAGCGCTGCCTTATCTAATCCGATCGGTGCGGGCTGTCAGCCGCGGCGACGGTGCCGCGTCAATCCGTTCACGATATCCTGCGCGTTGATCGTGCCGATCACCGTGCCGTTGTCGACCACGCCGACATTGCCCGGCGTGCGCGACATGGCGTCGAGGATGTCGACGAGCGGGGTCTGGGCGGTCGCCGTTGCCGTCACGCCGCCATTGCTGGAGGCGCCGTGCTGCATGACGTCGGCAGCGGTCAGCATGTTGATCGGGTTCATGTTCTGCACGAAATCCGCGACATACTGGTTGGCCGGGTTCTTCACGATCTCCTGCGGCGTGCCGCACTGGATGATGCGCCCGCCTTCCATGATGGCGATGCGATTGCCGATGCGGAAGGCCTCGTCGAGATCGTGGCTGACGAAGATGATGGTCTTCTTCAACCGGCGCTGGAATTCCAGCAGCTCGTCCTGAAGACGGGTACGAATCAGCGGGTCGAGCGCCGAGAACGGCTCGTCCATCAAGAGGATCGGCGCACCTGTCGCAAAGGCGCGGGCGAGGCCGACGCGCTGCTGCATGCCGCCGGAGAGTTCGTTGACCTTGCGGTTGGCCCACTTGGTCAGGTTGACGAGTTCGAGCTGTTCGGCGACGCGCGCCTTGCGCTCGGCCTCCGGCACATTGGCAAGCTCGAGACCGAAGCCGACATTGTCGGCGACGGTGCGCCAGGGCAGGAGCGCGAACTGTTGGAACACCATGGAGACGGTGTGCATGCGGAAGTCGCGCAGTGCTTTCGGCGTCGTCGCATAGGGATTGACGAAGCTGTTGCCGGCCTTGACCTGCACCTCGCCGCGCACCACGGGAGCAAGCCCGTTGACGGCGCGCAGCAGCGTCGACTTGCCGGAGCCCGACAGGCCCATCAGCACGAGGATCTCGCCCTCGGTGATCGACAGCGTGGCGTCGGCGACGCCGAGCACCAGGCCGGTTTCCGCGCCGATCTCGTCACGCGACTTGCCGGCATCGGCGAGCGCAAGCGCCCTTTGCGGATTGTCGCCGAAGATGATGGAGACGTTCTTGAAGACGACGGATTCGGTCATCATGCGTCTCCATCATCGGAAGAGCGGAAGAGGCGGTCGAGGATGATCGCGAGGATCACGATACAGAGGCCGGCCTCGAATCCCATGGAGATGTTCACGGTGTTGAGCGCGCGCACCACGGGAACGCCAAGACCCTTGGCGCCGACGAGGGCGGCGATGACCACCATCGACAGCGAGAGCATGATGGTCTGGGTGAGACCGGCCATGATCTGCGGCGTGGCGAAGGGCAGCTCGACCTTGCGCAGCACCTGGCTCGGTGTCGCGCCAAAAGCCTGGGCGGCTTCGACCAGCGAAGGCGGCGTCGAGATGATGCCGAGGCGGGTGAGGCGGATGGGCGCGGGAATGGCGAAGATCACGGTCGCGATCAGGCCGGGCACCATGCCGAGGCCGAAAAGGATGAGCGCCGGGATGAGGTAGACGAAGGTCGGGATCGTCTGCATCAGGTCGAGCGCGGGCCGCAGGATCGAATAGAACCACGGGCGGCGGGCGGCGGCGATGCCGAGCGGGATGCCGACGACCATGCTGACGCCGGTCGCCGCCAGCACGAGGGCCAGGGTCTCCGTCGTCTCCTTCCAGTAGCCCTGGTTCACGATGAGCAGCAGGCCGAGAAAGGTGAAGACGGCGACACCGATCGAACGGCGGAAATACCAGCTGGCCCCCGTGACGAGCACGATGAGGGCGATGGCATAGCCGAACTTGCCGCCGGCGGACGAGAAGGGGCCTTGCAGCAGGAAGAGCACGGCATCGATGCCAGCCTGCAGGAAGACCTTCAGGAAGTCGAACAGGCCCTTGCCATTGGTCGTCAGCCAGCTGACGGCTTCCTTGGCGATCGGACCGATCGGAATTTTAGAGACGGTGAGCCAATCCACGGCAGCGAGCCCCAGTCTGGAGGTTGACGACGATATGCAACAAGCGTTTCGCAATTCCGGACATCAAGCTGTCCGGCGGTTTTGCTGGTGGTGCACTATCCGGAGAGAAGAAGGGCGGGAAAGTTTCCTTCCCGCCCTATTCTTGCCTGTTAGAGACCAAGCGCGGTTTTGACCGCCGCCAAGCCTTCGCCGCTGCCGTCCTTGGTGGTCACCCCGGCGAGCCACGGTTCGATGGCGGCCGGGTTCGCCTTGATCCAGTCGGTCGCTGCTGCCTCCGGGTCCTGACCGTCGTTCAGGATCTTGCCCATGACCTGGTTTTCCATGTCCAGCGAGAACTTGAGGTTCTGGAGGAACTTGCCGACGTTCGGGCACTCGGTGACGTAGCCCTTGCGTACGTTGGTATAGACCGTCGCACCGCCGAAGTTGGGGCCGAAGATCTCGTCGCCGCCCGTCAGGTAGGTCAGCTTGAAGTTGGCGTTCATCGGGTGGGGTTCCCAGCCGAGGAAGACGATCGGCGATCCGTCGCCCTGTGCGCGGGCGACTTCGGCCAGCATGCCCTGTTCGGAGGATTCGACCACTTCGAAGCCGGTCAGGCCGAACTTGTTGGCCGAGACCATGTCGATGATCAGGCGGTTGCCGTCATTGCCGGGCTCGATGCCGTAGATCTTGGAGCCGAGCGCATCCTTCTGCTTGGCGATGTCGGCGAAATCCTTGATGCCGAGCTCGGCGCCCTTGGCATTGGTTGCGAGCGTGTACTTCGCGCCTTCGAGGTTTTCGCGCACCGTCTCGACCGAGCCGTCTTCGCGGAACGGCTTGATGTCGGCTTCCTGGGTCGGCATCCAGTTGCCGAGGAAGACGTCGATGTCCTTGTTGCTGAGCGAGGTATAGGTGACCGGAACCGAGAGAACGGTGACTTCCGTCTCGTAGCCGAGGCCCTTCAGGATAACGCTTGCGGTGGCGGTCGTGGAGGTCACGTCCGTCCAGCCGACATCCGAGAAGCGGACCTTGCCGCAGCTTTCGGCTTCCGCAGCCGAAGCACCGGCCACGCCGAGCGCGATAACGGAAACGGCGGCGGCAAGCAGGGTCTTCAATGGTGATGCAGTCTTCATATTTTTGCTCCCCTTATAACTGGTGGTTTAGCCAATCATCAAAACGATATGCTTTCAAGCACCTTGGCGTAGCCGGAACACCCTGAATCGTCCAATTAATTTCGCACCGGTTCGCAATTTTGCACATGGATGTCGCAACGGATGGGCCGCGCGGATTTCTGTGGTTTTCCGCCCTTTCCGGCTGGAAAAACGGCTTTTCCCGCGTCATGACGCGGGGACGGAGAAAATCATGGCCAAGCTCTATTTCAGTTACGCGACGATGAACGCGGGCAAGTCGACGCTGCTCCTGCAGGCGTCCTACAACTACCAGGAACGCGGCATGCGCACGGCGATCTTCATCGCCTCCTTCGACGACCGCGCCGGGGCCGGCCGCATCTCCTCGCGCATCGGGCTCTCCTCCGATGCCATCGCCTTCGACCATACGGACGACCTCTACAGCCATATCGAGGACTTGAACGGCGATGGCGGCGGCGCGATCGCCTGCGTCTTCGTCGACGAGGCGCAATTCCTCTCCGAGGAGCAGGTCTGGCAGCTCGCCCGCGTCGCCGACCGGCTCTCCATCCCCGTCATGGCCTATGGGCTGCGCACGGATTTCCAGGGCAAGCTTTTCCCCGGTTCGAAGGCGCTGCTCGCCATCGCCGACGAAATGCGCGAGGTGCGCACCATCTGCCATTGCGGCCGCAAGGCGACGATGGTCGTGCGCCTCGGCGCCGACGGCAAGGTGGCAAAATCCGGCGCGCAGGTGGAAATCGGCGGCAATGACAAGTACGTTTCCTATTGCCGCCGCCATTGGGACGACATCATGAACGCCGGGTGAGGCGGTGACCAAGGGGACGCAGGATGAAATCGCATTCGACATTTGCCATCTTCCTCTGTCTTGCCGCCCCGGCTTTTGCCGAGGGCGACGCGGTGGCCGGCAAGGCGGTGTTCAAGAAATGCGCCCCCTGCCATTCGGTGGAAAAGGTCAACCGCGTCGGGCCGACGCTGTCGGGCATCATCGGCCGGCCGGTCGCTACGATTGAAGATTACAGCTATTCCCCGGCCATGCGGGCCTTCGGCGAGGACGGCAAGGTGTGGAGCGAGGCGCAGATCGCCGAGTATCTCCTGTCGCCCAAGGCGATGGTTCCGGGCACGCGCATGACCTTTGCCGGTCTGAAGAAGATCGAGGACATCGCCAACCTCATCGCCTATCTGAAGGCGCCGGCCGACGACTGACGATCGACAGAAAAATTGGCGCCACCATCTTGCGGTGCGCCCGCCGTGTCCCACATGTTCTGGCGGGGCAGGTTCCTATCTGTCTGAATTCGTATAGTGTTACCGCGATGGAATAAATCGGGCGACGAAGACGTCTGCCGTGGAGAACGTAAGGGGGACAAGGCATGGCCACACTTCAGAACTTCGACGCGGAAATCGAAAAGACCCGCAGCGTCGTCAACCAGATGCGCAGCAAGATGGAGCAGTCGAGCACCGTTCTCGACCAGTTCGCCAAGGCGGACACCAAGCTCGGCGACGTCAATTTCGATATCGAGAACGCCCGGATCTCCGACGTCATCAACCAGCAGAAGGTGATGGAGGGCAATATTGCCGATCTCATCATCGGCCTGGAGGATGCGACGAACATCTTCGGCACCGAATTCGAGAGCATGAAGAGCTATACGGGCTATGAAAAGTTCATCGGCATCTTCTCCAAGCAGAAGATGCAGCGCATGCGCACCGATCGCGTGCGCAACATGTCGCTGGCCGGCAATCTGCAGGAGCTGCTCTCCAAGTCCGACACGATCGTGGGCATCCTGAAGGAGCAGAAGTCGATCCTCGACCAGCGCTACAAGACCTCGGAAGCCAGCCTCATTCAGGTCATCGAGCGCCGCAAGGGCACGATGACCAATCTGGAAGCGACCCAGAAGCGCATCGAGGAACTGAACCCGCTGCTCATGGATCTCGAAAACCGCATCGCCGCCTCGACGGACCAGAAGAGCCGCACGGAACTCGAAGGCGAGCGCTCGGCGCTGGCCACCGAATACAACATGATGCAGGCGAAGGAGCAGGAGCTTCTGGCCGAAAGCCAGACGCTCGAACGCTACACCTCGATGTTCCAGACCTTCGTGGATTCGCTCAACAACCAGATCGCCGCGCAGAACACGCTGATCAACAAGCTGACCATCGATACCGAGCAGCGCATCGTGCTCTACAAGGCGCTGGAAGACTCGTTGAAGACCGCTGCCCAGCAGGACGTAGCGCACAAGATCAACACGCTGGGTTCGCAGGTCGATACGGCGGCGGAAGAGACCATGGCCGGCATCGGCTCGGCCTCGCAGCGCCATATCGGCGACCTTCTCGAAATGCATGAGAAGAACATGCTGGCGACGCAGGACATCCAGCGCCGCAAGAAGCTCGCCGACGACGCCTTCGCCCGCCGCTTCCAGGCTGTAATGGACAAGCACAACACCGCGAACTACGTGAAGCAGTGATGGTCCGCATGCCCCATCGTGCGCTTGCCGTTTCTCAACGGGCGCGATGCCCATGAACGCCCCCGCAGACAGCGCCGTCGCGCAATATTTCTCCACCATCCGCGCCGCGTTGGGTGGTCTTGAAATCTTCCTGGGTGACCGCAATTCCCCGCTCTACCGCAATTCCGTGGTGGGCGAGGTCGTCATGCCCTATCTCGCCCGGCTGAAGGCCTCTTTCGCCTGCTGGGAGAACCGCATCGGCTTCGTCGAGCAGTTCCGCGTCTCGCGTGCCGAAAGCGGCTTTCCGATCTTTCAGAATGTGCTGGAGCTGGAAAACGACCGGCAGAGCGCCGAAAAGCGCCTCGCTGCAATGCCGAATGCCGATCAGTTGCGTGGCGAAATGGCGGATTTCATTCTTCGCCAGAAGGCTTTCCCGAGAGATCTTCAGGCCCGCATGGCCGAGCGGCTTTATTTGGAACAGATCGGCAAGGGCGACATATTCTCACCCTTCGTTTTGCCGGAGACGATCCGCGTCGCGGTCAATCCGAAGACCATGCGGCCCTATTACGTCGTCAGCTGGGGTGCCTTCGATGGTACCGCGACCTTGCCAATGATCTACATGGCGACCATCGAGGATTCGAGCGACAATGTCGTCAAGATGTTGGTGGGGCAGGACGGCAAGCTCAATCCGGATGTGGACATCCCGCTGCCGGTCGGCGGCCTGCTCAATCCCGAACTTGCCAGCCGTTTCGACGATTTCACGCTGAAGAACAGCGCCTATTCGCTGACGCCGGTGACGATCGCCACCAATCTCGACAAGGATTTTCCCACACTGCACCCCAAGCAGCTGCGGCGCATCGTGCTCGGCCCGTTCTATTCGGCGGGCATCACCGAAAACAACGAGCGCGTCAACGACATCCTCTCCAAGGTGCGCAAGCCGGAGAACGCCTGGCTGCTCACCTGGACGGTGCAGGAGGTCTTCTCCAAGGCCGAGCGCCCGGCGCAGAAGGGCTTTTGGAGCTCGACACCCGCGCAGGAAGAGTTCCATATCGAGACCGACGATCTCGAAGCCACCCGCATGGGCGTCAGCGCCTACGAGAAACATGCGCTCGTGCCGCATGATGCCTATCAGGCGCTCTACGCCGCCGGCGAGACGCAGGGCATTTTCGGCGCCTACAAGGTGCATGTCATCTCGGGAAACCAGGTAATCAGCGAGGGCTAACAAATGAGCCTTAATGCCGGACTGACGACGATCCACGAAGACGATATCGCCAAGCATCAGGCGGCGGCGCAGAGCCTCGTCACCAAGCTCGTCATTCTCGAAAGCGAGGATGGCAAGAGCGGGACGACATTGGCGGGCACCGGTCGTCGCTTGGTCTCGACGGTTTCGACCGCCGGCACGCGTCGCACGCGCGAGGTGGAACTGGCAAGAACCATCCAGTCCGTGCACGCCGCCGATCCCCTGTTGTCGCCGCAGCAGCATGCCGTGCTGTTCCGTTCGCGCCGCGGGTTGCAGGTCGCGCTGGCGGTCTCCGATGTCTTTTCCCGCCAGACCAATCTGGAGAGTTTGCAGGCGCGCAATCTCACTTCGCCGCTGGCCGGCGACGAGGCCAACCAGTTCAAGGCGCTGCTCTCGGCCTCCGCTTATATCGCTGCCTTCACCTTCGCCGCCTATCTCGGCGCGACGCTGCCGGGCGAGGGGGAACCGGTGGAGGATGGTGGTGAGCCCGACTATCTCTTCGACACGCCGCAGGATGCGCTGAAAAGCATGGTCTCCGGCCTCGACCGCACGCTGGCCGGTGCGCCCGACGATGCGGCGCTGGTCAGCCGCGCCCGCGCCTTCTCGCGCGTCGCCATCGAGGGGCTGATTTCCCGCCGCGCGCGGTTCACCGGCCTTGCCGGTTTCGAGAATGCGCATATCCGCATCGAGCAGGATGACTTCACGCTTTCGGGCTTCGACGTTGCGCCGGGCCAGAAGCGCAAGCCGCTGGTCATGACCTTCAAGAAGCCGGAAGAGATCATCGGCAACCACATCGCCAAACACCAGGCGATGAAGCTCGCGAAGATGCTGGTCGCCTATGATTTCGAGCGTCAGCTCAACCCCTTCGTCGAGCTCGGCGGCTTCCTCTTCACCTTCATCGGCGACGGCATGCCCGGCACCGGCAAGACGATTCTCATCCAGATGCTGGCCGGCTTGGTCAACGACTACTGCCAGATCGCCGGCTACGCCTTCCACTATGAGAATTTCGGCGTCGACCAGATCTCCTCCTACCAGGGAAAATCCGGCCAGAACTGCAAGGAATTCGTCAACAACGTCATCAACCCCAAGGCGATCGGCTTCGGCACGATCGACGACGTCGACCAGGTCGCGGCCAAGCGCTCGGATGATCGCGCCTCGGCCGGCCAGCACGAGGTGACGGCGGTGCTGATGGAAAGCTTTGCCGGCGCCTCCACAGTGATACGCGGCAACTGCACTTTCGGCATGTTCTCCAACTATCCGGAGAACGTGGACGATGCGTTGCGCCAGCGTGCCGGCGCCCGCTGGCTGGTGGATGGGCCGCAGACCGAGGATGACTATATCGATATCTTCGCGATGTTGGTCGGCAAGAACCATGCGATCCCGCTCGGCGATCACACGCTGTTTGCGGGCCAGGAGATCAAGCGCGCCGTCTCGACCTCCTACGAGCAGCATGCCAAGCCGCAGGAGGATGGTCTGCTCGCCGTCTGGGAGGCTCATGAGAAGGAGCACGGCGCGATCAGGTCTCTCGCCGATGTCGGCGCCTATCTGCACCGCATCAAGCTTGCCGAACCGCGCTTCACCGGCCGCGCCATCAAGAACATCACCGATGCCATCAAAATGCGCGCCATGGATGTGGAGCTGCCGGACGACTGGTTCGCCAATGCCGGCGCCTTCATGCACAAGGGCTACGACGAGAAGAAGGCGATGATCGAGGAGCTGCGCGGTCCGATTTCGATGGAGATGGTGTTGCAGGAGATCAACCGCTACGCCGACTCGGAGTTCCGCTACACCGACAAATCCGATGATGCCGCCGTCTCCGACATCATCCGCCGCGAACGCCAGCGCGAGAAGGCGATCCGCGAGATGGAGACGATGAAGGCCGAGGGGCGCTGGTGAGAGACGACGCATGAAACTTCTCCTCGAAGCCGAACTGATCTACGGCCGGCTGTTGCCAGTGGATGAGCCGCATTTGGTCGAGCGCTATAACAAGGCGCTCGACGGATTTGGTATCCGGCGCACGGCGCTTACCAGCTTCCGCATTGATATGACCGGTTTCTCGCCTGAAATCGCCGACGAGCTGGGCGACCGGGACTATCTCGACCCGAACCGCGTCAACCGCCGCTTCATCATCATGACGCCGGAGCAGGTGAACCTGCCGGTGGTGCATACGAGCTTTTCGAACACCGCGGCGCTGATGCACGAGTTCTTCTCGGCCAATGCGCGGGCGATCAACGCGATCACCATCCGCGATGCGCTCTATGGCGAGATCGAGGACTCGGTCTCCGTCGTCAACGACATCGACGACCTGCTCTCGATCAACGAGGTGCGTTTCAAGGTGCTGTCGGCCGAGGATATGCTCGGCAAGGCGGGGGAGTTGCGCGGGCTGGTCGACCGGCTGAAAACGGTGCCGAATGCCTGGTCCGACGACGCGATGCTGAACCGCATGGTAGATCTCGCCAAGCAGACGGGTGACATCCGCCTGAATGCGCTGGTGCCGGACCAGCTGGTCTTTCGCCACGAGGCCTTCTGGGCAAACCATTTCGGCGGCGTCTATGTCTTTCTCGACGACAAGACGACGACCGTCATCTGCGACCCGAGCGTACCGGGCTTCCGCCGTTCGCGACCCTGGCAGGTGAGCTACATCGCGCTTGACGATCCCAAGCGCATCTTCGATTTCCTCGCCTCGACCAAACGGCTCGAACTGCCGCGCGCCTCCTGGGTTGAACCGTCGGGTCTTTTCCAGCATCGCGCCGAGATGACGGTGGTCAATCTCGTCAACCAGAGCGATCCGACCACGGATATCCAGAAAGCCGACCGCATCTGGCTGCAGACCTGGATGCACCGCAATGCCGATCTCGTCGCCCGCGACGGCACTTATCCCTTCCTGCAGGAGGCGATCCGCACGGTTTCGTCGACCGGCGAGATCAAGGTGGGGCAGGTCGCCCCCGACCGGCGCTTCCAGCTCGTGCGCGCGGCACCTGATCATCCGGATCAATGGCTGGTCAACCGCCTGATTTCACAGATGGTTCCCTATGACTTCGTCTCCCGCTTCGTCTTCGACAAGCAGGGTTTCTATGCCGCTTATGAACACTACAGCGAAAAGTTCCGCGAATATGTTGTGGCGACGTTGACGCGGACCTATCTGCAAGACAAGGCTGCTTTCCGCAGGAAACTGTTCGGCATCAGAGAGGACGACGCCAATGCTTGACCCGATCGTCGCGTTTTTCCAACGCATCTTCGCGGCCATCGGCCGGGGCATCGGCCTCGTGATCGCCTGGATTCTCTGGCCGTTCATCACGGCGACGAACTGGTACAAGGCGCGCAGCTGGATCATCAAGGGGCCGATCGGCATCGGCCTTGTCCTGCTCTTCGGCTTCTATGCCTATTTTATCTGGCAGACGCAGGTCTGGAGCGGTTTCAACCCCGATTACATCAACAGCTACAATCTTGCCCAGCGCAAGCAGGATGCGGGCGTTACCGCATCCGGTACCGCCGCAACCACGCCTGCAACGGGTGAAGTGGCCGAGCCCGAACCCAAGACCTGCGTGCGTTCGGCGATCGTCGATGTGACGGCCGATCTGATCGACTTCAACGTGAACCAGAACGCGTGGATCTCGTCCATGCTGCTCTACAAGCTCGGTCTCTTCGGGCTGGACTGGGAAGACACGCCCTGGATGGACAACAAGGCCGCCTTCCAGCGCGGTGTGAACCAGACGATCCGCCGTACAGCCGTAGAACTCGTCGATGCACTCGGCCGCGTGCGCGGCACGTCCGGCATCAATTCGGACCTGCAGCGCGCCCGCGGCAACATGCAGTTCGATGAGGAAACTTGGTATTTCGGCTCGGATTCGCTGCTGCCGAAGACGCCGACGCCGAACTACTATCGCACCGCGATGGCGGACCTGCGCAAGTTCAATACGGCGCTCGAATCCTGCGAGGCGATCTTCGACGGCCGCTCGGACAACCTGATCGAATTCCTCGACCGTATCTCCAACGATATCGGCTCCACCTCCGCCATCATCCGCGAGCGCTCGGAATTCCACAATGGCGGCTGGTTCGATACGAGGGCAGATGATCGCTTCTGGTTCGCCTATGGCCAGCTCTACGGCTATTACGGCATCCTGTCTGCTGCCGGCGCCGATTTCGACGCCGTCATCAAGGCGCGGGGCATCGAACCGCTCTGGACGGAAAGCATCAAGCAGCTGCGCTCTGCGCTGAAAATCCAGCCGGCGATCATCTCGAATGGTCGCGAGGACGGCTGGATCATGCCGACGCATCTCGCCACGATGGGCTTCTATATCCTGCGTGTGCGCTCCAACCTTGTGGAAATGCGCGACGTGCTGGCACGCTGACCCCACGGCACTTTCAAGGCGGCGTGTGTCTTCGGTTGCGCGCCGTTTTGTTTCGGGCGCAAATTAATCGGCAAATGTCGCGTCTGGCGTATCGGGCGGCAAATTACGACGTGGCGTTGCGGACCGCTTCACGCTGAAATGGCGTTGCAAGACAAGAAAGCGCCGCCTTCGGGAGAGGAGCCCGACTGCGGTAGCAAAGCGCTGAAGAGGGAGCGACACCGTATGGCCGATGTGAAGTCCGATATCGAAATCGCCCGCGCCGCCACGAAGAAACCGATCCTGGAGATCGGCGCCAAACTTGGCATTCCCGCCGAACACCTGCTGCCCTACGGCCATGACAAGGCGAAGATCAGCGCTGAATTCATCGCCGAACAGAAGGGCAAGAAGAACGGCAAGCTGATCCTCGTCACCGCGATCAACCCGACGCCGGCCGGCGAGGGCAAGACGACCACGACGGTCGGTCTCGGCGACGGCCTCAACCGCATCGGCAAGAAGGCGATCACCTGCATTCGCGAGGCGTCGCTTGGTCCCTGCTTCGGCGTGAAGGGGGGAGCGGCTGGTGGCGGCTATGCGCAGGTCGTGCCGATGGAGGACATGAACCTTCATTTCACCGGCGATTTCCACGCCATCACCTCGGCGCACAATCTTCTGTCGGCGCTGATAGACAATCATATCTATTGGGGCAACGAACAGAATATCGACATCAGGCGCATTGCTTGGCGGCGCGTCATGGACATGAACGACCGGGCGCTTCGTCACATCGTCGCCTCGCTGGGGGGCGTCGCCAACGGCTATCCGCGCGAGACGGGTTTCGATATCACGGTCGCGTCGGAGGTGATGGCGATCCTGTGTCTGTCGACCGACCTCAAGGATCTCGAAAAGCGCCTCGGCAACATCATCATCGGCTATCGCCGCGACAAGTCGCCGGTCTTTGCCCGCGATATCAAGGCGGATGGCGCGATGACGGTTCTGCTGAAGGACGCCATGCAGCCGAACCTCGTGCAGACGCTGGAAAACAATCCTGCTTTCGTGCACGGTGGCCCTTTCGCCAATATCGCCCATGGCTGCAACTCCGTCATCGCCACCACGACGGCGCTCAAGCTTGCCGATTACGTGGTGACGGAGGCCGGCTTTGGTGCCGATCTCGGCGCGGAAAAGTTCTTCGACATCAAGTGCCGCAAGGCCGGGCTGAAGCCGGATGCGGCCGTTATCGTCGCCACGGTGCGCGCCATGAAGATGAACGGCGGCGTCAAGAAGGACGACCTCGGCAAGGAGAATGTCGAGGCCGTGAAGAAGGGCTGCGCCAATCTCGGCCGCCATGTGCAGAACGTCAAAAAGTTCGGCGTGCCCGTCGTTGTCGCCATCAACCATTTCACGTCCGACACGGAGCTTGAAATACAGGCGGTGAAGGATTTCGTCGCGACTCTCGGCGCCGAGGCGATCCTGTGCAAGCACTGGGCCGAGGGCTCCGCCGGTATCGAACCGTTGGCCCGCAAGATCGTCGAGCTTGCCGAATCCGGCCTGTCGCAGTTCTCGCCGCTCTATCCGGATGCCATGCCGCTGTTCCAGAAGATCGAGACGATCGCCAAGGACATCTACCATGCCGGCGAGGTCATCGCCGACAAGGCGGTGCGCGACCAGCTGCGCGTCTGGGAGGAGCAGGGTTACGGCAACCTGCCGGTCTGCATGGCCAAGACGCAATATTCCTTCTCGACCGACCCGAACCTGCGCGGCGCGCCGTCGGGCCATACGGTGCCGGTGCGCGAAGTTCGGCTATCGGCTGGCGCCGGCTTCGTCGTCGTCATCACCGGGGAAATCATGACCATGCCCGGCCTGCCTAAGGTGCCGTCGTCGGAGAAGATTTTTCTAAACGAGCAGGGCTATATCGAGGGGCTGTTTTGAGCTGCTCGAAGGTTGCTGCCCTAGGCTATGTCCTGTCGACCGCCATGGTCGGGCTTGACCCGCTCACCCACGCTCTGGGTGCGGCGTTGGATCCTCGGGTCAAGCCCGAGGATGATGTCGGTGGGGAGGAGGGCTCTTAGCCAACCTAAAAGGTTGGCCACCAGCCGTGCTTACGCGCGTCCCAAGAAGTCCAGCTTGCCGACAGCGACGCCGTTGTGGCGCAGGATGGCGTAGGCCATGCTCAGGTGGAAATAGAAATTCGGCAGGACGAAGGTGAAGATGTACTCCTTTCCGGAGGAGCTGAGCTCGCCGCCGCGCGTCTTGACCGTCACGATGCGTTCGGCCGCGCCCTCGAAGGCGGATTCCTGCACGGTGGCGAGATAGTCCGTCGTTTTCTGGAGGCGGGCGCGCAGGTCGGCCAGCGTCACCTCGTCGTCAGAAAAGCTTGGCGCGTCCGTGCCGGTGAGGCGGCCTGCGGCGGCCTTTGCGGTATCGCTGAGGCGCTGGATTTGACCGGCAAGCGAGAGCATGTCTGGCGCAAGACGCGCATTGACGAGGATTTCCGGCTTGATTTTCTTTTCCTCGGCAAAGGCCTCGGCCTTGTCGAGCAGTTTGGTGAGCACGGCAAAACCGCGCTGCAGGGCGGGAATGGTGAGTTCATAGGCGGAAATCGACATGAAGGGGTCCCTTAGAGGATGACGCGGCGGATGCCGCGCTACAGATAGGAAGCGGTGTGCCGGCTTACCAGCAGTAGCGATAGCCGCCGCGCCGTTCCTTCACGTCGAGATGCAAATGGTTCTGATGGGCGGCGTCGCTGCCGGGATCGAGCACCGTCGTGAAGTAAAGGCAGGCGGCCTCCGTGATGGCGCGCTGAAAGGCGCCCTCCAGCGTCGGCTCTTTGTCGGCCGGGCGGATGGTGATCGTCTTGCCGCTTTTCAGGGTAAAGCCGGCAATATCGAGTGCATTGCCGAAGGCGTGTTCGGAAATCTTGCCCTCCTCGGCGCCGTTGCGGTTCTTACAGACATAGGCGGAGGCCTGCGAAAGCACCGTGATCGTTTCGCCGGGCATGGCCGCTTCCAGCGAGGGCTTGACCGATCCATCCAGCCAGCGGGCGACCTGCAACGCTGTCTCGCAGCGCACCGTCGCCTCCGGTACGACCTTCACGTCGCCCGGAAGCCCCTTGAGCAGAACCGGTTTGTCGATACCGCAGGCCGCGCCATCGTTGACAGCCGGCGCCTCCTCGAAGGTCACGCCGAGGGCTTTGAGTTCCGCCCTGCATGCCGCTTGCGCCTTCGCGTCCTCATGCGGGCGCTGCGCTGCCTTCTCCGCCTCTGCACTGGCCTTCTCTTCCGTTTCCGCCTTGGCGTCGTCCTTTGCCTTGCGCTCAGCATCCCCTTTCACCGAGGTATCCGGCACTGTTTCGGCTTTCTTGCTGGTCTTGTCCTCGGTTTTCTGCTCGGGTCTTGATACGGGCAGGGGACCGTCCTTCGGCAGGTTGGCGGCACCGGCGAGAAGCGGAATGGCGAGGATGAGGAGGAGGGCGCGGCGATGTGCGATGGGTCGATCTCCCGGCTGACAAGGTCAGCGGGGAAACGCCGTTCGACGAAATTGGTTGCCGCCGGCGTGCTAGATGCCGGCGCCGTGCGCGATTTCCATCGCTAGATCGCAGCGCGAAGCACAGTCATCGACGATTGTGCGAACTTTCTCGATCAGGTGGATATTGTCCCCCGCATCGTTGTCGCCGATGAGATCGAGGAAGAAGCCAGCCATGGTGCGCGCCTCCTCTACGGTTTGCGGTTCGTGCTGGTAGATGGCGTCGAAGACATGCGCGATCTGACCGTCGAGCTCCTTGAACTCGGGAGTTTCGTAGTCTTCCAATGTGCCCGCGAGCCGGCGCTGCATCTCGCGGAACGCTTCGACCATAACATCGACCATAGGGTATTTGCCTTGATTCTAATGTTCCAGGCCGCGGGCATTAGCACATGCTCACGCAATGAGCAAATCTCCTGACATGGCGAATTTCGCGAGCTTGACAATTTGTTGCGTGTTGATCTCGCGGGGAGCAGGATTGATAAAGATGGAAGCGCTTTGGCCGCAATTTCCAGCAAGGCAGCCCATTCCTGTAATGGCTCTTGCACGGCGTCGCACTTCACGCTAACACTTCGGCCCATGGAAAAGATGATCAACATCGCTGGTTGGTGGTGGGCTCGCTGAGGCGGCCTTGACCAGTCATGCGTGATTGAGACGACAAGCCGCCCGGAAGTTTCGAGGCGGCTTTTTTGTTTTCAGCCGCCTTGAAACCGGGCCTGAAACGGAGTTGGGGAATGGCGACGAGAATTCTGGAAGACGGCGGCGAAGCCTATGAAACCAAGGGCGGCGTGACCGTCACCCGCCGCCGTCGCGCGGCGGATTACGCAAATGCAATCTCCACCTATGTCGACAAGCTCGACGAACGGCGCGGTGCCGTCTTCTCCTCGAACTACGAATATCCAGGCCGCTACACGCGCTGGGACACCGCCGTCGTCGATCCGCCGCTCGCCATCTCCTCCTTCGGCCGCGCCGTCTGGATCGAGGCCTACAATGGTCGCGGCGAGGTGCTGCTGGCCTTCATCGCCGAGCGCTTGGCCAATGTGCCGGAGCTGAAGCTCGGCGCGCGCACCTCCACCCGCCTCGATCTCGACGTGAAGCTGCCCGACCGGGTCTTCACCGAAGAAGAGCGCTCCAAGATGCCGACCGTCTTCACTGTGCTGCGCGCCGTGACGGATCTCTTTCATTCCGATCAGGATGCCAGCCTCGGCCTCTACGGCGCCTTCGGATACGACCTCGCCTTCCAGTTCGACGCCATCGACCTGAAGCTGAAGCGGCCGGATGACCAGCGCGACATGGTGCTCTTCCTGCCGGATGAAATCCTCGTCGTCGACCACTATGCCGCAAAGGCCTGGATCGACCGCTACGACTTCGCCAAGGACGGTCTTTCGACCGAAGGCAGGGGTGAAACGATCGCCTCCGAGCCGTTCAAGACCGTTGATGTCATCCCGCCGCATGGCGATCATCGTCCCGGCGAATATGCCGAGTTGGTCGTCAAGGCGAAGGAAAGTTTCCGGCGCGGCGATCTCTTCGAGGTGGTGCCGGGTCAGAAGTTCTTCGAGCGCTGCGAAAGCAAGCCGTCGGAAATCTCGCGCCGCCTCAAGGCGATCAACCCGTCGCCCTATTCGTTCTTCATCAATCTCGGCAACCAGGAATATCTCGTCGGCGCCTCGCCGGAAATGTTCGTGCGCGTGTCGGGCCGCCGCATCGAGACCTGCCCGATCTCGGGCACGATCAAGCGCGGCGACGACCCGATCGCCGACTCGGAGCAGATCCTCAAGCTCCTGAATTCGAAGAAGGACGAATCCGAGCTCACCATGTGCTCGGACGTCGACCGCAACGACAAGAGCCGCGTCTGCGAGCCCGGTTCGGTCAAGGTTATCGGTCGTCGGCAGATCGAGATGTATTCGCGCCTCATCCACACGGTCGACCATATCGAAGGCCGTCTTCGCGACGATATGGATGCCTTCGACGGCTTCCTGTCGCATGCCTGGGCCGTCACCGTCACCGGCGCGCCGAAGCTCTGGGCGATGCGCTTCATCGAGGCGCATGAGAAAAGCCCGCGCGCATGGTATGGTGGTGCGATCGGCATGGTCGGGTTCAATGGCGACATGAACACCGGCCTGACGCTGCGCACCATCCGCATCAAGGACGGCATTGCCGAGGTGCGCGCCGGCGCGACCCTGCTTTACGATTCCAATCCTGACGAAGAAGAAGCCGAAACCGAACTGAAGGCCTCCGCCATGATCGCAGCCATCCGCGACGCCAAGTCAGGCAATTCCGCAAAGAGCCAGCGCGACGTCGCGTCGGTCGGCGCCGGCGTCAAGATCCTGCTCGTCGATCACGAGGACAGTTTTGTCCACACGCTCGCCAATTACTTCCGCCAGACCGGTGCCGACGTGACGACGGTGCGCACGCCCGTGCCGGAAGAAATCTTCGACCGGATCAAGCCCGACCTCGTCGTTCTCTCGCCCGGCCCCGGCAGCCCGAAGGATTTCGACTGCAAGGCGACGATCAAGAAGGCGCGCGCCCGCAGCCTGCCGATCTTCGGCGTCTGCCTCGGTCTGCAGGCGCTGGCGGAGGCCTATGGCGGCGATCTGCGCCAGCTCGCAATCCCCATGCATGGCAAGCCTTCGCGCATCCGCGTGTTGGAGCCGGGCATCGTCTTCTCCGGCCTCGGCAAGGAAGTGACGGTCGGCCGCTACCACTCGATTTTCGCCGATCCCTCGACCCTGCCGCGTGATTTCATCATCACGGCGGAGAGCGAGGACGGCACGATCATGGGCATCGAACATGCCAGCGAGCCGGTGGCCGCGGTGCAGTTCCATCCCGAATCCATCATGACGCTCGGCCAGGATGCCGGCATGCGCATGATCGAGAACGTGGTGGCGCACCTCTCCAAAAAAGCCAAGGTAAAAGCCGCCTGAGGCTTTGACAAAGCGGCCAAACTGGCCGATAGGGAGTTCAAGAGAAAACCGCGTGCACGTCCCCGTGCGCGCGGTTTTGCGTTGATGGGCCAGGCTTTTTGCAACTCGTTTGCATGCGCATGGAGAGCTTTATGGAAAAGACGGATAGCAGCACGGTCAAGCGGCTGGCGCTTTGGGGCATTCCCCTGTCCCTGGGCGTGATGGGGCTGAAGCTCGTCGCCTGGTGGGTGACGGGCTCGGTGGCGCTTCTGTCGGACGGCCTGGAATCGACCGTCAATGTAGTCGCGGCCATCGTCGCCTTCGCCGCGATCAGCTATGCGGCCAAGCCCGCCGACACGACCCATCCCTTCGGCCACCACAAGGCGGAATATCTTTCGGCGGTTTTGGAGGGCGTGCTGATCGCCGTGGCGGCGCTGCTCATCGTGAAGGAGGCCCTGCCGGCCGTCTTCGCGCCGACGACCATGGAAGCGCCGGTGCTAGGCCTTGCAATCAACTTCCTGGCAGCCGCCATTAATGCGCTCTGGGCCTATGTGCTGATCCGCGCCGGTCGCCGCTATCGCTCACCGGCGCTATCAGCGGACGGGCAGCACATCCTCTCCGACGTCGTGACCTCGGCGGGCGTGCTCGTCGGCCTCGTGCTGGCCATCCTGACGGGCTATGCGGTGCTCGACCCCTTGCTGGCCGTGCTCGTTGCGCTCAACATTCTCTATCAGGGCTGGAAGGTCATTACCCATTCGGTCGATGGTTTGATGGATCACGCGGTGGAGTCGGGCGAGGCGGAGGCCATCAAGGCTGCTATCGCCACCCATGGCGCGGGCTCGCTTGGCGTGCATGACCTGAAGACCCGGCGGGCGGGATCGGCCACCTTCGTCGATTTCCACCTCGTGGTGCCGGCGGCGATGCCAGTCGGGCAGGCCCACGAGATCTGCGACCGCCTCGAGGCGGCGATCGTCGCGGTGCAGCCCGGTGCGCAGATCGCCATCCATGTCGAGCCGGAAACCGAAAAGGCGCATGGCATCAAGGTCAAGATCGAAAGGATCCCACGATGAGCAAGACGGACGTTTCAGGCCTTTCCCAGCTCGGGCAGAAGGTCGATCTTCCCGCAAACCCCGATACGGCGGTGCTGGAGCGGGTGCCGAGCAGCCACGCGGGCACGGATTTCGTCGTGCGCTTCACCGCACCCGAATTCACCTCGCTTTGCCCGATGACCGGCCAGCCGGATTTCGCGCATATCGTCATCGATTACATTCCGAACGGCTGGCTGGTCGAATCGAAATCGCTGAAGCTCTATCTGCACTCGTTCCGCAACCACGGCGCCTTCCACGAGGATTGCACCATCGATATCGCCAAGCGGCTCGTCGACCTCCTGGAGCCGAAATGGCTGCGCATCGGCGCCTACTGGTATCCGCGCGGCGGTATCCCGATCGATGTGTTCTGGCAGACGGGAGCGGCACCCGAAGGCGCGTGGATCCCCGAACAGGGCGTGCAGCCCTATCGCGGCCGCGGCTGACCGGTGCCATTTACTGTGTTTTCCGGTCGTGCCGGCAGGCTCTATCGCCCTCTATCGGTTTTGTTGCATTGTCTTGGCCAGTGAGTCGCATTATCTGACACAGCGACCAAGACTATTCTGACGACAAATCCGGAGACTTTGGATGAGCGACGAGGACGACAAGAAGACGGAACTGCCCCTGGGCAAGGAAACGGAGGCGAACCTTTTCAAGTCGCGTTCGATCTTCATCTATGGGCCGATCAACCAGGAACTGGCGCAGAAGGTCTGCTCGCAGCTCGTGGCGCTTGCCGCCGCCAGCGACGAAGACATCCGCATCTACGTCAATTCGCCGGGCGGTCATGTCGAATCGGGCGATTCGATCCATGACATGATCAAGTTCATCAAGCCGAAGGTCTGGATGATCGGTACGGGCTGGGTCGCCTCCGCCGGCGCGCTGATCTATGTCGCCGCACCGAAGGAACAGCGCCTTTGCCTGCCCAACACCCGCTTCCTGCTGCATCAACCGTCGGGCGGCACCCGCGGCATGGCATCGGATATCGAGATCCAGGCCCGTGAAATCATCAAGATGAACGAGCGCCTGAACAAGATATTCGCCGACGCCACCGGCCAGCCGATCGAAAAGATCGCCAAGGATACGGACCGCGACTACTGGCTCTCGGCCGAGGAAGCCAAGGGCTACGGCCTCGTTTCGCGCATCGTGACCTCGCAGGCCGATATCTGAGCGACCGCGCTTTCGCTGAATTGAGAACCCTCCGCCTCAGGGCGGAGGGTTTTTTATTGCTTGCGGCGCGAGAACGGATCGCGTGGATCGTTGTTGCCGATCGAGCGCTCGTAAAGGCACTGGGTCTTGTAGTCGCTGACGGCGCCGTAGAGGCGGGTGCAGTAGGCATTGTCCTCGATCGTCTGGGGCGAGGGCGGCGTCATGCATCCGGCAAGGAATGCGAGGGGGATAAGGGAAAGATACTTCATCATTGTCCGCCTAAGCTGCGTGCTTCGATTGTTCGCGTCAATTGTGTCTTTTAATGAACGGCGCGGCAGGTATCAAAGTTTCAGGCGGCGGGCGCTTGCGCTTTCATTATCCCGCCGGTATAGACGGCCTATGTTGAAGACCAGCGCACAGATCATCGAACGTGTTTCCCGCGGCAGCACTGCTGTTCGTGAGCGTTCGCGCGGCTTCTCCTCGCTTCTTCTTCTCGGCCTTACGCGCGGTTGCCGGGTTCGTTGAGGAGCGCCCGGCGGCCGACAAAGCCCGCCCGGCAATAGCTCCTCGTTTCACCCCCAGTGTATGAATTCCGGTGCATTCGCGCTCTTTAGGCGCTATGACGCTTTCGCGAATGCCGGGATGACGAAGAGACGAAGCAATGATTTTGAAGACCCATTCTCCCAAGCAGGGCATGCCTGAAGCCGCAAGCAAGTATCAGCCCTATCCCACGATCAACATTCCCGACCGCACCTGGCCGGGCAAGGTGATCGACAAGGCGCCGATCTGGTGTTCGGTCGACCTGCGCGACGGCAATCAGTCGCTGATCAACCCGATGGGCCACGACCGCAAGGCCCGTATGTTCCAGCTGTTGCTGGACATGGGTTTCAAGGAAATCGAGATCGGTTTCCCCTCTGCCTCGCAGACCGATTTCGATTTCGCCCGCTGGTGCGTCGAGCAGGGCAATGTGCCCGAGGACGTGTCCTTGCAAGTCCTGGTTCAGTGCCGCCCGGAGCTGATCACCCGCACCTTCGAGGCGCTGGAAGGCGCGCATAACCCGATCATCCACTTCTACAATTCGACAAGCGAATTGCAGCGCCGCGTGGTCTTCGGCAAGGATGTCCATGGCATCAAGCAGATCGCCACCGACGCCGCCAAGATGATCACCGACATGGCTGCCAAGGCCGGCGGTGGCTATCGCTTCGAATATTCGCCGGAGAGCTTTACCGGTACCGAGTTGGAAGTGGCGCTGGAAATCTGCAACGCGGTCGTCGAGATCGTGAAGCCGACGGCGGACAACAAGCTGATCCTGAACCTACCCTCGACCGTCGAGATGGCGACGCCCAACATTTATGCCGACCAGATCGAATGGATGTGCCGCAACATCGACAACCGCGAGAACGTCATCATCTCGCTGCACCCGCACAACGACCGCGGCACCGGTATCGCCGCCACCGAACTGGGGCTGATGGCCGGTGCGGACCGTGTCGAAGGTACGCTGTTCGGCAATGGCGAGCGCACCGGCAATGTCGACGTCGTTACGCTGGCCCTGAACATGTACACGCAGGGCGTCGATCCCAAGCTGGATTGCTCGGATATCGAGCGCATCAAGTCGGTCTATGAATATTCCAACGAGATGGCCATTCCCGAGCGCCACCCCTATGTCGGCGAGCTGGTCTATACCGCCTTCTCGGGCTCGCACCAGGACGCCATCAACAAGGGCATGAAGGCCATCAAGAAGGCCAACAAGCCCTTGTGGGAAGTGCCCTATCTGCCGATCGACCCGCAGGATGTCGGCCGCTCCTACGAGGCGATCATCCGCATCAATTCGCAGTCCGGCAAGGGCGGCATCGCCTATATCCTGCAGGAAGACTACGGCATCAACCTGCCGCGCAACCTGCAGGTCGAGTTCCGCGACGAGATCCAGCGCATCACGGACGAAGAGGGCGTCGAGCTGCCGGCCAAGCGCATCCATGAGAGCTTCATGGAGCGTTACGTCAAGCAGCCGGGCACGCGCCTGCGCTTCGTCGACCACCACACCTATCCGGATGAAAGCGGCCAGAAGGGCTCGCGCATCGTCGCCGCAGAGGTGACCGACGGGGGCGAGACGAAGCGCATCGAGGGCAAGGGCACCGGGCCTATCGACGGTTTCATCAATGCGCTGTCGATCTATCTCGGCATTCCGATGTCCGTCGCCGACTATTCCGAGCATTCGCTCCAGCAGGGCTCGAATGCGGCGGCCATCGCCTATGTCGAGGTGGTGCATCCCGGCGGCAAGCTGTTCGGTGTCGGCATCAACACCAACATCGTGACGGCCTCGCTCGAAGCCATCGTCTCGGCCGCCAACCGCGTGCTCGCAACGCGCGGCTGATTGTTTGGCCTTTCAAAACAAAAGCCCGGCAGCGTTTGCTTCCGGGCTGTTCTTTTGGGCTTGCGGAAGCCCTATCCGGCAAACAATGCCGTCGCGGTGAGCACATAAAGCACTGCCACACCCACGACGATCGTCACCACACGCTTGCTCTTTGCGAAGGCGGCCGTAAGAAGGAGTGCGTAGTAGATCGCATTGAGCGTGGTCCATAGCGCGAAGGTCGGGAGTGGCCATGGTGTCGTTACGGCAGAGATCGCCGGCGGTATCTGGGTCATCAGATTGCTGCCGAGCACGCAGAACACGACGATGCGGCGATGCTCCATGATGTGGTTGTCGAGCGTGTCCTTTTCGGTCGCCTTCGGGAAAACCTGGGTGGCGGCGAAATAGTAGAGCAGGGCGACCACCGCGACCGCATAGGCGATCATGTAATTAACTTCGGCCATGTCGCGATAGGCCCAGGCATTCATCCAGAAGGTGATGAGATCGACCAGAAGCAGCAGGCCGAAGAGCGGCGCGACAATGCCAATCTTGCGTTGCCGACGCTCGTCATAGGCGCGCGAGAAGCCGGAGGCGACCTCGACGACGGCAAGGCCCAGCAGCAGGCCGTAAAAGGCGAACATGAAACCGAAGGCTTCGCTCATTCCATTCTCCCCAATATCAAACCCTCATGGACGATCACTGCGGCGCCCACAAGTGGCCGCCGTGTACGGATGCGGCGCACGACTTGGCCAAAGTTGGGGTGTAATCGCAGGGAAGATCGCGGCGCCGACCGAAAACGCTGAAGGCGCATAGGCGCGGCGGAGGCGTAACGCTAACGACTTGGGGTGCGTCGGTTGGTCAGATGTTTGTGGAAACCGCTTCGGCGATACGCTCGAGATTGGGATCCGCCGACGGGCCGACCACGACGTAGGAAGCCTTGCCCTGCTGCCAGGAGACGAGACCGATATCGTTGCGCATGCTTTCAGCCAGCGTCGTCTTGCCTTCAACCGGGTCGCTTTGCAGGAAACAGATGGCGAAGATCTCGTTTTCGGCATCGCGGTAGAGCAGCTGGGCGGTCGGCTTGCCGCCGGCGACGAGCAACCGCGCGCCTTCGAACTTCAGGTTCTGGCCGGAAAGGTCAGGCAGCTTAAACGGCACGCCGGTGCTGGCCGAAAGCCATTCCACGATGTGGTCTTGGTCGCTTGCGGGCACTTCAACGAGATGGCGTGTCTGGCGCGCATAAATGCGGTGGTAATCCGCGATATCGTCCAGCCAGGTACGGGGCGCGGCGGCAATCTGTAGCGGTGCGTCGGTGTCTTGCTGCTCGGAGATCAGATAGCCGGCAACGCCGCCCGCCATGAAAATCGCAAGCGACGCGGCAAGCGCCTGCGGCCAGAACGCGCTGCGGCGCGGGGCAGGCGTGGCGGCGACCGGAATAGCGGCAATGCCGAGCTTCGGCGCGTCGTCGTCGCTGCTGCGGGCTTCCTTGATGTTGCGTACGAGATCAAGCGGGATCGGCTCCTGCAACATGCGCTCGAAGGCGCGCGCGCCGAATTCGCTGCCGAGCTTCAGCTTTTCGAAAACCGCGCGCGCATCGTCGTCCTGAGCGAGGATTTCGTCGATTTCGCTCATTTCCGCTTTTGGCAGTTGCCCATCGAGATAGGCCGATAGCCGCACTTCGATCGGAAGACCCTGTGTGCTTTCCACGCTCAGGCCCTCCTTTCAGTCTGCTCGGAGATCATGGCCGCCAGTCGGATACGGGCTGCCGAAAGCCGGCTCATCACTGTGCCTATCGGAATGCCGAGAATGTCGGCGGCGTCGCGATAGCTATGGCCTTCCACATTCACCAGGAGAAAGACGCTGGAAAGGCCTTCGGGCATGGTCATGATCAACTTGTGCAACTGTTTGGCATAGACCGCTTTGTCGGCCGACGCCTCGATGTGAAGAGTATCCTGCTCGGCTACATCTACCGTGCCTGACCCTGTGCGGACCTTTCGCTTGCGGATCTCGTCCACCCACAGATTGCGTGTCATGGCATAAACCCAGCTTTCCAGCCGGCCTTCCCCGTTCCAGAGATGAGCCCGCGTGATGGCTCTTTCGCAAGCCTCCTGCACGAGATCGTCCGCATCGCTGCTGTTGCGCGTCAGCGTCATGGCAAAACGACGCAACTTCGGCAGCAGATTGACCAATTCTCGCCGGAACTCATTCGATTCTGCCGTCGGACGCATTGCTTTTCCAAGGAAACGTTCGGGATCAAAACTCTATTCGCTCCATAAGCTGAAGCGACCGCCTGATATGAAACATTCTTCCTAGGGTCTGCAAGCATGAACGGCGTTCCGGAGCGCAGTTTCCCGCGTTCCTCAACGATTGATCTGGATGTGATGGGCGCCGTCCCGTTTTCGGACGGCGCCTGACGGCAGGTCAGTAAGTGATCCGCTCGCCGCCGAGCGATTGGAGGAGGGCGCGGTAGGCCCAGGTATTTTCGCCGCCACGGTCGCGAATTTCGGCGAGCTGGACGCGGGCCCCCTCGATGTCGCCCTGTTCAATCAGTGCCTGGCCCATATAAGAGCGGGCGAGGATGTAGTTCTCGTCCTTCTGCAGTGCACGTTTGTAGTAGGTCATGCCGAGCTCGATGTTGCCGAGCTTGCGGGTGTTGTAGCCCATATAGTTGAGGATGCGCGGGTCGTCCTGGTCATAGGCGGCGCGCAGCGCCCGCAGCGCGTTCTCATGCTGGCCAGCATAGGCGAACTCGCGGGCGGCGGCATAGAGCTTGTCGTCGATCTCGCGCTCGGTCTTCTTCTGCTCTTCGGTCTTGGCCTTGTCGTCTGCCGGCGTCGTGCCTTCGGCCGGCTTGGTCTCGGCCGGTTTCATGTCCTCGGGCGCGACGCATTCCTTCTTTTCCTCGTTCCAGATCTTGCCGTCGGTGCAGGTCGTCGTCGTTTCCGTGGCGACCGGCGGCGTGGTGGTGTCGGAATCGGCGGCACGTGCAGCCGAAAGCGCCGTAAACGAGACGGCGGCGCAGAATGAAAGCAGCATGGTGTGGCGGAGCATGATCATGGGTTCCCTCTCGATCGGAATCTGCCGGACGCGGGCCGTCTTGAACGGTCTGCGTTCGGCAGACCGCTCTGAGAAGGAGGTACGGACGGGCGAGAGGATTTATTCGCGGGAAAGCGTCAGAAACGCGTGGTTTCCGCTAGCGTCAACGCAAGGCCATCCGCCGTCAGCGCGTAGCGTTCGCGCATGAGGTTCCAGTTTCCGGGCGCGCCTGCGATCGTGAAGAGATTGTAGCCCGCCGGAGGCTTGTGGCCGCCCGGTCCCTGCGAGGCCGAGGCGATGCCAACCACCGGCACCTGCTTCGTCTGGCCGGGTAGCCAGTGCACGGTGTTGAGGTGGGTATGGCCATGCAGCACGAGTTCCGCGCCGCCGGTGGAAATCGTCGCGGCGAAGCGGCGGATGCCGATCATGCGCTTGTGGAACGCGGTGGCGCCCCGGATTGGCGGATGGTGGATCATCACGACCCTGAAGAGCCCTGCCTCGCCGGCCGCCCGCAGAAGATTGACCGTCTCGCGCGCCTGTCGGCTGCCGAAGTAGCCGGAGGCCGAGAAGGGCGGGGTGGCGACGGCCGTCGAGCAGCCGATGATGGCGACTTGTCCGCGAATGCGCAGATAGGGGAAGACATGCCTGTCCTCTTCCCATTCGGCCGGCGCCGCATCGCCGCGCATATAAGGATACCAGGCCCGCGTCGTCTTCTCGTAGGCGCCGCGAACATAGGCGTCGTGATTGCCCGGCACGACCGAGACATGTTCCGGCGTCCCGGCTTCCGGTAGCCATTTCTTGACCGCAGAGATTTCAAGCGATGTGGCGAGGTTCACCAGATCGCCGGTGATGGCCAGATGGTCCGGATCGCGCCGCTCGATATCATCGAGCACGATGTCCAGTGTGTTGGTAAAGAGATGCCGTCGGCGATTGCGGTGCCAGTTGACGAAACCGGTGATCCGCTTGGAGAAAAGCTCGAGAAAGGTGAGGGCGGGCAGCGGACCGAGATGAACGTCCGATATGTGGGCAAGTCTAAACATACCCCCCTCCTTAGAGCATAAGTTCGCCCAGGGAAACGCGAAGCGCGTGGATATTCCCGAAGCTTCGGCCAGCAAGGCTTGATTTGCCCGAAAGGTTCCGGCGAAGTGCCGGAATGGAACAGGACAGGCCAGAACCCGCTTCACCGCCGACCCGCAGCCTTGCGGTGCGCGCCGTGACGCGCCTGGCGCATCTTTATTTTTCGCTGACCCGCGGCATGACGATGGGGGTGCGCGCGGCCTGTTTCGATGAGGCGGGCCGGGTCTTCCTCGTGCGCCACAGCTATGTACCCGGCTGGCATCTGCCGGGCGGTGGCATCGAGCGGGGTGAGACGGCGCTCGAGGCTGTCGCCAAGGAAATCCGCGAGGAAGGCAATCTCGTGCTGCAAGCGCCGCCGCAGCTTTTACATGTTTATTTCAACAGGCAGACGAGCAAGCGCGATCACGTCCTGCTCTATCGCTGCGATAGCGTCACGCAGACTGCGCCGCGCCTTAAGGATCGCGAAATCGTCGAGGCCGGCTTCTTCGCGCTCGACGCGCTGCCGGCGGCAACCACGGCAGCGACCCGCCGGCGGCTGGAGGAAATCGCCGGGCGGGCCGTCTTCGCGGATTTCTGGTAGGACTTAGGCCGCCTTCAGCGTATCGCGGCCATGCGGCGTTGTGAGATGGATATCCGGGCCGACGGGAACGATCCCGGTCGGATTGATCATCGTGTGGCTGCGGTAATAGTGCTCCTTGATGTGGCGCATGTTCACCGTCTCGGCGATGCCCTCCACCTGATAGAGCTCGCGCAGATAGCCATAGAGGTTCGGATAGTCGGCGATCCGGCGGATGTTGCACTTGAAGTGGCCGACATAGACGGGATCGAAGCGCACCAGCGTGGTGAAGAGCCGCCAGTCGGCTTCGGTGATGCGGTCGCCGGTGAGGTAGCGCTTCGTCGAAAGCCGGTCTTCGAGGCTGTCCAGCATCTCGAAGAGTTTGGTGACGCTGCCTTCATAGGCCTCCTGCGTCGTCGCAAAGCCGGCCTTGTAGACGCCGTTGTTGACGGTGTCGTAGATCCTGTCGTTCAGCGCATCGATCTCGGCGCGCAGGATGTCCGGGTAATAGTCGTCGCGCGAGCCGGTGAGGCCGTCGAAGGCCGAGTTGAACATGCGGATGATCTCGGCAGATTCGTTGGAGACCATGCGGTTCAGTTTCTTGTCCCACAGGACCGGCACGGTCACGCGGCCGGAATAGTGCGGGTCAGCCTTGAGATAGACCTCATAGAGCGCCGAGGCGTTGAACAGCGGATCGAGCGTGCCGCCGTTCTCGCCCTTGAATTCCCAGCCCTTGGACAGCATCAGGGGATCGACCACCGAGACGGTGATCAGGTCTTCCAGCTTCTTCAATTTGCGAAAGATCAGCGTGCGGTGTGCCCAGGGACAAGCGAGCGACACATAGAGGTGGTAGCGGCCGGCCTCGGCTGCAAAACCGCCTTCGCCAGTCGGGCCAGGCGCGCCATCCGGCGTGATCCAGTTGCGGAACTGCGAGACGGAACGCTTGAAATGACCCTTCGTCGCCTTGGTATCGTACCAGACGTCATGCCAGACGCCGTCAACGAGCATGCCCATGATGATCTCCTTTGTGGCCGGTCGCGGCCTGAACTTGGGTTCATAGATAGCGCATGGGCATGTGCTGGATAGGTGCTTTTTAGTGAACGGTGCGTTTTGCTCTTTGACAGAAGGAAAATTTCTGCTATCCGCGCAGATCAGCACCGGCGCTCAAGCCGGCGAGGAAGACGATCGCATGTTCTACACGGGAAACCCACGACGACGCTGATGCTCCTGCTGCGCCCCCTTCGGCGGCGGCGCGATAACCCGCATCCCTAGCTTCGTATCCGGTTTCCTGACACCATGAACATGCTCAAGCACGACATCGTCTACCTGACGGAAGATGCCTCCCACGACGCGGCCATCGAACATATCAACGAAGAAGCCTTCGGTCCCGGCCGGCATGTGCGTGCCGCAGCCCGCATCCGCGAGCAGGGGCCGCACGATCTGTCGCTCTCCTTCGTCTGCACGGACGACGGCGAGACGATCGCTTCCGTCCGCATGACGCCGGTTCTGGCCGGCGGCGTGAAGGCGCATCTCCTCGGTCCGCTCGCGGTCCGGCCCTCGCACAAGAACCGGGGCATCGGCCGCGAATTGTTGCACATCGCCTGCGCCGCCGCCAAGCGGAAGGGGTCCGAGGCCGTCGTGCTCGTCGGCGATCCGCCCTATTACGGCCCGCTCGGTTTCGAAAAGGTCGCCTGGAATGCGCTGGCTTTCCCTGGCCCGGTCGATCCCGCCCGCGTGCTCGTCATGCCTTTTGCGGACGACACGCATGAGCGGCTGAAGGGCGTCATCGCCTGGCGGGCGGAGTGACGAGGGGCAAACCCCTCGTCGTTGCTTCCTAGTCCTTGTGCTCCATGAAGCGGATGCGGTTCTGGAAGGGATCGGTGACGGTCACCTCCAGCCGCGTGCCCTCGTCTTCGAGGCCGGGCTTCATATAGCGGTAGTCCTTGGCGATCAGTTCCTTCTGGAAGGCGCGGATGCCCTTCATGTAGACGACCATGTTGCCGCCCGGCGTCGCATCGCCCGCATGTTCCGATAGATGCAGCCGCAGACCGCCGCGCGAAACCTGCGTGTAGAGCGGGAAATTGTCGCCGTACCGGTGTTCCCAGTCGGTCGTGAAGCCGAGAAAGCCGAGATAGAATTCCTGCGCTTTCGGCACGTCGAAGATGCGTACAATCGGCACGGCCTGTTCGAACTCTACGACGTCGGATTTCGGTTTTGCCTCGATCTTTGCCGACAGGATGTTCCAGGTATCGACGCCGAACTGGCGGGCGACGATTTCCAGCGCTTCGCTGTGGCTGATCTCGGTGTTGCGGGCTGCAAGGGTTTCGCGCAGGGCTTTTGCCATGGCTTTGGCATCGCGATAATCGCGCATGTCCGTTCCTTTCGTTCCGGCGAAGTCTTCGTCAGTGCCCGCATTGCCGACGCCTTCGCCCACGATGAACGGTGGAGAAAGGTTTTTTTGGAGGCGTTCGCCATGCCTTGAAAGGCGCGGGTCTGCCGGCCGCCTCCGGCCGTGGCGGAACCATAGCCAGGGAAGGATGCTTTGAAAAGTCGCTTCCGTCATTCATCGAAAGGGTAGTGCGTGCTATGCTCAGACAATTGCAGGAGGATCGGATGCGCAGGAACAGAGCCCTTTTCACCGTTGTCGCCGTGATGATGGCAGGCGCTTTCGGCATGGCGGGTTGCACGACAGCTCCGTCTCGGGAGGCCGGTACGCAGTATTCCAGTTCCGAAGCGCAGCTGCGCGCGCATCAACGCAAGCAGCAGCTCCGCGCGGAACAGGGCGGTTACAAACGGCTTTATCGACCCAGCGATTGCCGGTCTGCGATCAGCAGCAAATGTAGTGGCTTTCCGACCTACAATCCGTCCTGACCAGACACGCCCATCAACGAAAAGGCCGCCCTCAAATGTTTGGGGCGGCCTTTTCGATTCGAATCCAAAAGCTTCAGGTCGAGAGGTAGGACGAGATGATCGAGGCGATCTCATCGTTGCCCGATCCGGACGAGGTTCCCGTATCCGACGAGGTGTCCGTGAACGAGAAGCTCTGCACCGAAGCACCGCCCGAGCCGGCCTGCGACAGGGCACTGATCTGCGCCGAGGTCATGCTCGCCAACTGGCCGGGCGTGAAGGCGTTGGCCTGATCGGAGGTCAGGCCGGCGAGCGTGGCCGTGCTGAGGCCGGAGATTGCGTTGGAGCTCAGCGCCAGGATGTGATCGACCGAGAAGTGGCCGAAGTCATCTGCGCCCAGCGCGGCCGCCTGTGTTGCCGTCAGTGCGCCGACCTGATCGGCCGAGAGCGCGCCGATCTGCGTGGCGCTCAGTGCCGCCATCTGGCTATAGCTCAATGCGGCAAGCTGGGTCTTGCTGAGCGCAGCGACGTTCTCGGTGGAGAGCGAGCCCATGGCGGCAGAGGAGAGGCCTTTGAGAGCGGCGGGGCTGATCGCGGCGAGTTCGTCGGCCGAGATCGTCTGCATCTGAGCGGTTGTCAGGCCGGCGAGGCCGGATACGCTGAGCGCCCCGATCTGCGCAACCGAGAAGGCTTCCAGCTGTGTGACGCTGAGCGCGCCGATTTGGGCGCTGGTCAGGCCTGAGATCGCGCCGGTGCTGAGGGCCTCGATTTCGGCGTCCGACAGGGTCGCAAGGTAGCTGGCCGGCAGGCCGCGGATGGCGGTGGAGCCGATGGCCGAGAGCTTGGCCAGCGAGAGCGTGTCGAGTGCCTGCGTCGAGAGGCCGGCCAGTGCGCCTGAGCTCAGCGATGCGACCTGTGTCGAAGAGAGCGCTTCGGCCTGCTCCTGTGTCAGGGCTGCGGCCTGTAAGCCTGTGAGACCTGCGATACCGTTGGCGCTGAAGGCGGCGATCTGTGCTGCCGTCAGGGCGGCGATGTCATCCACACCGAGTGTGCCGATCTGGCGGGAGCCGAGGGCGGCGAGCTGCGCCGTGGAAAGCCCGGCGATCTGGCTCGTGCTGAGCGCATCGATCTGGCTCGTCGACAGGCCGGCGAAACCGGCCGGGCTGAGGGCCGCGATCTGTTCGGCGCTGAAGCCCGAAAGGATCGAGGCGGGCAGGCCCGACATGGCGATCGAGCTGATGGCGCTCATGTCGGCAGTCGAGAAGGTGCGCAGTTGGTCGGCGGTGAAGGCCGAAAGCTGGCGGGCGGTGAGCGCGCCGACCTGCGCGCTGGTCAGCGCCTCGACCTGATCGTTGCTGAGGGCTGCGATCTGGTCGCTGGCAAGGCCGGAAATGCCGGATGGGCTCATTGCCGCGATCTGGCTCTCGGTCAGAGCATGGAGTGCAGCGGTCGAGAGGCCGGCGACGGCGCGCGAGCTGATCGCGGCCATGTCGTCGTTGGAAAACAGCACAAGGTCATCCGTGCTGAGCGCGCCGATCTGCGTGGAGCTGAGTACGGCGACCTGCGTGCTGGTCAGCGCCTCGGCCTGGTCGGGCGCGAGGGCCGCCACCTGGCTGGTCGAAAGGGCCGCAACACCGGCGGTGCCGAGCGCGGCGATCTGTGCTGGCGAAAGCAGCGCGATATCGTCCGTGCCGAGACCGCCGACCTGGGTGGAGCCGAACGCGGCAAGCTGGGTCGTCGTCAAGGCTTCGAGCTGTATCGAGCTCAAGGCGTTGACCTGCGTGCTCGTCAAGCCGGAACCGTTGATCTGGGCAATCTGCGCCGTCGTCAGGACGGCGATCATCGCCGTCGAGAGGCCGGCCACCGCACTGGAGCTGATCGCGCCGATTTCGCGGGCGGTGAAGGTCTCGATCGTGTCTGTGTGGAAGGCGGCGATCTGCGTCGATTTGAACGCTGCGATCTGCGTGCTGCTCAGCGCCTCCGCCTGTTCGGTGGAGAGCACGGCGATGTGTGCGGTCGTCAGGCCGGCAATGCCGCCCGTGCTGAGCGCTGCGATCTGCGCCGCCGAGAGGGCTGCGATGTCCTCCGTGGCGAGACCCGCGACCTGCTTGGAACCGAAGCCAGCGATCTGCGCCGTGGTCAGTGCCGCAACCTGCGCACTGCTGAGGGCCGCGATCTGCTCGCTCGTCATGCCGGAAAGCCCGGCCGGGCCAAGTGCGGCAATCTGGCTCGTCGTCAGCGAGGCGAGCATGCCGGTCGACAGGCCGGACATCGCGCTGGAGCTGATGGCGGCCATGTCGGCAGTCGAGAAGGTGTCGAGATCGTCCATGCCGAGGGCGGCGATCTGACGCGACGTCAGCGCACTGACCTGCGTGCTGGTCAGGGCTTCGGCCTGCGCCGTCGTCATGGCTGCGATCTGCGCCGTCGACAGGCCGGCGACTGCGGCCGTCGAAAGCGCTGCGATCTGCGCCGTCGAAAGGGCCGCGATATATTCGGTGCCGAGCGAAGCGATCTGGCGGGCACCGAGGGCACGCACCTGCGCGGGCGTCATGGCATCGAGCTGATCGCTGGTGAGCGCTGCGATCTGCCGCGGCAGCAGGCTGCCGATGGCCATGGAGTTGAGCGCGGCGATCTGGCCGGTGGAGAGGCCGGCGATAGCGCTCGTGGAAAGGCCTGTGACGGAATCCGAGCCGATGACAGACATTTCGCGCGTCGAGAAGGTGGCGATCGCATCCGAGGAGAGTGCGGCCAGCTGGGTGGAGGAGAGGGCGGCAATCTGCGTGCTGCTCAGGGCTTCCGCCTGCGCGGTACCAAGGGCGGCCATCTGGCGGGCCGTTAGCCCGCTGATGCTTGCGGTGCCAAGGAAGCCGATCTGCGTGGTCGAAAGGGCTGCGAGCGTTGCCGTCGACATGCCGGCAATGGCATCCGACGTGATGGATGCCAGGTCCTTCGATGAGAAGGTGGCGATGTCATCGGCACCGAAGGCTGCCAGCTGTGTGGAGCCGAGTGCTGCGACCTGCGTGCTCGTCAGGGCTTCAGCCTGCGCGGTCGAAAGAGCCGCGATCTGTGCGGTCGTCATGGCGGCGATGGCCGCCGTGCTGAAGGCTGCAATCTGGGCGGTCGACAGTGAGGCGATCTTCGCCGCCGACAGGCCGCCGATGGCGCCTGCCGTGATCGCGGCGATGTCCTTGGTCGAGAAGGTGGCGATGTCGTCGGAGCCGAGTTCGCTGATCTGCTCGGAGGTGATGACGTGGATCTGCGCTTCGGTTAGTGCCTCTGCCTGGCTGGTGCTGAGCGTGGCGAGCTGCTGCGAGGTCAAGCCCGGAATGCTTGCCGCATTGAGGCCTGCGATCTGGCCGGTGGTGAGGATGGCCACGTTCTGCGTCGTCATCGCGCCGAGCTGGGCGGAAGTCAACGCGCTCATCTGGCGGCTGGAGAGCGCGCCGACCTGGTCGGTGCTGAGAGCTTCGATCTGGTCGCTGGTGAGGCCCGGAATGCCGGTGACGCCAAGAGCAGCGATCTGGGCGGTGCTGAAGGCGGTAACTTCGGCAGGGCTGAAGGCTGCGATCTGGAGGGCGGTTAGCGCGCTGATCTGCGCGGTCGAGAGGGCTGCGATCTGATCTGCGGTCAGGCCATCGACCTGACTGGTGGTCAGACCGGGAATGGCCGTCGAGTTGAGGCTTGCAATCTGCGCGGTGGAGAGCGCGGCCAGGTTTTCGCCGAGTGCTCCGATCTGGGCGGCGGTCATTGCTTTGAGCTGGGTCGTGGAGAGCTGCCCGACCTGGGTCGAGCTCAAGGCATCGATCTGCGCGGTGGTCAGGCCGGAAATCGCGATGCTGCTGATGGCCGCGATCTGAGCGGAGCTGAGGCCGGCAATGGTCCCTGGCGTGAAGCCGGCAAGCGCACGGTTGGCGATCGCTGCGATCTGGGTGGTAGAGAGGGCCTGAATATCCTGTGACTCAAGCGCTGCCACCTGCGTGGAGGTGAGCGCGCCGATCTGCGATGTGGTGAAGGCGGCGATCTGGGCGGTGGTCAAAGCCTCGATCTGTGCGGCCGTCATGGAGGCGAGCGCGTTGCGGCTGAGAGCCGCGGCCTGCGCGGTCGACAGGCCGGTTATCGCCTCCTCGCTCAGCCCGACGGCACCCTTGGTGATGGCGGCGATATCGGCGGTGGAGAAGGTCGCGATCTCCTGCGACGTGAACTCGGCGAGTTGGTCCGAGGTGAGGACGCGCACCTGCGCGGAGGTCAGCGCCTCGGCTTGCGCGGTGTCGAGCTCGGCGATCTGCGCCGTGGTGAGGCTGGCGATGACGGCGGTGCTGAGCGCCGCGATCTGGGCCGTGGTCAGCGATCCCAGGAATTCCGGGGCCACTGCTGCCAATTGCGCGGTTGTAAGGCCGACGATCTGGGCAGTCGTTAGGACGGCAATCTGAGCGGTCGAAAGTGCGGCGAGGGCGCCGGTCGGAAGACCGGGTACGGCCTTGCTGTGGATCGCTGCGAGGTCTTCGGTCGAGAAGGTTGCGATATTGTCGTTGCCGAGCGCGTAAAGCTGGCTCGATGAAAGGGCACGCACCTGCGCCGAGGTGAGGGCTTCGGCCTGAGCCGTGGTCATCACGCCGAGCTGCTTGGCGGTAAGGCTTGCGATGGTGCCGGTGCTGAGGGCCGCGATCTGGTCCGTGGAAAGGTTGGCGATGGCATCGGTGCCGAGCGCGGATATGGCCTTGCTGTTGATCGCAGCAATATGGGCTGACGTGAGGGACTCGAAGCCTTCCGGATCCAGCGCACGAAGCTGCGTCACACCGAGGGCGGCGACCTGCAGCGTCGAAAGTGCGCCGATCTGCTCGGTGCTGAGTGCGCCGACCTGTGCACCCGTCAGGCTGGAGAAGGCGGCGGCGCTGAGAGCGGCGATCTGGTCGGTCGACAGCGCGGCGATCGCGTCGGTGGTGAGCCCGGCAACAGACTTGTTGGCAAGGGCTGCGATGTCGGCTGTCGAGAAGGTCTCGAGTGCTTCCGCGCTGAAACCTGCCAATTGTGTCGCGCTTAGCTGGCGAAGTTGCGCCGGCGTCAGCGCCTCGGCTTGATCGGCATCGAGCGCGCCGAGCTGCCAGGGTTTGAGTGCGGCGATCTGGCTGGGTGCCATCGCGGCGATCTGTGCCGTGCTGAGGGAGGCGAGTGCATCGGTGCCTAGGCCGAGCAGGGCTGCCGGCTGCAGTGCGGCGATCTTCGTGCTGGTGAAGGCCTCGAACGTGTAGGAGTCGATCGCGCCGAGCTGGGTGGCCGTCAGCGCGCGGATCTGCACGACGGTCAGGGCTTCGGCCTGTTCGGCAGAGAGCGTGTTGATCTGGGCCGTCGTCAGGCTCGAAATGGTCTTGGCACTCAGCGCCGCGACCTGGTCGGAGGACAATCCCGATATGGCGGCCGTGTTGAGGCCGACGATCGCCGCAGCCGAAAAGGCGGCGATGTCCATGGCCGAGAAGGCTTCGATCGTATCAGCATCGAGCGCGGAGAGCTGCGTGGACGTGAATGCCTTTGTCTGGACCGGCGTGAAGGCTTCCAGCTGATCCATATCGAGGGCGGTGATCTGTGCCGAGGTCAGGCCGGCGATCCCCGTCGCGCTGATGGCCGTGATCTGGGCCGTGCTGAATTCAGCGATGCCGGCCGTCCCGAGTGCTGCGATCTGCCAGGCGGCCAGCGCGTTGATCTGCGCGGTCGTCAGCGATGCGATCTGATCGTCGGACAGCGCTGAAATGGCGACAGTACCAAGACCCTTCAATGCCTTGGCAGTGATGGCGGAAATGCTCTCTTCCGAAAGTGCCGCAATGTCCTCGGCAGACAGGCCGGCGAGCTGCGCGGAGCTCAGGGCGCGTATCTGCGCCGATGTCAGATTGCCGACCTGGTCGGCGGTCAGAGCGCTGACTTGCGCGACGGTCAGACCGGTGATGATGCTTGCGGTGAGGCCCGCCATCTGTTCGCTGGAAAGGGCGGCGATCGCACCGGTGCTGATGCCGGACAGCGCGCCGACGGAAATTGCTGCAATGTCGGCCGAGGAAAAGGTAAGGATGCCATCGGAGCCTATGGCGGCCAGCTGTGCGGCGGTCAGCATCTTGGTCTGGCGGGGAGTCAATGCCTCGAGCAGGTCGGCGTCGAGTGCGCGAATCTGCGCTGTGCTAAGGCCGGTGATGGCGGTGCTTGTAAGGGCTGGAATCTGCGTCGAGGTGAAGGCGGCGACGGCTGCGGTCGAAAGTGCCGCGATCTGCGCCGGCTTGAGCTGGGCGACCTGCGCGGTGGAGAGGGCGGCGACCTGCTCGGGCGTAAGCGCACTCATCTGGGCGTTCGAGAAACCGGCAAGCGCTTGTGCGTTCAAATTGCCGATCTGTTCGTCCGAAAGCAGCGCAATGGCCGCCGTGCTGAGACCCTGCACGGCCTTATAGTTGATCGCGGCCATGTCCTCGGCGGAGAAGGTGGCGATTTCCTCCGGCGTAAAGACTGAGAGCTGGGCGGCGCTCAGCATCCGCACCTGTGCCGAGGTCAGGGCCTCGGCCTGATCTTCCGTCAAGGCCTTCACCTGCGTGGTGCTCAAGGCGGCGATCTGGTTTGGGGTAAGGCTGCTGATCGCCCGGTCGAGGGCACCGAGCTGTTCCAGCGTCAGGCCGATGATGGCGGTCTGCGAGATGGCGCTCAGTTGGCGCGAGCCGAGAACTTCGATGTCTTCCGCTTCAAGGGCCGCAATCTGTTTGGAGGAGAATGCGTTGAGCTGTGAGGTCGTCAACGAGGCGACGTCCTCGGTCGACCAGCTCTGGATGGCGGCTGTCGAAAGCGCCTTGATCTGGGTGATGCTCAAGGAGGAAACGATCGACGTCATAGGCAAAATCCTGAGAAAATGAGACGAAAGAACAGACGAAATTCACTATCGGTCAGTCTATGCGTTACAGGGGTGAGCTTGCCTGAGCCTGTAGTTGCAGACGCCATCGCCCGACACGCGAGAAGCGGCCGGATTTCCAAGGGTTTCAGCGGATTTTTTCGGGGGTGGAAAAGGGAAGGCGAAGCCGCCTTCCGGGCCGTTTACCGGCCTTCGCGATACCAGGTGGCGGAGAAGGCGAGGAGCAGTAGGCCGACACCGGCAAAACCGGCGAAGAGCGGCAGCGTGTTGATGCCCTTCAGCACGGTTTCGTCCGTCATGCGCAGTGACAGCCTGTTCTCATCCACCGTACGGATCTGGCCGGAAACAGGCAGGAGCGGCGGCAGCGAGACGGCATTGCCGTTTTCGTCGACCAGCCGGCGCACGGTGCCCTTCGTGGCATCGGCGAGCGGCTTCAGGGTCTCGGTCGTCGAAATCGTCGCCTTGAATTCCGGCGCATCGACGGCACCGACATGCACCAGCGCATTGAGATTGTCGTTGGTGATCTCGTAGAGGCCAGTCTCGGTCGTGGGGATTTCCGCGCGGTAGAGACCGGGTTCGGCTTCCGTGAGCTTCACCTGCTCCGTCTTGCCGGAGGGCATCTTCAGCGTGGCCTCGCCCGGCGCATCGCCGATCGTCTGGCGGTTGATCTGCAGGGTGCGGCCGAAGGTGCGGGCCGTCAGCGATTCTTCTTCCAGCGCTGGTTCCTGCATCAGCCAATGGGCCGTGCGCCGGTAGAGCGAGACATGCGGTCCGCCGCCTTCGAAACCGCGCGCCCAGAGCCAGCCCTGGTCGGAAAGCAGCATGGCGACGCGGCCCTTGCCGGCGCGGTTCAGCACCAAGAGCGGCTTGCCGTCATTGGCTTCCATCACGACATTGCCCTGCGGACGCTGCACATCGACGGTGCGGAACCAGCGGCCCCAATGCGGCGGCTCCGAATCGGCCCCTTCGAGGCCGCGCGTGACGGGGTGTTTCTTGCCCTGCTCGGAAAGTCGCGGATAGAAGGGCGCGACATTCATCTCGCCGGTCGGGTTTGCGGGAAGCACGACGGAGAGCGGCGTGCCGGCAATCGAATCATTGCCCGCATGTTCCGGCCCCGCCGCGATCAGCAGCGCGCCGCCGTTTTCGACATATTGCGCGATGTTGTCGTAGTAGAGGATCGGCAGCACGCCGCGGTGCTGGTAGCGGTCGAAGATTATCAGGTCGAATTCGTTGATCTTGTCGACGAAGAGCTCGCGTGTCGGAAACGCGATCAGCGAGAGCTCGTTGATCGGCGTGCCGTCCTGCTTTTCCGGCGGGCGCAGAATGGTGAAATGCACGAGGTCGATGGCGGTGTCCGACTTCAGCAGATTGCGCCAGGCACGTTCGCCGGCATGCGGTTCGCCGGAGACGAGCAGCACGCGCAGGTTCTCGCGGATACCCTCGATGACATGGACGGCGCGGTTGTTGGCCGCCGTGATCTCGCCCTGAACGGGCTCCACCTCGAATTCCAGAATATTATTGCCGCCACGCGGAACGGTGAAGCCGAGCGGCTGTTCGGTGCCGGGTTCGGCGATCTCCGAGGCGATCTCGTTGCCGTTGAGGCGCACGGTCACGCGGGCAGTGCCGCCGGGGCCGGCACCATCGTCCACCACGCGGAATTTCAGCTCCTGCGGCTCGCCGACAATGCCGAAGCGCGGTGCGCTGACCACCTCGATGCGCCTGTCGAATTCATCCGGCCGGCCGGTGACGAGTGCATGGATGGGGGCATCGAAGCCGGAGAAGGCACCGGGCTCGGGAACGTCATGCACCTGACCGTCGGTGATGAAGATCGCGCCGCCGACGCGTGAGCGCGGCACGTCGGCGACGGCTGAATTCAAGGCGTCGAAGAGGCGGGTGGAAGGTGTGTCCGACGTGCCGTCATCGCCGGCCTCCACGATGCGCGGCTCGATGCGCGGATAGCGGGCGAACCGCTCCTTGAGACCGGCGAGGGCCGCGTCCGTCTCGGCGGTGCGCTCGGCGCTGTCCTGGCTCTGGCTGCGGTCGACGATGACCGGCACCACGGTCGACAGCGCCTCGCGATCCTCCTGCATGAGTACGGGATTGGCGACGGCCAGCACGATCAGGGCAAGGGCGAAGGCGCGCACCAGCGCGCCGCGCAGGCCGCGCCAGAGGCCGAGGGCGGAAAGCAGCACGCCGAGAAGGGCGATCAGGGCGATGGCGATCCAGGGCAGGAAAGGGGAGAACTGCATGGTCATGTCACTGTCCCAGCCGCTCGAGGAGGGCGGGCACGTGCACCTGGTCCGCCTTGTAGTTGCCGGTCAGCATGTACATCATGATGTTGACGCCGGAGCGGAAGGCGTGTTCGCGCTGCACCTCGTCCGGCGGCACGGTCGGCAGGAGCGCCATGCCATTGGCGTCGACCGCCCAGGCGCCGGCAAAATCGTTGCCGGTGATCATGATCGGCGAGACGCCGTCGCCGGCGCGGGCCGGGCGTGACGGGTCTTCCTTGCGGTCAAGTTCGGCCTCCACCCAGAGCGGGCTTCCGGCATAGCGGCCGGGGAAATTGGCAAGCAGATAGAACGCCTTGGTCAGGACGTGATCGGCCGGGACGGGCTCCAGCGGCGGAATGTCGAGATTGGCGAGGATCGCCTGCAGGCGCTCGGTGTTCGGGCTCGTCGAATTGCCGTCGAGCGAGACGAACTGGTCGCGCGTGTCGAACAGCACAGTACCGCCGTTGCGCATATAGGCGTCAATGCGGCTGATGGCGGCATTCGACGGCATTTCGGCAGAGGCGCTCACCGGCCAATAAATGATCGGGTAGAGCGACAGCTCGTCCTTGGAAATATCGACGCCGACGGGCTCGCCGGGCTCCAGCGTCGTGCGGTAGGTGAGGAATTCGGTGAGGCCGGCCAGGCCGCGCTCGGAGATGCGGTCGACCTCGCCTTCGCCGGTCACGACATAGGCGAGATGGGTCGTATCGAGCCGCGAGAGGATCGCGTCGTCGCCGGGTTTGGCATCGTCCGCGCGGCTTTCGCCGGGCATTGCGATCAATGCACCCGCCATAATTGCCAAGAGCACGGCGGCGGTAGCGCTGCGGTTCGGCACACGACGGGTGGCTGCGGCGAAGGCGCCGCCCATGAAGAGCACGATGGCGCAGTCGGCGAGCAGGAGCAGGGCGGCGAGTGTGAAGAGATGCGGTTTCAGCGACCAGGTCTCCTTGCCCGCGAGCGGCTCGCGGAGCACGCCGGCACCTTCGGCGACGGCCAGCGGGCGGATTTCGTAGCCGGCGGGGAAGAGGTTGTGCGCGACATAGCCGTCCTCCGTGCCGTAGAGGCCGGGCGGGTTGTCGAAGGTGGCGATGGCCTTGGCGCTCTCGCTGGCGGCGAGCGGCTTGGCCTCGCCGGTGGCGGCGGCCAGCGTGCCGTTGGCGGTCATCAGGCGGTAGGGCGGCAGGCGTTGAGCCTCGCCCCCCTTGGAGGAGACGCCGCCGCCGCGCGACAATTGCACGGTGCGGCGAAGCATCTCGACGAAATCGCCCGACAACGGCAGGTTCGACCAGCCGGTTTCCGCGCTGATGTGGAAGAGCACGATGCGACCAGAACCGAGCGGACCCGTCGTCACCAATGGCGTGCCATCGGCAAGGCTTGCCCAGGTGCGTTCGGCCAGATCCGGCGTCGGTTCGGCCAGAACCTGGCGCTTGATGAGGATGTTATCGGGCGCACGCATGCCGAAGAACGGGCTGTTGGCCGGATAGGCCGACAGCGGCTGCGGCTCGGACCACGACAGCGCGCCGCCAAGCGCCCGCTCGCCCTTGCGCAGCAGCACCGGCACGAGCGGATCGTCGGCGGGGGCGGCGGCGAGGCGCGGGCCGGCAAAGCGGATCAGCATGCCGCCGGCTTCCACCCAGCGTTTAACTTCGGCCTGCACATCCTCCGGCAGTCGGCCGATATCGGCCATGATCATTACGGAAGGGTTCTGTTCAATGAGTTCGGGCACGGCGACCGAGAGATCGGCGACGCTCGGCTCGAGCAGGTCGGCATAGGGGGCCAGTGCCCGGTTGATATAGTGCAGCGGCGAGAGCAGCGGCTGGCTGGCATCCACCACCTCGCCGGAGAGGAAGGCGACGCGGCGGCGGCGGAAACCGTCGTCGAGCAGATAGGTGCCGCCAGCATTGGCGAGGCCGTCGACGGTCAGGCGGGCGAAATCATTGCGCAGCTCGAAGGGTGCGGTGATCGTGCCGGTCGTGGTGGTCGCACCGACGGCGAATTCGGCAACGCCGGTCGCGATCGGCCGGCCACGGGAATCATGCGCGGTCAGCGGCAGGCTGCGCGGCGCGCGGCCATCGAGGCGGGTGAGGGTGACGGAGAGGGCATCGGCGCCGTTGTTTGCGGCGGTGATCGCGACGGCGGACGCGCCGTCGCTCTCGATCAGGCGGAATTCGGCGGGCGACAGCGCCTTGAGGGCTGCGACCGTCTCGTCCGTTTCGCCGCTCGCCATGCCGTCGCTGATGAAGGCCACGGTGCCCGGCGCAGTGCCGTCGAGGGCCGTCCGCAGCGATGCGATCGCGGCGGTGCGATCGGCCGGCAGCGGGCGCGGCTCGGCGGCGGCCAGCCGATTGCGGGCGGTGATGGCATCGACGGGCACGGCGTCGTGCTGGCGGTCGGCGGTGAGCACCAGCGATATCGGCACGTCGCGGCTTTCGGCATCATCGATCAGCGCGGTGGCGGTCTCGACGCGGCGCGGCCAGTCGGTGGCGGACGCCCAGCTGTTATCGACGACAAGGACGAGCGGACCACTGGAGGCCAGCGTGTTGCTGCGCGGGTTGAAGACCGGGTCTGCGATGGCGAAGATCACGGCTGCGGCCATCAGCATGCGCAGCAGCGTCAGCCACCAGGGGCTCTGCGCCGGCGTCTCCTCACGCTTCAGGATGGAGGCGAGGATGGCGAAGGGCGGGAAGACTTCCGTGAGCGGCTTCGGCGGCGTCAGGCGCAGCAGCCACCAGATGACGGGCAGCAGCACCAGCGTCGTCAGCACGGCGGGAAAGGCGAAGGCAAAGGCGCTCATCGGCCGCGGCCCTCCGACTTCATCGCCGGCATGCCGGAGAGATACATGTGCACGGCGACCAGCGCCTCGGAGGCGAGCCGGTCGGTGCGGTGCGGCACGAAGCTCCAGCCGAGATGGCGAAGGTTGTCCGCCAGCGTCTCGCGGCGGGCGATATAGGCGCGGGCATAGTCGTCCTTCAGCGTCTCGGCGCGACCGGCTGTCAGCTTTCGGCCGCTTTCGGGATCGGTGAATTCGGTGCGGCCGGCATAAGGAAAGGTCTCTTCCGCCGGATCGGCGATCTCCACCACATGGCCGCGCAGGCCGCGGCGGGCGAGCGGGCCGAGACGGTTCATGACATCCTCGACGGGATCGAGGAAATCACCGATCAGCACGATATCGCTGTTGCCGCGGATCATGCCGGTTTCCGGCAGGCCGCCGGTCGTGCCGTTGTGCATGAGGGCGGTGGCGAGCCGTTCGGCGGCGTTGCGCGCCGCGATCGGCTCCATGATGCCGGGGCAGCCGATGCGCTCGCCGGAACGGGCAAGGATTTCGGCAAGCGCCAGCATCAGCACCAGCGCGCGGCTTTCCTTCGAGACGCTGCCGAGCGTGGATTTGTACATCATGGACGGCGAGAGGTCGGCCCAGATCCAGACGGTGTGGGCGGCTTCCCATTCACGGTCGCGCACATAGGTATGATCGTCGCGGGCCGAGCGGCGCCAGTCGATGCGCGACAGGCTCTCGCCGTCGACATAGGGGCGGAACTGCCAGAAATTCTCGCCGATGCCGCGCTTGCGGCGGCCGTGCCAGCCGGCAATCACGGTGTTGGCGAGGCGCTGGGCTTCGACCATGCAATCGGGAATGAGGGCCGCACGCGCCTGCGCCCGCGAAAGCACCTCGCGGGTCGGGGTTGGCGCGACGATCTGGCCGACGGATGCCATGCGCTTTCCTTAATCAGCCGCCCGCCTGCCGGACGAGGCCTGCAATGACGTCGCGCACCGACATGCCCTCGGCGCGGGCACCGAAGGTCAATGCCATGCGGTGCTGGAGGATCGGTTCGGCAAGCGCGAGCACGTCGTCGACAGAGGGCGCGAGGCGGCCTTCATAGAGCGCGCGGGCGCGGGCGCAGAGCATCATGGCCTGGCCGGCGCGCGGGCCGGGGCCCCAGGCGACGTGCTTGTCGGTGGAGGCGACTCCATTGCCGGGACGGGCGGAACGCACGAGTGACAGGATCGCGTCGAGCACCTTTTCGCTGACCGGCATCTGGCGGATGAGGGTCTGGATCTCGATGAGGCGCGCCGCGGTGATGGCTGCTTCCGCATGGGCTTCGTGCACGCCGGTGGTTTCGAGCAGGATCTGCCGTTCGGCGGCGAGTTCCGGATAGTGCACGTCGACCTGCAGCAGGAAGCGGTCGAGCTGGGCTTCCGGCAGCGGATAGGTGCCTTCCTGCTCCAGCGGGTTCTGCGTCGCGAGCACGTGGAAGGGTTTGGGAAGGTCATTCGGCCGGCCGGCGACGGTGACGTGATACTCCTGCATGGCCTGGAGCAGGGCGGACTGGGTGCGCGGCGAGGCGCGGTTGATCTCGTCGGCCATCAAAAGCTGCGTAAAGATCGGTCCGGGCACGAAGCGGAAGGAGCGCTTGCCGTTGTCGTCCTGATCCATGACCTCGGAGCCAAGAATATCCGACGGCATCAGGTCCGGCGTGAACTGGATGCGGCTCCCGGCAAGACCGAGTACGGTGCCGAGCGTGGCGACGAGCTTGGTCTTGGCAAGGCCCGGCACGCCGACGAGCAGCGCATGGCCGCCCGAGAGCACAGCGAGCATGGTCTGCTCGACCACGCTTTCCTGGCCGAAGATGACCTTGGCGACTTCCTTGCGGATGACGGCGATGTCGGAGAGCGCCCGTTCGGCCGCGGCGATGACGGCTTTTTCGTCCAGGCCGGACTCGGAGGAATTCTGAACGCCCATCTTTATCTCCAGTACCGGTTCCAAACGCGCAGCGAATCGTGGCCTTGCCGCGTTCGCGTCCTACATAGAAAGCTTATTAGCTCACCTGTGGCTGACAAGCGGCCACGAAATGACTATCTCGTGAAAAAGGATGTATCCACCTTTTCCTCTCGCGGAGATAGGGTTGAACCGGGACGGAACAATGGCAACGGGCGAAATTCAAGGCAGCAGCGACGCGGCGGGACTGGCCGCGCTGATCGCGCGGGCATCCGCGGAAACCGGCGGGCGCGGCTTGCCGCCGGTCGAGCGCTGGAACCCGCCGTTCTGCGGCGATATCGACATGGAAATCCGCGCCGACGGCACCTGGTTCTATCTGGGCACACCGATCGGCCGCGCGCCGCTGGTGCGGCTTTTTTCCACGGTGCTGCGCAAGGACGAGGACGGCAGGACCTATCTGGTGACGCCGGTCGAGAAGGTCGGCATCCGCATCGTCGATGCGCCGTTTCTGGCCGTCGAGATGAATGTGAGCGGGGAGGGGGCGGATCGCAGGCTCACCTTTCGCACGAATGTCGGCGATGTCGTCGAAGCGGGGGCGGAGCATCCGCTGCGCTTCGTGATCTCAGGTGAAAACAACGAGTTGAAGCCCTATCTTCTCGTGCGCGGCCGGCTGGAGGCGCTGGTCTCGCGTGCGGTCATGTACGATCTCGTCGACCTCGGCGAAGTGGTTGAAATCGATGGCGTCGAGATGTTTGCGGTGCGCTCTGGTGGCGTGGTCTTCCCGGTCATGCCGGCGGCCGAACTGGATGCGCTGTCGCGATGAGCTTTGCCCCCTACAGTGCCGCCGAATTCCGCCGTCGCGCGGCGGAGCAGATGCTCACACTCGGCGACGAGAGCTGGCGCGAGCACGGCGACAGCCTGCTCAATCCCGGTGTCATCGAGCATATCGAGGGCATGAAGCTGCGCGATGCCGCGGTGCTGATCCCGGTTGTGGATGACGGCGACGATGCGCGCGTCATCTTCACCCAGCGGACGGCGACGCTCAGAAAACATTCCGGCCAGATCGCCTTTCCGGGCGGCGGCGTCGACGAGGACGACGCGGATGTCGAGACGGCGGCGATGCGCGAGGCGGAGGAGGAGATCAGCCTCGACCGTCGCTTCGTCGAGCCGGTCGGCCGCCTGCCGCAGTACAAGGCGCTGTCGGGGTTTTCGATCACGCCGGTTCTCGCCGTGGTCCAGCCCGGCTTCGAACTGATCCCGAACCCGGCGGAGGTCGAGACGGTCTTCGACGTGCCGCTCTCCTTCCTGATGGATCCGCGCAACCACGAACGGGGCAGCGGCGTCTGGCTGGGCTCCGAGCGGCATTATTATCGCATGCCCTATGAGGGGCATAACATCTGGGGCATCACCGCCGGCATCGTGCGGGTGATCTATGAAAGGCTTTATGCATGACGTCTGTTTCGGGTGAGGCGTGGTTTGCCGATCCGGCGCTCTCTCGCGTTCTGGCGCTGCTCAACAGCGACGGCGGCGAGGGGCGGGTTGCGGGCGGCGCCGTGCGCAACAGCCTGATGGGCCTGCCGGTCGCCGATGTGGATATCGCGACGACGCTCCGGCCCGACGTGGTGGTCGAGCGCGCGAAAGCGGCCGGTATCAAGGCGGTGCCGACCGGTATCGAGCACGGTACGGTGACGCTGGTCATCGAGGGGAAACCCTTCGAGGTGACGACCCTGCGCCGCGACGTCGCCACCGATGGGCGCCATGCGGACGTCGCCTTCGGCACGGACTGGCAGACGGATGCCGAGCGGCGCGACCTCACCATCAACGCGCTCTATGCGACCGCCGACGGTGCGGTCATCGACCTCGTGAACGGCCTGCCGGATATCGAAAGCCGCACGGTGCGTTTCATCGGCGATGCGGCGACGCGCATTGCGGAAGATCACTTGCGCATCCTGCGCTTCTTCCGCTTCTTCGCGCTCTATGGCAGCGGCCGACCGGATGCGGATGGGTTGCGGGCCTGCGCGCGGGCCAAGGGCAGCCTTGGCAAGCTCTCGGCCGAGCGGGTCTGGTCGGAGACGAAGAAGCTGCTTGCCGCGCCCGATCCGGGCCGTGCACTGCTCTGGATGCGCCAGGCCGGCGTGCTCACCGAAATCCTGCCCGAGACGGAAAAGTGGGGCATCGATGCCATTCCCGGCCTGATCGAGGCGGAAAAGGCTTTCGGCTGGGCGCCGGATGCGCTGCTGAGGCTTGCCGCCATGGTTCCGGCGGACCGGGAGCGGTTGAAGGCGATGGCCGAACGGCTGCGGCTTTCCAAGGCGGAGGCCGCGACGATGGATTATTGGGCGTCTGCCCCCGAGATCGCGCCCAAACTTGCCGAAACGGCATTCGACCGGCTGCTCTATCGCCACGGCCAGCAGGGCCTCACCATGCGGGTGAGGCTCGCGCTCGCCTCTGCCCGCGCGCGCGGGCTCGGCGATCCCGAGGCGCTTGCCTTTGCCGGTCTTTGCCAGCGGCTGCTCGCGCGGGCGCAAAAATGGCAGAAGCCGTCCTTCCCGCTCAATGGCGCGGATGTGCTGGCAACAGGCATTCCGGCCGGACCGAAGGTCGGCTTGCTCCTAGGCACGATCGAGGATGAGTGGGTGGCGGGCAATTTCCATGACGGCCGGGCAAAGCTGCTTGCCCGGCTGGAAACCCTTATGAAAGAGGGCTGATTTCGATCAGCGTCAGGCGGCGTCTGCCGCCTTCTCGTCGACAACGCGTTCCTTGATATGGTCGACCATGCTTTCACGGATCATGGTTTCGCCATGGGCGGAGCGCATGTGCTCCACCGCGCGGCGCACGACTTCGGCATCGTCATTGGCCCGCGTATGCCATTCGCATCCGGGGACGAGTGAACCGCATTCAAAAAGTCTCATGACCTATCTCCTGTCGTTTCAACGGGATCAGTTTAGCAGATAAGGCGTGATCGGCCAAACCGCGACATAGCGACAACGAAAATCGGGCCTGTGAGTTCCCTCAAGGCCCGTCGATCGTTTCGCATCGGAACACTACGTCAGGCCGCATCCTCGTCCTTCGCCCAAGCATCGAAGCAGGCGGACGACTGGAACTGTTCCTGCCTGGTGTGGTGATCAGCGAGATGATAAACCGTGCCGCCGGCGAGCTGCCGCCTGGCCTCTTCGACGAAATAGGCATGCGAAAGATCCATGCCGCCCTCGGCGCGCATGGTTTCGGCAAAACGGTCGAGAAAATCGGCGGATTGCGGATTGAGGTCCGCGACCGCCGCATCCAGGGATGTGGGTATCATGACTGCCTCCTCCATGAACTGATATGAGGCGCATTCTACCACCAAGCGCGTAAAGCCGCTATCACAAGAGCGGGATCGCGGGTCCTCGACCGTCAGGGCCAGCGCACCACAGGCGGCAGCGATGACAGTATGGAATCGACATTGCCGCCCGTCTTCAGGCCGAAGATCGTGCCGCGGTCGTAGAGCAGGTTGAACTCGACATAGCGGCCGCGGCGCACGAGCTGTTCGTCGCGGTCCTCTTCCGTCCAGCCATTGTTGAAGTTGTTGCGCACGATGCGCGGATAGACCATGGCGAAGGCGCGGCCGACATCCTGCGTGAAGGCGAAATCCGCCTCCCAGCCGCCGAGCTCCTCCGAGGAATGCAGCCAGTCATAGAAGATGCCGCCTGTTCCGCGCGGTTCGTTGCGGTGCTTGAGGAAGAAGTAGTCGTCGCACCATTCCTTGAATTTACGGTGATCGGCGACCGGATGGCGGTTGCAGGTGATTTCCATCGCCTTGTGGAAGAGCTGCGTATCGGGATCGTCCATCGTGCGGCGGCGGTCGAGCACCGGCGTCAGGTCGGCCCCGCCGCCGAACCAGCGACTGGTGGTGACGACCATGCGGGTGTTCATGTGCACTGCCGGCACATTGGGGTTCACCGGATGGGCGATCAGCGAGATGCCGGAGGCCCAGAAGCGCGGATCTTCGGAGGCACCTGGAATCTGGCCGCGGAACTCCGGCGAGAACTCTCCATGAACGGTGGAGGTGTGCACGCCGACCTTCTCGAAGACGCGGCCTTCCATCATCGACATGCGGCCGCCGCCGCCTTCGCCACCATCGCGCTGCCAGTCCTTGGCGACGAAACGCCCGGCGGGCAGATCGGAAAGCGGACCGGCCAGCTCGTCCTCGAGCGCCTCGAAGCTGGAGCAGATCGCGTCGCGCAGGTGCTCGAACCAGGCGCGGGCGGCGTCCTTCTTGTCCTCGATGTCGTCGGGAAGGCCTTTCGGCAGGTCTGGTCGTTCCATGATATGTCTCGCTGGGGTGTTTCCCACTGGCGGCAGGGCCGCCGAATCGTATTTTGGTCACACTCGTTAACTTTGGGCCATTTGGCAACAAAAACGGATTTTTGGCTGGGGACGGCTAGACTCGCAAAATGCGCGGCGGCAGCCTATGTTTGCCGTGTTGAATGTGCTGCCAGGAGAAAACGATATGGCGCGTGTTCCCGGACCGCCGCCCCTCGATGGGCTCCGCCGCCAGATCGAGCGCCACCGGCGCGAGAAGCCGGCGCGGGAGAGCAACTTCGTGCGCGAGACCTTCTGCATGGAACGGCAGGCGGCGCGCGACAAGGCGCGCGAGTGGTTCGACCATTGGCCGAAAGCTGCCTACTGGACCGAAGTGGAAAGCTGGAGGATGCTGGATGGCGACCGCATCGAGTTCACCATGCGCCGGCTGCCAAGCGCGGATTGATACTTCAAAAGGCTTCCGTACACCCGTCTGACGCGAGTGTAATCTGCAACGTCGATTGACGGCGGGCCGTCGCGCCCTTATCTTGCGGCCATCGTCATCAATAGAAAGGCGCCGTTGCGGTTCTGAAGCACGGCTCACAGTCCTTGTTCGAACTCGCGATTGCCGTCTTCCTGATCCTCCTCAACGGGGTCTTTGCTCTTTCCGAACTTTCCATCGTTTCCGCAAGAAAGCCTCGCCTCAAGACAATGGCGGCCCAAGGGTCTCTCGGTGCCGCATCTGCGCTGAAACTGGCGGAAAATCCCGGTAAATTCCTCTCCACTGTCCAGATCGGCATCACGCTCATCGGCATTCTCGCCGGTGCGTTTTCCGGTGCCGCACTGGGTGGCCGCCTGCGCGACATCCTTTTTGCCGAGGGTGTGCCGGACTGGCTGGCCGATCCGCTCGGCTACGGTATCGTCATTTTCGTCATCACCTTCCTCTCCGTCGTCGTCGGCGAGCTAGTGCCCAAGCAGATCGCGCTGAAGAACCCGGAGCGGTTCGCCACGCTCGTGGCACCGGCCATGTCGTTGCTGTCGAAGATCGGCGCACCGGCGGTCTGGATCCTCGATGCCTCGACGCGATTGATCTTCCGCCTGCTCGGCCAGCATGAGGTTTCCGAAAGCATCGTGACGGATGAAGAGATTAAGACCATTGTAGCCGAGGCGGAAGCCGCCGGCGTCATCGAGGGTGGCGAGAAGCTGATGATCGCCGGCGTGATGCGCTTTTCCGACCGCGAGGCGCGCGGTCTGATGACCCCGCGCAACGATGTCGACTGGATCGATCTTGGCGATACCGTCGAGGAAATCCACCAGCAGCTGATCGAAAGCCAGCATTCCCGCCTGCCGGTTGCCGATGGCGGGCCGGAAACGATCGTCGGCATCGTGCAGAAGCGCGAGCTGCTGTCGGCCATGTTGACGGGCCAGCCGCTCGATATCCGCGCCTTCATCCGCCCCGCGCCGATCGTGCCCGATACGATGGATGCGATGCGCGTGCTGGAATCGCTGCGCAGTTCCGAAGTGCCGATCCTGCTTATCCATGACGAGTACGGCCATTTCGAAGGCGTCATCACGCCCGCCGACGTGCTGGAAGCGATTGCCGGCGTGTTCCGCGCCGATATCGAAGAGGGCGACGACGAGCATGCGGTGCAGCGCGAGGACGGTTCCTGGCTGATTTCCGGCTCGATGCCGATCGACGAGATGGCCGACCGCCTCGGCTTGCAACTGCCCGGCCGCCGCAGCTACCAGACCGCTGCCGGCCTCGTCATAGAATCGCTGCAGAAGCTCCCGAAAACCGGTGAGATCACCGAAACCCAGGGCTGGCGTTTCGAGGTCGTCGACATGGACGGCCGCCGCGTCGATAAGCTTCTGGCGACGCGTCTGGATCCTTAAACTGTTTCCGATGGATCGGGCTCGAGCAATCTCGGGCCCGGGCCTTCCGCGCCAAGCGTATCGAGCGGATTGCGCAACGGGCATTCCTGCATGGAAAGACAGCCGCAGCCGATGCAGCCGTCGATCTGGTTGCGCAGTTTGGTAAGCCGCGCGATGCGGTCGTCCAGTTGGCGGCGCCAGGTTTTTGAGAGCGTCCGCCAATCCTCCGCCGTCACCGGCCGGTCATGCGGCAGCACGGACAACGCGTCCGCGATCTCCGACAATGGAATGCCCGTGCGCTGCGCGACCTTGATGACTGCGACACGGCGCAGAATGCTGCGCGGATAGCGCCGCTGATTGCCGCGGTTGCGATGGCTGCGGATCAACCCCTTCGTCTCATAGAAATGCAGGGTGGATACCGCCACGCCGCTGCGCTCTGCCACCTCGCCGACGCCGAGTTCCCGCGGCATTTTGCTGTTCGGACAATTTTCCGTCATGGCTGTTGACCTCAACTTCGCTTGAGGTTTTATACCATGGGCTCCCTGATTTCAAATGGAGCCCAGACGCATGACAGACAGACTGACCATCGCCCTCATTTATGGCAGCGGCCGCGAGGGACGTTTTGCCGATACGATCGCGGGATGGCTGGAGCCGGAGCTCGCGGGTTTCCATCAATACGATATCATCCGCATCGATCCAGCCGAACTGACCTTCACGCCCGGCGGTCTCGATGCGCCCTCGACGGAGAGAGTCGAGAGCCGGATTTCGCAGGCCGATGCCTTTCTCATCGTCACGCCGGAATATAACCACGCCTATCCGGCCGCTTTGAAAGCCATCATCGACAGCTGCTTCCGCCCCTGGCATGCCAAGCCCATCGCCTTCATCGCCTATGGCGGCGTGTCGGGTGGTCTGCGCGCCGTAGAGCAGCTGCGGCTGGTCTTCGCCGAGCTGCATGCTGTCGCCATCCGCGAGACCGTGAGCCTTGCCCATGCCTGGACGCAGTTCGATCCTGCCGGAAATCCTTTCCGCCCCGGCCATCTCAACGGTCAGCTCGCCGTGCTGATGAAGCGCCTGACCTGGTGGGCGAATGCGCTGAAGGCGGCGCGCATCGCGACACGTTACGACGAGGCGGCAGCATGAAGCCGGAGCACTATGCCATGGCGGAGATCGCCCGCTCGCCGCAGGAGCGCTGGCGCAATGCGACGCTGCTCTTCGTCAGCACGCTGACCATCATGTCTGGGGCGACGATTTCCGCCTCCCTGCCGGGCATAGCCGACCGGTTTGCCGACGTGGAGAATGTCGCGCTGCTCAGCCGGTTGGTCTTGACGCTGCCGGCCGTGTTCATCGCGCTGTTTTCACCTGTCGCGGGGCTTCTCGTCGATCGCTTCGGACGCAAGCCCCTGCTGATCGCCTCGCTCGCCCTCTTCGCCGTTGCGGGTGCATCCGGTCTGGTTCTGGATACGCTGAACGGCCTGCTCGTCGGCCGCGCCGTGCTCGGTCTTGCCGTCGGCGGCATCATGACGGCGACGACGGCGCTGGTCGGTGATTTCTTCCAAGGGCCTGCGCGTGATCGGTACATGGGTTTGCAGCAGGCCTTTGTCGGTATCGGCGGCACACTCTTCCTGACGGGCGGCGGCTTCCTTGCCGAAATCCATTGGCGCGGACCGTTCTTTATCTACGCCGTGGCGATCCTGCTTCTGCCGGCCGCCATCGCCTTCCTGCCAGAGCCACAAAGGGCTCGCCCCGCCGCTGCGGCAACAGGCGAGGGCGGGCTCGACGGGCGCAGGACGGTGCTGCTCGGTGTGCTGTTCATCGCGGCCGCGGTCAACATGATCGCTTTCTACATGATCCCGACACAGTTGCCATTCTATCTTGAGCATCTTGGCTTTGCTGCACCCAGCCTTGCGGGGGCCGCGATTGGAGCAGGGCAGCTCGTCGGTGTCGTCAGCTCGCTGGTCTTCGCACCGGTCCGGCGGCGGATCGGCCTGATGGGTGTGTTCGCCCTCGGCTTTGTCTCTTCGGGGCTATCCTTTCTGCTGCTGTCGGGCGCGGAAAGCTATGGTGGCGTCCTGGCCGCCATGGCCGTCTCGGGCATCTGCATGGGAACGATCATGCCGAATTTCGCGGCCAGCGCCATGCTGCTCGCGCCGCCCGCTTCGCGCGGCCGGATTTCAGGGCTTCTGGTCTCCAGCATCTTCGCCGGTCAGTTTCTGTCCCCGATCGTCTCGCAGCCGCTGATCGGCGCATCCGACTATGGCACGGCCTATGCCATGGTCGGTGCGGTCGTGCTGGTGCTCGGCCTCGTGGCCGTGGCCGTCCGTCTCTTCCGGTGGGGCGATGGCTAGATCAGGCAAACCCGGTCTGGCGCAGCGCCTCGCCGCAGATCATCGCGGCGGAGAGCGCAACGTTGATCGAGCGCTGCCCCTCGACCATGGGGATGAGCACGCGGCCGTCGGCGATATCGTGCACCCGGTCCGGCACGCCGGCGCTTTCGCGGCCGAAGAGCAGGATGTCATCCGGCCGGTAGGCGAAATCGGTATAGAGGCCGGCGGCCTTGGTGGAGGCGAGCACCAGGCGGCGGCCGGTCGTCTGCCGCCAGTCCTCGAACCGGTCCCAGCTGACATGTCGCGTCAGCGTCACGGCCGCGAGATAGTCCATGCCGGCGCGCTTCAGGTTGCGGTCGGACAGGTCGAAGCCGGCCGGCTCGATGATATCGACGGCGAGCCCCAGGCAGGCGGCGAAACGCAGGATCGTGCCGGTATTGCCGGCAATGTCGGGCTGGTAGAGGGCGATGCGGAGTTCGGACATGGCTCGGGGGTAGCCGGGATGTGGCTGGAAGGCAACAGAATTGGCCGCAGATGCGAATTTGCGACGAAGGCGCTGGCAAATTGCGTCGTTTCGGGTTACCCAAGCTGCATCTTCAACGCGAGAAAAGGGAGGACCATGATGGTTATCACACGTCGACTGCGCCTCCCGGCTGGAATCACGCCACTTCTCGCGTAGGCACTTCGCCGCCAAAACTCCCTTCGCCTACCCATTTCAATTCGCTGTGTGACGCCTTCTGTCGTCATCGGCACATCTCTCGGAATCTCGGTCCCGGCTGCGCCCGTTTTGCGCCGTCTGCCTGGTTCCGTCATTTGATATTACGGAGATAGCCATGTTCGGCTGGTTCGAAAGACGTTTGAATCCCTATCCTTCCGAGGCCCCTTCGCTTCCGCCGAAGGGCCTGTTCGCCTTCCTGTGGCATTATACCAAGCCGGCGGCCCCCTGGCTCTTCGTGCTTGGTTTCTGCTCGATGGCGCTCGGCATTGCGGAAGTGCTGCTGTTCCAGTTCCTCGGCAATATCGTCGACTGGCTTTCGGCCGGCGATCCCCACACGTTCCTCGCCCGCGAGGGCGGAACGCTGGTGTGGATGGCCGTGCTGCTGCTCGTCCTCATTCCGGGGTTCGGCGCGCTGCACACCATGACCATGCACCAGGCGCTTGCGGGCAATTTCCCGATGATCGCCCGCTGGCAGATGCACCGCTACCTCATCCGCCAGAGCATGACCTTCTTCTCCAACGAGTTCGCCGGCCGCGTCTCGACGAAGGTGATGCAGACGGCGCTCGCCGTGCGCGAAACCGTGATGAAGATCATCGACGTCTTCATCTATGTGGTGAGCTACTTCATCTCGATGATCGCGATCATCGCCGCGGCGGACCTGCGTCTCGTCGTGCCGCTGCTCGTGTGGTTCGTCGTGTATGTATCGATCCTGCGCTATTTCGTGCCCAAGCTCATGCGGATTTCGCGCGAGCAGGCGGATGCGCGCTCGATGATGACGGGCCGGATCGTCGACAGCTATACCAACATCGCGACCGTCAAGCTGTTCTCACATGCCGGCCGGGAGGAAACCTATGCCCGTGCCGGCATGGACGAGTTCCTTCAGACCGTGCATGCGCAGATGCGCAAGATCACGCTGTTCAACATCGCAATCGATATCAACAACGTATTGACGATGTTCTTCACGGCCGCGATCGGCATCTATTTCTGGATGAACGGAGATGTCTCGGTCGGTGCGGTGGCGGTGGCCATGGGTCTCGTCATGCGCATCAACGGCATGTCGCAGTGGGTGATGTGGGAAGTGACCGCGCTGTTCGAAAATATCGGCACGGTCTATGACGGCATGGGCATGATGACCAAGCCGCACGACATCCAGGACAACCCCGAAGCACCGGCTTTGCCGGACGCCAAGGGCGCGATCGCCTTCGACCACGTCCGCTTCCACTACGGCAAGAACAAGGGCGTGATCGAGGACCTGTCGCTCACCATTGGCGCGGGCGAGAAAGTCGGCCTTGTTGGCCGCTCCGGCGCGGGCAAGACGACGTTGATGAACGTGCTTTTGCGCTTCTACGATCTGGAGTCCGGCAAGATCACCATCGACGGCAAGGATATCGCGACGGTGACGCAGGACAGCCTGCGCTCGCAGATCGGCGTTGTGACGCAGGACACGTCGCTCTTGCACCGCTCGATCCGCGACAACATCGCTTATGGCAAGCCGGAAGCGACGGATGCGGAGATCATCGAGGCGGCCAAGCGCGCCAACGCCTGGGACTTCATCGAAAGCCTCACCGACCAGCAGGGCCGCACGGGCCTCGATGCCCAGGTCGGCGAGCGTGGCGTGAAGCTCTCGGGCGGCCAGCGTCAGCGCATCGCGATTGCCCGCGTCTTCCTGAAGGACGCGCCGATCTTGGTGCTGGACGAGGCGACCTCGGCACTCGATTCGGAAGTCGAGGCGGCGATCCAGGACAACCTCTTCGCCCTCATGCAGGGCAAGACGGTGATCGCGATCGCCCACCGCCTGTCGACGCTGACGGAGATGGACCGCATCGTCGTGCTCGACAAGGGCCGCCTCGCCGAGACCGGCACCCACGCCGAGCTCGTAGCGACCGGCGGCATCTACGCCGACCTCTGGACCCGCCAGTCGGGCGGGTTCATCGCCGATGACGCGACCGAGGCGGAAGTGGCGGCGGAATAGCAAAAACAAAGGCCGGTCCCGATGCGGGATCGGCCTTTTTCTTTCCGATCTTTAATTTGCCCGCCACCCAAAACGGCCTATATCCAAGGCATGATCTTCCGCCCGCTTTTCTCTTTTTTCGAGACATGGATCCAACCCTTCGCACGGCGCGATGATCTGCGGCCGCCTCAGGGATTGATGGCGTTCGTCTGGTTCTATGTACGTCAGGCGAAGGCGCCATTTCTGGCGTTGCTGGTGCTCGGCGGCATCACGGCGGGTATCGAGGCGGCGACGTTCTGGTTCGTCGGGCGGCTGGTCGACATGCTGGCGACGGTGACGCCGGGCGAGGGGTGGAGCGGGCTCCTCTCGGCGCATGGGCCGGAGCTGCTTGTCATGCTCGGGCTGATCGGCGTCGTGCGCTTCATCGTTGCCTTCCTGACGGCGTTGATCGACCAGCAGGTCATCACGCCGGGCTTCTACAATCTGGTGCGCTGGCAATCTTATGTGCATGTCGCGCGCCAGTCGCTGTCCTTCTTCCAGAACGATTTCTCCGGGCGGATCGTCACAAAGGTCTGGTCGGCGGGGCAGGCGACGGGTGACGTCATCACCTCCTTCATGGAGAGTATCTGGTTTGTCTCGATCTATACGGTCTCGACGCTGGTTCTGCTCGGCCAGCTCGATTGGCGGCTGGCGGTGGTGCTGCTCGTCTGGCTGTCGATCTTTGCGGTGCTCGCGCGCTATTTCGTACCGCGCATCCGCGAGCATGCGCGCCAATCGGCGGAAGCCGGGTCGATGATCAGTGGCCGAATGGTCGATGCCTATTCGAATATCCAGACGCTGAAGCTGTTCGGCCGCGACGATGCGAACGATCGTTACATGCGCGACGGTTTCGACATCTTCCAGACGACGATCCTGAATTTCACGCGCCTGCTGACGTCGCTGCGCGCCTCGCTTGCCTTTCTTTCCGGCCTGATGATCGCGGTCATGGCGGTGCTGTGCATACATCTCTGGCTGACCGGCATCATCAGCTCGGGCGCCGTGGCGTTCACCTTGGCGCTGGTGCTGCGTCTAAACTTCCTTCTGAACCGGCTGATGACGCAGCTCAACGGCATCATGCGCAATATCGGCACGATCCAGAATTCCGCAGACCTGATCTCCCAGCCGATCGGCCTCACCGACCGGGCGGACGCCAAGGTCATGACGGTGGCGCATCCCGAAATCCGGTTTGAGCACGTGCGCTTCCACTACGGCCGCGCCTCGGGCGTCATCGATGACCTGACGCTTGTCGTGCGCCCCGGCGAAAAGGTTGGCATCGTCGGGCGCTCGGGTGCCGGCAAGTCGACGCTCGTCAACCTGCTTCTGCGCTTCTACGACCTGGAAGGCGGCCGCATTCTGGTTGGCGGCGAGGATATCGCTGCGGTCACGCAGGAAAGCCTGCGCGCCAATATCGGCATGGTCAGCCAGGATACGGCGCTGCTGCATCGCTCGATCCGCGACAACATCCTCTTCGGCAATCCCGATGCCAGCGAAGCGCAGATGATCGAGGCGGCGAAAAAGGCCGAGGCGCATGATTTCATCCTCTCGCTTGAGGACCAGCGCGGCCGTACCGGATACGACGCTCATGTCGGCGAGCGCGGGGTGAAGCTCTCCGGCGGCCAGCGCCAGCGTATCGCGATTGCCCGCGTCATGCTGAAGGATGCGCCGATCCTCGTGCTCGACGAGGCGACCTCGGCGCTCGACAGCGAAGTCGAGGCGGCGATCCAGTCGAACCTCGAACGTCTCATGCGTGGCAAGACCGTGCTTGCCATCGCCCATCGGCTCTCCACCATTGCCGCGCTTGACCGTCTGATCGTCATGGATCGCGGCGAGATCGTGGAGGAGGGGAGCCACGCCGCACTCGTCGCCAAGGGCGGGCTTTATGCCGATCTCTGGTCGCGCCAGTCGGGCGGGTTCCTCGGCCGCGAGGAAGCGGCGCAATAGGGCTGTAAAGCGTCGTTTCGCGACTGTCTTTTCAGCCGGGAAGCGCTTGAGGTTCAAGGCGATGGCTGTGCCTTGTCAAGATGCTCCGTTTTTCCCGCGACAATGTGCCCACCACCCCTTGCCAAGGCTGGACATAATTTGCGATCAAGCATAGAACGCGCCGGATTGACGGGGAATCTATGGCCGTATTGTGTCCGGAATTGCCGGTTTCCAAAGGGGCGTTGCGGTTTTCCGCAGACTTTGCGTGAGAGGATGGTTTAGCCGTGAGCGAACACGAGACAACAAGCGAATCCCTGGGCGAGCCCACTCGCCGTGATTTTCTTTACCTGACCACGGGTATGGCGGGCGTCGTGGGCGGCGTTGCGGTTGCATGGCCGTTCATCGACCAGATGCGTCCGGATGCGTCCACGCTGGCGCTCGCCTCCATCGAGGTCGATGTCTCCAGCCTGACGCCCGGCATGTCGCTGACGGCCAAATGGCGCGGCAAGCCGGTGTTCATCCGCAACCGTACCGACAAGGAAGTGGAAGAAGCCAAGGCCGTCGCCCTTTCGGATCTGAAGGATCCGGTCGCGCGCAATGCCAACATCGCTGCCGACGCCGAAGCGACGGACCTCGACCGCTCCGCCGGCGAGGGCAAGGAAAACTGGATCATCATGATCGGCTCCTGTACCCATCTGGGCTGCGTTCCGCTCGGCCAGGCCGGCGATTTCGGCGGATGGTTCTGTCCCTGCCACGGTTCGCACTACGACACTGCTGGACGTATCCGTAAGGGTCCGGCCCCGCAGAACCTTGCTGTGCCGACCTTCTCGTTCGTATCCGACACAGTCATCAAGATCGGTTGAGGGGACACCTGATAATGAGTGCTGAACATTCCACCTACCAGCCGACGACTGGCATCGAGAAGTGGGTCGACTCGCGCCTGCCTCTGCCGCGCATGATCCATGACAGCTTCGTCTCCTACCCGGTCCCGCGCAACCTGAACTATGCCTACACCTTCGGCGCCATGCTGTCGGTGATGCTGATCGTGCAGATCCTGACCGGCGTCGTTCTGGCTATGCACTATGCGGCCGAAACGACCGTCGCGTTCAACTCGGTCGAAAAGATCATGCGTGACGTGAACCACGGATGGCTGCTGCGTTACATGCACGCCAACGGCGCGTCCTTCTTCTTCATCGCGGTCTACCTCCACATTGCCCGCGGCCTCTACTACGGCTCCTACAAGGCGCCGCGCGAAATCCTCTGGATCCTTGGCGTGGTCATCTTCCTTCTGATGATGGCGACCGGCTTCATGGGCTACGTTCTGCCCTGGGGTCAGATGTCCTTCTGGGGTGCGACCGTTATCACAGGCTTCTTCTCGGCCTTCCCGTGGGTCGGCGAGTGGATCCAGCAGTTCCTGCTCGGCGGCTTCGCTGTCGACAATCCGACGCTGAACCGCTTCTTCTCGATGCATTACCTGCTGCCCTTCATGATCGCCGGCGTCGTCGTCCTGCACATCTGGGCGCTGCACGTGACCGGCCAGACCAACCCGACCGGCGTCGAAGTGAAGTCCAAGACCGACACGGTTCCCTTCACGCCCTATGCGACGCTGAAGGATGCGCTCGGCGTATCGGTCTTCCTGATCGTCTTCGCCTGGTTCGTCTTCTACATGCCGAACTATCTCGGCCACCCGGACAACTACATCCCGGCTGACCCGCTGAAGACCCCGGCCCACATCGTTCCGGAATGGTACTACCTGCCGTTCTACGCGATGCTGCGCGCCATCACCTTCAACGTCGGCCCGATCGACTCCAAGCTTGGCGGCGTCCTCGTGATGTTCGGCGCGATCATCGTGCTGTTCTTCCTGCCCTGGCTCGACACGTCGAAGGTTCGCTCGGCCGTCTATCGCCCTTGGTACAAGCTGTTCTTCTGGCTGTTCGTGGCCAATGCCATCATGCTCGGCTGGCTCGGCGCCATGCCCGCAGAAGGCATCTACGTCGTCCTTTCGCAGCTCGGCACGCTCTATTATTTCGGCTTCTTCCTCGCCATCATGCCGGTCCTCGGCCTGATCGAGACCCCGAAGCGCATTCCGAATTCGATCACGGAAGCGGTTCTGGAAAAGAAGAACGCCAAGCTGGCCAAGGCCTGAGAGCGAGCGAAAGGAACCATGACAATGAAAAAGCTTGTTGCAGGCATTCTGTCGCTCGCACTCGTCGCCGGTCTCGGCGTCTCCTTCGCCACGGCGGAAGAAGCGGCGCCTGCCGCGGGTGCGGAGGCCGAACACGCCACCCCGCATTACCCGATCCATCATCCGAAGCAGGAGAAGTGGACCTTCGCCGGTCCCTTCGGCAAGTATGACAAGGGCCAGCTTCAGCGCGGCCTGAAGGTCTACACCGAAGTCTGTTCGGCCTGCCATTCGATGAACCTCGTTTCCTTCCGCACGCTGGAAGATCTTGGTTACTCGGAAGGCCAGGTTAAGGCTTTCGCGGCGAACTATGAGGTGCAGGACGGCCCGAACAGCGATGGTGAGATGTTCACCCGCAAGGCCGTTCCGTCCGACCACTTCCCGTCGCCCTTCGCCAACCATGAAGCGGCTGCTGCCGCCAACAATGGAGCGGCTCCGCCGGACTTCTCGCTGATCGCCAAGGCACGCGGCATTACCCGCGGCTTCCCGCAGTTCGTTTTCGACATCTTCACCCAGTATCAGGAAGGTGGGCCGGACTATATCTATTCCCTGCTTACCGGTTACGATGAAGAGAAGCCGGCGCATCTCGAAGTCGCCGAAGGCACGCACTACAATCCGTACTTCGCAAACGCTGCGGCGCTCGCCATGGCCAAGCCGATCTCCGACGGTCAGGTCACCTATGACGACGGCGCGCCGCAGACGGTCGACCAGTACGCTCGCGACGTCGCGTCCTTCCTGATGTGGGCCGCCGAGCCGCATCTCGAAGAGCGCAAGCGCACCGGCTTCATGGTCATGGTTTTCCTGGTGATTTTCACCGGCCTGATCTACCTGACGAAGAAGTCGGTCTACGCGAACAAGGAACACTGAGCGAATTTATCGCCCGGTTCAAAAGGCGGCCTTCGGGCCGCCTTTTTTGTTGTGGGGCGGTGACGCACCTGCGATAACCGAAAAATCCTTCCGCAGTCGGGAAATTCCATGCCTACCGTTGAACAAGAGCTCGTCGCCGCGATCCGCAGCATCCCGGACTATCCCAAGCCCGGCATCATCTTCCGCGACATCACCACCATGCTTGGCAATCCGCGCGCCTTCCGTCGCGCGGTGGATGAACTGGTGCATCCCTATGCGGGCGTCGGCATCGCAAAGGTCGCCGGCATCGAGGCGCGCGGCTTCATTCTCGGCGGCGCCATGGCGCACCAGCTATCGACCGGCTTCGTGCCGATCCGCAAGAAGGGCAAGCTGCCGCACGAGACCGTGCGCATCGCCTACAGCCTGGAATACGGCGTGGACGAGATGGAAATGCACAAGGACGCCATCAAGCCGGGCGAGAAGGTGATCCTCGTCGACGACCTCATCGCCACCGGCGGTACGGCGGAAGCGGCTGTCAAGCTGCTGCGCCAGATCGGCGCCGATATCGTCGCCGCCTGCTTCGTCATCGACCTGCCGGAAATCGGCGGCCGCAAGAAGCTGGAAGCGCTTGGCGTAGAGGTGCGCACCCTGGTGGCCTTCGACGGGCATTGAGCCCGTCGTCGCCTTCTCAGACGAATTCCAGAACCGTGCTCTCGAACCGGATGACCGGTTCGCCGTTCTGGTTGCGGCCGGCACAGAGGATTGAATTGATCAGTCGGTCCTTGCGCGTTGCCAGCTCGCGCGAGGCGATGAGCGTCACCGAATAGGTGATGGTATCGCCGGCAAAGACCGGCTTCAGCCAGGCGAGCTTGGTGAAGCCCGGCGAGGGGCCGAGATTCGGCGCCACGATGCCCTCGGCGGCAAGGCGCTTGCATTCCCTGAGCCAGAACGGCACGAAGCACTTCATCCAGCCGGCGCTGGTATGCCAGCCCGAGGCGCAGAGGCCGCCGAACAGGGCATGTTTGGCCAGCTCCTCATCGAGATGGAAGGGTTGCGGGTCGAAACTTCCGGCGAAGCGGATGATGTCTTCGGCGGTAAACGTGTTGGATCCGATTTCGACGGCCTCGCCGAAGGGATAAAGCTCAGCCATTCGCATGGTCGGCATCCTTTTCGGCAACGCGCATCATGTTGATATATTCGGAGACCGCAACCAGCTCGCCACGCTGGTTGGTCACTTCGGCGCGCATGCGCACGATGCCGATCTCCGGCCGCGAGCGCGAGACTCGGGCATCCAGCACCTCGCAATGGCCGCCGAGCGTATCGCCCGCCAGCACCGGGCGCTTCCATTCCATGAGGTCGACACCGGGTGAGCCCTCCGAGGTGGAGCCGTCGATATAGGCCTCGAACAGCATGCGCATCATCACAGCGCTCGTGTGCCAGCCGGAGGCCGCAAGCCCGCCGAGAATGCTGGCGCGGCCGGCGGCCTCGTCCATATGCATCGGCTGCGGATCGAATTCCCGCGCGAAGGCGATGATCTCGTCCGCCGTCATCGTACGCTTCGAAAAGTCGAAGCGCCGGCCCGGCGTAAAGTCTTCAAATGTGTAGTTGGGCACGGTCTCGTCCATCCTGTTTCGGGCCGACAATGGCGAGCGGGGCGGCGTTTTGCAAGCTCTTGCCAGCGGGCTTCGGACAGGTAAGGTGCCTCGACGCCGCACGAGGAGACGACGACAGATGCAGACGCTGAAATCCGTGCTCGACGGTGCGGCAGGCGAGGGGATCCTCTCCGCCGAACAGGCAAGCACGCTGCTGCCTTATATGGAAGCGCGCGGCGTCGTCCTTGCCGCACCTCCCGAAGCACGCGTGCTGGATATCGCCGGCCCTGCCGAAGACCGCGCCATCGCACCCGTCGAGGACACGGAAGCGCCACGCTTCATCCGCGGCTTCCATGATGTGCTGATCACTATCGGCGTCGCGATCGTCATGGCGGGCGTCTGGGGTATCGGCGCCTTCCTCGCCGCGCTGCCGGCCATCATCGTCCTCGCGGAAATCCTCGTGAAACGGCAGCGCCTCGCTCTGCCCGCCGTGCTGCTGACGCTTCTCTATGCCCACTGGATCGGCATCACGACGATGCTGCTGCTGGACGATGTCCTGGGCGCTGAGAAAAGCCCCTATCTCGACTTCCTGCTGACCATGCTGCCCTTCGCACTGCTTTTGCCGCCCTTCTACTGGCGCTATCGCATTCCGCTGTCGCTCAGCCTGTGGTTCTTGTCGCTGGCGGCCATGGCGCTCGGCCTCGTCTTCCTGGCGCTGGCGCGGCTGACGGGCAGCGCCGATATGATCACCGATCACCCGATGCTCTCCGCCGGCATCTTCCTTGCTGCCGCTCTGGTGCTGTTCGGCGTGGCGATGGCTTATGATCTCGAGGACCGGTTTCGCGTCTCACGCCGCTCCGATATTGCCTTCTGGCTGCATCTGGTCACGGCGCCGGCGCTGCTCTATTCGACGCTCTGTTTCATCTTCCTCGGCGATTTCGCCAATGACACGCTGTTCAGCAGCGACAAGGGCCTGCCGGAGGCGCTTGTTATCGTCGCGATCGTCGTGGTGCTGATGGGGATCGGCCTTGCTATCGACCGACGCGCCTTCGTGACGTCAGGCCTGCTTTCGCTCGGCCTTGCCACGGCAAGCCTGCTCCAGCGCACGGCGGCCGCACCCGAAAGCTATATCTTCCTGACGCTTTTGATCGTCGGCGTCGTCGTTCTGACTATCGGTATCGGCTGGCCGCATTTCCGGCGCTGGACGGTGACGCCGCTGCCTCTGGCGCTCAAAGAAAAACTGCCGCCCCTCCGGTGAGGGACGGCAGCTTGAAGATGCCAAGATGTTTGCCGCTTACGTGTTGAAGCGGAAGTGGATGACGTCGCCGTCGTTGACCACGTATTCCTTGCCTTCGTCGCGACCCTTACCGGCTTCCTTGGCACCGACTTCGCCCTTGTAGGCGATGTAGTCGTCATAGGAGATGGTAAAGGCGCGGATGAAACCGCGTTCGAAATCGGTATGGATGACGCCGGCCGCCTGCGGGGCCTTGGTGCCGCGCACGATGGTCCAGGCGCGCGTTTCCTTAGGGCCGACGGTGAAATAGGTGATGAGGTCGAGCAGGTGGTAGCCGGCGCGGATGAGGCGGTCGAGGCCAGCTTCCGTGAGGCCGAGCGCCGAGAGGAATTCTTCGGCTTCTTCTTCCGGCAGCTGCGCGACTTCGGATTCGATCGCAGCCGAGATGATGACGCATTCCGCGCCCTGTTCCCTAGCCATGGCGGCGACTGCTTCGGTGTGCGCGTTGCCGGTCGAGGCATCGGCTTCCGCGACGTTGCAGACGTAAAGAACCGGATGTGAGGTGAGCAGGTTCAGGCCCTTCAGGACCTCGATCTCTTCCGGCGCCAACGTCTTCAGGAGAAGACGGGCCGGCTTGCCCTCGTTCAGGAGCTTCACCACGGCTTCCATGATCGGCAGCTGGGCGAGCGAATCCTTGTCCTTGCTGGCGGCGCGCTTGCGGGTCTGCTCGACGCGGCGCTCCAGGCTTTCGAGGTCGGCGAGCATCAGCTCGGTCTCGATCGTGTCGGCGTCGCCCACCGGATTGATGCGGCCTTCGACATGAGTGATGTCGTCGTCCTCGAAGCAGCGCAGCACGTGCACCACGGCGTCGACTTCGCGGATATTGGCGAGGAACTTGTTGCCGAGGCCTTCACCCTTCGACGCGCCACGCACGAGGCCGGCGATGTCGACGAAGGAGATGCGCGTCGGGATGATTTCGTTGGAGCCGGCAATGGCGGCGAGCGCCTTCATGCGCGGATCGGGAACCGCCACTTCGCCGGTGTTCGGCTCGATGGTGCAGAAGGGATAGTTCGCCGCCTGGGCGGCCGCCGTCTTGGTCAGCGCATTGAAGAGGGTCGACTTGCCGACATTCGGCAGGCCGACGATACCGCATTTGAAGCCCATGGAGATGGTCCATTCGTCTTAAGAAAATCGTTGCCCTCGCTATGGGGGATGGGAGAGGCAGGGTCAAGAGCTTGGCGGCACCGGGGCCTTGAACTCACGCCTCCTGCGGTGCACAATGGCTCAACATCGCTCGAAGCCAACGTCATGAGGAGCTTCCCATGAGCAATGGTGACACGACCCTCACCCCGAAGACATCAACCAAGCCGAAGCTCGAACGGCCGAAGCTCTACAAGGTTCTGCTCGTCAACGACGACTATACGCCGCGCGAATTCGTCGTGCTGGTGCTGAAGGCCGTGTTCCGCATGGCCGAGGAAACGAGCTACCGGGTGATGATGACGGCCCACAAGATGGGCACCTGCGTCGTCGTCATCTGCGCCCGCGATATCGCCGAGACCAAGGCGAAGGAGGCGACGGACCTCGCCAAGGAGGCGGGCTATCCATTGCTGTTTCAGACGGAGCCGGAAGAGTAGCCGCTACTTCTTATTCGCCCTTGTTGCCGAGCAGCTTCTTCAGCATTTCCGCCATCGGGCCTGTCGTCGGCAGGATTTTCGGCTGGTTGTGGTTTCGCGCCTGGCGGATGTGGGACTGGCCGCCGGGCTTCTTTTCGGGCGCGGCCTTCTCCTCCGGCTTGCTGCCGGTGGCGAGTACCAGCTTGTTCATCAGCTGCGAATCCTCACCCCGCACCAGCATGTCGGTGTTGAGAGCCAGCTCGTCGAGCAGCGGGTCGAGCCAGATATGGTCGGCCTTGGCGAAATCGCCGAGCACGTGGTTGGTCACCAGCTCCTTGGCACCGGGATGGCCGATGCCGAGGCGCATGCGCCGGTACTCCTTGCCGCAATGGGCGTCGATCGACTTGATGCCGTTGTGCCCGCCATGGCCGCCGCCGACCTTGATGCGCACCTTGCCGGGTGCGAGATCGAGTTCGTCATAGATCGCAACAATGTCCTTCGGGGCGAGTTTGAAGAACCGCATCGCCTCGCCGACCGATTCCCCCGATAGGTTCATGAAAGTCTGCGGCTTAACGAGCAGCACCTTCTCGCCAGCGATCTCGCCTTCGGCGATTTCGGCCTTGAATTTCTTCGACCAGGGCGAGAACGGGTTCTTGCGGTGGATCGCATCCAGCGCCATGAAACCGATATTGTGGCGGTTGCCCGCATATTTTGCGCCCGGATTGCCGAGACCCACGATGATCTGCATGGAAGTGGTCCGCAAGAAAAGTTATTCGTGTCTTCACCACCGCGAAAGCGGCTGGAAGTCAACCGCCTTGGGTCAATTCTTCATGCCGTTGTCGGCCGTACGCGTGTCCGGGGGCAGGCCGTAGGCGGTGAAGATCCGGTCCTGATCGCCGTTAAGGATCAGCTTGTCCAGCTCGGCCTGAAGACCCGCGATCAGTTGCTGTGGGGTCTGTCTGTTGCAGGCGAGTCCATAAATCTGGCCATCCATCAACATGGCTTTCTCGACCGGAATCCCGTCTTTGATCAGCTTCTTGTAGGTTTTGACGGAGGTCGGCATCAAGTCGATGCGGCCGGAAAGAAGCTTGCGCAGCGTGATGTCGATATCGGCGGCGAGGTCGATATTCTTGAAGCCAAGGAGTTCAAGCGCCTCCACGGCAAAATCGCCGCGTTGCGAGCCGACCTTAAGTTCGAGCGCTTTGGCAAGCGTCAGGCCGTTATGCGCGTCGCCCTGACGTTTGATGAGAACCATCTGGTCCTTGAGCAGTGGATTGACCCAGATGAAACGCTTGGTGCGCTCGCGGTTGTAGCCCGTCGTGAAAACGCAGGTGTTCGGCTGGTTCTCGGCCATCGCGAAGGCGCGCGCCCAGGGCATGATCTCCAGCGTGTAGTCGATACCGGCAGCCTTGGCGATCGTCTCCACCTGATCGACCGCGATGCCGGTAATCTTGCCGTCCTTGGTGTAGTTGAAGGGGGCATATTCTTCCGTCACGAAATGCAGCGTTTCGGCAAGGGCTAAAGAAAGCGGGGCAAGCGACAAGCAAAGCGTCAAAAGCAGTGTCTTCATCGTCTTGTCCCTCAAACTTTCAGGAGGCCATGGCGCGACGCCCGGGCACGTCGGGCTTTGCAAATTCGTCGAGTTTTTCGAGCAGCGCCTCCAGCGGCAAGGGCTTACTCAGCAGGTAACCCTGCCCGAACTCGATATCCATGCTCTGCAGGATATCCCATTGTTCCGTCGTCTCAATGCCTTCGGCCACCACCGTACAACCCATCTGGTGCGAGATGGTGCGGATGCCCTCGACGAGCATGCGGCTCTTGCGGCGCACATCCGGTTGATCAGAGGAGAGCGAGCGGGTGAAGGACTGGTCGACCTTGACGATATCGACCGGGAAACGGTTGAGATAGCTGAGCGAGGAATAACCCGTGCCGAAATCGTCAAGCGCGATGCGGCAGCCGAGATCGGAAAGCGCGTCGAGCACCTCGCGCACGACGGGATTGTCCAGCATCAGCACGGCCTCGGTGATCTCGACGACGATGCGCGACGGTGCGATGCCTCTTTCCAGAAGCAGGGCCGCGATGCGGGCGGGCAGGACCTGCTCGAATTGCAGGGGCGAGAAATTGACCGCGAGATAGGTGTCGCCAAGGCCATCAAGCTTGGAGATGACTGCCAGATTGGCGATGGCCTTCGAGAGGATGCAATCGCCGATCCGGGCGATCGTGCCGTTCTCCTCCGCAATGCCAATGATCTTGGCCGGCGGCAGGATGCCGCGCTCGGGGTGATGCAGGCGCATCAGGGCCTCGAACCCGGCGACGCGGCCGTCCGCGAGGCTGACAATCGGCTGGAGATGGGCGGCGAACCAGTCGTCGCGCAGCCCCTGGTCGATGAATTGCTCGATCTCGAGTCGCCTGCGGGCGATGTCGACCATGTTGTTGTCGAAGAGCTGCACGCCGTTCTTGCCGCTGCGCTTGCGCGCATACATGGCCATGTCGGATTTCTGTAAGAGGCAGGCGGCGGTGGCGGCATGGTCGGGATAAACAGCGATGCCAATGCTGGCGCTGACATTGAGCTCCGCACCGTTGACAATGAGCGGTGCGCGCAGGCTGGCGACCAGCCGGTTGCTGATGTCCATGGCGAGCTGGCGGGCATCTGGGGCGGACAGCAGGATGGCGAATTCGTCGCCGCCGAGCCGGGCGATCACGTCATTGGCGCGCAGCTGGCGGCGCAGCCGCATGGCAACCTGACAGAGCACGTCATCGCCGCTGGCATGGCCGAGATTGTCGTTGATCCACTTGAAGCGGTCGAGATCGACGAAAAGGCAGGCGAGCTGCTGACCATGCGCGTCCACTTCGCCGATCAGCTCGTCCAGCACGGTCTCGAAGCCTTGACGGTTGAGCAGGCCGGTCAGGTGGTCGGTAATGGCCTGGCGATGGTTACGGGTCTCGGCTTCCTTGAGATCGGTGACATCGGTCATGACCGAGAGCGATAGCGCCTGACGCCTGCTGCTTGCCTCTGCGCCGGTTTCCAGGATCAGCACGTCGATCACGTTGCCGTCGGCGCACAGGAAGCGCAGGGTCACCTCGCAGATGCCGCCGTCCTCCAGGTTCGTCGTATGTCGCTTGCGATAGGTCTCGCGGCACTCCTCGACAACGAAGTCGGTGAATTCATGGCCGATCACCGCCTCACGGCGATAGCCGGTCGCGGTCAGCCAATAGTCGCTGACGGCCGTGATGCGGTTTTGCGCATCGATGGAGAACAGCATGGCCGGTGTCAGGTTGTAGATATCGGTGGCGCGGGCATGAGCGAGTTTCAGCTCGTTTTCCTCGCGTGCCAGCTTGCTCTGCATCTCGTTGAAGTTATGCGCGAGCGCGCCCATCTCGTCGTTCGAGGTCCAGTCGACATGATGGCGCGAGCCGAGCCGGCGCGTCGCTTCGATGGCCGCGGTCAGTCGCATCAGCGGACGGATGATGGTGATACGGTTGCCGATGATGGCGGCGGTGAAGAGCGTTGCGACGGCAAAGAAGAAGATGGCGAAGATGCTCAGCTCATCCGTCGAGAAGCGCGAGAATAGACCTTCTTTGCGAATCCAGATTTCCGCCGTCCCGACCTTCTTGATGCCGTCGGTCGCCTTATAGAGGATATCGGTCTTGACGATGGAGCGCGCGTCGTCCGGGTTGGGCGAGACGGTGGGCTTGCGGATGTCGATGACGTCCGAGGTGTCGCGCACCTGAACATAGCTGATGTCGGCATCAGCCTGAAGTGCGGTGACAATCTGGTCGATGCTTTCCTTGTCGAAATCCCACAGCGGCTTGCCGAGCGCCTGGACATTGGCCTGAAGCAGCACTTCGGTGTTTTGCAGGCGCTCGCGTGCGACGCGGTCCGACGAAAGGATCAGGAACAGCAGGAAGAGCGGAGCGACGAAGACGAGCAGGGCGCCGATGACGATGGCGATGAAGCGGCCTTCGACCGAATGCATTTTCATGCCGGTCGTCCCTCCGCTGCGTTACAAAGCCAGTTCATATGCCCCTCTTGGCTTTTGCCATTTTCCCCAAGGGCCAGATTTTCATCAAAGTCTTAAATGTTGCTGAAATGGCGACCCGCAAAAGTGCTGATAATTCAAACTTCCCGCGGCGGTAACTTGGTCCGTTTCGGCAAAGAAAAACCCCGCGCCCTGGGTCAGGCGCGGGGTTTCGAGAATGGTCCCGGAGATGGGATTATTCTGCGGAGCCTTCGGCTTCTTCTTCCTTCACGCCGGCTGCCGGAACAGCGATCGTGGCGATCGTGAAGTCACGGTCGGAGATGACCGGGCTCGTGCCCTTCGGCAGCTTGATGTGCGAGATGTGGATGCCGTCGCCGACCTTGAGGCCGGAGAGATCGGCGGTCAGGAATTCCGGGATGTCGCCAGCCAGAGCGTGCAGCTCGACTGCATGGCGCACGATATTCAGGACACCGCCGGCCTTGATGCCCGGGGACTTCTCTTCATTGATGAAGTGAACCGGCACTTCGACGACAACGTGGGTGTTACCCGAAACGCGCAGGAAGTCGACATGCATGGTGAAGTCGCGGACGGGATCCAGCTGGAAGTCCTTAGGCAGAACCTTGATCTTCTCGCCGTTGACGTCGATCGTGGCGACCGTCGTCTTGAAGCCGCCAGCGTGGATGCGCTGGGTGACGTCCTTGGTCGAGAGGGCGATCGACAGGGGGGCCTGCTTGTCGCCGTAGATTACTGCAGGAATAAGGCCGTTGCGGCGAAGTTCACGGGAGGACCCCTTACCAACCCGTTCGCGCGTCTCGGCCTTGAGCTCGTAAGTTTCGTGGCTCATGGCTTTACCTTTCGTGTGTTACTGGAGAGCCTTTCGCGCATCGGGCTGCGCCCGGCGATGCAAAAGGCTTGAGGATTTCGTGAAAGCCTCATCCACGTTGCCTCCAAGGGTGTCTACGCGGACGGGGGCTCCATAAACAAGAATGCCCGGAAATGCAAGGGCCGGGGCCGGCTTGATCCCGGATTGACATGCTGCCGCTGCGATTGGATGTTCGGTGGCGAAAGCTTCGCTGAAGGAGAATGGAATGAGACGACAGATCCTGATGGCCTCGGCCGCCCTTGCGCTTGTTTCGGCAAGCCCCGCCGCCGCCCAGGAGATTTCGCCTGCCGGTGCGGAAAGCCTCCAGCAGCGCCTGACGCACTATCTGCCGAAGGACATCGTCGATGCCGGCCTCATCACGGTGAAGGCTGCTTCTTCCTTCTATGAATTGCGCCTCAACCCCTCGGTTCTGCTGGACAAGGCCAAAGAGGGCTCGGTGAAGGTCGAGGGCCTGAAGCCGATGACGGCCTATCTGCGCCCGCAGCCGGAGGGCACCTATCGATTCGAATCGAGCGACAGCCTTGACATCAAGGGCACATTGCCCGGCGAGGGCTCCTTCACCTATCTCGTCGATACGATGAAGATGGACGGGATCTACGATCCTGAAGTTCTCTATTTCACCTCTGCGAACTGGTCGGCGAAGCGCATAGGCTTCTCCAGCACGACGCCGAAGGAAAGCGTGACGGCCAGCTTCGGCGAAGTGTCCGGACAGGTCACGTCGGAAAAGAAGGCACCGGGGATCATCGACATTTCGAGCACCGGGGTCATGAAGGCGTTCAGTGAAACGATCACCGGCGACCCCTCCGGCCGGGTCGATATCGGCGCGGATACGCTTGATATCGATGTCAGCATGGACGGTGCGCGCTACAAGGTCCTCCAGGATCTCGTGTTCTTCGTGCTCGACAACATAAAGAAGGACAAGCTCGATCCGGCGGATGCTACGAAGCTCAAGGATTTGCTGCGCGCCTCGCTGCCGGTGTTCGACAACCTGACCGAGACGATCAAGGCGTCCAACGTGACCGTCGGTACGGACAAGGGCACGTTTGGCGCCGATGCGGTGACCTACAATATCGACATGAACGGCATCGGCCATTCGACGCGTGTCGGCTTCGGTTTCGGCGTGGAACATCCGAAGCCGCCGGCCGGCGTGCTGCCGGCGGAATTTGCCGAGGCACTGCCGGAGCGGGCGAATTTCAAGGTGGCGGTCGCGAATCTCGATCTTGCCGGCGCCGTGCATTACCTTATCGATCACGCCGACTTCACCAAGCCGGAACCGCTGACGGAAGAGCAGAACAAGGAGATCGGCCGCATCGTCCTGCCGAACGGTGCGATGACCGTCGACTTCGAGGATATCTCGGCGGCATCGCCGATCTATGATCTGCAGGTCTCCGGCAAGATGACGGTCTATCCCGACCAGCAGGATCGCCGCAGCGCCGATATCACGATCACCATGCGCGATTTCGACAAGACGATTACCTATCTTCAGCGCAATGCCGGAAAGGTGCCGCAGTTCGGCCAAGCCTCCTTCGGCCTGCTGATGATGAAGGGCCTTGCCCGCAAGGGCAGCGGCGATGCGCAGATTTGGGACCTGACGGTCGGCGAGGATGGCAAGGTGCTGATCAACGGCCAGCCGCTGCCCTTCCAGCCGTAGGCTTATGCTTTGCGCTTCGCGGTGAAACGCGAAAGCGCCAGCATCAGGCCGCCGGCGAGCAGGCCCCAGAAAGCACCGGAAATGCCGGCGAAGGAGACGCCCGAGGCGGTGACGAGGAAGGTCACAGCAGCGGCTTCCCGTCCGTCGATTTCCTTGAAGGCATTGAGCGCCGAATTGGCGAAGGCGCTGATCAGCGCAAGGCCGGCGACGGCCTGGATGAGGATGGGCGGCGCCAAGCTGACGAAGGCGGTCACCGCGCCTGCGGCAAGGCCGAAGATCACGTAGAAGACGCCGGCATTGATCGCCGCCCAGTAGCGCTTGGCCGGGTCGGGATGCGCGTCGCTGCCGGCGCACATGGCGGCGGTGATGGCGGCAAGGTTCACCGCATGACCGCCGAACGGGGCCGAGAGCAGCGAGAACAGGCCGGTGGTGGCAAAGAGCGGGCCGGGATTGGGCTCGTAGTGATTGACCTTCAGCACCGCGATGCCTGGAATGTTCTGCGAGGCCATGGTGACAATGAAGAGCGGCAGCGCAATGCTGACGAGGCCGGCAAAGGTGAAGGCGGGGGGGATGATCTCCGGCTTCGGCAGCAGGGCCTCGGCCAACCCGGCAAAGGCGCCCGCGGGAATATCGACACCGAAGGCGAGCACGGCGACGAAGGCTGCGAGCGCCGCCGGCACGGCATAGAGCCGGTTGAGGCTGCCGACGACGACCCAGGCGAGCACGATCGGCAGGCCGAGCCAGGGATTGAAGGCAATGGCCTTCACCGGCGCGAAACATAGGCCGATCAGCACGCCGGCCAGCATGGCATTGGCGAGCGCGGCGGGAATGGCGGCGACCATGCGGCCAAGCGGCTTCCAGAGGCCTGCAATGACGATCAGCACCGCGCAGACGATGAACCCGCCCACCGCCGTGGCAAAGCCGCCCTCGACCGCGCCGGAACTGGCAAGCAGCGCGGCCCCTGGCGTCGACCAGGCGATGGAGACGGGCAGGCGCGTCGCGACGCTGAGCACGATGGCGCAGACGCCCATCGACACGGAAAGCGCCATCAGCCCGGAGGCGGCCTGCGCCTCCGTGGCGCCGACGCCGGTCAGGCCGTGCAGCACGACGGCGAAGGAACTGGCAAAACCGACGAAGGCGGTGAGCAGGCCCATGAACAGGGCTTGAGCGGAAAAATCACGAAGCATGGCAGGATCGATGAAGGAAAGGGATGCGCAGTCGTAACAGGCGGCGCGGGGCTTGGAAACAGGCTTTTGGCCGGCAGATGCGCCGCTTGCTTGAATGCCCAGCCTTGGACCTTGGTCGCGCTGGACCTTCCATCGCAAGCACGGTTATAGTGCGCGACGTTATATTCAGATGCGACGATCGGTCGGAAGCTTTCGGGAGGAGAGCGGATGCCCCTGCGTTTCGATCACGCGGATCATGTGCACAGCGTGGCGGGTCATGCATCCGCCGCGGCCAGTTCGCCTGTTGCCGCCTCCTGGAGGCGTTGCCTCACATTGCATGGCCTGTCTCCGGAAGAGGCTCGCGCGCCTTGGCGGCTGAGCGAGGCGGAATTCCGCCATGCCCGCACGCGCTCCAGCGTTCTCGTCGAGGAGGCCTCGGGCGAACTCGACCGTCTCTTCGCGACGGTCGGCAAGGCCGGCTGTTGCCTGCTGCTGACGGATGAAAACGGCATCGCGCTCGAGCGGCGTGGTGCGGCGGGCGATGACCGGGCGTTTCGCGGCGTGGGCCTGTGGTCCGGCACGGTCTGGAGCGAGGCGAGCGTCGGCACCAACGGCATCGGCACGGCGCTGGCCGACGAGCGGCCGGTTCTCATCCTGCGCGACCAGCATTTCCTGTCGCAGAACACCGGCCTGTCCTGCACCACGGCACCGATCCGCGACCATACCGGCCGCATCGCCGCGGCCATCGACATCTCCACCTGCCGCGACGACGCCAACGAGATGACGATGGCGATCCTCTCGCAGGCGATCCGCGATGCCGCCGCGCGCATCGAGGCGGGGCTCTTCCGCCGCGCCTTTTCGGCGGCCCGCATCCTGCTCGTGCCCGTCGATGGCCGTGCAGCACCGGCGCTGCTCGCCGTCGACCGCGACGATCTCGTGCTTGGCGCCACCCGCGCGGCGCGTCAGGTGCTCGGTCTCGACGACCGGCGGATCGCCACCGGTATTGCCGCGTCCGACCTGCTGCAGGAGAACCGGGCGGAGGAGGGGCGGGACCTCGACGACGCCGAGCGCGCCGCGCTTCGCCGTGTTCTCACGCGCGCCGGCGGCAATATCAGCCAGGCGGCGGACCTGCTCGGCATCAGCCGCGCAACGCTCTATCGCAAGATGAAGAAGCTTTCGATCAACTGATGCTGCGGCGCAGCACAGCCGGCGCCGCCGACCTGTCTCAAATCTGAAACAGTCGCCGCAACCATCGCCTTGCAGGCTCTACCGCAATCCGCCGAAGCGCAGCACCATTCTCCCCACGGCCCATCCGGGTCTCTTTTGGGAGGAATGACATGCTGCATCAGAAGATCGTCGAAAACCCGTACAAGGCAAAGTACGGCAACTTCATCGGTGGCGAATGGAAGGAGCCCGTCGCGGGCCGCTACTTCGATAATGTCACGCCGATCACCGGCGGCAAGCTCTGCGAAGTCGCCCGCTCCGACGCCGCCGATATCGAGCTGGCGCTTGATGCCGCCCACGCCGTCAAGGACAAGTGGGGCCGCACCTCGAGCACCGAGCGCGCCAATATCCTCATGAAGATCGCCCAGCGCATGGAGGACAATCTCGACCTGCTCGCCCGCGCAGAGACCTGGGACAACGGCAAGCCGCTACGCGAAACGATGGCGGCCGACATTCCGCTCGCCATCGACCACTTCCGCTACTTCGCCTCCTGCGTCCGCGCCCAGGAAGGCACGATCGGCGAGGTCGACCACAACACCATCGCCTATCACTTCCACGAGCCGCTCGGCGTCGTCGGCCAGATCATTCCGTGGAACTTCCCGATCCTGATGGCCACCTGGAAGCTGGCGCCGGCTCTTGCCGCCGGCAACTGCGTCGTGCTGAAGCCTGCCGAACAGACGCCGTCCTCGATCCTCGTCTGGGCCGAGCTCATCGGCGATCTGCTGCCTGCCGGCGTGCTCAACATCGTCAATGGCTTTGGTCTGGAAGCCGGCAAGCCGCTCGCCTCCAATCCGCGTATCGCCAAGATCGCCTTTACCGGTGAGACGACGACCGGCCGCCTGATCATGCAATATGCCAGCCAGAACCTCATTCCGGTGACGCTGGAGCTGGGCGGCAAGTCGCCGAACATCTTCTTCGCCGATGTGATGAACGAGGACGACGACTATCTCGACAAGGCGCTCGAAGGCTTTGCGATGTTCGCGCTGAACCAGGGCGAGGTCTGCACCTGCCCGAGCCGCGCGCTGGTGCATGAGAAGATCTACGACCGCTTCATGGAAAAGGCCGTCAAGCGCGTGGAAAAGATCGTGCAGGGCAACCCGCTCGACACGGCGACGATGATCGGCGCACAGGCGTCCTCCGAACAGCTGGAAAAGATCCTCTCCTATATCGACATCGGCCGGCAGGAAGGTGCGGAAGTGCTGACCGGCGGTGGGCGTAATGATCTCGGCGGCGATCTTGCGGGCGGCTATTACGTCAAGCCGACCGTCTTCCGGGGTCACAACAAGATGCGCATCTTCCAGGAGGAGATTTTCGGACCGGTCGTTTCGGTCACGACCTTCAAGGACGACGCGGAGGCGCTCGCCATCGCCAACGACACGCTCTACGGCCTCGGTGCCGGCGTATGGAGCCGCGATGCGAACCGTTGCTACCACTTCGGCCGCGACATCCAGGCGGGCCGTGTGTGGACCAACTGCTACCACGCCTATCCGGCCCATGCGGCCTTCGGTGGCTACAAGCAGTCCGGTATCGGCCGCGAGACGCACAAGATGATGCTCGATCACTACCAGCAGACCAAGAACATGCTGGTCAGCTACTCTCCCAAGGCGCTCGGTTTCTTCTGAGCGACCGCCGCTTTCTCCCGTCCCCCGCGGAGAAGGCGAACGAAGGGCAGGCCTCCCCATCATCGGTTCCTGCCCGCTCCCTCTCCCCACCTGCCCGGGGAGAGGGAAACTGCGTTCTAGAGCATTTCCGATGAACTCTGGTTCGCCGGAAATGCCCTAGGTTTTTTGCCGCATTATCCGACGCCGAAGCGATCTCGCTTCGGCTGGAAATGCTCTGGGAGATCCGCAATGTCCGATATTCAGACCGAGCCGCGCGTGGTGGCGACCGAGGCGGCGCTGGATTTTATCCGGGAGATCCAGACGGATCATCCGGAAATCCTGTTCCATCAGTCGGGTGGCTGCTGCGACGGGTCCTCGCCGATGTGTTACCCTGCGGACGATTACATCGTCGGCGACCGTGACGTGAAGTTGGGCGAGATTGGCGGTGTACCTGTCTATATCAGCGAGAGTCAGTTCGGCGTGTGGCAGCACACGCAGCTGATCATCGACGTCGTCCCTGGCCGTGGCGGCATGTTCTCGCTCGACAATGGACGGGAGAAGCGTTTCCTCACACGCTCGCGGATTTTCGGCGGTGGCGAGGCTTGTCCGCTGCCGTAGCGTTGAGGGGCACCAGGCATGAAAAAGCCCGCCATGCGAATGGCGGGCTTTTCTATTTCGGGAACTGAGGTCTCAGTTTACCGCGCAGGCCGGGTCGCGTTTTGCTCGGCGCTTGTCCGCGCAGCGCGGATCCTCGCGCTCTTCGCGGCCGGAGCGATCCGCCCGCGTGCCGCTGTCATCGAGGCCAAGCTGGATGTCTGCATCCCGGCGTCTGTTGTCACTGCGCTCGCGATCCCGGTCCCTTTTGCGTTCACGGCTCGGACGAACGTCCTGATCCTGGCTCTGGTCTTGCCAGCCGATCGAGACCCGATCGCGCCGCGGGCGCTCACGCTGCTCTTCCCAGCCGGTGTCCGGACGGCGGAACTGGCATTCGCCGCGGCCGATCACGTCGTAACCGCTGGAACGCGCCTCGCAGGCATTGGCAAAGGTCTGGCGGTCACGGCCGCGCGAGCCGCAGACCGGCGCATATTCCCGCGTGCAGGCGCGGCCTTGGTCCGGAAAAGGATCGGGCCGGACGCCGAAGCGGCATTCACCGCGGCCGATGATGCGATAACCGTTGGAACGCGCTTCGCAGGCATTGGGGAAGGTCTGGGTTTCGCCGCCGCGCGAGCCGCAGACGGGCATGTATTCCATGGTGCAGGCCTGCGGGCGGGGGCGATAGTCCGGCCGTCCCTCATCGACCTCGACCTGGCAGGCGGCGAGCGTGCCGGCAGCAAGAAGGATGGCAGCACGTGCCGCCAGGCGGCTGAACAAAGACATTGATATCATAGGATTCCTCCTCGCGAATCTGAGCAGACCCTAACGCAAATTTGATCGGTCCGATATCGGCCGTGAACAAAAAAACAGGGGGTGGTTGCGGCATGAAAAAGCCCGCACAACCGAAGCGGGCGCGCAGGCTTTTAAGCTTGGAAAATATGGTTTCGTCAGTCGAAGAGGCTGGAGACGGACTCTTCCGCGCTCGTGCGGTTGATTGCTTCGCCGAGCAGGTTGGCGGTCGTGATGACGCGAATGTTGTGCGCCGACTGGACGGCCGTGGTGGGTTGGATCGAGTCGGTGATCACAAGCTCCTTGAGCTTCGACGAGGTGACGCGGGCCACGGCACCACCGGAAAGCACGCCATGCGTGATATAGGCGGTGACGCTGGTCGCGCCCTTGTTCAGAAGCGCCTCGGCGGCGTTGCAGAGCGTGCCACCGGAATCGACGATATCGTCGATCAGCAGACAGTCCTTGCCGGTCACGTCGCCGATGACGTTCATGACTTCCGATTCACCGGCGCGCTCGCGGCGCTTGTCGACGATCGCCAACTGGCAATCGAGGCGCTTGGCGAGTGCACGGGCACGCACCACGCCGCCGACGTCGGGCGAGACGACCATGACGTTCTGGAGATTGTAGTTTTCCTTCACGTCGCGCGCCAGGATCGGCACGGCGTAGAGGTTATCGGTCGGGATATCGAAGAAGCCCTGGATCTGGCCGGCATGCAGGTCGAGCGTCATCACGCGATTGGCGCCGGCCTCGGTGATGAGATTGGCGACGAGCTTTGCCGAGATCGGTGTGCGCGGGGCGGACCTGCGGTCCTGCCGGGCATAGCCGAAATAGGGGATCACGGCGGTGATGCGGCGCGCCGAGGAGCGGCGCATGGCATCGATCATGATCAGCATTTCCATCAGGTGGTCGTTCGTCGGGAAGGAGGTCGACTGGACGATGAAGACGTCCTCGCCGCGTACGTTCTCCTGGATTTCAACGAAGATTTCCTGGTCTGCAAAGCGCCGGACCGTGGCACGGCCGAGCGGAACATTCAGATAGTTGCAGATCGCTTCGGCCAGAAGCCGGTTCGAATTGCCCGCGAAAACCTTCATCTATGGTCCGCCTGTTATTCTGCTGATTGGGGGGCGTTTAAGGGGCCAGCCCCTCGAATGCAAGGGGCTTGCCCGCCTCACTAAGCGAATCTTCGCATTTCGCTGTGATTTACCGTTTCGAGCCTGTTAACCGGGCACGGAACCGCGCCAGTCGAGATATTCCCGGATGGTCTTCTGTGCGATCCCTTCCATCGTGCGGGCGGGAACCGCCGACCATGGATCGGACGCCGTGCCGGACACCGTTTCCTGGCCCTGGATGCGATGCAGCCGGGCGCCGCTACCGTCCAGCACGTCCCAGACATAGACGACGGTCGTGCCGCCATTGTCCTTCATGGCGGAGAAATAGCCCTTCAGGATGTATTTGCTGGAATTGTCGGAGGCGCTGCGGATGGTCAGGCCGTTGGAGCGGGCTTCCGCGCCGAGGCGCTTGGAGAGCGGCGTCACGGCCTCTACCGGCGCCCCGATGATCGGCAGGAAGCGGATCGTCTCGCCGGATTTCTGAGGCGTCGCGACGGCGATTTCTTCCGCACCGCCGGACGTCTCGGCCGCCAAGGAGCGCTGGGCCGTCTCGCGAGCCAGCGCCGTGTCGGATGCGGCCCGGCTGCCGGTGTTGTTGCGTTCGAGCGCATCGGCCTGGCCCTGCAGCGTGCCCGCCGTGTCGCGGCCGCTCGTCGTGCCGGTTTCGGCCGGCGTGGTGAAGGCGGTTTGCTGCGTCGTGGTGGTAACAGGCGTGGTCTGGGCGCTCATCTGGTCGAGGTCGCGCTGGGTGACGGGCGACGAATTCAGGCCGCCGCCGACATCGACCTGCGGCGTCAAGGCATCCGTGCTGTTGCAGCCGGAAAGGATCGCGATGAGGCCGATCACTGCCAGCCGCTTCATCAGCTCGTGCGTCATTATCGTCCCATGTCCTTCGCAGCGCCTGTGCCGCGCCCGTTCCCCGCAACGATTTATGGGTGGCCCTCAAAGCCCTGTCAATTGCGGGATCTGGTGAGCGATCAAACCTCGATGAAATCGAGGCCGTAGCGGGAGAGCGGCTTCGGCGTGTCCGTGGTGGTGAGGTAGGTCTGGCCGAGCGTCATGGCAGTGCCGCTGTCGGAATCGAGCAGGATCGTGTGCACGAAAACCGACATGTTCGGTTCGATCTCCTGCGGATTGCCGGCAAGGAACATCTGGTGCTCCATCCAGGAGGGCGCAAAACGCGCGCCGACGGAGTAGCCGCAGGAGTTCAGCCGGTGGCGGGCCAGACCCCGCTCGTCGAGGATGCGGGCATGGGTCTCGAAGACCGTGCCGAACGTATTGCCGGGGCGCAGCACCATTTCCATCGCCTGGATGGTCTCGCGGCAGGCGCTGTAGAGTTCGCGGTGGCGGGCGGTCGGCGTGCCGATCACGGCGGTGCGCATCATCGGCGCGTGATAGCGCGCGCTGACCCCGGTCCATTGCAGGCTGAGCTGATCCTGCGCTTCCAGACGGCGGCGGCCGGATTTCGAACGCACCAGCAGCGCGTCGTCGCCCGAGCCGATGACGAATTCGTTGGCGGCATAGTCTCCACCGCCGGAAAGCACGGCATTCTGCAGGGCGGCGAGAATGGCCGCCTCATCGCCGCCGGCCTTGATGAGCGGCAGGGCTGCATCCAGCGCCTCGTCCGAGAGGGCCGCGGCGCGCTCGACATAGGCGATCTCGGCCGGGCTCTTGATCAGGCGCAGGCGGCTGACGATCGCGGACGCGTCGATGAGCTGGCCGAAGCTCTGGAGCTGGTTGTCGAGGAGGCGCGCATTGCGGCCGGTCAGGCCATGCGTGTCGTATTCCACGCCGATGCGGCAGCCGAGCAGATCGAGATCGGACAGCAGGTTCTTCAGGTCCATCGTCGGGTCGGCGTTGACGCGGTCGATCCAGACCTCGATCTTCTCGATGGTCGAGGTGCGGCGCGCCTGGCGCAGGTCCGCTGAGCGGGTGAGCAACACCATCTCGCCGCTCGCCTTCACGACAAGCGTCTGGAAGAAGCAATAGCCGAAGGTGTCGTAGCCCGTCAGCCAGTACATGCTCTCCTGGGCGAAGAGCAGCATGGCATCAAGCTTTTCCTCCCGCATCCGGGAGGTGAGGCGCTGGAGCCGGTTGGCGTATTCCTCGCTGTCGAAGTGAAGTGCCATGGGTGTCTCCCTCGTCCGTTTGTATGTGTAAGCGTCAGGCCCTGACCATGATCGCCGAAATCTGGCGACCGTAGTCCGGTTCCTGCCGGTGCGTGGTGCGCCGGTAGGAGAAAAAGCGATCCTCGTCGGGATAGGTGCAGATGTCGAGGTTCTCTGCCGTCACGCCGGCATCGGACAGGCGCTGCGTCGTCAGGCCCGGCAGGTCGAACATCGCGTGCCCGTCTTTGCCCGAGGGTGTGAAATAGCGCTGATAGGCCGTGTCGACGGCCAGGAAGCGCTCGACGAATTCCGGGCCGACCTCGTAATTGCGCCGGCTGATCGACGGGCCGAGACTGGCGACGATGTTCTCGCGTTTCGCGCCGAGTTTTTCCATGGCGGCAATGGTGTTTTCGAGCACGCCGTAGAGCGCGCCCTTCCAGCCGGCATGGGCGGCGCCCACGATGCGCGCCTCCGGATCGCAGAACAGGATCGGGCCGCAATCGGCGGCCAGCACGCCGAGCACAACGCCAGGCGTGGCGCTGACCAGCGCGTCGGCTTGCGGCCGCGCACCGTCATAGGTTTCGTCCACCACGACGACGTCGGGCGAATGGATCTGGTGCACGGTCGCGAGCTTTTCCGGCTCGGCGGAAAACCAGCGAGCGACGCGGGCGCGATTCTCCTGCACGTTTTCACGCTCGTCCTGCGAGCCGAGGCCGACATTCAGGCCGCGATAGATGCCTTCCGATACGCCGCCGGCGCGGGTGAAGAAGCCGTGCTGCGCGGCTTTTCCGGCGCGTTCGGCGAGAAGTGGGCTTTGGATCGGGGAGGGAGGCGTCTGGTCCTTCATGGTCTCTCGGCTAGGCTTTGGAGGGGCCGCCAGGCAGGAACGCGACCGGGCATGCGGGGTGCAAATCGGGCCGGATGTTGTCCGGCCTTTCCCGGCATGTCAATCCGGCTGGCGGAAGGGGAAGAGCGAGAGCGGCGCGCTGCCGACGGCCAGAACCTTGAAAAGATCGCCCATTTTTCCAGCACCCGAGCCGGCGAGCCGGTCGACATCGTCCAGGATGGATTGCTGCGTCTCGGCGTCGCGATGACGGCCGAGCGCGGAGGCCCGTTCACCGATGCCCAGCCCGACGAGGAAATCGCCCTGGTGCAGCATACCGTGCACATGCAGGCCGGCGCCGGCGGCGGCGCCCGCCAGCCGCTCGAAATCGACATGGCTCGTCAGATCCGCCTCGCCGGGATGGGCGAGCGGCGGGTCGAAATCGTGCTTCAGGACCGCCTGTAGCGTATCGCCGAAGCCGGTGACGAAATGGCCATAGTCGATGATGACGGCCGAGCCGCCGAAGCGCGCAATGCGCTCGGCGATCGTCGCCATGACAGCCTCGCGTGCCGGCGCGATCTCAAAAATCGTGCCGTTCGGGACGCTCTTGTGATGCTCCGGAAGCACCGCGGGGTCGAGCGTTGCCACACCGGCGGCGAAGGTCAGCTCGTCCTCGGCATCCAGCCCGATGAGCCTTTCTCGGAAGCCGGCCGACGTCTTGATGAACTGGCGGATCGGGATGGCGTCGAACAGCTCATTGGCAGCCAGCAGCACGAAGCCGTCGGGCAACTCCTCGAAACTGTCGTGCCAGGTGACGCGGGCCGCCTGGGTGCCGAGCGTTTCGTGCTGGACGGCGCGCAGCTTCGGGCTGGTCTCGATCAGGTGAAAGGTCGCATTCTCATAGAGCTGCGGGGCGAGCTTGTGCACGACACGCAGCATGTCGGCCATCATCGTGCCGCGGCCGGGACCGATCTCGGCGATGCGCACGGTCTCCGGGCCGCCGTGTTTCTGCCAGGCGTGAACGAGGAATATGCCGAGCATTTCGCCGAACAGCTGGCTTACCTCCGGTGCCGTGACGAAATCGCCGGCACGGCCGAAAGGGTCGCGGGTGCGGTAATATCCATATTCGGGATCGGCGAGGCACAGCGCGAAATAGTCGGTGACGCTGATCGGTCCGTTGGTGCGGATCAGCGCCTTGATCTTTTGGGCGAGGGGTGTCGTCATGGCGGCGTTCGCTCAGGCGCTGGCCGGGTGGGCCGCACGGGCGCGAAAAATCGCCCAGAGACCGACGAGCAGCATCGGCAGCGAGAGCAGCATGCCCATGGTCAGCCAGCCGCCGAAGAGATAGCCGAGCTGCGGATCCGGCTCGCGGAAGAATTCCACCGTGATGCGCGACAGCGCGTAGCCGGCGACGAACAGGCCGGTGACGAGGCCGGGGCGCTTCAGCGCACCGAAACGGTAGATGGCGACGGCGAGCACGGCGAGCAGCACGATGCCCTCCAGGCCTGCTTCATAGAGCTGGCTCGGATGGCGGGCGAAGGGGCCGGCTTCCGGGAAGATCACCGCCCAGGGTGCATCCGACAGGCGGCCCCAGAGTTCACCATTCACGAAATTGGCGATGCGGCCGAAGAACAGGCCGATCGGCACGACGGCGGCGACGATGTCGAACAGGCTCCAGATCGGAATGCTGTTGCGGCGGGCAAACAGGATCATGGCGAGCGTTGTGCCGGCAAATCCGCCGTGGAACGACATGCCGCCGTTCCAGACCTGGATGGCGCGCAGCGGATCGGCCGCGACATTCGGGAAATCGTAGAACAGGATATAGCCGATGCGGCCGCCGAGAATGATGCCGACGGCGGCCCAGACGAGGAAGTCGTCGAGCTGCACGCGCGTCGCCGGCGCTTGCCCGGCCCAAAGCCGCGGCGTCTCGATCAGCCGGCGGGCATAAAACCAGCCGAGCAGGATGCCGACGACATAGGCGATGCCGTACCAGTGCACAGCGACCGGGCCGATCGAGAAGGCGATCGGATCGATCTCCGGGTAGGGCATGATGGCGAAGAGATTTGCGATGGTCGTCAAGGTCACTGTCTTCCGGTTTTCGCGGGGGAAGATGGCGACCGGACATGGCAGGGTCAAGGCGATAAATCGTGATACACGGCCCGCGAAGGGCCGGAACGGGCGGCGATCCACCGGAATCCGCTTGCAAGGCGCCCCATCAGACCCTACCTCAGGGACAGAGCGCGAGCGCAGATAGCCCGCAGGACCATCGATCCCCGAAGAGAGGGCTGACCATGACAACAGGTGCAAACCGTATTCTCGACGATTTCGCCAAGCTGATGACCGACGCCGCTGGTGCCGCTCAGGGCGTGCGCAAGGAGGCCGAGACGGTGTTCCGCGCGCAAGCTGAACGCTTCATCAACGGCATGGATCTCGTCAAGCGCGAGGAATTCGAAGCGGTGCGCGAAATGGCGATCAAGGCACGCGACGAAAACGACGCGCTTTTGAAGCGCATCGAAGCGCTGGAAGCCCGCCTCAACACGGGCAATTGACTCGTTTCAGGACAGCTTTGAACCATCAAGACTCGGTTGGCGTGATTCACCTCGCGCCAACCGTTTTTTTTAATAAAAATTTTACCCCTGTGGACACTCCCGAAAAGCTCTTTCGGCAGAGTCTCTTAAGCCTTGGTCCTGAATCTTTTTGGCAGGCTCTGTCCACAACCGGGCGGAGAAAATGGCAGCTGAGGGGCTGGCGTCGTGACTCTGCCGTTATACACTGATTTTAAATGATGATTCGAGACGGGCAGCGCAAGCTTCGGGCAGGGTAAGTCGTCCAGACTGCGCAAAGTGCCGAGCCAATCATTCAGTGTTGTATCCGGAGTATGGTTTGCCCGCGTCGTGTGTGAACGCGATGGCGCATGCCTGCCGGCCTTGAAGGTGATGCATGAGCCTTATGGAATTGGATATCGGGCGTCAGTCCAACCCGGTCGATATGATCGAGTTCGTCGCGGCCAACAATGACTGGTCGTTCGAACGTTCGGGCGAAGACGAAATCGCCATGACCGTCGAGGGCAAGTGGACGGACTACCACGTCTCCTTCTCCTGGATGGAAGAATTCGAGGCGCTGCATCTGGCCTGCGCCTTCGACATCAAGGTTCCCGAAAGCCGCGTCACAGAAGTGCATTGCCTGCTCTCGCATGTGAACGGCCAGGTGCTCATGGGGCATTTCGACCTGTGGCGCCGCGAGGATGTCGTGATTTTCCGCCAGTCGCTGCTTTTGGCCGGCGGCGCCGAGCCCACCAACCGTCAGGTCGAGGTGCTGCTGTCCAGCGCGCTTGAATCCTGCGAGGCCTATTTTCAGGCCTTTCAGTTCGTCGTCTGGTCCGGCATGGACGCCCAGTCCGCCGTCGATGCGGTGCTCTTCGAAACGGTTGGAGAAGCCTGAAAATGTCGGTTGCGGTTTCGGGTCCCATCGTTCTCATCGGCGCCGGCAATATGGGCGGCGCCATGCTGGCGGGCTGGCTGAAGAGCGGTATCGCCGGCTCTTCCGTTCTGGTCATCGATCCCGGCCCGTCGCCGACCATGGCCAAGCTGATCGCGGATAACGGTGCGCGCCACGAGACTTCTGCGCCCGATGGCGTGAAGGCCGGGGTGATCTTCGTTGCGGTCAAGCCGCAGGTCATCGACCAGGTGCTGCCGCCGCTGAAGGGTCTCGTCGGGCCGGAGACAGTCGTCGTCTCGGTTGCCGCGGGCAAGACCATTGCCAATCTCGAAAGCCATCTCGGCGAGGCCGCCACCGTGCGCGCCATGCCCAATACGCCGGCCATGATCGGCCGCGGCGTTACCGGCGCCTTCGCCAATGCGCGCGTTAGCGCAGCGCAGCGCGATCTCGTGCATTCCTTGCTCAAGGTCAGCGGCCCCGTCGAATGGGTCGCGACCGAGGGCGATATTGACGCCGTTACGGCAGTCTCGGGCAGCGGCCCGGCTTATGTCTTCTATCTCGTAGAGTGCATGGCGGAGGCGGGCCGCAAAGCGGGCCTGCCGGCGGACCTCGCCATGCGTCTCGCACGGGAAACCGTCGCGGGGGCTGGTGAACTGCTTCACCAGTCCCCCGACGACGCCAGCCGCCTGCGCCAGAACGTGACCTCGCCCGGCGGTACCACCGCCGCCGCTCTCTCTGTCCTGATGGCCGAGGACGGCATGCAACCGCTGTTCGACAAGGCGATCGCCGCTGCCCGCACGCGGGCCGAGGAACTGGCGGGCTAATCGGCTTTCTAGGAAATTCCCATGACCGAGACCATCACCTATCCGGATTTCGAGCGGGTCGATATTCGTGTCGGTACCATCATCGAAGCGCTACCTTTCCCGGAAGCGCGCAAGCCCGCCTACAAGCTGACGATCGATTTCGGCCCCGAGATCGGCACCAAGAAATCGTCGGCGCAGATCACCGTGCATTATACGCTGGAAGAGCTGGTCGGCCGTCAGGTGCTGGCCGTCGTCAACTTCCCGCCACGCCAGATCGGCCCGGTGCGCTCGGAAGTTCTGACCCTCGGCTTCGAGGATGAAACCGGCGCCATCGTGCTCGCTGGCGTCGGTCAGCCGGTGCCGAACGGCAAGAAGATGTGCTGAGTTAGTGGATTTCCCGTGATAACGGTGGTCCCAGGCGGAGGTCGGTAAACTCCGCCTGAAAGCCTTCGCGCTGCGGCGAGCAGGCCGTCACACCGACCGACAGATCCGAAAAGTCCGGCGGGAAATAGGCGAGGCGGGCCATGCGCCAGTCCGTCATCGCGTCCGTCCGATACTGGATGAACAGCGCGTCGCCGTTGCGCGTCACGCGCACCGATATCAGATCGAAATCATGCTCGATCCGGAAAGCCGACCAGTCGGAATGGCCGCGTGTGACGACGACGCTGAAATGCTTGGCGCCGTCGGTGAATTCGATGCCGCATTTCATCCAGCAGGTCTCATCCTTGCGTATCATCAGGCCGGCCTGATCGTAGAGCATTTGATAGGCGCCGCGAAACGTCGCCTCCAGCGTGAAATCGCCCGTCCAGCTCCGATGTAGGAAGTGGCCATTATCCGGCTGGAAGCCGTAATAGGTGCGCTGCCAGAAGTCGCTCTTGAGCGCGGTTTTCACGTGCAGGTGGCCATTCCGCAGCTCGCTGGCGAGCGGTGGGTTGAGCCAGGTGAGGTCGTCGAGGTTGAAGGCGCTCATGGAAAATCCGTCAGGCGGGAATGCGGATCGTGGCGCGCAGGCCACCCATCGGGCTATCCGACAGGGTGACGTTGCCGCCATGGCTGCGGGCGATATCGCGAGCGATGGCAAGGCCAAGGCCTGTGCCGGAGGCATCGAGATTGCGCGCCTCATCGAGCCGGAAGAACGGCTTGAAGACGTCGTCGCGCGAACGTTCCGGGATGCCCGGTCCGTCGTCGTCGACGGTGATCGTCAGCCATTTGGCGCGATGGCGTGCCTCGACATGCACCGTTTTGGCATATCTCAGTGCATTCGACACGAGGTTGCCGACGAGCCGGCCAAAGGCGTTGGGCCGCACCATGATCTCTTCGTCGCCGTCGATATCGCTGGAAAAAGCGCGCTCGTGCAGCTCCGCCTCCATCGCCAGCTTGTCGAAGAAATCCGAAAGGCGCATCTCGCGGACATCCTCTTCCACGTCGCCGCGAGCGAAGGCAAGGTAGCCCTCCAGCATGGTCTGCATGTCCTCGACATCCTTGTTGAGGCCCTGCAGGTCGGGATTGTCGCCGGCGAGCGCCAGCTGCAACTTGAAGCGGGTGAGGATGGTGCGCAGGTCATGGCTGACGCCAGTCAGCATTGCCGTTCGCTGCTCCATCTGCCGCTCGATGCGCTCGCGCATGAGGATAAAGGCGAGCCCGGCACGCCGGACTTCGTCGGCGCCGCGCGGGGCGAAATCGTCAGGCATTTTCTGTCCCTTGCCGAAGCTTTCGGCCGCCTTGGCAAGCGTCAGGATCGGCCGGATCTGGCCGCGCAGGAAAAGGATGGAGATGGTGATCAGCACCAGCGACGTGCCGACCATCCAGAGCAGGAAGATGTGGGTGTTGGACGCATAGGCCTGACTGCGCCGCGCATAGACTCGCAGGATCTTGTTGTCGAGCTGTATTCGGACCTCGACGAGATTGCTCTCGCCTACCGTGTCGATCCAGAAGGGGCGGCGAATCTGCTTGACGATTTCTTCGCTGAGGATCTCGTCGAGGATGTTGAAGAACGGCTTCGAACGCGGCGGGGGCAGTTCTGTACCGGGTTCGACGGAGATGATCAGATCCAGCCGCTCCCGTGCGATGCGGGTGATCTCGGAATAGTCGACGTCCTGCGGATAGGTTTCGATGAGATCGATGACGCCAGCAATGTCACGCGTGACGGCGGCCGAGAGACGCTGTGTTACGAGCTGCCAGTGGCGCTCCATGAACACGAAGGCGACGACCGACTGGAGCAGGACCATCGGGATGATGATGATGAGCAGCGAGCGCGCATAGAGCCCTGTCGGCAGCTGCCGGCGCAGCCAGCGCACCGCGCGCTTCCAGCCAGCTGCCGGCGCGCGTTCGATATCGCGCTTGAACGTCTCGAACGTGGTCATCGGACGACGGTTTCCAAAATCGTGCGCATGGACGGTCGTGAACGGAAAACCGCTTCACACTGTTCCTGGAAATGCGTGGAATTGCACACGGTCAGCCCTGCTCTACGCTCAGTCGGTAGCCGATGCCGCGCACCGTCTGCAGCCACACCGGATTGGATGGATCGTCCTCGATCTTACGCCTCAGGCGGTTGATCTGCACGTCTATAGTACGTTCACCCACTTCTGTTTCTTCGCCGATCAGTTCATGGCGCGGAATGGTTTCGCCGGCGCGCAGCGAAAACAGCAGCATGATCTCCTGCTCGCGGTCGGTGAGCCGGATGGCGTCGCCGCCGCGCTTCAGTTCCTTGCGCACGATGGAGAAGGTGTAGGGTCCGAACATTACCTGTTCGATCTTCGGCGTCGTCGGCGGCGCGTTGCGCTTCAGGATATTGTTGATGCGCAGAACCAGCTCGCGCGGCTCGAAAGGCTTTGAAAGGTAGTCATCGGCGCCGGCTTCCAGTCCTTCGATGCGGGCCTGGGATTCGGCCAGCGCCGTCAGCATGAGGATCGGCACGGGGCGTATATCGCGCAGGCTTTTGGTCAGCGAAAGGCCGCTTTCGCCCGGCATCATCACGTCCATGATGATGAGGTCGAAATCCAGCCCGCGCAGCTTGCGCCGCGCTTCGTCTGCGTCGCCCGCGACCGTCACGCGGAAACCCTGCTCCTTGAGATAGCGGTTCAGCAGTTCGCGGATGCGGGTATCGTCGTCGACGACGAGCAGATGGGGTGCATCGTCGGAGGGCGCGCCGGCAGCGGTCATCGTCTTCTCCTCCTTCGTTCTATTCGCTCTTGGCGTTCTGCATGCCGGCGAGGAATTTCACCACCGCCCGGCGGTCGCCTGCATTCATGTTCTCGAATGCACGGGCGATGCGGCGGGATTGCGGCTCGGCGAGCGCAAGCGCCAGTTCACGCCCTGTCTTGGTCGGGTAGAGCTTGCGCTGGCGGCGATCCTCTGGACCTGCCACCTGCTGGATATAGCCGCAATCGATCAGCTCCTTCAAGACACGCGCCAGGCTTTGCTTGGTGATCTTCAGCGTGTCGAGCAGGTCTGCCACCGTCATGCCCGGCTCGCGGTTGACGAAGTGTACCACGCGGTGATGCGCGCGGCCGAAGCCGCTCGTGGCCAGAATGGCGTCCGGGTCGGAAATGAAATCGCGATAGGCGAAGAACAGGCCCTCGATGATTTCGAAGTCGATGCGCCCGTCGCCCGTCATCACGTCGTGGTGCAGCTCGTTTGCGCCGTGTTTGTCCGGCATCTGTCGGGCCACGTTGTCATTTCCTTTCATGCCTTGCCGTCCCCGCGTAATTTATCGAAAAATACGTCAGCATTGTTGACATATTTTTTCGCCATTGTTAGGGTCTACACCGTAAATTGCGGTCCCGGGCGCCGTTGTCAGATGTTTTCCCGGCTACCAATCCGGACTATCCTATAGGCAGATAATCCTGCCTGTTTCTGGTTAGACCGCAACTGGCGAAACAATCAACAGAAAGAATGGCGTGCGAGCGCCGGAGGATGACACGATGGCAGTTCCTTTCGATCAGCTGGACGGGCAAATCTGGTTCAACGGTGAATTCGTCGACTGGAAGGACGCGAAGATTCACGTGCTGACGCACGGCCTGCACTATGCGAGCGCGGTGTTCGAAGGCGAGCGCGCCTATGGCGGGCGCATCTTCAAGCTCACCGAGCATAACCAGCGCCTGCACAAGTCGGCCGAAATCCTCGGCTTCAAGATTCCCTATTCCGTCGAAGAGCTGGATGCGGCGACCGTCGAACTCCTGAAGCGCCAGGGCTTTTCCGAGGCCTATGCGCGGCCGATCGCTTGGCGCGGCTCGGAGATGATGGGCGTTTCCGCGCAGAACAACCGCATCAACGTCGCCATCGCCATCTGGCAGTGGGGCAGCTACTTCAACCCGGCCGAAAAGCTGAAGGGCATCCGTCTCGACATTGCCGAGTATCGCCGCCCCGACCCGAAGACCGCACCGTCGAAGTCGAAGGCTGCTGGCCTCTACATGATCTGCACGATATCCAAGCACGCTGCCGAAGCGAAGGGCTATGCGGATGCGCTGATGCTCGATTATCGCGGCCAGGTGGCGGAAGCGACCGGCGCCAACGTGTTCTTCGTCAAAGACGGTGTCATCCACACGCCGGTACCGGATTGCTTCCTGGACGGCATCACCCGTCGCACGGTGATCGAGCTCGCCAAACGCCGCGGTTATCAAGTGGTCGAACGGGCGATCCTGCCCGAGGAACTCTCGGATTTCTCCGAATGCTTCCTGACGGGCTCCGCCGCAGAAGTGACGCCGGTTTCGGAAATCGGTCCCTATCGCTTTACGCCGGGCACGATCTCGGAAAACCTGATGAACGACTACATGAAGGAAGTGTATCCGGTTGCTGCCGCTGCCGAATAAGCGGCTTTCAGGATCGACGACGGAAATGGGCGGCCCGAAAGGGCCGCCTTTTGTTTGTGAGGCCCGCCGCTTATTTCTTGCCGAGCACCGCGCCGACTATACCCGTCAGCACGCCGCCGCCGACGAGGCCGCCGATACCGTTGGCCACCAAGCCGGAAAGTCCGGCTTCGCCGCCGAGCATCTGGAGAAGAAAACCGCCGCCGATTCCGCCGATGGCGCCGACGATGGTGCGGACGATCACGCTCACGGCCGCCTGTTTCAGGGCTGCACCCGCCACGTTGCCGCCAACGGCGCCGGCGATGATCTGCGTGATGATGGGCATCAATGCTTCCATGACTTCCCCTCCGAAAGGTCCGCCCGGAAAGAGAGTGCCGGGTTGGACACTTGCCTCGCTACCGGGGCGCGATCTGGAGCGCGCGCACCCGTTGCCGAAAAATTCGGCATCTGCAACGTGCGGATAATTTTGGGATAAGTCAATTTGCCCGTGTACGAAGTGCACCGGGTTTTTCAGGTGTGACGAATGTAAAGAGGCGGCCGCAAAACGGCCGCCTCTTCCTTCCCCGCATGGCTTGGTTGCCGCGGTTTTTATTCTGCTGCGATGACGCCCCGGCGGATCTGGTCTTCCTCGATGGATTCGAAGAGCGCGCGGAAATTGCCTTCGCCGAAGCCTTCGTCACCCTTGCGCTGGATGAATTCGAAGAAGATCGGCCCGATAACGGTCTTGGAGAAGATCTGCAACAGGATCTTCGTCATGCCGCCATCGACGACGCCTTCGCCATCGATCAGGATGCCGTGCTTCTTCATGCGCTCGACCGGCTCTTCATGGCCGACGACGCGGACATAGGAGCGGTCGTAATAGTTATCCGGCGGGCCGGGCATGAATTTCATGCCGTTGGCGGCGAGCTTGTCGGTGGCGTCATAGATCGCGTCCGTGCCGACGGCGATATGCTGGATGCCTTCGCCCTTGTACTTCTTCAGATACTCGACGATCTGGCTCGTCTCGTCCTTGGATTCGTTGAGCGGAATGCGGATCTTGCCGCAGGGCGAGGTGATGGCGCGCGACACGAGGCCGGTGATGCGGCCGTCAATGTCGAAGAAGTGGATCTGCTTGAAGCCGAAGAGCTCGCGGTAGAAATCCCACCACGTGTCCATGTTGCCGCGATAGACATTGTGGGTGAGGTGATCGAGGAAGTAGAAGCCGACACCGGCGGGCTTCGGGTCGCGCTCGCCCGTCCATTCGAATTCCGCGTCATAAGCGGAACCCTTGGCGCCATACTTTTCGATGAAATAGAGCAGCGAGCCGCCGATGCCGACGATGGCGGGAACGTCGAGCGCCTTGTCGTTGCCGTCATAGGGCGTCGCGCCCTTGGCGACGGCGTGCTCGAAAGCATGCTTGGCATCGACCACGCGCCAGGCCATCGAGGCGGCGCAGGGGCCGTGCTCTCCGGCGAAGGTCATGGCATGGGAGCCGGGCTCGGCATTGACGATGTAATTGATGTCACCCTGGCGCCAGACGGAGATCGCCTTCGTGCGGTGTGTCGCCACCTTGCTATAGCCCATGCGGGAGAACAGCTCTTCAAGCTTTTCCGGCTCGGGATGGGCGAACTCGACAAACTCGAAGCCATCGGTGCCGGCCGGGTTATCGGCCGAGATCACTGCCGTCGGTGCATCATGCGGGAAAGGGCCCATCGTTCGTCCTCCACGAAATCCATGAAGGGCAGTATGGCGCGTTTGTCATGCAATGTGCGTGCATAGTGCTTGCGCTTTTGCAAATTCGTGCGAGTTTCATGCATGAATTAATGTTGAAGGGGTGAATCCGTGCAGCTCGACGCTTTCGACCGTAAACTGCTCGCGCATCTGCAGGAGGATGCTCGCCTGACGAACAACGAGCTTTCAGAGCGCGTCAATCTCTCGCCCTCCCAATGTTCTCGCCGGCGTATACGGCTGGAGGAGGAGGGCATTATCCGCGCCTACCGGGCGGAGCTCGACCGCGAAAAACTCGATCTCGGTATCGTCATTGTCGTAACGGTGACCCTGGCGACACACAACCGCGACAATGCAGTGCGGTTCGCCAAGCTCATCTCCAATCTGCCGGAGGTACTGGAAGCCTATTCGTTGACGGGCGAGATGGATTACATCATCAAGGTGGTGGTGCCGAACCTCAAGGCGCTGTCGGCTTTCGTCAACGACGTGTTGCTGCCGCATGAATCCGTCTCGCATGTGAAGACGGCGATCGTGCTCGACACGTTGAAGGAGACGACAGCCCTGCCGCTTTGAACACTGTGGCATTCATGCCACATTCGCCTGTATTAGCTGTTCCTGCCGGAACAGCCTGGACTCCTGAACCGTTGTAAACACGAGACAACAGATGGCGCGTATCGCCGCCACGCGAAGTTCAGGGAACAGACCAATGCAGCGCAATTCGAAACAGCAGAACACCGTCGCCGCCAGCCTCCGCCCGCTGGCTTTTGTTTACGTCGCAATCAATCTCGCCGTCGTCGCGCTGCTCTTTTCCACTGTTTCGCCCACACTCGCGATCGGTCCGGTCCAAGCCGGCTCGCAGGAGATGGCGAGCCTGCGTTAATTCATCTTGGTCTTCGTGTTATGCAGCGGCTATACCGGTCGCAACGCGGCAATCCAGCGAGGACCCCATGGGCATGCTTCAGGCGGGTATCATTCCCGTCACCCCCTTCCAACAGAACTGCACCATTCTCTTCGATACGGAGACGAAGGAGGGCGTGATCGTCGATCCGGGCGGCGACGTCGAGGTCATCCTCGACACCGTCAAGCAGAACGGCATCACCTTGAAGGCGATCTGGCTGACGCACGGCCATATCGATCACGCCGGCGGTGCGAAGGAACTGAAGGACGCGCTCGGCCTCGACATCATCGGTCCGCACAAGGACGATCTCTCGCTGCTACAGCGGCTGGAGGCACAGGCCTCGATGTTCGGTGTGCCGATGAAGGTCAGCAATGTCGTGCCGGATCGCTGGCTGGAAGACGGTGATACGGTCTCCTTCGGCGAACACGAATTCGAAGTCTATCACACGCCGGGCCATGCACCGGGCCACGTCATCTATTTCAACCGCAACCAGAGTTTTGCCCATCTCGGCGACGTGCTGTTCCAGGGCTCGATTGGCCGGACCGATCTCCCGGGCGGCAACCATCAGCAATTGCTAGATTCGATCCGCGACAAGGTTTTTCCGCTGGGTGACGAGGTCGGCTTTCTTTGCGGCCATGGGCCAGGTGGCCGGATTGGCGAGGAACGACGCACAAACCCCTTTTTCAAGGGGCTTTGAAACAAAAAGGCGGGCGCCTCGTGGCGCCCGCCTTTTTTGATGGACTGCGTGCCGGGATCAGCCGGCGGTGCAGAAGTGTTCGCGACCGTCATAGCCGACATAGGTGCCGCTCTGCGGATTGAACGACCGATAGCGCTGCGAGCAGTAATCGTACCAGGACTGGGTCCAGGGCTCGTAGCTCGGGGTGTAGACCGGCTGGCGGCGGTAGATCACGCGGGGTTCGGGCTCCGGATAATAGTCCGGTTCCACATAGCGCGGCTGGCTGGCCAGCGCCCCGCCGATGATCACGCCGGTGGCGAGGCCGAGCGCGCCGCCGACGAGGGCGTCGCGGTCGCCATGGCCGCGGTGATGACGGCGCGGACGGTAGTCGTCGCGGTAACCGCTGTCACCTTCACGCCAATAGCCATCCCGGTTGCGATCGCGTGCTTCGACGACGCCTGCCGTGGCGGTGAGCGTCGTTGCGGCAACGGCAAGCGAAAGCACGATTGTCTTGAGGACTTTGTTCATGACGTCGATCCTTTTGATCCGGCCCTCTGCCGGTTCGATAGGTAGCAAACTAGCCAAGTAAGGCTGAACGGAGGCTGAACGAAAAAACCCGGCATCTCTGCCGGGCTTCAACTTGAAAATCCTGAGATTGTTCCGGCTCAGCCGTCGATCTGCAGGTTAACCGCCTTCGGGCCTTTGCCGCGGCGATCGGGTTCCGTGTCGAAGCTTACCTTCTGGTTTTCGGAAAGGCCGTTCAGGCCGGAAGCCTGTACAGCGGAAATGTGTACGAAGATGTCCGCACCACCGTTGTCGGGCTTGATGAAGCCAAAGCCCTTTTCGGTGTTGAAGAATTTTACAGTGCCAGTCTCGGCCATGCGTCAGGTCCTTTTCTCTCTGCCCGTATATTGGCGGCGGGCAGCATATAGTTTTGCCCCGGAGGGCGTTAGGCAGGCAGTTCTCGAGGTTGAGGAAAGGGTCCTGTTTTCACCGCAGCCAGCCAACCGCACCGTTCCCTGGGGAACCGTCCAGATCTTGGCTGCCCGGAATTGTTTCGCGTCTCCGGCGCGCTTTTATTCAAGGTCTTCCCATGTTCGCAAATTGCCCGAACGGCGCAAGATTGATGTGTTTGTGTTGAATTGGCAAGCAAAAGTTTTATCATGCGCCGGACATGCCTCACTTTGGCCAATTTCCAGGCGATTGCCGAAAAATCCCGCAGTTTTTACGGGGATTTGCCTGATTTTGTATGATTTTATATTGCGGCGCCAAAGGACATGTGGCGGTGCAGCGACAGGGGCATACTTCGATCGCGCGGGTGCGGCGGGGGCCTTTGAGTAGTTCCCTCAGCAGTTCTACGGCAAGCATTGCACTGAGGAGGAGTGCGCTGCCAGTATAGCTAGTCGGCGATGTTTAACCGGAGCGGGTTACTCCGTTGCTGTCGAGCGCGAGACGCGCAGCAACGTTCCCTGGTCATCGGTCAGGACCAGGAGCGCGCCGTCAGGGGCGACGACGACGTCGCGGATGCGGCCGAATTCGCCGTCGAACAGCCGTTCCTCGGAGACGACCGCGCCGCTTTCATCCCGCTCCAGCCGGGCGAGCAACTGGAATTTCAGTGCCGCGACCAGAAGATTGTCGTCCCATTCCGGGAACATAGCGCCATGATAGACCGCAATGGCGCCGGGTGCGATGGACGGATCCCAGTAATAGAGTGGTTGTTCGAAGCCTTTTGCCGTCGAGCCGAGCTCGAACTCCGCGCCGGAGTAGTGCCGCCCATAGGAAACACGCGGCCAGCCGTAGTTGCGGCCAGGCTGTGGCGTGTTCACCTCGTCACCGCCGCGAGCGCCGTGCTCGGCGGACAGCAGCGTGCCGTCCTTGGCATCGATGGTCAGGCCCTGCGGGTTGCGGTGCCCCTTGGACCAGATTTCCGGAAGGCCGTTGGCGGTGCCGACGAAAGGATTGTCGGCATGCGGCGTGCCATCCGGATTGATGTGCAGAATGGCGCCGGCGTGGTCGCGCGGATCCTGCGCACGCATTTCCTCGCCCCGGTCGCCGATGCCGAAGAACAGGCTGCCGTCCTTGGCGATGGCGATGCGCGAGCCGAAATGCTGGCCCTGGGGGGTGAGGCGGCTCATCAGAAACAGGCGCGTTTCGTCCTCAAGCCGCGCACCATCCTGCGATAGCCGCGCCTTGCCAAGCGCCGTGCCCGCACCGCCGTCGCCGCGGGCACTATAGGTAAAATAGAGGGTGCGGCTGGTGGTGAAGTCAGGCGCGAGCGCGATGTCGAGCAGGCCGCCCTGGCCCTCCGTCGAGACGGGCGGCACGCCAGCGATCGGCGCCGAAACCTTGCCGTCCTTCACGAGACGCAGCGTGCCCCGCTTTTCCGAGACGATGAAACTGCCGTCGGGCAGGACCTCGACGGACCAGGGCTGTTCGAGGCCCGTCGCGAGGGTTTCGACGATGAGCGGAACTTTCTTGCTGGGAATTTCGACGGGATCTGCGGCCTTTGCGGTGCCGATGGCGGCGGCGAGGAGGACGGGGATCACCGCGTGTGCAAAAATGCCGTTCATATATAGTCCGCGCCGTCGCATCGCATTCTCCCGCCCTTTGCCGTTAACTGGCCCAGAGGCGGGCGGCTTTCAAGGGCGATGCCGGTGCGGCGGCTCACTTTTGCGCGGGATCGACCTGCGAGGCGGCGGCCGGGATGCCCGAGGTGGTGATGGCATCGAGCCCGGGGGCGGTCGCCGGCGGCGACATCAGTCCGACGACCATGATGGCGCAGGCGACCAGGGCGGTCATGGCAATCAGGAATAGGGCGCGGGATTCACGCGCCTTGGGCCTGCTGCCCACTTTCTCGTCATCCAGAAACATCGCGTCCCCCAGTTTTCTCTGTTGTCGTGATGGTGAAAAAGCCCGCCGAAATCGGCGCGACAAGGACCGAATTACGGCAAGGCCCGACATTTATTGCGGCGAAAAGATGGCGGGTCAAAAAAGCGGGGATTTCAGCCTCTTCCGGCGAATAGACTGCTCCCGCTTCCCGTCTTAGACGCCTCTTTTGCCGAATTGCCGGACGGGCCGCAGGGCACGCGGTTCAGGCGCTGCAACAGGGCTTGCGGCGGGTGTGTCACCGACCGTTTCAAGGGCATCGTCGTCAAGCTCCGGAAAGGTGAGATTGAAATTCGTCGGGGCAAGTTCCGGGCGGGCGAGCAGGTAGCCCTGCATCAGCGGCCCACCCATGTCGCGGCAGCGGGCGATCATGTCGGCATCCTCGATGCCGGTCACGATGGCGTGGATGTTCTTGTGGCTAAACTGGCTGACGAGGACCCGCAGCAGTGCGAGGCCCGCGGAGTTTTTCGAGAATTCCTGAAGCCAGGCGGGGTCGAAGGTCACGAATTGCGGCTGAAGGCGCTGCAGGCGGCCGAGGTCCCGGTCTTCGCCGGTATAATCATCGATGGCGATGGAGAAGCCGCCCTCGTGCAGCCGCTCGGCAAAATGGGCCAGCACATCAGGGTCGCCTTCGAGGTGCTCGCGAATTTCGCACGCGATGCAGGCCGGCGGCATGCCCGCCTGGTGGGCGGCGAGCCGCAGCCGCTCGACCTCATGACGAATGGCCTCCGGCGTTGCGTAAAGCCCGCCGTTGAAATTGACGATGAGCGAGACATCGCGGCGCCCCAGCGCGCCCGCATTCAGGATATGCAAGCTGCGGCACAAGCCGTCGACGGCGGCGCGCTCTTCCTCCGGCACATAGTGAAAGAAGTCGGCCGGCGAGCAGAGCACATCGTTGATGCTGGCGCGGACGAGCCCCTTCAGCGCGGCGATCTGCAGGCTGCCATCGGCGCGCTCGGCAAAGATCGGCTGGAGAGCGGATTGCAGGAGATAGGGCCCGAAGCGGGCACTGAAAGCGCCGTCCGGCTGCCGGACGAGATTGGAAAAGATGCTCATGCAGCGCACCATTCGGTTGGACGATCCCGACGGCGCAATTCTATGCCCCAGCTATTAATGTCAGCTTAATCTTTCGCGTAAGAATCTTAATGGTTTCTTGTTATTTCAACCTATTGGTGTTTTTGTTTTCTCTGCGGCGCCCGATCCATTCGATCCGTTGATGGCGCTCATGAAAATTTGCCACCATGCCCGGATTTCCCGCTTTTTTTGCCCATTGCGCTTGCAAGACTTGCGCACATTCGACATAGACCTAACCGCTATGGAGCCCGGTGCTCCGGGTCCATGGCTGAGCCGCCTTTGAACCCGATGAGGACATCTCCATCATGGCCTTTCTTGCCGACGCCCTTTCCCGTGTGAAGCCTTCCGCCACCATCGCCGTTTCCCAGAAAGCGCGCGAACTGAAAGCCAAAGGCCGCGACGTCATCGGGCTTGGCGCCGGTGAACCCGACTTCGACACGCCCGAAAATATCAAGCAGGCCGCCATCGACGCGATCAACCGCGGGGAGACGAAGTACACGCCGGTCGCCGGTATCCCGGAACTGCGCGACGCCATCGTCAAGAAGTTCAAGCGTGAGAACGGTCTCGACTACACCGCCGCGCAGACCATCGTCGGCACGGGCGGAAAACAGATTCTTTTCAACGCCTTCATGGCGACGATGAATCCGGGCGATGAAGTCGTTATCCCGACACCTTACTGGGTTTCCTACCCGGAAATGGTCTCGCTGTGCGGCGGCACGCCGGTCTTCGTCGCGACGACCCAGGAAAACAAGTTCAAGCTGAAGGCCGAAGACCTGGAAAAGGCGATCACGCCGAAGACCAAGTGGTTCATCTTCAACTCGCCGTCCAACCCGTCGGGTGCAGCTTACAGCCATGACGAACTGAAGGCGCTGACGGACGTGTTGATGCGCCATCCGCATGTCTGGGTGCTGACGGACGACATGTACGAGCACCTGACCTATGGCGACTTCAAGTTCGCCACTCCGGTCGAAGTCGAGCCCGGCCTCTATGACCGCACGCTCACCATGAACGGCGTTTCCAAGGCCTATGCGATGACCGGCTGGCGTATCGGCTATGCGGCCGGCCCGCTCAACCTGATCAAGGCCATGGACATGATCCAGGGCCAGCAGACGTCGGGCGCCTGCTCGATCGCCCAGTGGGCCGCCGTCGAGGCGCTGAACGGCACGCAGGACTTCATTCCGGAAAACAAGAAGATCTTCGAGGGGCGCCGCGACCTCATCGTCTCCATGCTCAACCAGGCCAAGGGCATTGAGTGCCCGTCGCCGGAAGGTGCCTTCTACGTCTATCCGTCCTGCAAGGGTCTGATCGGCAAGACCGCGCCGTCGGGCAAGGTCATCGAGACCGACGAGGACTTCGTCTCGGAACTGCTGGAAGCGGAAGGTGTGGCCGTGGTGCACGGCTCGGCCTTCGGCCTCGGCCCGAACTTCCGCATCTCTTATGCAACGTCGGAAGCCCAACTCGAGGAAGCCGGCAAGCGCATCCAGCGCTTCTGCGCCGCCTGCAAGTAAGCGACTTCACAAGCAACATGAAGAACCCGCCGGAAACGGCGGGTTTTTTGTTAGAGCCCGATCATCGTCAGCATGACGAAGGTGGCGAAGAGGATGAAATGCGTCATGCCCTCGATGGCGTTGGTCTCCCCGTCGTTTAGGTTGATGGCAGCGGCGATCAGGGTGATCGTGACCATCACCGTCTGGGTCGGCGACATGGCCATGACGAAGGGCTGGCCGGTATAAAGCGCGATCGCCTCCATGACGGGAACCGTCAGGATGACCGTCGAGAGCGACGCGCCCATGGCGATGTTGACGACGGACTGCATGCGGTTGGCGAGCGCTGCACGCAGCGCCGTCAGGATTTCCGGTGCTGCGGAGATTGCGGCGACAATGACGGCCATCAGCGCCGGCGGCGCGCCCGTTCCCTTGAGGCCGGCGCCGAGCAGCACGGACATGACCTCGGCGAGTGCGCCGATCAATGCCACGCCGATGACGATGATGACGATGGAGAGGGTGGCGGGCTCGCTGTCATCCGGCGCCTTGCTCGGCAGGCCTTCCTTGCGCTCGGCGCGGGGATAGGCGTAGCTGAAGAAATAGCTGTGCGGCCCGACCTGCATGCGCAGGAAGACGCCGTAGAGCGCGATCATCGCGCCGATGGTGAAGGCGGAATAGACATGCCAGCTCTCGCGCGGCACGAATTCCGGCACGACCATGGAAATGCCCATGGCCGTCAGGATCATCACGCCATAGGTCTTTCCCGAATCGTCGTTGTAGGGCTGCTCGCCGTGGCGGATGCCGCCGAGCAGGGCGGCAAGGCCGAGGATGCCATTGATATCCAGCATCACGGCGGCATAGATCGTGTCGCGCACCAGCGTCGGCGAACTCTCGCCCTGCATCATGATCGCGAGCACCACGACCTCCACCAGCACGGCGGCCAGCGTCAGGATCATCGTGCCATAGGGATCGCCGACCTTGGAGGCGAGGATTTCCGCATGGTGCGCGATGCGCGTCGAAACGAGGATGATGGCGGCGACCAGCGCGAAGGCGGCGATCAATACCGGAAGGCGCCCCATCTCCAGAAGGCTGTGCTCCGTCGCATAGGCGAGGATCGCGGCGGCGAGGCCGACGAACAGGAAACGTTCCTTCAGGAGGCTTAAGAGCATGGGCGGTGGGTTCCTCGACTGTCTCCTTATAGATTTAGACGAGGCGGGCAAAAAGAAAACGCCCGCGGAGCAGGATTCCGCGGGCGTCCGGTGGCTATTGCGTCTTTCCTATCCGGCCCTCGTGAGGCGAGGCCGATCGAAAAGGCTGGCGACCACCGCGAAGGTGCAAGGCGTCAAGCGACGTTTTCCAGCGCCGGATAGTCGGTATAGCCCTTGGCGCCGCCGCCGTAAAAGGTGGCCTGATCCGGGGCGTTCAGCACGGTGTCGTTCTTCAGGCGCTCAACGAGGTCGGGATTGGCGATGAAGAGCTTGCCGAAGGCGACGAGGTCGGCCTTGCCTTCCTCAACGGCGTCGATGGCCAGTTCCCGGTTATAACCATTGTTGACCATCCACGCTGCCTTGCCGCCGGCCGCCGTGTAGGCTGCGCGGAGTGCTGCGTAGTCGAAGGCCGTGTCACCCTGCTGGTGCTCGCGCGAACCGCCGGTGGCGCCTTCGATGATGTGGACATAGGCGAGGTCATACTTGGCAAGACCTTCGACCACATGGGTGAAGAGCGGCTGCGGGTTCGGATCGAAGGCATCGTTGGCCGGCGTGACCGGGGAAATGCGGATCGCGGTGCGGCCGGCGCCGATTTCCTTTGTGATGACATCGACCACCTGGAAGAGCAGGCGGGCGCGGTTTTCGATCGAGCCGCCATATTCGTCGTTACGCTGGTTGCTGCCCGAACGCAGGAACTGGTCGATCAGGTAGCCATTGGCGGCGTGGATCTCGACGCCGTCGAAGCCGGCGTCCACGGCTGCGCGGGCTGCGCGGCGATAATCCTCGATGATGCCCGGAAGCTCGTCCTTTTCCAGAGCGCGCGGCTCGGAGGTTTCGGCGAAGCTGCCGGTGCCGTCGGCGTTGATCAGATAGGTCTTGGACTTGGCGCGGATCGCCGAGGGAGCGACCGGCTTGCCACCGTTCGGCTGTAGCGTGTCATGCGAGATCCGGCCGACATGCCACATCTGCACGACGATTTTACCACCCGCCTTGTGGACGGCGTTCGTCACCTGCTTCCAGCCCTCGAGCGCCTCCGGCTTGTAGAGGCCCGGCACGTCGGCATAGCCTTGGCCCTGGTGGGAAATGGCGGTGGCTTCCGTGATCAGCAGGCCTGCGGAGGCACGTTGTTCGTAATAGGCGGCGTTGAGTGTGTTCGGCACGGCGCCCGGCGAACGATTGCGCGTCAGCGGCGCCATGACAATGCGGTTGGCGAGCTGAATATCGCCGATCTTGATGGGGTCGAAGAGCGAGGTCATGGGAGGTCCTTCTTCTGGCTGGGAGAGTTTATGCGCCTAAAGCGCACTGTTGATGTGGTGGAGAAAGGCCGCGATCTTTTCGTCGTCGCGTTTGAAGAATACCCATTGGCCGACCTTGCGCGTCGTCACGAGACCGGCACGCTGCAGGGTGGCGAGATGGGCGGAAACAGTGGACTGCGAGAGGTCGCAGCGTTTTTCGATCTGACCGGCGCAAACGCCGAATTCAAGCGGATGTTCCTGGCCGGCGAAATGGACCTGTGGCTCCTTCAGCCAGGCCAGAATCTCCAGTCGCTTCGGATGGGCAAGCGCCTTGAGAATTTCGTCGGTATCGGGTTCGGTCATATCCATCGGTTCTCGGCGATTTTTATATCGGATAATACCGATATTGGGTTCGCGCTTAGCCGATACAAGGGGACTTCGGAAAATCTCAAAGAAAAATCGGTAAAAAAAGAGGGCCACAAGCGAAGCTTGGGCCCTGCAAGGTTGAAGGTTTAGAACCTCCAGAGGGGAACAGCCAACGCGCGGCACTGGGAGGAGAAAGACCGCATGTGCATTGGCTGAAATGAATATGGGGTAGGGCTTGCGTTTCTTCAAGAGAAGCGCGTGCCAACTTTCGTGGCACGGTTGAAAATCTGTTTCGCCTGTCTCAAGGCAAAAAAAGAGGGCCGCAAGATGAACTTGGGCCCTTTATAGTTTTGAAGGTAATAAAACCTCCAGAGGGGAACAGCTGGTGCGGTGGCACTGGGAGGAAAAAGCCACCGAAATGCATCAGCTGCGGGCGATATGATGGTTTTTTGGGCATACATCAATCTTTTAATGTGCATGCCAGCCATGCGTGAGGCGCAGGCCTTCCCAAATGCCCGTCTCAGAAGTTCCAGTTGCGCGCCTTGGCCACGATGAAGTCTCTGAAAACCTTCAGCTTCGCAGAGTTTTTCATCTCGCTCGGATAGCAGAAATAGGTATCGAAGGAGGGAATGTCGGCGCTCACGGGCAGCTGGATAAGTCCCGGATCGCGCCCGACAATATAGTCCGGCAGCATCGCGATGCCGATACCGAGCAGCGCTGCGCGCTTGATCGAGGTCTGGCTGTTGATCTGCAGCACCGAGGGGCGGGGATTGTCGGAATCGCGCCCGGCGATCTCCAGCCAGTTCACATCGAGCAGATAATTCGGCGCCGGTTCGCCGAAGGTGATGATCTTGTGATTGTCGAGGTCGTCGATCGACTGCGGCTCGCCGTACCGGTTGATATAGGAGGGGGCTGCATAGATATGCATATGCACGGTGAACAGTCGGCGCTGGATGAGATCCGACTGCTGCGGCTCGCGCAGGCGGATGGCGCAGTCCGCGTGGCGCATGTTCACGTCCAGTTCCTCGTTGTCGAGGATGAGCTGCACCTGCATATCGGGATAGAGCGCCAGGAACTCCTGCACCTTGTCCGTTAGCCAGCCCTGGCCGAGGCCGACCGTCGTGGTGATGCGTAGCTTGCCACTCGGCTTCTCGGTGTTTTCCGTCAGTTGCACGCGCACGCCTTCGAGCTTCATCAGCACGTCATGCGCGGTGCGGTAGAGGATTTCGCCCTGTTCGGTGAGGATCAAGCCGCGGGCGTGGCGATGGAAGAGCTTGATGCCGACATCCTGCTCGAGCGCGCTCACCTGTCGGCTGATGGCCGATTGCGAAAGGTGCAGCTTGTCGGCCGCATGCGTGAAGGAGCCGGCCTCGGCTGCGGCATGAAAGATCCGCAGCTTGTCCCAGTCGAGCGCCATTCTATCCCCCATATGTCTGTTAGGCGGGGAGCGCTCGCTTCCCGCCCGGTCGCTGATTCAACTGTTCCCATGAGGGCGTCACCGCCCCCTTTGTTGGCGGCTTCTACTCGGCCGCAATTGCGACAGGCATATGACCTGCAAGGTATTTTTCGGTTTCAAGGGCCGCCATGCATCCCATTCCGGCGGCCGTAACCGCTTGGCGATAGATATCGTCGGTGACGTCGCCTGCGGCAAAGACGCCCGGCATGTCCGTTGCCGTGGAATCGGCCGCCGTCCAGAGATAGCCGTTTGGCTTCTGACGCAGCTTGCCCTTGAAGAGGTCGACGGCCGGCGCATGGCCGATGGCGACGAACACGCCGTCGGTTACCACGTCACGCGTCTCGCCGGTCTTGACGTTGCGCAGCTTCACGCCATTGACCGAGGCCGGCATCGGCGGCTTCGGATCAGTGCCGAGATATTCCACGACTTCATGATCCCAAACGATCTTGACGTTTTCCTTGGCGAACAAGCGTTCCTGAAGAATGCGTTCGGCGCGGAAGGAATCGCGGCGGTGCACCACGGTGACGGTTTTGGCGAGGTTGGAGAGGTAAAGCGCCTCTTCCACGGCAGAGTTGCCGCCACCGACCACGATGACGTCCTTGTTGCGGTAGAAGAAGCCATCGCAGGTGGCGCAGGCCGAAACGCCGAAGCCCATGAACTTGTGTTCGGTATCGATGCCGAGCCATTTCGCCTTGGCGCCGGTGGCGATGATCAGCGCATCGGCGGTCCATTCGGTGCCGCTGTCGGTGGAGATGCGGAAGGGGCGCACGTCGAGGTCGACATGGGTGACGAGATCGTTGACGATCTCGGCGCCGACATGCTCCGCCTGCTTGAGCATCTGCTCCATCATCCACGGACCCTGAACCGGATCGGCATAACCCGGATAGTTCTCCACATCGGTGGTGATCATCAGCTGGCCCCCCTGTTCCATGCCGGCGATCAGCACCGGCTCCAGCATGGCACGGGCGGTATAGATGGCGGCGGTGTAACCGGCGGGGCCGGATCCGATGATCAGCACCTTCACATGGCGGGCGGACATTGGTCTTCCTTTCAGGGCAAAATGCCCCTCATTCGGCCTGCCCGCGCTATGCGTCAGGGCCAAGGCCTTTGTGTCGTTGTTCAATGCTCATTTATGAGGGGAGTGCGCCCAGTTTCAAGTGTTGTGGACGCTTTGCCAACAGGCAAGCGAAGCTGCGTGACATATTTGTGCCGCTTGCGGTAACAATGTTGCGCTGATGCGGCGATTCGGATCACTTCCGGTCGCCATTCCGAAAGGTTTTTACGTCCCTATGTTTCGCGCCGAACTCGACGCCATCGACATCCGTATCCTGAAGGAGCTCCAGGCCGATGGCCGGATGACCAATGTGGAGCTGGCCGCGCGCGCCGGCATCTCCGCGCCGCCCTGCTTGCGGCGGGTGCGCAAGCTCGAAGAAGCCGGCATCATCGAGGGCTACACCGCGATGCTGAATGCTCCCGCGCTCGGCTACGACCTCGTCGCCTTCTGCATGGTCGGCCTCAAGCATCAGTCTGAAGCCAACCTCAAGGCCTTCGCCGCGGCGACCGGCGAATGGCCGATGGTCCGCCAAGCCTGGATGGTCTCCGGCGACAGCGATTTCCTGCTCCATTGCGTCGCCGAAAACCTGACCCGCTTCCAGGACTTCGTCATCGAGGAGCTTACCGCCAACGCGCAGGTCGACACCGTGCGCACGATGCTGACGATCCGGCAGGTCAAGAAGGTTGGGCTGGTGGAGTTGTAACGTTGCGCTACCACCAGCGCGTTCGGTCACGGTGATGCAGGTTGCGCAGGCGCGAAAATGCTGTGTCATGCACCTGCATGCGATCATAGACGGTTCGGGCCAGTTCACCGGCCGCACCCTGCGAAAAGAACGGCTCCAGCCTCCAGCGCATGTTACGCAGCGTATCGTCCGAGCCGACGAGAAAAAGGCGCATGCCGTCAAACAGGTTGCGTCGGTTTTGTTCCAGATCTTCCATGCGCGCAGGTAGGGGGTCCTTGGAAGACGTGCCGAAGAGGAACCGATCGGTTTCATAGATTTTGACAGTATTGGCCAGCGTAGAGGTAACCATGCCAATCGCCCGCTGCCCCATGTCGGAATCATGGTCTGCGATTGTGTCGGCGGCTGAAACCAGCCAGCGCAAATTGAGCTTTTCACAGAGAAAGGCGCTTTCCTCGTCCCAAAGACGGCGGAAGCGTGCATAATTTTGCGCAATTTCGAATCCGCGACGGATCAAGATGATGAGTTTGCCGTGTTCGTAAAGTAACTCCGGTTGCCCGGCGAATTCGACCCGAAGATTGGCGAGATGTTCGTCGAGCGAGGCAATATGATGGGTTCTCGCCACCTGGTCGCTTTGCTCGATCAGCGTGTGCTTCAATGGTTCGAGATCGTTTGCAAGCCCGCTATGTTTGCCGGCACCCCAGCGCTTGCGATGTCGGCTAAAGGAGAAGAAAGCCTCTAATTTGGTTTTCTTACGTGCCATCCCGGCTTCCTCTTGCGAGTTATCTGCGCTTCTAGACTGCTGTCAATTTCGACCGACGGTAGGATAACGTGTCACGCGGTCCTGTTCGCCAAGCTTCGCGCTGCCGTCTGCGCTGCGCCACTGATCCAGCCCGCGTTCGGCCCATATAAGCTTTTGCGAGCGCGTATTCTCCTTCACACGCCGGCTGTTGAGCCGCATTTCCGGTGTTACGTAGCCATGGCCGTGATGCAGATGAAGCATTAGGGTGGAATAGCGTATATGGCGATGCTTGATACCGGAATGTTGAAGCCGAAGGCCGAACTCCACGTCGAGGCCTCCGTATTGCATGTCCTCGTTGAAACCGTTGATCCTGACCGCATCCGCCTTGAGACAGGAAGCATTGTGTCCATTCCAGGTCCTGCGGGCCGGTGAGAGAAAGTTAAACAGGGTATCAAACGGCGGTTTTATCAACAGCTTGAGATACTTGCTGTTAGGACGCATGCCGTTGCGCACGAGCCATGACATGGTGAAGGCCTGGCCTGTCTCAACGCTTGTCCTATCGATGCGCTTCGACACGTTTTCCGGTAGCTTGAAGTATGCGCCACTCAGGAAGTGGCCAGGTCTCGCCAGACGCCTGTGGGCTTCGATCGTATCTGGACGGGGAACACAGTCGCCATCCGTGATGAACAAGGTCTCGCCAGTGCTCACCGCAATGGATTTGTTGAGGATACGGCATTTTTGAAAACCGTCGTCCTGTTGCCAGACATGGACGATCGGCACTGGGCTCTCCGCGGAAATCCGCGCGATCAATGCTGCCGTCTCGGGCTTCGAACCGTCGTCGGCGATAATGATTTCAAAATCGAGAACGGTTTGGTTAAAATAGCCCCAAAGGACCTTTTCCAGCCAGGCCGTCGCATTATAGGTCGAGATAAGGACGCTGGTCCGCATGATGGGTCAGCCACATTCATAGATCAGATTCAAGTTTGTCTTCCGGCTGCATCGATAACCGGCAGCCTCAAGCAGCTTCGCCGTTCCGCCAGCGCTGTCAGGGCTGAATTCACAAATGATGACGCGTGGGAACAGGGATGCAGGCGCATTGGCGAAGAAATGGCCGAAGACGGCGTGCTCGTAACCTTCCACGTCGATCTTGAGGGCATCAATTTTTTCTATCTTTTTGCTCTGCAACAAGGCGAGCAGAGTTCCAACCTGTACGCGAACGGTTTGTGTCTGACGAGCCGGTCCGGCTTTCGAGTTCGTTTCGAGCGTGTTGGTGCCACGCTGGTTGGGATTGACGAAGAAATCCGCAAAGCCTTCACGATCGCTGAGCGCCAGCGGAATAATCTCGATATCGCGCAGGTTGTTTGTCCGAAGATTGAACGCAAGGCGCCGCGCCATTTCCGAATCCGGCTCGACGGCGAGAATACGGCCGCGACCGTTCATGCAGTTATGTGCATGAAGACTATAAATCCCGGCATTCGCGCCGATATCGATGAAGACACCGCCCGGTTTCAAAGCACGTTCGAGTACCGAAAATTCTGCCGGGTCGAAAAGCCGTGGGCTCGTATAATACTTTTCTTCGGAAATGTTGCCCCGTGGCAAAAGTCTCAGCTTCAGGCCGCGGATTTCCAAGTCGAGAGGTTGCGCCCGGTGATACTTCACGTTCCGTCGCAGAACGACAGCAAGGGGTTTCAAGGCACCCGGAACAATATGTGCCAGCGCCAGCGCCATCCCCGTCAGGAGGCCGGGCCGATACGTTCCCCAGGGAGATTTGTCATCGAAATGCGGGGGAGGGGAAATTGGCCTGGCCATCTCTGCTTATCCGTTCCATGCATTGCGCAGCCAGGTAACGTCCCCGATGCGTCGGTACCATTTCTGTCCCTTGCCGATGAGAACGTCGCCCATTTTCGGTTCGCCGGCAAACACGACGATACGGGCGCCTTTGGGTAAAACAGGAGCCTGCCAGTAACTCTTGAGATGACGCGGCACGCAGGCATTCTTGAAGCTCACGCACCATTCAAGCGGCCAATACTGCAGATGTCCGTGCTGGGCAAGCTGCGCGCTCTGAAACTGCTGGGATATCTCGTACTTCGCCGTCGCGGCGGCCGGGTCGGCGAGGTAGGCGTCGAGAATATAGCTGTGTGCGCCGATCTCGTAGCGGAAGACGGAGCTGTTTCCGACGGAGTGCAGGAAACGGTCGCGCGCGGGATTGAGCTTGCGCAATGGCTTTGCGCGAAACAGGTCGTCGTCGCGGATGATCAGGAACTCACCCGGATAGTCGAAGAAGCAATCGATGTCGTTGACAATTACAAGGTCGAGATCGAGGAACAGCGTCGTGCCGGTCAGGTCCGCGAGCTCGCGATGAAAAAGGCCAAGCTTGCGCCAGCGACGGTCCTGATGCCCCTCAGGCAGTCCGAGTTCCGGGATCGGAAAGGTCTCGATATCACCGTCGAGTCCTGCGGGATCATCGGTGAAACAAACGAAACGGTGGGGTCGGTTCAGATGTTTGGCAACGCCACGCCGTAGATTGTTGACGTAGTTGGGGCCGTAAAGCGTCCCCCATTTGATGCAGACTACGTTGACCATCTCTTATCCTATATCCTTTGGACTTTGCCGGACGCTCTATCAGGCGTTACGCTCGGCCGCCATCCAATGCGGACATATAGACGCGGTTCACGCCTGCGGCTTCATTTTCTATGGCAAAACGGGTCGCAACGTGAAGCCGGCCGCGCGCTCCGGCCGCCTCCCGCCGACTGTCGTCATCAAGAAAGGTGCGGGCTGCCTGGGTCATGGCGGAAAGATCGGCTGCCTTGACGATGAGGCCTGTCTCCTGTTCCCCGGTGACGATCAGCTCCGGGAAGGCGCCGACGTCGGAGGCGACGACCGGAACGGCGCTCGCCATGGCCTCGAGCGGCGTGAGGCCGAAGCCTTCCCACCGTTGAGGAGCGATGAACAGGTCAAGTGCTCGATACCATCGGTTTATATCGGTATGCTCCCCGACGAAGAGGATGCGCCCGGAAAGCCCTGCGGCTTCGACCCTTCTTCTGAGGTCCGCGTCGAAGGCGGCATGCTGTGCGGTCGTCCGCCCGGCGACGATGGCCGACCAATCCGGCCGGGATGGGAGAAGGTCGATCATCGCATCGACAAACAGGTCGGTGCCCTTCTGATGGCGAACGCGGCCGAAGCAGCCGACAATCTTCTGGCCGGGATCGAGGTTGCACGCCGCCTTGGCGGCAGCTCTGTTTTCAGGTGGCGAGAACCTGTTGATGTCGATGCCGTGCATCACGACGGTGTTCGGTACGCTGAGATATGAGGATGTCCTGCGGCTTGTCGCGATGACGCCATTCATCCTGGCGACGAGAAATCTCGTCCAGCGGCTGTGCCGACGCTGCGAGGCGGAGGTGAAGACGAGCTTCAGTTTCATACGCAGCACGTCGCGCAAGACAATGCCGGGCAGCATTTCGATGTTGCGGCGGGCGTGCCAGATGCGGGCCGACCGCCCGCTCGGAGCCTGCCAGAGGCAGAGGAGGTCGCGCCACCGCATTGCCGGCAATGCCTCTGGCAATCCCGGCCCGAGCGTCACGACCTTCTGTCCAAGCGCGTTCTGCACCGGGACGAGCTGGATGATCGTAGAGGTGACGCCCGACAGGCGGCGTTTGAAATTCGGTGCGATGACGTTGACGTCCCGCATGTCCTCTACAAACGGCATGAGGCGGCTGTTATCCCCAGGTGACGGCGAGAATCTCGTAGGCCTTGGAGCCGCCGGGCGCGTTCACTTCAATCGAATCGCCGACTTCCTTGCCGATAAGGGCGCGGGCGATGGGCGAGGAGATGGAGATGCGGCCCTGCTTCACGTCGGCTTCCTGGTCGCCAACGATCTGGTAGACCTTCTCTTCCTCGGTGTCCTCGTCGACGAGCTTCACCTTGGCGCCAAACTTGATCTTCGAGCCGGACATTTTCGAGAGGTCAATGACCTCAGCGCGCGCGACATAGTCTTCCAGCTCCGTAATGCGGCCTTCATTGTGGCTCTGGGCTTCCTTGGCTGCATGGTACTCGGCATTTTCCGAAAGGTCGCCATGGGCACGCGCTTCGGCGATCGCCTCGATGATTCGCGGACGCTCTTCCTGCTGACGCCAGCGCAGTTCTTCCTGCAGCTTGACGAAACCGCCGTGAGTCATCGGTACCTTTTCAACCATTTTATCCCGTCCTTCAGACCGCGCCGCGCAAGCTTTCGCCTGCGTGAACGCAAAAGAAAACGGTCTCCGGAGAGGAATCCCCGGAACCGTCGAAAGCGTTTGAACGATGCTTATAGCAGATTGCGGCCGCCAAAAGCCAGTTTTTTTGCCGCAGGCAGCCTCGTGCCCACAGGTGCCGGAACAATCCACGGGTGCTGCCGTTAGCAAAACATCGCGGGAGGTGCGGCATGACCATTGGCAATTCCATCCATCTCGAGGGCAGGATCAACGCCCATCGGCGCCTGCTGGTCGAACTCGTGTGCACCGTCGCAGCAATACCCGACGCGCGCGCAGCGCTCGTCGCCATGGCGCGGGACAATGAAACGGTCAGGGACCACGAGGAGGATCCGGGCATCGAGCCCGACGCCGCCTTCGCCGTCCAGCAGATCGCAGACAACGAGCTGCGCGGCATCCTGAAGGCGGCAATGGCTCGCCTCGAAACCAAACTGTGAGGAACAGATCATGGGTGTGATGAACAAGATTTCCGGCTACTTCAAACAGTTTGCCGGCGAGGTGTCCGGCGACCAGGCGATGCATGACGCGGGGCGCCGCGAGGTCGGCTATGAGGAGAAAGACGAGCAGGTGGTGCCCGTCGAGCCGCGCACGGTACCGGGCGCCGAAAGGGTCGTTTCCGCTCAGACGGGGCGTACGGAGATCATCGAGGCTGCTGCCGTGCCGCAATTTGCCGTATCGCAGGCCGCACGCAGCAATGACGGTATCGCCAGCGCCAAGCCGCGCACCATTACCGGCAGCGACGATGCCGCGCTTCACCCACAGGGCACGGAGACGGCACGCGCCAGCGACTGGTCGGTCGGTTTCGATGAAAACGCGCCGGGGCAGGATGCGCCGACGCCTGTTGTCGACTATTCGGATCCCGAACAGCTGAAGCTCTACCGCCTCATTCCGATCGCCGCTGCCAACGACCCGAACTGGGATCTTGCGCCCAACCAGGGCGAGGTCGTGGTGCGGGCGCGCTCCAGTGGGGATGCGCGCGTCGTTGCGGCTGAAGCGGAGCTGGATTTCATGGAGATCGACGCGCTGCCCGGCGACGGCAATTCTACCACCTCGTCGAGCGCCTTCCGCAGCGAGAAACTTTACACCGTCGTCGATGAGCCGGCCGGCACCTATCCGCTTGAAGGCCCGCGCGGCGTGGTCGACGGCACAGTTCGCGTCGACAATATCCGCCCTACCGAACTCTGAGGAGGCTCTCATGAACCGCAGCCAATCCGCCCGCACGGCCGCAAAGCAGCGCGATATCCAGGACGAGGTGGCCCAAGCCGACGAAAAGGCTGGCAGCGACGAGCCTGAGGCCATGCAGGCCGGCGCGCGGCTTTATCCCATGCCACCCTTTCCCAAGCAGCATCAAGCCAAGCCCGGCATTGAGGCGAAGATTGATCCGCCGCCCATGTATGACGCGCCGTTCTACAAGGGTTCGGAGAAGCTGAAGGGCAAGGTGGCGCTGATCACCGGCGGCGATTCCGGTATCGGGCGCGCCGTTGCAGTGCTTTTTGCCCGTGAGGGTGCGGATGTCGCCATCGCCCATCTTGCCGAAGGTGAGGATGCGAAGGAGACGATCGCCGCCGTCGAGGCGGAGGGCAGGCGCTGCATCGCCTTCGCGGGGGATGTCAAAGACAAGGCTTTCTGCGCGCAAACGGTCAAATGCGTGGTCAAGGATCTCGGCAGGCTCGACGTCCTCGTCAACAATGCCGCCTTCCAGGTGCATACGAAGGATATTCTCGATCTCTCCGAGGAGCATTTCGACGAAACGTTGAAGACGAATCTTTACGGCTATTTCTTCATGGCGCAGGCTGCTGTTGCGCATATGAAACCGGGCTCGGCGATCATCAACACCGGCTCGGTCACCGGCCTTGAAGGGTCGAAGGACCTACTCGATTATTCGATGACGAAGGGAGGTATCCACGCCTTCACGCGGTCGCTGGCCGGCCAGCTCGTGCCGCGCGGCATCCGTGTCAATGCGGTGGCACCGGGACCGGTCTGGACCCCGCTCAACCCTTCCGACAAGGAGGCTGAGGATGTCGCCAAGTTCGGCGCCAATACGCCGATGAAACGGCCTGCCCAGCCGGAGGAACTCGCGCCGGCCTATGTCTTCCTCGCCTCGCCACAGTGCTCCAGCTATATCACCGGCGAGGTGCTGCCGATCATCGGTGGCTATTGACCTAACGTGAAGAAAGCCGAGCGACAGGGTCGCCCGGCTTTCTTCATATTTCAGTTGGCTCGTCTCAGAAATAGCTCTGCAACGGCCGCACTTCGAGTTGGCCCTGCTTGAGCGCCTTGATCGCCTGGGCGGCGGCAAGCGCGCCGGCCATGGTCGTATAATAGGGTACCTTCTGCATCAAAGCGGCGCGGCGCAGCGATTTCGAGTCCGAGATCGCCTTGTTGCCGTCGGTCGTGTTGATGACCAGCTGGACCTGGCGGTTTCGGATGGCGTCCTCAATATGCGGGCGGCCTTCTTGCACCTTGTTGACCTTGATCGCCTCGATGCCGTTTTCGGCGAGGAAGCGGGCAGTGCCGGAGGTCGCCATGACCTTGAAGCCGATTTCGGTGAGCAGGCGCACGGCCGTCAGCACACGATCCTTGTCGCCGTCGCGCACCGATACGAAGACCGTACCTTCACGCGGCAGGTCTACCCCGGCGCCGAGCTGCGACTTGGCGAAGGCGAGTGCGAAATCGGTATCGAGGCCGATGACCTCGCCGGTCGAGCGCATTTCAGGGCCGAGCAACGTATCGACGCCGGGGAAGCGGGCGAACGGGAACACGGCTTCCTTGACGGCGATGTGCTTGAGGTTGCGCGGATCGGGCTTCTTGCCATAGGCGGCAATCGCCGCATCGAGGCCTTCACCGGCCATGACGCGGGCGGCGATCTTTGCGATCGGCGCGCCGATGGTCTTTGCGACGAAGGGCACCGTGCGCGAGGCGCGCGGGTTGACTTCCAGCACGTAGATCGTGCCGTCCTTGATGGCGTATTGAACGTTCATCAGGCCGCCGACGTTCAGCGCCTTTGCAAGGGCTTTCGTCTGGCGCTCCAGTTCATCGACGATCTCGGTGGAGAGCGTGTGGACTGGCAGCGAGCAGGCCGAGTCGCCCGAGTGAATGCCGGCTTCCTCGATATGCTCCATGATGCCGGAGACGAAAACGTCCTTGCCGTCGCACAGCGCGTCGACGTCGACTTCAACGGCGTTCGACAGATAGCTGTCGAAGAGCAGCGGGTTCTTGCCGAGCAGGGTGTTGATCTGGCCGGTCTTGTCGTTCGGGTAGCGCTGCTTGATATCCTCGGGCACGAGTTCCGGCACGGTGTCGAGCAGATAGGTCTGCAGCTGGCCTTCCGAATGGATGATCTGCATGGCGCGGCCGCCGAGCACGTAGGACGGGCGCACGACAAGCGGGAAGCCGATCTCGCCGGCGACCAGGCGGGCCTGCTCAACCGAATAGGCGATGCCGTTGTTCGGCTGGGCGAGGTCCAGCTTCTGCAGGAGCTTCTGGAAGCGGTCGCGGTCTTCGGCGAGGTCGATCATGTCGGGTGCGGTGCCGAGGATCGGGATGCCGTTCTTTTCCAGCGCTTCGGCGAGCTTCAGCGGCGTCTGGCCGCCGAACTGCACGATGACGCCGACGAGTTCGCCATTGGTCTGCTCGGCCTTCAGGATCTCGATTACGTCTTCGGCCGTCAGCGGCTCGAAGTAGAGACGATCGGACGTGTCGTAGTCGGTCGAGACGGTTTCCGGGTTGCAGTTGACCATGATCGCTTCATAGCCGGCGTCCTTCAGCGCGAATGCGGCGTGGCAGCAGCAATAGTCGAACTCGATACCCTGGCCGATGCGGTTCGGGCCGCCGCCGAGAATGACGACCTTCTTGCGATCCGAAATGCCGGCTTCCGAGCGCGTTGCGCCGGCAAACGGCGTCTCGTAGGTCGAATACATATAGGCGGTCGGCGAGGCGAATTCGGCCGCACAAGTGTCGATGCGCTTGAAGACCGGGCGCACGTCGAGGCCGTTGCGGAGTTCCGCGACTTCCTTCGGGCGCTTGCCGGAGAGCGTGGCGAGACGGGCGTCGGAGAAGCCCATGGCCTTCAGCATGCGCAGGTTCTCGGCGTCGGCGGGCAGCCCGTGCTCGCGGATGCGCGCTTCCATGTCGACGATGGCCTTGAACTGCTCGAGGAACCACGGGTCGATCTTGGAGCCTTCGTGCACTTCTTCGAGCGACAGGCCGAGGCGCAGCGCCTGGGCGACCATGCGCAGGCGGTCCGGCGTCGGGGTGGAGATCGCGGCGCGGATGGCGTTCTTGTCGTTGCCGTCGCCGAGGCCGGGGATCTCGATCTCGTCCAAACCGGTCAGGCCGGTTTCGAGACCGCGCAGCGCCTTCTGAAGGGATTCGGCGAAGGTACGGCCGATGGCCATGACCTCACCGACCGACTTCATGGCGGTGGTCAGAGTGGGCTCGGCGCCGGGGAATTTTTCGAAGGCGAAGCGCGGGATCTTCGTGACGACGTAGTCGATGGACGGCTCGAAGGAGGCCGGGGTCGCGCCGCCGGTGATGTCGTTCTCCAGCTCGTCGAGCGTGTAGCCGATGGCAAGCTTGGCCGCGATCTTCGCGATCGGGAAGCCGGTGGCCTTCGACGCCAGAGCCGACGAGCGCGAAACGCGCGGGTTCATTTCGATGACGACGAGGCGGCCGTTCTTCGGATTGACGGCGAACTGCACGTTCGAGCCGCCGGTTTCAACGCCGATCTCGCGCAGCACCGCGATCGAGGCGTTGCGCATGATCTGGTATTCCTTGTCCGTCAGGGTCAAGGCCGGGGCGACGGTGATGGAGTCACCGGTGTGCACGCCCATCGGGTCGATGTTCTCGATGGAGCAGATGATGATGCAGTTGTCCGCCTTGTCGCGGACGACCTCCATCTCATATTCCTTCCAGCCGAGAACCGACTCTTCGATGAGCACTTCGGTCGTGGGGGAGGCATCGAGACCGGAATTGACGATCTCGAAGAATTCCGAGCGGTTGTAGGCGATGCCGCCGCCGGTGCCGCCGAGCGTGAAGGACGGACGAATGATGGCCGGCAGGCCGATGACGTCGAGTGCCTGAGCGCCGATTGCCATGGCGTGGCTCATGTAGCGCTGCTTGCGGTCAGTCTCGCCTAGGTTCCACTGGTTTTCCAGCTCGTCCAGCGCCTTGTCGAGCTCATCGCCCGAAAGTTCAGCCTTCAGCTTGTCGCGCTGGGCCTCGTGAACCTTGCGGTCCTTGTCCTTGATCTCTGTGGCGTTGGCGAGCAGCGACTTCGGCGTTTCCAGGCCGATGCGGGCCATCGCCTCACGGAAGAGGGCGCGGTCTTCCGCCATGTCGATGGCGGCGGGCTTGGCGCCGATCATCTCGACATTGTAGCGGTCGAGCACGCCCATGCGCTTCAGCGAAAGTGCCGTGTTGAGCGCCGTCTGGCCGCCCATGGTCGGCAGAAGCGCGTCCGGGCGTTCCTTGGCGATGATCTTGGCGACGACTTCCGGCGTGATCGGCTCGACGTAGGTGGCGTCGGCAAGGCCCGGATCGGTCATGATCGTCGCGGGGTTGGAGTTGACGAGGATGACGCGGTAGCCTTCCTCCTTCAGCGCCTTGCAGGCCTGGGTGCCGGAATAGTCGAACTCGCAGGCCTGGCCGATGACGATCGGCCCCGCGCCGATGATGAGGATCGATTTCAAATCTTGGCGCTTGGGCATCTCTCTATCCAATCTTCCGCGTGCGCGAAAAACCGGCATGGCGATGGGTTCACCGGGCCGGGCGCGCAAAAATGGTCTTTCAAGGCTAGAAGCGGCTTATAGGCAAATGACGGGGGGAGCGGAACCCCGAAAATCACGCAATCGACAGGAAAAGTGCAGGGGCTGTTCTCCTGCCGCATGCCGGCTATATAACAGGCGGCCCTTTGGCCCGGGTCGCAAGGGTCGTTGAACCATGTAGGGACTAAGACGCATATCGATTCGGGGAGGGAAGCATGCTGCCGCAGGAAATCGATGTGCTGATCGTTGGGGCGGGGCCGACGGGCCTTGCGCTCGCCGTCACGCTGCAACAGGCCGGCATCCGCCCCGTCATCATCGAGCGGCTTGCCGCCGGCCAGAACACCTCGCGTGCTGCCGTCATTCATGCGCACACGCTTGAAGTGCTGGAGCGCATCGGTGTCACCGACGAACTGGAGCGTCGAGGCCTGCCGCTCACGCGCTTTGCGCTGCGCGATCATGACAAGGCGGTGCTCGAACTCGATTTCTCCATGCTGCCCTCGCGCTATGCGGAAGTGCTGATGATTCCGCAGGACGAGACGGAGGCGATCTTGACCGAGCGGCTCGCGGCGCTCGGCGGCAGCGTCGCCCGCGGTGTGACGGCGGCGAAGGTGGAAACGGATGCGGGCGGCGCGACCGTTCACCTTGCGACGGGAGAAGGCGAGCAGGTGATCCGTGCCCGCTACCTCATCGGCGGTGACGGCATGCACAGCGTGGTGCGCGAGGCGGCCGGCATCGCATTCGATGGCGAAGCTTATGCGGGCTCCTTCGTGCTGGCCGATGTCCACATGGACTGGTGCTATAGTGACGAGGTGACCTTGCTCTTTTCGCCGGAAGGCATGGGTGTCGTCGCGCCGCTGCCCGGCGGCCACTTTCGCATCGTGGCGCCGGTAGAGGAGGCACCGCCCGAACCGGATGCCGCCTTCGTGCAGGCGTTGCTGGATGCGCGCGGACCGCGCACGGTGCCAGGCCGTGTGCGGGATGTGATCTGGAGCTCGCGCTTCCGCGTGCACCACCGCGTTGCCTCGCGCTATCGCTCCGGCCCTGTTTTCGTCATGGGCGATGCCGCGCATGTGCACAGCCCGGCCGGCGGGCAGGGTATGAACACCGGGATCGTCGATGCCGTGGTGCTGGGGCAGCTGCTGGCTGATGTCCTGAACGGCAAGGCGTCGGAGGCGACGCTCGACCTCTATGAGGAAAAGCGCCGCCCCGCCGCAGTGGAGGTGCTGGCGCTTGCCGATCGCCTGACGCGGATGGCGATGGTGCGCAGCGTCTTCGGTCGCATACTGCGCAATCTTGCCCTGCGGATCATCGGCGCGTCTCCGGTCTTCCGGCGAAAGCTCGCGCTCAACGTCTCCGGCCTCGCCCGCAAGGGGCTGGGCATGGTGCCGCCGCGCTAGATCACTCCACGGCGAGAATGCCTGGAAGTTCCGCGAGAATGCTGTCACGTGCCCTCAGGCTCGTACGCGGTTCCTGCTTCTTTTCGTCCTGGACCAGCCGTGCAAAAACCACGGTCTGCTCGCCGCGGCTGGCCCAACCGACATACCAGCCCCAGGGCGTGTTGTAGTTGAAGCTGCCGTCGGCCTGGCGTGGATAGGCCATGCCCGTCTTGCCCTGCGCGTGCCATCCGTCGCCGATTTCCCGGCCCTCGACGATCTTCATCGCCGCATCCATTGCGTCGGAAGAGACGGGCAGGTCGTGGTTCACCAGCTTCCTGAGGAATGCGATCTGCTCGCGTGGCGAGATTTTCAGGGAAGAGGCGATCCACGAGCGTTCCAGCGCATTGTTCTTGCCGGGGTCGCCGGTCACGTCGCCATTGCCGTAATCAAAGGCCTCGGCATAGTCGCGCAGCTTATCATAACCGAGAAATTCGGTGATGCGTTGCGAGTACCAGACAACGGAAAGCTCCATCCAGCGCTTCGGCGACGTCGGCTGGCGCCAGGCTTCACCGCCCCAATCCGGGTACCCCTTCAGGAAGGGCAGGACCGGCTCTTCGGCATTTTCCAGAAAACCGGAATCGTACCCCATCACCGCCAGTGGCACTTTGAACGTGGAGGCGGGGGTGACGCGGCTCTTGCAGTCACCCTTCTCCATGATGACTTCATTGCTGCCGGCATCGGCAACGATCGTACAAATAGTGCGGGCTTCAGCCGGCGCCGCGAAGATTGCAGCCAGCAGGGCGCCGGCGGCGAAAAGACGTGTGTCCATCCCGTTTCCTCTGATTTCCAAGGGTTTGTGCCATCTTCATAGCAACCGCTTGATCGGCTGACAAAAGATCAATACTGGTCTTAGCCATTAGGAAATCTAGGGCATTGCCATGGTCCGACCATATCTTCCGCTGAACGCTTTTCGCGCCTTCGAGGCTTCTGCCAGGCACTTGAGCTTCACCCGCGCGGCTATCGAGTTGAATGTCACGCAGGCCGCCGTCAGCCATCAGGTGAAGAGCCTCGAGGACCAACTCAGCGTCGTGCTGTTCAAGCGCCTGCCGCGCGGGCTGATGATCACCGCGGAGGGCGAGAGCCTGCTGCCGGTGCTGCGCGACAGCTTCGACCGCATGGCCGATATGGTGGAGCGCTTTCGCGGCGGCCATGTGCGGGAAATCCTGACGATTGGTGCGGTGGGCACCTTTGCGGTCGGCTGGCTCCTGCCGCGGCTTGCAAGTTTTCGCGAGCGCCATCCCTTCGTCGAGGTCAGGCTTTCCACCAACAACAACCGCGTCGATCTCGCCGCCGAAGGGCTCGACTTTGCCGTGCGTTTCGGTGCCGGCGCGTGGCACGGGACGGATGCCGTCAGGCTCTTCGATGCGCCGCTTTCGGTTTTGGCGATCCCCACGATCGCGCGCGATCTGAAGGCGCCCGAAGACCTGCTCGGCTTGACGCTGCTGCGCTCCTACCGTCGCGACGAGTGGACCCGCTGGTTCGAGGCCGCCGGCCTGCCGCGCACACCGCCACCGCAGAATGCCATCGTCTTCGATACCTCGCTCGCTATGATCGAGGCGGTGCTGCAGGGGCTCGGCGTCGGGCTTGCGCCGCCGCTGATGTTTTCACGGTTGCTGTCCTCCGGCGCCGTCGTGCAGCCGTTCAAGACGAGCGTCGCGCTCGGCAGCTATTGGCTGACATGCCTGCAATCGCGCAGCGTCACGCCGGCCATGGCGGCCTTTTCGGCATGGCTTAGGGAAACGGTGGCGGAGGAGGGGCTGACCTGATGCCTACGCGAGACCGGGCATGACAAGCACTTTCACCTCCCCGGGGCGCGGCGGGTTTGCCACAGCATCCGGCAGGTCGTTTATGCCGATGCGGCGCGAGATCAGCCGGTCGACCTTGATCGTGCCCGAGGCAATCAGCGCCGCAGCACGACCATGCACATGCGGGTTGAGGAAGGAGGTGAGGATTTTCACCTCACGGAACAGCAGGTCGAAGGGTTCGATCTCGATCCTCTCGCCTTGCGGCATAACGCCGAGAATGACCACAGTGCCACCGTTGCGGGCGAGTTTCGGCGCTTGCATCATAGTTTCGGGCACACCCGCGCATTCGACGACGACGTCGGCACCACCGGGAACGAGGCCGGATTGGCCGGCAATGCTCTTGATCGCATCCCCTGCACCGGGATCGAAGGAATGGGTGGCGCCGATCTCCTCAGCCAGCTTTCGGCGCACCGCCTGACGCGTGACGAGCACGACGGCGGTCGCGCCGGCAAGGCGGGCGAGCTGGACCGTGAGCATGCCGATCACCCCGCCGCCAAGCACCACCACGGAGCTGCCGGGCTGAATACCTGCCATGTCGATGCCATGCAGGCAGCAGGCGAGCGGCTCGCAGAAGGCGCCGTGTTCCGGCGGCAGCGAAAGCGGCATTTCATGGGCCTGCCGCTGCGGCACCAGCATATAATCCGCAAAGCCGCCATCGCGGTGAATGCCGATCGCCTGGAGGTTTTCGCAGAGATTGATGCGGCCGCGCCGGCATTGCGCGCAGCGGCCACAAGCGATGTTCGGATCGCCAGTGACTCGCATGCCGGGGCGGAAATCGCGGACGGCATCGCCGATATCCTCGACGATGCCAGAGAATTCGTGGCCGAGAGTCACCGGCGGGCGGCAAGGGAATTCACCGTGGAAGAGGTGACGGTCGGTGCCGCATATGCCGGCCGCCTCGACACGCACGAGAAGATCGTCCGGGCCTGGAACAGGTTTTTCCACCTCGCGCACCACAAAACCGCCGATCGCCTCCAGCCGCGCCGCTTTCATGCCATCCTCCCGATTTCCGTCCGAGAATAGGAGCGGCAACGGCGTTGGCGGTCAAGACCGCCCTGTGTTCAAGTGAGGTTGCGGCGGCGTTCCAATTCGGCCTCGCTCGGCGTGTCGAACTCGAAGGAGCCGGTGGTGACGTTGCCCGCGCGGGCATACTTGCTGATGACGATGCCGTTTTCGCTGGTGCTCGAAGCTACCAGAGTCAGCGCTCGCGGAAACGAGGCGTCACCGAACAGCCGCTTGCCCTTGCCGAGAATGACCGGGAAGGTGAAGACGTTGATTTCGTCGATGAGGTCGTGTTCGAACAGCGTCTTGAGGAAGTCCGTTGAGCCCTGCGTCAGGAGATCCGGCCCGTCCTCGCTCTTCAGCGCCTTCACCGCGGCGATCGTATCCGTCCCTAGCACATGGCTGTTCTGCCATGTCGTTTTGAAGCCTGGATTGCGGGTGGCGACATATTTGTTGATGCGGTCGAAGAGCGGGCCGATCGGGTCGTTCTTGTCGGCATAGGGCCAGTGGGCGGCGAAGATGTCGTAGGTCTTGCGGCCGAGCAGCAGGTCAAAGGGATTTGCAAACATCTCGTCGATGGCAGCGCCCATCTTCTCGTCAAAAAGCGGTGCGACCCAGCCGCCGAACGTGAAGCCGCCGATCGGATCCTCGTCCGGGCCGCCCGGTGCCTGCATGACGCCGTCAAGGCTGACAAAGGCGCCGACAATGATCTTTCTCATGGGGTTCTCCTGGCCGTTTGTTGAGTGGATACCTAGAGACGAACGACGAAAGGTCGATCCGACATCGCCCTTGAAAAAATTCGTCAACCCCAGCGGCTGCGTACCGCCTCGGTGCGACTACGGCTTACCGGAATTTCCCGTCCGTCCTTCATCAGGATGGCCAGCCGGCCGTCGGCGCGCAGCAGCCGGTCGACATGGGCATCAGCGACGAAATGCGAGCGGTGCACCTGCAGGCCGGCCGTCGCCCCCAGCTCCTCAAGCGCATCGGAAAAACGCAGCAGCACCAGTTCCCGCCCGCGGCTGGTCGTCACCTCGGTATAGTGATCGGCGACAGTCATGTGCAGGACCGGGCCGCGGTTCTCCGGCTTCAAACGGCGCAGCAACAGAATCTCGGCGCTCTCTTCCGTGGCCTCGGGGATGGGCATCGGCGCTGGCGAAAGCGCCTCGGCTTGCTTGCTGCTCATCGTCATGAAGGTGAGGCCGCAGAAGAGGGCGGAAAGCACGAGGCCGCTGGCAATGCTTTGCGCGATGGTCGCGACGGTAGGCGTGCCGCCGAAGGTGGCGAGACTGATCGTCTCCGTGGCAAGCCCGACGGGCGCGCCGGCGATAAGCGTGCCGATCGCCATGCGGCCGAGAAGGCTCGGCACGCGGCGGAGGAGAAGCGTGTTGACCAGAACGATGGTGACCACGGCAATGCTCCAGGCGGCGGCGTGCTGGACGAGCCAGAAGCCGAGGCGTGGCGCGCTGGCAAGGCGCTCGGCCGTGCCATAGGGGCCGGTTACCCAAAAGATCAGTACGACCGCGCTGAAGGTCGCCCAGAAGCGCGGGGAGCGCAGGAAGACCTGCAGTTCACGAAGCGCGGATTGCAGGAAGGGGCGTTCCACGAAGTATTCCGTCCATTCGGGCCAAAGCGTTTGAGGCGGGCCGATCATTGGCCGAAGACGGTGGCGAATTCAACCGCTCCTTCCCAACCAACGATCGAGTTTGCCATGACCTTCGAACCGCTCGTCAACGCCCCCTTCGCCGTCCAGTTTCATGTCGCGACGGTGCTGCCGGCCGCCGTGCTCGGTGCGATCCTGCTTGCCCGCCCCAAGGGCACGCCGGCCCATCGGCTGCTCGGAAAAATCTGGCTGGTGCTGATGGTGCTGACGAGCTTTTCGACCTTCTTCATTCACGGCCTCAACGTGGTCGCCGGCTTCAACCCCATTCATTTGCTCTCCATCTACGTCATCCTCGGCAGCGTCCGAGCGATCCAGACGGCGCGCCACGGCAATATCCGCGCCCACCGCGCCCATGTCGCTGGCATGTATTTCGGCGGCATCGTGGTGGCCGGGCTTTTCACGCTCGTTCCGCACCGGGTGATGGGCATGATCCTCTTCGGCGGCGCGTCCGGCCTTGCCAGCGGGCTAGCGGCCGCTGTCGTCAGCATCCTGTTCGTCGCGGCGGGTGCGCTGGCCATCCACGAGGCTGGTTTGGGGCAACGTTTCAATGCGCTCTTCCGGCGCCGTTGAAACGCCGCTTTTCGTTTTGCATGGCGGCGCGGCTGGCCCTATAAGTTTTCGCTGAGGAACGAATTCACGCCGTGGACGTTCGTCGGCAATCAATGCGGGGAAATGCGCCATGGAATGGAAAGGTCGTCGTCAGTCGGACAATATCGAGGACCAGCGCGGACCCGGTCCCGGCCCCTCGATGGGGGGAGGCAACCCATTCGGTCGCGGCAATGGCGGCTTCCGCATCCCGATGGGTGGCGGACGCAGCGCCGGCGGCGGCATGAGCATCGGCACCATCATCTTCCTTGTCGTCATCTACTTCATCTTCAAGGCGATGGGCATCGACCTGTTGCAGGTGATGGATGGCGGCGGCCAGCCGAGCCGCCCTGGTTTCGAGCAGACCGACAATGCCAGCCAACGCTCGTCACCACAGGAAGAGGAAACCAAGGCTTTCATGGCGACGGTTCTCGCCGAGACGGAAGACACCTGGAACGGCATCTTCCAGGCCGCCGGCGAACGTTACGAGGAGCCGAAAATGGTGCTGTTTTCCGGCTCCGTGCAATCGGCCTGCGGCTTTGCCTCGGCGGCCTCCGGCCCATTCTATTGCCCGGGTGATCGCAAGGTCTATCTCGACATGAGCTTCTTCGACGAGCTTGCCAACAAGTTCGACGCGGCGGGCGACTTCGCGCAGGCTTATGTCGTCGCCCATGAAGTCGGCCACCACGTCCAGAACCTCACGGGCGTTCTGCCGCGCTTCAACCAGCAGCGCCAGCGCATGAGCGAGGTTGAGGCCAACCAGATGTCTATTCGCGTCGAGCTTCAGGCCGATTGTTATGCCGGCATCTGGGGCAAATATACCCAGCAGAAGGGTTTGCTTGAGAGCGGCGACCTCGAGGAGGCGCTGAACGCCGCAACGCAGATCGGTGACGACACGCTGCAGAAGCGCATGCAGGGCTATGTCGTTCCCGAAAGCTTCAACCACGGCACGTCAGACCAGCGCCGCCGCTGGTTCAAGCGCGGCTTCGATACCGGGCGGGTCGATTCCTGCGATACGTTCAAGGGCGAACCGTAACGGCTGCGCCGGCGTCTCCGGCGCCGGCAATTTCTTCCCCGGCGATCGCGGCGTAGTCCGCCAGATGGGTCCCCATCACGCAGAGCGCGATGACAATGGCCGGAATGGCGACTGCAAGGTTGCCGCGTATCTGCCAGAAGAACGAGCCGTGCTGGATGTGAATCCACAACAGAAGCGCGGTCGGCACTAGGCCGAAGAGCGCCATATGCGTGGCGAAGCCGCCGATATCGCTGCCCAGAGCTCGGAAGGGGCTGTCCTGATCCAGCAGCCAGACCGCAGCGGCGGTGAGAAGCACCAGCACTACGAGCAGCGGCTTCATCATCATCTTCTTCCACGACACGATCACGCAGGTCCCGATGAAAAGACAAGCGAGCCCCGCTGTCAGGAAAGCCAACGTGCCCGGCCGCCCGCCAAGCTGCGCCAGGGTCTCCGGCCAGAAGTCGCGGATGACGAGAAGAAAGAGATAGAGGCCCGTGACGATGCCGACGGACTGGCTCGGCAAAGCCGGTCCCGCAAAGAGCGATGAGTGGGTCCTGGGCATCATGATAACCTCGCGACGTACCGGCCTCTGCTTTCCAGAAGGGAAAATTGGCCCGGACCATGACTTTCACGCGAACCTGACAGGACGCTGACGATCGGCGCGGCCTCGCATTTGCCGCCGGTCGTCAAGGAAATGCATCGCAAACATCAAAAGATTTGCGATGTTCACGGATTGTTTCGCTGCAAAAACTGAATTAGAAGTCGGCACCTGACATTTTGCCCGTGGCGTGGGCGCCATTTTTTTCGAGGTCCTCCCATGATCGATGCCAGGTCCACCCGGCGCGGGCTCTTTCTCGTCTTCATGATCATGTTCCTCGACGTGATCGGCATCGCCATTATCATGCCGGTGCTGCCGGCGTATCTGCGCGAACTGACGGGGGACGATCTCAGCCAAGCGGCGATCGACGGCGGCTGGCTGCTATTGGTCTATGCCGGCATGCAATTCCTTTTCGCACCCTTCATCGGCAATCTGTCGGATCGTTTTGGACGACGGCCGGTGCTGCTGGCCTGCGTGCTGACCTTCGCCATCGACAATCTGATCTGCGCTCTGGCGACCAGCTACTGGATGCTGTTCATCGGCCGCATCCTGGCGGGAATCAGCGGCGCGAGTTTTTCGACGGCCGCCGCCTATATTGCGGATATCTCGAACGACGAGACGCGGGCCAAGAACTTCGGCCTGATGGGCATCGCCTTCGGCACGGGCTTCGTCATCGGGCCAGTTATCGGCGGCGTGCTCGGCGAATTCGGCCCGCGCATTCCCTTCTATGGCGCGGCGGCCATCGCCTTTCTCAATTTCGCCGCGGCCTGGATTCTGTTGCCCGAGACCCTCGACGTGAAGAACCGTCGCCGGTTCGAGCTGTCGCGCGCCAATCCGCTCGGCGCGCTCCTGCAGATGCGCAACTATAAAGGCGTGCTCTGGGTCGGCCTCGTCTTCTTCTGCTATAACCTGTCGCATGCGGTGTATCCCTCCGTCTGGCCCTTCGTCGCGGCATTGCGCTATGGCTGGAGCGAGGGGCAGATCGGCCTGTCGCTCGGTGTTTTCGGCATCGGCGGGGCGATCGTCATGGGCTTCGTTCTGCCGCGCGTGGTGCCGAGGCTGGGTGAATACCGCACGGCCGTCATCGGCCTCTGTTTTTCGGTGCTCGGGCTTTCCGGCTACGCCGCCGCCTATCAGGGCTGGATGGTGTATGCGGTCATTATGTTGACGGCGCTCGAGAGCCTCGCCGAGCCGCCGCTCCGATCCATTGCGTCGGCCCGCGTGCCGCCTTCTGCGCAGGGTGAATTGCAGGGCGCGCTGACCAGCGTTTCCAGCATCACGACCATCATCGGGCCGTTGATCTTCACCCAGGCGTTCAGCCATTTCACCGGACCCCAGGCACCCGTCGTTTTCGCTGGCGCGCCCTATGCGCTGGCGGCTGCGATCCTCGTTGTCGGCCTCCTTATCTTCATCACCAGGCTGCGCGGGGCAGGCACCGGTCCGATGGCGAAAATGGCGCCAGAAAGCTCTTGAACGGCTTTGAGCCGTGACATTTCGACGAAATTTTCGAAAAAAGGCGGTCATTTTGGCCGCATTCGCGCATTTTTGATGAAAACATTAATTCTAGTCGATTGATCGCGACCCGAACTTGTGATCGGAAGCGATGCGAAAGTGAGAACTATTATGCACATGGCAACGCATCGCGCGGACAACAGCTGGCGCGCTCATTTCCGGGCGACCTTCGCCTTGGGCGTGCCGTTGATCGGCGCCCAGCTCGCCCAGCTCGGCATACACACGACCGATGTTGTCATCGTCGGCCGCCTTGGCGCCGTTCCTCTCGCGGCCCTTGTGCTGTCCAGCCAGTTCTTCTTCACGCTGTTCATTTTCGGCTCCGGCTTTGCCAATGCCGTCATGCCGATGGTCGCGCAGGCCTATGGGCGTGGCGATCCCGTCGCGGTGCGCCGGGCGGTCCGCATGGGCATGTGGGTTGTGCTCATCTATTCGGCGCTGACGGCGCCGATCTTCTACAATGCGGAAAGCATCCTGCTCTATGCTGGGCAGAAGCCGGAGGTGGCCGCCCTTGCCGGCAGCTATCTGAAGATCGTGCAATGGGGCATGGCGCCCGCGCTGCTGTTCATGACGCTGCGTGGCCTCGTCAGCGCCGTCGGTCGCGCCGGCGTCGTGCTCTATGTCACGATCACCATCCTGTCGATAAATGCCTTCTTCGCTTATGCGCTGGTGCTCGGTCGCTTCGGCTTCCCGGCCCTGGGCGTCCAGGGTGCGGGCATCGTCTCGGTCGCGGTCAATATCCTGAGCTTCCTGCTTCTGACCGCCTATATCCAGTGGCGGCCGGAGATGCGCCGATACGAACTCTTCGTGCGCTTCTGGCGACCGGACTGGCCCGCGTTCCGCGAGGTCGTGCATCTCGGTCTGCCCATCGGCTTCACGATGCTGGCGGAAGTCGGCCTCTTCACTGGCGCCTCGCTGCTGATGGGCAATATCGGTACGCTGGAACTCGCCGCCCACGGCATCGCGCTCCAGCTTGCCTCCATCGCCTTCATGATTCCGCTCGGTCTCGCGCAGGCCGGTACGGTGCGCGTCGGCGTCGCCTATGGCCGCGCTGATCATCTTGCCGTCGTGCGCGCTTCGCTGGCCGTTCTTGCCGTCGCGGTGGTCATTTCCATAAGCGGCGGCGTGCTCTTTGCCAGCATTCCCACAAAGCTTGCGGCGATCTTCCTCGACGAAGCCGGCAAGGATTCGGCGGCAGTTCTCGCCATTGCCGGCCCCTTCGTGGTGATCGCCGGCATCTTCCAGCTGGTCGACGGCCTCCAGGCCATCGCCGCCGGCCTGCTGCGTGGCCTCAAGGATACGCGCATCCCGATGGTCATGGCGCTAATCTCCTATTGGCCGATCGGCTTCTTTTGCGCCTGGTTCTTCGCATTCCCGGCCGGCTTCGGCGGCGTCGGCATCTGGTTCGGCTTCGTCGGCGGCCTCGCCGCAGCGGCGATTCTTTTGAACTGGCGCTTCTATCGGCTGGTGCGGCAGGGTGCCTAATGAGCGTGTAGCCCGGCGCTGCTCTCAAAATGCGGGCATTGGCGGCGCACAAGACTCCTGAAATGAAAAGGCCCCGGTATCTGCCGGGGCCTTTCACGTTTCGATCGCTGTTGGATCCGCTTACGCCCGTTCCGGCAGGGCTTCTTCACCCTTCTTCTCGCGCACCAGATTGATGAAGCGGCGGAAGAGGTAGTGGCTGTCCTGCGGGCCGGGGGAGGCTTCCGGGTGGTGCTGCACGGAGAAGACCGGCTTGCCGACGAGGCGCAGGCCGCAATTCGTGCCGTCGAACAGCGAGACGTGGGTCTCTTCCACGCCTTCTGGAAGCGAGGTCGAGGCGACGGCGAAGCCGTGGTTCATCGAGACGATTTCCACCTTGCCGGTCGTGTGGTCCTTGACCGGGTGGTTTGCGCCATGGTGGCCCTGGTGCATCTTTTCGGTGGTAGCGCCGACGGCGAGGCCGAGCATCTGGTGGCCGAGGCAGATGCCGAAGATCGGCAGGCCGCTTTCGATCAGCTTTTTGATGACAGGGACGGCATATTCGCCGGTTGCGGCGGGGTCCCCCGGGCCGTTTGACAGGAAGACGCCGTCCGGCTTCTGCGCCAGCACGTCTTCGGCGCTGGTGGTTGCCGGCATGACGGTGACCCTGCAGCCGAGGCCGGTGAAGAGGCGCAGGATATTGCGCTTCACGCCGTAGTCGAGCGCGACGATGTGATACTTCACGTCGGTGTCCGCGAGGTCTGCTGTGCCTTCGTTCCAGACCCAGGGCTTTTCGCTCCAGCGCGAGGACTGGCCGGAAGAGGCGACCTTGGCGAGGTCGAGGCCGACGAGGCCGCTCCAGGCCTTCGCCTCGGCCTTCAGCGTCTCGATATCGAAGACGCCGTTCGGGTCATGCGCGATGACGGCGTTCGGTGCGCCGTTTTCGCGGATCCAGGCGGTTAGCGCGCGCGTATCGATGCCGGAAAGACCGATGATGCCGCGGGCCTTCAGCCATTGGTCGAGATGCTTTGCCGAACGGTAGTTCGAGGGATCGGTGATGTCGGCCTTGAAGATCGTGCCGACGGCGCCGTGGCGGGCGGCGGGCGTCAGGTCTTCGATGTCCTCGTCATTGGCGCCGACATTGCCGATATGCGGGAAGGTGAAGGTGACGATCTGGCCGAGATAGGAGGGATCGGTCAGGATTTCCTGGTAGCCCGTCAGCGCCGTGTTGAAGCAGACTTCAGCCGTCACCTTGCCGGTGGCGCCGATGCCCTTGCCTTCGATGACGGTGCCGTCGGCGAGGACGAGCAGGGCGGTCGGCTTTTCAGTGGTCCATGCGGGGGTCGAGGTCATGTTCATCCCGTTTCCGGCACCGGGCGCCGCCGGCTTGAAAGCCGGGGGACCAGGCACCATTTGAGGTCGCAGGCAAAGGCGCGCGGAAACCCGCGTTGGTTCGCCCTGATTGCCAAATTTCGTGCAGGTGCCGGAAAATAGACAAAGCGGATGACGGGGTCAACCGCCGCCTGTGGATTGCGTCGAATTATAAAGTGTTTGGAATCAATCGCTTGCGCAATCCGTTTGCGGATAAGACCTTTGCCGGTCTATGAGCATGCACAAGGAAACGACGACAAGGCTTGGTCGCGCATCCGGCGCCGACCGCCTTTCATGGAGAAAAGAATGCGCGAAATCTTCGCAAACGACCTGAAGGAAGCCCTCAAGGCAAAGGACGCCTGCCGTGTTTCCACGCTGCGCCTGATCCAGGCGACGCTGAAGGACCGCGACATCGCCAACCGCGGCGTGGGCAAGGGCCCGGTCGAGGACGACGAAGTGCTGCAGATCCTCGCCAAGATGATAAAGCAGCGCGAGGAATCCTCGAAAATCTTCGCCGATAACGGCCGCCCGGAGCTTGCCGCCCAGGAGCAGCAGGAAATCGCCGTGATCAAGGGCTTCCTCCCTGAGCAGCTTTCCGACGAGAAGGTGCGGGAGCTGATTTCCGGCGTCATCACCGAGATCGGCGCGCAGGGCCTGCGCGATATGGGAAAGGTCATGGCCGTGCTTAAAGAGCGTTTTCCCGGCCAAATGGATTTCGCCAAGGCCTCCGGCGTGGTCAAGGACCTGTTGAAATAACGGGCAGAGCATATCGATCAGAAAGGGCGGCTTCAGGCCGCCTTTTTTGTTTCGCCAAGCCTTTTCACGGGCGCCAGCCGCAATTGACAGCCCGTCGCTCGCAGGGCGGCGAGCACCCCCTCAGCCCCTTTCCAACATAAGACACGCCGTTGCTTCTATGCGTCTGACATGGGATTCTGACGCCTGGGATTTGACCGTGGGCCTGTGAATTGCTGTGGGTGGGCGACTATCGCTGGCGGCGGGCTCCGGGGATGGTTATATGAACCTCAACCGAGGTATCCATGCGCTTTTCCAACGCCTTCCTAGACGAAATCCGTGACCGCGTGCCCATTTCGGACGTGATCGGCCGGCGCGTGACCTTCGACCGCAAGAAAACCAATGTCTCGCGCGGCGATTACTGGGCCTGCTGCCCATTCCACGGTGAGAAGTCGCCGAGCTTCCACTGCGAGAACCGCAAGGGCCGCTACCATTGTTTTGGTTGCGGCGTTTCCGGCGACCATTTCCGCTTTCTCACCGATCTCGAGGGCCTGTCCTTTCCCGAAGCCGTGCAGCAGATCGCAGATATGGCAGGCGTTGCCATGCCGCAGCCGGACGTGCAGGCCGAGCAGCGCGAGAAGGAGCGCATGGGTCTCGTCGAGGTCATGGAAATGGCGACCCGCTTTTTCGAAGACCAACTCCAGACCCCCGCGGGCGCCAAGGCGCGCGCCTATCTGCGCGACCGCGGCCTGACGGGCCGGACCATCGAGACCTTCCGCCTCGGTTTCGCGACCGACAGCCGCAACGCGCTGAAGGAGCATCTGGCCGGCAAGGGCGTGCCGAAGGAGGCTATCGAAGCCTGCGGCCTTGTCGTGCACGGACCGGAAATCCCGGTGTCCTATGACCGTTTCCGCGACCGCATCATGTTTCCGATCCTATCGATCCGCGAAAAGGTCATAGCGTTTGGCGGCCGCGCCATGTCGCCTGATGCGCCGGCAAAGTATCTGAATTCGAATGAGACGGAGCTCTTCCACAAGGGCAACGTGCTCTATAACCACGCCCGCGCCCGCAAGAGTATGCAAGGTGCGAACCGCGCCGGCAACGCCGCGCAAGACGAAAAAACCGCCGGTACCATTATCGCCGTCGAAGGCTATATGGACGTGATTGCGCTCTATCAGGCCGGCATCGAAAATGCCGTGGCGCCGCTTGGCACGGCGCTCACCGAAAACCAGCTGGACCTGCTCTGGAAGATGACACCGGAACCGGTGCTCTGCTTCGACGGCGATGGCGCCGGCATCCGCGCGGCCAACCGTGCCGCAGATCTTGCGCTGCCGTTCATCAAGCCGGAGCGTACCGTGCGCTTCGCACTGCTGCCCGACGGCAAGGATCCGGACGATCTCGTGCGTCATGAGGGCCGGGCGCCGTTCGACAAAGTGATCGCGAGCGCCCGTCCGCTGGCTGAGATGATCTGGAGCCGCGAGGTGCAGGGCGCGAATTTCGAGACGCCGGAAAGCCGCGCGGCCCTGGAGGCACGGCTGCGCCAGGTGACGGCGGTCATTGCCGACGAGGACGTGCGCCGCCATTACCAGCAGGACATGCGCGACCGGCTGAACACCTTCTTCCGTCCCGTCCAGCGCCAAGGCGGCAATTTTGGCGGCAACGGTGGCGGCGGCTTTTCCGGCAACCGCCAGCCACGCGGTGGCGGGGGCCGGGGTGCCGCGCAGGGACATGCGATGCCGTCGGCCATTTCCGACCGGCTTGCCCGTTCGGCGCTGGTGCGCGGCGCGCAGGAACTGCCCGCCCTTCGCGAAAGCGTGCTCGCACTCACGGTGGTCAATCATCCTGATCTTCTCTTCAGCCACTATGACGAGATCGCCATCATCGAATACGAGAACCGCGACTTGCAGCGCCTCTGGTCGTCGCTGATCGGCATTGCGGGTGCCGTCGGTGCGCGGCTCGACCGCGCCCGGTTGATTGAAGAACTGGAGGCTGCCGGTTTCGACACGCTGCTTAAAGGCCTCGAGCAGCAGGTGCGCAATTCCCGCCTCTGGACGGCAACTGCCGAGGCCGCTTCCGAGGATGCGAACGAAGGCTACCAGCAGGCGCTCGCCCTTCACAAACGCACGCGCGCCCTGCTGTGGCAGCGCCGCGAGCTCGAGCGCGAGTTGGCGCTCGCGACGGAAGAGGGCGACAACGAACGCGTGCCGCAGATCCTTCGTGCCCTGCAGGAGGTGCAGAACGAGACCGTCCGCCTGGAAAGCCAGGAAGCGATCATCGAGGGTTTTGGCGTCATGTCCGGCCGTGTAAAAGGCCCTGCTGCACGCTAGAGCATTCCAGACGAAGTGAACTGTGTCCGGCATCGGACAATGCGGTAGAGACAAATGCTCTCGTGCCGGCAAGGCCTGCCGGTTGGTTCGGCGTATTCGCTTCTTGCCCGCCACCTTCCTGACGTCGCCAAGTGGACGACGCCCGGTCCTCCGACTGTACGCACAACGCAATGTTTCGCGATCCAGCCGCTATGGTCACCCATTGAAGACGATGGCCAGCTTGTTGCCAGAGGGATCGCGAACATAGGCGGAATACCAATCCGGCCCATAGTGGGCGCGCGGGCCGGGCGGGCCTTCGTCCGCACCGCCGTGAGCTAGTGCGGCTGCATGGAATGCATCGACGATGCTCTGCGTGGCGGCCGGGAAGCCTATCATCGTGCCATTTCCGACGCTTGGGGCAGCGCCATCGAAGGGCGTGCAGAGCCACAGAGTGAACCCGTCAGGCCCGCCGTTTTTGGAATAGCTACGCCATCCGGGAAAATTGTCGCGCACAGCCCATCCGATCGTTGCGAGCACCGCATCGTAGAAAATGGCTGTTGCGGCAGCGTCCGAAGCGCCGAGTGTTGCGTAGACATCCGTCATATTTTTTCCTCCACGGCTGCAACTTTATCTTGAAATCAGAACAAATAAAGAACATTCTGCGCGACGCGAAAAGTCGGGGGCAAAGGCTTGCCGATGTGGACGGGCTGGCCAGAATGGAGGAAAACGTGCTGACCATGACCCAGTCCCGATCCTCCATTTCCCTTGCCGCTCTGTTCGATACGGTTGCTGCCACGCCACTCGACGTGTTGAAGCGCGTCTATGGCTATGACGCCTTCCGCGGAAAGCAGCAGGCGGTGGTGGAGCACATCACTGGTGGCGGCGATGCCGTCGTGCTGTTCCCGACGGGCGCCGGAAAGTCGCTGTGCTTCCAAATTCCCGCGCTCTGCCGGCAGGGCGTCGGCATTGTCATCTCACCGCTGATCGCGTTGATGCGCGATCAGGTGGAGGCGCAAAAGCAGCTTGGCGTGCGGGCGGCCGGGCTCAATTCGTCGCTGTCGCGTGAGGAGTTCTTCGCCGTTCGCGACGCCATCCGCGCTGGCGAGCTTGACCTTCTCTATGTGACGCCGGAGCGCATCGTCACGGACGGTTTTGCCGAACTCGTAGCGGATGCCAAGGTCGCGCTCTTCGCCATCGACGAGGCCCATTGCGTCTCGCAATGGGGGCATGACTTCCGGCCGGAATACCGGGCGCTCGGCATGCTCGGCGAGCGCTATCCCGGCGTGCCGCGCATCGCGCTGACGGCGACGGCCGATCCGCACACGCGCGACGACATCATCGAGCGGCTTGGACTTGGAGATGCGCAGGTCTTCACGACGAGCTTCGACCGGCCGAACATTTCCTACGACATCGCCGAGCGCGACCAGCCGCGCCAGCAGCTTCTGCGCTTCCTGTCGAAGCACGAGGGCGAGAGCGGCATCGTCTATTGCCTGTCGCGCGCCAAGGTGGAGGACACCGCCGAGTGGCTGAACACGCAAGGGGTGCGGGCGCTGCCCTACCATGCAGGTTTCGACCGGGCGGTGCGCGATGCCAATCAGGATGCCTTCCTGAAGGAGGAGAACCTCTGCCTCGTCGCCACCGTTGCCTTCGGTATGGGCATCGACAAGCCGGATGTGCGCTATGTCGCCCATCTCGACCTGCCGGGTTCGGTCGAGGCCTATTACCAGGAGACCGGCCGCGCGGGGCGTGACGGCTTGCCGTCGGAGGTCTGGATGGCCTACGGCATGGCCGATGTCGTGCAGCGGCGGCGGATGATCGACGAGGGCAATGCGGCCGAGGATGTCAAGCGCATCGAGCGCGGCAAGCTCGCGGCGCTGCTCGCGATCTGCGAGACGGCGGGCTGCCGCCGCAAGGCGATCCTGGCGCATTTCGGCGAGGCACATGCCGGCGGGTGCGGCAATTGCGATACCTGCCGCAATCCGGTCGAGACCTGGGACGGCACCGAGGCGGCGATCAAGGCGCTGGCCGCTGTCTATCGCACCGGCGAGCGGTTCGGCGCTGGCCATGTCATCGACGTGCTGACGGGGGTCGAAAACGAGAAGACACAGCGCTTCGGCCACACGGAAATGCCCGTTTTCGGTGCCGGCAAGGATATCGCACCGCGTATCTGGCAATCGATCTTCCGGCAATTGCTGGCCATGGGCCTTGTTAGCGTCGACCATTCGGCCTTCGGCGCGCTGAAACTGGAGGAGGAGGCGCGCGCCGTCTTCCGCCGCGAGCGGGAGGTGCTGTTCCGCAAGGACCGGCCGCAGAGCGGGCGCAAGCCGAAGGCCGGCAATTCTCCTGCGGCGCGCGAGCGCTCCAACCTGTCGGGCTCCGACCGCGAGCTGTTCGAGCTGCTGCGCGCCGAGCGGCTTGCCATCGCCAAGGACCTCGACGTGCCGCCCTATGTCGTCTTCCCGGACACGACGCTGATTGCGCTCGCCAGGGAGCGTCCGAGCGACCTGGAGGAGCTGCTGGATATTCCTGGTATCGGCGTGTCAAAACGCGACCGCTTCGGCGAAGCCTTCCTCGCCGTGATCGAGGAATTTGCGGGATAGGCGGATTTTTCGCGGGGCATGTCGGAACGTTCCGGCCCCGTGCGTCCTTGAGCATGCTCACATGGAGGACGTCCTGATGAAAGTCACGCAGCATCTCTGGTTCGCGAAGGATATGGAAGCGGCGATCGGTTTCTATACCTCGCTCGTTCCCGGCTCCTCGGTGCATTGGGTCTCCAGCCTTCCGGCGGAAACGCCGAGCGGACCGCCCGGCAGTGTCAGGATCGCGAGTTTCACGCTCGGCGACCAGCGCTATATGGCCATCGAGGCCGGGCCGCTCGATCCGTTCAACCACAGCTTTTCCATCATGGTGGAATGCGAGACGCAGGGCGATCTCGACCGGCTCTGGGAGGCGTTGAAGGAGGGCGGTTCGGTGGAGCAATGCGGCTGGCTGCGGGATCGCTGGGGCCTGTCCTGGCAGATAGCTCCGACGCGGCTCGGCGAGTTGATGAGCGACCCCGATCAGGACAAGGTCAAGCGCGTCACCGAGGCGATGCTGAAGATGGTCAAGCTGGATATCGCGCCGCTGGAGGCCGCAGCCGCGGGGTAGGCGTTGCCAGCCGAAGTGGGTTCGCTTCGGCGTCGAGCAAGCTTTCGGCAGTTACATCCTGACGGTCATGCCGCCATCCACCACGAGCACATGCCCATTGACGAAGGAGGCGGCGTCGCTGGCGAGAAACAGGGCAGCACCCGCGATCTCGTCGGGGCGGGCCCAGCGCTGAACGGGGATGCGCTGGCGCACGAAGGGCATGAGGTCGTCGTTGGCGGCCATAACGGCATTGGTCTCCGTTGCGAACCAGCCGGGCGCGATGGCGTTGCTGGTGATGCCGTGCGGGGCGTATTCGACGGCCATGCTGCGCATCAAGCCGGTGAGGCCGTGTTTGGCGGCGGGATAGACGCCGTCGTTCGGCATGGCGACATGCCCGCCGATGGAGGTGATGGTGATGAGGCGGCCGTGGCCGTTGCGCTTCATCAGCGCCGCGGCATCGCGCGACAGGCTGACGCCAGCGGAGAGATCGGTGCGGACCAACTCGTCTATCGCCGCATCGTCCATATCGGCCAGCGAACGGCGGTCACGCGCGCCGACATTGTTGACCAGCACATCGAGCCGTCCGTTGTTGTCCTCTATTTCGGCAAGCGTCGCGCGCTGGGCGGCGCGGTCGGCGATGTCGAAGGCGGCAAACGAGGCGCTGCCGCCGGCTGCCGTGATTTTTGCCACGGCCTGCTCGAGCGTCGCGCGCGTGCGGCCCGTCACGACGACATGAGCGCCGGCCTCCGCGAGACCTTTGGCGATCTCGAAACCAAGGCCGCGTCCGCCGCCGGTCACCAGCGCCACGCGGCCCTTCTGGGAAAACCTGTCGAATATCGTCATCGCGTGCATCCTTTCGCGGTACCACCCGATAGCGGCGGGGCGTTTCTGTCAACCCCGCGGAGTGGCCTGCCAGAAAGCGCGGCTTTGCCTATGGGCGAAACGGGGATATGTCGAGGCGTGAAAGAAAGGACGTATGCGATGGCCCAGAATATCTACGACCAGCCCGCCTTCTTCGAGGGTTACAGCAGCCTTCCCCGGTCCGTGCAGGGCCTTGCCGGTGCGGCGGAATGGGAATCGGTGCGGGCCCTGCTGCCGGATTTGAAAGGCAGGCGCGTCGTCGATCTTGGCTGCGGCTTCGGGTGGTTCGCGCGATATGCGGCGGATGAAGGCGCGGCCAGCGTGCTTGGCCTCGATCTCTCGGAAAACATGATCGCGCGGGCCAAAGCCGAAACGCAATCGCCGGCCGTACGGTACGAGATTGCCGATCTCGACCATCTAAAGCTGCCGGCGGGTGGTTTCGATTTCGCCTATTCCTCGCTCGCTTTCCACTATATCGCGGATTTCGACCGGCTGGTTCGCACCATTCATGCCGCCATCGTGCCCGGCGCGTCCTTCGTCTTCACCATCGAGCACCCGCTCTACATGGCGCCGTCGCAGCCCGACTGGGCCGAGATCGGCGGGCGCACGGTCTGGCCGGTGGACGGCTATCTGGTCGAGGGGCCGCGCACGACGGACTGGCTCGCCAAGGGCGTCGTCAAGTATCATCGCACGCTCGGCACGACGCTGAATGCGCTGATCGCGGCCGGTTTTGCGATCCGTCATGTCGAGGAATGGCGGCCGAGCGAAGCGCAGCTTGCCGAGCATCCGGAATGGCAGATCGAGCTCAACCGCCCGATGTTTCTGCTGATCGCCTGCGAGCGGAGCTGAAAGTTTGGAAAGGCAGGTGGCGACCCTTTACGCCGGCTTCTGGCGCGCTAGAACTATGATCGTGGAGCCATTCGCCGGCATTACGATCTAAAAAAACAGGCCGGCGTCAATCGGAAGGGGAGCCGAGCCCATGCATCGACCGAAACTGCCGCTCGATGGCGCGTGCCGCTGCGGGCGGGTGAACGTCCGCATCGACGCGCCGCCGCCCGTCACCATGATCCTTCATTGCACCGGCTGCCAGCACATGTCCGGCAGCGCCGCGCACGCGGCTTGAGCCTCCCGCCCTTCCGCCTTTCCGGAGTATCGCCATGACCACGGCCTTCATCGCCCATCTGCAATCCGAAATCGACGGCCTGAAATCATCAGGCCTCTACAAGTCCGAGCGCGTCATCACCTCCAAGCAGGCCGGCGAGATCGCCGTCGCCTCGGGCGAGCGCGTGCTGAATTTCTGCGCCAACAACTATCTCGGCCTCGCCGACAGTGCGGAGTTGACCGAAGCCGGCAAGGCGGCGCTGGAGCGTTACGGCTACGGCATGGCCTCCGTGCGCTTCATCTGCGGCACGCAGGAAGAACACAAGCAGCTTGAGGCGCGCATCTCATCCTTCCTCGGACTGGAGGATACGATCCTCTACTCGTCCTGCTTCGATGCCAATGGCGGCCTCTTCGAGACGCTGCTGGGCGAGGAGGATGCCATCATCTCCGATGCGCTCAACCATGCCTCGATCATCGACGGCGTCAGGCTCTCCAAGGCGAAGCGCTTCCGCTATGCCAACAACGACATGGCGGCGCTGGAGGAGGAGTTGAAGAAGGCCGAGGGGTCGCGCTTCAAGATGATCGCGACCGACGGCGTCTTTTCTATGGACGGCATCATCGCCAATCTCGGCGGCGTCTGCGATCTTGCGGAAAAATACGGCGCGATGGTCATGGTGGACGACAGCCATGCCGTCGGCTTCGTCGGCAAGCATGGGCGCGGCTCGGCCGAACATTGCGGCGTCGAGGGCCGTGTCGACATCATCACCGGCACGCTCGGCAAGGCGCTCGGCGGCGCCTCGGGCGGCTATACGTCCGGCAGGCGCGAGGTGGTCGAATGGCTGCGCCAGCGCTCACGGCCCTATCTGTTCTCCAACACGCTCGCTCCAGTCATCGCGGCCGCCTCGCTTAAGGTTTTCGATCTCATCGACAACGGCGATGCGTTGCGCCGGCGCCTCTATGCCAATGCCGATCTGTTCCGCAGCGAGATGACGAAGCTTGGCTTCACACTGGCGGGGGAGGGCCATCCGATCATCCCCGTCATGTTGGGCGATGCCGCGCTCGCGCAGGAAATGGCGAGCCGCATGCTGGCCAGGGGCGTCTATGTCATCGGCTTTTCCTTCCCCGTCGTGCCGCGCGGCCAGGCGCGGATCCGCACCCAGATGTCGGCGGCGCACAGCGAGGCGGATGTTCGCAAAGCAATTCAGGTCTTTGCTGAAGTCGGACGTGAACTGGGCGTGATTGCCTGAGTCTTCTGAATCCCTTGCGGAGGTTTTGTCATGTCGAACATGATGCGTGCGCTGGTTAAAGCAAAACCCGAGGTTGGCCTTTGGATGGAGACGGTGCCGGTGCCGGAGGTCGGCCCGAACGACGTGCTGATCCGGGTCAGGAAATCCGCGATCTGCGGCACGGACGTGCATATCTGGAACTGGGACCAGTGGGCGCAGAAGACCATTCCGGTGCCGATGGTCGTCGGCCATGAATTCGTCGGCGAGATCGCCGAGGTCGGCTCGTCGGTCACCAAGTACAAGGTCGGCGAACGGGTCTCGGGCGAGGGGCATATCGTCTGCGGCAAGTGCCGCAATTGCCGCGCCGGGCGCGGGCATCTCTGCCATTACACCAAGGGGGTCGGCGTCAACCGGCCGGGCTCCTTCGGCGAGTTCGTCTGCATTCCCGAATACAACGTCGTGCCGATTCCCGATGACGTGCCGGACGAGGTGGCGGCGATCTTCGACCCGTTCGGCAATGCCGTGCACACCGCGCTCTCCTTCGATCTCGTCGGCGAGGACGTGCTTGTGACCGGCGCGGGGCCGATCGGCATCATGGGCGCGATGGTCGCCAAACGCTCCGGCGCGCGCAAAGTCGTCATCACCGATATCAATCCCGTCCGTCTCGATCTGGCGCGCAAGGTCGGCATCGACTATGTCGTCGACGCCTCCAGCCAGGACCTGAAGGATGTCATGAACGAGATCGGCATGACCGAGGGGTTCGATGTGGGCCTGGAAATGTCCGGCGCGCCGCCGGCCTTTCGCTCGATGATCGACACGATGAACAATGGCGGCAAGATCGCCATTCTCGGTATTGCGCCCGATGGCTTCGGCATCGACTGGAACAAGGTGATCTTCAAGATGCTGACGCTGAAGGGGATCTATGGCCGGGAAATGTTCGAGACCTGGTACAAGATGATCGCCTTCGTGCAGGGCGGGCTCGACCTGTCACCGATCATCACGCATCGCATCGGGATCGACGAATTCCGGGACGGCTTCGAGGCCATGCGTTCGGGCAATTCCGGCAAGGTCGTCATGGACTGGCATTAGGAGGACTGACATCATGAAGTACGAAGGAAGCTGCCATTGCGGAAATATCGCCTTTGAGGTGGAGGGCGAGTTCGACAGCGGGCTCGACTGCAACTGTTCCCTGTGCCGGCGGCGCGGCGGGCTGCTCGCCTTCGTGCCGGCGGAGAATCTGCGGCTGACGACGCCAAAGGAGAACCTCTCGACCTACACGTTCAACCGCCACGTCATCCAGCATCATTTCTGTGCCAAGTGCGGGATTGCGCCCTATGGCGAAGGGTCCGATCCCAAGGGAAACAAGATGGCGGCGGTCAATCTGCGCTGCATTCCGGCGATCGATCTTGAGACATTGACGATCAACAAGGTGGACGGGCGTTCGTTCTGAAAGGCTGGTTTAAACCCTGGCGTGCGAATCGGCGCGCGAACGGGTGTAGGGCGTGAGGCAGGGTTGGGTCTTGCCTTTTTACGATTTACGCCTACATGAAGGCTCAATCGCCCGGATCCGTCGACTTTCATGTTCGCGAACGCGAATCGGAGCCTTTTACGGCTTTTTTGCCGGAAAAGCTTGACGGAACCGAAAATTCTGGGAATCACCATTGTTGGCTGAGAAGGAATGGGTACGGCGGATCGGGAAGTCATGTCAATTGTGTCGCCTTGGCGACACGTCCACACGCCGGCGGGCCGGGCTGTGGTTAATCAGGATTTAATTGTCAATCCGTTAGGTCAGGAGCGCCGAGAGGCGATTGCGCATGCCGAAGGGCGCTCGGCTGCGGAAACCCTGACCGCTTGAAAACTGGATGCTCAAGAAAGCGACGAAATAAATGGCGACAAAGGTCAAAGAGAACGAGGAAGTCGAAAACGAACGCGAAGGCGCATCCGACGGCCCTCTTCTCGATCTTTCCGATGATGCCGTCAAGAAGATGATCAAGGCCGCCAAGAAGCGCGGCTATGTGACCATGGACGAGCTGAATTCGGTTCTGCCGTCCGAGGAAGTGACCTCGGAGCAGATCGAGGACACGATGGCCATGCTCTCCGACATGGGCATCAATGTCATCGAGGACGAGGACGCCGAAGAGGCGGCCCCGGGCGAAGACGACGGCGGCGACGACGACAACGAGAGCGAAGGCGGCGAGCTCGCCCCTTCCAGCGGTACCGCGCTTGCGACCGCAAAGAAGAAAGAGCCGACCGATCGCACGGATGACCCGGTGCGCATGTATCTGCGTGAGATGGGCTCGGTGGAGCTTCTGTCGCGCGAGGGCGAAATCGCGATCGCCAAGCGCATCGAAGCCGGCCGCGAGACGATGATCGCCGGCCTCTGTGAGAGCCCGCTGACGTTCCAGGCCATCATCATCTGGCGGGATGAACTCAACGAAGGCCAGACCCTGCTGCGCGAGATCATCGACCTCGAGACGACCTATTCCGGTCCCGAGGCGAAGGCTGCCCCGCAGTTCCAGTCTCCGGAAAAGATCGAGGCCGACCGCAAGGCGGCTGAAGAGAAGGAAAAGAACCGCCGGCCGCGTGCCGCCAACGACGACGACATCACCAATGTCGGCGGCGAAGGCCTGCCGCCGGAGGAAGAGGAAGAGGACGACGACGAGTCGAACCTCTCGCTCGCTGCCATGGAAGCGGAACTGCGTCCGCAGGTCATGGAAACGCTCGACACGATCGCCGAAACCTACAAGAAGCTGCGCAAGCTGCAAGACCAGCAGGTGGAAGCCCGCCTGCAGGCCACCGGCACGCTGTCGCCCGCCCAGGAGCGCCGCTACAAGGAGCTCAAGGACGAGCTGATCACGGCCGTCAAGTCGCTGTCGCTCAACCAGAACCGCGTCGACAGCCTCGTCGAGCAGCTCTACGACATCTCCAAGCGTCTGATGCAGAACGAAGGGCGCCTGCTGCGGCTCGCCGAAAGCTACGGCGTCAAGCGCGACTCGTTCCTGGAGCAGTATTCCGGTGCGGAACTCGATCCGAACTGGATGAAGTCGATCGCCAATCTGGCCGCCCGCGGCTGGAAGGAATTCGCCAAGAGCGAAAACACGACGATCCGCGACATCCGCCAGGAGATCCAGAACCTTGCCACGGAAACCGGCATTTCGATTGCCGAATTCCGCCGCATCGTCTCGATGGTGCAGAAGGGCGAGCGCGAAGCCCGCATCGCCAAGAAGGAGATGGTGGAAGCCAACCTCCGTCTCGTGATCTCGATCGCCAAGAAGTACACCAACCGCGGCCTGCAGTTCCTCGATCTCATCCAGGAAGGCAATATCGGCCTCATGAAGGCGGTCGACAAGTTCGAGTATCGCCGCGGCTACAAGTTCTCCACCTACGCGACGTGGTGGATCCGTCAGGCGATCACCCGTTCGATCGCCGACCAGGCCCGCACGATCCGCATTCCGGTGCACATGATCGAGACGATCAACAAGATCGTCCGCACATCGCGCCAGATGCTGCACGAGATCGGCCGCGAGCCGACCCCGGAAGAACTGGCGGAAAAGCTCGCCATGCCGCTCGAGAAGGTCCGCAAGGTCCTGAAGATCGCCAAGGAACCGATCTCGCTGGAAACGCCCGTCGGCGACGAAGAAGATTCGCATCTCGGCGACTTCATCGAGGACAAGAACGCGCTTCTGCCGATCGACGCCGCCATTCAGGCCAACCTGCGCGAGACGACGACCCGCGTTCTGGCCTCGCTCACGCCGCGCGAAGAGCGCGTGCTGCGCATGCGCTTCGGCATCGGCATGAACACCGACCACACGCTCGAAGAAGTCGGCCAGCAGTTCTCGGTGACGCGCGAACGTATCCGTCAGATCGAAGCAAAGGCGCTGCGCAAGCTGAAGCACCCGAGCCGTTCGCGTAAGCTGCGTTCGTTCCTCGACAGCTGAGCCGGTCTTGAACCCTTGCAAAGGCCCGGTCGTTTTGCGACCGGGCCTTTTTGCGTTTCTGGATCAGGCCGGGCGAACAAGCAGCCGCACGAGACGGCGCGTGAGCGGCAGGGCGAGAAGCAGGGTGGGGAAGGCGATCATCCAGGACATGGCCCAGGCCGGCAGCCAATGGGTGGGGAAATCGGCACCCATGCCGAGATTGCGCCAGGTCGCGACGGCCGACACGACCATGGTCATGATGATGGAGAGGATGAAGGGCATGATGAAGCCGGCATAGCGGGCCGGCAGGCGCGTAAGCTGCATGGCAGTTTTCCTTTTGAAGTGGAAATCGTCTTCGGCGTCGGCATCTCGAACCTTTGCAGAAACGCCCTTACGGACGATTTCAGGTCTGGATGCGTTGCTTGACGTCAAACGCTTACGGCCGATGGCTCATCGACGGGGCCGATATAGACCAGCCGGCGCGCTTTGGCAACCCGCGCGTTGCGCATGGCGGATAATGGCAAAAAGCGCCGGCCCGGCGGTTGCCTCGTGGCGGCTACCGTGCAAAGTTTGCCCAAGATTGCGAAGGAGGATGCGGATGCGGGATCGGTTGTGGTCTTTTCTCCTGTCCTTCTCGGCGACCGGCCTTGTGCTCGGCACGCTGTTCTTTGCGGCATCGCTGACGCCGAGCCTTCTGCCGCGCACCTATATCACCCAGGGCCTGCTTTCCGGTGTCGCCATGGCCTGCGGTTATGGTCTCGGTGTGCTGCTGTCGCTCCTGTGGTTCTGGTTGGAACTGCCGGAGCCGAAGGACCGGGTGCGGCTCGGGTTGAAGGCCGCGGCGGGCGGTGTCTGCGGCGTCGTGGTGCTGGTCTTCCTGTGGCGCACGGCCGAGTGGCAGAACTCCATCCGCACGCTGATGCACCTGCCGCCGATCGAGACCGCGCATCCCTTCTATGTCGGCCTGATCGCGCTTGCTGTCTTCACGGTTTTCATCGGTCTCGGCCGCGTCTTCACGCTGCTGGTCAAGCTCTTTGCCAGTACCTCGCGCCGGGCGGCGCCCCGCCGGCTTTCCTATGTCATCGGGACGGCGCTGGCGGCGACACTGTTCTGGACGCTGGCGGATGGCCTCCTGGTACGCTTCGTGCTGCACACGGCCGATTCTTCCTTCCGCCGTCTCGATCAAGTGATCGAGCCGGACACCGCCGAACCCACTGATCCCAAAAAGTCCGGCAGTGCGGTCTCACTGGTGCGCTGGGACGAACTCGGTCGCATGGGGCGCTCCTATGTGGCCAGCGGACCGAGCGCCAAGGATATCGCCGACTTCACCGGCAAGCCGGCGATGGAGCCGCTGCGGGTCTATGCCGGCCTGAATGCCGGTGACACGCCGGAAGAACGGGCGAAGATCGCATTGGACGAACTGATCCGCGTCGGCGGTTTCGAGCGCTCGACGCTCGTCGTCATCATGCCGACGGGGACCGGCTGGGTCGATCCCGAGGGCATCGATACGGTCGAATATCTGCATCATGGCGATATCGCCAGCGTCGCCATCCAGTATTCCTATCTTGCCAGCTGGCTCTCGCTGCTCGCTGAGCCGGATTATGGTGCGGAGGCTGCGCGCGCACTCTTCCACGCCGTCTACGGCCACTGGACGAGCCTGCCGAAAGAAAGCCGGCCCAAACTCTACCTTTACGGCCTCAGCCTCGGCGCCTTGTCCTCAGAGCAATCGGCGGAACTGTTCGAGGTGATCGGCGATCCCTATCAAGGCGCCCTCTGGGCTGGCCCGCCATTCCCGAGCCGTATCTGGCGCAAGATGACGGCGGACCGCAATGCCGGTACGCCGGCCTGGCTGCCGCGCTTTCGCGACGGCTCCTATGTACGTTTCACCAGCCAGCGCAATGCATTGCCGGAAGCGGGCGACCACTGGGGGCCGATGCGCGTCGTCTATCTGCAATATGCCAGCGACCCGATCGTGTTCTACGATCCCTACGCCCTCTACCGCCAGCCTGCCTGGATGGCCGCACCGCGCGGGCCGGATGTCTCGCCGGATTTCCAATGGTATCCGGTCGTCACCTTCCTGCAGCTGACGCTCGATCTCGCCATGGCGACGACCACGCCCATGGGGCTCGGCCATGTCTATGCCGGCGAGCACTATGTCGAGCCGTGGATTGCCGTGACCGGTGTGACGGACTGGAGCGCTGCGGATATCGCGCGGCTGAAGGAGAAGTTTCGCGCGGGACGGTGAAGCGCCCACAAACAAAACGCCGGGGTAAAAACCCCGGCGTTCGCATTTCCAAAGCGCAAAAGCCTTATTCGGCAGCGACGATCTTGCCGTCTTCCCACTTGAAGAGCGAGAAGCTCTGCGAGGTGAGGTCGCCGTTTTCGCCATAGGTGAGCTTGCCGATGGCGGTTGCGATCGGTTCGCCGGACTTGAGCGCCGTCGTGACGGCGGCGGCGTCTTCAGCGCTACCGGCCTTTTCGATACCGGCCTTCAGAACTTCGACGGCGGCGTAGGCGTTGAGCGTGAAGGCTTCCGGCGGAATGCCCTTTTCCTTGAGGACGGCAACGGCGGCCGAGGAATCGGGGTTCTTCAGCGCGTCCGACGCGTTGGTGAACAGCGTGCCGGCCGCGGCTTCGTTGCCGATCGCCCAGTATTCGCTGTTCGACAGGCCTTCACCGCCGATGATCGTGGCGTTGATGGAGAGATCCTTCAGCTGGCGGGCGAGCAGGCCGCCCTCCGGGTGGTAACCGCCGAAATAGATGACTTCGACGCCGTCAGCCTTGAGGCGGGTGAGCAGCGCGCTGAAATCCTTCTCGCCGGGGGTGATGGAATCGTAGAGCGCTTCGGTGATGCCGCCCTTGTTGATCGCGGCCTTGAAGGCATCCGCCAGACCCTTGCCGTAGGCGCCCTTGTCGTGGACGATGGCGACCTTCTTGTCCTTCAGTTTTTCCAGAACATAGGCAGCGGCGACTTCGGCCTGCTGGTCGTCGCGGCCGCAGGTGCGCAGAACGTTGGTCAGGCCGCGGGCTGTCAGGTCCGGTGCCGTGGCGGTCGGGGTGACCATCAGGATACCGTTTTCGGCCAGAACGTCGGAGGCCGGGATGGCGACGCCGGAGGTGACCGGGCCGACGACGAAGCGGATGCCTTCGCCGACGATCTGGTTGGCGGCCGATACACCCTGCTTGGGTTCACCGGCATCGTCGGTCAGCTTCAGCACGACCTGCTCGCCGAGGATGCCGCCGTTCTTGTTGATTTCGGCGACGGCTGCTTCCGCGCCGTTCTTGACCTGGTCGCCATAGGCGGCAACCGGGCCGGTCAGCGGCGCGATGAGGCCGATGACGATATCGGCATGCGCCAGCGGCGCGAAGGCGACGGACGCGGCAAGGGCGGCAGCGGCGAAAAGAGGCTTCTTCATGGGGCGTTCTCCTGAACTTGGGACCTTGGAAGGCCCGGTCGCAAACCAACCCGCGCCCGGATGGCGCATGGCGAAATCCGGTGGGGAGGGGGCAAATCACGGTCCGGAACAATCATGCGCGAAGGCCCGGCGTGCTGCAGATTGATTAGGCCGCGAGGGCAAAAAACGCAACAAAATAATGCATTTGCATATTTGATGGGCGGATCACGTCTGTGAATGGAAGGCGATGAACCGCAGTTGAATCAAAACCAATCCTTAAGATTTACCAATTATAAATATCCGGAAATTTTCGAGGATTAGCGATGCGTTGCGTATTGATCGTCGTCCTCCTGCTGCTCGCTGGCTGTGCGTCGGTTCCAAGACAGACGCAGAATGCCTGTGCTATCTTCGAGCAGCGCGACGGCTTTTTCGACAACTGGCGGCGTGCCGCCTACAGTGCCGAGCGCGAATATGGCGTTCCCGTCGCCGTGCTGATGGCGACGATCTATACCGAATCCGGCTTCCGCCATAATGCCCGCCCGCCGCGCACCAAGCTCTTTGGCTTCATTCCGTGGAAGCGCCAGTCGACGGCGCTCGGTTTCTCGCAGGCGCTCGATGGCACCTGGGCAAGCTACAAGCGTGTAACCGGCCGCTGGATGGCCAAGCGCACCGATTTCAAGGATGCGATCCGCTTCATCGCCTGGTACCATGCCGAGAGCAACCGCAAGAACGGCATCGCGCTCAACGATACCTACCGGCTCTACATCGCCTATTACCACGGTCATGGCGGCTATTCGCGCGGCAACTGGAGCGCCACGGCAAAGGCCGGTGCGAAACGAGCCGCCAACATGGCTTCCAATTACTCGCGCCAGCTGAGGAATTGCGGCGCTTGGTAACGGGCTTGGGAGCCGCCGTCCGATCGCGGCGCGAGGAGGGGCAGGGTTACGCCATGTCCCATTCGACGGTCACTTCGGCCACGGTTCGCGTCTCGTGGTCCCAATGAAAAATAGAGTTTGGTTGAGGAAGCAGAACCAACCGGTCCCCTGTTCCGTTTGACGCTATGGCGATGCCATCTGCCGGAAAACCGCTATCGTTGCGTGCCGTCTTGGTTTCGCGCACGATGTCGTTTGCCGTTCTGGCGAGGCGCTTGCGATCGGAATCATCACGGACAGGATGAAGTATCCAATCATCATCCGCCGCGACAATATCCCCACCGTTTTGATTTTTCAGGTGCGCCCTGAGAGATGCGGGCAGGGCGCGTCCCAATGCCGTTTCCACTGCGTCGATTTTGTCTTCTGAAACAGGGAAAGCCATGTCCGCACCATCGATATACACCTTTAGAGTTGTATTACTCGTGGGAATACCTCGCGGTTGTCAATAGATGCGTCGACCGGAAAAATCTTATCCCCCTTGTCGGATCGGCTCGGTGCCCCACGTCCTCTGAAGGTCCCAAACCGAAGGAGGAGACGATTATGACCTATGTGGATGGATTTCTGCTCGCCGTGCCAAAGGCCAATATAGAGGCCTACAAGGCGATGGCGCGCACGGCCGGCGCCGTCTGGAAAGAACATGGCGCGATCGATTATGTCGAATGCATCGGCGACGACGTGCCCTATGGCGAGCTCACCTCGTTTCCACGCGCCGTGCAGGCGAAGGAGGAGGAGATCGTGATCTTCTCCTGGATTACCTACGAATCCCGCGAAAGACGCGACGAAATCGTCGCCAAGGTGATGGCCGACGAGCGGCTGAAGGGCGACGACTGGAAGGATGTCTTCGACGGCAAGCGCATGATCTATGGCGGCTTCCAGGCGATCGTCGAGTTGTGAGGCCGGCGTAGCTGGGCTATCACGGAGCCTACCAGAAGAAAGGCCTTGCCATGCTCGATCTCTATTACGCCATCGTCGGTGATACGACGGATACGAATATGGGCCTCGCTCGCTTCATGGGCGTGATTCTGGCCTTCATCGTAATCGTCGGCGGCGTGTTCTGGGCGATCGGCTGAGGCACGGATGCCGCAGACGATCCTGACGCTTCCGACCCGCGGGCAGGGGCTTTACGAGTTCACCGGCGAGGTCGAGACCTTCGTGCGCGATGCAGGCCTGGAAACGGGCCTGCTCACCGTCTTCGTGCGCCACACCTCCTGCTCGCTGCTCATCCAGGAAAATGCCGACCCGGATGTGCGGCGCGATCTCGACGAGTTCTTCCGTCGCCTCGTGCCGCCGTCCGACGCTCCGAGCATGCGCTGGATCGTGCACACGCTGGAGGGGCCGGATGACATGCCGGCCCATATCAAGGCGGCGCTTACCCAGGTCTCCATCGGCATTCCCATTATGGGCGGCCGGCTAGTGCTCGGCACCTGGCAGGGCCTTTATCTCTTCGAACATCGCGACCGGCCGCACCGCCGCGAAATCGTCCTGCATCTCGGCTCTTGACGGAACCGATTTGCGGGATGAACCGTTGCTGCGGCGACCCAGGAAAGGAGGCCTTCATGGCAAACACCGAAAGCGTCACTCATGCCGTGATCGAAGCGCTGAACGCCCGCGATTTCGCGTCGCTTGCCGCCAAGGTGAATGAGGATGTCGCGATTTCCGGGATCGGCGAGGGCAACGACAATGGGCGCGAAGCCTTGCGTGACCGCCTTGCCCGGCATTTTGCGGACCATGACGAAACCTACCAGGATGCTCTGTTGATGAGCGATCCGCTCGGCAACAATCTCGCTATCCGCCTCACGGCCCGCGGGAGCTCCCCAAGCGGCAGCTATTCCAAGGAAAAAATCCTGCTGCTGGAGCTCGAAGATGGGGCCATCACCCGCATGGCCTTCTTCACCGGTTCATGAAGTTGAACGCAAGCTGAACGGCCGCTTCGGGCTGCGTTCAGGCACGCGGCACTAAGGTCTCCTCAATCGCCCGACGCAAGACGGCCAGGGCAGAGCGAACAGGAGACCTCCGATGACCCATTTTCTGAAAAAGACCATGCTCGCCGCCCTTCTCGGCCTCGGCGCCTTGACGGCAGTTGCTCCGGCCGCATCCGCTGCCGACATCAACCTCTCGATCGAGCAGGTCGGCTATCGCAACGGCTTCCTCGAAATTCAGGATTATGGCCGTGGTGGCTGGGATCGCGAGGACCGCTGGGACCGTCGTGGCCGCTGGGATCGTCGCGAGCGCTGGGATCGCCCGCGCGACTGGGATCGCGGCGGTCGCTGCTCCCTCGGCTTCGCGGTGGCGAAAGCCCGTGATCTCGGCCTGCGCCGCGCCCAGGTCGTCGCGGTGGATCGCCGCAAGGTGGTCGTCGAAGGCTTCCGGCGTGGTGACTATAGCCGCGTGGTTTTTGCAAACGACCGTCACTGCCCGGTTCTCTGGCGTTAAGGGGCGGGCCGGTCTTCCGGCCGCTGCCTGAACGAAAGCCGTTCGTCTTGTCACCCCCGGCCGGCGAACGGTCACCCTCTCGGCGAAAGCCGAGGGGGTTTTTGCATATTGGCCGCCGGGCAGGGCGTCGGTAGGCGCACATCGGCGATAAACCGGCCGCTCGCAAGGGAGTCGTCAGACGGAAACGCGGTCGATCGCCTCACACATTTATGCATCGATTATACCAACGGTTCGAACGTATCTTTACCGTGTACGCTGGCCGTTTACCGGGCAAAAAAAGGGGGCCGGTTTCCCGGCCCCTGTCATGCATCCCGTTTCGTGCCGATCACTTGCCGAGGGCGAAGGTCACGTTGACGACGACGGAGTAGCTGTTTTCGCCGGTCGCGAGCGGAACGGCGCCGCCTTCGGCAGCATAGTCCTTGGCCATAGCGCGCATCATCGGCATCGGCTCTGCGCGATAGCTCGTTTCCGAGATTTCCAGAACGCGGCCAAGGCCGACGCCCGCGGCGTCGGTTAGTTCCTTGGCCTTGGCCATGGCATTCTCGACGGCCTTCTTGCGCGCCGCGCTGACAGCCGTTTCCGGCTTGTCGTTGGTGAAGCGGATACCACCGCCCTGGTTAGCGCCGAGCGTTACGGCCTTGTCCATGATCTCGCCGAGCTTGGAGAGATCGCGCACGCGCAGCGTCACGGTATTGGTGACCTGGAAACCGGTCAGAACCGGCGGCGGGTTTTCGCCGTTCGAGCTCTGCGGATACTGGTACTGCGGGTTGATCATGAAGCCTGACGTCTGCAGGTCGCGTTCCGCGATGCCTGCTTCCTTCAGTGCGGCGAGCATGTCCGCCATGGCCTTGTTGTTGGCGTCGAGCGCCTCGCGGGCGGTCTTGGCATCCTTCACGACGCCGAGATCGATCAGCGCCATATCGGGCGCGACCTCGGCTGAACCTTCGCCGGTCACGACGATCGTCGCTTCGCGCGGCTTGGCACTGTCTTCCGCCTTCGCGGCAAGGGGCAGGGCGGCGGCGAGAGCAAGCGAGAGTGCGACAAGGCCGGCGCCGGTGCGGCGGCCGAGGATTCCGTGGGCCATATTGGAATATCTCCTGATAGTTGTGTCCCTTGCACCGTTCTTCTATTGTCATTGTGTAGAGAATACGGCAGCGCTTGTGAGGAAGCCCGATTTCGTCTAGACGATTTTCCACCGTCGGCCGCCATTGACCGACGGCCCCGGCAAACTGCCGGATCGGGCCTGTAGCTCAATGGTTAGAGCCGGCGGCTCATAACCGCTTGGTTGGGGGTTCGAGTCCCTCCGGGCCCACCATTCCCCATCATCCAATATAGTCCAGCTTGGATGATGGGATGCGAGATAATCGCGGTTTTTCAATGGGTTTCGGCGCTTTGTCTGGCCGTTTGTTGGCGTGATTCGCTGTTTGAGGAAAATACCAACAATGATTTTGACGGATGTCTTGTGTTGAAACACTCGAACGCGGGCTTCCTTGGCAGCACGCGTTCGAAGAGCGCAGGGCGTAATCAGCGGGTTGGCAATGGGCTGCTATCAGACCAGAAGGAAATCGCTGGTGGAGAGGGTCGTCACGTTGTCCAGGGTCGCAAGCAGGACGGATTCCTTGTCGCCGCCCTTGCCGTCGGCGTCGAACCAGAGCCGGTGCGTATCCTTTTCGTAGAGGAACGTCGGGCCTGATGTCGTGAAGACGGCGTCGTCGGCGAGCACAAGCTTAATCGTACTTCCGGCCTTGATACCGAAGGCGGTGTCGTCGATGGCGATTTTGTCTTCGCCGCGCTTGAAGTCGGTGATCTGGTCGCCACCATCGGTGAGATAGTTGAACTGGAACGTGTCCTTACCCGCCCCGCCCGTGAGCTGATCGCCGCCGGAACCGCCGATCAGCGTATCGTCGCCGCCGCGGCCCTGCAGGATATCGTCCTTGCTGCCGCCGTACATCCATTCGCTGGCATTCGAGCCCCTGATGTCGTCGTCCTGGCTCGTTCCCCAGATCCGTTCGATGTTCTTGACCGTCAAGCCGAGGGCAAGGCCGTCGTTCTTTGTGTTGTCAAGCAGGTCGAGTTTAACCGAAGCATCATAGCCGTAGTAGTTGAAGTACAACGTATCGACGCCGGAGCCGCCGTCGAAGACATCCTTGCCGGTAAACTCGTTACGGGTGAGCGCATCGTCTCCTGCGCCGCCCAGCAGGGTGTCGTTGCCGGCGTCGTCATAGAGAAAGTCCTTGCCACCGCCGCCGTTGAGCGTGTCGTTGCCGGCATTGCCGCGCAGGGTGTCGCTGCCCGTGCCGCCGGTCACGACGTCGTTGCCCTTCGTGCCGGTGAAGTCGAGCATTTCCATGCCGGAGAAGGAGGTGCTGCCGTTGACCTTAACCGTGCCGGTGCCGAAGGTGAACTTGACGCCGCTCGTCAGCGAGGAGACATCGACATAGACCGTATCCGCGCCAGCGCCGCCGATTGCGGTATCGCCGCTGTTGATGTGGACGTAGTCGTTGCCGGCGCCCGCATCGATGGTGTCGGCATCCGTGTCGCCATTTGAACCGGCCGCCCAGATCGTATCGGAACCGTCTCCGCCCTTCAGCGTGTCGCGGCCGTTGCCGCCGTAGATCCAGTCGTCGCCGCCAAGCCCGACAAGCGTGTCGTTGCCGTCGTTGCCCGAGAGCGAATCCGACAGGTTGCCGCCGGTGAACTTGTCGGCGCCGGAGCCGCCGGTGATGTAGATGCGCTCGAAATTCTTCAGCGTGACATCGCCGTTGACGAGCGTGGCATTGGCGCTCAACGTGAAGGTGAGGGCCTTGGTGGTCTCGTTACGGTCGATGACGGCGAGGTCGGTGCCGGTGCCGCCGTCGGCATTGAGCTTGCCGAAGGTGTAGCCTAGGCCGGCATTGAACTCCACGCTGTCGTTGCCTGCGCCCAGATCGAGCGTCGTCGTGTCCCCGCCGGCATGGGCCTCGAAGATCGACAGATGCACCTCGTCGTCACCGTCGCCGGCCGAGAGGTTGTTGTTGCCGCCGAGATCGTACAGCACGTCGTCACCCTTGCCGGCGACGATCTTGTCATTGCCGAGACCGCTGTCGAGCAGGTCGTCGCCGGCGCTGCCGTAGAGCTGGTCATTGCCGCTGTAGGACTTGAACCAGACGCTCTTGGCATCGCCAGCTTTGAGGACGTCGTCGCCATAGGCGGAGGTGAAGACGTTGAAGATCTCGGTGTTCTGCGCATAGGTGCCGTTCGAAAGCGTTCCCTTGCCGTTGACGACGTCGAACGTGTAGTTGATCGTCTGGTAGCTGTAGACGTCGATGTAAACCGTGTCGGTGCCCGAACCGCCGTCGATCGCGTCCTTGCCGGAGCCGGCGAAGATCGTGTCGTTGCCCGCTTCGCCATAGAGCTTATCGTTGCCCGCACCGCCGTCGATGGAATCGTCGCCCGCGCCAGCCTTGACCGTGTCGTCGCCATCATAAGTAACGATGTGGTCCTTGCCGCCCAGGGTGACGATCGTGTTCTTGTCGTTCGTGCCGTAGAGATCGTAATTCTCGACATTGACGATGGTCGTGCCGTCGGCGAGCGTGTTGACGACCGTCGAGGCCTTGGCGGTGAAGTTGCCCGAGATGTTGCGGATCTCGATCTCGTCGATGCCGGCGCCGCCGTCGATCTTGTCCGCGCCATCCCCCAGGGTGATGAGGATTTCGTCATTGCCATCGCCAGCATTCACCGTGTTCTTGCCGCTGCCGGTGATGATGTAGTCCTCACCCGCGCCGCCGTTCAGCGTGTCGTTGCCTTCGCCGGCCCAGAGGTAGTCGTTGCCGTTTCCGCCGGAGAGCACGTCATTGCCGTCGTCGCCGTAGAGCGCATCGTCGCCATTGCCGCCGATGAGGGTGTCGTTGCCGGCGCCGCCCTGCATGTCATCGTCACCATAGCTGCCGTCGAGTTTGTCTTCGCCGTCGCGGCCATAAAGATAATCGTCACCCTGGCCGCCCGAGAGCGTGTCCTTGCCGGCGCCGCCGTCGAGGGTGTCGTTGCCGCCATTGCCGGACAATATGTCATTCCCGTCCTGCCCGTAGAAGCGGTCGTTCCATTGGCCGCCGGTCAGCGTGTCGGCAAAATTGGTGGCCGAGATCCAGTATTGCTCGATGTTCTTGACGTTGAAGCCGAACATGCTGACCGACTTTGTCGGATCCTGCACCGTGAATTTGATGCCGGCCGTGTTGTATTGCAGGTTGATGTCGACCGTGTCGATGCCAAGGCCGCCGTCGACGACGTCACCCTTCCAGTCGCCGATGGCGTAATCGGTGAAGCGGTCATCGCCTAGACCGCCGGACATCGTATCGGCGCCGGCGCCTCCCGAAAGGGTGTCGTCGCCCTGACCGCCCGACAGCGTATCCGTGCCGAGGTCGCCATAGAGCGCATCGTCCTGGAAGCCGCCGCTCAGCGTGTCGTTGCCGTCGCCGCCCGACAGGTTGTCGCGTGCGAACAGGCCGTAGATCTTGTCGTGACCGCCCAGGCCGTAGATGTAATCCTGGTCAAGGCCGCCGGTCAGCGTTTCCGATGCGTCCGTTCCGTATTTCGTTGCCATTTTGCTCACCCATGATCTGTGTTTGCGACAACAGCGACCACCCGCCATCCGCGGCGCAGATGGTTGAAAGTGCTGCATAAACGTTGGAGGTCTAGCCGCCGCAGTTCGGTGGCGAGTTCATTCCCGCCGTGATGGCATCTGCTCACAAGCAGGGGCCTCATCGTGTTCCCGAGGGAACAGCTGCCTGCCCGTCAGCACGACGTTGGCCGACTTCTGCCCACGTATCACAGGTTGCGTCAATGTCTCGACAATGCGCGATTCCGGAACCTTGGGTGGGTTTCGGCCGTTGTCCCGCGGCAAGTTCACCAAAGGAGAACGACAATGGTCGCTGCAAATGAAATTCGCGAACATATGGAAGTCCGTGCGGCCGATGGCCGCCACGTCGGTACCGTCGACCATATGGAGGGCGAAAGCCGCATCAAGCTGACCCGGACCGATTCCGAAGATGGCAAGCACCATCTCATCCCGCTGGACTGGGTCGACCACGTCGATGCCCATGTGCATCTCAACAAGGACGCGGATACGGTGCGCCAGGAGTGGTCCACCCTCAATTGAACGGAAAAGCCGCCTCCGGGCGGCTTTTTCATATTCGCTTTTGATATCAGTCCTTCTTGTTAAGGAAGCTGACATTGCCGAGGCCCGTGCCGATCGTCACGGCGGCCCAAGCCTTGCAATCGGCCATGCGCGGCACTTCTGAGAGCCCCTGAACCACGGCATCGTTGTGCATGATGACAAAGGTTGGTTGTTCGTCGATCTCGGGGATTGCCTTGCGCAGCGCCTCCGGCAGGTTGAAATGCGTGCTTTCCCAGTTGCCGCCTGGCAGGTTCTGGCCGCCACGCGCGATCGATCCATCCGACGCGATGATGCCGGGGCAACCGATCCCGATGACCGGGGCGAGCGCGAGCTTGGCCTTCTTCGCCTTGCCGATCAGCGTTTCGAGCATGCGCACGAGATATTCGATGGTCGCTGTGCGCTTCGGTTCGTCGTCGGCGTGACGCCAAAGTTCCGATTTCCAGACCTTGGCCTTGCCGAAGTCCTTTGCGTCGTCGAGGTTCAGCTTGACGGCGCCGGCGCGGATGTTGGTGCCGCCGATATCCACGGCCAGGATCGCGTCATGCCCCTTCAGCATCCAGGAGGGGATCAGATGGACGGCGCCGATGAGGCCTGCCTCATCCGGATGATGGGCAATCGGTGTCAGCGCGACCTTGACGCCCTCAGCCTTCAGCAGCAACTGGGCGCGGGCGATCGCCATCAGTCCGGCCGCGCTGTCCCTGAACCCGCCGCCGACGGCGATCCGTTGCACACCCTTCCACGCATCCTCCTTGAGATAGCGCGCCAGCACATCGGTGAGTGCTGTGGCGAAATCGTCAGTTGCTGCGCGCACGAGTGCTGCCGCCTCCGTCTCCTCTTCCTTCAGCAGCGCATCGATTTCCTTCTTGGAAAGCGAGCTTGTCGCAACCTCACCCAGTGGATCCTCACCTCCGTTGCGAACACGTATGCGCCAGGCCTCGATTGCATCACGGAAAGCGGATTTGTTGGCGCGGTCGCCGATGAAGCCCTGCTTGTCGCGCGTTTCGAGATTGTAGCTGGCGACGGTTACCGTTGGCAGGTCGTTGGCACCGTGCATGACGGGGGCGTCGTTGTCGGTGTTCCCTCGTGCTTTCCCATGGCCCATGGCGGCTCCCTTGCTGCGATTGTGTGGCGAAGGGCACAATGCGGCGCGCGAAAACTTGTTCCTGCCGGCTCTTGCCAGCCCCACGTCGCGATCTACTTGCAAGGCGATGGACGAGCTCGAAAAATTGCGGCCATCGGATGCCGCCACCCGCCATCTGGTGCGCCGCCTGGTCGACGAGCCAGACCGCTGGGCGCTGTTTCTCGATATCGACGGAACGCTTCTGGATCTCGCGGCGACGCCGGATGCCATCCAGGTGCCGCTGTCTCTCGCCAGCGATCTGCAGGCCGTCGCCAACCGTCTCAAAGGCGCGCTTGCGCTGGTGACGGGTCGCAGCCTGCTCTATGCCGATGCGCTGTTTGCGCCCTGCCGTTTCCCGATCGCCGGTCTGCATGGCGCCGAATTCCGCAGCGCCGACGGGCAATTGACCGTTGCCGCGCCGACGCCGGCTTTCGTTTCGATGAAGCATCGTCTGGTCGAGCAGACGGCTTGGATGGAGGGTGTGCTGATCGAAGACAAGGGAGCGGCCGTGGCCGCGCATTATCGATTGGCACCTGCGTTCGACACGGCGCTGGAAGGTATCATGAAGTCTTTCGCCGAGGAGGCCGGGCCGGACTGGGTGCTGCAGCCCGGCAAGATGGTTTTCGAAATCCGCCCGGCCCGCGCCGACAAGGGCGATGCCGTGGCGGCCTATCTCGAAGAGCCCGCCTTTACCGGCCGCCTGCCGATCACCATCGGCGACGACCTGACGGACGAGACCATGTTTGCCCTGGCCAATGCGCGCGGCGGGCGGTCGATCCGCGTGGGCTCGCTTTCGACGGCCACTTGCGCGCTGGCGAAAGCCTCGTCGCCTTCCGCCATCCGCTCGGCTTTGTCGAGCATCGCTGCGGCCGGCGAAGCACGCAAGGCTGCCCCGTCCTAAACCTCGACCGGCCGCGCCTCCTGCACATCCGTGCCGAAGACGCGGCGGTAGCGTTCGATTTCGTGGCGATCGCCGGTCGCCTTCAACGGATTGTCCGACAGCTTGACCGCCGGGCGGCCGTTGGCGCTCGTCACCTTGCAGACCAGCGAGATCGGATCGAGACCGTTGCCGCCATCCGGGTCGCAACCGCGGAAATCGTTGGTGAGGTTGGTGCCCCAGCCGAAGCTCATGCGCACGCGGCCGTGGAAATGCCGGTAGGTCTCCTCGATCGTGTCGACATCCATGCCGTCGGAGAAGATCAGCAGTTTTTCGCGCGGGTCGCGGCCCTTCTCCTGCCACCAGCGGATGATCTGCTCGCCGCCTTCGATCGGTGGCGCGCTGTCCGGGCGGAAGCCGGTCCAGTCCGCGACCCAGTCCGGCGCGTTGGCGAGGAAGGCGGTGGTGCCGAAGGCGTCGGGAAGGGCGATCAGCAGGTTGCCGTTATAGTGCTGGCGCCATTCCTCCAGCACCTGATAGGGCGCGCGGGCGAGCGACGCGTCGTCCTTTGCGAGGGCGGCGGCGACCATCGGCAGTTCATGCGCATTGGTGCCGATGGCTTCCAGATCGGCGTCCATGGCGAGCAGCACGTTCGACGTGCCGATAAAGCGCTCGCCAAGCCCTTCCTTCAAGGCCTCTACGCACCAGCGCTGCCACAAAAAACCGTGCCGGCGGCGCGTGCCGAAATCGGAGATGACGAGATCGGGCAGGAGCCTCAGGCGCTCGACCTTTTCCCAGAGCCGTGCCTTGGCGCGTGCATAGAGCACATCGAGCGCGAAACGGCCTTTGTCGCGCATGGCGGCACGCGATTTCATTTCGTTTATGATGGTTAGCGCCGGTATCTCCCACATCATCGTGTGGGTCCAAGGGCCGTCGAAATGCAGTTCATACTGCCCGTCGGCCTTGCGCAATTCGTAGTCCGGCAGCTGGAAGGCGGCAAGCCAGGCGATGAAATCCGGGCCGAACATCCGCGCCCGGCCGTAAAAGCTGTTCCCGGCGAGCCAGATCAGCTCCTTCTTGGTGAAGCGCAGGCTGCGGGCATGGTCGAGCTGGGCGCGCAGTTCCCCCTCGTCGATGATCTCGCCGAGCCGCACGCTCTTCGTGCGGTTGATCAGGGAAAAGGTCGCGTTCACATCCGGATGGAGCTGCCGGATCATCTGCAGCATCAGCAGCTTGTAGAAGTCCGTATCGAGCAGGCTGCGCACGATCGGGTCGAGCCGGAAATTGTGATCGTAGGTGCGGGTCGCGAAATCGGTGACGGTCACGCGGCACTCCTGCCGGCCGGACGCGCAACGATTGGACTTGCGAGATGCATGCGGATTCTCCCGTTTCGATGGCGCACCTTATCGCAACATCGCCGGGGCGGGAGGGGTACTGGCGATTTTACGCGCAAGATACACAAAGACCCGCGTGAGCGGGCCTTTGCTTGAGATGGAGGGATTGGCTATCAGCCGATGGCCATCAGGCTGGCATTGCCGCCGGCGGCGGCGGTGTTGATCGAGGTCGAGACCTCCTCCAGCAGCCAGTTGAGGCAATAGGCCTCCGGGTCGCTCAGCAGCTCCTCGGTCGTTGCGGCCTGTACCAGAACGAGCGGGCCGGGCAGGGCGGCGATCTTGCGGTTGACGGCGCGAACCGCCTCCGCATCGCCTTCCACCAGCGCGCCGGCGAAGGGGCCGTCCTTGGCCCAGTCGGTCGTCCAGCTAAGGCGGGCGGCGACGGAGGCGGGCAGGTCGGCAAGTACCGGCTTCAGCGCAGCGGCATTGTCGATGGCAAGCATGTTACCCGTTGCGAGACCGGCGGCGACCTGGCGCAGCAGGCCGGCTTCCGTCTTCGGCACGAGCAGCACATTGCCGCGGGCATGCAGGGCATAGAGGTTGCGTTCGCCGACGGGGCCGGCGAGTTCGCGCACCAGGCCGAGCGCCGAGCGGTTGGCGAAGCTGCGGGCGGTTTCGCCTTCCGCAGCCTTGCCCTTGCGGTCGAGCCAGGAGATGAAGTCGCGCAACGCCTGGTCGGTATGCACCGAATCCTGCTGCGGCGGCACCGGGGCCTTCTGCACGAGACGGCCGATATAGAGCGGGCCGCCCGCCTTGGGGCCGGTGCCGGAGAGGCCGCGGCCACCGAAGGGCTGCACGCCGACCACGGCGCCGATGATGTTGCGGTTCACATAGAGATTGCCCGCCTTGATGCGGCTGGTGACATGCGCGATCGTCTCGTCGAGGCGCGTGTGCAGGCCGAAGGTCAGGCCGTAGCCCGAGGCGTTGATGTCGTCGATCAGCCGGTCGAGATCGGCGCGGCGGAAGCGGATGACGTGCAGAACGGGGCCGAAGACTTCGCGCTGGAGATCGGCGAGCTTCTTGATCTCGATGATGGTCGGCGCGACGAAGGTGCCGTGTTCGGCGGCGGCCGGCAGCGGCAGCTGCTCGACCTTGTTGCCGAGGCCGCGCATGCGCTCGATATGGCCGACGATATTGTCGCGCGCTTCGCCTGTGATAACAGGGCCGATATCGACATTCAGGCTGTCGGTGCGGCCGAGCGTCAGTTCCTGGAGCGCGCCCTTCAGCATGGCGAGCGTGCGGTCGGCGACGTCGTCCTGCAGGCACAGCACGCGTAGCGCCGAGCAGCGCTGGCCGGCGCTGTCGAAGGAGGAGGCGATGACGTCGGCGACGACCTGTTCGGCGAGTGCGGAGGAATCAACGATCATGCCGTTCTGGCCGCCGGTTTCGGCGATCAACGGGATCGGCTTGCCGCCGGCCGAAAGACGTTCGGCAAGCTGCGCCTGGATGAGGCGGGCGACTTCCGTCGAGCCGGTGAACATGACGCCGGCCGTCTTGTCGGCGCCGACGAGGGCCGCACCGAGGGCGCCGGCACCGGGCGTGAACTGCAGGGCGCCGACGGGAACGCCGGCCTCGTGCAGGATCTTCACGCTTTCATAGGCGACGATGGGCGTCTCTTCAGCGGGCTTTGCGATGACCGGATTGCCGGCGACGAGCGCTGCGGCGACTTGGCCGGTGAAGATGGCGAGTGGGAAGTTCCACGGGCTGATGCAGACGATCGGGCCGAGCGGCAGGTGCGAGGGGCCAAGCGTGCGGCGGGCCTGTTCGGCATAGTAGCGCAGGAAGTCGACGGCTTCGCGCACTTCGCCGATGGCGTTCGCCGCCGACTTGCCGGCTTCGCGCATGATGACGCCCATCAGCGGTTCGATGCGCGCCTGCATGATATCGGCGGCGCGGTCGAGGCAGGCGGCGCGGTCGGCGGGGGAGACGGCGGACCAGCTGGCGACATTGTCGGCGGCCATGGCGACGATGCGGGCGGCATCCTCGGCCTTCGCCTCGGTGACGCGGCCGACGATATCGCGGTGATCGGCGGGGTTCAGCACGTCCTGCGTTTCGCCTGAAGTGCTGCCATCCGCGAGAAGCGGGGCGGCGTGCCACTGTTTCGCGGCGGTGCCGGCGAGTTCGGCCGAGAGGCCGACGAGGGTCTCTTCGTTCGACAGGTCGAGACCGGCGGAGTTCTTGCGCGAGGGGCCGAACAGCTGGTCGGGCAGGGCGATCTGGTCGTGCTGTGCGCCGACGACGGGCATGGCGGCAACGATCTCGACCGGGTCGGCGATCAGCGATTCCACCGAGACCTTGGGGTCGGAAATGCGGTTGACGAAGGAGGAGTTGGCGCCGTTCTCGAGCAGGCGGCGCACGAGATAGGCGAGCAGCGTCTCATGGGTGCCGACGGGCGCATAGATGCGGCAGGGGCGGTCGAGCTTCTCCTTGCCGACGACCTCGTCATAGAGCGGTTCGCCCATGCCATGCAGGCACTGGAACTCATACTTGCCGACGGCGAAATCCGGGCCGGCGAGCTGGTAGATCGTGGCAAGGCTCTGGGCGTTGTGGGTGGCGAACTGCGGGAAGATCGCATCCGGTGCGGCCAGCAGCTTGCGGGCGCAGGCGACATAAGCGACGTCGGTATAGATCTTGCGCGTATAGACCGGGAAGCCTTCGAGACCATCGAGCTGGGCGCGCTTGATCTCTGCGTCCCAGTACGCGCCCTTGACGAGGCGCACCATGACGCGGCGGCCGGAGCGGCGGGCCAGATCGATGATGAAATCGAGCACGAAGGGGCAGCGCTTGCCATAGGCCTGCACGACGAAGCCGAGGCCGTTCCAGCCCTTCAGCGCTTCGTCGAAGCACAGGCTTTCCAAGAGATCGAGCGACAGTTCCAGACGGTCGGCTTCCTCGGCGTCGATGTTGAGGCCGATATCGTAGCTCTTGGCGAGTGCGGCGAGCTTGATGACCTTCGGCAGCAGCTCGCCCATCACGCGGGCGGTCTGCGTGCGGCTGTAACGCGGGTGGAGCGCCGAGAGCTTGATGGAGATGCCGGGGCCTTCATAGATGCCGCGCCCGCCGGAGGCTTTGCCGATGGCGTGGATGGCGTTCTCGTAGTCGCGGTAGTAGCGCTCGGCATCGGCCGAGGTCGTGGCGGCCTCGCCGAGCATGTCGTAGGAATAGCGGAAGCCGCGGGCTTCCAGCGGTTTGGAGCGCTTCAGCGCCTCCTCGATGGTCTCACCGGTGACGAACTGCTCACCCATCATGCGCATGGCCATATCGACGCCGCGGCGGATGACCGGCTCGCCGGCGCGGGCGATGAGGCGCGTCAGGGCGGCGGACAAGCCACGGTCGTTGACGGTGGAGGTCAGCTTGCCGGTGACAACGAGGCCCCAGGTCGCGGCGTTGACGAACAGCGACTTGCCGCCGCCGATATGGGAGGTCCAGTCACCCTCGGCGATCTTGTCACGGATCAGCGCGTCGCGCGTGTCGGTGTCCGGAATGCGCAGCAGCGCCTCGGCAAGGCACATCAGCGCCACGCCCTCCTGGCTCGACAGCGAATATTCCTGCACCAGCCCCTCGACGCCCGTGCCTTTGTGCTTGGCGCGAAGCGCCTCGATCAGCGTGCGGGCGGTGTTGCGGATGTCGTAGCGCTCACGCTCGGAAACACGGGCGGCTGCGACCAGCGGCGGCAGGCACTCGGTCTCGGGGCGGCGATAGGCGGCCGTGATGGCCTGGCGCAACGCGCTCTGCGGACGGATTGGCGGGGCGAAATCGGAGAAGGGGTTCTGCATGGAAGGACCTATGAGAAGCGTTCGGTGTCTGAAGGGATCAGCGGATGAAGGCAGGGGCATGCTCGTCCCGGAACGGGGCGTGGTCGATCTCGGTCGCGCCGGCAAACATCACGCTTGCGCGGTCGCCTTCGGACCGTTCCGCCCTGACGCTGCAGGCCGCCACGACGGCCCGGATGGCGAGCGGCTTGTAGTGGCGGATCAGGTCCGCCGGCATGCTAGCATCGAAGTTCTTGTCTTGCATCCCATCTCCCCCTGTCTTCGGCCCGGAATGCTGCCGTCGCCGACGGGCTCTGCCGGCGACCGTTTCGGTGTGTTCATTCCGGGAAACTGGGCGCAATTGATATCATGAGGTCCGAAAACAGATGGACTTCATATTTGGATGAATTAGGCTATATGGGTCTATTTTTCGCCGAATGGAGGTCCGATTGATCGAGAATTTGCAGCCTGATGGGTCGTTGGACAGCTTTGACCGGAAAATCCTTGAGGAACTCGGGCAGAACGGCCGTATCTCGGTCGCGGAGCTCGCCGAGAAAGTCGGTCTTTCCAAGACGCCGTGCCAGAATCGCTTCAAGCGGCTGATTGCGGAAGGCTTCATCCAGGGCTTCAAGGCGATCCTGAACCCGTCGAAAATGAATCTCGACCATATCGCCTTCGCCGAGGTGAAGCTGACCCATACGCATGAGGCGGCGCTGACCAGCTTCAACAACGCGGTGAAGAAGATCCGCGAAGTGGAGGAATGCCACATGATCGCCGGCCGCTTCGACTATCTCCTGAAGATCCGCACGCGCGACATCAAGAAATACCGGCTGGTGCTGGGCGAGCGGATTTCAAACCTGCCCTATGTTGCCAACACCTCGACCAATGTGGCGATGGAGACGGTAAAGGAGAGCGGCTAGCGGAAAGCCGCCGGGATCGCGGTGTTACGCATGAATTCGATCTTGTTGAACAATAGCATTTCTGTTATTCAACAAAAGTGGATTTCTTCGGGGCATGCAGCACCGTTCGGAGCGCGCCGCCGGGGACGAGAGGGAGGATTTTCATGAAGCCAGATCCGATAACCGCGGCCCCTGCCGATGCGAACACCCGCAAGGCGATCAGGCCGGTTGTCTGCTACCCAGTCGAGACGCTGCCGCGCCCGGATCTGTCGACCTATCGTGCGCTACGGGACGACCTCACGCTGGTCGAAACCGTGGTCGTGCCGCCGCGCGAGGCCGCGACCTGGTCGGTACCGGCGGGGCACTTCTGCCGCATCGTCTGTTCGGAAGGCCCACAGGTCGGCGACCTCAACCTCTTCAATGCTAACGATCTCAAGGAACGCCTTTACACCGGCAAGACGCGGGCGCTGAACGGCACCCATGTCGGCCTCGGCGACCAGCTCTTCTCGAACTTCCCCTATCTGCGCCCCATCGCGACAATCACGCATGACACGCTCGACTGGTACGGCTTCGACGAATTCGGCGGCGCGGTGCATGACGTGATCGGCACGCGCTGCGATCCTTATACGCACAATCTGCTCAGCCATGGCGGCCAGTACCACCATTGCTGCCATTCCAACCTGACGCGCGCCTTTGCCAAGAAGACCGGCATGGCGCCGCGCGAGGCGGAGACCTATGTACATGACGTGCTGAACGTCTTCATGTGCACGGGCTTCACCCGCGACACCGGCCAGTATTTCATGAAGGCGAGCCCGGTACGGCCGGGCGACTATCTGGAGTTCTTCGCCGAGATCGATCTTCTGGGCTGCATGTCGGCCTGCCCCGGCGGCGATTGCTCGGCTGAGCATTCTTCCGACACCGCGGCCTGCCATCCCATGGTCGTCGAGATCTACAAGCCCAAGGGCTTGCCCGCAGGCTGGGCGCCGCCGCCGGTCAATGGCTACGACGGCACCCACGGCCTATAAAGCTTACGCACGTTCCGGACGGCGGACGACGCGGACTTTTCCGCTGCGTCCGCCGCCGCAGAAGAAGCGTTCGCCGCCATCGGATTCAAGGCCGGAGACCGCCGTGCCCTCAGGCATGACGAGCGTTTCCAGCACCGCGCCGGTTTCGGGATCGATCCGGCGGATGTCGCTCTCGTCTCCCTCCCAGGTGCCGTGCCAGAATTCGCCATCCACCCAAGTGACGCCCGTCACCATGCGGTTGCTTTCGATGGTACGCAGGATCCTGCCGTCTTGCGGGTCGATCTGGTGGATTTTTCGGCTGCGATGCTCGCCGACCCACAGCGATCCCTCCGCCCAGGTGAGGCCGGAATCGCCGCCCTTGCCGGGGGCGGGAATGGTGGAGAGCACCGCGCCGGAGGCGGGGTCGATCTTGTGGATGACATCCTCGGAGATCTGGAAGAGGTGGCGGCCGTCATAGGCGGTGCCGGCATGGGCGGCGAGCGCGATGGCGCCGACCACCTCGCCATTGTCGGGGTCGAGGGCATTGATCCGGTCGCCGACGGCAAACCACACCTTCTTGCCGTCATAGGTCACGCCGCCCACCTGTTCCACATCGGGGAAGGGGCCGTATTCGCGCAGGATCTGGGCTTGCGAAGTCGTCATCGTCATCTCCTTGGGATCGTTGATGATCGCAATCTTAGTCGTCCGGAAGCGGAGCCGGGAGTAACAAGAGTGTCGAGAAGGCGCCCGGTGTCGGCGTGAGCCAGCGCCGCGCCCGCCCGCTGCCGATCGCCTGCACTTTCCCCGCCGCATGGAGCTGTTCCAAGGCGCGCTGCACGGTGCGGGCGCTGGTACCGAGCGCAATGGCTAGCGCCGAGCTCGACCAGGCCTCGCCATCGGCAAACAGCGCGAGAATATCGGCGTGCGGCTCCTCCAGCGGCGGCGCCAGCACCGTCACCGGCCGGCCGCCGAGCGGCGCAAGAACGAAGCCGTGCTTGGTCGCCTCGATCCCGGCCAAGAGCGCGAGTTCGGCGCGCAGCCGGCCCATTTCCACGCGCAGGCGGGCGCGGTGCGATTCATCGGCATGGCGGGCGCGGAAGGCATTGAAGAGCAGTTGTTCCCGGCTGGCATCGCCGGGCAAGGCCTCGGCCAGCGTGCGCAGCAGCGAAAACAGGATGGGGCGCGTGGCAAGCGACAGGGTGGCCCCCTCACAGCGCACGACATGGCGGCAGGCATCGATGATCAGCGCCTTGCCGGCAAAGAGCGCTTCCACGTCGTCGGGCAGCAGGGCCTGTTCCACGCCGTTGGCGATTGCCCGTGCGGCAGGCTTTTCTAGCACCGTCGCGGCGAGTTCGATTTCGTGCAGCAGCGCCGGGATGCCGGCCTGCCGGGCGGCATCGATCGCGCGGGCGAAGGCGTCCCGCGCCGCTTTCGTGCGCAGCCGGCGGATGGCGATGCCGGCGGCGGCGAGTTCGTGGGCGGCGCGTAGCGGGGCGACGAGAGTGGCGGGGTCGGTTTCGGCAAGCCGGGTGCCCGCCTCGTCCAGCCGGCCGATGAGCAGCAGGCGGCGAATGGCAAGGGTGCGGGCATGGGCGGCGTTGAGGCTGTCGCCATGGGCGGCAAGCGTTTCGCCGGCGGCCTCGAGCGCCTTGACCGGCCAGGTGAGGTCACGACCGGCAAGCGCGACCTCCGCTTCCGCCACGATGCAGCGCGCCCGCGCCACCGTTTCGCGCGGGCCGAAGGCAGTGATGGCGCTTTTCAGCAGGGTTTTCGCCCGGTCGAGATCGCCGAGCTGCGCCATCGCGATGCCGCGCAGCGCGAGCGCCGGGGCATCGTCGCGCAGGGCCACGCGGTTTAGCGCGCCGAGCGGATCGCCGGCGGCAAGCGCGCGGGCGGCGGCAGTGATCATCGAGTCCATTGCATTCCCGTCACACTTGTCACTCCCGCTTACGGGTGCCTGCCGCCTAATCTGATCAGGCCGTATCCGCACAGAGCACGAGATCGCCCGAGGCGCTCGCAATAGATGGCAGCGGGACAGGTTTTGCGAAAGCGCAAAATTTCACGCGGCCGATGTCGGAAACGGAAAATGACAGCGTCTTTCAGAGAGGCGGGCCGGGAGAATGTGCTGATGTCTTCCTGCTTCAGCCCGCTTCGGGAAGGTGTAGAGTGCGCGCCTGTCCTTGCTTTCGAGACAGGGACTGGGCGGCGCGATCAGTATCAGGTTTGGGGCGGTTCCGGCCGGGCCGGGAAACCGCGAAGGAGATGACAATGATCCATACGCATTATCGCTGGGTGATCGTGGCGGCGGGCGGCCTGCTCGGCTGCATCGCCATCGGCGCCATGTTCTCGCTGCCGGTGTTCCTGCTGCCGATTTCCAAGGAGACCGGCTGGTCGGTGACCGGTATTTCAACCGCCATGACCATCGGCTTTCTCTCCATGGCCTTCGCCAGCATGGTCTGGGGCAGTCTGTCCGATCGCTGGGGGCCGCGGCCCGTCGTGCTGACGGGCTCGGTGCTGCTGGCCGCAAGCCTAGCCGGCGCAAGCGTCGCGACCTCGCTCATCGCCTTCCAGTTCACCTTCGGTTTGGTTGTCGGGGCGGCGGCCGCCGCCGTCTTCGCGCCGATGATGGCCTGCGTCACCGGCTGGTTCGATACGCATCGCAGCCTTGCCGTCTCGCTGGTCTCCGCCGGCATGGGCATGGCGCCGATGACCATGTCCCCCTTCGCCGCCTGGCTGGTGTCCGGCCATGACTGGCGCACGTCGATGCAGATCATTGCCGTGGTTGTCGCCGTGGTGATGATCCCCGCCTCACTTTTGATCCGTCGCCCGCCGGCGCTGGAAGCGGGCAACGATACGCTTGCCGCCGCGGAAGAGCCGCAGGGTGGGATGACGACCCGCGACGTGTTGCGCTCGCCGCAATTCATCATTCTCTGCCTGACCAACTTCTTTTGCTGCGCCACCCATTCGGGGCCGATCTTCCATACGGTGAGCTATGCCATCACTTGCGGCATCCCGATGATCGCGGCCGTCACCATCTATTCCGTGGAGGGGCTTGCCGGCATGGGCGGCCGGGTTGTTTTCGGGCTTCTCGGTGACAGGTTCGGCGCCAAGCACATTCTCGTGCTCGGGCTTCTCGCGCAGTCGCTTGGCGCGCTCGCCTATATCTTTGCCGGAGGACTGGCGTCGTTCTATCTCGTGGCGGGGATTTTCGGCTTTATCTATGCCGGCGTCATGCCGCTCTACGCGGTGATCGCGCGTGAGAACTTTCCATTACGGCTGATGGGCACGGTGATCGGCGGCACGGCCATGGCGGCGAGCCTCGGCATGGCGCTGGGGCCGGTCGCGGGCGGCCTGATCTACGATACCTTCGCCAGCTACACCTGGCTCTATGTCGGCTCCTGCGGCATCGGCCTCGGAGCCTTCCTGATCGCGATGACCTTCAGGCCCATGCCCAAGACGCGCGAGGGACTGGCTGCTGCGGCCTGACGAGAAGGCGGGCGGCCGTTCAGGCCGCCCCCGAGGGATCGCCGATCGGCATCAGCGCGGGCTTGGTCGCCTGCTCGCGCTTGATTTTTTCGTCTTCCGTTTTCAGCGTGGCGTCGGTTTCGACCTTGCTCTTATCGGAAGAGGACGGTTTCTGCGCATCGTTCTTCGTCATGATCGTTCCTTAGAAATTGAGGAATTGCGCCGGATCACGGCGCGCGCGCATCAAGAGATCGAGCTCTCGTTTCGAGGGGCCGAATTTTTCGAAGAGCCGCTTGGCCTCTGCCCCGGAAAGGTCGTAGGCCGTGCGGAAAGTTTCGATTGTGTAGCGCTCCCCCGAAAGCCTGCGGTGTTCGGGAAAGAGCTTAGACTGTTCCGTCATGTGCGATCACGCCCAATCATCATGGTACGGGCCTTGAACCGGTAGAGGCTTCGATTGTTCCTGCCGGTTCACGAAAAAATCAGGTCTTTTGCGGGAGCACTTCCGCAGGTTGCTATGGCCAACCAGCGTCGTGGCTTCTGACCGAGCAGACAGCATCAAGGAACGGTGAAAATAGCGAGACTTGCGAGCTGACGTCGAGCTTCGCATAGAGGTTGCGGCGATGCCGTTTCATGTTCTCGATCGTCGTGTCGGTAGGAACATTCGGGTCGCGGCCCGCTGCCTGGAAAGCAAGGTAGCGATGTACTCGTATGACAATTATTGTATACCATGTTGTCTGGCATTCTATCTCATGCGCACGCTTCCACATAGAGATCTGCTCCCCGCGACGCCGCTGCGCGGCAATGGGCTGGCCGCTGGGCATCCTTGATGCAAATCCGTCATGTGGTAATGACGATTGCCCACGATTCATTATGCGGGATGACGGAGATTTTATATACGTATCAGTTGATGTGTGGTTTTTTGCATTGTACACAATCCTGACGACGTTGATCGGAGGGGCTGCTGGAGGGCGGCGTCACCGGTCCAACCAACACCCAATGGGAGGGGAAGCATGAAACAGGCACTTCTTTCGATCTTCGCGGCCGCGCTCGGCCTTGCGGCCGCCGGTTCGGCCTCGGCCGCCACCACGCTCGAAACCGTCAAGGCGCGCGGCAAGCTCGTCTGCGGCGTTTCGCTGGCAACGCCGGGCTTTGCCGCTCCCGACGACAAGGGCCGGATGCAGGGTTTTGACGCCGACATCTGCCGCTCGATCGCCGCTGCCGTCTTCGGCGATGGCGACAAGGTCGAATTCGTCCCGACCAATATCAATACGCGTTTCCAGGCGCTGCAGTCCGGCGAGATCGACGTTCTCTCGCGCCAGACCACGCACACCTTCTCGCGCGACGCCTCGCTCGGCCTCGATTTCGGTCCGACGGTGTTTTATGACGGCCAGGGCCTGATGGTGCCGAAGTCGCTCGGCGTCACCAGCGCCAAGGAGCTGACGGAAGCCGCGATCTGCACCCTGCCGGGCACCACGACGGCGCAGAACATTTCCGACTTCTTCGCTGCCATCAAGGGCAAGTTCGAGCTGGTCGTCTTCGAAAGCCCGGATGAAAACCGCGCCGCCTTCTTCTCGGGCCGCTGCGAAGCGATCACGTCAGATCGTTCCGACCTCGCGTCGATCCGCGCCGTCGCCAACAACCCGGATGACTATGTCGTCCTGCCCGACACGATCTCCAAGGAGCCGCTGGCGCCGGCCTTCCGCCAGAACGATTCCCAGTGGGGCGACATCGTTTCCTGGTCGGTCTGGATGCTGATGGCCGCTGAAGAGAAGGGCATCACCCAGGCCAATGTCGACGAAAAGCTGAAGAGCGAGGATCCGGACGTGCAGCGCATGCTCGGCGCCACCGAAGAGCTCGGCAAGATGCTCGGCCTCGACAACAAGTGGGGCTACAACATCGTCAAGAGCGTCGGCAATTACGGCGAAGTCTTCGAGCGTAACGTCGGCCAGGGCACCAAGCTCGGCATGACGCGCGGCCCGAACGCGCTGTGGAATGCCGGCGGCCTGATCTACTCGCCGCCGATCCGCTGATCGCTTTCCTTTTCTGAGCGATCATCCGGGCGCGCGCATGGCGGTGCGCGCGCCCTCATCATTTCTTGACATGGCGGCGAGGTTTCATGGCTTTCCTGCATGACATGCGCTTTCGCGCCTATTTCTACCAGATCGTCGCGATCGGGTTCGTTGCCCTGATCGGCTGGACGATGTTTTCCACGGCGAGCGGCAACCTGGCCAAACAGAACATCGCGACCGGCTTCGATTTCCTGACGCGGCCGGCCGGCTTCGTCATCACGGAATCGGCCATCGCCTTCGAGCAGACGGATACGGTCGGCCGGGCGATCCTTGTCGGCATCGCCAATACGGTGAAGGTGTCGCTGCTGGCGGCGATCTTCGGCACGGTGCTCGGCCTCGGCGTGGGCATTGCGCGGCTCTCGCACAATCCGCTTTTGGCACGACTCGCGCTCGTCTATGTCGAGCTTTTGCGCAACGTGCCGCTGCTGCTCTATCTCTTCCTGTGGTATTCGCTGATCATCCTGATCCTGCCGCCGGTCAAGCAGGCGCTGCACCTGCTGCCGGGCGTCTATCTCTCCAACAGCGGCCTCGTCGTGCCGGCAGCCCTTGTCGAAAGCGGCGGACTGGCGCTTCTCGCCTGCCTGCTGGGGGGCGCCGTCGCGGCGCTCGTCATTCGCATCATTTCGACCCGCCGCCGCGTGACGACCGGCCAGTCCAACCATGGTGGCCTTATCGCGCTCGCCGTGCTCGTCCTGCCGGCGCTGCTGCTGTGGCTGGCGAACGGCGTCGCCGTGAGCTGGGATTTCCCGACGGCCGGCAAGTTCCGCCTGACGGGCGGGCTGCATGTGCGGCCGGAATTCGTGGCGCTGCTCTTCGGTCTTGCGCTCAGCGTTTCGGCCAATGTCGCGGAAATTGTGCGTGCTGGCATCCAGGCCGTTAACAAGGGGCAGTGGGAGGCTTCGGCGGCGCTTGGTCTCTCGCGCGGCAAAGCCATGCGGCTCGTCGTGCTGCCGCAGGCGCTACGCATCATCATTCCGCCGCTTACCAACACCTATCTCACCGTGTTCAAGAACAGCTCGCTGGCCATTGCCATCGGCTATCCGGATCTCGTGATGGTCTCCAACACCGTCATGAACCAGACTGGTCAGGCCATTGAAACGATTGCGATCTTCATGGGCGTTTACCTCACGCTGTCTATTGCTATCTCGCTCCTCATGAACTGGTACAATGCGCATGTCGCGCTTAGGGAGCGTTGAGATGACCGACGTCCAAGCCCTGGCCCTCGCACCGCCGCAGCCGGCTCCATCCGCCGCTCGTTTGGGCAAACTCTCCGCCTATTTCGGCACGCCCGGCAACACCATCATCAGCATCGCCTCGATCGTCGCGATCGTCTTCGTCGCCAAGCTCGCGATCGGCTGGCTGTTCATCGATGCGGTCTTTTCCGGCAACGGCGAGGCCTGCAAGGGCGTAGGCGGCGCCTGCTGGCCCTTCGTGGCGCAGAAGCTGCGCTACATGCTCTTCGGCTTCTATCCCTATGATGAGCAATGGCGGCCGCTTTCGGCGCTGCTTTTGCTCTTCGGCGCCTGCCTGTTTTCCATGATGCCGCGCTTCTGGAGCCGCGGGCTGCTGATTGCCTGGATTGTCGTCATCCTGCCGGTGCTCTACATCCTCATGGCTGGCGGCGTCTTCGGCCTCACGCCGGTCGCGACGTCGAACTGGGGCGGCCTGCCGCTCTCCTTCATGCTCTCCTTCGTCGGGCTGACGCTCGCCCTGCCGCTCGGCATCGTGCTGGCTTTGGCGCGTGCGTCCAACCTGCCGGCGATCCGGGTGCTGGCCGTCGGCTTCATCGAGATCGTGCGCGGTGTGCCGCTGATCAGCATCCTCTTCATGGCGACGGTCATGCTGCCGCTTTTCATGCCCGATGGCGTGACGATAGACAAACTGCTGCGTGCCCAGGTGGCGATCATCCTCTTCGCCTCGGCCTATATCGCCGAGATCGTGCGCGGCGGATTGCAGGACGTACCGGCGGGGCAGGTCGAGGCCGGAAAATCGCTCGGCCTGCATTACTGGCAGGTCATGCGCAAGATCGTACTGCCGCAGGCGCTGAAGAAGGTCATTCCGCCGATGGTCGGCCTGTTCATCGGCTTCTTCCAGGATACGACGCTCGTCACCATCGTCGGCCTCGTCGATTTTCTCGATACGGTGCGCTCCGCCATCCGCGACCCGGGATGGCAGGGCATCGCGGTGCTCGAAGGTTATCTCGTCGCCGCTGCCGTCTATTTCACCTTCAGTGCCCTGATGGGTGCCTATAGCCGTTTCCTCGAAAAACATTTCAGGACGACCCATGCCTAACATCACCGTCATCCGAAACGCCCACACCGTCGTCGCCTTCGACGCGGCGACCGGCGGCCATGCCTATCTCAACGATGCCGACGTCGCCTTCGACGACAGCGGCTTCCTGCATGTCGGCGGCCGTTACGACGGCCCGTTCACGCGCGAAATCTCCGGCCGCGACCGCATGGTCCTGCCGGGCTTCGTCAATGTGCACTGCCATTCCGGCGACGAGCCGATTTCGAAAAGCCTGTTCGAGGACCAGGGCACGGCGGCCCTCTGGGGGCAGGCGATGTACGAATATTCGACGCTGATCGAGATCGGCGACGATGCGGTGCAGGCGGCGCTGACGGTGATGCTCGGCGATCTTCTGCGCAGCGGCGTCACCACCTTCGTCGACATTGCGGGCCCGCATGACTGCTGGCTGCCGACACTGGCGGAGAGCGGTGCGCGTGCCTATGTCGCCCCCGGTTTCCGCGAGGCGGCCTGGCATGTCGAGGGCAGCCACCGTCTCGATTTCCGTTGGGATGCCGTGCGCGGCCGCGAGGCCTTTGCGCGCGCGCTGGAAACGGTCGATGCGGCGGAGGCTCACCCGTCCGGCCGGCTCGGCGGTATCGTCGCCCCCGCGCAGGTCGAGACCTGCTCGCCGGACCTGTTGCAGGAAGCGGCCCAGGCCGCGCGCGACCGCAAGGTGCCGATCACCATTCATGCTGCCCAGACCATGGCCGAGCATGAGGAACTGCTGCGCCGTCACGGAATGACCGCCGTGCGCTATCTCGAAACGCTTGGCGTTCTCGGCCCGGATCTCATTCTCGGCCATTGCATCTTCATCGACAGCCATGGCTGGACGCGCCAGCGCACGGCCGATGATCTCGAGCGTCTTGCGGCTAGCCGCACCAGCGTCGCCCATTGCCCCGTCACTTTCGCGCGCAGCGGCATGGTGCTGCAATCGGTTGGCCGCTATCGCCGGAGCGGCGTCAACGTTGCGCTGGGCACCGACAGCTACCCGTTCAACATGCTGGAAGAGATGCGCACGGCGCTGATCAATGCGCGCATCGCCGGCGGCACGGTGTTCGACGTCTCGACGGCGGACATTTTCGACGTGGCGACGCTTGCCGGCGCGAAAGCGCTTGGCCGCAGCGATATCGGCCGCATCGCCAAGGGGGCGAAGGCGGATTTCTCGCTGGTCGATCTCAAGCATCCCGGCATGCAGCCGGTCTATGATCCCCTGCGCAATCTGCTGCATTGCGCCGCCGAGCGCGCGGTGGCGGCCGTCTATGTCGATGGCGCCTGCGTGATGGAAAACGACCGGCCGACGCGGGTGGATTACGATGGTGCGCTCGCGGAATTGCAGGCGGTGCAGGATTTCGCGGTGCGCCGTTTGCAGGCGAACGATCCGCGCGGCCGCCCGGCTTCGGAGCTCGCGCCGCTCTCGCTGCCGGTATTGCCGCATCCGTGACGCTGCGGATCGCCAAGGCCTGAGGGACGTCCTATGATGGCGTCCCCGATCCTTGAACCGGCTTCACCTTCGATGCATCAAACCCTGACCTTTCTTCGATCCTGGACCGCGCTGGTGGGCGGCTGGCTGCTGCTGATGGCGGCCTTCGGCCTCTATTCGGCGACGAGCCACCGGCAGGCGCTGGAACAGGAAGTTTCGGAAAGCGGCCGGGCGTTGCAGCGGGCGATCTCCCAGCGCGTTGCCCAGCACGATGCGCATCTTACCGGCCTCAGCGCGCTCGGCCTTGCGCAGGCGCAGCCATCGGAGGATTTCGACCTCGTCGCCAAATCGATCCTGCGGTTCTATCCGCGCATCGAGGCCATCGATCTCGTCAGCGTGCCTTCGTTGAGCGATGCGCGCGTCATCAGTTCGGTGACGTCGGCCGATGGTTCGGCTGTTGATCCCGCGCGTGTCTTCAAGGCGGTGGAGAGGCTGACGACTGGCAAGGCGGTCTATGGGCCGGATGCCAAGCCCGGCCACTACCGGCTGATGAAGCGCATGAACGACACGATGGCCGTCAGTCTCGATATCGACGGCGCGAAGCTGGTCGAGGGTGAAGAGCTGCCGCGCTGGGCCGCGCTGACCCTCTCGACGGTCGATGGCCCCCTGCTGGAAACGGGTGCCGAGACGCCGGCCGGGGCATCCTTCCGCGCTCGAACCCTCGGTTTCGATGCGCCCGTCGCCAGCGTCACGCAGCCCCTGCGCCTGTCCTTGCAACGCCATGTCACGCTGGCGCAGCTTCTGCCGCCGCTGCCCTTGGCGCTCTTTGCGGCCATTTCGCTGGCCGGCCTCGTGCTCGTGCGCTCGCTGCTGCGCCATCGCCATGAGGCGGCCGTCGCCCGCGAGGCGGCGGAGGCGGCGTCGCGGCGTGAGGCGTTGCGCCAGCACGAGACGAAGCTGGCCCATGCGCTGCGCATCAATAGCATGGGCGAGATGGCCTCCGGCATTGCCCATGAGCTCACCCAGCCGCTGACGGCGCTGCTCAGCCAGAGCCAGGCCGGGCGGCGCATCGCGGCGGCGAACGGCCTTGCCGACACGCCGATCGACGGCGTGCTGGCTGCAAACGTGCTTCAGGCCAAGCGCGCCGCCGATATCCTGGTGCGACTGCGCGCCTATGTCGGTAAGAGCGCGCTGGAGGCGGGCGTGCACGATCTCTGCCGGCACGCCGCCGATATCGTCGCGCTCTCGCGCATCGATCTCGACCGGCGTGGCATCGCACTCGCTGTCGATCTGCCGGACGCGCCGGCCTTGGCGCGCATCGATCCCGTCGAGATCGAGCAGGTCATCCACAATCTCATCCGCAACGCCGCCGATGCGGTGGAGCAGGCGGGGCGAGGAGACGGGCGGGTGCTGGTCTTCCTGAAGGCGACAGGCGCGAATTACGAGATCATCGTGTCCGACAACGGCACCGGCATTCCGGCGGATATCCTGCCGCGGCTGTTCGAGCCGTTCTTCTCCAGCAAGCCCGACGGCATGGGCCTTGGCCTCAGTCTGTGCGAAAGCATCGTCGAACGCTTCGACGGCGGCATTTCGGCGGAGAACGATCCGAAGGGCGGCGCGGTCTTCACCGTGCGCCTGCCGGCGGCGCGGGAAACGACACGACGAGAGGAAGCAGCGGAATGACGATGGCGCCGGTCTATCTGGTCGATGACGACGAGGGCGTGCGCAGCGCGCTGTCGCTGCTGCTCGGCACCTATGGCATCCGCATCGAGACCTTCGGCGATCCGACCGCCTTTTTGGCGCGCGCGCCGAAATTGAAGCCGGGCGTGCTGATGCTGGATCTGCGCATGCCCGCCATCACCGGCCTGCAATTGCATGAAAAGCTGCGCGCCATCGGCTGCGACTGGCCGACGATCATCTGCACCGGCCATGGCGACGTGCATGCCTGCCGGCGGGCCTTCAAGGCCGGCGTGGTGGACTTCCTGACGAAGCCGATCGACGAGCAAGTGCTGATCGATGCCCTGCAGCAGGCCTCCGGTGCGCTCGATGCGCGAGCGGAAAAGGCGGAAGCCGCGCAGCTCGTCGCGCAGTTGACCGATCGCGAGCGCGAGGTGCTCGACATGGTGGGCCGCGGCTGGTCGACCAAGGAGATCGCGGAGGCCCTGCAATTGTCGCCGCGCACGGTCGATACGCACCGCGCCAATATCGCCCAGAAACTCGGCACGACGTCGGTCGCGGAGTTCGCGCGCCTGTCGCTGATCGGCCAGGCTCCGTAGCCCTACGGACTCCGCTCCGTCCGTCCACCGATACCGCAAAACGCGGAAATCTCCGAAAAGAGGACGTCGCCGCCAACGAGAACCGAGCGGCCCCAGATGGAGAACCCCATGAAGACGTTCGTAGCCGCTGCCTTTGCCGCCCTCACGCTTGCCGGCGCCGCCCAGGCCGAGATCCTCACCGAGCGCAACATGCCGCTCGATATCGCCGTTGAAGCTGCCGATGCCGCCGTGAAGGCCTGCGCTGCCAAGAAGTTCAACGTGACGGTTGCCGTCGTCGACCGTGCCGGCCTGACCCGTGTCGTCCTGCGCGCCGACCGCGCCGGCCCGCACACGCTCGACAGCGCCGTCCGCAAGGCCTACACCGCCGCTTCCTTCCGCACGCCGACCCAGAAGATCGCCGAAAACGTCGGCAAGAACCCGGCGGCTGCCGAGCTCGTTTCGATCGACAAGCTGCTGGTTCTCGCTGGCGGCGTTCCGGTCAAGGCCGGTGAGGAAACGATCGGCGCCATCGGCGTCGGCGGCGCTCCGAGCGGCGATATCGACGACGAATGCGCCCGCGCCGGCATCGACGCCGTCAGCGCCAAGCTGAAGTAATAAGACCTATAAAGCCCCGGTTTTCGCAAGGAGACCGGGGTTTTGTTTCAGGCCGACCGGAAAAGCGCGTTGAAATCGACGCGGGTCGGCTGTTCCTCGAGGTCGATCTGCGCCTCGATGTGGCGCAGGTGATGGTCCATCAGGCTCGCCGCGCGCTTGACGTCCCTGCGCTTCAGCGCATCGATGATCTCGGCATGTTCGCCATGGGAGCAGGGCACGGCGCCGGGGGATTCGTAGAGTGCGATGATCAGCGAGGTGCGCGAGACGAGTTCCTGCACGAAATCGCGCATCACCAGATTGCCGGCCATCCTGGCCAGTTCGAGGTGGAAATCGCCGGACAGCTGGACGCGGCGCTTCTTGTCGTTGCGCGCCACGGCGTCGGCCTCGTCTTCCACCATGCCGGCCAGCCGGCGAACGTTGTCTTCTGTCACCGTCAGCGCCAGCTTTTCGATCAGCAAACATTCGATGCCGCGCCGCGCTTCAAAGACCTGTCGCGCCTCCTCGATGGATGGCCGCGCCACGAAGGCGCCCTTGTTGGGGATCAGCTCGACCAGCTTCTCATGCGCGAGCCGTTGCAGCACCTTGCGGATAATGGTGCGCGACACGCCGAAGGCACCGGCCAGCGCATCCTCCTGCAACGGGGTCGCGGGGCGCAGTCGGTGATTGATGATGGCGCCGTAGATCTCGCCGTGGATATGCGCGTCGGTCGGGCCGGTCCGCTTTCTGGACCTCGTGGCCGTAGCGCGCAGGCCGGCCGTTGCTTTCGACGCCTGGTCCATCGTCTCTCCCCGATCGGCGGTCCTCCGCCCGACCGCTCCATCGCCATTGTCTTCATTCATTCCGCCGATAAAGTCCGGTGGAATGTGTCCGTGCGCCGAGCAATACAAGATCGCGGACATGGTCGGCAACATACCCCGCAGGCGCTCTCTGTCGAATCGCGGAAATTTGCCGATGTTCCGGTCTCGACTGGAGGATCTCGCGGTATAGGAATGCGCCGGCAGGAACGAAGGGCAAGCGCGTTCGCCCGAAGCTGCGTTGGAATATCGCTTGCATTCCGCCTGGGTCTCGCCGATGATTTTGTGTACAATAATTATTCTGTTTGTATGAAGGTGGAATGGGCGTGAATCAGCCGGATGTGCTTCTGCGCAACGTAACGGCGCTGACCGTCGACAAGGAGCGCCGTGTCATCGAAGGCGCCTGGATCGCCGTCGCGGGCGACCGCATCGTCGGGATTGGCTCGAAAGACGAGGCGCCGCCGGAAGGCGCGAAGGAGACCATCGACGGCACAGGCATGGTCGCCATGCCCGGCCTCATCGATTGCCATTCCCATGCCGGCCATGGTCTCATCCGCGCGGCCGGCTATGGCGATGTCGATCGCTGGACCGAGGTCTGCGAGGGCGTCTATGCCCAGGGTTCGACACCGGATTTCTGGCGGGCGGAAGCGCAGCTCACCATGCTGGAGCGGCTGATGGCCGGCGTGACGACGGGCATGACGTTGCTCGGCGGCGGCGCCGATATCATACGCACCGACGACCCGGCTTTCGGCGATGCCCATTGCGGCGCGACCGCCCAATCGGGACTGCGCACCATCCTCGCCGCCGGCCCCCGCCGTCCGCCGTTCCCGCGCAGCTTCCGACGGTTCGATGACGGGCAGGTGCGCGATGTCGCCGTCACATTCCAGCAGCAGCTCGATGTCAGCGAAGACCTCATCACACGCTGGAACGACGTGCTTGGCCGCGGCACCGGCGTGTGCCTGATGATGCCGGTCTATAATGCCAAGCACATCGAGGATCCCGCCGACCGCCGTGAGATCGCCGCCATGGGCGAGGCCGTCATGGCGTTGCGCGAGCGGCTGGGCGTGCTCTTCACGCAGGACGGCCATCGCGAGGGGTCGATCGCGCTGGCCCGTGATTTCGGGTTGCTCGGCCGCTTCGCGCTGCTCGGCCACAGCGTCGATCTGACGCCGGAGGATTTCGCGGCCCTGAAGGAGACTGGCGCCTCCATCATCCACAATCCGAGCGCCATCATGTCGATCTACGGGCGCTGTCCGGTGCCGGAACTGCTCGATGCCGGCATCAATGTCTGCATCGCCTCGGACGCGTCCGCGCCGGACCGCGGCTACGACATGTTCCGCCATATGACGCAGGCGATGCACTATCATCGCCGCCATTTCCGCGATCCCGCCTATCTGCCGCCGGGCAAGGCGATCGAGCTTGTGACGATCGATGCCGCCCGGGCGCTGGGGTTGGAACACGAGATCGGTTCGCTGGAAGTGGGCAAGAAGGCGGATATCGTGCTCGTCGACATGCGCAAGCCGCATCTCTACCCGCCGGGAATGCCGGTGCTGCGCATCGCGCATTTCGCCAATGCGGCCGATGTGGATACCGTTCTGGTGAATGGGAAGGTGCTGATGCGCGGTCGCAAGGTGGCGCATCTCGACACGGACGACATTCTGGAAACGGCGGCCGCCGAGCAGCGCAAGGCCTTCGAGCGGGCCGGGCTGGAAGACTGCCTTTCCGAGCCATCCGGCTATTGGCGCAACACCCGTTATGAGTCCGTTGCGCCCTGATGGAGAACGGGGCGGCCGAAGCCGCCCCGCCTTTTCTCATAGGATGTCCTGTCTTACAGGATGAAATCGCCCTTGACGAAGTCGATCGTCTTGTCGAGACGGACCGAGAAATCGGCGACGCCGTCGCCGTTGACGTCACCATAGAGAAAAGTGTCGCCGTCGCTGTTTACGTACCGAAGCTGGCCGGCCGATTTGGTGAAGGCCTTTTCGCCGATGAAGGTGAAGGCGTCGTTGGTGCTGGTCGACGAGCGTGCGTCGATGCCGGAAAGGTCGATCCGGTCGCCCTGGCTCTGCGAGAAGTCGTAGATCATGTCGCGGGCAGTCGTCGTGCTGTCCGCGGCGCTTTTGAAGACGAAGCGGTCGGCGCCTGCGCCGCCATAGAGCTTGTCGGCCCCGGCGGCACCATAGATCTGGTCGTTGCCGGCGCCACCGTTGATGATATTGGCGGCCCCGTTGCCTTCGAGCCGGTCGGCATAGGATGAACCGGTCAGGTTTTCGATTGCCGAATAGGTGTCGCCCTTGGCGTCGCCGGTGTTGGAGGTCGGCTTGGCGAAGCTTGCCACGACGCCCGCCTTGGCATCCGCATAGGAGGCGGTGTCGCTTCCGTTGCCGCCGTAGAGCCTATCCGCACCGGCACCGCCGATGAGAACGTCGTTTCCGTCTTCGCCATAAAGCTGATCGTTGCCGGCCCCGCCGGTGAGACGGTTTGCACCGCCGTTGCCTTGCAGCTTGTCGTTGAATGCCGAGCCGATGAGCCACTCGATGGAGGAATAGGCGTCGCCCTTTGCCTCGCCGGTATTCGTCGTGGGCTTGAGAAGGCTCGCAACGACGCCGCTGGTGGCGTTCTGGTAGGAGGCCGTGTCGGTGCCGCTGCCGCCATAGAGCTTATCTGCGCCCAGCCCGCCGTTCAGCACGTCATTGCCGCCGGCCCCATTGAGGATGTCGTTGCCTGCATAGCCGTAAATCGTGGTGTTGTTTTCGCCGCCCTTGATGGAGTCGGCGCCCGACGTCCCCTTCTGGACAGCCTCGTTCGAGATGGCGGTGAGGATGAAGTCGCCCTTGGTGGAGGACGAATAGCCGGCGACGTCGAGAAACACCTTGCCGGAGCTGGTGGCCTTGAATTCGATGAGCGCGGAGGCGTCTGCATCCGAGCTGATAACGTTGCCGTTCGCGTCACGCAGGATCAGTTTGAGGCCGCTTGCCGCCGCACTGCCGGTGCCGCTGGCCGAAAACGTGTAGGTGACGCCGGCCTTGGCGGTGAAACCATACCAGTCGCTGTCGGACTGCACGTCGATCTTGCCGCCGATCGTCCGGCCGGCCAGGATGCTGTGCGTCGTTTTGACATTGTTGAAGACGGTATCGAGGCTGGGGTTGGAGACGATGTATCGGCCGATATCGCTGCCGTTGTCCTTGACGTCGATGAAGTAGGTTCCGGAGGCGGTCGGCGTGAAGGTGACGATACCGGTCGCCGAGGAGTAGTTGGTCTCCCCCGCCACCCAGTTGCCGTTGGCGTCGCGCAGGAAGATATCGCCGTCGGGCAGGCCGCTGGTGCCGGTGCCCGTTACCGTAAAGGCATAGCTGATGCCGGCCTTGAGGCTGACTTTGAACCAGTCGGAATCACCGGCGACGTCGATGGCGCTCGTGATGCTCTTGCCCGTGGCGAGAACGGCTGTTGTCGTGATGTTGCGCTGGATCGTATCGGCACCTACCCAGCTGAGCTTGTAGTTCCCGATGTCGTTGCCGTTGTCCTTGACGTCGAGGAAATAGACCCCCGTGCGGCTTGATGCATAGGAGAAGGCATTGCTGCTGCTGCTGTAGTTCGTTTCCCCGGCCACCCAGTTGCCCTCGGCGTCACGCAGGAACAGGTCGGCATCCGGCATCGAGGCGCCGCTGCCGTCGCCCGAAACGACGAAACCATAGTCCAGGCCGGCCTTCAGGCTAATCTTGTACCAGTCGGAGTCGCCGGCGACATCCACCGTGCCCTTGACGGTCTGCCCCTGGGACAGGGTTGCCGTCGTGTTGACGTCGCGGCGGATCGTGTCATTGCCGAGCCAGGTAAGGACGTAGTTGCCGATGTCGCTGCCGTTATCCTTGACGCCGACGAAATAGGTACCGCCGGCAAGGGCCGAGAAGCTGATCGTTACCGTGCTGGAGGAATAGTTCGTCTCGCCTTCGAGGTAATTGCCGTTGGCATCGTAGAGATAGAGATCCGGATCGGGCATGGACGAGCCGGAACCGTCACCGGAAAGGCGGAAGCCGTAGTCGAGCCCCTCGGAAAACGCGGCCTTGTACCAGTCGGCATCGCCAGCGGTGGTCAGGCTGTTCTTGATGACCTGGCCGGTGCTGATCGTTGCGTTTGTAGATGTGTCGCCGGGAATGGTGGACATATAAACTCCTCGAAATCGATACATAATTCTGCATGGCCCCGGCAGGCACTAACACCTGTCCGTGGCAGCGGAACGACAAGGCCGTCGCGGAAAAGTCCTATTGGCCTCTGCCGGACGGCGAATCTCGGTCGCTCTCGCCGCGTCGGGGATAGAACACGGCCGCTACCTCCGATAGAGCGAATTTCTGCGAACGGCCTTGTTGCGGCGACGAGCGTCTATCGACAGGCGCGGCAATCGGCGGAATAGTCGGCACGAATGGTGACGCGCACGAGGAATGGAATGGCTGATCTGGCCGAGGCCGGGTATCCGGCGATGGCATATAAGGGTGCAGGGTGGAACGGGGTGGAGAAGGAGCGATGCAAGGCCATCCTGCGCCTTGCGGCGGCCTATTGGCTGGCGGTCTTCGTTTCGACGAGCGTGTTCTGGGGAATTGCCGGCACGGATCCGGTCGAGTCTGCGCCTGGCAAGCTTGCCTCGATCGCATTCGCATCGCTGCTAACGATCGGTATGACGATCCTCCTGAAGCATACGCTGTCCGGGCCGCTTTGGCGGCAGGCGACCGTCGCCTTCGTGTTGTCACTCGTCGCAGCACCCCTTTCGGCGGGCGCGGATTACCTCATCTATATTGTCTGCGCTTATCCTGAACCGGCGCCGTTCGATATGAAGGAGTTCACCTACAGCACCGTCTCGAGCATGGCGCTGTTCTTCGGCTGGTGCTGCCTCTCTCTCGTGCTTTCTTATAGCCTGGCGCTGGCGGAAGGCGAACGGCGTATGGCGGCTTTGCGCGAGGAGGCGCTGACGGCGCAGATGCGCGCGCTCGCCTATCAGGTCAACCCACACTTCCTGTTCAACACGCTCAATGCCATGGCGGGGCTCATCGAGGAGGGGGCGAACGCCCATGCCCGGGGAATGGTGCTCAAGCTCTCCGCCTTTCTGCGAAAGACGCTGACGCTGGACCCGACCCAGGATATTCCGCTCAAGGAAGAGCTTGCGCTGCAATCGGACTATCTTGCGGTGGAAAGCACGCGCTTCTCCGACCGGATGACGGTCTCCTTCTCCGTCGACGAGGGTATGAACGATATCCGCGTACCGCCGCTGATCCTTCAGCCGATCTTCGAAAACGCCGTCAAATACGGCGTCGGCGCGACGCGGGGAGCGGTGGAAATCGCGTTACGGGCCGAGCGACTTGGCGGTGCTTTGGTCATTTCGGTGGAGAACGACGCGCCGCAGGCCGAAGCCGGCGAGATGCCGGCGGGCATGGGCATCGGGTTGCGCAATGTCGCCGACCGCATCGCCACGCGTTTTTCCGGCGCCGCGTCGCTCTCCAGCGGCTACATCCGTCCCGGCCGCTTCGGTGTGCGCCTGCTCTTGCCGCTGGACCGTTCATGAGGATCGAACGCGACCTGACGGCCATCATCGTCGATGACGAGCCAATCGCGCGCCGGCGGCTTGCCCGTTTGATTGCCGCTATCGGCGGCGTACAGGTGGTTGCCGAGGCCCGCGATGGCTCCGATGCGGTGGAGGCCGCGCGGCGACATCGTCCGGACCTTTTGCTCTTGGATATCCGTATGCCGGGCGGCGATGGTTTCGACGTGGTCGATGCCCTGCGAGACGCGCCGCCGGCGATCGTCTTTGTTACCGCCTTCAGTCACTATGCACTTCCAGCCTTCGCTGCCAATGCCGTCGATTATCTGACGAAACCCGTGGAGGAGGAGCGGCTGGCCGCGGCACTCCTGCGCGTGCGCCAACGCCTCGAAACCCTTAACGCCGCCGAGCGGCTGGCGGAGATGACAGCGGCGTTCGATGCGCTTCGCCAGGCCATGCGCCAGGAGCAGGCGAGCCTGCCGCCGTTCTGGGTGCGCTCACGCGGGCGGCTGGTGCGGGTTTCGGCGGCGGGCGTCACCCGCATCGATGCCGAGCGAGACTATTCCCGGCTCTACGCCGACGGCGAAACCTATCTGCTCGACGAGGCGCTGGCCTCGCTCGAAAGCCGGCTGCCGGCCGACCAGTTCATCCGCGTCCACAGGTCCACGATCCTGCGCACGGAGGCCATCAGAGGCTTTCGGCGCGGCCGGCATGGCGCTTGGTCCGCGGAACTTCTCGACGGCAGCGAGGTCCGCATCGGCCGCAGCTATCTGTCTTGCATGAAGCTCCTCGCGCCTTAACATGTGGTGGGATCTGGGGATTCCTATTCTGTGTCGGCCGAAATATGAGTGAGTTATGGATGATTCGGCAGCGATTCGTTTTTCTGGCCGCGGCGGTGGCGTGTTTTGGATGAGCTCCCTGCTGGTGGCGCTGGGCGCAGCAGTGCTTGGCGGTTGTGCAGCAAAGCCGGGTGCGGGCGTCGCGACGTTGTCCTCGACGGTCCCGGCAGCAAGCGCTCTGGTGCTGCCTGCACCCGGTACGCTGTCTATCGTCAGTGTGATCCAGCGCCAATATACCAATGCGATCGAGCAACAGATCGCGCTGTCGACCTCCGCCTCGACGTCGGGTCAGAATTTCATCAGCATCCAGGCTTTCGGCCCAGCCGAAACCGTCGCGATGCCGGCCGGCGGACTGGCCTTCAAGCCGGTGCGTCATTCGGCGATCCAGGCGGAAATCCGTAGCTACGTGCCTGGCGGACGGCTGACGATATCAAGCAATTTCGTGCGCAATACCTACGGCCCCTTCGGTTATGCCTACGGTCCTGGCGCCGGCGACGACGGCTGCCTCTACGGCTGGCAGCAGATCCGCTCGGACGAGGCCGACCGCAACCTTCTGAACAGCTTCGGCATGCTGCAGATTCGCCTGCGCGTCTGTCAGGCCGGGGCAGGCGAGAAGGAACTGGTCGAGCTGATGTACGGCTATACCATCACCGGTGGATTTTCGGGTGCCACCTGGAACCCCTACGGCACCCCGGCGGCAGTCGATCCGGAGATCGGCGGGGGTAAGCCGCTGCGAGTGGCGATCGAAGAGCCACGGCGCGCCGTCGTCAGTGTCGAAACGGTCGAGAAGGCACCGGTCAGCAGGCGTGGCGCCGAAACCAGGCCCGTTGCCCGGCGCACCGAGCAGGTGGTCGCCAAGGACGTTGTGGCGAAAGATGTCGTGGTGGTGCCGTCGCCTTCCGGCGGCATGGCATCGACAACGACAATGACGGGGGTCGGAGACGATGCGATCGTGGTGCCTTCACCTGCCTGCGTTACAAGCGCATCGGGCTCCGCAACCTGTAACTGACAAAGCGACTGCCCGGTCTAATTTTTCCTTAATAGAATAGTGCATAAGGTCTGGGCTGGGACGCTATGATGGCGAAGGACGGCGCATGAGACATACTGGCACGATCATCCTGTGGGCGCTCGTCTCTGCCCTTGTGATCCTCGTCATCACGCTGCCGATCAATCTGCAGACCCAGTTGATCGCCAGTATCGCTGTTGTCACGCTCATGGCCATCATCAAGGTACTCAGGGCGGAAGGCATCTGGCGGCTGATCGCGCTCGCTTTCGGCACGGCCGTGGTGTTACGCTATGTCTACTGGCGCACGACGAGCACGCTGCCGCCACTCAACCAGCTGGAAAATTTCATTCCCGGCTTCCTGCTCTATCTCGCCGAGATGTACAGCGTCGTGATGCTGGCGCTCAGCCTCTTCGTCGTGGCGATGCCGCTGCCGCCACGCAAGGGCCGCAGGGCCGAGGAAGGGCGGTTACCCTCCGTTGACGTTTTCGTGCCGAGCTACAACGAGGACATAGGCCTTCTCGCCAACACGCTCGCCGCCGCCAAGGCGATGGACTATCCGGCCGACAAGCTGACGATCTGGCTGCTCGACGACGGCGGCACAGAGCAAAAACGCAACGCGGCCGCCGTGATCGAGGCGCAGACCGCCGAAGCGCGGCACCGTGAATTGCAGGACCTTTGCCGCGATCTCGGCGTCAACTACCTGACGCGCGCCCGCAACGAGCACGCCAAGGCCGGAAACATGAACAACGGCATGCAGCATTCGACGGGCGAGCTCATCGCCATCTTCGATGCTGACCATGCCCCGGCGCGCGATTTCCTGCGCGAGACGGTCGGCTTCTTCGCCGACGATCCCAAACTTTTCCTTGTCCAGACGCCGCACTTCTTCCTCAATCCGGATCCGCTTGAGCGCAACCTGCGTACGTTCGAGAAGATGCCGAGCGAGAACGAAATGTTCTATGGCATCATCCAGCGTGGCCTTGACAAGTGGAACGCATCCTTCTTCTGCGGCTCGGCCGCCGTGCTCCGGCGCACGGCGCTCAACGAGGCTGGCGGCTTTTCGGGGCTGTCGATCACCGAGGATTGCGAGACGGCGCTCTCGCTGCATTCGCGCGGCTGGAACAGCGTCTATGTCGACAAGCCACTGATCGCCGGCCTTCAGCCCGCCACCTTCGCCAGCTTCATCGGTCAGCGCAGCCGCTGGGCGCAGGGCATGATGCAGATCTTGCGGTTCCGGTTCCCGCTCTTCAAGGGTGGTCTCTCCGTGCCGCAGCGGCTTTGCTACATGTCGTCCATGCTGTTTTGGCTGTTCCCGTTCCCGCGCACGATCTTTCTCGTCGCGCCTCTCTTCTATCTCTTCTTCGATCTTGAAATCTTCACGGCTTCCGGCGGCGAGTTTTTGGGCTACACGCTCGCCTACATGCTCGTGAACCTGATGATGCAGAACTATCTCTATGGCTCGTTCCGCTGGCCATGGATTTCAGAACTCTACGAATATGTGCAGAGCGTGCACCTTTTGCCCGCTGTCGTCTCGGTCATGCTCAATCCGACCAAGCCGACTTTCAAGGTAACGGCGAAGGACGAGTCGATCAGCGTGTCGCGCCTGTCAGAGATCAGTCGGCCGTTCTTCGTCATTTTCGGCGTGCTGTTCATCGCCTTCCTTATGAGCGTCTACCGGTTCTATGCCGAACCTTACAAGGCAGACGTCACCTTCGTAGTCGGCGCTTGGAACCTGCTCAATTTGCTCATTGCCGGCTGTGCGCTCGGCGTGGTGTCCGAACGCAGCGAGCGGGCATCGAGCCGGCGCGTGACCGTCAAGCGGCGGTGTACCTTCGCTCTCGATGGCCGTGACTATCCCTCGACGCTCGAAAACGTGTCCGCCAACGGCGCGCGTGTGCAGGTCTTCGGGCTGGAGACCCAGGTCGAGGCGAATGCACGCGCCTATCTGCGCTTCACACCATCAGGCGCGACGGAGGAGGAAGCGCTGCCGGTGGAGGTACGCAATGTCGAAAGCCTCGGCAGCGTGCTGGCGGTCGGCTGCCGCTTCATGCCGGAGGTCGCGCGCCACCATTCGCTAGTCGCCGACCTGATCTTCGCCAACTCCAACCAATGGAGCGATTTCCAGGTTTCTCGCCGTTACAATCCCGGTCTTTTCCGCGGAACGCTCTGGTTCCTCGGCATCGCCGCCTACCAGACCAGTCGCGGCCTGATCTATTTCGTGCGCAGCTTCGGCGGCGAGCGCAAGAAGGAGAGCGCGTCGTGACAATGTCTCCGCAAAAGTCCGTGCTGTTCGGTCTTGCTTGTCTGCTCGCTGCATCGACGGCCTTCGCCCAGCAGGCGACGCTGCCCTTTGACATGTCGGGCGAGCGCGGCCCGACCACGGATATCAAGCCGGCCATTGTCGACAACACAACGCCGGCCGTCGAGACCAAGGTACCGGAAAAGGCGAGGGAGGTTTCCGATACGGCGACGCGGCGCTACATCATTCCGGCGACGGCGCTGATGCTCGAAGGCGAGGCGGCGAGCCGATCTTTCCCCGTTTATCTCACGCCGCAACAGGCAGCGGCTGCGACGTCGATCAGCCTTGGCTACTCCAACGCGGTCGTCGTGGCCCCTGAAGTCTCCAGTCTCACCGTCGTCGTCAATGACGTGACGGTCGGCGAAATGCCCGTGCAGTCGCCCGAGGGCATCAAGGACATGCGTTTCGACCTGCCGGCGGGTCTGCTGCGGCCCGGCGTCAACCGCGTGACGTTCAATGCTGTGCAACGACATCGCACCGATTGCACTATCCGCTCGACCTATGATCTGTGGACATCGCTTGACCCGGCGCGCACCTACCTGACGGTGCCGCGCGACACCAGTGGCCGCCTGCTGACAACCGACGATATAGCGGGCATCGGCGTCGGCCCGACCGGCAAGACCAGGTTCACCATGGTCGTGCCCGAGATGCGCCAGCCCGTCGCCACCAATGCGCTGATGCGCCTGAGCCAAGGCCTCGCCCTGATGGCGAAGATGCCCAACCAGACATTCGACGTGGTCGATGCCTTGCCTGCGACGGGTGGGGCAGGCGAGTTGCAGGTCATGGTTGGTACCGCGGCGGATCTCCTGCCTTTGCTGCCCGGCCTGCCGGCCTCCGCCGGTTCCTCGGCGATCGCGACCTTCGTCGATGCGCCTTCGGGTGACCATAAGATCTTCGTCGTCAGCGGACCGGACTGGCCGGCCATCGAAGGCGCGGTGGAGGGCATGGTGTCGCCTATCGATCGGCCACTCGGCGTGACGCGCGAGGCGCTCAGCGTTCGCCAGCGTAATGCCGCCGAAATGCCGCTGCTGGCGGGCGCGACGACTTTGAAGCTCGCCTCGCTCGGCGTGCGCACCGCCGAGTTCAGCGGTCGGCGCCTGCGCACCAGCTTCGATGTCGGCATTCCCTCCGATTTTTATGCCGGCGCCTATGGCGAGGCGACGCTGCTGCTCGACGCCGCCTATTCGGCGGAAGTGCTGCCGGGTAGCCATGTCGATATCTATGTCAACGGCAACATTGCCTCGACGGTGCCGATCACTAGCCGCAATGGCGGCATCTTCCGCCATCTGCCGATCCGCGTGACCATGCGGCACTTCCGGCCGGGGCCGAACCGCATCGATATCGAGACGGTGCTGATGACCGCCGCCGACAAGGTCTGCGCGCCCGGCGCCAGCGCGTCGGAGGAGCCGCGTTTCGCGCTCTTCGATACATCCGAATTCCGCATGCCGCGCTTTGCCCGCATCGCGCAGCTGCCGAACCTCGCCGCGCTCTCAGGCACCGGCTTTCCCTATTCGCGGGCGACCGATCCCATCGCGCTCTATCTTGACCGTCTCGATACCGACACGCTATCGACCAGCGCGACCTTCCTCGGCAAGATGGCCGTTTCGAGCGGCCGGGCATTGCAGGTGCGGCCGGAATCCTCGGCACTCGCGATCGGCGAGCGGGATGCCATTCTTTTCGGCACGATCTCTCAGCTTCCTCCCCTTGTGCTCGGCCAGACGCATATCGAGCCTGAAAGCGCTTCAAGCTGGGGCAGCGCGGGTGCGGGTCCAGGGCAAGACGCGACACAGGATGCGCTCAACGAATGGCAGTCGCGCGTGCGGGGTGGTTCCTGGAGGGGACAGATTTCAGCACTCGAAGCCTGGTTGCAGGAGACATTCGACATTTCGCTGTCTTCATTGCGCCTTCTGCCGGGTGAAGAGGCGCTGGTGGCGCCCGACGACGCGGCGCGTTTCCTCGTCGCGCAGGGCGACAGCCCTGAACGTACGGCCGTCTGGACCGTCGTTTCTGCCCCAACGGGAGCGGATCTTCGCGCTGGCATGGAGGCGGTGGCGCAGGACGATCGCTGGCAGCAATTCGACGGTTATATGACGCTTGAGAGCAAGGATGCCGACGCGCTTGATACGCGCGCCGTCAGCCGCACGCGATTCGTTGCGACCCAGCCGTGGACCTTTGCCAATGTCCGCCTGATCGCGGCTAACTGGCTGTCGTCGAATATCCTCGCCTATGCGCTGGTCTTTTGTGCGCTGTCGATCCTCCTGGGTATTGCGACGTCAGGGCTTTTGCGCCGTTTCGGTCGTCCGCTCTGACGAGACCCCGCAACACTGACCGGTGGTTGTTTACGGCCGGTTAACCCTATCGCGCTTTTATCGAAGCTCGTTGGTTTCTTCCGGCGACGCTTGGCGTTGCCTTAGGCGCGTCATTGCGGAGCGGGAGGAGCCGTATGGTTGATGTGTACCGAAGGAAGCTCGGCATGAAGTCGATCCTCATGGCGGTCGTCCTTGCCTCGGCTGGAGCGGCCGGTGTCGCCGGCCTGTCCTTCGGCGTGCCCGATGATCTGACGAAGGGCATGCCGCGCCTTGGCGTGGGCACTGACAAGGTGGCAACCGGCAGCACCGACGAAGCGCCGACCGCCGCGACCAAGCAGTCGCGGGTGGAAATTGCTCAGGCAGAGAACGACCAGGCGAAGACCACGCCGGTCGTCGAAACCGTGGAGCGCCGCCCCATCGTCGATGAAAGCGCGCTTCGCTACTTCGCTTCGCGCGGCGACACGGCGCGGCTCAATGCCGAAATCGCGCGTCTGCGCGCGCTTTATCCGACGTGGACACCGCCGGAAAATCCGCTCGCCGTGCCGGTCAATGAGGATAAGCAGCTGGAGGCTATGTGGGCGCTCTATAGCCAGGCGCGCTATGCGGATGTGCGCGCGGCGATCGCCGAGCGCCAGAAGCAGGAGCCGCAATGGACGCCGCCAGCCGATCTGGTCGACCGTCTCGACGTGGCGGAAAAGCGCGCCGAGCTGATCACCGCTTCCAACGCCGGCAAGAGTGAGGATGTCGTGCGGCTTGGTGCTGAAACGCCAAGCCTGCTCACTTGCTCGGATGCTGATGTCCTCTGGCGTGTCGCGGAGGCCTTCGTGAAGACCGACCGTGTGCAGCGTGCCAAGGACGCCTATGGCTATATTATCGACAACTGCACGGATGCACCGGTGCGGGTGGCGACCGTGCAGAAGGCTTCGACGCTGCTCGGTTACACGGACATGCAGGATTTGCTCGCCCGCGAGCATACCGGACCTGACGGCGTCAAGGAGTTCGACGCGATCCGCAGCGATCTCGCACGCCGTTTCGTCGGCGAGGGTGATGAGGACCCCGAGATCACGGTGGCGCCGGTCTATCTGAAGCTGGTTGAAAAGCTGGTAACGGACGAGGGGCTTGCCTCCGATGCACTGCTGCTTGGCTGGTATCACCTGCGGCGTGACCAGAACGCGGCCGCCGAACCATTCTTCCGCAAGGCGCGGGCGGTCGAGGATTCCGCTTCCGCCTCGCAGGGCCTTGCGCTCATTCTTCTCGCCCGCAAGATGCCGGGCGAGGCCGAGGATGTTATGTATGCCTGGCGCACGACCTCCGACCAGGCGATGAAGACCTATCTGGCCGCGACCACAAACCTGCTGGCGCTTGATCCGCCGCCGAAACTCGATGCCAAGGTGCTGAACCGTGTCGCGCAGGTGACGCTGGAGGAAAAGCATCCCGAGACCGGCGAGCAGTTCGGCTGGTATGCGCTGGCCATGGACCAGCCTGCGACCGCCGAGGAATGGTTCGGCCAGGTACTGAAATGGAAGGCAGACTATGAGCCTGCCGCCTATGGTCTCGGCGTCGCACGGCTACGCCTTCAGGACGAAGCGGGCCTCGCTGCCGTCAAACAGGCCTGGGCCGATCGTTCCGAGCGCATCGCCCGGCTTGGCGAGCAGGATGCGACGGACGAGAAGACCAAGGTGATCAGCGAGCGCCAACCGCAGCTGGCCCGCACCGGGCAGCGCATCGTCATCCATGAGGGTGTCGAAGAAGCTGCCGCCCGGCCGCAGCGTACCGTGCGCACGGCGCGCAATGCTGTCACTTCGACGGGCGGATGCCGCACGACGCGCAACCCCGTTGGTCTGGCGCCGGCCAGTGCGCTGACGCTCGGCTGGTGCCTGATGGAGCGCAACCGGCCGCTGGAAGCCGCGCAGGCTTTCGAAGTGGCTCTGAATGGCGAGGGGCGTACGCGCAGTGATGCGGCCTACGGCCAGAGCCTTGCCTATCTGCGCGCCGGACTGACCAGCGATGCCGCCGTCGCTGCGACGAAGGCCAAGCTCGACGGCCACCGCGGAGCCGAGCTCCAAACCGCCATTCTCGCCGACCGGGCCGTGAGCAGTTTCCGGGCCAAGCGCTATCGCGAGACCATCGGTTATCTCGATCAGCGCAGCCAGCTGCGCGCCGAGCCGACGGACCTGATGACCCTGCGCGCCTTCTCCTACAAGAATCTCGGGATGCGGGTCGATGCGGTGCGCTTGTTCGAGGCACTCGGTGAAACCGGGCGGCAGGATGCCATCCGCGCGCTTGCCGAAATGCGCGCCGAAGATCGGCGGCCGAACTGAACACGCTTCAGCTGTAGTTCACAGGGAGGATGCGGCATGAAAATCCGCTACTGTTTTTCCGCGGCGCTTTTGTCGCTTTGCCTTGCCGCACCTCTTGCCGCGGCGGACCGCCTCTACGTCGTTTGCGACAATGGCCTGCGGTGTTTCAAGGCGCCTTGCCCGTCATCGACTGTACGCGACCTGGCGACGGGTAAGACCTTCAAGAGCATTTCACCCGTGCTGGATGGATTGACCGATGCGGACCGCGAGCGCATCAGCCAGACGGATGCGCTCTATTTCGGCCGGCTGGCGCTGCGTGGCCATGTCGAGCGCCGGGAAGAAGCATCCGTTCTCGTCGTCACGGGCGTGGGGCGTAAGGCGTCGGCCCGTGAGCGGCGAGGTTGCCCTACCGGCTAGTCACGGTCCGGCGCGCCGAGCGGAAAATACGCCCGGAAAGGGCGTCCTTCGTCCACGGCGCGCGCGAAGGACGGGCGGGCGAGCAGGCGCTTGCGGTAGGCATGCACATGGGCGAAGGCCGGGTCGATGGCATGGGTCCAGTCCGCGTAGAACAGGAAGGGCGCTGCGCCGCAATCGGCGAGCGTGAACGTATCGCCCGACGCCCAGATGCGACCCTCCATATGCCGGTCGAGCCAGGCATAGGCGCGTTCCAGCATATCGCGTGCTTCCTTGTCGCCATAGGGATCGCGGTCGCTCTCCGGGCGAATGGCGTTGAAGACGATCCTCTGCTGCGGCGTTGAAATGTAATTGTCGAAGAAGCGGTCGAGCATGCGCACCTCGATCGCCTTGTCCGGGTCGGCGGGGATGAGCGTGACCGGTCCCGGATAGTGCCGGTCGAGATATTCGATCAGGATGGTCGCTTCCATCACCTGCTGGTCACCATCGACCAGAATGGGGAAGCGCTTGATCGGCCAGCGCCGCTCGAAATCGGCAAGGGTCTGGGGATCGTTGTGATCGAGCACGCGGTATTCGAACGCAGTGCCGTTTTCGTAGAGCGCAGTCAAAACCTTCTGGCAATAGCTAGAAAATGGATGAGCATAGAGAACGGGTTGCATGGCGACCTCCACGTTTTGTTGCCCTCTTGTCGCAAATCTGCTTGCGAAATGCAATCGGTTTTCAGGCGGCCGGTGTCAAGCTGTGCGGACTCTGCCGTCCGATCTGCATGCCTATGGTCGATTTTTGCCTCTGGGAGCGATGGAGGAGAAGAAGGTGTTAGTCGGCGGCTTCAGCCGGCTCGCCACAGGAGGACTTGCGGCACGTCGTCGCCGCGCACCCGGGAGAGCTGCACCTGCGCAAGAGGGATTGCCAGGATCATGACGATCAGGGCGGTCACGAACAGCGTTCCCGGATTGAGCAGCTTCGACTTCAAATGTCACCTCATGCCGTATCCCAGGTCTTATGGGAGTGAAAGCTGACGTGACGCTGAACATCCCGTAAGCATCGTTCAGCCAGGTGTCAGTTTGTCCCGGCAGGGGACGGGCAGGCTGGCGCTTTTCATGCTGCGCGCCGGCAGGATGACGGAAAGGAAAATCGATGCGCGAAGACACCGGAGCAACGAGCCGCAAGGGTCTGTGGAGGCCCGAGCTCGGCAGCATCACGGTCAGCATCGTAACGGCGCTCTACCTCTTGGCCATTACCAACCAGAGCTTCTGGTCGAAAGGCTGGCTCTATCTTGAGGGGCGCCCGACGACCTTCGCCTCTATCGCTATCGGCATCGCGTGCCTCTACATCGCGCTCTGTGTCGCTGTGTCGGTGAAGTATGTGATGAAGCCGGTCTTCATCCTTCTCATTCTGGCCGCCGCCGCCGGCGCTTGGTTCATGGATCAGTTCGGCGTGGTCATCGATATCGAGATGATCCGCAACGCCGCCGAAACCAACAGCGCCGAGGCGGGGAATTTGATCACCCCCGGCTTCGTGCTGCATATGCTGGTCTTCGGCATCCTGCCCGCAGTGCTGCTTATCTGGGTGAAGGTCCGCCACCGGTCCTTCTTCCGGAAAGTGCGGGGTGATCTAGCCGTTATCGTGCCGGCGCTGGTCATTGCTCTCGTCGCAGGCCTTTCGCATGCCCGCGTCTATGCCGCGGCGGTGCGCTCGCATCATGATTGGTTCGAGACGCTGAACCCCTTCGTGCCGCTCGTCACCGCCGTTCAGTTCGCCGTCGGTGAATCCGGGAATATCAACATCGTCGCGGCGCCGATTGGCGAAGATGCGCGGGTCATCGACGGGCCGGTGGCCGCACGCAAGCCGCGCCTGATGATCATCGTGGCCGGCGAAACGGCGCGTGCCGACAATTTTTCGCTCGGCGGCTATGAACGGGACACCAATCCGGAACTGGCGAAGAAGGATATCTTCTATTTCCCGCAGACGACGAGCTGCGGCACGGCGACGGCCGTCTCGCTGCCCTGCATGTTCTCCGTCTATACCCGCGCCGAATATTCGCACCGCAAGGGGCTTGCGACGCAGAGCCTGCTCGGCGTGCTCTCCCATGCCGGCATCGACGTAGAATGGTGGGACAACAATACCGGCGACAAGGGGATCGCCAGGCTTCTGAAGGTGCACTCGCTGATCAACAGCGGCAACCCCGCCTATTGCTCGGGCGGCGAATGCCAAGACCAAGTGCTGATCGACGCGCTGGACAGCTGGATCGGCTCGGTGAACCGGGATACCGTGCTGGTCCTGCACCAGATCGGCAGCCATGGCCCGGCCTACTACAAGCGCTATCCGGAGGCGTTTCGCCGCTTTGCGCCCGACTGCCGCAGCGCGGATTTCTCCGATTGCTCGCGCGAGGAGATCGTCAATGCCTATGACAACACGATCGCCTATACCGACCACATCCTGGCAAGCGTTATCGACCGGCTGGCCAGCCAGCAGGACCGTCTCGACGTATCCATGCTCTATATGTCGGACCATGGCGAATCGCTCGGTGAATTCGGCCTCTACCTGCATGGCGCGCCGTATGTGATCGCACCGCCGCAGCAGACCCACGTGCCCTTCGTGCTGTGGCTCGGCAAGGATGCCAAGGCGGCCTATTCGGCGGATTGCCTGAAGGAAGAGACGACGAAGCCGCAGTCGCACGACAATCTCTTCCACTCGGTGCTTGGCATGATGCGGGTGGAAACCAAGGTGCGCGATCCGGCACTCGATCTCATTTCGGCTTGCCGGCTCGGCGCGACGAGCTGACAGGACCGATCTTCCAGCGGGCTGACGCGTGCTTGCGGGCGAAAGGTGTGATGCCTATTGTGGCTCCCGGTTTCGGGAGTCTGGCTTGAGAATTCTTTTGATCGAGGACGACGCCGTTTTGGGCGAGGCGGTGCGCGACTACGTGGCCGGTCTCGGCCATGCGGTCGATTGGATGCAGACGCTGGATGACGGCAGAGCGGCGGCGCGGGCGGTCGATTACGATCTGATCCTGCTCGACCTGCGTCTCCCGGATGGACGCGGGCTGACGTTGCTGACGGAATTGCGCCGGGCCGGTGCGGTGACGCCCGTCATCATCCTGACCGCTCACGACCAGATTTCCGACCGGATCGAAGGTCTGAACAGCGGGGCGGACGACTATCTCGTCAAACCCTTCAATCTCGGCGAACTCGGTGCGCGTATGCTGGCCGTGGCGCGGCGCTATGCCGGCTCGTCGCTCCCGATCCTGGAGACCGGTGCGCTCTCCATCCAGCTTGCCGATAGGCGAGTGCTGCGCGACGGCCAGCCGGTCGATCTCTCGGGCCGGGAATGGGCCGTGCTGGCCCGGCTTGCCAACCGTCCGGAGGCCATCGTCTCCAAGAGCGAGATCGAGGAGGCGCTCTATGCCTTCGGCTCCGAAATCGAGAGCAACACGGTGGAGGTCTATGTCAGCCGGCTGCGCAAGAAGCTCGGCAAGGATTGCGTCGAGACGTTGCGAGGCATCGGTTACAGGCTTGGGCGATGACGGAAGACATGAACGCACGCCGCGCTGCGCTCCCGAGACACCAAAGTCTCGCCGGTCGGCTGATGCTGTGGGTCACGATCACCATCACAGCGCTGTGGCTCGTCGCGGTCGGCTTCGGGGCGCTCATCATGCAGGACGAGTTCGGCGAGATCTATGACAGCGCTCTGCAGGAGACGGCCGAGCGCCTGACGCCATTGCTGCTCGATGATCTGAGAAGCCGGCAAGATCCGGCTGAGGCCCAGCGCATCGAGGCGCTGCGCGCACCTGTCGAAGATGAGTATCTGTCCTATCAGGTGCGCGACCTGACGGGCCGTGTTCTCCTGCATTCGCATTCCGCGACGACCAAGCCCTTTGAAGCGCCGTTGAAGGAGGGGTTCTGGCAGGCCGAGGACGGGCGCATCTATACCGCCGTGGCTGCTGACGGTGTCACCTTCGTGCAGGTCAAGGACACGGCGGAAGAGCGCGATGAGGCAACACGCGAGGGGTCGCTTGCCCTGCTTTTGCCGGTGCTGCTGATCGTGCCGATCACCATTGCCGCCGTCTGGTTTGCCGTGCGACGCGTGCTGGCGCCGGTCGAAATGCTACGGGCGGCGATCGCCGAGAAGGACGGCGGTAATCTCGCCGCCATCGAGGCGGCGCATCTGCCGCATGAACTTCAGCCGATCCTGCGCTCGGTCAATCTGCTCCTGTCGCGCCTGCGCGCGGTTATCGCCTCCGAACGGGAATTTACCTCCAACAGCGCGCATGAACTGCGTACACCCATAGCCGGCGCGCTGGCGCAGACGCAGCTTCTGCTTTCGGAACTCGACGGCAGCCCGACGCGCGTTCGTGCGCAGCAGATCGAGGCCTCGCTGCAAAAACTCACAAAGCTGACCGAAAAGCTGCTTCAGCTTGCCCGCGCCGAAGCGGGCATCGGCGTCGCGGAAACCACATTCGACATTGCCGATGTCGTCGGCGTCGTGGTCACCGACTTTCAGCGCGCCTCGGAGTATGCCGACCGTATCCATTTCACGAGTAAACTTGCCGTACCGCGCCTTTACGAGGGAACTGCCGACGCTTTTGCCATCGTCTTGCGGAACCTCATCGAGAACGCGCTGTTGCACGGGCGGGCCGGGGAGCCTGTGGAGATTCACCTAACGGACGAGGGAAATGTGCAAATTTCCAACGGATCGCCACAGCTTTCCGAAACGGAGCTAGTGGCGGTGCGCAAGCGGTTTGCCCGCGGCAAGACGGTCGCCGCCGGTTCCGGCCTTGGCCTCTCCATTGCCGACCGTCTGCTGCAGCAGATGCGGGCAAACCTGGTGTTGAGCTCGCCGGTGCCGGGCCGGATTGACGGTTTTCAGGCAGAGATCGTATTTCCGCCCGCCGGTTGAGGTTTTTTGACCGCTTCTTGATCGTTCCCAAAAGTTTCGTTTTTCAGTATTCCGGCTTCGATAAAGCTTCGGAATTTTCGATATTTTTTCATTTTTCTAAGAGAAAGATGTGGCTTTTTGCCGCATTGTGTGGTTTTATGTGGCCATAATCAAAAAGAGGTGGGGAATATGGGTCGCAAACCGGAAGACTATGCGCGGCTGCTCGCCAGCGCACTCGACAAAATTCATGCAGCAGAATGCCATGGAGCCACCGAGCCCCTGTCAGAACACTGCGTGCGCGTGATCGGCCAGACCATCGCAGCCGCGATCGACGAGGCGCGGAAAATCCATATCGAACAAGAGCTTGTGGCGATGCGTGAACGCCGCGAACGAATCCATCTGCATTCCTGATGATGAGATCGGCGGACTGCTCCCTGCGGGACAGTCGCGCCTCCTTGCTGGTCAAGCGTGGAAACACGTCGTAGAACGGGCACGCCCCGGCTACGCCGTCGCTCCGTACCGCTTCCGCCATTTCAGGCCTGGATGTCCGAACGGTCGCGTTTCGCGCGCCGGGCGTGACGGAGCAGGATGAGAGCGGCGGAGGGCTGACATGACCGATTGGGGCAAAACCGGCAACGGCATGATCGCGCTGGTGACGGGCGGCGGCACGGGCATAGGCCTTGCCATTGCGCGAGGCCTGAGTGCGGAGGGATATCGGGTCGTCATCACCGGCCGCCGTGCAGATGTGCTGGAGAAGGCGGCGGCGGATATTTCCGGCGACACCGGCAATGCGGTTCGGGCCATCACCTGCGATGTCGGCAAGCCGGACGATGTGGCCGCGGCTTTCGATGCGGTGAAGCGGGACTTCGGCCGGCTCGATCTGCTCGTCAACAATGCCGGCTCCAATGTGTCGCCGGCCCTGCTGGAGGATATTCCATTCGAGGAATGGTCGAGCATCCTTGCCGCCAACCTCACGGGTGCTTTCCTCTGCACCCAGCACGCCTTCCGGATCATGAAGGCGCAAGCGCCGCGCGGCGGGCGTATCATCAACAACGGCTCGATTTCAGCGACCGCGCCGCGCCCGAATTCCGCGCCCTACACAGCGACGAAACATGCCATCACCGGCCTCACCAAATCGACGGCGCTTGACGGGCGCAAATACGACATTGCCTGTGGGCAGATCGATATCGGCAATGCCGCCACTGACATGACGTCGAAGATGAATGCCGGCGTGTTGCAGGCGAATGGCGAAATCGCCAGCGAACCGACCATGTCGGTCAAGCACGTCGCCGATGCCGTGATCTACATGGCAAGCCTGCCGCTCGACGCTAATGTGCTGACCATGACGGTGATGGCGACCAACATGCCGTTCGTCGGGCGGGGGTGAGGGGTTATCGCCGCCGCGGCTCGCCGCCTTCGGCGTAGACCGTCTTCTGCTGGAACTTGAAGATATGGCCGCAGCGGCAGCGGATCATGTGCCTGTCCGGATATTTCGACGGGCGCTCGGTGAGGAAGCCGGTGGGGAGCGCGTCAATCTTGAAGTCCGGATCCTTGCGCGTCGGCATGTCGTCTTCCGAGACCTCGGCATAGCCGGAATTGCCGCACATGGCGCATTCGAGTTTGCGCGAATAGCGGTCACGGGCGGCCATGGGCGATTCCTTCACGAGATGGGTTTGCCCGTTAATAGGCATCGCCCGCGCTGGTTTCAATGGTTCATGCCGCTAGGAGCGCCTGAAGCACGGCGATGATGCGCCGGTGCTGGTGGGCGTGGCGGGTGCGCACGTTGACGGCGGCATAAACGGCTTGGGCGATCGGTTCGGCGCCTACCACGCGGCTGACGGCCCCCGTTCGAAGCAGCCGCTTCGCATCTGCCTCCGTCACGAAGGCCGAGCCGCCGAGTTTCTGCATCAAGGCCAGGATCGCCGTCGTTTCGCCGCTGGCGATCGGCGCGGTGGAGAGTGCGGGATGGGCCTGCCGGTGCAGCCGGTCGAAGGCGGGGGAATAGACGGCCTGGATATAGTCTTCTGGCCGCACATCCTCGATGCGGCTCACCTTGTTGCTGACCATCTCGTAATGCACATCGCCGATACGCTCGTAATGCAGGTCGGGCAGGTAGTGCGGCGTGAAGAGGATGGCGAGATCGAGGTCGCCGGCGCCCAGGTCGCGGTTCATCTGGCCGGAATAATCGACCTCCAGATAGATGGAGGTGGCCGGCAACTCCCGACGCACGGCGGCCAGCCAGTCGCCGGCATAATGGGCGGCCAGATCGTGCTGCAGGCCGATGCGCATCGAGCGTTCATAGGCGCCGGCCGTCTCCACCGCGCGTGTCGCTTCATGCCATTGATGTTGAAGGGCTTTCGCGTGGTCGAGAAAGCGCAGGCCGGCGGCTGTCGGCTGCGTGCCACCCTTGTTGCGGGCAAAGAGTTTTCGCGCAAACAGCGCCTCCAGCGCATTGATACGATGGGTGACCGTCGATTGTGTGATGTTCAGCCGCTCCGCCGTGCGGTTGAAGTTGCGGGTTTCCATCAGGTCGAGGAATGTCTCAATCAGAACGATTTGCATGAATGCGCCGCGATTTCCCAAATATTTGGCGGAAGTGTAATCGGTATCATCGATTAATAAAGCGAATTCCGCCCGCTTGCCGCCTGTCGCTTTGATTGCCACAAATCCGGGGCAACCAAGGGGAAGAGAATGTCCGTACTGCCAAGCCATGCCCGTGTCGTCATCATCGGCGGAGGCGCCGTGGGCGCGTCGGCGCTGTATCATCTGGCCAAGGCCGGCTGGACGGATTGCGTGCTGCTCGAAAAGAATGAGCTGACGGCGGGCTCCACTTGGCATGCGGCCGGCAATGTGCCGACCTTCTCGTCCTCCTGGTCTCTCATGAACATGCAGCGCTATTCAGCGTCGCTTTATCGCGAGTTGGGCGACCTCGTCGATTACCCCATGAATTACCATGTCACCGGCTCGATCCGCCTTGGCCACTCGAAGGAGCGGCTGCAGGAGTTCAAGCGCGTCGTGGGCATGGGGCGCTATCAGGGCATGGATCTCGATATCCTCTCGCCCGACGAGATGCGCTCGAAATATCCCTTCCTCGAAACCCATGACCTGACCGGCGCGCTCTACGATCCCTATGACGGCGATATCGATCCGGCGCAGCTGACCCAGGCGCTCGCCAAGGGCGCGCGCGACATGGGGGCAAAAATCTTCCGGTTCTGCCCGGCCACCGGCGCGCGCCGCGAGGGCGACGAATGGGTGATCTCCACGCCGCAGGGCGAGATCCGTTGCGAGAAGGTGGTCAACGCCGCCGGCTACTATGCCCGCGAGGTCGGCAAATGGTTCGGCCGCGACGTGCCGATGATGGTGATGAGCCATCAATACATGCTGTTCGAGGAAATTCCGGAGCTGGCCGCCTGGTCGCGCGAGGCCGGCCACAAGCTGCCGCTGCTGCGTGACGTCGACAGTTCCTATTACCTCCGTCAGGAAAAGACGGGCATGAATCTCGGCCCCTATGAACGGAACTGCAAGGCGCATTGGGTGACGCCTGATGATCCGATGCCGGACGATTTCTCGTTCCAGCTGTTCCCCGACGATCTCGACCGCCTCGAATGGTATCTGAACGACGCCGTCGAGCGCGTGCCGATCCTCGGCACGGCCGGCCTGTCGCGCATGATCAACGGCCCCATTCCCTATGCGCCTGATGGCAACCCGCTCATCGGCCCGATGCCAGGCGTGCCGAACGCCTATGAGGCCTGTGTCTTCACCTTCGGCATCTGCCAGGCCGGTGGCGCGGGCAAGGTGCTGGCCGAATGGGTGACCGAGGGCGAGACGGAATGGGACATGTGGTCCTGTGACCCACGCCGATACACGGCCTTTGCCGCTGACAAGGACTATTGCGTCGCCAAGGGCATGGAAATCTACGGCCACGAATATGCCATGCATTTTCCCAAGCACGCTTGGCCGGCCGGGCGTGACCGGAAGCTCTCGCCGATCCATGACCGCATCAAGGCGCTGGGTGCGCAGTTCAAGCCCTATAACGGCTGGGAGCGCGCCAATTGGTATGCGGCGCCGGGCGATGATCTCTCGGAGCAGTCGACCCAGACCTGGAACCGCGAGGGGCCGTGGCGGCCGCGCATTGAGGCGGAGTGCCGCGCCGTCACCGAGGCCGCCGGCATTCTCGACCTTCCCGGCTTCTCGCGCTTCCGCGTGAAGGGCGAGGGGGCGACGGCGTGGCTGTCCTCGCTCATCACCGGCAAGGTGCCGAAGCCCGGCCGCATCGGCCTTGCCTATTTCTCCGACGACAAGGGCCGCATCGTCACGGAAATGTCGGTCATGATGCTGGATGAGGATTTCTTCTTCCTCATCACCGCCGCGACTGCCCAGTGGCATGATTTCGAGTGGCTGCAAAAGCACCTGCCGAAGGACGCCGCCTTCACAATCGATGATGTGACGGAAAGCTTCTCCTGCCAGATCCTGTCCGGTCCGAACTCTCGCGCCATTCTCGCCGATGTCACCGATGCCGACCTTTCCAAGGGCTGGCTGACGCATCAGAGCTGCCAGATTGCCGGCCGCTGGTGCCAGCTGGTGCGCGTCTCCTTTGCCGGCGAACTCGGCTGGGAAATCCACACGAAGGTCGAGGATACCCCCGCGATTTTTGATGCCGTCTGGGCCGCCGGCCAGAAGCATGGCCTGAAGCCCTTCGGCATGGAGGCGCTGGACAGCCTGCGCATCGAAAAGAGCTATCGCGCCTGGAAGGGCGATCTCTCGACCGACTACACGATCCTGCAAGGGGGCCTTGACCGTTTCGTCGATTGGGCGAAGCCCGATTTCAAGGGCAAGGCGGCGCTGGAGCGCGAGAAGCAGCAGGGCGTCACCAAGCGTTTCGTCACGCTGACGGTGGATGCCGGCGAGTGCGATGCGCCCTACATGTCGACGCTCTGGCACGGCGGCAAGGTGGTCGGCGAGACGACCTCCGGCAACTGGGGCTACCGCGTCGGAAAGTCCATCGCGCTCGGCATGCTGAAAGCCGACCTCGCTGTGCCGGGCACGGAAATCGAGGTGGAAATCTACGGCGACCGTTTCAAGGCGACCGTCCAGCCCGATGGCCCTCTCTTCGACCCGAACAATGAAAGACTGCGCGCATGAGCAAGCCCATTCCCTCCAAGGCGAGAGCCGTCATCATCGGCGGTGGCGTGTCCGGTTGTTCGGTCGCTTATCACCTGGCCAAGCTTGGCTGGACGGATGTGGTGCTTCTGGAGCGCAAGCAGCTGACGTCGGGCACGACGTGGCATGCCGCGGGCCTCATCGGCCAGCTGCGCGCCTCGCAGAACATGACGCGGCTCGCCAAATATTCGGCCGATCTCTACACCAAGCTCGAAGCCGAGACCGGCATCGGCACCGGCATGCGCCAGTGTGGCTCCATGACGGTGGCGCTGACCGAGGAGCGCAAGGAAGAGATCTACCGCCAGGCCTCGCTTGCCCGCGCCTTCGATGTGGATGTGCGCGAGATCAGCGTCGATGAGGTGAAGGCGATGTATCCGCACCTCAACACGGCGGATGTGAAGGCGGCAGTGCATCTGCCGCTCGACGGCCAGTGCGATCCGGCCAACATCGCGATGGCCTTGGCGAAGGGCGCGCGGCAGAACGGCGCGACTGTCATCGAAGGCGTGAAGGTCACCTCCGTCGTCACCAAGGACGGCCGCGTCACGGGCGTCACCTGCGAGCAGAACGGTGAGACCTTCACCATCGAGACGGAGAATGTCGTCAATGCCGCCGGCATGTGGGGCCGAACGCTGGCCGATATGTCCGGCGTGACGCTGCCGCTGCATGCCTGCGAACATTTTTACATCGTCACCGAGCCGATCCCGAACCTCACGCGCCTGCCGGTGCTGCGCGTGCCCGACGAGTGCACCTATTACAAGGAAGATGCCGGCAAGATGCTGATCGGCGCTTTCGAGCTGAAAGCCAAGCCCTGGGGCATGGACGGCATTTCGGAAGACTTCTGCTTCGACCAGCTGCCGGAGGATTTCGATCACTTCCAGCCGATCCTCGAAAACGCCATCAATCGCATGCCGATGCTGGAGACGGCCGGCATCCACACCTTCTTCAACGGCCCGGAAAGCTTCACGCCCGACGACCGCTACTATCTCGGCGAAGCGCCGCAGCTCAAAGGGTACTGGGTTGCCGCCGGCTACAATTCCATCGGCATCGTCTCCTCCGGTGGCGCCGGCATGGCGCTGGCGCAGTGGATGAACGACGGCGAGCCGCCCTTCGATCTCTGGGAGGTCGATATCCGCCGCGCCCAGCCCTTCCAGCGCAACCGCACCTATCTGAAAGACCGCGTCTCCGAAACGCTCGGCCTGCTCTATGCCGACCATTTCCCCTATCGCCAGATGGCGACGGCCCGTGGCGTGCGCCGCTCGCCGCTGCATGAGCACCTCAAGGCGCGTGGCGCCGTCTTCGGCGAAGTCGCCGGCTGGGAGCGCGCCAACTGGTTCGCCAAGGAAGGGCAGGAGCGGGAATACCGCTATTCCTGGAAGCGGCAGAACTGGTTCGACAACCAGAGGCAAGAGCACCTGGCCGTCCGCAACGGCGTCGGCCTGTTCGACATGACCTCCTTCGGCAAGATCCGTGTCGAAGGCCGCGATGCGCTGGCCTTCCTGCAAAAGCTCTGCGCCAACCAGATGGACGTGGCCCCCGGCAAGATCGTCTATACGCAGATGCTCAACGCCCGTGGCGGCATCGAGAGCGACCTGACGGTGACGCGTCTCTCGGAAACGGCCTTCTTCCTCGTCGTTCCCGGTGCGACGCTGCAGCGCGACCTTGCCTGGCTGCGCAAGCACTTGCAGGACGAGTTCGTCGTCATCACCGATGTGACGGCGGCTGAGAGCGTACTTTGCGTCATGGGGCCGAAGGCGCGTGATCTCATGCAGAAGGTCAGCCCGAACGATTTCTCCAATGCCGCACACCCCTTCGCCACCGCGCGGGAGATCGAGATCGGCATGGGCCTCGCCCGCGCGCACCGCGTCACTTATGTCGGCGAGCTCGGCTGGGAGCTCTATGTCTCCACCGAACAGACCGCCCATGTCTTCGAGGCGCTGGAGGAGGCGGGCGCGGATGTCGGCCTCAAGCTCTGCGGCCTGCACACGCTCGACTCGTGCCGTATCGAAAAGGCCTTCCGCCATTTCGGCCACGACATCACCGACGAGGACCATGTGCTGGAGGCCGGTCTCGGCTTTGCCGTGCGCACCAGGAAGGGCGATTTCATCGGTCGCGATGCGGTGCTGCGCAAGGAAGAGGAGGGCCTGAAGCGCCGCATGGTGCAGTTCAGGCTTACCGATGCCGAGCCGCTGCTCTTCCACAACGAGGCGCTGGTGCGCGACGGCAAGATCGTCTCGACCATCACCTCGGGCAACTACGGCCACTTCCTCGGTGGCGCCATCGGCATGGGCTATGTGCCTTGCGCGGGTGAGAGCGAAGCGGATGTGCTGGCTTCGAGCTATGAGGTCGAGATCGCCGGCACGCGGGTGAAGGCGGAAGCCTCGCTCGTGCCGATGTATGATCCGAAATCGGAGAGGGTGCGGGCATGACCGATCTCGCCGCGCGCCACCAGCGGTTTCACGACCTGCATGAGTCGGGCTGCTTCGTCATCCCGAACCCCTGGGATATCGGTTCCGCCCGCATGATGGCGGCCTCGGGCGCCGTGGCGCTCGCCACCACCTCGGCCGGTTTCGCCTTCACACTCGGCCGGCCGGATATGGGCCGCGTGACGCGAGAGGAATCCTTGAGGCACGCGGAAGACATCGTGCGCGCCACGCCGCTTCCCGTCTCCGGCGATTTCGAGAACGGCTTTGCCGATGCGCCCGATGATGTTGCCGAGACGATCCGGCTTGCTGCCGAGGTCGGCTTGTCCGGCTGCTCGATCGAAGACACGCAGATGGTCGACGGCAACCCGGCCTATGCGTTCGATCTTGCCGTCGAGCGCATCCGTGCTGCTGCCGATGCCGCCCGCTCGCTGGGTCGCCCCTTCATTCTCTGTGCCCGCGCCGATGGCGTGATGAACGGCGTCTATGATCTCGACGAGGCGATCCGCCGTATCCAGGCCTTCGAGAAGGCGGGTGCCGATCTCGTTTATGTGCCGGTGCCGCCGGGCGAGGCGGAGTTGCGCCGCATCGTGCAGTCGGTGTCGGCGCCCGTCAATGCGCTGGCCGCGGGGCCGCTGCGCCAGCTGACCGTGCCTGAACTCGCCGCCATCGGCGTGCGCCGCATTTCGCTCGGCTCGATGATCGCCCGCGTCACCCACGCCGCCATCGCCGAACAGATGGACGCCATCATCAAGGATGGCAGTTTCGCCAAATTGTCCGCCGCCGCGTCGGGGGATCTCATCAACAGAATGCTTGCCGCGGGAGCGGGGGAGACGGATCATGAGTGAAGCAGCAACCTTGTCCTCCCGCCGTGCCGGCGGCCGCGCCGCCCGTGTCGCCATGCGTGCCGCGCCGCTTGCGGAAAACGTCCGCCCTATCCGTCCGGGCCTGCCCGGCGGCCAGTACCGGCCGCTGACGGAGGCGAATGTGCGCCGCATCCATGAGGCGGCCCTCGATGCGCTGGAAAATATCGGCCTCGCCAATGCGCCGAAATCCGGCATTGAGATCATGACCCGCGCCGGCGCCATTCTCGGCGAGGACGGGCGCCTGCGTTTCCCGCGTGCGCTGGTGGAGGACATGCTGGCCATCGCGGCGCGGGATATCACGCTGCATGGCCGCGATCCGAAATACGATCTCGAACTGTCGGGCACTCGCGTCTATTACGGCACGGCGGGTGCTGCCGTGCATATCGTCGATGTCGAGAAGCGGGAATACCGCGAGTCGACGGCCAAGGACCTCTTCAACGCCGCGCAGCTCGTCCACCATCTCGACAACATCCATTTCTTCCAGCGCGCGATGGTCTGCCGTGACGTGGCCGACAATTTCCTGATGGACATCAACACGCTTTACGGCTGCTGCGCCGGCACCTCCAAACATGTCGGAACCAGCTTCTCCGATCCCTCGCATGTCGCCGGCTGCTTCGATCTCATCCACATGATGGCGGGCGGCGAGGACAAGTGGCGGGCGCGGCCCTTCGTCTCGAATTCCAACTGCTTCGTCGTACCGCCGATGAAATTCGCCGAAGAGAGCTGCATCACCATGGAGGCCTGCATCCGGGCCGGCATGCCAATCCTGCTGCTCTCGGCCGGGCAGGCGGGTGCTACGGCGCCGGCACCGCTCGCCACGGCCATCGTGCAGGCCGTCGCGGAATGCCTGGCGGGCGTCGTCTATGTCAATGCCATGGCCCCCGGCCATCCGGCGATCTTCGGCACCTGGCCCTTCGTCTCGGACCTGCGCACCGGCGCCATGTCTGGCGGGTCGGGCGAGCAGGCGCTGCTGACGGCCGGCTGCGCGCAGATGCACCAGTTCTACGGCCTGCCGGGCGGTGCCGCTGCCGGCATTGCGGACTCGAAGCTGCCGGATATGCAGGCCGGCTGGGAACAGGCGATCTCCAACGTCATGGCCGGCCTTTCGGGGCTCAACATGGTCTATGAATCCGTCGGCATGCATGCCTCGCTGCTCGGCTTCTGCCTGGAAAGCCTCGTGCTGGGCGATGATCTTCTCGGCCAGGTGCAGCGCTGCGTCCGCGGCATCGACGTCACCGAGGATTCCGTTTCGCTGGAGACGATGCGCTCCGTCTGCCTCGACGGACCCGGCCACTATCTCGGCGATCCGCAGACGCTGTCGCTGATGCAGACGGAATATGTCTATCCCGCCGTCGCCGACCGCACGAGCCCGAAGGAATGGGCCGAGATCGGCCGTCCGGACCTCGTGCAGAAGGCCATCGAGCGCAAGAACCGCATCCTCTCCGAGGCCGGCGGACCGCTCTTCGACTTCGCGACGGACCAGGCGGTACGCGAGAAGTTCAAGATCTATTTCTGAAAGAATGGGTGAGCGCTCTCGTGTATTGATTCACGGGCACGCTCCATCCCTTTGTTTTGATTAGCCGACCCGACGGTCGAAATGGGTGCGCAGCGAGACATGCGTTTGCACGCTCGCGATGCCCGGCGTCGTCGCGATCTGGCGGCGCACCGTGTCGAGTTCGGCGTTGGACGTGCATTCGACGAGCAGCATCAGATCCGTCGGCCCGGCAAGCGACCAGCAGGTCACGACATTGGGAATGCCGGTGAGATGCGGCACGACATGATCGCAGTTGCGGCCCTGCTGGAAGCCGACGGCGATCAGCGCCTCCACGCCGGCACGGTCTCTGTCGATACCGAGCTTCACCGTATAACCGGCGATAACGCCCTTCGCCTCCAGACGCCGGATGCGCTCATGCACGGCGCTGCGCGAGAGACCGGTGTGGTGCGCAAGTTCCACGAGGCTCTGGCGGGCATCGGCGCGAAGTGCTGCGATGAGCAATCTGTCCTTCTCGTCAAGCTCGTTCATCCGGAAAATTCTCCCTTGGCCGGACGATTGTCCGGCACTCCGTCTCCTTGCTGCGCGAAACCGGACGGAAAAGCAACTATTCGTCGGATATCGCTTCAAGGAGAAACCGATGCAGACCCTTCCGCACAATGCCGTCCTGATCCCGATCGACATGCAGCAGGCTTTCGATGCCGTGCCCTGGGCGTCGCGCTGGAACGACCGGCTGGACGAGAATGGCCTCGCCTTGCTCGCTGCCTGGCGCGGCGCCGGCCGGCCGGTCATCCATGTCTGCCACGACAGCACTGAACCGAACTCTACGCTGCGCCGTGAAAACCCCGGTAACGCGCTACGCCCGGGCTTCGAGCCGCAGGCAGACGAGCCGCTTGTGCGCAAGAGCGTCAATGCCGCCTTCATCGGCACGGATCTCGATCTGCGCCTGCGCCGCCTCGGCGTCGATACGGTCGTGCTGTTCGGTATTTCGACGGATATGTGCGTGTCGACCAGCGTGCGCGTCGGCGCCAATATGGGCTATCGTGTTCTGCTCGTGGAGGATGCCTGCGACTGCTTCGACCTGCCGGATGGTGCCGGCGGCACGATTGCGGCGCGTGATGTCCACCGTACCCATGTCGCGACCCTGCGGCACGAATTCGCCACGGTGCTCAAGACCGCTGACGTCCTGGCGGCACTTTAGCGGGTGAGGGCGCGCACGTTCCTGATGCCGTAGTCGAATTTCGGCGCGGTGATAGGCGTGAGATCGCTGCCGGGGAAGACGGCGAAGGTCGAGAAATCGGCGCTTTCCCCCGGCAGCACGCGCAGCACGATGAGCGCATCGTCGCGGCCGACCTCGCGGCAGGTGCCGGCGGGGCAATCAGAGAGCACCACGTCCAGCCAGAAGGATTGCAACGGAACCGTGCCGCTGTTCGTCACCTGGCCGGTGACGCGGTAGCTGGTCTTCGGTTGGCCGACAGTCGCCTGCATTTCCGAGAGGGTGATGACATCGGCCGATAGTACCGGGGTTTCGGCGGTGGGGGTCGCAACCGTCCCGGATGGGCCACGGTCCTCCACGAACCAGATCAGCAGGGCGGCGGCCAAGCCGATGGCCACGACGATGGTGAGGACGGGCTCGACCCAGCTCTGAAACCGCCGGAAGCGCAGTGCGAGATAAAGAATGGCCGCTGCCGCAACCGCAAATGCCCAGATCATTCAAGTCCTCCTGGGCATGATATAGCCTGCGCGGCGGGTCGCCGAAAGGGCGAACCGGTTCAATTCGGCTTGAGCGCGATCCAATAGGCGCCGTCGAAGGGAACGGCGGCGAAACGTTCGTTGATTTCCTTCAGCGTTGCATCGGGATCGACATCGGCGAAAATGTCCGGGCGCAGCCAGTGGGCGAAGGCTTCGGCGGCGAGAATGTTAAGCGGCACGGCGTTGAAGAAGTTCCAGAGGCCGTAGACGCGCTCCTCCTTCACGGCCTTCAGGCCTGACAGCATGGGGCCCTTCACGGCGCGGCCGAGCGTCTCGCGCGCTTCGGCGGGATCCACACCGGGGCCGACGGAGAAGGTGCTGTAGGTGCCGCCCGGCGAGGCCGTCGCGATATAGACGTCCGGCTCCGCCGCGACGATGAATTCCAGATTGACGATACCGCCCTGCGCCGGCAGGCTTTCGGCGATGTTGCGGCTGCCCGTGATGGCGATGAAGGCGCCGAGGCCGCCGGTGCCATAGGCGTAGCAGCACTTTTCCGGGTTCGGGAAGGCATCCATCAGCACGCTCGGGCCGGGCTCGGGATGGTCTGCCACGCGGTCGCGGATGCGTTTGACGCGGGCGTCGTAGAAGTCGGCGAAGGCGTTGGCCTGCTCCGCGCGGTTCAGCACCTTGCCGAGCAGGCGCATATTGCCGGCGGTGTTGTTCAGCGCATCGCTGTTGAAATCCACCACGACGACGGGAACGCCGGTCTGTTCGAGATAGCCGATTGCCTGCTTGCCGAGTTCGGTTTCGGCCTGCCAGTTGGCGAGGATGGCGAGATCGGCCTTCAGCGACAGGGTCGCCTCGAAGGACATGGTGATGCCGTCGCCGATGATCGGCACCTGTTCGATGGCGGGGAACTTGTCCTTGAAACGGGCATAGATTTCTGGGTTGTCGCCCTTCATGTCGCTGGCCCAGCCGGCAAGCAGGCTCACCGGATCGGGGTGGATCAGCGACAGTGCCACCAGATTGAAGCCGCTGCCGAGCAGGATCGCTTTCGGCTGCGCCGGAATGGTGACGTCGCGACCGAGTGCATCCTTGACGGTGAGCGGGTACTGCACCTCAGCCCGAAGCGGCAGGGCGGCAACCAGCAGGAAGACGGCGGCGAGGAGGGCGAAGAGGCGCATGGTCATTGTTTTCTCAGTTCAGGCAGGGCGCAGAGTTCACCGCAGCCGGGAATGCCCGGCAGCATGTAGCGCAGGCAGCAGACCTTTCGGCGACACTGCGTGGTGCCGGCGTGGAGTTCGTGGCGCAGGCAGCCATGGAAGGGATTGCGGCTGCCATCGGAAAGCAGCGGGCAGTCGAAGAGCGGGCGTGATGGCCAGGGATCGTCGCCCTCGGGCGGCGCACGGTCCGTCACGTTGAAGGCATAGTCGATATAGACGGCCGCATTGTTCCAGGCGAGTTTTGGCGCGATGCCCGATTTTTCCTTGAGCAGCGCCACGGCGCGGGCGAGATGCGCATCGACCAGCGGGGTGATGAAGCCGACGAGATCGTCGCCCTCGCTCCAGTCTCCCTCATGCGGCAGGCCGAAGGCACGCGGCAGGCCGTCGTCGCCGATGGCGATGGTCATCTGGTCGAAGCTGATCGGCAGCGTGCGCTCAGCCCGGCGTGCGATGATATAGGGGATGGTCAGGGTGGAGAAGTAGTAGAGCGACCAAAAGGAGGCGGCCGCCCGCCGATCCGCATTGCCATAGCCTGCGGCGAAACGGTCGAGCGTTTCGGAGAAGCCGCTTCCCGTCAGGAACTCGGCAAGCGGCAAGGCGCCCTCGAGGTTCGACGAGAGCATCATCTTCTCGCCGCACCAGGCATGTTCGCCGGTAAAGACTGCCTTCAGGCCATCGGGCCTGAAGGCAGTCTCGCGATCCCCTGTGGAGAGCGTCGTCAAGGGTTTACCACGAATATTTCAGGCTGCCGATGACCGTGCGGCCCCGGTCGCGGTAGCAATAGCCGGCCGAGCAGACGGAGTCCTGCCGGTTGAACAGGTTCGTCGCATTGACCTGGAGCTTCAGGCCTTCGTAATCCTTGTCAATGGCCGCGAAATCGAAGTCGATCGCGGCATCGACGAGGGCGCGGGACTTGTTCTTGTTGATATTGGCATCGTCGCCATAGCTTGCGCCGAGGAAGCGGACGCCCGCACCCAGGCCAAGACCGTTGAACGGCCCATCTTCCGGCAGGTCGTAATGTGCCCAGAGCGAGGCCATGTGGCGCGGTACGGAGGACACTTCGTTGCCGACCGTGCCGGTCGGGCCGTCGAGGATCTCGGTCTGCGTGTAGGTATAGGACGCAATTAGCGAGAGGCCGTTGTCGAGCGACGTGTTCGCCTCGAATTCGAAGCCGCGCGAGCGGATTTCGCCACGCTGCACCTGGATGTTCGCCGGGCCGTCCGGAAGCTCGACGACTTCATAGTAGAGGCTGTTCGATTGGTCGATGTTGAAAAGCGCGGCCGTGAGCAGCGTGTTGCTGTCGGGCAGCAGGTACTTGACCCCCACTTCTTCCTGCTCGCTTTCCGTGGCCTTGAACGGATTGCCGGTTGCCTGGTTGACGCCGGCATTGGGCGAGAAGGCGGTCGAGTAGGTGGCGTAGGGTGTGATGCCCCATGGCGTTTCGTAGGTCACGCCCGCACGCCAGGTAAAGGCGCGGTCCTTCTGGTTGATGGTATCCACGGCGCCGGAGGCGAGATCCGTGTTGTCGGTATCCGTCGAAACCCAGTCGTAGCGGCCGCCCAGCGTGAAGGTGAGGGCGTCGTAGCGGATCTGGTCCTGCAGATAGACGCCGGTGATAAGCTGGTCCTGTACGCTCTTCGTCTGGAAGGCGATCGGATCGGTCGGTCGGCCGTCCGTCGGGTTCTTTGTGTCGAGCGGCGGCGTGGAGCCGTAGCCGTTGAGCGACTTCCAATAGATTTTTGTGAAGTCGACGCCGGTGATCACGGTATGCTCAAGCGCACCGGTGTCGAACGTCGCTTCGAGCTGGTTGTCGACCGTATAGGTGTTCAGCCATTCCTCGAAGCTACCGGCGCTGCTGTCGAGCAGTGTGGGGTCGACGGCATTCGGCTGGTAGGCGAAGGCCCAGTCTGCATCGACATTCAGCCACGAGGCGCGCGCGTTCTGGCGGAAGACGAAGGTGTCGTTCAGGCGATGCTCGAACTCGTAGCCGATGCGGCCCTGGTTCTGGATGGAATCGTTGAAGTCAGGGTTGCCGGCGAAGAAGTCGCTGACCTCGGTGCCGTCGAAATAGTAGGCCGCTGTGCCGCCGGTCTTGGTGCGGGAATATTCGCCCAGGATGGTCAGCTTGGTGTCTTCGTCCGGCTTCCAGGTAAAGGCCGGCGCGATATAGGCGCGGTCGTCGGGAACGCCGACTTGCTCGGTGTCGGAGCTGCGCAACAAGCCTGTCAGGCGATAGTAGAATGGGTCTTCCTCATTGATCGGTCCGGAAACGTCGAACTGGCCCTGGTAGCGGTTGTGGGTGCCGTACTGGGCCTCCACCTCGCGAAGAGCCTCTTCCGTCGGCCGCTTGCTGATGAGGTTGTAAAGGCCGCCGGCGCCGGCCGGGCCGTAAAGCGCCGAGGACGGGCCGCGCAGGATCGACACACCTTCCAGACCATAGGGCTCGGTCTTGAACAGCGAGGATCCGGCGCCGGGCTGGCGCAGGTTGTCGCGGAAGATGCCGATATAGGTCATGTCGAAGCCGCGCAGCGTGAAGCTGTCGAAGCGCGGATCGAAGCCATAGCCGCCGACCCGCACACCGGGCGTGTAGGCGACTGCGTCGAGCAGGTTCTGCGGCTTGCGGTCTTCCAGCTGGTCCTTGGTGACCGAGGAGATCGACTGGGGCGTCTGGACGAACGGCGTGTCCGTCTTGGCACCCGTCGCGCTGCTCTTGCCGACATAGCCATCCGCGGTGATGACACCGCCGCTGCCGCCGTTAACCACGACCTCTTCTAGAACCGTCGCGCCGTTGTCGGCGGGGGCCGCCTGATCCTGCGCTGCGGCCATGGTGGCGAGCGTCAGGAGGGAGGTGCCGGCGAGCGCCAGCCGGAGCAGCGTGCGGGTACGGTTTTGCATGCGGATCACTTTCTGATTGGACGATCTATAAGATGACCGTTTTTATCAGGATTCCGCGCGCCGCAAGATATTATATGACTATAATAGTCATGATTTCGCCACTGTTGCGTGGGTGCAACAGTGGTTAGGGATGGGTTGCACTCAGAGGACGAGGCTGCCTGCGGTCAATGCAAGCACCAGGAAGATCAGGAAGATGATGAGTGCGATCGCGAAAAGCACCTTGGCGACGGTGGCCGTGGCGGCGGAAACGCCGGAGAAGCCGAGGAAGCCGGTGATCAGCGAAATAACGAGAAAAATCAGTGCCCATTTAAGCATGGTCATGCCTCCGAATTGATCGCAGACAAGACGCTCGAACGGCAAAAAAGTTCCGGAGCGTGGAGGACGCCCCGGAAGGTGGCCGCGCTCTTGGGCGGCGGGGAGGATCAGCCGTGATTGATCATAACGTGACGTACGGCGGTGTAGTCCTCGAGCGCATAGATCGACATGTCCTTGCCGTAGCCCGACTGTTTGACACCGCCATGCGGCATTTCGGTGGTGAGCATGAAATGCGTGTTGATCCAGGTACAGCCATATTGCAGGCGTGACGCCGCCCTCATCGCCTTGCCGATATCCTTCGTCCAGACAGAGGAGGCGAGGCCGTAGTCGCTGTCATTGGCCCAGGCGATCGCCTGCTCGGCTTCGGAGAAGCGCGTGACGGAGACGACGGGGCCGAACACTTCGCGGCGAACGATCTCGTCGTCCTGCGTCGCACCGGCCACGACGGTCGGCTGGAAGAAATAGCCCTCGTCGCTGCCGGCGCGGCCACCGGCGGTGATCTCGATATGTTTCACCTCCGCCGCGCGTTCGACGAAGCTTGCGACGCGGTCGCGCTGACGCTTGGAGATCAGCGGGCCGATCTCGTTCAGCGTGTCGTCCGGATCGTTGTACTTGATGGTGGAGACGGCGGCCGAGAGGTCGGCAACGAGCTTTTCGTATATACCGTCCTGCGCATAGATACGGCAGGCGGCGGTGCAGTCCTGGCCGGCATTGTAATAGCCGAAGGCGCGGATGCCGGCGACGACGGCTTCGAGATCGGCATCGTCGAAGACGACGACGGGGGCCTTGCCGCCGAGTTCCAGATGGGTGCGCTTGACGGTTTTCGCCGCGGCGGCCAGCACCTTTTTGCCGGTTGCGACGTCGCCGGTGATCGACACCATGTTGATCTTCGGATGGTTGATCAGCGCATTGCCGACCGTCTCGCCGCGACCGAGCACGATGTTGACCACGCCCTCGGGAAGAATGTCGGCGAGCAGCTTTGCCATCTTCAGCGCCGTCAGCGGCGTCTGCTCGGAGGGTTTGAAAACGACCGTGTTGCCGCCGGCAATGGCCGGCGCCAGCTTCCAGGCCATCATCATCAGCGGATAGTTCCAGGGCGCGATGGAGCCGACGATGCCGATCGGATCGCGGCGTACCATGGAGGTGAAGCCGGGCAGGTATTCAGCGGCGACAGGGGCGTTGAGCGAGCGGATGGCGCCGGCGAAGAAGCGCCAGCAGTCGACGATAGCGGGCAGTTCGTCATTGCGGGCGGAATTGATCGGCTTGCCGCAGTTGAGCGATTCCAGTGCGGCGAAGGCGTCGGCGTCCTTTTCGATGGCATCGGCGATGCGCAGCAGGTAGCCGGAACGTTCGGCGGGTGTCGTCGTCGCCCAGGAGATGAAGGCCTTTTCGGCGGCGTCGACGGCGGCGTCGATCTGCGCGTAGGAGGCTTCCGGCAGATCGACAATCTTGCCGCCGGTCTTCGGGTTCAGGATATGCTCTTCCGCCTCGGTGCCGGCTTCGAAGCGCGCGCCGATCAGCATCTGGGTGTCCATGGACGTTCTCCCTATCGTTGGTTCATTTGCCGCCGCCGGCGACCTGGTCGCCATCGCGGGTGAGGTAGTAGGCGCCGAGGATCGGCAGGAAGGTGACGAGTACGACGATCATGGCGACGACATTCGTCACCGGCCGCTGGCGCGGGCGCACGAGCTCTTCGAGCATCCAGATCGGCAGGGTCGATTGTTGGCCGGCGGTAAAGGTCGTGACGATCACCTCGTCGAAGGACAGCGCGAAGGCGAGCATGCCGCCAGCGAGCAGCGCCGTGCCGATATTCGGCAGGATGATGTAGCGGAAGGTCTGGAAACTGTCGGCGCCGAGGTCCATCGAGGCTTCGATCAGCGAGCCCGAGATGCGGCGGAAGCGGGCGACCGCATTGTTGTAGATGACGACGACGCAGAAGGTCGCGTGGCCGAGCACGATGGTCCAGAATGAGAAGGGCATCTCCACGAAGGAGAAGGCGGAGCGCAGCGCGATGCCGGTGATGATGCCCGGAAGGGCGATCGGCAGGATGACGAGCAGCGAGATCGTCTCGCGGCCGAAGAACTTCGTGCGGCTGACGGCGGCGGCGCAGAGCGTGCCGAGCACCAGGGCGACGGCCGTCGAGATCGAGGCGACGCGGACCGAAAGGCCCATGGCTTCCCAGACATCAGGCCGGTTCCAGGCGACGGAGAACCATTGCAGCGTGTAGCCCGGCGGCGGGAACTGGTAGCTCTTCTCCTCCGTGGTGAAGGCATAGAGGAAGATGAGCAGGATCGGCAGGTGCAGGAAGGCGAGGCCGAGACCGGCGGCGACCTTCAGGCCGAGGGGCGCGGAGGCGTTTCTATCAGAGCGCATCGAAGGCTCCCTGTCGTTTGGCCATCCAGAGATAGAGGCCCATGATGACGATCGGCACGACGGAAAAGGCGGCGGCGAGTGGGATGTTGCCGGCCGTGCCCTGCTGAGCATAGACCGCCTGGCCGATGAACAGCCGGGACGAGCCGATGATCTGCGGAATGATGTAGTCGCCCAAGGTCAGCGAGAAGGTGAAGATCGAGCCGGCGATGATGCCGGGCAGCGCCAGCGGGAAGAGCACGAAGCGGAAGGTTTGCGCCGGGGTGCCGCCGAGATCGGCCGACGCTTCGATCAGGTTGCCCGGCACGCGCTCCAGCGAGGCCTGGATCGGCAGGATCATGAACGGCATCCAGACATAGATGAAGACGATGAAGGTGCCGGTATAGCTGATCGACAGCGAGGAGCCGCCGACGACCGGAAGCGAAAGCCATGCGTCGAGAAGCCACAGCAGGTGCAGCTTGGCGAAGAGCCAGGTCAGGATGCCTTCCTTGGCGAGGATGAGCTTCCAGGCGTAGATTTTCACCAGATAGCTCGACCACAGCGGCAGCATGACGCCGAGATAGAAGACGACCTTCCATTTGCCCTTGGCGTAACGCGCCGCGTAATAGGCGATGGGGAAGGCGATGACGGCGGAGGCGAGCGTCACCAGCACGGCCATCACGACGGTGCGCAGGATGATGTCGAAATTCGACGGGATCAGCAGCTGCCTGTAGGTGGCGAGCGTGAACTCATAATTGATCAAGCCGGAAAAGTCGTCGATCGAGAAGAAGCTCTGCAATAGCAGGGCGAAAAGCGAGCCGAGATAGATGATGCCGAGCCAGAGCAGCGGCGGCGTCAGCATCAGGAGCAGCAGGATCTTTGGGTTGCGCCAGAAGAAGTCGGAGAGCCGCCCGGAAGGACCTTGCCGGCCCGCGAGGATCGAAGTGTCGGTAACGGTGCTCATTGGGCGCCGTCCATCGTATGCAGGTCCTGAGGCAGGAAGGAGAGAGTGACCATTTCGCCCTGTGCGGGAACGGCGACGGCGGCCGGCAGCATGGCCGCGACACGCGCGCCATTCGCCTCGACCGTCACGCGGTTGGCGGCACCGAGGAAGCTTGCAGCGGTCACGCGGCCGGAAAACGACTTGCGGCCGGGGCCCTCGCCAAGGCCAATGTCTTCCGGCCGGAGGCTCGCATAGTGTTTGCCGAAACCGAGATGTTCCACGAAATCCGGCGGAAGCACGTTGGACGAGCCGACGAAATCGGCGACGAAGCGCGTCTGCGGCCGCTTGTAGACCTCTTCCGGCGTGCCGAGCTGCTGAATCCTGCCGTCGCTGAACACAGCGATGCGGTCGGCCATCGACAGGGCCTCGCCCTGATCGTGCGTGACGAAGACGAAGGTGATGCCGAGCGATTTCTGCAGCGACTTCAGCTCTTCCTGCATCTGCTCGCGCAGTTTGAGATCGAGCGCGCCGAGCGGTTCGTCGAGGAGGAGCACGCGGGGGCGGTTGACGAGGGCGCGGGCGAGCGCCACGCGCTGGCGCTGGCCGCCGGAGAGCTGGCCGGGGCGGCGCGTGCCGTAGCCGGGCAGCTTGACCATGGCGAGCGCGTCCTCCGCTGCCTTCAGCCGTTCCGCCTTGTCGACACCCTTGACCATCAGGCCATAGGCGACATTCTCAAGGATCGAGAGATGCGGGAAGAGGGCATAGTCCTGGAACACCGTGTTGACGTTGCGCCGGTAGGGCGGCACGCCCTCCGCCGTCTCGCCGAAGATCTCGATATGGCCCGAGGTCGGCTGCTCGAAGCCGGCCATCAGGCGCAGGCAGGTCGTCTTGCCGGAGCCGGAAGGACCAAGCATCGCGAAGAATTCACCTTCGGCAATGGCGAGATCCACGCTATCGACGGCGCGCACGGCGCCGAAATGGCGGGACACTTGCTGGAACAGGACGGCGGTCATGGGGGCTCCCGATGAGTTTGCGATTTGCCCCCCATCCGCCTGCCGGCACCTCCTCCCAACAGGTGGGGAGAAAGAGGCATGAGGCACCGTTTTCCGTCTCCGCAAAAACATCGGGAAACGAAATTCGACGTGGGGCACGTTCCCTCTCCCCGGTTACGGGGAGAGGGTTAGGTGAGGGGGTATTCGATCAACGGCCGCCGATCACGCCGATATAGTCGGAGACCCAGCGGTGGTAGGGCACGCATTCGCCCTGACTTTCGCATTTGGAAACCGGCGTGCGCCAGAAGTGGATCTTGTCGAAATTGTCGAAACCGTTGGTCGAGCAACCGCCGTCGGTCAGGAGCGCATTGCCCTTGCAGGCGGCCGGAACCGAGGGAACTGCGCCGAACCAGGCGGCCGCATCACCCTGCACCTTGGCGGACAGCGAATGTTCCATCCACATATAGGCGCAGTTCGGATGCTGGCTTTCGGCATGCAGCATGGTCGTATCCGACCAGCCCGTGACACCCTCTTCCGGGAAGGTCGAGGCGATCGGCTGCTTTTCGGCCTGCATCAGGTTGACCTGGAACGGCCAGGAGCCCGAGGCGACGACACCTTCGTTCTTGAAGTCGTCGATCTGGATCATCGCATCGTGCCAGTAGCGGCCGACCAGCGTGCGCTGGACGCGCAGGAGGTCGAGCGCGGCCTTGTACTGGTCTTCATTGAGCTCGTAGGGGTCCTTGATGCCGAGTTCCGGCTTGTGAGCCATCAGGTACTGGGCGGCATCGGCAATGTGGATCGGGCCGTCATAGGCCTGCACGCGGCCCTTGTTGGACTTGCCGTCCGGCAGCGTCATCTCTTCAAAGACGACCTTCCAGCTCTTCGGCGCTTCGCCCTTGAAGGCTTCGGTGTTGTACATCAGCACGTTCGGGCCCCAGAGATAGGGCGTGCCGTAGTGAACGCCGTTCACCGTGTGCCACGGCGCGCTCTGCAGGCGCTCGTCGATGGTCTTCCAGCTCGGGATGAGGTCCGTGTTGATCGGCTGAACGCGCTTGCCGGCAACGAGGCGCAGCGACGCGTCGCCCGAGGCGGTGACGAGGTCGAAGCCGCCTTCGTTCATCAGGGCGACCATTTCATCCGAGGTCGCGGCGGTCTTCACGGTGACCTTGCAGCTCGTCTTCTTCTCGAAATCGGTGACCCAGTCGTAATTCTTGTCCGTCTCGCCGCGCTCGATATAGCCGGCCCAGGCAACGATGGACACTTCGCCTTCGCCAGGCCCAAGTTCCTTCAAGGGCTCTTGCGCGATGGCGGCTGTGGTGAAGGCGAGCGAAAGGGTAAGCGCGGTGCAGGAATGCAGAAGTCGCTTCATGACAGTCTCCCGTTTTGGCCGCTTTGAGCGGTATTGTTCCCGTGTGAAAAGGTGCCGTGATTTTGCCGCTTTCGCAAATTCATTAATCAGAATGCCGCTATCGGAAATTCCGAATGCTCGATGAAACGAGTGGCTTTAATCGTCTGTAAAGCAGCCATGGGGGAAGCTCTCGCTTTACACGAAAGGGAGCGGGTGACGATGGGCCGGCCGGAACATATTGCCAGTCTCGATGGCTTGCGCGGCCTTGCGGCGGCGCTGGTGGTCATGGCGCATATCGGTCTGGTCTTTCCAAGCCTCGCCGCAATTCATCTCCCCGTCATGGGCAGCGAGGCCGTTGGCCTGTTCTTCGCCTTGAGCGGCTTTCTGATGGCCTATCTCTATGGCGGGCAGCCGGTGACGCGCAGCACCGTGCTGGATTTTCTCGTCAGCCGCTTTGCCCGTATCTATCCGGTCTATCTCGTCGCCGTCGTCGTCGTGATGATCCTATCGATCGCGCCGGGCCTCGATTACATCCAGCCGATCCAGGGCATGAAGGATTTTGTGCGGCATGTCGTACTGCTCGGCTCGAGCGGCGTCTTCTGGTCGGTGCCCCCGGAAATCCAGTTCTATCTCTTCTTCCCCGTGCTGTGGCTCTGCCTTGGGCAGCCGCGGCAGTTTCCGGTCCTGATCGCGGTGCTGATGGCGCTCGTCGCCATCGATGGGCTGCTTGGCCTGCCGGGGCCGGGCATCCTGCTTCCCTCCAAGTTGCCCTATTTTGTCTTCGGGGCGGTGGCCGGCCGCCTGCATGGGCTCTGGGGGCCGGCATCCCGGTCGCCGTTTATCGGTCTTCTGGCGCTCCTGCTTCCGGTCCTGTTCATGAGCTATCGCTATCTCCTGCCCACGGTCGATCCCGGTTTCTGGGGTGTGCACAGCGCTTTCGCTTCGGCGATCATCGTCGCGCTCGTCGCCTGGCAAGCGCCGCTCTCCGCGAGAATTTTTGCCTCGGCACCGCTTCGTTTTCTCGGCGCGATCAGCTTCTCGCTCTATCTCTTCCATGTGCCGGCGATGTTTCTCGCGCGGCGCACGCTGAGCGGCCTCCTTCCGGAATCACTCGTCATTCCGTTGACATTCGTCATCGCGGGCCTTGCCGCGTGGTTCGTGCATGTGACGGTTGAAATGCCTGCACGGCAATGGCTGGTCGGATATTGGCGCAAGAGCGGGCTGCGCAGCGGCCTCGTCGATACGCCGACCGGTAAAATCGAGGTTCCGGCATCCAACTGATAGGGATACTCAGCGTCCGCGCCCGCCGCGCAGCGCTTCCGCAAGTCCCACGAAATCGCGCGCCGCCTGTGGCAGGCTGGACCCCTTGCGCCAGACCATGCCGATCTGCACCACCGGTAGCGCTCCAGAGACATCACGGCTTTCGATGCGGTCGCCTTCCAGCGACCAGGGGCGGTAGACCAGATCGGGCAGCAGCGCGATGCCCGCACCCGTTGCCACGAGGCTGCGCACCGCTTCCACCGAGCGCGTGCGGAACGCGACATGCGGGCGGGCGCCTAGCGCCGAGAGTAGCTTTCCGGTGTTCTCCTCGATTTCATCCACCGTGAGCATGATCAGAGGCTCCTTGGCGATATCGTTGACGGAGATGATATCGGCAGAAACGAGCGGATGGCCGATCGGTAGCCAGAGCCGGTAGGGCGAGGTCTCGATGATCTCGGCCTGCAGCGCCATGCGGTCGCGTAGGTTTGAGATGACCATGACGGCAACGTCGAGTTCGCCCCCTACCAGCAGGTGTTCCAGATAGGAGCCGTTGTCTTCGATCGCGCTGACATCAATGCCGGGAAAGGCGCGGCGATAGCGCGACAGCAGGTCCGACAGCACGTAGCCGGCGACGAGCGAGGTGACACCGAGATTAAGCTGGCCTTTTTCGGGTGTACGGTTGTCGGAGAAGGAGGAGCGGGCATCCGAGACATTGGCGAGAATTTTCGTGGCATGGCGCAGGAATTGATGGCCGTTATGCGTCGTCGTCAGCCCGCGCGGATGGCGCTCGAAAAGCTCGACGCCGAGATCCGATTCGAGTTCTTTGATCGCCTCCGTGATTGAAGATTGCGAGATCGACAGGTTCTGCGCGGCGCGCGTCACGGAGCCCTGTTCCGCGACGGCGACGAAATATTGCAATTGCCGGAAGGTGAATGCCATGGCGGCAGTTAATATGGTGGCGGCAGGTCAGGCAAGCGCCGAAAATTCCTTGGGAAAGCCGTTTGCAGGACAGGCGGCGGGGAAGGGCGCTGCTATGCTGCCGGAACAAGACGAGGAGCCGCCATGACCGAACGTCCCATGCCGACCGAAGAAGGCATTCTGGCCTTCCACAAGCGTTGCGAGGATTTTTACCCTGCCGACGCGGTAGACGCCGATATCGCGCAGCAGCGCGCCTGGTACGATGCCCTGTGCGCCGCCTTCGATGCGCCGCCGCCGGAGGGCATGGTCAAGGAGGATGGGTTGGTGGCGGAGCGCATCCCGATACGGCGTTATCGGCCGACCGGTATCAGGACATCGACGCGGCTCTACTACATTCATGGCGGTGGTTTCGTCGTTGGGTCGCTCGATAGCCACGATGCGATCTGCGCCGAACTGTCCGAAGCGGCGGGGGCCGAACTCGTCTCGGTCGATTATCGCCTGTCGCCGGAGCATGTCTGGCCGGCGGCCTTCGATGATTGCTGGGCCGTGCTGGTCGCGCTTTTGCGGGAAGGCCGGCCCGTGGTCGTCATTGGCGACAGTGCCGGCGGCAACCTGGCGGCCGGGATCGTGCTGAAGGCGCGTGACGAGGGACTGAAGGGCATCGTCGGGCAGGCTTTGATCTATCCCGGTTTGGGGGGCGATCTCGTTTCCGGCTCCTATGTGGAGATGGCCGATGCTCCCGGTCTTTCCACCGCCGATGTCGCCTATTATCGCGATGTCTATAAGGCACCGGACGACGCGACCCATGCCTTCCCGCTGCGGGCGACAGAACTCGCCGGCCTCCCGCCGGCCTTCATCACCGGCGCCTATTTCGACCCGCTACGCGACGATGCTCGGGCCTATGCGGCGCGTCTGATCCTGGCCGGCGTGCCGGTGGAATATCGCGAGGAAAAACAGATGATTCATGCCTGGCTGCGCGCGCGCTTCATGAGCGAGGGCGCGAAGAAAGGTTTTGCGGCGCTATGCGATGCCGTCCGCCGGATGGCCAATCCATGAGCGGCATCACCGATCTCGACGCGTTGCTGCAGACGATGGAGCCGGATCTCGTGGACGGCAGCTTCGTCTATGCCTGCGTTCCGGCGGAGGAGCTGGCGGGCTACCTATTCCGCAAGCCGATCGGCATGTTCCAGGAGGCGGAGGGGGTGACACTGATTGTGCCTGCTGAGGCTGCCGAAGGGCTATCCGCCAGCCCACCTATGCGCCTGATCACGCTCACCGTGCATTCCTCGCTGGAGGCGGTCGGGTTGACGGGAGCCTTCGCCGCGGCGTTGACGCGCGAGGGCATCAGCGCCAACGTGGTTGCCGCCTACCATCACGACCATATATTCGTGCCGGAGCGAGATGCGGAACGGGCGCTGGAGGCCCTTCGCGCCTTATCTCGTTCGGCGCGTGAAAAGGGAGAGGGATGATGAGATTTTTCCGGTTAGCGGAAACCGCCTTGGCTCTTGGCCTTGCAGCGGCGTTGCCGTCCATATCCGTGGCTGAGGACGCCGCGCCGCCAATCCCGGCTTGTGCGCTGACCGGTGCGCAGAGCGTCTTCATCGGCGGTGCGCCGGCGCTCAGGCTGTCCGATGTGGTGAATTGCCCACCGGAGCTTTACGAGATCGTGCCGAGCATCATGATCGAGGGCCAGCCCATGGTGAAATTCCGCAGCGGTGTTGGCGAGAAGGGCAATTGCACGGCGCGCGGCGAAGAAACCGTGATGGCCGAGGGCGAGACAACCAGCCGCGTCGGGGATGTGAACTGCAAGCAGAATTGAGGATGACAGAGGAAGGCGTTGGGGCTTCTCAAAAACAAACGGGCGGCTCCAAAGCCGCCCGCTTTGATCAGTTCCCAGCGCTGGCCATACGCCGCGTCGTGAGCACCCGCTCCAGCCAGCCGATCTCCATTTCCGGAACCGACTTGAGCAGCAGGTCCGTGTAATCGTCGAAGGGCGGTGAGAGCACCTTGGATTTCGGGCCGAAGCGCACGAGCTTGCCCCGATGCATCACGGCTACCGAATCGGCGATGGCGCGCACGATGGCGATGTCGTGCGTGATGAACATGTAGGAGACCTGCGTTTCCTCTTGCAGTTTCAGGAGGAGCTTCAGGATGCCTTCGGCAACCAGTGGATCGAGAGCGGAGGTCGGCTCGTCGCAGAGGATGAGTTCGGGCTTGGCCGCCAAGGCACGGGCGATGGCGACGCGCTGCTTCTGGCCGCCCGAAAGTTCTGCCGGATAGCGATCCGCGAAGCGGCCGCCCATCTCGATCTGCTCCAGCAGTTCCTTCACCCGCTCCGTCTTCTCTCGGCCGCGCAGGCCGTAATAGAAGGTGAGCGGGCGGCCGACGATGTCGCGCACCGTCTGGCGGGGGTTCATCGCCGTGTCGGCCATCTGGTAGATCATCTGGACGCGGCGCAGCTCGTCGTTCGAGCGGCCCTTCAGCGCCTTCGGCAAGGCCTTGCCGTCGAAGCTGATTGTACCCTCCTGCGGCGGAAGCAGGCCGGTGATGACGCGGGCAAGAGTCGATTTGCCCGAGCCGGATTCGCCCACCACCGCCAGCGTCTGGCCCTTCGGCAGATGCAGCGAGACGTTCTGCAACACCTTGAAGCCATTGGAATAGCCGGCCGTGATGTTATCGACCTTCAGGAGCGTGTCCGTCTGGTCGGGCGCTTCCTCCCGCTTGGTGCCGCGCACATTGACCAGCGCGCGGGTATAGTCCTGTGTCGGGGCCTCGATGATCTGCTTCACCGAGCCGTATTCCACCATCTTGCCGTGGCGGAGCACGAGGATGTCGTCCGTGATCTGCGCCACGACCGCGAGATCGTGGGTGATGTAGAGTGCAGCCGTATGGGTCTCCTCGATGGCGTGCTTGATCGCGGCAAGCACGTCGATCTGCGTCGTCACGTCGAGAGCGGTGGTCGGCTCGTCGAAGACGATCAGTTCTGGGTTGGGGCACAGCGCCATGGCCGTCATGGCACGCTGCAACTGGCCGCCGGAGACCTGGTGCGGATAACGCTGGCCGAAGGTTTCCGGGCTTGGGAGGCCCAGCACCTTGAACAGATAAAGCGCGCGCTTTTCCGCCTCCGCACGGCTCATGATGCCGTGTTTCAGGGAGGCTTCGATCACCTGTTCACCGAGCCGGTGGGCGGGGTTGAAGGCCGCGGCCGCCGATTGGGCGACGTAACAGACCTTTGCGCCGCGCACCTTTCGGATGCCTGATGGCCCGAGCTTCAGCAGGTCTTCGCCGTTGAGCTTGACCTCGCCGCCGGTGATCCGCACCCCGCCGCGCCCATAGGCGAGCGCGGTGAGGCCGATGGTGGATTTGCCGGCGCCGGATTCGCCGATCAGACCGAGCACCTTGCCCTTCTGCACGTCGAAGTTCACGCCCTCGACAAGCGTCACGGTTTTCGGCGGCTCGCCCGGCGGATAGCTGGTCGCCTCGATCTTGAGATTGCGGACGGAAAGAAGATCAGGCATCGCCGCGCCCTCCCTTGAGGCTCGAGGTGCGTTTCATCAGCCAGTCGACGACGAGGTTGACGCAGATGGCGAGCCCCGCGATCGCACCGCCCGGAATGAGGGCGGCGGAGATGCCGAAGATGATGCCGTCCTTGTTGTCCTTCACCATGCCGCCCCAGTCCGCTGCCGGCGGCTGGATGCCGAGGCCGAGGAAGGAGAGGGTGGAGAGGAACAGGATCGAGAAGGCGAAACGCAGACCGAACTCGGCAAGCAACGGCGAGAGCGTGTTGGGCAGGATTTCGCGAAAAATGATCCAGCCCGTGCCCTCGCCGCGTAGCCGTGCGGCTTCCACGAACTCCATGACCGCCACATCGAGCGCCACGGCGCGGCCGATGCGATAGACGCGGGTCGAGTCGAGCACGGCCATGACGAGGATGAGGATCCAGAGCTGCTGGGGCAGAACCGCCAGAACGACGAGCGCGAAGATCAGCGTCGGGATCGCCATCATCAGGTCGTTGAAGCGCGAGAAGATCTGGTCGATGAACCCGCCCGTCACCGCTGCCGTGAACGACAAGAGCATGCCGAGCGAGAAGGAGAGCACGGTTGCCGCCAGCGCCACGAAGATAGTGGTGCGGGCGCCAAAGATCAGGCGCGAGAAGAGGTCGCGTCCGAGATTGTCCGTGCCGAGCAGGTAATCGCCGCCCATCGGCTGCCAGACGGCACCGACGATCTCGCTTTCGCCATGCGGGGCGATGAAGGGGGCGAAGAGGGCGCAGAAAAGGGCAAGCGCAATGCCCAGAATGCCGACCCAGGCGCTGACAGGAATGGAGGAAAGTCTCATCGCGGGTGCCTCAATCTGGGGTTCGCGATGATCGCAAGGATATCGGCGAACATGTTGAGGAAGATGTAGAAGGCGGCGAAGATCAGGCCGCAGGCCTGCACGACCGGCATATCGCGTACCGTCACGGCATCGACCATGTACTGGCCCATGCCGGGATAGACGAACACCACCTCTACGACGACGACGCCGACCACGAGATAGGCGAGGTTGAGCGCAATGACGTTGATGACGGGCGCAAGTGCATTCGGCGCCGCGTGCTTGGCGATTATGCGCAGGCCCGAAAGGCCCTTGAGTTCCGCCGTCTCGACATAGGCCGAGGACATGACGTTGAGGATCGCCGCCCGCGTCATGCGCATCATGTGGGCGAGCACGACGAGGACGAGGGTTGCCGTGGGCAGAGCGATGGCCGACAGGCGCTGGCCGATCGTCATCGAGTCATAAACCGTCGCGGGGAAGGTCGCGACACCCAGCTGCACGGCGAAGAACAAGATCAGCAGGTAGCCGACGAAGAACTCCGGCAACGAGATCGCCGCAAGCGAGATGACGTTTATGATCTTGTCGGGCAGGCGGTTTCGAAACTGCACCGCCAGCATGCCGAGGCCGACAGCGAGAGGCACGGAAATAATCGCTGCGAAGAAGGCGAGGAACAGCGAATTGCCGAGGCGCTTGCCAATCTGCTCGCTGACCGAGTTTTTCGAGGCCCAGGATTTGCCAAAATCGCCCTGCAGCGCGCCGCCGAGCCACTTGAAGTAGCGCGTCGTGGCGGGCTGGTCGAGGCCGAGGTCCTTGCGGATGTTTTCCACCGCCTGCGGCGTTGCGGACTGGCCGAGATAGGTCGTCGCGAAGTCGCCGGGCAAGGCTTCCACACCGCCGAAGATCATCAGCGACACGGCGAAGAGCAAGGCCACGCTGAGCGCGAGGCGTTGCAGGATGAGCGCAACCAGGGGGCTGCTCTTGCTGAGTTTTGCCCAGAACGAAGGCGTGCCTTCGCTGACGGGCGCTTCAGTGGACGCAACCGACCCGGCAACGCCGGCAGACTGCGGGCTAGCGCCCGCAGCAGCCGTTGCTGTCAGCTCCGGACCGTGCGCCGGTCCGCTGCCGGTCATCAGGCGTCGAGCCACACGCGGGTTGCGACGAAGCCGTTCGACATGTCGTTGCCGATGTCGTGGACATAGCCCTTCACCTGCTTGGAGCAGGCGTTCACGAAATCGTTAAACATCGGCAGGATGAGGCCACCTTCATCGCGCACCATCGTGGCCATGGTGCGGTACATCTCCTTGCGCTTGCCTTCGTCAAGTTCCGAGCGGGCTTCGAGCAGGATCTTGTCGAAGTCCGGGCGCAGGAAGCGCGTGTCGTTCCAGTCCGCCGTCGAGAGATAGGCGGTGGAATACATCTGATCCTGGGTCGGGCGACCGCCCCAATACGAGGTCGAGAAGGGCTGCACGTTCCAGACGTTCGACCAGTAGCCGTCGCCCGGTTCACGCTTCACTTCGATCTCGATGCCGGCCTTCTTGGCGCTCTCCTGATAGAGCACGGCCGCATCGACGGCACCCGGGAAGGCGACGTCGGATGTGCGCAGCAGCACCGAGCCGCTGTGGCCGGACTTCTTGTAGTGGAAGGCCGCCTTGTCGGGGTCATAGGCACGTTGCTCGATGCCCTCGGGGAAGAGGGCATAGGTCTCGTTGATCGGGAAGTCGTTGCCGACCTTGCCGTAGCCGCCGAGCACCTTTTCCAGCATCGTTTCGCGGTCCATCGCGTATTTCAGCGCGAGACGCAGGTCGTTGTTGTCGAACGGCGCCGTGTTGCAATGCATGATGAAGACGTAGTGGCCACGGCCAGAGGTGGAGAGGATTTCCACGGTCGGCGCACGCTTCAGCAGGTCGACGGTCTTGGGATCGACGCGGTTGATATAGTGCACCTGGCCGGAGGACAGCGCCGCGATACGGGCGGTTGCGTCGTTCATGGCGATCATCTCGACCGTGTCGACATAACCGCGGTCCTGGCGCCAGTCGTCCTTGTTGCGTTCGAAGGTGGCGCGCACGCCGGCTTCGAAGCTGGTGACCTTGAACGGGCCGGTGCCGATCATGGCGTTCGGATCGTCGAGGCCGCCGTTCGGCTGGATGACGAGGTGATAGTCGGTCAGAAGCAGCGGCAGGTCGGCATTGCCTTCCGACAGGACGAGGACGAGCTTGTCGCCATCGGCCTTGATTTCCTTGATCGACTTCATGACGCCGAGCGCGCCCGACTCCGACTTCTCGTCGGTGTGGCGCTGCAGGGTCTTGATCACGTCATCGACGGTCAGTTCCTTGCCGTCGTGGAACTTCACGCCCTTGCGGATGTTGAAGGTCCAGTTCGAGGCATCGGCGGACGGTTCCCATGATTCGGCGAGCGCCGGCACGGCCTTGCCGGTCAGCGGCTCGGATTCGACCAGCATGTCGCCCCAGTTGCGGTTCACGACGAACATGAACTGCGAGAGCGCCTTTGCCGGGTCCTTCGAGTCCGTGGCGGCGGCACCTTCGAGACCGAGCTTGAGATTGCCGCCACGCTTTGGCTCCTGCGCCTTGGCGGCGGTGTCGAACATCGTGCCGGCAACGGCGAGCGTAACGCCGAAAGCGGCCGCGCGGCCCATGAATTCGCGGCGGCTCATCTTGCCGAGCGAAACCTGGTCGGTGAGATATTTGGTGTAGTCAGTCATTCCCCTGTTCCCTTTGCTGCGCCCATTTTGGGCATTTGTCGTTATGGTTGGCAGAATTTCTGTTTTTTGCCTTTAAGGCAACCTTACGACCGGCTTTTTATGCAGATGCCGGCGTCGTCACGTCTCCCGGAAGCCTCCTATTCCTGCCGCAATGCGGCTCGTGATCTATAAAGTTATCTATCGATAGGGCGTATGTAACGCCCTAAAATATCTATTTTCGCCACAAGCCAGGCTTATGGAAAGTTTCGGATCGCGCCCGATGCAGGGGCGCGCTCCTATCGTCCTTTCCAGACGGGATCACGCTTTTCGGCGAAGGCGCGCGCGCCTTCGAGCTGATCCTCGCTGGAATAGAGAATATCGACCGTGCGGAACTGCCGCTTGGTGATCCTGTTCATTGTCGCCTGGAAGGTCTCGCCTTCTGCGGCGCGCACCACCTCCTTGATGGCGGCATAGACGAGCGGTGGGCCGCTTTCGAGCGTGCGCGCCAGTTCCCAGGCGCGGTCGAGCAGCTTGTCGGCGGGCAGGATCTCGTTGACGAAGCCCCAGCGATGCGCCTCCTGTACGTCCAGCCACCGGCCGGTCAGCAGCATATCCATGGCGATGTGGTAGGGGATGCGCTTCGGCAGCTTGATCGAGGCGGCGTCCGCCACCGTGCCGGAGCGGATTTCCGGCAGAGCGAAGGTCGCGTGCTCGGCGGCGAGGATCAGATCGGTGGACAGCGCGATCTCGAAGCCGCCGCCGCAGCAGATGCCGTTGATCGCCGCGATGATCGGCTTGTTGAGGTCGCGCAGTTCCTGCATGCCGCCGAAACCGCCGATACCGTAGTCGCCGTCCACGGCGTCACCTGCGGCGGCCGCCTTCAGGTCCCATCCCGGACAGAAGAATTTTTCCCCGGCGCCGGTGATGATGGCGACGCGCAGGCTGTCGTCGTCGCGGAAATCCGCGAAGACCTTGCCCATGATGCGGCTAGTCGCGAGATCGATGGCGTTCGCCTTGGGGCGATCGATCGTGACTTCGAGAATGCCGCCTTCGCGGCGCTGTCTTATCGGTCCGGTCATGGGTTTTTCCTCAGACGGATCAGCGCATCGGCCGCGACGACACCGTCGCCGGCTGGCAGCACCATTATGGGATTAACGTCCAGTTCTTCTATTATTGAAGCGTTTGAAACGACATAGGATGCCGCTGATGCGACGGCGGCGACGAGCGCGTCGATATCGCCCTTCGGACCGCCGCGATAGCCGTTCAAGAGCTTAGCGATCTTGAGGCCGGAAAGGGCCTCGCGGATCGTCTTCTCATCGGTCGGCAGCGTCAAGATCGCTGAATCCTCAAGCAGTTCGACGAGGATGCCGCCGGCGCCGATCGTTAGCACCGGCCCGGCGACCGGATCACGCATCGCGCCGACGATGAGTTCGGCGACGGGTTTCCCCACCATCTTTTCCACGAGAAAACCGGAGGCCACGCCGGCCATGGCGTTCGCAGCCTCCAGAACGGCCGCGCGGCTTGCCAGATTGAGCTTAACCGCGCCGGCTTCGGTCTTGTGCGCGACGCCGAGACCCTTGAGCACGACGGGGAAACCGAGCGTTTCGGCGGCAATGGCCGCCGCCTCCGCTGTCTCGGCGGTCAGACCCTTCGGGACAGGCAGGCCGTACGCGGCGAGTGCCTGCTTGGCCTCGTGTTCGCTTAGCGTAACGGCTTCGCCTTCTCCTGGGGCGACCTTGAGCAAAGGGGCGGATTGCTGCTTTGCCCATGCCTCGCCGATGCCGGCGGCGACATCGGCGGCGGCCAGCGCCTCCTCGATCCCATAGAAGGGCACGACGCCGTTCTGCATCAGCATTTCGGCGGTCGCTTCCGGCATGTTCTCGCCCATCGAGGCGACGATGCCGGCATTGGCCCCCGTCGCCTTCGACGCATCGATGACGGCGTGGCAGGTGGTGGTCCAGTCTTCGGCATCGCAGCGATCGAGGCGGGGGAAATCGAGCACGACGAGGTTCAGGGCGTAGCCGCCCTTCATCATCGTGGTGAAAGCGTCTGTCTGCTTCTCCCGGTTGCCCCAGACGAAGGTGTGGTAGTCGAGGGGGTTGGAGATCGTCACCATCTGGCCGAGCGTCTCGCGCAGCGGCTGGCGCTGGAAATCCTTGAGGTCGCGATAGTTGACCTTGCGCTTCAAACCGGCATCCGCCATCAGCGAGGCCTCACCGCCCGAGCAGGACATGGAGGAGATGTCGTGGTTCGGCAGCGGACCGGCGACATGCAGCAGCTTCAGCGTTTCCAGAAGCTCCGGCAGCGTCTCGACACGGCCTATGCCGAGGCGGGCGAGCAGGGCGGAGGAGACCGCGTCATTGCCGGCGAGCGAGGCGGTGTGCGAGACGGTGGCCAGCTGCGCCTGCTCGGACTTGCCGACCTTCAGCGTAACGACTGGTTTCTTCAATTCGCGCGAACGAAGGGCGAGCCGCTCCAGGGATTCGAGACTGTCGAAGCCTTCGATATGCAGGCCGACGGCGGTGACGCGCGGGTCTTCAAGAACGGCACAGGCGAGATCGGCAAGGCCGGTCTGCGCCTGGTTGCCGGCCGTCAGGATATAGGCGAGCGGCAGGCCGCGCTGCTGCATGGAGATGTTGCAGGCGATGTTGGAGGACTGCGTGAGGACGGCCACGCCCCTGTCGATGCGCAGCATGCCATGCTGGTCGGGCCAGAGCAGGGCGCCGTCGAGCATGTTGATGAAGCCGTAGCAGTTCGGCCCGAGGATCGGCATGTCGCCGGCCGCGTCCACCAGCGCCTTCTGCAGGTCGTCGCCATCGGCAAGTTCGCTGACAGCCTCGCGGAAGCCGGAGGCGTAGCAGACCGCGCCGCCGGCACCGCGCGCCGAGAGGTCCCTGATGATGCTGATGGTCAGTTCGCGGTTGACGCCGACGAAGGAGGCATCCGGCGCGCCGGGCAGATCGGCGACCGAGCGGTAACATTTGCGCCCGAGGATTTCGTCCTCGCGCGGGTGCACCGGCCAGATCTCGCCGGAAAAGCCCATCTTGTCGCATTGGAAGATGACCCGTCGCGCTTCCTTGCCGCCGAAGACGGCAATGGATTTGGGCCGGATCAGACGGTCGAGGGAACGTACCATTCTCTGATTAAGCTCCCAACGGCCGGAGCAGATCACGGCTGATGATGTGCCGCTGGATTTCCGACGTGCCGTCCCAGATGCGCTCCACGCGAGCATCGCGCCAGAAACGGGCGAGCGGCAGATCGTCCATCAGGCCCATGCCGCCAAAGATCTGGATCGCCTCGTCGGTGACACGGGCGAGCATTTCCGTGGCATAGACCTTGGCCGAGGCGATCTCGCGGTTCGACGGCAGGCCCTGATCGAGCCGCCAGGCGGCGTTCAGCGTCAGCAGGTCGGCGGCGTCGATTTCGGTGATCATGTCGGCGAGCTTGAAGGAAACGCCCTGGTTCGCGCCGATCGGCTTGCCGAACTGCTTGCGCTCTGCGGCATAGTTCAGCGCGTAGTCGAAGGCACGGCGGGCGCGGCCGACGGAGGTGGCGGCAACCGTGATGCGGGTCGCATAAAGCCAGTCATTGGCGATGTCGAAACCCTTGTGCACCTCGCCGAGGATCTGGGAGGAGGGCAGGCGGCATTCGTCGAAGTTGAGAATGCAGTTCTTGTAGCCGCGGTGCGAGACGGAATTGTAGCCGTCGCGGATTTCGAAGCCCGGCGTGCCGCGGTCGACGAGGAAGCAGGTGATGAGCTTCTTCTTGCCGCGCGGCGTGTCCTCTTCGCCGGTTGCGATGAAGACGATGACGAAATCGGCGATGTTGGCATGGCTGATGAAGTGCTTGGTGCCGTTGACGACCCAGTCGTCGCCGTCCTTGCGGGCAAAACACTTCATGCCGCGCACGTCCGAGCCGGCATCCGGTTCGGTCATGGCGAGTGCGTCGAACTTGTCGCCGCGCACGGCCGGCAGAAGATACTGTTCGCGCTGCGCGTCGTTGCAGGCCATCAGGATGCCCGAGGGTCTGCCGAAGAAGACGGTGAGCGCCATGGAGCCGCGGCCAAGCTCGCGCTCGACCAGCGTGAAGGAGGTGTGGTCGAGGCCCGCACCACCGACCTCTTCCGGCATGTTGCAGCCGAAGAACCCGATTTCCTTGCACTTTCGGGCAATTTCCTGGCCGAGTTCCGGCGGCACATGGCCGGTGCGCTCGACTTCGTTTTCGTGCGGATAGATTTCCGTTTCGACGAAGGAGCGGACCGTATCCACGATCATCTGCTGCTCGTCGGTCAATGCGAAATTCATGGCATTCCCCCTCGAATTCTTTTGCTGGCCGCATAGTGGCCGGTGCCCTTGGCGGGCGTCTCCCCCGGAGGCCGGGAGAGGCTGAAGTGTCACGCCGGGCGCCGTTCCTCTCGGCGCCGCGGCGATCCTTTTTAAGCGCGCTTCTGCCCGACGCTGCGGCCGGCGCCGTCGGGCGTCGCCAGCTTGGCATGGGCGTCGGCGATCGGCTTGATCTTCGCCAGCACCTCTTCGGGTGCCTCGACGCTCCTGCCGGCCTTCGAGTCGACATGGACCATCATCTGTTCGGCTGTTGCGATCACGCCGCCGCTCGCCGCATCGTGGATGCGGGTGAAGTAGTGCAGCCGCTTGCTGTCGGACGAGAGAAGCTGCAGCGTCGTGTAGAGCGCCTGGCCAAGCTTGGCTTCGCCGAGATGGCGGATGTGGGTTTCCACCGTGTAGTAGCTGTGGCCGGCCTCGACATAGGCGAAATCGACGCCGATCAGCCGCAGCAGCGCATCAGACGTATCGCCGAACAGCTGGAGATAGCGGTGCTCCGTCATGTGACCGTTGTAATCGACCCAGGCCGCATTGACCTTGGTATCGATCAGGCGCAGCGGTTCGCTTACGGAAACCTCGACCTTCGCCTTGCCGGCCTTGGCCCAGAGATGTTCCTCGAACTCGGCGAGCAGCTTGCCCGACCCCCAGCCCTTGCCGTCGTCGCCCGCCTTCAGCGCGTGCATGATGCCGACGAGGTTCTGGTCGCGGATGCGCTCCAGCTCGCGGATGCCGCGTGCGCCGGACTGGGCGTCCGACTGGTCGGCGATCTTGTTGACCAGTTCGTCATTGAGATCGACGACATCGGTGAGCTTCGTCCACGGCCAGGAGAGGCAGGGACCGAACTGGGCGAGGAAGTGGCGCATGCCGGCTTCGCCACCGGCGATGCGGTAGGTTTCGAACATGCCCATCTGCGCCCAGCGCATGCCGAACGAATAGCGGATCACGTCGTCGAGCGTCTCGGTGTCGCAGATGTCGTCCTTGATGAGCCAGAGGCCTTCGCGCCAGACAGCTTCCAGAAGACGGTCGCCGACGAAGGCCTCGATCTCCTTGTTGATGATCACGCCCTTCATGCCGATAGGCGCGAGCTTGGCCTTGGCGTCTTCGAGAACGGCGCGCGAGGTCTTCTGACCACCCACGAGTTCGGCCAGCGGCAGCAGGTACACGGGATTGTAGGGATGCGCTACGAACAGGCGTTCGGGATGCTTCATGTCGCGCTGCAGGTCGGTCGGCATCAGGCCTGACGTGGACGAGCCGATCAGGGCGTCGGGCTTTGCCGCCGCATCGATCTGGGTCAGCACGCCACGCTTCAGCTCCAGGCGTTCGGGCACGCTTTCCTGAATCCAGTCAGCGTCTTGCACCGCTTCCTCGATGCTCTTGCAGAAGGTGACTTTGCCCTTCGGCGGCAATGGCGCCATGGTGAGCATGCCGTAGGCGCGCTCGGCATTGGCCATGACTTCGCCGATGATGCGCTCGGCCTCCGGATGCGGATCGAAAATCTTGACGTCGATGCCGGCGAGCGCGAAACGCGCGACCCAGGCGCCGCCGATGACGCCGCCGCCGACGCAGGCTGCCTTGTTGATCTGGCTCATTTCGGTGCCCGCTTCTGGAGTTTCAGCTTCTCGCGCACTTCGGCCGGGCCGATGATCCGGGCGCCCATGCTTTCAACGACGTTCACGGCCTTTTCGACGAGCTGCGCATTGGTGGCGAGCTGGCCCTTGCCGACATAGAGATTGTCTTCCAGGCCGACGCGGACATTGCCGCCGGCGAGTACGGACGCCGCCGGATAGGCCATGGCGTTGCGGCCGATGGAGAAGGCCGAGAAGGTCCAGTTGGCCGGTACGTTGTTGACCATCGCCATGAAGGTGTTCAGGTCATCGGGCGCGCCCCACGGAATGCCCATGCAGAGCTGGATGAGGACCGGATCCTCGATGACGCCTTCCTCGACGAGCTGCTTGGCGAACCAGAGATGGCCGGTGTCGAAGGCTTCGATTTCCGGGCGCACGCCGAGATCGGTCATCATCTTGCCCATGGCGCGTAGCATCGACGGCGTGTTCGTCATCACGTAGTCGCCAAGCGAGAAGTTCATCGTGCCGCAATCGAGCGTGCAGATTTCCGGCAGGCATTCGGCGACGTGGCTAACACGTTCGGTGGCGCCCACCATGTCGGTGCCGACGGGGTTGAGCGGCAGCGGCTGTTCGGTATTGCCGAAGATCATGTCGCCGCCCATGCCGGCGGTAAGGTTCAACACCACGTCGACTTCCGCATCGCGGATGCGCTCGGTCACTTCGCGGTAGAGATCGTTGCGGCGGCTCGGTGCGCCGGTTTCGGGATCGCGGACGTGGCAATGCACGACGGCGGCACCGGCCTTTGCGGCGTCGATTGCCGATTCGGCAATCTGCTTGGGCGAACGCGGAACGTGGGGCGATTTGCCGGCGGTGTCGCCGGAGCCGGTGACGGCGCAGGTGATGAAGACATCACGGTTCATGGCTAAGGGCATGTGGTCTCTCCCAGAATTCTTGTTGGGTCCATTACGAGCCAAGAGAAGGCGCAATGCTTTCACTTTTCGGATCCATCCTTGACAATTCGAGAGATGAAAAAGCAGGATGCCGCCATGCTCGATCCATCCGCCGATACACTCGACATCGATATTCTCGTGCTGCCCGAGACGAACCTCATCCTCGTCGCCTCGGTCATCGAACCCTTGCGCGCGGCCAACCGCATCTCCGGCCAGGACCTCTATCGCTGGCGCATCTTCTCGCCGGATGGCGCGCCGGTGGAGACGCGCAGCCGCATTCCCGTGCCCGTCGACGGCGTGTTCCGGCCGGATAAGGAAGCCCATCCGCTCTTCGTGCTGTCGAGCTATCAATGGCAGATGAGTGCGACGCCTCTGTTGCGGCGCCAGCTTTCGCAGACGGCGCGCTATCGCTCGATGATGGCGGGTATCGAATCGGGCAGCTGGCTGCTTGCCGAAGCGAGTCTGCTCAACGGCCATTCCGTGACGATCCACTGGGAGGACATGGAGGAGTTCGCCTCGCGTTACCCGCAGATCGCCGTCATGCGCGAGCGCTACGTCATCGACGGCAAGCGCATCACCACCGGCGGCTCTCTGCCTACGCTCGACCTTATGCTGGAGATCATCCGCCGCCGGCAGGGCTATTCGCTGGCGCTGGAGGTCTCGCGGCTGTTCATCTACGAACACGAGCGCACGGGTGGCCTTTTGCAGGTGCCGGCGCTCGGCAACATGCGCGTCGCCGACCAGCGCGTCAGCCAGTCGGTGCGGCTGATGGAGGAGACGGTGGATGCGCCGCTCACCCTGACGCGGCTCGCCAAGCGCGTCGGCATCAGCGCCCGCCATCTCCAGGATCTCTTCCAGGAATCGATGGGCGTCGCGCCCCACCAGCACTATCTGGCACTGCGCCTCAACGCTGCCCGGCGCAAGGTCATCGAAACCAAGGCCGAATTCGCCGACATCGCCGCGCTCACCGGCTTCAACTCCTCCTCCGCCTTCTCGCGCAGCTACCGCGCGCACTATCACGAAAGCCCGACGGAGACCCGCCGGCGCCTGAGGACGGGCGCGAAGGGTTAGGATCTCTCAATCAGCTTTACCATCGTCTCCGCCGCCTGCCGGGAGAGGGCGTCTCGCGGCCAGACGAGGCTGAGGGATTGCTGGTAGGCGGTGTCGAGCGGGAGCAGTGTCGGTGGTGGGTTGATGTTGGCGACGGAATGTTCGGGCAGCACGGAGAGGTGGCCGTGGTCCAGCACGAGATTGATGATGACGGGGATCGAATCGACTTCGACCAGCGTCAGGCGGGAGCGCTCGGCCGGGGAGAGGGTCGCTTCCAGAAAGCGATCGGTCATCTGGCGCAGGCCGCTCTTCGGGCTTGGCACGGCGATGGGGTAGCGGCGTAGCAGGTTTGCGACGTCCTGTCTCTCGTTCCGGTCCAGCGTGCGCGGGGCGGCGAGGGCGAGTTGGGAACGGCCGATCAGCTGTCCGTCAAATTCGGCAGGATAGTGGTCCGTGTCGAGAAGGATCAGGTCGAAACGTCGGTTTTTCAGCCCGGAGACGAGTTCGTCGGCGGTGGTGGAGGACAGGAAGAGCGGCTGGCGTGGGCGTGCGCTTCGCCACTCCACGGCAAGCCGCGCCAGCATGGCGGCGATTTCGCTTTCGTGGCCGAAGGGGATGATCGTGCCGAGCCGCCAGGTGGCGGCGCTGCGGCGGAAGCGTTCGGCGGAGGCGGCGAAGAGCTGCTCCCACGCGGCACCGATGCGTTCGGCGAGTACCAGCGCCTCCAGGCCTTCCGGCGTGCAGCTTATGCCGGAGGTCGAACGGTCGAGCAGTTTGCAGCCGATGGCCGCTTCCAGATGGCTTAGCTGGCGGGTGAGTTGCGGCTGGCCGAGGCCGAGCGCTTTGGCGGCGGCGTTAATGCTGCCGGCGCGGGCCGTGGCTGCAAAACGGGATAGGGCGGTGAGCGGGATGGTGCCGTCGCCATCGCCGAGCGCGGTAAGTGCCGCGGCGGCGCGGGCAATGTCGGCGAAGCGCGGCAGGCGGGCTTCCGCCTCCAGCGTCGGCACGAGTGCCTGACCATCCCGGCGCACGAGCGGTACGGACAACACGGTCTCGACCCGTCGTAGCGCGGCGCTTGCGCTGGAGGCCGGGCGGCGGCACAGGGCGGCTGCCCTGCGGATGCCGCGTTCTTCGAGAATGCTGTGCACAAGGCAAAGTGTGGATAGGTCCACGGTGGGTCCTTCGGCTTCTTGCTGGCTGTTCGATTTATAGCATGAACCGTACGGATTTTGGGATATACGATCCGTTCCCGTTCCGCATAACATCCACACGCAATTCCCGACGGAAAACCGCACGTCGCTGTCCTGGAATTGCTTTTGAAAAACAGGCTTCTCGAAACATGCTCGCTTCCGCCGATACGCTCTATCTCACCGGCCAACCGCTCGATTTCGCCACGCTGGAGGCGATCGGCACGGGTGCGCGGCGTCCGGTGGCCTGCGAGATCGGCATGGGCCGCGTCGGCACGTCGCGTCTCGTGATCACCGACCGTCTTGCCACGGGCCTGCCGATCTACGGCGCCAATACCGGCGTCGGGTCGATGAAGGACAAGCTCTGGACGGCGGACGATCTCGTCGAGTTCAACAACAATCTCGTCAAGGCACACCATTTCGGCACCGGCGAGCCCTTCACGCTGCCGATCGTACGCAAGGCGATGGCGATCCGCGTCAACACGGCGCTCGGCGGTTATTCCGGATGCAGCCCGGAGCTGATCGATGCCTTCCTGGCGCTGCTGGAGAAGGATGTCGTGCCTGTCGTGCGACGGCATGGCTCGATGGGCTGCGCCGATATCGGCCTGATGGGGCAGATCGCCGCCGTCATGACCGGCGAGGGCGAGGCCTGGTATGGCGGCGAGCGCCTGCCGGCGCCGGAAGCACTGAAGCGCGCCGGCCTGAAACCCTATCGTATGCAGCCGCGCGATGCGCTCGCGGCGCTCAGCGTCAACGCCATCTCGCATGCCGCTGCAGCCAATGTCGTGCGCGAGGCGGCGAAAGCTATCCGCAATCTGATGGTGACCGGCGTGCTCTCGTCGCTGGCGCTCGGCGCTTCGGCCGATCCGTGGCGGGTGGCGGCGCGGCTTTCGGCGCATGGCGAGGCGCTGGCCGGGACCTGGTTCGAGGCGCAGGCGACCTCGGGGCATTGGCCGAAACCGTCGGCCATCCACGATCCGTTGAGCCTGCGCATGACCGCGCAGGTTTTTGGCGCGTGCCTGGATACGCTGATGACTGCGGCCGAGCGGCTTGTCGAGGCGACGGCGCAGTCGGATGACAATCCGGTCGTGATGGACAGCCATGTCATGGCCTCGGGTGGTTCGCTGCCGCTTTCGACCACGCTCTATGTCGAGGCGGCGCAGACCGGATTTGCCCATCTTGCCCGCAACGTGCTGAACCGCTGCGTGCTGCTGTCCAACGGCGTGCGCCGCAACCTGCCGGTCAATCTCGTGGCGCCCGGCGAGGCGGCGACAGGGTTTGGTCCGCTCTTGAAACTCGCCGTTGAACTCTACATGCGCATCCAGTCGCTGGCGGTGCCGATCTCGGCGCAATCCATCGTCGTGGCCGGCGGGCTGGAGGAGGAGGCGACCTTCCTGCCGCTCATCGTCGAACGCATGGAAAGTCAGGTGCGGGACCTGCGCCAGCTCGCGGCGCTGGAGGCCATGCTCTCCGCCCAGGCGATCGATCTTTCCGGTGACAATGCCGAGGGTGTCGCCGCCGTTGCCTATCAGCGCACGCGGGCGATCAGCCCCTTCTACCGCAAGGACCGGCCGCTATCCGCCGAAATCGAGGCACTCGACCGTGACCTTGCCAGCCCCGAGGCGCTCGCCGCCTTCATCGATGCCGCGCCGATGGCGGATGTCGACAGCTTCTTTGCCCTGAAACCGTGAGGACCAGCCGATGGCCGATTTCGATCTCGTTCTGAAAGGCACCGTGGTTCTGCCGGACCGTATCGTCGAAGGCGGCCATGTCGCGGTGCGGGAGGGCAAGGTGGTGCATGTCGGCCAGGGCGCGATGCCGGCGGCGAAAGAGCGGCACGATCTCTCCGGTGCGCTGATCCTGCCCGGCGCCATCGATGCGCAGGTCCATTCACTCTCGCAGAAGAACCAGGAGGATTTCATCTGGTCGACACGCTCGGCGGCGGCCGGCGGCGTCACGACCATTGTCGACATGCCCTATGACGAGGGCAATCTCGTCTGCTCGGCCGAGGCCGTGAAGATCAAGGTCGATCATGCGAGCCCGCAGGCGCGCGTCGATTTCGCGCTCTACGGCACCGTCGATCCCGAGGAAGGGCCGGCGCGCATTGCCGAAATGGTCGAGGCGGGTGTCGCCGCCTTCAAGTTCTCGACCTTCGGCACGGACCCGAAGCGCTTTCCGCGGATTCCGGCGGCATTGCTGGAGGATTGCTTCCGCGCCATCGCGCCGACGGGCCTGACGGCCGGCGTGCACAATGAGGACGACGAGGCGGTGCGCGCAGCGATCGCCAAGGTGAAGGCAGCGGGTATCACCGATTATCGTGCGCACGGCCTGTCGCGCCCGCCGCTGACCGAATTGCTCGCCTCAAACCAGATCTATGAAACCGGTGCCGAAACGGGCTGCCCGGCCCATGTCGTGCATTGCTCGCTCGGCCGCGGCTACGAGATCGCCGCCGCCTATCGCGCGCAAGGACACCGCGCGACCATCGAATGCTGCATCCACTATCTCGTTCTCGACGAGGAGAACGACGTTGCCCGGCTTGGCGGCAAGGCGAAGATCAATCCGCCGATCCGCCCGCGCGCCGAGGTGGAAAAGCTCTGGCGCCATGTCGCGGCGGGCAATGTCACGCTTGTTTCGACGGACCATGTCAGCTGGTCGGAGGACCGCAAGACCAATCCGGACATGCTGGCCAATGCCTCCGGCGTGCCGGGGCTGGAGGTCATGGTGCCGCTCTTCGTCAAGGGCGCGCTGGAGCGCGGCATTCCGCTGACGCGTGCTGCCGAGCTGATGGCACTCAACCCCGCCCGGCATTTCCGGCTCGACCATGTGAAGGGCGCGCTGGAGGCCGGCAAGGATGCCGACATCACTGTGCTGACGCCCGAGCCCTATACCTATGACGCCGCCGCCAGCGGTCACAACGTCGTCGGCTGGTCGCCTTACAATGGCATCCGCCTGCCGTGGCGCGTCTCAGCGACCTATCTGCGTGGCAAACTCGCCTTCGACGGCACGAACGTGCATTCCGAACCCGGCACCGGCGCCTTCGTGCGTCCGCTGCCGACACTTGTTTCCACGGGGGCCTGATCATGGCCCGCGCAAGCAATTTGCCGGTCGATCCCGCGCGTATCGCGGATGTGATCGACGGGCTGGCCAGGCTCACCGAGCCCGGCCGGCCCTACACGCGGCGTGCCTTTACCGCTCTGTTCCCGGCGGGGCGGGATTTTCTCGACGAACGGTTTCGGGCTGCGGGGCTCGAGACACGCGTGGATGCCGCGGGCAATCTGATTGCCCGGCGGCCGGGCAAAAAGCCCGGTCTCGGCACGATCATGCTCGGCTCGCATTCGGATACGGTGCCGGATGGCGGGCGCTATGACGGCATTGCCGGTGTCGCGGCGGCGCTGGAAGTGGCGCAGGCCCTGGCCGACAAGGGCATCGAACTGGATCACGATCTGGAGGTCGTCGATTTCCTCGCCGAGGAGGTCTCGATCTTCGGCGTTTCCTGCATCGGCAGCCGCGGCATGGCCGGCGTGCTGCCTGCGGACTGGCTGTCGCGCGAGCGGGATGGGCTGACACTGGAGCAAGGCATCCGCGATGTCGGCGGCGATCCCGCGCGCATCGCGGCCGAAGCGCGCAAGGATATTTCCGCATTTCTCGAACTGCATATTGAGCAGGGGCCGGTGCTGGAAACGGAAAAGCTGGATATCGGCGTGGTGACGGCGATTGCCGGGATCACACGCATCGAGATCATCGTCGAGGGCCGGGCGGACCATGCCGGCACGACGCCGATGGGATCGCGCGCCGATGCGCTGGCCGCCGCCGCCCGGCTGGTCTCGGGCATCGAGGCGCTGGCGAAATCGCTCTCGGAAGGGCCGGGCCATTTCACGGCGACGGTCGGCGAGTTCTCCATCGAGCCGAATGCCGCCAATGTCGTGCCCTCGCGCGCGCGCCTGCTGATCGATGCGCGGGCGGAAGAGCGCAACGCAATGGATCTCTTCGCCGCTTCGGTCGATCTACTCGCCGATGGGATCGCGCGCGAGACCGGCACAACCATCGCCGCGCCGCGCCGCATCTCCGACAACATGCCGACACCCGGAGATCCGCTGCTGCTCGACGTGCTGGACGCCGCCTGCGAAACGGCCGGCGCCAGTCACCGGCGCATGGCGTCGGGCGCGGGCCACGACACCGCCTTCATGGCAAAGGTGACGCGGTCGGCGATGATCTTCGTGCCGTGCCTTGGCGGGCGCAGCCATGCGCCGGAGGAATTTGCCGAGACCGACGATATCGCGCTCGGGGCGGCGGTGCTTTTTAATGCAGTGATTCAGCTGGATGAGACATTGAGTCAGGAGAGCGTCTAATGGGCCGGATTTTAAAGGAAAAAGACGTCGAGGCGGCGGTCAAGGGCGGCTCGGTCTATGCCGCCGGTGGTGGCGGCTGGGCGGACCATGGGCGCATGCTCGGCTATGCGGCGGTGTCGATCGGCAAGCCGGAACTGGTCTCCATCGATGAACTCTCCGACGACGATTGGGTGGCGACGGCGGCGGCCATCGGCGCGCCGGCCTCGACCACGCCCTGGGAAATGCGCGGCGTCGATTATGTGAAGGCAGTGGAGCTTCTGCAGGAGGCGCTCGGCGAGAAGGTCGCGGCGCTGATGGTCGGCCAGAACGGCAAGTCCTCGACACTGAACGGCTGGCTGCCCTCCGCCATTCTCGGCACCAAGGTGCTGGATGCCGTGGGCGACATGCGCGCGCATCCGACCGGCGACATGGGCTCGATCGGCATGGCGGGCTCGCCCGAACAGATGATCCAGACGGCCGTCGGCGGCAATCGCGACGAGAACCGTTACATCGAGCTCGTCGTGCGTGGTGCGACGGCAAAGGTCTCGCCGATCCTGCGCACCGCCTCCGACATGTCCGGCGGCTTCATCGCCTCCTGCCGCAACCCACTGCGTGCCTCTTACGTCCGCAAGAACGCTGCCCTCGGCGGCATCTCGCTGGCGCTGACGCTCGGCGAGGCGATCATCGCGGCGGAAGGCAAGGGCGGCTCGGCGATCATCGACGCCATCGTCAAGACGACCGGCGGCGCGATCCTCTCGGAAGGCGTGATCACCGACAAGTCGGTGGTCTATACCAAGGAGGCCTTCGACATCGGCACGGTGACGGTCGGCAAGGGCGATACGGCCTCGGTGCTGCATGTGATGAACGAATATATGGCGGTGGAATCGGCGGACGGAAAACGTCGCGCCACCTTCCCCGATGTCATCACCACGCTGTCGCCCGAGGGCGAGCCGCTGAGCGTCGGCCAGCTCGAAGTCGGCATGACGGCCTTCGTACTGCATGTGCCGAAGTCGATCATCCCGCTCGCCTCCAGCGTGCTCGATCCGACGGTTTATCCATCGGTCGAAAAGGCCATGGGGATCGATCTCGTCAGCTACGCGTTGAATGGCGTTGGCAGCGGGAGGAGTGCTTGATTGTCGGTGACACCGAAAATTTCGCTCTGGAAAGCGGCCTATCGTGCCCGGTCGAAAACACGTCACAGCAAGCGCTCGGTTTCTTCTTGATCCACCTGTCTGGCAGGCGTTTTGGAGTGCGCAATTCAGAGGCAACGCTTCTGGGGTGCTCTGTGGAAGCGGTTGAACAAAGATTAGCGATGCGTGGTAGCCATGTGAGTGAGCGACTTGCATCTCTCTCAGCCGAAGAACTGGCGGAGCTATATTTTTTGAGTTTCTACGGTGACACAGATCACTGGACGCGATCGCAGAACGATTTTCTCGAGAGCAATGTGATCTGGTGCCCAGATGGGGACGCTGCATTTGATGATGGCAGTCATGTCTTGCAGTTCGACCAAGGAGCGCATGTGCGTCTCGTTGCATTCCGAAACGATGTGGGAAAAGCCAGTGATCTGACGGAGCGAACCATTCTGGCAGACGACTACTATTCCATCCTTAAAACGTGGGTGTCCGAATTCCGAATGGATAGGGACATTGCACTCGAAAATGCAAGGCGGTGAATACGATGCCCAAAGCCAATCCGCGTCATCCGAACTATCCGATCCCCAGTGGCGATGTGCTGCGTGCCAAGGGCTGGCGGCAGGAGGGGCTGTTGCGGCTGCTCGAAAACGTGCTGTCGGTCGGCGAGGACCCGGACAATCTTATCGTCTACGCGGCGCTCGGAAAGGCGGCGCGCAACTGGGCGGCGCACCGAGCCATCGTCAAGGCGCTGACGGAGATGGACGAGGATCAGACGCTGGTCATCCAGTCCGGCAAGCCGGTCGGACTCCTCAAGACCCATGTGAAGGCACCGCTCGTCATCATGGCGAATTGCAACATCGTCGGGCAGTGGGCGAAGGCTGAGGTGTTTTATGAGCTTCAGCGCAAGGGGCTGATCTGCTGGGGCGGGCTGACGGCGGGGGCCTGGCAATATATCGGCAGCCAGGGCGTCATTCAGGGCACCTATGAAATCTTCATGCGCATTGCCGAAAAGCGCTTCGGCGGCAGCCTTGCCGGCCGTTTCATTTTGACCGCAGGCCTCGGCGGCATGGGCGGCGCGCAGCCGCTCGCCGGGCGCATGGCGGGCGCGGCCATTCTCTGCGTCGATATCGATCCGGCCCGTGCTGCGGCGCGCAAGGCCGTCGGCTATCTCGAACATGTCGCGTCGGATCTCGATACGGCGCTCGCGATGATCGACGAAGCGGTCAAGGAAAAGCGCGCGACCTCGATCGGTCTCGTCGGCAATGCGGCGGAGATTTATCCAGAGATCGCGCGGCGCGGCATCGTGCCCGATATCGTCACGGACCAGACCTCGGCGCATGATCTCGTCTATGGTTACGTGCCGAAGGGAATGAGCCTCGATCAGGTGAAGGGCCTGCGCGACGACGGGCAGGGGCAGCTGATGGCGGCAAGCCGTGCCTCTATCGTAGAGCATGTCTCGGCCATGCTGGATTTCCAGAAAATGGGCTCGGAAGTTTTCGACAATGGCAACCTCATCCGCACCCAGGCGCGGGAGGGCGGCGTGGCCGCTGCCTTCGACATTCCGATTTTCACCGAAGCCTATCTGCGCCCGCTTTTCGCGCGCGCCATCGGGCCGTTCCGCTGGATGGCGTTGTCGGGCGAGGAAAGCGATATCGCCCGCATCGACGATCTCGTGCTGGAAATGTTCCCGGACAATTTCATCGTCACCAACTGGATCCGCCTTGCCCGCGAGAACGTGCCCTTCGAGGGCCTGCCGGCGCGCATTGCCTGGCTTGGCCACGGCGAGCGCACGGCGCTGGCGCTGGCGGTCAACAGGCTGGTCGCGGCGGGCGAGCTGAATGGGCCAATCGCCTTCTCGCGTGACCATCTCGATGCCGGCGCCATGGCGCATCCGAACATCATGACCGAGCGTATGAAGGACGGTTCGGACGCCATCGCCGACTGGCCGCTGCTCGATGCCATGCTGCTCTCGTCATCGATGGCCGATCTCGTCGTCATTCACTCCGGCGGCGGCGGTTATGCCGGGTACATGACGAGTTGCGGCGTGACGCTGGTGGCCGACGGCACGGCCGGCGGAGCCGAGCGGCTGCAGCATGCGCTGACCAACGATACATCGCTCGGCGTGATCCGCTACGCGGATGCCGGCTACGAGGAATCGCTAGACGAGATCGAGAAGAAGGATATCGGTTACATCAGGATCGGAAATGCCTGACGGGCTACCGGACACGCTTTCGTGACCGGAAACCAGCAGGAATCATGAGAGTTGATGGCGCTAAGTGCCTGAAATGTCACGGCTGGCGTAAACCTTGCATTTAACATTTCGCGGTAATCTTCCGTTAGTAATTCCGTCTGCGTGCTGTGGACGGGGGCTTCGATTTGTATTGCGTGCGAGTGCCTATGCGTCTTTCGGTCCTGACAGCGATCCTGCTCGGCTGCGCCTCCATGGCGGGCTGTGCCTCGAGCTCCAATCCAGAGACTGCCCTGTCGATAAAACCGTCCTCGGAAGTCACCAGCTCCGTGAAGGCGGGGCCTGTTCCGGAAGTCGCGGTCGGTGAGGGCAAGGTGAAGGCAGAGGGGGGTGCGGACATGCTCGCCTGGGCCGGTGCCATGCCGGAAAACCACGTCTTCGAAAGCATGGAAAAGCAGGCGGCCGTTCCCGAGACACGGCCGGAAAATGCGGTCTTCGCCGTAGCGCCGTTGAGCGGGCGGTCCGCCAAGCGCTCCCGCATCTACAGCCAGCAGTTCCGCGATGCCAAGCCGATCAATTTCGGCAAGCGCGCGCCGAAGAACTATCAGGTGCACGGCGTCGACGTATCGCGCTGGCAGGGCGATATCGACTGGATGAAGCTGCGCACGCAGGGCGCCAACTTCGCCTTCATCAAGGCGACCGATGGCGGAGACCATCTCGACCCGATGTTCCAAAAGAACTGGCGCCTGGCGAAGGAAGCCGGCATCCGCCGCGGTGCCTACCACTTCTTCTACTGGTGCCGTGTGGCAAGCTCCCAGGCTGAGTGGTTCATCCGTAACGTGCCGCGTGATCCCGATGCGCTGCCGCCGGTCATCGACGCGGAATACAACGGCGAATCTGCGTGCAAGAAGCGCTTGACGCGTGCGCAATACGTCGAAAAGATCAAGGTCTTCGCCGAGATGCTGGAGCGCCACTATGGCAAGCGCCCGATCATCTACACGGCGCCGGACTTCTATGAGGACAACCTCTCGGGCGAGTTGACGCAATATCCGTTCTGGCTGCGCTCGGTCGCCGCCCACCCCTCGAAGCGCTACCCGAACCGCCGCTGGACCTTCTGGCAATATTCCGGTTCGGGCTTGTCGCACGGCGTTTCCGGCAAGATCGACCTGAATGTCTTTGCCGGCAGCGAGAATGATTGGCACAACTGGCTCGCCGGCCAGTCGGGCACACGCACGGCCAGCGCCGACTGATCCAACCCGCCGTAACGGGACGGTCTATTTCTGCCTTTGCGGATAGATCGTCTCGCCGCGTTTCAGCATCTCCACGAAAGCCTCGATCCGTCGCTTGCGCGCGGCCTCTGTCTTGACGTTGTGTATGCGGAATGCCAGCGCGAAGCGGTTCTGCGCGGTCAGTTTGGCCAGCATGTCCTTGGCCGCAGGCTCGGCATCGATGGCGGCTTGGAGATCATCAGGAATCCTCAGGTCCTTGCCGCTGCCATAGGCCTTGTCCCAGCGCCCGTCGGCCTTTGCTGCTTCCACCTGTTTCAGGCCATGTTCCGTCATTCGCCCGCTCTCGATCAGCCGGCCGACGGTCTCGACATTCTTCTTGCTCCAAACGCTTTTCCTGCCGCGCGGGCAATAGCGCTGGAAGAAGCTCTTGTCGTCATGGCTCTTGCGGATGGCGTCGATCCAGCCCCAGCAGAGCACGGCCTCGATCGCCTCCTCGGCGGTGATCGATGGCAGGCCGGATGCCTTCTTGTGAATCTTGATCCAGACTTCCGGCGCGCCGGCATGGTTCTCGCCGAGCCAGCGATAGAAGCTGTCGATATCCACGAATTCGCGCACATGCGCCGGATTGATTTCCACAGGGGCCATCGTGTTTCCCTCATTCTGCCGGGCCGGGCGTGGCTGCTTTGCATCGCCTCGGTGAAACGAAGCGCCGATGCCGAAGATGTGAAGCCGTTCTTCTTGCCAGTCACCCAAGATTTTGGATAGCCATCGGCCTTAACCCGTCTATCCCATTGGAGTCCTATCGAGAATGTCTACGGTGTGCACTTTGTCGCGCAGAGCTTTCTTCCTTGGCGCTGCCGCGACGCTTGCGGGCTGCGCGACCACGCAGCCGTCGACCAAGATTGTTCCGGTTCCGCAGAAGATCCGCTACCCCATAACACCGGCGACGGACGAGGAATTGGCTCTGCGCTATGCTGCGCTGGAGGATGGCGGCCATCAGATTCCGGCCATTCCCTATACACAGATCGATCCGAAATACTATCGCCAGCGCGTGCAGGACCCGACGGGCGAAGCTCCCGGTACGGTGGTCGTCGATACGCCCAATCGCTTCCTCTATGTCGTCGAGCCGGGCGGCACGGCGATGCGCTATGGTGTGGGTATCGGCCGCGACGGGTTTGCCTGGGAAGGCGAGGGCGTCATCCAGTGGCGTCAGCCCTGGCCCCGCTGGAAGGTGCCGGCCGACATGATCGCCCGCACGCCGAGCCTTGCGAAATATTCCGTCGAAAACGGCGGCATGGAGCCGGGCATCAAGAACCCGCTCGGCGCGCGTGCGCTCTATATCTTCCAGAACGGCAAGGACACGCTCTACCGGCTGCACGGTTCGCCGGAGTGGAAGTCGATCGGCAAGGCGACATCGTCGGGCTGCGTGCGGCTGATCAACCAGGATGTGCTCGATCTCTACAAGCGCGTGCCCTATCACGCGCGCATCGTCGTGCATCAGGGTTCGCTCGGCACGCCGGTCGGCGTTTAAGTTACCGTCTCGCCCCCATCGACAACAAGAATCTGGCCGGTCATGTAGCTTGACCGGTCGGAGACGAGGAAGAGGATCGGCTCGGCGATCTCCTCCACATCGGCCCAGCGCCCCATCGGCACCTTTTCCTTGATGTAGCTTTCGATCGCCTCGCGCCCGCCCATCTGGGCGATGAAGGGCGCGTTGAAGGGCGTATCGACCCAGCCAGGGCAGAGCGCATTGACGCGGATGCCGTGGCCCGCATAGTCGCCCGCCATCTGCTTGGTCATGGCGATGACGGCATGTTTGGTCGTCGTATAGGCGATCATCTCGCGGTCGTAGAGCACGCCGGAGGAGGAGGCGGTGTTGAGGATCACCCCCTTCTTCTGCGCTTTCATGACGGGCATGACATAGCGCGCCGCCATCAGATGCGCGCGCACATTGAGGTTCCAGGAAAAATCCAACCCGTCGATGGGCACGGTTTCGAGATCGCCCGCCACCTGGGCACCGGCATGGTTGTGCAGGATATCGATGCGGCCGTGGCGCGACAGCACCGAGGCGACCGCCATCTTCAGTTCCACATCGTCGGTGACGTCGACGATGACGGTCTCCGCCTTGCCGCCCTCGGCGCGGATGAAATCGACCGTCTCCTGCGCGCGGGTCTCGTCGAGATCGGCAACGCAGACGGTGGCGCCCTCGCGCGCCATGATGCGCGCGCCGGCCCGGCCGATGCCGGAGCCCGCTCCGGTGACGATGGCGACACGGTTCTTCAGGATCATCGGTCTCACTCCCCGGCAGGCGATTTCTGGGTTTTGTCCCGCATCAGAAGGCGGGAAATCAGGATGAGCAGCAGCGAGGCGACCAGCACCATGGTGGCGATGGCGTTGACCTCCGGCGTTACGCCGCGGCGGATCGAGGCGAAGACGTAGATCGGCAGCGTGGTCTTCGAGCCCGCGACGAAAAAGGCCACGATGAAATCGTCGAAGGAAAAGGTGAAGGCGAGCAGGAAGCCCGACAGCACCGACGGCAGGATCTGCGGCAGCACGATATCGCGAAAGGTGGTGAAGGGCGTGGCATAGAGATCGGCCGAAGCTTCGACGATGTCGCGCCCGAGGGTCGCGATGCGCGCCTTCACGATCATGGTGACGAGTGCCATGGTGAAGAGGCCATGTGCGGCGATGATCGAGCCGTAGCCGAGGCCGAGCTGCGGCGGCGTCTCACCCGGCCAGAGAGCGGCGATGGCCGGATTGATCGCGCCGAAGACGGCGACCAGGGCCACCAGCGTCGCAATGCCGATGACGACGCCCGGCACGACGATGGCGGCGGCGAGCAGGCCGTCGAAGATCGCGCGTGTGCGGGCACCGAGGCGTTCCAGCCCGAGCGCGGCCATGGTGCCGAAGACCGCGGCGAGCGTGGCGCTGACGAACGCGATGATCAGGCTGTTCTGCAATGCCGTAACAAGGAACGGATTGGCGAGCGCCTTGCCGTACCATTGCGCGGAAAAGCCGGTGAACTCGCTCGCATTGCGCCCCGCATTGAAGGAGAACAGCACGACCAGCGCGATCGGTGCATAGAGAAAGAGATAGACGGAGGTGATCAGCGCGCGCATCAGATGAGATCCACTTGTCTCGTGCCCGATATGCGCCAGGCAATGCGCATGGCGACCATCAGCACCACCACGACAATGGCGACGAGGGTAACGGCAATCGCCGAGCCGAAGGGCCAGTTGCGCGATTGCAGGAAGAGATCGACCAGCGCATTGCCGATGAAGAAGACCTTGCCGCCGCCGAGCAGCTGCGGGATGAGATATTCGCCGAGCAGCAGGATCGTCACCAGCGCGACGCCGGTCATGACGCCCGGCAGCGACAGCGGCAGGGTGACGGAAAAGAAGGTCGAGACCGGCTTCGCGCCGAGATCGGCCGAGGCTTCGAGCAGGCGGCGGTCGAGTTTTTCGAGGCTGACATAGATCGGCATGATCATCAGCGGGAGGTAGCCGTAGACGATGCCGAGCAGGACGGCGCCCGGCGTGTTGAGGAGCCGCACATCCGCAATGCCGATCATGTCCAGAAGGTTGGGGATGCCGCGCGAGCCGAGGATATACATCCAGGCATAGGTGCGCACGAGCAGGCTCGTCCAGAACGGCACGACGACCAGCGAGACGAGCAGCAGCCGATGGCGCGGGTTTGCCTTAACGGCGAGATAGTAGGCCGTGGGATAGGCGACCACAAGGCAGAAGAAGGCGCCGACGGGGGCGAGCAGCAGCGTGTTCCAGTAGGCGGCGGAACGGGCCGGCAGGTTCAAATATTGCGCGAAGGTGAACGCCGCCTGATAGCCGCCCGCCGGACCGCGTTCGCCGACGGAGAAGACCACCATGGCGATGAAGGGCAGCACGAGAAAGACGAACAGCCAGAGCGACGCCGGCGCCAGCAGCGCGGTCGTCACAAGCCGTCTCTTTGCCGTCATCGTCAAAGCCATGGGAAATCCGTGTTGTGTTTGGAGAATTCCGGCCCCCGTCCGGTCCGCCTAACCGCTCCCTGCGAAGCGGTGGGCGGGGGCCGTTTGCGACTTAAGCCGACTTGAAGCGCGCCATCAGTTCCGCGCGTGCCGGATCGGTCAGGGTCACGGCGGCGCCGAATTCCAGCGGGGTCAATGCTGCTTCATCGGGATAGACGATCTTGTTGCCGGTGATCTCGGCCGGCAGCAGCGCGAGAACGCGGCTGTCGGTCGTCGGCGCGCCGTTGGCGATGTGCTCCTTCACGGCGTTCGCCGGATCCATCAGGAAGTTGAGCAGCGCATAGCCGGCCGGCTTGTTGGCCGCGCTCTTCGGGATCGCGTAGAAATCCGACCAAATCTCGCCACCATCGGTGCCGAGAGCGAACTGGATTTCTGGGATGTCGCGGTTGAGCTGCGCACCGTCGTTGGTCCAGCACATGGTCATCCAGGCATCGGTGGCGCGCATCGAGGGCTGGTAGTCGCTGTTGATGGCATAGAGATGCGGCTTGACCTTGATCAGCAGTTCCTCGGCCTTGGCGAGCTCCTCCGGCTTGATGGAATTGAACGAGAAGCCGAGCGAGACCAGCGCGTTGCCGATGGTGGTGAGCTGGTAGTCATGTACCATGGCGCGGCCGGTGGCCTCGCCCTGCGCGACCTCGAAGAACTCCTTCCAGCTCGTGATCTTCGACTTCACCTTGTCGGAATTGAAGGCGATGCCCGTCGTGCCCCAGTTCTTCGGCAGGGCAAACACCTTGCCGTCGACCGTGCCCTCATTGGTGAAGCGGGTGTTCTGGGTCTTGGGATCGAAATTCGGCACTTTGGCGAGATCAAGCGGCTCGATCAGGTCGAGGCCGGCATAGGTGGAGATCGTGTAGTTCGTCGGCACGAACAGGTCCCAGCCGGTGCCGCCGGCCTGGAGTTTGGCCAGCATTTCCTCGTTTGAGCCGAAGACGTTGACTTCGACGGCAACGCCGGTTGCAGCCGTGAAGGCTTCGAAGGTTGCCGGATCGTGGTAGTTCGGCCAGGTCGCCAGCGACATGGTGGAGCCCAGGTCTTCGGCATAGGCCGGCGAGGCGAGGAAGCCGGGCTGACGGGCGAGCACGGCCGCGGCAAGGCCGAGGCCGGTAATGCCGAGGAAGTGGCGGCGGCTGACGGAGCCACGTTTCAGCCGCATGAACTCGTCCGTCAAATCACGGGCGCTGATCGGGGCATTCTCTCTGAACCATTTCGACATCACACTGTTCCCTTGTTGTTGTGACGGGCCTGTTTCCCTCAGGCCGGAAAGACATGCGCTGTACCGGGATCGAAGCTTATTGCGACCCGCTCGCCCGGCGCGACGAGGTCGTTTTGTGTCTGGCGTTCGGCGGTGACGAGCATGTCACCCAAGCCATCGATGGCGATGGAATATTCGGCGGCGGAGCCGAGGAAGATGCGGTGTGTGACGGTGCCTTCCAGCGTCGCCGCATTGCCCGTTCCGCGCGACAGGCGGATCGCTTCGGGGCGCAGCGCCACGGTGACGGCACCGGGGGCGAGATCATTGCGGGACACGGGAAGCGCGGCGCCGTTGCCGAGCCGGACGGTGCCGCCTGCTTCCAGCATGCCGTCGAAGCGGTTGGTCTTGCCGACGAAATCGGCGACGAAGAGATCGGCCGGGCGGTCGTAGACCTCCTGCGGGGTGGCAAGCTGGCGAATGCGACCGGCGCTCATCACGCAGACGAGGTCGCTCATCGACAGCGCCTCTTCCTGGTCGTGTGTGACCAGCACGAAGGTGATGCCGAGATCGCGCTGCAGGGTCTGCAACTCGATCTGCATGGCGGTGCGCAGCTTCTTGTCGAGCGCGGCAAGCGGCTCGTCGAGCAAGAGCACAGAGGGTTTGTTGACCAATGCGCGGGCAAGCGCCACGCGCTGCTGCTGCCCGCCGGACATTTCATGGATGCGCCGCTTGGCGAAGCCTGACAGGCGCACCATTTCGAGGGCCTCGCCGACCCGGCGGGATATTTCCGCCGCCGGCAGCTTCGGCCGCAGCTGCTTCAGGCCATAGGCGACGTTCTTCTCCACGTCGAAATGCGGGAAGAGCGCATATTGCTGGAAGACCATGTTGACCGGGCGACGATAGGCCGGCACGCCGTTGGCAACGCTGCCCGCGATCAGCACCTCGCCCTCGCTCGGCTGTTCGAAGCCGCCGATCATGCGCAGGCATGTCGTCTTGCCGCAGCCGGAGGGGCCGAGCAGGGCCACGAAGGCGCCTTTCGGCACCGTGAGATTGATGTCGGAGACCGCGGTCACCGCGCCATAGCGCTTGGTCACCGAACGGAACTCGATGTCGTTCGTTGGGGCGGATATCACGTCTGTTCCCTGCGGTTGTTGGTCTCTGGGCGCTCTGTGTCGCCTTGGCCACCGTCTTGCCAAAGCTAGTCATCCGCTGGCGGGTTGGTATATACCCCGAGAGAGGTATTTTATCCGTAAATTGGCTATGGGAGGAGTATACCCGAGCAGCGGCGGTAAACGCCTCCTGCGGCCAAAATCGGGGAGCGAAAACGCCATGCGGGTCGATTTCACGGCATTTTTCCGGTCGCTTGCGGATTGGACCAGCAATGCGGAGCATTCCGACCGGCAAGCGGGCGAAACGCTGCTGGCCATGATGCACGCGCTCGTGCGCTTCGACGATATCGTTATTTTCGCCTATCGCGACAAGGCGCGGCCGATCGACCTGTTCAGCACCTTCGAGGCCGAGGATCACAATATCTTCGTGACGCTTTATCAGGCCGGCCCCTATCTGCTCGATCCATTCTTCCATACCACGCGCGCCGGACGCTCCGGCGTTTTCCGCATGCGCGAGCTCGCACCCGACCGCTTTTTCTCGAGCGAATATTATCGAACCTACTACTCGCAGACCCGTCTTGCGGAAGAACTCGGCTTCTTCGTGCCGGTGGGAGATGGCGTAACGGTGGTGGTATCCCTGATGCGTCGCGAGAAGACCGGTGTCTTTCCGGCGCAGGAATTCGTGCTGCTCAACGATGCCGAACCCTTCGTCGCAGCCTTCGTGCGGCAGGCCTGGAGCGATCTCGCCCGGCGTTTCGCCGAGACGGGGCAGGGGCGTGGCCGGCGCAGCGAGCCGGTCAGCGAGGCCGACAAGGTATGGCGCAAGCTCAACCTCACCGACCGCGAGGCGTCGATCATCGAACTGGTTTTGCAAGGCCATTCCTCGGAATCGATCGGCCTCAAGCTTGATATCTCCACCGGCACGGTGAAGGTCCACCGGCGCAACGTCTATCGCAAGCTCGGCATCTCCTCGCAGATCCAGCTGCTGTCGATCTATCTCAAGAACATCCAGGGGTAGGTACCAAAAGAAAAGCCCGGCATCGCTGCCGGGCTCCCCGCGTCTTTTCAAAGGCTTGCCGTCGAATCCTTGCGAACTGATTCCGGCCGTTCACATGTCGATTCAGGCGACGGTAGCGAGCGCTACTTTGGCGCGGGCATCGATGATCTGGCGCGCGGCGTGGGCGGCTTCCTTGCCCTTGATGACGAAATGGTCGCGGAAGAAGGCGATATGGGCTTCCGATTCCTGGAAATTGTGCGGGGTGAGCACGGCCGAGAGCACCGGCACGTTGGTGTCGAGCCCGACGCGGACGATGGCATCGACGACGGTGCCGGCGACGAAGTCATGGCGGTAGATGCCGCCGTCGACGACGAGGGCGACGCCGAGGATGGCGGAATACTGGCCGGTGCGGGCGAGGAGCTTCGCATGCAGCGGGATTTCAAGCGCGCCGGGCACGTCGATCACATCAACGTCTTCCGCGCGGCCGCCGAGGGCTGCCCATTCGGCGACGAAAGAATCGACCGCCTGATCGACGATGCCGGCATGCCAGCGGGCACGGAGGACAGCGATCCGGGAGGAGGGGGTGGCATTCGCATTCATGTATAAGGCCTTTCAAGGGTTGAGCCATTTTTCAACGGTCCCCTTGGGCGAACACGCAGGCATTCCGCCTGACTGGCGGTCGTCCTGCTTGCTCTCTTCCATCCGGACTGTAACCGTCGGCCCCGGCATCGCACCGGATCTGCTGACCCTTCCATTCGCGAAAGGCGCTTGCGGGCTCCCGGATCGCTCCGGATACCGCCGGTGGGGATTTTCGCCCCGCCCTGAGAACGATGGAAGATTAACGAGCAATCGCCCGCGGATCAAATCCGCGGGCGACGCAAAAACGGCAATTCACGACAGATTTTTCCAAGTCTCGGGAAAGACTTGGAAAATGTTCATTTTTGCCGCGCAATTCCGGACGCAAAACCGTTGCACACTTTTGCTGGAATTGCTCAGTCGCGGATGATCAACAGGTCGGTTGCGGTGAAGCGCAGGGTCGCGGTCTCGCCGACGGCCGGCGGCACGAGGCCGGGGCTGTTGAACATGTCGAAGGAGATGACGGATGGGCCGACCTTCATGCGGGTGCGGATGACCGAGCCGAGGAAGTTGGAGGAGATGACCTCGCCGGTCAGCGCGGTATCGCCCTTGGCGTCGGGGGCAATCGAGCCGGCCTCAGGGCGCAGGGCCAGCGAGATCGTGTCGCCGGCCTTCACGGCGCCGAGCGGCTCGCGCAGCGTCACGCCCTGGTCGCCGATCGAGACGCGGTTCGAGGCGGGATCGACGACCTTGGCTTCGATGAGGTTCAGCGTGCCGACGAAGTTGGCGACGAAGCGGGTGGCCGGGCGGTTATAGATTTCGGCCGGTGCGCCGATCTGATCGGCCTTTCCGGCATTCATGACCACAATACGGTCGGAGATCGACAGGGCCTCTTCCTGGTCATGCGTCACGAAGACCGTGGTGATGCCGAGCTGCTGCTGGATCATGCGGATTTCTTCGCGCAGCGAAACGCGGATCTTGGCATCGAGCGCCGAGAGCGGTTCGTCGAGCAGCAGGACCTGCGGCTTGGGGGCGAGCGCGCGTGCAAGCGCCACGCGCTGCTGCTGGCCGCCGGACATCTGGTAGGGGTAGCGGTCGGCGAGGTGATCGAGCTTGATGAGGCCGAGCATTTCCTTGACGCGCTGGTCGATCTCGGCCTTCGGGCGGCCGGCGACCTTGAGGCCGAAGGCGACGTTTTCGGCGACGTTCATGTTGGGGAACAGCGCATAGGCCTGGAACACCATGCCGATGTTGCGCTGGTTGGGGCGAAGGTTCGCCTGGCTCTTGCCGTTGATGGTGATCGTGCCGCCGGAGGGCGTCTCGAAGCCGGCGATCATGCGCAGGACCGTGGTCTTGCCGCAGCCCGACGGCCCGAGGAAGGAGACGAATTCGCCCTTCTCGATGGCCATGTTGAAGTCTTTCACGACCTGCACGGGGCCGAAGGACTTCTGGATGCTGGTGAGGTTGAGGAAGCTCATGGAAGGTCCTTAGGCGGGGCTTTGCGCGCCCTTCTGGAAGCGGGAAACAAGCTGGATCAGGCCGAGGCAACCCCAGGTCAGCGCGAACGACATGACCGCGAGTGCTGCCGGCTCATAGGCGCGGTTGGCACCGAGCAGCTGCATGTAAGGGCCGAAGGCCGGACGATTGAGGAGGGCCGCCATGGTGAACTCGCCGATGACGATGGCGAAGGTCAGGAAGGCGCCGGAGAGAACCGCGACCAGCACGTTCGGCAGGATGATCTTGGCAAGGATTGTCGTCCACCCGGCGCCGAGGCTTTGGGCGGCTTCCGTCAACGTCGCGATGTCGATCGAGCGCAGGCCGGTATCGACGGAGCGGTACATATAGGGCAGCGCCAGCGTCGCATAGCCGAACATCAGTAGGATGTTCGTGCCGGTCGTCGTGCCGGTGAGCGGCAGCCAGCTCGAGGTGTTGTAGAGCCTGATATAGCCGAAGACGATGACGATGGCCGGGATGACCAGCGGCAGCAGCGTGACGAACTCGATATAGGGGCGCAGGCCCGGCAGTTTCAGCCGTACCCAATAGGCGGTGGGCACGACGAGCAGCACGCCGAAGACGATGGTCGCGAGCGCCATCAGGATCGAATAGGTGAACGTCTCCTGGAAGCGCGGATCGCCGAGCACGACGGCATAGGCATCCAGCGAATAGACGCCGCGGCGCATCTTCAGCGAGAAGTTGGTCATGCCGACGAGCGGCAGGATGAAGTAGAGCAGCCCGAAAATGAGGGCGCCCCAGGCCCAGAACTTCTTCATTTAAGCCACCTTTCGCTGCGGGCGCGCAGCCAGATGTAGATCGTGTTGGCAATGCCCGTGACGACGATCATGCCGAAGGCGAGCGCGTAGCCGAGATGCGGGTTGCCGAGCACGTCGCCGCGAATCTGTGCGAAGAGCAGGATCGGCACGATGTTGAGCGAAGAGCCGGTGAGCGCGATTGCCGTGGCGACGGCGCCGAAGGCATTGGCGAAGAGAAGCGCCAGCGTGCCGAGGAAGGACGGCAGCAGGATCGGGAAGGCGACCATGCGCCAGTACTGCGCATTGGTGGCGCCGAGGATCTGGGCTGCCTCGCGCCATTCGCGCTTCAGGCCGTCGAGGGCCGGCGTGATGATGAGGATCATCAGGGGGATCTGGAAGAACAGGTAGGTGACCGTCAGGCCCCAGAAGGACAGGATGTTGAAGCCGAGCGCACGCAGGTCGATGCCGACCTGCGTCTTCAGGAATACCGTGAGCAGGCCGACCGGGCCGAGCGTTGCGAGAAACGCGAAGGCGAGCGGCACGCCGGCGAAGTTGGAGGCGACGCCGGAAAAGGTCAGAAGCGGGCCGCGGATCCATTTCGGCAGGCCGCCGAGGACGGCGGCGGCAGCGACCGCAAAGCCGATCAGGCAGCCGAGCAGGGCGGATGCGATGGAGATCTTGATCGAGATCCAGTAGGCCGAGAGGATCGACGTCGTGAAGAGGCCCCGGATGTTTTCCAGGGTAAAGCTGCCCTCGGGTGTCTGGAACGCCCCGATGACGATGCGCATCGTCGGCATGATCAGGAACAGCAGGACGAAGATCGCGAACGGCGCCGCGCCAAGCCAATGCAACGGGAGGCGGAAAGGCTCCCGTGCCGGCGGTCTGGCGGCTGAACTGTCTGATGACATTAAGAAAACCTCTGGTGGGTTGCCGTCATTGGCATACCGCAATCGTCGCCCCGGCCAACGAGCCGGGGCGACGAAGGATGTCGTTTACTGAACGTTCGCGCCGACGACCTTGTCCCATTCCGCGGTGACGGCAGCCTTGTTGGCATCGACTTCCTCGAGCGTCGGGAAGTAGGCCTTTTCATAGGATGCTGCCGGCGGCAGGGCGTCGATCAGGTCCTGCGGAACCTTGCCGGCCTTGACCATGGCGTTGAAGCGGGCCGGGTGGCAATAGCCCTTCAGCCAGCCGAGCTGACCTTCGTCGGAATAGAGGTGTTCCATCCACAGCTTGGCAGCGTTCGGGTGCGGCGCGTAGGCCGAAATCGCCTGAACGTAGACGCCGGCGAGAACGCCGGAGGCGGGAACGACGACTTCCGTCGGCGGGTTGCCGTTAAGCGTCTTGGCCCAGCCGAGCGCGTTGTAGTCCCAGGCAACGACGATCGGGGTCGAGCCCTGGGCGAGCGTGCCCGACTTGCCGATGACCGGAACGAAATTGCCGGCCTTGTTCAGCTCGGCGAAGTAGCCGAGGCCAGCTTCACCGGCTTCCTTGCCAGCCTTCGCACCCTTGCCGAGGCCGGCGGCGAGAACAGCGAGGATGGCCTGGTTGGAGGCGCGCGGGTCACCGGCGAGCGCGACCTGACCGGAATATTCAGGCTTCAGGAGGTCAGCCCAGTCCTTCGGCGTGTTGGCCACGAGGTCCTTGTTCACGAGGAAGGACATCACACCGTAATAGTCGCCGTACCAATGGCCGTCGGCGTCCTTGATGGTGTCCGGAATTTCGTCCCAGGTGGAGACCTTGTAGGGCTGGGTCAGGCCTTCGGCCTTGGCCTGTGGGCCGAAGGCGAGACCGACGTCAATCACGTCGGGCGACTGCGGGCCCTTGTTGTCCTTATTGGCCTTGATGGCTTCGATTTCGTCGGCCGAGCCGGCATCCGGGTTCAGTTCGTTGACCTGGATTTCCGGATACTTCGCCTTGAAGGAGGCGATGACGTCACCGTAGCCGCACCAGTCGTGCGGCAGAGCGATCGTCGTCAGCATGCCTTCCTTCTTGGCAGCTTCGATCAGCTCGGCGCTCGGCTCGGCGAAAGCGAGCGACGGCAGCGCGATCGCAAGCGCGGTGGAGAGCGAAAGCAGACGTTTCGTAGATGACATCACGGGTGTTCTCCTTTGGTGTGTCAGTCAACTTCGGCGAAGCTGATACTGCGGGCATATGAACGTTATGTGACAGTTTTGTTTCGGTTTTTTCGTATGACTGTCAGGACTTGCCGGGGACCTCCGGCCGGGGTTTGCGAAAAAGCCGGCTGGCCTCGAAGAGGCCCTCCAACGTTTTCATTCGGTCGCTGGTTTCCTCCCAGCCCGAGCTCTGCACGGCTTCGATCAGCGCCTCAACGATGAACAGCGTCACGACGGACGAGTCCCAGGCCGAGGGCGCCTCGATATGCACGCGAAAGACTTTTGCAGCGGCCTTGGCGACGGGGGAGGCCCACTGATCGGTGAAAAGCACGATTTCCACACCGCGCTCGCGCGCCGCGCGGCCGAGCGTTTCCATCTCCTGCTCGTAGCGCCTGATATCGAAGATCACCAGCACGTCGCCGGCCTTCATGTTCAGCACGTAATGCGGCCAGGAACTGGGATTGGAGGCGATCTGCGTGACGTTCGGCCGGATGACCTGGAGATGGGTGAACAGGTAGTCGGCCAGCGCCTTCGTGATGCGTCCGCCAATGATGTAGATGCTGCGCTGGCGATCGGCGAGAAGGGCGGCGGCGCCGTCGAATTCCGCGGTTTCCACCTGCGAGAGCGTCTGGCGCAGGTTGGTCATGATCGCGTCGGCGAAGCGGTTGAGGATGTGCGTGCCGGGCGCATTGGCAGCCCAGCGATCGTGTTTGGTGATCGGGCTCGACAGCGTGGCTTCCAGCTCGTGGTGCAGGCGGGCCTGGAAATCCGGGAAGCCGCGGAAGCCGAGCTTTTGCACCATGCGCGCAACCGTCGGCGTCGACACGCCAGCGTTTTCCGCCACCGTCGTGATGGAGCCGAGGCCGGAGACGGGATAGTTGTCGAGCAGCGATGCGGCGAGCTGCTTTTCGGCGCGTGTTAACGCGTCAAAATGCGCACCGATCACATCCGACACCGTCATGGATGCTTGGTTGAGCGTCAAATTATTCCCCTGCGCCCCGGTCTTTGCCGGGGTTTTTCAAGATAAAACGCGCTGTCACAATTCGAGTCAAATGTTTTTTTGAAGAGATTTTTTCACAACCCCGTTGACAGCGGCAAATCCGTGAAGAATTCTTTTCATTAACGAAAAAAGCCGGTCGAGGGGATCAGGCTATGGGAATTCTGACTGGAGAGGAGGGCGACCCCGTCGCCCTCGAAAACGTGTCTGCCCGCGGCCGGATCATTCTCGTCTGCGAGCACGCGTCGCGTCTTCTGCCCAAATCGCTTGGCACGCTCGGCCTCTCGCAGGAGGCGCTGGCGAGCCACATCGCCTGGGATCCTGGTGCGCTCGCCGTTGCCCGCCGCATGGCGAAAAGCCTCGACGCGACGCTGGTTTTCCAGCGCTTTTCCCGCCTCGTCTATGATTGCAACCGCCCGCCGGAATCGCCGGCCGCCATGCCGGAAAAGAGCGAGGTCTTCGACGTGCCCGGTAATGCCGGGCTCGACCAGGCGGCGCGTGATGCCCGCACCGAAGCGCTTTACCTGCCGTTCCGCGACACGCTCGCCGATCTCGTAAAGAGCCGCATCGCCGAGGGCAGGGCGCCGGTCATCGTGACCATGCACAGCTTCACGCCCGTCTATTTCGGCAAGCCGCGAGAGGTCGAGATCGGTATCCTGCACGATGCCGACACGCGCATTGCCGACGGCATGCTGGCGGCCGCCAAGTCGGCGGGTCTTTATACCGTTCGCCGCAACGAGCCTTATGGGCCGGAAGACGGTGTGACGCACACGCTTCGGGAGCATGGCCTGGCAAACGGTCTGCCCAATGTGATGATCGAGGTCAGAAACGACCTCATCCGAGACGAAGTCGGCCAGGGGGTCGTGGCCGACTATCTGGCGGGATTGCTCACCGAGAGCCTTCCTGCCGCATAATCAAGAAAAAGACCCGGGGAGCGGCATGGCCGCGGCGCATATCCCACGCATTTCGTGGGCCTCAGACACAGGCGGCCCCCGGCAATTCCGCCCGGGACCAGTCGATACAGGGGAAAAACATGTCAGATTATTCCGATAACGATAAACATGAGGATATGCAGGTCCTGCATTCCATGGGATACGCGCAGGAACTCGAACGGCGCATGAGCCAGTTCTCGAACTTTGCCGTTTCCTTCTCGATCATTTGCATTCTCTCCGGCGGCATCAACTCGCTGGCGCAGGCCACATCGGGCGCGGGGGGCGCCGCGATCGGCATCGGCTGGCCGGTCGGTTGCTTCGTTTCCCTCGTCTTCGCCGTCGCCATGGCGCAGATCAGCTCGGCATACCCGACGGCCGGCGGCCTCTATCACTGGGGTTCGATCCTCGGCAACCGTTTCACCGGCTGGCTGACCGCCTGGTTCAACCTGCTCGGCCTCGTCACCGTGCTCGGCGCCATCAATGTCGGCACCTACTACTTCTTCATGGGCTCCTTCGGCACTCCGTATTTCGGCATGGAAGACACGACCGTCACCCGGATCATCTTCCTGGCGGTCATCACCGGCGCGCAGGCCCTCGTCAACCACATGGGCATCGGCCTCACCGCCAAGCTCACCGACTTCTCCGGTTACCTGATCTTCGCGACGTCGATCCTCTTGGCCATTGTCTGCCTCGCGGCTGCCGACAGCTACGATATCGGCCGCCTCTTCACCTTCTCCAACTTCTCAGGCGCGGCCGGCGGCAATGTCTGGCCGGAAAACTCGGGCACCTGGGTGTTCCTGCTCGGCCTGCTCCTGCCGATCTACACGATCACCGGCTATGACGCCTCGGCCCATACCTCGGAAGAAACCGTCAAGGCAGCCCATTCGGTGCCGCGCGGCATGGTCTCCTCCGTCCTCTGGTCGGCGCTGTTCGGCTATATCATGCTGTGCTCCTTCGTGCTGATGATCCCGGCTTCCGCCACGCTTGCCGACGGCACGACGACGGACGGCATGACGGCTGCCGCCGCGCAGGGCTGGAATGTCTTCTTCTGGGCGATGGACACCCAGGTGAACCCGGCGATCAAGGATGTGCTCTACTTCCTCATCCTGGTCTCGCAGTGGCTTTGCGGTCTTGCCACCGTCACTTCGGTGTCGCGCATGATCTTCGCCTTCTCGCGTGACGGCGGCCTGCCGTTCTCGCGCGGCCTGTCGAAAGTCAGCCCGAGCTACCGCACGCCGGTCGCCGCCATCTGGACCGGCTCAATCCTCTCGGTTCTGTTCGTCTGGGGCTCATCGCTCGTCTCGATCGGCGAAACGCCCGTCTACACCGTCGTCGTGTCCTGCACGGTCATCTTCCTGTTCTTCTCCTTCGCGATCCCGATCGCGCTCGGCCTCTTCGCGTGGGGCACCTCGAAGTGGGACAAGATGGGTCCGTGGAACCTCGGCGAGGGCGTCTTCAAGTTGTTCGCCGTCCTGTCGGTCATTGCTATGGCGCTGATCTTCATCCTCGGCATCCAGCCGCCGAACGATTGGGCGCTCTACATCACCGTCGGCTTCCTCGTCCTGACCGCGATCATCTGGTTCGGTCTTGAAAGCCGCCGCTTCAAGGGCCCGCCGATCGGTGACGAAGTCATCCGCCGCAAGGCCGAGATCGCCGCTGCCGAAAAGGCTGTCGGCCAGGTCTGATCCTGTTGAATAGCGCGGGGGCCGCGCCTGCGGCCCCCGTTTCCATTTCCGACCGATGCGCGGCACAAGCCGGGCACATTGCTGGGACCAACGACCATGAGCATGACCTATACATTCGATGACCTGAAGAAGGATGTTGCCGAGGGCCGCATCGACACCGTTCTCGCCTGCCTCGTCGATATGCAGGGCCGCCTCATGGGCAAGCGCTTCCAGGCGGAGTATTTCGTCGAAAGCGCCTATGAAGAAACGCATAGCTGCAACTATCTGCTGGCCACCGACATGGAGATGGAGACCGTCTCCGGCTATAAGTCGACGAGTTGGGCCGCCGGCTACGGCGACTACACGATGAAGCCGGACCTCGCCACGCTGCGCAAGCTGCCCTGGCTGGAAGGCACGGCCCTCGTGCTCTGCGACGTGCTCGACCACCACACCCACGCGGAAGTGCCGCATTCGCCGCGCGCCATCCTCAAGAAGCAGGTCAAGCGTCTGGAGGCCATGGGCCTCAAGGCGTTCATGGCCAGCGAGCTGGAATTCTTCCTCTTCGACCAATCCTTCGACGATGCCCGCGAGAGCGGCTATCGGGACCTGCGCCTCGCCTCGGGCTACAACGAGGACTATCACATCTTCCAGACCACCAAGGAAGAGGACGTAATGCGCGCGCTGCGCAACGGCCTGCAGGGCGCCTGCATTCCCGTCGAAAACTCCAAGGGCGAGGCTTCGGCCGGCCAGGAGGAAATCAACGTGCGCTATGCCGAAGCCCTTACGATGGCCGACCGGCATTCGATCATCAAGAACGCGACCAAGGAAATCGCCTGGCAGCGCGGCAAGTCGGTGACGTTCCTCGCCAAGTGGAACTATTCCGCCGCCGGCTCCTCCTCGCATATCCACCAGTCGCTGTGGACGCTCGACGGCAAGGTAGCGAAGTTCTTCGACAAGGATGCCAAATACGGCATGTCCGACCTGATGCGGAACTATGTCGCCGGCCTGCTCGCCCATGCCAGCGAGATCACCTACTTCCTCGCGCCTTACATTAATTCCTACAAGCGGTTCGTCGCTGGCACTTTCGCGCCGACCAAGGCCGTCTGGAGCAAGGACAACCGCACGGCCGGCTACCGCCTGTGCGGCGAGGGCACCAAGGGCATCCGCATCGAATGCCGCGTCGGCGGCTCGGATCTCAACCCCTATCTTGCCATGGCGGCGCTGATCGCGGCCGGCATTGCGGGTATCGAAGAGAAGCTGGAGCTTGAGGCGCCCTTCGTCGGCGACGCTTATGGCGGCAAGGACATCCGCGAGATCCCGAAGACGCTGCGCGGCGCTTCCGCCGCGTTGCAGAACTCCAAGATGCTGCGTGAAGCCTTCGGCGACGACGTGGTCGATCACTATGTTCGCGCTGCCGAATGGGAGCAGGAAGAGTACGATCGTCGCATCACCGATTGGGAGGTGGCGCGCGGCTTCGAGAGAGCGTAAGGCTCAAGCCAGTCAAAGCCGAACCGGCCCCGGCTCATAACCCTCCAGGGATATTTGCCGCGCGGCTGGATCGGCTATTGTCCGGCGCAAAAATTCATATCGGAAACAGGAAGTCGATCATGACTGTGATCAAATGCATATCCCCCGTGGATGGCTCGGTTTATGCCGAGCGTGAGGCGATGCCTCTGGCCGCCGCTCAGGACGCCGTGGCCCGCGCCAGAAAGGCGCAGAAGGCCTGGGCGAAGCGTCCGCTGGAAGACCGTATCCAGCTCGTGCTGAAGGGTGTTGCCCGGGTCAACGAGATGGCCGATGAGATCGTGCCTGAGATCGCCTGGCAGATGGGCCGCCCGGTCCGCTACGGCGGCGAGTTCAAGGGCTTCAACGAGCGTTCCAACTACGTCGCCGAGATCGCCGGTTCGTCGCTGGCGCCGATCGTCATCGAGGATAGTGCCAAGTTCGAGCGCCGCATCGAGCGTGAAGCGCATGGCGTCGTCTTCGTCATCGCGCCGTGGAACTATCCCTACATGACGGCGATCAACACGATTGCGCCTGGGCTGATGGCCGGCAATGTCGTCATCATCAAGCATGCCGCCCAGACGCTGCTGGTCGGCGAGCGTCTCGTGCGCGCCTTCAACGAGGCCGGCGTGCCGGAAGACGTCTTCCAGAACGTCTTCCTCGACCATGATACGACCTCGGCGCTGATCGCGGCCAACTCGTTCGATTTCATCAACTTCACCGGCTCCGTCGAAGGCGGCCGCGCCATCGAGCGCGCCGCTGCCGGCACCTTCACGCCCGTCGGCCTCGAACTGGGCGGCAAGGACCCGGGCTACGTCATGGAAGACGCGGACCTCGACGCCGCCGTCGATACGCTGATGGATGGCGCGACCTACAATTCGGGTCAGTGCTGCTGCGGTATCGAGCGCATCTACGTCAACGAGAACCTTTACGACGAATTCGTCGAGAAGTCGGTCGCCTGGGTCTCCAACTACAAGCTCGGCAACCCGCTCGATCCGGAAACCACGCTCGGCCCGATGGCGCACAAGCGTTTCGCCGCGACGGTTCGCGCGCAGATCGCCGACGCCGTGTCGCGTGGCGCCAAGGCGCTGGTCGATCCCAAGCTGTTCCCGGCCGATGACGGTGGTGCCTATGTCGCTCCGCAGATCCTCGTCGATGTCGATCACTCCATGGAATTCATGAAGGAAGAGACCTTCGGTCCGGCTGTCGGCATCATGAAGGTGAAGAATGACGCCGAAGCGCTCGCGCTGATGAACGATTGCAAATACGGCCTCACCGTCTCGCTGTGGACGAAGGATTCGGATCGCGCGGCCACTATCGCCCGCGACCTCGAAACCGGCACCGTGTTCCAGAACCGCGCCGACTACCTTGACCCGGCACTCTGCTGGACCGGCGTGAAGGAAACGGGCCGCGGCGGCTCGCTCTCCGTCATCGGCTTCCACAACCTCACCCGTCCGAAATCCTACCACTTCAGGAAAGCATAATGTCCATCACCGCCAACTGGAGCTACCCGACAGCCATCAAGTTCGGGGCAGGGCGCATCGCCGAACTTGCCGATCACTGCAAGGCCGTCGGCATGAAGAAGCCGCTGCTGGTCACCGACCGCGGCCTCTCCACCATGCCGATCACCAAGAACGCGCTCGACATTCTCGAAGCCGCCGGCCTCGGCCGGGCGATGTTCGCCGAAGTCGATCCGAATCCGACCGACAAGAATCTCGCGGACGGCGTGAAGGCCTTTAAGGACGGCGGCCATGACGGCGTCGTCGCCTTCGGCGGCGGCTCGGGCCTCGACCTCGGCAAGGCCATCGCCTTCATGTCCGGCCAGACGCGCCCCGTCTGGGACTTCGAGGACATCGGCGACTGGTGGACCCGCGCCAACCCGGCCGGCATCGCGCCGATCGTCGCCGTGCCGACCACCGCCGGCACCGGCTCGGAAGTCGGCCGCGCTTCGGTCGTCACCAATTCCGAGACGCACACCAAGAAGGTCATCTTCCACCCGAAGATCCTTCCCTCGGTGACGATCTGCGATCCGGAACTGACGGTCGGCATGCCGAAGGTCATCACGTCGGGCACCGGCATGGACGCCTTCGCCCATTGCCTCGAAGCCTATTGCTCGCCGTTCTACCACCCGATGAGCCAGGGCATCGCGCTCGAAGGCATGCGCCTCGTCAAGGAATACCTGCCGCGCGCCTATAAGGACGGCACGGATATCGAAGCCCGCGCCCATATGATGTCGGCGGCCGCCATGGGCGCCGTCGCCTTCCAGAAGGGCCTGGGCGCGATCCACTCGCTGTCGCACCCGGTTGGCGCGATCTACAACACGCATCACGGCATGACCAATGCCGTCGTGATGCCGCCGGTGCTGACCTTCAACCGCCCGGCCATCGAGGCGAAGATCAACAGCGCTGCCGCCTATCTCGGCATTGCCGGCGGCTTCGATGGTTTCTTCGAATACGTGCTGCGCCTGCGCGAAGAACTCGGCGTGCCGGACAAGCTCTCGGCGCTCGGCGTTGGCACGGATCGCATCGACGAAATGTCGGAAATGGCCATCGTCGACCCGACGGCCGGCGGCAACCCGGTGGAACTGACGCTCGACGCGGCCAAGCGCCTCTTCGTCGAGTGCATCTGAGTTCGGTGAGTTGATTTTCGGGGCGGCGGTCAATCGACCGCCGCCCCGATTTTTTATGACAATGGTTACCAATTGCGTCGCATGATGTCTGTCATCAGAATGTCATGCGACTGTCATGATTTGCCCGCTCCCGGTGCAACCAGACGGTCCGAGGCGGCGGTAGTGCAATGGCTGTCATATCGGTAGCGAACGTCAAGGGTGGCTCGGGCAAGACCACGGCAGCGGTCTTGCTGGCGACGGAATTCGTCGCGCGCGGCGAACGCACCGCCCTTCTCGATTGCGACGACCTGAAGCTTGCCGCCGACTGGGCGCGCACGGCGCGGCTCGGCGAGGGGCTGACATTGGTCGATGCGCTTGCCGTTTCCAATCTCGCCGGGTACCTCAAGGCGCTGCGCGCCACGCACGCGCATATCGTCATTGATCTCTCGGGCGCGCGCGACGCGCTCGTCGCCTTCGCCGCCGGGCTTTCCGATCTCGTTCTGGTGCCGGTGCAGGGCTGTGCAATGGACAGCCGCGGGGCCGCGCATGTGCTGGAACTCATCGATCTCGTCAGCGCCAATTCGCACAAGCCGATCAATCGTGCGGTCGTGCTGTCGCGCGTCAATCCGCTGGTGACCACCCGTGCGCTGCGCAGCGTGAAGGCCCTGCTGTACGGAGCGAAAATCCCCGTCATCGGCACGCCGGTCATCGAGCGCGCCGCGTTTCGCGACATGTTCGAGACGGGCGGGACGCTCTATTCGATTGCCGCTGGCCGGACCAGCAATCTCGACAAGGCGATCCTCAACATGCAGGCTCTTGCGGACGAGGTGCTGCGCTTTGCTGCGGCGGAAGCGGGCCGGAAGCCTCAGGCGCGGGCCGAGGCCGGCGCTCCCTTGCGGACAGTCCAGCTTGCAATAGCCGCTCCTGCGCCCTGAATTCTTACCGTTAACAATTGACAGAAGCGCGGAAAATGCCGGTTGTCCAGGCTTTTTCTTCGCTGATGTCCATTTTACCGAGCGGTCTCATTAATCTTCGCGATCCGCAAATTTCCATTTCGTTAACCATCTTTTGAAAGATTTGATTAAGCGGGTGCCATCTCCACCGGGGCGCCTGACGAGAGCGATGAGCAGGCTCGAAAGCATTTTACGAGGACAGACATGCCAGTCATCACATTTGCCAATGCCAAGGGCGGTGCGGGCAAGACCACCGCAGCGCTCATCCTGGCCACCGAGCTTGCAGGCCAAGGGCACCGCGTCACCATTCTCGATGCGGATCCGCAGCGCTGGATCAGCCACTGGCACGAGATTTCCGGCCGCCAGCGCAACATCGTCGTGATCTCCGAAGTCTCCATGGCCTCCCTCCAGTGCCATATCCGCGAGAACCGCGATACGACGGATTATTTCATCATCGACCTCGCCGGCGCTCGCGATGCGCTGGTCGCGACCGCCATCGGCCTGTCCGATCATGTGATGATCCCGGTGCAGGGCTGCGCGATGGATGCGCGGGGCGGCGCACAGATCCTCGAACTCCTGAAGCAGCTCGACGAGAAAGCCGGCATCCGCATCAACCATTCCGTCGTGTTGACCCGTATGAACGCCATGGTGACGACCCGCGCGATGACGGCGATCAAGTCGCTTTTGTCCGCCCGTGGTGTGACGGTCCTTGATACGCCGATCGCCGAGCGCACCGCCTTCCGCGATATTTTCGACTGTGGCGGCACGTTCTATTCGATGGATCCGGCCAAGGTGAGCAACCTCGACAAAGCGCGCGAAAACGCCCGTCTCTTTGCCGAGGAGGTGCTGCGCCTCATGCCGTCGCGCAAGCGCGTCGCCACCGAGCGGGGCTTCTTCCGGACGATCCAGCGCGCGGCATAAGCGGCTGGACTTGATGACTGTCAGAAACGGCTGCGACCAATGGCGCAGCCGTTTTCTTGAATAAAAGCAAAGCTGGTAATGAACATTTTACCATGCCCCACCTAGGGATATGGCATCGGAAAGCTTGTTCCCATGGACCCATGACGGGTCGCGGGCGTGACGATGCCTTTGGTATTGCCGGCCTGCTGAACGATCGTCGCTTTCTCCTCTTGCCGCCAGGACTTTCAGCATGAAGCCAGCCTCCGGGACCGCCAGCCAGAACCACGACATCGCCCGCCGCCTGGATTATCTCGGCCTCGATGAGGCCGCGCTGAAGCGCCTGCGCAGCCTCAAACCCTTTATAGAAAAGGAACTGGGGCCGGCGCTCGACAAGTTCTACGGTGTCGTGCGCAAGAGCCCGGAGGTCAATCACCTCTTCTCCAACGATGCGCATATCGACCGCGCCAAGAATGCGCAGCTCGGCCATTGGGCGAATATCGCCGCTGGCGATTTCACGCGTGATTATGCCGCCAAGGTCCAGACGATCGGCCATGTGCATGCCCGCATCGGGCTGGAGCCGCGCTGGTATATCGGCGGCTACGCGCTGATCGTCGAACATCTCCTTACGGAAGCCGTCAAATCGCTCTGGCCGAAGGGCGGCCTTTTCTCGCGGCGGGAGATCGAACCGGAAGAATTCGCGGCGCGCTTCTCTAGCTTGCTCAAGGCGATGTTCCTCGACATGGACCTGTCGATCTCCGTCTATATGGACACATCCGATGTCACCAAGCAGCAGGCAGTGCAGGCGCAGGTGCTGGCCGAAGAGCGCAGGCTCGTCAGCGACAGTTTCGGCGCCGCACTGAAGCGCATTTCGGATGGCGACTTGACAGCGCGCATCACCGGTGCGCTGCCGGAGGCCTATGAGACCCTGCGCGACGACTTCAACCACGCCATCTCCACGCTGTCACAGACGATCGGCAATATCGGCGTCGGCGCCGGCTCGATCCATCTGAGTGCGCAGGAGATTGCCGCGGCCTCTGACGACCTCGCCAAGCGCACCGAGCGGCAGGCGGCCAATCTCGAGGAAACGGCGGCGGCCGTTGAGGAAGTCACCACCACCGTGCGCCAGACGGCGCAGAGCGCCAACGAGGCGAATGCGCTGGTGCAGGCTGCACGCGGCAACGCCGAGCGCAGCGGCGAGGTGGTGGCGCAGGCGATCACCGCCATGGGCGAAATCCAGGCCTCATCCTCGACCATCGCCAATATCATCGAGGTGATCGACGAGATCGCTTTCCAGACCAACCTTCTGGCGCTGAATGCCGGCATCGAGGCAGCACGTGCGGGAGAGGCGGGTCGCGGCTTTGCCGTCGTCGCCTCGGAAGTGCGCGCACTCGCCCAGCGTTGCGCCGATGCGGCCAAGGATATCCAGAACCTCATCGCCAAGTCGCATGGCCAGGTCGAGGATGGCGTGCGCTCGGTCAACGAGGTTGCGGATTCTCTCAGGCTCATCGTGACGCAGGTTGTGGAAGTCAGCAGCGTCTTCGATACCATCCGCTCCAGCACAGCGGAGCAGGCGACGGGCCTGCAGGCCGTCAACCAGGCCGTCAACGCCATGGACCAGATCACCCAGCAGAACGCTGCCATGGTAGAAGAGGCCAATGCGGCGAGCCAGGCCCTGACGCAGGAGGCCGCCTCCATCGCCGCCCAGCTCAGCGCCTTCCGCACCGGCGGCACTGCCCAGCCGGCGAAGGGTTCCGGATACAGTCGCGCGGCATAAGCCGTCTTTATAAAACCAAGCAAAAGGCCGGGCGGTTCTGGCCGGCCTTTTGTTTTGAGGTTCGCCAATCGGGAGCCGGGAAACGAAAAAAGCCGGCCCAATGGACCGGCTTCGTCTTTGGTTGATGGCAACGTCTCAGTCGACGAATTCGACCGTCACGCCCGCGCTCGTCATCTTGGCAAGTTCGGTGGCGTCCCAGTTGGTCAGGCGGATACAGCCATGGCTCTGGGTCTTGCCGATCTTCGACGGTTCCGGTGTGCCATGAATGCCGTAGGTCGGCTTGGAGAGCGCGATCCACACGGTACCGACCGGGCCGTTCGGGCCGGGTTGCAGGGTCAGTACCTTGTTGTTGGCGCCCTGCTGGAAGTTGATCTTCGGGTTATAGGTGTAGCCAGGGTTCAGCGCGATGCGCTCGACCGTGACCAGACCGGACGGTGAAGGCGTATCGGCCGAGCCGATGCTGGCCGGATAGGCGGCGATCAGCGTGCCGGTTTCATCATAGGCGAGAACCTGCTTGCGGCCCTTGTCGGCGAGGATTTTCGCGACCTTGCCGGTCTTGGGCGTGCCGGTGTCGATGACCTTGACGATCGTACCGGGGATCGTGAAATCGACGCCCGGATTGATCTCCTTGAGATAGGCCTCGTCCATATGGAATTTCTCGGCCAGCATTTCGGTGGTCGAGGTGTAGGAGAGGTGCGGCAGCGCGGCCTTCTGGGCGTAATCTTCCGGGATCGACGCAACATAGGGGCCGGCGGCGTCCGCCGCGGTAATCTCATAGGTCGTGAAGGCCATGCCGCCGGACAGGCGCAGCCGCTCCAGGATGTCGTCGGCATTGTTCGGATCGAGCGTCTCGCCCGTCGCGTTCTGCCAGGCCTCGATCGCCTTGGTGACGTTCGAGCCCTTCTTGCCGTCGATCACGCCCGGCGAGAAGCCTTCGCGATCGAGAAACACCTGAAGGGCCGTGATCTCGGCGGATGACATCTTGCCGAGCGCTGTCGCCGGTTGGAACTTCGGGCCGGGCACGAATTCGGCGTTCGGGTCCGTGGTCTCTGGCAGGGCGGCGCTGTCGTCGGTGCCGTTGGAAAAGTCGGGCATCTGCTGCGAATTGAAGTCGGCATCGGGCAGCGTCTGGCGCTCGATGTCACCCGGTAGCGCCTCGCGCATTTCCGGCACGGAGCTGGTGGTCAGGTCGTCGCCGAAATCGGACGAGGGGGCGGGCGGGAAATAATCCGGATTGGTTTCCGGATAGCCGCTGACCTCGCGATAGCGGTCGCGGCGAGGATTGTTGTTGCGCGCGAAATAGCGGTCGGCCGGCATGGCGGTGGCGACGACGCTACCCCAATTATCGACGAGAACCGTGTTGCCGCGGCTGTCGCGTGCCCAGCGCACGCTGCCGTCGTTGGGGATATAATCGAGAATATCGCCTTCCGGCGAGACGAGGACCGTATCGCGGGTGGACTGCTGTGCATGCGCAGGCGCCAAAGCGATTCCCGTGAAGGATGCCGCCATAAGGAGCGAAATGCTTGTTCTCAATATAGAATTCACGACTTTTGACCTGCCAGCTTGCACATATCGCGCGGACGGAACACTTCAATTCAGACCTTAATATGGAAAAACTGAATCGATGGTGAACGTAACGTCAACGCTGCCTGCAAAAACTTGTGATCGGGCTTTTTGTGCCGGCTAAAAATTGTGTGCCGACAGCGGGCTAACGGTGGCGCGGGCAAAACGTTCCCATTAGCATGCCCCGCTCTATCGCCTTTTGCCGGAGTTTTGGATGACCTTCGCCCTGACCGCGGAAACGCCAGACCAGTCCTTTCGTCTCGAATTGACGCCACAGTCGGCGCTGGATGTCGGCAGCGCGCTCTTTCACGGCGTCGATCTCGCGCCGGGATCGGCCGTTCCCTCCGACGGCGATCCGCGCATCGACAAGGCGCTGCCGGGTTTCCTGTTCACCTGCGGACCGGATCATATCCGCCATCCGGTGCCGATCGAAGGCGCGACCGACGGCCGACGCTACCCGTTGCACGGCTCGCTCTCCTCCCATCCGGCGAAGGATATCCTGATCGAGGAGGACGAGGGCGAGGTGATCTGCGAAGGGCGTGTCGCCGTGTCGCTCGCCCATGGCGGTACGGCCGAACTGGTGCGCCGCTGGCGTGCCGACCGGCGCACCGGCCATATCACGCTCGACGATACCGTCTTCAACAGCGGCGAGAAGGCCTGGCCGCCGTTTGCCATGTACCACATCAATTTCGGCACCGGCCTTTTCGACGAGACCACGCGACTGACCGGCGCGATGCTGCCCGGTGGCAGCCTGCCGTGGCGCTTCGATGACGGCGACATGAAGATCTTCTGCGTGCCGGCGGCCGAGACGGCCGAGCATGGCTGGGCGGAAATCGCGATCGGGCCGATCGCGGCTCTCGACGGCCGCAGCATGGTCATCCGCTTCCGAACCGATACCTTGCCCTATCTTCAGGTCTGGCGGAACCAGTCGCCGGGCTGCGCCGTGCTCGGCATCGAGCCGGTTTCGCACCGCCTTGCGTCCCGCGAAGAGCTCATCGCCTCGGGTGAGGCAGAGGCATTTTCACAGGGAGAGAGCGTCGATTACGCCCTTTCCCTAGAAATCCGCTAGATTTTGCATGATTGACGCCTCTAAGGTGCGGGCTTAAACGGGAACGCACCAATTGCGAAAGGACCTGTCCATGGATATCCGTGAGATCAACGACGAATATTCCGTCTCCGGCCAGATCACCGTCGAGGACGTCGATGCGGTCGCCGCCATGGGCTTCAAGTCCATCGTCTGCCATCGTCCCGACCACGAAGAGGCCGGCCAGCCTGAATTTGCCGCCATTGCCGCCCGCGCGCAGGAGCTCGGCATCCAGACCGCCCATGTTCCCGTCGGCCCGATGGGCGTGACGGCGGAAGCCGTCAACGGCATGATGGATGCACTCGACGACCTGCCGCGCCCGATGCTCGGTTATTGCCGCTCCGGCATGCGCTCGACCAAGACCTACGAACAGGCCCAGCACCTTCGCGGTTGATCGGGAAAGGGGCGGTTTTCACCGCCCCTCGGAAATCACTTCCCGCTGCGGATATCTGAAAGCGTGCGCGTCGGCGTGATCGCTTCGGGGTCGAGTTTTACCTCGATGATCGCCGGCTTGCCGCTGGCGCGGGCGCGCAGGAAAGCAGCGGCAAAATCCTCCGTCTTTTCCACCGTCTCGCCGTGGCCGCCATAGGCGATGGCAAGGGCCGCGAAATCCGGGTTCGTCAGGTCCGTCGCGCTGACGCGGCCAGGATATTCCCGTTCCTGATGCATGCGGATCGTGCCGTAGATGCCGTTGTTCACGACGACGGTGATGATCGGCAGATTGTAGCGCACGGCGGTCGCGAATTCCTGACCATGCATCATGAAGCAGCCATCGCCGGCAAAGCAGATGACCTCACGCTCCGGGAAGAGCTGTTTGGCGGCAACGGCGGCCGGCAGGCCGTAGCCCATCGAACCGGATGTCGGCGCCGCCTGCGTGGCGAAACGGCGGAAGCGATGGAAACGGTGCACCCACGTCGCATAGTTGCCGGCGCCGTTGGCGAAGATCGTGTCGTCGGCGACATTGTCCTCGAGCCAGGCCATGATCGGGCCCATCTGCACGGCACCGGGACCGGCCATCGGGGGCGTGGACCATTTCAGGAAGGACTCGTGCATGGCGACGGTGCGGGCGGCCCAGCGCGGCGTGCTCTTCGGCGAGACGCCGTCAAGCGCTGCAACGAAATCCTCCGGCGCTGCGCAGATGGCGAGGTCCGGGCGATAGACGCGGCCGAGTTCGGACGGATCGGGATAGACATGCACCAGCTTCTGCGCGGGGTAGGGGCTTTGCAGCAAGCTATAGGTGGAGGACGGCATTTCGGAATAGCGGCCGCCGAGCAGCACGACGAGATCCGCCTCGCGGATTTCCTTGCCCAGCGCGGGGTTGATGCCGATGCCGCTATCGCCGGCATAGTTAGGGTGCTGGTGATCGAACAGCATCTGTCGGCGGAACGAACAGGAGACCGGCAGCGACCAGCGCTCGGCAAACTCCGTGAAGGCCGTGACGCTCTGCTCAGACCAGCGCGTACCGCCCAGAATGACGAGCGGCCGTTCGGCGGCTTCGAGCAGGCGTGTCAGTTCGGCGATCTGCTTGCGGCCGGGATGAGCCTCCACCGGCATATAGGCCTTCGGCTCGACCGTCTCGACCTCGTCCGTCAGCATGTCCTCCGGCAAAGCCAGCACGACGGGGCCGGGGCGGCCCGAGGTGGCGACGGCGAAGGCGCGGGTGACGAATTCCGGAATGCGGCGGGCATCGTCGATCTCCGCCACCCATTTGGCGACCTCGGTGAAGGCGCGGCGGTATTCCACCTCCTGGAACGCCTCGCGCTCGCGCGCATCGCGCTGCACCTGGCCGATGAACAGGATCATCGGAATGGAATCCTGCCGTGCGATATGCAGGCCGGCCGAGGCATTGGTGGCGCCCGGACCGCGCGTGACCATGCAGATGCCGGGCTCGCCCGTCAGGCGCCCCCAGCAATCGGCCATCATCGCAGCGCCGCCTTCCTGGCGGCAGACGAGCACGTCCACATCCGTGTCATGCAGCGCATCGAGCACCGCGAGATAGCTTTCGCCCGGCACGCAGGCGACGCGCTTGACGCCATTGGCAACGAGGGCGTCGACGATCAACTGGCCACCGGTCTTCATGCGCTTTTCTTTCCTGCTTCAAGCGTTGCGAGTTCCGCCATCACGGCATCGGTATGTTCGCCGAGCCGCGGGCTGGGGCGATCGTAGACGAGCGGCGTACCGGAGAAAACGATCGGTGTGCGTACACCGGGAATAAGATTGCCGTCGGCATCCGGCAGATCGACGCGCATGCCGCGCGCCTTGACCTGCTGATCGTCAAAAGTCTCGGCAATCGAATTGATCGGCCCGGCCGGCACGCCCTCTCGTTCGCAGGCATCGAGCAGTTCGGCCTTGCTGAGCGTGACTGTGGCTTCCGTGACGAGGCGGCGCACCTCGATCCGGTTTGCGACGCGGGCGCGGTTGGTGGCGAAACGCTCGTCTTCTGGCACACCTGTGAGTTTCAGGATACCGCACAGCTTGCGGAACTGCCCATCATTGCCCACCGCGAGGATGATATGGCCATCGGAGGCTGGCACCACCTCATAGGGCGAGATGTTCGGATGCGCATTGCCGAGCCGCGTTGGCGCCTTGCCGGAAGCGAGGAAGTTCATGTTCTGGTTTGCCATGACGGCGGACTGCACATCGAGCAGCGCCATGTCGACATGCTGGCCCTGGCCGGTCTTCATGACATGGATGAGCGCGGCCTGGATGGCGGTGACGGCATAGATGCCGGTGAAGATATCGGCAATCGCCACACCGGCCTTCATCGGTTCGCCGTCCGGCGCGCCCGTGACCGACATGAAGCCGGACATGCCCTGCACGATGTAATCGTAGCCGGCGCGGGCGGCATAGGGGCCATCCTGGCCGAAGCCGGTGACCGAGCAGTAGATGAGCTTCGGGTGCTTCTTTGCGAGGCTCTGGTAGTCCAGCCCGTATTTGGTGAGGCCGCCGACCTTGAAATTCTCGATGACGATATCGGCGGTCGCGATGAGGCGGTGAACGGTCTCGCGGCCTTCCTCGGTCTTCAGGTCGACGGTGATCGAGCGTTTGCCGCGGTTGGTGGAGTGGTAATAGGCGGCCGAAAGGTTCTCCCCGTCCTTGCCCATCACGAAGGGCGGACCCCAGGCACGCGTATCGTCACCGCCGTCGGGGTTTTCGATTTTAATGACGTCGGCGCCGAGATCGGCCAGCATCTGCCCGGCCCAAGGGCCTGCCAGAACGCGCGCCAGCTCGATGACCCTGATGCCCGACAGCGGCAGGTTCGACTTCTCCATCGTGTACTCCTCCTCGTGACCGGCGCAGACGGCCGACCGCCGGGCTTTCCTCCCGTTTTCCCTTGGATAACAAAAAGCCGGCAGGCACGAAAGCCGAAGGCCGGGAAGAGATCATGACGCCTGAGACTGACTTGATGCCTGCCAAAGCGGGCGCCAGCTGGCCTTTGTCAGATGGGGGCCGAGACGGGTGCCGCCGCCCCTGTCTTGTTGAGTTGCCGCTCACGCCAGATGACGTAGAGGCCCGATGCAATGATGATGGCGATGCCGAGCCATTTCAGCGCATCCGGCAGGTCGCCGAACACAAACCAGCCGAGGATCGTTGCCGAGACGATCTCGAGATATTGCAGCGGTGCGAGCGTCGAGGCGGGGGCCGAGCGGTAGGCATAGACGCCGAGCACGCCGGCAATGGTGGCCGCAACGGCGGCACCCGCGATATAGAGCGTGTGCTTCATGTCCGGCATGACCGGCGACAGGAAGGCGATGCCGGCGCGGCTGCCGAAGAAAAGCAGCAGGCCGGCAAAGAGCGCACCCCAGAGGCCGGCATAGAACTGCATGGACCACGGGTCCTCCTTTTGTGCGACAAGGCGCGTCAGAAGGAAGAACAGTGCCAGCGAAAAGGCCGCGACGACCGGCAGAAGTGCGATCCAGCCCACTTCCTGCAAGCTGGGCTGGATGACCAGCAGCGACCCGAAGAAGCCGACGCCGCAGGCCGAATAACGCCGCCAGCCGATGGTTTCCTTGAGGAAAATCGCGCCGAGAATGGTCAGGATGATCGGCTCGACGAAGAAGATGGCAATGGCATCGGCCACCTCCATTACCGCAAGCGGCGTGACGAAGCTGATCATGGTGACCGCCATCAGCAGGCCGCGGGCGGCATGCAGGCCCATCTTGCGCCAGGTCACGTCGAACAGCGTGCCGCGATAAAGACAGATCGGTCCCAGCACCGTCATCTGGAACAGCAGGCGCACGAAGGTGATCTCGGTTGCCGGAACGGCTGTCACCGCAAGCTTGGCGAAGATATCGATGATCGGCGAGATGAGCACCGAGAGCACCATGAGGAGGAGCCCGAAGCCGATCTCCTGGCGCGGCGGCGTGATGGCAGATGCGGTCATGTGTGTTCCGGAACCCGTCGCTTTTCGGCGGTGACCCGCCGGCACCAGCCGGCAAAGGCTTCGATGGCGGGATCGCGCAGGGCAGGGCTTTCGTTCAGCGTTTCGTGGCGCATTCCGCGATAGACCGTTGTCGTGACGTCCTCAAGCCGTGATTTTTTCAGTCGCCCGGCAAAAGCCAGCGTCGCCTTGCCGCCATCGGTGGCGGGATCTTCGTCCCCGCCGACGAGGTTGATCGGCAGGTTTTTCGGCAGCCGGGCAAGGCCCTCGTCCGAGGCATCGGCAAAGGTGACGGCGAAGATGTCGATCCACATGGAAACATTGATATCGAAGCCGCAGAGCGGGTCGGCGATATAGGCATCCACCTCGGCGGCCTCATGCGACAGCCAGTCGAAAGCGGTGCGGTGGCCGGCGATCTTGTTGCCCCAGGCGGCGAAGGTGAGGCGTGGCAGGATGCCGCTTGGCACGTCGGAGCCCTTCAGCATACGCTCGGCGGCGAGAACCACCTGGGCGATGCGCCCGGCAAAACCGGGTTCGAGATTGGAATTCCAGACGGCCAGCGCGTCGATATCGGCCGGGTGGGCCTCGGCGAAGGCAAGCGCCATGAGCCCGCCCATCGAATGGCCGAACAGCACGACCGGCAGGCCGGGATGGCGGGAAACCGCATGGTCGCGCACCGTGCGCATATCCGCGACCACCCGCGAAATACCGTCTCGCGGTGCAAACTGGCCGAGCGGCGCATCCGGCGCCGTGGTGAAACCGTGGCCGCGATGATCATGCGCATAGACATGCAGCCCTTCGCCCGCCATGCGCGCCGCGAAGGCGGCGTAGCGCGCACTGTGTTCGGCCAGGCCATGGCTCAAAAGCAGGATGCCGCGCGGTTCACCACGCGCCGCCTCGTGGCGTAGCGCGAGCGTGGCGCCGGTTGCGCTCTTGAGCGTCTCAACCTCTGAAAACACGGCCCATCCTCCACTTCCCTAGAGGTCAACGCGATTTGCCATGCAAAGACAATGGGATGCGGCGTGTATTTTTGATTTACCTCCCGTATTTCGCGATTTATCCGATTTATGGTTGCGTTTACCTAATTTTTGGTTGTATATGATCTTGTTTTGTTCTCATTCGGGAGCCTGTCATGATGACGAATGCTGCCTTGCCGTTCAAAGCCGCCTTCTGCTTTCTTATGCTATGTCTTGCCTATCTTGGTCTCTCGCCACCCGCTGTCGCGCAGTCCGCGCCGACAAAGGTCATGGCGCGGGAAGTCCTTTCCGTCAGCTGGCAGCCCGGCTATTGCGCGGCGCGGCCCAAAAGCCGTGGCTGCGCCGATTTCGCGATGACGTCGCCGGCGGCAAAGCAGTTTTCGCTGCTGAGCCGCTTCCAGGCGCGAAAGAGCTATTGCGGTATCGATGCCGCGCTCCAGCAGAAGGCGCGTAAGGGCAAATGGACGGACCTGCCGGAGATCGTGCTGGCATCCGCCACGAAGGACCGCCTGCTCGTTGCCATGCCCGCCGCAAAGCTCGGCCTCGACCGCCAGCAATGGCTGCGAAGCGGCAGCTGCGTCGCGGCATCAGCGGAGGTCTACTACAGCCGCTCGCTGGACCTGCTCGACCAGCTGAATGCCTCTCCGGTGCGCACGCTTTTCACCGAAAGGGCCGGGGCGACAATCACGCTTGCGGAGGTTCGCGCCGCCTTCGACAAGGCTTTCGGCCCTGACAGCGGCGAGCGCGTGCGTCTCAGTTGCCGCAAGGGTGCCGATGGCAAGCCCATCGTCATCGGCCTGACCATTGGCCTTGCGGCAGGCGAAGGCGCGCTGGAGATGCTGATCGATGGGGCGTCACCGACCAAGTCGCGCTGCACCGAGGGCACGACGGGTGTGGCGCAGGCGGGCTAGGGCCAATCGACATTCAGCCGCTGTCGGCTTAGAAATGCGCTCTCTCGTGCTTGCGGTGCGCACGCCCATTCTGCATGGGCGTCCGGGGTGCGAAAACCATCTCTCCAGCGAAGGCCGAACGGAATGCCGCTTGGTTCTGATCAATGAAATCTGAAGCCCTGTCCGACGGAGACGTCTTCCTCCTGGCAGGCCGCATATCAGGGGCGTTCCATGGCTTTCGTCGTTCGTACCGTGTTGCTCATGTTTGCCTTCGCTGCCCCCATCGGAGGCTTTGCGCAGGGTATCCAGACCTTTCGGGCTGCCGATGGGGCATACAGTTTCCAGTATCCGGGTGGCTTTGCACTCAGTCATATGTTTGCTGACGGCACCGGTGATGTCACCGGTGTCACGGCGTCCAGCATGGACAATGGTGATGTGCTCATCACCTTCCTTGGGCCGCGTGATCCCGGTGATTACGTCGGTGTCAGCGAGAGCAACCGCCAGGCCATCGTCGACGAATTCACGAAGGTCATTGCCGTGCTGCCGTCCATCAGGCTCAGATCTTCGGCCATGACCACCATGCTCGGCCAGCCCGCCGTAGACATGGTGTTCACCAACAAACGCTTCAAAAACGTCGCGATCAACCGCTATGTTTTCACTGTGCGTGACGGCAAGGCTTACAATTTCGAATGCATTTATCGGGACGACAAGGCGGAGCAGTTCGCACCCGCCTGCGATCTCGCCGTTTCGACGGTGAGCCTGTCTGCGGCGAACGCTGGTTCAAATGGCAGCGAATGACACGGCTGTTGTCGTCGCGTGGTCTCTTGCGGTTCGCGCCCGGGTCGCCGGCTGGACGATTTGATTGCCATTCGCCTGTGCGCCGCGGCTATCGCTGATTGCCGCGGGCGGAGAATTACCCTACATAGCGGGCAAATTCGTCCGATCCGGAGCACGTTCGCATGGCACGCCAGTTCATCTATCATATGTCGGGGCTCAACAAGGCCTACGGCGCCAAGAAAATCCTCGAGAACGTCAACCTGTCGTTCTATCCCGATGCCAAGATCGGTATCCTCGGCCCGAACGGTGCGGGTAAGTCGACGGTGCTGCGCATCATCGCCGGTCAGGACAAGGAATATACCGGTGAGGCCTGGCTCGCCGAAGGCGCGACCGTCGGCTATCTGGAGCAGGAGCCGAAGCTCGATCCGGCCAAGACTGCCTTCGAGAACGTCATGGAAGGTGTGGCCGACAAGCAGGCCGTGCTCGACCGCTACAACGAACTGATGATGAACTATTCCGACGAGACGGCGGACGAAGGCGCCAAGCTCCAGGACATCATCGACAGCCAGAACCTCTGGGATCTGGAGCAGCAGGTCGAGATGGCGATGGAAGCCCTTCGCTGCCCGCCGAAGGACGCCGACGTCACGCTGCTCTCGGGTGGTGAGCGCCGCCGTATCGCGCTCTGCCGCCTGCTGCTTTCGCAACCGGATCTGCTGCTGCTCGACGAACCGACCAACCACCTCGACGCGGAGACCATCGCCTGGCTGGAAAAGCACCTGCGCGACTATCCGGGCGCCGTGATGATGATCACCCACGACCGCTACTTCCTCGACAACGTGACGGGCTGGATTCTCGAGCTCGACCGTGGCCGCGGCATTCCCTACGAAGGCAACTACTCCGCCTATCTGCGGGCCAAGGCCAAGCGCATGCAGCAGGAAAGCCGCGAGGAAGCCGGCCGCCAGAAGGCGCTGTCGCGTGAACAGGAATGGATCGCCTCCAGCCCGAAGGCTCGCCAGGCCAAGTCCAAAGCCCGTATCAAGGCCTATGAGCAGCTGGTCGATGCAGCCGAGAACATCCGGCCCGGCGATGCGCAGATCATCATTCCGGTATCCGAGCGTCTCGGCAATGTGGTCATCGAGCTGGAAGGCATCAAGAAGGGCTTTGAGGGTCGCACGCTGATCAACGACCTGTCGATCAAGCTGCCGCCGGGCGGCATCGTCGGCATCATCGGCCCGAATGGTGCGGGCAAGTCGACGCTGTTCAAGATGATCACCGGCCAGGAAAAGCCGGACGCGGGTTCGATCCGCATCGGCGACACCGTGCATCTCGGTTATGTCGACCAGAGCCGCGATGCGCTCGATGGCAACAAGACCGTATGGGAGGAAATCTCCGGTGGGGCGGAAGTCGTCAAGCTCGGCAAGTTCGAAATGAACTCGCGCGCCTATTGCGGCGCCTTCAACTTCAAGGGCGGCGACCAGCAGCAGAAGGTCGGCAATCTCTCGGGCGGCCAGCGCAACCGCGTGCACCTCGCCAAGATGCTGAAGGCCGGCGGCAACGTTCTGCTGCTCGACGAACCGACCAACGACCTCGACACGGAAACGCTGGGTGCACTCGAAAGCGCGCTGGAAAACTTCGCCGGCTGCGCGATCATCATCAGCCACGATCGCATGTTCCTCGACCGTCTGGCGACGCATATCCTGGCCTTCGAAGGCGACGGCCATGTCGAATGGTTCGAAGGCAACTTCGAAGACTATGAAGAGGACAAGGTCCGCCGTCTCGGTCCCGATGCCCTCAACCCCGGCAGCCAGGCCTACAAGCGCCTGACGCGCTGATCGTTTGAGGCCGCAGGCATGCGGCCATAGGCAAATCGGGCCGATCATTCGGCTTTTCTGAAAAACCCCGGCTTGCCGGGGTTTTTCTTTGGGCCTGTTGATGGAAAGATCGGCGACACGGATTTTGCCTTGCGCGACGCGGCTTAATCACATAAACATATCTTTATGTCTTGATTGGAAAAATCATGCGCGACAAACTCGGACTGGATGACATCGTGGAGATCCTGAAGGCGGCGGGCGAACCGACGCGCCTTCGCCTGCTTGCGCTTCTGTCGCATGGCGACCTGACGGTGACGGACCTCACGGACATTCTCGGGCAGTCCCAGCCGCGCATCTCGCGGCATCTGAAGCTGCTTGCCGAAGCGGCTCTCGTTGATCGTTATCAGGAGGGCGCCTGGGCCTTCTTCCGCCTGAGCCAGGGCGGCCCGGCCGTCGCGCTGGTGCGCCAGCTGCTGGACGCGTCCGAACCGGCCGACGCGGTTTTCGCCCGCGACGACGAGCGGTTGCGCGCCCTGAAAAAAATCCGCTCCGACAAGGCACAGGCCTATTTCAGCCGCAACGCGGCCGAGTGGGATGCCGTGCGCCGCCTGCATGTCAGCGAGGCCGAGGTAGAGGCGAAGCTCGCCGCGATGATCGGCACTGAGCCGGTCGATGGTTTCCTCGATCTCGGCACCGGTACGGGGCGCATTCTGCAGCTTTTCGAAGGCCTCTACCGCCGCGGCGTTGGCGTCGATGCCAGCCGCGACATGCTGGCCGTCGCCCGCGCCAATCTCGACCGCGCCGGCATCACCAAGGCGTCCATCCGCCATGGCGACATCTTCAACCTGCCGCTGGAGCGTGACGAGTTTGACGTCGTGACGATCCATCAGGTGCTGCACTTTCTTGATGAGCCGGAAGCGGCGGTCGGCGAGGCGGCGCGCATGTTGGCGCCCGGCGGCCGCCTTGCCATCATCGATCTTGCCCCGCACGCGCTGGAGCATCTGCGCGACGAGCATGCCCATATCCGCCTCGGCTTCTCGCACCAGACGATGTCCGAATGGCTGGAGAAGGCTGGTCTTGCCGTGGAGGAGGTCGTCGATCTCCAGCCGACGCATGCGGCCGCAGACGCGCTCACCGTGACCATCTGGCTTGCCCGCGACACCCGCGAACGGGCGGACGACCCCATTGCCATACGCAGGAGGAGTTGACATGACCCAGGCGACCGCCATCCCAGCCCGCAAGGACATTCGCCTGTCGTTCGAGTTCTTCCCGCCGAAATCCGCGGAAGCCGAGGAACAGCTGTGGGAGACGGCCGCCGCCCTTTCGGCCTATGATCCGGGTTTCATGTCGGTCACCTATGGCGCCGGCGGTTCCACCAAGGTGCCGACGCTGGCAACCGTCCGCCAACTCATCAAGATGGGCCTGCCGGCCGCCTCGCACCTCACCTGCGTCGGTGCGACGAAGGAAGAGGTGAATGCGGTCGTGGCCGATTTCCAGGCCGTCGGCGTCAAGCATTTCGTAGCGTTGCGTGGCGACCCGCCGGGTGGCGTCGGCACGCCCTACCAGCCGCATCCCGGCGGTTATGCCAACGCGGCCGAGCTGACGGCAGGCCTGCGCGGCCTTGCCGATTTCGAGATATCCGTCTCGGCCTATCCGGAAAGGCACCCGCAGAGCCCTGACGTCGCCGCCGATGTCGATATGCTGAAGCGCAAGGTGGATGCGGGCGCAACGCGCGCGCTGACCCAGTTCTTCTTCGAGAACGACGATTTCGAGCGGTATCTGGAACGTGTCCGCAAGGCCGGCATCACCATTCCCGTCGTACCGGGCATCCTGCCGGTGCACAATCTCGGCCAGGTCCAGAAGTTTGCCGGGCTCTGTGGCGCAAGCGTGCCGACGTGGCTCGCCGATCGCCTTGGCCCCTATGACGACCGGCCGCAGGAGCGCGCCGCGGTCGCCGTCGAGCTTGCGATCCGCCAAGTGCAGGACCTCATCGCCCGTGGTATCTCGGAATTTCATTTCTACACGATGAACCGCGCCGCCATGGTCTCGGCCGTCTGCGATGGTGTCGGCTTCGCCCGCAACGACCAGCAGCCGGTAACGGGCGCCGCCGCCTGAGCCTTATCGAGGCTGAAAATGAAAATGCATGGCGCCGTCTCCGGGGCCATGCATTTTTTTGATAGGTTCGGCAGGGTTTGTTGCTTTTGTCCCTGACCTCTCTGACTGCGCTTTGGTCGCCTTAGATAAAAATCATCGTGGCGACGAAGAGGAACGCTGCACTGATCATCAGAACATTCAAGGAATGTGTGAGTCCCATGGCTGACCTCCTTGCGTTGACGGTTCGATATTACGACCGAAAAAAGCGTGTTGGAAAGGCGTTTTGTTGCTGCGTTGCAACATCCGGGCTTCGCCGGCGGTTTATTCACAGAGCTAACCCGCTGAATTTTCTCCTCTATTGTGTGCGCCACAAAAAATTCACAATCCTTACCGGATGACGAATGTCGACAGAGTTCATTTACCATAATGGTGCAGGCCGACGTCGGGATCCGGGCAGTTTAACCAAACTGTCGGGATGATCGTTTGTTCCCGCAGCGGGTGAGGAGTGAGTCGCTAGCGCCCGCGCAGGCGCGCGATGGCGCGGCCGTCCAGCACCACCAGGCCGAAGAGAACCAGTGCCATGCCGAGAAGGCCGAGCGGCGTCAGCGTTTCGCCGAGGAAGAGCATGCCAGCGATGATGGCACTCGGCGGCACGAGAAGCGTGACGAGCGAGGTATTGGTGGCGCCCGCGGCCGCCATGATGCGGAAGAACAGGATGTAGCCGTAGGCTGTGGAGACGAGCGCCAGGGCAAGCACCGCCAGGATTGCCGAGAGCGGCGGCAGGGGAAGTTGCCAGGGCGCATCGAGCGCGAAGGAGATGGGCAGCATGAGCAGCGTGGATGCCGTCAGCTGGCCGGCGGCGATGATTGGCGGGGCGGTGCCTCGGAAGCGTTTGCCATAGGTCGCGGCGAAGCCGTACGAGACGGCGGCGAGCACGGGCAGCAGAACTGCCCAGAGCGGCGGACCACTGTCTCCGGTGAAGGGGGCGAGCGCGCGCGGACCGATCAGCACGGCGGTGCCGACCAGGCCGATCAGGCAGCCGGCGATCTTTTCCGAGGAGAGCTTTTCATCCGCCGTGAACCGATTGGCGATGAGCACGGTGAAGATCGGCGTCGTCGCGTTGAGGATCGAAGCGAGGCCGGCGCCGATCTGCGTCTGGCCAAGGAAGATCAGCATATGCGGCACGGCATTGTTGATGAGGCCGAGCAGCAGGAATTCGCGCCAGCGGTCCCGCAGCGTTTCATAAATGCCGAAACGGCCGGCCACGTAAATGTGAAGGGCGAGAGCCGCGATGCCGACGCGCAACAGCACGAGCGTCGCCGGCGGGATATGGCCGACGGCGACGCGGGCGAAGAAGAAGGAACCGCCCCAGATCATGCCGAGCAGCGCCAGCAGACCCCAGGTCTGCGCATTCATGCGGGCCGGTGCCGTTACCGTCTTATCCATCATTCCCCTCCAAGGCATGCGCCAACGAAAAGAGCGGCCGGTTGGACCGTGCCGCCGCTCTCAGCTTGTGCTTTCATAGCGCCGGGGCGGAGAACCGCCACCCGATTTCCGTCAGAGGGCCGACAGCAGCGCCTGGGTCGCCCAGCCGTCGGCGGGAAGGCCGAGCTTCTGCTGTTCCTTCTGGATGGCCGTGCGCGTGCCAGAGCCGAGAATGCCGTCGATCTTGCCGACATCGTGGCCTAGCGCGTTCAGCTTGGTCTGAAGCTGTTTCATGGCCTCTTCCGACAGACCTTCCTCCGGGTTGCCGCGCTCATAGGGCGGGGCGCCGGCAAGGCGGGTCGCGAAATAGGCGGCCGAAGTCGTGTAGATGAACGACTGGTTCCACTCGAGATAGATGTTGAAGTTCGGATAGGTCATGAAGGCCGGGCCTTTTCGGCCCTGTGGCAGTACCACCGAGGCTTCGAGATTGCCGAAGGATGTGTCACCATCGCGCGGCTTGACGCCGAGCGCAAACCAATCAGCCGCCTTCATGCCCGGCTGAAGGCCGGTTTTTTCAAAGGGCAGGTTGTCGGGGATGGAGATTTCCTGGATCCAAGGCTGGCCCTTGGTGAAACCGAGGCTTTGGATGAACTTGGCCGCCGTCAGGATGGCATCCGGCGAACTCTGCTTGACATTGACATGGCCGTCGCCGTCGCCATCCACGCCATAGGCGATAATGTCGCGCGGCAGCATCTGCACCTGGCCGATTTCGCCCGCCCAGGCGCCCGTCGTGCCGTTCGGGTCGAGGTCGCCATGGCCGACCATCTCGATGGCGGCCAGCAGTTGCGGGCGGAAGATTTCAGGGCGACGGCAGTCATGGGCGAGCGTCACCAGCGCGTTGCGGGTGATGAAATCACCCTGCACGGCACCGAAATCGGTTTCCATGGCCCAGAAGGCGGCGATGACGGGGCCGGGCACACCGAATTCCTGCTCGGCGCGGTCGAAGACATCCGAGAGGTCCTTAAGTTTCTTGCGGCCGATATCGAGGCGGGCCTGGCTGACCGTGCGCTTGGAGAATTCAAGGAAGGTCTGGCGGAAAACGCCCTGAGCGCGGTCGCGCGACAGCACCTTCTGGTCGATAGCGGCACCGGCCAGCGCACGGTCGGCCACCTCAGCGGAAACGCCGAGCGTCTGCGCCTCGGCCTTCACGCCCTGAAGAAATGCATTGAGATCGCCGCCACAGGCCGGTGCCGTCGCGCCTGCCGTCTGGGCATGTGCTGTGCCGGCGAAAAGAAGGGCCGTGAGGCCAGCCGTAAGTGTCGTCTTGAGGTTCAGCCGCATCTCGATGCTCCCTAGGGTCCGTCGCCCTGCTGTCTTGGATCCTGCCCGCATCCCGCGAAGCTGCGGAGGTGACGGGCTCTGATGTTCGGCTGTCTCAAATGAATGTGACGGAAGCAAGAAGAAAAAGGCAACCGCAGCGCGCAGTTACCTATTTCACGGCATTATGCCCCGCCCGGTGCCCCGGCTCAGCGGGAGACCGAGGCTACCCACTTGTTCCAGTTCTTCGCCGAGCCGGCAAAGACGTTGATGTCGGTGTTCGTCGTCACGCCCGGCACGACGCCGGTCGAAGTATATTGCCAGAAGGCCCATTTGCGCGCGGCGTAGATGTTCTCCGGGTGGTTCGCCACCGAGCGCAGCCAGAAATGATAGCCTTCGAAATGGCCGACGAGGTTGTCGCGGTGGAAGTCGACCGTCGTGTAGATGATCGGCCGCTTGCCATAGTGCTTTTCGAGGCGGTCAATGAAGCGCTGCAGCGCGGTGCGCACCTCGTCCGCCGGCGGGCGGGTCTTGCAGGTCGGAGAGGCCGGGTTCCATTCCGCATCCAGCACGGGGGGAAGCTGCACAGCCTCCTTCGGCACATTGGCGATGAACCAGTCGGCCTGGGCATCCGCCGTCGAGCAGAAATAATAGAAGTGATAAGGCGCATGCGCCACGCCGGCGGCATGCGCGCCGCGCCAGTATTCGCCGAAGCGGTCGTCCAGCCGGTCCGTGCCCTCGGTCGCCTTCAGGAAGGCGAAGGAGACGCCGCCCTTCTTCACGGTCGGCCAGTCGATATCGCCGTTCCATTTGGAAACGTCGATGCCGTGCACCTGATGGCGATAGGGCGTGCGGGCGCCGAAATCCTGCGGGTCCTTGTCCTCGAAACGGGGCGCGACCGAGGCCGTCGATGCGAAATCGTAATCGGTGGTGGAACAGGACGTGGCGAGGAGGGCGAGGGGCAGCAAAGCCAGAATGTGCCGACGCATGGAGGTCCCGTTGTTCGCGCGATTGCCAATCCTGCCTCGAACGAAGCGGGCCGTAAAGAGGAGCGCGCGAGACAGGTCCTCGACCTATCGCGGATTTCCGTAAAATTATGGTTAGCGGGCGGTTAAGCCACGCGACGCGATGATGCGCGGAGCCCGAAACGGGCGGCATGAACGCCGCCCGTGGTCTGGCGCATCAGAACTTCATGCTGACGCCGAGCATGATGGAGTGCGAATCGAGGTCGCCGTCACGGCCGGCAGCCTGGAAGATGTCCGAGCTGCGATAGTCCGTGTAGCGATATTCGAGACGGCCCGCCACGTTGTCCGTAAAGGCCTGCTCGACACCGGCGCCGACGGTCCAGCCGTGCGACGTGTCTTTTTCCTTCACGCCCGTCGTGACGTTTTCAAGCGCCGCGTTGGTAAAGGCCCAGCCGCCGGTGCCGTAGATCAGGGTGCGGTCGAAGGCATAGCCAAGACGCGCGCGCACCGAACCGCCCCAGTTCGTTTCCGCCTCATAGGTCGTGCCGCCCGAGGAGAAGCGATCGTTGTTGAAGTCGTGTTTCACGTCGGCTTCGATGCCGTAGACCCAGCCGTCGTTGAAGAAGTTGTACCCGGCGAAGGCGCCGAGTGCGAAACCGCCGATGCGCTGGTCGATGGCCGGCGCGGGGCCGTCGGAATTGACGCCGGTCCAGGCATAGCCGGTGTTCACACCGACATAGAAGCCGCCCCAGTCATAAACGCCGGGCACCGTCTCGACGATGGGCGTCTCAACGGGTGGCTCGGCGACCGTCATGTCGGCCGCCAATGCCGGCACGGTACCGGCAAGGATGAGGATGCCGGCGGTACCTGAAATGATCGATTTCATGTGATGGTCCTTTTCACTCGATACCCGCGCAAAGCCCCGCACGCGAGTGACAACAGGTCTCAAACGCAAAAAGGCGCCGCGTGTTCCATAGAAAAAGCACCCGTGGAATCTGGCCGGCGGATGCAACTTTCGTTTAACACTCTGTCATTCTTTGTCGGCTAGAAACATCGCGGGGCCGATAACGGCTTCGACGCACCCTGTTGTCATGATAACAACGGTTTAGGGTTACATGATGTTGAGAACCTTGTTGCCGAGGATCGAGCAGCGCTATGCGCTTGTTGGGTCTGTCTTCGGAGCTTTCCTGCCAACCCTCTGCTTCGCCGCCGACCAGCTTTTGCGTGACGATACGCAGGCGAGCCTCTTCGGTTTTTCCGCTCCCACCGCGACGGCGTTGGCCCTCATGCCGGTCTTCTTCGGCGTCGGCTTCTATCAGATCGGCCGCTCCAAGGCGCAGCTCATCGATGAACTTGCCCAGCGGCGCCAGACGGAGGAAAGGCTGTCGCACGATGCCTATCACGACCGGCTGACGGGGCTCGCCAACCGATTCTGCCTGGAGCGGGACATCCAGGCGGCGGTGGAGGACGGGGACGAGGATACACGGCCAGCGCTGTTGCTCATCGATCTCGACCGGTTCAAATTCGTCAATGACAGCCTGGGTCACGACGCCGGCGATGCCTTGCTGGCGGCGATCGCCGTGCGGTTGCGGCGGGCGCTGGCCAATACGGCGCATGTCTATCGCCTCGGCGGCGACGAATTCGTGGTGACGATTGCCGGCAATCCCTCCGAGGGCAAGATTGAAAATGTCTGTCGCACGATCTGCGCGCTCTTCGAGGAGCCGTTCGATCTGAAGCGCAACCGTGTCGCCAGCGGTTGCAGCATCGGGGTGACCTTCATGGAGGCTGACGACACCTCCATGTCCGAACTCCTGAAGCGTGCGGATGTCGCGCTCTACGAGGCCAAGGAGGCCCACGGTAGCGGCTTCCGTTTCTTCGATGCCGATCTGGCTGCTGGTGTGCTTGCGCGAGCGGAAATCGAATACGACCTCGCCAAGGCGCTCGAGGCGCAGGAGTTTTTCCTTGAATACCAGCCTATCGTCGGCGTCGAGAGCCGTGCCGTGCGCTCTTTCGAGGCCTTGCTGCGATGGCGTCATCCCGAAAAGGGATTGCTCATGCCATCTGTCTTCATTCCCGTCGCCGAAAAGACCGGGCTTATCCTTCCAATCGGAAACTGGGTGGTTCGGGAGGCTTGTCGTGAGGCGGCGAACTGGCCGGCACCCGCGGGCGTTGCCGTCAATGTCGTTGGCGATCAGTTCAAGGATCGCGCCTTTGTCGACACTGTGAAGCAGTGCCTCGCCGAAAGTGGTCTGGCTCCGGGGCGCCTGACGATCGAGGTGACCGAGTCGGTGTTTTCCGTCGATGAGACCGTCATCCGGGAAAGCCTGTGCGAATTGCGCGACCATGGTGTGCGTGTCGCGCTCGACGATTTCGGCGTCGGCTTCTCCTCGATCAACAATCTCCGGGCTTTTCCCATCGACCAACTAAAGATCGACCGTTCCTTTGCGCAGGCGATGATGGAGAGCAAGCGCGACGCGGAGCTTGTCGACATCATCTTGAAGCTCGGCCAGACCTTTCAGGTGGCGACGACGGTGGAGGGGATCGAGTCGGAGGGCCAGCTCGATTTCATTCGCCAGCGCGGCGCGTCCGAGGCCCAGGGTTTTCTGATTTCTGCGCCTGTCGGGGCCGGGGATGTTCGGCGTCTTCTGCAAAAAACGGAGAGCCGACTTTCCGCCTGAGGTGCAAAAAGCCTTTTCATGACAGCCAAATCCTGATTGTCTCAGGGTTCGACGGAGGGGCCTCGATGAGACGATTCTACAGGCTGGCCGCCTGGATGCTTTCGCTTCTGGCGCTTGCCATCGTGGTGGCGGCGAGTTGGCTTATCGTATCGCCGCCCGCGCTGCTCAGCGTGGGCTCCGGCTATGCCGCCAAGATCGTCTGCTCCAGCGTCTTCATTTCCGGCCGCGACCCGGACAGGGTGCTTGCCGAGGATGTGCAGTCGCCTGGTCATCCGCTGCTGAAGCTGATGCGGCAGGATGTCGATTTTACCGAAAAGACTGTGTCGACCCACATCCTGGGGATTTTTGCGCCCGGTTATGCCGCCTGGCATGAGGGCTTCGGCTGCTCCAGCGTGCCGGACGGCGACTTCCGGGCCGCGCAGCAGGCGGTTTCCGACATCCGTCTGCCGCCGATCCCGGCGGGGGATCCCGCGACCGCCTGGCCGGACGGCGAGGGCGTGACAACGGATGCGACGATCGCCGCCTTGCTGGCGGATGCCACCTTGACCGGCTCCGGCATGCGCGCGACCGTTGTCGTGCATGATGGCCGCATCGTCGCGGAAGCTTATGGCGATGGGTTCAATGCCGCCACACCGCTGCTCGGCTGGTCGATGACAAAGTCGGTCAATGCCGCGCTGATGGGCCGGCTGATGCTGGCCGGAGCGCTGTCGCCGCAACTCAACAACCTCTTCCCGGAATGGCGAGGCGACGCGCGTGCCACCATTACGCTCGGCCAACTGCTCGCCATGGAAAGCGGACTTGCCTTCAACGAGAACTACGGCGATGTCGCCGATGTCACGCGCATGCTCTATCTCGAGCCCGACATGACACGCTTCGTATTGTCGCTGCCGCTGGAGGCCAATCCGGGCGAACGGTTCAACTATTCGAGCGGCACGGCGCTCCTGTTGTCACGTCTCTGGATGGCTACCCTTCCGGGGCGCAGCCAAGCGCTGTCCTTCCCCTCGAAGGCCCTGTTCGGTCCGCTCGGCATGGCGAGTGCCGTGCTGGAGCCGGATGAAACCGGCATTTTCGTCGGCTCGTCCTACATGTATGCGACAGCGCGCGACTGGGCGCGGTTTTCGCTGCTGCTGCTGAACGACGGCGTATGGAAGGGCAGTCGCATGCTGCCGGAAGGGTTCGTTGCGGCCATGGGCACGCCGAACAAGACGTCTGGCGGCACCTACAGCCAGATGCAGACTTGGCTCAGGGGGCCGGGCGCCAAGAGCGATGCCGAGCAGGGTCTGCCGGCCGATACGTTCTGGCTGCGAGGGCATGACGGCCAGTCTGTCACCATCATTCCCTCCCGGAAGCTCGCGGTTATCAGGCTGGGGCTGACGCCCTCGAAGCTCGGTTACGAGCCCCAGCCCCTGATCAAGCGCATCCTCGATATCGTGGATGCGAAGGCCGGAACGGCTCAGGCGCCGACCTGAGCGATCCAGTCGTTGAGATTGTAGGTGTTCGAGATGCGGGCGACCTTGCCGTCGCGGATTTCGAAGAAAGCGCCGGCCGGCAGCACATAGGTCTGGCCGTTGGCTTCCGGCAGGCCCTCGTCGGTGGCGAGATACTGGCCGTTGACGACGAACTCGGCCGCACCGCGCTGGCCGTCATCGCTCGACATGATGACGATATCGGTCAGCGTTTCGCGATAGCTGCGGTTCATGTGCGCCATGAAGGTACGGAAGGCATCCTTGCCCACCTGGCGACCACCCTGGTTGATGTCGTGAATGACATCGTCATGCAAGAGATCGAAGAAGGCCTCCATATCCTGCCTGTTGAAAGCATCGTAGTAGGCGCGGATCGTCTCTTTTGCTGGCATATCATCCCTCATATCGTTGTCACCGGGGTAAACCCCGGTGCTTATAACCATGTGCCTTATAACATTGTTCAAACCGTTGGGAACGTTCACGGATCATGCAGATCAAGATTGTCCAGGGAAAGGCCGTGACGCCTTACATCGCCGATCTCGCGGGCCTGCGCACCACAGTCTTCCGCGCCTTTCCCTATCTCTACGAGGGCAGCGAGGACTACGAGGCCTCCTATCTCGCGACCTATGCGCAATCGCCCGAAAGCTTGTTCGTGCTGGCATTGGATGGCGAGAAAATCGTCGGTGCCTCGACGGGTGTGCCTATGACGGATGCGTCCGATGTGTTCAAGGCGCCGTTCGTGGCCGCGGGCATCGATCCGCAAAAGGTCTTCTATTTCGGCGAATCCGTGCTGCTGTCGACCTATCGGGGCAGGGGGCTCGGCGTGCGCTTCTTCGAGGAGCGCGAGGCCTATGCGCACCAGCTCGGCCGGTTTGAATGGTGTGCATTCTGCGCCGTCGAGCGCCCACGCTATCACCCGCTGCGTCCGGCCGATTATGTGCCGCTCGATGATTTCTGGGGCAAGCGCGGCTACACGCACCGCGCGGATCTGCGCATGATGCTGGCCTGGCAGGATATCGGGGAGGCTGACGAAACAGAAAAGCCGATGTCGTTCTGGCTGAAGCCGGTGCGCTGAAGGCGTTTAGGCGAGGATCGGCTTAACGCAAGCCGGTCTCGTCGAGAAGGCCCTTGCGCTTGGCGTGGTAATAGTAGCCGGCGGCATAGAGGCGCACGGCGCCGTCGTTCTTGTCGTCGGCCACCATCCAGGCGCCACGCAGATACTTTCCGGCATATTTGATGTTGGTCTCGGCATCGAACAGACCTTCGGCGGGGCCTTCGTAGCCCATGCTCTTGGCGGTCGAATACTTGATCTGCATCAGGCCATAATGGCCGCGGTTGAACGCGCGCGGATTGTAGGTGCTTTCGCGCTTCACCACGCGATGCAGGAGCGATTCCGGAATGCCGTAGAGGCTTGCATACTTCGTGATCAGCGCGTCGATCGGCGTGCCGGACTTCTTGAAGGGCTGCTCGGCCTGCGGAACGACCAGACGCGTTTCCGTCGTCAGAACCGCGTTGCTGATCATGGAAGGCTTGGCCATCGGCACGATCTTGTGGGTGGCGACGAGCTGTTCGAGGCCTTCGGGCTCGCCGCTGTCGAAGCCCGGTTCCATGACCGAGACCCCGATCACGGTGTCATAGGTCTGCGTTGCCGCCATATCGGCGCTCGCCACCTCGACCGTGTTGCCGGCAAGCGCGGCGGTCGCGGCGGCCGCGCCCGTCATGCTCCTGGATTCGGCAAGAGCCGAGACCGGAACGGCGCCGGCGGTATCGCCTGCGACGGCGATCGGCGTCGGCAGGGCTTCGGCGGTGTTTTCCGTGCCCGGCTTTGCGGCCGGCAGGGCGGCATACGCGACTTCGGTCGTCGTGCCATCGGCGGCGGCAATGTCCGTGGTCGTCGTGGACGCGGGCTTTACCGTTCGCGCCGTCGTCGCATCGTCGGCAACGCTGGCGCAGCCGGCGAGCGTCACGAGAAGGCCTGCACAGGCAAGCGTGGCAAGGCGTGCCGGACGGGAAACGGGGGTATCAGCCATGGTCGTCGCTCTCGGTTTGCTGGGGTGCGAGGCACTGACGCGCCTCCGCTTTTGCAAATCAATCGGCCGTGGCCGTGTCTCGCTCATAGCCGATCAGGCCGAAACCGGCAACCCGCAGAGTTACCGATGCGTCATGCCGTCGCCCGCTTGAGGCCCGCGGTGAGCAATCCGGCGCCGATCAGGAGCGTGCCGCCGGTGCGGTTGACGACCTTCTGGACCGAGGGTCTGCGGATGGTTTTGCGCGCGGCGGAGGCGAGAAGCGCGTAGGAAAAGGCGTTCAGCGTGGCGAGCACGAGGAAGGTGATTTCGAAGATCACCATCTGCGGCAGGACCGGCCGCGAGAGGTCGAGGAACTGCGGCAGGAAGGCGACGAAGAACACGATGCTTTTGGGGTTCAGCGCCGTCACCACATAGGCATGGGCGAAGATGCGGAAGGGTTTTTCATCCGCCGGCGTTTCACCTTCAGTCCCGGCCGAGACCGGGGCGCGCCAAAGCTTGATGCCGAGCCAGATGAGATAGGCCGCACCCACCCATTTCAACACAGTGAAGATCGCGGCCGACGTGGCGAGCAGCGCGCCAAGGCCGAGCATGGAGGCGGTCATGGCGGTGAAATCGCCGAGAGCCACGCCGGCGACGGTCGCGCCGGCCGTCTTGCGGCCATGGCCGAGCGCATAGGAGATGACGAGCAGGATCGTCGGACCGGGAATGGCCAGCATGACGGCGGATGCGGCGGCGAAGGCAAGCCAATGTTCGAAGGACATGAAAAACTCCCCGGATCGAGATCGATCCGGGGAGCAAGCCATTCCTAATTTTCGGCGTCAAGCAGGTTTTAGGCTGCCGGCTTCCACTTCTGGCCGATCGTGTCCATCACCTCGCCGAACCACTTTGCCGAGGTGTCAAAATGCTTCCCGCCCTTGATACGCGGGAATTCGATGGTGCGCAGCTTGCCGCCCTGGCCTTCGTCATGGCCGGTGACGCCGGAAACCTTGTTGAGTGCGCTCTCGACGGCAAGATCGGTCATGCTCTGGATGAGGCGCAGGTCATCGCGGTTGGCGGGCGCGGAGCGGGCGTAGTAGCCCGATTTCTGCACCATGGAGCGTTCCGCGCCGAGCAGCGCGCCGAACTGCTTGGTGAACCAGTTGCCGACATTGATCGTGTCGATCTTCACGTGCCCGAAGGCATCGCGCTTGACGGTCTCTCCGGCCGCTTCGCGCTCGGCGACGATGGCGTCCAGGCAGGCGCCTTCCGAGACGAAGAGCGTGACGAAGCCGGCGCGGTCCATGATGGCCTTGAGGCGCTCGGCTTCGGCTTCCAGGTTGAAGTCGAGTTCCGGCAGGTAGAGGCCATCGATGTTCTTCAGCTGCTTGTTCATCATGAAGCCGTCGACATAGTCGTTGCCATCGGTCTTCTGGATATAGGCGCGCGCGGTGGCGGCGGTGAGCCAGCCGCAATGACGGCCCATCACTTCATGCACGACCAGCGTCTTTGGGGCAGCACTCTGCTCGTTGCTGACATGGTCGAAGAAACCGGCGCCGACTTCGGCGGCCGTCCAGGCGCCGAGCGACTGGCGGATGGGCACAACGTCGTTGTCGACCGTCTTCGGCAGGCCGACGACGGTGAGATTGTAGCCATTGGCGCCGAGATAGGCCGCGAGGTCGGCGGCCGTCGTGTTGGTGTCGTCGCCGCCGATCGTGTGCAGGATGGTGACGCCGTCCTTAGCGAGCCGTTCAGCCGCGACGCGCAGCGGGTTTTCGCCTTCCTTGACGAGGCCGCGCTTCACGCAGTCGGCAGCATTCGTCAGCTTCACGCGGCTGTTGCCGATCGGCGAGCCGCCGTAACGGTGGAGGAGGGGCGCCTTTTCGCGCATGTCCTTGGTGATCTCGATGCGATCGGCGAGCAGGAGGCCCTGGTAGCCGGAGCGATAGGCGACGAGTTCGATATCGGGCGCGATGTCGCTGTAACGTTCGATGAGGCCCCCGACAGCGGAAGACAGACAGGGCGCGAGCCCGCCGGCGGTCAGCATTGCGACTTTCTGCTTAGGCATAGTTCCTCCTCGGGAATTCCTCAAAACGCGCGCTCTCTCTAGCGGAAATCATACGGCATTTAAATGACGGTACGACAAGGTTTTCACCGCTTTCTTGCCACCTGCGAACGCGGATCGGCCTTATGCACGTTGGCAGGCGACGGGAAAAGCGACAGATTTGGCGAATGTGCTTCTATGCGCCCGATACGGTTGCGGAAGGGGAGGAGGTCGTGCAAAGGTCGGCAAAGCGGCCGTCCCATCTATTGAGGGGCATCAAAATTTCGTCATACGGACGAAATCCGGTCTCCTTTGCCTTGCTTTCCCTGCAATAGTCTGATCAAGATCACGATATGTTCCAGAATTCGCCAAGTTGCTTCATCAGTGCCGTGTGGGATCGCCTCGTCGGCATGGTCGCCGATACCGCCAGCAACGTGCTGTCTGGCGTGGTCGAGGCTGTCAGGACCCTTTTCGAAGGGGATCCGGAAACGCGCCGGCAGGTCGCCTTTTCCGTCGCGATGATTGCGCTTTCCGCCAAGATGGCGAAGGCCGACGGCATCGTCACGACGGCGGAAGTGGATGCCTTCAAGGACATCTTCAAATATCCCGACAACCAGGCGGCCAACGTCGCTCGACTGTATAACCTCGCGCGCCAGGACGTTGCCGGTTACGAGGCCTATGCGGAAAAGATGAAGGCGCTCTGCGTCTCCTGCGAGAAGAACTGCCCGATCCTCGAGGATATTGTCGACGGCCTCTTCCACATCGCCAAGGCCGATGGTCTCATCCACGAAAACGAAATGGCGTTTCTCTCCCGCGTCGCCGAAATCTTCGGCATGGTGGAGGAGCGTTTCGAGCAGATCACCGCGCGCCATGTCCATGTCAGCGGTCGTGACCCCTACAAGGTGCTGGGCGTCAAGCCGAGCGACGACTTTGCGGATATCCGCAAACGCTATCGCGTGCTTGCCTCCGAACACCATCCTGATAGGTTGGTGGCACGTGGCGTGCCGGCCGAGTTCCATCAGATTGCGAACGACCGCATGGCCGCGCTCAACGCTGCCTATGAGGCGATCGAGAAGGAACGCTGCGCCGCATGAGCGCATTCACATGTGACTATTCCGGCGCGACATCCGCGCCGTCGCCGAATTTCGGCGAGCGTGCCGGTGGGCGCCTGCCTGATATCATCCTCCTGCACTATACCGGCATGCCGACGGCGGACGCCGCGCTGAAATGGCTCCGCACGCCGGAAAGCCAGGTCTCCTCTCATTACTTCGTGCATGAGGACGGGCGCGTCGAGCAGCTGGTGCGCGAGGCCGATCGCGCGTGGCATGCCGGCAAGAGCATCTGGAAGGGCGAGGTCGATATCAATTCGGCCTCCATCGGCGTCGAAATCGCCAATCCCGGCCATCCCGGTGGATTGCCGGATTTCCCTGAAATCCAGATCCAGGCGGTCGTGGAACTGTGTCTCGATTGTGGCCGAAGGTGGAATATCGCCCCCGAGCGTGTGCTGGCGCACAGCGATGTGGCCCCCATTCGCAAGGTTGATCCGGGTGAAAAATTCCCTTGGGACATCCTGCACAAGGCGGGTGTGGGCCACTGGGTGGAGCCGTCTCCCATAGCGGGTGGGCGCTTCTTCCAGCGTGGGGACGCCGGCCAGCCCGTCGAGGCTTTGCAGACCATGCTGTCGCTATATGGCTATGGCACTGAAATCGATGGCGTTTTCTCGGAAAAAACCGAAGGTGACGTCGCCGCTTTCCAGCGTCATTTCCGGCCGGAAAAGGTCGATGGGATCGCCGATTTTTCGACCATCGACACGCTGCACCGGCTGCTTTCCGCATTGCCTCGGATCACGACGTAACAGCCTATTCGTCTATTCGAATATTACGGCCTGTAACAGAAGTTTACCGTTTCGCCACATCCTTACCCGATTGGGCATGTCTTTTCCGGCTGCGTTCGTTGCAACGCAACATGCGGTCAGGGCCTGATCGCAATCAACAGGGATCACGACGTGAGCGCAGGGTGCGCGGCTTGAGGGCCGGCCCCCAAAGGCTCTGCCTTTGCGCCTTTTGGAGACTGAAACTAGATGAGAAGACTTGTTGCTGCCCTCAGCGCGGCCTGCTTTTGTGTGTCCGTTTTTTCCACCGGCATGGCGCATGCAGCTTCCGACAGAATGCAAACGCTGAGCCCGCGCCTTGCGGTCCAGCCCGTGGCGAAGACGCCGACGAAACTCAAGACGGCGCAGACGAGCAAGGCCAAGGCATCCGGCAAGCACAAGTCCCGCAAGACCGTGAGCACGCGCAACAAGCGCAAGACGGTCGTCAACAATGACGGCGTCGTCGTCGGCAAGCTGAAGACCTTTAGCAGCACCGCCGGCTTCCCGAAGGCGGAAAACCCGCTGACCGAGGCCGTCCAGTCGGCAAGCTATTCCAGCCTCATCCAGACCTATGCGAAGACCTATGGCGTGCCGGTCGATCTCGCCCATGCCGTCGTGCGCGTCGAGAGCAATTTCAACCCGAAGGCGCGCGGCAGCGCCGGTGAAATCGGCCTCATGCAGATCAAGCCTGCAACGGCGCGCATGATGGGCTATCGCGGCACCGCCAAGGGCCTCTACGATCCCGAGACCAACATCAAGTTCGGCATGAAATACCTCGCCATGGCGCATGATCTCGGCGGCGGCACGACCTGCGGCACCATCCTCAAATACAATGCCGGCCATGGCGCAAAGCGCATGAACCCGGTCTCCAAGCGCTATTGCGGCAAGGTGCAGAGCATCATCGACTGAGGGGTGCTTCTCGGGCTGGAATCGGAGCCACGCCATGTTATGCCTGCCGTAACTGCGTGAGGTGAGGCATGGTTCGGCATTTCGATTTCGTCGTTGTTGGCAGGGGCATGATGGGGGCGGCTGCGGCGCGCCACCTGGCCAGGACGGGCGCATCCGTGGCGCTCGTGGGCCGGGGAGAGCCGGTGGACTGGAAGAGCCATGACGGCGTCTTCTCCAGCCATTACGACAGTGGCCGCATCACCCGCACCATTGATGGCGATCCCGACTGGGCGTTTCTGGCAAAACGCTCCATCGCCCGCTACCGCGATCTCGAAACCGAAAGCGGCGTCGCCTTCTATGGCGAGACGGGGTGCTTGATCACCGGCCGCGCCGGTGGCGATTACATCACCGCCGTGGAGAATGTCGCCAGACACCATAAGCTCGATGCGCCGCTGCTCGACCGCAGCGCGCTGCGGTCGCAGTTTCCCTGGTTCGACCTGCCGGACACATCGGCCGGACTGTTCGAAGCGAAGGGTGCGGGTTATATCGATCCGCGCAAACTCGTAGCGGCGCAGATTACCTGCTTCGAAAAGGCGGGTGGAGTATCCATTCTCGATGACGCCATCTCTGTGACCGAGGCCGGGAACCGCGCATCGGTGGCCCTGAAGTCCGGCGATGCCGTGACAGGCGACCGCGTGCTGGTGGCGACGGGCGGGTTCTCGCGGGCGCCGGGTCTGCTGCCCCGGGTGCCTGCCCTCGTCGTCAAGGCGCGCACCGTCGTGCTGGCGCAGCTTTCGCCGGAGCAGGCCGAATCCTACCGCGGCATGCCCTCCTGGATCGATGAGAGCGCCGATCCCTCCGAGCACTTCTATTTCCTGCCGCCGATCGTCTATCCGGACGGTCATGCCTATCTCAAGATCGGCGGCGACCCAACTGATATTGAGATCGCGGACGAGCCGGCGATTGCCGACTGGTTCCGCGGGGAGGGCACGCCCGGCGCGATCACCCACCTGCGGCGGCTGCTCGCCCGCTCGATCCCCGACCTCAAGCCCGTGCGTCTCATTTCCGCGCCTTGCGTCACCACGTTCACCACGCATGGCTATCCCTATGCCGGCTTCGTGGAGGGCGACCGCATCGCGCTTCTGACGGGCGGCAACGGGGCGGCGGCGAAGAGTTCGGACGAGATCGGCCGCATCGGTGCCGATCTGGTGATTCGCGGCCATATGGACGAACCGGATTATACGACCGATTTCGCGGTTCATTTCCGCTGAGGGCTGGTGTTTCCTTGCGCCATGGGCTAGTCAGCGCCTGCCAGTTGGCCGGGCAGCCGCGCTCTGCAAGTGCCGAAAGGCCGCAGGGGGAGGAAAGTCCGGGCTCCACGGAAACACGGTGCCGGATAACGTCCGGCGGGGGCGACCCCAGGGAAAGTGCCACAGAAAGCAAACCGCCTTCCTCGGAAGGTAAGGGTGAAAGGGTGGGGTAAGAGCCCACCGCGTTCCTGGCGACAGGGACGGCAAGGTAAACCCCACCGGGAGCAAAACCGAATAGGGATGACGCGAAGCGCGTGAGCGCTTCAGCCCGTTTCCGGGCCGGTCATCCGGGTGGGTTGCAAGAGGCCGGGCGCAAGTCCGGTCCCAGATGAATGGCTGCCACGTTCCGGTGCAAACCGGAGCCATACAGAACCCGGCTTACAGGCCAACTGGCAAAAATTTCCCCCTCGGCATGATTTTTTCATGACCCTCTAATGCGCTGAAATTCCTGGGTTTCGCGCATGCCTTGCCATACGGCGAAACGCACGCGGGCGGTGTCTGTGCGCCTGCAAATACAAGGCGTTGGGTGGTCCTTCCTAACCTTTTGTTAAACTTAACAGCTTATAAACGTTTGACGGTCTGAACACAGGAGATGAGGTCTCTTCCCATTGACGCCCATATGGTCCCATGGTATCCCAAAATCACACTGCACGAGGACGCATGAGCGTCCGATCATCGCAAAGCTTTGAGGCTAACCGGCTGGGGACGGTGCGACGCGTAAGCGTGGCATCAGCGCTGGTTTCTGCGCGCAGTGTGGTGTTGGAGTTGCCGGGGTGGATGCACAGCGTCCCGGCTTGGGGAACGGCTGTATCGCGTCATGAACCGGTTCCTGTCGAATGCGACGAACAGGATCGATGCCAAGGGGAGGGTTTCCGTTCCCTCGGCGTTTCGCTCCGTGCTCGCGCAGCGCGACATCCGGGAGCTGTATTGCTTCCAGGACTTCATGTTTCCGGCGATCAGCGTCGGTGGGCTGGATCTGCTCGATCGTTTCGAGCGCCAGATCGCCAGCGAGGATGTATTTTCGCCGAAAGCCAATCGGATGTCGCTCCTGATCCACGGGGGCGGGGTCTTCATGAAGCTCGATTCCGAAGGGCGTCTGGCAGTCACGGATTTCATCCGGGACTTCACGGGCATTACCACGGACGTGACCTTTGTCGGTCGGGCCGATCATTTTCAGCTCTGGGCACCGCAGACATTCGAAGCCACACAGACGGCGGCCCGGGAAGAGTTCAGAACGCGAGGTCTGGGCTCGGGGTAAGACGGAGAATCGGAATGGCGGCGGATCTTGGCGGAGGTTTATCTGATGCCGATGGCGGACCGGTCCGTCACATTCCGGTTCTTCTCTCCGAGGTCATCGAGGCACTCGCGCCAAGACCCGGGCAGGTCATCCTCGACGGTACCTTTGGAGCGGGCGGCTACACGTCGGCGATCCTCGCTGCCGGTGCCGATGTCATCGGTCTCGACCGCGATCCCAATGCCATTGCCGGCGGGCAGGACCTCGTCCAGGCGTCCGGCGGTCGGCTGACCCTGATCCATTCGTGCTTTTCCGAGCTTGCCGAACACGCGCCAGCAGGCGGGCTCGACGGCGTCGTGCTCGACATCGGCGTCTCCTCCATGCAGATCGACGAGGCCGAGCGCGGCTTCTCCTTCCAGAAGAACGGCCCGCTCGATATGCGCATGTCCGCGTCGGGCGTTTCGGCCGCCGACGTGGTGAACCGCGCCAAGGTCTCGGACCTCATCCGCATCTTCGGCTTCCTCGGCGAAGAGAAACAGGCGGGGCGCATCGCCCGCGCCATCGAGAAGGCGCGCGAGAAGGAGCCGTTCACGACGACGCGCCAGCTTGCCAACCTCATCGAGCTGACCACGCCGCGCAAGGCCAAGGACAAGATCCATCCGGCGACGCGCGTCTTCCAGGCGCTGCGCGTCTTCGTCAATGACGAGCTCGGCGAGCTTGCCGAGGCGCTGTTTGCCGCCGAGCGGGCGCTGAAGCCGGGCGGGCGCCTCGTGATCGTCTCCTTCCATTCGCTGGAAGACCGCATCGTCAAAAAGTTCTTCCAGGATCGTTCGGGCAAGGCTGCGGGCTCGCGCCATCTGCCCGAAGTTCACGACAAAGCCGCAACCTTCGCACCAGTCGGGCGCCCTATGGTGGCAGCCAGCGACGAGGAGAGCGCGGTCAATCCGCGTGCGAGATCCGCGAAGCTGAGGGCAGGCGAGCGCACCAGCGCTCCTGCCGGGACGGATGATCCGTCGATTTTCAATCTGCCCAACCTTGCCAGCATCGAGAAGATGGGAAGCTGAGTGATGTTCCGTACCCTTGATGTCGTGCTGATCGCCGTCATGACCGCAGCCGCCACCGTCACCTATTCGCTCAAGCATCAGGCTGAGAACAAGCAGGAAGAAGTGCGCAAGCTCGACGCCGAGATCAAGCTTGAGGAGGACACGATCGACCTTCTCAAGGCCGACTGGGCGCTGCTGACCCAGCCAAGCCGTCTCAACCGCCTCGTCAAGACTTTTGAAGGCGACTTGAAGCTCGTGCCGACCGAATCGACCCAGCTGGTGCAGCCGAACGAGCTGCCGATGCCGATGGCCGAGCTGCCGGCGCTGGAGCCGGCCAAGGATGCCAAGGCGGACGCGAAGGTCGCCGACGGCAAGAAAAACACCAAGAAGAAGAACACGGACGCAATCCAAACCGGATCGGTGGCAAACTGATGTCCTTTCTCTCCCGCATCATGGTCGTCAAGAGCAAGGCGCATTTCAGCGCCGGCGGCAACAACAATACCGGCGCTGGAGGCCCGGCCTTCGAGGGCACGCGCAAGCGTTCCGGCTCGCAGGCCCGCAGCCGCGTTGCCGTCATGATCTGCTGCTTCGGCATGGCCTATGCCGTTATCGGCGGCCGCCTCGTGCAATACGGCATGGCCTCGTCCGAGACGGTGTCCTCCATTGGCCCGGCAGACCATTTGATGGCTTCGCGTCCCGATATCATCGACCGCAACGGCGAAATCCTGGCGACCGACATCCGCACCGTCTCGCTCTATGCCGAGCCGCACAAGATCGTCGATGCGGACGAAGCCGTCGAAATGCTGGCGACCGTGCTGCCGGATCTCGACCGCCGCGGCATCTACCGCAAGCTCACCTCGAAATCCCGCTTCCAGTGGCTGAAGCGCCAGCTGACGCCCAAGCAGCAGAGCAAGATCCTCGCGCTCGGCATTCCCGGCGTCGGCTTCCGGCCGGAAAAGCGCCGCTTCTATCCGGGCGGAGCGACGGCGTCGCACATCCTCGGTCACGTCAACATCGACAACCGCGGCATTGCCGGCATGGAGCGCTACATCGACAGCCAGGGTCTCGCCGACTTGGCCGCCATCGGCATGACGAGCGACGCCAAGCTGGAGCCGGTGCGCCTTTCCATCGACATCCGCGTGCAGGCCATCGTGCGCGAAGTGGTCAAGGAGGGCATGGAGAAGTACAAGGCGATCGCCGCCGGTGCCGTCGTGCTCGACGTGCGCACGGGCGAGGTGCTCGCCATGGCCTCCTATCCTGACTATGATCCGAACAACCCAGCGGAAGGCGCCAAGGAAGGCTGGATGAACCGCATGTCGAACGGCACGTTCGAGATGGGCTCGACCTTCAAGAGCTTCACCACCGCCATGGCGCTCGATTCGGGCAAGGTGAAGATCACCGACAGTTTCGACGCGCGCGCGCCGATCCGCATCGGCGGCTTCACCATCAAGGATTTCCACGGCAAGCACCGAATCCTCACCGTGCCGGAAATCTTCCAGTATTCGTCGAACATCGGCACGGCCAAGGAGGCCGACGTCGTCGGTATCGCCGGTCACAAGGAGTTCTTGACCCGGCTCGGCCTGCTGACGAGGATGGATACCGAGCTGCCGGAGGTCAAAACGCCGACCCAGCCGCGCGAATGGAAGAAGATCAACTCGATCACCATCTCCTTCGGCCACGGCGTTTCCACGACGCCGCTGCAGACCGCCGTTGCCGGTGCGGCGCTCATCAATGGCGGCAAGCTCTTCAACCCCACCTTCCTGCCGCGCACGCAGGAAGAGGCCGACGAGATCGCCAAGGTGGTCATTCACCCGCAGACCGTCGAGAACATGCGCTATCTCTTCAAGCTCAACGCCAATGACGGTTCCGGCCGCCGTTCGCTCGTTCCCGGCTTCAATGTCGGCGGCAAGACCGGCACGGCCAACAAGGTCGTCGGCGGGCGCTATTCCAACACGCAGAACTTCAACGCCTTCCTGTCCGGCTTCCCGATCGACGACCCGAAATATGTGGTTCTGACCTTCATCGATGCGCCGCAGACCGGCGAGGGCGGCGGCCGCACCGCCGGCAGCAACGCCGCCCCCATGGTGGGCGAGATCATCCGCCGCTCTGCCGCCCTTCTCGGTGTAAAGCCGAAATTTGGTGAGGACGGGTCTGCCACGCTTGTGTCTTATTGACCGGAGAAGAGGGGATGCCGATTCGAGACGGAGACGGCACCCATAGACAGCAATAGAGCGGATAATGAAGATCAGTGACCTCGCCGGACCCGAAGCCAACGACCTGGGCGCCGCAGCCGCCGCGACGATAAGTGGTATCACGAGCGACAGCCGGAAGGCGAAGCCGGGCGATCTCTTTGTCGCTCTGACGGGCACCAAGGCAGACGGCAGCGCCTTCATTGCCGATGCCGTCTCGCGCGGCGCCGCGGCCGTCGTGGTCGCGGAGGGCGTTTCGGTCGAAGCCGCCGTTCCTGTCATCGCCGTTGCCGAGCCGCGCCGCTTCCTGGCGCTTGCCGCCGCGAAATTCTATGGCCGCCAGCCGGAAACCATGGTCGCCGTGACCGGCACCGCGGGCAAGACCTCCGTCGCCTCCTTCACGCGCCAGATCTGGGCCTATGCAGGCCACCCGGCCGCTATGATCGGCACGACCGGCGTCGTGGCACCGGGCCGCAACGATTATGGTTCGCTGACGACGCCCGATCCGGTATCGCTGCATGCGCTGCTTGCCGAACTCGCCGATGCCGGCGTCACCCATGCCGCGATGGAAGCCTCCAGCCACGGCCTCGACCAGGCGCGGCTCGACGGTGTGAAACTTGCCGCCGCCGCCTTCACCAATCTTGGCCGTGACCACATGGATTATCATCCCACGGTCGAGCACTACATGGCCTCCAAGATGCGGCTGTTCGATACGCTGCTCGCCAAGGGGCTGCCTGCCGTGATCTATGCTGACGACGAATGGTCGGGCCAAGCCATCGACGCGGCGCATAAGGCGGGTCTCGACGTGCGCATGGTCGGCCGCAAGGGCGATTATCTCGCCCTGAAGCGCGTCGAGCATTTCCGCCACAAGCAGACCGCCGAAATCCATGTCGGCGACGATATTTTTGAAGTGCATATTCCGCTGGCCGGCGATTTCCAGGTGGCGAATGCGCTTGTCGCGGCGGGCCTTGCCATGTCGACGGGCGTACCGGCCGCCACGGCCATGGCGGCGCTCGAAAAGCTGATCGGCGCGCCCGGCCGCCTCGAACTGGTCGGTCACGCGAAGAACGGTGCGCTCACCTATGTCGATTATGCGCACAAGCCGGATGCGCTTGAAAATGTGCTGACCTCCGTGCGCCCCTTCACCACCGGTCGCGTCATCGTGGTCTTCGGCTGCGGCGGCGATCGCGACAAGGGCAAGCGCCCGATCATGGGCGAGATCGCCACGCGTCTGGCGGATGTGGTCATCGTCACCGACGACAATCCGCGTTCGGAAGTGCCCGCCGTCATCCGCTCCGAGATCATGGCTGCGGCCACCGGTGCGACCGAGATCGGTGATCGGGCCGAAGCGATCCGCGCCGCGGTCAAGATGCTGCAGTCGGGCGATACGCTGATCGTTGCCGGCAAGGGGCATGAAGAGGGACAGACCGTGGGCGCGGTGACGCTGCCGTTCTCCGACCATGCCGAATTGCGCAAGGCGCTGGAGGAACTCGACCGGTGAAATGGCTCTGGACCAGCGCTGATCTCATTGCCGCCATGCACGGCCGCCCCATCGGCAACCTGCCGCAGGGCATCACCGGCATTTCCATCGACAGCCGCGCGATCGGCGCCGGCGAGGCGTTTTTCGCCATCAAGGGCGACCGCGTCGACGGGCATGACTTTGCGAGCTTCGCCGTTGCCAATGGTGCGTCGCTGCTCGTCGTCAGCGAAGGCAAGCTGCCGGCGCTCGGCCGTCTCGTGACGCCCATGATCGTGGTGCAGGACGTTTTGCAGGCGCTGGTCGATCTCGGCTGCGCGGCGCGCGACCGCACGGCCGCCCGCATCATCGCCGTCACCGGCTCGGTCGGCAAGACGACAAGCAAGGAGATGCTGCGCCAGGCTCTGTCGCCTTCCGGCAGTGTCCATGCCTCCGTCGCCTCGTTCAACAACCATTGGGGCGTGCCGCTGACGCTGGCGCGCATGCCCGAGACCACCGATTACGGTATTTTCGAAATCGGCATGAACCATGCCAACGAAATCCGCCCGCTGGTCGCCATGGTGCGCCCGCATATCGCGATGATCACGACGATCGCGCCGGCCCATCTCGGCAATTTCCGCGACCTCGAGGAGATCGCCGCCGCCAAGGCCGAGATCTTCGAAGGTGTCGTGCCGGGTGGTCATGCCATTCTCAACCGCGACAACGAACAGTTCGGTTTCCTCGAAGAGGCGGCTAAGACGGCCGGCGTCGCGCATATCCATTCCTTCGGGGCCGATCCCAAGGCGGAATTCCGTCTGCTCGATTTCCTGCCGAGCGGTGAGGGCAGCCTGCTGCGCGCCGCCGTCGGCGGCCAGACGCTGGAGGTGCCGATGGGCGCGCCCGGTCGGCATATCGCCGAAAACGCCGTTGCCGTACTCGGCGCCGTGCATCTGGCGGGGGCGGATATCGAGCGGGCGATGGGTGGCCTTGCCACCATGCAGGCCGAAAAAGGCCGCGGCCGGCGCTACCGGCTCGCCAAGGACGGCGGCTGGTTCACGCTGATCGACGAGAGCTACAATGCCAACCCGGCCTCTATGCGGGCGGCGATCGCGCTTTTGCGCGATGCCCAGCCGCAGGCCGGCGGACGCCGCATCGCCGTGCTCGGCGACATGTTGGAAATGGGTGAACATTCGCCCGCCGTGCATGCCGGGCTTGCCGAGCCGCTTGTCGAGGCCGGCATCGCCGATGTCTGGCTCGGTGGCCCCGATATGGCGTCGCTGCGCGATGCGTTGCCCGAAGGCGTGAACCGCGAATATCGCGATACGGCCGACGAGCTTGCCAAATACGCGCTGGATGCCGTGCGTGCCGGCGACGTATTGGTCGTAAAATCGTCCAAGGGTACGGGTTTCAGCCGCATCGTTACGGCTCTGCTTGACAAATATCCGACGTTCTCCGAAGGGGAACGCGAGAGTTGAGGAGGGGTTCGGCTGGACAGACGTCTGCCGGACCTTCTTCTTTATGTGATTTGCTTCTCTGTCCGCCGGCCTGTCACGCCGCGGACGCTTCGGAGAACCTTTTGGGGAAAGGGTGACAATGCTGCTTTGGCTCGTCGAACTGGCGGACACCATCCAGGTGTTCAACCTGTTTCGCTACATTACTTTCCGGACCGGCGCTGCGCTGTTCACCTCCGCTACGATCGTCTTCCTGTTCGGACCGATGATCATCTCGTCGTTGCGCATCCGCCAGGGCAAGGGCCAGCCGATCCGCGCCGACGGTCCCCAGACGCATTTCAAGAAGGCCGGCACGCCGACCATGGGCGGCCTGATGATCCTGGCCGGCATCGTCGGCAGCGCGCTGCTCTGGGCCGACCTGTCCAATGTCTACGTGGTCGCCACGCTGCTCGTCACCCTCGGCTTCGGCGCCATCGGCTTCTATGACGACTACCTGAAAGTCACCAAGCAGACCGACAAGGGCTTTTCCGGCAAGGCGCGGCTTGGCCTGGAATTCCTGATCGCCGGGGCGGCGACCTTCTTCATGATGCGCGCGTCGCTTGCCACCGGCCCGGCTGGCTCCACCTTCGGCTCGTCCATCGCCTTCCCCTTCGCCAAGGACCTGCTGGTCAATCTCGGCATCTTCTTTGTGCTCTTCGGCGGCTTCGTCATCGTCGCGGCCGGTAACGCGGTCAACCTGACGGATGGGCTTGACGGCCTCGCCACGGTTCCGGTCATGATCTCGGCGGCCTCGTTCGGCGTCATCGCGTATCTCGCCGGCAACGCGGTTTTCGCCAACTACCTGCAGATCCATTTCGTGCCCGGCACTGGGGAACTTGCCGTCGTGCTCGGCGCCGTCATCGGGGCCGGTCTCGGCTTCCTGTGGTTCAACGCGCCGCCGGCCGCCATCTTCATGGGCGACACCGGCTCGCTGGCGCTCGGCGGGCTCATCGGCACGGTTGCCGTCGCCACCAAGCACGAGATCGTCATGGCCATCATCGGCGGTCTGTTCGTCATGGAGACGCTGTCGGTCATCATCCAGGTCGGCTCGTTCAAGCTCACCGGCAAGCGCGTCTTCCTGATGGCGCCGATCCACCACCACTTCGAAAAGAAGGGCTGGACGGAAAGCCAGGTCGTCATCCGTTTCTGGATCATCGCCGTCATCCTGGCGCTGGTCGGCCTTTCCACGCTCAAGCTGCGGTAAGGCCTGCGATGATCCCCGTCACCACATTGAAGGGAAAGTCGGTCGCGCTCTTCGGGCTCGGCGGCTCGGGTCTGGCGACCGCGCTGGCGCTCGCCGCCGGTGGGGCCGATGTAACCGCCTGGGACGACAGCGCCGCAAGCGTCGAGAATGCTTCCGCTGCCGGTGTGAAGACCGGTGATCTGCGCGCGCTCGACTGGAAGGCCATCGACGCGCTGGTGCTCTCGCCTGGCGTGCCGCTGACCCACCCGAAGCCGCACTGGAGCGCCGAGCTTGCAAACGCTGCCGGCGTCGAGATCATCGGCGACGTCGAGCTTTTCGCCCGCGAGCGCCGTGCGCATGCGCCCGATTGCCCGTTCATCGCCATCACCGGCACGAACGGCAAGTCGACCACCACTGCGCTCATTGCCCATATCCTCAAGGCAAGCGGCCGCGACACGCAGCTCGGCGGCAATATCGGAACGGCCGTGCTGACACTCGATCCGCCTAAGGCGGGCCGCTTCTACGTCGTCGAGTGCTCGTCCTACCAGATCGACCTCGCGCCGACGCTGAACCCGTCCGCCGGCATCCTGCTGAACCTGACGCCTGATCATCTCGACCGTCACGGCTCGATGCAGCACTATGCCGACGTCAAGGAGCGGCTGGTCGCGGGCAGCAAGACGGCGGTCGTCGGCGTTGACGACACCTATTGCGAGATCATCGCCGACCGCATCGAACGCGCCGGCACCAGGGTCGTGCGCATCTCCAAGCGCAATGTGTTGGCCGACGGTATCTATGCCGAAGGTTCCCGGCTGATCCTCGCGCAGGGCGGCGCGACGCGCGAGATTGCCGATCTCTCGCTGATCCAAACGCTGCGCGGCAATCACAACGCCCAGAATGCGGCGGCGGCATTTGCGGCCTGCCTCGCCGTCGGTATCGACGAAAACGAAATCCGGGCGGGCCTTGCGTCCTTCCCCGGCCTGAAGCATCGCATGCAGCCGGTCGGCCGCAGGGGTGACACGCTCTTCGTCAACGATTCCAAGGCGACCAATGCCGATGCGGCAGCGCCCGCGCTGTCGAGCTTCGAGCGGATCTACTGGATTGCCGGCGGCGTGCCGAAGGAGGGGGGCATTTCCTCGCTCGGCAGCTTCTTCCCGAAGATCGCCAAGGCCTACCTGATCGGCGAAGCGGCGCCGGCCTTTGCCGAGATGCTCGGCGGCGCCGTCGCCCATGAAATGTCGGGCACGCTGGAAAAGGCCGTGGCGGACGCAGCGGCGGACGCGGAGAAAGATGGCAACGGTCCCGTTGCCGTTCTGCTCTCCCCGGCTTGCGCAAGCTTCGACCAGTACAAGAATTTTGAAGTGCGGGGCGATGCCTTCGTGAAACACGTGGCCGGTGTGCCGGGCGTGTCCATGCTGGTCGCCGTTTGACATCGTGAAATTCCGGCAGGCGCGTGCGGCGGCTCGATCCGGAATTGATCTGAAACAGGGGAAAGAGACATGGTTAGTCGTGCCGAACGTGGTGCATTGGCGGACTGGTTCTGGACGATAGACCGCTACTTCCTCGCGGCCTTCATCCTTTTGATGGGGCTGGGTTTCATGCTGTCCTTCGCGGCAAGCCCGGCGGTTGCCGAGCGCATCGGCCTCGACAGCTTCCACTTCGTGCGGCGCCACGCGATGTTCCTCGTACCGGCCATCGCCATCATGTTCGGCATCTCCTTCCTGTCGCCGCGCCAGGTGCGGCGGGCGGCGATGATCCTGCTGATCGTGTCGCTTGCGGCCATGGTGCTGGCTCTGTTCTTCGGCGTCGAGGTGAAGGGTTCGCGGCGCTGGATTTCCATCGGCAGCCTCTCCATCCAGCCGTCGGAATTCATGAAGCCGGCCTTCGTCATCATTTGCGCCTGGCTGTTTTCCGAACATGCCCGCCAGCCGGAAATCCCCGGCAATCTCTTCGCCATCATCCTGTTCGGCATCGTCGCGGCGCTGCTCGTCGCCCAGCCCGACCTTGGCCAGACCATTCTGACAGCTGCCGTCTGGGGCGGCATGTTCTTCATGGCCGGCATGCCCTGGCTGTGGATCATCATCCTCGGCGGCGCGGCCGTTGGTGGCCTTCTCACCGCCTATACGTTCCTGCCGCACGTGGCGGGACGTATCGACAAGTTCATGACCGGTGAAGGCGACACGTTCCAGATGGACACCGCGCGCGAGGCCATCATTCGCGGCAACTGGTTCGGCCAGGGGCCGGGCGAAGGCACCGTCAAGCGGATCATCCCGGACAGCCACACCGACTTCATCTTCTCCGTCGCGGCGGAAGAGTTCGGCATCATCTTCTGCATGGTCATCGTCGCGATCTTCGCCTTCGTGGTGATGCGCGGCCTCAACCATGCCTTCAAGGAGCGCAACGACTTCACGCGCTTCGCCGTCGCCGGCCTCGTGCTGCAGCTCGGCATCCAGTCGATGATCAACATCGGCGTCAATCTCGAACTGCTGCCGGCCAAGGGCATGACGCTGCCGCTCATTTCTTATGGTGGCTCATCCATGATCGCGATCTGCGTGACGGCCGGCTTCATCCTGGCGCTGACCCGACACCGTCCCGAAAAGCGCGCCTCCGAGCGCAGCCTCTTCCGCGGCGGCATCATGGCGCCCGCTGAATAAGGGTTTCGAATGACCAAAGGTATCGTTCTTCTCGCCGCCGGTGGTACCGGCGGCCATCTCTTTCCCGCAGAGGCGCTCGCCCATGAGCTGAAGGCCGGCGGCTGGTCGGTGCATCTCGTCACCGACAGCCGCGCCGAGCGCTTCGCCGGCAAATTTCCCGCCGACGAAATCCATGTCGTGCCCTCCGCGACGATCGGCTCGAAGAACCCGATCAGTGTCGCCAAATCGCTGTTCACGCTGTGGAAGGGCATTCGCGTCGCGCGCAAACTGATGGCACGGCTGAAGCCGAAGGTCGTCGTCGGCTTCGGCGGCTATCCTACCGTGCCGCCGCTTCTGGCCGCGACCGGCATGGGCATTCCCTCGATGATCCACGAGCAGAACGCCGTGATGGGCCGCGCCAACAAGGCGCTTGCCGCCCGCGTCAAGGCGATTGCCGGCGGCTTCCTCCCGGAGACGGGTGGACAGTATTCCGAAAAGACGGTGACGACGGGCAACCCGGTGCGTCCGGCCGTGCTCGAGGCTGCAAACATCGCTTATGAAGCCTCGACCGATGGCGAATTCCGCCTCGTCGTGTTCGGCGGCAGCCAGGGCGCGCAGTTCTTTTCCAAGGCCATTCCTTCGGCGATTGCGGCACTGGAGTCGGCCGATCGTGCGCGGCTGAAGATCACCCAGCAGGCGCGGCCGGAAGATCGTGACGAGGTGGTGCGCACCTATGCCGATCTGGCCATTCCCGCCGAGGTCTCGCCGTTCTTCAGTGATATGGCCGAGCGCATCGGCCGTGCGCACCTGATCATCAGCCGCTCCGGCGCCTCAACCGTTTCGGAAGTCTCTGTCATCGGCCGCCCGTCCGTTCTGGTGCCCTATCCCTACGCGCTCGATCATGACCAGGCGGCGAATGCCGCAGCACTTGCCTCGGGCGGCGGGGCGAAGGTGATCGCGCAATCCGAGCTTTCGACGGAGCGCCTTGCAAGCATCGTTTCCAAGGCGATGCACGATCCTTCGGGCATGGCCGCCATGGCGGCGAATGCCAGAAAGGCGGGCAAACCGGATGCCGCGCGCTTGCTCGCCTTGATGGTTGAGGCTATTGCGGGCGGCAAGACCATAGCGCAATTCAAGGGAGAACGGCCATGAAGATGCCGAAGAGCATAGGGCTCGTTCATTTCATTGGCATTGGCGGTATCGGCATGAGCGGTATTGCCGAAGTGCTGCACAATCTCGGCCACAAGGTGCAGGGCTCCGACCAGGCAGACAGCGCCAATGTGCAGCGTCTGCGCGACAAGGGTATCGAGGTTTTCGTCGGTCACAAGGCCGAGAACCTGGGTGAGGCCGAAGTCGTCGTCGTTTCCACCGCCATCAAGAAGGGCAATCCGGAACTCGTCGCGGCGCGCGAAAAGCTGCTGCCCGTCGTGCGCCGCGCGGAAATGCTCGCTGAGCTGATGCGCTTTCGCAATGCCATCGCCGTCGGCGGTACGCATGGCAAGACGACGACCACCTCGATGGTCGCGACGCTGCTGGAAGCCGGTGGCCTCGACCCGACGGTCATCAATGGCGGCATCATCAACGCCTATGGCACCAATGCCCGCATGGGTGAGGGCGAGTGGATGGTGGTGGAGGCCGACGAATCGGACGGCACCTTCCTGAAGCTGCCGGCCGAAATCGCCATCGTCACCAATATCGACCCCGAACATCTCGACCACTACGGCAATTTCGACGCCGTGCGCGCGGCCTTCCGCCAGTTCGTCGAGAACGTGCCGTTCTACGGCTTCGGTGTCATGTGCCTCGATCATCCCGAAGTTCAGGCCATGGTCAGCCGCATCGAGGACCGTAAGGTCATCACCTACGGCGAGAACCCGCAGGCCGACGTGCGCTTTTCCAACATTCGCATGGACGGCGCGGTCTCGGTTTTCGACGTCGAAATCCGCCGCCGCCGTACCGGCCAGGTAATTTCGCTGAAGGACTTGCGCCTGCCGATGCCCGGCCGACACAATGTGTCCAACGCCACGGCGGCTATTGCGGTCGCGCAGCGTCTCGGCATTTCGCCGGATCTGATCGCCAAGGGGCTTGCAAGCTTCGGCGGCGTCAAACGCCGCTTCACCTTCACCGGCAGCTGGAACGGTGTGAACGTCTATGACGACTACGGCCACCATCCGGTCGAGATCAAGGCCGTGCTGCGCGCCGCGCGCGAGGCCTGCTCCGGCCGCATCATCGCCGTCCACCAGCCGCACCGCTACAGCCGCGTCGCGAGCCTCTTCGAGGAGTTCGCTGGCTGCTTCAACGATGCCGACACGATTATGATTCCGCCGATCTATGCGGCGGGCGAGGACCCGATCGATGGCGTGACCGCCGAAGAACTGGTTTCCCGCATCAGGGCGGCCGGTCATCGCGATGCGCGGTTTCTGGCCTCCCCGGAGGGACTGGCCGGGATCGTCGCCGGCATTGCAAAGCCCGGCGATTTCGTGGTTCTCTTGGGGGCTGGCAGCATCACGCATTGGGCGCAGGCGCTGCCGAAGGAATTGGCAGGCATTTCGGGTGAGGTGGCATGAGAACGGTCGATGGAGCAAAACTTCTGGCGTCGCTGGGCGAGGGCATCAAAGAGGTGCGCGGCCGTCTGACGCCGGATGCGCCAATGGACCGCGTGACCTGGTTCCGTGCCGGCGGCCTTGCCGAACTGATGTTCCATCCGCATGACGTCGAAGACCTCGCAACCTTCCTGAAGCTGGTGCCGGAAGACGTGCCGCTGACTGTGACCGGCGTGGGTTCGAACCTCCTGGTTCGCGACGGTGGCATTCCGGGCATCGTCATCCGCCTGTCGGCCAAGGGTTTCGGCGATGTCGAGCTCGTCGGCGACAACACGATCAAGGCGGGCGGCATTTGCCCGGACAAGAACATCGCCGCCATGGCGCTCGACCACAACATTGCGGGCTTCGAGTTCTATTACGGCATTCCCGGTTCGATCGGCGGCGCGTTGCGGATGAATGCCGGTGCCAACGGCGGCGAAACCAAGGACCTCGTCGTCGAGGTTCACGCCATCGACCGCAAGGGCAACCAGCATGTGCTCTCCAATGCGGATATGGGCTACAGCTACCGCAAGTCGACGGCCCCGAGCGATCTGATCTTCACGCACGCCGTCTTTCGCGGACAGGCGGGCGACAAGGAGGAGATTCGCGCCAAGATGGACGCCGTGCGCCAGCACCGCGAGACCGTCCAGCCGATCCGCGAAAAGACCGGCGGCTCGACCTTCAAGAATCCCGAGGGCCATTCGGCCTGGAAGCTCATCGACGAGGCCGGTTGCCGTGGCATGCTGATCGGCGGCGCGCAGATGTCGCCGATGCACTGCAATTTCATGATCAATACGGGACAGGCGACCGGCTACGAGCTGGAATATCTCGGCGAAACCGTGCGCAGCCGTGTGCTGGAGCAGTCCGGCATCCTGCTGCAATGGGAAATCAAGCGTCTCGGCAATTTCATGCCGGGCTATGAGGTCAAGGAGTTTTTGGGCCGCGCAACGGCCTGATCCGTCTACCCTTGCTGGGGAGTTCCCGGGCGCCTCAGGCGCAGCGCACTCCCTCTCCCCCACAGGCAAGTCCATCCAAAACTTGTGACATCGCGCGCCCGATGCGGCGCGCGGCCCTGCTTTGCGGGGCGTTGGGGGCATTCTTGTTGAAAAAACTGACCGCCGAATTCATCGGCACCTTCTGGCTCATCTTCATCGGTAGCGGCAGCGGTATTCTGGCCGCGGCCTTTCCGCAGATTGGGATCGGCATTGTCGGCATTTCCTTCTCCGCCGGTATCGCGCTGATGGCGATGCTCTATGCGATCGGTGGCATTTCCGGGGGCCATATGAACCCGGCCGTCTCCGTCGGCCTTGCCGTCGCCGGCAAATTCCCCGCAGCGCAGGTGCTGCCCTATGCCGTCGCACAGGTGGCGGGCGCGACGGCGGCCGCGGCAACGCTCTATCTCGTCGCCTCCGGCAAGGCCGGTTTTTTGCCGGGCGGCTTTGGCGCCAATGGCTACGGCGCGTTGTCGCCAGGTGGTTATTCGCTAACGGCGGCGCTGGTTTCTGAGGTGGTGCTGATGACGCTGTTTCTTTTCGTGATCCTCGGCTCCATCCATGCGCGTGTTCCCACCGGCTTCGCGCCTGTCTCCATTGGCCTCAGCCTCACGGCGATCAACCTCGTCTCGATCCCGATCACCAACACGTCGCTCAACCCGGCCCGGTCGACCGGTCTTGCGCTGTTTGCCGATACGGCGGCCTTATCACAGCTCTGGCTGTTCTGGCTTGCGCCCATGCTCGGCGCCGTTGTCGGTACGCTGGTCTGGAAGGCAATCGGCGAGCGGGATACAGCGGAAATTCATGTTTCGAATTAGGGTTTTCGAATATTTTGCTTCGTTCAGACTTCATTCAGATAAGTTTAGCGAAATCTAGCCCCAGTCGTGCTATGGTTGCGCGACTGGCCTCGCTCCAGCGGGGCCTGGATAGGGGGCACTCATGTTTAAAAAACTTTCGGCCGAATTTCTCGGCACATTCTGGCTCGTCTTCGGTGGCTGCGGCAGCGCCGTGCTGGCGGCCGCATTTCCGGAAGTCGGTATCGGCCTGCTCGGCGTTTCCTTCGCCTTCGGCCTGACGGTTCTGACCATGGCCTATACGGTCGGCGGCATTTCGGGCGGCCACTTCAACCCGGCTGTCTCCGTCGGCCTGACGGTCGCCGGTAAGTTCCCAGCCTCCAGCCTTGTGCCCTATATCGTGGCGCAGGTCGTCGGTGCTGTTGCCGCAGCGGCGGTGCTCTATCTCATCGCATCCGGCAAGGCCGGCTTTGCCGCCGGCGGCTTCGCCTCGAACGGCTATGGCGAACTGTCGCCCGGCGGCTATTCGCTGACGGCGGCGCTGGTGGCGGAAGTGGTGCTGACGGCGTTCTTCCTCATCATCATCCTCGGCTCCACCCATGGCCGCGCACCGGCCGGCTTTGCGCCGATCGCCATCGGTCTCGGCCTGACGCTGATCCACCTCGTCTCGATCCCGGTCACCAACACCTCGGTGAACCCGGCCCGCTCGACGGGCGTGGCACTGTTTGCCGAGACGGCGGCCCTCTCGCAGCTCTGGCTGTTCTGGGTGGCCCCGATCGTCGGCGCCGTCATCGGCGGTGTGATCTGGAAGATCGTCGGCGAAAACGACTGATCTCTTCAAGGCAAAAAACCCGCCGTGTCGCCACGGCGGGTTTTTGATTCGCGGCCTTTTTTAAAAGACTCAGACCTCTTCCTTGCCTGAAAGCAGGATGCAGGCGAGCGTAATCACGGCGGCGATGCCGAGATAGTAGCCGACATAGGTCATGCCGTAATTCGCCTGCAGCCATGTCGCGATATAGGGCGCGAGCGAGGCGCCGAAGATGCCGGCGAAATTGAAGGTGATCGACGAGCCGGTATAGCGCACCCGCGTCGGGAAGGGCGCGGCCAGCGCCGTGCCGATCAGGCCGTAGGTCATGCCCATCAGTGCCATCGCGAAGATCACGAAGACGAAGATCGACGTTTCGCCGCCGGTCATCAGGCCCGGCAGGAAGAACGAGAACACGCCGATCAGGACGGTCGTGAGGATGAGCACTTCACGCCGGCCGAAACGTTCTGCGAGCTTGCCGGCGATCGGAATGAAGAGACCGAAGAGCACCGAGCCCAGCAGCTGCACTTCCAGCGCCTCGACGAAAGGAATGCCGAGAACCTTGACGTTGTAGGAAAGCAGATAGGCCGAGCCGATGTAGAACAGCACGAAGGTGGCGAGCGCCACGAAAGTGCCGAGCACGAGGCTGCGCTTGTGGTTGCGGAAGAGCTCCACAACGGGCACCTCCACACGCTCCTGCTTCTCGATGGCCTTCTGGAAGGCCGGCGTCTCGGTGATCGACAGGCGGACCCACAGGCCGACGGCGATCAGCACGATCGAGGCGACGAAGGGAATGCGCCAGCCCCAGGCGAGGAGCGTTTCCTGCGACATGACATGCAGCAGCAGCCAGAAGATGCCGGAGGAGAGGAACAGGCCGACCGGCGCGCCCAGCTGCGGGAACATGCCGTACCAGCTGCGCTTGCCCGGAGGGGCATTTTCCGTGGCGAGCAGCACCGCGCCGCCCCATTCACCGCCGAGACCAAAACCCTGGCCGAATCGGCAGAGCGCCAAGAGCAGCGGCGCGAGCACGCCAATGCTCTCGTAAGAGGGCAGGAGGCCGATGATCACGGTCGAGACGCCCATGGTCAGAAGCGCAGCGACCAGCGTCGCCTTGCGGCCGATACGGTCGCCGTAATGTCCGAAGACGATGGCGCCGAGCGGGCGGGCGAAGAAGGCGATGGAGAAGGTCGCGAAGGACGCGAGCAGCGCTGTCGTCGGATCGTTGTTCGGGAAGAACAGCGTCGGGAAGACCAGCACGGCGGCGGTGGCGTAAACGTAGAAATCGAAGAATTCGATGGTCGTTCCGACCAGACTTGCAAAAAGAACGCGGGCCGGGGAGTTCAGCCCGGCACGGTTGGAATGCGTTGCGGTCGGCGACCCGGAAGCGAGTGTGTTACTCATCGTGGGTGCCTTTTTTAATGTTTCTTGTTTGCCGTCTTTGGAGGCAGCGGGGTTCTATTACGTTAACCGTGCGGTCGATGAAACAATAAAAGATCGCATACGGGCGAAAAATCGTACTTTTCGGTCTCCGCCGGTTTCCCGGCATTTACCAAGGCTTCCCGCCATCCTGCTCGTTGCTCAGCATCCTCTAATTTTTTGGTTTTTCTTGCGTCGGTCGCAACTCTCTGATTCCAGAAGAGGAATCGAAGCGTGACTTGATTCGGATGAGGAAAATTCGTCCCGCGGCGGGTCAGGTTAACGAAAGTAAACGCTTCATTAACCTTAATGCCGCTCTAGTGGTCCCATCTCGGTCGCCCGAGTCGGATCCGGAGCGAAAATCAGGTCCGCACAAGCGACGAGGGGCAGTGTGCGGTATTCAGTTGAGGGTTTCATGAGCGTCAAGCACGTCGCGATGTTGATGGGTGGTTTTTCGTCGGAACGGCCGGTGAGCCTTTCGTCGGGCAACGCCTGCGCGGATGCGCTCGAGGCGGTCGGCTATAAGGTCACTCGCGTCGATGTCGGTCATGATATTGCCAGCGTGCTTGCCGAGCTGAAGCCCGACGTCGCCTTCAATGCGCTGCATGGCCCCTTCGGCGAGGACGGCACCATTCAGGGCGTGCTCGAATATCTCGAAATTCCCTATACCCATTCCGGCGTGCTCGCCTCCGCGCTCGCCATGGATAAGGCGCAGGCGAAGATCGTCGCCAAGGCCGCCGGCATTCCTGTCGCCGAGCAGCGGCTGATGAACCGATTCGAATTCACCTCCAGCCACCCGATGAAGCCGCCATACGTGGTGAAGCCCGTGCGCGAGGGGTCCTCCTTCGGCGTTGTCATGGTCAAGGAAGACCAGTCGCATCCGCCGCAGATCATCACCTCGCAGGAATGGCGCTACGGCGACAGCGTCATGGTTGAACGCTACGTCTATGGCCGCGAACTCACCTGCGGCGTCATGGGCGATGTGGCGCTCGGCGTGACCGAAGTGGTGCCGCAGGGCCACGCCTTCTACGACTATGATTCCAAATACGTAAAAGGTGGTTCGAAACACGTCATCCCGGCGCAGATTTCACCAAATATTTACCAAAAAGTACAAACACTCGCACTCAAGGCGCATCAAGCGATCGGGTGCCGTGGCGTCAGCCGTTCCGACTTCCGCTACGACGATCGTTTCTCCGAGAATGGCGAGCTGATCTGGCTGGAAATCAACACCCAGCCCGGCATGACCCCCACCTCCCTGGTGCCCGAAATGGCCGATCATGCCGGCCATTCCTTTGGTGAATTCTTGAAGTGGATGGTGGAGGACGCGTCGTGTTTGCGTTGAGCGTCAAGAAGGGTAGGGTTCGTCCCGCAGGCCTCGCAGAGCCGGAAGCCGGTCGCGTGCTGCCGCGTCCGCTGCGCCGCGTCGTGCGCTTCCTCGTCAGCCTCGCGGCTGGCCGAATTAACATTCCGCGTCATACCGGCAGCATCGCCACCGTCGCCTTTATCGGCGCGACCGGCCTCTACGGCATGTCGCTCGGTGGCCACTCGCAGGATTTCGCCCAGGCTTCGACCACAGCGATCGGCTTTGCCATCGAGGACGTGAAGGTCTCGGGCAACCGGGAGACCTCGGAAATCGACATTCTCGAGCGCCTCGGCCTCGACGGCACGACCTCGTTGGTCGCCCTCGACGTCAAGGAAGCCCGCCAGCGGCTGACCGAGCTGCCCTGGGTCGAGGACGTCTCGGTCCGCAAGGTCTATCCGGGCACGATCGAGATCGCGCTTAAGGAGCGCGAAGCCTTCGCGATCTGGCAGCACGGCACCGACCTCTCGCTGATCGAGAAGAACGGCAGCGTGATCGCGCCGCTGCGCGACAACAAGTTTTCCTCGCTGCCGCTGTTCGTCGGTCGCGATGCCGAAACCGCGGCGGCAAGCTTTTCCGACGAGTTCGACAGCTGGCCGGAGCTCAAATCGCGGGTGAAGGCCTATATCCGGGTCGCCGGGCGCCGTTGGGATCTGCGTCTCGAAAACGGCATCGTCGTCAAGCTGCCGGAACACAATGTGCCGCGCGCCATGGACATGCTGGCCTCGCTCGATGCGAGCGAACAGCTTCTGGAGCGCGACATCGCAGCCGTCGATCTGCGTCTCGAAGACCGCACGACGGTTCAATTGACGGAAGGGGCGCTCGAACGTCGCAATAAGGCGGTCGAGCAGAGGGCCAAGGACCTGAAGAAGGCAGCGAAGCGCACATGAGCATTTTCGGTTCGTCCCATTTCGGCCTGCCGCGCTTGAAGCCGCTGTCTTCCAAGCGGGCTCACGTCGTTTCGGTCCTTGACATCGGTTCCACCAAGGTCGTCTGCATGATCGGCCGGCTGACGCCGCGCGCCGAGAGCGAAATCCTTCCGGGCCGCACGCACAATGTCGAGATCATCGGCATCGGCCACCAGAAATCCCGCGGTGTGAAGAACGGGGTGATCGCCGATCTCGATGCTGCCGAAAGCGTCGTCCGTCTCGCCGTCGATGCGGCCGAGCGCATGGCCGGTCTCACCATCGAGAGCCTGATCGTCAACGTATCCGCCGGCCGCCTGCAGAGCGACATCTACACTGCCACCATCGATCTCGGTGGTCAGGAAGTCGATGCCAACGACCTGCGCAAGGTGCTTGCCGTTGCCGGCCAGCAGTCGCTGCGCCAGGACCGTGCCATTCTCCACTCGCTGCCGACCGGCTTCTCGCTGGATGGCGAGCGCGGCATCCGCGATCCGCTCTCCATGTATGGCGACGTGCTTGGGGTCGACATGCATGTGCTGACGGCCGAGCGCACCTCGCTCAAGAACCTCGAGCTCTGCATCAACCGTGCTCACCTCTCCGTCGAGGGCATGGTTGCCACGCCTTATGCCAGTGGCCTTTCGGCTCTGGTCGACGACGAAGTCGAACTCGGCTGCGCCTGCATCGACATGGGTGGCGGCACGACGACGATCTCCGTCTTCGCCGAAGGCAAGCTGGTGCATTCCGACGCGGTGTCCCTTGGCGGCCATCACGTCACCACCGACCTTGCCCGCGGCCTCTCGACCCGTATCGAGGACGCCGAGCGCCTGAAGGTCGTGCACGGCTCCGCTCTCGCCAATGCCGGCGACGAGCGCGACATCCTCACCGTCCCGCCGATCGGCGAAGACGACCGTGACCAGCCGACCCATGTGCCGCGCGCGCTCATCTCGCGCATCGTGCGGGCCCGTATCGAAGAGACGCTCGAACTCATTCGCGACCGCATCCAGCGTTCCGGCTTCTCGCCGATCGTCGGCAAGCGGATTGTGCTGACGGGCGGCGCCAGCCAGCTGACGGGCCTGCCGGAAGCGGCCCGCCGCATCCTCGCCCGCAATGTCCGCATCGGCCGCCCGCTCGGCGTGTCCGGCCTGCCGACGGCGGCGAAGGGCCCGGCCTTTTCGACGGCGGTCGGCCTGATGATCTATCCGCAGGTCGCGGAACTGGAAGAACACGCTGTGCAGGGCGGTATGCTCTCGCAGCTGACGGGGGGCAATGGCCGCATCGCCCGCATGGGACAGTGGCTGAAGGAAAGTTTCTGACGGGTTTTCCGGCGGCGTAGAGAGTGCCGGGAAAGACCGACAACTGAGTTTTGGGAATAGACCGGCTGGGCGAAGCGGCCGGAAACGAAAGGAACACTGCAATGACTATCAAGCTCCAGAAGCCGGACATCACCGAGCTGAAGCCCCGCATCACCGTCTTCGGCGTCGGTGGCGGTGGCGGCAACGCCGTCAACAACATGATCACCGCGGGCCTGGAAGGCGTCGACTTCGTCGTTGCCAACACCGACGCTCAGGCGCTGACCATGACCAAGGCTTCGCGGATCATCCAGATGGGTGTCGCCGTCACGGAAGGCCTCGGCGCCGGTTCGCAGCCGGAAGTCGGCCGCGCCGCTGCCGAAGAGTGCATCGACGAGATCATCGATCACCTGAACGGCACCCACATGTGCTTCGTTACCGCCGGCATGGGCGGCGGCACGGGCACGGGCGCGGCTCCGGTGGTTGCCCAGGCTGCCCGCAACAAGGGCATCCTGACGGTCGGTGTCGTCACCAAGCCGTTCCACTTCGAAGGCGGCCGCCGCATGCGTCTGGCCGAAGAAGGCATCCAGGAACTGCAGAAGTCGGTCGACACGCTCATCGTCATCCCGAACCAGAACCTCTTCCGCATCGCCAACGACAAGACCACGTTCGCCGACGCCTTCGCGATGGCCGACCAGGTTCTGTACTCGGGCGTTGCATGCATCACCGACCTCATGGTCAAGGAAGGCCTCATCAACCTCGACTTCGCCGACGTCCGCTCGGTGATGCGCGAGATGGGCCGCGCCATGATGGGCACGGGCGAAGCATCGGGCGAAGGCCGCGCAATGGCCGCTGCCGAAGCCGCCATCGCTAACCCGCTGCTCGACGAAACCTCGATGAAGGGCGCACAGGGCCTGCTGATCTCCATCACCGGCGGTCGCGACCTCACCCTCTTCGAAGTCGACGAAGCGGCAACCCGTATCCGCGAGGAAGTCGATCCGGACGCAAACATCATTCTCGGTGCTACCTTCGATGAAGAGCTCGAAGGCCTGATCCGCGTTTCCGTTGTTGCAACCGGTATCGATCGCGCGGCCTCGGAGGTGGCTGCACGGAATGCTGACTTTCGCAGCCTCAGCAAGCCGGTAGTTCGTCCGTCCGCCGCCGTTCCGGTCCAGCCGCAGGCTCAGCCGGTCGCCGTCGCCCCGCAGCCCCAGCCGGTCGCCCAGCAGCCGCAGCCCGTGCTGCAGCAGCCGGTTGCCCAGCAGCCGGTCGTCGATCCGATCGCCGAAGCCATCCGCGCTTCGGAAGAAAGCCTCGAACGCGAGCTGGCCATTCCGGCAAGCCGCCCGGTACAGGCCCAGCCGGTCGCCCAGGTTCAGGAAGAGCCGCGCCTGCAGAACCGCCTGTTCTCGGCTCCGGCCGAAGCACCGGTTGTCCAGCGCGTCGCTCCGGTCCAGCAGCCGGTGCAGCAGGCCGCTCCGGTTCTGCAGCAGCGCGTCGAGCCCGCCGCTCCGATCATCCGTCAGGAGCCGCAGACCATGCGCATGCCGAAGATCGAGGACTTCCCGCCGGTCGTGCAGGCTGAAATCGATCATCGTTCGGCCCAGCAGCCGGTGGCGACCCACAGCGAAGAGCGCGGCCCGATGGGTCTCCTCAAGCGCCTGACCTCGTCGCTCGGCCGTCATGAAGAGCCGCAGCAGCCCGTGCAGCAGGAGCCGGTAGCCCAGCAGCAGCGCCGCGCGCTGTCGCCGGAAGCCAGCCTCTACGCACCGCGTCGCGGCCAGCTCGACGATCACGGCCGCGCCAATCCGCAGCCGCGTTCGCTGCACGAGGAAGACCAGCTGGAAATTCCGGCCTTCCTGCGCCGCCAGTCGAATTGAGGCCGCGCACGGCTTGGTAACGAAATGCCCGGATCTAGATCCGGGCATTTTTGTTTTCGGTTTTATCTCAATGGCTTACGCGTCGAATAAAACCGTAACAAAGCGAAAGAAACAGTGATTTGTAAGACGCTGAGGGACCTACTAGATTTAGGTTAGGCACAGGGGCCAGTCAGGATTCGGATCGCCGGCAGGAAGCCGGAGCGCATCAAGCCACTCCAGACGATCAGGCAAACTTTGTCGGCGGGCGCAAGGCGTCCGGCCAAAGGACTCCCTTGGGCCCGAAACTGAAAGTGTCGGCGAAGAATGAGCCGGCAACAAGACGAGGCGAATGCACATGACGATGCTCGGTTTTCAGACCACGATTGCAAGCCCGGTGACGATTTCCGGCACGGGCGTGCATTCCGGCGTGCCGGTCTCGATCACCTTCAATCCGGCCGAAGCCGACAGCGGCATCGTCTTTCAGCGTCAGTTCGCCGACGGTACCGTCAGCGAATACCGTGCAGTCTCCTCCCAGGTCGGCAGCACCGATCTCTGCACCGTGCTCGGCTTTTCTCCGGCTACCTCGATAGCAACCGTCGAGCACGTCATGGCCGCGCTCTACGCGCTTGGCCTCGACAACACGCTGATCGAGGTCAACGGTGCCGAAATGCCGATCATGGACGGCAGCTCCGCGCCCTTCATCGAGGCAATCGATGAGGTGGGCCTGATCCCGCTCGCCGTAAAGCGCCGTTACATCCGAATCATCAAGCCTGTCCGCGTCGAGGCCGGCGCCTCCTGGGCTGAGTTCTCGCCTTATGACGGCACGCGATTCGAGGTCGAGATCGATTTCGACTGCCCGCTCATCGGCCGCCAGTCCTGGAAGGGCGATCTTTCGCCCGCCACCTTCCGCAGCGAGCTGTCGCGCGCCCGCACCTTCGGCTTCATGCGGGATGTCGAGCGTCTCTGGGCCGCCGGCCTGGCACTCGGCTCCTCGCTGGAGAACTCGGTCGTCATCTCCGATGACAACACCGTGATCAATGTCGAAGGCCTGCGCTACGCAAAGGACGAGTTCGTGCGCCACAAGACGCTCGATGCCGTCGGTGATCTGGCGCTTGCCGGTGCGCAGTTCATCGGCTGCTACCGCTCCTACCGCGGCGGCCACAAGATGAATGCGCATGCCCTCAAGGCGCTGCTCAGCGACCGCTCGGCCTATGAGGTTGTCGAAGCCGCTGCACCGCGTTCGCGTGCCGGCCAGCGGGAGCTGATCGCCGTCAACGCACCGGAATTTGCGCCCTGGTCTCTTTGAGGCCGTGCCGCATTCCGTCTTCTTTCCCGACACGAATGCCATAAAAATGCGTTAATGCGTGGGCATGGCGTTGCGATCTTCACGCTTTTGGAGATACAACGCGGGGCGCATATGCGGCCCGTCCGCATGGGGCGCCGTTGAACTGGGATTATCACATGGTTGTTGCAGGGTCTGTTGGTGTGAAGAAGACGGCGCGCATTGTCTATCTTACGCTTGTCGCTACGGCGTCTTCGATTGGTCTTTCTGCCTGCCAGTCTGATCCCGACATCGATATCACGAAACTATCAGGCGAGACGGAATCCGCCGATACGCTCTACAATCAGGGCCTGGCGAACCTGCAGGCCGGCAAGGTGGGCGAGGCGAACCGCAAGTTCGCGGCCGTCGACCGGCAGAACCCGTTCTCCGATCAGGCGCGCAAGGCGCTCGTGATGAGCGCGTTCACCAGCTACCGCCAGGGTGCCTATGAAGAGGCGATCACCGCCGGCAAGCGCTACCTGAACCTCTATCCGGAATCGCAGGACGCGGCCTACGCGCAGTACATCATCGGCCTGTCCTACTGGAAGCAGATCCCGAGCGTGACACAGGACCAGCGCACCTCGCAGCAGACGCTCGAAGCGATGAAGGCCGTCGTCGATAATTATCCGAACTCGGAATATGTCGAGGACGCCCAGGCCAAGATGCGTTTCGCCCGAGACCAGCTCGCCGGCAAGGAAATGCAGATCGGCCGCTACTATCTCGAGCGCAAGGAATTCATCGCGGCCGTCAGCCGGTTCCGTGTGGTCGTCGAAACCTATCCGATGACCAACCAGATCGAGGAAGCGCTAGCCCGTCTCGTCGAGACCTATTATGCGATGGGTCTCGCAAGCGAAGCGCAGACGGCGGCCGCCGTTCTCGGCCATAACTATCCGGACAGCCAGTGGTATGCCGACAGCTACAAGCTGCTGCAGTCGAAGGGCCTGGAGCCGCGTGAGAACAACGGTTCCTGGATTTCGCGCGCCGGCAAGAAGCTGATCGGCGCCTGAACCAAGAGCACCTGCCATGCTGGCGCAGCTATCGATCCGCGATATCGTCCTGATCGAACGGCTCGACCTTGCGTTCGAGCCTGGTCTCTCCGTGCTGACGGGTGAGACGGGCGCCGGCAAATCCATTCTTCTCGACAGTCTCTCGCTGGCGCTCGGCGGGCGCGGCGACGGCTCGCTGGTGCGCCATGGCATCGAACGCGGCCAGGTGACGGCGGTCTTCGACGTGCCGATGACGCATGCGGCGCGTGCGCTGCTGCGTGACAACGGCATCGACGACGACGGCGATCTCATTTTCCGCCGCCAGCAATCCGCCGACGGTCGCACCAAGGCTTATGTCAACGACCAGCCGGTCTCCGTACAACTCATGCGCCAGGCCGGACAGCTGCTTGTGGAAATCCACGGCCAGCATGACGACCGCGCGCTGGTCGATACCGATGCGCACCGCCTGCTGCTCGACGCCTTCGGCGGCTTGAGCGAGGCGGCGGCCGATGTCGGCACGCTCTATCATCACTGGAAGGAAGCCGAGCGCACATTGCGCCGACACCGCGAGAAAGTGGAGGCGGCCGCCCGCGAGGCGGACTATCTGCGCTCGTCTGTCGAGGAGCTGGAAGTGCTCTCGCCGCAGGATGGCGAGGAGGATGCGCTTGCAGAGGTGCGTGCCCGCATGATGAAGGCCGAGCGTATCGCCGGTGACATCAACGAGGCGAGCGAATTCCTGAACGGCAGCGCATCGCCTGTGCCGCTGATTGCCGCCCTCGTGCGCCGGCTGGAGCGCAAGAGCCACGAGGCGCCCGGCCTGCTCGAAGAAACCGTCGAACTGCTCGATCTGGCGCTGAACCAGCTGTCCGATGCGCAGATGGCTGTCGAGACGGCGTTGCGCAAGACGGAATACGACCCCAAGGAGTTGGAGCGCACGGAGGAGCGGCTGTTTGCGCTGCGTGCCGCCGCCCGCAAATATTCCGTTCCCGTCACCGGTCTTCCCGCGCTTGCCGCCAAGATGATCGCCGACCTGGCGGATCTCGATGCCGGTGAGGAGAAGCTGGTGCAGTTGCAGGCGCGGCTGACGGAAGCGCGCGCCGCCTTCGAAATCTCCGCCAAGTCGCTTTCCGAAAGGCGGCACCACACCGCTGTTGCGCTCGCCGCCGCCGTGATGGCCGAGCTGCCGGCACTGAAGCTGGAGCGCGCGCGCTTCACCGTCGAGATCGCCACTGACCCCGATGGCGGGGCGGAGGAGGGGATCGACACGGTCGAATTCCACGTCCAGACCAATCCCGGCACACGTCCCGGCCCGATCATGAAGGTCGCCTCGGGCGGCGAGCTTTCCCGCTTCCTGCTGGCGCTCAAGGTCGCGCTGGCCGATCGAGGCTCGGCCCCGACGCTCGTCTTCGACGAAATCGACACCGGCGTCGGCGGCGCTGTGGCCGATGCCATCGGTCAGCGGCTGAAGCGCCTGTCCTCGACGGTGCAGGTGCTCTCCGTCACCCACGCGCCCCAGGTCGCCGCGCGTGCTGCCACGCATCTCCTCATCTCCAAGGGACCGGTCGAGGGCAGCGAAACCGTCGCCACGCGCGTCGCCCGCATGGACGAGGGCGCCCGCACCGAAGAGATCGCCCGAATGCTGGCCGGTGCATCCGTGACCGACGAAGCGCGTGCCGCCGCCGCACGGCTTCTTTCGGGGGGGACGTAACGGTCTCCATCTTTCCTTTCGTTAGCTTTTCTCTAAAAACGGATGCGGATCCCGGAGCATGTCATGGCGAACGCGAAAACCCCTGTCGAAACCTTGACCGAAGACGAGGCCGCGGCCGAGCTTGCCTTTCTGGCGGCGGAAATCGCGCGCAATGACGAGCTCTATCACGGGCAGGACGCGCCGGAGATTTCGGATGCCGACTACGATGCGCTGAAGCGGCGCAACGAGGAGATCGAGGCCCGTTTTCCTGCTCTGGTGCGCGATGACAGCCCGTCGCGCCGGGTCGGTTCCGCACCACTTGCCACCTTCGCGCCGATCACCCATTCCCGGCCGATGCTGTCGCTCGACAACACGTTTTCCGACGAAGACGTACGGGATTTCGTTGCCTCGGTTTATCGTTTCCTCGGTCGCCTGCCCGATGATTCCATCGCCTTTACCGCCGAGCCGAAGATCGACGGCCTTTCCATGTCGATCCGCTACGAGAACGGGCGCCTCGTGACCGCTGCCACGCGCGGCGACGGTACCACCGGCGAGAATGTCACAGCCAATGTGCAGACCATCGCCGAAATCCCGAATCGGCTGCCGGCTGGCGTGCCCGAGGTCGTCGAGGTGCGCGGCGAGGTCTATATGGCCAAGAGCGATTTTCTCGCGCTGAACGAGAAGATGGCGGCGGAGGGCAAGCAGACCTATGTCAATCCGCGCAACACGGCGGCGGGCTCGCTGCGCCAGCTCGATGCCTCGGTGACGGCGAGCCGCAAGCTGCGCTTTTTCGCCTATGCCTGGGGCGAGATGACCCAGATGCCGGCCGATACCCAGTTCGGCATGATCGAGGTGCTAAAATCCTGGGGTTTCCCGGTCAATCCGATGACGCAGCGACTGTCGCGCGTCGAGGATATCATCGCGCATTATCGCGAGATCGGTCTGGCCCGCCCGGACCTCGATTACGATATCGACGGCGTCGTTTACAAGGTGGACGAACTCGCGCTGCAGGAACGCCTCGGCTTCCGCTCCCGCTCGCCGCGCTGGGCGACGGCGCACAAGTTCCCGGCCGAGCAGGCCTTCACCATCGTCGAGAAGATCGACATCCAGGTCGGCCGTACCGGCGCGTTGACCCCGGTAGCGCGCCTGACGCCCGTCACGGTCGGCGGCGTCGTTGTCACCAATGCGACGCTGCACAATGCGGACTATATCGAAGGCATCGGCAATAGCGGCGAGCGTATCCGCGCCGAAGATCACGACATCCGCATCGGCGATACGGTCATCGTGCAGCGCGCGGGCGATGTGATCCCGCAGGTGCTCGACGTGGTGATGGAGAAGCGCCCTGCGGACGCCACGCGCTACGAATTCCCGAAAACCTGCCCGGTCTGCGGCAGCCATGCGGTGCGCGAGCGCAACGAGAAGACTGGCCGGCTCGATTCCGTCACGCGCTGCACCGGCGGCTTCGTCTGCCGCGCGCAGGCGGTGGAGCACCTGAAGCATTTCGTTTCGCGCAATGCCTTCGATATCGAGGGCCTCGGCTCCAAGCAGATCGATTTCTTCTTCGAGGCGGAGGATCCGTCGTTGACGATCCGTACGGCACCCGACATCTTCACGCTGGAAAAGCGGCAGGCGGGCTCGCTGACCAAACTCGAAAACATCGACGGCTTCGGCAAGGTGAGTGTACGCAAACTCTACGACGCGATCGACGCCCGCCGTTCGATCGCGCTGAACCGCTTCATCTACGCACTCGGCATCCGCCACGTCGGCGAGACCAATGCCAAGCTTCTGGCACGCGCCTATGGAACCTACGCCGCCTTCGAGGAGGCGATGAAAGCTTCCGTCTCGCTCTCGGGAGAGGCCTGGACCGAACTCAACAGCATCGACGGCATCGGCGAGGTCGTCGCCCGTGCGATGGTGGAGTTCTACAAGGAGCCGCGCAATGTCGATGTGATCGACCGGCTGCTTCATGAAGTGACGCCGGAAGCGGCCCAGGCGGTCGTTGCGACCTCGAGCCCCGTCGCCGGCAAGACGGTGGTCTTCACCGGTTCGCTGGAGAAGATGACACGTGACGAGGCGAAGGCGATGGCGGAACGGCTGGGCGCGAAGGTCGCGGGGTCCGTTTCGAAGAAGACCGATCTCGTCGTGGCCGGCCCCGGCGCCGGCTCAAAGCTCGACAAGGCCAAGGAGTTCAACGTCGAGGTGATCGACGAGGATGGCTGGTTCGAGCTGATCAAGGGATCGTGACGGTCGAACCACGCACGAGGAAACGGCCGCTGAAGGTCATCGGTACGCCTTTTCCGGCGTTGTAATCCAGCTTTCCGCCGAGATAGGCATGCATGTGCAGGTGCGGCTCGGATGAATTCCCGGAATTACCGACGCGAGCGAGCGTTTCGCCAGCGGTGACCAGTTCGCCGCCTTGTACGGCAATCGAACCCTTGCGCAGATGGGCGAGCAGCACGCGCGCCGAACCGCAGGCAAGCACGATATGGTTGCCCGCTGGTTCCTGCGTGTTGGTTTCGGAAATCCTGTTGTCGTCGATACCGTCATGGGCGGAAATGGCAACGCCGGCGCAGGGGCTTTTCACCGCGCGGTCATAGGCAAAATAACCGGCAAGGTTCCCGGGCATCACGCCGGAAGCTCGTGCGCCAAAGTCGTTGAGCGCGACGATGTCGAGCGCATAGCGTTGGCTCCTGTCTGCGTGGTGATAATTGATCGACGCCGTGCTGCCGCCCTGGCCGATATAATAAGTGCCTGCTGCAAAGGGGAATTCCAGCTCGACAGCGGTCTCCTGATAGCCGTAACCCGAGAGCGCCCGCGCCGTCAGCGCCAGGAAGAACACGGCCATCGCAGCCGTGAAACCGTGGGTGCGCATGATAGATGTCGAGCGGTTCCAAGGGCGGTGACGCACACGTCCGTAGGCGAGAATGGCGGAAATGATAAAGATGATCGGCAGCGCCACTTCCAGCACCGTGCTCAGGAAATCCCAGCGGCTAATCACGGTGATGAAGGCGAAGTAGCAGGCGCCATAGACGACGCGCATCAGCCATCCCAACCTGTCGGCCGGCTGCGGCATCCAGAGCCACAGCAGGAAGAAGATTGGAAGAGCAATCTGGGTCGTCAGCAGGATGAGCAGCGGCAGTTCCATCGATAGACCTTCAGGATCAGCCATGCCCATTCTCATCGCCGGACACGGACGTTTGTTGCTGCTCAATCCCCACCAGTGAAATTGGTTCCGTTTCTGGAGTCTCTTCCACAGCTTATCGGCGTTTTCGAAAGCATTCGCGCTTTTTCCTGAATCGAAAAGCCGCTCTATCCCTTTGTTTTCACGAAATTTCGAGCATAAAATCGCTGCGCGTTTTTGTCGGAAATCACTTCAGGGATCGGTGTAGCCAGCGGGTTGAATATCGACTGTTCGGCCCGCCGGGTCGTTCTGAAAGAGGATCGCACCAGCCGATTTGGATTCCGCCGCGACATAGTCGAACGTCACGTCGTTTTCCTCGATCACCCGGTTGCCCTCCCTCAATCGTCCGACGACGGTCACTGCCGCTGCCGTCGTCGTTGCGGTGTTATAGATGTCGAAGGCGACGCGGTGGCCCGCCGTGGTCTTTTCCACCGTCAGCACGGTCACGACGAGATCCGGTGGCGTCGGCGCGCGGGTAAAGGCCTCCCAGGTCAGCCAGCCGTGCATCGCGGCGACAAGCAACGCGGAAACGATGCCCGTCAGCCATTCGATCCAGTGTGGATCCTGGCGCTCACGGTGATGGCCCTGTTCGGATTTGGTCATGAAAGCCTCAGAGAATCAGGCGCGCGGCGGCGGCACCCAGCGACGCCGGGAAGCCGAGAACGATGACGGACAGCATAATCTCGACGGCCGAGCTGTCGCCCAGCCGCTCGAAGATCCAGAGTGCGAAGACGCTGATGGCAAGGGCGACGACATAACCGGGTAGGGTGAAGCGCACGAAGGCGTGCCACCACGGCGTTTCCGGGTCGAGCTCGTGCCCACCGATGAAGGAGACCGCATAGACGAAGCCATGCATGAGCGTGATCGAGAGCAGGGTGACGACGATCGCGTGCCAGATCGACATCTTGTAGGCGAGCACCATCATCTCGTCGGTCGGCGCGATGTTGAGTGATAGAAAGAGGGCGCCGGCAGCCATCATCATCAATTCGCTGTGATAGGGCGTTTCCTTGTCTTCGCCCTCAGTGTCGTCATGACCGAGTTGGCTGCGGCCGAGCATGGCGCCGATGCTGGCCGGCACGGATTGCAGCGCGATCTTGGCGATGGCTTCGCTCACCGGCATGTCGGCATGCAATAGTCCGAGCGCGGCGAGCACGATGACGCTTGTAACGATGCCAATGCCATAGGCGATGATCGCGTCGCGCACCGCCTCGCGCCAGGTGAAGGTCTCCTCGAAACCGATGCGGTGAGCGAGCAGGATGAGAAGGGGAATATTGACGAGGAGCAGAAGCAGGAGCCGCTCACGGGCGATGGTGAAGCCGAGATACCACATTTCCATGGTCATCAGCATGGGCAGCGCCAGGAAGAGGGCGCCCGCGACGCCGCGGCCGAGGCCGGTCACGAAGCTGTTGAACTCGTTTTTTGTGTCGTCAGCGGATGTGGCTTCGCCTGCCATCGCAATACCCCTCGCAACAAGCGCGGGGGAAATGCGGCGCGGAGCAAAAAGTTCCGCGCCGCCAACCGCTTAGGGGCGGTCGAACTTCTTGGGCTTCGGCTTCTTCGGGCCGCCTTCCGACTTGGCGAATTTTTCGTCGCGCTTGCCCTTGAAGGGCTTCGGGCCGCCGAAGGGTTTGCCGGGCTTCTGAGCACTCGCGTCGCGATCCTTCCAGTGCGCCGGCTTGGCTGCCGCACCCTCAGGCTTGTCGAACTCGCGCTTCTTGTCGGCGCTGTCGTTGCGATCCTTCCAGTGCGGCTTGGCTGCCGCACCTTCGGGCTTGTCGAACTCACGCTTCTTGTCGAAGTCCTTCTTCTTGGCAAAGCCGGGCTTCTTGTCGAAATCGCCGCGCGGCTTCCAGTCGGTGCGGCGCTCTTCGTTGCGCACCGGCTTGTCGTAGCGCTGGGTCTTTTCGCCCGGCGTACGCTCATAGAACTGCGGGGTGAGGTCCGGCATGCCTTCCAGCACCGTCACGCGGATGCCGCGCTCCAGCATGCTGTTCGGGCCAAGCGCGCCCATGAAACCGTCGGAGGCATCGGCGGAAAGCTCGATGAAGGTCTCCTCCGGCTGCATCTTGATGGCGCCGATCTCGTTCTTGGTGATGTTGCCGTTGCGGCAGAGCATCGGGATCAGCCAGCGCGGCTCGGCGCGCTGCTTGCGGCCGACGGAGACGGAAATCCAGGTGCTGCGGGCAAAGCTGTCGCGCGGGCGCTTGGTCTCGGCGGGGATGGCGTCGTTGCTGCGTTCGCGCGGCTTGCGCTGTTCGAGCGAGACTTCGACCAGGTCTTCCGGTGCGGAGCGGCCGGCTTTGAAATAGCGTGCGACGGCAGCAGCGAGCTGGCGGGCATCGAATTTTTCGACAAGTGCGTCGATCGTCTCGATCTCGTCTTCGCCGATCTTTTCGGTCAGCGTCGCATCGGCGAGCAGGCGTTCGTCATCGCGGCGCAGGATCTCTTCGGCCGATGGCGGCGTCGCCCAGTTGGCCTTGAGATTGGCAATCTGCAACAGGCGCTCGGCCTTGCGGCGGGCGCTGAGCGGCACGATGAGGGCGCTGACCCCCTTGCGCCCGGCGCGGCCGGTGCGGCCGGAACGGTGCAGCAGCGTATCCGGATTGGTCGGCAGGTCGGCATGCACGACAAGTTCGAGGTTCGGCAGGTCGATGCCGCGGGCAGCGACGTCGGTGGCGATGCAGACGCGGGCGCGGCCGTCGCGCATGGCCTGCAGCGCGTGGGTGCGTTCGTTCTGGCTGAGTTCGCCGGACAGTGCCACGACCGAGAAGCCGCGATTGTTAAAGCGGGCCGTCAGATGGTTCACGGCCGCGCGCGTCGAACAGAAGACGATCGCCGTCTGCGCGTCGTAGAAGCGCAGCGTGTTGATGATGGCGTTTTCGCGGTCCGAGGGGGTGCAGAGCAGCGCGCGGTATTCGATGTCGACATGCTGCTCGCGTTCGGCGGCTGTCGAGATGCGCATGGCATCGCGCTGGTAGTTCTTGGCCAGCGCCGCGATTTCCTTCGGTACGGTGGCCGAGAACATCAGCGTGCGTCGGTCTTCCGGGGCTGCCTCGAGGATGAATTCGAGATCTTCGCGGAAGCCGAGGTCGAGCATCTCGTCGGCTTCGTCGAGCACGACGGCGCGGATGGCGGAGAGATCAAGATTGCCGCGCGTGATGTGGTCGCGCAGGCGGCCGGGCGTGCCGACGATGATGTGGGCACCACGTTCCAGCGCACGGCGCTCGTTGCGCACGTCCATGCCGCCAACGCAGGAGCCGATGACGGCGCCGGTCATTTCATAGAGCCATTCCAGCTCGCGCTTGACCTGCATGGCCAGTTCGCGCGTCGGGGCGATGACGAGGGCAAGCGGGCTTCCCGCACGGTCGAAACGCTCTTCGCCCTTCAGCAGTGTCGGCGCCAGCGCCAGGCCGAAGGCGACGGTCTTGCCGGAGCCGGTCTGCGCGGAAACCAGCGCGTCGGCATTGCCGATCTTGGGGTCGGAGACGGCGATCTGCACCGGCGTCAAAGTGGTATAGCCGCGTTTTTCCAACGCCTTTGCCATCGCCGGAGCGAGGCTGTCGAAATTCGTCATATGGGGTCTTTCGGAATTCGGGTTCAGCGACGATCTGGCGTCGCACTTGCAAGCCCATGGATGACGGGCGTGTTGCGCGCTCTCTACTGCTCCTTGGCCAAAATGTACAGTGCGCAAAATGCAATGCTGCCCAGCGGGTTAAGCGATAGGGGGCAAAAGTCTTTCCCGATTGTCTTTTTGCGCTGCACAAGATAGAAAACGGCGCCCCCTGAAAGCGGTCCGCAGAGGCTGCGTGGGATGGTGTCGCCCACGGGAGAGGGCGAGAGCAAGGAGGAGCCGCCGATGAAGACCTTCACCACCATCGCGGATTTGCGCGCCGCTCTGGCGCCGCATCGACTTGACGGCCGCTCGATCGGTCTCGTGCCCACCATGGGCTATCTTCATGTCGGCCATATGGAGCTTGCGCGCCGCGCCCGCGCCGACAACGACATCGTCGTCGCCACCATTTTCGTCAATCCGCTGCAATTCGGCCAGAACGAGGATCTTGCGCGTTATCCGCGCGATCTCGCACGCGACCAGGCGATGCTGGAGGCGGAGGGCGTGCACTATCTTTTCGCGCCCGGCGTCGCGGACATGTATCCGCGGCCGATGGAGACCGTCGTGGACGTGCCGAAGCTCGGCGCGGAGCTTGAAGGCTCCGTGCGCCCCGGCCACTTTGCCGGTGTCGCAACGGTCGTGACCAAGCTTTTCAACATTGCTGGTCCCGACCGCGCCTATTTCGGCGAGAAGGATTTCCAGCAACTCACCATCATCCGCCGCATGGTTGCCGATCTCGCCCAGCCCGTCGAGGTGATCGGCGTGCCGACGGTACGCGAGGCTGATGGCCTCGCCTGTTCGTCGCGCAATGTCTATCTCTCGCCGGAAGAGCGCGCCGCCGCCGCCATCGTGCCGCGCGCGCTGGAAGAGGCCGAACGTCTGATCGCGGCGGGCGAAACCGATGCAAAATCAATCGAAGCGGAGGTCACCACCTTCCTCCGCAGCGAGCCTCTGGCCAAGCCCGAGGTCGTCGCCGTCAGGGATCCGGAAACGCTGGCCGAGATCGATACGGTCGGCGACGGGCCGGTCCTTTTGTTGCTTTTCGTGCGTTTTGGAAGCACGAAGCTCCTCGATAACCGGGTGCTGAGCCCAAATAAGAAGGTCGCGTGACATGAGCGTACACACCGCAAAGCGCCGTCTGGCCCCGTCCGACATCAAGGCCCTGAAGGGCGAACGCCCCATTGTCAGCCTCACTGCCTATACGACGCCGGTCGCCAAGCTGATGGACCCGCATGTCGATTTCATGCTGGTCGGCGATAGCCTCGGGATGGTCCTCTACGGGCTGGATTCCACCGTCGGCGTGACGTTGGAGATGATGATCGCACACGGCCAGGCCGTCATGCGCGGCTCGTCCAATGCCTGCGTGGTTGTCGACCTGCCGTTCGGCTCCTACCAGCAGTCCAAGGAACAGGCCTTTGCGACGGCCGCCCGTGTGCTGAAGGAAACCGGCTGTTCGGCGATCAAGCTGGAGGGCGGCGCGGAAATGGCCGAGACGGTCGATTTTCTCACGCAGCGCGGCATTCCCGTGCTCGGCCATGTCGGCCTGATGCCGCAGCTCATCAACACGACGGGCGGCTACCGCTCGCTCGGCCGCAACGACAAGGAAGTCGAGAAGATCCGCAAGGATGCCGCCGCCATCGACGACGCCGGCGCCTTCGCCATCGTCATCGAAGGCACGGTCGAGCCGCTGGCGCGAGAAATCACCGGCAAGGTGAAGGCGCCGACCATCGGCATCGGCGCTTCGCCCGCCTGCGACGGCCAGGTGCTGGTGGTGGATGACGTTCTCGGCATCTTCACGGATTTCAAGCCGCGCTTCGTCAAGCACTTCGCCAACCTCGCGCCTTTGATGAGCGAGGCTTTCGCGACCTATGCGGAAGAGGTGAAGGCCCGCAGCTTCCCCGCACAGGAGCATACCTTCCAGCTCAAGAAGGGGTGATTGGCTTTCAAAGGCCGCTCTCCTCTCCAACGTCATCCTCGGGCTTGACCCGAGGATTCACACCACAATCTCCAGTCCTGCCGTGACGCGTGGGTCCTCGGGTCAAGCCCTGATATGACGTGGTGGGATGGGCTGATGGTTTGCCCCATGCTCACGGTGTCAGCTCGATCAGCGTCAGACGTGCATCGGCGCTGATCGATCAATCACGCTGAACGGTCCATCAGCCATATTGGTTTGCGGGCGGGCCATGCCTGCTCTATGGCTTGCCTATCCCAGGATAGAGCAGACCCATGACCCCCGATACAAAAGAAGAAATCCGCGACGCTTTTCGGCGTGGCATCGCGGTTGCCATTGCGGCATCGCCGTTTGCCGTGCTGTTCGGTGCCGTTTCGATAGATAACGGCCTGACGGTTGCCGAAGCGACCCTGATGAGCGCGACGCTCTATGCCGGCGCCAGCCAGCTCGTCGGCGTTGAGCTTTTCAATCATCATGTCGCGCCGTGGCTCGTCGTGCTCTCGATCTTCGCTGTCAACTTCCGCCACGTGCTCTATTCGGCCGCCATCGCCCCGCATATCCGGCACCTGACCTTCTGGCAGAAGGCGACCTCGCTGTTCCTGCTGACCGATCCGCAATTCGCCGAAACCGAGCGGCGGGCGGATGCCGGCATTCGCGTCAGCTATCTCTGGCTGATGGTGCTGGGCTTCAGCGTCTATGTGCCGTGGCTTTGCCTGACAGTCGTCGGCGGCCTGCTCGGCAACCTGATTGGCGATCCCAAGGCGATCGGCATCGATGTGCTGCTGCCGGTCTATTTCATGGGTCTGGTGATGGGCTTCCGCAGCCGGGCGAACTGGCTGCCGGTCGTGCTCGCCTCCGGCGTGGGCTCGGTGCTTGCGATGCATTTCGTCGGTTCGCCCTGGCATGTCAGCCTCGGCGCCCTGGCCGGCGTCGCCGTCGCGGCCCTGTTGCCGCTCGACAAGGAAGACGAGGCGCCCGCCGGCACGGTTGCGGAAGGGGAGGCATGAGCATGGAAAACATGTTCCACATGCAGACGCTGTTGATCATCGCCGCCGGTGCCGTCGCGACCTACCTCACGCGTGTCGGTGGCTATGTCTTCATCACGCGCATGAAGCGCATCCCGCCGCGCGCCGAAGCGGCGTTGAACGCCGTTCCGGCGGCCGTGCTGACCACGCTGGTCGCGCCGGCCGCCATCACGGGCGGGTGGGATGTCAGCATCACCATGGCGGTCGCCTTTATCGTGGGGCTGCGCTTGAAACTCCTGCCGATGCTGGCCGTCGGCTGGGTCGTGGTGATGCTGCTGCGTCACGTCATTACCGGCTGATCGGAGCCGTCGCCTTCGCCAGCCAGGATTTGGTCGCGTCGTCCGAAAGGAGCGGCGCGATCTTTTCGTTGGTCTCGGCATGATAGGCGTTGAGCCAGATCAGTTCCTCGTCCGTCAGCAGGTTTGCAACGACAAGGCGGCGGTCGATCGGGCAGAAGGTCAGCGTCTCGAAGCCGAGCATGTCGATATCACCACCTTCAACGGCAGTGGCCGGCAGGACATGCACAAGGTTCTCGACGCGGATGCCGAAGGCGCCGGGGCGATAATAGCCCGGTTCGTTCGACAGGATCATGCCGGGCAGCAGTTCCTGCGTCGATAGCCGTGAGATGCGTTGCGGCCCTTCATGCACCGAGAGATAGGAGCCGACGCCATGGCCGGTGCCATGCGCGAAATCGGCGCCGGCTTTCCACAGCGCGATGCGGGCCAGCGGATCGAGGTCGCAGCCGCGCGTGCCCTTGGGGAAGCGGGCAAGGCTGATGCCGATCATGCCCTTCAGCACCAGCGTGAAAAAGCGCTTCTGCTCTTCCGGTACGGTACCGATGGCGACCGTGCGGGTAATGTCGGTCGTGCCGTTGATATATTGCGCGCCGGAATCGATGAGGAACATCGTGCCCGGCTCGATGGTAGCATCCGTGTCGGTCGTCACGCGGTAATGCATGATGGCGGCGTGGGCACCGGCACCGGCAATCGAATCGAAGGAGACATCCTTCAGCGGGTTCTGCTGGCGCTCGCCGACGCTGCGGCGCACCTCCTCGAGCTTCTTCGTGACGGTGATTTCCGTCTGGCTGCCGGGCGTGGTGCCGTCGAGCCAGGCGAGGAACTCCACCATGGCGGCACCATCCTGAAGATGGGCGCGGGCGGAGCCTTGCAGCTCGACGCTGTTCTTGCAGGCGCGGGGCAGGCGGGCCGGGTCGGCGGCTTCCACCAGCGTGCCGCCCTTGCTGCGGACGATCTCTCCGAGCGCGAAGGGGGCCTGATCCGGGTCGATCAGGATTCGCTTGCCTTCGGCGGCGAGGGCAGCGATGCGGTTGTCGAAATCGGCCGGTGGCAGAAGATCGGCGAGCTGGGTGAGATAGGCCTCGGGCTCGATGCCGGTCTTGCGCTTGTCGAGGAAGAGCAGGGGGCGGCCGTCTGCCGGAATGATGGCGCGGGCCAGCGGATGCGGCGTGTGCGGCACGTCACTGCCGCGGATGTTGAAGATCCAGGCGATGGAGGAGGGGTCGGTGACCGCCAGTGCGTCCGCGCCGGCCTTCGCCGTCGCTTCCGCCATTTTGACCAGCTTATCCCTGGCGAGTTCGCCGGCATGGTCGATGGCCTGGATGGTGACGCGGCCGAGCGGTTCGGCTGGGCGGTTCGTCCAGGCCTTGTCGAGCGGGTTGTAGGGCAAAAAGACAAGGTTGCCGCCGAGCGTGGCGAGCGCCTTTTCCAGACGGCGCACTTCGGCCGCCGTGTGCAGCCACGGATCGATGCCGAGCCGGAAGCCCTTGGGACCATGGTTCTGCAGCCAGAGATGCGGCGGCTCGCCGACGAGATCGCCGCCGGTATAGACGCTGCCATCCACCTGTTCGGCGAGCTGCGTGACATAGCGGCCATCGACGAAGACCACGGCCTGGCCGCGCATGACGAGCGCCACGCCCGCCGAGCCGGTGAAGCCCGTCAGCCAAGACAGACGCTCCGCCGAAGCCGGCACATATTCACCCTGATATTCATCGGCGCGCGGCACGAGGAAGCCGTCGATGCCCAGCGCATCGAAGGAGGCGCGCAGCGCATCCGCTCGTTCGCGGCCGTACTGGGGCGTGGAAGTGACGTCAAAACTCTGGAACATGGGATGCTTCCGCTCAGGCGATGAATCGTGACGGCAATCTAGCCCATCGTGGGGTCGCGTCAAAGGCGAGAGGCCGGGCTACCTTGCGAGCCGATGGCGATAAGCGAGGCAACACCGTCAGGTGGTCTTAAGAGGTCTCATATTGGACTTATGCACCTTATGCATGGCACCCATGCCGCATCAGCACTTTCGCGATTTTCTGAATCGATTATAAGCGGCGCCAACGAAGCGAACTTAAAACGCGCTTCAAGCGAAACGAAGCGAAACTTCCTCCAGTCCTTCGTATCGCATATGAAACGCCGAAAGGCGAAATGCTAGGTGTTCCGATCAGACGTCTTTCTGGTCACTCCTCCTCCCTCCTCCGGGAAGGCGTTCGGAACACATAGGTCCGCTTGAGCACTCCTCCTCCTCAAGCTCGCGGACAGGTCGGCTTGCCGGCCCATAGGCGGTGCCTCTGGCACCGCCTTTTTCTTTTCTCGTGACTCTGCGTTATTCCGCTGCGTGATCCCCGGTCTCGGACACGGGGATCACGGAAGATCGACCTCAGCGCTTGGCGAGATGGATCGTTACCCAGCCTTCACGCCAGATGGTGCGCATATGGCTGAGGCCGGCGCCATTGTAGGCGGCCAGTACCTTCCAGCGCTGCGAGGCAAGAATACCCGACAGGATGACGTCACCGCCCGGCGTGAGCTGTGCAGCAAGCTGCGGCGCCATGCGCATCAGCGGGCGGGCCAGGATATTGGCGATGATGAGGTCGAAGGGGCCATGGCGGCCGAAGGCGGTGGAGTGGAAGCCAGGCGCGGTTTCCAGCGCAATGCCCGAGGCGATGCCGTTGATGCGGACGTTTTCACGCGCGACGCGCGTGGCGATCGGGTCGATGTCGGTCGCCAGCACCTTGGCCGGCGACAGTTTTCGCGCGGCGATGGCAAGGACGCCGCTGCCTGTCCCGAGGTCAAGCACGCGCCTCACTCTGCGGGACCGCATGACGCTGTTGATCACCTCCAGGCAGCCGGCTGTCGTTCCGTGGTGGCCGGTGCCGAAGGCCTGGCCGGCATCGATCTCGATGGCGATTTCGCCGGGGCGAGCGGTACCGCGATCGTGTGAGCCATGCACGACGAAACGGCCGGCGCGCACGGGCTTCAGGCCTTCGAGCGACTTGGCGATCCAGTCGATATCCGGCAACTCCTCGCGTTGGATCGTCGCATCCGGGAAATCGTCGGCAAGCAGGGCCGCGAAGCGCTCGGTGATCTCGGCCTCGTCGACACGGAACATGTAGACTGAGGCTTCCCAGATATCGTTCTTCTCGTCGATCTCCATCGTCGCGATGGCGTAGCCTTCTTCCTCGAAAGCGTCGGTCATCAGCGAGAGCGCGATATCGGCGCGCTTCTCGGTGGTGGTGATGTAGAGGCGGATTTCGCTCACGGCCGGGGTCCCTGTTGTCTCAGGGTTCGCCTAGCATGTCCGAAAGCCGAGGCAAAGGCGGATTGCGCTTATCGCTTGATCAGGTTGGCGAGCTTCTGCTCGGCGGTATCAGGGTTCTCGCCATAGGCGATCGTTCCGACGAAGCGGCCGGTGGAATCAAGCAGGAAGACGGATGCGGTGTGATCCATCGTGTAGTCGCCGTCGGGCTTTTTCTCGTCGAGCGGCACCTTGCGGTAATAGACGCGAAAACCCTTGACCATCTCCAGCACCTTGTCGGCCGGGCCGGAAATGCCGGTGATGCGCTTGGAGACATTGCTCACGTACTGGCCGATCAGCTCGGGCGTGTCGCGCTCCGGGTCGACGGTGACGAAATAGGCCTGCAGCTTGCTGCCATCAGGATCGACCTTGGTGAGCCAGCCGTTCATTTCGAACAGCGTCGTCGGGCAAACTTCCGGGCAATGGGTGAAACCGAAGAACAGGACCGTCGGCTTGCCGGTAAAGGCCTTTTCGGTGATCGGCTTGCCATCCTGCGCGACGAGCGTGAAGGGCACGCCAAACGGGCCGCCGGCGACCTCGTCCTTCGTGCGCATCGCCTCCAGCGTCAGCCAGCCGAGCAGCGCGGCGACGAGGGCAACGGCGATCCAGAGTACGAGGCGCAGGGTCTTCATGGCAGTCCTTCGGATGAATGTCTGCCGGTGTCATAGTCGCTCGCAGGATCACGCGCAAACGCGCCGAATGCCGCAAGGGCCTATGACGGGCGGTCTCGCGCAAATGTGATCAGAAGCACCAGGACATGCCGGATTCGGCAAGGCTGAGGAAGATCGCCGTTCCATGTTCCATCCAGCCGGCAAAGGCTGCGGTGGCGGCCATGATGCCGAGGCCGAGCGCGATGAGCGCGGCCGGCAGAACGGTATAGCGGCGGGCGGTCTTGTTCATATCGCGACGATAGCATGAAACGGCAGGTTTTGGAACCGCGCGGTCTTTGCACAACGTGCAGTATGCCAGCCGGGGGAATTTATCGAATTTTGCTAAAATGCAAGTTTCAGGGCGGCTTCCTTAGGTTTTGTTTAATCTTCCTTTGTCACGGTCCGGATTACGCACAAGGGCCGCAATTGGCTCATCCGGGCATGATGTCCGCCCGACCGGGGGAGACGGCGAGCAGCGTATTTCACCCAGGATCCAAGGGATGCCATGGCGAGGGCCTTGGCTCGGGCGAACCGCATCATGTCTCAGATAAGTGCAGTGAAAGGCCGGACCCTTTCCGTCAATTCCCGTCTCGCGACGCTCGGCGCCGCCGCATTCCTCGGCTTTGGCACGATGCTTGCGGCCGGCTGGTACGGCAATGCGACGATCGATGCCGCCTCCGAGGCGGCCGTCAATATTCAAAAAGAGGTCGATACCGTTGGCGCCATGCGGCTTGCCAATGTCGATCTCGTGCTCGTGGCGATGGACAGTATCATCGACCGCGAAGAGAAGGTCATCCAACCCGAGCGCGTGGAGATCATTGCGAAATCGCTGAGAACGCTGAAGGAAGGGACGGCCCCCGCCCGGGCGCTTGCCGCCGAAATCGGAAAGCCGACTCTGCTCGAGACCTTCGACGGCGATTTGCAGATGATGGAAAAGGCCATCGCCGTCGATCTCAAGACGATGATCGAGTCCGGTGCGCCCATAGAGGCGTTCTCGTCGCTCGACGACGCCGTCGATGCCGGCGGTGAGCGCATGACGGCAGCTCTCGGCGCGCTGGCCGAAGGGGGCTCCGCGCTCCTGGAAGCGCGCGTCAACGATGCGCAGGTCGCCTCCGGGCAATCCATGATCTACCAGATCGTCATCGGCCTTCTCGGCATGAGCACGCTGCTCGGCATGATCGTCTATCACGGCAACATGCTGCGCCGCGGCATTTTCGCCGTGCGTGACAGTATGCAGCGCATTCTCTCCGGCGATCTCGACACGACCGTCGCCGCCACGGCGCGTGGCGACGAGATCGGCGAGATGGCCCGTTCGGCGGAAGCCTTCCGGCTTGCCGCCGTCGAAAAACGTGGCCTGGAACAGGCGAGCGAAGAAACACGCTCGCGCATCGAAACCGAGCGGCTCGGTCGCGAAACCGTCGCCCGCGAGGACGAACGGCAGGTTCGCGCCGCCGTCGAGGCGCTCGGCCGCGGCCTGACGCGCCTGTCCGAAGGCGACCTCAGTGTCGCCATCCTGGAACCCTTCCGCGCCGACCTCGAGCAGCTGCGCATCGATTTCAACGGCACCGTCGAGCGTCTGCGCAACGTCATGGCCGAGGTGAAGGACAATACCGGCTCGATCCAGTCGAACAGCGGCCAGATGCGCGCAGCCGCGGACGACCTTGCCCGCCGGACCGAGCAGCAGGCCGCCTCGCTCGAAGAGACCTCGGCTGCGCTCGACGAAATCATGACAACGGTCCGCACGTCCACCACGCGCGCCGAGGAAGCCGGCCGCATGGTTGATTCGACCAAGGCGAGTGCGGTGGAATCCGAACGCATCGTCAGCGATGCCATGGCGGCGATGCAGCGCATCGAAGGCGCCTCCAGCGAGATCGGCAAGATCATCAACGTCATCGACGAGATCGCCTTCCAGACCAACCTGCTTGCGCTCAATGCCGGCGTCGAGGCGGCACGCGCGGGTGAAGCCGGCAAGGGCTTTGCGGTCGTGGCGCAGGAAGTGCGGGAACTCGCCCAGCGCGCCGCCGGTGCCGCCAAGGATATCAAGAGCCTCGTCACCCGCTCGTCGGACGAAGTGAAGACCGGTTCGCGCCTCGTGCAAGCAACGGGCGAATCGCTCGGCCGCATCGGCGGGGACGTGCTGCGCATCCACGAGCACATGGCCTCCATCGTCACCGCCGCGCGCGAGCAGGCGGCCGGACTTCAGGAAATCAACGTCGCCGTCAATCAGATGGACCAGGTGACGCAGCAGAACGCCGCGATGGTCGAGGAGACCAATGCGGCAAGCCATACGCTGGCGCAGGACGCGGAAAGTCTCACGCGCCTTGTCGGCCAGTTCCAGATCCGCGAGGGCGTCCGCGCCTCCGCCGGTAGCCCGAGGGCGGCTTCGGCCGCCTCCCGTCCCGCCCCGTCTCCGGCAAGGAACCTTGTCTCCAAGGTTGCCGGGGCTTTCAGCAGCAGTGCAGTGGTCAAGGGCAATGCCCAAGCCGCCGCAGAGAACTGGGAAGAGTTCTGAACATGTCCAATGCCATCAAGCAGTCCGGCGCCTATCTCGAAATCGTCTCCTTTCACCTCGGAGAACAGGAATTCTGTATCGACATCATGGCCATCCGCGAAATCCGCGGCTGGGCGCCCGTGACGCCGATGCCGCACACACCGCCTTACGTGCTCGGCCTCATAAACCTGCGCGGTGCCGTGATCCCGGTCATCGACATGGCCTGCCGCCTCGGCATGAAGATGACAGAACCGTCCGAGCGCTCGGCGATCATCGTCACCGACATCGCCGGCAAGCTGGTCGGTCTGTTGGTCGAGCAGGTTTCGGACATGATGACCATCAAGAGCGAGGCTCTGCAGCCGGCGCCGGAAATCATTCCGGAGGCCCAGCGCGCCTTCTGCCGTGGCATCGTGGCGCTCGAGAAGTCGATGGTCTGCTTCCTCAACCTCGACACCGTCATCGCCGACGAACTCGCCCAGGCCGCCTGATCGCGGCAGGGAGGGATCTCGGGTTTTTGAAGCACCCGGCCGGTTTCCGGCCGGGTGCCTTCGCGCGTTTGTAAGCGTTACGGCTTGCCGTTCGTCCAGGTCACGGTTTGGCCGTAGAGCGGCACGGTGGAGATCGACATCTTGGCCGATCCCTCGGTCAGTTCGCGCGAATGGGCAAGATAGATCAGCGTGTCGTTTTTCTTGTCGTAGATGCGCGTGACGATCAGCGACTTCCAGATCAGCGACAGGCCTGATTTGAAGACCTCTTCGCCGACCTTGCCAAGATCGATGTCGCCGATGCTGATCGGGCCGGTCTGCTGGCAGGAGATCGCGTTGTTCGACGGGTCCTCGAACCAGTTGCCCTTCTTGAGGCGATCGATGACGGAGCGGTCGAAGTACGTGACGTGGCAGGTGACGCCCGTCACTTCGGGGTCGGTGACCGCGTCGATATAGATATCGTTGCCGATCCAGTCGACGCCGACCTTGCCGACAGTTTCGGCGGCTGCGGGCAGGGCTGCAAGCGTCAGTACGCCGGCAGCGATGGCCGTGCGGAGCGGCGAGGGGAGGAAAGTCGTGAGCGACATGGCAGGTCTCCTGTTTCGCCTTACACGTAAGGACGCCGGCCTGCCGCTTGCAAGACCTGAACTTACGATTTTGCCGCCGCGATCGTGGCGCGCACGGCGTCCCTGTCGGTCAGCGTCAGTTCGTATTCGCGGTCCTTTTCCGTGCCGCCCATGCCGACATGCGGGTTGCGGAAGGCCATGCCGCTCGGCACGGTCGTCAGCGCGGCGAAATGCATTTCCGCGAGGCCGGTCGCGTCGCGCACCGTGCGGATATTGTCCGCATCGAGCGCCCCGCAGCCCATGATGACGATGCGGCCGGCGGCCTGCTCGACGGCGGCCTTGAGGATGGCGATGCCTTCGACGGCGGTGTCGCGCTGGCCTGAGGTCAGCACGCGGTTCACGCCGCAGCGGATCAGCGCTTCCAGCGCCTCATGGGCGCTTTCCGTCATGTCGAAGGCGCGGTGGCAGGTGACGGACATCGGGCGGGCGGCCTCGACCAGCGCCGTCGTGCGCGCCTCGTCGATGCGGCCATCCGGCGTCAGGCAGCCGATGACGACGCCGGCAACACCCTCGCTGCGCAGCGCCTTGATGTCCTCGACCATCGTTTCGAATTCCGTCTGAGAATAGAGGAAATCGCCGCCGCGCGGGCGGATGATGACGTGGACGGGGATATTGGCCGCCTTCACCGCGGCGCGGATCGTCGCAAGGCTCGGCGTCAGGCCGCCCTCGACCAGGCTTGCACAGAGCTCCACACGGTCGGCGCCGGCCTCCTGGGCCGCGAGGAAACCGTCGATGCCTTCGACGCAGAGTTCGATCAGGGGCTTGGTCATGGGATGATCCGCAGGTTGGTCAGGCTTCGTGCCAGACGGTTTTCAGGAGCCGCAGCCAGTTTTCGCGGCAGAGTTTCGCAAGGTCGTCTTCGCCGTAGCCGGCCGAACGCAGTTCCTCGACCAGCGCCTGGTTGCCGGCGGCATCGCCGATAGCGGCGGGGATAGTCGCGCCGTCGAAATCCGATCCGAGCGCCACGCAATCGATGCCCATGCGCTCCACCATGTAATCGATATGGCGCACCATGTCGGAGAGCGGCGTGTCGGCATTCTCCATGCCGTCGCAGCGCAGCATCGTCGTGGCATAGTTGAGGCCGGCAATGCCCTTGCGTTCGCGGATCGCGTCGAGCTGGCGGTCGGTCAGGTTGCGCGAGATCGGCGTCAGCGCATGGGCGTTGGAATGGGTGGCGACGAGCGGCGCCGTGCTGACGCGCGCGACATCCCAGAAGCCCTGTTCGGTGATATGGGCAAGATCGACCATGACGCCGAGGCTGTCGCAGGCCTTGACCAGCTCGACGCCGGCTTCCGTAAGGCCGGGCGCGGTGTCGGGCGAGCAGGGGTAGGCAAAGGGCACGCCGTGGCCGAAGGCGTTGTGACGGCTCCAGACCGGGCCGAGTGAGCGCAGGCCGGCGGCATAGAGCGTTTCGAGCGTCGAGAGATCTTCAGCGATGGGCTCGCAGCCTTCGATATGTAAGATCGCGGCGAAACGACCGGTCTCGAAGGCGGTGCGGATATCGGTGGTGGAGCGGCAGATCGACAGTGCGCCCGCGCGTTCCAGCCGGAAGGCGATGGCCGCCATTTCCAGCGCTGTGTGAAGCGCAGCTGGCTGTTCCAGCGGGCCGACCATGCGGATGTTGTAATGGCCGTTCTCGTCGACCTCGCGCGGCGGATAGTCTTCGTTGGGCGGGATGAACATGGCGCAGAACCCGCCGCCAAGGCCGCCCTTCTTGGCGCGAGGGGCGTCGATATGGCCTTTGTCGGTGCCGTCGACGAATTCGGCGATCGGATCCGCGCCTTTCTTGGCATGCTCCCACAGGCGCAGGAGAACGTCGTTGTGGCCGTCGAAAATCAATTGCATATGCCGCTCCATGCTTGCTTGCGACGGGTAGAGCCGATTCCGCCACGGCCCGCAAGGACCGTGGCGGTTTACCCGTCAGGCGGCGAAGACCGGCGTTCCGGCGATCCAGGTGGACACGACGTCGACGTTGTTGTCGATGACGGCGAAATCCGCATCGTGGCCATGGGTCAGGCGACCCTTGCGGCCGGTCAGGCCGATCGCTTCAGCGGGATAGAGCGCGGCCATGCGCAGAGCCTCTTCCAGATCGATGCCGACATGATCGCGCATATAGCGGATGCAGGAGGCCATATCGATATCGGCGCCGGCAAGCGTGCCGTCGGCGAGCGTCAGGCGGCCGCCCTCGCGGAAAATCTCGCGGCCATTGAGGAAGAAGCGCGTCATATCAGTGCCGATGGTCGACATGGCATCGGTGACGAGGAAGATGCGGCCGGGGCCTCGTTTGGCGCGCAACGCCACGCGGATAGAGGCCGGATCGACATGGAAGCCGTCGGCGATCAGGCCGGTATTGAGATGGCCGAGATCGAGAGCCGCCCCCACCATGCCGGGTTCGCGATGGCCGAGCGGGCTCATGGCGTTGAAGAGATGGGTCATCATACGCGCGCCGGCCTCGACGGCGCCCGTCGCCGTGACGTAACCGCAATCGGAATGGCCGAGGCTGACGGTGACACCAGCCGCATGCAGCGCCGCGATCTGTGCGTTCGTGGCGTTCTCCGGCGCAAGTGTCATCAGCAGCGCCGTCAATCCCTTGCGGGCGGCGATGGTGCGGTCAAGATCGGCCTGTTCCAGCGGGCGGATGAGCGCGGGGTCATGTGCACCCTTGCGGGCGACGGAAAGATGCGGGCCTTCGAGATGCAGGCCGAGAAAGCCCGGGACCTCGGCCGCTTCGGCGGCAAGGCCGGCTGCAATGGTCTTTGTCGTCACTTCGACGTTGTCGGTGATCAGCGTTGGCAGCAGACCCGTCGTGCCAAAGCGGGCATGCGCGGCGCAGATGGTGCGGATGCCTTCGAGATCGGGCCGCTCGTTGAGCAGCACCCCGCCACCGCCATTCACCTGCAGGTCGATGAAGCCGGGGACGAGCGATAGCCCGTCCATCGGCACCGTGCGGGCGTCCGTCGGCACGTCGCGGCGGGCCGCGACGGCAGCGACCTTGCCGTCCTCGATGAGGAGCGCGCTGTGGTCGTGCCATAGATCGCCGTCGAAAATGCGGGCGCCGGTAATGGCGGTGAGCGCTGTCATCGGGTTTCCGTCACTTTCTTGAGGTTGACCGGCTTGTCAGGATCGAGACCCTTGCCACGCGACCAGGCTTCGACGAAGCCATAGAACGGTACGATAAGCGCCAGCGCATCGGTGATTGGATGGCCGGTCGCGATGAAGGGAAGTTTGCGTGCGCTCTTGGCACCGGAAGCGGTGACGCAGGCATAGGCGCCGCGGTCGGCCAGGCTGTCGGCCATGCCGGTGACGGAGGCTTCCGCCGCATCGCGGGCGGCGAGCGCGATGACCGGGAAGGACGGGCCGACGAGGGCGACCGGGCCATGCAGCACTTCGGCCGAGGAATAGGCCTCGGCATGCATGCCGGAGGTCTCCTTGAATTTCAGCGCGGCTTCGCTTGCAATGGCAAGGCCGGGGCCGCGGCCGAGCACGTAGAGCGACTGCGCGTCCTTGAGGTCGCCGGCAAGGTCGGACCAGTCGAGCGCGACGGCCTTGGCGAACTGTTCGGGCAGGCCCTTCACGGCGCGGTCGAGATCGGCGTCGCCGGTCCATTCGGCCAGAACGGCAAGGCCGGCGACGATGGAGTTCACATAGGATTTCGTCGCCGCGACGCTGAGTTCGGGGCCAGCCGAAAGGTCGAGCGAGTGGGAGCAGGCGTCTGCCAGCGGCGAGGGCAGCGTGTTGGTCAGCGCAATCGAGATGGCGCCGCCCTTCGTGGCGCCTTCGGCCATGGCGACGATGTCGGGGCTCTTGCCGGACTGCGAGATCGCGATGGCGGCACCGCCACCGAGCTTCAGCTTGGCGCCGTAGATCGAGGCGAGCGACGGGCCGAGCGAGGCTACGGGCCGGCCGGCGGTCAGTTCGATGGCGTATTTCAGGAACAGGGCGGCATGGTCGGACGAGCCGCGTGCGACCGTAACGAAGAATTGCGGGTCGCGTTCGCGCAGGGCCTTGCCGGCGGCGGCGATCGAGGTCGCCGAATTCGCCAGGACGCGGGCTGCGGCCTCGGGAATTTCGTTGATCTCTCGGCGCATGTTGGTCTGCATGGAATTCCCTTTGCGGTTGGTCACGTCTCGGACAAGGTTAGTTCGGCGACGAAGTCATAGGCGTCGCCGCGATAAATCGAGCGGGTGAATTCGACCACCCGGCCGGTACGAAGATAGGAGACACGTTCGATGGAAAGCCCGGCCGAGCCCGGCGGCACGCCGAGCACAGAGGCATCCGGATCCTTCATGTTGTAGGCGGAGATGCGCTGCACGGCGCGCACCGGGCGGCAGCCGTGTTTTTCCAGCGCCGCATACAGCGATCCTTGGACCTGCATGGGGTCCGGCAGGAATTCGGCGGAAATGCAGGCGCGCTCGATGGCGAGCGGCATGTCGTCGGCCACACGCAGGCGCCCGAGCCGGGCGACGAGCGCATCGGCCGGCAGGCCGAGCATCATCATCTCGTCCGGCGAGGGGTGGAACAGGCCGCGGTCGAGCCATTCCGCGCGGGTCGTAAGACCCCGCCGCGCCATGTCCTCGGTAAAGGAGGTGAGGCGGGACAGTGACTGCTGCACCTTGGAGACGGGCTTGGCAACGAAGGTGCCCGAGCCATGGCGGCGGATCAAAAGACCGTCTTTGACGAGATCGTCGACGGCCTTGCGCACGGTGACGCGGCTGACCTGGGCATGGTCGGCGAGATCGCGCTCGGCCGGCAGGGCATCGCCATAGTTCAGCTTGCCGGAGGTAATGGCTTCCTCCAGCGTTTGGCGTAGTTTCAGGTAGAGCGGACCGGGCACGCCCGATTGCAGGCTCTCCGGGGTGAGGATCGCGGAAAGGGAGGTGCTCATGCCGCCGCTCCCGCACGCTCTTTGTAACCCTTGGCGGCGAGCGCCACGGCGCCCGTCAGCGCATCCGCCTCGGCTTCGACGAGGATCGAACGGTGCTTCTCCGAAAGCCATTGCGGATAAAGCGGTGCCAAGCCGCCGAGCAGGCAGAGGCGTGGTGCGCCGGCTATGGCCATTATGGCGTCAAGCGATTCGTTGACTGCGGCCGCACCCGTCTTGACGATGGCGATCGCCTGCGCATCGCCCTGTCTGGCATGATCGAACAGCAGGGGTGCGAAGCGGCCAAAATCGCCGGGCTTGGACAGGCGGGCAAATTCGACGATGCCACGCGGGTCGTTCTTGAACTCGTCGATAACAGCGTTCGTGACGGGGGAGCGCGGATGCACGCCGTCGAAGGCAAGCAGCGCTTCCTGGAGGAGCGCATGCCCAAGTCGAGCGCCACCACCGAGATCGCCGACGGTAAAGCCCCAGCCGCCGATATAACGGATCGTACCGTCCCTGCGTCCCATGTAGATGGAGCCGGTGCCGAGGATTGCGACCGCGCCGTCCTCGTCGCCGATCGCGCCCTGCAGGGCAATCAAGCCGTCCGAGTCGATGGCGGTGTGGCGAAACGGCAGGCGGTCATGCACGTAACGCGTAAGGTCGCCGACATTGGTGCCGGCAACGCCGAGAAAGGCCGAGGCGCCGTTGATGTCGGCTTCATCGAGCCCTGCGTCGCGATAGGCGGCCTTGGCGGCCTCCGTGATGGAGATGATCGCATTGTTGGGGTCGGTCAGGATATTGGCCGCACCACTCTTGCCGCGCCCCAGAATGAAGCCGTCCGGTCTTGCGACCGCCGCACGGCAACTGGTTCCCCCACCGTCGATACCGAGAATGTAATCCGTCATGGCCACCTCCGACTACAACGATACCAAAAAAATACCATTAACCAAGGGGTATGGTGGTATCGAACATAGGCTTTTCTGTAAAATCTTGATTTTAAATCATAAAAATAATTGGTTGCAAAAAAGTGGTCTCAAAAATTAATTTCCTATAGACAATTGGTATTTTTTTGGCATTAATTTGGGCCAGAGGAGAACGGATGATGGCTGCAGGCAGGACAGAAGGCAGGCACGATCAGGCGCAGGGGCTGGACGAACGTCAGCCGCTCGACGCGCTAAAGGTGCTTGCGGATGGCCAGAAGGCCGCGGCCGCCGTGGTCGATGCTGCGCTGGCCGATATTGCTGCCGCTGCCCGCCTTGCCGCCGATGCGCTGCTTTCCGGTGGCCGCCTCGTCTATGTCGGTGCAGGCAGCTCCGGCCTGATGGCCATGGCCGATGCGCTTGAGCTTCCTGGCACCTACGGCATTGCCCGCGACCGCATCGTCATCCTGCTTGCCGGCGGCGCCGCCAGCCTGGAAGACTTGGCAGGCGGCTATGAAGACGACCGGGCGCTTGCCATCGGCGATGCCAAAACGGCAAAAATCGACGCCAAGGACTGTGTGATCGCCGTTTCGGCGAGCGGCAGCACGCCCTATGCGCTGGCCATTGCGGCCTATGCGAAGGGGCAGGGCGCAAAGGTCGTCGCAATGGCCAACAATCCGGGTGCCGCGCTGTTTTCCGGCGCCGATGTCTCCGTCCTTTTGCAGACGCCGCCGGAAGTGATTTCCGGTTCGACGCGTATGGGCGCCGGCACGGCGCAGAAGATCGCCTTCAACATGTTTTCCACGCTGGTCGGCATCCTGCTCGGCCATGTGCATGATGGCCACATGGTCAATCTCAAGGCCGACAATATCAAATTGAAAGGGCGTGCCTGCCGTATCGTCTCCGACATCTCGGGTGTCGGCCTCGATGAGGCGGAACGCCTTCTCACGCGCTCCGAAGGCTCGGTAAAGGAAGCCGTGCTCTTGGCTGCGGGGGTTCCGGATGCCGGTGCCGCGAAGGCGGCGCTCGTCCGGTCGGGGCAAAGTCTCCGGCGTGCTCTCAAGGCTCTCGGATAATTAAAGTCTCAAAACGCGCTGCGGCGCATAAAAGGGGAGAATGCAATGACACGCAACGCAATCAAGGGTCTGCTGCTCGCCACGAGCATCCTCGGCACGGCCGGGTTTGCCCAGGCGGCCGACGTCACGCTGACCGTCGAAAGCTGGCGCAACGACGACCTCGCCATCTGGCAGGAAAAGATCATTCCGGCGTTCGAAGCGAAGAACCCGGGCATCAAGGTCGTCTTCGCGCCGACCGCGCCGACCGAGTACAATGCCGCGTTGAACGCCAAGCTGGATGCCGGTTCGGCCGGTGACCTCATCACCTGCCGTCCGTTCGACGCCTCGCTGGAGCTCTTCAAGAAGGGTCACCTGGCCAGCCTGAACGATCTGCCGGGCATGGAGAACTTCTCGCCGGTCGCCAAGTCCGCCTGGACGACGGACGACGGCGCGACGACGTTCTGCGTACCGATGGCTTCGGTCATTCACGGCTTCATCTACAACAAGGATGCCTTCGACACGCTCGGCATCTCTGTTCCGACGACGGAAGCCGAATTCTTCGCCGCCCTCGACAAGATCAAGGCCGAAGGCAGCTACATCCCGATGGCCATGGGCACGAAGGACCTCTGGGAAGCCGCGACCATGGGCTACCAGAACATCGGTCCGACGTACTGGAAGGGTGAAGAAGGCCGCGCCGCTCTCATCAAGGGCGAACAGAAGCTGACCGACGACGCCTGGGTCGAGCCCTATCGCGTTCTCGCCAAGTGGAAGGACTATCTCGGCGACGGTTTCGAAGCCCAGACCTATCCGGACAGCCAGAACCTCTTCACGCTCGGCCGCGCTGCCATCTATCCGGCCGGTTCCTGGGAAATCGGCCTGTTCAACACGCAAGCCCAGTTCAAGATGGGAGCCTTCCCGCCGCCGGTCAAGAATGCCGGCGACACTTGCTACATCTCGGACCACAACGACATCGGCGTTGGTCTGAATGCCAAGGGTGCGAACCCGGAAGCGGCCAAGAAGTTCCTGACCTTCGTCGCTTCGCCTGAATTCGCTGACATCTACGCCAACTCGCTGCCGGGCTTCTTCAGCCTGAACTCGACGGCCGTGAAGATGGCCGACCCGCTGGCGCAGGAATTCGTCTCCTGGCGTGAAAAGTGCAAGCCGACGATCCGCTCGACCTACCAGATCCTGTCGCGCGGCACGCCGAACCTCGAAAACGAGACCTGGACGGAATCGGCCAACGTCATCAACGGCACGGATACGCCGGAGCAGGCTGGCGAGAAGCTCCAGAAGGGCCTCGACAGCTGGTACAAGCCGGCAAAGTAAGCCCGGTTTCCGGCTGCTGACTTCTGCTTGAGGCGCGGTATTTCCTCGCGCCGATCCTCTCCCCGTAAAATTCGGGGGGAGGAATTCCAGGTGGCGCGGCTCGAAGTGTCCGGCGTCTGCCTTGTTCCTCTTCGTCCTGGTGGACAGAGGGTGCCGAAGGGCAAATTCGGGGCGCGGCCCCGTCACTAATGTGTATGCTGACTTCGTCATGTGCGGCTGGTGCTGCCGCGCAGGGCGTTCGCGCATGCGAACTTAACGACAACAAACGGAGGGGCAGGCTGGGCCATGAGCAACACACCTTCTACCCATGATGCAACAGGACCGATCATCAAGCGCCCGACGCGCTGGCATATCGTCGTCTTCCTGCTGCCGGCTTTCATCGTCTATTCGGCGGTCATGATCCTGCCACTCATCGAGACGCTGCGCCTGTCGCTATTCAACACCGTGGACGGCCAATCGACCTTCGTGGGTCTCGGCAATTTCAAGGTCCTGTTCGGCGACGAACGTTGGGCGCACGATTTCTGGAACGCGCTGAAGAACAACTTCATTTTCTTCGTGATCCACATGCTGGTGCAGAACCCGATGGGTGTCGCGCTTGCCGCGATGCTCTCGCTGCCGAAGCTGCGCTTTGCCTCGTTCTACCGCACGGCGATCTTCCTGCCGACGTTGCTCTCCTTCGTGATCGTCGGTTTCATCTGGAAGCTCATCCTGTCGCCGATCTGGGGCGTCTCGCCCTTCCTGATGGATCTCGTCGGCCTGAAGTCGCTGTTTTCGCCCTGGCTCGGGAAGCCCGGCTCGGCCCTCATCGCCGTTTCGCTGATCTCGGTCTGGCAATATGTCGGCATTCCCATGATGCTGATCTATGCGGCGCTCCTCAACATCCCGGAAGAGGTCATCGAGGCGGCCGAATGCGACGGCGTCACCGGCTGGAGCCAGTTCTGGAAGATCAAGCTGCCGCTCATTCTGCCTGCCATCGGCATCATCTCGATCCTGACGTTCGTCGGCAACTTCAACGCCTTTGACCTGGTCTATACCGTGCAGGGGGCGCTGGCCGGGCCGGATGGTTCCACGGACATTCTCGGCACGCTGCTCTACCGCACCTTCTTCGGCTTCCAGCTCCAACTCGGCGACCGCTCGATGGGCGCGACGATCGCGACGGTCATGTTCCTCATCATTCTCGCTGGCGTCTCGCTCTATCTCTTCGTCATCCAGCGGCGCATGCGTCGCTACCAGTTCTGATCGGGAGGGCAGGACATGTCTAAAGCACGCGCTTCTCTCACCCGCACATCCCTCGTTCATCTCGCGCTGATCAGCTACGCGATCATCTCGGTCTTCCCGGTGTTCCTGACGCTCATCAACTCGATGAAGGATCGCAACGCGATCTTCCGCAACCCGATGCAGCTGCCGAGCCCGAAGACCTTCGATCTCGTCGGCTACTATACGGTGCTGGGGCAGGGCGACTTTGCGACCTACTTCCAGAACAGCTTCATCGTCACGGTGGCTGCCATCGCGCTGGTGCTGCTGTTCGGTGCGATGGCTGCCTTCGCGCTGTCCGAATACCGTTTCCGCGGCAACACACTGATGGGGCTCTACCTTGCCATCGGTATCATGATCCCGATCCGTCTCGGCACCGTGGCAATCCTGCAGGGCATGGTGGCGACGGGCCTCGTCAACACGCTGACGGCGCTCATCCTTGTCTATACCGCGCAGGGCATTCCGCTCGCCGTCTTCATCCTGTCGGAATTCATGCGGACCGTCTCCGACGACCTCAAGAATGCCGGGCGCATCGACGGCCTGTCGGAATACTCGATCTTCTTCCGCCTCGTCCTGCCGCTGGTGCGTCCGGCCATGGCGACGGTTGCGGTCTTCACGATGATCCCGATCTGGAACGACCTGTGGTTCCCGCTGATCCTGGCGCCGAGTGAGGCGACCAAGACGGTGACGCTGGGCTCGCAGATCTTCATCGGCCAGTTTGTCACCAACTGGAACGCGGTGCTTGCCGCCCTGTCGCTGGCGATCTTCCCCGTTCTCGTCCTTTACCTCGTCTTCTCGCGGCAATTGATCCGCGGCATCACCTCCGGAGCAGTCAAGTGAGTTCAGTCATGACCCCCATTCGCGTTCTTTCCGCAGGCCTCGGCAACATGGGCCGGAGCCATGCGCTCGCCTATCACGAAAACCCCGGCTACGAGATCGTCGGCCTCGTCAACCGCTCCAAGGTTCCGGTCCCGGCGGGGCTGGAAGGCTACGAGATCCACCCGTCGTTCCTCGATGCGCTCCATGAGTTCAAGCCGGAACTCTGCTCGATCAGCACCTATTCGGACAGCCACGCCGACTATGCGATCGCAGCCCTTGAAGCCGGTTCGCATGTCTTCCTAGAAAAGCCGCTGGCGACCACGGTCGCCGACGCCGAACGCGTGGTGGCCTGCGCCAAGGCGAACGGCCGCAAGCTGGTCGTCGGTTACATCCTGCGGCACCATCCCTCGTGGATCCGCCTCATCGAGGAAGCCCGCAAGCTGGGTGGTCCCTACGTGTTCCGCATGAACCTGAACCAGCAGTCGAGCGGGCCGACCTGGGCGACCCACAAGGCGCTGATGAACACGACGCCGCCGATCGTCGACTGCGGCGTGCACTATGTCGACGTGATGTGCCAGATCACCGATGCTAAGCCCGTTGAGGTGCGCGGCATGGGCCTGCGCCTCTCCAACGAGATCGCGCCGGACATGTACAATTACGGCCATCTCCAGGTGCTGTTCGACGACGGTTCGCTTGGCTGGTACGAGGCGGGCTGGGGGCCGATGATCTCTGAAACCGCGTTCTTTGTGAAGGACGTCATGTCGCCGAACGGTTCGGTTTCCATCGTCATGGACCCGAACGCCAAGTCCGACGATATCGACACGCACACCAAGACGGCGGTCATCCGTGTTCACAATGCGGCGACCGGCCCCGACGGCAAGTTCCTCTCGCCGGACGAGGATCTGAAGATGGCGGGGGAACCCGGTCATCAGGAACTCTGCGACCGTGAGCAGGCCTTCGTGCTGAAGGCCATTCGCGAAGACATCGATCTCACGCGTCACATGGACGATGCGGTGCAGTCGCTCAGGATCTGCCTTGCAGCCGATGAAAGTGTCAGAACCGGTCAAACGGTCAAGCTTTAAGGGGAATTCGGATGGGCTCTCTTCAACTCAAATCCGTACGCAAGTCCTTCGGCAACGTCGATGTCATCAAGGGCATCGACCTTGACGTGAAGGACGGCGAATTCGTCATCTTCGTCGGCCCCTCGGGCTGCGGCAAGTCCACGCTGCTGCGCATCATCGCCGGCCTTGAGGATGCGACGTCCGGCTCGATCACGATCGACGGCGCCGAAGTCGTGACCGTGCCGCCGGCCAAACGTGGCATCGCGATGGTGTTCCAGTCCTACGCGCTCTATCCGCACCTGACGGTCAAGGACAATATGGGCCTCGGCCTCAAGCAGGCCGGCGCGCCGAAAGAGGAGATCGAGAAGCGCGTTGCCAAGGCCTCGGCGATGCTGTCGCTTGAAAAATACCTCAGCCGCCGCCCGGCGGAACTGTCGGGCGGCCAACGCCAGCGCGTCGCCATCGGCCGCGCCATCGTGCGCGAGCCGAAGCTGTTCCTGTTCGACGAGCCGCTCTCCAACCTTGATGCGGCGCTGCGCGTCAACACCCGCCTCGAAATCGCCAGGCTGCACCGCGACCTTAAGGCAACCATGATCTACGTCACGCACGACCAGGTTGAGGCGATGACGCTGGCGGACAAGATCGTGGTGCTCGACGCAGGGGTGATCCAGCAGGTCGGCTCGCCGATGGAACTCTACAACAAGCCGGCCAACCTTTTCGTCGCAGGCTTCATCGGTTCGCCTGCCATGAACTTCATCGAGGCCAGCCGCGTTGGCGTGGCCGACGCGAAGACGATCGGTGTGCGCCCCGAACACCTGGCGCTTTCGCGCGACGGCGGCGAGTGGCAGGGCAAGGTGGTGCATGTCGAGCATCTCGGCGCCGACACGATCGTCTATATCGAATCGGAGAAAGTTGGCCTCTTCACCGTCCGCCTGTTCGGCGAGCATCACTATGCCGTGGACGACGTGGTCTACGCCACGCCGGCGGCGGGTCAAACGCATCGTTTCGATGCCGATGGTCGGGCGATACGTTGAGGTACCTCATCACGAATCCGTGATTGGGGTGGATTGCGGCCTTCCGGTGCGTGGTCTACGATTGTCAAACATCAGGAATTAACATACAGCCCTGTTTGTATGTTGTGATGCGGTGGTCCTTTGGCCACCGCATCTCTTTGTTTTCAGCACTCGCCGCCCTTGCCGGCATCGCCTATGGAAGAACCCATGCGTTTCACGAGACCGATTTCGATTGCGACCTTTGGCGCCCTTTTGATTCTCGCCGGCTGCAGCGATGAGCAGGCGGCGCAGGGAGGCTTCTCCTTTCCGCCGCCGCAGGTGGCCGTCATCACGGTGAAGGCCGAGGACGTGCCGATCACCAATGACCTGCCGGGCCGCATCGCCGCGACCCGCACCGCAGAGGTCCGTCCGCGTGCCTCCGGTATTGTCATCGAACGCGTCTTCGAGCAGGGCTCGTTGGTAAAGCAGGGCGACGTGCTCTACCGGATCGATCCGGCACCGTTCAAAGTGCAGGTCGATAGCGCCGAGGCGACGCTGCGCCGCGCCAAGGCCGTGCAGGCACAGGCGAAGAACGACACGATCCGCCAGGAGCAGCTGAAGAAGTCGAACGTTTCGTCCGCGCAGAATTATGACGATGCCGTCGCCAAGCTCGCCCAGGCCGATGCGGATGTCGCCATCGCCGAGGCTGGCCTTGCGACTGCCAAGCTCAATCTCGAATATACCGAGGTCAAGGCACCGATCAGCGGCCGCATCGGCCGTGCGCTGATCACCGAAGGCGCGCTGGTTTCGACGAGCGGCACGGAAAACCTTGCGACGATCCAGCAGCTCGACCCCGTCTATGCCGACTTTACCCAGTCGGCGACCGACCTCATTCGCCTGCGCAAGGCGCTGGAGGACGGCGCGCTGATGGCCGACAACAATTCCGCCGACGTCAAGCTGATGCTCGACGACGGGTCGCAGTATCCGCAATCCGGCAAGCTCCTGTTCTCCGAAGCCGCCGTCGATGCGACGACCGGTCAGGTGACGCTGCGCGGCGAATTCCCGAACCCCGACGGCGATCTCCTGCCGGGCATGTATGTGCGCGTGCAGATCGAGCAGGGCATCGAGAAGGGGGCCGTACTCGTACCGCAGCAGGCCGTACAGCGGGACGCCTCGGGCAGCGCGCTCGTCTATGTCGTCTCCGCCGACAACAAGGCCGGCCCGCGTCCCGTGCGCATCGGCCGTGCCGCCGACACGCGCTGGGTCATCACCGATGGGCTGAAAGACGGCGAGAAGATCATCGTCGAAGGCTTCCAGAAGGTTCAGCCGGGTGCGGAAGTCGTTCCCTCGGAATGGGATCCGAATGCCGTAGCGAATGCTGATAAGCCAGCAGCTGAAGGCGGCGACGCTAAAGCGGAAGGTGCTGCGGCAGAAGACGCCAAGGCTGGCGAAGCCAAGACCGACGACGCGAAGGCTGGCGAAGCCGGCAAGGCCGAAGGCGGGGATGCCGCCAAGACCGAGCAGGCGAAGTAAGGACCGCAACGATGCCCAGTTTCTTTATCGACAGGCCGATTTTCGCCTGGGTGGTCGCGATCTTCATCATGATCGCCGGCGCCATCTCCATTCCGCTTTTGCCGATCTCGCAATATCCGAACGTCGCGCCGCCGCAGATTTCGGTCTCGACCTCCTATGCCGGCGCGTCCTCGCAGGACACCTATCAGAGCGTCACCAAGCTCATCGAGGATGAGCTGAATGGCGTGGAAGGTATGCTCTATTTCGAATCGACCTCGAGCGCTTCGGGTTCGGCCGAAATCAACATCACCTTTGCGCCCGGCACCGATCCGTCGCAGGCTTCGGTCGACGTACAGAACCGCATCAGCCGCGTCGAGCCGCGTCTGCCCGATTCCGTGCGCCGCCAGGGCGTGCAGGTCGAGGAAGCCGGTTCCGGCTTCCTGCTGATCGTCTCGCTGACCTCTACCGACGGCTCGATGGACGCCATCAGCCTCGGCGACTATCTCAACCGCAACGTTCTCTCGGAAGTGCAGCGCGTGCCCGGCGTCGGCCGTGCGCAGCTGTTCGCGACCCAGCGTTCGATGCGTGTCTGGCTCGATCCCGCAAAGATGCTCGGCCTCAACCTGACGGCGGCTGATGTGACCGCCGCCGTACAGGCGCAGAACGCCCAGATCGCGGCAGGTTCCATCGGTGCCCAGCCGAACCCGATCACCCAGCAGATCGCGGCCCCGGTCAACATCAAGGGCCAGCTGACGACGCCGGAAGAATTCGGCGCTATCGTGCTGCGTGCCAATGCGGACGGTTCGGCCGTTCGCCTGCGTGACGTTGCCCGTGTCGAAGTTGGCGGCGAGACCTATTCGTTCTCGACGCGCCTCAACGGCAAGCCGTCCGCCGCCATCGGTGTGCAGCTGTCGCCGAGCGGGAACGCCATGGCGACCTCGGAGGCGATCAAGGCGCGCATGGACGAACTGTCGAAGTTCTTCCCGCCGGGCCTCGAATATTCGATCCCCTATGACACGTCGCCCTTCGTGAAGGTGTCGATCGAGAAGGTTCTGCACACGCTGCTCGAAGCCGTCGGCCTCGTGTTCCTCGTGATGTTCCTGTTTCTGCAGAACATCCGCTACACGATCATCCCCACGCTCGTCGTTCCCGTTGCACTGCTCGGCACCTGTGCCGTGATGCTCGCCATGGGCTTCTCGATCAACGTGCTGACGATGTTCGCCATGGTGCTCGCCATCGGCATCCTCGTCGACGATGCGATCATCGTCGTCGAAAACGTCGAGCGCATCATGTCGGAAGAGGGGCTGCCGCCGAAGGAGGCGACCCGCAAGGCGATGAAGCAGATCACCGGCGCCGTCATCGGCATCACCCTGGTGCTTGCCTCGGTGTTCATTCCGATGGGCTTCTTCCCCGGCGCCGTGGGCGTCATCTACCAGCAGTTCTCGCTGACGATGGTCGTCTCGATCCTGTTCTCGGCCTTCCTCGCGCTATCGCTGACGCCTGCGCTTGCCGGCAGTTTCCTGAAGCAGGTTCCGAAGGGGCACCATCACACCAAGCGTGGTTTCTTCGGCTGGTTCAACCGTGGCTTCGACCGCTCGTCGCGCGGCTATAGCGGTACGGTCAGCTGGCTGATCCGCCGGACGGGCCGCTTCATGGTGATCTACCTCGCCATCCTCGCGGGCCTCGGCTACATGTTCATGAAGCTGCCGTCCTCGTTCCTGCCGGACGAGGACCAGGGTTTCGTCATCGTCATGATGCAGCTGCCCTCGGAAGCGACCGGCCACCGTACGGACGAAGTGCTCTCCCAGACCGAGAAGATTTTCGGTCAGGAAAAGGCCGTCAACACGATCGTCGGCATCAACGGCTTCTCGTTCTTCGGTGCGGGTCAGAATGCCGGTCTTGCCTTCGTGACGCTGAAGGACTGGAGCGAGCGCGGGCCTGAAGATGCCGCGCAATCGATCGCCGGTCGTGCCAGCATGGCGATGAGCCAGATCAAGGATGCGATCAGCTTTGCGCTGTCACCGCCGCCGATCCAGGGTCTTGGTACGACGGGCGGCTTCTCGTTCCGTCTGCAGGATCGTGGCGGTCTCGGCCAGCAGGCGCTTTCGGCCGCGACGGGGCAGCTCATCGGCCTTGCGGCCCAGAGCAATGTCGTGACGGGCGTGCGCGTCGAAGGCATGCCGGATGCGGCGCAGGTCAATGTCGTGATCGATCGCGAGAAGGCCAACACCTTCGGTGTGACCTTCGCCGATATCAACTCGACGATCTCGACCAATCTCGGCTCGACCTATGTCAACGACTTCCCGAATGCCGGGCGCATGCAGCGCGTGACGGTTCAGGCGGACCAGAACGAACGCATGCAGGTTGCCGACCTCCTGAAGCTCAACGTGCGCAATTCGAGCGGCGGCATGGTTCCGCTCTCGGCCTTTGCGACCGCGGAGTGGATGATGGCACCGACGCAGACGGTTGGCTACAACGGCTATCCGTCCATGCGTCTCAGCGGCGAGACCAAGCCGGGCTTCTCCTCCGGTGATGCGATCGCCGAGATGGAGCGGCTCGCCGCCCAGCTGCCGCCGGGCTTCGGCTACGAGTGGACGGGTCAGTCGCTGCAGGAAATCCAGTCCGGTTCGCAGGCGCCGATCCTTGTCGGCCTGTCGATCCTGCTCGTCTTCCTGTGCCTTGCGGCGCTCTATGAAAGCTGGTCGATCCCGTTTGCGGTCATCCTCGTGGTGCCGCTCGGCGTGATTGGCGCCGTGCTGGCCGTCACCATGCGCGACATGTCGAACGACGTGTACTTCAAGGTGGGCCTGATCGCGATCATCGGCCTTTCGGCGAAGAACGCGATCCTGATCATCGAGTTCGCCAAGGAGCTGATGGAGGGCGGCAAGTCGCTGATCGATGCGACCATCGAGGCCTGCCATCTGCGCTTTCGCCCGATCCTGATGACGTCGCTCGCGTTCACGCTCGGCGTTTTGCCGCTCGCCATTGCGACCGGTGCAAGCTCGGGCAGCCAGCGCGCCATCGGCACGGGCGTCATGGGCGGCATGATCACCGCCACGATCCTCGCCATCTTCTTCGTGCCGATCTTCTTCGTCTTCGTGATGAAGCTGTTCGGCTACGGGAAAAAGAAGGAGGAGCCGGCTGCGGCTGCAACCAGCCCGGCGGAGTAGGCCGCCATGCGCCGGACCAAGGCAGAGGCCAAGGAAACCCGCCAGCAGATCCTGCTGGCGGCCGAAAAGGTCTTCTATGAAAAAGGTGTCGCCCATGCCTCGATGGAGGATGTGGCACGCGCCGCGGGGGTCACCCGCGGCGCCATCTACTGGCACTTCGCCAACCGGGCGGATCTGGTGCTGGAGCTCTACAATTCCTTGCCCATGCCGCAGGAAGAACTGATCGCCCGTGAGCTGGAAGCCGAGAATGCCGATGTCTTCGGCGTGCTCGAACGCGTCGGCCGCGAATGGCTGGAGCTGCTTGCCGAGGACGAACACCGACAGCGCATTCTCTCCATTCTGCTCCGCTGCGACAACACCGGCGAATTCGCCGTCATCTCCGAGCGGCAGAACGATCTCGATGACGAGCATATGCAGGCGCTGGAAGCAGCCTTCGTGAAGGCTGAGCGGCAGGGCAAGCTCGGCGATGCCTGGACACCCCGTTCGGCCGCCTCCATGCTGCGCTGGGTCATCAAGGGGCTGTGCTCGGAATGGCTGCTGTTCGGCCGCCGGTTCGATATCGCCAGCGAAGGCAAGGATGCGCTGCGGCGGCTCTTTGCCACCTATTCGACGCCCACGCCGTCAACCTGATCGGCGGAAAGCCTCCAGCTTCGCGATCCATTCCGCGCCGACCTGCCAACGCCGCAGGACGGACACCGGATCCTCCGCATCGAGCCGCGAACAGATGCGGTAGATCTCCAGCACCTCAGGCGCCATGTCGCCGCGCTGGCAGAAATACATCGCCGCCGCATAGCGCGCCCGCCCGGACCATTCGGCGCCTGATGGCATGGCGATGATCTCCCAGTTGCGGCTGGTTTCCTCGTCCATTTATTTGAGGCCCGGCGGCGTGGCCGTGCGGCGGGCTAGTTTCACGAAAGGGCGGGGCACGATCTTCGCCCGTTTCATCATCTTCTGGTATTTCAGCTCGCGCATGGCGTAGATCTCGACCCAAAGGTCATTGGTGAATTTCGAGCCGTAGGGGCGCTCGAGGCTGGCGATGGCGATGTTGCGCTTGGCCGTCGGCGACCAGATCGCGGCTGTGACGAGGCCCGCCTCATGCTTCTGCCGATGATAGACGATGGCATGCTCGGCAGAAATATTCCCTTCGATTTCAAGGCCAACCAGGATGTGCTTGAGGGTCTGATTCCGCCGCGCATCGAGAATGGCGCGGCGGCCGTTGAAATTCGGCTTGTCCGGATCGACCAGCCAGTCGAGGCCGATTTCGTCGGGCATACGCACGCGGTCGGCGCGCAGGGCCGCCTCGGCCGTCATGAAATCCGCATTGGCGACGATGAAGCCGGCCTCGATGCGGGTCTGGTTCAGTGCGCCGTAACCGATAGCACGGATGGCATGGAGCGCGCCGGCCGTCCACAGGCGATCCCAGAGCGAGAGCGCCCTGGCGCGCGGCACGAACAGTTCGTAGCCGAGATCGCCGGTAAAGCCGGTGCGCGAGATCGTGACCTCGCCGCCCTCATGCGGGAAGGTCGCGATGTCGAAGGGTTTCAGCCGTTCCATGCCGGCAAAGCCGGCATCGCGCAGCACGGCGTAGCTGGTTGGTCCCTGTAGCGCGAGGCCGGCAATTTCCTCCGTCTCCTCTCGGATGTCGACGATGAAGCCGAAGGCGCTGTCGAGCAGCCAGGGCAGGTGGCGTTCCTGGCAGCAGAGGCGGAATTCCTCAACGCCGAGGCGGAACAGCGTGCCGTCGTCGAGCACATGGCCATGGTCGTCGCACCAGGCGGTGTAGTGCACGCGGTTGACGCCGAGTTTTCGCACATCGCGCAGCGTCAGGCGATTGAGGTAACGTTCCGCATCCGGGCCGGTGATGCGGTATTTCACCATGGGCGAGATGTCGAACAATGCTGCAGTGGAGCGGATGGCGAAATATTCAAGTTCGCCGTCGGTCAGAGAATGCGGCGCCTTGTAGCCGGCCCAGTTGTACCAGTCGTTGACCTCACTGATCGCCATCAGCCGGTCGTGAAACGGCGTTTCCAGGCGGGGCACACGGATATGGTCGCGGGCGGCGCGGCGCAGGTCGGCGGCGGATTTCGTCATGGCGTTCATGCTGTCGCTCCCGAAAGGATGTGGCGCGCGGCGTTCCAGCCCGGCAGGCCGGAAATACCGCCGCCCGGATGCGCGCCGGCGCTGGCGAGATAGAGGCCTTCGATCGGCGTCTTGTAGCCGGAGGCCGCGCCCGTCGGGCGGTTGACCAGCAGCTGGTCGGCCTGCAATTCGCCATGATGCCAGTGGCCTCCGGGCAGATTGTATTCCGCCTCGATATCGACCGGCGTCATCAGGTTGGCCGCGAGGATCGATTTGCCGATGCCGGGCGCGTGGCGCTCCAGTGTTTCCAGCACGATCTTGAGGAAGGCCGGTTTGCCATGCTCCCAGCCGGCCTTGAGGCGGTAGGGCGCATATTGCACGAGTGCGGAGAGCGTGCAGGCGCCGGATGGCGCAAGCGACGGGTCGGCGAGGCTGGGAAGTGTGATTTCCATGACCGGATCGGGGGAGAACTCACCGTACTTCGCCGGGTTGAAGGCCGTCTCGACCTGCTCCTTCGAGCGCACCAGCACGATGCGGCCGTTACGGGCCTCCACCGGCAGGCCGGTGAAATCGGGGATGCGGTCCAGCGCGAGATCGAGCTTTGCGACATTGCCGTGGCTGCGCACGTTCTTCACCGAGCGCACGAAGCCGGTGCCGCTTTCGGCAGGATCGACAAGGCGCAGGAACGTCGTCTGCGGATGCACGGCCGAGACGACGACGGGAGCCGTGATCTCCGTGCCGTCGCCGAGAACGACGCCGCTGGCGCGACCTCGATCGGCGAGGATGCGGCCGACGGGGGTCGCGCAACGGATGGTGACGCCGGCCTTTTCCGCCGCGCGCAGGAAGGCCGGCGCGATGCTCGCCATGCCACCCACCGGTACGAATTGCCCGCCCGTCCTGCCGGCGACGTCACCGGTCAGACGGTAATAGAGCCCAAGCAGGGAGGTCGGCGAGCGTGGGCCGAGATGGATGCCGAGCGTGGAGTCGAAGGCGAGCAGACCCTTCAGGCGGTCGTCCGTCAGGTATTCGTCGGTGACGTCGGCGACGTTCATCAAGAGCATGCGAAGGAAATCGCGGCCCTCGCTGCGGCCCTTGCGGATCAGGCTGAGGCCGGCGCCGGCGAGCGTCGAGAGATCGCCGAGCGAGACCGCGCCGATCTGCGGCGGCGGGCGGCGCAGGAAGCGTTTGAGAATGCCGGCCTGGAAGATCAGTTTCTTGCGCATCGCGGCGAAAGCGGCCTGTTCCTCGGCGGAGACGCCGTCGATGCTCTCGCCGTAAGCGCCGTGCAGGGTGATCGCCCTGCCGGAACCGTCGAGCACCGTCGTCGGCAGCAGGTTCTCGTAGCCCTTTAGATCGACGCCGATATCCTTGGCGACCTCGACATCCAGCCGGTTGACGAGATGGGCGAGGCCGGCGGAGCGGAAGCCGGGGGCGAATTCGCGGCCGCGGGTGGCGCCGCCCGGTTCGTTTGCCGCCTCCAGCACCAGGACGCGGCGGCCGCCTTTGGCGAGGCGGGTGGCGGCGGCAAGCCCGTTGTGGCCGGCGCCGATCACGATGGCATCAAATGACGTCATGGGCTTTGCTCATCTGTTCGGGGGAACGCTTGAGGTCGCGCAGGATTTCGGCGGCGGCGTTGCGGCCGGGCGCGCCCATCACCCCGCCGCCCGGATGAGTGGAGGAGCCGCACATATAGAGCCCGTGGATGGGGCTGCGGTATTGCGCATAGCCGGGCACCGGTCGGTTGAAGAGCAGCTGGTCGAAGGTGAGCTCGCCCTGGAAGATATTGCCCTCGGTCAGGCCGACTTCCGCCTCGATCTCGCGCGGCGTGCGCACTTCCATATGCACGATGCGGTCGCGGAAACCGGGCGAATAATCGGCAATCTGGCTGATGACGGTCTCAGCGAAGGCGTCGCGGTCGGCATCCGTCCAGTCGCGGCCCTCCACCTTCGGCGGGCAATATTGCACGAAGCAGCTCATGAAATGTTTGCCGGGCGAGGTCATGGTTGGGTCGAGCAGGGTGGGGATCATCATGTCGAGGAAGGGATCGGCGGACCAGCGTCCGGCCTTCCAGTCGTCGTAGCCACGTTCCATGCGTTCGATACTGTCGGTGAAATGCATGTCGCCGCGAATGCAGTTCGAACCCTCAGGTAAAGCGGGGAATTCCGGCAGGCTGTCGAGCGCGATGTTCACCTTGCCCGAGGAGCCGCGCATCTTGAAATGCTTGACGCGGTGGACGAAATCGCCGGGCAGGTCCGTCTCTTCGACGAGCTTCAGGAAGGTGCGCTTCACATCCGCATTGGAGACGACGAGATCGGCGCGCACCTCGTCACCGTTGGCCAGCACGACGCCGGTGGTGCGGCCGCCGCGTGTCAGGATTTTCGACACCTCCGCGTCCGTGCGAATGGTGCCGCCGGAGGCCTGGAATGAGCGCGACAGTGCCTGCGTCACCGCACCCATGCCGCCGCGGGCATAACCCCAGGCGCCGACGGAGCCGTCAACCTCGCCCATATAGTGATGGAGGAGGACATAGGCCGTGCCGGGTGACATCGGGCCGAGCGCGGTGCCGATGATGCCCGACAGCGCCAGATAGGCCTTGATGACGTCGGTCTCGAAATACTCGTCGAGGAAGTCGGAGATCGACATGGTCCAGAAGCGCAGCGTCTCGGCCATTTCGTGCGGGCTGAATTCGCCGAATTTCTTGGCAAGATAGAGCAGCTCGGAAATGTCGCGCGGCCGGAAGCCGAACGGGTCGGGCGCGGTGCGCATCAGGAGCGGCTGGATGAAACGGCACTGGCGCGTCACGTCGCGGGCATAGCGCTCGTAGGCTTCGGCGTCGCGCTTGGAATAGCGGGCGAATTCGCGGCGGTGGCTGTCGTGGTCGCGGTAGGAGGCAAGGTAGTCGCCGTCGCGGGTGAAGACCGCGCCGCCTTCGTAGGAGATCACCTGCAGGCCGTGTTTGGGCAGTTCGAGATCGCGCATGATCTCCGGTCTAAACAGCGAGCAGACATAGGAACAGTTGGAATAGAGGAAGCCGGGCGTCAGCTCGCGGCTGGTGGCCGCGCCGCCGACCCAGCCGTTCTTTTCCACGACGAGAACGTTGAGGCCGGCGCGCTGGAGATAACAGGCCGTCACCAGCCCGTTATGGCCGCCACCGACGATCAGGGCATCGTACTTTTGCATTTTTGATGTCTCCCTTGTTTCTAAAAGCTGCATCAAAAGCAAAATGTTGTCCAGATATTCTGAATGATCATTCAGCAAGTATCTTGCAATCGCCTGATTATGCGCTAGAATTTCGATCCATTGGAATGCGCACCGGCCATGGGGCCGCAAGAGCAGGGAAGCCATGACGGCGGCAGTCGAGAATGGTGCAGCGACGGAAGCGGAATATGACGAGGCGGCGATCCGCTTCCTCGGCGTGATGTGGGGCGAGGGCTATCTTTCGCCCGGCGGCCCGGCGGAAGTCGATCGCGTGCTCGCAGGCATTGATCTCGCGGGCAAGTCCATTCTCGATTTCGGCTGCGGCGCCGGCGGCATTACGCTGCATATCGCCAGGACCTACCGTCCGGCGGAGATCGTCGGTTATGATGTCGAACAGCCCGTCATCGAGCGGGCGAAGGCGGCTGCGGCCGTGCAGGTCCTGTCGTCCGTCGCCCATTTTGTCGCGAGCTCGCCGGGGCGACTGCCCTTCGATGACGGCGCTTTCGATGTCGTCTTCTCCAAGGACGCGATGATCCATGTGCCGGACAAGGAGGCGCTGTTTGCCGAGTTGTTCCGGGTGCTGAAGCCCGGTGGCATGCTTGCCGCCTCTGACTGGCTGATCGGTCATGACGGCGAACCGAGCCCCGATATGAAGGATTATATCGCCGCCGAGGGCCTGAGCTTCGGCATGGCATCTTCATGCCGATATCTGCGCGCGATGGCGCAGGCTGGCTTCACCGATGGTATCGCGGAGAGCCGAAACGCCTGGTATCGCGAAGTGGCGCGCGGCGAGCTGGAGCGGCTGAAAGGGCCGCTTTATGCGGACGCCGTTGCCGCGGTCGGCGAGGCCTATGTCGCGAAGAACATCCGCACCTGGACCGCCATGCAGAAGGTTCTTGACAGCGGGGAGCATTGTCCCACTCATCTGCGCGCAAGCAGGCCGGCCGCGGGAATTCGCCCATGACGGTGGTGCTGAAGAATCCCAAAGGCAAGGTGACGGTGAAGATGCGGGCAGGCGGGGCTGATCAGGGCTCGGGTGACGGCGAGAAGCGGGGCCGCAAGGCGTCCAAGGAAACGAGACGGCAACAGCTCATCGAGGCGACGATCGATTCGCTGGCCAAGCGCGGCTATTCCGACACGACGCTGGCGGATGTGGCCGATGGTGCGGGTCTGTCCCGCGGCATCGTCAACTTCCATTTTGAGAGTAAGGAAAACCTGCTCATCGCCACGCTGCAATTCATGTCGGAAGAGTATGGCGACCACTGGAATTCGGCGCTCGAAAAGGCCGGTCCCAGCGTCGCCAGCCGCCTGTGGGCCATCGTGCATGCGGATTTCGACCGGAAAATCTGCACGAAGCGCAAGCTTGCCGCCTGGTGCGCCTTCTGGGGCGAGGCGAAGTCGCGGCCGACCTATCAGGCGCTGTGCGGCGCGCGCGACGTCAAATACCAGGAAACGGTGATCGCGCTCTGCGCCGACCTCAAGGCGGAGGGCGGCTACGATTACGAACCGGAACCGATGGCGCTGTCGCTCTGCGCCATGCTGGAAGGCCTGTGGCTGCGCCTGATGATGGGCGACGGCACGACGCGGGAAAAGGCGCTGGAAGCGGCCATCGCCTTCGTCGTCGTGGCCTTCCCGAAGCATCTCACTTTGCAAGGACCAAAACCACAATAGGGAACCCGAAAACGGGGAAGGAGAACGGCATGACGACTGCAAAAACGGCCAGGTATCTTACGACAGCGGCACTTGCCACCGTCCTTGCCCTCGGACCCGCTCTTCCTGCCTTCTCCGCCGATAGCCTGACCGTCTTCGACTGGTCCGGCTATGAGGACCCGGCCTTCCATCCGAAATATACCGAAAAGACCGGCGCCGAGCCGGATTTCTCCTTCTTCGGCGATGAGGAAGAAGCGTTCCAGAAGCTGCGTTCGGGCTTCAAGGCCGATGTGGCGCATCCCTGTTCGCAGAGTGTCGTGAAGTGGCGCGAGGCGGGGCTTCTGGAGCCGCTCGACACGGCCAAGCTCACCTCCTGGAACGGTGTGCTGCCGAATTTCAAGGCGATGAAGAACCTGATGACGTCGGATGACGGTACCGCCTGGTTCATTCCCTTCGAATGGGGCAACACAGTGCTGACCTATCGCACCGACACGGTCAAACCCGAAGAGGTCGCCTCGCTCAAGGCCTTCGCCGATCCCAAGTTCAAGGATCGCGTGTCGATCGGCGACAATGTCGATGACGCCTATGCGCTGGCCAGCCTCGCTATCGGGGTGAAGGACTGGACGACGATGACGGATGCGCAGTTCCAGGAGGCCTCCGCCTTCCTGCGCGAAGTGCACAAGAACGTGCGCCTGTACTGGACCGACAACACGGACCTCAGTCAGGCGATGGCGAGCGGCGAGGTCGATCTCGCCTGGGCCTGGAACGAGACGGCGACGACCCTGCAGGCCGAGAGCCAGCCCGTCGCCATCAAAAAGGACACCAAGGAAGGCCTTTCGACCTGGGTCTGCGGCTATGTGCGCCTGAAGGGGGCCGAAGCGAACCCAGATCTTGCCTATGATTATCTCAATGCCGTCACCGATCCCGCGGTCGCTGCTTATATGGTCGAGAGCTGGGGCTATGGTCATTCCAATGCCAAGGGCATGGCGGCCGTGGATCCGAAGATCCTGAAGGACAAAGGCTATGCCGACGTCGATACCTTCGTCGCCAACACGCTCTTCCAATCGCCGATGCCGACGGAACTACGGCAGAAGATGATCGCCGAATTCGAGAAGATCAAATCGGGTTATTGATCATGCCAGCATGTGACGTCACCCCCTGGCGGAGCAGGGTCACACACCCTTCATTCGACATTCGACGGAAAAAGCGTATGATTGTTTCATCGGTGGTAATTGATACGGGCGCCACCGCTGAAGGTTAAGGAGCTTCCGCCCCAGTGAACGAAAGGGGGCGGCCATGCAGCCAAACTCTGTAACGCTTATCTGTGACAAGGACGACTGGATCGTCATTGTCATGGAGAACGGCGAGGAATTGCAACGATCTTTCAAGATGCAGGCCCATGCGCAAAGCTGGTGCGATGGACAACGTGTTCGCCTCGGCTTGCCGGCAGACTATGTACCGGCAACATTCGAATTTGATCAATAGGTGAGTTGTTTTCGCATATTGATATCGATTGACTTAAACTCCCGGCCTTCCGGGAGTTTTGCTTTTCGGAAAGCGGGTTATACAAAACCGCGCAGCCGCTTTTGCGGCTGAGATGTCCGGAAGCAAAGCGTGAATCCGAGCGATCGCGATGTACTTCAGAGGCGGCTCACCGGCGGATCCTCGGCCAGCAGCACAAAGGCCTCGGGATCATAAGCGAGGCGAATCTCGGCGCCGATCGGCAGGTCGTCCGCGCCGAAATTGTTCGTTTCCACCATCGATAGCGGTTGTTCCAGCCCATCGATACCGACCGTCAGATGGGTAACCTCACCGAAATAGGCGCGGTTCTCGATGCGGCCGGCAAGCTCATGCGGCGCGCGGTCGTCGTCCCACAGGAGCCTCAGGCGCTCCGGGCGGATGCCGACGGTGACGTGGCCGTCGCTGGTGGCAAAACCCTGCGGCTTTACCAGCTGCACGGCGCCGAAGCGGGCGGTATCGATGGAAACGGCGTTGCCCTGTTCGCCGAGCACTTTGGCCTTCAGGAAATTCATCCCGCCGAGGAAATCCGCCACCTTGCGGGTGCGCGGGCGCTGGTAGATTTCCTTGGGAGTGGCGATCTGCGCGATGCGGCCGTCGAACATCACGGCGATGCGGTCAGAAAGGGCGAGCGCCTCATACTGATCGTGCGTGACGAGGATGAAGGTGATGCCGACGGCCTTCTGCAGCGTGCGCAGCTCGACCTGCATTTCCTCGCGCAGCTTCTTGTCGAGAGCCGACAGCGGCTCGTCGAGCAGCAGCACCTTCGGGCGCATGACCAGCGCGCGGGCGAGCGCCACGCGCTGGCGCTGGCCGCCGGAGAGTTCATGCGCCTTACGCCGGCCGAGGCCGGAGAGGCGCACCATGTCGAGCGCATCGCCGACGCGTTTTTTTTCCTCCTCGGGCGAGAGCTTGAGCCGCTTCAGCCCGTAGGCAACGTTTTCCGCGACGTCGAGATGCGGGAAGATGGCGTAGCTCTGGAAGACCATATTGGTCGGCCGCTTGTTCGGCGGCAGAGCCAGTGAGGGCACGCCATCAATATAGATCTCGCCGGTCGTCGGGTTCTCGAAGCCGGCTATGGAGCGCAGGAGCGTGGTCTTGCCGCAGCCGGAGGGGCCGAGCAGCGAGAAGAATTCACCTTCGGCAATCGACAGCGAGACATCGTCGAGCGCCTTGTAGATGCCGTAGAATTTTGACACGTTTTCGATCTGGATCATCGCGCGGTCGCTCATGAGAACTCCTAGAGTTTGTCCGGGAAAAGTGGGAACCGGTTTTCCCGACAAGACAAACGACAACAAAGAAATCTAGAGCCTGTCTGGTTCAGGATGAACCAGACAGGCTCTAGGGCAGGGCATGTGCCAGCTGCGTGCGGCGTTCGGCACGGCGGCGCAGGATTTCGGCGAGGGTGAGCATCAGGATGGAGACGACGAGCATGATCGTGCCGAGCGCCAGCACCCCCGGCAGCTTGGCGGCAAAGCGCAGCTGGCCCCAGATATAGACCGGCAGCGTCGGCTCGGTGCCGGAGAGGAAGAAGGCGAGGATGAACTCGTCCAGCGAGATGGTGAAGGTGACGAGCAGGCTTGAGACGATGGCGGGAGCCACCACCGGCAGCGTCACGCGGCGGAACGTGCCGATGGCGGTTTCGCCGAGATCGTAGGAGGCTTCCTCCAGGCTGCGGTCGAAGCCCTCGAAGCCCGAAACCAGCACCGACATGGCATAGGGCACGCAGAACACCGTCTGGCCGAGGATGACGGTGACGAGCGATAGTTCCACGCCCATTGCCAGCACGATCATCAGGAGCGAGACGGCGACGATGATCTCCGGCAGGAAGAGCGGCGCCATAATGAGGCCGGCGGCGGCACGTTGGCCGCGAAAGCGGTGGCGCGTGATGGCGCGGGCCGCGCAGATGCCGAGAATGGTCGACAGCAACGAGACGGACAGGCCGACAATCAGGCTGTTCCAGGCCGCCTCCAGCATCACCGAATTGCCGGAGAGCGAGGCGTACCACTTGGTCGTGAAGCCGGCGAGCGGGAAGGTGGTGGTGGCCGCATTGTTGAAGGAGAAGATCGGTAGCAGCAGGATCGGCAGGTAGAGGAACAGGAAATAGAGCGCCACATAGATGGGCAGAAACGGAATGAAGCGCAGGCGCTGCGTGAGGAGGCTCATTTGATCCTCCTGATAGCGAATTTCAGCGCGAGAACCACGGCTGCGGCGGACAGCGAGACGAGCACCATGGTCGTGACCGAGAGGGCCGCACCCAGCGGCCAGTTGGCGGCCTTGCCGAACTGCGCCTGGATGGCGGTTGCGATCATCACGCCGTCCTTGCCGCCGACGAGGCGGGGCGTGACGTAGTCGCCGACGGTTGGAATCATGACGATCAGAAAGGCGGAGATGACGCCGGGCAGCGAGAGCGGCAGGGTGATGCGGAAGAAGGCCTTGATCCTGTTGTCGCCGAGATCGCGCGCCGCTTCGATCAGCGTACGGTCGACCTTCTGTAGCGACACATAGATCGGCAGGATGGCGAAGGCCGCCCAGCTGTGCACCAGCGTGATGACGACGGCGTTGGAATTGTAGAGCAGCGAGGTCACCGGCTTGTCGATGAGGCCCATCGAAATGAGACCGGTGTTCATCACGCCGCCGTAGCCAAGAATGACCTTCCACGACATGACGCGCAGCAGGTAGCTCGTCCAGCAGGGCACGGTGATGAGGAAGAGCCAGAGGTTCTTGTGCACGCCGCCATGGAAGGAAATGAACCAGGCGACTGGATAGGAAAACACGACGGTGACGACGCTGACTGTCAGTGAAATCCACAGCGAGCGGACGAAGAGGTCGCGGTAGATCGGTTCCGTCAGCGCTTGCCGGTAATTTTCCAGCGTGAAGGTGCGGTCGATCTCGAGATAGTTCTGGGTCCAGAAACTGTAGGCGATGACGATGAGAACCGGGAGGAAGAGCAGCGCCAGCGCATAGAGAAAGGTCGGTGAGATCATGGCGAGGCCACGGGCCTCTTCGCTCCGCATCCAGGCCCGGCGTCTGGAGGGAGAGGATGTTTCGGCGATCGGTCCGAACGCCGCCGCCGTCATCGGGCAAGGCTCCCGCGACGACAACTTTCATAAAGGGTGAGCTTTCCCATTCCCATGGCGGTCGCCTTTTCGGCTTCGTTGTTCCCGAAACGAAACATGCGCCCAAATCCCCGTTGAAATCAAGCCCTGTTTCTGCAATATTGATTGAACGAACATTCAATATGATCGGGAAATACGAGATCTTTCATATTGTTGATCGCAGATTCTTTTCGCAAATTATCGATGGAGAGGGACATGGCGGCAATTCCGAAAACGGCGAACGAACCGGTCGAAGAGGTGGCCGACGATCTGACCCGGCTTGCCGAGCGGCATCTCGTGCAGCCCTGGCCGGTTTCGGGCTCCATCGGCGCGGAGGCGCGCGGAAGGATCGAGTCGGGCGAGGGCATCTATGTGACGGATGCGGCCGGACGAAAGCTGATCGACGGCCCCGCCGGCATGTGGTGCGTCAATGCCGGCCATCGCAACCGCGAGCTTGCCGATGTGATGGCCTCGCAGGCCATGGAGCTCTCCTATAACTCGCCCTGGTACACGACCAACACGCCGTCGGCCGTGCTCTCGGCCCGGCTCGCCGGTCATGCGCCTGATGGCGTCGACCACGTTTTCTACACGACGGGAGGCTCCTCGGCGGTCGAGACGGCGCTGCGCTTCATGCAGTTCGCCAACAATGTGAAGGGCCGGCCGGAGAAGAAGCTGATCGTCTCGCGGCAGGGCGGCTATCACGGCTCGACCTATCTCTCCGCCTCGCTCAACGGCCGGCCGCGCGACCATGACTGGATGGACAGCGCTTCCGAGCTGGTGGTGAAGCTTTCTTGCCCGAACCCGTTCCGCCGGCCTGACGGTATGAGCATCGACGCCTTCTGCGATTTTCTCGTCGAGGAGTTCCGGCAGGTCATCGAGGAAAAGGGGGCGGACAATATCGGCGCCTTCATCGCCGAGCCCGTCATGGCCTCGGGCGGCGTTATCGTGCCGCCGCCGGGCTATCTCAAGCGCATGCACGCCCTTTGCCGCGCCAATGACATCCTGTTCATCGCCGACGAGGTGGTGACGGCCTTCGGCCGGCTCGGGCATGTCTTCGCCGCGAAGGACGTTTTCGACATTGAGCCCGACATGATCACCTTCGCCAAGGGGGTCACCTCGGGCTACTTTCCGCTCGGCGGCGTGATGATCGCGGGGCGGCTGTTCGAAGAACTGCGCCGCTCGAACCATTCCGAGGCGATGTTCGCGCACGGGCTCACCTACTCCAGCCACCCCGTGGGCTGCGCGGTGGCGCTGAAGAACCTCGATATTCTCGAAGGTGGACTGCTGGCGCATACGCGGGCGGTCTCGGACCATTTCCAGGCAGGCCTTAAGGCGCTGGAAGCGTTGCCGCTGGTCGGCGAGGTGCGCGGTCTGGGGCTGATGGCCTGCGTCGAATGCGTCGCCGATCGCGTCAGCAACAATCCGCTGACGCTCGATCTGGAAGTCGGCAAGCGTATAGACAAGCATTGCCAGGAACTCGGCCTTCTGGTGCGTCCGCTCATTAACATGTGCGTGATGTCGCCGCCGCTCACCATCTCGCTTTCACAGATCGACGACATGACGGCAATCCTGCGCAGCGGCATTGAACTCACCATGGACGATCTCGTCCGGGAGGGGCTCTGGAAGGGCTAAGTCCTTCAAAAGGCTTGTTTGGAACGACCATTCCCCGGTCCAAACATTTGAGGCGCGCGAAAGCGGGCCTCTTTTTTATGCGCCCTTCAGCCTGCGTTCGGCGCGGGAGGAGCGGCCCGACCGGCTGACGCCCGACCGCAGCAAAAGCTTGCGCTGACGCGGCCCATGATGGCATTAGGGCTGCTTCTTCGGAGAATGGATATGAGCAACGACACAACAGCAGAACGGCCGTGGAGGAGACAGGCCCTTTTTGCATCGCTTTTCGCGCTGGCACCGGTTTTCACCGGGGCGCCGGCCCTTGCCACGCCGGTGCTGGTCGTCGACGCCGACAGCCGTCAGGTGCTCTACCAGGAAGATGCAGGCGCGCCGTGGTATCCGGCCTCCACGACCAAGTTGATGACGGCGCTCGTCGTCTTCGAGGCATTGAAGGCCGGTGAAGTCACCATGTCGACGCATGTGACGATGACGCGCAATGCAACGAAGCAGGCGTTCCTGGAGTCCGGCCTGACGCTCGGGCGGGCGATGACGCTGGAAGACGCGCTCTATGCCGTGATCACCGCCTCTGCAAATGATGTCGCCGTCGCGCTCGCCGAAGCCGTGGCTCCCGACCAGGCCGCGTTCGTCGCGCGGATGAACAAGACGGCCGAGCGCCTCGGGTTGACCGGCACGCATTTTTCCAATCCGAACGGCCTGTTCGACAAGGCGAACTACACAACCGCGCGAGATCTCGCGATCCTCGGCATGGAAGTGGACCGGGCGTTTCCCGGCTACCGTCGCTTCTTCCAGGCGTCCGCTGTTACGATCGACGGCAAGGAGATCAAGTCCAACAACCTGCTCCTGACCCAATTCAGCGGCACGATCGGCATGAAGACCGGCTTTATCTGTGCCTCCGGCCGCAACATCGTCGGGCTCGCGACGCGGGGCGGCCGGCGCATGATGGTGGTCATTCTCGGCGCGACGACGGAGCGCGAGCGCAACGAACGCTCGGCGCAATATCTGACGCAGGCCTTCGATGGCCGCTTGCCGACCGGTGCGGGGCCTGTCGAGGGTCTTCAAAACAAGGTCGGCGCGGTGCCGGAAGACATGCGCATCCGCCTGTGCACCGATAAGGCCGCGGCCTATGAGGCAAGCCGCGACGCGCTCTATCCGATGGGCCTGCCGGGGCAGGAAACTTTTCTGAAGGACCGCATCGCCGAGCAGGTCCACACCATCAAGACATGGGTAGATGAAACGGTGAAGGACGTGCCGCTGCCGAAGCCGCGCCCTTCATAAGGCCTGCTCAGCTTTTGAGGCCGCTGTTGGCGTCTGCCATCGCCTTCTCGTCCGGGGCTTCCTTCAGCGTCATGACCGGCAGCACCTTGCGCAGGTGGTCGTGATGGGTGCGCACGCCATATTCGAGGTCGGAGAGGTAGAAGCCGGCGAAGGCGTTCGACGTCATCGCCTCGTTTGACCAGACGGTGAGCTGCACGTCTTCGGCCTGCGTGTCGCGGTCGATGCGGAAGGCGAGGTAGCGGGCGAGCCGGTGGGCGCGGTCTTCCTTGCGGTAGCGGTAGATGCCGCCGCGCAGCATGGTCTTGCCAATGGCAAGCGGGAATTCCTGATAGAACTGGATGGTTTCCGGCGTCACCGCGATGACGCAGTTCGGGAAAAGGCCGAAATAGATCCAGGCCTTGCGCAGACGCTCCGGCAGCGTCGTATTCTCGGGGGAAATCTTCACGTAGTTGCGCACGCTCCAGCGGCGACCGGCATGTGGATTGTAGGTCGCAAACGACCGGCAGAGCCCATCGACGAAGGGCTCGTCGTAGTAGGTCGAGCCGTAGAGGTCCTGCAGCGCGGGATGGGCCATGGCGACGTGATAGCCCTCGTTGTCGACGTCGCGCACGGATTTCCAGTTGACGGGTGTTTCCTGTGTCCAGATGCCGCCGGTCGGGATCATCTCTTCGGATCGGTAGTGGGACAGCTCGGCTTCGAAGGGCTTCATCACTTCGGCGACGGAGGGCTGGGGGCCAGGGGCGAAGCGGATGAAGACAAAACCTTGCCAGACCTCGCATTCCAGCGATTTCAGCGCGAACTCGTCCTTGTCGAGCGGCGGGAAACTGCGAGGGCGGGCAGCGCCACGCAGCGTGCCGTCGAGATTGTAGACCCAGCCGTGGAACGGACAGACCAGCGCGTTGCGGCAGCTCCCCGTCTCGTCCGCCACCAGGCGGGAGCCGCGATGACGGCAGATATTGTGGAAGGCGCGCACCGTGCCGTCCTGTCCGCGCAGGATCAGTGCACGCTCTCCGACGACATCCATGGTGAGGTAGTTGCCGGGTTCGGGAATGTCGGAGACATGGCAGGCGATCTGCCAGTGCTCGCGAAAGACATGCTGCTTCTCCAGCTCCAGAAGCGCGGGGCTGTGATAACACCAGCCGGGAAGTCCGCTCCGGTCCCAATCGTTGGGAATGCTGATATCGCGGATCATCTCGTTCATGTCGCTCCCCATTATTTTGCTGAACGTTCATTCAATATAAGCACGATTTTCGTTCAAAAGGAATAGCTTGCGAAACCAGGGCGTTTTTCAATAGTGAAAACCCCTGTCACAAGGCGACCGGGGAAGGGAGATTTTCCTGCGAAGGCCGGGATGGCGACCCCGCTTAATGGCAGGCCTTGACGTGCTTGTTGACCGAGTTGCCCCAGTCGTGATGACCACCCGGCCATGGTCCCCGCCAAAGCCGATATGGAAGGCGCCGGCCTGCGAGGGGCCGCGGTGGATGTTGCGATGGTCGCGGCAACGGCGGACGGGGCGTCAAGGGCGCTGTTTTTGCTGGGACAGGCTCTAGGTTTCTCTGTTTTCGTTTGTCTTTTCGGAAAACCGGTTCCCACTTTTTCCTGACAAGCTTTAGCGATCGAGTTCGGGGTAGTAGCGGTCCATGTTGCTCGGGCGCAGCCGCTCGCCGATCAGGCAATCGACATCGCTTCCGGCGGCCCGCAGGATGCGCGCGGGCGGTTCTGCGCCGCTCACTTCGAGGATCAGCTTGCGGCGAATGGCGATGGCGAAATCCTCCGGTTCCTGCACCGGCAGCACGAAGGCGCCGGGTCCGCCGATGACGCAGTTAGAATAATAATCGTCCAGCGAGCCATAGGCGGCCGACGGACGGATCATGATGGCGAGGCCGTTGATGATGATGCCGAGCGCATTGGCGGCATCGCGCGCCGGCGTGACGGGCAGACCGAAATTGTTCGGGCCGTCGCCGGAGATGTCGATGACGCGGCGCATGCCGGAATAGCTGTTGGCATCGAAGAGCTTTGCGCCATAGGCGATGGCGCTGGAAATGGAGGTGCCGCGGCGCGTGGCGATCGGGCGGGCCTCCAGCAGGGCAGCGAAGGCATTGGCGTCGTCTGGGCCCGAGATGATCTGCCAGGGAATGTGCGAGCTGTCGCGGACGGTGCCGGCCCACTCGAAATAGGTGATGGCGATGCGGCCGGTCAGCCCGTCGCGCACGGCATTGATGAATTCGGCGTGGCGCAGCGCATCGACATAGCCGGCGCGCTGGATCTGTGCCTCCTCGATATCCATCGACCCGGACACATCGACCGCCAGGACCAGCTCCACGTCGACCTCCTCTCCGGAAGCGGCGAGCGTGGTGCCGGATGTCAGGCTCATCAGCAAGGCAAGCATCGTCAACATGACCGTCACCCATCCATGCATTTGCCATCGTCAAATGTAGCACGCGCGCGGCTGGGAAAGAGCGGCCCGTCTTCAAAAAACGGTGATGGCGGCGAATAGCGGCCGGATGGCAGCCGTCTGCCTGTGTACCCCAGGAATTGCGGGGCAGATGGGCCTTGCCCGGGAGAGTGGAGCGACATGGGGTTCAAGACTATTCTCGCAGGTCTTGGGAGCCGGATTTTCGGCCGTGCACCGGTCGCCCCATCCGGGCCACTTTCCGACGAAGAACGACTTGTTCGCGACTACGACCTCTCCCTCGTCGAGCTCCATGACGAAATCCCGACCCTCATCCCGCAGCGTGACGCCATGCGTGCCGCCTGGCGGAACGGCGATTTCGTGGCCTACCAGCGGGCTTTCGAGGCGGCGCGGGCGAGCGGTATCATCGCGGAAAACGGCAAGCCGCTCTATTCGCTGGTGCGGGACTGGTTCCTGGAGCCCTTCAGCGAGCTGCCCGACGAGGAAGAGGCGGCCCAGGCACATGAGGACGGGCTCGCGCCTTTCCGGGCGTTTTTCGAGCGCAGTCCGTCCGCGTTTTCCGCTGCCACCTATGCCGATGCGCTGCGCGTCACGGCCTTCGTGCGGCGCGGCACCGGCTGGGGTCGGGACGTCAGAGCCGACCAGTGGAAGGGCCATGAGGCGCTGCTGAAGGAGGCGGACGCGGTGCTCGACAGTCATGCCGATCCGAATGATTTCAGCTGGCGGATGAGCGATTACCGCCGCTCGGCCAACGCGGGCAGTTTCGAGACATTCAAGGCGCGTTTCGAGCGCGTCTGGCTGCTCGATCGCTACAATATCGATCTGTGCCGCGCTCATGCCCGCATGATCATGCCGCGCTGGCTCGGCCGGGATGAACGGGATCTCGAGGATTTTGCACGCCGCGCGGCCAAGCTGACCGAGGACCGTTTCGGGATGGGTTTTTATGCGCTGATCCAGCAGGCCAATACCGATGTCGGCAACCACGAGCTTGCCGATACGCTGTGCGATCCCGATCTGGTGAAGCGCGGCTTCGAAGACCTGTTGGTGCGTTTTCCCGCGCCGAGCGTGATGAACCTCTATGCCGATGCGCTGGAATGGATGGGCGACACGCCGGCGCTGGCCGATCTGCTCGAAAGCCGCTTCCGCGTGATGGTGCCGCAGATCTGGTATGGCGAGACGCGCAGCGACCGGATTTCCTATCTTTTCGCCACGCTGCTGGAAGCGGCGGAGGTGCTGGAGCAGCGCCGCGCCGCCCTATAAAGCTTCGTCCTACAGCGCCGTCAGGTCCCGGATCGCCATGCGCTTGTAGGCCTCGACCAGCGCATCGCCCTCCGTCCGCTCGACGGAGACGGCAAGCCGCATCGTGGCTTCGCCGAGATGCATGACGAGTAGCGCGGTCGCGTCGATTTTTGCAAGATCGGCCGCCGGCCGCAGCGCCTTCAGCCGCGCGCCAAGCAGGGCGCCGTTGCGGCGGCTTTCCTCTACTTCCATCGCCCGTAAAGCGCCGTCTGCCTGCACGGCCGACCAGATGTCGCGAATGACGGGCTCGGCGAGGAAGATCGCGTAATAGGTGTCGATCAGCGCGCCGAAGGCGGCGGCGAGATCCTCCATGCTGGAGACGGTGGACAGGCCCTCGGCGATGCAGGCGCGGCTTTCCTCGTTGCAGCGTTCGGCGAGCGCATGCACGACGGCGCTCTTGTCGGGAAAGTACTGGTAGAGCGAACCGATCGAAATGCCTGTGCGCTGGGCAAGCTCGCTCATGCGCAGTGCATCGCTGCCCGTTTGCGCAATCATCTCCGTCGCATTGGCAAGGATGGCATCCACCCGCTCGCGGCTGCGCTTCTGGCTCGGCGCGCGGCGCATCTGCATGTCGTTCATCGCTGTCTCCAGAGGTCGTCGCAAATCACGCTTGACAAATACGAGGATTCCTCACATTTTGCAAATATGAGTAATGCTCACATTTTGGAGGGTTAGAGATGAAACGTATTCTGGTTCTGGGTGGCGAAGGCAAAACCGGGCGTCCCGTGGTCGAGCGGCTGCGGGCAAGGGGATATGAGGTGCGGATCGGCTCGCGCTCGGCAGCGATCCCGTTCGACTGGCGCGATGCGTCCGGTTGGCCCGCAGCTCTTGCGGGCGTGGATGCCGTGTATATCGCCTATCAACCTGATCTCGCGGTGCCAGGCTCCGACGACGATATTCGCCTTGTCTCGCGCCTTGCGGCCGAAGCCGGTGTCCAGCGCCTCGTGCTGCTCTCCGGCCGAGGCGAGGATGCGGCCGAGGTCAGCGAGGAGGCGATGAAGGGGGCGGGCGTCGCATGGACGGTGCTGCGCGGCAGCTGGTTCTTCCAGAATTTCAGCGAGGGCCTGTTTGCCGAACCGATCCTTGCCGGTGAACTCGTTCTGCCCTTGGCTACGGTGCGCGAACCCTTCGTCGATACGGCCGATGTCGCAGACATGGCCGTCGCGGCGCTGACGGAGGAGGGGCATGCCGGCAAGGCCTACGAACTGACCGGCCCGCGGCTGATGACGTTTTCGCAGGCCGTGGCGGAGTTTGCCACAGCGGGTGAGCGTGCGGTCACCTATACGCCCGTCACGATCGATGCCTATGCGGAGATGTTGCGGGACGCGCAGATGCCGGAAGACGTCATCTGGCTTGTCAGCTATCTCTTCGGCTCGGTGCTCGACGGCCGCAACGAACGCCTGAGCGACGATATTCTCCGCGTGCTCGGCCGCCCGCCGCGCGATTTTGCCGATTTTGCCCGCGATGTGGCGGCAACCGGTTTCTGGAGGACCTGATCATGGCAAGCCTGTTTCCGATCCTGACCTTCCTCGCCATTCTCGCGACGGCGCTCAATGCGGGCCTGTTCTTCATCTTCTCCGTCTGCATCATGGCGGCCTTTGCGCGCCTGTCGCCGGCCGAAGGTGCGGCGGCGATGAATGCGATCAACGCGGTCATCCAGAACCCACTGTTCTTCTCAGCCTTTTTCGGCGCGACGCTGCTGTCGCTCGTCCTCGCGGTCATTGGCTACATGCAGGGCGGGGCGGCGGGGCTGATGGCGGCGGCGGGCGGGGTCGTCTTTCTCGTCGCGGTCTTTGGCGTGACCGCTGTCTTCAACGTCCCGCTCAACGATGCGCTTGCTGCGGCCCCCGCTGGCAGCGCGGAGCAGGCGACGCTCTGGCAGCGTTATCTCGATGTCTGGGTGATGTGGAACCACGTCCGCACACTGGGCTCGCTTGCTGCGGTGGCGCTCTTGGCGCTGGCCTTCCGCCAAAGCGCACAGCTGGGCTAAAAGGCCGGGCTGGCGCTCCCGCAAACGGCCTGCTAGCTCTGTCACACACAAATGCCGGAGCCGACCTTGCAGGACATCACCGCCCTTTCCGCCCTTGCCCTTTCCGCCGCCATCGCCGAACGCCGGCTGACCTGCCGAAGCGTGATGACGGCCTATCTAGACCGTATTGCAGCGATCAATCCCCGCATCAACGCCATCGTGAGCCTGCGCCCGGCAGAGGAACTTCTCGCCGAGGCTGACGAGGCCGACCGGGCGCTCTCGGCGGGCGAATACCACGGCTGGCTGCACGGCATTCCCTTCGCCGTGAAAGACCTTTCCGAGGCGAAGGGCATCCTCTGCTCCTTCGGCTCGGCGAACTATGCGGATTTCGTGCCCGACTATGACGATATCCATGTCGAGCGCATCCGCGCGGCGGGTGCCATCATCATCGGCAAGACCAATGCGCCGGAAATGGGCCTGGGCTCGCACAGCTACAATCCGGTCTTCGGCGTCACGCGCAATCCCTATGATACGGCCAAGAGCGCCGGGGGCTCCTCCGGCGGTGCAGCGGCGGGGCTTGCGGCGCAAATCCTGCCGGTCGCCGACGGTTCCGACATGATGGGCTCGCTGCGCAACCCGGCGGGCTTCAACAATGTCATCGGCTTCCGCCCGTCCTTCGGCCGCATTCCCTCGCTCGGCAATGAGCTCTTCCTCGGCCAGCTGGCCGTCAATGGTCCGATGGGCCGCACCGTTGCCGATGTCGCCGCGCTGTTTGCCACGCAGGCCGGGCATGATCCGCGCGACCCGCTGTCTTTGACCGATGAAAGCCTGGCCTATGACCCGCACCGCGATCTCGCGGACGCCCGCATCGGCTGGCTTGGCGATTTCGGTGGCTTCCTGCCCTTCGAGCCCGGCGTGCTGGAGCTTTGCCGCGCCTCGCTCGATGTTTTCCGCGGGCTTGGCTGCACCGTCGAGGAGGTCGCGCCCGATTTCGATATGGACAGGCTCTGGCAGACGTGGCGTACGCTGCGCCATTTCCTCGTCGCCAACGGTCAGGCGGCCGATTATGCCGATCCGGCAAAGCGGGCCAACATGAAGCCCGAGATGATCTGGGAGATCGAGAACGGCCACCAGCTTACGGCAAAGGACGTCTATGCCGCCTCGCTGGCGCGCAGCGACTGGCACCGCCATGTCGCCGGCCTCTTCGAAAAGTACGATTTCCTGATTCTGCCCTCCGCGCAGGTCTTCCCCTTCGATGCCGAGATGGACTGGCCGAAGACGGTCGGCGGGCGGGCGATGGATACCTATCACCGCTGGATGGAGGTGGTAATTGGCCCGACGCTCGCGGGCCTGCCCGTTGCGGCCATGCCGGCGGGCTTCGGCGACAACGGCTTGCCGGCCGGCATCCAGATCATCGGTCCGGCGCGGGCGGACCGGGATGTGCTCTCGGCGGCCGCGGCTTACGAAAAAGCGACCGACTGGTTAAGCCGGCATCCCCAATTCTAGGGATGGGGCGGCGTTCGGACACGCGAGCGCCGCATTCTCGTGAGAGGGCAATTTCGCCGGGTGGTGAGGACTGCCCAGCAAACTCCTTCAAAAACACGAGGCGCCGTTTAGGAATTGCTTACCATATTTCGTCATTCTTTGCTCGTTCGGCGGAACTCTGGAGCCCGTTGCTCCCACCGCCGCCAGCGTAGCGGCTCTCGGAGTGTTGTTTCCGCGGCTGCGTCGAGTAACGAGTTTCGGGTAACGAGTATCATGGCGTCTGTGTACAGTTCCGCGCGTTCCGCGGCGAAAACCCGTTCGGGTCGTTCCGGCGGTATCCTTCTCAGCGCATTGCTTGCCTGCGGCGTCATCGCCGGGTCCGCCTGGGCCGTCGTCTCGACGCTCGGCGCAATGCAGCATGCGGCCTCTTCGCTCTCCGAGGGTAAGAAAAGCCTTTCGGCTCCCCTTCATGTCGCGTCGCTCGCGACGGACAGGAACAGCGCCGAACGCTCGCTGAAAATCCAGAAGTTCGGCCGTCTTTCCAAGCCGTCCGAAAGCGAGCTTCGCCAGAAGCTTCTGACCGCCGAGGCGATCCAGGTCGCGCACCAGCGCAAGATTTCCCTGCAGCTTGCCGCCGTCGTGAAGCGCGAAAAAGCGAAGGCCGCGATGATCGACGCAGCCGTGGCCCGCGCCGAGCGTTCGGTCGAGCAGGAAAAGGCCATTACCGGCCAGCCGACGCTCGTCACCGCGCTCATCGAGGATCAATCCGCCCGCAAGGACATCCAACCCTTCGGCCTCGTCATGAAGAAGCCGGATGTGGAGGAGGAAAACCTCCTCAGCGAAATTCCGCTTCCGGAAGCGCGGCCGGCGCTTGAGACCGTCACCATCGAAAAGCCCGTCGTCGAGGAAAAGCCCGTTGCGCGCACCAACAAGCGCGACGATGCCAAGGCGAAGGACAGGCAAGAAGACGTCGCGCTCGTGAAGCCCGAGCGTTCGCTGTTCGGCGACCTCTTCAAGAGCAAGGGTTCCAGCACCGGCTGGCCGGGCCGTGGCACGAAGGTCGCGATCTATGACGTCTCCAACGCGACGGTCTACATGCCAGATGGCACGAAGCTGCGCGCCCATTCCGGCATCGGCAAGATGCGCGACAACCCGGACTACGAGCATATCAAGATGACAGGCCCGACGCCGGCCGGCATCTACCGCCTCAGAATGCGCGAGCAGCGTTTCCACGGCGTTGAAGCCATTCGCATGCTCTCTGTCGACGGGCGCGATCCGAAGAACCGCACGGGGCTTCTGACCCACACCAATCTTCTGCGTGGCCAGAAGGGCTCGCATGGCTGCGTTGCCTTCCAGAACTACGAGCCGTTCCTCAACGCCTTCAAGCGCGGCCACATCACGATGATGGTCGTGGTGCCGGAAATCCCGTCCTCCCGCACGCAATTGGCTGCGCTCTACCGCAAGGCTGGCGCCTGACCTGATCGCGAACCTTTCTCTTCAAAAAACGGCGCCTGTGGGCGCCGTTTTTTGTTTTGTCGTACTTTTCTTGCAAATGTTATGCGCAACAACGGTTTGGTTTAGCGAACGCTAACAATTTTCGGTCATTTCTTGCCAAATCCACCGGTTTGGGGAGCGAACGTGACTACTTTCGATTTTGGAATGAATGCCCGCGCCGTGCTTGCCGCGATGAACAAGTCGCAGGCGATCATCGAATTCGATCTGACGGGCAAGATCCTGCATGCCAACAAGAATTTCCTCGATGCAGTCGGCTACGAGCTTTCGGAGATCGTCGGCAAACATCACCGGATCTTCGTTGAGCCGGAAGAGGCGCGCTCGGCGGACTATGCGGCCTTCTGGGCGCAGTTGGCCGAGGGACGCTTTGACCAGCGCCAGTACAAGCGTGTTGCCAAGGGCGGCCGCGAAATCTGGATCGAGGCGTCCTACAACCCGGTCTTCCGCGGCGGCAAACCTTACAAGGTCGTGAAGTTCGCGACCGACATCACTGCCGCCAAGCGAAAGGCGATGGAGGACGACGGCAAGCTAACGGCGCTCAGCCGCGCGCAGGCCATCATCGAGTTCACCCCCGACGGAAAGATCCTCACGGCCAACGGCAATTTCCTGTCGGCACTCGGCTATCAGTTGTCCGAGATCGTCGGCCGGCATCATTCCATGTTCTGTCAGCCCGAGCAGGTAGCAAGTGCGGCCTATCGCGACTTCTGGAAGCGGCTTGCCGAGGGACATTTCGTTTCCGACCAGTTCACGCGTATCGCCAAGGGCGGCGGCAAGATCCACATCCAGGCTTCCTACAATCCGATCCTCGATGCCGACGGCCGGGTTTTCAAGGTCGTGAAGTTCGCGACCGACGTGACAGAGCGCGTGCGGGCGATCGAGGAGATCGGCGCGGGTCTTGGTCGTCTGGCCGAGTGCAATATCCGCATGACGATCGACAACGACTTCATTCCGGAATTCGAGCCGCTCAGGCGCGACTTCAACAATTCGATCGGCGCGTTCCAGGAAACCCTCTCGCAGGTTCTCGACCAGACTTATACGCAGAACCGCAGCGGACAGGCCATGCGCAAGGCGGCCGAAGACCTTTCCGAGCGCACACGCCAGCAGGCCGTCGCGCTCGAAGAGACTGCGGCCGCACTGACGCAGGCGACGGTTGCCGTTCGCTCCTCGACGGAGCGCACCCGCGAGACTCGCAAGCTTGTGCAAGATGCCCGTCTTTCGGCCAACACATCGGCGAATGTCGTGAACGACACGGTGAGTGCCATGCAGCGAATCGAGGCTGCATCGAGCGAGATCGTCCAGATTATCGGCGTGATCGATGAAATCGCCTTCCAGACGAACCTTCTGGCGCTGAATGCCGGTGTCGAGGCCGCGCGTGCCGGTGAGGCTGGCAGGGGTTTCGCCGTGGTCGCGCAGGAGGTGCGGGAACTTGCGCAGCGGTCCGCCAAGGCGGCGCGCGAGATCAAGACGCTGATCACCAATTCCAGCGCGGAAGTGCAGGAGGGCGTGCGGCTCGTCGGTGAAACCGGCCGGGCGCTGCGGGAGATCGAGACCTTTGTCGAAGAGATCGACCACAATGTCGATGCCATCGCCACCTCCGCCGCCGAGCAGGCGAGCGGCCTGGAGGAGATCAGCGCGGCGGTCAGCGACGTCGACCGCATCACACAGGAAAACGCCGCCATGGTCGAGCACACGACCGCGACCAGCCAGAGCCTTGCGGAAGGCGCCATCACGCTCAGCGAGCTGGTGAACCGCTTCCAGCTCAACCGCCGCGCCCGCCGCCGGGACGGTAGCGAAATCTGGACGCCGGAAGAGCGCGCCGCGCGTCTGGGGACGATGCGTAAAGCATCCTGAAGACGGAAAAAGAGCGGGGCCGGCAGGTGGCCCCGTCACGCCTTGTTGACGAAACCGTCGAGCACGCGTTTCTGGCCGGCGCGGTCGAAATCGATGGTCAGCTTGTTGCCTTCGATGGCCGACACATTGCCGTTGCCGAACTTCATATGGAAGACCCGATCGCCGACGGCGAATTTCGACGGTTCGCTCATGGTGGACTTCGCCACCAGTTCCCCGTCGATCGTCTTCGAGCGCGGGCCGCTTTCGCCATAACCGATGCGCTCCACCGCGTGGCCGGAGCGTGAGCCCCAGTTGTCGCGCGTGGCATCGGTGCGGTTGGCCTGCGCCCGACGCCAGCCGGGCGTCGAATAGGCGTTCTGGAACGGCTCCTGCTTGTCGAAGCGCGACTGGCCATAGCCGCCGCCCCGGCCATAACCGCCATAGGATTGCTCGACTTCCGCCACTTCGACATGGCCTTCCGGCAATTCGTCGAGGAAGCGCGAGGGCAGGGTCGATTGCCAGAGGCCGTGGATGCGGCGGTTGGAAACGAACCAGATGTGGCAGCGGCGCTTGGCGCGCGTGATACCGACATAGGCGAGGCGCCGCTCTTCCTCGAGGCCGGAGCGGCCGCCTTCATCCAGCGCGCGCTGATGGGGGAAGAGACCTTCCTCCCAGCCGGGCAAAAAGACGGTCTCGAATTCGAGGCCCTTGGCCGAATGCAGGGTCATGATCGAGACGGCATCCAGATCCGCGTTCTGTTCGGCATCCATGACGAGCGAAACGTGATCGAGGAAGCCGCGCAGCGATTCGAACGCTTCCATCGAGCGGATGAGTTCCTTGAGGTTTTCCAGCCGGCCCGGCGCTTCGGCCGATTTGTCCGCCTGCCACATGGCGGTATAGCCGCTCTCGTCGAGGATCTGCTCGGCAAGCTCGGTGTGCGGCGTGGTCTCCAGCAGCGATTGCCAGCGGCGGAAATCCGTGACGACGTCGAACAGCGCCTTGCGTGCCTTCGGCTTCAGCTCGTCCGTCTCGATGATATCGGCCGCGGCGGCGAGCATGGGGATGTCGCGGGCGCGGGCATAGTCATGCAGGTTGCGGATCGTCGTATCGCCAAGGCCGCGCTTGGGCGTATTGACGATACGCTCGAAAGCGAGGTCGTCGGCCGGCTGGCTGACGAGGCGCAGATAGGCCATGGCATCGCGGATTTCGAGCCGCTCGTAGAAGCGCGGACCGCCGATGACGCGGTAATTGACGCCGAGCGTGACGAAACGGTCTTCGAATTCGCGCATCTGGAAGGAGGCGCGAACCAGGATCGCCATGTCGTTGAGCTTGTGCTGCTTGCGCTGGAGCTGCTCGATCTCCTCGCCGACGGCGCGCGCCTCTTCTTCCGAATCCCAGGCCGCGTGAACGATGACCTTGTCATCGTCAGGATCGTGCCGGTCGGTGAAGAGCGTTTTGCCGAGCCGATCCTCGTTGTGGGCGATCAGATGGCCGGCGGCGCCGAGGATATGGGCCGTCGAGCGATAGTTGCGCTCCAGCTTGATGACTTTGGCGCCGGGAAAATCCTTCTCGAAGCGCAGGATGTTGTCCACCTCCGCGCCGCGCCAGCCATAGATCGACTGGTCGTCGTCGCCGACGCAGCAGACATTCTGCGGCGTGCCCTTGGGGCGCTGGGCAAGCAGGCGCAGCCACATATATTGGGCGGTGTTGGTGTCCTGATATTCGTCGACGAGGATATAGCGGAATTTCTGATGATACTCGGCCAGCACATCCGGATTGGCGCGGAACATGCGGATCGGGTGCAACAGAAGGTCGCCGAAGTCGCAGGCGTTCAGCGTCTTCAGGCGGTTCTGATAGGCGACGTAGAGTTCGCGGCCCTTGCCGTTGGCGAAGGCGCGGGCGTCGCCTTCCGGAATCTGCGCCGGATCGAGACCCTTGTTTTTCCAGCCGTCGATCATGCCGGCGAACTGTTTGGCCGGCCAGCGCTTGTCGTCGATGCTCTCGGCCTGGAGGATCTGCTTGATCAGGCGCACGACGTCGTCGGTGTCGAGGATCGAGAAATCCGAGCGCAGGCCGACGAGTTCGGCATGGCGGCGCAGGAGTTTCACGCCGATCGAGTGGAAGGTGCCGAGCCACGGCATGCCCTCGACAGCGCCGCCGACAAGCAGGCCGATGCGCTCTTTCATCTCGCGCGCCGCCTTGTTGGTGAAGGTCACGGCAAGCAGCTGGCTTGGGAAGGCGCGGCCGGTGGCGAGGATATGGGCGATGCGGGTGGTGAGCACGCGCGTCTTGCCGGTACCGGCGCCGGCAAGCACCAGAACGGGGCCGTCGACGGTCTCGACCGCCTCGCGCTGTTCGGGGTTCAGGCCGGACAGGTAGTCCGGCGCGCGCTGCGCATCGCGGGCTGCCATGGCGCGTGCGGCAATGCCGATACCGCCCGCCGGCTTGGCCGGGGCGGTGGGCTTGGCGCCGAGCTGCGGGTCTTCATCGAAGAAGGGAATGTCGTCGTAACCGCTGATCATGCGGCTCAATGTAGTGATTCGGGTCCGAAAGACCAGTTTTCCGTTCTGCTTTTATTCCGCAGGGAAAAAGATTGGCCCAGAGATTGTGGAAAGCGCCGCCGGCTCAGGGCTTTGCACGCTCCGCATCGAACACGGCATCCACGGGCAATTGCAGCGCTGTCGCCAACTGGTTCGTCTTGCCGGCAAGCGAGATGATGGCGAGCAGTTCGCCATATTGCGCATCCGTCATGCCCTTGGCCTTGGCGGCGGCAGTGTGGGAGTGGACGCAGTAGGAGCAGCCGTTGGTGACGGAGACGGCGATATAGAGCATTTCCTTGACCAGCGGATCGAGCGTCGAGGGCGTCGCGATTACGGCCTTCACCTCCGCCCAGGTGCGCTCCAGCAGCGCCGGATCGAAGGCGAGGTAGCGCCACATATTGTTGACGAAATCCGATTTCCTGACGGCGCGGATATCGTCGAAGACCGCCTTGACGCGTGGATCCGCTTCGATGTCTTCGGCTGGCTTGATGGTGCTCATGGGTGTCTCCTCCGGAAAAGGCCGGCGGCGAACCGCCGGCCGGCAGGTATCAGGCGAGGGCGAAGACGCGTGACGGGCCGCCCGTGCCGCCGCGCACTTTTGGCGCGCCGACGAAGATCGTGGCGCCCTTTGCCGGAAGCTGATCCAGATTGGCCGCGCCTTCAAGCCCCCAATGGCCGGAGGAGAGCCAGGCATAGTGCGTGGCGAAATCCGGTGAGACCCCGTAGTCGAGCGAGAGCGTGTCGACGGCGATGCCGACGGCGCTGGAATTTTCCGCGAGATATTGCACGGCTTCGACATGGAAGCCGGGAAAGTGCATCTTGCCCTCGGCATCGGCATTGCGGAACTTGTCGGTGCCGAGATGTTTGCCCCAGCCGGAGTTGAGCGCCACGCAGGCTTTCTCCGGCAGGTCGCCATTGGCTGCGATCCAGGCCTTGATATCGTCGGGCGTCAGCTGCGCATCCGGGTTGGCGTCGGCCTTTGCCCTGATATCGATGACGGCGAGCGGCACGACGAGATCGGAGACCGGGATTTCGGCGACCGACGTGCCGTCCTCGGAAAAGTGCAGCGGCGCATCGAGATGCGTGCCGGTGTGTTCGTTGACGCGCAGCTCGAAGAGATTGAACTTGTGTTCCTTGTAATTGAACTTCTGCTCGCGCCAGAACTGCTGCTGGCCGAAGAAGGTCGGGAAATCCTCGTAGAGCTCGTGCGTCAGGTCCGTCACCTTCGTTGGCGTCTGAGCGAGCGCGGGGCTCAGCGCGCCGGAACTTGCGGCGGCAACGGCCGCTCCGCCCGCAGCGGCGGCGCGGAAGAAGCTGCGTCTCGAAAGCATGCGGGATTTCACGGAGTCAATAATGCAAGCGTCGCACATGGTTTCCCCTCTCGTTCGATAGGTTTATGAAAGAATACTGAAATAGTTCGCGGCCTACGAGCCGATGGAAACGCTATCACAAGGGAAAGGAGCGTCCAGTCACGCCTATGCTCGGATAGGGCGCGGCGAGGGAAGATTTCTCCACGTTTTCTTACATTTCGGTAACGGATCGAACCTTCAATCTTACAATTCCGTAATGATCCGATTCTTTCATTGCCGGTTCATTTCCAAAACGGGATACTTGCCCTATGTCGCACTGCAAAAGGTGACGTTCGCTTCCATCGGAGAAAGAGTGCATGCGGGTTTGGAAACAGCTCCTTATCGGCCTTGGCGTCATTTCGGCCGGGGTCCTGCTCTGGGGTCGCTTCGCTCCCGGTGCAAACGGAGTGCTGACGGCCGCCGGCCTGCCGGCGTCGCTCGTCGCGGCCATCGCGCCGGCTTCCGATGAAAAGGCAGATGACGGAAATCAGGGAAGCGGCCGTCGCGGTGGTTTCGGCGGCGGGCCGACGCTTGTCGCCACCAGGCCGGTCGCCATGGCAACCGTCAACGATCGGCTGAACGCCATCGGCGACGGCGAGGCGATCCGCACGGTGACGGTCACGCCCTATGCTACCGGCAATCTTACAGAAGTCCTCGTCGAATCCGGAACGCGCGTGGAGCAGGGGGCGGTCATCGCCCGGCTCGACAGCGACGAGCAGAAGATCGCTGCCGATCAGGCGCGCGTCACCGTCGAAGCGGCCCAGCAGAAGCTTAAACGCCTGGAAAACCTGCGGTCCTCCACCAGCACGGCCGACCTGCAGGATGCGCAGACCGCGCTGAAGGCGGCGGAGCTTGCTTTGCAGAACGCCGAACTGACGCTGCGCCGCCGTGATATCACCGCACCCTATAGCGGCGTGGTCGGTATCATCTCCGTCAATCCCGGCGACTATGTCACGACCTCCACCGCCATTGCCCGCATCGACGACAGGTCGGAAATCCTCGTCGATTACTGGGTGCCGGAGCGGTTTGCCGTGAGCGTCAAGGTCGGCGGGGAGGTGAGTGCGACAGCCGTCGCGCGGCCGGGCGAGACCTTCACCGGCAAGGTGCAGGCGATCGACAACCGCATCGACCAGGAAAGCCGCACGTTGCGCGTCCGCGCGCGCATCGCCAATCCCGACGACGTGCTGCGCGCCGGCATGTCCTTCCAGGTGACCATGCGCTTTGCCGGCGATCTCTATCCGAGCGTCGATCCGCTCTCGCTGCAGTGGAGCGCCGACGGGTCCTATGTCTGGCGCGTGAAGGACGATAAGGTGGAGCGCGTGCCCGTCCATATCGTGCAGCGCAATCCTGATAAGGTGCTGGTCAAGGCCGAGCTTGCCGAGGGTGACGCGATCGTGACCGAAGGTGTGCAGACGCTGCGGCAGGGTGGCGCGGTGCGCACCGCCGAAGAGCGGCCCACGAAAGACAAACCCGCCGTCGCGGAGGGCACGTGATGTCGGGCGAGGCGAGTGGGATGAACGATGGCGGCAAGGCGGGCTTTACCGCGCTTTTCATTCGCCGGCCGATCCTTGCCCTTGTGCTCAACACGCTGATCATCATTGCCGGCCTTGCCGCTTTCACTGGCGTCGAAATTCGCGAACTGCCCTCCGTCGACCAGCCGGTCATCACCGTCACCACGGATTTCGATGGCGCGTCGCCCGAAACCATCGACCGCGAGATCACGGATGTCGTCGAGGGCGGCGTTTCGCGCGTGCAGGGCATCAAGAAAATCTCCTCCGTCTCGTCCTTCGGCCGCAGCCGCGTGACCCTGGAGTTCTCCGACACGACCGATATCAATCAGGCCGCCAACGACGTGCGCGATGCGCTCGGCCGCGTGACGAACCAGCTGCCCGACGATGCCGACGACCCGCGTGTCGTGAAGGCCGATGCGGACAGCCAACCGATCATGCGGCTTGCGCTGACCTCCGACACGCTGTCGCTGGAAGACCTCACGCTGCTGGCCGAAAACGAGATCACCGACCGCCTTGCCTCCGTCGAGGGCGTGGCCGACGTCGCCGTTTATGGCGATCAGGAGAAGATTTTCCGTGTCGATGTCGATCAGGCGAAGCTTGCCGCACGCGGGCTGACGGTGGCCGACCTGCGCAATGCGCTCGCGACCGCCGCCTTCGACGTGCCGGCGGGTTCGCTGAAGAGCCAGAGCCAGGATATCACGGTCCGCGCCACGGCCGATCTAACAAAGCCGTCCGATTTCGAAAACCTCATCCTGAAGAACCATGTGCGCCTCGGCGACGTCGCCATGGTCACGCTCGGACCGGACGAGGGCTCGACGGCACTGCGCTCCAACGGGCGGCAGGGCATCGGCCTCGGCATCATCCGCCAGGCGCAGTCGAACACGCTCGACATTTCAACCGGCGTCAAGCAGATGGTGGCGCAGTTCGGCACGATCCTGCCCGAGGGCACGCAGATCAAGATCACCAGCGACGACGCCGTCTTTATCGACGGCGCGATCCACGAGGTGGAGATCGCGCTCGTCGTTGCCGTCTTGATAGTGACGCTCGTCATCTATCTCTTCCTGCTCGACTGGCGAGCCACGCTCATCCCGACGATCAGCATGCCGATCGCACTGATCGGTACCATCGCGGCAATCTACATGGCGGGTTTCTCCGTCAACATCCTGACGCTGCTGGCGATCGTGCTCGCGACCGGCCTCGTGGTGGACGACGCCATCGTGGTGCTGGAAAACATCGTGCGCCGCCGGGCCGAGGGCCTGAAGCCGCGCGCTGCCGCCATTCTCGGCACGCTGGAAGTGTTCTTTGCGGTTATCGCGACGACGGCCACACTTGCCGCCGTCTTCGTGCCTCTCTCCTTTCTGCCCGGCCAGGCGGGGAGGCTCTTCCGCGAGTTCGGCTTCGTGCTCGCCTTCGCCATCCTGCTATCCTCCTTCGTGGCGCTGACGCTCTGCCCGATGCTCGCCTCGCGCATGCTGACGAAGGACATGACGCACGAACATACCGGCATCCTTGCCCGCATCGGCGGTGCCGCCTCACGCTTCTACCGCGCTTCACTCAGCGCCTGCCTCGGCGCGCCCTTCATCGTCTTCATCGTTGCGCTCCTCTTCACGGCGGCGGGCGCCACCTCGTTCTTCACCATCAAGTCCGAGCTGACGCCGACTGAAGACCGCTCGATGGTGATGCTGCGCATCAACGCGCCGCAGGGCGTCTCGCTGGAATATGCGCAGGACCAGATGAAGATCATCGAGGACAAGCTGCGCCCACTCTATGACGGCGGCGAGATCGTCAATATCTTCTCGATCTCCGGGCAGGGCGGCTCGACCAACAGCGGCTTCATGGTGCTGACGCTGGCGCCCTGGAGCGAGCGCGAGCGTTCGCAACAGCAAATCGTGCAGGATATCAACAAGGTGGTTGCCGAGGTGCCCTCGGTGCGCGCGTTCGCGCAGCAGCCCAACAGCCTCGGCATTCGCGGCGCCGGCAACGGCCTGCAGGTGGCGCTTGTCGGCAACGACTATACCAAGCTCGGTAATGCCGCGGCGGAACTGGTGCGAAAAATCCAGGACAGCGGCCGTTTCGAAAACGTGCGGCTCAATTACGAGGCCAACCAGGCCCAGCTTTCGGTGACCGTGGATCGCGAACGCGCGGCCGATCTCGGGATCGATATCACGGGTCTTTCCTCCGCCTTGCAGGCGATGCTGGAGGGCACGAGCGTCGTCGATATCTATGTCGACGGGCAGTCCTACCCCGTCAAACTGTCCTCCACGACGACACCCATCAACGATCCGATGGACCTCGAAAACATCTTCCTCAAGACCGGCGACGGCAAGATCGTGCCGATGTCCTCCATCGCGTCCCTGGAGGAGAAGGCCGTCGCGCCGCAGCTTTCGCGCGAGCAGCAGCTGCGCGCCGTCTCGCTCTCCGCCGGACTCAAGGATGGGCTGGCACTTGGCGATGCGCTCAGCATGGTCGAGGAGATGGCGCAACCGCTGCTGCCCGAGGGCTCGCGCCTGATGCCGATGGCGGAAGCCGCATCGCTGCAGGAAAATTCGAGCGGCCTCATCATCACCTTCGGCTTCGCCATCGCCATCATCTTCCTGGTGCTTTCGGCGCAGTTCGAGAGTTTCGTCAGTGCTGTGATCATCATGGTTACGGTGCCGCTCGGGCTGGCCTGCGCCGTCTTCGCGATGATCCTGACCGGCACGACGCTGAATATCTACAGTCAGATCGGCCTTGTGCTGCTAGTCGGCATCATGGCGAAGAACGGTATTCTGATCGTCGAATTCGCCAACCAGCTGCGTGACCAGGGCCAGGATATCCGCAGCGCCATCGAAAACGCCTCGAACATCCGCCTGCGGCCGGTCCTGATGACGATGATCGCCACCGTCGTCGGTGCGGTGCCGCTGGTGTTGGCAAGCGGGGCGGGCGCGGAGGCGCGCATCTCGCTTGGCTGGGTTCTCGTCGGCGGCCTCGGTCTTGCGACTGTCGTGACGCTCTATTTGACGCCGGTCGCCTATTTGGTCATCGCGCGCTTCACCAGCCCGCATGCCGACGAGGAGCGCCGCCTTGCCGCCGAGCTCCAGCATGCCGAGATGCTGGCGCGCGCTCGCGAGAAGGAGCAGCCGAAAGATGAGGCGCTGGCGCAGGCGGCGGAGTGACCGCCGCCGGAAATGCTTGGCATGACCGGATATTGCGGCTGGACAGCCGGGCGTCAATTTGCTGAGTAAACCTCAGAGAGTGAGGACCTTACCATGGCATTGGCGGATATCAGGACGGGCCAGCGCAACGAGACAGGGATCGCGGAGGCGGTGGCCCGACTTTCGGAGCGTTTCGGCACGCGGTTGCAGACCGGCGAGGCGATCCGCGGGCAGCATGCCCATACCACCACCTATATTCCAGCGCAGCTTCCCGATGCCGTCGTCTTCGTGGAAAACGCGGAGGAGGTGAAGGCGGTCGTCGGGCTTTGTGCGGACCTCAAGGTGCCCGTCATCCCCTTCGGCACCGGCTCCTCGCTGGAGGGGCAGGTCAATGCCCCCTTCGGCGGTATCTCGATCGATTTTAGCAATATGAAGCGTGTTCTCGAAGTGAATGCCGAGGATCTCGATTGCACCGTCGAGCCCGGTATCACGCGCGAGGAGCTGAACGTCTATCTGCGCGATACCGGCCTGTTCTTCCCCATTGATCCCGGCGCCAACGCGTCGATCGGCGGCATGGCCTCGACGCGCGCCTCCGGCACCAATGCCGTGCGCTACGGCACGATGAAGGACAATGTCCTCGCCGTCACCGCCGTCACGGCGACCGGCGAGGAGATCCGCACCGCCCGGCGGGCGCGCAAATCCTCCGCCGGTTACGACCTCACGCGCCTTCTCGTCGGCGCGGAGGGAACGCTTGGTGTCCTGACCTCCGTGACCCTGCGCCTGCAAGGCATTCCGGCCGTCATTGCCGGCGGTATCTGCGGTTTTCCGACGCTGAAGGATGCCAGCAATGCGGTGATCATGACCATCCAGCTCGGCATTCCCGTCGCCCGCATCGAATTGCTCAACACCTTGCAGATCAAGGCCTGCAACGCCTATTCCGGGCTTGACCTGCCGGAACAGCCGACTCTGTTCGTGGAGTTCCACGGCACGGAGGAGAGCGTGCGCCTGCAATCGGAAGACTTCGGCGCGATCGCCGCCGAATGCGGCGGCGGCGAATTCCACTGGAGCGCCGACGCCGAGGAGCGGGCGAAGCTCTGGAAGGCCCGGCACAATGTCTATTGGGCTTCCAAGGCGCTGCGGCCCGGCTATGAGGCGATCGCGACCGATGTCTGCGTGCCGATCTCGCGGCTGGCCGATTGCGTGGCGGAGACCGAGCGGGACATAGAGGCCCATGGTCTGCTGGCGCCGATCGTCGGCCATGCCGGCGACGGCAATTTCCATGTCTGCGTGGTCTTCGACGACAAGGACCCGGCCCATGTGGAAAAGGTCGAGGCCTTCGTCGGCCGTCTCAATGCCCGCGCGCTCTCCATGGACGGCACCTGCACGGGTGAACATGGCATCGGCCAGGGCAAGCAGGCTTTCCTGCCGACGGAGCTTGGCGGCACGGTGACCCTGATGAAGCAGATCAAGCTGGCGCTTGATCCCGACAACATTCTTAATCCCGGCAAGATTTTTTCGACCCTGTAGCGGCCTTTCGCGTTATCCTGACGCAGGTAATTGGAATTCGAGGCATGCGGCGTGCTTTCTAGGATCATGCTTATCGGTGGCGGCTTGGTGGTGGTGGCGCTCTTTGCGGCGCTGCTGGCGCCGCTCTTCATCGACTGGACGAGTTTCCGGCAGGATTTCGAGCGGGAGGCGAGCCGCATCATGGGCCGCCCCGTCACCGTGCATGGCAGCGTCGATGCCCGCCTTATCCCGTTCCCGTCCGTGACACTAAACGACGTGCGCGTCGGCTCGCCGGAGGAGGGCAAGCCGCTGGTCGAGGTTGCGCGGTTCTCGATGGATGCGGAACTGGCGCCGTTCCTCTCCGGCGAGGCACTGATCTTCGATATGCGCATCGAGGAGCCGAAGGCGCGGATCAAGCTCTTCAAGGACGGCACGCTCGACTGGGCGCGCGGCCGCAAGTCGGATATTCCCGCCCGCACCGTCATTCTCGAAAATGTCGCCATCATCGGCGGCGATATCGAATTCGTCGACGAGCAAACGGGGCGCACGCGCCATGTCACCGGGCTCGATGCGCAGATTTCGGCGAAAACGCTGGCCGGTCCCTGGCGCATCGATGGGCGCGGCGCGCTCGATGGCGAGAGCGGGGCTTTCCAGCTGTCGAGCGGGCAAGTGGAGAATGGTGCGCTCTCCATGCGCACCCGCATCGTGCCCGACAATCTCGCTTTCACCGCCGATCTCGACGGCGCGCTCAAGATCGTCGATTTCCGTCCGCAATATCAGGGCGGGTTCACCGTTTCGGAGAAACAGCGGCCGAAGGGCGACGCGCCCGGCGATCCAATCCGCATAGCCGGCAAATTCGAGCTTTCCAACGAGCGCGTGCGCATTCCGGAATATCGGCTGGAAGCCGGGCCTGCCGCCGATCCCTATGTGGTGACGGGCGAGGCGACGCTAGACACCGGCCGCGCGCCGGAGTTCCTGTTGATCGCCGATGGCCAACAGATCGACGTTTCGCGTATCGGCGCGAGCGGCGAAACCGGCAAGACCGGCCGCGACCCGCAGCTTTCCGCCCGTCAGCGGCTTCAGGCGCTGTTGGCGATCGCCGCCGACATTCCGATCCCTCAGGTGCCCGGCCGCGCCAGCCTTTTCCTGCCCGCCGTTGTTGTGGGCGATACGACGGTGCGCGAGATCCGCCTCGACGTGAAGCCCGACGGCGATGGCTGGCGCATTGATCGCGCGGATGCGCAGCTGCCTGGACGCACCGCACTGGAGGCGAAGGGGCGGCTGACATTGCGCGAAAACCGCGGCTTCGTCGGCAACCTGCTGGTTGCGTCGAACCAGCCGTCGGGCCTCGCCACATGGCTTGCCGGCTCCGTCGATCCGGAAATCCGCAAGCTGAAGACGGCAGGGTTTTCCGCCGACGTTAACCTGACCGATGCGTTGCAGCGATTCGAGAATCTCGAAATCGCCATTGGCGGCGCGTCGCTGAACGGCCGGCTGGAACGCGAATCCCGGAGCGATGCCGCGCCGACCCTGTCCTTGGAATTGCGCGGCAACGAGGTTCAGCTGGAATCTCTGCAAGCGCTCACCGGTCTCGTCGCCGGCGATGCCTCGCTCGGCACGCTGGCCGACCACGCGATGGCGCTGGATATCAAGGCGGATCGCTTCATCGCTTTCGGTGAGACGGCCAGCGGCGTCAATGCGGCGCTGTCGGTGAAGGATGGTTTGCTGACGCTGAGCCATCTCGATGTCGCCGCGCTCGAGGGGGCGACCCTGTCGGCCAGCGGCACGCTTGGCGGAACGCTGCTGGAGCCGAGCGCCGGCATCGACGTGAAGCTGAAGGCGCAAGCCATGCGGCCGGTCGGCGATCTCCTTGCGCGGCACCTGCCAGCCCATCCGCTTCTCAGCCGTTTCATTGCCAATGCTGGCTACTATGACAATGCCGACCTCTCCATCCGCGCGACCATGGCGCAGGATAAGCCGGCGGTGCTGACCGTTACCGGCCCCGTCAACGAGGGGCGTCTGGAATTGAAGCTCTCGGCGGAAAGGCTGGCCGATCTCCTGGCCGGCAGCCGCTTCGAGTTGGAGGGCAGCCTGTTCAACCCGCAATCCGTCGTACTCGCCGGGCAGATCGGGCTCGATCCGCTGCCCTTCGACGGCGAGCCTGACGCCAGCGCCACCTTCCGCGTGGCGCAGCCGCAGGGGGGGCCGGCAATGGTATCGGCCGCCTTCAACGCGGGCAGCACGACGATTTCGGCGAAGGGTACGGCAGTGATTTCCGCCGACCGGTTCCTCGACGGCACGCTGGCCGTCACCGCCAAGAGTGATGACATCGAACCCTACCTGATGATGAACGGCATTGCCGCGCCGCAGGCGGGCGCGGGCTTGCCGGTCTCCTTGCAGGCCTCGGTCGCGATCAGTCCCGAAGCCGTCGCTATCACGCATATTGCCGGGCAAGCGGACCGCAACGCGTTTTCCGGTAACCTAAGCTTCGATCGCGCGGCGACCGTGCTCAAAGGTACGGGCGCCCTGCATTTCGATACGGTCGATTTCGCCTTCCTGGCTGAGGCCATCGCCGGCCCGGTGCAAGATGTCGTCGAGGGCGGGCTCAATACCGCGCCGCTGGTGCAGCCGCTGCAGGATGCCGCCGATGTCTCCGTCGCGCTGTCGGCCGTTTCCTTCTGGCCCGGGCTTTACGGCGCGGTTGAGGATTTCAAGGGCAATCTCCAGTGGAAGGGTGGCGAGCTGACGCTCGACGATATGGACGGCGGCTGGCTCGGCGGGCGGCTTTCGGGCCGCCTCAAGGTGGCCAATGCCGATGAGAACGGCCTCTTCGAGGCGCGCGCACGCCTGACGGGCGCCGATCTGTCGAAGATCGCCTGGACCGGACCACAAGGTGCCGTCGCCACCGGCAAGGCGGATGTGACGCTCGCCGTCGATGCCTCCGGCAAGAGCATCAGGAGTATGGTTGAGGGCGCGAGCGGTTCCGGCGAGGTGCACGTTTCCGACCTGACGCTGCACGGGCTCGATACCGGGGCGCTGGCGATGCTACTGGCGAATGCAGACCGTATCGAGGGTGATGTCACGCCTGAACGGGTCGCAAACTTCGCTGTTGATGCGGTTCTTCAGAAGGAAGCGGCCCTTGGCGAGGTGCGCATTCCCTTTGCGCTGGCCGGCGGCAGGCTGCGCGTGCAGAGCGTGACGGCCGAGGATGCGAAGGCGGCTCTGACGGGCGATGCGGATGTCGATCTTGCCGGCGATACCATGACGGCGCGGCTTGCCGTCAGCTACAAGGCGGGCGAGGAGGCGCTGGCGGGCGCCGAACCGGAAGTGGTTCTCGGCTATCGCGGCCTTGTCGAGGCGCCCGGTTTCGAGATGGACGTGCAGCCGCTGGCGAATTTCCTGTCGCTGCGCCGCTTCGAGACGGAGCGCCGGCGGGTCGAGACGTTGCAGGCCAATGTGCTGGAAAAACAGCGCCTTCGTCGGGAGGCGGCGCTTTACCGTTCCCGTGCCGAGGCGCGGGCGGCCCTTGCCGAGGCGACACGTTTGCAGGCCGAGGAAGAGGCGCGCCGCAGGGCCGAAGCGCTTGAGCGGCTGGAGCAGGAGCGTTCGACGCGCGCCGCCGCCGAGGAGGCCGAGCGCGTGCGCCGCAAGGCTGCGGACGACGCGCGCCGTCTCAAGGAAGCCGAGCAGGAGGCGCGCCGGCTTGCCGAGCAGCGGGCGGCCGAAGAGGCGCGCAGGGCGGAAGATGAAGCGAAGCAGCGCCGTCTGGTCTCGCCCGGAGAGGATGTCGAGCGCGGCGAGGACCTGCCGCCGATCGATGGTGGGCAGCTGAATTTCGACGGCCTGCCGGGCGTCAACTGACCGGGCTGTCGGCCACTCGTTCCTTCAGCCATTCCAGCACGTAGAGCCGTAGCGCCGAGGAGAGATTGTCGTCCACGGCGCGCGTATCGTCGATCTCGCGGATGAGGGCGGCGAGCGGTAGCGCTCGCCCGTCGGCGATACCCTTCAGCATGTCGTGGAAGGCCGGCTCCAGCGAAAAGCTCGTGCGGTGGCCGTGCAGGGTGGTGGAATATTTGCGGATCATGCCTTGCGCATCGATTCAAGGGTTTGGGAAATCGATTCCGGTTTTTCCGGCAAAGGCTTGAAAAGCTTTCAGTCCTTCGTCTCGTCGGGCCGGTCGGATTGATCGAGCCGGCCCTGATCGAGGGTCTTTTCCGCTTTCTCGTTGATGGCGCGCGTCAATGTCTTCTCGGCCTTCGTCCGACCGAAGGTCAGCCGGTTCTGCTCGGCCTGCTTTTCCTTTGCGGAGCGGGCCTTCTGCTTGCGGAACTGACGAAGATTGACGACGTCGCCGCTCATCGGAAGCTCAGTTCTTCTTGCGGAAGGAATCGAGCGAGACGACCGAGCCGCCCTTGTTATCGTCGCCACCCGTCGGAGGCGTGGGCTCTTCGCCCGCATCCTCGGCTTTTTCGGGGGAGGCGGGATAGGCGGTGATCTCGGCGGAGTGCTCTTCCTCCTCCTCGGCCGCCGGAACGTCGAATTCCAGCTCGAAGCTCACCGAGGGGTCGTAGAAGCCGCGGATGGCATTGAACGGAATGACCAGCTTTTCCGGCGTATCGGAGAAGGAGAGGCCGATCTCGAACAGGCTCTCGGTGACCTTGAGGTCCCAGAACTGGTGCTGCACGACGATCGTCATCTGCTCGGCATATTTCGCCTTGAGGTGCTGCGAGATGCGCACGCCGGGGGCATTTGTCAGGAAGGTGATGAAGAAATGGTGCTCACCAGGCAGGTGGCCGGTCACCGCGACTTCGGACAAAACCTTGCGAATGACGCTGCGCAGCGCGTCCTGGGCGAGAATGTCGTAGCGAATGTGGTCTTGCGCCATCCGTTCCTGTCTTTCTTCCTGCTGCCTTTATATTCAGGCATTACGTCTCATCTCATGCCTTCCGGCACGAGTCATCTGGCACAGCTATAGACCATTTCAACGGATTGGAGAAGGTGAAGGCTTCTGTTGCCAGGTGCCTTCGGACCCCGCCTGCCGGTGCGACCCGTCAGGACTTTGAGTGAAGTGTCACACCGCGATTAAGCAGCGAGACGAGCTTCCGCATAGTTGTCGTTTGCAACTACAAGTTTAGCCCGATAACGGTGGTACAATGCCGAGCAAAAAGTCGATCTTTACGCCCTTGTCGATCCTATTTCGCCCCCATCAAAAGCCGGTCCGTCAAGGATTGACCGGTTTTTGGTGGAGGCGCCGGGTACCGCCCCCGGGTCCAATGGGTTTATTACACCGCCCGTTTATTGCCATAGCTGCCGAGGCAGCACGTCACATATAGGCATTCCCCGCTTCCAAGAAAAGGGTTTTGTGACGGGAATTCCGATTTACCTTCAGGCGGTTTCGGCAAGTGGCGGGGCTTCGTTCGCCCAGCGGCTCTGGAATTCGGCGAGCGGGACGGGCCGGCCAAAATAATAGCCCTGGAAAATCGTGCAGCCGAAGGACTGGAGAAGCATCAGCTGTTCCTTTGTCTCGATGCCTTCGGCGACGACGGAAAATTCCAGCATGCGGGCAATGTCGAAGATGCTTTTCAAGAGGATGCGGTTGCGTTTGCTCTGCGGCGCGTCCTGCACGAAGGATCGGTCGATCTTGATCTCGTGGATCGGCAACTGGCGCAGGTGGCTGAGCGAGGAATAGCCGGTGCCGAAATCGTCGAGCGAGAGGATGATGCCGGTGGCGCGCAGTGAACGCATCTTCTCGACGATGCCGTCGACGTCGTGGACCATCATGCTCTCGGTCAGCTCCAGCTTGAGGCGCGTCGGATCGAGTTCGCGCGCCGTTATGCGGGCTAGCAGGGTCTCGACGAAATCGGCTCTCATGAACTGGTCGACGCTGACATTGACCGATAGTTTCAGATGGCGCGTCGGCTCCTCCTGCTGCCAGAACGCAAGCGTGCGGCAGGCCTCTCCCAGCACCCAGTCGCCAAGCGCCGGCATCAGGCCGGCCTGTTCGGCCGCGGGAATGAATTCGGCCGGCGAAATATAACCTCCGCCGGGCCGCTTGCGGCGCAGCAACGCTTCGGCACCCGACACCTTTCCGGCTTCATCCACCTGCGGCTGGTAAAAGAGCTCGAATTCCCGGTTGGTAAGGGCGGCCTTGATATCGCGCGCCTGATCAAGGTTTCGCGCGAATTTCAACTGCATCACGTAAATGCCGCCGCACAGCAGAGTGACGGCGATGATCGAGTTCACCCAGGTGCCGAAGGTGCGGAATTCGTCTGCGATCGGCTGCGTCACCGGGGCGGTGAGATTGGTGCTTGAGAAGACGATGAACGACCCGAGGCACAGCACGATGACGGCAAGCTGCAGTCGTGAACGCTCGCGCTGGTAATTGATATAGCCGAGCAAAGCGAGGACCAGAAGGAAGATATGCGTGACGCGCGGCGCCACGGTGTCCGGGACGTCGAAGACGAGGCAGAAGACCAGAATGATGAAGAAGAAGGAGACCTGAGAGAACAGCAGGGCCGCTGAGAGTTGGCGGCGATGCGCCAGGAGAAAGCTCATAAGAGCGACTGCGATAACGGCGATATCGATGCCGACCAGGGCCCAGGCCTGCCGGGATGCAAAGAAGATACCCCAGCCGAGCGCCATTGCCGCAACGGCCAGAGAGGCGGCGCCATAGGCAAGCCAGAATCTCTGCGAATGGTCTTCCGTCTGTCGCACTTGCCGCTACCGTCGTTATAGCGGCGTGACTACCGTTTGCCGCTGCCTACATCTCTACGTGGTATTCCTTCAGAAAGTGCAAAAATGTAGGTGCTGCCCCTGTGGGTTTCGGAGATCGCCCATTGTCACTTGACTCACCGCTTGTGCAGGAAAACCATGGCCGCGCGTCAGGCTCGCCATGATGGCAGCACGCATGTCGATCGTAGAGGAGACAGCATGACCGATTATCTTGCAGATGTCCGCAAATATGACAGCGGTGCCGACGAGGCCGTCGTCAAGAAGATCGTGAGCCATCTCGGCATCGCGCTGCGCAACCGCGACTCCTCGCTTGTCTCCTGCTCCGATCCCGCGGAGCTCGAGCGTGTAAAGGAGAAATGGTGCAGCAAGAAGTTCGGTGTCACGGGCGACGCTGCCGATAAGGCGGTCGAGGCCGTCTGCAAGACGATGGCCGACGATCGGACGAAGTCGCGGGTCACCTTCTACTATCTGACCGCCAAGGAACTCGGAAAACTCGGCGCGCTCGCCTGAGAAAGGCTCAGCCTGAAAAAACAACGTCCTTGAGGAAAACGGGGAAATCCCATTTCGCTCTTTGGTCGTCGCCGTTCGCGCATTAGTATCTCACGCTAAACAACGAATCGGCGGCGACCATGCAGCAATATCTCGACCTTCTCGCCCATGTGATGGAAGACGGCTCCGACCGCGGAGACCGGACCGGCACGGGCACGCGCGGCGTCTTCGGTTACCAGATGCGCTTCGACCTGTCGGAAGGTTTTCCGGTTCTGACCACCAAGAAGCTGCACCTGCGCTCGATCATCCATGAACTGCTATGGTTCCTGAAGGGCGACACCAATATCGGCTATCTCCACGACAATGGTGTCACCATCTGGGATGAATGGGCCGATGAGAAGGGCGAACTCGGCCCGGTCTACGGCTATCAGTGGCGCTCCTGGCCGACCCATGACGGTCGTCATCTCGACCAGATCGTTGCCGTTATCGATAGCATCAAGCGCAATCCGAACTCCCGCCGTCACATCGTCTCGGCCTGGAACCCGGCGCTCGTCGACGAGATGGCGCTGCCGCCATGCCATTGCCTGTTCCAGTTCTATGTGGCGGACGGCAAGCTTTCCTGCCAGCTTTACCAGCGTTCGGCGGATATCTTCCTCGGCGTGCCGTTCAACATCGCCTCTTACGCGTTGCTGACCATGATGGTGGCGCAGGTGACGGGGCTGCGGCCTGGCGATTTTGTGCACACGCTTGGCGACGCGCATATCTATGCCAACCATTTCGAACAGGTGCGCACGCAGCTGACGCGCCGGCCGAAGCCGCTTCCGTTCATGAAGATCAATCCCGATGTGAAGGACCTTTTCTCCTTCAAATTCGAGGACTTCGAGCTGGTCGGCTACGAAGCCGATTCATCCATCAAGGCGCCTATAGCCGTCTGATTTCCGGGAAACCGCATGAGCCAGGTCAAGATCGTCCTCGTCGTCGCCGTGGCGAAAAACGGCGTTATCGGCCGCGACGGCGACCTGCCGTGGCGCCTGCCGTCCGACCTGAAGCGTTTCAAGCAGCTGACGCTCGGCAAGCCGGTGCTGATGGGTCGTAAGACATGGGATTCGATCGGCCGGCCGCTGCCGGGGCGCCCGAACATCGTCATCACCAGGGATACGACATTTTCCGCACCAGGCGCGGAGGTAGTCTCCTCGCTCGACGCGGGGCTTGTTTCCGCGCGGCGCGAAGCCGAAACACTCGGCGTAGATGAGGTCTGCATCATCGGCGGCGGGCAAATCTATGCGCAGGTCTTCGACCGCGCTGATATTCTGCATGTCACCCATGTCGAAGCTGACGTCGAAGGTGACACGCGCTTTCCCGAAATAGACCCCGCCGTCTTCGAGAAGGTCGTCGAAGAGCCCATTCCCCAGGGCGAAAAGGACAGCCACGCCATGCGCCTAGTCACATGGCGTCGGAAAACAGCGGCTTAGAGCCCCAAATCGCGTCGATCACGAACTATTTTGCTGCACGGGCGCGCATCCCGTCGTGGATTTGTTGAAAGGTGCCTGAGGGATACCTATAACGGGTTCACCTAGCGTTGCGCGGCGAAACAATCCGCGAAACACTCAGCAACAGATCGATGGCTGGTTTTCGCGGTTTGCGGAGATGCGCCAAGGGGACATGAAAGAAAGAGGTATTGATGCCCTGGAGCAATCAGAATGGCGGCGGCGGCCCTTGGGGTGGCGGCGGCAGCGGCGGTGGTGGAAACAATCAGGGGCCATGGGGGCAGGGTCCGAACCGTCCTCGCGGCGGCGGTGGCGGCAATGGCGGCCCACCGGACCTTGAGGAAATCATCCGGCGCGGCCAGAACCAGCTGAAGAACGTCATGCCCGGCGGTTTCAACGGCGGCGCCGTTGTGATCGGCCTTTTGCTTCTCGGTGTCTTCTGGCTGATGAACTCCATCTACACCGTTCAGCCGGACGAGCGCGGCGTCGAGCTGCGCTTTGGCAAGCCCAAGCAGGAAATCTCCATGCCTGGCCTGCACTTCCACATGTGGCCCTTCGAGACGGTCGAACTCGTCAAGATCACCGAGCAGCAGCAGAATATCGGCCGCCGCGCGGCTGCGTCGAATTCCGATGCCTCCGGCCTGATGCTGACGGGCGACCAGAACATCGTCAACGTGCAGTTCTCGGTGCTCTATTCGGTCACAGACCCGCAAGCCTATCTCTTCAATCTCGAATATCCTGCCGAAACGCTGCAGCAGGTCGCCGAAAGCGCCATGCGCGAGGTTGTCGGCCGCCGTCCGGCGCAGGATATCTTCCGCGATAACCGTCAGGCGATCGCCGAAGGCGTGAAGACGACGATCCAGGCGACCATGGACGCCTATGGCGCCGGCATCTCGATCAACACCGTGGCTATCGAAGACGCCGCTCCGCCGCGCGAAGTGGCCGACGCGTTCGACGAAGTGCAGCGCGCCGAGCAGGACGAAGACCGCTTCGTCGAAGAGGCGAACCAGTACGCCAACCAGAAGCTCGGTCTTGCCCGTGGTCAGTCCGCGCAGATCCGCGAAGAGGCGGCCGCCTACAAGGACCGCGTCGTCAAGGAAGCAGAAGGTGAGGCGGCTCGCTTCCTTTCCATCTACGAACAGTACAAGGCAGCGCCCGATGTCACCCGCAAGCGTCTTTTCCTTGAAACCATGGAAGGCGTGATGAAGAACTCCAAGAAGGTCATCATCGATGAAAAGCAGGGCGGACAGGGCGTGGTTCCCTTCCTTCCCCTCAACGAGCTTGGTCGCACTGCCGGCCAGCAGGCAGGAGGCACGCAGTAATGGGTAACCGTTTGCCAGCCATCCTGATCGCCATCGGCGTTCTCCTGTTCATCGCCTATTCCTCGGTGTTCGTCGTCAACGAACGCCAGCAGGCGATCGTCATCCGCTTCGGCCAGATCCAGGACGTCAAGTCCGAGCCCGGCCTCTATTTCAAGCTGCCCTTCGGCTTCATGGACGCCGACAGTGTCCAGTACATCCAGGACCAGGCGCTGCGCTTCGATCTCGACGATATCCGCGTGCAGGTCTCAGGCGGCAAGTTCTACGAGGTCGATGCCTTCGTGGTCTATAAGATCACCGATGCCCGCCGCTTCCGCGAAGCCGTTTCGGGTGACCGGGAATCGGCGGAATCGCGCCTGCGCACCCGCCTCGATTCGGCTCTGCGCCGCGTCTATGGTCTGCGTGGCTTCGAATCGGCTCTCTCCGAAGAGCGCGCGTCGATGATGCGCGAGGTTCGCGGCGAGTTGACCAATGACGCCTCGAACCTCGGCCTGACGATCTCCGACGTTCGCATCCGCCGCACGGACCTGACGCAGGAAGTCTCGCAGCAGACCTTCGACCGCATGAAGGCCGAACGTCTGGCGGAAGCCGAACTCATCCGCGCCCGTGGTAACGAAGCCGGCCAGCGCCGCCGCGCCATCGCCGACCGTCAGGTCGTCGAGTTCATCGCAGCGGCCCAGCGCGATTCGGAAATCCTGCGCGGTGAAGGCGAAGGCGAGCGCAGCCGCGTGTTCGCCGAAGCCTTCTCGCAGGATCCTGCCTTCTTCGACTTCTACCGGTCGATGAGTGCCTATCGGGAAGCGATGGGGACGTCGGACACGACGCTCGTGCTCTCGCCGCAGTCGGAGTTCTTCCGCTACTTCGAGGACGCTGCCGGCACGAAGCCTGCCGCATCCGCGACGACCGGCACGGCCACCACGCCGGCAACGGCAAACTGACGACATGGCCGATTTCCTAATGGGAATCGCCTTCTTCCTGATCATCGAGGGGCTGGTGTACGCACTGGCCCCTTCGGTTTTGCGGCGCATGGCGGAGATGTTGCCGCAGGTTCCCGAAAACCAGCTCAGAGCGAGCGGGCTCTTTGCCATCGGGCTCGGCGTGCTGATGGTCTGGTTCATCCGGGGTGCGTGACGGCGGCCCTTGCAGGAACCCGCGAAGACGGGCATGACTTTCACATCAATTCACCGTGGCGGACTGATTTTTGCCGTATCCGGGGCAAACACTCGCCATGAGATCCGGAACGAATGGGGATGCCTGATATGGCTTTGAAGACGACGTCCAGCGCAGCCAAGGCGGCGCTTGCGCTCGCGGTTACTTTCTCGCTGGTGGCAGGACCAATCGCCGTACCGGCCGCCGCGCAGGTGAAGCCGACGAACAACGGTCCCGAATCCGTGGCCGACCTCGCCGAGAGCCTGCTCGACGCCGTCGTCAACATTTCCACCTCGCAGAACGTCAAGAGCGACGACAAGGCGCCCATTCCGCAGGTGCCGGAGGGATCGCCTTTCCAGGATTTCTTCGACGAATTTTTCAAGGGCGAGGGCGGCGAGGGCGGCAATCAGGGCCAGACGGTCAATTCGCTGGGCTCCGGCTTCGTCATCGACCCCTCGGGCTTCATCGCGACGAACAACCACGTTATCGAGGGCGCCGACGATATCGAGGTGAATTTCGCCAATGGCTCCAAGCTGAAGGCCAAGCTCGTCGGCACCGACCCGAAGACCGACCTTGCGCTGCTCAAGGTCGAGCCGAAAGCACCGCTGAAAGCCGTGCCCTTCGGCGATTCCCGCACCATGCGCATCGGCGACTGGGTGATGGCGATCGGCAATCCGTTCGGTCTTGGCGGTTCGGTGACGGTCGGCATCATTTCGGCACGCGGCCGCAACATCAATGCCGGCCCCTACGACAACTTCATCCAGACGGACGCCGCCATCAACCGCGGCAATTCCGGCGGCCCGCTGTTCAACATGCATGGCGAGGTTATCGGCATCAACACCGCCATCATCTCGCCCTCGGGCGGCTCGATCGGTATCGGCTTCTCCGTGCCGACCGAGCTGGCGCAGAACATCTTCACGCAATTGCGTGAGTTCGGCGAGACCCGCCGCGGCTGGCTTGGCGTGCGCATCCAGCCCGTCACCGACGATATTGCCGAAAGCCTCGGCATGAAGGAGACCAAGGGCGCGCTGGTGGCTGGCATCATCAAGGACGGCCCGGTCGATAACGGCTCGATCCAGACGGGCGACGTCATCACCCGCTTCGACGGCAAGGATGTGCATGAGATGCGCGACCTGCCGCGCGTCGTCGCCGAAAGCCCCGTCGGCAAGGCGGTCGATGTGCTGCTGCTGCGCGACGGTAAGGAGATCACGGTCAAGGTGACGCTCGGCCGTCTCGAGGACGGCGAGAAGCAGGCCGATGCCGGCGATGAGCTGGTACCGGAAGAAGGCACGATCGAAGAGGGCACGACGCCGGACACCGGCGAGAAGGCCGCGCCCGCCCCGGCCGATCTGGTGCTCGGCATGGCGATCAGCGATCTCGATGCGGATGCCCGCAAGACCTTTGATATCGTCGAAAGCGTCAAGGGCGTCGTCATCACCGAGGTCGCGCCGGATTCGGCCGCGGCCGAGCGCGGCATCGTGCCGGGCGACGTGATCGTCGAGATCGGCCAGGAAGCGGTGACCACGGCCGAGGAAGTCACGACCCGCGTCGACAAGCTGAAGTCGGAAGACCGCCGCAACGCGCTGATGATGATCGCCAACCATACGGGCGCGCTGCGCTACGTCACGGTTCGCATCGATTGAGACAAAAGGGTGAGTCCCGTCAGGGACTTGCCGGCATTCTCGGACAGAGTGAATCAGGCCGCTGGAGCATCGCTTCAGCGGCCTTTTGTATCGCTCAGCCGGTCACGAAGTCGGACTTGCGGTAGCCCTGCAGGTAGAGCAGCGCGGTGAGATCGCCGTGGTCGATGCGGATTTTCGCCTCCGCCGCGACGGCGGGCTTGGCGTGTAGCGCGACGCCGGCACCGGAGAGATGCAGCATGCCGAGGTCGTTGGCGCCGTCGCCGACGGCCATGGCTTCATCAGGGGTAATGCCGAGGCGCGTGGCGATGTCGTTCAGCGCATCCACCTTTGCCTGCTTGCCGAGGATCGGCTCGGCGACTTCGCCGGTCAGCTTGCCGTCCACGTCGAGCAGGATGTTGGCGCGGTTCTCGTCGAAGCCGAGCGTCGCGGCGATGCGGCTCGTGAAGACGGTGAAGCCGCCGGAGACGAGTGCGGTGTAGTAGCCCTTGGCCTTCATGGTGGCGATGAGTTCGCGCCCGCCCGGCGTCAGCGTGATGCGCTTTTCGATGACCTCGTCGACGACGGAGATCGGCAGGCCCTTGAGCAGCGCGACGCGCTCACGAAGGGCGGGCTCGAAGGCAATCTCGCCGTTCATGGCACGGGCGGTGATGGTCGCGACCTTGTCCTTGAGGCCGACTTCGGCCGCCAGTTCGTCGATGCATTCCTGGCCGATCATCGTCGAATCCATGTCGGCGATCAGGAGCTTCTTGCGACGCGTCTCGGCATCCTGCACGGCCAGATCGACCGGCGCGTCGCCGATGACGGCGCGGATTTTGCTACCTGCTTCACTCGGATCGCTGTCGTCCCGAAGCGCGACATCGCAGGCAATGCCGTCGGCGAGCCAGTAGAGGCCGGAGGCATTGACGGCCTCGGCGGCCTTTTCGGCGAGTGCCGGGGTCAGAACAGGGTTTGACGGATTGGCGACAAGCGTGGCAACGAAAGCCATGATGGAAAACCTTGATCGAAAGCAGGACGCGATCCTGATAACGGGCCCGACGGCCAGCGGCAAGTCCGCGCTTGCCGTGCGGCTGGCGGCCGAGCATGGCGGCGTGGTGGTCAATGCCGACAGCATGCAGGTCTATGACACGCTAAGCGTTCTGACCGCCCGCCCGCAGCCCGAGGATATGGGCGGCATCGAGCATCGCCTCTACGGCCATGTGCCGGCCGGGGTGGCCTATTCCACCGGCGACTGGCTGCGCGAGGCGACCGCGCTTGTGAGGGAGCTACGGGAGCGCGGCAAACGACCGGTCTTCGTCGGCGGCACCGGCCTCTATTTTCGCGCGCTGACTGGCGGGCTCTCGGATATGCCCGCCATTCCCAACGGTGTCCGCGAAAGGGTGCGTGCGCGACTCGCAGCCGAAGGCGCCGAGGCGCTGCACTGGGAGCTTGCGGAACGTGACCCGGAAACGGCGGCACGGCTGATGGTTGGCGATGGCCAGCGCATCGTGCGGGCGTTCGAGGTGATCGAGGCGACGGGCAAGTCGATTTCGACCTTCCAGTCGGCGTCCGGGCCGGCGGTGATCGATCCGGAGCGGGCAGAGAAGATCGTCGTACTGCCGGACCGCGCGGTGCTGACTGCCCGCATCGACCGGCGTTTTGGCCTTATGCTCAAGGCGGGGGCGGTTGACGAGGTGAAGGCGCTGCTTGCGCAAGATCTCCCGCCGGCCATGCCGGTCATGAAGGCGATCGGCGTGCCGCAGATTGCGGCGATGCTAGCGGGCGAGATGCGCGAGGCGGACGTGATCGAGCGTGGCGCGGCCGCGACCCGGCAATATGCCAAGCGGCAGATGACGTGGTTCCGCAACCAGCTCGACGAAAGCTGGCGGCGGATCGATCCTCTGGTTGCGATTTAGCGGCGGATGAGGCTGCTGAGTGGTTTCTTGAGAAGCTGTTCGCGGATGGAGCCTTCGCGCCTTGGCGTTTCCTGTTGCTGTTCGCCGAAGGCCGGGCGAGGCGGCTGGCGATAGGGATCGGCCGCCGGGCGTGGCTGTTCCGTCGTCAATTCGCGGCGAATGGTTTCGAACCGGTCCTGCGTCGGCTGATCATAGGCGCTGGCTGCGCCCGGAAGCATGTCCGGACGGTAGGGCTCGTGCGTCGGCGGCGCGGATGCGGCCGGACGATAGGGATCCTGCACCGGCGCTGCGGTAGCCGGGCGGGGGGCGTGGGCTGCGTTCTGCAGCGTGTCGATATAGTCCTCCTCGTCCTCGTAGGGCGCATCCTCGTAGCCGGTCGGCAACGCGGCGCCTTGGCCTTGCGTGGCGAGATAGGAATTCTGGAACCCGGAAATATCCGGCCCGGTTATGGCGCGCATGCGCGCGACGATATTGCGCAGATCGACGCTCTGCGGCGTGTCATCGGTGACCTTCACACCGGTGCCGTTCGCTCTCGGCAGGCGGCTTGCTTCGACGCGGGAGAAGCGCATGCGCATCGGCACGGCGACGGCCTCGCCAAAGGCGATCGCCTCGCCGTTGCCGATCGAGGAGATGAAGCTCGTGGTCGAAGATGAAGAATTCGGGATCGCCGAGCGGATGATTTCCTGGTCGTGATCGTTGGCAAGGCGCATCGCGAAGATCGTCGAGCACTGCGACAGGATCGTCGGATCGAGTTCGCCGGGGCGCTGCGTGATGATACCGAGCGACACGCCGTATTTACGGCCTTCCTTGGCGATGCGGGCAATGGCCTGACGTGTCGGGATGAAGCCGAGCTTCGGATCGGCCGGCACGTAGCGGTGCGCCTCTTCGCACACCACCAGCATATGCACGCCGCCATTGCTCCACAGACCGATTTCGAAGGCCATGCGGCAGAGCACGGAGGCGACCGAGTTGACGACCTCCGAGGGAATACCGGCGAGCTGGAACGTCGTGACCGGCTTGCCTTCACCGGGAATGCGGAAGATGCGGGCAATGGTGTCGAGGATCGTGTCGGTGATCGTGTTCGAGGAGAACATGAAATGGTAGCGCGGATCGTTGATCGCCGACATGATCTTGACCTTGAGCGAGCGCAGATGCGGCTTTTCCGCCCGCCCTTCGAGCCGGCCGATACGCTCGTCGATGAGCGCCAGCAGGTCGGCGATGCGGAAGGGCACCGGCGTGTCCGAGGTCACCGAGCTTTTCTCGCTGGTGCGGCGCATCAGGCCGTTGTCGCTGGAGCCGCGGAAGGCGCGCTTGGCCTCTGGGATCAGGTCGCGCAGAATATCCATTTCTTCCGGCACCGGCGGGCGGCCGCGGAAAACGACTTCGGCGAATTCCTCCAGCCGGAACAGCCAGAAAGGCAGGTCGAGCGTATCCGTGTCGATGACCACGGCGAGGTCGCCGAAGGCAGAAGCGAATTCGTTGTGCGGGTCGAGGATCAGCACGCGCAGGCGCGGATCGGCCTGGATGGCCTTGTGAAGCAGAAGCGTGATGGCGGTCGACTTGCCGACACCGGTCGTGCCGACGATAGCGAAATGCTTTTCCAGCATGGAAGGCACATGGAGCGTTGCGTCGATGCTTTCGTCCTGTGTCAGCTTGCCGATGGCGCAGACATCGTTCTTGCCGGTGTCGTAGACCTTGGCGAGGTCGGAGGCGCGGATGCGATGCGCGATGGCGCCGAGATGCGGATAGTCGGTGATACCGGCGGAGAATTCCTCGCGGCCATCAGGGCCGACATGGACCTCGCCGAGCAGTTCGACTTCGATGCGAAAGACGGTGTCGCGGTTTTCCACCCAGCTCTGCTGGTCGGTGGACATGGAGTAGACGAGGGCGACGACGCGGTTACGGCCGACGGAGATCGAGATGAGGCGGCCGACTGCCCAAAGTTCCGTTAGCGCTGTCTGCCCGCTTTCGGCGACGGCACTGATCGTAGCATGCGAGCCGTTGCAGGCCACGACGCGACCCATCAGACGGTTGCCCTGCAACGCGTCGTCCCGGCGTTCCTGTTCGCCTGCCACTATAGAACTTTGAAAATCATTGTTCAGCAATCACGGCACTCCTTGCCATCAAAGGCGAATTCTAGCCGAGGCCGCTTAATAAGACGTTTCGTGTTGATGCGGCTTTGCGCCACCCTTTCCCGCCGGCGCCGAGTTGCGTGCCATTTCGGAGCAGAGGGAAAAGCGTTGACGCGCCCCGTCTTTGTGGCTAACACTTCGAGCCATGAAAAATCTGATGGTTGTTATTCTTGTGGTGGGAACGCGCATGGGCAGGGTGGTGTAACCACCCGGCGAAAGCACCCATGCGCGGTAAGCAGGCTCCTCCAAGGGGCCTTTTTTTATGCCCGAAAATTCGATAAGCACCCTGGAAATACGAAAGAGACGGACGGGAATCCGATGAGCGGAACAGAAAACCAGATGACAGGCGCCGAAATTGTCTTGCAGGCGCTGAAGGACAACGGCGTAGAGCATATCTTCGGCTATCCCGGCGGCGCGGTGCTGCCGATCTACGACGAGATCTTCCAGCAAGACGATATCGAGCACATTCTCGTTCGCCACGAGCAGGGCGCCGGCCACATGGCCGAGGGCTACGCTCGGTCCACCGGCAAGGTCGGGGTCATGCTCGTCACGTCGGGTCCGGGTGCGACGAATGCGGTCACGCCGCTGCAGGACGCGCTGATGGACTCCATCCCGCTCGTCTGCCTCACCGGTCAGGTTCCGACCACGCTCATCGGCTCGGATGCCTTCCAGGAATGCGACACGGTCGGCATCACGCGCCCCTGCACCAAGCACAACTGGCTGGTCAAGGACGTCAACGACCTCGCGCGCATCATCCACGAGGCGTTCCGCGTCGCGCAGAGCGGCCGTCCGGGTCCCGTCGTCGTCGATATTCCGAAGGACGTGCAGTTTGCCACCGGCACATACACGCCGCCGTCGGCTGCGCCGATTCAGAAGTCCTACCAGCCGAAGCTCTCGGGTGATGCCCGCGCCATAGAAGCGGCCGTCAGCCTGATGAAGGGTGCGCGCCGCCCGATCATCTATTCCGGTGGAGGCGTCGTGAATTCCGGCCCGGAAGCCTCGCGCCTGCTGCGCGAACTGGTCGAGATCACCGGCTTCCCGATCACCTCGACGCTTATGGGCCTCGGCGCCTATCCCGCCTCGGGCAAGAACTGGCTGGGCATGCTCGGCATGCACGGTTCCTACGAGGCGAACATGGCGATGCATGACTGCGATGTCATGGTCTGCATTGGCGCGCGCTTCGACGACCGCATCACCGGCCGCCTCAACGCCTTCTCGCCGAACTCGAAGAAGATCCACATCGATATCGACCCGTCCTCGATCAACAAGAACGTCCGCGTCGACGTTCCGATCCTGGGCGATGTCGGCAATGTCCTGGAAGACATGGTCCGCCTGTGGCGCGCCGGCGCTAAGGACTACGACAAGGCCATCCATGCCGACTGGTGGACGTCGATTGCCAAGTGGCGTGCCCGCAACTCGTTCGCCTACAAACACAGCGACGATGTGATCATGCCGCAATATGCGATCCAGCGTCTCTATGAGCTGACCAAGGACCATGACACCTACATCACGACGGAAGTCGGCCAGCATCAGATGTGGGCGGCGCAGTTCTTCGGCTTCGAGCAACCGAACCGCTGGATGACGTCGGGCGGCCTCGGCACGATGGGCTACGGTTTCCCGGCGGCGATCGGCGTGCAGGTCGCGCACCGCGACAGCCTCGTCATCGATATCGCCGGCGACGCCTCGATCCAGATGTGCATTCAGGAAATGAGCTGCGCGGTTCAGTACAATCTGCCCGTCAAGATCTTCATCCTGAACAACCAGTATATGGGCATGGTGCGCCAGTGGCAGCAGTTGCTGCACGGCAACCGCCTGTCGAACTCCTATACGGAAGCCATGCCGGACTTCGTCAAGCTGGCGGAAGCCTATGGCGGCGTCGGTATTGCCTGCGACAAGCCCGGTGATCTCGATGCGGCCATCCAGGAGATGATCGACGTCAAGCGGCCTGTGATCTTCGATTGCCGCGTGGCGAACCTCGCCAACTGCTTCCCGATGATCCCCTCGGGCAAGGCGCACAACGAAATGCTGCTGCCCGACGAGGCCACGGACGAAGCGGTCGCCAACGCGATCGACGCCAAGGGCCGCCAGCTCGTTTGATGAAAAGGTAGACACTGATATGAACGCACACCTTCAACCCACCGGTTCTGCCTACTTCATCGCCAAGGAAACCCAGGTTGCGGAGAGCCACACGCTCTCCGTGCTCGTCGACAACGAGCCGGGCGTCCTTGCCCGCGTCATCGGCCTGTTCTCCGGCCGCGGCTACAACATCGAAAGCCTCACGGTTTCCGAGACAGAGCATGAATCGCACCTGTCGCGCATCACCATCGTGACGCGCGGCACGCCGAGCGTACTCGAGCAGATCAAGTCGCAGCTCGAGCGCATCGTGCCCGTGCACCGCGTCGTCGACCTCACCGTGCGCGCCAAGACGCTCGGCCAGGAACGGCCGATCGAACGGGAAGTGGCGCTGGTCAAGGTCGTCGGCTCCGGCGAGCTTCGCCAGGAAACGCTGCGCCTCGCCGATGCCTTCCACGCCAAGGTGGTCGACGCGACGACGGATCACTTCATCCTGGAAATCACCGGCAAGTCCTCGAAGATCGACCAGTTCGTCGCGATCATGAAGCCGCTCGGCCTCGTCGAAGTCTGCCGCACCGGCATCGCGGCGATGAACCGCGGCCCGCAGGGCATGTGAGGTTTCTCACGGTTTGAGTTCGGCAAAGGGCCTTTCCGGAAACGGAAAGGCCCTTTGTTTTGCTCAGATCATCTCCAGCGGCCGCTTGCGGGTCGATGGCGGGAAGGCTTCGTCGAGCAGGCGCAGGTCTTCCGAGGTCAGGCGGATTTCCGAGGCGCGGAAATTGTCGCGTACGCGCTCCGGGGATCCAGATTTCGGGATGGCGATGACCCCGGCCTTGGTGAGCAGGAAGGCAAGCGCCACCTGGGCGGAGCCGACATTGTGGATGCGGCCGATCTCCTCCAGAACAGGATGGCCAAGCAGGCGACCCTCGTCGAGCGGCGAATAGGCCATGATCGGGATGCCCTGTACCTGGCTCCAGCGCAGCAGATCGAATTCGATGCCGCGGCGGGCGAGATTGTAGAGCACCTGATTGGCGGCCGGGCGATGCGGCTCGGCGTCTTCCAGGAGTTCTTTCATGTCGGAGACATCGAAGTTCGAGACGCCCCAGGCGCCGATCTTGCCCTGCGCCTTCAAGGTTTCGAAGGCCTCGACCGTCTCGGAGAAGGGGTGACGGCCGCGCCAGTGCAGAAGGTAGAGTTCGATATGGTCGGTGCCAAGGCGCTTGAGGCTAGCCTCGCAGGCGGCGATCGTTCCGGCGCGGCTGGCATTGTAGGGCAGCACCTTGCTTACAAGGAACACCTCCTCGCGCCGCCCCTTGATGGCTTCGCCGACGACTTCCTCGGCGCCGCCATCGGCATACATCTCCGCCGTGTCGATGACGGTCATGCCGAGATCGAGCCCGGCGCGCAGGCTTGCGGCCTCCTCGGCCATCGATGCTTCGCCTTCGCCCATATGCCAGGTGCCAAGGCCAAGGGCCGGGACCTGTCGTCCGCCGGGAAGGGTGACTGCCGGTAGTTCCGCTTTCATGCTGCACTCCACGAGAGACGCCATACATCAGCAACCGGAATTGTATGTATGACAAGAATTGGCTGGTCGTCCCCAAGAGATGGACTATCAATCGGAAAAAACAATCCGGATCAGAAGAGACTGCCATGCAGATCGAAATCTTTCTGGCGCTGCTGGTCTTCGCCTTCACGACATCCGTCACGCCCGGTCCGAACAACATGATGCTGTTCGCCTCGGGCGTGAATTTCGGTTTCGTGCGCACGATCCCGCATATGTGTGGCATCGGGGTCGGCTTCCTTGTGTTGCTCTTGGCCGTCGGTTTCGGGCTCGGCGCGCTGCTGGAGGCCGTGCCGCTGGTCTATACCGCGCTGAAATTCGCGGGCGGCGCCTATCTCGTCTGGATCGCCTGGAAGATCGGCACCTCGCGCTCGCTCGGCGAGGGCAAGGCCGGCGCGCGGCCGATGAGCTTCCTTGAGGCTGCCGCCTTCCAGTGGGTCAATCCGAAAGCCTGGGTCATGGCCGTCTCAGCCATGGCGACCTATACCAATTCGGCCAATTATACGATGAGCGTCCTGATCGTCGGCATTGCCTTCGCCATCGTCAATTTCCCGAGTGTTTCGACCTGGGCCGGCTTCGGCTCGGCGCTGCGTGAGTGGCTATCCGTTCCGGTGCGGTTGAAATGGTTCAACATCACCATGGCGCTGCTGCTCGTCGCCAGCCTCTGGCCGATGTTGCGCTAGCGGCGTATGAAAGGGCGAAGCCGGAGGAACAGCCGTGTCGCACGACCACGACCATGACGACCATCACCATCACGACAATCATTTTTCGCCGATGGAAGCGCGCGTGCGGGCGCTTGAGACCATCCTGACGGAAAAAGGCCTGATCGATCCCGCGGCGATCGACGTCATCGTCGAGACCTATGAGACGAAGATCGGTCCGCGCAACGGTGCCCGCGTGGTGGCCAAGGCTTGGGCGGAGCCGGATTTCGCCGACTGGCTGAAGCGCGATGCCACGGCGGCCATCGCTAGCCTCGGCTATACCGGCCGGCAGGGGGAGCATATGCGGGCGGTGTTCAACGATGGTGAAACGCACAACCTCGTCGTCTGCACGCTGTGCTCCTGTTACCCCTGGTCCGTGCTCGGTCTACCGCCTGTCTGGTACAAGGCGCCGGCCTATCGCTCGCGTGCCGTCATCGATCCGCGCGGCGTGCTCGCCAAATTCGGTGTGACTCTTCCCGAGACCCAAAAAATCCGCGTCTGGGATTCGACGGCCGAGCTGCGCTATCTCGTCGTGCCGCAGCGGCCCGAGGGGACCGAGGGGCTGGACCAGGAAGCGCTCGCCGATCTCGTGACGCGCGACGCCATGATCGGCACGGGGCAGGCGCTGGCGCCGGAGGCCCGGTCATGAACGGACCGCATGATCTCGGCGGCCAGCATGGCCTCGGTCCGGTCGCGCCGGAGCCTAACGAGCCGTATTTTCACGGCGACTGGGAAAAGCGCGCTCTGGGCGTGACGCTATCCTGCGGTGCCTTCGGCGCCTGGACGATCGACGAGAGCCGGCATGCGCGCGAAAACATCCCGCCCGCCACCTATCTCTCGGCGAGTTACTACGAGATCTGGATCCGCGCGCTCGAGACGCTGTTGCAGCGCCATGGCTTCGTCAGCCGCGAGGAGCTGGCCGCGGGCCGGATGCTGGAAAAGGGTGCCGCGCCAAAGCGCATCCTGAAGGCCGATATGGTGCCGGCGGTGCTTGCCAAGGGCGGTCCCTGCGACCGGCCGGTGGAGGCCGCACCGCATTTTGCCGTTGGCGCGTGCGTACGAACCCGCAACTTCAATCCGACGACCCACACGCGCCTGCCGCGTTATGCCCGCGGCAAGGTCGGCGTGGTCGAGACCGTGCAGGGTTCCTTCGTGTTTCCCGACGACAATGCGCACGGCAAGGGGGAGAGCCCGCAATGGGTCTACACCGTCGTCTTCGATGGTGGCGAAATCTGGGGCGAGGGTGCAGCCCCCGGCCTGACCGTCTCCATCGATGCCTGGGAGAGCTATCTTGAGCCGGTGTGAGACGCTTGCCGACACGCCCGGCCTGCCGAAATCCGCCGAGGGTGATCCGGTCTTCGCCGAGCCCTGGCAGGCGCAGGCCTTTGCGATGACGGTGCGGCTGCACGAGCAAGGCGTGTTTTCCTGGGCCGAATGGGCCGAGGCGCTTTCACGCGAAGTGCATCGGCCCGGCCGTGCCGCCGATGGCGCCGACTATTTCGATTGCTGGGTGGCTGCTCTGTCGTCGTTGCTCTCCGAGCGAGGTGTGGCAAGCGAGGCGGAACAAACAGCACTTTCCGATCGCTGGGCGCGTGCCGCCGAGGCGACGCCGCACGGCAAACCCATCCTGCTTGAAAACGCCGGCTAGATCCGGTCCGCCACGAAGCGGGCAAGCCACGGGCCGATGAAGGTCACGAGGATCAACCGCGCCGTCTGCAAGGTCATGACGAAGGCGATGTCGACATTCGCGGAGGCGGCGATGACGGCGACGGAATCGAGGCTGCCGGGGCTGGTGGCGAGATAGGCCGTCAGCGGATCGACGCCGAGCAGGAAGACGAGCGCTGCCGCCAGCAGGCCCGAGAAACAGAGCAGCGCGACGATGGAGAGCACCGTCGGCAAGAGGGCGCGACGCGCATGCAGGAGGATGGCGCGTGTGAAGCCGAGGCCGATATTCCAGCCGAGCAGTGCAAATGCGATGACCAGCAGCCACTGCGGCAGGACGATCGTCACTGTGCCGGAGGTGTTGAGCACCGAGGCAAGCGCAAAGGGCAGGAGGAAGGCGCCGGCCGGGATGCGCAGTTTCTGAGCGGCAAGGCCGGCGAGGATTCCGATGGCCAGCATCGCAACGAGCGGAAGCAGAGGCACCGGTTCGAACCAGGCATGCGGCGGTGCGGCGCCACCCTCATGGCCGGCGAAATGCGCGACCAGCGTGGCAAGGCTCGCGACGAACAGCACGCGCAGATATTGCATGAAAGCGACGAGGCGCATATCGGCGCCATAGGCTTCCGCCATCATCAGCATGGAGGAGGCAGCGCCTGCCGAAGACCCCCAGATCGCTGTCGTGCCAGGCAGGACACCGGTGCGCGCGATCATCCAGCCGCTGAAGGCGCTGACCGCGATCACGGAAAAGACGATGGCGAGGATGAGCAGCCAGTTGTCCAGGAAGGTGGCTACGAAATCCTGCGACACCGTGCCGGCGATCATCAGGGCCAGAACGACCTGCACGACGAAGAAGCAGAGGCGCGGCAGCCGGATCGTGCCGCCCGCGAGCGCCACGACGATGCCGGCAAGCATTGGGCCGATCATCAGTGCCGCCGGAAAGCCGGTCATGTAAAGCGGCGTGGTCGTTACCAGGGAAAGGCCTGTAACGCAGGCCCATTGCAGGGCGGCTGGCAGCTGTCCGACGCCGGAGGGGCCGGATACGGTTTCGTCTGGGGTCGGGGAGGCGGGGGACACATCATCGCTCCGTGGATCGCGTTTTCCATACAGCGGCGACGTCGTGGCGAATAGGGCCAAAACAGGGGGTAGGTGGATCGGGCGACCGGTGAACGAAGCCTCGCCCCTTGCTTCAAGCGCGCGAATCCTGCCAAGTCCGGGCATGGAATTCGCACCCCAACAGGATGAAGCGCTCAAGGCCGTCGCAAAGTGGCTGAAGGATGGGCGCGAACCGCTTTTCCGACTGTTCGGCTATGCCGGAACGGGCAAGACGACGCTGGCGCGGCATTTTGCGGAAAATGTCGACGGGGAGGTGCTGTTTGCCGCCTTCACCGGCAAGGCCGCGCAGGTTCTTCGTTCCAAAGGCGCAAGCAATGCCAAGACGATCCATTCGCTGATCTATCGTCCACGCGGCGAGGAAGAGGTATCGGACGAGGAGACGGGCAAGACCTCGATCTCGCCGATGTTCTCGATCAACCGCCAGAGCCCGGTCGCCAAGGCGGCCCTCGTGGTGGTCGACGAATGCTCGATGGTCGATGAGGCGCTCGGCCGCGACCTGATGAGCTTCGGCACGCCGATCCTCGTGCTCGGCGATCCCGGTCAGCTGCCGCCTGTTTCCGGCGGCGGCTATTTCACCAATCAGGAGCCGGATTACCTTTTAACGGATATTCACCGGCAGGCGCGCGACAACCCGATCATCCGCCTCGCCATGCAGGTGCGCGAGGGTAACGAGATCGGTTATGGCGACTACGGTGCTGCCCGCGTCATCGGCCGCAACGAGGTGGACCAGTCCCTGGTGCTGGAGGCCGATCAGGTGCTCGTCGGTACCAATCGTACGCGCCGGCGCTACAACCAGCGCCTCCGCGAGCTGAAGGGGTTCACCACGGACTATCCGCAATCCGGTGACAAGCTGGTTTGCCTGCGCAACGACCCGGCCAAGGGCCTGCTCAACGGTTCGCTCTGGCAGGTAATGAGTTCGTCCAAGGAAACGGTGAAGCCCGGCATCAACCTGATGATCCGGCCCGAGGACGACGACATGGATCGCGGCGCTGCCAAGATCAAGCTTTTGAAGGCGGCGTTCGAGAACCTCGAGGAGGAAATCCCGTGGTCGACGCGCAAGCGCTATGACGAGTTCGATTTCGGCTATGCGCTGACCGTGCACAAGGCGCAGGGTTCACAGTGGAACGACGTCGTGCTGTTCGACGAGAGTTTTGCATTCCGCGACACGCGTGAACGCTGGCTTTACACTGCCATTACGCGCGCCGCGGAAACGCTCACCGTCGTGCGTTAAAGGGTGGGACCCGCACGACGCCCGCTTTTTTCAGGAAGCGGATGGTAAAGGCCGGTCATCATGTCCGGCCGCTTGACGCCAGCCTTAATGGCCGACGATTCCGAGCATGACCGCCTTGGCGACGGCCTGGAAACGGTTGTTGCTGCTGAACTTGGCGATGATGTTCTTTTCCATCACTTGCACTTCGCCGGGCTCGACTTCGAGCGCGCGGGCGATGCGGCTCGTCGGATAGCCCTCGGCCATCAGCGTGAGACAGCGCAGTTCCGCCGCGCTCAGGTGCGCCTGCGGCGTATTGTCGTTGGTCTCGGGTTCGAGCGCGCCGGTGAAATCGAGCAGTTCGTTGATCTGCTGCATCTGGCGGCGGATTGTTGACTGCTGGGCGGCGAGCTCGCGTTTGCGCGCCGTCATCGCCGTGCGGAAGATCGCATCGGCCTCGTCCTGGCTCTCTGCGGAGGACAGGCGCTCCAGCAGTTCCTGGATGACGGCGACGGGCATGCCCGTCTCGCGACAGGTGTTGACCACCGACATCTGCTGAATCTCTTCAGGGCCGTAAACGCGCATCGGGCCGACGCGGGCGGCCTTCAGCAGGCCCTTTTCCTCGTAGAAATGCAGCGTGCGGTGCGTGACGCCGAAGGCATTCGCCATATCGGCGATCGCCAGGCGGCCCGCCGGCAAATTTTCCGGAAGCGGGGTCACAGGCAGATAGCGGATGGATTTACGCGCGCCGGCGCGGACGTCGGCGGTGGCTTTCTTCGACTCGTTCGTCATCATGAAAGCAACCCGCAAAAAAGAAGATCAGTCATGTCATTACCCCCGGTCGCCGGCCTGAGCCCGTGCCGAGACGAGGCTTCAAGACGACGAAAAACGCCCCACTTTCGCTTGCGTCTGCTTCGGCCTGTCCGCCAAAAAGCCGCTTACGACCCTGCCAGGGTTGCAGATCCATCTCGCGAGGAGAGTGTGCAGGGATCCGAACCCCGGAGCGGCACAGAATACCAATCCGCCAGGTTCATAAAATAAACCCTAGGGCTGAGTGTGCCTATCGTTATATCTAGGGATGTATTTTCTGGGCGGGCTTCCTGCTTTGCAGCGAGGGGAGAGCGGATTATCGCGTCAGGGTGGCGCCGGCTTCCTCGAGGATCGCCGCTTCGGCCAGAGCGGCATCCGGCGTGATCGCGCAGGCCGCCGGCTGGCGGAAATGCGGCGTGCCGCGCGGGGTTATCTGGCTGGTGTGGGAGAGGCATTCCATCACGCTGCTGGCTGTCCCCTTGCGAATGGCGTGACGGTAGAGTGGCCCGCTGGCCGATAGTGTCCGTGCGGCGAAGGCGACGGCTTCATAGGCGATGCCGGCCTCGCTGTTCAACTGTTCACGCGAAAAATGCCGGGCATAGATCGTGGCGCCGGATTGATCATGGATCAGCCGCGCATAGACACCGAGCCCATCCGGCCGGTTCTCCACGCGGATGGAATAAGAAAGCGGCAGCGGCGCGCCGGTCTGGCGCGTGTCGGCCAGGCGCACGGTGCGGTGATACTCTGCCGAATTGGAGATGGCGCGGGCAAGTGCATTGCATTCGCCGCTCTGCGGCCAACATTGCAGGATGTGCAGCTGCGGCAGCATTTCGACCATTCCGCCGAGCCTGTTCTGCATCGATAGCACCTGCTGAACCTTGGCAACGGCCGCATTGGTGGCTTCGGGATAGAAGGATGGTGCCAGGAAGAGCAATGGCAGCAGGGAGAAGAGAGCGAGCGGCGAGGAGATGGGCTTGGGAAGCCAGGAGCGTTTCGGCCTTGGAGCGTTTTGGGAGAAGTGTGGGGTCGGTTCGACCGCATCGGCCGCCAAATCGCCGCCGACTTGCGGAGCGATTTGTGCGAGGCTGTATTCCGGGACATAGCTGCCGAGCGGCACGCGGATGCGCAGCTGTTCAGCCGTGCCTTCGGTCTCGTAATACTGCTCGAGAAGCTTGCGCAGCTTGCCGGCCTGCACGCGCACCAGTGGATCATTGCCGGCATCGAAGCCCGGCGGGCGGCCGAATACGTCGATGCCGATGCTGTAGCCCTTGAGCTGGGCGGCTTTGCCCGCCAGTTCGTTTTCCACGACATAGGATAGGAACGAGCGCAAACGCTCGGAGCGGGCGAAGGTTTCGCTGGCGATGACGGCATGAAGCGCGCGCCGCACGAGATCGCACGCCGGCCTGTCGGTCCTGCTCATGGTGTCGCCACAGAGGAGGCCATCGTCGCTGCCTGAGTTCCTTCCCAATTTCGGAACAGACGCGGCCGGAATGACCGCTACCCCCAAAAATCACGGTGAGTTTAGCGGTGATTCTTGATGAACGGCAAGGGGTGGTTGACCACGTGTGCGGCAATTGTCAGCGACCGCAGGGTCATCCGGCGTTTTCAGGCGATTGCCCTTGTGGAAACAACGCGCTAGACCTTGTTTTCAGTCATAGGAGCCCGCGTCGTCATGCCTGCGAAACTGTCGGTCAATCTCAACGCAATCGCCATGCTGCGCAACCGCCGGGATCTGCCCTGGCCGAGCGTCACGGCCCTTGGCCGGATTGCGCTTGAAGCGGGCGCCAGCGGTCTGACAGTGCATCCGCGCCCGGACCAGCGTCATGTGCGCTTCAGCGATCTCGGCATGATCCGCAGCCTCATCGACAGCGAATTTTCCAGCACGGAATTCAACATCGAAGGTTTTCCAGAAGAGAACTTCATGTGTCTCATCGACGAGCACCGTCCCGAGCAGGTGACGCTGGTGCCGGATGACCCGTCGCAGGCCACCTCCGACCACGGCTGGGATTTCCGCAAGAACCACAATCTGCTCGGTAACATCATCGAGCGGCTGAAGAAATTCGGCCTGCGTGTGTCTGTCTTCGCGGATGGGGAGCCGGACCGCGAATCGCTAACGATCGCCCGCGATCTCGGCGCCGACCGGATCGAGCTTTATACCGGGCCTTATGGCGGTTGCTACGACAATCCGGCGGAAGCCGTGCGGATGCTCGAACTGCTGGGAGAAACGGCGGATATCGCGTTCGAACTCGGCCTTGGCGTCAATGCCGGTCATGATCTCACGGTCGCCAATCTGCCGGCGCTGGTCGCCCGCATTTCCCGCCTCGAGGAGGTCTCCATCGGCCATGGCCTGACCGCCGATGCGCTGGAATACGGCATGGCGGAGAGCGTGCGTCGCTTCCGCCGCGCTTGCGGCCAAGAGGTCTGACGGCAATGCGGCGCCCCTTCGGAGCGCCGCATCTTTATCGATCAGCCGAGAAACGCTGCCTTGCTGGCGGCGACGAAGTCCTCGAATTCGGTTGGCTTGCGGCCGGATAGGGCTTGCGCATCGCCGGTGACGGCTGCGATCTTGCCTTCGCGCGTGTTCGCATCGAAGGAGACGATGGTGGGGATGAAGCCTTCCGGCAGGCCGGCACCCTTCAGGCCCTCGGCAAGCTGGGCATCGGTGACATGGACGACTTTCAACGGCTTGCCGGTGGCGGCAGAGACGATAGCGGCGATGTCTTCCGCGGTGCGCGCCTTTGTGCCCGTCAACGTATAGATATTGCTCTCATTGCCGGCCTTCAGGATTGCGCCGGCAAGGGCGGCGGCGGTGTCGGCGCGGGTGATATGAGCGATCTTGCCGTTGCCGGTCGAGGTGTACCAGGAGCCTGTCTGCAGCGCGTGCGGCAGCGACATGAACAGGTTTTCCGCATACCAGCCGTCGCGCAGGATCGTATAGGGAATGCCGGTCGCCTTGATGGCCTCTTCGGTGCCGAGATGATCGGGCGCGAAGGTAACGAGCGAATCGTCCGGCTGCGGCATGGAGGTGTAGAGGATGTGCTTGACGCCAGCCTTCTTGGCGGCGGCGACGGCGGCCTTGTGCTGGGCAAGACGCTTGCCGGCTTCGCCGAGCGCGTCGGTCGAGATGATCAGCACCTTGCCGACGCCGGCGAAGGCGGCGTCGAGCGAGGCGGGGTCATCGAAGTCGGCGGCGCGCACGGTCACCCCCCTGGCGGCGTAGTCGGAAAGCTTCGTGACGTTGCGGGTGGCGGCGATGATGTCGGCGGGAGAGACCTCTCCAGAGGTCAGGAGGTTGTCGAGAACGAGGCGGCCAAGCTGGCCGGAAGCGCCGGTGACGAGAATCGTGTCGGTCATGTCTATGCCTTTCTGGGCAGGGTTTCCGGCTGGGGCAGGGGAATGCCGTCGAACCCGTGGATGTTGGTCTCTTATTGAGACTTGCTCTTATCTGGTAATCTGATAGAGCCTGTAAAGAAGGCAGTTTTTTCTCCGGTGGTTACCTGAAGGGAACCGACTATGAACAAGATCGTTGGCGGTGCCGATGGCGAACGCGTCATGCTCATCGATGGCGTGCTCATGTCGATGGACGATTGTCCGGTGCGCGACGTGCTCGATAGCGTCGGCGGCAAGTGGACGTCGCTGATGATCCTCGGCCTCGCCGACGGGCCACGCCGCTTCTCACAGCTGCGCCGCTTGATCCCCGATATTTCCCAGCGCATGCTGACCCAGACGCTGCGCGACCTCCAGCGCGACGGCTATCTCACGCGCACCGTCTACCCGACCCAGCCGCCGAGCGTCGAATACAAGCTGACGCCGCTTGGCCATTCCTTCCTTGCGCTTCTGCGCACGCTCGTGCAGTGGTCTTCGGAAAACCATGGCGCGATCCGGGCCGCACGCACGGCTTACGACGCGGAACAGGACTGACGAAGGCGCAGCGAGGACGGGCATGAAGCCACTGGATATCGGCATTGCCGGCGCGGGTCCCGCGGGGCTTGCGGCTGCCCTGTTTCTCGCGCGCGCCGGTCATCGGGTCGAATTGATCGAGCGCTTCGATCGCCCTTCGCCGGTTGGCTCGGGTCTCCTGATGCAGCCGACGGGGCTGACCGTGCTCGATGCGCTCGGACTTTCGCCCGCCATCCACTCCCTCGGAAACCGCATTGACCGGCTGCATGGTGCCGATGCCCTGAGTGGCCGCACGGTGCTCGACGTGCGCTACAACGCGCTGGCCGGTGGTCGCTACGGGCTTGCTGTGCATCGCGCCGCGCTGTTTTCGACCCTGCATGACGCGGTCGTGGCCGAAGGCCTGCCCATTCGCACTGGCATCACGCTTGCGAAAGCCGAAACGCGGCTGGCCCGCACGGCCCTTCATGACCCCGATGGCGAGATTGTCGGCGACTACGATCTGGTGATCGACGCAACTGGCGCACGCTCGCAGCTCGTCGCCGCTTCCGTCGTCGCGCCGCCGGTCAAGGAGCTGCCCTGGGGCGCTTTCTGGGCGACGCTGGACTGCGATGGCATCGCGCATGACTCTACGGCACTGACGCAACGGTATGACGCGGCGAAAGTCATGATCGGCGTGTTGCCGGTCGGCCGGGCGCATGCCGGCGAGGGACGCAAGGTCGCCTTCTTCTGGAGTCTCAAGACCGCAGAAGCCGAGGCGGTGAAGCGGGCTGGCCTCGACCGCTGGAAGGCGGGCATTGCTGGCTATTGGCCGGAGGCGGTGCCCTTTCTCGACCAGATTGCGGACTGGGACCAGCTGACGCTCGCCCGCTACGCCCATCGCACCGCGCTGCCGCCCTATGCTGACGGTATCGTCTTCATCGGCGACAGCGCGCATTCGACCAGCCCGCAGCTCGGGCAGGGCGCGAATATGGCGCTCCTGGATGCCGCGGCTCTGGCGCATGCGCTGTCGTCTGCGGCGACGCTGGACGAGGGGCTGGCAGCTTATGCCACAGCGCGACGCAACCATGTGCGCCTGTTCCAGCTGCTCTCCTATCTCTTCACGCCGTTTTACCAGTCTGATTCGCTGGCGATCGCCTGGCTGCGCGACCGGCTCGTCGCGACGGTCGCGAAAATTCCGCCGGCTCCGCAGATTCTCGCTGCCATCGTATCCGGCACGCTGACCGACCCGTTCTCACGAGCCGGACTGGAAGAGTGCCGCTGGCGGGAAAACCTGCTTCAGGAAGCCTGAGCGATTGGCGCCTGCCAACGCACAAGATCGAGCGCCCAGGTCTGGCCGACGAGGTCTTTGCCGAAGCTGTGATGCGCTTCTTCCTTTTCCAGCACGAAACCGGCCGCCTGATAGATGCGCCGGGCCGCGATCAGGATGTCGTTCGTCCAGAGTTCCAGCCTGCTGTATCCGGCGTCCTGCGCAAAACGGATGCACTCCGTCACCAACCGCGTGCCGAGCCCCTGGCCGCGTGCGGCTTCCGCAACATGCAGCAGGCGCAGCTTCGCTGTCGTCTCGTTCGCCTTGACCAGAAAGATGCTGCCGACGAACTGGCCGTCCTGTTCGGCGATCCAGCAATGTTCGCGCGCGGGATCGAAATGGCGCAGAAACTGCGCGCAGATTTCCGAAACGAGCGCCTCATACTCCGCGTTCCAGCCGTAGGTTTCGGTGTAACTTTGGGCCTGGCTGGCGATCACGCGGCCCATGTCGCCGGGGCGGTGGGGGCGGATGACGGCTTTGGCGGGCGCGCCGGCGAGCAGGGTGGTAGCACGGTGCAGCGCCGCCGTCAGGTCCAGCCGTTCGCTTTGTGCCAGCGGTTCGATGAGCCTTGCGATGCTCTCGCGGGAACGCGTGGCGAGGTCGGCTGCGACGGCACGACCGTCTTCCGTCAGGGCGAGAAGGCGTCCGCGGCCATCCGACGGATCCTTGCGGGCATCGACAAACCCCTTGCCGATAAAGGTCTTCAGCAGGCGGCTAAGATAGGCGGGATCGAGCGACAGCTCTTCGGTGAGCTCGGAGGCCGATGTGGTGCCGCGCGCGGCGAGCTCATAGATCACGCGCGCTTCCGTCAGCGTATAGGGCGTGTCGAGATAGGCGCGGTCGAGCACGCCGATCCGGTTGGTGTAGAAACGGTTGAAGGCACGGACCGTCTCGATCGGATCGGTCGCGGCTTCGTCACGGGCATGGGCAGTCATGATGATCTCCTTCGATTACCATGTGCCCCAATTTACTTGACTGAGTCAAATAAATTATGCCGCCTTGCTGGTAGCCACCTTGCCTAGTGCGAAATCGACGGCGGCCCGGGCGTGGATTGCGGTGGAATCGAAGCCGGGCAGGGCAAGCGCATCGGGATCGAGCAGCAGGCAGATTTCCGTGCAGCCGAGGATGACACTGTCGGCGCCCTCAGCGCGGGCGGCATCGATCAGCGCCAGAACGCGCTCGCGCGAGGTGTCGAGTACCTTGCCCTGGCACAGTTCGTTGAAGATGACGTCGTGCATCAGGATGCGGCCGGCCTCATCGGGCACCATGACATCGAGCCCGACGGCCTTCATGCGCTCGGCATAAAACCCGTGTTCCATCGTGTAGCGCGTGGCAAGCAGCAGCGGACGGCGCTTGCCGTCGGCGAGGATTTCGCCTGCGGTTTCGTCGATGATGTTGAGCAGCGTTGCCTTGGTGGCGGCCTGCACGGCGTCGGCGACGAGATGCATCGTGTTGGTGCAGATCAGCACGCAGTCGGCCCCAGCCTTTTCAAGGCCGGCGGCAACCGCGCCGAGCCGTGCGCCAGCGGCATCCCAGCGACCGGCCTTCTGGAACTCGACGATCGACTGGAAATCGACCGAATGCACCAGCACTTCCGCCGAATGCAGGCCGCCAAGCCGCTCGCGCACGGCCTCGTTGATCATCCGGTAATAGACCGCCGTGCTTTCAAAGCTCATGCCGCCGATAAGGCCGATCGTTTTCATGGTCGTTTCCTCCGCTCTGTCTGGATGGCGCAGAGAATGCCGCGTGATCGGCGGCGATTGTTCGCAATGTTCGCGTTTATATTTCGCGATGGCAGGAAAATTTCTTGCCTAGAGTTTCAAAGGCGCTCATTGTTCGCGCGACTGAAGAAAACGATGGAGAATCCCGGCGTGTTGGACGAACGAGACCGCAAATTGCTGGCGCTGTTGCAGGAGGATGCGGGCGCGCCCGTTTCCGTGCTGGCGGAGAAGGTGAGCCTGTCGCTCTCGGCCTGTGCCCGGCGTATCCAGCGGCTGGAGGAGAGCGGTCATATCGCGGGCCGGGTCGCGCTGCTCGATCGCGACAAGATGGGCGTGCCGACGACGGTTTTCGCCCTTATCAAGACCGCGCATCACAGCGACGACTGGATCGATCTGTTTTCGAAGGCGATCGCCGATATTCCGGAGGTCGTCGAGGCGCACCGGCTGACGGGCAACTACGATTACATTCTGAAGATCGTGCTGCCGCGCGTCGAGCACTATGACGTGGTCTACAAGCGCATCGTGCGCCGGGTCGAGCTATTCGACGTGTCGGCGTCGATCTCGATGGAAAGCCTCAAGAGCGGATCGCGCCTGCCGGTCGAACATGCCTGAAAGCGCGCACAAAAAAGGCCGGCAGAGCCGGCCTTTTCGTATGTCTTTTTTGAATGATCAGGCTGCGACGAGCTGATCAGCCGACATCTTGCCGGACTTACGGTCGCGAACCAGTTCGAAGGAAACCTTCTGGCCTTCGTTGAGGGCAGCGAGGCCCGCGCGCTGTACGGCGGAGATGTGGACGAAAACGTCCGGCTCACCGCTGTCCTGCTGAATGAAGCCGTAGCCCTTGGTCGTGTTGAACCACTTTACGGTACCAGTTGCCATGACGAAACCTTTCCTAGCCGTCAAATCAATCTTCGGCCGTCCGTCGGGCGGCCTTGGGTGGTCGAATTTGAAGGGGAAGTTCGTGAAGCTGCAGGCTGGAAACCCGCAAATGCGACGTCAACGTTCAAATCTCGATGCGGGAGAAATAAGTGCTTCGGCGCGACCGGTCAAGACGCGCCCGCACGCTCGTCCTCATTCCGGTGCGGAAAGTGCCTCGTCGTTGGCGCATTGCGAGATGGGCAGTTGCCGGAAGGAATAAATCGCGACGATGCGGCCCTCGTCGTCGTCCGTATCGACCTTCATGCAGGCGCAGGCGTAGCCGTAATTGCCGTTGGTGCGCACATAGTCGCCCTCGGAAATGTCGGGGATCCGGTCCATGCCGTCGGGCTCGGAGCCGCCGCCCTGGCTCATCATCGTCCATGTGCCGTCGGCGTCGTCCAGCCACCAGTTGCCCGGCGTCGGGTTCTGCAGCCAGCCGCAGCGGCTTTCGGCGGCCTGCGCGGCGGTGGACAGGGTTGCAAGCGCGAGGAGCGCGGCAAGAAGGGGCTTTTTCATCGATACGCTCTCGTGTTTTGTTTTTGCCGCATTGTCCGACGCCGAAGCGAGATCGCTTCGGCTGGAAATGCTTTAGTTCTTGATCTTCTTACAATGGAACATGTCGCCGCTCGTTTCGGAAGACCAGTCCATCTCCGTATCGGTGATATTGGCAAGGCCGATGCGGTAGTCGTCGGCGAAGGTCAGGATATAGGCGCCGCCATCCTTTTCGGTTTTCAGGATCGGCATTTGGCCTTCGCCGGAATCGTAGGTGTCTGCCGTGAAGGTGAAGGTCGAGACCTCGCAGTCCCAGCTGCCTGCATAGGGCGGCTCATCGGCGGCGGCGGCAGAAAGCGTGGATGCGAGCAGGACGGCGGCGGCGAGGCGAAGCATGGCGCGGGATCCGAAACAGGAGTGTGGATACTCCCGTAACGGGCGAGGGCCGTCAATTATTCCCGCATGGGTGCTGTCGGTACGAAAAAGCCCCGCCGGAGCGGGGCTTCTTTAAATCAGGCCGGGCGTCGCTTGTCGACGCGGTTATGGTCGAGGAAAGCGGCGATGGCCGCTTCGCCGCAGAGGCGGCGCTGTTCGACGAGGGCGGATGCGATGCGGGCGGCATCGCCGAAGGTCGCGATTTCGGCATTTTCCGTTGCCGGATTGCGAACGAGGCAATCGGTAACGATATCCGCCATGGTACGCGGCAGGAGGTCGGTGCAGTCCAGCATGCTGTCGAACACGACGCCGATGGGAACGATCTTGTCTTCGAAGATCACCATCGGTTCGGCGCGTTCGTCTTCCCAGGCATCGAAGGCCTCGAGAGCGTCACCAAACAGTTGCTGAAGCGTGATGGGAGCATGTCCTTCGTGAAGGTCTGGCAGGAAATTCAACATTTTCTGTCTCCTTGGCGTAAGGGCGTTTCGCTTGATACTCCTGTACTCGGACCCCTTGGGTGAGGCTTGCCGATCCGCGACGCAAACCGGCCTGCTGCACCGCAGGTCTCACAAATCTTAACAACAGGAAACGGATTGGGAAGCGAAATATTTTGTTCGCCACCGGTCCGCCGTCGCTTCGCCGTGGAGTTCTGTTTCAAAACAGCGACATAGGCGGAAGAAATTTTTGAGCGCTGTTGTGCGCTGCAATGCCGGCGGGGATCTGTGCGCCGAAATATCAAGGTGCCGGAATCCGGTTTCTCTAGCCTCAGCAAGAAGGGCGTTGACCGAGAGACCATACATCGCTAGAAGGTGCGAACCGTACCGTACGGTACGCAAAATATTGGGTGGAAATCTTGCAGATCGCAGAGCAGGCAAAGACGGGCGCAGCCGCCGCGGGACTGACGGAACGTCAGGGCGCGGTGCTGGAGCGTGCGCTCGGCCTGCTGGTGGAGGGCGGCGAGCGGGCGCTCACCACGGCGGGTGTCGCGCGCGCGGCGAACTGTTCGAAGGAGAGTCTTTATAAGTGGTTCGGCGATCGTGACGGGTTGATCTCGGCGATGATCACCTATCAGGCCGGCAAGGTGCGCACCGTCGAGGTCGATGCGCGCGCGCTGACGGTGGACAGCCTGCGCAAGCATCTCGTCGCCTTTGCGGGCGATCTCATCGACGTTCTCTCGGGCGACGTGTCGCTGGCGCTGAACCGTCTTGCCATCGGCCAGGCGAGCCGCGAAGGCGCCGGTCTCGGCCGCCTGTTGCAGGAACGCGGCCGCCGGCAGATCGGCAAGCGCGCTGCGGCGCTGCTGGAAGCCGGCCGCAAGGCGAAGCTGCTTGCATTCGACACCGCCGACGAGGCATACGGCACGCTCTACGGCCTTGTCGTCTCCGACATGCATCTGCGCATGTTGCTGGGCGAGGACGCTAGCGCACTCAAAAAGGAATTCTCGCCACGCGCGGAGAAGGCGGTCGATGCCTTCCTGACGCTTCACGGCGCGAAAGGGTAAGGCCGGCAGGAAAACCGCCGGTTCAATTTAAACAGACAGCAAGGGAAGGAACCATCGATGCGCGTCTATTACGATCGTGATGCCGATCTCAACCTCATCAAGGCGAAGAACGTCGCCATCGTCGGCTACGGCTCGCAGGGCCGTGCTCACGCCCTCAACCTCAAGGATTCCGGCGCCAAGGGCGTCGTGATCGCGCTCAAGGCCGGTTCGCCGACGATCAAGAAGGCCGAAGCCGATGGCTTCAAGGTCATGACGGTTGCCGAAGCCGCCAAGTGGGCCGACCTCCTGATGATGGCGACCCCGGACGAACTCCAAGCCGACATCTACAAGGCTGAAATCGCCGGCAACATCCGTGACGGCGCCGCCATCGCGTTTGCCCACGGTCTCAACGTTCATTTCGGCCTCATCGAGCCGAAGTCCTCGGTCGACGTCGTCATGATCGCACCGAAGGGACCGGGCCACACGGTTCGCGGTGAATACCAGAAGGGCGGCGGCGTTCCCTGCCTCGTTGCCGTTCACCAGAACGCCTCGGGCAACGCGCTTGACCTCGCGCTCTCCTACGCCTGCGGCGTCGGCGGCGGCCGTTCGGGCATCATCGAGACCAACTTCAAGGAAGAGTGCGAAACCGACCTCTTCGGCGAACAGGTCGTTCTGTGCGGCGGTCTCGTCGAGCTGATCCGCGCTGGTTTCGAAACGCTGGTTGAAGCCGGTTACGCGCCGGAAATGGCCTATTTCGAGTGCCTGCACGAAGTAAAGCTCATCGTCGACCTGATCTATGAAGGCGGCATCGCCAACATGAACTACTCGATCTCCAACACGGCCGAGTGGGGCGAATACGTCACGGGTCCGCGCATCATCACCGCCGACACCAAGGCTGAAATGAAGCGCGTCCTCAACGACATCCAGACCGGCAAGTTCACCTCCGAGTGGATGCAGGAATGGAAGGCCGGCGGCGCACGCTTCAAGGGCATCCGTCGCAACAACGACTCGCACCAGATCGAAGAAGTCGGTGCGAAGCTGCGCGGCATGATGCCGTGGATCGGCAAGAACAAGCTGGTCGACAAGGCCGTCAACTAAGTGGCTTGCCGATCCCCGTTGATTGCTTGCATGCCTGCGGCAATGCGGCGATCGGCAAGAACAAGCCGGTCGATAAGGCCGTCAACTAATCGTTTGCGCGCGAAAGCGTGAACGACGGACGGACCGGGCGGAAAACCGCCCGGTCCTCTATTTCAGTCAAACTGAAATAATGCAGTGCATCCTCTGATCTATTGCGACGCAGCAAGTAATAAACTTGCGCGATCGCCCGAACGGGAACAAAATACGCAAGTGTTTCGTTCAGCCGTCAGGAGGATGGTGCAATGACCACGATTGTCCAATACTTTGCCTGGTTCGACCTTTTTATCCTGGGCAGTATAGCCATGCTGGTGCTGCTCAGCCTTTACAGCGACCGCGCCACCTGAGCGCTTCCGCAGTCTGAAAGGGTTGCCGGAGCAGCCATGTTCCGGATAGTCTTTCTCTGCGCGTAATCTTGTTGGTGCACCTTTTCTGTCGTGCGAATATTTAGGTCAGCATTATTGACATAAATACGGCGCCGTGATGAGGTGCGTTCAAACAACAAGCCCGAGGAAACCCCTATGTTCAAATGGGAACTGGCCTTCGCGACCCGCGCGTCGCGGATGAAGGCGTCCGAAATCCGTGAACTCCTGAAGCTGCTGGAACGGCCCGATATCATCTCGTTTGCCGGCGGCATTCCGGATCCGGCGCTGTTCCCCAAGGAAGCCTTCTCCGCCGCCTACACGGACGTGCTGGCGGGCGAGGGCGCCAATGCGGGCCTGCAGTATTCCGTCAGCGAAGGCTACAAGCCGCTGCGCGACTGGCTGGCCGGCGAAATGGGCAAGCTCGGCATTGCCTGCACCGCCGAAAACGTCTTCATCGTCTCCGGTTCGCAGCAGGGCCTCGACTATCTCGGCAAACTCTTCCTGTCGCCTAAGGATACCGCGCTGGTCACCTGGCCGACCTATCTCGGCGCGCTGCAGGCCTTCAACGCCTACGAGCCGACCTATGACCGCCTGAACCTCCAGGGCAACCGCACGCCGGACGCCTATCGCGCCACGGCGGAAGAGGCTGGCGGCCGCGTCAAGTTCGCCTATCTCTCGGCTGACTTCGCCAATCCGACCGGCGAAACCGTCGACCGTGCCGGCCGTGAGAAGCTGCTGTCGCTTGCCGAAGAACTGGACATCCCGGTCATCGAGGACGCGGCCTACCAGTCGCTGCGCTACGACGGCGAGGCCGTGCCGCCGATCCTGGCGCTGGAAATCGCCAAGACGGGCGATATCAACGCCGCGCGCACCATCTATTGCGGCAGCTTCTCCAAGACGCTGGCTCCCGGCCTGCGCGTCGGTTACATCGTCGCGGCCGCGCCCGTCATTCGCAAGCTCGTGCTGATGAAGCAGGCGGCGGACCTTCATTCCTCGACCATCAACCAGATGGCCATCGCCCATGTCGCCGAGCGCGGTTTCGATGCGCAGGTGGCGAAGATCAAGGCGGCTTACAGCGCGCGCCGCGATGCCATGCTCGCCGCGCTCCAGAAATACATGCCGGAAGGCGTTTCCTGGACGAAGCCGGAAGGCGGCATGTTCGTCTGGGTCACGCTGCCAGCCGGCATGGACGGTGCAAAACTGCTTGCCCGCTCCATCGAGACGGAAAAAGTCGCCTTCGTACCGGGCCAGGCCTTCCACGCCGACGGCAGCGGCGCCAACACGCTGCGCCTCAGCTTCTCCTGCGCCGATGCGGCGACCATCGAGGAGGGCATCTCCCGCCTCGGCCGCCTGCTGAGCAAGGAGCGACTTGCGGCCTGACGGGCAGACCCCTCCCTAAATCCCTCCCCACAAGGGGAGGGACTTTACGTGCGGCACGCTCGGTAGAAGATCTTTCGCGATGAACGTGCTGCTAGCCTTTCTCCCCCTTGTGGGGAGATGCCGGCAGGCAGAGAGGGCCTTCTTGATGACGCCCTCACTCCGCGAGCCAAACCAGCGCCGATTCGAACACCAGATCCGGCAGAACCTCAAACGTATAGGGCGCATGGACGCGTTCCCACTTCTGGTGATAATCCCGCCCCCAAGGCCCGATATTGACCGTCGGGAAAGATAGCAGTCCGTCCGGCGCGTTGTCGGTGAAGGCCGCTGACGGCGTGTTGGCGGCGAGCAGGCCAGTTTCGCTGGCCTCCGGCCGATGGCCGAAGAAGCTCATGTCGGAAATGCCGGCAAAGATCTGCTTGAACTTGATCGACGTGCCGTGCCGCTTAGCGGTCTCCTGCATGACCGTTTCCAGCCGGGTCTGCATCAAGCTGCCGGTCTCGCCGGCGCGATCCAGATGGACCAATGGATAATGCAGGCTGCCGAAGCCGATGATCACGGCGGGGCCTTCGATGCCCGCTTCCGCCGCGGCCGCCGCCACGATCTCGCGGCTGACCTTCAGGGGATCGGTGCCGCCGGAGAGGGAGCGCTCCCGTGCGGTGATACGGTCGAGCGCATCCCCGCCGCGTGCCTTCAACCGCTCCAGAAGCTCCGCATAGCTGAGAACCACGCCCTCGGTCTTCGCTGCCGGTCGGCCGCGATAGCGTGCCTGATGGGCATCCTGCGTTTCCAGTGCCGCGTTCAACGCGTCGGTCACGACTGTGCGGAATTCGCCGAGAATATCGGCGGGGCTACGCCGGTGGGTCAGCCAGTTGAAGGAGAGCCAGACGCGATCCGGCGTCGTTACGTCGTAGCCGTCCCTGATGTCGCGGGCTTCCAGGCAGACCGGCGGCGGTGAGCGTTCGCCGAAGGCCTCGTCGCTCAGTTCCGGCACGGTATCCATGGCGTGCACGATTTCCGCGCTGATGCGGTGGGCGCTTGTGCCGTTGAAGGGATAGCCGGCATGGGTGGGACGGCCGATGACGAAGGCGAAGGGTGCGAATTTGCCGATCGAGCCGAGATAGACCGCGCGGCCTTCCTCGCCGTCTCGCTCGCAGCTCGAGGCATCGAGATTGATGCCGCCGACGATATCGAGGTCGAAGCGGCGGGCGATCTCCGGCAGGGTATTGCGCAGGCTGCGCATGCCGCGCGAGCGGTTCTCCTCATCGGGCGTCGCGACGAAGAGGATGTTGCCCTCAGGCGCTTCCAGCCCGGCAAAACGCTCCAACGCCGCGATGCCGGCGGCAAGGCCGCTCTTCATGTCGAGCAGGCCGCGGCCGGCGATGAAATCGCCGCTCTCGAAATCCTTGAGCGCCTTTGCCTCCGCGCCGTTCAGTGGGCGGCTGCGCAACTCCTGGAGTAAGGCTTCGGTCAATGGTTCAGGATCGCAGGCGAGCGGTGCCAGCGTGCCGTAATTGGCGATGGAGACCGTATCGAAATGACCTGCCATCACTACCGTGCGCCGGCCGCGGCCGCGCACCAGCGCTACGACATTCTGCGTCATCGGTTCGCCATGGCTGTCCACGGTGAAAAGCTGGTCGGGATGGCTCCTGAAATAGGATGTTTCGGCGAGATGTGCTCGCAGCTTCTCCGAGAAGGCGGCTTCATCCGGCGAACCGGTGACGCTCGGCCAGCGGGTCATCAGCAAGGAAAGATCCTTGGCGCGGGCGGCGGCGGTGCGTCGGGCATTTTCGGTCGTCATGAGGGGCGCCTGTCGAAAGCGGTTGCATTAAGACGAACGCTATCCAAGGATGACGGCAAGCGAAACGGCAATCTTTTGGAAAAATCGCACCCTATATTGTCGTTTCGTCACTCAAATCTGGCATTCTGGCAACGGGTATCATGGACACGACCGATCGCAAGCTTCTCGCCCTCCTGCGCAAGGATGGCCGCGCCTCGCTTTCCGCGCTCGCCGCCGAACTCAGGGTCTCGCGCGGCACGGTGCAGAACCGTATCGACAGGCTGACACGCGACGGTGTCATTTCAGGCTTCACCGTACAGGTGACGGAGACGGACGATCCCCATGCGGTGCGCGCGATCACCATGATCGAGATCACCGGCCAGAAGACGCTCGCCGCCGTGAAGGCGCTACGCGGCATCCCGGAGGTGCGCGCCCTGCACACGACGAACGGTGCCTGGGACCTCGTCGCCGAGTTGCATGCTGAAAACCTCGTGGAGTTCGAGCGTGTGCTGCGCGGCATCCGCGCCATGGACGGCGTGTCGAAGTCCGAAACCAGCCTGCTGCTGACGACGCTTTGACAGGCGCTACGGCATTACCACGTCGATTTCCTCGCCGGTCGAGGAATAGGTGACGCGCCCGCCTTTCCAGCCGTCCTGGCCTTCGAGGCGGATTTCCAGCGTCACCTTGCCATCGGGCGAGGGCACCATGAAGCTGCCGTCCGGCGACATCAGCTGGCCGATCGAAAAGGTGTAGCGGCTGAGCGACATGTCCGAGCCGACCTTCAGCCGGGTGAAGGTGCGGGCGGTCAGTTCGTTGAGTTTTTCTGCGGAAAAGAAGGCAAGGTCGTCCATGCGGAACAGCCGCTCGGGACGGAATTCCGCATCCCAGGGCATCATCATGCTGGAAGCGGTGATCCCGCGGTCGTTGGCATTGTATTCCCGCATCTTGCCGGGCGTGTCCGGCACTTCGGCCAGGATGCGCATGGAATCGTTGGACACGCTGAGTTCGGCGAACCGGGCGTTCCTGCCGAATTGTTCGCTCACCACGGCAAACACGTCGCGCGTCGTCGTGGCGTCGAGCCAGTTACGGTTGGGTTGGCGCGCGTCGGGCAGGTCGGTCGCCCGCACGATGCCGTCGGCCGTGAGATCCACCGTTCCGCTGTTGGTGAAGAGCGCCAGCTCGCCTGATTGCGTCCAGTCGGTGAAATGCACGGTCCAGCGCTGCTCCGGCTTGCCGGGGCCGTCGGAAAACAGCCGCAGCATCATGTAGTTCAGCGTCGATTTGTCGTTGCCCCAAGCCTTCTTTGCGGCATCTCGCACCTTGCTCAGCTTGGAAAGGTCGATCTCGCCGAGCGACAACGCCGGCTCCTGCTCGGTGCCTGGGAACATCGGCGAGGCGATGGGCGAGCGCGTGACGCCCGAAATGTCCCAGGAATAGCCGACCGTAGCGCCCTTTGTCGTGGGGTGATCGGCCTTCAGCTGCACGGATTTCGGATAGATGGTGAGATCGCGGATGACGGGCTTGCCGCCGATGACGCCGGTCAGGCTTTCGAGGGCCGCTTCCTTCGGCCAGTCGTCGTCATCGATGAAGTTCATGTTGCGGGCGCGCGCCGTGTTGGAGAGATCGCCGCCGATGATGGTGCCGCCGGCATCCGCATAGATGGTCGCGCTTTCCCGCGGCGAGGTGACATAGACCGACCAGCGGATATCGCCATAGGACGGGGCGGGAAGCAGAAAAACCCGTTTGGTGATCTCGATGGACTGCACGCTCGCTTCGCCTTCGAGCTTGGCATAGGCGATGGCGCTTCTGGCGACCGCATCCACCTTGTCCAGCGCCACCTTGTCGAGCGTGAAGAGGCCGCCTGCCAGATTGTCGACCATGGAGGGCGCTTGGCGCGCGGCGGGGCCGCTCATCACCTCGGCGCTGAAGAAGAGCAGCCGCGTGCCCTGCCGCACCCGCCATTCCTCCATGTCGTTGCTGCCCGCGCCGTGCACGAGCATCGTCACATCCTTGTCGGTGATGCGCAGCGTGTGCACCTGCGGCGCCTTGCCGAGGGATTCGGTGACGAGCCCGGCTGCACGGGCGGCTTCCCCCGGCGCGGTGATGTAGCTTTCCGCCGCGTGGGCGGGCAGGCCGGTTAAGACGAACAGCGCCAGCCAGACCATCAGGACCATTCGCCAAGTGCCGGATACGATCCTCATGCGCGATTCCTCCGCCCGTCGCCGGAACGCCCATCATCCGTAGGGAGGGACGGGGTGGCAAGCCGGTTTATTCCAGGGCGAGGATTGCCGGACGAAAGAGGCTTTCCATTGCCGGTCAGCCGGTTACACTCCGGCCGTCATCCCGCCTGCCTTTCGAAAGTGCCTCATGTCACTGCGCCTTGCCACCTTCAATATCGAAAATCTCATGACCCGCTTCGATTTCACGGGGTTCCGCAACCAGGTCCGGCAGGATCGCGTGCTGCGGCTCTTCGATATCCGCAACGAGGCGGAGTATCAGCGGCTGGAGGAGGCGCGCACCGTCGCGCATACCGACGATACCCGCCAGCATTCGGCGCTCGCCATCGCGGATGCCGATGCGGACATTCTCTGCCTGCAGGAGACCGACAACATGGCCGCCCTGCAGGCCTTCGAATACGGTTATCTCTTCCGCATGGTCGGTAATGGCTACCGTCAGAAATACCTGATCGAAGGCAATGACAGCCGCGGCATCGACGTGTCCGTGCTGATGCGCGAGGAGACGCGCGACGGCCAGAAGATCGAATGCATCGATATCCGCAGTCATGCAGGCGTCACCTATCGCGATTTCGATCTTTATGCGGCCGATCTTGGACAAGGCGCCAAGCCGGAAGACCGTATCTTCAAGCGCGACTGCCTGGAAATGGACCTGCGCATCGGCGGGCGGCCGCTGACGCTCTATGTCGTGCATTTCAAGTCGATGGGGCCGGGCCGGGAAGGCCTGGATGGCCGGCAATCGACCATGCCCGTGCGCCGCGCCGAGGCGCTTGCGGTGCGGCGGATCATCGAGGATCGGTTCGGCAAAGGGCAGACCGCCGGCAAGGCCTTCGCCATCTGCGGTGACATGAACGACTATCAGGAGAAACTCGCGATCGAGGGCGACAGGCGCAGCGGTTACCGATTCGTACCGCAGCGGGAGGCGGCCAGTGCGCTGGATGTCTTCAGCCAAGACGGTTTTGCCGTGAACCCCATGCTGCGCCGGCCGGTGGACGACCGCTGGACGCTCTATCACAGCCGCGGGCCGGAGGAGCGTCACCTCTGCCAGCTCGATTATATCTGGCTGTCGCCGTCGCTTGCCGAGCGCAATGCCAAACGCGTGCCGGAGATCATCCGAGCCGGCCAGCCCTTCCGCACCATCTTTCCGCCGGGGCAGGAGGTGGAGCGCTATCCGCGCGTCGGCTGGGATCGGCCGAAGGCGTCGGACCATTGTCCCATCGTCATGGAGCTGGATCTTTAACGCGCATTTCTGCTTGCTCCGGGCGGATCGCTCGGGCACCTTCGGCAAGTGCTGCGGTAAAAACTGAATGCGGAGAATGCCTTGTCCCGTCGTTACGCCATTTATGACGTCTTCACCGACACGCGGCTTGCCGGCAATCCCCTGGCCGTCGTCTTCGATGCCGATGGTCTCGAGGACGAGGCGATGCAGCGCATCGCCGGCGAGTTCAACCTTTCCGAAACGGTCTTCGTGAAGACGCCGGAAAACCCGGCCCATGCCGCGCGCCTGCGCATCTTCACGCCCGGTCGAGAATTGCCCTTCGCCGGGCATCCGACCGTCGGTGCGGCGATCGCCATTGCCGAGGCAGGCGAGGGCAATGGCGGTGGTGTGCGCGATCTGGTCAGTGTGTTAGAGGAGAATGTCGGACCGGTGCGTTGTGCCGTGAAGGTTGGCGGCGCGAAAGCCGCCTTTGCCGAATTCGACGTGCCGCGCAAATCCGTGCGCCTGGATGCCGGTTTCGAGCGTCAGGCGCTCGCTGACGCTTTCAGCCTGAAACCCGGCCAGATTGGTTTCGAGAACCATGTGCCGTCGCTGTGGAGTGCCGGTGTCGCCTTCGTGATGATCCCCGTGCACGATCTCGCCGCCGCCGCGGCGGTGGACTTCGATCCGGCGCTCTGGGAACGTTGCGCGCCCTTCGCCGAGGGCCGGCTCGCCTCGGCCTATCTCTACTGCCGCGGCGGCGTGAACCATCTCGCCAAGTTCCACACCCGCATGTTCGCGCCCGACATGGGCATTGCCGAGGACCCGGCGACGGGCGCCGCCGTCGCCGCGATGTCCGGCGCCATCCATTTCTTCGACAAGCTCGTGGATGGCCACCACCCGTTCCTGATCGAGCAGGGCGTCGAGATGGGCCGCCCTTCCCATATCCACCTGCATCTCGACGTGTCTGGCGGTGCGATCGCCGGTGCGCGCATCGGCGGGGAGGCGATCCGCATCGCATCGGGACTGCTTGATTTGTGACGTTTATTTTGCGTTGCGGAAGAATTTTTTGCGCAGACGCATTTTTTTTCCGGCGTCGGTATAGACAAGGTCCCCGAAGGCCTTTATACGCCCCGTCAGACCGCTGGAGCGGTCAAGTGGGTGATTAGCTCAGTTGGTAGAGCAGCTGACTCTTAATCAGCGGGTCCACGGTTCGAGCCCGTGATCACCCACCAAAACAAACACTTAGCGGTTTTCTACCAACCCGCATTTTACAACAAAACGCAGTTTTTACAGTTTCATTTGCGTTTTGTTCCCCGGCCGATGGCTTCGACGACTTCTTGGCCAGCCAGATAGTGCTTGCGGATGATCGATTCGGCATCGTCAGCAGAGTGGCCCGATATCTCCGAAATCAGCTTGATCTTCTCCTCATGCGATCGGTCGAGGTGCGCATACGCGAAGGTGATTGCCGTTCCGCGCAGGTCGTGGAAGGTGACGCCTTTGATGCCAAGCCGGGCCATCTCCTTCCGCCATGAAGCTCGGAAGCCGCTTGAGGTCCAGTTCTGGCCGAACGAGTTGACGAGGACGCGGGTCCGATTCTCTTCCTTTGCCGCACACAGGATCGCTAGGATATCGGGTGCAGCCATCACGCGAACCTTGGCTCCAGTCTTCCCCTGTTTGATCGACACCCGAGTGCCATCGAATGCCAGCGTCGGCATAGTGAGAATGTCTGCCTGGCGCTGCATCGTCCAAAGCGCAACCTTGGCCACATTGGAGATGTGTGGCGCTCCCTTGGTCAAGAGCGTCTCAATCTGATCATCCGACCAGATGATATCCTTCCGGGTGCCCTCGTGAAGCCGTTCGACGCGCTCGAGAGGGTTTCGTAGGATCACTTCATTCCCCTTGGCCCATGCGAAGATGCGAGAGAGCAGGGCTATATGCATGTCAGCTGACCGCGGCGAATCCTTCATCGTGTCGCGCCAGTTGAGGAATATTTTCCGGCTCCCGCGAGCCTCAATCGTGCGAATTGAGAACGTCTCAAACTCTTCTCGAATGGCGCCAAGCTGACGTTCGTAATCGCGTCGTGTGGACGGCGACAGCTTCGTAAAGTGAGGAGATTTGCGGAACTCATCGACCAGAGATCCTATGGTCCCGGCCTCAGCATCTTTCTGCCGATCCTTGGTCAGCCGGATAAACTCTTAGGTGAATGCTTTCGTCCCAGGCTTCGCTTGAATGCGAGGGGCGCCCTTGCCCCGCCATGCGTAATAGTAGACGACGGGCTCTTCGCCCTTTTTCCTGATCGTCACCTTATGCACGCCGACGAGCTTCCCTTGCATTTACCCACCTCTCAAGCTCCGCTTCCGGGCTGTCGTCTTCCTGTTTTTGTGTTGCGAAGCCTTTTGGGGCGAACTCAATCTCGCCGGTCGGATGCATGATCACCGGAATGCCGTGCATCGCAGCAGCTGCCGCAGCATCGGCCATTTCGGTCTTTGTGTAAGTGCGGGCTCTGCTCATCGGCAGTCATCCACATTGTTTCCACAGGCCCTATTCATCGCCGCGCTCCTTCTCCAGAGCGTCGCGGCCGGCACGCACCCATCGGCGAGCATAGAGTTCGCATCCGCTTGTGAGGGCGACGCCGTTGCACATTCCGTTGTGGGTTTCGCGGCCCTTGCAACCGCAGTGGCACCGACGCCGCGACTTGACAGGCTCGATGTATCTAGCGTGCTTGTGGGCGTTTCCCCATTCGCCCCAAGACGCGGTTCCACTTTCCATCGCCGCTTTTAGGGCGTTCGGGCTCAGGTCGTTGAGCTTCATCCTTCCCCTCCCATATTGCGGATGGCAGCATCAATTTGCGCGAGGCAACGGTCCTGGTCAGGGTTCATTGCCGGGGTGTCGTAAGCCTGGACAAACTCGCGCGCATGCTCCAGCGCCTTCCTCGCCTCACCCCTCTCTGCGCGTAGGGTGGCGTTCGCGCGTTCGAGCGCTTCGATGCGGGAATTGTCGCGTCGCAGAATCACGGCTGCTTGACGCAATGCATCGACTGTCTCTTGCGAGGAGCCGGCAACGACGAACTCCTGTCCCGACCTATGATCACGGCCGGGCTTTGTCGTCAGCCGGCAGAGAATTGCGATCAGTGTGTTTCGCTCTACCAGTTCACCCGCCATTCTTACCTCCATCGGTGGAGGAGGGGGAGGAGCCAGTTGCGGTGTTGGCGGGCGCGTCAATGTTCCGGCGCTCGACGGTGAACGTGTCGGCAACAACCCACGGGTCGAGCCGTGATGCACCGTCGCCGTTGATTGAATTCCATAGGTCGAGATAGGCATCGCGCGGCGTCGGGCAGCGGTCCGCTTCATCTGTGCTGGCCATCCACCATCCTGGTCGATCTGGATCGGGAAGGATGCCTTCAGCGATCGCGTCCTCATCGGTGATCGAGCACAGCCGCTCGACGCGCACGTCTGTGACGGTCAGCGTCAGGCGGGAGGCCCAGCGGGGCATGAATATCGAGGGGACGTTCCAAAGCGTTTCGTCATCCCTCGAATACCGGTCGACAATGGGCTCAGCTCGATCATCTCGCAGGAAATGTTCTTCGCTCGGACCGATGCCGCCATGAGCATCGTAGAAAAGCCCCCAGTCGGTGCAGCAAGTCAAAGTTTCCCGAACCCAGAGCCGGTCGCCGACCTTGATCAGGATATCGTCCTGCCTCCAGCTTTCATTGCCGGGGTCGAGAACGTAACTATCGGACCAGCTGCCGTCGAAGAGGCTCGGGCGGTTCTTGCTGCGAGGCTTGATGATGCGCCGTGTCTGGGTCTTCCGGCCGTCGAGCAGCGCGAGGACCATTGGCCTGCTGAAAAGGATCGGGCGATCAGCCATTGTCCTGGCCTCCGCTCGTACCTGTGGCGGCTCCATCCCCTGCGGAGCCCTTACGGGTGGAGAGGGCGAGAATGTCGCGGGCAAGTGCCAATTCGGGGGCCTCGTTGCCGTCGCCGTCCTCCATGCCGCTGTAGTTGGCAAGGAACACCTTTGCTAGGGCCGCGCCTTTCTCAGCCAAATCGTTGGAGAGGGAACGGGGAGAGTGGGCGTAGAGAGGGATGTATTTGAAGTTTTCGGTCGATCGGTCATTCGGGACCAACTCTGCTGCGTCGTAGCAGGAAAGCTCTTTCCGAAAGTCGGCATTGACGTATCCAACCGGCTCGCTCTCTACCGCCGGGACATCGACAAGGGCGGAGGGAATAGGCTCAAATCGCCCATCTTCGAATTCTTCGCGCGGGCGAACCCATAGCGATCCGTCATCAATGCTGCGGTAAATTGCGACATCGCGCATATCGACGCTCTCGTGAACCCATGTGTTCCGGCCATCATCATCTTGGCCGAGGGTTTGCACGCTCCAGTCTTCCGCCTGCATTTTACCTATGCCGATCAGCACGTATTCGGTCCCACGCTTCTTGTGGCGATACCGCTTCACCTCCACCCCCTGCTGCGTCTGTACAGCAAGAGCGGCGGCAGCTTGGAGGCATGCGTTTGAATGGCGGCCCCAAAGATCCATATCGACGCTGGCAAAGCAGGCCATGGCTTCCGTGGTTTCCCGTAGGATATCCGCTAGGTCGGCCATCATTTCATCTCCTCGTAGTCGAGGAAGTAGCCCTTGCCGCAAACGTCGCAGCGATAGCGCTCGCCGTCCATGCCGCCGCCGACTTCCTTCATGTTTTCGCAATCTCGGGTGCTTGGGGCGGCAATGCCGCAGGCGACAGGCCGCCCTAGGGCATCGACTTGCGCCTTCGCCTCCTGCCGCGCATGGACGGGCACATACTTGTCGCCGTAAATCGCGGCCAGCGTGACCTCATTTGCGAAATGGACCGCAGCCTCGGGAGAACCCTGCATGGTGGAGCCAAAGAAGTTTGGGTTCGCGCAGATGCCGGTGATGGCCGCGTTGAATATCGCGCGATAGCCTTCATGGTTTGAATCCCACGATGGCACGAAGTCGGTCGTGATCTTCATTTCTTCTCTCCCTGGATGAGGGTGCGGGCGCGGCGGAGGTCAGCCAGCAGATGGCGAGGGATGGTGTTCTCGGCCGATTTGCATGGCTCAAGGTTTTCGACGCTGGCTCCGCAGAGCGGGCACGGGTTGGGCTGTTCGTTATGGCAGGGGCAGCGCTGCTCGGCCCACGTCAGAACGGAATTGACGACATCACGGGAAACACAGTTCCGGCGTAGCGCCGAAAGATGCATGCTTTGCGACTCGTCAAGGGCGCCTTCCAGCGCGGCAATCCGCTCGTCCTTCTCCGCCATCTCTCGCTGCATCGCCTCTAGCTGGAGGGCGAGGGCGTCTCGCTCTTTTGTGACAGCGTTGACGGATGGCTCGGCGATGTAAGCTGTGCTTCCGTCGAATTCCATGAATGTGGACCAGCGACGGATGTTGATGCTCCCATCTTCTTTCCACGTGGAGAAAACGACATGGAGCTTATCCGGCGGCGTCACGCCTTCCATTGCCTTCGCTATGGTCTCTGAGGGGGATACGGGGGAGGTCATGGGCGGGCCTCCATTTTGACGTGGTACCCATGGCCGTTCGCAATCTTCCAAGTCCGCTGACGATTAACGGCCATCTTGGCGTCTACTGCCGCATGCAAATCTCCGCCGAGGCGATGAGCCAGACGATATAGAATGATGACGATGTCGGCGCACTCTTCGAGCGCCAAGGGGTGCCGATCATTCACGGCAAGCCCCATCAAAAGCTCTGCCATTTCTTCATTGGCGCGCGCCGCAACGGACAAGTTGCTACCGGCCGGGCCAAAGGTATGCTCGATCCATTTGTTGACGGATTCCTGGTTCTCACCCATTGGAGGAGTCTTTCTGCTGGAGGGCGCGGAGGGTGGCGAGGACGAGGGCGATTGCCGGCGTGGCGTGATAGCCTTCGCCTTCGATCTTGTCGGGAGCCAAGATTGACTTGTCGCGCACATATGCGGACGTCTTCCCGAGGCCGGTCAACATAGAACGCATCCACCCCGGAAGAAGCCGCTCCGCCAGAGATACGGCGGCGTCGATGGAGGAGGTCGCCGGCGGGAAGAAGTGAACGTCCATGAGACCACCGCCTTCAAAGCGAATGACGTTCTCCCCAGAATCGTACCGGAAGTTCGGGATTGGCCGGATGGGCGTGAAGCCCGGTGCATCGAAAAGGTGCGGTTCAACGACCGCAGAAATCTCGGCATCAAGCCCTCGGCTCGCGCCTTCCGCCTTCTCCAGCTTCTCTATGAGTGAGGTAAGGTCGGTCATGCGTCACCAGAGGTTGAGCGGGAACCAAAATGCGTGATCGGCATTTCCTCAACAGATTGTCCGCGGAGCGAGATGGAGGCAGCCTGATGAAAATCCGAAATAATATCACCGGCTGGCTCATGAAAAAGGCCGTCGTGGGGGCCGTCGCTTTTCATCGCGCCACCCTGAAAGTGGAGCAGATGATCATTGCGAGGTATCTCGCGACCAACTCGCGCGCCTAAGCGCTGCGCTTTGTCTTCGAAATAGGTCATATCGAATCCCTCGAAGGCAGCCGGCCGGCGACAGCCAGGCCCTGCATGATGCGGTTGGTGCAGTGGGTGATGGCCTCGGGCTCGTCGTAGTCGTTCCAGAGACCAAAGAGGGTGTTCGCCAGCGCGTGCGGCTCGATGCCCTTGGACGCCCAGTATTCCCGCTCGTTCATGGCGTGCTGGGCGGCGTGTTCTTCCGGGCGGAGGGGCAGGGCGAACCTATCCGGCGCCTTGGTCTGCTTGCCGCGACCGAAATGGCCGTGGAAGATGTTGGCGTAGGAGAGGTGTGCAGCCTGAACGCCCGTCCGGCCCGTGACAACGCACGGAAGTTCGTGGAGGAACGCGAGATAGTCGCTGCGCTTCTTCGGCCGGCGCTTCGGTGGCTCGTGATCTGTGCGGAAGGCCGCGGTGTTGATGCGCATAGCCATCTCAGCCCTCCATGCCCATGAAGGCCGTCGCTCTGAGAAGGAACCTTGGCTCACACGCCGGGTTGATCGTCTGTACCCAACAGGAGCAAGACGATGAGCGATCCCAAAAACGAAGACCTGACCAACCAGCCGATGCCGTCGCCGACGTGGAAGCCGGAACCGCAGGAAATGGATATGGACCCGCAGTCGCTGCCCGATCAGGCCGACGAAAGCGGCACGGAAGATGCTGACGCGCCGCCGGCGCGGTCCGGCCAGTCCGAGCGCCGCGAAAAGCCGACCGAGAGTGCGAGCAATGATAACCCCGTGCACCATACCGGCCGCGTTCCGCCGAAGGTGACGCCGGGCGAGTTGTAACGTTCAAGCGCGCCGCCATCACCGGCCCACCTTCTGCATGAGCGTGGCGAGGCTCCGAAGGCCTTCGATGATCGTAGGCATGGACTGGCGTTGCGGTGCCTTCGCCTGATGGCGGCGAATCTGATGGAGGCGCGCGCTGATCTTGTCGGCGAACGGGTCGGGTGTCTTCTCGGGCTTGCGGCGCTCGTAGCCTTTGACGCGGATGGTGCTGGTCACGATGCAACCCTCCCCATAGCTCTGAAATTGGACTGGCAAGTCCGCCATGCTTCGATGATCGCCTCGCACTTGCCGCGCGTGTTGCGATATTCTTCGTCGGCCTCGACAGCCGCGTAGTATGACTCGCAAGCGATCTGGTACTCTTCGGATAGCAAGGCGTTTGCCTCGCGTTCGGCGACACTCCCGGAGGCCTTGAGAAAGGCGCGGGCTTGCGCTGATCTTCGCGGCGTTCGCGCATGGCTTTTGCGGCCGCGGCCGGTCGCGCTTGCAATTCGAGCGTGTCGAACGCCGCGTGAACCGTTTCGTCTCGGATTAGAAAGGTCGCCATCGCTCAGCCTGCCATCAGCACATGGTGGCCGGCGATCTTGGCCTCGATTGCCTTCTTCACCGAAACAGCGTCGCCGGGGCTGCGTGCCCAGAACTCGCGCAGCGGCTCACGGTTCGCGTCGCGCCACTTGGCGACGGTATCGGGGGTCTCGTTCTTGACGAACTCTAGAGCCCGATCAGCGAACTGGCCAAGCGGGACGTTTTCGAGCGTCCAGCCGTCGCCTCATGTCACGGTGATGGCATCCTTGGCGCCGACGGCCTTGAGGCGGCTTTCCTGCTTGTCGTGCTCGACGATCTCGGTGGCGGACAGGTCGAGCACCTTGGCGCGATCCATCTCGGCTTCATCATAAAGGCCGGTGAACTGTTCTGGCCAGCCGGCGCGCAGCGCCTGCATTTCGGCGCACTTCGAAATCATCAGGCGAGGCATGCGGCACCAATTTCCAGAATCGTCCAGCTTCTGCTTTCCGGTTTTGCGGCTCCGGCCGTCGTCTCCTTCGGTCCATTCGTCCTTTACCGGCGCGAACTCTTCCCAAAACGCCTGACCGGTGACCTCGTACCAGTCGCTGGTCTTCGGATCCTGTTTCCAGAGATAGACCGTCGCGGAAATGATGCCCTGCGGGTTGAGGGGCGAAATCATGCTCTTGTCGGCTTCGTAGAGCGGAGGCTTGGAAGCAGGGCGGTAGTCGCCGCAGCGCTGCGCAATGACGCGCTGGCCGTCTCGGCTAACGATAATCGTCATCTTCCGCTTAGCGGCGTTGAGTTCCGTATCTCCGGCGCTCTCGCCAGCGGCCGGTTCTTTGTCGGGGTCATGGAAAGACGCGATCGTTATCGCATCTAGGGAGCAAGTCTATGCAGACGGAAGGAATGATCATCTGGGGCGAGAACGGCTATGTGGCGTTCAACCCTGACGAAAAGCCGATCGAGGAACTGCCGTTCATCTACGGATACAACACCGGCGAACTCCTCGATGAGCGCTATATGCTCGGCAAGCTGATCGCGCAGGACGGTACGACGCTGGGCGCACATTATAGCTCCACGGAAACCTTCCAGCGCCAGGATCTTGCCATTCTGCCCGGCTGCTGGCCGGAGCGGCAAGACGATTTCCAGGGGCATTATCCTGGCGGATACCGGATGGAGTACGTTCCAGCCGAAGAGCGGCCCGGCCATGTCGGGCTGGCAGAGGCGATCGGGCGCAGCGTGTAATGTAGCAATCTGGAAAACACTCGCTAGGCATGGCGCCAGACCCACCATCGCCGCGTGGCTTCCCTGCGCCATCTTGACTAAATAGCTTCGCTCTGTTTCATCGCTGTAGCGTTGCCAAAACGGGGTGGGAAAATGACAGAAGAAAAGCTTTCAGTTTTAGAGAAGCACGGATTCGCCGGCATTAGTCGGTGGCCGTCGAAATCTTCGATCTCGGCTGATGGTGGAGCTGAGCGGTACATACTGGGTAATTTTGCTCCATCCGAGCCCTTCATCACAAAAGGTAACAGGATAACTGCATTTGGCAGTTGTTTTGCAGGGAACGTTTCCAGATACCTCGCGAAGCGCGGCTACACCGTAAATGCTCACCAATGGAAGCATGCGAATTCCGATTTCATCCGAATTGATGAAATCATGGTACACACTCCCGCTCTGCTGAAGCAGTTTGAGTGGGCGTTTGAAAACAGGCAACTAGGTGAAATCATCATTGATGGGAAACAAGAAGATGCAAAAAGCTACCATGATGAAGATAGCGTAAAATCCATTATACGAGACTCTGATGTTTTCATCGTGACATTCGGACTTACGGAGGCGTGGTACGACAAAGAGAATGATGATTACCTCTGGAAGTTCGTTCCAAACAGGCGTTTGAATTCCGAGCGTTTTGAAAACCGGATCATCTCTTACGCGGAGAATTTGGAAAACATCCGTAGAATTTATTCAATCATTCGCAAAAACAGAGCTGATGCCACGATTATATTCACGCTTTCACCAATTCCTCTCCTGGGGACCTACAGCGGAAGGCCGGTAATACCGGCGAGCACATTTTCTAAAGCAATATTACGGGCAGCCATTGGCGAGTTTCATCTGGAAATGGGCGCTGATGAGCGATTCTTCTATTTCCCGTCTTATGAAATGATAATGAATGCTCGTGAGAACCCGTGGCAAGACGACAATCGCCACCTTGAAGAAGCGGCGACGGACAAAATTATGACGGTTTTTTCGAGGTCGTTCTTGGTGCAGGACTAACAAGTTCATGCCAAAAACGATTAATAAGTAAGGCCAAACCGTTCGCGCGAGGGTGAAGTGCTTTCATGGGCGTGAAGGACGATTGGCTTGAACGATCGAAAATCGAGCAATGCCACATCAATGTCAGGCCCGAGACCAATCTCAGCAAACACTCCATCCGAGCCATGGCAAGTGAGCATTTTCTCATCTTGGCTTGCTATTACGATCGGCCGTGACATTGATACCCCGTGTAGAAGGTCCGATAAACCGTCGGCCTTCTGCGCATGCACGATCGGTATAATGAAGTCGCCGAAGATGGGCATTTTCAGGCTCGTTGCCGTCAGCGTAGTCAAATGACCGGAATGTATGCAGATGAGTGTGGCTTTCTCGCTCCCGTGTCCTCTTGTGACAAGGAATATAGATTCGCCGGGTGTAAGGCGGGTTTGAACTGAGCATGGTTGCCGCGATGTCGGCAGAGACAGCGTCTCGACTTCCCTCGGCAGCAGTCTCGCTAATGAGAAGCCGTTTTGAACGATGCCCCGGTGACGAGACACTCTCTCTCCATGGCCTTGCAGCGCTATCAGTAGCAATTTGGTTGGGACACTTTTCTGCGCTTTGAAGAACACCGATACCGTGGATATACGTTCAGAATTTACCTCGATTTCCAGCACAATTCGGCCAAAGTCGTTCTCACGCTTGTGTGTACCTGGTACATCAAACATTGCGGAAGCCTCAACGAAGTCCCCGCCCTCGCCCGCATCAGCCAATCGTAGTTTGAATGCGTAGCGCTCCTCGGTCCTTATCTTGAAGACGTGTAGAAATGCGGTGTCTTGCTCCGCTCCGGGGAAGCTCCCAAGGATGGCTCTGTGAACATGAGCGGATTTTTGTTCACAGAGGCGTGCCCAACCAGCTTTGGTAGTGACACGCTTCAATCCATCCAACTGTTCATACATAGGCTTGTCGGGAAGGTGGCCAGGGGATTGAATCGAACGGCCAACACGTTCCATATGGCTCTCTGCGGAAAACCATCTCCCGACATTGCTTGTACTCGGTGAAATCCCGGTGACATGCGTGTTCGAACGGAGGTTGTCGCGAATTACATTCCTAATGTGATCTGAGCGTTCCTTTTTCACGAAGTATTGCTCGCTGGGTGTAGCAACGACGACGGTATCTGAAGGGGCGAACGCTCGGCTGAGGGTGTCTGCCACCGTCGAGCCAAATACGACCAAGCGGTGCGGTCTCGTCTTGGTTTCCCTTACGTACTCTTCGATTCCGTATTTGTATCCTTCGATATTTGCGGAAATTTTTGACTGAATGATCTCGAGCTTTTCGGCTTGCTCGCGGCGATGAGGGAAATATCGAACGACTTTATCGGGAAACCATGATCGGACGGCGGCACAAATGGCGATGTATTCATTCTGCTTTGCTAGGCGAGCTTCGACATGATTAGCGCCGCATATCCAAACCTCATTGTCAAGGAGACGGAGATCTTGGTATGCGGCACCCTCATACTGTTTATTCAGCAGTATTTTATCACTTTGCGCGATCGGTTCGTCGTAGATGGTGAAGTAGGTGAGGGAGGTCGGCTCCATAATCCTGAATGGATCCTCCGCCCCGAGGTGAGGCAAGATTCCGCGAGTCGCTTCCTCTTTACCCGCCCCCGTCTCGCGAAAGCGCATGACATACCGTGATACGGACCCGTCATCCAGCAAGACAACCTCAGGACGTCCGTGCTCAGTGGCCTGCAAGAACTGCCTGAAGGACATCGGGCGATAATCCCCAAGCAGAACGGTCTCAAAATGAGATGTGCCTACTTCGGTGAAGAAACGCGCGATTTCCTCGATGAATATAGCTCGGTTAGAGGTTTCCTCGCGGCGCCAATCTTCGACCGTGACGAAGTCCTTACTCCTCAGTGGTCTAAATGGAGGAAAGCGGCCGATCCTTGCCCATGCCTCACGATTAGCTATTGTCAATGCACGTTCGTTGTCCTCATCGCGGGCAGAACCCACGTGGGCCAGAACTGATCGGGAGAAGTCTCCATTTGTTTGCCTAATGTACTGAATACCGTTCTGAACCTGAAGGGGAGATGTTGCGACTACGAGTACCTTCACTTCGATATTCCCAAGCATTTGAGGTAAAAATCGGTATACGCTTCTGCGATAGCCTCTACGGAGTAGGATTCAGCGCTCTTGAGACAAGCTATAGCCATAGCGTCGTAGCGTGAAGACGACAAGGTCGATGCCTTTATCAAGGCCTCCTGCAAGTGCGAGCGTTGTCCGGGATCGAACAGCCAGCCGGTGGACGCACTAAGGACTTCCGCGCCGCCTCCCCGCTTCGAGCCAACCACCGGAACGCCGTGGTGCAAGGCTTCTATGAAAACGCGGCCGAATGGCTCATACCAGACGGATGGAACTACACAGAATTTCACCCTCGAAAAGAAGTTGTCTTGCGGCATATATCCGCCAAAGTGGATAGCATCTGTCTCATATCGGGATCTTAGATTGGCGACGTATCCCGGATTGCCGTCTCCGGCAATGAGGGCGCGGATCGGTCTCCCCAATGTTGTGGTCACCGCGGAAAGCGCATCGAGGAAAATGTCAACGCCCTTGGTTTCATGTATGCGACCGATATAGCCGAATTCGTATTCGCGTCCGCTGGACTGTTGATCAGTTTCAGCGGCCACCTGCTCATAGCTATTGGCAATAATGCTCCTCACCGGGACATTCGAGAACCAGCCGGCTTGTCTATGTACATCCATAACGTGCTTGCTAATGGCCACAACGCCGGTGACAGCGTCGGACCGGCCGCGTCCTTCGGCGCGGGACGAAGTGAGACAATTTGAGCATTGGCGCGCACAAGGCGCTTCTCCCCTGAGCATGCGACGGTGGCAAAGGAGCGTGTAGGACCTTAGAGTGTGGATCGCTGGAATTCCGTAGTCTGAAGCCAATTTCCAGAATCCCGGCAGATCACCGATGACATTTGTGTGGATGATGTTTGGCTGGAATTCAAGAATGGTGGGCGCCATCCTTGATGATAGGCTTTTCGGCTTCGTTGGATTGGCGGAATACATACGCTGCAGACGCGGCTCCGCTAAGATGTTGGGCCCATGCCCTAGGGGAGAACCGCAGCGGTAAACGTCGATGCCCTCGTGTATTTCTTCTACGTCTTCAGCGGAAGCGCTTTGAGTGAAAACTTGCACGGTATGTCCGAGTTTCTTCAATCCCTGAGCGAGGTAAAACGTTGACATCTCGGAGCCACCAATTCCGAGCTTGGGGAAAAGCGAGTTCAATAGCGCAATTCTCATAAATTCCTCACGCGAAAGCAGTCTAGCGATCAATTAGTATGTTGCGTATCTGCTCTCAAACGGGATTACAAGACAGAGGGAGTTGACGTTGTACGTCGACGAAGTTCGCGTTCCACCGAATTCATCTGCGACGCCTGAATCCGAGATTCATGATCGACCGAGACCAACGATTATTTGGGTGTGCGCCAATCTAGTGGCAAATACTCAACGGGCGTAATATGGTGAGTTTCGTCGCCCAGCGTTTATGGTGGGGTTGATTGACGGACGATTGCTTGTTCCCCGCACTGCATGATAGAAGCGAATTCTGCGAAAGCGTGAGGCAATGTAGAGTGAGTAATCACCACTTAATTGAATTGAGAGAGTCGTCCTCGCTGTCCGCGGAAGATTTTGCTAAAGAAATTGGTTCATCGCCACAAGCATATTTGAAAATGGAACGCGGCGAAGCAGTCGCACGTGACGTGCATCTAAATGCGGCGCGGTGGGCCCTCATAATGCTTGCTGGAGTTGACAAGGAAGTAGCGCGCCAGCTCCCGCAGGATATCAAAGAAGTAATTCGCGCTGCGATGGCCAATTTATGATCTTACAGCATGATTCTAGTTACAATAGGAGACGCTCTTCATCGCGACATACGCAAGTGCGAAACCAGAGCGGTATCCAAGGCGCGATGCGCGCTTTAGCAGTCTAGCGCGAGCGCAAGCGCAAGTCTGTGATTTGAGTCTTACTTGAACCTAAGACTCAAATCGCTCTTTGACTCTCATGGCAAGTCCACCTTCGGTGGCCTGCCACTTCGTCGCAACGTCGTGCTTGGCTCTGATGGGTTCTATCGCAACGTTTGCGCATCCTGCGAGATTCCCCGCGTGCACCATGTCAGCAGGTTTCTCCCATCCGCTGGCGATGTGAATCTTCCTTGCCCTTCCCGTCACATGTGCGCGGAGATCTGGGACGGTCGGCTCGAACTTCGTTAGTTGTGGCCAGCCTTTGTCTCCAAATCGCTGCAACGTTGGCATGGAAATCAGGGTTTGTGGGCATATTGCCAGCGCGACATGCGCCGCTAATGCCTCGCCGTAGAAGATTGAGGCGTACCCTCCGGCAGAGTTCCCGATGGTATAAAGCGGTAAGCTTGGGTCCAAAGACCTTTGTATGACGGCAGTGATCTGTGTTGCCGTGTCGTCCATATCGGACGAAAAATTATCGATCCCAAAATTGAACCATCTCTGGGTGAGGTCTCGAACGAAAACGACGTTGTACGAAAGCTCGGATAGTGTCCTGACGAACTCGAAGGCTGGCGCTCCAAACCCGCCTTGCGGCCTGAGACCACCAAAGGCGACAACGTTTGCTGTTGCGGCCGAGTGCTTCAGAACGCGTACGCCTGGGCAAAGGTCAACAGTATCAACTGGCACTTGCTCACTCCGTCTCATCGGAACCTCGACGTCTCATTTTAAGGGCTGCCGGTCAAGGTGTCCGGCGGCAGGCTGCCCCAATCTTGTGTTGTGCACCGTCTCCTCGTCGCCCGCCGCACCCCTGACCTGGTCGACGGGACCACGGGGAAGGTGTCGGTAAGGGCCTTCCCATGGTCGCCATCGCGAGCGCATCCGCCGCGGAAAACGCTGCGCCGGGCAATGCACTCAAGGCCTACGTCAATGACGTTTTCCCGTCGATCCCGGCGGGCTGAAAAACCAATCCCAAAAGGAGTTCCCATGACCACGACCCTGCAGGTGCAGGAGCGCTTGATTACGCTCGGCTACTAATCCAACAAGAGGAATTCGCTCATGAACCGCAGCGCATTCTATGAGTCGGCGCGCGCTCGCGCGTCCGGCATCTTAGGCACGTCTATTTCTCAAAGCCAGGCGCAGGGTGTCGAAGCCATCCTTGACGAGGCGGAGAGGCGAGGGACGCCGCTCCGGCATCTCGCCTACATCCTCGCCACGGCCTATCACGAGAGCGCGCACACCATGCAGGCCGTCCGCGAAACCCTCGCGACGACCGACGACGACGCAATCCGGGCGCTGGAGAGCGCGTGGAAGCGCGGAAAGCTGCCGTGGGTGAAGACGCCTTACTGGCGGAAGGACGCGAACGGAAAATCGTGGTTCGGCCGCGGCCTCGTCCAGATCACGCATCACCCGAATTACTCGAAGCTCGGGCTGCTGATCGGCGTCGATCTCGTCAAGGACCCTTCGAAGGCGCTGGAGCTTTCGACTGCGGTGAAAATCCTCTTCGTCGGCATGGAGCTTGGCAGCTTCACCGGCAAATCGCTGTCCGACTATATCAGCGACGGCCGGGCCGACTACGAGGGCGCTCGCCGGATCGTCAACGGGACGGACAGGGCCGCGCTGATCGCCGGCTATGCCAAAGCGTTCGAAAAGGCCCTGCGCGATGCTGGCTATGCCGGGGGAGCCGCGTCCTCCGCAATCCCGATCCCTGAGTCAAAGCCCAAGCCCGCCGAACCCGAGAAGCCCCCTGTCATTGCCCAAGGCCCGGTGCCGTCCGGCGGCTGGCTATCGGCTCTGCTCACCGTTCTTCTCAACATCATCACAGGATGGCGCAAATGACCTCTGCCGTTACAGCTCGAATCCTCCTGCGCTATCTCGCGGGGTATCTCATTCTCAAGGGCATCCTGCCCGAAGACATCGCCCATATGATCGAAAATGACCCCGAGATTGCCGCCGGCATCGGCGCTCTGATCTCGGCCGGCGTGGAAAGCCTCTATGCCGTCGCCAAACGCCTCGGATGGGCCACATGAGCCCATCGGATGAGCCCGACCTCCGCAGCCGGATGGTGAGCGCCGAACACTCGCTTCAAGGATTGCTCCAACGTCTGACGTTGCTGGAAACCTGGAAGCAGCAGCGCGACATCGAATCGGCACGCCATGACGAGAAGTGGAACGCGATGGAGACCCGCATCGACAACCGCTTCTCCGGCCTCGAAAAGTCCGTGCACGATATTCAGACGTCGCTCACATGGATCAACCGGCTGATTGTCGGCGGGATCGTTACCGGCATTGTCGCCTTCTTGGTAAGAGGCGGCTTCGCGCCTTAGGCATCGTCAGAAGTTGATGAGGCTTCCGAGCGGATTGCCGCAGTTGGATGCACGCCTCTCTCAAGTTTATCGAGAACAAGCGGTACACTGGCGACCAACATACTTACTGCGATGTGGCATAATTCATCCGTCGACGTTTTAGCGAAGCTTAAAATTGGATGATGGGCATTAATAGGTCAATGTGCGGGTTCTTGCGGGCCTAAGTTTGTATCAAGCCTGTCTGCGATCAGCACGTTCACCGGCAAAGTGTGCCGTGTCGAGGTCGTTCATAGCAGGTTCGGTTGAGTAGTTTCGGCGGCGCCGACTGGTACCGCTCTCTCAACGATTACTAAATCGTTATTGGGTAACGGCCGCTGCAATGCGCTCGCCTCCGGCCAATCAGCAGTCAGCCACAGTTCGACCTCTTGCTGATTGCGGAGGATCGCCGGCATTGCCTTCTCATGGATAGGGCCAACAATACCGTTGGCGTCAGTCGTCAGGAACGCGAAGAGATCGGCCTTGATCAGTCCTTCCTTCACTTTCCGCACACTTTCCCACTGCGGCACCCATATTCCAGCAAACCACGCAAGCGGCTCGGTAGCATCGAGAGCGAACCATGCGTTGGGAGTCCTGCCTCCGTCCGGCTTCATTGCCGGATCTGGTTCTGCAAATCGGGTAAATGGCACAACGCACCTGTGTTCGACACCGAGCCAGCGTTTCCAATGCTTCGAGCTGGTGTTTCGAACGTTTGTGGTTCCGCCGTCCGGCTCTACCTTCAAAAGATCGTTTAAATCGAAATCCTTGCCCTTTGCACGGAGCTTGTCCGCTCGCTTCGTGGCGGCCTGGAAAATGGCTTGGCTCGAGCTCGGCATGCCCCATCGGACGCGCGCCAGTTCTCTAACCCCGTTGTTGTTTCGGACGACAGGCGCCAAATAATCTGGGTAGATATCCATGGAGGGTTCAACGAAAATTGGCGCGTACTCCATATAGGACGGAAGAAGGCCTAAATCAAACGCACGGGCAAAGCCTAGTTCAACAGTTGCTACATTAAGCGAGATCGACATATGCGACCGCTTACCCAAGCGCCATAGGCCTCAAAACCCAAACAAGATCCAAGTCGGGATGTCGAGATAAGCAGCCCGGCGACGGCCAAAGCGCCCGCAGCGACCAAGGTGTGACCCGCCTTCGGCTCTTCCAGTCTGCCCTTCATGACGATCTCCCTATCGGATGTCGTCCTGTCGACATTGTCGTGGCGCTCCCACAAGATTCGGGAACTGGTGGCCTTGTCGATCTGCGGAGCGCTGGCGGTCAGATATCTGACGACGCCGACTATGGCATTACCTAGTGCTATGTCTCGATCCGTTAAGGGCATTTGACGATAGATCGTCGATTTTAAGCTTGGCTCAAGGCCGCGGTCACAGTTATAGAGGACTACAAACTATAGCTCAGAGCAGGGTGTCACAGGAAATGCATTTCGATTACATAACATTCCGAGACGCAGGAAACGCGGGAGACAACCTGATCGGCTACACAGCACAGCGCCTGCTTTGCGGTTATATTGAGCCATCTGTTCCACCCACGGTATGCCATATCAAGAATCAAAAATACGATGAAATATGTTTCAGCCGGAACATTATCTTCGGACCTGGCGGAATCGTCTCCGGATCCGACGATTCCAATGAGCCAGGCCGAATATTTGCGCAGCACGTAACGCATAAACTCCTGGACGATTGGTCGAGACAGGATAGGCGCGTGTTCTTTTTCGGCAGCGGGACAAACGCAGCCCCCGGCTATAGAGATTTTTTCGGCGCTTCCGAAAAACTGTTGGCCCATCTTGCGACAGTGAGCAGATGGTTGTTCCTCCGTGGCGATGCTGACATAAAGAAAATATCAGGGCATATCGCGCATGAAGATCACCGAAAGCTGATTTTCCAACCGTGTCCATCGATTTTTCTGGATCGCGTCTACGGCATGAAGCATCAGGCGTCGGATAGAGTGGCCATAAATTTAGGCTTTGGCAAGTTGACGGCCGAGGAAATAGCCATCCATCCCATCAAGCGTTTCGTCAAAGCAGTCAGGGCGGAGGGTTTGACTCCGGTCCTGTTCGCTAATCACGCAACGGATGTGAACGAGGCGGCGGCCGACCTCTTTCGAGGGGAGGGATGCTTCAATTCTCCGAAATATTCTGAAGACGGACGATTAAAGGCGATCCGAGCGAATCGGACGAAGTCGTTTCCTAACAGGCTGCACCAAGATGCCGATCTGGCGCGTGACTTCAGCGGATACCGCTTTGCCTTCGGAAATCGCCTACACGGCTTCTTGCCATTCACGTCTTTTGACACGCCTGCAAGTTTTTTAAACACGAGGCCGGTTCGTCGTCCTCTCGCTTTTCAGTATTTCGGGGAAGAGAGCATGTCCGCGCCGTTCGACCGCAAAAAACCGGAGGAGTCCGTTGATCGAATGATATCGGTATTGAAAACTTTTATCAAAGAGGAAAGTAGGCTTCGGTCTAAAATTGCGGAGCGCCGAGACATGCTGTGGGAGGTGACAAAGAAGAATTTGAAAACTCTCCAAGAGAGTATGGTTCGTGAGTGATATTTTGAGGAGAGTACTAATGAAGGCGTCATTCTGAAATGACCGCTAAATCTTTAAAGTGGATGAGAGAAGTTTCGACGCTTTCGATTGAGGAATTTGCAAAAGAAATTGGGTCATCTCCGATGGTATACTTGAAAGTTGAGCGCGGTGAGGCGCCTGTCCGAGAAATCCATCTAAACGCGGCACGGTGGGCTCTCGTCCTGCTTGCCGGCGTTGACAAGGAAGTGGCGCGCAATCTATCGCGTGATATAAAGGAGGTAATTCGTGCTGCGTCGGCCAATATATAACTTTACAGTGGTACGAGCGGTCGCGTAAAGGCGGCCTTTTGCCGCATTTTTTCTATGAAATAAATAAATTGACCTGAGCCCCCAATTCCCTCCAGATTTCAGGAAAGTCTTGGTTTTCAATCTGGACTCATGCGGCCTGTTTTCCAGAGCCATTTTTATCGCGAACTCGCTGGGAGTGACGTTGCCCAGCGATGAGTGGGGTCTGTTCGACGACATATCGTCTTGCCAGATAATGTCGGCTCATATCCATTCTCTTGCTTTCGGACGAGCGCATATGGCGCGGAGGCCGCAGCGGCGACCTCCGGCCTGGGCCCAACCGATTTAGGGCGAAACGCGCTCCCCTCCAGAGCGCGAGCGGATCATCCACGGCTGAATGCCGGGAGACTTCGCGAGAATGCCCTTCTTTTCCCCGAAGGCGCGGATGGCATCGCGACCGATTTTTACGGGCTTGTGGCCGTCGAAAGCCATGTAGCAGCTCTTCAAGGTAGCATCGTGCACTATGTCACGGTCCCGTTCAGGCCATTCTTCCAGAAAGTCGATGGCGTCTTCCAAGCACGTTATCTCTCTGATCAGGTCCCTGCGTTCCTTCAGATAGACAGGCTTATCAAATACCTTCGAGTTCATTTCTACCTCACTGAAAACGTTGGTGATCAACAAGGGGGCGCCGAAATCGAGCGCCGGTCGGAGATTTATTTTTGAGTTTTTCCGGTTTCAAGATCAGCCAGGTGATTGCCGTTGAAAAAATTGAGGAGGTGGCGGCATGGCCATTACGTTCCTCGAAGCCTAAGCCCTTCATGGCTGAGACAGCGCAGCAACAGCACAGGCATGCGGCATCGACGAGGGCGAGGCCTATAACCTCATGGCTGCCCGTGCTGACCTTGATCTCGGCATTAAGCCCACAAGCGTCCAGGCCGACCAGCGCCGCGCATATTTCCGCGAGTATCGGCAGAAGAAAAAAGAGCAGCTTGCCGCGCTTCGGCGGGAGACGTGCGGATGACAGGCACGGCCAAAAATCCCAACAAGTCTGGAATCGGACGAGCGCCTTGATCGAGCGTTCGCGACGTAGCTCAACTGGATGGAGCGAAATCCCCGTCGTACCCATTCCAAAGCCATCTGAGGGTGACGTCGCCAAAGCCCAGCGGCCAAGCCAGGACGTAGCCGGGTCTACGTGCCTAGACTTTCCTGGCCGATCCATCCACGATAGCCTCATGGCTAAGTATCATGTTGGCGATTGCCCAGCTTGTCGAAATGGTCGGCTGTTCCTGTTCCGCGAGGTCGATACAGGCGATGTCTACGGACACTGCGAGGAGTGCGAGCAAGGGTTTCGTAGCCCGGATGAGATCGAGGCTAACAGTGGTTTTCTGACGCTACTCAACGAATCCGATGCCGAATGGGCAACCGAGATGGCGATTGGTCGTAGCGTCTGGGCGAACTATCGCCTCCACGTGGCGTAGGCGCTTGATGCGGTAAGGACCCTTACGCTGAGTTCAGGTGGGTCGAGGCAAGAGGTGCGCGTTAATCAGGGGCGTCCGTATTTTGCTCCGGCAATCGGACCTGATGGATAATGCTTATCATCGCGATCCAGAACGCCAGCCATGAAGCGTTGCAGTACGACGCGGGATTGCTCTGCTAACGGGCCGACGAGGGGTGTCATCCTCCCTGTGACGTACCCAGCCTTTTGAAGCATCTGATTTATTATGCGGTTGCTTGCCGGGCTAAAGTTCACGTTGGAAATCACGTAAGACATGAGTTTATCCTTTCGCAGGGCGGTATTCGCCCGAATGTTAGGCAGACGGTTCACGCCCCGAGGCAGCAGCGTTGCTGGCATCAAGGGCTAGAGCCCGATGGATCTCGTTATAGGAAACCTGAAGGCGTTGCCGGACGACGGTAGACGCCGAGATGCGTGGTATTTCAAGGTGGGTGGCAACACGCTTGTATGCGGGGAAGCTTAAACCGGCGATGAGTTCTTCATCTACGATAAGCCGGTAGGTTCCGGCCTCCTGTAGTTCAACGAGCGGTTCAAGCTGGAACGGCTTGATGAATGTGATTTCGGTTTCGGTCGTTCTCATGAGACACTCGTCCGGAAGCTTACCGGCCTCTGTTGCAATGCCATTCGCGGCGGTCGGGAGTGGCCGATAGGCAGCGCTTCGAAATCTCGCGGCTGCTTTCCGGCTGGCCAGCCGCAGGCCTACCAAAGCCAACCATCCGCAAGAACGTAGACGATCATCATGATGCTCGCCGCAACAACGATTTGCGACACAGTCGTAGCAATGAGATATCGATTTTGGCGAAGAATGAAGTCGGAAGACATGTAGTCCTCCTCTCGCTTGGGGCCAGGGTAGCAAGCCCTCAAACAGCAGCGCCCGTTTCGATGGCTGCTGGAAAATCAATCATGCGCGCATGTCGCGGCATTAGCAAGAAATGAAATAAGGTCATTTGACGTTCGCCGCGCGGAACCGGCTATCATGCTTGGCTGTCGTTGTGCGAAGTTCGTCTCGCCTGGCGTCCAGAACATCATGTGCGTCAGCAAAACCATCCCAATAATGAATGTCGCGATCACGAAGTGGATTACTCCAGACTTAGCTTTTTGATAGGTCTTCCTCATGCCGCGCCAACTGGCTGATTTGGAAACATTTCGCGCTACCTAACCATCCAAACGTCCGCACGGAGCAACGTCGAGCGTTTCCGAAGGCCCTTGTCGAGCTCTACGCCAACCTTCTTGACGCTCGTGTATGCGACATCGGAAGCCGGGCTGATGCCTATCATTTTGACCACTTGGCAAAGAACGCTAGTCGCGGGCGTTGCCGTTACGTCCGTGCAGTGAAGATGGCCGTTCCAGAAGTTCTCCCCGAAAAGAGAAAACGGTGGCTATCACGGGGATCGACAGAGAGCTGAAACTGAAAACGTCTTGCGGGATTCGCAGCGTTCTCGCTCGGGTCGGATAAATTGCCGCAAAGCAATTGATCGCGGCCTCAATTGCCGTTTTGTTGTCTGCGGCCGAGGTCATTGCGCCCACATGCCGATGTGCGGCTCGCCTTCTAACTGGTGCACCCAGGCGCCATTGTCGCTGATTACGCCCCCAGCTTTGAAAAGAAGACCTTCCTGCATGTTGGCTGTGATCTGTGCAGCGTAATCCCATCCTCCCACACGAAGGTTCCCATTTGGCCTTCGCCGGCGACGGTGCGTTCCATAGGAATGCAGCTTGACGCTTGTGGTATCGAGTGCCTTGAGCGCTGTGCGTGTTGCGTCCGTTTCAATGTCGGCTGGCATTCTTGCTCCGGATTGTAGATGTCGTCCTTTTCGCCTCTCGCCCGGGAAAGAGCTTTTGAAACAACGGTGCCAGTCCAAGAAGGATGGTGCCTGTAGGGAGAACAAGGCAAAAAAGGTTGGTCGCGCAACCCGACCAGGGGACCGGAAATCGTCGGCACCGCAGACGTTGTTGACGGTAATGTTTTGCTCTTGTCATGCTCCTTCCTGTCGCCATATCTCAACTCAAGAAAACGGAGTGAAAGCGCATGAGTGACGGCAGGATCAGGACGCCGCAGGAGGTGGTCGGCTATTGGTGCGGGGTGCTGACCGCCAAGGACTGGTTTCAGTCGACGCCGGAGCTGGATGCGCGTGTGCATGAGCAGTTCGCTGCCACCCATCTGGCGCTTTCCCGCGAAGTGACGCCGGAATGGCGGGCAGATCCTGAGGCGCGGCTTGCCGCGTTGATCGTGCTCGACCAGTTTCCGCGCAATATGTACCGCGCATCGCCGATGGCCTTTGCGACGGACTGGATCGCATTGCGTGAGGCGCGTCTGGCGGTGGAGGCGGGGGCTGACAAGGGGGTCGCATATGATCGCCGGCATTTCTTCTACATGCCATTTGAGCATTCGGAAGATCTCGCTGATCAGGATCTTTCGGTGAAGCTCTTCGAAGCGCATGGCGACGAGATGTATCTGGACTATGCGATGCGCCACCGCGAGGTGATTGCGACCTACGGCCGTTTTCCGCATCGCAACGGCTTCGTCGGGCGCGTTTCGACGCCGGCGGAAGTTGCCTATCTCGCCGAACCTGGGTCCGGCTTCTAACGCGTTTCAAGCCGAAGCGGCGCCACGTCGGCGTCGGAAAATGCTGCAAGGCGAGGCTTTGGTGTACGGTCGACACGCCTGAGTTCATTGGCGATGCAGCGGCAACGCGGCCTGACCGGTTTAAAATGGCCGCAATCATGGCTAGAAGGGGAACAGAATCGCCTGTCTGCGATGCGTCGCCTGTTTTTGTTCATCGAGGATGGCCTCTTGCCGATCTCCCGTATCGTTTCCATCCTTCTTACCGTTCTGCTGCTTGCTGCACCGCCGGCTGTCGCCCAGACGCCGGCGGTACCGGCGACCGACACGACGCAGCTCGAACAGGCCAGCGCCGATCTCGACAAGGCGAGTGCGCAGCTGAACAGCATTCGCGAGCGGGTCGACAAGGCGCAGGATGACGATGCCCGGCTCGTTGCGCTGAAGGTCGAGGCCGAGACGCTGAACCGGGCGATCCTTGCGACCTCGGTTGCGACCCGTCCCCGTCTCGAAGCGATCAAGGCCCGCCAGGCGGAACTCGGCGATCCGCCGGCCGAAGGTGCACCGCCCGAGGCTGATGTCGTCAAGGAGGAACGCAAGAAACTCACCGCGGAGCGCAACGAGATCAACGCGCTGACCGGCGAGGCCGAAAATCTCTCCATCGAGGCGACGAAGCTTTCCAATCGCATCACGGAAATTCGCCGGCAGCTTTTCACCGACGCGATCCTGAAGCGCACCGACATCAACACGGAACTGTTTAGCGAGGCCTCAGGCGCTGTCATGGACGAGACAGCGACGCTTGGCCGAACCGTAACGGCCTGGCTGCAGTTTGTCTGGAAGTTCAAGCGGACCCAGCTGTTCGGTGCCGTGGCCCTTTCGCTGATGGCCGCACTCGTGCTGCTGTCCGGTAGCTATCGGCTGTTCTCGCCCTACATCACCCGCGTCGCGCAGCAGGAAAAGCCGCACTACATCACGCGTCTCTCCGTCGCCTTCTGGTCGACCATCCTGCCGACCATGGCGGCAAGTGCCTTTGCTGGAGCCAGTTACTTCTTCCTGGATACGTTCAACGTTCTGCGTTCGGACATTGCACCGCTGGTGGCCACTGCGCTGGGTGTGATGGTCGCCATCTATTTCGTCGCGCAGCTCGCGAATGCCGTCCTTTCGCCCGCCGACGGGCACTGGCGCCTGATCCGGGTTTCCGACCGCGGCGCGCAGCTGTTGTGGCTCTCGATCTTCAGCATGGCGCTCGTCAACGGTGCCGATTACTTCCTCGGCTCGATCAGCGAAGTGCTGGGGTCTCCGGTCGTTTTGACGGTCGTCAAGAGCTTCTTCGCCTCGCTGATCATCGGCGTGCTCCTGGTCATGACCGCCTTCATCCGGCCCGTCCTGCATCAGGGCGAGGCGCCGAATGCGCCGGGCCGGCCGTGGCCACGCTCGATCTTCGTGCTGCTCATCCTGACGGGGCTCGGTCTGATCTTCTCCTCGCTGCTCGGCTATGTCGGCATGGCGCGTTTCGTCGCGACGCAGATCGTGGTGACCGGTGCGATCGTCGTGACGGCCTATATCGGGTTCCTTTCCGGGCGCGCCGTTTCCGCGCCGGATGCCTTCGGTGCGACGAATGTCGGCAAGCGGCTGGAACAGCGCTTTGGTCTTGGCCCGGTGGCGCTCGACCAAATCGGTCTTGCCGCCGGCCTTGCGATCTATCTGCTGATCTTCGTCTGCTTCGTGCCGCTGGTATTGCTGCAATGGGGCTTTCAGGTCGCCGATATCGAATCCTGGGCCTATCGGATTTTCACGGAAATCCGCATCGGCAGCATTACGATTTCTCTGATCGGCATCCTTGCTGGTATAGCGCTCTTTGCGCTCGGTTTCATCGTCACACGATGGTTTCAGAAATGGATCGACGGCAATGTGCTGGCGCGCAGTCAGGTCGATGCCGGCGTGCGCAATTCCGTGCGCACGGCGGTGGGGTATGCCGGTGTCGCCATTGCCGGCCTCGTCGGCATATCGGCGGCCGGCATCAATCTCTCCAGCCTTGCCCTCGTTGCCGGTGCGCTTTCCCTCGGTATCGGTTTTGGTCTCCAGAACATCGTATCAAACTTCGTCTCCGGCCTCATTCTGCTTGCCGAACGCCCCTTCAAGGTGGGGGACTGGGTGGTGGCCGGCACGACTGAGGGATTCGTGCGCCGCATCTCTGTGCGCGCCACCGAAATCGAGACCTTTCAGCGCCAGACGGTCATCGTGCCGAATTCAGTGCTCATCAACGGTCAGGTCGGCAACTGGACGCACCGCAACAAGCTAGGTCGCGTAGAGATTGTGCTCAGCGTTCACGCCGGTAACGATCCGCGCCGCATTCAGGAGGTCCTGACGGAGGTTGTCCGGGCCCAGCAGGGCCTCTTGCGCAATCCCGAACCCGTGATCGTCTTCCAGGCGTTTTCCTCGGCCACGCTGGATTTCGAGGTGAGGGGTTATCTGGCCGATATCCTGAATGGTACGGCCGTAAAATCGGAGCTTCGCACCGCCATTCTTGAACGCTTCCGTGCGGAAGAGATCCCGCTTGGGGGCCCGGCCGCGCCGGAAGTGCCGATCAAGATTTCGCCCGAGGGGGCCGAGATCATTACCGCTCTGCTTGATCAGGCGACCGAAAAGCTTGCCAAGCCCGCGGCGCGCATGCGCCGCCCGAGGGCGGAGGAAGAGCCCGAGGCCTGATTTCCGGCACATGAATGCCGCATTCACGCTGCATTCAGCCGTCCCCGCATAAAACGTGATGCAAATCCGATTGAGGAACGGTACTGTTTCTCCCGGGCTTGTTGAACAGGGGCGGCGCCGGGCGCCGGGCGATAATGAAGCGAATGATCATGATGCTGCTCGTGTCGGCTGCGATGACCGCTCCGGCCATGGCTGCCACCGTCACCAACAAGGACGCCGATACCCAGGTTCTGGTGGTCGTGGAAGACGGAAACCGCGCGGAGATCGCGTTGGAACCCGGTTCCACGGAGACGATCTGCCCGTCGGGCTGCTTCGTCACCCTGCCCAACGGCGACCGTATCGCTCTGAACGGCGGTGAGGATGTCGAAATCCAGGGTGGCTCTGCGTCGGTCAAGTAAACATTGGACGACGATTTTTTCGAGAGTGGCGCGGAAGCAATTCCGCGCCTTTTTCCTTTGCGCGGAGAACAAACGGAGCGGGGAAAGGAACATCGCTACGCTTTTTCATGCTCTCTAAATTTAACGCTTTCGCAAAGGGTTGTGGTTACGCCTTAGCTTGGGGAACACTCAAATTACGAAGGCATATCATGGCGTTTATCGGCATTTCCGGGATGCAGTATTCCGGCGCGTCTCTCTCGCATCATCGTATTCTTGTTGCGGAGGACTCAAATGTCTTCACTTCCATGATTTCAAAGAGGCTCAAAGAGCTTTTTGACATCGATGTCGAAATTTGCCGCAGCTTTGAAGAGCTTGAACTGGCTTACGACAAGTCTTCCGAAAAGATCACGCTGGCGATTTCCAACATCAATCTTCCAGGTGCGGAGAAGGGGGAGGCGCTTAACTATCTTGTTGACCTTAGTATTCCCACGATCGTCTTTACGGGAACCTTCCAGCAGACGACGCGCGATCAGTTGATGTCCAAGGAGATAGTCGACTATATTCTGAAAGACAATGTCTTCGCAGTCGATATGCTGGCGGAATCCGTCTGTCGGTTCCTGACCAATCACCAGCACCACGTGCTGATCGTCGATGACAGTGCCACCGCCCGCGCCTTGCTATCGACGCGGCTGAAGCGCTACAATTTCCGTGTCAGCGTGGCGGAGAACGGCTCGACGGCGCTCGCACTGCTCAAAACCAATCCCGACATCGCGCTGATGATCACCGATTACAACATGCCCGATATCGACGGTTTCGAGCTGACGCGGCGCATTCGCGGGACGGTTGGCTCGCACCAGCTGCGCATCATTGGCGTATCCTCTTCGACGGACCGACTGCTCTCCGCCCGCTTCCTGAAGGCCGGCGGCAACGACTTTATCATGCGGCCTTTCATCGACGAGGAATTCTACTGCCGCGTGAATCAGAACCTCGATACGTTGACCCAGATCAGAACGGCGCAGCAGCGGCAGAAAGCCTGAAACCCCAAACCGATCCAAACTCCACCCAGATCTGTCCCTTACGTAGCGTAAGATATTTCTCGCGAGATTAACCACTTGGTAAAACCAGTGGTTTGTAATGCGTGCCGACGGGAACAATAATATCAGGATAGTGAACGGGTGGACGTGGACTCAAATCCGCAGCGAGGACCAGCATTTCTGCGCCATTCCGGCCAGCATGTGCTGCTCGTGGAAGATTCCCGCATGTTTTCCACGGCGCTCAAATATCGCCTGGAAAAAGAGCTCGGCCTTTCGGTAATCCATTGCCCCAGTATGGCGGCAGTGCGCACCATCTTCCAGACTGACGCGCCGGAATTCGCGCTCGCCGTTCTCGATCTCAATCTTCCCGATGCGCCCAACTGCGAGGCGCTTGATTATGTGATCTCCAAAGGTATCGCGCCCTTGGTCTTCACCGGCTCGTTCAGCGATGCGACGCGCGACCAGATCCTCGCCAAGAACGTGCTGGATTATGTGGTGAAGGACAGCCCGGCCGCCATGCAACAGCTGGTGCTGGCGGTGGATCGCATCCTGACCAGCGGCAAAACGCGCGTGCTCGTCGTCGATTCGGATTTGGACAGCCTTCATAAGCATGTCGGTCTGATTGCCAAGCAGCGCTTCCAGATCACGGCGGTCGAAAGCGGGGCGGCGGCGCTTGAAGCTCTCGATTCCAACAGCGGCATCGACATGGTGGTCTGCGATCTCGATCTTGCCGATATGGACGGCTTCGCGTTGCTGCAGGAAATCCGCCAGCGTCATGGCGACGACACCGTGCGGGTTGTGGGCCTTTCCACCGCAACGGACCGCATGGTCGCGGCGCGTTTCCTGCGGGCCGGTGGCGATGAATACATTCAGAAACCCTTCCTGGAGGAAGAGTTCAACAGCCGCATCTTCCATGTCGCCGCGATTCAGAAGCGCGTTCAGTCGCTGCATCGCATCGCCGCGCGGGACTATCTCACCGATATCTACAACAGGCGCTACTTCTTCGAGGCCGGCCCCCGGCTTGTTGACCAGGCGGTGCGACGTGGCGAACCCATGTCGATCGCCATTCTCGACATCGACCATTTCAAGCGTCTCAACGACACCTATGGCCATGAGGTCGGCGATGTCGTGCTGAAGGCTGTTGCCCGTCGTCTCAAGCACCGGCTCAACGACCGGCATCTGCTGGCGCGGCTCGGCGGCGAGGAGTTCGGGATCATCTTCCACGGTCTGTCATTGGAAGCCGCGCTCGATTGCTGCGAGCATTTGCGCAAGGAGCTTGCGGCTCAGCCGATCATCGCCGATGGCGAGGCATTGACCATCACCGTTTCGGCCGGCCTTGCCGTCATAGCCGAACGGGAAACCTTCGACAATTATCTGAATGCCGCCGACCAGTTCCTCTACATGGCCAAACATGCCGGTCGGAACCGCGTGTTCTCTGAACTTTCACTGATGAGCGCCCTGGCAAGCTGATCCCCGCCGGACGGGCGGGGACGCTGGATTTTTCCCATTCGATCAGCGAGCAATGGCCGAAAGCGTCAGCTTACGCTCGGCGCGCTCCTGTTGGGGCGAGCGGTTGTAGAGTTCGCGATAACACTTGGAGAAGTGCGACGCGGAGACGAAGCCGCAGGCGACCGCCACTTCCACCACCGGCATGGAGGACTGGACGAGCAGGTGGCGCGCCCGGTCGAGCCGGATTTCGAGATAGTAACGGGCGGGCGAGCGGCCCATTTCCTGGCGGAACAGGCGCTCGATCTGGCGGCGCGAGAGATCGGCACTGTCGGCGATCTCGAGAAGCGACAGCGGTTCGGACAGATTGCCTTCCATCAGTTCGATGATCGACAGCACCTTGGCGTTCTGTACGCCGAGGCGGGCGCGCAGCGGCAGGCGCTGGCGATCGTGCGGCCCGCGCACGCGGTCGGTCAGGGCCTGTTCGCAGACGCGATTGACGAGGTTTTCGCCGAAATCTTGGTCGATCAGGTTCAGCATCATGTCGAGCGACGCGGTGCCGCCGGCACAGGTGTAGATGTTGCTGTCAATTTCGTAGAGGTCGGCATAGACATCGGCCTGCGGATAGGCCTCGGCGAAACCGGGCAGGTTCTCCCAATGGATGGCGCAACGCTTGCCCGAGAGCAGGCCGGCCTGGGCGAGAACGTGGGCGCCGGTGCAAAGCGAGCCGACTGCAATGCCGCGATTATAGACTTCGCGCAGCCAGGCGTTGACCGACTTATTCGAGAAATCCTCGACATAGATGCCCGAACAGACGAGCACCATGGAAGGGCGGTTTTCGCCGCCGAGATATTTGCGCTCGTCGGCAAGCGACGAGTTCACCTCAATGCCGATGCCGCTGGAGGAGAGCACCTGCTGGCCATCCGTCGAGGCGAGGCGCCAGGTATAGGCCTCGTAGCCGAGCATGCGGTTGGCGATGCGCAGCGTCTCGATGGCCGCCGAGAAGGGCAGCATGGAGAAGTTGGGCACGAGGAAGAAAACGAGAGAGCGCTTCTTGACGTTTTGCTTGTTCATCACTCTGTCCATGCTGGAGGCCGGAATGTCACAATGGTCGCAGGGAGAACAGTCGTCGCGCTAGTACTTTTGCGACAAGAAAGAGGACGGTTACGACTGATAGGGGCAGCGTATCGCTGAAATGTCAGGACCTTCCGCCGAGTGTATGTCGATTGTGCATTGCAGCACATTTGCGACTTCAACTTTGGCATCGTCGGATTGCGACAGGTGGCATCGCGTGCAACGCGCTGATGTTCCCGTTTGACAAGAGGCGTCCGGGCGGCCAGATACGGAGCGGATTTTCGAAGGATGATTGCAATGCTGCCAGATGGATATTCGGATGTGCCGGCGGGCAAGCTCGCCGCCGTGGTGACCTGTCTTGAAATGCTGGCGCCGCCGGCCGGTCGCGCGGATTCCGAGCAACCGGGCATAAGTCTGGAGCGAATGGAGAATGTCGATCTCGCCTGGTATCGCGATCTCTACAGGCGGATTGGTACCGAGTGGCTGTGGGCCTCGCGCCTTGCCATGCCGGAAAGCGACCTTGCCGCCATCATCCATCACCCGGATGTCGAGGTCTATGCCGTCATGAAGGATGGGCGCGGCGAGGGGCTCATGGAGCTCGATTTCCGTGAGGAAAGAGTGGGCGAACTCGCCTTCTTCGGCCTGACGGCTGCGGTCATCGGCAAGGGAACCGGCCGCTGGCTGATGAACCGGGCGATCGCGCGCGCATGGTCGCGGCAGGGGCTTACGCGGTTCTGGGTGCATACCTGCACGCTCGACTCACCGCAGGCGCTGGATTTCTATATCCGCTCGGGCTTCACGCCGGTGCGGCGCCAGATCGAGGTCTTCGACGATCCGCGGCTGACGGGCATCCTGCCGGAAAATGTAGCGCCCGCAATCCCGATGATCTGAGCCCAAAAGAAAACCGCCGGAGAGACTTTTGAAGGTCATGTCCGGCGGTTTGTGGCGTCGTGGTCGTTCGGCATGTCGCCGTTACAGTCGTCCGTCATCGTGTGATCTTGTTCGACGAACGGAAACCGATGTCCTTGCGCAGATCGAAGGGCATGCTTTCCAATTCGCGTTCCACGCGATAGCGCTGCCAGGCGGAAGCGATCCGCTCGACGATGTCACGGACGAGATGCGACAGGCTGCCGGCTTCAGCGGTGCCGGCAGCACGCCGAACCGGGCGGTGATCTAGTGCTATTGCCATTTTCAGGGTTCCTTTCGAGCTTGGGAGGTTTCGAAAGGTCGCGACCTTGATCGTCACTATGCCGCGGCCTTATGCATCAATCAAACGAATATATTTGATTGGATCAATCAGCGTTCTTCATGTTTGATAAGCGTGGGCCAGCCGATGTCCTGCTTGAGATAGTCGGGCAGGTGGGCCAGTTCCTCGGCGGTGTGATGGGCGAGGGCACGCCGGCGTCGGGCCTCGATCGCATCGCCAACGAAGCGCCGTATTGCGTAGTAGAATCCGTTTCCACGGGCGAGAACGGCAAGATCGGCGCCGCCAGCATGGGTTTTCTGCGTTTTCATGGCGTTTTTCCTTCCATTCGTGTGCTTGCAGATTGACTATCCGCCCATCCTGTATTTCAATCAAACGAAATGAAGTGACAGTTTGCTTCAGAATTTCTGATCCATGGAGATCCGTCATGAACCTGCTGATGCGCCAGACGCTCCCGCTCTTGGAACTCGATATCCTCAAGACCTTCGTGGCGATCGCCGAGACCGGAAACTTCACCACGGCGGCCGAGACGGTGCATCGCACGCCATCGGCGGTCTCCATGCAGATCAAGAAGCTGGAGGAACTGCTCGGCTGCTCGCTCTTTCGCCGTGACGCCCGCTCGGTGGTGCTGACTCATCACGGCGAGGTGCTGCTGTCCTATGCGCGCCGCCTCATCGCGCTCAGCAACGAGGCTGTCTCGCGCTTCATGATGCCGGAGATGAACGGCGTCGTGCGGCTGGGTGCGCCCGATGACGTGGGCGAGCTGATCCTGCCGGAGGTGCTGAAGCGCTTTGCCGAGAGCTATCCGTCCATCGCCGTCAATGTCTCGATCGAAAACAGCGCCAATCTGCGCCGTGCCGTCGCCGAGCGGCGGCTCGATCTCGCGATCTTCAATGCGACCGACGGCACGATCCCGGTTCCGGGTGAAATCCTGCTCAAGGAACAGCTCGTCTGGGCCGGCAAGAACTGCGGCAACGCGCATCTGAAAACGCCGCTGCCGGTCTCCGTCTGGGAAGAGGGCTGCATCTGGCGCGCCAAGGCGCTTGAGGAGCTGAGCCGGTCAGGCCGCGATTTCCGCGTCGCCTATTTCTGCGCCCACCATATGGGCCAGCGCGCCGCCATCCGCGCCGATCTCGCCGTCGCCCCGCTTGCCCGCTTCCTCATCGGCGACGACATGGTGGCGCTGGGGGAAAAGGACGGCCTGCCGGATCTCGGGCACTACCATATCGGCCTCGTCGTCAATGACGAGGCGGAAGCGCCGGCCCAGGCCGTCGCTGACTATATCCGTACAGTCTTCGCCCGTATGGAGCGCCGGCCGATGGACATGCTGCAGGTCGCCTGCTGATATCAGGGAGCCAGGTGTTTGCCCGGCTTTCCATTATTCATAGGTATAGGACGCGCACATCTCGTCGCTGCTTTCAGGCGCGTCTTCCGTCGAGAAGACCGCAACGACCGTGTCGTTCTCCGTTGCTCCGCTCCAGGAGGCGACATAGGTGACGGGCGCACCGCACAGGCGGTTGCCGTTGAGCAGTACCGGATCCTTCGGGTCCGCCACGCTATAGACCGACGCCGGCACCGATTTTCCATCCACGACGAACGTATCGCCGATGAGATCGTCGAACTCGATTTTCTTGCCGTTTTCGAAGGTGATCCCGAAGTCGTCGAATTCGATATCGCCGGTAATCGACATCGCGGTGTTGCTGATGGCGGCGTAGCTGTCGGCCAGCGCCGGCGAGGCGAGGCCAAGCGAAAGGGCGAGGGCGAGAAGGCTGGAGCGGTTCATGGCGCGTGATCCTTAATAGCGGCGGCAGCTCAGGGTACGGTCACTCTCCGAGGAGGAGAAGTCCAGCGTATCCGACGTGATATCCGAAAGCGTGATGTAGACGTCGTCCGACAGGAACAGCGAATAGGAGCCGTCAGAACCTTCCTGCACCTCCTGCACGTCATAGCTGTCGTCGCCGACGCTGTAGACGGTCGAGGTGAAGACGAAGGGCGCTCCGTCGCATTCCCATTCGCCGGTAAAGGGATAGTCCTCCTGCGCCTGCACGGCCGTAGCGGCGGCTAGAAGGAAGAGGCTGGCGGTGACAAGGCGGGCGAGCGGCATGGAGCGGCTTTCGTGCGCTGGAGGGATGGCGAGGGATCACGCGATCGATCGTGTTATCGACGGGCGACACCCTCGGCCTATTCGCGCACCTTGCCGATAAACCGCCGGAAACAAAACGGATTTTGTTGGTGTGGTTTATGGACATGGTAACCGCGGCCGGTGGTCGCGGATTGCACTATTCCCGGCTACGGCGTCGGCGACGGCCGCCACCTTCGCCGCCGCCATCGTCGGAAAGCACCTTGCGCTCGGGCAAGGTGACGACCTTGGCGAGCTCCGGGAAGGGATCGACCTTGTTCGGCATCGCCATGGCATTGACGAAGAGCTGCTGGAAGTTGGGTTCCAGCGCGGTCTCTATCTTCTCGATATGGGCGACAGTCCGTTCGATCTCACGGCGGTGATCGCGGTTGAGCAGCGCCATCAGCGCGCCGGTGCCGGCGGCATTACCGACCGCCTTCACCTCATCAAGGTTGCAGTCCGGGATGAGGCCGAGCACCATGGCGTATTTCGGATCGATGAAGGAGCCGAAGGCGCCGGCAAAGCGGATCGTATCGACATGGTCGACGCCCTGCTTTTCCATCAAGAGCTTGATGCCGGCATAGAGCGCCGACTTGGCGAGCTGGATGGCGCGGATGTCGTTCTGTGTCACCGTGATGCGCTGCTCGCCGTCATGCAGCAGGTAGGAGAAGGTGCGGCCGTTCTGCAGGATGCGCGGGCTCCTCTCCGCCATCGCGCCGTCGACCACGCCATCCTCGGAAATGATGCCCGAGAGATACATTTCCGCAACGACCTCGATGATCGCCGAGCCGCAGATGCCGGTAACGCCGACGCTGGCGGCCTGTTCGGCAAAACCTTCTTCATCTGACCATTTTTCCACGCCGATGACGCGGAAGCGCGGCTCAAGCGTGACCGGATCGATGCGCACGCGCTCGATGGCGCCCGGGGCGGCGCGCTGGCCGGAAGATATTTCGGCACCTTCGAAAGCCGGGCCGGTCGGCGAGGAGGCGGCAACGACGCGCTGGCGATTGCCGAGGACGATTTCCGCATTGGTCCCGACATCGACGAGCAGCATCATGCGATCCTGGCGGTAGGGGCCTTCCGAAAGCGTCGCACCCGCCGCATCCGCGCCAACATGGCCGGCGATGCAGGGGAGCGTATAGAGCCGTGCGCCGCGGTTCACCTCGATATCGAGTTCATGCGCCCAATATTGCAGGGCACCCGAGACGGCGAGCGCGAAGGGCGCCTGGCCGAGTTCCGTCGGGTCGATGCCGAGGAAGAGATGGTGCATGATCGGGTTGGCGACGAAGACCATGTCGAGAATATCGTGCCGGTCGACCTCGCCCTCGGCGCAGACCTTGCCGATCAGGCCGTTGACGGCCTCGCGCACCGCCTTGGTCATCGCTTCCCGGCCGTCCGGATTCATCATGACATAGGAGACGCGGCTCATCAGGTCTTCGCCGAAGCGGATCTGCGGATTCGAGGTGCCGGAGGAGCCGACGATGCGGCCCGAGAGCAGCGAGACGAGATGCATGGCGATGGTCGTCGAGCCGATATCGCAGGCGATACCATAGGCTTCGTTCTTCAGGCCCGGCCAGAGGCCGACGATGAAGGGACGCGAACTGTCCATATCGCGGTGGATCGCGGCGGTGACGCCCCAGTTGCCCTTGCGCAGGATCGACTGGATTTGCGGGATGAGGTGCGGCGCGACCAGCAGATCCTTCCAGCCCCAGTCCTTTTCCAGCATGACCTTCAGGCGGTCGAGATCGCCGAGCGGCTTGTGCATGTCGGGCTCGTCCACCTCAACATAGCAGAGCTGGACGGCGGCATTGCGCTCGATGACGCGGTCGGTCGCGGCCTTGCGCACGACCTGCGCATTGACCACGGTGTCCTGCGGCACGTCGATGACGAGGTCGCCCTGGATGAGCGCCGAGCAGGACAGGCGGCGGTTCTCCGGCAGGCCGCGCACCTTGTCGTAGCGCTCCTCCTTCGGGCCGCGGGGCGAGATGTGGTCGTTGGAGGAGACGATCTTGTGCTTGGCGAAATTGCCTTCCTGCACCTCGATCTGACAGCGCCCGCAGGTCGCGCGACCGCCGCAGACGCTCTCGACATAGACGCCGAGTTTTCGCGCAGCCTCCAGCACGGGCGTGCCGACCGGGAAACGGCCGCGCTTGCCGGAGGGCATGAAGAGGACAAGCGGTTCCTTTGCCGAAGCTTCCGTCATATTGGTCTCGCTCTCACCTTCAATGCGCATCGGATCGCTCTTTCCACTGGCGGCAAGGCCGCCTTACGTCTTCTTCTTGGCAAGCCGGCGCACATTGCTGCGCACGCGCTTCCCGTAGGGTTTCAGCGCAGCCGTCGATACGGCCCGCGCGGTCGTCTCCGGCGAGGCGGCCGTCATCACGGCCTTCGCCAAAGCAAAATTGGCCGCCACGACGCTTTCCGTCGCAGCAGCCATCTTTTCGGTGACCATCCGGGTCATCTCGGTCGTGTTCTGCGTCGAGCCCGTCAGCGCCGCAAACCCCATCTCCTGACAACGCATGGCGATTACGAGGGGCGCCTCCAGCCAGAGGCTGAAGGCATCGCGGCGAAGCTGACGCCCGCCGGCCACCTTATTCCGCCTTCGCGCCGGCACCGGCGCGGGCTGCACGACCGCCACGGCGGCCGCCACCTGCAGCAGGCGCTGCTGCCGCAGCGGCAACCGGTGCGCCGCCTTCGGCGGGCTTGTGGTCGCGGTAGGTCATGATCCAGTTGGTGCAGTTGGAGTCCGTACCGTTCAGCACGTTTGCGGCGCGCACGGCTTCCATTTCCTGCGGGCGGCAGGGGTTCATGATGGCGGAGGTCATGCCGGCGCCGATGACCATCGGAATGAAGCCGGCATTGATGCCGTGGCGATGCGGCAGGCCGAAGGAGATGTTGGAGAGGCCGCAGGTCGTGTTGACCTTCAGCTCGTTGCGCAGGCGGTAGAGCAGCTGGAAGACCTGGCGACCGGCATCGCCCAGCGCGCCGATCGGCATGACAAGCGGGTCGACGACGATGTCATGCGCCGGGATGCCGTAATCGGCGGCGCGCTCGACGATCTTCTTGGCGACGGCAAAGCGCACGTCCGGGTCCATCGAAATGCCGGTCTCGTCGTTGGAGATGGCGACGACGGGCACGTTGTACTTCTTGACGAGCGGCAGGATCGCTTCGAGCTTTTCCTCTTCACCCGTGACCGAGTTGACCAGCGGACGGCCCTTGGCGACCTTCAGGCCGGCCTCGATGGCGGCCGTCACGGAGCTGTCGATCGCGAGCGGGATATCGACGAGGCCCTGGACGATTTCGAGCGTCTGCACGAGCAGGCCCGGTTCGGTCTCGTTCGGGTTGACCGAGGTCACGCCCGCATTGATGTCGAGCATCGTCGCGCCTGCCGCGACCTGTTCCAGCGCATCCTTGATGACGGTATCGAAGTTGCCGGCCTGCATTTCCGCGGCCAGCTTCTTGCGGCCGGTCGGGTTAATGCGTTCGCCGATGACGCAGAAGGGCTGGTCGAAACCGATGACGATTTCGCGGGTGGCCGAGGCGACGATGGTGCGGGTCATGTAAGATCCTCTGGGGCGTGGCGCTAGGTTTGATCTAGCGCGCGATTTCCGGTGTTACAAGCGGCCTGCCGGCGGGCGCCGGCAAGCGAAATCAATGGGGGTGATGGGCGGCTTTTTCCGCCATCTGCTGCTGGTCCTGTTCCTGGCCGGTGCGGGCCGCCTCAATGCGTTCGGCAACCATCTGGTCGACCGGGTTCGGCTCGCGCTTCCAGGGCTGGCGGCCCTTCAACACGCCGGAATCATGCACCATCTCTGCGACATATTCTTCCTGGCGGTAGGCCATGACGTGAATGCCGGAAACACCCTCGATCTCCTTCACCTCGTTGATGATGTCGATGCAGAGCTGCTTGCCTTCCTTCTTCTGGTCCTGCGCGCCTTCGAGGCGGGCGATGACGGAATCGGGAATATGGATGCCCGGCACGTTGGAGCGGATCCATTTCGCCGTCTTGGCGGACGCCATCGGGCCGACGCCGACGAGGATGTAGCATTTTTCGTGCAGGCCGAGGTCGCGGACCTTTTTCATATATTCGCGGAACATCGGTACGTCGAAGCAGTACTGGCTCTGCACAAACTGCGCGCCGGCCTCGATCTTCTTGGCGAGGCGGTAGGGGCGGAAATCGTAAGGCGGTGCGAAGGGATTGATCGCGGCACCAAGGAACACTTTCGGCGGCGAGGTGAGCTTGCGGCCGGAGAGGAATTTCGAATTGTCGCGCATGATGCGCACGGTTTCGAGCAGCGACATGCAGTCGAGGTCGAAGACCGGCTTGGCGCCAGGCTGGTCGCCGGCCTGCACGCCGTCGCCGGTCAGGCACATGATGTTGCACACGCCCATGGCGGCGGCGCCGAGAACGTCGCCCTGAATGGCGATGCGGTTCTTGTCGCGGCAGGCAATCTGCATGATCGGCGCATAGCCCATGCGGGTCAGAAGTGCACAGATGCCGACCGAAGACATGTGGCAATTGGCGCCGGAGGCATCGACCGCGTTAATGCCGTCCACCCAGCCGTCGAAGATCGCAGCGCGCTCGTAAACGTCTTCAGGGTTCGCGCTGTCCGGCGGGTTCAGCTCCGTCGTGACGGCAAATTCGCCGCGGCGCAGCACGCGCTCCAGCCGGCCCATGGAGGAGTGGCCGGGCAGAGGATCGAGCGGCAGGTGCGGGCCCAGCGGGTTTTCATCGATATGCGCCATGGATCAGGCGTCCTTTCCGGCATTGGCGGCCGCTTCCCTGGCGGCGGCGGCCTCAGCCGTCACGCGCAGCCAGGAGGAGGTTTCGCGCAGCGACTGGTTCACCGGCTTCTGTACGTTCATGATGGCATCGCCCTTCGCCATGTTCTGGGAGCCCTTCCAGGCCTGGACCCAGACGCAGGGCATATCCGGTTCGACTTCGCAATTGCCGTTGGCGCGCACGCCGCCGCAGGGGCCGTTGCGCAGCTGCTTGGGACAGTTCATCGGGCATGACATGCCCGTGGACGACAGCGCGCACTGGCCGCACATGCGACAGTCGAAGAGGAAGCCCTTCACATGCTTTTCGACGAAGGTGATGGGACGCTCGACGCGCTGGTAGCCGAGGAGCTTCCAGACCGGATGCAGGAGAAGGAAAACTTCCGCAAAGCGGTGGTAGAACCACTCGAAGAAGCGGGAGTTGCGCACGGCCCAAAGGCGGATCGTGTATTTGTGGCGGGAACGGCGGTTGGGCGAGACGCCGGCCGGTGTGAAAGCGCCGGTGGTAGCCTTCTTGGCGGGCGCGGCATTGCCAGGCTTCTGGACGCCTTCAAGTTTCGGCTCTCCCAGTTTCGGATCAGCCATTCTCGCGGCCTCCGGCTTTCACGAGGGCGACCAGCCGCTCGCGATCATAGGCGGCCTCGAGTTCGGCGGCGGCCTTGTCGGCCTCGGCTTCGAGGTCGTCGGAAACCGGCGTCGGTTCGGCCTTGCGCCATTCGGCGAGGTAGTCGTCCGTCTCGGCCGCACCTGTGCGCATGGCGCACATGTCGATCGCCTCGGTGAAGCGCAGGGAGAGCTCCCGCTTGGCGTTCGTGCGGCCCTTCTTGATGATGACCTGGGCGGGGATGTCGCGCCAGTAGACGATGATGCGGTCTGCCATGTCAAAATTCTCCTCGCGCTGACAATGCGATCTTGCTGCGTCGCGGGCTGCACCCGCCACGACTGCCCCATGCTTAAAAACGACGCGGGATTTGACTGTCCAGAGGATTTACCAGATGCCGCGGGTCACGCCGTTCCAGAGCCACGTCCAGATTGGCGGATGATACCATTGTCGCGAGGGGGCGGCTATTTTCAAGGGCTTGAGGTTGTCGGTGACGGCGTCTTCCATGGCTTTGACGATGATACCGGTCGAAGCTGCCACCTGGAGCAGCGGATAGGTGTGCATCGTGTCGCGTTTGGAAGGTTTGAGACGCTGCTGGTAGAGCGTGTCTCCGGTGTCGACGCCGGCATCGACGAGATGCACCGTGCCGCCGAAATTCTCCTCGTCGCGATGGATGCGAGACCAGTAGCCGCCCTGCAGGCCGCGATATTGGGGGATGATGCCGGCGTGGAAATTGAGGACGGGGCAGGTAATGCGGGCGAGCGTTTCCGCCTTCACCATGCGGCAGCTGAAGAGCAGCAGCGCCGCCGGGCGAATTTCGTCGAGCGCCTTGAAAAGTTCAGGGCTGTTGGCCGACGAGATGTCGATCCGGGGAATTGTCTTGTCGATCTCGGCGCTTACGCCGAATTCCTCACAAATTTCCGCAGCTCTTTTCCGGGTGAAGCGCTTGCCGTACCGCGAAACGACCATGGTGCCGAGCTGGCCGATCGCCTGCACCCAGCCGAGCTTTTTCGCCCGCCGCGTGACGAAAAGCTTTTTCGACTCGGGCTGCTCGACGATGACGACGAGGTTAGGGAAGGTGGCCCTGACGGCATTGACGATGATTTCCGGATTGTGGCCGGACTGGATCAGCATCGCCACCGGTTCCGTCCGCGTCTTCAAGTCAGTCATGCCTGCAGGCCCCCGCCATTCTTTGGCGCGATCATGCCGGCCAGGGCTTAGGAAGCCGTAACCGAAGACAGGTTTTTTCGCCCAAGGCTAAGGATTGGTAAGTCAGCGCGCCCGGAGCAGCTCGCCCGTCAAGTCGCCATAGCCGGTGAAGCGGTATTCATAGGTCAGGCCGAGATAATCGGCGGCGTCCTTCGCCTTCTGCTGTAGACCCTCGTCCTCGATTTGCGAGAGATAGACGACTTTGGTGTAATTGCCGAAATACATGTCCTTCAGCTGCGGATGCCGGTCGAGGCCGAGCGGCTCGATGACGAAGGCGCGGAACTGTCGGGCGAGGAAATCCGTGAGGAAGAAGGAGGTGACGTCGTCGTTCTTCGCCGCAAAGGCTGCGTTGCCGGCAAAGAAGGAATAACAGTGCGGCCCGGCAATGCGCTCGACACCCTCGCGTTCGCAGACCTTGTCGAGCAGGCCGCCCGTGCCGCAATCGGCATAGCCGACGAAGATGCGTGAAAATCCTTCCGTCCGCGCCTCCGCGATCGCCTGCTCGACGCCGGGCGCGATCTTTTCCGGATGGGCATGCCAGATGGCGGGAAGACACTGGAGATCGATGTGGGACAGTCCGCTCGCATCGCGGATGGCGATGATTTCGCGGGCGATGGCGCCGCAGGCGATCACGCGAACCTTTTCGGCTTTCGTGCGTTCTGGGCTTGGACTTCCAAGCCGAAGTTCTGCGTCAACCACATCCATGAAGAGGGACTCCAACCATGACTGGGACACACCTGACCAAGATCAGCATCGTTCTCGCCGCGCTTGTCGCGCTCAGCGCCTGCGGCAATACCATTCGCGGCATGGGCAAGGATACCGCCAATGCGGTGGATGCGACGCAGGATGCCGGCAGGAGCGTCGAAAAGGCCGCGAACTAAACGTCGTGAAGAAACGGCGCCGATTCAAGACCGGCGCCGTCGATTTCCCTATCAGCCGGCAAGCATGTTGTGCTTGCGCTTCATGAATTCCTTGGCGGTTTCCACCGCTACGGCCGCGTCGCGGCAGTAGGCGTCGGCACCGACGGCCTTGCCGAATTCCTCGTTGAGCGGCGCGCCGCCGACGAGAACGACGTAGTCGTCGCGCAGGCCCTTTTCCTTCATCGTGTCGATGACGACCTTCATGTAGGGCATGGTGGTCGTGAGCAGGGCGGACATGCCGAGAATGTCGGGCTGTTCGCGCTCGATGGCTTCCAGGTAGTTTTCGACCGGATTGTTGATGCCGAGGTCGATGACGTCGAAGCCCGCACCTTCCATCATCATGCCGACGAGGTTCTTGCCGATGTCGTGGATGTCGCCCTTGACGGTGCCGATGACCATCTTGCCCTGCTTTGGCGCGCCGGTGGCGGCGAGAAGCGGACGCAGGATCGACATGCCGGCCTTCATGGCGTTGGCCGAAAGCAGGACTTCCGGAACGAAGAGAATGCCGTCGCGGAAGTCGACGCCGACAATGCGCATGCCTTCGACGAGCGCCTGCGTCAGCACGTCATAGGGAGCCCAGCCGCGCTCGAGCAGGATATTGGTGCCCTCTTCGATCTCCTCCTTGAGGCCGTCGTAGAGGTCGTCGTGCATCTGCTGCACAAGCTCTTCGTCGGAGAGATCGGCGAGAATGATTTCGTCGTCAGACATGTTGGTTCCTCGTCTCCAGTGGCGCTGCGGCGGCAGGCTCTCACCACAAGGAATATCCTTCCTCTTGCGCGAACCTGATTTTGAAAGCGACGTCGCATATGGCGAAAAGCGACCCGCCTTCCGCTTCTTCCATGCATAGCCCGTAAAGCCGTGAATTGACAGTGCAAACACGTGAATGCTGTTATGATGTCCGTCGCAATCCCGCTATAGTCTTCGCCGGATCGGTGTCCAGCGTGCGCCATCGCTTGGCGCATTGAGACCCGCCCCGCCTTCGCGGCTTGCTAGCATAGAAAAAGAGGCGCGGTTCGGGCGCCGGAACAAAAGCGATAAGGTGCCTTCCGGCACCGGAATAACAAGGAAAGACGGATCATGAGCGACGATATTCAGCAGGTGGCAGGCGAGGGCGCCAGCGAAGGCGGTGGTCGCCGTTCGCGTGAGGGTCGGGGTGCCGCTGCACGGCGCGCATCGCGCACGGGCGGTGGTCCGGGTCCGTCGCTGCCCTACATCACCCGCAAGATCAAGGAATACGAAGTCCTCGATGAAGAGGGCCTGCAGCTCATCGAAAACAATGCCGACCGCGTGCTCGAGGAAATCGGCATCGAATTCCGCGACGACGCTGAAGCGCTCCAGCTCTGGCGCGAAGCCGGCGCCGATGTGCGCGGCGAGCGCGTGCATTTCCCCAAAGGGCTCTGCCGCGAGCTGCTGAAGACCGCGCCGTCGAACTTCACCTGGCATGCCCGCAATCCCGAGCGCAGCGTGCATATCGGCGGCAAGGCCACCGTGTTCGTGCCGGTCTACGGCCCGCCCTTTGTGCGTGACCTGGAAGGTAACCGCCGTTATGCAACAATCGAGGACTTCCGCAATTTCGTGAAGCTCGCCTATATGGCGCCGTCCATGCATTCGTCGGGCGGCACGGTCTGCGAGCCCGTGGACATTCCGGTGAACAAGCGTCACCTGGACATGGTCTATACGCACCTGAAATATTCCGACAAGCCTTTCATGGGCTCCGTCACCGCGCCGGAACGCGCGGAAGATTCGATCGCCATGGCCAAGCTCGTCTTCGGCGACGAGTTCGTCGAAAACAACACCGTCATGATGAACCTCATCAACGCCAACTCGCCGATGGTCTTCGACGAGACCATGGTGGGCGCGCTGAAGGTCTATGCTCGTCATAACCAGGCCTGCGTCGTCTCGCCGTTCATCCTGTCGGGTGCCATGAGCCCGGTCACGGTCGCCGGCACGCTGACGCAGATCCTCGCCGAAGTTCTCGCCGGCGCCTCCTTCACCCAGCTCATCCGCAAGGGTGCGCCGGTGCTGTTCGGCACGTTTGCCGCCTCGATCTCCATGCAGTCGGGCGCGCCGACCTTCGGTTCGCCGGAGCCGTCGCTCGTCTCCTACGGCGCGGCGCAGCTCGCCCGTCGCCTCGGCATTCCGTTCCGTACGGGCGGTTCGCTCTGCGGCTCGAAGATCCCGGACGCACAGGCTGCCCATGAATCGGCCAACACGCTGAACATGACGCTGCTTGCCGGCACCAACTTCGTGCTGCACGCCGCCGGCTGGCTCGAAGGCGGGCTCGTTGCGTCCTACGAAAAGTTCATGATCGACCAGGACCAGCTCGGCATGCAGCAGAAGTTCGCCGAGGGTATCGACCTCTCGGAGAACGCGCAGGCACTCGATGCCATCCGCGAAGTCGGTCCGGGCAGCCACTATCTCGGCTGCGCCCATACCCAGGCCAACTTCCAGACCGCCTTCTACCGCTCGCCGCTCGCTGACAACAATTCGTTCGAGCAGTGGGAAATCGAGGGGCAGAAGCGCATCGAAGACCGCGCCAACGCACTTTGCCGTGTCTGGCTGGAAAACTACGAGGCACCCTATCTCGATCCGGCCATCGACGACGCGCTGCTCGCCTATATCAAGGCGCGCAAGGACTCGATGCCGGACGCCTTCACCTGAAAGGGTCCCGATCGCGCCAGGGAGCAAGGCGGAGCAACACGGGTGGCGGACATGATCCAGAAGGAAGTCTGGCGTCCCCACTACGAACTCAAAGGGGACGTGACCAAGTGAGGCCGCGTCCTCCCGATCTCGAAACGATCCGTGCGGCTCTTCAGCCGCACGGTCTTTTTTTGCGCGGTTTTGTGAGTTTCGCGGAATGCGAGGCGGCTCCGCATCTGGCGGGCGGCGGCTCGGCGAGAAGCGTCGCCCTCATCGGCAACATCGGCAGTTCCCTGTGGCCCGCCTTTTCCCACTGGCGGGAAACCGAGGCGGATCGCGGCGGCAGCGATCCACTCGACACCTGGTCGAAAGCTGTCATCCGCCCCATCGCCGCCTTGGCAGATGCGACGGCGTGGTTTCCCTCCGATCCGCCCTGGCAGCCCTTCCAGCAATGGGCGATGCGCGCCGAGGGCCTAAAAGCCTCGCCGCTTGGCATCCTCATCCACCCCGTCTATGGTCTGTGGCATGGCTACCGCGGCGCTCTCGGCTTTGCGGAGCCGATCGTCGACGTACCGGCAGCGCATGCCGCGCATCCCTGTGACCACTGTCCGGACAAGCCCTGCCTCACGACCTGTCCCGCGGGTGCTGTGCATCTGGAAACATTCGATGTGCCCGCCTGCCGTTCGCATTTGCGCACGCCGGAGGGGCAAGGCGGCTGCATGGCCGGTGGATGTCTCGCCCGTGCAGCCTGTCCTGCCGGCCGCGACTTTCGCTACAACGAGGCGCAACTTCGTTTCCACATGGCGGCGCTGTCTCTTTGATCACGGTCCGTCGCTAAATTCGCCGCATTGCCCCCTGAGCCAAGAGAGATGCGCGCGCTCCTGTTCTTTTCCGTCCTGACCGTCACACTCGCCTTTCGGAGCCTTGCCATGGCCGAACCGCCCCATTGCGCCGAGATCGAGCATCTCTCCGGCCGCTACACGGTCTGCACCTTCGATCCCGCCAAGGATACGATCCGTCTCTTCGGTGCCGGGACGCTGGAGACGCGGGGCGCGACCTATGACCAGCTCAACACGCATCTGCTGCGCAACGGCCAGCACATGAGCTTCGCCATGAATGGCGGCATGTATCATCCGGATTATGGGCCGGTGGGACTGCTGATCGAGCAGGGGCGGGAGACGGGCGCTCTCAATCAGGCCGATGCCTTCGGCAATTTTTTCATGAAGCCGAACGGCGTGTTCTGGGTGGCGGACGGCAAGGCCGGCGTGATGGAGACCGAAGCCTTCGCAAAGGCCGGTATTTCTCCGCGCGAGGCGACGCAGTCGGGGCCGATGCTGGTGATTGACGGACAGATCCATCCGCGTTTCCTGCCGGATGCGACGAGCCTGCAGATCCGCAACGGCGTCGGCATCCTGCCCGACGGACACGTCGCCTTTGCGATTTCCAACGATCCGGTGCGCTTCCATGATTTCGCGACGCTGTTTCGAGATCGGCTTCAGAGCAAGAATGCGCTGTTCCTCGATGGCAGCATTTCCAGCCTCTATGCCCCGGAAATCCGGCGGCGTGACCGGGATGCGGTGATGGGCACGATCATCGCGGTCGTAAAAAATCTGCCCTGGTGAGATTTTTTTCGCGGAAGCACCCAAGGATCGCCCTGTGAGGCACGTCTGAAGGGATAGTGCACGCAATCGGGATGGACCCGTGGAAACAGAACTCGTCGAAAAGGCGGCTTTGGGAGACAGGCAGGCCTTCGCCGCCCTGATCGAAAGCCGCTATGATTTCATTCATGCCGTTGCCTGGCGATGGTGCGGCGACCGGCAGGATGCCGAGGACGTGGCGCAGGAGGTGTGCATACGCCTCGCCAATGCCATCCGCGGCTTCAAGGGCACGAGCCGCTTCGGTACCTGGCTCTATACGGTGACGCTGAATGCCGCGCGTGACCAGATGCGCAAGCGTCGCCGCGCCGAATGGCGCGATGCGGCCTATCTGCGCGAGCAGGCGGTGCTGGACGGTGGTCCGCCGGAAGAGGGCAGCGAGGACCTGTGGCAGGCCGTGCGGCAACTGCCGGACAAGCAGCGCGACGCCGTGTTGCTTATCTATGGCGAGGGCCTGAGCCACGCTGCGGCGGCCGATGTGCTCGGCTGCGCCGAAACGACGATTTCCTGGCATGTGCACGAAGCCCGCAAGCGCCTGAAGGTGCTTTTGCGCGATGCCGCCGCGTGACGGAAGGACCTGTTATGACCGATCTCGACCTCGAAAAACTCGCCCGCCGTACGCCCCCGGCCGCCGATGCCTCGGCGCGCACGGCCGCACTCGCCGCCGCCATGCAGGCTTTCGACGATGCGGAAAAAAATGCCGGTGCCCCCCAAGGATCGACTGCGGGCGGACGTCAAACCTCCATCTTCAACCGGATATGGAGCCCCATCATGAACCGCAAATTTCTGGCCGGCTCGGCCCTGGCCACCCTGCTCGTCGTGCCCGTCGCAGGCCTCGTCACCTATGAAATCGTGCGCAACGGCACAGTGCCGTTGACGACGGAGACGGAGATCGCCGCAAAGCCTGTGGAGGGCGATTTTCGTGCACGCGTAGATAAAAAGAAGGCGGAAGACTTTGACGCTAAGGAGATTCAGGATCTTTTACGCGCCGAGCAGGCTTCTAGTGGTGCCGCAAAGCGCTCGAAGTCCGATGCGAATGGAGAGGTGATTGCCTCGGAACCCGCGCCGCTTGCCGAAAGCCGTGACGAGGAAATGGCTGAGTCCATGCCTGAAGCGCTTGCCGTCGGTGGGGCGGCCGATATGCAGGCGCTCAGCCGCACGGTGACGCAGCCCTTGGCCGCCGCCGATTCCATCGCCATGCCGATGCCGGAAGAGAACCGAGAGCGCTTCGCGTCCGCTGATCCCAACCCGGTCAAGAGCGTCGCCACCGATCCGGTCTCGACCTTCTCGGCGGATGTCGATACGGCCTCCTATTCCTATATGCGCCGCGAACTGCTTGGAGGCAGCCTGCCGGAGCCGGATTCGGTGCGTGTCGAGGAACTGGTGAACTACTTCCCCTATGACTGGAAGGGGCCGGAGACGGCGGAGAAGCCGTTCAATGCCACCGTCACCGTCATGCCGACGCCGTGGAACAAGGACACCGAGCTCCTGCATATCGGCATCAAGGGTTTCGAGACCGTGGCGACGGAACAACCCTCGGCCAACCTCGTCTTCCTGATCGATGTCTCCGGCTCGATGGACGAGGACGACAAGCTGCCGCTCCTGAAAAGCGCCTTCCGCCTGCTGGTCGGCAAGCTGAAGGAGACGGATACGGTGTCGATCGTCACCTATGCCGGCGATGCCGGCGTGGTGCTGGAGCCGACGGCGGCCAAGGATCGTCAGAAGATTCTCGACGCCATCGACAATCTCCAGCCCGGTGGTTCGACGGCGGGTGCTCAGGGCATCGAGGCGGCCTACAAGCTGGCGGAAAAGGCGTTCAAGAAGGATGGTGTCAACCGCGTCATGCTGGCGACGGACGGCGACTTCAATGTCGGCCCGGCAAGCGACGAGGACCTGAAGCGTATCATCGAGGAGCGCCGCAAATCCGGCATCTTCCTTTCCGTGCTCGGCTTCGGCCGCGGCAACTACAATGACGGCATGATGCAGACGCTGGCCCAGAACGGCAACGGCACGGCCGCCTATATCGACACGCTGGCCGAGGCGCAGAAGACGCTGGTGGAGGAGGCGGGATCCTCGCTGTTCCCCATTGCCAAGGATGTAAAATTCCAGATCGAGTTCAATCCGGAGCGCGTCGCCGAATATCGCCTGATCGGCTACGAGACCCGCATTCTCAACCGCGAGGATTTCAACAATGACAAGGTCGATGCCGGCGATATCGGCTCCGGCCACCGGGTGACCGCGATCTACGAGGTGACGCCGAAGGGCAGCCCCGCCGTGCTGAACGATCCCCTGCGCTACGGCAAGGCGGATGCCGCGACGACAGCGGCCGCAGGTAGCAGCGAACTCGCCTTCCTGAAGATGCGGTGGAAGAAGCCGGATGGCGACAAGAGCGAGCTTGTGACGATGCCGGTAACGGATGCCAATGCTGTGGCCGACGTGAACGCCGCTTCGACCGATATCCGCTTCTCCGTCGCGGTCGCGGCTTTCGGTCAGAAGCTCAAGGGCGTTTCCGCCCTGCAGGACTATGCCTACGGCTCGATCCTCGGCCTCGCCGAAGCTGCCAAGGGCAACGATCCCTTCGGCTACAGGGCGGAGTTCGTGAAGCTGGTGCAGCTGGCACAGGGCCTTTCCGGCGGAAAGTGAGGCGGCTAAGCGGCAGGCCGGTTGCTTGAAGAAGTCGCGCCATCCGTCTCATTCCGCCTTCGGGCGGCAGGGACGGGCAGGCGGATGAGGGGCGCTGTCCAGCGCCTCTCTTTCGCTTGTGGCAACGGTTCGCAGCCCAGCCGGCTTCCTTCGACCAGATCGAGGCCCGCATCCCGCAACAGGCGCCGGTCGCCGCGCGCGATGAGCAAACGCAAGGCTTCCCGCTCCGTCCGCTTCCGGCGGTGATGCACCCAGATCAACCGTAATGTTTCGAAAATACCCATGCTCTGCGCCTTTCCTTCTGCGCAGAGCCAAGCAAACCCGTAGACATTTCACAAACGAATAGCGATGATGGCTGACATCAGAAAAAGCGATGGCGCCATGTATCCACCTCTCGAAAGCGACCTGCTCAGGATTTTTGTCGCCGTCGCCCAGGCGGGCAATGTCACCCATGCCGCCGACAAGCTCGCGCGCACGCAATCGGCGATCAGCATGCAGGTGCGCAAGCTGGAGGAATCCGTCGGGGCGAAACTGTTCGAGCGGGGGCCACGTGGTGTCGGCTTGACGATGGAGGGGCAGCGGCTGCTGCCTTACGCCAAGCGCATCGTCGGGCTGGTCGACGAGACGACGGCGGCAATGCGCACCCTGCCGCTGGATGGGCCAGTGCGGGTCGGCATCCCCGAGGAATACAATCAGACCGTCCTGCCCAATGCGCTGGCTGGTTTTGCGGAGGCCCATCCGGGTACTGAGGTGACGGTGTTCTGCGGCTATACGGCCCAGCAGATGGAGGCGCTGGAGGCGGACGAGCTCGATCTGGCCGTCATCTTCGAATGGGACGGCGGCATTTCCGGTGAGCTTCTGGCGATCGATCCGACGGTCTGGGTAGCGTCGGTCGCCCATAACCTGCATCTGGAGCGCCCCGTGCCGGTCGCCTTCTATCGGCGATCGGTCTGGTGCCGGGAGTTCGCGCAGCGCTCGCTAGAGCGCCATTCGGTGCCCTATCGCGTCTCCTTTACCAGCGACACGAGCGGCGGCCTGCGCTCTGCCGTGGAAAGCGGGCTCGCCATCGCTCCGCTGGCGCGCAGCAATATTCCGCCGGGTGCGCGGGAACTCACGTCCGCGGAGGGGTTTCCGGTGGTGGATTCCTCGCGTGTCGTGTTGAAGCGCAATCCGCGGCGCGGCGGGCCCGCCATCGACAGCATGGCGAACCTCATCCGCAAATCCTTCGCGCCGCTGGCGGCGAATAGCGATCAGGCTTTCGGATAGGCTTTTTCAAGGCCGCCGGAGCGGGTCAGGCCGGCGCGGAACGCGGCATAGGCGGCGTGCTGGCTTGAGCGTGCGGTTTCCGTCAGGCGCATCTGTAAGCGAACAGGCGCGGTTTCGCCCAGCCATTGTCCGAGCTTTTCCAGCTTCAGTGAGTTGAGGAAGGGGGCGGCCGCCGCGCGGTTGAGGCAGACGTTCAAGCCTTCCAGCAGGTTCTCGTCCTGCTGGGCGTTTTCCATGAGAAGGCGCAGATAGGCTTTCTCGCCGTCACCAAGGGCGGAAAGCTTGTCGGCCACGGTGTCGCGGTCGGGAAAAGCGGCAAGGTCGGCGCTCATGGTCATCCCCTCAGAATCGTCCTTCGCTTGGATAGGACGCGGCCAAAGCCCCCGCAAGCGGGTGAAATAAATTTGGACGTAAAATCCAATATTGACAATATTTCCATTTTTGGATCTTGTGTCGCCATGTTCGATTCCTCAAATGCCGATATGCTGCTTCGCCAGCACGCCGCGACGGCTGCGGCCATCTCGACGCTTCTCTATCCCCATGCCGAGGTCGTGCTGCACGACCTCGAAACGGGTCTGATCGCTGGCATTTGGAATGCCTTTTCCGGCCGCAAGCCGGGCATGGAATCGCTCGTCGGCGAGACGCTTTCGGAGGTAGGCGAGGACGGGATTTACGGCCCCTATGAAAAGACCGGCGAGGATGGCCGGCGTCTGAAGTCCGTGACGTCGGTGCTGAAGGACGAGTATGGGCAGGCCCTAGGCCTGCTCTGCATCAATATGGATGTCTCGTATTTCGAGGCGGCGGCGAAGCTGCTCGCCGCCTTTTCGGGTGCCGCCGCGCCGCGCCCGCCGTCGCTGTTCGCCGGTGACTGGCGAGAGGAAATTAATACGACACTGCACGACTGGCTGCGAGGCCATGGTCTCGCGCTCTCCGCCCTCAGGAAGGGCGACCGCGTGGCGCTGGTCGCCGCTCTCGATGCGCGCGGCCTTTTCCAGACCCGCAACGCCGTCGATCATCTCGCCGGCCTCATCGGCGCCTCGCGCGCCTCGATCTACAACTATCTCGCCGATGCGCGGCGCCAGAACCCGAAGGACATGACGTCATGACCACCTTGCCGGATTTCCGTCTCGAAACCCATTTTTCGCGCTGGGAGTTCAAGGCGCGCCACCATATGACGGCAAGCGATGCCGAGACCATGACGATGTCCGACCTCCTGGCGCTTGCAGGTCCTGAGGATCGCGAGGCCTGGGAGCGCGTCTCCCTCGGCTATACCGAGACCTGGGGCGCGCCGGCTCTGCGTGAAACGATCGCCTCGACCTATGAAACGCTCTCGGGCGCCGACATTCTTACCTTCGCCGGCGCGGAGGAGGGGCTTTATTGCGCCATGCTCGCCCTGCTCGGGCCCGATGACCACGCCATCGTCACCGTGCCGAACTATCAGTCGATGGAGACCATGCCGGTCACTATTGCCGGCAAGGTGACGGGCATCGCGCTACGGCCGGAAAATCGCTGGCAGCTCGATCTCGATGACGTGCGCGCGGCCCTTCGCCCGGAAACCAAGCTCATTGCCGTCAATTTCCCGAACAACCCGACCGGCACGATCGCCGATCAGGCGATTTTCCGGGATCTCGTCGCGCTCTGCGCCGAGCGCGGCATCCATCTCTTCTCTGACGAGGTCTATCGCGGCCTGGAACTCGATGCCGGCAAGCGCCTGCCGCAGGCGGCCGATCTCTTCGACAAGGGCATTTCGCTCAATGTCATGTCCAAGGCCTACGGCCTGCCGGGCCTACGCATCGGCTGGATCGCCTGCCGGGATCATGCGCCTCTCGAGCGCATGGAGAAGATGAAACACTATCTTTCGATCTGCAATGCACGCCCCTCCGAGGTGCTGGCCGGCATCGCGATCAAGGCTCGTGAGACCATTTTCGCCCGCAACCGGGCACTCTGCGCGGAGAATATCGCCAAGATCGGTGCCTTCTTCGCCGATTACCCGGATCTCTATGAATGGGTCGCACCTGACGGCGGCTGCGTCGCCTTCACGCGCTATCTCGGCAAGGACGGCGTGGAAGAGCATTGCCGCCGGCTGGTCGAGGAGAAGGGCGTCTTGCTGCTCCCCTCGAGTCTCTTCGTCTCCGATCTTCTGCCCGTACCAACGGATCGTTTCCGGGTGGGTGTCGGGCGCAGCAACATCGAGGCCGGCCTTGCAGCCTGGCGGGAATTCCTGTCGGAAGCCTGAGCGTCAGGCAGCCTCGCGGGCGAGCTTTTCCCGCACGTCTTCGAGGCTCTCGACTAACCAGATCGCGCGCCCCTTATTCGTCTCGCGCACGAAATCCCGCAAGGCCTTGCTGGCGTCGAGTTCGGCGGAAATATCGCCGACGATCGCGCAGCGCAGATGGTAGTTGACGAATTTCTGAAGGATGGTGCCGGCAAGGCGCGTTTCGAGCCGAAGGAAATCCGGCCCGAGACGCTCCACCGGGATGACGATGAACTGCGCATCCGCCGAAAAGGCCTCGCCGATCACGTCATTGCCGTCGGCTTCCACCGCAATCAGCGGGCCGTCTGCGGGCAGGAGCAGGGCCTTCGTGCCCGCGATATCCATGGTCTTCATCGGTTTCGTCCTTCGTTATGCCGCTATCCTTGCGCAGGATATCGGTGGCTTTGTGGCCGTCCTCGACGCCATCGATCAGCAAGACATCGCCATCGGAATTGCGGGTGCGCAGCGGCAGGATGGCCTGATAGGCCGGCGACGCGTACCATTCTTCCGCCGCCTTGCGGTCCGGAAAGGACAGCATGATGATATCGTCGGCAAAGGCGCCCTCCAGCACATGTCTGTTGCCGTCGCCATGCAGCACGAACGTCCCACCATAGGGCGTCATTGTAGCGTCGATGCCTTCGAGATAGGCGATGATCTCGGGGCCGAAGGCAACGTTGCGAAGGTGGGCGATTGCGTAGGTGGTCATCGGGCTCTCCTGTGAAACTGTTTCGGTGAGAGGACCCTAGGCGGTGCCATGCGGCGGATCGATTACCTTGCAGGTAATGGCCATGGCTACGTGCACGAAAAAGCCGCCTGCGGCGAAAGCCGAGGCGGCTGATCTTGGACCGAAAGGGAGCGGTCTTAGCCGCGGCGGCGACCGCCGCGTTCGCGGCCGGGAGCGGCAGCACTTTCGTCTGCGGTCTTGTTGCGCAACGGGCCGATCTTCTCGACGATCGTCTCAAGCGTCGGGCGTTCGCGCTTCTCGTGTGCATCGAGCGCCACGCGCATGGCGGCGAGGTGCTCGCAGGAGGTGCCGCAGCAGCCGCCGATGATGCGCGCGCCGGCATCACGGGCGAGGCGGGCATATTCGGCCATCAGCGGCGGCGTGCCGGAATAGTAGATTTCCGAGCCGCGGAATTCGGGGATGCCGCAATTGCCCTTGACGACGACGGTCGCCGAGGGATCGGCACCGGTCATGTCGAGCAGCGAGGACAGGATGTCGGAGGCGCCGACGCCGCAATTGGCGCCGACGGCGAGCGGGCCGGCACCGATATCGCCGGCAACGCCGTGGATATCGCGCGGATGCAGGCCCATCATCGTCTTGCCGGCGGTATCGAAGGAGCCGGTATAGACGAAGGGCATGCCGACCTTGGTGGCGGCTTCCGCGGCGGCGCGGATTTCTTCCGGCGAGGACATGGTCTCGATCCAGGCCACATCGGCGCCACCGGCCTTCAAGCCCTCGATCTGCTCGACGAAGGCCGACACGGCATCGTCATAGGTCATCGCGCCGAGCGGCACGAGCAGTTCGCCTGTCGGGCCGACGGAGCCGGCGACGATCACCTTGCGCGGCGCCTTGTCGGCGACGGCGCGGGCAATTTCGGCGGCTTTCCTGTTGAGTTCGTGGACGCGGTCCTGCGCGTGGTGCAGCTTAAGGCGATGGCGCGTGCCGCCGAAGGTGTTGGTAAGGATGATATCGGCGCCGGCATCGACGAAGTCCTGGTGCAGCTTCGTGATGTTCTCAGGCTTCGCCTCGTTCCACAGTTCCGGCGCTTCACCGGCTTCCAGGCCCATGGCGAACAGCGAGGTGCCCGTTGCACCATCGGCGAGCAGGAATGGCTTTTCGGCGAGCAGGGCGGCAAGCGGGTTCGTGGCGGTCATGGAGCGATCCTTCTGTTTGTCGCATCATATAAAGATTTCTTTATGTGATTGCAACGATGCATTGCCTGCAAAAGAAAGGGCGCCCCGAAGGACGCCCAGAAAGATGCAGATGAAGGATCGGCTCAGGCCGCTTTCGCCTCGTGGCTCGTCGGTGTCACCATTGAGGATATGATCGCGCTGAGGCTGATGGCGCCGACCGGGCGGTTGTTCTCGTCCACCACGTGGGCGAGTGTCTGGTTGGCTGATGTCATGGCGCGGGCGGCCATTTCCAACACCGTGCCCTTGGCAATGGGCATGCCCTCGGGGTTGCCCGAGAGCGGCGCCATGATGGTCTCGACATTGACCACGCGGCCGCGGTTCACTTCCTTGACGAAGGCCGTGATGTACTCGTCCGCCGGGTTGAGCACGATTTCCTGGCCGGTGCCCTGCTGCACGACCATGCCGTCGCGCAGGATGGCGATCTTGTCGCCGAGGCGTAGCGCCTCGTCGAGATCGTGCGTGATGAAGACCACGGTCTTCTTCAGTTCCTTTTGGAGATCGAGAAGCACGGTCTGCATGTCGACGCGGATGAGCGGGTCGAGCGCCGAATAGGCTTCGTCCATCAGAAGGATGTCGGCATCGTTGGTGAGTGCACGAGCGAGGCCCACGCGCTGCTGCATGCCGCCGGAAAGCTGGTTCGGATAGTGGTTCTCGAAGCCGGACAGGCCGACGCGGGCGATCCACTGCGTTGCCCGCTTCTCGCGTTCCGCCTGTCCCACACCTTGGATTTCCAGGCCATAAACGGTGTTTTCGAGAACCGTGCGATGCGGCAAGAGCGCGAACTTCTGGAACACCATCGCCGTTTTGTGGCGGCGGAATTCGCGAAGGTCGTTCTCGCTCATCTTGCAGACATCGACGCCGTCATACAGCACTTCGCCGGCTGTCGGGTCGATCAACCGGTTGATGTGGCGGATCAGCGTCGACTTGCCGGAGCCCGAAAGCCCCATCACCACCATGATACCGCCGGCGGGCATGGAGATGTTGATATCGCGCAGGCCGAGAACATGGCCGTATTTCTGGTTGAGTTCGGCTTTGCCGAGACCGTTTTTCACGGCATCGACATAGTCGCCGCCACGGGGCCCGAAGATCTTGTAGAGATTGCGGACCTCGATTGCATGACTAACCATGAATTACCTCCGAATGCTTCTGCAGCCGCTTGCCATAGGCCTGGCTTGTGCGGTCGAAAATGATGGCGATGGCCACGAGCGCGAATCCGTTGAGGAACCCGACCGTGAAGAACTGGTTGTTGATGGCCTGAAGCACGTTCTTGCCGAGACCGCCGACGCCGACCATGGAGGCGACGACGACCATGGCGAGTGACATCATGATGGTCTGATTGATGCCGGCCATGATGGTGGGCAGCGCCAGCGGCATCTGCACGTTCTTCAGCTTCTGCCAGCCGGAGGAGCCGAAGGCGTCGGCCGCTTCCAAAACTTCCTTGTCGACGAGCCGGATGCCGAGATTGGTGAGCCGGATCATCGGCGGGACGGCGTAGATGACGACGGCGATCAGGCCCGGCACCTTGCCGATGCCGAAGATCATGACGACAGGGATGAGATAGACGAAGCTCGGCATCGTCTGCATCACGTCGAGGATCGGGTTGACGATACCCTGCACCCGGTCGGACCGGGCCATGAGAATGCCGATCGGAATGCCCACCAGGATGGCGATCAACGTACAGACCGTCACCATGGCGAGCGTCACCATCGTGTCGTTCCAAAGACCCAGCAAGCCGATGGCAAGCATCGAGAGGGCGGTCCCAATGGTGATCTTGATGTTGCGGCTGCCGAAATAAACGATCGCCAGCATGATCAGAAGGATGATCGGCCAGGGCGAACTCACGAAGAGCCGCTCGAGATAGTTCAGAAACCATTGCAGCGGCTGCACCATCGCGTCGATGGCGTTGACATAGCTTCGAACGAGGGCCTTGAAGCCATCGTCGACACTTTTTCGGACTGCACGGATGCTGACGTCACTGAAGGCCGGAAATTTACAAAGAAAGTCTGGCAACGATTCGCATAGACCTGCCATTCCTGTCCCCTCTCTACCGGAAGTTATTGTCTCGTGTCGCAATGTAATTTTGTTGCAACTGCGAACGAGACGGTGCGCACAGGGATATTCTTGTTCTGGTTCCCGGCTTGCAGTTCGTCATGACACGAACCACTGCATGATACTGTGCTGTTTGCGACCTCTGCAGTTTCTTGATGCGCGGCGTTACGAATGCCGCTCGTTCAGGTCGCGGAAGTAGCCGGCAGCCCGGGAAGGGCTGCCGGCTATCGGCTTAGAGAGCGGCCTTGACCTTCTCGGCGACCTCGGGGGAAACCCACTTGGTCCACATGTCGGGATAGTTTTCGAGGAAGTACTTGGCGGCATCCTCGTTCGTGCCCTGGTTGGCGTCCATCCAGGCCAGAACCTTGCCGACCGTGCCGTTATCCCATTGGCGGGTCTTCATGTAGTCCATGGCAACGCCGGCCTTTTCGGAAAAGGCCTTGGTCACGACGGTAAAGACGTCGGAGGTCGGATAGGAGTTGACCTTGGGGTTCGGGCAATCCGGCACGGCAGTGCAGGCATCCCAGTCGGCCTTATCGTGGTCGACGCCGAAGGAGAGCTTGGTCATCTCGTACTTGCCCAGAATGGCCGTCGGCGCCCAATAATAACCGAGCCAGCCGGTCTTCTTTTCGAAGGCGTTGGCAATCGAGCCGTCGAGGCCGGCAGCCGAGCCCGTATCGACGAGCGTGAAGCCATCCTTGTCGGCATCGAGCGCGCGGTAAAGGTTGTCGGTCGAGACCTGGCAGTTCCAGCCCGACGGGCAATTGTGCACGGCGCCCTTGGACGGGTCTTCCGGTGCCGGGAACAGTTCCGGATGCTTCAGCGCATCCTGAACGGTCTTGATGTCGGGATGCTCGTCGGCGAGGAATTTCGGGATCCACCAGCCTTCCACGCCACCTTCCGAGAGAAGGGGCGCGAGCTGGATGAGGCGGCCTTCCTTAATGGCGGCGTCGAGCGGCGTGCGCACGGCGTTCACCCACATTTCGGGCGCGACGTCCGGCTCGCCCTTTTCGTTCATGGAGGTGAAGGTCGGCATGGTGTCACCGGTGACCAGCGTCACGGTGCAGCCATAGCCGCTTTCGAGAATGATCTTATCGACATGCGCGGCGACGCCGGCCGACGCCCAGTTCATTTCGGCCATGGAAACTTCGCCGCATTCTGCCGCCTGGGCAGAACCGGCAAAGCCATAAAGGCCGGCGGCAATGATAGTGGAAGCAAGGAGCTTCTTCATTAGGTTAAGACCTCCCAGTCTTGGATGCAGCAATCAACCCGGAAGGCAGCGCAGGCTACTGCGTTGTCCTGTCTGCCCGAAAGTCTAGCGACAGCCACGGAGGTTCGATGCCAGTGAGGCGAGCCAATCCCCCTGCTGAAAAGCGCCGATCCCTGTTTTTTGTTCACCGGCGGAACCCTGTCGCCGGAGACATCTTATCGTGCGCTACAGGGGTAGCCTACGGGTTCTTATTGAGAAATCAACCTCCTGCGCGCCGCCTGGTGGCGCGGACAGACCCGTCGGCCCGCCGCGATGCTGGAAATCCGGCAACCGCACGGTGGAAAATTTGGGCGTTTGCTCGCATTCGGGCAAATGTTCGAGGAGTGCTTTAACGGGTGGTGCGGGATGGTCGTTGAATGCGGACATATCCTGTCTTGTCTGCGCCGTTTTGCCGTCCAAAAAAATTTTCCGGAATTTTTCAAAAAAACTCGCGATTCATCTTTGCTTAAGCTCCCGATAACGGTCCGGTAAGAATGTGCCGCTATTGGTTTCCTCACGGCGGGGGACACCGCCGCTTGCTCCGGAAAGGTATTGCGTACCGGGGTGACTGGGCTTCGACGTGTGTTTGTCGAAAGCCGCCATGCGTATTTTGGCAAGCCGTGCATCACCGAAAGGGATGCACGGCTTTCGCCGTTTCAGGGCGCCGTTTTCCGATTGCAGACAAAGAAAAACGCCGCCTCCCGGAGAGAGGCGACGTCATATGCGAGCGGACCTGACGTCGCGCTCGAAGGATCAGCCGACGTTGCGCGTGCGGATGAAGCCGAGCGGGCCGAACGGCGCATCCATGACGACGTTGCGCACGCGGGACTGGCTCTTGGGGGCGACGCCGTTCCAGGCGATCTGTACGAAGTTCGGCTTGCTGAAGATGAACAGCATGGTCTTTGTCCTAAAAATCCGAAGCCACGCGCCTCGGCTGTCTGATGGTGGTGATATAGGTGCGATCAGCCCGAAAGTCACGATCGTTCACGGCGCAAAATGTCGCAAACGGATCAGCAGGTCAGCCATGCCTGTTTTGCATGGCGGTCTGTTGCGGAAATACATCGGAGCGCAGCCGCCAATTGCGGCAAGATTGCGGTAAATCAGGGCTTTTCGGCGGCGGAGCCGAATGCTAGGAGGGCGTCATGGTGAGAACGATCATGCTTCAGGGCACCGGCTCGGATGTCGGAAAAACGGTATTGGTGGCAGGGCTCTGCCGCATCGCCGCCAATCGCGGGCTGAAGGTGCGCCCCTTCAAGCCGCAGAACATGTCCAACAACGCCGCCGTTTCGGCCGATGGCGGCGAGATCGGCCGGGCGCAATGGTTGCAATCGCTCGCCGCCCGCGTGCCGTCCTCCGTGCACATGAACCCTGTGCTATTGAAGCCGCAGTCGGATGTCGGCAGCCAGATTATCCTGCAAGGCCATGTGTTCGGGCAGGCCAAGGGGCGCGACTATCAGGCGCTGAAGCCGAAGCTTATGGGCGCGGTGATGGAAAGTTTCGGGATCGTCAGCGACGGTGCCGATCTCGTCGTCGTGGAAGGGGCGGGATCGCCGGCGGAAATAAACCTGCGTGCCGGCGATATCGCCAATATGGGCTTTGCGACGCGGGCGAATGTGCCGGTCGTGCTGGTCGGCGATATCGATCGCGGCGGCGTCATCGCCTCGCTGGTCGGCATCCATGCCATCCTGCCGGAGGAAGACCGGCGCATGGTGACGGGATATCTCATCAACAAGTTCCGTGGTGACGTCACTCTGTTCGACAGCGGCATTTCCGAGATCGCCCGCTTTACCGGCTGGCCCTGTTTCGGCGTCGTGCCGTGGCTGAAGCAGGCGGCCCATCTGCCGGCGGAGGATTCCGTCGTGCTGGAGCGGCTCGCCAAGGGCGGGGCAGGGGCATTGAAGGTCGCCGTACCCGTTCTGCCGCGCATCGCCAATTTCGACGATCTGGACCCGCTCAAGGCCGAGCCGCAGGTCGATCTCGTCTTCGTGCGGCCGGGCGAGCGGCTTCCGGCCGATGCCGGGCTCGTCGTGCTGCCGGGCTCGAAATCCACCATTTCCGACCTGCGCGATTTCCGCGCTGCCGGCTGGGACAGGGACCTTCAGCTTCATATGCGCCGCGGCGGCCGTGTCATCGGCATTTGCGGCGGCTACCAGATGCTCGGGCAGCGCGTCACCGATCCGCTCGGCATCGAGGGAAGCGAGCGCGAAGTCGAGGGGCTGGGGCTGCTCGCCGTTGAAACCGAGATGGCGCCGGAAAAGACCGTCCGCAACAGCAGCGCCCGCTCGCTGCAATATGACGTGCCGCTGGAAGGCTACGAGATCCATCTCGGCCGCACCACCGGTCCGGATGTGCTTCGTCCCTCCGTCAGCATCGATGGGCGGCCGGATGGCGCGGTCTCCGCTGATGGGCGGGTCATGGGCACCTATCTGCACGGGCTCCTGTCCAGCGACGCGTATCGCGCCCGGCTTCTCGCCGATTTCGGCATCGAGGGCGGTGGCTTCGACTATCGCGCAAGCGTCGATGCCGCGCTCGATGGCGTGGCGGCGGAGCTGGAATCGGTTCTCGATCCCGCCTGGCTCGATGGTCTCCTGCAACCGGCCTGATTAAATCAGCACGCTCAAACGTACAGCCATCAGGTTCCCCACAGCCGCTCTGCCGCACCAAAGTTGCGCCAGAATTCGGTGCGAGGAGTGATGGAAATCCGCCCGGACGACCGGGCGCAGGCGCCCCGCGCGATCCAAAAGGGTGAGATATATGGGTTCTGGACCTCTCGCACGCTCCGTTCTGGCCGGCCTTCTCGGGCTCTCGCTGGCCGGCACGCCCGCCGTTGCCTTCGCGCAGGCCGCCACCGGCAAGGAAGCCGGCAGCGCTGGCAAGCGCTGGGAGGAGGAGTTTTCGCTCTGGCAGAAGGTTTCTTCCGGCAGCGATGTCGCCCAGTATGAGGGCTATCTGAAGCAATATCCCAACGGCACCTTCGCCTCCATGGCCCGTCTGCGCATCGCCGAATTGCAGGCAGCCGCCAAGGAGAAGCCCGCCAAGAGCGTGACCGCCGAGGCGGAAGCCAAGGCAAAGGCCGAGGAAGCCGCCGCTGCCGAGAAGGCGAAGGCGGACGAAGAGGCGAAGAAGGCGGCCGAGGCCAAGCAGGCGGAAGAGGCGCAGAAAGCCGCTGAGGCTGAAAAGACCAAGGCTGAAGAGGAGACCCGCAAAGCCGCCGAAGCGAAGAAGGCCGCAGACGAAGCCCAGAAGGCGGCCGAAGCCAAGAAAGCCGAAGAGGAGGCCCTGAAGGCGGCCGAGGCGAAGAAGGCTGCGGAAGAGGCGCAGAAGGCTGCCGAGGCGGAAAAGGCCAAGGCCGAGCAGGAGGCCGCGCGCCTGAAGGCGGAAGCCGAGGCCAAGCAGGCCGAGGAAGCCGCCGCCGCCCGCAAGCTCGCCGAAGAAAAGGCTGCGGCGGAAGAAAAGGCCAAGGTTGAAGCCGCTGCGGCGGAAAAGGCAAAGGCTGAAGAGGCTGCCCGCCTGAAGGCTGAAGCCGAGCAGAAGGAAGCGGAAGCCCGTGCGGTTGCCGAAAAGCAGGCGGCCGACGCCGAGCGCCTGAAGGCGGAAGCGGATGCCGCTGCCGAGAAGGCCAAGGCTGAAGAGGCCGCACGCTTGAAGGCCGAGGCGGATCGCCAGAAGGCCGAAGAGGCTGCTGCGGCTGAGAAGGCCCGTGCCGAAGAGGAAGCGGCTGCCCGTCAGGAGGCCGAGGCCAAGCGCATCGAGGCGGAAAAGGTTGCCGCCGCCGAGAAGGCCAAGATCGAGGAGGAGGCAGCCGCTGCCCGCAAGCTCGCCGAAGAGAAGACTGCGGAAGTCGAACGCCTGAAGGCCGAGGCTGCCAAGGCGGCGGCCGATGCCGAAGCCAAGGCCGCGGAAGCCGCGCGTCTTGCCGATGAGGCAGAGAAGCGCGCCGAAGAGGCCGCCGCTGCCCAGAAGCCCGCGGATAGCCAGGAACCGGCCGATAGCGCGGATGATGCGACGGCTGCGCGTGAAAACGCGCCGCAGGACGCCGACAACGACAATGGCGCGCGCGCCGTCGAAGAGGCGGAGGCCGCGAAACGTGCGGAAGACAAGACATTCCAGGGCGCTGTCGCCGATGGTTCGGAGAAGGCTTACAAGGACTATCTCTACCAGTATCCCCAGGGTCGCTATGTCGATGACGCCCGCAAGCGCATCGCCGCCCTGAGCGCCAAGCCTGAAACGCAGATGGACGAGGATACGGCAACCGCGGAAACCACGCGCAAGGCTGAGCCGGTCGTCGATCCGCGCGAGACCTATATGGATCGCTCCGTTCGTGCCCAGGCCCAGCGCTACCTGAGCCTGCTCGGCTACAACACTTATGGTGCCGACGGCGTCTTCGGCCCGCGCTCTCGCGCGGCGATCGCCGCCTGGCAGGGCGCGTCCGGCTATCGCGCGGACGGCTACCTGCCGCGCCAGCAGTTCCGCGCGTTGCGCGAAGCCGCACAATATGCCGAGACGCGGCAGGCCCGACAGAATCGCCAGCGTCGCTACCAGCAGCGCGACTACGACGTGCTTGAAGGCCCCGTCGATGGCTACTATGACGGCCCCTACTATCGCGACGACGGCTATTACAACGATGGCGGCGGCGTGGTGATCATCCCCGGCTATTGAGTTTGCGACGGCCGGACGGCGGTTTTGGCACAGGCCATGCCGCTGCCGGTCGATTGACTTCCCGGGGCGGGAAGCATAATCATCAGCGATATTGGATGGTTCCTTGGTCCGGAAACGGACCGGGGAGTAAATGGGAATGTGACGCGGTGGACCCAATCAGGGCGCTGCAATCACGGCCGACCCCGCGACTGTAGAGTAGCGAGGAACGCCCATCCGGACGGGAGAATTTTTGCGGCCAAGGGCAATGGTGCCTGAAATCGCGAAAGGATGACCAGCCGGAAAAGCCACTGGGTGGCATCACGATAGCCGGGGTTGGACGCCTCTTTTTCTACGAATCGTCCGCCTCTCGTGATTGCCGGAAAACCTGGGAAGGCGAGGGCGGACCGAAGGCGCTTATGCGCCGGACGCTGCGAGCCAGGAGACCTGCCAGACAATGAGGGCATATCGCCCGCCCAGGGGAATTTTCCCCGCTGCCTGCACGGAGGTTGTCATGGCTGTTTCTACCACGTCTTCTGTTGTCCTTTCCGCAAACGATCGTCTCGTTGCCGGCGTTTTCGCCCTGCTGCTCGGCGCCTTCCTCGTCTTGGGCGCGGGCCTTGCGAATTCGGCCGTGCTGCACGACACGGCGCACGACACGCGTCACTCCTACGGCTTTCCCTGCCACTAAGGAGTTTCCGACATGATCGTTCGTTATCTCCTGGCCGCTCTGGTGGCCGGGCTGTTCTCCGGCGTGCTCATGACGGCCGCCCAGGAGGCCAGAGTCGTGCCGTTGATTCTGCACGCCGAAGAGTTCGAGGGTGAAGCCGCCCCGGCCGGTGAGGGCACCACGCCCGCGACATCAGATGGCGCTGCCACGACGCAGGAACACTCCTCGCTCGGCGCTGTGATCTTCGACGTCGCCTCGGCGCTCTCGCCGATCTCGGTTGCCTATGCCCATGAGGGCGAGGACCACGAGGACGGCGGCATCATGTTCGGCATGAGCCGCTTCTCCGGCACACTTCTGGCAAACCTCGTCACGGGCACCGGCTTTGCCCTGCTGCTCGCCGGCTTCAGCCTCGTTTCGGGCAATCCCATCACCGTTGCCAATGGTGCGCTGTGGGGTGCTGCCGGCTGGCTTGCCGTGCATATGCTGCCGGCCATCGGCCTGCCGCCGGAGCTTCCGGGCTTCCCGGCTGCCGATCTGACCCAGCGCCAGATCTGGTGGGTTGCGACGGTCGCCCTTTCGGCGGCGGGTCTTTACCTGCTGTTCCTGAAGCCGGGCATCCTCGCCAAGATCGTCGGTGTCGTGCTTCTCGCCGCACCGCAGGTCTATGGTGCGCCGCAGCCCTCCGACATCTCCAGCAACGTTCCGGCCGTTCTCGGCGCGGAGTTCGCCGTCGCAGCACTTGCCACGACGCTGTTCTTCTGGATCGTGCTCGGCCTCTCGCTCGGCTTTGCCAACGAGAAGATCGCCAAGGCAGCCTGATATGAAACAGACATCGCCCGGAGCCGTCCTGGTTCTGGGCGGTGCGCGTTCCGGAAAATCCGCTTTTGCCGAAAGGCTGGTCGCCGAGACCGGCCTTTCGCGTCATTATATTGCCACCGGCCGCGCCTGGGACGACGAGATGCGTGAGCGCATCGCCAAACACCGGGAAGATCGCGGAAAAGGCTGGGAAACGCACGAGGAACCGCTTGCACTCGCGGCCTGCATCAAGGATGTGGCGCGCGAGGACCGAGCGGTCCTCATCGATTGCCTGACGCTCTGGCTGACCAATCTGATGCTGGACGAGCGGGATATCGCACAGGAATTCGCCGGCCTATTGTCGGCTATCGAGGACGCGCCGGGCCGCCTGGTCTTCGTATCGAACGAAGTCGGCCTGGGCATCGTGCCTGAAAACCGCATGGCGCGCGATTTTCGCGACCATGCCGGGCGGCTCCACCAGCAGGTGGCGGCGCTCGTACCGGAAGTGTATTTCGTTGCGGCCGGACTGCCGCTGAAAATGAAGGGTTGAGCCATGCTGCAACAGAAGATCCCCGCCACCGTCATCACCGGCTTTCTCGGCGCGGGCAAGACCACGATGATCCGCAACCTCCTGCAGAATGCCGGCGGCAAGCGCATCGCGCTGATCATCAACGAATTCGGCGATCTCGGCGTCGACGGCGACGTGCTGAAAGGCTGCGGCGCGGAAGCCTGCACGGAAGACGACATCATCGAGCTGACCAACGGCTGCATCTGCTGCACCGTCGCCGATGACTTCATCCCCACCATGTCGAAGCTGCTCGAGCGGGAAAACCGCCCCGACCATATCGTCATCGAAACCTCGGGTCTCGCTTTGCCGCAGCCGCTGATCGCCGCCTTCAACTGGCCGGAAATCAAGACGCAGGTTACGGTCGATGGCGTCATCACTGTTGTCGACAGCGCCGCCGTCGCCGCCGGTCGTTTTGCCGATGACCACGACAAGGTCGATGCTCTGCGCGTCGAGGACGACAACCTCGACCACGAAAGCCCGCTGGAGGAACTTTTCGAAGACCAGCTCACTGCCGCCGACCTGATCGTCCTCAACAAGACGGATCTTCTCGACGCTGCCGGTGTGCTTGCCGTGCGCGACGAAGTCGCCTCGCGCATCGCCCGCAAGCCCTCGATGATCGAGGCGAAGAACGGCGAGGTCGCCGCTGCCGTCCTGCTCGGCCTCGGCGTCGGTACGGAGGACGACATTGCGAACCGCAAGTCGCATCACGAACTGGAACACGAGAACGGCGAGGAGCACGATCACGACGAGTTCGACAGCTTTGTCGTCGAGCTTCCGGCGATCGCCGAACCCGCCGCCTTCATCGAGCGCCTCAAGGGCGTGATCGCCGAACATGACGTACTGCGCGTCAAGGGCTTTGCCGATGTGCCCGGCAAGCCGCTGCGCCTGCTCATCCAGGCCGTCGGCAGCCGCATCGACAACTACTTCGAGCGCGCTTGGGCAGCCGGCGAGACCCGCGGCACCCGTCTCGTCGTCATCGGCCTGCACGACATGGACGAGCAAGCCGTGCGCGCCGCCATCGCCGCGGCGGTGTGATTTTCGGCATGAGCGTGCAGCAGTCCCTCTCGTCCTCGTTTCCGGTGCGGCCCGGCCGATACCGGCCTGCCGCGCCGGTGGATCCTCGGGTCAAGCCCGAGGATGACGGTGGCGAGGAAGGGCTGCCGGCCCACAATGAACCGCTCCACATGCGACGTGGCAACCAACGGTGGTTCCTGGGGGCAAACGCGCGTACGGAACAAGAGAGGCCCTCCGTTCCGCCTTCGCGAGTGCGCTCAGGGCGATCGTTTGGGGTAGACCCGCTCCTCCCCACTTCGTCATCCTCGGGCTTGACCCGAGGATCCACCCGCATGGCACAGCCTAAGACGGGAGGCACGGCATGCATCTCCTGCTAGCCCAGAAGGGCACCATCGCCGACGGCAAGGAGGCCATCGACCTCGGCCAGACGCCGGGCGATATCCTCTTCCTCACTGCCGCCGATACCGAACTCGCCGCCATCGCTGCCGCGCACCGCGCGCGTGGCGGCGACACGCGCCTACGCCTTGCAAGCCTCGCGACGCTGTCACATCCGATGTCGGTCGATACCTATGTCGAGCGCACGGCCCGCCATGCGAAGCTGATCGTCATCCGCGCCCTCGGCGGCGCCAGCTATTTCCGCTATGTGCTGGAAGCCCTGCTGGCGACGGCTGTCGCCAACGGTATCAAGCTCGTGGCCTTGCCCGGCGATGACAGGGTCGACGAAGGCCTCATCCCCTTTAACCGCATCGACGATGCCGATCGCCAAAACCTCTGGGCCTATCTCAACGAGGGTGGTGCCGACAATGCGGACAGTTTCCTCGCTTACGCGGATGCCGTCGCCTTCGGAGGCGACAGGCCCGAGCCCGCGACGCCGCTGGAAAAGGCCGGCATCTGGTGGCCGGGGCGGGGCGTCGTGGACGTCGAGACGTGGCGAGAGACCACAAAGGTTGCAGGCCCGGCGGGTCATGAACCTCCGACTGCTGCCATCTCCTTCTACCGCGCCTATGTCCAGAGCGGCGAAACCCGCCCGGTAGAAATGCTGATCGAGGCGCTGGCGGCCGAGGGTATCCGCGCATTGCCGCTCTTCGTCTCCAGTCTCAAGGAACCGGTTTCCATCGAAACGGTTCGCGCCGCCTTTGCCGAAATCCAGCCGGAGGTCGTGCTGAACGCGACGAGCTTCGCCGTCTCCGCGCCGGGCGCCGGCCGCAAGCCGACCGTGCTGGACGAGACCGGCGCACCCGTGTTGCAGGTCGTCTTCTCCGGCTCCTCGCGTGAGGCGTGGGAGGCCTCGGGACAGGGGCTGACGGCGCGCGATCTCGGCATGAATGTCTCACTGCCGGAGGTCGATGGCCGCGTGCTCTCCCGCGCTGTTTCCTTCAAGGCCGCCGCGCGTTACGATGAGCGCGTCGAAACCAACATCGTCAGCCTCGATCCCGTCGAAGACCGCATTCGCTTCGTGGCGAAACTCGCCGCCGGCTGGGCAAAACTCCGTCGGGCGAAGCCGGCCGAGCGCCGCGTCGCTCTGGTCATGGCGAATTATCCCAACCGTGACGGCCGCCTCGGCAACGGTGTCGGTCTCGATACGCCCGCCGGCACCATGGAAGTGCTGCGCGCCATGGCGGCGGAAGGTTATGCCGTCGCTGGTCTGCCCGAAGATGGCGATGCGCTGATTGCCCATCTGATGGCCGGCCCGACCAATGCGGCGAGCGATGGCCGTGAAATTCGCGAAACGCTTTCGCTGAATCATTACAAGGCGTTCTTCGCGTCACTTCCGAAATCGATTCGGGACGAAATGACCGCTTGCTGGGGTGCGCCGGAAGACGATCCCTTCGTGATGGGCGACGTCTTCGCCCTGCCGCTCGCCCGTTTCGGCGAGACGCTGGTCGGCATCCAGCCGGCGCGCGGTTACAATATCGATCCGAAGGACACCTACCACTCGCCGGACCTCGTGCCGCCGCACGGCTATCTCGCGTTCTACGCCTTCCTGCGTCTGCACTACGGCGCGCATGCCATCGTGCATATGGGCAAACACGGCAATCTCGAATGGCTACCCGGCAAGGCGCTGGCGCTGTCGGAGGCGTGCTATCCCGAGGCCGTGCTCGGCCCGATACCGCACCTCTATCCCTTCATCGTCAACGATCCCGGCGAGGGTACCCAGGCCAAGCGCCGTTCCGCCGCCGTCATCATCGACCACCTGACGCCGCCCTTGACCCGCGCCGAGACTTACGGCCCGCTGAAGGACCTCGAGGCGCTGGTCGACGAATATTACGATGCCTCCGGCGGCGATCCGCGCCGCATCAAGCTCCTGACGAAGCAAATCCTCGATCTCGTGCGCGATATCGGCCTCGACAGCGATGCCGGCATCGCCAAGTCCGATGGCGAGGAGACGGCGCTGCAAAAGCTCGACGCCTATCTCTGCGACCTCAAGGAAATGCAGATCCGCGACGGCCTGCACGTCTTCGGCGTCTCGCCGCAGGGCCGGCTGCTCACCGACCTGACGCTGGCGCTCGCCCGCGTGCCGCGTGGTCTTGGTGAAGGTGGTGAAGCGAGCTTGCAGCGGGCGATCGCGGCGGATGCCCTGGGCGACATAGCCTTTGACCCGCTCGACTGCATCAGTTCCGATCCATGGAGTGGACCGCACCCCGCTGTGCTGGCCGAACAGATCGACGCGCCTTGGCGCAGCAATGGCGACACTGTCGAGCGCATCGAGCTTCTGGCGGCAAAGCTGGTGGAGGGCACGCTGGACTGCCCGGATACATGGCTCGCCACTCGCATCGTGCTCGACACGATCGAGACTTCCATCCGCCCGGCCATCGCCGCCTGCGGCCCCGCCGAAATCTCGGCACTCATGCGCGGTCTCGACGGACGTTTCATCGAACCCGGCCCCTCCGGCGCGCCGACGCGCGGCCGGCCGGATGTGCTGCCGACGGGGCGCAACTTCTACTCCGTCGACAGCCGCGCCGTGCCGACGCCGGCTGCCTGGGAACTCGGCAAGAAATCCGCCGAACTCATCGTCACCCGCTATGCGCAGGATCACGGCGAATGGCCGACCTCCTTCGGCATCACCGCCTGGGGCACCTCCAACATGCGCACCGGCGGCGATGATATCGCGCAGGCCATGGCGCTGATTGGCGTCAAGCCAACCTGGGATATGGCGTCCCGCCGCGTCACCGGCTTCGAGATCATCCCACCCGCCGTGCTGCGTCATCCGCGCGTCGACGTGACGCTGCGCATCTCTGGCTTCTTCCGTGATGCCTTCCCCGAGCAGATCGCGCTTTTCGACCGCGCCGTGCGCGCCGTGGGCGCCCTCGACGAGGACGATGCGGACAATCCGATTGCCGCCCGCATGCGGGCAGAAGCGGCCGTGCTTTCCGCCCAAGGGACATCCGATGCGGACGCCGCCAAGCAAGCCGGTTTCCGCATTTTCGGTGCGAAGACCGGCGGCTATGGCGCCGGCCTGCAAACCATGATGGACGAGGGGCTGTGGACGGATCGCGGCGACCTCGCCGAAGCCTGGCTCGAATGGGGCGCGCATGCCTATGACGGCGAGGGCGACAGCGTGCCGATGCGCGAGCGACTTGAAGCGCGCATGAAGAGCCTGCAAGCCGTCATCCAGAACCAGGACAGCCGTGAGCATGATCTGCTCGACAGCGACGAGTATTACCAGTTCGAAGGCGGCATGGCGGCGGCGGTGCAGCATCTCTCCGGCCACCAGCCCGTGATCTACCACAATGACCTGTCGCGCCCGGAAAAGCCCGTCGTGCGCACGCTGGAAGACGAGATCGGCCGCGTCGTGCGCGCCCGCGTCGTCAATCCGAAATGGATCGATGGCGTGATGCGCCATGGCTACAAGGGGGCCTTCGAGATCGCTGCGACGGTGGATTTCATGTTCGCCTTCGCCGCCACGACGGGGGCGGTGAAGGATCATCATTTCGAGGCCGCCTATCAGGCCTATGTGCTGGACGAGCGCGTGCGTGATTTCCTGATGCAGAAGAACCCGGCCGCTCTTGCCGAAATGGCGGCGCGCTTCGCAGAGGCGATCGACCGGGGGCTGTGGACGCCGCGCTCCAATTCCGCGCGTTTCGAACTGGATATGCTGGGCGCGCGCAAGGCGTCCTGAAAGGGAAAAAGATGACCGAGAACCACGACGAAACCGCCGGCATGACCGAGGCCGAACTCGCCCGCCACTCCGAGAAGATGGCGAAGAAGAAACAGGCCCGCGAAAAGATCATGGCGACGAAGACCGATGAGAAGGGCCTCATCGTCGTGCATACCGGCAAGGGCAAGGGTAAGTCGACGGCCGGCTTCGGCATGATCTTCCGCCACATCGCCCACAAGATGCCCTGCGCCGTCGTGCAGTTCATCAAGGGCGCCATGGTGACGGGCGAACGAGAGCTGATCGAGACGCATTTCTCCGACATCTGCCAGTTCTATACGCTGGGCGAAGGTTTTACCTGGGAAACGCAGGACCGCGCCCGCGACGTCGCAATGGCGGAAAAGGCCTGGGAGAAGGCCAAGGAACTGATCCGCGACGAGCGCAATTCCATGGTGCTGCTCGACGAGATCAACATCGCGCTGCGCTACGACTATCTCGACGTCAACGCGGTCATCGACTTCCTGAAGACCGAAAAGCCCTACATGACCCATGTCGTGCTGACGGGCCGCAATGCCAAGGAAGAGCTGATCGAGATCGCCGATCTCGCGACCGAGATGGAACTGCTCAAGCACCCGTTCCGCTCCGGCATCAAGGCCCAGCAGGGCGTCGAGTTCTGACGCCTCTTACCAGCCGAGCCAGACGCGTAGCGGATGGCTCGGATCAGCCATCAGGCGGATGGCGAGCGCAATCGAGGTCACGACAAGCAGCGGCTTGATGATCTTCGCGCCGCTTTTCATCGCGACGCGCGAACCGGCCTGTGCGCCCAGGAATTGTCCCGCGCCCATCACGAGCCCGACCTTCCACAGGATGACACCGTAAAACAGGAAGACGGCGAAGGCGCCGACATTCGAGCCGAAATTCAGGAGCTTGGTGTGCGCCGTCGCCTTCAGCACGCCGAAGCCGGCCAGCGTGACGAAGGCCAGCATGAAGAACGAGCCGGTGCCGGGTCCGAACACGCCGTCATAGAAACCGATGGCCGGCACGATGGTCACGGTGAAGAGGAAGACGCTCATGCGGCGGTGCTGGTCGACATCGCCGATATTCGGCTTCAGCCCGAAATAGACGGCGATCGCCACCAGCAGGAAGGGCAGGACTGCTTTCAGCACATCACCGGGCACGATGGTGGCGAGTATCGCACCGAAGACGGCGCCGAGTGCGGACAGCGCCGCCATCGGCAATTGCTCCGACAGCCGCACATGGCCCGCGCACGCATAAGCAAGGGTCGCCGAGCCCGAGCCGAACAGCGATTGCAGCTTGTTGGTACCCAGCGTTTCCAGCGGCGGGATGCCGGCGATCAGCATGGCGGGAATGGTGATCATGCCGCCGCCTCCGGCGATGGAATCGATGAAGCCCGCAAGGAAGGCCGCTAATAACAGGAAGACGAGGACGTGGAGGGCAATATCGGCCAAGGCGGGACTCGAAGGGATCTGCGGAAGATGTTTTCTGACTTCTGTCAGACTGCCGGGGTAAAAGCAAAGCCCGCCTGCCTCAATAGCCTTGTGTCGGACGCGCAACGCAGATCAAACGGAAGGCGAGCTGCATTGTAGGGTTGATCCTCCAACAAAGAGGTGAGGCGATGGTGGAAACGCAATGGACGACGGGTGCGGCGGAGGCGGCGGGCTTCGATGTCAGCCTTGAACGCAAACTGCTCGCCGGCATCGAATCGGGCCTGATCCGCGACGTGCATGCGGTGCTGATCAACCGTGGCGACACGCTGGTGCTGGAGCATTATCGCGCCGCGCCGGACGAGAGCTGGGGTCGTTCGCTCGGCACCGTCGCCTTTGATGCGCAGACGCTGCACGACCTCCGCTCGGTGACGAAGAGCGTCACCAGCCTGCTGTATGGCATTGCGCTCGACCGTGGCCTGGTCCCTCAGCCCGAGGCACCGCTTCTGGCGCAGTTTCCGGACTATGCCGATCTCGCCACGGATCCGGCCCGGGCCGGCCAGACGATCGGCCATGCGCTGTCCATGACGCTTGGCCTCGCCTGGGACGAGTACCGCTCCTATGCAGATCCGCTGAACAGCGAGATCGCGATGGAGAACGCGCCGGATCGCTACCGTTTCGCGCTCGAGCAGGCGGTGGTGCAGCCACCCGGCACGCACTGGACCTATTCGGGTGGAGCGACCGCACTTGTCGGCGCGATCATCGAGCGCGGCACGGGGCAGAGGATCGACGATTTCGCCCGCGAGGCGCTGTTTGCACCGCTCGGTATTGCGCATTTCGAGTGGCTGAGCGGGGCGGATGGTGTGGCGTCGCCGGCATCGGGCCTGCGCCTCACGGCCCGTGACCTGCTGCGCATCGGCCGCCTCGTGCTGGATGGCGGGCGCATCAGCGAGCGGCCGATCGTGTCGCGCGCGTGGATCGAGGCGTCGCTAGCGCCCGAAGCCGCGACGGATGACGGCCTCGGCTACGGTTATTTCTGGTTCCTCGGCGAGGCGCCGGTTCTTGGCGTACCAAAACCCTGGATGGCCGGTTTCGGCAATGGCGGCCAGCGGCTCTGGCTGATGCCGGAGGCGGATATCGCCTGCGTCATCTTCTCCGGCAATTACAATGCGCCGGATGCCTGGGTGTCGCCGACGCGTGTTTGGCGCGAGATCATCCTCGCCAATCTTACGAACCTCTAGCACATGCCGCTTCCGGCGCGCCGGATGCCGCAATCCGGTTTGACCGGCCTGCCGCCCTCCGTTACTAAGAACGGTGCGACGGTGCCCGCTGGGCGGGCCGAGCGGTGTCCGGTGCGGCCGACCCAGACGGGGCCAGAACCGGAACTGTCGGAAGACGGCGAAGCCGGGCTCTTTCGCGTGGAATTTTGCGAGAGACCGCCATGCGCGCTGAGGCCCCACACCCCGGAACCGGACGTTTTCTCGTCCTCGGCCTCGGCTGCGAACGCGGCACCCTGCCATCGGAACTTCTCGACCTTTCGCTTGTGGCGCTCGCGCGCCTTGGCGCCGCCCCGGAAACGGTCGCCTTCGTCGCCACGCTGGATGTGCGCGCGGAGGAGCCGGCCATGCACGCGGTCGCCCGGTATTTTTCCGTGCCGCTGGTGACGTTCCCTGCAGCGCGCCTTGAGGCCGAGACGCCGCGTCTCGCCAACCCGTCCGATATCGTCTTTGCCCATACCGGTTGCCACGGTGTTGCCGAGGCGGCCGCCCTTGCGCAGGCGGGACAGGGCGGGCGGCTCGTTGCGGAAAAGACCAAGTCGGCGCATGCGACCGTCGCAATCGCCGAATCGTTTCAACCGCTTGCCGCCGTTTCCTCGTTGAGGGATTCCGCTCCTTCGCATACTGATTCAAGCCGGGAGCGTGCGTGATGCAGACCCTCTTCTCCGCCCTCCCGTCGATGGAAAAAGGCAGCGTCTGGCTCGTCGGCGCCGGCCCCGGCGATCCAGGTCTCTTGACGCTGCATGCGGCCAATGCCCTGCAACAGGCGGATGTCATCGTGCATGATGCGCTGGTCAATGCCGACTGCCTGTCGCTCGCGCGCCCCGGCGTGCTCCTGGAATTTGCCGGAAAGCGCGGCGGCAAACCCTCGCACAAGCAGCGCGATATTTCGCTTCGGCTGGTCGAACTGGCCCGTGCCGGTCATCGCGTGCTGCGCCTAAAGGGCGGGGATCCCTTCGTTTTCGGGCGCGGCGGCGAGGAAGCCCTGACCTTGATCGAGCACGGCATTCCTTTCCGCATCGTGCCGGGCATCACCGCCGGTATTGGGGGCCTCGCCTATGCCGGCATCCCGGTGACCCATCGCGAGGTGAATCACGCCGTCACTTTCCTCACCGGCCACGATTCGTCCGGTGTGGTGCCTGACCGGATTAACTGGGAGGGCATCGCCAAGGGCTCTCCTGTTATCGTCATGTATATGGCCATGAAGCATATCGGCCAGATCGCCCAAAACCTCATCGCCGGCGGGCGCTCGGCGGATGAGCCTGTCGCCTTCGTCTGCAATGCCGCAACGCCCGAACAGCGGGTGCTGGAAACCACGCTCGGTCGCGCCGAGGCCGATGTGGAGGCCGCGGGCATCGAGCCGCCGGCCATTGTCGTCGTAGGCGAGGTGGTGCGGCTGCGCGCCTCGCTCGATTGGCTGGGCGCGCTCACCGAGGGCCGCAAGCTTGCGCCGGATCCCTTCGGTTCACGCGAATTCAAGGACCAGGCATGAGCGGTCTGCTCATCGCAGCGCCCGCGTCCGGCTCCGGCAAGACGACGGTAACGCTCGGGCTGGCGCGGGCGCTGGCCGATGCCGGCGTGCCGCTCGTCTCCGGCAAGGCCGGACCTGACTATATCGATCCCGCCTTCCATGCCGCCGCCAGCCGCCGCGCCTGTCTTAACTACGATCCCTGGGCCATGCGCCCCGAACTCATCCGCGCCAATGCCGCCATGCAGGCGGGGGCGGGCGATTTCCTGCTGGTCGAGGCGATGATGGGCCTGTTCGACGGTGCTGCCGACGGCACCGGCTCGCCGGCCGATCTTGCCGCCACGCTCGGCTTGCCGGTCGTTCTGGTCGTCGATTGCAGCCGCCTGTCGCAGTCGGTCGCCGCCATGGTAAAGGGCTATACCGATTTCCGCAGCGATATCCGCGTGGCGGGCGTCATCCTCAACAAGGTCGGCAGCCCGAAACACGAAATGATGCTGCGCGGCGCGCTGGATGCCAGTGGCATCGAGATTTTCGGCGTGCTGGAGCGCGATGCCGGGCTTGCTTTGCCGGAACGCCATCTCGGCCTCGTGCAGGCTGCCGAACATGGCGGTCTGGAGGCGTTTATCGCCCGCGCGGCGGAGGCTGTTGCGGCGCGCTGCAATATCGACCGCCTCCTCGCCGTTGCCGCGCGCCATGCCTTGCCGCCCATGCCGGCCATTTCCCTCCTGCCGCCGCTCGGTCAGCGCATCGCCATCGCGCGCGACACGGCCTTCACCTTCGCCTACGAGCATCTGCTGCTCGGCTGGCGCGCGGCGGGTGCGAGCCTTTCCTTCTTCTCGCCGCTGGCCGACGAGGCGCCGGCGGCAGAGGCCGATGCCATCTATTTGCCAGGCGGCTACCCCGAGCTTCATGCTGAGACCCTTGCCAATGCCGGCCGTTTCCGCCTAGGCATGCAGGAAGCGGCGCGCCGGAACGCGCGCATCTATGGCGAATGCGGGGGCTACATGACTTTGGGGGAAGGATTGGTAGCCGCCGACGGCTCGCGCCACGGCATGCTCGGCCTTCTGCCGCTGGTGACGAGTTTTGCCGAACGCCGCCGCCATCTCGGCTATCGCCGCGTCGCCCCGCTCGCCGGCTCCGGTTTTTCCCAGTCCATGACGGCGCATGAATTCCATTATTCGAAGGTGGCGCATGAGGGAGAGGCGGACCGCCTCTTCACCGTCACCGATGCGATGGGTGAAGACCTCGGCACCGCCGGCCTTCGCCGCGGCGCCGTCAGCGGCTCCTATATGCATCTTATAGACCTTGCGGCGGAGGCGGCATGACCGCGCCGCGCATCGTCCATGGCGGCGGCATTGCCGCAGCCGCCGCACGCTTCGGCGGCCGCCCCGAAGACTGGCTGGATCTCTCCACAGGCATCAATCCGAACCCCGTCGCGCTTCCCGAAATCGACAGAGCCGCCTGGCATCGCCTGCCGGATCGTCATCGGCAGGATGAGGCCCGCGCCGCCGCCGCCCGCTATTACGGCACGCCGAACGCCTTGCCGCTGCCCGTGCCCGGCACGCAATCGGTCATTCAACTCCTGCCGCGCCTCGTGCCCGCCGGTCGCCGCGCCGCCGTGCTCGTCCCCACCTATGGCGAATATGCCCGCGTGCTCGCCAATGCCGGTGTCGCCGTGGACCGCATCGACAATCTCGATGCCGTCACTGAAGCCCATGGTCTCGTCGTCGTCGTCAATCCGAACAATCCAACCGGCCGCCTGTTCGATCGGGAGACGCTGCTTGCGCTCCATGCGCGGGTCTCCGCCAGGGGTGGCTTGCTGATTGTGGACGAGGCCTTCGGCGACATGCGTCCCGAAACCTGCATCGCGCCGCTTGCCGGAGACGGAACGCCCGGCCTTCTCGTCTTCCGCTCCTTCGGCAAATTCTTCGGCCTTGCCGGTCTGCGCCTCGGTTTCGTTATCGGCGAAAGCGCTGTGCTTGAAAGCGTCGAGGACGGGCTTGGCCCCTGGGCGGTCTCGGGGCCGGCGCTGACCATCGCGACGAAGCTGATGGCATCTGACACCCGCGCTATCCACGAAGCGATCGCAGCGCGTAAGGCAGCGCTTGATGCCGCGCTGGCCGACGGCGGCCTTGAAGTCATCGGTGGCACCGGCCTGTTCTCGCTGGTCGCGCACCCGGATGCGGCGGCCATCCACCACCGTCTCTGCCGTCATCACATCCTCGTGCGCCCCTTCGATTACAATCCGCACTGGTTGCGCTTCGGCATCGCGCCCGACAGCGCCGGCGACGGGCGTCTTGCCGAGGCGCTTGTGGACAGGGCAGGGTAGGCGATGACCGCGACACTGCTCATCCTCTTTCTTGCGCTGATTCTCGACCGCCTCGTCGGCGATCCGGACAAACTGTGGCGGCGCGTGCCGCATCCGGTCGTGCTGTTCGGCCGGGCGATCGGCCTCGTCGACAAGCTGTTCAATGGCAAGCGTCTCTCGGCCGATACGAAACGCTTCAACGGCGCGGCCGGCATTGCTGGGCTGTTGGCGGCGAGCCTGTTTTTTGGGCTCATTCTGCATGCGCTGCTGGGGCGGCTCGGCCCGCTCGGTTTCGCGCTGGAGGTCATTATCGTCGCGATCTTCCTTGCCCAGAAGAGCCTTCACGATCACGTGCGCGCCGTCTCCCGGGGCCTCAAGCGCGGTGGCCTCGATGGCGGACGCCAGGCGGTGTCGATGATCGTCGGGCGTGATCCGGCGACGCTCGACGAACCGGCCATTTGCCGGGCCGGTATCGAAAGTCTTGCTGAAAATTTTTCCGACGGCGTCGTTGCGCCCGCGCTGTGGTATGCGCTGCTCGGCCTGCCCGGCCTCTTCGCCTACAAGATGCTGAACACCGCCGATTCCATGATCGGCCACAAGAATGCGAAATATCTCGATTTCGGCTGGGCCTCCGCCCGGCTCGACGATCTGGCTAACTGGCCGGCAGCGCGCCTGTCCATCGTCTTCATCGCGGCCGGCGCCTGGCTCCATAAAAGCAAGGCGGCGGCGCGGGCGGCTGTCGGCACGGCTTTGCGTGACGCGGGCCTGCACCGTTCACCGAACTCCGGCTGGCCCGAAGCGGCCATGGCGGGCGCCCTCGGCGTCGGCCTTGCCGGCCCACGCATCTATGGCGGCGTGCGCGTCGATGAGCCCATGATGAATGCCAGCGGCCGCACCGTCGCAACCGTCGCCGATATCGATCTCTCCTTGCGGATATTCTACGGCGCCTGCGCCGGACTTGCCGTTTTCGTATTGGCTCTAGCACTGCTGACGGCTTTTCTTTGAAAGCGCGGCGACGCGATCGATAAAATTTTACGCCTTAACTTCGTTTTCTTTTCCCCACCTCCGTCAATATTGCGGAAGGTTGAAACGTTTATATTCTGTCTCGTCGTGAGACATGGTTTCAAAGCCATGCAAAAACGTTTTGAGGGGAAGTCATGCGTACCTTGTTTGCGACCGCGGTCGCGTTCCTTCTTGTTTTATTCCAAACCGAAGTTGCCCTTTCCGCCAATCTCGTGGCGCAGGTCAGTCTTTCTTCACAAACCATGGTCGTTACTCAGAACGGCATGGTAAAATATCGCTGGCGCGTTTCCACCGGCCGCAAGGGCTATGGCACGCCGACCGGCACCTGGTCGGCGAAATGGGCCTCGCGCAACCACCGTTCGCGCAAATACAATATGGCGCCGATGCCGTTCGCGGTGTTCTTCAAGGGTGGCTATGCGGTGCACGCGACCTATGAGACGAAGCGCCTGGGTCGCCCGGCCTCGCATGGCTGCGTTCGCCTGCATCCGGACAATGCGGCGACCTTCTTCCAGATGGCCAACCGCAACGGGCTGTCCAACACGAAGATTGTTATTACGCGTTGAGACCCAATCAATCGTTGCCGGCGTAGCGCATCAGGCGGTCCATGTCGGGAACGGTGACATGCCGATTGTTCTCGATGCGGATGACGTTTTCCTTGCGCAGCTTGGTGAACTGGCGGCTGACCGTTTCGATGGTCAGCCCGAGGAAATCGGCGATATCGGCGCGCGAGAGCGGCAGGTCGAAGGCCGACATGTCGACGCTTTCGGGGTCGATATGGGTGGCGATCAGGTAGAGGAAGCTTGCGACCTTTTCCTGTGCCGTCTTGCGGCCGAGCGTCAGCATCCAATCGCGCGCCTCGTCCAGTTCCTTCAGCGCCTGCTGGTGCAGCATATGCTCCAGCTCCGGCGTCCGTTTGACGAGCCGGTCGAGCACGTTGCGCGGGAAGTTGCAGACTTCGCTGTCGGTGGCGGCTTCCGCCGTGATGGCGCTTTCGGTGAGGAAGGGGCGGCCTAGGAAATCGGGCGCGAATTGCAGGCCGACGATCTGCTGGCGGCCGTCCGCCATCACCTTGGTCAGCTTCACCACGCCGCGCATGATGTTGGAATAGTTCACGACCGTCTCGCCCTGGCCGATCACTTCGGCGCCGGTCTCCAGCCGATGGCGGGAGGAGTGCTTGTTGAGCTCGGTCAGCTGCTCGGCCGTCAGCGCGCCGCAGACGCCGCCGTGACGTGCCTCGCAGGCGCGGCAGACGACGGGAATGTCGGAATTGTGGATATCCCGGCGGCGAACTTCCATGGCGGTTTTCCTTCTCGCCCGGCGGCTAAGCGGCGCAACATTGCCGTGCTACCGCACGCAGCCGTGAACATAAAGCGTGCCGTCTCGCGGCAAAATAGCGCTTCCTGACTATTGTCAAATGCTAGCGCAACCAATCCGCTTTGCACTTGATCAAAATCAAATGGCGTGCGGGTTCTTCGGGTTATTTCCTGCGCAAGCAGGAGAGACCCATGCAGGATACCCTCGTCGAACGCCTTTCATCACCGGTTCCGCGCTATACAAGCTATCCGACCGCCCCGCACTTCAACGAAAGTATCGGGCCGGAGGTCTATGCCGACTGGCTGTCGACGCTGACGCCGGCGAATCGCCTCTCGCTCTATGTGCACATCCCCTATTGCGACCGGCTTTGCTGGTTCTGTGCCTGTCACACCAAGCAGACGCTGCGCTACGAACCGGTCGAGGCCTATCTCAAGGGGCTTCACGCCGAGATCGCGGCCATCGGCGGCCGTGTGGATCGTGCCGCGCCGGTCACGGCGCTGCATTTCGGCGGTGGTTCTCCCACGCTGCTGCGGCCTGATGACCTGCGGGCATTGAAAGCCTGTCTGAAGGAGAATTTCAGCTTTGCCGGCGGTGCCGAGATTTCCGTCGAGATGGATCCGAACGATCTTGATGAGGAACGGCACGATGCGCTCGCCGAAATCGGCATGACGCGCGCCAGCCTCGGCATCCAGGATTTCGATCCCCGGGTGCAGACGGCGATCAACCGCATCCAGACCTTCGAGCAGACGCGCGGCGTGGTGGAGGCGGCGCGGGCGCGAGGCGTGCGCTCGGTCAATTGCGACATTCTTTACGGGCTGCCGTTCCAGACCATGGAGACTCTTGCGGAGACCGTCCGCGCCGTCACGTCGCTTTCGCCCGATCGGGTTGCACTCTTCGGCTATGCACATGTGCCATGGATGAAGAAGCATCAGACGATGATCGACGAGACCGCTTTACCCAGCATTCGGGCGCGATTCGAGCAGATGCGGATGGCGGGGGAAATGCTGATCGCGGCAGGATACGAGGCCGTCGGCATCGACCATTTCGCTCTACCCAACGACCGTTTGGCGATGGCCGCTCGCAATGGTACGCTACGCCGCAATTTTCAGGGCTATACCGATGATCAGGCCGATGCCCTGATCGGGCTTGGTGCATCGGCCATCGGCCAACTGCCGCAGGGTTATATCCAGAACATGCCGGCGACGGGCGAATATCTTCGCCGGGCGGAGGAGGGCGGTCTTGCCGCCGTGCGTGGCTATTCGCTGACCGAAGAGGACCGCGCCCGCGCTTATGTCATTGAACGTGTCATGTGCGATTTCGGCTTTTCCTTCGCGGATGTCGCCGACCGGTTTACGGCATTTGCCGGCGTCCTCCGGGCAGAGGCGAAGGCCTTTGCCGCGTCCGACAGGGATGGTCTCTGCCGCATCGAAGAGGGAGGCTTCCGGCTGACACTGGCGGGGCAGCCCTTTGCCCGCATCGTTGCTGCGGTCTTCGACGCGCATCTGGCAAGCGGCCGTGGGCGGCATTCCGTCGCCGTTTGACGCTCCGGGCGGCCATGTTGTTTGCGCAACACAGCCGTGTGCACTACGCTGGTCCCTCATCAAACCCATTGGCAATCGCGTCTGTTTTCCCTATAGGATCGGCCAACTATAGATTCATGAGGTACGGGCGTGACTGCTACATTCGATAAGGTTGCCGATATCATTGCTGAGACGAGCGAGATCGATCGCGAGACAATCACGCCCGAGAGTCACACCATCGACGATCTCGGCATTGACAGCCTCGACTTCCTCGACATTGTTTTCGCAATCGACAAGGAATTCGGCATCAAGATTCCGCTGGAAAAGTGGACGCAGGATGTCAACGAAGGCAAGGTCGCGACGGAAGAGTATTTCGTGCTGAAGAACCTCTGCGCGAAGATCGACGAACTGCGGGCCGCCAAGGCCTGAGGCGAGACCGTCCGGCTGCGTTTCGCGGCTCTGTTCCGGACGATCCCGGTGCACAGGACCTATGGCCTGCCGTCTTCGGCAGGCCTTTCGATTTCCGGACCCCGCCAGGGACGATAATCCGATGCTGCTTGAATATTTCCAGATGATCGATCGCGTGGAGGCTGTTGACGGCGCGCGCCGCGTGCTCACCGCCCGCTCGGTCGTTCCGTCCAAAAGCCCTGTCTTCGAGGGGCATTTTCCCGGCATGCCGCTCGTTCCGGGTGTGCTGCTCATCGAGACGATGGCGCAGGCCTCCGGTTTCCTCGTGTTGGCCGCTACCGATTTCGCGGCCATGCCATTCCTGATGAGCGTCGACGGCGCCAAGATGCGTACCTTCGTCGAGCCGGATGCGGTGCTCGACATCGAGGCCGTGCTCGAGCATGACGGTTCGGGCTATGCCGTGACCAAGACGCGGATTACATCCGCCGGCAAGAAGGTTTGCGATGCGCAGCTGAAATTGCGCACCATGCCCTTTGCCGAAGTGCCGCTGGCGGACATCGTGCGCAAGCGTGCGGGCGAGGTGGGTTTGTTCGAGGCGCTCGCGGCGTCTGCTGAGGGGAACTGATATGGCCAACAACGATGTGGTGATCACCGGCGTCGGCATCGTCACCTGTCAGGGTGTCGGGGCCGAGGCGCATGTGGCGATCCTCGGTGGCGCGGCGGCGCCGGAGACCAAGATCGATACGGAGCGTTTCGCCCCCTATCCGGTGCATCCGATGCCGGAAATCGACTGGAACCAGCAGATCGCCAAGCGCGGCGACCAGCGCCAGATGGAAAATTGGCAGCGCCTCGGCGTCTTCACCGCGGGCCTTGCGCTCGACGATGCCGGCTTCAAGGACGATGCCGAAGCCTGCGGCACCATGGACATGATCGTGGCGGCAGGTGGTGGCGAGCGCGACATCGCGGTCGACTCGCTGATCGTAGACGAGGGCCTGAAGCGCAACGACCGCGAACGCCTGCTCAACGAGAAGCTGACGACGGAACTCAGGCCTACACTCTTCCTGGCCCAGCTCTCCAACCTGCTCGCCGGCAACATTTCCATCGTGCACAAGGTCACCGGCTCCTCGCGCACCTTCATGGGTGAGGAAGCCGCCGGTATCAGCGCCGTCGAGACCGCTTTCCACCGCATTCGCGCCGGCCAGTCGACGCATACGCTTGTCGGCAGCGCGCTGGTGGCCGAGCGGCAGGATGTCATTCTGCTTTATGAAGCCATCGGCGCCCATGCGACCGGTGGCTGGACGCCGCTCTGGTCGCGTGACGAAAAGGCCGGCGGTGGCATCATTACGGGGTCGGCCTCGGCCTTCCTCATCCTTGAATCCCGCGAACATGCGCAAGCCCGCGGCGCGCGCATCTATGCGACGATCGACGCCATCGGCGGCGACCGTGGCTCGCGCGACGAAGGCCGTCTGGAAGCCCGCCTAGATCGTCTCGCCGAGAGTGCGGATGCTGAGGGAACCGTCGTGTTCTCCGGCGCCTCGGGCGCGCATGAGACGACGGCGCGTGAAAAGGCATGGCTCGGTCAGCGTTTTGCCGGCAGTGCGGTGCGCGGCTATAGTGCCGTGACGGGGCAGGCGCTCGAAGCGCAGTTCCCGCTGGGCCTTGCGCTAGCCGCGCTGACGCTGGGTGCCGGCGTTAAAGTCGCCCCGTTCGATGCGACGGCCGAGACTGCCATGGCGGCAGCCGCCAGGAAGGCGGTCGTCACGACGGTCGGCCATTCGCGCGGCGAGGGCGTCGCAATTCTTAGCGCAGAGAAGTGAGGGTCCGGCCATGACGAACGCCGCTTACAGGGATCATCTGGGTCGCCCCATCGTCGCCGTCACCGGCATGGGCGTCGTCACCTCGCTCGGGCAGGGTCTCAAGGACAACTGGACCGCGCTGACGGGCGGCGTCTCCGGCATCCACGGCATCACCCGCTTCCCGGTCGATGGGCTGAACACGCGCATTTCCGGCACGGTCGATTTCATCACCGTTCCCACCGAAAATCCGGTCGAACGCTCCTACGCCTATGCGCGCGAGACGACGGACGAGGCGCTGGCGCAGGCCGGTCTCTCCGGCGACTTCGGCGGCCCGCTGTTTCTTGCCGCCCCGCCGATCGAGCCTGACTGGCGCGAGCGTTTCGAACTCGCTGATCGCGCGCCGCCGTCGCAGCGTCCGGGCGATGCCTATGACCGCTTCCTCGCCGTTCTGCGCGACAAGCCGGAACCAGCGCTGCACGAAGCCTGGGCCTTCGGCTCGATCTCCGAGCGCCTTTCCGACCGCTATGGCACGCGCGGCCTGCCGGTCACGCTGTCGACCGCCTGCGCCTCGGGCGCGACGGCCATCCAGCTCGGCGTTGAGGCGATCCGCCAGGGTCGGACCGATCGCGCGCTGACCGTCGGCACCGACGGTTCGGTGACGGCCGAAGCGCTCATCCGCTTTGCGCTGCTCTCCGCACTCTCCACCCAGAACGACCCGCCGACCAAGGCCTCCAAGCCGTTCAGCAAGGACCGCGACGGCTTCGTCATTGCCGAGGGTGCCGCGACGCTCGTGCTGGAATCGCTGGAATCGGCCATTGCCCGCGGCGCCAAGGTGCTCGGCATCCTCAAGGGCTGCGGCGAGAAGGCCGACCATTTCCACCGCACGCGCTCCTCGCCGGATGGCGGCCCGGCCATCGCGACGATCCGCGCGGCGCTGGAAGATGCCGGCATCGACGAGAGCAGCATCGGCTACATCAATGCCCACGGAACTTCGACGCCGGAGAACGACAAGATGGAGTATCTCTCCATGTCGACCGTCTTCGGCGACAAGCTCGCCAGCATTGCAGTCTCGTCCAACAAGTCGATGATCGGCCATACGCTGACGGCGGCCGGCGCGGTCGAGGCGGTATTCTCGATCCAGACCATGCTGACCGGGACGCTTCCGCCGACGATCAACTACACGAACCCCGACCCGACGATCCAGCTGGACGTCGTACCGAACGTGAAGCGCGACAAGCAGGTTTCGGCGGTTCTCTCCAACTCCTTCGGCTTCGGCGGCCAGAACGCCAGCCTCGTGATGACGGCCGAGCCGGCCTGATAGGAATAAGACAATGCGTGCCCTCCAGCTTCTCGACGACCGCAAGCTCGAACTGACCGATATCCCGGAACCCGAGGCCCCCGGCCCGGGTGAAGTGACATTGCGCGTCAAGGCCGTCGCCCTCAACCATATCGACGTCTGGGGCTGGCGCGGCATGGCGTTCGCCAAGCGCAAGATGCCGCTGGTCATCGGTGCGGAAGCCGCCGGCGTCGTCGAAACACTCGGTCCGGGCGTCTGCAGCGTGCTGCCCGGCCAACTCGTCTCGATCTACGGCGCGCGGACCTGCGGTCTCTGCAAGCCCTGCCGCGAGAAGCGCGACAATCTCTGCGAACATGTCGGCGGCGTGCATGGCTTCCATCTCGATGGCTTCGCGCAGGAGAAGGTGAACCTTCCTGCCCGCCTGCTCGTCCCGGCACCGCCCGGCGTCGATGCGGTCGGCGCGGCGCTTGCGCCCGTCACCTTCGGCACAGTCGAACATATGCTGTTCGACAACGCCAAGCTTCAGCCGGGCGAGACGATCCTTGTCCATGCCGGTGGTTCGGGCATCGGCACGGCAGCGATCCAGCTTGCCAAGAAGATCGGCTGCACTGTCATCACCACCGTCGGTTCGAATGACAAGATCGAGAAGGCCAAGGCGCTGGGTGCCGACCACGTCATCAACTACCGCGAAGACCGCTTTGAAGGCGTCGTGCGCAAGCTGACCAAGAAAAAGGGCGTGGACGTCGTCTTCGAACATGTCGGCAAGGACACCTGGGCGGGCTCCATGCTCTGCATGAAGCGCGGGGGCCGCCTCGTCACCTGCGGCTCCACCTCGGGCGTTTCCACCGACATGAACCTGATGATGCTGTTCCAGCAGCAGCTCAAGCTGCTTGGCTCCTTCGGCTGCCGTATGGAGAACATGGCGGATGCCATGCAGAAGATGGCGCAGGGCCTCGTGCATCCGGTCATCGATACGGAAGTGACTTTCGACGGCATCGCAACCGCACTCGAGCGCATGGAATCGCGCCAGATCTTCGGCAAGATCGTCCTCAGACTGGATTGATCCGATGAAGATGCTCGTCACACGCCTCGTCCTGGCGCTGCGCAACACCAAGGACTGGCTGGTGGCGCAGTTCGCCTTCGGCCTGCTCAATCTTCTCAAACTGTTTCCCGCGGACGGAGCGATTAACTTCGCCGACCGCCTCGTGCGCTGGATCGGCCCGAAGACGAGCCGGCACAAGCTGACGCTGACCAATCTGCGCAATGCCTTCCCGGAAAAATCCGAGGCCGAGATCGAGGCGATCGCGCTCGACGCCTGGGGCAATATGGGCCGGCTGGCCGCCGAATATGTCTTCCTCGACAAGTTGTTCGACTTCGATCCGGAAAGGACGACGCCGGGCCGCATCGAGGTGTCCGGCATCCCGCTTTTCGTGGATCTGCGCGACAATCCGCGCCCCTTCATCGTCTTCACCGCCCATAGCGGCAATTTCGAGCTGCTGCCGGTGGCCGGCGCGGCCTTCGGGCTGGATGTGACGGTGCTGTTCCGCCCACCGAACAATCCTTATGTCGCCGACAAGGTTTTCGAATTTCGCCGGGCCCGCATGGGGCATCTCGTGCCGTCGCATGCCGGATCCTCCTTCACGCTGGCGCGCAAGCTCGATGCCGGTGGGCCGGTGGGCGTGCTTGTCGACCAGAAATTCACCAAGGGCCTGCCGACGAAATTCTTCGGGCGCGACGTGCAGACCAATCCGCTGCTGGCCAAGCTGGTGCGTCAGTTCAATTGCGAGGTCTATCCGGCGCGCTGTATCCGCCTGCCGGGCAATCGCTATCGGCTGGAGCTGGAACCGGCAATGGACATCCCGCGCAAGGAAAACGGCGCCGTAGATGTCGAGGCGACCGCGCAGATGCTGAATGACAAGGTCGAGCAGTGGGTGCGTGAATATCCAGGCCAGTGGCTCTGGTATCATGACCGCTGGAACATCAAGCGCACCCTTATTACTTGAGTGCTTATGATTTTTTTCTTTGCACTCATTTTTGAACGTGTTCATTATTTGCGAAACACGTAATTTTATCAAATATGGGTTTGACATCCTCCCCCGCGCTGTTACCATTTCGCTAATGTAAGCGCTTTGGACAGCGGGATTCAGAGGGGTGACGATCAAAATCGTATCTTATTTCCGGACAGATTGAATAATGTAAGTGATCAAATTGCTGTAGATTTCAGCAATTCAGGGAGCATGAATTGAAAGCTCTTGTAGAGTTGTTCTGGTTTAAGTATTCGCAACTCCAGCATGCAATAAAGACTGGGAATGAGAGACTCATTTCCATGCTGGACAGGGAAATCGAACCGGCTCTGGCAGCCGTACTGCACAAGGAGGCGACAGACGCTTCCGAGCTCAAGATCCAGTTCCAGTTCGTGGTGGATCTTCTTCGCGAAGAGGCGGAGGACAAGGCCTGCGTGCTCCGGCAGGCACACAATTTCAAAATTCTGCTGGATCGCTATTTCGGCACTGAAGAGGCCGCGCGACCTTTTCGCGTGGAATTGCCCGACACCGGCCGCCCCGTCATGTCGCCGCGCGTGATGGAGGATGGCCTCATCAACGAGGCGATCCTCGACAGTCTGCCCGACCGCGTGGCGGTCATCACGACAGATTACCGTTACCTCTACTCTAACCCGCTGAATGCGAGCAGTTTCAGTGAGAAACCGATCGATCTCGTCGGCCGCCACGTCGTAGAATTTATCGGCATTCAGCGCTTCGAGGGGCGCGTGAAGCGACATCTAGACCGCTGCTTTGCCGGCGAGATTGTCGAATACGATTATCTGTCGCCGCGAAGGGGTTCGGCGATCACGCGCTGCCGCATGACGCCGTGCATGTCGGCCGCCGGAAACGTGCTGGGTGCCATCCTCGTCTTGCAGGACGTGCTTGAAACACGAGGGCCAATCGCGGCGTGAGCACTATGACGCCAGCCGGTCTGCGCGCAGCATGAACTGCTGTTCGAAGGCGATGTGACGCCGGATCGATTCGAAGAAGCCGCGGAGCATATAGCCCGCGGCTTCTGCGTTTACCGTGCCGTCGCCGCTGCCGAGCCGTGTCAGCGTGTCGGTCAGCTCTTCCGCAAAACATTCATCCTCGACATGCTCGAACTTCAGCCGGGCGATGGAGGAGGCGAGCTCATTGTTGTCGGATGCTTGCCGTTCCAGCAACGGAAAGACGGTTTCCTCTTCATAGCGATGCACGCCGTTTACCAGCGGAATCAGTGACTTGGCGGCATACATGCATTTCTGCCGGTTGATGTTGGCCGGCAGGCTGTCGGCGATCTCCTCGAGCGCCGCGCAGAGCGTCAATTGCGCGTCATGGGCTTTTTTCAGCCAGTCGAGCGAAGCGGCATCCGTCGGGCGATCCGAAAGCAGCCGGGCAATACCGTTGTAATCCGTCATCTTGTTTTCCCTCGTTGGGGGAGGGCCGCGGCCTTTCGACGACGCGCGGCTGCGTCAACCTGTCCTTTGATGCCGCCGGCTTCCTTCCTCCGCCTTGATCCACATCAAGGATGCTTCCGCGCGCATCTGCGAAGGCTCAACCGAGCGCAAAGGCCGATTCCGCTCGGGAGCCGGCCGACGCGGGACCTTGACGAGTTGGGGGATGCCAACGTGAAATACATGACAGAAACGATTGTCCTGGCGGTCGGCGCGTTCCTTGCGCTGCTCGGCGCGGCCTTTGCGCAGGACAAGCTCTTCGAGGCCCATATGTGGGTCCTCTTCTTCGTGCTGCTGGCCAGCACGCTCGTGATGGTGCGGCGCGTTTCCTTCGCGCCCGCCGTCGCCGTCGCATCATCCTCCGGGGACGAAGGCTATTTCGACGACGTCATCAAATACGGCGTCATCGCCACGGTGTTCTGGGGCGTCGTCGGCTTTCTGGTCGGCGTGGTCATCGCGCTCCAGCTGGCTTTTCCCGATCTCAACATCGAGCCCTGGCTGAATTTCGGCCGCACGCGGCCGCTGCACACCTCGGCGGTCATCTTCGCCTTCGGCGGCAATGCGCTGATTGCCACCTCGTTCTATGTCGTGCAGCGCACCTCGCGCGCCCGCCTGTTCGGCGGCAATCTCGGCTGGTTCGTGTTCTGGGGCTACCAGCTCTTCATCGTCATGGCCGCCACCGGCTATCTGCTCGGCATTACGCAGGGCAGGGAATATGCCGAGCCCGAATGGTATGTCGACCTGTGGCTTACCGTCGTGTGGGTCGCCTATCTCATCGCCTTCCTTGGCACGATCATGACCCGCAAGGAACCGCACATCTATGTGGCGAACTGGTTCTTCCTGTCGTTCATCGTGACGGTGGCCATGCTGCACATCGTCAACAACCTGGCCGTCCCGGTCTCGTTCCTCGGCGTCAAAAGCTACTCGGCCTTCTCGGGCGTCCAGGATGCGCTGACCCAATGGTGGTACGGCCACAATGCCGTGGGCTTCTTCCTGACGGCTGGCTTCCTGGGCATGATGTACTATTTCGTGCCCAAGCAGGTGAACCGCCCGGTCTATTCCTACCGCCTGTCGATCATCCACTTCTGGGCGCTGATCTTCATGTATATCTGGGCCGGCCCGCACCACCTGCACTACACGGCGCTGCCCGACTGGGCGCAGACGCTCGGCATGGTTTTCTCGATCATGCTCTGGATGCCCTCGTGGGGTGGAATGATCAACGGCCTGATGACGCTCTCGGGCGCCTGGGACAAGATCCGCACCGATCCGATCGTGCGCATGATGGTCATGGCCATCGCCTTCTACGGCATGGCGACCTTCGAAGGACCGATGATGTCGATCAAGTCGGTCAATTCGCTCAGCCACTATACGGACTGGACCATCGGCCACGTTCACTCGGGTGCCCTTGGCTGGAACGGCCTCATCACCTTCGGCGCGATCTACTTCCTCGTTCCGAAGCTCTGGAAACGCGAGCGGCTCTACTCGATCCGCATGGTCAACTGGCACTTCTGGCTCGCGACCCTCGGTATCGTCGTCTATGCGGCCGTCATGTGGGTCGCCGGCATCCAGCAGGGTCTGATGTGGCGTGAATACGACGAGCAGGGCTTCCTGGTCTATTCGTTCGCCGAAACCGTCGCTGCGATGTTCCCCTATTACGTACTGCGTGCCGTCGGCGGCGGGCTGTTCCTCTTGGGGGCGCTCATCATGGCCTACAACGTGACCATGACAATCCTCGGCTACCAGCGTGACGAAGCCCCGATCCCGGGTGCCGCACCCGCGCTCCAGCCGGCCGAATAGGAGGGGACACCATGTCCATTCTTGACAAACACGCGATCCTCGAACGCAACGCGACGCTTCTCCTCGTCGGCTCGCTTCTGGTCGTCACCATCGGCGGCATCGTCGAGATCGCCCCGCTGTTCTACCTCGAAAATACCATCGAGAAGGTGGAGGGTATGCGGCCTTATTCGCCACTCGAACTGGCGGGCCGCGACATCTATGTCCGCGAGGGCTGCTACGTCTGTCATAGCCAGATGATCCGGCCGTTCCGCGACGAGGTGGAGCGCTACGGGCATTATTCGCTGGCGGCGGAGTCGATGTACGACCATCCGTTCCAGTGGGGTTCGAAGCGCACGGGGCCGGATCTCGCCCGCGTCGGCGACCGCTACTCGAACGAGTGGCATGTCCAACACCTGGTCGAGCCGCGCTCGGTCGTGCCGGAATCGGTGATGCCGAGCTACGCCTTTCTCAAGGAGACGCCGCTCGAGGTGAAGAACGTCTCGATGCATCTGTCGGCCAACCGCGCCGTCGGTGTGCCCTATACCGACGAGATGCTCGAAAACGCCGAGGCCGACATGAAGGCGCAGGCCGATCCGAATGCCGATACGTCAGGTATCGAGGGCCGTTACCCGAAGGCCAAGCTCGGCGATTTCGACGGCGACCCGACGAAGCTCACCGAAATGGACGCGCTCGTCGCCTACCTGCAAATGCTCGGCACGCTTGTGGACTTCTCCACCTATGACGATGCCGCCGGTTATCGCTGAGGAGGCCGCTCATGGAAACCTATACCGCCATGCGCCACTTTGCCGACAGCTGGGGCCTTCTCGGCATGACGCTGTTTTTCCTCGCCGTCGTCGTCTTCACCCTTCGCCCCGGTGGCCGCAAGGCCGCCGAACGGGCCGCTGAAATCCCCCTCAAGGAGGACTGATCATGGCCGAGAAACACATTGACGAAATCTCGGGCGTCGAAACCACCGGCCACGAATGGGACGGCATCCGCGAACTGAACAACCCGATGCCGCGCTGGTGGGTCTGGACGTTCTACATGACGATCCTCTGGGCCATCGGCTACACCATCGCCTTTCCGGCCTGGCCGCTGATCTCGGACACCACGAAGGGCATGCTCGGCTGGTCGAGTCGTGCCGATATCGCGACGGAACTCGCCGAGGCCAAGCAGGCGCAGTCGGCCTTCACCGACCGCATCGCAAAATCCTCGTTGCAGGAGATCCTGGCCGATCCTCAGCTCTCGCAGTTCGCCGTCTCGGGCGGGGCCTCGGCCTTCAAGGTCAACTGTGCGCAGTGCCATGGCTCGGGCGCGGCGGGCGGTCCGGGTTTCCCGAACCTCAACGACGACGACTGGGTCTGGGGCGGCACGGTGGAGGATATCTACCAGACCATCGCCCACGGCATCCGCCATCCTGGCGATGATGAGACCCGCACCTCGGAAATGCCGGCCTTCGGCGAAATCCTCGAGCCTGACCAGATCAAGCGGGTCGCCGCCTATGTCGTCAGCCTGACCGGTAAGCCGTCGGATGTCGCCCTCGTCGAGCCCGGCAAACAGGTCTTCGCCGACAATTGCGCCGCCTGCCATGGCGAGGATGCCAAGGGCAACCGCGAGATGGGCGCGCCCGATCTTGCCGATGCCATCTGGCTGAAGGGCGAGGGCGAAGCGGCCATCGCCGCGCAGGTCCGTTCGCCCAAACACGGCGTCATGCCTGCCTGGCTTCCCCGCCTCGGTGACCCCGCCGTCAAACAGCTCGCGGTCTTTGTCCATTCGCTGGGTGGCGGCGAGTAATCTGCCGGAGGAGTGCAAACAGGAAGGCCGCGGTTTCCGCGGCCTTTTTCATGCGACCACCATATTCCTGCCCGCCGATTTCGCGCGGTAGAGATTGCGGTCGGAGGCGGCGAGGGCTTCTGCCGGATTGAAGCGGGGCGCGCAGTGGAAGGCGCCGATGCTTATGCCCAGCGGGATGCGCTGGCCGGAGGGCGAGAAGAGGTCGATGGCTTCGACCGCCTCCCGCACCGTCTGGGAATGGTCGAGCATGCGGTCAGGTGAGGCGGCATGCAGGAAGATCGCAAATTCCTCGCCGCCAAGCCGCCCGACGATATCGCCGTCCTGGGCAAGTCCCGAGAGCAGGGCGCCGACAAGAGCGAGCGCCTCGTCACCCGTCGCGTGGCCGAACCGGTCGTTGACCGACTTGAAATGATCGACGTCGAGGAACAGCAGGCCTCCATGCGTACCGGCCTGGCTCAGCGCTTCCAGTTCGCCCATGAAGGTCGCGCGGTTGAGCAGTCCGGTGAGCGCATCGCGCCGTGCCTGATGTTGCAGGCGGGCATAGGCTTCGGCCAGTTCGTCGCGGGCAGCCGCGAGCGCCGTATTGGCCGAACGCAGTTTGGCGCCGAGGTAAAAATGCGCGAAGGAGGCGGGGATGGAGATGACGATCGGGCAGACGATCGTCATGACGAGCCCGGCGCCAGCGACCTGGCCGCCCATGAGCGGCACGAAGGCGAAGCTGATGAGAAGCGACGCCAGTGTGGAGAGCACGGCGACCGCCAAGGTCTTGCCGATGATTGTGTACATGAAACAGGCCCGCGTGCGGTTGATCGCAGGCCTGCCATAGGAGCGTCCGATTGAAAAAGCCTGAATTCCTTCGTTAAAAGGCGTCAGGGCGATCACATTGACGTAAGGAAGGCGATTTACCGATCGGACCAGACCGCGAGTTCGTAGCCGTCGGGGTCGGCGAAGTGGAAACGCCGGCCGCCGGGGAAGGAGAAGATCGGCTTTTCGATCGTCCCGCCGGCCTGTTCGACGCGGCTGAGTGCGTCTTCCAGATCATCGGCAAACAGGATGACGAGCGGTCCGCCCTTGGCGGAGACGGGCGCGAGCGTGGTGAAGCCGCCGGTGAGGCGGCCGTCCTGGAATTCGCAATATTCGGGGCCGTAATCGGTGAAGGTCCAGCCGAAGGCGCCGCTGTAGAAGGCTTTGCTCTTCGCGATATCGGCGACGTTGAATTCGATATAGTCGATCTTGCGATCGGCACCCTTGCCACTCATCGCGGGCTCTCCTTGTCTTCCATCAGTCTTTTCAGCGTCTCGAGGTCGCGGGCGATATGCGCCGCATCCGACTCGAAGGCTGTATCGTCCATATCCGGCTGGCGCAGCAGCGTGAACATCACTTCCGCCCCGTCGCCGTTCGGCACGACGCGCAGCGCGTTGTCGACCACGAGGCCATCAGGCAGCGTCACCCGGTGATCGATGACGCCGAAATCGTTTTCCGGCGCAAACCGCACGCGCACATTGCCGATCGGGCCACCATCGGCGATCCAGTCCTCGCCGTCGCGCGTCAGGCCGGCAGCAAGGCCGGAGGCCCAGAGCGGCATGTTCTCCGGCCGGGCGGCGAAGGCATAGACCGCGCGCCAGTCGCGCTGGATAGTCCGGTGGATGATACGGGCGGTTGTGGTGGGCATCGATTGTCTCCTGTTGGCGCGATCCTACGCGATCGGGAGCCGATGTCTTGAACGAAACGGACAATCAACTACGCATCTGCCGCAGAATTTCGCTGGGCGTCAGGCTGGTCAGGGAGAGCACGTCTCGGTTCATATGGGCCTGATCGGCAAAGCCGGTTTCGGCCGCAAGATCGGCAAGCGCGATCTTGTGCTCGCCGATCCGGCCAAGCACTTTTTGAAGCCGCAGGATGCGCGCCAGCGTCTTGGGGCCATAGCCGAATTCGGCGGTGCTGATGCGCCGCAGGGTGCGCTCCGTCACGCCGAGGGCTGTGGCAAGGCCTTCCGCCGGCAGGCGCGTGCAGAGCGCTTCCAGCGCGGCGGCATCGTGGCGCATCGCCGGCAGATCGCCCATCTCCGCGGCGAAAATGTCTCGCAGCAGCCGAAGCCGCTTCATCGCACCGTCAGCGGCCAGCAGGCGGTCATGATGGGCGTTGAAGCCACCCCGCCGCAGATCGTCGAAGGCCACGACCTTGCCGGTGAGGGCATCGAGATCGCAGCGCAGCAGATGGCGCGCAATGCCCGGCTTGAAGCGCAGGCCGAGGATCGTCGCGCCGGGGTGCAGCGGTGGAAAAGCGGCCGTGCGGTCCGGCCCGGCGATCATGAAGCCATTTTCCGTCCACAGCAGATCGACGCAGCCATCCGGCACCACGGCGACGCGTGCAGCAACGCCATCGACCGGCGCGCTGTGCAGCCAGGCGCAGCGAACGGCGCCGGAAAGGGCACCGCCGACCGCGAATTCGCGGTAGTCGCCATAGCGTTTGGCCAGCATCGTGCCTGTCATTCCTGTCCTTCCGTGCGGCAACCCGCCACGCCGCTCCCTGCTCAAAACTTGACGTAGATCAACGATAGCGCGGGCCGTTGGCGTCATTGTGGTGGCACAACGACAGGTGCGGCCGAGTCCCATGCAGAAAAATACCACCACGATCTACAATTCCATCGAACGCCACGATGCGGAGCCCGTCAACTCGGCAAAGGTGCGCAAGCCGCTTTACGAGAAGCGCAAGAAGATTTTTCCCAAGCGCGCGGAGGGCCGTTTCCGGCAGTTCAAGTGGCTGGTGATGCTGATTACGCTCGGCATCTACTATCTCACGCCGTGGATCCGCTGGGATCGTGGCCCGCATGCGCCGGATCAGGCCGTTCTGGTCGATCTCGCCGGCCGGCGTTTCTATTTCTTCTTCATCGAGATCTGGCCGCAGGAATTCTTCTTCGTCGCGGGCCTGCTCGTCATGGCGGGTTTCGGGCTGTTTCTCGTCACCTCGGCGGTCGGCCGTGCCTGGTGCGGTTATGCCTGTCCGCAGACCGTCTGGGTCGATCTCTTTCTCGTCGTCGAGCGCGCCATCGAGGGGGATCGCAATGCCCGCATCAAGCTCGATACCGGCCCCTGGACCTTCGACAAGCTCTGGAAGCGGGTCAGCAAACACGCCACCTGGCTGGTCATCGCGGTCGCGACCGGCGGCGCGTGGATCTTCTATTTCGCCGATGCCCCAACGCTGCTCGTCGATTTCGTGACCCTCAAGGCGCCGCCCGTCGCCTATATCACCGTCGCCATCCTGACCGCTACGACCTATGTGCTCGGCGGCCTGATGCGCGAGCAGGTCTGCACCTATATGTGCCCCTGGCCGCGCATCCAGGCGGCGATGCTGGATGAAAGCTCGCTTGTCGTGACCTATAACGACTGGCGCGGCGAACCGCGCACCCGCCACGCCAAGAAGGCCGTGGCATCAGGCGAAAGCGTCGGCGATTGCGTGGATTGCAATGCCTGCGTCGTCGTCTGTCCCATGGGCATCGACATCAGGGACGGCCAGCAGATGGAATGTATCACCTGCGCGCTCTGCATCGATGCCTGCGACAATGTCATGGACAAGATCGGCAAGGAGCGCGGCCTGATCGCCTATGCGACCCTGTCGGATTATGCCGCCAATATGGCGCTGGCGACAGCAGGCGGCAGCGAGCCGATCGATCCCAAGCGCGTGCGTGATGCTGACGGTCAATTCGATGGCAAGATCAAGCACTTCGACTGGCGCATCATCTTCCGCCCCCGCACGCTCCTCTATTTCGGCATCTGGTCGCTGGCCGGTCTGGCGCTGCTCTTCGCGCTCCTGTCGCGGGATCGGCTGGATCTCAACGTCATCCACGACCGCAATCCGCAATTCGTCGTCGAATCGGATGGCTCGATCCGCAACGGCTATGCCGTGAAGCTGCTCAACATGATCCCCGAGCCGCGCGTCATCACCGTCTCGATCGAAGGCATGCCCGGCGCGACGATGAAGATTGCCGGTCATGACGGCGCTGACAATCGCAGCGTCGATGTGCCCGTCGATCCGGACAAGGTGACGGCGCTGCGCGTCTTCGTCACCCTGCCGAAGGAGAAGCTTGCCGAGGCCGCCGAAGGGTTCCAGATCATCGCCGAGGACCGGCAGGGCCACGAGCGCGACGTCTATTCCGCCAATTTCAACACGCCGGGAGCAAAGTGATGGCCACGCAGCAGAAACAACAGCAGGGCTTCGTCTTCACCGGCTGGCACATGCTCGGCGTCATGGTGCTGTTCTTCGGAACGATCATCACCGTGAACCTCATCATGGCCTGGAACGCCTCGCACAGCTGGAGCGGCCTTGTCGTGCAGAACACCTATGTCGCCAGCCAGCAGTTCAACGGCAAGGTCGCCGAGGCCAAGGCTTTTGCCGCAAGCGGCATTGAGGGCAATCTGGTGATCGAGGGCGGGCGCATCACCTACCACGTCGTCGATGCCAAAGGCGAACCCGTCATCGCCAACGACATCGCCGCGACCTTCAAGCGCCCGGTCGATGAGCGTGAGGACTTTACGCTGGCGCTCACGCCGAAGGGGCCGGGGCTGTTCGTCGCCGAGCGCGACATCATGGCCGGCCAGTGGATCGTCGATATCAGCACGAAGCGCGACGGCACGAAGGTCTTTCACCAGACGGTGCGCACCGTCGTTGCGGGAGGCGTGAAATGAGCTGCTGCGCGCCCGGCACGGAAGGCATTCTGGATGCGGAGCGCGCCAATCATGCGCTGCCGTCGTCCGAGGAACTGATGCTGGCCAGCCGCCCACTTGGCGAGGGGCTGCGCCAGAGCGATCTCAGTGTGCCCGGCGTGCATTGCGGCACCTGCATCACGACCGTCGAAGGCGCGGTGAGTGCGTTGCCGGAAGTGGTGCGCGCCCGCGTCAATCTCTCGACCCGCCGCGTCTCGGTAGTCTGGAAGGAAGAGGTTGCGGGGCGCCGCACCGATCCGCAGGCCATTGCCGCCGCCATCGCCGCGACGGGCTATGACGCACATCTCTTCGCGCTGGGCGCGGAAGGCGACGACCGCCTGCGGAACCAGCTGATCCGTGCCGTCGCCGTCGCCGGTTTCGCGGCGACCAATATCATGCTGCTCTCGGTCTCCGTCTGGTCGGGCGCCGAGGATGCGACGCGCGATCTCTTCCATTGGATTTCCGCCTTCATTGCCGGCCCGACGCTGATCTATTCCGGCCGCTTCTTCTACCAGTCCGCCTGGAATGCGCTGCGCCATGGCCGCACCAATATGGATGTGCCGATCGCGCTTGCCATCACGCTGTCCTATGCCGTGTCGCTCTGGGAAACGTTGCACAGCGCCGAGCATGCCTGGTTCGATGCCACCGTCAGCCTGCTGTTCTTCTTGCTCATCGGCCGCACGCTCGATCATGTGATGCGCGACCGCGCCCGCTCGGCCATAACGGGCCTTGCCCGTCTTTCGCCGCGGGGTGCCATGGTCGTGCGTCCGGATGGCAGCCGCGACTATCGCCCAGTCGACGAGATCGCCGTCGGCGAACATCTCTCCATCGCTGCGGGCGAGCGCATCCCCGTCGATTGCCGCGTGCTCTCAGGGCTAAGCGATGTCGATCGCTCCATCGTCAACGGGGAGAGTGATCCGCTTGCCGCGCAGCCCGGCACACAGCTCGAGGCCGGGGCGATGAACCTAACCGGCTCGCTGCTGGTGGAGGCGGTTGCGACCGCACGCAATTCCTTCCTGTCGGAAGTCATCGGCCTGATGGAGGCTGCCGAAGGGGGCAGGGCGCGCTACCGCCGCATTGCCGACCGCGCCGCGCAGATCTATTCGCCGGCCGTGCATCTCCTGGCGCTCGTCTCGTTCCTCGGCTGGGGCTTTTATGACGGTGACTGGAAACATGCCATGCTGGTCGCCATCGCGGTCCTGATCATCACCTGTCCTTGCGCGCTCGGCCTTGCCGTGCCCGTCGTGCAGGTCGTGGCGGCCGGTCGGCTGTTTGCCGGTGGCGTGATGGTCAAGGACGGCTCCGCCATGGAGCGCCTTGCCGAAATCGACACCGCCGTCTTCGACAAGACCGGCACGCTGACGCTCGGCAAGCCGCGCCTCGTCGATCGCGACAAGGTCAATCGCGCCAACCTCGCGCTGGCCGCCGCTCTTGCCGCCCATTCGCGCCACCCGCTCTCGCTTGCTTTGGCCGGTGCCGTCAGCGGCCCGATGCCGGTCGTCGACGCCGTCAGGGAAGTCGCCGGCGGCGGCCTTGAGGCGGAAACCCCGCAGGGCCTGCTGCGCCTCGGCAACCGTGCCTTCACCACCGGAAAGGCCGTGGACGGCGAGGCGGGGCATGGGCTTTCGGAAGTCGTGCTGTCGCGCAATGGCGAGGTACTGGAAACCTTCCGCTTCGAGGATGCCGTGCGCACCGGAGCCGACGAGACGATCCGTACCCTCAAGCAGGAAGGCATCGCCATGGCGATCCTGTCGGGCGACCGAGCGCCGGCCGTCGGACGCATTGCCGATGCGCTTGGCATCAGCCGCTGGCGCGCTGCGCTCTCGCCGCGTGAAAAAACCGAGGCTGTCGCTGAGCGCGCCGCTAGCGGCCATCGCGTGCTGATGGTCGGCGATGGCATCAATGATGCGCCGGCACTCGCCGCCGCCCATGTCTCGATGGCACCTGCGACCGCGGCGGATGTCGGCCGCCAGGCTGCCGATTTCGTTTTCCTGCATGAAAGCCTTGAGGCCGTGCCCTTCGCCTATGAGACCGCGCGCCGCGCCGGCCATCTCATCCGCCAGAATTTCGCGCTCGCCATCGGCTACAATGTCATCGCGGTGCCGATCGCCATTCTCGGCCATGCCACGCCGCTGATCGCCGCCATCGCCATGTCGACGTCGTCAATCATCGTGGTGGTCAATTCGCTTCGCCTGCGCGGCCGGCTTCCGGCCTTCGCGGCGCGCGGGGCGAACGAGGCCCGCCCGGCCCGACCCCTGGTGCAAGCCGCATGAACACGCTGATTTTCCTCATCCCAATCGCGCTCTTCCTCGGCGCACTCGGCCTCGGAGCCTTCCTCTGGTCGCTGAAGAGTGGCCAGTATGACGATGTCGAGGGGGCCGCCTGGCGCGTGCTCGACGATGGCGACGACCGGCCGGCGCGGTGATTTCAAACCATTCTAAAAACGCTGTTTCACCAAACATTTGCTTGTCGTAAATCGATTTGAATGCCAAAACACCAGCGCTGGAGCACAGCTCCTGAATGCTCTTTTCGCGCGGCGTTTTCGGCATCGAGCCGGAAGACTTCCCCCGCCGCGCCATCCTACGGAGGTATGAACGTGGCACAGGCGGAAATCGGGCTTATCGGTCTCGGTGTTATGGGATCGAACCTTGCGCTCAACATTGCCGAGAAAGGCAACAAGATCGCGGTCTTCAACCGCACGGTCGCGCGCACCAAGGAATTCTACGAGGAGGCCGGCGACCTCAAGGGCCAGATCGTGCCCTGCGAAACGATCGAAGAGTTCGTCGCCGCCATCCGTCCGCCGCGTCCGATCATCATCATGATCCAGGCCGGTGCGGCCGTGGACCAGCAGATGGAACTGCTGCGGCCCTATCTCGAAAACAACGACATCATGATCGATGCCGGCAATGCCAACTTCCGCGACACGATGCGCCGCTTCGATGCGCTGAAGGATTCCGGCCTGACCTTCATCGGCATGGGGGTTTCCGGCGGTGAAGAGGGCGCGCGCCACGGCCCGTCCATCATGGTCGGCGGCACGGAAGCCTCCTGGAAGCGCGTCGAAAAGGTGCTGACCTCGATCTCCGCCAAGTACAATGACGACCCGTGCGTCGCCTGGCTCGGCGAAAACGGTGCCGGCCATTTCGTCAAGACCATCCACAACGGCATCGAATATGCCGACATGCAGATGATCGCCGAAATCTACGGCATCCTGCGTGACGGCCTGAAGATGGGCGCGTCGGAGATTGCCGACGTCTTTGCCGAGTGGAACAAGGGCCGCCTCGAATCCTACCTCATCGAGATTTCTGCAAAGGTGCTGGCCGCCACGGACCCGATCGCCGGTGGTCCGATGGTCGATATGATCCTCGACAAGGCCGGCCAGAAGGGCACCGGAAAATGGTCCGCCATCGAGGCCCAGAACATGGGCGTGCCGGCAACCGGCATAGAGGCCGCCGTTGCTGCCCGCTCCATCTCCTCCTTCAAGAGCGAGCGTGAAGCGGCCGAGAAGATCCTCGGCCTGCCGGATGTGCCCGCCCTTCAGGTCGCCGATAAGGCTGCTTTCATCAAGGACCTCGAAAGCGCGCTTCTCGCTGGCAAGATCGGCGCCTATGCGCAGGGCTTCGCCGTGATGGCCGCCGCCTCGAAGGAATATAACTGGAACCTGCCGATGCCGACGATTGCCAAAATCTGGCGCGCCGGCTGCATCATCCGCTCGCAGTTCCTCGACGAGATCACCAGCGCCTTCACCAAAGCGCCGGATGCAGCAAATCTCATCGTTACCCCGGCCTTCGCCACGATGGTCAAGGACACGGACGCGGCGCTCCGTCGCGTCGTCTCCGCCGCCGCCCTGCATGGTCTGCCGGTTCCAGCGCTCGCCTCGGCCCTCGGCTATTTCGACAGCTATCGCCGCGGCCGCGGCACGGCCAACATCATCCAGGCCCAGCGCGACTTCTTCGGCGCCCACGGCTTCGACCGCCTCGACGGTGCCGACAGCCATCACGGCCCGTGGGGTTCGGGGCTTAACGCCTGATAATGAAAAGGCCCGGTCGCGAGACCGGGCCTTTTGCTTTTCAGATATGTTCCGTCGGGATTGGATAGCTCAATGTCTGAAGCTCTTCCGGCGGAATGCCCTCGATGCGGGCGATGACGGCCTTGGCGAGTTCCCGGCCGGCGAGGCGGATGTCCTCGCGCATGGTCGACACCTCCGGCCGCAGCCATTGCAGGAACATGTGCGGTTCCTTGGAGACCATGTCGATGTCATGGCCGAGCTTCCTGCCGGTTGCCTCCAGCGCCGCGATGAGCGCCACCGCGCCTCCGCCGCTGCCGGCGACGATGCCGTCAGGGGCATCCGGGCCGCTGAACAGGGTTTCTGCGGCCTTGCGGATATCGACGAGATTGTTGTCGAGATTGACGGTATTGAACGGAATCGCCGTCGCACCGAAATCGCGAACACCGCGTTCGAAACCGCCGTGCATGTGCAGATAGAAGGTCAGATAGGGCGGCGGCTGCAGCAGCACCAGGCGCTTGCGGCCCATTTCGGTGAGCTTGCGCACGGCCTCATAGGCAAAGCGCTCGTTGTCGAAGTCGTGATAGGGGTGCACGAGCCCCATTTCCGTGCGGCCATGCGTCACGAAGGGGAAGTTGCGTTCCATCATCAACGTGACGCGCGGGTCCTTCGGCTCAGTGCGGGAGATGATGACGCCGTCGGCGGCCCCGGTCTCCAGGACGTAGCGCACGGGATCGAGCGCGTTGCCCTGGGTCCGGTATGGCGTCACGACCAGATGATACTGCGTCGAGGCCAGGATCTCCGAGATGCCGATCACCATCGGGCTTGTCAGGCCCATGATCTCTTCCTCGAGGCTGAGGATCAGGCTGATGACATTGGTCTTGCCGGTGCGAAGGCGTACGCCGGCGCGGTTCGGCTGATAGCCGATCTGCCGCGCGACGAGGCGCACGCGCTCCTTCGTCTCGGCGCTGATGTCGGAAGCGTCTTTCAGGGCGCGGGAGACGGTGGTGATGCCGAGGCCGGTCATGAAGGCGATCGTCTTCAGCGTCGGCCGTTCATTGGGGGGCGGAAGCGCTGCCGCCTGGCCCTCGCTCTTCTTGTTGTCCATCCCCTGCCTGCACCTCTCCATATGAGCGGCCGGTTATACATCTTTTAACCCCGGCCGCTACTCCCTCCAGAAGATGGCTATAAATCTGTAACGATACAGGTTGTTTGTCGAGGTGAAATTTCCTGAAATTTGTAGATGCCGTTATTTGGGCAGTGTATTGCGCCGCAAATCGATAATTTATGCACTTGCGAAGGCCGCGTCATGCGTTTGATCGCAGAATTTTAGATTTATTGTTTATATTCAATTATTTATATATATTCCTATGTTCTTTCAGAGGTCGAGTTTTGTGCGATAAGTTGCCGCTAAAACAAGCGTTTGAAAGAAATCTCGCATTAATTCTCCATGCCCTGTTGCGCGATTAAATCGATTGGACTAGGTTTTTCCGGCAACGTTTCAGTGAGGGAGGAGAACTCATGAAAATTCGCTCTATGGCTGCTATATTGGCAGCGACCGTGGTCCTGCCGTTCGCCGCAGCCAATGCGACCGATCTGGAAGTGACCCATTGGTGGACGTCCGGCGGGGAGGCCGCGGCGGTCGCCGAACTGGCAAAGGCATTCGACGCGACGGGCAACAAGTGGGTGGACGGCGCGATCGCCGGCTCCGGCGGCACGGCGCGTCCGATCATGGTCAGCCGTATCACCGGCGGCGACCCTATGGGCGCAACGCAGTTCAATCACGGCCGCCAGGCTGAGGAGCTGGTCGAAGCCGGCCTGATGCGCGACCTGACCGATGTCGCGACCAAGGAGAAATGGAAAGAGATCATCAAGCCGGCGAGCCTGCTCGACAGCTGCACGATCGACGGCAAGATTTATTGCGCGCCGGTCAATATCCATTCCTGGCAGTGGCTCTGGCTGTCCAACGCCGCCTTTGAGAAGGCGGGCGTGGCGGTTCCGAAGAACTGGGATGAGTTCGTTGCGGCTGGTCCGGCGCTGGAAAAGGCCGGCATCGTTCCGCTCGCCGTCGGTGGTCAGCCCTGGCAGGCAGCCGGCGCGTTTGACGTGCTGATGGTCGCCATTGCTGGCAAGGACACCTACTACAAGGTGTTTAAGGACAAGGACGAGGACGTCGCTGCCGGTGCCGAGATCGCCAAGGTCTTCAAGGCCGCTGACGATGCCCGTCGAATGTCCAAGGGCACCAATGTGCAGGACTGGAATCAGGCGACCAACATGGTCATCACCGGTAAGGCCGGCGGCCAGATCATGGGCGACTGGGCGCAGGGCGAATTCGCGCTGGCCGGCCAGACCGCCGGCAAGGACTATACCTGCCTTCCGGGGCTGGGCGTGAACGAGGTCATCTCGACGGGCGGCGACGCCTTCTATTTCCCGCTGCTCAAGGATGAAGAGAAGTCCAAGGCGCAGGAAGTGCTGGCCTCGACACTCTTGGCGCCGGCCACCCAGGTCGCCTTCAATCTGAAGAAGGGCTCGCTGCCGGTGCGCGGCGACGTCGACCTCGCCGCCGCCAATGACTGCATGAAGAAGGGCCTCGACATCCTTGCCAAGGGCAATGTGATCGAAGGCACCGACCAGCTGCTTTCGGCCGACAGCCAGAAGCAGAAGGAAGACCTCTTCTCCGAATTCTTTGCCAACCCGTCCATGACGCCGGAGGACGCCCAGAAGCGTTTCGCCGACATCATCGCTTCGGCGGAGTGATCAGACCTTAGTGACATCGGCCGGCAGTTCTCTGCCGGCCGGTTCCGGCGCCCGATGAGGAGGGGCGCCGATCATCTCTGATCGAGACCAAGGAGGAGTGACCCATGACGGGCCAGGCACACACCGGTCGCCCCAGTAAATTGCTGCGCAATCTCAGTTCCAAGATTGCTTCCATTCCCATGATGCTTACCGCCGTCGTCATCTTTCTCGGCGGCACGGTCTGGACGGTCGTCTATTCGTTCACCAATTCCAAGCTGCTGCCTCGGGCGAAGTTCGTTGGGCTCGACCAGTACGAACGCTTGTGGGATGCGCCGCGCTGGATCGTATCGATCCAGAATCTGGCGATCTACGGCATCTTTACCCTGATTTTCAGCCTCGTCATCGGCTTCCTTTTGGCGGCGCTGATGGACCAGAAGATCCGCTTCGAAAACACCTTTCGCACGATCTTCCTCTATCCCTTCGCGCTGTCCTTCATCGTGACCGGCCTCGTCTGGCAATGGATCCTCAATCCAGAATTTGGCGTGCAGTCCGTCGTGCGCTCGCTTGGCTGGGAAAGCTTCACCTTCGATCCGCTCTACAATTCCGACATCGTCATCTACGGCGTGCTGATCGCCGGGCTCTGGCAGGGCACGGGGCTCGTCATGTGCCTGCTGCTCGCCGGCCTTCGCGGCATCGATGAGGACATCTGGAAGGCGGCGCGCGTCGACGGCATCCCGATGTGGAAGACCTATCTCTTCATCGTCATTCCCATGATGCGCCCGGTCTTCATAACGACGCTGGTGATCATCGCGAGCGGCATCGTCAAGGTCTACGACCTCGTGGTGGCGCAGACGAGCGGCGGTCCGGGCATCTCGTCGGAAGTGCCGGCGAAATATGTCTATGACTACATGTTCCAGGCCCAGAACCTCGGACAGGGCTTCGCTGCCTCCACCATGATGCTCGTGACCGTCGCCATCATCATCGTGCCCTGGGCCTATCTCGAATTTGGAGGACGCAAGCGTGGCTGATACCGTCTCCATCAAGCCCGGCCCGGCGCTTGCCGCCGCGACGAAAGCCGGCATCGAGCCCCGTGGCGCCAAACCGCGCCGCACACTCTCCGGCCGCAACATCATGCTGTACGGCACGCTCGCCGTTGCAGCACTCTACTACCTGCTGCCGCTCTACGTGATGGTCGTGACCTCCCTGAAGGGCATGCCCGAAATCCGGCTCGGCAACATCTTCTCGCCGCCGCTGGAAGTGACCTTCGAGCCTTGGGCCAAAGCGTGGGCCACCGCCTGCACCGGCCTCAACTGCGATGGGTTGTCGCGCGGCTTCTGGAATTCGGTGCGTATCACCGTGCCTTCGACGCTGATCTCGATCCTCGTCGCCTCGGTCAACGGCTATGCGCTCGCCAACTGGAAGTTCAAGGGGGCCGACCTGTTCTTCACGATCCTCATCGTCGGTGCCTTCATTCCCTATCAGGTGATGATCTACCCGATCGTCATCGTGCTCCGGGAAATGGGCATCTACGGCACACTGACCGGCCTCATCATCGTGCACACGATCTTCGGCATGCCGATCCTGACGCTGCTCTTCCGCAACTACTTCTCGTCTTTGCCGGAAGAATTGTTCAAGGCGGCGCGCATCGATGGCGCCGGTTTCTGGCAGATCTATTTCCGCATCATGCTGCCCATGTCGCTGCCGATCTTCGTCGTCGCCATGATCCTGCAGATCACCGGCATCTGGAACGACTTCCTGTTCGGCGTCGTGTTCACGCGGCCGGAATATTACCCGATGACCGTGCAGCTCAACAACATCGTCAACTCCGTCCAGGGGGTGAAGGAATACAACGTCAACATGGCCGCGACTCTGCTTACCGGCGCGGTTCCGCTCTTCGTTTATTTCGTGTCGGGACGCCTGTTCGTCCGCGGCATCGCCGCCGGCGCAGTCAAGGGTTAAGCCATGCAGAAATCCGTCTCCATCAAGGACCTTTCGTTGAGCTTCGGTGCGGTCAACGTGCTGGAAAACCTCAATCTCGATATCGGGGAGGGCGAGTTCCTCGTGCTTCTCGGCTCGTCCGGCTGCGGCAAGTCGACCCTTCTCAACTGCATCGCCGGCTTGCTCGAGCCGACCGGCGGGCAGATCTTCATCAAGAACAAGAACGTTACCTGGGAGGAGCCCAAGGACCGCGGCATCGGCATGGTGTTCCAGTCCTACGCGCTCTATCCGCAGATGACGGTGGAGAAGAACCTCTCCTTCGGCCTGCAGGTCGCCAAGATGCCAAAGCCGGAGATCGACAAGCGCGTCGCCCGTGCCGCTGAAATACTGCAGATCGGCCCGCTCCTGAAGCGCAAGCCCTCGGAACTGTCCGGCGGCCAGCGTCAGCGCGTGGCGATCGGCCGGGCGCTGGTGCGCGACGTCGATGTCTTCCTGTTCGACGAGCCGCTCTCCAACCTTGACGCCAAGCTGCGCTCGGAGCTGCGCGTGGAAATCAAGCGGCTGCACCAGTCGCTGAAGAACACGATGATCTATGTCACGCATGACCAGATCGAGGCCCTGACGCTGGCCGACCGCATTGCCATCATGAAGAGCGGCGTCATCCAGCAGCTCGCCGATCCCAACACCATCTACAACGCGCCGAAGAACATGTTCGTCGCCGGCTTCATCGGCTCGCCGTCCATGAACTTCTTGCGCGGCGAGATCGTCGAGAAGGGTGGCAAACCGGTCGTCGTCACCAACGGCGTGGATTTCGCGCTGGATGGCTATGCCGCCGGTGAGGCGCTCCAGGCCGGCCGCAAGGTCGTGCTCGGCGTGCGTCCGGAGCATGTGAAGGTCAATGAGGATATCCCCGGTGCCGACCATCACCAGGCAACCGTCGATATCGAGGAGCCGATGGGCGCCGACAACCTGCTATGGCTCAAACATGCCGGCCACACCATGTCCGTCCGCGTCGCCGGTGCCCGGCGCTTCAAGCCCGGGACGGCGGTGAAGCTCTCCTTCGATATGGGCCTGGCCTCGCTGTTCGATGCGGCTACGGAGGAGCGGATCTAACGCTGCCCTTTGCAAGCAACCCTCTGGCCGTGTGGCCGGAGGGACATACCTTCCTGCGGCAAGAGAAACCGCCGAGAGACTGCCATGACCCACACATCCGACATCACCTCCATCGACCTTTCCGGCCTCTGGACCGTCACCAGCACCGATGCGGAGAAGACCGCGCTGATGCGCGTGCCCGGCGACGTGCACAGCGCGCTTCTGGCCGCCGGCCTCATTCCCGATCCCTACGCCGGCCGCAATGAGCGCGATATCCAATGGGTGGCGGAGAAGAACTGGGCGATCGAGCGGACGTTCGAGATCGCGCCGGAAATGCTGGAGGGGGACTGGTATCTCGATATCGGCAGCGTCGACACGGTCGCCTCGGTCTATGTCAACGGCGTGCTGGTGCTCGACACGGACAATTGCTTCCGCCGGTACCGGCCTGACGTCACCGATGCGCTGAAGGTCGGCGAGAACACGCTGAAGGTGCTGATCCATTCGAGCGTGACGGCCGGTGCGCTGCGGCAGGCGGAGCAGCCGTTCTTCATTCCGTGGTCGACCGGCAATTCGCCGATCCCGAACGGCAATATGCTGCGCAAGCCGCAGTGCCATTTCGGCTGGGACTGGAACATCGCGATCGCGCCGCTCGGCATCTATGGCGAGATCGTCCTGCGCAAGCTGGAGGCCGCGCGCATCGAGCATGTCACGACGCGGCAGTTCCACCATGCGGATGGCGCCGTCGATCTCTATGTCACCGCCACCTTCCATGCCGAACAGCCGGGCATCCTGCCGGTGCATTTCGCGCTGGGCGAGGAGCGGGTGCGGCTCGATATCGGGGTTAATGCCGGCGAGACGCAGCTCACCCACATGTTCCGCATCGAGAAGCCGGCGCTCTGGTGGCCGAAGGGCCATGGCGAGCAGGCGATCTATGCCGTGCGCGTCGAGACGCCGACGGAGACGGTGGTGCGCCGCATCGGCCTGCGCCAGGTCGAGCTTCTGATCGACAAGGACGAGCCGGGCAGCCGCTTTGCGCTCAAGGTCAACGGCCGCGAAATCTTCTGCCGTGGCGCCAACTGGATCCCCGCCGACGCGCTGCCGTCGCGCATCAATCCCGTTGCGGTGCGCGACCTGCTGCAATCGGCTGTCGATGCCAACATGAACATGCTGCGCGTCTGGGGCGGCGGCTTCTACGAGCCGGACTGGTTCTACGACCTCTGCGACGAGCTTGGCCTGATGGTCTGGCAGGACTTCATGTTCGCCTGCAACCTCTATCCCTCGACGGTCGATTTCCTCGACAATGTCGCCGCCGAGGTTGAGTACCAGGTCAAGCGCCTTGCCTCGCATCCCTCGATCGTTCTGTGGTGCGGTGATAATGAACTGGTCGGCGCGCTCACCTGGTTCGATGTCAGCCGCGAGAACCGCGACCGTTATCTCGTCTCCTACGATCGCCTCAACCGCACCATCGAAGTGGCGATGAAGAAGGCAGCACCCGGTGCGATCTGGTGGCCGTCGAGCCCCGCTTCCGGTTATCTCGACTTCGGCGATGCCTGGCATGCGGACGGTTCCGGCGACATGCACTATTGGTCCGTCTGGCACGAGAACAAGTCCTTCGACAATTACCGCACCGTGCGCCCGCGCTTCTGCTCGGAATTCGGCTTCCAGTCCTACACGTCCATGCCGGTCATGAAGACCTTCGCCGATGCTAGGGACATGAACATCGCCTCGCCGGTGATGGAGAGCCACCAGAAGAACGCCGGCGGCAACGAGCGCATTGCCGGGACCATGTTCCGCTATTTCCGCTTCCCCAAGGATTTCCCGAGCTTCGTCTATCTCAGCCAGATCCAGCAGGGCCTCGCCATCCGCACCGCCGTCGAATACTGGCGCTCGCTGAAGCCGCATTGCATGGGCACGCTCTACTGGCAGCTCAACGACACCTGGCCGGTCGCCTCCTGGTCGAGCCTCGATTACGGCGGCAGCTGGAAGGCCATGCACTATATGGTGCGCCGTTTCTTCCAGCCCGTCGCCGTCGCCGCCATTCCGTCGAAGGACGGCGAGACCATCGGCTTCTCCGTCGTCAACGACACGGCCGAGGCCGTCACGGTGAAGCTCGACACCTGGCTCGTCTCGCTCAGCGGCGAGCGCCGTCCGCATCGCAGCGTCGAGGGGGCCTGCGGGCCTGACAAGGCGGAAATGCTGTTCTCCGTCTTCGCCGCCGATCTTCCCGAGGATACGCTGCTGTTCTGGTCCTTCGAAGCCTCGAACGGCATGACGGGCGAGGGGCACCATGTCTCCGGCACCTACAAGGCGCTCGATCTCGAAGCCTCCGGCCTGACGCTCGACGTCGCGCCACTTGAGGACGGCGCCTTTGCCGTCACCGCCTCGGCAACGGGCCTTGCGCTGCATGTCATGCTGGAGGCCGACATCCCCGGCCGCTGGTCCGACAACGCCTTCGACCTCACCGCCGGAGAGCGGAAAACCGTGATTTTCACGCCCGCCGAAAGGGGCGCGACCCCGCACTTCCACTGGCTCGATCTTCATTCCTGCCAGACTTCCCAAGAGTAATACGAGGAGACAACAATGCAGACCGTCAGTTTCCAGCTTTACAGCGCCCGCAATTTCCAGCCCTTCGCCGAAGTGTTCCGCATCCTCGCCGATGCCGGCTACAAGGAAGTCGAGGGCTACGGCGCGCTTTATGCATCGCTCGACGATGCTGCCATCCAGCAGGTGAAGGTCGATCTCGACAGGAACGGCCTCACCATGCCGACCGCCCATTTCGGCCTCGATATGATCGAGGGCGAGCCGGACCGCGTCATCGAGATTTGCCGCACGCTCGGCATTGAGGCGGTCTATTGCCCCTATCTGCTGCCCGAACACCGTCCGACGGACGCCGCCGGCTGGCACGCTTTTGGCGCACGCCTGCAGAAGGCCGGCGAGCCGCTGCGCAAGGCGGGTCTCGTCTTCGGCTGGCACAACCACGATTTCGAGTTCTTCGCGCTGCCGGATGGCTCCGTACCGCAGGACCATATCTTCGCCGGCGGTCCGGATCTCACCTGGGAAGCGGATATTGCCTGGGTCATCCGCGGCGGGGCCGATCCCTTCGCGTGGATCCAGAAATACGGCAGCCGCATCACTGCCGTGCACGTCAAGGACATCGCGCCGAAGGGCGAGGCCACGGATGAGGACGGCTGGGCGGATGTCGGTTACGGCACCGTTGCCTGGGGCGACCTCGCCAAGGCGCTCGCCGGCACGCCTGCAAAACACTTCATCGTCGAGCATGACAATCCCAAGGACATCACCCGTCTTGCCACCCGCTCGATCAAGACCATCAAGGCATTCTGAGGACTGACCACCATGAGCAAGGAATACGGAGTCGGCATTATCGGCTGCGGCAACATTTCGGGCGCTTATTTCAAGCTGATCCCGATGTTCAGGAACCTGAAGCTTGTCGCCTGCGCCGATATCAACCCCGCAGCCTCCAAGGCACGCTCGGAAGAGTTCGGCGTCGCGGCGCAGGAGATCGACGCGCTGCTCGCCAATCCGGCGGTCGACGTCGTCGTCAACCTGACGATCCCGGAGGCGCACTACCCCGTCTCGAAGGCGGCGCTGGAGGCGGGCAAACACGTCTATTCGGAAAAGCCCTTCGTTCTCTCCATCGAACAGGGCGAGGACCTGCGCCGCATCGCCGACGCCAAGGGTCTCAAGGTCGGTTCGGCGCCGGATACCTATCTCGGCGGCTCGCACCAGTTCGCCCGCCATCTCATCGACAGCGGCAAGGTCGGCAAGATCATGTCGGGCACGGCGCATGTGCTCTCGCCCGGTATGGAGAGCTGGCATCCGAACCCGGACTTCTTCTTCGCGCCGGGCGGCGGACCGATCCTCGATCTCGGTCCCTACTACGTCAACAACCTCGTCAACCTTGTCGGCCCGGTGAAGCGCGTCGTGGCGCTGGCCAACAAGGCGCGCGAGGAGCGCATCATCGGCAACGGTCCACGGCTTGGCCAGGCCGTGCCGGTCATCGTCGCCACCAACATCCACGCCATCCTCGAATTCGAGAACGGCGCGCAGATCGCGCTGATGGCGAGCTGGGACGTCTGGGCCCATCGCCACCAGAACATGGAGCTTTACGGCACCGATGGCGCCGTCTTCGTGCCGGATCCGAACTTCTTCGGCGGGAAGGTGGAGGTGGCCGGCAACGACCGCGAGCCGAAGGAGGTGGAGGTCTGGGATCACCCGCTGACGGCGCAGAACTACCAGTTCGACTGGGGCACGCAGGCCAACTACCGCGGTATCGGCCTTGCCGACATGATGGAGGCGGTGACGACCGGCCGCGACTATCGCTGCTCGCTCGACCGCTCGCTGCACACGATCGACGTCCTGACGTCGATCCTGCGTTCGGCGGAAGAGGGCAAGGCCGTCGATATCGTGACGACCTGCACCCAGCCGGAAGCGCTCGGCATCGAGGAAGCGCGCGCACTCCTGCGCTAGCCTGCGAACAATCGGCCGGCGAGGGCGGATGTCCCTTGCCGGCTGGCATATCCGGGCTGTACGAAACACGTCCCGATTCAAATGAAGGAATTTTACAATGGCCTGGCAGCCGGCGGACAACCGTTACGACAAGATGATCTACAACCGCGTTGGGCGCTCCGGCCTGAAGCTGCCGGCGGTGTCGCTCGGCCTGTGGCACAATTTCGGCGGCGACACGCCGCATGACCGCAAGGTCGACATGTGCCGCACGGCCTTTGACCTCGGCATCACCCATTTCGATCTCGCCAACAATTACGGCCCGCCGCCCGGTTCGGCCGAAACCGCCTTCGGCGAAATCCTGCGCACCGATTTCAAGCACCTGCGCGACGAACTGATCGTCTCCTCCAAGGCCGGCTATGACATGTGGCCGGGCCCGTATGGCGAGTGGGGCAGCCGCAAGTACCTGATCGCTTCCTGCGACCAGAGCCTGAAGCGCATGGGCCTCGACTATGTCGATATCTTCTATTCGCACCGCTTCGATCCGGATACGCCGCTGGAAGAGACCTGCGGCGCGCTCGACCACATCGTGCGCTCCGGCCGTGCGCTCTATGTCGGCATCTCCTCCTACAATTCGCAGCGTACCCGCGAGGCCGCCGCTATCCTGAAGGACCTCGGCACGCCCTGCATCATCCACCAGCCGAGCTATTCCATGCTCAACCGCTGGATCGAGGAGGACGGTCTCGTCGATACGCTTGACGAACTCGGCATGGGCTCCATCGTCTTCACACCGCTGGCGCAAGGCCTGCTGACGGCAAAGTATCTCGGCGGCATTCCGAGCGACAGCCGCGCGGCGCTGAACCACTTCCTGAAGGCGGATTCCATCCGCCCTGAGATCCTCGACAACATCCGCAAGCTCAACACCATTGCCGAGAAGCGCGGCCAGACGCTGGCGCAGATGGCGATCGCCTGGGTGCTGCGCGGCGGGCGCATCACCTCGGCGCTGATCGGCGCGAGCCGCTCGTCGCAGATCGTCGATTGCGTCAAGGCTCTGGACAATCTCGACTTCTCGGCCGCCGAATTGGCCGAGATCGAGACCCTTTCCAACGGCGCGGACGTCAATCTCTGGAAGAGCTCCGCCGAGATCGACTGATTTTTCGGGCCGCCCGGGAAAACCGAGCGGCCTTTTTCGCGCATGATCTGACGTACGTGCATCATTTTGGAGGAAACGATGATCCGCAACCCGATCTTGCCGGGCTTCAACCCGGACCCCTCGATCTGCCGGGTGGGGCAGGACTATTATATCGCAACCTCCACCTTCGAATGGTATCCGGGCGTGCAGATTCATCATTCGCGCGATCTGGTGAACTGGACGCTGGTCAAGCGGCCGCTGGAGCGCAGGAGCCAGCTCGACATGCGCGGCAATCCCGACAGCTGCGGTGTTTGGGCGCCGTGCCTCTCCCATGCCGACGGGTTGTTCTGGTTGGTCTATACGGACGTCAAACGTTTCGACGGCAGCTTCAAGGATGCGCACAACTACATCGTTACGGCCGCGTCGGTCGAGGGGGAGTGGTCCGATCCGGTTTACGTCAATTCCTCCGGCTTCGACCCCTCGCTGTTCCATGACGAGGACGGGCGGAAATGGTTCGTCAACATGCAGTGGAACCACCGGCCGGAAAACCATACGGGGGCTGCGCACAATGCCTTCGACGGCATCCTGCTTCAGGAATGGGATGCCGGGACGAAGCGTCTGGTCGGGCCGGTGAAGAACATCTTTCCCGGCACAAAGCAGGGCCTGGTGGAGGCGCCGCATCTCTTCCGCCGCAACGGCTGGTACTATCTCACGACGGCGGAAGGCGGCACGGGTTACAACCACACCGTCACCATGGCGCGGTCCCGGACGATCGACGGCCCCTATGAAGCGCATCCGGATCTCTACCTGATCACGGCCAAGGATCATCCTGATGCGCCGCTTCAGCGGGCAGGGCATGGCCAATATGTCGAGACGCCCGATGGGGAGGCCTATCACACGCATCTCTGCGGCCGGCCGCTGGAACCCTTGCGCCGCTGCACGCTGGGCCGGGAGACGGCGCTGCAGAAGTGCGTGTGGCGCGACGACGATTGGCTCTATCTGGAGCGTGGTTCGCCGGTGCCGGCCGTCGAGGTCGAGGCACCGCCTGGCGCCGTGCCCATCGAGAAGCCGGTGAGTATGGCCTATGATTTTTCCGAAGGCACGCTGCCCGCGGATTTCCAGTGGCTGCGCACGCCGGAGCCCGAGCGGATTTTCTCGCTCTCGGTGCGACCGGGGCATCTGCGGCTGTTCGGGCGCGAAAGCATCGGCAGCTGGTTCGAGCAGGCGCTGGTGGCGCGCCGGCAGGAACATCACGATTTTCGCGTCGAGACGGTGATCGAGGCGGAGCCGGAGGTCTATCAGCAGGTCGCGGGCCTCACGCACTACTATAACCGCTACAAGTTCCATGCGCTGGGGCTGACCCGGCACGAGGTGCTGGGCCGCGCGCTGACGATCCTGTCCTGCCCGGGGGATTATCCGGATGGAAACCTGACATTTCCGGCCGGTAGCGGCGTCGCAGTGGGCGAGGGGCCACTGGATCTGGCGGCGGAAGTGCACGGCAACGATCTCCAGTTCTTCTGGCGGCCTGCCGGCGCCGATGCCTGGCGGGCGATCGGCCCGGTGCTGGATGCCGGCGTCGTGTCCGACGAGGGCGGGCGGGGCGAGCATGGCTCGTTCACCGGCGCCTTCATTGGTCTGTTCGCCTTCGATATTACCGGAAGCGGGCGTGGCGGGGATTTTGCGAACTTCCGCTACACCGCGCTCTCCTGATCAGCCGGCCTGCCGGACCCAGAGCGGGAACGGATCCGGGAAGTTCGCCCAGCGGGCGGGGTCGAAGCTTTCCGCCTCGACGAGGCAGGCGTCCAGTCGGCGGCGGAGGTCGGCTTCATCCATCGGATCCGCGCCGATGAAGACGAGTTCCTGCCGCCGGTCACCCCAGACGGGATCGGTGTATGTCGCGATCGCCTCGAGCGCCGCCTTGTCCTCAGGCCAATGCTGGCGCGGTACGGCGGCCCACCAAAGGCCGAGCCGGCCACTTCTGACCAGCGCGCCCGCCTGGCTCATCTCGCCGACATGGTGCGGCCGCGTCGCCAGCCAGAAAAAGCCCTTGGCACGGATGACGCCGGGCCAGCTCTCATCGAGAAACGCCTTGAATCGCGCCGGGTGGAACGGCCTTTTGGCTCGGTAGACGAAGGAGCGGATGCCGTATTCCTCGGTTTCCGGCACATGGTCGTTGAAGCCGTGCAACTCCTTGAACCACAGCGGATGTTCGCTCGCCTTGGCAAAATCGAAAAGGCCGGTACCGAGGATATCGGTGAGCGCCACCCGGCCGAAATCCGTCTCGATGATGCGGGCGGCAGCATTGAGACCGCCGACGATCTGGCGGGCGGCGATAAGGTCAGTGGGGCTCGCTGCACCCGTCTTGTTGAGCACGACGACGTCGGCGAATTCGATCTGTTCGACGAGCAGTTCCACCAGAGTGCGCGTATCGCCTTCGCCGGCCGTCTCGCCGCGCTGCGCCAGGAAATCCTGGGAGCCGTAGTCTTTCAGGAGGTTTGCGGCATCGACCACCGTCACCATCGTATCGAGCCGGGCGATATCCGACAGGCTCCAGCCGTGTTCATCGCGGAAATCGAAGGTGGTGGCGACGGGCAGGGGTTCAGAAATGCCGCTCGATTCGATCAAAAGGTAGTCGAAGCGGTTCATCTCCGCGAGCCGCCGGACCTCCGCCAGCAGGTCGTCGCGCAGCGTGCAACAGATGCAGCCATTGGTCATCTCCACCAACTGTTCGTCCGTGCGGGAAAAATCGGCCCCGCCTTCACGGATAAGGGCGGCGTCGATATTCACCTCGCTCATGTCGTTGACGATGACCGCAACGCGCAGGCCGCTGCGGTTGTTCAGGACATGGTTGAGCAGCGTCGTCTTGCCGGCGCCCAAGAAGCCGGAGAGCACGGTAACGGGGAGGCGTTTGTCCATCGTTCTTGCCTTTAATGTTATATAATTACATCATTTGGGCTGAAAAAGGCGGGATGACCCCGCCGTTTGTCCGTTCAGGCCCGCCGCACCTTCCGTCGTCCCGCTCACAGGACCGGGAGACGGAGGGGAGCGCAAGGCGCTTTCCAGAACCTAGCGCGGCTACCCCAGGCAATCGCGCAGCGACGTGGCGATGCTCCGCATCAGCGTGAAGTACAGTTCTGGCCCCGGCTCCAGCGTGGCGGCTTCCGGGTCGAGCACGCCTGACTTGGCAGACGTTCCCTCGATCACCACGTTGACCAGCTTCGGCTCGAATTGCGGTTCGGCGAAGACGCAGGTGGCGCCGAGGGTTTTGACCTTGTCGCGGATCTGCGTCAGGCGCTCGGCGCCCGGCAGGGTTTCCGGACTGACGGTGATGGAGCCGGCGGCGTGCACGCCGTAGTGATGCTCGAAATACTGATAGGCATCGTGGAAGACGATGAAGGGCTTTTCCTTCACGGGGGCGATGGTCTCGGTGATTTCGGTGTTAAGTGCGGCGAGCTTGTCGTTCAGGGCCGCGAGGTTCTTGTTGTAGGTTTCGGCATTGGCCGGGTCCTTTTCCGAGAGCACGCGGGCGGCTTCTGTGGCGATGGCGCGGGCATTGTCGGGGCTCAGCCACAGATGCATGTCGAATTCGCCATGCTCCTCATGCTGATGACCGGCTTCCCCTTCGTGGTCGTGGCCAGCGTCTGCCGCCTTGGCTTGGTCGTGACCCTCTTCCTCATGCGCATGATCGTGCCCTTCCTCGCCCTCATGCGTATGCGCCTCGAAAGGGCCGCCTTCGCGGAATTGCAGCTTCTCCATGCCGGGCGCGTCGTCGAGCTCGACGATGGTCGCCTTGCCGCCGAGCGATTCCAGCGGCTTTTCCAAGAATGCTTCCAGCCCGTGGCCGACCCAGAAGACGAGGTCCGCATCCTGGAGGGCGGCGGCATTGGATGGCTTCAGCGAATAGGTATGTGGGGAGGCCGCGCCTTCGACGATCAGCTTCGGCTCGCCCACCCCCTGCATGACGGCGGCGACGAGCGAGTGGATCGGCTTGATCGACACCACCACATCCGGCGCCTCGGCGCGTGCGGCAAGCGTGCCGGCGGCAAGGACGACAGTGGAGAGAAGGAGGGTGCGCACGGTCTTTTGCATGGGATACTCCGCTTGAATTGAAATGTAATGTTATTACATCAATTGCGTTATGCTATAACGTGTGCCATATCCTCATGCAACAGGCATTTTGGAAAAATCATGCTGCAGACCCCAACCAAGACCGTCCAGCCGCTCGTCTCGCTTTCCGGCGTCGGCGTGCGCCGCCAGGGCCGCTGGCTCGTGCGCGGCGTGGAGTTTTCCATCGCACCCGGCGAGATCGTCACGCTGATCGGCCCCAATGGTTCCGGCAAATCGACGACCGCCAAGACGGCGATCGGTGTCTTGAAGGCCGATGAGGGCAGGGTGGAGCGCAAGGCCGGCCTCAAGGTCGGCTATGTGCCGCAGAAGCTGGCGGTCGACTGGACGATGCCGCTCACCGTCGACCGGCTGATGACGCTGACCTCCTCGCTCAAGGGCGCGGAAATCGATGCCGCACTGGAAGCGACCGGCATCCGCCATCTTGCCCGCGCCGAGGTGCAGCATCTCTCGGGCGGCGAGTTCCAGCGTGCGCTGCTCGCCCGCGCCATTGCCCGCAAGCCGGACCTGCTGGTGCTCGACGAGCCGGTGCAGGGCGTCGATTTCTCCGGCGAGATCGCGCTCTATGATCTCATCAAGACCATCCGCAACACGACCGGCTGCGGCATCCTGTTGATTTCGCACGACCTGCATGTCGTGATGGCCGAGACGGACACCGTCATCTGCCTCAACGGCCATGTCTGCTGCCGCGGCACGCCCGATATCGTCAGCCAGAGCCCGGAATACCAGCGCCTGTTCGGCGCGCGCGGCGGCCAGACGCTGGCCTTCTACAACCATAACCACGACCATACGCATCTGCCCGACGGCCGCGTGCTGCATGCCGATGGCTCGATCACCGACGACTGCCGGCCGAACGACGGGCATCACGGCGATATCCTGCCGACCGGCGGCCGCGCCGGGCCGATGCGCCTCGGGCTGGGCAGCGGACACGTTCACGGGCCGAATTGCGGCTGTGGCCACGACGCCGCACCCCGCTCGGAAGACAGCAAGGGGGCGCGCCGCGATGCTTGATGACTTTTTCATGCGCGCGCTCGTCGCCGGTGTGGGGCTCGCGCTCACCGCCGGGCCGCTCGGCTGTTTCGTCGTCTGGCGGCGCATGGCGTATTTCGGCGATACGATGGCCCATTCGGCTTTGCTCGGCGTTGCGCTGTCGCTTCTGATGGGTTTCAACCTGCTCCTCAGCGTCTTCATCGTCGCCGCGACCGTCTCGATCCTGCTGCTTCTCCTCCAGAAGCGCGGCACGCTCTCCACTGATGCGCTGCTCGGTATCCTCTCGCATGCCACGCTGGCGATCGGCCTCGTCATGGTCTCCTTCATGACCTGGGTACGCATCGATCTCGTCGGGTTCCTGTTCGGCGATATCCTTGCCGTCTCGCGCGCCGATGTGGATCTGGTCTGGGGCGGCGGCATTCTGGTCACCTTCGCCATCATCTGGATGTGGCGTCCGCTGATCGCTTCGACCGTCAATCCGGAACTGGCGGAGGCCGAGGGCATGGAGCCGGAAAAGACCCGGCTTATCTTCATGCTCCTGATGGCGCTCGTTATCGCCATCGCCATGAAGATCGTCGGCATCCTGCTGATCACCTCGCTGCTGATCATTCCGGCCGCCACGGCGCGGCGCTTTTCCACCAGCCCGGAGATCATGGCGGTGCTCGCCTCCGTCATCGGGGCACTTGCCGTCATCGGCGGGCTGTTCGGCTCCTTGAAGTTTGACACACCCTCCGGCCCCTCGATTGTCGTTGCAGCGCTTGGCCTGTTCATTCTAAGCCTGCTGACCAAGCCGAGGACGAGCGGCGTGGATTCTTCAACCGCCAGCCAGGGAGGCCAGGCATGACGACCCAGACTTTGACGCGCAACCAGGGCCTCGTGCTTGATGTGCTCTCGCATTCCGAGGGGCCACTTAGCGCCTATACGATCCTCGACAAGCTGCGCGACAGCGGGTTTCGTGCGCCGTTGCAGGTCTATCGTGCGCTCGACAAGCTCCTGGAATTCGGCCTCGTGCACCGTCTCGAAAGCATCAATGCCTTCGTCGCCTGCGCCCATCCCGACGAGGGGTGCCATGCCCACGGCATTACCGCCTTCACGATCTGCGAGACCTGCGGCAAGGTGACGGAGTTCCACGATCACGTGATCGAGGACCGGCTGAAAAGCTTTGCGAAGGACCGCAATTTCAAGACCGGCAAAACGACGATCGAGATCCGCGGCACCTGCGCGGGCTGCGCCTAACCGATCGGCTTGAGACCCTTCTTGAAGCGCTGCCAGTTGCGCACATAGCTTTCGGCCGAGCGCTTCAGGCCCTCGATAGCCTCCGCGTCCAGCGTGCGGATGGCCTTTGCCGGCGAACCGACGATCAGCGAATTGTCCGGAAAGACCTTGCCTTCCGTCACCAGCGCATTGGCGCCGACGAGGCAGTTGTTGCCGATGACCGCGCCGTTCAGCACCGTCGCGCCCATGCCGATGAGCGAATTGTTGCCGATCGTGCAGCCGTGGATGATGGCGCTGTGGCCGATCGTGCAGCCTTCGCCGATGACGACGGGTTTTCCAGGGTCCGTATGCACCACCACGCCCTCCTGGATATTGGAGCGCGCGCCGAGGATGATCGGCTCGTTGTCGCCGCGCAGCGTGGCGCCGAACCAGATGCCGACATCTTCGCCGATGATGACCTTGCCGATGACATTGGCATCCGGCGCCACCCAGTAGCGGTCGTCGGCGGGCAGTGTCGGGGCGCGGTCGTCGAGGGCGTAAAGCGGCATGGTTTCCTCCGGCGGTTTGATTCCTCGACCCCACTCTAGCACCCGCCCGCCGCGGCGGGGAAAGGGTGAAGGGTGGTTTTTGCCGATGGGATGGAGTATGAGCCCGGCCATGACGAACGCAGCGACATTCTACAGCCAGGCCGTGACCGCGGAGACGAAGATTTTCGCCACCGCGCCGATGATCGACTGGAGTGACCGGCACTATCGCGTGTTTGCGCGGCAGCTCACCCAGCATGCGCTGCTCTTCACCGAGATGATCGTCGCCGATGCCATCCTGCGCGGCAATCGCGAGCGGCTGCTGGGCTTCGATGCCGTGGAGCAGCCCGTCGCCTTGCAGCTCGGCGGCAATGATCCGCGGAAGCTTGCCGAGGCGGCGCGGATCGGCGAGGCGTTCGGCTATGCCGAGATCAACCTCAATGTCGGCTGCCCCTCGGACCGCGTGCAATCCGGCACCTTTGGTGCCTGCCTGATGCGTGAGCCGGACCTCGTGGCCGATTGCGTGGCGGCGATGAAGGCGGCGGTGGCCATTCCCGTCACGGTGAAATGCCGCATCGGCGTCGATGACCAGGACCCCGAGGTGGCGCTGCGCGATCTTGTCTCCCGCGTGAAAGCTGCGGGTACGGATGCCGTCTGGGTCCATGCGCGCAAGGCGTGGCTGCAAGGCCTGTCGCCGAAGGAGAACCGCGATATCCCGCCGCTGGACTACGGTCTGGTGCGCCGGCTTAAAAGCGAAAATCCCGGTCTTTTCATCGGCCTGAACGGCGGGCTTCATACTTTGAGTCAGGCTGTCGAAGAGATGGACGGGCTTGACGGTGTCATGCTTGGCCGAGCCGCCTATCAGGATAGCGGTGTTCTCACCGGCGTGGATGATCTTTTTCCGCATCCCCTGACGGGAGGCCAGCCATCCGGCGCTATCTCCAATCCGCAGGCGCTTCCCGTCGAGCGGTGGGAGGCGGTGCGGGATGCGATGGTGGCCTATGCGGCCGAGGTGATCGCCCGGGGCGGGCGGGTGGCGCATGTCACGCGGCATATGGTCGGGCTGTTCCAGGGCTTTCCGGGCGTGCGGCGCTACCGGCAGATCCTCTCCACCGATGCCACCAAGCCAGGGGCGGGGCCGGAGGTGATTGCCAATGCCTTTGCCGCAGTGCTCTCGGCGCGGGGCGAGGCGCGCGACGCGGCGGAGTAGCTAGCGCTTTCTGTGCATCGTCGCGGCGTGACCACAATTTCGTCCCCTCGGGGTCGGAAAACGGCGTAAACAACGAACGACGCATTCGAAGAACAACAGGTGCCTGCGTGATCGATCCCTACACCATGCTCGGACTGGAGCGCGATGCAGACGACAACGCGGTCAAGGCTGCCTATCGCAAGGCCGCGAAGGGCATGCATCCCGATTCGGGCGGCGATGCCGACCAGTTCGCCCGCCTGCAGGCCTGCTACGACCTGCTGCGCGACCCGGTGCGCCGCAAGGTCTTCGACGACACCGGCTTCGACCCGCAGCTCGCCGACCCGCGCGACCTGAAGGGCCTGATGCTGCTGGAACCGCTGGTCAACGACGTCATCCTCGACGAGCGCGAGCCGGGCAGCTTCGATCCGCTGGCGGCGATGCGCCGAAAACTCTCAGACGATATCGTCAAGAGCCGCTTCCACATCCTGGAGCTGGAGCGCCACCGCAACCGCGTGCGCCAGCATATCGACCGCCTCGGCCGCAAGGCCGGCACGGACTTTTTGGGCTCCATGCTGCGCGCCCGCTCGCAATCGATCGCCGAGGCGATCCGCAATGCCGAGACCCAGATCCAGTCCATCGAGCAGGCCTATGCCATGCTGGAAGGCTATTCCTACGAACTGGCCGCCGCGCTCGATCCCGCGCCTGTGCTCGTCAAGGGCGAGGCGGCCGAATAGGCCCGTTCACCAGTGCTTCGGCAGCGGCGGCTCCTCTCCGTCGTATTTTGGTGCGGGCTGCGCGGCGCGCATTTTCTCGAAGGCGCGAAAGGCCTTTCGCTTGCGGCCGGAAACGAGCGCATGGGCGGTCTCGACGGCGGCGTCCTGAAGGGCGCGCGTCTCGCGATAGGGCGAGCTCATCGTGATCTTGCTCGCGAGATAGCCGAAATGCTCGGCATCCGCCACGGTCTGCGCCAGTTCATCAAAGAGGCGGCGCTGGTCGGCGTCGAGATTGGCAAGGCAGCAGGGCTGCTGCGTCGCACGGAAGAACCAGTTGCAGCGATGCCGGCGCCGGCAGTCGCGACGGCGGCAGATGCGCTCCGGGATAGCCAGCATTTCGGCGGTGCGGGCAAGCAGCGGGCGGCTCAGTGGGAGGGGTTCGCAGGGCATGGGGACTCCTGTTTTCGGGAAGGGAAGGCGGACGGTGCGCCCGGCGCGTGGCATCCGGGCTGGTTTTCGCGGGGCCGGATCGGCCGTCGCCGGGCACCGCCTTTGGGCCTGCCGCTCGACGGGACGCGCGAAAACCGTCCCGCGCGTGAAACGCCGGGGTCTGGATCAGGCTTCGGACGGGGCGCTCAAAGCTGTCTCGTCAAAAGTTATAGATGTGACACCTTTCAGCGCCCCGTTCAGCGGTTTTTGCCTGCGACTCCGGTCTCTCTGCAAAGGCTGGATTGGCGGCGGTTTGCCGTCGGTTTCCGGGGCGGGCCTTTGGCCGGTTTTGACATCCGCGCAGAACTCTCCATCGAGCCCGGCCCGGACGGAAAGAGTTTCGCCTTTCCCGGGAAGACACCGCTCCGGCGGACGATGCCGACGCATCCGCCAGTCCCAGCCCCCTTGCGTGCCGCACAGGCACATCCGGCGCGCCGTCAGGGGATGAAACGAAGGGCCCGGTCCGACGCCCCGCCGCTTCCCCCATGTCGCCGGAGGGAGACCACTTTCCGCAGACCCTTCTGGAGACGGCTTACGTCCGTCCCTCCCCAAAAGCGCCGACCCGGCCTCGCCGCAACGCCTTGCGGTGTATCCGCGGCGGGATGAGGGGAGTATGGCATGGGGGATTGGGGTGGGGAAAATGATGTCCGCAAATCGTCGTGTAGGTGATCGCAGAAGCTAGGCTTAGCGTTGCAAATACAACTAAATCGTGCATCATCCGTCTTGCAGGAGGCGCGCATGCAGATAGCGAAAGTATCACTAGAAAATTTTCGTTCAATTGAACGTTTGGAAATCGATTTCGAAAAATTAACTTCTTTGGTGGGCGCCAATAACTGCGGAAAATCTACCGTTCTAAAGGCGATTGATCTATTTTTTGATGCCGCTGCGAAGGTAGCAGCGGCCGATTATTATATGCATGATCAAGCGCGCACAATCTCGATCTCAATAGAATTCGAGAAGTTAACGCCAGAAGAAGTCAAAGAATTTGGAAATTCCGTAAAAGGCGGTCGACTTCATATAGTTAGAGAATTTGGAGGGGTGGCACAAGAGACGGGAGAATACGCCGTATATGCTGATGTGAACCCGGCCTTTGAAGAGTTTAGAAATGAAAACAACGGAACTAAAAAGAGATCAATATATGCCGATCTTCGAAAGAGGTTTAGTGACTTAGGTGCTGCAACCGGTGAAGAAATGGAGGAGAATCTTCGCGCTTGGGAGCGTGAACACCCTTCAGAGCTTGATTTTAAGAAAATCAAAGGGTTCTTTGGCGCAAAAAATGTTGCGAACGGTAAGCTAAAAAAGAAGACCTCGGTAAGGCTTGTTCCTGCTGTTAAAGACGCCTCTGAAGAGACAAGTGATGCGAAGCGTAGTCCTGTTGTTGGTCTTCTTAGTGAAATCGTCAAGCAAACATTTGAAAACAAGAGTGAATTCACTGAGTTCATCGCTCTTGCGAACAGGAGGATAGCTGAACTCTCAGATCCGACAAGTGTCCCGCAGCTGGCCGGGATCAGTGACCGGCTTACGAGCGCTGTATCGAGGTATTACTCTGATACGAACTTAATTGCTGATTTAAATAAAGCGAACGAAATAAATGTAACATTTCCGAGTCCATTAATAAATGTTGTCCACAGGGGGCTGAAGGTTGATGTGGCGGATGTCGGGCATGGGTTGCAGCGCGCTATTTTTTTCTCCTTAGTTCAATTTCTAGCGGAGGAGCACGCTGGGAAATCCAACGGCGCGGAGGCACTAGAATTTTCTGAGGCTCAAAGTGATATTATTCTTTTGATTGAAGAGCCGGAAATATACCAGCATCCTATAAAGCAAGCTCTGTTTTATGATGCTTTTAAGGAAATCTCGGCGGATTTTAATCGCCAAAGCGGGATTCGAATTCAGGTAATTTTTGCCACGCATTCTGAAAAATTCGTTTCAATAAAGGAAATATCGAACATCAGAATTATCTCGAAGAGGGTCGGTTTAGAAGACGTTGCTACGCACGTAAAATCTCTTTCAATATCTGATTTTAGTAGTGGAATGGCCGCAGTGATAGGCGCAGCTAGGCCTCTTAGTGATGAGGCGTTCTCGGCAGGACTGCACATCTTTAATCGTGAAGTATCTGAAGGGTTTCTTGCTGAGAAGATTATACTTGTAGAAGGAGTTTCTGATAAAGCAATATTAGAAGCTGCATTGCTACTTGATAATAGCTCTGCGCATCGGGAGGGGATTTCGATAATTGAGGTGGGCGGAAAGACCAAAATTGACAAGCCCCTTTTCGCATTTAGAGCTCTTGGTATTCCTGTTCACGTTGTATTCGACAATGACAGCGCAGCTGCCGATCAAAAAGCATCGGCGAAAAGAAATAGAAATATACAAATTATATGTGGTGTGAATGATCCAGAAGATTTTCCTGTAGGTGTTTCCGATCTATATTCGTGTTTTGACGGAAATTTGGAAAGCTATCTGGAGGCAACAACTGGAGACCGATATCACGAATTCATGATTCGTGTATGTGATGATTTCGGCTTGAGCCGGACCGATGCACTAAAGACGCCTGCGGTTGTCAGTGCATTCTTGCTAAGGGCAAGAGCGTCTGACATCAATTTTCGGGTCTTGGATCAGATAATAGATACCGCTAGGCGAATGTAGGAATGAATACGGCTACCGCCCTGGCCGCCCTGTTTTCCCCTTCGTCCGCGCCTTGCGCTTCGCCTCCGCCGGGTCCTCATAGCTCCCCGCGCCAATCTTCCCCCGCCGCACCGGCTTTGCGTCGTCGGCGCCATCGGCACGTTCGGGTTGGCCTTCGAGGAGGGGGGCGTGGCGTTTTTTGGTGGAGAGGGTTTCGTCCGGGCGGGCGGGCAGGGCGCCGGTGACGGGCTTTTCGGTGCGGCCGACGGTCATTTCGTCGAGCGTGTTGCGGCGGAACAGCGATTTGCCCGCGGGCGTGGCGACGTCGCGGCCCATCTCGTCCAGCGAAGGCTTGCGGAAGAGCGGGCGTTCGGTGTCGGTGCCCGGGCCCATGTCGTCGAGCGAGGGTTTTTGGAAGAGGGATTTCGGGGCGTCGGCGTCTGCGGTTGTGGATCCTCGGGTCGAGCCCGAGGATGACGTCAGAGAGGTGGTGCCGGACATCGCACCTGCGCCGCCACCGGCCTTTGCCGAGGCGGATTTCGACGGAGCGCCGGACGCGCCGGCCTTTCCGCTCTTGCCGCCTTCCTGGCTTCTCGCCGAGCCTTTTGCATTCCCATTCGCGCCTTCGGCGCTCCTCGCCGGGTTTTTCATGCTCCCCGTCGCGCCTTCGGCGCTCCTCGCCGGGTTTTTCATGCTCCCCGTCGCGCCTTCGGCGCTCTTCGCCTCTTGCCGCGCCATCGGGTCGTCCATGACGGCGAGTTCGGCGGCCTTGAGGCGTTTGATCTCGTCGCGCAGGCGGGCGGCCTTTTCGAAATCGAGATCGGCGGCGGCGTCGCGCATGGCTTTTTCCAGCGCGTTGAGATGGGCTTGCAGGTTGTTGCCGACGAGGTTGCCGCCATCGGCAAAGCCCTTGCCGGAGACGCCGGAAATGTCGGCGCGGACGTGGTCGCGCTCGTAGACCGAGTCGAGGATGTCGGAAATCTTGGCCTTCACCGATTCCGGGGTGATGCCGTGCGCCTCGTTATAGGCGACCTGCTTTTCGCGGCGGCGGGTCGTCTCGTCCATGGCGCGCTGCATGGAGCCGGTGATCTGGTCGGCATAGAGGATGACCTTGCCATCGACATTTCGCGCCGCGCGGCCGATGGTCTGCACGAGGGACGTCTCCGAGCGCAAAAAGCCTTCCTTGTCGGCATCGAGGATGGCGACGAAGCCGCATTCGGGAATGTCGAGGCCTTCGCGCAGCAGGTTGATGCCGACCAGCACGTCGAAGGCGCCGAGGCGCAGGTCGCGAATGATCTCGATGCGCTCCAGCGTGTCGATGTCCGAGTGCATGTAGCGCACGCGAATGCCCTGTTCGTGCAGGTATTCGGTGAGGTCTTCGGCCATGCGCTTGGTGAGCACGGTGACGAGCGTGCGGTAGCCGGCCTCGCTGGTGGCGCGGATTTCGCCCAGCACGTCGTCCACCTGGCTTTTCGCCGGGCGCACCTCGACGGGCGGGTCGATCAGGCCTGTCGGGCGGATGACCTGCTCGGCGAAGACGCCGCCGGCCTGCTCCATTTCCCAGTTGCCCGGCGTGGCCGAGACGGCGATCGTGTCGGGGCGCATGGCGTCCCATTCCTCGAAGCGCAGCGGGCGGTTGTCCATGCAGGAGGGCAGGCGGAAGCCGTATTCGGCCAGCGTCGCCTTGCGGCGGAAGTCGCCGCGATACATGCCGCCGATCTGCGGGATCGTGACGTGGCTCTCGTCGATGAAGATCAGCGCGTTGTCGGGGATGTATTCGAACAGCGTCGGCGGCGGCTCGCCGGGCTTGCGGCCGGTGAGATAGCGCGAATAGTTCTCGATGCCGGCGCAGGAGCCGGTGGCCTCCAGCATCTCGATATCGTAGCGCGTGCGCTGCTCCAGGCGCTGCGCCTCCAGCAGGCGGCCGGCCTTTTCCAGCTCGGCGAGGCGCAGCTTCAGCTCCTCGCGGATCGCCTTGATGGCGCCGTTCAGCGTGGGGCGCGGGGTTACATAGTGGCTGTTGGCGTAGATTTTCACCGATTTCAGGTCGCCGGTCTTCTGGCCGGTCAGCGGGTCGAATTCGGTGATCGCGTCGATCTCGTCGCCGAACATCGAGATGCGCCAGGCGGCATCCTCAAGGTGGGCCGGGAAGATTTCGATCGTGTCGCCGCGCACGCGGAAACTGCCGCGCTGGAAATCCATTTCGCGGCGCTTGTATTGCTGGGCGACGAGGTCGGCGAGCAGCTGGCGCTGGTCGAGCCGTTCGCCCACCTCCATCTGGAAGGTCATGGCGGTGTAGGTCTCGACCGAGCCGATACCGTAGATGCAGGAGACCGAGGCGACGATGATGCAGTCGTCGCGCTCCAGAAGCGAACGGGTCGCGGAGTGGCGCATGCGGTCGATCTGCTCGTTGATCGACGATTCCTTCTCGATGAAGGTATCGGAGCGCGGCACATAGGCTTCCGGCTGGTAATAATCGTAGTAGGAAACGAAATATTCGACCGCGTTTTCCGGGAAGAAGTTCTTGAACTCGCTGTAGAGCTGGGCGGCCAGCGTCTTGTTCGGCGCCAGGATGACGGCGGGGCGCTGCGTCTCCTCGATCACCTTGGCCATGGTGAAGGTCTTGCCCGAGCCGGTGACGCCGAGCAGCACCTGGCTGCGCTCGCCGGAAGACAGGCCCTCCACGAGGTCGCGGATGGCGGTCGGCTGGTCGCCGGCGGGCTGGTATTCGCTGATCATGCGGATCGGGATGCCGCCTTCCGACTTGGCCGGCCGGGCCGGGCGGTGCGGCGTCCACAGCTTGCCGTCCTTGAACAGCGGGTTTCCGCTCTCGATGAGCGCCGACAAGGCTTCCACCGTGGCGGTGACGGCCGTGCCGGCATTGAGCGACGCGGCGTCCTCCAGGGAGACGTCCATGCCGGAGACCGGGTTGAGGCCGGCGGCGGCGCGGGTCTTCGGATCGGACGAGCCGCCGATCGACACGCCGCGGGAGGTTTTTGAGGCCGTGACGTTTTCCGTGTGGCGGCGGGCGGCGTTCTCCACCGTCTTGCGGTGCTTGCCGGCCTTGGAGGCGACCTCGCGGCGGCTTTCGACGCTGCCCGCCTCGGCTTCCGCCTCAAGCTGCTTCACCCAATCCGACACGCTGCCGGACAAAGGCGCACCCTCGAAAGACGACTGCGGGGCTTCCTCGAAACCGGAGTTCGGGGCGGTGGGTTTTTTCGGAGCTTTGGCCATGTGCGGAATATGGAGAGAGTCATGCCGAAAGAAAAGGGGTTTTGAGTACAAAAGGGAAACGAATTTGCGGCCGCCTCCGGCCGTTATCTGGCAAGGCAGGGCGAGGGGCGATCATGGATACGGTGATTGACGAGACGGCACTGATGCCGAAGCAGCGCGCGCTGGAAGAGCTGCACACGGCGGTTGCGGCCTACAATGCCGAGCGCGGCCGGGTGACGAACAGGCTCTACGTGAACATGGTGCTGCTATTCGGCGGCTATGTCGTTCTGGCCGGCATCTTCGCCTATATCGCCTTCACCGAGATCGACAAGGATATTGTCGGCATCGTGCTGGGCCTGCTGTTCTTCGGCGGCACGGTGGTCTGGCGGGTCGCGCGGGCGCCGTCGAAACGCTTCCAGCAGGATTTGCGCGACCGCATGCTGCCGCTGGTCTTCGGCTTCATCGACGAGGTGCAGTATTTGCACGGCGTCCAGCCGCGCTTCATGGGCCGGATGCCGGGCAAGGAACTCGTGCGGCGCGACCGCAGCGAACATGGCGACATGATCGTCGGTCGTCATGAGGGGCTGACCTTCACGCTGTCCGAGACGGAACTGATCGCCGGCAGCGGCAAGAGTCGCGAGACCACTTTCAAAGGCTTGATTTTCTATTTCACGCGGGACGAAGAGTTTCCCGGTGTGCTGCTGGTGGCACGCAAACCGAATACCGTACAATTGTTCATTCGCGATCTTTTCGGCGGCAGCACGATGCCGCTGGTGACCAGCGGCAATCCTGAAATCGATGCAGCGCATGAATTCCGTACCGACCGACCGGATGCCGCCACGCCCATCGTGCAGGGCGCCCTTGCCAAGGCGCTCGATTATCTCTCGATGGAATGGCGCGACGACGTGGTGCGGTTGGCGCTGAAGGGCCGCGATTGTTACCTGCTGCTGCCTTCCAAAAAGGACTTTTTCGAGTTGCCGCCGGTGGATACACCCATCGATTTCGACCGGCACCTGAAGCCGATGATCCGCGACCTCGTCGCATTGCTGGCGATGGCGAAGCTGGTCAGCAAGATCGGTTAGGTCGTCAACGCACCGAAAAGCGTGCGCACTTCATCCGCCACATGCCGCACCGCGCGGTCCTTGTCGCGGCGGCGGTGCCAGGCGAGGTGGAGGGGGAAGCCGGTGACGGGGATGGGCGGAAGGGCGACGTGGAAGCGCGTTGCGACCTCCGGCGGCAGGCAGTGGCTGGGCATCATGGCGATGAGATTGCTGTCTTCCAGAAGCGACGGCACCATCAGGAAGCTCGGCACGACGATGCCGACGCGGCGGGTCTTACCGAGGGCGGCAAGCTGGTCGTCGAAGGGTGTGCGCGTGTCGCCACGGCCGGAGACGAGGATGTGCGGAAACGCGAGCCAGTTTTCCAGCGTGACGTGTTGCGCGGCGGGATGGTCCTTGCGCATGGCGATGACATAATGCTCCTCGACCAGCGTCTCGCGGTGGAAGGCGGCCCCGTCCAAGGTCGGGAAAACCGAGAGGGCGATGTCGCTGACGCCGCGAGCCAGCGATTCGAGCGCCTCTGGCGCGCCGTGCCAGGGTTGGATGACCAGGTCGATGCCGGGGGCCGAACGGGCCAGCGCGCGGTGCAGGGCGCCGGCGATCAGGATGCCGGGAAAATCGGCGGTGAGAATACGCACGGTCTGGCGGATTTCGGCGAGCGGCTCTTCCGGTGCATCGACCACGGCGGCGATGCCGACGAGGAGGGCTTTCAGCGGGTCGCGCAGGCTTTCCGCCTTCGGCGTCAGGCGCATGCCGCCCTTGCCGCGCTCCAGCAACGGATCACCGAAGAGATGGCGGCAGCGGTCGAGCGCGCTCGACGTGGCGGGCTGCGACAGGTTCAGCTTGGCGGCGGCGCGCGAGACATGGGCCTCGTCTAGCAATGCATCGAGGATGACGAGAAGGTTCAGGTCGACGGATCTTAAATTCATGAAATCGATAATAGCATATACAAATCATCCATTGGAATGATTTCGGCATGCGCGGCATCCTAATGGCGTCAACACAGGAGACGACGCCATGAGCAAGACCTTGATCCTTCTCTTCCACCCCGATCTCAAACGCTCGCGCGCCAATGCGGCGCTGGCCGCTGCGGCCGCCCGCCTGCCGGGTACCGAGGTCGCCGACATGTATGCACTCTATCCCGATGGCAAGATCGATGCAGATCGCGAGGTGGCGCGGCTGCTCTCGGCCGACCGGATCGTGCTGCAGTTCCCCATCCAGTGGTATGCCACCCCGCCGCTGTTGCAGGCGTGGAAGGATGCGGTGCTGACCCGCATGTTCTACATTGCCTATCCGACCGAGGGTCGCCTGCTGGAGGGCAAGCCACTGCTCGTCGTCGCGACCGCCGGCAATGTGCCGGAGGCCTATCAGCGCGGCGGCGCCAACAAATTCACCATGGAAGAGTTGCTGCGCCCGCTGGAGGCGACGGCCCATCGGTGTGGCCTGCCGTGGCAGGCGCCGTTCCTCGTCTATCGCGCGGACAAGCTCGATGATCTCTCGCTGCACGGCGCGGCGAAGGACTATGCGGCGATCTTAGAAACCTGGCGGCGGCAGGATGCGCGGCGCTTCCTCGTCGAAGCGTGGGGGTGAGCCATGACAATCATTGATGCCCCGGCAGCCTCTAAAATGCGGGCGGTGACGCCATTCTGGTATGGGCAGGCGGCGCGCGGGGTGTCGGCGGGTATTCTCCTGCAATACCTTCTGGCGGGGCTCGGTCTTTTCCATGACGGCCGGTTCTGGAGTTGGCACGGTGGGCTTGGCCTGTTCCTTCTGCTGCCCATTGCCGCGATGGCGTTCGCGGCATGGCTGGGGCGGGCCGCTCGTCCCTTGCGCTGGTGGGCCGGATTGCTGGCGGTGCTCTATCTTGGGCAGGTAGCGTCGATTGCGATCGGAAAGAGCAGTGGTTCAGGCGTTTTACAGGCGCTGCACCCGTTCAACGGCGGACTGATGCTGGCGGTTTCGCTGGTTCTGTTGGCCAAGGTAGAGCGGAACCGGTCACGAGCCGTGCGAGCTGGGAGCGCCTGACAAGCCACTATATCGATGGAACGCGAGCCGGGCGTATTGCCCGGCCGTGTCTTTGCAAAAGTACAAATCTGCTACGGCGCGCAGGCAAATTACCCCGATCTGATGCGAAAGATTTTATTCCCGACATTGAAAGTCTTGTTCGCTTTCGAACGCGGACTTCTGTGCCACAGACGTCGCTGTGCACGATAGCAAGCTGTTTTTGTTAACAATTTCGTGATGGCGGCCTCTTTCTCCCTCAAGCTGCTGATGGCGCAGGCTATTTTTGCTCGATTGACACCCTTGAAACGTGGGATCAGATAGCTCGCACAGGGGTCAAACGTCAGGAGGGATTAGGATGACGATACCACCCGGTGCATCACCGCAACTGTATAACGAGGACCTTGCGCCCGCGAAGGAGCGCAACTGGGGGGCCTTTTCTATCTTCAATGTCTGGACATCGGACGTGCACAGCCTGTGGGGCTATTATCTCGCCGCCAGCCTCTTCCTTTTCTGCGGAAGCTTCGTGAACTTCCTGCTCGCCATCGGCGTCGGTTCGCTGATCATCTTCGTCCTGATGCACATGGTTGGCCTTGCCGGCGTGCGCACCGGCGTGCCGTTCCCGGTTCTCGCCCGCGCCTCTTTCGGCATCTGGGGCGCGAACTTCCCGGCCATCGTGCGGGCCATCGTCGCCTGCTTCTGGTATGGCGCGCAGACGGCCGCCGCTTCCGGTGCCATCGTCGCGCTGCTCATCCGCAACGAGAGCTTGCTGCAGTTCCACCAGTCTAGCCATATGCTCGGCCATTCGACGCTGGAACTGATCTGCTATGTCGTCGTCTGGGGTCTTCAGCTGCTGATCATCCAGAACGGCATGGAAACGGTACGCAAGTTCCAGGACTGGGCCGGTCCCGCCGTATGGGTCATGATGCTGCTGCTTGCCGTCTATCTCGTCGTCAAGGCCGGCGGTTTCTCGCTGAGCCACACGATCCCGATGGACGTGCTGCTGGAGAAGACCAAGGATGCCGGCGTACCGGGTGTACCGGGCTCGCTTGCCGCTCTCGGTGCGGTCGCGGCGATCTGGGTCACCTATTTCTCGGCGCTCTATCTCAACTTCTGCGATTTCTCGCGCTACTGCCCGAGCGAGCGTTCGCTGACGGTCGGCAATCTCTGGGGCCTGCCGGTCAACCTCATCCTGTTCTCGCTGGTCGCTGGCGTCACCACGATCGCGGCGTATAACGTTTATGGCGAGGTGCTGCTGCATCCCGACCAGATCTCGGCCAAGTTCGACAGCGTGTTCCTGGCGCTGCTCGCCGCGCTCACCTTCGCGGTGGCCACGCTCGGCATTAACGTCGTGGCCAACTTCGTTTCACCGGCCTTCGACTTTGCCAATGTCTTCCCCAAGCATATCGACTTCAAGAAGGGCGGTTATATCGCGGCGTTCATCGCGCTCGTGCTCTATCCCTTCGCGCCCTGGGAAAGCGGCGCGGCGCACTTCGTCAACATGATCGGCAACACGATGGGCCCGATCTTCGGCGTGATGATGGTCGACTACTATCTCATCCGCAAAGGCCGGGTGAATGTCGAGGCGCTCTACCGTGAAGACGGCGAGTTCCGCTTCGAGAACGGCTGGCATGTCAACGCGATGATCGCTGCGGGTGTCGGCATCGTCTTCTCTTCGATCCTGCCGGGTTTCACCAGCATCATGCCGTCCTGGTGGGGCGTCTATGGCTGGTTCTTCGGCGTCGCCATCTCCGGCGTCATCTACTATGGCCTGCGCGCCTCCAGCCCGCGCAAGGCCCTGCCGGCCTGATTGCAGACGCGGCGAGGTTTTTAGGCATTGCTTCAAAGGCCCCGAGTGGAGACGCTCGGGGCCAATTTTTTGCCTACGCCTTGTAAATCTAGTGTTCGCCGATGGTCTTCCGGGCCATTTGCGCGGCGTGCTGATCGAGCCAACGCGGGATGTCGGCGGCCGGCATTGGGCGCGCGAAATGGTAGCCCTGGGCGTGGCGGCAGCCGAGTATGCGCAGGACCTCCGCCTCTTCCTCGTTCTCGACGCCTTCCACCACGATATCGATGGACAGCGCATGGCCGATGCCGATGAGGGCGGCGATGAGGGCCTGGTTCTCCCGGCTGGTGGCGATGTCCTTGACGAAGCTGCGGTCGATCTTCAGCCGGTCGATATGCAGGCTGACGAGATAGGCGAGCGAGGAATGGCCCATGCCGAAATCATCGACCGCGAGACGGAAACCGGCGGCCTCCAACCGGGCGAGCTCGGCGCCGGCCGCCTGCGTGTCGAGCGTCGCCTCCTCGGTGATCTCAATTTCCATCAGCGCCGGGGAAACGGCGTGAGCATCAACGATGTCGGCAAGCAGGCGCGACAGCGTATCGCCGGAGAATTCGCGCGGCGAGACGTTTACGGCGACCGCAGCCTCCTGCAGTCCAAGCCGGGGCAGGGTTTGCAGTAGCTCGGCGGCGCGGGTCGCGACATAGCCGGTCAATGACGGCGATATATGCAGGGCATGGGCAGCCCGCACGATATCCGGCGGGCTGACGGCGCCGAGTTCGGGATGCATCCAGCGCAGCAGCGCTTCGAAGCCGGTGACGCGGCCGGTGGCAAGCTCCACCTGCGGCTGGAAGACGACGGTCAGGTCGCGGTTCTCGATGGCCTCCGTCAGGCCGGCCTCGATGAGACGCTGGCGCTCGATGCGGGCCTTGAGGATCGGGTTGAACAGGCCGAGCCGGCGGCGGCCGCCTTCCTTCGCGGCATAGAGTGCGATATCCGCGCTGGCGAAGAGATCGTCGGCCGTCTCGCCGTGGTGGGGGTGTAGTGCAAGGCCGGCGCTGGCCCCGACGGTGACGGGACGTCCATCGATGACGATGGGATCGGCGGCGAGGCGAACGATACGATCGCCGATGTCCCGGCCGCGGGCCTCGGCATTGTCGCCCTCGATGATCACGGCGAATTCGTCGCCGCCGAGGCGCACGACCGTATCGTAAGGGCCGGTGAGACCGGCGAGCCGTACGGCGATCTCCGTAAGCACGGCATCGCCGGCGCCGTGGCCCATCGTGTCGTTGATCGCCTTGAAACGGTCGAGGTCGATCACCAACAGGGCGAGCGTGCCGGCCGGCACGGTGACATCGAGCAGATCGCGCAGGCGCTGGTTGAACAGCGCGCGGTTGCCGAGCCCGGTCAGCGGGTCACGGTTGGCAAGCGATGCAAGCTGCTCGTAGGACTGGCGGATTTCCGCATTGGCGTCGGACAGCGAGGCGGCGAGTGCCACGGCATTCAAGCGGTCGATCTGGCTGCGGATGAAGCCGGCCTCGCTGACTTGGCTGACGCGCAGCATCATGACAGCGAGCAAAAGCACGTCGGCAGCGATGACAAGGGTGGCCGTCGTTCCGGTGAGCAGCAGGGAGAGGGTGATCGTGGCGAGCGGCGGCCCGGCAAAGACGAGGGCGGTCCTGGCATAGGCCGTGCTCTGCATGAGGGAGCCTGCGCAGATGCCGGCGATGATGAATATCAGATAGGGATTGAGGCCGGTTGCCCCATAGGCGGCGCCGATGAACGGCGGCAGGCTCCAGGCGAGGCCGCCGCCAAGCGCACCGAGCGACAGCACGCCGAGCGCGCGCTTTGGCCGCTCCACGGCGCAGTTGAGCCGGTGGACAATCCGCACGCCGATATAGCGGGCGAGATTGATGGCGAAGACGGTGGCGAGCCAGGCCAAGATGCCGATACCGGGCTCGTCGAGCCAGAGCACGGCTGCGGTCGTCGCAGCGAGGAAGCAGTTCGCGCCGAGCGATAGCGTGATGCCGTCCAGCACGGACAGGGCCTGTGCGGAGAGTATCTGCCGTCGTGTCGCTTCGTCCTCCGGCATCAGCCGGGCCGCATCCGTCATGATCTTCCCGGTTCTGCAGAATCGCCGCCGCGGCGATGTGGGCGGATGGTGTGGCGGCGGGCATAAGATTGTCTTAACGGGGGATCGCGAGAATCCATGACGTTCCGGCCTTGACGACGGCTGCCGCTCGGATATTTCCGTGTAGACTTTTTCTCCCGTCGTCAGGAATCGCCCATGCCCTTCAGCCTCAACCCCGCGGCCGTCTGGCCAATCGTTATGCTCTGCCTCTCCAACGTCTTCATGACCTTCGCGTGGTACGGCCATCTGAAATTCAAATCGGCCCCGCTCTTCATTGCGATCCTCGCCAGCTGGGGCATCGCCTTCTTCGAATATTGCCTGGCCGTGCCGGCCAACCGCATCGGCCACGAGGTCTATTCGGCCGCCCAGTTGAAGACGATGCAAGAGGTCATCACCCTCCTCGTCTTCGCCGGTTTTTCCGTGTTCTGGTTGAAGGAAAGCCTGACCTGGAACCACGCCGTGGGCTTCATGCTGATCGCAGCCGGCGCTGCCTTCGTGTTCAAGGGGTGAGCCTTACTCCAGCATATCGAACGCCCGAAAAATCCAGCTCAGCTGGTAGAGGATGCCGAGCGTCACGAAGGTGGTGTGGTAGCGGCGGCTCGCTGTCCAGGCGGCGGTGAGGCAGAGCAGGATGAACACGGCGTTGCGCAGCGGGTATTCGTAGCCGAACGAGCCGAAATAGGCTTCGCCCTTGAGGGCCGTGTCGAGCAGATCGACGGCGAAGACGAGGGCGAAGACGCCGAAGAACCATTTGCGGCGGGAATAGAAATAGTCCTCGTAGCCGGCATAGTCGTCGAGCACGGTGGGGAAGAGCAGCACGGCGAGCAGGAAGAACAGGCAGCAATAGCTGATCAGGAACAGATAGACGCCGAAGCCGATCGTCGTCAGCGCCTGCAGGCGGAACTCCCACCACCAGAAATGCAGGAGGAACAGCAGGAGGAAGCCGGCCCAGGCGAGATGTACTGGATAGGGTTTCACCTTGCCGGGATGCTGGACCAGAAGGGCGATGCCCGTCAGGATGCGCGCGATGCTGAGACTGACCACCATGCCGATGACGACACGAACATGTCCGAATAGGGCGGGATCCGGGGCGGTGTGCTCCATCGGGCTGGCGTCCTCTATTCGACCGGTACCGGGGTGGGATGGCCGGACTGGTCGAGCGCGACCATGATGAAGGTAGCGCCCGTGACTTTTTCCAGTGTCGTCGTCAGGTAGCGCTGCGCCCAGGCCTCGACGCTGAGCGTGATCGAGGTGCGGCCAACGCGGGCGATGTCGGTGTAGATACTGAGCGTATCGCCGATCTTTACCGGCAGTTCGAAGGCCATTTCCTTGACGGCGGCCGTCACGACGCGGCCACGGGCGCGTTCGGCTGCACGGATACCGGAGGCCAAGTCCATCTGCGCCATGACCCAGCCGCCGAAAATATCGCCGGCGGCATTGGCATCGCCCGGCATGGCGAGTGTGCGAAGGGTGAGCTGGCCGTTCGGCGTGCGGGTCTCTGTCATGCGGGTCCTCTCCATTTTCCAAAGGTCTAGCCGAATGCGGACGAGGGAGAAAGAGGCTGCTGCCCGGGGGATACCAGGCTTGTTGCGTATATGCGCGATCCCAAAATTGATGATTGCAATTTTAGACGATTTTAAAAGGTTTCCCGGACCCTCGGGCACAAGGCGCAGTGCGCCACAAGGTGGAGGAGAGCCCGGTGAAGAATTTCAGAATATCGACACGTCTATCGCTTCTGGTCGCACTTGCCTTGACCATCTTCGCCGCAGCTCTCGTCTACAGTCTTTATCACTATCAGGATGCGATGGTGGCCGAGCGCAAGTCGAAGCTTGCGGCGATGGATCAGAGCATGCTGACATTGTTCAAGCATTACCACGATCTGGAAACAGACGGCACGCTGACGCGCGAGGAAGCGCAGAGCCGCGCCAAGGACGCGGTGCGTGCGCTGCGCTACGAGGGCAGCGGCTATTTCTGGATCAATGACATGAACGCGGTGATCGTGATGCATCCGATCAAACCGGCGCTCGACGGCACGGATCAGTCCGCCATGGCCGACCCGACCGGCAAGAAGATTTTCACGGAGTTCGTCAAGGCCGTGAAGGGAAGCCCGGATGGTCAGGCCTTCGTCGACTATCTCTGGCCGAAGCCGGGTTTCGACGAGCCCGTCCTGAAATATTCGCATGTCGCCGGTTTCGCGCCCTGGGGCTGGATCGTCGGCACGGGCGTCTATGCGGATGACCTTGCGGCGATGTTCCGGAGCAATGCGATCGAGATGGCGATGATCCTCGCCGTCGGCGGTCTTGCCATCATTCTCGCCGCCTATGGCATCGTGAAGAGCGTTACCGGCCCGATCCTGCGCCTCAAGGCCTCCATGCAATCGATCGCCGAGGAGGATGTCTCCCGCGACGTGCCGGAGACGGAGCGCAAGGACGAGATCGGCGCGATGGCGAAGGTCGTCTCGGTGCTGCGCCAGTCGGTGGCCGAGCGTGCGGAGCTTCGCATCCGCGAAGGCGAGCAGCAGGCGCGGCTAGATAGCGAGCGCTCTGAAGGCGAGCGCCGCCAGCGGGCGGTGAGCCAGAGCCAGTCGGATGCCATGCAGACGGTCGGCGAGGCGCTGGAGCGTCTTGCGGCCGGCGACCTCACCGTGTCGATCGATGCGATCGCGCCGGAATACGCCAAGCTGCGCGACGACTTCAACCGCGCCGTCGATGCGCTCTCGGGTACCGTCAACGCGATTTCCCGGTCCACGGATGTCGTCTATGGCAGCGCCAGCGGCATCGCCGAGGCGGCCAACAACCTGTCGCACCGCACCGAACAGCAGGCGGCCTCGCTGGAGGAAACCGCCGCCGCCCTCGATGAGATCACCGCGACGGTGCGCAGCGCTTCCGAGCGGGCGGCCGAGGCAAGCCGCATGGTGGCTGAGACGAAGCAGTCGACCGGCCGCTCCGGCACGATCGTGCGTGACGCCGTCGCTGCGATGAGCCGCATCGAGGACGCTTCGAGCCGCATCAGCCAGATCATCGGCGTGATCGACGAGATCGCCTTCCAGACCAATCTTCTGGCGCTGAATGCCGGTGTCGAGGCCGCTCGTGCGGGTGAGGCGGGGCGCGGTTTCGCGGTCGTCGCACAGGAAGTGCGCGAACTGGCGCAGCGCTCGGCCAATGCCGCCAAGGAGATCAAGGGTCTGATCAGCAATTCGGCGGCCGAAGTCGGCACCGGCGTGGCGCTGGTGCGCTCGACTGGCGATGCGCTGACGGAGATCGAAGCGCTCGTCAACAAGGTGAACGAGCAGGTCAATTCGATTGCGACCTCGGCCCGCGAGCAGGCGACCGGCCTTGCCGAAGTGAACACGGCCGTCAACCAGATGGACCAGATGACCCAGCAGAATGCCGCGATGGTGGAGGAAACGAACGCCGCCGGCCAGACGCTGACCCAGGAAAGCGAGCAGCTGAAGCGGTTGCTCGGGAACTTCCGGCTCTCGCCAGCCGGAGCGGCGGACTACCGGCGCCGCGCCGCATAAAAGCAAAAGACTTTTCTCCGGAAAACCTCGCCCCGGCGCCCCCGCGCCGGGGTTTTTCGTTTTCGGAGACAACGGTTCCTTTACCCTGTTGCGAGAAAATCCAGTGGAATTGCGGGGGTGTGCTTCCCCGCGTCCGGTTTCGTGCCTGTGCCGTCCGAATGCGGACAAAAGCGGCCTGCACCATCGCCGGACAGACACGGGACATCACGGACCTCGCATCGGGCGGGGCGGGTGCCAGGCGGAAGTGACAATGGGTATTGCGTTCGTTTCTCGTCTCCGCAGGCCGCTCGGGCTGCTTCTCATCCCGGCGATGCTGGCCGCCTGTTCGGGCGGTCTGGCGCCGCCCGAGGATATCGACGGCGGCGGCGTCAGCGCGATCCGGCCGATGGCAGAGGTTTCGCAGAACCAGACAAGGGACATGGGCGATACGGGCGAGGACGTGAGCGTCTATCCCGTCAGCGAACCCACAGGCGCCAGCGACAGTGTCGACACGGCGATGGTGGCGCCGGTCACCGAGAAGAAACGCCTGCCGATGATCGACAGCGACGAGGCGATGGGGATTTCCGATCCCGTTCAGGCCTCTTCCGGCGTGCTGACCGTGCCCGACGGCGGCGTCAACATGGATGAGGGGCTGGGTGTCGGCCGCGTCGAGGGGCTGGCGGAAGCGCAGGCGAACGAAATTGCCGAGGGCAATGCCACGCAGGTCGTCGTCGATGGCATCGGCTCGGATACGCCGCAGCAGGTCGGCCAGCCGGAGGGCATTCCCATGTCGGATGCCGGCATGGAAATGAACCTGCCGGCGGAGAATGATGGATACCTGCGCGTACCGGACAAGGCGACGACGCGTAAGCGTCAGGCCGTCGAGGGCGAGCAGGTCGCCTTCCTGCCGCGGCTTTCCAATCCCATGCAGATGCCGGAGACGATGGGCGGCATGCCGGCTTCCGAAAAGGCCTGCCGGCAGCGGCTGCAACGGCTCGGGGTGAAATTCCGCGACGTGCCGCGGATTTCGCGCGGACGCTCTTGCGGTATCGAATGGCCGGTGGAACTGTCGGGGCTCTCCGGCGGTATCCAGATCAAGCCGGCGGCGCAGGTGAACTGCCAGATCACAGAAGCCTTCGCGCGCTGGGTTAAGGACGAGCTCGTGCCCTCCAGCCGCATGCGCTATCTCTCCGGCGTTTCGGCCATCCACCAGATGTCCTCCTATTCCTGCCGCACGATGAATTCGCAGAAGGGCGCCGCCATGTCGGAGCATGCCAAGGGCAATGCGATCGATGTCGGCAAGATCGTGCTGAAGAACGGCAAGGCCATCGTCATCGAGAAGAAGGGCTTCTTCGCCTTCCGCGAGAAGGGTCTCCTAAAGGCGGTGCGCGGCGACAGCTGCAAGTATTTCTCGACCGTGCTCGGGCCGGGCAGCGACCGCTTCCACAAGGACCATTTCCACTTCGACCTGCGCGCCCGTAAATCCGGCTACCGGCATTGCAGCCTGTAAGGGCACTTGCAAAAGTTCGGGCTGATGTCGGAATTCTCCTGGGCCGATCGTCCTTGAGACGAGCAGCCAGGGAGAGAGACGATGACCGCCACGATCACCGCATTCGAAAGTTCGCCCGACCGTGGGCAGGGGTTGGCGCGCGATATGCGCGTGCGCTGGGCGCTGGAGGAGGTCGGCAAGCGCTATGACGTGCGCCTTCTCACCTTCAAGGCGATGAAGCAGCCGGATCATCTCGCGCTCAATCCCTTCGGGCAGATCCCGACCTATGAGGAGGGCGATTTTGCGCTCTTCGAATCCGGCGCCATCGTGCTGCATATCGCCGAGCAGCACTCCGGCCTGCTGCCGAAGGATGCGAACGGCAGGGCGCGGGCAATCATGTGGATGTTCGCGGCCGTCGCGACGGTCGAGCCGCCGATCGTCGAGCGCTCGATGGCCGTGATCGTGGAGCGCGACAAGCCGTGGCATGCCGAGCGGCTGCCGATGCTCGACGACCGAATTCGTGCGCGCCTCGCGGAACTCTCCCACCATCTCGGGGAGGGCGAATGGCTCGATGGGGCCTTCAGCGCCGGGGATCTGATGATGGTCCACGCGGTCCGTCGCCTGGAATCCTCCGGCCTCCTGTCGGAATATCCTGTCATTGCCGCCTATATCGCCCGCGGCCAGGCGCGGCCCGCCTATCAGCGCGCCTTCGCCGCGCAGCGGTCGGTTTTCGATGCGGCGGTGGCCGGCAAATGACGGGTTTCGCGCGGGCAAAAAAAGACCGGCGGGGGCGCCGGTCAAGAGGGGATGGCAATCCGCCTCGGGGAGACGGGTGCCTGGAACGTCACATTCCAACATCCCGGCTGGAGCGACCGGCCAAGATGCATGCGGTGCTTCCGCGGGGGAAGCGCGGCGGATGGGGCCGCCGGAAACTCCCTCAGGGTTCGGGAGCAAGGCCGCTGCGGGAGCAGGGAACGGTGGGTGCGCGGGGTGCAGAACCGTTCCTTTGGCCTCGTCGCGACCATGCTGGACGTCGGTCACGGTTTGATGACAGGCGGCTATCGAACGCTGAGAATTTTTTGCCGCCTGCGGGTGAAAACCGAGAAAGGACACGCCATATAGGGTGTCCTTCCGCATGACATCTCCTCTTTCCGGAGCCCCCGATGGCGCCCATCGTTTCCATACGCAATCTCACCAAGAGCTATGCCTCCGGGTTCCAGGCGCTGAAAGGCGTCGATCTCGATATCGAGCAGGGCGAAATCCTCGCACTGCTCGGGCCGAACGGTGCCGGCAAGACGACGATGATCTCCATCATCTGCGGCATCGTCACGCCGAGCGGCGGCACAGTCACCGTCGGTGGCCATGACATCCTCAGCGACTACCGCAAGACACGCTCCATCATCGGCCTCGTGCCGCAGGAGTTGACGCTGGATTCCTTCGAGACCGTCTACAACACCGTTGCCTTTTCGCGCGGCCTGCATGGCTGCAAGCCGGATCCCGCTCTCATCGAGCGCATACTCAGGGACCTCTCGCTCTACGACAAGAAGGACACGATGCTGCGCCATCTCTCCGGCGGCATGCGTCGGCGGGTGCTGATTGCCAAGGCGCTGTCCTATGAGCCGAAGGTGCTCTTTCTCGACGAGCCGACGGCGGGCGTCGATGTTTCCTTACGCAAGGACATGTGGCAGCTCGTCGAGCGGCTGCGCGCCAATGGCGTGACGATCATTCTCACGACGCATTATATCGAGGAGGCTGAAGAGATCGCCGACCGCATCGGCGTGATCAATCATGGCCAGATCCTGCTGGTGGAGGAGAAGAAGGCGCTGATGGCCAAACTCGGCCGCAAGCAGATGACCGTCGAGCTTGCCGAGCCCATCGCCGCCATTCCCGATGCCCTGTCGCCCTATGGGCTGGCGCTTTCGGGCGAGGGCACGCGGCTGACCTATGAATTCGATTCGACCGGCGAGCGGACGGGTATCTCGTCGCTCTTGTCGGCACTCTCGCAGTGCGGATTGCGGGTCAAGGACATCTCCACCGAGCAGAGTTCGCTGGAAGACATCTTCGTGGAACTGGTGGGAGAGGGCAAATGAACTTCGAGGCGATCAAGTCCATCTACGCGTTCGAGATGGCGCGCACGCGCCGCACTCTGCTCCAGAGCATCGTTTCGCCCGTCATCACCACCTCGCTCTATTTCATCGTCTTCGGCGCGGCCATCGGCTCGCGCATGCAGGAGGTGAACGGCGTGTCCTACGGCGCCTTCATCGCGCCCGGCCTCATCATGCTGACGCTGCTCAACCAGTGTATCGGCAACGGCTCCTTCGGCATCTATTTCCCGAAATTCACCGGCACGATCTACGAAATCCTGTCGTCGCCGATCTCGATGATCGAGATCGTCATCGGCTATGTCGGGGCGGCGGCCACCAAGGGCCTGATCGTCGGCACGATCATCCTGATCACCGCCTCGCTTTTCGTCGATATCTCGATCAAGCACCCCTTCATGATGGTGCTGTTTTTCGTGCTGACGGCCGTCAGCTTCTCGCTGTTCGGCTTCATGATCGGCATCTGGGCGAAGGATTTCGAACAACTCAACCTGTTCCCGATGCTGATCATTCCGCCGCTCGTCTTCCTCGGCGGCTCGTTCTACTCGATCGAAATGCTGCCGCCCTTCTGGCAGACGGTCAGCCATTTCAACCCGGTGCTCTACCTCGTCTCGGGCTTCCGCTGGAGTTTTTACGAGATCGCCGACGTCAATCCGATCGTCAGTCTCGTGACGGTGCTAGGCTTCCTCGTCGTCTGCCTGTCGATCACGGCGTGGATATTCAAGACCGGGTACAAGCTGAAGAACTGATCCTTGCCGCGCGGGACGTTGACCGTCCCGCGGCGCCCCCTTATCGCTTGCGCCATTCTTCTTAAGGCTCGAGCGAAACCATGACATCCAGACCGATAAACTCCATCCCAGCAACGGTCTGGGTGCTCGGCGTCGTCAGCCTGCTGATGGATATTTCCTCGGAGATGGTGCAGACGCTCTTGCCCTTCTATCTCGTCAGCGGACTGGGCGCGTCGGCGGTCTTCGTCGGTTTCGTCGAAGGGCTTGCCGTTGCGATCGCGACCGTCACCAAACTCTTCTCCGGCATCCTTGCCGACCGCATGGCGCAGCGCAAGCCGCTCGCCGTGCTCGGCTACGGCCTCGGTGCCGTCTCCAAGCTGATCTTTCCGCTCGCCACCTCCGTGGGCTGGATCGTCGCGGCCAAGGCGGTCGATCGCGTCGGCAAGGGCATTCGCGGCACGCCGCGCGATGCGCTGATCGCCGACGTGACGCCGCCGGAACTGCGCGGCGCGAGCTTCGGGCTGCGCAAGTCGCTGGATACGGTCGGCGGTTTCGTCGGCCCGCTCATCGCCATCGGGCTGATGATCCTGCTGGGCGGCGATGTGCTCGCGATCTACTGGATCGCGGTCATTCCCGCTTTCCTGGCCGTTCTGCTGCTGATCGTCGGGGTGCGCGAGCCGAAGGCGCCCTTTGAGGCGAAGGCGGGCGGGCTGCCGCGGCTTGCCGATATCGTCAGGTTGAACGGGGCGGTGTGGATGGTGATCGGCGCGGCCTCGCTCCTGACGCTGGCGCGGTTCAGCGAGGCTTTCCTGCTGCTGAAATCGCAGGAGGCGGGGTTTGCGCCGGCCTGGATCCCCATCACCATGGTGATCATGCATTCGGTCTATGGCCTGACGGCCTATCCGGTCGGGGCGCTGTCGGACCGCATCGGACGGTCAGGGCTTCTGATCGCGAGCCTGTTCGTGCTCGTCGCCGCCTATGGGACGCTCGCCTATGCGGCCTCCGTTCCGCTTTTCATCGCCGGCATCGTGCTCTGGGGGCTGCATATGGGGCTGTCGCAGGGGCTGCTTGCCACGCTGATCGCCGACACCGCGCCAAAACACCTCAAGGGCACCGCCTTCGGCGTCTTCAATCTCATCACCGGCTTGGTCGTGCTCATCGGCAATATCGCCGCCGGCTGGATCTGGGACACGCACGGCTCCGGCGCGACCTTTCTTACCGGGGCCGCGCTCTCGGGCATAACGGTTCTGGTCGCCGCGCCGATGCTGCTGCGGGTCAAGCGACCGGCGTGAAAAAACTCTCTCATTTGGCACGGGCCGCGGCCCGGCCCCTAAGGCTTCAAATAGAAATCACGCTCGGCCGTTTCGATCATCGAGCCAGTTTTCCAGCACGCGCCGTATCGCCCGGTCGGCCGGCTCCTCGCGGGTGAACGCCCACCAGGTATGCGCGCCCTGCCAGATGCTGGCCATCTGCCAGGCGAGGCGTGTTCCTTTTGCGGCATCGTCCGACAGGCGCCGGGCAAGGGCTTCGACAAGGCGATAGGCCCAGGCGGCGCCGCGGGCGCGCAGGGCCGGGTCCCGGATGTCCTCGCGCAGAAGGAGGAGGCCGTCGGTCGCATTGCGTTCGGCGGTTTGCGCCGGCATCAGCCGCATCAGAAGGTCGACGGCGCCAGCGGGGGTGGCGGCAGTGTTCGCATCGGCCGCATCGGTCTCCGCGTCCAGCCGGTCCCAGGCCCGCAGCAGCACCGCCTGCACCATCTTCTCGCGGTCGCCATAGCGCTGCACCAGCGTCGCTGCCGAAAGGCCAGACGCCTTGGCGGCGCGGGCGAAGGTGAGGCCGGCGGGGCCTGTCTGCATCATGGTTTCCAGAAGCGTGTCGAGCACACGCTCGTCAGGGATTGTCTTGTGTCGCGCCATGGCTATATATAAATGAATGTTCGTTTATTAATCAAGGGGTTTTGTATGGCCAGGATATTGGGTTACATCGCCGCCAGCCTCGATGGGCTGATCTCTGCCGAAAACGACAATCTGGATTGGCTCTTCGAATATGACGGGATGGATCTCGGCGAGCATGACTACCGTAGCTTTCTCAACGGCATCCGCACCGTCGTGATGGGGCGGGGCACCTATGATTTCATCGCGCGCGACCCGTCGCCCTGGGCCTATGACGGCAAGCGGACCCTCGTCGTCACATCGCGGCCGATCGAAGCGCCGAAGGGGCCGCTCGAAATCCGCAGCGATATCGATGCGCTGATTGCGGAACTGCGCGCGCTCGATGACGGCGATGTCTGGATGCTGGGCGGCGGCAAGCTGCAGATGGCGTTTCTCGAACGCGGCGCGCTGGACGAGATCGAGATTTATATCATCCCGGAAATGCTCGGGGGCGGGGATCCGCTGTTTCCGCTGACGGGGTTCCGTGCCAGCCCAACACTCATCAGCGCCAAGGCGATCGACCGGGGATGCGTGCGGCTGCACTACCGTTTCGAGACCGCGGTCTGATCAATCCTTCAGCCGCAACTCGTCGCGGGTGATCTCGATGGAGCCGAGGGTTTCCAGGAAGCTCATGCCGAGCAGGCTCTGGTCGAGCTGGCCGGGCTGGGTGACCATGCCGCGGATCGTGCCGCGCATGATGGGGCCGATGGCGACCTGCCGCAGCGTCACGGGGGCAGCCATGGCGCGGCCGTTGGCGGTGGAGACTTCGATCGAGAACACGAGATTGTCCGGGTTGATGCCGAGCCGCATCGCGTCGTCATAGGTCAGCACGATCGAGCTTGCGCCGGTATCGACCATCATGCGCAGCGGCGCGCCGTCGATGCTGACATCGGCCTCGAAATGGCCGGAGACGCCCTTGTTGATGACGAGGATCTGTTCGCCATTTGCGCCCGTCGTCACGACCGCGCGACCAGGGATGAGGCCGGCCGTCAGCCGGTTGCCGACCTGCTGGAGGTCGAAGCGGTAGAGATAGCCGGTCGCGAGGGCGAGGATGATCAGCAGCCAGATCGCGGCCTGGCGTAGGCTTTCACCCCATTGCCGGCGGCTGGCGAGAATGCCGGCGCCCATCATCGTGCCAATCGCCGACAGCGTCACGAGGCGGCCGAAATCATTGTTGTCGATGCCGAGGGTGCGGCCGCCGTCGTGATTGAGGATCAGCAGCACGAGGCCGGCACCGAGAATGCCGAAGAGGATGTAGAGCCTCATGCCTCGCCGCGCTCCCGCGCCATGCGCGTACGGCGGGTTTCGCGCCGGGGCTTGCGCTCAACGGTTTCGAGACGAGCCGGCAGTTCCGCCATGATCGCGCGGCGCTGATCGGACGTGTAGAACGACCAGGCGCCGATTTCATCGCGCGTGCGGCCGCAGCCGAAACAGTAGCCGGTCACCATGTCGATCGAACAGACGAGGATGCAGGGTGATTCCATTGCGTCTCCGGATATCCCACTTATGCTTTCGCAGTCCTATATCGTCAGCTCACAGCGCCAAGGCAAGAGCTGTAAGGACCGACATTTCCGTGAGCTGCTGCGTGGCGCCGATCGTATCGCCGGTATGACCGCCGATCTTGCGCACTGTGATGCGGTTGAATACCAGCACGGCGGCGATGGCGCCGGAGAGCGAGAGCGCAATCGAAAAGATCGTCGCATGCGGCGCGAGAAGGGCGGCGGCGATGAGAATGCCGGTGACGAGTGCGACGACGGTTGCAGTGCGGTCCGGCTCGCCGACGGAGGCGGCCACGCCGTCGCGCCGGGCGGGCGGCAAAAGCGACCAGTGCCAGACCATGGCGGTGCGGCTTGCGGCGGCGGTGGCGAGCAGCGCCATGGCAAGGCCGGCGGGCGTAAGGACCGGGCCAAGCGCTGATATGGCGGCGCTGCGAATGCCGAAGGAGAGCACCAGTGCCACGACACCGTAGGAGCCGGCGCGGCTGTCCTTCATGATGGCGAGCGCGCTGTCGCGGTCGCGCCCGCCGCCGATGCCATCGGCGCTGTCGGACAGGCCGTCCTCATGCAGGGCCCCCGTGATCAGCACCTGCAGGCCGAGCACGGCAAAGGCGAGCAGCGGCGGCGGGGCATGGAGGGCGAGCAGCACGGCGGCAAGTGCGGCCGGCGGCAGCACGATCAGCACGCCGGCGACCGGGAAGGCCGCGACGGCGCGCGACAGCCTGCCGTCATGACCGATGAAATGACGTTGCGGCACATGCACGCGGGAGAGAAAGGCGACGGAGCGGGCGATGTCGTCGATATAGTCCTGGATGGTCACGCTTTTGGTCCCTGCTGGCGGGCGGCCAGACTGGCTGCCGACGCCTGAAAGATAGTCCCCGGAGCATGCTCGAGGATGGAGGAGGGCGAGAGCTGCCGCGCAGTCTTCGCCCCCGTTTTGGGCATCGTAGAGCCCGTATCGCCGGGCCACTTTCCGATGCGCGACACCTGTCGCCGCCTGCCGCCGCAAAAGGCGCCGGCCTCTGCCGCAAATGCGGTTGTCGGCGCCGCGCCCTGCCTCTATTAGGAGACACCTGCCTTTGAAAGCCCCAACCAAGGAATTCCCAAGATGAGTGCCAGCGGCCTGCCGTTCGATGATTTCCGTGAATTGCTGCGCAATCTGCCCGGTCCGGATGCGGCCGCGCTGGTGGCCGCGCGCGAACGGGACGCGCAGCTGACGAAGCCGCCGGGCGCGCTCGGCCGCCTGGAAGAGATCGCCTTCTGGCTCGCCGCCTGGACGGGCCGCGCCCCGGCCGTCACGCGCCCGCTGGTTGCCATCTTCGCCGGCAACCACGGTGTCACCAAGCAGGGCATCACGCCCTATCCGTCCTCCGTCACAGCGCAGATGGTGGAAAATTTCGCGGCTGGCGGCGCGGCGATCAACCAGATCTGCGTGACGCACGATCTGGGCCTGAAAGTTTTCGACCTCGCGCTCGATTATCCGACGGCCGACATCACCGAGGAACCGGCGCTCTCGGAACGCGACTGTGCCGCCACGATGGCTTTCGGCATGGAGGCCGTTGCCGGCGGCACGGACCTGTTGTGCATCGGCGAAATGGGCATCGGCAACACGACGATCGCCGCCGCCATCAACCTGGCGCTTTACGGCGGCACGGCGGAGGAATGGGTCGGTCCGGGCACCGGCTCGGAAGGTGAAGTGCTCGAGCGCAAGATCGCCGCTGTCGAGAAGGCGGTCGCGCTGAACCGCGATCACCTCTCTGATCCGCTGGAGGTGCTGCGCCGTCTCGGCGGCCGCGAGATCGCGGCGATGGCCGGCGCGATCCTTGCCGCACGCATGCAGAAAATCCCCGTCATCATCGACGGCTATGTCGCGACAGCGGCCGGCGCCATTCTGCGCGCCGCCAATGCCTCGGCGCTCGATCACTGCCTGATCGGCCACGTCTCGGCGGAGCCGGCGCATATGAAGGCGATCGAGAAGCTCGGCAAGACGCCACTTCTGGCGCTTGGCATGCGTCTGGGCGAGGGCACGGGCGCGGCGCTTGCAGCCGGTATCGTCAAGTCGGCGGCTGCCTGCCATTCTGGCATGGCGACCTTCGTTCAGGCGGGCGTCAGCAACCGTTCGTAGCGAGCGGTCGGCAAAAAAGCCAAAATGACATTGAGACCCGTGGGGCATTGGCTCCATGGGGGCGGCAAGAACGGGATTGAAGAATGGGTCAGGGACCAATCGAGAAAAAGACGGGCTTCAGCCACCTGATCGCAGCAGCGACCTATTCGGCCGCCGGCGCACGCCGCCTGCTCGGCGAATCCGCCTTCCGCCATGAACTGATCGCCTTCGGCGTCGCCATGGTCATCTTCGTCGTCGTCGGCGCCAACTTTTTCCAATATGTGGCGATGGCGATCCTCTTCCTGCTGATGATCGCCTTCGAGGCACTCAACACGGCAATCGAGGAGATCGTCGACCGGGTGTCTCCGGAGATTTCGGAGATGGGCAAGCACTCGAAGGACCTCGGGTCCTTCGCGGTGTTCTGCCTGATCGTCGCCAATGCCGGTTACGCCGGCTATGTGGTGATTTCGCAGTTCATCTGAGGTGGTGCGGATGTGTTGATCCTCGGGTCAAGCCCGAGGATGACGCAAGAAGTAAGGTCTCCTGCCACGACAACGGTACCGCCTGCTGCACCGATCAATGAGGAGGGGAAGTCCTTCCTCCTCTCTGTCATCCTCGGGCTTGACCCGAGGATCCACGCCTCCGCTGAAACGCCTCAGGCGAAGCTCTTGCGGCGTGGCGAGACGGCTTGCGTTTCGGTGACGGCGGGCAGGCTTTGCAGCACGCGTTTGGCCGGCAGGATCGCGATGGCTTCGGTGCCCTCGCGCAGCTTCGATTTCAGGATGAATTCGCCATTGTGCTTGGCAAGGATGGCCTGAACGATCGGCAGGCCGAGGCCGGTGCCCTGTTCAGCGCTCTTGATGGCGATGGAGCCCTGTCCAAAGGCCGAGAGAACCACAGGGATTTCGTCCTCGGGAATGCCGGGGCCGTTGTCCTTGATGGAGAGATATTGGCCGCCGCCGGCCGTCCAGCCGGCCTTGACGACGATCTCGCCACCTTGGGGCGTGAATTTCACGGCATTGGACAGGAGGTTCAGGACGACCTGGCGCAAGGCCTTTTCATCCGCCCAGAGCGCCGGCATGCCGCCTTCGACCTGCTCTGATATCGTGATGTTCTTCGCCCTCGCGCGCAGCTGCACCATGCCGATGCAATCCTCGGCGATATCGACGAGATGCACGCTGTCCTCCGACAGGTCGTATTTGCCGGCCTCGATGCGCGAGAGATCGAGGATTTCGTTGATGAGGTTGAGCAAGTGCTGGCCAGAGCGGTGGATATCCGAGGTGTATTCCTTATAGACCGGGTTGTTGAGCGGCCCGAGCACTTCCGTCGACATGACCTCGGAGAAGCCGAGAATGGCGTTCAGCGGCGTGCGCAGCTCATGCGACATGGAGGCGAGGAAGCGGGATTTTGCGAGGTTGGCTTCTTCCGCGCGGCGGCGGGCTTCGTCCGACATGGACTTTGCCACTTCCAGCTCGGCGATCAGGTCGTCTTTCTCCGATTGTGAGGAGAGGAGCTGGGCGCTCGTCTGGCGCAGGCGATGCGTGATGAAGATGAGGAAGACGAGGGCAGCAGCGATGATCGCCGCCATAGCCATGGTGGTGGGCGCGGGGCGCAGCAGGGCCGAGAGGACAAGGGCTGCCACCGTCGGCGCGAAGGCGAAAAGCACCGCATGGCGCAGCATCAGCGTTGTGATCGTGGTGACGGCAAGCGCAACGAGGAGGGCGGTGCCTTGATAGAGTTCAAAGGTGACGCCGGTGCAGCTGCCGCAGGTCTGGAGCGCAAGGGCCGCCCAGGCGATGCCCATCAGCAGCTGCGCCGCTAGAAAGCGGCGCTGCCAGCGCTGTACGGTCTCGGTGGTAATATCTTTGCCGCGTGCACGGCGCGCGATGATCATGCCGACCGCATGCACGCTGAGCGCCAGCACCGCCCAGGCCGTGAGGCCGATTTCCTGCGTGAGATAGATGCCGATGGCGGCGATCATCACGATGATGGCGGGGATGAGGAGCGCGCTTTGTACCACGGAGGCAATGTGGAGCTGCAGCATTTCCCGCTCGAGGCCGGCGGAAATGCCCGTCGCCGTCTGCAACCGTTCGCGAGTCGTGCGCACAGCCCGCGAAACAGCCTTGTTTCTATGGCTGCGCGACTTGTCGACGATGATCTTGTCGGTCGAGGTACTGACGCCGGTACTCATACGAATTGCAACGGTTGCTGATGGCGTTGAATTCTAGGGGGCAATCCTTAAGAAGATGCTGCCGTGCATAAACCATTTACGAACCATTTCGACATTTTCCGTAGCGTGACCGCGGCGGCGTTTCGGGTATGACGGTGCGTCAGTACTCAATGGCAGGAAGCGGAATTTCATGGGGCTTTCCAAAGGGGCGCGCGATGTCGGCGTGGCGATGGCGATCCTGGCGCTGACGGCGCTGATCGTATTGCGCATCGGCGGCGAAAGCGGCGAGACGATCAGCGGGGCAGCGCGCGCCGCCGACGGCGATACGCTGACGCTCGACGGGCATCGTATCCGTCTCGTCGGCATGGATACGCCGGAGATGATGCAGATATGCAAGCGCGACGGCGAGGACTGGCGCTGCGGCGTGGCCGCCCGCTCACGGCTCGCCGAGCTCTTGCGCGCGGGGCCGGTCACCTGCCGGATGCAGGGCAGGGACAAATACGACCGTCTTCTGGCGCGCTGCGAGACGGAGGCTGGCGATCTCGGCCAGCGCATGGTGCGCGAAGGGCTGGCGGTCGCCTATGGCGGCTACGAGGATGAGGAGCAGTTCGCCAAGGCCGAGCGCAAGGGGCTCTGGGCCACGGAATTCGATCTGCCGCAGCAATGGCGCCGCATGAACGGTCGTCCGCAGGAGGATACGCATACGGGGGAGCGCGGCGTGCTCGACGCCATTCTGTCGACGCTGGGCTTTGGCTGACGGATGGCGGGGATGAGCGAGCGCAAGCCTGCCGACGATATCGCCGCGCTCAGCGTGGCCATCGCCGCCTGTCGGTTCTGTCGGGACGCACCGGCCAAAGGGCCGGAGGATCGCTTGCGGCACGAGCCACGGCCCGTCGCCGTCCTCTCCGCACGGGCGCGCATCCTGATTGCCGGACAGGCACCGGGGCTTCGGGTGCATGAGAGCGGACTGCCCTTCAACGATGCCTCCGGTGATCGGCTGCGCGACTGGCTGGGCGTGACGCGGGAAGAATTCTACAACCGAGAAAAATTCGCCATCGTGCCGATGGGCTTCTGTTTTCCCGGTTATGACACGCATGGCAGCGACCTGCCGCCGCGACGGGAATGCGCACCGCTGTGGCGCGCGCGGGTCATCGCGGCCATGCCGCAGGTCGAGCTGGTGCTGGCGATCGGCCAATATGCGCAAGCCTGGCATCTCGGCGCGACGAAGGGAAAGAGCATGACCGACACGGCGCGCGACTGGCGCCGTCATCTCGGCCGCAACGCGGCGCCCGCGGTTCTGCCGCTGCCGCATCCGAGCTGGCGCAACACGGGCTGGCTGAAACGCAACCCGTGGTTTTCGGACGAGGTTCTGCCCGAATTGCGAAAGCGGGTGAAAACTCTTACCACGTGAAATGACATTCTTCCCATTTGCCACAATCTCGGTATATGAGGGAATTAAATTTCTTAGGGGATGTAAATGGATCGTCTGGACCGCAAAATCCTGCGCCTTCTGCAGGAAGATTCCACGCTGGCTGTGGCCGACCTCGCCAAGAAGGTCGGGCTGTCGACCACGCCTTGCTGGCGGCGTATCCAGAAGATGGAGGAGGACGGCGTGATCCGCAAGCGCGTCGCGCTGCTCGATCCGGTCAAGATCAACACGAAGGTTACTGTCTTCGTTTCGATCCGCACCAATTCTCACTCCACCGAATGGCTGAAGCGGTTTTCGGAAGTGATCGTCGAGTTCCCCGAGGTCGTCGAATTCTACCGTATGAGCGGCGAGGTGGATTACCTGCTGCGCGTCGTCGTGCCCGACATTGGCGCCTATGATGCCTTCTACAAGCGCATGATCGCCCGAATCGAGATCCGCGACGTCTCCTCGGCTTTCGCCATGGAGCAGATCAAGTACACGACCGAGCTGCCGCTCGATTACATGACCGTGGACAACCAAAAGAACAGCGACGAGTAGTCAGCGCTTGAGGCGGGCGAGGACCTTCTCGTCCGTCAGTTCCCGCACCGCATCCTTGCCGATCCAGCGCGCCGTCTTGTCGCTGCTGCCCGCAAGGGTTCGTGCCAGGTTAAGCGCGGGCGCATGGCAGGCATGGCTGCGCTTACCGATGTTTCGCAGCGCCCAATTGACCGCCTTCTTTACGAAATTGCGCGCATCGCCGGCATGGTCTTCAACGAGATCGAGCCAGCCGATCAGCGTTTCGTCAGGCTCCTTCTTCATATGCACGGCAGCGCCGGCAATCATGGCGAAGGCGGTGCGGCGCACGAATTCCCGCTCGTCGGCTGCGAATGTCGGGATCAGCGAGACAAGCTTTGCCTCGATAAAGATATCCGCGGCATTGTCGACCACCTCCCAGGAGTTGAAGTCTTCGGCAAGGCGGAGGGCCTCGTCCGGCGTAAGCTTCGTTGGTTCCAGCGTATAAAGCGCCAGCATGCGGGCCTCGCGGAGACCGCTGGCCCACAGGGTGAAAGCGCGGGCGTGATCCTTGCCCGTCAGGCGCCCGATTTTCTGCAGGTCGGGATTGGAAATACCGATCGCCGTCTCCGTGACGATGCCGAAGCGCTTCATGCCAGCGATGTTGTCCTCCGATCGTAGCGAGCAGAGGTGTTCGATGATCTCTTCGGCGGTGGAGGTCTTACCGATCATTTCCGTTCGAGGCGGGCGAGCAGCGAGGACGTGTCCCAGCGGTTGCCGCCCATATCCTGCACGTCGCCGTAGAACTGGTCGATGAGGGCGGTGGTGGGAAGCTTTGCGCCATTGCGGCGGGCTTCGGACAGGACGATGTCGAGGTCCTTGCGCATCCAGTCGATAGCGAAGCCGAAATCGTATTTGCCCGCGATCATCGTCTTGTGGCGGTTGTCCATCTGCCAGGAGCCGGCCGCCCCCTTGGAGATGACCTCGATGACCGCCTCCATGTCGAGGCCGGATTTCTTGCCGAAATGAATGGCCTCGGCGAGGCCCTGCACGACGCCGGCCACGCAGATCTGGTTGACCATCTTGGCAAGCTGCCCGGCGCCTGCGTCGCCCATGCGGCCGACCATGCGGGCATAGGCGTCGATAATAGGCTTGGCTTTCTCGAAAACCGCTTCCTCGCCGCCGCACATGACGGTCAGGACGCCGTTTTCGGCACCGGCCTGGCCGCCGGATACGGGGGCGTCGATGAAATGCAGGCCCTTGGCTTTGCAGGCCGCGTCCAATTCGCGGGCGACTTCTGCGGAGGCCGTGGTGTTGTCGATGAGCGTGGCGCCCGGCTTCATGCCTTCGATCGCGCCATCCTTGGCAGTGGTGACGGAGCGCAGGTCGTCGTCATTGCCGACGCAGGTGAAGACGAAATCGGCGTCTTTTGTGGCCTCGGCCGGGGTACGAAACGCCGTGCCGCCGAATTCTGCCGCCCATTTCTCCGCCTTGGCGAAGGTGCGATTATAGACCGCGACCTCATGGCCGCCCTTGACCTTCAGGTGCCCGGCCATGGGGTAGCCCATGACGCCGAGACCGATGAACGCAACCTTTGCCATGCCGTAACCTCCTGCAATTGCTGGCAGGAGGTTTAGCGGATCATCGTTTCCGGCGAAAGTGTTTCTCTTGTGTCAGGGGCAATGCGTCCCACCGGTCAGCCGCGATACTTCGCCAGCACGAGATGGCCGGCGATCGTCTCGCCTTCTTCCATGCGCACGGTGATATCGATGATCTCGACGAGGTCGAAACCGGTCTCGTCGAGGCGCTGGCGGACATAGTCAGGCGCATGGGCGAAGCGCTGATGCGGGCCGACCATGAAGGGGCGGCCGGCGAAGGTATCGGCCGGCAGCGTTTCCGACGAGAAGATGAAGTGTCCGCCGGCCACTAGGTTTTCGGCGGCGCCGAAGAACAGCGGCTCCAGCGCGCCGAGATAGGGCAGCACGTCCGTCGCGGTGATCAGGTCGAAGGGCTCGTCGTCATTGTCGTCCAGGAAATCGACGGCCTCGGCGACGTAAAGCGTCTCGTAGAGGTCCTTCTCATGGGCGACTTCGACCATGTTTTCCGACAGATCGACGCCGGTGATGTCGTCTGCCATGTCACGCAGCGCGCCGCCCGTCAGGCCCGTGCCGCAGCCGAGGTCGAGCACGCGCTGGAACGGACCCAGCTTGAGGTCCTGGAAGCGCTGGCGCACCAGAAGCGGCACGCAATAGCCGAGCTGTTCGACGAGCACGTCCTCGAACACTTCGGCATGCTGGTCGAAGAGGGTGGCGACATAGGCGTCGGGCGCCTTTTCCGGCGTCTCGCCGCGGCCCATCGAGGCCAGGCGCACGGCCGCGCCGCCATGGTCTTCCGGGTCGAGCGCCAGCACCTCCGCATAGGCTTTGGCGGCGGCATCGAAATCGCCGGATTTTTCCAGCGAAAGGGCGCGGTTATAGGCTTCCGCGAGCGCGTCTTCATCGATCTTTTTCATGCGGCGTCTCATACGGGCCGCCCGGCGTTTTGGCAATGGAGGCGGATGCGCGCAAACGGTCGCCCGAGATGGGGGCATTCGCCCCTAAGTGTAAATAAGCATTTATCAATTGGCGAAAGAGGCGCATGATCTTCCCAAGACCAAAAAGACAATTGGAGGAAAGAATGCCCGCCGATATGTCCCCCTTGTTGCTTTCCGCCGAGGCCAAGCGCACAGGCAGTCCCGCTCTGCCCGCGACGCCGATGGAAACGATTAACACCATGGTGCACTATTATCGCGGCGAGCTTGGCCGGATGGCCGGCTGGCGCGACCGGATCGACCGAACGTCGAACTGGGCGATCACGGTGGTGGCTGCGCTGCTTTCCGTGTCGCTTTCGACGCCGACCTCGCATCACGGCGTGCTGCTCTTCGCCATGCTGCTCGTCTCACTGCTCCTGATGATCGAGGCGCGGCGCTACCGATTCTTCGACGTCTATCGGGCGCGCGTGCGCCAGCTCGAGCGTTTCTATTTCGCCGAGATCCTCAATCCGCGCGCTGCGCTCGATCTCGACTGGGCCGCGCCGATTGCGAAAAGCCTGCGCAAGCCGGAATTCCTGATCAGCTACCGCGATGCGACCTGTCGGCGGCTCCGGCGGAACTATTGCTGGCTCTATCTCATCCTGCTGCTCGCCTGGGCGCTAAAGATCTCCTCCTCCATGATGCAGAAGCCGGCGACGGCCGGTCGCGACATGACGCTGGCCGTGGAGCACGTGGTGGCGAATGCCGCGCTTGGACCGATATCGGGCCTGGTGGTGATCGGCTTCGTCACGGCCTTCTACGCCGTCATCGCCTATTTCTCACTGAAGGTCGACATGTCAGACACCGAACTGGCCCATGGCTCGGTGCACGTTTAACTCGGGCCTTCTCGGCGGTCGCTGAGCGGAGAGAAGAGGCGGAGACCGTTCAAGCCCTCACGCGGGTATCCGGGTGAGCGCGTTTGCGGCTTCAGTTTGAGCTAACGCTGATATTGGATTCGTGCTTTAGTAGCGGCACAGATGGGTCCTGATGGCGCGGTTTTGCAATGCCTTCGAAACCTCTGCCAGATTCGCCATCCGGCTTCTTCCGCTTGATCAAAGACGGCGCTGCGTCAGCAGGCGCGCGCTGCCGGGCCGAAACAGTCGCCTCAAGCGGCTGTGCCCGAAGAGCCGATGGAGGAATGTGCAATGGCCTCTTATACCTACACAAGTGATTTCACCGTCACCGCGGCAAGCACGAATGCGATCAATATCGCTGCATATGATAATGTGTATATCGCGCAGGGTGCGACGATCTCGACGACGGGCAGTTTCAGTTCGTCGATCAGAGGCGATTCTCATGATCGGATTACGGTCGCAGGCGATATATTCTCCGATTATATAGGGATATATTTCGCGTCTTCGGACGGCGGGAGCAGAGTGACTGTGAATTCGACGGGCGGTGTCGCCGGAGGTTCCTATGGAATATACGCGGCAGGGTCGTTCAATACGATCGTGAATGCCGGAGCTATCTCCGCATATTGGGCCGTTACATCAAGTGGTGACAACAATTCGATTACCAATACGGGGCTTATTCAAGGTGATTCCATCGCGATCAATCTGGGAGGGCTCAGCGGCCAAACCAACAGGATCTTCAATACGGGCGAAATCATCTCGACGGCCTACGCCCTCAGTCTTGGTAATGCCTCCGATACCGTGATCAACAAAGGGTTCATCGGCGGAACGATGTCCCTTGGTGCCGGCAACGACGTTCTGGACAGCCATCTCGGCCTGCTCGACGGAGAAGTGCGTGGAGGAACGGGCAATGACAGCATTACCGGCGGCGCACTGAACGATCTGCTCTATGGCGAAGACGGAAACGACACGCTCGATGGGGGAGCCGGTGACGATCTGCTGGATGGGGGTGTCGGCACCGACAGCATGACGGGTGGCATAGGAAACGACCGGTACTACGTCGATACTGCCGCCGACCTGATCATTGAAGCCGTGGGGGGAGGCAAGGGCGACCGGCTTTTTGCTTCAGCGAGTTATACGCTGCGCAGCGGTATTGAGGTCGAACGTATGGAAACGACCAGCGCCAGCGGCACGACATCGATCAACCTGACGGGCAATGACTTTGCGCAAACGATATTCGGCAATGCCGGCGCCAATGTGCTCAAGGGCGGTGGCGGCAACGACGTCCTGCGTGGCTACGGCGGCAAGGATACACTGGTCGGCGGTGCCGGCAACGATACCTTCGTCTTCAACACGACGCTCAATGCAACGACCAATGTCGACACGATCAGCGATTTCAACGCCCCGGCCGATACGATCCAGATCGACAATGCGGTTTTCCTCGGGCTGGCGACGGGCGCCCTTGCGGCGAGTGCCTTCAAGGATCTCGTGGTCGGCACGAAGGACGCGAGCGACCGCATCCTCTATAATTCGAACACTGGCGACCTCTTCTTCGACCGCGACGGTTCGGCAACGACCTATGCGCCGATCAAGTTCGGTTTTCTGACGGGATCGCCGACGATCACCGCAGCGGATTTTTTCGTCATCTGAACAGCCCGCCGGAGCAGGGGCCCATCAGTTGATGATGAACTCGCCCTTCAGCGCGCGCCACTCCGTCGCCGAGATCAGGCGGCGGTGGATGTAGCGGACGGAGTGGATGGGGCCGTCGAGCTTTTCCTGCCAGAATTTCAGGAAACTCTTCATTTCCGGGAATTCAGGGGCGAGATCGTAGTGCTGCCAGATATAGGTCTGCAGGAACTGCTGGTGATCCGGCATGCGGTAGAGGATCTGGGCCGTGGTCATGCCGTAGCCCTTGAGCTGCATTGCCATGTCGTTCGTCATAGGGACCTCATCGCGTGATGAATGGTGGTCCCTATGATTGAGCGCCCGCAAGGTTAACGAGAGCTTAAAATGCCGTAGCGTGAACAAAGATTTCTTGCGAAATCAAGGTCTTGGCAGCACGCGTTTTGGAGTGCTGCCAAGAATGTCATCGCTTCAGGTGGCGCGTCAGGCGGGTTTCGAGCCATGCCCAGATGTTGCGCAGCAGTTCCACCATCAGCAGATACATCAGCGCGGCCCAGAGATAGGCCTGATAGTCGAAGGTGCGCGAGAAGGCGAGGCGGGTTTCGCCCATCAGGTCGAGAACGGTGACGATCGCGACGATCGCCGAGCCCTTGATCATCAGGATGATCTCGTTGCCATAGGGGCGCAGCGCCACGATAAGGGCCTGCGGCAGGATGACTTTGAAGAAGGCGACCTTCTTCGGCAGGCCGAGCGCATCCGCACCCTCATGCTGGCCGCGCGGCACGCTCTGGATGGCGCCGCGCAGGATTTCGGCCTGGTAGGCGGCGGTGTTGAGCGTGAAGGCGAGAAGCGCGCAGTTCCAGGCATCGCGGAAGAACCACCAGACGCCCATGGCCTTCAGCTCGGCGGAGAAGCTGCCTAGACCATAATAGACGAGGAAGAGCTGGGTGAGCAGCGGCGTGCCGCGGAAGAAATAGACATAGCCGTAGGCGATCCACGACAGGACCGGGTTCTTCGACATGCGCGCAAAGGCGAGCGGCAGCGAGATGAGACCGCCAAGTACGACCGAGCAGACGACCAGCAGCAGCGTGACGCCGAGACCGGAAAGGTAGTTCGGGCCGTATTTCGCGAATTTTTCCGGATCCCAGCCACCGACGATCATCATGAAGATGCCGATGGCGAGCGCCAGCCAGACGCCGAGGAAGGCATTCCCGAAGAAGCGGCCGGCGGTGAAGGCCTTTGGCGGCGCCGGCGGCGGAGCCTGCGGCTCGATCAGCGTGGTGACGAAGCTCATCGTGCGGCCTCCGAACGCTTGGCCCAGCCCTCGATGCCGGAGAAGACCAGCGAAGAGAGGAAGGCGAGGACAAGGAAGAGCACGCAGGCGATCATGTAGAACTCGAAGGCTTCCTTGGTGACGCGGGCGGCGACGCTCGTCTGGCGCAGGATATCCGGCAGGCCGACGACGGAGACGAGAGCGGTGTCCTTCAGCAGCGCCATCCACAGATTGCCGAGGCCGGGCAGGGCGACGCGGATGAGCTGTGGCAGGATGATGAGCTGCATGGTGCGGCCGTGATGCAAGCCGAGCGCATAGCCGGCCTCGTACTGGCCGCGCGGAATGGCCTTGAAGGCCGACAGCAGCACTTCCGAGCAATAGGCGGAAAACACCATGGCGAGCGCGATCATGCCGGCGAAGAAGGCGTTGATCTCGACCGTGCCCTCGTAGCCGATAGCGGTCATGAGGTTCTGCACGACGATCTGCAGGCCGTAATAGATGATGAAGAGCGTCAGAAGCTCCGGCAGCCCGCGGAAGAGCGTGGTGTAGATATTGGCCGAAAGCCGGAGCGACTTTTCTTCCGACTGCTTCGCCAGCGCGATGAAGAAACCCAGGAAAAGCCCGACGGGCAGCGTCGCGATGGCGAGGCTGGCCGTGACGAGGAAGCCGAAGGCGATCTCGTCGCCCCAGCCCGCGGCGCCGCAGGCGAGCAGCGTGTTGCTCGCGAAAAGATTGAAGATGCCGACCGGACCGCAGAGGGGATCGATGATCCCCAGAAATGCGGATACCGCCTCGACGATGGCGGTGAAGAACCCGCTCATGCCAGAATTACCCCCGATGCGCGTTTTACGCTTCTTGTTGCGGCGCTTTCCGCGCCCGTTTTCTTTATGTGCAACTTCTCAAACAAAAGGAGCGGGAGAGCAAGCCCTCCCGCCCGTGCATTCTGGTGATGGGGTCAGAAAAAACCCGCATAAGCCGGATGTGTCGTGCCTTACTCGCCGTAAACGTCGAAGGGGAAGTACTTGGCGTTGATTTCCTGGTACTTGCCGTTGGCGCGGATCGCTGCGATCGCCGCGGTGAACTTGTCGGCCAGCGGGTCGCCCTTGCGCACCGCGATGCCCGCGCCTTCGCCGTTGATGACCGGGTCGATCGGCAGCGTGCCGAGCAGCTTGCAGCAGGCGCCGGCGTCGGTCTTCAGCCATTCCGAGAGCACCACGACGTCGTCGATGGCGGCGTCGATGCGGCCGTTGGCGATGTCCAGCTTATACTCGTCCGAGGTGGGGTACATCTTGAGCTCGGCATCCTTCATATGCGCCTGGGCATAGTTGGAATGCGTCGTGGACCCCTGGGCGCCGAGCGCCTTGCCGGCGAGCGCCTCGGGGGTCGCTTCCTTGATGTCGGAATCCTTCGGCACGATGATGGCCGGCGGAGTGTTGTAGTACTTCTTGGAGAAGTCGACTTTTTCCTTGCGCTCGGCGGTGATCGACATGGATGCGACGATGGCGTCGAACTTCTTGGCGATGAGCGCCGGAATGATGCCATCCCAGTCCTGCGTCACGAAGGTGCATTCGGCCTTCATTTCCTCGCAGAGCGCCTTGGCGATATCGATGTCGAAGCCGGTCAGCGTGCCGTCGGCCTCGAGATTGTTGAAGGGCGGGTAGGCGCCTTCCGTGCCGATCACGATCTTTTCGCCTTCAGCCATCGCGGAGGTCGCGAAGAGGGCGATGACCGCAGCCGAGGCTGCGAGCGTGAAACGTTTGGAAATACGCATTGTGATCCTCTCTGTTGAAGGCTCTCGGGTTTTTCTTGTTGTCCGGGCCTTGAATGGAAGCGGGCAGGCCTGCCCGCTTGGGTTGGATAATCGAACTGTTTCTCATAAAAAATCAACTGCTTTTCCGTCGCGTCCGCGTCCCGTTTCCCAGACAATTTTATAGCCGCCACTGGTCTTGGCGACGGCGCGACCTATCTCGCCGATCGATCAGGTCGTTCAGGCGCGGTTCACACCTGGCTGACTAGGCCTGTACAGGAAACGGGCGTTGCCGGCCGGCCGCAAGAGCCGGAAAGCAGCGCTTCACAGAGATAGACGGGACACCGTGAGGACAGAACGATGACTTTCCGCTCCAGACTTTTCGCCACCGTGGCTCTGCCCCTGCTGTCAGCCTCGCTGATTGCAACGCCGACGCTGGCCGACGCGCTTGTGAAATCCTTCGACGTGGCCCAGGCCAGTGACGAGGGACAGCCGAGCGAGGAAGAGCTGCTGAAACAGCAGCAGGAAGAACAGCAGCGCGCCGAGCAGGAAGACCAGCAACGCCAGGCCGACGAGCAGAAGGCCGCTGAAGAAGAACAGCAGCGTCAGGCCGACGAGCAAAAGGCTGCCGAAGACCAGCAGAGGGCCGAGGAACAGCAGGCCAAGGAACAGAAGGCCGCTGAAGAAGAACAGCAGCGTCAGGCCGACGAGCAGAAGGCCGCTGAGGACCAGCAGCGGCAGGCCGAGGAACAGAAGGCGGCTGAAGAAGACCAGCAGCGCCAGGCTGATGAGCAGAAGGCTGCCGAGCGGAAGGCTGCTGAGGATCAGCAACGTGAAGCCGACGAGCAGAAGGCTGCCGAGGACCAGGAGCGGCAGGCCGAAGAACAGAAAGCCGCTGAAGAAGAGCAGCAGCGGCAGGCCGATGAGCAGAAAGCCGCTGAGGATCAGCAGCGTCAGTCTGATGAACAGAAGGCGGCTGAAGAAGACCAGCAGCGTCAGGCCGATGAGCAAAAAGCCGCCGAGGATCAGCAGCGTCAGGCCGACGAGCAGAAGGCCGCCGAGGAGCAGCAGCCTCAGACCGACGAGCAGAAGGCTGCCGAAGAGCAGCAATCCGAGCAGCCTGCCACCGAACAGAACCAGCAGGCCGGCGAAGAAACACCCGCCACCGAACCGGTGCCGGAGGTGGTCGACACGCTGACGGAAGAGCAGAAGCAGGAGATCGCCCAGGATCCCGCCAAGACCGATGAGACGGTGGTCTTGCCGGTCGAAAATGGTGCCGCCGTGCTCGATAGCGACAAGGACGCCGACAATGCGGGCGGCCAGAAGAGCCGCGACAACCGCCGCAAGCAGCGTGAGGAACAGCGCGCGCAGGAAGAAGAGGTGCCGGTTCCCGACACGGACGACAGCGCGCAGGCGGCGATTTCCGAAGAGGTGCGCGAGGCGGTGCCGGGCCGTATCGAGGCGGCTATCAAGGAGGAAGGCAAGCGCGTCGAGGAGGCGCCGGAGTTTGTAGTTCCCGAGACCACAAATATCGTCAACAACACGGTCATCAACAACACGACGATCGTCAACAACAACAATACGATCGACAACAGCGTCACGCAGGTCAATGTCATCGAGCGCGTCGAGAACCGCACGGTTCTGGAGGTAGGCGACCAGCTGATCGTGCGCGGCGACGATCGTCCGCGCCTGCGTCGTGATTCCGAGAACGTCTTCTACGACAACCTGGCGCGTGGTCGTGTGCGCGAAACGATCCAGCGCCCCGGCGGCATACGCATCGTGACGATCTACAATCGTTACGGCGATATCATCCAGCGCTCGCGTGTCGGTCGTGACGGGCGTGAATACATCCTCGTCTATGCGCCGGAACTTGAGGACGATGCGCCGCGTCCGGGTCTTGTCGATGTCGGCTACGAGCTGCCGCCGATGCGCCTGCGCATCCCCGTCAGCGACTACATCATCGACACCTCGAGCAATCCGGACCGTGACTATTACGAGTTCCTCTCCGAGCCGCCGGTCGAGCGCGTCGAGCGCGTCTATACGATCGACGAGGTGAAACATTCGGCACGTCTGCGTGACAAGGTGCGCCGCATCGATCTCGACACCATCACCTTCGCGACGGCAAGTGCCGAGGTGCCGATGTCGCAGGCCCGCACGCTGCGCAGCGTGGCCGATGCGATGCAGAAGGTCCTCGACAAGGATCCGGGTGAAACCTTCCTGATCGAAGGCCATACGGATGCCGTGGGATCTGACAAGTCGAACCTTGTGCTTTCCGACGAGCGCGCCGAATCGGTCGCCAGCCTGCTGACAGAGGTTTACGGCATCCCGCCGGAAAACCTGCAGACGCAGGGCTATGGTGAGCGCTTCCTGAAGGTGCGCACCGAAGCGGCCGAGCAGCAGAACCGCCGAGTCACCATCCGCCGCGTCACGACGCTGGTGCGCCCCATGGCGAAGGCGAACTGATCGCGCCTTCATGCGTTATCAAGAGCCGCCGGCGTCGTGTCGGCGGCTCTGTCGCATTCAGCGCGGATTCATGTGAGATGGTCTAACGTCGATTCCGACCGGGCGAATATGTGAAAACACGAATTTGCCTCAAACGATTGATCCATTGCCGGAAAATCGGCAAAAGAGGAAACGCCATGGGTAAGAGAACGACACTTCTGGCGACGGTGGCTTTGCCTATCGTCTCGCTTGTCTGGCAGCCGGTTCAGGCCGCGATGATCCGTCCTCCGGTCGTCGACAGCCGCATGCCCAATGTCATCACCGTGCAGGAGAGCGACGGCTCCGAGGAGGAGCGCAAGCCGCGCAAGAAGAAGGAACGTCAGGAAGACGGGGAACAGCAGGGCGAGCGTCGCAAGCCGAATCGCGACAATGCCGGCCTCGGTGATGGCGAGCAGCGACAGGAGCGCCGTAAACCCAACCGCGACAATGCGGGTCTAGGCGATGGCGACCAGCAGCAGCAGGAACGTCAGGAACGGCGCAAAAAGCGCGAATCCGCCGAGGGCGATGATCAGCAACAGCAGGACCGTCAGAAGGCTCGCGAGGAGCGCCGGAAACAGCGCGAAGCGGCCGAAGGTGACGATCAGCAGCAGCAGGATCGTCAGAAGGCCCGCGAGGAGCGCAAGAAGCAGCGCGAAGCGGCCGAAGGTGACGATCAGCAGCAGCAGGATCGTCAGAAGGCTCGCGAGGAGCGCAAGAAGCAGCGCGAAGCGGCTGAAGGTGACGATCAGCAGCAGCAGGACCGTCAGAAAGCCCGCGAGGAGCGTCGGAAACAGCGCGAAGCGGCTGAAGGTGACGATCAGCAGCAGCAGGATCGTCAGAAGGCCCGGGAGGAGCGGCGGAAACAGCGCGAAGCGGCTGAGGGCGACGATCAGCAGCAGCAGGACCGTCAGAAAGCCCGCGAGGAGCGCCGGAAACAGCGCGAAGCGGCCGAAGGTGACGATCAGCAGCAGCAGGATCGCCAGAATGCCCGCGAAGAGCGCAGGAAAAAACGCGAAGCGGCTGAAGAGCAGCAGCGCGAAGAGGACACCGCCGAGCGTCCGCGCCGCAAGCGTGACGAGGATCGCGAACGCATTGCCCGGGATCCTTCCAGGACGAATGAGACGATCGACCTGCCGTTCGTCGATGGCGCGGCCGTGCTCGACAGCGACAAGGATTTCGACAACCGCAAGGGTTCGGCGCGCGAGGAGCGTCGCCGCAAGCGAGCGGAAGAGCGTGAAAACGTCAAGATCCGGATTCCCGAATCCGACCGCGACGCGCAGGTCGGCTGGCAGGACGGCGACCGGGTGCGTTACGAATCCGGTGAGCGCGAGCGTGGCGAGCGCCGCGATCGCCGCCCGCGTTACGAGGAACGGGACGGCTGGCGCGTCGAACGCGAAGTAGATGACCGCGTGGTCATCAACTTCAACGACGGTATTATCGTGCGGTCGGATGACGGTCGCCGCCTGTCGCGCCGGGCAACGGAGACCTACTATGAGGACCTGCCGCATGGTCGCGTCCGCGAGGTCATCGTGCGCCCGAACGGCGACCGGGTGGTGACGATCCGCAGCCGTTACGGCGATGTCATCCAGCGCTCGCGCATCGATCGTTCGGGCAGTGAATATGTCATGTTCTACGCCCCGGAAATCGATCGCGATGCACGGCCGACCTTCGTGGATCCCGGTGAGCGCCTCCCGCCGATGCGCTTGACGGTGCCGCTCGACGACTACATCATTGATACGTCCTCTGATGACAGCCGTGACTACAGCGATTTCCTGGAACGGCCGCCGGTCGAGCCCGTCGAGCGCGTCTATACGCTGGACGAGGTGAAGTATTCGGCGCGTATCCGCGACAAGGTGCGCCGTATTGATCTCGATACGATCACCTTCGCCACGGGTTCCTCGGAGATTTCGATGAACCAGGCGTCGTCGCTGCGCAAGGTCGCCGAGGCGATGAACAAGGTGCTAGACAAGGATCCCGGCGAAACCTTCCTGATCGAAGGTCATACGGATGCCGTCGGCTCGGACGAATCGAACCTTGTGCTCTCGGACGAGCGAGCCGAGGCCGTCGCCAACGTCCTGACCGACGTCTACGACATCCCGCCGGAAAACCTGGCCACGCAGGGTTACGGCGAGCGGTTCCTTAAGATCGACACCGACGGGCCGGAACAGCTCAACCGTCGCGTCACGATCCGTCGCGTGACCCCGCTGGTCAAGCCGGTCGCGATGGCCGAGTGATCGGCGAGGCAAGGACGAAATATGAAGAAGGCCGCCGGAGCGATCCGGTGGCCTTTTTTCCTGGAGCCTATGACGTTGCGGTCAGTTCAGCTGAAGGATGCCGGCATCCATGCGCCGCCTAATATGGCGGTCGACTTCCGCCCTTTCCGGGCAGGTATGGAACTCGCCCCGGCACATGGTGCTGAGAGAGGCGAGATCGTCGAAAACCTCGGAGCTTGGCAAGTTAGTGGCCGCCAGGATGCGAGGGATGAGGAACGGCGCATCCAGCACCTCGAGCTTGCGATAATCGATCGGTGTCCCGAAGCCGTGGATTGAGTAGAAGGTCTCGTAGACGGGCGAGCGGAAGGTTGTAAACGGATTGTCGCCGGTCGCCCGCTCAAGGATATGGGGCTTCGTCGCGATCGACTGGTGATCGCCGAATTCGAGGAAGACGCTCCCCCGTGGGCCGGGATTTTCCTTGATCGTGTCGCGATAGGCTACCAGATCGTTGCGTGAAGCGGTCACGCGGCGCAGATATTCGTTGGCGCCGGCGTCGTTCGCATAGACATGTTCTCCCGCCACCCTCGGCTCGAGTGTGGTCTCGTAGGGCGAGTGTGTGAACATCGTTTGGACCAGCACGAAGAGCGGTCGCTTGTCTGTCTTGCGGTGCTGCGCAATCATGTGTTCGGCTTTTTCGAAATAGCGCGTATCGCGGATCCCCATGACTGGCAGGCCCATCTGGTCGGCGTCGTAGATTTCCTGGAAGCCCAGCGACTTTAGAAACGGGCCTTCATTGATCGAATTATACTGCATGGGCATGAACACGGCGGTGCGGTAGCCGCAATGGCCGAGGATGTCCGGCAGCGAGCCTTTTACCTTGTCCACCAGCAAGTGGTTCACATATGGGCCGAGCCAGCCGAAATCGGCGGTCGAAAGGCCTGTTAGCACTGAGAAATTCGTCATCCACGTCCCGCCGCCGAAAGTCTCCACGAACAGCGGGCGGATCGCGCCGTCGCCTGACTTGTAGGTTTCTGTGACGGCCTGCGGGATGGAAAGCTGCGGGAAGACGAGCGGAGAAGTTTGGCTCTCCGACAGGACCAAAAACAGGTCGGGCTGTTTTTCCGGGCTCGTGCAGAGCGAGCGGTTGACGAAGGGTCGCCCCGCCTCGCCGGGGTCGAGTGGTTGCGCGAACTGCATCGGTTTCATCAGGCCGGGAATGTGCCACAGCGATAGGAAGAAGGCAGACGCGTTGTAACCGCCTATGAACGGCACGAAATCGGCGTCGCGTGTCGTGGGGCGGTGGGCGACGACCGCGGCTACGAGGCTTGCCGCAACGATGCCACTGCGCACGCCGACATCCCATGAGATAGGGGCCTCCCGCCGGAACAGGATCGTCAGGAATGTGACTATGACCGCCAGTCCGATAGCGGCCACAGCGACGGCGGGCAGATAGTAGCGCACCAAGAAGGAGAGCGTCGAGACATCGGAGCCAATGAAGACGACGTCATAGACGTGCAACGCCAGCCCCTTGGAATGGAACTTCATCGCGGAAATGAAGGTGAAGAGGATCGCGACGAGCGTTGCGCCGTAGAGTGAGAAGAACGGGCGTCTGGAGAACAGGAATATGATCGCGGCGAGGCTCAGCGTCGCGGCAAAGTTATAGGGCAGATATCGCCATCGCGTGTCAAAATGTAGGACGAACACAAAGTATAGGACGGAACCCAGAGCAATTGCGTAGGGATTCGTGAATAGGCCGAAACGACCTTGGGATCGGTGTTTTGTGTAGGTCATGATAAAATTCTACGTTTCTACCCAATTAGACCTACCTACAAGGGTATTAAGTTGCAATAAAACCGTCACATAGATTAATTTTTAAGGTTAATTTAACCATGTTGTCGGGTGATTTTGCGCAATATGACGCATCGTGTTCTCAATTCTACACGATGTTGAACCAAAAAATGACGACACTCGATCTGGCCGAGGCATATACGGGATGCGAGGTCCCGCGCCGAAAACCTGCCGGACGAGTTGTGCAGCCTGCGTTAGCGAGGTGACAGCCGGGGCTCGCGAAGGCCCGTGATCGCTACGACGAAATCGGCGATGGCTGCGGTGTCGTCGAGGTCAAAGACGGGCAGGGTGCTGTCTGTGACCGTATGGTCGGCGGCGATGGCGGCGATATGCGGGTCTTCGGGAGCGAGCGGAATGCGGTTGGCGGATTCCAGGCGTCGCGCCTCGATCTTTGGGATCGGCTCGCGCTTGTAGCCCTCGATGAGCACGAGATCGCAGGGCGCGAGGCGGGCGAGGATGTCCTCGAAACTGGGCTCGGGTGCGCCGCGCAGCTCGTGCATGATGGCATAGCGCGTGCCCGAGACGATGGTCACTTCGTGCGCGCCGGCCTGGCGGTGGCGATAGCTGTCGGCCCCGACCTTGTCGATATCGAAATCGTGGTGCGCATGTTTGATGGTCGAGACACTGTAGCCGCGGGCGACGAGTTCGGTGACGAGGCGCACGGCGAGGCCGGTCTTGCCGGAATTCTTCCATCCGGCGATGCCGAAGATTTTGGGACGCGTCATCTCTCCAGCACCCAGAGCCAGTTTTCCGCCTTATCGAGATCGTCGGGCGTGTTGATGTTGAAAAACGGATCGAACTCGCCGCGCGCGGTCTCGATCAGCGGGAAGGTGATTTCGCGCGCCTGGTGGCGTTCGAGATAGCTGCGCACGCGCAGCGCCCCGCCGCCGGAAAGCCACGCGCCGAGATCGTCGGCCAGCGCCACCGGCCAGAGCGCGAAGACCGGGTGGAGGCCGCTGGCCGAGTGCGCGACGGCGATCCTGTCCGGCGTATCGATGACCTTGCCAAGCCGGCTGACGAGATCGGTCGGGAAAAATGGGCTGTCGGTCGGCACGGTCGCGACGTGGCTCGCTTCGGGATGGTGGCGCCTGACATGGTCGAGGGCGGCGAGCACGCCACCGAGCGGGCCGGCGCGGGCGGCGTCGAGATCGGCAAAGACGGGAAATTCCTCGCCGCGCTCGAAGAGCACGGGGCCGTTGGCATTCACAGCGACGGACGAGACCTGCGGCCGCAGCCGCCGTGCGGCGCGATCGATGAGGGCGGCACCGCCGAGACGGATGCGTGTCTTGTCCTGCCCCATCCGCGAGGACAGGCCGCCGGCCAGGATGACCCCGGGTATCGCTTCTGAGAGTGCCATCGTGCTCCCGTCGTGTTGGCTCCCCTTCGGTCTATTCGCTGCAAGGCGCGGTCGCAAGCCTCTGCGATGTCACGGCGATTCGGGCGTGGACTGCTGGGCGATGGGTTCCGCCCGGCGGCGGTTTTCTCGGTAGAAGGTGTAGAGGCCCGAGGCGATGACGATGACGGCGCCGACGGTCATCCAGAGATCGGGCAAGTCGCCGAAGAACAGGAAGCCGATCGCGATCGCCCAGAGGAGGCTCATGTAGCGGAAGGGCGCGACGAAGGAGATTTCGCCGACCCGCATGGCGTTGACGATCGTCTGATAACCGATGAGGAGCAGAATGCTCGCCGCAGCCAGACGCCCGATCACCGCCGGCGACATGGGCTGCCAGCCGCCCATCGGCACGATCAGCGCACCACCGACAAGCGTAATGACGACCGCGGTGATGACGCTGATGAACAGGGTGGAGACATCGCTGCGGATGCGCCGCGTGGCAAGGTCACGTGTCGCCGCGCCGATCATAGAGGCGATGGCGTAGATGGCGGCGAGCGAAAAGCCTTCCGGCCCAGGCCGGATGACGATGAGCACGCCGATGAAGCCGACGACGATGGCGAGCCAGCGCCGCCAGCCGACCTGTTCGCCCAGGAAGAGGGCCGCCCCCAGTGTCACGGCGAGCGGCAGCGACTGGAGAATGGCCGAGATGTTGGCGAGCGGCATGACGCCGAGGGCGGAAATGAAGGTGAGCGAGGCAAAGATCTCCGCCGCGAGCCGCAGGGCGACCGGCGGCTGAAGCAGGATGCGCCAGGAGCCGAGCGCGCCCATCCGCCAGGCGATGACCAGCACCAGCGCACTCGTCATCAGCCCGCGCACGAACAGGATCTGGCCCGTGTTCATCGCATGCGTGACGGATTTCACGAGGGCGTCGTTGCAGGTGAAGGCCGCCATGGCGATGGCCATGAACAGGGCGCCCCTGGCGTTTCCGGTAAGGTTCATCGGGTGTGATTCCGCGAGATTGGTCTTTCCCTCATAAGCCGAACGCGCGTGGCCTGCCATCATCCTCAAGGCTGGAACAAATAGGGTGATTGGCGAAAGAAGCGGCGATTGGGAGGATTTTGGGCAAAAACCGCGATCATTTCGGCGCAAAGCCTTGAGTTTCTGCCGGTTTCTCGAAGGCATTCATTAAGCTTCCCCACCTATCGTTGCGTCATCCCAAATGCGTGTTCGCATGATGCGACGGGTGAGGGCTGGCCGTCTGATGCAAGACAGGCCCAGTCCCTTGAGCAGTTTGCGGCCGCACTCCCCTTGGTCTCCAGAGTGGCCGTTTCGGCTTTAAAGCACCCGACGGGACATGGTCGTCATAAGAAACGTCGGGGAAACCATGTCCTTCATCGACCGCCTGCTCCAGCAGCGCCGTATCGTCACCAAGGTGTTGCTGTTCGTCATTCCGCTCGTCGCGCTCATCGCCGGCATCGGGCTCGTTGGTTATTTCACCGCGAGCACGCTGAACGGCCATATGACGGTCACCCGCGAGACGATCAACAGCCTGTCGCATTTCCAGAACCTGCGCACGGGCCTGCAGGATTTCGCCGACAAGCCGGGACAGGAGACGCGTGACGCACTCTTCGCCCGCATCGATGAGCAGGAGGCCGGCATCCGCGATCTCGACGCGCTGCTGCCCAATGCGGCGGAAAAGGCCAAGATCGCCTCCGTCGTCGCCCTTGCCGGCACGATGCGCGGCCAGACCGAGACACTCTGGTCGATCGATCAGGAGCGCAACGCCGTCACCGCCGGCCTCGAAAGCGCGCTGGCTGCGATGGCCAAGGATGGAGACTTTGCCGAAAAGCAGATTGCGGTCATCCGCACCGAATCGGGCGAGAAGGAAGCCTTCGCCAAGGCGCTGCTGTTCGATGCCGCGGCCTATCAGGGGCTGGCCGAACGGATCGGCAAATTCCGCAAGCCGGTCGCGCTTGCCATGAAGCCGGAAGACAAGGTGAAGGCGGCCGAGACCTATCTGCCGCAGCTCCTAAAGCAGCTTGCCGAATCCAAGGCGATCGCCTCGCCGAAGGCACTGGAACAGATCAAGCCGCTGGAGGCCGAAATCGCCGCCGTGCAGGCAATCCTTGCGGGTACTGATGATGCCGAAGGCAAGAAGGCGAAGTTCATTCCCGTTCTCACCAAGCTTTCCAAATTCGATGCCGATTTCCTGAAGGAGGCCGGCAAGAATTCCGATACCGCCGCCAAGCGCTTCGTTGGCATGGATGCGGAGATCGCGTTGCTCAAGACGCTGATCACGCTGATGGGCGATACGTTCAAGGGCATCGACCAGACCCGCCTGCATATCAGCGAGCTGCATCGCAAGCTCGACCAGTCGAGCCGCGACGCGGTTCTTGCCGACGTGAAGGCCGTTGCCGCCAGCGCCGCCGAGCTTGCTAAGCTCGGCGCGAAGAATGCCGCTCTGCGCGATCTCTCGCAGAAGCTGGAGCCTTCGCTCGCCAGCATCGAGAAGGGCACGCAGGACCTGATCGCCGTCGGTGAAAAGTGGCAGGCGGCACGTGTTGCCGCCTATGCCTCCGTCGCCGATGCCAGCCAGACGCTCGAGCAGTTCGTGTCGAGTGCTCAGGAGGCCGGCAAGCAGGATAGCCAGCGTTCAGCCAATGTCTCGATCATCGCCATGGTCGCCGGCACGCTGCTCGCCATTATCGGCGGCCTGATGCTGGTCGAAACCCTGCGTGGTCCGCTGAAGCGCGTCACCGAATCCATGGCGCGTCTCGCCAGCGGCGATCTGGAAATCAGCATAGACGGCCGCAACCGCGGCGACGAGATCGGCGACATGGTGCGCTCGGTCGCCGTCTTCCGCGATGCCGCCCGCGAAAACGTAAGGCTCGAGCAGGAGGCGGAAGCCCAACGTCAGCTGACGGCCGAGGAGCAGGCCCGCCGCGCCAGCGAGCGCGCCCGCATCGAGGCCGAGCAGACCGAGGCGCTGACGGCACTTTCCGACGTGCTCGGCCAGCTTGCCGCCGGCAATCTCGAAGAGAGCATGACGGAGGCGCTCGCCGCCGAATATGTCGCGATGGCCCGCACCTACAACAATGCCGTGGAGGCGCTGCGCCACACGCTGTCGGACGTCCGCGCGACGACAATGGAAATCAACGGCGGCACCGGCAACCTTGCCGCCTCCGCCGATGATCTCGCCCGCCGCACCGAACAGCAGGCGGCGGCCCTCGAGGAAAGCTCGCGGGCACTGCGCCAGCTGACCGACATCGTCCGCTCGACGGCGGAAAGCGCCCAGAAGACCGCCGTTTCTGTCGACGAGACGCACAGCTACGCCCAGCGCTCCGGCGAGGTCGTGGCCAAGGCCGTCACCGCCATGGGCGAGATCAACCGCTCCTCGGAGAAGATCAGCACGATCATCGGCGTCATCGACGAGATCGCCTTCCAGACGAACCTTCTGGCGCTCAACGCCGGTGTTGAAGCTGCCCGGGCCGGCGAGGCCGGCCGTGGCTTCGCTGTCGTCGCGCAGGAGGTTCGCGAGCTTGCCCAGCGCTGCGCCGGTGCCGCCCGCGAGATCAAGGGCCTCATCTCGGAAAGCTCCGCGCAGGTGCGCAACGGCGTTTCGCTGGTGACGGAGACGGGCGAGGCGCTCTCGGTGATCAACGACCACATCTCCTCGATCCATACGCTCGTCGGCAAGATCGAGGCGGCCGCCGCGGCCCAGTATCAGGGCATCAACGAGGTGAACCAAGCGGTGCACCAGGTCGAGCTCATCACCCAGCAGAATGCCGCGATGGTGGAGGAGAACACCGCCGAAATCCACGGCCTGCGCCGCCGGGTTCAGACCCTCAACGAGAAGATCGACCACTTCAAGACGCGCGATCTCGATACGCGTGTGGAGGATGGCTACGGCCGGCCCTACGCGGCTTGAGCTATCGTGGCGGACAAAACAAAACGGCCGGGCGAGAGCCCGGCCATTTTGTTTGAAGGGCTTTCAACCGCCCGTAACGCTCATATGCCGGGCGACCGCGGGGCGGTTGCGGCGGTCGATGATGAAGTCGTGGCCCTTGGGCTTGCGGCCGATGGCCTCGTCGATGGCCTGCGAAAGCAGGGCGTCGTCATCGGAGGCGCGCAGCGGCAGGCGCAGGTCCGCGGCGTCGTTCTGGCCCAGGCACATATAGAGCGTGCCGGTGCAGGTGAGGCGCACGCGGTTGCAGCTCTCGCAGAAATTATGCGTCATCGGCGTGATGAGGCCGAGCCGGCCGCCGGTTTCCTCGACCGTGACATAGCGGGCAGGTCCGCCGGTGCGGTAGGCGTTCTCGGTCAGCGTGAACTCTTCGGCGAGGCGGGCGCGCATTTCCGAGAGCGGCAGGTAGCGGTCGGTGCGGTCTTCCTCGATCTCGCCCATCGGCATGGTCTCGATGAGCGTCAAATCCATGCCGCGGCCGTGCGCCCAGCGCATCAGGTCGGGGATTTCCTGGTCGTTGAAATCCTTCAGGGCGACGGCGTTGATCTTGATCTTCAGGCCGGCGGCCTGTGCGGCGTCGATGCCTTCGATGACCTTGGAAAGCTCGCCCCAGCGGGTGATGGTCTTGAATTTTTCCGCGTCGAGCGTGTCGAGCGAGACATTGATGCGGCGCACGCCACAATCGGCGAGTTCTGCCGCGTGTTTGGCGAGCTGCGAGCCGTTCGTCGTCAGCGTCAGTTCGTCGAGCGTGCCGGCATGGACGTGGCGACCGAGTTCGCGCACGAGATGCATGATGTTCTTGCGCACAAGCGGCTCGCCGCCGGTCAGGCGCAGCTTGCGCACGCCCTTGGCGATGAAGGCGGAACAGAGCCGGTTCAGCTCTTCGAGGGTGAGCAGGTCCTTTTTCGGCAGGAAGGTCATGTTTTCCGCCATGCAATAGGTGCAGCGGAAATCGCAGCGGTCTGTCACGGAAACGCGCAGATAGGTGACCGCCCGCCCGAAGGGGTCGATCATCGGGGCTGCGGATTGCGCGACCGGGTCTGCGCCGTTCCAGGGGCCTGCATAGGAATTCAAAACACGTCCTCCATGACCGACATGTCGTGCGCGCGAGGCGCAGCGTCAAGGCGATGCGGCGATTATGACAGTATTTTCCGCCTTGCACATCCCCGGCTTGCGGCATAGTCCTTCGCGAAATCGAATAGGAAAGGGCATGGACATGAGCGATCTCTGGCCGACCGAACTGCGTGTCTCCAAGGACCGCCAGCGCCTCCTCGTCACCTTCAACGACGGCGCGAGCTTCGATCTTTCCGCCGAGATGCTGCGTGTCCTGTCTCCCTCGGCGGAAGTACAGGGCCATGGGCCGGGCCAGAAGGTGACCGTGCCGGGCAAGCGCAACGTCGCGATCATCGCCATGACGCCGACGGGCAATTATGCCGTACGCATCGGCTTCGACGACTTTCACGATACCGGCATCTTCACGTGGTCCTATCTCAGGGAACTCGGGGAAAAGGGCGAAACACTCTTCGCCGAATACGAGCGCGACCTTGCAGAGAAGGGCATGAGCCGCGATATGTCGGAAAAGCCGCGATAATTTCAGGACTGCCAAAGGGCGCGTCCACCGCAAACGAACGGAGAGCCCCTTGGCAGCAGAAGCGAACGCAAACGATCTCACCCAGGTTGTCGTGCTGCTGGCGGCCGGTGTCGCCGCCGTGCCGGTCTTCAAGAAGATCGGCCTTGGTTCGGTGCTCGGCTATCTCGCGGCCGGTCTTGCCATCGGTCCCTTCGGCCTCGGCTTCTTTGCCGATCCGCAGGCGATCATCCATGTCGCGGAACTCGGCGTGGTGATGTTCCTCTTCATCATCGGCCTGGAAATGCAGCCCTCGCGGCTCTGGGGCATGCGCAAGGATATTTTTGGTCTCGGCGCGGTGCAGGTCATGGGCGCCATGGCGGCACTCACCGGTATCGGGCTTTCCTTCGGCTTCCCGCTCATTCCCTCCTTCGTCGCCGGCACCGGCTTCGTTTTGACCTCCACCGCCATCGTCATGCAGATGCTGCAGGAGCGCGGCACGCTATCGACGCTGAAGGGCCAGCGCATCATCGCCATCCTGCTCTTCGAAGACCTCGCCATCGTGCCGCTGCTCGCCATCGTGGCACTTCTCGGCACCGGGGCCGCCGCGACGGATGCCTCGGACCGCTGGCTTTCCGTTGGTATCGCCATTGGAGCCATCGTCGCGCTGGTTCTGGCGGGGCGCTATCTGCTCAATCCGCTGTTTCGGGTGCTGGCCGCCTCCGGTGCGCGTGAGGTGATGACGGCGGCCGCACTGCTAGTGGTTCTGGGCTCGGCGCTCGCCATGCAGGTCTCCGGTCTCTCCATGGCGATGGGGGCGTTCCTCGCCGGCGTTCTGCTTTCCGAATCGGCGTTCCGCCACCAGCTGGAGGCCGATATCGAGCCGTTCCGCGGCATCCTGCTCGGCCTGTTCTTCCTCGGTGTCGGCATGGCGATCGATCTCTCGGTCATCGCCGCCAACTGGCAGCTCGTGGTGGCGAGCGTCATAGGCTACATGGTGGCGAAAACGCTGCTGATCTATGTCGTCGCGCGCCTGCTCGGCACCTGCCACAGCGAGAGCCTGGAGCGCGCGGTGCTTATGGCGCAGGGCGGCGAATTCGCCTTCGTGCTCTATGCCGCCGCCGTGGCCGCCGGCATTCTCAACGGTGAGGAAAACGCCATCCTGACGGCGACGATCATCATCTCGATGATCCTGACGCCGCTGATGGTCATCCTGCATGACCGCATCGTGCCGAAGCAGCAGCCCTCCACCGAGGGGCTGACGCTGCCGGAGAACGTCGAGGGCACGGTGCTGATGATCGGCTTCGGCCGTTTCGGCCAGATCGTCAGCCAGCCGTTGCTTGCGCGCGGCTACACGCTCTCGCTTATCGACAAGGATGCGGAATTCGTGCGCGACGCCTCGGATTTCGGCTTCAAGGTCTATTACGGCGATGGCTCGCGCATCGATATTCTGCATGCGGCCGGTGCCTCCACGGCGAAGGCGATCCTGATCTGCCTCGACGACAAGGAGGCCGCGGTGAAGATTGCCGAGATCGTCCGCGAGGAGTTCCCGCTCGTGCCGATCCTGGCGCGCGCCTACGACCGCGGTCATGCGCTGGATCTCATCCATGCCGGCGTCGACTTCCAGATTCGCGAGACTTTCGAATCGGCGATGATCTTCAGCCAGGAGACGCTGAAGGCACTCGGTGAGGACGAGGATCTGGCGGCGGAGGTAGTGGAGGAGTTCCGCGATGTCGATCGCCAGCGGTTGGAACTGGAAACCGTTGGGGGCATCTATGCCGGGCGTCAGCTCATCCGCGGCAACGCCTCGCCCGCCGACCTTGTCGCCGCACGCACGGGCCGGCAGCGCGCGGCAGCGGAAGAGGAGCGCCATCGCCACGAGGAAGAACAGGCGAGTTGACGTTACGCAATCTTTTGTAGCGACTCAGCGCAACATGCGTCATGTCTAATGAAAACGGACATGAGGTGCGTATGAACAAGGGCCGGCTCGAAGCCTTCAGCGATGGCGTGATCGCCATCATCATCACGATCATGGTGTTGCAGCTTGCTGTGCCGAAGGAGCCGACCTTCGCGGCGCTTTTGCCCATGCTGCCGATCTTCCTCGGCTATCTCCTGAGCTTCGTCTATGTGGCGATCTACTGGAACAACCATCACCATTTGCTGACGATCTGCGGCAATGCCAGCGGCGGCGTGCTCTGGGCGAACATGCATCTGTTGTTCTGGATGTCGCTCATTCCCTTCGCCACGGCCTGGATGGGCAACAATCCCTCGGATGCCCTGCCAACGGCGCTCTATGGCGTGATCCTGCTTTTGACGGCCATCGCCTATGAAATCCTGCAGATCCGTATCGTTGCCGTGCACCCGGATGCCGAGCGTGTGCGCAGCGCGCTCGGGCGGGATTTCAAGGGGCGCTTCTCGCCGGTCTTCTATCTCGCAGCGATCGGGCTTGCCTTTGTCTCGCCGGTGATTTCCCATGTGCTCTATGCGGCGGTAGCACTTCTCTGGATCGTTCCCGACCAGCGCCTGGAACAGCTCTATAAAAAGGATGCGCCATGACGGCGACAAATGACGAACGTTTTGCCACTTCCGCCTGTCTGCGTGCCCGGGGCACCGCCAAGGAAGGCAAGGTGGCCTTTGCCGAGCTTTTCTTCGATCTCATCTTCGTGCTGACGATCATCCAGCTTTCCCATTCGCTGGCCGCCCACTATTCGCCACTCGGCCTCGTCGAGGCCGCACTGTTGATGCTGGCGATCTGGTGGGTGTGGATCTACACGACATGGGCGACGAACTGGCTCGACCCGGAAAAGTCGCCGGTGCGCATCCTGCTCTTCGTGCTGATGTTCTTGGGGCTGATGCTGTCCATCGCCATCCCCACGGCCTTCGATGCGGGCGGGCTTCTCTTCGCAATCACCTATGTCGCCATGCAGACCGGTCGCTCGGCCTTCACCGCCTATGTCATGCGCCGCGACTGGCCGGAAAACAGCCTCAACTTCACGCGTATCACGGTCTGGACGCTGTTTTCGGCGGTGTTCTGGATCGGCGGCGCCTTCGTGGAACATGAGGCGCGCCTTGCGCTGTGGATCGTCGCGCTCGGCCTCGAATATGCCTCGCCAGCGCTCGGCTTTGCCGTGCCGGGGCTTGGACGCTCGACGGTCAGTGACTGGCAGGTTTCGGGCGAGCACATGGCGGAGCGCTGCGCGCTCTTCGTAATCATTTGCCTGGGCGAGACGATCCTCGTCACGGGCCGCACGGTCGCCGGCATGGAACTGCTCGACGGCTTCACCATCTTCATGTTGATGACCGCGTTCCTGTCGACCGCCACCATGTGGTGGATCTATTTCCGCTTCGGCCATGGCGAGGCGGCGCATCTCATCGAGCATTCGGCGACCCCAGGCCGCATCGCCCGCATGGCCTTCACCTATGCGCATATCCCGATTGTTGCCGGCATTATCCTGTCGGCGGTGGCGGAGGAGTTCGCGCTTGCCCATCCGCACGGCCATGTCGATGCCAAGACGGCGAGCGCCATTCTCGGCGGGCCGATCGTCTTCCTCCTCGGCAACATCTGGTTCAAGGCGGCTATCCGCGGTCGCTCTCCGCTGTCGCATATCGTCGGCATCGCTGCCCTTCTTGCGCTCTCGGTTCTGGTGCCCTTGGTCGAGCCCTATCAGCTCTTCATGGCGGCCGCCGCCGTGCTGTTCGGCGTGGCGCTCTGGGAATTCCAGTCGTTGAAGTCGACGCGGGCTGACGCGGTCGCGAAAGCCTAGCCTTCCTCTTCGTCATCCGCAGTCTCCAGTGTCTGGAGAATGCGGATGATGTCTTCCATGGCGTCCGCCACTTGAAGGCAGCGGTCTTCCGGCGTCTGCGACATGATGCGCTCGATGAGGCCGGTCTGGATGGACATGGCCTTTTCCGTCAGCGCCCTTCCGTCCGCGGTCAGCGACAGGCGCAGCACGCGCTTGTCCCTGGCATCGGGATTGCGCTCGATGAGGCCGCGCTTTTCGAGCTGCGGCAGAAGCATGCTCATATTCGAGCGGCCGACCAGCAGCTTGCGCGCCAGCTCCTGCTGGGAAATGCCCTGGAAACGATAGAGATTGACGAGAATGTCGAGATGCGGCGGCTTGATGCCGAGGTCCGCGATCGCCCGCGTCACCGCCTGCTGCATCAGCTGGCAGGCGCGCGCCACCCCGATCCAGCTGCGAAAGCGCGGATGATCCCAGGGGAAGGCTTGATTTTTGTTCATCGTTGTACTTTATTGTTCAGCATTGAACATTTTTGATGGATTCCCACTATGGCATCCTTTGGCTTGAAGGTCATCCGCCTCGTGCTTTCGGGCGTCGCCGCGGTGTCTCCCGATGCGGCCGGCCGCGCCGCGTTCCGCCTCTTTGCGACCACGCCGGGCCGCCGCCCGCGCACGGCAAAGGAGAGGGAGCTTTTTGCGCGCTCCGAGGGCTGGATGCGCCAGGCGCAGCGCGTGACGCTGGACTTCGCCGGCGGCACGGCGGTGGCCCATCGTTTCGCGGCGCGTCCGTGCGAAGCCTTCGCCGGTCGCGTGCTGGTCGTGCATGGCTGGGGCTCGCGCGCGGCCTACCTCTCGGCTTTGACGGAGGGGCTGGTGGCTGCGGGCCATGAGGTCGTGGCGCTCGACCTGCCGGGCCATGGCGCCTCACGCGGGCGCACGCTGACCTTGCCGATGGCCGTGCGCGCCATCGATGCGGCCTGGCAACGCTTCAGCGGCTTCGACTATTTCTGCGGCCATTCTTTCGGCGGTGCGTCGCTTGCCTGCGCGGCAAGCGGCCTCGTGCCCGCGGTGCCCGCACACCGGCCGCGCCGGCTCGTCACCATCGGTTCACCAAGCGAAATGGCGTGGCTGTTCAAGGATCTCGGACGCTACCTGAAGCTCGGTCCCAGAGCGCAGCTGGCGCTGGAAGCCCATGTCGAGCGCATTGCCGGCGCGCCGCTTTCGGCCTTCGATGCGGCGAGCGGGGCAGGGCGGCTCAGCACGCCGATGCTGGTCCTCCATGCCGAGGACGACAAGGAGGTGCCGGCCCATCACGCCCGGCGCTATGCCGCCTCCGGCCCCAATGTGACACTGGAATGGGCCAATGGCTTCGGCCATCGCCGTATCGTCTCCGCCGAGCCCGTGATCGACCGCATCGTCGGCTTCTTTGCTGAGGATGGGCGGCTTATCGCCGCGTGATCGCTTTCCGTCACGCTCCTGTCATGCAAGGGTGCGATGCGCCGCAAGGGTGCAGGCACAGGAGAGCAGCATGACGGTGGTCACGTCGGTCGAACAATTGAACGCACTTTACGGAACGCCGGGAGACGCCTCGCTCGTCAAGGTGACGGATTTTCTGCTACCGGAATACCGCACGATGATCGCGGCCTCCCCGTTCGTGGCGCTTGCCACGGTGGGGCCGGAAGGGCTCGACTGCTCGCCGCGCGGCGATGCAGGCGCGGTCATCCATATCGAGGACGAGCGCACGCTGATGCTGCCGGACTGGCGCGGCAACAACCGGATCGATTCGCTCTCCAACATCGTGCGCGATCCGCGCGTCGCCCTGATGTTCCTCATTCCCGGCTCCAACACGACAATGCGCCTCAACGGTCGCGCCGTGGTGCGCATCGATGATGCGATCACGCAGCGTTTCGTCATGGATGGAAAACATCCGCGCTCGGTCGTTGTCATCGCGATCGAGGAAGTCTATTCGCAATGCGCCCGCGCCGTCCTGCGCGCCGATCTCTGGAACCCGGAGAAGTTCCGCGACGTCGCCTGCCTGCCGACCGTCGGCCAGATGCTGGCTTCCGCCAAAAAGGGGTTCGACGGCGTGGCTTACGATAGGGAATGGCCGGGGCGCGCGGCAAAGACTCTATGGTAAGCGTGCGAATATCCCGCCTTCCCGAGCCGTCTTGTTCCTGGTTATGAATGGCTTTTGCCGAATTGGAGTTTGAGATGCGGACAAGACTTTTTGCGGCGGTTTTCGCCGGCATGCTGGTGGCCTCGACGGGCGCTGCCAAGGCAGACGAGCTTATCGAGAGCTATGGCGCCTATATCGGCCAGGACGATCTTTACAATTCCAACAATGAGCGCCTGACGCAGCCTTGGCAGGTCATCCGGCAGGATCGTGCCAATGTGCATCGCTTCGGCGTCAGCCAGCCCGGCGACGACACCGACAGTTTCTTCGCTTCCGCCCGCAACCGCGAACTTGCCGAGCGCATGATCAGCCATGGCCGCATCGAGCGCAGCGCCGCCCGCCGCCTGCTGCAGGGCGATGTGCGCATCCAGGTGGAAATCTGGCGCGGCGCGGATGGCGACTATATCAACATCAATGTCGATTAAGCCGCTTCTCGCGGGCGTTGCCGCAGTCTTCCTTGCGATGCCCGCGGCTCGCGCGGCGGAGCCCGATCTCGCGGCCCGCCTCAAGCTTTTGGTGGAAGCCTATCCGGAAAGCCTTTCCGGCGTCGAGGGCAACAGGCTGTTGTTCAAGGACGGCGGCCCGGCGCTCGATATCGATGACGGCAAGGCGAAGGATCACCAGGCGGCGCTCGCCTCTGGCGATGTCGAGGATAGCCTGCGGCAGATCTATCCGCTCGGTGCCTGCGAGAAGAAGCCGGAGGTCGATTTCGATCCCGGCCGCATTCGCAGCGATGCGTTGATGATGCGGCTCTATGGCGCCTCGGCGAAGGCTGTCGGGGACGATCTCGTGGCCGTCAAATGGTTCGGCGAGACCTTGCGCGTGACGAAGAGGCAGGGTGCTGCAGCCGCGCTGGAGAAGGTGCGGGATGCGCTTGCGGCGAAACCCGAATTGAAGCGTTACCTCAGCCCCTCGGCCGGCGTGTTCAACTGGCGCAAGGTTTCCGGCGCGAAGAACATGTCTGTGCACAGTTTTGGCGCGGCGGTCGACCTCAACACGAAATTTGCGGATTACTGGATCTGGTCGGGCGGCAAGCCGGGCAAGGTGCCGAAATACGCCAACAAATATCCGCTCGAGATCGTCGAGATTTTCGAGCGTTACGGCTTTATCTGGGGTGGGCGTTGGTATCACTACGACACCATGCATTTCGAATACCGCCCGGAACTCATTGCCATCGCAAAAGCGGCAGACGCTTCGGCCTGCCGCTGATCTTTCCGTCTGGTCGCTTAGTTGCGAACGATAACCGTCGTGCCGGCGGTGACCTGAGCGTAGAGGTGTTCGACGTCCTCGTTCGCCATGCGGATGCAGCCGGACGACTGCGCCTTGCCGAGTGAGGACGGCTGGTTGGTGCCGTGGATGCGGTAGACGGTGGAACCGAGGTAGATGGCGCGCGAACCGAGCGGGTTGTCGAGGCCGCCCTTCATCGAGACCGGCAGGATCTTGCCCTTCTTGGCTTCGCGCGCGCGCATGTCTTCCGGCGGCGTCCAGGTCGGCCATTCGGTCTTGCGTGTTACCTTTTCCGTGCCGGTCCAGATGAAGCCTTCGCGGCCGACGCTGACGGCATATTTCATGGCGAGGCCGGAGCCAAGCACGTGGTAGAGGCGGCGCTCGGAATTGTCGACGATGATCGTGCCGGGGGCGACGTCTTCGGTGAACGCAACGAGTTCACGGGCGATCGGGGCGCGGGAAACGGCGGCGATCTTCTTTTCCGACTTCATCGGCTTGCCGCCGGAGAGGACCTGCAGCCAGCCAACCTTCTGGGTGGATGAAGAGAGCGACGCGACTTCGATCGGGTCGATGGCATTGTCGGCGGCCGAAGCGACGCCGCAGGTAGAAAGAATGCCTGCGATAAGAGCGAGTGCGAACTTGTTCATAGTCTTGGTCCCTATCTGGAGCGCCGGTGGGGTTCGTGCCTGGCGTCGTGTTCTGATGGGGACGTTGTACGGTGTTGCCTGATCTAGCGATGTTCCGGCGGGAACAGGCCCTTAGAAGGGCTGGATCCAGACCAGGCTGCTCAGCATCAGGGCGGCAATCATGGTGATTTCGAGAAATCCGGTTTGCATGGCGTAGTCCTCCTGTGTGCCGCAAAAACGCGCCGGTGTCGCCGTGGTTCCGCCGGATTTCAAAAAACACTGTAAAAGCAAACGGCGCCCGAAGGCGCCGTCTCGAAGGGCATATCTCGAGGTCTATTTGCGATAAATCAGCCAGCTCTTGGAAAAGTCCTTCTTCATTCCATCCTCATAGGCCATGGTCCGGTTGCGGCCGCCATTTTTCGCGCAATAGAGGGCGATATCGGCCTTCGAATAGAGTTCGCCGGGGCCTTCCGCCCCGGAGGCCATGCAAAAGCCGAGCGAGATGGTGATTGGGCCGTAGTTGACGCCGGTCTTGGAGTTCTTGAAGGGCGTGTGCTCAAGGGCAGTGCGGATGCGCTCGGCAATCGCCATTGCCTCCTCCTCGGTGTTGCCCTCGACGATCATCGCGAACTCCTCGCCGCCGGTGCGGGCAACTAGGATGTCCTTGCGCACATTGGCGCGGATGAGGCTGCCGATCGAGGCGAGAATCTTGTCGCCGACGGGATGGCCGTAGGTGTCGTTGATCTTCTTGAAATGATCGATATCGGCGATGATCAGCGCCGTCACGTGGCGCGTCATCGTCGAATTGTAGATAGCGGAGAGCTTGTCGTCGAAGGCGCGGCGATTGGAAAGCTGCGTCAGCGAATCCGTGTTGGCGATGCGCTTGTATTCGTCGAGTTCCTTGCGCACATTGTCCATCTCGACGGACTTCTGTGCGACATTCTCCACCATCACCTTGCCCTGGTTGATGGTGTCGCCGGTCGCCTCCGTCAGGACGCCGATGACGCCTTTGATGATATCGACGCTAGCCGAATTCTTGTTGTTGATGCGCACGAAGGTTTCGTCGAGCAGCTTGTTGTAGCTTTCGAGCGAGGTCTGCTCCTGCTTCAGGAGGCGCAGCAGTCCTTCCAGCTCGCCGACGATCTTTGTATGGGCGCCATCGATGGCCGGCACACCATGATGGTGGCCGAAATACTGCATGCCGATTTCGTCGAGTTCTTCCTGCGATGCCTTGCTGCCGAGGGCGGCGAGTTCGCGCGTCAGCTTGGGGTTTGAGCCGATATAGGCCTCGTAGAACAACTCGTAGTTTCGAGGAATGGGCGATACACCCATTATGCGCATGGCATACGTCACCTGCGCCGCGATATCCGGCACCTGGACCTTTTGCGCAACTGCCGTGTTCATTTCGGCTGCTCCTGGCTCTTTCGTTAGCTCCCGCAAAATACTGCGAAAATGCTTTGCGAAGGATTAACGATTGTGTCTCCCGTTGCGTAAGTGGTGCGAGAAAAAAGGCCGTAAATCCGGGGATTTACGGCCTTCATCAATAGAGTATGAGGGATTTCTTCCTCAACCCGGCATAATCATTTTTTCCGGGCGTACAACTTCGTCGAACTCTTCGTTGGTGACGTAACCGCCACCGACGGCCTCTTCACGCAGCGTGGTGCCGTTCTTGTGGGCGGTCTTGGCGATCTTGGCGGCGTTGTCGTAGCCGATCTTCGGTGCAAGTGCCGTGACGAGCATCAGCGAGCGGTCGAGCGCCGCCTTGATGTTGTCCTCGCGCGCCTCGATGCCGACGACGCAATTGTCGGTGAAGGAGATCGCGGCATCCGACAGGAGCTGGACGGATTGCAGGAAGTTGTAGGCCATCAGCGGGTTGAAGACGTTCAGCTCGAAATGGCCCTGGCTGCCGGCGAAGGTCAGCGAAGCGTGGTTGCCGAACACCTGGGCGCAGACCTGGGTGAGGGCTTCGCACTGGGTGGGGTTGACCTTGCCGGGCATGATCGACGAGCCAGGTTCGTTTTCCGGCAGCGCCAGTTCGCCGAGGCCCGAGCGCGGGCCGGAGCCGAGGAAGCGGATGTCGTTGGCGATCTTGAAGAGCGCGGCGGCGGCCGAATTGATCGCGCCATGCGAAAAGACCATGGAATCGTGGGCTGCGAGCGCCTCGAACTTGTTCGGCGCGGTCTTGAAGGCGATGCCGGTGATCGAAGCGATGTGCTCGGCGACTTTTTCGGCAAAGCCGATCGGGGCGTTGAGACCCGTGCCGACGGCGGTGCCGCCCTGGGCGAGTTCGCACAGGCCCGGCAGCGTCATCTCGATGCGCTTGATGGAGGAGGCGACCTGCGCGGCATAGCCGGAGAATTCCTGGCCGAGCGTCAGCGGCGTTGCGTCCTGCGTATGCGTGCGGCCGATCTTGATGATGTGATCGAAGGCCTTGACCTTGGCTTCGAGCGCGGCGTGCAGGTGCTTAAGCGCCGGCAGAAGGTCATGGACGATACGCTCGGCGCAGGCGATGTGCATGGCCGTCGGATAGGTATCGTTCGACGACTGGCTCATGTTGACGTGGTCGTTCGGGTGCACCGGCTTCTTGGAGCCCATGACGCCGCCGAGCATTTCGATCGCCCGGTTGGAAATTACTTCATTGGCGTTCATGTTGGACTGCGTGCCCGATCCCGTCTGCCAGACGACGAGCGGAAAATGATCGTTCAACTTGCCGTCGATGACTTCCTGCGCGGCCTCCGTGATGGCCTTGGCAAGCGCCGGATCGAGGCGGCCGAGTTCGGCATTGGCGCGGGCGGCAGCCTGTTTGACGATGCCGAGCGCACGCACGACCGACAGCGGCTGCTTTTCCCAGCCGATCTTGAAGTTGCCGAGAGAGCGCTGGGCCTGCGCGCCCCAATAGCGGCTGTTGTCCACTTCGATGGGGCCGAATGTATCCGTTTCCGTGCGCGTCGATGTCATAATGCTTCCCGCTTCTCCGAGCCCATGCGTTACGGTGTGCCGCCGGCCTTGCCGCCGCATGGGACGCGGCAGGCCGGGCGAGCGCGGGCCGTTTGGAAGGCCGCGCTGGCGCGAAAAATCGCGCAAATCTCTGGCCTATCTGCGACCCGGTTGCAAGCGCGGAATGGCGGGAGAAGTCGAGACTTTCGGTTAAAATCGATTAGGCGGCGGACGGACCGGGACCACGCATAGGGCTGCTCGCAACGCTGTGCTTTTTCCATCACAATCGCCGGCTTGTTTTTTCGATGCCTTTCGGCAGACGGGCCGGAATTCTCACTTTCCGCGCGAAATTTCGCCGCCAATTCAAATTTTTACGCATGCTCGTCCGTCTGGTTTTCCAGGTGTCGGCGTCACGCAGACGTGAGGTTTTACAGGGCTGGCGGGAAGGGGCGTTTCCTTTTCATTCACCATCCTTTCCTATAACTTACCGGCCTGCTGGTTCGGGCGCCGCCAGAGACCGCGCGTTGCGGTTCATACGGGGAATGGATTACTTATGAAGCTGACAAAGACTGCCGTGCTGGCCGCCGCGCTGGCTCTTTCCTGCGCCACCATCACGCTCCACGCTGCGCCTGCCAACGCCCTGACGCTGTTCGATATCTTCCGCGGGAAGAAGAAGGAGCCCGTGCGCGAAGACTTGCCCGGTGTCACGACCGGGCTTCCTCTGCCGGCGGAAACGAAGCAGGCGGCTAAGCCGCTGCCGCGCGTTACCGGCCCGCGCTACTATACCTACAAGGCTGACGGCCTTAAGCGCGTCGCCGTCGAGAAGCTCGCCGACCCGGTCGTGACGAGCTCGATCACTGTCGATATTCCTGCGGCCGGGGATGCCGGCGTGCGCGCCGCCTTCGCCAATGTCAATGTGCGCACGACGCCCGACGCCGCCAAGGCGGTCGAAGCATTCTACGGCACACAGAAGAAATTCGTCTGGATCGACGGCACTGGCATCAACGAGAAGGCGAAGAGCGCGATTGCCGTCCTCGCCGATGCCGCGACCGTGGGCCTCGACCCTTGGGACTACGCAGTCAAGATCCCCGCCGACAGCTTCGACGCCGCCGACATGAACAAGCGTTATGACGAGCTTGCGACTTTCGAGATCGCGCTGTCGTCCGCTGTCGCCACCTATGTGCAGGACGCCGTGCGCGGCCGCATCGATCCGAACCGCATCTCCGGTTACCACGATTTCAAGCGCAAGGACGTCAATATCGTCGCGGCTCTGAAGAACGTGGCGATGAGCAGCAACGTCAAGGGCTATCTGGAAAGCCGCTCGCCGGCGAGTGCCGATTTCCAGGCGCTGAAGGCCGAGCTTGCCAAGCTGAAGGCCGAAAGCGGCGCGGACGATCGTGTCGTCATCGCCGATGGCACACTGTTGAAGCCCGGTCAGAGCAATCCCGAACTGGCGAACATCGTCAAGGGTATCGTCAAGCACGGCTCGGATGCGCTGAAGACCGAACATTCCCTCACGATTGCCGGCTACAAGGACACGCCGGAATACACGCCGGAACTGGTGTCGCTTGTCGAGGCGTTCCAGAAGGAAAACGGCCTGAAGCCAGACGGCGTGGTCGGGAAGGCTTCGATCCGCAAGATGGTTGGCGGCGACAGCTCTGCCGACAAGATCGCCAAGCTGGAAGTGGCGCTCGAACAGGCGCGCTGGCTGCCTGTCGATCTGGGCGCGCGCCACGTCTTTATCAACCAGCCGGCCTTCCAGGTCTATTACTACGAGGATGGTCAGGAAAAATTCTCGATGCGCACGGTCGTCGGCTCGAAGTCGAACCAGACCTATTTCTTCGAGGACCGCATCCAGACCGTAGAAGTGAACCCCTATTGGGGCGTGCCGCAGTCGATCATCATCAACGAGATGCTGCCCAAGCTGCGCAACGACCCGAATTATCTTGACCGCATGGGCTATGAAGTGGCCGTGGGTGGCAGGGCGGTTCCGTCGTCCTCCGTCAACTGGTATGGCTCGACATCGGGCATTTCCGTTCGCCAGCCGCCGAGTGGCGACAATGCGCTGGGCGAATTGAAGATACTCTTCCCCAACAGCCATGCCATCTACATGCATGACACGCCGTCGAAGAGCTTCTTCAAGAAGGACATGCGTGCTCTCAGCCACGGCTGCGTGCGCCTTGCCGAACCCCGCAAGATGGCTGCTGCCGTGCTCGGCGTGACGGAAGCCGACATCGCCAAGGAAATTGCAGGTGGCAAGAACAAGGGTATCAACGTCAAGGCCGATATCCCGATCTACGTCGCCTATTTCACGGCATGGCCGAACAAGGACGGCGCAGTCGAATATTTCGACGACGTCTATGGTCGCGACGACTATATGCGCAAGGCTTTCGCCGCAACGCAGAAGGCGCGGCAGGTTCAGGGCTGACAGCGTCCAGGGGCAACGAATATCGAAGGCGCCGTATCCTGAAGGACGCGGCGCCTTTTTTGATCAGCGTGCGAGCAGGCGTTCGATGAGGTCGGGCGTCAGTTCGTCGAAATGCGTGACGACATGGCTTGGCTTGAGTTCCGCGATCGGCACGTCGGAATAGCCGAAGGGTACGCCGACCGAGGGCACGCCGGCATTGCGGGCGACCAGGATGTCATTGAGGCTGTCGCCGACCATCACCGTGCGCTTCGGATCGGCTTGCGCCAGGCGGACGGTGCCGAGCAGGTGTTCGGCATCGGGCTTGCGGACAGCGAACGTGTCGCCGCCGGTGATCGCGGCAAAACGGGCGGTCAGGCCGAGGCCGTCGATCAGGCGGCGGGCAAGGCCCTCCATCTTGTTGGTGCAGACGGCAAGGCGGTAGCCGGCGTCCGCGAGGCGGTCCATTGCCTCGACGAGGCCCGGATAGGGCACGGAGACGCCCGGCATTGCTTCAGCATAGTGCTGGACGAAGACATCAAGCATCCGCTCCAGTTCGCCGTCGGTGATGTCACGGCCGCGCAGCGAGAAGGCGCGCTTGATCATGACCTGCCCGCCATGGCCGACGAGATAGGTGAGATCGCCATAGCCGACCGGATCGAGGCCTTCGAGACCGATCGTGTGGTTGAGGCTCGCCACGAGGTCGTGTGCGGTGTCGATGAGCGTACCGTCGAGATCGAAGACAACGAGAGAAGCGGACATGGGAAACCTTGCAGGAGAGATGGGAGGCGGGTTTCTCCGGTAGGCGATGGAGGCGGCATTTGCAATCGCCTTGTGCCGTTACCTTTTATCGACACCGTGAACCACCGGCTTCGCCGCGATTTTGGCTTTCGTTTGCCGGGCGGTGCGTGTAAGTGTCTCACCGGAATTTCCGGCCGCTTCGCGTGAAGGGCCGGCGGGTTGCTTTTAAGGAGTGCGTGGCGGATGGACGCCAGGGAAATGAAGATCAAGGCCGCGGAAGCCGCTCTTGCCCATGTGGAAGACGGCATGCGGCTCGGCATCGGCACCGGCTCGACGGCGGAAGAATTCGTCCGGCTTCTGGCGGAAAAGGTTGCTGGCGGCCTCAAGGTGGAGGGCGTGCCCACCTCCGAGCGCACGGCGCGGCTTTGCGTCGAACTCGGCGTGCCTCTGAAGTCGCTCGATGAACTGCCGGAACTCGACCTGACCATCGACGGCGCCGACGAGGTCGACGGCCAGCTGCGCCTCGTCAAGGGCGGCGGCGGCGCGCTCCTGCGCGAGAAGATCGTAGCGGCCGCCTCGGCCCGCATGATCGTGATCGCCGACGAGACCAAGGTGGTCGAGACGCTTGGCGCTTTCAAGCTACCGATCGAGGTCAATCCGTTCGGCCTCGTCTCCACGCGCATCGCCATCGAGAAAGCAGCCGCGCGCCTTGGGCTTTCCGGTCCGCTCACGCTGCGCGCCTCCGGTGACGGCACCTTCATGACGGATGGTGGACACTATATTCTCGACGCATCTTTTGGCCGCATTCCTGATGCAGATGCGCTCGCAAGCAGCCTCAATGACATACCCGGTGTCGTCGAACACGGACTCTTCATCAATATGGCGTCGCTTGCCATCATCGCCGGTCCGGCTGGTGCGCGCACGCTGACGGCGAAAGAATAGACAGGAGCATAGACCGACATGATCAACTTTGCTGGTTTCGGCCGGACCCTCGCGGTAACCCTCATCGTTTCGGCAAGCCTCGTCGGCGCCGCCAAGGCGCAGGAGGTCTCGGAAGAGCAGTTGAAGACCGCGCGCACCGCCATCGACGCCATCGCGGCGACTGCAGGCTTCGACAACATCCTGCCGAGCCTTGCCATGCGCGCCAAGGCGGCCCTCATTCAGGCTTCCCCGAACCATGAGGCGGAAATCAACGCGACCGTTGACGAGCAGGCGCTGGCACTTGCACCGCGCCGCGCCGATCTCGAAAAGGAAGCCGCGACGATCTACGCAAAGACCTTCACGCAGGACGAGCTGAAGGCGATCGCCGACTTCTACTCCTCGCCGGTCGGCAAGAAGCTCCTGTCGGACGGCCCGATCGCCACGCGCAGCCTGATGAAGGCCGCCGAAATCTGGGCTGCCGGCATCGGCCGCGACCTGCAGGTCGAAAGTGGCAAGAAGCTGCAGAACATTCTCGGCGCCCCGGCAACCGCCGAAGGTGGCGAAGCGAAGCAGCCGCAGCAGTAAGCGAACAAACATAAAGGCGGCCTCCGGGCCGCCTTTTCATATCCTTCGTGATGAAACGGGCCGCCTCTTTCAGAGACGGCCCGTTTTTCATTCTTCGCCGGCTTATTCGTGGATCGTGTATTCGCCGAGTTCGCAAAGGTTCTGCGTGTCCGTGGTCGTATCAAGATCGGACTCCTCGGCGAATTCGAAACGCATGTCGTAGTTACAGACGTCCCGACCGTCGGCGATCGTGATTTCGATCGTCTCGCCGGGGTTGAGGACCTGTTCGCCGAAGACGTCGTCTTCCCACTTATCGACGCCGACGGGCGAGGTGTGGAAACGGGTCAGGACGGAGTTGGTGCCATTCTTCAGCTGGAAGACGAGGTCTTCCGCGAGAGCCGGGCCTGCAAGCATGGCGAGTGCCAGTGCCGATGCTGCGAAAACTTTAGATTTAGCCATATCTATCATCCGGTTAGCCCACAATCGGGCGATCGATTCCTACGGTGCCTTTATCTCGCCGTAAATGGGATTCGCCTGCTTTTTTAGAAAAAACTGTTGGGCGTCGCGCTGCGTTCACGGTCCGCGGTGCAGATCGTTGCGCAACACTCTTTTCCTTTTGGTTGCGGCGTTCCTATATGAAGAAAACCGGTCGGTGGATTCGCGCCGCCGCATCCCTTTCGGCCGTCCGGCCAGCCTTGCCCGCAGGAGATCACAATGACGGCATTCGACTACGACCTCTTCGTCATCGGCGGAGGCTCCGGTGGCGTGCGCAGCGCGCGTTTGGCCGCCAGCATGGGCAAGAAGGTCGCGATAGCGGAAGAGTTTCGCTTTGGCGGTACCTGCGTCATCCGTGGCTGCGTGCCGAAGAAGCTCTATGTCTACGCCTCGCAGTTTCCTGAGCATTTCGAGGACGCGGCCGGTTTCGGCTGGACGGTCGGCGAGACCACCTTCGACTGGCAGGCGCTCGTCGCCGCCAAGGAGAAGGAGATCACCCGTCTCGAAGGCCTCTATCGCAAGGGTCTCGACAATGCGGCCGCGACCATTCTGGCGACCCGCGCCGTGCTGGTCGGCCCGAACACGCTTCGCCTAACGGCGACCGACGAACTGGTGACGGCCGAGCGCATCCTGATCGCCGTCGGGGGGCATCCGACGCCGCACCCCGACCTGCCGGGCCATGAGCTCTGCATCTCGTCCAACGAGGCCTTCGATCTGCCGGACATGCCGAAATCCATCGTCATCTCCGGCGGCGGCTATATCGCTGTCGAATTCGCCAACATCTTCCACGGTCTCGGCGTCGAGACGACGTTGATCTATCGCGGTAGGCAGATCCTTTCGCGCTTCGACCATGACATGCGCCAGGGCTTGCAGGCGGCGATGGTCGCCAAGGGCATCCGCGTTCTTTGCGAGGACCTCATTACCAGCGTTTCGGAGACGGCGGATGGCAAGCGGTCGGTCGCGACCAAAGGCGGCGAGACGCTGGTCGTCGATCAGGTCATGCTGGCGCTGGGCCGCGTGCCGAACACAGGCAGCCTCGGGCTGGAGACGGCTGGTGTGAAGACCAGCGAGCGTGGCGCCATTATCGTCGACGAGTTCTCGCGCACCAACGTGCCCGGTATCTTCGCGCTGGGCGACGTGACGGATCGTGTGCAGCTGACGCCGGTCGCCATCCATGAGGCTATGTGCTTCATCGAGACGGAATTCCGCGGCAATCCGGTCTCGCCGGATCATGACCTCATCGCCACCGCCGTCTTCTCGCAGCCGGAAATCGGTACGGTGGGCCTCAGCGAAGAGGATGCGGCGAAAAAGTTCGACGATCTCGAAATCTACCGTGCCGAATTCCGGCCGATGAAGGCGACGCTGTCGGGCCGGCAGGAAAAGACGATCATGAAGCTCGTCGTCAATGCGGCGGACCGCAAGGTGGTGGGCGCGCATATCCTCGGCCACGAAGCGGGCGAGATGGCGCAGCTGCTCGGCATTTCGCTGAAGGCCGGCGTCACCAAGGACGATTTCGACCGCACCATGGCGGTGCATCCGACGGCATCCGAAGAGCTGGTGACGATGTACCAGCCGAGCTACCGCATCAGGAACGGCCAGCGGCTCTAAGCGGCGGCGCCTTTGCCACCGCCGGACGGCGGCCGGCAAAACGGTCCTCGTGGCTCTTGAAGAGGGCGGCGAGGCGGTCGAGCGCGAGGCGCATTTCCGGCCGGTGCCGGTCGTCGTCGTTGACGGCGAGCCACAGCGGGTGGGTGAGGGCCTCGATCGGCTCGCCCTCGCGCATCAACCCCGGCATCGTGTCTCCCACGAAGGTCGGCAGCACGCCACGCCCCGCGCCGCCGGCGATCAGCCGGGCAAGGATGTCGGGTGCGTTGGTCCAGGTGTGGATCTGATTCTCGTGATGGCGGAAAACCCATTTTTCCGGCTCCGAGACCGCGACTTCCGTGCCGATAGACACCCAGGGCAGATCCGTTTCGAAAGCGTGGCCCGACGCGCGGTAGACGGCATAGGTCACGTCCACGGATTTGCGCACGGCGAGATTGCCGGTCTTCGGCGCGGCGTGGAGGAGGAAGATCATGCCGTGGCGATAGGCGAGGTCGTCGCCGGGCGGAAGCCGCTTGCAGCAGAGACGGAAACTGTCTTCCGCGCCGCGCAGCGCGCCCGTGTTATCGGCAACGAAACCCGTCAGCCAGATATCGCCGGCAATCGAGACGATGGGTAGCGCGAAGGCTTCGCCATGCCAGCGGGTGATATCTGCCGTCGTGCGGCGGATCGTCTGCACATGCTCGAACAGCACCATGCCGTCCGGTGCCAGCCGATAGCCCTGCTGGCTGCGGACGAAAAGCGTGCGGCCCATGGTGCGCTCCAGCGCCAGCATGCGGCGGCCGATCGTCGGCGCGCTGATGCCGGTGATGCTTGCCGCACCGGCAAGTCCGCCCTCGGCGGCGACATGGAAGAAAAGCTGCAGGTCGCTCCAGTCGACTTCCGACATATCCGGTCCCTCGTTTGGTCTCCTTTCATAGCGCAAAAGCCGCCGCCGGTATCGCTCACCGGTGAAACGGACGTTTCATTTCCGCATCTACGAAGACGACAGGACGGTGGCTACTTCCATGACGAACACCGCAAACGAGGAGTTTCGTCATGACCCCGGAATGGATGATTGCCTTCGACCGACAGAAGGCTGCAATGCGACGCTTACAACGCGATCCTTTCGCCGACCCGCTGGAGCGGGAGGAATGGCGCGGCCTGCAAGGGGTGAACACTCTGTTCAGCCGATGGCTGGGAAACGACAGGCCGCAACCGCGAAAGGCAAGGCAAAAGCCTGTTTCGAGCTGGATATTCGCATTCGGGACCGCATCGCGTCGCTCCCGGGCCTGATCGTCTGCCTGCCGCCTGTCACATGAAAACACCGGCGCCGCAATTGCCTCGGCGACCGCTGGAAGTTCGGCTATGCAAGAACCATCTAACGGTTTATAAGCCCGCATCTTCAAAACGGAGGGCGCCCGCAGGCTTTCGCGAGCGCTCAGGACAGGTGAGTATCATGGCACAGAATTGGACCCCGACCAGCTGGCGGCAGAAGCCCATCCAGCAGGTTCCGGAATATCCGGATCTCGCCGCATTGGCGGCGACTGAAGAGCGCCTTGCGAAGTTTCCGCCGCTCGTCTTCGCCGGTGAGGCCCGCCGCCTGAAGGCATCGCTTGCCAATGTCGCAGAAGGCAAGGGTTTTCTGCTGCAGGGCGGCGATTGCGCCGAGAGCTTCGCCGAACATGGCGCCGATACGATCCGCGACTTCTTCCGCGCCTTCCTCCAGATGGCCGTGGTCCTGACTTTTGGCGCCCAACAACCTGTTGTTAAGGTCGGTCGTATTGCCGGCCAGTTCGCCAAGCCGCGCTCCTCGAACATCGAGAAACAGGGTGATGTGTCGCTGCCGTCCTACCGTGGCGATATCATCAACGGCATCGAATTCACCGAGGAAGCCCGTATTCCGAACCCGGAACGCCAGATCATGGCCTACCGTCAGTCGGCCGCGACGCTGAACCTGCTGCGCGCCTTCGCGATGGGCGGTTACGCCAATCTCGACAACGTGCACCAGTGGATGCTCGGCTTCGTCAAGGATAGCCCGCAGGCCGAGCGCTACCGCAAGCTCGCCGACCGGATTTCCGAAACGATGGACTTCATGAAGGCCATCGGGATCACGCCGGAAACCAATCCGAACCTGCGCGAGACCGATTTCTTCACGAGCCATGAGGCATTGCTGCTCGGCTACGAGCAGGCGCTGACACGCGTCGATTCGACCTCGGGCGACTGGTATGCCACGTCCGGCCACATGATCTGGATCGGCGACCGCACGCGCCAGGCCCACCACGCGCATATCGAATATTGCCGCGGCATCAAGAACCCGCTCGGCCTGAAGTGCGGCCCGTCGCTCACCGGCGATGGCCTGCTTGAGCTGATCGATCTCCTGAACCCGAGCAACGAGGCCGGCCGCCTGACGCTGATCTGCCGTTTCGGCCACGACAAGGTCGCCGACAACCTGCCGAAGCTCATCCGCGCCGTCGAGCGCGAGGGCAAGAAGGTCGTCTGGTCCTGCGATCCGATGCACGGCAACACGATCACGCTCAACAACTACAAGACCCGTCCGTTCGAGCGGATCCTGTCGGAAGTCGAAAGCTTCTTCCAGATCCACCGCGCGGAAGGCACGCATCCGGGCGGCATCCATATCGAGATGACCGGCAACGATGTCACGGAATGCACGGGTGGCGCACGCGCGCTGTCGGGCGATGACCTCGCAGACCGCTACCACACCCATTGTGACCCGCGCCTCAATGCCGACCAGGCCCTCGAGCTCGCCTTCCTTCTTGCCGAGCGCATGAAGGGCGGCCGCGACGAAAAGCGGATGGTTGTGAACGGTTGATCCCTATCCGTTCACGCTTCGGTTCCGTAAATTAGCGGCGCTGATGCAAGCATTCAGGAATGTGAATTTGACAGGACCGGGCCCGCTGACAAAGCTGGCCCGGTTTTCGTTTGCTTGCCCGCGCCATGCCTTGCCGCGCGAAAGCGGCCCGGGTGGCGCATCACCACCTAAGATCATTGAATTCTGAACGGTTCTCGAAGGGGGAGACATGAGCGAGACGCATTCGGGACATTGCCTGTGCGGTGCGGTGCGGTTTCGCACGTCCGGCAAGCTGCGAGAGGTGACCGCCTGCCATTGCAGCCAGTGCCGCCGGCAGACGGGGCATTTTTATGCGGCGACCAATGTGCAGGATGACGGCTTGGCGGTGGAGGGGGCCGAGAGCGTCACCTGGTACCGCGCCAGCGAGACGGCAAGCCGCGGTTTCTGCCGCACCTGTGGTTCGGCCCTGTTCTGGAAGGGCGACGGATCGGATTATACCTCGATCATGGCTGGCGCCTTCGACCAGCCGACGGGGCTCAAGATCGGCGTGCACATCTTCTGTGCTGACAAGGGCGATTACTACGAGATTGCTGACGACGCGCCTCAATACGCTCAGGGCAGGTGAGGCGCGCTGCCGTCTTTATTGCACCAAAGCCGGGCGCTGGCAGCGCACACCAGTGACACGGATATCCGCTTCCCCGACCCGGACGCCGACGACCAGCAGCAGGTTATAGAGCAGCTCGTCGATAGGCGCCGTCACCATTGCCAAGGTGGAGGCAAGGGCGGATGTCACCGCTTTCGGGGTACCAAGCGTGAGGAACAGGATCTGGATGTCGAGATCGAGGTTCTGAAGCAGCGTCGTGACCGAGGAGGTCAGCGTGTGGCGTGTCGAGACCGTCTTGACCGTCCGCCCGGCGATTTCGGTCGGGGAGAAGGCGAGGCGGGTACGGCCGAGGTTTTTCGCCTCGACATGGGCGATGGCATCGATGCGTACGAGGCCGGAATCGAGGATACGCGCTTTCTGGACACGGGCGTCATCGGAAAAATCCGAGAGGACCGAGGGATCGACCTTGCCGAGCGCGATCTCAGCGACGCCCGGTACAGCATCGACCGAGACATTGGCATTCTCCGCCTTGCCGCCGAGGCAGCGGATGTCGGCGAGCTTGGCTTCCGACGCGGCGACCTCCACGTAGAGCGGTAGCTTGATGCGCAGGCCGGCGAGTGCCGCAAGCCCGTCGAAACTGACTTCCACCGCAAGCCGCGTCTGCGCGCTGCGGACGGCGCTGCCGGGTTCGCCCAGACGGTGGGCGGGCGTCTCAACCGGCGGCTCGCCAATGGCGAGGCGGACGGTGACTGCGGCAAGACCGGGCAGCGACGTGCCGAGATCAAGCGCTACCTGGTTCTTGCCATTGGCAAGGGCGGCTGCGGCCGAGATTATCTGCAGCGCGTTGACCGCCATCTGCCAATCGCCGCCGGTGGCGACGGCGAGGCCCTTCTTCGGATCGATGTTGAGAATGCGCGATAGCGGCAGTTTGACCTTGCTGCTCGCCGTTGCGTGCTCGATCAGCCGGAGCGCCGATTTGGTTGTGGCGGAAAGTCCATCGACGGCCCTCATGGAAGCGAGAAGTTGCGGCATGGTAATGCCAGCATTCAGCACGTCCTCATAGGTCGCTGCCGTAAGGTTGAGCTGCGTCGCAACGGCCTTGAGGAATGGATTGACGGCAATGTCGGTATCGACGAGCGCACGGTAGTCCATCACCTTCAGCGAAAGCTTGGTGCCCAGAAGCTGGCCGAGCAGCGCGTTGAGAATGCCGTCATTGAGGCTGGCAAGCCGGGTGCCCACCGAAAAGGCCGCGATCTTGTTGCGGGCGGCCGAGCCGACGGCCGACAGAACCGGCGGCTGGTGCGTGAAGATCGACGCGATGAAAAGATCAGCGGGTCGGGTGAGCGTTACACGTGCGGCGTCGGCATCGGTGCTGGCCGGCTTGAAGCGTGCTTCCGGGGTGATATCGGGATCGGCGCTATAGCGACCGCGCTCGATCTGTGCCGTCGCGAGCGTCCTCTTGGTGCCGGGCGGCAGCGCGATAGCCTGAATGACGGTATCACCATCCTTGTCGGTAACGGTGACAGGCATGCCGTTCAGCGCGAAATAGGCGGCCGCCGATTTCGCGGCCTCCCCGATATTGGCGGCCGCGGCGATGGCGGCGAGATCTGCGGAGGCCTGCAACTGGCGTTCTTGCACGGTGAGATAACCGAAGTCGACTCCGAGCGCGATGGAGAAGACCAACAGGGGCAGGCTGAGAGCGGCGAGTGTGCCGATATTGCCGGAGCGATCAGCAAGGACGGTGGAGGGGCGCTTCATCATCACATGCCCCCTACGCGCACAGTGGCATAGCGCTCGATCTTTTCCTGCGGCAGGGCGAAGGTGAACATCTTCCAGATCGGGAGGTCGCTGGAATCGTAGGAGATGGTCACCGTGAACTGATCCGGATTTCCGGGATCGTCGGCCACCTGCACGTTCATCTTCTGCCGGTTGAGGAAGGAGTAGTTGAAGCGCGAGGCATCGAGATAGTGATTGACCAGTGTGACGCGCTCGTTCGCGTTGAGGCCGGCAACCGCTGTGCGGGCGGCATCCGCCGCAATCTGCTGCACCGAATGGGTAACAGAAAGGTAGATGCCGTAAGCGATCAGCGTAAAGAGGACTAGGAAGAATAGAGGCGCGATGATCGCGAATTCCAGTGCCGATGTGCCGGCGCGATCCTTCGACAGGCGGGACAAAACGTACATGACATCTCCTCCTTGAGACTGTCTGACGACTTGGCATTCCCGCATCCGGAAGTGGATGCACGCTTATGATGCAATCTGAATCTTAATTTCTCCTATAGATTGGTAGGCTGGATTTATGCAACCACAACTGTGTCACGTATTACCCCTTGTCGCGCAGAACGTCATGCAACCGCAGCACCTCCATTTTCAAGGCGGCAATCTCGTCGAGAAAATGCGTGTCAATCTTGTGGTGAAGCGCCATGAGCTCGATCTCGGCCTTTAGGTTTACTTCATAATCCTTGGAAGCCTCGAAGCGGTCGCGGGCGGCTTGTCGGTTCTGCGACATCATGATGATCGGCGCCTGGAGGGCGGCGAGCATGGAAAGCACGAGATTGAGGAAGATGAAGGGGTAGGGGTCGAAGGCGTTCTTGCTCAGCAGGATGGTGTTGACCACCGTCCATGCAAGTAGGAAGACGAGGAAACCGATGATGAAAGCCCAGGAGCCGCCGATGCGGGCGATGGCATCGGCGACCCGCTCGCCGGTTGCCTGCTTCGACTGATAGGCGACATTCCTGTCTTCCGACAGGATGCGCCCCTCGCGGGAATGAAGCAGGACCTCGCGCTCGGTCTCATCGAGTTGGTCGGCGGGCTTGCCGAACAGAATCTGGGCGGCGTCGTCGAAAGGTTTCATGGCGGGGCTCCGCAAGAGAATCGGAGCCCCAGTCTAGCCTCGTTTTGTGGGCGGAATCAGTAGCCTGCGCTCATCAGTTCGGCATGGGAGTTGAAGAAGCGCTCCAGGCCATACTGCTTGCCGAACATGATGTCGTGCTGGAGGAAGCGGAAGTCGCGTACCAGCGGGTCGATTTTCTTCTTACGGGCCCAGTCCGGTGTGCCGTTGCCTTTGGCGTCGATCAGCATGTAGCGGTCGATGACGCGCAGCTTGTCATGCACGGCGCCGAGGAAACCCGTATAATAAGGATGCTCGAAACCGGCTTCCTTGAGGATGTAGTAGGAAAGGAAGGCCGGGCTGATCGTGCCGACATCCTTTTCCGCACCCGTCTTGTTCGACCAGATGACGAGCGGGGTTTCGTGTTCCTTCTTCATCTGCTCGGTCGAGCCCTTGCGCGAGGCGGTGATGCCCTTCATGTAGCCGGAATTCTGGTAGACCGTGTTGAGCGGTGGCAGGTGGTCGCCGAAGACGACGATGATCGTCTCGCGGTCACGCTCCTTGGCCCAGTCCATCAGCATCTTCAGGCTCTGGTCGGCTTCCTTGACGCCCTGTGCATAGCTTGCGAGCATGCGGTTGTCGCGCGCGTCCAGCTTACCTTCGGGTGTGATGTCCGTCTTCGTGTAGCGGCCGTCGTCATAGGGGCCATGGCCCTGTAGCGTCACGGTGAAGAAAAAGAACGGATCCTCCTGCAGATCGGCCTGACGGATGATCTCCTTGGTCAGCGCCTCGTCGGATGTGAAGTTGCCACGCTTGGCGAGCGGCGGCATCTTGTCCACGTCCTTGAAGGTCTCGAAGCCGAAGGCCTTGTAAACGCTCGAACGGTTCCAGAACCAGCCCGAGAACGGATGGATGGCGCGCGCTGTATAGCCTTCCGCGCGGAAGAACGTGGCCAGCGAGGGGATCGGCTTGCGGATATATTGCTGGTAGGGAATGCTGCCGGTCGGCAGGAAGGCGTTGGAGAAGCCCGTCAGCGCCTCGAATTCGATATTGGCCGTCAGGCCGCCGAATTCCGGCGAGAAAACGTTACCGCCCTCGTTTTCGCGGATGACCGGCATCGGATCCTGCGAAAGCTTGACGCTGTCGATACGCATCGGATCCCACAGCGATTCACTCATCACGACGATGACGTCGGGCTTGGAGCGATGCGTCGTTCCGAAAGGCAGCGGCTTGGAAGGAATCTTGTCGATCGCATCGACCATATAGCCCGAGGGTGCCTGAACATTGGCCATCGGCAGGTTGATGGCGAACGCCATGACGAAGCCGTTGTGGCGATAGTTCTCCGCCTGGTCCCACATGATCGGGAACACCTTGAGGCGGTCGCGAACCCAGGAGAAATCGTTGTAGTCCATGATGGAGGCGAAGCCCGCGAGCAGCGGCAGCGCGATCGCGAGGCGGGAAAGACGCTCCTTGCGCGTCAGCGGCCGAAATCGGCGCCAGGCGAACACCCAAAGGCTGACGAGGCCGACAATTGCGATGAGGATGGCCACGGCAAGGCCGGCAGCCGTCCAAGGGCGGTCCTGTACGAGAACCGGCATCAGTTCCATGATCTGGCGGCCGAACAAGAGGTCCGTCGGATAGAGCGGGTCCGTCAGGAAAACCTGCTTCTGCTGCGATATGACACCCATCAGCACGACAAGAGGGGCGACGAAAAGCACGCCCTTGTGCTGGCGGCCGATGATTGCATCCAGCGCGAGATAGGTCAGGAAGAAGACGCCCGTCGTGGTCCAAGCCGGCTGTTCGAGATTGGTGAAATAGATCCAGGTCTGCTCAAAGGAGCCGCGCGTGATAAGTTCGACGACGACAACCGTCAGCAGTGCCAGAAGGCCGGAAACGGCAAGCGAGCGCAGGACGGCAAGCGCCTTTGCATGGCGCGCAAGGAAGCCTGCCTCGACGACAAGTCCTTCTGTGGCATCCATTGCCACGGCTGCGGGAGTGAACAGGGCCAACGCCGTCTCCAAACTTCATGAAACTTTCGTGTATCTGTCATACGGATGTCATCTTGAACAGGACATGAACGGTTTCTGAAACGTTCTCAGCATGCTTTGGTTCCGCCTGTTGCATAGCCGCACCGGCGGCGGGAACCCGCTGAAAACAGGGCCTTGGCGCATGAGCGCCCGCAAAATCGTCCGGCTTTTCATTCCCAAAACGTGCATCATGCTCTAAACAGCTTCTCGACCGTTCGAGAGTGCGGCTGCGCAGGATCGGACACAATGCAAAGACGGGTCTGCAGATATGACTTCCGAGACTGAAAAGGCGACGCTCCGTATCGCGGTTGCGCAATTGAACCCTGTTGTCGGCGATGTCACCGGCAACCTCGCCAAGGCGCGCGCGGCCCGCGAGGATGCTGCACGGCAGGGTGCTGATCTGCTGCTGCTCACGGAACTCTTCATCTCCGGCTATCCGCCTGAGGATCTCGTGCTGAAGCCCGCCTTCCTGAAGGCCTGCCGTCGTGCCATCGACGAACTCGCCGCCGACACCGCAAACGGCGGACCCGGCGTCATCATCGGCTTTCCCCGCCAAGACGAGACCGGCCGCTTCAACGCCGTTGCCGTTATCGACGCCGGTAAGGTGATTGCCGTTCGGGACAAAGTGGATCTGCCGAACTATGGCGAATTCGACGAGAAGCGCGTCTTCGATCAGGGCGCGATGCCGGGTCCGGTGAACTTTCGCGGTGTACGGCTCGGCATTCCGATCTGCGAGGATATCTGGGGCGACCTCGGCGTTTGCGAGACGCTGGCAGAAAGCGGCGCGGAAATCCTGCTCTCGCCGAATGGCTCGCCCTATTATCGCGGCAAGGTCGATATCCGCCACCAGGTCGTGCTGAAGCAGGTCATCGAGACGGGCCTGCCGCTGCTCTATGCCAACCAGCTCGGCGGCCAGGACGAGCTGGTCTTCGACGGCGCGAGCTTCGCCTTCAATGCGGACAAGACGCTCGCCTTCCAGATGAGCCAGTTCGAGGAGACCGTCGCGCTGGTCACCTTCAAGAAGGACGGCGATGGCTGGGTCTGCGACGGCGGGCCGATGTCGCGCATTCCGGAAAAGGAGGAGGCCGATTACCGCGCCTGTCTGCTCGGCTTCCGCGATTACGTCAACAAGAACGGTTTCAAGAATGTCGTGCTGGGCCTTTCCGGCGGCATCGACTCGGCGATCTGTGCCGCAATCGCCGTCGATGCGCTGGGCGAGGAGCGGGTGCGCTGCATCATGCTGCCCTATCGCTATACCTCGCAGGATTCCCTCAAGGACGCCGCCGATTGCGCCAAGATGCTCGGCTGCCGCTACGATATCGTGCCGATCGAGGCGCCGGTGACCGGCTTCCTTTCCGCCTTGTCGGAGACTTTCGAGGGAACGGAAGAGGGCATCACAGAGGAAAACCTCCAGAGCCGCGCGCGCGGTACGATCCTGATGGCGATCTCAAACAAGTTCGGCTCTATGGTCGTGACGACCGGCAACAAGTCCGAAATGTCGGTGGGCTACGCCACGCTCTACGGCGACATGAACGGCGGCTTCAACCCGATAAAGGATCTGTACAAGATGCAGGTCTATGCGCTCTCGCGCTGGCGCAACACCCATCTGCCGCCAGGCGCGCTCGGCCCGACCGGCGAGGTCATTCCGAAGAACATCATCGACAAGGCGCCGTCCGCCGAGCTTCGGCCGAACCAGACCGACCAGGATTCCCTGCCGCCCTATCCGGTGCTTGACGACATCCTCGAATGCCTTGTCGAGATGGAGATGAGCACGGAGGACATCGTCGCGCGCGGCCATGACGTCAAAACCGTGCACCGCATCGAGCACCTGCTCTACATTGCCGAATACAAGCGCCGCCAGTCAGCGCCGGGCGTGAAGATCACCAAGAAGAATTTCGGCCGCGACCGCCGCTACCCGATAACCAACCGGTATCGTGACCGCGGGTAGTGCCGCGTTAACCGCACGCAAGCAAAAGGCGGCCCTTCGATTGCGACCTGGCCGCCGTTTGCTACTATTCCCATATGCTTGGGAGATGGTAGCGAATGGGCGAACAAAATACGGTGCTTTTCATCGACGCGGAAAACATGCCGCCGTCACTCGCCGCCGTCATTCTCGATGAGGCCAAGCAACAGGGTTTCCTGTTTCATCGTCGCGTTTACGGTGACTTTTCTAGGTCGGCTCTGGCCCCATGGCTGGAAATGGTCCCGCGTCACGCTCTGACGGTCTGCCAGACGGTTGCAGGTGCGGCGGGAAAGAACGGCGCCGACATCGCTCTTGTTATCGATGCGATGGACCTGCTTCACACCACCGATGCAACTGTGTTCTGCCTTGCCACGTGCGATGGTGATTTCACGCAATTGGCGATGCGGATAAGGCGGGGCGGCGGGACATTCGTCGGTATGGGCACGACGCATGCCTCTGCGCGCTTTCGAAGCGCCTGCGATGTCTTCAAGGTTGTCGATGCCCCGAAAAGCCAAGCCAGGCAAACGGCCCGGCAGATGAAACCGGCGCGTACCTTGGCGGCGGACGTGCTGCAACGGGCTTTCGTCGCCGCGCCGCCGCTTGATGACGAGTGGGTTGGCTTGCCTGATCTCATGAAAGCCCTGAAAGCCTGTCAGCCGGATTTCGAGGTGAAAGCTTACGGCCACAGCCAGCTTTGCAAGCTGCTGGCCGTCTCGGGTGTGGAGCTCGCCGACAAAAACAGGAAAGCGCGGTTGAGAAAGCCTATGTTGAAGAAGGTGGTCGATAACGGTTAACATTCCGATTCAATGGTTGGAGTGAGATATGCGCAGCTCGGTCGAGATCCACAACATCGTCACCGGCGAAACGCGTGTCGTCTGGCAGACCGGGCAGCTGGTGGAGGCGCCGAATTTTTCGCGGGACGGGCGTTTTCTCGTCATCAATGGCGATGGGCTGCTCTATCGGCTGGCGCTCGACGGCGGTGCGCCAGAACGGGTCGATACCGGCTTTGCCGTCTGTTGCAACAACGACCATGGGCTTTCGCCCGACGGACTTATGTTGGCGATCAGCGACAAGGTGGAGTTCGGCAAGTCGGCGATCTATGTGCTGCCGGCCGAGGGCGGTGTTCCCCAACTGGTGACGCCGAACCTGCCGTCCTATTGGCACGGCTGGTCGCCGGACGGGCAGACTTTGGCCTATTGCGGCATCCGCGACGATGTCTTCGATATCTACACCATTCCAGTCTCCGGCGGTGAGGAGAAGCGGCTGACCTTTGGGGAAGGGCGCAATGACGGGCCGGATTACTCGGCGGATGGGGAATGGCTCTATTTCAATTCCAGCCGCACCGGCCGCATGCAGATCTGGCGGGTGCGCCCTGACGGCTCCGAGCCGACACGCATCACCGACAGCCCCTATGGCGACTGGTTCCCGCATCCTTCGCCCGATGGAAAACACCTGCTCGTGCTTTCCTATGACGGCGATGTCTCCGATCATCCACGCGATCTAGACGTGCGGCTGCGCCTCATGGACACGGACGGCGGTAACGCGCGGATTCTGTTCGATCTTTTTGGTGGGCAGGGCACGATGAACGTGCCGAACTGGTCGCCCGACGGCAGCGAGTTTGCCTTTGTGCGTTATGCGCCGGCCTGATTCACAACTTACAGTGAACGTAAGTTAAGCTTTCGCTCACCAGGCTGTTTAAGCGATTTTTGCGGTCTGCCAATTAGCCTCTGTTCAACAATACCCGGAACCGGGTGGGGACAGGCAGGGTTGTCGATGACGGACAGGACGGACGAGAGGCCGCCGGGAAAACGGCGCGGGGTGGGTTTTGCGATCCGCGCTGCGGCTGTCATGATCGTCGGGCTTTTCGGTGCCGCCAACTTTTTCGTCCTCGACTACGCCATCGAACGCGCCGACAGCTTTGTCGCCGAGACCGAGCGCACGCTGGTCCGCAACGAATTCAGCCACCAGATCGATCAGGTGGTACAATACCAAAGCCAATTGTCCTTCTGGGACAAGAGTTTCGCAGCGCTTGCCCATGGCATGCCGGACGACAACTTCGTACGCGACCAGATGCGCGACTGGATGTGGTCCGATTTCGGCTTCTCCTGGATGATTCTGTCATCGCCGGACGGCGAAAAAATCCTCGGCGTGCATCGCGGCGAAAAGGTTTCCGACCGCAAGGCGCGCGAAAAACTGCAATGGATGAGCGATCTCACCCGCCGCGCCGAGCGGGCCTATCGCGAGGCGCTGTCACCGGATCGCGGTGGCTGGCAGGTGGCGCGCGCTAAGGAAGACCCGGATCTTCTCACCCCGGCGCTGCCGCAGATCCACGTTTCGGGCATGCGTCTTATTGACCGCGTCATGAGCATCGTCGTCGTGCAGGCCGTTGTTCCGAAATCGCTCTACATTCCCGCAAGCCGGCTGGAGCCGACGCTGCTCATCACAGTCAAGCCTGTATCGCAGAAGATGCTGTCCAATGCGGAGCGGCGGCTCGGCGTACACGATCTCGGATTCACTCCTATCGTCACCGAAGAGCCGGGCCTCGTGATGACGCCGGTCGGAGGCGACGCCTATAATCCGATGGTCGCCTCCTGGCGTCCCAACATGCCGGGATCCTTCGTGTGGCGCTCCGCCCTGCCGCAGATCGCCATTTTCGTGCTGGTCTTCGCCAGCGTCATGCTCTTCGTGACCTTGCGCTTTTCCGGGCTGGTCAAGGCGCTCCAACGCAGCGAGGAGAAGAATGCCTTCCTCGCCCGGCACGATCCTTTGACGGGATTGAAAAACCGCAGCGGCTTCGACGAGGAGGTCCGCCGCACCATCGTGAAAGCCAACGGCAAGCCCTTTGCGATCCTTGCGCTGGACCTCGACAAGTTCAAGGCTGTCAACGACCGCCATGGCCATGCGGCCGGCGATGTCGTGTTGCAGGCGGTCGCCCGGCGCTTTTCCGAGCGCGTCGGCACCCAGGGCTCGGTGGCGCGCCTCGGCGGCGACGAATTTTCCATTCTCCTGAATGGTGATTTTTCCCGCGAAGCCCTCGTGCAACTTGCCGAAGCTCTGGTGCTCGATGCGCAGATGCCGATCGCCTATGACGGCCAACTTCTGCTCATTGGCGGCAGCGCCGGCATCGCGCAGTTCCCCGATCATGGCGGCAGCCTGCACGACGTCATGGTTATGGCGGACGCCGCGCTCTATGCAGCCAAACATGCGGGCCGCAACCGCGCCGTTCATGCCGGCGATATCGACGCCGACGCGGTGGCTGAAGCGGGCGCGGCGCGCGCGGCTTAACGTTAGCCCTCAAGTCGTTATGAGACAGGCGTGCGACGCCGGCAGACTTGATCGCGCCGGAAAGCCATGCGCATATCCTCCTGTCAGGTGCCCGTTTTTAAACGGGAGAATCGGGAATCCGGTGCGGGCGCAATGCCCAGGTCCGGAACGTGCCCAACGCTGTAACGGGGATGGCTTGCGCCGTAAAAGCTTGAATCGATTCAGGCTTTTGCCACTGGTTCTTGAACCGGGAAGGCAGGCGCGGGCCGCGGGAACCGAAGTCAGAAGACCGGCCTGACGAGATAGACCGAACCGCGCGGACGGCGGCAGGTTGGACGCATTGTTGGGGAGAAAACGATGCGAACAGAACTCTCGGACGCGCTCGTCCGGGCGGATGCCTTTCCTTTTGAGGAGAGGCGAGCCGTCTATCGCGCCATCGAAACACGCCGCGACGTGCGCGACCAGTTTTTGCCCGACGCCTTGCCCGACGATCTCGTCGGCCGCCTGCTGCACGCCGCGCACAGCGCGCCGTCGGTCGGCTTCATGCAGCCGTGGAATTTCCTGCTGGTGCGTGGCGAGGAAACGCGCCGCGCCGTGCATGGCGCCTTCCTTAAGGCCAATGCCGAGGCGGCCGACATGTTTTCCGGCAAGCGACAGGCGCAGTACCGCGCGCTGAAGCTCGAGGGCATCCTGAAGGCGCCGCTGTCGATCTGCGTGACCTGCGATCCGACACGCGGGGGCTCGGTGGTGCTGGGCCGCACGCACAATCCGCGCATGGATGTCTATTCCACAGTCTGCGCCGTACAGAATCTCTGGCTCGCGGCGCGGGCAGAAGGGGTGGGCGTCGGTTGGGTCAGCATCTTCCACGACAGCGATATCCGCGCAATCCTCGGCATTCCCGCGCATGTCGAAATCGTTGCCTGGCTCTGTGTCGGCTTCGTCGATCAGCTCTATGCCGAACCGGAACTGGCGGTGAAGGGATGGCGGCAGCGCCTGCCGCTGGAAGAGCTGGTCTTTGAGGAGCGCTGGCCGGCGGCCGGATAAGCCGATCAGTTGACGCCGGCATCGGCCGGGCGGCCGAGATCGATGGCGGACTCATTTTCCGGCAGGAAGGCGGGACCGACGGTGCGAACCTTGTGGCGTGTCGGATCGTAGACGCGATCCTCGATCTGGGCAGGGGTCTTTATGGTTTCCTGCTTGTCCTGCCGGGTGGTGATCGTCGTGATCGAGCCGGTTTCCGGCAGAGCTTCCTCTGTTGTGGCCGCCGTCTCGCCCTTCATCGCCTTCTGGCGCTTGATCATTTCCTGATAATAGGCGGAGAGATTGCAGCCGCAGGTGCCGGCTTTCGAGAGGTCGCGCGTGCGGTAGCTGAAGGCATGTTCGAGATCGCGATAGGGACGGCCGGTGACGGTGGACGTCATCTGCTCGGTTTCCTGGCCCGGCGTCATCGACTGGTAGAAAAGCTGCGTTTCCGTCTGCGGGCACATCATCGCGCAGACCTTCTGGTCGCGGCGGAAATCAAGCGGTGTCGCGCCCGAGGAAATCGGGAAGAACCCGCCATCGCAGGTGCGCACGCAGACGGTGCGCAGATTGCCGTGGCCGGCGCTGCCCCCCAGCGAGCGCAGCTGTAGCCGGCCGCTGTCTTCAGGCATGATGCCAAGCGGGAGGGTGCGTGTGTCGTCCTGCAGGGTGCGCAGAGTCTCGGTCGCGGCGATCGGCATCACCTTGGCTTCTTCATTGCAGCCGTTCGTTTCCAGCGCGGCGAGCAGACGGTTGCGCGACCCTTGCGAGGATGTGCCGTCGGCGAATTCGCGGCGCTTGCGGTCGAGGATATAGAGATTACGCTCCATCTTGCCGATGACCGTTTCGAGCGTGTCGCAGGCCGCTTCGTTTTCGCCGCCGAAGACGGTGATGCTGCCGGACGAACAGCCGAGGCGGCGCTGGTCGCTTCTGGCTTTGCGCAGCTGGATGTTCTGGCGGGCGATGGCGCCGGCATATTTGCGTGCGCTCGTCGTGTCGACCACGACACGGGGAAGATTTGCCAGTTCCGCCTGGATGCGCTCGCATACGTCGGACGCCGACGCGACGCCCGAGACGAGCAGGGGCAGGCCGGTTGCGATCGCAAACAAGAAGCGGAGGCGTCCTTTCACGTCCTGATATCCTGCAAGAGAGACTGGAGGGCGGTCTGACGCCCGCCTTGAGCACATGCACCTATCATAAGCCTCTGCGCGCGCCGTGCAACGCGCTCCCGGATTTGTGATTAACGCCCGGAGAGATAATATGAATAACGTAATCACCTTTGCGCGAGCGGCGCAATTGATCTCGCGCGGGGCTTGGTGTAGCACTCTCGGCATATACAACAGTCGGTTATGGTGCGGATCGCCCAACCGGCGGCACATTCATCCCGCAGGCAGGTGACTATGAAGATATCGTCAGTCTTGTTGAGCCCGATCTACGCGCTCGCGCTCGCATCGGGCGCGAAGTCCTTTGCCGATAACCCTGTCATTGGCAGCAAGTGGCTCAACAAAAAGGGCCTGCATGAAAAGCGCGTTTCGCTGGCCATGCGTATGGCCGCCTGGCGCCGCAGGAAGCTGGAAAACCTCGTCGCGCCGGACCACCGCCGGCAATATGCCGAGACCGGCTTCGTCAAGATCGAGAACTTTTTGTCGCCGGAGGTCTTTGCCGCCGTTACGCGCGAGCTGGCCGAGCGGGATTTCGAGCGTTACGATATGAAGCAGGGCGCGACGGTCACCCGCCGCGCGATCATCGACGATAGTGATCTCGAAACGCTGCCGGGCTTCAAGGCCGCACGTAACGACCCGCGCCTTGCCAATCTGCTGCGCTACGTTTCGTCCCATGACGGCCAGCCGCTGCTGGTGGTACAGATCGTCATGGCCCTGCCGTCCGTCGTTGCTGCCGGTTCGACGGATCCGCAGACGGCGCTGCACAGCGATACGTTCCAGCCGACGGCGAAGGCTTGGCTGTTCCTGCGCGATGTCGGTGAGGAAGACGGCCCCTTCGCCTATGTGCCTGGTTCGCATGAAATGACGCCGCAGCGTCTCGCCTGGGAGCGCGGCATCAGCGAAAACGCCGATGCGATCGAAAACATCTATTCCGCCCGCGGCTCGCTGCGCATCATGCCGGACGAGCTTGGTGCGCTCGGTTATGGTCAGCCGGTAAAGATGACCGTTAAGGCCAACACGCTCATTGTCGCCGACACGCACGGCTTCCATGCCCGTAGCCCGAGCTACAAGACGACGACTCGCATCGAGATATACGGTTCGCTTCGCCGCAATCCGTTCCTGCCGTTCACCGGCCTTCACATCGCCTCGCTGCCGTTCATCGCATCCGGCATGAACCGCTGGATCATCTCGGGCATGCGACTGCGCAGCAAGCTCGGTATCAAGGGCTCGCCCTGGCGCGATGCCGGCCTTGGCAAGGCTGACGAATGGTCCAAGCGTCTCGACCAGCCTCCGGCCTGAGGTCTTCGAATAACCCGATCGGCGGGTTGCTCTTGCAACGCCGCCGATCGGGCTCTACATAGGCCCCGTCGTCAACGCCGACCGGATGGTGCAGCATGGATTTCAACCCGACCACAAATCGACTTCGTTTTGTCCTCGGGGAAATTCGTATCCATGCCGTCCATTACTCTCTCGAAAATTTCGTGGTCCACGCCTGACGGCCACGCGCTTCTCTCCAATCTCGATCTGAGCTTCGGTCGTGAACGCGTCGGCCTTGTCGGACGCAACGGCGTCGGCAAGACGACGCTGCTCAAGCTGATAACCGGCGATCTGCAACCGCTTTCCGGCACCCTGTCCGTCGATGGCTCGATCGGCATGCTGCGTCAGAGCGTGCAGGTCGGGGCAGAGGAAACGATTGCCAGCCTGTTCGGCATTGAAGAAGGGCTTGACCTAATGCGCCGTGCTGAGCGTGGCCAGGCGGAAGCCCAAGCATTGGCAGACGCCGACTGGACGCTGGAGACGCGTCTTGCTGCCGCCCTTGCTCATGTCGGGCTGGATGCCGTGGCCGACACCCACCTTGCGGCGCTGTCGGGCGGCCAGCGAACGCGCGCGGCGATTGCGGCTCTTCTTTTTTGCAAGCCTGATTTCCTGCTCCTCGACGAGCCGACCAACAATCTCGACCGGGAGGGACGGCAGGCCGTGATCGACATGCTTGCCGGTTGGCGGGCCGGTGCCGTGGTCGTCAGCCATGACCGCGAGCTGCTGGAAACGATGGATGCCATCGTCGAGCTCACCTCGCTCGGCGCCACGCGTTATGGCGGCAACTGGAGTGCCTATCGCGAGCGCAAGGCGCTGGAACTGGCCGCGGCGCAGCGGGAATTGTCCGATGCGGAGCGGCATGTGGCTGACCTCACACGCTCGGCGCAGGCCGTGGCCGAGCGCAAAGCGCGCAAGGATGGCGCCGGCAAGCGCAAGAAGGCGAAAGGCGACATTCCGCGCATTGTGCTCGGCGCCATGAAGGAGCGCAGCGAGGTGACCGGCGGCGTGCAGGCGCGCCTTGCCGAAAGCCGGCAGGCACAGGCGGCGGAGGCCGTGGCGAGCGCGCGGGGTCGCATCGAGGTTCTGCAACCGCTCACCGTTTCCGTGCCGCCGACCCATCTCGCCGCCGGCAAGACGGTGCTGAAGCTCAACGGCGTGACGGCCGGGTATCGCGCGGAATCTCCGGTCCTTCGGCGACTTTCTCTCACGGTCACCGGACCGGAACGCATTGCGGTGACCGGGCCGAACGGCTCCGGCAAGACGACGCTGCTCAACCTCTTGACGGGGCAATTGCAACCCTTCGAGGGGCGAGCACAGGTCTTCACCGATGTCGCCATGCTCGACCAGCGCGTCAGCCTGCTCGATGCCAGCCTCACCATCCGCGACAATTTTCGCAGGCTCAATCCAGAAGCCAGCGAGAATGCCTGTCGGGCAGCGCTGGCGCGATTCATGTTCCGGGCCGATGCGGCCTTGCAGATCGCTGGCAGCCTCAGCGGCGGGCAGTTGCTACGCGCCGGTCTTGCCTGCGTGCTTGGTGGCGGTGCACCACCGCCGCTGCTCATCCTCGACGAACCGAACAACCATCTCGACATCGATTCCATCGAGGCGGTGGAGGCAGGGCTTCGGGCCTATGACGGCGCATTGATTGTTGTCAGCCACGACGAGGCGTTCTTGCAGGCGATCGGCATCACGCGGCGGGTGGAGCTGCTCAAGCCCTAGAAAACGCAAACGGCCGCCGGAGAACCGGCGGCCGTCTTTCCAATCATTCCGTTGACTTCAAGCCGGGTAAGAGGCTTCCACAACGGCGAGTGCGGCCATATTGACCACGCCGCGCGACGTCGCGGACGGCGACAGGATGTGGGCGGGCAGGGCGGCACCCAGCAGGATCGGGCCGACATGCAGGCTGTCCGTCATCGTCTTGACGACGCCGAGCGTGATGTTGGCGGCATCGAGGTTCGGGAAGACCAGCAGGTTGGCTTCGCCCGTCAGTGTCGAGTCCGGCATGACGCGCAGGCGCAGCGCCTCGGAAATGGCGGCGTCGCCGTGCATTTCGCCATCGGCTTCGAGGTCCGGCGCCTGTTCCCGGACAAGCTCCATGGCGCGGCGCATCTTGAAGGCGCTGTCCGAGTCGCGCGAACCGAAGTTCGAATGGGAAACCAGAGCTGCGCGCGGCGTGATGCCGAAGCGGCGAATTTCCTGCGCGGCCATGATGGTCATCTCGGCCACTTCCTCGGCGGTCGGCTCCATCGTCACATAGGTGTCAGTGAAGAAGGTCGCGCCACGCTGCGAGATCAGCAGGCTGAGGCCCGAGAAATCGAGCACGCCGGGCTTCTTGCCGATAATCTGGCTGACATCTCGCAGGTGGCGGGCATAACGGCCTTCGACGCCGCAGATCAGGGCATCCGCATCGCCGCGTTTGACGGCCAATGCACCGATGACGGTTTGGTTGGTGCGTACGATGGTGCGGGCGGCTTCCGGGTTGACCCCCTTGCGGCCGACGAGGCGAAGATATTCGTCGACATAGTCGCGGTAGCGCGGATCGTCTTCCGGATTGACCACCTCGAAATCGACATTCGGACGCACGCGCAGGCCGTAGCGCTTGAGGCGCGTTTCGATGATCTGCGGGCGGCCGATGAGGATCGGCAGGGCGGTGTTTTCCTCCAGCAAGACCTGGGCGGCGCGCAACACGCGCTCGTCTTCGCCTTCGGCAAAGATAACGCGCTTCTTCTCGGCCTTCTTCGCGGCGGCGAAGATCGGCTTCATGATGAAGCCGGAGCGCCAGACGAAGCGGTTGAGCTGGTCGAGATAGGCGTCGAAATCAGTGATCGGACGGGATGCCACGCCGGTCTCTGCCGCCGCGCGGGCGACGGCCGGCGCGATGCGCAGGATGAGGCGCTGGTCGAAGGGCGAGGGGATCAGATAATTCGGGCCGAAGCTCGGCGTATCGCCGGAATAGGCGCGGGCGGCGACGTCGGAGACTTCCTCGCGGGCAAGGGCTGCGATGGCGCGCACGGCGGCCATCTTCATCTCTTCATTGATCGTGCGCGCGCCGCAATCGAGTGCGCCTCTGAAGATATAGGGGAAGCAGAGAACGTTGTTGACCTGGTTCGGGAAATCCGAGCGACCGGTACAGATCATGGCGTCCGGGCGTACGGCTCGGGCCTCTTCCGGCATGATTTCCGGCGTGGGATTGGCGAGCGCCATGATCAGCGGCTTTTCTGCCATGCGGGTCAAAAGTTCCGGCTTGAGCACACCGGCGGCGGAGAGGCCGAGGAAGACGTCGGCGCCGTCGATGCTCTCGGAAAGCGCCCGCTTGTCTGTCTCCTGCGCATAGACGGCCTTCCACTGGTCCATCAGGACCTCGCGGCCCTTATAGACGAGGCCTTCGAGGTCGTGCACCCAGATGTTTTCAACCTTCGCGCCGAGCGCCACGAGCTGGTTGAGGCAGGCGAGCGCCGCCGCACCCGCGCCGGAGGCAACGATCTTGGCCTCGCCGAGCGCCTTGCCGGCCAGCTCCAGGCCGTTCAAGACGGCGGCTGCGACGATGATGGCTGTGCCATGCTGGTCGTCGTGGAAGACGGGGATGTCCATCTTCTCGCGCAGCTGACGCTCGACTTCGAAACATTCCGGCGCCTTGATGTCTTCGAGGTTGATGCCGCCGAAGGTCGGCTCCAGTGCCGAGACGACATTGACCATCTCGTCGACGGTGGGGGCGTCGATTTCGATGTCGAAGACGTCGATGCCGGCGAATTTCTTGAAGAGGACGGCCTTGCCTTCCATGACCGGCTTGGAGGCCAAAGGACCGATGTTGCCGAGGCCGAGAACGGCCGTGCCGTTCGAGACGACGGCGACGAGATTGGCACGTGCCGTGTATTCGGCGGCCGTTTCCGGATTGTCGCGGATGGCAAGGCAGGGCGCGGCGACGCCGGGCGAATAGGCAAGCGCCAGGTCGCGCTGGTTGCCGAGCGGCTTGGTTGCGGTGATCTCGAGCTTGCCGGGGCGGGGATGGCGGTGGAAGAAGAGAGCCTGCTGGTCGATGTCGCCACTGACTGGGCCGTTCTGCGTCCTCGGTTTGTCACCCGTGCTCATGATGTTTCCTGCCATATGCTGTTTTCGTTGCGGCTTCACATGCCACGAACGCGTCGCGACGTGAAGTTCCCGTAACCTTCCATAAAGCCGCATTCGCCGGCCTGTGCAATGCCTATTTGAGGACGGAAAAGGCATAGGTGTGTCATCAATTTGAAACAGGAGTCTGGTTTCAACGGGACGAAAGCCGCCGCTCCCGAACGGAACGCGGCGGCCGGCCACCGGAGACGAATCACATGACCCCGACGCCTGCCGATCCCAATGTCCGCCACTTCCGCACACTCTTCATTTCGGATGTGCATCTGGGCTCGAAAGCGGCCAAGGCGGATTTTTTGATCGACTTCCTGCGCTATCACGAGGCCGAGACGATCGTGCTCGTTGGCGATATCGTCGACGGCTGGCGGCTGAAGCGCAACTGGTACTGGCCGCAGTCCTTCAACGACGTTACGCAGAAGATCCTGCGCAAGGCGCGCAAGGGCACGCGCATCATCTACATCCCCGGCAATCACGATGAATTCCTGCGTGATTTCCCCGGCACGCATTTCGGCGGCGTAGAAGTGGCCGAGCGCATGATCCACGAGGCGGCCGACGGCAAGCGCTATCTCGTGCTGCATGGCGACGAGTTCGACGTCGTGGTGCGCCATGCCCGTGTCGTCGCCTATCTCGGTGACTGGGCCTATGACGCGGCGATCGCCATCAATGTGGTTTTCGCCGCCATCCGCCGCCGCCTCGGGTTGCCATACTGGTCCTTCTCGTCCTGGGCCAAGCAGCAGGTGAAGACGGCGGTGAACTTCATCGGCGAGTTCCAGAAGGTGGTCGTCGAGGAAGCGCGCCGCAACGATGCCGACGGCGTCATCTGCGGCCATATCCACCATGCAGTCATCACCGAGATCGACGGCATCCGCTACATCAACAGCGGCGACTGGGTGGAAAGCTGCACGGCGATTGCCGAGCATCACGATGGCGAGATGGAGCTGATCACCTGGCAGACGCTGACGGCGGTGCCAGAGCCCGTGTCGATCGCCAGCCGGAGCCTTGGCGTGGTTGCAACAGCAGGGGCAGAGGCCGCCTGACACTTTGAGACGGGGGCGGTCGACACGAAATCACCCGGCAGAAATAGCGGATTGGCGTACGTACATCGGCGTGCTAGAGCGAGGATATTCCAAGACAGGTTCCCCGCTATGACCGCCCCTTCCGGGTTCACCGTGACATCAGGCGCGCCGCCGTTCTTCGTCGCGCGCATCGCCCTCGTTTTCAGCGCCCCGATGATGGTGAACGGCATCGCCTTGCCGTTCTTTCCCGTTTGGCTCGAAACGCTATCGATGAGCGATTTCCAGATCGGCATCATCCTGGCCGTGCCGATGTTTGTGCGCGTCTTCAGCGCGCCGGTGGCCGGGGTCATCGCCGACCGGATAGGCGAACGCTCGATCATGCTGGCCTGGTCGGCCGTTCTGTCGCTCATGACGGCAATCGCGCTCTTCGCGACGGGATCGTTCTGGCCGATACTGCTGCTCTACACGCTGCAAGGCGCGGTCTATTCGCCTTATGTGCCGATAACCGAGGCGATCATGCTGTCGGGCGTGCGGCGCTGGAATTTCGATTACGGCCGGATGCGCCTCTGGGGTTCGCTCGCCTTCATCGTCGCCACCATGATCGGCGGCTGGCTCGCCGGCCTCTATGGTGGCGCCATGGTGCTGCCGGCGATGGCGGTGGGCTTTGTTTTGACCATGCTCGGCGCGGTGATCGCACCGCGGGTCGGCAAGCCGCGCCGGCCATCGCCTATTTCGGCGATCGCCACCATGCCGACGAAAAGCACGCTCCGGCAGGCGGATGTGCAGTTCATGCTGATCGGCGTCGCGCTGGTGAATTCCAGCCATGCCATGCTCTTCGCTTTCTCGGCGATCTATTGGCAGAAGATGGGCTTCAGTGGCGTGGATGTCGGCATCCTCTGGAGCGCCGGGGTCATGGCCGAGATTCTGTTCTTCCTCTTCGCCGTCCAGCTCCGCCGACGCTTCAATCTGTGGTCCATGATGATCGCCGGCAGCAGCGTTGCCGTCCTGCGCTGGATCATCTTTCCGATGGACATGTCCTTCGCCGGCTATTTCGTGCTGCAGTGCCTGCACGCTTTCACCTATGCCATCATCCATATGAGCGTGCAGAGCCGCCTCGTGGATCGCGTGGCGGAAGAGCAGGAAGCCTCCGCGCAGGGGCTCTACTACTTCTACACTGGCATCTTCACGGCGATCGCGACCTTCCTGTCCGGCTATGCCTTCAACTGGTACGGCGTGCACGGCTTCTACCTGATGTCTTGCATCGCCGCGGCCGGTCTCGCCTGCGTCGTCGCCGGCCGGTTTTTTGCCGCGCGCCTTCAGCCCCAGAGTGCCGCTTCCGGCGGATAGACCGACGATCCTTCGTATTGCAGACCAGGCACTCGGTCGTGCGCCAGCAGCAGGGGGCCGTCGAGATCGACGAAATCGGCGCCCTGCGCCAAAAGTACCGCCGGCGCCATGCCAAGCGAGGTGCCGACCATACAGCCCACCATGATCTTCAGCCTGTGTTCGCGGGCGGCTTCGCGTAGCGCCAGCGCTTCCGTCAGGCCGCCGGCCTTGTCGAGCTTTATGTTGATCGCGTCGTAGCGGTCGACGAGCTTTGCCACATCCTCCGTGCGATGAACGCTCTCATCCGCGCAGACCGGGATCGGCCGCGCCTGGTCGGCAAGCGCCGCATCGTTTCCGGCCGGCAGCGGCTGTTCGACGAGCGCGATGCGGGCCTCCGCGCAGATCGCGAAGTGATAAGCGAGGTTTTCGGGCGTCCAGCCCTCGTTGGCGTCGAGGATGATCGCGCTGTCGGGCGCCCCGGCGCGCACGGCCCTGATGCGGGCGGCATCGTCGGCGGTGCCGACCTTCACCTTGAGCAAGGCGCGGCCGGCATGCTCGGCGGCCTGGCGCTGCATGGCCTCGGGCTCGCCGAGCGAGAGCGTGTAGGCGGTGACGAGCTTCCGCGGGGCGGCGGCATTGATGACCTGCCAGGTCGGCACGCCCGAAAGTTTCGCCTCGAGGTCCCAAAGGGCGCAGTCGATGGCATTGCGGGCGGCTCCAGCCGGCATGATGCGGGCAAGGGCCTCGCGGCCGATGCTGTCCTCGACGGCACCGCGCATCTCCTCGATTGCAGAGAGCACGCCGGGCACCGATTCGCCGTAGCGGGCATAGGGCACGCATTCGCCCCGGCCGACCTGCCCGGAGGCTTCGATTTCGCAGACGACGACGTCGGCCGTCGTCTTGGCGCCGCGGGAAATCGTGAAGGCTCCGGCAATCGGGAAGGTTTCGGCGGTTGCGCGCAATCTGCGGTGCATGGGGCGGGATCCTGGCTGGCCCCGAAAAATTCGAGGCGAAAACGGGCTTTTGCCGGTTCATTCGGTGACAGATGGCCGGCGAGCCGATAAGACAGGCGCATGTTGTGCCGCAAGCACGGAAAGATGCAAGAGACTTGACCACAGCCGCCAGCCCCTCAGCCGATATCGTGAGCGAAAGCCTGCCGGAGAATGGCGGGGAGGTTTGGCGCCTGTCCGGCCACTGGGTGAACACGACCGCCGTTACCGGTGCCAAGCGCCTTGCCGACTTGGCCGCGGGCAAGGGCGGTGCGCTGGAGGTCGATCTCAGTGAGGTCTCCGAAATGGATACGGCCGGCGCCTGGCTGCTGCGTCGCGCCATCACCGAGCGGCAATCCGGCGGCGCCGAGGTGCACCTCAGAGACGGCGAGGGCGAGCGTTATGCAGACCTCGTGTCCGCTCTGCCCGAAAAGCTTGCCGAGCCGCGCACGGAAAAGGCAAAGCGGGTCACGTTGTTCGAGCGGATCTTCTCGCCGGTCGGCCGCGTCATGGTGGATGCCTGGGAGGATATGGTCGCAGCCATGTTCATTCTCGGCTCGGCGGTGCGCGGCGCGCAGCTGAAGCTCGGCCGCCGGAGCGGGCTTTCACCGGCGGCGATCGTGCATCAGATCGACCATATGGGTGTGCGCGCCGTGCCGATCATCCTGCTGATGTCGTTTCTTATCGGCGCGATCATCGCCCAGCAGGGCGCATTCCAGCTGCGCTATTTCGGGGCGGAGGTCTTCGTCGTCGATCTCGTGGGCATCCTGCAGCTGCGCGAAATCGGTGTTCTCTTGACCGCGATCATGATTGCCGGCCGCTCCGGCAGCGCCATCACCGCCGAGATCGGCTCGATGAAGATGCGCGAGGAGATCGATGCGCTGAAGGTCATGGGCCTCAGCCCCGTCGGCGTGCTCGTCTTCCCAAGGCTCGTGGCGTTGACCGTCGCACTGCCGCTGCTCACCATCATTGCGAACTTCGCCGCGCTGTTTGGCGCGGCCTGCGTCGCCTGGGCCTATTCCGGCATAACCTTCGACACGTTCCTGTCGCGTCTGCGGGAAGCCATCGATCTCTCGACCGTGGTTTCCGGCATGATCAAGGCGCCCTTCATGGCGTTGATCATCGGTATCGTCGCCGCGGTGGAGGGCCTGAAAGTCGGCGGCAGCGCCGAATCGCTCGGACGCCATGTCACGGCGGCCGTGGTGAAGTCGATCTTCGTCGTCATCCTCGTCGACGGTCTCTTCGCCATGTTCTATGCAGCCATCGATTTCTAGGGGCACAGATGGATCAGGCTCCTGAAAAACAGGATAATGTCGTACTTTCGGTCAAGGATCTGACCGTGGGCTTCGGCAGCAATATCGTGCTCGATCGGCTGAACCTCGATATTTATCGCGGCGAAATTCTCGGCTTTGTCGGCGCCTCTGGCACCGGCAAGTCCGTGCTGATGCGCACGGTGCTGCGTCTCCTGCCGCGCCGTTCCGGCAATATCCGCATCTTCGGCACGGATTTCGACAAGGCGACGCAGGCCCAGCGCCTCGCGCTTGACATGAAGCTCGGCGTGCTCTTCCAGCACGGCGCCCTGTTCTCCTCGCTGACGGTGAAGGAGAACATCCAGGTGCCGATGCGCGAATATCTCGACCTGCCGCAGGCGATGATGGACGAGCTGGCCAAGCTGAAGATCGAGTTGGTCGGTCTTGCCCCGGAAGCCGCCGACAAATATCCGTCCGAACTCTCCGGCGGCATGATCAAGCGCGCGGCACTGGCGCGCGCGCTCGCGCTCGATCCGGCGCTGGTCTTTCTCGACGAGCCGACCTCAGGTCTCGACCCGATCGGTGCAGCCGAATTCGACGAGCTGATCGCCAAACTGCGCGACACTCTGGGATTGACCGTGTATATGGTGACTCACGACCTCGACAGCCTGTTTTCGGTTTGCGACCGCATCGCGGTGCTCGGGCAGAAGAAGGTCATGGTCGAAGGCACGATCGAGGACATGCTGGCCTTTGACGATGCGTGGGTGCAGTCCTATTTCAAGGGCAAACGTGCGCGCTCCATCGTTCGGAAGGCGTGAACAAGTGTCCGGGAGCCGCGATGCCCCGGAATAGGAACTGCGAGCGGGATAGCCTCAAGCATGGAAACGAAAGCCAATTACGCCATCGTCGGTTTCTTCACCGTGCTCGTGATGGCCGCCGCCTTCGGCTTCGTCTACTGGATGTCGCAATACGGCCGTAGCGGCGACATGGCGCAGCTCGCCATCCGCATTCCGGGCTCCGCCAACGGTCTCAGCATCGGCTCGCCGGTACGTTTCAACGGTATTCCGGTCGGCTCCGTCCGCAGCCTTGCCATCGATGCCGACGACCCGCGCTTTTCCGTCGCCATGACGGAGGTGGCGACGAGCGCGCCGGTCAAGCAATCGACCACCGCCGTGCTTGAAGTGCAGGGCCTGACGGGAGCCGCCTATATCGAGCTCTCCGGTGGCACCGCTGCCGATCCGAACATTCTCCAGAAGGCTTTCGACACCGAGACGGCCGCCGTGCTACAGGCCGAGCAGTCGAGCGTGACCAATATCCTGTCGACCGCCGACAAGATTCTGAAGCGCGCCGATGCCGCCATCACCGACATTCAGGGCTTTGTCGCAGATGCGCGCGGACCGCTGACCACGACGATCAACAATGCCGAACAGTTCTCCGATTCGCTTGCCCGCAACGGTAAGAACATCGATGAGTTCCTGAAGAGTGTCGGCGGTCTGTCGGAAACGTTCCGTAATCTTTCCGGCCGGCTGGATTCGACGCTTGCGTCGGTCGATTCCCTCATCAAGGCCGTCGATCCCAAGAAGGTCGAGGATTTCGTCGGCAATGTCGACAAGATCAGCAAGGATATTGCGGCTGCCTCCGGTGACGTGAAGACGACAGTTGAGGGCTTCCGCAAGACGGCCGAGACCTTCGATACGTTCGGCAAGAATGCCAATGCGGCGCTCGACAAGGTCGATACGCTGATCGCCGCCGTCGACACGCAGAAGGTCTCTGGCGCGATCGACAATATCTCGGTGGCAAGCGCCGATGCCCGTAAGGCTGTCGCCTCGGTGACAGGCGTCGCCAACCGTATCGGTGAGCGTCAGGGCGATATCGACCAGATCATCACCGATGTTAAGCAGATGACCAACAAGCTGAACGCCGCCTCCACGCGCGTCGATGGCGTGCTCGCCAAGCTCGACGGTTTCCTGGGCGAGGGAGATTCCGAATCGCTCTTTGCGGAGGCGAAGGCCACGCTGCAATCGATCAAGCAGGCCGCCGATACGCTGAATGGTCGCATCGGGCCGATCGCCGACGGCCTCCAGCGCTTCTCCGGCTCGGGTCTGCGCGATGTGGAAACGCTGGTGCAGGATACGCGCCGCACGATCCAGAACCTCGACAGCGCGATCTCGGGCTTTGAGCGCGATCCGCAGCGCCTGCTGTTCGGCGGCGAGACGGTGAAACAATATGACGGCCGCACGCGGCGCTGAGTTGCAGGTGTGGCTGTATTTCCACAATGGCGGCCGGGATGTTTCGGACGTGAATTTGTCCGGTATCGCAGCCGTGACTTGTTGGTGTACCGCTGCTAGACATTGAGTCTGTGGATTTGAGGACGAGATGACAGTACCGGGTATGGAGTTGTTGCGGAACGGAACGGCGGCGCGCGCTGCCCTGATCGCCGTTCTGGCGGCAACGCTTGCCGCGTGCGGTAGCAAGGCAGCGAACAACGATACGTTCAGTCTTTCTGCGCAGTCCTCCGTCGAAGGTCCGTCTGCCAAGAGCCGCCAGCTTCTCGTGCCGCAACCTTCGGCTCTGAAGGCGCTCGACAGCGAGCAGATCGTCATCCGCCCCACGCCGTCGGAAATCCAGTATCTCGCCAAGGCGCAATGGAGCGACAGCCTGAGCAAAATGGTGCAGGCCAAGCTCGTCCAGGCGTTTGAGAATACCGGTCGTCTCGGTGGAGTCGGCATGCCGGGGCAGGGCCTTGCAATCGATTACCAACTCGTCACCGACATAAGGTCCTTCGAGGTACAGGCGTCGGGTGCAGATACGGCCGTCGTGGAAATCTCGGCCAAGCTGCTCAATGATCGCAACGGCACGGTTCGCTCGCAAAAGGTTTTCCGCGCGACGGTACCGGTTAGCGGCGCAGGCAATCCAGCCTTTGTGAAGGCGCTCGACGCTGCCTTCGCGCGGGTGACCGCCGATATCGTCGGCTGGACGCTCTCCACTATCTAAATATGATTTTTCAAGGCGTTGGGAAACGGTGCGCAGTGTGGGCTGCGCACCGTTTTTGCATTCAGGCGTCGGCGACGCCCTGGATGGCAGAGACTTTCCACTCGCCGCCGTTGCGGCGCAGGAACGTCCAGATCTCGACGGCTTCCGTCAGATTGTCCGGGTCGCCGGAAACGAGGCGGCCGGTCGCACGGTCGCGCATCACGTCGATGCTTTCGTAACGCATCGCGACGGTCGCATATTCATCCGACCCTTCGCGCCAGGCTTCGGCCACGTCGCCTTGAACGAGGTGGATATCCCTGACCTCGTTCTTCAGACCTTGGGTAGCGTTGTCGCTCAGCTCCTCGGCGAGATAGGACATGGCTTCTGGCGTCGTGATCTGGCGCAGCGTGCGGAAGTCTTCGGCCGCATAGGCCGCTTGCAGTTCCTTCAGCATGCTTTCGAACTGTTCGAGATCCGCCTGCTGGACGCCGATTTCGTCATTGTTTTTCGGCTGAGCGGGTGCTGCCTGTCGGCTGCCGCCACCGATGCGCGGGATTTCGAAATCGGAGGCGCCGCCCTGATATGCGCTGCGGGCCTGGCCGCTGCCGGCATAGGCCGGCGCGTTGCGCTGCGCGAACATGCGCCGCAGGAAGAAGAACAGGCCGGCGATTAGCGCCACCTGCAGGATGAGGCCGAGAAAGCCGATGCCGCCGCCCAAGCCGGAGCCTAGCAGCATGCCGACAAGGCCGCCGAGCATCAGGCCGCCGAGCAGCCTGCCGCCAAAGCCGCCGAACAGGCCGGGGCGCGGGTTCGTTGCGGTCGTGGTGTTGCGGCCGGCGGAGGGCTGTGCCGACTGCTGGCGCGTCATGGTGCGGTCGATCGGCTGGGCTTCCGTCGGCGAGGTGCGCGTCGTCGACGGCGTCGAGAATGTCCGCGTGCCGCGGCTGCCGAAACCACCGCCGGCGCGGCGCGCTTCGGCGACGTCAACGACCGTGACGATCGTCATCAGCGCAATCGCCAGCGTTGCCAGCCCGCGTCCAAATCCCTGGATAAATATCATATTTCGTCTCTCTTCCCCTTGGCACCCTCAAGAGCATTTCCAGCCGAAGCGAATTCGCTTCGGCGTCGGACAATGCGATAAAACAAACCCTTGGAGCATTTCCGGCGAACCGCAGTTCGCCGGAAATGCTCTGGGTGCGTCGAGACGCATATAGAGGCAAGGCACGCGGATTATAAGGTTTCGGCGTGGGGAAACGGCGCGAAGGCCTCACATCTGCGTTATCGGCGCGTTATCAAAACAAAACGGCCGCCTGAGGGGCGGCCGTCGCTATTTTCGATCTCGATTGCTCTTAGCTGAAGCGGCCTGCCGCATGGGCCAGCATGGTATAGACCTTGCCGGTATCCGAGGTGAGGTAGGTCTGAGTCATCACCTTGTCGCGGTCGTTACGGGCGACGTCGGCAAGCAGCTTTTCGAAGTCCGAGATGTAACGGTCGACTGCAGTGCGGAATTCCGGCTCGCGCTCGTACTTGCGTTTGATTTCGTCGAAGGTCTGCTGGCCCTTTAGCGTGTAGAGGCGACGCGTGAAGACGTCGCGCTCGCCACGCTGGTAACGGCGCCACAGGTCGACCGAGGCATCGTGATCGATGGCGCGGGCAATGTCGACGGAAAGCGAGTTCAGCGATTCCACAACGTGGCGCGGGTTGCGCGTGTCGGCCGGGCGGGCGGCCTGGGCCTCGCCGCGCGGCTGGGCGAACTGCGCCTCCTCGCGTGAGACGGCGCCGCGCAGCAGGTCACGCATCCACCCACCTTCACCCGCTGCCTTGGGATCGGTCTCGGCGGGCAGGGGCTGTGCACGCTGCGGCACGGTGGTGCTGGCCGCACGTTCGAGGCCGAGGGTGCCACGCAGCTGGGCCGGCTCTTCGCGGCGCGGCTCGACGGCACGGGTTTCCTGCACCGGCTGCTGCTGCACCACGGGCTGCTGGACGGCCGGACGGGAGACTTCGAGCGCCGAGGAGGACTTGCCGATGATGTCGGACAGGTCCTGCAACGCCTTGATCTGCTCGCTGACGGCACGGCGCATCTGGGCGGCGTTTTCCTTGGCTTCTTCCGGAAGGTCGAAGGCGCCGCGCTTCAGTTCGCCACGGGTCTGGTCGAGTTCCTTGCGGATTTCGGAAGCAGCACGGCGGATTTCTTCGGTCGCACCGGAGAACTTGCCGATGGCCTCCTCGACGGCCTCGCGCATGGATTCGCGCATGACGGTCGTGGCGGCCTCGGACTTCTTGCCGGACTCCGAGAGCAGGCGGTCCACATCGGAAAGCGAGGCGCCGACGCTGCCGCGCAGGCGGTTTGCCACTTCCTTGGTCCGCTCCTCGGCGCGCACGAAGGCGCCCTCGACGGACTGGCCCGCCTCTTCGCCCGCCTTGACCAACGAGTCCCGCAGGGTGCTGGCCGCGGCTTCCGCGCGCTTCTCGGTTTCGCCGAGAATGCGACCCACTTCCGCAAACGAGCTCTGGATACCGCCGCGCAGATTGCCGGCGATCAGGTTGGAGCGTTCCTCGGCGCGGGTGAAGACACCCTCGACCATGCCTTCGAGCGACTGCATGGTCTTCTCGATCTCTTCCGAGCGCTGGACGAGGCCGATGGAGAGCGAACGCAGCGCGTCCTGGCGCTCTTCCAGCGTCGAGACGAGGTTCGACTGGGCGGCGGCGAGCAGGTCGGAGGCCTGCGACAGGATCTTCGAGTGATCCTCGAAGCGACCGACGATGCCGCCGATCTGCGAGAGCGTACCGGCCGAGATGTCGGACAGGCGATCGACCTTGCCCTCAAGCAGGCGCGAGGTGGTGGCGACCATGTCGGCGGCGCGTTCGGCGGAAGTGGTGAAGCGCTCCGATGTGCTAGTGAGGCGGCCGTCGATGGCGCCGAGCGTCTGGCTGGCGGCGTCAACGAGGCCGGCAATCGCGCCGTTGCTCTCGGAGAGGCGGGCGATCAGGCCTTCGACATTGGCGGCAAGGCCGTTCTCGATGTCGCGCATCGCGCCGGCCGCTTCTTCCGTTCTGCTGGAAATCGCAGCAAGCGTATCAGCCGTGCGGGCGGAGATCGCGTTGATCAGCGCGGCATTCTCGTTGCGCAGGCGCTCGGCGCTGTCGCGGGCGACGCCGCTGATGCTTTCGGCGGTCTCGCGACCCACGCCGGCCATCCGCTCGACGGCTTCGCGGCCTACGGCAGCATAGTTATCGATGACAGGACGGGCTTCCTCGTTGATGAGGCGCGACAGTTCTTCCGTGCGGCTCGCCAGCATAGAGTTGAGTTCACGCGTGCGGTCGTCAAGCGTGGAGCGAATGGAGGCACCGCGGGCTTCCAATGCCTTCTCTACGTCTCCGAGGCCTGTGCGAAGCGACTGCGTCTGGCTGGCGAGACGGTTTTCCGTTTCGGCAAAACGAGCGACGGCAGCGGACGTGGTCTCGTCGACCGCGCGCGTGAAGGCCTCGTTGCGAGCCGAGAGGTTTTCGGCAAACTCATCGCCCGTCTTGGCGATGGTTTCCGCGACACGCTGGGCTTCGACGCCCATTTCCTGGGCTGCACGGGAAACCGCGCCGCGCAGCGAACTCGACAAATGGGCGAATTCCTCGCCGGTCTTGGCAAGCGACTGGGCGGATCGGACGGCTTCCGCGTCCATGTCCTGGGCGGCTTGCGAGACGGCTTCGCGCAGCGTCTGGGCAAGGCCGGCGGCCTTGCCGTCGATCGTGCGGTTGACACCGTCGAGACCGATGGTGAGCGCCCGGTCCATCGTGCTGAGGCGTTCTTCGATACGGCCGGTTTTCTCGTCGATGGTCGCTGCAATGCGCTCGGAGGCTTCGGTGGAGACGCGTTCAATATCGCCGGCGCGCTGGGTGAGCGTGCCTTCGATCTTGTCTGTCGCCTCGCCGGTCACGCGGGCGATTTCGCTTGCGCGTTCGGCAAGCGTGCCTTCGAGCCGTGTTGCGGCATCACCGGTAATGCGTTCGATCTCGGCCGCGCGGCCGGAAAGCACATTCTCGATGCGCTCCGCGGTGTCGCCGCCAACACGCTCCAGGTCGGAGGTGCGGCTCGATAGCGTGAGATCAATGCGCTGGGCAACGTCGCCAGCAATGCGCTCGATTTCGGAAGCGCGCCCGGAAAGGGATGCGTCGATGCGCTGGGCGGCGTTTTCGGCGATCAGGTCGATTTCGAGCGCGCGGCCGGTCAGGGTGTTGTCGATGCGTTCGGCGGCTTCCGTCGTGACGCGTTCGATATCGCTGAGACGGCCAGAAAGGGCGCCTTCGATACGGCTGGCGGCATCGGCACTGACGCGCTCGATGTCGCCGACGCGGCCGGCCAGCGCTGCTGCGATGCGTGCCGTCGTTTCGTCGCCGATGCGATCGACTTCGGCGATCGGGCGGGACAGCGCGTCGGAGACGCGCAGCGACACGTCGCTGCCGACGCGATCGAGATCGACCAGACGCTCGGACAGCGTGTCGGAGATGCGGCTGGCTGCGGTATCGACGGTGCCCGAGACATGCTCGACGCTCTGTTCGATGCGCGCTTCCAGTTTGCCAAGGTTTTCTTCCAGGCGACTGCCCGTTGCATCGAAGCGGCTTGCGACGCTGTCGACCGTCGTCTCCATGCGGGCGCCAAAGGCGTCGGCGGCCTCGGCGATTTTTGCCGTGGTTTCGCCAAGGCGCTCGGCAACCGCACCGGCACTTTCGCGCACGCGGTGGTCGAGCAGGGCGGCGCTGCCGTCGATGGTACGGCGAAGCGTTTCCTCATGCTGCTCCAGCGACATTTCCAGCATGCCAGCCGAAGTGGCGATCGAAGTGCCGATATTGGTGGCCTGCTCGTTCAGCGTGTCAGCAAGCTGGTTCTTGCCGTCGGTGATAGCGACGTTTATCGCGTTGATTCGGTCGTCGAGCGTGGCGCGGATCTGCTCATGCGTGTTGACGAGCGAGCCGGCAAGCTGCGAGGCTCGGCCGGACAGGGCTTCGGCAATCTCCGCGGCGCGCCCGGAGAAAGCATCGGCAAATTCGGCAGCTTGGCCATGGAGGACGCCGCCAAGTTCGCGGCTGCCTTCGGTCAACACGGTCTCGACGCGGTTTGCAGCGGCGTCGATCGACGACTGCATGGCGCCCGCGCTGTTGGAGAGCACCGAGGCTAGGTTCGCTGTGCGGCCGGTGATGACCTCGTCGATCTGGCGGGCGGCACCCGTCAGCGCGTTTTCGACGCGGCCGGCGGCGGAGCCGACCGACTGCTCAAGCTGGCTGCCGGTTTCGTTCAGCATGGCCGACAGGGCAGCCGTGCGTTCGGTGAGCGCGCTGTCCAGGCGGTTGTGGCTGGCGGCGATCGTCGAGGTGATCTCGTCGGCGCGCGCGCCAAGTGCTTCTTCCATGCGCACCTGGGCGGCTTGGATGTCGGTGGCGATTGCCGTGCCGCGATTGTCGAGCGCTTCTGTCAGGCGGCGTTCGCTGCCCGAAATGCTTTCCGCCAGCGCATCCGCGCGGGCGCCAAAACCGCTCTCGATCCGGTTCTGCACATCGGAAAGACCGCCGAGCAGGGCCGCCGATTTTTCGGACAGAACCGCGGCGACGCGCTCATGCGCACCGGTAACGGCGCTGTTAATGGCGTCCGCATGGCCGGAAACGGCGCTTTCGAGCACTTCCTGGCTGGTGGCGAGCGTCGTCGCCAACGCAAAAGACTGGTCTGTCAGCGTGTTGCCGAGGCGATCGATCCCGGAGGTCAACAGGCCGTCGATCGCATCGCGACCGCTGGCGACCGTCTCGTTGATGCGGCCGAGGCTTTCCATAAGTTTCGAATCGAGCGAACCGGCGCGCTGGTCGAAGGCCTGGGCGAATTCCTCGACACGGTTGTCGAAAGCGCCAGCGATCTGGCCGACCGTCGCCTGCAGGCGCTCGTCGAAGAAGCCCGAGCGCAGGTCGAGATCCATTACCGTGTCGTCGGCGGCATTCTTGAGGCTCTGGCGGAATTGCGCGCCCTTTTCGTCGAGCGCGGCATTCATCGACTGGAGAACCTGGTCAAGACCATTGGTGACGGCATGCTGGCCGACGGACAGGCTTTCGCTGATCTCGCGGGTGCGGGCGATCAATGTCTCGTTAAGCTGCTTGGCGCGCTCGTTGAGGGCGGCGTTCAGCTTCTCGGTGTTGGTGTCGAGCGAGGAAGCGCGCGTTTCGAACTGCTGCAGCAGGTCGCGGCCGCGGGAATCGAGGTTCTTCGTCAGATGATCGAGGCGGGCGTCGAACTCGTTGGCGAGCGCCAGGCCCGAGGAGGAGAGGGTGGAGAGCAGACTGTCGGTGCGGGCCGAAAGCATGGCGCCGATCGTCTGCGTCGCGCTGTCGGACTTTTCCATCAGCATGGCGGCGCGGGTGTCGAGCATAGAGGCAAAGGCCTCGCCGGAGGTCGCAAGACGCTGGGTGATGTTGTCGCCGGCGCTGGCGAGCTCGTCCTTCAGCTGCTCATGCGCCCCCGAAATCGAGGAGCGGATGCGCTCGGCATGGCTGACGATGGCTTCGCGCTCGGAGCCAAGTTCCTGCACCAGCGTGCGCACACGCATTTCATTGTCGGTATAGCTGCGCTCCAGTGCATTCACTTCGGAATGTACGAGCGTTTCAAGCTCGGTGGCGCGCGCGATGGTGCGCTCGATGCCTTCGTTCATCGCCGAGACTTCGCGGCGAACGGCCTGGCCGACAGTCATAATGCGATCGGTGGCGACCGTTTCCGGTTCGGAAAGGCGCAAAGCCACTTCTGCCATGGAGCGGGCGGCGCTGCGCAGTTCATGGGCGCGCGAGATCATGATTGCAAAGGCGAAGAACAGCATGATCGGCATGACGATGGCGACGACCATGCCGATGGCGCCGGGAAGGGCGACGAGATCGGCGACCGAGCGGATCTCCCAGATCTTCGGCGCATAAAGCAGGTTGGCAACGCCGAGGCCGCCGACGACCCAAAGGATCGAGGCGACGACGGCGGTGCGGATCGACGAGCGGCTGGAGCGCACGTCCAGCGATTTCAGGATCGCGGCCGGCGATTTGCGCGAACCGTCATTGGCGGGCGTGAAGGCGGGGGTCTTGGGTGCGGGCTCGGGCGCCAGGTTGCGGGGCGTTTCGCCCGCTGCCGGGCGGCTTGCCGGCTTCTCCTGGGTCTTGGTCGAAACACGGCTTGCTGGTTCAGACACGCGCGCCTCCGAAGTATCCTTCTTCGAGGGCGTCTCCGGCGTCAGATCGTCGAAATCGATCTTCAACGCCTCTTCCAATGCCTGGAAAGCCTTTTCGTCGATCGTCTCGTTGGACTTGTTCGTCGCCATGCGGTTACGCCTCGTTACCATTCTCCGGGACGGGCCTCATACGCGCTGCCGCTGCTCAGGCGTCTTCGAACCGTCCGGTGGGTGGCCGGTCTTGCTGCTTACCCTCATGGCAAGCAGCGTCCAGGCCGCCGTTCATTCCAAATGCGCTCGATAAACCGAAATCGTGGCGTAAAGTATCTCCGCGCACGGCTTATCCACCGGGACTATCCCGGTCGTATCGTAGTGACACATTAGCCTGTATCACACAATTGATTGCCATCTCCCTTCGCTCGAAACTTAACAGGAAGTTAAAGTGGGCGGACTTTGTACCGCAATGGAATAACAGGGAAAACCGCAATTTTTCAGCCGTTAACCATAGTTTGCGATTCATGCCCATATTGCGCCCTCTTTTAATCGGATAGGCGCGCCGGCCCCGCAGAATGGTGTCCCATGACTTCCACCGGATCCCGGTACAGGTTCATGGCCGTATCCGGCTTCTGCGTGCATCACAACGAAACAAGCGTGCATCGCATATAAAGGAAATTAGCAAATGGCAGCGCTCAACATCGCCTTCGAGGCCCCCGACAATGCCGGCGGCATGGGGCCTTCGAACGGACGTCCGATCGATCTGGTACACCTGGCGCGCCAGACGATGGGCGACAAGGCCCTCGAACTGGAGGTGCTGCAGATGTTTGCGCGCCAGGCGCGCGAAAGCATGAAGGAACTGGCGACGAGCGAGGGGGCCGCGCGTGCCGCCGTGGCACACCGCCTCAAGGGCTCCGCCCAGTCCGTCGGTGCGGATGCCATTGCCAAGGCTGCCGCCGCGCTCGAGGACAATCCGGCCGATGCTATTTCCCTTGCCGGCGTGACGGCCGCCGTCGTCGAGGCGGAAAACTTCATCCTGAAACTCTGCCGCTGATCGTCGCAGACGGGCGCGTCGCTACCCGGCGCGGCGGGAAAACTCCATGGCGCGGCGGGACGGGCACGGCCTTGTCCGACGCGCGATGTTGACTGGAGAGGGGTTTTGTTGGAAACGTCCGGCGGAAAACCGGCGTTTCGGAAAACCCTTTCGCCGGTCGTCCCTTTGCCCGCTTCGGGCTGTTCTTGAGAATCCGGAAGCCATCATGAGCAAACTCACCATCGTCGCCTTCGACGGCACGCGCCACGAACTGGATGTCGCCAACGGCTCCACGGTCATGGAAAATGCCGTGCGCAACTCCGTGCCGGGCATCGAGGCGGAATGCGGCGGCGCCTGCGCCTGCGCCACCTGTCACGTCTATGTCGATGACGCGTGGAGCGCCACTGTCGGCCCGCCGGAAGCAATGGAAGAGGACATGCTGGATTTCGCCTACGAGGTGCGCCCCACCTCTCGGCTTTCCTGTCAGATCAAGATGTCGGATGCGCTCGACGGGCTCGTGGTTCACGTGCCGGAACGCCAGGCCTGACATCATCCCCCGACGCTGAGCTTGAGTGGCGGTACCGCGACGGCGCCGCCCTTTTTGCATGCATGCTTTTCTTCACAGTCGCGAGATATGTAGATGTCACGTGATCTTCTCTTCCACAAAGAAGAAATCATTCGTCTGAGTTTTCTTTAAGAATAGATGAGGAAAAAAAGAGCCTCGCCAGTCGATCAGGACGAGCGAGGCCAGTAGGGCGCATCGCAGCGAGGAGAGGGAGGAGACACCTGCTGCTGAGATAAGGACGCGCCAGGAGAACCTGTTACAAACCGTTTCATGCAACTGCGGGAAGGAAATGTCTTTTCCCGCTCACTGTTGATATGAAAGTACGGTGATTTGCGGAATTGCGCTATCGCTAAAACTAACCATTCATTTCATGGACAGAAGCGTGTCCGGCCTTGTGCCGGTCCAATTCCATTAAGTCTTTTTCAGGAAATACATGCGCGGCCTCGCGCGCTTATTCGGCCTGGCTCTTCAGTCGGTGCGTGAGGAGCCGCATCATGCGGTCATTGAAGCTTTTCGATTCGACTTTGTCGAAACGGGCCTGGTCGGCATCGTGTTTCGAGACCGCGTCCGCCGTTGCCCGGTCGACGCGGGCCTGCATGCGCTCGCAGTCGCTTTCCGGCCGCAGCGTCTTCAGCGTCTTTTCCAGCGCGCGGGCATGGGTGCGCGCGATTTCCGCGTGGCGTTCCTCATGGCGCTTGATGTCGGCCGAGAGCGTATCCCAGATTAAGGCCAGTGAGGCGGTGGCGCGCTTCCGGTTCTTCCACTTGGGCAGGATGATCTGGGTGGAGAGCGTCACCTTGACGTCACCGACCGCGCATTTGCCGCCGCGGCGCACATAGGTGACCGAACCGCCCCATTTGATGCGGGTGGCGCCGGGATGGCGCGAACCGGAATGCTTCATGACGGGACCGCGCTTTGACAGTTCCTCGTCCAGTTCGGCCGCCGTGCGCCCGCCGATCGAGAAATAGGCGAAGGATTTCGAGGTGATGGTCTCGGCGGCAGCGGGCTGGAAAGCGGCAGTGGCGAGAGCGGCAACGGCCATCAGGCGAGCGATGGTCTTCATTCTGATCAGCATTCCTTTCGCCATCGGGCTTTTGCAATCGACGGAGCCCGACGCAGTGCCGGCCAGAGGCCGGTTGAACTTCCCTTAAGCTTGGGGCATAGGCTCGGCGAGCGCAACACCCTTTCGGGAACGCTGGTTAATCGCGAAGGAAACCGCCATGGTCTCGCCGTTCGATCCCTTTCGCTGGGCGCTCGCCCATGGCCGGCATCTGGAGCTCGGCCCGCGCGGCGTCCTGATGGCGATCGTCAATGTCACGCCCGATTCCTTTTCGGACGGCGGGCAGTTCGACAGCGCGGATGCGGCGATCGCGCAGGCGATCCTCTGTCTGGAACAGGGGGCCGGGATCATCGATATCGGTGGCGAATCGACCCGGCCAGGCGCTGCCAGTGTCTCGGCGGCCGAGGAGCAGGAGCGTATCCTGCCCGTCATCGAAGCGCTCGTCGGCACGACGGATGCCATCATCTCCGTCGATACCTACCGCGCGGAGACCGCGCGTCTTGCCGTCGCTGCCGGCGCCCATATCGTCAATGACGTGCACGGCCTGCAGCGCGAGCCGGATATTGCCCGTGTCGCGGCCGAAACGGGGGCGGGGCTGTGCATCATGCATACCGGCCGCGACCGCGAAAAAAGACCCGATGTGGTCGAGGACCAATATCTCTTCCTCGGCCGCTCGCTGGAGATCGCCCGCGAGGCCGGTATTGCTCGCGATGCGATGGTGCTCGATCCCGGCTTCGGCTTTGCCAAGGATACGGAAGAGAATCTCGAGCTGATGGCCCGGTTCGGCGAGCTTTTCGGCTTCGGCCTGCCCATCCTCGCCGGCACCTCGCGCAAACGCTTCGTTGGCGCGGTGACGGGCCGCGAGGCGTTGGAGCGCGATGTCGGCACGGCCGCCACGACGGCGCTGCTGCGTGTCGCAGGTGCGGCGGTGTTTCGGGTGCACGATGTCGCAATCAACAGGGATGCGCTTGCCATGGCGGATGCTATGCTGGAGGCAAAGCGCACGGTGAAGGCCCGCGAAGAACGCGCCTAACCACAGCCAGACAGGAAAACCATGACCACCACCTACACGATCACGCTCAAGAACTGCGCCTTCTTCGCCCGCCATGGCCTGCATGATGCGGAAGAGTTCCTCGGCCAGCGCTTCTTCGTCGATGCGGAGCTCGAAGTCCGTCCCTCACAGCCGCTCTCCGACGATGCTATCGAATCGACCGTCGATTACGGCGTGGCCTTCCAGGAGATCGAGAAGATCGTCACTGGCCAGCGCCGTTATCTCATCGAGGCATTGGCGCAGGAGATCGCCACGGTGCTCTGTGCCCGCTTCCCGCAGATTTTCCGCGCGCGCATTACGGTGCGCAAGCCGAATGCGCCGGTGCCGGGCGTACTGGATTACGTTCAGGTGACCGTCGATCATGTCGTCTGAAATCTTCCGCCGGGCCTCGCTCGGCCTCGGCGGCAATATCGGTGATCCCGTGAAATCCATGGCTGAGGCGCTGCGCGCGCTGAACGCGCGGCCGGATTGCCGCGTCACGGCCGTCTCGCGGCTCTACCGCACACCGCCCTGGGGCAAGACCGATCAGGACTGGTTCTTCAACGCCTGTGCGCTGGTGGAGACGTCGCTTGCGCCCGAGGCATTGCTCGACACCTGCCTCGGCATCGAACGCGACATGAAGCGCGAGCGCAAGGAACGCTGGGGGCCGCGCACCATCGATATCGACGTTCTGACCTATGAGGGTGTGGCGCAGTCCGGCGGGCGGCTGGAATTGCCGCATCCGCGCATGACGGGGCGTGGCTTCGTGCTGATGCCGCTTTCGGATATTGCACGCGATCTGATCGTCGCGGGCCGCACGATCGGCGACTGGCTTCAGGATGCGGATGTCGCGGGCATCGAGCCGGCGAGTGCCGGCTCCGAATGGTGCCCGCTTACTTGATCGAGCCGACGGCGATGTCGTCGAGATTGCGGTCGAGTGCGACTCCGATGACCGGAACCATCTTCTCGCCGACCTTCACCGAGATGGTAATGGCGAGCTTGTTGTCGCTTTCGAGACGGGCGATCATCGCGCCGTTCAGCTTCTGGCGGTTGATACCGACGACGACCTTGTTACCGGCGACCTGGCCGGAGGTGATGTCGAGGCCCTTGCCGGCTGCGCCGTCGAGGAACTTGCCCTTGTAGGTTCCCGCCGTCTTGGTGATCAGCGCCGACATCGGCTGCTTGAAGACGCCGACGCGGCAGAAGCCGTCGAGCTGGATGCCGGCGCCCTTGGCGGGTGCGGTGTCGCCCGTCAGGTCGCAGGCGAACTTGGTGCCCTTGTACTTGCCGGCGACGATCTCGCCCTTGCCGGACCAGCTGCCGGTGACCTGCTCGAAGAAGGCCTTGTCACGCGTGCCGGCCGAGGCCGGAAGGACAAAAGTGGAGGCTGCAACGAAGGCCGCTACGGAAGCGCGGGCGATCAAAGAAGTGCGCGGGTACATGAACGATCCTTGATGGGCGACGGCCATTCGGCCTCATTTGGTGCGACGAGATTTGCGCGAAAATGGTTAATGGACGGTTTCCGGCGCCCTTGTCGTTCATCATTTGCTAGGATTGTCGCCCCGCAAAACCGGGATGTTGCAAGACGGTCACGTCTCGTCGCGCCGGCCGTTGCTTGAGCCCGGCGTCAGGTCACCGATGAAATCGCCGATACCGGGGCGTTTCAGCGCGCGAAACGGCATGGGGCGGCAGAGGTCCATGGCGGCGATGCCGATCCGGGCCGTCATCAGGCCGTTGATGACGCCTTCGCCGAGGCGGGCGGAGAGTTTCGAGGCGAGCCCATGGCCGAGCACCTGCTGCACTAAGCTATCGCCCATGGCGATCGAGCCGGTCACGGCGAGATGGGCGATGACGTCGCGCATCAGTCGGAGCATGCCGAGCTTGCCCGGCCGACCGCCATAGAGTTCCGCCATGCCGCGCACCAGCCGGCTGCTTTCGTAGATGACATAACCGAGATCGACCAGCGCGCGCGGACTGACGGCGGTGACGATGGAGACGCGTTTGGCCGACCCAAGGATGAGGGCGCGCGCCTCGCGGTCGAGCGGCGCCATCAGCTCGCGCTCCGCAAGGTCAACGAGATGGGCCGAATCGATGATCTCGCCTTCCGTTTCAGCGAGCCGCGTGCGGCCGCGCGCCGTCTGTGGGCGGGCGGAGAGGAGGGTGACGAGGCGGGCAACGATGGCGCGGCCTGCCGCCGGCTTCGGCGACGCGATGGCCTCAGCCACGTCGCGCTTCAGGTCCTGCACGGCGGCGAGGCGGCGCAGGCCCCAGGCCTCGCGCAGCACGACGCCGAGAAGGGCGAGCACGGTAACGACCGTCGCGCCGATGGCGAGATAGCCCAGCCAGTCGTTGCGGCTGAACAGGTCGCGGATCAGCGCATCGACCCAGAGGCCGACGGCCAGCGAGAGGAGTAGTCCAAGCGCACCGATGGCGATGCGGCCGAAGGTGAGGCGGCGGGGGCGCGGTGTGGCGACCGGCGGGGCGAGATCCGGCAGGTCCGTCGTCGTTGCGATGAAGGGATCATCGGCATCCGGCGTCAGGGTCACGGCATTGTCAAAGGCGGCCGGCTTGCGCGGCTCGCCGCGCACCGGCGGCGCGATGCTATCCGGTGGTAGCGAGAAGGCTGCGGGCTTGCGCGGGCGGTCGTTCATGCCAGCCGGTCTCCGATGAGATATTGCAGCGCGCGATCGAGCCTTATGTGCGGCACCGACAGTTTCAGGCCCCCGCCGGTCTCTTCGATATGCGGCGGGCGGAATCGCACGAAGTTGAGAAGACCTTCGGAATGCTGTTCAAGCGCTTCGAAAAGTGAATCCGGATTCTCCGGCAAATCACCTGGAAATATGGCGGTTTTCCTTTCGCCGTCGAAGATTTCGCCGTTGATTTTTTCGCCCTTCATCGGCACGCCGACGATCACAGGCAGCTCCTCGCCATTGTGTTTGACGGTCGCCTCGCGGGTAGCGCGCACGGAGGCGAGCGCCATGACCTCGATGCCGGCGCCGCTCATTCCGATGCGCTCGATGGCACGCTCCACCAGTCGCCGCGTGACGGCTTCGAGCCGCGCATGGCTCTCGTGGTGCAGGTGGTCCGCCTTGGTCGCGGCAATCACGATGCGGTCGATGCGGCGGGTGACGAAAGAGGACAGGAAACTGTTGGTGCCGGAGCGGAAGCAATCGAGTACGTCGCCCAGCGCCCGTTCCAGGTCATGCACCGCCTCCGCGCCGCGATTGATCGCCTGAAGCGCGTCGATCAGCACGATCTGCCGGTCGAGGCGGGCGAAGTGCTCGCGGAAGAACGGCCGCACCACATGGGTCTTGTAGGCCTCGTAGCGCCGCTCCATCATTGCTTGGAGCGAGCCCTTGGCAGGGGGGCCGTTTGCGAGGTTCGGCAGAGGGGCGAAGGTTAGCGCTGGCGATCCCTCGAGATCGCCGGGCATCAGGAAGCGGCCGGGCGGCAAGGTTGAGAGCGAACGCTCGTCGGATTTGCAGGCCTTCAGATAGGCGGTGAAACTTTCCGCCAGCGCCCGTGCCGTTGCTTCGGACGCCGCAGCAGTGGGATCGACGGTCCCGGAAAGCGCCAGCCAGTCGCGGGCAAGCTCGGCGCGAATGCCGGAGCCGGCGAGCGTTACCGTGTTTTGGCTAAAAGTACGGAAATCCTGCCCGAGCAGCGGCAGGTCGAGCAGCCATTCGCCAGGATAATCGACGATGTCGATGGAGAGTTTTCCGGGCGAGAACAGCCGACCCCAGCCGGAGGCGCTTTCATAATCGAGCGTGATGCGCAGCTGCGAAATGGCACGCGTCGAATCGGGCCAGAGGCGATCGGCGACGAGCGCGCGGATATGATCCTCGTACTGGAAGCGTGGCACGGCGTCGTCGGGCTGCGGCTCTAGCCGGATTTTCGAGACGCGGCCGGAGCGGCCTGCCTCGAACAGCGGTAGGCGGCCGCCGTTCAAGAGGTTATGCACCAGCGAGGAGATGAACACCGTCTTGCCTGCGCGCGACAGTCCCGTCACGCCAAGCCGGATCGACGGATGGACGAGATTGGCGGCGCGGCCGGTCAGCGCGTCGAGCGCGAGCAGGGCTTCATCGGTGAGATTGGTCAGGCTAGGGGGCAAGGTCTCTTTCCAGCATCGATCGCGATATAGGAACCGAAATCCGGCGAAAAAAGAGGCCGCCGTGTTCTCAGCGCGCGGGGCGCGGCGTCATGAACCCGGCAAGGCAGGCGCCGGTATAGTCGTCTTCCGTCGGCCGCTTGTCGAAATCGAGGATCGCTAAGCCGGCGGTGGGAAAGCCGAAGGGCGCCGCCGTCTCCGCGATCTCCTTGCCGACGAGGCGGTGGAAAAGCTCTTCGATCATCGGATTGTGGCCGACGATCATGATGGAAGTCTCCTGCCGCCCGGCGAAGGCGAGTTCGGCATAGGTATCGATCGTGCCTGAATAGAGCGAGTCGATATAGTCGATGGACAGTTCCTCGCTGACGGTGCGCTGGAACGGCTCGGTGGTTTGGCGGCAGCGCACGGCTGTGGATGACAGAATGAGATCGGGTTTGTAGCCTTGGTCGGCCGCTTCCTCGGCGATCACTTCGGCTTCGGCAAAACCGTCGTCGTCGAGCGTGCGGTCGAAATCCGTCTTGCCGGGTTCGGCCCAGGCTGCGCGTGCATGGCGGAGGAGATAAAGCCGGAAGGCCGGTGCGCCGAAAGATGCCAAGTCTGTCCTCCATCGCCTGCGGCCGGACATCTGCGCCGCGTCCAGACTTTCATGTCTTTCCTCGCGGCAAAGATCAACCGGTTTTGCGCAGGACCGGATTAAGGATCGTTTCGGCTGTCGCCCGATAGGCGAGCGTATCTTCCAGCTTCTGCGGCCGGGCGAAGTAGTAACCCTGCATCATGCGGCAGCCGAGCGCGCGCAGCGCCGCCACCTGCTCGGCCGTCTCCATGCCCTCGACCACGCAGACGCAGCCGACATTGCGCGAAAGGTCAACAATGGTCTTGACGATGCTGCGGCTGAGCTCGTTCGTCGCGATGTCGATGATGAAGCTGCGGTCGATCTTGATCTTGGTGAGCGGCAGCCGGTGCACGTAGCTGAGGCTGGAATGGCCCGTGCCGAAATCGTCAAGCGCGATGCCAATGCCCCGCTCGGCAAAGCGGCGGATGTTTTCGGCGGCGAGGGTGAAATTGCGCATGACGGCGGTCTCCGTCACCTCGATATCGAGGCGGGCCGGGTCGATTCCGCTTTCGGCAATGATGTCGAGCAGGGCATCGACCGTCTTGTTGGAAACGACGTCGCGCGTGGAGAGGTTGACGGAGAGGCGGATATGCTCGGGCCATGTCTTCGCCGCCTCCAGCGCTTTTTGCATCAGCACCTCGGTGAGCTTGCCGATGATGCCGGCGCGCTCGGCGGCGCGGATGAACACGCTGGGCGCAACGGTGCCGATGGTGGGGCTCTTCCAGCGGGCCAGCGCCTCATAGGCAGAGATACCGCTGGTATCGGCGTCCACCATCGGCTGGAAAGCGAGATACATTTCCGTTCTAAAATCCGCAGCGCGCAGCGCCTGCTGGATACGGCCAAGCTCGTTGATCTCTGCCTCGTGCTCGGCGGAGAACACGACGGTCGTGCCGCGAAAATTCTGCTTGGCGAGGTAAAGCGCGAAATCTGCACAATCGAAGAGGCGATCAGCGGTGGTGCCGGCGTCGCCGAGGATGGCGACGCCGAGCGAGCCGGAGACACGCGCCGTCTGGCCGCTGAAAATATAGGGTTCCTGCAAGGCCGCGCAGATCCTGTCGCCGAGCGCGTGCAGCTGATCCGGGCCGGGCTGCCCTTCGAATATGAGGCCGAACTCATCGCCGCCGAGGCGGGCCGGGAAAATGTTGTGATCGGCGAATGCGCTCAGTCTTTCGCCAACCTCGATCAGAAGCTTGTCGCCGATGCTATGGCCGAACGTATCGTTGACCGGCTTGAAGCCGTCTAGGTCAATGAGGCCGAGCGCGAGGCTTGTGCCGTTCTTCTCCGCAAGCGCCAGGCGTTTCTCGAGCTCGGCGCGGAACTGGCGACGGTTCGGCAGGTTGGTCAGGCTGTCGAGATTGGCGAGGCGATGGTTCTCGTCGCTGAGGCGCTGGGTTTCCGCCTGACGGGCGGTGAGCTCTTTCTGCGACTGGATGAGGGCGCGAAAATCCCGGTAATAGGTCAACAGTATGAACACCATGGCGATGGTGACGAGCGCGACATTGAGCGCCAATGCGGTGAAGACCGGATTGCCCGACGTGCCGAAAAAAATGGTAAAGGGGCCGAGCACGATGGCCGTCAGGGCCAGTGCTGCGGCGCGCAGATGCATAAGGCAGAAGATGCAACCGATCACCGTGTTGGCGATATAGAAGGCGACATGGGACTGCTGGTAGGCATCGCCATAGGGAAAGAGGCTGAGCGACCAGGCGCAGAACCCGGCGCCGAGCAAGGCTGTGAGGCGATAGGTCGAGCGCAGGCGACCGATTGCCTCCTCGTGCGTATAGTGCCGGTGACGGCTGAACCACCAGTGCACCAGCCGGAACAGGCTGACGGCATACAGCATGGAGGGGATATAGAGTGTCAGAAGCGCGGGTGCAGCCTGAAAGTGGGTCACCGTCAGCGCGACCGTGTTCGTCACCAGCATGAAATAGAGCAGCGGCACCTGCTTGGTAAAGGCGGCAAGCTGCGCCTGAACCAATTCTGGATCACTTGCCTCGATCGTCAGAAATGCCCTCGAATTGCGTAACATCAAAACGCGTCCCCCACCCCACGGCAAAGGGAAACACGACTTGCTAAAATAATTCTGAATCTGGCCGCTTGAACAGGCTCGGGAAAGAAAATGCGGGCATGATCCGTCTTAGGAACAAATATCCTGTGCCTGAATTGAGGGCAGATGGATGTGAAAGCCCATCGCGAAGGCAGCGTTCTCGAGGGTGGGCGGCCGCCGAATTGGAGCCTCTAACGGGTCGGTTTTGCCATCCCGTTGTAATCTTGATGAAATATTAGTCTGGCAAGGTTTAAATTAAGGCATGCGCGAAAACCGTGGGTAAGTCCCGACAGGCTTGAATCGCGTTACCCGTGGGGATATACAGCGCGCCTTGAGATGTTCTTCAGGAGAATCGCGTTGAGTGAGAAGATCGATCTTAGCAGTTTCGTCCTCGATGAGGGCGAAGAATTTATGAATGCACGCCAGCGCGCTTACTTCCGTGCGAAGTTGAACGCCTGGAAAAACGATATCCTGCGCGAAGCGCGCGAAACCCTCGATCATCTGGCGGAAGAAAGCGCCAACCACCCGGACCTCGCGGACCGGGCATCCTCGGAAACCGACCGTGCCATCGAGCTTCGCGCTCGCGACCGCCAGCGCAAACTGATCTCCAAGATCGACGCCGCGCTGCAGCGTCTCGACGAAGGCACCTACGGTTATTGCGAGGAAACCGGCGAACCGATCGGCCTCAAGCGTCTCGACGCTCGCCCGATCGCAACGCTGTCGATCGAGGCGCAGGAGCGCCATGAGCGTCGGGAGAAGGTGTATCGCGACGAGTAAGCGTTTTCAGCGGATCTGAGGAGGTCCGCGGCCTGCGTTGACTGGGATCGAACATCGGTTGCGTCCGGTGCAGCCAGGTTTAGGGCTGTGGTGCATCGTAAAAATCAAAAGCCGCTGGAAACACACCGTTTCCTGCGGCTTTTTCTTTGGGAGGAGAATGCCCGAGGGGCATTTCTCGAGGCTGTTAGACGAGCGCTGATATCAACTCTTACGGTTTGCCGCGATCTCGCCGAGCAGGCGCGCCATCTCCGCCTCTGTTTCCTCGCGGCTCTTGGCGACGGGCTGTGCCTGTACGCCTATCGGCGTAGCCTGGGTGGTAATGGCGGCAGTCTGCGTGGCAGGCGTTTGTGTGACGGGCCGGGCGCCGCCTGCTGTAGCCGCATTGTTAACCATTTCAGCCTCGAGGATTTTCTCGAACTCGCTGACCAGCGCCGCATTGTCGGCGGCTGTCGTCACCGGCCGGGTGACCGTGGCCGTCGTCACCGGACGCTGCGCGGGCTGGCTGGCCGCAGCCAGTGCCGTCGTGGTCTGTGCGGTCGTGGTGGGCTGCGTCGCGAGAACGCGCTGGCGGCTTTGCTCCAGCACGTCTTCGGCGCGTCGCTCCGGCGTGCGCTGCTGGGCGTTTACCGGGATTTGCTGCGGGGTGGTGACTGGCTGCGTCACCGGGCGGGCCTGCGGCGCGTGGACGGTTGCCTCGTCGTCGCCGGCATAAAGCACCTTGCTCATCGAAGAGACGCCATCCGGAACGGTAACGGGCCGGCGCTCACCGGCGCTTGCCGTCGTGGATGCTGCTGCACGGGAAACGGCTGCCGTCTCCTTGGCGCGCACCGGCGTTTCCTGCGATACCGGCGCTGGCTCGACGCGCTCGACTTTCTGAACAGGCTTTTCGGCCGGCTGCTCGACAGGAGCGCCTGCGCCGATACGTGTCTCGATGACGATGTCCGTCGGCCCGCCGATCATGATGAGATGCTCCACTTCGTCGCGACGCACGAGCACAAGGCGGCGGCGCGTATCGATGGCTGCGGCATCTAGCACGGCCAGGCGCGGCGTGCGGTTGCGCCCGCCACGGATGAACGGCGAGGAGGGGCGGCCGCGGATGATCCACAGAACCAGAGCGAGGCACAGCAGGCCGAGCAGCACCACGATGGCGGCGATGACGAACTTCGTGCCGTTCTCCGCAAGAATCTCCTGGAACATAACGCGCACTCCTTAATCGCTAGATGGGGTCGGCAGATCAACCTATCAGCTCGAAGGCTGCATTTGACGGCTTTTCGCAGGCACCTACAAGCGCTTGCTGCCGCTTGTCCAGCGCCCATTTCCCCGGCCACTGTCGCGAAAATAGCGCGGGATGCCGAAATTGCGATGGTTGGAGCGGCAATATTCCCTGTGAATTCGCGAGCTTGCTTTCCCTCGACGGCTTTTTGCGCTTCCCTCCAGCAGTTAAAAATGATTCTGGCATCAGATCTGGCGACAAACACTGCGCCGGACCGTTGCGAATGAGGGACTAATGACGATGAAGCGGCCTGGCGAGGACAACCTGCCGATCGTGGACCGCAATACGCGGCCGGCGGTGGCGCTGCGCGTCGTCGTACTCGCCATAGTGCTCGCGGCATCCGCCGGTGCCTTCATCGTCTTCAAGAACCAGCTCGACAATGAACTTGTGCTCGGTGTGCTTGGCGTCCTCGCAATGGCCGGTATCTTTTTCGTCGTCTCGGCGCTGATCGGCTTCATCGAGATCATGCCGCAGGCGGCGGGCTCCGACGAGCTTGCGCGCGCCTTCCTCGATTCCCATTCGGATGGCACCGTGGTCACGGACCGCAAGGGCCGCATCGTCTATGCCAACGCCGCCTACGGCGCGCTAACGGGCGCCTCGGGTGCCGCGGAGGTGCAGACGCTCGAAACTCTGCTGTCGCGCAACCGTGACGCAACCGAGGCCGTCTATCGCCTCACCAACGGCTTGCACGAGGGCAAAGAGGGCGCGGAGGAATTCCGGGTTCAGAAGGCGCTCAACCCGTCGTCGTCAAGCGGATCGGGCGCCCATTGGTATCGTCTGAAGGCGCGGGTCCTGCCGAACCGCGACAAGGCGAAACAGCCGCTCTACATCTGGCAGATTTCCAACATCACCTCGGAGCGGGACGACCAGGAACGTTTTTTCAAGGAATTGCAGAACGCGATCGACTATCTCGACCATGCGCCGGCCGGCTTCTTTTCCGCCGGCCGCAAAGGCGAGATCGTCTATCTCAATGCGACGCTCGCCGAATGGCTCGGCATCGATCTGGCAAAATTCCATCCGGGTTCGTTGTCTATTGCCGATATGGTGGCGGGCGAAGGGCTTGCGCTCATCCAGTCCGTTCAGGCCGAACCTGGTCACAAGCGGACAGAAACGCTGGATCTCGATCTTCGCAAGACCAGCGGCCAAAGCCTTCCCGTGCGCATCGTGCATCGGGTTTCCTCCACGCGTGACGGTGCACCCGGCGAAAGCCGCACCATCGTTCTCACGCGCGAGGGGGGTGGAGAAAGCGAGCAGTCCGCATCCGCGGCCTCCATGCGTTTCACGCGCTTCTTCAACAACACGCCGATGGCGATCGCTTCAGTCGATGGTAGCGGTCGTATCCTGCGCACCAATGCACCGTTCCTGAAACTGTTTTCCGGCGTCGTTTCGCGCGACGACATTGATCGGGGCGCCAAACTCGAGACCATCGTGCACGAGACGGATCGCCTGCGTCTGGAATCCGCGTTGGACGCCGCCAAGGACCGCCAGGGCGATATCCCGCCGCTCGATTCGCTGCATCCGGCCGACGACAGCAGGCATTTCCGCTTCTACATAAACGCTGTCATCGACCAGAGCGACGAGGCGCCCGAAGAGGCGGCCATCGTCTATGCTGTCGAGATCACCGAGCAGAAGGCGCTCGAGACACAGATGGCGCAGACGCAGAAGATGAATGCAGTCGGTACGCTGGCCGGCGGCATCGCGCACGATTTCAACAACGTGCTGACGGCGATCCTGCTCTCCTCCGATCACCTGCTGCTTTCCGCCCGCCCGGCGGATGCGAGCTTCGCCGACCTCATGGAGATCAAGCGGAACGCCAATCGCGCCGCCGTGTTGGTGCGTCAGCTGCTCGCCTTCTCGCGCAAGCAGACGATGCGTCCGACCGTCCTGAACATGACCGACGTCGTCGGCGACCTGCGCATGCTGGTCGACCGCATGACGGGCACCAACGTCAAGATCGACGTGGAGTACGGCCGCGATCTCTGGGCGGTCAAGACCGATCTCGGGCAGTTCGAACAGGTGCTGATCAACCTCGCCGTCAATGCGCGCGACGCGATGCCCGATGGGGGCACGATCACCTTCCGTACCCGCAACGTGCCGGCCGAGGAAGCCGCCGCGCGCAACCTGCGCGACCTGCCGCCGGGCGATTATGTCGAAGTCGATGTCGCCGACCAGGGAACGGGCATTCCGCCTGAAATCATCGACAAGATTTTCGAGCCCTTTTTCACGACGAAGGAAGTCGGCAAGGGCACCGGTCTCGGCCTTTCGATGGTCTACGGCATCGTCAAGCAGTCCGGCGGTTACATCTATCTCGATTCCGAAGTTGGTAAGGGCACCACCTTCCGCATCCTGATGCCGCGGCATATTGAGGACGTCGTCCCGGTCGAAGCCGCTGATTCAAGTAAAGCCGGGGTCCAGCAGCCGGTCGCGGTCGCCGCGACGCCTGAAAAGGAGCCGCGCGACCTCACCGGTGGTTCGGCCGTCGTGCTGCTGGTCGAGGATGAGGAGGCAGTGCGCCGTGGCGGTAAGCGCATGCTGGAAACCCGTGGCTACACGGTGCACGAGGCCGGATCCGGCGTCGAGGCGCTGGATATCATGGAAGAGCTGAACGGCGCCGTCGACATCGTCGTCTCCGACGTCGTGATGCCCGAAATGGACGGTCCGTCGCTGCTGCGCGAGCTACGCAAATCCTATCCCGACATGAAGTTCATCTTTGTCTCCGGCTACGCGGAAGACGCCTTTGCCCGCAACCTGCCCGCCGACGCCAAATTCGGCTTCCTTCCGAAACCGTTCTCGCTAAAGCAGCTGGCGGAAGCGGTGCGGGAGATGCTGGACGCTTGATGGTTGGCGGTCGTACGGACCGATCTGGACTTACGTTGAGGCGGGACGATAATGTTGGCCCCACCCATTTACGCTACGAAACGAGAGCGCCGGCCCCATACACTAACGTCATCCTCGGGCTTGACCCGAGGATCCATCCGCACGCACTGAGTTTGCCGCGTGGATCCTCGAGTCGAGCCCGAGGATGACCAAGGAGAGGTGGGTGGACGGCAGGAGGAATGCAGCTCCGATGGCGGAGCAGGGCGGCCGGCGCAAACCAGCCGCCCGATAGGATCAATCGACCAGCGCCACAGCGATCTCCGCCGCCAGCCGCGCATTGTTTTCGACGAGCGCGATGTTCGTCTTCAGGCTGCGGCCATCCGTCAGGTGGAACAGGTTGTCGAGCAGATAGGGCGTCACGGACTTGCCGGCGACTTCGTCGCGCTCGGCATTGTCGAGGGCGCGGGCGATGTAGATCTCCATCTCGTCGCGCGGAATCTCATCTTCCTCCGGCACGGGGTTGGCGATCAGCATGCCGCCGTCGATGCCGAGCTGGTCGCGCACCTTCTGGAAGTTGGCGATCGCCGCCGGGCTGTTCAGCGTCAGCGGGCTCTTCAAGCCCGAGTCGCGCGACCAGAAGGCCGGGAAGACGGGGCTGTCATAGGTGACTACGGGCACGCCACGGGTTTCCAGCACTTCCAGCGTCTTCGGTATATCGAGGATGGCCTTGGCGCCGGCACAGACGACGATGACGCCGGTGCGCGAGAGTTCATCGAGGTCGGCGGAGATGTCGAAGGTTTCTTCGGCCTTGCGGTGCACGCCGCCGATGCCGCCGGTCGCAAAGACCGTGATGCCGGCGCGCGCGGCACCGATCATGGTGGCGGCGACGGTGGTGGCGCCCGTGCGGCGCTCGGCGATCGCGAAGGCGAGGTCGGCGCGCGACAGCTTCATGGCGCCCTGCGTCTGGGCCAGCGCTTCCAGTTTTGCCTCGTCGAGGCCGATATGCAGCACGCCGTCGATGACCGCGATGGTCGCTGGCACGGCGCCCTGTTCGCGAATGATGCGCTCCACGCTGCGTGCCATCTCGAGATTGCCCGGATAGGGCATGCCATGGGTGATGATCGTCGATTCGAGGGCGACGATCGGGGCGCCGCGCGCCTTGGCGGCTGCGACTTCGTCGGAATACTGCATCGGCAGGAGGGGGGAAACGGGTCGGGTCATGCGATGTCCTTACAAAATCCTGGGAGGAAATTTGGGCAAAAAAGTCTCATGACAGGATTTCGGCCTGCGGCACAAGCGAAAGTGCGGCGGCAAGCGCCGCCTGCGACATTTCTTCGGCGACGGCGAACGGTGAGCGCACGGTGATGGTCGCCGCCGCCACACCGTGGCGAAGGGCCTCCGTGATACCTTTGCCGGCGCGCACGGCGTTGAGAAAGCCGGAGGCGAGCGAATCGCCCGCACCCGTGACATCGCCGAGTTCAGGAATTGCTGGCGGAACGACCGATACTGCCTGCGTTTTATCGAAGGCGATCACGCCGCATCCGCCGCGCGTTACGACACCGGCGGAAAGGCCGACGGCGCGCAGGATCTTTGGCCAGTCGGTCGGGTTTTGCGCTTCCTCTCCCGTCAGGGCGCGTGCTTCCGCCTCGTTCATGAAAAGCAAGGCGAGGGTATCGAGGCTTTCGCGGAAGCGCACCACCTTGGCCGGCGAAATGGCGATACCGGCGAGCGGTACGTTGGCGGCTTTGGTAATCTCGGACATCTTAGAGAGCGTGTCGGCAGGCAGGTTGGCGTCCGTCAGGATCAGTCCCGCAGCCGCCATCGCCTCGCGCACGGCGCGCTGCTGCAGCCGGCGCGGCGAAAACAGCCTGTAGAGCTCCATATCGGCTAGCGCGATGACGAGGTTGCCGTCCCGTTCGATGATGGCCGTATAGCTCGGCGTTGACCGATCGAGGAAGACGAAGGGCGTGTCTTCGACGCCTGCGGCCTCAGCGGCCGCCGACACGATATCGCCATCCGCGTCACCGCCGCGCGGCGAGATGAGCCGCACAGCATGGCCGAGCCGGGCTAGATTGCGCGCTGCATTGAACGCACCGCCGCCCGCCTCCACGAACCAGCTGCCGGGATTGCTCGCCCCGGGCGCCGTCTCGCCGTCAATGCGTCCGCGCCTGTCCACGTGGGCGCCGCCCATCACCAGAATCGTTTTGTCCGTCATCGTCTTCCTTCACATCCGGCAGGCCGATTCGCTGGGGTAGCGCTCCATCGAGTACCGGTTTGTTCCTTTTCCTGCGTCGGTCTTATCCACTTGAAACGAAAATAGAACACGCCCCCGATTCACGAAATCATTCAAATGGATGAATGCATCTTGCAAAATGAGAACAAAATGTGTACATACGGTTCATCGACGGCTTCGTTGCCTGTCTTGCTTCAATAACCTAAAGGTGGACCAAATGGCACAAAACACTTTGCGGCTCGTAGAGGAAAAATCAGTGGATAAAAGCAAGGCACTCGAAGCGGCTCTCTCCCAGATCGAGCGCTCGTTCGGCAAGGGCTCCATCATGAAGCTCGGCGGCAAGGACAGCGTCATCGAGGTCGAGACGGTTTCGACGGGCTCTCTCAGCCTCGACGTGGCGCTCGGCATCGGCGGCCTGCCCAAGGGGCGTATCATCGAAATCTACGGTCCGGAAAGCTCGGGCAAGACGACGCTGGCGCTGCAGACCATCGCTGAAGCCCAGAAGAAGGGCGGCATCTGCGCTTTCGTCGATGCCGAACATGCGCTCGATCCGATCTATGCCCGCAAACTCGGCGTCGATCTCGAAAACCTCCTGATCTCGCAGCCCGACACCGGAGAGCAGGCGCTTGAAATCACTGATACGCTGGTGCGTTCCGGCGCCATCGACGTGCTGGTCGTCGACTCGGTTGCGGCGCTGACGCCGCGCGCCGAAATCGAAGGCGAGATGGGCGAGAGCCTGCCGGGCCTCCAGGCCCGCCTGATGAGCCAGGCGCTGCGCAAGCTGACGGCCTCGATCTCCAAGTCGAACACCATGGTCATCTTCATCAACCAGATCCGCATGAAGATCGGTGTCGTGTACGGTTCGCCGGAAGTGACGACGGGTGGCAACGCCTTGAAGTTCTATGCTTCCGTCCGCCTCGACATTCGCCGTGTCGGCGCCGTAAAAGAGCGTGACGAGGTCATCGGCAACCAGACCCGCGTCAAGGTCGTCAAGAACAAGATGGCGCCGCCCTTCAAACAGGTCGAATTCGACATCATGTATGGCGAAGGCGTTTCCAAGACCGGCGAACTCGTCGATCTCGGCGTCAAGGCGGGCATCGTCGAGAAGTCGGGCGCCTGGTTCTCCTATAATAGTCAGCGCCTCGGCCAGGGCCGCGAAAACGCCAAGACGTTTCTGCGTGACAATCCTGACGTCGCTCGCGAGATCGAAACGACGCTGCGCCAGAATGCCGGTCTGATCGCCGACCGCTTCCTGGAAAACGGCGGGCCGGACCCGAACGACGGCGGCGACGGCGAGCCCTGATCGCGCCGCGGCGGCTGACCCGGCTGTCGCAAATGCGTGCCGCGGTTTCGTGAATGCGGCATGCGCGTAATGAAAACGTGGAAAACCGGCCTCTTCTTCGCGAAAGGCCGGTTTTTTGATGTCTGGACAGGGGCGGGGGCGGGCGATAAAAGCCTTCAGTTCTCGCGCGCGCCCGCGTTTTCGGCCTTTCCCCGGGAATGGCGGCAGGTGCGTGTAGTTTCGACGGAATTCGCGGATGGTGGCCTTTTAGGGGCCTCCGGCGGGCACTCCGGCCGGCGGAGCGGTTTCGCGTCTGCTGAACATGACTTTGGTGGATGGTGCGCCCGGCTTGGAGCGCAGACAATGGCAAGATGAAGGACGCGATATGAGCGGCGTGAATGAGATCCGGTCGACTTTCCTCGACTATTTCCGCAAGAATGACCACGAGGTCGTGTCCTCCAGTCCGCTCGTGCCGCGCAACGACCCGACGCTGATGTTCACCAATGCCGGCATGGTGCAGTTCAAGAACGTCTTCACCGGCTTGGAGCAGCGTCCCTATTCGCGTGCCGTGACCGCGCAGAAATGCGTGCGCGCCGGCGGCAAGCACAACGACCTCGACAATGTCGGCTACACCGCACGTCACCACACCTTCTTCGAGATGCTCGGCAACTTCTCCTTCGGCGACTACTTCAAGGAACGCGCCATCGAGCTCGCCTGGAACCTGATTACCAAGGAATTCGGCATCGACAAGAAGCGTCTTCTCGTCACCGTTTATCACACCGACGACCAGGCCTTCGACCTGTGGAAGAAGATCGCCGGTCTCACCGACGACCGCATCATCCGCATTCCGACGAGCGACAACTTCTGGGCGATGGGCGATACCGGCCCCTGCGGCCCGTGTTCTGAAATCTTCTACGATCACGGCGACCATATCTGGGGCGGCCCGCCCGGCTCGCCGGAAGAGGACGGCGACCGCTTCATCGAGATCTGGAACTTGGTCTTCATGCAGTTCGAGCAGGTGACGAAGGAGGAGCGCATCGACCTGCCGCGCCCGTCCATCGATACCGGCATGGGCCTAGAGCGCGTCGCGGCGCTACTCCAGGGCAAGCATGACAATTACGATATCGACCTCTTCCGCGCGCTGATCGACGCCTCCGTCGAGGCGACCGGTGTCAAGGCCGAGGGCGAGGCACGCGCCAGCCACCGCGTCATTGCCGATCACCTGCGTTCCTCGGCCTTCCTGATCGCCGATGGCGTTCTACCGGCCAAGGATGGCCGTGGCTACGTGCTGCGCCGCATCATGCGTCGCGCCATGCGCCATGCGCAGCTGCTCGGCGCCAAGGAGCCGCTGATGTGGAAGCTTCTGCCGACGCTGGTCGGCGAGATGGGCCGTGCCTATCCGGAACTGCAACGCGCCGAAGCGCTGATCTCCGAGACGCTGAAGCTTGAGGAGACGCGTTTCCGCACCACGCTTGAACGTGGCCTCAACCTTCTCTCCGACGCGACCGCGACCCTTCACAAGGGCGACATGCTGGATGGCGAGACCGCCTTCAAGCTCTATGATACCTACGGCTTCCCGCTCGACCTGACGCAGGACGCGCTGCGCGCCCGCGAAATCAACGTCGATCTCTCCGGTTTCACCGATGCCATGGAGCGCCAGAAGGCTGAGGCTCGCTCGCACTGGGCCGGCTCCGGTGACAAGGCGATGGAAACGATCTGGTTCGAGCTCAAGGAAAAGCACGGCGCGACGGAGTTTCTAGGCTATGATACCGAGACGGCCGAGGGCGTCGTCCAGGCGATCGTACGAGACGGCAAAGCAGTCGAGAGTGCCGCAGCCGGCGAAGAGGTGCAGATCGTCGTCAACCAGACGCCGTTCTACGGCGAATCCGGTGGCCAGATGGGCGATACCGGCATCATCTCGTCCGACAATGCCAAGCTCAGCGTTTCCGATACGCAGAAGAAGGGCGAGGGCGTCTTCGTCCACGTCGCGACCGTTGCCGAGGGCACGCTGAAGGTCGGCGATGCCGTGGCGCTGAATGTCGATCACGCCCGCCGTTCGCGCCTACGCGCCAACCACTCTGCGACGCACCTCCTCCATGAGGCGCTGCGCGAAGTGCTCGGCACCCACGTCGCCCAGAAGGGCTCGCTGGTTGCGCCCGAGCGCCTGCGCTTCGACGTCTCGCATCCCAAGCCGATGACGGCCGAAGAACTGCGCGTCATCGAGGACATGGCCAACGAGATCATCGTGCAGAATTCGCCCGTCACCACCCGCCTGATGACGGTCGACGATGCGATTGCCGAAGGCGCCATGGCGCTTTTCGGGGAGAAGTACGGCGATGAAGTGCGCGTCGTCTCGATGGGCACCGGCATTCGCGGCGCCAAGGCGAACCGCGCCTATTCGGTCGAACTGTGCGGCGGCACGCATGTCGCCTCTACCGGCGAAATAGGCCTCGTGCGCATCCTTTCCGACAGTGCGGTCGGTTCCGGCGTGCGCCGTCTGGAAGCGCTGACGGGGGAGGCGGCCCGCGCCTACCTCGCCGAGCAGGACGAACGCGTGAAGGCGCTGGCCGCGGCGCTCAAAGCCCAGCCGGGCGAAGTGCTCGCCCGCGTCGAGGCCCTGGTTGATGAGCGCCGCAAGCTTGAGCGCGAACTCACCGAAGCTAAGAAGAAGCTCGCGCTTTCCGGTGGCCCCTCGGGTGGTGACGATGGTGTTCGCGACGTTGCCGGTATCAAGTACCTCGGCAAGGTCGTCACCGGCGTCGAGCCGAAAGACCTGAAGAGCCTGGCGGACGAGGGAAAGAAGAGCCTCGGCTCCGGTGTCGTCACCTTCGTCGGCGTTTCACCGGATGGCAAGGCGAGCGCCGTCGTGGCCGTTACGGATGATCTGACCGGCCGCTTTAGCGCTGTGGACCTGGTGCGCCGCGCCTCAGAAGCGCTTGGCGGCAAGGGCGGCGGTGGCCGCCCTGATATGGCGCAGGCCGGCGGTCCAGACGGCTCCAAGGCTGCGGATGCCGTGGACGCGGTGGCTGCCGTCATCGCCGGCTGATCCAGCATAAACATCCTGTATCGCTATGACGGCGGGCTTCTGGCCCGCCGTTTTGTTTGCGAAGTCTTCAAGCTTTGCGCCTAGCATCTTCGTCGTGCGGAGAGCGTGTTTTGACTGAAGATATCATCAGTATTTCAACCTTGATGATCTGTACCTTTCTGTCGACCATGGTCGTCGGAATTTTCATGTTGCAGGTCTGGCTGACCGACAGGCGCCATGCGGCGGCGGGCTACTGGTGCCTGGCCATGTGGGTCGGCTCCGCCTGCACGTTGCTCTATGCGATGCGTCCCATAGGCTATCCCCTGCTGACAGTCGGCGCTGCCAACATGCTCACCGCATTGGGCTATGCCCTAATGTGGGCCGGCTTTCGCGTCTTCGAGCGGCGCCCGGTCTATATGATGGTCGTGGCGGCGGGGCCGGTGCTGTGGAGCCTTGGTTATCTCTTCGTGCCTGCGATCACCGAGAACGTGAACAACCGCATCATTCTCTCCTCGGTGATCATCACGGCCTATTCCGTGTGGATCGGTCTGGATCTCTGGCGCGGGCGTGGCGGCCAACGACTGCCAAGCCGCACCATGTCCGCCATCTTTTTCCTGTCGCATGGCATCATTTATTCGCTGCGCATCCCGATGGCCATCGTCTCGCCAGCTCCGCTCGGCAATGGCACTGCGCATTCCGCCTGGTTTGCGCTGTTTTCGCTGGAGCTCTTCGCCCATACGATCCTCGCCGCCATCGCCATGCTCGTTCTCATCAAGGAGCGCGGCGAGGCGCTCTATCGGCAGGCGTCGCGCACCGACGCGCTGACGGGCATCGCCAATCGCGGCTCGTTCTTCGAGGATACGCGTTTCCATCTTGCCGGCGGCAACGACGGTACGTTGATGATCTTCGACCTCGACCGCTTTAAGGCGATCAACGACACGCATGGTCATGTGGCGGGCGATACGGTTCTGAAGTGCTTCGCCGCGCGCATCTCGGCCTCGCTGGAGGAGGGCATGTTGTTCTGCCGCTTCGGCGGGGAGGAGTTCGCGCTTTTTGCGCCCCGGCACAACATTTCGCGGGCGGAGCTTTTCGCCGAACGGCTGCGGCAGGAGGTTGCGGCGCTCACTGTCCTGAGCGAAGGGCGTGAGATCGGCGTCTCCGTCAGCATCGGCCTTGCTGACGTCGCGACCTTCGGCACGGATTTCGACCGTCTGCATTCGGCCGCCGACGGTGCGCTCTATGCCGCGAAGGAGGCCGGACGCAACCGCGTCATGCGGGCGGCCCCTGCCGCCATGCTGTCCGGTTTTGCGGGGCGCATGTTCAAGCCCGCTGCCCATCCCAACGGGGTCGCGTTCGCCGGCTAGGTGTCAGCAATATGTTCGCGCATTCCCCACGCGCTGGTGAGGATGACGTGATCGCGCAGGCCGTGCACTTCCAGAAGACGGTGCATATCCGATTTCAGGCCGGCAATGTGGAGCTTGGCACCGAACCGATAGCTTTGCGCAACCACCCTTCGACGAATCTAGTGGCGGTGTAACCCATTAGAGGCATGTCGGTGCAATGGGTATGATTGCGGTGCAAAGACTGCGATCCGGGAGACGCCGTAGGCAATAGCGATGGCCACGGAGATCGGCAGCACCACATCGCTACCGTCCATCCCGGAAGTGCGCCGGATCGCAAACGCTCGGCACCGTAGCTCCGCGAAAAGGGTAGCGAGCTTTGGGTGTCGGCCATGGACGCCTCGAAAGGCTGTCGGGCGGAGAGGTCGGCGCAGCTATCTCATGCCTATTCCCTCGCTGATGCAATTGCCCGATCTCGAGCCTGTCGAAATGGTGGAATACGCAGAAGCGCAGGATTTGTGAAATCGCTCCGTGCTTGTTTGAATGCGTCCCGACGAGAAAGGAAACGGCATGAGCGAGAATGAGATATGGGCCGCCTACGAGAAGCGTCTGCTGCGCGTCTCCGCCTATATTTACGAGCATCTGGACGAGGATCTCGACCTCGACCGGCTCTCGGATATCGCCTGTCTTTCCGCCCATCACTGGCATCGTGTCTATCGGGCAGTGCACAACGAGACGCTGGCGATGACCGTCCGGCGGCTCAGGCTGCACCGCGCGGCGGGCGATCTGGTGAGAAGCGACCGCTCGGTCCGGGACATCGCCGCGCGCTGGGGTTATCCCAACCTGCAATCATTCACGCGAGCCTTCGCAGCGGCCTATGGCATGCCGCCGGCGCGCTACCGCAGGAATGGCCCCCATCGCGCTTTCGAACCCGAACACGGCAAGGAAACGTTCCGCATGTACGATATCGTTATTCGCACCATTCCCGAGCAGACGCTGCTCTCGGTTCCCCATACAGGGTCCTATATGGGCATCGGCAAAGCCTTCGAGGCGCTTTACGGCGCCTTGTATTCCCGCAACATTTTCACGCCCGACATGCGCATGATCGGCCTCTTCCTCGATGATCCCGATTTCGTGCCAGAGGACAAGCTCCGCTCCTATGCCTGCGTGACGGCGAATGCGGATGTCCCGGCGGACGCGCCGCTCGAACGCCGCATGCTGGCTGGTGGTGACTACGCCGTGCTGCGCCACAAGGGTCCCTATGCCGATATGGGGGCGGCCTATCGCTGGCTCTACGCCACCTGGCTGCCGGCCTCCGGCCGCTCGATCCGCGACGAGGTGATGCTCGAGGCCTATCTCAACAATCCGCGCGACGTGCCACCGAACGAGCTGATCACGGAAATCTGCCTGCCCTTGCAGCCGGCAAGGAAGGCCGAGGCCTGAGCTCGAGGTAGAGCATTGGGAGCCGTGACGCCGCTTGTCTCGGCTCGTCATCCCCATCGACGTCATCCTCGGGCTTGATCCGAGGATGACGAAGGAGAGCTGGAGAAGCAGTTGCACCTTCCTAACTGGCTTTCATCGCCGCAAGCTGGCGATGCATCTCCTCGTCGTCGATCGCCTTGGCCTTCAGATAGGCGGGGCGATCCTTCAGGCGGTCCCAATAGGCCTGATATTCCGGCCGGGCCTCCAGCGAACCGAATTGCAGGCCCCAGCTGATATGCGAGCCGACATAGACATCGGCGGCGGTAAAGGTATCACCCGTGATATAGGGTGTGCGGCTGACGGCATAGGACAGCGCGTTCAGCACCGATTCGTAGCTGCCGCAGCCGATGCTGCGCTCACGCTCCTTGGGCACGCTCAGCCCGAAGGCCTTGAGCGAGACCGCCATTTCCACCGGGCCGGCGGCGAAGAACATCCAGCGGTAGTAGTCCGCGCGCTGGCTTATGGGCGGGGCAAGTCCGGCTTCGGGGAAGGCGTCGGCCATATAGGCGCAGATGGCGGCGGCTTCGGTCACGACCACCTTGCCGTGGCGGATGGCCGGGACCTTGCCCATTGGGTTGACCGCGAGATAATCCGGCGCCTTCATCGAGCCTTCATAGGTCAGCCATTCGGTGCGGTAGGGCGCGCCGACCTCCTCCAGCATCCAACGGGCGATGCGCCCGCGCGACATCGGGTTGCTGTAGAAAACGAGCTCGTCGGCCATGGTGTCCTCCTCGAATGGCGAGGGGGAGAATAGAGCGCGGCGGGGCGGTCGCAAGCCTGCCCAAAAGAAAAAGCCCGGCGCGATGGCCGGGCTTTCTCGGTGTTTTAAGGCTCAGGCCGCCATGGCCTTGCGCAGGTTCTCGTCGATCTTGTCGAGGAAGCCCGTCGTGGAGAGCCACGGCTGGTCGGGACCGATGAGGAGCGCGAGGTCCTTGGTCATGAAGCCCGATTCGACGGTGTCGACGCAGACGCGTTCCAGCGTTTCGGAGAACTTGGCGAGCTCCGCATTGCCGTCCAGCTTGGCGCGGTGGGCGAGGCCACGGGTCCAGGCGAAGATCGAGGCGATCGAGTTGGTCGAGGTTTCCTCGCCCTTCTGGTGCTGGCGGTAGTGACGCGTCACCGTGCCGTGCGCGGCCTCGGCTTCGACGGTCTTGCCATCAGGCGTCATCAGAACCGAGGTCATCAAGCCGAGCGAGCCAAAGCCCTGGGCCACGATGTCGGACTGGACGTCGCCGTCATAGTTCTTGCAGGCCCAGACGTAACCACCGGACCACTTGAGCGCCGAGGCGACCATGTCGTCGATCAGGCGGTGTTCGTACCAGATCTTCAGTTCCTTGAACTTGTCGGCGAATTCGGCGTCGAAGACCTGCTGGAAGATATCCTTGAAGCGGCCGTCATAGACCTTGAGGATGGTGTTCTTGGTCGAGAGGTACACCGGTACCTTGCGCTGGATGCCGTAGTTGAACGAGGCGCGGGCGAATTCGGTGATCGAATCGTCGAGGTTGTACATGCCCATGGCGACACCGGCGGAGGGCGCATCGAACACGTCGTATTCGATTTCCTTGCCGTCTTCGCCGACGAACTTCATCGTCAGCTTGCCCTTGCCGGGGAACTTGAAGTCGGTGGCGCGGTACTGGTCGCCGAAGGCGTGGCGGCCGACGATGATCGGCTTGGTCCAGCCGGGAACGAGGCGCGGCACGTTCTTGCAGATGATCGGCTCGCGGAAGATGACGCCGCCGAGAATGTTGCGGATCGTGCCGTTCGGCGACTTCCACATCTTCTTCAGCTTGAATTCCTCGACGCGGGCCTCGTCCGGCGTGATCGTGGCGCACTTGACGCCGACGCCGTGCTTCTTGATGGCGTTGGCGGCGTCGATCGTCACCTGGTCGTCGGTGGCGTCGCGGTTCTCCATGCCGAGATCGTAGTATTCAAGGTCGATGTCCAGGTAGGGGTGGATCAGCTTGTCCTTGATGAACTGCCAGATGATGCGCGTCATCTCGTCGCCGTCGAGCTCGACGACGGGGTTGGCGACCTTGATCTTTGCCATGGGGAGCCTCGTGCTTGTAGGGGCGGAACGCCCCGGATCGTGGACTTTAAAGAACCGATTGGCCCTATAGCATCCGAGACCCGGAAGGCAAAGCCAACGAAGGAATGAGGCGGTTTATTTTCGTTGCGATGCGGAATAACTTTTGCCCAAATTCCGTTTCAGGAAGGTTCGCTCGCGGGGCCCGTCCGGGTGCCGCCATCCAATGGAGAATATCATGTCGCGTTTCGGTCTCGTGGCGCTCGCCGTCCTCTTTCCCATTGCCGCGCACGCCGCCGATTTCAAGGCGCCTGTGGCGGAGATCATGTCGGCGGCGACCAACAACTGGCAGGACATGGGCACCGACAGCGATACGCCGCCTGACTATGTCGATTACTTCAGCGAAGATTTTTTGAAGCGCCTCTACAGCAAGGATTTCGTCACGAAATACCGTGCGGCGGCGAAATTCCCCGCCTATGACGATGGCGGCTCGCCCTTCGACTACGACCCGATTATCGGCGGCCAGGATGGCTGCGCGCTGAAGGATGTGAAGACCACCGAGGGCCAGCCGGCCAATGGCGCTGAAGACGTGACCGTAACCTTCGATAACAGCCATTGTTTCGGCGAGCGCGCGCCCGACTGGAAGCCGGAGACGCTGGTCTTCAAGGTGATGGAAGAGGACGGCCATGCCGTCATCGATGATATCGAGCGCCCGAGCTTCGAGGAGGGCGCGTCCCTAAAGAAGGAAATGGTCGAGATCGCCGAAGCCGGCGCCAATGGCGGCAATGCGGAAAAGCCCGAAAGCGACGAATAGCAGCGGATGCTTTTCATTTCCGGCCGTTTATGCCAGTGAGGCGCCAACTTTCTAGGGAAAATTTGGCATGGCAGGCACGAACAGCGAACGCACGATGATCGCCGAAGGACCGGCGATCATCCTCGTTCATCCGCAACTCGGTGAAAATATCGGCATGGTGGCGCGCGCTATGGCGAATTTCGGCCTGGCCGAACTGCGCCTCGTCAATCCGCGCGACGGCTGGCCGAGCGAGAAGGCGATCTCCGCCGCCAGCAAGGCCGATCACGTCATCGAGGCGGCAAAGGTCTATGCCTCGCTGGAGGAGGCCGTCGCCGATCTCGAATTCGTCTATGCGACGACGGCACGCGACCGCTACGGCTACAAGGAAGTTCGCTCGCCGGTCGTGGCGGCGGACGATCTGCGTGTCCGCTTCCGGGCAGGAGAGAAGACCGGCATCCTCTTCGGCCGCGAGCGTACCGGCCTCACCAATGAGGAGATCGCGCTGGCCGACGAGTTGGTGACCTTCCCGGTCAACCCTGCCTTCGCCTCGCTAAACCTCGCCCAGGCCGTTCTGCTGATGAGTTACGAGTGGATGAAGAGCGGTCTCGCCTCCGTCGAGGACACACCATTCGACGCTCTGCCGCAGCGTCCGGCCAAGAAGGAGGAGTTGCAGGGTCTCTTCGACCATGTGGAAGAGACGCTCGATGCGCGCGGCTATTTCCGGCCTGCCGAAAAAAAGCCAAAACTGGTGGAGAACCTGCGCGCTATTCTGACGCGCCCCTCCTTCACCGGCACGGAGATCCAGGTCCTGCGCGGCATCATTTCCTGCCTCGATCGTTTCACGCGGGAATCGCCGCGTGGCGTGACCAATCCTAACCGCACCCGCAACCGCCGGCCGAAAGAGCCCCGTGACCTCGACTGAAACATTTCCAGAAAAAGTGGGAACCGGTTTTTCGTCCGGAAATGTGATGGAACAGACACCGAAGCCTATCTTGATGTTCGACAGCGGCATTGGTGGTCTCACCGTGCTGCGCGAGGCGCGTGTGCTGATGCCCGAGCGGCATTTCACCTACGTGGCCGACGATGCCGGCTTTCCCTATGGCGGCTGGGGAGAGCCGGCGCTGAAGGCGCATATCATCGCGCTCTTCGGAAAGCTCCTGAACGAGCACGACCCGGAAATTTGCGTCATCGCCTGCAACACGGCCTTTACGCTCGTCGGTAGCGATCTGCGCGCCGCATTCCCCCATATGCAATTCGTCGGCACCGTGCCGGCCATCAAGCCCGCCGCCGAGCGCACCAGCTCCGGCCTCGTCTCGGTGCTCGCCACCCCCGGCACGGTCAAGCGCGCCTATACGCGCGATCTCATCCAGTCCTTCGCCACGCAATGTGACGTGCGCCTCGTCGGTTCGGAAAACCTCGCCCGCATGGCCGAAGCCTATATCCGTGGCGAAACCCTGTCCGACGAGGCCGTGCGCGCCGAAATCATTCCATGCTTCGTCGACGAGATGGGCCGCAAGACCGATATCGTCGTGCTCGCCTGCACGCATTACCCGTTCGTCGCGAACCTCTTCCGCAAGCTCGCGCCGTGGCCCGTCGACTGGCTCGACCCCGCCGAAGCCATCGCCCGCCAGGCCCGCCGCCTCGTGCCGCCGCTGGAAACACTGGCACCGGGCGAAGACATCGCCGTCTTCACCTCGGGAAAGCCGGACTTTTCGACACGGCGCCTGATGCAGGGTTTTGGGTTGCGCGTCGTCTGACGTGGCTTTCCCTGTGGGTTTTTCAAAAGCCACGCGTGACGGCGGTCCGTTTCGTGTTAGGGCTTGCCGGATGTCCGGTGGCGGCCGGGCGAATCGCATATTTCAGGAACGAGGAACGGGATGAAGGTCGGCATCGACATGGGAACGGTGCAGGGCGGCGCACCGGCCAAGCTCGATATCGAGGAACTCTTGGCAACGCGCTTGCTGGTGCAGGGCAATTCGGGCTCGGGCAAGTCGCATCTTCTGCGCCGCCTGCTCGAACAGTCGGCACCCTGGGTGCAGCAGGTCATCATCGACCCCGAGGGCGACTTCGTCACGCTGTCCGATCGCTTCGGCCATGTGGTGGTGGATGGCCAACGCACGGAAGCCGAACTGGTCGGCATCGCGACCCGTATCCGCCAGCACCGCGTGTCCTGCGTGCTCTCGCTCGAAGGCCTCGAGGCAGATGAGCAGATGCGCGCAGCCGGCATTTTTCTCAACGCCATGTTCGATGCGGACCGGGACTACTGGTATCCGGTGCTCGTCGTGGTCGACGAGGCTCAGCTCTTTGCGCCCGCCGTCAGCGGTGAAGTCTCCGAGGAGGCAAGAAAACTTTCGCTTGGCGCTATGACCAATCTTATGTGCCGCGGCCGTAAACGCGGCCTTGCCGGCGTTATCGCCACGCAGCGCCTTGCCAAGCTTGCCAAGAACGTCGCGGCCGAGGCCTCTAACTTCCTGATGGGCCGCACCTTCCTCGATATCGACATGGCGCGCGCCGCCGATCTGCTCGGCCTCGACCGCCGGCAGGCGGAAATGTTCCGCGACCTGCCACGCGGCTCCTTCGTGGCGCTCGGCCCAGCACTTTCGCGTCGCCCGCTGCCTGTGACCATCGGCGCGGTGGAAACCTCCGCGCGCTCGACCAGCCCCAAGCTGATGCCGCTGCCGGATGCGCCGCAGGACGTCGAGGACCTGATCTTCACGCCCGATCCCGAAGAGTTTACCCGCCCGCTGGTGCGCCGCGCGCCGCCCGCGCCGCGCCCGACGACGGATATCCTTGCCGAATTGTCTCGCGCACGCCCAGAACCGGTCCAGACCGAAACCAAGGCACCTGCGCCAGAGATATCCGCCGAAGAACGCGAAAGCCTGCTCGATCAGGCCCTCGCAGAAATCCTCAGCAATCCGGAAGCGGCCTTCCGCGCCGATGCGGAGCTGTTCCAGGATTTTCTCGTGCGTTGCCGCATTCGGCGTGTGCCCGGCGCACCGCTCTCGCTGCCGGCCTTCCGCCGCAAGATGGCAGTGGCGCGCTCCGGCGTCGATGCCGAGACGGCGGCCACCGAGATCTGGGGCAGGGCGCTCGAACTGTCGCGCAATGTCACCGAGGACTTGCAGGGCGTGTTCCTGCTGGTTGCCCAGACGGCAGTACGCGGGCTTGCCTGCCCGTCGGACGCCCGCATTGCGCGCGCCTACGGCACGCATTCGGCTCGCCGGGCGCGGCGTCTGCTCGGCTATTTCGAGGAGCAGGGGCTGGTCGTCGTGCACAGCGATCTCGCTGGCCATCGCATTGTCGCCTTTCCGGATCTTGGCTGCGAGACACTGCCGGGCGACGCCAATGGGCCGGACCTTGTCGATTCCCACCGCGATGCGGCGGAATAGGCGGATTTTCCGGGCTTTGTTCGTTGACAGTTCTGTAAAACTCGCCTAATGACCCCGCCAACGCCGGGCAGAAATGTCCGGTGTTTCATTTGACATGTCCCGTGGATTCTCCGGTCGCGATCGTGAGAAGCCTGTCGGAACCTAAGACGGTTCAGAGGAGGGCGTGTTTCCTTCAGCCGGTCCGGCAACGGATTGGCGATAACAAGACTAAGAGGAAATGCGATGAGCAAGCGCGCTGCATCCAAGTACAAAATCGACCGCCGTATGGGCGAAAACATCTGGGGTCGTCCGAAGTCCCCGGTCAACCGCCGCGAATACGGCCCGGGCCAGCACGGCCAGCGCCGCAAGTCCAAGCTTTCGGACTTCGGTGTTCAGCTCCGCGCCAAGCAGAAGCTGAAGGGCTACTATGGCGATATCCGCGAGAAGCAGTTCCGCGCGATCTTCGCTGAAGCCGAACGCCGCAAGGGCGACACCCCGGAAAACCTGATCGGCCTGCTCGAATCGCGTCTGGACGCGATCGTCTACCGCGCCAAGTTCGTTCCGACGGTCTTCGCTGCCCGTCAGTTCGTCAACCACGGCCACGTCAAGGTCAACGGCGTCCGCGTCAACATCGGTTCCTACCGTTGCAAGCCGGGCGACGTCATCGAAGTCAAGGAAAAGTCCAAGCAGCTCGTCACGGTTCTCGAATCCGTTTCGCTGGCTGAACGCGACGTTCCGGACTACATCGAAGTCGATCACAACAAGATGGTTGCGACCTTCGTTCGCATCCCGGTTCTGTCCGACGTGCCTTACGCCGTTGTCATGGAACCGCACCTGGTCGTCGAATTCTACTCGCGTTAATTCGCGGTCGACACCTTGCTTAATCCGGAAAAGCCGCCAAGAAATTGGCGGCTTTTTCTTTTGGGGAAAATCGCATGACGGATTTGCAGGCCATCATTGAGGACATCCACGCCACGCTGTCGCCGCGGCGCGGCGAGGGCAAGGTGGCGAACTACATTCCCCAACTCGCCCATGTGGACCCCGAGAAATTCGGCATGGCCGTGGTGACGGTCGATGGCGACGTGCATCTCGTCGGCGATGCGGAAGAACCTTTCTCCATCCAGAGCATTTCTAAGGTTTTTACGCTGACGCTGGCGCTCGGCAAACACGGCGAATCGATCTGGAAGCGCGTCGGTCGCGAACCCTCCGGCTCGGCCTTCAACTCCATCGTCCAGCTCGAACAGGAAGGCGGCATCCCGCGCAATCCCTTCATCAATGCCGGCGCTATCGCCATCACCGATCTTGTACTGGCCGGCCACACGCCGAAGGAGGCAATCGGCGAGATCGTGCGCTTCCTGCGGTATCTCGCGGATGAAGAGGATATCATCATCGACCAGTCGGTGGCGCGTTCGGAACAGGCGACGGGCTTCCGCAACTATGCGCTCGCCAATTTCATGCGCTCGTTTGGCAAGCTCGACCATGCGGCTGAACTGGTGCTCGGCGTTTATTTCCACCAATGCGCGCTGGCCATGAGCTGCCGGCAGCTCGCCAAGGCAGGTCTGTTCCTCGCCAACAGCGGCACCAATCCGCTGACCGGCCATCGCGTCGTCTCGCATCTTCGGGCGCGGCGTATCAACGCACTGATGCTGACCTGCGGCCATTATGACGGCTCGGGCGATTTCGCCTATCGTGTCGGCCTGCCCGGCAAGAGCGGCGTCGGCGGCGGAATTCTGGCCGTGGCACCCGGAAAGGCGTCCGTTGCCGTCTGGTCGCCCGGTCTCAACGACAACGGCAATTCGCTCATCGGCTCGCTGGCGTTGGAAATGCTGGCGGCGCGCACCGGCTGGTCGGTCTTCGGGGCTTGATTGTGCCGCCGGTTCGGGGCATTGCAAACCCATGACGGCACCTATGACCCTGGCATTCGCTGACCCCGACGACGAAACACCGGACGAAGGCCGTCATCCGCTTTTTGCGGATGCGCCGTCCAGCGTCTCCTTCAACAAGCTGCGCAAGCGCCTGCTGCGGCGGGTCCGTCAGGCAATGGACGATTTTGCCATGCTTAAGGGTCAGAAGCGCTGGCTCGTCGGTCTCTCCGGCGGCAAGGACAGCTACGGCCTCCTCGCGCTGCTGATGGACCTGCAATGGCGCGGCCTGCTGCCGGTGGAGCTGATCGCCTGCAATCTCGACCAGGGGCAGCCAAATTTTCCAAAACATATCCTGCCGGAATATTTGAAATCGATCGGCATCAAACACCGCATCGAATACCGCGACACCTATTCCATCGTGAAGGAGAAGGTGCCGACGGGGGCGACATATTGCTCGCTGTGCTCGCGGCTGCGCCGCGGCAATCTTTATCGCGTGGCCCGGGAGGAGGGTTGCGATGCGCTGGTGCTGGGGCACCATCGCGAGGATATCCTCGAAACCTTCTTCATGAATTTCTTCCACGGCGGGCGGCTTGCCGCGATGCCGCCAAAACTTTTGAATGACGAAGGCGATCTCATGGTGCTGCGTCCGCTCGCCTATGCGGCTGAGGACGATCTGGCGAAATTCGCCACGGCCATGCAGTTCCCGATCATCCCCTGTGATCTCTGCGGTTCGCAGGACGGCCTTCAGCGCAACGCGATGAAGGCGATGCTGGCGGATATCGAAACGCGCATGCCCGGCCGCAAGGACGCCATGCTGCGCGCGCTCGGCCATACCAATCCCTCGCATCTTCTCGACCCCAAGCTTTTCGATTTCTCCTCCCTCGAAACGGTAAAAAGCAATGACGATTGATATCAATGCCCTGGCGCTTGTGCTTGCACACGCGGCCGAGACGGAAATCCGCCCGCGCTTCCGGGCGCTCGCCAAAGGCGACGTCCACACCAAGGCCGACGCGAACGATCTTGTGACGGTCGCCGACGAGGCGGCGGAACGCTTCATCAAGCGCGAGGTGGCCGCGCAGTTTCCGGGCGTGCTGTTCGTCGGCGAGGAATCGGTCGCGGCCGACCCGGCGCTTCTGTCGAAGCTAGGCAATGCCGAAACCGCTATCGTCGTCGATCCCATCGACGGCACCTTCAATTTCGCCTCCGGCGTACCGCTCTTTGGCGTGATGGCGGCGATCGTCTCCGGCGGTGAAACCGTCGGCGGCATCATCTACGACCCGATGGGCGATGATTTCGTCATGGCCGAAAAGGGCTCCGGCGCCTGGCAGACCGGCGATCACCGCCCGGCCGTGCGGCTGAAGGCCCGCGGCGGTGCCGCCCTTGAAGACCTGACCGGCATGGCCTCCACTAGCTTCGTCGACCGCGATCGCCGTGCGCGCATCCTGTCGAACCTCGCCAAGGTGGCCTTCGTCTCGAACTACCGTTGCGCCGCGCACGAATATCGCACCTTCGCCGGCGGCCACCTGCATTATCTCATGTACAACAAGCTGATGCCCTGGGATCACCTGGCCGGTACGCTGATCGCCCAGGAAGCCGGTGCCTATGCCGCCCGCTTCGATGGCTCGGCGTACCAGCCCCACCACACGGAAGGCGGCCTTCTGGTGGCGCCGGACAAGGACACCTGGGAATTGTTGCGCCGGGAAGTCTTCGTCGATTGAGGCTCTATTCCTAAAGCAAAAGACCCGGCTGCATCAGCAGCCGGGTCTTTTTTTGTCTAAAAATCTCTCTGTCATGCTCGGGGCAAGCCCGCGGATGACAGAGGAGTGGTCGTTTCCTTAAACCGGCTTGTTATGGGCCTGGAACAGCTTTCCGCGCTCGGCGATCAGCACGAAGATCAGGCCGATGATCGAGAGCGTGAAGAAGCCGGTGACGAGCGGCAGCGCCGTGCCGTTGAAGGACTGCCCGATGATCGCGCCGATCACCGTGCCGCCGGCCGTGCCCATGAAGCCGAGCACGGAGGAGGCGGTGCCGGCGACATGGCCGAGCGGCTCCATGGCGAGCGAGTTGAAGTTCGAGCCGATCCAGCCGAACTGGAACATCGCCAGCGCGAAGAGCACGATGAAGATCGGGAAGGGCACGTGACCCGGCCAGACCAGCGTGAGGGCAAGCCATAGCGTGTTGACCGTCAGGAAGCCCATGAGGGCGCCGTGCGACAGCTTGCGCATGCCGAACCGGCCGACCAGCTTGGCGTTGACGAAGGATGATAGCGCCATGAAAGCGGCGACGGCGGCAAAGGCGACTGGAAACCAGACGCCGAGGCCGTAGATGCCGACATAGATCTGCTGCGCGGAGTTGATGAAACCGAACAGCGCACCGAAGATGAACGTGCTCGCCAGCGTGTAACAGAGCGCCACGCGGTCCGTCAGAACGATGCGGAAGCCGCCGAGGATGGAGCGCACCGTGAAGGGACGTACGTCGTCGTCATGGAGCGTTTCCGGCAGGCGGAAATACATCCAGGACCAGACGATCATTGCGACGACCGCCATGAAGGCGAAGATCAGGTGCCAGTTGCCGAACAGCATGACGACCTGACCGATGCTCGGCGCCATGACGGGGATGACCATGAAGACCATCATGATCAGCGACATGACTTCCGCCATCGCGCGTCCGCCAAAAATGTCGCGGACGATCGAGACGGTGATGACACGCATCGCCGCCGAGCCGATGCCCTGGATGAAGCGCAGTGCCAGAAGGGCGGCAAAGCTCGGCACGAGGATCGCCATCAGCGACGAGACGACATAGATGCCCAGGCCAACGAACATCGGCATGCGGCGGCCGAAGCGGTCGGAAATCGGGCCGTAGAGCAACTGCGCGAAGGCGAAGCCGATCAGATAGGCCGAGATGACATATTGCCGGTGGTTTTCGTTCTCAACGCCGAGGCTCGCGCCGATCTCCTGGAGACCGGGCAGCATGATGTCAATGGCGAGCGCATTGAGCGCCATCAGGAACGCCATGAGCGCAATGAATTCTATCTTGCCCATGCCTTTGAGGCGCTGGGCCGATTCAGGGGAAAGTCCAGACATATCAATTCATTCCATAAAAGAGAGAAGGCGCCGCTGGGGTGCGGCGCCTTTGAAAAGCTTGCCGGCCGGAAGACCGTGAAGCGTCAGGCAGCGCCCTTGATCGAAATACCCTGTTCCTGAAGGTGAGACTGCAGCTCGCCCGACTGGAACATTTCACGCACGATGTCGCAACCGCCGATGAACTCACCCTTAACATAAAGCTGCGGGATGGTCGGCCAGTTGGAATAATCCTTGATGCCCTGGCGGATGTCGGCATCAGCGAGCACGTTGATGCCCTTGTAGTTCACGCCCACGTAATCGAGGATCTGCACGACCTGACCGGAGAAGCCACACTGCGGAAACTCTGGCGTGCCCTTCATGAAGAGCACGACGTCGTTGGTCTTCACTTCGTTGGCGATGAAATCTTGGATGCCGCTCATAGTCGTATTCCCTAGCAAATCGGCTTCAAGGGCCGATGCGATGAACCATGCGCCCTAGATAACAACCTCGGGTGACAAATGCCAGAAGGCCCTCTGGAAAAAGTAAGCGGGGTTGCCTTAGCAAATCCCGGGTGTTGCGCCGTTGCCGCGCCTATTGTGTGCCGTCGCAGCGGCTTGCGCCGGTGGTCGTCACGCTGCCATCGGCAAAATCCAGGGTCTTTTCGACCGTGATGACCGTGCCAAAGCCGTTTGCCTGAAACTCTGCGAAGCCGGGGCATGTGTCGGGCGTACCCTCGACCGTGCGCTCCCAGAAGACGAGCTTGCCGTTCTTAACCTCGAAGGCATCGGAGGGGGCGTCGAGCAGCACCGTGCCCTCGTCCAGATCGTGCACGACGACATCACCCTGCGGGCCGGTCGAGCGGCTCAGCACGAGGATATTGCCTTCCAGCGCATAGAACCACAAGGGATCGCCGGGTTCACCGATGACATCGTCCGCTTCATCTGGATCGAAGCGGCATTCCGACGCCGTGCCGGGCTCGATGGCCGTTACGGCGATCTGTGCGCCAGGCTCGTCGCCATAGCCTTTGACAGCGACGAGGTAGCTGTCGCTGGAATGGCACTCGACCTCCTGCGCCGCGCCACGGGCAAGGCAAGGAGAGACAGGCCAAGCGAGAGGATGGCAAGACGCATGGCGGGACCTGAGGCTGCGGAATCAGCGGCTGCGCTGGCGGGAGCGACTGGCCGCCGTGCGTCGGCGGCTCGTCTGTTTACGGGCCGGCTTGAACGCGGCCTCTAGGATATCGCCGAGGATGCCGCCGGAGGCCTTCGTGCGCGTTGTCGTCTTGCGGCGCGTGCGCTTGGTGGTCGTGGTCTTGCGCACGCCGGTCTTCTTCAGCACCTCTTTCAGGGCTGCGTCCACCACGCCGGAAACGAGTTCGTCGAGAAGGCCCGCCATGGCGGATCAGTCCGGAATGGAGGTTTGGAGGGCAAGCGCGTGCAACACGCCGCCCATATTGCCCTTCAATGCGTCGTAGACCATCTGGTGCTGCTGCACGCGGGTCTTGCCGCGGAAGGCTTCCGCGACGACCTCAGCTGCATAATGGTCGCCGTCGCCGGCAAGATCGCGGATGACCACCTTCGCTCCGGGAATGCCGGATTTGATGAGGTCTTCGATATCGCCGGGTGACATGGCCATGAAACTGCTCCCTTATTTATTCTGCGGCGGCAGCGGCGGTGCCGTTGCCATCCATGAAGTCAGGGAACCACGATTCATGGGTGTTGCGCAATTGCTCAATCGGCAGCGAGAACAGGCCATCCACGGCCAGCGCATCGCCGCCGACCGTGCCGAGGCGGCGGAACGGCACGCCGGCACCTTCCGCATTGGCTGAGATGAAGTTGGCGAGATCGGCCGGAACCGCAAGCACATAGCGGGCTTGGTCTTCCCCGAAGAGCAGCGCATGGGCCGGGCCGTGCGCCTCGGAGAGGTCGATCCTGGCACCCTTGCCGGAGGCCATGGCAATTTCAGCGAGTGCGATGACAAGGCCACCCGAGGAAATGTCGTGGCAGGCCGTGACCTGGCCGTTGCGGATGGCCGAGCGCACGAAGTCGCCGTTGCGGCGTTCGGCATGCAGGTCCACTTCCGGTGCCGGACCGTCGATCTTGCCGACGACATCGCGCAGATAGACGGACTGGCCGAGATGGCTGCCGTCGGTGCCGATGAGGATCAGGTGGTCGCCGTCCTTGGCGCCGCCGATCTTGGCCATGACGGACCAGTCGGGCAGCAGGCCGACACCGGCAATAGTCGGGGTCGGCAGGATCGCGATGCCGTTCGTCTCGTTGTAGAGGGAAACATTGCCGGAGACGATCGGGAAATCGAGCGCACGGCAGGCTTCGCCGATGCCCTGGATGGCCTTGACGAACTGGCCCATGATCTCCGGCTTTTCCGGGTTGCCGAAGTTCAGGTTGTCGGTGGAGGCGAGCGGCTCGGCGCCGGTCGCCGTGATGTTGCGCCAGCATTCGGCCACAGCCTGCTTGCCGCCTTCGAACGGATCGGCCTCGACATAACGCGGGGTGACGTCGGAGGAGAAGGCAAGCGCCTTGGAAGCGTGGCCTTCGACGCGCACCACGCCGGCATCGCCGCCGGGAATCTGCAGCGAATTACCCTGGATCAGCGTGTCATACTGCTCATAGACCCAGCGGCGGCTCGACTGGTTCGGAGAGCCGACGAGCTTCAGCACGGCCTCGCCGTAGTTGGCGGGCTCCTCTACGAGAGCGGCCGGCAGCGGCGCGGGCTTGCCCGGCTCGCGCCAGGGGCGGTCGTATTCCGGGGCCTCGTCGCCCAGTTCCTTGATCGGCAGGTTGGCGACTTCCTCGCCCTGATGCAGGATGCGGAAGCGCAGGTCATCCGTCGTGTAGCCGACGATGGCGAAGGCGAGACCCCACTTGATGAAAATCGCCTTGGCGATCTCTTCCTTGGCGGGCTCGAGAACCATGAGCATACGCTCCTGGCTTTCCGACAGCATCATCTCGTAAGCGGTCATCTGCTCTTCGCGAACAGGTACGAGATCGAGGTTAAGCTCGATGCCGAGGTCGCCCTTGGCGCCCATTTCGACGGCGGAGCAGGTGAGGCCGGCGGCACCCATGTCCTGGATGGCAATGACGGCGCCGGTCTGCATCAGCTCGAGGCAGGCTTCCAGCAGGCACTTCTCGGTGAAGGGGTCGCCAACCTGAACGGTGGGGCGCTTCTCTTCGATGGATTCGTCGAACTCGGCCGATGCCATGGTCGCGCCGCCCACGCCGTCACGGCCGGTCTTGGCGCCGAGATAGACGACCGGCAGGCCGACGCCCTTGGCTTCCGAGAGGAAGATGGCATTGGACTTGGCAAGGCCGGCGGCGAAGGCATTGACGAGGATGTTTCCGTTGTAGCGCGGGTCGAATTCGACCTCGCCGCCGACGGTCGGCACGCCGAAGGAGTTGCCGTAGCCGCCGACACCGGCGACGACGCCGGAAACGAGGTGGCGGGTCTTCGGATGGCTCGGCTCACCGAAACGCAGCGCGTTCATCGCCGCGACCGGGCGCGCGCCCATGGTGAAGACGTCGCGCAGGATGCCGCCGACGCCCGTCGCCGCACCCTGATAGGGCTCGATATAGGACGGATGGTTGTGGCTTTCCATCTTGAAGACGACGCAGTCGCCATCATCGATATCGACGACACCGGCATTTTCGCCCGGACCCTGGATGACGCGCGGACCCTTGGTCGGCAGCGTGCGCAGCCAGCGCTTGGAGGACTTGTACGAGCAGTGCTCGTTCCACATCGCCGAGAAAATGCCGAGTTCGGTGAAGGTCGGCTCGCGGCCGATCAGCGAGAGGATGCGGTCGTATTCATCCGGCTTCAGCCCGTGGGCGGCAATCAGCTCCGGGGTGATCGGGCGGGTGTTCGAAATGGTCATCGTCGCTCGTCTTGTCGTGGAGGGCAGGATTGCGGTCTCTTTACCCCATGCTGCCCTGCAGCGCGACAGGAAAATGACGGTGAAACACAGGCAAACGCGGCTTTCAGGCCGGGCTGTCATAGCCTGTCGGGCCGTTTTCCAAGAGCCGCCGAAGCCGCATCAGGCCGCCGACGACCGCCTCACGTTCTGTCGGTGAGGAGAGGCCGATGCGCACGCGATGAAAGGTCTTTTCCGAGCGGCCGGCTTTGAACTCATCCTCGTCGTCGATCAAGATGTCTTCGGCGAAGGCCGCCTGCCGGAATGTGCCCGACAGCCAGGGATCCGGCAGCTTCAGCCAGAGGAACGGCACGCGCGGATGCGAGTTGAAATCCAGCCCCTCGAAGATGTTGCGCGCATGCGCCTCGCGGATGCCGACCTCCTCGGAGACTTTCGCGCGGATGGCATCGGCCATGCCCGACAATACGAGGCGGGCAGCGAGCTCGGCGAGTAGGAAGGGCAGGCCGCCGCTTACCATCTTGTGGGCGATGCGCACGCGTTGCGCCAGATGCGGAGGGCAGGCGATCCAGCCGCCGCGCACGCCGGCCGCAACGCTTTTCGACAGGCCGCCGACGAGGAAGGTACGCTCGGGCGCGATTTCGGCCAGCAGCGGAATGTCGTCATTGGCCGTAGCGCCATAGAGATTGTCCTCCACCAGGAAGACATTGTGCCGCTTGGCAATGGCGGCAATCGCCCGGCGGCGTTCTTCCGGCATGGTGACGAGCGTTGGGTTCTGGGCGCCGGACATGAGGAAGGCGAGCTTGGGGTGCTGCTGTACGCAGATCCGCTCGAAATCCTCGGGGATGACGCCGTGGGCATCCGAATCGACCAGCGCGGTCTGGCGGCCGAGCAGGGCGGTGCCGCGGCTGACCTGCGAATAGGTGACATGTTCGAAAACGATGCGGTCGCCCGGCGCCGTGATGACAGAGACGGCGGCAATGACAGCGGCATGCGCCCCGAGCGTGGGGACAATGCTTTCCTGTGCCGGCTGCCAGTCGCCGCGCTTCAGCCATTGGCAACCGGCCTCCAGCCAGTGCGCCGGAAAATTCCGCGTGTAGCTCGAAATCTCGTTCGGCTGTTCGCGGCAGATGGCCGAGAGAATATCGGTGACAATGGCCGATTGTCCCACATCCGTGGCGGCCGTCGTGTCGAAACGCAGCTTCCCGGGCGGTGCATTGGTGGCGCGGGTGCCGACAAGGCGCGCGCTGATCGGGTCGATGCCCGAGGCCGTATCGTCATTGTCGGGCGAGCCCAGGACATAGGTGCCGCGCCCGACCTCGCCGCTGACGAGACCGCGCTCGCGCACCATGCTGTAGGCGCGGCTGACCGTGCCGATCGTCACGCCGATATCATAGGCAAGGTTGCGCTGCGGCGGCAGCTTGCTGCCGGAGGCGAGCGTGCCGGTGTTGATGGCCTGCTCGATCTGGTCGGCGATGCGGACATAGAGCGGGCCATCGGAGGCCTGAAGATTGGGGAGCCAATTTGTCATGGTGGCAATTCTTATATTGCACCGTTCGCGAAGTCAATTATCTCCTGAATGCACCGATTGTCACACTCCCAGTGACATTTCAGGAGAAAGTTTCATGGCAATTGATACAATTTTCGTGCAGGGCGACGTCGAGCGCCCGAGTTCCAGCCGGAAGTCGCTCTATCGCGCATGGCTTGCCGTGCGGGCATGGAGGCTGAAGCGCCGCACACGTCAGGACCTCATCGAGATGACGGAGGATCAGCTGCGCGATATCGGCATCACCCGCAGCGAGGCGCAGCGCGAAATCGGCAAGTCGTTCTATTGGGATTGACGGCTGCTCAGCAGCCCTTGCCGCCAGCGGCCCAGCGCTGAACGTCGGCCGCGATACGCGCGCCGACCGGTTCGGCCATCAGGGGACCGAAGGCATCGAGCTTGGCCGGGCTTCCCTCCGCCTGCACAACTAGCAACGGACGCGATTCCGGCGAGTTGCGATGGACGACGAGAATGCGCGGCCGGCCGGAGAAGGAGTTCAGCTCCGGCGCGAGGCGATAGGCCTTGAAGGCCGGATCACCCGATTTGAACCAGCAGCCGTTGGCGCCGAGCGCCACGCGTTCCATGGTCGCCAGCGCGCTGCCATTAGCCTTCGGCGGCGGCGTTTTCGTCTGACAAGCAGCCAGCGCCGCAACGGCAACGAGCAGCAGGAGAAGCTGGGCGGAGAGACGAGGGCGCATGGAAAGCCTTTCGGGTATGGATATGCACCCTTGATAGCAACGGCGGGTTAAGCAGCGATTACGTCGAGAACCGATGCGAAGAGACCGCGGCCATCGGAACCGCCATGGGCGGCCTCGATGAGGTTTTCCGGGTGCGGCATCAGGCCGAGCACATTGCCCTTGGCGTTCATCACGCCGGCAATGTCGTTGATCGAGCCGTTAGGATTGGTGCCTTCGGCATAGCGGAAGACGACCTGGCCGTTGCCTTCGATAGCGGCGAGCGTTTCGGCATCGGCGAAGAAGTTGCCGTCGTGGTGGGCGACGGGGCAGCGGATGATCTGGCCCTTGTCATAAGCGCGGGTGAAGTCCGTCTCGGCATTCGCCACTTCCAGCTTCACTTCACGGCAGACGAATTTCAGCGAGGCATTGCGCATCAGGGCGCCCGGCAGCAGGCCGGCTTCGAGCAGAATCTGGAAACCGTTGCACACGCCCAGAACCTTCACGCCGGCTTCCGCCTTGGCCTTGATCGCCTGCATGACCGGCATGCGGGCGGCAATCGCGCCGCAGCGCAGGTAATCGCCATAGGAGAAGCCGCCGGGAATGACGATGAGGTCGACATCCGGCAGGTCCGTTTCCGTCTGCCAGACGGTGACCGGCGCGGTGCCGGAAATCTTGGTCAGCGCCGCGATCATGTCGCGGTCACGGTTAAGGCCGGGGAGCTGGACGACGGCGGACTTCATGGGTGTGATTCAAACCTTGCCTTGGCCTCGGCGAGTTCATGCAGTTCGAGGCGGTTTTCGATACGGTCGAGACGCTGGTCCACGCGGTCCAAGCGCGAATAGATGTGGTGAACGTCTTGCTGGGCTGCAACAATCGCTCCTCGCGTCGTGATCATCTCACTGCGAAGATCGGAAAGTCCGATGTCGAATTTTTCCATCCGGGTATGGATGCTTTTCAGCACTTCGTACATCAGTTCGTTCGTGACACCTGCCATTGCCTATCTTTCGCAGCCGTCAGGCAAGAGCGATAGTGTAATTCTCGATTACCGTGTTGGCCAGAAGCTTCTCGCACATGGCCTTGAGGTCGGCTTCGGCCTTGGCGCGGTCGGCGGTGGCGAGTTCGAGGTCGAACACCTTGCCTTGGCGGATGCCGCCGACGCCGTCGAAACCGAGGCTGCCGAGCGCGCCTTCGATGGCCTTGCCCTGCGGGTCGAGAACGCCGTTCTTGAGCGTGACCGTTACGCGTGCCTTGATCATGTCTTCCTCTTCAAACCAAAACTCTGAAGCGCCGGGCAGGCGCCGATTATTTCACCAGAACCGGGCCGGTGCCGCGCGGCGGCTCGTTCTCGTTGATGATGCCGAGACGGCGGGCGACTTCCTGATAGGCTTCGAGAAGCCCGCCGAGATCGCGGCGGAAGCGGTCCTTGTCCATCTTCTCCTGGGTTGCGATGTCCCACAGGCGGCAGCTGTCGGGCGAGATCTCGTCGGCGATGATGATGCGCATCATGTCGCCTTCGAAGAGGCGGCCGCATTCGATCTTGAAGTCGACGAGCTGGATGCCGACGCCGAGGAACAGGCCGGAGAGGAAGTCGTTGACGCGGATGGCGAGCGCCATGATGTCGTCGAGTTCCTGCGGGCTTGCCCAACCGAAGGCCGTGATGTGCTCTTCGGAGACCATCGGGTCTTCGAGCGCATCGGCCTTGAAGTAGAATTCGATGATCGAGCGCGGCAGCACGGTGCCTTCCTCGATGCCGAGGCGCTTGGAGAGCGAGCCGGCGGCGACGTTGCGCACGACGACCTCGAGCGGGATGATCTCGACTTCTTTGATCAGCTGCTCGCGCATGTTCAGGCGGCGGATGAAATGGGTCGGAATGCCCATCTTGTTCAGCTGCGTGAAGAGATACTCGGAAATGCGGTTGTTCAGCACACCCTTGCCGTCGATGACATCGTGCTTCTTCTTGTTGAAGGCGGTCGCATCGTCCTTGAAGAACTGGATCAGCGTGCCCGGCTCGGGACCCTCATACAGGATCTTGGCCTTGCCCTCGTAGATACGGCGGCGACGGTTCATGGATTTGTCTCTGCTGTTGGCGCGCTTGGGCCCGCGCACATATCGGTCTTTTGCGCTCCCATAAACGAAATGCCGCAGTTTAACAATCGCCGTGAGGCCCGATCCCCCGTTTTCCGGCCTTCCGCCAAGTTTCAGTGGCGGCGAAAGTTCGCATTGCACTTTTGTCGTCGTTTTGATTTATGGGCGTGGAAGCCTAACGGTGACAGAATCTACGGGAGTCATAGATGACCAGCATGCAGGATCGGGAAAAGGCCTTCGAGGCCAAGTTCGCGCTGGACGAAGAACTGCGTTTCAAGGCCGAAGCACGCCGCAACAAGCTGGTCGGCCTGTGGGCTGCCGGCCTGCTCGGCAAGACCGGTGAAGAAGCGGACGCCTACGCCAAGGAGGTCGTTGCCGCTGATTTCGAAGAAGTCGGCCATGAGGACGTCGTGCGCAAGGTGAAGGCCGATCTCGACGCCGGCGGCGTTGCCCGCAGCGAAGACGAGATCCGCGTTCAGATGATCGAGCTTCTCGCCGTTGCGATCTCGCAGCTTGAAGCCAAGTAATCGCGTCTCATCATACTGGTTTGAAAAGCCGTCCGGTTCCGCCGGGCGGCTTTTTTGTTGCGTTGTATATCAGCGGTTGACGGCGCGGCGCACTCCGTTCTGAAGGTCGCGCACGTTGCCCACCTCAAGCCGCCATTCTTCGCGCCGCACGAAATCAGGAATGGCCTGTGCCGGCATGGGCCGGGCAAGCGCATAGCCCTGCAGGATATCGCAGCCGAGGTCGCGCATGATGGCGACATGGGCCGGCGTCTCGACGCCTTCCGCCACGACCTCGATATTGAGAGAACGGCCGATCTCGACGATGGTGCCCACCAGCTTGCGCTGGCCTGGCGAGCGGCTCACCGGCTTGACGAGCTGGCGGTCGATCTTCAGCCGGCGTGGGCTGAGCTTCATAAGGCTCACGATGGAGGCATGGCCGGTGCCGAAATCGTCGATTTCAATATCGATGCCTAGCTTGCGCATCTCTGCAAGGTTTTCCAGCACGGTGCGGTCGCAATCGTCGAGGAAGATCGATTCCAGGAGTTCGAAAGACAGCGATCGCGGCTTGATATCCAGCGTGCGCAGCGAACGGGCCAGTTCCGGATCGTGCAGGCGCTTGGACGAGACATTCGCCGAGATCTTGCCGATGCCCAGCCCGAGCGACTGCCATTCGCGGAAATCCGCGAGCGACTTTTCCAGCACGATCCGGTCGATCGTCGCGACGCAATCGAGATCCTCGGCGATCTTCAGGAAGGTGTCGGGGGTGAGGATGCCGCGTGTCGGATGGTCCCAGCGTGCCAAGGTCTCGACGCCGATGATATCGAGCGTACGCGCGCAGAACTGGGGCTGGTAATAGGGCAGGAAGCGGCTCTGTTCTATGCCGGACAGAATTTCGTCGGCAGTCTGCTTGTTGATGATGATCTGCGCCTGGAAATCACTGGTAAAGAATTCGTGCCGGCTGCGGCCGCGGTTCTTGGCGCGATAGAGCGCGAGATCGGCATTGACGAGCAGCTGCTTGGCGTCGATCGCCGCGCCCGACTGGCTGGCGATGCCGACGGAGGCGCCGAACCGGCAGATATGGCCGTTGAAGGTCACGGGTTTGCGCATCGCCTCGACGATCGCCTCGGCGAGTACCGCGAGATTGCGGCCGTTCGGACCAGAGGAAAGGAATACGAATTCGTCGCCGCCGATTCGCGCAACGAAGTCGCCATCCCCCTTTAGTTCACGGAGCACGCCGGCGGCATGGATCAGCATCTGGTCCCCGGCGAGGTGGCCAAGGGTGTCGTTGATTTCCTTGAATCGGTCGAGATCGATATGCAGAACGGCAAGGCGGCTGCCGGCCTGCCGCGCCTCGTTGGCGGCGTCGTCGATGGCGGCGTCGAGATAGCGACGGTTCGGCAGGCCGGTCAGATGATCGTGCAGTGCGGTATATTCGATGCGCGCCTTGGCGCTTTCAAGCTCGCCCGCGCGAGCCTCGGCCAGTTCCTTGGCGCGCGTCAGCTCTTCCTGCAGCAAGACGTCTTCGGTCACGTCCCAATTGGCGCCGATCAGTCGGGCCACGCCGGTCGTATCGACATAGGGGGCGGAACGGCCGCGCAGGTGTCGGATCTCGCCATCACCACGGATAATACGGAATTCGTTGGCGAAATCCCTGCCGTTGAAAATCCCATTCTGGACCTTTGCTGCCGCTTCGCGCTGGTCCAGCGGATGCAGCGCGCGTTCCCATGTCGTGGCATTGGGCTCTTCGGTCAGGCCGTACATCTCGATCATGCGGTCGTCCCATTGGACTTCGCTAGTCTTGAGATTGACCTCGAAGACGCCGATGCGCGAGACGTCTAGCGCCAGTTCGAGGCGGCGCGACATCTGGGCGAGTCGTTCTTCCGCCTCCTTGCGCTCGGTAATATCTGTGTCCGTGCCTGCGATGCGGCTCGGCTTGCCGTCCGCGCCATATTCCACGACGGCGCCGCGGCTTTCGACCCAGACCCAGTGACCTTCCTTATGTCGTTCGCGATAGGAAAAGACGCTGAACCCTGTCTGTCCGGTTTCCTGCTTCTTGATCTCCGCGATGACATGCGCCCGGTCGTCCGGATGCACGCTTTGAATCCAGCTTTCCAGCGAACTGTCGATCGCGTCGTCGGGCTGCAGTCCGCGTATGGCGCGCCACTGGCGGGAGTAGAAGAGATCGCCGCGAGAGAAATCGTGGTCCCAGACGCCTTGTCCTGCGGATTCCAGCGCGTTGTTCCAGCGCGCCTCGCGCTCGGCGAGTTCCAGCGCATTGCGCTTGCGTTCATCGATATCGATGATCTGCACGATGATCGCGGGCGGCGTGCCTTCGCCGGGAAGGGCAGGCGGCTCCATGAAAGAGGCGAGAACCCAAAACTCGCTGTTATCAGGTCTTTGAAGGCGGATTTCCCAAGGAGCCTGTTCTGCCGATTTGGGGCGCATTGCATAGGCGATGATCGAGCGGTCCTTGGCGGAGACGCAAGCGTCGAAACGCGGCAGATCTTCGAGTGCGCAAACGGCAAAGGAACGCAGCAGCGTGGCATTCGCCTCGATGATTCGGCCTTCCGTATCGAGTGCTGCGAAGCCGAAACCGGATCGCGCGAAAAGCTGGCGATACAGCGGTTCACGTTCCGTTTTTTCCACGGCAATGGAGGTCGAACCTGGCGGTTTGGCCATGAAACGCGGCGCCTGCAAAGAACTCAATCGGGGCAGCGTGCAGGATTTCTATGAAATTCCTCTTAATGGCGAATTGGACGCACCGTCAGGCCGGCGGCTTGAGCTTGCTCAGGAACTGCGCGAACACCATGGTTCCCTCAGGCCAGGGACCATGGCCGGACTGGGTGTTGATGTGCCCGGCCTCACCGGCATCGAGTAGCAGCGAACCCCAGGCGGCGGCGATGTCGTCGGCATGCTCATACGCCCCGAACGGATCGTTGCGGCTGGCGACGACAAGCGATGGGAAGACGAGCGGCTCGCGTGAATAGGGCCCAAAGGACGTCAGATGTGCGGGCTCGATATCCGGCTTGGTGAGATCCGGCGGCGCGACGAGGAACGCGCCCGCCACCTTGTTGCCGAGATGCGGCGCAGCATGGATGGCCGCCGCGACTCCCAGCGAATGCGCCACCAGCACGACGGGCTTGGAGGCCGCCGCGACTTCATCAACGATCCGCTGCACCCAGTCTTCGCGCACCGGCTTTTCCCATTCCGCTTGCTCGACGCGGCGCGCCGAGGCCAGCTTCGACTGCCAGCGGCTCTGCCAATGGTCGGGGCCGGAATTGGTGTGCCCGGGCACGATGAGAATGTCTGCTTCTGAGGCTTTCATGCGCCGGATGTGCGTTCACGAAGTGCTGAAGTCAAGAGGGTGGGACAAATCTGTTGGCGGGTGTATGATTCCGTTCTCAATGCCAATCACGGTTCACCGTGGTGGCGGACAATTGCCCTCCACACGTGCTGATGCCGTGACGGCTGAAAACCGGCAGGAGGAATGGTCATGACGACTTTTCATGTGATGGCGGGCGCCAGTGACATGGTGGCGCGTCCCGCCGTGCGGCGGATCGGATTGTCCGATATCGGCGACGCGCTGGCGCGCGGCTTCGACGACTTTCGCGCCAAACCGTCCCATTACGTTTTCCTGAGCCTTATCTATCCGATCTCGGGCGTCGTGCTCGTCACCTGGAGTTCGGGTGCGAACATGTTACCGCTGATCTTTCCGTTGATTGCGGGTTTCGCGCTGCTCGGTCCGTTTCTTGCGCTCGGTCTCTACGAGATCAGCCGGCGGCGCGAGCGGGGCATGGATACATCCTGGCGTCACGCGCTGGAGGTGCGCAACTCGCCGGCCCTGCCATCGATCCTCGTCGTCGGGGCCATGCTGGCGGTGTTGTTCGTGGCGTGGCTGGTCTTTGCCCAGATGCTCTATACCAGCCTGTTCGGACCGGAGCCGCCGCGGTCGCTGGCGCTTTTCCTCGCCTCCATCTTCAGCTCCGAAAACGGACTGCTCCTGATGCTGGCGGGCAATGCCATCGGCTTCTGCTTCGCGCTGGTCGTGCTCGCCACGACCGTCATCGCCTTTCCGCTGATGCTTGACCGGGATGTCGGCGCCGTCGCCGCCATCGAGACCTCGTTGCGCGCCACGCTGGTCAATCCGCTACCGATCGCCTGCTGGGGTCTCATCGTCGCGGCATTGCTGGTCGTCGGCACGATCCCGCTTTTCGTCGGGCTTGCCGTTATCATGCCGATCCTCGGTCACGCCACATGGCATCTGTACCGCAAGATCATCGTTGACGAGGGATAGTTCGGTTCCGGGGGCGGCGCCGTGAGGAGGAGAGCGGAGACCGCCCGCCAGAGGGGAGCGATGGCGCCGTTGGCGCCATCGCTACAATTCAGCCGTGATCAGACCGTGCCAAAAACGCGGCGGAAGATCGTGTCGACATGCTTGGTGTGGTAGCCGAGATCGAACTTTTCACGGATCTGCTCTTCGGTAAGGGCGGCGCGTACTTCGGCGTCGGCCAGCAGTTCTTCCAGGAAGTCCTTGCCCTGTTCCCAGACCTTCATCGCGTTGCGCTGTACGAGGCGGTAGGAATCCTCGCGCGAAACGCCGGCTTGGGTCAGGGCCAGCAGGACGCGTTGCGAATGGACGAGACCGCGGAACTTGTTGAGGTTCTTCAGCATGTTGTCCGGGTAGATCACCAGCTTCTCGATGACGCCGGCAAGCCGGTTCAGCGCGAAGTCGAGCGTGATGGTCGTGTCCGGGCCGATGCCGCGCTCAACGCTGGAATGCGAGATGTCGCGCTCGTGCCAGAGCGCCACGTTTTCCATGGCGGGCGTCACGGCCATGCGCACGAGGCGGGCGAGGCCCGTCAGGTTTTCCGTCAGCACCGGGTTGCGCTTGTGCGGCATGGCCGACGAACCCTTCTGGCCCGGCGAGAAGAACTCTTCGGCCTCCAGAACTTCCGTGCGCTGCATGTGGCGGATCTCGATCGCGACATTCTCGATCGATGAGGCAATGACGCCAAGCGTGGCGAAGAACATGGCGTGACGGTCGCGCGGGATGACCTGCGTGGAGACGGGCTCGGGCGTCAGGCCGAGCTTGGCGCAGACATGCTCTTCGACATACGGATCGATATTGGCGAAGGTGCCGACGGCGCCCGAGATCGCGCCGGTCGCGATCTCCGCGCGTGCAGCGACGAGGCGGGCGCGGTTGCGGTCCATCTCGGCATAGAAGCGGGCGAGCGTCAGGCCCATCGTCGTCGGCTCGGCATGGATGCCGTGGCTGCGGCCGATGCGGATCGTGTCCTTGTGCTCGAAGGCGCGGGCCTTCAGCGCGGCCAGCACGCGGTCCACGCCGGCAAGCAGGATATCGGCTGCGCGCACGAGCTGGATGTTGAAGGTCGTGTCCAGCACGTCGGACGAGGTCATGCCCTGGTGCACGAAGCGGCTGTCGGGGCCGACGAATTCCGAGAGATGCGTCAGGAAGGCGATGACATCATGCTTGGTGACGGCTTCGATCTCGTCGATGCGGGCGACGTCGAATTCGGCCTTGCCACCCTTTTCCCAGATCGTCTCGGCCGCCGATTTCGGGATGACGCCAAGTTCCGCCAGCGCGTCGCAGGCATAGGCTTCGATTTCGAACCAGATGCGGAACTTCGTTTCGGGCGACCAGATGGCGACCATGTCCGGTCGGGAATAGCGAGGGATCATCGGTTCTAGACTTTCCTTGGGAGGGTGGGAATTGCCGCCGCTTTAGCAAAGATGGCCGGCAAGCTCAACGCCGACAAACTCAACGCATGCGCCGGGGCATGGATAAGGCGAGCCAGAGGCTGGCGCCCGCCAGGATCGGCAGGCCGACCGGCAGGTAGAGACGCAGGCCCATGACAAAGAACTGGTAGGTGGCGCCGGCCGACGTGAAGAGGAACTGATAGACCCAGACGCGCGTGCCGAAGGGCTGGTGCCAGCGCGCATAGAACAGCCGGTAGTCCATCGCGAACCAAAAGGCCGTCAGGGCGACCGTCGCGAGGCTGAGCAGGGCGAAATGGGCAGCAAAGCGCGTCTCGGTGCCGCGCCTGCGCGTGAGAAAGCGGGCAAGCGGCAGGGCGATCAGCCAAGCGCAAAGCCCGCCCGCGAAATAGATGAGAAGCAGCTTTACGAGATGAAAATTCGCGTCGCGGCCTTCCATATGCAGGGAAAGAAACGCGCAGGCCACCATCAGCAGGCCCCAGGCGACCGCCCCACCGAGGCAGAGCGCAAGCGAGGGGAAGATGGGTACACGCCCGCCCAAGGGCGTATTGGATGCGGGTGCGCCCATGTCAGGGCCGGAAGGGTACGGCGACCCAGCGGCCGTCGGCACCTTCGAAGCCGAAGCTGCGGACGAGGACCAGCGCCACATGGACAGGCTCGGCGGCCAGCGGATGGAAGGTCATGGCGCCCGATATCTGGTAGGAGATCGGGCATGCGCGGCTTTCGGGCACGCGTGTGTCTTCGTGCAGCACCGTATCGGCCGCTTGGCCATCACGCTTGACGAGCTTCAGGCGAAAGCCCTTGCCGCCGTCGGGCGTGATGTCCTGACAGTTTTCCGACACCGGCAGCGGGATATCCTCGAGCGCCAGCGCATAGCTGCCGCCCGGCGTCGGCTCGACGGCATAGGGCAGGTATTTGATGCGATTGCGATCCGCGCCGACCTCGCCCATCGGGTTGAAGGCGGCGAGAACGCCGGGGGTGTCGAGCACCTTGTGTTCGGCAATCAGCGCCTTCGCCTTGTCGCGGCTTTCTGCCCGCGCCTTGCCAAGGCCCGCCGTCTCGTCGTCGATGCGCACGCGGATCGGCGTGCCCTTGAGATAGGCGTCTTTCTCGGTATCGATGAAATAGACGGTGGAATAGGGAAAGCCTGATCCGTCCTGTACGCCGAATTCCTCGAAGGCGAAGACCTTTCCATCCGGCGAAAAGCCGAGCGGCTGGAAGCTCGCGAAATCGCCGGCCGAGGCGGTGGCCGCCGTCAGCAGAGGCCCCAGCAGGATAGCCGCCGCTTTCCGCACCATCGTCACGCCCGCGCACCCTCCGCATTGCTGCGCAGAGTGTCGATGGTTTTGCGATAGGCGTCAACATGACCGCCCGAGAAGATCGCCGAGCCGGCGACGAAGACATTGGCGCCGGAGGCGGCCGGCAGGGCGATCGTATCGACAGCAATGCCGCCGTCGACCTGGATCTCGATCGGACGGTCGCCGACCATCTTCTTTACGCGACGCAGCTTTTCCTGCATGGCCGGAATGAATTTCTGGCCGCCGAAGCCGGGATTGACTGTCATGACGAGGATGAGGTCGATCTTGTCGAGCAGATAGTCCAGCACGCTTTCCGACGTGGCCGGATTGATGGCCACGCCGGCACGCTTGCCGAGCGCACGGATCGCCTGCAGCGACCGGTCGAGATGCGGGCCGGCCTCGGCATGCACGGTGATGCCGTCGCAGCCGGCCTTGGCGAAGGCTTCGAGATAGGGATCGGCGGGCGAGATCATCAGGTGGCAATCGAAGAAGGCGTCAGTGTGCGGGCGCAGCGACCTGATGACATCGGGGCCGAAGGAAATGTTCGGCACGAAATGGCCGTCCATAATGTCGAGATGGATCCAGTCCGCGCCGGCGGCGACGACATCGCGCACTTCCTGACCGAGCTTGGCGTAGTCGGCGGCGAGGATGGAAGGGGCGATCCGCATGGGAAGGGTCATGTCAGGCTCCGTGGCAGGAATTTTGCCGTCGCCATATCATTCCCGGCAGGGGGGAACAACGGGCGAATTCACCGCCCCGCCCAGCTTGGCAGCACATCGCCCTCCATCGGCGTCGCATCGTGCACGCCGCGGGCGATGGCGCGCGCCATGGTGGCGGCGGCGGCGGCGCAGAGCGCGATGAAATCCTCCGGTGCCGGCGTACGGCCGCTCTTGCCGGTGGCGAGCGCGAAGACGAGATCGCCGTCGAGCGGCGTATGCGCAGGCCAGAGCGCGCGGGCAAAACCGTCATGGGCGGCGATGGCAAGCCGCTTTGCCTCCGCCTTGGTCAGCACGGCATCGGTGGCGATAACGGCGATGGTGGTGTTTTCCGTGCCGCTCGGGCGGGCGGAGAGTTTTGTGCGCGGGAAACGGGCTTCGACCGGAAAGGGCGCGGGGAGGCCAAGGCCGCCGAATTCGCCGTCTTCCTCAAAGGGGGCCGCCCAGAAATGCCTGGTCTCGCCGACGGTCGCGGAGCCGAGCGCATTGACCGCGACGAGCGCGCCGACGGTGAAACCTTCCGTGAGCACGGTCGAGGCCGAGCCGAGGCCACCCTTGAAGGTGGCGGTGAGCGCCCCGGTGCCGGCGCCGACGCTGCCGGTCTCGAAATCGGTGCCGACATTTTCGAGTGCCGCATAACCGAGTTCGCGGTAGGGCGAATAGCGACCCCAGTCCTTGCCGCCGCCATTCATCAGGTCGAACAGGATGGCGGCAGGAACGATGGGCACGCGATGCGGGCCGACCGCAAAGCCGCGCCCCATCTCGCGCAGTCCCGCTTGCACGCCGGTTGCCGCATCGAGCCCGAAGGCCGAGCCGCCTGACAGCACGAGGGCATCCACCGTCTGCACGGTGTTGTGCGGTTCGAGGAGATCGGTCTCGCGTGTTCCGGGCGCACCGCCGAGCACCTGAACGGCCGCCGTCGCCGGTTCTTCGCAGAACACGACGGTCACGCCGGATTTCAGGGGATGATCCCCCGCATTGCCGACCTTCAGGCCCGCGACGTCAGTGATGAGGTTTCTCGCGCCCGGTCGCATCGTCATTCGCTTTCGGGCGTCGTGCCGGCAGGGACGAAGGCCCCATCCTTCCAGACGAGCAACTGATACGGATTGGCGCTCAGTTCGTGATCCGCGCCGAAAGCAAGGGGACCAACGGCGGTGTCGAACCGGCCGGCTGCGAGTTTTTCGGCGAGATCGCCGCCCTCGGCGGCGGCGGCCGCAAGCGCGATCACCGCGGCATGGGCGGGAAGCACATAACCTTCGGCGACGATATCGCGTGCCAGCATGGCCTTGGCCACCGGCTCGCCTGCTGGCAGGGATTGATAGTCCGGCAGCGCGATGGCCTCGACGCCATCCGTCATCGGCACGGTCGGATCGGCTCCAACCAGCGCCTCGCCGCCCAGCAAGGCGAGCGGTGCCTTCTCCGCCGCGGCGTCGCGGGCGATGACCGCCACATCCGTCCGGTCACCGCCGACGAATACATGGGTGACGCCGGTCTTGGCGAGCCGGCGCACGAGGGTGAGCTGCTGTTCCTGCGCCGGGCGGTACGTATCGACGAAGGCCGCCTTCATGCCGACCTCTTCCAGCCGCAGGCGAATGGCCTCGACGAGCTCGCGGGCATGGATCGTGCCGTCGTCGATCAGCGCGAAGGGCGCGGATTTCCAGTCGCGCGTGATGACCTCCACCGCCTTGTCGGCCTCCGCCTTGGGGCCGGGAGCCAGGCGAAAGAGCGGCCATTTCTTCTTCAGCGCATCTTCCATGAGAATGCCCGAGCGCACGGAAAGCGTGATGGCCGGCACCTTCGCCTCGGAAAGCGCGGGAAGCGCGGCGGAAAGACCCTCGGTGCAGAGGAAGCCGACGGCCGCGACGGCATTGGCCGAGAGGATCGCCTTGGCGATACCGTCGCCATCCTTCTCGTCGCAGCCCTCAGGGATTTCCACGATCGTATCGCCGTTCGCCTCGGCGGCGACGCGGGCGCCGTCGCGCACCTGCTGGCCGAGAATAGCAAGCGGTCCTGCATCTGGTGCAACCACCGCGATGGTGAGGCCGACTGCCGGGGCCGGGGAGGCGGCGAGGAGGGCGCTGCCGAAAAGGCTCGCAAGAAAAATGGTCTTCATTCTCAATCCATCGGTCGCGATATGCCCTTTGTACGGTCGGGGCCTGCAAGGTCAAAGGGAAATATGGATGCGATTTGCCGCTTGTCTCTGACAAGACAGGAAAATTCGACATCGGGGCTTACATTTTTCTTCACTTTCGCCATGTATCACTGACGATGAAGGAGAACGCCGTGTTGGACAGATTGATGCTGGATGCGTCGCTCTACCGCGATGCGATGAGCCGCTATGCCGGCCATGTGCAGATCGTGACGACGGCCCATGAGGGCGAGAAACGCGGCGTGACCATCACGGCCGCCTGCTCCATCTCGGACAACCCGGCCATGGTGCTCGCCTGCGTCAACGCCTCCAACGCGAAAAATGCGATATTCTCGAAAAGCGGCAATTTCGCGCTCAACACGCTTGCCGCCGACCAGATGCACCTCGCCAACGCCTTTTCCGGCCGCGATCCCGCGCTATCTGCCGAAGAGCGTTTCGCGATGGGCGAATGGGAGGAGCTAGTGACTGGCGCGCCGGTACTGAAGGGCACGCTTGCCTCCTTCGATTGCCGGCTGATCGAACTCAAGGTCATGGCGACCCACATGATGCTGATCGGCGAGGTGAAGGGCGTAACCTTCGGCGAGCACAAACCGGCGCTTGTCTATATGGACCGGGGCTACCACACGCTATAGTCTCCTCCTCCCGAATGGAGGAGTTGCGTGCCCTATCAGCCTGGACACATCCCGCAATCGATCGACGAAACCGTTGAAATGCTGGCCTCGGGCAATTATCTGGCCGGGCGATCGTTGGCGACGGTGTTGTTTCTGTCGCTGCGCATGAAGCGGCCGCTCTTTCTTGAGGGCGAGGCCGGTGTCGGCAAGACTGAGATCGCCAAGGTGCTGTCGGCAGCGCTCGACCGGCCGCTGATCCGTCTGCAATGTTACGAAGGCCTCGACATTTCCTCTGCTGTCTATGAGTGGAACTATCCGGCGCAGATGCTGGAAATCCGGCTTGCGGAAGCCTCCGGCACCACGGATCGCAGCCGCATCGAGGCCGATATCTTCTCCGAGCGCTACCTCATCCGCCGCCCCGTGCTGCAAGCCTTGTCCGTGCCGGACGGCCGGGCGCCGATCTTCCTCATCGATGAGCTGGACCGCACCGACGAGGCCTTTGAGGCCTTCCTCTTGGAAGTGCTCTCCGATTTTCAGGTGACCGTGCCGGAGCTCGGCACGATCCGCGCCGTCGAGCCGCCCATCGTCATTATCACGACGAACCGCACCCGCGAGGTGCATGACGCCCTGAAGCGACGCTGTCTCTATCATTGGGTGGACTATCCTGAAGCCGCGCAGGAGCTGGAGATCATCCGCCGCAAGGTGCCAGGCTGCAACGAAACCCTGTCCAGGCAGGTCGTTGCCTATGTGCAGAAACTGCGCGCGCTCGATCTCTTCAAGAACCCTGGTGTCGCCGAAACAATCGACTGGGCGACGGCGCTCACCGAACTCGACCGCGTGGCGCTCGATCCCGAAACCGTGTCCGACACGCTCGGCACGCTGCTCAAATATCAGGACGACATCGCGCGCATCGACGGTGCCGAAGGGCGCAAGCTGCTCGATGACGTCAAGGCCGGGCTGGCGGCGACGGGCTGAGCGATGGCGGCAAGGGCGGAAAACCAGGTTCTAGGCACCACAGCGGACGGCCGTCTCGCCGACAATATCGTGTTTTTCGCCCGCGTGCTGCGTAAGGCGGGGCTGCGGCTTGGCCCCGCGGCCGTGACCGATGCTATCGAGGCGGTGCAGGCGATCGGCATCGGCGAGCGGGAGGAATTCTACACGGCGCTGCATGCCACGCTCGTCAAGCGCCATGAGGACGATGCCGTTTTCGACGAGGCGTTCCGCCTGTTCTGGCGCTCGCGCGATCTTGTGGGAAAGATGATCGCGCTGATGTCGCCGGTCGTGACGCGGCAAGAGGAGCGGGAAAAGCGCAAGGCGGGCGAAACTCGGGTTTCCGATGCGCTGTTCGGCGGGCGTGAGAACGAGAAGCGTCAGCGCGACGAGCCGGATATCGAGATCGACTCACGCCTGACCGCCTCGGGCAGCGAAGTGCTGCGCCGCACCGATTTCGCCCAGATGTCCGCCACCGAGCTTGCTGCCGCCAAGCGGGCGATTTCCCGTCTCGTCCTGCGGATGGATGCCGTGCGCACACGCCGCTTCCGCCCGTCGACCCGGCCGGTCGCCGTGGATGCACGCGCCACGATGCGTCATGCCATGCGCACCGGCGGCGCGCTCATCCTGCCGCGCCACCGGGAGCACAGGACGGTGCATCCGCCGCTCGTCGTGCTCGCCGATATCTCGGGCTCGATGAGCCAGTACACCCGCATCTTCCTGCATTTCCTGCATGCGCTCGGCGAAAGCCGGCGGCGGGTGCATGCCTTCCTGTTCGGCACGCGGTTGACGAATGTCACTCGTCCGATGCGCAATCGCGATCCCGATGTTGCGGTGGAGGCCTGTAGCCAGACGGTCAGCGACTGGTCGGGTGGCACGCGCATCGGCGAGACGCTGAAGGAATTCAACCGGCTCTGGTCGCGCCGCGTGCTGGGGCAGGGGGCCGTGGTGCTCATCATCACCGACGGGCTGGAACGTGACGGCATCGATCTGCTCGAAAAGGAGATGGACCGGCTGCATCGTTCGTGCCGGCGGCTGGTCTGGCTCAATCCGCTGCTGCGCTTCGAGGGGTTCGAGGCGCGGGCACGCGGGGTGAGGGCAATGCTGCCACATGTCGACGAGTTGCGGCCGGTGCACAATCTGAACGCCATGGCCGATCTGGTGGCGGCACTCTCCGGTGCCGCGCCCCGCGGTGCGGGCGATCCCCGGCGTTTCCTGCCGGATGCGTGAGGAGGACAGGATGGACGCAAACGAAACGCTCGACCCGCTGACCATCGCCGAACGCTGGATGGACGACGGGCGCATGGTGGCGCTCGCCACCGTCGTGGAAACCTGGGGCTCGGCGCCGCGCCCGGTCGGCAGCCATCTGGTCATCGATGGCGAGGGCAATTTCCACGGCTCCGTCTCCGGCGGCTGTGTGGAAGGGGCCGTGATCGGCGAGGCGATGGAGGTGATTACCGACGGCGAGCCGCGTATGCTGGAATTCGGCGTGGCCGATGAGACCGCCTGGCGTGTCGGCCTGTCTTGCGGCGGGCGCATCCGGGTCTATGTGGAGCGTGTCGGCTGATGGATCCCTTTCTCCTGCGCAAGCTCAACACGGAGCGCGCCGCCCGTCACGCCGTCATCCATCTCACCGATCTCGGCGATGGCCGTGACCGGGTGATCCGCGAGGGCGATCCGGTAGCCGGACCGCTCGGCGAGGCGATTGCCGCCGCCTTCCGTTCCGGTAAATCCGGGCTGGTCGAGGCGGAGGCGCGACAATTCTTCCTCAACGTCCACCTGCCGCCCGCCCGCATCGTCATCATCGGCGCGGTGCATATCAGCCAGGCTCTGGCGAAAATGGCGGAGATCGCCGGCTTCGACGTCACGATCATCGACCCGCGCACCGCCTTTGCCACGGAAGAGCGTTTTGCCGGCATCGACCTTGTCGCGGATTGGCCGGAGGACGCGCTGAAGACGCGGCCGCTCGATGCCTATACGGCGCTCGTCGCGGTGACGCACGATCCGAAGATCGACGATGTTCCCTTGTCGCAGGCGCTGACTGCGGGCTGTTTCTATGTCGGTGCGCTCGGCAGCCGGAAAACCCACGCCAAGCGCGTCGAGCGCCTGACAGCGCTTGGGCATAGCGAAGCGGACATAGCGAAGATCTCTGCGCCCATCGGCCTCGATATCGGCGCCGCAAGTCCTGCCGAGATCGCTGTCGCGATCCTCGCCGACACTGTCGCGCATCTCCGCCGCCGGTCGCTGCGCGGTGCCGCGCCATGATCTTCGGTGAAATCGCGGTCGCCGACGCGGTTGGCACGCGGCTGGCGCATGGCGTGCGCACGGTCGGGTTGTCGCTTCACAAGGGCCATGTGGTGACGGCGCAGGATCGTGAAGCGCTTGTCGCTGAGGGCGTCGCAACCGTTATCGCTGTACGGCTGGAGCCTGACGATATCGGCGAAGACGAGGCGGCGTCGCTGATCGCGGCGGCCATTCCGCCGGATCATCTGCGGTTCACACCGTCTGCAACGGGGCGCATCAACCTGCATGCCACGGTGAACGGGCTTTTCGTCGCTGACCGGGCGGCCATCGATCGCTTCAATCGGGTGGACCCGGCGATCACCATCGCCACCCTGCCGGACCATGCGAGCCTGAATGCCGGCGACATGGTGGCGACGATCAAGATCATCCCGCTCGCCGTGCCCGGCAGTCTTGTGCGCAAGGCGGCCGGGGTGATGGCGTCGAGCCGGGCGCTGGAGGTCAAGCCCTTCGCGTCCTGTCGCGTCGGTCTCGTCGCTACGGAGCTGCCGACGCTCAAGCCGTCGGTGATGGACAAGACCCGCCGGCTCGTGGAACAGCGGCTGCGACCTTCCGGTAGCCGGCTGACGAATGAGGTGCGCGTGCCGCATCGAGCGCCGGAACTGTCTAAGGCCGTGGCCGAAGCGGCGCGGGACAACGATCTCGTCCTGGTGTTCGGCGCTTCGGCAGTGACGGATATCAACGATGTCATTCCCGCCGCCATTCGTGCGGCGGGAGGGGTTGTCGAGCATGTCGGTATGCCGGTCGATCCGGGCAACCTGCTGGTCCTCGGCCGCATCGGCACGGTGCCGGTGATCGGGGCGCCGGGTTGCGCGCGCAGCCCCAAGGAAAACGGTTTCGACTGGGTTCTCGCCCGCATCTTTGCCGGCGAAAATCCGGGATCAGAGGAGATTACCGGCATGGGCGTCGGCGGCTTATTGACGGAAATTCCAAGCCGGCCGCAGCCGCGCGATCTGCGCGCGGCGGAGCGGCCGCTCTCCGTTACTGCACTGGTGCTGGCCGCCGGCCGCGCCAGCCGCATGAACGGCAGCCACAAACTGCTGGCGGCCTTCGATGGTCAGGCGCTGGTGCGGCGTTCGGTGGAGGCGGCGCTTACCGCCGGACCGGCGCGTGTGCTGGTCGTGACGGGCCATCGGGCCGAGGAAATCGAGGCGGAACTGTCTGGGCTGGATGTGGACGTCATCCGCAATCCCGATCATGCGCAAGGCATGTCGACTTCGCTTCGCGCAGGGGTTTCGGCTCTTGGACCGGGCTGCGATGGTGTCGCGGTCATGCTTGCCGACATGCCGCATGTCACGGGCGCGGACGTGCGCCGGCTGCTGGACGTCTTTGCGGCCGCGGGCGGACAAGCTGTGGCGCGCGCGGTCTCGGGCGGCAAGCGCGGCAATCCCGTCGTCCTTCCGCGCGCAACATTTTCCGCGCTGCTCCAGCTTGAAGGCGATGTCGGTGCGCGGCATATCGTCGAAAGTGCCGGGCTCGACATCGTGGATGTCGAAATCGGCGAAGCGGCGCATGTCGATGTGGATACGCCAGAGGCGGTGCTCGCCGCCGGCGGCATTCTGAAGGGGTAGGACATGGACCGCGAGGCCATCGAGGAGATGTTTCAGGCGTTGGGGCCGGTGACCATCAAGCGTATGTTCGGTGGAAAGGGCATCTACCATGAGGGCCGCATCCTCGCGCTGGAGGTGCAGGGTGAAATCCTGTTGAAAGCGGATGCCCGGAGTGCGCCCGATTTCGAGGCCGCCGGCAGTCGGCAATGGGCCTATGACGGCAAGCAGACCGGCAAGCCGGTGAAAATGCCCTACTGGTCCATTCCCGATGCAGCGTTCGACGATCCGGACGAGATGGCGGTCTGGGTGGGCCGCGCTTACGAAGCGGCGCTCCGGGCGAAATAAGCGCCGGTATTTCGTCGCAATTAAACTTGACTTTATTTGTCATGTTGACCATTACCGAGGAGACCGCGCGTCGCGTGCGGCCTGCAGTCGGGTGAGGTTTCCATGCAATATAATCGTTTTCATGCGTCTACGCTTCTGGCGGGCACGGCCATGGCGCTCGCGCTTTTGGTTCTGGCCCCAGCCCATGCGCAGGATGCCGAAACGACGGTATTGCAGCAGATCAACGTCGAGGGGGACAGCGACGGCGACGGGATCGCCGATATCCCCGCTGCCGTTTCCAAGTCGGATCGCATCAAGGTGCAGGAGCAGTATGCCGGCGACGCGATGCAGGTTTTACGCTCCACACCGGGCACCTTCACTCGCGAGCCGGCCGACCAGCCGGGCATCACCGTCAACATTCGCGGCATGCAGGGCAATGGCCGCGTCAACAGCATGATCGACGGCGTGCCGCAGACCTTTAGCAATCTTTCCGGCCACGGCGGTACCTTCGACACGCTGCTCTATGTCGAGCAGAACATGCTTGTCGGAGTCGATGTCACACGCGGCGCCGTGTCCGGCGCCGAGGGCATGGGCACACTATCGGGATCCGCCAATTTCCGCACGCTCGATGTGGATGACGTGCTGCTGCCGGGCAAGGATGTCGGCGTGATGTCGAGCATACGCGCCGGCACCAACGGTTTCGACTATTCGCGGCTTCTCACCGGTGCGGCTCGTACGGAGCTCGGCGAAGGCGAGATGAGCGTCGTTGGCGCGATCAGCGACACCAAGAAGAGCCCATACGAGAACGGCGCCGGCATAATCTATCCCTTCGGCGGCGATCAGCATGCGAAATCCGGTCTGTTCAAGGTGAACCTGGCGCCGAACTCTGACCACAAGCTGCAGCTCGGCGGCATCTGGTACGGCAATGAATTTCTGCCCGGCACGTCCGGCTACAATTGGGTCGTCAACAACCAGACCTATACTGCGAAATATTCCTATTCGCCCGGTGACGATCTCTTCGATCTGCGCGCCAATGCCTATCTCAATATCACGGATATGGAATTCGATGGCACCAACGGCAATGTCAGTTCCTTCGACGGCCGCAAGGGTACAAACACGTCGACCGGCTTCGACATTTCCAACCGCATGCGTTTCGATCTCAATGACGAGACCGAGCTGAAACTCTACTACGGCGCCGCCTATAGCCGAGACCGTTACAAGGGCAATGCCAAGCGCGGTGCGAACCCTGACGGGACGCTGGTCAAGGCAGGCACATTTGCCGAGGCCACGATCAGTCGCGGTATCTTCGACGTAACCGGCGGCCTGCGCTATGATTACTGGTCGCTCGACGGCATCACCGGCTACCACGCGCCGGGGAGCAATGGTTGCCCAGGAGGAGGGGAGCCGTGCCCGATCGACACGCTGTCCCGCTCGGGCAGTGACCTCAACCCGAAGGTTACCATTTCCGCGCGCCCGTTCGACTGGCTGGAGCCCTACATCACCTATGCCCACACCTCGCGCCCGCCAACGGCGTCCGAGGTCTTCTATCCCGGCGGCCACAGCTTCGACGGCTCGTCCGATCCGATCAACAACAATCCGAACCTGCTGCCGGAAAAGAGCCGCGGCATCGATCTCGGCGTCAACCTCAAGGGCAGCGACCTCCTTACGAGCGGCGACGCGGGCTGGCTGAAGGTCGGTTATTTCCACAACCGCATCCGCGACTACATCACCTTCGATCTTGACACCGACGGCACGATGCGCTGGGTCAATGTTGACGGCACGACGATCATGAAGGGTGTGGAGATTGAGGGCGGCTACGACGCCGGACGCTACTTCGCCGGCTTCTCGGTGACGATTGCCGACACTGCCCAGCCGGAAGGCGTTGCCGCCGGCGTCGGCGATGTCGGCAAACTCCCGGACGATTTCGCAACGCTCGACGTCGGCATGCGCTTCTTCGACGAAGCGCTGACGGTCGGCGGGCGCATGCGTTACACCGGCAAGAGCAAGCAGGCCTATATCAACGAGGCCATGGCCTACAATCTGCCGAGCTACACACTGTTCGATGCAAATGCTTCGTGGCAGATCAACGAGAATGCAAAAGTGTTCGTCAATGTCGAGAACGTCTTCAACAAGGATTACATGAAGGCGAATTCCGGCCTGATGGACAATTACAACGGCATCAGGAACGGCCGCGGCCGCACTTTCATCCTGGGGGCAACCGCCCGGTTCTAAGCCTCGCGGGCGCGCAGTGCCGCCACGGCATCCGCCGCAAAGCGCGAAAGCGGCGCGGGGAGGGCATCGAGCGGGAACCAGCCGAATTCCGGGAGCTTTTCCGGCTCCACGACGCGCGCCTCACCGGAAAAATCCTCGCAGACATAGATGAGCGACAGCCAGTGCTGGCGCTCCTCCGTGATGATCTGTTCGGAGATGCAGAGGAAATCGGCGGCGCCGATGGTCAGGCCGGATTCCTCCTCGGCCTCGCGGCGTGCCGCGTCCACCGCCCGCTCCATATGATCGACCTTGCCGCCGACGATACTCCACGTGCCGGCTTCCGGCGCGCGTAGACGCCGGTAGAGCAGCAGCTTGCCCTCACGCAAAATGGCCAGGCCGCATCCGAGGCCTGGCACATCGATACCGGGTATTGGCATTCTCTCAGATCAGGCCTTGCCGGCGATCAGCATGAAGGCCGGAACGTCGTCGCCAAAGCCGAGCGGCGTCGGACCATCATCCTCGTCGCGGCGGTAGCGGTTGCGGCGGTCACGGCTGTCGTCGTTGGCCGGGCGCGGGGCGGCATGGTTTGCGGCCCGCGGGTTGCGAGCGGGATTGTTCTGCGGCCGCCCTTCCGCCTTGCGTTCAGCTTTCACGGCTTCAACCTTTTCTTCAATCTCAACGGTCTCGATACGGGGTTCCTGGACGCGGGCTTCGCCCTTGTTGCGTCCGCGGGAACGATCACGGTCGCGGTCACGACCACCGCGATCGCGCCCGTTGCGGGGCCGTTCGCGCTCCTCGCTCTCGGCAGCCGCCGGCAGGTCCTCGAGGCCGCCGTTCAGCCACTCGACCTTCTGGTCGATCAGCTTTTCGATGGCATCGACGAACTTTCCGTCGCGCTTGGAGACGAGGGTGAAGGCGGCGCCCGAGCGGCCGGCACGACCGGTGCGGCCAATGCGGTGGACATAGTCCTCGGCGTGGATCGGGACGTCGAAGTTGAAGACATGGCTCACATCAGGGATATCGAGGCCGCGCGCGGCGACGTCGGAGGCCACGAGAAGCGTGAGCTTGTTTTCCTTGAAATTGGCCAGCATCGTCGTGCGGGCACGCTGGTCCATGTCGCCATGCAGCGCGCCGACGGAGAAGCCATGGCGGTCGAGCGAGCGGAAGAGATCGGCGACATCGACCTTGCGGTTGCAGAAGATGATCGCGTTCTTGAGGTCTTCCTGAGCGCGAATGAGGTCGCGCAGCGTGGCGCGCTTCTCGTAATCCTTGCTGTGGGTGGCGACGAAGCGCTGCGTCACGGTCTTGGCCGTGGAGGACGGCGGCGCCACTTCGATCCGCTCCGGGTTCTGCAGGAAGCGGTCGGCCAGCTTCTGGATTTCCGGCGGCATGGTGGCCGAGAAGAACAGGGTCTGGCGTGTGAAGGGGATGAGCTTGGCGATGCGCTCGATATCGGGGATGAAGCCCATGTCGAGCATGCGGTCGGCTTCGTCGATGACGAGGATTTCGACGCCGGTCATCAGCAGCTTGCCGCGTTCGCAATGGTCGAGCAGGCGGCCGGGCGTGCAGATGAGGACGTCTGCGCCACGCTCCAGCTTGCGGTCCTGTTCATCGAAGGAGACGCCGCCGATGAGGAGGGCAACGTTGAGCTTGTGATTCTTGCCGTACTTTTCGAAGTTCTCCGCGACCTGTGCGGCGAGTTCTCGCGTCGGCTCGAGGATCAGCGTGCGGGGCATGCGGGCACGGGCGCGGCCCTTTTCGAGCAGCGTCAGCATCGGAAGAACGAAGGAGGCAGTCTTGCCGGTGCCCGTTTGGGCGATGCCGAGAATGTCGCGCCGCGCGAGCGCTGGCGGGATGGCGCCAGCTTGGATCGGGGTCGGGATTGTGTAGCCCGAGTCTATAACGGCGGACAGGACTTTCTGGCTCAGGCCAAGATCAGCAAAAGTGGTCAAAGGAAAAAGGTTTCCGTTCCGGTTCTTACGAACGCAATGGGTTGCAGCGGGCACATCGCCGCTAGGATGCAGCGCACTTAGGCCCAAAGCGCCGGAAAGTCAAGGAAATCAGCGAATTTGGTAAATCCGCAAGCAATTTGAACCCTCTGGCCATCGCTTTCGGCTTTAGAAGGTGGGCGGCTTGCGTCCGTCAATCCATATAAGTGGTCAGTTTCATGCCCGCCGTCAGGAAGCGCATAGGGTCGATTGCCTTGCCGTCGCGGCGGACCTCGTAGTGCAGATGCGGACCGGTGGATCGGCCTGTCGTGCCCGAGAGACCGACGGCGTCGGCGGCTTCGATATGGTCGCCGACCTTGACGAGGACGCGCGAGAGATGGGCGTAGCGGGTGGTCAGACCGTTGCCGTGGTCGATCTCGACCATATTGCCATAACCTCCGTTGCGGCCGGCGACGACAACCGTTCCGGCGCCTGTCGAATGCACTTCGCTGCCCGTGCTGACGCGGAAATCGATGCCGGCATGCAGCGCCAGTCGGCCGAGGAACGGGTCAGTGCGGTTGCCGAAACGGCTGGTGATGCCGGCGCCTGGCGAAGGGTTTCCGAAGGGCAGCTTGCGGGCCGAGCGGCGCGCGCTGTCAAGGCGATCCAGCGCGTCGTCGAGGTCGTTGATCGACGCCTCGAAAGGATCGGTGAAGGTTTCCGGCTCGACGAAGGGGCCGCCGATGCCGGTCTCGGCATCGTTTCCGGCCGTTTCCGCGACGTCGAAACCATTGCGCTGCAGGATCGTCTGGATGGCATTGGCTGTCTCGGACGCGCCCGCTGTCAGCGACTGGATGCGGCCAATCTGCTCGTGCTCCAAGTCCTTGAGGGAGAGTGTCACGCGGGAGAACAGCCGGTCGGCCCGGTCTGCGACCGATTCGCCCGTTGATGCATAGGCGAGCGCGGATGATTTTTGCGACGCCCCACCGGTCGAGCCCATGATGGCATCGATTGCACTGGAGGCATCGGCGCGGCGGCCGTCCGCTATGGGGTTTTCATCGGGCTGCGGCACGTCGCCAGAAGGGGTGCCGGTCTCAGCGCGATTGAGCAGGGCGTCGAGCTTGCCGTGGCGTTCGGACAGCGCCAATTGCTGCTGCATCAGCTTTTCAACCTTTTCTTCCACAACCTGCTGGTCAAGAAGCTGGCGGCTGGTGACGCGGTCGACCTGGGCGCGAAGAGCCGAGATGCGGTCTTCGTAATCGTGCTGCATGCGCGCTTGACGGGCCATGGTGGCACCGATCAGGTCGTCGCGCAGTACGAGATAGGAGGTAGCGGCAAGATAGCCGACGGTGAAAACGCCAGCAAAGCAAAAGGTGACGGCCGCCATCCAGGGACGGATCGTCATATGACGGATCTTGTCGCCGCTTGCCAGGATTACGACATGCTGCTTCGCGCGCTTTCCGAATACGCGGTTTTCAGGACGCTCCGCCACTACAAACTCCCCGACCGATTCCTTTGGTCTCGTGTGGGGAATTACACATTGTTAGGGTTAATAAAGCCTTTCGCCGGGTTGCCTTGGCGATGAAATATTAGCTCTGACTGACGGAAACCAGCGAGCGGTAGAATGAGGGCGTTAGGCCGGCTTCCGCGCGGGCGACATCGTTGAACGGCGGCTTGAGCGGTCCGCGGAAATTGCTGCGTACCAGCTCCCTGAAGGTTGCCGAAGGGTCTTTCTTCTCGCGGGCGCAGAGGAAGCGGAACCACTTCGCCCCCACAGCCACGTGACCCTTTTCGTCGTTGTAGATGATGTCGAGGATATCGGCGCTGGCATGGTCGCCGGTTTCGCGCATCTTCATCTGCAGCGTCGGCGTCACGTCTAGGCCGCGTGCCTCCAGGATGAGCGGCACGACGGCGAGGCGGGCGGTGAGGTCGTTGCGCGTGTCATGCGCAGCCTTCCACAGACCGTCATGCGCCGGCAGGTCACCATACTCAGCGCCGAGTTCGCGCAGCCGGTCGCGGATCAGCCTAAAATGTTTCGCCTCTTCGAAGGCCACCTGCATCCAGCCGTCGAAGAAGGAATGTGGTACGCGCTCCGTGGTGAAGCGTGCGACGATATCGAGCGCAAGGTCCACTGCGTTGAGCTCGATATGTGCGAGCGCATGGAGCAGTGCTATGCGGCCCTTTTCCGTGTGCAGGGAGCGCTTCTCCATGTGCTTTGGCGGAATAAGCTCGGGTTTCGTTGGCCGACCGGGCCGCACCGGAAGGGCGGGGTCGAGTGGTGACCGCATGGACAGCGTGCGGGCAAACCAGCGCCGCGCCGTCTCCTGCGTCAGGTCGGCCTTGAGGTCGAGATCGGCCGAGGCGATGGCCATGGTGGCGCCACCGCGCAGGCTTTCGATAGGAGGAAGGTCTGCCACGTGAAAACCCTGCCGGAAAACTAGAGTTTCTTGGCCGCGTCGAGAACTGCGTCGACGTGTCCCTTGACTTTCACCTTTGACCAGACCTCGGCGATCTTGCCCTTGGCGTCTATGAGAACCGTCGTGCGCTCTACACCCATATAGGTGCGACCATACATGCTCTTTTCTTTCCACACGCCATAGGCTTCGAGGGTCTCGAGGCTCTCATCGGAGGCGAGCGGTACGCCGAGCTCGTATTTCTTGACGAACTTGTCGTGCTTCTTCACCGGATCGGGCGAAAGACCGATGAGGGCGACGCCGGCTGCGTCGAAATCCGGCTTCGCGGCGGTGAAATCTTTGGCTTCCAGGGTGCAGGCCTCGGTGTCATCCTTCGGATAGAAGAACAGCACGACGGGCTTTCCCCTGAAGCCTGAGAGGGAAATCGTGCCGCCGCCATCGCGTGGAAGGGTGAAATCCGGCGCTTCGGCGCCCGGTACCAGTTCTGCCATGGGATTTCCTTTCTTTGGCCGGTTTTTTGAGTCAAGCAGCCGGCCTCCCGCATATATAGTGGCTGACAGAATCGTCCAGCGACGTCAGGGCGATGCGCGGCGATTCCGTGGGATAACGTTGCGACGGTGTGATGTTGCGACTTGGGAAAGGAAACCAGCGCGAGATGGACGAAGTCCGCGGCGAGAAAGTCGTGTTCCGCAGAAAGGACATCGTTCCGCTGCATGACCTGCCGTCCGCGCAGGCGCATGAGCCCATCGTGCTGCATGCGGTGGATGCGAGCCGCACCAATATCTGCATGCGGCTGGCAGCGGCGACCGTCACCCTCCTTCTGCTCATCGGCACCCTGATCGTCGGCTTGGTCGAGATGGGAACTTTCGACAGCACGCTGAACGCCCGTGCGGTCGCCGCGATCAACAAGGCGCTCGGACCGCGCTACCGCGCATCGGTCGATCACACCGTGGTGCGCCTTTCCGGGTTCGGCCGGCTCGCGCTGAAGGCCGAGGATGCCCGTATCATCGATGTCGAATCCGGCCAGGAGCTTGCCACGACCGCCTCGGTCGGCATGGTGCTCGATCCGACGGCGCTTTTGTCCGGCCGCGTCGCGGTGTCGAGCCTCGATGTAGACGGCGCCATGTTCAATGCCGCGCTCTTGCCGAAGAGCGCGCCGCTCGATCTCGCGGCGCTCCGCATCTCCGACATGCCCGACTATCTCGAGACCACCTTCGAGCGCCTAGACGGCATCAGCACGTTGATCGAGGCGAATGGCATGCAGACCATTCGCATTTCCGATCTTGGCGCGACGTTCCGCGGCCCGGACGGCAAGCCTGTCACGCTCGATGTCGCGAACCTGCAATTCACCCGTGAGGGTGGCCGGAGCATGTCGATCGACGGGCACTTCACCATCAATGGCGAGCAGGGCGAGATCGACCTCACCACGTCGGGCGCGGCCGGCGCCGTCCGCACGATCAACGGTGCGATCCGAAATGTCGATCTCGGCGACTTCATGCTGAGCTATGACCCGCAGGGTGCGGTGCATGCCGGTGTCGATACGGCTGCGGATGTCTCCGTCAGCGCCTCGCGCGAGGTGGAGGGGGCAAAGCCGTCTCTCAGCCTTGATGTCAAACTTTCCGCCGGTTCCGTCTATGGCGATGGCGTTGCTGCCGAGTTGCGCCCGTCGTCCGTGAAGGTCAGCTATAATTTCGACAAGGGCTCGATCGAGCTTGCCTCGACGGATGCCGGGGTGGGCCAGTCGATGTTTCCCTTCACCGGGGGGCTGATCGATCTGGACCGCGTTTCCGACAGGACGGAGAAGGGCTTTGCCATCGACCTCGTCTTCAGCAACGCGATCACCCGGCCTTCCGACACCGGCGAGGCGCCCATCCGTTTCGACGCGAAGGTGAACGGCTATTATCTCGCCAAGGCGAAGAGCCTGCGCTTCGAGGAAATGGCGGTGGCGAGCGACAAGGGCAGCATCGCCGGTTCGCTTGCCCTGCAATTCGGCGACAAGGAGCCTGAGGTCAGCTTCGTGATGATCGCCAGCGAACTGCAATCGGCCGCTGTCAAGCAGTTCTGGCCGTTCTGGATGGCCAAGACGGCGCGCAGCTGGGTGGCGAAGAACATTTTCGGCGGAACGGTCACCAATGGCCGCATCGAATTTTATCTCGCAGCCGGCCGCAAGCGCGAACCGGGCGTGCCGATGCATCTCACCGAAGACGAGCTGAAGATCGACTTCGACATCAAGGGTGCGCGTATGAACATCGCCGGCGATATCCCGCCGCTGCGCGACACATCCGGCACCTTCCGTCTGCGCGGGCCGCGCACCGAGATCGGCATCGCCGGCGGCACGGCCTATTTCCCGTCCGGCCGCTCTGTGGCGCTGACCGGCGGTACATTCGTGCTGCCCGACAACTATACCAAGCCGTTGATGGCCGACATGGACATTGATGTCGCCGGCAATGCTGATGCCATTGCCGAGCTTGTGACCTACCGGCCGATCCGCGCGCTTCCGGCGACCGGCTTTGCGCCGGAGGATTTCAGCGGTCAGGTCAAGGCCAAGGTCAAGGCGCATTTCGGCGTGATCTCCGCCCATAAGCCGCCGCCGCCGCAATGGACGGCAACGCTCGACCTCGACGATGTCGATGTGCGCAAACCGATTGCCGGCCGCGATGTGACGGCGCTGCACGGCGTGCTCACCATCGATCCGCAGCAGGCGAACCTCAAGGCGAAGGCCGATATCGACGGCGTGACGCTCGATCTGGCGCTGGTCGAACCCGTCAACAAGGCTGCCGGCATCACGCGCCAGACGGTGCTTTCGGCAACGCTGAGCAACAAGGACAGACGCAAGCTGCTGCCGGGTCTCGACGATGTCGTCGAAGGCGAGGTTTCCATCCGGATGGAGCAGGACGGCGACGGCCCCCGCACCGTGGAAGCCGACCTTGGAGCTGCCGCCGTCTCTGTGCCCTGGCTCGGCTGGACGAAGGGGGCGGGCATCGGCGGCAAGGTGACGCTGACGGCGGATACCAAGGACGGCACGACGCGCGTTTCCGATTTCCGTTTCGCCGGCGACGGTTTCAAGGTGGCGGGCGATCTTGTCTTTAACGGTTCGACGCTCGATTCGGCCAGTTTCTCCACGGTGCAGCTATCGGCGGACGATCGGTTCCGGCTGGTGGTGGATCGCACCAAGGCGGGCTATGCGGTCGCCGTGAACGGTGATTCGGCGGATGTGCGGGCCGTACTGGGACGTCTGAAGAATGCAAGCGGTGGCGGTGACGGCAAAGGCAAACAGGGAACGAGCATCAAGGCCAAGCTGGCGAGGGCCGTCGGTTTCAATGGAGAAAGCCTCAACAATGTGAGCCTCAGCTATGCGGCGACGGGAAGCCGCATCTCCGCCGTCGATCTTTCGGCCGTGACGGAAAACGGAGCACCGGTCGTCGGGCAGATGGTGCAGAGCGGTGGCTCGGATGCCATCCAGTTGACGAGCGGCGATGCCGGCTCCGTTGCGCGTTTTGCCGATATCTACCGCAACATGCGGGGCGGGCTCCTCAATGTACGCCTGCGCGAAACCACCGGCGGCGGCTGGCGCGGCTCCGTCGACATCCGCAATTTCGCGCTCGTCAACGAAGAGCGACTGCACTCGCTGGTCTCCACGCCGACTGGCGGCGACGGGCGGAGCCTCAATGATGCGGTGCGCAAGCAGATCGACGTCAGTGCCGTCAAGTTTTCGCGCGGTTTTGCCCAGGTGCGCGTCGGCGGCGGGACGCTGGCGCTGGAAAACGGCGTGGTGCGCGGCGAAACGGTCGGTGCGACCTTCCAAGGCGTCGTGCGCGATGCCAACGGCCAGACCGAGATGACCGGTACATTCATGCCAGCCTATGGGCTCAACCGACTGTTTGCCGAGTTGCCGCTGATCGGCATCATTCTCGGCAACGGCAACGACCGTGGGCTGATCGGCATCACCTTCAAACTGTCCGGTCCCTTCGACAAACCGCAGCTCAACATCAACCCGCTGTCGATCATCGCACCGGGCGTTTTCCGCAACATCTTCGAATTCCAATGAAAAAGGCCGCCCGGAGGCGGCCTTTTCGTCCGTGTTTTCGTCTGCCTCAGGCGGGACGCACGAGGATGTGCTTCTTTTTCCCCAGCGACAGCTTGATGACGCCGTCGGCCGAAACATCCGCAGTGCCGATCATTCGGCGCTCGTCGGAGATCGCGGTATCGTTGATGCGCACGGCACCGCCCTGAACATGGCGGCGGGCTTCGCCGTTCGAGGCGGCAAGGCCGGCCTTGACGATCAGCGAGAGCAGGCCGATGCCAGCCTCCAGTTCACCCGCGGCGACATCGACCGACGGCAGGTTTTCGGCGATCGCGCCTTCCTCGAACGTCTTGCGGGCGGTCTCGGCGGCCTGTTCGGCTGCGGCGCGGCCGTGCAGAACCGCCGTCACTTCGGTCGCGAGGATTTTCTTCACCTCATTGATCTCTGCACCGCCAAGCGCCGAAAGGCGGGCGATCTCGTCCATCGGCAGCGTCGTGTAGAGTTTGAGGAAGCGCGAGACGTCGGCGTCTTCCGTGTTGCGCCAGTACTGCCAGAAGTCATAGGCCGAGAGCATGTCCGGATTGAGCCAGACGGCGCCATTGACCGACTTGCCCATCTTTGCGCCGGACGAGGTGGTCAAGAGCGGCGAGGTCAGCGCATACAGCTGCGGCGTGCCCATGCGGTGGCCGAGGTCGATGCCGTTGATGATGTTGCCCCACTGGTCGGAGCCGCCCATCTGCAGACGCACATCGTAGCGTTTGTTGAGTTCGACGAAGTCGTAGGCCTGCAGGATCATGTAATTGAATTCGAGGAAGGACAGCGACTGCTCGCGGTCGAGGCGAGTCTTCACGCTGTCGAACGACAGCATCCGGTTGACCGAGAAGTGACGGCCGACATCGCGCAGGAATTCCAGGTAGTTGATGCCGAGCAGCCAGTCGGCATTGTTGATCATCAGCGCGTCCTTCGGACCCTCGCCATAGGTCAGGTAGTTGGCGAAGACCTTCTTGATGCTTGCAATGTTGTCGTTGATCGTCTGCGGCGTCATCAGCTGGCGCGCTTCGTCCTTGAACGAGGGGTCGCCGACCATGCCCGTGCCGCCGCCCATCAGCGAGACCGGGCGATGGCCGGTCTTCTGGAACCAGTGCAGCAGCATGATCTGGATGAGCCCGCCGGCATGGAGACTGGGCGCCGTCGGATCGAAGCCGATATAGGCCGTCACGGTTTCCTTGGCCAGGAGGTCGTCGAGGCCGGTTTCATCGGAAATCTGGTGGATGAAGCCGCGCTCTTTGAGCGTGCGAAGGAAATCGGATTTGAATTCGGACATGGCCTGTCTCTCTGGTGGGATTGTTTCGGGCGGGCATTTATCACCTTTAATGGGCATTATCACTTCAAAAGTGAGTCTGGAGCGAAGGGCATGACGGGAATGCGAACGGCGATCGGTCTGATGAGCGGCACAAGCCTCGATGGTATCGATGTCGCGCTGCTGCGCACGGATGGCGAGGCCATCGTGGAGCGCGGCCCCTCGCTTGGGCGTTCCTACGACGCGGCCTTCCGCCGCCGGCTGCAAGGTGCGCTGGAAACCGCCAAATCCATCAAGGACCGGAGGGAGCGCCCAGGCAATCTCAGGGAAATCGAAAGGGAACTGACCCTGCGCCACGCCGAAGCCGTGCGTGCCTTGCTGGCCGAAAACGACCTCAAGGCAGTCAACGTCGACGTCATCGGCTTTCACGGCCAGACGGTGCTGCACCGGCCGAACGACGGCCTGACGGTTCAACTGGGTGACGGCAGTCTGCTCGCAGACGAGACCGGCATCGACGTTGTCTATGACATGCGCGCCAACGACATGGTGCATGGCGGGCAGGGCGCGCCGCTCATCCCTGTCTATCACGCCGCGCTCGCCGCAAGCCTTTCCAGCGCCCGAGGCAAGGCCGTAGTCTTCGTGAATATCGGCGGCATTTCCAACCTCACCTTCGTCGGCCAAGGCGGCGAAACCATCGTCGCCTTCGACAGCGGGCCGGGCAATACGCTGATCGACCAATGGGTCGAGGCCCATGCCGGCATTCCCTATGATCAGGGCGGGATGATCGCCTCGGAAGGGCAGGTCGATGCTAATCTCGCTGCGCGCTATCTGGGCCATGCCTTCTTCACTGATCCGGTGCGCCGCTCGCTCGACCGTAACGATTTTCGCCCGCCGGAAGGCCGCGATGCGAGCTTGGAGGATGGTGCACGCACGCTGGCGCATGTCACTGCCGCCGCGATCCTGCGCTCGGCCCGTCATCTGCCGGAAAAGCCGAAGCTCTATGTCGTCTGCGGCGGCGGGCGGTTGAACCGGGTTATCATGGACGACCTTGCGGCGCTTGCGCAGATCGAGGGGGCCGAGGTCGTGGCGGCCGAGGCCGTCGATCTCAATGGGGACAGCATGGAGGCGGAGGCCTGGGCTTATCTGGCCGTGCGCTCGCTGCGTGGTCTGCCGCTGACATTTCCGGGAACCACTGGCGTCAAAGCACCGGTGACGGGCGGCCTGCTGAGGAAATCTGCCGTAGCCGGTTAACGCAATTTTTCCTGCCGGTCCCTAGCATCGTCATAGATCATTCCGGGCGTGACGCGCGGAATGGTTTTGGTGTTGTGCGTAAGGTGGCCAATGAGCGGCGCAGGCTTCCTGCTGGCGGTGAATTTTCTGATCGCCCAGTGTTTCTTCATGTTCTTCCTGGCGGTCTCCGCCCGGAGCCGCAATCGTGTTGCCGCCCGCTGGTTCGCCGGCAGTTTTGCGGTCGCTTCCTTGTCCGCTATCTTCGAATTCCTCATCGCCTATGTTCCGCCGGTAAGGCTCTGGGCGCTGCTTGCCTTCGCCTCGATGCTCGCCGGCATGTTCATGCTACGCGTCGGTATCGGTCATCTCTATAGCCTGAAGACCAATCGTACGGTTCTCGCCGGCATCTACCTCTGCTTCGTGGCGCTTGGTGCTTTCATCTATGACCTGCCGCGCGGCACACTTCAGCATGCGCTGCCCTATCAGACACCCTTTGCGATGGCGCTCGGCATGAGCGCCTGGGCCGCCTGGCGGGCGCCGGTGAAGTCCTTTGTGAATCGGGCGCTTGTCGTGCTCTTGGTCGCCACCAGCCTGCATTTCATCCTGAAAGGCTTTGCCGCCGTGATTGCCGGTGCAGGAGCTACGGCGAAGGACTATCTCGGCAGCCCGTTCGCACTCGTCTCGCAGAGCATGGGCGCCGTACTCATAGTCGCCGTCGGGTTGATGCTGCTCTGTGTGCTCGTGCTGGAAATCGTCGCCGACGAGAAGGTCAATGCCGAGGTCGACCCGCTTTCCGGCCTGCTCAATCGTCGCGGTTTTGACAATCGCGTCGACGCATTGATGGCGCAATCGGGGCCACACAGCATCTTGATCAGCGACTTGGACCGCTTCAAATCGGTCAACGATACCTACGGTCACCAGGGCGGCGACGCCGCGATTCGCGCATTTGGAGAGATGCTGAAGGCCACCGCTCCCGAAGGCGCCCTCGTCGCTCGTATCGGCGGCGAGGAATTTGTGCTTTTCCTGCCGCGCACCGGCAAGGAAGCTGCTTTGTTGTTTGCCCATGCGCTGCGGGCGACGCGTTCCGTCTCGCCGGTTCCCGGCCTGCCGTCAACCGTTCGTGTCACCGCAAGCTTCGGTGTTGCGGAAATCGGTCGCAACGAGCCGCTGCGTTTTGCCATGCGCCGCGCCGACGATGCGCTCTACGCCGCCAAGAATGCAGGGCGCGACTGCGTGCGCGAGGCCGAGGCACCGGCCGTGGTGCTCGAAGTCTTCAAACAGGCGAACTGATCACAAAAAAACCCGATGGCGTAACCATCGGGCTTTGTGTTTTCAGGCTGTCTGCCGGTCAGCGGATGCGCTTGGCGGCCGGTTCCGGCGTCAGTTCGCCGGCGAGGCGACGGTCGAGGTAGTCCTCGCATTCCGCCATCAATGTTTCCGTCTGGCCGTTGAAGAAGTGGTTGGCACCTGGCACGGTCTTGTGCGTGATGAGGATGCCCTTCTGGGTCTTCAGCTTTTCTACGAGGCCGTTGACGTCCTTCTCCGGGGCCACCTTGTCCGAGTCACCGTTGATGATGAGGCCGGAGGACGGGCAGGGGGCGAGGAACGAGAAGTCGTAGATGTTCGGCTGCGGCGCGATCGACATGAAGCCTTCGATCTCGGGGCGGCGCATCAGGAGCTGCATACCGATCCAGGCGCCGAAGGAATAGCCGGCGACCCAGCAGCTCTTGGAATCCGGATGCAGGCTCTGCACCCAGTCGAGCGCGGAGGCCGCATCCGACAGTTCGCCCGCGCCATGGTCGAATTCGCCCTGGCTGCGGCCGATGCCGCGGAAATTGAAGCGCAGCGTCGTAAAACCGCGCTTCTGGAACATGTAGAAGAGCTGGTAGACGATCTGGTTGTTCATCGTGCCGCCGAACTGCGGGTGCGGGTGCAGCACGATGGCGATCGGGGCATTCTTCTGCTTGGACGGCTGGTAACGGCCTTCAAGGCGACCGGCGGGTCCGTTGAAGATGATTTCGGGCATTCTTACTCCGGAAGCTCGGGTCCGAAAACGGATTCTTGTCAACTGAAGTCTTGACGAAAGCAGTCAGCTTTTCTAGAACCTAGTTTAGAACCATTCGAAACTGTATCGGCGCCCGGTTGGCGCCATGCGATTGGTGTCATAAGGCAAGCCCGACGGAAATTTCAAGGAAAATGCACGCCGCATAGAACTTGATTGCGCGGGTACGGATGAAGAATGGCCAAGACGGAGCGGACATATCTGGACTGGAACGCCACGGCACCACTGTTGCCGGCGGCGCGTGAAGCCGTTGTGTCCGCGCTCGATATGGTCGGCAACCCGTCCTCCGTGCATGGCGAGGGCCGGGCGCTGCGCATGCTGGTGGAGGCGGCCCGCCGTGACGTTGCCGCGCTCGTGAATGCCGCTCCGGCGCATGTCATCTTCACCAGCGGCGCGACGGAGGCGGCGAACCTCGCTTTGACGCCCAATTATCGTATGGGGCGCACGCCGCTCGCCATCGGCCATCTCTATGCCTCCGAAATCGAGCATCCCGCGATCCGCGAGGGTGGCCGGTTTGTGCGCGCGGATGTCACGACCATTCCCGTGACCCGCACCGGTCTCGTCGATCTCGAAGCGTTGGAAACGCTTCTGAACGATCACGACAAGGCCAAGGGCCTGCCGATGGTCGCCGTTATGCTCGCCAACAATGAGACGGGCATCGTCCAGCCGGTGAAAGCCGTCGCCGAGATCATCCGTCGCCATGGTGGCCTTCTCGTTGTCGATGCGGTGCAGGCCGTGGGCCGCGTTCCTGTCGATATCGAAGCGCTCGACGCGGATTTTCTGATCCTCTCGTCGCACAAGCTCGGTGGCCCGAAGGGTGCCGGTGCGCTCGTCTCGCGCGGCGAGGTCCTGATGCCGGCCGCGTTGATCCGCGGTGGCGGGCAGGAGAAGGGCCATCGCTCCGGCACTGAAAACCCGGCTGCTCTTGCCGGCTTTGCCGCTGCCGCTCGCAGTGCTGCCGCCGATCTTCCCGAACGCAATGCCCGGATCGCCGGCCTGCGCGATGGTCTCGAAACCGGCATGCGGCTGGCGACCAATGACGTGATCATTCACGGCGCGGATGTCGAGCGCGTCGCCAATACCTGCTTCTTCAGCTTGCCCGGCCTGAAATCCGAAACCGGCCAGATCGCCTTCGATCTCGAAGGCATCGCGCTGTCGGCGGGTTCGGCCTGCTCCTCGGGCAAGGTCGGCCAGAGCCATGTGCTCACTGCGATGGGTTTCGACGCGGCACTTGGTGGGCTTCGCGTCTCGCTCGGGGCGGGCTCGACGCAGGCGGACGTGGACCGTTTTCTGGCTGCGTTTTCGCGCGTTGTGTCGCGCCGGCGCGCGGCCTGAGGCAAATCTGGCGAAAACGCAAGTTTTCGCTTGCCAAAAGGTGGGAAAAGCCCCCTTTGGCGCTTACATAACCGGCGGAAGACCCGCCACACGTTGACAAACTGCCGGACCTTGGATCCGGCAAGATTGGAGAACGATATGCCTGCGGTGCAGGAAACGATCGATCAGGTCCGTCAGATTGACGTCGACCAGTACAAATACGGCTTCGAGACGACTATCGAAATGGAAAAGGCCCCGAAGGGTCTTTCCGAGGAGATCATCCGGTTCATCTCGGCCAAGAAGAACGAACCCGACTGGATGCTCGAATGGCGCCTTGAGGCTTACCGCCGCTGGCTGACGCTTGAGGAACCGACCTGGGCGCGTGTCGATTATCCGAAGATCGACTTCAACGACCTCTACTACTACGCCGCCCCGAAGAACCAGAGCGGCCCGAAGTCGATCGACGAGGTCGATCCCGAACTTCTGAAGATGTACGAGAAGCTCGGCATTCCCTTGCGCGAGCAGGAAATCCTGGCCGGCGTGCAGACCTCGAAGATCGCCGTCGATGCCGTCTTCGACTCGGTTTCGGTCGTCACGACCTTCAAGGAAGAGCTGAAGAAGGCCGGCGTGATCTTCATGTCGATCTCGGAAGCCATCCGCGAGCATCCCGAACTGGTGAAGAAGTATCTCGGCACCGTCGTCCCGACGACCGACAACTACTACGCCACGCTGAATTCCGCGGTCTTCACCGACGGTTCCTTCGTCTTCGTGCCGAAGGGCGTTCGCTGCCCAATGGAACTGTCGACCTATTTCCGTATCAACGAGAAGAACACCGGCCAGTTCGAGCGCACGCTGATCATCGCCGAGGACGGCGCCTATGTGTCCTACCTCGAAGGCTGCACCGCGCCGCAGCGTGACGAAAACCAGCTGCACGCTGCCGTCGTCGAGCTGGTCGCGCTCGACGATGCCGAGATCAAGTATTCCACGGTCCAGAACTGGTATCCGGGCGACAAGGACGGCAAAGGCGGCATCTACAACTTCGTCACCAAGCGTGGCGATTGCCGGGGCAAGAACTCCAAGATCTCCTGGACGCAGGTCGAGACCGGCTCCGCGATAACTTGGAAGTACCCGTCCTGCATCCTGCGCGGCGACGGTTCGCGCGGCGAGTTCTACTCGATTGCCGTTTCCAACGGCCATCAGCAGATCGACAGTGGCACGAAGATGATCCATCTCGGCAAGAACACGTCGAGCCGCATCGTCTCCAAGGGCATTTCCGCCGGCTTCTCCAACAACACCTATCGCGGCCAGGTCTCGGCCCACCGCAAGGCGGAGAACGCGCGCAACTTCACCCAGTGCGACTCGCTCCTGATCGGTGACAAATGCGGCGCGCATACCGTGCCCTATATCGAGGCGAAGAACGCAACGGCCCATTTCGAGCACGAGGCGACCACCTCGAAGATCTCGGAAGACCAGCTGTTCTATTGCCTGCAGCGCGGCATCCCGACGGAAGCGGCCATCGCCCTCATCGTCAACGGCTTCGTCAAGGAAGTCATCCAGGAACTGCCGATGGAATTCGCCGTCGAGGCGCAGAAGCTGATCGGCATCTCGCTGGAAGGTTCGGTCGGCTGATGCCGTCTGCGCGTACCATAACGCTTTTCCGGCCGGTCGGGCTTGAGGAGTTGAAGCTGATCGAGGCGGCGGAATGGAAGGGTTTTCCGCCTCGTCTGCCGGATCAACCGATCTTCTACCCGGTGACCAATGAAGGTTATGCGGCGCAGATCGCGCGTGACTGGAATACCAAAGTCGGATCGCGGCACGGCTATGTGACGCGCTTCGATGTCGATGCTGCTTATGTCGCACGCTTTGAGAAGCAGGTGGTTGGCGGTCGCGAGCATGAAGAGCTTTGGGTGCCGGCGGAGGAACTGGAAGAGTTCAACCGCCATATTGTTGGAGCCATCGAAGTGACGCAGGCATTCGTGCCCGGTGATGCTTCTTCGATCGGTTCCCTGGACTGAAAAGCCTGGCGGTTTGCCGCCGGGTGGTCGGACGGTCGGCGTCCAAATGAAATACGCTGCTTACGCGTTGTATTCGCAAGTGCGGATGCTCATTTGGAGGCAACGACATGGATCCGGCCAATCTGACGTATTACGCCGTGGTTTGCGGTGGACTGGCAGCGTGTGCCTAACGTTTGGAACGTGGTCATACGCACGGTGGTGGGGCTCAGCCTCGATGGCGTTGCTGCCATGATGCTCCGGTGGTCCATTTCTTCCTCGGCTTCTGAAACGAAGACGAGAGCGTTTGGGCGCTCTGAACGCAGGACCAAGACACCATGCTGGAAATCAAGAATCTGCACGCTCGTATCGCCGAAGACGGCACCGAGATCATCCGTGGCCTGAACCTCACCGTAAAAGCCGGCGAAGTCGCCGCCATCATGGGCCCGAACGGCTCCGGCAAGTCGACGCTCTCCTACATCCTGTCGGGCCGCGAGGACTATGAAGTCACCGAGGGCGAAATCCTCTACAACGGCGAGAGCATTCTGGAACTCGACCCGGCCGAGCGCGCCGCCAAGGGCATTTTCCTCGCCTTCCAGTATCCGGTCGAAATTCCGGGCGTCGCCACCATGCAGTTCCTCAAGGTCGCGATGAACGAGCAACGCAAGGCGCGCGGCGAAGCCGAACTGACGACGCCGGACTTCATGCGCCGCGTCAAGGAAGCCTCGGCCGAACTGAAGATCGCGCCGGAAATGCTGCGCCGTCCGCTGAATGTCGGTTTCTCCGGCGGTGAGAAGAAGCGCGCCGAAATCCTGCAGATGTCGCTGCTCGAGCCGAAGCTCTGCGTTCTCGACGAGACCGATTCCGGCCTCGACATCGATGCGCTGAAGATCGTCGCCGACGGTGTGAACGCGCTGCGTTCGCCCGATCGCGCCGTCATCGTCATCACCCACTACCAGCGCCTGCTCGACTATATCGTGCCGGACACCGTCCACGTCCTCTACAAGGGCCAGGTCATCAAGTCCGGCGACAAGACGCTGGCGCATGAGCTGGAAGCCAACGGCTATGCCGACATCATCGGTGCCGCTGCTGCCTGAAGCATCGTGAAGGAGTAATCTCATGAACATGCAGACAGGCATGAAGCTCTCGGTCGCCGAGACTGCGCTCTGCGAAGCCTATGACCACGCCATCGGCGATCTGCCGGGCGACGGCGCGGTGCTTGCCGCGCGCGACACGCTGATCAGCGATTTCAAGGATGCCGGCCTGCCGACGCGCCGCGTCGAGGCCTGGCACTATACCGACCTCAAGGCGCTGCTGCGCGCCGTGCCGGCCTTCGATCCGGCCGCCTCCGCCGCCAAGACCAGCCCGCTGGTCGAGGGATCGACGGTTCTGTCGGTCGTCAACGGCCTTGCCGATGCCCGCGCGACGGTCGAGGGCGTGACGGTCCGCACCTTCAAGGATGCGCTGGCCGATGGCACCGCCGCCGAGGGTCTTGCCGCTCGCGACGGTGACGATGCGATCGGTCGCATCAACGGCTCGTTCGTGCGCGACGGTTTCGTGCTCGACATCGCTGCCGGCACGGAACTCGCAGCCCCGCTGGAAATCCAGACGGTGCAGAATGCCGGCCAGACGCATACGCGCTTCCCGGTCGCTTTTGGTGCGAACACCAAGGGCACGCTCATCGAGCGCCACACGGCCGTCGGTGAGACTGCCGCTCTCGTCACCTCGATCAGCGATATCGCGCTGGGCGATGGTGCCGACATCACCTGGGTCATTCTGCAGACGCAGGGTGCAGCCGATACGCATCTCGGCCAGATCCGCATCACGCTCGGCGCCGATGCGCAGCTGCGTCTCTATGTGATCAATGCCGGCGGCAAGCTCGTGCGGCAGGAAATCCATGTCGTCGTCGCAGGCGAGGGTGCGGACCTGAAGCTGCGCGGCATCAACCTGCTGGGCGGCGAGACGCACAATGACGTGACCTTCACGGTCGGTCATGACGTGCCGAACACGACCTCGACGGAAGTTATCCGCAACGTGATCTTCGATCGCGCGCGCGGCGTCTTCCAGGGCCAAATCCGGGTCGCTCCGGATGCCCAGAAGACCGACGCCAAGATGTCGTGCAACACGCTGCTTCTGTCCGACGAAGCCGACTTCTCCGCCAAGCCGGAGCTGGAAATCTTCGCCGACGACGTGCAGTGCGGCCATGGCGCGACCGTGATCGACATCGACCATGTCCAGCTCTTCTATCTGATGGCGCGCGGCATTCCGGAAAACAAGGCGCGCGCCATGCTGGTCAACGCCTTCGTCGCCGAGATCGTCGAGGAACTGGAAGACGAGCCGCTGGTCGAGGCGCTGGAAGGCGTCATCGCCGCCTGGCTGGAAAAGCACGCCTGATAAAGGACTACCGAGATGGAACACGCTCCCGCAAAGGCCTATGACGTCGAGGCGATCCGCAAGGATTTCCCGATCCTGTCGAAGACGGTCTATGGCAAGCCGCTGGTCTATCTCGACAATGGCGCCTCGGCGCAGAAGCCGCAGTCGGTGATCGACGCGATCGCGCATGCCTATTCCAACGAATATGCCAATGTGCATCGCGGCCTTCACTTCCTGTCGAATGCTGCGACCGATGCCTATGAGGCGGCGCGCGAAAAGGTGCGCCGTTTCCTGAACGCTTCCTCGGTCGACGAGATCATCTTCACAAAGTCTTCCACCGAGGCGATCAACACCGTTGCTTACGGTTACGGCATGCCGACGCTGGGCGAGGGCGACGAGATCGTGCTGTCGATCATGGAGCACCACTCCAACATCGTGCCGTGGCATTTCATCCGCGAGCGGCAGGGCGCCAAGCTGGTCTGGGCGCCGGTGGACGAGACGGGCGCGTTCCACATCGAAGAGTTCGAGAAGTGCCTCACCGAGCGCACCAAGCTCATCGCCATCACGCATATGTCGAATGCGCTCGGCACCATCGTGCCGGTCAAGGAAGTCTGCCGCATCGCCCGTGAGCGTGGCATTCCGGTTCTGGTCGATGGCTCGCAGGGCGCCGTGCACATGCCCGTCGACGTGCGCGATATCGATTGCGACTGGTACGTGATGACCGGCCACAAGCTCTATGGCCCCTCGGGCATCGGCGTGCTCTACGGCAAGATGGATCGCCTGAAGGAGATGCGTCCTTTCCAGGGCGGCGGCGAGATGATCGTTGAGGTCACGGAGGATGTCGTCACCTACAACGATCCGCCGCACCGTTTCGAGGCCGGCACGCCGCCGATCGTGCAGGCGATCGGCCTTGGTCATGCGCTCGACTACATGGAAAAGATCGGCCGTGCGGCGATCTCGGCCCACGAGTCCGATCTACGCGACTATGCCCATGAGCGGCTGTCTTCGATCAATTCGCTGAAGATTTTCGGCACGGCGCCGGGCAAGGGCTCGATCTTCTCCTTCGAGCTGGAAGGTATCCATGCCCATGACGTATCGATGGTCATCGACCGGGCAGGGGTCGCGGTGCGTGCAGGCACCCATTGCGCGCAGCCGCTCTTGAAACGCTTCGGCGTCACCTCCACATGCCGGGCATCGTTCGGCCTCTACAACACGCGCGCCGAAGTCGATGCCTTGGCCGACGCGCTCGACCACGCCCGCAAGTTTTTCGCCTGAGGAGGTGAACCATGTCCCTCGATGCAACCCAAGAGAAGGTGGATGTCCGCGACGGCATCGTGCATTCGGCCATTCCCGCCGACGAACTGGCACGCCTCAGCGACGACATCATTTCCGCGCTGAAGACCGTTTATGACCCGGAAATCCCGGCCGATATCTTCGAGCTCGGCCTGATCTACAAGATCGATATCGAAGACGACCGCATGGTCAAGATCGACATGACGCTGACCGCCCCGGGCTGCCCCGTCGCCGGCGAAATGCCGGGCTGGGTGGAAAACGCCGTGAGCGCCGTGGAAGGCGTCTCGGGCGTCGAAGTCAAGATGACCTTCGATCCGCCGTGGACGCCGGACCGCATGTCGGAAGAGGCGCAGGTCGCCGTCGGCTGGTATTGATCCCTTAACGAGGGAACACTAAATTTGGATTCGGAAACCATCGGGCCTTGAACCCGACCGGTCGAAGGAGATGCGGCCCATGGCCTTTGCAGTGATGACACTTACCGATGCGGCCGCAAGCCGCGTCAAGGCGATCGTCGACAATGCCGGCGGCGACGCCAAGGGCATTCGCGTCGGCATCAAGAAGGGCGGCTGCGCCGGAATGGAATATTCCGTCGATCTCGTGACCGAGCCCAATGGCAAGGACGACCTGATCGAGCTAAACGGCGCCCGTGTCTGGGTCGCGCCGGAGGCGGTGCTCTATCTGCTCGGCACGCAAATGGATTTCGAAGTAACGACGCTGCGTTCCGGTTTCACCTTCCACAACCCGAACCAGACGTCTGCTTGCGGCTGTGGCGAATCGGTCGAGTTGAAGCCCGCCGACCTAGCGGCACTCGCCGCGGCGGGCCAACCGACGGTGCGCGCCTGATTTCCAGTCGCCGCGGGATAGCCATTCCTTGCGACTTTTCTTTGCGTAGGCTTTTGCCTAGTCTCCCTCCGCCGGCTTGCTATGCCGGCGGTGTCGCAACGGGAGGCGCGCGACGATGGACTTTGCCGCCGCACTTTATCAGAACTTGCCGTTTCCCGTGCTGATCGTCGATGCTACCGCGCATGTCGTGTCGCACAACGATGCGGCGGCACGAACCTTCGGCTGGAGCAAGGACCGCCAGATCCCTTCCGGGTCGCCTGTTATCGACGGAACCGACGTTGTTGGGCTGCTGGCCAGTCATGCCGCAACTGGTCGCGAGAACGCCTATCCATTCGTCTTTTGTCATGATAACGGCTCGCGCTTCGAGGCGACCGCCCATGTCATCCCCGTTCCGGACGAGACGGGCAATACCTGCTATGCGCTTCTCCTGCGCAGTCTCCTGAGCGGTGGCAGCCACGGCGAGCAAATCCTGCTCGGCCAACGTATTGCGTCGGCGCTCGACACGATGAAAGAAGGTTTCGCGATATTCGATCAGGAAGAGCGGCTGATCATGTTCAACCGCTCCTACAAGGAACGATGCGGTGCCGCGCGAGATGCGGTGCGTGTCGGCGCCACGCTGGAAAGCATTGCGCGCGCCAGCGTCCGTGCCGGCATGTTCCCCGGCGTGGTGGAGGGCACGCCCGCGGCCGAAGCGGTGGTGCGCGAACGTCTGGAAAGCCACCGCAAGACGGACAGCGGCGGCAGCGTCTTCGAATTCGGCAAGGATCGCTGGATCCGCGGCGAGAGCCATGTCGCAGAGACCGGCGACATCGTTGCGTTGCGCGTCGACATTTCGGAACTGAAGCGTACGGAAGCGGCGCTGGAGGAGAAGCGCCGCGACTATCTTTCGCTGCTGCAGATCCTGCCCGACATGATCCTGCGTTTCGACAGGAACCTCTCCATCCGCTTTGCCAACGACAAATACGCCGCCCATGTCGGTTCGACGACCGATGAGTTGCTCGGCCGCTACCTGCCGGATGTCGCATGCGCGCCCGAGCAGACGGCTGATCTCATGAACATCGCAAACTACACGCGCGATGCGCCGGTGCGTTCGCTCGAGGTCTGCGTCGAAGGGCGGGACGGTCAGGTGGAGTGGATGTTCTGGACGGCCGTGGCAATCTTTGACGACGATGGTGTCGCAGAGATTGTCAGTGTTGGTCGCGACATTACCGAGTCGAAGCGTCAACAGCAGCAGGTGGAAGCTCAGACGAACGAGTTGCGGCGTAAGAACGAGGCGCTCGACCAGTTTACCGCTACGGTATCCCACGATCTGAAAGCGCCGCTGCGACATCTCTCGATGTTTGCTGAGATGATTTCCGAGGATCTGCATCGCGGTGAACATGACGAACTGGCGCACTATGCCGACCATGTGCGCAAAAGCGCCGCGCGCATGCGACGCATCATCGACAGCCTGCTCGAATTTTCGCAGATCGCTTATCGCATCGCCACGCCGAAGCCGGTCGGTCTGTCTGATGTAGTGCGCGACGCGCTGGTGCTGCTCGAAACTCATATCCAAGAGGCGGGCGGTAAAGTCGATGTGGCCGCACTTCCAGAGATCATGGGCGATCAGGAGCTCCTGAAGCGCCTTGCGCAGAACCTGATCGGCAACGCGCTGAAATACCGTAAACCCGAGGAGGCACCCGTTGTGCGTGTCTATTGCCGGGAAACCGATGAGGCTGTCGATCTCATCGTGGAGGATGACGGCATCGGCATAGACCCCCAGCACGTCGGACGGATTTTCGAAGTTTTTCAGCGTCTTCACAGGGATGAGACGGTTTATCAGGGCACAGGCGTCGGTCTGGCACTGGCGCGTCGCATCGTTGAAAGTCACAACGGTGTGATCGCGCTTGACACGACCTATGGTCCGGGCGCACGCTTCATCGTAACGTTTCCGCAACCCGCAAAGTCAAGGGGGAGCGATCGTGGTAGGCTTGGCTAGGAAGCTGATCGTCGTCGATGACGATCCGGTGGATGTGCGCTTCGTGATGCGTGCCTTCAGTGATGCCGGCAGTGCCATCGAGATAACCCATGTCACCGATGCCGACATGGCAAGTGATCGCCTCGCGACGGAAGTCTTTGATTACATCCTGCTCGATATCAACATGCCCGGCACAAATGGCATGGAGCTTTTGAAGCGCCTGCGCGGCGATGCCCGCACGGCGGTGACGCCTGTCATCATGCTTTCGTCGTCGTCGAATACGGTTGACATCAACCGGGCTTACGAGAACGGCGCCAATGCCTACGCCGTGAAACCCTCGACGGTGAGCGGCTACCGCGATTTTGCCGTGGGCTTTACTCGCTTCTGGGTGGACGTCGCCGTTTCGCCCTAACCAGTCCCTGCCCGAAAATGAAAAGCCCCGGCCGATGGGATCGGCCGGGGCAAGCATTTTTACGCGCCGCGATTACTCGGCGGCGTCTGCATAGTCCTCAAGTGGCGGGCAGGAGCAGACGAGATTGCGGTCGCCGTAGACATTGTCGACGCGGTTGACCGGCGACCAGTATTTGTCGACGCGGAAGGCGCCCGGCGGGTAGCAAGCCTGTTCGCGCGAATAGGGACGATCCCATTCGCCGACCAGGTCTTCCACCGTGTGCGGGGCGTTCTTCAGCGGGTTGTTCACCCGGTCCATTCGGCCTTCCTCGATGGCGCGGGCTTCCTCACGGATCGACAGCATCGCATCGCAGAAGCGGTCGAGTTCCGCCTTGGTCTCGGATTCCGTCGGTTCGATCATCAGCGTGCCGGCGACCGGCCAGCTCATGGTCGGGGCGTGGAAGCCGCTGTCGATGAGGCGCTTGGCGACGTCGTCGACGGTCACGCCGGCACTGTCGACCAGCGGGCGCGTATCGATGATGCATTCATGCGCCACGCGGCCCTTGGCGGAGTTGTAGAGCACGTCATAGGCGCCCTTCAGGCGGGCAGCGATGTAGTTGGCGTTGAGGATCGCGACCTTCGTCGCCTGCGTCAGTCCCGCACCACCCATCATCAGGCAGTAGCTCCAGGAGATCGGCAGGATGGAGGCGGAGCCGAAGGGCGCGGCCGAAACCGCGCCGGCTTCGCCGGTCGTCGGGCTTGCCGGCAGGAAGGGCGCCAGATGCGCCTTGACGCCGATCGGGCCCATGCCGGGACCGCCGCCGCCATGCGGGATGCAGAAAGTCTTGTGCAGGTTGAGGTGGCTGACGTCGCCGCCGATGTCGCCGGGGCGGGCCAGACCCACCATGGCGTTCATATTGGCGCCGTCGATATAGACTTGGCCGCCGTGCTTGTGGACGATCTCACAAATCTCGCGCACGTTCTCTTCAAAGACGCCGTGCGTAGAGGGATAGGTGATCATGCAGCACGAGAGGGTTTCCGCATACTGCTCTGCTTTCGCACGAAAATCCTCCATGTCGATGTCGCCATTGTCCGACACCTTCACGACCACGACCTTCATGCCGACCATCTGGGCAGATGCCGGATTGGTGCCGTGTGCGGAGGTCGGGATGAGGCAGACGTCGCGATGCGTATCGCCATTGGCGAGATGATAGGCGCGGATGGTCAGGAGGCCGGCATATTCGCCCTGCGCACCGGAATTCGGCTGCATGGAGACGGCATCGTAGCCGGTGATGTCGCAGAGTTTCTGCGACAGGTCCTCGATCAGATGGCGATAACCCTGGGCCTGGTCGGCGGGAACGAAGGGGTGGATCTCCGAGAATTCCGGCCAGGTGATCGGCAGCATTTCCGCTGTCGCGTTGAGCTTCATCGTGCAGGAGCCAAGCGGGATCATCGAACGGTCGAGCGCGAGGTCGCGGTCGGAGAGACGACGGATGTAGCGCGTCATCTCGCTTTCTGCGCGGTTCATGTGGAAGATCGGATGCGTCAGGTATTCGCTGGTGCGCAGCAGGTCTTCCGGCAGGCGGTAGCCCGGCTCGAACTCCGCCACCTCGAAGTCGCCGCCGAAGGCGCGCCAGACGGCTTCCAGCGTGACGGGGCGCGAGCGCTCGTCGAGGCTGATGCCGATGCGGTCGTCGCCGATCTTGCGCAGGTTCACTTCTTCCGCGACGGCCGTCTTCAGGATGATGCCCTGCAGCTTGCCGACATGGACGGTGATCGTGTCGAAGAACACTTCAGGCTCGACGGTGTAGCCGAGCTTTTCAAGACCCATGGCAAGGCGCACGGTCTTCTGATGCACGCTCTGCGAGATAGCCTTAAGGCCCTGCGGACCGTGGAAGACGGCATACATCGAGGCCATGACGGCGAGCAGCACCTGCGCGGTGCAGATGTTCGACGTGGCCCTTTCGCGGCGGATGTGCTGTTCACGCGTCTGGAGCGAAAGGCGATAGGCGCGGTTGCCGCGCGCATCGATGGAGACGCCGACGAGGCGGCCCGGCATGGAGCGCTTATAGGCGTCCTTGACGGCCATATAGGCGGCATGCGGACCGCCGTAGCCGACCGGCACGCCAAAGCGCTGGGTGCAGCCGATGGCGATATCCGCGTTCATGTCGCCGGGCGACTTGAGCAGCGCCAGCGCCAGCGGGTCGGCTGCCATGACGGCAATCGCCCCGGTCTGGTGCAGACGGGCGATCAGGCCGGTGAAATCGCGCACATGGCCGTAGGTGCCGGGATACTGGAAGATCGCGCCAAAAACATCGACCGGGTCGAGCTCGGTGAAGGGATCGCCGACGACGATGCTCCAGCCGAGCGGCTCCGACCGGGTCTTCAGGAGCGCGATGGTCTGCGGATGGCAGTTCTCGTCGACGAAGAAGGTCGTCGCCTTGGACTTTGCGACACGCTGCGCCATGGCCATGGCTTCGGCGGCAGCCGTTGCCTCGTCCAGCAGCGAGGCGTTCGCCACGTCGAGGCCTGTCAGGTCGCAGACCATCGTCTGGTAGTTGAGCAGCGCTTCGAGGCGGCCCTGGCTGATTTCCGGCTGGTAGGGCGTATAGGCCGTGTACCAGGCGGGGTTCTCCAGGATGGTGCGCTGGATGACCGGCGGTGTGATCGTGCCGTAATAGCCCTGGCCGATCAGCGAGACGAGCTTTTTGTTGCGGCCGGCGGTTTCGCGCAGCTTGTCGAGCGCCTCGCGCTCTGTCATCGGCGCGCCCCATTCCAGCGGCTTTTCCTGGCGGATCGATTTCGGCACGGTGTCGTCGATCAACGCATCGAGGCTCGGATACCCGATCACCTTGAGCATGGCCTCCATCTCCTTCGGCGAGGGGCCGATATGGCGACGGTTGGCGAAGTCGTAGGGCTGGTAATCGGTAAAGGCAAAGTCCTTGGGGAGAGACATCAGCCGACAAGCTCCTTGTAGGCGGCTTCATCCATCAGGCCGTCGGCATCGGCCACGTTGGCAAGCTTCAGCTTGAAGAACCAGCCGGCGCCCTGCGGATCGCCGTTGACGAGGGAGGGATCGGCGGTGATCGCCTCGTTGACTTCGACGATCTCGCCGTCGAGCGGACAATAGACGTCGGAGGCCGCCTTCACGCTCTCGACGGTGGCCGCATCGCCGCCCTTCGAGAACGTCGCGCCGACCTCCGGCAGTTCGACGAAAACGAGGTCGCCGAGCTGTTCGGCCGCATGGACCGTGATGCCGACGGTCGCAACGCCGCCTTCGATCTTCAGCCACTCGTGTTCTTCAGTGAATTTCAGCATGTTTGTTCCTCTCTGGCGATGGGTGGGTGGCAGTCGCGCCTATCTCAGCGCTTGAAGGTGTTCTTGACGAAGGGCATGGCAGCGACGGTCACGGGCAGGAATTTGCCGCGCACGCCGGCATAGAGCTGGGTGCCCGGAGCGATCGCCGCCTTGGTCACGTAGCCCATGGCGACAGGGCCATCGATGTTGGGGCCGAAACCACCCGAGGTGACCGTGCCGACGACATTTTCGCCCTCGGGATCGGTGGCGAGCACGGCGCCGGCGCGCACGGGCGCACGGCCCTCGGCCCGAAGACCGACGCGGCGGCGGGCCGCACCGGTTTCAAGCTGGTCGAGGATGATAGCGGCGCCCGGAAAGCCGCCTTCGCGCTCGCCACCCTTGCGGCGAACCTTCTGGATGGCCCATTCCAGCGCGCCTTCAACCGGCGTGGTGCAAGTGTCGATATCGTTGCCATAGAGGCAGAGGCCGGCTTCAAGACGCAGTGAGTCGCGGGCGCCAAGACCGATCGGCAGCACGTCCGGATGGTCGAGCAGGCGGCGACAGACGGTTTCGGCGAGATGCGCGGGAATGGAGATCTCGAACCCGTCCTCGCCGGTATAGCCGGAGCGAGAGACGATGCAGTCGGCATCGTGCAGGTCGCAGGCGCGCACATCCATGAAGCGCATGGAGGAGACGTCGGCCCAGAGTTCGGCCAGCACGGATTCCGCCCGCGGTCCCTGAAGGGCAACCAGTGCACGGTCGTCATGCAGCGTCAGTTCGCAGACATCGCCGATCTTCGCCTGCATATGGGCGAAGTCCTGATCCTTGCAGGCGGCGTTGACGACGACATAGAAGTGATCGCCGCGGTTGGCGATCATCAGGTCGTCGAGGATGCCGCCTTCATCGTTGGTGAAGAGCGCATAGCGCTGGCGGCCTTCGCCGAGGTCGACGACATCCACCGGCACCAGTGTTTCCAGCGCGCGGGCGGCGTCCGCATTGTCGCCGGAGCGGGCGCGCACGGTGACCTGACCCATATGCGAGACGTCGAACAGGCCGGCGGCGGCGCGGGTGTGCAGATGTTCCTTCATCACGCCGGCGGTGTACTGCACCGGCATCTCATAGCCAGCAAACGGCACCATGCGACCGCCGAGCGATACGTTCAGCGCGTGAAGCGGTGTTTTCTTGAGTTCAGACGATCCGTCCAAAAGGCGCCCTCCAGTCCCTTGGCGCCCAGTTCAGGGGCGCCGGCTCACAATCCGGCGCAGCTGCGCCGTTCTCCTGAGCCCCCTCTGTCCCTTCGCCTGAGATTGTTATCCCTTCGGCGAGCGCTTTCGCGCTTCTCTCCAGAGTTCTGACGGCACCTTGCTGGTCCTTTTGCCTGAGAGTTTCCGGGGCGGTTGCTCCTTCGGCACCGGCGCTGCCCTGTCTCAAGGCGGCCGGTTTCTCCCAGCGAGGTTGGCTCCAGATAACGGCCTTGCCCATGTTTTGGCAAGAGGTGGCGTCGCTACCGAGCACATTTTTGTCGTTCAGGGAAAGGGGCAAAGAAAAGGCCCCATGAGGGGCCTTAGTCGGTTGGAGGACGGCTGTAGTTCTTTGAGGGTTCTTTGAGGGGAGGATCAGGCGGGTTCGGCTTCCTGTTGAACGGCAGTGCCATTCTCGTCGTAGAGGCGTTGCGCCTCCGCGACCGTCACCTGCGGTGACCTGCCGGGTGCGGTGATGAGGGCGAGCGCGAGCGCCGGCGGCTGGATGACGTTGAGCACCGCGACGGTGCGCGCATCCCCATGGATCTTCGCGTCCTCGCTCCAGGTGTGAATGCGCTGCTCGAACAGCGTGTTCGCGCGGGTCTGCATCTTCATGCCCTGGGCGGCATAGGCGGCGGTGGCGGGCGAAACTGTCACGATCTGAGTCATGGCGTTCAACGAGAGTTGGTTCAGCTACGTGCAATTTATCATTTGCGCCTTTCGCGTCTGTAAAACGCGACGGTTGCATTTTCATCGACTTTTAACGATCTGTGCGAATTTCGGTCGGACTTGCCTTTTCGACGCAATTTCCGTCATAAGAGGGTGGAAATGCCGCCGGAATCGGGCGGCTGAAGCAGATGCCGCCGATGGTGCGGGAGGACCGATGAAGCCGATTTTCGTGCAATTGCAATGTGCTCCAGGCAAGACCTACGAAGTCGCGGATGCACTTTACGCTACGGAACTCATTTCGGAGCTTTATTCGACCAGCGGCGAATACGATCTGCTCCTTAAGGTCTATGTCGATAGCGAAGAGGATATCGGCAAATTCATCAACGACCACGTCGCCTCCATCCCCGGCATCGTACGTTCGCTGACCACGCTGACCTTCCGCGCGTTCTAAGACTGTTCCCCTCCGCCGCTTCTTGCGCTAAAGCACGGCGCAACGAAAGAAGGCTGACATGGCAGGCATCGAACACAAGCAGGTAGAGAGCGACGAAGCGGGCATGCGCCTCGACCGGTGGTTCAAGGTTCATTATCCGGGCCTCGGCTTCGGCCCGCTCCAGAAATTGCTGCGCTCCGGCCAGGTGCGCATCGATGGCGGTCGCGTCAAGAGCGACACCCGCGTGCAGCCGGGACAGATGATCCGCATCCCTCCGATGGAGGTCGATGCCAAGAAGGCCGGGCCGATCGCCGGCCGCGAGCTGAAGCATTCCTCCGATCACGAACTGCTTTCCCGGATGCTGCTGCATGAGGACGAGAAGGTCATCGTGCTCAACAAGCCCGCCGGCATCGCCGTCCAGGGCGGTTCGGGCGTCAACCGCCATATCGACCAGATGCTCGAAGCCTGGACCAGCCCGAAGGGCGAGAAGCCGCGCCTCGTGCATCGGCTCGACCGCGATACGTCGGGCGTGCTGGTCATCGCCCGCACGCGCGGCGCAGCGCAGAAGCTGACCGCCGCCTTCCGCGAGCGCGACACCAAGAAGACCTACTGGTCGCTGGTGATGGGCGTGCCGAAGAAGCGTGAGGACAAGATCTCGACCTGGCTGGTGAAGGAGCAGACGCCGGATGGCGACCGCATGCGCATCGCCAAGCACGGCGAGGACGGCGCCGATCACGCGGTTTCCTTCTACCGGATCATCGAGCAGGCCGCGCAGAACTATGCGTGGCTGGAGATGGAGCCCTATACCGGCCGTACCCATCAGCTGCGCGTGCACGCCGCGCATATCGGTCACCCGATTATCGGCGATCCGAAATATTTCGAGGCCGACCTCAACTGGGCCTTTCCGGGTGGCGTGCAGAACCGCCTGCATCTCCATGCCCGCCGCATCGACATTCCGCACCCCAATGGCGGGCGCCTGCGCGTGACCGCGCCGCTGCCGCCGCATATGGTCCAGACCTGGAACCTCTTCGGCTTCGACCAGACCGCCGGCGACGAGGAAGACTGATGCGGCTTGCACTTTTCGATTGTGACGGCACGCTGGTCGACAGCGCGCGGCTGATCCATGAGGTCATGGCCCGCACCTTCGTCGATTTCGGCCATGCAAGGCCGGATATTTCGGAAACCAAGGCGATCATTGGCCTGACGCTCGACATCGCCATTGCCCGCATGCAGGGCAAGCCGCATGTCGATGAGGAAGCGCTGGCGATGACGGCGCATTACAAGGCTACCTATACCGGCGTGCGCGCCGAGCCCGGCTTCCAGGAGCCGCTGTTTGCCGGCATCGCCGAGATGATGGCGCAGCTGGAGCGCCAGGACGACCTGCTGATCGGCGCCGTCACGGGCAAATCCCGTCGCGGCCTCGATCTCATCCGCGCCGCCCATGGTTTCGAAAAAACCTTCTTCGTTTCGCGCACGGCGGACGATTGCCCGTCCAAGCCGCACCCTGCCATGGTGACGGAATGCTGCAGCGAGGCTGGTATCGATGCGGCCCGCACGGTTGTCATCGGCGATGCGATTTACGATATGCAGATGGCGAAGGCGGCCGGGGCGAAAGCCATCGGCGTTTCCTGGGGCTATGCCAGCGTGCCCGAACTGGTCGCGGCCGGCGCGGATCACATCCTGCGCACGCCCGCAGACCTTCTCGACTGGTTGGAGACTTTCTGATGCGTGACATCCTGAGCGATCTTTCCGATGCCATGAGCGATCCCGATCCGGTGCGCCGTGCGCAGATCCAGATGAAGCGGCCGCTGCCCAAGCGTTTCTATAAAGAGGTCTCGACAGACAAGGCGGAGGAGGGGTTCCGCATCCTGCTTGACGGCCGCCCGGTGCGCACGCCCGGCAAGAAGCTGTTGGCGGTGCCGACCCAGGCGATCGCCGATCGCCTGAAGGCGGAATGGGATGCGCAGGCCAAAGAAATCGACCCGGCGAAAATGCCGGTAACGCGCCTCGTCAACACGGCCGTTGACGGTGTTGCGGAAAATCTCGATGCGGTCTTCGACGAGATCGTGCGTTTCGCCGGCACGGACATGGTCTGCTACCGGGCGGATTCGCCCGAGGGTCTCGTCGCGCGCCAGCGCGATGGCTGGGATCCGGTGCTGCGCTGGGCGGCGGACGCCAAGGGCATCCGCTTCATCCTCGTCGAGGGCGTGATGCATCAGGAGCAGCCGGCACCCGCCATCGAGGCCTATGCCGCCGCACTTTCCGCCTGGCGCGACCCGCTGGCGCTCGCCTGTGTGCATACCGTCACGACGCTGACCGGCTCCGCACTGCTGGGCCTCGCCTTCGCAGAAGGCATCATCGATGCCGACGAGGCCTGGTCGCTCGCCCATATCGATGAGGACTGGCAGATCGAGCATTGGGGCACCGACGAGGAGGCGTTCCACCGTCGCGAAAAGCGCCGCGAGGAGCTGGATGTTGCCGCATCCGTGCTGTCCGAAATGCCGCGCTGACCAGACTTTCTTAAGATTTCCGCCGCATTTTGGCGCATCGTTCCCACAGCCAAAGCCGACCCGTACCGAGTCCCATGCAGTTCCTTCTCCGCGCCGCTCTTTCCGTCTGCCTCGCTCTTTCCGTGCCCTTCAGTGCCAATGCCGAGGGTTTTCCCGTTCGCGATATCCGCAAGGTCGTGGTGAGTGGCGACGGCAACGTGCCGTCCGTGGTTCTCAAGCGCACCGATGCCTATCTGAAGCGTGCCGCTAAGGCGACGCGTCGTGCGGTCGCGCTTGATCGCGCATCGATGGAGGTGCGCGTGACCGGCGTGACGCAATCGGCGAACGGGGCGAGTTCGGCAAAGGTCACGATCACGCTTTCCGACCTGAAGGGCGGCGTTTCCGCGCGCGATACGCTGACCGTCAACAGCTTCATGCCCTCCAGCAAGGGCCGAGACGCGGCACTCGGCGATGCGATCGCCAAACGTGTGGCGATCGCTTACCACCTCTCGCCGGTCGCGACCGGCAAGCTCAATGAGGGCAAGCGTCCTTCCAAGGGCCGCAAATATGCCGGCGGCAAGCGCAAACCGGCGGCACGCCAAAGCGTGACGACGCAGTCGCGGCGGGACAACCGCCCGCTGGTCATTCCGACCGAGGCGGCCCTGACTGTGCGCTCGCGTGCGCTCGCCGAGGGATCGACCGGCAAGATTGCCCCCTGCGTCGTGACCCAGTCGATCAGCTGCGACTGATCTTGCACGTCGTCAGCGACCTGTCTGGAAAATCTCCACAAAAACCATGATACCATTGCCTTCCGGGTGAAACGGAAGGGAGTGCCTGCCATGTTTGACCGCTTGTCCGCCTACCAGCCGCAGGTGCTTGCCGCCTTGCGCGTCATGTCCGCGCTGCTCCTCATCGAGCACGGCACGCAGAAATTCTTCAATTTCCCGCCGGCCGAACAGCCGTTCGGCGACCTGATGAACATTATCGGCGTTGCGGGCGTGCTGGAAGTGGTCGGCGGGATCTTGCTTTTGATCGGGCTCTTCACGAGGCCGGTGGCCTTCGTGCTCTGCGGCTTCATGGCTGTCGCCTATTTCATGGCGCATGCGCCGCAGAGCTTCTTTCCGGTCAACAATCGCGGTGATGCCGCGATCCTGTTCTGCTTCGTCTTCCTCTACTTGACGGCGGCTGGGCCGGGGGCTTTTGCCCTCGACAACAGCCGTAGACGTTAGGCGACGAACTTCAGGCCCAAAATGCCGGCCACGATGAGGGCGATGCAGCCGATGCGCATCGCGGTGACCGGTTCGGCGAAGAGCACGATGCCGAGAATGACCGTGCCGACCGTGCCGATACCGGTCCAGATCGCATAGGCCGTGCCCATGGGCAGCGTTTTCACGGCAAGACCGAGAAGCACGATGCTGACGACCATGGAGCCGGCGGTGAGGACGGTGGGAACCAGCTTAGTAAAGCCGTCGGTGTATTTCAGACCGATGGCCCAGCCGATTTCAAAGAGACCTGCGAGGGTGAGAAGAATCCAGGGCATTTGCCTACTCCGTTTCAAGGGAGCGAGGCCGTCCCCGCGATCGTGACCGGGATTGCCCCGGCGGTAGCCGTCTACCGGGTGGGACTATTGCCCAAGAGGAGCACAAGGGCAAGGGTAGGGGCGGCATGTCAGCCATGCGCCCCCGCCATAGCATTGCATTTTTAAACACCTAGGCGTTCGGCATGCCACTTCAGGTGCTCGTCCATGAAGGTCGAGATGAAGTAGTAGGAATGATCGTAGCGCTCGTGCATGCGCAGCGTCAGCTTGATGTCCGTATCCTTGATCGCGTCCTCGAACAGCCAGGGACGCAGGCCATTGTCCAGGAAGCCGTCGGCCTTGCCCTGGTCGATCAGGAATTCCGGGAAGCGGGCGCCGTCCTCGACGAGCGCGCAGGCATCGTATTCGCGCCAGGCCGCCTTGTCGGCGCCGAGATATTTTTCGAAGGCCGGGATGGACCAGTCGGCGCTGGAAGGCGCGACGATCGGCGCGAAGGCCGAGCAGCTCTTGAAACGGTCCGGGTGCTTCAGCGCGATGGTCATCGCGCCATGGCCGCCCATCGAATGGCCGAAAATGCCCTGGCGGTCCATATCCATGCGGAAATGCTGGCGCAGGAAGTTCGGCAGCTCCTCGGTGACGTAGCTGTACATCTGGTAGTGCTCGGCCCAGGGCGCTTCCGTGGCATCGAGATAGAAGCCCGCGCCCTTGCCCATCTGCCAGTTGGTCAGCTCGTCCGGCACATCATTGCCGCGCGGGCTGGTGTCCGGGCAGACGATGATCAGGCCGAGTTCGGCGGCCATGCGCCGGTACTCGCCCTTTTCCATGACATTGGCATGGGTGCAGGTGAGGCCGGAGAGATACCAGAGCACCGGGCGCGGCTCCTTGATCGCCTGCGGCGGCACGAAGACGGCGAAGGTCATCTCGGTCTTGCAGGCCTCGGACTCATGGGCGAAGACACCCTGCATGCCGCCGAAGGCGGTGTTCTGGGAAAGAACTTTCATCAAAAACTCCGATGGTTTTCAGGTCGCCAGCGACACCGCCGCATTGACCGCGGCGGCAACCAGCACCGTGTTGAAGAAGAAGGACGCGATCGCGTGCAGCAGATTAACCTTGCGCATCGCCGTGGAGGTGATCGCGACGTCTGAGGTCTGCGCCGTCATGCCGATCACGAAGGCGAAATAGAGAAAATCATAGACGCCGGGCGGAGCCTTGCCTGGAAAATCGAGGCTGCGGCCGGCATCTTCGCTCTCTTCCGTGCTGCCGGGGCGCCAGTAGAGATGGGCATAGTGCAGGGCGGCCATGGTGTGGATGGTCAGCCAGCCGAGCGCCACCGAGGCGAAGGCAAGCACGAATTCAAGGCCCGAGGCTTGGGGCTCGTTCAGCACGACGAAGAGCGAGCCGGTCGCGACGGCGGCAGCAAGAAAAGTGACGGCGAAGATGATCGCCACCGGCTCGTCGGCATCCGTCGCATAATGTTCGAGATAACCGGCCGTGAGATGCGGCAGCCGCACCGCCGTCAGCGCGAGGTAGCTGAGGAAGAAGGCGATTGCCCCGATGTCGATGGCGAAATCCGGCTTCAGCCAGAGGGCGGGAAGGCCGAGAAGCACAGCCGCGCCGATCCCCGCATAGAAGGGCACATGCCGGCCATAGACCTTGCGACCCGGCGCTTTCGTCATGCGCCGGCCCGCGCGCTTTTCGCCCGGCGGCAGAGCCGGTCGAGCGTTTCCAGGAAGGCAGAACGGTCACGCGGCGAGAAGGCGGCATTGTAGCCTTTGCTTTCGCCGGTCTCACGCAGATGCGCACCGAGATCGCGCATGGCGCTCGCCATGCCGATATTCGCCTGGTCGAACAGCCGCCCGGTCGGCCCGGTCACATGCGCGCCTTTGGCGACGCAGCGCACGGCCAGCGGCACATCCGCCGTGACCACGATATCGCCCTCGATCACATTGTCGGCGATCCAGTTGTCCGCCGCATCGAACGCGCCCGAAACGATGACGTTCTTCACCATCGGATCGCGCGAGGGCCGCAGGCCCGAATTGGCAACGAAGGTGACCGGCAGCGCATGGCGTTCCGCGACCTTGAGGATCTCCGGCTTCACCGGGCAGGCATCCGCGTCGACATAGAGGATTGGAGGCGTGTCAGTCATCGAGGTCTCAGAAGGGTTCTCTCCGCAGTCCCGTGGAGGTCTAGAGGTTTTCGGCGAGCAAAACCATATGCCTGACGTCGGTGATGGTCAGCCGATGCTCACTTGGTCCCGGCGGCCCGCACCATGTCGATATGCGGAATGCCGTCCTCGACATATTCCTCCGAGATCGGTGTGAAGCCGAGCGCCTTGTAGAAGCACTCCAGGTAGCTCTGCGCCGAGAGCTCGATCGCTGCGCCGGGGAAATGGGTTTCGCAGGCGCGGATGGCCTCGCGCATAATCGTTTCCCCCAGCCCCTTGCCGCGATGGCCGGGGGCGACGAGCACGCGGCCGATACGGGGTGCGCTGCCTTCTTCCGGCGGCAGCAGCCGGGCATAGGCGGCAGTATCGCCGTCGATCAAAAGCCGCAGATGCAGTGCGTCGACATCCTTGCCGTCCAGTTCCGGATAGGCGCAGGCCTGCTCGACCACGAAGACCGAAACACGCAAGGTCAGCAATGCATAAAGCTCGACGGCGGAGAATGTTTCCATCCTCCGCACATCGATGCTGTAGGGCGTCTGCGTGCTCAATAGATGACCACGCCGCGGATCGATTCACCCTTGTGCATGAGCTCGAAACCGTGGTTGATGTCTTCCAGCGGCATCGTATGCGTGATCATTGGGTCGATCTGGATTTTGCCATCCATGTACCAGTCGACGATCTTCGGAACATCCGTGCGGCCGCGCGCGCCGCCAAAGGCCGTGCCCATCCAGTTGCGGCCGGTTACCAGCTGGAACGGACGCGTCGAGATTTCCTGGCCCGCCCCGGCAACGCCGATGATGACAGACTTGCCCCAGCCGCGATGCGAGCTTTCCAGTGCCTGGCGCATCACCTTGGTGTTGCCCGTGCAGTCGAACGTGTAGTCTGCGCCGCCGATCAGGTCGTTGCCGCGCTTCGTCATGTTGACGAGATAGGGCACGATGTCGTCGCCCACTTCCTTTGGATTGACGAAATGCGTCATGCCGAATTTCTCGCCCCATGCCTTGCGGTCGGGGTTGATATCGACACCGATGATCATGTCAGCGCCGGCGAGACGCAGACCCTGCAGCACGTTGAGGCCGATGCCGCCGAGGCCGAAGACGATCGCCGTCGAGCCGATCTCGACCTTGGCCGTGTTGATGACGGCACCGATGCCGGTCGTCACGCCGCAGCCGATGTAGCAGACCTTGTCGAAGGGCGCGTCGGGGTTGATCTTGGCGAGCGCGATCTCCGGCAGCACGGTGAAGTTCGAGAAGGTCGAGCAGCCCATGTAATGGTGGATCTTGTCCTTGCCGATCGAGAAGCGCGAGGTGCCGTCGGGCATCAGGCCCTGGCCCTGGGTGGCGCGGATCGAGGTGCAGAGATTGGTCTTGCGGCTGGTGCAGGAATAACATTCGCGGCATTCCGGTGTGTAGAGCGGAATGACGTGGTCGCCCTTCTTTACGGAGGTGACGCCAGGGCCGACATCGACGACGATGCCGGCGCCCTCATGGCCGAGAATAGCTGGGAAAAGGCCTTCCGGGTCGGCGCCCGAGAGCGTGAAGTCGTCGGTGTGGCATATACCAGTCGCCTTCACCTCGACCAACACCTCTCCGGCGCGCGGGCCTTCCAACTGTACGGTCATGATTTCAAGCGGTTTTCCAGCCTGAACGGCAACGGCGGCGCGTACGTCCATGTTTGTCTCCCTATACGGATTCTGTGTTGGCCGGACCATTGCAGAGCCGGTCCGGCGTCTCAAGTACGTGACGTGGAAAAAATCAGTTTTGATCTGTTTTGATCAATTTGGCGACCTCTGCCTCCAGCGCGGCGATCGCCTTGCCTGTCTGGTCATGCAGCTGGTGAATCTCGCGGAGCTGCCGCAAAAGCGGGTGGAGATACTCGTCACCGGATGGGTCGGCTGGAGCCTCACCGATGCCCGCAATCAACCATGATGGCGACACAGAGAGCACACCGGCAAGCATGAACAGCGCCTTTGTATCGGGCTCGGCATGGTCGCGTTCCCAGCCGCTCACGGTCTCTTCGGGAAGGCCGAGCCGGGAGGCGAGATCAGAGAGTTCCAGGCCGAGCGCATCGCGGGCACGCCAGATGCGCCCGCCGAGCGTATCGCCGTCGGCGCGGCCGGATGGGAAGGGGATGGTGTTGCTCTCGCCGGGAAAGGTCATCGCGGCCTCCATTTCTTATTGGCGCCAGTCTACAGGCAAGCCGGTACCCGTTGCTACCTCAAATGCGCCGCGCTGCGCCGCCCGTACAGGACTGATTTCCAGCATTGCCAGCGGGCGCAAAAGGGCTATGCAGGAGGCGAACGAAGGAGAAGCCCAATGAAAGCCTTGCCCAGCGCAAGCGATAGTACTAGCGGAAGCACGATGCAGGGCGTTGCTTTGATGGCTATCGCCATGCTGCTCCTGCCGTGCATGGATGCGATTGCGAAATATATGGCGAACTTCGTCGGCATGTCGCCGGGGCAGGTGACGTTCTACCGTTTCTTCTTTCAGGTGCTCTGCACGGTTCCCTTGATCTTCACGGCTGCCGGCGCCGAAACGTTGCGGCCGAAGCGCCCTTGGCTCAACCTTTTGCGTGGTGCGATCCACGGCGCCGCGAGCCTGCTGTTCTTCGCGGCCGTCAAATACATGCCGCTTGCAGATGTTTTTGCGATCTATTTCGTCGAACCCTTCATCCTCACTGCGATGTCTGCCGCCTTCCTCGGCGACAAGGTCGGCTGGCGGCGTTGGCTGGCCATTATGGTCGGTTTCGGCGGAGCGCTTATCGTCATCCAGCCTAGCTTCGTTCTCTTCGGCTGGACGGCATTGCTGCCTGTCGCCTGCGCTTTCCTCTATTCTATCTATCTCTTCATGAACCGCGCCATCGGTGATGCCGATTCACCGCTGACCATGCAAACCATTGCCGGCTTCGGCGGTACAATCCTCATGGGCTTCGCGCTGTTCTTCGGAGACGCGGCCGACATCGCCGATTTCGCACCCTCGTTGCCGCCGTCCTTCTTCACACTCGTTCTGCTCATCATCCTCGGCGCACTTTCGGGTTATGCGCATATGCTGGTGGTTCGCGCGTTCCGCATGGCGCCGCTCTCGCTGCTTGCGCCGTTCCAGTATTTCGAAATCATCTCGGCCACCGTGCTTGGCTATGCCATCTTCGGCGATTTCCCGACCCCGTCGAAATGGCTCGGCATCGCGATCATCGTCGCTTCGGGTCTCTTTATCATCTGGCGCGAACACAAGGTCCGCAAGCTGACGGCGACGGCCGCCTTCGACTGACGATTTCGGTTAAATGTGAAGAGGCCGATCTACGATTCTTAACTTTTGTTAGGAGGTTGCCGGTAGCCTCGTGCTTCCTGTCATGAAGACCGGGAAGGACGACATGTCGACATCGCTTTCGATGTTCCTGCTGGTGGCGATCAATCTCGGCCTGATCTGGCTCCTTATCGCCGCGCCCGTCGGGCGCCGTACGTTGCACCTGACCCGCGTCTTCAAGGCTCCGCCCAGCCGCATCGCTGCCCTTGTAAGCCCGCTCGGCGAGGAAGCGGATTGGCATCCGTCGGTCGTCTCCACCGAAAAGCTTTCTGGCGACCGCGTCCGCCAGACACTCTCTCATCCCGATCGCCATGGCGTCCCGATCACGCGCACGCTCGAGGTCCACGAAGCGCAGGACGCGGACAATCTTGCTTGCGAGACGCGGGTGGTCGATGATAGCGCGCTTGATGCCTCTTTCTGGAAAAACTATGTCGAGCGGCGGTTCCTACGCCCCGTGCCGGGCGGCACGGCGCTCACCGTCGAACAGACCGATCGCTATCGTGGCGTCGCCTTCCTGCTTTTCCGCTATATCCAGCTGCGCCGCGAAATGAAGGCGCTCGACCAATGGCTGGCAACGGGCAAGGGGGACATGAGTGGCGTCCTCGAGAGCGGGTGGACGCAGGCGGGTCTTGCCGTGCTGTCCACGCTGCTGCTCTGGCCGTTCTTCGGGCTCAACATCCAAGGCCTGCTGCTGTCCACCATGTTGACGGTCGTCATCGTGCTGCACGAACTCGGCCACATGGCCGCGTATCGTGCCTTCGGCCATGGGCGGGTGCGCATGATCTTCGTGCCGTTGCTCGGCGGCATCGCCGTCGGCGGCAGACCCTACAACTCGCATTTCGAGGTTGCAGTCTGTGCGCTGATGGGGGCCGGCATGTCGGCCTTCCTCGTATCGCCGCTGATTGCGCTTTATGACGCTACCGCGATGGGTCCGAGTCTGCTGGTCTTTTTGCTCATTCTCGGGGCGTTCAACCTGCTGAACCTGCTGCCCATGCACCGCTTCGACGGTGGTCAGGTGCTGCGGCAGGTGTTTTCAACCCGCATCAGTCTGCTGATCGCGAGTTTTCTGGTCACGCTCTCGATCCTTTGGGTCGGCTGGCGCGTCGGCCTGCCAACGCAGATGCTGATCGCAGGGCTCGCCATCTTCACCGTGCTTAGCCTTCTCGGCGCCGGCAGTGTCAAGCCGCGCGCAGCGCTCGATCCGATGACGGCGCCGCAGCGACTGCTCGCCGGCTTCGGCCTTTATTCCGCGCTGGTGCTGCACGGCTATGCGATCGTCTATGCCTGCGACAGGCTTCTGGGCTGACAGTCGGCATCCGGAGTCGTCGGACCAAAGACCCGTTCGAATGAATCGCGGATGCGCATATCCACATCGCTCATCATGACCGGCAAACCGAGATCGACGAGGCTGGTCACGCCATAGTCGCGAATGCCGCAGGGCACGATGCCCGAAAAATGCTCAAGGTCTGGATCGACGTTGAGCGAGAAACCATGAAAACTCACCCAGCGGCGCAGGCGAATGCCGATCGCCGCGATCTTGTCCTCGGCCGGCGAGCCGTCCGGCAGTGGCGGCCGATCCGGCCGGCGCACCCACACGCCGACGCGGTCCTCGCGCCGTTCGCCGCGCACATTCATGGAATCGAGCACATCGATCACCACGGCTTCGAGCGCCGCCACGAAGGCACGCACGTCCTGCCGGCGGCGTTTCAGATCCAGCATGACATAGACGACCCGCTGGCCGGGGCCATGATAGGTGTATTCACCGCCGCGGCCTGTGGAAAACACCGGGAAGCGATCCGGCGCGACGAGGTCGGTTGGCACCGCACTCGTGCCGGCGGTGTAAAGCGGCGGATGTTCTACCAGCCAGACCAGCTCGTCGGCCTCGCCATTGGCGATCGCCGCCGCTTCGTTTTCCATGGTTTTGACCGCCTCGTCATAAGAAACAAGGTCCTGCGCGATGCGCCATCGCACCGGCGGCGAGCCGTCGATGGCGAGAAGGGATGTGGAGATGTCCTGACGCTGCATGATGGCCGTCCTTTCGGATTTCTTGTGCCAGATATAGGCGCGATCATGCAAGGATTTCAGGGGTTTCAGGGCATTCGTGCAGGGACTGTTGAAATTGTTTCGCTTTCCGTCATTTTTCTTTCTTATCGGCCTTGCACCCCCCAAATGCTTTTGCTACATGCACCTCCGTCGCCGCAAGGCAACGCCTACCACGATGCGGTCGTGGCGGAATTGGTAGACGCGCAGCGTTGAGGTCGCTGTGGGGCAACCCGTGGAAGTTCGAGTCTTCTCGACCGCACCAAAAAAGACCCGCCTTTCGGCGGGTCTTTTTGTTTGTGCACTTTCCTGCCCATCAAGCGACGACTTCTACGCGGGCTTCGCGCGCCGCCGCAATAAAAGCGAGCCGGGCGCGGGCTGCGCTCATTCGGCCTTCCAGCGCGCGGGCGCAGAAGGCGAGTGCGCGTTGATAGGCGCGGCCGTAGGTGACCGGCCAGAGTTCGGCGAGCAGATGCATGGCGGTCGCCACGTCGCGGACGAAGCGAGGGCGTGCAGCGCCCGGCAGCACGATGCCCAAAGTCTTTTCCCAGGATATGATTTTCATCGGTATTGTCCCTTGCATTCGCGCTCAGAAATGCGGGACGATTCCGTTTGTTCCGGCTTCACGGAGATTTTTTCCCCGGTGATTCTGCTGTGTTCTGAAAGGCTTGCGCGAATCAGCCTTTGAGTTTGCCGTATTTCTTGATGATGCGCTCGCGCTTCAGCCGTGAGAGCCGGTCGATCCAGAAGATACCGTCGAGCTGGTCGATTTCGTGCTGCAGGCAGACGGAGAGCAGGCCGTCGGCTTCCTCTGTCTTTGTCGCGCCGGAAAGATCCTGATAATTTAGGCGAATGCGGGCAGGGCGCTCCACCTCGTCGGTGACGCCGGGCATCGAGACACTGCCTTCCGTGTGGCGCCGCATCTCCGGCGAGACCCATTCGATGACGGGATTTACATAGACCCCGAGCGAGCCGGGACCGTCGAGTTCGATCACCGTCAGCCGTTCGAGAATGCCGACATGAGCCAAAGTGATGCCGATGCCAGGGGCGGCGCGCATGGTGGCGGCGAGATCATCCGCAAGGGCGGCCAGCTGTGTGTCGAATGTCTCGATTGGCTTGCAGGGCTGGCGCAGGCGCTGGTCAGGATAGCGCACGATGGGCAGGAGGGCCATGGTTTCTCCGATCGTCGATTTTTCCCTTCCTAGCCTGTTTGCGGCGGAGGGAAAATGCTGACCTTTTCCAGGTGTATCAAAACCTTCGATTTGCATGGTGTTGCAACAGCTTGCGAAAAAGTTTCGCCGCGCCGGCTTTTGCCGCTTTCGACGATGGACCGGGCGGGCGCTTTGGGTTAGCACGATGGCGTGAGGCACCCGTTTTCTGGCGCCTGCTAGGAACCCTGCACTGAAATCCCTGTCGTCTCCGCGCCGCCGACGTGGCCCTGCGGGACGATCCCGACGCAAGGAGCGGCCCGATGGACAACACCGGCGACGACGACCGCATCGAGCAGCAGGGCGCAACCTTAGAACACAGTACCGTCGACGGTGAGGACATCTATGCCGAGGACGGTTCGATCCGCTCGGATTTCCTCATGCATGTCGGGGCGGCGATTGCCGACCGCGACCTCCTGTTCCTGCGTCGTCATGTTGCGCGGCTACACGAATCGGAAATGGGCGACCTCCTCGAGGCGATCCAGCCCGAGCAGCGCCGCCAGCTTGTCTCACTGCTCGGCGCCGATTTCGACCTTGCGGCGCTCACCGAAGTTGACGAGGCGATCCGCCTCGATATCGTCGAGCATCTGCCGAACGAGCAGATCGCGGCGGCCATCGGCGAGATGGATTCGGACGACGCCGTCTATATTCTGGAAGACCTCGATCAGGAAGATCGGGAGGAAATCCTCTCCAAGCTGCCGTTCACCGAACGGATCCGCCTGCGCCGCTCGCTCGATTATCCCGAAAGCACCGCCGGCCGTCGTATGCAGACGGAATTCGTCGCCGTGCCGCCGTTCTGGACGATCGGTCAGACGATCGACTATCTGCGCGAGGATGCCGACCTGCCGGATAGCTTTTCACAAATCTTTGTCATCGATCCGACTTTCCGCCTGCTCGGCGTTGTCGATCTCGACCGTATCCTGCGCACGGCGCGGGGCACGAAGATCGAAACGGTCATGCGCGACACCAATCATCCGATCCCGGCCGACATGGACCAGGAGGAGGCCGCCCAGCTCTTCGAGCAATACGACCTTCTCTCTGCTGCCGTTGTCGACGAGAACGGCCGCCTCGTCGGGGTGCTGACCATCGACGACGTGGTCGACGTCATCCAGGAAGAGGCTGAAGAAGACTTGATGCGCCTCGGTGGCGTGGGCGACGAAGAGCTGTCGGATACGACCATCGAGACCGTGCGCTCGCGCGCACCTTGGCTTCTCGTCAATCTCTTGACTGCCTTTATCGCAGCGTCGGTCATCTCCCTTTTCGAGACGACGATCGAGGAGATCGTGGCGCTTGCGGTTCTCATGCCGATTGTCGCCGGCATGGGTGGCAATGCCGGATCGCAGACCATGACCGTGACGGTGCGTGCACTCGCAACGCGTGACCTCGACATCCACAATGCGTGGCGCGTCGTGCGACGTGAAGCGGGTGTCGGTCTGCTGCATGGCATGGCGTTCGGTGTAATGATCGGAGCCGTCGCAGGGTTCTGGTTTCACGACGTCAATATCGGCGGCGTCATCGCGACCGCCATGCTCATCAACATGTGCGCGGCTGCTTTGGCCGGTATCACGATCCCTATCCTGCTCGACAAGGCAGGAGCGGACCCGGCCGTATCCTCCAGTGTTTTCGTCACTGCGGTTACCGATATCGTCGGTTTCTTCGCGTTTCTGGGGCTTGCCACGTGGTGGTTCGCTGTTCGCTAGCGCAACTCAAGCCGGAAAATTGACTTATACGTAAAAGTCAATAAAATGCCCGCTCAGAAATGATCGGAGCAGGCGTGGACAAGTTTTATACCATAACCGAGCTGACGCGTGAATTCGGGGTTTCCACCCGTACCTTGCGCTTCTACGAGGATGAGGGGCTCATCAATCCCGAGCGCCGCGGTCGTACGCGTCTTTTCCGTCCGGCAGACCGCCGCCTGATCCTGGAAATCCTGCGCGGCCGGCGCATCGGGTTCACCATTGCCGAGATCCGCGACATCATCCGCGTCTACAAGGATCCACCGGGTGAAGTGGGGCAACTCGAAATGCTGATGACGAAGGTCAGCGAGAAGCGCGAAGAGCTGCGTCAGAAGCGCCGGGATATCGAGGAGACGCTGGCTGAACTCGACAATGTCGAGGAGGCCTGTTTGACCCGTCTCGCCGAAATCGGCGTCGGTACCTGATAAATCCGATTTTGAATGTAGCGTTTGGCGTTGGATAAGAAATCCGGCGCCATAGACGTTCTCAGATCCAGCGGGTCGTGCCGTTGCAGTAACGCTCGAAATCGATGCCGAAGCGCGAGAGCAGGTGAAGCTCCTCCCGTTTGATAGCGACGATGCTGGTCAGGCCGGAGGCGACGATCGCCGTCACCAGGCACCAAGGATTGAGCATCACGAGGCCGATGCCGGCGGTCGCCAGCGTATAGCCCAGATAGATCGGGTTACGGGTAAACCGATAGGGGCCTGACGTGACCAGACAGGTGGAGCAGCGGTTCGGCAGGATGGTCGTGTGGCAATCCAGGAGCGTGCGCATCGCCCAAACATCCAGCACGATCGCCGTGAGGATCAGCACGCTGCCGGCGACGGTGGCGATCAGGCTGTCGGTTTCGGATGCCGCGAGCGGGAAATAGGCCTGAAGCAGGAAGGCGACCGCAAGTGCTGCGCCGTAGATCAGCGGTGGCCAGGGGAAGGCGAGTGGCTTCATGCGATAGGCATTCATGATCCCTACTCCTTAAGGTCGGTTCCCGTCTCTGCTTTAGCCGTACATTGCGAGGAGATCGCGGCTATCCGCTCGTCCGTCGTGACATCGATCGCGCCGCGATTGAGATCGGCGAACAGGTTCTGCTCCTGCAATCCGGTCAGCGTGCAACTGCAAAAGCTCTGGCAGAAGCCGGCGCCGCGTTCGGGCTCGCAAGCGCGCATGCAGCTTTTGATGTAGCCGACGGCCGGATCGGGTGCTGGCGCCGGCATGACCAGAGAGAAGGCATATACCAGCGCGATCAGCACCGGCTGATGGATAAGATAGATGGCGAGACTGTGGCGGCCTGCGGCCTCCAGCAGGGTTTTCCACCGGACATTCGTTCGTCCGCCAAGACCGGCAAGCCGTTCGGGAAGCGCGCTCGCCACGAAAAGCCTGGCGAGGACGATGCCCAGGAGAACCGGTGCGATCCACGGCAGGAGCGGCACATAATCGTTCGAGCGCGGAATGTTGACCGAAAGCCCGACCCACCAGAGTGCGGGATGATCGAAGAGCGGTGACCGCAGATAGAGCGGTGCTGCGACCGCAGCCGCGGCCGCGAGCAGCGTGACGGCAATCGGCAGGCGCAGGAAGACAAGGCCGATCACGCTTGCGGCAGCAATGGCGTGCAGGATGCCGAAGAAGATGAACGTCTCGCGGAAGGCGAACCAGGTGGCGATGGTGATGAGGAGCGCCGCGCCGCCGATCTTGGCAAGCCGGGTGAAGAACGGCCTTGCCTGAAACCCCTTGCGTTGGCCGAGCACCAGGCTGAAACCGACGAGAAACAGGAAGCTGCCGGCGATCACCCGGGCAAAGATACGCCATCCGCCGGTCGTTGCCGTTTCCGGTTCGATATAGCCGAAGAAGCCGAGGTCCCAGGTGAAATGGTAGATCGCCATGGCGATCAGGGCCACGCCGCGCAACTGGTCGATCAGCGGGATGCGTGGAAGCCGGCGCGTTTGCTCCCCGTCCACTGTCCCATTGCCGTCAATCACCGTCGTCGTCATGTTTCGGGGTCGCCGCATTGCTTTGGTCCATAGGAATGTGTCACGCCAAGCTTGCGCCGGGCGGATGGCCGAAAGGTGGCCAGGGTCGTTGGGAGAGGTCAGTCGAGGCGCTCGAGCACGGCGAGGCGGGCTTCAGAATAGAACTGACGGCGCACGAGCACGATGATGATGCCGATGGTCGTGGCGATGAACAGGAACGGGCTGACGAACCAGCCGAGATAGCCGATCGATAAGAAGATCGCGCGCAGGCCCTTGTTGAAGTGCTTTGCGGCCAGGATGTTCATGCGGATCACCTTGTCGGCCGCGAGATCCGCACCGGCGGGGTCCTTGTGAATGTCACCGCTCATCGGCATGGCGCCGAGCAGGATCGTGCAATAATTGAACAGCCGGTAGGACCAGCCGAATTTGAAGAAGGCGTAGCCGAAGATGATGGCGAGGCCACCGACCTTCATTTCGAAGCCGGCGCGGCTGCCATGGAAGACGTAGGGCAAGTCGCTGAAGATTGCAAAAACCTGTTCTGTCGCCCCGAGCAGCGCAAAACAGCTGCCGAGCGCCAGCAGCGATGTCGAAGCGAAGAAGGCCGTTCCGTTCTGCAGTCCGGCCATGATCTGCGTATCGATCATGCGCAGGTCGCGGTGCATGGCGTTGCGGATCCAGACCGCGCGCTGCGAGCTCATGGCGCGCGTGAGGCTCACCCGGTCGAACAGTTTTGCCCGGTCCGTGATCCAGGAATAGCCGGCCCACAGGACGAGGAAGAGGGCGAGCGCGATGAGATCAGGGGTGTTCATGAGACGTCTTGTGCCACGGATTCGGTATTTTGCAAGCCGCGGGATGGCGCCTTCGCACGACGTTCAGATCTAGGACAAAACGAAGGCGCGGCGTGGGAACGGCAAAAGGATGCCCGACGCGCCCAACTCTCTGATTCTTCGACACGTCATGCATTGAGCGCGGGGCTCCCATGCCGACGACGCCTTGGTTTCGCCATTTTTCGCGATTGCGGTTTCATAAATTCTTCATTAAACAGAGCCCCATGCGGCGCTGATATCGGCGGCTCGCACGACACTTCCATTCGGGGAAATCATGGAAAGCACCGTTCAGAAATCCTGCTGGGGCGTTACCGCCCGTGCAGTCCTCGGTTTTGGCGCCATTCTGGTCATCGCCTATCTCTTCGGCGGCATCTGAAAATTTCAGGCCCAAGTCCCTACATGAACAGCGCGCTCTTCACCGAGACGCGCTGTTTTTGTTTTCGGCATGTCGCACTGGTAAAACCCGATGTCGGGAGATCGCCAAGAGTGCGCGCCATGATAACGTAGCTTCATCGGTCAAAGCATGAGCCGGCTGCGGCGAGGAGAAGTCAGGGAATGTTCCTTTCGGTTTTTGATGTCTTCAAGATCGGTATTGGGCCGTCGAGCTCCCACACGATGGGGCCGATGTCGGCGGCAAACCGCTTTCTTGACCTGATCCTCTCCGACGACTGGCCCCGCCCGTCGAATGCCCATGTCGCCGGTATCCGCATGAGCCTGCACGGCTCGCTCGCCTATACCGGCGTCGGCCATGGTTCCGACCGCGCCGTCATTCTAGGCCTGATGGGCGAGCGGCCGGATATGGTCGATCCGGACCAGATGGATGCGATCGTGGGCGAGGTCGAGCGCACCGGCCGCATCACACCGCCGGTCCATCCAAGCTATGCCTTCCAGCCGAAGACCGACCTGATCTTCGACAAGAAGAACCCGCTGCCCGGCCATGCCAATGGCATGACCTTTTCTGCCTATGACCGTGACGACCGTCTCCTCCTGAAGCGGATCTACTATTCCGTGGGTGGCGGCTTCGTCGTGACCGACACCGAATTGGAGCAGATGCGCGCCAGCAAGGCGAAGGCCGGCGGCGCGAAGGTGCCGTTCCCCTTCGCCTCCGCCAAGCAAATGCTGGAAATGGCCGAACGCTCGGGTATGACGATTGCCCAGATGAAGCGCGCCAACGAGGAAGCGACCATGTCGCGCGAGGAGTTGGATGCCGGGCTGGACCGCATCTGGGGCGCCATGAAGAGCTGTATCGACCGCGGCCTGAAGAACGAGGGTATCATGCCTGGCGGCCTCAAGGTGCGCCGCCGCGCCCGCTCGATCCACGACAAACTGCAGGAGGAATGGCGTTCCAACAAGGCGAACCCGCTGCTCGCCAATGACTGGCTGTCCGTCTATGCCATGGCTGTCAACGAGGAGAACGCCGCCGGCGGCCGCGTTGTGACTTCTCCGACCAACGGGGCGGCCGGTGTCGTGCCCGCCACGATCCGCTACTACCTGCATTTCCACGAGGATGCCGATCAGGAAGGTATTCGCGACTACCTGCTGACGGCGGCCGCCGTCGGCGGCATCATCAAGCACAATGCCTCGATATCAGGCGCCGAGGTCGGCTGTCAGGGCGAGGTGGGTTCCGCCTCCGCCATGGCCGCCGCCGGCCTTGCGGCTGTCATGGGCGGCACGCCGGAACAGGTGGAGAATGCCGCGGAAATCGCGCTGGAGCACCATCTCGGCATGACCTGCGATCCCATCGCCGGCCTTGTGCAGGTGCCGTGCATCGAGCGCAACGCGCTGGGCGCCGTCAAGGCGGTGACGGCGGCCTCGCTGTCACTGAAGGGCGATGGCCAGCACTTCGTGCCGCTTGACGCCTGCATCGAGACGATGCGCCAGACCGGTGTCGACATGAACGAGAAGTACAAGGAAACCTCCACCGGCGGCCTCGCCGTCAATGTGGTGGAGTGCTGATCGTCCACCTGTTCCTTGTGGAGTGCGACGCGGCGGCCTCTTGACCCGGCCGCCGCAAGGGCGTTCAAAGAACCATGGCCCTCCATCTCATCAAACTCTGTGTCGGCGCCGACAGTATCGAAGATCTGCGTGAATGGGTGTCCGAACGCTCGCTCATCGCGATTGCGGCGGGCATGGAGCCGCATTCCAGCCACATCACCCGGATGGTTCCGAAACGCGATCAGGAACTGCTCGACGGCGGTTCGCTCTATTGGGTAATCAAGGGGCAGGTACAAGCCCGCCAGCGGCTGCTCGGTCTGAAGAGCTTTACGGATGTCGACGGTATTTCCCGCTGCGAACTGATGCTCGGGCCGGAAGTCATCGAAACCGAATTTCAGCCGCGCCGTGCCTTCCAAGGCTGGCGCTACCTCACCGAGGACGACGCCCCGCGCGATCTCAAGAATATGGGTGAGGGGTTGGCCGATCTGCCGATGGAGCTTCGGCGCGAACTCGCCGAACTCGGCCTTCTCTAAAGGGTGAAAATCAGCGGATGCGCATGCGCACCGGATAGCGCCGTTCGCTGACGCCGACATGCAAATGGATCCCGGCGGCCGGCTGGCCAGAGCGCCAGGCGCGGGCGCCGTGGGCCAAAAGCATGCCCACGAGATCCTTCGTCTTGTTGCGCGAACGACCCAATCCGATATCCGCGATCCGCATCGCTGCTTCGTGCAGCGGGTGGAGCGTGCCCTTCAGCGGGCGGCGTTTTTCGTCGCGCGCTGCGGGAACATCGAAAAGGTTTTCGTTCATCGCCATGATCTGCCTCGTACGCAATACCTAACCGAGGGTGACAGAGCCGCTACATGCGGCATCCGCCTGTCTTTCCCCGCAGCCATCGGTACGCAATACCTGGCCGATGCCGTTGCGGGTTGAAGACGGTAGTTCGGGGACCGCGCCGCCAGGCGCGGTCGAAACTCGTTACTGCTGGCTGGCCCAGCAGGCAAAGCCCTTGCGCTTCAGGACCTTGCACGCTGCCGTCGCGCCGTTCTGGTTGTCGAAGCCGCCGAAGCGGGCGCGATAAAGCGAACCGCTGCCGCTGTTGACGGCAACCGTGAAGGGCGTTGCGCTGGACAGTGCCTTGCCGCCGGAGTTTTTCGCTTTGGAGAGCAGTTCCTGCGCCTGGCCCTTGTCCGGCGTCGCGCCGATCTGGATGACCCAGCCCGAGGGCGTGGATTCCGAGGCCATGGTGGCGGTGGTGGTCGAAGACGTGGTCAGCTTGTCGAGCGAGCCGCCAGTGTCGCCCTGTTCTGTCAGGTCTTCTGCCGGGACGGCGCTTTCACGCTGCAGCTTGAGCGTCGCGGCGAGCGCCCGCTTGCCGACGATCTCGTTTTCGCCCGATGTCGCGGCATAGGCAGTTTCGATGCGGGCTTCGTTGTAGCGGTAGGTCGGAACGGGGCCGTTTTCCGGCAGTTCCATGCCGCGATTGCTGAGCGTGCCGCTTGCCGACGCGGTGACCGTTTCGGTTGCAACATCCGCCGTCAGCGTCGGCGCATCCTTGGTTTCGGCGATCAAGTCGCCTCCGCCGCGGCGCGAGGCCTTCGGCATATAGGCGGCAATCAGCTTGCGCATCTGCTGGTCGCGGGCACCGCCCGAACGGCCGCCGAGCACGACACCGACGACGCTGCGGCCATCGGCCACGGCCGAGGTCACGAGATTGTAGCCGGAGGCGCGGGTATAGCCGGTCTTGATGCCGTCGACGCCGCGCACGCTGCCAAGCAGGCGGTTGTGGCCGTTGATGACCTGCTTGCCGAAGCGGAAGCTGCGAACCGAGAAATAATCGTAATATTGCGGAAAGTGCTGGCGCAGCGCGATGCCGAGGCGGGCCTGGTCACGGGCGGTCGTGACCTGTGCCGTGTTCGGCAAGCCGTTGGCGTTGCGATAGGTGGTGCGCGTCATGCCGAGCGCACGGGCCTTCTGCGTCATCATGCGGGCAAAGCGCTCTTCCGAGCCGCCGAGCATTTCGGCAAGCGCCGTAGAGGCGTCGTTCGCCGAACGGGTGATGAGGCCGAGCATGGCCTGTTCGACGGTGATCGAGTTGCCCGGGCGCACGCCCAGCTTGGTCGGCGGTTCGCTTGAGGCGTTCTTCGAGAAGGGCACGCGGGTATCGAGGCGGATCTTGCCGGCTTCGAGCGCCTCGAAGGTCAGATACAGCGTCATCATCTTGGTGAGCGACGCCGGATAGCGCAGTTCGTCGGCATCCTCGCTGTAGAGCACCTTGCCGGTCTTGGCGTCGATGACGATGCCGGCATATTTCGGGGAGGCTTCCGCGGGCGCCGCAAAGGCGACGGTACTGACCATTCCAACCATCACCAGACCTTGCGCCACGGTGGCAACTGCCTGACAGGAGCGGGGAAGGAAATCGAGGAATACGGAACGGGACACTACGTTACTCTTCATTCTCGGATTGCAGATGGTGTTCGGATGGGAGGTCCAGAACGACCGTTGGCAGCACACTAGCGAAACAGCGTTACCAATCGGTTTATGATGAATCATTGGTTTCTGAGATCGCCATTATTTTATCGGCCGCTGTTGACGGCGAGCGGGCGGCCGTTCCGGATGAGGGACTGGCCGAGATATTCGCGAACGCGTGCTTCCATGGCCTGCCACTGCGGCAAAAGTCTGCTCGAAAAGCGGTAAAGCACGGAAAGGTCGCTGCCGATGTGGATGTCGCGCTGGCAATCCGCGCTGGTCGATGGCGCGTCCTCTGCCGGCATCATGCAGCGCACCGCATAGTCCGAACCGTCGGGCAGCGTGCCGGTGAAGAACACTTCGTTGCCGTAGCCGGAATTGTCCTTGAGATGGCGCAAGGTGAGGGCGGCGGGGCCGAGCTCCGTGTGGCCGTCGAAGAGGTGGCTGTAGATCGGCTCCAGCCGACCGGACATGTCCTTCGACATGGTGCTTTGCGAAAGGCTTAAAAAAAGCAGGCTTTCCGGGCGGTTGGCATCATTGAACCGACTGCGTTCGGTGTTGGAGTAGCCCTGCATTTCCGGCCAGGTGAGATAGAGATCAACGCGCTCCGCGAGACCCGTCCGGCGTTGCTCTTCGAAGCGGATAACGTTGGCGGGAAGGCGAATCTGGTCTTGGCCGATCACGATGTCGACGGGATCCGCATTCTCCGTGTGGCCGGCCAGTGCGATGCGCTCTCCGAGCATGCGGCCGGTAATGCTGATGCCGATGGTGAGGCCTGCGAGGACGGCGACACCAATGGTCATCCGTGTCAGCAGGCGGGTGGATAGGAGCGGCGCGTGGCCGTCGTCACCTGTCGTCGCAATGGTCATCGCGCTCCTCGTCCACCGAGAGAAAATCGGGACTCAGGCGTGCCTGAATCTCTTGAGGCGAAGTTCCGCGAACGTGGTTAATTTTAAATGAATGCACAAAGGTTGAAAGGATCGAAAAGGGGGGGCGGCCGGTTCCGGGACAGCAGAACCGGCCGCAGGGCCATGGTCGGGACGGGGATTGGGGGACTGACCGGGCCCTTTTCTTACCCGGCGGGTGGCCAGGCGATTTCGTTATGCGGCGCCGGGTCGGCGTCAGCCTTGTTACTTGACGCTACCGACGGCGTCGGCACGGCCGTCCTGAAGCTTGACCCATTTGCCGGCATTGGCCGAGGACTGGCGCTTCAGGTAGCGGTATTCGGTTTCGGACCAGAGCAGGACCTTGTTGCGCATGTTGTCGAGCACGAAGTCGCCGCGATCGGTGCGCACGGTCAGCACGGCATGGCCTTCGCCATTCGGCTGGAGCACGACCGTGATCAGCAGGTTCGAGGGCGAGATGCCGGATTCGATCAGCCGCTTGCGCTTGAGCAGCACATAGTCTTCGCAGTCGCCCACCGCATCCGGATAGGCCCATTTTTCCTCGACGCCGTAAATCTCCATGTCGGTCATCGGCTGTACGTCGGTGTTGGCCGAATAGTTGACGTTGAGGATGGTCTTCCAGTTTTCCTGCGTCAGGACGAGCGGGCCGGTATCCTTGCCGTTCGAGCGGCATTCATCGGCATATTGCTTGCAGAATTCATAGTGGCCGATCGGCTGGTTGGTGGCGCCGGCGAGCGGAATGTTGGCCGGCAGAGCCATGGCGGCCTGCACGGCGGCCAGAGAGAAGAGAAACGCGAATGCCCCTGTCCTGAGTGTTTTTGTCATTGTTCTGTCCCCGTTTGATGATGGGACAATGACACGGACTTTTTGATCTTACGCGAAATTCGGAAGTATAAATTAGTTCAAATCTAGATCGCATAAGTATAAAATAAAAACAAAACTTGAATTGAATTTGAACGGTATTTGATGCGTTTTTGACTAAAATCTGAATCAAATTTGTCGGGCTGGCGATCAGTGAGCCAAACGTAACCAATTGATTTCTTATCGCTATTGCCGATATGTCGATTGCGATTTGTGCGAAGGCACCGCCATTCGTGCAGAAGTTCCGCCTTCATTCGACGGTTTCATCGATAGCGGAAGGGTCTCGGAATAGGCTGTTCGGCCAGTTGCGTTGCTTCGGAACGCTTTTGGCGGACAAAAAAAGATTCGAAATATTTTGCGGAATGTCGGTGTGCCAGGCTGAAACAGCAAAGGGCCCCGCAGGGCCCTTGTGACACAGTCCGACGTTTTGCGCCGTGCCGAAATGCTACAGGAACGAGGTCAGCGCTTCCTTGGACTGGACCGACGAGAATTCGATGGCCACGCCTTCCTGGAAGTGGCGCACGACGCGGCCCTTCATGTTGCCGAGCTGGACGGGCGTGCCGAGCGCCGGGCGCACGTCGATATCGACGGCGGCGCCCGAGAGTGAAAGGTCGATGATACGGCAGGGATAGCGCCGGCCGTCGTCGAGGGTGATCTCGGTGCGCGTGTTGCGCGGCGTCAGACGGTTGTGACGGCGATCTTCCGGCAGGCCGAGTTCGTGCTTGTTGGCAATCCAGGTCAGCTGCGCCGCGAGCTTTTCGCGCTTGCGGTCCGTGGCCGTGAGGGTGATCGCGAAGCCTTCGTCGTTGAGGGCAGCGACATTACCTTCGATTCGGCCCAGATGATCGACATAGGCGATGATGCGCTCGCCGATGCGCGGGCGGGCGGAGCAGACGAAGTTGGCGTCACCCGGCGACATGTCTATTACGGAGCAGTCGTATTCATCGTGATTGGGCAGCATCAGCCGGCCAGGCAGGTTCACCGAAACACGCTGGAAGCTCCGCTGGTCGGGCTGCGGTTTGCGGGCGGCGGGCGATGCTTGCTGAAATGAATACATGTTCGCGCGGGCCTGATGATCTTATGTCTTTCCAAGTCTTAAGCTTTCGCGGTTAACAGAAGGTTTGCCGCGCCCTTGAAAAGTGAAGGGGACCTTACGCTCCGGCAATTTTTACTTGCCGCAAGTTGCAAAAGCCTTAGCGCTCGCGCAGATCTTCAGTCTGCCGCCCGCCCTCGAATATCCGCAGGTGCAGGACCCGGCTGACCGTCTGGCCGAACGCGGGCGGACGCATCGCCATGATCGACGCCGGCATGGGGATCGCCGGCCGATTGCCGGTGGCCTCATGCGCGCGGCTTGCATCGATCACAGAGAGGGAGCCGAGCGTGGCGTAGCGGAAAGCGGAGAGCGGTGGGCGCTGGCCGGGCAGGGGGGCAAAGGCACCGATAATGCGGTCCGCCACGCGGGCCTTTGAAGCGAGCGGCAGAAGGACGATCTCGGCGTTGGTCGTTTCCAGCGCGCCGTCGACGAGCTGGACCTGCAGAATGGCGGGCGCACCATGCGCCATGACGTTTTCCGCAATGCGCGCGACCCGGTTTCGCTGGTCGGGCGCGAAAAGCATGTCGAAGGTTGTGCCTTTCAGCTCGCGGCCGAATTGGGCGCAGAAACGCGTGCCGGCGAGGCGAAAGCGTGGATCGGCAAACCTGATATGCTCAAGGATGAAGACGTCGGGCAGGATGGCGGCTATGTCCGCAGGCTCGATTACGCTGCGCAGGGGAAGAGGGCGTTCGCCACGCTTGTTCGTCCAATAATCGTAAAGCGCCGTTACGGCTTTCGTCTGCATGCTCATATCCATTCGATTCTGCACCGTTTCGGCACGCCAATGCGGGCGAAAGGGGCATTCAGGAAGAGCGGTGCGAGTTTCGTGCCACCTCTATATTAAGGTTAACAATTGGTTTCGATTGCGCAGCCGGACGGCTTTGGCCAAAGATCGGGACATTCCTCCACAAGGGAATGGTTTACTGCACATTCGATTTCAGCCCCGGGGATTGGGGCCACCGGCCGTCAGCGAGAGCTGCACGGCCTTTCTTTTGACTGTATAAGCGCGATTCGTATTTTGTGAATTTGGTGGATCAACCATGAGCAGTGACGGCGTAGAGATGCAGCGTGATGGCGCGGATACCCGTAAGCGGGAGCCCGCGTTCAACCTGCCCGGCGGGCTGGTGTTCATGCTGGCGTTGCTGATCGTCATCCATGTCGTGCGCACCTACTTCCTGTTGTCGGTGACCGATGAAAACGTCCTCCTGCAGTTCGCCTTCATCCCAGGCCGCTATACGATTCCCTTCGCGGAACAGGATCTCGGCTGGCTGTGGAGCCCGATTACCTATTCGCTGCTGCATGGCAGCTGGGAACACCTGATTTTCAACGCTTTCTGGATGGTCGCCTTCGGGGCGCCCGTCGTTCGGCGAATCGGGCTCACGCGTTTCTTCATCTTCTGGTGCCTGTCGGCGATCGCCGCCGTCACGTTTCACACGGCGCTGCACTGGGGTGCAATGATTCTCGTCGTCGGTGCGTCCGGTGTCGTCTCCGGCCTAATGGGGGCAGCCGCCCGTTTCGTCTTTTCGCCGAGCGGTCGCATCAGCCGGCAGTTCGCCCATCTCAACCGGCGTCTGACGGTCGCGGAAGCGCTCTCCAACCGCTCGGTGCTGGTGTTTTCCGGAATCTGGTTTCTCACCAACTTCCTGATCGGCTTCGGCCAAATCTTCGGCTCCGTCGCAGGCGGTGCTGTTGCCTGGGAGGCGCATATCGGCGGCTTCCTCTTCGGCTTCTTCTTTTTCCCGTTGTTCGACGTCGCCACGGCTGAAACCCGCCGGGATTAACGATAGTCCATTAGCGGTCTTGCAATCGCCTCCTTCGTGGCGCACCATGTTTTTGTTCCGGTTCGCACATGCACACCGGAACGGGGAACATCCAAGGAGGAAAGGATGTTCCTGGTACAGGCAGGGCATCCCTGCATGGGTGTCCCGCCTCTCTGCGTCATGATGCACACGGGAGGTACGCATGTATGTAAAGACGATACTGGACGAAAAAGGCCGCAACGTTGTCACCGGCGGCCCGCAGCTCACTGTCAGGCAGGCAGCCGTCTATCTCCATGAAAACCATATCGGTGCCATTGTGGTCGTTGATCGTAACGACCGTATCGCCGGCATCGTGACCGAGCGCGACATCGTGGCGGCGGTTGCGCGCAACGGTGCGGACTGCATGGACAAGCCCATTTCCTCCATCATGTGGGGCAACGTTTATCGTTGCGGCGAAACCGAGACCGTCGACGAACTCATGGAACGGATGAGCAAGCTGCGTGCACGACATATTCCAGTGGAGAAGGACGGACGGCTCGTCGGTATCATCTCGATCGGCGACGTGGTGAAGTCCCACATCCGCGCGATTAAGCACGAAGCCGACGCCATCAAGGCTTACATCGCCAGCTGACATTCATATTGAACGGTTTCGGGCGGAACGATCTTTGATCGTCCCGCCCGCCGTGTCTTCAAAGATGAGTTGTTCTTAGCGCGCGACCATCACCACTTCCTGCATACGCTTGATTTCGGAAATCCGCGCCTTGGCTTCGAGATAACCGCGGTCGATCGACTCGCCGGCGCGGTGAAATTCGGACAGGCCGATATCCGATAGTTTCGGATGCAGCGCCAGGTCCGGCGGATCTCCTGCGAGACGGGCGCGGGAAATGCGGTCCTGGATGATGTTGAATGACTGCACCATGACGCCGGTGAGGCCGAGGCGCGCGGCGCTGTTTTCCTGCCGATTTTCGTCGATCTTCTGCGGGCTCGCGCTGTGCTTGATGACGGCAGAGCGGCCGTAAAGGTCGTAGTTGAGATTAACAGCGACGACGAGCGGTTCCTCATGCGCGCGGCAGACCGAGACCGGCACCGGATTGACCAACGCGCCATCGACCAGGGTACGGTTGTTGCACTTGATCGGCTCGAAGATGCCGGGCAAGGCATAGGACGCGCGCAGTGCCGTGATCAGCGAGCCGCCATTGATCCAGACTTCGTGGCCGCTGTTGACTTCCGTTGCTACAGCGACGAAGGGACGGTCCAGATCCTCGATCGACAGATTTTCAAGATGCTCCTGCATGCGTTTGGTGAGCCGCATGCCGCCGAACAGGCCAGAGCCGCGAATGGTGAAATCAAGCAGGCTGGCAATGCGGCGCATGGTGAGCGAGCGGGCGAAGGCTTCCAGCTCATCCAGTTTGCCTGCCAGATAACAGCCGCCGACGAGGGCGCCGATTGAGGTGCCCGCGATCATGCCGATCTCGATGCCTTCCTCTTCGAGTGCCCTGAGCACGCCGATATGGGCCCAGCCGCGGGCAGCGCCGCCACCCAGCGCCAGCGCAATCTTGGATTTGCGCGGCGGGGCCGGCACGGGAATGATGGGCATGTTGTTCATGGAAGGTCCGCCCGGATCTGAAGCATCCGCCGTTACGAGACTACGATTAAAACTCCAGTTCAACATGCAGACCTCCGTACCCGAAAGGAATTCGCGGCGAAGCGATCAGTTCCAGCGTCTTGGCGTCGTTGGGAACACAATAAGTGACAGGGTATATGCAGTCTGTGACGCGGGGAACTTTCACGGCGAAGACAGGCCTGAAAACTCCGCTGGATGCGTCCGGTCGAGGCTGAAGCAGGGCAGTTGCCCGCGGGATCGTCACCCCTTTCGGGGTGGGTGCTGGAAACCGGTCGTGACGCATACGAGCGATGGTGTTCCATGTCCTGATCCGCATGGCGGGGATAGCAGCCGCCATGGGGAGGATTAGGCGTCCGGACCGGTTTCCAAAGGATGAATCCGTGCCGGAACGGTCCAGAACTTATGCAGATGCTTAATTTTTGTTGTAGACGGACGCCGGGTCGAATTGCGGGGCGCCGCCGGTAATGGTCAATACAGCACCATTTTCTCCGTTGGTAACAGTGCGATAGAAGCAAGAACGGCGACCGGTATGGCAGGTCGCGTCATGGCCGGCGACGGAAACCTTCAGCCAGATGGCATCCTGGTCGCAATCGGTGCGCATTTCCACGACGGTCTGGAGGTTGCCGGAAGTTTCGCCCTTCTTCCACAGCGATTTGCGCGAGCGGCTCCAGTAATGGGCGATACCGGTCTCGATGGTCAGGGCCAGCGACTCGGCGTTCATGTGGGCGACCATTAGCAGTTCGCCATCCTTCGCACCCGTCACCACGGCCGTCACCAGGCCGTGCTCGTCGAAACGCGGCGTGAAGGCCGGACCCGTTTCGAGTTCGGCCTTGTCCTTGGAGGGGGCGTCGAAGGTGATCGTCATGGCCATCCGGCTCCATCGTGTGGAGCCGGCATCTGCCTAGCTCCGGATCATCGTCATGAACCGGACCTGTTCGGTCGGTTCGGTCTTGAAGGCACCGGTAAAGGTGGTGGTGAGCGTTGTCGAGCCCTGTTTCTGGATGCCGCGCATCGCCATGCACATATGCTCGGCCTCTATCATGACGGCCACGCCACGCGGGTTCAGCGTCTCGTCGATCGATTTGGCGATCTGCGCCGTCATGGTCTCCTGCGTCTGCAGGCGGCGACCGAAGATTTCGACGACGCGCGCGATCTTGGAGAGACCGAGAACCCGGCCGTTCGGAAGATAGGCGACATGCGCCTTGCCGATGATCGGCACCATGTGGTGTTCGCAATGCGAGAAGAACGGAATGTCCTTCACCAGCACCATGTCGTCATAGCCTGCGACTTCTTCGAAGGTGCGGCCAAGCACATCCTCCGCGACGAGGTCGTAACCGGAAAACAGTTCGCGATAGGCTTTTGCCACCCGCTTGGGCGTATCGAGCAGGCCTTCGCGCTGCGGGTCGTCGCCCGCCCAGCGCAGCAGCACGCGGACGGCGTCCTCGGCTTCCTTCTGCGAAGGACGGTCCGACTGATCGTCGACACGCGGAAAATTGGTGACTATGGCGTCCATGGACCCATGACCTTTCTGCAGGTTAACTGACGTGTTTATCGGACTCGCCACTGGCCATTCGCCTAACCCTGCAGGCTTGGGTTCCGTTGGCGGGCTCCGGGGCTTTCGGGTCTCGGCTTATCAGTGCGCTCGACCGTCCGGCACGGTTTCCCAAACAACAGGTGATGTCCGCTTTCGGCTCTCCGGCTTCTTGCAAAACGCTCACCCCAATACGAGTTATCATATAGTATGGATCACTACGTGCGAAAGAGGCGGGAGGCGACACGCCGTGCTTTTTTCCCGCCGTGATCGGAATAATCTCCTCGGATCATTGAAGATTCCGCAAAAAACGCGGAAAACAGGGCCATGATGGACGATATTTATAACAGCCGCATCCTGGAATTCGCCGGCAACATTCCTCGTATAGGCACGCTGCCGGACGCGGATGCCGAGGCGAACGCTCATTCCAAGCTCTGCGGCTCGCGGGTGAAAGTGTATCTGAAGCTCGATGGCGACACGGTCAGCGACTTCGCCCATGAGGTGAAGGCCTGTGCGCTGGGCCAGGCGTCATCCTCGGTCATGGCGCGCCAGGTGATCGGCGCGACGGTTGCCGAAATCCGCCAGGCGCGGGAAGACATGCTCGCCATGCTGAAGGCGGACGGTGAGGGGCCGGGCGGGCGTTTCGAGGACATGCGTTTTCTCAAGCCCGTCAAAGACTACAAGGCCCGTCACGCCTCGATCATGCTGACCTTCGACGCCGTGGTGGATGCCATAGGCCAGATCGAGGCAAAGCGGCTCGTCAAGGTCGGGTGAGGAAGAATGTGTGACGCCCCGGATTGCCGGCACGACGCCCGGCGCTTGGCCTATAAGGGCCGCAACTGGCGGGGACCGTTTCGCAAAACGCCGGGGCGGCTTTTCGGCATGGGCTTCATCCGGCTCTACCAGCTGACGCTCTCTGGCTTTATCGGCAATTCCTGCCGTCACCTGCCAACCTGCTCGGAATACGGCTATGAGGCCGTCGCACGGCACGGGCTGTGGCGCGGCGGCTTCATGACGCTGTTTCGCGTCATGCGCTGCGGCCCCGGCGGCACGCATGGCTTCGATCCCGTGCCCGAAGGGCTGGAGAGCCGCTATTCGCGATGGGCACCTTGGCGACTGTGGCGCGTTTCCCGTGCCGGGAGAGACTGACCCGTGACCACCTATGTCGCGCTTCTTCATTCGATCATTCTCGGCCCCGGAAAGAGGCTCGTCATGACGGACCTCCGGGCCATGGCGGAAGAGCTCGGGTTTCGTGCACCGCGCACGCTGGTTGCCACGGGCAACCTGATCTTCGATGCAGACGAGGCGCCGCTTTCCGAAATCGAAGAGCGACTTGAGACGGCGTTTCAGGCGCGCTTCGGCAAACATGTCGATATTCTCCTGCGCTCCGCCGATGCTTGGAAACGCGTCGCCGCACAAAATCCCTTTCCCGGCTGCGGCGGGCAGAATGTCGTTATCCGTGTGATGCGAAAACCGCTCGGCCAGGATGTCCTGCCGAAACTCGAAGCGCTTTCCACGCCCGACATCCGCCTGGCTATCGTCGACGGTGATTTGTGGATCGATTTCGCTGGCAAGCCGAGTGATAGCCGGCTCTTATCGCACCTGACGACGAAGAAGCTGGGTATCGGCACGCTGCGCAACGCCAATACCGTCAACGGTCTTGCGAAAATGCTGGGCTGACCACGCCTCCTGGCACTCCTTCCGGTTGTCGGCTTGCGGGCCTGCTTTCGCTCCGATTATGGGGCGATCCGGTTTGGCGGGGAAAAGCGCAAAGCCCTTATTTGTGGCCGTTGCCCGCAGGGCATGCACATGTTCAAAAGACGCACCGGTTTTGTCCACAGGCAGGGTCGAGCCTAGAGGGGGAGTACGGCATGACAGCGAGGACATTCGGCAAGTCGTCGGCGGAAGCCATCAAGCGGGAGAGGGATCGCCTTGCCGCGCTCGACAATCTCGACCTTCTGAACAGTCCGCGCGACGAAGGGTTTGATCGCATCGTCCGATTGATCCAGCAGGTCTTCACCGTCGAAATAGGCCTTGTCTCGTTCATCGACGGTCATCGGCAATGGTACCAGGCCTGTTCGGGTCTTTCCGCTGACGAGGTGCCGGTCGAAGATACCTTCTGCCGCTATGTGCTGAACGATGATCAGCCGATGGTGGTGCAGGACGCGAGCAGGGATCCGCGATTCATTACGCATCCTGCCGTAACCGGGCCGGATCATGTGCGTTTCTATGCCGGCGTGCCGCTGAAAACGAAGGCTGGGCATACAATCGGCACCGTGTGTGCGATTGATCGGACACCGCGGTCTTTCAGCCGCAAGGATCTCGGTATCCTTGAGGAATTGGCCGGTGCCGCCATGGACCGGATCGAGCTTATGCAGACGGCCTCGACCGACAGCCTGACCGATGCTCTGACGCGCCGGGCCTTCAAGCGCGAGGCCGAGCAACTGATCGCGGCGGCGCTGCGCCACAAACACGACCTTGCCTGCCTCGTGCTGGATGTCGACCACTTCAAGAAGGTCAACGATACCTATGGTCATGCGGCTGGCGACGACGTGTTGAAGGCGGTGGCCGCCACGTGCCGGTCGAAGCTGCGGACCAGCGATTTGCTCGGCCGTCTCGGCGGCGAGGAATTTGCGATCCTGCTGTCGCATGTCGGGGCCGAGGAGGCGATGATTGCCGCTGAAAAGCTTCGGGCGGAAATTGCGGCGCGAGCCATCTCGGGCGAATTCGGAACGATCAATATCACCGCCAGTTTCGGCGCGTCGGCGCTTTCTATCGTCGGACGTGATATCGAGACGCTGCTCGCGCAGGCGGATGCGGCCATGTACCAGGCGAAGGGCGCGGGGCGGAATCGTTGCGTCGCCTACGCCTCCATGCAGAGCGCCGACGGTATGAGCGCGCGTCGCCGCGTTCTCAAGGCTGGCAACATCGTCTTCAACGAGCGTCGCTCGACGGTCGATTGTACCGTGAAAAGCCTCGGCGTGGATGGCGCCGGCATCACGGTCAGCAACACGGCCGGCATTCCGCCGGAATTCATGCTGACAATCAAGGCGGACGGGTTCGAGACAAACTGTTCGGTCATTTCGCGCGATCGGCAGAACCTTGAAGTCGCTTTCCGCTAGCCGCGCCGGATAAGACGGCGGAGATCCTTGATTTCCGCATCGGCAAGGGGGCGGACGGCGCCTTTTTCCAGCTTACCGAGTTGGAGACTGCCGATCGAGACGCGCAGTAGGCGCAGGCATTCGATGCCGAGCGCTTCCAGCATGCGGCGGATCTGGCGGTTGCGGCCCTCGTCGAGGGTGATTTCCAACCAGGAGTTCTTCTCGCCCTCGCGCAGCTTGCGCACGGCCCTGGCGCGCAGAAACTCGCCGTCGTGATGCACGCCGGCCTCAAGCGCCGCGAGCACCGTGTCGTCGGCGACGCGGTCCATTTGGACGTGATAGGTTTTGGCGACATGGGTCGCGGGGTCGAGCAGGGCGTTGGCGAATTCCGTGTCATTGGTGAAGAGCAGCAGGCCTTCGCTCGCCTTGTCGAGGCGGCCGACGGGGGAGATGTGGGCCTCGGAAAAATCCTTGAGGCAGTCGAACACCGTCGGACGGCCCTCCGGGTCGTGGCGGGTGGTGACGAGGCCGCGCGGCTTGTTCAGCATCAGGTAAAGGCGCGCCTCGGCGACGACGGAGTTTCCATCGACGGTGATGACGGCTTCGGCAAGGTCGATCCAGGTTTCCGGATCGGTAACGGTGCGGCCGGAGAGCGCGACGCGGCCTTCTGCGATCAGTGCCTCGGCCTGGGTGCGCGAGCAGAAGCCGAGTTTGGAGAGTGCGCGGGGCAGGGTAACGCGCTTGCCGTCCGGCGCCGTCTTCGGTTTTGCCACTGGGTGCAGCTTGGCGACGGAGGGGCGCGACGCCGCGCCTGCCTTGCGGGCGGCGGCCGGTTTCTGCCTGTTGCGCGTATCCTTCGCCATGCTGTCGCGGAAAGCCTCTATGGTTATGATTGACCGCTCCGCCCTTGCCATTCTAAAGCCGGGTCCGTCCAGCTAATATTCTATCGCACACGAGGCTACCGTTGACAGAGCAAGACATCACAACCGAACTCGTGACGCTGCGCGACTACTGGCGCTATGCGATCTCGCGCTTCAACGCCGCCGATCTCAGCTACGGCCACGGCACGACGACGGCAAGCGACGACGCTGCCTATCTGCTGCTCGACAGTCTGGAACTGCCGATCGATGCGCTCGATCCTTTCCTCGACGCCCGCCTGCTGCCGGAGGAGCGTCGCCTTCTCGCCGAGCGCATCGAGACGCGCGTGACGACCCGCAAGCCCTCGTCCTACATCACCGGCCGCGCCTATATCCAGGGCGTGCGCTTCCATGTTGACGAGCGGGTGATCGTGCCGCGCTCGCATATCGGCGAAATTCTGTTTGCCGAATATCTTGGTGAAAACGGGTCGTCCTTCCTGCCGGACCCGATGGCGGTGGAGCGCGCCGTCGATATCTGCACCGGCTCCGGCTGCCTTGCCGTGATCGCCGCAAAGTTCTTCCCGCAGGCGACGGTGGATGCGGTGGACCTCTCGGCCGATGCGCTGGAGGTGGCCAGGATCAATCTCGACGAACACGATGTCGAGGACCAGGTGACGCTGTTTCAGGGCGATCTCTTCGCCCCGCTCAAAGGCCGCACCTACGACCTCATCATCACCAATCCGCCCTATGTCGACCACGAGGCGCTGGACGGCTATCCGCCGGAATTCCGCGCCGAGCCTAAAATGGCCCACGACGGCGGCGTCGACGGGCTCGATCTCGTGCGCCGCATTCTCGAAGAAGTGCCCGCCTATCTCAATCCCGAAGGCGGCATGATCTGCGAAATCGGCTCCGGCCGGGAAATCCTGGAAGAGGAATTCCCGCATCTCGATTTCGTCTGGCTGGAAACAGCCGAATCGCAGGATGCGGTTTTCTGGATCTCGGCGGAAGCGCTCGGCGTGTCCTGAACGTCTGCCAATTCCCGCGATAGGTGAGCAGAGTTTCGGTGGTCGGCAACGGCCACCGAAATCGCTTAATTTGTGAAACGTCTTAACCACTGAAATTTGTAGTATTTATAAAAATATCTTAGTAAACTTTTGCAATTCTATCGATATAAAAATACGTATTTCCCGAAATTTTCCTTTTTTATAATGGTTTTTAGTTAAAATAAATTAATTTTATCAATTTTTCTCATTGCTTCGATGCATGCAGGAATTTTATCTGTGCACTGATGAGAATTTTGATTGAAGTATTTTCCGGATTTTATGAATTTATTCTTCTGTTCCATCTTGTAGGCGTTGCGCCAATAGATAGGACGCAGATTTCGGTATTCTCCATCTGGACGATTCGCCAATTCACCCGTAATGCTTGCGTAGAAAGTTCAGGGGGCGTTTTATGGCGAAAATTATTACTGCACCGAAGGTTAGCAGTTCTCTTCTCGATGCGATAACCGCGAATAAGGTCTGGGGGGAAGTCAACCTCCAGTATTATTTCGGAAACCAGAATAGCTTATCTCTAGATTCGGAATTCAAGTCCGCTTTCCTGGAAGAGTTCACCGGCAAGCCCGACGCGGTCTTCGCGTTCAAAAGCGTTGCACTGAAGGCCTACAATTCGCTTTCGGCGGTTACGGCGCTCAACCTTACGCAAACCACGGATACGACGAAGGCGGATCTTGTCCTTGTCAGCTCGTCGAATCCGATCGACAGCGATCTGGAAGGTTTCTTCCCATTCCCTGGCACGTCCCATCGTGCGGCCGGCGACAGCTGGCAGATGGGCGTCTTCAATTCGGGCGCGGAAGCACTGATGGCGACGGCTGAAAAGGGTGGCGGTCAGTATGCGAGCTGGACCGTTCTGCACGAAATCGGCCACTCCATGGGCCTGATGCACACGCATAACGAAGAGACGGGCGAACCGCTCACCGTCACGGGCGTGCTGGACAACGAGCGCTATTCGGTCATGTCCTACAATGCCGCAAGCGGCGGCGTGAAATACGGCCATGCCGTTACCTACATGGCGCTCGATATTGCTGCCTTGCAGGCGCTTTATGGCAAGGCTGACTACGCTGAAGGTACCTCCACCTATCGTTTGAATGTCGCCAAGAGCACATCGCTCGATCTTGGTGAAGGCCACATGTCAATCGGCCGCGCTTTTGCCTGCGTGTGGGATACGGGCGGTTCGGATACGATCAGCGTATCGGGCGGTGACTACAGCATCATCAATCTGTTCGATGCGACCCTAAACACGTCGGCCAACACCGGCGCGATGGCAAGAACGCTGGCCGCGCTGAAAACCACTGCTTTCTATGACGATCTTTCCAGCGGCATCCGCAAGGCGCTTGTCCTTGCCGAATACACGGCCGGTGGGTCGTTCAGCCAGATCCTGCAGGAGGGAACAAGCGGCCTGAAGGGGATCGGCGGCGGCTTTACCATCGCCAATGGCGCCGTGATCGAAAATGCCCGGGGCGGCGCGGGTGATGACCTGCTGATCGGTAACGAAGCCAAGAACTCCCTGTCGGGCGGCGGCGGCAACGACACCATCATGTCGTCCTCCGGAACTGACAAGATGACGGGGGGCTCCGGCTCCGATACCTTCGTTTTCGCTCGCGGCGATGGCCACGACACGATCATGGATTTCCAAGGCATCGATCTCATCAGCCTCGTCAACTTGAGTGGCGTGACGTCGCTGTCGTCGTTCAAGAGCCATGCGGTCGATACCGACAATGGCGTGCTCCTGACCGTGGGATCCGACACGTTGCTGCTCAAGGGCGTTCTTGAAAGCAGTCTGACAAAGGGCGATTTCCTGTTCGCCTAAAGAGACGCTGCTGGCCTGTCTATACGGAGCCCTTCTGACAAGGAGGGCTCCGTTTTCGCTTGGCCCCAGGCGTTCTTCGGAGGCGGTCTTGTCCTCCTTCAGGCATGGCAAGGCTTCGCTGCACATCGTCTTCGCATCGCCTGTCCAAAAACCGCTTGCGCAGGTTTCGGGGGCATGCGCGTCCATGCTTGCATGGCGGACCCAAACCGACCCCGCGACCCGGGGAAGGGGGAAGCCTCGCCCGCCGCGGCTTGCGCCGGCCCTATCCCTCACGGGAAAAGGCCTTTGCCCGCCACGACGCTCCACGCCTCTTTCGCCCCTGCCGTACGTTGCGGCAAACCACGAAAGCGCCTCCTCCCATTCGCATCGACACGTTACGCGATCCGTCCGGCGGCGGAAGGAGGTTTAGGATAGAGCGGGTTTTGGGGGCGGGGAAATTGGAGAGGATATTTCGTCAATGTACTTTGTATGCGAAAGTGGTCTGTCATCGGGGATATGAAGAACAAATGACCATGCCGTTCCAGCTTGAAAGCAGAAAGGCGCCTCTGCGTCGGCATGGCTTGGTAAGCATTTCGACTTATCTCCAGAGTAAAAAATTATGAAAATCGATATAATGAATGACCATCCCGAAGAAATTAATAATAGGGATTATCCTCGAATTTCGGAAAAAAACTGGGAAACGCTGTCTGTTTCTGCAGCAGTTTTTACGTTTGTTAGCTTTGTCGCTGCTGCAATTTGGCTTCTAGAAGGAGGAATTGAGGAGGGAGATTTATGGAAAATTCAGATTTTCACTCCATTCGGTGTTGCACTATTCGCTGGTGTTACTTACTGCACTGCTAATTGGCGGGGTAAAATTAATACGCGTCAAGCTGATTTAGCCGCAAGACAACTTCGCCTCTCCGAGCAAGAAGGCAAAGCGAAGCTTCTCCAGGAGGGCGCTAAATTGCTTGGAGAAGTCGGCAAGCCATCACATATATCAGCCGGAATTTCGACATTAGCTATATTGATTATGGGTGACGATGATGGGTTTGCAATCCAAGCAATGAATCTGATTGCGGATCTAATCCAGCGCGAGATGGGTAATAATCATAATCATATCCATCAGGTGGAAGCATTTCTTGCGCTTAAAAGAGGCGCAGACATCGGCCGTAAATCAGATCGAGAAGTTCGATTTGACGCAAACAACTCTGACACGCGATGGGAGGTGCTCTACGGCGTAAAAAACGCTTTGTATGTCGGTGGTTATTTTCTGGGGCTTGGTGGCGAGGTTGATTTGGTTTCCGAAAATGTTTATTTTAGTAATGTAAGATTTGAAGTCTGCAATAATATGATATTTAGCCATAAATTTAGTAACTGTAAATTAAAAGAGTGCGATATCTCTGTAGTTCAGAATTTTTGGTCGTCAGATGATCCTAAGATGTACCATGAATTTATAGATTGCGATTTTTCTGATGCAATTTTTGATGATTCTGATCATCTATTTAATAGGTATGATGTGTTGAGATTAATAAGAGGTAGAGATAATTATTTTGTAGATGGTCAACCGCCGCGCCTGTCTTCAGGAAGAGTAGTCAATTGGCTTGATCATTTTTCAGCTCAGCCGCATTCTCGAATGTCAATGCTTTTGGTTTTCTTATATATTTTTGAATTATCACGTTTTTCTGCCAAATTTCACCTAAATAATGTAGTATATATTTATGGGTGGAACTGTCGATTCTTGCGCTGATCAGGCCCATTCACAAGCTCTAACCCCTTTCAATCCTCTCCAAATCCCCGTATACCGCGCGACGCACGCGCTGGCGCATCCGGCCACTTACCCTCGCATACCACCCGCATTCGTTGGCGGGACTGGATAGGAGATTTTTTGATGTCTGCACCTGTTTCCCTGACTTTTCCCGATGGCTCCGTCCGCGACTATCCCGCGGGCTCGACGGGCCGTGATGTGGCTGAGGCGATTTCCAAGTCTTTGGCCAAGAAGGCGATCGCGATTGCGCTCGATGGTGAGCTGCGCGATCTCTCCGAAACCGTTTCCAACGGCCGGATCGAGATCGTCACCCGCGAGGACGATCGGGCGCTGGAGCTGATCCGCCACGATGCCGCCCACGTCATGGCCGAGGCCGTGCAGGAGCTTTGGCCCGGCACGCAGGTGACCATCGGCCCGGTCATCGACAACGGCTTCTACTACGATTTTGCCAAGAACGAGCCCTTCACGCCCGACGATCTGCCCAAGATCGAAAAGCGCATGAAGGAGATCATCCAGCGCAACAAGCCGTTCACGCGGGAAATCTGGTCGCGCGACAAGGCCAAAGAAGTCTTTGCCGCCAAGGGCGAGGCCTACAAGGTCGAGCTGGTCGATGCGATCCCGGCGGGGCAGGACCTGAAGATCTATTACCAGGGCGATTGGTTCGACCTGTGTCGCGGTCCGCACATGGCCTCGACCGGCCAGATCGGCACGGCCTTCAAGCTGATGAAGGTGGCCGGCGCCTATTGGCGTGGCGACAGCAACAATCCGATGCTGACGCGCATCTACGGCACCGCCTGGCGCACGCAGGAAGAGCTCGACACCTATCTCAACATCCTCGCCGAGGCCGAGAAGCGCGACCACCGTCGTCTCGGCCGCGAAATGGACCTGTTCCACTTCCAGGAGGAAGGGCCGGGCGTCGTGTTCTGGCACGGCAAGGGCTGGCGCATGTTCCAGACGCTCGTCGCCTATATGCGCCGTCGTCTGGCCGGCACCTATGAAGAGGTGAACGCGCCGCAGGTGCTCGACAAGTCGCTATGGGAAACCTCCGGCCACTGGGGCTGGTATCGCGACAACATGTTCAAGGTGACCGTTGCCGGCGACGAGACCGACGACGAGCGGGTCTTCGCGCTTAAGCCGATGAACTGCCCCGGCCATGTGCAGATCTTCAAGCATGGCTTGAAGTCCTATCGCGAACTGCCTGTTCGCCTTGCGGAATTCGGAAACGTGCATCGCTATGAGCCTTCAGGCGCGCTGCACGGGCTGATGCGCGTGCGCGGCTTTACGCAGGACGATGCGCATGTCTTCTGCACCGACGAGCAGATGGCGGCGGAATGCCTGCGCATCAACGACCTCATCCTCTCGGTCTACAAGGACTTCGGGTTTGACGAGGTCGTCGTGAAGCTCTCGACCCGTCCGGAAAAGCGCGTCGGTTCCGATGCGCTGTGGGATCGGGCGGAAAGCGTCATGATGGATGTGCTGAAGCAGATCGAGGCGCAGTCCGGCGGACGCATCAAGACCGGCATCCTGCCCGGCGAGGGTGCGTTCTACGGCCCAAAATTCGAATATACGCTGAAGGACGCCATCGGCCGCGAATGGCAGTGCGGCACGACGCAGGTCGACTTCAACCTGCCGGAACGGTTCGGCGCGTTCTATATCGACCAGAATTCCGACAAGAAGCAGCCGGTGATGATCCACCGCGCCATCTGCGGCTCGATGGAACGCTTCCTCGGCATCCTGATCGAGAACTTCGCCGGCCATATGCCGCTGTGGATCGCCCCGCAGCAGGTGGTGGTGGCGACCATCACCTCCGAGGCCGACGACTACGGCCGCGAGGTGGCGGAGAAGCTGCGCGACGCCGGCATGACCGTCGAGACCGATTTCCGCAACGAGAAGATCAACTACAAGGTCCGCGAGCATTCCGTGACCAAGGTTCCGGTCATCGTCGTCTGCGGCAAGCGGGAGGCGGAGGAGCGCACGGTTAACATCCGCCGTCTCGGTTCGCAGAACCAGACGTCGATGACGCTGGACGAGGCCATCGCCTCGCTGTCGCTGGAAGCCACGCCGCCGGATATCAAGCGCAAGCTCGGCAAGGCGTGATGGCGACAAGGCTTGTCTGAAAACCTTCATGATCCCGTGCTATCGAGTGCGGGATCATTTTTTTGGGGAATGCCGTGCGGTTCAAGGAACTGTCATACGCCAACGAGAACGATCCGCGCCTCAAACGATGGTTCATCCGCTCCATGGAAGGTCTGGCCGGGCGTAACCGCTATGCGCGGCTCTACAACATCTGGCGCACCTCCATCGTCGGAACCAGCGCGCGCGTCTTCGGCGACATGCTCGATCTCATCAATGTGCGGCTCAGCGTGCAGGGCGCCTGGCCGCCGGCGAACTTGCCGGAGGGACCAGTCGTCATCGTGGCGAACCATCCGTTCGGCATCGGCGACGGTATTGCCGTGCTGGCGCTGGCCGAGCAGCTAGGGCGTCCCTTCAAGGTCATGATCCATAACGATCTGCTCAAGGTGCCGGAAATGCAGCCCTATGCGCTTCCGGTGTCCTTCGAGGAAACGAAGGAAGCGCTCGCGCTTAACATGAAGACGCGGACGGAGGCTGTGCGGCTCCTGAAAGAGGGAACGACTGTCATTGTGTTTCCAGCGGGCGGTGTGGCGACGGCCAAGAAGGTGTTCGGACGTGCGGAAGATCTGCCGTGGAAAATGTTTCCGGCAAAGCTCATCCAGACCGCGCGGGCCAGCGTCATTCCAGTCTATTTCGAAGGGCAGAATGGCCGGCTCTTCCATCTCGCCAGCAAGGTTTCGCTGACGCTGCGGCTGTCACTGCTCATCCGCGAATTCCGTCGTCTATCAGGCTCGACCATCGGCGCGCACATCGGTGGCGTGCTGTCCTGGGCGGAGCTTGATTCGGGAGACCGCAAGACGCTGACTGCGCGGCTCTATGATGCGGTTTTTGCGATGGCACCGCGACCCAAACCGTTCCTGCGGCGGGCAGGTTAGTCGACGACATCCTCGGCGGCGGCCTTCTGGTCGTTCGCCTTTTCGTCGAGCAGCACCTCGACATCCGTGTTCACGCCGGCCTGCACGGTGAAATCGCGCTGGTAGATCTTGTTCTTGTTCCGCGCGACCGCAATGTAGCTGCCTTCGGCCAGCACGACGGTCGGGAAGGCACCGACGCTTTCGGAGACGGTGTCGCCTGAAGACGTCAGGATCGACCAGGCGGTATCGGCGATCGCCTCGCCACCGGCTTCCGAGACGAGTTTCAGCGTAAGTTTTGCGGCCCTGTGCTGGATGGTGGCGCGCGTCAGCTTGCCCGCTTCCACCTGGATATCGGCGCGAATGACGGCATTGACCGTGCCGTAATCGGAAACGACGTGATACGTGCCGGCGTTAAGACGGACAACGGAGTTCGGCTTGACGTCGTCCACGACGAGGTTGCGTTCGCCATCCTCGCGCACTTCGGCGGCGTAGATGGCGAAGCTCAGTTCCTTCGGCGGGATGCGCACGTCGGAGCCGGAGACGGCGTTCAGCATGATGCCGCCGGCATCGAGCACCATGACCTGTTTGTCGACGTTGCCCGTGTCGGGCACGACAAGCTTCTTGGTGGCTCCGGCGCGGCCGAAGGCGACGTTGACGAAATATTCGCCGGGCACCAGCTGGAAGGCGGCCGTGCCGCCCTCGGAGGTCGCCAGCAGCGGCAGCTTGCCATCGGCGCCGGGGATGGGCGAGAAGACACGCCAGGTCAGGCCATGCTGCATGGGGCTGCCATCCTTGGTCAGCAGCGCCTCGCAGGTGATGTCGCGCAGGTTCTTCGGTGTGGCTTCACCTGTGATGATCGGGTTGAACGAGGTTAGCTTGCCACCCTTCACCGGCGGGGTGGTGATCTGCGAAAAGCTCTCGACCGAATCCTGCGCGCGCACGGGAACGAGCGACGCAACAAGGCTCGCGACGGTAAGGCCCACGGCGACGACGGGATGGAGAGGCATGCGCATGGATGTGGTTGACTTCCTGACTGTAAGGCTCCACTTGAAGACGCGCCGAATGGCATTTTCAAGGCCGGCCCGCCGACACGATATTGGAACTCCCGCCCGATGAAAACCGAAATCAAGCTGATCGATTATCTTTCGACCCGCCGGTCTATTCCTGCCTTTCAGATGAGCGAGCCCGGCCCCTCCAAGGAGGAGGTCGGGGAGATGCTGACGCTCGCCTCGCGCGTGCCGGACCACGGCAAGCTCGCACCCTGGCGCTTCATCGTATATCGCGGCGAAGAACGCCGCCGCATCAGTGAGGAACTGGCGAAGATTGCGATCGGTGACAAGCCCGAGCTTTCCGAGGAGATGGTGAAGGTGGAGAACACGCGGCTGACGCGTGCGCCCGTCGTCGTCGCCGTGGTCAGCAAGGCAGCGCCGCATTTCAAGATCCCGGAATGGGAGCAGGTTATGTCGGCGGGCGCCGTTTGCCTGAACCTGGTCATGGCCGCCAATGCGCACGGCTTCGCCTCGAACTGGCTGACGGAATGGTATGCCTTCGACAGCCGCGCCTATCCGATCCTCGGTATCAACGAGGGTGAGAAGGTCGCGGGCTTCATTCATATCGGTACGCCGACCGTGCCGCCGACCGAGCGTCCGCGTCCGGAACTGGCCGAGATCGTTACATGGGTCGGCGATGACGCCTGACGCGTTGTTTTACGAGACGGCGGAAAACGCGCATGGCTTGAAGCACGATCCCTTCAAGGCCATCGTCGCGCCCAGGCCGATCGGCTGGATTGGCACCAAGGCAGCGGACGGGCGACGCAACCTCTCGCCCTATTCGTTCTTCAACGCGGTGAGCGATACACCCAAGCTGGTGATGTTTTCCTCGAGCGGCCACAAGGACAGTGTGACGAATATCGAGGAAACGGGTGTATTCACCTGCTCGCTGGCCAGCCGCCATCTCGCAGAAAAGATGAATGCAAGTTCTATTGTCGTGCCGCGCGGTGTCGACGAATTCGAACTTGCAGGGCTGACGCCGGTCACGGGGCGGCTTGTTGACGCGCCCTATGTCGGCGAGGCCTATGCGGTGCTGGAGTGCAGGACGACGCAGATCCTGCGGCCGGTTGATATCGAGGGGCGCGAATCCGACAATTGGGTCGTGTTCGGCCAGGTGCTCGGCATTCACATCAGCCCTGAAATCCTTCGGGATGGCCGCATTGACATGGCTGTTGCCCGTCCGCTCGGGCGCATGGGCTATATGGATTATACCGATGGCGGGGCGGAGGTCTTTGCCATGGCGCGGCCTAAAAGCGGCTGAACGCCATTATCCGATCGTCAGAAGCAGCGGCCGGTGGTCTGAAACCTCCGGCGTCTCGACGACGCTGAAGGTCTCGACGCGCAGGGCGTCGTTCACCAGCATGTAGTCCGCGTAGCGTCCCGACTTCGTGTAGACCGAGGTCCGCGTATCGGTGAAGCCACGGGTGGTAACCAGATCGGTCAGCCCGAGACGACCAAGTGTCGTGAAGGTGGCGCTATCGGGCAGTACGTTGAAATCACCACACAGGACAAGGCCTTCACCGTCGCGGTGCAGCCCGCCGATGAGCGAGGCGAGGGCGTCTGCCTGATAAGCGCGCGCCGGCGTGTCGCCCTTGCCATCGAGTTCGCGCAGGCCATGGAACTGCGCGACCGTCAGTGCGCGGTCCGCCTGGTAATCATAGAGGCGGAAGGCGTGGGCGTTTCGGGCGCGCGGATGGGCGCCGAAACCGTGCGGGGAGAAGGTGCCATGCACGAAATCCAGCGCCTGACCAATGACAGACATATCCTGTCGGATGAATGTGGCGAGGCCGAATTCCTGATGGCAGGGACGTTCACCGTCCATCAATTCGCCGCGCGCGGTCGGTGCGAAGAAACCGTCATGGCCGGATAAGATTTCGGCGATCTCACCATAGAGATTGGCGCGTTGCTGAAGCTCGACTGCGCCGTCGCGGTAAGTCAGCCAATCCGACCGCGAACCGATGGCACGCGGCACCTCCTGCAGGCAATAGACGTCTGCATCGGCCGTGGCGAGGTAATCGAGAAGCGGCGCATGCAGCATGCCGCCCCAGACATTCAGCGACAGGATTTTCATGCGCGGCTCCTTCGACCGGCGGGCTCAGCCCGCCTGAGAGAGGTCGCCCATTCGGTTCCAGGCGTCGAGGCCGGCGATCTTGTAGGCTTCGGCGAGTGTCGGATAGTTGAAGGTGTTTTCGACGAAATATTCGACGGTGCCCTTCAGGTTCAGCACGGCCTGGCCGATATGGACGAGCTCGGTCGCGCCTTCGCCGACGATGTGCACGCCAAGCAGGCGGCGGGTCTTCAGCGAGAAGATCATCTTCAGCAGGCCCGAGTTGAGGCCCATGATGTGGCCGCGCGAGGTCTCGCGAAAACGCGCCATGCCGCATTCATAGGGAATGCCGCGCTCCTTCACCTCTTCCTCGGTCAGGCCGCAGGTGGAAATTTCCGGCACGGCATAGATGCCGTAGGGGAAGTACTTCGGCGGCTCCTTGGCGATGGCGCCGACGGCGACGCGGGCGGCGATGCGGCCCTGTTCCATCGAGGTGGAGGCAAGCGCCGGGAAGCCGACAACGTCGCCGGCGGCGTAGATATGCGGCACCTCGGTCTGGAAGGTTTCCGGGTTCACGCTAAGGCGGCCGCGCTGATCGGCCGTCAGGCCGGCAGCGGCAAGGTTGAGACTATCCGTCGCGCCGACGCGGCCGGCGGCATAAAGCACCATGTCGCAGGTGACATGGCGGCCGTTGTCCAGCGTGATCTCGCATTTGCCGTTGGGCAGCTTCTCCACCTTGTCGGCCTTCTGGCCGAGGATCAGCTTCATGTTGCGGTCGCGCAGATCATGGATGAACTCCTCGATTATCTCCTTGTCGATGAAATCGAGGATGGTCGCCTTTGGATCAATGACCGTGACCTGCGTATCGAGTGCCGAGAAGATCGTGGCATATTCGATACCGATGACGCCGGCGCCGATGACGGCCATGGAGCGCGGCAGTTCCTGGATGTCGAGCAGTTCATCGCTATCGAGCACGCTGACGCCGTCAAAGGGGATGCTTTCCGGGCGATAGGGTTTTGTGCCGACGGCGAGCATGATGCTTTTTGCCTGTACATGGATGGTCTCGCCGTCGTCCTTGGCGATCTCCATCGTATCCGCCGTCACGAACTTCGCCTTGCCCCGGATATGCTGCACGCGGTTGCGGGCGAACTGGTGCTCCAGCACCTCGACCTCGTGATCGAGCGTGATGAGCAGGCGGCGGCGCAGATCGTCGGCGCTGATTTCCTGCTTCACACGATAGGCGCGGCCGTAAAAGCCGCGCTCGCGCCAGCCGGAAAGGTTCAGCGCGGTCTCGCGCAGCGTCTTCGACGGGATGGTTCCGGTGTGCACCGAAACGCCGCCGACGCGCTTGCCCTGTTCGATGACCAGAACCTTGCGGCCGAGCTTGGCCGCCTGGATGGCGCCGCGGCGGCCTGCGGGGCCGCTGCCCACGACGACGAGATCATATTCCTGCATGTGAGATGGCCCCAAATCCTGTGCGGGAAGAATCGTATTGCGTTGCAGCAATTGTCTTCGCCGGGCAAATTTCGTCAACCTGATGTGCCAGAAAACCGTTTCAATCGGATGAATGTTTCATCATCCGATCTCGGGATTTCACATAAGTCTCAAGCCCTTGAGGCTGGCATGCCCGTCCTTGCCGATGATGATGTGATCATGCACCGTAATACCAAGCGGGCGGGCGGTTTCCACGATCGTCTTCGTCATGTCTATGTCCGCCCGCGACGGGGTGGGATCACCGGAAGGGTGATTGTGCACGAGGATGATGGCGGTGGAGGAGAGTTCCAGCGCGCGGCGCACCACCTCGCGCGGATAAACCGGCGTGTGGTCTACAGTACCCCGACCCTGCACCTCGTCGGCGATCAGGGCGTTGCGCTTGTCAAGAAAGAGGATGCGGAACTGTTCGCGCGGTTCATGCGCCATGGCGGCATGGCAATACTGGATGACCGAGGACCAGGAGGCGAGCACCGTCTTGTTGCGGATCTCGCTTTTCAGCGTGCGCTGGGCGACGGCGGAGATGAGCTTCAGGTCGAGCGCGACGGCCTCGCCGATGCCCTTCACCTCCTGAAGAAGCGCCGGTGTGGCGCCGAAGACCCCGGACAGTGTGCCGAAGCGGTCGAGAAGGGCCTTCGCCACAGGCTTCGTGTCGCGGCGGGGAATGAGGCGAAAGAGCAGGAGTTCGAGGATTTCGTAGTCCGCGAGCGCGGTATCGCCCGCATCGCGAAAGCGGGTGCGAAGGCGATCGCGGTGGCCGTGATAATGTTTGTCTTCCGGAGCCGGAACGGCTTTTGCCGACGACGTACGGGCCGGGCGCTCGAAGAAATGGCCGCGCTCATCAGCCTCGTTGAAGAGATCGTCGGCGAGCGGCGCGGCGTCCTCCGCGGTTGCGGAGATGGGGTTTCCCGGGCGGCCGCGCGATCCCGTCATGGGCGGCCTATGCGGACAGGCCGGGGCGGTCGAGGCCGCCGGGCGACAGGGTGAAGATCTCGCAGCCATCGGCCGTGACGCCGACCGTGTGCTCGTATTGCGCCGAAAGCGAACGGTCGCGGGTGACGGCGGTCCAGCCGTCGGACAGCACCTTCACATGCGGGCGACCGAGATTGATCATCGGCTCGATGGTGAAGATCATGCCTTCCTTCATTTCCGGACCTTCGTTGGACCGGCCGTAATGCAGGATGTTCGGCGCGTCGTGGAACAGCCGGCCGACACCGTGGCCGCAGAAATCGCGCACCACCGAGCAGCGCTCGGCTTCCGCATAGGTCTGGATCGCCTCGCCAATGGCGCCGGTGCGCGCGCCGGGGCGGACAGCGGCGATGCCGCGCATCAGGCATTCGTGGGTCACTTCCAGCAGGCGCTCGGCAGCGCGCTTGATCTCGCCCACGGGGTACATGCGGCTCGAATCACCGTGCCAGCCGTCGAGGATGAAGGTGACGTCGATATTGACGACATCGCCTTCGCGCAGCGGCTTATCGTTGGGAATGCCGTGACAGACCACATGGTTGATCGAGGTGCAGGTCGATTTGGTGTAGCCGCGATAGTTCAGCGTGGCGGGCAGGGCGCCGTGATCCATGCCGAATTCGAAGACGAAGCGGTCGATGACATCGGTCGCGACGCCGGGCTTGACCAGCGGATAGAGCTCATCGAGGCAGCGCGCCGTCAGCTGGCAGGCCTTGCGCATGCCGTCGAAGGCGTCCGCGTCATAAAGGCGGATCACGCCCGTGTTCTTCAGCGGCGCCGAGGTCGCGTCGATATAGGTCACCATGGTCCAACTTTCGCTCGTCTTTCCTGACCGTCATAAAACAGCGGCACCGGGTTCGTCCATGGCGATCGCGGCCACGGGGCGGATTTGCTTGGATGTAACGGCACATTTCACCGCATAGGCCTCGACGCCGCGTGCCATGGCGCGCTGAAAACCCTTTGCATAAGTCGGGTCGAGATCGGCGCAGATACGGAATCGCTCGCAATCCTCCCGCTGGATCAGGTAGAACATGACGGCGCGAAAACCGGCCTCGGCCATGTCGCCCAGCTCTTCCAGATGTTTTGCGCCGCGCTCCGTCACCGTATCCGGGAATTCGGCGAGGTGAGGCGTGCGGCGGAAATGCACGTTCTTGACCTCGACGTAGGCGGGTGGTCGCGTGTCACCGGAGAGCAGGATGTCGATGCGGGAATTGCGGCCGTATTTCTTCTCGCGCTCCAGCAGCGGATAGGATCCGAGGTCGGAAACGAGGCCGGCGCGGATGGCTTCTTCCGCAAGACGGTTCGGCAGGCCGGTATTGATGCCGACGACTGTGTCATCGGCCTCGACCAGTTCGAGGCGATGGCGGTGCTTTCGGGTCGGGCTGTCGCTTTCGGACATCCAGATGCGCGAGCCCGGCGCGGTCAGGCCGCGCATCGAGCCGGTATTGGGGCATGAGCCCGTAATCGCCGAGCCGTCATCGAGGACGGCGTCGAACAGGAAGCGCTTGTAGCGCTGCACGAGGGTGCCGGAGACAAGCGGCGGATCGAACTTCATGCGATATCAGGCACGCACGCGAACATAGGAACCGGGCGCTTCCTCGATGGAGTTCATCGTGCCGCCGGTCTTGCGAGCGGGCACCATGCGGTCGTCCTCGGCCTTGATCCATTCATGCCAGTTCGGCCACCAGGAGCCGGGCGTCTCCTTGGCTTTCGCCACCCAGTCCTCGAATTCCCCCTTCACCGGGCCACCGGTCCAATACTGGTACTTCTTCTTGTCCGGCGGGTTGACGACGCCGGCGATATGGCCGGAGCCGGCCATTACATAGGTGACCTTGCCGCCGAAGAACTTGCTGCCGACGAAGACCGATTTCGCCGGTGCGATATGATCTTCCTTGGTGGCGAGATTGTAGATCGGGATCTTCACGTCCTTCAGGGACAATGTCTTGCCGCCAAGCGTCATCTCGCCCTTTGTGAGCGTATTATTTAGATAACAATTTCTCAGATAAAACGAATGGTTGGCGGCAGGCATTCGAGTAGAATCTGAATTCCAGTAGAGCAGGTCGAAGGGCATCGGATCCTGGCCCTTCAGGTAGTTGTTGACGAAATAGGGCCATATCAGCTCGGAGGCGCGTAGCATGTTGAAGGCGGTGGCCATCTTCGAGCCGTCGAGATAGCCGGTCGCCTTCATGCCGCGCTCGATGACGTCGATCTGATCCTCGTCGGCAAAGACCTTGAGGTCGCCGGCATAAGTGAAATCGACCTGCGTGGTGAAGAGCGTGGCGGTGCGGATGCGCTTGTCGCCCTCCTGACCATGCAAGGCGAGCGTGGCGGCCAGCAGCGTTCCGCCGACGCAGTAACCGATGGCATTGACCTCTTCCTCGCCGGTCGCCTGCTTGATCGTGTCGAGCGCAAAACCGATACCCTCGCGAGCGTAGGATTCCCAATCCTTGTCGGCATGGCGCTCGTCGGGGTTCACCCAGGAGATGACGAAGACCGTGTGCCCCTGGTCGACCGCCCATTTGATGAAGGACTTCGCCGGGTTGAGATCGAGGATGTAGAACTTATTGATCCAGGGCGGGCAGATGAGGAGCGGGCGCTTCAGCACGTTTTCCGTCGTTGCGTCATACTGGAGGACCTGGCAGACATCGCTCTGGGCAAGGACCTTGCCGGGCGTCAGCGCCATGTTTTCGCCGATGGCAAACTTGCTGGTGTCGGTCTGGCGCAGCTTCAGGTCGCCCTTGCCGGCGGCAATATCCTCCGCGAGCATCTTCATCCCGCGCACGAGATTGGCACCGTTCGAGGCGACGGTCTCGCGGTAGAGCTGCGGGTTCGTCGTGACGAAATTGGTCGGCGAAATCGCGCTTGCGATCTGCTTCACATAGAAGCCGGCCTTGTGGCGGGTGTGCTCGTCGAGCCCGTCGGCGTCGGCGACGAGCTTTTCGGCCCAGTCGGACGTCACGAAATAGGCCTGGCGCAGGAAATCGAAGAAAGGGTTTTTAACCCAGTCCTCGTCGGCGAAGCGCTTGTCTTTGGCGTGCGGATCGGGAGCCGCCTCGATTTCCTGGCCGCCGAGCTTGTTCAAAGTGCGCGACCAGATGTTGAAATAGCTGCCGAGCAGCATGGTCTGGGCTTCGAGCGTCCGGCGCGGATCGGCCAGCCAGTATTCGGAGACCTTCGAGAGCGTCTTGACCATATCGACCATCGGCTCGGCAACGGTGTCGACCTTCTCGCCGCTTTCCCGCGGCGCCAGCCACGCGGAAGCTGCCTTTCCGAGCTGTTCCACGGTGCGCGCGATGTTGACCGTCAGCGCTTCGGGGTCCTTGACGATGTAAGGTTCGATCACGGCCGGGTCGAACGCCTGAAAACCGGGCTTGTCTGTGGCCGCATCGCGTTCACCCGCTTTGCTGTCCTCGGCCATCTCTTTCTCCCGATTTTATTGTCTCTTTTGTATTTTTACATTCTGTCCGAAACAGATTACAAGGGCCTGACAGCCTTTCCCGGCAATATCCGGAACCGGTCGTTTCGACAGGAGCATACAGCCACATGGCGTTCGAAATCAGGCGCTTGAGCGCCGTCCTTCTCATGGCCGCCGTGCCGGCTGTTCTCTCGGCCTGCGCTTCCTCTACCTCGACGCAATCGGCTGCGACGGTGAATGCCGGCGCGAACCGCTCCGACGCCTATCCCGATATTACCGCCATTGTCAGCGCCGAGACACAACAGATGGGCGACGAGGAGGCATCCGCCATCAGCGCCCGTCTGACATCCCTGACGAATCGCCGTCACTCCGGCGCGATTTCCGAAGCAGAATACCGCCGCCAGCTTGCCGAATTGCAGGCCTTGCGCGACGGTCATGGCCGCGAGACACTTTCGGAAATCCAGAAGGCGAATTAGCACTTGCCTTTCTTGCCGTTTGGCAGCAAAGCGGAAGGCGGCCGATGGCCGCCGGTCAGGGCGGAGCGCCTTCATTTTGAACGCTTTCGCCCGTAATCGGCTACTTGAGTCGCGTGAAGTTTTGCGTCCTCCGGCAGGGCTGCCGAAGGGGCTTCACGCCTAACGGGGTTGAAGATGGAAGAGTTTCACAAGGTCCGGCGTCTGCCGCCGTATGTTTTCGAACAGGTCAACCGTTTGAAAGCAAGCGCGCGAGCGGGTGGTGCCGATATCATCGACCTTGGCATGGGCAACCCCGATCTGCCGACGCCCAAGGCGATCGTCGACAAGCTGTGCGAAGTGGTGCAGGACCCGCGCACGCACCGTTACTCCTCTTCCAAGGGCATTCCGGGCCTGCGCCGCGCCCAGGCCGCCTATTATGCCCGCCGCTTCGGCGTGAAGCTGAACCCGGAGACGCAGATCGTCGCGACGCTCGGCTCCAAGGAAGGCTTCGCCAACATGGCGCAGGCGATCACCGCGCCGGGCGACGTCATTCTCTGCCCGAACCCGACCTATCCGATCCATGCCTTCGGCTTCCTGATGGCGGGTGGCGTGATCCGCTCCATGTCCGTCGAACCGGATGAGAGCTTCTTCCCGCCGCTCGAGCGCGCCGTGCGCCACTCGATCCCGAAGCCGCTCGCACTGATCATCAACTATCCGTCGAACCCGACGGCGCATGTCGCCTCGCTCGATTTCTACAAGGACGTTATCGCGTTTGCGAAGAAGCACGACATCATCGTGCTCTCCGACCTTGCCTATTCGGAAATCTACTTCGACGAGGGCAACCCGCCGCCATCCGTTCTGGAAGTGCCCGGTGCCATCGACGTGGCGGTGGAGTTCACCTCCATGTCAAAAACCTTCTCCATGCCCGGCTGGCGCATGGGCTTCGCAGTCGGCAACGAGCGCCTGATCGCTGCGCTGACGCGCGTGAAATCCTACCTCGACTACGGCGCCTTCACGCCGATCCAGGTGGCGGCGACCCATGCGCTGAACGGCGACGGCTCCGACATCGCTGAAGTGCGCAATGTCTACAAGCGCCGCCGCGACGTGATGGTCGATACCTTCGGCAAGGCCGGCTTCGAGGTTCCGCCGCCGGCCGCGACCATGTTCGCTTGGGCGAAAATTCCGGAAAAGTTCCGTCACCTCGGTTCGTTGGAATTTTCCAAGCTGCTCGTCGAGAAGGCGGATGTGGCGGTTGCGCCTGGCGTCGGCTTCGGCGAGATGGGTGACGATTACGTCCGCCTCGCGCTCGTCGAGAACGAGCATCGCATCCGTCAGGCGGCGCGCAATATCAAGAAGTTCCTTTCCACGGCCGACGAGACGATGCACAACGTCATCTCGCTGAACGCCCATCGCTAAAACAATCCGCCCTGCGCGTTCCCAGCGCAGGGCCTTCTTCCAAACATAGGACATGACAATGGCTGATGCCCTGAAGATCGGCATTGCGGGCTTGGGGACCGTTGGTGCCTCGCTCGCGAAGATTCTCGTCGAACGCAGGGACATGCTCACGACGACCTGCGGCCGGCCGATCGAGATCGCCGCGATTACCGCGCGTTCCAAGGGGCGTGATCGTGGCGTCGATCTTTCTTCTGCCGAATGGTTCGATGACTCCGTCGCACTCGCCCGCGATGCGAAGATCGACGTCTTCGTCGAACTGATGGGCGGCTCGGGCGATCCGGCCTATTCGGCCGTCAAGGCGGCGCTGTCGCGCGGGGTGCATGTCGTGACTGCCAACAAGGCGCTGCTTGCCGCCCACGGCGTCGAACTTGCCGGCATTGCCGAACAGAACGGCTGCATCCTCAACTACGAGGCGGCGGTTGCCGGCGGCATCCCGGTTATCAAGGCGCTGCGCGAATCCCTGACCGGCAACACGATTTCGCGCGTCTATGGCATCATGAACGGCACCTGCAACTACATCCTGACCAAGATGGAGAAGGAGGGCCTGTCCTTCGAGGCCTGCCTGAAGGAAGCCCAGCGGCTCGGTTATGCCGAAGCCGACCCGGCCTTCGACATCGAGGGCAACGACACCGCGCACAAGCTGTCGATCCTCACGACGCTCGCCTTCGGCACGAAGATCGCGGCCGACGACATCTATCTCGAGGGGATCACCAATATCTCCATCGACGACATCCGCGCAGCGGCCGATCTCGGCTACCGCATCAAGCTGCTCGGCGTGGCGCAGAAGACCGATACCGGCGTCGAACAGCGCGTGCACCCGACCATGGTGCCGCTCGACAGCGTGATCGCGCAGGTCGATGGCGTCACGAACGCCGTGGCGATTGAATCGGACATTCTCGGCGAACTCCTGATGGTCGGCCCGGGGGCAGGCGGCAACGCCACGGCGTCGGCCGTTCTTGGCGATATCGCCGATATCGCCAAGAGCCGTCCGGGTGCGCAGACCGTGCCGGTGCTCGGCCGCCCCGCGGCGGCACTTCAGCCTTACAAGCGTGCCCAGATCCGCAAGCATCACGGCGGTTACTTCATTCGTCTCTCCGTGGAAGATCGCACGGGCGTCTTCGCCAGCATCGCCAAGCACATGGCGGAAAACGGCATCTCGCTCGAATCGATCGTGCAGCGCGCGCAGTCGACCACCGAATCGACCGACCCCAAGACAATCATCCTCGTCACCCACGCGACGATGGAGGACTCGGTCCGCAAAGCCGTCGCCTCCATCAAGGGCGAAGGCTATCTCGTCGGCGAACCGCAGGTGATCCGCATCGAGCGTCCGAAGACGGCTTGATCGGTCTCATCCCGTCGGAAAATCCCGTGCCCGCCTCCTGTCTTGCGCCGGAGCGCGGGCACTGGTCTTTTAAGGCCTGGAGGAGCGGCCATGAGCATGTTGGAAAACGCAGATCCCATCGTCAGGCCGTTTCTCGGTGTCGAGCGCTCGGCGACCGGGCAGCGCTGGGTGGCGCGGCTTGACCAGGCGGGGGAAAACCGCGCGTTGGCGATGAGCCAGAACCATGGCCTGCCGGACCTGATTTCGCGCGTGCTCGCCGGTCGGGGCGTGCCGTTCGACAATGCGCTCGAGTTCCTCGACCCGACGTTGCGCCGGCTGATGCCGGAACCCTATAGCCTGATGGATTGCCAGGTCGCGACGGAGCGGCTGGCGCGGGCTATTGAGCGGCGCGAGCGCGTGGCGATTTTTGGCGATTACGACGTGGATGGCGCGTCGTCCTCGGCGCTGCTCCATCGTTTTCTCACGCATTTCGGCATTGAAGCCGAAATCTACATTCCTGACCGTATCTTCGAAGGGTACGGGCCGAACCCCAATGCCATCGGGCAATTGATCGAACGCGGCGCGCAGTTGATCGTCACGGTGGACTGCGGCTCGACGAGCCACGACTCGCTCGCCGTTGCCCGCGAGCGCGGCATCGATGTCGTCGTCATCGACCACCATCAGGTCGGCGAGAATCTGCCGCCGGCGCATGCGCTGGTCAACCCGAACCGCGAGGATGATCTGTCGGGGCAGGGCCATCTCTCCGCCGCCGGCGTCGTCTTCCTTGTGCTAGTGGCGCTGCAGCGGCTTGTGCGCGAGCGCGGTGATGTGAGGGCGAAAACTCTTGATCTGCTCTCCATGCTCGATCTCGTGGCGCTGTCCACGGTCTGCGATGTGGTCCCGCTGAAGGGACTGAACCGCGCCTATGTGGTGAAGGGCCTCGTCGCCGCGCGCCATCTCGGCAATGCCGGGCTGACCGCGCTCCTGAAGCAGGCGGGCATTGGCGGGCCGGTGACGCCCTATCATCTCGGCTTCCTCGTCGGCCCGCGCATCAATGCCGGCGGGCGCATCGGCGATGCTGCGCTCGGCAGTCGACTGCTGACCATCGATGAGCCCGGCGAGGCCGAGCGGATCGCAAAACAGCTCGACGATCTCAACCGCGAGCGCCAGGCCATGGAGGCCGCCATGCTGGCCGAGGCCGAAGCCGAGGCGCAGGCGGAATACGGCACAGGCGAGGGCGCTTCGGTGATCCTGACGGCGCGCGAAGGCTGGCATCCCGGCGTTGTCGGCCTGCTCGCCTCGCGCCTGAAAGATCGTTTTCGCCGCCCGGCCTTCGCAATCGCCTTCGATCCCTCGGGAAAAGGCACCGGCTCCGGGCGCTCGATCAGCGGCTTCGATATGGGCCGCATGGTGCGTGCGGCGGTGGACGAGGGTATTCTGATCAAGGGGGGTGGTCACGCTATGGCGGCGGGCCTGACGGTCGAACGGGGAAAGCTCGGCCGCCTGCGCAGCTTCTTCGAGGAGAAGGCGGAGCGCACGGTGCGCGATCTCGTGGCAGTGGAGACGCTAAAGATCGACGGCGCGCTGAGCGCGACCGGTGCGACGCTTGCGCTTGCCGATCAACTCGAGCAGGCCGGCCCCTACGGCTCCGGCCATCCGCAGCCGATCTTCGCGCTGCCGGCGCACCGTATCCGCGACGTACGTCCCGTCGGCGTCAATCACCTGCGCGTCAGCCTGGAAGGGCCCGACGGCGGGCGCATCGACGCCATGGCGTTTCGCGCCGCCGATGCGGATCTCGGCATCTTCCTGATGAAGGAGCGTGGCCAGGCCGTACACGTCGCCGGCACGCTGTCCGCCGACAGCTGGCAGGGCAGCCGGCGCATACAGTTCCGCATGCTGGACGCGGCAAAGGCGTTCTAAGCGGGGCAATTTCAGCGATCAAAGGGAGGAAACCGTGGCACGCCCTAGGGGAGTCGAACCCCTCTTTCCAGGATGAAAACCTGGCGTCCTAACCGATAGACGAAGGGCGCGTGCGGTGGGCGTTATCTAGTCGGGCCGATGGATTCGCGCAAGCCCTAAATGCAGGAATTTTCGAGTTTTTTCGCGCGAAATCCAAGCGATGCCGCAATTGGCGAAAAGATGCAAATCGGGTGGTTTGGGGAGAAAACCGTGGCACGCCCTAGGGGAGTCGAACCCCTCTTTCCAGGATGAAAACCTGGCGTCCTAACCGATAGACGAAGGGCGCGTGCGGTGGGCGTCTTCTAGTCGGGCGCAGGCGGATGCGCAAGCCGAAAAATCGCGTTGGACGCAACTTTTTTAACGGCGCCAATGCGGCACTTTGCTTGGAAAGACAATGATTTCAAGGAGAGGGAACCGTGGCACGCCCTAGGGGAGTCGAACCCCTCTTTCCAGGATGAAAACCTGGCGTCCTAACCGATAGACGAAGGGCGCGTGCGGTGGGCGTCTTATAGAAGGGCGTTTTGCCTTCCGCAAGCGGGAAAAGACGCTTGTGACAAAAAAATGAAAAGCCGCCCGAAGGCGGCTTCAGAGGCGGGAAACCCGCCCGTTTCCAGAGGCTTAGCCCCTGTGGATCACTTGCGCCGGCGGCACCGCCAGTTCCAGTCGCGCTCCTCGCCGATGTCGATATGCACGGATTCGGTATGGCAATAGGTGCCGACGCCGCCGCGGCCGGGCATGCTGCGCAGATATTCCGCCAGCTCCCATTTCGAAACGCCCGCGATCTGGATATCCGCCGCCTCGCAACGCGTGTGCAGCGATTGCTTGGCGCGGTTGACTTTCACGTCGCGCAGGCCTGACGTGACGATGATCGGCTTGCCATAGTGCTTCTCGATGGTCTTGAGGACCTGCAGCAGCTCCGGCTTGAAGCAGCCCGTCTTGACCTTGTCGGTCTGCAGCCAGAGGCCGTTTGGCGCGAGCCGCGCGAGGCCGGCAAGCGAGGCGACTTCCTTGAACTGCGGCGCATCGTCCTCGACTTCGTCGGCCTCGGAGTGGTGCGTCGAGAACATCGCGCTGGCGGTGGAAACGCCGGGCAGGGTGCCAAGCGATGCCTTCTGCGTGCTGCCGGCCGTGTCGCGGTTCAGAACCCGGCGCGGCTGCTCGGAGAAACGTTCGCCGTCGAACTGCGGCTTGGCATCGCGCTTGCTGCTGAACAGCGAGGCGAGCGTCAGCGTCTTGCGCGGCTGGGTCTTCGTCTGTGTTTGGCTGAGGCTTGCCTGGGTGGCCGTTTTCGGCAGGGCGACGGCGTCACCGCCTTGCACCTCACTGGCAAGCGCCATGTCGGCCGCGTTCCCGCTTCCCGCCTCGTTGACGAGCGCCATGCGCGCCGTCTTGGGGATGGGGACATTTTCTGGCAGGATCGTGGACTGCTCGTCACCGAGGGTTTCGAGCTTATGTTGCTGTGCGGACGAATCGACCGGCGGCATATCCTCGACAGGCAGGCGGCCTGACTGGCCATCGCCCTGGTCTACGGCCTGCACACCTCCGGTATAGAGACTGTTGACGGCGGCATTCGTGCCGCCCGTCGTGGAATAGGCATTGCTGGTGGCAACCGCCTGCGTGCCATTGGAATAGATGCTCGACCGGCCGGCATTCAGCGTGGTCGATTGCATGACGATACCCGCCCGATCGCCTGTCACTTCGGCCTGCTGGCCGTTCATAGCGGCATCGCCGGCATTGGCGGTTGCAGTGGTGCCCTGCGCCGTGCCGCTTGCGGCCGAGGCTGTCGTGACCGGTGTCGTGGTCTCGTCCGTGCCGGCATCCGCGACGGTTTCATCACTTTCCTGCGCCGGCTTCATATCCGCGCGCATATCATTGGAGACTGCGGAAACACAGCCCGAGAGCGTGGCGACCGAAACGGCCAGCAGCAATCCATACCGCAGCGTTTTCAGGCCGAGCCACTTTCCTTGCATGTCCTGCAAAGGCTTTCCCCCGCTTTCGACGTTCGTACCCCCGGTCTTGCCGCCGGTCGGGTCATTTCTTCAAACAGTCGCAACCGCACGCACGAAGGGCCCAAGATGGACAAGGGATACAGGCTGCGGTTGCCGCGATGTTACAGGTCCGGCCTCTTCTGTAAAGGCCGGAGCGAGTGAAGCCGTGAAACGCAGAACGGAAGACAACCGGCTTGAAAACGGCCAGGACGCCCCCTCACGCTGGCGATTGACCGGAATAGCAAGAATCTTCCGGTCAAATACGGCGAAACGATGGTTCGTGAGTCTGAATATAGGGCGCAAGCTTTGCCCGGAGCTTGCGTCCGCGCGCACTCACCACGCGCCGGTATTGCCCATGGAGGCCCAAGGCTCGGCGGCGGGGAGATTCTCGCCCTTCTGAAGGATTTCGATCGAGATGCCATCCGGCGAGCGTACGAAGGCCATGTGGCCGTCGCGCGGCGGACGGTTGATCGTCACGCCATTGTCCATCAGCTTCTGGCAGAGCGCATAGATATCGTCGACCTCATAGGCGAGGTGGCCGAAATTGCGGCCGCCGGCATAATCCTCGGTGTCCCAGTTATAGGTGAGTTCCAGGCAAGGCGTCGCCTTTTCGCGGGCTGTCGCGACATCTTCCGCCGCGGCGAGGAAGATCAGGGTGAACCGGCCTTTTTCGTTCTCGTAGCGGCGGACTTCTTCCAGCCCGAAAAGCGTGCAGTAGAAATGCAGCGACTGGTCGATGTCTTTGACGCGGACCATCGTGTGGAGATAACGCATTGGAATATCCTCAAAATGTGGAATCGCCGGAAAGATGAGGGTTTTGTCAGCTTGAGGCAAGCCTTGAGGGCTACCAATGCAGCCAGCAAAACTTTCAAAGGGGCTTGCGCATTCGCATTGGGACAATGTTATTCTGAACCTCAAGAATCAGTTAACCGTAACTCAATGTGAAGCGTAATCGAGGGGCTGGTAGGTCATGGTGGACAGGGTGTCTTCAACGGAAATCACAGAGCGTGATGACCAGAGCAATGACGCCGTCGATTTGATCGAGATCACCGGTGTCATCAAGTGGTTCGATGTCGCCAAGGGGTTCGGTTTCATCGTGCCCGACAACGGCATGCAGGATGTGCTCCTGCACGTCACCTGCCTTCGTCGTGACGGCTACCAGACGGTGCTGGAGGGAACGCGTGTCGTCGCGATCATCCAGAAGCGCGACCGCGGTTATCAGGCCTTCCGCATTCTTTCCATGGATCAATCGACAGCGGTGCATCCGTCGCAGATGCCACCGGTCAAGACCCATGTTCAGGTCACGCCGTCCAGCGGTCTCGAACGCGTTCTCGTCAAGTGGTTCAACCGCACCAAGGGTTTTGGCTTCCTGACGCGCGGCGAGGGCACCGAGGACATTTTCATCCATATGGAAACGCTGCGCCGCTTCGGCCTGACGGAGCTTCGCCCCGGTCAGGTCGTTCTCGTGCGCTTCGGCGATGGCGACAAGGGGCTGATGGCTGCCGAGATCCATCCCGACATGCCGCTTCCCGGCAACAGGTCGCACTGATGCGGCGTTTCGCGCGGAATTTCTTTATCGCGCGCGCTTTCTGTGTCGCGCGTCTTGCAAGCGCCGCTCTGGCGCTTTTTCTCTGCCTGTCGTTCAGCGCCCTTGCCGAAGAAAAGTTCGATACTCAGCCGCTGACCATCATCACCAAGGGCGGCAAGAGCCACGCCTTCACGGTGGAACTCGCCTTGACGCCGCGCCAGCGCGAGCAGGGACTGATGAACCGTCGGGAAATGGCCGACGACAAGGGCATGCTCTTCGCCTTCGGCGAGACGCGCCAAGTCTTCATGTGGATGAAGAACACCTATATCCCGCTCGACATGCTGTTCATCGCCAGAGACGGCAAAGTGCGCGCAATCAAAGAGAATGCCGAGCCGCTCTCCGAGGCGATCATCGATTCGCAGGGGCCGATCGACTATGTGCTCGAGCTGAATGGCGGCACGGTGAAGCGCCTTGGTATCCACGTGGGCAACCGCATCGAAAACCAGCTTGTGAACGAGCTGCGCAAGGCGCCGTAAAAGCTGCATTATTCCTTCATGGCCTTGGAAAATCCGTCCTTTGCTGTTGCGGCAGCGGGCGGATGCGTGTATCTCCCCATCGCCGGGACGGACGGAGTGTAGCGCAGTCTGGTAGCGCATCTGGTTTGGGACCAGAGGGTCGGGAGTTCGAATCTCTCCACTCCGACCAGTCCGGCGGGCGTTTCGATGCCAAATGCTCTTCCGGTCATTCCCCCTTTACGGAATCTGGGTTATGCATTCTCGGACGCGCGCCGGCGGAACGGCGTGCCTTTATGCGAGAATTCTGGAGCCGCTTCGATGACCGCGAAGATCTATCGTCCCGCCAAGACCGCCATGCAGTCCGGCAAGGCCAAGTCCAACCTCTGGGTTCTGGAGTTCGACGCCGAAAAGCCGCGGACGATCGATCCGATCATGGGCTATACGAGTTCGGGCGACATGTACCAGCAGGTCAAGCTGTCCTTCGAGACCAGCGAAGAGGCGATTGCCTATGCCGAGCGCAACGGTATCGAATACCGTCTGATCGAGCCCAAGGACGCGACCCGCAAGCGTTGCGCCTATCCCGACAATTTCCGTTTCAACCGTATGCAGCCCTGGACCCACTGAGGTCCATCCGGCCCCTTAGCTCAGCTGGATAGAGCATCTGCCTTCTAAGCAGAATGTCGCAGGTTCGAGCCCTGCAGGGGTCGCCATGGCATAGAAAAGGGCAGCCAATCGGCTGCCCTTTGTCGTTTTCACTGATAATTCAGCCTCAATAGGGCGAGACGCACTGCTTACGCGGACCGTAATTCGGCTGGAACGTATTGTCATAGGCGCGATAAGAACGGTAGCGATTTGCGCACCACTGGGCATGCGAACCGCCAGCGGAAGGCTGGTTGGCGATCGCGCCGCCGATGGCTGCACCCAGACCGAAGGCTGCCAGCGGATACCAGAAGCCGTCCGAATGCCGGCGATAGCCCGGGCGGGCGTAACGATAGCCGTGATGACCATGCCAGCGGCGTTCGGCGCGGCGCTCGTGACGATCAGCACGACGTTCGCGGCGCTCATAGCGATACTGTACCTTTTCGACGGCTGTCGCTTCCGGAACGGGCACGCGGGCAAACGTGATTGCCTGCGCCGGGATCGCCGACGTCACAGCCATGATCAGGGAGAGGGCGCCAGCTGCAAGGCCTGTCTTGAACTTCAACATTGGAAAACCTTTCGTGTTGTTCGCGACTAGAACGCGTGAAACGGCACTCAGTTCCCACGCCGTTGCGAAAGGTTTGATTTCAAATCGGAAAAGGCAAAAAAAACGGGTTGGTCCGCCTGTCGGCTCGCCAACCCGTTCCGGTAAATTTGCGGATCAGGGTGTTCGGGGTACAGGGGCTCTCACCATGATCCGGCTGCATCTCCAGATCTCCTGTGCGGCTGATCATGCCCGAATGGTGTTTTCCCGATTGACAGAAGGCGCATCTTTTTTGACTATTTCCGCATGATCAAGGATGCGCTGAAACAGGGTCCCCTCGATGTCACGATCGTGCTTTTGCCGGAGTCGTCCATCATGTCGCTGGCCTCCGTGCTCGATCCGATGCGCGCTGCCAACCGCGTCGTGCCGGAGCCGGTGTTCCGCTGGCAGATACTCTCACCGCAGGGGCGGCCGGTGCTTCTCACCTGCGGTGTGGAGATCCGTGTCGACGGCGACTTTGCCGACGTGACGAGCGGCGATGCGCTGATGCTGATTGCCGGTTTCAACCAGGATCGCCATGCGGACCGTAGCTTCGTTGCCCGGTTGAAGAAGATCGCGCGCCGGTTTGGTGTAGTCGCCGGCATCGAATCGGGTTGCTGGCTTCTGGCGCGCTCCGGCCTGCTCGACGGGCGGGACGCGACGGCGCACTGGGAGGAGCTGGAGGATTTCGCCGCTGCCTTTCCCGCGCTCAACGTACGCGCCGATCGTTTCGTCACCGATGGACCGCTCTGGACCTCCGGCGGCGCGTCGCCGACCTTCGACATGATGCTGCATCTGGTGCGCGAGCGCTTCGGCTCTGCCGTGGCGCTCGATGTGGCGAGCGTCTTCGTTTACGACCAGACCCATGCGGCGACGGATGCCCAGCCGCTCGTCTCGCTCGGGCGCCTGGGTGAACACCAGCCGGAGCTTGCCTCCGCGATCCGTCTGATGGAGCGCACGATCGACCGGCCGCTGACCATCGCGGCCCTTGCCCGCCGGCTCGGCTTTTCGACGCGCAAGCTGGAGACGCTATTCACCAACGGACTTGGGACGGCACCGGGCAAATACTATCTGCGCCTCCGGCTAACGGCGGCCCAGCGTATGGTGCGCGACACGCCGCTCTCCATGCAGGAAGTGGCGCTGCGTTCGGGCTTCGACAGCCTCTCGGCGTTTTCCCGCGCTTTCCGCAACCATTTTGGCGCAAGCCCGTTGAAACTCAGGGCAGAGCTGCGGGAAAAATGAAAAAAGGCGGGCTCCGGCCCGCCTTTCCATGTCTCCGCGACGTCTGCGCTCAATGCAGGATCTGGCTGAGGAAGAGTTTCGTGCGCTCGTGCTGCGGGTTGTCGAAGAATTCGGCCGGCGAGTTCTGCTCGACGATCTGGCCCTGGTCCATGAAGATCACCCTGTTGGCGACCTGGCGGGCGAAGCCCATTTCGTGGGTCACGCACAGCATGGTCATGCCTTCCTCGGCCAGCGACACCATCGTGTCGAGCACTTCCTTGACCATTTCCGGGTCGAGTGCAGAAGTCGGCTCGTCGAACAGCATGATCTTCGGCTTCATGCACAGCGAGCGGGCGATCGCCACGCGCTGCTGCTGGCCGCCGGAGAGCTGGCCGGGATACTTGTTGGCCTGTTCCGGGATCTTGACGCGCTTCAGATAGTGCATTGCCACTTCCTCGGCGTCCTTCTTCGGCATCTTGCGCACCCAGATCGGCGCCAGCGTGCAGTTTTCCAGGATCGTCAGATGCGGGAAGAGGTTGAAGTGCTGGAACACCATGCCGACTTCGCGGCGCA